>JAUXRX010000025.1 GCA_030681645.1 Archangium sp.
AGCGAAGCGGAGGGCTGGCCGAGGCGAAACGACCCGGATCATGGAGTGGAGCCGATAGCAGCGGAACGCTGCGCGAGACAGACCGGAGCGAAGCGGAGGGCTGGCCGAGGCGAAACGACCCGGATCATGGAATCGGCGCGAGCTTGAGCAGCTGCTGGACGGTGTCGAGCACCTCTTGCGCCTTCACCGGTTTGATCAAGTAGGCGTTGGCGCCCAGCTTGAGGGCGCGCTCGCGATCTTCCTCGGCGGCCTCGGTGGTGATGATGACGATGGGCAGCGCGGCGTTGGCCGGATCGCTGCGGAGGTGCGCGGTCAGCTTCAGCCCGTCGAGCACCGGCATGTTGATGTCGGTCAACACGATGTCGAAGTGACCTGACTGGAACTTCTTGATGGCCTCGGCACCATCCTGGGCCTCGACGCACACGATGTCTCCGATGCGCTGGAGCGCGTACATCACGCTGCGGCGCAGCTGCATCGAGTCGTCGACTACCAAAGCGCGAATCGTCATGACGGCGCGGAAGGTATTCCGTTTCCGCCGCAGATTCACGATGGAGTTCCGGCGCTCGACGCATTCAGGCGTCGCGGGTACCGTCTGACCGGGCTCTCCGATGGACCTCTACCAACTCAAGACCTTCGCCGCGGTCGCGCGCGAGCGCAGCATCACCCGCGCCTCCGAGCTCCTCCACCTCAGCCAGCCCGCGGTCAGCGCGCACATCAAGGCCCTCGAAGACACGCTGGGGCTGACCCTGTTCGAGCGCACGCCCCGGGGCATGAGCCTGACCCGTGACGGCGAGCGGCTCCTCGCCAAGGCCGAGCAGACGCTGGCCGCCCACCAGGAGCTGATGGACGAGGCGAAGCGCATCAAGGGCCGCCTCACCGGAAAGCTCCGCCTGGGCGCTGGTGGAAACGCGAACAACGAGGCCATCGGCAGGCTCCTCACCAGCCTCTCGGAGCGCTACCCCGAGGTCGAGGTGGTGCTCAAACACGGCACCTCGCTGGAGATCCTCACCGGGCTGCGCAACGGCAGCCTCGACGCCGGCTTCTACAACGAGGCCGGCGAGCCGGAGCCAGGGCTGACCACCCTCGAGGTCTCCCAGTTCCGGACCTTCCTGGTGGCGCCTCCGGGGCTCGTTCCCCCAGCCAGGCCGCTCGACTGGAAGGCGCTGGCGGAGCTGCCGTGGGTCTACCCGACGGCGAGCGCGTGTTGCGGGCGCACGGCCGAGGACTTGTTCAAGCTCAACCAGATTCGCCCCAGGCGAATCGTCAGCGTCGATCGCGAGGACGTCACCAGGACGCTGATCGCCGGCGGGCTGGGCGTCGGGCTGCTGCACGCCGACACTGCGAAAGAAGCCCAGGCGCGCGGAGAGGTCGAGCTCCTGCTCGAAGCAGGGACCGTGGTGCGCGTGCTGTTCGCGCACTCCGCCAGCCGCGCCCAGGACCCGGTGCTGGCGGCCGCGGCCTCGATCATGCGCTCGGAGTCGAGCGGGCCAGCCCGAGCGCAATGAGGAGCGCCGTGAGCGCGGTGAAAGCGCCCACCGCGAAGGCCGCGCCGTAGCCGAAGGCCCCCACCACGAGGCCGAGCGCCGGCACCCCGAGGCCCATCGTCGCGTCGAAGAAGGCGGTGTACGCGCCGAGCGCCACGCCCCGGTTCTGAGGCGGCACCCGGCGAATGGCCTCCACCCCGAACGAAGGGAAGGCGAGCGAGAACCCCAGGCCGGTGAGCGCCGCGGCGGCCACGGCCATCAGGCTCGAGGTCGAAAGCCACATTCCGAGCTGGCCCACGGCGGCCACGCCCGCGGAGGCCACCGCGACGCGCGCGCCACCGAAGCGGTCCGGGAGACCTCCGAGCACCAGGCGCGCCAGCACGTAGGCAGCGCCGAACGCGCTCATGGCGAGCGACGCGTGCGGCCAGGCGTGTTCACTGAAGAAGAGCGTGGAGAAGGCGGCAATGGCTCCGAACCCGAGCGCCGCGAGCGACAACCCCGCGCCAGGGAGCCAGATCAGCTTGATCACCCGGTAGAACGGGATGCGCGCGCCACCGACCGGGTCTACCGGGCGAACGAGGAACGCGGCGGCGATACCCGGCAGGGGCGCGAGCGCGGCGGCGAGCGACATGCCGACGAAGCCGAAGCGGGCATCGAGCGCTGCGCCGAAGGGCGCTCCCGCAGCCATCGCGCCGTACATCGCGATCCCGACCCACGCCATCACGAGGCCCGAGCGCTCCCGGCCCGCGAGCGCGACGCCCCAGGCGAGGGCGCCGGTGATGACGAGGCTCTCACCCAGCCCGAGGAGCCCGCGCCCGACCAGCAGCACGGCCAGGCTCACCGACGGGTTCGGCACCAGGGACGACAGCGCGTACAAGGTGCCGGCGAGCACCGACACCGAGAGCCCGAGGATGGCCGTGCTCCGCGGCCCCCGCTGGTCGGACCGCGTGCCCGCGGCGTGACGGGTCAGCAGCGTCGCCCACGACTGCGCGCCAATCGCGAGGCCGACCACGAACGAGCCAAACCCGAGCGTGTCGTGCACCCGAACGGGCAGGATCGAGAGCGGCAGACCCATGGCGAGGAATTCCACGAAGACCATCACGCAAATGGGGGCGAGGTCTCTCCACAACGACTTGGTTTGAGTTGTCATGGATTCTCTCTTCATACACAGACACGCCGCGGGCCAATCGCATGTTCAGAGGCCTGCCCTCAGCGAAACGGAGGCGGCCAGATACAGACCCCCGCCGTAGACGAGGTGCGTGACCACGCTCTTGAGTGAGTTGAAGAGCGGGGCCGGAGTCCTGGACGACGCGATGCCCAGCCCCAGCGCCGGCTGCAGGATGAGCAGCGGCGCGACCACCGTCACCAGCCCGATGAGGAGCGCCGGGAGCAGCGTGGGCGCGCGTGCCCACTCGAGCCCGAACGCCGAGAGCAGCAGCGCGGCGAAGCTGATGCCGATGGAATAGTGCGCCGCCCACCCCAGCAACAGCTCGCCTCTCACCGGCGCCGCCCGGGCGATGCTCTCGTGCATCCACTGCCCCTGGGGCAGGTGGCCGATCCACCTCCCCAGGAAGGCGAAGTTGAGCGACGGAACTCCGAACTGCTTGAGCACCAGCGCCCAGAGGTCCATCACCATCGTGGCCCCGACGCCGATCACCAACACGCGCAACACGAACTCAGTCTTCTCGTTCACGGTCACCCTGCCTTTGATTGGCTGTCTGGATTGACAGCCATGAGGCAAGGTTGCGTTCGGGAGCCCGACAATCAAATCGTCATTCCGGAGGCCCGCCCTCAGGTTCGCTGAGGGGCCCCGGAGCCAGGCCTCAGGGGGCATGGTGACCATCGCCGTGAGCTCCGAAGCCGAAGCCCGTGAAGGCAGCTCCCATCCTGCGGTCCGGCTCGACGCGTCCGGGGGCCGCGGGTACCGTCTGCTCATGTTCCTCGCGCTGACGCTCTGGGTCGCTTCTGCACTGCCGGTCGCCGAGGTCCCCCGCCCAGGAGGACCCATCACCGACCCGGCCGCGCAGGTGCTGGTGACCGAGAACGCCGTCACCATCGATCCAGGCGGCGGGCAGAAGCCCTTCACGGCGCTCAATGGAATGCTGTTGCTCAGGAACGACCTGGTGGTGGTGGGCCCCGGCGCGTGGGTGGCGCTGGTGATCCTCGGCAACGAGCACGTGGTGCGGCTCGACGACGATCTCGCGCTCAGGGTCAGCGACCTGGCGCTCTTGAACGCGCCGAAGCAGACCCGGAGCCCGGTGCAGCAGCTCGACACCCTGCTCACCCGGCAGGAACGGCAGCGCACCGAGCGGCTCATCGGCTGGCACGCGAGCCAGACGGCGGCGAACACGCAGCCGGTGAAGGCGGCGCCCCGGGAGGAGGCCAGCAAGGCGAAGGTCAAGCTGCAGGCCGCCGAGTCGCAGAAGCGCAATGACGACGATCTGATCGAGCGAGACGCCCCGCAGAAAGAGGTGGCGCCTGCGCCGTCTCCTCCGCCTCCGGGCATGGGCCCGGCGACCGGCGGGGGCTCGAATGCCAGGCCCAGTCCGAAGCCGGCCTCACCAATGCCGCCTTCCGTGGACGCCGAGCTTTCGGCCTGCGTCGAGAGCGCGGTGAGCGCCTGGGGCGCCGAGGTGAAGGCGAAGCTGGGCAAGAGCGTGCTCGTGTCCGCGAAGCTGCGAGACGGAGAAGTGGTGGTGCGCCTGCCGCTCGGCCTGCCGGCGCCTGCGTGCGCGGCGGCGTACTTCAAGCAGCGAGGCCTGAGCGCGAGCTGGACGAACGTCGCGGTGCCCCTCAAGTGATGAGGGGCGCCCGCCCGCTGATCGGCGCGGCCGTGGTGGCGCTGGGGGCGGGGCTGATGACGCCGCTGGTCCGCTCCGAGGAAGGCAGCGGGACGATCGAGGTGATGGAGCGCTGGTCGCTCGACTGGCGCTTCAAGGGCCGGGGCGCGCGCGCGCCACACCCGCAGCTCGCGCTGGTGGTGTTCGACGATCAGACGGCGGAGCGCGCCGGGCCGCTGTTCGAGCGGCGGGCGGGCTGGGCCCGGGTGATCGACGCGGTGAGCGCGGCGAAGCCCGCGGTGATCGGCGTCGACGCGCTCTTCGACGCGCCGGAGCGGCTCCTGGGCGAGGACCTGCAGCAGCGCGTGGCGCGGTGGAAGGAAGCGCACCCGGAAGCGGAAGCCGACCCGCTGCTCTCGGACATCGCCGCCGAGCTCGAGGGCGACGTGACGCTGGCCGAGTCGATCCGGCGCGCGGGGAACGTGGTGCTGATCCTCTTCACCGGAGACGGCGAGAAGCGCGAGCTCGACCCGGCGGCGCTGGGCCGCGCGCGTTACGCGCAGAGTACTCCCGGCGCGGTGCCGCCCCGCGAGGTCGATTCGCTCATGGCCAGCCAGGCGGTGATCTCCGCCGCGGCGAAGGGCATGGGCTTCGCCACCGTGACCGAAGACGAGACGCGCACCGTGCGGCGGCTGCCCTTCGCGCGCGCCGCGACCGGGGGGCTCTACCTGCCCTTCACCGTGCCGTTGATCGCCGTGGCGCAGGGCGTGAATCGCGGACAGCTCGCGTACCTGGGTCCCCAGGAGGAAGTGCGCATCGGCGAGACGAAGGTGAAGCTCGACGGCGACTCGCTCTGGCTCGACTTCCTCGGGCCCGCGGGCAGCGTGCCCACGTACTCCGCCCTCGACGTGGTGCAGGGGCGCGTGCCGGCCGGCGCGCTCACCGGCAAGGTGGTGATCATCGGCATCACCCGCCTCGGCTACGACGCGGCGCGCACGCCCTTCGGGACGATCCCCGGCGCGGAGGTGCAGGCCACCGCGGCAGACAACGTGCTGCGAGGCAGCTCGCTCACGCGCACCCGGCCGGTGGCCGAGCTGCTGATCACCTGCGGGCTCGGGCTGCTGGTGGCGCTGCTGTTCGCCTCACGCAGGCTGAGCGTGCAGGTGCAGGTCTCGGGCGGCCTGCTGGTGCTCGCCGCCTGGCTCGTGGGCAGCTTCCTCGCGTTCTCGCGCGCGAGCCTGTGGCTGCCCTGGGTGATGCCGGGGCTCAGCGTGGTCGGGTCGCTCATGGTGGGGCTGGTGCTCTCGTACGCGTCGGAGGCGGTGCAGCGCAGGCAGCTCAAGAAGGCGTTCGGGCACTACGTGGGCGCGGACGTGCTCGACGAGCTGGTGGCCCACCCCGAGAAGCTCTCGCTGGGCGGCGAGCGGCGCACGCTCACGGTGTTCTTCTCCGACATCCGCGACTTCACCACGCTGTCCGAGAAGCTCTCGCCGGTGGAGCTGGTGGCGTTCTTGAACACGTACCTCTCGCCGATGACCCGCGCGGTGCTGCGCCAGGGCGGCTTGCTCGACAAGTACATCGGCGACGCGGTGATGGCGGTGTTCGGCGCGCCGGTGCCGAAGGTGGATCACGCCGAGCAGGCGCTCACCTGCCTGCTGGTGATGCACCGCGAGCTCGACGCCCTCAACGAGGGCCCGCTGCGGCGCTTCGACATCCACGTGGCGATCGGCGTGGGCATCAACACCGGCGACATGGTGGTGGGCAACATGGGGTCGGAAGAGCGCTTCGACTACACGGTGGCCGGTGACTCGGTGAACCTCGCCTCGCGGCTCGAGGGCCTGAGCAAGGTGTACGGCGTGTATTGCCTGGTCGGTGACGGCACGCGCCAGGCGGCCGGCGCCGCGTTCTCGTTTCGCGAGCTCGACCTGGTGCAGGTGAAGGGCAAGCACCAGGCGGTGGCGGTGCACGAGCTGTTGTCGGGGCCCGGCCGCGTCGTCTCGAAATGGGACCGGCTGGCCGAGTGGGAACTGGGGCTCGCTGCGTTCCGCGCCGGGAAGCTGCCGCAAGCACGCGCTCACTTCGGCGCGTTCGCGGCGGCGAACCCGACGGACCTGGCGGTCAAGCGCTACCTCGAGCGGCTGGACGAGCTGCCGGAGCTCGCCCCCGAGGGCTTCGACGCGGTGACGGCGTTCAAGAGCAAGTGACCGCCGGCGGCGTGGTGAAGCCCCTCACCCCTTCCCCTTCGGGGGAGAAAGCGCGGCTGCGAGGGACGGCCCCAGCTGGTCGAGCGGCAACACCTTCGCTACCGCTCCCGCCTTGATCGCGGCCTCGGGCATGCCGAACACGATCGCGGTGGACTCCGCCTCGGCCCACACCTCGACGCCCGCCTTCTTCAGCGCGAGCGCACCCTTCGCGCCATCGGAACCCATGCCGGTCAGCACGATCGCGCGCGTCCCGGGCGGCACCACCTTCGCCGCGGACGAGAAGAGCCGATCGACCGAGGGGGCGTGGGCGTCGGTCGGGGCCGACATCTTCACCACCAGCGCGAGCCCGCCCGCGGCGCGTGCCTCCAGCTCGAGCTGCTCGCCGCCCGGCGCCACGTAGACGCGCCCGGGGAGGATCGGGTCTCCCGACTTCGCCTCGCTCACCCGGAAGCTGAGCGATTGATCGAGCCGCTCGGCGAAGGCCTGGGTGAAGCGCGCCGGCATGTGCTGGGCGACCACCACGCACACCGGCAGGCCGGCGAGCGACTCGAGCAGCTTCTGCACCGCGGGCGGGCCACCGGTCGACGCGCCGATCAACACCAGCTTCGCCGCCTCGGGCTCGACCGGCTTGACCACCTTCGCCTTCGGAGCCGCGGGGGCCGCCTTCGCCTCGTCGCGCCGCATGTAGCGGGCCGCGCGCAGCTTCTCGATCAGCTCGCCGCGCACCGAGGCGAAGCTGGCGTCGTCGTCTTCGGTGGGGCGCGCCACGAAGTCGAACGCGCCCAGCTGCAGCGCCTTGAACACGTCAGACTGGTGCCCGTACGACGAGACGACGATCACCGGCGTGGGCTGCCGCGCCATCAGGAGCCGGAGGAAGGCGTACCCGTCCATCTTCGGCATCTCGAGATCGAGGGTGATGACGTCGGGCTTGAGCAGCAGCGCCTTCTTGAGCCCGTCTTCACCGTCGACCGCGCGGCCCACCACCTCGAGGCCCGGCGCCATCTCCAGCAGCTTGCTGAGCGCGCGCCGGGTGGCCGCCGAGTCATCGACGATCAACACGGAGATGGGACGCTCGGGCTTGTCTCTACTCATGAAGCACGCAGATCATGGACCTGGCCTCCGGTACACCAGATCGCCTTCCAACTGCACCAGCTCGAAGCGGGTGGACAGCTGGAGCAGGTTCTCGGAGTGGCCCAGCAGCAGGTAGCCGCCCTGGGTGAGGCGCTCGAAGAAGAGCTCGACCACGCGGCGCCGGGTCACCTGGTCGAAGTAGATGAGCACGTTGCGGCAGAAGATCACGTCGAAGCGGGGCAACAGCGAGGCGGCCGAGGTGTCGAGCAGGTTGAGCTGGCCGAAGCGCACCGGCGCACGGAACTGGGGCAGCAGGCGCACCCGCCCCGCCTCCAGCGGCTCGAAGAACTTCGTCTTCTGCTCGGGCGTGGTGGCCCGCAGCGCCATCGGGCCGTATTCCGCCTTGCGCGCGGCGGTGAGCGCCTTGCGAGAGAGATCGGTGCCGAGGATGTCGATGTCCCAGCCCTGCACGGTGGGCCGGTCGTGCAGCAGCATCGAGAGCGTGTACGGCTCTTCGCCCGTGGAGCAGCCGGCCGACCAGAGCTGCAGCGAGCGGCTGCGCTCGTTCTTCCTCTCCACCAGCGGCATCAGCTCCTGCTCGAAGCAGCGCAGCTGGGTGGGCTCGCGGAAGAAGTACGTCTCGTGGGGCACCAGCAGGTCGATCGCCGACTCGAGCTCGTCGGGCCCGCGCGCGTCGAAGCGGAGGTAGCGCGCGTAGCTGGCGAAGTCGCGCAGGCCCAGCAGCTCGAGCCGCGGGGCGAGCCGGCGCTCGGCGATGAACTTGAGGTCTTCGCGCAGGAGGAAGCCGCTGGCCTGGGAGAAGAGATCGCGCAGGAGGTGCAGTTCCTCGGCGCTCATCTCGAGCCGCGGATCGGCGAACTCGCGCCTCGAGGGGGGATCGGAGAGGCCCATTTCGTCACACCCGCCGGCTGAGCGTCTCGACGGCCTCGGCCAGCAGCTCGTGCGCCACGCCGTCGGCCGTCTCGCGCGCCACCGCGTCTTGCAGGGGGCCCAGCGCTTCCCGCCCGGCCGACACGGCGAGCACCCGGGCCGCCGCGACGCGCACGTCCCACCGCGCGTGCAGCAGCGCCCCGAGCGCCTTGTCGAGCAGCAGAGGCCGATCGGCGCCGAGCGAGAAGGCGAGCTTGAGCACCTCGGGGTCCGGGTGGCCGGCCGCGCGCAGCAGCAGCTCGTCGGACAGGCGGCCCATCAACCCCAGCCCCTCGAGCGCCGCGAGGGCGACCGCGGGGTCGGCGTGGCGGCTCAGCTCGTCGAGGCGCGCGGCAGAGCCGTGGTGCCCCAGCTCTCCGGCCGCGGCACAGGCGAGCGCGAGCACCGTCGGGTCGGCGTCCTTGAGCGCGCGGGCGAGCAGCGGCTGCCCCTGCTCCGGGGCGAGGCGGCCGATGGTCCTGGTGGCCGAGCGGCGCACCAGGGCCGACTCGTCCATCAGCGCGGCCTGGAGCACCAGCACCGAGTCTTTCGGGGTGAAGAGCGAGGCCTCGGCGGCAGCGGCGCGCACGGCTTCCTGCGAGTCGTGCAGCGCGCGCCTGAGCACCTCGTGGGCGCGCGGCCCCATCACCTCGCCCCAGGCGCGCACGGCGTGCGGCCTCAGCTTTCCACTCACCAGGGGCGCGAGCGCGGCGCGCACTTCCTCGGGCCAGGTCTCCGCCAGGTGCACCAGCGAGCGCCAGGCGTGCACGGCCAGCGCGTCGTCTTCGAACGAGCGCACCAGCGGCGCGATGGCCTCGCGGGTGCGGGTGCGGCCCAGGGCGCGGGCGCCCAGCTCGGCGAGCTCGGGGTCGCCGCTGTCCATCAAGGCGATCAGCGCCTGGCACAGCGGGGGTTCGGCGAGGCGCACGATCGCGTCGGCGGCCACCGCCCGCGCTTCCGCGGGGAGATCGGCCAGCGCTTCGATCGACGAGAGCAGGGAACGCGCCCCGGGCAACCCGAGGCGGAGCAGCGTCTGCAGCGCCACCTCGCCGTCGCGGCCTCCCCGCACCGAGCCGGCGATGGCGAGCGCGAGCCGCGGGTCAGCGAGGGCGCGGGCCACGTGCAGCGCGCCGAGGTGGAGCTCTTCGTCGGGCGAGGCGAGCCCCGCCTCGAGCCAGGGGATCAGATCGCCCACGGGACGCAGCGCGATGCGCAGCTCGGCCTCGGTCTCGCTCGAGAGCGTGGCCCCCGAGGCGCCGATCGAGACCAGCGCCGAGTCTCGCGACTCGCGCGCGGCGAGCGCCCGCACGGTGAGCATCGAGGCAGTCGGGTGGTGCACGTGCCCGAGCAGGCGCCAGGCGCTGCGGCGCGTGAGGGGATCGTCGAGCAGCGGCACCAGCGTCGGTAACGGCACCGGGAGCTGCAGTTCGGCGAGCCCCTCGAGGGCGCAGACGCGCAGGAGCACGTCACGGGACCCGAGCAGCTTCTCGAGCGCCCGGCGGGCCTCGGCGCCCCCCACGTGGCCGAGCGCTTCCGCGGCCGAGGTGCGCACGTTGGGGTCCTCGTCCTGAATGGCGGCGACGAGCGGCACGACGGCCTCGGGCCTGCGCAACGAGCCGAGGATGTCGGCCGCGAACTTCCGCTGGTCGGGATCGGCGTGCTGCAGCAGCTGGACGATCGCCGGCATCACCGCGACGCCGAGCTGCGCGAGGACCGCGGCGGCGGCGTTGCGCGCGCCGGTGTCGTCGCGCTGGCCGAGCATGCTCACCAGCTGCTGCACGGTGTCGGGGGTGGCCTCGAGCGCGCCCAGGCGGTCGGCGGCGAGGCGGCGCACCCGCCAGCTGTCGTCGCGGAGCGCGGCGAGCAGCGCGGGGATCGACGCGGGGCTCACCGGGAGCGCGTCGAGCGAGCGGTAGCGGGCCTCGGCGTCGGCGTCGGCCTGGAGCCAGGTCATGAAGCCTGTCCCCCTCTCCCTGCGCCAGCGGGGAACTGCGAACTCGCGCCTCGAGGGGGGAGAGGGCCGGGGTGAGGGGCCGACCGCGCACTCAGGGGAATCACCACGGGTCCTCCGTGAGCAGCGCCTTCACGTCGAGCAGCAGGGTGAGGTGTTCGCCTTCACCGGTGACACCCAGCACGTGCGGCGCGGCGCCGGGCCGGTTCGCCAGCGGCGCGGGCCGCAACGAGCTGCGCTCGACCCGCTGCACCTGGGTCACCCCGTCGACCAGCACGCCCAGGCGCCGGGTGCCGATGCGGCACACCACCAGCCGCTCGGTGCGCTTGGGCTTGCCCGAGGGCTTGAGCGCCTGCACCGCGGTGCTGGTCACCTCGAGCCGCTTCCGCGCGTCGACCACCGGCAACACCTCGCCGCGCAGCCGCACCACGCCCTCGAGGAAGCGGGGCGCGCGGGGCAGCGGAGTGATCACCGGCACGGGGAGGATCTCCTCGACCCGCTTGAGATCGAGCGCGTACGACTCGGCCCCGATGCGCACCACGCAGAGCTGGATCACCCCGGGGTCGCCGCTCACGAGAGCGCCTGCTCGACGTCGAGGAGGATGTACATGAGCCCGTCGCGACGCCCCAGACCGGCGATGGCGTTGCGATCGATGCCCAGGCCCGGGGCTTCTTCCAGCCGCGAGAGCTGCAGCTTCACCACGCCGTCCACGCGATCCACCAGCACGCCCGCATCACCCTCGAGATCCTTGAGCAGCAGGATGCGGGCGGGGCGGCCCACGTCTTTCCCGGTGCGCACCACCGGGGCGACGTCGGCCAGGCGCAGCCGCACCTTCACGTCGTAGAGCGGCAGCATCTCGCCGCGCACGTTGATGAGGCCGATGATGTTCTTCTGCGCGCGGGGGATCTCGGTGACGTCGGTGACCTTGAGGATCTCCCGGACCGCGCCGATGGGCACCGCGTAGGTCTCGCCCTCGAGCACGAAGGCGAGGAACTCCTCGGGCGTCTCGTCGGGCACGGACTGTTCGATGCGATCGCTCACCGGCGCCTGCTCGAGGAACGAGCCGACGGCCTCGTCGGGCCGGTAGAAGAAGCGATCGAGGAGCTCGGCGAATTGCGACACCGGAGGCGACACTACACCCGCCCCCTCGACTCCGCTCGGGGAGAACGGAGCGCACCACGCCTGGCGCTCAGCCGACCGCGACCTGCGCCCGCAGCAGCTCTTCCATCAGGGCGCCGATGTCGAGCACCAGCACCGCCCGCCGGTCACCCAGCTCGGTCGCGCCCGACACGCCCGGAATGCCACGCAGCCGCCCGCTCAGTGGCTTGGTCACGATGTCCTGCTGGCCGAGCAGCTCGTCGATGGCCAGGCCCAGCCGCTGCTGCGCCAGCCCCACCAGCACCACCGAGTGCACCGTGCGCTGCTCTTCTTCGAGGCCGAACACGCGCGCCAGGCGGATGAAGGGGGTGGTCTGGCCGCGCACCTCGATCACCTCGCGCTTCTCGATGGTGCGCAGCGCCGAGCTCTTCACCGAGACGATCTCGAGCACCGCGTTCAGGGGGATCGCGTACGTGCGGCCCGACACCTTCACCATCAACGCCCGGATGATCGCCAGGGTCAGCGGCAGCGTGAGGGTGAAGGTGGTGCCCTCGCCCCGCCGGCTGGAGATGTCGATCAACCCCGACAGCCGCTGCAGGTTGGTCTTCACCACGTCGAGGCCCACCCCGCGGCCCGAGAGCTCGGACACGTCGCGCTTGGTGGAAAAGCCCGGCTGGAAGACGAGGTTGAGCAGCTCGCGGCGTTCCATCTCTTCGGTCTGCTCGCGCGTCACCAGGCCGCGCTCGACCGCCACCTCACGAATGCGCGCCTCGTCGATGCCCGCGCCGTCGTCGCGCACCTCGATGATCACGTGGTTGCCCTGCTGCCGCGCCACCAACCCGATCGTCGCGCGGGCCGACTTGCCCTCGCGGGCGCGCACCTCGGGCCGCTCGGCACCGTGATCGAGCGCGTTGCGCAGCAGGTGCATGAGCGGGTCGGACAGCTCCTCGACGATCAGCTTGTCGAGCTCGACGTCGCCGCCCGACACGTCGAAGCCCACGTCTTTCCCCGACTCGCGCACCAGCCGGCGCATCAACCTTGCCAGCTTGTCGAACACCTGGCCCAGGGGCACCATGCGCACCTCGAGCACGCCCTTCTGCAGCTCGTCGAGGCGCCGCTCGAGGGCGCGCACCTCGCGCTGCAGTTCCTGGCCCCAGAGCTTGGGCAGCGCCGGGCCGCTGGCCTGCCGCGCCGCCTCGCTGAGCCGCTCGATGTTGCTGCGAATGAGCAGGAGCTCGCCGATCGAGTTCATCAGCCCGTCGAGGCGGCCGATGTCGACGCGCACGGTGTTGGTGAGGCTGCGCAGGCTGGGCTCGGACCCGCTCGACCGGAGGCCCGAGGGTGACGAGGTGAGGGCCGACGGCGGCGAGCTGAGCGGCGAGAGCGAAGGCCCGCTGAGGCTCCGATCGTCCCAGAGCGGCGCCTTCTTCGCGCCGGGCCGCGGCGCCGAAGCGGGCGCGATGAAGCGGTCGGTGAGCGGCGCGATGGTCGCGCCCTCGATGAGCTGGGCCTCGAGCTCGGCCAGGTGGCGCGAGCTGCCGAAGATGAGATCGAACGCGATCGACGCGTCGTCACCCGGCTTCGACGAGGGCAGCGTGCTGATCACCTCGCCCAGCGGCTTGAGCGCCCCGTTCAGCTTCGCCAGCCGCGTGTCGAAGTCTTCCAGGCTGAAGACGGCGCGCACCTTCCACAGGCCCACGCCCTTCTTCACGTTCTCGCGCAGCCGGTGCTCTTCGTACTCGGTGAACACCGCCCGCACCTGCGGGTCGATGCCCACCTGGTCGAGCACGTCGACGCCATCGGCCGCGCCCCCACCGGCGAGCTGCTGGAGCTCGGCGCCCAGCTGCTCGGCGCGCTCCTTGAGCTCGGCCGAGTCGTCGCCGCGCGAGGCCTCGCCCAGCATTTCCTGCAGCACGTCGACGGTCTGGCCGAGGGCGTCGAGCAGCGGCTGCTGGTGCGGCGTCTTGCCCAGGCGCAGCGCGTCGAGCAGGTCCTCGGCGCGGTGCGCGAGCTTCGAGATCGACTCGAGGCCGAACATGGCCGAGAGCCCCTTGAGCGAGTGCGCCGCGCGGAACACCGCGTTGAGGCGATCGGGGTCGGCCTGCTCGAGGCCGCTCTCTTCGAGGGCGAGCAGCTCGCGCCCGAGCGTCTCGAGGATCTCGTTGGCCTCGGGGATGAACTCAGAGAGCGCGCGCGGGGCGACCATGCTGTCAGAGCTTCAGGTAGCGGCGCACCAGGTCGCACAGCCGCTCGGGCACGAAGGGCTTGACCACGTACTCGTCGGCGCCGAGCTGGAGTCCCCGATCACGATCCTGCTCGCGGCCCTCGGTCGTCACCACGAAGAGCGGCGTGTCTTTGTAGTGGGGGTTCTTCTTCACGAAGTTGATCAGCTCGAGGCCGTTGATGTCCGGCATGTTGATGTCGGTGATGATCAGCTCGAAGCGGTGGCGGGGGAGCACCTTGAGCGCCTCGAAGCCGCTCTCCGCCGTGTGCACCTCGACCTCGATGAGCGACTCCACGGCCGCGCGCAGCAGCTCCCGGGTGGCACCGGAATCCTCCACGATGAGGACCTTGCGACGTATCGACACGGCCTGAAGGTTAGCAGCCAGCCCAGCCGTCAGGGCGAGAAGACAGCGACCGCCCCGGAGAAATGCGGAGCGAACGCGCGATCGACCAGCTCGTCGCGGGTGCTGGCCACGGCCTTCGGCAACACGGGGAAGGCCAGCGCCACCGAGTCGACCTTCGCGCGGCTCAGCATGGCGGCCGCCTGGGTGAGGGCGTGCTCGAGGCCCAGGGCGGTGACGCCGTTGAGGCGCCCCAGCCCCACCGCGAAGACCTTCTTCGCGGGCACGCGGGCGTCGGTGGGCACCAGGAGCTTGTCGCCGGGGGCGCCCACGAAGAAGCCCGAACCGAGGATCTTCGAGAGCCCGCCGCAGAGGCGCCAGTCGAGGAAGCCGGTCGCGCCCGAGAGGGGCCGTTCGTCTTCCACCACGAAGCAGCACACCGCTTCGATGCCGGTGAGGGCGTCGAGGGCGTCGAGCCCGGAGGTGAGCTGTTGCGGCTTCACGCCTTGCCGACCGTGGACGCGATCTTGTCGAGCAGCCCGTTGATGAAGGCGCTCGAGGCCTCGTTGCCGAAGTTCTTGGCCAGCTCGACGGCCTCGTTGATGGTCACCTTGCGCGGAATGTCGGTGAGGTACTTGAGCTCGTACACGCCGATGCGCAGCACGTTGCGATCGATGCGCTGCATGCGGTCGAGCCGCCAGTTGTGCGAGTGCTCTTCGATGAGCGCGTCGAGCTCGGGCTGGTGCAGCTTCACCCCGGCGATCAGCTCCTTCGCGAAGGTGTCCGCGGCGGGGTCGCGCGGCCCCTCGTCGTCGTGCGCGGTCCACGACGCGTCGAGCGCGCCCTGGGGCTCGAGCTTGGGGTCCTGCTCCAGCTGGTAGAGCGCCTGCAGCGCACGCTCACGGCCAAGACGGCGGGCGCCCACTCACTTCACTCCCATGGCGGCGTACAGATTCACCATCTCGATGCAGGCGATGGCGGCGTCAGCGCCCTTGTTGCCGGCCTTCACGCCCGCGCGGTCCACCGCCTGCTCGACGGTGTCGGTGGTGAGCACGCCGAAGGTGACGGCGCAGTCGGCGTTGAGCGACACCTGGCCGATGCCCTTGGCCACCTCGCCCGCGACGTACTCGAAGTGCGGCGTGCCCCCGCGAATGACGCAGCCCAGGGCGATCACGCCCACGTACTTGCCGGAGTTCGCCACCCGGCGGGTGAGGCCCGACAGCTCGAAGGTGCCCGGGCAGCGGTACACGTCGACGTCGCCGTCGGCCACGCCGTGGCGCAGCAGCGCATCGAGGGCACCGGCGAGGAGCGGGTCGGTGATGAACGAGTTGAAGCGGCTCACGGTGATCGCGAACCGGCCCTTCGGAGAGACGACGTTGCCTTCGAACGTACGCGGCATGGCGGTCACCCTACTCCCAGGCGAATCTGCTCGACCACTTCGATTCCGTAGCGCTCGACGCCGATGATGCGGTTGGGCGTGTTGGTCAGGAACTTGAGCTTCTGCACCCCGAGGTCCTGGAGGATCTGCGCGCCCAGGCCGATCTCCTTGAGGCGGGCCTGGCCCTCCTGGCCGGCCACCAGCTTCTCGTTGCTGGGCCGCTTCTCGGACAGCGCGTCGGCGCCCGTGAGGGGCTTCTGCAAGAGCACGATCACGCCCCGCTTCTCTTTCTTGATCAGGTCGAAGGCGCGCTTGAGGCTGCCCTGCCCGGTCATGTTGTCGAGCAGGTCGCCCAGCGGCGAGGCGCGGTGCACCCGGGTGAGCACGGGCTTCTTGCCGGCCACCTCGCCCATCACCAGGGCCACGTGCACCGCGGGGTCGACGTCGGTGGTGTACGCGTAGGCGGTGAACTCACCGTACGGCTCGCGGGTGACGCGGGTCTCGGCCACGCGCCGCACCAGGCGCTCGTGGCTGAGGCGGTAGGTGATGAGGTCGGCGATCGCCAGCAGGGTGAGCTTGTGCCTCTTCGCGAACCGCACCAGCTGGGGGCGGCGGGCCATGGTGCCGTCGTCGTTCATCACCTCGCAGATGACGCCGGCCGGCTTGAAGCCCGCCAGCCGCGCCAGGTCGACCGAGGCCTCGGTGTGGCCGGGCCGCACCAGCACGCCGCCGTCGCGCGCGCGCAGGGGGAAGACGTGGCCGGGGCGCGAGAGCTCGGCGGGGAGCACCTCGTCGCCGATGGCGGTCTTGATGGTGTGGGCGCGATCGTGCGCCGAGATGCCGGTGCTCACGCCCAGCGCCGCTTCGATCGACACGGTGAAGGCGGTCTGCCGCGGCGAGGTGTTGTCGGTGACCATCAAGGGCAGGTTGAGCCGGCGCACCTGCTCTTCGGTGAGCGACAGGCACACCAGCCCGCGGCCCTCGCGCGCCATGAAGTTGATCGCCTGGGGCGTCACCTTCTCGGCCGCCATCACCAGGTCGCCTTCGTTCTCGCGATCTTCGTCATCCGTGAGGATGACCATCTTCCCCTTGCGGATGTCGGCGATGGCCTTCTGCACCAGGGCGATGCTGCGCTTCTCGGACTGTTGATTCGGCATGCGACAGTCCTCATGTCGCGGAGCGTCATGCGGCGCAACGGAGAAAGGTCAGCCCAGCGCCCTCCGGCTCACCGTGCGCAGCCTCGCGCTCGACGCGGCGAGACCCACCGCCCCGGCCGCGAGCGTGGCGACCCCTCCGACGACCAGCCAGATGGCGAACTCGGTGGGCTTCCCCGTGAAGAAGGCGGCGAGGCCGGCGCCGAACGAGGGCGACGCCATGAAGCCGTAGAAGGCGAGGCCCAGGCCGAGGCCGAGGACGCCGATCGAGAGGGAGCGGATCAGACCGAGGTTGAACATGCCCCTCGTCAAAGCAGCATCGGTGCCAGCGGTGATGCGCCCTCATTGGCTGACTTGGAGCAGCGCCCTCATCATTCCGAAGGAGGCACTCACTCAACTTGAAGGCTCAGCGGCGTCGAGCGTGCGCCTGCAGCCAGGGCCACACCAGGCCGGGGAAGCGGTCGGCCACCGACGGGGCGTGGCCGCCGTCGTGAATCGTCCAGAGCGTGACGTTGGTCCCCCGGGGGCAGCCCATGTACGTGGACACGGTCGTCTCCCTGCCCGGGAGCACGGCGTCGAGATCGAGCGCCGGGCCGCGGACGCGGCTTCGCGTGCACCCGTCATCGAGGGCCCACTGGGTGGTGGTCGCGAGCGCGCCCGGGTAGACCCCGCCATCCCTGCCCAGGATCCCGGAGCCCCCGCCGTACCGAACGCTCTGGTCCCGATCGCCGTGGATCTGCAGCACGCTCAGCGGCGACTTCGGCCGGCATCGTTCGCCGCGCTTCGACGAGGTGGTCCCCGCGAGGGTCACCACGGCAGCGACCTCACCCGCGAGCTCGCAGCTGAGCCGATGCGCCATGAAGGCGCCGTTGGAGTGCCCCACCACGAAGATGCGGCGCGGATCGACGTTGTAGACGGCGCGGATCTCCGCGAGCAGGTCGCGCAGGTACTTCACGTCGTCGACCTCGGTGCCGCTGAAGTTGCAACAGGCGTCGGTGCCGGTGTCCCAGAAGCGGTGGCCTTCGCCGTCTTTCGTCCCATCAGGGGCAGCGAGCAGCACGCCGTGCGCTTCCACCAGGCCGGTGAGCCCGAAGTACGCCTCGTGCTGCTTGCCCGACGAGCCGTAGCCGTGGAGCACGAGCAGCAGCGGCGCGGCGCAATTCGCGTCGTAGCGCTGCGGCACCGAGAGCGTCATCGGCCGCGCACCGCCGAAGACGACCTGCTCCGGGCGCGGGCCGCCTCCGGGTGCGCAGCCTCCGTCGGAAGCAGCGGCCGCCGACCCCGCGCAGAGGGCGACCACCAGCGCCAACGCCATTCCTGGCAACGGCTGGACGTTCACCGCTGCTCGCCCAGCCACTGCAGCAGGGCAGGCCACACCTCGTCGGGGGCGTGCCGGCCCAGCAGCAGATCGAAGTGCCCGTACTCGGCGCAGTGCCCGTAGCGGCTGCCGAAGTGAAGCACCTTCGCGCGCGTCGCCACGGCCGTGGCCTCGAGCGCCTCGAGCGGGCACTGCCGATCGTCGCTCGCGGCGATCAGGAGCAGCGGCGTCTTGAGCGCCCCGGCCTTCGCCTGGAACGGCTCACCCGCGCGCGACTTGAGGCCCCCCTGCTCGAGCCCGGTCGCGAGGCTGCCGAGCAGCGCGGTGGGGATCGCCGTGAACGCGTTCGAGTACACCGCGCGCACCAGGGCGGCCTCGGCGTTGTCCGGGTGAAAGTTGAAGCCCGCAAGTGGATCGCCGAGCCGCGCGAGGAAAGGCGAGAGCGCGTGCATCGCCCTGCCCCACGGCACCTGGTTGAGCCGCTGCAACACCGGCCGCGCCCGCAGCAGGGGCCCGAAGCCGCTGGCGCCCAGCGCGTAGTCGAGCGCGCTGCCCAGCGCGGTGGCCGAGAGCAGCTCTTCGCCGCCGGTGGTGATGCCGTGGCACATCGCCAGGATGCCGCCCATCGAGTGCCCGACGAAGTGCACGCGCGGCTGCCGGCTCACCTCGCGCACGCGCTCGAGCAGCGCAGGCACGTCCTGCTCGAGGTAGTCGTGGAAGGTCCAGCTGGGCAGGCTGGTCACGCTCTCCCCCGCCCCGCGCAGCTCGCCCACGTAACAATCGAAGCCCTCGCCCGCGAGGTACTCGGCGATCGAGCGCCCGGGCCAATGGAAGGCAAAGCGGTTGGCGGACAGCCCGTGCAGCAGCAAGACCGCGCCCCGCGACGCGCCGCCCGGCCGCACCCGCCAGAGCGCCAGGTCCTGCCCGTCACGCGTGGTGGCGGTGAGCCGCTCGGCCGGAGGGGTGGCGCGAGCGAGCCGCCGCCACACGCGCAGCCGCTGCGGCACCAGCCTGCCCACCAACGCCCGGGTTCCGAACATGGCGCGCACGATCGCACGAAACGCTCACGGCTGGTCGCGCAGCCGGTAGCCCACGCCCGGCTCGGTCATCAACAGCCGGGGCCGGGCGGGGTCCGGCTCGAGCTTGCGGCGCAGCTGGGCCATGTAGACGCGCAGGTAGTGGGTCTGCTCGGCGTGCCCGGGCCCCCACACCTCGCGGAGGATGTGGCCGTGCGTGAGCACCTTGCCGGCGTGCTGGGCGAGCAGGCTCAAGAGCCGGTACTCCAGGGGGGTGAGGTGCACGGCCTGGCCGTCGAGCTTCACCTCGCGGCGCGCGCAGTCGAGGTGCAGGCCCCCGAAGTCGAACACCGGTGCGGGCGCCCCACCCACCAGCGCCGCGTGCCGCAGCGCCACCCGCATGCGCGCCAGCAGCTCGCTCACGCCGAAGGGCTTGGTGAGGTAGTCGTCTGCGCCCGCGTCGAGCGCTTCCACCTTGCTCGCCTCGCGGCCGCGCGCCGAGATGATGATGATGGGCGTGCGCGACCATTCCCGCAGCCTGCGGGTGAGGCTCACCCCGTCTTCGTCTGGCAGCCCCAGGTCGAGGAGGATCAGCTCGGGGTTGTGGCTGGCCGCCAGCGACAGGCCCTCGGCGGCGGTGGTGGCCTCGAGGAGGGTGAAGCCGCTCGCGCTCAGCGAGGCGCGCAGGAAGCGGCGCATCTGCGCCTCGTCTTCCACCAGCAGCACCGTCGGCGCGGGCTCGCTCATGCCGCGCGCTCCGCGCCTTCGTGAGGCACCACCGGCGCCACGCCGATCAACGGCAGGGTCAAGGTGAAGCGCGCCCCGCCCAGCGGCGAGGTGCCCGCGTCGAGCGTGCCGCCGTGCGCCTCGACGATGCCGCGGCAGATGGCGAGGCCCAGCCCCGCGCCCGGCGTACCCGGGTGGTTGCCCCGGTAGAACTTCTCGAACACCCGCACCTCCGAGCCCGCGGGGAGCCCCGGGCCGCCGTCGTCGACCTGCACCTCCACCGCGCCGCGGGTCGCCCGGGCAGAGAGCTGCACGGGCGCGGTGGCCGGCGTGTAGCGGGCGATGTTGTCGAGGAGGTTCCTGAACACCTGCTCGAGCAGCACCGGGTCGACCGGCACCAGCGGGAGGTCTGCGGGGAGCTCGGTGCGCACGGGCCGGGAGCCCAGGCTCTTTTCCACCGCGCCGAGCGCCGCGCCCACCACCTCTTCCAGGGGCACCCACTCGCGCTTCACCTCGAGCACGCCCGACTGCAGCCGCGACATGTCGAGCAGGTTGCTCACCAGCCGTTCCATGTGTTCGGCCTCTTCGCAGATGGTGTCGAGCAGCTCGGCGCGCGCACCCGGCTCGAGGGCCGCGCCGCTGCGCAGCGTGGTGGCGGCGCCGGTGATGGCGGCGAGCGGGGTGCGGAGATCGTGGGAAACCGCGCTCAACAACGAGCTGCGCATCTCTTCGGTCTGGGCGTTGAGCGAAGCGCTGCGCGCGGTCTCGGCCACGGCGCTGATGGTCAGGCTGACGATGAAGAGGGTGGCGAAGGTGAGCAGGTGCCGCTCGTCGGCGACGGCGAAGGTGAAGTTGGGGGTGACGAAGAAGAAGTCGTAGGCCAGCACCGAGAGCGCCGAGGCCAGCAGCGCCGGGCCGCGGCCGAAGCGGGTGGCGGCGACCACCACCACCAGCAGGTACAGCATCACGAAGTCGGGCGCGGCGAAGTGCCCCCGGGCCAGCTCCCCCAGCCCGGTGGCGACGGCGATCAAGCCCACCGTCACCAGCACGTCTCGCCAGGTATTCAGTCGTCGGGGCACCCGCACCATGACCGGGTCATACAGCACCGCCCGGCCGGCGCACGGGCGACCCTCTTGATGTTTCCCTGATGCGGAAGCGCCCGGTTCCTACGTCCTCTTGACGCCGGGGATGAGTATCCCGGTGGCATGCCTGATGAAGCCCAGACCCTCGAGGCCCCGGCCGACGAGCCTCCGCATTCCCACGCCGCTGCGCCTGAGAAGGGCTCTGCGAAGTACCTGCTGACGATGTCGATGGGGGCGCTGGGGGTCGTCTACGGCGACATCGGCACCAGCCCGCTCTACGCGCTGCGCGAATGTTTTGCGGGGCACTCGCCGCTCGCGGTGAACCCCGAGAACGTGTTCGGGGTGTTGTCGCTGATCACCTGGGCGCTCGTGGTGGTGGTGTCGGTGAAGTACCTGGCGCTGGTGCTGCGGGCCGACAACCAGGGTGAGGGCGGCATTCTGGCGTTGATGGCCCTGGTGCAGAAGGTGCAAAAGCGGGGGCCGAAGGCGCGGCTGGCGGTGCTGGTGCTGGGCATCTTCGGCGCGGCGCTGCTCTACGGCGACGGCATCATCACCCCGGCGATCTCGGTGCTCAGCGCGCTGGAAGGCACGGCCGTCTACGAGCCGCGCTTCCACCCCTTCGTGGTGCCGATGTCGCTGGGCATCCTGGTGGCGCTGTTCCTCATTCAACGGCGGGGCACCGGCGCGGTGGGCGCGATCTTCGGGCCGGTGACGCTGGTGTGGTTCGTGGTGCTGGCGGGGCTCGGCATTCGGGGCATCGCGGCGCACCCCGGCGTGCTCGCGGCGCTCAACCCGATCTACGCGGTGCGCTTCTTCCTGCTCCACGGGTGGATGGGGTTCTTCGTGCTGGGCGGGGTGTTCCTGGTGGTGACGGGCAGCGAGGCGCTCTACGCCGACATGGGCCACTTCGGGGCGAAGCCCATTCGGGTGACCTGGTTCGTGATGGTGCTGCCGGCGCTGTTGCTCAACTACTTCGGCCAGGGCGCGCTGGTGCTGTCCGACCCGACGGCGGTGCAGAACCCGTTCTACCTGCTGGCCCCTTCGTGGGCGCTCTTGCCGCTGGTGGCGCTCTCGACCGCGGCCGCCTGCATCGCGTCGCAGGCGGTGATCTCAGGCGCGTTCTCGCTCACCCGGCAGGCGGTGCAGCTCGGCTTCTGTCCCCGCCTCGAGATCGTGCACACCTCGGCCACGGAGATCGGCCAGATCTACGTGCCGGCGGTGAACTGGGGGCTGATGGTGGCGGTGCTGGGCCTGGTGCTCGGCTTCCGCACCTCGAGCAGCCTCGCCGCGGCCTACGGCATCGCGGTGGCGAGCACGATGGTGATCACCGCGATGCTGGCGCTGCTGGTGGCGAAGGACCAGTGGCGCTGGAGCACCACCGCCGCCGTGCTGATCTTCGGCGTGTTCGTGCTGATCGACGGCGCCTTCCTCGCGGCGAACGCGGTGAAGTTCTTCGAGGGCGGCTGGTTCCCCCTGCTGCTGGCCGGCGCCATCTTCGCGCTGATGACCACCTGGGGCCGCGGCCGCACCGTGCTGCAGGAGCGGCTGACCGAGAGCTCGCTGCCGCTCGAGTCGTTCCTCGAGTCGCTCACCCTGAGCCGGGTGGTGCGGGTGCCGGGCACCGCCGTGTTCATGACCGGCAGCGCCGAGGGAACGCCGCCGGCGCTCCTGCACAACTTCAAGCACAACAAGGTGGTGCACGAGCGGGTGGTGCTGCTCACCGTGCAGACGGCCGACGAGCCCCACGTGGCCGACGCAGAGCGCGTCACGGTCACGCCCCTCGAGTCAGGCTTCTTCCGGGTGCGCGCGCGCTTCGGCTTCATGGAAACGCCCGGCGTGCCCGGGCTGATGCGGCAGCTCGCGCAGCACGGCCTCGAGCTGCGCGAGATGGACACGTCCTACTTCCTGGGCCGCGAGACGCTGCTGCCCACCCATCGCCAGGGCATGCCGCTGTGGCGCAAGGCGCTGTTCGGGTGGATGTCGAAGAACGCGCGCCCGGCGACCAGCTACTTCAGGCTGCCACCCAATCGGGTGGTCGAGTTGGGTACCCAGGTCGAGCTCTGACGAGCCCGGTGGCGTCCTTCGATTCGCGCCCGGCGGCCACCTTCGCAGCCATCGCATTGAGGAATAGAAGGGCCCATGGGTCTTCGCTCCCTGGTGGCGGTGGCGGTGCTGGCGACGGCCTGTGGCACGGGCCGCCTGGAGCACGAGTCTTCGATGGTGTTCGGCGACCAGGAGATCGGGCGGACGCGGGACCTGGGGCTGCAGTTGACGAACCGGGGAACCGCGCCGCTGGCGCTCACCTTCGAGGTGTCGGGCGACTTCTCGGTCGAGGAAGCGTCGCGCCCGGTCGGGGCCGGAGAGACCTCGACGCTGGTGGTCCACTTCACCCCCACCGAGCTGGGGCTGCGTACCGGCACGTTGACGATCCGCAGCCCATCGGCGACCTCGGAGATCGCGCTGGCCGGCAATGGCACCCGACCCGCGCTGTCCCTTCCCAGCCGGGTGACCCTCGGGCCCGTCACCCTCGTCACGGGGGAACCAGCCCAACCCGTGAGTTCCACCTTCGCGCTGAGGAACACCGGCACCAGGGGCACCTCGCTGCGGCTCGAGCCGCCGCGCGTGGACGGATCGGAACTCTGCGTGGGCGCCTTCGTCGACTCGGCGTGTGTGCCGTGGGTTCCGCCCGCCACCCTCGACACCCGCACGGTGTTGGACGTGCCGCTCTCTCTGCTCGCCACTGCGCCGGGGGATCGGCACTGGTGGGTGGTGTTTCCGTCGAACGGCGGCGAAGTGGTCCTCGAGGTGGTGGCGCAGGTGGAGTCCTTCGAGCCCTGCGTCTTCTCTGCGCCTCTGGAGGTGGTGGTGTTCACCTCGCAGGTCGCGCCGTTCCTGCAGATCACCCACGTCGGGCCGGGCACCTGCCTCGTCCGCGAGCTGACCATCAGCTCGGCTCCGGCTGGCTTCCTGACGTTCGGCGAAGCGCAGCCACTCCCGCTGAAGCTGGCGAGCGGAGGGGCCATCACGAGGTGGGTCGCCCTGGGCGAGCTCGCGCCGACGCCGCTGGTGGGCGTCATCCGGGTCGTGGCCGCGGGCACCGCGCCGTTCGAGGTCCCGATTCGACGTGCGGCGGGGGCCCAGTGCCTCACCATCTCTCCTGGTTCCCTGGACTTTGGCGTCGTCCCCTCTGGCTGCAGCTCGTCGATTCGAAACTTCCAGATCTACAACGGCTGCTCGACGCCCGTGACCCTCGACCGGGTCGAGCTCGCGGCCGCAGCAGGTGAACCCGCGGGAGGACCGAACTGTCCCGGGCCCGCACCGTGTCCCGAGTTTTCGCTGGTGACGGGCTTCCCCAGCCAGACGGTGCTCGGGCCAGGCTCGACGGTTCCGGCCACGTTCTCGGTCCGATACAGCCCGATCAACACGGGGTCCGACACCGGGGCCGTCGTCGTCGTCGTCACGGGCGATGGGGGCGACTCGGTCGTGGGGCTGCAGGGCCGCGGAGACCCGCTTGGAATCAGCACGGCCACCTATCGCCAGGGCACGCAGGCCAGCGTCGACATCCTGGTGATGGTGGACGCCTCGCCTTCCTTCGTCCCCCTCCGCGCGAACGTGCGGACGAACCTGCTGCCCCTGCTCAACCAGGTGACGGGCCCCTGCTACGACGTGCGCTGGGGCGTGGCCGCCGCTGACGGGGCCCAGGACGCGGGCGTGACGTTGATCGCCAACGACGCCGGTCAGCGGTGGACCTCGTCGCGCGATCCGCTCTTCATCGAGCGGGCCCTCTCTTCGTTCGACGCGCTGCCCGTCGGATCCGAGGTGGAAGCGTGCGTACGGCCCGCTTCGGACCTCATGCAGGACGCCGGGGTCCGCGATGGCGGCCTCTTCATGGGTGTGTGCGTCACCGACGCGCTCGAACAGTCAGTCGGCTCGGCAGCGGCGCTGCAGACACTCCAGGGCCAGGGCTCAGGGTCGCTCTCGTGGAACACCATCACCGGCCTCGCCGCGTCGACGTGCGCCGTCGAGGCGACCGATGACGGCGTGCACGCGAGCCTGGCCAGCGCGGCGAACGGCGTGCACGCAGACCTCTGCAACCCCACCTGGGGCGTGAGCCTCGAGCGCTTCGGGACGGTGGGGTGGTGCCCTCACGACGCCTTCTTCCTGACGAGCCGGCCGAACGGTCCCCTCGAGATCCGCATCGAGGGGCGGCTGGTGCCCGACACCGACTGGACCCTGGACGTCGTCAACAACGCCGTCGTCTTCTTCCCAGGCCGGGCGCCTGCTCCCGGAGAGACGCTGACGATCAGCTTCCGCGAAGCCTGCCCTCCGTAGCGGGCGGCTCAGTCGAGGTCGTAGCGAACGACGACCGCGTTGTGATCCGAGGCGAAGTGGGGGTCGACCCTGTTCGACAGCTTCTTGAGCGCCTCGTGCCTCGTGTGCATCACGTAGTCGAGCGTCGACCGGCCGTGCGTGCCGGCACGGATGCCGCTGTCGTAGGCGACCTTGTTGCCGAACACCTTGAAGTGGTTGCGGTTGAAGTCGCCGGTGATGGTGACCGGGTGCCCCTGCTTCTCGAAGCGCTCGATCAGCTTCCCCATCTTCTCCATGTGCTGGTTCCACATCGCCTTGCGCCAGGGATCGCTGCGGGTGTGCCGGCTGTTCCACGCACCGCTCACCAGGTGGGTGTTCATGTGGATCATCGTCTCGCCGGTCTCTTTGTTCTTCAGCTTCACCCACGCGACGGTGCGATGCGGCGAGACCTTCGCCAGGCCGTTGTGCATCCGCTCGACGCCTGAGTCGAGGAGCTTCCAGTCTTTGCTCTTCCACGAGATCGGGGTCTGCAGCCCCTTCGGCATGAAGTGATTGAAGCCCGGCAGGTCGCGAATCGCGTCGCGGTAGCGCTCGGGGGCGATCTCCTGCCAGCCGATGATGTCGCCGGCCTTCGCCGCCCGACGCACGTCGCGGATCACCTTGTCCTGCGACATCTCGGGGTTGCTCTTCACGTTCATGCTGACGACGTCGAACACCCCTTTGCCATCACCGTTCGGGCCGGGCTTGCCGCCGGCGGGTCCGGGCCTGGTGGCGAGACCCAGGTCGAGGACCTTCGAGATCCGCTGGCCGACGACACCGTCTGCCTTGAAGCCCTGCCGGTGCTCGAACCTCATCACCGCGGCCCTGGTCTTCGCGTCGAAGCGGTTGTCCACGGGGCCCTCGAGCAGCCCTCGCTGCTTCAGCTCCTGCTCCAGCCTGCGAACCGGTGCACCCACGGAACCAACGCTCAGCCGTCGAATCGTGCTCATGGGCGGGTTGTCGGCCCGGAATCACTGGGGCCTTCGCGCACGATCGGCAACTGCCGTTACAAAACAGCGGCCATTTCAGAGGGAGAATACGTGCGTGGGCCAACAGGTGAGCCCGCGCGGATCGCCGTCGAACGACGCGTCCCAGGTCGCCACCTTCTCCGCTGAGTCGAGGGCCCCCGGCACGCGGCCCGGATCCCCGAGGAGCACCCGTACGCCCCGCGCCGCCTGCGCGGTGAGCCAGGGCATCAGCCGCGCCGCGAGCTGGAACGAGTAGCAGACGTCACCCGCGAGGATGACGTCGACGTCGGGCGTGGTGCCGATCAGGTCTTCCGTCGTCACCTCGAGCAGCACCTCGTTGAGCACCGCGTTCCGCAGCGCCAGCTCACCCGCGAGCGGATCGAGATCGGCGCAGCGCACCGCCCCGCCACACTTCGCCGCCGCCACGCCCTCGATCGCGCAGCCGCTGCCGAAGTCGAGCACCCGCTTCCCCCGCACCACCTCGGGGTGATCGAGCACGTAGCGCGCGAGCACCTGGCCGCCGGGCCACGCGAAGGCCCAGTACGGCATGCCCAGCAGCGAAGGCTCGGTGGCGTGCCAGCTCTTCGAGGCGGGAGGCAGCAGCCACAGCCGCAGCTCCGGGCACAGGAACGGCGCGAGCACCCTCAGCTCAGCTTCGAGGGGGTGCATCGCGGCGACGGCGGTGAGCGAAGACGAGCAGCGCCAGCGCGAGCAGCGAAGGCCCGCCTGACTGGCAACCACACATCGTGTCGTAGACGAACACGTCGGTCGGCTGACCCGCATCGGGCACGGGATCGATCACCGGGGCCGGTTCCTGCTGCAGCACCCGGTGGCGAGCCTCGACACTGCCGGTGCCGTCGACGAAGTGCTGCCACACCAGCACCACGGCGCCGTTGGCCGAGGGCACCAGCAAGGGCGCCCGCGCCTCGACGCCGCTGCTGCTGAGCAGGTTGCCGTCGCGCACCGTGCCATCGAGGTCGAGCTTCATGCCGAGGATCACCGTGGTGAAGTCGTCAGGCGATTCCCACGCGAGCTGCCAGCCGCGGGGGGTGGGGGCCGCGACGGGGGCGGCCACGTTGCGATTGCCCGGCCGCGTGACCTGCAGCACCACGGGCCGCATCGGCACCCCGGCGCGGAGCTCGGCGACCGTGGTGGTCGCGACCACGAGGGTGTCAGTGTCGTCGGCGACCAGCAGCAGGTCGTGGCCCCGCGCGACCAGGCACGGGGGCGAGGCGCGGCCCAGCGGCCCGAGGTCGTGCCTGGTGGTGGTGGGCGCGGCTGCGTTGTCAGCGATCTCCAACACCGAGAGGCCGGTTCCCTCGAGGAGCGGAATGAAGAGCGACCCGTCTGCCCACGCGCCACACCGGCCGAAGCGCGCCCCCGCCCAGGGCTGGACCGCCGGGGTGCCGCGGCCCGCGATCAGCACCGCCTCGCCCGGCGACCACACCGCCGCGATGTTCTCGCCCACCAGCGCGGCGGGGTGTTCACCCGGCCCGCTCATCACGTGCGTACCCGTCACGCCGCCGCTGCCGAACTCGGCGAGGAAGATGCTGGTGACCCGGTTGCCCACCACCTTCACCGCGACCCGGGGTCCCGCGGCGACCTGCTCGAGCGTGACCGTGCCCCCGTCGCGCGCCGTCTCGGTGTGGCCCGTGACCGCGCCGGTCATCGGGTTGAGCTGCGCGCCGAGCAGCGACGGGCCCTGGTTCGACGCGAGCAGCCACACCCCCGCGTCGGTCCACGCGGCGCTGGCGTGCAGTTGATCGGGGTCAGCGAAGGTGCCCGTGCCCGTGCCGAGGGTGCGCCCGTCGACCAGCGTGCCCGGCGCCAGCGAGAGGAAGCTCATGGCGCTCGTGGTCTCCACGAGCAGCACCGCGCGCCCGGGGTTGGCGACCATGGCCAGCGGCTCGTAGCCGGCCAGCAGGGGCGAGGTCACGGGCCCCGGGCTGAACTCGGTGACGGCGAACTGGCCCGGGTCGGCGGCCTGGTGGGCGATCATCGCCCGCCACGGGGTGCCGTCCTGAAGGCCCGCGGCCACCAGCGGGTGCGAGCCCGCCACGGGCCCGGGGCTGGCGGGGTCGGATGACGAGGAGGAGTCGATGGGGCCGGCGAAGAGGTGCGGCGCCCCGAGGTACGGCGCGAGGAAGGCCCCCCCGAGGGGAGGATTGAACGCGGTCGCGTGCGCGACGCGCGGGAAGAGGTTCTGAAAGTACGGCTGTGGCGTCTGCGCCGGCAGGCCGTTCCTTCGCAACGGAATGGAGACGCCCCAGAAGGTCTCGCCCTGTGACCAGGCGGCGAAGAAGCCCGACGCGGTCGAGGTGAGCGTGGGCAGCGCGGCCACGTCAGGTTCCGCCTTGGGCCAGAGCGTGACGGCCCCCTGAGAGGGCACCACCACGAACTGGCTGACCACCTCGGTCGGTGTCTCCCAGACGAGGAGGAAGTCACCGTTCGACTCGGCGAGCTGCAGGCTCGAGATCGGCGTGGTGGCTTCGACGACGATGTTGGAGCAGCCCTGCACCCCGTTCGAGGTGATCGTCGCCACGCGAATGGTGTGGCCCACGCGGCCCGCGGTCTCGACGCGCCAGGCGACCAGGGTGCTGGTGGCATCGGAAGCGATGCGCGGCTGGGAGAAGATCTCCTTCTTCCCCGCCAGACAGATGATCTGCCCGTACTGAGAGAGGAGGCCTCCATCGGGCAGCAGTGCGTTCGACCAGAGGTCGGGGCCGCGGCGCCGGGGCATCTGGAAGCTCAGGTCGCGGCGATCGTCGACCCACACCGCGAGGGCCGAGGTGCCCGACCAGGTGAGGTCAGCCCAGCTGTCGAGCGGATCCTGGCGAAGCGTGCCTGCGTCGCTGTTCACCGTTCCCCCACCGCCGCCCATGCCGCCTCCGATGGGCGTGCCGCCGCCGCCGGTGCCGCCCCCCATCGTGAAGCCGCCGCCGGTGCCGCCCCCCATGGTGAAGCCGCCGCCGGTGCCTCCGCCCATCGGGAAGCCGCCCCCGGTGCCTCCGCCCACCGGGAAGCCGCCGCCGGTGCCTCCGCCCACCGGGAAGCCGCCGCCGCCTCCGCCCACCGGGAAGCCGCCGCCGCCGCCCACCGGGAAGCCACCGCCGGTGCCGCCGCCCGTCGTCCCACCGCCGGTGCCGCCGCCCGTCGTGCCCGTTCCGCCACCGCCGGTTCCACCGCCCAAGCCGCCGCCCGTGCCACCGCCCATGGTGCCGCCGCCGCCCCCGGTCGAGCCGCCACCACCACCCATGCCGTCATAGCCGCCGTCGGGCAGGAGGCCGCCCAGCGCGAGCGCAAGAATGAGAGAAGAGATCACCGAATCACTCCAGGGTGCGCGCCGGGGCCTCGCGCTCCGAGAACGCCTCGAGTGTGGCGGTTTTCAGGTCGATTTTCGATGTGGGACAAACACTCAGGCGAGCCCGGCTGCCTTGAGCTGTTCCACCGTGAGGCCCCCGCGGCCGCCCATCATCCGCGCCACGTACTTGCCGATGATGTCGGCCTCGAGGTTCACCTTCTGCCCCGGCTGCTTCTTCCCCAGGGAGGTGCGCTGCTGCGTCTCGGGGATCAACATCACCCCGAAGCGCTCTGGCCCGACGCTGGTGAGGGTGAGCGAGACGCCGTCGATGCACACCGAGCCCTTCTCCACGAAGAACGGCGCGAGCTCGACGGGGAGCGTGAAGGCCATCACCCACGAGCCGCCTTCCGGCCGCGTCTCCAGCACCGTGGCCACGCCGTCCACGTGGCCCTGCACCCAGTGACCGCCGAGGCGATCGCCCATGCGCAGGGCGCGCTCGAGGTTGACGCGGGTACCCACGGTCCAGCTGCCCAGCGTGGACCGGCGCAGCGTCTCTGGCGCCGCCTGCACCTTGAAGCTCTGGCCCTTGAACCCGACCACCGTGAGGCACACGCCGTCACACGCGATCGACTCGCCGGGCTGAAAATCACCCGGGTACGACGAGGCGATCCACAGCTCGGTGACCGGCCCCGCGGCGATGCGCTCGACGGTGCCGAGATCGGTGACGAGCCCCGTGAACATCAGCTCACTTCTTCTTCTTCTTCGGGACGGGCTTCGGCTTCTTCTTCGCCGACGCCGCCTTGCCCGACTCGATGGCCTCGACGAACTCGACGATGCGGCTGTCGGCCTTGCGCAGGCGGCGCGAGAGCATGCGGCAGATGTTCTGCAGAATGATCACGTACGCGAAGTTGTCCGACTTGTAGACGTTCCACAGCTCGGGGTTGGTGAGCGAGTACGTCACCGCCTTCTTGCGCACCACGCAGGTGGCGCTGCGCGGCTGGAGCTCGACCAGCGCCATCTCTCCGAAGCACTCGCCGGGCCCCAGCTTGACGATCGACTGGTTGTTGCCGGTGGCCGAGCGGCGCAGCACTTCCACCTCACCCTCGCGGATGACGTAGAGGGTGCGGCCCATCTCGCCCTCGTTGCAGATGTGTTCGCCCACGTCCCACCGGCGCTCCTCGAGGAACTCGAAGAGGATCTCCAGGCTCGAGCCCTTGAGATCGAGGAAGACCGGCACGCTGCGGAGGAAGGTGGCAATCGACGCGTCGCGCTTCGTGATCATGGCGCGAAAGGAATCACTTACCCAATCGGAGTGCCAGCGCCAAAGAGCCGCAGCGCGTTCTGGCCGAGCAGGCCCGCCTCGACGTCGGCCCTGAACTTCATGCCCACCAGGTGCTTCACCTCGCGGTCCCACGCGTACGGCAGGTTGGGAAAGTCGGTGCCGTAGAGGACGCGATCGGGCCGCACCTCGAAGAGCCGCCGGGGCACGTCGATGGGAAAGTAGTTCGCCGCCATCATGGTGGTGTCGAGCCAGAGCGAATCGTGGCGCTCGAGCAGGCGGGCGTAGGCGTCGAACTCGTCGGCGCCGAGGTGGGGCACGCAGAGCTTGAGCTTCGGGTGGGCCTTCAGCACGCGCTCCACCCGATCGGCGCCGCACAACGAGTACACGTCGACCTTGTACGCGGGCGACGAGGGCTCACGGCCCGCGTGCATCACCAGCGGCAGATCGGCCTCGACGCACGCCTCGTAGATCTCGTTCATTTCCGGCGCGTCTGCCGAGAAGCACTGCACGTGGCAGTGCAGCTTCACCCCACGCAGGCCCTTCGCGAACGCCTCGCGCAAGATGTTCTTCGCGTCGGGTTCGCCGGGCAGCACGGTGGCCAGGCCGATCACCCGCGCGTCCTGCGCGGCGACCTGCGCCATGTAGTCGTTGAGCGCGCGCGCCATGCCCGGCTTGTGGGAATAGAGCAGCGCGACCACGCGGCTCACGCCCCGCGAGAAGAGGAACTCGAGCGTGTCGGGCGTCTTGAGCTTGTAGCGAACGGGCCAGCCGTAGGTGTCGAACCAGCGCCAGATCGCCTCGAACATCGGGTCTGGGAAGAGGTGCACGTGCGCGTCGACGACCGGCGGGAGCAGCAGCGGCAGGCGCGGCCCTTCTTCGTCGTCGAGCGCGGGCAGCGGCAGCTTCATTCCGCGCGCGGCGAGCGGCGCCGCCACGCAGCACAGCGGGCCAGGCATCACCTCGAGCGACGGCGAGCTCATGGATCGTACGGGTCCGGGTCAGCGGGTTGCCACAGCTCGAGGGTGATGCCGTCGGGGCCGGGCACGTGGGCGAACCTGCCGTTGGGCTCGGGAGGAAAGGTGCGCACCGGGGTGATGCCCTTCTTCGCCAGCTCGGCGAGCAGGCCGTCGAGATCGTCCACGCGCAGGTTGAGCATGAACTCGCGAGCGCTGCCGGTGAAGTAGTCGCTCGTCTTCGAGTGCAGCCCGAGCACCGTGCAGCCCTTCTTCAGGGTGCCGCGCTCGAGCCAGGGGAACAGCTGGCCCCAGCTCTCCATGGGCATGCTGAGGTTCTCCGTCAGCCATTTTCCCGTCGCCGACGGGTCCTCCGACTTGAAGAAGAAACCGCCCAGTCCGGTGATCTTTGCCATCCCCCTTCCTTACTCCCGGGGGCACGCCCCATGCAGCCCGTTCGGATTCCTAACTCGGCACTTTCAGGCACCTATTCGCCCAACGAATCGTCTTCCGCAGCTTTGGCTCATACCGCTCAGCCGTTTTCCCCACACCCAGGATCCCGCCCCCATGCGTTCCCTTTCCGCCCTGCTGGTGCTGCTGGCCCTGCCCGCGCTCGCTCAGGATGCCTTCATCAGCGCTGACGACGCCCTCAAGCTCGTCGGCAAGGACGGCGTTCGTTTCGTCGGCGCCGACAGCGAGAAGGACTTCGAGAAGGGCCACCTGCCCGGCGCGGTCGAGGCCTTCGCGCACGATCTGCAGCTGTTGGACGACGTGCGCAAGTGCAAGGGCCTGCCGATGTGTGAGGCGACTGCGTTCGACTTCATCGGAAAGAAGCTGGGCGTGGACGCCGCGACGCAGGTGGTCGTCTACGACGCGGGAATGGGCGTCAACGCGAGCGGCGCCTGGTTCTTCCTCGCGCTCTATGGGCACAAGAACGTGAAGATCCTCGATGGTGGGCTCGCGGCGTGGAAGGCGAAGGGCGGCGCCATCGAAGAGGGCAAGGGCAAGGCGCCCGCGGCGAAGACCTTCAAGGGCGAGGTGCAGTGGCAGATGGTCGCCTCGCGCGCCGACGTCGAAGCGGCGACGAAGGACCCGTCGAAGGCGCTCATCCTCGACTCCCGGCACAAGCTCGAGGAATACACCGGCAAGGAGCTGCTCGGCGGCCTCACCGCCCCCGGCAAGGAGAGCACCGTCGCGCGTGGCGGCTTCATCCCCACCGCGGTGTTCTCGCCGTGGACCAAGTACGCCGGCAACAAGGACGCTGAGGCGGGCAAGCCCACGCTGAAGGACGCGAAGGACATTCAGAAGCAGCTCGAGAAGCTGAAGAAGAATGGCTACGACGCCGGCAAGCCCGTCATCACCTACTGCCACGTCGGCCTGGGCCGCGGCTCGTTCCAGTACCTCGCGCTGCTCAAGGCGGGTCACACCAACACCAAGCTCTACGTGGGCGGTTGGAACGAGTGGGGCAACACCCCTGAGCTGCCGCTGGGCACCCAGAACTGAAGGAGTCCGCATGCAGGCTGTGATCACAGGTCTCCTCACCGGCATGGCGTTCGGCGTCGTCCTCTACAAGGTCGGCGCCAGCCGCTTTTCCCGCATCATCGGCATGCTCACCCTGCGCGACACCAAGGTGATGAAGTTCGCCTTCACCGCCATCGCCACCGCGTCGACCCTCTACGGCCTGGCGTCGATCGCGGGGGTGGCCGAGTCGATGAACCTGGTGCCGCGCGTGATGCCCTTCCTCGGCAGCGCGCACTTGCTGGGCGGGGTGATCTTCGGCGTGGCCATGGGCACCACGGGCACCTGCCCCGGGACCTGCGTGGCCAAGGCGGGCGGCATGGGCGGCGCCAATCGCTTCGCCACCCTCTTCGCGATGCTGGGCCTGGTGCTGGGTATTCTCGCGTACGCGGCGGTGAAGACCCCGCTGACCGACGCGGGCATCATCGCCGTCAACCAGAAGCCGATCACCTTGAACGGCCTGCTGGGGCTGCCCTACGGAGTGGTGGCACTGGTGTGGGGCGCGCTGTTCTTCGTCATCTCGGTGGTGGTCAACCGGCTGACGCCAGAGAAGACCTACACCTCGTCGAAGGAGCGCAAGACGCTCATCGACTACGTGCGCGGTGAGTGGAGCTGGCTGGCCTCGGGCGTGATCGGCGGCATCGTCATCGTGCTGGCCACCATGCAGAACGGCTACCTCGGCTTCTCCGGCGCGGTGCTCGCCTTCGTGGGCAGCGCGGCGCACCTCGTCGGCATGCCGATGGAGCTGGTCCCGAAGATCAACGACGACATCCTCTGGCGGGCGATGTTGATCGTGGGCGTCTTCCCGGGCGGGCTGCTGGCGAAGCTCACCTCCATCAAGTCGGAGGCGGCCACCCACCCCACCCTCAAGCCCACCTTCAGCCTCAAGGCCTCCGGCAAGTCGCTCGCGGGCGGCTTCGGGCTCGCGCTGGGCGCGATGATCGGCGGCGGCTGCACCACGGGCGCCTTCATCGCCGCGTGGCCGACGCTCTCGGTGGGCAGCCTGGCGATGGGCGGCACCTTCTTCGTGGCGTCGATGGCCACGTCCAACCTTCTTCTCCTCACGCGAAGGCTCGACTTCGCCAAAGCGCAGCAGGTGGGCGACGAGGTGTACGACTGATGACTCGCTCGATGAGGGTGATGTTCCTGGCGTTGATCGCCGCCATGCTGGCGGCCGTCGTCACGCTGCGGGTGAAGAATGACGCGCTGGAGCGTGGCCCCTCGGCGCCGCTCGGGGTGAACGGGTCATGAAGCGCCTCGAGCCCCTCGTCTACGTGGCGGTGATGGCGATCCTCGGGGTCGCCCTGATCGCCGAAGGCCGCCGCACCACCGAGCTGCTCGCGCACCAGGCCGTCACCCCGAAGGCGCTGTACGCGTTGCTCTCGAACCCGCAGGTGAAGGTGCAGATCGTCGACCTGCGCGCCTACGACGACGATCACTACGTCGACACGCACATTCCCGGGGCGATCCCCCTGCCCTCCTGCGACGAGACGAAGGCCCCCGAGAGCGCCCGCGATCGCGTCTACCCCTACGTCAGCACCATCATCGTCACCGACACCGGCGACGCCGCCGCCTTCGAGGCGTGCCGGGCGAAGTTCGGCCAGGCGCGCCTGCTGGAAGGTGGAATGGAAGGCTGGAGCAACGCAAACCTCCCGGAAGACACGGGTGACTACGCCCCGCCGAAGAACGCGGCGGGGGGCGGCTGCCTGTAACCCCTGGAGCAGAAGGAGAGAACCATGTCGATCTCGCGGCGTGATGCGCTGAAGAACCTGCTCGTGGGGAGCGTGGCCGCCGGGGTCGCCGCCAAAGCCGAGGCGAAGCCCGCCTCGGTGCCGCCGGTGCGCGTCGACGACCCCCGCCAGGCGTACCCCGACACGCAGACCACCGAGGACTTCTACCGGGCCGAGTTCAACGCGGTGCGCGGCAACGGCGACGATCGCGGCTTCGCGTACCACTGCGTCAACTGCCAGGGGAACTGCGCCTTCGAGGTGTGGACGAAGGACGGCAAGGTCACCCGCGAGAACCAGTCGGCGAGCTACCCGCAGCTCGCGCCCAACCTGCCCGACGCGAACCCGCGCGGCTGCAACAAGGGCGCCCAGCACAGCCAGGTGATGTACGAGGCCGATCGCCTGCTCTACCCGATGAAGCGGGTGGGCGAGCGCGGCGCGGGCAACTGGAAGCGCATCAGCTGGGACGAGGCGATCACCGACATCGCCACCCACCTCCACGACGGGCTGGTCGAGAAGGGCCCGGCGTCGAACTACATCCACATCGGGGCGGGCGTGCTCACCGAGGCGCGCGCGGCGTCGATCAAGCGGCTGGGCGCGTTGCTCGGCGCGGTGCGGCCGTACATCGCCAGCTACGTGGGCGACATGTTCCCCGGCGTGAGCGTGGTGTTCGGCGAGGGCAACATCGGCTGCACCTACGACTTCGTGTTCCAGACGAACGTGGCGCTGTTCTGGGGCTGCAACCCGAACACCTCGCGCATCCCCGACGCGCACTACCTGTGGGAAGGCAAATACAACGGCTCGAAGATCATCGTGATCACGCCTGAGTTCAACTCGACGGCGATCCACGCCGATCTCTGGGTGCCGGTGAAGGCGGGCTACGACGGCCACCTCGCGCTCTCGATCATCCAGCGCATGATCGCGCGCAAGCTCTACAAGCCGCAGTTCCTCAAGGAGTACACCGATCTCCCGCTGCTGGTGCGCACCGACACGAAGGAGCTGGTGCGGCTGTCGGATCTCGATCCCAAATCGAAGGAGCTCGACACCCGGCTGGTGTCGCTGTTCACCAAGCACGACCACGAGTGCTTCCTCGCGTTCGACACGAAGTCGAAGAAGTTCACCGTCATGCCCGGCAGCGAGGGCAGCACGATGGAAACGCTGCGCCTGTCCGATTCCGACTGGGACCTCGACCCCGCGCTCAACGGCAAGTGGACGCTCACCTTCAAGGACGGGAAGAAGGTGAAGGTCACCACCGCCTTCGAGCTGTTCAAGAAGGAGGTCGAGGCCTTCGCGCCCGAGAAGGTGAAGGCGCTCACCGGCGTTCACCCCAGCATCGTCGACGAGCTCGCGGACGACCTGTCGAAGCCGAAGGTGAGCCTGATCACCATGGGCTTCGCGGTGGGCAAACACTTCAACGGCATGCTCTCGCAGCGCGCCATCGCCTCGCTCGCCGCGTTCTGTGGGCGGCTGGGGCCACAGGGCGGGCTCAACACCGAGAACGAGTGGAACATCACCGGGCTCGAGGGCCTGTCCGGCTTCCAGGGCAAGTACTCGCACCGCTTCGCGTCCGGCTTCGTGAGCGAGTTCGTGCTCGGCGACGGCATGAAGGACGCCGAGGCGCTGTATTCCGACGAAGACGTGCGGCGCGGCACCGGTGACTCGAAGGCCGACTACACCCAGAAGGTCGCCACCCTGATGGAGAAGGGGAAGGACGACGCCGGCTACAAGGAAGGCAAGCCGTACTGGACGACGGTGGAGAACTTCCTGCTGTTCGCCGACTCGCGCTTCCGCCGCAACAAGGGCCACTACAAGAAGGCGTTCCTCGAGAAGGCGAAGTTCATCGCCTACGGCGACGTGCGCATGAACGACTTCGCCGTGTTCGCCGACGTGCTGTTGCCCTGCAAGACGCCCTACGAGAGCTGGGATCTGCGCACCAACCCCGGCTACCACCGCTACGCGAACATCGCCTACCCGCCCCCCAACCTGAAGCCGGTGGGCGAGTCGAAGAGCGAGTGGGAGATCGCCACCCTGGTGGTGGAGAAGCTCGAGGCGCTGGCGAAGGCGCGGCACAAGGCCACCGGCGACGAGAAGCAGATCAAGATCGTCGACAAGACCCACACCCAGGAAGGGGTGCGCCACCTCGACGAGCTGGTGAAGGAGTTCACGAAGGACGGCACGCTGCGCACCGACAAGCACGCGGTCGAGTACGCGCTCGAGCACGTCGATCAGTTCAAGCCGAACAACACGAAGAGCGTCTACGAGCGCGGCGGCTTCCTGCAGCTCAACGAGAAGGCCGGCAAGAGCTCGCCGCTCTACAAGGACCGCCCGTACAACACCTTCGAGAGCCAGCTCTTCCTGCACCAGCGCTTCGAGACCCTCACCGGGCGGCTCACCTTCTACGTCGATCACCCGCTGTGGATCGCCGCCAACGCGCACGTGCCCACCGCGAAGAAGCCGATTCGCCCCGCCCGGCACCCCTTCATCCTGATGACGCCGCACGCGCGGTGGTCGATCCACTCCACCTACAAGGTCTCGCCCACGCTGCTGCGGCTGCAGCGCGGCGTGCCGTGGGTGGGCATCAACCCCGCGGTGGCGAAGGCGCGCGGCATCGTCGATGGGGAAGACGTGATCATGTTCAACGAGCTGGGCGAGGTGAGGCTGATGGCGAAGATCTCACCGTCCGCGCCGCCCGACGCGCTGGTGATGGAGCACGGCTGGGAGCCCTTCATGTACGCGGGGAAGAAGGGTCACAACCTGCTGGTGGGCGACATGATCAACCTGCTCGAGCTCACCGACGGCTGGGGGCACCTCAAGTTCGGCACCAACTGGGACGGCAACCAGCACGCCTATGAGACCACGCTCGACCTGAGGAAGGCCTGACATGTCGACCCGCCAACTCGCGATGGTGATGGACCTCAACAAGTGCATCGGCTGCCAGACCTGCACGGTGGCCTGCAAGACGCAGTGGACCAACCGCAACGGCCGCGAAGGCATGTACTGGAACAACGTCGAGACCAAGCCCGGCGACGGCTACCCGAAGAAGTGGGAAGAGTTCGGCGGCGGCTTCGATGCGGGCGGCAACCTGAAGGACGGCGTCGTGCCCAGCCGCTACTCCGACTACGGCGTGCCCTGGGACTACAACGGCGAAGAGATCATGAAGGCGCGGGAATTCAAGCCGCAGAGCGACCCCACCGTCGGGCCCAACTGGGACGAAGACGTGGGCGCGGGCGACTTTCCCAACTCGTACTTCTTCTACCTGCCGCGCATCTGCAATCACTGCAGCAACCCCAGCTGCCTGGCCGCCTGTCCGCGCGAGGCGATCTTCAAGCGCTCTCAAGACGGCATCGTGCTGGTCGACCTGAACCGCTGCGAAGGCAACCGCATGTGCATCGCGGCGTGCCCGTACAAGAAGATCTATTTCAATACCAAGCTCTCGAAGTCCGAGAAGTGCATCTTCTGTTTTCCGCGCATCGAGAAGGGCCTGCCGCCGGCGTGCGCGGACCAGTGCGTGGGGCGCATTCGGTTCGTGGGCTACCTCGATGACGTCGAGGGGCAGGTCTACAAGCTGGTGCACCAGTACAAGGTCGCCATTCCCCTGCACCCCGAGTACGGCACCCAGGCGAACGTCTATTACGTGCCGCCGATGTCGGGCCCGCGCCGCTTCGACAAGGCGGGCAAGCCCATCGAAGGCAGCGAGCGCATTCCCACCCCGTACCTCGAGCACCTCTTCGGGCCGGCGGTGCACGACGCGCTCAAGACGCTGCACTCCGAGCTCGACAGGCGGCGCGCCGGCCAGCACTCCGAGCTGCTCGACACGCTCATCGCGTACAAGCACTCCGAGATGTTCCGCCTCGACAAGCCGCGGCCCGCTGGCTTCAAGCTCCCGGTGCTCAAGTGATCCGCGCGCTGCTGCTCTGTGGGCTGGTGTCGACGGTCGCTTCCGCGAACGAGGCGTTCTTCAAGGCCGAGGTGGTCGACGCGGTGGGGCCGATGAAGCTGCCCACCACGCCGGGAGATCCCGCGTGGAAGGGCATCACCGGCAAGACCTTCCGCCTCACGCCGCAGCGGAGCGTGCACCTGCACGACAAGACCGCGAACGACGTGCTCAAGGCGGGCCCGGGCTCGAGCGAGGTGCTGGTGAAGGCAGCCGCCAGCGCGTCGGACCTGGTGCTGTACCTCGAGTGGGCTGACGGGGCGAAGGAGGTCGTGCGCGAGGACGAGGTGAACGTCTTCGCCGACTCGGTCGCGGTCGAGGTTCCCGAGCGAATGGCCGTGGGCACGCGGTTGCCCGCGATCAGCATGGGCGACGCCGACCAGTACGTGAACGTGGCGCTGCTCCGCGCGACGAAGGCGGGAGCGCAGCTCAGCCGCTTCTCCGCCGCGGGCTTCGGCTCACTCACCCGCCAGGCCCCGGCCGCCGAGGCCAACACGTCGCTGCAGTACGACGAGGCGCAGAAGGTCTGGCGCGCGGTGCTGACCGTGGCGCTCGACCCGGGAAACCCCGGCCTCATTCCCGTGGCCTTCGCCGCGTGGGACGGCGCTCGCGGGGAGCGCGCGGGCTACAAGCGGCTCTCGGCGTGGCACTTCGTGCGCGTTCCGAACAAGGCGCTGGACCCGAAGTGGGTGGAGCAGCTCGCGTTCGGCTACTACCCCGGCGATCTCGGCAACGCGGCGGCGGGCAAGATGCTGGCCGAGGGCGTGTGCCTGGCCTGCCACCACCTGCCCGGCAAGGCCTTCGCGCCCCCGGGCCTGGCCCCCAGCCTCGAGGCCGTCGGCGCCATCGCCGCGCCCAGCTACCTGCGCGACAGCATCACCACCCCGAGCAAGGTGATCCTGCACGAGCCCAACCCCAACCAGCACCACGTCACCGGGGGGCCCGCTGACAAGAACGGCGCGCTGCCCAACGCCGACGGCTTCCGCTGGTCGGTCAAGGGCGAAGACGGCAAGTGGGTCTCGAAGATGCCCCCATTCACCCAGTTCACCCCGGCCCAATTGGCGGATTTGATCGCCTTCCTGAAGACCCTCGATGGACCCCCGCTGGAGAAGCCGTGATGCGCGCCCTCGTCTTGCTGTCCCTGTCCTTCGCCGCCACCGCCTTCGCCGCTGAGCCCGGCGAAGAGGTCGAGCTGAGCTCGGCGCCGGTGACCGCGCTGTCGTGCGCGCAGAAGGCCGTGGAGACCGGGAAGCTCGACCTGCTCACCGCCTGCCCGCTCGAGGAGACCCTCAAGGGCCTGGTGGTGTTCGACGTGGCCGAGATGACCTTCTACCGGATGGACAAGAAGGGCATGCGCACGTCCGAGCTCGAGCGCGCGTACGGCGGCGGCTCGGTCGACATCACGGGCAAGGTGAAGAGCATCGACAAGAAGGACAAGGTGCCGCTGGTCGAGGTGACCGAGTTCCGCGTCACGCCCAAGCCGAAGCCCGGGGCGTTCAAGGGCTGCCTGTAAAGTGTCTCCCCAGCGACTTCCAGTTCGACCTCGCGCCGAGGCTGGACGTGGTTGTCGGCTCGTTGACTGTGAGCGGTGAACCTTCGAAAAGAAGGCATGACCGACGCCGTTCGCCGCCAGAAGGACCGAGCCAACGACCTGCTCTCCAAAGGCCGGCTGCCCGCCGCCCTGGAAGAGTTCCGCCGCATCATCAAGGCCGTGCCCGGAGAGCTGGGCGTGCGGCAGAAGATCGCCGAGATCCTCGCGCGCCAGGGAGCGCTTCCGGCCGCGGTGGCCGAGTACTCCGAGGTGGTGCGCCGCTATGCGGAGCAGGGGCAGTTCTTCAAGGCCAGCGCGCTGTGCCGGGTGATCCTCACGCTCGACCCGAAGCACGAGCACACCCAGCAGCAGCTCGCCCAGCTCTATGCCGCGCGCTTCGAGTCGAAGGCGGAAGGACAGGCGGCGCCCGCGGTGAGGCCTGCACCTGTGCAGAGCGCGCCGCTGGAGGCGGGGGCCATCGCCCAGGCGAACGTCTCGCCCGTGCCCGCCCCCGCGGAGCCCGTGGAGGACCTCTCGGTGGAGATCGCGGCGGAGGAGCTGGTGTTCGAGGCCGAGCCCGCCGCGCAGCCCCGGGACACGCTGCCGCAGATCCCGCTCTTCTCTTCACTGAGTCCGCCCGAGTTCCTGGCGGTGCTCAACGGGGCGATGCAGGCCAGGGCCTTCAGCAAAGGCGAGACGATCGTCACCGAGGGCCAGCCAGGTGACGCGATGTACGCCATCGCGCAGGGCAGCGTGGCGGTGCAGCGGCAGACGCAGAAGGTGGCCGAGATGCACGACGGCGACTTCTTCGGCGAGATGGCGCTGCTCTCGGGTGCGCCCCGGCTCGCGACCGTGGTGGCAGAGACCGACGTGGTGGTGCTCGAGTTTCCCCGGTCGAGCATGGACGCGCTCATCGCCCGCCACCCCGGGGTGAAGATCGCGCTCGAGCAATTCTACCGGGAGCGGCTGCTCGCGAACCTGCTGCGCGCCAACCCGCTGTTGCAGCCGCTGACCGACGAGCAGCGCGTGGCGCTCTCGGCGGCCTTCCAGTCGTGCACCTTCAAGCCGAAGGAGATCATCCTGGAAGAAGGGCACCCGGGCGTGGCCGTCTTCCTGGTGCTTCGCGGGCGCTGCGCTGCGTTTCATCGCAACCCGTCGCTCGGTTCGTACCCTGACCTGGTCGAAGGCGACGCGATTGGCGAGATCTCGGTGACCGCTCAGCTCCCCGTCTCGGCCACCGTGATGGCGAAGGAGCCGGTGGTCGCGTTGCGCGTGCCGGCGGAGGCCTTCAGGGAGATCGTGCTGAGCAACCCGGGCACCCGGAAGCAGGTGCTGCTGCTCGCCAGCCAGCGCATGTCGCGCACCGCGAAGCAGGGGCTGCTTGCTCACGCAGGTGATCACCGGGTCTGATCAAGAAGCACCTCCGAGCGCATCGAGCTCTGCGTTTCGGAAGACGCCACTACCCGCGCCGCAGCGTGCGCACCGAGCCGTCCTCGAACCCGACGGTGACGACCCGGTCGTGGACCCGCAGCCAGACGAGGTCGTTCCACTCGGCCCCCCCGGGCAGCGGCACGGGGTCGATCGCCGTCTTCTTCGAGAGCTCGATTCCTCCGAGGCTGAAGGCGTTCTCGTCGCCCTTCGTCCAGCCGAGCACCAGCCACAGGCGCTGCTCGCCTTCGAGGCACCACGCCTTCACGTCGTGCTTCTTGAAGAGGCGCGCACCGGCCTTCTTCGTGGCGCAGTCGACGAGCGTGACCGCGACGCCGCTGCGGTCGCCGGTCTCGAGGACGGCGGCAGTCTTGCCGGGCAGGGCCACCACCGCGGGCCAGTAGAGGTTCAGCTTCAGCTTCTCGGCGATGGCCTTCTTCGTGACGTCGAAGAAGTCGACGCCCTGTTGGTGCACGAAGAGCACCCGATCGCCCACCTGCGCGGAGTCGTGGCCGTACTGCGTGGCGTCGCACAGCTTGAGGGCCTTCGCTGCGAGCTCCTGGCGGAAGACGCCATCGCCGGGGGGGAAGCCCTTCGGCGGGCTCGTCTTGCTCTTCAGGTAGCACTGGTAGGTGACCGCACCGCCGCCGAACCAGTGCGTGCAGCGCGCCTCGTCGGAGTTCACGAGGCGCTGGAGGCGTGGCTTCGCGGGCGAGGTGACGTCGAGCTGCACGAAGCCGGCCTCGAAGCCGAGGAAGAGGTCGTGCTTCACCCGCTGCGCCTTCACGCGACCGAAGCTGGTGTCGAGGCTGTCGAGCGCGAGCTTCACCTGCCCGAGCGGCCGTGGGACGCCCGGCTTCGAGGTGTCGTACAGGGACAGGACGCCGCCCCTCATGGAGAGCAACCAGTCGGGTGCGCCGTCGACGTTCTGGAGCCAGACCTCCCCCGGGCCCGCCGGCAGCTGGCCCACCTCGTCCGAGAGCGCGAGTCCACCCGTGGCCTTCGACTTCGACTTCGACTTCGACTTCGCCGGCGGCGGGGGGTCCAGCTTCACGTCCAGCTCGAGGACCTCGGCCACCCGCTGGAGGAAGAGGGCGCCGGGGTTCAAGTCGGTGGATCCGGCGAGCCCCGCGCTCTCGTGGGACAGCAGGCGCAGCTCCGGCTCCCCGTGGGGATTCTGCCCGTCTCCCACCACCCACCAGTCGGAGTAGTCGCGCAGCACCTCGCGGACGGCGGGCAGCTCTTCCACCTCGAAGTCCACGCTGCCGGAGTCGCCCAGGTGCAACGCCCAGCCTCGCTCCGGGAAGGAGACGCTCTGGTGCCGCGCCATGAGGCGCCTGAAGGACTCCGGCCACTTCTTGTGCTTGCTCGCCGGCGCGGGGGGCGACGCCGTCAGCGTCGTCTTCGGGCGATCGAAGACGAAGACGAGGCCGGACTCGTCGTGCTTCGTCGACACCACGCGCGGCGCGATGGCGTCGAGCAGCGCCTGCGCTCCCGGCGTGTCCACCAGGTACCCGAACTCAGCGGCGAACTCGGCGGACGCGCTCCCGGTCTTCTTCGCCCGTGCCTTCGCCGCCTTCGGGGGCTTCCCCGCCGATTCCTCGCGGTAGCCCTTCTTCACCTTCTCAGCGACGAGCTTCCCGGCGGCCTCGGCGGCGGCCTTCGGCGTGGGGAAGGCCTTCGAGGCACTCTGGCCGTCCGTCCCGAGGCGACCGAAGCGGACGGTGAAGGACTTCCCGTCGACGGCGATCTCCCAGAACTTGTTGGAGGTGCCTTCTTGAACGACGAAACGGCGCGCAGTGCCCATGCGCGTGACGCTCGCCCACCGGGTTCTCCTGGGCAACGCCGAAAAAGCGAAGGCCTCAGAACCGCCCCACGACAGGGCAAACCGAACTACTTCCAGTTCGACATCGCCCCGAGGTCGAAGACCTTCGCGTAGCCAGCCTTGAGCAGCATGTCCCTGGCGACCGCGCTGCGCCGGCCACTCGCGCAGTAGATCACCACCGCGCGATCCTTCTCCGGGGGCAACCTCGCCTCCAACTCCTGCACGGGAACGTTCACCGCGCCCTCCACGTGGCCGCCTGCGAACTCGCCGGTGGTGCGCACGTCGAGCAACAGCGCGCCCTGCTTCACCAGCGACTTCGCCTCGTCGCTGGAGATGGTCGGGCCGCCAGCCCCGCCGAGGAAGAAGAGTGCGCCGACGAGGGCCAGCGCGCCGAGGATGCCTGATGCCTTCTTGTTCATGGTCATTGAGAGCCCCCGCCATGACACGGGATTCCGGCGCTGCCTACCCGGCTTGCCAGAGCCCCGCCTGGAAGGCGGCCTGGACGGACTCGGGCGTCGCGCTCTCGAGCTCGAGGTAAGAGCGCACCTGCTCGACCAGCCGCGCGAGTTGCTCGGGCGTGGCCGCGCGCACCTGAGCTTCGGTGAAGCCCTCGCCGAAGACGGACAGCAGCACCTCGAAGCCGTCCTGGTTGCAGAAACGGCACCGCCCCGCGCTCTTGTTCAGGGCCGAGGTGAAGCCGTCTGCCAGCGAGGTCACGAACTGTTCTTCGCGCGCCGAACTCACGGGCATGACGCTACCGCCAGCCCGCGAGGAACGCGACGGTCAGAGCCCCGTGAGGGGCGTCTTGAGGTAGCGGCGCCCGTTCTTCTCGGGCTCGGGCAGCTGACCTGCGGCCATGTTCACCTGCAGGCTCGGGTACAGCAGCCGCGGCGCGCTCAGGGTGCGATCCCTGGCGGTGCGCTTCGCCACGAAGTCCTCGCGGGGCGTCTTCGCGGTGAGCTGCACGTTGCGCTGCTTCGCTTCGCCCACGGTGGTGGACCCCTTCCACGTGCGGCCCGCAGGCGGGTAGTCGTGGCCCACGAAGAGCCGGGTCGAATCAGGCAGCGTGAAGATGCGCTTCACCACCGAGTCGTAGAGCGAGCCGGCGTCACCGCGGGGAAAGTCGCAGCGCCCCACGCCCACGTCGTCGAGGAACAGCGCGTCACCGGTGAAGACCGCGTCGCCCACCTGGAAGCTCATGCACGACGGCGTGTGCCCCGGCGTGGGGATCGCCTTGATCTCCAGCGCGCCAGCCACCAACAGCTCGTCGTCCTGGAGCATGCGGTCGAACTGGCGCCCGTCGGCAGGGAAGTCGGCCCAGCCGAACACGCCCTTGAAGACCTCCTGCACCTCGGTGATGCGGTGGCTCACCGCCACCTGCGCGCCGAACCGCTTCTTGAGCCACTGGCTGCCTGAGAGGTGGTCTGCGTGCACGTGGGTCTCGAGCACGTAGTGAACCTTGAGCTTCTCCGCGTCGACGAACGCGGCCACCTTCTCCACCGACTCCGTCCACAGCTTGCCGCCGCCGGGCTCGTAGTCGAGCACCGGGTCGATGATGACGGCGTCGCGCGTGGCCTCGCTGAAGACCACCCAGGTCAACGTCGAGGTGCGCTCATCGTAGAAGGGTTGAATCTGCATGACGTGCTCCTTTGTTTTCCGGTCGTGAGATCACCAGGCGTGCATCGGGCCGATGTCGCGCACCGTGTAGCCGGCTCGGGTCAGAATCTGCGTGGCCTGCGCGCTGCGCCCACCGCTGCGGCAGTACACCACGACGGGACGGCTGGTCGGGCCGACCTCGTGCAACCGCATGGGCAGCTCCTGCACGGGCACGTTGAGGGCGTGGGGCACGTGGCCCTCGCGGTATTCGGCGGGGGTGCGCACGTCGAGCAACAACGCTCCCTGCGCGACGAGCTGACGGTGATGCGACTGGGACTGCGACTGCGACACTTCGAGGTTCATGGGTTCTGCCTTTCGGGTGCGGCGACGGCCGCGGAAACTTCGAGCCGCGGGTCAGCCGGGAGGTTCTTCGCCTTTTTGGCCAGGAAGAACGCGCGGAGCTTCTGCACCAGGCCGAAGCCCAGCAGCGCCGGCGTCGCCACCACGCAAGCCGGGCACACCGCGCCGAGCGCCGCGCCGGCGAGGCCAATCGCGCCCACCGACGCGCCGATGGTGAGGAGATCGGTGCCCGCGGCGTTCGCGCGCTGGGCGTTCCTGACGAGTTCCGCGAGGCTGCGCTTCTTCATGGCCTTCGAGAGCCGCGCACGACCTGCCGGGATTCACTGAATCGCCGGGGGTGGGCCCGGCTCTCCACCACATGCTCGCCTTCCTCACCGGTGTCGCCCTGGGCCTCGTCTTCGCCGTGCTCGGCGCGGGAGGCGGCATCATCGCCGTGCCGGTGCTGCTGGTGCTCTTCAAGCTCCCCCTGAGCGCCGCGACTGGAGGCGGCCTCGCCATCGTCTTCGCCGCCGCGGTGACGGCCGCGCTGGGCCACGCCCGGGCGAAGCGCGTCGACTGGCGCGTGGCTCTGATGGTCGGCCCTCCTTCCATGCTGGGCGCGGTGCTGGGCTCGAAGCTCAACACCTTCGTGCCCGAGCGCGTGACCTACGCCCTCTTCGCGGTGGTGCTGGTGCTGGCCACCGCGTCGCTCTTCCTTCCGAAGAAGGACGACCCGCGGGCAGCGCCCAGGGTCGTGTTGCTCGCGGCGGGCCTGGGCCTCGGCGTGCTCACCGGGTTCCTCGGCGTGGGCGGCGGCTTCCTCATGGTGCCCGCGCTGGTGGGGCTGGCGCGCCTGCCGCTCCACCGCGCCGTCGGCACCTCGACGGTGTTGATCGCAGCCAGCAGCTTCAGCGGCGCGACCACCACCCTGGTGAACGACCCCTCACTCATCCCCCTGGTGCTGCCCATCGCCGCGGGCGCAGTGGTGGGCGCGCTGCTGGGTGTGCCCCTCTCGGGCCGGCTCCCGGCGGGGCCCCTGCGCGCGGGCTTCACGGTGCTGGCGCTCGTGGTGGCCGGAGGGATGGCCTGGAGGGCGCTCTGATTTCGCAGCGGGCTTTGCGGCGACCGCTAAGGTCCGCCGATGTCTCTCCTGGTCGCGCTCGTGCTGCAGCCGTTGTTCGCCGCAGCCCCCCCGCCTGAACTCCCCCGCCTCCTGGTTCAGGAGTTCACCGTGCGCGGGGTGGACGCTGCCCTCGCCGAGGCCATCACGGACGGCATCGGCGCGGAGGTCGACCACCGCGGCTACTTCCGCAGCCTCACCTCGAAGGACGTGCAGACCATTCTCGGGGTCGAGCGGCAGAAGCAGCTCCTCGGCTGCTCCCCGGAGGCCAGCACCTGCCTCACCGAGCTGGCGGGCGCCCTGGGCGCGCCCTACGTGCTCAGCGGCACCCTCAGCCGCATCGGCCCCTCGTTGCAGCTCTCGATGCAGATGCTCGACGTGTCGAAGTCGATGGTGGTGGCGCGGTCCATTCGCATCGCGCGCGACGTCGACACGCTGCGCCAGCTGCTCCCGTGGGCGCTGGCCGAGGCGACCGCCACGCCCGCGCCGCCGCGGCCTTCGAAGGTGCCGGGCCTGGCCTTCATCGGCGCCGGCAGCGCGGCCGCCGCCGTGGGTCTCGCCCTTGGAGCGCAGGCGCTGATCCAGGAACAGCAGTACCAGCACGACCTCGCCACCGGGCAACGCACCCCCGGCCTGCTGGAGCGGCCCTCGTTCTACCAACAGAAGGGCGACGAGCTGGCGCTGCAGAAGAGCCTGGGGCTGGCGGCGATCTGCGCGGGCGCGGCGGCGATCGGCGTGGGCATCTACCTGCTCCCGTCGGGGCCCGGCAGCGGTGAGGTCTCGGTGGCGATGCAGTGGACGGGCTCGGGCGTGGCGTTCACCGGGAGCTTCCGATGAGGCGGCTTGCCGTGCTGCTGCTCGCCCTCGCCGGCTGCACCAACCCGCTCGTCGACGACGTGCCGCGGCTCTACGCCTGCGATCGCGCCGAGGGGCTCAACTCCTGTCCCGGGGGGTGGCGGTGTGGACTGTCAGGGTTCTGTCAGGATCCTGCGCAGAACCTGCCGTACGCGTGCGAGAGCGCCGCGGACTGCTCGACCACGTGGCACTGCGGGGCCGAGCGGCTCTGCTACGACCGCGCGGCCGCGCAGGATCGATCGTGCCGGGCGAGCCAGGAGGCGATCGCCGATGCAGGCGACTGCGCGCCGGGCTGGCGCTGTGGCCGCGAGGTGCGGGGGCAGGTCTGCCATGCCCTCGATGCGGGCGCGGCGTACCTGTGCGTCACTGATTCCGACTGCGAGGCCACCTGGCGGTGCGGGCCCGAAGGCGCGTGCGTCGACGTGGCGAAGCAGGGGCTGCACCTGGGCCAGGTGAGCGTCACCGCGGTGAAGGTGAGCCCCCTGCTTCCGGCGCAGGTCGAGCTCGTGCAGGTCGACGTGAAGCAGCGCACCGCGTTCGAGACCAACCGCGCGGCCTTCATCGCGGCGGGCAGCGTCACCCTGGCGACCAACGGCTCGTCGACGATGCAGGACCCCACCTCGCTCACCTCGACGCCATTGCTGCGCCCGGCCCACGCGCTCGCGCTGACCGCGGCGCACCTGCTCGCCACCGACGCCATGGGCCTGGTCGACTACGGCGGCGCGCTCGATGGAGGCACCGCGTCACTGCTGGTGCCGTCGCTGGCCAACGCCGAGCTCCGCTACGCCCCGGCGCTGACCAGCCCCGTCTCGGTGGACGAAGAGCTCGCCTCTTTTTCAGGCGCCTCGGTCGGGCTGTGCGAGCGCGGGCTCGACATGATCACCTGTGATCCACGCGAGTTCCGGTTCGCCACCCTGCCCTCGGCGGTGAGCGACGTGGCCTTCCTCGACGACGCGTTCAAGCGCCGCTCGGCGCTGGCCGCCACCGCGGCCGGCCCCTACTTCGCGCCGCGGCGGGGCCCGTTCATCGCGCTCGATGGTGGCGACAGCGCCGCGCCCGAGTGGCGGCCGGTGGCGCTGCCGGGCCTCAGCGATGCCTGCGCGGCCACGCCCGTGCCCCTCGATCGCGTCTTCTACGACGCCGCCAGCCGGCTCCTCACCGCCACCTCGGACCAGGACCAGCGCCTCTCCGTCTTCAAGCATGCCCCCGGGGAGCAACCCACCAGCCCCTGCGCGGCGCTGGCCTTCACCCCCCAGTATGGTCCGTGCCCGGCCTGCGGCCCCGGGGAACAGCTGCTCAAGGTGGGCAGCGGGGGGGCGTCGACGAATGACCTCGCGGTGACCCTCTGCCTGCGAGCCGAGGTCGATGCGGGCAGCTCGACGGTGGGCTACCGCCATGCCACGCCGATGGATGGTGGCTGCGGCCTCGAACCGCTGAGCCTGCCCGCGGGCGTCCGGCAGGGCTACCACGTGGCCCGCGACAGCGCGGGGCTGGCGGGGCTCGACGCGACCGGCACGCCTCGAGGGTGTCCCCAGGCCGGCTGTCTCTCGATGCTCTCCAGCGGCCTGCCCGATCGGGTCGCGGGAGGCCCTTCTCTGCTCACCACCCACAACGACGACCTCTTCGACGGGGCCCAGTACTCTCCTCAACCGAGCGGGGTGAGCAGCACGCTGGGGCTGCGGCCCGTCACCTTCGGCACCCTCTACGTCGCGGGCAGCGTCACCGGAAAGCCGGACTGGATGATCGGCTCCCAGGGCAGGACCGGTACGCTCGGTGACCAGTCGATGGTGGTGCAGTCGATGAGCCGGAAGCTCGGCGACCTCAACGCCGATCCGCCTCCGCTCGCGGTGCTCTCCCGATCCAGCGACCTGCTGCCCTCTGCCTTCGGCATGATGCTGATCGACGGCAGCGGCACGAGGGCCTTCTCGACCATCACCACCGATGCAGACGGTCAGCCGTGGCTCATCGTGGGCGCGGGAGATCGCCTCTGGGCCGACGACCGGCTGATCTCCGAAGACGCCGGCATCCGCACCATCGGCATCAAGTCGGTGCCGCTGCCCTCAGCCGACATCCAGTCGCTCGCCTTCGCCGCGTCCGATCGCGGCGACGCCGGCACCGGGCCTCTTCTCGATGGGTACACCGTGGAGCAGCAGCGGATCTTCCGGGTGGTGGTGCACACGCCCTCGCTCTGGCTGTCCGACGAGATCCGCCTGGGCGTGACCAACGCCGTTCCGCTCTCGGTGTGGATGGAAGGCAGCCGCGGCCGGGTGGGCACCTCGGACGGGCGCGTCTTCGGCCTGCCCGTGCCGGTGCCGCTCTCGCCCACCATTCCCGAGGCGCCCCTGCCCACGGTGGTCGCCTTCGGCTCGTTGTGCGGCCAGGCGTTCGCGCTGAGCCCCACTGCGCTGTACCGGCTCTCCCTCGAGACCCCTCCCTTGGGAACGTGGAAGCGGGTGCCGCTCGAGTCGGCGCACCCCGGCCTCGACGCCTTCCCGCCGCACTGGGGGCCGGTGACGCACCAGGCGCGCGTGGGCCGGGAAGAGCACCTGTATCTCTTCAGCCAGACGGGGCTGGTGATCGACCTGAAGGCCACCTGCCCCTGACGCTCAGTGGGGCGTCGGGGGCGCGGTGGCCGTGGCCTGCTGCCAGGTGGCCTCGTCGACGACCTGCTGCTTCCAGGTGGCGTGACACGCGGTGCAGGTCTGCAGCGTGGCGCTCAGCCCGCTCATCACCTTCGCCTTGTCCTTCGCGCGCGCCGCGGCCGCGATGCCGTCGGCGGTGTGGTGGAAGTTCAGCGCCTGCTCGGTGAAGCCCGGGGCGCCCGCGCCCATGTGGTTGCACATCTGGCCCATCTGCTCGCTGAAGCCGATGCGCCCGGCGGCCTTCTCGATCGCCGCGTAGTCGTCGGTCGCCAGCGCGGCGATGATCTCCTGCACGGCTACCAGGTGGTCCCGCATGTTCTGCTTCTGGTGGTTCGCCATCATCGGCAGCAGCGGCACCGGCTTACGCGAGTCCATGCGGTCGAGCACGGCCCCCGGGCTGGGCGCGACGACGGGGGGCGGAGCGACGGGGACGGCGTCCGCAGGTTTCGTGCAACCCGAGAGCATGACGGCGAGGGGCGCGAAAAAGAACACTCTGAACATGGGGCCTGCCTTTCGCCTCAGGGTGCGCTCAGGGGCTCTTCGGTTTCACCATCTTCTTCACCAGCTTGTGCACCCGCTCGAGCGTCGCGTCGGGTTGATCGAGGTCGATGGCCGGCCTGCCCAGCGGAAAGCCGGTGGCGTCCACGAGGATCAACGTGGGCGTCACCGTCACGCCGTAGCGATCGAGCAGGGGTTCCTGCGTGTCTACGTCGACCTTCTCCACCACCAGCCCGGGCTCCCGCTCTCGCAGCCGTTCGATCACCCGGCCGGCGTCGAGGCGTTTGCACGACTGGCACCAGCTCGCGTGGAAATAGAGGAGCTTCACCTCGTCGATGGTGCGCCCCTTGCGCACCCCTCCGTCCGGGGCGGCGACCAGGGCCACCAGCAAGAGCGCGAGCTTCACCGGCATGAGAGCACCCGGGCCATCACCCGGATTCAAGGCGCTGCACCTTTTCCGTGCAACGCTGGCTCCCAACCGCATGGGTTGGTTCAAAAAGCTGATCGGACTCGAGGCAGAAGCACACGCCGTGGTGGCGCTCACCGACGACAACTTCAAGAAGGAGGTGCTCGACAGCCCGGTCCCCGTGCTGGTCGACGCCTGGAGCCAGGGCTGCGGACCCTGCAAGCTGCTCGAGCCGGTGGTGATGCAGCTCTCGCGCGACTACCAGGGCCGGCTGAAGGTGGCCGAGTTCGACGTGGCGCTGGCCCCGAAGACCGCCGCGCGCCTGCGCGTCACCGGAACACCGACCGTCGTCTACTTCTCGAAGGGCCGCGAGGTGGAGCGGGTGGTGGGCTACCGCGCCGGGCACTACCACCGCGAGCTCATCGACCAGGAGCTGCTGCCAGCCGCTGAGCCGCGCACCACTGCCGCGCCGCCTCCAGCTCGGCAGGGCTGAAGGCCTTCACCGCGAGCTTCACGCCGCGCACCCGGTTGGCGACGCTGAAGGCGATCACCGACGAGCGCACGGCGAGGCTGGGCGAGACGATGGCCATCGCGCACAGCCGCGGGGCCAGCCTCGTGGTGACCCCGAGCCAGAACTCGGGCACCGCGCGGGGCACGGTGGCGGCCCCGACCACGAACAGGACCGAGAGCGGGCGCGTCGACAGCTCCTGCTCCAGCGCCGCGACCAGCTCCTCCCTCGCGGAGGACAGCATGTCTTCGGGCGTGACGTAGTTCGCTTCGAAGTGGCCGTTTCCCGCTCGCCGGAAAGTCACGGTGGACATCATGCGGCCGACCGCCCCATACCAGCGGTGTGCTGACGCCTCCCCGCCTGGTCCTCGTTCACCCGCGCAACGCCGACAACCTGGTGGCGATCTCGCGGGCGATGAAGACCTTCGGGATCTCCGACTGGGTGGCGGTGTCGTCCGTCGCGCACCTCGAGGGCATGAAGAGCGTCCTGCTCAACCATCGCGCCGCAGCAGACGCGGGAGACCTGAGCACGCTGCGCCGGGTCGACACGCTGGCCGAGGCGATCGCCGACTGCTCGTGGGTGGTGGGCACGACCATGCGCACCCTCGAGGGCCGCCTTCGCCTCACGCCGCGCGAGCTGGCGCACGAGACCACGCAGCGGCGCGACACCGCCTGGGCGCTGGTCTTCGGCGCCGAGTGCAACGGGCTGCAGAACGAGCACGTCGAGCAGTGTCATGCGGTGTCCTTCATTCCCTCGTCAGACGAGCAGCCCTCGCTCAACCTCTCCCAGGCGGTGGTGGTGTACGCGCACGAGCTCTGGGCGGTGCGCGGCGCGAGCGTGGCGCCGGGCGCGGCGCTCGCCGACGACGCCACGCTCAGGCAGGTCAGAGCGTCCCTCGTCGAAGGGCTGGTCGCCAGCGGCCTGCTGCGCAGCGAGGGCGCCAATCGGCTCGACGTCGACGCGCTGATGTCCTCGCTCATGCGCGGGAGCCTGACCCGGGAAGAAGCCGACCGGTGGCGCACCGCCTTTCGTGCGCGCGCCATCAGCCGTTCACCTTGAGGGCGAGCAGGCGCTTCACCAGGGCGGCATCCTTCCGGGTGCGCACCAGCACGCGCGCCGGGTGACCTTCAGGCCCCGGCTTCGCCGCGTCGATCTCCCGGACCAGCGCCGGCGGGAGCGTGGCGCGCGCCACCTCGAGCGCGGCGGGCCTGAGGGCGAGGGCGGCGGTGAAGGCAGCGGCGTTGGGCACGAGGTAGAGCACCGCCCGCTTTCCCTGCACCGCCTTGAGCTGCCAGCCGTGCTTCGCGCCATAGAACTTCCAGCTCGCCGTCACGCCGGGGAGCTGCGCCAGGTACTCCACCAGCTCGAGCCACGGCGCGGTCGCCTTCCCCAGCCCGCGGGCCAGGCTCACGTCATCCGGCTGGTGGGACTTGTCGTCGAACACGCTCGGCATCTCAGCTCCGCTCGGCCAGGGTGAGTTCTTCGGTCAGCTCCTCGAGGGACTTGATGGTCGCTCGCGCCTTTTCCTGCCAGGGCGCGGCGGCGCGGGCCGCGAGGGGGAAGGCGCCGACGAGCTCGTGCCACTCGCGCAGGTGGAGCTCGCACAGGCCGATCAACCGGCCGAAGAGCACCTTGAGCTCGGCCGGGTTCTGCGGCGACTTGAGCACGTCGGCGAGCATGCGCCGCCGCTCGTTGACCCGCAGGCTCCCCTCGGTCACCCGGGCCAGCGCGATCAGCTCGTTCTTCGTCACGTACACGCCGCTCTTCGCGGGCAACACGAAGCGCGCGGCGAGCGCGTCCAGCGGGCCGTCACTCACGGGGGCGCTCCTTCGAAGTCGTCATGGGTGAGCTTGCAGGGCCGGAACGCCGTCTCGTCCACCACGTCGAGCCAGTCGGGAGGCGGCTTCAAGGCCCGCCCGAACCATTCCTCACCGTCCCGCAGGGCGCGCGCGCACACCACCTCGGGCTCGAGCCACGTGGCCGGGTCGGCATGGCCGAGGGTGGCCCGGGGCCCTTCCCCTCTCACGCGCACCGTGTCGATCAACCCGTCGACTCCGGCCCAGCGCCCGGCCGCGGCCTGGTGCGCAGGGGCGAGATGAAGCAGCTCGGTCTGCCCGGAGCTCTGGATGCCGTTGAGGGTGAGTTCGAGGTGCTGCGATCTCACCAGGAAGGACACGTAGGCCGCGTCGAGCCCGTTGAAGCCGAACAGGTAGTTGTAGAGGCGCGTCACGTGCCCCTCCACGCGCGGGTCCGTCATCACCAGCCCCATCACCTTCGTGCCCGGGCCGATCAACTTCGCCTCCACAGCTCGCGCGCTTCGGCGTCGTGCTCGTGGCAGCGCGCGCAGAGCACCGGCTCGCGGCCCTCGTCCTTGAAGAGCGCGCCGCACTCTCCGCACTGGGTCATCTTCAGGGTGGCCAGCGTCTTCGGCGCGAAGTCGAGGAAGTCGACCGGGCGGAACACGGGAGAAAGGGTGATCGCCTTCGGTTCGCACACGTCGTGGCACAGGGTGCACTTCACGCAGCGGCTGCCGTCGAAGCGGAGCTGTTCCTTGAGCCGGGAGTTGGTGAGCGCCCCGGTGGGGCACGCCGTGACGCAGGCCATGCAGCCGGTGCACGTGGTCTCGTTGACCACCTTCGACGAGGTGAAGCCGATCTGGGCTTCGGGCAGCTCCGCGCGCTTCGGCGAAGCGGAGGAAGGCAGCGCCGCGAGCAGGCGGGCGCGGCGGGGCGGTGGTGCCGTCTCTCGCAGCCGCTTCACGTCGAGGCGGTCGGGCAGCGTGAGCTTCTGCGGCGGCGGCGGAACGGCGCCGGGCACGAACAGGTTGAGGAACTGGCGGCGCGGGGGCACCGGCTCCTTCGCCGGAGGCGGGCTCGCTGGCTGTGGGGGTGGTGAGTCGTCGCGCCAGGTCAGCGTCTCGCTCGCGATTCCCAGTGCGGACAGGAAGCTGCGCGCCTGGGCCACCGCTCGCTCAACCTTCGCGTGGCCGTTCACCCCGAGCGAAGTCGAGGGGCACGCCTTCCCTACAAGCTCCAACTGCTTCGTCTTCAGGAACAGCACGAGGAGATCCTCGACTGAGATCGCTCCCACGCAAGGCACGCCCCCTTCACCACAGGCGAGCCTGGTGACCGGCGGCGCGAGCTTCGTCACGTCGAAGACGCCGCTGAACGCCTCGGTCGGGCAGGCCGCCTCGCAGAGACCGCATCTGGTGCAGGCGTCCAGGGAGACCGCGACGGACTGCTTCGGTCCTTCGAGGGTGATCGCGCTCGCGGGGCAGGTGTCGACGCAGATGCGGCAGCTCGAGGCGACGCTGCGGGTTCGGACGCAGCGCTCGTAGGACAGGGCCAACATCATGGTTTGCCCTCTCCCCGACCCTCTCCCCCTCGGGGAGAGGGAGGCACTTGAGTCACCTGCTCCAAATCGGTGAACAGATATTGCAGCGTGGCCTCGGCGCCCTCGCGGTAGAGCAACGTGCGCGCGTTGCGCCTCGCGGCGAACAGGTAGAGCGGCGCCCAGGTGAGCAGGTGCTCGTCGAGGAACTCGCGCTGCACCTGTCGCACGGCGCCCACCGCAGGGGTGTTGCCGGCCTCGAGGGCCTCGGCTTCCTTCGCGCAGAGCACCGCCATCACCTCGAGCTCGAGGCCCAGGTGATCGGGCGCCAGCGCGCGGGCCTGCGCCAGGTCGACCTCGAGCGCGTACTGGTTCAGCCAGCTCGCCACCGGGTTCACCGCGCCGGCCTCGAGCATGGCGTCGTCGCGCCGGAAGAACGACTCGTAGGGCGTGAGGTTCACCACCGTCAGGTGCACGAAGTCGGCGTCGAAGGTGGCCACCCGCTGGTCCGCGTCGCGCAGCAGCGCCGCCTCGTCTTCGTGGAACCGCGGCAACAGCTCACGCCCCAGCGGGCCGTCGAGCAGCTCGAGGAACGGCCCGTCGAGCTCCTTGACCCACAGCCGGGCGAAGAAGGCGTAGAGCCGCTGGCGTTCGGCTGCCGTCACTGCTTCAGGTTCATCTTGTACGCGTCGCGCGTCAATGCGACCCAGGGCCGCTTGAGGTGCTCGGGCCGGCGCAGCCCACCGGGTCCGGGCGCCGGGCGGGTGAGCTGATCCCTCCACGCCTGGTAGGTGGCGAAGGTGGCGGCGATGTCGACCTTGAGGTCGCCGATCTTCTCCCCCGCGGTGCACTTCTCGAGCAGCACCTTCTGGTGCCAGCAGTGCATGCCGGAGATCGGATCAGGGTGCGGGTGGTGCACGGCGTTCTGCCAGACGCCCGACAGCCCATCCCAGCTGATGTTGTCGAGGTCGGCGTTGAACTCGGCGAAGGGCCAGCCGCGCTCACCGAACTCCTTCGTGGGCGTCACCTTGAAGGGCTTCACCCCTTCCGTGTACGTGAGCGTGCGCTCGGTGCCCTTCTCCTGCACGTCGACCACCACCGAGCCCAGCCGCATCAGGTGCAGCGGCTGCTCGAAGCCCACCTCGACCTGGCCCACCCGGCGCCAGCGGCCCGCGTGGTGGCTGCACGAGAGCACGCCCGGCGCCTGGCCCTCGGTGGGCTGGCACTGCGCCACGAAGTAGCCCGATTCCTTGCCCGAGAGCGTGTCGACCACCCGCACCTTCACCGGCTCGCCGCGCTTGAAGCCCAGCCGCGCGGCGTCCTTCGTGTTCATCCACAGCGGGTTGTGGTTCTGGCTGATCTCCATCAGCCACTTCGCGTTCACCGAGCGGGTGTGGATGTTGTACGGCAGCCGGAAGATCGGGTTGAGCGCGAAGGAGTTCGGCTCGGTCATGTACTGGTGGTGCACCTGCGAGACGATGTGCACCATCTGGGTCCGCTGCGCGGCGGTGAGCGGGTAGAGGGGCACGGCGTACTCGGGCCAGCCCCAGTCCTTGAGCCAGCTCGCGTAGAACTCCATCTTGCGGCTGGGGGTGGCGAAGCCCGCGGTGAGCTTGTCGCCGTCGCGCACGCCGATGTTGTGCCGGCCTTCGGGCGTGTCGACGTAGAGCTGCTGGGTGCGCGCGTCGGTCTTCACCTGGTCGAGCGCGTATTCCGCCGAGCCGTTCCAGAACTGCGCCGCCTTCACCTTCACCTTCTTCGCCGCCTCGTCGACGTGCAGCTCTTCTTCGTGAAGGTTGAACACGTCGACGTGCTCGGTCCACGCGCCGCGATCGCGCAGCAGGTCGTAGCAGGGGAACTTCTGGGCGAAGGCCGCCAGCTTGACCTCGAGATCGGTCTTCGCCTCGGCCGTCTTCTTCGCCGCCGCCTCGAGCGCCGCCTTCTTGAGCCCGGGCAACGTGGCGAACGCGGCGTCGTAGTACTCCGAGATGGTGACCGGCTTGCCCGGGTTGGCGCGGCTCTCCCAGAACTTGCGAATGCCCAGCGCGCCGTCGGGATCGACGTGGTGGAAGAGCAGGTTCACCCACAGCTCGTTCTCTTCCCAGATCTCCCCCAGCCCCGCCTTCATGTGGGCCTCGAGGGTGGCGCGCGCGGGGTCCTTCGGTTCCCAGCCGCTCTTCTCCAGCGCCACGCGCAGCACCGGCTGGCGGAAGCCGATCCACGCCTCGGTGTTGGTGGGCTCGGAGTGCTGGTCGTGCCGCTCGCCCGACAGCCCCACCGGCAGGATGTAGTCCATGAACCAGTTGGTCTCGGACCAGGTGGGCGACGGGTTGAAGGTGAGCTCGAGCTTCGTCTCGTCGCGCAGCACCTCGATCCACCGGAAGCCGTCCGGGTTGATCCACACCGGGTTGTACTGGCGGGGGATCCACACCGCGAGCTTGCCAGGCACCGACAGGCCCTTCGCCTTCCACTTGTCCTGCCACGCGGTGTCGCTGAGCAGGTGGGGGAGCAGGAAGGACAGCTCGTACGACGCCAGCGGCCATTCCGGCGGGTAGCTCAGGTCGTTCCAGACGTTCACCTTCGCGGGGGCCTCGCCGACGGTCGACTTCCCGCCCTTGCCCGCCACCGCGATCATCCGCCCTTCTTCGAAGCCGAGCGCGCCCACGCCCTCGAAGTTTCCGGTGAGCGAGAGCAGCAGGATCCCCGTGCGGCCCGACGACATCCACCCGCCGCGGTTTCCGGCCGCGGTGCTGCGCCAATAGAACGAGGTGATGCGATCGCCCGCGAAGAGCACGTACTGGTAGAGCTGCTCGAGCTTCGAGACCGGCACCCGCGCCTCTTCAGCCGCCCACTCGAGCGTGTAGCGCCCGTAGAGATCTTCGAGCAGCGCCTCGAAGTCGGCGAACGTGCCGCCGGTGGGTACCTTGTCGAGGAAGCCGCGCTCGTGCAGCAGCTCGAGCTCGGCCTTGTCGTCCATCAGCTCCTGCCAGTTCCACCAGCGCTCGATGAACGCGCGGTCGTACTTCTTCTCGCGCACCAGCCGCCCCGCCATCGCCAGGTGAATCGCCGACTCGCTGCCCGGCCAGCAGGGGATCCACAGGTCGGCCATGCCGGCCGAGTTCGAGAGCCGGGGGTCCATCACCACCAGCTTCGCGCCCTTCTTCCGCGCCTTCGCGATCTGCGCCGCCGACTGCTGGAAGTAGTGCCCTGCGTCCGCCGCGTGCGAGGACACCAGGAGGATCAGCCGCGAGTTCTCCCAGTCGGGCGAGCTGCGATCGTCGTTGACCCAGAGCAGGCTCGCCAGCCGGCCGTTCGCCGAGCAGATGTTGGTGTGCGAGCTCTGGCAGTCCTGGCCCAGCGAGGCCCAGACGCGCGGCGTGAAGCCCGACTCGTTGGGCCGCCCCACGTGGTGCATGATCGTCTTCTTCGAGAGCTCGTCGCCGCTCTGCAGCGCCGCGCGCATCTTCGCGCCGATGGTGCTCAGCGCCTCGTCCCAGGTGGTGCGCACCCACTTGCCGTCGCCGCGCTTGCTGCCCGGCGCGCGCTTGAGCGGGAAAGGAATGCGATCGGGATCGTACATCTGCGACTGCACCGCGTAGCCCTTGGCGCAGTTGCGCCCCTTGCTGCCGGTGTGGAACGGGTTGCCCATGAACTTGCGGACGACCATCGTCTCCTTGTCGACCCACGCGGTGAGCCCACACACCGCCTCGCAGTTGTTGCAGATGGTGGGCACGAGAATGTGCTCGTGCACCTTCACGTCGGCCCGGCCCGTGCCGCCGCGCTTCCAGTCGTCGCCCGAGAGCTCGCGCCAGCTGCCCCACTTGTCGGTGGGGGGGTAGGCGCTCAGGTTGCCGTTCACCATCGGCACCGTGTCGAACCCGGTGAGCTTCGCGCCCGCCTTCACCTCGGGCACCACCGACCTCACCGCGCCCGCCGTCACCGCCACCGTGCCGCCCGCCACCGCCGCCGCCTTCAGGAAATCGCGTCGCTTCATCATGGGAGAGCCTGGGCCTTCAGGAGAGAGGGATGAGCTGGGGCGCGATCAGCCAGGCGTGCTTGACCAGCCACAGGCCCACCAGGCTCGAGAGCGCCGCGATCGGGAAGACGACGGGGGCCTCGCGCTTGATCCCGAAGAAGATGATCAGCACGGGCACCACGAAGCCGAAGCCCAGCCCCGAGAGGAAGAGCGTGCGCAGCGAGCCGGTGAGCAGCAGCTCGACCAGGAAGCCCGCCTCTTCCGACTTCTGCGGGGCGAAGACCACCTCCGACAGGTAGATGGTGAGCGCCCCCAGCGCCGAGAGCCCGAGCACCCAGGCGAAGCCGGAACGCTCCTTCTCAGGCACCTGGTTGAGCAGCAGGAAGACCGCGCTGCCTGCCAGCGTGGCCGCGAGGATCATCTGGGCCACCTCGGTGGGCGCGTGCCACAGCTCGCGCGCGTTCGCCTGGCCGAGCAGCCCCGCGGTGTAGATGGTGGCGAGGAAGGCGACGATCCACGTGGGGGCGATCAGCCGATCGTAGAGCGCGTCTTTCCGCTTCCACGCCAGGTACACCAGCAGCAGCGTGAGCCCGTTGTAGGCGGTGAGCGTCCACGCGCCCAGGTTGATGGCCGAGGTGGTGTGGGGCCAGACGAACATGTGCCAGAAGCGCGTCATCTGGTGCAGGTCGAGCACGGTGAAGAGCAGCGTGATGTTGATGAACACGAAGGCGATCGCCGGCACCGCCAGCCGGTAGAAGGCCTTCGCCGGGCTCTTCTTCATGAAGAACGCGCCGAGCAGGAACACGCCCGTCGAGACGCTCTTCGCCCAGAAGTTCATGGTGACGTACCAGCCCCAGATGATGCCGGTGTGGAGGACGTCGAGGGTGACTCGTGCTGCGCCGGGATCGTCGTGCATCACTCGCCTCCGACCTTGTCGAGCTTGCCGATGGTGCCGAAGAGCGTCGGCCCCTCTTCACGCTTCGCCGCGTTCGGGTCGAGGCCCGCGTCACCACCGCCGGTGTAGAAGTGGGTGGGCTTCGTGCCCTTCTCGGGCTTGCGCACGCGCACGTCGCGGTGCGTGGCGAGGTGCTCGGCGATCTTCGACTTCGGCTCGTCGAGATCTCCGAAGATGTTCGCCTCGGTCGGGCAGGCCACCACGCACGCCGGCTCCAGCCCCGACTCGACCCGGTGCGCGCAGTACGTGCACTTGTCGGCCGTGTTGGTCTCCGGGTCCATGTAGATGGCGCCGTAGGGGCAGGCCATCATGCAGGCCGCGCAGCCGATGCAGCGGTCCTTGTCGACGTTGACGATGCCGTTGGGCAGGTAGTGCAGCGCGCTCACCGGGCAGACCCGCACGCACGGCGCGTTCTCGCAGTGGTTGCACCGCATGGGCGTGAACGACCGCCTCACGTCGGGGAACTCGCCCTGGTCCACGTACTTCACGCGGAGCCTCCAGCTGTTCACCGGCACGTTGTTTTCAGCCTTGCAGGCGACTTCGCACGCCTTGCAGCCGATACAATTGTTCAGGTCTACGACGAAGCCGAGGCGCATGAGCGGTCCTTGGAGCCAGAAGACGCCTTGCGAGGTTCTGGACCCTACAATTTCGGCTGCAGGAATCGGCCCGTGGCCAGCAGGCCGTCGGCGATCCGCTCGTACCAGGCCTTTTGCGCGGCGGTGCCTGACACCGCAATGGGCGTGCCGGCGTCGCTCGACTGGCGAACGGCCATGTCGATGGGGATCTCCCCGAGAAAAGGCAGCCCATATTGTTTCGCCAGCAGCTGGCCGCCGCCCTCACCGAAGATGGCGTAGCGCTGGCCGGTGTCGGGGGCGACGAAGCCGCTCAGGTTCTCCACGATGCCGCCGATGGGAATGTGCACGTCTTGCAGCATCTTGATGGCGCGGCGCACGTCGTCGGTGCTGATCACCTGGGGCGTGGTGACGACCAGGGCCGCGGTGACGCGCAGCTCCTGGGCCATGGTGAGCTGCGTGTCACCCGTGCCCGGCGGCATGTCGACCACCAGCAGATCGAGCTCGCCCCAGTCGACGTCTTCGAGCAGCTGAATGAGGGCGCTGGTGGCCACGCTGGCGCGCCACACCAGCGGGGTATCGGGGGTGGGCGTGGTCATGCCCACGCTCATCACCTTCATCCCGAAGTTCTCGGCGCAGACGATGCGCTCCTGGTCGTTCCAGGTGAGGCGCTCGTCGTCGACCTGCAGCATGCGCGGCACCGAGGGGCCGTAGACGTCGGCGTCGAGCAGCCCCACCTTCCAGTCGCGCTGGGCGAAGACCGAGGCCACGTTGACGGCGACGGTGCTCTTCCCCACCCCGCCCTTGCCGCTGGTGACGATGAGGACGTTCTTCGCCCAGGGGGCGCGATCGTTGGGGCGGCTGCTGTGGCCGAAGGACTTACCCTTCGACTCGAGCAGCTTCCTGCGGGCCAGCTCGTCGGCGTCGCTCACGAGCTCACTCCGCGGACATGCGCAGGGCCTGGCGCACCGCGGCGCGCACCGGCGCCGGCACCTCGCCCCCGGGAATGGCGCGGCACATCGAGACGGTGCGCTTGAGCGAGTCGCAGGCGGCAGTGCAGCGCACGCACCCCTCGAGGTGGGCCTCGATGCGCGCGCAGGCGGCCTGATCGATCTCGGACGCGGCGTAGGCCGAGAGCTCCTGCTGCAGCTCGGGGCAGCCGAGGTCGGTGTCGCGATCGTCGAGCACCGCGGCCAGGCTCTGCTTGAGCTGCATGCGGGCGCGGTGAAGCCGGCTCTTGAGCGCGCCCACCTCGATGCCCACCACGTCGGCGGCCTCTTCGGCCGACAGCCCCTCGACGTCGCGCAGCACCAGGGCCTCGCGGTGCTCTTCCTGCAACGTGTTCATGGCGGCCTGGATGACGTGGCCCACCTCGCGCGCGTGCGCCTTCGCGTCGAGCGAGGTGGAGTCGGTGGGGATCGCCTTCACCTCGGTGCCCTCCATCGACTCGAGGTGGGCGGGCTCACCCTCGCGGCGGCGGCGCTGCTTGATGCAGAAGCTGCGAGCCACCTGGTACAGCCACGTCGAGAGCTGGGAGTCGCCGCGGAAGGTGCCGAGGTTCTTGAACGCGGCCAGCAGCGTCTCCTGCAGCACGTCGCGCGCGTCGTCTTCGTTGCCGCACATGCGCAGCCCGAACCGGTAGATCTTCTGCTCGTGGCGGGCGAGCAGCGAGTCCATCGCTTTCGCGTCGCCCTTCTTCACCTGCTCGATGAGCTGGGCGTCGGTCACTTCAGGCATGGAGCCAATATAGCGGTCTCACCGCGACATGCCCCATGAGAGAGCAATCGCGAGTTCATTCATGGCTGTCTGGCTTCGCGGTGGTGGGCCAGAAGGTCGCTGCGCGCGCCGTGTCGGAGCTGAAGACGAGCTTCCCCGCGGGCAGCTCATACAGCCGCGGGTGGGTGCCCACATGCGAGCCCGTGACCAGCAGGTGCGCTCCGCTCGTCCGCACCGCCACCAGGTCGCCGTCGGTGAAGCCCAGCTTCGGCAGCGGCTTCGGCGCAGGCGTGCCGAGCGCGATCAGGCCGGTGGTGTAGGCGAACTCGCCGGAGATCTCCCAGACGTAGAGCCGCGCGCCGCCCGCGCCGAGGAAGATCCACTGTCCGTCGTCGGCGCCGGCGTCCTTCGGCGCGAGGTTCATCAGCCCCGGCAGCACCGCGTCCTCCGCGACGTCGCCTTGCGCGTGTGATGCCGCGAGGTCGGCGCTGCGCGGGCCGAAGCGCCGGAAGGCCTCGAGCTCCTTCACGCCCAGGCCGTAGTCCCACCCGGTGGTGGACAGCTTCGACTCCACCCGCTTCCAGTCCGCACCCTCGCGCCGGTACGCGTGCACCACCACCGGCACGCCTTCGTGCAGGGTGGACAGGTCGAAGGTCTGCCCCGCGGCCACGAACGTGCCCTTCGCGTCTTCCGGCACCGGCTGCTCGAGCAGCGCCAGCACCGCGCCGGTGGCGTCGAGGCCCAGCTCCTGGAGCGTGAGCCCGGGCAGCGCGGGGAAGGGCAACGGCTCGACCTGCTGGCGGCGCGTGGAGACCACGAAGGCGCGCGGCGTCGCCTGGGCGTCGGCCACCTCGTCGGCGTAGCCGGGCTTGCTCGACCCCCGGCTGGCGTAGCCCGCCGACTGAACGTGCTGTGGATCGAACCAGACCAGGGCCTTCGACGCGTCGGGGGTCCACGCGACGCGCGCGCCCACGCAGGTTCCGGGGAAGCGCGCGAGCACCACCTGCTTGCCCGCCACCGGGTCGAGCTGGCGCCACTCACAGCCTTCGCCCGCGGGCTCGAACAGCGAGAGCGTGGAGGACGCGGTGGGCACGGCGAACTCCAGCACGGCCGGGCCGGCATCGGGCGTGGGCGTGGCCGCCGCGGGCGATGACTTCCGGCAACCGGCGACGGCGAGCAGGAGCGAGGCGAGCAACAGGGAGCGCATGGGCGCGTTCTAGCGTGAGGAGCATCGAGTCACCTCCCCGTTCACCCCGAGCGAAGTCGAGGGACGAACGGGGGGCGAGCCCCATTTCGGTCAACCCTGCGAGCGCCTGCGAACCTGATAGGCCGGGTTCGTGGTGAGCCGATCGAAGGAGAAGACGCCCGTCACCGGCCTCTCGCGAGGGGTCTTCGCGCTCGCGAAGACGAAGCGGAAGCGGTTCCTCTGGTGCGCCTGGTGGACCGGGGAGCCCACCGCGAGCCCCTTCCGGCCCCCCGACGCCTGGGGTGGAGGCGCCTTCACGCGGGAGGAAGCGCAGGCGCTCGCCGAGCGCGCCGCCGCGCGTCCACTCTCGCCCGTCGACGATCACTGGGCCGGGGCGTGGAAGCGGAGCCTCGCGGGCCTGGCGCCGTTCCCGAAGCACACCGGCCGCGTGCCCCGGGCGAGCGGTTCGCCGCCGCTGTCCATCAATCCCTTCGAGGTGCTCGGCCTGACCGGCGAGGCCACCCTCGACGAGGTGAAGCTCGCCTTCAGGAAGAAGGCGCTCGAGCACCACCCGGATCAGGGCGGCACCACCGAGGCCTTCCTCGAGGTCCGCCGCGCCTGGGAGTCCATCGTGAAGCGCCGGTCCCGTCGCCCGCGGGGGTGACCTTCGGCCTCAGCGCGAGAGGCCCCACGCAGAGAGCAACCACGCGAGGCTCTTCGCTTCGTCCAGCCGCACGTCGCCCAGGGCCGTACGCCCGCCGTGGCCCGCCGGCTCCATCGACATCCACAACAGCAGGGGGCGCTCGTCGGTCTTGAGCGCCCGCAGCCGCTGCACCCACTTCGCCGGCTCGTGAAAGAGCACCTGGGTATCGTTGTACGCGCTGCGCACGAGGATCGACGGGTAGGGCTGCGCCTTCACGTTGTCGTAGGGGCTCCAGGCGCGCATCCACGCGTACGCCTCGGGCTGGCGCGGGTCGCCCCACTCTTCGAACTCGCCCACGGTGAGCGGCAGCGAGGTGTCGAGCATGGTGGTGATCGCGTCGACGAAGGGCACCTCGACGAGCGCGGCGTGGAAGAGGCCGGGCTCCATGTTGAGCACGCCGCCCATGAGCAGCCCTCCGGCGCTGCCGCCGGTGATGATGAGCTTGTCCTTCGTGGTGTGGTGCCCGGCGACGAGGAACTGCGCGCAGGCGATGAAGTCGGTGAAGGTGTTGAGCTTGTGCTTCAGCTTGCCGGCGTCATGCCAGCGATCGCCGAACTCGCCGCCGCCGCGCACGTGGGCGTAGCCGAGCACCACGCCCCGCTCGAGCAGCGAGAGCGCCCAGGGGCTGAAGCCGGGCTCGAGTGGATCTCCGTAGGCGCCGTACGCCTCGAGCAGCAACGGCGCGTCGGGAGGCGTGCCCTTCTTCCGCGCGAGAGTGAGGGGGATCTTCGTGCCGTCCCTCGCGGTGGCGGTGAGCCGCACCACCTCGGCGCTCGAGGCGTCGAAGCCGTTGACCGGGAACTCCCAGCGCTTCGTCGTCTCGCCGGTGACGAGGTCACGCTCGAAGACCGCGGGTGGCTGCGCGGGTGATTCGAGCCCGTAGAGGTAGCTGGTGCGCTCGAAGCCTGGCTGGTGGCGCGCGGTGAACAGGCCCTGCTGATCGCCGAAGTCCTGGCTCCTGCCTGTCGACCACTCGATCGCGCGGGGCCGTGACTGGCCGTCGACGCGCTCCCAGACCACCAGGTACTTGCTGAGCACCGACACGCCCTCGATGGGCACGCCGTCGCGGCGCGGCACCACCTCGGTCTGCTTGCCCTTGCGCGGGTTCCTGATGGGCGTGGTGAAGACCCGCCCCTCGGGACCTTTGTCCTGCGCGACGATCACGAGCTCGTCGCCCCGCTCGTGCACCGAATAGCGCTGGTCCTGCACGCGGGGCAGCACCACCTGGAAACCGGCCTTCGGCGTCCGCGCGTCCACGAAGGAGGTCTCGCTGGTGGTGAGGCTGAAGGTCTCGAGCAGCAGCAGGCGGCGCGCGTCCGAGCGGCGAATGGACAGGTCGAAGTGTTCGTCGCGCTCCTCCACCAGCAGCACGCCGGCGTCGGCGCCGCGGTCGAGCCGGAAGAGCTTCGAGCTGCGCTTGGCGTCGTTCTCGGTGGTGAAGAACAACGTCTGCCCGTCGGCGGCCCAATCGAACGAGGTGACGTGCTCGAGCACCAGCGGCCACCGCGCGCCGCCATCGAGCTCGGTCACGTGCAGCGAGAAGTTCCGCGAGCCGCTGGTCTCGAAGGCGAAGGCCAGCCGGGCGTCGTCGTCGGTGACCTCGTAATCGAGCAAGCTCACGTAGCTCGCATCGGGCGCGAGGGTGTCGAGGTCGAGCAGCACCGCTTCGCGCCCCCCATCGAGCGGCCGGCGCAGCACCTGCGGAAACGGCGCCCCCAGGTCGCTGCGTTCCCAGTACTCGTAGCCGCCGTGCCGTTCGGGGAAGTCGTCGATGACGCGCGGGCGGCGGCCCTCGAGCTCGGCCTCGAGCCGCGCGCGCAGCCCCTCCTGCGGCGCGAGCACGGCCTCGGTGTACGCGTTCTCGGCGCGCAGGTGCGCCTCGAGCTCGGGCGTGCCCTTCTCCTTCATCCACGCGTACTCGTCGACGCGGGTCTCACCGTGCAGCGTCGTGCTCACCGGTGTTCGCCGCGCGACCGGCGCGCGCAGGGGTGCGCCCGCATCGAGGCCCGCGTCCGCGGGGGGGGCCGCCGGCTTCGGACACGCGCCGAGCAGCACCAGCAGGAGCGGCAAAGGCGCTCGGGAGCTCACTGACGGTTCGCGGTGAACTTGAACCAGAACCTGCACACGCACTCGTCGGGCTGCCGCGCCTCGTAGTTGATCGACATCGCGCCGGTGAAGCTGCTGGGGCTGGTGGTGACGGTGTCGACGTGGAAGTTCACCGTGTCCACCAGGCACTCGCGGCCGCGCAGGTTGGCCGAGTAGTTCGAGAGCGTACCGTCGAGCGTCATCTCTTCGGTGCTGAAGCGGTAGGTGCCCACCAGCCGCAGGTCAGGCTGGCCGAGCGAGAGCGTGACCAGGTTGCCCTCGGTACGCAGGGTGGCGGTGCCGAGCACGCTGGTGCTGGCCAGCCCGCAGTCGTCGCGGAGGATCTCGCCGGTCACGAAGGAGTACACCCCGTCATCGAGGGTGTGCACCCGGCAGCCGGACAGCAACAGCACGGCGGACAACCAGAAGGTCCTCACGAGGGAGGCGACTGTATCCGTGCCGCACCATCGGCGGAGAGCTTGTTGCGTCGACACCGCCCAGCGCGACCTCGCTGGACGCCCTGAGTAATTGCGCCCGCACGACGCGGCGCGTAAGACCTCCTCGCCCATGGCCCCCCAGTACAAGAACCCCACCCCCACGGTGGACTGCATCGTTCAGCTCTCGGGCGACCGCATCGTGCTCATCAAGCGCAGCAACGAGCCGCTCGGCTGGGCACTGCCCGGCGGCTTCGTCGACGAGGGCGAGTCGCTGCACGCCGCCTGCATCCGCGAGGTGAGGGAAGAGACGGGCCTCGAGGTCGACCTCACCGAGCAGTTCTTCACCTATTCCGACCCCGCGCGCGATCCGCGCAAGCACACCATCAGCACCGTCTTCATCGGCTGGGCCCAGGGCGACCCGAAGGGCAGCGACGACGCGGCAGAGGCCAGGGCTTTTCCCATCGACGCGATTCCGCTCGGTGAGCTCGTCTTCGATCACGCCACCATCGTGACCGACTACCTGACGTACAAGCGCACCGGGAAGCGCCGGAAGATCTGAGCGGTCACGTGGTCGAGAATTCGAATTCGAAACGCGCGGCGGCCCTCGAGCGATTGGGCACGGAGTCCTTCGACCTGCTCGTGGTCGGCGGCGGCATCACGGGCGCAGGCATCGCGCGCGACGCGGCCCTGCGCGGGCTCAAGGTCGCGCTGGTGGAGAAGCTCGACTTCGGCGCCGGCACCTCGTCGAAGTCATCGAAGCTCATCCACGGCGGCCTGCGCTACCTCGAGCAGGGCGAGCTGGGCCTGGTGTTCGAGTCGGTCAACGAGCGGAAGCGGCTGATGCGGCTGGCGCGGCACCTGGTGCGGCCGCTCCCCTTCCTGGTGACGAACTTCAAGGGCGACCGGCGCTGGCTGGCCACGCTCGCGCTGGGGCTGTGGATCTACGACGCGCTCTGCTTCTTCGGGAACTACAAGAACCACACCACCTTCGGCGCGAAGAAGACGCTCGCGCTCGAGCCGCAGCTGCGCTCGCAGGGCCTCAACGGCGGCATCCTCTATTACGACTGCGTCACCGACGACGCGCGGCTCACGCTGGAATGCGCGCTCGACGCGCAGGCGCTGGGCGCGGTGGTGCTCAACCACGCGAAGGCCGGCAAGCTGCTGCGCGACGAGGCCGGGAAGATCTGCGGCGCGGTGATCACCGACGTCGAGGGCGTTGGGAAACAGATCGAGGCAAGAGCGAAGGTGGTGATCAACGCCACCGGCCCGTGGAGCGACGAGGTGCGGGCGCTGGCGAGCGAGCCGGGCATCTTGAAGCCGACCAAGGGCATCCACGTGGTGATGGACGCCGCGCGGCTGCCGGTGAAGCACGCGCTGATGATGAGCTCGCCGCGGGACAAGCGGGCGGTCTTCTGCATTCCGTGGGGGCTGGGGCGCACGGTGGTCGGCACCACCGACACCTTCTTCGACGGCTCGCCCGACTCGGTGGAGCCCACCAGGGCCGACGTCGAGTACCTGCTCGAGACGGCGAACTCGTACTTCCCCCAGGCGCAGCTGGTGAGCGCCGACGTGCTGGCCACGTGGTCGGGCCTGCGGCCGCTGCTCAAGCCGGAAGACGAGACCGAAGGCGCGTCGGCGGTGTCGCGCGAGCATGAGATCTACGACGCGCCCGGCTTCGTGACGATCGCGGGGGGGAAGCTGACCACCTTCCGGCGCATGGCGGCCGAGGTGGTGGATCACGCGATCGCCCAGCTGGGCGTGAAGACGAAGTCGACCACCGCGAACCGGCCGCTGCCGGGTGGCCAGGGGCTGGAAGAGTCAGACGAGGCGCTCGAGGCGCTGGCGAAGTCGCTCGAGACGCCGGGGCTGCCCGAAGGTGGCGCCCGCTACCTCGCCGGTGAGTACGGCGCGCGCGCGCCCACGCTGGTGGCGCGGGGCAAGGCCGACCCGACGGCGTTCGAGCGGCTCGACCCGGAGCTGCCGTCGATCTTCGCGCAGGTGGATGAGGCGGTGGAGGTCGAGCTGGCGCGCACGCTCGACGACGTGATCTCGCGGCGCATTCCGCTGGTGCTCAGGGCACGCGACCAGGGCCTGGGCATCTCGGAGAAGGTGGCCGCGCGGCTGGCCACGAAGCTCGGGTGGAGCGCCGAGCGCACGCAGGCCGAGCTGGCGAAGTACCGCGCCGTCGTTTCGTCCACGCGAACGTTCAGGAGTTGAACTCAATGAGAACCCGTTCACCCCGAGCGGAGTCGAGGGGCCTCGCTGTGCTCGCGCTGGCCCTGGCTGGCTGCGTCGCACCACCCGCCCCCTCGCTCGAAGACGCGAAGTACGCCGCCTCGCTGGGCGTGGACATCAGCGCCTCGACGAAGGTCTCGAGCATGTACGTCCGCGACCTCACCGTCGGCACCGGTGAACCCGCGATGTCAGGCCAGCTCGTCACCATGCGCTACACAGGCTGGCTGGTCGACGGAACGCAGTTCGACTCGAACCAGAGCACCGGCTTTCAGTTCCGCATCGGCGCAGGCCGAGTCATCCAGGGCTGGGATCTCGGCGTGCGCGGCATGCAGCTCGGAGGCGAGCGCCAGCTGATCATCCCGCCTGAGCTGGGCTACGGCGAAGACGGCACGCAGGGCATTCCCGGCAACGCCATCCTCGTCTTCAAGGTGATGATGCTGAGCACGCCGTAGGCGGTCGCCCCTCACCCCGCCCTCTCCCCGCTTCGCAGGGAGAGGGAGAGCAGTGATTACAGCCCGCAGCCGAACTCGGTGGTGGGCTTGTAGACCGACCCGCGCGGAGGCGTGCAGACCACCGTCTCGACGCAGAACGACCGCGACCCGGTGACCGCGTCCTTGCAGAACGAGCGCACGTCGCCGATCGGCGCGGTGCCGTTCGGGCACTGAACCGCGCCCGACTTCGCGTCGCAGCGGCAGGCCTTGAGCAACCCGCCGTCCATCTGGCGGAGCTGCGGGTCGGGCTCACACACGCCTGCATCGCCCACCCCGCCGTCGAGCAGCACGCTGCAGTCAGCGTTGGTGTTGCAGTAGCCGACACCCTGCGAGGGGTTCGGCTGCGGCCGCACGTAGAGCACCGAGTAGTTGGTCGGGCAGGCGATCTGCACCTTCGGGGTGTCGCCGTAGCGCAGCCGCACCACGCCGACGTCGTTGACCGACGGCATCATGCACACCGCGATGCCGGGGTTCATGCCCTTGTCGCCGGCGTACTGGCAGCTGGGCCGCAGCGCGCTGCAGTTCGGGCTGTTCGAGCCGTTCGCGCAGGGCGCCCACGAGGCGCCCGCCAGCGACGCGCACTCCTGGTCGGCCATCGCCTGGACCATCGAGTCGACGCCCATGCTGAAGTCCGTGCCGGCGCCGCACTCGGTGCAGAACGGAGGAATCGGCGCCTTGTAGCAACCGGCCGCGTTCTGCTCCACCAGCGGGGGGCACGGGTCAGGCGTGCCGTCGAAGTTCTTGTCGTCGCCGCAGCAGTACTCGCCCTGCGCGCACGCGATGCCCGCGCCACCCTGCTCGGTGCAGGTCTCGAGGCGGCAGAAGTTCACCCCTGCGTCGTTGCTGCAGGAGAACGGAGGGCGGCAGTCCTTGAACGGGTTGTTCGAGATGGGATCCGACCCCGTGCGGCAGTCGGACCGGCACGCGAACGTGCCGCGGTCGCAGTAGCCGAGGTACGGCCCTGCATCCATCAGCTCCGGGCATTCCGCGTTGTCCATGCAGTCGCCGTTCGCGCGGCAGCGCTTGGCCGAGTCGGTGCCGTCGGTGAGCTTCTCCGGCTCGCACGCGAGGTTGGTGCCACCGAAGGGGTTGTTGCCCGAGGCCTGGCAGTCTGCGTTGTCGTTGCACGGGGGCTTGCAGCGGCCCGACCCGTAATAGATCGACTCCGGGTTCAGGTTCGCCGAGTCGACCCAGCAGGTCGTTCCAGGCGGGCAGCCGGGAGCGACGTTGTCCTTGATGCCGAAGTCCCAGCGGCAGCGGGGCACGCACACGCCACCGCAGGCGCCCACGCCGGCGTCAGGCCGGTTGACGCTGCACACCGCGCCCGACGGGCAGTCCTTGTCGAGGTTGCAGCCGACGCTGGTGCAGCTGTTCGACTGCGGGCGGCAGAAGCCGGTGCCGTCGTCGATGGTGCCGCACGCGCACTGACCGACGCGCTGGTAGCTGCAGTACTTCTTGCCCGACATGTCGTTCGGCAGCGTCTTGCAGCGGCCCGCGCCGATGCCGTCCGGCGGGCCGAAGATGACGACGTCCGAGCCGCACTCGCTGTCAGCCAGGCACTCCTCGCAGGGCCCCTTGCGCAGCCGGCAGGTGCCGCCACCCGTGGCCGTGGTGTCGCAGGTGCACTGCTGGCCGTAGCGGTAGCAGCGATCTTCCGAGTTGAGCGACTGGCACTGGAAGTCCTGGGTGCAGGTCTGGCCCATCACGCAGTCGCCGCTGAGGGTGTCGCAGATCTTCCCCGGCTCGCACTCGAAGTCGTTCTTGCAGGGCGGCGGACCGGCATCGACACCCGCGTCTTCGACCGGGGGCATCGTCGCGACGCAGGCACCGTCAGTGCAGACCTGGTCGGTCGCGCACGAAGAGCACGTCGCGCCGGCGAGGCCGCACTGGGCGTCGGTGTTGGCCGTGATGCACTCGTTCTTGTCGGTGCAACAGCCGGCGCACGTATCGGCGGCACACTTCTTCTGGCAGCCGGGCGTCAGCGCCACGAGGAGGCCCATGAGGCCGCCGAAGAGGGCGAAACGGAGATGTCTGGTCATGTAGGGGTTCCCTGTACGAATCGGCCTGAAAGGAGCCCTGCCCTTAGCCGAAAACGGGGGAACGCAACACCCGGGGATTCACCCGCGGCGCGAGGCCGGGAGGTCGAACAACTTGCGCAGGGGAATCGACAGGCCCGCGAACGTCCACGGCAGAAGCGCTCAGGGGCCGAGCCCCACCCAGACCTCGCCGTCCTCGGCGTATTCCTTCTTCCAGATGGGCACGTCTTCCTTGAGGCGATCGATCACGTACTCGCAGGCGCGAAAGGCCTCCTTGCGGTGCGGCGCGGAGACGGCGATCACCACGGCCAGGTCGCCCGGGACCAGCGTGCCCAGGCGGTGGAGCACCGCCACCTGCGTTCCCGGCCACTTCTCGCGCGCCTCGTCGCCGATCTGCGCGAGCTTCTTCTGCGCCATCGGGCCGTAGGCTTCGTAGTCGAGGCGGGTGACTCGCTTGCCCTTCGAGTGATCTCTCACCGCGCCCGAGAAGGTGACGAGCCCGCCCTGGCTGACGGCGGAGACCGCGTCGACCACTTCCTGCAGCGAGAGCGGCGTGTCCTGCAGGCGGTAGAGACCTCCGCTTCCTCCGGCCACCGGAGGGATGAGCGCGACCTCGGCGCCTTCGGGGATGACGTCGTCGGGGCCGGCGAACTCTTCGGCCACCGCGATGCGCAGCTTCGGCATGAGGGGGCCGAGCTCGGGGATCGCCTGAATCAGCGCCGCCGTGAGATCCGACACCTTTGCGCCCGCCGGGAGCTCGACTTCCCGCGTCGACGCTCTGGCTCGTTCTCTCGCTGCGGCGAAGAAGCGGACGATGATTTTCAAGCGGTTTGCCCTCTCCCCGACCCTCTCCCCCTCGGGGGGAGGGAGACAGTTGGATTCAGATCTTCTTCCTGGCGTGGAGCTCGAGCTGGAGCGCCACGTCGTCTGCGATCAGATCGTCCGGCTTGCCGGGGTAGACCACGCCGAACTCCTTGCGGTTGATCGCGAAGTCCGCGTTCACCGTCACCTCGGCGTCGGTCACCGCGATCTTCGCCGGGAACGTGAGCGCGCGCGTCACGCCGTGCAGCGTGAGGTTGCCCGTCACCGTGTACGCCTCGCCCGACTTCGCGATCGAAGTCGACACGAAGGTGGCGCGGGGGAACTCCGCCACCGAGAAGAAGTCGGCGCTCTTGAGGTGCGCCACCAGCTTCTCCGGCGTGGTGGACAGCGAGGTCATGTCGATCTCCGCGCGCACCCGGCTCTTCGTGGCGTCGGCGCCGACCAGCTCGATGATGCCGCCGAACACGCCGAAGCTGCCCTCGTGCTTGCCCGTCACCTTCTGCCCGACCCAGCTCACCTTCGAGTCGGCCTGCGTGAACGGGTAGGCCAGCGCCCCCTCGATGGGATCGACGCTGACCCCGGTGATCACCGCGGGCGCGGAGGTGGCCTTCGGAGCAGAGCTCGCCTTGTCCTTGCAACCAGCCAGAACGACGAGGGTGACGATGAGTGCGATGCGCATGGTGCCCCTCAGATGCCGTAGAGCGCGCCGTATTTCACCTTCAAATACGAAACGAAGTCGTCGTCGGTGAGCCCGGCGCCGGTGATGCGGGTGATGAGCGGCTCGGCGTCGCAACGGAAGCCCTCGCGGTGCACCTTCTCGCGCAGCCAGTTCTTCACCGGCGCCAGCTCGCCTGTCCCGATCGACTCGTCGAGCCCGCGAATGTCGCGGTTCATCGCCTTCCACAGGGACGCCGCGTAGAGATTTCCCAAGGCGTAGGTGGGGAAGTAGCCGAACTCCCCGTACGCCCAGTGGATGTCCTGGAGCACGCCCTGGTTGATGTTCTTCACCTCGAGCTGCAGCAGGTCCCGGGTCTTGTCGTTCCACGCGGCCTCGAGATCGGCGGCCTGCAGGTCGCCGCGCATGAGCGCGACCTCGAGCTCGTAGCGCAGCACGATGTGCAGGTTGTAGGTGACCTCGTCGGCCTCGACGCGCACGAAGCTGCGCTCGACGCGGTTCACCTCGCGCAGGAAGTCGGACAGCGGGACGTCGCCGAGCTGCGCGCGGAAGGTGTCCTGGTAGCGCGGGTAGAAGTACGACCAGAAGGGCTGGCTGCGCCCCACGATGTTCTCCCACAGCCGCGACTGCGACTCGTGCAGGCCCATCGACGGCGTCTGCGCCAGGGTGGTGCGATCGTGCTCGGGCGCGAAGCCCTGCTCGTAGAGCCCGTGGCCGCCTTCGTGAATGGTGCTGAACACGCTCGAGAGCGGCAGGTGCGGAAACACGCGCGTGGTGAGGCGCACGTCGCGCAGGCCCGTGCCGCCGGTGAAGGGGTGGGTGCTGCGATCCTGCCGGCCGGCCTCGAGGTCGAAGCCCATCGCCTCGAGCAGGTGCATGGTGAAGCCCCACTGCGCCTCGGAATCGAAGGTCTTTCCCTCGAAGATCCGCTTCGGCGGCGGGCGCGCGTCGATCGCCTGCACGATGGGCACGAGCTTGGTGCGCAGATCGGCCAGCACCGGCGTGAGCCGCTTGACCCGCATGCCCGGCTCGTAGTTCTCGAGCAGCGCGTCGTAGCGCTCGCCGTCGTGGCCCCAGGCGTCGGCCATCTCGCGGCGCAGCTGCAGCAGCTTCTGCACGTGTGGCTGGAAGGGCTTGAAGGTCTTCTCTTCACGGGCCTCGCGCCAGGCCGACAGCGCGTGCGACTGGGCCTCGGCGAGCGCCTTCACCAGCGCCGAGGGGATCTTCACCGCCCGCTCCCGCTCCCGCGCCAGCACGCGCACCATGGCCGTCTCGTCGGGCGTGGCGGGCTTCGCGTCAGCCAGCCACTCACCCAGGCGCGGGTCGACCAGGCGTTCGTGGTGAAGGGCCTGCATGGTGCCCAGCTGGGCGGCGCGGCCGGCCTCTGCCTTCTTCGGCAGGTAGGTCTCCTGGTCCCAGGTGGCGAGGCCGATCACGCCGGCGAGGTCGCGGAGTTCCTGCATGCGCGCGAAGAGGTTCTCGTTCATGGGCGTGTCTTCTAGTACGGCCCTCGCATGGCGACCCAGGTCCAACTCTTCATGGAACGCGAAGACGAGCTCGCGTTCATCCGCTTCCTCGAGCGCAACAACATGGAGGTCTACCCGCGGCGCGTGCCCCCCGACTGGGAGACCTTCAAGGCCACCGAGGCGAACTTCGACAAGCTGCCCGAAGAAGACGTCTACCTGGTGGCCAGCGACATCGGCCCCGCGCTGGTGGACAAGTTGAAGCGCGGGAAGGACAAGGGCCAGTGGCGAGTCGACGAGGTCCGCTCGCCGGTCATCTTCTGGGAGCGCTGCAAGAAGAACGAAGAAGGAGAGCTGGTCTCGGGCCAGATCTGGGCCGAGCTCGAGATCACCCAGCAGACGGGCCGGCGCGATCCCGCCCCTGAGCGCTTCAAGATGCTGTTCGTCGAGCTGGAGAACTGGATCAAGAAGACCTTCCGCAAGAGCCACCCCAAGGGCTTCTGGGTGGGGCCGAGGACGGCACGCGCCGCGAAGAAGTCAGGCCTCAAGCTGCGCGAGAACAAGTACTGGGGGCGCGAGATCATCGCGCATGACTGAGCTGAGCAAAGGCCGCATCGCCACTGCCATCGCGCTGGGCGTGCTGCCCCTGGCGTTGTGGACGGTGCTCAACTTCATGCGGCCCGACCTGATGGCGCCGATGCTCAGTCACGTCTTCGGCTACGTGCTCAGCGGGGTCGAGCTGCTGCTGACTTCGCTGGGCGTGCTCGTCTTCCTCGTCGCGGGGCTGCAGACGGGCGCAGGCACGCGCATCGGGCTGCAGATCGGGGGCTTCCTGCTCTGCACCCTGCCCGCCCTGTTCCTCGTGCTCTTCGGTCCGATCGTGTTCGCGTTCATGTACGGCAACGTGTCCTGACGCTCCCCATCGATAACGCGGCGGAATCGATGGGCTGACCGCAACTCGGGAACGGCGCGAAGGCCTCCGGGGTTAGTCTGGTCATCATGTCCTGGCTCGACACCCTGGAAGACATCCGCAAGAAGGACTTCACCAAGGCCCCGATGGCGAAGCGCGACGAGGCCGCGCGCGACGTGGTGAACATGGCCAGCTACGCCTGCGCGGTGGTGGCGGTCTCACCCATTCCGTTCTCCGACGCGGTGCTGATGCTGCCGGTGCAGTCGGCGATGGTGGTGACGGTGGGCCACGTCTACGGCCGCAAGGTGACCGAGGCCGACGCGAAGAGCCTGATCGTCGAGCTCGCCGCGACCGCGGGCCTGGGCATGCTGGCGCGCCAGGGGATCAAGGCGATCCTCCCCGTGTTCGGCGCGCTGCTCACCGTGCCCGCCGCGTTCGCGATGAACTGGGGCATCGGCCGGGTGGCCATGGAGTACTTCAGAAACCCCGGCATGCCGATGGACCAGCTGCGCAAGGTCTACGAGGCCGCGAAGGACGAAGGCTCCGCCATGTTCAGCAGGGAGCGCTTCGACATGTTCCGCAAGTCGACCGCCGCACCGAAGGAAGAGCCCGAGGACGACGCGCCGAAGAAGAAGAAGACCGCCGCGAAGAAGAAGGCGGCCAAGACCGCGGTGGAGAAGGTGATCGAGGGCGAGTTCACGAAGAAGCTCGGCAAGCACAAGGACGTGCGCGACGCGTTCGACGGCGTCATTCACCTCGACATCACCGGGCCCGGCGGCGGCAAGTGGACCGCCGATCTCAGCAAGTCCTCCGAGTGGATCAGCAAGGGCCACGCGGGCAAGCCGAAGCTCACCATCCGCGCCGGCGCGAAGGACTTCATCGCCCTGGTGAAGGGCGAGAAGAACGCGCAGATGGCGGTGATGGCGGGAGATCTCTCGCTCGAGCCGATGGACCTCGACATGGCCATGAAGCTGGGCCCGTTGTTCAGCTGAGGTCCCGTTGCCGGCTTCCGAGCCGGGGCCTATGCTTCACATATGCCAGTCGCTTCACGCCCCCCGCGCAGAGCCCGCCTCTTTCGAAACGGGGCCAATCAGGCCGTGCGCATTCCGCGAGAGCTCGAACTTCCCGGCGAAGAGGTCTTCATTCGCGCTGAGAAGGGCACCCTGATCCTCGAGCCGGTGTCGCCTGGTCGCGGCCTGCTGCGACTGCTGGCGAAGTGGAAGCCCATCGACGACGCCTTCCCTGACGTCGACGAGGGCGTCGGTCGCGACGACGAGATCGAGCTGTGAAGCGGTTCTCGCTCGACACCAACATCGTGGCCGACCTGGTCCGGAACCCCGCGGGGGTGGTCGCGCAGCGCATCGCCGAGGTCGGTGAGGCCAGGGTTGCGGTCAGCATCATCGTCGCGTGTGAGCTTCGTTTCGGCGCGGCGAAGAGCGGCTCCCCGAGGCTGGCGAAACGCGTGGAAGAGATCCTCGCTGCGGTTGAGACCCTTCCCCTCGCGCCGCCCGCTGACGTGGTCTACGCCGCCGCGCGGCGCGCACTCGAGGCAAAGGGAACACCGATTGGCCCCAATGACCTGCTCATCGCCTCGCAGGCCAGGGCGCTCGGCATGACGGTGGTCACCGACAACCTGAGCGAGTTTCGGCGGGTGCCGGGGCTCGACGTCGTCAACTGGCTGCGCGAATAGCGCGAACTCAGCGCTGGCTGATCTCGATGCCGTCGTTGGGCAGCCCGGTCCAGGTGAGCGCGGGCACGAGGCCGAGCCAGGGGTCGGTCGCGGGTGTGAGGAAGAGTCGCGCGTAGACCTCGCGGTTGAAGTCCTTCATCGCGACGTCCGGGTTCTCGCTGAGCCAGCGGTGAATCACCGCGTGGAGCGCGTACTCGTTGCGCGCCGTGTCCATCGCGATGCTCTGCTCGAGCCGGTCGATCAGCTGCGTCGCCAGCGCGGGGCTGAGCTTCGGCGCATGGGAGGAGGTCACGTCGACCGGGTTCTTCGAGAGCACCAGCGCGCGGCTGGACGCGTCGAGCTTCGCCCCGAGCACCGAGCCGGGTGCACTGGCACCACCGGAAGCGCGCGCAGAGGGGCCAGCCCGGACACGCCGCAGTCGAGGACCCAGAATCAGCACGCCCCGCCCGGGCTGCCCTTCGCGAAGTCCGCCGCCGATACGCGCAACTATGAGTTTCCTCATAGTTGCGTGTATTCCCGGCAACCAGGTCGCGGTCAGAAGCGGCGCGGCGGACGACGCCGGGCGCCACCACTCTTCCGCGGTTCTCCACCAGCGCCCGCGTCGCTCCGCGCGGGAGCGGGGCCCCTGAAGACGATCTCTGGGCCGCGGCGCTGATTCGGCTGCCCCTGCGGCCGCCCTCCCTGGGGTCGCTGGCCTGGCTGTCCCTGCAGTCGATCTCCGCGCGCTGGTTGCTGGCCGGCCTGTCCTGGTGGCCGATCTCCGCGCGCTGGTTGCTGGCCCGGCTGTCCCTGCGGGCGCTGCTGGTTCGGCTGCTGCGGTCGGCCGCCCTGCTGGTTCGGCTGCCCCGGACTCTGCGCCCGGCCGCCCTGCTGGTTCGGCTGACCTGCATGCGGCGACCGCCCACCCTGCTGCTGGTTCGGGTGCTGCTGCCGCTCGCCCTGCTGTTGGCCCGGCTGGCCGGGGTGCGGCCGGCCAGCCTGCTGCTGTTGACCGGGACCCCGCTGCGGCCCCTGGCCACGCTGCTGTTGAGCAGGACCCTGCTGGCCCGGCCCGCGCTGCTGCCCGGGACCCTGCCCCTGCCGCGGAGGCCCACCGCGCCCACCGCCGTGGTGCGGCCGCGCCTGCTGCTGAAACACCCGCCCGCTCGGCACGAAGCCCGCCGACAGATCGCGCCGCACGTACTCGCGCCAGATCTCGTCAGCGTCGCTCTCGTGCTTCGAGACCGCCGGATCGAGACCCGAGAAGAAGCGGATCATGTTGCCGAGGTCGCGCCGGAAATACTTCTCGGACTGCGAGTTCTTCGCCGCCGTCACCACCTGCGGGAAGTCGATGATCACCGGCCCGTTCGCCCCCAGCAGGATGTTGAACTCCGACAGGTCGCCGTGAATGAGGTCCTGCGCGAGGATCTTGATGATCTCCTGGCGCAGCAGCAGGTACATCGGCAGCGCCTGCTCGCGGGTGAGGTGCGCCTCGACGAGCCGCGGCGCCACGCGCCCCTCGGCGTCACCGATCACCTCCATCAGCAGCACGCCGTCGTAGAACAGCACCGGCTTCGGCACGCGCACGCCCGCCGCGTGGAGCGTGAACATCACGTCGGCCTCGGCCGACTTCCACGCCTCTTCCGCCGCCGCCTTGCCGAACTTCGAGCCCTTGTCCATGGCCCTCTGGGTGCGCGAGTTGCGCACGACCCGACCCTCTTTGTACCCCGCGTCATTCTTGAAGCTGCGGAACTCGCGCGCCTTGTAGATCTTCGCGGCGACCGGTTCACCCTTGTGACTGACGAGCCACACTTCCGCTTCTTTTCCCGTCTTCAACTGATTGAAGACCTCGTCGATGACGCCTTCCTCGATGAGTTGCTGCAGTCGATCCATTACTCCCTCACGTCAACTGGGCCCGATGATCACCGAGTTCGCCTTGAGCTGCGGCGCATGGGCCTGGAATGCCAGCTCCGGGTGCTTCTGCAGGGCGTGCTGCATCGCCCACTCGTCACGGAACAACACGAGCGGAAGCCCATCCCGGTCCTGCACGGTCATGCGGTTTCCCTCCCAGTCGAACGCCTTCGGGTCGAACTTCTGCGCCACCACCCAGCGCGCGTGGCCGAAGGGTAGCTTGTCTATGATGATGTCGGCGCCGTACTCCGCATCCATCCGGTATTGCAGCACCTCGAACTGGAGCTGCCCCACCACCCCCACGATCGGGTCCTTCATGCCCATCTGGAGCTGCTGGAAGATCTGAATCGTGCCCTCTTCCGACAGCTGCTCGAGGCCCTTCTCCATCTGCTTGCGCTTCATCGGGTCCTTCGAGCGCACCACCGCGAAGAACTCGGGCGAGAACCGCGGCACGCACTCGAAGTCGAACGGCGCCGTCTTCTCGAGCAGCGTGTCGCCGATGCGGAAGATGCCGGGGTCGAAGAGGCCGATCACGTCGCCCGGCCACGCGTCTTCGATGCCGGTGCGCTCGGACGCCATGAACTGCGTCGGCTTGGCCAGGCGGATGTCCTTGTCGAGCCGCACGTGGTGCGCGGTCATGCCCTTCACGTAGTGCCCCGAGACCACCCGCAGGAACGCGATGCGATCGCGGTGCGAGGGGTCCATGTTCGCCTGGATCTTGAAGACGAAGCCCGTGAACTTCTCACCCATTGGCTCGATGAAGCCCGCACTCGACGGGCGGCCCGACGGCGGAGGCGCCATCTCGAGGAACGCGTCGAGAAACGGCCGCACCCCGAAGTTCGTCATCGCCGAGCCGAAGAACATCGGGGACAGCTGCCCCTCGAGCACCTTCTGCAGGCTGAAGTCGTCGCCGCCGATGTCGAGCAGCTCGATGTCTTCCTTGAGCTTCTCCAGCTCGTTCTCGGTGAGCACCGAGAGGATCTCGTCGCTCGAGACGGGAATGATCTTCTCCCCCACCTCCGCCTCACCGTGGCGGCCCTCGGCCTGGAACACGTGCACGTTCTTGGTGCGCCGGTCGTACACGCCACGGAACTCAGGGCCCGAGCCGATGGGCCAGTTCATCGGGTAGGCCCTCATTCCGAGCACCTTCTCCAGCTCGTCCATCAGCTCGAGCGGGGTGCGGCCGTAGCGGTCGAGCTTGTTGGCGAAGGTGAAGATGGGGATGCCGCGCAGCTTGCAGACCTTGAACAGCTTGATGGTCTGCGGCTCGACGCCCTTCGCCGCGTCGATGAGCATCACCGCGGAGTCGGCGGCCGACAGCGTGCGGTACGTGTCCTCGGAGAAGTCCTGGTGGCCCGGCGTGTCGAGCAGGTTGACCGCGTGGCCGCTGTAGTTGAACTGCAGCACCGAGGACGTGACCGAGATGCCGCGTTCCTTCTCGATCGCCATCCAGTCAGACGTGGCGTACCGCTTGGCGCGCCGCGCCTTCACGCTGCCGGCGAGGTGAATCGCTCCGCCGTAGAGGAGCAGCTTCTCCGTCAGCGTGGTCTTGCCGGCGTCAGGGTGCGAGATGATCGCGAACGTGCGCCTGCGACTGATTTCCCGCTCCAACTCCGAAGACATGGCTTTCCGCCTTACTCAAAAAGGGCTGCGTCGGTTGAGGCTTTTGCGCCTCCGGTGCGTATGGTCGCAGCGCCCATGAACGCGCTCCTCCTCACGCTGCTGGTGGCGACCCCTGACGCTGGTGTCCCACCCCCGGTCCTGCCCGAGTTCAGGCGGCTCGCCGTCAACCTCGCGCCGATGCTCGAGTCGCCCTGGGTCAAGGACTGGCTGAGCGCGGTCAACGAGCTCAAACCGGTGAAGCCGAGCACCTGGTACTGCGCCCAGGACAAGCAGACCTGCGCCTCGAAGGAGCCGCCGGACGCGGGCTATTCCGCGCGCGTCGTCGATGACGAGTACGTCTACGCCCGCATCACCGAGCCACTGGGGTACGCGCGCCCGCTCGACGTGCTGGCCGCCGCGGGCTTCTCTCCGAAGGGGAAGAAGGTGCTCGACTTCGGCTACGGCAACATCGGCCAGCTGCTCATGCTGTCCCGGCTCGGCGCCGAGGTGCACGGGGTCGAGGTCGACGCGCTCATCCCCCTCGCCACCAGGAGCGTCATCGGCAAGGTGGTGCTGCACCACGGGTTCTTCGCCGGCGACGCGAAGCTGGTGAAGGAGCTCGGCGGCGGGTTCGACCTGTTCATGTCGAAGAACACGCTCAAGCGCGGCTACGTGCACCCTGCCCAGCCGAAGGACGCGAAGGGCCAGATCGACCTCGGGCTCGACGATCAGAAGGTGCTCGGGCTGATCTTCGGGATGCTGAAGCCCGGCGCGTTCTTCTACATCTACAACCTCGCCCCGGCGCAGGCCGAACCCTACAAGCCCATGGCTGACGGCCGCTGCCCGTGGTCGCGCGAGGTGCTGCAGGCGGCCGGCTTCGAGGTGCTCGCGTACGACGCGGATGACTCGACGAAGGCCCGGCAGATGGGCCACCTGCTCGAGTGGGATGCCGAGGGTGACGACCTGCAGAAGACCCTGTTCGCCACGTACACGCTGCTGCGACGCCCGGTCAGGTGATCTTCATGCGCGGGGCGAACTCGTCAGTCATGTGACGGAGGCGCTCGGCCAGCACCACGATCAACTTCTGCGACATCTCCTTGCTGCCCTTGAGCGCCACGCGGAAGTCGTAGCCCTCGAGCACCAGCAGCACGGAATTCTCCACCGCCCGAACGGTCGCGGTCCGCGGCGCCGGATCGAGAATGGAGATCTCCCCGAAGAACTCGCCCACCTTCAGCTCGCGAATCTTGTTGTTGCCGCGCCGCACCTCGCACAGCCCCTCGATGATCAGGAACACCGACGAACCCGCCGTGCCTTCCTTGATGATCTCGCTGCCCTGGGAGTGCCGCACCTCGATCACCTTCTTCGCCAGCGCCTCGAGGTCGCTGTGCGGCAACCCGGCCAGCAGCGGGATCGTCTTCAGCGCGTTCAGTCGATCGATGGGCTCGCTCATGGGGACCCGGAGCTTAGTAGGTCGAGGGCCACGCGTCGTAGCCCGTCATCTCGTTGAGCGTGCGCATCGCCGCCGCGTGGTACCGCGCCTCGAGGTCGGCCCGGACGCGCTCGCTGGTGGGGAGCTCGAGGATCGGCGCGATCTCGAAGCGCCTCTTCCCGTACGGCTTCGGCAACGGCGGGAGCGTGGCGCTGTTCTCGAACTGGAAGGGCGCCTCACACAGCAGCTCGCCTGCCTCGGCGTCGACCAGCGTCATCGTGCCGGTGAGCCGCCCTCGCTCCCAGCCCCGGTCCTTCCCCAGTCCCAGGCCGGACCGCGCCTCCAGGCGCGTCGCCGAGGTCACCACCGCCACCCAGGGGCGCCCGCGGCCCCACCGCTGCGCGGCGGTGAGCAGCGAGCCCCTGTCACCTTTCACCACCGCCTCGCGCAGCCAGCTCGTGGACAGGAACGCCCAGCCCTCGTCGCCGCCATCGCCCTGGAGCAGCTCGAACTCGAGCAACGGCACGTCGTTTCGGGGCGTTCTCTTCTTCCGCTTCCCGCACCCCGGCGGTCTCACTTCGCTGTTCATCGCCGCGCGGATTCCCGCCAGCCGCCCGGCGAACTGCGTGGTGACGGCGGCGATCACCCGCTCGTTCTCCGAGGCGATCGGCTGCGACGGGTCGGGAGGCGGGCTCGGAAAACACGGCACGCCGTTCGTGTGACGCAGCACCGTCCAGCCCGGCGTACGCGCCAGGCAGTACGTGCGGTCTTCCCAGTCGACCTTCACGCCGAACCGCGCCGCGTCGCCCGTCACGTCCAACGCGCCGTTGCACTTCACCTTCCGGCGGTACTCGTTGACCGCGACGAAGTCGCTCACCAGGTCACAGGCGAGCGACTCGTCGAGCTCGCCCAGCAGCGCGTTCTCGCCACGCCACGCGTCGCGCAGCTTCCTCGGGGTGAACCACCCGAACGCAGAGGCATAGAGCGCGGCTACCACCAGCAGCCAGCCCACTCCTCCGACGACTCCGGGACGCACGGTCGCCGATGCTAGCCATAGAGTGACGCATGGCCGTCATCGAACCGATCGCCCGGGTAGGGCTGGTGGCGCGCGGCGCGCTGTACGTGGTGGTGGGCCTCACCGCCGTGCGGGTGGCCGTCGGGCTGGGCGGTCGAACCACCGACACCCACGGCGCCGTCGCCGAGGTAGGGCGCTTCTACGCGGGGGGCGTGCTGCTGCTGGTCCTCGCCCTTGGGCTGGCCGCCTACGTCGTGTGGCGCGTGGCCCAGGCCATCGGCGACCTGGACGAACACGGCTCCGGGCTCAAGGGGTGGGCGATGCGCCTGGGCGAGCTCATCAGCGCGCTCATCCACTTCGGGTTGGCCCTGACCGCCGCTGGTGTCGCCGTCTTCGTGGGCGCGGGCTCCCTGCGCAATTGGGTGGCGCGGGCCCTCGCTGAGCCCCTGGGGGCCTGGGCCGTTGGCCTCGCTGGCGCAATCGTCATGGGCGTCGGGGTGAACCAGTTCTACCGCGCGTGGACGGTGAAGTTCGAAGAAGACCTCCAGCTCGACCAGATGAGCCCGCGCGCGCAGGCGTGGGCACGGCGCATCGGGCGCTTCGGTCTCGCCGCGCGCGGCGTCACCTTCCTCATCGTCGGGTGGTTCCTGATACGCGCCGCGTTCTACGTCAGCGCCCGCGAGGTGAAGGACATGGGCGAGGCCCTGCGGGTGCTCGGAGCCCAGCCGTACGGGGCCTGGCTGCTGGGCGTGGTGGCCTGCGGCACCATCGCCTACGGCGTGTCGTCCTTCCTCGAAGCGCGCTACCGCCGCATCGTCAGGCCGCCTGGAACCAGCCCCGCTTCCGGCTGACGGCTACGCGCCGCACTCGTCGGCCTCGTCACGGAAGTCACCGAGCCCGGGAAATGAGAGGCCGCGCTCGCGCAAGGTGCCGCGCAGCTCGCGCCCCTCGAGCTGAAGAACGACGTCCGCACCGTCCACCCGCCACGTGCCCGAGACCTTCGGGCGGGTGGGCACGTCGTCCACGAACTCCAGCGTCCACGCGGTGAAGGTGTTCGCCTTGAAGGTGATGCCGCCGCTGGGCCCGAAGACCCCGGGGGTGGGCTCGCCGAACCACGCCACCTCCCGCAGCATGGCGCTCACGTCTTTCGGGTTGTCGAAGGCACGCCCCGCCAGCACGTGAAACCGCAACGCGCGCCGCAGCGAGGTGAGGTCCCTGTCTTCCAGCAGGCGCTTCTTGCGCTTGCCGTCGAGGCCGATGCTCGTCTCGAGCAGGCGCAGCGCCTCGTCACGGTCGATGCCGCAGCGATCCGTCGCGTACTGCAGCGCCATCGCGCACGCCTGGTTGTACGGAGGAAGCGCCCACGACGGGTCCGCCTTCACCGCCGCGGCAAAGGCCTCGGTCGCCGCCTCGAGCTCGCGACGGCCCAGCGCCTCCATGCCCACATCGTTCTTCACGCGGGCCGCCGCGCGCGCCGGACTGTCGGCGGCCAGCGCGATCGCGCTCACGCACAACCCCACGGAGATGATGAGTCTCATCACCCGAAGATGGAGCAAAGGGACCAGCGGAACAACCCGGCGCGCGGCTGCGTGCCCGCAGCGGCGCTCACCGCCCCCGCGTTCACGGCAGCTTGGCGGCTGGCACGCCGCTCGCTTTGGAAGACCGCAGGGACACACCTCCCGGAAAGGTCGAACCGAACATGTCGTCGCCGAAGAAGATTCTCGCTGCAGCCCTCGCCGCTCTCTCCATCACCGCCTGCCAGGACCCGAAGCCTGTGCCGCCGGTCATTCCTTCGAAGGTCATCACCCAGCCCGTCGCGCGCACGGTCGAGCTGCGCGACGCCGGAGCTCCCATCTCCATCGCGCCGGTCGAGGCCGCGCCCATCGACGCGCTCGCCATCGCCACCGACTCGCCGAACGTCGATCACCTCGGCCGTGCCCGGCAGCTGTCGGGCGAAGGCGACGTGAAGGGCGCCCTGCTCGAGGCTCGGCGCGCGCTGTTCATCACCCCGTCTGACGTCGAGACGCTCACCCTGGTGGCGAAGCTCTCGCGGCGCGCCGGCCAGGCCGGGCTCGCTTCGGAGGCCTGGGGCCGGGTGGCGGCGCTGTCGCCTGACGATGCCCTGCCGCTCATCTCGCAGGCGCGCGCGCTGATTCAGCAGAAGGACTACGCCGGCGCGGTGAGGTCGGGCCGCGAGGCGATCAAGCGCGACTCGGGGAACGTCGAGTCGTTCCAGGTCACCGGCATCGCGCAGCTCGCCCTGAACGAGCTCAATGGCGCCATCGCCAGCTTCGAGAAGGCCGTCGAGCTCGAGCCGAATCATGGGTGGGCGCTCAACAACCTCGGCTTCGCCTGCCTGCGCGCGAATCAGAACGAGCGCGCGGTGATCGTGCTGGAGCATGCAGCCGACGTGCTTCCCAACGTGGCGTACGTGCAGAACAACCTGGGCGTGGCGTTGGAGCGGGTGGGCCGCGGTGACGAGGCGAAGGCCGCGTACCAGCACGCCATGGACCTCTCACCGAAGTACGTGAAGGCCCGCATCAACGCCGCTCGCGTGGCGAAGGTGACCCAGCCGCAGGAAGAGCCGCAGGTGGACGACACCATGAGCGACCTTCCTCACCCGATGCCTGAGCCGTAGGCCCTCACGGCCCCTCACCCCAACCCTCTCCCCGCTTCGCAGGGAGAGGGAGCACGGGTACGGCGTTTGCTCTGGTGGGTTGAATGACCAGCACGTCGCGGTTGTTGACCCGCAGGATGCGGCCGAGCGGAGACACGTCTGCGGCTCAGAAGGAGACCCCCGCGCCGCTCCCCGGCGGCTACAGTCCCCCACCGCTGATGAGCAAGAAGCCCGGTCGCCTGTGGAGTTGGACGAAACGTCTGCTGAAGCTGGCGATGCTCGGCCTCGTCCTCGCGCTCGCCGTCGGCTTCGGCAGCTGGGCCTGGTTCTCCCGCGACCTGCCCAGCGTCGAGGAGCTGCGCACCTGGCGGCCCCCGCAGGTCACCAAGGTGGCCTGCCGCGACGGCAGCGTGTGCGCCGAGTTCTACCTGCAGCGCCGCACCTGGGTCGACGTCACCAGGCTGCCGAAGCACGTGCGTGAGAGCTTCCTCGCCGCCGAAGACGCCGACTTCTATTCGCACAACGGTCTCGACTACGCCGGCATCCTCCGCAGCGCGGTGAAGAACCTGAAGCCCGGCGGCATGAAGTCGGGCGCGTCCACCATCTCGCAGCAGGCCTGCCGCGCCCTGCTCCTCACCCAGGAACGCACGCTCTCCCGGAAGATCCGCGAGTGGATCCTCACCCCCCGCATGGAGCAGGCGCTGGGCAAGGACCAGGTCCTCAACCTCTACGTCAACACCATCTACTTCGGGCACAACCGCTACGGCATCGAGGAGGCGGCGCTCTTCTACTTCGGCAAGCACGCCGGCCAGCTCACCCTCGGCGAGGCGGCAGTGCTGGCGGGTACGGTGCAGCTCCCGCACCGCATCAACCCCGTCACCAACATCGTCAAGGCCAAGCGCCGCCAGCGGTACGTGCTGGGCCAGCTCGCCCGCCACGGCTTCGTGCCTCAGGCCACCATCGACGCGGAGCTCGAGAAGCCGATCGTCCTCGGCCCCCGGCCGCCTGCCCAGGTCGGCGCCTCCTACGCCGAGGAGGTGCGCAAGCAGCTCGTCGCCCGCTACGGAGAGAAGATGGTGCTCGAGGGCGGCCTGCGCGTGCAGATCGCCATGGAACCCGCGCTGCAGGCCGCCGCCGAGGCCTCCGTGCGCGCGGGCCTCGAGGCGGTCGATCGCCGGCTCGGCTACCGCGGGCCCGTCGGCCAGGTCGAGAGCGTGCGCTTCGCCGCGCTCCGTCCCTTCCTCGAGAAGCGCCTCACCGAAGCCGGCAAGCGCCGCCCCGACGAGCGCTTCGTCGCCGATCTCACCGTGCTCAAGGACTTGAAGCCCCCCGAGCACGAAGAAGGCGCCGACCCGCTGGCTGATCCCGAAGAGAACCTCGAGGTCGACGAGCCCGTCGTCACCGAAGACGAGAAGCTCGCCCGCGCCATCGGCGTGAAGACGCTCGCCGACGGGGTGGAGACGGTCGGCATCGTCACCACCCTCGACGACGTGAAGGGCACAGCGCAGATCGACCTGATCGGCGCCACCGCGCAGCTCGACTTCGCCAACACGAAGTGGGCGCGGCGCCGCGACGGCGGGAAGGTGTCCGCCAGCCCCACCCGGCTGTCCGAGGTGCTCGAGCCGGGAGAGCTGGTGCGCGTGCGCCTCGGCGCCGCCCTGCCCGCTTCCCAGCTCATCTCCGCCACGCTCGCGCAGGTGCCCGTGGTGCAGGGCGGGCTGGTGGCCATCGACCCGAAGGACCGCTCGGTGGTCGCGCTCGTCGGCGGCTACGACTTCACCACCTCGGCCTTCAACCGCGCGACGCAGGCGAAGCGGCAGCCCGGCTCGTCGTTCAAGCCGTTCCTCTACGCCACCGCGATCGAGTCGACGCGCTTCACCCCCACCTCGATCATCAACGACGCGCCCGAGGCGATCCGCGATCCCTACACGGGGAAGATGTGGAAGCCCCAGAACTACGAGAAGGGTGGCTTCGAGGGGCCCATCACCCTGCGCACCGCGCTCACCAAGTCGAAGAACACCGTCTCGGTGCGCCTCATCGAAGCGCTCGGCCCCGAGGCGGTGATCGCGTTCGCCACGAAGGCGGGCATCAAGGCCACCCTCCCGCAGAACCTCACCCTCGCGCTGGGCACGGGCGAAGTGACGATGCTCGAGATCGCCAACGCGTACACCACCCTGCAGACCAACGGCATGCTCGCCGAGCCGGTGATGCTGGTGCGGGTGGCCGACGGCACGGGCAAGGTGCTCGAGGAACGCCACGCCGCGCCCGAGCAGGTGCTCAACCCCGCCGTCGCCTTCCTCGCCACCTCGCTCATGCGCAGCGTCGTCGAGGAAGGCACCGCGGTGGCCGTGCTCGAGCTCAACCGCCCCGCCGCGGGCAAGACCGGCACCGCGCAGGAGTTCCGCGACGCCTGGTTCAGCGGGTACACGGCCGACTACGTGGCGTCGGCGTGGGTGGGCTTCGATGATCACGAGCCCATCGGCCCGGGTGAGACCGGCGGCCGGGCCGCGCTGCCGGTGTGGCTGGGGTTCATGCGCGCCGCGCACCAGGGCCTCCCGCCGCGCGAGTTCCCCGTGCCCGAGGGCGTCCGCCAGGTGCGCATCGATCCACGCACCGGGAAGCTCGCGGGCGGCTCGGTGCCGGGCCGCAACGAGTGGTTCCTCGAGGGCACCGAGCCCACCGAAGAGACCCGCGCCGTCGACCCCAACGACTTCCTGCTCCACGATCAGAAGGGCGGCCCGTGATGACCGCTCGAACGGACCTGTCTCCCTCTCCCCGCGGGGGAGAGGGTCGGGGCGAGGGCGAACCGTGACTGCCCTCCTGGCGGTGCTCCTCGCTGCTGCACCCGCACCGGGGCAGGCGTCCGCCCTCGAGCGCCTCGCGCAAGACGTCTCCCGCTCGGTCGCCGAGGCCGGCTTCGAGGGCCCCATCGGCGTCTACGTCGAGGGCAGCCCCGCGCCTGCCAGCCGCGCGGTGGGCTCGCTGGTGATGGCCTCGCTCTCGACCCGCCGCCTCGCGCCCGTGCCCGTCACCGCCCGCGACGCCACCGAGGCCGAGCGGCTGGCGCGCGAGCAGGGCCTGCGCTCGCTGGTGCGCCTCACCGTCTCGCTCGAGCCCCCGAAGCTGGTGGTGCGCGGCGACGCGCTGAGCACCTGGGTGAACTTCTGGTCGGGCGCCACGCCCACCCGCACCGGGCCGGCCGCCGCGGTGGTGAGCGTGGTCGACGCCGATCTCGAGGCGCTCACGCTCGCAGGCGCGCCCGCACCGGCGTCCACCCGGCCCCTCGAGCTGAGCCTGGGCGTGCTGGCGAAGCTGACGGCGCTGCCGGCCGCGCTCGCCATCGCCGATCTCGACGGCGATCACCGCGCCGAGGTGATCGCCCTGGTGGGCGACGGCGTCCTCACCTGGAGCTCGGACGGAAGACAGCGCGGCCGGGCAGAGCTGAGCGCGCCCCTCTCCACCCGCCCCACCCGCGAGCCGTTCGGCCTGCTGGCGATCACCAACGGCAAGCTGCTCGCGTGGTCTTCACGGCGGGAACGCGCCGAGACCTTCGTCTGGAAGGGCGACGCGTGGCGCTCCAGCGGCCTGGGCGAGGGTCCCTCGCTCGGTCCCGTCGTCTTCACGCCGCGCCCGGGCTTCACCAGCTTCGCCAGGGAGCTGACCTGGGCCGGCAAGACCGTCGCCCTGCCCGAGCCGATTCAGCAGTTCGCGTTGTTCGGCGCGATGGCGCTGGGGGTTTCACCGACGGGCACCGCGGCCATCGCTCGCGGCCAGGCGCCCTCGAGCCAGCTCAGCGGCGTGGGCGCTGGCAGCACGCTGGCCGATCTCGATGGTGATGGTTCGCCCGAGGTGATCGCCACTTCGTCCCGCTCGACTGGCGAGGTCGACGAGGTGCGCGTGCTGGCGCTGGGCGCTTTCGAGTCGGCGCAGGCGCGCGGCGGGCACCTCAATGAGGCGGCGGTGGCGTGGCAGAAGAAGATCGACGGGCGCGCCATCGTCGCGGCGAGCGGCGATCTCGATGGCGATGGGGTCGATGAGGTCGTGCTCGGAACGTGGTCGGGTGATGGCACCGGCGAATTGCTCGTGCTTCGGAGGACTCCATGAACGACCGTTCTCCCTTTCCCTGCGAAGCGGGGAACGTCGAACTCCCGCCTCGAGGGAAAGGAGGGCGGAGTGAGGGGCCCACCGGGTACACCACGCGCCCCTCACCCGGCCTTCGGCCGACCTCTCCCCGCTGGCGCAGGGAGAGGCTTCTCGTCGTCCTCTTCGCCACCGGCGCCTTCGCCGGCAGCCGCGCGCAACCCGGGGGCACGCTGCAGGTCGCCCTGGTCTCTCCTTCCGCCGCCGTCGATCCGCTCAGCGCTGACTCACCGGTCGACGCGCTGCGCTTGCTGCTCACCCATCAGCCGATCTGCCGCGGGGTCGAGTTCAGCCGCCCCTCGGCCACCGTGCTGCGGCTCACCACGCCCGCCTCGATCGATCCGAAGCTCGTCGCCGAGGCGCTCCAGCGCGTCGCCACCACCAGCACGCCCGCGCGCGGCCTGCTCACGCCGGTCTCCACCTGGACGATCAACGGCCGCAGCATCGATCTGCAGCTCAAGGGCCCCGCCCCCGATCTCGAGCGCATGCTCTGCCACCCCGCCTTCGCCATCCCCATCGGCGCCTTCCGCGCGAAGGGCACCCGCCTCGAGGCCTTCGACGAACAGCCCGCCGGCCGCCCGCACCTCGACGCGGTGGTCCTCCAGGCCGCCGACGCCCGCACCGCCGAGCGCCTCTTCGCCCAGCGCCGCGTACAGTTGGTGATCGGCGCCGCGTCGTCCGACGACGTGGTGCAGCTCTTCGCCACCGCCGTGGTGCTCGGCCCCGGCCTGGGCGCGCTCAAGGCCGCGGTGGAGAGCACCACCGACCGCGCCGATCTGGCGCGCTTCTTCGTCGCCGGCCCCGCGGGCCCCCTGCCCGGCCTGCTGCCGCCCAGCCTCGCGCCACAACCGGCCGTCACCGCCTCGGCCCGGCCCGCGCCGCTCAACCCCGCCCGCGAGCTCTCGCTGCTCTTCGACGAAGAGGCCGCGCACGAAAAGAGCATCGCCCAGCGGCTCCAGGTGAAGCTGCAGCCGCTCGGCTACCGGCTCGCCCTCAAGCCCACGCCCCGCGCCGCCCTCCGCGCCCGCGCGCCCGGCGAAGGGGAAGTCTTCCTGCAGAGCCTCGCGCTCCCGCCCACGCCCGCCGGCGCGCTGGTGCTCTGGCTCGAGCTCGCCGGCCAGCACGCCCGCATTCCCGCGGTGCTCCAGCAGCTCGCCGCCGCGCCCGACGTCGACGCGCGCGCCCGCGAGCTGGCGCTGCAGCTCGGGCCCGAGCTCCCCCTCATTCCCCTGGTGACGCGCGGCCTGGGAGTCGCGGCCGCCAAAGAAGTCCAGCACCTCACCCGCGACGCGCTCGGGCTGCCCCGCATCGACGACGTCTTCTTCGCCACGGAGTAACCCACAGAATGCGCCTGCGCTGGACGCTCGCACTCGCCTTCGTCGCGCTCTCGGTGCTGCAGATCGCCGTGGTGGTGCCGCTCGCGCTGAGAAACCTCTCGTCCCTGCTCTCGGGTCAGCAGGAAGCACGCGTCGACCAGCTCATGGTGACCGTCGACGCCGAGGCCCAGCGCCTCCAGGGCGAGGTGCGCCGCTCGATGGACGAGCTCGCCCTGAGCCAGGCGCTCGAAGACGTCGCCCGCGACGCCGCGCGGGTGCCCGCCCCTGCCCACGTCACCACCGCCGCCACCTCGCTCATGACCCCCCGCGGGCTCGACGTGCTGGCGCTGCTCGACGAGCAGGGGCGCACGCTCTCTTCCGGCCACCTGCCGGCGCGCCTGGGCGAACCCGACGACCCGCTCTTCACGGTGACGAAGCGCCCGGCCCGCGCCGTGGTCGCCACCCGCGTCGAGCTCAGCGGCAACGAGGGCCTCGTCACCGCGCCCGCGCTCGTGACCGCGCGCCCCATCGACTACGGCGAGCGCCGGGTGTGGGCCGTGGGCGGCGTGCTGCTGTCCGACGCGCGCGCCAAGGATCTCGCCCGCCTCACCGGCGCGCGCGTGGAGATCGTCTCGGACGGCGTGGTGCTCACCACCTCGGGCTCCGCCGCGCCCCCCACCCTCACCCGCACCCTCCCGGTGGGCGAAGTGGCGACGATTCGCCTCACCTTCTCGCAGGCCGACCTGGTGGCCACCCGCAGCGAGGTGCTGCGCGCGTTCCTCGGCTTCGCAGGCGTGGGGCTGCTGCTCTCGGTGATCCTCGGCTTCCTGGTGAGCCGCCGCATCACCCGGCCAGTCGAGGCGCTCACCGACGCGGCCCAGAAGATCGCCGGCGGCACGCCCGGCGTCACCGTCGACGCCACCGCCGCCTCGGGCGAGCTCAAGGGCCTCATCGAGACGTTCAATCACATGACCGGCGACCTCAAGGACGCCACCGACAAGCTGGTGGCCAGCGAGCGCGTCGCCGCCTGGCAGGAAGTGGCGCGCCGCCTCGCCCACGAGATCAAGAACCCGCTCACCCCCATTCGCATGTCGCTCGAGACGTTGCTCGCGGCCAGCCAGCGGGGGCCCCTCGACGATCGCTTCAAGGGCCTCTTCACCGAGAGCGCCCGCGCGGTGCTGGAGGAAGTCGATCGCCTCAAGCGCATCGTCGACGAGTTCAGCCAGTTCGCCCGCCTGCCCCGCCCCGAGCTGGCGCAGCTCGACCTCGCCGAGGTGGTGCAGGCCGTGATGGCGCTCTACGCCGACCACGACGGCATCGCCTACGACGTGGTGCTCGAGAAAGGGGCGCTGGTGTCCATCGATCGCGACCAGCTCACCCAGGTGCTGGTGAACCTGGTGAAGAACGGCGAGGAGGCCATGGCCGGCCGGAAAGGCGCCATCCACGTGCGGGTCAAGCGGGGCGCGGAGGTCCTGCTGGAGGTCGAAGACGAGGGCCCCGGCATCCCCGCCGAGCTGAAGGCCCGGCTGTTCGAGCCCTACGTCACCACCAAGCCCCAGGGCACGGGCCTGGGCCTCGCGATCGCCCTGCGCATCTGCCAGGAGCACGGCGGCCGGTTGGAGGTGTCAGACGGCACCGCGGGTGGGGCGCTCTTCAGGGTCTCGCTGCCACCCTTGTCACCCCGTTAGGGGCTTGGCGCTCAGCGGATGGTCGGCCGGGGAGACGGACCCATCATGGGGTCGCCGGAGGGATCGACCATCGGGGGAGGCGGCTGGGCAGGGCGTCCCTCGAAGACGGGGATCGGGTCCTGGGGCAGCGCTACCGTGGAGGGGTCGCGCACGGGCGAAGGCGCCGTGGTCTCGGGGGTTTGCGGCCCGGCGGCGCTGGGCAGCTCAGGCCCCACTGCGGGACCCGTCTCCAGCGCCTGCCCGTTCGAGTCGATCAACGTCTGCCCGTCGTACGACTCGTCGGCTCCGACACCGCACCCTGTGACGAAGAGCATTGCCAGAATTGCGACAGCGAACCGCTTCATGTGACCGACCATGTGCAACCCCGATGCCGCGCGGAGGCTCATTTCACTCGTCTCCATGGGTCGCCTCCTTCAGCTCAGTCTCTCCGTTGACGATCTGTGACAGCCGCGACCGCTTCATCTTGAGGAGCCGGGCGGCTTCGCTGATGTTGCCACCGGCCTCCTCGAGCGCGCGCTTGATGCACTGCATCTCGATCTCGTGGCGCAGGTCCTTGAGCGAGATGTCCCGGCTCCTGGCCAGCTCGTAATAGTCGAGCGGGCCTTCGGGGCTCGGCGCAGCGGCCTGGACCACCGGGGTGGCGACGGCGGGCTGCGCGACAGGGGCCACGGCGACGGGAACAGCCACCCCCGGGGCAGCCACCTCGATCAACGCCCGCAGCTCACCGACGTGGGTGAAGGCTTCCAGGTCGATCACGTTGCCCTCGGCGAAGATCGACGCCGACGAGATGACGTTCTCCAGCTCGCGGATGTTGCCGGGCCAGCGGTGACGGCCCAGCAGCGCCAGCGCCTCGTCAGACAGGCGCCGCACCGGCTCGTTGCGCTCACGGGCCACCTTCTCCAGGAAGTGCTGGGTCAGGCCGGGCAGGTCCTCGAGGCGCTCACGCAGCGAGGGCAGCTCCATCATCACGCCCTTGAGCCGGTAGTAGAGATCGCTGCGGAAGCGGCCCTGGGCGATCAGCGTCTCGAGATCGCGGTTCGTCGCGCAGATGATGCGCACGTCGATCTTGATGGTCTTGCTGCCGCCGACGCGCTCGAACTCGCGCTCCTGCAGCACGCGCAAGAGCGCCACCTGCGCCTTGGGGCTGATGTCGCCGATCTCGTCGAGGAAGATGGTGCCGCCGTCCGCCATCTCGAAGCGGCCCTTCCGCTCCTTGACCGCGCCGGTGAAGGCCCCCTTCTCGTGACCGAACAGCTCCGAGAGAAGCAGCTCTTCCACCATCGCTGCGCAGTTCACCTTCACCAGCGGCATGTGGCGCCGGGGGGAAAGCGCGTGCAGCGCGTCGGCGAGCAGCTCCTTGCCGGTGCCCGACTCACCGCGCACCAGCACCGTGGCGCTGCTGCGGCCGATGGGATCGAGCTGCTTGGTGATGCGCTGGAGGGCGACCGAGCGGCCCACCAGGCCGTTGATGCTCTCCACCGCCTGGCGCGGGGCCAGCGAGGCCATCGCCCGGGGCAGCCGCAGCTCGGGCTCGACCGCCGCCACCACCTCGGCGCGCCGGGGCAACGAGAGGAACGCGGTGCGGCGCACCGGCGGCACCCGCGTCACGAGCTCGTCGAGCAGGCGGCCCGCCCGGCTGAACTCGGCCTGGGCGCCGCTCAGGTCGTTGGCCGCGAGGCGCAGCTTGCCCATGAGGAAGTAGGTGCGAATCGGGCCTTCGAGATCGGGCTTGTCGAGCAGCGCCTCACGCGCCCGCGACGCCGCCCGGCCCGCGCCGAGCAGATCGTTGTTGAGCAGGCACAGCTCGGTGCGGGTCAGCTCGACCTCGAGCGACGCGGCCTGGAGCGTGGCGCTGCCCTTTTCCACCGAGCGGCGCGAGAGCTCGAGCTCGGCCTGGGCGCGTTCACCCGCCTGCAGGTGCGCCCGCGCCTTCCACGCGGCGGCCAGGGCGGCCCACGCGTCGTTGCCCAGCGCCTCGAAGCCCACCCGGGCCGCCTCGAGCATGCGACGGGCTTCCGGGTATTCCCGCGAGTCGACGGCCAGCGCGCCCAGGTTGAGCTGCGCGGACGCCTCGAGGTACCCGTCGCCGAGGCGGCGGGCCTGGCGCAGCGAGTGCTCGGAGAGCTCCGCGGCGCGCTCGGTGTCGCCGAGGAAGTGGTGCAGGCGGGCGAGGTTGCTGGCGGCCATCGCCACTTCGCGCAGGCTGCCGAAGCGGGAGAAGGCCGACAGCGCGCGGGTGAGGTGGCCGAGCGCGAGCTCGAAGTCACCCGACTCGGCGTAGAGCGAGCCCAGGTTCGCCTCGGCGTGCGCGTGCAGCGGGCGGCTCTCGGGCGGGGTGCTTTCCCAGCAGGCGATGGCGCGATCGCGATCGCCGCGCTTGTAGGCCGCGACACCTTCGTTCAAGCGGGCCAGGGCGACGATGCGGGTCTCGCCCACCTTCGTGGCGCGCTCGGCGTTGTCGGCGAAGAGCTTCTGCGCTTCGGCGGCCTGGCCCTGCACCAGCAGCGCCTTGCCCATCGCCTGGCGCAGCGTGAGCGACGAGGCGTCGTCGGTGGTGCGCTCGGCCAGCACCGAGCGGCCCAGGTCCAGCGCGTCAGCCGCGCGGCCGGTGGCCACGTAGAGCTCGGCGAGGCACGCCTCGGCTCCGGCGGCGCTCCCGGGCGAGGCCCGCGCCACGTCGAGCAGCGCCCGCGTCGAGCGCGCGCGGCCGACCTTGATCAACAGGCGAGCGGCCTCGAGAGCCAGCGCCGCGCGCTTCGAGCCGTCTCCCCGGCGCGCCGCTTCCAGCAGGCGCCGCACAGCGCCGCGGTAGTCACCGAGCAGCGCGAGCACCCGGCCCCACGCCTCGAGCACCACGCTCTTCTGCGCACCTTCCAGCAGCGCCGCCGCCCGCGCGTAGAGCGCCTCGGCGTCTTCCAGCGCGCCCCGCTCGACCAGGCCGTCGGCCGCGCGCACCGCCAGCTGCGCACCTTCGAGCGGCGCGACGGGCAACAGCAGCTCGGCCGCGGAGAGGAGCTGACCCGCACCGGCCATCACCCGCCCCAGCGCGAGCGTCGACACCCGGCGCTGCTCGTCGGCGACGAGGGCCACGAAGGCCTGCTTCTCGGTCTCACGCGCGAAGCGCCACGAGGGGCGCCCGTCGACCACCTTCACCGTGACCAGCCGCTCGCGCAGCAGGCCGTCGAGGGTCTCGGCGCTCTGCGGGGCTTCGGCGCCCATGGTCGCCGCCAGCCACTCCACGGGGAGCGCCTCGGGGGCGATCGCCAGCACGGAGAGCGCGGCCCGCTGCAGCTCGGTGAGCCGCTCGACGCGGCGCACGAAGAAGTCGATCGCCGCCACGGGGCGCTCGAGCAGCTCGCCCAGCGCCTGCGGGTTGCCGCCGGTCGCGTCGAGCAGCTTCTGCGCGATGTCCTGGCGGGCGAGGAAGGTGCGGATGCCGTCGAGATCGAGCCCGGCGAGCGAGAGCGTGCGCCCCGAGACGTGGCTGACCACCTCGGCCAGCGGCGCGGGCAGCGCCTCGTCTTCGCGGAAGGTGAGCACGAACAGGCCGCACACCTTCGACTGCGGGGTGGACGCCATCGCCGCGAGGTAGCGGATGAGCTCGAGCGACGCGCGATCGGCGACGTCGAGATCGGGCCAGATCACCAGCGGCGCCGAGCGGCCCGCCAGCGAGAAGAGCTCGCCGGCGCCGTCGTACAGGGCGAGGCGGCGCTCTTCGGCGGGCAGCGACTGGCTGCCGCTGCGCACCGGCTCCACCGCGCGCGCGAGGCGGGCCAGGGTGGTCTCGGGCACGCCCGAGCGCTTCACCAGCGTGAGCAGCTCGCCCAGCATCGGCGCGAACACGCCCCAGGTCTGCCGGGCGTCGCGGCCGCTGCCGCCTTCGAAGATGGGAGTCCCCTGGGCGGCGAGCGACTGCGCCAGCGTCGAGAGGAGGTGGCTCTTGCCCACGCCGCGGGGGCCGCGCACGAAGACGAAGCGCGCCGAACCGGACGCCTTCGCTTCCTGGTGTTCGCGCAACAGCAGCGCCAGCTCAGCTTCGCGGCCGGTCACCTCGGTGGTGACAGGACGCAGGTATCTCGTGACGACGTCTGTGCTCATTTCCCGGCTCCTGGCGAGGCGACAGCATCGTCGACCTCAGCACTGCGTAGAACCCCGGCCCCGCCCACCACGCCCCATGACAGCGCAGGCGCCTTGAGCAACGCGTGTGCCACCTCGGCAGGGGCTGGGAGGCACTCCGAAGGGGTTGGGATCAGAGCGATTTCGAGTCGCTGACACGACACAGCGGGGCGCTGGTGACAGGGCCGCCGCGAATCGTCAGAGGGGTGACCTGAATCAGGTCACCTCAGGAATTGAGAATGCTTCCAGAGACCGCGGGGTGACGGTCAGTCTTTGACGGGCGTGGCCTTGAGCGCGGCCTTGCCGTCCTTCACGTAGACCTGGAAGCGCACGGTGCGGCACTGGTACTTCGTGACGAGCTGCTCCTTGTTCTTCAGGAGCTTCGCCTTGAACTTGTCGAAGGTGAGGCCATCGGCGGGCTCGCGGCACTTCTCGCGGGTGGCCACGAAGTCGCGGAACACTTCCTGGAAGTGGCGTTCCTCTTCGTTGCCGGCACCTGCGGGGGGCGCCATCGAGGCGACCCTGGGCATCGCCGCGGTGTTCGCCTTGAGCGCCGGGCGCTCGCCCGTGTTGCCCGTGGCGCCTGCGCGCGCGGCCTTGATCAGCTCGGCGGGCACGGCGGCGACGCGGGTGGCGTCGGGGTTGTCTTCCGGCGGTGCCGCGTTGTCGTAGCCCTGCTGCGCGGCGGCCATCGCGAACGGATCGGCCGAAGGCGGCGGCGGCGGGGCGTGCGGAGGCGCGTGGGGCGCTGCCTGGCCCGGAGGCGGCTTGAAGGCCGGGTACGCCACCGTGCGCTGGCCCTCGTCTTCGTCCATCAGCCCGGCACCGGGACGGAAGGCCGGCGCCTCGGAGGTGGCCACCGGCGGCGGCGGGGCTGCGGCGCGCGCGAACGAAGGCGGCGGCGGCGGCGGCGGCGGCGCGCTCTGGGCGAAGGGATCGGAGGTCGGCTCGGGATCGAACAGCGGCGACTGGCCGGTCTGCCCGGTGGAGACCGGGGGAGGCAGCGGCGGCGCCTGGATGCCCTGCTGCAGCCCCGTCGAGCTGGGCGAGCTCATGGGGAAGTCGAAGTCGTCGGGGCTCGCCTCGGGCGCCGCGGCGTGCTCCTGGATCGCCTGCGGGGGCTTGGCGGCCTGCTCGTCGCGGCGCGTGGGCGGAATGGGCATCGGCGGCGGCATCACCATCGACGCGCCCTCTTCCGGCGAGCCACCCATCACGATCGTCATCACGATCGCGAACAGGAAGAGCCCGAGCAGCGCTCCGAAGCCGAACAGCTGGTAGCCCGCCAGCGCCTCGAGCGCAGGGCGCGACGAAGCAGACGCAGCGACCTCGAAGGGGGTACCGCCGATGGGCTGGCGCAACCCGACGGCGTGCACGAGCGAGTCGGTCAGCATCGGCAGGGTCAACGGCCCCACCTCGCGCACCGGACCCGAGCCCAGCGTGCCGGTCGCGCCCGGCTTGACCCCCTGGAGCACCTCGTCGACGCTGGTCTTCTCGCCCGCGCTCAAGACGGCCTTGCCGTCCGCGACCAGCACGAGGCTCTTGAGGTTGAGCGACTTCATGGTCGCCTCGAGCAGCTTCACGTCGGGCAGCAGCGGCAGGCCGACGATCGCGCTGCCCGCCTGGCGCACTTCGTTCTTGTCGCTGATCACCATCGGCACGGCGAACAGCAGGTAGCTCGCCCCGTCGATGGTGCGCACCGCGCCCGCGGAGCCGGCTTCGACGATCGGGGCGAAGTCGACGCCCTCGGGAGCGGTGGTGGCCGGCTCCCCGCTGCCCTTGACGGCGAGCAGGCCGACCTCGTTGGTGACGGCGATGAAGAGCAACTCCTTGAGCTCAGCAGGGACGGTCTCGGCAGCGGCGGTGCGGACGGCGGCGAAGCGGTCGACCGTGGGTGCCTCGGGCTTGGCGGGCGGCTTGGGGCCCGCGTTCCAGGCTGCGCTGCCGCTTCCGACCTTGAGCGCCACGGCCTGGGTCAGGGAGCGGCGCGACTCGAGGGCCACCGCGATGGGCCCTGCGGCCCCGGCCACCGAGGCCTGCGCCTGCTCGACCGAGCTGGCGAGCGCCATCGGGGCGATCATGGTGAGGTGGTAGGCCCACAACCCGAGGGCGACGAGGGCAAATGCGAGAAACTTGAGGCGAGCCATCGGCGTCATGGCTTAGCACGTGCATCAGCACCCCGCGCCAATTTCTCCGGTTGCCCAAGTCGAAGATCACAGCGCCTGACCCAGAGAGTAGGTTCTCCCCATGGCCCCTCGCACTTTCACCGTCGCCACGTCCGTGCAGGATCCGCTGACCGCTGACCGCCTGGTCGAGCTGCTGCAGGAAGCGAAGCTCGACGCCTTCAGCCGCGCAGGCGGTGCCGCGTCGTCAGCCGCCTTCGCCTCGGCATCACCCGCCTTCTGGGACATCCTCGTGCCCACCGAGAGCTTCGAGCAGGCCGAGACCCTCATCCGCACCGAGCTCCAGGAGATCGAGCGCGACGGCGAGGCGAACGCGAAGGCCGCCGAAGAAGAGGCGATGTCGGGCGAGAACCCGGTCGCCGAATAGGCCGGCGCCTACGACGGCGGCAGCACGGGCTCGAAGACGGCGAGGCCTTCGATCGTCCATCGGCCGAAGTCGAGGTTGCGGCCCAGGTACCGGGCCAGCGGCTCGTCGACCACCTTCTTGAAGCTGCGGGAAGCGTGGCGGAGCATCGGCCCTTTGGGCGTCTGTACCAGCAGCGCGACGTGGGAGATGCGCGTCACCAGCCACGGGCGGTCGGCGCGAAAGACCACCACCAGCAGCCCGGCGGGCGCCTTGCGCAGCGCCTCGGCCGCCACCTCGCTGGGGATGATGTCGAACTCGAAGGTGCCTTTCTCCTGCTTCGCTTCGGGGAGCGCGAGGCCTGCGCCGCTCTTCTCCTTCCAGGTGGACGCGGTGATCACCTTCTTCACCCTGCGGGTCTTCTCGCCGCCCCACTGCGCCGTCACGTCGCGCAACAGGCCGCGCTTCACGTTCTGGGGCAGCCACTGCGACTCCATCACGTGCAGCCGGTTCTCCCACGACGCCGGGCCGTCGTAGCGGAGCGCGGTGAGCGTCTCCACCAGGTTGGCCGGCTCGGCGGTGGACAGCGCGATCGACTGTTCGATCAGGGTGACGCAATCGACCGCGTCCCAGCGGATGAGCGGGTCCGGATCGTGGCCCGCCCCCTCACCGAGGGGCGAGAGCACGTAGGGCGCGCCCATGAAGCCCTCGGTGGCCTCGAGCACCCGCTCGCGCAGCGTGGGCAGCGTCTTGAGGTGGGCCATCGCGTCGGCGCGCTGCGGCCCGGCCATCGAGCCCCAGGGCGTCGCCAGCAACAGCAGGCCCAGCAACGCGGTCACTGCAGGCCCGCCTTCTTGAGGATCGCCTGGCGCTGCTCGTCGGTGAGGTGCAGCCGCTCGAGCTCGTCTTCGTAGACGAGGCGCGCCTCGCCCTTGCCCTTCGCGCTCTCGATCACCAGCCAGTCCAGCGCCTTCTTGTCGCCCCCCTGCACCAGCAGCCGCGCCGCGCGGGCGCGCACCTTGTCGTTGGTGTCCTTGAGCATGGGGGTGAGCTGCGGGCCCGACACCTTCACCGCCGCTCCCTCGAAGAGCATCACGCCCTGGAGCCGCTCGTTCTCGTCGGCGGAGGCCAGCAGCTTGCCGGCGAACTGCGCGCACTTCGCGGCCCCCATGAGGCAGAGGCCCTGCGCGCTGGCCAGCCGCGTCGACTCAGACTCGTCCTTGAGCAGCGCCTCGAGCGCGGGGATCTGCTTCCTGTCGCCCGACTTCCCCGCGGCGGAGATCATCATCACCTTCAGATCGAGATCGGTCTCGGTCTTCGCGGCCTTGAGCAGGGGGCCTCCGGCGGCGGGCTTGCCGATCGACCCCAGCGCGCGCGCGGCTTCCCGGCGCGGGCCGAGCTTGGGGTCGGCCAGCAGGGCGATCAGCGGCTTGACGCCCTCTGCGCTCCTGATGCGCCCCAGGCCCCGCGCGCCAGCCATCACCTCGCCCAGCTCGGGGCTGGCCAGCGCGCTCAGGAAGACGCGCTCGACCTCCCGATCGCGCACGCCCAGCGAGGCGAGGAACTCGAGGATCTGCTCGCGCAGCTTCGGGTTCGAGTTGCGGCGGTAGGCGAAGATCAGCTCCCCCGAGACGTACGCCTCTTCGCCCAGGAACTGCACCCGGTTGATGGCGGCGTTGATGCCGGTGCGGCCCTGCATGAACTGGTCGAGCACCGCGACGGCCTCGCCGCGGTTGTTCGGCCGGGCCCCACCCACGGACGCCACGCAGAGAATGAGTACACCGAGCCAGCGCTTCATGAGGCAGGACGGTAGCATTCGGCTCTCCAGTGCGCTCCTTCGCCACCCTCTGCCTGATCCTCTTCTCTGCTGCGGCGGCGGCGCAGTCACGCGCGTCGCGCTGTTTCGCGGCCTGCGAGCGTAACGTGGCGGATCCGCGCCTCAGGGCGAGCGCCTGCGGCGCGTGCCTCACCTCGCCCGATCAGGGGGCCGCCTGGCTCAGCCGCCTCCCCGCGCTACCGCCCCGCCTGCTCGAGGACCAGGACTGGGAGGTGCGCTGGGCCGCGCTGCTCTTCGAGGCGAAGAAGGTGAAGGGCACCGCCGCCCACCAGCTCGCGTCGTGGCTCGCCCGCGCCCAGGGAGGCGAGGAGGAAGTGCAGCGCGCCTGCCTCACCGCCGTGCACGCCGCCGGCGCGCTCAAGACGCCGATGGCCGCCCTGCTGGCGGCAGACCCCGTGGCCGCGAAGACCTGCGCAGCCAGAGAGAAGGCGCTGCGCGACGCGCTCTGGCTCGAGCTGTACGCAGAGAGCGCGCCCACCCGGCGCGAGGCGTTGACGCACCTCGCGCGCGCCTTCGATCGCACGCCCGCCCGGGTGCTGCTCGACGCGCTGCCTTCGCACGCGGCGGCCTTCGACGAGCTGGTGCTCGACACCCTCGCCTCGTGGTCGCTCGAGGCCGAGCTGTCCCCCGCCGCGTCGCTGCTCTCCACCGCCACGCCGGCCGACGTGGCGGCGATGAACCGGGTGCTCGCCGTCTACGCGCGCCGCCTCGACGCGGCCCGCCCCCTGCTGGCCTCGCCCGACGAGATGATCAGGCGCCAGGGCCTGGGCCAGCTCATGGAGCTCGCGCCCCTCTCCGAGCGCGAGCTGCTGGGGGCGCTCGCCGATGCCGTGCCGGGGTTGCGGCTCCACGCGGCGCGGGGGCTGGCCCGGGGCGAGTCGCGTTCGCTGGCGGCGATGGCCGAGGGCCGGCTGTCAGGCGAGAAGCCCGCCACGCGCGCGCAGCAGCTGGTGCTGCTCGAGCTGGTGGGCGATCGCCACGAACCCGATTGCGCGGCGACGGTCTTGAAGACCTGGAGAGACCAGGCCCGCGCCCCCGAGCTGCGCCGCCGCGCGCTGGCCGTGGCCGCCTCGTGCAGCTGGAAGGACTCGCTCGCCGACGTCGAGGCCGCCTTCGGCGCCGCCGGAGAGCTGGAGCGCGCGTCGGCGATCGCCGCGCTCGGCCATGCGCCCCGCACCGAGCAGCTCACCGAGCGGCTCACCCGCGCCACCGATGCCGTCGAGCCGTCCCTGCGCGTCGCGGCCTGCCAGGCGATCGCCCAGCAGCGCTGGCGCGGAGGTACGGCGCGGCTCGACGCCCTGGCCGCCGACGCCGTCCCCGAGGTGCGCAGTGAGGCGGTGCGGGGGCTGGTGGCCCTCGACGCGCCCGGGCTCGAGGCCCGGCTGGGCACCCTGCTGGAGAAAGACGCTTCGCCCGTGGTGCGCGCGACGGCGGCCGGGCTGCTTTCCCGCTTCACCAGCCCGCGCACCGTGAGCGCGCTGAGCCAGGCGGCAAGAAACGACACTGATTCCAACGTGAAACTCGTCGCAGCGCAGTCCTTGCGTAAACTCGTGCCAGGGAGTCTTCCGCCATGACCATCAAGCTGGCCGCCGTCATCGAGCCCAACGCCGCGCGCTACAAGTCCGTCGTCGACGCGTTGAAGAAAGCGGGCCTCAAGGTCTCTTCTGCACGCGAACCCGAGGAACTCGGCCGCGAGCAGCTGGTGGTGCTGGGCGGCTCGCTCAAGAGCCCCACCCGGGTCGCCCGCGAGGTGCGCCGCCATGCCCCCGACGCGCTGGTGTTCGCCGGCCAGGCGAAGGGCTTCAAGGCGCCGTGGGCCGATGGCGTGCTCCCGCTGCCGGTGTCGGCGAACGATCTCAAGGTGCGGCTGGCCGAGCGGGAAAAGCAGGTGCCGCCGGCGGCCCTCGCCCCTCGACCGGGCGAAGGCATTCTCGACCTGACCACGAATTTCTACACGTTCGCCCACTTCAAGGAGGTGCTCTTCGTCGAGGTCAAGCGCGCCCGCCGCTACGGCTTTCCGCTCGCGCTCGCGCTGGTGGCCTTCGACCCGATCTCCGGGCGCATGGACGCCGAGCTGCAGACCCAGCTGATGGGCGGGCTCGCGCTGGCGATTCGGCGCTCGCTGCGCGACACGGATTATCCCGTGCAGCACTCGCCGGACCGGGTGCTGTTGTTGATGCCGCACACCGATCTCGCGGGCTCGCTGATCGTCGCGCGGCGCATCTGCGAACGGGTGGCGCGGGCGACGCTGCAGGCTGGCGACACCATCGTGCACCCCACCATCTCGCTGGGCGTGGCGGCCGGTGAGCCGGGCCGTGAGTACGGGTTCTCTGATCTCGTGCGGCAGGCGCAGGATGGACTGACGGCGGCGATGTCGCGCGGGGGCAATCGGGTGGAGTTCGTGACGCCGGTGGCTGACGCGACGCCGTCGGCGCCGGTCGGAGCGCCGGTGCCGCCGCTACCGCCCCGGGCCTGACCACCGTCTCCCTCTCCCTGCGCAGCGGGGAGAGAGTCGGGGTGAGGGGAACTACGGCCCGCTGAGCTCCATCGCGTCGACCCGGTTCCGTCCGCCCTTCTTGGCGCGGTACAGGTACTTGTCCGCCGCCGCGATCAGATCTTCCGGCTGCGCGAAGTCTGAATCGAGCACGGTGGCGACACCCAGGCTGATGGTGACGTGAATGGGCGTGCCGTTGAACACGAACTCCGAGCCGTCGACGGCCCGGCGGCAGCGCTCGGCGCACCGAATCGACTTCTCCGACGCCGACTCGCGCAGCATGAGCGCGAACTCTTCACCGCCGTAGCGGGCGAACAGGTCTTCCTGCCGCACCGTCTCGGCCACCTTCGCCGCCACCTTCTGCAGCACGTAGTCGCCCGCGGGGTGACCGTAGGTGTCGTTGATCTTCTTGAAGTGGTCGATGTCGAGCATCACCATCGACAGCGGCACGCGGTGGCGCAGGCAGTAGGCGAACTCTTTCCGCAGCGTGTCCAGGAAGTACTTCTTGTTGAAGATGCGGGTGAGGCCATCGCGGGTGGCGCTCTCGTAGATCGAGCGCTGGTACTGCTCCTCGAGCTGGTCCTGGATGGAGAACTTCACCACCGTGTTGGCGCCGATCTGGATCTTGTCGCCGTCCTGCAGGGTGGCCACGTTCACCTTGATGCCGTTGAGGAAGGTGCCGTTGGTCGAGCCCAGGTCGACCAGCTGGAAGTGCCCGTTGGGCGCCATCGTGATCTTGCAGTGCTTGCGGCTGATGCCGTCGTCCTCGACCTGGAGCTGCGTGTCGGGCGCCCGGCCCATCACGAACTCGCCCTTGTCGAGCTTGAGCATCTTGCCGATGGTGGCCGCGGTCTTCGCGCTGATGATGATCAAGTAGGCGTTGTTCGCCGCTCGGTTCTCTCCGAGCAGGTCGCTGATCTTGTGTACTGCTGTCTTGTCCTCAGCCATCGATCGCCTGTGCGGAGAAGCTCATCCCCTTAAGGGAAGCTAGCACTCAGGTTCGTTCACCTGCCACAGATCGCTGCAGGTACTTGCGCAACGCGTCACCTGAGTGGTTCGCCAGCCCGTGCATCAATTTCACCACTGCGGCCGACACCGTCATATCTCCTCCACTGATGGCACCGTGGTCGCGGGCGGCGTTCCCCGACTCGTACTGGGACAGGTCCACCCCGTTGCGATGGGCCTGGCTCACCACCAGCACCGGCACCCCCAGGGCCTGGGCCTGCACGAAGACGGGGGTGAGCGAGCGCCCCAGGGCCTTCGATGAGGGAAAGTTGCCCGCCCCGTAAGCCTCGACCACCAGCCCCTTCACCCGGGGGAGGATGCTCAGGGGGATCGCCGGGTCGAGCCCGGGAAAGACGCGCAGCAGGAAAACGCGGGGGTCCATGCGGGCCGCCAGCTTGAACCGCCCTTCCCACGCCACGCCGTCCAGGAACTTCGCGTCGACGCCCAGCACGCCCAGCACCGGGTGGTTGGGGCTGTCGAAGGCGTCGTACTCGGCGATCGACACCTTGCGCACCCGGTTGCCCCGGTAGAGGTGCGAATCGAAGCAGACCGTCACTTCCTTCGGGCCGTGGATGGCCGAGGTGACCGCGTCGATGAGGTTGAGCCGGGCGTCAGAGCGGATCTCGCCCAGCGGCCGCTGAGCGCCGGTGAGCACCACCGGCTTGCGCAGCCCGGGCAGCATGAAAGACAGGGCGCAGGCGGTCTCGGCCAGGGTGTCGGTGCCGTGGGTCACCACCGCACCATCGAATTCGGGCAGCCGCTTCGCCAGCCGTTGGGCCAGCTTCACCCACAGCTCGGGCTGCATCTCGCAGGAATCGATGTTGGAGAAGACCTCGAATTCGAGGCGCGCCAGCTGCGTCAGCTCGGGCACGCGCTCGCGCACGGTGCGGAAGAACGAGCCGGGCTTGAGCGCATCGGGGCGGCGTCCCGACATGCCGAGCGTGCCGCCGGTGTGAACCAGGAGGATGTTTTTCATGCGCGAGTTCAAGGTTCTGCGTTCCTGCTTTCCCGGCGAACTGTGGTTTACAAGGCAGGGTGCGGTGGGTACAACGACTCGCATCGTGGCGCACCTCCTCACCAGATCCGTGACGGTGACGCTGGTGCTCGTCTCTTCTCTGGCGCTGGCTCAAACCGACCCCTCCCGCGTCCTGTCCGACGTGCCGGGCTTCGACTTCTCGCGCCTTCCGCCGCCGGCCAAACGGGAGCTCGTCAGCGTGCTGACCGACGAGTTCGACTACTGCGGCCGGCCGCTGACCCTGCTCGCCTCGCTCAAGAAGGGCGACGCCTGCAAGCACACCCGGCGCCTGGTGGGGCTGGGCGCGACGATGGCCGCCGAGGGCTCCGCGGCCACCGAGATCATCGTCAGCCTGAGCAAGTACAACCAGGGCTTCAACAAGACCCGCGGCGTCTTCAAGCCCGACGAGCGCCAGTGCATGGGCCCGAAGGACGCGAAGGTCACCATCGTCGAGTTCAGCGACTTCGAGTGCCCCTTCTGCGCGGCCGCCCGCCCCATCCTCGAGGACTACGTGAAGCAGCGCGCCCAGGTGCGCCTGTGTTGGATGGCGTACCCGCTGCCCATGCACGCCAACGGGGTGCTCGCCGGGCAGGCCGCCCTCTTCGCGCGCGACGCCGGCAAGTTCTGGGCGATGCACGACGCGCTGTTCGACAACCAGCTCTCGATCTCCGAGGACTTCATCAAGCAGCTGGTGGGCAAGCTGGGCCTCGACGGGAAGGCCTTCGAGAAGGCGGTGGCGGCGAAGAAGTACGTCGACGAGCTCGAAGCGTCGAAGGAGGCCGGCAAGAAGGCGGGCGTCGACTCGACGCCGTCGATCTTCGTCAATGGGCGCAAGTACCCTCTCGGGCTGAACGTCGAGTCCCTGTCATTGGCGGTCGATGACGAGCTCGACTGGATGACCGGCAACAGCGCCTGGCCCTCGAACTGACCTTGGACGCGCGATTCCTCGTCGATGCACGCGGCTTCCTGGCTCCGGCAGACGGCGGGAACTCACCGCTCCAGGGGCGCACCGGGTATTTCCGGCTGCAGAACTCGTCGCCCGACTGGATCGTGATGCTGCGCAGCCCGGCCCAGGGCGGCATGCAGGAGACCCGGCCGCGCGTGGTGCTCGCCGGTGACTGCGGCGCGTTCCACCTCGCCGACCTCATCGCCTTCCTCGGCCAGTCGCGGTGGACGGGCGTGCTCCGCGTCACCGCGCCCTCGGGGGAACGCAGCCTGCTGCTCAAGGACGGCGACGTGCGGTCGGCCGCGAGCGACTCCTCGGGCGATCGCATCGGCGAGGTGATGGTGCGCCTGGGCTACGTCAGCCGCGTGGCGCTCGAGAAGGTGCTGGCCGAGTCGCCGCCCTCGCGCATCGGCAAGGCGTTGGTCGAGCGGGGCCTGATCAAGGCGCACGATCTCTACAAGTGCCTCAATGAGCAGATCAGCGAGATCTTCCACGGGATCATGCTCTCGAAGGACGGCGCGTTCGCCCTGATCGATCAGGAGATCGACGAGAAGGCGCTCACGCACAACCTGTCGCTGTCGATGAACGGGCTGCTGATGGACAGCATCCGGAAGATCGACGAGCTGGCCCAGTTCCGCAAACGCATCCCCCACGGGCGCATGTACGTGCTGCCGCGCAAGCCGGCGGAAGAGGAGCTCGAGCCCGAGGAAGCAGCGGTGTTCGCGCAGGTCGACGGGCGCCGCACGGTGATCGAGGTCGGTCAGCTGGCGCGCTTCTCGGAGTTCGACGCCACCCGCATCGTGCACCACCTGATGGAGATGGGGCTGGTGAAGGTGGTCGAGGCGCTCGCCGCGCCGGCCGTGCCCGTCTCGTCGCAGTCGTCGGTGGTCGAGCCGGTGGCGGCGATCCCCAAGAAGCCGGTGCCTGCGCCCCCGCCGAAGCCGGTCGCGCTCTCGCCCGAGGTGGTGGTCGAGGTGTTCAACACCATCTTCCGCGAGGTGCGCGACGAGGTGGCGGCCCGCGGCACGCTCGAGCCTTTCCTCATCTCGGCCAACGCGGCGCTCAAGGGCAACGGCGTGTCGACGTCCCCCGTGCTGACCGGGCTCATGTTCTCTGACGACGGCAAGCTCGACGGCGCGCAGTTGGTCTCGCGCTACGAGCAACTGACCACCGAGGGGCACCTGGGCGCGGAGCCGATCGTCTCGCTCAAGCAGGCGCTCTCTGACGTGATGTTCTTCCTCCTCTTCCAGGCCGGAGAGCTGCTCGAGTCGGCCGCCGATGAAGAGCTGGCCCGCCGGGTCAAAGAGCACCTGGCCGCGCTCGAGCCGAAGTGAAGCAGAGCTGGTTGATGGAACTCGCGAGACCGTTCACCCCGAGCGAAGTCGAGGGGGCACTGCGCCCAGCCCTCGATTCTGCTCGGGATCAACGGGCCCGAGGCTGGGAGCGGTCGTGAGCGGCGAGCTCCCCACACTCACGCGCGAGCTCCCCGGCTGTGGTGGGGTGTTCAAGGCCACCCCCGAGGACTTCGTGGTCGAGGAGATCCCCGCCTACGAGCCTTCCGGCGAGGCGGACTGCGAGCACCTCTTCCTCTGGATCGAGAAGCGGGGCCGCTCGACGCAGGACGTGGCCAAGGCGCTGGCGCGGCACTGCGGCATGCAGGAGAAGGACGTGAGCTGGGCGGGGCTGAAGGACCGCCAGGCGGTGACGCGCCAGTACCTCTGCGCGCCCGCGCGCTACGTCGAGCCGAAGCTGGCCACGTTCGCGCTCGAGGGCGTCACGGTGCTGAGGACCGCGCGGCACCGCAACAAGCTCAAGGGCGGGCACCTGCGCGGCAACCGCTTCGAGCTGGTGGTGCGCGGCGTGACGGACCAGGCGGTGGCGAAGGAGGTGCTCGCGCGGCTGGTGCGCCTGGGCATTCCCAACTTCTTCGGCGAGCAGCGCTTCGGCGTGGGCGGCGACAACGCGGAGAAGGGAAAGCGGATCCTCCAGGCGGGTGGGCGGCACCGCGATCGTTTCGAGCGGAAGCTCTTCCTCTCGGCGTACCAGTCAGACCTGTTCAACCGCGTGCTGGCCCGGCGGCTCGAGGGCGGCACGTTCGCCACCGCGCTGCAGGGTGACGTGCTCAAGAAGAACCTCACCGGCGGTGAGTTCATCTGCGCGGAGCCGGCGGTCGATCAGCCGCGCGTGGACAGCCTCGAGGTGAGCCCGACCGGCCCGCTGTTCGGCCCCGAGATGCGGCGGCCCGAGGGCGTGGTGGATGCGCTCGAAGAGGCGGTGCTCACCGAAGAGGGCATCACCCGCGAGCTGTTCGTCGCCGGCGGCAACGAGACGATGGGCGCGCGCAGGCTCTTGCGCATCGCGATGGAGCTGGAGAGCGCGGAGGCGGAGGGCGACGTGCTGCGCCTCAAGTTCTCGCTGCCCGCGGGCAGCTACGCGACCGTGCTGCTGCGCGAGCTGCTCAAGGACTGAACCCTGATCGAGTTCAGCCGCCCACCCCGAGCGGAGTCGAGGGGAAGCCTCGAACTCACTCGACGTAGACGGGCTCGACGCCGCGAACTCATTAAAATGTCCAAATAATCACACAGATGGTTGTTATTGACGCCCCCCCCCCCCGCATGAAGTATCAATCTTCAATGCGCAAGAGCTTGGTGGTGGTGATGGTGGTGGCGGCGATGGGCGTGCTGCCTGGCTGCGAGCAGCAGACGACGACGACGAGCGTCGGCGTTTCACGGGCAGGGCTCGAGCAGGCGCCGAGAGACAACATCTTCAGCCGCGCCGTCGCGCAGGAGCCGGTCGGGGCCGCGTGGATCATGGTGCCTGAGGCCGACTACGTCGCGGCGCTCAAGGGCGTGAGCGGGGCACAGAGCCCTGTTGGCGAAGAGCTGATCGGCGCCTTGAGCGTCGCTTCGGCGGCGAACGAGTCGTGGACCTCCGGCGTCACGGCCATCAACCCGAAGGAGGGGGCTGTCGAGGGCGTGCACTGGGTGGTCGTCACCGACGCGCAGAGCCTTGCCGACGGCCGAATCATTGCCTCGCAGTTTCGACTGGGGCTGGTGAGGTTGTCCTTCAACGCGAGCTGGTCTGCGAGCGGCGAGCTGGCCTTCACGAAGGAGGTCGGGGCGATGGGCGCAGGCCGATGCTGCGGCCCCACCGTGTTGTGCAACAGCCCCCCGGGGAATCCCGGCCCGTGCGGCAAGGGCGGGTACTGCGGCGCGGACGCCTGGGTTTTGAATTCCGACACTGGCGCGGCCGGTGCGGGTGGCCACGCATCGCGCCAGATTGAGCTCTACGCAGAGGGGCTGCCGCTGCCAACGGACTGCCATGCGCGTCTGGCCCCCAGCTGCACGAACACCAACTCCATGTGCGGCAAGGAAGTGGGGATCAGCATCGCGGGGGACTGGGACTCGACGCTTCCCAACGGGACCGGCGCCTGCGGGGGCGTGGGAGAATCTCCAGTCGGGGGCAGAAGCCCGCCGCCCTCGTGTCTCTACGCGAACTCGGTCGGGGTCAGCGCCACGCCGACAGGCGAAGGCCGCAGCGTTGCGTTGGCCGGAGGCCGCTTCGCAGTCTGTGATGGCCGCTGCTTCGAGTGCGAGTCCCTGATGGGCGTGGGCATCGACTCCAGAGACCACAAGAAGTTCCGGCCACGGCAGTGCGACCTCGTCAAGACTGCGCCTCCCGGCTCGCCCGGTGCCCCTGGCTCCGGGGTCTGCACGGCCGCCAGCTCGAGTGAGATCCTCGCCGAGACCGCGCAGCTCCGCATCCAGATTGAGTTCTTCGGTGGGCCCAACGGCATCGGGACCCATTGTGAGTTCATCAACAACCAGGGTCTCGAGATGTGCACTTCGTGCGACCTCGAGGGCTGTCGCACGTACGCGCGCCGTGCCGGCGTCGAGTACCCGCCGCCGGGGAACCACCAGGTCTCGAGGGCTGACTCAGCCACCTCGGGCACGGGTGCAATCTCTGTAAGCAATACGCGCCAAGCCGATCGCACCCTGGCGGACGGGCCGCCCTCCGCTGGCATCGGACCCGGCGGGCCCATGGGACCGCTGGTCGGCGCGGGCGGGGCCGCCGATGAAGGCGCGACGCCGCAGCAGAATGTCGAGAACGATGACAAGACGACGAAGGCAGACCCGATCGCCCTGGGCTCAGGTGCGTTCGAGCTGTCGCAGACCGACCTCAGCCTGCCCGGGCCGGTGCGCCCGCTGGAATTCACGCGGAGCTACGACTCGCGCAGCAATCACCGCAGCACCCTGGGAAGCAACTGGACCCACAACTGGGACGTCCGGGTGGTGCCCCTCAATGACTACAACCGCCCCTCCTGGGTCGATCCGTTCTGCGCGGGCTCGCCCGAGGAGACGACCTGTCTCATGCTCCACATCGGGGCCACGGAGCGGCTCTTCACCCTCGACGTGACGACCGGCGTGTACACCCCGCAGGCGGGTGTCTTCTCGTCCATCACGAAGATCGCGTCCGGCTGGCGCCTGGTCGGCGCCGACATGCACCGCATGGAGTTCGACGCGGACGGCTACCTCGTGCTCGACATCGACCGCTTCGACCACGGCTTCATGCTCGAATACGAGTACACGCCGCAGGGAGAGGCCTTCAACACGTACTGTCCCCGAGAGCTGCCGCGGCCCTCTCGAAGCTCGGGCACCATCCTCGACCCCAGCGGGCCCCCCGGCGGCTTTCAGGCGTCTCACGCGTTCTGCCAGGTCCTGGGCGGTCTCGTCGGTCAGCGTCGGCCCTCCGACTATCGACTGCTGGCGGGCGATGAGTGGTCGCTTGCGGGCCACTGGCCGACCACCCGGCTGCCCTACTTTGCCCGCCTGATGGACGGGGTCGACACGAGCGGCTCGTCGTTGCCGGGCCGGAACGGCTCGCCAATGCCTTGGGGCGCCTCACTCAAGCGCGTGACGCGCACCCGCGAGATTGCCTCGGTCGCGTACGTTGGCGCCGATCGCATCCCATCGCCCGTGGCCGGTGGGCGCGCGCTGCGCTTCACCTACGCACCCGAAGGACAACTCCTGTCGGACGGCCGGCTCGAAGACGGAAACCTGCTGGAGCGCGTCTCGGTCGAGAACCAGCCGCTCAGCGTGTCCTTCAAATACGACGTCCCCACGCCGGCGAACGCAGAGACTGCCTGGCTGAACGAGGTCCTGCTCCAGAGCGTCACGCGCGAAGATGGCCGCTTCACCCGCTTTGAGTACGGAGTGGACAAGCTGGACGCCAGCAAGCTCACGCTCGCGGCTGACCGCTACCGGGAGTTCGTGCGCGCGCAGGTGAACTGCACCTCCTACACCAACGACCACTGCGGGAAGCCCGTCTTTTCCACCTTCACCCGCTACAACATCGAGTCCGAGGTTGCGAGCTACCGGGCCGCCCTGCTGTCGCAGGCCGCTGACAACATCTCGCTCGTGGCTCGGGGCTCCATCGTCGAATCAGAGACGCGCTATCAGGTCGACCCCTTCTCGCCGAGCTTCGACAGGGCCACCGCGCAGCGCTGGGGGAGTTCGTCAGTCGCCCCGACGCCGCTCACAGGCACCTTCACCACCACGCTGCCGGAGGCCCACCTCGAATACGCCGAGGCGATGCCCATCAACGATGGCGCGGACGACGCCACCACGGCTTTCGTCGGCGCGCTCTTCGCGGCGCGCTACCCGCTCGAGACAGCCCCCGCCGGAGCCGTGAGTGCGGCCGGCTCGAAAGGCATGTTGCTCGCGCCCGACTCCGCGGACGGCACCCGCATTCCCAATCGGTACCCGATGCTGGCCGAAGGCTTCTTCGTGCCTCAGGTCAAAGAGCCCATCGTCCCCGCCTGCAAGAACTCCCGGCTGCCCTGGCTGCGCTCGCGGCTGGCGGGCTACGCGCCCAGCCTCGACTACTTCGACCCCGACGCGCCCGCTGTCGAGGGCAGCACGCCGGGCGTCGACCTCGAAGCCTCGCTCAAGCGCAGCCGCCTCTCGTGCGCGTCGTTGGCGATGGCCCAGACGTGGGACGCGCGCCACAACGACCTGCAGTGGACGTGGGCGAAGGACGGCAACGGCGAGATGCAGGCGACGCGGGTGCTGGGGCGCCGGGCGAAGACCAACGGCAACGCCAACCGCATCTGCGCCTGGTCACGGGTGACGGACAGAGACGGAGTCGCCCACCTCAATGGCCTCAACTACCAGGGCCGCACCCTGGTGGATGCGGTGCAGTTGAGCACCAACGACTGGCGCGTCGCAGAGACGCTCTACAACGCGGACGGCAACGTCATCTCGCAGCGGCGCACCATGCCCATCGCGGCGAGCTGGGCGCCGGCCTCGGGTGACACTCAGTACGAGTACATGGATGTCTACAAGGATGGCACCGGCCAGCTCTTCGAGCCGTTGCCCTTCTATTGGTCGCGCCGCGGCAACGTGACGCAGGTGATCGAGCGGCCTCGCGGACTCGTCGAGGACTACAAGCAGAACTCGACCGCGCCACCGACGACGCCCACCGGCCGCTTCGTGCGCTACGCGTACGAGCCCCTCTTCAACCAGGTGAGGCAGGTGGTCTCGGGCAGTCTGCCGGGCGGAGTCGTCGACTCCGTCGTCGACGTGACCTTCGACTACCAGGAGGGCAACGTGGGGGCCCTCACGTCCCTGCTCGAGTACCAGCAGACGCTGGGCTTCCAGTACCAGGTCACCCTGACGACGGTCGGCAGCGTGACGACCGCCGAGCTGAACGCAGGCACCGCGCTGGAGTGGCCGGTGTCCTTCGACCTGGGCGATCAGAACGCTGACCTGCTCGTCGGCTCGACGGTGCTGGGGCTGCCGGTGAAGGTGGTGGCCAACGGGGAGACGACCCTCTATCGCTGGAACGAGGGCGGCCGGCTCACCTCGCTGCAGCGCCCCGACGGCACGGAGCTGCGTAACGAGTACTACGCCTACGGCGTCGGCTCCGGCGCGTCGGCGGAAGGAGACCGCGCGCTGCTGGCGAAGCAGCACCACGTCGGACGAACCAGCTGGTGGGCCAACCCCTCGCTGGGCGCGGGCTGCGCGGCGCTTTCAGGGCCGTATCAATGGCTGCTGCCCGCGGGGTGCAGCGCGAGCGAGCTCCAGTCGGTGCTCAAGCTGCCCGCCGAGGCGGTGGCTCACATCATGGCCCCCTCGCTCGATGGCACGCTGACGCTCGAGTACGACGTCCGCGGACACCTTCGGCGGCGCGTGGAGCCTGACGGGCGCGTGCTGGTCTGGGAACGAGACGTCGACGGCCGCGTCACCGGCGAGTCGCTGTCCGACGGGACCGTGCTGCACTCCTCGCTCGAGATTGCGTACGACACGCTCAAGCGCCCGACGACGTGGACCTCCAAGGACGCAGCCGGCGCCGTCATCGGCAAGCTGGTGAAGGCGTGGGATGAAGAAGACCACGTGCTGGTTGACTGCGCGGAGTGGAACGCCGGCGCCTGCACCAACGTGGCGCACGGAGACTCGCCCGCGGGGGCTTCGGCGAACTCCTATTATTACACGCGGGAAGGGCGACTGGAGCGGCAGGTCGACCCGGAGGGTGCGCAGCTCGAGTACGTGCGCGACGCGCGTGGCTGGGTGCTTCGCACCATCGCCAGCGCCCCGGGCGAGCTCACCCGTGAGTCGTGCACCACCTGGGACGACGACGCCAACGTCACCCGCACGGACTTCGGGGGCGGCTGCGGGGCGGGCGTGCTCTCAGAGACGCGGGGGTACGACGGCTTCAACCGCCTCACGTCGCTGCGCGACACGCAAGGCCGTCGCTTCACCGTGAAGCACTCGAGCCGCGACCTGGTGCTGGAGGTGGCTTTCGTCGGCACGCCGTCGTGGAAGACGAGCTGGACGTACGATGCGTTGGGCCGCGTCCGCGACGAGACGCTCAACGGCACCCTGGTCGAACAATACAAACGCGCGCCCGGTGGGCTCGTCGTAAGCGCGCAGAGCTACGGGCGCTCGGCCGTCTTCACCACCTACGACGCCGACGGCAACGTGGTGTGGCAGCGCGACGCCGACGCGCGCATCACCAGCGTGTACACCTCGCGGCCCAACAGCCGCGAGCGAACGGCCTCCACCGTCCGCACCGAGGGCGGGGCGCTGCACACCACGTCGTCCGTGAGCACTTTCGCAGTAACGGGCCTGCCCGCGACGACGGTGGAGACGGGGGAGAGCACCACCGCGACCCGACTGTCACGCACCACCACCTTCGTGCACGACGCGAAGGGCCTGCTGCGCCAGCGCGACGATCCCGACGGGGCCGTGGTGGAGTTCGTCTACGACTTCGGAGGGCGGCTCGAGCTGAAGAAGGAGCACGTGCCCTCGGGCTTCGAGGAGACGAAGTACGGCTATGACAAGCGGGGGGCGACTGCGTGGATTCTCGACCCGAAGAATGAGACGACGAGCGCGACCTACACCGGCTTCGGCGAGCTGAAGACAAGGACGTCTCCGGGCGCGGGCGGCGCGGTGGTGGCGCAGTTCTTCTACGACTCGCTGGGCCGCACCACGGAGGAGCACCTGGGGGCCTCGCGGCTTGGCTACACGTACAACGCGAGGGGGCAGTTGTTCCAGATCCACAACGGCGAGGTCCTGCGTGAGTACGCGTACGATCCGCACGGGCGGGTGGAGAAGGCGACGCACTTCAACAAGGGGCCCTCGCTGATTCCGCAGGGCAACCGCGCCGTCACCACCGCCTTCACCTGGGACTGGGCGGGCCGCACGGCGACGGAGTCGAACACCATCGATGGGCGCCCCACCCGCACCGTGGGGTCGACCTGGTCGGGAGGCTCGATGCCCACCAACCTGACTCGCTTCTCCACCAGGCCGGGCTCGACGGTAGACGACAGGCTCGACGGCCTGGGCCGGCTCGACCGGCAGACGAGGCCGACGGGCTCAGGGAACTGGAGCTACCTCGGAGAAATGACGACGGAGCGCAGCATTTCGGCGGGGGCTGGCACGGTGCGCACGCGGCTCGAGCGCGACGCGCTGGGCCAGGTGCTTCGGGAATCGACCGTGGGCGCAACCGCGGCCACCTTCGAGTTCGACTTCCTGCGCGACGAGGCCGGCCGCACCGGCAGCCTGGTGAAGCGCATCGGGCTGCCCAGCGGTGTCGAAACGAGCTGGCGCGGCTTCACGTACGACACGCAGGGGCGGCTGAGTGAGCTGCACGAGGCGCCAGCCGCGCCCAGCATCAGCGTGGGCTCCGGCTCCGCAGCCAACGTCAGAGCGCTCTCCGCCAACGTGGGTGCGGGTGTCTGGGCGTATGCGCGCGAGCCGAAGGTGGGCAGCACCGTCTCGATCACCGGGCCTGGCCCCGCGAGGCTGAGCGCCGCCACGCGCGGCGCGGGCTACCAATTGTCCTCCTACAGCGTGGCCGGCGGCACAGCGCGCGGCCTGACGTACGACACGGCCGGACGGGTTGCGACGCACGCAGGACTCACGCACTCGTGGGACGACTTCTCGATGCTCACGCGCGTGACGGGCGGCGGCGTGGAGGAGTCGCTGCAGTACGACGGCGTCGGCCGGTTGGTGGCGCGCTACGACGCGGCGGGGCTCGTCGAAGAGTACGTGCTGGACGGCGAGCAGATGGTGGCGGCGCTGGACAAGAGCGGCGCGCAGATGTGGAGCGCCTACTGGGGCCAGGGCGTCGACAACCTGGTGACGATGGTGCGCGGCGGCGTGGAGTTCACCGCTGCGACGGACGGGCGTGGCAGCATCGGCGCCTGGTACCACTCCGGCAGCGCGACGCTGGCGGCCACCGCGGAGTACACGCCTGAGGGCCGTGCCAAGACGCGCGAGGTACAGGGCGGCGCTACCTGTGACGAGGTGGGCAACACCTCGACGTGTGCGGGGCCGCTGGGCCTGCCCTTCGGCTTCCACGGCGCGTTCAAGAGTCCGGGCACGGGGCTGCTGTACTTCCGCAACCGCTGGTACTCGGCCGTCTCGGGCGAGTGGCTGAGTCAGGACCCGCTCGGCCCCGTCGACTCGCACAACCTCTACGCGTTCAACGGGTTCGACTCGGTCAACTTCATCGACCCGTTTGGCCTCGACAGCAACAAGGGGGCCGGGAAGAACACCGAGACAGTTCACTGCACCGAAGACGGCATCAGCTGCAAGGAGGCCAATCGCCGACGGCGCGAGGCAGCCAACCAGCCAACGACGGGCCGCAACGCTGCCGACGGCGACGACGCCGCGAGCGGTGGTGTGAAGGGCCGCGCGCAGGGCCGCCCCGAGCGCTCGGACGGGCCGTCGAGTGGAGGCGGGTCGTCAAATCGAGGTGGGAGGAATGGCCCGGGGCGTGGGGGAAGTTGGGTCATGGCCATCACGGTCGTGCCGACCGGCACGGTCGTAGCCGGCAGCACCGCGATTCCCATTTTCCTCAGTCCACGCGCACCATCCCTGAATCAGATCGGTCTCGGACTCTTGCTGGGTGGTGTGGGTTGCACGCTGATCCCGGACTGCAAGGGGAAGATGGACGGCATCGCGGCCGAAGCCTCACGACTGTCAGACGCGCTGGACAGCAGGGCACGGCGTGAACTTGAAAGGCTGACCGCGGGGCAGCAAGCACAGATGGCGCCCAAGGAACCCGAAGCTGCAGAACCCGACGCAAACAAGCCGGATGAGAAACCCGCTGCCCCTGCCCAACCGGCTCCACCGAAGACCGTTGAGGACCTCATCAAGAACGCCAAGCCAGGCCAACCCACAAAGGGGAGGGCGGATCAGTACGAAAAGGAGGGCGGAATGAATGAGGCGAACGATGACTTCGATTCGCTCCAGCCGAGCGACGTCAAACCCATCCGAGATGGTGGGCGAGTGGGCACCCTCAAAAATGGTGATGTTGCCAATGTCCGGCCCACCAGTTCAGACGGCCGACCCACGCTTGAGGTCAAGCACAAGACGAGACAGACGAAGATCCGGTATGGGGGCCGGCCATGAGAGTCGCGGGGCAAATCTCAAGAACGGTGAACCTGCCTGACGAATTCGGCAGGTGGTTCGATCTTGAGGAACTCCGCGACGATAGGAACGGGCTTCGCGTACTTCTGCGATCGCGAAATGGGCGACTGCTTTGGCTCTCGTTCGGAGAGGCACTCGCCTACCGAACCTGTGAGGAAGGCGCGTATCCCGAGTTGAGCGGAATGATCGGTCGTGCAGCCAGTGGCCTGGCGGTTCTCAAGGGTGCTTCATGGGCGGAGGAGTATGTGGAGTTCGGAGGCGGCCTGCGAACTCGCGATGAGTTCACACACTGGGCGATCGGCGCCTCAAACTACTTGATTGAGGTGCTCTGTCTGGAAGACCCGGTAATTCAGCCAACCGGCGACCACTGAAGAGCTTCCTGGGAAGTTCCTGAGGTAGGCAGGACCGAATTCGAGACGACGCGACCGGGCATGGCTTTGGACCTGGAGATGTCCAGAACCGGGGTCCACATTTCAACGACGAGGCTGGCAACCACTTTGACTACTAGAGGAAGGACCGTTGTGGCCTTGGATGCCTCGCAGCCAAACGATGCATTCAATCTGCGGTCACAGCTCGGTCAACCATTCGCGGCGGTCGGCTGGCTCTTCCGCGAGCCCCCGAGAGAGGGGCACAGACTCGGCTTCAGGGCTCTCGGAATATCGACACGACTGGTCCTGCCTAAGCACCGGTTGTGGCTCTTGGCTGCACATTCTGCGCCACAGCCCAATACCGCGACCTCTCGCCACAGGCGAATTTGGGGTTCGCTGCTCGCGCGTGGCATCAACCTGCCTGGTGGGGCGCGGACTCAGGAGTTTGTGAGCGCGAGTGAAGGCGGCTTGCGGTGGGCGGGCGGGCTAGCCCTTCGTGAAGCCGCTGACTTGGATGCAGCGTTGGACTTGATCCACGCGGAGCCGGCGACCCTGGTGGTTGCGCTTGACGCCGCTCTCGAGCGCGAAGTTGAGGCGGTGCTCAAGAAGGGGTGGTCCTCTTCGCCGGGGCTCCCCCCGTCAGAAATACTGGAGTGGATGGTCGGGCGGGAAGCTGTGATCTTCTTCCCCGTTGGGGCGTTCGATGATCCGGAATCGGGTGTAGTTGGTCTTGGCCCGAGACGATTGATCGAACAGCTTGGGGCGGCCCATCTTGGTTAGCCAAGGAAGCCACCCTGCGCCTCCGTCTTCACTGCCTACGCGGCCTCTGTTTCACCCACCACAAGTCACCCACACGAAGTCCATGAACCTCTGGAAGTTCTGCCCTCCAACGAAGACTCCCGCTGCCCCGCGAGGGCTGTCCAGGCTCCAGCACCGCGTGGGGCTGACTGCGATCGTGATGAGCTTATTCTTGCTCGCTTGTGGTGGCGAGACGCGCCCAGACGGCACCGACGGTGGAGCGGCTCCTGTCTTCGTCGAGGACGCTGGCGCTACTGACGCCGACGTTGCTGAGCAGTGCGCACTCGGCTGCGAGCCCGCGTTCGCTTGCGAAGCAGGCACCTGCTTGCCTCGGAACCTCGCGCTGCGCTGGCTGTCTCCCGGCAACGGAGCGCGCACCGAGGTCGGGCCCACCCTGCTTCGTCTGCAGCTCGTCCCGTTTCCAGGCCGTGCCCAGAGCGACCCCTCCACGCTCGAGGCCGTGCTCGAAGCGCCGGACGGCGGTCGATCCACGGTGACACTGAGCAACGACGCCGGCTACGCCGCGAGCATCGACGTCACTGCCGGTCGTTGGACCGCCACCGCTCAGTGGGGCGTGCTGGTCGCGACGCAGTCCTTCGAGGTCGGCCCTGCTCCACCCCGCTTCCGGCTGGACCTCGCCCCCGCGCCCGACGCCGGTCTCTCCAACGCCACGCTCCAGCTCGATGATCCCGTTCAGCCTGGCAGCCGTCGTCGGGACGCCATCGTCGCGCTGCGCGTCAGCGTGGAGTCCGGCGAGGCGACCGCCGGCACACTCGGCGTCACCGTGCGTTCCGGCGTAGATCGCGTCAGTTTGTCGACCGGGCCGTGCCCTGCCTCGCTCCCCTGCACGGACCCGGCGTGCGCGTGCTTCGCTGCCGATCTGTCCGTGCCGCGCTTCGACCAGTTCCGCGGGCAGATGGACTTCGAAGTGTCCGGTCAGGCAGCCGACGGCACCGAGGTGGTGGAGTCCTCAGCCACCGCGCCCCAGCGCATCCCTTCCATCCCCGTGAGCCGGTGGGCCTGGCGACGGCGCTTCTTCACTCCCATCGGGAGCTCCTTCGTCGGTGGCCCCTTCCTCGCCATCGACGAACGCGGCCGCGCCATCGTCGCGGAGCAGCAGGACGCCCGCGCCACCACCGCGTCCATCACCACCACCGGCCAGGTGCAATGGCAGGGCGACGTGTGGTCGATGGCCACGCCGCTCGTCGCGCAATGGCCCGATGCGGGCGAGGTCGTCCACCTGCCCCAGTTCTGGACCGGTGTGGCCACGCTCGAGACGGACGGAGGCACGCTGGTGGCTGAGCCGCCCCTCCAGGGTGTCCTCGATCTCACCGCCGTGGGCTGGGACATGAGCCTCGCACCCGCGAGCAGCCTCGATGGAGGCACCTGGGACGTGCTGATGGGCATGTACTACCCGGACGAACCTTCGAACCACGCGCCGTTCGCCTGGGGCCCCGGGCTGTGGGTCCGCGGGCCCGCCCTCACCGGGGGCGAGCTCCACTCGGTCACCGGAAACGGCGCCACCCTCGGCTGGAGCTACTCCACCGGGACCGCCGCGGGCACCAGCTCCGTCGCGCAGGCGCCCCTGGTGGGCTCGAGCTTCACCTCGGTCGCGCTGCAGCGCGCGTACCCCACCCGGGGCGCCCATCAGCTCGTGCCCGTCGACGACGGCTACGTCGCCAGCTCGTACTTCTCGCAAGGCCCCTCGTGGTTCCACTGGACCCCCGGCACCCTCGCCCTGGACTGGACCTGGCCGACCACCAGCGCCTTCGGAGCGCGCGGCTTCGTCATGCCCACTCCCACCGAGCTCATCGGCCCGAGGTACGTCGCCGCCTCCGGCGCGATGGAGCTGGTGCGCATCGGCGTGGGAAGCCTCACCCCCGCTGCGACCGCCAACGTCAGCGCCCCTTCGCTGAGCGCTCCGGCCCTGGGTGCTGACGGGCTCGTCTATGTCGTCGACACGGCGGGCGGGTTGAGCGCCCGCCCGAGCAGCACCCTGACCTCGAGCTGGAACACCGTCTTCCTCAACGAGCGCTTCGAGGGTGCTCCGATGCTCGACTGCGCACGCGACGACGAGGGGCGGGTGATCAGCGCGCGACCGGGCCGACTCCTCGTGGTCGGTACGACCGGGCGGCTCTATTCCGTGATCGTCGACAGCCGCGGCATCGACACTCAGGCCGCCTGGCCGTTGCAGCGCCACGATCCTGCCAACACGAACAACCGCCTCACCCCCCTCGCCCGCTTCGCGTGCCCCTGAGCCGCGCGGGCGACTTGTTCCCAAATTGGGAACAGGCTATCCTCAGGCCGTGAAGATCATCTCCAGGCCGATCCTGAGGAAGTTCTGGGATCGACCGGACTGCGAGGACGCAAAGCAGCCGCTCCTCTCCTGGTTCAAGGAGGTGGAGAAGGCGAAGTGGAAGAACGCCGCCGAGGTGAAGAAGCTCTACGGCACCGCGGACTGCGTCGGCGACGGCCGCATCGTGTTCAACATCGGCGGCAACAAGTACCGGTTGGTCGTGTGGGTGAAATACAGCATCGAGCTCGTGCTCATCAAATGGGTGGGCACTCACGACGAGTACGACCGCGTTGACGTCACGACGATTGGGCTTCCGGCTCCGAAAGCGCCCGTGAAGAAGCCACAGAAGAAGAAGGAGTCGCCATGAAGAAGACGAAGCTGAAGGTCATCACCAGTGACAGGGACTACCGGCGAGCGCTGAAGGTCATCGAGGACCTGTGGGACGCGAAGCCCGGGTCAGAAGCGCATGACACGCTGGGTGTGCTCGCGTTGCTCGTCGAGGACTACGAGAAGCGCGTCTTCCCGATGGAAGCGCCGGACCCGGTTGCCGCCATCCGCTTCAGGCTCGAGCAGGGTGGAATGGAGCAGAAGGACCTGGTCTCGATTCTGGGTTCTCGAAGCCGCGTGTCGGAGATCATGAATCACAAGCGCGGCCTCACGCTCGAGATGGTCCGAAAGCTGTTCGATGAACTCCACATTCCGATGGAGGCGCTGATCCCCCGGCACGTCTGAGGCTCTACTCGAGCAGCTTCTGGTTCAGGAACAGCGCCGCCTGGTGCGCGAGGTACGCCATCACCCCGACCTCGTGCTCGAGGAACTGCGGCCCGCCCTTGCGGTTGATCACCTGCACGCAGCCGAACGAGCGGCCGTGCGTCATCATCGGCGCGCAGAGCATCGAGCGGGTCGCGTAGCCGACGCGCGCGCCGACCTCGGCGTAGAAGCGCGGGTCCTTCTCCACGTCAGAGACGGCCACCGAGACACCTTCGGCCGCGCAGAAGCCGGCGATGCCGGTGCCGGCGGGCACGATGATGTTCGCGCGGAGGATCTCCTTCGCCTTCGGCCCGCGCGCGGCCACGAAGGTGAGATCGCCCGTGGCGCCGTCGGCGCGCAGCACCGAGCCCGCCTCGCAGGGCACCTTCTCCATGACCAGGTCGAGGACGAACTCCATCGCCTCCTCGATCTCCTTCTTCGAGCCCAGGTCGACCACGCGCAGGAAGATGTCGGCGAGGATGTCCTCGGTCTCCTGGCGCTGCGACTTGGCGATGTTCGGGCTCGACTTCGCCCGGCCGATGCTGCCGGTGCTGGGGCGAATCGGCTGAACGAGCTCTTCGACGTCCTTCAGCTCGAGGCGCGCGGACGGCTTGTGCTGGCGCGGCGCGGGCGTGGCGTTGCGGGGCACCGCCGCGGGAATCGAGGCAGGCACGGCCGCGAGGTTGCCGGGCAGCGTCTTGTTCAGATCCGGCGAGGGCATCTTGAGCGCCTCGCCGCCCTTCTTCGTGGTGTCGAGATCGGGCTTCGGCAGCGGCTGCGTCTTGTGGTCGTCAGGCCGCTTCACCGCCGGGATGCCGGGCTCGGTCTTCACCTCGGCCCGCTGCGCGGGCGCGGGCGCGACCGCGGGGCGAATCTGCGAGGGGCGCTTCACCTGCGCCTTCGCGATGTCCTCCTCGGTCATCTCGCGAATCCGGAACACGCGGCCCGACGCGGCCTCGGTCACGTGGATCGAGTTGTCCTCCTGGATGTCGACCATCACGTTCTGACTGATGGTCCCCTGCTCACCCAGCTTCTGGAGGCCGGCCTTGAGGGCCGACATCCAGTTGTCGGCGCCCACTTTCAACGTGACGTTGAAGCCGTTCCCGTCGGTAGCGGGGATGTGCACCTCGAACTTGGACATGCTCAAAACCTCACCATATTTCGCGCTGATGCGGAATTTGTGTCTGCTAGACGTGCGGGCGACGAAGATCGACTCGGGCTGACGCGGGGAATAAGGAGTCGCACATGGCGGAAGAAAAAGGGCTGGGAAAAAAGCTGCTCGGGCTCTTCGTCGAGTCGAAGGAAGGCACCCCGGAAGAGGGTACTCCGGCGGTCGAGGCGTCCGACGCAGAGAAGACGCCCGCCGAGCTCGTCGCCGAGCTGGCCGGCCAATCGGCCCCGAAGAAGGGCCCCGCGCCCATGGCCGGCGGCCCCCCAGCTGCGCCCGCGCCCCGCCCGATGATGCCCGCGGCCAGCGGCCCGGTCACCGCCGCGGTCGTCGACTTCGACGCGGTGTTCAAGACCACCGGCATGGACGCCAGCGATCTCGATCGCGTGCGCAAGGCCGAGGAGCTGCTCAAGGGCCTGCCCGAATCGACCCCGCTCGAGGTGAAGCGGCAGATCGTCGAGGCCTCGCTCAAGGCCTTCGGCTTCGACGTGGCCAAGATCATCGGCGCCGCCCAGCAGCAGCTCAAGGCGCTCGAGACCTGGGTGCGGCTCAACGAGAACCAGACCGCCAAGGGCATCACCGACGCCCAGACGCAGATCGCCCAGCTCGAGGACAAGGTGATCTCGCTCAAGGCCGACATCACCAAGCGCGCCGACCAGCTCGCCTCGCTCTCGGCCGCGGCCGACGGGCGCAAGGGCCAGGTGCACCGCGTGCTCGAGTTCTTCAACGCACCCGCGGCGCCTGCCGCCAAGCCGTAACGCTCCATTTCTCCGTAAGCACAAGGGCCGATCATGAAACTGACTCCGTTCGGGAAGTTGTTCATCGCGCTGGTGGCTGTGGGTGTCATCGGCTTCGTGGGGTTCAAGAAGTACGGCGACAAGCTGCGCGAGTGGGCCGGTGCCGCTCCCAAGGTGACTGACGGCAGCAAGCCGCCCGACACCACCGTCACCAAGGACGACTTCGCCGCGGTGAACCAGGGCATCAGCGACGCGCCCCGTGAAGGCGGCGTGAAGGTGGTCGGCGGCGCCACGCCCGGCACCCAGATGCTCAACCGCACCTTGAAGGTCGGCATCAACACCTGGGCCGGTCACGCCCCGGGCATCGTGGCCAACGGCGGCATGAAGCCGGGCGCGGCGAGCTCGCTCTACAAGAAGAAGTACGGCCTCGACGTCGAGTTCATCCTCCTCGAGGACCCCAGCGCCAAGCTGGCCGCCTTCATCAAGGGCGACATCGACATCATGTGGGACACCGTCGACTCGTTCGCGCGGGAAGCGAGCGAGCTCAAGGAGAAGGGCCTCAAGGCCCGCTCCATCATCCAGGAAGACTGGAGCCGCGGCGGTGACGGCATCGTCTCGCTCAAGACCATCAAGTCGGTCGAGGATCTCAAGGGCAAGCGCATCGCCAGCACCAAGTTCACGCCCTCGCACTGGCTGCTGCTGTTCCTGCTCTCGCAGTCGGGCCTCTCGCCGGCAGATCGCGCGGAGATCGAGAAGAACATCGTCTTCACCGCCGAGGCTCCGCAGGCCGCCGCCATGTTCAAGGCCGGCAAGGTCGACGCCGCCGTCACCTGGGAACCCGACCTCTCGGGCGCCGTCACCGCGCGCGAGAACGAGGCGCACGTGCTGGTGTCCACCACCTCGGCCACCAACGTGATCGCCGACACCCTGGTGGCGCGGCAGCAGCTGGTCGACGAGGCGCCCGGCGCGGTGCAGGCCTTCGTGGCAGGCTGGTTCGACGCCATCAGCGTGATGAAGGAAGACCCCCAGAGCACCAACCAGCTGATCGCCGACTCCCTCAAGCTCACCACCGACGACGTGTCGGGCATGCTCTCGGGTCTCAAGCTCACGTCGTACGCCGACAACGCGCTCTTCTTCGGGCTCTCGGGCCCCAAGTCGTACTTCGACTCGCTCTTCAACGGCGCCTTCGTCATCTGGCGCAAGAAGGGCGTGGTCAACACGGTGGTCGACGCCCCCGACTTCAAGGACTCGCGCTTCGTCTCGGCGCTGGCGAAGGACTACGCCAGCCAGAAGGTCGAGGAGTCGTTCGCGTTCAAGGACAAGCCCAAGGTGTCCGACCGCGCCATCGTGAACAAAAGCCTGTCGATTCACTTCACCACCGGCTCCGACGAGATCATGCCGGGCAGCTACTTCACGCTCGACTCGCTGGGCGAGACGATGCTCGCCTTCGGCAACACCTACCTGCAGGTCGAGGGCAACACCGACAGCCGCGGCAGCGAGGCGGCGAACAAGACGCTCTCGCAGCGCCGGTCGGACTCGGTGAAGGCGTACCTGGTGAAGAACTTCAACCTCGACGCCAAGCGCTTCGTCACCGTGGGCCAGGGCAGCGCCAAGCCGATCGCCCCGAACGAGACCGAAGATGGGCGCGCGCTGAACCGGCGCACCGACATCAAGGTCGTCCTCAATGCCCAGTGAGGTGAAACCTCCAGTTCGTGCGAGGGCCACGCCCTCGGTTTGGGCGCTGCGGAGCAACATCCCCGCGGGGCCCGCGCGCCTGGCGTCGGTGGTCAGCCTGGGCGTGCTGATGCTCGCGTGGTGCGCGGTGAGCTACATCGAGGTCGAGCGCGGGGGGCAGAAGGTGCCGCTGGTGCCGCACTTCTTCCTCCCTGCGCCTGACCAGGTGATCAAGAGCCTGTTCTATTTGATCTTCGAGAAGGACCTGCTGCAGGCCGTGCTGGTGAGCGCGATTCGCATCGCCAAGGCGTTCGGGCTGTCGCTGGCGGTCGCCCTGCCCCTGGGCATCGCGATGGGCAGCTTCGAGATCGTCAACCGCATCTTCGACCCGATCATCGCGCCGATGCGCTACCTGCCGATCACCGCGTTCATCCCGCTGCTGATCCTCTGGTTCGGCATCGACGAAGCGCAGAAGGTGGCGTTCCTCTTCCTGGGCACGGTGGTGTTCCTGCTGCCGGCGGTGGTCGACGCGATCCGGGCGGTGCCCGAAGAGCTGATTCAGACCGCCTTCACCCTCGGTGCGTCGAAGGCCCAGGTGATCCGCACGGTGCTGATCCCCGCGGCGCTGCCGCAGATCTTCGACGGCTTCCGGGTGATGAACGCGATCGCGTGGACCTACATCATCCTCGCGGAGATCGTGAACGCGCAGAGCGGCATCGGCTACATCCTGCAGCTCGCCGGGCAGCACAACAAACCCGAGTGGAGCTTCGCGGGCATCCTGGTGGTGGGCATCATCGGCATCATCACCGACGTGTTGATCCGTCTGGTCAACCGCTTGCTGTTCCCCTGGAGGGAAGCCGATGTCTGATGCTCCCGCGCCCGCCCCCGCTGCAGCCCCTGCCCCGCAGGCCCTGCTCGCGTCGACGAACCCGCCCAAGCTCGAGCTGAAGGACCTGTACATGTCGTACACGGATCGCCAGGGGCGCACCGTGCAGGCGGTGGAAGACGTCAGCCTCACCGTGGCGAACAAGCCGGGCATCGGCGAGCTGGCGGTGTTCCTGGGGCCGTCCGGGTGTGGGAAGAGCACCGTGCTCAAGGCGGTGGCCGGGCTGATGAAGCCTGATTCGGGCCAGGTGCTGATCGACGGCAACCCGGTGGAAGGCACCGGCCGCGATCGCGGCATGGTGTTCCAGAGCTACACCAGCTTCGCGTGGCGCACGGTGCGCAAGAACGTGGAGTACGGGCTCGAGCTGCAGGGCATTCCGGCGGACGAGCGCAAGAAGCAGGCGCTGGCGATCATCCAGCAGGTGGGCCTCAAGGACTTCGCCGACTCGCTCCCCAAGCAGCTCTCGGGCGGCATGAAGCAGCGGGTGGCGATCGCCCGCACGGTGGCGAACAAGCCGCGGCTCATCTTGATGGACGAGCCCTTCGGCGCGCTCGACCCGCAGACGCGCTGGGGGATGCAGTCGTTGATCCTCGACGTGCTGCGCACGCAGGACAACACGGTGCTGTTCGTCACCCACGACGTGTCCGAGGCGGTGTACCTGGCCGACGTGATCTTCGTGCTCTCGCACCGGCCGGCGAAGGTGCTGCACCGCATCGAGATCCCCTACTTCGCCACCCGCGAGGCGGCGGTGAAGCAGAGCGCCGAGTTCAAGAAGATCGAGAACCACGTGCTCGACCTGCTCCACAGCTCGAACGTCCACGGCAACATCCGGGTGGGGCTCTAAGCGTCATGGGTGAAGGCGGCGGTGCTCCGAACTACCTGAAGGCCGCCTTCCTGAACGTCTACAACCTCGCCCTGTTGGGCGGGGCGGCGACGGCGGCGGCGCTCACCGGCGACTGGCTCATCGGCCTGGGGGCGGTGGGCATCGAGGCGCTCTGGCTGGTGCTGGGGCCGGACCTGAAGCCCTTCCAGCGGGCGGTGCGCGAGAGCGAGCGGAACGAGCGCGAGAAGGAAGACCGGGCCCGGGTCGAGAAGCTGATGGCCGAGCTGTCGGAGCGCGAGTGGCAGCGCGCCAAGGCCCTCGACGAGCTGCGGCGCGAGATCGAGCGCGACATGGCGAACAACCCCTCGTTCCAGGCGATCCTGCTGGCGACCGAGTTGGAGAAGCTGTCGCAGCTGCACGCGTCCTTCGTTCGCCTGGCGGCAGCGTGCCGGCGCTCGGAGAGCTACCTGCAGGCGGTGGACATCAAGGACCTGCAGCGGCAGATCACCGCGCAGCAGAACCTGCAGGAGAAGATGGCCGACGAGTCGGTGCGCGAGCTCGCGGGGAAGAACGCGACGGTGCTGCAGAAGCGGCTCGAGACGATCAAGGAGATCGAGACGTTCCTGGCGCGCGCGCGCGGGCAGATGAACTTGATCGAGAACTCGGTGCGGCTGCTGCGTGACCAGGCGCTCACCATGACCAGCCCCGATCAGCTCACCGAGCAGCTCGACGACCTGCTGTCGGGCGTCGACGCGGTGCAGGCGAGCGTGAAGGAAGCCGAGGCGCTGATCGGCGGCAAGGTGATGGAGCCGATCGCGCCCATCGCCGGGCCCGAGAGCGCGGGGCAGCAGCAGTCCGGTCGCGTCCGCGAGTAGCAGGGAAAAGGGGGACAGGCTGCTTTGTCTCAGGGCTTCGGCTGCAGGGTCTTCAGCTTCGCCACGGCTCGAGGGAGAAACGCCGACAGCGGCTCGCCCTTGTCCAGCGCCTCACGCAGCATCGGCCTGAGCAGCATCGCGTAGAGCTTGAAGCGCAGGTACGCGTCGGTCGGCTTCTTGCCACGCAGCACGTCGGCCGCGAGTCCATCAGCGAGCTCGTCGAGCCCCTCTGCGTTCGCCCCGAGGATGCCCGGGGAGAAGGCATAGGCAATTCCTTCGTTCAGCGTCTGCTGGTCGAGGCCGCTCACCTGCGCCGCCGCGCTCGCGAGGTCGGCGCTGCGCGCCGCGAGCACGGCGTGGAACACCTCATGGAGCAGCGTCGGCATGGGGTCAGGCGTCGCCTGCGTCTCCAGCACCAACCTGCCTCCGTTGAACCCACCGCCGCTGTTGCCCGGCTCCGGGTTGGGAATGAGGAAGACCGGGATGACCACGGCTCCCGGATGCTCGGAGAACTTCACGAGCCTGCTCATGGTCCCCGCAAGCGCTTCCCGCTGCTGCACCAACCGGGTGCGAAAGCGGAGGTTCTCCTCGCGGCCAGCGTCGAGGAGCGGGCGGAGCCTCAGGGCAAAGTGCGAGAGGATCTTCTTCTCCGCGGTGACTTCCGCAGGGCTGAGCAGCCCTGCCTTCGACGCGTCGGCCGTCGCCTTCGCGATGGTGGCGTCTACGTAGAACGCCTGCTCGAAGCCGTGCCCCCAACCCCGCGCCTTCCGCAGCTCAGCGTGCTGCCCGAGCAGGGCGCGGTCTTCGGCGGTGAGCCGCAGGTTCGCCTCTGCCCAGCGGGAATACTGCAGGTGGCAGAACTCGCTCCACCGGGAGAGCTGATCGACCACGTGAAAGACCTGGGCGGCCTCCGCTTCCGAGACGCGGAGCGTGACCTCGCCCATCACCACGTCTGCGCTCGACGGTGGCCCAGCGGCAAGCACCCACGCCAGCATCAGCCCAGTCAGCACGAGCGGCTTCTACCCGCAGGCAGCAGCCGCCGGGACCAAGAAAGCAGCCTGTCCCCCTTTTCCCGTCACTGCTCGGCGATGTTGAACTCGGTGCGGCGGTTCTCGGCCTTGCCCGCGCTGGTCGAGTTCGAGGCGATGGGCTTGGTCTCGCCGTAGCCGATCGCTTCCATGCGCGGCGGGTCGATGCCCCGCTTGATCAGCGCCGACATCACCGAGTTGGCGCGGTTCTGGGACAGCCGCAGGTTCGACGCGTCGGGGCCCACGGAATCGGTGTGGCCCTCGATGCGCACCTTCTTGATCTGCGCGTTGTCCTTCAGGGCCAGGGCGACCTCGTCGAGGATCTTCTCGCTCTCGGCGCCGACGATCTTCGCGCTGTTGGTGGCGAACTTGATCTGCTTCTTGATCTCGATGCGGTCCTTGGTCACCGCCACCAGCGAGTACTTGCGCGGGCAGCCCTTGTTGTCGACCGGCCCTGGGTCCATCGGGCAGTCGTCGCGATCGTCGGGCACGCCGTCGGCGTCATTGTCGAGGTCGGGGCAGCCGTCTTCGTCCTGGAAGCCGTCCTTGTCCTCGGGCTCGTTCGGGCACTTGTCCTTGTCGTCGTTGAGGCCGTCGCCGTCCTTGTCGAGGATCGGGCAGCCCATGTTCTGCATCGGCCCTGCTTCGTTCGGGCACTTGTCGGCCGTGTCGAGGATGCCGTCGTTGTCGTTGTCGGGCTCAGGGCAGCCGTCTTCGTCCTGGAAGGCGTCCATGTCTTCCGGCTGATCGATGCACTTGTCGGACGGGTCGAGAATGCCGTCGCCGTCGCGATCCTTCGGGGCCTCGATGGGGCAGCCCTTGTTCGCCACCGGGCCGGGCAACGAGGGACACTGGTCGTCCTTGTCGAGGACCGTGTCGCCGTCCTTGTCGGTCTCTTCGATCTTCACCACCAGCTGCGGCTGTTCCTTCACCACCACCTGGCGCGGCGCGCAGTCACGGCTCAGCGCCACGGCCTTCTTGGCCATCGCCTCGGCCTCGACGATGTGTTCGTACGCGCGCTGCGAGTTGCCCTCGTCGAGCTCGCCGAGCGCGAAGTCGAGGTTGGCCTCGGCCGACGCCAGCTCACGTGGGGCGCAGCGCAGCGCGTTCGACCGCCGCGCGCGCTCGATGTCGGTCTTGATGATGTCGCCGGACGCGCGGATCTGCGGGCCGCTGTGGCAGGCCGCGAAGCTCAGCATCAGGGCGAGACTGGCGCGCCTCATGGCGTGGGCACCACCGGAGGCTCCGTCGGCGTGGGCTCGTTGCGGCGACCGACCTTGAGCGCCGTGTCGCGGGCGCGGGTGGCGAAGTCGACGGCCTTCTTGCCGTAGTCGACCGCCTGCTCGAAGTCGGAATAGCCGACTTCTTCTTTCGACTTCGCGAAGTAGAGATTCGCCGCCGTCCACTCATACGGGGCGAGCTTGTCGGCCTGCGCGGTGCGCGCGGCCTCGAGCATCGTCTCGGTGTCGATGAGGTACGAGGTCGATTGAACCGGCCCGCAGCCTGAAACACACAGAACGGCCAGGGTGGTCAGAACCCACCGCAGCACCTGGATCGCAGAAGGTCCCGACATCGCTCGCGAAGCTCCCACGCTGTTCCCACTCGGTCAATCTTTTGGGGGACTTGCTCACCGTCAGGGGATTGCCCGGGCCCGCAGATCACCCATACTGTGGGCACTATGGCTGGAAAACTGCCCTCGGGCTCCTCCCCTTCTCTCCCTGGTGCGCGTCCGCGTGCGCAGGTGTCGTACGAGGGCGAGGACGAATTCAGCGCGATGTCGCTCGACCCCAACCGGAAGAAGCAGCTCAAGGACAAGCAGCAGATCGCCCCCCGGGCGCCCGGAGAGAAGGAATCGGTCAAGGTCGACGAGCTCAAGGCGACCAACGATCAAGGGATCGTGGGCCTGTTCCGCAAGATCTTCTCGAAGTAGGCACCTCGCCCATGAAGAAGACCCTGACGACCTTCGAGGCCTTCTGGCCGTTCTATCTGGGCGAGCACTCGCTGCCCGCCACGCGGTGGATCCACTTCGTAGGCACCACCATCGCCCTGGTGAACCTGGTGATGGCGATCGTGTACCTGGCCCCGCTCTACATCCTGAGCGCGCTCTTCTCGGGGTACCTCTTCGCCTGGGTCAGCCACTTCTTCATCGAGAAGAACCGGCCCGCGACGTTCACCTACCCGGCCTGGTCGTTCATCGCCGACTGGAAGATGTGGGCGCTGATGGCCACCGGCCGCATCAACGCCGAGCTGGCGAGGCACCGGATCGCACCGAAGACCGCGGCCGCGCCTCAGGCCGAAGCCTAGAACGTCCCGCTCACGTGCAGGGCCCCGCCGGCTGGCGACGCGCTCAGCGCCAGGCTGGTCGTGCCCGCGGGAAACAGCAGCAGGCCGAGCGCGCCCGCCACCAGTGAGCCTGCGCCCGCACCGAGGAGCGAGAACGCGACCACCCGGGTCGTGTCCACGATGACCATGAGCTCGAGCGCTTCCTTCCCCGCCGCCTTCGAGTACGGAGAGAACCTGCCGGTGGGCATGGGGTCGCTGATGCCCCGCAGGCGGTAGCGATCCCCTTCTCCCACCGCGTACAGGAGCCCGCCCGCCAGCGCCGCGGCAGCGCCCACGCCGAGCAGCGTGAACGACGCGATCCGACCCGTGCTCAGCCCGCCAGGCGCGTCGAACGTCGGCTGCCGGGCATCGACGACGGGCGAAGGCGGCGGGGGCTCCAGCCCTTCGACTGCGCTCACGACGGGCTTCGCCGGATCCATCGCGAGCGCGGGCTTCTGCCCGGTGATGCCGACCTGCTCCTTGCCGGTGATGAGGAAGGTGGCGAGGTTTGCGACCAGCGCGGGAGTCACCGCACCGCTGCGTTCCTGCTGGCCGGTGGAGAGCTCGATCAGCGAGCCCGAGATGAACGGCGGCTCGCCCTGCTTGCCCGTGTTGCGCAAGATGATCACGCTCTCGGCGGCGACGAGCTGGGCGAGCTTGATGGCGGCGCCGTCATCGGGGCCGGCCAGACACAGCGGCGCCTGCAGCCCCAGGCTCCCCTCGAACGAGAGATCGACGCTGAGCTTCGAGTCGCGCGGCAGCTCGACGCGGTGCGGAAACGAGACCCTTCCCGGCGCGGTGACCGCGACCCGGTACGAGCCAGGCACGAGCTCGAGCTTGAGGGGCGTGGCGCCCATGGCGAGCCCGTCGATGAAGACGGTGGCCGCCGGCCCTGCCTCGACGCGCACCAGGAGGCTCGCCTTGCGGGTGCGCCCCAGCTCCTTCTTCAGCGCCTCGACCGCGGCGACGGCCGTGGGCGGGTGCGCGTCGGGGTCGAGCTTGAACGCGGGGTCGAGGCGCACGATGCGGCGGAAGGCGTCGTTCATCTCCTTCGGGTGGTCGTTGTTCTTGTGCACCAGCGCCTGCAGCACGAGCGCGGCCTGCGTCACCGGCCAGGGCCGCGCCTCGGGTGAAGCGCGCTCGAGCTCGGCCAGCGCGCGCTCGACCAGCTCGAGGGCGCGATCGGGGGTGCCGCCGTAGAAGAGGGCCCTGGCCGACTCCACCTGGCGCTCGATGTCCTGGAGGCTGCGGGTGGGGCGGGGGCGGACGATGTCGAGCACGCCCTCGCCTTCCATCAGCTGCGCGCCCAGCAGCTTCGTGGCGGCGTCGCGAAAGTCCTTCGCGCCGCTGATCAACGAGGGGTCGGCGCAGTCGCCGCCCGCGACGATGACGGTCTTCTTCCCTGCCCGGGCCTGGCCCGCCACCAGCACCACCGCCACCACCACCATGCTCGCCAATCGCATCAGTTGGACCCCCGGGCCACGAAGACTAGAGTCGCCGCTCCTAGCAAGGGAGGCGGCTGAGGGGAATGTTGGCACCCGGGACAGAGGTCGGCCGCTACGTCATCAAGCGGAAGCTGGCGGAAGGCGGCATGGCCGAGATCTTCCTCGCCAGCGCCCTGGGCCCGGAAGGCTTCTCCAAGGACGTGGTGATCAAGGTGGTGCGGTCCTTCCTCGCGAAGGACTCGCAGTTCGTGCAGATGTTCATCGCCGAGGCGCGGCTCGTCTCGAAGCTCAACCACGCCAACGTGGTGCAGATCTTCGACTTCGGAAAGCACGGCGAGTCGTTCTACCTGGCGATGGAATACGTGCGCGGCGCCTCGCTGTGGGATCTGCGCAAGCGGTGCCGCGACCAGGGGGTGCCGTTTCCGCCCACCCTGGCGGCGGAGATCGGCGCGCAGGTGGCGCGGGGGCTCCAGTACGCGCACGCGCTCACCGAGGGTGGCCAGCGCATCGGCGTGGTGCACCGCGACGTCACGCCGCACAACGTGCTGCTCTCGTTCGACGGCGCGGTGAAGCTGACCGACTTCGGCATCGCCAAGGCCACCACCACGCAGACCGCGCCCGGCATGCTCAAGGGCAAGTTCGCGTACATGGCGCCCGAGCAGGCGCGGGGCGAGAAGGTCGACGCGCGCACCGATCTCTTCGCGCTGGGCATCGTGATCTGGGAATTGCTCACCGGGGGCCGCCTGTTCGCGGGCGACTCAGACCTCGCGGTGCTGCGCGCGGTGCAGGAGAGCCTGATCGCCCCGCCGTCGCGGCTCAACCCCGACGTGCCGGTCGAGCTGTCCGACGTGGTGATGAAGGCGCTGGCCCGGCCCGCCGACGAGCGCTTTCAGACCGCCTTCGAGATGGAGAAGGCGCTGGCGAACTACGTGCTGCGCAACGCGAAGTCGGTCGACGACTCGTCGGTCTCGCTCTTCCTCCAGACGATGTTCCGCGAGGAATTCGAGGCGCCGCCCGACGCCGAGCACGTGCCTGACGAGACGCAGCCGCCCGATCGCGCCGACGACTACGCGCTGGGGAACACGAGGGCGCGGCCCAGGCCGCAGACGATCACCGCGACGCCCGTGCCCACCACCTCGGGCCGGCGCGGCATCATGGACGACGACGACGGTCCAGCCGTGAGGACCGAGGAGTTCACGCCTTCGCCCGCCCCGCGACCCCGCACCGAGCAGATGCCCGCCATGAAGCGCTCGAGCCGGAGGCTCGAGCCGCTGCCGGTGGGCGAGCCGAGCGTGGTGTTGCGCCCGTCGCTGGGCGTGCTGCCTGACGTGAGCGGGAGCGGCACCGCCACGGAGCGGCCCACGGCCACCGAACACGAAGCACTGCCACCTGCGGAGAAGTCGAACGCGGCGCTGATCGGCGTGCTGGCGGTGCTGGTGTTGGGGCTGGTGGGCGCCGTCGGCTACGTGAGCACCCGGCCCGAGGACGTGCCTCCGCCCCTCACCTCGCCCGAAGTGGAGGCGGTGGCCGTGCCTGAGCCGGTGAAGGAGCCGGTGGTCGCGGCCCCTGCGCCGGCCGTCGAGGTGGACGCAGGTCCTCCGAAGCTCGCCGCCGTCGCGCCTGAGCCGGTGAAGCCGGCCCCGCTTCCGGAAAGGGCCGCGCCGGTGGTGCGCAAGCTCGGCTCGCTCTCGGTGAAGGCCGTGCCGTACGCGACGGTGGTGATCCAGGGGAAGTCGTACGAGGTGACCGGCGTGCAGAAGCTGCCGGCGCCGGCGGGCACGTATGAGATCAGCCTCATTCACCCCAAGCGCAAGGTGAAGCAGAAGGTGACCGTGCAGGCGAACCAGACCACCGAGGTGTCGTTCTCGGCGAACTGACCAGGCTCAGAGCCGCTGCCACTTCGGCTGAAACGGCACGTTCTTCGTCGAGGGATCGTCGATCGCGATGATGTATTCGGCGCGGCGGTTCTTCGCCTCTTCCTGCTCGTCGTTGGTGGCGACCAGCAGCGCGTCCTCGCCGAAGCCCTCGTAGCGCACGGGAATGCGCACGCCCTTCTTGCGGAACCAGGTGCCGATGCTCCTGGCGCGGTTGAGCGAGAGGGTGCGGTTCGACGCGGTGGGGCCGACGGTGTCGGTGTGGCCGGCGATGTAGAGCTTGATCTCGGCCAGCGAGCCGAACTTCTCGATCGCCTCGAGGATCAGCTTCAAGCTGCTCTCGAGCTTCACCGCCTCTTCGGGCGAGACGTCCCACTTGCCCGAGGCGAAGTTCACCTCTTCGTGCGGAATGTCGATGCGCCACGGGGTCAGCTCGACGCCGTTGAACACGCCCGACTTCGCCCACGCGCGCAGCTCGACCTTGAGCACCTGCCCCTTCCCTTCCGGCCAGGTCACCTCGAGCTTCGTGCCCGCCGGCTCGCCGTTGAAGGTGATGTCGTCGTCCACCACGGTCGCGCCCGTGTCCATCAGCACGCGCAGGTGCACCTTCGCGATCGGCTGGTTGAGCGAGAAGCGCAGCTTGCGCCCGGGAATGTCGACGTCCTTGTCCTTGTCCATCGTCATGGTGAGCGGGCCGACCAGCTCGGTGTCGAACTCGAGCGGCATGGTGCCGGTGGTGCCGTTGGGCAGGTTGATCACCAGCTCGCCAGCCCACTTCGACGCGCCCTCGGGCTGGTTGAGCTCGATGGTGCGGGTGACGCCGGGCCTGCCTCCGCCCTTCCATTCCTGCGGCTTGCCGCCATCTCGGGCGAGCGTGAGGCGGAAGCCGGCGATGGGCTCGAGGATCTCGACGTGCACCGCGGGCAGGCCCTTGCCCTTGAGCGCCTTGTTGGTGAGCGAGACGTTGACCGAGTCGGCCAGCGCGAGGGCGGGGAGCAGCGCGGCGAGCAGGAATGCAGACTTCATGTCGGCCCCTTTCAGAAGCTGGAGCGGAGGCTCTGCGGCAAGACGATGCGGGTCAACCGCCGATTCATCTTGTTGGCGAAAGGCAGCTCGGCCTTGGCCAGCAGGTCGCCCTCGTTCGCCCAGAGCAGCTCGGAAGAGAACGGATCGTAGAGCTGCCAGGCGCGGCTCTTGCCCGAGGTGTTGAGCTGCATCAACACGATGAAGCGGCGGTGATCGCCCGGGTTCGGCCCCACCGCGCAGGGCACGGGAATGCCGCGGGCGAGTGCGCCGGCGGCCGAGGAGAGCGCGTCGGCCATGCTGAGCCCACCTGGCACGTCGACGTCCTGCTCCTTCCACGCGATCGACAGGCCGCGGGTGGCCTCGGCCAGCAGGTTCTCGAGGAAGCGCTGCCCACCGCTCGAGGCCGGCCCGGGGTCCTTCTTCGCCTGCGCCGGCTTCATGTGCTGGAGATCGTTCCAGTCGAGCTTCTTCGGCCGCGCGCCGGGCGACTCGGCCTCGAACGAGTCTGACGACTTCTTCTTCGACACCGCGGCGGCGAGCGCGTCGAGCGGCGTCTGGGTCTCGAGCTCGAGCGTGGGGGCCGGGCGCGGCGGCACGAAGCCCGGGCTGCTCTCGTCTTCGTTGGGCTCGATGGTGCCGCCCATCAGCTCGAAGGCGAAGAGCGGGTCGGCCTCGGCCTGGAGGAGCTGGGAGACCGTGTAGTCCTTCGGCTCTTCGTCGTGGAGCGTGCAGGCCTCGTAGGCCTCTTCGTCGCTGAGCGAGCGGAGCTCGTCGGCGAAGGCGTGCACCTCGGCGGGCGAGTGCGCGGCGGCGACGGCGCGCTGAATGAACTCGCGCTGCAGATCGCTGCCCGCGTCGTCGAGGAGCTCGTCGAAGAGCTTCCGGGCGCGGGGGGGCCACTGCGCGAGCTGTTCCTGGGCCTCGTCAGAGAGGGGGAAGCCCATCAGCGGCCCCCGCCCTTGAGCGACTCTGCCGCGCGGCGCACCGAGGCGACGATGGCGGCGGTGATGGCGAGGCGCTCGAAGTGCGCGATGAGCAGGGGCACGTCGGGCTCGACCTTCAACTTCGCCGACCAGCGCACCAGCAACGAGGCGAGCGCGGGCGTGGCGGAGAAGCGGTTGGCCGCGAGCTGCTTGAGCCGCTGCGCCGCTTCCGAGCAGCGCACGCCCTCGAGATCGCGCAGCCCCACCACCAGATCGCTCAAGAGTTTCTGGGGCACCTGCGCGTTGCGTAAGTCGCTGAGCTCCTCGAGCAGCACCTCGCCGTTGAGCTCGCGGCTGGCGAAGGGCGTCGAGGGTTGCGACTTCGCGGGGGCCATCGGGCCGCATTGTGCCCAAAGCCGTGGGTCTGGTCTCCCTCTCCCTGCGCAGCGGGGAGAGGGCCGGGGTGAGGGGCAGGCCTAACCGCCGAAGATCTTACTGAGCACCCCGCGCTCGTAGAGGCTCTTGAGGCCAATCCACAGCACGAACAGGCTCTCGCCGGCGATGAGCCCACCCCCCACGAGGCTGGTGCCGCTCATGTCTTCGGGCAACGGCTCCGCGCCCTCCGCAACCGGCTCGGGCTTGCGCCGCCAGGCGATGACCGAGGCCACGATGCCGCCGATGCCCCACCAGACCGACGACTCGAAGTCGACGAAGCCGCCGAAGCTCGAGGCGTAGGGCGAGGCGATGATCAACGCGTCGAGCGTGAAGTCGGCCGCCTTCGTGGTCCCGTTCTTCGTCTTCCACGCCAGGTACTTCGGGTTCTTGAACACCGCCTTGCGGATGATCTCGATGGTCAGGCCCACCATCACGCCCAGGCCCATCACGCTGAGGGTCTTGGTCTGGTCCTTGTTCAGGGTGTTGAGCACGCCCACGAACTTGTAGGTCATCGCGCTCTGCCACCCGCGCGCCTCGGTGAGGCGGAGCTCGGGGTGATCGAACAGGTTCTTGTTCAGCACGGGGAAGCCGTCGAGGAACACGCGCGTCATGATCACGGCGAGGACGGCGCCGAAGACCACGCCCAGCATCTGGTAGCGAAACTGCACCGAACGATCGCTGCCCAGGCGCCAACCGGTCGAGCGGTCCTGCTGCATGTCGACGCCGACGGTGCACGAGACGAGCAGGATCGAGCCCCCCATCAAGCCGATGAGCGGGTCGCGCAGCCCGAGCAGCCCCATCAACAGCACCGTGACCACGAAGGCCGAGCTGATCGGATTCTGGTCGGTGATGCCCTGCGAAATGCCGTTGATCATCTGGAAGACGAACGCGAGCACGATGGCCATCACCACCCAGCCCAACGGCACGTTGAGCATCTGCGTGGCGACCACGGCCAGCGCGATTCCCCAGAACGCGACCCAGATCAGCAGCGCCTTCACGTTCGTCTTCGGCCCCGTGTCGGCGGGGGCCACGGCGGCCTTCACCTCGCGCACCTTCTTGAGCGCGTCGCGGCCCAGCAGCGAGAGATCGACGATGGCCGCGCCGAGGATGGTGCCGAGCGCGAAGATGAAGCCGATCTTCCGGTACGGATCGTCGGGGCCGATGTACCCGTTGGCGATCAGCCACGGCCTCATCAACAGGCCGATGCCCCCCACGAGGATCGCCGAGACCGCGATGCGCGCGCCGACGATCATCCCTCCGCCGAAGGTGACGGCCGAGAAGGTCGCGGCCCAGGTCAGCGCCGCGGCGGGCTTCTCCTTGAGCCCCTCCATCCAAAGGCCCGCGCGGTGCACCAACCACGAGACCGAGACGCCGCCGACGATGCCGCCGCCCAGCGTGCCCACGCTCTTCCTCAGCAGGCGCACGTCGGTGAGCGCGCGGAGGATGTTCGCCACCGCGAGGCCCGACGGGTACGTGAGCTGCAGCTTGTCGACGAGGATCGGCGTGTAGAGCATGCCCACGCCGACTCCGAACATGCCGATGCACAGGAAATAGGTGATGAGCAGCCAGGTGGCCGGGCGCTCCATGCCCAGCCACACCATCGCCTGAATGAGCACGCCCATCGCGGCCATGGAGGCGACCGAGGCCGCCATGGTCTGCATGTAGTTGGCGCCGTGCTTGCCCTCGGGCCCGTAGAAGTACGTGACCGTCGACCCGAGGATCCCCGCGAGCACCTGCCCGCCCACGAAGAAGCCGAGCGCGTAGTTCATGTACGCCGCGGTGACGCCGCCGAGCGGGCCGAGAATGAGGATGGCGATCGACGCGAGGAACACGTGGTAGCCGATGCTGCCGATCGGCAGCTTCCGCTGGAGGAACGTCTGCTTCGCCTCGACGACTGGGTCGGCCATTCAGAAGCCCTCCACGGAGAAGCCGAGCTTCGCCGCATCTGTGAACAACAAGTGAGCGTCGAGCAGCACCGTCTTGCCGGCCTCGACCGCCAGCACCTTCGCCCCCGCCTCGCGCATCACCTCGAGCGTCACCGGCCCCGCGGCGGGGAGATCGAACCGGAGGTCCTGGTTCGGCTTGCAGCGCTTGACCACCACCCCACCCGGCCCGCCGAACTTCCCCGCGCGGCGAATGCACTCGTCGGTGCCTTCCACCGCTTCGACCGCGAGCACCACGCCTTCCTTCACCACCACCGTCTGCCCCACGTCGGCGCGGCCCAGCGCTGCGGCGACTTCGCGCCCGAGGTCCAGGTCTCGACGCTGCTGGGGAGTCAGCTCGGGGCCCGCCAGGTGACCTGCGCTGGCGAGCACGGACTTCACGTAGTCGGTGGGCGCGACGATCTGCACGCCCTTGCTCTCGAAGTACCTCGCCACCGCGCGCAGCAGCTCGTCATCGCGCAGGCTGCGCAGCCCGGCGGCGATCTTGAGCATGCCGAGATCGGGCCGCGCCTGGGTGAGGGAGCGGATGCGGCCGATGCCGCCCGCCATCACCGCCTTCGTCACGCCGTGGTTGGTCAGCGCCCGGAGGATGCCGTCGGCCTGGCCCACCTTCACCCAACTCAGTGAAGTGACGAGGCGACCCAACGAGTCGTCGGCCTCACCTTCGAAGGCGACGGCATGCACGGCGAGGCCCTGCGCCTTCGCAGCTTCGGCGAAGAGGAAGGGGAGGCGGCCGTTGCCGGCGATGAGACCGATTGCTTTCAAGCCCTCTCCCCGACCCTCTCCCTCGCAGGGAGAGGGAGACAGGTGTCTTCAGCGCGTGATGCCGCGCTTGCTGTTGGTGATGAACTCGAGGAGCAGCGCGATCTCGGGGTGCTGACCCATCTCTGCCTGCAGTTGAGACAAGGCCTCGTTGAGCCCCATCTTCGAGCGGAAGAGCACGCGGTACGCGTCTTTGATGCGAATCTGCTGTTCGTCGGTGTAGCCGTGGCGCTTGAGGCCGACCGCGTTGGGCCCGGCCAGCTCGGCGCGATCGCCCTGGGCGATGCAGTAGGGCGGCACGTCCATCACCGCCATGGTGCCGCCCGCGAGGAAGGCGTGCTTCCCGATGCGGCTGAACTGGTGCACCGCCGACAGGCCGCCGAGCGTGCAGTGATCACCCACCTCGACGTGACCTGCGAGCGTGGCGGCGTTGGCGAGCACGCAGCCGTTGCCGACGATGCAGTCGTGGGCCACGTGCGAGTACGCCATGAACAGGTTCTTGCTGCCGATGCGCGTGACGCCGCCGCCGCCGGCCGTGCCCAGGTGCAGCGTGGTGAACTCGCGGATCTGGTTCTCGTCGCCGATGACCAGCTTCGTCTTCTCGCCCGCGAACTTGAGATCCTGCGGGGGCGCGCCGATGGAGGCGAGGTGGAAGATGCGGTTGCGCTCGCCGATGGTGGTGTCACCTTCGATCACCGTGTGGGCGCCGACCGTGGTGCCGGCGCCGATCTTCACCTCCGGGCCGATGATCGCGTACGGCCCGACCTCGACCGTCTCGTGCAGCTGGGCGCCCTTCGCGACGATCGCCGTGGCATGGACGCTCACGGCACGGCCTCGCCCTTCTTCACCGCGGTGGCCAGGAAGTCGGCCTCGGCGACGATGGCGCCGTCGACCGTGGCCACGCCGCGCTGCTTCCAGATCACGCCCTTGACCCGCACCACCTCGGCGGTGAGCGTGAGGCGATCGCCTGGCACCACGGGCTTGCGGAACTTCGCGTTGTCGATCGCCATCAGGTAGATGACGAGATCCTGCGGGTTCAGGCCCGAGCTCTTGTACGCGAGCAGGGCGCAGGCCTGGGCCAGCGCCTCGAGGATCAACACCCCGGGCATCACCGGGTGCCCGGGGAAGTGGCCGTTGAAGAAGTCCTCGTTGATGGTGACGTTCTTGAAGCCGACGAGCTTCTTGCCGATCTCGATCTCGGTCACCCGGTCCACCAGCAGGAACGGGTAGCGGTGAGCCAGCAGCTTCTGGATCTCTTTCACGTCCATCATGACGGAGTCTTCCCCTTCTCGAGCGCCTCGAGGCGCTTCTTCAAGTCACGCAGCTCCCGATGGAGCTCCGGCAATCTGACGAACACGGCGCTGGACTTCATGAAGTCGCGGCTGGGCATCGAGGGCGCGCCCATCACCACCGAGCCATCTGCGAGATCCGAGATGACGCCCGCCTGCGCGCCCACCTTCGAGAGGTCTCCGATGCGCAGGTGCCCCGCCACGCCCACCTGCCCCGCCAGCACCACGCCCGTGCCCAATTCCGTGGTGCCCGCCAGGCCCACCTGCGCGCAGAGAATCGAGAGCGGGCCGACGGTGGAGTTGTGGCCGACCTGCACCAGGTTGTCGATCTTCGAGCCCTTGCCCACCACGGTCTCGCCGGTGGTGGCGCGATCGACACAGGAGCACGCGCCGATCTCCACGTCGTCCTCCACGCGCACGATGCCCGCCTGGGGAATCTTCACGTGCTCCGGCACCGACATGTCGAGCGCGAAGCCGAAGCCGTCGGCGCCGATCACCGCGCTGGCGTGCAGCAGGCAGCGGGCGCCGATCACGCAGCCGTCCATCACGCTCACGTTGGCCTTGAGCACCGTGCCTTCACCGATGCTCACCGCTTCCCCGAGGTAGACGCCCGGGTAGAGCACTGCGCGCGCCCCGATGACCGCGCCTTGCCCCACCGTGACGAAGTCCATCACCGTGGCGGTGGCGTGGACCTGCGCGGTCGGGTGCACGGTGGCCTTCGGCGACACCCCGGCCACGTACTGCCTGGCCGGGTGAAACTTCTGCGCCACCTTCGCGAACGCGAGCGGCGGGTTGCCCACCACGATGTACGTCTTCGCGCCGCGGTCGGGTGCCCCCGCCTGCACCAGCACCACCGACGCCTTCGTCGCGGCCAGGGCCTTCTTGTACTTCTGGTTGCCGAAGAACGAGAGCTGCCCGGGCCTGGCCTGCTCGAGGCCCGACACGCCGGTGACCTGCACCGAGCCATCGCCGTCCAGCGTGCCCCCGACCAGCATTGCGAGTTCGGCCGCGGTGGTCACTTCGTGGGCGCGTCCTTCGGCGCTGCAGGGGCGGGCGTCACGGGCTTCACGCCCGGCCCCGGCTTGACCGGGTACTTCTCGTTGTAGGTGCGCACCAGCTCGTTGGTGAGGTCGAGGTTTCCTTCGGCGAACACCAGCCCCGAATCGGTCTTCTCGAACACCATCGCCAACCCCTCCCGCCTGGCGATGGCCGCGACGATGGGGTCCATGCGGTCGAAGATCTTCTTGAGCTCGTTGCGCTCTTTCTCCACGAACTCGACCTGCAACTTCTGGCCCTTCTCCGAGATCTGCATCAGGCGGCCCTGGAGCTGCTTCATCTTCTCGATGCGCACCTCCTCGCTCATGGCTGACGCTTGTCGGTCCAGCACCATGCCGTCTTCCCGCAGCTTCTTCTGCTCGCTCTCGAACTCGGCCTTCTTCTTGTCGATCTCGCTCTTGAGCTTGTACTTGGCGGCCTGGCCCTCGCCGACCTCGGTGAGGGCGCGCTGGAGGTCGACGTAGCCGACCTTGAGGTCGGCCAGGGCCGAGGAGGCGATCAGGCAGATCGAAAGAACGACATGTCGCATCAGATGACCTCTTGGAAAATCGGGCGCACCCTACTATCAGCACCCGCGTGGAAAAGCGCCGAATCCTCCTCATCGACGACAGCGAGATCACGCTGCAGATGGAGAAAGCAGTGTTGGAGGAACGTGGCTACGACGTTCGCGGAGCGTCCACGTTGATGGAGTTCGAGCGGCTGCTGGGCGAATTCCACCCGCACCTCATCCTCACCGACATCCACATGCCCGAGGCGACGGGCGCCGACATCTGCCGCACGCTCAAGAACGAATACAACACGCAGGACATCCCCATCGTGCTCTTCAGCTCGCTGGGCGACGAAGAGCTGGAGAAGTTGGCCGGCCAGGTCGGCGCCGACGGCTACCTCTCGAAGTCGCACGGCCTGGAGGCCCTCGGTGAGAAGGTCGACGAGCTGGTCGAGAGCATCATCTGGTGAACCCCCGAGTGGGTTGACTCGAGGGGCCAATCGGGTCCACCTGGCGCTCGCGCTGCTGCTCCTCGCGGGCTGCACCACGTCCAGGCCGCTCCCGGGCAGTGGCACCCCGAAGAAGGTGACGCTGTTCTTCACCGCCGAGGTGCGGGGGTACCTGGGGCCCTGCGGCTGCAGCGAGAACATGCGGGGCGGCGTCTCGCGCGCGGCGTTCCAGGTGGCGGAAGCGCGCAAGGCGGGAACCCCCGTCTACCTGCTCGACACCGGCGACGGCCTGTTCGGCACGCTGCAGCTGCCGGAAGCCGCGGTGCCGCAGCAGGAACGCAAGGCGAAGGCGCTCGCCGACGCGTGGAAGGCGATGGGCCTCACCCTGCGCGCGACGGGACCGCTCGACGACGTCCGCGGGGCTTCGTTCCGCCAGGGCCTCGGGTTGCCCGAGCTGCCCAGCGGCACCTTCAAGCTCATCGACGGCGTAGGCGTGGTCAGCGCTCCGACTGCAGCAGGGGCGCGCTCGCTCGCGGTCGAGGCGAAGAAGGCCGGCGCGCGCTTCGTGGTGGCGATGGTGCCGTTGCCGTTCGATCAGCTCCTGCGCGAGGCGATCGACCCGGCGCAGGTGGATCTCTTCGTCTCCTCGCGCTCGAAGGACGAGTTCGCCGCCGAGGAGAGCCGGCTGGCGGGCGGCGCGACGAAGGTGGCGCAGCTGCAGAGCAAGGGACGCTCGCTGTTGCGCATCGACGTCTTCATGCACGGTGACGGCCGGGTGGAGTGGCTCAAGGGCGATGGGGAGCGGGATCGCGAGCTGTCCGCGCTGGACCAGCGCATCGAGCTGCTGCGGGGCCAGGTGAACGAGCCGATGCTGGGCGACGAGCTCAAGGCGCTGCGCAAGGCCAAGCTCGAGGAGATCATCGCGCGGCGCGAGCTGCTGGCCGAGACGCCGCTGGCCGTCCCCGAGGGCAAGGCCGCCGTGACCGCGCGCTTCGTGCCGCTCGAGTCGAGCTTCCCGAAAGACCCCGCGGTGCAGGCGCTGGAGAAGGCCTACGACGTCGACGTGGGGCTGATCAACCTCGAGTGGGCGAAGGCGCACGGCGTGTCGTGCCCTCCGGCGACGCCCGAGCGGAGCGGCTTCATCGGCACCGCCGCCTGCTTCGAGTGCCACGCCGAGGCCCAGGAGGTGTTCGACGGCACCAAGCACCCGCGGGCGTACGCGACGCTGGTCGAGGTGGGAAAGCAGCACCACCTCGACTGCATCAGCTGTCACGTCACGGGCTGGCAGCAGCCGCAGGGCGTCTGCCGCATCGACCAGACGGCGGGCCGGGAAGACGTGGGCTGCGAGGCCTGTCACGGGCCGGGCAGCGCGCACGCGAAGCAGCCGTTCAAGACGAACATCGTCCGCGGGGCCGAGCCGAAGACGTGCGTGGGCTGTCACGATCGCGAGAACTCGCCGCACTTCGACTTCGATCGCTACCTCGAGAAGATCCTCGGCAAGGGCCACGGCCGAAAATAACTCCCTCTCCCTGCGAAGCGGGGAGAGGGCCGGGGTGAGGGGCCTACTGAGTCAGGTCCTTCATCACCGCCGCGATCCCTTCAGTCACGCGAGCCCAGCTCGCGAAGTTCCGCGTGTACGTGAGCGCAGCCTCCGTCGGCCCCGGAGGCGCGACCACCGGCAGCGCCCGCAGCTCATGTCCCCCGATGCGATGCCGCTCGAGGCTGAGCGCCGCCACATACTTCTGCGGATCGGCCGCCACGAAGCCCATCAACGCGAACAAGGTCATGTTGAGGCGATCCGGCGACCCGGCCCGCTCGGGAAAGTCGAGCAGCCCCTCGATCCACGGGCCAAACACCGCCTCCCGCTCGGGATGCCGCTCGAGCCCGGTCCACACCACCAGGAAGCCCTCGACCACCTGCGTGCGCGCCTTGAGCTCCTGCTCGCCCCACAGCTTCGAGCGCATGTTCGCGTGCTCGTCGGGATCATCAGCGAACGGCCCCCCGAGCGCCTTCCACTTCTCGAAGCTCTGCTCGATCGACCACCCGGTGTTGCGCGAGCACAGCAGCACGTGCGTGAAGTGAAACGCGACGCACTCCAATTCCTCGGGGCTGCCCCACATGCGGGCGGTCTTCGTGAGCTCCGTCAGGCGACGGAGAATGGCGGTCTCGAGCGCAGTCACACCAGCACCACCAGGGAATGATGCTCATTCTCGACGCAGGCGCGCACCAGCTGTCCGAGGGATCCCTTCATTTCTCCAGCGACCAACAAGGTCATCACGTCGACCACCAGGCAGGCGCGCACGCCATCAGGCGAGACGATGGCCGGGTTCACCGAGCCGTCGTCGCTCACGCTCATCCACTTCCACCCGCCGAGCTGAACGATCTGTTCCCCGATGATGAAGGCGAGCGAGGCCACCTGGCGGGCCTGCTTCGCCGCTCCGCCGTTCTGCCTCAGGAAGAGCAGGATGCGCTCCATCGCCGAGACGATCTCCTGCGGCGCGAAGACCCCCTTCGCCCACTGCTGCAGCGCACGCTCGGTGGCGAGCTGCAGCTCACCCCGGTGCTTCTCGGAGAGGGGGGCGACCTGCACGGCTCAGCGAACGCCGCCGTCTGCGCTGCGGCCGCACGTGAGGCCCACGCACCCATCACACCCCTGCGGGCCGCAGATCTGCTCTTCCGTGGCCGGCCCGGGCGCACCACAGGCCGCGAGGACAACACCTGCAGCGATCACGGCGACGAGGAGCCCGCGGAGGACCATGGGGCGGGAGGTTCTCACGGCTTCTTCGCGGCGACCACCTTCACCTGCGCGGTCGAGCCGGCGATCTTCCCGTCCTTCGGCAGCGGCTCGGCCCGGCCTCCCAGGCACTTCGCCAGGAACCCTTCCGCGCGCGCGAAGAAGTCGATGCGGTTGTCGGGGCGGGCGAAGCCGTGGCCCTCGTCGGGGTAGAGCACGTAGGTCACCGGCAGCCCGTTCTTCTCCATCGCCGCGACGATCTGCTCCGACTCCGCGGGCTTCACGCGGGGATCGTTCGCCCCCTGGCCGATCAGCAGCGGCACCTTGATCTTCCCGGCCGAGAAGAGCGGCGAGGCCTTCGTGAGCAGGTCCTTGTCGGCCGGGTTCTCGGGATCTCCGATGCGCGAGACGAACTCCTTCCGCATCGCCGCCCAGTACGGAGGAATGGTGTTGAGCAGGGTGAAGATGTTCGACGGCCCCACGATGTCGACGCCGCACGCGAAGGTGTCGGGCGTGAAGGCGAGGCCGGCGAGCGTGGCGTAGCCGCCGTAGCTGCCGCCCATGATCGCCACCTTCTTCGGGTCAGCCACGCCTTCCTTCACCGCCCACGCCACCGCGTCGAGCAGGTCGTCGTGCATGGCGAGCCCCCACTGCCGGTTGGCGGCGTTGAGGAACTTCTTCCCGTAGCCCGTCGAGCCCCGGAAGTTCACCTGCAGCACCGCGTAGCCGCGATTGGCCAGCCACTGCGCCGTCGAGTTCTGGCCCCAGGTGTCTCGCGCCCACGGCCCGCCGTGCACCAGCAGCACCATCGGCAACGCCTTCGGCGCCTTCCCCGGAGGGAGCGTCAGGTACGACGAGAGGCTGAGCCCGTCGCGCGCGGCGATGGTCACCGGCTTCATCGGCGCCAGCGGCAGCCCCTCGAGCTTCGGCTGCGCGGTGAAGAGCAGCTCGACCTTCCTGGTCTTGCGGTCGTACAGGTGGAAGCGCATCGGCCCCTGGTCGCTCGTCTCCGAGACGATCCACTTCGCGTCGGCCGCGTCCATGCTGCTGACGAAGAAGTCGCCGGGCAGCGCCGCCTTGAGCGCCTCGAGCTCGCTCTTCATCGAGGGCTCGACCGGCTGCCAGGCGAAGCGGCCATCGACGTCGAACGAGGCCGCGCGCACGCCGTGGCGCGTGGGGTAGCCGATCAGACCGGTCACGTCGCTCTTCGCGCTGAAGCCCAGGACCCGCTCTGCGCCCGACTTGAGGCTCTTCTCGAGCAGCCGCGTGGTGTCGGCCGAGATCGAGCTCTTGATCACGATCGAGCGGCCGTCCTCGGTGAAGTCGACGAAGTCGAGGATCTCCTCGAGCCCGACGGTGATGAGCGGCTTCCAAGGCGCCTTGACCGAATCGCGAACCCGCAGCTCGGTACCGCCTTCTTTGGTGGTGGCCTGGGCCGCGCGCACCAGCAACTGCGCGTCGACACCCCACCCGCTCACGTCGCCGGGGTTCTCGGTGTCGACAACCGCCGCGCCCGTGTCGAGCGAGATGCGCCAGACGTCCATCAGCTTGCGATCGCGCACGTTGGCGGTGACGAGGATCACGTTGGGCTGCTTCGACGAGATGGCCAGCACCGCCGCGCGCACGCCCTGCCACGGGGTGAGATCGCGCACGTTCTTCGTGGCGAGCTCGACCTGGAACACGTGGAAGTTCTCGTCGCCGTCGCCGTCCTGCGCGAAGAGGATCGACTTCGAGTCTTCGCTCCACGAGTACGAGCGGATGCCGCGCTTCTTGTCGGCGGTGACCGTGACGGCGCCGTCCTTCGCGGCGAGCGGCCGCACCCAGACCTGCAGCACGTTCTTGTCGTCGGGCGCCAGCCACGAGAGCGACGCGCCGTTGGGCGAGATGCCGGGGCGGAAGCGCTCGGGGTTTCCGAACAGCAGCTCACGGGCGATGAGGGGCACGCCGGCGTCCTGCGCGGAGGCGGCGAGCGAGGTGAGCAGACAGAGCAGCGCGAGCGGTCTGGGGTTCATGGGGGCGCTTCGTACTACTGTCCCGCGCCGATGCGTTGGCTCGCGATGATGTCCGTGTTCCTGCTGGCGGCCTGCCCCCCGAGCATCCGCCGGCCCGAGTCTGCGCAGCTGGTGCTCACCGGCTCGATCTACGCGGGCGGGTTCTCACGGCGCGGCGAGGCGCTGCCCGACGCGAAGCTCACCCTGCGGCGCGCTGACACCGGTGAGGAGCTCGCCAGCAACACCAGCTCGTCCGCCGGCGGCTACCGCCTCGCCGTCACCGTCTCGCCCGCCACGCGCGTGGTGTTGATCGCCGAGGCCGGGGGCTTCGCGCCCTTCGCGAAGGCCTTCACCGTCGGCCCCTTCACCGAGTCGACCACCTCGTTCTCGCTCGAGCCGCTCACCTCGCTGGAGTGTGTCGACACCAACTGCGTCGCGCCGGGAGTGGACGTGGAGTGGTCGGCCCCCCCGCAGGGAGCGGGCGGCACCGCGGCGGGTTTCGAGGTCGAGCTCGAGGCGCCCGTGCAGGTCGACGTCGACGCCGAGCGGCCTCACGTGCTCGCCCTGGCCTTCGCCAGGTTGAGCGGCGGCAGCGCTGGCACGCTCTCCCTGCGCGTTCCCATCACCCGATGGAGCGCTCTGAGCGACGCCACCCCGGGCACCGGCTTCCTCGAGGTCGCCGCGGCCACCTTCGATCCCCTGCAGGCCAGGTGGGCTCGCCTCGCGCCCGTACCGCTGCAGTCCGAGGCCGGCCTCCCCATTCCCGAGAGCGCCCTGCCCTCGCTGCAGCGCGCGGAATATGCGGGCGGCGCCGTCGCGGTGTTCCCCTTCAGCAGCGAGCGCTTCATCGCCGTGCTCGGCACGCGCGCCGCCGAGGGGTGCGTGAGTGGAACGCTGATGGCGGAAGGCAAGGCGGCGCAGGGCGCGCTGGTCTCACTCCCGGGCACGGAGCCGGTCGCCACCGATCCAGGCGGCGCCTTCTGCACGCCCGCGGCGACGGGTGATGCGCTCTTGTTGGCCGAAGGGCACTACGCCGGCTTGCCCTATGCGTTGGGCGCGATGCCGCGGCCCGTGATGGCCGGGAAGTGCGGGACCCCCGGGTGCCGGGAGGTGGGCTCGATCTCCGTGCTCCCCGACGCGCTCCAGCTCGCCGCGCTGTGCCGCTTCTCGGGGCGGGTGATCGACTCGCAGGGCACCCCGGTCGCCAACGCCGAGGTGGTGGGCTTCGACGATTCGGTCGCGGGCAACGCCGTCAGCGCGTTCTGCGGCAAGACCGGCACGCGCTGCAGCCTCGCCACCCCCTCTGGCGCCGACGGCACCTTCACCCTCAACGTGCCGCTGCTCAGCTCCGTCTACTTCGGCGCGCGGGTGAGCAGCTCCACCGGGGGCGGCGACGTGCAGCGCCGCGGCGCCCAGCGCTTCGCCACCTGCCCGAACGAGCCGCTCACCCTCAAGCTCCAGCGCGGCGAAGACCGGGTCGAGGTCAGCGCGAGCTTCCTGGGCTCCGCCCTCACCTGGTTGCCCCCCCGGGCGGCTGCGCGCGTGACGGTGCTCGACCCGGGCGGCCTGCCCAGATGGGAACTCACCGCGCCCGGAGGCCTGCTCCCCCCGCTCACCTTCGGGGTCGTCCCCGCCGACGCCACCCAGACGGTCGCGCCCGTGGGCCAGCCTGCGAGCGGTGACACCGTGGTGGTGGAGCTCGACGGAATGGGCCGCGACGGGGTCGCGTATCTGGGTGTGGGGAATGCTGCGCGCCCCTAATCGCGCTTGTCAGAAGATCTGTTCGAAGTTAGTTAGCCGCTCTTCGATGCGGCGCCCCCTCCACAAGCTCGCGACGGTCAGCTGCATCGTCATGCTCGTGGCGGTGTCGTTCGCGGGGGTTGCCTTCAACCCGTCGATCTTTCCGACCGATGATGCTGACGCCATCCACGGCACGGCCTCACACAGGGCGCTGACGGTGAACTTCGCGCCGGCCGAAGAGCGCGAGAGCGACACCGAAGACGAGCTGGACGACGTCGCCTTCGATGACGCGGAACACCACCGCGCGCCCTCGGGCGTGCAGCCGACGTGCGTGGCCCCCCAGGGGCTCACTTCGCTGTTGGCCGCGGATCGCCTGCATCGCCCTCCGATCGGGTGAGCAGGACCTTCGTCGTCTCTTGAACCGGTGACCTCCACCGTCGAGTCCGGGCCACGCGCCCGGGCCCGGTGGCGGCACCCGACCCTGCTTCACCTCTTCGTCCGGACTCCATGACCACCACCTCTGCCACCACCACGCCTGCCCACACCAAGGGTGCGCCGAAACCGCGGCGCGTCAGCCGCGGCGTCAAGCCACAGCTGCGATCGCTCTGGGCCCCCCTGCACCAGGACTGGGCGAGCATGTGGTCCGCCTTCGTCGGCAACTTCAAAGACATTCACACCCAGAAGAGCCTGCCGCAGGACGTGCTGGCAGGTCTCACGGTGGCCGCCGTCGCGCTGCCGTTGAACCTGGCGCTGGCCGTGGCCAGCGGCCTGCCTCCTGCCGCGGGCCTCGTCGCAGGTGCCATCGGCGGGCTGATCGCCGGCTTCGTCGGTGGAGCTCCGCTGCAGGTGACCGGCCCCGCCGCGGCGCTCGCCTCGATCGTCGCGGCGATCGCGCTGGGCTTCGGCGCGCAGGGCGTGGCCATGGCGGCGATCATGGTGGGCGGCTTCCAGCTCATCCTCGCGTTCACCCGCGCCGGCCACCTGATGGCGAAGGTGCCGGAGAGCGTGTTGGCGGGCTTCACCACCGGCGTCGGCATCAAGCTGCTGGACCAGCAGATCCCCGAGCTGCTCGGCTTCGACTACCGGGTCTCCGAGCTGGCCGCGATGATCGACCGCCCCGACTGGCTGCGCGAGGTGGAATGGCTGGCGGTGGTGTGCGGGCTCTTCGTCGCCCTGCTGGTGGTGGGCACGGCGCGCTTCAAGCGCTTCCCCGCGGCCATCGTGGGGGTGGGCCTGATCACCTTCATCGCCAACTACGTGGGCTGGGACATCACCCGGGTCGGCGAGGTGCCCAGCTCGTTCCCGCCCCTGTCCATTCCCACGATCGCCGACGGGCAGATGGGGGCGCTGATCCTCGCGGTGTTCCCGCTGGCCTTCCTGGCGTCTGCCGAGTCGCTGCTCGCCGCGCGCGCCGTCGATCGCATGCTGGGCGAGAACGTGGTGCGGCCCAACCAGCCCAGCCTCGAGCTCTTCGGCCAGGGCCTGGCCAACGTGGTGGTCGGCTTCTTCTCGGGCATGCCGGTGACCGGCGTGGTGGTGCGCAGCGGCGTCAACGTGCAGAGCGGCGCCCGCACCAAGGTGGCGACGATTCTCCACGCGCTCTTCCTGGGCGCGGCCGTGCTGCTGATGTCGGGGCTGATCGCCCGCGTGCCGCTGGCCGCCCTGGCCGGGCTGCTGTGCGTCATCGGGGTGCGCCTCATCGACGTGGGCACGCTCCTCGCCCTGCTCCGCGAGGAAAAGGTCGAGGCGGTCGCTTTCCTGGTGACCTGCGCCGGCACGGTGAGCGGACACCTCATGGCGGGCCTGGTGGTCGGCCTCGTCATTCACGCGATCAACCACTTCTTCGTGCACCGCCACGACGTGAAGGAGGACGAGAAGTCCCCGCTGCCGAACGGGGTGCGGGCCGTGTTGCCGAAGGAACTCGCGCGGGCCAGGCAGGTGCACGTCGACAGCACCGGCAGCGCCGCCGAGTGGATGGCGCACGTGCGCAGCACCCCGGTGGTGCCCACCACCGCCTTCGTGCACCCCCAGGCCGCGGTGATCGGCCGGGTGGTGCTGGGTGAGAACGTGCACATCGCCGCCGGGAGCTCGGTGCGCGCCGACGAAGGCTCGCCCTTCTTCATCGGCCCCAACACCAACATCCAGGACGGCGTGGTGATCCACGCCCTCAAGCAACGGCACGTGCTGGTCGACAACGAGAAGTGGGCGGTCTTCGTGGGCCGCAACGTGTCGATCGCACACGACGCCCTGGTGCACGGGCCCTGCTACGTGGGCGACGACACCTTCATCGGCTTCAAGGCCGTGGTGCACGACTCGGTGGTCGGGCGCGGGTGCTTCGTGGGCATCGGCGCCATCGTGGTGGGGGTGCAGGTGCCCGACGGGCGCTTCGTGCCCCACGGCCACATCGTCGACACGCAGGACAAGGCCGACGCGCTGGGCGTCGCGACCGACGCCCAACGGCACTTCAACGAAGACGTGGTCGACGTGAACCGGGGCCTCGCGGCCGCCTATCGCCGCCTCGTCACCGCGGGCCACCCTCCGCCCCGCCTCACCGGCGGCAATGACACCACCCCCATCTGGGACGAGCGCTGGGCTCGACCCACCAACGATCGCTTCTAGGAGCCCCCCGCCATGTTCTTCATCGGTCTCATCATCGGTCTCGCGCTGTACCTGTGGTGGATGGCGAAAGACGCCTTCTTCCTCGTCGACGAGGGGCAGGTGGGCCTCGTCATCCGCTTCGGGGCGGCCCGCCATGGCCCTGACGGCAAGCTGCTCCTCGCCGGGCCGGGCCTTCACTTCAAGTGGCCCTTCGAGCAGGCGAAGGTGGTCTCGCTGCGCGAGCAGCTGATCACCCTGGGCGGGGAACAGGGCGCCGAGCCCATGATGCTCAACGACGGCACCGTCATCCGCCTGCAGTCGATGCTCCGCTATGCGCCGCAGCGCGAGGGCATCGCCAAGTACCTCTTCGGGCTGCACCACCGCAGGGAACACGTGGCCGGGCTCTTCTCGAGCCTGCTGCGCAACGAGATCGCCAACGTGAAGGGGCCGGTGATGCAGGCCGACCTCAAGACGCTGGGCGACGACCTGGGCGGCTCGTTCGCGCTGGTGCGGCGCGACCGCAAGCTGCTCAACGACCGCATCGCCGACTTCGCCCGCAAGGAGCTGGGCGACTACGGCGTGACCTTCGAGGCCGTCGACATCACCGACATCCACCCGCCGGACGAGCTGGCCGACGCGCTCAACGCCGTGATGAGCGCGCGCGCCGAGGCCGAGGCGATGCGCTTCCGCAGCCAGAGCGAGTGCGCGCAGCGGGTGATGGCCGCCGAGCAGGGCGTGGAGATCGCCCGCACCCGCGCCGCCGCGGTGGAAGAAGAGATCACCGAGCTGGGCCGCCACCTGGGCGCGCTGGACAGCGGGGGCGTGCTGGACGCCTACCTCTCGCGACGCCGGGCCGAGGTGCTCTCGGAATCGCGCACCGTGTACCTGAAGGACGAGCCGCAGAACGGAGCTGCCCGATGAGCGCAATGGACTGGTTGATGCTTTCCCTCGGAGCGGCGGCGGGCGCGGCCGGGGTGACGTTGATCCTGCTGGCGACGCGTGGCTTCTACATCGGCGTGGAAGACGAGCACGTGGCGCTGGTGACGAAGTTCGGCAAGCTGGTGGCGAAGTACGACAAGCCGGGCCTGGTGCTGTACCCGGGCAGGTGGCTGCCCTGGGTGAAGGTGGAACAGGTGTCGCTGGCCCGCGACTTCCGCGTCATTCACGATCTCCGGCTCAACGACGCGCGCGGCACCACCGTGGTAGCAGACCTGTGGGTCGAGCTGCGCATCGTCGACCCGGAGAAGGCGCTGTTCGCGGTGGAAGACTGGGACAAGGCCACCCAGAACCTCATCCTCCACGCGGCGATGACCATTCTGGGGAGCCGGGACTTCCAGGCGATCCTCGACGATCGGAGCGAGCTGGGCGCCAAGCTGCAACGCGACGTCTCGGCCGAGACCGAGCGCTGGGGCGTGAAGGTCGACCAGGTGTTCGTGAGGCACGTGGCGCTGCTGCCCGAGGTCTCGCGGCAGGTCTTCGGCACGGTGGCGGCGCGCCTCGAGCGGGCCCGCGCGGTGTTGGTCGAGCAGGGACGGCTCGACGTGGCCCAGCTCGAGGCCGAGACCGCGCGGCGCGTGGCGGTGCTCGTGGGCGAGGCGAAGTCGCAGTACCCGCTCGCCGTGGGCCGGGCGCTGCAGAAGCTCAAGAGCAAGCCGAAGGTGTTCGAGGCGTACAACGCGCTCTACGAGCTGGCCCAGGTGCGCGGCGCGCACACCGTCGCGTTCAGGGGCTTCGACGGGAAGGACCTGCGGGCCCTCGACGCAGCCATGCTCCCCGACGTGCAGCCGGTCGCGCGAACGGGGTGAGCAGGAGCAGCAGGCCGAACACGAGCGCGGCGGCGGGGTCACCCGTCGCCTCGCAGGCGCAGCCGACGGCGAGGCGTCGATGAGCAGGCGCTCCTCCGCCGGTTCCGGCGTCTGCCACGCCGGCGTCTGCTGAACCCGCGTCGGGCGATCCTGCGTCAGGCACGCCCGCGTCAGGCAGCGGGAAGGCGATCAGGATCGGCACGCCCACGCTGGTGGCGCCGTTGACGATGACGCGCGCGAGGTGCCACCCGGGCTGGACCGTCGCGGGTACGGTGGCCACCGCTGAGCCGGCGGTCCAGGCATGCGTGGGCGCGAAGCGCGCGTCGAGGTTGTCGAGACGCTCGAGCCGCAACAGGGGAAAGCTCGCCTCGGCCTCGTTGTAGAGCCCATGGCTGCCGGGGCGCATGAAGCCCGAACCCGTGAAGGTGAACGAGTCGCCGGGCTGCACGCGCGGCAGCGGACCGTCGAGCCGCGGCTTCAGCGCGTCGATCGGCGTGAGGCCGTCGTCGAACGTCTCGGCCGACTCGAGCGGTGACCCCATCGCACGCCCGCCGGCGATCAGCGCGCGGCCGTCGAGCAACCGGGTGGCGGCGGCCGCAGCGCGCGGGGCCCGGACGTTCGAGGTGGTCATCGCGCGCGTGCGCGGATCGTAGAGGTCGACCGCGCCGCTCTCGCCCGCGAGGTCGGTGCCCCCGGCCAGGAGCACCTTGCCTCCCGGCATCGGCACCACTGCCGCTCCCGAGCGCGCCACCGACAGCGCACCGACGCTGGACCACGCACCACCGTCCGGGTCGAACTCTTCGACGGCTGCCGTGCCCCCGCCCGCGAGGAGCACCCGCCCATTGGGGAGCAGGGTGACGGCGGGCCCGTCGTGCGCCACGGCCGTCGGCGCGCTGGGAGTGAAGCGGTCGGCCTGGGGATCGTAGAGATCGACGGGGGTCGAGTCGCCCCCCACCAGCACCCTTCCGTCCTGCAGGAGCGTGGCGAAGTGATCGGCCCGCCCCACGCTCATGGCGTTGCCCGCGAGCGCCCAGGTGCCGAGCTGGGGGTCGTAGAGCTCGGCGGTCGGCAGTGACGGGCCGACGGAGAGCTCGCGGCCTCCGGTGACGAGCACCTTCCCTGAAGGGAGGAGCGTGGCCCGGTGACTGACGCGCGCCGTGCTCATCGAACCCGTGGCGACGAAGGCCCCGGTGACCGGGTCGAAGAGCTCGCAGCCTGCCTTCGGCACCCCCAGGGAAGCGCCGCCCGTGAGCAGCACCTGGCCCGAGCGGAGCAGCGTCGCGGTGTGCCCTTCGCGGCCCAGGCGCAGGCTGGCGGTGGGAGCCCAGGTCCCCGCGACGGGATCGAAGAGCGCGCCGGTCGTCGGCGCGCCTTCGCCTCCCGCGGCCAGCACCAGGCCGGAGGGCAGCAGGGTGAGGGTGTGCCTGGCCCGGGCGCCCGGGAGCCCGCCGGCGTCGGCCCAGGACGGCACGGAGGGATCGTAGACCTCGAGCAGGTCGACCAGGCCCCCGCTGTTGCCGCCGCCCGCGATCAGCACCTCACCGCTGGGGAGCAGGACCGTGGCGTGCTCCTGGCGGAAGCCGGCGCTCGACATCGGCAGCAACGTCCAGCCCGCGTCGCGCGGATCGTAGACCTCGCCCGGGCGCTGGGTGCTGCCCCCGCCGTAGACGAGGACGTTGCCGTTGGGCAGGAGCGCGCCGCCGACGCCGGTGCGGGTGAAGGCCATGGGCGTGGTGAGCGACCAGCCACCGTCGCGGGGCTCGTAGATCGCAGCGCTGGCGAGCGCGCCCGAGCTGCGCAGGGGGCCCGAGCCTCCCGCGATCAGCACGCGGCCGTCGGCGAGCACCACCGCGGCGTGGTTGTACCGGGCCTCTGCGGGGAGCTCGCCGGCGTCGTTCCAGTCGCCCGTCGCGGGGTCGAACAGCTCGGCGGTGGGCGTCACCAGCGCCAGGGGATCGTGGTACCCGCCGACGATCAACACCTTCCCGTCCTCGAGGCGCGAGGCCGTGTGCTCACCCCGAATGAGCTGCATCGGCGCGGTCGGCGTCCAGCCGCCGTCGGGCGAGCCCACCAGGCCGCCCAGCACGCCGGAACGGGACCCGGCCACCAGCAGCCGGCCGTCGAGGAGCGAGGTGGCGGTGTGCCGTTCGCGCGGCGCTGCGAGCGGGGCCAGCGCCGTCCAGGTCGAGGTGAGTGGATCGAACGACGCGATCTCCGCGCTGGACGAGAGGAAGGTGTCCTTGCCTCCGAGCACCAGCACGTGGCCGGAGCTCAACACCGTCGCGGTGTGGAAGAAGTGTGCGCTCGGCATCGGCGACAGGGCCCCGCTCGCGCCGGTCTGAGGGTCGAACAGCTCGACGCTGGCCAGGCCCGTGGTGGTGTCGGTGCCCCCGGTGAACAACACCTTGCCGGTGGGGAGCAGCGTGGCCGTCACCTGGCCCCGGGGCGTGGTCAACCTGCCGACGTCACCGAGCAGCGGGGCGTGCGAGACCGCGGCCTCGCGCGGCGGAGCGCAGGCGCACAGCACGGCGAGGAGGAGTGTCGGAGTCGCCCGGTTCAGAGCCAGTGATTGTGGGGGAAAGCGGCTGCGGGTCAAGACGCAGGCCGTTCGGCCGGGACGCGCCTGCACTGCGACTTGAGTTCTGCGTGGCAGAGGGTTCATGGATGCGCGTGCGGGCGGTCCCCGCTGAGGCGATCAGCAGTGGGGTCTTCGCCAGGGCGGAGCGCCTCGCACGGAGGTGGGTCATGGCAACCACGAACAAGCGAGTGCAGTTGGAGCAGGAGATCGTCGAGGCCTTCGGGCTCGTGCCTGAGTGGTCGAAGCTGATTCCTGATTCTGCGATCGAAGGCTTCTGGCGAACGATGCGCGACTTCCAGCTCGGGGAAACGAAGCTCCCCAACAAGTACAAGGAGCTGATCGGCCTGGCGGTGTCTGGCGCGACGCGCTGCAGGTACTGCCAGCTGTTCCACGTCGAAGCGGCGCGGCTGAACGGCGCGACCGAAGAAGAGATCGCCGAGGCCTGCATGATGGGCGCGCACACGATGTCGGCGAGCACGTTCCTCAACGCGGAAGGGATCGACTACGAGCAGTTCAAGCGCGAGACGCTGAAGATCGTGGGCAACATCAAGGCGCAGCAGGCGCAACAGGGCGTGGGGAAGAAGCCGGAGAGCCGGACGGGGGCGCGTGTCTGACGAGCCCGTCCTCGAGCGGTTGATCGCCGACGGCTTCGTGCGCCGGCAGTCGAATCGCTGCGTGCCGGCCGAGCGCTGGCACGCAGCGGTAGCGCGCGCAGCCACGTCGCTGCTCGCCCGGGGCGAAGACCTCGATGATCTGCGGGTGCCCGTGGCCTGGGCGCTGAGCGAGACGTACGGCGAGTGCACCAATGATGAGGACCTGGTGCAGATGGTGGCGCTGATGACGCCGCTGACCGCCGTCGCGCCAGACCTGTCTCCCTCGCCCTGTGGAGCGGGGAGAGGGCCGGGGTGAGGGCCGAACGGCAATCAGTCGACGAGGACGACGTCGACGCCTTCGTGGATCGGCGCCTCTGACGAAGGGTCGAGGAAGAGCCAGCGCAAGAGCGCGCGGTAGAAGCCGAAGAGCGGCAGGCGCTCGGCGACCTCGTCGCGCACGCGCTCGCGGGTGGTCTTGAAGCTGGCGTGGCTCTCGCGGGTGAGGCGCTCGCGTTCGTGCAGGAAGTTCGACAGCGGCTGCACCTGAATCTCGAAGGTGCGGCCGGCCCAGTGCACCACCGACTTGAGCGCGGACCAGCCCGATTGTTTGCGCGAAGGGTTCTTCAGGTAGTCCTTGGTCTCGACGAACTCGAGGCGCTGGTACGACGCGTCGGTGGGCAGTCCGCGCGCGGCGAGGCGCTCCTGGGTGAAGGCGAGGCCCGCGAAGTGTTCCTGCAGGCGGTACGCATCTTCTTCGGCGCCGACCACCACCTTGATGCCGAAGACGTCCTTCACGTAGCGGCCGAGGTGACGCAGCTGCTTGTCGCGCAGGACGATGGAGTCGAGATCGAAGAGCTCGTCGACGACCTTGTTCCAGATCTCTTCCTCGGCCTTGATGCGCGTGAGGATGCGGTAGACGTTGAGCGGCGTGGGGCCGGCGGGCTCGTACTCGACGACGTTGGACACGAGGGCGGCGCGCATCCACCCGCGGTGATCGGCGATGGCGAGGCGCGCGAGGATTCTCGTGCCGAGATCGAGGTCGGTGGACGAGGCCACGTCCTCTTCGGACACATCGACGGTGAGGGTGAAGCGCTCGCGGGTCCGTTCGATCTCGCCGATGGCCGAGCTGCGCAGCGCGAAAGCTCCGAGCAGCTCAGGCGCGAGCAGGCCGGCGAGGTGGTGCAGGTCTTTCTCCCCGCGGCGGATCATCGCGCCGAACTCCGCGCGGGCCTGCGTGAGCGCGGCGCGGGAGAACACGAGCCGGCCACCGAACGTCCCCGCCTCGAGTTCGTTCCGGGCCCGCTTGAGTGCCATCACCAGCTCGTTGAGCGCAGGGGCCTGGCTCACCATCCACAAGGGTGAGACCTCGAGCGATCTGCCCTCTTCGACGTTCATGCGGGACCTATATACCTGTGTCTCCCTCTCCCCGAGGGGGAGAGGGTTGGGGAGAGGGCCAACAAACTCATCAGCTCACCTGATTGACGTTGACGGCCTCTGCTGCGGCGAGGCGACGAACGCCAGCCCGACGTAAGCGAGAGAACACCGCTTCATCTCACGTCGTGATGATGGTGCCGCCGTCCACCACGAGCACCTGCCCCGTGACGTACGACGACGCCTGTGACGCGAGGAACACGGCCGCGCCCGCGATCTCATCCGGCTGCGCGTGACGGCCCAGTGCCGTGCGATCGACCACGTGCTTGCGCATGTCGGCGTCCCCCACGATCGCCGCGGCGAACTTCGTGTCCACCAGGCCCGGCGCGATGGCGTTGACGCGAATGTTCGAGCCCCCCAGCTCCTGCGCGAGCGTCTGGGTCATCGAGATCACCGCCGCCTTCGTCATCCCGTACACGCCCTGGAACGGCGCCGAGCGAAGCCCCGCGATGCTGGCGACGTTGATGAGCGAGCCCGGCGCGTTGCGCGCGATCAGGTGGTTCGCCACCTCGCGCATCATCGCGAAGTAGCCCTTCACGTTGACCTCGAAGGTCTTGTCCCACGCGCCGTCTTCGATCTGCAGCATCGGGCCGAAGTACGGGTTGGCCGCCGCGTTGTTGACCAGCACGTCGACCTTGCCGAAGTGCTCGATCGCCTTCGCCACCACCGCCTTCACGTCTTCCGGCTTGCCGGTGTGCGCGGGCAGGCCGAGCGCGCGGCCCCCATTCGCGGTGATGCGCGCCACCACCGAGTGCAGCGCATCAGGCTTGCGCGCGACCAGCACCACCGCGGCGCCGTGCTCCGAGAGGCGCAGCGCGATCGACTCGCCGATACCACGGCTCGCGCCGGTGACGATGGCCACGGTGTCCTTGAGATTGAACAGGTTCATAGGGTGGGGATCCTGCCTGCGAGGTGACCGCCATCGATGGGGAGCACGATGCCGGTGATGAAGCTGGCCTGGTCCGACGCGAGGAACGTCGCAGCCGCAGCGACCTCCTCGGGCTTTCCCAGCCGGCCGAGTGGAATGTCCGAGGTGAGCCGCTTGATGCCCGCCTCGTGGCCCGCGCGCAGCCCCTTCACGAAGCCGTCGACCATCGGCGACTCGGTCCACACCGGCGCGATCGCGTTCGCGCGGATGTTGAAGCGTGCGCCCTCGAGCGCGAGCGTCTGCGTCAACTGCACCACCGCCGCCTTCGAGGGCCCATAGCCGCCGAGCTTCATCGTGCCCTGCAGGCCGGCCACCGAGGCCATGGTGAGGATCGCCCCACCCTTCACCTGCATCGCGCGGAAGGCGTGCTTGGCGCAGAGGAAGACGCCGGTGAGGTTGACCGAGACGACGCGCTCGAAGTCTTCCTTGCTGAGCTGCGAGAGGAAACCCGGTGCGCCGATGCCCGCGTTGGCCACCATGATGTCGAGGTGACCGAACGCCGAGACGGCCAGCGCCACGGCGGCCTCGACCTCGGCCTCGTTCGTGACGTCGACGCGCAGGAACTTCGCCCGCGAGCGGGCCGCCTCGGGGAGGAGGGACAGGGTGTGCGCCCCACCCTCTTCGTTGATGTCCGCGAGGATGAGCGAGGCCCCTTCGGCGGCGAACCGCTGGGCGATGGCACGTCCCAGGCCCGAGCTGGCGCCGGTGATCACCGCGACTTTGTTCTTGAGCATGGGGGCTCGGCTTGCTCCAACTCGCGGCCAGATGCCAGCGCGGTCAGTCCTGCCTCGACGACCCGTCTGCCCCTCACCCCGACCCTCTCCCCGCTGGCGCAGGGAGAGGGAGCAAGTCTCGTTGAGTTTGGGGAGCCACTGACCTAGGTGCTCCGCATGTCTGACGCTCCGAAGAATCCGCAGAACGCCCCGAAGAAGCAGAACGACAACCTCAAGCTCCCGACCCGGGCCGAGGATTTTTCCGGCTGGTACAACGAGCTGGTCAAGCGGGCAAAGCTCGCTGACAACTCCGACGTGCGCGGCTCGATGGTCATCCGCCCGAACGGCTACGCCATCTGGGAGAACATGCAGAAGGTCCTCGACGGCATGTTCAAGGACACGGGCCACCAGAACGCCTACTTCCCGGTGCTGATCCCGGAGTCGTACCTGGCGAAGGAAAAGAAGCACGTCGCCGACTTCGCCCCGCAGGTCGCGGTCGTCACCCACGCCGGCGGCAAGGCGCTGCCGGAAGGCGAGCGCTACGTCATCCGCCCGACGTCCGAGACGATCATCAACCGGTCCTTCACCAACTGGGTGCAGAGCTACCGGGACCTGCCGATCCTCATCAACCAGTGGGCCAACGTGATCCGCTGGGAGATGCGCCCGCGCCTCTTCCTGCGCACCACCGAGTTCCTCTGGCAGGAAGGCCACACCTGCCACGCGACCGAGGCCGACGCGACCGAAGAGACCCTCAAGATGCTCGACTGCTACCAGCGCTTCGCCGAGGACTACATGGCGATGCCGGTGATCAAGGGGCAGAAGACCGAGAGCGAGAAGTTCCCGGGCGCGGTGAACACGTACTCCATCGAAGCGATGATGCAGGACAAGAAGGCCCTGCAGGCCGGCACGTCGCACATGCTGGGCCAGAACTTCGCGAAGATGTTCGACACGATGTACCAGTCGAAGGAAGGCCAGAAGGAGTACGTCTGGCAGACCTCGTGGGGCGTCTCGACGCGGTTGATCGGCGCGTTGATCATGACGCACTCCGATGACCAGGGGCTGATCGTGCCGCCGAAGCTCGCGCCGATGCAGTGCGTGATCGTGATCATCGGCAAGACGCCGGAAGAGCGCGGCCCGGTGCGCGCGAAGGCCCAGGCGCTCGCGGCCGACCTGAAGAAGGCCGGCATCCGCGTGCTCGTCGATGACGACGAGACCAAGGGCCCGGGCTTTAAGTACGCGGAGTACGAGCTGCGCGGCGCCTGCGTGCGCGTCGATCTCGGCCCGAAGGACCTCGAGAAGAACCAGGCGATGCTCAAGCGCCGCGACACCCCGGACAAGGAGACGATCGGCATCGACGCGATCGTCGGACGGGTCGGCGAGCTGCTCGAGCTGATGCAGACCGCGCTCTTCAACAAGGCGAAGGACTTCAAGGCGGCCAACACCTTCGAGGTGAACACTGTCGAGGAGCTCAAGGCGAAGGCCGACGACGGCTTCCTCCTCGCGCACTGGGACGGCACTCCGGAGACCGAGAAGCGCATCAAGGACGAGTTCGGTCTCACCACGCGCAACCGGCCGTTCGATCTCAAGCAGGAACCGGGCAAGTGCGTGCTCACCGGCAATCCCTCGCCGGGCCGCATCGTCTTCTCGAAGGCCTACTGAGTGAGCGAGCGGGTCCTCTGGCTGGAGCCGGTCGGCGGGATCGCGGGGGACATGTTCCTCGCGGCCGCGCTCGATCTCGGCATCTCGCGGAGCGAGCTCGAGACGCAGCTCCATTCACTCGACGTGCCGGGCTGGCGCCTCGAGCTGAGCCGGGCCGAGCGCCACGCGATCGTCGGGACGCACGTGAACGTGGTGGTGACCGAGCCTGAAGACGGCCACCCGCACCGCAGCTGGAAGGACATCGACGCGCTGATCACCCGCTCGAAGTTGAGCGGCACCGCGAAGCTGCGCGCGCTGCAGGTCTTCAGGCTCATCGGCGAGGTCGAGGCGCAGATCCACGGCACCACGCTCGAGGAGATCCACTTTCACGAGGTCGGCGCGGTCGACTCGATCGTCGACATCTGCGGCGCAGCGGTCGCGCTCGATCTGCTGGGAAACCCGAAGGTGTACTCGTCGCCGCCGCCGCTCGGGAGCGGGACCATTCGCATCGCGCACGGCGTGGTGCCGGTGCCGGTGCCCGCGACGCTGGCGCTGCTCAAAGACATGCCCGTGCGCTTCGAGGGCCTGGGCGAGCTGACCACTCCGACCGGCGCGGCGCTGCTCAAGGCGTTCGCCACGGTGGCGCAGCCGCCCGAGATGGTGGTCGAGCGCATCGGCTACGGCGTGGGCACGAAGGACTGGAAAGATCGCGCCAACATCCTGCGCATGTCGGTGGGCCGGGTGACGCAGGCGGCGAGCGGACTGACCGTGCTCGAGTGCAACCTCGATGACTGCTCGCCTCAGGTGCTGGGCGCGGTGGTCGAGCTGCTCATGTCGCGAGGCGCGCTCGACGCGTGGATCGCTCCGGTGGTGATGAAGAAGGGCCGGCCGGGGCACCTGCTCGGCGTGCTCTCCGATGGCGAACATCGCGCAGCGCTCGTCGAGACGCTGCTCACCGAGACCACCACGCTGGGTGTCCGTGAGCACGCGGTGAGCCGCACCGCGCTCGAGCGGCGCCACGAGACGGTGCAGACGAAGTGGGGCCCGGTGCGGGTGAAGCTCGGGCTGCGCGGTGACGCGGTGTTGAACGCGGCGCCCGAGTTCGAGGACTGCCGCGCGATCGCTGCGCAGGCGAAGGTGCCGCTCAAGGACGTGCAGGCGGCCGCGCTCACCGCGTGGCACTCCCGAACGAAGTAGCTCCCTCTCCCTGCGAAGCGGGGAGAGGGCCGGGGTGAGGGGCCGATCGCTCAAAGCGCCCCTCACCCGGCCTGCGGCCGACCTCTCCCCGCTCTCGCAGGGAGAGGTTAGACGCCGAGCATCGTGCGGAGCCGTCCTCGCGCGGCGCTGAGCTCGCCCGCCGCGTCAGGAGCCACGCTGCAGCGGCCGAGCACATCCCGCACCTCGGCGAGCCCGGGCCGCTCGGCTGGATCCTCCGCGAGCATCACCTCCACCACCCTGGCGAGCGACGGCGGCACATCCGCGTGTTCGCGCACGGGAGAGAGGGGCCGGTCGTGCGGCGTCGAGGAGAACGGAGAGAAGCCCGCCAGCAGCTCGTAGAGCATGTGGCCGAATTGGTAGAGGTCGGTGCGGAGATCGCCAGGCTGGCGCTCTCGAAACTGCTCGGGCGAGAGATCGTCCATCCTGGGCGCAGCTCCGAACATCGACTTGTAGTTGCGGAACCGATCGCCCTCGAGGAGCTCGCCCACAGCGCCGAAGCGCAGCATCACGTCACCCGCGTCCGGCAACCAGACTGAGAAGGGCCGCACCATGCCGTGCCGCACGTGCGCGCCGTGGAGCAGCGCGAGGCCCTCGCCGATGCGCCGCGCGAGGTGCACGACCGTGCCCATCGACAGCCGCGTGCGCTCGGTGCGCAGCAGCCGCTTGAGCTCGGACAGGGCAACGCCCGCGGGGAGCGGCGTGAAGCCTGCCCAACAGCACTCCTCACCACGCGAGATCTCCAGGAGCGCCGGCAGCAACGGTGACGAAGGCACGCCGCCCAGGGAGCTGACGAGCGCGAGGAACGGCTCGAACTCCTCGTTGTCCTCCGTGCCGAGAATCCACACCGGGGCGCCGTTGCGGATCGCGTTCACCGAATAGAGCGGTCGCAGGCTCTCGCGTTCGCCCACCTCGCCGAACTCGCGTGGCTTCTCGACGGCGCCGGTGAGCTTCCGGGCGAGCTCGTCGGGCGCGATCGCGGGGTCCATCACGGTCACGTCTGCGCTCTCTCCACCCAGCGCGAAGAGCCGCACGGCGGGGTTCCGCTTGCGCAGCTCACCCACGGCCCACTTCAGCGTGAGCGACTTCACGGTGCCGTCGAGCACGGCCACGTCGAAGCGCGACGCGGTTGCGCGGAGCCCCTTCGAGAGGTCGTCGATCGCCTCGCACGTGGCGCCCTGCTTCGTGAGCGCCGTCTGCAGCGGCCAGCGCACGCCAGGCTGCAGCGCGAGCAGGACCCGGAGCATCACCGGGGCGGCTGCGGCGAGAGCAGGAACACCACGGTCGCGATGCCGACCAGCGCCGCGCCCGTCACGCCCCACACCACGGGGCTGGTGTACCAGGGCTTCTGATCGACCACCGAGAGCTGCAGCGGAGACTCGGAGCTCGCCACCTTCGCCGCGGTCAGCTGCGTCGGGTCGAGCGCCTCGACGAAGTACCAGGCGGTGAAGCTCGACACGTCCTTCGGCGGGGGAATGGAGCCGGTGCAGAGGTCTTCCTCGCACGTCATCTCGGACGAGTAGTACGGCCCGGTGGAAGTGAGCGCGTGGCGCAGCAGCACCCGCGTCACCTTCTTCTCGGGATCCACCACCTTCACCTTCACCACGTAGGGCGGATCGGCGTCGTCGCGCTGCTGCAGCTCGAGGCGCGCGCGCGCCAGGTAGAGCCGGCGCATCTTCACCACGAAGTCGACCTGCTTGTTCGGCGCGGTGGACGGCACCGACAACTTCGGGTCGAGCTCGAGCGCCTCGAGGGCGCGGCTCTCGGCGTTGAGGTGATCGCCGAGCACCAGGTGAATGAAGCCCAGCTCGAGCAGGGCGTTGGCCCGCTCGTTGATGGGCCGGTCAGGCGTAGCGAGATAGCGCTGGTACTCGACCACCGCTTCTTCGTAGCGGAGCTGCTCCGCCATCTTCCGCGCGTCGGTGAGGCTCGAGGGCGTCGCGGTAGCGGGCGCCGCGGCGATCACGGCGGGCAGCGCGCCGGACTCGGGCAGCAGGACGATCGTGCGCGGGGCATCGGGCAACGCGGAGAGGAGCAGCGCGAGCAGCATGAGGGGCCGCTTCTACTGCATGATCGCTGCTCAGGGCACCACGACGCGACGCAGGTGCGGGCCCAGGCGCGTCATCGTCTCGTAGTGAATCGTCTGGGCCCAGCCGGCGATGGTCTCCATCGAGACCTGCTCCTCGCCGTCGCGGCCCAGCAACGTGGCCACCACCGGCTGATCGTCCTTCGTGGCGTGGGTCACGTCGACGATGAGGTGGTTCATCATCACGCGGCCGATCACCGCGCAGCGCCGGCCGTTGACCAGCACGTGCGCCTTCCCCGAAGCGAGGCGTGGGTAGCCGTCCCAGTAGCCGACGGGCAGCACCGCCACGCGGGTCTCCGAGGCGCAGCGGTAGGTGCAGCCGTACCCGACGTAGCTGCCCGCGGGCAGCCACTTCACCACCTGGCTGGGGGCCTTCCACGAGAGCACCGGCTCGAGCGCAGGCAACGCGCCCAGCACCACGCGCGCCGAGAGCCGCGTCTCCGCCGAGGGCCAGAGCCCGTACATCGAGATGCCCACGCGCACGACGTCGAGCCGGGACGGAGGCAGCACCAGCGCAGCGGCGCTCGCGGCGAAGTGCCGCTCCACGTCAGCCTCCACCCCGGCGCGGGCCTGCAGCACCTTCACGCCCGCCTCGAAGTTGTTGAGCTGGGTGCGCGCGTAGTCCTGCTCGGTGACGTCCTCGGTGTTGGCGAAGTGACTGAGCGCGCCCTTCACGGTGACGACGTCCTTCGCGCTGGCGAAGAAGTCGGCCTCGCCCGCCTCGAGCCCGGCCCGCGTGAACCCCTCTCGGCCCAGGCCCGTGTCGAGGTGCACGTGCACGTCGAGCTTCAGGCCCGCCGCGCGCAGCGCAGGGACCGCGTCAGCGAAGCCACGATCCGCTGCGACCACGCTGACGTGCAGCCGCGCCAGCTCGACGCAATCGCTCGCGCTCACCGCGCCGATCACCAGCACCTCGGAGCGCGGGCGGTGGTGCTGGCCTTCCCACGCGCGAATGGCGACCGCCTCGGCGGGGGTGATGACGTACAGGACGTCGACGCGGCCGTGGGCGAGCGAGAGCGTCTCCTGCAGGCCATGGCCGTACGCGTTCCCCTTGAGCACCGCGCCGACGCGCGCGGGACCGGCGACCGCACGGAACGTCGCGACGTTGGTGGCGTAGGCGCGCTCCGAGAGCTCGAGCCAGGAGGCGACGGGGGAAGTCGACATATCGTAGTGCCTACCACTATCTCCCTCTCCCCCGGAGCGAAGCCGGTCCAGCGGAACGCTGGGCGAGCGCAGCTGGAGCGAAGCGGAAGATGCGCCGAGGCGAAGCGACCAGAGAGAAGGGGGAGAGGGTCGGGGAGAGGGTGAACCGGCTACTGTGCAAAGGCCATGCGCGTCACCGCACTCCAGCTCCCCGCGCGCTTCGGCGCGGTGACTCAGCAACTCGCCTTCGCCGAAGCACTCCTCGAGGGAGGCCCGCGCACCGATCTCGTGCTGTTCCCCGAGGCCGCGCTGACCGGCTACGTGACCCCCGACGGCGACTTCGATCTCACGACGCTGGCCGAGCCACTCGAAGGCCCAACCCACAAAGCCCTGGCCCACCTCGCCAAGCGCTTCGACTGCCTGGTGGTCGGCCCGCTGATCGAACGAACGAAGACAGGCCTCTACAACGCCCTGCTCGGCCTCACGCCCGACGGGAGCACCCTGCTCCACTACCGCAAGCACCACCCCTGGTTCCCCGAGGTCTGGGCCACGCCGGGGCCAGGGCCGGGAAAGCTCGTCACCTGGAGAGGCAAGCGACTGCTCCCGGCCATCTGCTTCGACGTGCACTTCCTGTCGGCTGACGCAGGCCCTGCCCTGGACGCGGCCGACCTGCTCCTCTTCGCCAGCGCGTGGGTGGACGAAGAGGACGACGCGAGACCGGGCCTGCTCCAGCCGCTCGCGACGCAGCACCACGTGGCGGTGCTCAACGCAAACTGGGGCCCGGGAAAGCCGCGCATCAACGGCCAGGGTGGGTCGCTCTTCATCGACGCAGAGGGTGCGCTGCAGTCCCGGCTGCAGACGGACACCGGCCGGCTCGACGTCACGCTTCCTTGACGCTCGGCGGATCGTCCGCCATGTGCGTCGCATGTCTGCCGATCTGGTCGCCCGCTTCGCTGCCGCGCTCGCCCACCGCCTCCCGCGCCTGGCCGCGCCGCACACCAGCGCGCTGCGCCTGTTCAACGGCTACACCGAGGGCTTCCCACGCGTCGCGGTCGATCTCTACGGCACCACGCTCGTGCTGCACGACGCCACCAGCGCGACCGGCGACAAGGCCGGCATGCTCGCGCTGATCGAGAACGCGCGCGCCGCGATGCCCTGGCTCACCGCGGTGCTGTGGAAGCGGCGCGAGTCGGCCAGCCAGGACGAGCGCAACGGCAACCTGCTCTTCGGCACCGAAGACGCGCTCACCCGGAAGGTCCAGGAAGACGGCGTCTGGTACACGACGCGGCTCACGCTCAACCGCGACTCGAGCCTGTACCTCGACACCGCGCCGCTGCGGGCGTGGGCGAAGCGGACCCTCAAGGGCAAGCGGGTGCTCAACGCCTTCGCGTACACCGGCAGCCTCGGGGTGGCCGCGATGGCGGGCGGGGCCGAGACCGTGCTGCACAACGATCTCAACAACGCCTTTCTCACTGTCGCCAAGGACAGCTACGCGCTCAACCGCTTCCCCGTGGCGCGGAAGGACTTCTGGCCCGGCGACTTCTTCGACGTGATCGGCCGCCTCAAGAAGGAACCCCTCTTCGACTGCATCTTCGTCGACCCGCCGTTCTTCTCCGTGACGGAGAAGGGCCGCGTCGATCTCGAGCAGGACATGGAGCGGCTGCTCAACAAGGTGCGCCCACTGGTCGCGCACCAGGGCTGGCTGGTGGCGATCAACAACGGCGTGTTCGTCTCGGGCGCGGACTTCATGAACTCGCTCGACGCGGTGTGCGCGGGTGGCTACCTCAAGCTCGCCGAGCGCATCGACGTACCGGACGACTTCGTGGGCTACCCCGACACGAAGCAGGGCTCGCTGCCGGTCGATCCGGCTCCCTTCAATCACTCGACCAAGATGGCGGTGCTCGCGGTGACTCGCAAAGACGGCCGCACCCGCTGAGCGCTGAGCGAGAGCCCGAAGATCAACAGCGCCACGAACTGGCGCCCTCCGTTGAAGTAGAGGAACAAGACGAAGGGCTCCTCTTGCTGCAGCGCCTCCCGCACGCTCAGCGACAGCAACAGCGGGAGATCGAGGCACATCACCGCCAGCAGCGGTCCCAGGGCGATCGCCAGCGCCCTCAACCGCTCGCGCGACGAGGTGAAGGGCCACGCCGCCAGCAGCGCAAGGACGAGGATGGGGGCGGTGAACCCGAAGCCATCGGTCGTCTTCGCGTGGAGCGACTGCACCGGCCTGGCCCTCGTCACCAGTGCGAGGTCGACCCAGGACGGCTCGACGGAAAGCGACTCCACCCGGTACGCCGGCAGGAGCAGCTCCACTCCCGCCGTGAACGCGGGCGTCAGCGCGCGCAAGACCGGCACCTGGAGCAGGTACACGGCCGCGCAGAGCACCGCCCAGGCCAGCGCGCCCCGCATCAGGACCGCGCGCGTCAAGGCCGGGGCCTCGCCAGTGCTCCGCTCCACCCGAGGAAGAAGGCGCCGCCGACCAGGATGAAGAACGTCTGGCCCACGTACTCGTGCATGAAGGCGAAGGCCCCCGGGGCACTGCGCTGCACGTAATAGAGGGTCACGATGCGCACGAGGTTGCTGACGTAGAGCAGGGGGAGGCCCAGCAGCACGCCCTGCGCCTTGCGTTTCCAGCCAGCGGGGAAGGCGAGCACGGCCGAGAGCAGCAACAGCACCCCGTCGACGCCATCGCAGCCCTGGCCGATGAGGAGGCTGGTGGTGCCCTGGATGCGGTTGGCCCTCGCGGCAGCGTGCTCTGCGGGGGTGAGCAGGTTGATCAACCCAGCGCTCGCCTGGGTGCTGAGCACCCCGACCATCACCGGCGCGGTGCGCTCGCGCGTCGCCTGGTGCAGCCGGCTGGTGGCGAGGAAGACCACCGCGAACCCGAGGAGGAAGCGCAGCCACCGGAAATCGAACGACGCGACCGGGCCAGGCTGCTGAAGGGTCCGTGCCATGTCACGCCGCCTGCCTCAGCTGCTGCCGCCGGAGCGAGAGGAAGGCGCCCCCCGCCATGATCGCGGTGAAGATGATCATTCCCCACTCGCTCAGCGTCGGCACGGCACCCAGGCAGTCGCCGCTGGAGAGCGTCAGCCCGTTGTCGCAGGTAGTGCAGGCGGTGGCGCTCGAGCAGGTGCTGCAGCCCGTCTCGCACGCCGAGACCTGCACGCTCTTGGTGCCCGACAGCGTCGGCGTCGGGTCTCCCGGCATGCCGCCGTACTCGCAGACGTAGCCCTGGATCAGCGCGCCGATGTTGTCGTCGTAGTCGTTCCACGTACCGTCGGAGAAGAAGTGGGCGTACTGCTCGATGCCCGCGTTGGTGTTCGGTTCCCAGGTGTCCCAGTTCGAATAGAGCCCTCCGATCGCCACGCCGCCTCCGTTGAACCCGCCCATGGTGGTCTGGGTGAAGAAGTCGGTGGTCGCCTCGGGGCCCGTCACCCAACTCCAGGTGCGGGGCACGGTGAAGATCGACGCCGAGGCGCCCATCCAGCCAGTGCCGACCAGCTTCGACCGGATGAAGTCGTTCTCACCCGCGCTGGTGACGGTGACCAGGTAGCCCTGCAGGCCGAAGTAGGTGCGCCCCTCGGCCGCGGTCTTTGCCGCCGTCCAGGTGATGCTGCTGGCCGAGACGAACTCGTAATAGTGGCCGGTCGTCGGGAAGAAGAGGCTCGACGAGCTCAGCGAGAAGGTGATCTGCCGAACCCCCGCGGTGGGGTTGTTGGCCTGCGTATTCTGGTACTTCACCGTGCGCAGCACCGTCTGAAACGTCGCAGCTGATGCGGTGCCGCTGAGGGTGAGGATGCCGGTGGCCGCGCTGTACGAGCCGGTGATACCAAGCTGGTTGGTGACGCTCAGCACGTCCTCCGACGGCACCAGCCCACTGGTGATGCTCACCCGCGCGCCGGCGATGTCGGGTCCGATCGGGTCGACCAGCGTCAGCGTGGGGTCGATGGGGACTGCGGCCGCGTCTTCGAGAAACGCGGTGCTGCCGCCTGACGAGGTGAAGGTCGGTACGCCCAGGGTGACGAACGGGAACAACACGACCAGCCCGAGCATCGAACGACCTGTTTTCATGACTTCGACTCCCCTGGCGTGACGTCGACGCGATGCGCGACGGCACCCGGGGCCTCAGCATCAGCCGATCCACACGAACATCCCTGAGATTGCTCGGCGTCCGCGCTCCTGCCGGTGTCCGGGTCGCGCCAATGAGGTCTGCGTCAACCTCACGCGCGCTTGACGATCATGATCAGCCTCAAGTGCGCTCGTCTCCCTCGTCGCTCAGCGCGGAAACGCGCCCGCCCACTCGTCTTCCTTGAACCCGACGAGCACCGTCTCGCCCATCACCAGCACCGGCCGCTTCACCAGCTTGCCGTCAGCCGAGAGGAGCTTCTTCACCTCGGCATCACTCGCTGCGTCGATCTTCGCCTTGCCCAGCGCGCGGTAGCTCAGCCCCGACGTGTTGAGCCACTTCTTGACCGGCTTGCCGCTCTTGCCGATCCACTGCTCGAGCTCGGCCTTCGTGGGCGGCTCGTCGACGATGGCGCGCACGTCGGCTTCCACGCCGCGGGCCGCGAGCCACTTCAGGGCCTTCTTGCAGGTGGAACAGCCGGAATAGGACAGGATCAAGGGCTTCTTCATCCGACTGAGGGTAGCTGAACGTTTCGGCTTTTGTCCGGCGCGCCGTGCGCTACGAACCCGACCCATGGCCAGGAAAATCCTCGGTGTGCTCGCAGCGCTGATTGCGGTGTTCGTCATCGTCGTCGCCACGCGTCCGGCGACCTTCGAGATCAAGCGGTCGCTCTTGATCAACGCCCCGCCTGACGTGGTCTTCGCGCAGGTGAACGACTTCAAGGCGTGGAACGCCTGGAGCCCGTGGGACCACATGGACCCCGCGATGAAGCGCACCTACGGCGACGTGCCGTCGGGTGTCGGCGCGAGCTACCACTGGGTCGGCAACAAGGACGTCGGCGAGGGCAGCATGAAGATCACCGACGCGAAGCCCGGCGAACACCTCGGCCTCGATCTCGACTTCATCGCGCCGTTCGCCGCGAAGAACCGCACCGACTTCGACTTCGTGAAGACCGGCGAAGGCACCACCGTCACCTGGGCCATGACCGGCACGAACAACTTCATGAGCAAGGCCGCGAGCCTCTTCATGGACATGGACAAGATGGTCGGCGCCGACTTCGAGAAGGGCCTCGCGTCGATGAAGGGCATCGCCGAAGAGGCCGCGAAGAAGGCCGCCGCTGATGCGAAGGCCGCCGCTGATGCCGCCGCTGCCGCTGCTCCTCCCGCTGACGCCGCCGCCGTCGACGCCGGCACGCCGTGACGCTGCAGTTCGACGAGGCCTACTACCGCCGGTTCTACAAAGATCCGTCGACGCGGGTGTACGACCAGAAGCGCCACGCGAAGCTCATCTCGGGCATCGTGGGCCTCATCGAGTGGTTCGGGCTCGAGCTCACCGACGTGCTCGACGTGGGCGCCGGCCTGGGCTGGTGGGGCCAGTGGCTCAAGAAGCACCGCAAGGGCGTGAAGGTGCTCTCCACCGAGCTCGAGCGCGACATCTGCCGCAAGTACGGACACCAGCAGGCCGACGTCACCACCTTCCGCCTCGACCGGCAGTTCGATCTCGTCATCTGCCAGGGCGTGCTCCCCTACCTCGACGCGACCGGCGCGGAGGCAGGCATCGAGAACCTGGCCTCGATGTGCGGCGGCTTCCTCTACCTCGAGGCGATCACCCGCGATGACATGAAGGACGCGATCGACGCCCACCGCACCGACCTCCGCGTCGAGCTGCGGCCCGCCGCCTGGTACCGCAAGCGCCTCGCGCCGCACTTCCGCGAGGTCGGCGCAGGGCTCTACGCCGCGCGCCGCGCGCACCTGCCGTTCTTCGCGCTCGAGGCGCCGCGCGACGTGCGTCGGTGATGGCCGTCCTGAAGTGGCTGCTGGCCGGCGTGATGACCTTCGCGGGCGTGATGCACTTCGTCGCCCCGAAGGGCTACGTGAAGATCATGCCGAGGTGGCTGCCCGCGCCGGCGGCCCTCGTGGCGATCTCCGGCGTCTTCGAGATCCTCGGGGGAATCGGTCTCCTCATCCCCGCGACGCAGCGCTTCGCGGCCTGGGGCCTGATCGCGCTGTTCGTCGCCGTGTTCCCGGCCAACGTGAACATGGCGGTCAACCGCATTCCGCTGGGGAAGAAGCCCATGCCCACCTGGGCGCTCTGGGCGCGGCTCCCACTGCAGGCGGTGTTCATCGCGTGGGCGTGGCTGTTCACCTGATCCCCTGGCTTCGCCCCCCGTTTCGGAAGGAAGAAAAGGGAATAAATGGGGACAGGCTGCCTGTCCCCTTTTCTTCCAATCAACCCCTCTCGGGCTGAACGGTTCGCGCTGGATTCGCCCCCCTTTCGGAAGCAACGTGCCCGCCGTGCTGCTCGAGCCCCTCGCGTTGTCGCTTCAGATCGCCGTGGTGGCGACGCTGCTGGCAGGCGTGGGTGCGCTCTCGCTCATCGCGCTCACCCACGGAAAGCGCATCGCGAGCGTCGTCGACGCGGTGCTCACCGCGCCGCTGGTGCTCCCGCCCACGGTGCTCGGCTACTACCTGCTCATCTCGCTGGGCCGCCGCAGCGCGCTGGGCGGACTGTGGGAAGCGCTCACGGGCAGCTCCTTCGTCTTCACCCGCACCGGCGCGGTGATCGCCGCCACCATCACCGCGCTCCCGCTGGTGCTGCAGAGCGCTCGCGCCGCCATCGACGCCGTCGATCCGGTGCTGCTCGACGCCGCGCGCACGCTGGGAGCGACCCGGCTGGGAGCGCTCGCCCGGGTGGCCCTGCCCCTCGCCTCCCGTGGCGTCGCGGCCGGCCTGCTCCTGGGCTTCGCGCGGGCGTGCGGCGACTTCGGCGTCACGTTGATGATCGCCGGCAACATTCCCGGCGAGACCCAGACCGCGGCCCTCGCGCTCTATGACGCCGTGCTCGCGGGCCGCGACGCCGACGCACGCGCGCTGGCGATCGCGCTCACCTTGCTGGCCGTGGTGCTGATCGCCTCGGTGCAGTGGCTGGGGAGGCGTCCCCATGCGCGGTGACGTGCTGCGCGCGAAGCTGCTGGCCCGGTTCGGCACCTTCTCGCTCGACCTGTCGCTGGAGGCGGGCGTCGGGGTCACCACCCTCTTCGGTCCCTCGGGGAGCGGGAAGACCTCGACCCTGCGGGCCATCGCCGGGCTCTTGAAGCTCGACGCGGGCTTCGTGCGCCTCAACGACACGAGCTGGGACTCGCTGCCTCCCGAGCGGCGCGAGGTCGGCTACGTATTCCAGACGTCCGCGCTCTTTCCTCATCTCACCGTCGAACAGAACGTGGCGTTCGGCGCGCGCTCGACCGAAGACGTCGCGCGGTGGATGGCGCGGCTCAAGCTCGAGAACGCCGCGGCGAGGAAGCCGGCGACGCTCTCGGGCGGAGAGGCGCAGCGGGTCGCGCTGGCTCGCGCGCTCGCTCGCAGTCCGCGGGTGCTGCTGCTCGACGAGCCGTTCTCTTCGCTCGACGCCAGGCTTCGGCAGGAACTCGTCGCCGAGCTGGGAGAGCTGGTCGAAGCGGAACAACTGGTGACCTTGCTCGTGACCCACGCTCGAGAAGAGGCCGAGCAGCTCGGTGGGCGGTTCCTGCACCTGGTGGCAGGGAGCGTAAAATGAAGCGCGCGCTCTTCGTCCTCCTCGCCATGACGGCCTGCGGCAGGTGCGGCCCGGGTCTGCGGCCTGCGGCGCCTGCGCTCACCTTCCCCCAGGACCTCGCGCTCGGAGAGGGCTTCGTCGTCCAGCCCCTGAGCGGCGAGGTGGAGATCGCCAACGAGGGTGAGGCGGCGTAGCGCCAGGGCCTTCACAGCTTCGAGCTCAACCACTTCGCTGCGTCTGACGCCGCCATGGGCCTCGCGTAGCGGAACCCCTGGCCGCGCGTGCACCCGAGCGAGATGAGCGCATCGTGCTGGCCGAGCGTCTCCACGCCCTCGGCCACCACCTCGAGCTTCAGCGCCTGCGCGATCGCCAGGATCGCGCGAACCACCTCGGTCGACGACGTCGCACCGTCGAGCCCCGCCACGAAGCTCCGATCGAGCTTGATGCCCGTGAACGGGTAGGTGTGCAGCATCGACAGCGACGAGTAGCCCACCCCGAAGTCGTCGACGTACAGCTGCACCCCCAGCGCGTGCAACGCAGCGAGCTGCGCGCGGGCCGTCTCGGGCAGATCCATCGTCACGCTCTCGGTGACCTCCAGCCGCAGGGCCTTCGCGGGCAAGCCCGCCACCTCGATCGCCTGCGCCACGTCACCCGAGTACTCGGCGCGGCTGAAGTGCCGGCGTGACGCGTTCACCGCCACCGAGAGATCGACCTTGAACTCGTCGCGCCACGCCCGCAACTGGGTCGCCGCGCTCTTCAGCACGTGCAGGTCGAGCAAGACGATCAGGCTCGAGTCTTCCGCCACGGGAATGAAGTCGCACGGCGCGACCAGCCCGCGCTCGGGGTGGCGCCAGCGCACCAGCGCCTCGAAGCCCAGGGGCCGCTGCGAGCCCAGCGAGATCACCGGCTGGTAGAACACCTCGAGCTGGTGGGCCTCGAGCGCGCGCCGCAGGCCTGACTCCACCGACAGCACGTGCACCGCGCGGGCGTGCATCGCCCCGTCGAAGATCACGAAGCGACCCCGCCCTTCGGCCTTGGCCCGGTACATCGCCGTGTCGGCGTCACGCAGCAGCTCGCCCGGGGTCTTGTAGTGCTGGCTCGAGAGCGCGATGCCGATGCTCGCGCCGGTGAAAAGCTCGCGCGAGCCGATCACGAACGCGCGCGCCAGCTCCTCGATGATGCGGTTGGCCACCCGGGTCGCGCCGTCGGGCTCGCGGCTCTCGTCGAGCAGCACCACGAACTCGTCGCCGCCGAGGCGCGCCACCGTGTCCACCAGGCGCACGCAGCCCTCGAGCCGCCGCGCGATCGCCACCAGCAGCTCGTCGCCGATGTCGTGGCCGAGGCTGTCGTTGATGTTCTTGAACCGGTCGAGGTCGATGAACAGCAGCGCGAAGCGGTAGGTCGCATCACGCGCGGCGCGGTGAAACGAATGCTCGAGGCGATCGAGGTAGAGCACCCGGTTGGCCAGGCCCGTGAGCGGGTCGCGGCTGCGCGCCATCGTCACGTCGGTGAGCGAGCCGGCCATGCGCGTCGCCCGCCCGCGTTCGTCGCGCACCGCCTTGCCGCGCACCAGCACGTGGCGCCAGGTGCCGTCCTTGTGGCGCAGCCGGTGCTCGTTCTCGAAGTGGGGGGTGGTGGTGTCACGCAGGTGCCCGTCGAAGTCGTGGTCCAGGCGGACGCGGTCGTCGTCGTGCACCCGCTCCCACCAGCTCTCGAGCAGGTCGGGCAGCTCGTCCGGCTCGTACCCGAGGATGCGCTTCCACCGCGAGGAGTAGTGGATTTCCTTCTCGCCCACGCGCCAGTCCCACAGGCCGTCGTTGCTGCCTTCCATCGCCAGCGCGTAGCGCTCTTCCGAATCGCGCCGCGCGTCCTCCGCTCTCGTCCGCTCCAGCAGGTAGCGCACGATGCGATCGAGCGACTCGGCGCTGAAATCACCCTTCACCAGGTAGTCGGCGGCGCCCGCGCGCATCGCCTCGTGATCGAGCTCTGCGCTCCCGTGCCCGGTGAGCATGATGATCGGCAGCCGCACGCCGAGCCTCTTGGCCTCGCGCAGCAGGTCGAGGCCGCTGCGATCGCCCAGCTGGTAGTCGAGCAGGCAGACGTCGAAGCCTCCGCCCTGGAGCGACTCGAGCCCGGTGGCGTAGTCCGAGCGCCAGGTCAGCTCGATGCCCGACTCGACCTCGGCCAGGATCGCGAGCAGAAAATCGCGAGCGAACACCGCGTCGTCGACGAGCAGGAGCTTGATCGGGGCTCGTTCGGTGCTCACGTGCCCGCATTGTGGCGCCAGCAGAACGCCGAAGACCAGTTCGGCCGCGAGCGCGCCCACACCCGCCCACCCGGGGGCCGTCGGTTGATTCTGAAGTCAATTCAGGTTGACGCACGGCGTCTGATTCCGAATGGTGCCGGCCATGCGCGTCAACGAGCAGCCGTATCCGGTGCTGGCTTCGCACCAGGAGGTCCGCGGCCCGACGTTCGAGAGCAACCGTGAGCAGAACCTGAAGTTGATGGAACCGGTGAAGGAAGCGCTGGCGAAGTCGCTCGAGGGCGGCGGCGCCCGCTACACCGAGCGCCACAGGTCGCGGGGCAAGCTGCTGCCGCGCGAGCGCATCGAGCTGTTGCTGGATCGCGACTCGCCCTTCCTCGAGCTGTGCCCCCTCGCGGGCCACGGAGTCGACGGCCACGCGCCGGGCGCGAGCGTCGTCGGCGGCATCGGCCGCGTCTCGGGCGTGGAGTGCCTGGTGTCGGGCAACGAGTCGACGGTGAAGGGCGGCTCGATGAGCGAGCTGTCGGTGGTGAAGTCGCGCCGGCTCTCGGAGATCGGCGTGGCCAACCGCCTGCCCTCGATCACCCTGACGGAATCGGGCGGCGCCGACCTGCCCAACCAGGACAAGATCTTCGTGCCCGGCGGCGCGGGCTTTCGCGATCTGACCCGGCGCAGCGAGCTGAAGCTGCCCACCATCTGCGTGGTGTTCGGCTCGTCGACGGCCGGCGGCGCGTACGTGCCTGGCATGAGCGACTACGCGGTGTTCGTGAAGAAGGCCGCCACCGTGTACCTGGGCGGTCCGCCGCTGGTGAAGATGGCCACCGGGGAAGAGACCGACGACGAGTCGCTGGGCGGCGCCGAGATGCACAGCCGCATCTCCGGCGTGTCGGACTACCTCGCGGAAGACGAGCGCGACGCGCTGCGCCTGGCGCGCGAGATCGTCTCGCACCTCGACTGGAGGAAGGGCGCAGCCCCGCTGCCCCGCGTGGTGGAACCGCCGAAGTACGACCCCGAGGAACTGCTGGGCATCGTCTCGCCCGACTCGCGCGTCCCGTACGATCCGCGCGAGGTGATCGCCCGGCTGGTCGACGGCAGCCGCTTTTCCGAGTTCAAGCCGCTCTACGGGAACACCCTGGTGTGCGGCTGGGCGCACGTGCACGGCTTCCCCGTGGGCATCCTCGCCAACCACGGCATCCTCTTCTCGGAGTCGGCCAACAAGGGCGCGCAGTTCATCGCGCTGTGCAACCAGTCGAACGTGCCCATTCTCTTCCTGCAGAACATCACCGGCTTCATGGTGGGTCGCAGCTACGAGGAAGGCGGCATCATCAAGAACGGCGCGAAGCTGATCAACGCGGTGTCGAACAGCACCGTGCCGGCGATCACCATCATGATGGGCGCGAGCTACGGCGCGGGGAACTACGCCATGGCCGGGCGCGCCTACGAGCCGCGGTTCCTCTTCACCTGGCCCTCTCACAAGATCGCCGTGATGGGCGGCAAGCAGGCCGCGGGCGTGCTCGAGATCATCCAGCGCAACGCGTCGATCAAGCGCGGCGAGCCGGTCGACGAAGAGACGCTCGGCGGCATGAAGCAGATGGTGGAATACGCGATCGATCAACAGTCGAGCGCGCTCTACGCCACCGCCCGCCTCTGGGACGACGGCATCATCGACCCGCGTGACACGCGCACCGTGCTCGCGCTCTCGCTCTCCGCCGCGTACTCGCGCGTCGTCGAGGGCACCACCAGCTGGGGCGTCTTCCGCCACTGAGTCCGAGGACCCCATGAAGACCCTCTCGAAGTTGCTGGTCGCCAATCGTGGAGAGATCGCCCTGCGCGTGATGGGCACGGCGCGGAAGCTGGGGCTGTCGACGGTCGCCGTGTATTCCGACGCCGACGCCCACACGCCGCACGTGCGCTTCGCCGATGAAGCGGTGCGGCTGGGGCCCGCGCCGTCTGCGGAGTCGTACCTGAACCAGGCGGCGATCCTGCGCGCGGCGAAGCTCACCGGCGCCGACTGCCTGCACCCCGGCTACGGCTTCCTCTCGGAGAACCCCGACTTCGCCCAGGCCGTGACGGACGCGGGGCTCACCTTCGTCGGCCCGAAGCCCGCGGCGATCCGCGCGATGGGCCTCAAGCGCGAGGCGAAGGACCTGGTGGGCAAGCGCGGCGTGCCGCTGGTGCCCGGCTTCGACGGCGGCGATCAGTCCACCGCCACCCTGGAGAAGAAGGCGCTCGAGCTGGGCCTGCCGGTCATCTTCAAGCCCTCGGCCGGAGGCGGAGGCAAGGGCATGAAGATCGCGCGCGCGCCGGGCGAGCTGCGCGAGGCGATCGAGTCGGGCCGGCGCGAGGCGCAGAGCGCCTTCGGAGATCCCACGCTGATCATCGAGAAGTACCTCGAGCGTCCCCGGCACCTCGAGATCCAGCTGCTGGGCGACGAGCACGGCTCGGTGGTGCACCTGTTCGAGCGCGAGTGCAGCATTCAGCGGAGGCACCAGAAGGTGGTGGAAGAGACGCCCTCGCTGGCGCTCACCCCGGAGTCGCGCGCGAAGATGGGCGCGGCCGCGGTCGAGGTGGCGAAGGCCATCGGCTACACGAACGCGGGCACCGTCGAGTTCATCATGGACTCCGAGGGGCGCTTCTACTTCTCCGAGATGAACACCCGGTTGCAGGTGGAGCACCGGGTGACCGAGCTGGTGGTGGGGGTGGACCTGGTCGAGCTCCAGCTGCGCATCGCGCGGGGTGAGCCGCTGCCCTTCAAGCAGGAAGACCTGCGCCAGCGCGGCCACGCCGTGCAGGTGCGCCTCTACGCCGAAGATCCGGCGAACGGGTTCTTGCCCAGCGTGGGGCCGGTCCACGACTTCCACGTGCACCCGGTGGGCGGGCTGCTGGTCGATTCCGGGGTGGAGACGGGCGGCGAGGTGTCGATGCACTACGACCCGATGGCGGCGAAGTTGATCGCCTGGGGTGAAGATCGCGCCGACTCGTCGTCGCGCATGGTGCGCGCGCTGCAGGGCTTGTCGGTGCAGGGCGTCACCACCAACCGCGGCTTCCTCACCCGGCTGCTGCGTCACCCCGACTACGTGGCGGGCAAGCTGCACACCGCGTTCATCGAAGAGAAGCTGGGCGGCGCGCTGGCCGAGCCGGTCGACGCTGAGCGCACGAAGCTCTGCGCGATCGCCGCCACCCTGGCGCAGCACCTGGCGCGGCGCGCGGCAGACCCGTACCTGCCCGGGGTGATCACCGGCTTCCGAAACAACCGCTTCATGGACCAGTTCGCCGAGTACAGCTCGGGCGCGCGCGTGGAGTACCGCGCGCTCGGTGACCAGAAGTTCCTGGTCGACGGTGCGCAGTGGCAGGTGAGCTCGTGGGACGCGCCGGCCCTCACGCTGGTGTCGCCCGAGGGGCTGCGCCAGCACGTGCGCGTGGTGGCCGCCGACGGGAAGCTCTTCGTGCACTCGCGGCTGGGCAGCGAGGTGCTGGTCGAGAAGCCGCGCTTCCCTGCCCCGGTCGACGCCGCGGTGAAGGGCGGCTTCATGGCGCCGATGCCGGGCAAGGTGGTGAAGGTGCTGGTGAAGGACGGCGAGGCCGTGAAGAGCGGCCAGACCCTGCTCGTGCTCGAGGCGATGAAGATGGAACAGACGACGCGCAGCCCCGCCGACGGCGTGGTGAAGAAGGTGATGGTGCGCGAAGGCGACCAGGTCACCGCGGGCCAGATCCTGGTGGTGATGGAAGAGTAGGCATCAAACTGATGCCCTCCCCAACCCAACCCCGGAGAATCACGCGCTCCGACGGCTGGTCCCGCACCTGCAATGACCGAGACCGATGCGTCTCTCACTGCTCACGCTGCTCCTCGCCGCAACCCTGGCCCACGCCGCCGAGCCCCGTCTCTACGTGCTGACGCTGGCGACCAGCGCCGATGCCTCACCCGAGCGCCGTGTACTCATCGAGCAGTTCGATCGACGGCTCCGCGCCGAGCTGCGCGATCGCGGCGCGACGGTGCTCGACAAGAAGGACCACCGGGCCGCGGTCGTCCTGGCCCCCCGCCTCGACGTCTCGAAGCGGGGGCTCAAGCTCAACCTGGTGGGCCTGCGCAGCGCAGATCAGAAGCTCCTCGGCAGCGTCACCATGAAGGCGTCTGGCTCGAGCCGCGACGCGCAGCTGCGCGCCATCGTCACGCGCGCCGGGCTCGAGGCAGGCCTCTTCGAGTGAATCAGCGCGAGGCGGTCTGCACGTCCTTGCTGTTGCTGATGATGAAGCACACCACGTAGCGCGAGTGCGCCCAGTCTTCGCCGCGGTACACCGCGACCGCGAGGAAGACGTTGATGTCGGGCCGGGTGAGCACCTCGGGCGGAAACTGGAAGTTCTTCAGATCGTCGACCAGCTGCACGTAGCCCGACACCCGGCCCTGCGAGACCTCGGCCGACTTGCCCAGCACGTACTGAAGCGCCTCGCGCGGCTCCCACCGCTTCGCCGCCAGGTTCTGCGCCATCACCTCACCTTCGTCGATCGGCCACGTCGTCCACTGCGCGATCTTGAGCTTGCGATCGACCCGCGCCTCGTTGAGCCGGGTGATGAGGGCGAGCTCCGCTTCCTTGCGGTCGAAGGTGCCGATGGGCACGTAGGTGGCGAAGATCGCCGCGAGCGACGAGACCACGTTGTCCACCGCGCCCACCGCGAGCTGCGTCGCGCGGGGGTCGACGATCGCCTGGCGCGTGTAGGGGCTGTCGAGGATGAACTCGACGAACACCGAGAGATCGCGCGTGCCCGACAGCCACTGGCTGGCGAAGCCCGCGCTCACGATGTCCACGCCCACGTCCCAGCCGGCCATCATGCCCAGCGCCACGCGATCGGAGTCGAGGGGGTCGCCCTCGCCGAACGCCGCCGAGAAATAATGCGGCGCCAGCAGCCTCGCCGTCGCCGACTGCTGCTTCGCGAGGCTCAGCAGCGGCAACCCGGCAGCGGTGCGGATCGCGTTGACCGCCATCAGGAACCGGCTCTCGAACTCGCCCGCCGCCACCTCTTCGTGACCGGCCGGCCCCTTCCACACGTTGACCGGACTCCCCCTGGGCCAGAGCAGGAAGCTCGCCACCTGGCGCCCGAGCATGCGGCCCGAATCGTAGGCGACGAGCTCGAGGGTGGTGTGCTCGTCGGCCGGGTCGACCGGGCACTCGAGCGCGAACTCGGGCGGAGAGAGCACGTCGAGCGTCTTGCAGTGCGCCACGCCATAGGCGCCCTTGTTGATCAGCGCGTCGATGCGCTCAGCGGAGCCCTTCGACAGCCGCCCCCTCATCACCACGGTACCGGTGGTGCCCACCAGCGGAATGGGCGCGGTGTAGCGCGCTCCCAGCGCGCCGGTAGTCAGCACCATCACGCCGCGTTTCCCATCGCGGCGCACCGCGATCCCCGCCACCTCGGGCGTACCGAGCGCCTGCGCCTGCTTGCCCATTCCGGCCTTCCACTGGGCGAGCCACTCGGCGTCGGTCACGGTCTCGGGCACGTCGCCCGTGAGGTAGTTCAGCTGTACGTCACTGGCCGTGGTGCCGCAGCGGCGCTCGATGAACGCGAGCAGCGAGTTGCCCGGGGCGCTCTTGTGCACGAGCAGGAAGCGGGCGACCTCGCGGGCGATGCACTGCAGGTCGACCGACAGCACCGACCCCAGCGCGGGCGCGGCCTGCGCCAGCTCCAGCTCCCACGGCGTGGTGGGCTTCACCATCGTCACCGTCACCTCGGACGGAAACGGGCCTTCGAGCGTCCAGCTCTCGACGGCGACCGCGTCGTGCTTCGCGGTGTCGAGCTTCGGCGCGCGCAACGCGACCTGCTGCAGCTCGTCGCGCCCGGGAAACTTCTCCTCGGCCATCGTCGAAGCCCCGGCCCACTTCGGAGTCGTCGCGCAACCCGCCCCGACGAGCATCACCACCAACGCCCACGCAATCCGCTTCATGATTGGCCTTTCGCAACGCCCGACGACGACCCTGCTCTACCACGAGTGACTCAGCGCGATGGAGCCACCTCGAGCGCTGCCTCCACGAGTGGATGCAGGCCGCTGCCTTTTCGCCAGGCGGCGTAGATCGGAAAAGACGCCGCCGGCCGCTCGAGCTTCTGCGCCACCACGCCCGCGAGCTTCGGCCCGGCGGCGGTGAGCCAGGGCACCAGCGAGAACCCGAGCCCCGCCGCCACGAACCCGAGGATGGTGTCTGACGAGTCTGCGGCGAAGCCCTCACGCGGGGTGACGCCGTGCTGCCGCAGCGCCTCGAGCTGCAGCCCCTTGAGCGTGCGATCGCTGTGGTAGGCGATGAAGGGCACCTGCTCGAGCGTGGACAGGCTCAGCTTCCCCTTCTGCGCGAACGGCCCGTGCGAGGGCGCGACGATCCACCCCTCGGTGCGGCCGATCTCCTTCGTGGCGATGTCCGCGGGGATCTCGGGCAGCCAGTCGATGAGCACGTCGGTCTCACCCGAGCGCAGCAACGAGAGATCGGCCGTCTGCACGTCGGTCAACGCCACCGTGATGTCGGGGCGCTTGAGCTGCAGCTTGCGCAGCCACTCGGGCACGAGGTGCCGCAGCAGGTGACCCGCCGCGTGCATCTTGAGGGTGCCGCCCACCACCCCGCCCCGCACCCGCGCTTCGATCACCGGCAGCGCCTCGAAGAAGCCCACCACCGCGTCGAACAGCACCTGCCCCCGCGGCGTCAGCACCACCCTGTCCTTCCCCACCCGCTCGAACAATTTGACGCCCAATTCCTCCTCGAGCCGCCGCACCTGCTGGTGCACGCCCGGCTGGGTGATCGGGTATGGAAACGCGCGCGCCGCCCGCGCGTAGCCCTGCGTCTTCGCAACCCAATAGAAACCCTCGAGCCGCTGGAGGTTCATCATATCCCCCAGCTTATCAATGGACGCGTTTCTTGTTCCTCACCCTTTTCGAGCGCCGGGCGTTTGATGTTCATCACCGCCGCACCCACCAGGGAGTCACACATGAACGCCATGAAGAACGCCGCCCACCTCGCCGTGCTCGCCGTCTGGGTCGTCCTCGGAGTCCTCTTCTCGCTCAAGACGCTGTTCCTGCCCGCGCTGCTGCCGATCGTCCTCTTCTGGGCCTGGTTCGGCGGCTACGCGGCGTTCACCTCGTTCATGGCTAATCAGTTCAAGAACCCGCTCAGCGCCCTGGCCGTGCACGCCGTCACGTTTCTGGGGCTGCACCTGCTGCCGAAAGCAATGCCGTTCGGGGTCCTTCGGGTCGGCCTCGACCTCCTCTTCTGAAGAGCATGTCTTTGGCTCGCAGGTGACGCGCGCATTTCGTTGAGGCGGTGGGCGAGGAGGTCCATATTGCCCGAGTGACGATCACCATCGGAGTCCCGAAGGAAACGCTGCCCGGCGAAAAGCGGGTGGCGGCCACACCTGAATCCATCAAGAAGATCCGGGAGCGCGGTCTCGCCGTTCGCGTCGAGCGTGGGGCGGGTGTGGCAGCCGGCATCTCCGACGACCTCTACGTGGCCGCGGGCGCCGAGCTCACCGACGCTCCGTTCGATTCCGACGTGGTCTTCAAGGTGCGCCCGCCCAGCCTGGACGAGTGCGCGAAGCTCAAGGAAGGCGCGCTGCTGATCTCGATCTTGCAGCCGCTGAGCAACCCGGGGCTGGTGGACGCGCTCAAGGCGCGCAAGGTGTCGGCCCTGGCGCTGGAGAAGGTGCCCCGCATCACCCGCGCCCAGAAGATGGACGTGCTCTCGTCGATGGCCAACCTGTCGGGCTATCGCGCCGTCGTCGAGGCGGCCACGCACTACCAGGGCTTCTTCAGCCAGCAGATGACCGCGGCCGGCACCACGCCCCCCGCCAAGGTGCTGATCATCGGCGCAGGCGTCGCGGGCCTCGCGGCCGTCGGCGCAGCCCGGGCGCTGGGCGCCGACGTGCGCGCCTTCGACACCCGCGCCGCCGCGCGCGAGCAGGTCGAGAGCCTGGGCGCCCGCTTCCTCGAGGTGAAGATCAAGGAAAGCGGCGAAGGCCAGGGTGGCTACGCGAAGTCGATGTCGCCCGAGTTCATCGCCGCCGAGATGGAGCTCTTCCGGGTGCAGGCCCGGGAGTGCGACGTCATCATCACCACCGCGCTGGTGCCCGGCACGAAGGCCCCCACCCTCGTGCCGCGTGACGTGGTGGAGTGCCTCAAGCCCGGCTCGGTGATCGTCGACATGGCCGCCGAGCAGGGCGGTAACTGCGAGCTGACCAGGCCCGGAGAGATCGCCATCCACAACGGGGTGCAGATCCTCGGCTTCACCGATCTGGCCAGCCGCATGGCGACCACCTCGAGCAAGTTCTTCTCGATGAACCTGTGGCACCTGCTCGGCGAGTTCGGGAAGGGCGACAGCATCAACATCGATCTCGAGAACGACGTGGTGCGTCCGTCGCTGATCGTTCACAAGGGCGAGGTGCTCCCGCCTCCGCCGGTGAAGGAGCCGGCGCCCGCGCCCAAGCCGCCCCCACCCACAGCCAAGCCCGCGCAGCAGGCGATCCAGTCGCCCACCCGGCGCGCCTGGGGCAGCACCGTGGCGGGCCTCATCGCCATCAGCGTGCTCTTCGCGCTCAGCCGCTTCGCCCCTTCCGAGTTCCTCGAGCACTCCACCGTCTTCGTGCTGGCGTGCTTCGTGGGGTGGCAGGTCGTCTGGTCGGTCTCGGCCTCGCTGCACACGCCGCTGATGAGCGTCACCAACGCCATCTCGGGCATCATCATCATCGGCGGCATGCTGCAGGTGAGCGCCGACCTCGACATGGCGTCCATCCTCGGCGCGCTGGCGGTGCTGTTCGCGGCCATCAACATCGCCGGCGGGTTCCTGGTGACCAAGCGCATGCTCAAGATGTTCCAGCAGGGCGCTCCAGCTGAGAAGACGTCGTCCGGCGGGGGGCACCGATGAGCGGCTTTCTCGTCGTCGCGTACCTGATCGCGGGCGTGCTCTTCATCCGCTCGCTGGGCGGGCTCTCGAAGCAGGAGACCGCCACCCAGGGCAACGTGTTCGGCATCATGGGCATGTCGCTGGCCGTGGTGGTCACCTCGCTCGCGTGGCTCAACAAGGAAGGCGTGTTCGACCGCGGCATCTCGGGCCAGCTCATGGGCCTGGGCGTGCTGCTGGGCGCCGCCATCGTGGGTGGCGCCATCGGCGGAGTGCTCGCCAGGCGGGTCGAGATGACCGGAATGCCCGAGCTCGTCGCCATGCTGCACAGCTTCGTGGGCCTGGCGGCCGTGCTCGTCGGCTTCTCGTCGTACCTGCGCCCCGCGACGGCGGCCGCTGACGAGCTGCGCCACCACGTGCACCAGGCGGAGATCTGGGTGGGCATCGCGGTCGGTGCCGTCACCCTCACCGGCAGCATCATCGCGTGGGCCAAGCTCAAGGGCTCGCTGTCGGGCAAGCCGCTGCTGTTGCCGGCGCGCCACGCGCTCAACGCGATCGTGGCGATGTCGATCATCGGGCTGGCCGTGCCTTTCCTGCAGTCGTCGGGCACCGACGGCCTCGTCTACCTGGTCATCATGACCGTGCTGGCCTCGCTGCTGGGCGTGCACCTGGTGATGGCCATCGGCGGCGCTGACATGCCGGTCGTCGTCTCGCTGCTCAACAGCTACTCGGGCTGGGCGGCGGCGGCGGCGGGCTTCATGCTCAGCAACGACCTGCTCATCGTGACGGGCGCGCTGGTGGGTTCCTCGGGCGCGATCCTCTCGATCATCATGTGCCGGGCGATGAACCGGTCGATCATCAACGTGATCTTCGGCGGCTTCGGCGCAGACGCGAAGCCAGGGGCAGCGCCCGCGGCCCTGCCCGCCGGCGAAGTGCGCGAGATGAAGGCCGACGAGGTCGGTCGCAAGTTGCTCGAGGCGCGGCAGGTGGTGATCGTGCCCGGCTACGGCATGGCCGTCTCGCGCGCGCAGGCCACCGTGAAGGAGCTCTCGGCCATCCTGCGAGAGAAGGGCATCAGGGTGCGCTTCGCCATTCACCCCGTGGCAGGCCGGCTCCCCGGCCACATGAACGTGCTGCTCGCCGAGGCGGGCGTGCCGTACGACACCGTGGAAGAGATGGAGCACATCAACCCGGACTTCCCCCAGACCGACGTGGTGTTGGTCATCGGCGCCAACGACATCGTCAACCCGGGCGCCCTCGATGATCCGACGTCGAGCATCTACGGCATGCCGGTGCTCGAGGTGTGGAAGTCGAAGCTGACCGTGGTGTTCAAGCGCGGCATGGCGGCCGGTTATGCCGGCGTCGAGAACCCGCTCTTCTATCTCGAGGGCACGCGCATGCTGTTCGGCGACGCGAAGAAGTCAGTCGATGCGCTGGTCGCGGAAGTGAAGAAGTAGGTCTCCCTCTCCCTGCGCCAGCGGGGAAAGGCGAACTCGCGCCTCGAGGGGAAGGAGGGCCGGGGTGAGGGGCGAACCGGGCCGCTCAGACCTTCCGAAGCATCGCGTAGCCGACGACGGCGGCGTGAAGCAGGGTGGCCAGCGGCGACAGGAAGAGTCGCGACTGCCCACAATCGCCAATCGTCGCGCTCAGCCAGAACCCGGGGTGGATGAGCAGCACCACGACCCCGACGACTGCCCCGACCCGCGACAGCGACGAGCGAAGGGGAAGGCGGCGGATCACCGCCACGACGGTCAACGCGGCTGAGACGAGCAGGCAGACCCAACCCACCAGCGTCGACTGCCGCATCGCAGCCGCGGCGCCCGGCCCGCTGCAGGCCAGCGCCGCGCTGCTGCACAGGATGGGCAGCAGTGCGCCCCTCACCCCGGCCCTCTCCCCGCTTCGCAAGGAGAGGGAGAACATCAGTCGATCGTCTGCAGCCAGCCGTGCTTGTCGGGCTTCACGCCGCGTTGGATCGCGCCGATCTCTTCGTACAGCTTCTGCGCCACCGGGCCGGGCTTGCCGCCGTTGATCACCAGCTTCTCGCCCACGAAGGCCAGCTCACCCACCGGGCTGATCACCGCCGCCGTGCCCGTGCCGAAGACCTCCTTCAACGTGCCGCTCTGGTTCGCCGCCTTGAGCTCCTTGATCGAGATTGGCCGCTCCTCGACCTCGAAGCCCATCTCCTTCGCCAGCACCAGCACCGAGTCGCGCGTCACGCCCGGAAGAATCGAATCAGACAGCGGCGGCGTCACCAGCGAGTTCCCGATCAGGAAGCACACGTTCATCGTGCCGACCTCCTCGACGAACTCGTGGTCCTTGCCGTCGAGCCAGAGCACCTGGTCGTAGCCTTCCTTCTTCGCCGTCATCGCCGACAACAGCGACGCCGCGTAGTTCGCGCCCGCCTTCGTCGCGCCCAGGCCACCGCGCGGCGCGCGCACGTCGTGGGTCTCGACCCAGATGCGCACCGCCTTGAGGCCCTTGCCGCCGAAGTAGCTGCCCGCGGGCGAGGCGATCACGAAGTAGAGGTACTTCGTCGCCGGCCGCACCCCGAGGAACCCCTCGGTCGCGATCAAGGTGGGCCGCAGGTAGAGCGAGGTGCCTTCCGACTTCGGCACCCAGTCCGCGTCGACCTTCACCAGCGCCTTCACCGCCGCTTCCATCTGCGCTTCGGTCGGCGTGGGCATGCACAGGCGCGGCGCCCCGTGCGCCATCCGCCTGGCGTGCTGCTCGGGCCGGAACAGGCGAATGTGGCCGTCGTCACCGCGGAAGGCCTTCGAGCCCTCGAACATCGCCTGGCCGTAGTGAAAGACGCCCGCGGCGGGGTCCATCTGGAAGGGCGCGTAGGGCTGAATGCGGGCGTCGAACCAGCCCTTCTCCGCCGAGTAGTCCATGGCGAAGAGGTGATCCGAGAAGAACTTCCCGAAGCCCAGCTCGGCCTCCGGAGGCTTCACTTTGGGGGTGGTGGTCTTCGTGATCCGGATGTCCATGGGGCGTACTCCTCCCCTCGGCAGCTACTACGTGGCCCCTGACAGACCAAGGGCGCAGTACACCGGTACAGACGAACGCAGCGCGTCAGCACTCCACGATGTTGACGGCCAGGCCCCCGCGGGCGGTCTCCTTGTACTTCACGGACATATCAGCGCCGGTCGAGACCATCGTGGCGATGACCTTGTCCAGCGAGACCTTGTGCTTCCCGTCACCCGAGAGCGCCAGCCGGGCCGCGTTGATCGCCTTCACGCTGCCCATGGCGTTGCGCTCGATGCAGGGCACCTGCACCAGCCCGCCGATGGGGTCGCAGGTGAGGCCCAGGTTGTGTTCCATGCCGATCTCCGCGGCGTTCTCGACCTGCTCCGGGGTGCCCCCCATCACTTCGGCCAGGGCGCCGGCGGCCATCGAGCAGGCCACGCCCACCTCGCCCTGGCAGCCAACCTCCGCGCCCGAGATCGACGCGTTCTTCTTGTACAGCGCGCCGATCGCCGCGGCGGCGAGCAGGAAGCGCTGCGTGCCCTCGTCGTCGGCGTTGGGCACGAAGCGGCGGTAGTACTGCAGCACCGCGGGAATGATGCCGGCCGCGCCGTTCGTCGGAGCCGTCACCACCCTGCCCCCGGCCGCGTTCTCCTCGTTCACCGCGAGCGCCCAGAGGTTGACCCAGTCGATGATCACCAGCGGGTCGATCGCGCCGTGCGCTTCAGCCTTGAGCTTGCGCGACAGGGTGGCTGCGCGGCGCTTCACCTTGAGCCCGCCGGGGAGAATGCCCTCGCGCTCGCACCCGCGCCTCACGCACGCGTCCATGGCGGCGGCGATCTCCAGCAGGCCGGCGCGCACCTCGGCGGCGGGCCGCTGCGACTTCTCGTTCTCGAGCATCAGGGTCGAGATCGAGAGCCCGTGCGCGTTGCACTGGGTGAGCAGCGTGTCGCCGCTGGAGAACGGGTACGGCACCTGCGCGCTCGCCTGCTGGGCGCCGTCGCCCTCGGGCACGCCCTTGTCGTTGACCACGAAGCCGCCACCCACCGAGTAGAAGACGCGCTGCGAGAGGAGCTCCTCGCCCGCGAACGCGGAGAAGCGCATGCCGTTGCTGTGCAGCGGCAGCTTCTCGCGCCGGTGAAACGTGATCGCGTCAGGCTTGAAGGTGACCTGCTGCTCCCCCAGCAGCGACAGCGAGCCCGCCGCGACGATCCGCTCCACCCGGCCCGGCGCGGTGTCGATGTCGACCGTGCGCGGCTCCTCACCCTCGAGGCCGAGCATCACCGCCAGATCGCTGCCGTGACCCTTCCCCGTGAAGGCCAGGGACCCGAACAGCTCGACCTTCACCGAGGTGACGCGGGGAAACAGGCCCCCTTCGCGCAGCCCCAGCGCGAAGCGGCGCGCCGCGTTCATCGGACCCACCGTGTGTGAGCTGGAAGGACCGATGCCGATCTTGAAGAGGTCGAAGACGCTGATGTGCATTGAAGGGCCCGTTCATAACGTGCCAACCCCTCCGCGCAGGGGCTCAATGGTGCCGCACCGAGTCATCTGAGCGAGGTGAGCACCTCCCCGGTCGAGCGGCTCATGCGTACGCCGCGCGCCGGCGGGAACTTCGCCAGGCCCTCGGCCCTCAGCTTCGGTGCGCTCTCCCGCTCGTACTTCGCGAAGGCGGCCGCGTCGGCGAAGAGATAGCGAACCTCGAACTCGAGCGGCGCGAGCTGCACCAGCAGGGCCTCCCGCGCGCCTCCCGCCCGGACCTCGTCGAGGTGGCCGTGCTGGAGCCAGGAAACCCACTCGGCGGCGACCGCCGCATCGTCGAACTCACCCGTCACCGTGTACGCGAACATTCTCCAAGCCTAAACGAGACCGGCACCGTTCACCCCGAGCGGGGTCGAGGGGCGACTTTCCGAGGAGCCTGGGAGCCCATCCCTCGACTCCGCTCGGGATGAACGGGGGTTGGTTGGAACTCACAGACGGCAGGGCGCTGTGACATGTTCCCCAGCCATGCGCTTCGCTCTCCTGGCCGTGCTGTCTGGAGCCGCCGCCGTCGCCGCGCCGCGGTCCCCTGTCGTGGCTTTCCTGCCCCCCTCGTCCCCCGACGCGTCGCTGCAACAGCTCGCGCTCCTGCTCGAGGCCCGCGCCTCCGAGCTGGTGGAAGAGACGAACAAGGTCAACGAGCTCCACCTGAAGCAGACCCTGCGCGCGATCCAGGAAGAGGGCTTCACCGGCGACCTGGGCGATCCGAAGAACGCAGACGCGCTCCGCCAGGCCGTGGGGGCCGACCGGGCGGTGGCATTCTCGCTCGTCGCGGCGCCTGACGGCCTGGTGCTCGCGGGCGTGATGGTCGACGGGAAGAAGCCGAAGCCCTTCTCCACGAAGCTGCCGAAGACCTGGTCGGGCGCGCTCGAGGTGGGCGCGCCGGCGCTGGCGAAGGCGATCCTCCCGGGCATCGCCCTGGCGAAGAAGAGCAACGGCCAGCCCGGCTCCACCAGCGAGGAGGCCCTGCAGCAGCTCGGCGCCTGCTACCCGGTGGTGATGCGGCAGCCGCTGAGCGTCGACACGCCGTCGATCGTCGACCAGGCCGAGCTCGAGCGCGCCTCCGCCGCCTGTCAGAAGGCCGTCGAGCTCGATCCGAAGCTGCGCTTCGCCCACGCCACCGGCGCGCTGGCCCAGGCCATCATCGGCGGCGACGCCGCGGCCACGAAGGCGCTCGCCGCGCTGGGTGAGACCGACGACATGCTCGAGATCTACACCCTGGCGCGCTTCTGGATGCTGACCCGCTACCAGTCGAACGAAGCGGGCGTGGCCTTCCTCACCGACGTGGTGAAGAAGCACCCCGGCGAGCTGCTCGCGCGCAGCTACCTGGGCGAGACCCAGTTCGCGCTGGGGGCCTGGGCCGACGCCGAGAAGACCTTCAACGAGTACGTGGCGCTCGCGCCGGCCTCCGCCTGGGCGTGGGGCCGGCTGAGCAAGGCGCTGGCGCGCCAGAACCGCCACGACGAGGCCGTGCTCGCCGCCAAGAAGGGCTTCGTGCTCTCGCCCACCAGCCCCGAGGCGCGGCTCGAGCTGGGCAGCCGGCTGATCGACGCGGGCAAGCCGGGCGAAGCCGAAGACATCCTCGAGCCGCTCTCGCGCGCGGTGCCGGTGCGGGGCGAGCACCTGCTGCGCCTGGGCTGGACCCACTGGCTGCAGTCGGAGATCGACGCCGCCCAGGCCTACTTCCAGCGCGCCCTCGACGTGTCCACCGCGCCCGGGGAGTGGCGCACCCGGGGGCGCGCCTCGTACGATCTCGCGCTCGTCGAGGCGAAGAAGGGCCGCAAGGACGCCGCGAAGGCCGCGCTGCGGGCCTCGATGCAGACCGGCTTCAAGTTCAAGGAGGTCGACCCCAGCCTGGTGGGCCTGGTGCGAGAGCTCGAGCGCGGCGACCTGGTGAAGGACGCGGGCAGCACCGCCGCGGTTCCCCGGCCCAGCTTCCTGCCGCGCGAGGCGAGCCTCTTCCCCGTCGACGCCTACGGCGATCCTGATCCGAAGGCGAAGAAGCCGCCGGCGCCCGCGGGCCTGGTGCTCTACCGCTTCTGATCAGGGCGCGAGCACACCGGCCAGGCGGGGGAACTCGAGCTTCACGTGCTCGTCCATCGCGCGCCGGAAGCCCGGCGACAGGTAGAGGCGCAGGAAGGGATCGAGCAGCCTGCCCAGCCCGTAGAACCCGGCGCAGATGGTGTGCGTCACCCGAGCGCCCTTCGGCGTGTCCTGGAACTCGAGCACCACGCGCACCAGGCCCAGCCACTTCCAGACCAGCTTCTTGCCGGGAATGAGCTCGGCCAGCACCCCGGTGCCCTTCACCCGGCGCTCGCCGACGTACTCGTCCATGAAGATCCGATGGCCGCTGATCCGGTAGTGCAGGTGCGTACCCGGCCACCAGCGCTGGTACTCGTGGTCGTCGCAGCGGAGGAAGAAGTCGGTGAGCTGTCTGCCGGTGACGCCGGGCACGGTGGTCGTGGTCTGGAGCGTGATCATGCGCGCACCTCCTCTGCGGAAGGTCGAGCATTCGTCGTGCCAGCGCAGATGCTGCGCCCGTCAGCCCGCCCGGCCGAGGCGAATGAAGCCGCGAACGATGCGGACGAGACCGACGCCAATCGCGCCCGTGGCGACCACGTAGCGGCCTCCCTCTGATGCGGCGGCCAGCGACACCACCGTCACGCCGATGCCCACCGCGAGGAGAATGCCTCCGACGAGGAAATCGGCGATCGGCGCCACCGGCTCCGCGGGCGCTGGCTGGAGCCCGGCGGCGGCCACCAGCGTCGGCGTGCTGGGGGCTCCCGCGACGGCCGCCTTCACCGCCAAGGCCGACACCACCAGCGCCACCGCGTTGAACAGGCTCAGCAGCGGCATGGCGAGGCGGTACACGGAGTTGCGATAGAGGTCGATGGGCACGAGGTGCGCCATCGAGGCCAGGCTGAACGCCGAGCGCATCAGGGTGATCAACGCCACCGTCCCCAGCAGCGGCATCACCCACGCGTGCGTCTTCATCGCCAGGCGGACGAGGCAGAACAGCAGCAGGCCGCGCGCGACCAGGGAGAGCAGCGTCGAGGCGCCGTACAGGAGCTGGCTGAACGAGCCGAGCTCGAGCCCCATTCTCGGCGAGAGCAGGGTGGCCGCCAGGTCGACCAGCGAGTTGACGATGAAGGCCACGCCGGTCGCGCGCAGCAGCACCGGCTCGTCGACCGCGCCCGAGAGCTGGAAGAGCCCGACGACCAGCACGCCGACCGCCCCCAACCACAGCAGCTCCTGGATGAGGGGAAACGCGCCCACCGAGCTGCCCGGCGCCAGGAAGTTCACCGCGTACGAAAGCAACGTGAGCACCACGTTCGCGGCCAGCCCCCCCACCATCAGCACCGCCGCCGAGGAAGCGCGCGTCGAGTCGGTCACGTTCATGACCTGCAAGACACCACGCTCGCCCGGCGCGTGCAGTAAAGAGGTGCCCATGCAGGCCTTCCTCGACGCGCTCGCCCGCGACTTCCCCGCCGACTTCTCCTCGAAAGATCCGGCCGAGCTGGCGACCTACGGCAAGGACTGGACGAAGGTGTACGCCCCTGCCCCGTCGCTGCTGGTGCGCCCCCGCAGCACCGACGAGGTCTCGCGCTTCCTCAAGCTCGCCTCTGCACATGGGCTGGCGGTCGTTCCTTCCGGAGGCCGCACCGGGCTGGCCGGCGGCGCCGTCGCCCGCAACGGGGAGATCGTCCTCTCCATGGAACGGATGCGCACCATCCACCCCGTCGATCCCCTCGCCCTCACCGTGCGCGTCGAGGCGGGCGCCATCACCGAGGCCGTGCACCTCGCCTGCTCCGAGCAGGGCCTCTTCTGGCCGGTGGACTTCGCCTCGAAGGGCTCGAGCCAGGTCGGCGGCAACATCGCCACCAACGCCGGGGGCGTGCGCGTCATTCGTTACGGGCTCACCCGGCAGTGGGTGCTGGGGCTCACCGTCGTCACCATGTCGGGCGAGGTGATGGAGCTCAACGGCGCCCTCGAGAAGAACAACACCGGCATCGACCTGCGCCAGCTCTTCATCGGCAGCGAGGGCATCCTGGGGGTCATCACCGAGGCCACCCTCAAGCTCACCCGCCTGCCCGGCAAGGTCGACGTCTTCCTCTTCGCGCTCGACTCGCTGCAGGGCGTGCTCAAGCTCTTCGAAGAGGCGCGCCGCGGGCCCTTCACCATGATGGCCTACGAGTTCTTCACCGACGCGTGCAGCAAGCGCCTCGAGAAGCACCGCGCGCTGCGGCCGCCGTTCGAGAAGCTGCCCTCGCACTGCGTGCTGCTCGAGGTGGAAGACGCGAAGGAAGGCGCGCTCGACGCGTGGTTGGCCAGCCTGTTCGAGAAGGGCCTGGTGCTCGACGGCACGCTCGCCGCCGACGTGAGCCAGCAGAAGCAGCTGTGGACGTTGCGCGAGGGCATCAGCGAGTCGCTCTCGGCCACCGGCATGCCGCACAAGAACGACATCGCGCTGCCCATCGCGAAGCTCTCGACGTTCTGCACCGAGCTCGAGGCGCTGCTCGCCGCGCGCTACCCGGGCTGGGAGCTGTGCCTGTTCGGCCACATCGGCGACGGCAACCTGCACGTGAACATCATGAAGCCCGACTCGCTGGGGAAGGACGAGTTCCTGGCGAAGGTGCACGACGTCGATCGCGACATGTTCGGCCTGGTGCGCGACCACAAGGGCAGCGTCAGCGCCGAGCACGGCGTGGGGCTGCTCAAGCGCGAGTGGCTCGAGTACACGCGCAGCCCCATGGAGATCGACCTGATGCGCCACCTCAAGGCCACGCTCGATCCGAAGGGCCTGCTCAACCCCGGCAAAGTGCTCTGACCCTCTCCCTCTCCCGGCGCAGCGGGGAGTGGGCCGGGGTGAGGGGCCGAACGCTCTACGGGTTGCGCTCGCAGATGCCGAGCGGCACGCAGTCACCGTCGGGGCCACAGGGCAACGCGCAGTGGTAACCCGACGCGCAAGCGCTGTCCTCCGAGCACTTGGTCGGGGGCGGCACCGGCTTGCACGAAGGCGCCTGGGCGCACACCCGCGGCGCGGGGCAGGGATCGTCGCAGTAGAACCGCTCGGGACAGTCAGCGTCGGCCCTGCACTGCGAGGGCAGCGGGCGGCACACGCCCGCGCTCGCGCACGCCTTCGGCGGGGCACACGGGGTGTCACACCAGGCACCCACGCCACACTCCTTGTCCTCGCTGCAGACCTGGATCGGGGGCACCGGGAGCGGCTTGTCTTCCCGGTTCACCGACAGCGACGAGCTGCTCGCGCCTTCCTCGTCAGCCGCCTCGACGCCCACGCCACAGCCGCTCAGGATCAACAGACCGCACAGGATCTTCTTCATGACCTTCTCCTCATTGGTGGCCTGTCGCAGCAGGCGTTGGATGAGGGGTCTTCACTTCACGGTTGGTGCCAGCCGATGGCGACGCGCAAAGGCCGGCCAGCACGAGCGAGAGGACCCGGGCTGTCGACTGGCAGGCGACACTCACCGGGCAGGGCTGCGCCACCGTCGCCGCCGGGGCGACAGGGGCGACAGGGGCGACAGGGGCGCGAAGCTCAGCCCATCGAGATGCGGTTCTTCTTCTTCGGAGGCGCGGGCAGCTCAGGCGCGGAGAAGCGATTACCGCCCGCCTCCTGCGCCTTCTTGAGCGCCTCGGTCGCCTGGCGCACCAGCCCGCCGAAGCTCACCTGCTCCTTCGGGTTCACCGACGGATCGAAGCTGGCGACGCCCACCGACACCGTGCCGTTCTGGAACGAGTCGAGCTTGCTCAGGCGGTCCACCACCCGCCCCGCCACCACCGTGCAGCCCTTGAGGGGCGTGTGGGGCAGGAAGAGGAGGTACTTGTCCTCGGCGAAGGGCATGGCCACGTCGATGTCGCGCAGCAGCACCGACAGCCCCTCGATCGCCTCCGAGCGAATGGCCGCGCGCTGGAACTCGGGCGCGCTCTCCCCGAGCGACTCGCCCAGCTTGTCGAGCGACACCAGCAGCACCGCCACCGGGTACTGGTAGCGCTTGCTGCGTTTGACCTCGAGCAGCATGTACTTCTTGAAGAAGGCCTCGTCGGGCGCGTTCACGCCCACCGGCGACAGCTTCGCCTTGAGGGCGGGCTTCGGCACCGCGCTCTTGAGCTCGGCGAACTTCGCCTGCAGCCCGCGCAGCTGGGCGGCGAGCCCGTTGAGCCGGGTCACCGCCTGCACCATGGCCAGCACGTGGTGCTGCTTGAGCGGGCCCACCATGAAGCCCTCGACGCCAGCGGCCTTCGCCCGCTCGGGCGCGCGCTCCACCTCGGACGGAGGGTAGGCGAGGATGATCGCCGTCTCGGGCGCCTGCTTGCGCACCTGGGGGGCGAGGAGCTCCCCGTCGAACCTGTCTGACACCGCGGCGATGAGCACATCGGGCGCACGGGCCCGCACCATCTGCACCGCCTCGTCGACGTAGGTCACCACCTGCACCTCGGCCCACCCGTCGAGGAACTTCCTCAGCGCGTTGGCGATGGGCAGCGACGGTTCGGCGACGAGGATGCGGGGAAGGCTCAACTCATACCTCGAGCACTTCCTTCTCCTTCTTGGCCACGACGTCGTCGATCTGCGCGATGCCGGCGTCGGTCTCTTTCTGCACCTTCTCGGTGGAGCGCTTGCTGTCGTCCTCGGTGATGACCTTGTCTTTCAGCAGCACCTTGAGCTTCTCGTTCGCGTCGCGGCGGTCGTTGCGAATGGCGACCTTGTGCTCTTCGCCGGTCGCCTTCACCTGCTTGGCGATCTCCTTGCGGCGCTGCTCGGTCAGCGGCGGAATCGGCAGGCGGATGATCTCGCCGTCGTTCTGCGGCGTGAGGCCCAGGTTGGCCTCGAGGAGCGCCTTCTCGATGTCCTTCAAGATGCCCTTGTCCCAGGGCTTCACGGTGATCAGCCGCGGCTCGGGCACGGCGACAGCCGCGCACTGGGCCAGCGGGGTGGGCGTGCCGTAGTAGCTGACGCGCACGCCATCGAGCATCGCGGCGTTCGCGCGGCCGGTGCGGATCTTCGTCATCGACAACTTGAGCGCCTCGATCGAGCGCTTGATCTGCTCGCCGAGCGCCTTCACCGCATCATCATGGGCCGCCATGTTTGAACTCCTCGCTTTGGGGTTTGAAGCTGCTTCAGGCCATCACCGTCTCGGACGTGCCGACCAGGGTGCCGATGTCGCCGGGAGACAGCACCGCCCGCTGGATGTTGCCGCGGGTGGTCATGTCGAACACGACGATGGGGAGCTTGTTGTCCATGCACAGCGAGATGGCGGTGCTGTCCATCACGTTGAGCTGCTTCTTGAGCACGTCCATGTACGTGACCGTGCGGTAGCGGCGCGCGTTCTTGTCCTTGCGCGGATCGCTGTCGTAGACGCCGTCGACCTTGGTCGCCTTGAGGATCACCTCGGCGTTGATCTCCATGGCGCGCAGCGAGGCCGCGGTGTCGGTGGTGAAGTACGGGTTGCCGGTGCCGGCGGCGAAGATGACGATGCGGCCCTTTTCCAGGTGCCGCACCGCGCGCCGGCGGATGTAGGGCTCGGCGATCTGCTCCATCTTGATGGCAGAGAGCACCCGGGTGCTGCCGTTGAGCTTCTCGAGCGAGTCCTGCAGCGCCAGCGAGTTGATGCAGGTGGCGAGCATGCCCATGTAGTCGGCGCTCGCGCGGTCCATGCCCGTGGTGGCGCCCTGAACCCCGCGGAAGATGTTGCCGCCGCCGATGACGATGGCCACCTCGACGCCCGCGGCGCGCAGCTCCATCACCTCTTCAGCGATGCGCGAGAGCGTGCCTGCGTGGATGCCATACGTCTGGTCACCCATCAGTGCTTCGCCCGACAGCTTCAGGAGGATCCGCTTGTAGCCGCCCGTCTTCGCTGGGGTGCCCATGACGGGGTGGAGGCTTACCAAATCGGGATGGAGGCTGACGTGAAAGTTCGGAAGGCGGCCCCCTCGCGGATTACCTACTGCAGGCAGTATTCGACGAAGCGGGTGGCGCCGCCGTCGGTCCTCGAACCGACGATCAGGTTTCCTGACGCTGAGCCGCCATACAACGGAGGATAGTCCTCGGAGACGAACAGCCGCGCCAGCCTCCGCGGGGCCGCACCGTGCACGAGGGCCCAGACATTGACGTAGCCGTCCGCCTCGGCGGCCGCATCCCTGACGAGGAAGACGTCATCCAGGTCTGGAACTGCACCAATGAGCACCCAGCCCGCATCGTTCGACTCGACAGCGGCGTGGCCGCTTCCCCCGGCGGCATCGGTAATCCGCATGAGCTGCGTCGGGTCGGAGCCGAGGCAGACGAGATCAATCGAATCGCTCCGAGCGAACCGACAGTATTGAACCGAGGCGGTGATCGGGACCCCGCGCAGCTGAGACCCGACAAACAAGGCCAACCCCTGCTGAGGATTCCATTGGGTCAGGTATGCCGGCCCATCAGGGGTTGCCCGCGCGTCGACGCAGGAGTTGAAAGGGGCTGGCGTAGTCGTCACGCCGCCGTCGGCGCCGAGCTTCACGAGAGTGGCGGTCCTGCCGGAATCACCCAAACACACGGAGGCCTCATGCTCGGTGGAAGCGAGGCGCCCCTGAGCAAAGTCTCCAGGAAAGCTCGCCAGCAGGCGGCTGAGGCCTCGGGTTTCGAAGGTCGCGCCGGGAAAGTCGACAGACCTCAGTTCCGTCGGCCGCCCGGGTGTGGACCGCACGTAGAAGTAGCGAACCGCGTCAGGCCGAAGCCAGAAACCGACGAAGCCGAAGGAGGAGCCCGGCGGATGCACTTCCATCGGGCCGGTCGTGACGACTTCGGCCGTCAGGTCAGGCACGAGCGCGTTGAACCGCATCAGCCAGACACCGGCACTCGTTCGCGGCATCGGTCCCGAAGACAAGTAATGACTGAAGAGGTTCGCCTCGCCGACGACGCGAGCGCACGGAGCCTGGGCAACCGGCTCCAGGCATCCCATGATGAGGATGCCAATCGCGAACAAACACCAGCATTGACGGCGGTAGACGTCGCGAGGAGTGGCATTCTTGAGACAGCGTGCTGGGCCGTTCACTCTCGCGCCTTCAACTCCTGCCGCTTCTTCCCTGCCAGCCAATCTCCAGTCCTTGATCATGCTCCCTCCGCGAGTTTCTGCTTGACGGAGGCCAGCCAAGATCGCGCGGCGTCAGAAACTGAAGCTGCGTCAAAGGGAAGGGCGACGTGGACCAATCTCCGCAAGTCGATCAGGCCTACTCGGATTGCCTCCCACTCAGCCGCCGAGCCCTCTATTCGAGCCAATTCGGGCAGGCACTTCTCGAGGCTATCGAGCTGCATGAGAAGTTCTGCGTGCGCCACCGGGTCGCCTAGTCGCTGTCGCCACTCAACGAAAGCCTCTGGGTTGGCTACAACGGCAATGAGGTTCATTCCGTTCATCAACGCTGACGCAATGAACGAGGCGCGTTCCACAGCCGACAACCACTCACCTGACATCACACACCTTGAACTGAAGGCCACCAATGACGTGCATGACAAAAGCAGCACTTCCGTCAGCGCAAACATACGTACAGAAGAGCTTAAACAGCACAACAGGACTGCTGCAACCAAGGCACGAACCCCTGCCGCACTCCACGAGAGTGCACCGACACCCCGCACCACCACACAGGATGGTCGATGCGCACCCCATGGTAACGCAAGTCCAGAAATCCCTCACTGGGGGTGCTTCACCCGAGGGATCAACATGCTTGGCCGGACTACTGTATGCATATGCGTAAGCAGGCATAGGCATTCCAGTTCTCGGTGTCTGCCATACGCTTTCGGCCCTCTGCAGCATCGGCTCGCCTGAGAAATACCGGCCGGTCGCGGGCTCGTAGTGCCGGTTCCAGTTGTAATAGGGCCCCTGCGCGAGAATCAGCCCAGAGAGCGCGTCCTCGTACTGCCCGGGGAAGCGCAGCGGCTGCTCGAGGTGCGCGCCGTCGCCATCGACGTCCGTCTCGAGCCGCTCCACGTCGCCGAACGGCCGGTAGTCTGCGCGCCACACCGTCACGCCCAGCTCGTTCGTCAGCCGAACCGGCGTGCCCAGTCTGTCGTTGTGGAAGTAGAAGATGTCGCCTTGGAGTTCACCGATTCCAGGGGCTGGCGGAGGCTCTGCCTGCGGGCCTTGCCCGTCACAACCCACCAACGTCAACACCAGCGCCGCCAGCGCCCCGCGCCCGTTGCGCCTGCGCAGCAGCACTGCCAGCAACACGAGCGCCGCGAGCGAGCCAGACAGCCCACCACCTGACGAGGTGCAACCCAGCGGCGTGGTGGGGCTGCGCAGCGCCTTCCCCGGCCTCAGCGCCACCACCGTCAGCGGCTCGCCGTCCAGGTAGACGTACGCGCGCTCGACTTCGCCGGCCTTCGACACCTCCGCGAGCAACTCGCCCGACGCGCCGCGGAGTTCCCACGTCTCCTTGCCCGCCACGTTCGCGTACACGCGCCGGTTGGCCTCGTCGTAGCGGAAGGTGGCCATGGTGGCCCTCGCCGCGTCTTCACACGGCGGCGTGGTGGACGACACCTGCGCGCCGCTGCGCACCACCGTCTCCACCTGCACCAGCCGCTGCCGCGCGTCGTAGCGGTAGCACATGGTGTTGTGGATGCGCGGCGTCGAGAGCGGCTCCGCGGGGCCCTGAGCCAGGACGAAGGCGGGAATCTCCACCGTCACCGAGGTGACGGCCCCGTTCGCGTCGTGCGTGTACCGCCACGTGGGGTCGTTCTCCACGGCCTGCCGCACGTTCGCCTTCTCGGCGAGCCCCGCCAGCGTGTCGAGCAAGTCCAAGTCCACTGGGCCGAAGTCTACTCCTGATGCGCGCCGCGCGAGGTAGGCCGCCATCGTCGTCGCGAAGTCCACCCCGCCTCGCCTCGTCCCGGCCAGCACCCCCAGCAGCGACGGCGTGGGCACGCTGTACTTCTCCATCCACGCACGGAGTTGCTCCAGCACCGCGAGGAGCCGGTTGTGTGCATCCGCCGCGCCGAGGGTGGGCGCGTCTCTTACGAGGCGCTTCGCTTCGCGCGCCACCGCCTTCCACTCCGCGTCGAGGCGGGCCAGCTCCCTCGGGCTCCTCGTCGCGCAGAAGGGCAGCCCTCCATCCAGCGCGACACCCGCGTCGGCCTGGCCACCACTTCCGCTGCCGCCGCGTCCGCTCCCTCCGCTTCCGGCGCCGCCCCGCCCACTGCCTCCTTTCCCGCGATGCCCACCCCCACGTCCGCTGCCGCCATGCCCGCGTCCGCGGTCGTCATCGTCTTCGGCTTCGTCGTCATCATCATCGCTGGTTCCGCGTGGCAGCCCACCATCGACGGCGACGCACAGCCCGCCGACGGGCGGGTCGATGACGGCGCGCAGCAAGTCGTTGGCGGGCACGTCCCCACGGCCACCGGGCGCGCTGCGCAAGTCGAACACGGACACGTACTGCTTCGTGCCGTTGCGCACCTTCAGCAGCCGGTTGCCCACCTCGTCGTAGGAATACGTCTCCGAGAAGATCGCGGCCGTCGCAGACCCCGTGATGGCCGCGCTCGTGAGGCGGTGCTCCTCGTCGTAGCCGTACAGTCGGCTGCGGGCCACGTCTCCGCTCTCGGTGGCCAGCCTCACGTCGCCCGTCGGCTTCAACTCGTAGGCGAGGTTGACGGGTCCACCGCGCACGTCGGTGCGCCGGCCGAGCAGGTCCTCCCCGAAGGTGCTGGCCACCCCGTTGCCGCGCGTGAGGCTGCGCACCCCGCCGCCGAAGGGGTAGTGCGTGACGCCGCTCGCCAGCGTCACGCCTCCGAAGCGCACCTCGCTCAGCGTCTCATCGAGGCCCTTGTCCAGCTCCAGCACCGGCGGGCGACTCGCGCCCGTCTGCCGCGGGTACTCCAGCGAGGCCAGCGCCCCACCGGGGTGGTACGTGCGCGCGAGCGGCAGCGTCGTGGCCAGGCCGCTCAGCGTGGACTGCTCGCTCTGCAGCCGCCCCGCGCCATCCCAGGTGAGGCTCCTCGCGCCGCCCGGGAAGCTGACCGAGCTGAGCCGCCCCTTAGCGTGACTGCCGCTGTCGTAGCCGTACGTGACGAGCGGCGTGTCGGAGACGATGAAGAAGGTCTCCGGCTGGCACACCGGCGGGGATCCCGGCGCGCCGGGGATGCAGCTGCCCGGGATCGAGCCGTACACCGTGTGGAATTCCCCGGTGGGCCGGCGCAGCGCGTCGTACGTGTAGCGGAGCTCAGCGTTGGCCCGCGCGTGGCTCTCCGTCTTCATGAAAGTCAGCGCCCCGTCGGCGGCGTAGCCGTAGCGGGTGGTGCCGCTGTTGGGCGTCGTCACCTCGAGCGTCTGGCCGAAGTCGTCGAAGAAGTAGCGGGTGGGGTTGCCGTTGGCGTCGATGACTTCCGCCAGGTTGTCCATCACGTCGTAGCCGTACTGGGTGAAGGGCGGCGCGGGCTGCCCGCCCACGCGCCGCAGCGTCCTGCGCATCCGGCCGAAGCCGTCGTACTCGAAGGCGCTCACCCGCCCGCCCTCGTCGGTCGACTGCGTCAGCACGCCGTGGTGGTACTCGAAGCTCTTCCACACGCTGGAGTCGAGGCCGTACTCGCGCGTCACCCGGTGCGCTTCGTCGTAGTCGCGCTGCGCCTGCCTCGTGAGGGCACCGCTCGCGTCATACGTCTGCTCGAGCAGCACGTTGCCGCCGAGGTCGAAGGTGCGGTGCTGGCGCTGCAGCACGGCCGCTCCGAGGGCGACGGGCCCGCGCCACGTCACGTCTTCCAGCCGCCCGAAGGCGTCGTAGCTGGAGTGGATGGTGACGAGCGACGGCAGCGTCACCTTGCTCGGCTTGTTCCCCGCCGCGTATTCGGTGCGCGTCACCGCGCCGTCGGGGCCCATCACCATCGTCACACGGCCCTGGAGGTCGAACTCGTACGCCGTCACCTCGTTGTTGGCGTTGACGATGCGCGTGGGCCGGCCGGTGAAGTGGTAGCGCTCGAACGTCGTCGTGAGGGCGAGCAGGCCCTCGCCGCGCGTCGTCGCCCTGAGCAGCCCCGCACGCAGTTCGTCCGTGTCGTCCGCCGGCCAGTACGCGTACGTCACGGGCACGCCGTCAGGCCCGTCGCTGCGAATCAGCCGTCCGAGGCCGTCGTACCTGAAGTGCGTCACCCTGAAGCCATCAACGACTCGGCATAGGAAGCGCGTGGGCGCCTCGTTGGGAATGGTGGGGCTGCCGGCGCGGGGCTCATCGACGCCCTCTCGGCACTGATGCGCAGGGTCGTCATCGTCGTAGTCTGAGACGGAGACCTTCACGCCCGAGTTGCCGGGCTGCGTGGTGAGGGTAGGCCTGCGCACCAGCGGGTGCTGGTACGCGAAGGTGAGGACGCGCTCGGGGGAGACGCCCCACACGCCGGCCTGCTCGTCGCGCTGTCGCTCGCCGGTGGGCCGGCCGAAGCGGTACGGGTCCAGCACGCCGCTGCCGAAGGTGAAGAGTGAGGTCGTCAGTCCCTGTCGCAGTTGGGCGATGACAGGCACGACGTTGTCGAGCGGGTGCGTGTCCCAGACACGCGCGACGCTGCTGCCGCAGCCGCACGTCTCGCCTACGCTCTGCACGCGGTTGAACTGCGTGTTGACTTCGCGTGTGTGGCTCACTGTCACGGCTGGAGAGAACGCGCTGCGCACACTGACGGAGAGCATCCTCGTCGGCTCGCTCTGCGGCGTGAAGGTGAAGCTCAGCGACTCGGTCGCAGACTCCGAGGTCGTCGCCAGCACGCCCAGACCCGAGACTCGCTGGTACTGGTGGCGCTCCACCGTCTTGCCAGCTTCATCGATGACTTCTGCCAGGCGCATCGGGCCCGTCTCCACGGCGACGTACCGGAAATGGAACAGGGTGCGCATCCCCGCTGAGTGGCAGGCGTCGCTCGCCCCTGGGAGAGGAGCTTCGGGCGCGCAGATGTCCGTGAGGTGGCCGGCGCCATCCAGCAGCACCCGGGCGACCGTGGTTTCGACGGAGCCCGCCGTGGCCACCAGGTCGGTGCGCGTCGCCGAGTAGCGGTGGAGCGCGACGCTCCTTGGTCCCTGGCTCAGCCCCTTGCGGCTCGGAGTCGTCGTGGGCGCGCCTGGCGCAGGGAAGAAATACCGCTGCTCGTTCCCCGCGAGGTCTCGCAACCCGGCGAAGGCGCCCGACGAAGAGAAGAGCGCCGTGCTGCCGTCCTCGAAGACGACGCGCGGCGCGACCGTCTGGCTTCCGGGGCAGGGGGACTGAGGGCAAAGCTCAATGCCGCCGCTCGTCGCGAGGTAGAAGCCGAGGTTGGCGCCGCCCAGCGATCGCGTGAAGAGCGTCGCGTCGGGCAAGCTGCCACCCTCAAGGGCCGCTGTGGCCGGAAGCGGAAACTGCGAAGCGATGCCCACGTCGCTCCAGTACATCGCCTTCGCTGGGCCGGTGGTGACTCGCTGCTCGGTGTTGAGCGTCCACCCGATGCCGAGCTCGCCCTGGAGCAGGTTGCGGCTGTTGTAGGTGATGGCCAGGCGAAGCGGCGTGCCCGCCGGCGTCGCCAGCGACACCAACTCGAGCGGACCGAAGGACATGTTGCCCGTCGTCATGCTGACAGGCTGGCCCGCTACGTCGACGCATAAGGGTCCGCCACGGGGACCACTAGCTGGGCCGCCGCCGCGACCACCTCTCGGAAAATCCGGCTCGGTGCAATCGTTGTCGACGGTGCCGTCGCAGTCGTTGTCGACTCCATCGCAGACTTCCGCCGCGCGGATCTTCCGGCCCACACAGTTGATGTCGCCGTTTGGCGAACAGGTCGGCTGTCCACGCACACACACTTCGGGGGCGAGTGGGCACCAAGGGTCGGCAGGAGGGTTGTTGGGCACTCCGTCGCAGTCGAGGTCCAGTCCTTCGCAGGTCTCGGAGGTCTTTGAGACGCTGCAAGCGCCCCACTCGGAGCCGATCGGTACCTTCGCCCCATTCACCATTGGGAGGCAGGTCTGCGTGCCCCTTCCGCACGCACCTAACTCAGGGCAAGGACGCGTCGCACCCGGCGTGCAGGGCCAGGCCGCGCACCCAGAACATGTTGAACTCACGGGCGCAGAGTTATCGCAGAAGGCTTCGCTGCAAGTTCCCGTGCTCGGGCCGCCGCACTGGCTGAGGCAGCTCCCGGCAATCTTCACACCGCTGCAGGTGTAGCCGCAGACCTCAGCAAGATTGATACTCCCGGGCTGTCCCGGCGCCGACTGCCTGTCGATGCATCTGCTTGTCGAACCGGTGCATAGCTGCGCGAACGCGGTGGTGGACGTCGTCGCACAGACGCACCAGACCATCAGTACAGCTCGGAACGACGAACAAGCGACCCTCGAGCAACGACCAACGACCCCCGTCCGCGCCTGTGTCAATCGCCCCCCTCGGTTGATGGACGAGCAGCATCGCCCACCAGCCCAAGAGTCAATCAAGTGCCCAATGTGCGCGCGCGACCACAGCGCGATCTGAATCAGGCCTTGCCGGTGCCCAGCGTCGCCGCGACGTCAGCCGCGAGGTCGCCCTTCACCTTCTCGATGCCCTCGCCCACTTCGATGCGGGCCACGCGGCCCACGGTGAGCGTGGTGCCGAGCTTCTTACCGGCGTCGGCGATGACGTCCTTGATCTTCTGCTTGTCGTCCTTCACCCAGAGCTGATCGACGAGGCAGTTGTTCTCGTAGAACTTCTCGATCTTGCCCGCGATGATCTTGTCCCACATCGCCTCGGGCTTGGTGACCTGCTCGCGCTTGATGATCTGCGTGAGGGGCACCTTCTCGAGCTTGCCGCTGATCTCGACCATCAGCTTCTCGGCGTCTTCCGAGCGGAGCACGCCGGTGCGGGCCGGGCCGTCCTTGATGGTGATCTTCCAGGTGTTGGCCAGCTCGTACTTGTAGCTGGCCTTCTCGAGCTCGAGCACGTCTGCGGGCACCTGCTCGCGGCTGACGTACGCGGGCTTCATCGCGGCCGACTGCATCGCCAGCTCGGTGGCCAGCGCCTTCGCGTCGGCGTGGTTGCTGCCGAGCACCTCGACCAGCGCCGCGATGCGGTTGTTCGAGTGCAGGTAGCTGCCCAGCACGCCGTTGCCCTCGACCTGGAAGCGGGCGAAGCGGCGCACGGTGAGGTTCTCGCCGATGGTGGCGATCTTCTCGGTGATCAGCTCCTTCACCGGCTTGCCGCTCTCGTGAGGCTGCGCGTGCAGGGCGTCGACGTCGCTGGGGTTGTGCTGCGCGACGTGCTTCACCAGGTTCGCGGTGAGGGTGACGAAGTCGGCGTTGCGCGCCACGAAGTCGGTCTCGGAGTTGACCTCGACGATGGCGCCGAGCTTCCCGTCGTCCGACATCATCAGGCCCACCAGGCCCTCGGCGGCGACGCGCGCGCCCTTCTTGGCGGCAGAGGCGACGCCCTTCTTGCGCAGCCATTCCTCGGCCTTCACGAAGTCGCCCGCCGACTCGGTCAGCGCCTTCTTGCAGTCCATCATGCCCGCGCCGGTCTTCTCGCGGAGTTCCTTCACCATCGCAGCGCTGATCTCAGCCATGTCATTGCTCCTTCAATTGAATTTCGAAGATTGGAATTGAAACGAACGAAGCGCCGACTCGGCTTTTGAATGCGCGAGCCGACGCTTCCCGTGAACCCCTCGACTTCGCTCGGGGTGAACGGTGGTGCTTACTCGGCCTTCGCAGCCTCGGCGGCGGCAGGCGCCTCGGTGACGGCAGCGGCGACAGCCTCGCCCTCGGTGGCGGCAGGCTCGACGGGCTCGAGCGACGTTCCGCCCTTGTGCTCGACGACCGGACCACGACCCTCGCGGCGCGGCGCGCGGCGGCGGGAATCATCACCCGCACCACTGCGGCCCTCGTGACGGCGGCGCTCTTCCTGCGCGTCGCGATCGGCGGCGCCAGAAGCGCGGTACCGCGCGGCACCTTCGATGGCGGCGTCGGCGATCTTGCCCGTGAAGAGCTTGATCGAGCGGATCGCGTCGTCGTTGCCCGGGATCACGTAGTCGATGCCTTCGGGATCGCAGTTGGTGTCGACCAGGCCGATCACCGGAATGCCGAGGCGGTTGGCCTCGTGCACGGCGAGCGCTTCCTTCTTGGGGTCGATCACGAAGACCGCGCCGGGGAGGCGGCTGGTGTTCTTGATGCCGCCCAGGTTCTTCTCGAGCTTCTCGCGCTCACGCTCGAGGCCCGCGACTTCCTTCTTGGGCAGGCGGGCGTAGGTGCCGTCTTCCGACATCGTCTCGATCGCCTTGAGGCGGTCGATGCCCTGCTTGATGGTCTTGAAGTTGGTGAGCGTGCCGCCCAGCCACCGGTTGGTCACGTGGTACTGCGCCGACCGCGACGCCTCTTCACGCACCACGTCCTGCGCCTGCTTCTTGGTGCCGACGAAGAGCACCGAGCCACCGCGCGCGGTGACGTCAGAGACGAAGCGCAGGGCCGCACGGGCCAGCACGACGGTCTTCTGGAGGTCGATGATGTAGATGCCGTTGCGGGCGCCAAAGATGTACGGCTTCATCTTCGGGTTCCAGCGCTTGGTCTGGTGACCGAAGTGCACTCCGGCCTCCAGCATCTGGCGCATCGTGATGCCGCCGGCGGGGGCCATCTGCTGCTGCTGCTCAGTCTCGCTCATGGTTGCTACGTCCTTACGTGCTGCTTTGGTTGTGATCCGCCACGTGCCCGTTTCCACTTCGGTTCTCTCGACGAGAGAAACCTCCGGCATCGACTCTCGACCCCATGTCGGGAGCACCGCGGCCGGCGTGGCACGTGTGAGTATTTTTGCTGCCGCCCCACCCCGCCTGTCCGAGCGCGAAAGAGGGACGCGGAGGCGTGTAACAGACGCTTCCGATCGATCGCAAGCTTTCAGCAGGCGCAGATTCAGCGCTCGAACACGAGCGGCAGCGTCACCCGGCTCTGGCTCGCGCGTCTCGGAAACGCGTGCTTTTCCAGGGCCTTACGAGCAGCCGCGAGCAGTCGGCGTCGACCCGCGGCGTGCTCGGGGACCGTGCGCGTGGTGTCGGCCAGCGTGCGCAGCTCGCGAACGCGACCGGCGGCCGTGACGGTGAAGCCCAGCGAGAGCAGCCCGGCGAGCGGAAGGCCGGCCTGGAGCACGGGCCCGATCGCCCCGGTGACCTCGCCGATCGCGTCGCCCAGGGCCTTCTCGGGGAGCGGTCCCTCGATGAACGGCCGGGGCTGCACGAACCAGCCGTGGATCACCAGGCGGCCTTCGGTGGGGTCCATCGAGCCGTCGACGCGGCGCACGCCGTGAGGGATGCGGGGGTCGAACGCCACCAGCCGGTTGAAGCGGGCCGGCACTTCGTCGAGGAGCTCGGGCTCTTCCACGGCGCGGGTGCTCACGAAGCCGCGCCAGAAGTCGAGCACCTCGTCACGCATCAGCAGCGTCTCGCCGCCGCGGAAGGTGCGCTTGCTCCAGTTCGTGAGGGAGAAGACGAAGGCGACCGGACCGTGCGGGAGATCGCCGTGCAGCCGCTGCTCGCAGCCGTTCACGTAGCAGCTCAGCCACGGAGGCGAGACGTCGTGGCAGCCCAGCGTGCGCCGGCCCCACCAGACGAGGCGCTGGTGAAAGGCGTCGTAGGTCTTCTTCGGGAAGTACTCCCAGGCCGGGGTCCGCAGCGCCGTGTACTGGTCGCGCACGTTCCACAGGTCCCACACGAAGCGATCGGCGGTGGCGCGGCGGGGGTCGGCGAAGCGCGCGTCGAAGTGCGAGCGCAGCGCCTGGGCCTCGTCCGCGAAGTGGTCGACGACGAGCAGCCTCACTCGCGTGAGCCCCTCGACGCCGCTCGGGGTGAACGGGGCCGGCTCAATTGCACGTGAGCGTGCTCGAGAACGTCCCCACCGGCGTCGACCCGCTGCCCGAATAGAACAGCTTCCCGAACGATGCCCAGTGGGTGAAGCCGCTCTTGTCGCCGGGCCGGCACGCAGGGTCCGCCGCGCACGCGCCTGACGTGGCTGACAGCTCGACCTCGGAGCCGCCCGGCGTGCGGTTGCCGAGCAGATCGAGCGTGCGCGTCATCACCTGCTTCTTGAACGTCGACGGGTCCGCCACGTAGCGGATCGCCGAGAGCCAGAGCCCGGTGGCCGACGCGCTGGTGCGCGGCCGCGCGATCGAGTCGACCCCGTTCTGCGTGCCGTATTCGAAGTACGCGAAGTTGTAGAACGGGTCGTTGGTGAGCCAGAACTGCAGGTCGGCCCGCGGCGTGGTCGCCCCCGAGTCCTTCATCACGTAGGCGATCAGGTACTGGTCCGCGCTCGCCGAGTCCTTGAAATAGGTCAGGTCGGGCTCGGTGAGCACGCGCGGCGCGGTCTCGGTGTCGGCCACGGTCTCGGCGTCCTTCACCGTGCCGTTCTCGTTGACCCGGAAGAAGTTGAGGCTGGTCGAGGTGCTCAGGTACGCGATGGCGATGCGCCGCTGCGTCGCGGTCGACACGCACGTCTGGGAAGACAGCCAGTCCACGTGCGCCGAGTCTGCGCCCACGCCCGCCACCGCCGTCGCTGAAGGCGAGATGGTGGTCGAGGTGAGCACCGTCGACGCGCAGCCCGGGGCGCGCAGCTCCCAGGCGCCCGCGATGTTGCACGCCTCGACCTGCGCCATCTTGATGCCCGTGCCGTTCTCTCTCCACACCAGCACCACGCGGCGCCCGTTGCCCCGCACCACGCGCAGCGAGTCGAGCGTCTGGCTGGTCGACCCCACGAACTGCGTGTACCGGTACGTGCGCTGGGTGCCGTTCGAGTCGGCGTAGTAGAGGTCGATCTCCGAGTTGTTGTACGACCAGATGCCCGCCGCGATGAAGCCGTCGCCCGCCTGGGCGAAGTCCACGTCGGAGTACGAGAGCGAGGTGATCGATGTACTCCCGCCCGCGGGCAGGCCCGCCGTATCGAGCCGCTGGAAGGTGATGCCGCTGGCGCCCACGCCCATCAGCAGCGCGCCGCCGGCGAGCGCATCGGTGCCCGTGCCGTTGGCCCCGCCCGCGCAGCTGGCGGCCGAGTAGTAATAGGGGCGCACCTCGAGGTCCTGGAACGCCGTGGTGCTCACGTTGGTGGTGCTGGTGATCACCGGCTCATCCACGATGCCGTCGCAGTCGTTGTCCGTGCCGTCGCACGCCGCGGCCGTCGGGCTGCCCGGCGTCGCGTTGCAGACCACCGCGGTGCCGCCGCCGTTGCACACCTGCACGCCGCTGCGCGCGCACGCGCCCACGCCCGAGGTGCACGCGGTGCCCAGGCCCACGTAGCCCTCGTCGGTGCTCCCGTTGCAGTTGTCGTCGAGGCCGTTGCAGGTCTCCGCACCCGGCGCGACGTTGCGCACGCAGGTGACGGTGGCCGCCTGGCAGGTGAGCGTGCCGGGCGCGCAGACGCCCGACTGGCCGGTGCTGCACGCGCCGCCGCCGCCGGGGTTGCCCTCGTCGATGCCCGCTGCACAGTTGTCATCGACGCCGTTGCACAGCTCAGACGCGGTGGGCTTGATGGCCGAGTTGCCGTCGTTGCAGTCGGTGTTGTTGGTGACACGGCCCGCGACCGGTCCGCACGAGACGATCGCCGACGAGGTCGTCGCGCCGAAGCCGTCGGTGTCGCCGTCGGTGTAGTAGCTCTGCGTGGGCAGCCCTTCGTCGATGCCGCCGGTGCAGTTGTCGTTGATGCCGTTGCAGACCTCGGCCACGCCCGGGCGGATGTTGAGGTTGGCGTCGTTGCAGTCGAGGTTGTTGGTCACCTTCCCGCTCACCGCCGCGCAGGACGTCTGGGCCAGCGCGCCCGTCGCGCCGTAGCCGTCTCCGTCGACGTCCGGGTAGTAGCTGAGCACCGAGAGGCCCTCGTCGATGGCCACGTCACAGTCGTCGTCGATGCTGTTGCAGATCTCGGTGGCGGTGGGCTTCACCGCGGCGTTGAGATCGTTGCAGTCGCTGCTGTTGGTGACGCGCCCGGCGATCGCGCTGCACGAAGCCTGGGCCACCGAGCCCGACGCGCCGAAGCCATCGCCGTCGCTGTCGACGTAGTAGTTCTGCGTCGCCACGCCGTTGTCGATGAGGGTGTCGCAGTTGTCGTCGACGCCGTTGCACATCTCGGCCGCGCCCGGCAGCACGGTGGCGTTGGCGTCGTTGCAGTCGTCGTTCGAGGTGACGCGCCCGGCGACCGGACCACACGAGGCCTGCGCCACCGAGCCCAGCCGCCCGCGCCCGTCGGAGTCGGCGTCAGGGTAGTAGTTCTGCGTGGGCAGCCCTTCGTCGATGCCGCCAGCGCAGTTGTCGTCGACCCCATTGCAGGTCTCGGCCCGCGACGGGTTCACCGCGGCGTTCGCGTCGTTGCAGTCGGTGCGGTTGGTGACGCGCCCGGCGATGGGCGTACAGCTGGACTGGGCCGTGGCGGCGGCCGAGCCGAAGGTGTCACCGTCTCCATCGGGGTAATAGTTGACGAAGGTGAGGCCCTCGTCGGTCTGGCCGTCGCAGTCGTCGTCGACCGCGTTGCAGGTCTCGGGCGCCATCGGCTTCACCGCCGGGTTGGCGTCGTTGCAGTCCTGGCTGTTGGTGACCTTGCCCGACACCGGCGCGCAGGCTGACTGCGGCGTGGCCGTCGAGGCGCCGAAGCCGTCTCCGTCACCGTCGGTGTAGTACTGCGCGAAGGTCAGGCCGTTGTCGGTGCCACCCGCGCAGTCGTCGTCGACGCCGTTGCAGAGCTCGGTGGCGGTCGGCCGCACCTGCGCCGAGGCGTCGTTGCAGTCGGTGGTGTTGGTCACCTTGCCCGGCACGGCGATGCAGGACGACTGGGCCATCGAGCCGGTGGCGCCGAAGCCGTCGCCGTCCATGTCGGGGTAGTACGAGATGAAGGTGAGCCCTTCGTCGATCTGCGTGTCGCAGTCGTCATCGGCGCCGTTGCACGTCTCGGGCGCGCCCGGCTTCACCGTGGCGATGGCGTCGTTGCAGTCACTGTCGTTGTCGACCTTGCCCGGCATCGGCGCGCAGCTGCTCTCGGACTGCGCGGACGCGTCGCCGAAGCCATCACCATCGACGTCGGGGTAGTAGTTGGTGAAGGCGATGCCGTTGTCCATCTGGCCGTCGCAGTTGTCGTCGACCTTGTTGCAGAGCTCGACCGCGCCCGGCTTGATGGTCGGGTTGTTGTCGTTGCAGTCGCCCGGGTTGCTCACCCGGCCCTGCACGGACGTCTGGCACGAGTTCATCGGCGCCGAGCTGGCCGCGCCGAAGCCGTCGCCGTCAGCGTCCGTGTAGAAGTCCTGGAAGGGGAGGCCGTTGTCGCGCGTGCCGTCGCAGTCTTCGTCGACGCCGTTGCAGATCTCGGCCTGGCCCGGGCGGATCGCGGGATCCTGATCGTTGCAGTCGCCTGACTGCGTGACGCTGCCCATCGGAGGGCCCTTGCAGCCTTCGCCGGTCCGCGTGTCGCCGACGCCGTCGCCGTCTTCGTCGCGGTAGTACGCGACCACGGGGAGCCCTTCGTCGATCTGCTGGTTGCAGTTGTCGTCGACGCCGTTACAGACCTCGAGCGCCCCCGGGTACGCGACGGGATCGCGATCGTTGCAGTCGACCACCGCTTCCAGCGCGCAGTCGCCGGTGCCGGAAAAGCCGTCGCCGTCGTTGTCGAGGCAGACGCTGGTGGGCAAGGGCGTCGAGCCCGCGTCGACGACGGGAGAAAGAGGCGTCTCTTTTCCACACGCGCTGAGCGCGAGGGCAATGCAGACCGCGAGACTGCGAGTCATCGGGAATCCTTGGGAGTTGCCACCCTGTACCCGATGGCGGGAGGTGTGGGCAAACCCGCGACCCGGGTCTGTGTCACCCCGTTGAATCACCAGTCAACACGGGGTGTTGCGATACAAGGCCCGGGTGCCCCGGGTGCTCTTCATCGAGAACCACGACTCGTTTTCGTGGAACGTCATCGACGCCCTGCCCTTCGCGCGCGGGCAGATCGAGGTGCTCGGGCCGGCCGAAGCGTGGGCCGCGCTGGATCATTCAGAGGTCGTGGTGATGGGCCCAGGCCCGACCGATCCGATGCGCGCGGGGTTGATCGACCTGGTGCGCGAGGTGGCCCGCCGGAGGCTGCCGTTCCTCGGCGTGTGCCTGGGGCATCAAGCGCTCGGCCTCGCGTTCGGCGCGAGGCTGGTCCGTTCAGCACCGGCGCACGGCAAGCGGGCCACCGCACACTTCTCGAACTTCGCGGGGCTCGAAGGGCCCGTCGAGGTGATGCGCTACCACTCCCTGTCGCTGACCGAAGTCGCGTCGCCGCTCAAGGTGATGGCCTCGCTCGCGGACGGCACGGTGATGGCGATCGAGCACGAGTCGTTGCCGATGGCGGGCGTGCAGTTCCACCCCGATTCGTTCGGAACGCCGAGGGGCCGCGACCTGCTCGCAAACTGGTTCAAGAGATCCCCTCTCCCTGCGCAGCGGGGAGAGAGTCAGGGTGAGGGGCCACTTCCAACCCCATCGACACCACTGAAGCTCTCCACCCTGTTGAGCCGCGATGACTTCGCCCTGCTGGGGCCAGGTTTCTCAACCCACGGCCACTGGACGCTGCTCGAAGACCTCCACGAAGGTGATGGAGCCCTCTGGTACGCGAGCGCAGAATCGAAAACGCCCACCCGCCTCGCCGGTCGAGCCACCACCGTCGAGCCGATCTTCGATGTCCCCGCACACCCGCTGCGTCCCCGCCTCGACGAGACCGGCTTCCTCGAAGGCGTCTCCACCATCCGCGAACACATCGCCGCGGGCGACGTCTACCAGGTCAACCTCACGCTCCGCGCCCAGCTCGACTGCCCCACCGGAGCCGCGCTCCTCACCACGCTCTGCCGCACCGCCGTGCCCCGCTTCGCCGCCTGGGTGAAGACGCGCGCGACGGGCGAGCTGGTCTCCGCCAGCCCCGAGCTGTTGGTGGAGACGCGCGATCGCTGGATCCACGTCGAGCCGATGAAAGGCACCGCGCCGCCCGCGCAGCGCGCCTGGCTCGAGGCGAGCGAGAAGGACCGCGCCGAGCTGGCGATGATCACCGATCTCCTGCGCGACGATCTGCACCGGCTCTGCGTGCCCTGCTCGGTGCACGTGCGCAACGAGCGGCGCATGATCGAGCTCCCCTACGTGGTGCAGGCGGTGGCGGACGTCGAAGGCGAGCTCGAGGCAGGCACGACGCTGCAGCAGGTGCTCGACGTGGTGCACCCCGGGGGCTCGGTGACCGGCGCGCCCAGGGAAGCCGCGCTCGAAGACATCGCGATGCTCGAGCGGGACCCGCGAGGCGCCTACTGCGGCACGCTGGGGCTCGAGGCAGACGGGGCAGCGCGCTTCGCGCTCCTCATCCGCACGGCCGAGCGGCGCGGCGCCGGCTGGAGCTACGGCGTGGGCAGCGGCATCACCTGGGACTCCGACCCACACGCCGAGCTCGACGAGGTGCGCCTCAAGCTCGGCGCGCTGGGGCCCTGACCCCTGTGCGGGGGAGAGGGCGAACCAGAGCTCACCTCGTCAACACGACATGCGTGGCCTGCCCCGACGCGACGTGCTCGGTGCACTTGTAGCCGAGGCTCACCGCGTCGATGCCGGAGAGGAGGTGCTCGCCCCGGCCAAGGAGCACGGGGGAAATCGCGAGGTGGAGCTCATCGATGAGCCTGGCACTCAGGTACTGGCGAATGGTCGCCGCGCCACCGCCGAGGCGAACGTCCTTCCCCTTCGCCGCGTCCTTCGCCCGCTCCAGCGCCGCGTGGATGCCATCGGTGACGAAGTGGAACGTGGTCCCGCCCTCCATGGTGATGGGCGCGCGCGCGTGGTGGGTGAGGACGAAGACGGGCACGTGGTACGGCGGGTTCGCGCCCCACCACCCCTTCCACCCGTCGTCCGCCCACGGGCCCCGCGATGGCGCGAACATGTTGCGGCCCAGGATCCAGGCCCCCACGTTCTCGAAGCCGCGCACCATGAAGTCGTCGTCCACACCGGCGCCGGCGTCGCTGGTCTGCGCCGAGGCGTGCATCTTCTGGAAGGTGCGGGTGCCGAAGGCCCACGTGTGCAGCGCGGGGCCTTCGACGCCCAGGGGATTTTCCAGCGACTGGTCGGGACCGGCGCCGTACCCGTCGATGGAGATTGAGAATGAGTTGACGCGAAGCCTCGACATGACGCGGTCTCTTAGCGCTTGAGCTTGAGGAACGCGCGAACCGCCTTCGACTGATCTTCCATCGATGCGTGTTTGGCGAGCCGCCCGAGCTCGAGCGAAGGGAGCAGCGTGCTGCGGGCGGAGCGAACGAAGGTCGAGCCGCGCAACACGTGGGCGCTGATCACACCCCGATCCCACACCCAGACCTCCTTCACGCCGAGCGCCGCGTAGATGGGCAGCTTCTCGATGCCACCCCCGGTCCAGCGCACTTCGATCGCGAGGTCGGGGACCCTGCGGCCAGCACGAACGCCGACCAGGTAGCACTCGTCGGGCTCGACGATGACCTCCTCCGTGGCGCTCTCGAGCGTCCACGAGCCAGCACCCTGAAGATCGACGCCGTGGACCAGGGCCCACCCCTCGAGCAGGCGCGCGATGTTCGTCTTGATGAACTCGTGATTCCACGAAGGCGACATGATCTCGAAGACCCCACCCGAATACGCCATCCGGCTGCCCGACCTGTCGCCGCGAGCCTTCAGCATCGCGCGCGCCGCGCGCCATGAGCCCAGGGGCATCGCCACCACGTGGTCGATGGTCCTCCAGTCGAGCGATGGGGCCTTGGCGAGCTGCTTCAACATGAGCGGAGTCTTTCGGTCGCCTGCGGAGGTGTCAACCGAGGGCTACGCCGGTTCGTCCGGCTGCTGCACGAACCCGTCAGAGACCTGCTCTGCGATGAGCGCGCAGATCTCGCGAGCTGCCGTCTTCGTCGGGCGCTCCTTGATCACCGGATCATCCGACGGGTCTCCCAGCCGCAGCAGGTAGCCGGTCCCTCCCGCGCGAATCGCCCAGCGCCGGCCATCAGGGTGGTGAAACACGCTCCACGGCGCCTGGCTCGCCGCGGCCGGCACCTTCACCGCGAGCGAGTCGGGGATCTGCGTCGCCCGCGCGAGATCGAAGAACGCGTACAGCCACTGCGCCGAGGGCAGCGCCGACAGCAGGATGTTCGACAACACCGTGGCGCGCGCGCCGAGAGGGAGCGTGACGACCGCGCGCCGCACATCGACCTGCACCGAGCCACCGCGCTCGTCGTGCAACGTGACGAGCTCGCCACCGTCGGGCCGGCTCACCAGGTCGGCGCGCTCGGAAGGCGTGGGGTAGTCGACGATCACCTCGCCCAGGCGAACGCGCCAGAACACGTTCACGCCCCACGCCCCGCGAAACAGCAGGTGACGCAGCGGGCCCGTGCCTTCGGGCCAGGTCGCGGCGAAGAACGTCTCGGTCACCGCGTGCGTCATCAGCTCGATGAAGCCGAGCGTGGTGAGCCCCGCTTCGGTGGCATCGCGCTCGACCCGGCGGGCCACGTCGGCGCGCACGCTCACGTCGGCGTCCGAGCTGCCGCCCCACCCGGGATCGACCGGCGCGCGCAGCCACTTCGGTGGAGGCTCTCGCTCGAGCAGCCTCCCCGCGCTCATCGCGCCGTCGGCCGCGAAGGTGACGCTGCCGCAGCGCTCGCCTTCCGCCTCGGAGTGCGTCGCGAACACGTCGAGCCGGCGGGCCCCGACGTCGAACAGGTACACGTAGCAGGTGTTGCCGGTGTCCTTCGGGCTCACCGGCAGGCCGTCGGTCTTCTCGTTGTTCAGGAGCGACGACCACCCGCGCGGCGCCGCGTCGATCACCTGCTTGACCACCTGCGGGAGGTTGCCCTTGAACCGCAGCACGCGGGCGAGCAGTTCCTCGCCGAGGCCGTCAGGCTGGCCGTCCCAGTGGTGGTACACGCCGCGCCACGCGCGGTCCTTCACGTTGGCCGGTGCGGCCCCGCTCTCCAGGTAGACGCCGATGCCGCCGGGGGTCGACATCTAGAGTCCGTTCACGTCGAGCGCCCACGCTTGGCGGAAGTCGCCCCTCGACTCCGCTGGGGATGAACGGTGTTGCGCCATTTCGATCAGTTCCGCGCCGGCGAGCGCATGAACTTCAAGTGCAGGTCGATGAGCCACGCGTCACCCACCCGTGCGCGCTCGCGGCCACAGTTTCCCTGCCCGTCGCAGCGCACGTCGACGGTGAAGGTCACTGGCAAGGCGCGCTCGGCCAGGCCTTCCAGTTCGCCCGCGCCCACGCGGCGATCACCGTCGCGATCGAACCAGAGCCGCAAGCCCGCGTGCGCGGGATCTTTCGCCGAGACGAGCCCATCGCCGTCGGCATCGAGCGCAGCCAGCGCCTCGAAGCCATTCACCGCGCGGTGATCGGCCACGCGCGTGAACGAGCCGAACAGCTCACGGCCGCTCGAGATCTGACCGTCACCGCCGAGATCGCGCACCAACCACGCCGTCTGCGCGTCGGGCCAGGCCGAGAAGATCGGCTGACCCGGCTCGAACTCGAAGCGGCCGGAGGCGGGACGCAACGAGAGCTCCGGAGTGGTGCTGAACACGAGCGGCGTGCCCTCACCGGCCGAGGGACGCCCGAGGCGCCGCTGCACGAAGCGCGGGCTCGCGCCCTTCACCCTCGGTGGCTTCGGCGGCTTCACCAGCGGCAGCGGCGCGTTCTCCCGCACCTGCTCGGCAGCAGGCTTCTTCGGCACATCCGTCGCCCACGCCGACAGCGACAGCAGCGAGGCCAGCGTGAGAGCATCTCGAGCGCGCATGTGCCCCGCACTCTCCCTCGCCCTGCTGTCGTTGGTCCAGAGCGGGTGGCAGGTCGAACAGACGCCGCTCGTCGCCGCGCCCTGGGAGGTCGTCTCGGTCACCCCGGTCGACGACGAGACGATCGGAGTGGTCGCCACGCTGGCGCCCGACGCCGGGGCGCCGCTGGCGTACGCGGTGTTCCTCGCGAAAGGTGGCGCCGCGCCGGCGCTGCTCCATCGATCAACCCTCGAGCTGCACGAGATGACCGGCACCGGTACCGGCTTCACCATCTCGGCCGCGCGCGACGCGGGGCCGGGCGAGGTCTTCAGGGTGCGCCTCGGCGCCGCGCCTGCGCTGGTGTCGCTGGGCCGGCCCGAGACGATGGTGAAGGGCGTGAGCTGCGACGACGCGGTCACCGACTGCGTCTTCACCTTCGAGGAAGAGCCCGCCAGGCGCTGGAAGGGCGGCGTGCTCACCCCGCTCTTCACGCTCTCGGAAGCCGAGCGCGCGGACTTCGAACCGTGGGGCGCGGCGATGCGGCCTGGCGGCGGCGTGGTGGCCCTCGGCATTCCCGGCGCCACCCTGATCCTCTCGCTCGACAGCGGGAAGGTGACGGCGCTGCGCGGCGCCCTCACGCTCTCGCGCCCCTCGCTGGCGGCGCTGATGAAGGAGCTCGCGAGCAAGCCCGCGCTGCGTGAGAAATGGGATCACGCCGCGGACACCTGCAACGCCACCCCGATGGGCTGGAGAGGCGCGAACCCGCACGTCGTCCTGGCGAGCGCGGGCGAAGAGTTCGCCGGCAACGAGTGTGCGCTCAGCCCGTCCGAGTTCGAGTTCGAGCAGGCGACCGGAAAACGAAAGCCGCTCCCTCCCTATCCGTGGGACGTCCTCGACTGCCCGGTCGGCGGCTGGACCTCGAAGCTCGGCACCATGGTGACCGACTGCGATGACCCCGACGCACGCATCAGGCGGCTGAAGCGACCGGGCAAGCCCAGCCCCCCGAGAGACCCCGACCCACCCGACCGCGATCTCCCCGAGGCCGTGGCGTTGAGCGCGACCGAGATCTTCGTGATGGAGCCCCTGCCGAAGCACCCCTACACCTGGTACCGCGTCGCGCCGAAGCCCCGCGACCCCGAGCTCGACGACCCCACGCCACCGAAGGGCGGCCTCACCTTCTACGTCGACGGTCCCAGCGTGCTCACCTTCGTGCCGAAAGGCGTGGTGGTGGAGAAGGTGGCCGACTGGCGCTTCGGCGAAGCGCTCTTCGTGCACGCCCTGCGCGACGACTGGCACCTGATCAACCCCACCGAGACCACATGGGCCCTGATACGACTCACGTCGACGCCATGACTCCGCTCCTCGAAGCGCCTCCAACCCTGGTCGACCCTGCGAGCGGCACCCGCGCGTGGTTCTTCGACGAGGTGTGCACCGTGGTCGATCAGACCGTGGGCAACATGACCGCGGAGGTCGCCGCCTTCCTCACCGGGCCGGTGGAGGCCGAGGTGCAGCGCCGCTACGTGAGCGCGGGGAAGAAGGTGCGCTTCGTGCACGACTGGCGCAGCTGCACCACCTACGACTCGAAGGCGCGCGAGCAGCTGATCGACTGGGGCCGGAAGTCACGAAGCCACGTGCAGCAGATCTCGGTGCAGCTCTCGAAGGACGCGTCGCCGTTCATCCGCATCGCGGCGGCGACGGGCATCAGCGTGCTGCGCGTCACCCGCATGCCGATCGAGCTCGTGGAAGACCTTCGCCCGATCGTCCACGAGCTGTCCAAACTGACCCCCTCCTGAAAACCTCTCCCTGCGAAAAGCGGGGAGAGGTCGGCCGCAGGCCGGGTGAGGGGCGCTTGTGCGCTTCGGGGCTGCGCGCGATCTGCCCCTCACCCCGGCCCTCTCCCCGCTTCGCAGGGAGAGGGAGAGAGACGCTAGCGACGAGGCGGCGGCGGCTTCACCGGAGGCCGCGCCCCGCTCGCGGGAGCACCCGGCGCCGGCTTGCGAGGCGCGTTGAGCGGGTTGGGCTTGATGGCGGTGGAGTTGCCGTCGACGTCGAGCGCGTCTTCACTCACCTCGACGCTGTTCTCTTCCTGGTGCTGGGCTTCTTCGTCGCCGGTCTCGCGCGCGGACTCCGGTGCGGGCTTCTTCGCCAACAGCGGGTTGCGGGTGGGCGGCGGCGTGGCGTCGTTGCTGCTCTGCGCCGGCCGGGTGGGGGGCAGCGACTGCTGCGAGGGCCGCGAAGGCGGCTGCGCCGGGCGGGCCTGGGGCGTGGGCCCCGCTGGAGCCGGCGGCGCGCTCTTGCCCGCGGCCTTCGCCTTCGCCTCGGCCTTGAGCTTGAGCTCGAAGGCCTTCATCTCGTCGTGCACCGAGTCGGGATCGGGGATGTGCTTCTCGCGGTACTTGAGCGACGGCGCCCAGTGCGTCTGCACCCCTTCGCCGAGGCCGTGGATCAACGGCGGCACGGGCAGCCCGTACGTGCGCGGATCGAAGAACTCGTCGGTGAGATCCTCGAAGCCGTAGGCGCGGGCCTTGGCGAGGAACGACGGGAGAATGCCCGTGGGCGCGTGGTAGCCGAGAATGCGCCCGTCCTCGTCCTTGGTGACGGGGATGAACAGCCAGAGGTCCTGCGTGCGGTAGTCGCCCTTCTCGTTGAGCGGCTGCACCTCGGAGATGGCGATGGTCTTGCGGCTGCCGTCCTGCAGGCGCTCGCAGCAGACGACGAAGTTGATGGCCGAGGCCACCTGCGCGCGCACGGCGACCATGGGCAGCTCGACGCCTGACATGAGGCACAACGACTCGAGGCGGCGCAGCGAGTCGGTGGGGGTGTTGGCGTGCACGGTGGCCATCGAGCCGCCGTGGCCGGTGTTCATAGCCTGCATCAGGTCGAAGGCCTCACCGCCGCGCACTTCGCCGACCACGATGCGGTCGGGGCGCAGACGCAGGGCCGACATGAGCAGGTGACCCATCGTCACCTCGCCCTTGCCGAACTTGTCGGGCGGGCGCGACTCGAAGGGCACCAGGTGGCTCTGCTGCAGCTGGAGCTCGGCGGAGTCCTCGATGGTGAGGATCCGCTCCTCGTCGGGGATGAGGCTGGAGAGGATGTTGAGCAGCGTGGTCTTGCCCGAGCCGGTGCCGCCCGACACGAGCATGTTCAGCTTCACCATGACCGCCGCTTCGATCAGCCGCACCATCTGCGGGGTGATCGACCCGAAGTTCACCAGGCTCTGGGGGGTGAGCTTGTCCTTGAAGAACTTGCGGATGGAGATCGTGGTGCCCTTGCGCGCGATCGGCGGGAGCACCACGTGAATGCGGCTGCCGTCGGGGAGGCGGGCGTCGAGGCGGGGCCGCTCTTCGGTGAGCATGCGGCCGACGAACTGGGCCATGTTGCGCGCGGCGCCCAGGAGGCCTTCCTCGGAGAAGAAGGCGTCGGTCTTGGTCAGCTTGCCCTTCCGCTCGATCCAGATGTCGGTCGGACCGTTGATCATGATCTCGGAGACGGCCTCGTCATCGAGATAGGCCAGGACGGGCTTCAAGAAGGCCCGGAGCGACTCTGTGTACATCGTTGAGACGGACATGGAGCCGCCGATGCTACCGTGCTTTTCATGGCTACGAAGAAGGCGGGCGGTTCGAAGAAGTCGAAATCGGCAGTCAAGGTGAAGCCGAAGGCCCCCCCGACCGTGGAGGTGGAGGCGGCGCCGTCGTCCCCCACCCTCCCGTTCGAGATCGACCCTCAGAAGATCGAAGCGTCGTTGAACAAGTTGAAGGACCAGGTGGTGACGCTGGCCAAGAAGGGCCGCTACACCAAGGTGCGCTTCAAGTTCCGCGGCAAGCAGCTGTTGCCCGACATTCCCCTCGCCGCCGTGGTGGCCGTGGAAGGCGCGACCTTCTACTGGGCGGGCATCTTGCGCGCGCTCGTCTTCACCCTGGCGGGCCGCACGCTCATCGACGTCGAGCTGGTGAACGACTCCGAGAAGCGGCTGGCGAAGGGGAAGGAAGCGCTGCTCTCGGGCGATCTCGAGGAAGCGCTGGCCGCCTTCCGCCAGGCGCAGGACATGGACGACGAGAACCCGGCGGTGCACCTGAACTTAGGCATCGCGCTCAAGCTCAAAGGCGATCATCCTGCGGCCCGCACGGCGCTCGAGCGCTGCCGCGAGCTGGACCCCAAAGGGCCGACGGCCCACGAAGCCGAACGACTGCTCAAGACCCTCACGACTGCGATGGTGGTGGCCCCGTGAAGAGACTCCTCTGGCTGACCCTGCTGGCTGGCTGTGCCTCTGGACCGCGTCCGGTCCCCTCGAGCGCGACGGCGGCCGAGCGCCTCTCGCTGGCCGAGAGCGCCCTGATCGGCGGGAAGAACGTCACCGGCACCTTCGAGATCGACTCGAAGGGCGAGAACGCGGCGCACCTGACCGGCACCCTCGAGCTCATCGACGGCAACGCCATGCACCTGGTGGCCGAGGGCAACTTCAAGTCAGACCCGGTGCAGCTCGAGCTCGACTCGCGCGACCCGGCGGGCATCGTGCGCACCACCACCAAGGGGCCGTCGGTGTCGTCGCATCGCGACCCACCTGCCGACAAGCTGCGTGAATCGGTGGGCCTGGGGCTCGCGCGCATGGGGCTGCTGCACAACCTGGCCCTGCTCTCGCTCGACCAGCCGCTGGAGAAGACCGGCGGCGGCTTCGCCGAATGGGTGAAGGCGACCGCGCCGAAGGACGGCGCCAGCGAGACGGTGAACGGCGAGGCGTGCAAGCGCGTCGAGTTCGGCGTCGAGGTCGAGGGGCAGAAGATGGGCGAGGCCTCGGTGTGCATCGCCGACGCGACCGGGCTGCCGCTGCAGCGGACCTCGACCATCCACTTTCCCACCGGCGACATGACTCTCTCTGAGACGTTCAAGTGGCAGATGAAGTAGTGCTGCGCCCCTGAGGAGTTCAGCCGGGTCGATGCCGTCGGGACACCGGGGGCGCTTCTGCTTCATGCCGCCGGTGGCCCGACGGTGATCGACCCGGCTGAACGAGGGAGAAGGATGGCGTCTCGTAAGGCCGGGCTCAGCTTCATCGTCGTCACGCTCTTCCTCGACATCCTGGGGATAGGGCTGATCATCCCCATCCTCCCCAGGCTGGTGGAGAGCTTCGTGGGCAACGACCCCACCCGGGGCGCGTTCTTCGTGGGGGCGCTCGCGTCGGTCTACGCCGCGATGCAGTTCGTCTTCTCGCCCATCATGGGCAGCCTGTCGGATCGTTACGGGCGCCGCCCGGTGCTGCTGATCTCGTTGTTCGGCTCGGGCTTCGACTACGTGCTGCTCGCCTTCGCGCCGTCGCTGGCGTGGTTCTTTCTGGGGCGGGTGGTGGCGGGCGTGTGCGGGGCGTCGATCGGCACGGCCGCGGCGTACATCGCCGACGTGAGCCCGCCCGAGAAGCGCGCCCAGAACTTCGGCCTCATCGGCATGTCGTTCGGCCTGGGCTTCGTCGCGGGCCCGCTGCTCTCGGCGTTCCTCGGCGGCGTGGAAATGCCGCTGCCCCACTTCATCGCCGAGCTGACCGGGTACTCCACGCTGGCCGGCATCCGCTTTCCCTTCGTGGTCGCCGCCTGCCTCGCCTTCGGCAACGCGATGTACGGCCTGTTCGTGTTGCCCGAATCGCTCGACCCCGCGCATCGCCGGCCGTTCTCGTGGGGGCGCGCCAACCCCATCGGCACCCTGTCCGCGCTGACGAAGTACCCGGTGGTGCTGGGCCTCGCCTTCACCCTGTTCCTCATGGGCGTGGCGCAGCGCGCGCTCGAGAGCACGTGGGTGCTCTTCACCGAGCACCGCTTCGCCTGGTCGATCAAGGACACGGGCATCTCGCTGGCCGTGGTGGGGCTGACGGCGGCGATCGTCCAGGGCGGGCTGGTGCGGCGGGTCATTCCGATGCTGGGTGAACGCCGCGCGCTCACCACGGGCATCGTCATCTCGAGCATCGCCTACCTGCTCTACGGTCTGGCACCCGCGGGGTGGATGCTCTACGTCTTCCTCATCTTCGGTGCGCTCGGAGGCATCGCGGGCCCCGCCGCCCAGGGGCTCATGTCCAAGGCCGTGCCCGCCAACGAGCAGGGCATGCTGCAGGGCGGCCTCGCCAGCGTCACCAGCATCACCAACGTGCTGGGGCCGCTCATCGCCACCAACCTCTTCGGCTACTTCATCAGCGACGCGGCGCCGGTGCGGGTGCCGGGCGCCGCCTTCTTCGCGGGCACCATCTTGCTGCTCTGCGCGCTGGTGGCGGCGCGCCACACCTTCGCGAAGGTGCCGCCTACTTCTTCTTCGGTGCCTCCGGCTTCGCCTTGAGCCCCAGCTCGGGCACGTCGGACCGCAGGTAGCTGTCGAAGGCCGCGCTCAGCTTCTTGCTCGCGGCCTGGGTTCCGGCGGCGCCGGCGAGCGGGCTCCCCGCGGCGATGAAGCCCTGCGCCAGCGCGTACTGGCGGTAGCACTGGCTCGGGTCGAAGGGCTTGCGCACGATGTACCGGCCCTGGAACCGGTTGTCCTTCGCGGGGCCCGTCTTCGGGACCTCGGGAATGCCCCCGGCGATCGGCTCGGCGGCCTTGAACACGAGATCGTCGGCGAGCGTGTCCTTCGTGTACCGCAGGTGCAGCCGGGTGATGGTCGCGGCCGAGGCGAACTTCGCCACGTCTTCATCGGTCTTCAGGCCCGGCATCACGTCGGCGCCCAGGTACTTCGCCAGCGGATCGTCGACGGGGCTGGGCGGCGGGCAGGGATCGCAGGTCACGCCGTAGATGCCGCCGCCCTGCATCACCGTCGGAGGAGGCAACGCGCCCTTCCAGGCGAACTCGGTGATCGCCGCGCCCCCGGTAGCCTTGAAGGTGCGGCCCAGCAGCTCGGCGTAGAAGCCGCCGAACTCCGCCTGCACCGCGGGCTTGAGCTGCAGGTTGCTGGGCACGAAGGCGTTCTGCCGGTTGGCCAGCTCGAAGCGCGTCTTCGCGATGACGTGGACGATGAGGTCCTGCTCTCCGCTGCTGTTGACCAGCCCCAGGCGCACCGGCAGCTCGAACTTCTCGCTGTCGTAGAAGAAGCGCAGCGGCGAGAGCACCGCCCTGCCGTCGACGAAGGTGACCTTCTTCGTGTTGACCCGCGCCACGAAGAACTTCCAGTTGTTCTGGACGTACGGCTTCAGCAGAGGCTCGGCGTTGGGCGGGATCTTGTACTTCTCTTCCTTGAGCCAGATGTCGAGGCCGAGCGCGTCCTTCGCCGAGAGAATGACGACCTCGTACTCACCGACCTCGAACTTCGCCTCGACCTTCACGCCGAGATCCTTCTTCGGGCGGGGCGGCCCGCCCTCGTCGGCCATGGACGACTTCTCGTACACCCGGTCATCCGGCGGGCACGCGCCCGGCTCGTACTCCTCGACCAGGCGGGGCGAGGCGATGGTGTCGATGCGCTCGAACACGGTCTTCGGCAGCGTCTTGACGTTCTCCTTCTTGAGCACCACCGGCACGGGGATGACGAGGGCGAAGTCTTCGGGCGGGCCCCGGTAGTTGTTCTGCATCGAGAGCACCGTGCGGGTGCCGTCGCGCATCAGCACCACCATGGTGGCGTCGTTGAAGAGCGAGGCGCCCGCGCTCGAGACGTAAAAGCCGCAGAAGGCGTGAGCAGCGGCAGAGCACAGCGTCAAGGCCAGCAGGAGGGCGCGCATGGGTCGGGCAGGATACCCCCAGTTGCCTTGCTGTCGGGTGCTCGGTTAGAGCCCCCGGCATGGATATGCGGCAATACGTCAGGAACACCCGCGGTCGGATGTTCGAGAGCGACTTCCTCGAGTTCTTCTCGAAGGTTCACCCCCGCACCCCCTTCGTGTTCTGGATCCCGGTCGCCAGCACCGTGCTCGGCTACTCGCTGTACCAGGGCCTCACCACGCCGCTGGAGGCCGTCGCGGTCTTCCCGCTCGGCTTCTTCACCTGGCAGCTGCTCGAGTACTGGATCCACAAGAAGATCTTCCACACCTGGCCCGGCCCCACCGCGCACGGCTTCCACCACACCTACCCCGACGACGACACCCGGCTGGTGATGCCGCTGACCATCAGCATCGCGCTCGCGTCGATCATCGGCGGCGGGCTCTACTTCCTGGGCCGCCCCGACCTCACCATCCCCTTCTGGACCGGGCTGGTGTTCGGCTACCTCTGGTACGACTTCCTCCACTGGTCGACGCACCACCGCGAGCCGATCACGGCCTGGGGCAAGCGGCTGCGCGCGCACCACCTCGCCCACCACTTCGGCGACCCCGACAAGAACTTCGGCATCAGCCACATGTGGATGGACAGGGTGCTGGGCTCCCTGATGAAGCGCGAATCGAAGTGAGCATCGCTTCACCCCACAGCGGCCGGCTGCCTGCGGTGCAGCTCAAGGTGGCGATCTACAGGCGGCCCCTGCTGTGGGTGAGCCTGCTGTTGCTGCTCATCGCCGGGCTCGTCGTCTACCGGGTGGTCGCGCCGCGCGAGTCGCTGCTGGTGCAGCTGCCCGTGCTCTCGACCGTGCCCGCCTTCGCGTTCGTCGATCAGTCGGGCGCGGCGTTCGGCTCGGACTCGCTCAAGGGCAGGGTCTGGGTGGCGAACTTCATCTTCACCCGCTGCCCCAACATCTGCCCCAAGTTCACCGCCAAGATGGGCACCCTGCAGGATCGCAGCGCTCAGCAGCTCCCCGCCCTGGGCCTGGTCAGCTTCACCGTCGACCCCGAGCACGACACGCCCGAGGTGCTCACGGCCTACGGCGAGAAGCACCACGCCGACTTCAAGCGCTGGCACTTCCTGCGCGGTGAGCGCCCCGAGCTCGAGCGCGTCATTCGCAACGGCATGCTGCAGCCGATGGATCCCGGTGACGGGAAGGACCTCAACACCGTCGTGCACGGCAGCTACTTCGCGCTGGTCGACGCGCAGCTGCAGGTGCGCGGGGTGTACCGCTTCAGCGAGCCGGGCTCGGTCGATGAAGTGTTGCGCGACGCGAAGCTGCTGCTCCCCTAGATTCGCGGCATGACCAGGTTCCTCGCGCTGGGCGCCGTGCTCCTGCTGCTCGACGTGTTCCCCGGTGGCTGCGGCTGTAACCCTCCGCGGCCTCCTTCCACGCTCGCCGGCCCCTGCCAGAGCACGTGCGACTGCGACGCCAGCATGAACGCGCCCATCAGGTGCCCGGGCCGGTGGGAATGCAACGCGGAGAAGATCTGCGAGTACTCGTGCTTCGAGTCGTGCGAGGCCGATGGCGGGTGCGCCACCGCGGGCAAGAGCTGCACCGACTCGTTCTGCAAGTCGGCGATCAGCTGCCCGTGATCACAGCTGCAGCTTGAGGGTGAGCGAGAGCAGCTGGCCCCGCGCGCCGTCCAGCTCGTGGCGGTAGGCGAAGTCGATGCCGCTGCCCTCGGAGAACCACCCCACACCCGCCGAGATGTACTGGTGGTTGGCGATGCCGTCGAACTGGTACCCGATGCGAATCGGGAAGGTCTGGGCGATCAGCCACTCGACGCCGGCGTGGTACGCCAGCCGCGGGATCACCTGGCCTGCGACGATCTGGTTGAAGTCCATGCGCAGGTCGAACGCGGGGGTGAGCTGCCCGAGGATCTGCACCGCCGCCGAGGCCACGAAGTAGCGGGTGATCTCGGGGTTGTAGACGTGAATGAGGTTGTGACCCGAGAAGCCCAGGGTGAGCCACGACACGGGCTTGGCGATCAGCCCGGCGTTGATGGTGATCGAGTTGGCCGCCTTCGGCCCCACCAGCACGTGGTGCCGGGTGGTGAAGCCCAGGTGAATGAGATCACCGAAGGCGTAGGCCAGCGAGACCGTGGTGATGTGCCCGAAGGTCCGCCCCTCGGGCCTGGCGAAGGTCGCGAAGTGGTACGAGATGCCCATCGAGAGCGGGTTGGTGGAATCAGCCACCGCCAGCGAGCCGAAGCCGAAGCCCTGGGGCACGTCCCACGAGCCGGTCGCCTCGATCTGGTAGCGCTTGTAGAGCGAGAGCCCCGCGGGGTTTCCACCGATCGTCTCGGCGCCGTAGCCCAGCGCTTCGTACGCCCCGCCCATCGCCATGTTCCGCGAGCTCTGCAGGTCGCGCAGATCGGGCCCGGCGACGCTGTCGACCTGGGCCGACGCCACCGACGACGCGAGAATCAGCAGGAGCGTGAAGTTTCTGTCCACCGTGGGTCCAACCTCTACTACGGCTTGGGCATGTCTCTGAGTAATGTGCCGCGCGTCATGCCTGTTCAGGTCACCCCATGAAGGCCGCGTTTCTCGCGTTGATCGTTGCCTACATCATGCCGTCGTACGGCGTGCTCAAGCGGTTTGCCAGTGAGCGCGATGGGTTGAGCGTGTCGAACCTCAAGGCCGACGGGGTCGCGGCGGTGGCGCCGGTGCTGGCGAAGGACGTTTCGGCGCTGATGGGGATCACCTGGAACAGCGGGGAGCTGATGCTCAACGCCTCGCTGGCGGTCCGATTCCCGGGGCGTTGCAGGCTCGAGCTGTCGTCTGGCGAGACCACCAAGGTGCTGGCCGCCACCTCGACGAGCGGAAAGAGCCGCAGCGAAGGCGGCGACGTGGCGGCGTTGAGGGTCGGCCTCGAGCAGGCCTGCGCCCTCCTGTCGATCAAGTCGTCGGAAGACGGAGCCACCCGCGAGGCGGTCTCGAAGTACCTCAACGGCATGAAGGTCGACCTGAAACAGGTCGGGTTGGCGCGCTTCAACGGCACCGTGAGCTACCTGATCGGCCAGAAGGCCGACGGCCAGGCACAGGTGTGGATCTACAAGGACCGCTTCCTGCCCTCGCGCCTCAAGTACACCGACGACGCCGGCACCCCGTGGGACGTGCGCTTCTCGGACTACAGCTCGCAGGCGACCGGGGAGATGTGGCCGCGCGTGCTCGAGATCTACAAGGGCAACGAGGCGCAGCTGCGCGTGATGATCCTCAACGCCGACGCGAAAGCAGACCTCTCGAACGTGAAGTTCTGAGCGAAGTGTTGGACGAAGCCCCCAGCCCGTTCGCGTTCGTCGCCGTCGGGCGGCCCGTGCGCGGCGAGTTCACCTACTCCGTGCCCCCCGAGCTGCTGGGCCAGCTCAAGCCGGGGCAGCGCATTCGGGTGCCGTTCGGGCGCTCGGTCACGCTGGGTTTCTACCTCGCGCCCGCGCCGCAGCCGCCGCCCGAGGTGGTGAAGAAGCTGCGCCCCATCGAGCGCATCCTCGATCCCGAAGCGGCGTTTCCACCCGACGTGGTCGAGCTGATCCGCTTCGCCGCGAACCACTACCGCTACCCGCTCGGTGAAGCGCTGCGGGGCGCGCTGCCGCCGGGCCTGACCAAGGCAGACGACGGGAAGACGGCGAAGGCCGACGTGACCGTCTTCGCGCGCTCGCTGCCCGCCGCCACGCTCGAGCCGCTCACCCGCGCGCCCGCGCAGCACGCGACCCTGAGCTACCTGCTCGCGGTCGGGGGCCGCGCCCCGGTGGAAGAGATCGCCCACGCCATCCCCGGCGCGAAGGAGAACCTGAAGAAGCTGGCCGCGCGCGGCTTCGTAGCCCTCGAGGAAGAGAAGGTGGTGCACGGCATTCGTGAGGGCCTGCAGCAGTCGCGGCCCGACGCGCTGACGCCCGAGCAGGAGATCGCCGTCGCCACGCTGACGAAGTCGCTCGACGCGGGCGGCTTCGCGCCGTTCCTGCTCCATGGCGTGACCGGCAGCGGCAAGACCGAGGTGTACCTGCGCCTGGTCGAGCGCGCGCTCGAGCTGGGCAAGGGGGCGCTCATTCTCGTGCCGGAGATCGCCCTCACCCCGCAGCTGGTGGGGCGCTTCCGCAGCCGCTTCGGGCAGAACGTGGCGCTGCTGCACTCGGCGCTGAAGGATCGCGAGCGGCTGCGCCACTGGCAGGAACTGCGCGCCGGCACGGTGAAGCTCGCGGTCGGGGTGCGCAGCGCCATCTGGGCGCCGGTGCCCAACCTCGGCATCGTGGTGGTCGACGAGGAGCACGATCCCTCCTTCAAGCAGGAAGAGAAGCTGCGCTACCAGGCGCGTGACCTGGCGGTGATGCGGGCCAAGCAGGCGGGGGCGATGGTGGTCCTGGGCAGCGCCACCCCGTCACTCGAGACCTGGGAGAACGCGCGCAAGGGCCGCTATGGGTTGGTGACGCTCACCAAACGCGTGGACGACCGCCCCATGCCCACGCTGGAGCTGGTGGACCTGCGCCTCGAGCGCCCGCGCACGCCGGAGACGAGAGGCACCGAGCCGCCGATGCTCTCGCCCACGCTGCGCACCGCGATCGGCCAGACGTTGGACAAGAAACAGCAGGTCATCCTCTTCCTCAACCGGCGCGGGCACTCGACGTTCATCGTGTGCGAGGTGTGCGGGCAGTCGATCCGCTGCGAAGACTGCGACGTGTGCCTCACGCACCACCTCTCGGCCCGGCAGCTGCAGTGTCACTACTGCGGCCGGGGGAGCCCGGTGCCGAAGGCCTGCCCCTCGTGCTCGGGGCCGATGCTCGAGCTGGGCGTAGGCACCGAGCGCATCGAGGCCGAGGTGGCCGACGCGTTCCCCACCGCCCGCATCGCCCGGCTCGATCGCGACGCGGCGTCCTCGGCCGAGAAGCTCACCGACATGCTCGCGGCCTTCGCGCGCCGCGAGCTCGACATCCTGGTGGGCACGCAGATGGTGGCGAAGGGCCACGACTTCCCCGGGGTAACGCTGGTGTGCGTGGTGATGGCCGACTCGGCGCTCACGCTGCCCGACTTCCGCGCGGGCGAGCGCACCTTTCACCTGCTCACCCAGGTCGCAGGGCGCGCGGGCCGCGGCAAGGACCCCGGGCGCGTGCTGGTGCAGAGCTACAACCCCGAGGCCGCGCCGATCGCGCGCATGCTGCAGAACGACTACGCGCGGTTCTCCGAAGAAGAGCTCAGGCGCCGGGTTCAGCTCGCCTGGCCACCGACGACGCGCATGGTGGCGATCCGCATCGACAGCGAGTCGGCCGATCTCACCATCCGCGTGGCGAAGCAGCTGGCGAAGGTCGCCGAGCGCAACCTGCCCCCGCCGTCGCGGGGCGTGCGCATGCTGGGTCCCGCGCCCGCGCCGATCGCCCGCATCAAGGGCAAGACGCGCTGGCAACTGGTGCTCAAGGCGCCGACCCACACCGCCATGTTCCGCACCCTCGACGCGATCGAGGCGGCCATGGCCGAGCTGCCGTCAGCGGTCCGGGTGGTGATCGACGTCGACCCCGCCGCGATGCTCTGAGCCAGGTGCCGTTGCGCCAATCGCAGTGCCACTTCAGTATCACTTCATGCGCACCGAACTCGTGACGACCCTGAAGCGAAAGGCGACCCGCCTCCTCGCTGACCTCGAGCGCACGAGGCGCCCCATCGCCATCACCCAGCACGGCATCCCGAGCGCGTATCTCGTCGACGTGGGGACGTGGGACGCCCTTCAGGACCGCCTGCGCCTGCTCGAAGGCATCGCTCGCGGTGAGCGCGCCTTCGAAGAGGGCCGCGTGATGACGCATGCCCAGGCACGCCGCCGGATGGCGCGATGGCTCAAATAGTCTGGACCGAGCCCGCGCTCAGCGACCTGGACGCGATCGCCGACTACATCGCGGTGGACAAACCCTCTGCCGCCCGAGAACTCGTCGCACGTGTCTTCGCCCTCGTGGCCCAACTGGCCGATTTTCCAAAATCAGGTTCGCGCCCACGCGGGCTGCGCGACTCGCGCTACCGGCAAATCGTCGAGCCACCGTGCAGAGTGTTCTTTCGGCTCGAGGGCGAACAGGTCGTGATCCTGCACGTGATGAGAAGCGAGCAGCGGCTGCGACGATCGAAGCTGAACCGTTGACGGCCACCAGCCGTGAAACGATCCGCGCGCGGCGTGTGTCAGAACCCACGCCTTGATCGCCCTGCTCTTGATGCTGCTGGCACAGACCCCGAAGGTGAGCGGCCCCGAGTGCGGGCCGCTGCAGAAGAGCCCGCCCTTCATGCGCTCCATTCCTCCAGGTACGTGGGGGCAGTTGAAGCCCACGCAGCAGGGGGTGCTGATCGCCGGTGACTCGCCGTGGGGCACTCACGTGCACGCTGCGGGGCCGTCGTACTCGTTCGTCTCGGGCGCCTTCACGCCCTGGTTTCCCTACGTCTGGCCCGGGGGCCCGCAGCCGGCGCAGCAGCTCCGCGGTCCCGAGGTGGCCCGGGTGGGAGCGCAAGCCCTGACGCCAAGCCAGCCCAACGCGTTCGGGCTCACGAAGCCGGCCTACCTCGTCGAGGTGAAGGTGAACGGCGGCCACGGCAACGACACGGCGCGCGAGTTCGTGCTCTCGGACCTGCGCCTGCTCGACGGCACGCCCGCGTTCCCGTGGCAGCTGTCCGACGTGCTCGCCTCGCTGCACGCGCGCTATCGATCGTGCCTGCAGAAGCGCGAGTTCGACCTGGACGCCGCGGCAAGGCGGGCCGCCGCACGGCTGGCCCAGAGAGCACGCCCCCCGCGGGGAGCCCGCGCGATGCCACCTCAGCCAGACCTCACCGGCGAGAGCATCTACGTAACCTGGGACGAGCCGAAGCAGTCGCTGTCGGTCGTCTTCTCGAGCGAGCGCACCGGCTCGCGGTGCTTCGCCCGCGAGGTGCGCGTGCAGCCGCCCGGCTGTCCTCCCGGTGCGCCCTGCCTCCCCGGCTACGACGAGACCATCACCGCCTGTGCCAGGTACGGCGTGCAGAGCGGCTTCGAGTTCGTGGTCGACGCGAAGGGCGCGCGGGCCGTCTCGTTCCTGCCGCCAGCATATTCGGAGCAGGAAGCGAGCTTCCCGCCCAGCGACCCCTGGTGAACGGGCGGTCTGAAATTGGACCCCACCGCAGCCCTGTAGGAACGTGTGGCATCCGCAATGGCCGCGCCCCCCATTCTCCTCGTCGCTGACGATCTCTCAGTGATCGCCTCGGTCAAGCGCGTGCTCGCCCGCGAGGGCTACGAGTGCGTGCTGGCCACCAGCGCCGCGGACGCCGTCATCGCCTTCGGCCACCTGCTGCCCGGCCTCATCCTCCTGCAGCCCTCGGTGGAGAGCGATCGCGGCGGTGTGCTGCTCGAGGAACTGCAGGGCCACCCCGACGCGAAGCTCTTGCGCGTGCTGCTGCTGGGCGAGACGATCCCCGGCTTCGCCTGGCCGGTGGTGCCGCTGCCGCTCGACCCCGACTACTTCCGCAGCGCCCTCGACGAGAACATCCGCACCACCGATGAAGCCGGCTCGTGGTCGGTGCTCGAGACGCAGGAACCGTCGGGCCCGCCGCCCGTCGTCGACGAGGCGCCGCACGAGCCCGACGCCTGGCGCGCCACCAGCCCTCAGGAGGTCGGCCAGGAGGAAGCCGCCGGCCAGGAAGTGCCAGAGCCGCAGACGATCGCCCCCGATCCCACCCCGCCCGAGCCGAACCTGCCCGGCCCCGTACCCGACGCGCTCGAAGAGCGGCTCTTCGGCGATCTCGCCGCCGACGTCGAAGCGTCCGCGATGCAGTCGGTCGAATCGTCGCTCCCCCAACCTGTCGACGACGACGAAGAGCTGACCCGCCTCGAAGATGAGGTGCGCGCCGAGGCCCAGCGCCGCCGCCAGTCGCGGGAAGCCCGCGCGGTGACGGTGAAGCCGGCGCCCGCGCCCGCTCCCGAGGTGGAGCTCACCAGCACGCCGCAGGCCGCAGGCGAAGACTCCTTCGAGAGCCTCTCGGAAACGCCGGCTGCCCCGCCGTCCCGCGCCAACGAAGTGCTCGCCCGCGCCGAGCAGATGGTGCTCGAGAGCCGGGCCCAGAGCGAGGCCCAGCAGCGCGCCGAAGAAGCCGACGTGAAGGCGCTGCGCGAAGAGGCGTCCACCGCCACCCGGCGCGCCGAACACGCCGAGGAGCTGGTGCGCACCGAGCGTGACGCCCGCAGCGCCTCGGAGGAGCAGGTCTACACCCTGCGCGACGAGCTGCAGAAGCTCACCGCCGACGTCGCCAACGAGCGCGAGCTGAGCCGGGTGCGTCACGAGAACGAGCTCGAGACGCTCAAGGCCGACGCCGACGCCGCGCGCGAGGCGAACGAGGCCCGCTTCCAAACCGAGGCGAAGAAGCGCGCCGACGCCGAGCGCGCCCTCGCCGATGAGCAGGAGCGCCTGGCCGGTCTCGAGGCCGAGCTCGAAGACTCCTCGGCCCAGGTCGCCGCCGCCCGCGCCGAGGCGAACAAGCGCGCCGTCCTCGAAGAACAGCTCGCCCTCGCGAACACCAGGGTGGCGACGCTCGAGGCCCAGGTCGCCGAGCTGCAGGTGATCGCCGCCGTCGCCACCGAAGAACAGGCGAAGCGCCAGGCCCTCGAGGAAACCCTCGCCGAGCGTGACGCGAAGGTGGCCGAGCTGACCCGGTCGCTCGAGACCGCGCGTGGCGATGCCGACGCCGCGCTCGCCCTGGCCAACGAGATCGAGCTCGAGCGGCAGAAGCTCGAAGAGACGAAGGCCCAGCTCACCCTCACCGAGCAGCACCTCGCCGAGGCCCGCCAATCACGCGACGAGGCGCAGGCCGAGATGTTGACCCTCGAGGGTGCCCGCGACTCGCTGCAGACCCAGCTCGCCGAGGCGCAGGGCCGCATGGAGGCGCTCCAGGCCGACGTCACCAGCGCCTCGGAGCTGCTCGAAGACACCGCCAAGGAACGCGACACCCTGCGCGCCCGGGTGGCCACCCTCGAGCCGTACCCGCCGCTCGTCGAGAAGCTGGGCGCCGAGCTCGACGCCGAGACGCGCCGCCGCACGGGCCTCGAGGCCGAGCTGGAAGACGCGCAGCGCTCGCTCGAGTCCACCCGCACCCGCGCCGAGTCGCTCGAGGCCACGGCCGTGCTCGCCAGCGAGAAGGTGAAGGTGCTCGAGGCGCGCGAGGTGATGTCGCTGACCCTGCCGGGGAAGAGCCCCGTCGGCGTGGCGCGGCACGGCTCGGTCGACATCGAGGGCCTGGCCCGGGTCGTCTCCCAGCTGGTGCTGGGCAACGCCGAGGCGCGGCTCGAGCTGGGCACCACCGGCGGCACGCGCATGCTCTGGTTCAAGCGCGGGCAGATCATCGCGGCCGAGTCGTCGCTCGATCACGAGGGCCTCATCAGCCGCGCGCGGCGCGACGGCCTCATCGACACCAGGCAGGACGCCGAGCTGCGCATGCTCAAGGGCGCCACCCCGCGCGAGCAGCTCGAGGCGCTCAAGGCGCGCGGCTTCATTCGCGACATCGAGTCGGTGCCGCTGGTGCAGCGCTACACCGAGCAGGTCGCCCTCGACGCCTTCACCGAAGAGCAGACGCTCTACCGGGTGGTGGAGGAAGCGCCGAAGCCCGACGTGCTGCTCGCCACCGTGCCCCGCCCCACCCTGCCCATGCTGGCCGAATCGTTGCGCCGCGCCGTCGCGCCCGACGTGATGCTCGAGCGGCTGGGGGGAGGAGAGGCCGTGGCCGTCGCCACCGACTCCGAGCTCGACCTGCGCGCGCTGGGGTTCTCCGAGCGCGAGCGCAAGATGATCACCTGGGTCGACGGCGAGGCGACCATCGAAGACCTCTCGCTCGCGTCGGGGCTCAAGCCCGATCTCGCCTTCCGCGCCCTGCTGGTGGCGAAGCTGCTGGGCATCATCGAGACCAGGCCCGGGGTGAAGAAGCCGTCTGAGCCGAACTCGGGCCAGCTCGATCTGCACCGCCTCGAGGCCAAGTTCGACGAGGTGCAGGACGCGGACTACTTCACCATCCTCGGGCTCTCCCGCGCCGCCGGCACTGAAGACGTGCGCCGCGCCTTCCAGCGCCTGGCGCAGGAGTTCGACCCCCTGCGCTTCTCCGGCCACCCCGATCCGTCGATCCAGCAGCGCGCCCAGGTGGTGGCCAACCTGCTCGAAGAGGCCGCCCGGGCGCTGGAAGACGAACGGCGGCGGGTCGAGTACGCGCGGCACCTCCTCGACTGATCAGGCAGCCAAGGGCGCGGAATTACGTCGTTCCCCGGGCTGCATCGTTTGCGTGTTGGGGCCTGAGGCGTTAAACAGATTCTGCAATGGTTCACGAAATTCTGGTCTGGCCGAACCCGGTCCTCAAGCAGAAGGCGCACCCTGTCGCGAAGGTGGACGACAGCATCCGCCAGCTCATCAAGGACATGTTCGAGTCGATGTACGCGGCTGACGGTGTCGGCCTCGCCGCGCCCCAGATCGGCGTGCTCAAGAACATCATCGTGCTCGACACCACGCCGCGGCAGCCCACCTCGAAGGCCGTGGCGATGGTGAACCCCGAGATCCTCACCCTCGAGGGCAAGTGCACCTACAAAGAGGGCTGCCTCTCGGTGCCCGGCGAAGCCGAAGACGTCGAGCGCGCCGCCATCGTCACCGCGCGCTACCTCGATGAAGAGGGGGTGGAGCAGACCATCACCGCCGACGGCCTGCTGGCGATCGCGATTCAGCACGAGTGCGATCACCTGAAGGGCGTGATGTTCGTCGACCACATCTCGGCGCTGAAGCGGGAGATCATTCGCAAGCGCATGAAGAAGATCCAGGCCTCGATGGAAGAGGACAAGGAAGACGAAGCCCCGAGCGGCAAGTCGGCCCGCAAGTCCCAGGCCGAGCTGCGCTGACCTCCGAGCGGAGTCCGCGCCCCGTTCACCCCGAGCGGCTACGGCTTCTTCTTCTTCTTCACGCCCTTCTTCGGGCACAAATCGGCCACCACGCAGCGGTGACACTCGGGCCGCTGGGCGTCGCAGCACCTTCGCCCGTGCCAGATGATCAGCTGGTGCGCCTTGAACCAGAGCTCCTCGGGGAAGACCCTGCGCAGATCCGATTCGACGTCGTCGGGATCGCTCTTCGTCGAGAGCCCCAGGCGCTTCGAGAGCCGGAGGATGTGGGTGTCGACCGGGAACGCGTGCTCGGCCCCGAGGTGAATGGTGACCACCCCCGCGGTCTTGTTGCCGACGCCGGGCAGCTCGGCGAGCTCGGCGCGCGAGGTGGGCACTTCCCCGCCGTGGCGCTCCGTCAACACCTGGCCGAGCTTCACCAGGTTCTTCGACTTGTTCCGGAACAACCCGACCGTCTTGATGTACCCCTCGACCTCGGCGGTGGTGGCCTGCGCGTAGTCAGCCGCGGTGGGGAAGCGGGCGAAGAGCGCGGGCGTCACCAGGTTCACGCGCTTGTCGGTGGTCTGCGCGGACAGCGCGACCGCCACCACCAGCTCGAGCGGGTTCCGGTAGTCGAGCTCGATCTTCGCCTCGGGCATCGCGCCATCGAGCCGGGTGATGATCTCCACCGCCCGGGCCCGCTTCTGCTCCACGGGCTCTCGCTTCGTCGCCATGGGGCCTCCAAACCCCAGAGCCGCCGGCTGAAGCAATGGAGATCGTCGTGGTAGTGTCGAGGCCGTGCTGCGCGGTCTCGTCATCACTGCCCTGATGGTCGGCTGCGCCACCACCCCTCTGCCCAGAATGACCTTCGAAGAGGCGACCGGGCACCCGGCGCCGCCTGCCGAGAGCGCGCCCGGCCTCGACGGGCCGCTGGCCCGCTTCCTCGCCTCGGCCCGGAAGATCCGCATGGCTGCGCCGGTCGGAGCGCCCATGCCCGCCTCGCAGGCCCGCGCGTGGGACCTGCTGCTCGACGACGCCGAGTCCTTCATCACCCGCAAGGCCGACGCGCAGTGGACGACGGACGCGGTGCGCGGGCGGTTGCAGCTCGAGGCCGAGTTCCAGACCGACGCCCGCACGTTCGGCGACATCCCTCCCGGGCTGGCCGAGCGCGTGCCCCGAACGCTGCGGGCCCTCTCGAGGCGCATCACCGCGCTCACCACCCGCGCCCGCCAGGTCGACCCGCGGCGCTTCCGCTGGCCGGTCTCGCCGCTGGTGGTGTCGTCGCCCTACGGCTCCCGCATTCACCCCATCGCAGGCGAGGCCCGCTTTCACGCGGGCATCGATCTCGAGGTGCCGCTCGAGCAGCCCGTGCGCGCGGCCGAGGTGGGCACGGTGGTGTTCAGCGCGTGGAACGGCGCCCACGGAAAACAGATCGAGCTCCAGCACGACGCGCACTGGGCCACCCGCTACAGCCACCTCGACGTGCTGCTGGTGCGGCCGGGCACGGTGGTGAAGAAGGGCCAGGTCATCGGCCTCTCGGGGCAGACGGGCCTCGCCACCGGGCCTCACGTGCACTTCGAGCTGCGCCGCGATGGCGACGCGCTCGACCCCGAGGTGTTCCTGCAGCTGCCGGCCACCGGCCCCACCATCATCTCCGAGCGGCCATGACCGGCGTGCTCGAGCAGTTGCAGCAGCTCGCCTTTCACCGCGCCTCGCCCGCCGAGGCGAACACCGCGATCGACGAGACGCGCGCGCAGCGCTCGGCGGACTCGGGGTCCGAGGCGGTCAGCTACGAGGTCGCGCTGCCGGCCCTGGGGCCCGACGAGTTCCTCACCACCCGGGTGTTGCCGAAGCTCGTCTACTTCCTCGACTGCCGCGGGGTGAAGGTGCCCGGCAGCGGCGGCGTGTTCGTCTCGATGTTCACGACCGACGGGCTGCTCTTCGTCGAGGGGGGGCCGATGGTCGAGGTGCTCGCCCGCGCACGCTCGCTCACGCTGGCCGAGGTGGTGCGCCGCTACGGCGCCGACGGCAAGGGCGACCCCCCGCTGCTCGGCGGATGAAGGCCCGCAAGACAAAAGGCCCCGGGCAATCGCCCGAGGCCTCGAGTGCGGCAGAACCCGAGAAACGCTCAGAGCGTGTTCTTGAGCTCCTTCGCGGGGCGGAAGCCGATGGTCTTGGTGGCCTTCAGCTTCATGATCTCGTTGGTCTGCGGGTTGCGGATCTTGCGCGCCTTGCGGGTGCGGATGGTCCAGGTCCCGAAGCCCGGGTAGCTGAAGCGGCTGTCCTTCTTCACTGCGCCGCCGATGTTGTCGAAAACAACGTCGATGAGCTCCGCGGCCGACTTCTTGGTCAGCCTGGTCTGCTCAGCAACCGCCTCAACGAGCTCTGCCTTGGTCATGTGTGCTCCCTCCCGTTCGCGACGGCCCCGCCGCGAAGGCGGCAGGAGATAGCAAAGCCGGAGAGCGCAAGTCAATGTAATACATACAGAATTCGGCGAATTTCGATGTCTGATCTGAAGGATCAGGCCCGCGATCGGCGGGCGCCGCCAAGTTCGCGAATGAGGCCGGGAAATCGCCTCGCGCGTGATCGGAGTCTGCGCTTTTCCGATCTGGCCGTCGCCCTCTTCCTGCTGGTGGTCGGGTGTGTGCGCGTGCCCGAGCCCGTCGTGCGCGAGGAAGTACACCGGGTGGAGGTCTGGGTCGACGCCTTTTCCCCGGCCGGTGGTGACGGCACGCCCGCGCGGCCGCTGAAGACGGTGCCCGAGCCGGTGCCCATGGGCGCCGTCGTTCACCTCCGCTCGGGCCTCTACGCCGGGCCCTTCGTGCTGGGTGACGGCGCGCGCCTCGAGGGCCTGGGCGAGGTGGTGCTCACGGGTGAGGCCGGCCAGACGGTGGTCACCGCGGCGAACGCGACGCTCGACGGCCTCTCGGTGCAGGGCGGCGCGATCGGGCTCGAGGCGGGGCCCGGCGTGGTGGTGACGCGCGCGCACTTCAGCGGCCAGCGGCAGCGGGCGGTGGTGGTGCACGGCTCGCTCACCATGTCCGAGGCACGGCTCGAGGCGAGCGTGGAAGGCATCGACGGCGTGTCGGTGGACCGGGGTGCCTCGCTCGAGCTGACCAGCACGAAGTTCACCGGCGGGTTCAGGCGCGCAGTGCTGAGCGAGGGCGGCACGCTCACCCTGCGCTCGGTGTCGGGCGAGGGGCCGAAGACCCTGGTGCACGCGCTCGACGCGACCAGCCGCCTCGAGAACCTGAGGTCGGTGCTCGGCAGCGGCCCGGCCCTCTTCTTCGCGGGCGGCAGGCTGCACCTCGTCGGCGCCGAGCTGATCGGACACGAATATTCGGTTCAGCTCTCGCGCGGCGTCGACGCCACTCTCTCGAACCTGCAGGCGCGCGACGCGCTGGAAGGCTGCCTCTCCGCGATCGCCTCGAAGCTGAGCCTCTCCGCGTCGTCCTTCACCGGGTGTGGGCCGCTCGGCGCGCTCACGCTGCAGGACAGCCGGGTGCAGGTCAAAGACGTCGAGATCACCTCCTCACGCGAGCTGGGCATCTTCGCCAAGCGGGGCACGCTGGGCCTGCTCGACGTTCGTATCTCGAAGATCTCCGCTGACAGGGAAGGCTGGTTGGGAGACGCACTCCACGTCAGGGACGGCGTCGTGGTGACCTCGCTGGGGAGCCTCACCCTCAGCGACCTCGGCGGCAGCGGCCTGTTCGCCAGCGCCTTCGCCGAGGTCCACCTCGGGGCGGTCTCGGTCGAGCGCGCCCGCGCTTCGGCGCTGTTCGTCGAGCGCGGCGCGACGGTGAGCATCCGCGCGCTGCTGGTGCGTGGCGGTGGCGGGCCGGCCGTGGTGGTGCCGGACCGGGCGAGCGTCGAGCTCGAGTCGCTGTCCGTCTCTGGTGGAAACGAGATGCCCGTGTACGCCGAGTGCCAGGCGGGCGCGCAGGTGGTGCTGGGCCGGCTCGAGTCGACGGTGCAGCAGCTTCCCAGCCTCTGCGTGCTCAACCCCGCGGGCGCGCGAATCAGGCCGTGAGGCGCTTCACGTTCGCCTCGAGGAACGTGCGAATCACCGGGTACACCTCGACGTGCGCCTGCATGCCGACGATCAGGTCGCCGTGGCCGTATTCCGCCGAGTGCCCGTACGATCTGCCGAACAGCTCGAGCTGCCGCACCGGCGCGGTGAGCAGGTCGAAGTACTCGCGCGTGGTGTCGGGGGGCGCCAGGAAGTCGACCGTGCCGCCGATCACCAGCGTGGGCGCGGTGAAGGCCGGCAGCCCCTCTCGGTAGTCGCGCGACCCGTCCATCGAGCGGAACGCGCCGTTGCGCAGCCAGTCTTCGATCTGCCGCAGCACGCCCTTCCACATCGGCGCGAACACGTTGGCGATGAGGAAGCGCTGGGTGACCGGGTCCATGTTGCGGAGGTTGGCGGTGGTGCGCGCGATCGACGGCGGCCTCGTCCACCCGGCCAGCGGCGCAATGAAGCGCAGCAACGTCGCGTCGAACTGACCCCACACCGACGCCATGCGCGCCAGCCGCACCAGCCCCGGCATGCGCGTGGGCAGCTTGAGGAACACCGGCGAGCCGATGGTCACCAGCGCGGCTAATCGGTCCTTCAAGGTGGACGACGAGGCCGCGAGCGCCACCAGCCCGCCCAGCGAGTGGCCGACCCACACCACCTGCTTCGTGCCCGCATGCGCGCAGACCGCGTCGACCAGCGCGGGCAGATCGAAGTTCACGTGATCGTCGAAGCTCGCGTCCCACGGGCCTTCGTCGGGCGCGCGCGAGGCGCCTGCGCCCCGCAGATCGACGGAGTAACAATCGAAGCCCGCTTCCGAGAGGAACTTCGCGAGGTTCTGGTCACCTCGGAATTCCATGAACGAGTGGTTGTTCGCCAGGCCATGGCAGAGCACGACGGGGAAGGCGTAGCGCCGCGTCACCGCGGGCCGATGCCAGGCCACCACCGTCCACCCGTCAGCGGTGGGCACCTCGAGGCGCACCAGGCCCTCGTCGAGCGCGTACCACCACGAGACGAAGGCAAGGTCGAGCGCCAGGATCAGGGCCGCGCCCAGAAGGATGATCAGCCACACGCCGCGCATGATGCAGGCTGGTATGGTCCGCCGTCCATGATCCGCAGGGTCGCCCCGGTCGCTCCAGCCGTTTCCGCCTGTCTTGCGCGGCGTTCCGCTGCTATCGGCTCCAGTTCATGAAGCTGCGCGACCTGATGTTCGTGTTGCCCAACCTCTTCACGGTCTCGTCGATCTTCTGCGGCTTCTACGCGATGACGCTGTGCACGGGGGAAGCGGGGCCCACCCAGCTCTACCAGGCGGCGATCGCGATCTTCTTCGGCATGTTCTTCGACGCGTTCGACGGCCGCGTCGCCCGGCTCACCAAGACCCAGAGCCTCTTCGGCCAGGAGCTCGACTCGCTCGCCGACGTGGTGTCCTTCGGCGCGGCGCCCGCGCTGCTGGTGTGGAAGTGGGCGCTCAACGGGCTGGGCATCGTGGGCGTGCTCGCGGCCTTCCTCTTCGCGGCGTGCGGGGCGCTGCGCCTGGCGCGCTTCAACGTGCTGGCCATCAAGTCGCCCCACGGCGGCGCCTCGAACTTCTTCGTGGGCATGCCCATTCCCTTCGCGGCGTGCGGCGTGATCGCCATGATCATCGCCTTCGAAAACGCGCGCGGCGGCGTGCTCCCCAGCGAGGCCCGCTGGCCCGTGCTGGGCATCACCGTGTTCCTCGCGCTGCTGATGGTGTCCACCGTGCGCTACCGCACCTTCAAGGACGTCAAGCCGAGCCCGAAGACCGCGGTGGTGCTGCTGGGCATCATCGTCACCGGCGTGGTGGTCGGCGTGCTCTCGCACCCGGCGTGGGTGCTGGTCACCTACTTCGGCCTCTACCTGCTCTCCGGGCTGGTCGAGTCGGCCCTGATGCTGCGCAAGTACCTCTTCGAGAAGCGCGCGGCGGCCAGCTCCATCGCCGACGTGATCGACGAGGACGAAGACGAGAAGGACGAAGACGACGTCGAGGACGAAGACGTGCTCTGAGACCGGGGGCTGGGCTACACCCACCCTCGTGCGCATCGAGACCATCTGCACCGGCGACGAGCTCCTCACGGGGCTGACCAGCGACACGAACAGCCGCTTCTTCCAGGAAGCGCTGCTCGATCGCACGGGCCTCACCGTGCGGCGCGGCGCGGTGGTGGGCGACGATCGCCAGGACATCATCGACGCGATCGACCTGGCCGTCTCGCGGGCCGACGTGGTGCTGGTGTCGGGCGGCCTGGGGCCGACGTCCGACGATCTCACCGCGGAGTGTGCGGCCTCGGCGGCAGGCGTGCCCCTGGTGCAGAGCGAAGAGGCGCTGCGCCACATCGAGGAGCGCTTCAAGGCGCGCGGCATCGTGCTGTCCGACAACAACCGCCGCCAGGCGCTGGTGCCCCGGGGCGCCGAGGTGGTGCTCAACACCGAAGGCAGCGCGCCGATGTTCATCCAGTCGCGTGGAGGGTGCGTGCTCTTCTTCGTGCCCGGCGTGCCGCGCGAGTACCGCTACCTCGTCGGTGAGCACGTGGTGCCGCGCATCGCCGCGCGCAAGGTCACCACCGAGGTGCGGAAGCTGGCGCTGCTCAAGACCGTGGGCCTGCCCGAGTCGCACCTCGACGAGCGCGTGCGCCCGCTGGCCGCGAAGTACCCGCAGGTGCTCTTCGGCTTCCGCACCCACCCGCCCGAGAACCACTTGAAGCTGCTCGCCACCGGCGCGACCGAAGCCGAGGCAAACGAGCTGCTCGAGCGCGTGGTCGCAGAGGCGCGCGTGGTGCTGGGGCCCACCTGCTTCGGGCGCGACGCGCAGACCCTGCCGGGCGTGGTGCTGGCGCGGCTCGAGGAGCGCAAGGAGTTCCTCGCGCTGGCCGAGAGCTGCACCGGCGGGATGATGGCCGAGCAGCTGACCTCGCAGCCCGGCGCGAGCGAGTCGTTCTACGGCTGTGCCTGCACCTACCGGGAAGAGGCGAAGACGAAGTGGGCGGGCGTGCCCGAGGGGCTGCTGGCGCAGTTCGGCGCGGTGTCCTCGGAGAGCGCCGAGGCGATGGCCAGGGGCGTGCGCGAGAGCACCGGCGTGCAGTGGGCCGTGAGCACCACCGGCTGGGCCGGGCCGGGGGGCGGAGACGCGGAGAACGCGGTGGGCACCGTGTACATCGGCATCGCCGGGCCTTCGGGCGTCACGGTGCACAAGCACCGGTTTCACGGCGATCGCGAGCGGGTGCGCAGCTTCGCCAGCGCCACCGCGCTCGATCTGCTCCGCAAGCAGCTTCAGGGTTGAGCACGGCCCCCGTTCGTCCCGATGGCCGACCGACCCTCCAGGCCTGAACGGGACCTCGACTTCGCCCGGGCCGAACGGTTTAAGACGGCCCCATGAGTCAGCCGCTCGCCGCGCCCACGAACGCCCCGGGTCCCCAGGCCGCCCTCGGCTCCGCCGTGCGGCTCTGGCTGCAGGCCTACCGGGTCGAGGTCACGCTCTTCGCCGTCGCCTTCTTCGTGCTCGCGGCCTTCAGCGCCCAGCGCTTCTGGCGCCAGAGCGCCGCCCCGCACTTCGTCTACCAGAGCAAGGCGTGGCTCGAGGGCCGGTCCGACATCGACCCTGAGGTGCTCCCGAACCTGGAGGACTGGGCGTGCGTGCGCGACCTGGGCGGCAAGAAGGTGCGCTGCGAGGGCCAGCCGCTGCCTGGCGATCGCTGGTACTCGTCGTTCCCCTGGTTCCCCGCGGTGGTGATGCTGCCGTTCGTGGTGGTCAATGGGTACCAGTTCAACGACACCAGCTTCGGCGTGATCGTCGGTGCGCTCGCGGTGGCGCTCTTCTTCGCGTTGCTGCGGGTGATCAAGAACACCGAGGGCACCAGGACCTCGGTGATGGACGACGCGCTGACCTCGCTGCTGCTCGGCTTCGGCACGTTGTTCTTCTACGCGGCGATCCGCGGCGAGGTGTGGTTCTCGGCCGAGGTGATGGGCGTGGCCCTCACCGCCCTCTACCTGCGCAACGCCGTGGGCGCGCGGCGGCCGGTGCTGGCCGGCCTGTTCTGGTCGATGGCGGTGATGACGCGCACCCCGCTCTTCTTCACCGGGCTGTTCCTCTTCCTCGAGGTCGCCGCGCCCGAGCGGGGCACGCGCCTCGCGCAGCTCAAGGCGTTCTTCCGGGCGCCGGGCGAGAAGCTGAAGGTGCTGGGCCGCTTCGTGATGGGCGCGGCGCCCCTCGGCGTGCTGGCCGCCGGTTACAACCTGACCCGCTTCGGCAGCCTCACCGAGTTCGGGCACCGCTTCTTCTTCAACAACCGCGTCAACCGCGACATCGACACGTTCGGCCTGTTCAACCTGCACTACCTGACCCGCAACCTCGACGCGGCCTTCCTCAAGCTGCCGCTGATCGGGAAGAACCCGGTGATGCTCGGCTACGACGCCTGGGGCCTGTCGCTCTTCATCACCCTGCCCCTGCTCGCGCTCTGCTTCGTGCCGGCCGCGCAGCAGAAGCGGGCGCTGCAGCTGGTGGGGGCGTTCGTGGGCCTGCTCCTCGCCTCGGCGATGTTCGCCCCGCTGCCTCCGCCCGCGGGTGAGCCGCCGATCGGCTGGCGCCCGGTCGCGCTGTGGCTGCTCTTCGCCCTGGTGCTGGCGTTCATCGCGTGGAGCGCCTGGCAGTGGGCGACCTCGAAGGACGCGCCGCGGCTGCTGGTGCCGGTGCTGCTGACGCTGCTGGCGTGCATGCTGCCGGGGCTCGCCTACCAGAACACCGGCTACGCGCAGTTCGGGTTCCGCTTCAGCCTCGACTACACACCCTACCTGCTGCTGCTCATTCCGCTCGCGGGCTGGAGCTGGAAGAAGCCGCTGCCGATGACCCTGGCGCTGCTGTCGATCGCCGCGAACTTCTGGGGCGCGGTCGGCTTCCGCGGGTACACCGAGCTGGTGCGCGGCTGGTGATGACCACGCCTCGCTGGCACACGCGTGAAGACAGCGGGCTGCGGATCGACAGGCGTGGCCGCTGGTGGCACGACGACGAGCCGGTGGAGCACCCGAACATCATCGAGGCCTTCAACCGCGGCCTGCGGGTGATGGAAGACGGGCGCTACCAGCTGCACTTCGGCGGCGACTGGTGCTTCGTGAAGGTCGAGCAGTGCGCCTTCACCGTGGTGGCGGTGGACGAAGCCGAGGGCGAGCGGCTGTCGGTGCGGTTGTCTGATCGCACCGCCGAGTGGCTCGACCTCTCGAGCCTCACCGAAGACGACGAAGGCGTGGTGGTGGCGAAGGTGAAGGAAGGCAAGGCGCTGGCGCGGTTCTCGCGCGAGGCGCAGTTCCAGTTCGCCGAACGGCTGGAAGAGGTCGACGGCCGCCTCTCGGTGCGGGTGGGGAAGTCCCTCGTGCCTGTCTCCCTTTCCCCCGGCATGGCAGCGCGGTGATCTTCGCGGCGCTCGCAGCGGCCTGGGTCGCCGCGGTGCCGACGGACACCCGGGGCACGAGCGGTGACCTCCCGCGCGCTGCCGCCCCCCTGCGCCACGACCTCCGCGTGCGCGCCGGCGTGGGCGCGGGCGTGGTGTTCGCGCTCTCGAATGACCAGCCCAGCGGGGGCATCGGCCTGAACGCCGAGCTCGGCTTCACCATCGACGATCGCGTCGCGCTGCTGCTGCACCTCGAGGTGGGCACCGCGGTGCTCACCGTCATCGGCTCGGGCGGCGTCGTGGCAGAGGTCGCCCTGGGCGAACACTTCGGCGTGGGCTGGGGGGTGGCCGCCAGCGGCTGGAGGCCCAGCGGGAGTCTGCCGGGTGGCTTCTACGGCCTCACCTTCCCGCTGAGGCTGCACTTCTCACCCCAGGCGCGAGGTGCGCACGACCGGGCCAGGCGAGGACTTCTCATCGGGCTGCAGGTCTCGCCCGGGGTCAGCCTCCAGCCGGCGTCGTTCTACGAAGGGCGCCCTCCCGCCCCCGCCGCCTTCACCGCCGCGCTGAGCTTCACCTACGCCGTCTGGTGAGGTCTTCGCCCGCACCTTCCTCGGTGTTTGGCGCGGCGCTGCTAGATTGCTCCTCGTGCTGCCGCTCGTCGTGTTCGCCGTCCTCGCTGCTGATGCAGGCGTTCCCCTTCCCCCCGCTGATGACGCCGTCGACGCCGGCATCCCCTCGCAGCGGCTCAACGCCCAGCCGCTCGCCCGCAAGGTCGACGACGAACGGGTCGAGCGCGTGCTCGCCTCGCTCTCGGCTCGCGAGCGCGCCGGCCAGCTGATCCTCGCCTACCCGCAGATCGATCGGGTCGGCCCGGTCGAGGTCGGCGGGATCCTCTTCGTGGGCAACGCGCTCAAGAACATCGCGAAGGCCAAGGAGAAGATCGACGCCGCGCGCGTGCGTTCGAAGATTCCCCCCTTCGTGTCGGTGGACATGGAAGGCGGCCCGTCGAACCGCATGAAGAGCGTGCGTTCGCTCCGCACGATGCCCCCGGCGCGCGAGCTGGCCACCATGGAGGACGCCGAGGTGAAGCGCTGGGGCCGCCGCGTCGGCGAGGCGATGAAGGCGGTCGGCCTCAACCTCAACCTCGCCCCGGTGCTCGACGTCGCGCCGAGCGGGCACATGGAGCGCAACGGCCGCAGCTTCAGCGGCGACCCCGAGGTAGTGGTGAGGAAGGCCGTGGCGTACTCGCGCGGGCTGCTGGAGGCCGGCGTCGTGCCGATCGGCAAACACTTCCCCGGCTATGGCGACACCGACGGCGACAGCGATCACGCCCTGGTGACGAGCGACTGGCCGCGGGAGCGGGTCTTCGCCGAGGCCGGCGTCTTCGTGCGCGCGAAGGAATCGCTGGGCGGGGTGATGCTCGCCAACGTGGTGTACGCGGCCGTCGACGACAAGCCGGCGATCCTGAGCGCGAAGCTGGTGGCGCGCGTGCACGAGCAGGACTGGCTCGCGGTGACCGACGACATCTCGATCGCCCTGCTGGCCGACGCCATCGGGGGCACCAGCGAAGACGTGCTGGTGCAGTCCTTCCTCGCGGGGAACGACCTGCTCCTCACCACCGCCCCGCCCGACTGGAACAAGGGCATCGACTACATCGGCATCCTCGCCCGGCTCGCCGAGCGCGACGAGGTGGCGAAGAAGCAGCTCGACGAGAGCTGCCGCCGGGTGCTGCGCCTCAAGGATCGAATGGGGCTCCTCGACGGGCTGTGAAGCACCCTCGAAATAGGGCTCGCCCCCCGTTCCTCCCGAGCGGAGTCGAGGGATGGGCGCCCAAGCTCGCAGGAAGACGCCCTCGACTCCGCTCGGGGTGAACGGTGATCGCTATTTCGATCAACCCACTGGGGACAGGCGCTACACGGGGCCCATGCACCGCGTGCCGCTGCTCCTGCTCGTCCTCTGCGCCTGCCGGACGATCACCCCTGCCGCCCCCCCGCCCAGCGCGGTGTGGGAAGCGCCCATCGTCTTCGAGGCCGGTGGCCGCCCGTCCGCCCTGCCGCTGGTGCAGGTGATCATCGGCGGCCAGCCCGCGCTGCTGGTGCTCGACACCGGCGCGGCTGAGACCACCCTGCAGGCCTGGTTCGTGAAGTCGCTCGAGAAGGAGCCGACCGAGAGCGAAGGTCACCGCGTGGTGGAGCTCGCGCTGCAGCTCGGTGGCACCACCACCACCGCGAAGTGGCGCCTGGTGGAGACCGACCCTGCCCAACGGGAGCTGGGCATCGCCGGCACGCTCAGCCCCCACCACGCCGTCGACAAGGGCGCGGTGGCCATCGACTTCCCCCGCAAGCGGCTCTTCGCCCTCGACGGCAAGCCCAACGCCTGGCTGCGCTGGCTCGACGAGCGCTCGCCGAAGGGCCAGGTCGAGGCGCTGCCCCGCACGGCGCCCTTCGGTGGCCGGCTTCACGTGATGACCCGCGTCGGAGATGGGCGCGAGGTCTCGACCCGCCTCGCGTCGGGCGAGGAGCGCTCGAGCTACGCCGCGGGCCTGTTCGACGCGAAGCTGGTCGCCGACGGCCAGCACGTCTCAGGCCTCCACCTGCGGGTGGGCCAGTCGGAGTTCGGCCCGCTCGACGTGCTGATCGCGCCGGTCGAAGAGAAGGTCGAAGGGCGCCTGGGCATGGACGTGCTCCGGGGCACGGTGTTGCTGGTGCCGGTGCACGAGCTGCACCCGATCTGGTTCATGACGCCGCGCGAATGAGCACGCCTCCCCCGCCGCTCCACAAGAGAGTGAAGCGCTTCGTGCGCTACCTCTTCATCCGCGCGTGCCTGCTGCCGTTGCAGCTGCTGCCGCTGCGGGTGGCGTCGTGGCTGGGCGAACGCGCCGGGCTCTTCGCCTTCACCTTCGTGCGCTCGCAGCGGCGCAAGGCGCTCGCGTCGATCACCACCGCGTACCCCCAGAAGACCGGGGCCGAGCACCTGCAGCTCGCGCGCGAGTCGTTCCGGCACCTGGGGCGCTCGGTGATGGAGATGGTCTGCATCCGCCAGTTCGACGCCCGGCGGCACGAGCTGGTGGAGTGGGTGCCCGAGGCGCGCGCCGCGATGGACTCGGCGCTCGCGCGCGGGAAGGGCGTGGTCTTCGTCACCGGCCACGTGGGCAACTGGGAGCTGCTCGCCCGCTACGTCGCCCTCGAGGACTACCCCGCCGCGGTCATCGGCAAGGAGCTGAGCGACTCGCGCACCACGAAGCTGGTCGAGCGCTTCCGCGCGTCGGGGAAGCTGCGGGTGATCTGGCGCGGCAGCCAGGGCGCCGCGAAGGAGATGCTGCGCGCGCTCAAGGGCAACTCCATCCTGGGCATCCTGATCGACCAGGACACGAAGGTGCAGTCGGTGTGGGTGCCGTTCTTCGGCAAGCTCGCCAAGACGCCGCGGGCGGCCGCCGACCTGGCGCTCCGCACGGGCGCGGTGCCCATGCTCGGGTTCTGCACCCGGGTGGGTCCGCTGCGCTACCGCATCACCATGGAAGAGGTCGCGCTGCCCGCGCTGAAGGGCGAGGAAGCCGTCACGGCGCTCACCGCCGAGCTCACCCGCGGCATCGAGGCGCAGATCCGCGCGCACCCGGAGCAGTGGGTGTGGATTCACCAGCGCTGGAAGTCGCCGCCACCATGAGAGCGTTCGTCCTGCTCGTCTTCCTGGCGGGCTGTCGCAGCTCGGCCCCCGTGCCGCTGCGCGTGGCGGCCGCGTCGGATCTCACCGAGGCCTTCACCGAGCTGGGGGCGCGCTTCGAGGCCGAGACGAAGACGAAGGTGGTGTTCTCGTTCGGCTCGTCGGGCCTGCTCGCGAAACAGCTCGCCGAGGGTGCGCCTTTCGACGTCTTCGCGGCGGCCAACGCGAGCTTCGTGGACGACGTCATCCAGGCCGGCGCGTGCGACGGCGCGACGAAGCAGAAGTACGCGCGCGGCCGGCTCGCGGCCTGGAGCCTCGCGGGCGCCCTGCCCTCGCTCGAGTCGATCGCCGACGCGGGGAACCGGCGCATCGCGCTGGCCAACCCCGAGCACGCGCCGTACGGCCGGGCGGCGAAGGAAGCACTCGAACACGCGGGCCTGTGGAAACGCCTCGAGCCCCGCGTGGTGTACGCAGAGAACGTGCGCCAGGCGCTGCAGCTCGCGCAGACGGGAAACGCCGAGGTGGCGCTGGTCGCGTACTCGAACGTGATCAACCGCACCGACGGCGTGAAGCTGCTGATCGACCCGTCGCTCTACGCGCCCATCGAGCAGTCCCTGGTGCGCTGCCAGCGGGGCGCGCAGCCGGAAGCAGCGAAGCGCTTCCTCGAGTTCCTCGTCACCGACGAGTCGCGAGCCTTGCTGGAGCGGTCGGGGTTCACCCATGGCGACTAACCTCTCCCTGCGCAGCGGGGAGAGGTCGGCCGCAGGCCGGGTGAGGGGCGCTCTTGAGCGATCGGCCCCTCACCCCAGCCCTCTCCCCGCTTCGCAGGGAGAGGGAGCTCAGGGACCTGCGTCTGCCCCGCCGTCGGGCAACACGACGGGCGCCTCGATGAAAGGTGGCGGATCGTAGTTGCCGCTCCGCGAGCCCGTGTAGCCCGTCTCGAACGTGACCGTCGCCCCAGCGAGGATGGGGCCGAACGCGCAGCCACCCGCCCAGCCGAGGAACACCTTCCCCTCCTTGATGCCGTCGACCTTCGCGCCGGGCGGAATGACGAGCCGGGTGATCGGCACGAGCGAGCAGTCGACTCCCCCGTCTGCGAGGAAACCGGGCGGAACGCCGCCGTCCGAGCCGCCATCCGACGTACCCGCATCGGCCACGCCCGCGTCGAGCGAGCACACCCGCCCTGCCATGGAGCGCGGTTCCATCGTCGTCTGCGTGCTCTCCCCGGTCCGCGAGAAGCGGCCTCCCGCAAGCGAGATCGAGATGGCCGCGCAGCTCCCCGCAGAGCCGCCCTGCGCGCCGAGCCCGAGGATGAACCTGTCGTCCTGGTTGTGATCGACGAGCCCCGCCAGCGACGCGGCGCGGACGCCGGCATCCAGCGTGTGCTGCGTGTCGTTCACCACCACCAGCTTCTGCAGGTCGAGCCGGCTCGACTTGAGATCGGGCTGGGTGATCGCGACCTTGCTCCAGAAGGCCTCGCTCGGGCACTGCACCTCGGGCTTCGCGCAGAACGCGGTGAGGTCGAGCGTGGTCGGGTTGCCGTTGACCACGCCGAAGTCGACGATGCCGCCGTAGCCCTGCTGGGTCACCTCTCGCACCGCGCCCGCCACGTCGAGACGGATCTTGAGCTGGTTGTCGTACGTGAGCGCGTAGTTGCCTGAGACGTCGCGCTCCTCGGGCGTGGAGTTATTGCCACCACCGCCGCATGAGAAGGTCACCACTCCGAACAGGAAGCAGGCGGCTCGACGCATGCCCGAAGAGTACCCGGCGCCCGGGCTGACGTTCACGGCCGGGTGACGCGGGGTGTCACAGCCAGGGCTCGAACACCCAGCGCCGCGTCTTCTCGTCGCGCTTGCTCAATGTCACCGTGAGCTGTTGCCCCAGCAGCAGCAGTGGCACGTCTTTGCCCTTCGCGCGCAGGATCGCGCCCTCCTCTGCCGGCTCGAGCCACGCGCCCTTGAAGAACGGAGCCAGGTCGAAGAGGTACAGCTTCACGTCCAGCGGCGGCACGTCGAAGCGCAGGTGCACCTTGTTCGAGGTGAGCCCCATCACGGTGCCGGTGAAGCGGGTGCGCTCGGCGCGCGGCTTCGTCAGCTCAGGCGTGAAGAGGCGGTTCATCACCACCTCGTTCGAGAGATCCTGCACCTTGCGCTGCATCGCGCGGGAGCGGTTGGCGACCTTCACCACCTCGGCGCGCAGCACCTCGTCCTGCTCGGCGGTGGGGTGGACGCCGGTGAGAAATTCCACCGCTTCCTTGTGCAGGAACACGCCGACCATCTCGCGCATCGGCGCCGAGAACCGCGCGTAGGGCTCTGCGCCCACGCCCACGTGCTTGCCCGGCTCGGTCGAATACTCCGAGCGCAGGTTCACCATCACCGACTGGCGGGTGAGCGCGGCGACCAGACGATCTTCCTTCGTGCCGGGCGCGGCGCGCGGGAGGTGCTCGAGGTACTTCGAGAGGGGCGTCGTGTCCTGGTTCCACCGCCAGGGCGACTCGGGCAGCCCGTGACGCTTCGCCACGTGGCCGGTGAGCACCGAGAGCGCGGTGAGCCGCTCGGGATCGGGCCCTGCCTGCACCCGGTAGATCGGCTGCACCGCCGGGTTGTCGAACTCGCGCAGCAGCCGCCCGCCCTCTGCGTTGCACATGAGGGAGATCTGCTCGTTCCACAGCTCGACCTCGTCGCGCACCACTTCCATCACCGCGAAGGCCAGTCCCTCACCGTCGAGCTGAATGGACACCTCTTCGCGCCGGTAGCGAATGAGCCCGCGCCGCGCCGCCAGCTCGATGCGGCGGCGCCCCACCTCGCGCAGCAGGAACATGCTCGCCTCGAAGTCGCGCCCCTTCAGCGGGCTCTCGGCGGGCGCGTCGATGAGCCGCTGCACGTCGTTGAACGAGAGCTTGGCCCGGCTGCGCACCCGGGCGCGCTCGAGGCGCGTCTGGGTGAGCTCGCCGTGGGCGTCGAGGTGGTGGAAGAAGATGATCGCGCGTCTGTCTCCATCAGCGTTGAGGGAGACCAGCCCTTCCGACAGCGGGCGCGGCAGCATCGGCACCGAGAAGCCGGGAAAGTAGTAGCTCGCGCCCCGCTTCATCGCCTCGGCGAAGAGCGCGCTGCCCGGGCGCACGTAGAACGAGGCGTCGGCGATCGCGTAGGCGACGACGAACCCTTCGCCTTCGCGGTCTACGAACACGGCCTGGTCGAGGTCCTTCGAGTGAGCGTTGTCGATGGTGACGAAGGGCATCGCGGTGCGATCGACCAGCACCGGGTCGTCGATGTGCGGCGCCTTCAGCCACGCCTCGGTCTCGGCCAGCACCTCGGGCGGGAACTCGACCGACAATTGCAGCGCGGTCGCGATCTCCTGCAATTCCTCGCGGGCGGTCTTCTTCGTCATGTCTCCATCTCGGCGACGAGCTGGTTGCCCTGCTCGAGCATCACGGCCACGGCGGCGTGCGCCTTCTCGGTCAACGCCTCGCGATCGTCGGCGGTCATGCCGATGGTGCTGATGGGCTCCCCGATGATGAGCGCAGAGGGACGCGGGCGGATGATGATGGAGCCCTTCTCGAGGATGAGGTGGGTGCCGGCGATCGCCGCGGGCACCAGCGGCACCTGCGCTTCGATCGCCATCGCGGCGGCGCCCTTCTTGAAGGGGCGGAGGATGCCGTCGTCGCTGCGCGTTCCCTCGGCGAAGAAGACGATGCTGACGCGATCTCGCACCGCCGCCGCCGCGTCCATCAGCTTGGTGCGATCAGACGACCCGCCGGTGCGATCGACGAAGATGTTCCCGGCGCGGCGAAGGGCGGGCCCGAGCAACGGCACCTTCTGCAGCTGCGCCTTCGCCACGTACCGCATGTGCCGTCGGATGTGCCTGAAGAGCACCAGCGCGTCGAAGTTCGACTGGTGGTTCACGCAGAGCACGAAGTTGCCGGGCGGCAGGTTGTCGATGCCCCGGCACTCGGTGCGCACGCCCGACGCCTTCAGGATGGTGTCGGCCCAGAGGAAGATCGCCTGGTCGGGCGCGCGCTCGTCGAGGAAGCTCAGCGCCGAGACGACGGCTGACAGCGAGCCGGTGATGCCCACGGCAGCGGCGCCGGAGAACGCGCTGCGGAGCAGCTCTTTCGGTTTCGGTGGCACAGGCAAACGCTACACGAAGTAGCGCGATCCAGCGCCACCAACCCACCCTGCTACACGAAGTCCTTCGCCGGAAAGAGCAGCACGTCGGAGATCTCCTTCGCGCCGAGCAGCAGCATCAGCACGCGATCGAGCCCGACCGCGATGCCTCCCGACGGCGGCAGCTTCGGCAACGCCTCGAGGAACTTCTCGTCGAGCTCGAAGGCGGGCCGGCCCAGCGTGCGCCGCAGCGCTTGTTCCTCGAGCAGGCGCTTGCGCTGCTCCACCGCGTCGGTCAGCTCGGAGAAGCCGTTCGCCAGCTCCACTCCGTCCACGTACAGCTCCACGCGCTCAGCCACGCGCGGATCGCCCGGCTTGAGCCGCGCGAGCGACGCCATCGACGCGGGGTACTCGATGAGAAAGGTCGGGCGGCCGAAGCCGAGCTTGCGCTCCACCCGCTCGAGGAAGATGTGGAAGAAGACGTCGTCGAAGTCCGTCGACGCCCCCACGTGCACGCCGATGTCCTTCGCGGCCTTCTTGAGTGAGGCGCCGTCGTGGTGCACGAAGAGATCGATTCCCGTGTGCCGGAGGACTGCGTCTCGCACCGTGAGGCGCTCCCATGGCGTCGCCGTGAACGGCCCCTCACCCCGACCCTCTCCCCGCTTCGCAGGGAGAGGGAGACTCGAGAGTGCGTTTTCGAGATCGTTCATGATCGCGTGGTAGTCCGCGTTGGGCCGGTAGAACTCGAGCATCGTGAACTCGGGGTTGTGCGTGCCCGAGATCTCTCCGTTCCGGTACGTCTTGCAGATCTGGAACAGCGGAGGCCCACCGTCCGCCAGCAACCGCTTCATCGCGTACTCGGGGCTGGTGTGCAGCCAGAGCGAACGTCGGGCGCCCACGCCCGTCTGCGGAATGAACTTCGCCTCGAATGGGTCGATGTGCGGCTCGAGCCCGGGCGTCGGCACCAGCGTGGGCGTCTCGACCTCGAGATAGCCAGCCGCCCCGAAGTGAGCCCGCAGGGCCGCGTAGAGCTGCATGCGCGCGCGCGCCGCCCGCCACTGGAGCTCGGAGGGCACTCAGGCGCCCCGCTTCTTGAACATGCCCCACCCCGTCATGTGCATCACCAGCTCGTCCTTCTGGTTGAAGACCTCCCACCGCGAGAGCACCGAGCCCTGGTCAGGCCGGCTCTTCGAGGGCCGCGACTCCTGCACGATCATCTTGAGCCGCAGCGTGTCACCCGCGAACACCGGCTTGACCCAGCGCAGCTCGTCCACCCCCGGGCTCCCCAGGCTCGCCGCGTCGAGGAGGTAGGCGTCACAGACCATGCGCATGCACAGCGCGCTGGTGTGCCAGCCGCTGGCGATGAGCCCCCCGAAGGGCGACCGCTTCGCGGCCTCTGCGTCGACGTGGAAGTACTGGGGGTCGAACTGCTTCGCGAAGTCGATGATCTCTTCGGCGGTGACCGTGGGGCCACTGGCTTCCAACACGTGGCCGGGGCTGAGGTCTTCGAAATACCAACGGGGCATGGTGGCGTTCCATAGCTGAAGGAAATGGCGGCTGGAGGGTTACAGTCTGCAGAATGAATTCGCTGCGCTTTTTCGGGTTGGTGCTGGTCCTCGCGGGGTGTCCGAAGAGCGCGCCGCCCCCCGACGTCACCCCTCCCAGGCCGGACGCCGGGGTGACCGAGGCCGAGCTCATCGCCCCGAAGGTCGACGCGCTCGAGCAGGAGGCCGCCCAGGTGGTGCGCGCGGTCGACGAGGCCCTCTGGCAGCACTGGACCACCGGCGCCCCCCTCGACCTCGCTGCGGCCACGAAGGGCCACGACGCGCTGTTCTCGAAGCAGTCGCTCGAGACGCTGCACCGGGCCCGCGAGCTGAGGCCCGCTGACACACGCCGCATCGGCAACCTCGAGCGCTGGCTCGGCGGAGAGCTGCTCGCGCGCGGCGTGGCGGCCGAGTCGGAAGCGCTCGCCAACCTCGAGTCGAGCACCACCTTCACCGTCGACGGCAAGGAGCTCCCCTGGCGCGATCTCAACAAGCTGCTGGTGAGCGAAAAGAGCGCGGTGAAGCGCCGCGCCCTGTGGAACGGCTCGCACGCGGCCGCGCTCAGGCTCGAGGCGGCCGTGGTGCGGCGCGACGGCAAGCTGAAGGAGGTGCTCGCCTCGCTCGAGCTCCCGGCCCCGCTCGACTTCGCCGCCGAGACCCGCGGGCTCGATCTCGACGCGCTCCGACGACAGGCCGACGAGGTGCTCACCCGCACCGACGCGGAGTGGAAGACCACGCTGCAGGCGCTCACCGACGCCGACGTGAGGCTCCCGGTGAGCGCCTTGACCCGCGGCGAGCTGCCCCGCCTGCTCAAGGTGCCCGCGGCCGTCGACGCCGAGTTCCCGAAGGGGAAGATCGGCACCCGCGCGGTGCAGACGCTCGGCACGCTCGGCGTGTACGGCCAGCCAGGCCTCACCATCGATCTGGCGGAAGCGGCGAAGAAGAGCCCCCTGCCGCTCACGGTGGCGCCGGGCCCCGGTGACGTGCGCGTGAGCGTGAAGCCGGTGGGCGGCCTGCGCGACCAGCAGGCGGTGCTCGGTGAGCTCGGCGCGGCGCTGACGCTGCATGGCGCGAAGTCGGGCTCGTTCGCGCTCGATCGCCTGGGCAGGTCGTCGGAAGCGCTCCGCGCCAGCGAGCTGTTCGCCTCGCTGCTCACCGAGGACGCCTGGCTCTCTGCCAACGAGGTCAACAACCGGCCCCAGGTGATCGCCGCGGCGAAGGCCCAGCGCCTGTTCGCGCTCCGGCGCGCGGCGGGCGTGGTGCTGGCCCGGCTCGAGACGCAGACGATCTCTGACGAGACTGCGGCCCGCGCGAAGTTCGTCGCGATCATGGGGCGCGCGACCGGCCTCTCGCTCAGCCCCGAAGAGGGCGCGCGGTGGCGGCTGGAGACGGACGATTTCCTGCGATCGGCCGCCCAGCTCGACGCGATGCTCGGCGCCGAGGCGTGGCGGGTTCAGCTGGGTGACGGGTGGTGGCTCAAGACCTTCGCCCCTCACCCCGGCCCTCTCCCCGCTGCGGCGCAGGGAGAGGGTGGGAAGTGACTTAGAGTTCCTTCATCAGGGTGGCCTTCTTGCCGTTGAACTCGTCCTCGCTGATGAGGCCCGCGGTCTTCAGCTCGGCGAGCTCCTTGAGGCGGTCCATCACGCTGCGCGCCGCAGGGGCGGCGTTCGCAGCAGCGGCGTGGGCCTGCGCCTGCTGGTTCTGCGCCTGGTTGTTCTGCGCCTGGTTCTGGTTCATGAACATCTGGGCCATGCCGAAGCCCATGCCCATGCCCATGCCGCCGAGCGCCTGGCCCGAGCCGCCGCCGCCCTCGCCGCCGCCCTTGGCCATGCCCTCAGCCGCGCCGAGCATCGCCTGCCCCTGCGCGTACTGCTGGAAGCCACCGGCGAGGCGCGAGTAGGCCACGTCCTTCGAGAGCTTCTTCAGCGTCGCCTCGTCCTCGGGCTTGATGCTGATGGTGAAGTTGCCGAAGCGGATGATCGACACGCCGTAGGTGTTGGTGTGCGTGCCGAGGCCGGCCATCACCTCGGTCTCGATCTCCTCGGTGTACGCGCCCGAGGTCACGTCGAGCAGCGGCCACTTCTTCTTCACCAGCAGCTCGGCGATGCGATCGCGGGTGACCTTGAGCACCTGGCTCTTGAACCAGCCGATGAACTCCTCGTTGTCGGCCTTGCGCAGACCGACCATTCCCACGAGCAGCTGCTCGGGGTTGGTCACCTGCATGGAGAAGTCGCCGTACACCATGGTGCCGATGGCGAGGCCCGTCTCCGGGTCGCGCGTGTCGCCGATGGGGCCGCCGAACTTCACCTGCGGGAACTCGCGCGTGGTGACGAAGTACACCTCGGCCACGAAGAGGTTGCCGCCCGTGACCTTCTCCAGCAGCGCCGAGAGGAAGGGGATGTTGTTGGTGTCGAGGTTGTGACGCCCCGCCCCGAGCTTGCCGGCGACGACGCCGTCCTTCACGAAGAGCGCGACCTCATCGGCCTGCACCGTGAGCTGCGTCATGATCCGGATGTTGCGTTCCGGATACTTGTAGATGATCTGGTTCTTGGCCTCGTCCGCGCGGGCGATGAAGTTGCGCTGCGCCTCGGACTTCAGCGAGTCGAAGATTCCCATTGTTCTTGCTTCTCCCAGGTTGCTGCGGGTGAACGTGCACTCCGAACTTCCAAACGATCCAGGCGCTGCACGATTGCAGAAGCCAACCCTTTGATCCATGACCTGATTCCCGGGCCGGAGCGACCAGACCATGAGCGACGAACTTCACAAGCACGGCCGGTTCTTCGATGTCTGGGCCCGCTTCTACCGGGCAGGCCCTTTCGGCCTCGAGCTGCGGCGCATTCAGCGCCTGGCCATCGAGCGGCTGAACATCAGGCCGGGCGACCGGGTGCTCGACCTGGGCTGCGGCCCGGGCGACGGCGCGACCCGCATCGCACAGGCCGGCGGGGTCGCCATCGGCCTCGACTATTCCGAGGGCATGCTCGAGACGGCCTCGGCGGTGCCTGCGCTTTCAGGGAGGCTCTTGCGCGGTGACGCCGGCCGCCTGCCCTTCGCCGACGGCAGCTTCGACAAGATCGTCTGCACCAACTCGTTCCACCACTACCCGCAGCACATCCCCGCGCTGCGTGAGATGCGGCGCATCTTGAGGCCGGGTGGCGTGCTGGGCCTCGTCGACCCGCGTAAGGACCACCTGTTCGGGTGGGCCGCGATCGACCTGGTGGAGAACGCGGTGTTCGGCCTCGAGGAGGTGCGCATCTTCTCGGTGCCGCAGTGGTACCGCATGCTCAGCGAGTGCGGCTTCTCGCATTCACAGGTCGACGTGGGGCCGTGGTGGAGCCCGGTCGAGCGCGCCGAGGTCTTCATCCAGGCGACCGCGTAGTGTCTCCCTCTCCCTGCGCCAGCGGGGAGAGGGCCGGGGTGAGGGGCCCTTCTAGCCCCACCGCGACATGAGGCGCTCGCGGTCGAAGAGCCGCCGCGCGCTGAAGAGGATGGCGATGTCGAGCAGGAGCACGATGCCGCCGATCAGTGCGTAGTACTCCGAGCCCGCCTTCAGCACGCCGCCGAACTGGCCCGCGGCGAGGCCCACCAGCGGCAACACGAACAGCCCCGCGAGCTGCTGCGCCAGCCGGCTGTCCCCCACCCGCGCGCTGATCAGCACCGCCACGCCGTTGCCGAAGAACGCAAACAGCGGCGCGATCACCAGCACCCCGAACGTCCACATCGTGTTCGGCAGCACCAGGCTCTGCGCGAGCGGCCAGGCCACCAGGTCCACCCCGACGCAGAGGAAGAAGAACGCGATCAGGCAGATGGCGACCGACGGAATGAGCGAAGCGAGGCTCTTGCCGATCACCAGCTCGAGCGGCGTCACCGGGGAGCTGAGCAACGGCTCGAGCGTGCGCTTCTCCTTCTCCCCCGCCACCGCGTGCGAGCTGATCAGGATCGGCACGAACACCGGCATCATCAGGTACAGCACGAACCAGTCGGCCAGCACCTTGTCGACGAGGAAGCGGGCCGCGTTCTCCGTGTCGACCGTGAAGTCGTAATAGAGCGCGATGGCGCGGAAGTTCGGGTCGCTGGGGTTCCGCACGTAGGTGCGGATGATGCCCAGCGGCACCAGCACCAGCACCGTGGGCAGCGCGAGCATCGACCAGATCATCCCGTTGTTCTTGCGCAGCTCGAGCAGGTCCTTCCACAGCACGGCCTTCACCCGGTTGAAGCTGAAGTCACTCACGCTTCGTCCTCCTCACGCACCAGCTCGAGGTACGCCTCTTCCAGCGGCCGCGCCGCGCGCGCCACCGAGTGAATGCGCGCTCCGGCCTTCACCAGCACCGCCACCACGTCGGGCGCCTGCGCTTCGCCTTCGAGCATCACCTTGAGCCGGCTGCCTTCGTGGTGCGCGCCCGGCGCGAACGGCAACGTCGCCAGCGCGGGCAGCAGCACCGACGCTTCCCCTTCCACCGTCACCTCGAGCGCCAGCCCTTCACGACGGAGATCGGTCAGCGCCGCCACCGTACGCAGGTGCGACTTCACCACCGCCACGCGCGTGCAGAGCCGCTCGACCTCGGCGAGGTTGTGACTGCAGAGCACCAGGGTCCGGCCTTCCTTCGCCAACTCGGCCACGGCGTCGCGCACCGTGCGCGCCGACTGGGGATCGAGCCCGGACGTCGGCTCGTCGAGGAAGATCACCTCGGGCTCGTGCACCAGCGTGCGTACGATCGCCAGCTTCTGCCGCATGCCCTTGCTGAAGCCGCCCACCGGCTCGTCTTCCCGCCCCGCGAGGCCGAAGCGCTCGAGGTAGCCGTTGGTGCGCTTCCACGCCGCCGCCTCGTCCACCTCGTGCAGGCGCATGAAGAAGGTGAGGTTCTCCCGCGCGGTGAGCCGCTCGTAGAGCCCCGGCTGCTCGGTGAGCAGGCCCACCTTCTTGCGCAGCGCCGTGCCGTCGGCCTGAGGACCCAGGTCGATGCCGCAGACCGTGCCCTTCCCCTTCGTGGGCGAGAGCAGCCCCGTCAACATGCGCACCGTGGTGGTCTTCCCTGCGCCGTTGGGGCCCAGCAGGCCGAACACCTCGCCCGCCTTCACCTCGAAGGTGAGCCCGGTGACGGCGACACGATCGCCGAAGCGCTTTTCCAGGCCCTCGAGGACGATACTCATGGTGACTCCACGTCCGACCGTTCGTGCAGGACGTGACGAAATGTCACCCAGAGCACGCCGTTCCGCCCAACGACCTCCACGCAAAGCACTTCGCGTGCCGTGCCTTCAGCAACCCCCGAAGAACCAGGCGCTGAGCACGAGGAGTCCCACCCCACCCGCGAGCACGCCCAGCATCACCCGGGAGGACACCGCCTCGCCCGGCACCCTCAGCGTCGATGGTGTGGGGGCGGCAACCCACGGCTCGTCGCGGTACTCCTCTGGCCAGTCTCCTTCTGAGAGAACGAAGTCGCCGTCACCGTAGGCGTGGAGCACCTCGACCGCATCGTCTGGAGGAGGCGTCGCGAGGTGTGGAAAGAGATCTTCCCACTGCGAGCGCTCGACCTGGGAGAGCGCTCGGGTCTCCTCGGCCGCCAGACACACCACGTCGCCGTTGCTGGCGAGGCGGCGCGCCGCGTGAGGCAGCCGGTCGAGGTGCGCCTGCCAGTCGGCTCGCGCCGCGCCCCGGTGGAGAAAGCGCAGTCGCGGGTCGGCGGAACGCTGGGCGATCAGCCCGAGCTCCAGCGGCAGCTGGCTCGCGTCGCGATCCCATCCATCGAAGGACTGAGCACCGGGAAGTGCGCGGAACAGCTCGGCCTGCGCCTGACACCACCCGTCCTTCTCGATCCACCGGGCAAGAAACTCCCCCGCGCGCTCGTCCGGCCCGGGCTCGATGGTCACCTGGCGACCGGTCAGGATCGCCCGCTGCTCCGGGGAAACCGCGGCAGCCAGCGCCGCGCGCGGCACCCGGTGAAAATCGACATGGTGGCCCATCGCTCTTCCCGCCGCTCGCTGGCTGCCCGCGCCTCACTCGATGATGACGAGGACGAACTTGTTGTTCAGGTCCTTGTCCACGAGGGTGATCTGCCGATCGCCCACGGCGCTCTTGAGCATGCCCAGGCGGGCGTGTTCGACGAGGCTCCACTCGCGCCCCGGCTGCTCGGCGTAGTTCTTCATGCCGACCTGCGGGTTGTCTTTGATCTGCTTGACCGTGTTCCGCGAATAGAAGGTCTCGCCGCGCCAGTTCATCAGGAACGCCGCGATGGGCTCGTTGGGCCGGCGCTGCGTGTAGTAGCGCCAGAACTGATCGCGCTGCGTCCAGTGGTGAGAGAGCTGCACCCAGTGGCTCCAGTTGAACCAGAGCGCGAACGCCATCACCGAGGCCAGGCCCGCGGTGAACATCATCGCGCGCGACCGCAGCAGCGCGAACAGGCCGATGGCCACGCCCGCCAGCGCCATGCCCATGCCCATGAGCTGCTTGATGTTGTTGCTGCCCAGCACCGGCGTCTCGGTGAGGAAGGTGGGGTACGGGCGGTCGTAGTTGTAGACGAAGAGATCGGTGAAGTGCTTGGGCGTCGCCGCGAGGTCCTTGCCCACCAGGATGAAGAGCGGCAGCCCGAACAGCAGCACCAGCCCGTGCGCGTCGATGCCTTCCTCCCAGAGCTTGTCGAGGAAGATGCCCATCAGGATCGCCAGCGGGGGCAGCATGGGCGCGGTGTAGTGGTGGAACTTGGTCGCCGAGCTGCCGATGAGCGCCCAGGTGATCACGAACCAGAGCACCGCGATCAGGCCCACGCCGTCGGCCGCCGACAGCCCGCGGATCTTGAGCCGGCCCGCCGTGGCCAGCGCCCCGGGGACGATCGCCACCCACGGGAACATCGCGTAGCCGCCCTGGAGGATGAAGTACGTGAAGTCGCCGCCGGGGGTGGTGGTGTGAACGCCGCTCCCCAGCCGGGCAAAGTGGTCGTGGATGATGAAGCGGAACCAGAAGATCTTCGACTCGTCGTCCACCCGCCAGAAGGTGAACATCTCGTAGTACCAGGGCAGGCACACGGCGAGGAACAGCAGGATCCCCGTGCCCAGGCGCATGTCGTACGCCATCGCGAACACCGGCGGCGGCCGCTCGGTGGTCGCCTTCTTCTCCCTGCCCAGCAGGATGGTGGTGACCGTCCAGAAGGCGAGCGAGCCCCACATGATGCCCAGCCACGTCGGCGCGCTGATTCGCGAGACGTTGTCGATCACCGGCACCGCCATGAAGGTGGTGTTCCACTGCTTGCCCAGCATGTACGCGATGCCGCCCACGATCACCGCCGCGCCCAGCCCGGCGCCCATCGGCATCAGCATGTGCGTGAACATCCACTTGAAGTGCGCCCCGATGGACTTCCAGGTCATCTCGCGCAGCGCCACGTAGGCGATGAACACGAGCATCGGAATGCCGAAGCCCAGCAGCCCCTTGGCCAGGGTGGCGATGGCGAAGAAGACGTACGAGCCGTACCACCACTCGCTGCGGAACCGGGTCGTCTTGTCGAACAGCCCCACCATCGCGCACGCCACGCCGGCGATGGTCGCGCTGATGATCGGCGTATCGGTGACCGCCTGCCGTGAGAGCAGGAAGTAGAGCGGCATGGTGATCAGCACCAGCGCCGACGCCAGCGCCGCGCGCGCGTTGACGGCGATGGTCATCGCGTAGGTCAACAACCCGATCGCGAGAATGGAGAAGCCCGCGAACGGCAGGCGGAAGCCCCACTCGGTGAACAACGGCAACGCGTCAGGCCCCATCGGCACCGTGCTGAACCGCCACGGGAAGGTGACCGCCTTCGACCAGACGAACAGCAGCAGGAAGAAGGCGCCGAAGACGAGCCCCAGCACGCCCCAGAACTCCTTGGTGGCCGACGCGCCCTTCACCTTGCCCTGGTACAGCGCGTAGCCCAGACCGCCGAGCAGCGCCGCCAGCAGCAGCGCGAGCACCGGGCCCGCATCAGCCGCCTGCAGCCCGAGCGCCTGCATCCACATGGTGAAGGCGGGCTTGCTGAAGAACCACGCGTTCTCCCAGAACGGGTGCACGTAGTCGTTGCGCTGAATCATCTCGCGCGCGACCTCTCCGTAATGGACCTCCCACGGATCCCACAGGCCGACCGCGCCGAGGTAGGGCAACAGCACCGCAGACGCCAACAGCACCGAGAACAGCGCCGCCCGCAGCTCGGCCGGCCACGCGCGCACCTTCGAGAAGATCGGGGCGCTGATCAGCTCTTTGCCGAGGATCGCCTCGGTGAGGGTCGCCGCTTCGTTCGTCGCCACCTGGGACAAGGGGGTGCCTCCGTCTGCGTAGTTCGCCTGCTGAAGGCGCCGTACGTGGCACGGTTGCCCCCTCGAGGCAACGATGAGCGGAGCCGGTCCGACGGAACGTCGGACCAGCCAGGCTCGGAGCGCAGCGGAGAACTGGCCAAGGCGCAGCGACCCGGGACACGACCCCAAAACACACGTTTTCAGCGCTGCTGGCTCCCGAACCACATCAACAGGTCCTTCAGCGCGGACACCGTGACGGGCTTGGGCAGGTACGCGTCCATGCCGGCCGACAGGCACATGATGTCGTCGCCCTTCATGGCGTTGGCGGTGAGCGCGACGATCGGCATGTGCCGCGTCGTGCCCTTCTCGCTCTGGCGAATGACGCCCGTCGCCTTGAGGCCGTCGAGCACCGGCATGTGCACGTCCATCAGCACCAGGTCGGTCTGGTCCTTGCCCAGCGCGTCGACGCAGTCCTGGCCGTTGCTCACCACCTGCACCGCGTGACCCAGCTTGCGCAGCAGCGCCGCCGTCATCGACGCGTTCACCGGGTCGTCTTCGGCCAGCAGCACCCGCATCGGCCGCGGCGCCGGAGTCACCCGCGAGGTCATCGGCGGCGAGTGGGAGATCACCACCGACGGCAGCGGCACTTCGAGCTCGAAGGTCGAACCCTCGCGCAGCGCGCTGGTAAGCGTCACCTCGCCGCCCATGAGCCGCGCGATGCGCCGGGTGATGGCGAGGCCCAGGCCCGTGCCTCCGAAGCGGCGCTGCACCCCCACGTCGGCCTGCTCGAAGGCCTCGAAGATGCGCGCGTGGTGCTCGGCGGCGATGCCAGGGCCCGTGTCCCTCACCGTGATGCACACGCGATCTCCTTCCTTGCGCACCACCGTCACCCGCACCGAGCCGTCGTCGGTGAACTTCACCGCGTTGCCCACCAGGTTGTTGATGATCTGCCGCATGCGGGTGGGGTCGCCGCGCACCGGCCCCCGCGCTTCCACCGCGACGTCCACCACCAGCTCGATCGACTTGCGCTGGGCCACCGCGAGGAAGCTGCGCGCCGTCTCGCTCACCACCCGCTCGAGATCGAACACCCGCGGCTCGAGCTCGAGCCGGTTCGCCTCGATCTTCGACAGATCGAGCACGTCGTCGACGATGGCCAGCAGCGACTCGCCCGCGCCCTGCAGCACGTCGACGTATTCGCCCACCTCGGGTGGCAGGGAATGCTGCTTGAGCAACTGGGTCACGCCGAGGATGCCGTTGAGCGGCGTGCGGATCTCGTGACTCACGTTGGCGAGGAACTGGGTCTTGAGGCGGCTGCGCTCGAGCGCCTCTTCGCGCGCGGCGACCAGCTCGATCTCGTTGCGCCGCGACTCGGTGACGTCGCGCACCACGAAGAGGAGATCGGCCGTCTTCATCGGCAGCACCCGCGCCTCGAACACGCAGGGGCCCGCCTCGGTCGGCAGCTCGTAGACGTAGTGCTGCGGCTGGCCGGTCTGCACCGCGCGCTCCAGCGCCTCACGCGCCCGGAACGCCACGGCCGGCGGCAGCACCTCTTCGAAGGGCTTGCCCAGGAATCGCTCGGGGGTGACGTAGAGGCGCGTCGGGTCGGCCGCGCGGTAGCCCACGTAGACACCGTTCGCCGTCACCTGGAAGAGGAGATCGGGCGACGCATCGAGCAGCGCGTCGGCGCGCGCCGCCAGCCGCTCGGCCTCTTCGAGCCGCACCTTCGCCTCTTCGTCCATCGCCTCGGCCGCCGGCACCAGGATCGACAGGCCCGAGATCCCCACCACCGTCCCGTCGATCACCCGGGGGCGCGCGACCGAGCGCAGCCAGCACCACTCACCGTTCTTCTGGCGGCAGCGCACCACGAAGCGCACGGGCTCGCCGCGACGCACCGTGTTCGCCATCTCGGTGAAGGCGGTCGACAGCCCTTCGCCATCGAGGAACTTCATCCACCCCGAGCCCATCGCGTCGGCCGTCGACTGGCCCGTCAGGTCGGTCCAGTACGAAGAGATGGCGCGCACCTCACCCGTCGGCGAGCACTCGAACGCCACCGCCGGTAACCCATCCACCAACGCCCCAAATGGCTCGAGATCCCCCACGGCCGTGGGCGTAGCACTCTTTGAAGCCGCCCTCACGGCTCCCCCCAAAGGTCGTGACAACCCGAGCCCAAGGCGCTTTGAAACCCGAGCGCTGATGAACCAATTTCCGCACGAGTTCGAGGGCCTGCTCTCGAGAGCCGGTCGCCGCCTGCTCGCGGGGAAACACCCGGCCGCGGGCGCGCTGCAGCGCGAGGGCTTCTTCGCGGCCACGGGCCTGCTCGAGCCGAAGCTGCTGCCCGGCTGCCGGAAGCTGATCGCGCGCACCTTCGACGCGCTGCTCGTCGAGATCAGCCGCCCGCTCCCTCCGGCCAACGCCTCGACCGAGTCCTACGAAGACACGCTGCCCAAGGTGGGCCGCATGTTCAGCGTGCCCATCGACGGCGTCGGGCAGCTCCTGGTGCGGCGCCTGGCGAAGGAGATCGGCCTGCTGCAGATGCTCGAGTCTGAGAGCTTTCGCCGGTTCAGCGAGGTGCTCGCCGGCGTGCCGCTGGGCCCGCTCGCGGCGGCGCAGGTGCTCTGCAACCGCCGCGGTGACTACGCGGGCCCGCACACCGACAACCACCCGAACGAGCCCGGCGCGAAGGACGGCTACGTCGACGTGCACCTCACCCTCACCTCACCGGGCGTGCGCGAGCAGTTCATCGTCTACCAGCGCGGCGGCCACCTGAACGCCATGCAGCCCATCGCGGCCAACGGCACCATCACCGCCTACCGCCTGCCCCTCTGGCACTACACCACCCCGCTGCAGACGCGCGCCGAGCACGACCGCCGCTGGCTGGTGCTGGGCAGCTTTCACTTCGCTGCCCAGCCTTGATCAGCTCGTGTGCGAGTTCCGGGTGTGGCTGAAGAGCCCGCAGCCCAGGCACTCGTATTCCCAGCTGGCATACGTGGTGGTCTCGTAGTGCGAGTAGAGCGACGAGCCATTCTCGAAGATGCAGCGCGTGTCGGCGCCGCCGCACCAGCCACAGGAGGAGAACCGGCTCTCGTGCTCCTCGAAGGGGACCCCGGAGCCCACGTAGCTGGAGTCAGTCGTCCCCGAGTTCTGAGTGCTGGGCCGGTCGGTCCTCGTGCGCGGTGGGAGCGAGCGGAAGTTCATCGGCGCGAGCACGGGGGTCACGGAGACCTCGGCGTCTTTGTGGAAGTCCTCCGGATCGAAGGGCCGCGGAGGCGTGGGCAGCAGGGTGAACTCCGCGTGCGGCAGGGCGCGACGCAGCTCGGGCGGCACGAGCTCCAGGAGCGAGGCTTCGCAGAACGCGACCACCCCGCGTCCTCCCCGGGCCACCACCGGCCCGCACCTGCCGAGCGCGTGGAGTCCCTCGAGCGTGCGCACGCGGTGCGTCCACCTCGTGAGCGACGACCACCAGCTGGGCAGCGTCATGAAGCCTCCGCGGGGTGATGTGGGGGACTGTAGGCCTCGCCACTGACATCGCCCCTGGATGGCAGTCAATTCAGCGTCTTACGGCTTGAAAGGCACCTGCACGCCTCGCGGGGCGACCCAGACCGACTCGAGGAAACCCTTCGCGCCGCGGTCGTGCTCGTCAGCCTTCGGAAGTGGGCCCAGCATCGGCAGCACGCGCAGCGCGCCGAAGTGCAGCACGACCACCACCACGAGCAGAAACGGCGTCGCGCCCAGCTTGAGGAAACGCGTGAACAGCCAGGCGACGAGCGCGAGCAGGAGGACCACCAGCACCGCGCCCGACGCCGGGTTGGGGATCCACGCCGCCAGCCACGACACGGGGAAGAATCCGTCGGCGAGCAGCGGCAGGGCCAGGGCCCACACCGAAGACGTCACGTCGTCGGGCACGTAGTTGACGAAGCCCACCAGCCCGGTGGCGAGCACCGAAGAGACGCAGAGCCCGGCGACGAGCGAGGCCTGCAGCGGCGCCGCGGTGCGAAGGCGCTCGTACAGCATCGCCACCGGCAACATCAGGAACGGGAGAATACCGGTGAGGTGCCGCGGGCCCACCGTCCAGCCCCAGGAGTCGTAGGTGAAGGACGAGGTGAAGTAGGCGTGCGTGGCCAGCAACACCACCAGCAGCACGAAGAAGGGCTTGTCCTTCGCGCGCACGTCCTTGCTGCCGAAGAAGCCCACCGCGAGGAACGGCGAGAGCGCGAAGAGCCCCCGCAGCGGGGAGAAGAACGAGAGGCCCAGCGCGCGTGGGTCGGGCCACTTGATCCCCAGGAAGCCGCCCTGGTGCCAGCCCATGTACGCCGCGTCGTTCAAGAACTTGTAGCCCGAGACGAAAGGGCCGCCGAAGACCGCCGCGTGGTACCAGAGCAGCGCCCCCAGCAGCGGCGCCGACCCGAGCACCACCAGCCCCACCGCCTGCCCCAGCGCGCCCCACTTCTTCCAGCGTGACGCCACCGTGTACGCCGCCACGCAGACCACGCCGAGCGCGGCCGTGTACTCGGCCGTCACCGCGGCGCCGGCGGCCAGCCCGGCCAGAAGGTAGCCCCACACCTTCCACTCGCCGCGCTCCACCTTCCACGCGCAGTAGAACGCCGCGAAGAGCAGCACCGCGGTGAGCTGGTGGCTCATGAAGGCCTCGGCGTAGCTGAAGGCCATCGTGCCCAGTGCATAGACGAGGGTGAAGAGGTCGGCCGTTCCCGGCTCGACGTACGCCGCGAGGAACTTCCGCAGCAGCACCAGCAGGCCCAGCGCAGGGAAGATGGTGACGAACAGCCGCCCCCAGAGCACCTGCGAGAGCTCGGACACCTGGCCCTGCAGCTTCGTCTGCACCCAGTAGACGGGCGCGCCCAGCACAGAGACGAGCGGCGCCTTCGACGGGTAGTACCAGCGCGCCACCACGCCCTCCCTCGGCGCGTCGGGGCCCACGCACGGCGCGAGGTGCTCCCCGGCGGCATCCCTCACCACCGAGGTGCACGAGAGGTCGCCCACCATGCCGCGCTGCTGGAGCACGCCGTTGATGTGCAGCGTCCCGAAGTCGACGAAGGCGCGCGACTGCCAGAGCCGGCACAGCTCGTTGGGCGAGCGCAGCCCCGGGTGGTACGGGAAGGAAAGAAGGTACAGGCCCGCTACGAGCGCGAAGCCGACACGGGGTGAGAGCCAGCGCTCCATCTTCCGTGCGCGTCTATCACCCGGCCATCAGGATTGGGGGAGCCGGTGTTAGCGTTCGCCTTTCGGATGGCCCACGTCGAAGAAGAACCACTCCTCGCCTTCACGCTGGGGCAACTGTCAGGCGACGCGGCGGCCGAGATCGAGCGCCATCTCGCCGAGTGCCCCGAGTGCCGTACCCGCCAGGAGGGCATCTCGTCGGCGGCCTTCTCCAAGACCGCGGTCGGCAGCTCGAAGGACGGCGTCCCCACCCGGGCCGAGGGCTCGCTCGCCACCAACGCCAGCGGCCTCTCGCTCCAGCGCGGGGCCACCCTGGGCCGCTACGTGATGCTGGAAAAGCTGGGCGCGGGCGGCATGGGCGAGGTGTTCGCCGCCTACGATCCCCAGCTCGATCGCAAGGTCGCCCTCAAGCTGCTGCGCGGCGGCGCCCTCTCGGCCGAAGAGGGCAAGGTGCGGCTCCTGCGCGAGGCCCAGGCGATGGCGCGCCTGCAGCACCCCAACGTCATCGCCGTGCACGACGTGGGGCTCTTCGGCGAGCGCGTCTTCGTCGCCATGGAATACGTCGAGGGCGAGACCCTGGCCGACTGGCTGCGCGGCCAACACCCGTGGGACGAGATCGTTCGCATCTTCCGCCTCGCCGGCGACGGGCTGTCTGCCGCCCACCGGGCGGGCCTGGTGCACCGCGACTTCAAGCCCGACAACGTGCTGCTCGGCGCCGACGCCCGGCCCCGCGTGGTCGACTTCGGCCTGGCGCGCCAGTCGACCTCGACGCCCTCGCCCGCTTCGCCGGACAAGGAGGTGGCGGAAGGCGCCGCAGATTCCTCGCTCAACGTGCAGCTCACCCGCGACGGCGCGGTGATGGGCACGCCCGGGTACATGGCGCCCGAGCAGATCGCCGGCCTGGCCACCGACGCCCGCACCGATCAATTCAGCTTCTGCGTCGCGCTCTGGGAGGGCCTGTTCGGAAAGCGCCCCTTCTCCGGCGCCACCTTGAAGCAGCACGCCCAGGAGATCGCCGCGGGGCGCCTGACGCCGGTGCCCGCCGACACGCAGGTGCCGGACTGGGTGCAGGACGTGCTCCGCCGGGGGCTCGCCGCCAACCCGGCCGATCGCTGGCCCGAGATGGACGCGCTGATCAAGGCGCTCAAGCCCCGCGCGAGGAGAAACCCGCGGCGCACCCTCTTCGTCGCCGGGCTCGTCCTCTTCTCCATCTTCGGCATCGGCTACGGCGTGTGGACCCGCCAGCGCCTGCTCGTCTGCGGCGGCGGCGAGCGACGGCTCACCGGCCTGTGGGACGGCGTGCGCAAGGCGAAGCTCAAGGAAGGCTTCAGGGCCACCGGGCTCTCGTACGCCCCCGAGGCGTGGGCCAGCTCCGAGCGCGCCATCGACAGCTGGGCGGCCGAGTGGGTCGTCACCGCGCGCGACGTGTGCGAGGCGTCGCGGCTGCGCAAGGTCGACTCGGCCGAGGCCACCGAGCTCAAGACGGCCTGCCTCGACGAGCGCATCCAGCGGCTCGAGGCGCTGGTCGCCCTCTTCGAGGCGCCCGATCACGACGTGGTCAACAACGCCCCCACCGCGGCCCGCGAGCTCGAGAGCGCGGCGTCGTGCACCACCACCCTGGGCATGCGCCGCCGCGTGGTGGCCGACGAGAAGGAACAGGCGGCCGATCGCGCGCTGCGCAGCAAGCTGACCGAGGCCCGCGCGCTCTTCGCGGCCGGCAAGTACGCCGCCGGTGCCGACCGGCTCAAGCAGGGCCTCTCGCCCGCGGCGCCCCCCGCGGCCCAGGCCGAGGCCTACCTCTGGCTCGCCCGCCTCGAGCTCAAGCGCGGCGAGAACCGGCTGGCACGGCAGGCCAACCTCGTGGCCACCGAGCAGGCCCTCAAGTCGGGCGAAGCGGGCCTGGCGGCGCGCGGGCTCTCGCGGCTCTACGCGAGCGAGGGCTACGACGAATCAGACGCCGACGCTGACGCGTGGGGCCGACTCGCCGCCGCGGCCGCCGCGCGGGTGCCCGGTGACTGGGAGGTGCAGGTCGAGCTGGGGCGCAACGACGGCTTCGTCGACATCAGGCGCAAGCGCTTCAAACCCGCGCTGGCCGACTTCGAGCGCGTGCTCTCGCTGCAGCAGGAACACCTCGGCGCCGAGCACCCCGACGTCGCGTCCACCCTCAACAACCTGGGCATCGTGCTCACGCACCTCAACCGCGATGAGGAGGCCGTGCGGCGCTACGACGAGAGCCTGCGCCTGCACGAGAAGCTCGAAGGGCCCGAGCACCCGAACGTCGCGCTCGCCTCGCAGAACCTGGGCGTGGCGCTGAAGCGGCTGGGCCGGCTGACCGAGGCCCGCGCGGCCTTCGAGCGCGCTGTCGAGATTCGCCGCAAGGCGCTGGGCTTCAACCACCCCGAATCGCTGCGCAGCGCGCAGTCACTGGTGAAGCTGCTCATCACGCTGGGTGACCTCGAGGCCGCGCGCGCGCTGCTCGACGAGGTCAAGGAGACGCGCACGCTCATGAGCGGGGCCGACTCGGTGGAGATGCTCGCGGTGCTCGAGCTCGAGACCGAGCTGTTCCTCGCCGGCGAGTTCTGGGGCGAGGCCCTGCAGACCGCGACCCGGCACCTCGCGTTGGCGAAGGCGCGCGGGCCGGCGGGAGAGAAGGAGATCTCCACCGCGCTGCTGGAGCAGGTCGCCGCGTGGACCCAGCTGGGCGTGTGGGCCGACGCGCGCAAGGCGCTGGCCGAGGTGCAACGCCGGCAGGCCGCGGGCGATGCGTCGGTCGACAAGGCCGTGGTGGCCGAGCGGCTGGGCCGCCTCGAGCTGGCCCAGGGTCACCCCGAGCTGGCGCTCGCGCCGCTGCAGCTCTCGCTGGACCTGAGGCTCAAGCCGCCCGCGCCGCCCGCGGTGAAGGGCGAGCCCTCGCCCGAGCCGAAGGCCGGGCGGCCGAACCTGTCGACCGCGAAGGCCGAGCTCATCCTGGCGCTGGCCTTCATCCAGGCGGGCAAGCCGGTCGAGGCCATTCCACTGGCCGCCAGCGCCGAGCAGCACTTCACCGAGAGTCAGAACGTGCCGCTGTTGCTCGACGCGCAGGTGCTCAAGGCCCAGGCGACGCTGCTCGCCCGGCCGGAAGAGCGCGGCGCGACCACGGAGCTGCTCGCCTCCCTGCTGCCGAAGCTCGGTGACGCGCGCCGCGTGCCGCTGGCGGACTGGCTCAAGAAGCAGGGCGTGGCGCTGCCCGACGCCGGCGTCGCTCCGTGAACCTGTCTCCCTCTCCCTGCGAAAGCGGGGAACGGCGAACTCGCGCCTCGAGGAAAAAGAGGGCTGGGGTGAGAGGCCGACCCCGCTCACCCCAAGCGCCCCAAGAGCCCCTCACCCGGCCTGCGGCCGACCTCTCCCCGCTTCGCAGGGAGAGGAACTGCAGCCCTCAGAAGAGCTCGTAGCGCGCGCCGACCATGAGCCGATCGTTGCGCCCGAAGTAGCCGAACGGGCTCCACGGGCTGCCCTCGAAGAACTCCGCCGCGAGGAAGAGCTTGAGCCCGTCGATGCCCTGGTAGGTCACCCGCGGCGCGAGCGAGAAGCTTCGCTGCACCGGCTCGAACGTGCCCCGAAACGAGAGCTCGAAGCGCTTGTCCCAGACGCTGACGCCCAGCATGCCCACGAAGAGGTGGAAGAACGCCGTGTGGGGCGCGCCCACCGAGGTCGCCGGCTCGAGGATGATCAGCTGCTCCTGCGCCCCGATGTCCGGCAACGCCATGCCCAGGTAGCTGATGGAATAGAGGAACGGCGAATCAGACGCCTGGCTGTAGCTGGCGACGAAGGTGACCGACGCCTTGTCCACCGGCGAGAAGTCGGCGTCGTAGAAGGTCTGCCGCGGCGAGTAGGTGAGGTCGACGTCGAGCTGCCCGGGCCCGAGCAGCGCCGAGGCCTCCAGAGAGAAGAGGTGCTGCCGCCCGTAGAACCCCCGGTACAGCGTCTCACCTGCCTGGAAGCGGTTGAGCACCGAGACCGCCGCCGCTTGATCGACCGTGCGCCCCGCCGCCTGCGCCGCCAGCACGCGCGACAGCTCGGGGTCCATCTTCACGCGCGCGAGCTTCTCGTTCATCCACACCCAGCTCGCGCCGACCTTCACCCGGCCCTCGCCGCTCACCCGCAGCGCGAGATCGCCGACGAACGGCGGCGGCCGCTGCGTCTCGAGCACGCGGTCCTGCAGGTAGTCCTCTACCGAGGGATCGATGCGGCGGTTGTCGAAGCTCTGCCCGAACGCCGGCTGCAAGAGCCCCTCGTCCTGCCCGAAGACGAACACCCGGTGCGGCTGGAAGAACGGCACGTACGCCGCGAGCCACGAGAGCTTCCCGATTTCTCCCTGCGCGCGCACCGCGAACACGGGGAGCAGCGCGTCTTCGAGCTCTCCGGCGCTCTCCCGCAGGTCTCTGGGGTTGAGCGCGTCGGCCGGCGCCAGCGCCGCGTTCGCCCCGAGGGGAATGCGCTGGTTGCCCACCCGCACGTCGACCTTCGAGGTGTAGAGATCGATGAACGCGTCGCCGAGCATCGGCTCGAAGAAGCCCTTGGCGCGATCGAACTCGCGCTGCGTGGCGCCGCGCACCTGCGCGCGGCCCTCGAGCACCAGCCGCACGTGATCGTTCACCTTCACGTCGACGCCCAGCACCGCGCGCACCCGGCCCTCGGCCACGTTCTCGGCCCCCGCGGCGCCGCGCGGAGAATCGAAGCGGGTGTCGACCGCGAGGTAGCCCGAGGTCCACCCGTAGATGCGCACCGTCGGCGCGGCGGGCTCGGTCTTGAAGGTCTCGAGCGCCACGGGCAACGCGAGGCCGGCATCGAACTCCGCGCCCGCGTCGACCGCCTCGAACGTCTCGATCTCCATCACCCCTCGAGGCGCGAGCTCGCCGTTCGGCGCGGACGGGTTCTCGAAGGTCTCGATGACCATCGACGCAGTGCCGGCGTCGTCCTCCGCCAGCGCAGGGAGGGACAGCAGGCCCAGCAGGAGCGCGGCGTACTTCAAGGTGTCAGCCGCGCTCGAGCGCGCGATCGGTGAAGGCCTCGTCACCCAGCGTCGACTCGTCGAGCTTGATGATCGACATCTGGGTCTTGCTGCCGGCGACGAGGTTCTCCATCACCGAGTCGGACGCCAGCACCCGATCCTTGAACTGCTTGAGCTTGAGGGTGCGGTAGCGCTTCCACGGCTTGCCCGACTTGTCGGCGTACTCGACCTGCATCGGCACCCAGGTCTGCTTGTCGATGAACATCTTCACGTTGCCGTACGGAGAGCTGTCGTCGCCCTTCCCCTCGAGCACGTAGCAGTCGCGGCCCTCGACCTTCCCGTCCTCGAGGCGCCTGGTGTCTTCGTCGCGCGCGCCGTTCGAGCCGATGTCGGCGTAGGAAAAGTCGGTGTCCATGAAGGCCTTGCCGCGATCGCTCTTGGCCACCTTGCGCACCCGCTTGAGCTTCGGAAGGTAGAGCGACACGTCGTCGCCGCTCGCATCGCCCGCCACGGTGAGCACCGCCACGCCCGCCACGCCCGCGGGCGCCGAGAAGCGGGCCAGCGCGTGGTTCTTGCCGTTGATGGTCTTCGAGGTCGAGGTGAGCACCTGCTCCTTCGCCTTGCCGTCGGCGCCGGTGGACACGAGCTTCATCTCGGCCGTCAGCCCGACCAGGTTGAGCGCCCCGCGCTCCCGCGACTTCTTCGAGATCTCGGCCGCCGTCTCGTCGGCCAGCGCGACCGACGCGCACAGCAGCGCGCTCATCAACGTGACTCTCATTGGCTCTCTCCTGGGCCGGGAGTTACCTGAACTCCGGCAGCGTGGCGCGCAACTTCGACTCGGCCTCTCTGAGCCGCTCGTCGCCCGGCGCCGCCGTGCGCGCCTGCCCGAGCCGCTCGAGGGCCTTACGCGGGTGCCCTCGCGCCAATTCACACCGGGCGTCGGCCTCGAGCGCCTGCGCGTCGTCCGGGCTGTAGGTGAGCGCCGCCCCGCTCGCCTCGCAGGCGCGATCGACCTCTCCCGACACGAGCAGCGCCCGCGCCAGCGCCACCCGGTAGGGGACGATCGCCGGGGCTCCCCGCACCGCCGCCTGCAGCGCCTCGGCCGCGGCCGGCCCTTCACCCTGCTCGAGCAGCGCCAGGCCCAGCCGCGCCAGCGCGTCGGGGGAGTTGGGGAAGAGCAACGCCTCGCCGCGCACCAGGCGCAGCGCCCGAGGCTCGGTGAAGCGCAGGCCCGCCACCATCCACTCCGCCACCTGCGCGTAGCGGGGGAACCCCTGCGGCCACTCGGCCACCAGCTGGTAGACGAGCGTGCCGCGCGGCACGAAGAACACCATCAACCTGCGCACGGCGCCCGTCTCGCGAATCGTCACCCGCACCCGCAGCCCGTCGCGATCGGCCACCCGCCACGCCTCGGCGGCGTCCGCGTGCACCGAGAGCACCTCGTCGCCCAGATCGCGCGGCTTGAGCCGCTCTTCCACGAAGCGCCGCGCGGCCTCGTTCACGTCGGCGCCTTCCGGCATCTCCACGGCTTCCGCCGCGAAGCTGGCGCGGCCCGCGCTCGACAACCCGTTGAACCAGGCGATCGACCCGAGGGGGTCCGCCCCGCTCACCCAGCCCGAGGGCACCGGCATGGTGAGGCCGAACGGCTCGGACCGCTCGGTGCGGAAGCGCGGGAGGAACTGCCCGAAGAAGAGCGGCTCGCCCAGGAACACCACCGTCAACACCGCCAGCGAAGGCGCCGCGCGCACGGCGGGTTCCCACCACAGCGGCCGGGCCTCTGCGAGCAGCCGCGGCCGCATCAGCGCGCCGGTGGCGATGCCTGCGAGCAGCCCGCCCACGTGCGCCCAGTTGTCCACGCCCTGCGAGGTGATGCCGATGAGCAGGAGCCCCAGCACCGTGGGGATCGCCGCGTCACCGAGCAGGCTCCGGTACGAGGGAGGAAGCAGGCTGCGGTACTTGAGCCCGAAGGCCAGCACGCCGCCGAGGCAGCCGAACACCATGCCCGACGCGCCCACGGTGATCGCGTCGTTCAGGAACAGCGACGTGGTCATGGTGGCGATGCCGGTGAACACCAACAGCCAGAGGTAGTCGAGCGTGCGGTACGTGTTCTCGAGCACGCCGCCCACGTTGAAGAGCACGAACATGTTGAGGCCGATGTGGAGCGCGTCGTGGTGCAGGAAGTTGGCGGTGAAGAGCCGCCACACCTCGCCCAGGTCGAAGATCAGCGGGCCCACCTTCGCCCCGCTGCGCACCATCGCGTCGAGCCCCAGCTCGCCGTTTTCCGCGGTCGCGAGGAAGACGGCCACGTTGATGAGAATGAGGCCCGAGGTCAGCCAGGGAAACCGGCTGAGGGAAAAGGCGCGGCGGAAGTAGGCGCGGCGCGGCTGATGAAGGCGTTGGTAGAGCTCAAGCTCACACGCCGGGACGAAGTGATCGCCGGTCACGGCCGGTAAACGCACGAGACTCTGAGGGGAAATTTCCCCTTGCTGGAGCCGCGCCTCGAACTCGGCCAGATCCAGGTCTTCATCGCCAGCGTCGGTGCGCAGTGTGACAGGGCCGGCCATTCGCCCGATGGAACTTAGCCCGAACCCCTGCCCCGGGCTTGTCGAAGGCCCCTGCCATGATCAGGCTGTCGATCTCCAGAACGATGTGGAAACGTTCGGGTTTCGCCGGTGTATGTGGTGTGCGGCGCCATACAGTGATGGTAGAAAGGTGCGGCGTGTTGAAGCTGATCATCGAAGACGACGAGGGCCGAAAGACCGTCGTTCCCTTTGTGAGGGACGAGATCACCATCGGTCGGCAAGAGGGCAACACCATCCGGCTCACGGAGCGGAACGTGTCGCGCCGTCACGCCCGCTTGATGCGGAACAACGGTCACGTGCTGATCGAGGATCTCGGCAGCTACAACGGGATCCGGATCAACGGTGATCGGATCTCGGGGCAGGTCCAGGTCGCAGACGGCGATCTGATCCAGATCGGCGACTACGACCTCGCGCTCCAGGCCGAGGAAGGCAAGCAGGCGTCCGCGCCCACCGTGCCGCTCGAGCCAGCCACCACCCGCAAGCTCCCCGTCGAGTCGTCGGCCACCATGCCCGCGCTCCCGGCGGTCGAGTCGCCGCAGGAAGCCGCCGACGAAGACGTCCGCGACGCCGAAGAGGGCGAGGTCGGCAGCGACGTGGCCGCGCCGGTGCCCAAGCACCAGGCGACGGCCGTCATCCGCATCGATCAGATCGAGGGCAACCGGAAGCGCACGGTCGCCGAGATCGACGTGGCCGAGGCGCCGCGCCTGGTGGTGCTCAACACCGACTTCGCCGGCCGCGAGTTCGTCTGCAACCGCACCGAGATGAAGATCGGGCGCACCGACGACAACGACATCGCGATCGATCACCGCTCGCTGTCCCGCACCCACTGCAAGGTGGTGCGCGAGGAGAGCGGCGAGTGGCGCGTGGTCGACATGCAGTCGGCCAACGGCCTCATGGTCAACGGCGAGTCGTACGCGCAGGTGACGCTGCGCCCCGGTGACGTGATCGAGCTGGGGCACGTGAAGCTCAAGTTCGTGGGGCCCGGCGAGCAGGTGAACATTCCGCCGAGCAGCAGCTCGAACGTCACCGCCGAAGCCAACACCGCCGCGGCCTCGAAGACCCCGCTCATCGCGGTCGCCGTGGCGCTGCTGGTCGTCATCCTCGGGGGCGGCGGCTACATGCTCTACAAGAGCGGCCAGGACCCCGTGCCGCTCCCGAAGGACAAGCCTCCGAAGGACCCGATCGCGGTGAAGAACCCCGTGCAGGATCCCCCGAAGGCCGACGCCGAGGCGCTCAAGAAGGCCGCCCTGGAGAAGCTGGACGAGGCGAAAGAGGGCGCAGCAGCGCTCGACTTCAACAAGGCCGAGGTGCTCGCGAAGGAAGCGACCGTCGACGGCGCGCTGCTGCCCGAGGCGAAGACGTTCCTGGCCGCGCTCGAGAGCGAGAAGCCCAACCGGGTCGCGCTCGAGCAGGCGGCGAAGCTGCTCGACAGCGGCGCGCTGGAGAAGGCGAAGACCCAGCTCGACTCGGCGTCGGGCACCAGGCTGTTGCGCGCCCGCTACGACCTGCTCGACTCGCGGCGGGCGAAGATGGTGGCCGACAAGGTGGCGGCGAAGGACCCGCCGAAGGTCGAGACGCCGGTGAAGGTCGAGACCCCGAAGGACCCGCCGAAGGTCGAGGTGGTGAAGGCGCCCCCCGCCGGAAACGACGCCAGGACGGCCGAGGCCGAGGCGCTGTTCAAGGACGCGTCCGAGGAGAAGAAGGCCAAGAACTACGAGCGGGCGCTGGTGCGCCTCGAGAAGTGCCTCAAGGTCTCCCCCAAGTACCACCCGTGCTACCGCCTGCTCGGCAGCGTCTACGCGAGCATCGCCACCCGCGATCAGAGCGCGGGCGACATGGAGAAGGCGCGCAGGTGGTACGAGCGGTTCGTGGAGGTCGCTCCACCTGATGACGACTACGTCCCGAAGGTGAAGGCCATCCTCGACGCTGCCAAGCAGAACCAGTAGCTCCTCCTCCTTCCAGGACTGACCCGTGCGCGGCTCTCAACAGATCCGAATCCTCGTCGTGGACGACGAGTCCGATAACGCTGAACTTTTCAAGGCCCTCTTGATCAAGGAGGGCTACCTCGTCACCGCCCTGCTCGATCCGACGAAGGTCATCGCCACGCTCAAGGAGGGGAACTACCACCTCGTCATCCTCGACATGATGATGCCCAAGCTGTCGGGCACCGAGGTGCTCGAGCAGATCCGCGAGCTCGACGACGACATCGCGGTGATCGTCGCCACGGGGTTCCCCACGGTGGAGACCGCGGTCGCCAGCCTCAAGCTCTCGGCCAGCGACTACGTGAAGAAGCCCATCGACCCGGTCACCTTCATCGAGACGGTGAAGCGGGTGCTCGAGAAGAAGGGGATCACGCGCGATCCCGAGGCCGAGCTGCACCGCACCATCGGGCGCTTCATCCGCGAGGGGCGCACCCGTCAGAACCTGACGCTCAAGCAGCTCGCGCGCCGCACGGGGCTCTCGGTGTCGCTGCTCTCGCAGATCGAGCGCGCCGAGTCGTCTGCGTCGATCAGCTCGCTCTACCGAATCGCCACCGCCCTGCGCGTGCGCATGAGCGAGCTGTTCGCCGACGTCTGACCTTGCTCCCTCTCCCTGCGGAGCGGGGAGAGGGTTGGGGTGGGGGGCGGCCTACTTCCCCACGAACTTCGGAGCCCGGCGCGAGAGCAGCGCGTCCTTCCCCTCCCGAGCGTCCTCACTGTTGAACGAGCTGCGCCGCAGCACCTCGTACCCCTCGAGGTCGGCCTCCCCCGCCCCGCCCAGCAGCTGAAACCCGCGCTTCAGCCCCTGCACGGCGAGCGGCGCGTTCGCCGCCAGCTCACCGCACAACGCGAGAGCCTGGGCCTCAGCGTCCGCCGAGAGCACGTCGAGCAACCCCAGGCGCGCGGCCGTCTCAGCGTCGATGGGCCGCGCGGTGAGGAACATGCGCCGAGCCGCCTGCTCGCCCACGCGTGAGCTCAACCGCCGCAAGCCCTTGAGCGCGTACACCACGCCCAGCTTCGCGGGCGGCATCGAGAACCTCGCCGCCGGACTCCCCACCCGGAAATCACAGGCCGCCGCCAGCTCGCACCCTGCCCCGACCGCGAGGCCGGTCACCAGCGCGACGCTCGGCGCGGGGTGGAAGGTGAGCCGGTCGAGCACGTGCCCCAGCCGCTCGTCGGGCAGCGGGCTCCCGGCGGGAAACCCGTTGAGCGCGGTCAGATCGTACCCGGCCGAAAAGATGCCGTTCCCCGCCCCGCGCACCAGCCACGCGCGAACGCCGGCGCCCTGGGCGAGGGCCTCTTCGAGCGCGTCGAGGAAGCCGGCATCGAGCGCGTTCTTCCGCTCGGGGTGAGAGAGGGTCAACGAGCGCACGCCGTCGGCGACGTCTTCGACCTGGAGAGTGGCAGGCATGAAGCACGGCGTAGCAGCCTCTGCGCTGGTTGTGGCCTGTGCTATGCGCGGCTGAGCGATGTCGAAGCGCCGCGCGTCCCTCAAAGCCGTCCCGATCGCGGAGGTGGTGAACCTCCACGACGCCCGCCTCTCCCGGCGCGTCGACGCCTACCGCCTGCGGCTCGACCGGGTGCTCAAGGCGAACAAGCGGGCGGTGATGCGCCTCTTCAGCACCGGGCTCATGTTCACCAAGCACGGCACGCGCGCAGGCCGCGACCTGCTGTTGGCGCACGAGCACCTGCTGCGGGTGGTGGCCCTGGTCGACCGCCTGGGCAACGAGGGTGACGTGCCCGCCCCCCGGCGCCCCGAGGAAGTCGACGCGATCTTCTTCGAGCTCGACGCGCTGCTCGACCGCACCGGCGAGCTCACCGAGCACACCGCGAAGCTGCTCGAGGAGCTGGGGAAGGACTGATGTTCCTCCTCGTCTACGCGCGCATCTACGGGAAGGCGTTCGTCGACGCGCTCGCCGCGATCGGCCGCAACCTGTGGACGCTGGTGCTGCCCATCGCGCTGGTCTTCGCCTTCCTCGCGCTGGGCCTGGCCGTCTCACCGCTCGGCTACGCGGGCGGCTTCCTCATGTCGCTGGCCAAGAGCGCGGCGTTCAGCATCTACACGTACTTCGTGGCCTCGGTGGTGGCGAAGAACCGCGTCGGCCTCGGCGATCTGCGCACCAGCCTCGGCGCCTACTTCTGGACCTGGATCAACCTCTTCTTCGTGCTCTGGATCATCGACCTGCTGCTCGGCCCGATGACGGTGACCGACGACGGGCGGCGGCTGCTCAAGGCCCTCACGATGATGGAGCTGATCATCCTCAACGCCGCGCCCGAGGTCATCTACCTGAAGGGCACCTCGGGCGGCATCGAGACCATCCAGCGGAGCTTCGCGTTCCTGCAAGAGTGCTGGATCGAGTGGTTCGTGCCCAACGCGCTGATCCTCGGCCTGGTGTGGCTGGTGATCGACGGGACCATTCCGTTGAACTCCCTGCCGATGCCGCAGGTCACGGTGCCGGTGCTGGCCGGCGCGCTGCTGCACCTGGTGATGGTGTTCCGCGGCTTTCTCTTCCAGCTGCTCGACGGCAGCACCCACCGCCAGCGCATGTTCCGCTTCCGCGGAAGGGTCTGAGCCGCCGCTCAGTCCCGCTCGGACTCGGCCACGAGATCGAAGTCCGGGATCTCCTCGCGCATGTACTTGCGCATGCGGTCCATCAGCGCCGCCTCGAGCTGGCGGGCGCGCTCGCGTGACACCCCGTAGTGCGCCCCGATGTCCTGCAGGGTCATCGGCTCGTCCGAGGTGAGGCGCTTCTCGAAGATGTACCGGTCCTTCTCGTTGAGGGCCTCGCTGAACTTCGAGAGCTTGGTGCGGAAGAGCTCGCGCAGCTCCTTGTTGCCCAGCGCTTCGTCGGCCCCCATCGCGTTGTTCGGCAAGAGGCGATCGCCGCGGGTGGTGCGCTCGTCTTCGGACCCCGCCACCGGCGCGTCGATGGACACCTCGTCGTTGCCCAGGCGCTGGTCCATCTCCACCACGTCCTGCTCGGTGACGTTGAGGCGCTCGGCGAGGAGCTTGGGCGTGACCTCCACGCCCATCTTGAGCATCCGTTCCTGCTCCTGGCGCAACTTGAAGAAGAGCTTCCGCTGGGCCTCGGTCGTGCCCAGCTTCACCATCTTCCAGTTGTCCATGATGTAGCGAAGGATGTACGCGCGGATCCACCAGGCGGCGTAGCTCGACAGCTTCACGCCGCGCTCGGGGTCGAACTTCTTGACGGCCTGCATCAGGCCGATGTTTCCCTCTTGAACCAGGTCCAACAGCGCCAGCGGGTTGCGGTGGTACTCGTGGGCCAGCTTCACCACCAGGCGCAGGTTCGAGGCGACCAGGGTGTACGCCGCCTTCACGTCACCGGTGTCGCGGAAGCGCCGGGCGAGCGCGAGCTCTTCTTCGCGGGTGAGGAGCGGATGCTTGGTGACCTCCGCCATGTAGGAGGCGAGCGGATCCTGCCGGGCCAACCCGGAACTGCGGGCCGGCTTGAGCACCTTCACCTCGAGCTCGGGAGAGACGTCCTGCAGCTCGTCGACCGCGGGCTCGACGTCTTCGACCGCCTCGGTCTCTTCAGCGGGCTCGGCCTCGACCACCTCGGCTTCGACCGCAGGTTTCGCGGCCCTGGGCGTCTTCGCCTTGCGGGAAGGGGCCGCTGGCGTGGTCTCGACGAACTCGGCGTCGACCTCGTCGGCTGGTTTCGGAGCGTCCTTCTTACGCGCTGCCATGGCCCCCTCCCATATTCCTGTGGGCGCCCGAACGCACGTCGCGTTGCTTTTCGCCCCTTGTCCACCCGGAAAGGGCAGGGAATGAGTCGTTGCCACATCGGGGGGCCACAGGTACATCCGCCGGGAATGAGTGAACCTCAATCTGAGCTACCCACGGGCATGGATGATCGACCCGAGGAGTACCGCGCAGACATCAGCTTCGACGACATGGGCCTCTCGCCCGAGCTCCGGCGCGCCATCTCGGAGCGCGGCTACACCCACCCCACCCCGGTGCAGGCCAAGGCCTTCGGCCCCGCCTTCGCCGGGAAGGATCTGATCGTTCGCAGCAAGACGGGCACCGGCAAGACGGCCGCCTTCGGCATGCCGCTGCTCGATCGCATTCCGGTGGGCGCCCGCGGCGTGCGCGCGCTGATGATGTGCCCCACCCGCGAGCTCGCCATCCAGGTGGCGCAGGAGCTCACCGAGCTGGCGAAGTACCGCGACATCGAGATCGTCTGCATCTACGGCGGCTCGTCGATGTCGCAGCAGGAAGACGCCCTGCGGCGCGGCGCGGCCATCGTGGTGGGCACCCCCGGCCGCGTGCACGACCACATTCGCCGCGGGAACCTGAAGCTCGACCAGTGCGTGCACGCGGTGCTCGACGAGGCCGACGAGATGCTCAACCAGGGCTTCTACGAGGAAGTCACGCGCATCCTCGACTGCCTCCCGAAGAAGCGGCAGGTGCTGCTCTTCTCGGCCACGGTGCCCGAAGACATCAAGCGGTTGATCTCGAAGTACACCACCGACGCCGAGACGCTGCTGCTCTCGGGCGACGTGTTCACCGTCGATCACATCCACCACATCCGGTACGAGCTTTCGGACGCGTATCCGAAGCCGCGCAACCTCCTCTACATGCTGGAGATGGAAGACCCGGACAACGCGATCATCTTCTGCAACACCCGCTCTGACACCGAGCTGGTGACCGCGGTGCTCAACCGCAACGGCTTCGACGCCGAGCTGCTCAACGGTGACCTCGCCCAGAAAGAGCGCGAGCGCGTGATGGCCCGCGTGAAGAAGGGCGAGCTCGCCTTCATGGTGGCCACCGACATCGCCGCGCGCGGCATCGACATCAGCGACCTGGGCCACGTCATCAACTACACGCTGCCCGAGGATCCCGCCGTCTACCTTCACCGCGTCGGCCGCACCGGCCGCATCGGCAAGAAGGGCGTGGCCCTCAACCTGACCTCCGGACGCGAGATGACGACGCTCAACGTCCTGGAGAAGAAATACAACGTGATCTTCGAGAGGAAGCCCATGCCCAGTGCCGAAGAAGCCGCGAAGATGTGGACCGACCGCCACGTCGGTGAGCTCAAGGAAGCCGCCAAGGGCAGCATCTACGAGGGGTTCCTCGCGCTGGCCAACGACCTCAAGGTCCGCAACGACGCTGACGAGCTGATCGCGTTCATGCTGCGCTACTTCTTCACGCACCGCCGCATGGAGAAGGCGCAGTCGCACGAGCCGGGCACCGAAGCCGCCGCTGGTGGCGAAGCGCCTGCCGCCGCGCCGACCTCGGGGCACTCCCGTGGTGATCGGCCCCGTGAAGACCGTCCCCCCCGCCGCGAAGGCGGCCGTGAGGGTGGTCGCGATGGGGGCCGGGGTCGTGGTGAACGCGGCCGCGACCGTGAAGATCGCCCGCCGCGCCGCGAGTCACGCCCGAGCGAGGACAAGACCGTGCCCACGGGCTCGCCCGCGGTCGCTGCCGATGGGACGCCTGCCGCCCCTGCCGCGCCTGCCGCCGCCCGCCCGCCCTCGAAGAAGCGCCTGACCGATCGCGAGATGTTCGAGCTGATGCAGTCGGGTCAGCCCCTGCCTCCGATCGATGATCCGACCACCGAGAGCAGCTCGTCCGAAGTTGCCTCTGAGCGTCCGGCCCGCCGTGAACGCAGCGACCGCGGTGGTGAGCGTTCGGGCCGCGGTGAGCGTGGCGAGCGCCCGGGTCGTGGCGAACGTCGCGAGCCGCGCGAAGAGCGCGCTGAAGTCGCGCCGGGCAACGTGCGCATCTGGGTGAACCTGGGCAAGGCCGACGGCGTCGACGAGGCGGGCCTTGGCACTGCGCTCTCAGCGCTGGGCGCGCCGGCCGGCAAGATGGCGAAGCTCGAGCTCCGCAGCACCTACTCGTACCTGCACGTGCCTGAAGGCGACGCGCCGGCCTTCGAGTCGCTGGCGGGCAAGAAGCACGCTGAGAAGGAACTGAAGATCGAGCGCGCGCGCCGCTGAAGTCTCCTGGGAAAAGCCCCCGGCGCACTCCGGTGCGTGGGGGTGCTGCGTCAGCTCAATCCCACCAGGCCGACCAGACCGGGCTCACCAGCTCGTTCGCCCGCTCCTCGAGCACGTTGCTTCCGCCCTCGGGCGTGAAGGTGAAGTGCGCGCAGGCGATCTCCATGGCGTTCGAGCGCGTCGGGGGCCGCTCGACCCACCACTCGATCGCCGCCGGCCGCAGCGAGATCACCTTCGCGCCCCAGTCGTCTTCCCAGAGGCGCGACACCGCGCACGCCTGCGCCATCGACGGAGTCGCTTCGCCGGCCTGCAGCAGCATCGGCAGGTACGCGACCGCCTTCCACGCCGCGTCGACGGGGACCAGGGCCACGCGGACGCGCGGCCACAGCTCCTGGTTCAGCGGGTTGCGCAGCGCGCCGAGCTGATCGCCCGATGGCCCGGGCGGCCACTCGCCGTGGTCCGGCTCCAGCCCCGGGTACGACGGGTTCCCGCCCGGCCGCAGCAGCGTCCCCAGGTCGACCGTCTCGGCCGCCGCCAACACCGCCCCCGGCGAGTCGCTCGGGTGCGCTCCGGCCTGCAACCCCTCGTGCGACTCGTGCTCCCACGAGGTCATTCCCGCCTGCAGGTCGCGCACGTCGCCGCCGAGGATCACCGGTCGGTAGCCCGTGCGCGACGCCGCCGCGTCGAGCCGCGTCCACAGCGCCTGCGCCTCGGCGCCCGGCACCTCGACGTACAGCACGCCATGGCCCTGCGGGTACAGCTGCCGCAGCGGGCCGAGCCCGAGGCCCACCAGCGGCGCCGGCACTTGCACCGGCGCCACCGTCGGCAGCAGCGGCTCGAACGTCCCCACGCCGTGCGCGTCGACGTGCCTCACGCTGTCGTCGTCGGCGCACAGCGCCATCAAGCCGGGGCACGACTCGCGATCGAGCGAAGGAAAGCGCAGCTCCAGGCCGGGCTGGGCAGCGGGCTCGAGCCACCGGGCCTCGGCGAGCGAGATCTCTCCGTGCGCTTGCGTCACCTGCGCCACCACGCGTAGCGGCACGAAGCTGTGCTTCATGGCGTGCTCGAGGCTGGTCCACGGACGCCCGTCGAGGTGGCGCTGCTCGAGGTCGACGCCGCAGGCCTTCAGGGCGAGCCGCACGTCGGCGTCCGGGACCCCCACGTGCTTCGCCGCCACCGCGATCGCCGCGGCCGCCGGATCGAGGAGCCCGACCAGCAACTCCTTGACGCCCACCAAGTCGAAGAACAGCTCGAAGGCCGCGCCGTCTCCGACGTCCTCGCGATCGAGCAGCACGCGCACGGCCTCGCGCGGCACGTCCCGGCCCACCACGTACGACTTCTTCACCTGCAGCCCGCCGTGCGGCCCGGTCACCGCGCGGAAGCGGGTCCACCGCGCGGGCGACTCGCGCTCGGCAGGGGGCAGCGCCGCGAGCAGCACCGCCGTGCGCGCCGCCTCGGCCACCAGGTTGCGCTCGGGGGGCGGCAGCCCCACCACGCGCCGCACCGTCGCGCGGGCGAGCGCGGCGAAGCCGGAACGCTTCGTCACGATGCGCGTGATGGCCCCGTACTGGTGGTCCTGAGTGTGCGCCCGGCTCGGGTCCAGCATGACCTCGAATGCGAGCTCGTCGTTGTCGTCCACTTCCATCCCGGCCGCGCGCAGCGATGAGGTCGAGCGGTGAAACGGCTCGGCCGGCTCGGCCTTCACCGTGACCATCTGGTGAAGCACCAGCGCTCCATCCTCGAACTGCGCCTCGAAGACGTGCCCCTCACCGAAGTGCGTTCGCGCCGCCTGGACGAGCGCGTCGCAGACCTCCCGCCTCAGCGCCGACACGCTCTTTCCCGTGCGCTCGGCCGCGGCGTTCAGCTCGACTTCCGCCATCAAGCCCATCGCCCTCCGAAAGTGGCGCGATTCGTCAGACGGTCGGCTGCGCCGCCGCGGCTTCTGCCACCTGCGGCGCGGTCTTCGACTTGCCCCGGAACTCGAGCATCGAGCTGATGCCGACGTAGAGGAAGCCCGACTGGAAGAGCACGAGGAACGGGAGCGACGTCCAGATCTCCTTGTCCCACGCGAACCAGACCGCGGCCGTGAAGTAGAGCCCGAACAGCAGCTCGACCACCGGCACCCAGCTGCGCTTGCCGCGGTAGGCCTTCTGCACCGCCTTCACCGACTTGCCCTCGGAGCCCGTCTTCGGGGTGCGCGTGAACTCAGACTGCTTGTCCAGCAGCGCCTCGACCACGGCCTTGGCCTGATTGACCGCCATGCCGATGCCCAGGCTCATCACGAAGGGCAGGTACTTGATGCGGCCCCACCAGCTCAGGCCCAACTCGCGGCCGGTGGCCACGTAGAAGAAGCCCACCGACGCGGTCGAGGCGACGAACACCGGCAGGTCGAGCCACAGCGTGGCGTAGAGGCCCTGCTTGAAGCGCAGCACCATCGACAGCGGCATCATGATGGAGAGCACCACCATGAGCAGGTAGGCCACGTTGTTCGAGAGGTGCATGAAGGCTTCCTTCTTCACCTCGTACGGCAGGCTCGAGCGAAGGATCGCCGGCAGGAGCTTCTTGGCGGTCTGAATGGAACCCTTGGCCCAGCGGTGCTGCTGCGACTTGAAGGCGTTCATGTCGACCGGCACTTCCGCGGGCGAGATGATCTCGGGCAGGAAGACGAACTGCCAGCCCTTGATCTGCGCGCGGTACGACAGGTCGAGGTCTTCCGTCAGCGTGTCGTGCTGCCAGCCGCCGGCGTCCTTGATGGTGTCGCGGCGCCAGATGCCCGCGGTGCCATTGAAGTTGAAGAAGCAGCCCGAGCGGTTGCGCGCGGTGTGCTCGATGAGGAAGTGCCCGTCGAGGAGAATGCTCTGCGCCTGGGTGAGGATGCTGAACTCGCGGTTCAGGTGGCCCCAGCGCACCTGCACCATGCCCACCTTGTCGTCGACGAAGAAGGGCACCGTGCGGGTGAGGAAGTCGGGGCTGGGGACGAAGTCGGCGTCGAACACGGCGACGAACTCACCCTTGGCCAGGTGCAGCCCGTTCTCCAGCGCCCCGGCCTTGAAGCCCTGGCGGTTGGTGCGGTGCACGTAGACGATGTCGATGCCCTTCGCCTGCCACTGCTCGACGCGCGCCCGGGCGATGGCACACGTCTCGTCGGTCGAGTCGTCGAGCACCTGGACCTCGAAGAGATCGCGCGGGTACTCGATGCGGCACACCGCGTCGACGAGCCGCTCGACCACGTACATCTCGTTGAAGATCGGCAGCTGCACCGTGACGCGGGGGAGCTTCGCCATCGGCCCCCTGGGGGTCGGCAGCTTGTACTTGTGGCGGTAGTACAAGTACGCCATCCGATAGCGATGCGAGCCGTACAACGACAGCACAGCCAGCACGCTGAAGTAGACGGCCAAGAACAGAATCTCTGCGGGGCTCATTCGGGCGCCGGCCTCTCCAAGTGCCCGGAACTTCTTACGAATCCCCCTCCCGGGCGAAGGACGAGACCTTCTAGGGAGGATGCCCGCCTGTGTCAAACACTAGGATTGAATGATTGACGCAACGCGCCAGCGGGTGGCCCCACGTTTCGGTGAGACCCGCTCTGCGCCGCGCTCAGCGACGCAGCAGATCGCCTGCGTAGCTGTCGGCGATCATCTGCGCTTTGTGCAGCTCGCGCTCGTCGGCCACCGAGCCCTCGAGCACCAGCGTCTGGCCCAGGCACGCAGCGTGCGCGTCCTTGAGGCCCTCGCGGTGGAGCGCCGCGGTGATGTTCTGCGCCACCGCGGGGAGCACACGGGGATCGAGCCTGGCGAGAATGGTGACGTTCGCGTCGTCGCCCACCAGCGCGCGCAGCCTCTTCAGCTCGCCGGGTGAATCGAGCATGCCGTCGATGACGGTGCGCCCGCTGAACTCCTCGACGCGCAGCGACGGGTTCACCAGGGTCTTCACCAACTTGCCCAGCTCAGTGGTCTTGCCGTCGTCCACCACCACCACCCGCGTCTCGATGCCCTTCGCGGTCCACATGGTGAGCGTGGTGCGGCCCTTCGAGCGCGCGGTGATGATCAGCTCGCCCTTCGAGACCGTGACGTCGGCGATGTTGGGATCGCCCACCCCCACCTTGGTGAGGCTCTGCACCCGCACCACCTCCTGGGTCCCGGGGGCGAGGCGAACGGGCTCAGCGGCCAGACACAGCGACACCGTCAGCAGCGCAGTGATCATGGCCGCAGTCTGTCGCGCACCTGCCCCTGCAGGGAAGGTGGGCGGTCTGCCTACCCGGCGTGGCGCTCGGCGGCGACGACGCGCTCCGCCACCTGCGGGAGCGGCTGCACGTCGACGAGCTCCCGCTCGGCCAGCGACAGCAGCTTCTCGCAGAGGTCCTCGAAGGTGAGGCCTCGCTGCCTGGCGATCTTCGGCAGCAGCGAGGTCGGGGTCATGCCCGGCAGCGTGTTCACCTCGAGCAGCACCTCGTTGCCCACGTCGGGGCAGATGAAGTCGATGCGCGCGGCGCCGCGGCAACCCAGGGCCCGGTACGCGGTCAGCGCCATGGTCTCGAGGTTGGTGATGCGCGTGCCGGGGAGCCGCGGGGGCAGGTGGTAGCGCGCCCCGCCCTCGTACTTGGTGGCGTAGTCGAAGGTCGCCGCGGGCGAGCTGATCTCGCAGCTGCCCAGCACCTCGCCGCCCAGGATGGCGACGGTCACTTCCTTGCCCTTCACGTAGCGCTCGACCATCGCCTCGCCGCCGTAACGGCACGCGAGCGCGACCGCGGGACGCAGCCCCTCGAGCGTGTGCACCAGCGACAGCCCGACCGACGAGCCACCTGACGAGGGCTTCACCACGCAGGGGAAGCCGAGATCGCAGTGCAGCTCTTCGACCTGGTCGAGCTGGCCCACGCCCACCACGTAGCCCGCGGGCGTGGCCAGGTTGTGCTGGCGGAAGAGCTTCTTGGCGAAGCCCTTGTTCATGGCGAGGGCCGAGGCGAGCACACCCGAGCCCGTGTACGGCACGCCCATCACCTCGAGCAGGCCCTGCACCTTGCCGTCTTCGCCCATGCGGCCATGGAGCGCGAGGAAGGCCACGTCGATGCCCGCGCTGCGCACGGCCTGGTCGAGCCCGGGGCCGGCGATGATGCGCGTCACCGCGTGCCCACGCTTCTCCAGCGCGGTGGCGATGGCCTCACCGGTCTTCACCGAGATGTCCTTCTCCTCGCCCCACCCACCCAGCAGCACTCCGACGCGTCGTGAATTCATGTCTTCCTGTGTCCCTTGAGCCGCGGTGTTGCGCCTCGGGCACCTCAAAAGCAGGAGCCGTGCCGCCCCCGTTCCGAAGAGGGCGGCCGCTCTACACGCTACAGGCCTGTTTCTCGATGTCGATTTTCTGGCCAGGAGCGCAGCCGGTCCAGCGGAACGCCGGGCGAGCGCAGCTGGAGCGAAGCGGAAGATGCGCCGAGGCGGAGCGACCCAGCAATTCAGAAGTTGCGGAGATCGTCTTCTGCTTCCTTCCGCCGCTTCTCCTCTTTTTCGCGCTTCTTCCGCTCTTCTTCGTCCTTCTTCCGCTGCTGGGCCTCGGCCTCGGCCTTGAGGCGGGCCTCTTCTTCTGCCTTCAGCTTCGCCTGCTCTTCCTCTTCCTTCTTCCGGCGCTCCTCCTCTTCCCGCTGCTTCCTGGTGAGCTTGCCGCCCTTCTTCTCTTCGGCCTTCTTCGCCCGCTCCTCTTCCTCGAGGCGCTTCTTCTCTTCGGCCGCCGCCTGCTTCTCTTCATCGCGCTTCTTCTTCTCGAGGGCCTCGCGCTCCTTCTTGGTGAGCTTCTTCGAGCTCGCCTCTTCCTCTTTCTTGCGCGCCTCTTCTTCTTCCTTCTTGCGCGCCTCTTCTTCTTCCTCGCGGCGCTTGTCGTCGGCCGCCTTGCTGTCGCCTTCCTTCTTGCGGTCTTCCTCGCGCTTGCGCTCTTCCTCGCGGCGGCGCTCGTCTTCGCGGGCGCGCTCCTCGGCGGCCCTTCGATCCTCCGCGGCCTTGCGATCGAGCTCGCGGCGCTTCGCGTCGTCGGTGCCGCCCTTCTTCGCGCCGGGTGCCGACGTGGCCTCTTCTGCGCCGCCTCCGCCGTTGTTGGTGATGAGCAGCACCCCGCCCGTGCCCGCGGCGAGCAGCCCGACGATGTACGAGATGTCGGCCACGGCGGCGAAGGCGGTTCCGCTGCTCTTCGCGTTCGCCGAGATCACCGTCTGGGTCTGCGGGGTGGTGCGGTAGATGCTCGCCTGGTCGCTGGCGAGAATGCCGAAGACGCCGCCGGTGATCAGCGCCGCCGCGCCGAAGCCGAGCAGCGAGATGCCGGCGATGGTCTTCACCTGCGAGCTGCCCCCGCCCTTGAAGTGGTGCACCGGGTCCTTGCCGTCGCGCCTGGCGTCCTTGCCGGTGAGGCCGTCGAAGAAGGTGGCGAGCTGCTCGGGATCGCCCGGGTTGACGGTGCCAGCGCGGAACGAGGCGTTGTGCCCGTCTCTGACCTCGAGGCGCAGCGCGATCAAATCGAGCTGCTCACCCGCGAGGCTCTTCTTCGCCAACACCACGACCAGCTGGTCGAGCTGCGCCGCCTTGCCCAGCGCCTGCGCAGCGCTGTCCCGGGTCGAGCCCTCGGGGTCCTTCTTGATCTCGGTGATGGCCTTCTTCCAGCCCGGGCCGATCTCGGCGGCGGCCAGCGAGAGCACCTCTTCGCCCGGCCCCGCCTGGCTCTGGGCGAACGCGTAGCCACCTTCGGACGCGGCGATGAAGTGTTTGGCCCCGGTGAGCCCGGCGACGGTGACCGGGCTCACGCCGCGGAAGGTGCCGTCGACCCAGACGCGGGCGCCGGGCGGCTCGGTGCGCACCAGCAGCTCGCCCTTCGCGTTGGCGGCGAACTTTCGCTGGGCCTCGGCGAACTTGATCAGATCGGGCGGAAAGTAGGTGGGGCTGAACTCGGCCTTCGGCGCGAGGGCGACGACCGCCTCGATGTCTTTCTTGGCGGGCCCGTTCTCACCACCGGTCGCGTGGCCGGCGGCCTTCATGGTCCACGCCTCGAGCAGCGCGGGGAAGTTCCTCGAGAGATCGGCTTCCTGCAGCGCCTGGAGCGCCTGGGTGAACGCCTCGGTCGCCTTCACGTTGTCGAGATCGTCGAGGGCGTGTCTGCCGGCCTTCATGCTGGCGCGCGATTCCTCGAGGCGGGCTTCCTGCTTCTTCGCCGCGGTCGGGTTGAACGCGTCGTGCACGGGGATCACCGTGAAGCGGGCGGCGCGCTCGAGGGCGGCCTCGGCGGCGCCTTCCAGCGCGCCCTGCTGCTGCGAGGCCCTCAGATCCTGCGAGACCACCACCACGGCGATGCGCGGGCCGCTCGCGCCGAGCGAGACGGCGGTGAGGAACTGAGGCGGCGAGGCCTGGGCGACGGGAGGGCGAACCAGCGCCACCACGAGCAAGGCGACGAAGCACTGGAGGGCCAGGGAAGCGGGCCTGCTCGACGGGCGCACCATGGGCCGCATGGTCGCTCACCCCGGCGCGTAGCGCCACACTTACGACCCTCAAGGAACCCCGGGGAGACACATCAGCATGGCGGTCGTGCCCGAGGCCCCGCTGGCGCCGACCTGGGGCGCGGCGCAGGCACCCGGGCCGTCACGCCTCGTGATCGGGCTCGACGAAGCACCAGCGGATCTCCGGGGCCCGGTCGTGCACCGCCTGCTCGAAGCGGTTGATCGACTCGACCACCTCGTGCGTGGTGAGCCCCGACTTCACCCGCACCTTCATCGCCACCAGCACCTCGCCGGGGCCCTGTTGCACCGTGATCAGCCGCAGCACCTCTTCGATGTTGGGGTGCCCGGGCACGGTGGCCTTCACCGCCTCGGCGATGTGTTCGTCCGCGGCCTCGCCGATCAGCAGCGACTTGACCTCCCTGGCCAGGAACACCGCGACGGCGATCAGCACCACCCCGATCAGGATCGAGCCGATCGAGTCGAACACGCCGTTGCCGGTGACCCAGGCGGCGACCAGCGAGGCGATGGCGATGGTGAGGCCCAGCACCGCGGCCGAGTTCTCCCCGAAGAGGATGATGAGGTCGGAGTCCTTGGTGCGCCTGAGGTACTCGAGGAGCGGCAGCGCGCCGCGCCGCTTCTTCATCTCCTTGAGGTTGCCCCAGGTCGCCCAGCCCTCGAGCAGCATCGAGAACACCAGGATGCCGAGCGCCATCGGCACGTGGTCGACGGCCTCCGGGTGGATGAGCTTGTGAATGCCCTCGTAGATGCTGAACACGCCGCCGCCCGAGAACAGCAGCAGCGCGACCACGAAGCTCCAGAAGTAGAGATCGCGGCCGTAGCCCAGCGGGTGCGACTGATCGGGTGGCTTCGCCGACTGGCGCACCCCCAGCAGCAGCAGCAGCTGGTTGCTGCAGTCCGCGGTGGAATGCAGCGTCTCGGCGAGCATCGCCCCCGAGCCGGTGAAGAGCGCCGCTACGCCCTTCGCGAGCGCAATGCACACGTTGACCGCGAGCGACTGAATGATCTGTTTGGTATTCCCGGCCACTGGGGGCGCACCATACCGACCGCGCGACGAATGTCAGCGGTCCTTCGGTGCCCTCGCGGTCGGACGGCCTTCGGCCCCCGCCACGCTGTTCAGGTACGAGAGCGCCACCTTGAGCTGGTAGTCGGGCACCTTGTCGCTCACGTCCCACGACTTGAGGTTGTCGGGCAGGGAGATCTTCAACGCCGCCACGTCGGGGCCTTCGCTCTCGCCCTTGAAGTGGCGCTTCAGGTCCTTCTCCCGCAGCTGATCGGCCTTGGTGAGCTGGCCGCCTTCGGCCTCGGGCACCACGAAGTCGGGGAGAATGCCCTTCTCCTGGATGCTCTTGCCCGAGGGGGTGAAGTACCGGGCGATGGTGAGCTTGAGGCCCGAGCCGTCTTCCATCTCGATCACCGTCTGCACGCTGCCCTTGCCGAACGTGGGCGTGCCCATCACCACCGCGCGCCGGTGATCCTGCAGGGCGCCGGCGACGATCTCCGAGGCCGAGGCGCTGCCCGCGTTGACCAGCACCACCACCGGGTACGCCTTCTCGGTGTCGCGTTCCTTGGCGCGCTCCTCGGTCACCTGGGCCGACGAGCGGCCGCGGGTCGAGACGATCGCCAGGCCCCCGCCGAGGAACCGGTCGCTGATCGCCACCGCCTGGTCGAGCAGCCCGCCGGGGTTGTTGCGCAAGTCGAGCACCAGCCCGCGCAGCTCCTTGCCTCCGTTGAGCGTGCGCAGGCGCTCGAGCTCCTTGTAGAGCGAGGCGTCGGTGCGCTCCTGGAAGTTCTTCACCTTGACGTGCGCGATGCCCCCGAAGATCGCGCCCTCGACCGAGGCGATGCGAATGTGGTCGCGAATGATCGCGAACTCGCGCGGCGCGGTGAAGCCCTCGCGCATGATGGTGAGCAGCACCTTCTTCCCCGCCGGCCCGCGCATCTTCTGAATCGCGCGCGCCAGCTCCATGTTGCGGGTGGCCTCGTCGTCGATCTTCACCACCTGGTCACCCGAACGAATGCCCGCGCGCTGGGCCGGCGTGTCGTCGATGGGCGCCACCACGATGATGTTGTCGTTCTTGCGCGCGATCTCGATGCCCAGCCCCCCGAACTCGCCGGAGGTGTCGATCTTCATCTCCTTGAAGACGTCGGGCGGCATGAACTGCGTGTGCGGGTCGAGCGTCTCGAGCATGCCCTTGATGGCGCCGTGCATGAGCTGCTGCTCGTCGACGGGCTCGACGTAGTTGTTCTGCACGTACGAGAGCACCCGCGCGAACAGCTCGAGCTGGCGATACGTCGCCTCGGCGCGGTTGACGGGTGGCGGAGGCGCGCCTGCGAAAGCGACCGAGCCGAGGAGGACGACGAGGGCAGATGCGCCACCAGCAACACGCATGAACTCATCCTAAGAGGCAGCAGCCCCTCTCCGCACGGCACACGCCTGCCGCCGTGTCAGCAGATGTAGGGAACCCACTGGTCTTCAGGACTTGGGCGGAGCTTCCGGCGGAAGGCAGCGCGCCGGAACCACCAACGGGGGCGGAATCGGGCAGTTGGTGCAGGGACCCCGCAGGGGGATGTTGAGGGTGCGGCCGACCCGCAGCGACGTCGAGGTGAGCCCGTTCGCCTTCTGGATCAACTTCACCCCGGAATTGTAGCGAACGGCCAGACCGCCCAGCGTGTCGCCCTTCTTCACCCGGTAGATCACCAGGTTCTGCTCGGGCTGCTTTGCCAGCAGGGGCTGAATGCGGCGCCCCAGCTCCTGGCTGCGGCCGCCGAAGAAGCGGGCGTGGAAGTGATCGCGGTGCCTGCGCGCGTGCTTGATGAGCGAGGCCTGCCCGGCGTGGAAGAGCCTGTCGAGCCACGCCTTGTCTTCGCCCTGCGCCAGCGCGAAGGCGTAGAGGCGCGCCTGGATGCGCCTGTCGACCAGCACGAACTCGACGTCGGCCTTCGTCACCAGCGCCTTGAGCAGCGCCCAGTTGAGCGCCAGGTCCATCGCCAGCTCGCGCTTCTTCGAGAGCCGGCCCGGGTCTTCATCGTTCGGATAGTAGAAGCCCAGGTCCACGTCCCGCCCGGCCTGGTGGCTCTGGTGCGGGCGGAGGTAGCCGCCGTTCTTCTTGCCGATGTGGTTGATGCGCAGCGGCGCAGCCCCGGGAAACTGCGCGCGCACCGAATTGGCGGCGGCGACGATGAAGTCGATCGTCTCCTGCGTGCCCCACGCGTTGTTGGCGTCGATCACCCGCCACGCCTCACCGGGGGGAATCTGCACCCCGTTCACCAGGCGGCCTGCCTCGGTGAGGCCCACGCTGATCGACCCGAGCGACTCGGGCTCTTCCACCCAGCGCCGCGTCAGCTCTTCGTCGGAGAGATCGGCCGAGTAGAGAATCCCTCCGTCGGGCAGCGCCTCGTCGAGGGACGCCTCGAGCTCGCCGTCACCCTCCCCGTCAGTGCCGTCGTCGTCGTCAGCCTCGGCCTCGCTCTCCACCGCGGGCGCGAGCTCGGCCAGCACCACCCCCGCGTCATCGGCGGCACCCGCGTCGCACGCCGGCACGGACGCGTCGGCCTCGGCCCAGGCAGGCGCGGCGAGCAGCAGCGAGAGGAGCAGCGCACGAGCCATGAGGGGTCGCCTTTTCGCTTCAAACGGCTCGAGGCGTCAAGTCACGCAGCCTGCACCAGACCCCGGCTCACCGCGAATTTCTGCACCCGCTCCACGAAAGCGCGGGGGTGTTCCATCTGAGGCATGTGTCCGAAGCCCTTCACTTCGTGGATCTCGGCGTGTGCGGGCAGGTGCGTGCGGAAGAAGTCGAGGCCTTCGTAGGGCAGCAGCTTCTCGCTCTGCCCCCAGATGAGCAGCGTGGGCATCGGCAGCGCGCTGAGCTGCGCGCCCTGCACCAGGTCGGCGGTGGAGATCGCCGCGACGATGCTCTTCACCGTGTCACTGCTCATCATCTTGCGCAGCTCGTCTGCGAAGAGGAGCAGCGAGAGGGGCGGCTTGACGAAGAGCTTGTGCGCGAGCACCCGCGCGCCCTTCGCGTCCTGCACCTGGAAGCTCTGGATGAGCTGGCGGAAGCGCTCCTCGGTGATCTGCGCGCCCGCGGGCGAGACCAGGCCCAGCGCGCGCAGCGATTCCGGCTCGCGGAAGGCCATGTTGAGCGCCATGCCGCCGCCCAGCGAATTGCCGAGCAGGAAGACCTTCTCGCCGATGATGCGCCGGCGGAACTCGAGCAGCAGCTCGACCTGGTCGCGCACCGGCATCGGGCCCGCGCCGGGAAGGGGTGAGAAGCCGTTGCCGGGGAGATCGACCGCGAAGACCGAGCTGAAGCTCTTCGCCAGCGGCGCGAGCGTGCGGAAGAACGCGTTGGCCGAGCTGCCCAGGCCGTGCACCAGCATCAGCGGCGGCCCGCGCCCACCCCGCTCGGCGCGGTAGAAGTGCACGTCAGTGTCGTGCAGCCGCACCACCTCGCTCGAGACCCCCGAGGCGATCAGGGTGCGGCGGATGACCCGATTGGCCAGCGACAACCATTCCATCGGCGCAGCTTGTCACATCACTCCTCGGGCTTGAGCCAGGGGAGTGGATCGACCGCCTGCCCGCTCTTGCGGATCTCGAAGTAGAGGTAGCTGCCCTTGAGGCTGCCGGTGTCGCCGACCTGGCCGATGGTCTCGCCTTCCTCCACCTCGTTGCCCACCTCGACCTGGCTGTTCGAGAGGTGCGCGTAGAGCGAGTGGTAGTTGCTGCCGTGATCGACGATCACGAGGTTGCCGTAGCCCTTGAGCCAGCCCGAGAAGACGACGGTGCCGGTGCTGATGGTGTGCACCTCGGTGCCCTCGGCCGCGCGAATGTCGATGCCCTTCTGCACGGTGACCGTGTTGAAGCGCGGGTTGACCACCTTGCCGAAGCCGACCTCGACGAGGCCCTGCGCCGGGTACGGGAGCTGCCCCCGCCGGGCGCGGAACGCCGAGCTGCCGACGGTGCTCTGCATGTCGGTCACCATGCCGGCGAGCTCCTTCTCGGTCTGCTCCAGGTCGGCGATGAGGCGGCTCATGCGGTTCTGCTCGGCGCTCACGCTGGCGAGCAGGTCCTTGAAGCGCGACAGGCGCGCCTGGCTCACCGCCTGCTCGGCGCGCAGGGCCCGCAGGTAGCGCTGGCCGGTGGCCTCGAGGCGCTCCAGCCGCCTGGCCTGCCTGCGCTGCCACGCCGCGAACACCGCCAGCTCGTCGAGCTCACGCACGTCGCTCGACACCAGGGTCTGGTACGCGCGCCGCCGCTTGATGAGCGAGGCGAAGTCGCCCGCCGAGAGCATCGCGCCCAGCGAGTCCCGCTTCTGCAGCCGGTAGAGGGTGACCAGCCGAGGCGCGATCCGGCGCTGCTGGGCGGTGAGCTCGGCCTGCACCACCTCGGCGTCCTTGCGCGCCTCGCCCACCTGCTTCGTCACCCGCGCGATGTTCCGCTCGAGCGAGGCCGCCCGCTGCGCCGATTCGCGGGCGAGCCGCTCGAGCGCGTCGAGGAGGCCGAGCAGGTCCTTCTTCTCGTCGCCGATGGCGTCGAAGGCGGCCTTCTCAGCGGCGAGGCGGGCCTCGAGCTGGGCGTGCTCTTCTTCCACGTCGCTGCCCGCGTGGAGCAGCAGGGCGAGCAGGAGGGCGCTCATACGCGCAGAAACCTCCGCACCGCGATGAAGCTGCCGGTGAGGCCCAGCGCCACGCCCAGGCCCAGCTGCTCGAGCGCGAGGCGGCCCCAGGCGACCACGAAGCGGCCGTCGAGCATGAGGAAGCCGACCAGGTCGCCGCCCTCTTTCTCCAGCCAGCGAACGAGGCCATAGACCGCGGCGAGCGCGAAGGCCCCGGAGAACACGCCCTGCAGCGCGCCTTCGATGAGGAAGGGCATGCGCACGAAGCGGTCGGTGCCGCCGACCAGCTTCTGGATCTCGATCTCCTCGCGGCGCGCGAAGATCGCGAGCTGCAGGGTGGCCGAGACGACGATGACGGCGGTGAGGAAGACCAGCGCGAAGACGATGAGGCCGGCCAGGCGCAGGGCGCGGGAAATGACCCCGAGGCGCTCGAGCGCCTCTTCGCCGTAGTCGACGCCGGTGACGAAGGGGAGCGCGCGGGTCTTCTCGGCGAGGGTCTTGAGCGCGGTGGGCTCGCGCGAGCCGAGCGGGAGCTGGAGCTCGAGGCTCCACGGCAGCGGGTTGTCACCGAGCTCGGTGAGCGACTTGCCCTGCTCTCCCAGCTGCGCGGCCAGGCGGCCCAGCGCGGTGGCCGGCGAGATGCGCGCGATGGTGCCGTGGGTGCGGTTGACCAGCGCCTTCTCGAGCTCATCGACCTGCTCGTTGGGCGCGTCGGTGGCGAGGTAGACGGTGAACTCGACCTCGCCTCCCAGTGAGGCCAGCAGTGCGTCGAGCTGATCGGCGGCGATGCGGGCCATGCCGAAGCCGACCAGCGACAGGCCCAGGGCGGCGATGGCGATGACGTGAACGAAGGGCGAGCGCACCATGCTGCCGATGGCGGTACGGACGAAATAGGCGAGCCGGGCGCTGGTGCTCACAGAAGTCGCGCAGTCTGTCCTGTCTCCCTCTCCCTGCGAAGCGGGGAGAGGGCCGGGGTGAGGGGCGCAGCAATGATCGTTTCTTTGGTCGTCGGCACCAGAAGGTCCATGACGCGTTCAATCTTCCTCCTCGCCGCGATGTCGCTGTTCGGCTGCCGCCAAATCGACGGAGGCCCCGAGCTCTCCGAGACCCGCACCCTCGACGCCTTCACCCGGGTGCGCATCGAGGACGGCCTGACCGCCAAACTGAGCCCCGGCACCCCGCAAGCGACCATCAACGCGCCCGAGAAGGTGGTGGCGAACCTCGAGACGGTGGTGAAGAGCGGCACCCTGATCGTCCGCCTCAAGCCCAACGTGATCGTCACCGACCTGGACAGCACCGAGGTGCTGATCACGGGAGAAGCCGTGGTGGCAGCCGAGACGACGGGAGGAAGCCACCTCACGGCCACCGAAGTCGACATCAGCCCCTTCCGCGCCACGGCCTCGGGGGGCAGTCACCTCGAGGTGAGCGGCCGCACGGCCGACGCCCGCCTCAACGCCTCGGGAGGCTCGGGCATCGACGCCACGAAGCTCCTCGCAGAGGTCGCGAGCGTCGAAGCGACCGGCGGTTCGACCATCGACGTGAGCGCGAGCAAGTCGGTCGAGGGCACCGCGTCGGGCGGCAGCCACGTGACTGTGACCGGCGGAGCCGACGCGACCGCGGTGAGCAGCTCGGGCGGCTCGTCGGTCAACGCGGCAAACTGACCCACATTCTCCCTCTCCCTGCGCCAGCGGGGAGAGGGTCGGGGTGAGGGGCCGAACTGAGAAGGCTCACTGATCGTGCGCCATCAGCTTCGCCGCCTTCTCGCCGCGCGAGTCAGCCACCAGGGTGCCGTGCTCGAGCCGCAGGGTGCGCTTCTCGTACCGCGCGATGAGCGACGCGTCGTGGGTGGCGACGATCACCGTCGTGCCCCGCGCGTTGACGTCACACAGCAGGTCCATGATCTCGACCGTGAGCGCGGGGTCGAGGTTGCCCGTCGGCTCGTCGGCCAGCAGCATGGCGGGATCGTTGACCAGCGCCCGCGCCAGCGACACGCGCTGCTGCTCACCACCCGAGAGCTTGAGCGGCGACACGTCGGCCTTGTGCTCGAGCCCCACGCGCCGGAGCATCTTCACCGAGCGCTCGCGCACCTCCTCGCGGGTCACGCCGAGCACGTCGAGGGTGAAGCCGACGTTCTCCGCCACGGTGCGCGTGGGCAAGAGCTTGAAGTCCTGGAACACCACGCCGATGTTCCTGCGCAGGTAGGGGATCGACGACTCGCGCACGCGCGCGATGTTGCGGCCGGCGATCAGGATCTGCCCCTTGCTCGGGCGCTCGGCGAGGAACATGAGCTTGAGCAGCGTCGACTTGCCCGCGCCTGAGGGCCCGGTGAGGAAGACGAACTCGGCCTTCCCGATGTCCAGGTTCAGGTCGGTCAACACCGGGGGATCTCCCGGGTAGGCCTTGGTCACGTGGAACATCTGGATCATGGAGCGACGCCGCCAGCAGCGGAACGCTGCGCGAGACAGAACGGAGCGTAGCGGAGTTCTGGCCAAGGCAGAGCGACCCAGATCATGGCGAACGCGAGGATCCCACGACTTCAACTCGGCGCGTAGCGGACAATCTCCCCGTCGAGCGGGGGGTCATTCGCCCCTCGGCTGCGCTCGGGGTGAACGGTGGCGGTGACGCGGCCCTGGTCTTCCATCACCTCCACGTTCGCGAGCACTTCCGACAGCATCAGCACCAGCCGGCCCGCATCGCGCCGCGGAAACAGCGTGGGCAGCAGCTCGAAGATGCTCGCCGGCCCCTGCTGCAGCCGCGCGAGCAACTTGTCCTGCCGCTGCTCGTAGAACGCGAACAACCCGTCGAGCAGCTCGCGGTGGCCGCGGAACGCCGGCCCGTGGCCCGGCAGCACCGCGTCGAGGTCGAGATCTCTCACCCACTTCGCGCCCTCCAGGTACCGGGACAGCGCGCGGAACTTGGTCGTCCCCTCGCCCTGCGAGAGATCGAGCAGCGGGTTGGGCGAGACGCGCGCCAGCACGTGATCGTCGGCGAAGAAGAAGCGCTGCCGCTGGGCATGCAGGCAGACGAGCCCCGGCGTGTGCCCGGGCAGGTGCTTCACCACCACCTCGAAGTGCTTGAACTGCAGCACGTCGCCATCGTGGAGCGGGCCCAGCCGCGAACGCTCGACGTGCCGGATCAGGTTCGGCTGGCGATCAGCGCCTTCCTGCATCTGGTCGAGCGTCTCGACCGGCACGCCCAGGCGCAGGAAATAGGCCCGGTGACGGCGGAGCAACGCCGCGAAGCGCGCGTCGCCCGTCACCTTCTCCACGTCGGCGTCGTGAATGAAGACCCGCGCCCCGCTCTCTTCCGACAACATCTGCGCGTTGCCGAAGTGATCGAGGTGGCCGTGGCTCACCACGATGCGCGAGAGCTTCTTGAGATCGAGCTGCTTCTCGGCCGCCTGCCCTCGCAGCGCCGCGATGCCGTCGGGCGTGCCGATGCCGGTGTCGAAGAGCGAGTACCGGCCGTCGGCGTCTTCGATGACGTAGACGTTGGCTGGGCCGCCGGCCTCGATGAAGGGCACGGGGATCTCCAGGCGATGGATGCCCAGAGCCGTCAGCGCAGCGTCATTGATGTCCTGGGTAGGGCCGTGCACGCGTCCTGAAAGTGCGCCCTCTCCCTGCGAGAGCGGGGAGAGGGTCGGGGTGAGGGGCCGAGGACTACTTCGCGGCTTTGATGGCCGCCTGCATCTCGGGGAGCGCCTTGAACAGGTCGGCCACCAGGCCGTAGTCGGCGATCTGGAAGATGGGCGCGTCGGCGTCCTTGTTGATGGCGACGATGGTCTTGCTGCTCTTCATGCCGGCCACGTGCTGGATCGCGCCCGAGATGCCGGCCGCGATGTACAGCGCCGGAGCGACGACCTTGCCGGTCTGACCGACCTGGAGATCGTTCGGCTGCCAGCCCGCGTCGCACACCGCGCGTGACGCGCCGACCGCCGCGCCGAGCTCGTCGGCCAAGCCCTCGATGGGCTTGAAGTCACCCTTGGTGCCGCGACCACCCGACACCACCACCTTCGCCTCGGTGAGCGCCGGCCGCGCGCTCTTCACTTCCTTGAAGGTGACGAACTTCGAGAGCTGCTTGTCGGGCATCGGCGCCGCGAACGGCTTCACCTCGCCGCTGCCGCTCTTCTCTGCCGGGGCGAACTCGGTCGCGCGCACGGTGAAGCACTTCACGCTGCCGGTGAGCTTCACGGTGGCGATGACCGCGCCGGCCCACATCGGGCGGGTGAGCGAGACGTCGGCGCCCGAGCCCTCGACCGAGAGGATCTCCGAGGCCATCACGGCCTTGAGCCGCGCCGCGACGCGCGGGAGCACGTCACGGCCGATGGTGGTGGCTGCTGCGCCGACCCACTCCGCGCTGATGGCCTGCGCCGCGGCGGAGATCGCCGGAGCCCAGTTCTCGGCGATGGCGTGCTCGAGCTGCGCGCCCGAGGCGGCGTGCACCACCTTCACGCCGTAGTCCTTCACGGCGTTGGCGAGCGCGGTGGCGTCTTTCCCCAGCGCGATGGCGTGCACTTCGCCGCCCGAGGCCTTCGCGAGCTGCTGGCCGGCGGTGATGGCGTTGAGGGTCGCCTTGCGGAGCGAGCCGTCAGAGTTTGCTTCGACGACGATGAGAACGTTGCCCATGATGATGAGTTCCTTGTTCCGAAAAGTGGCTTACAGCGCCTTGGCTTCGTTCTTGAGCTTCTCGATGAGGGTCGCGACGTCAGGCACCTTGATGCCGGCCTTGCGGGCGGGCGGAGGCACCATCTTCGTCACGGTGAGCTTCGGGGTCATGTCGACGCCGAGCGCCGCGGGGGTCAGCTCCTCGATGGGCTTGCTCTTGGCCTTCATGATGCCGGGCAGCGAGGCGTAGCGCGGCTGGTTCAAGCGCAGCTCGCTGGTGGCCACGCAGGGGAGCGGGCTCTCGATGGTCTGCAACCCGCCGTCGACCTCGCGGATGACGGTGATGCTCTTGCCGTCGGCGTTGAGCTTGATCGCGGGCGTCTTCGACTTCTCGGCCTCGGACTCGAGCGACTCTTCCTTCGAGGCGAAGGTGGCCTGCGACCAGCCCAGCCACTCGGCCATGTACTGGCCGACCTGGTTCTGATCGTCGTCGATGGCCTGCTTGCCGAGGATGGCGAGGTCGGGCTTTTCCTTCTCGCAGACCTTCTGCAAGCACGCGGCGATGCCGAGCTGATCCATGGGGCCTGCGTGGTTCACCCAGACCGCGCGGGTGGCGCCCATCGCCAGCGCGTGGCGCAGCTGCTCGTGCACGTCCTTCGAGCCCACCGAGACGACGACCACTTCACCGCCGTGCTTGGCCACCAGGCGCAGCGCCTCTTCGACGCCGATCTCGTCGAAGGGGTTGATCTTGTACTTGAGCCCCTCCCCCACGATGCCCGTGCCTGCCGGGTTCACCTTGATCTTCGACTCTGAGTCTTCAACCCGCTTCGCGGTGACGAGGATCTTCAACGGCATCTGAGAGGCTCCTTGCTCGATCAGCGGCGCTGTTTGACGCGTCGCATTGTGTGAGGGTGATTTATGAATCAACCGCAGGAGGCGCAACCTGAATTTCAGGTGCCCTTGAGCAGCTCGCGCGCGATCACGAGGCGCTGCACCTGGCTGGTGCCCTCGTAGATCTGAATCAGCTTGGAATCGCGCATGAGCTTCTCCACCGGGTACTCGCGGGAGTAGCCGTAGCCACCGAAGATCTGCACGGCGTCAGTAGTGGCCTTCATCCCCATGTCGGCGGAGAAACGCTTGGCGTAGCTGGAGACGAGGGTGTTTCGCTGGCCGTCGTCGAGCAGCCAGGCGCTCTTGTAGGTGAGCAGGCGGCTCGCTTCGATGTCGGACGCCATGTCGGCGATCATGAACTGGATCGCCTGGAAGTCGGCGATGGGCTTGCCGAACTGCGTGCGCTGCTTGCTGTAGTCGATCGCGTGCTCCATGGCGGCGCGGGCGATGCCGATGGCGACCATCGCGGTGAGCGGCCGGGAATTGTCGAGCGTGGCCATGGCGATCAGGAAGCCCTCGCCCTCCTGGCCGATGCGGTTGGCGACGGGCACCTTCACGTCTTCGAAGGTGAGCGTCACCGTGTTCGAGGCGCGCTGGCCCATCTTGTTCTCGTGCTTGCCGACGGTGAGCCCCTTCGGGCGGCCTTCGACCACCAGGCACATGATGCCCTTGTGCCGCTTGGCCGGGTCGGTGGTGCAGAAGAGCGTGAACTGGTCGGCGTACTCGCCGTTGGTGATCCACTGCTTCTGGCCGTTGACCACGTAGAAGTCGCCTTCGCGGCGCGCGGTGCAGCGCAGGCCGGCCACGTCGCTGCCCGCGCCCGGCTCGGTGAGCCCGAACGACGCGAGCCGGAAGCCGGTGGTGAAGGGGCGCAGGAACCGCTCCTTCTGCTCGGTGCTGCCGCCGATCTCGATCGGGAGCAGCGCGAGGTCGTTGGCGATCATCGAGGTCGCCATGCCCGAGCAGCCCCAGGCGAGCTCCTCCGTCACGATCGCCTGCGCGACGTGGGGCAGCTCCATGCCGCCGAACTCAGCGGGAATGGTCAGGTTCATCAGGCCCAGGTCGCTGGCCTGCTGAATGATGTCTTTGGGGAAGGTGCTCGTCTCGTCGCAATGCGCCGACTTCGGGCGCATCACCTCGCGGGCGAACTTCCGGGCGGTTTCCTGCAGTGCTTTTTCGTCGTCAGAGAGACCGAAGTGCATGTTCGGTGGGTTAGCGCAGGTCGACGGACCCCGCCATGCTGGTTACGCCCAGCCCTCGGGGAGGAAGGTTGACCCGACCCGACCGGCCACGAATACTACCGCCTTCTTTCCTGGCCGTGTTCCAAAGGGTCCTCATGTCCTCATCGAAGCTTCTCTTCCCTGGCGTCTTGCTGGTTGGTTTCCTCACCGCCTGCGAGCCCCCCGCCGTCGAGCCTGAGCTCACGCTCTCCGCGAGCCCGCGCACGCTCGACGGCATCATGCAGAGGTCGACCCTCCGCGTCGTGGCCGTGGACGACAAGGGCAAAGCGGGCACGGGCAAGGTGCGCGTCACCTCTGCCGCCGGCACGCTCAAGGACGGCGTCGAGGTCGAGCTGGTCGGGGGGGAGGGCTCAACCGAGTTTGGCTGCACGTTCACCAACGACTCGCTCTGCACCGGCACGGTGCGCATCAGCGCCGAGTGGGTGGTGGGGGGCAAGCTCGCCTCGGCCAACACGTCGATCACCGTGACCCCGCAGGTCGTCATCCCGCCTGACGCCGGCACGCAGGTCACCACCCTCACCGCGTCGCGTACGCAGATCGGCGTGGGCCTCGGCAACACCGCCACCATGACCGCCACCTACGTGGTCGATGGGCTGCCTGCCGCCAACGCCGCGATCGACCTCACCACTTCCCTGGGGCAGCTCTTCTTCACCGACGGTGGTTCCTTCGTCGGCCCCGTGCAGAGTGACTCCGCTGGCCAGGTTCGCGCAGTGCTGGCCGAGGACGGCACGCCCGGGCAGGCCACCATCACCGCGACCGGTCCTCGCGGCGCGCCCGGTACCACCCGCGTCACCATCTTCATGCCCGACGCCGGCATCAACATCATGTCCGACCGGGCGACCCTCACGGTCGGGTTCAACGAGGTCGCACAGCTCACCGTCAACCACACGCTCGATGGCCGCGCGATCCCCGGCAGGATGATCACCGTCGAGACCTCTGCAGGCCGCCTGCTCGAGATCGACGGTGGCACCTTCGTTTCTCCCTCCCCCACCGACACCAACGGCCGCGTGCGGGCGATGCTGACCGACACCGGCTCGCCAGGTATCGCGACCATCACCGCGAGCGACCTGCAGTTCAACGTCTCGGCCCGAACCAACGTCAACATCGCGCAGCCTGACGCCGGAGTCTTCGTCAGCACCGGCAAGCCGAGGCTCTACGTCGGGGTCGGAGACAGCACGCTGGTGACCGCGCGCCTCGTGGCGAACGGAACGCCCGCCGTGGGCCGCACGCTGCAGGTCGCCACCAATCTCGGCACGCTCACCTACGCCGACGGCGGCACCTTCTCCGGCACCGGGACCACCGACTCCGCGGGCCTCATTCCTCTGGAACTGCGCGAGAACGGCGTCGACGGGCTCGCGACGATCACCGCCACCGACCCCATGTCCGCACGGACCGGCGCGGCCAACGTCGACATCCTGCGGATCGGCACCATCGCCTACGTCTCCACCACCTGCGGCGGCACCGCGTGTGCGGTGATGGGCATCTCGAACTCGGGCTTCAACACCCAGGCGACCCTGCGCTTCACCCTGCGCGACTCGCGCACCTCCCCGCAGCCCGTCAGCGGCGTGCGCGTCACCTTCGCGCTCAACAACCAGCCCACCGGCACGGGGGTCACCGCCAGCGCCATCAGCGACGCCCAGGGCAACGTCGACGCGGTCGTCACCTCCGGCAACTCCATCGGCTCGTTCTCGGTCACCGCCACCGTCATCCCCGGCATCTCGGCGTCGAGCCCCACCATCGGCGTGCGTGGTGCGAAGCCCGCGAATCGGGGGTTCTCCTTCCAGTGCCCGAAGGTCAACCTGGCCGCCTACCGCGACACCCCCCCGCCGCTGGTGATCCCCGCGACCTGCACCGTCATCCTCGTCGACCGCAACAACAACCCCATCGGCGCAGGAACCACCGTGCAGTTCCTCGCAGAGGCGGGCAACATTCAAAACAGCACCCCGACCACCGCGTTCGTGCCCCCCCTCGGGACGAACGAGGGCCGCGGCACCGTCATGTTCACCACGTCGGGAGATTTCCCTGCGGCAGACGTGTCGCCGCTCACCGCACTGCCGACTCAGTTCCCCTTCCCACGCCTGGCGGAACCCAGCCGAATCGATGGCAGCCTCACCCGGAATCCGCGCGACGGCCTCGTAGCGCTCATCGCCTACACCGACGGCGAGGAATGGTTCAGCGACAGCAACTCGAACGGTGTCCGCGACGGCACAGAGCAGTTCATCGACCAGGGTGAGCCGCTCGTGGACAACAACGACGACGACGTCTGGAACGTGGGCGAGACCTACATCGACGTCGACAACAACGGCGCCTGGACCGGTCCCAACGGCGTCTGGAACAGCTCCACCAAGATCTGGACGAAGGCCTACCTGCTGTACACCGATCTCGTGGACCCCAGCAGCGCGTTCTACATCCCCTCCACGTTCGACGTCCCCCGGGCCACCACTCAGACCGTCGACTACTTCGCGCGAGATCTGAACCTCAACAACGTCGAGATGACCAGCACCGCCACCCTGAGCCGCACCGGCACGCGGGGGACCGTCACCTGGCAGACCTTCCTCGGCCTCGATGGCTTTTCCTTCCAGATCGAGCCGCGCCGGCTGACCAACGCCACGGGCGATGGTGACTGCTTGCCCGCCACCCAGGTCTGTCAGTACCGCACGGCCTTCGGCATCTGGTCGATCGGGCCCATCGGGCGCATCACCATCGTGGGCATGCCCGTCGCCGACATGAACCCGCCCGAGACCTTCAGCATCACCATCCGCACCACCACGCTGGGGACCCAGGTGCAGACCAGCGTGAGCGGCACCGTTCAGTAGTAAGCGCTGTGCGCGGTGCCATGGGCGGAGTACACGCCGCGCCATGGCCCGCCCCAGGCGCTCCGCCGCGCTCCGCCGCTCCACCCCGAAGGCGTCCCTCGCGTACGCGCGGCAGGTGCTGACGCAGGAAGCCCAGGCGATCGCCTCGCTGGGCTCCCGCCTCGGCCACGACTTCCTCCTCGCGCTCGACGCCCTCCACCAGACGAAGGGGCGCGTGGTGTGCACCGGCATCGGCAAGCCCGGCTTCATCGCGCAGAAGCTGTCGGCGACGCTCTCGTCGACCGGCATTCCTTCCCTCTTCCTGCACCCCGCCGAAGCAGCGCATGGCGATCTGGGGCGGGTGGCGAGGGGCGACGTGGTGATCGCGCTCTCGAACTCGGGCGAGACCGAAGAGGTGGTGCGCCTGCTGGTGCCGCTCAAGCGGCTCAAGGTCACGGTGATCGCCATCACCGGCGACGTCGATTCATCCCTGGGCCGCGGCGCCGACCTGGTGGTGAGCCTGGGCGACATCGACGAGGCGTGCCCGATGGGCCTGGTGCCCACCGCGTCGTCCGCGGCGCTGCACGCGGTGTGCGACGCGCTGGCGATGACGCTCGCCTGGCGCCGCGAGTTCACCGAGTCGCAGTACGCGCTCTACCACCCGGGGGGGAAGCTCGGCCGCAGCGTGATGAAGGTGCGCGAGGTGATGCGCACCGGCGACAGCAACCCGCTCATTCGCGACACCGCGACCCTCGAGCAGGTGGTGGTGGTGATGACCCGCACCCGGGGGCGCCCCGGCGCCGCCAACGTGATCGACGCCAAAGGCCGGCTGGTCGGCATCTTCACCGACGGCGATCTGCGCCGCCTCGCCGAGCACCACCAGCTCGAGCTGACCCGCCGCATTCGCGAGGTGATGATGCGCCGCCCCCGCTGCATCGGGCCCGAAGAGCTGGTGCTCGCCGCCGCGGCGATCATGCGCGAGCTCAAGGTCGATCAGCTACCGGTGGTCGACGCCGAGGGCCGCGCCGTGGGCCTGCTCGACGTGCAGGACGTGCTCGCCGCCCGGCTGGGGTGAACGCCGACCTGTCAGGTCATTGACGACGCGCCATGACCTCAAGTGGTCGCGGCAGACCCTGCCCGCAACGCGGAAAGCGCCTGAATTCAGCCCCACGGGCGCCTGATCCAGAGGGCACGGCCGTTGCTCACCGAAACGTCGTGAGCGCCCTGCCCTCTCCAGACTCGCTGACCTCGATGGTGAACAGCGTCACCACCACGATGATGAACGTGAAGTTCGCCCTGGTGCGGCAACCCGGGCTGGTCACGCCCTTCCGGCGCGCGGTCCTCCCCATTCCCGGCGTGGTGCCGCTGGCGGTGGTGGTGACCGGCGACGAAGAGAGCTGCAAGAAACTCGGCGGGCGGCTCTTCAGCGTCGAGCCGAAGGACGTCGACGTCAGCATGATGGAAGACACGCTGCGCGAGCTGGCCAACATCACCGCGGGCCAGGTGAAGCGGGCGATGGCGATCGACGCCGCGCTGGGGCTGCCCCGCATCATCGTGGGCACCGAGCCCCTGCCCGTGCCCGTGGGAGGCCAGCAGTTGATCGTGCTGCGCGCGGTCTCCGACGACATTCACCTCGAAGTCCAGGTCGTCGCCGCGAGCTGAAAGGAACGCGCCCCCCATGTCCAGGATCCTCACCGTTGATGACAGCAAGGCGATCAGGTCGATCGTCGGTAAGCAGGTGCTCGAGCTCGGCTTCGAGGTCGACGAGGCCGAAGACGGCCTGCTCGGCCTGGCGAAGCTCGAGGAAATTTCCTACGACCTGGTGATCCTCGACGTCACCATGCCCAACCTCGACGGGCCGGGAATGCTCGCGAAGATGCGCGAGGCCGGGAACAAGACGCCCGTGCTGATGCTCACCAGCGAATCGAAGAAGAGCATCATGGTCGACGTCATGAAGGCGGGCATCGAGGACTACATCTTGAAGCCCTTCAAGCCCGACGAGCTCAAGGCGAAGGTGCTCAAGGTGCTCCGCCTGACCGGCCCGATCGGCCCGGGCATGGCGCCCGCCGCCGCCGCGCCCGCCGCGCAGTCGATTCGCACCGACCCGATGGGCAAGCAGTTCATCGACCTCCTGGTCATCGACGACATGGAGAACGTGGCCCGCAAGCTCAAGACGCTCGTGCCGCCACACGTGACGTTGATGCCCGCCGTCAGCGCCGCCGCCGCCCTGGCCGCGTGCCGCGAGAAGGTCTTCCGGGTGGTGCTCATCGACACCGACATCCCCGACGTCAACTCGGCCGCGCTGATGAACCAGCTGCGCACGCTGCAGCAGCACGCCGCCTTCCTCGCCCTGCCCCTGCGCACCGCCAACGACGCCCACAAGGAACAGCAGGCGCTGGGCTTCGACGACCTGCTCTACAAGCCCTTCGACAAGGACAGCGTCGACGACTTCCTCATCCGCTACTTCAACGACCAGGAACTGGTGGTCGCCGACGAGAACCTGGTCAAGGTCGGCGCCTTCACCGGCAAGGAAGACCGCCTCGAGAAGTACTTCGGGCGCATCACCCGGTTGATCGAAGAGAACATCGAGAAGATGGCCGCGGCCTGCTTCGACGAGGTGATCGTCGACCTGTCCGTCACGCCCATCAAGGCCGACCGCACCCCGCGGCTGGTGCTGGACATCAAGCGTGAGGCGAGCAAGCGCGGCATCGAAGTGCGGCTGGTCGCAGGCGCCGAGGTCTCGCTGCTCCTCAAGAAGTTCGACGAGACCGCCAAGCTCGTCATCAGTCCGTCGGTCACCGAGGCCCGCGCGCGCGCGGCCTGAAAAGAGCCCCATGTCGACCCCTGTCGCAGACCGTCTCTCCCAGGAAGCGCAGACGATCCTGGAGAAGCGCATCTCCGACAACCAGCTGAACCTGCCTCCGCCCCCCTCGGTGGTGATGAAGGCGATGGCGCTCTTGCGCGATCCCGGCTTCACCGCCAAAGACGCCGCCTCGCTCATCGAACGCGACGCGGTGGTGGCCGCGCGCGTGCTCAGGGCGGCCAACTCGGTGCAGCACGGCAGCATGGAAAAGGCCCGCAGCCTGCCCCAGGCCCTCACCCGGCTGGGCGTCGATCGCCTCCGGGCCGTGCTGGTCGAGACGAGCGCGCACCGGCTCTTCGAGTCGAGAGATCAACGCATCGTCGATGCCACCCGCGGCCTGTGGGAACACTCGCTGGGCGTGGCGATCCTCGCGCGTGACGTGGCGGCCCTGTGCGGCGTGGAGGAAACCGAGGCCGCCTACCTGAGCGGCCTGCTGCACGACATCGGCAAGCCCGTGGTCGCCTGGCTGCTGCTCGAGGCCGAGAAGAGCGTGGTGGGCACGCGCACCAACGTGTGGATCGAGCCCGAGGTCTGGGTCGAGGTGATCAACCGCGTGCACCGGCCCGTGGGCGTGGCGCTCGCTGCGCGCTGGGGCCTGCCCGAGTCGGTCAGCGGCGCCATTCAGGACTGCAACGAGTACAACGGCACCGATCGGCTCTCGGTGACGAACTGCGTGCGCTTCGCCAACGCCCTCACCAAGCGCGAGGGGCTGTACGTGGGCAAGTTCGACCCGTCCGACATCGACGCGCTGGTGATGATCGGCCGCTCCCTGCTGGGCATCGACGATCACGTGCTCTCGCGGCTCTCGAGCGGTCTGGCCGAGCGCGTGCGCATGCTGATGAGCTGAGGAAAAGGGGACAGGCTGCTTTGGGCTCTCCCTCCTGCCATTGAGGACGGCGAGCCCAGAGCAGCCTGTCCCCTTTTTGCTTCTTCAGGCCGCGCGCGCGCGCCGGCCGGTCGCCTGCGCCAGCAGTTCCTGCGTACGCACGATCTCGGGCTTCGCCGCCTCGACGACCGCCTGCACGCGCTCGCCGTCGAGGCTGAGGCGCTCGAGGGCCTCGGGCTCCAGCTCTGCCGAAGACGCGTCCCCGTACCCCGAGCGATGGGCGGCATCGTCGGCGACCAGCACCACCGTCGACAGGTAGCGCAGCGTCGCCGAAGGCGCGTCGGCCGGGGCGTGGTGCCACCGCGCCGCCCCGCCGATGTCCCGGGGAAGGTTCCACTTCTGGCACAGCGCCTCGCCGAACTCGGCGTGGGTGGCGCCCAGCACCTTGTGCTCGAGCTCGAGAGTGACCAGCCCACCCGCGGGCACCATGATGGCGGGGTTCGTGTCGAGCCAGGTGGCCACCACGAGCTTCCCCAGGTCGTGGAGCAGCCCCGCGGTGAACGCGAGATCGGGGTAGGTGAAGCCCGCGGCGCGGCCCAGCCGATCGGCCAGCACCGCGACGGCGACGGAGTGCTCCCAGTAGCTCACCGCCGTGATGCCATAGCCGTTGAGCACCTCCGGCACGGCCTTCGCGAAGGTGGCGCCGGCGGCGACCTCGAAGACGCGGCGCATGCCCATGCGGGTGATGGCGTCGCGCACCGAGGTGATCTCCCGCGAGGCGCGGTAGTAGGCCGAGTTCGCGCACCGCAGCAGGTTGGTGGTCAGGCCCACGTCGGGGCGCACCACCCGCTCGAAGTCCGCCACGCTCGCCTTCGGGTCGTTGATGAGCCCGAACACCTGCGCCACCGACGTCGGCACCGTGCCGATGGTCTCGATGCGACCGATGATGTCTGCGGCGCGCGACGACATGCCTTCAGCTCCCCTGCGCCAGGGCCAGTTGGCCCTCGCTGAGCCACGGGCCCCCCGAGGGCCTCCGGGCCGGGCTCGAGAGCAGGGCGTGGGTGAGGCGCTCGAAGGCCCGGCTCGCGGGGCTGGTGGGCGCGAGATCGACCAGGGCCCGGCCTGCCATCGCCGCGCGGCGCACGTTCTGATCGTCGGGGATGTTCGAGGTGAAGCGCAGGCGCAGCGCACAGGTGGCCGCCGACTGCTGCAGCCTGGCGAAGACCACCTGCGCCGAGCGCTCGGTGCGCACGCAGTTGACGACCACGTCGACCTCACGCACCGGGGTCTTCTGGCGCAGCGCCTGGAGCAGCACCAGCGCGTCGCCCAGCGAGGTGGGCTCGTCGGTGACCACCAGCAACGCGGTCTGCCCCGCCGAGGTGAAGAAGAGCACGTCGTCTCCCACGCCCGCCCCCACGTCGACCACCACCACGTCGAAGCGCGAGGCCAGCGCGTCCCACGCACACCTGAGCGCCAGCCGCGCCCCGTCGTCGAGGTGGGCCAGGCGCCGCTCCCCGGGGGCGCCGGCCAGCAGCCACAGGCCCGCGCTCACCTGGTGCAACACCGAGTCGAGCGCAGCGCCGTCGAGCAGGTCACCCACGTGCCTCGCCGGCCGCACGCCCAGCAGCACGTCGACGTTCGAGAGCCCGCCGTCGGCGTCGAAGATGAGCACCCGCTGCCCCGCGCGCGCGCACAGCGTGGCCACGTTGACCGCGAGGTGGGACTTGCCCACCCCACCCTTCCCGCTCGTCACGCTGATCACTCGCACCGGTGCCATCGGGGGCCAGGTGTGCAAGCGCTGCGCCTTCTGCCGTGGTTCGAAAGGTCGGGAGCGCCCAGCGCCGCCGTGGGCTCCCCGGCCTCACGGACCTCGCGGCAACCGGCCGGGAGGACTGGATCAGCGTCCGGAGCCAGAGAGGCGAAGGCTCGGAAGTGCCGCGTCTGCGTCGTGCGAGAAGGTCACCTGGGTCGCCTGCGCACCCTGGCCCACCGGGGCGAAGGTGACGAGCGCAGTCACGGATGCACCAGGCGAGAGCGGCATCGACACGTCGCGGACGAACCACGAGCCGTTCCCGCTGGTGGCCAGCGACACGCCCAGCACCGTCATCGGGTCCACCCCGACGTTGGTCGCGCGCACCACCAGCTCCTTGCGCAGGCCCACCCCCACGGTGCCGATGTCGAAGTCGAGCTGCAGCGCGGGCGCCTGGCTGTCACCTTCCACCGAGACGTGCAGCACGCCCCGGTTGGTGTTGCGCACCGGCTGGGGCTGGCAGGCACACAGGGCCGAGAGCACCACCACGAGGAACGGCGCGCGCACGCTCAGAGCTTCCCCTGGAGCTTCGGCCCGTACTCGGGGACCGTGTCCTTGAGCCGCTGCCACACCGCGCGAGCCCCCTCGACGTCGCCCTTCGCCTTGAGCGAGTCACCCAGCTCCACCACCGCGTCGGGGGTCTGGCTGGCCACCCGCCACACGTTGTCGGCCATCGGCTGGCGGTTCAACTTGATCATCGTCCACGCCATGCCCGCGCGCAGCCGGGCGTTCTCGGGCTGGTAGGGCATCACCTGCTTGTACGCGGTGAGCGCGTCCTGGAAGCGGCCGCGGGCGAGGTGCTCCTCGGCGTCTGAGACGAGCTTGGCGAAGTTCGACTCCATCTCGGGCGTGCGGGGCGTGTTCTGGAAGGCGTCCATCAGCTCCTTCGTCAACACCGGCGGCTGCGTGCCCGTGGGCGCGGCGGGCGCGAGCGCGGCGATCTGCTCTGCGGTGACGGCGAGCTTGCTCAAGCCCCCGGCGGCGATCGCGGCCTTGGTGCGCTCGAGCAGCCGCTTCGCGGTCGGGGCGCGCGGAGAGGTGGGCGCGTCGGTGAGGAAGGTCTCGAAGTCGGTCTTCGCGCGGCCCAGCGCAGCCACGTCGTCACCGTACGCGTCGAGCGTGAGCGCGGCGCGCGCGTAGCGGGCCTCGCCGTTCGAGGGGAAGGTCTCGAGGGCGCGGGTGTAGGTGAAGAGCGCGGCGGCCGGGTCGTGCAGCAGGAACTGGGTGTGACCCAGCATCACCTCGAGCTCCATCAGCGGCGCGAGCGCGGCCTTGAGACAGGCGACCGCACCGGGCGCGTTCTTCGCGGCGGCGAGCGCCTTCGCCTTTTCCTGCAGCACCACCAGGGTGGCGTCGGGCTTCGGCTCACAACCCACCTCGGCGGCGCCGGGCACCGGCTTGTTCCCCGCGAGCTTCTTCTGGGCGAGGAACGAGGCGCGCGCGCCCTCGGCACCTGCGACGGCCTGCTTGAAGAACGTCTGCGCGTCGGCGTAGCGGCCCTGCCCGAAGTAGAGGCGCCCCAGCGAGGCGGCGATCTCGAAGGGCTTGTCCTTCTCCTTGAGGCCGGCCGTGGCGTCGAGCTTCTTCACCAGGTCGTCGGCCGACGGCGCGGCCATGGGCGGGTGGTTCGGAGGGAGCGCAGGCGGCGCGGCCTGGGCCAGCACGAGGAGGACGAGGGCGATCACGGGGGCTCACCTAACACCGTCATCGGTCAGGACCCAACCCGATCACGGCCCGACGCGAGCTCGCCGATCGAGCAGCTCCCGCGCCGTCAGGCCGAGCACGGGGTGACGCGCGCCGGGATCGAGCGCCGCGAGCGGCTCGAGCACGAAGAGGCGTTGGTGCATGGCGGGGTGGGGCACGGTGAGCTCCGCGCTCTCGAGCACCTCGGCCCCGTGGAGGATCAGATCGAGGTCGATGAGCCGGGGAGCCCAGCGGGTGGTGAGCACCCGCCCCATCTGCCGCTCGATGCGCTTGAGCTCGCGGAAGAGCGCCAGGGGCCCGAGCGTGGTGTCGAGCCGATCGACCGAGTTGAGATACTTCGGCTGCGGCGTCCGGTCGCCGGGCGGCAGCAGCGCCGCCGTCTCGATCACCGGCCCGGCCAGGTGCGCGCCGAGCAGCGCGAGCCGGCGGCGGGCCTCGGCGAGGTTGAGCAGGCGATCGCCCAGGTTGGTACCCAGCGCGACGTGGCAGCGCACCACGCTCAACCCTGGACGACGTGATTGCGGAGCACGCCGATGCCCTCGAGCTCGACCTCGACCACGTCGCCGGCCCTGAGCGGGCCCACCCCCGACGGCGTGCCGGTGCTGACGAGATCGCCCGGCAGCAGCGTCATCACGTGCGAGATGAAGGACACGAGCTGCGCCGGCTTGTGCACCATGTCGGAGGTCCGGCCGTCCTGCTTCACCACCCCGTTGACCCTGCACACCACGCGCAGATCGTCGGGCGCGAGGCCGGTCACCATCACCGGGCCGCAGCAGGCGAAGGTGTCGTAGCCCTTGCCGCGCGTGTGCTGCACCTCGCGCTTCTGGATGTCGCGGGCGGTGACGTCGTTGAAGCAGGTGAGCGCGAAGATGCCGCTCGCCGCCTCTTCCACCGTGGCGCGGGTGAGCTTCCGGCCGATGACCAGCGCGAGCTCGGCTTCGTAGTGCACCTCCTGGCTGGCGGGCGGGAGCACGATCTTCCCCTCGTGTGCGTTGAGCGCGGTGGAGGGCTTGGTGAAGATCAGCGGCTCGACGGGCACCGACTTGCCCATCTCCTCGGCGTGCTTGCGGTAGTTCTGGCCGATCGCCACGACCTTGGACGCGGCGGTGACCGGCAACCAACGAGCGGCAGAGAGCGGAAGCCGGGCGGAGTCGAGGGCCCCGCCTTCCCAGGGAGCACCGCTGATGACCCGGTACTCCTCGCCCAACACCTCGGCGTACACGGCCTGACCACCCACCTCGAGCCGCGCGTACGAGGCCATCACTTCACCCCGAGCACGTGGGTCATGTCGTAGAGCCCGGGCGTCTTCCCGATGATCCACTTCGCGGCCCGCAGCGCCCCGCGCCCGAACTGCTCGCGGCTGGTCGCCCGGTGCGTCAGCTCGACGCGCTCGCCGTCACCGAAGAAGAACACCGTGTGCTCGCCCACCACGTCACCGCCGCGCAGCGCCTGCACGCCGATCTCCTTTCGGGGCCGCTCGCCGATCTGCCCCACGCGCGAGGTGCGGATGTCGTCGTGCTCCCGCCCCAGCGCCTTCGCCAGCTCGTCGGCCAGCCGCATCGCGGTGCCCGAGGGGGCGTCCTTCTTCATGCGGTGGTGCGTCTCCACCACCTCGACGTCGAAGTCTTCGCCGAGCCGCTTCGCCAGGGTGGCGGCGAGCTCGATCACCAGGTTCACGCCGACGGACATGTTGGGCGACATCACCAGGGCGATCTTCTTCGCCGCGGCGGCCATCTGCTCCTTCGCCTCGGCGGAGAAGCCGGTGCTGCCCACCACCAGCGGCACGCCCGCCTCGGCGCAGAGCCGCGCGTGCACCACCGACACCTCGGGCGTGGTGAAGTCGATCACCACGTCGGCGCGGTTGAGCGCCTGGTCGAGCGAGTCGACGGTGGACACCTCGAGCGGTGCCAGGTGCGCGGCGAGCCCCACGTCGAGCCCGATCGACGCGCTGCCCGGCTTGTCGGTGCCCCCGTGCAGCACGAAGCCCGGCGTATCGCGCACCAGACGAACGAGCAGCGCCCCCATCCTCCCGGACACGCCGGTGACGACGACTCTGCTCGGAGTCATGACGCCTTCCGCGAGAGGAGGCCGAGCTTGCCCAGCTCCTCCTTGAGCTTCGCCGCGTTGCCGTCGGTCATCTGGGTGAGCGGCGGGCGGATCTCGGTGCCGAACAGGCCCATCTGGTGCAGCGCCATCTTCACGGGGATGGGGTTGCTCTCGATGAACAGCATGCGGTGCAGGGGCTGCAGCTCGAGCTGGTGCTTGCGAGCCCCGGCGATGTCGCCCGCGAGCGCAGCGGCGCAGAGGTCGGCCATCTTCCGCGGCGCGACGTTCGACGACACCGACACCACGCCCTTCCCTCCGCTGAAGATGAAGGGCGCCACCACGAAGTCGTCGCCCGAGAGCAGCGTCAGGCGATCGCCGACCTGCTCGAACACGTCGAGGGTGCGCAGGATGTTGCCGGTGGCCTCCTTGAGCGCCACCACTTCCTTCACCTCGAGCAGCCGCTTCACCGTCTCGGGCAGCATGTCGACGCCGGTGCGGCCGGGCACGTTGTAGGCCATGAGGGGAAAGCCCGGGTGCGCCTTGCCGATCATCCGGTAGTGCTCCACCAGGCCCGCCTGCGTGGGCTTGTTGTAATACGGCGTCACCACCAGCGCGCCGTCAGCGCCGAGCTCGCGCGCGACGGCGACGCCCTCGATGGTCTCGGCGGTCGAGTTGCTGCCCGCGCCGGCGAACACCTTCACCCGCTTCTTGTTCACCTCGATGCACAGCTCAATCGCGCGGCGGCGCTCGGGCGCGGTCATGGTGACCGCCTCGCCGGTGGTGCCCATGGGGATGAGCACGGTGGTGCCGTTGGTGATCTGGTACTCGATCAGCGCGGTGTACGCGGCCTCGTCGAGCTTGCCGTCGCGGAACGGGGTGGCCAGCGCGGTCATCGATCCTTGAAGCGTCATGGTGACTCTCCTCTCCAGAGTTCTTCGAGTGCCTCGCGCTTTCGCACGACGCGGAATTCCCCGCCATCGACCAGCACCTCCGCCGGACGGCAGCGGGAGTTATACGTGCTTGCCATCGACATGCCGTAGGCCCCGGCGGACTTCACGGCCAACAGATCGCCCTGCTCCAGCGGAGCCATCGAGCGGGCGTGACCCAGCACGTCGGTCGATTCACAGACGGGCCCCACGATCTCCATCGTGGTCTTCGGGCCACGTCGCGGCTTGACGGCCACGATGTCGTGGTGCGCCTCGTAGAGCGCCGGCCGCAGCAGGTCGTTCATGCCCGCGTCGACGATCAAGAACCGCTTCGCCACCGTCTTCTTCCGGAAGAGCACACGGGTGAGCAGCACGCCGGCGTTGGCGACGAGCACGCGGCCCGGCTCGAGCACCAGGGTGGCGTCGAGGTGCGGAGACGACTCGAGCACCGCGCGCGCGTAGTCCTCCACGCCCGGGGGCCGCTCCTTCGAGTAGGTGACGCCCAGCCCACCGCCGACGTCGAGGTGCGTGAGGGGAAAGCCCTGGCGTTTCAGCTCGGCGTAGAGACCTCCGACCCGGGTGATGGCTTCCTTCACGGGCCTCGCGTCGGTGAGCTGGCTGCCGATGTGGCAGTCGACGCCGCGGGCCTCGAGCCCCTTCATGCGCCGGCTCTGCTTGTAGAGCGCGACCGCTTCCTCGAAGGGCACTCCGAACTTGGACGTCTTGAGCCCGGTGGCGATGTACCGGTGCGTCTTCGCGTCGACGTCGGGGTTGACGCGCAGGGCGAACGGCGCGCGCACACCGAGGCGGCGCCCCACGCGATCGAGCAGCGCGAGCTCCTCGGCGCTCTCGACGTTGAACATGAGAATGCCGGCCTTGAGCGCGGCTTCCATCTCGTCGGCGCGCTTGCCCACGCCCGAGAAGACGACCTTCTTCGGGTCGCCGCCGGCCGCGAGCACGCGCGCCAGCTCGCCGTGGCTGACGATGTCGAACCCGGAGCCCGCGTCGGAGAACAGCTTGAGCACGGCGAGGTTCGAGTTCGCCTTCACCGAGTAGCAGACGACGGTGGGCACCCGCGCGAAGGCCGACTGCACCACGCCCAGGTGCCGGCGCAGCGTGGCCGCGGAATAGACGTAGGTAGGCGTGCCCACTGCCTCGGCGATGCGCGAGAGGGGCACGTCTTCAGCCCACAGCGAGCCGCGTCGCGCGTGGAAGTGGTTCACTTCTTCCCCTCGGCGCAACACCCCGCGTCCAGCGCATCGACCAGCGCGGGGGTGGTCAGCGGCGCTTCATCGAGCGGTGGGCGCGGCGGCGCCTTGATGCCGCAGCCAATCACCAGAACCAACAGGAGCAGCAGACGCCCCCTCTCCCAGCGAAGCGGGGAGAGGGTTGGGGTGAGGGGCGGCGCCACGATCTTCAGAACCTGATGCCGACGACCGCTCTGAGGGCCTGCGGGTTGTCGAGCACGATCGGTGCGCCGGAGACGGGCGCCGGGCCGATCGCGCCCTGATTCTTCGCGAACCCCTCGAGCGGAAAGAGGATGCCGTACTGGAGCTGGCCGTAGAACCCGTCTTCCGTCTCGTAGCGGGCGCCGCCGTTGATCTCGACGCCGAGGCTGGGGGTGCTGCCGTCGTAGAGCGCGCCGGGGGCGGAATTGGCGAGGAGCACGCGCGAGTAGATGACCGACGCGAAGGCCTCGAAGCCCTGGGTGATGCGGTACTTCGCCTTGGGCTTGAAGTAGATGCTGTCGGTGATGCCGCCGAGCACCTCGCGGTAGAGGATCATGTCGACGCGGTAGTCGCGGTTGAAGCGGAAGTTGGTGATCGTGTTGTCGTTGCAGGCGTTCGGGCAGCTGTACTGCGGCCCATCGGTGTCGCCGAGCTCGGTGGCGCCGTTGAGGCCCGAGCCCTTGCGGCGCGGAGCGTTGCCGAAGCCCGGCGCGACGTCACCTGACGCGAAGCCGACCTCGCCGCCGATCTCGAGATCGCCGTTGAGCAGCTTCACCTCGCCCTGGATGACGCCGCCGAACTGGTACACGCCGAGCGCCTGATTGGCGTCGGTCGCGGACGCCGAGAGCGCGCGGTTCTGGATGTTGCCGAGGACGGCGGCGAACTCAGCCTCGATGCGCCACTCCTTGCGTTCCACCTTCGCCCAGAGGTCGGGAATGAAGATGTCGGCCTTGCGGAGCACCACGGGGTGAGTGGCGTCGCTCTCGGCCGCGCCTTCGGTGGTGCCAAAGGGCTGCGAGAGCGTGTCGACCGCGTCGTTACGCTGGGTGCGGTAGGTGAAGTGCAGGCCGTAGTTGAAGACGGTGCCGTTGGCGTCGAGCTTGGCGCGGCGCTCCTGCTCGGTGTCGCGGCGCTGGGCCGCGAGGATGTAGCTGTGCGCGTCGTCGGAGTTCGAGAGATCGAACGGCTGCCCGCCCTCGAGCGAACGCACGGACGAGGGGCCCTCGATGTTGAAGTCCATCATCGGCGTCACATAGAAGCCGGGCAGCGGCTCGGCGGTGAAGCTGACGCGATCCACCGTGTCGCCCCAGTCGTTGTCGATGCCGTTGCCGTCGTTGTGCAGCATGCCCAGGCCCCAGTGGCTGCCCATGCGGCCGAAGCGCAGGATGCCGACGGGCGTCGAGACCTCGCCCCAGACGCGCTTGACGGCGATGGAGTCCTGCAGGCTGTTGATGCCGCTGCGCTGGGTGGTCTGGCTCGCCGAGAAGATGGAGAACTCGTTGCGATCGGACCAGTAGCTGTTGGTGCCGTTCTGGGCGTTGCGGGAGAACGCGTAGTCGGGGGTGCTGCCCCAGATGAGGTTGTCGAGCGCGTCGACCTGCGCGCGCACGCGCACCTCTTCGGACACGTTGATGGTGGGCTCGAAGCGGAAGCGCATGTTGACGCCGGCCTGGGTGCGCTCACCGAGGCTGTTGGGCGAGCGGGGCCAGAGCGAGTAGCCAGCGGGGTCGTTACCGCGGCCCATGTCGAACTTGTAGAAGAGCTCGGGGCGGACGCGCAGGTAGCCGTCGAAGGTGACGAGCTCGAGCTTGCGCTTCTCGTCGACCCAGTCTTCCTGCCAGCCCTGGGCGACGGACTGGGTGGCGAGCTGGGCGCGCATCTCTTCGCGCAGCTCCTTCACCTCGCGGCGGGCGGCCTCGAGCTTGGCTTCGAACTCCTTGCGGAGGTCTTGGTCACCGGCGTTGGCAGACACGGGTGCGGTGGGTGCGGAGGTGCCGGCATCGGCCTGAGCGAGAACGAAGTTGGAGGACAGCGCGAGGGCCGCCAGCAGGACGCGTTGCATGTGCAGCGTTCTCCGAAGGGAAATGAGACGCGCGGGGTGTAGCCCAGCAGCGCGGGAGAGGGCAGGAATTTCAGGGGATTTGGACGCCGGGCCCGTACGGTCGAGCCCCGTGCCGATTTCCCGGCCTTCTCTTCCCGTCGGCTTTTCAGTTCGCCGTGCAGTCGCCGACGATCCGGCAGTTCGAGGCGTCGAACCCCGTGCAGGTCTGCCGCAGCGTGTTCATCCCCACCACGGAACAGGTGCCAGCCCCGGACACCTTCTCAGTCCTCAGGTTCAAGACCGAGAAGCTCGTCGGGCAGAAGGTGTTGGTCGGAACGAAGGTGTCCGTCAAGCCGGGCAGGCCGATGCCGCACGCCATCGTGTGGTAGACCGTGGTGAAGCCGCTTGGAACTGAGCAGGTGGTTGTCGCGAACGAGTTGGTGTCACGGCAGTCCTCACCCAGGCAGGAGGTCGCGCCTCGGGTGCCAGGCAGGGGCGCGCTGCCAGAGCACTGAGTGACGACGGCGCCAACGCAGTATTGGTCGTTGTCGGCATCGACGCGCACATCTCGGCTCGTGAACTGAGCGGAGTTGGCGTCGTTGCAATCATCTGGCGCTGCCGTGCACTGACCCGTGAGTCGCCGCCCGGCGGGAGCGCTCGACCCGATGCACGTCGCAGCCGACACGCCCACGCAGAAGCTGTCGCCATCGGCGTCGGCCCTCGTCGCGACGTTGACCCACACGGCGGCGCTCATGTCATTGCAGTCATCGTTCACCTGGCAGGTCGTCCACTCACGAGTGCCCACCAGGGGGGCGTTTCCTGCGCACTGGTAGGTGCTCGCCCCAGTGCAATACCCATCCGCGTCCGAATCGGCGCGAACCAGGAAGAACCGAAACAGGCTGGCGTTGGCGTCGTCGCAGTCATCGGTCGCCGCGCAGCTCGTCGCGAAGCGACGGCCAGAGGGGGCATTGGCGCCGACGCACTCCGTGGTCGCGGTGCCGGCGCAGAAGGTGTCGCTGTCAGCGTCCGAGCGGGTCGAGACCAGGCGAAACAGGGTCGGGCTGTTCACGTCGCAGTCGATTCCCAGGCTCGCTGATGGGGCAACGTAGGAGGTCGGGCAATACCCGACCGCGGCGCGAGAGGGGTCGGGGCACTGCTGGCTGGTGGTCGCGGCGGTTGCGTACTGGTCGTTGTCGCCATCGGGGTAGCAGGTGATGGTCACGCCGTTGTCGTTGGTGCCGTCGCAGTCGTTGTCGATGCCATCGCAGGTCTCGGCGACGGGCGAACCAGCGGTCGCGTTGCACGAAGCGCCGCCGCTGATGCAGGCGATAGCTCCGGTGCGGTTGCACGCGCCCACTCCGACGGAGCAGGTGCCCCCGAGGGTCTGGCAGCTCGTGCCGCACACCGTCTGGCCGCTCGGGCATGCGCAGGTGCCGAGGCTGCAGGTCTGACCGGTGGCAGGGCACAGCGTCGCCGACGTCTCATCGGTCTGGCCGTCGCAGTCGTCATCGATGTTGTTGCAGGTCTCGATGCCCGGGGTGCCAGCGACCGCGTCGCAGGTGGCCGCGCCGTTGGTGCAGAGCACCGAGCCCTGGCGGGTGCACGCGCCGGTGCCCGCGCTACAAGAGCCGCCGACCGACTGACAGCTCGAGCCGCAGACTGACTGGGCCGTGGGACAAGCACAGGTGCCACCGGTACACAGCTGGCCAGTCACGGCGCACAGCGTGGCGGAGACCTCGTCGGTCTGGCCGTCGCAGTCGTCGTCGATGGCGTTGCAGATCTCGGCGCCGGGTGTCCCGGCGGTGACGTCGCACACGAGCGACGAGCTGACGCACGCGGGCGCCCCGAAGCGGGTGCATGCGCCGAGGCCCTGGGAGCAGCCTCCGTCGAGGTCGACGATGCCTGCATCGATGAGCCACTCGAGGTTGAGGGACTCGTCAGTCTGACCATCGCAGTCGTCATCGACGCCGTTGCAGACTTCGGTCGAGGCCATCACGGTGCAGGCGGACAACGAGCCCCCTCCCGCATCGCGCGCCTCGCAGGTCTGGCTGCCGCGCCCGGCGCAGCAGCCCTGGGTCAGGCCGATGTTCGAGCAGCCACAGCCCTCGTTCGCGGCGCCGTTGCAGTTCTCGTCAACCTCGGCGGCGTCGCACAGCTCGGTGCCACCCGGGTTGATGGAAGCCGCGCCGTCGTCGCAGTCGGTGGCCTCGGCAGAGAAGCCGGCGGGCAGGCTGCACGCCATGCGCGTCTCGGCCCCGGCGGTGCTCGAACCGAAGCCGTCACCGTCGCGATCGACGTAGAAGGTGGTGAGGACACCGTCGTCGACCGAGCCGTCGCAGTCGTCGTCGATGGCGTTGCAGGTCTCGATGACCGCGGTCACTTCGCCGGGGCAGGCCGTCTCGAACGTACCGTTGACGCAGCGCTGGACGCCCTGCACGCAGGCGCCGATCGGCGTTGGTCCACACGGACGCGTCTCGTCGCCGCTGCAGATGGCAGGCAGGGCGATACAGCGATTGCCATCGCATTCGAAGCCCGCGACACAGTCGTCGTTCGTGGCACAGGCGGCGACCGGAGTCAGTGTTGGGACGCAGCAAACGAACAGAGAAAGGGCGACGAGGGGGAGCAGGTGTTTGGCCACGATGGCCTCCGGTGAGAGAGACGGCTGTGTTCAGCACCCGGCGTGCCTGCGATTTGCCAAGTCAAAACGGCATGTTGCGGCGACCGGCAAGTCCACGCCCCGAAACGAAGGGTCTGGCAGCGGCCATCAGAATCGACCTCCAAACTGAACCATTCCACCACCGGCCGTCGGCACGACCGAAACACTCGAGACGGGCGCAGGCGCCGCGGTCCCCCAGAGAATCGCGCCCACGGCGGCCGTCGCGGCGCCGACGCCAAGACCGACGAAGCCGACCGTCGCGAGCGTCTGGCCCATCGCCAGTTTGTTCGCGTCTTCGCGCGTGCGCGCCGTGTCGACGTCGAGCTGCACCGAATACGCGATGCCGGCCCCGACTCCCGCGAGCACGCCACCGAGCACCGCGACACCCGCGCCGGCGTACACGAGGCCCTTGCCAGCCGAGCGCTGGCCAGCGCCCTTGTCCTCGACCACCAGCGGAGGAAGCGGAGGCGGCGGATCTTTGAGCAACAGCGGGTCCTTCACAGGCTCCACCTTCACCGCTTCGACCGGCCGCGTCGCGGGCAGTTCACCAATCTTCAGCTGCGCGAACAACTGCACCAGCGCGTTCTTGGCGATGTCCTTGAACGAGTCGCGGCCCTTCGCGAGCTTCACCGTCTCGGTCGGGCTCGCTACCTTGCCGTCGTCACGCACCACGCGCCCGCTCACCAGCACCGCACCTTCGAGCGTGTAGTCGATGCTCGTGTACAGCGCGTAGAGCGACTCCGCCTTCTTCGCGAGCTGCACCAGGCACTCGTCTTCGCGCTCGCAGTCCTGCCGCTTGAGCTCCTTGAGCGCCAGGTCGTAGCGCGCGAAATCAGGCACCACCGCGCCCGCGAGCCGGAGCACGCGCGTGTACTCCCGCTGCATCGCTTCCTTGTCCTCCTTCGAGAACCCCGATGGCGTTCGCTTCAGCTCGAGCGGGAACGGCATGACCGTGGCCTTCGGCGCCTGCGCGAACGCGACGGCTGAGGTGAAGAACGCCACGCAGCACAGCCAGCTCTTGAGCGCGAACATTGAGGCGCGGTTGTAGCAAAGCGCGCAGATCTGTCGACTGAAGTGGCGCCGCGACTCGGCTCGCCTCAGCGGTGAATCCGCTGCGGTTGAATCAGAAGCCGAGCTGCCGCTTCAACTTGCCGTGCGCCGCTTCGGTCGACACGCACTCGCCCACCGTGCTCGCCCGTGTCGCGAGGTCGCTCACCTGGCGCCCCTCGACGTCGTAGATCTCGAACAACTTCGGATCGCCCGTCACCTTCGGTGACCGGCCCATCTCCGCCAGGTCCCCCAGGATCCGCTTGCGCCAATCATCCGTCGGTTCGCACGCTGCCTTTTCAATCAGCGGCGCCTTCTTCGGAATCACCGCGGACACCGGCTTGACCACCTCGGGCGGAATGGGCTTCTCGATCCTCGGCAGCGCGACCACGGGCTCCAGGTCGGGCTCAGGCTTCACGGGCTCCGGCGTCACCACCTTGACCGGCTCGGGCTTCACCGGTTCAGGAGAAGGCGGCGTCACCACCACCGGGTCCTCCTTCACCACTTCCACATTCCCAGAGGCGAACTTCATCACCAACCCGCCGGCGAGCAGCAGCAACAGCAGCGCCACCACGCCCATCCACGCCTTGCTCTTCTTCTCGGGGAACGCCGCCTTCAGCGCCTTGTCAGTGCCGGCCTCGGCGCCGAGCGGTCGATCGATCTTCATCGTCGGCACGCGCTTCGGATCGAGCTCCTGCGCCTCGGCCGCAGGGTTCATGCGCACCGCGGTCGAGTCTTGCGACAGCCGCTTGAGCAACCGCTGCACCGTCACCCGCGCGGCGTCAGCCGAGGAAGGCCGGCGCTCCGGCTCCTTCACCAGCAACGAGTCGATGAACTCCTCGAGCCCCTCGGGCACGTTGTTCATCACGCTCGAGAGCTTCGGCGGCCGATCCGACACGTGCTTCTGCAGCAGCGCCACCACCGTGTCCGCCTCGAAGGGCAGCTGCCCGCTCACCATCTCGAACAGCATCACCCCCAGCGAATACAGGTCCGCCGAGCCTTCGACTTTCTGCCCCTGCGCCTGCTCGGGCGCGATGTACTCGGGCGTGCCCGCGAGCAGCGACGCGCCGTCGTCACGCCTGGGCAGATTCACCGCGCCGTCGATCAAGGCGATCGGCTCCTGGCGCGCCAGGCCGAAGTCGAGCACCTTCACCAGCAGCTCGCCGTTGTGCTCTCGCAGCAGGTACACGTTCGCGGGCTTCAGATCGCGGTGCACCACGCCCTTCTTGTGCGCCTCCGCCAGCCCGTTGAGGATCTGGTCGGCGATGCCCAGCGCGACGGCCGGCGCGAGCTGCCCCAGGCGACGGATGTATGCGTCGAGCGGCTCGCCATCGAGGAACTCCATCATCAGGAATTCGCGCCCGTCGGGCGTCTTGCCGAAGTTGAGCACCTCGATCAGGTTCCGGTGCTTGATCGCGCCCAGCGCGCGCGCTTCCGACAGGAAGCGCTTGGTCCACTCCGCGTCGGCCGCCACCTCGGGCTTGAGCACCTTCACCGCCGCGCGACGGCCGATCGCCGGGTGCATCGCCTCGTAGACCAGGCCCATGCCCCCGGCCGCGAGCAGCTTCACCACCTTGAAGCCGCCCAGATCGATGCCGATCAGGGGATCGGTTTGAGGCTCAGGCTCGACCTGGACGGAGGGCGGCTCGCCGAGGACGTGAGGGGTGACGGACATGGGCAGGGTTGTACCAATGCGCGGAGAACGCCTCCACTTCGGCGCCGGTTCCGTTGGCCCTGCGGTGGCCCCTCACCCCGGCCCTCTCCCCGCTGTCGCAGGGAGAGGGAGACTGCCCTGGCGCAGCTCCGTCAGCACTCCGTGAGCGCCCTTCGGGTGCACGAACGCGATCTTCGCCCCGCCGGCGCCGATCTTCGGCACCTGGTCGATCAGCTGCGCGCCCTTCGCCTTCAGCTCCGCCAGCGTGGCCACGATGTCGTCCACCTCGACGCAGATGTGGTGCAGCCCCTCGCCCCGCTTCTCCAGGAACTTCGCCACACCCGAGCTGGCGTCGGTCGGGCAGATCAGCTCGATGCGGCCCATGCCGTGCCCGAAGATCGCGGTGCGCACCTTCTGCTCTTCCACCACCTCGAGCTCGGGCGGCGCGAAGCCCAGCACGTGCACGTAGTAGTGAATGGCCGCGTCGAGGTCCTTAACCGCGATAGCGACGTGCTCGAGGCCTCTTGCGCATCTGGTCTCCATCGGTCTTCCGCTCCTTCGGCTGGCACGTCGGACAGAAGTGCGTCGTCCGGCCCGCCTGGGTGAATGACTTCACGATCGTCTTGCACTTGCGGCAAGGCGTGCCCGCCCGCCCGTAGATGAGGAACGGGTTCGGCGCGCCTTCCTCGACGTACTCGATCTCTTCTCCGTCGCCTTCCACGTCGAGCGCGAACGCGATGGTGGCCTCGATGGCCTTCACCAGCGCCTTCCATTCGGGAGGCGAGAGGGTGGCCGCCGAGCGCTCGGGGTGAATCTTCGCCCGGAAGAGCGCCTCGGCCGCGTGGATGTTGCCCAGGCCCGCGATGCGCTCCTGGTTCATCAACGCGACCTTGATCTCCTGGTTGCTGCCGTGAAACGCCGCCTGCAGCCGATCGACGCTGAGCCCATCGGCGAGCGGATCGAGCCCCAGCTTCGCCACGCCCGGCCGCCCCTCCAGCTCGGTCACGGGCACCGCGTCGATGCGCCCGAACATGCGCATGTCCTGAAAGTGAATCACCTCGCCCGAGTCGAGGATGAAGCGCGCGCGGCTCCACTTCACCTCTTCACCCGGCGCGCGCTTGAGGAACTTCCCCGTCATGCCGAGGTGCCCCACGAAGCCCAGCTTGTTGGAAAAGCGCACCATCAGGTACTTGCCCTTGCGCTCGATGCCCGTCAGCGAGCCCTTGAGCGCCTTGAAGATGCCCAGGTCGCAATCGCGGAAGGTGCGCACGCCCGCCTCGGCCTCGGTGCGCACGAGCTGGTGACCCTCGAACCAACGCTCGAGGCTGCGACGGGCGAACTCGACTTCGGGAAGCTCCGGCATGCGAAGTGCGCGTGTAACCGACTTGCGGCGGAGGCGCGAGGCTGACAGGACTGGCGCGCGTGAAGAAGTACGTCCTCGGTGGCTTCCTGGTGGTGCTGGCGCTCGTGGGCGCCGCGCTGTTCCAACGGCACGAGCTCTTCCGCCGGGCCGCGCACCTGCCCGAGTTCACCTCGCCGGGCTGGACCGTCAACGTCGTCGACGTGCCCATGCGCGACGGGGTGAAGCTGCACACCGAGGTCTATCTGCCCGAGGGCCTCGCGCGCGCCCCCACCATTCTCGTGCGCAACCCCTACGAGTACCTCAAGCCCATCGAGGCGATGCAGTGTCAGACCATGACGCGCTTCGGGTACGCGTGCGTGCTGCAGGACGTCCGCGGCCAGATGGACAGCGCCGGCGATTGGGAGCCGATCATTCACGAGCGCGACGACGGCCTCGACACGCTGGCCTGGCTGGTGAAGCAGCCGTTCGTCGACGGCAACGTCGGCATGCGCGGGCCGAGCTACCTGACCTGCACGCAGTGGACGGTGGCCGACGCGCTCCCACCTGAGGTGAAGACGCTGGTGCCCTCGGTGTTCGGTACCGATCTGCGCAAGGTCTTCTACGAGCGCGGGCTCCTGCGCGACGACGTGCTCACCGCGTGGGCGACCCTGATGCCGGGCCGCGGAATGCGCCAGACCGCGGGCAAGGACTACCTCGCCGCCGCCCAGCACCGCCCGTCGATCGAGGTCGACGAGAAGTACATGACCAGGAAGCTGCCCTGGTATCGCGACGCGCTCGCCTCGTCGGCGCCCTCGTCTCCGTACTGGGACACCGAGCAGATGCGGCAGTTCCGCTCGGCCCCCGAGCGCACGAAGGTGCCCATGCTCTTCGTCGGCGCCTTCTTCGACCCGTTCTTCATGGCCCACGTCGACACGTGGGATCGCCTGGCCACGCGCGATCAGAGCGTGTTCGTGATTGGGCCCTGGAATCACCTGGGGCTCACCTCGGGCGACTCCGACTTCTCCGCGGCGCCGGGCCGGCTCGACCAATGGCCAATCATGCTCGAGTGGTTCGAGCACACGCTCAAGGGCAAGCCGCTCAAGACGCTCGTGCCCGGCACGGTGCAGACCTGGGGCGTGGGTGACGTCGCGTTCCAGACGCACGCGAAGTGGCCAGAGGAGATCGCGTTGACCACGTTCGAGTTGGGAGGCGGCGCGCAGGCCAATTCGTGCACGGGCGGCGTCTTGTCGTCGACGCCCGCCGCCAGTGCGCTGGTGGAGTTCAAGTTCGATCCCGCAAACCCCGTTCCGACCCGCGGCGGCTCGTCGCTGTTGTCCTTCGCGTTCTTCCGCACCCTCGGCATCACCCCCGGGCCCGTCGAGCAGGGCGACAGCTGCACCCGCGAGGACGTGCTCACGTTCCGCGGCGAACCCACCACTGCGGCGTCACGGCTTTCGGGCGCGGCGCGGTTGAAGCTCAAGGTGAGCTCATCGGCGCCCGATACGGCGTTCGTCGCGCGGCTGATCGCCGAGCAGAACGGGCAGGCCCTGCTGGTGAGGGAGAACGCGGCCACGCTCGCCTACCCGACCGCTGACGTCACTTCGCCGCTGAGCGTGACTCCGGGCGCCGAAGTCGAGCTCAGCATCGACTTCTGGCCCATCGAGTGGGTGCTGCCTGCCGGTGGAAGGTGGAGAGTCGATGTGACCTCGTCGAGCTTTCCTGCGCTCCATGTTCACTCGAATCGGGTGGGCGCGTGGGAGCTCGAAACCGGCTTCGAGGTGGCCACTCAGCGTTTGATGGGGGGCCGGCTGGAGTTGCCTCTCGTTGCTTGGCCCTCTCCCTGACCCTCTGCTCTCAGGGAGAGGGAACTCTTCTCTGCGATCACCTCGAACGCCTCGTCTCCCACCAGGCTCCCGGGCGTCACCAGCGTCTGAGACGGAGAGACTCCGAGCTTCGCGGCCAGCGCGAGCTCTTCGTCGCTCAGCTCCAACGTCTTGACGACCTCCTGCTGCCCCACCGACAGGCTCGCTCCCCGGGCGAAGGCCTTCACCACCAGCTCACTGCAATAGAGGCGCTCGTCGTCCCAGCGGTAGCGCGCGTCGTAGGGCTTGCCGAGCTCCTTCTTCGCGGCGGTCACCACGCGATTGCGCGCGGCGACGTCGAGCCCCTTCGCCCGCAGCACCGTCACCCAGCCACCCTCCCCCCGCTTCACCCACTTCGAGAGCGGCGTGCGCGACACGGGCTGCACCGCCTCGATCACGAAGACGCCGTCCTTCGCGACCTCGATCACCCCCACGTGCGAGTAGGGAGAACGGCTCGCCTTGCGGATCAGCGCCGAGCGCTCCGAGGTCGATGCCTGCAGCACCACGTCGCCGCTCTGCACCGCGACTTCGGGGGGTTGCGTCACCTCGCCCACGCCGATGAGGGCGCCCAGACACGTCAGACGGAACAAAAGGCCCATGCCCTCCGTCGGAGCAATGTCCGTGCCCCCTCAGGTGCAGGTAGGCTCATGAACGTGTTCCGGTCACTGCTCGTGCTGTTGATGCTGCTGCCCTTCGTGTCCCTCGCCGAGGGCGACTGCGAAGACACGTTCCTCGAGTGCAAGGACGGCTGCCTCATCGATTTCGGCGGGTCGATCCGGGTCGAGGTGAAGAAGCGCTACGACAAGTGCATGAGGAAGTGCACCAAGGTCGCCAACCGCTGCAGCGAGCGCGTGATGGAGACGAAGGCCAGCGGCCTCGATGAAGACGCGCTCGACGGCACGCCCGCCAGCGACGAGGAGCGCAGCAGCAGCCCGAAGAAGAAGAAGAAGGCGGCCGAGGCGCCGGAGGAAGAGGTCGCCAGCGACGACGAGCCGGTGCGGAAGAAGGAAGCGCTCACCGAGTCAGAGCTGCCCAGGTCGAGCCGCACCACCCTCAAGACCGACGACGCGCCGCCTCCGCCCCCGAAGAAGAAGGAAGAGCCGAAAGAAGAGCGCGTCGAGGCCGCCCCGAAGAAGGAGGTCATCGAGATGAAGATGACCCCTCGCAAGAAGGACGACGAGGAGGACCTGCGCGACGACAAGCCTCGCGCCGCCGCCCCGCCGCCTGCACGCGAAGAAGAAGAGGCCGCTCCACCGCCGAAGAAGAAGGCCGAGAAGAAAGAAGAGCCCCCTCCGAAGAAGAAGGAAGAGGACCACGACGACCTGCGGTTCTACTGACCGTCAGAGGTTGTGGTAGCGGTACACCGGGTCGAGCGCGTCGGCCGACTCGATCTGGCTCAGCGGCTTGATGATGCCGTCGTTGAGGCCGTACACCCAGCCGTGCAGCGTGGGCGCCTGGAAGTGCTTCCACGCCCGCTGGATGATCGAGGTCTTCGCCAGGTTGAGCACCTGCTCCTCGACGTTGAGCTCGACGAGCCGGTCGATGCGCTTGTCCTCTTGTTTGATCGCCATCAGCTCGTCCTGGTGGAAGCGGAACACGTCTTCGATGTTCCGCAGCCAGTTGTTGATGATGCCCAGGCTCTGGTGGCCGGCCGCAGCGGCGACGCCGCCACAGCCGTAGTGGCCGCACACGATGATGTGCTTCACGTGCAGCACGTTCACCGCGTACTCGAGCACCGAGAGCAGGTTGAGATCGGTGTGCACCACCATGTTGGCGATGTTGCGGTGCACGAAGACCTCACCGGGCTGGGTGCCGGTGATCACGTTCGCGGCCACGCGCGAGTCGCTGCAGCCGATCCAGAGGAACTCCGGCGACTGAATGTGGAGCAGGCGGTTGAAGTAATCGGGGTCTTCCGCGACGCGCGCGGCAGCCCAGGCCTTGTTGAGGTCGAGAATTCTGATGAGGTTGTCCATGGGGCGAAGTGCCCCATAATCAGGCGGCCGAATCTGCGCTAGCTCCTTCTGATGTCGACCGAAGCCCTCGAGAGAAAGCTGCTGTCGAAGGTCACGAAGACCCTGCACACCCACGCGCTGGTGCGCGAAGGCGATCGGGTGATGGTCTGCCTGTCGGGCGGCAAGGACAGCTACACGCTGTTGCACCTGCTCGAGCAGGCGCGGCGGCACTGGCCCGTGAAGTTCGAGCTCGTAGCGGTGCACCTCGATCAGCAGCAGCCCGGCTACGACGGCGCGCCCTTGAGGAAGTGGCTGGAGAAGTCGGGGGTCCCCTTCGAGATCCTCTCCGAAGACACCTACTCCGAGGTGCTCGAGCGCACGCCCGAAGGAGGCACGCCCTGCGCCGCGTGCAGCCGGCTGCGGCGGGGCATTCTCTACACCGCCGCGCAGCGGCTCGGCGCGACCCGCATCGCGCTGGGCCATCACCGCGAGGACACCCTCGAGACCTTCCTGCTCAACCTCGTCTACTCGGGCCGGCTGCAGGCCATGCCTGCTCGGTACACCACCGATGACGGGCGCTTCGAGGTGATCCGCCCACTCATCGAGTGCGCCGAGGCCGACATCGCCACGTTCGCTACGTCGGCGGGTTTCCCGATTCTCCCCTGCAACCTCTGCGGCTCGCAGAAAGACCTCAAGCGCGACGCGATGAACGCGCTGTTGCAGCAACTGGAAACGATGAACCCTCACGTGCGGCAGTCGATGCTCGGCGCGCTCTCGAACGTGCGGGCCACCCACCTGCTCGACACCGAGGTCGCGCTCGCGTGGGCGCAACGTCCGGAACACCTCGCCGCCCGAAGCGAGGCGAAGGAGACGAAGGTGCGTTTCGGCGCGCTCCCGGTGCATTCAAGCGTCGACGTGCTGCTCGCGCCTCCGGCGTGAGGTGGCGATCACCACACAGCTCGACCGCGCCTGGGTCAAGGAGACGATCGCCTCGATGATGGGGTCCGACGACCCACGGGTCGCTGCGTGGGAGCGCATCACCTCGCGGGCGTGAGCCTCACGGCTTGCGGAGCACCCACGCTTCCCGCTCGAGCGGACCTGCCCTGGTGATGAGGCGCCACTCGACGATCGCCAGCACGAGGCACAGCACCAGCAGCGGCGTGTCGACCAGCGCGAAGAACGAGATGAAGCCCATCAGCCCGCAGGCGATGGCGCTGGCGATCCACAGCTCGCGCCTGGCCACGGTGATGAGCCCGAACACCACGCTGAACGCGCCGATCGCGGCGGTGAACCAGAAGAGCTCGGGAGAACGGAACGCGAGCGCGGGGCCGAGGAGCCCCTGCAGCACCGCCACCCAGCCCGCGCGCGCGCTGAGCGACGCCAGCCGCCCCTGGACCTCGCGATGCACCAGGTCGAGACAGCTGCGGCACACCCCCGCGTCGACGGCCGAACACTCGACGCACATGAAGCGCCCACAGCGCGCGCACGCCGCCGTCGCCAGCGTCTGAGCGTGCATCGAGCAGCGCGCCTCGTTCACGCCCGCCAGCTGGAGTTCCTGGCCGGTGCCACAGGCTGGGCACCGGCGCGCCCCCGCAGGCAGGGTGAGGCCGCACGAGATGCAGTCGCTCACCCGAGCTTCCCCAGGGCCCACTGCGCGGCCTCGCGCACGGGCTCGTGGGGATCTCCGAGCAGGCGCTCGAGCACCGTGCGCGCCCCCGCGTCACCCGCAGCGCCCAGCGCGTAGGCGGCGTTGCGGCGCAGCCCGTCGTACCCCGCGCGCGCGAGCGGGGACCCGGGTACCCAGGCGTCGAACTCGGCCTTCGTCATGGCGGCCAGCGCGCGCACCGACTGGGTGGCGAGCGATCGCGGCTCGAAGCGCGCGCCCGCCTTCACCGGCGTCATGTTGAGCGGGCAGACGTCCTGGCAGATGTCGCAGCCGAAGACGGTGTCCTTGAAGGCGGGCCGCAGGGCCTCGGGCGCCGCGCCCGCGTTCTCGATGGTCTGGTACGACAGACAGGCGCCCGCGTCGATTACCCGGTCCGCGATGATGGCCGAGGTGGGGCACGCGTCGATGCAGATGCGGCAGCGCCCACAGGGATCTTGGTCGAGCGGCTGCGCATACGCGTCGACCGGCGCGTCGAGGATCATCGCCGACAACACCACCCAGGAGCCGAACTCGTGGGTGGTGAAGCAGCCGTTCTTCGTCACCGTGCCCAGGCCTGCGCGCACGGCCCACACCTTCTCCATCACCGGGCTCGCGTCGATCGAGCCGTAGTCGTTCACGCCGGGGAACTTCGCGCGCAGCGAGCGCCGCAGCGCGCGCATGCGATCGCGCATGGTGGCGTGGTAGTCGCGCCCGCGCGCGTAGCGGGCCACCGGTGAGGGCTCGTCGGAATGCCAGTAGTTGCAGGCCAGCGCGATCACCGTGCGCGCGCCGGGCAACAGCTTCGTCACGTCGAGCCGCTCCTCGACCCGCTGCGCCATCCAGTCGAGGTCGGCGTGGTGACCGGCGGTCAGCCAGTCGAGCAACACCGCGCCGGGAATGGGCTCGGCCTTCGCGAAGCCCACCAGCTCGAAGCCGGCGCGCCGGGCCAGCGCCGCGAGCTCGGCCGCCGGGAGCGTCACGGGTTCTTCGGGGCCACCCACGGCACGTCCTTCACGCCGGCCTTGAAGTTGGCGTAGCGGGCCATGGCGAAGAGCAGATCTGACAGGCGGTTCAAGAAGACCACGACCTGCGCGTCGACGAGGCCCTCGCGCAACATCGGCACCACGTGACGCTCGGCGCGCCGGCACACCGTGCGCGCGAGGTGGAGCGCCGAGGCGCCCTTGCTGCCCCCGGGCAGGATGAAGGCGGTGAGCGGCGCGAGCTCGAGATCGTACGAGTCGATCGCCTGCTCCATCGCGGTGATCCACCCGGGTTGCACCTTCGGAATGTGCGCGGCGGCCTTGCTGTCCTTCGGCGTGGCGAGAATCGACCCGACGGTGAAGAGCTGGTCCTGCAGCGACTGCGCGAGGGCGTCGAGCGTGCCCAGCCCTTCTGCCCGCGCCAGCCCCAGCACCGAGTTGAGCTCGTCGACCTGGCCGTAGGCCTCGACGCGCGCGTCGTCCTTGCCCACGCGGCCGCCGCCGAACAGGCCCGTGTCTCCGCCGTCGCCGGTCTTCGTGTAGATCTTCATGTCTGACTCCGCACCAGGTCGACGAAGGTGACGCCAGGCGTCGTGCCCGGCTCCCGCTTGACCTCGCTCCACTCTGAAGCGAGCAGCTCGGGAAAGAACGCATCAGCCTCGACGTCGCGATCGAGCTGGGTGAGGAAGAGGTGGGTCACCTTCGGCAACGCCTGCAGGTAGAGCTGCGCGCCGCCGATGATGAAGGGCAGCTCGTCCTGTTCCACCAGCTTCAGGGCCTCGTCGAGTGAGCCCGCCATCTCGCAGCCGGGAAAGGTGGTCGCGCCCCGGGTGATCACGAGGTTCCGCCGCCCCGGCAGCACGCGGCCGATCGACTCGTGCGTCTTGCGGCCCATGATGATCGCGTGGCCCATGGTGAGCGCCTTGAAGCGCTTCAGGTCTTCAGGCACGTGCCAGGGCAGCGCGCCGCGCAGCCCGATGCCGCGGTTTCGCGCGAGCCCGACGATCAACGCGAGCGGCTTCACACCGCGACGCTCGCTTTGATCGCCGGGTGCGGGTCGTACCCCTCGAGCGTGAAGTCTTCGAACTGGAACTCGAAGAGGCTGGTGCGCGCGGGGTTCACCTTCATCTTCGGGAACGCGCGCGGCGCGCGGGAGAGCTGTTCCTTCGCCTGCGCGAGGTGGTTCGCATAGAGGTGCACGTCGCCGAAGCTGTGCACGAAGTCTCCCGGCTTCTTGCCCGTCGCCTGCGCCACCATCAGCGTCAGCAGCGCGTAGCTGGCGATGTTGAAGGGCACGCCGAGGAAGAGGTCGGCGCTGCGCTGGTAGAGGTGGCAGGACAGCTCGTCGTCCTGCACGTGGAACTGGAAGAGCGTGTGACACGGGGGCAGCGCGACCTCGTCTGCCTCCTTCGGGTTCCACCCGGTGACGAGCAGCCGGCGGCTGAAGGGCTTCTCGTGAAGGTCGTGCACCACGCGCGCGAGCTGGTCGACGCCGTCGTGCTCGTAGGTACCGTCGGTCTTCTTCGTGGCACCGAAGTTGCGCCACTGGTGGCCATAGACGGGGCCGAGATCTCCCGGCTTGCGGCCGAAGCGCGCGGTCTGCTCAGGCGTGGCCCACTCGTCCCAGATGCTCACGCCGGCCTGCTGCAGGGGACCGACCTGCGTCTCCCCGCGCACGAACCAGAGCAGCTCGTGGATGATCGACTTGAGGTGCACCTTCTTGGTGGTCAGCAGCGGGAAGGACTCGCGCAGATCGAAGCGGAGCTGGCCGCCGAAGAGCCCACGCGTGCCGACGCCGGTGCGGTCTTTGCGCTCCTTGCCCTTCTCCAGAACTTCCCTCAGCAACGAGAGGTACGCGGCTTCCGACATGGCCGTGAACTACCACAGTGAACGAGCCAGACAGGCCGGCGCGTCTTTCTGATTTTGACTTTCAATATCAGAATGCGCTTAAACGAGGCCATGCACCACCTCCCGCTGGTCCTGCTCCTGGTCGCCGCGCCCGTGAACGCGGCAGAGGTCAACCCGCAGACCTGGCACCGCGTGGTGGGCCTGCTGGAGTACCTCGAGGGCGACTACGCCAACGCGCTGTCGACCGGTGACGTGGCCGAGCTCGAGGAACAGCGCGGGCTCGCCGACGAGGTGTTGAAGCAGCTCGCGGCCGCTGGGGCGCCTGCGCAGGGCTACCTGCCGCGTGCCCGGGCGCTGGCCGATGCCATCACCGCGGGGAAACCGGCCGTCGAGGTGACGCCGGGCTGTGGCGCGCTGGCGCGCGCCATCATCGAGGAGCAGCGGGTGGTTCGGGTGCCCCCAGCCGTTCCTTCGCTCGCGCTGGGCAGCGCGCGGTACGAGGCAAACTGTTCGAGCTGCCACGGGCGCGACGGCGCCGCGAACACGCCGGTGGCGAAGACGCTCAGCCCCCCGCCGGCGAGCTTCCTCGACGCCGCGCGCATGGACGGCCTCACCCCCTACAAGGTCTTCAACACCTCGACCTTCGGCATCCCCGGAACGGCGATGGCGGGCTTCGCGGCGCTCCCCGAGGACGTGCGCTGGGCCCAGGCCTTTCACGTGTTCACCCTGCGTCAGCCGCCCTGCACCCGGGCCCCTCCGAGCGTGGGGTTGTTCGAGCTGGCCACCTCGACCGATCGCCAGCTCGCGGCGAAGTACGGGGAAGGCGAGGTGGCGTGCCTGCGCCGCGTGCTGCCGCGGCGCGCGGCGGACTCGCTCTCGATCGCCCAGGCGGGGCTCGACGACGCGCTCGCGCTCTACGTGCAGGGCGACGTCGACGGCGCGCGGCAGGCGGTGGTCGACGCGTACCTCGACGGCCTCGAGCCGGTGGAACCGAAGCTGCGCGCGCGCGACGGCGCGCTGGTGAACGATCTCGAGCAGGCCTTCACCCGCACCCGCCTCGCCGCGCAGAGCGGGCAACACTTCGAGGCCGAGGCGCGCGCGACGCAGGCGCTGCTGACGCAGGCCCAGCAGGGCTCGACGCGCTCGGGCTTCTGGTCGGTCTTCGTGGCGGCGCTGCTCATTCTGCTGCGCGAGGGCTTCGAGGCGGTGGTGGTGGTGGGCGCGCTGCTGGCGGTGCTCAAGAAGGTGGGCGCCACGCAGCAGGCCAGGGTCGTGCACGCGGGCTGGGTCTCTGCGCTGGTGGTGGGCGCGGCCGCGTTCATCTTCGGCCAGGCCTTCTTCGCGGGGGCCAACCGGGAATGGCTCGAGTCGATCGTCGCGCTCGGCGCCGTCGGGCTCCTGCTCTACGCGGCGCTGTGGCTCAACGCGCGCGCGAACATCAGCAAGTACATGGGCGAGCTGCGGGGGAAGATGACGGAGGTGCTCGGGGGAGGCGGCGTGGCGGGCCTGTTCGTCATCGCCTTCACCTCGGCAGGGAGGGAGAGCCTCGAGACCGCGCTGTTCCTGCAGGGCCTCGCGGTCGACTCGCGCAGCGGCGTGGCGTGGGGCGCGGCCGCGGGGCTGGTGGCGCTGCTGGGCCTGGTGGTGATGGTGCGCACCGTCGGCTTCCGCCTGCCGATGAAGGCGCTGTTCAGCGCGTCGACGGTGGTGATGGTGGCGACGGCGGTGATGCTGCTGGGCAAGGGCCTCCACGGGCTGCAGGAGCTCGGCGTGCTCCCGCTGGCGCCGATCCCCTTCGTGAGGGTGGACGTCCTCGGGGTCTTCCCCGATGCGTGGTCGCTCTTCCCTCAGCTGGTGCTGGCGTGTGCCCCGTTCGCGTGGAAGCTCGCGCGGCTCACCAGACGACCAGACCCCACAGCGAGGTGAACTCGTCGGTCCACAGCGGGCCCTCGGCGATGGTGGCCAGGCTCGAAGCGTCGTCGGCCGGAACCCCGAGGCGCAGCGCTTCGGGGTCTTTCGACAGCAGCACCCACAACGAGCTCAGCGCCCAGTCTTCGGGCTGACCCTTGTCGATGTCGACCACGAGGGAGTGGAAGCCGAGCTCGCGCGCCAGCCGCGCCACCACGGGCAACAGGTTCAGGTAGCGATTCGAGACGTGCAGGGCCAGCACCGAGCGATCGGACGCGAGGTGCGTGCGGTAGAGCTCGAAGGCCTCCTTCGTTAGCAGGTGGGTGGGCACCGAGTCGCCGCTGAACGCGTCGACGACGATCACGTCGTAGGCGTTGGGCGGCTCTCGCTCGAGCGAGGTGCGGGCGTCACCGAGCACCACCTGCGGGCGCACCGGGGCGTCGGACAGCCAGGTGAAGTAGCCACCGGATCCTTCGGCCAGCGCCACCACCGTGGGGCTGATCTCGTAGAAGCGGTACTCGTCGCCCGGCTTCACGTAGGCGGCGAGCGTGCCCACCCCGAGACCGATGGCGCCGACGCGCACGGGCCCCTGCTTCGAGCGGAGCAGGCGCCCCACCCCGCTGGCCGGTGCGTAGTAGGTGGTGGCGAGCCGTCGCTTCGCCGGGTCCGCCAGTTGCGCGCCGTGGAGCACGCGGCCGTGCATCAGCACCAGCCCGCGCGGATCCCGCTCGACGCGCAGCACGCCGAAGAAGTCGCGGCGCGTCTCGAGCACGTCGACGCCGCGCGACTCGATGCTCCAGCCGAAGAGGATCGCCAGCAGCACGCTCACCGGGAGAAACAGCCGGGCAGACCTGGCTCCCTCTCCCCGAGGGGGAGAGGGCAAACCCGCGGCAGGCTGCAGCACCGCCACCGCGACCGCGACGACGATCGACGCCGCGGCGATGGGCAGCTCGTAGAAATCGTGCAGCACGCGCGGCGCCACCACCGCCACCGCGAAGCCGCCGAGCGCGCCTCCTACCGAGACCGCCAGGTAGAAGGCGGTGAGGTGTTCACCCGCGGGCCGCCGCCGCACCAGCTCTCCGTGGCCCGCCACGCACGCCACCGCGAGGAACCCGAGGTAGCCGGCGAGGGCGATCAGGGCAGAGGGTTCGGTCGGGTAGAGCAGCAGCCCGGCCACGAAGAGCCCCATCACGCCCAGCGCCGGCAGCGCCCAGCCACGGCGGTACCAGCGGTCGCTGTCGAAGGTGATCACGAAGCTGGCGAGGTAGAGCACCAGCGGGAGCACCCAGAGGAACGGAATGGGCGCGACGTCTTGCGTGAGGTGGTTGGTGGTCGCGAGCAACAGCGCCGAGGGCAGCGCGGCGAGGATGATCCACCCGGCGACGGTGCGGGCCTCGAGCTTCGCCTCGTTCGCGGCGTCCCTCGGCACCACCGGCGCGCCCCAGGCGAGGCTGGCGCAGAGCACCGCGAAGAGCGTGAAGCCTGCGGCCCAGGCCCAGGCGAGCGAGCGCAGCGGCCAGAGCGGCTCGAAGAGCACGGGGAAGGCGAGCAGGCCCACCAACGAGCCCACGTTGGACGCCGCGTAGAGCCGCATCGCGGTGACGGCGGGCACGCGCTGCGAGACCCACGCCTGCAGGAGGGGACCGGTCGACGACAGCGCGAAGTACGGCAGGCCCACCGAGAGGCCCAGCAGCATCAGCAGGCGCAACGTCGGGGCATCGCTGCCTTCGGGGCGCAACGAGCTCGAGGGGACCAGCGGCGTGCCCCAGAGCGCGGTGGTCACCACCAGCGAGCCCAGGGCGGTAGCCAGCAGCAGCACGTGCGCGCGGCGCTGCCAGGGCCCCTGGAGCCGGCGCACCACCAGGTGTGACCAGGCGTAGCCGCCGAGCAGCACGAGCTGGAAGAAGAGCAGGCACGTCGTCCACACCGCGGGGGCGCCACCGAACCAGGGGAGCACCACCTTGCCCACCAGCGGCTGCACCAGGAACAGCAGGAACGCACTGAGCACGACCGTGACGGCGAAGCGCAGCATCGAGGACCGACGAGCGTGGCACACGGCCCCGCAGTCCCGGAGTGATTGTGACTCACCACCCCGGAATGACCCGGGCCGCCCCGGTGGGCGCGGCGCGAAGGCAGAGCGCACGCCCCTTGCACGACTTGCGGGCATGACTGCCGCGCACGCCCTCAACTACGGCAAGGGTGAGTACACGCTTCCCCTGGACACCGTCGACATCGCAGCGGAGCAGGACCGTCTCGAGACCTGGCTGGAGGGCTTCCTGGCCAGGCCCGGGGTGGACCTTCCCCGCCCGCCGGCGGTGGCGCTGGAGATCCTCTCGCTCTCGCGCAGGCCGACGGCGCGCATCGAGGAGCTCGCCGCGCTGCTCGAGCGCGAGCCGCTGCTCGCCGGGCGGGTGCTGCGCCTGGCGAACTCGGCGCTCTATGGCTCGGCCACGCCCTGCGTGACGCTCAAGCAGGCGCTCATTCGCATGGGCCTCTCGTTGGTGCGCGACGTGGTGATGGAGGCCGCCATGCAGATGACGGTGATCCACGCCGACGGGTTCAACCGCACCCTCGAGTCGATCCGCCGGCACAGCAGCGCGGTCGCGTGGATCAGCCGGTTCGTGGCCCGGCACACGCCGCTCGAAGCAGAGAACGCGTTCATGCTGGGCCTGCTGCATGACGTGGGGCTGTCGTTCAGCCTCATCGGCGTCGCGGAGTACTTCAAGAAGCAGCGCCAGCCCCCTCGCCTGAGCCCTGAGTGCTGGTTGGCGGTGGAAACCCAGCACGAACGCTTCTCGGAGGCGGTGCTCAAGTCGTGGGGGATGCCGCCCTCGGTGACCCTGGTGGCGCAGCACCATCACTCGCTGATGCTGGGGGGCCTGCCTCACCCGCAGGTCGCGGTGCTGATCGTCGCCGAGCAGATCGCCTGCGACGCAGGCTGGGGTATCTACCCCGTGGTGGAGACGAGCGAGGATTCCATCGCCCTCGTCTCAGCAGGAGAGCGGTCGCTCATGGCTGAGACCGATCGCGCGCTGCAGGCGCTCTCGCTCACGCGCAGACACTTCGACACCATCAGCGCCGACATGACGCGCCTGCTCGAGACCCTCGACGGCCAGTTCCAGAAGAAGTGATCATTCCCAGACGACGAGCCAGCTGCTGAGCACGATGTTGCCGAGGTTGGCGTTGACGGGCGCGCCGTTGAACTCGGTGCGGTAGGTCAGCGTGTTGGCCTGGCCCTTGATGACGTCGGCGGTGACGTCGACCACCCAGGGCGCGACGTCCTGGCCCGGGCACCAGCCTCCGCGGCCGTAGTACCAGGTGCCGTGCTGGTTGGGCACCACGCCCACGTCGACGCGCTCGGCGCAGGTGCTGGGCCGTTGGGCCTCGGGGAACGACTGGCGGTGCAGCACGCCGTTGACGGTGAAGAGGTGCTGGTGGTTGCAGAACTCGGCACAGTTCGTGGGGGCCACGCCGCCGTGACCGGTGGTGAGGGTGACGAGCTCGACGCGCCGGGCCCCCGCGGGGATGGTGACGGTCTGTGGCGTCTTCGTGGCGTCGTAGCCGGCGGTCCAGTTGCCGCCGGTCCACAGCGGAGTGGTCGAGGTGGGGCGCATGCCCTTACCACCCTCGACGAAGCGCAACGAGAGCGAGGTGATGTAGTCGGTGGAGCGCGGGTCGAACTGGCCGTTCGCGGTCCAGCGCAGGTGCTTCACCCCACCGGGCGCGAGCGTCGCCAGCTGCGCCGAGATGTCGGTGACCCAGCGGCCCTCGCGCCAGTACGGGGTGATCCACCGGGCGAGCTCGCGCGTGCAGGACCAGGTCGCCCCGCCGTCGGGCCCAGTGGCAGGCTCACAGAGCGAGAGGTGGGAGAGGTAGTCCCACGCGCCACAGGTCGCGTTCAGGTGTTGCGGACAGTCGAGGGTGAGATCGACCTCGAGCGTGTCGAAGCGATCGAGCGCGGGCAGCGTCACGTCGACGTCGATGGTGTCGTGCGCGGTCTGCGCCGTGGCGAGGGTGATCACCACCGCCTGCTGCGCCGCGAGGCGGGCCTCGCGCGCGAACTCGAACTCGAACGCGCGGGCTTCGTTCTGCAGCAGGGGCAGCTCGGCGGCCAGGCCCGCGCCGGTGAGCCGGCCGAGCATGCCCACCTCGCGAAGGCGCTGCTGGCGATCGATCGCGAAGGCGGTCAGCCCGTTGCCGAGGTAGCGCGGCGGCATGGCGGCGCGCGCGGTGAGCATGGTGCCGACCCACCCGCTGGTCTGATCGAGCCGGGGCAGCACGAAGTGCACGTGCGTGAGCCAGTGATCGCGATCGGCGAACGGGAGCAACTGGATTTCCTGCTGCCAGCGCCCGCGGGCCTGCTCGAAGCCGAGCTGATCGCTGAGCCAGCCGAAGAAGTAGTGCACGTTGCGCGGTGAGGCCTCGAGCAACGGCCTGAGTTCGCTGGCGAAGAGCTCGCGGGTGGTGTTCGCGTGCGCGAGAAAGACGTAGCTGTCCTCGCCGGTCCACTCCAGCTCGAGCGGCCAGTCACCCTCGGACGTAGGCAGCGTCACGGGACCGGCGAGGTCCTTCACCTGGGTGCCATACGGGCCGGGAGCGAACGGGCGTGCCGGCGCCGGCCGGGCGCAACGGCGGGAGGCGAGACAGTCGGAGGCTGCGGTGGCGAGGCAGGTGCCGCGCGCGTCGTCGCAGGCGGCCTGGCAGGTGGCGACGGGGAAAGGGGCGCACAGCTCGGCGGCGGTGGTGCAGCGCTCGACGCAGGTCGGCCCGAGCGGGGGGAGCACCTCGACCCGGGCGGCGTCGTCCTTCAGGACGGGCGCGGGGTCAGCGCAGGCGCACAGAGCCAGGAACGCGAAGGGGAGCGTACGCATCGCCCATGCTCGTAGCAGAGCAGCGGTGATTGAGGGCACACTGCCCGTCATGCTCCTCACGCTCGTGACCTTGAGTCTGCTGGGTGATGTCGCACCTGGCCCGTTCAAGCGGCCGGCTCGGCCTCCTGCGCAGTGCGCTGCCGACGCCGAGTGCGTGTTGAGCACCTTCAGCGGGTGCTGCGGCAGTTGTTGTGGTTCGGCGCCCCACGCGGTGCCGCGAGGGGTCAATGAGTCGGCGCGCTGCGCAGCGGTGGACTGCGCCATGCCGGACTGTTCGGCCGTGCGATGCGCAGCGGCGCCCGATGCTTCGCAGTTCATGGCGGCGTGCCGGGCGGGGAGATGTGTTGCCGTGCCGAAGGTGGAGGCGCCTGCGACGTGCCGCGTGAACCGGGACTGCACCGTCGTGGCAACTGCGCCACCTGCGGGCGCGGCATGCCATCGAAGCCCGTGCGGGTGCTGCCCCGTTTCCCAGGCGTTGCCGGTGGATTCTGTGCCGTTGCAGAAGAGGCCGGTCGATCGGCGCGCGCCGCCGCCTGGCAAGCCGGAAGGGAAGCCTGATTTCGGGTTGTCGACGGGAGGGGTTGTTGGACCGCCGGTGCCCAGTTGTTCGCCGTGCGCGGCGCCGGTTGAGGGGGAGGCTGCTTGTCAGGCGGGGAGGTGCGTTTTCCTGCCGAGGGAGGTTGTGAGGCCGGAGCCGAGGCCGCCTGGGTGAGCGGGTTTCGGGGTCGGTTTACCGTCCCCGTTCCTTCACCGCGACAACAAGACAAGGCCCCCTTCTCTCCGTACCCTCCCCTCACTCACCAGCTTGTCGACGATCGCCTCAGTATTCCTCTCCGCAATCGGCCACACGAACGCGGCAACGTCGTCATACGCGCGTGGCACGACCTCCCCGACCTCGACCGGCTTCCCGAACGCTGCGATCGCCTCGAGCACCTTCGCTTCCCTCCACGCCCGGTGAGCCGCGTACTCCTGCAGCTTGCCCGGCCCGTCGGGAATGACCGGCCCGTGTGAAGGGTAGATCGTGCGAACGGGCAGCGCCTCGAGCCGAGCCAGCTGACGCAGGTACTCCGCCATCTCGCCCTCGGGCGGATCGATCACGATCGTCCCGAAGCCGGCGACCATGTCTCCCACCACCGCCGCCCGTGACCGCTCGTCGACCAGCGTGACGTGGCCCCGCGCGTGCCCCGGCGTGTGCAACACCCGCCAGCGCATCGGCATCGGCCCGTCGAGCGTGAGCACCTCTCCGTCGTGCAGCGTGCGCGCGACCGGAACCGGAGAGCGGTCGGCCGTGCGCTCGTGCGCCCACACCGGCAGCCCCAGCGCGTCGACCAGCCTGCGCGCCCCGCCCACGTGATCTCCATGATGATGCGAGAGCACGATCGCCTTCGCCTTCAGCCCCTCGGGCTCGAGCGCGCGAAGGAACCGGACCAACCGATCGACCTCTGCGTCGTCGGGCGAGCCGGGATCAACCACCACACATTCCCCCGTGCCCAGCACGTACGCGTTGGTGTGCGTCGCGGGCGGCAGCGTCGGCGTCAGCAGGGGGAAGAGCGTGATGCCGCGCTGGAACTCGATGCGCTCAGACACGAAGCCGGTGCAGAACGGCGCAGTGCGCATCGCGTGCGCCGCGCCCGGCACGTCTTCGAAGCGCGACATCACCTGCACCGCGTGCAGGTTGGGCGGGTGAAGCAACGCCGACCCTTCTTCCCACCTCGCCAGCGCGTCGCGCGGCGCGATCCACTGCCCCGAGGTGAGCTCGCCCTTCCACACCTGCGCCGCGTGCGAAGGCACCGACTCCACCAGGAAGAAGCGCGCGTCGAAGCCGCCCGGCACGAAGGGCGGCGTGATCCACCGGCCCGCGGGCACGAAGTCTTCCGCGTGCAGCGTGAGCCCCCTCTGCTGCAGCAACGCACCGAAGCCGAGCGTCTCGTCGAGCACCGCCCGCCTCAGCTCATCGAGCTCGAGCGGCGCCAGGCGCTCGGCCCCGCGCGCCTTGAGCACCCCCGTCTCTTCGAACAGCTCGCGCGCCGCGGTCACCACCCACTTCGCCCCGGGCCCCGGCAGCCCCGCCACCGGCACCTGCGCGTCGCTGGCGTCGACCCGGCCACCGGGGAAGGCGTAGAAGCCCCCCGCGAAGCGCAGCTTCGCCTCGCGCTCGAGCCAGAACACCTGCACGCCGTGCGGGGTGCGCTGAAAGAGCACCACCGCCGCGGCCTCCCGGGGAGGCGGGTGAGGGGGGGCGGCCGGCACTCCGGGGAGCGGTTCACTCATCTTTCACTCCGCGGTGTCGGGCACGCCGCCGGTGAGCCGGTGGACGACCTCGTGGCCCACCTTCGACTGGTCGGGCCGAACGTAGACGCGAGAGAGCCTCACCGCCCCGGCGAAGCGCTCGTAGAGAGAGGTGTACTTCGAGATCTCGGTGAGCCGGCCATTCGAGCGATCGATCACGTAGAGCGACGGGCTCTCGCCCTCGTCGAAGTAGCTCGAGAGCACGCCGCGCGACTCGAGGGTGAAGTGTTCCACCCCCGCCTCGTCGAGCGCCTTCGACAGCTGGCCCACGTCGTAGTCCGCGTCGCGCTCGGTGAATTGGGCCACGCGCTTGAAGCCGCGCCGCTGCGCGATGCGCTCGGCCCAGCGGTTCTTCGAGCGGCGCAGGGTGAGGTGCAGCGTCATGTCGTCACACGCCAGGAACGCCTCGGGGTCGGAGGGGATCTCGAACTCGCCCGGCGCTTCCGCGTAGTAGCGCCGCAACATCCAGTCGAAGCTCACCGAGGTGTGGTGGAAATAGACCGACAGGAACATGTGGTAGCGGCTGAGCAGGAAGTCTTCGAAGGCGAAGATGGCCGCCTTCGAGAGCGCCAGCACCGCCTTCCCCTCCCGCTCCACCGCCGAGAGGTTCTGGAGGATCCACTCCAGGTCGTACCGGCCGTAGTTGACGCCCGTGTAGAACGAGTCGCGCAGCAGGTAGTCCATGCGATCGGCGTCGAGCTCTCCCGAGACGATCGCCCGCAGCACCGGCGCCCAGTCGACGCCCCCTTCCACGAAGCCCACCGCCCCCGGGGGAAGTTGCCCCGTCACCAGCGACGCCACCAGCAGGGGCGTGATGCCGTGCGGCGCGTACACCCGGTCGATCAGGCCGCTGAGCTCGGAATCGATCAACAGCTTCGCGGTGAAGTCTTCGTGCGAGGCCTGCCCCTCGGCGTCGCCCCCCATCCACGCCGGCAGGCGCAGGGCCGCGCGCAACGGGGCGATGCTCTCGGACGCGTGCGAGAGCGGCATGTGGCCGATGTCGTGGCAGAGCACCGCGAGGCGCACCGCGGTGCGAAAGCGCTCGCGCGTGGGCGGGGGCAGCTCGGAGCGCGAGGTGATCGCGTCGAACAACCGCGAGGCGACGTGCATCGCCCCCAGGGAATGCGCGTGCCGGGTGTGGGTGGCGCCGGGGAAGGCGAGATCACCGAAGCCGAGCTGACGGACGTGGCGCAGCCGCTGGAAGGTGCGGCTGTCGATGACGCGGGTCTCTTCGTCGGACACGGTGAGGCTGCCGTGAATGGGATCTCGAATGCGCATGCGAGGCGGCGACGTGTAACGCGCGCGAGGCTTCCGCTCCACTCGCTCCTGAGATACACGCTGTGTGACTCCCTGCATGCGCATCGCGATCCTCCACAACCACGACCACGCGCTGCTCGAAGATGACCCCGGCCGCGAGGCCCGCGAAGACGTCGTTCGGGTCGCCGCTGCCATGAGGGTGGTCCTGGCGAAGTCGAAGCACACCGTCACCCTGGTGCCGGTCGAGCACGACCTGCTCGGCATTCACGAGGCGATCTCCACCGAAAAACCCGACGTGGTGCTCAACCTGTGCGAGTCGCTCGCCGCCGACGCGCGCGGCGAGATGCTGGTGCCGGCGATGCTCGAGCTGATGCAGGTGCCGTACACCGGCTCGTCGGCGCTCTCGCTGGCGCTGGCGCTCCACAAGAACAAGGCCAAGGAGATCCTCCGCGCCCGCGGCGTGCCTTCGCCCGAGTTCTGCATCGTCGAGCACGTGGAAGATCTGACCCGGGTCGACCTGCCCTTCCCCCTCATCGTCAAGCCGTCGCGCGAAGACGCGTCGATGGGCATCGACTTCGACTCGGTGGTGACCACCCGCCAGGGTCTGGGCCGCGCGGTGGCGAAGGTGCTGCGCACGTTCCACCAGCCCGCGCTGGTCGAGCGCTTCATCGAGGGCCGCGAGGTGTACGTGCCGTTGCTGGGCAACCACCCGCGCCGCGCGCTGCCGCTGTCCGAGATCCGCTTCGGCGACGCCTTCGCCGGCAAGCCCAACGTCGTCTCGTACAAGGCGAAGTGGGACCTCGAGTCGGCCGAGTGCATCGAGAGCCCGTCCGAGCTCGCCTCGCTGCCGCCCGAGATCGAGGCCCGCTGCATCGAGGTGGCCATCGCCGCCTTCGAAGCGCTGGAGTGCCGCGACTACGGCCGGGTCGACCTGCGGGTCGACGCGTCGGGCCAACCTTTCGTCATCGACATCAACCCCAACTGCGACCTCCACCCGCAGGCAGGGTTTGCCAGAGCCGCAGAGGCCGCCGGCCTCTCGTACGCTGATCTGGCGCTGCACCTGGTGGAACTCGCCTGGGAACGTCGTCATGGAAATCAGGCCGCTCGCCTCCCCCGACCGGACCCCGCTCGCAGAACTGCTGAGCCGCATCGAGACCTTCACGCCGGACGAAGTGTCGTGCGCGCTCGAGCTCATCGACGCCGCGCTCACGCCCAACAATCCTGACTACCAGGTTCGTTGCGCGATCCGCGAAGGCAAGGTGGTGGGCTACGTCTGCTACGGCCCCACGCCGATGACGGTGGGCACCTTCGACCTCTACTGGATCGCCTCTGATCCGCTGGTGCGGGGCCAGGGTGTCGGCGCCGCGCTGGTGTCGGCGATGGAAGGTGACATTCGCCGCCGCAAGGGCCGCATGATTCGCGTCGAGACCTCGGCGATGGAAGCGTACGGCCCGACCCGCGGGTTCTACGCGGCCATGCAGTACAAGGAAGAATCGCGCTTCCGCGACTTCTACAAGCCCGGCGAAGACCTGATCGTCCTCGCCAAGCGGCTCTGACCTACAGATCCACCTGCATGCCCAGCTCGACCACGCGGCCGGGCGGCAGGCCGAAGTAGCTCGTCGCCGAGAGCGCGTTGCGCGAGACGAAGGCGAAGAGCAGCTTGCGCCACAACATCATCGGCGACTTGCCCGAGGTGAGCAGCGTCTCGCGCCCCAGGAAGTAGCTGGTGGTCGACGGCTCGCACACGAGGCCATGCTCTCGCGCGCGAATGAGGATCTGCGGAACGTTGGGCGTTTCCATGAAGCCGCTGTTCCAGATCACCCGGAAGAAGCCGTTGCCCTGCTCGATCACCTCGATCTGCTCTTCCTTCGGCACCGTGGGGATGTCGCGGGGCACGATGGAAAGCAGCACCACCTGCCGGTGGAGCACCTGGTTGTGCTTGAGGTGGTGCAGCAGCACGGGCGGGGTGCCCTCGGAGTTGCCCGACATGAACACCGCGGTGCCGCGCACCCGGAAGGGCTTGGTGGCCTCGAGATCTTCGAGCAGCGCGCTCAGCGGCATGAGCGACTGGTTGAAGCGGCCGGCCAGCTCGGCGCGCCCGCGTTTCCAGGTGGTCATCAGCGCGAACATCGACACGCCGATCACCGTCGGCACCCAGCCGCCCTGGAAGAACTTGAGGGTGTTGGCGAGGAAGAAGGGAATGTCGAGCGCGAGGAAGAGCAGCAGCAGCGGCGCCGCCTTCCACGCGGGCCACTTCCAGTTCCGCGTGGCCACGAAATAGAAGACGAACGAGGTGATGCTCATCGCCCCGGTGACGGCGATGCCGTAGGCGGCGGTGAGCGCGCTCGACTTCTGGAAGATCACCACCAGGGCGAGGCAGGCCATCATCAGCGCGTAGTTCACCTCGGGCACGTAGATCTGCCCGGCGTTCTGGGCGCTGGTGTGCACGATGGTGACGCGCGGCATGAAGCCGAGCTGCACCGCCTGGCGGGTGAGCGAGAACGCCCCGGAGATGAGGGCCTGCGAGGCGATCACGGTGGCGGCGGTGGCGAGGGCCACCATGGGGTAGAGCACCACCCGCGGGACGATCTCGTAGAACGGGTTCTCGACCCAGCCGTGCGCCAGCAGGAACGCGCCCTGGCCGAAGTAGTTGAGCAGCAGCGAGGGGAACACCATCGCGTACCAGGACACCCGAATGGCCTTCGCCCCGAAGTGGCCCATGTCGGCGTAGAGCGCCTCGCCGCCGGTGATGCAGAGCACCACGCTGCCCAGCACCACGAAGGCGTGCCAGGGGTTGGTCCTGAAGAGCTGAAAACCCCAGTACGGGTTGATCGCCTCGAGGACCGCCGGGTAGGCGGCGATGCTGCGCACCCCGAGCACGGCGATCACGAGGAACCACACGAACATCACCGGGCCGAAGACGCGGCCGATGCCGCCCGTGCCGCGGTGCTGCACCAGGAAGAGGCCCAGGAGGATCACCACGGTGATGGGCACGATGAAGCTGTCCATCGCGTGGGTCGCCACGCCCAGGCCTTCGACGGCGGAGAGCACCGAGACGCCCGGGGTGATGACCCCTTCGCCGTAGAGCAGCGACGCGCCGAAGAGGCCCACCATCACGGCCACCGCGGTGCTCTTGCGCTGGCGATCGGGCAGCAGCGCCAGGAGCGCGAACATGCCGCCCTCGCCCTTGTTGTCGGCGCGGGTGATGAAGCTGAGGTACTTCACCGCCACCACGAGGGTGAGGGCCCAGAACACCAGCGAGAGGATGCCGAGCACCGAGTCGTGCCCGACGGCCATCGCGTGGGGGGCGGGCTGGCCGTCGATCTGCGCGAAACATTCCTTGAGCGCGTAGAGGGGGCTCGTGCCGATGTCGCCGTACACGATGCCGAGGGCCCCGATGGCCAGCGGCAGGAGCTTCCCGTGGCCGTGACCGTGTTCGGGGGAGGAGACCGGGCTGGGCGGCGCAGGTCCCAGACGGGCAGCCGGCGCACTGGCGTCACTCATCAGCGCGCTCATAGCCCAACCTCTCGCGATGTGGCGTCTTTCCCCGGGGCGGTTCGGCCAACTCATGGGCGGCTGGCCATGCAGCCCCGGGGCCCGACGCAGGTGGTTGAACTCAGGCCTCGACGCCCACCTGCGCCGTGATTGGGCTGGCCTTCTCCAGCTTTAGAATCATGGCGGGTCGATACGAGCGGAAGTCCTCCGGCGTGGTAGATCCCCACCCACTACGGCGTACATCGCGCCGCGGGGGTGCCATGGCTGAACCTGAGGTCGATCCGCTCATAGGACAGGTCCTGAGCGGACGCTTCGAGATCGTCGCGCCCCTCGGCGTCGGCGGCATGGGCCGCGTGTACAAGGCGGTGCAGCGTCCCCTCGGGCGAGAGGTGGCGCTCAAGGTGCTCAACCCCCGCTACGACGGCACGAAGGACCCGGGGTTCGAGCGGCGCTTCTTCCTCGAGGCGTCGATGACCTCGAAGCTGAAGCACCCCAACACCATCACGGTGCACGACTACGGCCGCACCGACGACGGCATCTACTTCATCGCCATGGAGTACCTCGAGGGCGACACGCTCCAGAAGGTGCTCTCGCAGAACGGCCAGCTGCCCTGGCCGCGCGCGCTCTACGTGGCCGGTCAGATCGCGAGGTCGCTGCGGGAGGCCCACAAGCTGGGGCTGGTGCACCGGGACCTCAAGCCCGCGAACGTGATGTTGATGACCGAAGGCACCGGCGGCGACACGGTGAAGGTGCTCGACTTCGGCCTGGTGAAGTCGTTCACGCCCGAGAAGCCGCGGGAAGACGACGACGTCGACCGCACCGGGCTCACCCAGGCCGGCGTGCTGCTCGGCTCACCGCTCTACATGGCGCCCGAGCAGGCGCGCGGCGAGGCCGACCCGCGCACCGACATCTACTCGCTGGGCATCCTCATGTTCCAGACGATGGCGGGGCGGCCGCCCTTCGTGAGCAAGGAATCGATCGACGTCATCGTGAAGCACATTCGCGAGAAGCCGCCCGAGCTCAACTCGATGGTGCCCGAGGTGCCGCCCGAGGTGAACGCGCTGGTGATGAAGTGCCTCGAGAAAGAACCGGCGGCGCGCTTCCAGTCGATGGACGAGCTGCTCGACGCGATGCGGGTGGCCGGCTCGGGCCAGGGGCTCTCGGGCGCTTTCGCCGACCCGCGCACGGCCTCGGGCCTCATTCCCCGCGCCAGCACGCCGGGCATTCCGCTGGTGAAGGCCTCGGCCACGCCCTCGTACACGAGCGCCGAGCAGGTGCGCAGCCACGAGGTCGAGCTGGGTGACAGCGGGCCGCGCGAGGGCGCGAAGCGCCGGATGCCGCTCATCCTGGGGATCAGCGCGGTGGTGCTGCTGGGGGCGATCATCGGCGGCGTGGCGGCGTGGAAGGCGATGACTCCCGAGTTGGTGGTGCACCCGGTGGTCGAGCCGCCCAGGCCGATCGTTGCGGTGGTCGAGCCTCCCCAGCCGGTGCCGGTGGACGTGCGCTTCGACATCGACAGCAGCCCCAGCGGCGCCACGGTGACGCGCGGCGGGGTGCCAATCGGCGTCACGCCCTTCAAGCTCACCGTGCAGCGCAGCGGCGCGCAGCCGGTGCAGGTCGACCTGGCGTTCTCGCTCGACGGTTACGAGCCGCGCGCGGCGACGGCGCAGGGGCTCGACGGGGTGGTGACGGTGAACCAGCCGCTGACGAAGAAGGCCGAAGCGCCCAGGCCCAACGTGAGGCCTCCCCCCCCTCGAAGCGCGAGTCCGCCGCTCAAGAAGCCGAAGAACCCGAAGACGGACCCCGACGGGTACAAAGACGACCCGTACTGATTCACTTCTTCTGGTCGAACTCGCCCAGGTCTTCGCCCGTCTCGCTGTAGCGCCGGGTGCACTGTTCTTTCTTCTGGTTCTTGGTCTTCACCATCACCACGAAGTCACCGGGCGGGCGGCCCTTCGCGGTGAGGTAAGCCTTCGCCACCTCGTCGCAGCTGGGCAGCTCGCCGAACGAGCCCTGGCACATCACCATCACGCCTGTGCCCACGTCCTTCAGGCCGCCATCGGTGAAGAGGTCGACCAGTTCCATCATCTCGTTCATGTCGAGCACGAAGGCCTCGGGGCAGCCGAGGTCGCGCACTTCCTGGGCGCCGGGGCCGTTGATGCCCCGGGCCGCGAGCTGGGCGCCCTTGCCGATGGCCTTCATCACCTTCTGACCTTCTTCACTCGAAGCGGCGCGCCAGAGCGCGAAGACGCCGATGAGGCCGGCCACCAGGACCACGCCTCCGACGACGAGCAGCGCGACCAGGCAGCCGCTCGAGCATCCAGAAGGCTTCTTCGCTGCGGGAGGAGGGGAAAGAGGTGAGGGCGTCATCAGGTGTGCGGTAGGTTCCCACGTCCCGTCGTCCGCAAGGAAGCCTTCATGCCGAGCTGCAACTCGCGGGTCCGCGCGCTGTTCGCCGCGGTGCTGCTGCTACCGACCCTCGCGCTGGCCGACGCTCGCGTCGAGGCGCGGCGGCACTTCAAGACGGGCATGGCGCTGATCGCCGACGGGAAGCTCGACGACGGCATCGGCGAGCTGCTCGAGGCGTACAGCATTCGCCCGCACCCGAACGTGCTCTTCAACATCGCGCGCGCCTACGAAGCGGGCGGCCGCCCCGCCGACGCCCTCACCTTCTACAACCGCTACCTCGACGCGAACCCGCCCGACGCCGACAAGGTGCGCGAGGTGGCGCTGCGGCTCGAGGCCCAGCTGCCGGCGAAGAAGGTGACGCCGCCCGCGCCGGACGACGGGAAGAAGCCGGTGAACGTGCCGCAGGTCGACGAGGCCACGGTGCAGCGGCTCGACGCGCTGGCCGAGCGGCTCGAGCGCGCGGTGGCGAAGGCCGAGGCCCGGGCCGAGACGCCCGCGCCTTCCGAGGCGAAGGCGGGGCCCGCCGCGGCCGCCGCCGACCAGGACTTCGGGGTGCCCTACGAAGAGACGGTGGTGGCCGCGAGCCGGCGCGCCCAGGCCACGCTCGACGCGCCGAACGCGATCACGGTGATCACCGGCGACGAGATCCGCGCGTCGGGGTTGATTTCCCTGGCCGACATTCTGCGGCGGGTGCCGGGCGCCGAGGTGATGACGATGGGCCTGGCCTCGGCCAACGTGAGCTTCCGCGGCTTCAACCAGCGCATCGCCAACAAGGTGCTGGTGCTGCTCGACGGGCGGCCCGAGTACCAGGACTTCCTCGGGGTGACGCTGTGGGCGGTGTTGCCCGTCGGCCTCGAGGAGATCGAGCGGGTCGAGGTGATCCGCGGCCCGGGCAGCGCCCTCTACGGCGCGAACGCGATGCTCGGGGTGGTGAACATCATCACCCGCTCGCCGGGCAGCGGCGCGCCGGCCGAGCTCAACGGGTTCGCGGGCAACGCCAACCTCGCGGGCGGCAGCTTCGTGGCCTCGGGTGGGGAGAAGCTGCGCTTCCGCGCGTCGGCCGGCTACCAGCAGGGCGACAAGTACAGCCGCGACTACGCCGAGGGCCGGGCCGACGTGGCCTCGACCGTCGACGACCCGAACCTGGGCCTGCGCTCGGCGCGCGCCAACCTCACCGCGTTCTACGCCTTCAACAAGGACTTCTCGGTGGCGGTGTCGGGCGGCGTCAACCGCCTCTTCACCGAGCTCTACGCGCTGGGCCTGTTGCGCAACTTCTACCTCGACGGCCTGGGCGGCTACGCGAAGGTCGACTTCACGGGCGGCCCGGTGAAGTTCCGCTTCTTCTGGAACCACTCGAAGTTCGACGCGGGGCCGCAGTTCGAGCCCGTGGGCCAGCGCTCGCTGGTCACCGCGGTCGACACCAACGTCTTCGACGGCGAGGCGCTCTTTCAGAAGGAGTTCTCGCTGGCGGGCACGCACGTGGTGGCGGTGGGCCTGTCTGCGCGGCTCAAGCGGGTGAAGTGGGGCTACATCGGCCCGCTCACCTCGGAGCTCCACGCCGCGGCCTTCGTGCAGGACGAGTGGCGCATCATCAAGCCGCTCACCCTCATCGCCAGCTACCGCATCGATCGCCACCCGCTGCTCGACAAGGGCAAGCCCGGCTACGCGCAGTCGCCGCGCGTGTCGGTGGTGGTGCGGCCCTTCGAGAGCCACGCCTTCCGCGCCAGCTTCGCCACCGCCTTCCGCCAGCCCACCTTTCTCGAGAGCTACATGAACATTCGCACGCCGGTGCCGGGCGTGACCGGCGCGTCCGTGCTCACCGAGGGCAACCGCGAGCTGCGGCCCGAGCGGTTGATCTCGTTCGAGCTGGGGTACCGGGGCGAGCTGCCGCGCCTGGGCCTCACCGTCGACCTCACCGGTTATTGGAACATCGTGAGCGATCTGATCGTGCTCTCGGCGGTGAACCCGGTGAGCCCCGAGACCGCCTTCGACGAGGTGTCGCAGAGCTTCCTGCTGGGGCGCTCGATCTTCTCGAACGACCCGCAGTCGTACACGGCGCGCGGCGTCGAACTGGGCGTGACCTGGAACGCCACGAAGGGGCTCGACCTGCGCGCGTCGGCGGCGCTGCAGTCGGTGGTGGCGAACGAAGCGGCGAAGGGGACGGTGTGCGGGCCGTGCACGCAGGCTCCGGCGGCGAAGGTGAACGCCGGCTTCATCTACCGTACGCCGGTGAACATCGACCTCTCGGCCGACCTGAGCGTGGTCACCAGCACCATCTGGGTCGAGCGCGAGCCTTCGCCGTCCGACCCCACGCAGATCGTCAACCTGCAGAGCCCGCCCCTGAGCGCGTACACGGTGATCAACGCGCGGGTGGGCTACCGGTTCCTGGGGGACAAGGTGACGGTGGCGGTGGTGGGCTCGCAGCTCGGGCCCGATCACCAGGAACACCCGTTCGGCAACAGCGTCAACCGGCGCGTCTTCGCCCAGCTCACGGTGCAGCCATGAAGAGAACAGTGCTGGTGGTGGCGCTCACCCTGCTCGGCTGCGAGGCGCCCGGCGTGTTCCCCGGCGGGGACAAGCGGCAGAACACCCAGTCAGGCCGCATCGAGGGCCAGGTGATCGTCAGCACGGCGACGCGCGGGCGCATCGTGCTCTTCCTCTACGACGCGGCGCGCCCTCCCCCGCCCAGCGGCACCGGGCGGCCGCTCACCTTCACCGTGGTCTCGCGCGAGTCGGTGTTCGGCGCGGCGCTCGAGAACGACACGGGCCCCTTCACCGCGCCCTTCGCCTTCAGCCTGGTGGCGCCGGGCCGCTACCTCATTCGGGGGTTCGTCGACTCGAACGACGACTTCATTCCCTGGTACGGCGTCACGGCCGACGCCACGCAGGGCGACGTGGGCGGCGGGGCGATCGACCCGGTGACGCGGGCGACGCGCGTGGTGGAGGTGGGCACCGACGAGGCGGGCCAGCCCATTCCCGCGCTGGACGTGCCGGTGAGCTTCTCCGACGCGGCGAAGGTGCCGCTCGATCGCCCCATCTTCTCCGTCATCGGCGGGATGGACTCGGTCACCCTCACTGGCAATCAGCCGAAGGTGATCGAGCTGCAGGCCACGGTGATCAACGAGGGCGTGATGAACCAGCCCACGCCCGCCTTCATGGTGCGCTTCCTCGACGACAACCTGGACGGGGTGCCCGACGACGCGAACGCTGACGGCGTGCCCGAGGTGTGGCCGCGGGTGGTGGTGCGCAAGCTGCCGCTCGAGAAGAGCCCGCTCCTCGACGAGAACGACCTCGACAAGAACGGCATCGTCGACGCCGAGGGCGAAGACTACGAGCACGCGAACGCAGAGAAGGACGGGAAGCCCGACGTGGTGGTGCTCGCCGCGGGCTTCGACGTGACCGAGTACGCGGCGTCGCTGGTCGACGCCATGGGCCGGGTGAAGGCCACCCCCACCATCGTGCCGAAGCTGAGGCTGGTGCTGCAGCCGCGCGCCTTCGACGTGTCGGCGCCCACGTCGCCTCAACTGCTGCGGGGCGTGCCGGTGGGCCGCTACGCCATCACCGTCATCCAGCTCACCGGGCAGACCTGGCGTGTGCCCAACGAGCTGGGCCTCGACGTGCCGGGGCTGCCGTTGATCGCCTCGCAGAGCTTCGTGGTGCAGGTGCAATAGTCGCTGGGCTCGCCTGCGTTGGTGCCGTTCTGGAGCCGAGTGGACTCGAGGGAAATGAGGCGCCGGTGACTGAACCGAGATCGACCCACGAGAGAGAGGGACCAGTGACCGGGTGCCCGACACACCCCGGGGCGGAGTCGGTGGGGACGTGCGCCCGCTGCGGTCGGTTCTACTGCGCGCCCGAGCGCATCGAGCTCGACGGGCTGAAGTACTGCGCAGACTGCGGCGTGCGCGCCGACGTCGACTGGCTGGGGCACCACTACCGGAAGCTCGAGGGCACGCGCTCGGGGCTGGCGTGGTTCCTCCTCTTCGCCGGGGTGGGCTTCGTGGTGGTGAGCCTGTTCGTGACCTTCACGCCCGGCGCCGACGGGGGGGCTCGGCTCATCGGGCTCGGCTTTCTCGTCTTCGGGGCCTGCTCGCTCGCCACCTTCAGCGGCAAGCCGCGGCTTCGGCCCGCGCTGCTGGTCGGCAGCGCGGTGTCGGGGGTGTTGTTCGCGGTGGGCGCCCAGGACCCGACGGCCGCGCTCGGCACGCTCCCCCTGCTCGGCCTCGCCGCCGCCGCGTGGACCGACGTGCGCACCCGGCTCTTCTTTCGGGTGCCGGTGCCGCGGGCCACCCTGCGCGCGCACTTCGAGCGCGAAGGCAGCAACCCCCTGGCGGTGCAGGCCTCGCGGCTCGCCCTGCTGGGCCTCTTCATTCCCGGCGTCTGCTTCATCAGCCTGGTGATGGGCGTGGTGGCGCTCACCCGCATCGACTCGAAGGCCGTGCCGCCGGTGGGCAACCTCTCGGCGGCGCTCGGCGCGATCGTCTTCTCGCTCTTCACCTCGGCCTTCTGGGCGCTGTCGTTCTTGAGCGCCCGCTGGTGAGCTTGACCGTCAGGAACGACCCTCGTTAGAGTCTGACAGACTCTATGAACGCCATCCGCGTCCTTCCAGACCCCGCCGAGGAGCTCGACAGCCGGAACCCGCTGGTGGTCACGGTCGAAGGGGTGCTGTCTCCGGCGGAGTGCACGGCGTTGATTGCCCGCATCGAAGCCGCTGGCCCGACCGACGCGCCCATCACCACCTCGCGGGGCTTCGAGATGCGCCCCGACATTCGCAACAACACCCGGGTGATGTTCGACGACCCGGCGCTGGCGGCGGTGCTCTTCGAGCGGGTGCGCGCGCACGTGCCGGAGCGCCTCGAGGGCGACTGGGTGCTCTGCGGCGCCAACGAGCGGTTGCGCTGCTACCGCTACGCGGCCGGGCAGTACTTCGCGCCGCACTTCGACGGCGCCTTCACGCGCGGGCCGAACGAGCGGAGCCTGCTCACCTTCATGGTGTACTTAAGCGGGTGCGAGGCGGGAGGGCACACGGGGCTCATCGATCTCGAGCTCGAGGTGGCGCCGGTGCCCGGCCGGGCGCTGCTGTTCAACCACCACCTGCTCCACGAAGGGGCGCGGGTGCGCGAAGGCCTCAAGTACGCGGTGCGATCCGACCTGATGTACCGGCGTGACCTCTCCCGCGCGGGCTGATAGCTCGTGCGGCCGATGTTGACCGCCTTCCTCTCGCGCGCAGACGTGTCCCGGCACCTGCAGGCGCTGCACCTCCTCAAGGAGCTGCGCGACGCGCTGACCAGACGGAGCAAGGCCGCCTCGGTGCGCACGCTGCGCTTCGAGCCGACCGCCCCGTGGAGCTCGACGCTGGTGCGCCAGGCGACGCTGATCGATCTCCCGGCGTGGATGGTGACGGTGCGGGCCGAGACGACCAAGGGCGCGCGCACGGTGCTGCAGCTGCATGACGCGGCGACCGGCCAGCTGCTGGCGATGATGGACGCCGGCCACCTGATGATGCTGCGCGCCTCGCTCATGAGCGCGCTCGCCGCGGACGTGCTGGCCCGGCCCGACGCGAGGAACGTGGCGGTGCTCGGCGCAGGCCCTGCCGCCAGCAGCGCGCTCAAGGCGCTGCGCCTGGTGCGGAGCATCGACTACGTCTGGCTCCACGAGCCGAACCTGGTGGACAACTTCGAGCTGGCCCACCGGCTCCAGACCACGCTGTCGATGGCCATCAGCGCCGTGGACACCGCGAAGGAAGCGGTGGAAGACGCCGACATCGTGGTGCTGACCGGCAAGGTGTCGCTCGAGGGCGTGACGTTCAGGCCGGGCGTGCACGTGACGGTGCTCTCAGCCGAGACCTTCCCCGCTGCGCCGCTGCCCCAGCCGGCCTTCGCGGCCGCGCGCCGGTTCTGCGACGCGAGCGAGCCGGTGCTGGAATGGGGCCTGCCCTTTCATGCCGAGCTGGGCGAGGTGCTCGGCGGGGACAAGCCGGGCCGAACGTCGAGCGACGAGCTGACGCTCTTCGCCAGCATCGGCCCCGCAGCACTCGACCTGCTCGCCGCGTGGCACGTGTATGAAGGCGCTCGCCATGACGAGGGGCTCACCCGCATCGACCTGGAGGCCTGAGATGATCCGCTACCTCACCGCGCTCGCCGCGCTCGCCGTGCTCACCGCTTGCGTCAAGAACGTCGAGTCGAAGCCCGCGGTCGAGCGGCGCGCCGTGCGCCTGCTCGCGCTGACCGCCGAGCGCGAGACGCTGAAGATCCCCGAGGTGGCCAGCCAGCTCGAGGCCGACACCGACCAGGAACGCACTCCGCACATCGTGGCCGTCGGGGAATCGCCCCTGCTCCCCGCGGAAGGCGTCGACGTGTGGCTCGCCGGTGACGAGCAGGGCACCACGGGGTTCTCGGTCGACAACTGCATCTTGATCGAGGTGCTCTCGGACGACGGCAAGCGGGTGGGCCGGGCGGCCATCGGCTACTTGAACGGGCTGTCGGAAGGGAAGGAGCAGATCGACCTGCTCGGGCGGCGCGCGTTCAAGTTCGAGGCGAATGAAGTGAACCTGGTCACGCTGCTGCCTGAGAAGGGGCGCTTTCGGGTACGCGCGACGGTGCTCGACATCGGGGGAGTCGGGTACGTCAGCGATCTGTTCTTGATCATCACGCCGCGGAGTGCCGCTGCTTCGGATGATCTTCGGGAGCGCTGAGGAGACGGCCAGTTTGCGGGACGGCCGGTTTGCGGGACGGCCGGTTGCGGGACGGCCGGGAACGGTGGACGGGATCGGGATCGCGATCGGGTTCGTTCACGGCGCACGGGGTCGCGTTCGGTGCCCACGCGACACGGGTTCGCTGGCCGGGTTCGCTCCGCTTCAGCTGATCAGAAGCTGCCCATCGGCCGGAAGCCTGCTGCGCAGGTGAGCCCGATGCAGCCGTCGCAGCCGCCCTCGCCGCAGATCTGGTATTCGGTGAGCGGTTGGGGCTGGCTTGCGCCGACGCCCACGCCCACGCCGACGGCGATCGCGACTGCGCCCGCGGCGATGCCTGCCCAGAAGTACCACTTGCTGGTGATGGGCTCTGCGGGCGCGACGGCGACTCCGGTGACGGGGGTGCCTGAAGTGCCGTCGGGGGTGAGCCTGGTGTCGACCGGCCGATCTCCCGACGCGGTCAGCGTGGTGGAGGCCACCGCGTTGAACTTCACGACGATGGGGTATTCCTTGCCCACCACGAAGTTGATCTTCTGGCTCTCCTCGCGGAAGCCTTCCTTGATCACCGCGATCTCCGCGGGGCCGGGCGGCACCTCGACGTCGGTGAGCGGGACCACGCCGATCGACCGGCCGTTGAGGAGCACCTGTGCGCCCGGCACGTCGCTGGTCACCGAGAGCACCGCGGAGGTGGCGGTCAGCTTGGGCTCGACCTCGACGGTCTTGCCTCCGGGCACCAGCACCTTCTTCACGAACGCTGCGTAGCCCGGGCGCTTGACGGTGACGGTGTGTTCGCCCGTGGCGACGCTCAGCGGAGGCAGGGGCAGCGCGCCCACTTCCTTGCCGTCGATGGAAAGGACCGAGCCGGCCAGGTTGGCCGCGGCCTTCACCGAGAGCTCTCCCTTCGCAAGGATGGGCGCGATCGGCGCGAGATCGTCATCGGCAGCGATCGGGGCCGGCTTGGGCTTCGCGGGCACCGGCCTGGGCCTGGGCTTCGGCTTCGGCTTGGGCTTCGGCTTGCCCAGCGGCGCCAGCGGGGCGAGATCGTCATCGTCCTGCGCGAAGGCAGCGGTCGACGAGAAGGCGACTGCCACCAGCAGCACCACGGAAGAGCGGAGCGTCATGGGCATGAACGGTATCACGCCTCCTGGAGGGTCGAGGTTCCCAACTGGCGCGGCCAGCGCCCGCGTGTAGGGTGGCGCGGCATGGCGCGGCGCCTCCTCCCCCTCCTGATCATCGCCGCCTGCGTGCGCACCACGCCCCAGCCGCCACCCGAGCCGTCGCCTCCGCCAGCGCCGGTCTTCCTGGTCCCCCCCGGCTGCCTCGCCCCGCTCTCGGGGACCTGGGTTCACGCCACCAATCCCGCGTACCGCTACGAGGCCGATGACGACGGAGGCACGGTCACCCTCGTCGTCTCGCGGCAGTACGTCGTCGACGCCGGCTTTTCTCCGCGCCGGTTCCGCCAGGTCGATGGCGGCGTCGACGCAGGCATCGAAGTTGACGCAGGTCAGCAGGCGGCCGCGTCTCCGGTTCGCGTCGAGCTCCAACGCACGGGCAACGGCTTCTCAGGCGCCACCCTCGCCCCCCTCATCCATCCCTCGGGGCGCGTCTGTGAAGGCCGGTTTCCCACCACCGTGCTCAGCTGCGCCGACGGCGGACTGCTGCTGGAAACGCAGAGCGCGACTGCCCTGGGAGATGCCTGCCAGGCACCCGCCCGGCCCCTGGGCCTGCTCACTCAACAGCACCAGCTGGTGCGCCCCGACGCGGGCTGATCCGCTCGCCGCAAGGCGTCATTTCCATTTTCTCCCGCAGGTCACCCTGACGCCTGTGTCCGGTGTAGGGTGACGCGCATGTCTCGATCGTCCTGGAAGGGCTTTCTGGCCTTTGCGCTGTTCACCGTGGCTGGTTGCGATCGCTGCGGCAACGTCGTCGTGGTTCCGAAAGACCAGTGCAAGGGCGTGCCCGGCGCGCAGGTTGATGCGCCGAACGCGTGCACCGCCAACAGCGACTGCGGAGAACACTTCGCCTGCAAGCCGCTCAAGGACAACGAGGCGGTCCAGTGCTGCGTGTTCAACGATCGCGCGTGCACCACCGAGGCCGATTGTTGCCCCGGCCAGACCTGCCCCACCGATCGCAAGAAGTGCTTCGACAAGTTCATCGGCTGCCAGCAGGACTCGGAGTGCGGCGATCGCGGCGATCGCTTCTGCGAGGTGTACACCGACACCTACGGCACCTCGTCGCGCTGCCGCTTCAAGCCCTGCGGTGCGCTCGGTGAGTGCGCGGAGGGCCAGTCGTGCTTCCAGGGCGAGTGCATGGCCGACCTGCCGTGCCTGGGCACCTGCCCGCCGGGCAAGGGCTGCGTCGCCACCATCGATCGCTGCCAGGACTATTCGATGCCCACCGATCGGCCGACGGCTGCCTGCCCGATGACGTGTGCGCCCGGCTTCATCGCCACCTTCCAGGATCCCCGCAACATCTGGGACAGCTGCAATCTCCCCACGGTGGCGTGCGTGTGCGCCGAGCTTCCGGGCCTGCACTCGAACGACCTGGGCCGCTTCTCAGCGGTCTCGGCTGATCCCGCGAACGCGATCTACGTGTCGGCCTACGACGGCCAGTTCGGCGACCTGGTGGTGGTGAAGTACGGCCTCGACGGGAAGAAGCTGGCCACCGAGTATGTCGACGGCGTGCCCGCCTCGGCGGTGAAGTACGGCCCGTCGGGCGCGCGCGGCGGCGTCGTCGAGCCCGGGCCCGACGTCGGCCGCTACACCGACGTGGCCGTGAGCCAGGGCCGCGTCTACGTGAGCTACTACGACGTGACCGGCGGCAACCTGAAGGTCGCCATCCGCAGCACGACCGGCACCTGGAGCAAGCACCAGGTCGACGGCGCGCAGGCCGATCTCGGCCTCTACACCTCGATCGCCATCGACAGCGAAGGACTGCCGGGCGTCTCGTACTTCCAGCGCGGCGGGGACAGCACGTTCAACGTGATGGACTGCCCCACCCCGCGGCCCACGGGCGCGGTGAAGTACGTCACCGCCCTCAAGTTCGCCCGCGCCAACAACCCCAACCCCGCCAGCGACGCCGACTGGACCATCAAGACCGTCGCCTGCCAGTCGCGCCCGCCGCCCATCTGCGACGCCTGCAACGGCATCTGTGCAGACCCCGGCACCGGCCCCGCCTGCCTCACCGTCGGCACCACCTGCACCACGTGCAACGCGAGCACCGAGTCGTGTGTCAGCGTGAACGGGGCTGACGTCTGCGCCGAGAACTTCACCCCGCCCGACCTGCAGCAGGTGAGCCCCGGCGTGGGCGTGTTCACCTCGCTCGCCTTCAAGGACAAGGAAGCGATCATCGCCTACATGAAGCGCACCGTGCCGGCGATGGGCGCCCCCGACGGCGATCTCTTCGCGGTGACGGTGAGCGCCACGGGCACGGTCGGCGCACCGGTGTTGATCGACGGCAGCGGCGACACCGGCTACTTCCCCGACGTGAAGGTCGAGGCGCAGACGCGCAGCGTGGGCATCGGGTACCACGACTTCTCGAGCAAGGCGTTCAAGTTCTACTTCTCGCCCCAGCTCCAGGCCGGCGTCACGCCCGAGATCATCGACCGCGGCGTCGACGCCGCCATGCCCGGCAGCCAGGGCTGGGTGGGCACCGACAGCGCCATCGTCTTCGGGCCCTCGGGCCTGGTCTGGGCGCTCTACCAGGACGCGACGCGCGGCGATCTCAAGCTCGCCAGGCGCACCGCCACCTGGGCGGTCGAGGCCAGCCCGCGCACCGAAGGCGCGGTCGGCTTCTTCGCCGACGCGATCTTCACCGACGGCAAGGTCTACGCGAGCCACGCGCGCATCCACGCGAAGCTGGTGCAGAGCGAGCCGCAGGTCGACAACTCGCTGATGCTCGAAGCGCTGCCCGGTAACTGAGCGCCACTTTCCGGGGGAGATGTGGCGTCGCTGATTGAGACCGGGTTGAGGGTGGCTTCGCCAGCCGAGCTGGCGGAGCACTATTACCCGAACGGCCGCCTCGGAGGCCTCTCGGTCAACGGCAAGTCTCCCGGCGCGCTGGGGCAGCTGGTGCTGCTGCGGGTCGACGTGGTGCGGCCCGCGCGGCAGTTCGTGCTGCGCGGTCAGCTCGCGTGGGTGCGGCACAAGTCGGGGCCCAACCAGCCCACCGGCTTCGGCGTCGATTTTCTGCCTGAAGACGACGCCACGCGGGTGCGCCTGCTCGCGTTCGCGCGGCAGGAGGTCTCGTCAGACGCCACGCGCATCGAGCAGCGGCAACAGGTCGAGCTCAAGGTGCGCATGGTGCACGAGGGCCGGCCCCGCAAGGAGCTGGTGGCTGATCTCTCGCCCGGCGGGGCGTTCGTGCGGAGCTGGAACCCGCTGCCGGTGGGGGCGAAGGTGGAGCTGGCGCTGCGGCTGCCGCTGAGCTTCAGCGCGCTCGAGCTCAAGGGCCACGTGGCGTGGGTGCGGCTCGCCGGTGAGCACCCCGGCATGGGCGTGGAGTTCGAGCACGACGACGCGGCGCGCTTGAAGCTCGAGAAGCTGCTGCTCAAGCTCGCGCGCTGAGAGGTCCCCGTTCATCCCGAGCGGAGGGAGGTGAGCCCCTCACCCCAGCCCTCTCCCCGCGGTCGCAGGGAGAGGGAGCACGGCTCAGCCTTCGTCCTGCTGCAGCCTCGCGCGGCGATCGCGATGGTAGTGCGGCGCGCACAGCCCTCGCGCCAGCACCGGCCGCTCGCAACCCTCGACCGCGCACCTCACCGCGCGATCGCCGCCCGCGCGCTCGGGCTCGAAGCCGAACATGGCGTGGCCGACGGCGATCCACCGCTCGACCTGCTGCCGCGAGAGGTGATTGCGCCGCGCGAAGTCGACCAGCCGCGCGTGCGAGGGCTCGTTCACCTCGAGCGTCGACGCGCCCTCGCGAAACAGGTCGGCCACCGGCACCTCGAGCGCGCGCCCGATGGTGAGCAGCGTGTCGTAGCTGGGGCTGCGCTCGCCGCGCTCGAGCAGCGAGGCGAAGCTGACCGAGATGCCGCAGCGGCGCGCGAACTCCTCCTGGGTCAGCCGCAGCCCTTCGCGCAGGCCCCGCACCCGGCGGCCCAGAGACAGCAGCGACAGCTCGTCGCGGCCGCCATCACTCATGTGCAATAGCCGCTGGTGCAGGTCCCCGAGGTGCACGCCGTTCCGCTCTGGCAGCAGCGGTAACCCGTCTGGCCGCAGCAGAAACCGCTGGAACAGGTGCCCGTCGCGCATTCCGTGCCCGAGGTGCATGCCGGGTAGCAGACGGCCTGGGAGCTGGAGCGAATCCACCCGCGATCGCACACGTAGCCCGCGCGGCAGTCGCCCTGGGCGCCGTCCCAGGTGCAGTTCTTGAGGCAGTACGCCGTGACGTTGTTGACGAGATACTGCGAACAGCTGCTTCCCGCGGGACAGTTCGCGCCCGTGCAGCTGTCGGGTTGGGTCTGTGAACAATAGCCGCCGGTCCAGCGGCTGCCCTGCTGGGTGAAGCAGGTGTTGAGGGAGCCGGCGCAGTCGGTGAGCCAGCTGGTGCAGGCGCTCCCCACCCCGCCGGGCGTTCCGCCACCGCCACCGCCACCCGTCCCTCCGCCCGTTCCTCCGCCACTGCCGCCGCCACCCGTTCCTCCGCCACTGCCACCACCGCCCGTCCCGCCGCCACTCCCGCCACCGCCAGCCCCGCCTCCGCCGCCCGTGCTGCCGGCCGTGCAGCTCCCGCTGGTGCAGGTGTTGCCCGCCTGGCAGGTCGAGCCCTCGCAGCAGACGAAACCCGGTACGCCGCAGCAGAAGCCGCGGGTGTCACAGGTCGGGGCGAGCCCGCACATGGTGGGCGAGGTGCACCCGGGGAAGCAGACCGGAACACCCGACGTGCCCGCATTCGCTTCACACACGTACGAGCTGCGGCAACCGCCGGGCGCCTGGCCGGGGCTGCTGCACTGCTTGAGGCACACCTTCGCCGGGCCCACGCCCGAGGGGTTGGTGCCGCACTGGCTGCCCGCGACGCAGTCGACCGACGTGGTGCACGCCTTCGTGCAGTAGCCGCCGGAGAAGCCGAGCACGAGGCAGGCCCCGTCGATGCACTCGCGGTCGAGCGCGCACGCCTCTCCGGTGCCGCGGAGCACGACGCTGGCGTCCGCGCCGCCGTCCTGCGGGGTCGCGACGCAGGTGGTGCCGTTGCAGGTGGTGCCCGCGGCGGTGCACATCTGGTTGCTGCAGCACGGCTGGCCCAGCGCCCCGCACGGCCCCGCGTCGATGGCCACGGGCACGTCGCAGAAGCCACGTTGGCAGGTGAGGGTGAGGAAGCAGGTCTGGTTGGCGCAGCAGGCCTGGTTGCGCGCTCCGCAGGTCGCGCCGCTGTCGGGCACGCCCGAGTCGACGTCGATGATCATGCCCGCGTCATCGAGGATCACGCCTGCGTCGGGGTCGCGCACGCAGGCCCCGGCCGAGGTGCAGAGCTGCTGGGGGAGACAGACCCGGCAGGCGCCGCCCATGGCGCCACAGGCCTGTGGCGACTGCTTCGCCCCCCCGAGACATTCGCCGGCCTCGGTGCAGCAGCCCGAGCAGTTGGCGGCGGTGCACTTCACGGCCGGGGGCGGGCCGCAGCTGGCCAGACACAAGAAGGCGCCGAGGCCCAGCACTCGCATCATGCTCCGCTGAATCATGGACGCCACGCTACACGGAGCCCTATCTTCCGCGCACCATGACTTCGGCCGACGCCGCGAACTACTACTTCAAGAAGGCTGCTCGCATCATGGACGTCGGCGAGCGCATCGAGACGCTCCTCGTCACCCCCCTGCGGGAGGTCAAGGCGCAGGTGTCGATCGAGCTCGACAACGGTGAGATCCGCACGTTCCAGGGGTATCGCTGCCAGCACGACAATTCGCGCGGGCCGATGAAGGGAGGCCTGCGCTACCACCCCCAGGTCGACGCTTCCGAGGTGCTGGGGCTGGCGTCGCTGATGACGTGGAAGACGGCGGTGGTGAACCTGCCCTACGGCGGCGCCAAGGGCGGCATCACCGTCGACCCGTCGACGCTCTCGCTCAAGGAGCTGGAGCGGCTCACCCGCAAGTTCGTCGATCAGATCCACGACGTGATCGGCCCGACGCGCGACATCCCCGGGCCGGACATGAACACCAACCCGCAGGTGATGGCGTGGATCATGGACCAGTACTCGAAGTACCACGGGCACGCGCCGGCGGTGGTCACGGGCAAGCCGGTCGAGCTCTACGGCAGCCGGGGCCGCGAGACGGCCACCGCGCGCGGGCTGCTGGCCGTGTGCAGGCAGATCCTCCAGGACGTGGGCCTGCCGATGAAGGGCATGCGCTTCGCGGTGCAGGGCTTCGGCAACGTGGGCAGCCACGTGTCGCGCCTCTTCCACGACGCGGGCGGCCTGCTGGTCGCGGTGAGCGACGTGCACGGCGGGGTGCAGAACCCCGCGGGCCTCGACGTGCCGGGGCTCTTCGAGCACGTGCGGCGCCACGGCAGCGTGAAGGACTTCGGCGGCGGCACGGCGTGCACGAATGAAGAGGTGCTCACCGCCGACTGCGACGTGATGGTGCCCGCGGCGCTCGGCGGCGTGGTGAACAAGCAGATCGCGAAGGAAGTGCGCGCGCGCATCGTGCTCGAGGGCGCCAACGCGCCGTGCACCCCCGAGGCCGACGAGATCTTCGAGCAGCGCGGCGTGCTGGTGGTGCCCGACATTCTCGCGAATGCGGGCGGCGTCACGGTGAGCTACTTCGAGTGGGTGCAGAACCTCCAGCACGTCACCTGGGACGAGGAGCGCGTCAACGGCGAGCTCGATCGGATGATGGCCGAGGCCTACGAGAAGGTCGGGCAGATCAGCCGGTCGCGGAAGCTCCCCCTGCGCACCAGCGCGTACGTGCTCGCCATCGGCCGGGTCGGCAAGGCCACAGTGCTCCGCGGCATCTGAAAGGGAAACCATGTCCATCTCGACGCAGCTGGTGAAGAAGCTGGTGCAGATCCCCATCTTCGGCGGGCTCACCGTCGCGGAAGCCGCGGAGTTCTTCGAGGTCGCCCAGGAGTCATCGGTCGCCAAGGGCGCCACCCTCTTCCGCGAAGGCGACGACGGCGACGCGCTGCTCGTCATCCTCGAGGGCGAGGTGCAGGTCACCCGCAAGGGCGTGGAGCTGGCCCGGCTGGCGCGGCACAACGTGCTGGGCGAGATGAGCCTCATGGGCGAAGGCGAGGTGCGCTCGGCCACGGCCTCCGCGCTCACCGACGTGAAGGTGCTCAACGTGCCCAGCAAGCGGGTGCAGAAGATGCTCAAGGCCGATCACGTGGCCGCGCTCAAGGTGGTGGCCAACCTGGCGCAGGTGATGAGCAAGCGCCTCTCGGCGATCAACGAGCGGCTGGTGGCGATGTCCGGCGGCGGGGCGAAGAAGAAGGAAGAGCTGGCCGATTTCGGCCGCATCCTCACCACCTGGCAGTTCTGACGAGATGCTCGCCACGCTCCTGTCACTGGCGCTGACCGCGGGGCCGACCGCCGCCCAGGCCGCGGCGTTCGCGAAGGGCAAGCAGTGGGAAGAGCTCTACCTCGCGTTCGCGGCCGCATCGCCCGACGCGAGCGCGAAGGCCGATCGCCCGAAGATCGCCCAGGCCTTGCTGGCCGGGTGCCTGGCGCTGCAGGTCGACGACGCGGTGATGGCCTTCTCGCTCGGGGAAAAGAGCGTGGCCTTCGCGCCCACGGCCGACGGTTTGTACTGCACCGGGGTGACCGCGAAGCGGAGCGATCAGCGCGGCGCCGCCGAGGAAGCGCTCAAGAAGGGGGCCGGCACGTTCCCCAAAGACGCCCGCTTCAACCTCGAGCTGGGGCGCCTCTACCTGGAAGATGGCCAGCCCGGCGAGGCGGCCTCCACGCTGGCGCGCGTGCCGGTCAAGGCGAAGGAGAGCGGTGAAGCCAGGCGGCTGATCGCGCAGATCGCCCGCGAGTCCGGCGAATCGGTGGGCGGGCCGAAGGTGCGGGTGGAGAACGTTCCGGGCGATCCTTCGACTCCGCCCGGGATGAGCGGCGAGGAAGGGCGGGCCACCAGCCGCAGCTACGAGTCGAGCGTCGACGCCGACGGGCGGCGGGTGCGGCAGAACCAGTACTTCCGTTTCTACTACTTCAACAGCAAGCGCGACTTCGGCCAGCGCGCTGAATACGAGGGCCGGGTGCAGGGTGCGCTCGAGGACGCGCGCCTCGCGGCGCAGCGGTTGCTGGGCGTGGCCAGGGAAAAGCCCGTCGACGTGATCCTCTACTCGCGCGAGGAGTTCAGGCTGCACCACGGCCCCCAGGCCGCGCAGGCGGTCGCCGGCTTCTATTCGGAAGACGCGATTCGCATGAACGACTCGGCGGAGATCAACGATCGCAACCGGTCGACGCTGGTGCACGAGTACGTGCACGCGGTGATGGACGAGCTGGGCAACTTCAACCAGCGATCCCTGCCGGTGTGGATGCACGAGGGGCTGGCCGAGTACATCGAGTGGCGAGCCGAGGGCGTGGACGGGCCGCCCAAGCATTACGCCACTGCGCTCCAGCAGTTGGCCTTGCAGGACCAGCTGCCTCGGCTGGCCCAGATGAGCAACGGCCCGCTGATCGCCAACCGCAACCCGGGGCTGGCCTACGCCGTGGCCGCGGTCGCAGTGCGCCTGCTGGTCGAGCGCAGGGGCATGCGCGAGGTGATCGAGCTCATCCAGGACTGTGGCAAAGGGACCCCCTTCGAGCAGGCGCTGGAGCGGCGGTTCGGAACAAGCATCTCCCGCCTCGATGAGGAGTTGACCTCGAGCCTCAAGTAGGGCTCACAAACTGAGAATTTCCCCAGCTTCGAGGCCGGGTTAGGCTGCGCAAGCCCTTATGTCGGATACCCAGGCGGCCATGCGTGAGTTCCGCTTCCTCGATGAGAAGCGGAAGACGAACGGCCTCACACAGCCAGAAGAGACGCGATGGCAGGAGCTCGGCGCCGCGCTCGGCATCGATCTGAGCGCTTCGCTGCAACCTCAGCCCGCCGGGTACTACGGCGAGGACGGGCTCTGGTACGCGTACCCGCCCGGCTACGATCCGAACGCGGCCTGGCAGCAGCAGCAGCAGCAGCAGCAGCAGCAGCAGTGGGCGCAGCAGCAACAGCAGCAGTACTACCCGCCGCAGCAACAGGGCTATTACGACCCGAACACCGGGGCGTACTACCCGCCGCAGCCGCCGCAGCAGTACACGCCGCAGTACGGGCAGCCGGTGCCGCAGGGCTATTACGATCCGAACACCGGCGCGTACTACCCGCCCGAGGGCTACGCGCAGCAGCCGTACGATCCGAACCAGCAGCAGCCTGCGTACGATCCGTCGCAGCAGCAGCAGCCCTACGATCCGGCGCAGCAACAGCAGCAGGCCTACGATCCGGCGCAGCAGCAGCAGGCCTACGATCCGGCGCAACAGCAGCAGGCCTACGACCCGGCGCAGCAGCAGCAGCAGCAGCAGCAGTGGGGCTACCAGCAGCCGGTGCCGCAGCAGCAGTGGCAACAGCCCACCACCCCGACTGCGCCCGCCTGGCAGCCACCCGTGGCCGCCCCTGCTCCCGCGCCTGCACCGGAGCCCGCGTGGAAGGCGCCCGAGCTCATCGCGGCCACGCCCAGCACGCCGGTGGCGCCCCGGGCGTCGGCACCGGTGTTCGTGCCCTTCTCGTTCCCCGTGAAGCCCGCGGTGGCCGCGCCGGCAGCCGCCGTCCAGCCAGAAGAAGTCGGCGGCGACGACGTGATGGAGATCTCCGACGAGGAGGTCCTCGAGGTGCCGGTGACGGCGCCGCCCGCGCCGAGCCCGGCCAGCGCAGCGCGACCGGCACCCGCGCCGATGCCCCAGCTCTCGCTCGACTCGGTCGACGACCTGCGTGGAGCGCTGCTCGACGACGACGACGTCGCGCCGCCCATGGTGACGACGGGGCCGCAAGGCGCCCTCTCGTCGAACACGAGCATCACCCAGCTGGAAGCGGCGACCGCGAGCCTGCTCCAGGCAGAGCCGGCGCCGGCGCCCCTGAGTTCGCTCGACGACTTGCCCGTGCTCGAGGCCGAGGCCCCTGCCGCGCCGGTGTCGGGGTTCATGCCGTCGCTCGACGATCTCACCATCGGTGAGCCCGAGGCCGTCGCGCCCGCGCCGGGCTTCACCACGCCGCTGGCCGATCGGGTCGAGCCGCTGCCCGCTTCGGCCGCCGAGTTCGCGCCGCTGGAGACGAAGCTCGAGCCGCTGGCGGCCGTCGTCGCAGACGACGCGATGCCGGAGCTCTCGGTGGACCTGGAGGACGCAGAGGAGCCTCCGGTCGTCGTCGCGCAGGCGGCCGTCGCGGTCGCGGTCGAGCAGCCGTCATGGGACGCGCCGATCGAGATGGAGCCCGAGGCTCGAGCCTCCGCGCCAGAGCCGAGCGTCGTGGTCGAGCCCGAGCCCCCGCTGCCCTCGTCGTGGGACGCGCAGGTCGACGTCGTCGAACCCAGCGTCGTGGTGGCGCCTGAGCCCGTTGGGCAGGTCCAGTCGTGGGATGCGCCGGTCGAGGTCGAAGCGGTCGAGGCCGCTCCGCAGCCGAGCGTGGTGGTCGCGCCCGAGCCCCCTGCTCAGCCGGCCGTCGAGGTCGCGCCGGAGCCGGTGGCCCAAGCGCAGTCGTGGGACGCGCCGGTCGAGGTCGCTCCGCAGCCGAACCTGGCTTCCGAGCCGGTGGCGCAGCCGCAGTCGTGGGACGCGCCGGTCGAGGTCGCTCCGCAGCCGGGCCTGGCTCCCGTGCCGGTGGCGCAACCGCAGTCGTGGGACGCTCCGATCGAGGTTGCGCAGCCGACCGTCGTGCTCGCGCCGCAGCCGGTGGCGCAGCCCCAGTCTTGGGATGCGCCGATCGAGGTTGCACAGCCGAACGTGGAGATGGCGCACGAGCCGGTGGCGCAGCCCCAGTCGTGGGACGCGCCGATCGAGGTTGCCCAGCCGAACGTGGTGATCGCGCCCGAGCCGGTGGTGCAGCCAACCGTCGTGCTCGCGCCCGAGCCGGTGGCGCAGTCGTGGGACGCGCCGGTCGAGATCGCTCCGCAGCCGAGCGTGGTACCTGCGCCAGCCGCGCAGTCGTGGGACGCGCCCGTCGAGGTCGCTCCGCAGCCGAGCGTGGTACCTGCGCCAGCCGCGCAGTCGTGGGACGCGCC
>JAUXRX010000027.1 GCA_030681645.1 Archangium sp.
GGGTGCACGACGAGATTGAGGGAAGCACGCGACTCCGGGGGAATCGACAAGGGCTCGCTGTGAGCCGACGCCGAAAACCGCAGAAGGCTGCGAACGACGGGACTTCGCTGGGCCCGAGAGCGCGACCTGGTGTGTTGCCTGGCTCGCAATCGCCTCGATGAGACGCGGGTTGTCAGTTCGCGCTCCTCGTGCACCTCCTGACTCAAGCGATGAGCAGGTGGGGGGTGGCCGCCTTTTCAGCGGTAACCTACCTCGCGAGAGCGGCCCCCCTGGCTCACTGACCCGAAGCCTTAATCAACACCGTCACCAGAACCGGCGTGCTGAGAGGCCTGCCCGGATCAACCCGCTCGACCCCACGGTGAGGTCACCGCGTTCTCTGTGCCCTCGAGGTGCGCGACAACGCCCGGGCCGTGAGCTCGAACACCGTCACCCGCACCCGGTTGATGCCCGCGTTGAACATCACCTCGAAGTGACGCTCGCGTAGACCGCGCGTCAGCCGCCCCGTATGCCCGGCCGACACGCGCCCAAGCCCGTCAACAGGCCTGCCGCCTCAAAGTGATCGTGTACCCCGGCGGGCCGGCACATGCCCCCCTCCGACTGATTGTCGGTCAGCTGCGTTTTCGGGCGAAGACTGGCATCCGCCGCAGCATTTCTGGCACAGCGATGCTCCACTTCTGGCGCTTTCATTCTCACCACTCGAGACCAGGAGCGGTTTTCACCTCCTGAATGGCGGTCAGTGCCGCCTCGACCGACATTCAGTCGGAGTGACCTTGAACAGTCGCGGGGGGCCCTCCCGTCGAATCGGCGGGAATGGCTGCTTCTCGAAGAGCGGTGAGCTGCAGGCGGCCATCGAGGACACCCGGCTCGAGGACCTGATCCTTCCTCCCCAGCTCGCACAATCACTGCAGAGCGATGTCTCGCACTTCCTCGCCAGCCGTGAGCTGTACGCGACGACCTCCTCTCGCGCGCGGCAGAGCTCACGCTGGGTTCACCTTCGCGCACCTGAAGGAGGTGGGGCTCTCCACGCTGATGCACTGGGCAGGCGAAGGGCAGAAGGGGACGATCAGCGACGCGCTCGTTCACGTCATCGAGCAACTGAAGCAGGAGATCCTCGCGACGCCGGCGGGTCCACCGCCGCCGCCCAAGGCGAAGCCGCGCTTTCCCTGGGACTTCGGCTGAAGCCGAGCGGAGTCGAGGGACGGTGTTGCGCTTGCGTGCAGCTGCCGCCGCACGGCCCCCACGACTCACAGGCTGCGGATCTGTACGACAGCTCACCTGGCTTCGAGGTGAGCGAGCCGTCGTCGACGAGTGCCAGCTTTGAATGCCCCGGCAACGGCGACGACCGGCCCAATCGCGGCAGTGCTAACGGTCACACCAAGCAGCGACACAGCGGCTGCCGCGGCCTTCGCAACAGCCCCGGCCGTGATGAGGGAGTTGGCGACATCAAGAAGGAAGGGCTTCCTCTGGCTCTCAAGTCCTGGCCGAACTCGCGCGCGGCGGTAAGTCCGACCTGATACCCCGGAAGACACGATCCTGTGCAGGGATACAGATCGAGAGGTTGATCCGACCGTTCCTGTGACTCACTTCCGTCCCGTCAACCCCTTCGTCGACGCCTCGCAGTGCTGCGCGACCACCATCGCGACCACGGCGGTGACCCGCTTCCCCGTGGGGATGTGCAGGAACTCGTTGGGCCCGTGCGCGTTCGAGTGGGGCCCAAGCACCCCGGTGATCACGAACTGCGCGCCGGGGAACTTCGCGCCCAGCATGCCCATGAAGGGAATCGAGCCGCCCTCGCCCATGTACATCGCCGGCGCGCCGAAGGCCGCCTGCGAAGCGCGCTCGAGGGCCTGGCCCAGCCACGGGCTCATCGCGGGGGCGTTCCAGCCGCTCGAGCTCTTCTCCAACTCGAAGCTCACCTTCGCCCCGTAGGGCGGGTCGGCCAGCAGCGCCTTTCGCAGCGCCTCGCCCGCGGTCTTGCCGTCAGCCGCCGGGGGAATGCGCATCGAGAGCTTCACCGCCGTGTGCGGACGCAGCACGTTGCCGGCGTCGCGCAGCGCGGGGATGCCGTCGACGCCGGTGACGGCGAGGGCGGGGCGCCAGGTGCGGTTGAGCACCAGCTCGGTGGGGTCGCTCACCACCGGCGACATGCCCTCGACGAAGGGGAACTTGTCGTAGACGGCCAGGCCCAGCACCTGCGCCGCCTTCTTCGCCTGTTCCAGCCGCTCGGGTGGAATCTCGGTGTGCAGCGCGTCGAGCTTCACCCGGCCCGAGTCCACGTCTTCGATGCGCCCGAGGAGCTGGCGCAACACCCGGAAGCTCGAGGCCACCACGCCCGACCCGTCACCGGAGTGGATGCCCTCGCGCAGCACGTCGACGCGGAGGTTGCCGCCCACCAGGCCGCGCAGCGAGGTGGTGCACCAGAGCTGCTCGTAGTTGCCGCAGCCGGAGTCGAGGCACACCACCAGCGACGGCTTGCCGATGCGGGGGAGCAGGTGCTCGACGTAGTGCGGGAGATCGAAGCTCCCCGATTCCTCGCAGGCCTCGATCAGGATGATCGCCCGGCAGTGCGGCGTGCCCTGGTCCTGGAGCGCGCGGAGCGCCGCGAGCGAGCCGAAGAGCGCATAGCCGTCGTCGGCCCCACCGCGGCCGAAGAGCTTGTCGCCCTTGAGGACCGGCTCCCACGCGCCCAGGCCGGGTTCCCACCCGGTCATCTCGGGCTGCTTGTCGAGGTGGCCGTAGAGCAGCACCGTGTCTGCCTCGACGCCGCCACCGTCAGTGCCGGGGATCTCGATGAAGATGAGCGGGGTGCGGCCCTCGAGGCGCACGACCTCGACCGTCATGCCCTTCACCGGCTGCTGCTTCGCCCAGCCCGCGAGGAGCTGCGTCGCGGCCTCCATGTGCCCGTGCTTCGCCCAGTCGGCGTCGAACATCGGCGACTTGTTCGGAATGCGGATGTACTCGACGAGGCGCGGAACGATGTCGTCGTCCCACTGGGTGTCGATGAAGTGCTGAAGGCGGGCGTGGTCCATGGGCGACTCCTTATCCTGTGCGCCTCGAGTTGGTTTGCCCTCTCGCCGACCCGCTCCCCCTCGGGGAGAGGGAGACCATCAGAGGAGCTTCATCAACTCGGCCAGCGCGCCGGCCCGCGTGGGCGCCATCTCACCGGCCGCCTTCGCGATCGCGATCATCGGCTCGCGCGGCTGCAGCGAGAGGAACATGCGTGGGCTGATGGTGGCGTCCCACATGCTGCGCGCTTCCAGCAGCCCCTTCATCAACCGCGCCTCACCCATCATCACGTAGAGGTAGTCGGCCACCGGTGACGGCGTGATGTCGAAGCTCGAGGTGGTGGCGCGCCCGCCCTGCAGCAGCTGCCGCAGCACGGGATCGAGCAGGTCCTCGCGCTCGACCGCAGGCGAGGGGATGAACTGCTCGAGCCGCTTCATGTTCGCGCCCGGCGTCTCGGGCGTGCCGCCGATGAAGTAGGGCAGGGGTGCGTCTCCGCCGGACTCCGAGGCCAGCGCCTCGATCACCGACGACGAGTACAGCTTGCAGCGCATGTAGCGAACCGCGAGCTGGATGTTGTTGGCCGCCGCCGCGATGCGCTTGGCGTGCTCCTCGGCCGACGGTTCGCCGCCCCAGGTGTGGAACACCCGCTCGGCGGGGAGCTTGCTCAGGAAGCCCTCCATCTTCATCAGCGCCACCCGGTAGTCGCGGATGCTGTACGTGGTGGGCGTGTGAAGGGCCGGGTTCGTCTCGGGCAGCAGCTTCCAGGTGTTGTCGAGGAAGCGCGCGGGATCGGGGTCGGCGAAGTTGCCCACGTCGTTGTTCGACAGCCGCGTGGCCCGGCGCACCATCACGCCGATCTCCTCGGGCTTCATGCCCAGCGCGGTGAGCCGATCTCGCAGCGCGACCGCCTCGCCGTCACGGAACGGAATGCTCGCCTCGATGCACGCCACCACCGCGAGGATCTGCTCTCGGGTGAGCACGCCCTCCAGCTCCTTGGCCGCCACCAGCCCGCTCGCCAGCTCGTTCAACCCGGTGAAGGGCGTGAGCACCTGGCCCGGGGTGTAGCCGAACACCGCCAGCACGTCGGCCGCGGTCGGGTCCGTTCCGCAGTGCGGCAAGAGCTTCCACCCGTGCTCGCTGGTGTCGCGCGCCACCAGCGGGCGGAGCAGCTCGGCGTAGTGGGTGGGCACGTCGAGGTCGACCTGCACGTAGACGATGTCGTGGTACAGCGCGGCGATCGTCTCGAGCGCGTCGGAGTCGCGCACCAGCTCGAGCACGTGCTGGTGGGTGTGAAACTCGCGGGCCCGCGACGACAGCGCCTGGTGCACGGCGACCGCCCAGCGCTCGACGAAGAGCGGTGGCACACCGAGCCCCAGCGCCTCGACCGCGCGTGAGTAGGTTTCGATGATGCGGTGGACGGGGGAAAGCCCCAACTCCTCGGCCATGAGCCAGCACAGCGTAGGCCCCCCCGGGGGCCGGGCAAGGCTTTTCCCGGCACTTGACTTGGGCGGCCCGCCCCGGTGAAGCGGGCCCCATGAAGCTCGCGACCTTGCGCACGGGAAGCCGCGACGGCTCCCTACTTGTGGTGAAGAGGGATCTCTCGGCCTGGACCACCGCTACAGGCGTGTCGCCCACGCTGCAGGCTGCGCTCGACCGGTGGGACGAGGTCGAGCCGAAGCTCCGCGCGCTGTCGGACCAGCTCGAGTCAGGGGCGGTGAAGGGCGAGCCCTTCGACGCCAGCAAGCTGATGGCGCCGCTGCCCCGCGCCTACGAGTGGGTCGACGGGTCGGCGTACCTCAATCACGTCATCCTGGTGCGCAAGGCGCGCAAGGCCGAGCCGCCGCCCACGCTCAAGACCGATCCCCTCGTCTACCAGGGCGGCTCGTCCGAGATGCTGGGCCCCACCCAGGACATCGTGGCCCGCGACGAGAAGTTCGGCGTCGACTTCGAGTCGGAGGTCGCCGTCGTGCTCGGCGACACCCCCATGGGCACCACCTCGGCCGACGCGGGGAAGTACGTGCGGCTGCTGATGCTGGTCAACGACGTCACCTTGCGAAACCTCATCCCCGACGAGCTGGCCAAGGGCTTCGGCTTCTTCCAGGGCAAGCCGGCGAGCGCGTTCTCACCCGTGGCCGTGACGCCCGACGAGCTGGGTGGTGCGTGGAAGGAAGGCCGCGTGCACCTCACCCTGCAGACCTGGCTCAACGGCGCGCTGGTGGGCGACACCCAGGCGGGCCCCGAGATGCACTTCAGCTTCTTCGACCTGATGCAGCACATCTGCAAGACGCGGAACTTCACCGCTGGCACCATTCTCGGCAGCGGCACCGTGTCGAACGAGGAGCGCGCCCGCGGCATCTCGTGCCTCGCCGAGGTGCGGATGATCGAGACCATCGAGGCTGGGGCTCCGAAGACCCCCTTCATGAAGAACGGTGACCGGGTGGAGATTGAAATGAAGGACGCGAGCGGCAAGAGCGTCTTCGGACGCATCGATCAGAAGGTGCGCATCACCGGCTGAGCGCCAGTGGTAGCTTCAGGCGACTGATGAGCCATTCCCTCGAGTTCGAGTTTCTCGGCGACGACAGCGATGGGCAGTTCGTCCCCGTCGGCGGTCCCCTCGCGCAGCTCCGCAACCTCCTCGCCCGGCAAGAAGTCGACAGCGCCGTCAGGCTCTATGAGGAGACGGGCTCGTCTGCACGGAACGGCCTGGTGCAGGAAGCCGTGGCCGCGTCGTTCGACCTGAAGAAGTCGATCGCGCTCATGTTCAAGAAGGCCCGCGACTTCGCCGCCGCGGGCGAGGTGTACGCCGCCTGCAAGCTCGACGCGGAGGCCGCGCCCTGCTTCGAGCAGGCCAACGACTTCGTGCGCGCCGCGGACGCGTGGAAGCGGCTGGGAGAGATCATCAAGGCCGCTGCCGCCTACGAGCGAGCGGGCCGCATCGACGACGCGGTGGCGCTGTACGGCCAGGCGGGCTCGAAGGAGCAGATGGCCGAGGCGCTCGCCCGCGGTGGAAAGTACGAGGCCGCCGCCGGCCTCTACCGCGACCTGGGCAACCTGCACGCCGAGGTCGAGACGCTACGCACCGCCGTCGCGACCAACCCCGGCGCGATCGCGCCCACCATGCGCCTGGCCGAGCTGATGACCAACCACGGCCACGCGCCGCGCGCGGTCGAGTTGCTGATGGCCTGCGTGCGCTCGTCCGAGGCGGCGCGCAACGACGGTACGCTGCTCGAGTACCTGGCCCGGTTGCTGGAATCGACCGACAACGCCGCCGCCGCCGTGAAGGTGCGCGCGCGCATTCCCGCCGCGCCCGCGAAGGGCCCCCAGCCCATCCCCGTGTTGCGCGCGGCCCTGCCCATGCCCACCGCCACCCCCGGCGGCGACGCGTACGGCTTCCTCAAGGCGCTGCCGATGTTCGCCGACCTCGCGCTCGAGGACATGCGCTCGCTCTTTCGCGTGTGCGTGCAGCACGGCTTCGGCGTGGGGCAGAACCTGATCGAGCCGGGCCAGGCGGGCCGTGGGCTCTTCGTCATCGTCGACGGCCAGGTCGAGGTGTTCAGCGGCATCGGCCCCGACTCGCGGCTGCTCAACACCCTGGGCGTGGGCGGCTACGTGGGGGAAATCTCCCTGCTCCTCGACGGCCCCACCTCGGCGCGCGTCACCGCGCGCACCCCGGTCAAGGCGCTCTTCATCTCCCGTGAAGCCTTCAAGCAGTACGTCTTCAGCACGCCCACCGCGGCGATGCGCATCTACCGGTTGTTCAGCAGCAACCTCGCAGAACGTGTCCGCACGCTCTCCGCGGGGCGGTAATCTGTCAGGGTCCTCGTGAAGAACCTCGAAGAGCTCGCAGAGCAGTTGTCGATGACGGAGCTCATCCGCCTGCAGGACGTGTTGTCGAAGGCGATCGTCCGGCGCTTCGAGAAGCGGCTCGCGCTCGTGTTCAGCGACGTGGTCGGCTCGACGCCGTACTTCGCGCACTTCGGTGACGAGGCGGGCCGCAAGCTGCAGCAGCGCCACTACGATCTCGTCAACGCCGCCATCGGCCCCGAGGGCGGCCGGGTGGTGGACACGGCGGGCGACGGCGTCTTCCTCTGCTTCGAGAGCGTCACCGCCGCGGCGCGCGCCATGGTGGGGCTGCAGCGCTCGATCGTCCGCGACAACGACTCGCGCGCGGCCGAGCACCGGCTCAACCTGCGCATCGGCATCCACGTGGGGCCGGTGTTGACCGACGGCGTGCTGGTCTCGGGCGACGCGGTGAACTTCTGCAGCCGCGTGGCGGGCTCGGCGGGCTCGGGCGAGCTGCGGTTGTCGCTGGCCGCGTACTCCGAGCTGACCGAGCTCGAGCTGCGCCTTCGCAGCCGGCGTCAGCGCGCGGTCGAGCTCAAGGGCGTCGACAAGCCTCAGGAGCTCTTCACGCTGGACTGGCTCGACGCCAACACCTTCCCCAGCAAGGTGCGCTTCGAGGACGGCACCGAGCACCGGCTGCCCCCGCTCGACGTCATCCGCTTCGGGCGGCTGCGCGAGCAGGATGGCGCGACGGCGAACGACGTGGTGATCACCGTGTCAGATCAGACGCTGCAGAGCCGGATCAGCCGGTGGCACTTCGAGCTGCACCGGCGCGCGGACGGCTTCATGCTGCGCTCGGTGTCGACCAGCACCACCGAGATCGACGGGCGCGCCGTGGCCCGCGGTGAAGAGGTGGTGGTGCGGCCGGGCGCGAAGGTGAAGCTCGGCGGGGCGATCACGCTCGAGTTCGCGTCGGAGGATTTTTCGCAGGAGATGACGCTGCTGCCGACGTAGGTCCCTCGACTCCGCTCGGAACGAGCGGCTGGGCCCCCGCTCACCCCGAGCGGAGTCGAGGGGTGCACCACACGTCACGCCGCGAAGACGATGTCCCACTCGGCGAGCTCGCCCTTCACCATCACCTCGACCACGTCGCCGACCTTCTTCCCCAGCAGCCCCTTGCCGATGGGCGAGCCGGGCGTGACCACGTGGAGAAACCCGTCACCGCCGGGGCCGGTGAGCTCTTCGCCTGCGCCGGCCGGGGCCATGAAGAGCGTCTTGGCGCCTTCGCCATCTTCCAGCTCGACCAGCGCGCCCAGCCCGATGCGCTCGCCCCTGCGCAGGGGCACCGGCTTGAAGTCGGTGACCGCTTCCCACGCGGCCTGGGCGGCCTCGAGCCGGGTGCGGGTGGCGGCGGCGAGGTTGACCGCGCGAGGGGCGCCCGTCTTCGCGTCGAGGCGCGCGTCTTCGGCCGCGCGCAGGGCCTGCTCGTAGATGCGCTTGAGCTTCTCCGCGAGCTGTCCAGTGAGGAACACCTTGTCCATGCCATGAGGCTAAGTCGTCGGCACCCACCCTCAAGAAATCAGCCCCGGGATTGAAGGCAGCGGGCAGATGGGCCAAAGGGACCCATGCGCTCGTCCGTCCGGCTGCTCGTGGTGCTGTCTCTCGTTTTCGCGGCGTGCCCCCCTGTCCCTGCGACCGAGACGCTGGAGCTCAGTCCCGCCACCCTGGCGCTCGAGACGGGTGAGGTGCGGGTGGTCACCGCGCAGGCGCGCACCGGCACCACCCCGGCGTCCGCGGCCGGCACCACGTGGACCTCGAGCGACCCGGCCATCGCGCAGGTCAGCACCACCGGCGATGGCACCGCCGCCATCCAGGGCATCGCCCCGGGCACCGCCACCGTGAGCGCGAAGCTGCGCGAGGCCACCGCGACGGTCTCGGTCACGGTCAGCGCGCGCGTCGTCACCCTCACGCGCATCGAGCTGACGCCTGCGACCGCGAGCCTCGCCAAGGGCACCACGCTGCAGCTCACCGCGACCGGCGTCTTCAGCGACGGCACCAACGCTGACCTCACCGCCACCGCGACGTGGACCTCGGCCGACGCCGCCGTGCTCACCGTGGCCGGAGGGCTGGTCACCGGGCTGGCTCCGGGCACCGCCCAGGTCACCGCCGCGAAGGATGGGCTGAGCGGCACCCTGAGCGTCACCGTCACCCCCGCCACCCTCGAGGCGATCGACGTGACGCCCGCGCTGCCCACCCTGGCGAAGGGCACCACCCAGCAGCTCACCGCCACCGCGCGCTTCTCTGACTCCACCACGCAAGACGTGACCTCGCAGGTGACGTGGACCTCGGCCGCCACCGCCGCCGCGACCGTCGACGCAGCGGGGCTGGTGACCGCGGTCGACACCGGCAGCGCGGTCGTCACCGCCGAGCTCAACGGCGTCTCGGGCAGCACCACCATCACCGTCACCGCCGCCGTGCTCACGGCCATCGACCTGACGCCCACCATGCCCACGGTGCCGCGCGGGCTGACCGAGCAGCTCACCGCCACGGGCCGCTTCTCGGACGGCACCACCCAGGACGTCACCTCGCAGGCCACGTGGGCTTCGGCCGCGCCGGCCGTGGCCACGGTCTCGAACGCGGGCCTGGTGACCGCCGTCACCCTGGGCACGTCCAGCGTCTCGGCGACCGTGGGCAGCGTCATCGGCAGCACCACCGTCACCGTCTCTTCCGCGCAGCTCATCTCGCTCGCCGTCACGCCCGCCACGCCTTCGCTCGCGCGTGGCCTGACCCGCACCTTCACCGCCACCGGCACGTTCAGCGACACCAGCACCCAGGACGTCTCGGCCAGCGTCACCTGGAGCAGCAGCGCGCCCGGCGTGGCCAGCATCAGCAACGCCACGGGCTCCGAGGGCCTCGCCACCGCGCAGGCGGTCGGCACCACCACCATCACCGCCACCAGCGGCACCATCATGGGCAGCACGGTGCTCACCGTCACCGCGGCGACCGTGACGTCGCTGCAGGTGACGCCCACCACCCCCACGCTCCCGCGGGGCCTGACCCAGCAGTTCACCGCCACCGGCATCTTTTCCGACGGCACCATGCAGAACCTGACCACCAGCGTGACCTGGACCACCGGCACCGCTTCGGTGGCCACCATCTCGAACGCGGCGGGCAGTGAAGGCCTGCTCACCGCGGTGGCCGTGGGCAGCTCGACCGTGGTGGCCACGCTCGGCGCCGTGACCAACGGCACCACGCTCACCGTGACCGCCGCGCGGCTCGATCGCATCGACGTGACGCCCGTGGCGCCCTCGGTCGCGCGCGGCCGCACCAGCCAGCTCACCGCGACGGGTGTGTACTCCGATGCTTCCACGCAGGACCTCACGGCCACCGTGACCTGGAGCTCCACCGCCTCGACCGTCGCCTCGGTCTCCAACGCCGCCGGCAGCGAGGGCCTGCTCACCGCCGCGAACGTGGGCACCACCACCGTCACCGCGACGCTCGGCACCGTCTCCGGCTCGCAGCTGGTGACGGTCACCGCCGCGGTGCTCACCAGCCTCAACGTCACTCCGGCTGGCACTTCACTGGCCCTGGGCCGCACGCGGCAGTTCACCGCCACGGGCACGTACTCCGACACCACCACCCAGGACCTCACCACCCAGGTGACCTGGAGCACGGGCACGCCCGCGACCGCGACGGTGAGCAACGCCGCCGGGAGCGAGGGCCTGGGCAGCGCGCTCGCGGTGGGCAACACCACCGTCATCGCCACGCTCGGCACCGTCACCGGCAACACCACGCTCACCGTCACCGCCGCCGAGCTGGTCTCGATCGCCGTCACCGGCGCGCCGGCCACGCTGCCGCGCGGGCGCACCGCCGACCTCACCGCGACGGGCACCTACTCCGACGCCAGCACCCAGAACCTCACCACCCAGGTGACCTGGACCTCGTCGCCCGTCACCTTCGCCACCGTGTCGAACGGGGCAGGGACCGAGGGCCGCGTGACCGCGGTCGCCGTGGGCACCGCGACGGTGACCGCCACGCTGGGCACCATCTCGGGCAACGCCACGCTCGACGTGACGGCCGCCGTGCTCGAGAGCATCGCCGTGACGCCCGCGGCGCAGTCGACCGCGAAGGGCCGCACCCAGCAGTACACGGCCATCGGCACGTACTCCGACACCACCACGCAGAACCTGACCACCTCGGTGACCTGGGGCTCATCGGCGCCGGCCTTCCTCACCGTCTCCAACGCGGGCGGCAGCGAGGGCCTCGCCACGGCGATCGACCTCGGCACCGGCAACGTCACGGCCCAGTCGGGCACGGTGACGGGCTCCACCACGTTCACCGTCACGGCCGCGGTGCTCGTCTCCATCGCGGTGATGCCGGACAACCCCTCGGTGGCGAAGGGCCTCACGCAGCAGCTCACCGCGACCGGCACCTTCTCTGACGCGAGCACGCAGAACCTCACCACCACCGTGACCTGGGGCTCGGGCACCCCGGCGATCGCGACCATCTCGAACGCCGCGGGCAGTGAGGGCCTCGCGACCGCGGCGGACGTGGGCACCTCGCTCATCACCGCCACGTCGGGCGCCATCGTCGGCTCCACCACCCTGGCCGTGACTCCCGCGGCGCTGGTGAGCATCGCGGTCACTCCCGCGGCGCCCACCCTGTCAGCGGGGGGCACGCAGCAGTTCGTGGCCACCGGCACGTACTCCGACGCCTCGACGCAGGTGCTTACCACCAGCGTCACCTGGGCCTCGACGGCGACGGCGTTCCTCACCGTGTCGAACGCGGCAGGCAGCGAGGGCCTCGCGACCGCGGTGGCCGTGGGCACGTCGACGGTGAGCGCGACCAGCGGCGCCGTTTCCGGTTCCACGCTGGTGACGGTCTCGAACGCGACGCTGGTGTCGATCGCCGTCACGCCCGCCAGCCCGTCCGTGGCGAAGGGCCGCACGCAGCAGTTCATCGCGACCGGCACGTACTCCGACACCACCACGCAGGACCTGACCACCCAGGCGACCTGGGCCTCGGCGGACCCGGCCGCGGCCACCATCGTCCCGACGACGGGCCTGGCGACGGCCGTGGCGGTCGGCACCTCGTCGATCTCCGCGACGTTCGGAGCCATCTCAGGGGCGACCACCCTCACCGTGGGGCCCGCGGTGCTCGAGTCGATCGCCGTGACGCCCACGAATCCCTCGGTCGCGCGCGGGCTGACGCAGCAGCTCGTCGCCACCGGCACGTTCTCCGACGCGTCGACGCAAGACGTGACGGCGACGGTCACCTGGGCCTCCAGCGACACGAACATCGCGACGATCGGCGCCGGCACCGGCCTCGCCAGCGCGGCCAACGTGGGCATCACCACCGTCTCCGCGACGTCCGGGACGGTGAGCGGGAACACGCTGCTCGCCGTCGTGCCTGCGCTGTTGGTGTCGATCGCCGTGACGCCCACGGCCCCCACCATCAACGCGGGAGCCACGGTGCAGTTGGTGGCCACCGGCACGTACACCGACAGCTCGACGCAGAACATCACCGCGACGGTGACCTGGGTCTCCCAGTCGCCCGCGTTCGCGACGGTGAACGCCGCGGGCCTGGTCACCGGTACCGGGGGCGGCAGCTCGCAGCTCGACGCCACGCTGGGCGCCATCACCGGGTCGACGACGGTGACGGTGGTCGCTCCGCCGCCCGTGGTGCTCTCGACGGTGCCGCTGGCCGCCGCGATCGGCGTCAACTCGCTCGCGCCGGTGTCGTTCACGTTCGATCGCCCGATGAACCCCGTGACGCTCACGGTGCAGTCGAGCAGCGGTTCGTGCAGCGGGAGCCTGCAGGTCTCGCGTAACGACTTCGCCAGCTGCATCGGGCTGAACGCGCCGGTGATGTCGGGCGGGAACACCGTCGCGACCCTCACCCCCGTGCCGGCGCTCGCGTACGGCAGCACCTACAAGCTGCGCGCCACCACCAGCGCGGTCAGCTCGTTCGGGACGCCGATGGCCGCCACCTTCACGCTCGCCACTGAGTTCACGACCGCGGTCGACGGCCGGTGCGCGACGGGGCTCGTCATCAGCCAGGTCTACGCCGGCGGTGGCAACTCGGGTGCCCAGTACACCAACGACTTCATCGAGCTGCACAACCCCACCTCCGCGGCGATCGACCTCACCGGCTTCGGAATTCAGTTCGTCTCTGCGACGGGCGCCGGGACCTGGGCCGTTCAGGCGCTGCCGGCCGTCTCCATTCCCGCTGGCGGCTACTTCCTCATCCAGGAGGCAGCCGGAGCGGGTACGCCTGCGCCGTTGCCGACGCCAGACTACGTGGGCGCGCCGACCCCGTTCGCCATCGGCGCGAGCTCCGGCAAGGTCGCGCTCACGAACAACACCACCGCCCTCAGCGGGGCCTGCCCCGTGTCCGCGGCGATCGTCGATCTCGTCGGCTTCGGCACCACGGCCAACTGCTTTGAAGGCGCCGCACCAGCGCCCGCGCCCTCGAACACCACCTCGGTTCAGCGGAAGAAGTCTGGCTGCACCGACGAGAACTCCAATGCCCTGGACTACGCCGTCGCCGCGCCGTTGCCGCGGGGCACGCTCGCGCTCACCCCTCCGCTCGTGTGTGCCTGCTCGGCGAACGAGACCGGCACCGCGGGTGAGCTCGACTTCTGCAACCTGCAGCACCCGCCCTCCACGACGACGGCCGCCGCAACCCTCACCGAGAACATCTTCGGGCGTGTCTTCGAAGACACGGTCACTCAGCCCGCGGGCGCCAACGCGATGGTGCGCGCCGAGGTCGGCTATGGCCCGGTCACCGCGAACCCCCAGAACCAGGCCGGCTGGCAGTGGTTCCCCGCTTCCTTCAACACGCAGATCGGGAACGACGACGAATACCAGCGGCAGCTCACCGCCCCCGTGGGCGGCACCTATCGCTACACCACCCGGTTCTCACTCGACGGCGTCTACTGGACCTACTGCGACCTCAACGGCGCGGGCGGAAACGCGGGCCTCGACTTCGATCCGGCCCAGCTCGGGGTGCTGACGGTCACGCCGTGACGGAAGGGGAAGGACCCCGCTGCGCGTTGCACTTCGACGCGCCGTCCCTCGCTCCCTGCCAGCGGTGCGGGCGGTTCTGTTGCCAGACCTGCCTGGTCGAGCGTGAGCCGCCGCTCTGCTCTGCCTGCGCGCCGTCGGTGGTCGATCCCTACGGCATTCATGCTCGGGCGTTCGAGCTCGTGCCGGCCTTCGTGGCCGCGTTCAAGCTGGTGCTGGCCGAGCTGCCGAACCTGCTCGCGCTGGTGGTGATCTTCGCGCTGCCCTCGGCGGCGTTGCAGGTGGCGCTGGTGGGCACGGGCGACGATCTGAAGACCGTCTCCACCTCGATCCGCATCGGCACCTTCTACGAGTTCTTCGTGGGGCTGGTGGGCGCGCAGGCGATGCTCGCGCTCTTCATCGCGCGCAGCCAGGGGCGCAGGTTGTCACTCGGGGCTGCCCTGAACGAGGGCGTGCAGAACTGGCGCCGGGCGGCCGGGGCGCGCTTCCGCGCGGGCTTGACCATCTTCGCCTTCGCGCTGCTGCTGGTGCTGCCTGCGTTCTGGAAGATGACCATGCTCATGTTCAGCTCGATCGCGGTGCTGCGCTCGCACGACCGGGACGCCCTCGATGCGTCGGAGCAGTTGGTGCGCGGCCGCTTCGGGCTCTGCTTCGGCTTCGCGCTCGCGGCGATCGGCGTCTGCTACGTGCCGATGTTCATCGGGCTCACCATCATCGGGGTGCTGTCCGAGGCGCTCACGCTGCCGCGCTTTCCGATGGAGTTCGTCACCGACGTCGTCGATCGCTTCAGCCAGGACGTGGCGATGGCGAGCCTGCTGTACGTGGCGTACGTGATGCTGCATCGCACCGCGGGCATCGAGCTGGCTCCGATGCGGTGGCACCGGGTTCCACCGTTGAGCGGGGAGTGACGCTCCCCCTCGGGGACAGGGAGACCGGAAGAAGTTCAGCGCGGAGCTTCGACGCTGCAGGGCAGCACGTCGCAGCTCGTCACGTACTGCCCTCCCGGCCCCACCAGCGTCGCGGGAATGCGGCGGCGCGGCTGGGCCAGCGCGCTCTCTGAGTTGAGCGCGTTGATCTCGAGCGCGAGGTCGACGCACTCCACCACCAGCAACGGCGCGCCCGCCCGCCACCACACGTGCTGCACGGGGCAGGGCGCTTCGGCCGGCGTCGACGCCAGCGTGTTCGCGTCGATCACCGCGAAGCGGCCCCCGCCGGACACCGCCACCAGCGCGCCGTCACTGCTCGTCTGCAACTGCACGTTGCGGGTGATCGGCAGCGCCCGCGTCGCCGACACTTCGCCCGTGGCCGAGAGCGAGATGAGCTGGCCCGACGGCTCGAGCGCCACCACGCCCTTCGCGGTGCCCACCAGCGCCGCCGGAGCGAACGGCCCGCGCTCGACGAACTGCCCGGCCTCGAGCCTCAAGAGCCCGCTCGGTCCGCCATCGTTCGTTCCTGACGCCACCCAGAGCGCGCCGGTGCCGTCCCACGCGGCCTGGGTGATGCCCGTGCGCGGAAAGGTCGTGGGCACCGGCGGCGTCCCGGCGCAGACCACCAACTGCGAAGGTGACCAGGCCGCCACGCTCGACGCATCGCGGCTCACCGCGAAGCCGACCCGCTCGGGCACCGCGGTGAGCAGGCACGCGTTGAGCGCGCCGAACACCGGGTCGGTCGTGGGCGAGGTGGCGAGATAAGGCAGGCTGGTGACCGAGAGGTACGTGATGCCCGCCAGCGCCACCGCGAGGCCCACGGTGATGACCAGCGTGAGGCTCTGCAGCCGCTTGTTCGGGTTGCGACGCGGCGGCGTCACTTCTTCGCGCGTGCCTTGAGCTTCTTGGGGCGTCGATCCTGCGCGGACAGGAGCTGCGCCAGCGCCTCGGGGAGCGCGTCGAACGCCACGCCGATGCGGCTGTAGAGCGAGAGCTGGGGGTTCCCCGCCTCGGCCCACGCCACCGTGCCGCGGAAGGCGACCTCGGCGTCACCGACGAGGAAGAAGCCGTGCACCTTCGAGCCGGGCAGGAACACCTGCGGCAGCTCGGCCTGGAACCCGCCCCGCGACACGTCGGCGGTGAGCGCGGGGAGCCTGCGCCCCAGTGACACCGGGAGGCGCAGGCTGCGTCGGAGCGTCAAGCGTTGGGTCGTCATGCGCCACAAGGTGGCACAGGGTCGTAGCCCGTCCAGTTTCCGGCTCCCTCCAGCTCGGCCCCTCACCCCGGCCCCCCCGGCCCTCTCCCCGCTGGCGCAGGGAGAGGGAGACAGATTTCATCAGCTCGGATCAGGCTTCGGCGTGTCCTTGCCCGCCGGCAGCACCTTCGGCTCGACCATCATCGCTTTGGTCACCTCGCCGGTGAGCGACTTGAGGAAGGTGGCGATCGAGTCGACCTCTTCCTTCTTGAGCTGCTTGCCCAGCTGGTATTCGCCCATGAAGGCGATGGTCTCCTCCAGCGACTTCTTGCTGCCGTCGTGCAGGTACGGCCCCGTCTTCTCGATGTTGCGCAGGCCCGGCACCTTGAAGAAGAACTTGTCCGCGTCCTTCTTCGTCGCCTCGAAGCGGCCCTGGTCCTTGAGCCCGGGCACCGGCTTCACCAGGCCCAGCTTCTGGTACATCGCGCCGCCCACGCCCTCGCCCATGTGGCAGGCAGTGCAGCCGGTCGCGAGGTACGTCTCGAGGCCCTTCTTCTCGGCGTCGGTCAGCGCCTTCTCGTCGCCGCCGAGGAACTTGTCGAAGCGCGACGGGGTGACCAGGGTGCGCTCGAAGGCGCCGATGGCCTTCGCGATGTTGTCGTAGGTGATGGGCTTCGGGTCGGCCGGGAAGGCCTTCTTGAACATCGGCGCGTAGCCGGGGATCGAGGCGATCACCTTCTCCACCGTGGCCGCGTCGGGCATGGCCATCTCGATGGGGTTGAGCACCGGGCCCTTCGCCTGGTCTTCCAGCGTGCCGGCCCGGCCGTCCCAGAACTGCGCGACGTGACCGCCGGCGTTGAACACCGTGGGCGAGTTGCGACCGCCGCGCTGCTTCTTGTGGCCTTCCGAGGTGGGCTCACCGTCGACGCCGAAGTTCGAGAGCAGGTGGCAGCTGTTGCACGCCTTGTCCTGGTTCTTCGACATGCGCTTCTCGAAGTAGAGCTGGCGCCCCAGCTCGACCTTCTCCCTGGTGATGGGGTTGTCCTTCGAGTCGAACTGCGCAGGGAGCGGCTTGAACACCGCCTTCGCCTTCTCGAGGAGCGTGGGGTCCGCCGCCATCGTCACACCAGAGATCGTCACCAGCGCCAGCATCGTCGTACGCATCACAAGTCACCTTTCAGCCCGCAAGGGGCTCGCCCGGGTTTCGCACGGGGAGGTATCAGCGACCGCTGTCGCTCGCCACCTCGTCTCGCGACACCGCAACCGCTGCGTCTGGCAGCCGCAACAGCGCGACCTGCATCATGGGGTTGGCGACCACGCGGGGCGGGCTGAGCGACTCCACCCGAATCGCGCGCGCGCCGGGGTCGAAGACGCCACCGATGAAGAGCTTGAGGCCTGCTTCCTTCATCGCCCACACCGCGGCCTGCGTCTCGCGGCTCCGGAAGGCGCCGCACGCCTCGGCCTCCCCTTCCGAGAACACGCGCCGCGCGATGCGGGCGATGCGTTCCCCGTCGACGTCGTCGCAGACGTCGATGCCCACGCGCGAGGTGGCCACGGCCGCGACCGCCCAGCCCTTCGTGTGGCTCAGGTTGAGCACGAGCTCGGGCCGCGGCACGCCGTCGAACGAGATGCGCGGCGCGCCCGACTCGAGCGGCAGCACCTGGGTGCGCAGCGGGTCGAGGTTCAGCGCACGCTGGAGCAGCCGCTTGGCCACGCGCCGTCCCGCCAGCCACTCCGCGCGGCGCAGCGGCCAGGGCATCTCGGCCAGCAGCGCGCGCTCGGCCTCGCCCAGCGGCACCTCGACCTCACCGGGCTCGCGGGGTTCGGCCAGCACCCACGCGCCGAGAATCTCCTGCACCACGCACGGCTCGAGCGGCACTCCGGGCTTCAAGGGTCAGCCCAGGTCCTCGTCGAGATCGAAGTCGGGCACCCTGGCCTCGGCCTGCTTCATCTTCGTCTTCACGAAGGTGTCTTCGGCCGAGCTGCTGGGCGCCTTGTTGGGCTTCTGCGACTTCACCACCCGGCCCAGCGCCGAGTCGGTCAGCGACAGCGCGCGGATCTGCGCCTGCAGCCGCTCGGGGTCGAACACCGGCGGCTCCTCTTCTTCTTCTTCACGCGGCGCGGGCGAAGGCGCGGTCGGCCCCTCGGCTCGGCTCGGGGCAGGTTTGAAGGTCGGGAAGGTGTTGGTGCCGGTGCCCGAGCGGCCCACCGCGGGGTGGTTCCCGCTGCCGGGTTTGTAGGCGGGCTGCGCGCCGGTGCGCGGCCTCTCGGCTGCGCTCGAGACGGGCTTGAACGCGGGCTGGGTACCCGTGGTCGGGGTGAAGGCGGGCTGCGTGCCCGTCGCAGGCCTCGCGGCAGGCTTGTGCGCCGCCTGCGTACCGGTGGCCTGCCTGGGCGGAGCGCTGGGCCGGAAGGCGAGCTGCGCGCCCGTCATCGGCTTGAGCGCGGGGTCGGCCGTGAGCTGCCGCTCGGGCCTGCCGGTGATCACGTTCGCGCGCCGCAGCAGGGAAGAGGTCTCGCCGGTGGACATCTCGTCGAACGGAAAGAGATCCTGTGCGGCCGGCGGCGGATCATCCTTGGGGTCGTTCGACATGACCCTCGAAGGCTAGCGCCAACGGCGCCGCGAAGGAAAAGCCGCCTGCGCAGATCCACGCGGCCTGTCGCCCGTTTGAGGGGGCTCCACCCACACCCACCTCGAGTGTCCATGCGCCTCCCTCTGCTCCTGCTGACCCTGCTGTGCTCCGTCAACGCCTTCGCCCAGTACAACGACTCGGCCGGTCACAACGCGCCCGCACCCGCGGCGATGAAGGTCGAGCGCACCGCGAAGGACGGCACGAAGTACTTCGAGACCGAGGTCCGCCAGGCGCCGCGCGACAGCTACGGGAACGCCGCGGGGGCCCAGTACGATCTCGCCGTCGATGGCGCCTTCGACGGGCAGACGGTCTTCGTGGTCGACCTCTACCGGCAGGACTTCAGCCGCGCCGCCGAGGCGATCAAGAAGAAGGGCTTCTCGGTGGTGCGCTACCAGGACGTGCCGCCGCTGGCCGAGTTCAAGGCCGCGCTGGCGAAGTCGAACCAGTTCTGGATCATCGCCAGCTGCGACGACCGGGTGCACCTGAGCCGCGAGCACCAGGCCGCGGTGAAGAAGTTCTTCGACGCAGGCCACGGCGTGTACCTGTGGGGCGACAACGACCCCTGCAACGCCGACGCTGATTCGCTGGCCTCGATGCTCATCGACGCGCGCGTGAAGGGCGACCTCTATGGGGACCAGGTGGTGGGCCGCTCGGAGGGCGCGGGCAAGCCGGGCGTGGCGCGCGAGCACCTGCTCAGCACGGGCGTGGAGAACATCTACGAGGGCATCACGGTGGCCACGGTGAAGCCCGCGGGCGCGATGACGCCGGTCATCTACGGCTCGGCGGGCAACCTCGTCACCGCCGCGTTCGAGAGCAACCAGAAGCGCCTCATCGTCGACGGCGGCTTCACCCGGCTCTCGAACAAGTGGGACTCCGCGGGCACCGGCCGGTACGTGATGAACGCAGCCGCGTGGCTCGCCAACTTCGAGCGCTTCGGCGACGCGGTGGTGGCCGGCCAGTTCAAGAAGCGCTGAGGCTCAGGGAGAGCGCGGCCCGCTGGCGTACTTCTCTGCGCGCACGACCGCGGCGTCCGACACCCAGGCCATCACCGACCAGGTGGGGAAGTAGCGGGCCGCCAGCGCGACGAGGATGGCGTCGACGATCTCCGCCGTGGCCACCACCTCGAGGCGCACCGAGGGGCCTTCCCATTCGCCGGTGCTGCCGCGCTGCCCGGTCCAGCTCATCGCGGTGGTGAGCGTGCAGCCGGGGACGCCGAGGGTCTTGAGCTCGGCGACGAGCCGGTCGCGCAGCACGGCCTCGGCGACGATGACCAGGAGCTTGAGGGGCAGGGTGTTCATTCATGGCACGTACACCCGACACCCCTCGAGGCGCGAGTTCGCCGTTGTGCGGGGCTGCCCCCTACTTCCTTCATAGCGGCGATGTCAGGGGCAGGGTCTGTGGGAGCGCCGCTGACGGCTCAAGCGCGCGAGTCTGCGGGCAACACCCTGTGGGCACACGTGGTGCACCTGCGCCGGCCCTTCCCCCGGGGGTTTCATGCAACGTCGCCTGTCGATGTGGGTGCTCCTCTCCGTAGGTGCGGTACTCCCTGCCTGCAACTGCAACGTGACGCCGTACATCGGCGACGCGGGCGATGGAGGCGGCGCGGGTGGTGGTGGCGGCGCCACGGTGGGCGGCGGAAGCGGCGGGGGGCTCGGCGGCGGTGCGGGCGGAGGCGATGACTCCGGCGTCGTGGGTGGAGGCACCGGCGGAGGAGATGACGCAGGCACTGGCGGCGGTGCAGGCGGCGGAGGCGATGACGCGGGCACCGGTGGTGGGGCGGCAGGCGGCGGCGGCGGCTCGGTCACCGGCGGTGGTGGCGGCTCGGTCACCGGCGGTGGCGGCGGAGCAGTCGGCGGTGGCGGCGGCGCAGTCGGTGGCGGTGGCGGCGGCGTGACGCTCGACACCTGGGTCTGCGCGGGCTGCCCCGGCGCGTCCGACAGCAACCCCGGAACCCAGAACAGCCCGGTGCGCACGATTGGTCAGGGCCTGCGCCACGCGCAGATGATCCCCAAGACCATCGTCACCGTGGCCACCACGTACATGGGCACGCCGACCAACTACCAGGAGGACATCACCATGGTGGCGGGCGTCACCCTCGAAGGCCGCTGGGCGGTCACCCCGACGGGCCCGATCAACACCTGGGTGCGCACCGCGGCGCGCTCGGTGCTGCAGAACACCCAGGCGGCGGGCCTCAAGTTCAACGCAGGCACCCGCACCACCATCCTCGACGGCTTCATCGTGAGCCAGGCGCCCCTGAGCGGCGCGCGCGTCGCCGGCATCACCATCACCTCGAGCGGCCCGCTGCTGCGCGACTTCGCGGTGGTGCCTCCCATGGCCGCCAGCACGGTGCCGGTGGAGAGCGTGGGCATCGACGTGGTGGGCGGAGCGCTCGTCGCGGTCACCCCTCGCTTCGAAGGCATCGCCACCCGGAGAAGCTCCGTCACCTCCGGTGCGTCGACGCAGGGCTCGGTCGCGCTCTCGGCGAGCAACGCGGTGATCGAGTCCGTCTTCACCGACTTCACCGGCGGCGCGGGCCAGGTGGTCTCGCGCGCCGTGCACCTCCTCGACAGCCCCAACAGCACCCTGCAGGACGGCACGCTGAGCGCTGGCGTGTCGGTGAGCTGCTTCGGCTTCCTCTCTCAGGGCGCGGCCGGCGGCACGCTGCTCGAGCGGATCAACGCCACCGGTTGCCCGAGAGCGTCCGCGGGCGGGCCGGTGGTCAACCCGCGCTTCGGCTGGGGCGTGGTGTTCGATGCCTGCACCCTCAACCCCACGGGCGGACCCATCATTCGCAGCTCGAGCGCCTCGGGCGGCGTGGTGGGCGGCGGCGGCAGCGTCGCGGTCGGCGGCGCGGCGCTCGACGGGTGTCCGGTGCGCTTCGAGACCAGCAACTTCACGGGCGCCTCGGGCGTGCCGGCGACCGGGCCGGGGCCCGAGACGGGCACCGCGGTGGCCTGCTCGTACCGTGGGCTCCGCACGGCCGCTGGAACAGACTCACGCTGCGGCGTGATCGGGTCGACGCTCATGGGCGGCTTCGCGCCGGCCGCGCGCACCATCGGCCTCGCCTGTGAAGGCACCTGCGCGGGCGCGGGCGCCGCGTGCCGGGGCTCGTGTGAAGCGGCGACCACCAGCGACATCACCGGCGGCATGGGCCTCACCATGACGCACGCACTCATCCTCAACAGCTCGCCGGCGCTCGCGCGGAACCGCCTCGGCTTCGGCGGCAACGGCACCCAATGCCCCGCGAACGCGTCGGTGGTGGGCCTCGAGCTGCTGGGCAGCGCGTCGGTGGTGGTGAACAACCTCATCCTCGGGGGGCCGTGCACGCAGGCCGTCGGCGTCGGGCACACCCTGGTGCAACGCGCGGACAACTCGGTGCCGTCGCCGTCGGTGCAGAACAACACCATCGTGGCCACGTCCGGCACGCCCACCCTCAACACGCACAGCATCGGCGTGCGGCTGGGCGGTCCTCCCGGTTCGGCGGCCTCGCTGCAGGGCGGGGTGTGGCGCTCGAACATCATCGTGGCCGGGCCGGTGACGGGCGCGATGCCCACGCTGTTCGGCTTCCAGGAATTGGGCGTCGGCGGCGACCCGGCCGAGCTGCGCAACAACCTCTGGTTCGTGCTCACGCCCTCGCTCAACCCGCCGCTCTACCGCGACGAAGCGAGCACCACGTTGATCAGCGCAGGGGCGATCAACGGGCTCACCGACTGCGTGCGCGCGGCGAACCTCGAGGGCGACCCGGCCTTCGTCAGCCCGGCGGCGGCGAACTACCACATCCTCGGCACGTCGCCCGCGCGCGCGGCTGGCACCACGCTCACCGCGCCGGCCGTCGATCTCGACAACGATCCACGGCCCAACCCCACCGGCAGCAACCCCGACATCGGAGCCGACGAGGTGCCCTGACAGGCGCCAGAGGAGCGTGCACGAACACGCCGAGGCATGCCGGCCCGGGAAGGGCTGTTCCAACAGCCCTGTCCGACCCGGCGTCGACCTTCGCCACCTTCACGTCTTCGCCCGAAGGAGAGAGGCAAGCTCGCGACCGGCGGCCCCTCGAGGCGCTGTGACCTACTTGGTGACGGTGCGCGTGTACTGCTGCACGCCCAGCGAATCGTAGAAGGTGGCCGTGAAGCTGCGGCCGCTGATCACGATGTACGTGAAGCCCAGGTTGTCGGTCTCGAAGTAGGTGGGGTTCGAGCCCTCGAGCGCGGTGGTCGAAGCGGCGCCGCCCGAGACGATCAGCTGCGTCTGCAGGGTCGAGCCCGAGCGGGTGCAGGTCGTCTGCAGCCACTGGTTATTGTGGTCGTGCCCGGTGATGTAGAAGTCGGCGCGGCCGCAGACGCGCTCCTCGACGAAGGACTTCACGCCCGCGCCGTTGACGATCGGAATGAACGGCGCGCCGTCGTAGCTGCCCGCGTTGCCGTGCTTGCCGTTCGACTTGTACGGGTGGTGCGCGAAGACGATCTTCCACAGCGCGCTCGAGCCGGGCAGCCAGGTGTCGAAGTCGGACCGCATGGTGGAGTCGATGCTGAACATCGAGCGGTTGGTGTCGCCCACGAAGAACTCCACGTCGCCGATGCTCCAGCGGTAGTGGAAGGCGGGCAGGCGCCACTTCGGGTTCACCGCGGCGTAGTCGATCTCGTTCTGGCCCTTGGGGAAGTCGATGCCCAGGCCCTCGCCGCCGTAGTCGTGGTTTCCGAGCGCCACGTAGAAGGGCGCGTTGACGCTCGCGTAGGGGGTGACGAAGGCCGTCTGCCACTGCGAGTCGGTCGTCGAGCTGACGCCGCTCGGATAGAAGTTGTCGCCCAGCAGCACCACGAAGTCGCAGCCGCTGGTCGCGCAGCGCGAGCCGATCGCCGCGCCCACCAGCGCCTGGTCGGTGTTGCCCTTGCCGGTGTCGCCGATGGCAACGAAGCGCACGATGGTGCCTGCGTCAGCCGTCGAGCCGCCGCCACCACCCGTGCCGCCGCCCGTCGCGGTGCCCCCGCCCGTCGCGGTGCCGCCGCCCGTCGCCGTGCCGCCGCCCGTCGCGGTGCCGCCACCCGTCGCGGTGCCGCCGCCCGTCGCGGTGCCGCCACCCGTCGCCGTGCCGCCACCCGTCGCCGTGCCGCCACCCGTCGCGGTGCCGCCGCCCGTCGCGGTGCCGCCGCCCGTCGCGGTGCCGCCGCCCGTCGCGGTGCCGCCCCCCGACCCGGGAGACACGCACGCGGCGTTGCCGCAGGTCTGCGCCGAGTCAGCACAGTTGACGCAAGCGTTTCCCGAGCTGCCGCAGGCGGAGTTCTCTCCCCCGGGCGCGCACTCACCGTCAGCAGTGCAGCAGCCGGTCGGGCAGCTCGCGGGCGTGCACGGGGCCGCCGGAGGGTTGCCGCAGGACCAGATCAAGGTGGCGAGGGTCGCCAGGAGAAGCGTTCGGAACATGGCGCCGAGACCTAGCACCGCTCGGCCCACCCGGGCGAGGGCCTCAGCCCCGCATGGTGCGTCGCCGCCGGAAGAAGAGCAGCAGGCCGAAGGCGAGCAGCGGCTCCACCGAGGTGCACCCGCAGGAGCTCGGCTTCGGGGTGACGGTGATGCCGATGAAGGCGGGCTCGCTCGAGGTGTCCGCGTCGAGGGCGATGACGCGGAACGAGATGAGCTCGGGCACCTTCACCTCGGGGGCCACGAAGGTGGTCGAGACGGCGCTCGCCTCGGCGATGGTGACGGTGGCGTCGCCCTGTTGCTGCCAGAGATACGTGAGCGGATCTCCATCGGCGTCGGTGCCGGTGGCCTCGAGCGTGGCGGTGGCGCCCGACACCACGGTGGTGGAGCCGCCCGCGAGCACCTCGGGCCTCCGGTTCACGTTGCGCACCGTCACCGTCATGTCGTCGGTGTCCATGCCGCCGCGGCCATCGCTCACGGTGACGCGGAAGCCGAGCGTCGCGCCGGCCACGGTGACCTCGGGCGAGGTGAAGGTGTCTGCGGCCAGCTGCACCGAGGGCCCCGACGTCTGCATCCAGGTGAGCGTGAGCGTGTCGAGGTCGCGATCGGTCACCGTGCCGGGCACGAGGGTGACCACCTCGCGCTCGGGCGCGGTGATGCTGGAGGTGCCGGCCACGGTAGGCGGGTGGTTGGTGCACAGGCCGCGGTGGGGCACCGCGTCGGTGAAGGGCTCGGTGGTGAGGCCGTTCACCTGCACGTCGTCGAGCGTCCAGCCCGAGGTGCCGCTCGCCTCGTCGGTGCCGATGCGCCAGCGCAGCCACACGGTGCGGTTGGCGTACTGGGTGCCGAAGTCGGCGGTGACGGTCTGCGCCGCCATCTGCGCCCCGCCGTAGGCCGCCTCGCCCGCGAGCGGGTTGGTGGTGCCGGTGGCCAGGGTCACCGGGTACGTTGGCGAGAGCGCGGAGCCCGGCACCGCGGTGAAGGTGGTGCCGTCGGTGGAGAGCTCCAGCCGCCCGCCGTCGAAGTACTGCATCGTGACGCTGGTCTCGAACAGGTACGTCTGGCTGAAGGTGACGGTGAAGGGCCCCGCCCCGACCGCCAGCGGAGGGGTGGTGAGGGTGCTCTCGCCCGCGCCGTCCATGCCGCGGCCGGTGATCACGTGCGAGAGCGGGCTGAGCGCGCGCACGAACCACACCTGTTCCCAGGGGAAGTCGCCGTTGCCGATGGCTTCCCAGCCCGGCGCGGCGTTCTCGAAGCCTTCCCGCATCGCGGGCACCAGGTCGGCGTTGAGCCGCACGGTGACGCTGTCTTCGAAGCGGCCCTGGAGCAGCGCGAGGTCGGGGTCGGTGATGGTGACGGTGACCACGGACGACTGGAAGCCGGTGGTCACGCCCAGCGAGGTGGGTACGGTCAGGGTCACCACCGTGAAGGGCTCGTTCGCGGGCACTGCCACGGGCGCGGGCGAGAGCTGCAGCGAGGCGTTGCTGCTGTTGAGGCGCAGCGAGCCGCGGGTGAGCCGGCGGGACCCGACGTTGAGCAGCTTCACCGTGAGCGTGCCCGTCTCGTTCGAGTCGAGCTGCCCGTCGGCGTCACAGTCGTCATCGGTGTCGTCCACCGTCACCGAGATCAGCCGGTAGCTGCCGCCCACGGTGAAGTCTTCGGCGAGCGGCGTGTTGGTGGTGGAGCGGCGATCTGACGAGGTGGCCAGCGCGCCCAGGCCGCGCTGCGCGAACGCGTCGACGAAGAGGGGGAAATCGACCGTGGGGCTGGAGGCCGCGACCACCGCCAGCAGCGCGTCGCGCGCCTCGATGAAGGTGGGCAGCACCGGCGTCGCCTTGAGCGCGGCGACGAGGTAGCCGCCCATGGTGGCGCGCGCCGCGTCGGCGGTGACGCCCGGCTTGCGCAAGAGCTTCACCTGCGCGTCCCACCACATGCTGGCCCACACCTCGCCGGCGTTGTGCACCTCGGCGTTGTCGGGGCCGTTGCCGAGATCGCGCGGCACCAGCGGGGGCAGCGGCACGTTCGTGCCCACGTGCTTGAAGGTGAGGGGGTTCTTGGTGCGATCGGTGGAGTACGGGTAGCGGCGCACGCCGAAGTAGTGAGAGGGGCGCACGCTGCCGTCCCAGTCGGGGCCGCCGACGCTCCAGCCGCCGATGGCGAAGGCCCCCTGCCAGAGATCGTTGCCGGTGCGGGAGGCCTCGGGCTCACGCGCGGAGAACCAGAGCGCGACGAAGTCGCTCCAGCCCTCGCCCATGGCGCGCCCGGGCCCGTTCTGCAGCCCCAGCGAGTCGCCGATGAGGCGGTTGGTGAGGAAGTGGGTGAACTCGTGCGTCACCACGGTGGTGTCGAGGGCCACGTCGCGCTCGAGCGTTCCGGGGGGCCGCACCAGGTGGGCCGAGAGCACGCCTCCGTCGGCCACCAGCTCGCGCAGCCTGAGGCCCGCGTCGGCCCCCACGCACGCCGCCACCAGCGAGGGCTCGGCGATGGTGAAGCAGGTGTCGCTGGCGAAGAGCAGGGCGCTCACGCCCGCGTCCTTCGCGGCGTCGAAGCGGCGGCCGAGGCTGCAGGTGGTGCCGATGTCGACGAGCACCACGCTGCCGGTGAGCGAGGCGGGGTTCGCCCACGGGTCGCAGCCCGCCGCGCCGCCGTCGAGGTCGGTGACGATCTGCACGGGGCCGGTGACGTCCCAGGTGCGCTCGCGGGTGACGGCGGGCGGCGCCCCGAGGAAGGTGCCGCCGTCCGCGAGGGAGGCGGTGGTGATGGTGAGCGTGCTGGGGCGGGGCTCGTCGAAGAGGAAGAGCTGCATGCGGCCGGGCTCGCCGTCCGCGGGGGTGCCGAAGCTGGCGTTGTTGCGGCCGGCGAAGTCGTGCACCTCGATCTTGATGGCGTCGCCGCCCAGGCCGCCGCGCCCGAAGTTGTCGGCCTGGCCGTTGCGCGCGGTCTCGTTGAAGCCGAGATCGTAGAAGACGTCGTGCATCCAGTTGGTGACGAAGAACGCGTGAGTGGCCGACGCCGCGCGCTGTGAGGGCGAGAAGGTCGCGGGCTGCGCGAGGTCGTACGTGTAGTCGAAGGTGGCGGCCGAGCTGGGCACGACCACGAAGTCGCCGCCGCCGTCGAGGCCGTCGGGTGCGCTCAGGTCTGCGTAGGCGCGCGCGTTGTTACCCGAGAGCTCGGTGGCGCCGGCGGGGAGCCAGGGGTCGTTCGTCGAGAGCCCCGCGTGGTCGAGGGTGACCAGGCTGGGCCCCACGGCGACGGGGGCGAAGCCATCAGGCACGCCGGTGGGGTGGGGGAGCGCGGCGTCGCCGACGGGCGAGTCGAGGGGGTGAAAGGGGTCGGCCCACACGCGGTACGTGTGCGCGGCGTTGGCCTCGAGCTCGGCGAGGCAGAGGAGGCGCCCATCGACCGCGCTGATCACCAGAGCCCGCAACCCTGTCTCGCTCTCCCCCGCGGGGGAGAGGGCCGCGCCTTCCACCTCGAGGTGCCACGCAGGCAACAACATCTGCCCATCATCGAAGTACACGCGCCGCGCCCGGGGAGGCGAAGCGAAGGCCGCACCCGCCTCGTGCACCACCCAGCCACCCTCGCGAAGCGCGCGAACCCGAAACGTCTCAGGCGAAACGAGGGCGCCGCTGATCCGCTGCGCCGCCGCAGCGATCGCACTCTGGGCGTTCAGCCTGAACTCACCCTGGGGACTGGGCTCGGTCGCGAGCGACCCGGTGAAGGCGACCAGCTCGTACCGCTCGGTCATCACCACGTCGAGCTCGTCACGAAGCAGCGGCACCCCCTCGTGCGAGCGCGAAAACCCCACCACCACCGCGCCGCGCCCCAGGTCGTGCACCTCGGAGACGACGAGGCGGCCGATCAGCTCGGGGCGGAGCCGGTACACGGCCGCGTAGCGAAGCAGGTGCTGCCGCGCGGCCTGGGCGGCGGTGAGGCCCTGGTCCCGAAGGCCGCGCGCGCCCGGAAAGCGCTCGGCCCAGAGCATGGTGGGCACGCCCCGGCGCGGCTCGACGGCGGTGACGTGGCTGCGCGCCAGCAGCGCGAGGGCCTCGGGGCGCAGGCCGTCGGTGAGCGCGCGCTCGTGGGTGTTCTCGAGGAACGCGTCGTACCCGCCCGCCCGTTCATCCCCGGCGGAGAGCAGAACTGTGACGACCAGAGACACCAGCATGGAACGCTCCGCGGTACGGGGAAGGGACAGAGCATTGCCAGCGAAGCCGTCCGCGGCAAGCCATTGTCTTCCGCTCGAGGCCGGCAGCACCGAGTCACGGCGACCCACGCCTCGCGCGTTGACCCGGGCAAGGCTGGTGCAACTTGCCGTGCTTCCGCCGTCCTGGGCCGGTACGCGACGTGCTGAGCGCACGCCTCATGAAGATGACACTCGGAGTCCTCCTGTTGGGTGTCAGCGCTCTGGCGACGCCGCGGCCCTCTGCGGTGCAGCTGTGCGTCGAGCTCCCGCCTGGCGTGGAGCTGTTCTCGACCGCCGCGGCGCCGAACTACCGCGAGCTCGGCCCCGGCCTGTGGATGCTGGACTTCGACGTGCGCCTCGACGGCCAGCTGCCTGAGCGCATCACCCGCGCGAACCCCTCGTGCCTGCGGGCGTGGCTGCAGCCGCGCGCCGTCAGGCAGGTGACCCTCGACTTCGAGCGCATGCCGCTCAACTTCACCGCCGAGCCCCGGGCTGTCGACCTCAAGCTCAAGGCCGATCTCCTCCACGACGCGGGCGAGCTCAGCGTGGCGCAGGCGCCGTTCGCGCGGGTGAAGTCGACGGTCGACGGCGCGCTCACCTTCGCGCGCGTCACCGCCGCGGGCCTGGTGAAGGAGCCACCCGACGCGCTGCCCAGCGGCCAGTACGTGGTGAGCTACGTGCCGACCGCGCTGCCCACGGGCAAGTGCAAGGCCACAGTGGAGGTCGTGGCGATGGGCTCGCTCACCCAGGAGAAGAACCCGCGCGCCGTGGCCGAGCTGGCGGAACACTACGCGCAGACCCTGCTTCCCTTCGCGCTCGAGGAACAGGGCGTCACCTGCACTGACGCGGAGGAAGTGGCGGCCGAGGTGCTCCTCGTCGACGGCATCTTCTACCGGCCGCTCAAGCCGAAGCTGGTCAAGCGCACCATCGCCGCGCGGCAGCCCCGGTACGAGCTGCGCCACGACGGCCAGGTGTTCGACCTCGCGCAGCCCGCGCGCGTGACGGTGGAGCCCGGGCAGACGCTCGAGGTGACGAAGGTCGTCGCCGCTACGGCCGCCGCCGCGGAGACGCCGCCGATGGCCCGCCCCAACTGACAGCTCAGTCGTAGCTCTCGAGGTGCAGCTGCTGCCGCTCGGCGCCGCCCTCTTTCTTCAGCACCTCCCGCACCTCGAGCAGCATCTTCTTCACCCCGCAGATGTAGGCATGGGGCCGGCCCTGCTTCGCCAGCTCCTTCCACAGCCCGAGCGCGTGGGTCTGCACGTAGCCGCGCAGGCCGGTCCACTCCGGTGGAGGGCGGGACATCGAGAGCATGAAGCGCAGCCGCGGGTGCGCCTTCTCCAGCGCCTCGAACTCCTCGCGGTAGAGCGCGTCGGCGGGCGAGCGCACCCCGAAGAGCACCCACAGCGGCGTGTCACCTCCGGCGGCGAGCGCGTCGTGGATCATTCCCCGAAACGGCGCCACGCCCGTGCCGGTGGCCACGAAGAGCGAGGGCCCTGCCTCGGCGAGGCGGTGGAACATGCCCTGCGGCCCCTTCACCTCGAGCCGCGTGCCCACGGGCGCGTCGGTGAGCCAGGTGCTGCCCCGGCCCCCGTCCACCCGCGTCACCACCAGCTCGAAGCGCGGGCTCCCGCTGGGCACCGAGGCCACCGAGTAGGCGCGCCGCAGCGGACGGTCCTTCTCATCGAGGATGGGCAGCACCAGGCTCACCCACTGCCCCGAGCGGAAGGTGAAGGGCTGGCCGTCGGCGCGCTCGAAGACGAGCTCCTTGACCCGCGGCGTCACCGGGCGCGTTCCGACCAGCGTGGCCTCGAAGGTCTCGGGCAGGGGAGGGCGGTGCACTTCAGACGTCATGAGCCTGCTTATGACAGCGGCGCAGGTTCAGTGCAGCCCACCCGAAACAGCAGCCCGGCGGAGCAGCTCGGCTGCGTAGTCGCACAGCTCGTCCACGTCGAAGGGCTTGTCGAAGACGATCGCCCGCATGTCCCGCGCTTCCTCGTGGACCTCTGCGTCGCCGAACGCGGTGATGAAGATGACCGGCGTGTCCCCGATGGACGGCTCGAAGTCGTCGCGCAGCCCATCGAGCACTTCGAGCCCGGTGAGGCCCGGCATGCGAACGTCGGAGACGATCAGGTCGAAGGGGGCCGGCGCATGGGACCGCTCCCAGAGCCGCTCGAGCAGGTCGTCACCGGACGCGGCCTCGGTCACTGCGTAGCCCTTCTTCCGGAGCACGTCGCAGAGGAAGCGGCGCAGCTCCGCGTCGTCCTCGGCGAGGAGCACCTGGGGCGCGTTCATGAGGTCCCGTCTCGCCAGCCCGCGGGCCGGGTGGGGCTCGCCAGCTCGAGCGCGCGCGCCCGAAGCAGGTCGAGATCGAAGGGCTTGTCGAAGATCTCCGCGCCGAGCCGTTGGGCCTCGGCGTGCGTCTCGGGGTCGCCGAACGCGGTGATGAGGATCACCGGGGTCCTCCAGCCCTGGCCTCCCAGCCGCCGCAGCATCGAGAGCACCTCGAGCCCCGTCATGTACGGCATGCGGATGTCGGAGATGACCAGGTCGAGCATCTGCCCCGGTGGGGAGATCCGGCTCACCCGGCCGAGCAGATCGTAGCCGTTGGTGACCTCCTCCACCTCGTAGCCGTCGCTGGCCAGGGTCGCCGCGAGCAGCCGCAACAGCTCGGAGTCGTCCTCGGCGATCAACACCCGTGCGCGCCTGGTGGGGGCGGAGTTCATGGCGAGGGGCCAGTGCAGGGGCCGGGCCTGCGCACAACCCGCTGGAATCGCCTCCGGCTCGGCGCCCGGGCCCGTCGCAGAACGCAACACCGTCGCAAGACGCGACGCCCCGCCTACCCGCCGTTCGACGAGGCGCGGCCGAGCTTCCGGTAGAGCGTCGCGCGATCCAGGCCGAGGATCCGCGCGGCCAGGGTCTTGTTCCCCTGCACGCTCTGGAGCACGCGGGCGATGTACCGGCGCTCGACCTCCTCGAGCGTGACCAGCTCGCGCGGGTCCTGCCCGGCCACCAGCAGGTGCGACGACCGGTACGCGCGCACGCGCTCGGGCAGGTCCTCGACGGTCAGCTCTTCGTCCTGGGTGAGCGCGACCGCGCGCTCGAGGCAATTCCTCAGCTCCCGCACGTTGCCCGGCCACTCGTAGGCCGACAGCCGCTCGGCCACCGCGGCTGACATGCCCTTGACCGGCTTCTTCGACCGCGCCGCGAACTCCTCGAGGAACCGCTGCGCGAGCAACACCATGTCTCCACCTCGCGCGCGCAGCGGGGGGAGCTCGAGGTGAATGACGTTGATCCGGTAGTAGAGCTCTTCGCGAAAGTGGCCCTCGGCGATCGCCGTCTCGAGGTCGCGGTTGGTGGCGGCGATCAACCGGACGTCGAACGGCACCTCGGTGTTGCTGCCCAGCGGCCGGGCCGCGCGCTGCTCGAGGGCGCGCAGCAGCCGGGGCTGGAGCCCGGGTGGCAGGTCGCCGATCTCGTCGAGGAACAGGGTGCCCCCGGTGGCCTGGTGGAACAGGCCCGGCCGGCTCGTCTTCGCGTCGGTGAACGCGCCCTTCGCGTGACCGAACAGCTCGGCCTCCATCAGCGCCTCGGGCAGGGCCGCGCAGCTGATCGCCATGAACGGGCCCAGCTTGCGCGCGCTGCGCTCGTGAATCAGCCGGGCCGCCACTTCCTTGCCCGTGCCCGTCTCGCCGGTGATGAGCACCGTGGCGTCAGCCGCCGCCACGCGGCCCAGCATGAGCCGCACCGCCTGCATCGCCGAGGACTCTCCCAGCAGGCCCCCGGCCTCGTCCGCCTCGTCGCCCGCGCGGCGCAGGTGCTTGACCTCGTCTCGCAGCCGCCGCGTCTGCACCGCCCGCTCGAGGGCGATCACCAGCGCCTCGAGCTCGAGCGGCTTGGACAGGAAGTCGTAGGCCCCGGCGCGGATCGCCGCGACCGCGGTGTCGAGGCTCCCGAAAGCGGTGATCACGATCACCGGCACCTCGGGCCGGTTCGCCACGATGCGCTCGCAGAACTCGAGGCCGTTGAGGCCGGGCATGTTCAGGTCGGCGACCACCACGTCGAAGCCCCCGGTCTCGAGCAGCTGTAGCGCCTCGGTGGCCGAGGTGCGCCACTGCGTCGCCAGCCCGCGGCGGCCGAGCCCCTCGGCGGCCCACTCGCACACCTCACGCTCGTCGTCGACGAAGAGCACGCGCGCGGCCATCAGCGTCGCGCCTCCGCGCCGTGGCAGGGGAGGAAGATCGAGAAGAGCGCGCCCCGGCCCAGCTCGCTCTCGACGTCGATCCACCCGCCGTTCTCCTTCACCAGGCCATCGGCGACTGCCAGCCCCAGGCCGCTGCCTTCGCCCACGTCCTTGGTGGTGAAGAAGGGGTCGAACACGCGCGCCTGGTCCTCCCGCTTGATTCCCGGGCCGTCGTCCCTGACCCCCAGCGTGGCGAAGGCGGCGGCCGGCGCGGCCCGTTGGGGCGGGGTCGCCTGCTGGAGGCCCGCGGTGACGGTGACGTGGCCTCCGGCGCTGACCGCCTGCATCGCGTTCATCACCAGGTTGGTGAGCGCCTGCTGAATGTGCAGCCGGTCGACGTCGGCGCGCAGCGGGCCCTCGGCCTCGAGCTTCAGCGTCACCGCCTTCTTGCGGGCGATCGGCCCGAGCACGCGCACCGTCTCGCCCGCCACCTCGAGCAGGTCGGTGAGGGCGCGCTGGGGCGGGCGCCTGCGGGCGAAGTCGAGCAGCCCGCGGATGATGGCGGTCATGCGCTGCGCCTGCCCGAGGATGACCGAGCCGGCGTCGCGCGCGTCCGTGCCCGCCGATTCGCCGGTCGAGAGCATCTTCGCCCGGCCCGCCACGACCTGCAGGGGCGAGCCCAGCTCGTGCGCGATGCCCGCCGCGAGCTGGCCGACCGTGGCCAGCCGGTTCGCGTGCTGCAGGAGCAACCGATCGTGCGCTTCCCGCAGCCGGGCGCGCGAGCGCAGCGTCTGCACCACCAGCCCGCTGGCGATGAGGGCCACCCCGAAGCTCGCGCCACCCAGGGCCATCGCCAGGGTCAGGCTCGCCTCTCGCGCGCTCAGGATCCGTTCCGAGTCGGCGCGCACCACCTCGACCTGCACACGCCTGAGCTGGAGGATCGCCTCGTCCACCCGCTCGAGCTCCCGGTGGAACGCCTCGAGCAGCCACCGCGGCGAGACCACCTGTCCACCCGAGTCCGCGGCCTGCAGGGTCTGCCCGGTCGACCTGTCGAGGTCACGCAGCGCCGCCACGATCTCCGCGATGGCCGCGGCCTCTTCCGGCGACGTCGGCCTCGCGCGGTACGCCTCGAGCTCGTCGTCGAGGCGCTGGCGCACCTCTGCGATGTCCCGGGGCGAGGGGGTGGCGTGCGCACCACCCACGCTCACGTATTCGCTCACGTACATGCCGAGCCTGCGCAGCTCGGTGCGCAGCGTCGACAGGTGTTCCATGCGCGGCAGCGCGTCCTGGAAGATGGTGAGCGCGCGTTCTTCGATGTTCCGGAGCCTGAACTGAGACACCACCAGCGACGCCGAGAAGCTCGTCACGATCAGCAGCATCGCGATCGCGACCGGCCCGCTGGTCCGCGTGACCACCGCTTGACGCTCCGGAGGGAGGCCCATGAGCGGCATGCTAACTTCCGCCACCCTTTCTCGCCGAGCCGCCCCGCCCCTCATGAACCCGCCCACCCCATCGACTGACCGACTGCGCGCGGCCGTGGCCCTCCTGCTCGTCGCGCTGGGCGCGGCGGGGTTCGCCATCGTCTTCAGGATCTCGGGGCAGCACGCCTCGGACTGGCTGTTCGGCCCGGGGAACCTGCTCGAGGTGTTCCGGCGCATGCCCTGGTGGCAGCGCCTCCTGGTGCCGCCTGCCGCGGGCCTGCTGGCGTGGGGCGTGCTCCGGCTCGCGGCGAAGCTGGGCACCAGCGCGTCGGTGGGCGAGGTGATGGAAGCGATCGCCGCGGGTGGTGGCCGCATGTCGGCGCCGGCCACGGGGCTCAAGGCGCTCTCCAGCTGGCTGGCGATCGGCGGCGGCGCGTCGATCGGCCGCGAAGGCCCGCTCATCCAGTTCGGAGGCGCGCTGGGCAGCTCGATTTCCCGCTGGTGGCGGCTGGGCGACCGGCACCACCGCGCGCTGGTGGCGGCGGGCACCGCGGCGGGCTTCGCGGCCGCCTACAACACCCCGCTGGCGGCGATGCTGTTCATGGTCGAGGTGGTGATGGGCGTGGCCACGCTCGAGGTGCTGGTGCCGGCGGGCATCGCCGTGGTGCTGGCCACCGCGTTGACCCGGGCCACCCTGGGCGAAGGGCCCCTCTACGGCGCGCGCTCCTTCACCCTCGTCAGCACGGCCGAGCTGCTGGGCTACGCGGTCCTGGGGCTGGTGGCCGGGCTGGTGGGCGCGGCCTTCATGGCGATGCTCGAGCGGGGCGAACGGCTGGCGACGCGGCTCGCCTGGCCGCTGCTGGTGCGCATCCTGGTGGGGGCGCTGGCCGTCGGGGCGATGGCGGTGATCCTCCCCGAGGTGGTCGGCAACGGGTTCGAGCCGCTGGCCGAGCTGTTGTCGGGCCGGCTGCCCCTGCTGGTGCTGGTGGCGCTGCTGCTGGCCAAGCCGCTCGCCACCACCCTGTCGGTCTCTTCGGGGCTGCCGGGCGGCGTCTTCACCCCCACCCTGCTCATGGGGGCCTGCCTGGGGGCGCTCTTCGGCGCGGGCGTCAACGCGCTCTTCCCCGGCCACGTCGCCCCGGCGACCGCCTACGCGCTGGTGGGCGTGGCCGGGCTCTGCGCCGCCACCACGCACGCCCCCATCATGGCCGCGGTGCTGGGCTTCGAGCTCTCGGGTGACTACGCCATCGTGCTGCCGCTGATGCTGGTGTGCACCTGCGCCGCCTGGGTGTCCGAGCGGCTGCACCCCAATTCCCTCTACGAGGCCGAGCTGCAGCGCCGGGGGTTGAGCTGGCACGAGGCCCCGGGCGAGCGCCGGCTGCTCCCGCTCGCCGGCGCCCCGGCCGACGAGGGAAAGCGGTGAGGGCTCACTTCGAGGCGGCGGGGCCGGCATGCAGACCCTCGAGCGAGGGCAGCTCACCGAGGTTGGGCTGCAGCACGATCTCGATGCGCCGGTTGAGGCTGCGGGTGTCGGGCTCATTGGGCGCGACCGGGTCGAATTCCCCGTAGCCCGCCGCGGCCAGCACCTCGGGGCGCATGCCGTGGGCGACGAGGAACCGGGTCACCTCGACCGCGCGCGCCGTCGACAGCTCCCAGTTCGAGGGGAAGCGCTCGGTGCGAATGGGCACGTTGTCGGTGTGGCCCGCCACCAGGAACCGGCGGTCTGAGATGGTGGCGAGCACCTGCGCCACGTTGGTCAACGTCGCCTGGGCGTCCTTCTTCAGGTCGGTGCGGCCGGAATCGAAGAGCACGTCGTTGGGCATGGCGATCAGCATCCGCCCGTCGCGGATGATCACCTTGAGCTGGCCCGCGTCGATCATCGACTTGAGGCGGGTGAGCAGGCTCTGGAAGGTGGCGGCCAGCGCCTCCGCGGCGGCCTTCTGCTTGCGCAGCTCTTCCAGCCGTTCCCGGGTGGCGTCGAGGGCGCCCGCCAGCTGGCCCCGCTCGCTGGTCAGCTTCTCCACGTTCTGCCCGAGCTTCTCCAGCCGCTTCCTGAACTCGTCCACCAGCGCGGAGCTGTCGTCGAGGCTCTTGCGCAGCTTGTCCCGCTCTCCGGTCGCCTGCGCGAGCTGCTGGCCCAGGTCCTTCGCCTGGCTCTCCAGGGCGGCGCGCTTCGTTTCCAGCGCGTCGAGCCCTGCCTGGAGCGCCTGCTGCCGGGCCGCCGCCTCGCGGTCCTGCGCCGCGCGGACGGCTTCCAGCTCGGCGACCTTCTTCTCGTGCGCGCTGGTGGTGACACAGCTCGTACTCACGGCGGCGATCAAGATGACGCGAATCCAGTGGTTCACGGTGCGCTCCCCTTCGGTGGAGGGGCGATCCTTCGGCGCAAATTGATATGGGGTCAAACAGTTTGAGGGTGTGGGCGGTTTCGGGCAGGGCGGAATTACGGGTCACGGTGTTTACGTGGTGCCGGACCGCTGTTAGAGATTCGTTTGTAGACAAACCATTGGAGGCGCTTGATGACTGCCATGATCCGGAGCGTGTCGTTGGGGTTGGCGATGACGTTGATGGGCTGCGCGCACCAGCAGCCCGTGCCGGTGGCGGCCGTGGAGCCTGCGCCGCCGATCACCGCGCCGCCGCAGGTGGCGGTGACGCCGGCGCCCACCGCGGCACCCGACGGAGTGACGGCGCTCGAGCAGGCGCTCCAGAACGCCACCGCCTACTTCGACTTCAACGGCGACCAGCTCAGCCCCCAGGGCATGACCGCCCTGCAGCGGGTGGGCGAGGTGCTGCGCAAGCACCCCTCGCTCCAGATCCGCGTCGAGGGGAACTGCGACGAGCGCGGCACCTCGGAATACAACCTGGCGCTGGGCCAGCGCCGGGCCGAGATGGCCAAGAAGTACCTGGTCGCGCTGGGGGTGACGCCCGCGCAGGTCGACACCCTCTCGTACGGAGCGGAGAAGCCGGCCGACCCGGGCCACACCGACGAAGCCTGGGCGCGGAACCGGCGGGCCGACGTGCTCCGGGCTTCGAACTGACCCTCAGGCGTGGCATGTGGGGCGCGTGAAGACGCCCCCGCCCGAGAGGGAGATCGTGCTCGATGAGACCCTCGAGTTCATGCAGGTGTTGTGGCGGCTCGACCACGAGCTGCAGACCGTGTCGAAGCGGATGCAGGCCGAGCTCGGGCTCACCGGCGTGCAGCGGCTGGTGTTGCGCATCGTGGGCAAGAACCCCCGCCTCTCGGCGGGAGATCTGGCGCGCACGCTCCACCTGCACCCCAGCACGCTGACCGGCGTGCTCGAGCGGCTCGAGCGGCAGAAGCTGCTCCGGCGCACCCCCGACCCGCGCGATGGGCGCCGGGCCCTCTTTCAGATCACCGCGGCCGGGCAGACCTTGCTCGCGCGGCGCGCAGGCACGGTGGAGCACGCCGTGGCCCAGTTGCTCGAGCAGGAGCCCGGCGGCCGCATCGCGGCCGTGCGCGTGGTGCTCGATGAGCTGGTCTCGATCCTGGGGCGGGCCTGACGGCTGGGGCGGGGTGACCCGGCGGCCTTTGCCCGGGAAGCGCTGACCGTTTCGGCGTGTTGGCGAGGCCCCGACAAAGGAGTACGGAGCCCCACCATGCTGCCGGTCCTGTATCGCTTCGTCTTCGAAACCACGTTCACCCAGGTCGTCCTCTACGCAGTCGCGCTGGGCCTGGTGGCCTACTCCGCGTCCAACGGCTGGCGGAACGCGGGCGGCGTCGACGACAAGGGCAACCCCGTCGAGCCCAGCAAGACCGACCGCCGCAACCGCGCGCTGCAGTACGGCGGCGCGGCGGTGATCCTCGCGCTGATCGGCCTCTACTACGCGCTCCCCCCTTCCTCCTCGGGGTGGATCGCAGCGCTGATCCCCGCCTGGCTGCGCGCGCGCATCGGCCAGACCGGCCAGGGGCTCCCCATTCACACCTACGGGGTGATGATCGGCCTGGGCTTCATCACCGCCACCACCGTCATCTCGTGGCTCGCCCTGCGGGAATGGCCGGGCAAGGAGGGGCAGGAGCGCAGCGTGCAGATGCTCGACCTCGCCTTCTATTGCTTCGTGGGCGGCATCATCGGCTCACGGGTGCTCTTCGTGATCGTGAACTGGAAGGACTACGCGGCCGACCCGATCAAGATCTTCAGCCTCGGCGGCGGCCTGGTCTTCTACGGCGGGCTCATCGGCGCGACCATCGGCTCGATCATCTTCGCCAGGCGCAACGGCATCGAGTTCCTCCGGCTCGCCGACCTCGCCATTCCCACCGTGTCCCTGGGCCAGGCCTTCGGGCGCCTGGGCTGCTTCTCTGCGGGCTGCTGCTGGGGCGACATCACCACCCACGCGCGCGCGCCGCTGGCGGTGGAGTTCCCCGGTGCGCAGGCCCAGAACCTCCTCGGCGGCAACGGCGGCACGCCCAGCCTCGCGTATTCTTCGATGGCCGACGCCGCCACCGAGACCCGCTGGGTGGTGGAGTCGACGGGCCAGTGGTCCAACCAGGCCATCGATGGCGCGGTGCGCATCTCCGACTGGGTGGCGCAGCACGGGCACACGCTCCCCGTTCATCCCACCCAGCTCTACGAGTCGTTCGGGCAGATGGTGCTGTTCGCCACGCTCATGACCGCGCGCCGGTGGCGCCGCTTCCACGGGCAGATCTTCGCGATGTGGCTCATGTGCTACGCGGTGCTTCGCAGCACGGTCGAGCTCTTCCGCGGAGACCTGGAGCGCGGCACCATCCACGGACTGATCCCCAGCATCCCCACGGGGGTCTGGTACAACATCTCGATCAGCCAGTTCATCTCGGTGGTGATGTTCAGCCTCGGGACGTACCTGCTGGCCACCAACCTGCGCGCGGTGAAGGCCCGCCCCGCGATCGACCTGGCGACCCTCACGGCGGCCTGAACGCCTGACCGGTCTTTTCGCAGCCCGGTCGCACGAGGGAGATCACAGCCACCGACCGGCCGAGTAGAGTGACGCCCCGTGCCGTCACGAGTCGTCGACAAGGCCATGGCTGACGGAAGCGCCATCAAGGGCTCCGAAGATGCGATGCAGCGCTGCAACGAGCTCGATGCCGAGCTCGCAGAGCTTCGCGCCGCGTACGACTCGTACTTCATGGGCAACGAGCGGCTGCCCCCGCTCAAGAAGCACGAGGGCTTCAAGAAGCAGTTCATGAAGCTCAAGAGCACCTTCGTGCGCCAGACGGCGGCGAAGTTCCGCATCGAGAGCATCGGCCAGAAGATGCTCACCTTCGAGCGCCTCTGGGACCGCACCATCAAGGAGATCGAGGCCGGCACCTACAAGCGCCACCTCGCCCGGCTCAAGCGGCACGGCGGACAGGAGAAGAAGAAGGCGCCTGACGCCGACTTCGACGTCGATGAGGATCTCGACATCTCCGATCTCGACGACGGCAACGACTCGCTCGAGTCGGCGCTGGCCGCCGCCGAGGCCTCCGCGTCCGCCCGCGCGGCCGCTGCACCCGCGGTCAAGCCGGTGACGGGCCTGGTGCCTGCCATCACCCCGGTGACGCCGCCTGGAGGGGTGAAGCCCGCGCTCACGCCGCCGCCGCCGGGGCTCAAGCCGTTGACCGCGCCCATCCCCCTGACGCCCGCCGGCGGCGTGAAGCCCGCGGGACCGCCCAGGGTGACCGCGCCCCTCGCCACCGGCGCCGCGCCTGCGTTCAAGCCTGCCGTGGCGGGCGCGACCCCGGCGCTCAAGCCCGCGGGCGCGACGGGCTCGAACCCCGCGCTCAAGCCCGCGGGCGCCACCGGCGCGAACGCCGCCTTCAAGCCCGCGACGGCTCCCGCGCGGCCCCCCGCGGCGGGCGGCACCGACGGCGGGCTGTCCGACACCAAGGTGAAGGCCATCTACGACGCGTACGTGATGGCCAAGAAGCGCTGCGGTGAAGACACGCGCGCGGTGACGCTCGACTCGGTGGCCAGCTCGCTGCGCAAGCAGGTGCCTGAGTTGATGAAGCAGCACAACGCCAAGACGGTCGAGTTCAAGGTCGTGATCAAGGACGGCAAGGCCGTGCTGCGCGCGCTCCCGAAGGACTGAGTGGCTTCGAGAGAACAGTGGCGGGCGCAGCTCACCACCTCGAGCGGCGGAGGAGGCACCGCCCTCGACGAGCTCACCTCGGAGCTCGGCCTCGAGCCCGGTGATCATTCGCGCCTCGGTCTGCGCCTGGCCGGGCAGCGGGTCCAGGTGTCGCTCGAGCGGCGCAACCGCAACGAGGTCGGCGCAGGCGAGGTCCTGGGCGTGGTCCTCGCGGTGAAGTTCGAGGGGCAGCGCGCCGACACCGCAGACACGCAGCCGAACATCGTGCTGCGCCGCGAGCGAGACGCCGACGTGCAGGAGAAAGACCGGGGCCTCACCGTCGAGGTGCAGACGGGCTACCCGGGCTTCGACCACGCCGTCTTCATCGACAACGACTCGAGCGAGGCAGACGTGCGGAGAATCCTCCGCCTGGAAGCGACGCGGCAGGCGGTGCTGCGGCTGCTCGACGCGGGGCATGTCGCCGTGCGCATCAGCACCACGGGCGTCACCGTGAGGCAGGGCGTGAAGGGTGGGGTGGTGCGAGCCGCGCCGGTGCTCGACGCGCTCGAGGACCTGTTGATCGTCAGCCGGGCCGGTGGCCCCCGGGACGCCGCGCCCGCGAAGCGCGGTGAGCTGGTCCTCGGCCTCGCCGTCGCGCTCTGCACCGCCGCCATCGCCTATGCGGGCCTCGCGTGGGCCGCCTGGCCCACGAGCTTCGCGGTGTCGGGCATCGGGCTCATCGCCGGCGCCCTCGTCGCGTTCTTCGCGCGGCCCTCCGTCGAGGCCGCGATGTCGGGTGACTCGAGCTCGGGCCGCCGCGCTGCGCTGGCCACCGTGCTGGTGGGCTTCACCGTCGCAGGGTTCGTCTTCGGTGGCCTCGAGCACGCCAACGGCGCCCTCGACGACTCGCAGGGGAAGGAGTGGAGGGGCGTGATCACCGCGACCTCCGCGGCCAGCGCGAGCCGCAACCGGAGCACCGACCGCTACAAGACCCTCGAGGTGAGGTGGAGCGACGGCAGCACCGAGAGCCTCCACTCCGAGTCGGGCGTCAACGTGGGTGACCACGTGTTCGAGACGAGGCACCCCGGCGCGCTGGGCTTCCCCTGGGTCGAGGGCCGCCACTTCGTCACCGGCGGGCGGGGGATGCGGTGAACCCTCGGGCCGCCGGCCCGGCTCTGGGGCTCCATGAATCCTGACTACGTCCCCTGGCTGGTGTTCGGCGGTGTCTTCGCCGCGTTGATGATCTTCAAGCGGCTCGGGCAGATCTCCTCTGCGAAGGCGCGCCAGCTGGTGCAGTCGGGCGCTAAGTTGGTCGACGTGCGCAGCGCGGCCGAGTTCGCCTCGGGCCACATTCCCGGCGCGGTCAACGTGCCGGTCGGTGAGCTGGGCGCGAAGGTGAAGTCGCTCGGCGCGAAGGACAAGCCCGTCATCGTCTACTGCGCGTCAGGCACGCGCAGCGCCATGGCCCGCTCGGTGCTCAAGGGCCAGGGCTTCGCCCAGGTGTTCAACCTGGGCTCGATGAGCCGCTGGTAGTCAGAAGCAGGACTGGACGTACTGGATCTCGAGCGGCACACCCGGCTGCGGAGTCGCGGTCGAGTTGAACTTGATCGAGTTCGACGCCGCGTCGTACCACCAGGTGGTGCAGCCGGCTTCCTGTGCGCAACCCATCACCACCTGGCCGTTGACCCGCACCACCACCTGCTGCATCGCCTGGTCGGGCGAGTTGTTCAGGTAGAACTGCGTGCGGTAGCCGAACGCCGTGCGCCCCAGGTTCTGCAGCGTCGAGGCCCAGTTGGTGTTGCAGATCTCGTCGGCCACGCCCGAGGTGTACTGGACGATGGGCGAGTAGCGCCCCGAGTTCGCGCCCGTGTCGTCGTAGGTGCAGCCGCTCGGCGCCGTGCCCAGCGTCGGGGTGATCGCGCTGAAGGTGAAGTACGAGAGCCGCTGGAAGCCTTTCACGTTCACCAGGAGGTTTTGGTAGTACGTGACCGGCTGCGTCGACTGGTCGCTCGCGTCCGAGATGATCACCACCGCCAGGTTGGCGTCGGTGCGCAGGAAGCCCGCATTCTCCGCAGAGATGACCGGCGGGGTGAGCGCCATCACCGCCGTGGACAGCGCGGTCTCACCGCCAGCGCCGTCGGTGCCGACGTTCACCAGCCGCGAGAACACCGAGCTGACCGCGGGCGTGGTGGGCTTCACGTACTTGAGGCCCGTGGGAGAATCGACCACCAGCTTGCCGCCCCAGCCCTTCGAGTTGTTGGAGAAGCAGCCGAAGCCCGGCACGCACTCCATCTGCGCCTCGGTCGTGGTGGTGACGCCGATCTGGTAGTCGACGTTCGCCGCGACGGCGTACTGGATGAACGAGCTGAAGTTGGCCGCCAGCGCGTTCTGCTTGTCCTGCATCGAGCACGAGTCATCGACCACCAGCAGGATGTCGGCCCGGGGCTGGAGGTCCTGCGTGTACGTGTCGACCTGGATGCCCGTGGTGTCGCCGCGGCCCTGCAGGCCCACCAGGTAGGTGATGCTCTGCCCGTTCTGGATGGCGTCGATCGCCACCGCGCCCGAGTCGCTGCCCACGTCGATGGGGCGGTACGCGGCCTGGAAGACCACCGGCGAGGCGCCGCCCGGGTTGATGACCAGCCCGCCGCCGGGAATGGTCGGGGTGGAGGTGAGGCGGAACTCGGGGCAGGGCATGGTGCCCGGGCAGTTCGGCCCGCCGGGCGGCTGGCCACCGGGGGCCTGCATCGAGAAGCCGTTGACCGTCACCGGCGCGCTGCACGTGTTGTAGATGGTGAAGTTGCGCGACGCCGAGCTGCACATGACCTTCACCGTGCCGAAGTCCATCGGGTCGGGCGTGACGGTGAGGCACGACGGGCCCACCGACGCGCGCAGCGGAATCGACGCCTGCGGCCGCGCGGCCGAGGTGCTGTTGAAGACGAGCTGGCCGGTGAGGGTCTGCAGCATGGTGGGCGTGGGGCCGGTGGGCGCCGCGCGCACCACCACCTGGAAGGACTCCTGCGGCTGCAGCTCTTTCTCGACGATGTTGCCGCCGACGATGGAGAACGCGAGGTCGCTGCCCGCGCCCAGCTCGATGCCCGAGAGGTAGCAGGTCTCGCCCGCGGTCACCGAGTTGTTGGTGATGGTGATGGGCAGGTCCTTCTGCGTGCCCGGCGTCACCAGCCCGAAGTTCGCCTGCGCGGGCGAGGTGACGAAGGTGCAGGGCGGCAGCTGCTGCACGTCGGCGGTGAAGTTCACCGTGATGGAAGGCTCACCGACGTCGTTGCTGTAGAGCGTGAAGCTCGCCGACTTCATCCCGATCGACTGCGGCTTGAGGGTGACCGTGAGGTCCACGAAGTTCTGCCCGGCGATCGCCTGCAGGCCCACCGTGGGGTTGTAGGGGGAGCCGAGCGCGACCACGAACTCATCGGCCGCCGTGCCCGCCGCGGGAACCAGATCGAACAGCGGCAGCTGGCCGGGCGTGCCGTCCATCGCCACCTGGCCCAGATAGAGGTTCGAGGTCGGGTCGGGCATCGGCGGGCGGCTGCCCACGTTCTGCACGTTCACCTTCCGCTGCACCGAGAAGTTGGTGTTGCCGGGGAAGAAGCCGACGCGGCCGAACGCCAGGGTGGGGCGGGGCGCGACGCGAATGCGCGGGCCGCCGCCGGTGCAGGTGAGCGCGATGGTGCCGCCCGGAGTCTGCGTCAGGCCGGTGAGGAAGGTGATGCTGCCCGTGCGCGCGCCCAGCTGCGAGGGGTTGCACGCGATCTTCATGGGGAAGGGCACGCTGTTGCCGGGAATGCTGAGCCTGGTGGCGTCCGTGCCCGCGGGCACCGCGTGGTAGAAGTCGGCCCCGTTCGTCGAGGTGACCTGGGTGAGCACCACCGGCACCGAGGCGGGGTTGACGAACACCACTTCCTTGATCGCCTCCGAGCCCGGGTTCACGAAGCCGTAGGCGAGCGACGACGGGCTCCAGGTGAGCGTCTCGTTGCTGCCGATGCCGCGGATGATCACGGTCTGCTCCGGGCACTCGCCCGCGCCGCGCAGCACCACCGTCGCCTCGTAGGCGCGCAGCTCGGTGGGCGAGAAGGTGATCACCACGTCGGTGCTCGACATCGGCGCCACCGGCACCTGGCCCACCGGGGTGTTCATCGCGAAGCCGAAGTTCGCCGCGTCAGCGCCGGCGATGGGGCCGGAATGGCCGAAGGCGGGCAGGCTGGTGGGGTTGGCGAACGGCACCGAGAAGGGCAGCGTCTCGCCGATGGGCGTCTTGCCGAAGTCGATGACGGTGGGGAGATCGCACGAGCCCTTCTCCCCCTGGCCGATGAGGGTGATCACCGCGGTCGAGTCTTCGACGCGCGTGCCCTCGGTGCTGAGCTTGAGCTTCGAGAGGTAGCTGCCCTTGAGGCCGCGCGGGGTGAAGGAGACGGTGAACTCCTGCTGCTCGTTGGGCTCGAGCACCACGCTCTCGAACTCCGACTCGAAGGCGCTGGTGTCGCTGGGCACCACCGCGCGCGGCGGCCCGAACGCCACGTCATCGCCCTCGGTCAGCTCGAGCTTCGTGAGCGTGAGCTTCGCCGAGCCCGTGTTCTTGAGCGTCATCGTCTGCGACTTGCGCTCACCCACCAGCGCGAGGCCGAAGTCGTAGGTGGCGTCGCGGTTGGTGATGCGATCGCCGACCGCGTCGCGCCAGATGACGACGATCTCGCCGTTCGAGCGGCCGATGCCGGGACCGCCACAGTCACAACCTGAAGCGGCGAGCACGACGGCGGACAAAACCAACGCGCTGCGCGCGAAGAACGAAGGACGCATGTGGGGAACTCCAAAGCGATGAAAGGCGGCGCATCCTGTTGCTGTAGGTCGGGGAGATCAACCCCCCGACATGTGCGACTTCCCGCGTCATGGCTTGAGCTGACGCAGCGGTCCGCACACCGGAGGTTTTCTCAGCCCCTGAGAAGGGCTCGGCGAGCCACTTGTGGGGTCTATGCGCAATGTGTAGACGACGGCACCAGATTCGGGGACTGAGCCGGCCCCTCAGGAGATCCACCACCATGCGTTCGAACACCACCCAGGCGCTGATCCTCGGGGTCACGATTGGTTTTGTCCTCGCTGTCTTCCCCTCGTGCGGTCCGACGAGGCCCCCGCTGCGCTGCAACGCCAGCAACTGTGACGGCTGCTGCGACGACACCGCGTCCTGTTTCAAGGGCACCTCGACCGAGGCCTGCGGCGCGGGCGGCGCGAGCTGCTCGGTCTGCGCAGGCGGCCAGATGTGCGCGAAGATCGATCAGAACGCCGAGTTCGGCGGGCGCTGCACGGGCACCGGCGTTGGCGGCGGCGGCGGCGGCGCGACGGGCGGCGGCACGGGCGGCGGCTCCACCGGTGGCGGCACCGGCGGCGGCGCGACGGGCGGCGGCTCGGGCAACGACGGCGGCACCTGCAACGCGACGAGCTGCGCGAACGGCTGCTGCACGGCCGCGGGCGTCTGCATCACCACCACCACCCCCTCGCGCTGCGGCGCGGGCGGCGCGACGTGCTCGAGCTGCATGATGGGCAACACCTGCGTGAGCGGCACCTGCACGCCGTGCACGGGCTGCATCGACATCAACACCGGCGCTTGCCAGGCCGGCACGAGCGACACCCAGTGCGGCAAGATGGGCGGCTTCTGCCAGACCTGCGACAGCGCGGCCGGCCAGACCTGCCAGGGCGGCACCTGCTTCGGTGGCACCACCTGCAACGCGTCGACCTGCATGGGCTGCTGCGACGGCAACAACTGCATGCTCCCCGCGATGTACACCAACGCCCAGTGCGGCCAGGGCGCGTTCGGCGCGGCCTGCACCACGTGCCTCAGCGGCGCCACCTGCGACGCGCTCGACGCGGGCGCCTGCGTGGGCGGCGGCGGCACGGGCGGTGGCGGCGGCGGAGGCTTCCCGGGCCTCGACGGCGGTCTGACCTTCGACATCTGCGCGCTCAACGGACTCCCGTGCCCCGCGAACAAGTGCTGCCAGCCGATCGCCGCGGCCCTCTCCGCCACCGGCTCCAGCTGCGTGAGCGACGGGGCGGCCTGCGACCTCGGCTTCTCCGGCAGCTGCGTCGGCGCGACCCAGACCTGCCAGTGACCTGAGGGCCGCCGTCGAGGGGCTGATGTGGCCGATCGACAGCGCTGGAACACTCCTCTGGCAGAAGACGGCCGGAGGCCTGGCGCTGGGCCTGCGTGAAGAGTCCGACGTTCCGCCGCGCACGCTGACGCGGCTGCGCGAGCACGTGACCCTCGATGGGCGCCCGCCGCGCGAGGGGCTCTTCACCGGCACCGGGGTGCTCCGGCTCGGTGGAACGCAGCTGGCCCACTGGGACGGAGCGCAGCTCAGCCGCATCACCACCCTGTGTCCCTTCGAGCTGCGCTACCTCGCCGAGACGGGCTTCCCGCACCCGCGCGCGCACTCGGGCGCAGACGATTCGCCGCTCACCGATCTCCACACGCACTTCGCCGGTTGTCTGCGGCCCGAGACGCTGCTCGAGCTGGGCGCGCTCCACGGCCTCACCTTGAACGGCGCCCTGCTCGAGGACGCCGGCGTCCGCGGGCTCACCGGCGACGTTCCGCTCACCGCGCTCGAGCCCGCGCACCTGCGAAGGCTGGCGAGCGCGCTCTGCCTGCCAGCCGATCGCCAATCGACCTTCCGCGACATGGAGCGCGCGTACCGGCTGCGCGGGCCCTTCACCAAGTCACTGCGGCTCTTCCCTGCGCTGCTCGACGCCGTGGCGGCCGACTACGCCGCGATGGGGGTGCGTCACGTCGAGCTGTCCATCGGCGATCTCTACCGGCGCGACTGGCTGGTGGCGGCCATCGAGGGCGCGGCGCGGGCGCAGGCGGCGCACGGGCTCACGCTGCGCTTCCTCACCGCCCTCTCGCGGCACAACGACGCGGAGTGGGACGACGACCTGCTCGCCCGCCTCGAGACGCTCGGCGGCTGCCGCGAGCTGGTGGGCGTGGACTGGATGGGCCACGAGACCAACTCCACGCGCGCGTTCCAGGCTCGCATCACCCGCCTGGCGCAGTGGGCCCACGTGCACCGGCCCGGTTTCGTCATCCGCGTGCACGCGGGCGAGAACCCCGCGTTTCCCGAGAACGTGAAGCTCGCGTGCGAGGCGGTGAAGGGCTGCGACGTGACGCTGCGCATCGGTCACGCGCTGTACGGCAGTGACGAGGCGCTCGAGCAGCTCCGCTCCACCGGCGCGTACGTCGAGCTCAACCTCACCTCGAACTTCACGCTCAACAACATCCACTCCACCGCCGAGGTGCCGTTGCTGCAGTTGTTGTCGGCGGGCGTGCATTGCGTGCTGGGCACCGATGGGCCGGGGCTGTACGGCACGACGCCGGGCGACGAGCTGCGCGCGGCGCGGCTGGCGGGGCTGACCGACCCGCAGCGCCAGGCCCTGAAGGAAACCGAGGCACGCTATCTCGCGGCGGCGCAGTCCTCCCTCTCCCTGCGCAGCGGGGAGAGGGGCCGAGTGTGGACGGCGAACGAGTTCGTGGTGCCCGCTGACCCGCCGCCGCGCGCGTACACGCCCGAGGTCGCGGCCCGGAACGCGGCTGCTCGCGACGCACGCCGCGCGGCGCTGCTGGCCAGGTTCGCGGAGCTGGGGGTGGAGGTGGGCGCGTCCACCCCGAGCGGGTCGATCGAAGTGGCCGCCGTGCACCCCGAGCGGAGTCGAGGGCCGAGTTCCTTCGCGCCGGGGAGCGCATCGCTCGCCACAGCTCGGGACGAACCGGGTGGGGGGCCCATTCCACCCGCGGCGCGGGTGGTGTGCATCGCTGGCGCGTGGAAGCAGGCGTGGGCCTCCGCGTCGGAGCAAAGCCGCCGGCGAATCATCACCGTGCTCGAGGCGCTGATCGCCGGGCTGCCCGCAGACACCCTGCTCGTCACCGGTGGCACGAGCGCGGGCGTGGAAGGCGAGGTGCATCGGCTCGCGCAGGTGCATGGCCGACGCGTGCTGGCCACGGTGGTCGAGGCGACCGAGGTGGCGGATCTCGGCCCGGGCCCGACGCACGCCGTGCTGCTCGCCGCCACGCCGCACGAGAAGGCCCCGAAGCTGTACGGGCTGATGAAGGAGCTCGACGCGCTGTGCCTGTTCTTCGGGGGCGGCAACGTGGTGCACGACGAGCTGCGCGCGGCGGCGAACCTGCGGCTGCGCTACCTCGCGCTGGCTGACGTCGATGGGGCGAGCGGCCGGCACGCGCGCGTGGTGCCACACCGCGCGTTTCACTCGGCGGCCGAGGCGCTGCGCCGGGTGGACGATCGCGCGTTCTTCCGCGAGGCCTTCGCGCCGTTCTGGCATCCAGGCGTCAACCCGACGGTCGACGTGGTGGTGCTCGCACCTCTCCCCGCTGCAGAGCGCGTTGAAGCAGGCGCCGCGACTCCGCCCGGCCTGAACGGAGCTGGCCCAATCCGTTCAGCCAAAGCGAAGTCGAGGGCCCTTCTTCATGCGCAGGGAGAGAGAGTCTCGGTGCTGCTCATTCGCCGCCACGATGACGCCGCGGCCGAGCCCGGCCAGTGGGCGCTGCCCGGCGGCTTCGTTCACACCCACGCCGCGCGTGGTGCCCCCTTCACCTTCGACGACGAGCAGCCGCTCGACACCGCGGTCCGCGAGGTGGAAGAAGAGGCGGGCCTCGCCCTGCGCGCGCTGCGCGGGCAATTCGAGCTCGTCGCCGAGGTGGAAGGCTCGGGCCGCGACGAGCGGGACAGCCCCGCGGCCTGGAGCCGCACCTCGCTCTTCCGCGTCACCCTCGACGAGGCGCACGCCCGCAAACCCATCGCCGGTGGTGACGACGCGTCAGACGCGCGCTGGTTTCCGCTCGACGCGCTGCCGCCGCGGCTCGCGTTCGATCACGCGAAGCTGCTCGCGCTCGCGCTGAGCCGCGCACCCCGCGCGGAGCCGAGGGGGCCAGGCTGAGCGTTCAGGCCGCGACGCCGAGGCGCCGGGCCTTCATCTCGCCCAGGATCGACTGGAGCTCGTCGACGTACAGCAGCCGCTTGAGCGAGGGGAAGACGATCGACTCCTCGAACGCGTGGTGCGCCGCGAGGCGCTCGCGCAGGTCCTTCGCCGCGGCGCCCAGCTCGAAGCGCAGCGCGTGCAGGCGCGAGATGTCGCGCGAGAGGATGAGGCACAGCAGCCGGACCCGGGCCAGCGGCGCCTCGAGCGAGAGGTGCTGCAGCTTCATCTGCGTGAGGGCGTCGTCGACGACGTGGTGCCGCCCCGCCAGCCGCGGCGCCAGGGACAGCTCTTCGTCATCGCAGTGCATCGGCAACATCCACTCGACGTGATCCGAGATGGTGGTCGCCGTCTCGCGCGCGCCGCTGGTGGCGCTGCCGCCCGAGAGGCTCTCGGCCATCGCCGCGATCTGCCGGGCCTCGATGTGCGCGTCGAGCAGCACCTCGACCACGTCACGCTCTTGCGGCAGGTCGAGTTGCACGGGCGACGGTGTACACCCTGGGCGCGTCGATCGAAACCCCGTTCACCCCGGGATCGGGCTCGTCACCGTTCACCCCGAGCGGAGTCGAGGGGCGACTCCGCTCGAGATGAACAGGCGCGCACCTCTGTGACACAGTGCGCTCATGCTCCGCTGGCTGCTGTGGGCGATGGTGCTGTCGGGTTGCCGCTACCTCGGGCCGGTGGCTCCCCAGGTCACGCCCGAGCGGCCCTCGCTGCTCTCGGGCGGCAGCCCGGTTGATCCGACGCGCCAGCCACCGCTGCCCGCGCGCCGCTGCGTGGTGGACTGTGGGCCCGGCCATCAGTGCAACGAGAAGACCGCCGAGTGCGAGCCCGACCCCGCCCATCAGCCGCGAGACGGCGGCGCGCTGTGGCTGCCCTGATCAGTCGACCGACGCGCTGAGGCGGCCCCGCGCCGATCGCAGGTCCGGGGCGGATTGCACTGGAGTAAGAGAGGCCATGCAAGAGCCCAGGCACCACCTCCGGTTCCACGAGGAACACCAGCACCTCACCCCGGCCTTCGGTGAAGACTGGTTCGGGGTGAAGGCCGAGCGCTTCGCCCGCTTCTTCGGCACGCCGAAGTTCCTCGTCGCCCAGACCCTGATGGTCGCCGTGTGGGTCATCGTCAACGCCACCGGCCTCACCCACTTCGACGTCTACCCGTTCATCTTCCTGAACCTCGCCTTCAGCCTGCAGGCGGCCTACGCCGCGCCGTTGATCCTCCTGGCGCAGACCCGGCAGGCCGATCGCGACAAGGCGCTCGCCGAGGCAGACGCCAGGCACCGCGAGGCGCTCTCGCAGGCCAGCCTCGAGCAGACCCGGCAGGTGCTGCAGTTGCTCGAGCAGAACACCCAGCTCACCCAGGTCACCCGCGAGCTGAGCCAGCGCATCGAGGCGCTCACCGAGCAGATCCACCGCAAGGTTGCGGCCCCCACACCCTGAGGTGATATCTGCCTCTGGTGATGCGACGGGGCCTGCTGCTGGTGTGTGCGTTGACGTCGTGCGCAGCGAACACCACCCGAGAGGAGTGGTTGACCAACCCCGCCGCCCGCTCCGAGGGGCTGTGCTGGTGGCGCAACGCGCGCTGGGAAGACCGCGCCACCCTGCTGGTGCGCGGAACCGGCGAGCCCTTCGCCCGCGCCCGCGAGCGCTGGGCCGGTGACACCTGGCGCGGCGCCAGCACCACCGCCGTGCTGCGGCGGGCCGGGCCCCTGGTGGTGCTCCAGGGCGAGTGGACGGGCCCCGGCCTCACCCTCAACGCCGACGTCGACGTGTCCGCGCAGGCCGTGTTCCGCGCCTACCAGCCGCTGCGGCTGGGCCAGGCGGGCCTCTTGAGCAAGGGCGCGCACGTGCGGGTGCACGACGCCCTCACCGGCCGCGCGCTGGTCGTGCCCGAAGAGGACGCGCTGCGGCCCTTCCGGCCCGACGACTCGGTGGCGCTCGATCTCGGCTGCGACCTGCTCTCGCTCTCGGTCACCGTCGAGCCGCCTGGCGATCCCGCGCGGGGCCTGCTCGCGCTCGCCGGTTTCTCCGCCACCGCGCCCGAGCGCTGGGTGCCCGAGAACTTCTCGCTGCCCGCGTCTGCGCAGTTCGGCGGGGCCACCATCGGCTCCTTCAAGGCCGACGAGCGGCCCCTGCGCGGCTTCGTGGTGGAGGAGCGTGGCGACGAGGCGCGCCTGGTGGTGCCCACGGCCTCGGGCGTCTTGTGGGTGGGCTGGGTCGCCGCGGAAGGGCTGCAGGTGCCACAGGGCCCTGCGCCCCAGCCCGTCCCGCCGAAAGATCCGCCCTCACCCCTGAGCGGCGCCACCGACTGGCGCGCCTGCAATGACACCGAGCTGCAGGTGAGCATCGAGAGCCATGGGCGGGTGATCGAGGTGGGCCAGCTCAAGCCGGGCGTGGCCTTCTCGGTGCTGTCGCGGCGGGGCGACTACCGCGAGGTGAACCTGGGCGTGGAATGGCTGGACCTCGAGCCCGACGTCAGGCTGCTCCTCCCCGCCAGCGTCAATGACTGCCCCAGGCAGAAGCAGCTCGGCGCCTGGTGACCGGCTCGGCTCCCCCGCGCGACGCCTTCGCCGCGTTCCGTCACCCCACCGTCGCCCGCTTCGCCGTGGGCCGCTTCCTCGCCGCCATGGCCAGCACCTCGGTGTCGGTGGCCGTCGGCTGGCAGCTCTACGAGAAGACGGGCTCGACCTGGGCGCTGGGGCTGGTGGGCCTGGTGGAGGTCATTCCCATCGTGGGCCTCGCGCTCCCCGCGGGCGTCGCCGCCGATCGGTTTCCGCGGCGCCGGGTGGCCATGGGCAGCCACCTCACCCTCGCGCTCTGCGCCGCGGCCCTGATGGCGCTCTCGGCCTTCGACGGCCCCACCTCGCTCTACTACCCGGTGCTCTTCGTCATCGGCGTGGGCATGGCGTTCCGCGGCCCGTCGGTGGGGGCGATGTTGCCGCAGCTGGTGCCCTCGAAAGACTTCGCCAACGCCGCGGCGTGGTTCTCCAGCACCTTCGAGCTCGCCTCCATCTCGGGCCCCGCGGTGGCGGGCTTCCTCATCGCGGCGGCGGGTGGCGCGCAGCTCGCCTTCGCCTTCGCCTGCGCTGCGCACCTCGGCTTCGTGGCGGTGCTCTGGTCGGTGCCGCCGCGCCCCGCGGCGCTGACGGGCAAGCGGCAGGGCTTCCAGGATCTCCTCGCCGGGCTGCGCTTCGTCTTCCGCACCAGGGTCTTCCTCGCGGCCATCACCCTCGACCTGTTCGCGGTGCTGCTGGGCGGCGCGGTGGCGCTGCTGCCGGTCTACGCGAAGGACATTCTCCACGTGGGCCCGGTGGGCCTGGGCTGGCTGCGCGCGGCACCGGCGCTGGGGGCGCTCTCCACCGCCCTGCTGCAGACGCGCCTGCCCCCGTGGAAGCGCCCGGGCCAGGTGCTGCTCGTCACCGTGGCCGGCTTCGGCGTCGCCACCATCGTGTTCGGGTTGTCGACCACGATGTGGTTGTCTTTCGTTGCGCTGTTCTTCACCGGCGTCTTCGACAACGTGTCTGTCGTGATCCGCTCGACCCTGGAGCAGTCATTGACGCCCGATTCCATGCGCGGCCGCGTGTCCGCCATCCACTACGTGTTCATCGGCATGTCGAACGAGCTGGGCAGCTTCGAGTCGGGCGCGACCGCGGCGCTGGTGGGCCCGCTGCTCTCGGTGGTCGGCGGCGGCGTGGGTACGCTGCTGGTGGTGCTCTTCGTCGCCTTCGGCTTCCCCCAGCTGCGCGCCCTGCCGCCGCTGCACCAACTCGAACCCGTCCCGGAGCCTCCCTGAATGTTCTCCATCGTGGTGCACGGCGGCGCAGGACCGAAGCGAGACCAGGAATCGGGTGACGAGGCGCGCGCGTCGTGCCTGGTGGCGGCCGATCAGGGCGCCGCGATATTGGCCGGCGGCGGCTCGGCCCTCGACGCGGTGGAAGCGGCGGCGCGCTGGCTCGAAGATGATCCGCTCTTCAACGCAGGCCTGGGCGCGGTGCTCAACGCAGACGGAGAGGTCGAGCTCGACGCGTCTGTGATGAACGGAGAGACGCTCGAGGCCGGCGCGGTGGCGGTGGTGAAGACGGTGAAGAACCCCGTCTCCCTCGCGCGCCTGGTGATGGAAAGGAGCCCGCATGTGCTGCTGGTCGGTGAAGGCGCCGACGCGTTCGCGCGCACGCAGGGGGTGCCGGCCATCGCCCCGGGCTCGCTGGTGACGCCGGTGCAGCGGCAGCGCTGGCTCGAGCGCGACCGTTCGCCCCGGGCCGGTTCGAGGGGAGGTCACGGCACCATCGGCGCGGTGGCGGTCGACGAACGCGGCCAGGTCGCCGCGGCCACCAGCACCGGCGGCACCGCGGGCAAGCTCAAGGGCCGGGTGGGCGACTCGCCCCTCATCGGCGCGGGCACGGTGGCCGATTCGCGCTGGGCCGCGGCGTCGTCGACGGGGCTGGGCGAGTTCATCATTCGTGTGGGGCTGGCGCGCTCGGTGCTCGAGGCCGTGCGGCGCGGGGCCGGGCTCAACGCGGCCTGCGAAGAGGCGGTGGCCGAGTTGAAGCGCATCGGCGGCGACGGCGGGGTGATCGCGGTGACGCCCTCGGGCGAGGTGGGGTGGGCGTTCTGCTCGGAGCGCATGGCCGGCGCGTTCGTGAAGAGCACCGGCGATCGGGGGACGTTCTTCGACTGAACTCCGGGTCAGCTTTGACATCGGCATCCGGAAAATGATTGCGCTGACATTGTTCAGTGTTAAGTCCAGCCCGCTGTTTGGTGATGCAAGCAGTTCCCCCCCTTCACAGAAACGGAAGAAGAAATGTCGGTCGATAAGGTGCTTCGAGAGATGGTGGCGGACGAGGTGGCCCGGGCGTTGGGGCCAGTGCACGCTGCGCTCGCGGAGCTTCAGGGCAACGGGGCGATCATCGCGCGGCTCGCGGCGGCGCTGGGTCAGCCTCTCAAGCGGGGCCCGGGTCGCCCGCCGAAGAACGCGTTCGCGGTGGTGAAGGCCACCCGCGGCGGCAAGCGCGGCCGCAAGGCCTCGGGTGACAAGCGCGAGTGCGCGGTCATCGACTGCGGGCGTCCGGCGCGCAGCAAGGGCTACTGCGCGGCGCACTACCAGAAGTACCGCATGCTCGATCGCACCGGCCGGCTCCCGTCTGACTGGGTGGCTGATGCGTCGCCGGCGTCGGTGAAGAACCTCGCGCTGCCCCGTGGCCGCGCCGGCGCCAAGGCGCTCGCCGAGGCCCGGAAGAAGAAGTAACCGCGCATCCCTTCGGGATGAGCACCTGAGCGGCCCGGGTTCGCCCGAGCCGCTTTTCTTTTGTCCGCGAGTCGCGCAGAAGCGACCCATGACGACTGAGCGCGAACTCGAGAAGGGCATCCACCTCGACCTGGCCCGCCAGGAGACGTACGCGGGCTATCTTCACCTCGATCGCCTGCTCGACTCACAGAAGCCGCGCTCGCCCCAGCACGACGAGATGTTGTTCATCATTCAGCACCAGACCAGTGAGCTGTGGATGAAGTTGATGCTGCACGAGCTCGACCGCGCGCTGGAGTGCGTGAAGCGCGACGAGCTGGCGGCCACCTTCAAGATCTTCGCGCGGGTCGCGCACATTCAGCGGATGTTGTTCGAGCAGTGGGCCGTGCTCGAGACCATGACGCCCTCGGAGTACCTCACCTTCCGCGACGCGCTGGGCAAGAGCTCGGGCTTCCAGAGCTACCAGTACCGCGCGCTCGAGTTCATGCTGGGGAACAAGGACGCGAACCTGCTGCTGCCGCACCGTGACTCACCCGAGATCCACGCGTGGCTCAAGGCGCGCCTCGAGCAGCCCAGCCTCTACGACGAGTTCCTGCGCTTCCTCCATCGCAAGGGTCACCCGGTGCCGGAGGATCACGTCAACCGGGACTTCACCAGGGCCTACGTGAAGAGCGAGGCGGTGGTGAAGCTGTTCAAGACCGTCTACGAGCACCCCGAGGTGAACTGGGTCGCCTACGAGATGGCCGAGAAGCTCGTCGACGTCGAGGAGCGCTTCCAGCTCTGGCGCTTCCGCCACATGAAGACGGTGCACCGCATCATCGGGCACAAGATGGGCACCGGCGGCTCGTCGGGCGTCACCTTCCTGCAGCGCGCGCTGGGGCTCACCTTCTTCCCCGAGCTGTGGGACGTGCGCACCGAGCTCGAGCTGCCCCAGAAGTGAGCCGCCCCTCGACTGCGCTCGGGGTGAAAGGTGCTCAGGTCTCTCAGAAGTCGCGCGACCACATCGCGTCGGCGCCGAAGCTGAGCGCGTCGCCCGCGTAGGCCTCGAGCGAGATCGACTTGGTGACCTGCAGCTCGATTCGCCCGGCCCACACGTTCTCGCCCCGCTCGCGCTTGGCCCCGATGTCGACCGAGCCGCCCAGGTACACGGTGTCAGAGAGGTACTTGCCCACGTCGAGCTTCACCTTCTCGAAGTTGTCGGTCGTCTCGAAGTTGAAGACGTCGATGGGCAGCTTCTTGGCGATCACCGTCTTGAGCTGGCTGGCCGCGAGCTGACCCACCACCGAGGCCGCCTGCCCGGGGGTGAACGAGGCGCCGCCGCTGGACTTGAGGTTGCGCCGGCCGGTGGCGAGCACCGCGTAGATGTCGGACTCCATCATGGGCGGCTCGCTGGACACCTTGAAGCCGAGCGACGTGCCCCGGCCGGCGACGGTGACGGTGATCTTCACCTGCTCGCGGGAGTTGACGTGGAGCGCGCTCACGTTGACGTAGGGCTGCGCGGGCGGGCCGGCGAAGCGCGCCTCGCTGTCGCGCTGCACCGTGAACTCGCGGCCGATGACCTCGATGTTGCCCTTGAGCACCCGCACCTCGCCGAAGAGCCGCAGCCCGTCGTTGAGCTCGACGCGGAACCCCTCGCTCAGGCCGATCTCGACGTTGAGGTCGGAGCTGCGCACCCAGATGTTCCGCGGGGCGACCACGACCACGCGCACCATCAGGGGCGCCTGCTGCCCTGCGGCGGTGGAGTCCTTCGCGTCCTGCCGGCGCCGCCGGGTGGCCCGGTCACCTGCGCGCAGCACGATGATGTCCTTCGGCCGCTGGAGGTCTTGCAGGTCCTTGCGCTTGACGTCGGGGAGGGTGACGTCGACGCGCGGCAGCTCGAGCTTGTGAATGTCGATCAGGGTCGAGGTCACCGCGCCCTCGAGCGAGTAGCGCAGCGTGGCGGTGGCCTGCAGCTGGTCGTCGGCGACGATGGGGAACCTGTCGGTGGTGCCGCTGCTGGTGAGGGCGAAGGCGCCCGAGGGCTGGCGCTCGGCGCGGGCCACCAGCTGGGCCTTGCCGGCGCCGCTGCTGGCCACGAGCCGCTTGAGCTCGACGAGGTCGTCGGTGGCGTGCAGCTCGAGGCCGACCTCGCGGTAGTCGCCCAGGCCGGCGAGCGCGAGCCGGCCCGAGCGCACCTCGGCGTCACCCACGAAGCGCGGCGCGCCGAGCTTGCCGGTCAGCTGCGCGGTGAGGTCGAGCCGGCCGCCCACCACGCGCAACAGGTCGGTCGAGCCCGAGAGGAAGCCCAGGTCGAAGTTGCGCGAGGTGACCTGGAGGTCGATCGGCGCGGCGCGCCAGTCGAGGCCGTGGCGCAGCGCCGACAGCCTCAGGTCGAGCCCCAGGGTGCCCTTCGCCTTGAAGTCGTCGCGGCCTTCGCCACCCAGCGCGACGGTGAAGCGCTGCTCGGTGCCCGTGCTGCGCAGGTCGAAGCGCGCGCTGCCCAGCGCCACGCGATCGAAGCGGAGGTCTTTCAAGGAGCCCACCAGGCGCGCGGTGGGCGCCTGGAGCGTGCCCCCCGCTTCCAACGTCGCGCTCAACACCCCGCCCGGGGGCGCCTCGCCCTCGTGGGTGACCATCGCCTGCGCCAGCGCGAAGGGCTGGAGCACCAGCAGCAGCTCGAGCGGCACGTCGGCCAGCGCGTCGACCACCGCGTCGCCGGCCTCTTTCCCCCCGGCGGTGCGTGGCTGCAGCAGCGCGGCGATCGCGCGCTCAGGCAGGGTCTCGAGGGCCGCGGTCAGCTCCAGGCCCTGCTGCTGCTCGGCGAGCGTGGCGGTGCCGGTGAGCCGGGTGTGGCGCACGTCGGTGCGCAGGGTGAAGTGGGCGTTGGCCTTGCGCAGCGGCGGGGCGGTGACGTTCTCGAGCTTCACCGACAGCTCGCCCGTGGGCGCCCTGGCGCTGCCGGTGAGGGTGCCGGTGAGGCTGACCAGCCCGGAGAGCTCGTCGTCGTGCACCAGCTGCGCCTCGTCGAGCTGCTTGAGGTCGAGCTGTTTGACCCCGAGCTGCAGGGTCACCGGCAGCGCCAGCAGCTCGTCGGGGGTGGGCAGGTGGCGCCTGAGGGAGGCGATGGTGAGGGGCGTGGAGAGGGTGAGGTCGTTCTGCGCGCCCAGGGCCGAGAACCGCAGGGTGCCCTCGAGCGTGGCGGCCTCGGTGGTGAAGACCGACACCTGCGCTGCCTTCGCGTTCACGGCCTGCTTGCCGAGCTGCACGGTGAGCTCGTCAGACTCGACGGTGACGCGCACCTTCGGGTGATCGCCGCTGCCCGAGAGATCGAAGACCGCCGAGAGCACGCCACCCACGGGGAAGGGACGGCCCAGCCGCTGCTCGAGGGCGCGGGTGGCGACGCCGCGAAGCTCGAAGTGTGCGGTGCCGGCGCCGGGCTTCTCGTCGAGGAACGCCAGCACCGGCACGTCGAACGTGCCCTCGGCGCTGCCCACGCTGCTGCCGAGGGAGAGCGTTCCGGCCGCGCGTTCGTCGAGCCAGGTTCCCCGGAGCGAGAGCTGGAGGGCGTCGAAGCCCCTCACCTTGCCGTCGCGGAGCTGCGCCTGGAGGGTCACCGCGGGCCTGCCCGGCTTGCCGGTCACCACCGCGTCGGCCGAGAGCGTGCCTGCCAGCTCGAGCGAAGGCGGCGCGAGGAGGCGGGGCAGCTTCGCCAGGTCGAGGTGCTCGACGCGCGCCTTCGCCTCGAGGCGGGCCCGCGTCAGCAGCAGCTCGCCCGACACGCGCTGGTCGCCGCTGCGCAAGGCGAAGGGCTCGACGCCGAAGCCGTCCTTCCAGTCGAGGTGCGTCGGTGCCTCGAGCGACCAGCTGGCCTCGGTCGAGGTGAGGTCGATGAGCTTGAGCTGCGCCCCGCGGGTGTCCTTGTCGAGCACGGCGAGGGCGTGCACCTGGAGGTCGCCCAGGCCCTTCGTGGCCAGGTCGAGGTCGACCTCGCGGCCGTGGGTGATCAGATCGAAGGTGACGTCGTCGAAGGCGCGGTCGCCGAGGTGGAGCCGTTTGGCCCGCAGGATGATGTCGGTGTCGAGCGGGGCCGAGACGTCCGGCACGTCGGCGTTGAATTCCACCAGCTCGGCGCTGAGGCCGGCGATCGAGAAGCGGTTGAGCCGGCCGATGAGGGTCGCGGTGGGGCCCCGCGGTGGCCCCTGGAGCGAGACCCGCACCGTGCCGTTGCCCGCCAGCCCGGGGATCTCGACGGCCGCGAAGGCCTCGAGCGTCTTCGCCAGCTGGCTGAGGTCCTTCGCCTCGAGCGTGGCGAAGGCGCCCACGTCTTCACGGCTGGCGGTGCCGCGGGCGCGAAGGCTGAGCCCGGGGCTGGTCACGTTCACGCCCCCCACCTTCACCACCCCCTTGTCTGCGCTGGCCTCGAGGTTCGCCTCGGCGAGGCGCTGGCCGTTCCTGGCGTCCCAGGTGGCCTTCGCTTCGAGCGAGCCGCTGAGGGTCTCGGGGCGCCAGTCGCTCAACGCGCCGGAGGCCTGGAAGGCGAGATCGCTGGGGAGCGGGGCGCCCACGAGCTCCTGCAGGTCGACGTCCGAGCCGCGCACCGAGAGCGTCTGCGCGGAGAACTTCTCGAGGTCGTACTTCGCGTCGACGGCGAGCCGGGCCCGGCCGGCCGAGAGCTCGAGCGCGGCCTGCTTCGGGCTCAGCGAGCCCTTGCCGAAGATGACGGGGCGCACGGGCCAGGCGGGCAGGAAGGCCGAGAGCTCGCGCGGGGCGGCGACGAGCTCGTCGATGGTGAAGGCCACCGAGGGCAGCTCGACGTGGCCCCGCACGCGAGAGCCCCCCAGCGTCACGGCCAGGTCGTAGCTCTGCGGCCCCTGCGTGGTGCTCGCGGCCAGGGTGGCGACCAGGGCCTCCTGGAGCGGCGCGGTGAGCTGGCTGGAAAGCGCGAGCGTGCCCGTCACCTCCAGCGGCTCGAGGCGCACCCGGGCAGAGCCCCGGGCGGCGAGCTTCGTGGCGGTGATGCGGCGATCGGCCTGCTCGAGGTCCAGCAGGCCGTCGGTGAGCTCGACCCCGTCGAACCGGAGGCGCCATTGGATCGGCCCCGAGGCGGTGGTGGGGGTGGTGGCGGCCTTCCGGGCGGCCACGGCGCGCAGCAGGTTCCAGCCGCGCTCGTCCTCCTTGAGCATCAGCTTCGGGGTCACCACCTTCACTTCGGAGAGATGGAGGCGCTGGGCGGCGAGGCCTGGGAGGTCGACGTCGGCCTCGAGGCGCGCGAGCGAGGCGACCAGCTCACCTTCGGGCGTGAAGAGCTTCAGGTCGGTCAACACCACGTGGTTGCCCACCAGCTCGATGCGCCCGGCCTCGAGCTTGCCGGCCAGCGCGTCGCCGAGGGCGGCGAGCACCTTCTTGCGAATGAGCGCCTCGCCCGCAGAGCTCTGCACGAAGAGGTACGCCCCGCCGAGGAGCAGCGCGGGGATTCCCAGCACGAGCAACACCACCACCAGCACCCGGCGGCGGCGCTTGCGGCTGAGGAGGGTGCGGGCGTCTTCCATGGTCAGAAGGCCTCGCCGATGGACAGGTGGGCGCTGCACAGCCCGTCAGGAGAGCCCGCGTACGGAGAGGGCACGGGCCCGCGGCTGTAGGGGTCAGCCAGGGAATTGCCCGAGCCGGCGCCGAAGAAGCAGCCCGGCGCGCTGCGGAACTGTTCCACGGTGCCGCCGGTGCTGGTGGTGTTCGTCACCTGCTGCGGCCCGCCCAGGGGCATGCGGAAGGCGAGGTCGACGCGAATCGGGCCCAGCGGCGTGCGATAGCGAACCCCGAAGCCCACGGCGGTGTACAGCGATTGGCTCCAGTCCTTGCCAGCGAAGAGGTGGTGCTCGGTCACGAGGCCCCAGTCGTTGAAGAGGGCCAGCACCCAGTTCTCGCTGAAGGACCAGCGCAGCTCGAGAGCACCCTCGAGGAGGCCGGAGCCGCCGATGGGGAGGGTGGTGGCGTCCTTGGGGCATTCGTCGGGCCCGCTGAGCTTCGCGCGGGACGGGCAGACGGGGAGATCGTCGCGGGTGAGCACGGCGATCTGCGGCGAGAGGCGGCGCTGCTGGAAGCCGCGCATGCCCGCGCCGCCCGAGAAGTAGCGCACCACGATGGGGGTGTCGTTCTCGGGCGCGAGCAGGGTGCCGAACTTGGCGCGGGCGGCGAAGGTGAACTGCTTTTCCTTGCCGAAGCTGACGTAGCCGCGGGCCTCGGGCGTCACCTTGAGGAAGGGACGCAGCCGGGTGGTGGAGGCGAGGCCCACCGCGGTGTCGAGCGCCAGGTAGAAGCCCTGCTTCGCCTCGAGGCGGTTGTCGCGGCGATCGAGCTCGACGTTGAGGTCGAAGAAGCCGACCAGGCACAGCTGCGGTGCCTGGGGGCAGTTGATGGCCGCGGCGGGCACGGTGTCGCGCAGCTCGAGGGCGGTGTGGAGGAGGAAGGTGTTGAGGTTGAGCGACGGGAAGATGTTGAGGTCGATGCGGGGCCGCCAGATGACGCCGACCTTCGCTTCCACGGCGTCGTAGCTGTAGGTGTTGTCGAGGGTGCGCAGCACGTCGACGCTGCCCTGGAGCGAGAGGGTGCGGATGCCGCCCAGCCTGGGCACCTCGTACTCGGCGTACCCGCGCCAGACCGGCCCCCAGTCCGAGAGGGAGGTGGCGCGGAAGACGTCGATGACGTTGGGGAGGAAGGCGATGCCGAGCTTGGCCTTGAGGGTGAGGCGATCGAGGCGGGCGTTCTTGAAGAAGATGCGCGAGAGGCCGAGGTTGCGATCGGTGTATTCGCCCACCACGCGCACCTCCTGGCGGATGAGGTCGCCGCCCAGGCCGCCGCCGAAGCGCAGCGAGTGGAAGGGCGCTTCCTTCACGTCGATCACCACGGGCACGGTGCCCTCGGCGCGGTCGGGGATGCCGCGATTGACCTTCACGCCGGCGAACACCCCCATCTGAAAGACCCGCGCCTGGGCCGCGGCCATCGCCGACTCGCTGAAGTACGCGCCCTCGGGAAAATCGGGCGAGGCCTGGTCGGCGATGAGCTTCGCGGGCACCTGCGCGCCGGGGTCGGTGGCCACGAAGAGCTTGCCGAAGCGGAAGCGGGTGCCGGTGACGATGTCGAGCGAGATGTCGACGCGCGCGGCCTCTGCGTCGACCAGCGCCTCTCCGGTGACGGCCACCTCGGCGAAGCCCAGCTCGCGAAGGCGCAGGCTGAGCAGGGCCTTGGTGCGGGCCCAGCTGTCCTCGAGGAAGATGTCGCCGGTGGAGAGCGGGAGCGACTTCACCACGTCGGCCTGCATCTCCGGGGGGAGGGCCTCGAGGCCGAGGATGTCGACGGTGTTCACCCGCGCCGGCTCACCCTCCCGCAGCTTGACCAGCAGCTTCACGTGCTTCGGGCGCACCTCGGTGACGACGTCCGACAGGACGCGCGCCTGGTAGTACCCGTTGGCCTCGTAGAAGCGCTGAATGCGCCGCAGGTCGGCCTGCCAGGTGACGGGGTCGAACCATTCGAGCCTGCCGAAGAAGGGCACCCAGGGGGGCAGCCAGGAAGACTCGCCGGTGACGATCTTCTCCTTGAGGTCGGCTTCCTTGAGCTCCTTCTCGCCCTCGATGACGAGGTCGTCGACCTCCATGGCGTCGGGGGAAGGAGGCGTGGTGGCGCACCCGGCGAGGGCCAGCGTCAGGCCGAGGATGAAGACGCGCCATGCCACGGGCTGCTTGTAACAGCGGGGGGCGAGGTATGTTCACCCTCATGTCCTACGCGTGTCCAAAATGTGGTGGGCCGGCGCAGCGCGGGAGCAGCTCGGCAGCAGGTCACGCCGGGGGCCTCGTCGGCATGTTGCTCTACGCAGCGTTTGCGGGCTTCAACTGCGGGAAGTGCGGAAAGCTCGAGCGGTCGGCGTTCCCTCCGGAGGTGCGCTCGCAGATGACGCGCAACTCGGCGCTGATGGGCGTGGGTGCGCTGGTGTTGCTGGTGGCGGTGCTGGGGTTGCTGGCCGCGCTGAACTGACTCAGCGGTTGTGGCGCCAGCGGCGCGCGAGCTCGGGCGGAACGATCAGGTTCAGGCTGGGGATGAACTTGTGGCTCTTCGTCCTCGCGCTGCGGTTGAAGTAGTCAGGTGCCTCGAGGGAGGCCTCCTTGAGGTCGTCCTCCTGCTGTGGCGTCAAGTGGCGGCGGCCGCACCTGAGGAGCGCTTGACCAGCCAGAGACGCCCCCGGTTGACGTGGTACGCGAGGGCGGCGCGCGCGCTCGAGGGTTTGCGGCCCAGGCGACGATAGGCGGTCTCGAACTCCTCGAGTCTGAAGACCTGGTGCTGCGAGATGAAGTCGGCCGCGTTGAGAGCGTCGCGCTCGAATTGGTCGGCCTGGCCGGACATGGGGCAAGTAGCTCAGCCCCGCCGGCCCTCATGCGCCAGCCGCGTCAGCCAGTTCGCCGTCCGCTGCAGCACCTCGTCGCTCGCCAGCTTCTGCACCTCGGGCTGCATCCGGTAACCCCAGTTGTGATCCCCCATCGTGCCCGGCGTGTTGGTGCGCTCCGACTCACCGAACACGTCCTGCCAGGGGAAGATGCACGTCTGCGACTGCGAGTTGAGCGCCGCGCGCAGCAGCGCCTCGTGCACCTCGAAGCTCCACTCCTTCGGCGGCGGCTTGAACCCGCTCAGCTCGGGCCAGGTGCGGCACGCCATCTCCCGTTCCCAGTCGCTGGTGCCCACCCACCACCCACGCAGCGTCTCGGTGTCGTGCGTGCCGGTGGTGACGAGCGAGACCTCCGGGTAATGCCGGGGATCGCGGTACACCCCGTCTTCGCGGCTCCACCGCATCACCTGGTACCCGGGCAGCCCCAGGCTGGCGAGCACGTCCTTCGCGAAGCGCGGAATCACGCCGAGGTCCTCCGCCACGATGCCCGCGCCCTCCGAGAGGAGGCGGAAGTTCTTCTCACCCAGCGCGCGCTGCGCCGGCTCCTCCGACGGAATGAAGCGGCCCTTCGGCGCCTTCTCGTCGCGCACGTACTGGCGGAAGTACCCGATGGCGTGATCGATGCGGCGCACGTCGTACGTCGCCGCGGCGTGCTTTGCCCGGCGGCGCAGCCACGCGTCCTGGTCCTTCGCCAGCGCCTCGAAGTCGAACCAGGGCAACCCCCAGTCCTGGCCGTCGGCCGAGAAGTCGTCGGGCGGCACGCCGAGGCGGCCGTCGCGCCGGAGGTACTTCGGGTTGCACCAGCAGTCCGCCGAGTCCTGCGCGATGATGAACGGCTCGTCACCACACAGCAAGATGCCGTGCGACTTCGCCGACGCGCGCACCCGCTGCCACTGGCCATCGGCCACCCACTGCAGCCACTGGTGGTAGCGCACCCGCTTGCCGTGCTCCTTCTGCGCGGCCTCCAGCGCCTTCGGCTCGCGATTCGAGAGGCCCGCCGGCCACTCCCACCACGGCTTCTGCCCGAACGCCTCCGACAGTGAGGAATAGAGCGCGTAGCCGTCGAGCCACTCGCGCTGCGCCCCGCACCACGCCTCGAACTCGCGGCTGCGCGCCGTGCTGCCCTGGTTCTGGAACGCGGCGAACGCGCGCTCGAGCGCCGCCGTCTTCACCGGGAAGACCAGGTCGTAGCGCACCGTGGGCGAGGCCCGGGCGGTGTCGATGGCCTTCTGCTCTTCGACCGAGAAGCGCACCCCCTCGGGCAGCCAGCCGAGGTGAATGAACAGCGGGTTCAACCCGAAGGCCGAGCGGGTGGAGTACGGGCTCGGATCTCCCGGCGTGGTGGGGAGCAACGGCAACACCATCACCAGCTTCTGCGAGGCCTGCCGCATCCACCCGAAGAGCGCGTCGAAGGCCTCGAAGTCGCCCACGCCCACGTCGTGCGTGCTGCGCAGTGAGAAGACAGGCTGCAGGATTCCAGAGATTCGACCCGAGGGCGTCATGGCGAAGTGAATGTCTACACGATTACCCTCCGGCCCGACGTGACTCCGTTGCCTCTCACTTTTCACGCCCGCGCCCCGGTGAAGCTGGCGCGGGCCCTCCTGGGCATGGACCTGGTGCACGTGAGCCGGGGTCGCGTGCGCAGCGGCCGCATCGTCGAGACCGAGGCGTACCTGGGCCCGCACGATCTCGCCTGCCATTCTTCGAAGGGCCGCACCGCGCGCACCGAGGTGATGTTCGGCCCTCCCGGCCACGCGTACCTCTTCCTCGTCTACGGCATGCACCTCTGCTTCAACGTCGTCACCGGCGACGGTGCCGCCGTGCTCATTCGCGCGCTCGCCCCGGGTGAAGGCCTCGGGGGCCTGCGCACCGATGGCCCCGGCCGGCTCACCCGCGCCCTGGCCCTCGGGCTCGCGCTCAACGAAGCGCCGCTCGATCGGCCTCCTCTCTTCATCGCCCGGGGCGTGCCGGTGCCGGCCCGCCACGTCGAGGTGAGCCCCCGCATCGGCGTCGACTACGCAGGGGAATGGGCCTCCCGCCCGCTCCGTTTTCATGACCGCCGGTCGGCGTTCGTCAGCCGATCGCCAGGTCGCCATTCAGGCAGGTGAAACCGGCCGGGTTCACGGAGCGTATTCCCAGGTGGTCATGTCGCTTGACGCGCAAGGTCGGAAAGTCCACGGTTCCCCGCCTTTGATTCCTTCAGAAGACACGGAGCTGCTCACCCGCGCCCAGGCCGGTGACGTGGCCGCCTTCGAGGGGCTCGTCGAGCGCCACCGGTCTCGTGTGTTCGGGCTCGCCCAGCGCATGCTCAACTCGGCCGACGACGCCGCCGAGGTGCTCCAGGAATCGTTCCTCTCCGCGTACCGGAACCTGCCCAACTTCCGCGGCGACGCGCAGTTCGGCTCGTGGGTCTACCGCATCGCCGCCAACCACGCGCTGATGCGCCTGCGCCACCGCAAGGTGGTCAACCAGGTCGAGTCACCCCTCGATGGCCCCCAGTTCAACGAGCGCGGCAGCCTCGTCGAAGAGGTCTCCGACTTCCGCGACGCCGAAGGCGAAGCGATGGACAAGGAGCTGCGCCAGGCCATCGAAGGCGCGGCCGCGCGCCTGGGCGACGAGTACCGCGAGGTCTTCGTGCTCAAGGACCTCGAGGGCCTGTCCTACGAGGAGATCGCCGGCCTCACCGGCGCCACCGTGCCCGCGATCAAGAGCCGCCTCCACCGCGCCCGCCTCTCGCTGCGCGCCGCCATCGACCACTTCTACGCGGAGCGCTCAGATTGAGCCTGCTCAGCCGTTCAGTCCGGGGAGCCCCCTCCAATCTCCGTTGCGCGGGCGGGGCTTGCGTAACAATGAAGGCCTGTTCTCTCCTGATGGTCCCCCGATGACCGCTTCCACCACCTGCAAAGACAGCGTCGAGCTCCTGCTCGAATACCTCGACGGGGAGCTGACTGACGAGCTCCGCGCGAAGCTGGAAGCGCACCTGGGTGGTTGCTCGCCGTGTGAAGACTTTCTGAAGGGCTACAAGGCGACGCCCGGCCTGTGCCGCAAGGCGCTCGCGCGCGAGATTCCGAAGGAGGTCGCCGTGAAGCTGACCGACTTCCTCCGCTCCGAGATGGCCAAGGTCACCAAGTAGCCCCATCGGTCGAATGACCGACGGTCAAACGCCCGACCTCGATCTTCGCCCGATGCCCGCGCCAAATCGCGCGTGAGACGGTGACTCCTGTTCAACCCACCAGGAGCCTCACCATGAGCAAGACCCGCATTCTCCTCGGCAGCGCCCTCGCGCTCTCGCTCGCCGCTTTCGTGTCGGCCGTCACCAGGCCCCGGCCCTTCGTCGCCAGGCCCGGCGAGGTCGCCGTCTCGAAGAGCGGCGCGGTGCGCATCGAGGCGCGCCCCAGCCACACCGCGGTGCACGAGAACGGCGGCGAGCTCTTCGCCGAGTACACGGTCACGCTCCTGGGCGAAGCGGCGAAGGCCGACCAGGCCATCTCCCTGGCGCTGGTGCTCGACACTTCCGGCTCGATGTCGGGCTCGAAGATGGAAGACGCGCGCAAGGCGGCTCACCGCCTCGTCGACCTGCTCACCGAGCGCGATGAGCTGGCCCTGGTCTCCTTCGGCACCGAGCTGACCGTGGCCGAGCGGCGGCGCATCAACCCGGACAGCCGGGCCAGCTTCCACGCGGCCATCGACGCCCTGCAGGCCGCGGGCAGCACCAACATCTCGGGCGGGCTCGAGGCCGGCTGGAGCTCGCTGCGCGGCGCGCCCGGGGCCCGCAGGTTGATGCTGGTGTCCGACGGGCAGCCCACCGTGGGCCTGATCACCGAGACCGAGCTCGCCGGCCTCTCGGGCCGCGTGCACGACGACGCCATCACCGTCACCGCGCTGGGCGTCGGCGCCGACATCGACGGCCCGCTGATGATCCACCTCTCCGAGCGCGGCGGCGGCATGTACGGCTACTTGAAGGACGCCGGCACGCTCGAGGAGATCCTCGGCCGCGAGGTGACCGCCGCGCGCAGCGCCATCGCCCGCAACGTCGAGCTCGAGTTCGACACCCAGCACTTCCGCGTCGCCGAGGTCCCCGGCCGTCACCTCGAGTGGAAGAACGGGCGCGCGGTGCTGCACCTGGCCGACCTCCGCCCCCAGACCCCCACCCGCGTGCTGGTGCGGCTCGAGTCGCTCCGCGCCGACGTGGGCACCGCCGCGCGCCTGGGCGCGATCGTCAACTGGCGCCCCCTCGAGGGCACCGCCCAGCGCAGCGAGGTCGACTTCTCCGTCGCCGTGGTCGACGACGAGCGCACCGTCACCGCCTCGCGCGACGAGGCCGTGTTCTCGCGCGGCATCGGCGCGGTGGGCAGCCTCAAGCTCGTCGCCGCCGCCGCCGCGTGGGAGCGGGGCGACACGGTGGGCGCGTCCAACCTGCTCGACAACGCCCGCGCGCTCTTCGGCATGAGCGCCGACGCCCTGGCCGGCCAGTCGGAGGTCGACGACGTGCGCCGCACCTTCGGCAGCGCCAGCGCCGGCCAGCGCCGCGAGCTGACGCGCAAGCTCGAGAAGAAGAAGCTCACCGACTTCGGCCGCGAGAACGAGGGCTACTGAGATGGCCACCACCCTCGAGGAGACCTGGCAGCGCCTCGGCTTCGAAGACCCCGCCACGGTCGAGCGGCTGCTCGTGCGAGGCGCGCTCGCGGGCGCCCTCGCCGGCGGCCTGGGCGCGCTGGTGGGCAACCTGACCCGCGGGCACCACGCCGGGCCCTTCGCGGTCACCTTCGCCGCGGCGCTGTTGCTGCTGGTGTTGCCCCGGCAGACGTTCGGCATGCTGCTGGCGTTGGCGGGCGCGGCCACGCTGCTCCCCGTCTTCGTGCCGTGGACACCCGAGAGCCTGCCGTACTTCTTCACCGTGCCGCTGGGCCTCGCCCTCGCGCTCGAGCCCTTGCCGCCGCTGCGCCGCCTCGTCGCCCTGGCCGGGCCTTCGCTGGGAGGCGCGTGGTGCCTGCAGCTGGTGCAGTGGCTCTCGGCCCGCCACCTCGGCGCCGCGGGGGCGCTGGCGTGGCTGGCGATCCTCGGGGCGGGGCTCTTCCTCTCGGTGGGCGCGGTGCTGGCGTGGGTGACCTTCGCCGCCGACGCGGTGGAGCCGAAGCTCAACGGCCAGCCGAAGGTGCTGCAGGCGTGGCTGCGGCTGCGCACGGCGCTGGGTCGCCTTCCGAAGAGCGAGCCGCGCGCGGGCCTCGAGGCGCTGGTGCGCAGCGGCGCCCTGCGCTGCGTCAGCGCGAGGGCCGCGCGCGACGAGCTCGCCAGCACGCTCGACGAGGCCGCGGAAGACGAGGCGCGGGACGCCGTCAAGGCGCTGCAGCAGCGGCTCACCGAGACCACCGACGCCGAGCTCGCCGCTCACCTCGAGCAGTTGTTGCGGGTGCACCGGGACACGCTCGAGCAGTTCGACGGGCTCCACCGCAAGCTCGAGCGCCTCGACGCGCGCGCGGCCGCAGAGGCCGGGTGGCTGGAGACGGCCGCGTTCTCCGTCGAGCTGGCGCCGAAGGGCGAACCGGGCCTGCGTCAGCTCACCAGCCGCCTCGAGTCGCTCACCAGTCACCCCGAGCGGTAGCGCCTCGCGCGCCCCAACGAGAGATCGAGCTCGTCACCGCTCACCCCGAGCGTCGAGGGGTCTCCTGCTACAGCTTCAGCTTCTTGACCGTGGTCTCGTTCGACTTGATCTCCACCTCGATGGAGTCCTCCGCGTTGCTCTCCGGGTTCACCAGCCGCAACAGGTGACGCCCGGCGGGCAGCGGCACGTTGAGCAGCGGGGTATCGCCGAGCTTCTTCTTGCCCAGGTAGACCATCGTCCACGGCGTGGTCTTGAGGGTGAGCTTGCCGGGCGCTTCCACCGGCGCCGCCCTCTTCGGTGGCGGCCGCGCCGCGATCGGCTTCGGGGGGCCCATGACGGGCGGCGGCGTGGCGACGGGCACGGCGGGTGGGGGCACGGGCAGCAAGGCCAGCTCCACCATCACCCGCTCGCCGGGGTGGGCCAGGGCCACCGACTTCGACGAGCTCTGGAACCCCTCGAGCGAGGCCACCACCTGGTGCGTGCCCACGCCGAGCTGCTCCAGGGTGAGCGGGCTCCTGCCCCTGTCCTGCCCGTTCACGGTGAGCGACGCCCCGGGTGGCACCGTGTCGATCACCAGCACCGGCGGCCGCGCGGGCTCCACCACCAGGGGCGGCGGCGGAGGCACCACCGGGCGCTCGGCGTCGGCCGCGTCGCTCATGCGCTTGAAGACCGCGCCGCCGATCGCCAGCACCAACACCGACAACGCCACCAGCGCCACCTGGGGACCCTTCGGCCTGCGGCCGTCGCGGCCGCGCGTGGCGGAGTGGCTCGTCGACGAGCCGGTGCCCGCCGATTGCCGCGCCACCATGTTCGAGAGCTGCCTGGCCGAGCTCGGCGTCAGCTCGGTGGTCATCGCCGTCTCGATCAGCTGGCGCCGATCGTGAATGCGCCGCGCGAAGACCGTGCGCAGGTAGTCGGCGAGGTCGCCCGCCGACACCACCTTGTTGCTCTCCCGCAGCCACGCCTCGAGGGCGTCGTGCACCTCGCGCGCGTTCTGGAAGCGCTGCTCGCGCTTGCGCGCCATCATCTTGAGAATGATCGGCTCGAGGCCGGGCGGCAGGTCGGCGCGCCGGTCCGAGGGCCGGGGCAGCGGCTCGGTGCCGCCGATGATGGTGAGCAGCTCGAGATCGTTGAGCCGGGGCAGGAGCCGCCCGCGCGTCACCACCTCGAACAGCACGATGCCCAGCGAGAAGATGTCGGACCGCGAATCGAGCGGCTCCCCGCGCGCCTGCTCGGGCGACATGTAGGCGAGCTTGCCCTTGAGCTTGCCCGAGTTGGTGTGTTTCGAGGCCGCCTTGGCGATGCCGAAGTCGACCACCTTGAGCCCGCCGTCGAAGGTGGCGATCAGGTTCTGGGGCGAGACGTCGCGGTGCACGATGCCCAGCGCCTTGCCGTCGATGCCGGTGCGGGTGTGGGCGTAGTGCAGGCCCTCGGCGGCCATCGAGATCAGCTTCGTCGCGTACGAGTCGAGCAGCGGCAGGCCGTGCTTCTGCCCGGTGCGGCGCACCACCGCGAGGTCCTCGCCATCGAGGTACTCCATCACGATGTAGAGCGAGCCCAGCTCTTCACCCAGCTCGTAGATCTGCACCACGTTGGGGTGGCTGAGCTGGGCCGCCAGCCGCGCCTCGGTGAGGAACATGTCGACGTATTCGGGGTCCTGCTCGAGGGCGATCATCATGCGCTTGATCACCACCAGCTTCTCGAAGCCCTTGAGCCCCGACTGGCGCGCCAGCCAGATCTCGGCCATCCCGCCCTGGGCGAGAGGAGTCAGCAGGGTGAAGCGGCCGACGGGGGTCCCGGGTTCCCAGCTTGCGACCCCCGGCGCGCTCGCTGTTGCAGGCGACGCCACGCGTCGGGGAGTGTGGGGGGCGAGACGCGGTCAGTCAATTCAGCATGGGGTGGGGTAGAGTCATTTCTCCACCCCATGCGCACTCCCGCTCTTCTTCTGGTGACAGGACTGCTCGGTGCGGCTCCGGCGCTCGCGGCCCCCAACCCGAGGGTCGAGGAAGCGCGCAAGCTCATCGACGACCTCGAGGTCGAGGCGGCCGTGAAGGTGCTCGACGCCGCCGAGAAGACCGAAGGCAACGAGCACGCCGTCCTGGTGGAGATCCTCACCCTCCAGGGCATCGCCTGGGGCACCCTGGGCAAGGACGCGAAGACCCGCGACGCCTTCCGCAAGCTGCTCATGATCGCCCCCGAGGCGACCCTCCCGCCCGATCAGCCGCCCCGGGTGCGCACGCCCTTCCTCGAGGCCCGGGAATGGACCAGCTCCAACGGCCCCCTCACCGCCACCCCGGGCGTCGACCTCGGCGACGGGTTGGTGCGCGCGGTGAAGGTGTCACTGGACAAGGACGTGCTCCGCCTCGCCCGTTCGGTGCGCTTTCACCTCAAGCTCGATGGCGCAGACCAGCTGGTCGAGGTGCCGGTGACCGCGGGCAGGGCGGTCGCGCCGGTGGGCAAGGCCTCCGCGTCGTGGTGGGCGGAGGTGCTCAGCGAACGAAAGGCAGTGCTGCTCGAGGTGGCCAGCGCCGCGAAGCCGCGCGAGGAATGGACGAGCGTCTCGCCGGTCGCCGCCGCGGCCGTGCCCGAGGTGAGCAGCCCGGGGCCCGTGTCTGGAGGCTGGCGGCGCCCCACCGGCGTGGTGCTCCTCGGTGCCGGCGCCGTCGCCGCCGGGGTGGGGGTGGTGATGGGCCTCATGTCGAGCGACGCGCGCGCCCGGGTGGCGAACGCCCCGCGCGACGACCTGGGGCGGGTCACCGGCCTGACGCAACGCGAGGCCGCGGCCCTCGAGACGACCGCGCTCAGCCAGGCCACCGTGGCCAACGTGCTCTTCGGGGTCGGAGGTGGGCTGGCGGCCGCTGGCGTGGTGCTGATCATCCTCGGCCCTTCGGGTGAGCCCGCGATGGCGCTCGCTCCTGCCCCCGGCGGCGTGGTCGTGTCGGGCTCGTTCTAGAGAGGTGGTCTTGATGCGCGCTTCGGGTCTGCCCTTCGTGCCGCTCTTCGCGTTCCTCGCCGGGTGCCAGTGTGCGCCCTTCGGCGTCGACACCACCCGCTTCGTCTGTACGGCCCAGGCGGACTGCCTCGAGGGCTTCGAGTGCCGCGACGTCGGCGCCGGCCTGGAATGCGTCAGGACGGGCACCGATGCCGACGCCGGTCGGGACGCCGGCGGGGGCGACGCAGGCGAGGTCGACGCGGGCGAGGCCGACGCGGGCGAGGTCGACGCGGGTGAGGTCGATGCGGGTGAGGCCGATGCGGGCGAGGCCGATGCGGGCGAGCTGGATGCAGGCTTCGACGCCGGGGTCATCGACGCCGGCCCGGGCGCGCTTCGTTTCGTCAACGCGCCGCTGACCGTCGGCACGGGCGCGTGCTCGGCGCAGCTCACCCTCGAGACCGTCGGCAGTGACGGCGGCGCGGTGCCGGTTTCGGCAGCGACGGCGGTCTCGCTCGGCGCTGCCCCCGGTGGCGTGACGTTCTACGTGACGAGCAACTGCCCCGGCGGCCAGGCGCGCACCAGCGTCACCATCGGCGCGGGCAACTCGTCGGCCACCTTCTATGCCAGCGGGTCGCCGGCGGGCACGTACTCGCTCACCGCGAGCGCCGCGCCGCTGACCCCGGCCAGTCAGAACCTGGTGGTGGTGAACACGCCGACGTCGCTGGTCTTCACCACGACTCCGCCCAACCCGGTGCGCGCGGGAACGTGCCTGGCCGCGTCGGTGGAAGGGCGCCGCACGGGACTGGCGACCCCGGTGCTGAACGCCACCACCATCGGGCTCACGGTCGCGCCCACCGGCGGGGCGCGCTTCTATTCCGACGCGAACTGTTCCACGACCATCACCAACACCTCGATGGCGGCCGGAACCGCGGTGGCGAGCTTCTTCGTGAAGCCGCTCACCGGCGGGGCGAACGCCATCACCGCCGCCGCCCCGTTCGGTAGCGCCAACCAGACCATCACCACCACCCCGGTGGTGCGGCGCGGGCAGTGCGACTTCGTGGCGCGGGCGGGGCTCCCCGATGGCGGCACGACCCGCGATCTCAACAATGACTGCACCATCTCCCCACCGCTCACCGACCTGAGCGCGTCGGTGCTGTTCACCCAGGGCATCGCGGCGCTGACCGGCATCGAGCTCGGCGCGGCGCAGGTGCGCTGCCGGCTGACCTCGTTGAGCAACATGAACTGCATCCGCCGGGAGGATCTCGATCCCGCGAGCGTGCACTTCCAGGTCGCCGAGGTGCCCACCGGCCTGCTGGTGCAGCGCGCGTCGAGCTTCGGCTGCGCCGGCACCATCACCCTCACCACGCCCGTCACCCAGACGCGGTCCTTCGTGCTCAAGACCTCGGCCAACAGCACGCAGACCTTCGACGACGAAGACGCGGTGGTGGCCACGCTCACCAGCCCCACCACGGTGTCGCTGTTCCCCACTTCGTGCCAGGGCTACGACGTGCAGGTGGTGGACTGGAACGGCATCACCGTGGCGCGCGGGGTGACCGATGGCGGCATCGTGGCGGGTGTGGACAGCCTCTCGGTGAGCGGGCTCGCGGCTGCGGGGCTGAACCGGGCGGTGCTGCTGCAGCCGGGCATCGGCTCGACCAGCACCCGGCCGGTCTGCTCGACGATGGTGCGCGGGGCGCTGCCGTCGGGCAGCTCGATCGCGCTCACCCGCAGCGCCGCCGACGCGGGCTGCCCCAACAACGCGCTCGAGTCGCTGGCGTGGGAGCGCATCGACTTCGGCAACAAGGCGGTGGTGCGCGAGTACACCCGCACGCTCGCGCCGGGCGTGCCTTCGGTGGCGGTGACCATCACCCCGGTCGACACCACGCGCACATTGGTCTTCGCCAGCAGCCAGATCGCCGGTGGCCAGGGCGCGGGGGAAACGGATCACGACGGCTTCTCACGCTTCACCGAGAGCGCGTTCCAGCTCGTGCTCACCAACTCGACCACCGTGACGGCGACGCGCGCAGAGACGACGTCGGCGGCGGTGATCACGTTCTACGTCGCTGAGCTGGTGCCGTAGTTCCGCTCCTCGACTCCGGTCGGGGTGAACGACCCGGGCTCGACGCGACCAGCCAGGCTCGGAGCGAAGCGACCCAGCAAAACAGGCTCCGCGACCAGTGAAGGTCGGGAGCCTGTGGGTCCTTCGAGAGACTGAACTGCGGCTCAGCTCTGGCTGTTGCGGGCGGCCTCGCCAGCGGCCTGCGCGTCGGTCTCGATGCGCTGCGCCGCGGTGATGTCGACCTGCTTGAGCAGGTCCCACTCCATGCGCCAGTCGCGGTTCATCTGGGTGTTGCCGTTCTGGTTCTTGGTGGCGGCGGTGGCCGAGACCTGGCACTGCTCAGGCGTGGGCGCCGAGCCCTGGAACAGGTAGCGGGTGCTGCTGACCATGTTGCCGTTCGCCTGCGTCTTCCACTCGGTCTCGAGCGTCAGGCCGGCAGCGGCATCGGCAGACTTCACCTGGAAGTCGCGCGCGAACAGCATGGTGCGGGCGGCGGCCCAGATCTGGCCGCACGGCTGCTGGTAGGTGTGACCCATCACCGCGTTCTGGATGAACTTGTCACGCGCCGCCGCAGCCCTCATGGCCGCGCAGCCGGAAACGGACATCGCAACAATCGCCATCGCAACGAGCTTCTTCATGTGGACTGCCCTCCCATCGGTTTGAGCCCGCGCTCCTAGCACAAAGCCCGGGGGCGGGCGTCAAGCGCGGAGCACGTGATCAGCCTCAATCCCTCCCGGCAGACCACGATGCTCGACGCCTTCGGCAGGACCGTGGACGAGGGTCAGCGGGGCGACGGGTACTGCCGGTCGGGGAAGCAGAGCCCGTCGTTGTTGAGGTGGCCGAAGGTCGAGAGGTTCCAGGTCATGTAGTCGGCCAGGTCCTTGAGGCCGTCCGCGCCCCCTGCGGGGTTCACCGGCACGTTCACCGGATCGTACGAGACGGTGCCCGCGCTGCGTTCGCCCGCCTGCACGGGCCCGCAGGTGCGCCACGGAATCGGCGCGTCCTGCGCGTCGCGCGGCGCCTGGAGGTCGATGGCCAGGTCGGCCAGCGTCACGTCGACCGAGGCCGGCCCCGCACCCGAGGCGGCCGAGCGCCGCGCGGCGATCGCGTCGAAGCGCAGCGGCGAGTCTTCCGCCAGCGATTCCCAGAAGGGGTGATCGAGGTGGAAGGTCACCTGCGTGAGGGTCTGCGCGTTGGTCGCCGTCTGCACGCCGCGCGAGTCGAGCGGCTGCAGCTCGGGGTTCACGCAGTTCTTGAAGTGCACCGGCGCCTTGAAGCCGAACGAGAACTTCACCGCCTTCGGGAAGCGGCCGAAGTCGTACGCGGCGTTGGTCGAGCGGCAGGCCTGGTCGCCCTTCCACGTGGCCGTGCCCTGCAGCAGCACCGACCAACCTCGCTGCGCCATCGTCCGGTAGGCGGCCTCGGCGTCGGCGTCGAGGTTGACGTTCTGCGCACCTTCCACCGCCGTGAGCAGCGAGTAACCGAAGGCGTACTTCGCGGTGGGGTCGAACGCGGGCGTGCCGCTCTTCTTGTCCTGGCGGGTGATGCGCGCCAGCGGCCAGGCCTTGCCGTTCATTTCCTTCGAGTCGAGCGGGCCGGCCTTCGCGAGGTCGACCGCCCACGGGCCCACCACCTCGGCCACCAGCGGCCCCGTCACCGACTGATCATTCGGGTCGGTGTCCGGCCCCTCGGAGACACTCAGCTGCCCCACGGTGACCAGCACGTGCTCGTAGTGCAGTTCCCAGCCGTCGAGGAAGTACGGCTCCCCTGCGCCCGCGGTGGGAGGGAAGCCGGTGCCGCCGGTCGCGCTGCCTTCGCCGGTGATGGTGACCAGCAGGCTGTTGTTCACCGCGGTGGCCGGGGGCGGGGTGAAGTCGGTGAAGAAGCCGCCGTCGCTGCGGTTGCCGCCTCCATCAGGCACGGGGAGGACTGGATCGCACGCGGCGAGCGCGAGCACGGCGAGGTACGGCAGAGGGTTCTTCATGGGGACACTCCTTCTTGCAGCTCGAGGCGGTAGGGGCCCGACGCGCTGCGCAGCGCGCTGAAGAGGGCCTTGTCGGGTTGGGCCGACGAGTCGTTGCTGTCGGTGAAGCGGTAGAGCAGCGGCAGGTCGCTCACTTTCACCAGCCCGGCGAAGTCGACGGTGACGAACCACGCCCGTGGATCCACCAGCAGCGACACCACGCTGCCCTGCGCGAGGGTGGCGTCGAAGGCGATGGGGCTGACGATGCGCTGCCGGCACAGCGGGTTGCTCCCGGGCAGGGCGGGGTTGCGCGGCGGAATGACGCGGTTGGTCCCGATGGTGAGCTGCCCTTCGAAGGGGAAGTCCTCCGCGCCGCGCGTGGCCACGCCCGCGACGTCGAGCAGCACGGTGTCGTCGTCGTCGGCGAGCAGGTCGCCCCCCGTGAGCCACAGCTCGGCCGCGCGCGTGGGGTTGTCGGTGCCGTTGCCCTCGACGGGGAAGGGCTGCGCGGCGGGAGAGAGCGCGTCGACCGTGAGGCCTCCCCGCACCTCGCCCGAGTAGATGCCTTCCTGAATGCAGCTCTGCTCGAGCGAGTAGCTCTGCGGGTTCTGTTGGTTCAGGTACAGCGCGCCCACGGTGAGCTGCGCGCGGCTGAGGGTGACCTCGAAGCCCCTGGGCGTGGTGAAGGTCAACGGTGCACCGGTGACGATCGCCGGGTCGCCGCTGGCCTGCGCCTGGAACGCGACCACCCGGCCGCCGGTCGTCTGGATACACCCGGTCAGCACCAGCGCCAGCGCGAGGGCCGTTCTCATGGCTCACCTCCGAGGTGCACGCCGAGCGTGACCATCACCGCGCGCGGCGCGCCAGCCGCGAAGTGAATGGCGGGCACCAGCGTGGGGAGGCTGCCGCCGGTGTGGAAGTCGGAAGCGTAGTTGAGCTCGACCTGCCGGTACTGCGTACCCAGGAGGTTGGTGGCCGAGACACCCAGGCTCAGCTGCCGCCACGAGAACTCGGCGGACGCGTCGACGACGAAGATGACGTCGCTGCGCTGGCCGAAGGGCAGGGCGCGCCGGCCCACGTAGGTGACGCCCAGGCCCACCCGGCCCTCGATGGGCGCGCCCAGCGGCTCGAGCTTCGGGACGGCGTGGAAGACGCTCGCGTCGAGGCGCCCCACCAGGTCGGGCACGTAGGGCACCAACAGGCCGGTGTCGTCGAACTTCGACTGCACGTACGTCACGTTGGCGGCGACGTCGTAGAAGCCGCCGCGCACCCGGCCCGCCAGCAGCCCGCCCAGCCGCGAGGTGCTGCCGCCGATGGTTCCGCGCCCTTCCTGCGCGTTGAACACGAGGTCCTTGTCGACGCGCGTGCCGAAGACGACGGCGCGCAGGTTGGCGTCGACCTTCTCGAAGCGCCGCTGGAAGTTCGCCCCGCCTTCCCACGAGAAGATGCTGGCGAAGGGCGTCTTCAGGTTCTCGGTGATGAACTGCGGGTCGATGCTGCGCACGCCGGTGCCCGCGGCCGCCGAGAAGGTGACGCCCGCGAAGGGCCCGATCAGCAGCGTGCCGCGCGGCATGAAGGCGCCACCCGAGGCGCTGTTTCGCTCGGAGGGGTCGCGGTAGAGCCCCAGGTCCCGCTGCGAGAGGCAGCTCTCGTCACCGGGCGGGGTGGCGCTGGAGGGCCGGCGCACTTCCTTCTGCGCGCAGAGGTCGAGCACGTCGTAGGTGAGCAGCTCGCCGCGCACGCCGCCGCGCAGCGTGAGCCACCACGCCAGCGAGAGGTTCAGGTCGGCGTACGCGCCGACGTCGGTGAGCTTCGAGTCGAGATCGTAATCGCGCGCGTAGGGCGTGTTGCTGCCCGCGAGCAGGCGCGTCTGCACGCCGCGCGCGGCGTCGAAGCGGCCGAAGTAGCCGATCTCCAGTTCCTGCAGGCGCGCGAGCAGCCGGGTGCGCCAGCGCGCCGCGCCGCGCGCGCCCACGGTGAAGGTGCCGGTGTCGCGATCGAGCAGGTCGCCGCGCTGCGGGTGCGGGTTCTGCTGCGCGAGCTGGGCGTCCGAGAGGAAGCCGGTGAAGTTCTCGAGGATGCGCGTCGAGCGGAAGAGCAGGAAGACCGTCTGGTCGTGCGAGAAGTCGCCCCCGTGCCCGTGGAGGTCGAAGTGCACCTGCGCCCTCAAGGCGTCCCCGCCCTGGCGTGCGTCGTAGGTGTCGTAGAAGCCCACCACGCCGCTGGCCACGTCGCTCGCGCGGAGCACGCCGGCCGAGCGGAAGGTGGTGCCGTAGCCGTACGCCCCTACCCGGAAGCTGGTGCTGTCGGACAGCCGGCCCTCGTACTGCCCCATCACCTTCGCGTTCTGCGCTTCCCGGTTCTGGCCGAAGCCCGAGGTGCGGAAGAGCTGCACCCCGCCGAAGGTGCGCGACGATTCACCCGGCGGCCCCCACAGCCCGACGATGCGCACGGTATCGAAGCTGCCGTACGTCGCCTTCATCAGCAGCCCGCGCTCGCCGAGGCCGAGCTGGTAGTCGGCGCTGCCCGCGACGGCGTAGTTGCCCTGCCGTGGGTCGAGCGGGCCCTCGAGCACGCGCAGGTTCTCCACCAGCTCGGGGATGATGAAGCCCACGTCGGCGTAGCCGTTGCCGTGGAGGTTGCCCGAGTCGTTGATCGGCACCCCGTCGACGGTGAGCTCGAGGTCCTGCCCTTCGCGCGCGTCGAAGCCGCGCAGGAAGATGCGGTCGGGGTGGCCTTCGCCGCCCTCGTTGGTGAGGAGGATGCCGGGCGCCAGCTTGAGGAAGTCGGCGGCGCTCTTGCGCGGCACGGCCTTCAGCGCGCCCACCTCGATCACGAAGTCAGACGGGCCCCGCGACTTCGGGATGCCGCGGCCCAGCACGGTGGTGCTCAGCTCGTGCCGGGGGTGGCCGCCGTCGAGCTCGTCGCTGGGGGTGATGGCGGGCGCCGGCGTCCCCGCGTCTTGCGGCTCGGGCTCGACCGGCCCCGCGTCGGGCTTCACCATCAGCTCGGCGGGCATCTTGAACTCGAGGCGGGTGCGCGCCGCCACCGGCACGCCTTCGTGCGTGGCGGGCTTGAAGCGCCACTTCGCCAACGCCTCGCTCGAGGCCTGGTCCCACATCGGACCGGCAGACTCGAGCACCAGGATGTCGGACGGCACGCCGTCGGCGCCCACGGTGAACTCGAGCAGCACGTGATCCTGCAAGGGCGGCGGCGCGCCCTCGGGCAGCGCGGCCTCGACGCGCGAGCTCACCTCGGGGGGCGCGACTTCGCCGGCGTGCGCGGTGAAGGCCAGCAGCAAAGACGCCACGGTGCTCCCTCGAAGGGAGCGGGTGCGGAAAAGGGACATGAGACGACTCGAAGCGAGAACGGGGGATCAGCGACGACGACGATGCGGGCTGATCAACCCAGGGGCGGCGAGGCTTTCGGCGCGCGGCTCAGGACCTCGAGCTGCACGGCGACGAACGACGAGCTCTTCGGGGCGCGCACCACCGGCTGCTGCGCGCGGCGGTTCACCACCGCAGGGCTGGGCAGCGAGGCCGCCGACCAGCCCGCCAGCACCAGGCAGTCGTCGGGCGCGTCGGCGTGAATGGCCACGTCGCCCTCGCAGAGGTGCTCCGCTTCTTCTTCGTGGGCCTCGAGCGCGAGCGGCGCCACGTCGACGACCGCGCCGTTCTCGCTCAGCGTGTGGCGGGCGAGCGCGACGTGGCCCAGCCCCAGCACCTGCACCAGCAGCAGCAGCGCAGAGACCGGCGCGCGGAGCTGGAGGAAGCGGGAGTGCACGGCTGCATCGTTAGTGACGGGCCACGGCGCTGTCAAGGCTCCTGCCACGGTGTTGCAATAAGTGATCAGCCTGAGAGGCTGCAGGGGTGACGAAGTCGACGCGCACGGTGCTGCTGGTGGTGCTGGGGCTCTTCGGCTTCGGCTTCCTGGCCACGGGCCTGCTCGTGGTGGTGCTGGTGCGCGCGGCCGAGGGCTTCGGCGGCAGCAACGAGTGGACCGAAGACGCGGTGGCCGAGCGCGAGCTGCCCGCGGTGTACGGCGTGCGGTTGCCGGTCAAGCCGCTGCGCTACCAGAGCCGGCAGCTGGGCTTTCAGGACGCGTACTTCGAGGTGCTGGTGCAGCTGCCGCCCGGCGCAGCGGACGCCTTCCTCGACAGCAACCACCTGGCGCGGGGCGCAGAGGTGCCCCTCGACGCCGACGTGCTCGACGCGGTGCGCGCGCTCGACCCGGCGACCCCGGCGTTGAAGAGCTTCACCGTCGAGCTGCGCGAAGCGCTGAAGGTGGACGGCGGGAGCTGGCAGCTCCACCGCAGCGGCGAGCTGCTCGAGGGGCCTGGCGTGCTCTGGGTGCACCTCACGGCGTTCGAGACGTGAGGCTGCCCAGCCTCACTGCTTCGTGAAGCGCAGGGTCATCGAGTCGAGACCGCCCGCGGGGCCGATGGTCTTCGTGCCGGCGCGGAGCTCGGCCTCGGTGAGGGGGACGATGGTGTAGGCCGTCATCAGGTCGTCGCTGAGGCCGTCGTTCTCGATCGCTTCGAAGCCGAAGCCTTCGGCGAGGAACTGGGCCGCGGTGGCGATGCAGCCCCCGGTGCTCCAGGTGGGGTTGAAGTCGTCGTTCACCGTCGGCATCACCTCGGAGGCGCTGGGCACAGACTCGGGGCAGTAGAGCTCGATGCGCGTGTCGGGAGGGGTGAGGGAATCCCACGCGGAGCCGTTGGCCTTCGTCGCGGCGACCATCGCCGAGGAGGGACGCAGCTGCCACGTCGCGGCGGGGTCGAGGCCGCAGGTCTGATCGGCCTTGCAGACGTCCGTCGTCGCGGGGCACGCCACGCAGGCCACGCCCTGCTTTCCGCACTGGGCCGCGGTCGTGCCGGTCTGGCACAGGCCGTTGGCGCAGCAACCCTGGCAGGTGGCCGCGGAGCACGTCGTGCCGCCGCCGCCGCCCGTCGCTCCGCCGCCGCCGCCCGTCGCTCCACCACCGCCGCCCGTCGCGCCACCACCGCCGCCCGTCGCGCCACCACCGCCGCCCGTCGCGCCACCACCGCCGCCCGTCGCGCCACCACCGCCGCCCGTCGCGCCACCACCGCCGCCCGTCGCGCCACCACCGCCGCCAG
>JAUXRX010000028.1 GCA_030681645.1 Archangium sp.
TTCACCTGCACGACGGCGATGCCCAACATCTGCACCACCACCTGCGGTGACGGCCTGAAGGCCGGCACCGAGGCCTGCGACGACGCGCCGCCGCCCGTGCCGCCGCCGACCGCGCCGCCGCCCGTGCCGCCGCCGACCGAGCCGCCGCCGGTGCCTCCGTCTTCAGGGGTGACAGGCGCCGGACAAGCAGAGAGGAGCGCGCCGAGGGCGAGCGACAGAGCAAGACGATTGTGGAATGGGGACAAAGAGGCCTCCGAAAGGGTTGGAGGCGCAACTTGCCCAATGATGAGCCCGGTGTCGAACGCGGCCTCGAGGACCTGAGGCCTGGCGGTTCCACCCCCGGTCGCACTGAACGCTCGAGCCATTTCAGGGTTAAGTCTGACCCATGAGCTTCCTGCTGCTGGTGCTGGCCGCGGCCACGCCCGACCCCGCGTTGCTCGAGAAGCTCGGTGCGCGCGCGCTGGCGCTCGAGGCGTACGCCAACGGCTCTCGCGTGACCGTCGACGTGGTGGCCGAAGAGCTCGACTCCGAAGGCGGGGTGAAGAAGACCACCCACACCGCCCTGCGCGTCGGTCGCAGCGGCCCGAAGGTCGAGCGCAAGCTGCTCACCTTCATCGAGAACGGCAAGGACCTCACCGAGGCCAGGCGCGCCGAGCTGGAGAAGCCGCCGAAGAAGGAAGGGGCGGCGGTGAAGTCTCCGTTCCACCCTGATCAACGCGCGAAGTACCAGTTCGTGGTGCTCGCGCCGCCCGACGGCCAGCCCACGCTGATGCGGCTCGGCTTTCAGCCCGCCGGCGAGAAGACCGCCGAGCTCTACGTGGGAGACGCCACCGTCGACCCCGAGACCGGTGACGTGCTCACCCTCTCGCTGCGCCCGTCGAAGACCCCGGCCTTCGTCGACTCGCTGGCCATCGAGGCCACCCTCGACGCACGGACGCCCGCGGGCCGCGCGATGTCGCGCCTCACCCTGAAGGGCGTCGCCGGCTTCCTGTTCATCAAGGAGCGCTTCCGCGTCGTCACGACGTTCAGCGACTATGAGCCCTTCTGACGTCCGCTTCGGCTCCGCCAACGGGTTGCGCTTCGCGTACCTCGAGTGGGGCCGGGGGCCGCTGGTGCTGGCCATGCACGGCTTCCCCGACACGCCGCACACCTGGGGCGTCATCGGCCCCGCGCTCGCCGCGCAGGGCTACCGCGTGGTCGCGCCGTTTCTTCGCGGCTACGCGCCCACCGCGATGCCCGAGCACGACACCACCACGCAGACCCTGGGGGAAGACGTCGTCGCGTTGATCACTGCGCTCGGCGCAGACCGCGCCCACCTCATCGGGCACGACTGGGGCGCCGAGGCCGTCTACGCCGCGGCGGGCCTGGCGCCCTCGCGCGTGCGCACCCTCACCACCGTCGCCATTCCGCACCGCGCCGCCCTCACCCCCACCCCGAAGCTGGCCTGGGCGCTGCGCCACTTCGTGAGCCTCCGGCTCCCCGGCGCCGAGGCGCGCTTCGAGGCAGACGACTTCGCGATGATGGACCTGCTGGTGCGGCGCTGGTCGCCCTCGTGGAAGTTCACCGAAGAAGACCTGGCGCCCGTGAAGGCGTGCTTCCGCGAGCCCGGCACCACGCACGCCGCGCTCGGGTACTACCGCGCCGCGAGCGTGCGCACGCCCGGCTTCATGAAGCCGCGCGTGTCAGTGCCCACCCTCTGCGTGGCGGGGGCCGACGACCCCGGCGTCAGCCCCCCGGCGTTCGAAGCGACGCGCAGCCACTTCACCGGCGGCTTTCACGTGGCGGTGATTCCCGGCGGGCACTTCTGTCATCGCGAAGCCGCCGGGGAATTCCTGCAGCGTCTGCTCATCCACCTGGGAGCGGTACACCCTTGAAGATGAAGCCCACCGACACGCCGTAGTACGCGTCGGTCACGCTCATGCCCTTCGCGAGCGCGATCGAGTGCACGGTGACGTCGACCCCGAGGCGCACCTCGAGGAACGACCAGGTGCGGAACGCCAGCCCAATGTTCCCGTCGAAGGCGTTGCCCTTCGCGCCGGGGAAGAAGGCCGCCGAGCCGAGCTCGCCCATGGTGACCAGCCAGGTCGCGCCCACGCCGAGGTCGAGGGTGACGCGCCAGAACTCGAGCAGCCGCAACCCGAGGCCGAGCCGGGGCCCGGTGAGGCTCACGTTCGGCAGGCGGGGCCGGGGCGAGCCGTCGGCCGCGCGCAGCGCCGTGCTCGACTCGAACGCCTGGAAGCCCAGGTGTACCGAGGGCTCGACGTGCTCGAACGGCACCCTGAACATGAAGGCGGTGCGCAGCCGGGCGGTGCTGGCCTTGAAGGACGTGTCACCGGCCTTCAGCCGGAACTCCGGCGCGATGTCCGCGCGCACGGCGAGCCCCACGTCTGCGCGCCAGTCGTCCTGGAAGTGCGAGAGCGGGAACCACTGGATGTCGAAGGTGATGCCTGTGGGCAGCGGGCCCGACGAGACGTCGGGCGACGACGGCACGCCGCTGAACTGCACGTTGCGCCCCCACCACCGGTAGTCGAGGCCGAAGCGCAGCTTGTCGCGCGGCGGCCGCCCGCCCTGAGCAGGAGGTGCGGCCACGAGCAGAATCAGGAGCAGCGGCGTCACGCGGTCCTCTTACTCTCGTGCCGGCCCGCGTGGCACCCTGATGCGCTCAGGGGGTCGGGTCGTAGCAGGGGGGCCGGGTGCACAGCATCGACTGGCAGCTGCCCAGGCACTCCTGTGACTGCGTGCAGCTCGCCCCTGCGCCCTTCTGGTTCGCGCACACCCCCGTCATCATCGTCGCCGTCGCGGTGCAGTAGAGGCGGTCGGCGCACTGCGAGAACGGCCCCGAGAACGTGCACGGGTCGTTGAGCACACCCGGAGCCTTGCAGACTCCGGTCTGCATGCTGAAGGTCGCGCTGCAGAAGAGCCCGCTGGCGCACTCGCTGCCCGTGTACGTGCAGGTGCCGTTGACCGGCCGGCGCGCGGCGCAGGTGCCTGCCGTCATGCCGGTGGGGATGTTGCAGAACAGGTCGGGCAGGCAGCTGTTCGCGCTCCCGCAGGCGTCGCCTGCCGCGCCATAGGTGTTCACCACGCAGACGTTGGCGGCGGAGCAGCGCAGGCCTTCCTTGCAGCGGCGAGCGCTGTCGCACGCGCCGTTCTCGCTCACCCGCGCCACGCACACGTTGGCCACGCACTGGAGGCCCAGGCCGCAGCTCTCGGTTCCGCACGCCTCGTTGAGGCCCTTCGAGAGCGGCACGGGCCCGCACACCTCGGCGGCCGAGCAGATGTTCTGGCCCGCGCACATCTGCCGTGAGGTCTGCCCGCCCATGGGCGCGCACGACTGGCCCGCAGCCACCAGGGCCACGCAGGCGGTCTGGTAGACGTAGGCCGTCTTCACGCAGCGCTGCTCGCCCGTGGGCGTCATGCCCACGGCGAGGCGGTTGAGGCACTTGCCCGGGCAGGTGGTGCTGGTGTCGCAATAGAACGCGTCCTGGCACTCGAGGTCGTCGAAGCAATCGCCGTCGAACGCGACCAGCCCGCGGATGATCTCCTGGCCGCAGGACACGTTCTGCAGGCAGCTCGCGGTGCCGTAGCTGGCGAGGCAGGCCTGCGCCGCGGCCTGGTCGAGCTGGCTGCGGCCGTCGCGGAGCCCGGGCGGCGGTGAAGACATGCACTGCTGCGCGTAGAGCGGCTTGTAGAGGGTGGCCAGCGCGTCGGTCACCTCGCCACAGCGCACCATGCGGTCGATGTACGCGTTCGAGTAGTCGGTGCAGAGCTGGTCGATGACGCTCGCCCCGCCGCCTCCCCCGTTGCCGCCACCTGTGCTGCCGCCACCGGAGCCGCCGCCCCCGCCCGCCCCCGTTCCCCCGCCCGTGCCGCCGCCCGTGCCGCCGAGGGCGCAGATGCCGAGGTTGCAGTTGTTGCCGGCGCTGCACACCTGGCAGGTGGCCGCGTTGGTGCCGCAGGCCGCGTTGGTGTTGCCGGCCTGGCAGGCGCCCGAGGCGTCACAGCAGCCGAGAGGACAGCTCTTCGTGTCGCAGGCGGTCGTGGGCTTACACGAGGTGAGCGGCAGCAACGCGAGGGTGACGATCAGCAGGGGAGCGCGCATGGCTCCTTCTACAACAGTGTTAAGCAGCGCGAATGATCCAATGGAGCGAGAGTCAGCAGGCGATTCGCGACGTGGTGAAGAAGTTCGTGCAGGACGAGATCGTGCCGAAGCTGCACGACCTCGAGCACGGTGACCTCCCGCCGTACGACGTGCTGCGCAAGATGTTCGCGGCCTTCGGCATGAAGGACATGGGCCAGCTGCGCGCCGAGAAGGCCGTCGCCCGGGCGAAGAAGAAGGAAGACGCGCGCGCGCGCGGCGAAGAGCTGCCCCCGCGGGAAGAGCGGCTGGTGGGCGGCGACGAGACGGCGATGCAGATCATTCCCATCATCGAGCTGTCGCGGTACTGCCCCGGCCTGGTCACCGCGCTGGGCGTGAGCGTGGGGCTGACCGCGAACACCATCATGTCGAAGGGCACGTCACGGCAGATCGCCCGCTGGGCCGAGGGGCTGCTCAGCCTCGACACCATCGGCGCGTGGGCCATCACCGAGCCGGGGTCGGGGTCCGACGCGTTCGGCGCGATGAAGGCGACCGCGCGGCGCACCGAGAACGGCTACCTGCTCAACGGCAGCAAGACGTTCATCACCAACGGGCCGTACGCCGACGTGATCGTCTTCATCTGCAAGCTCGACGAGCCGGGCGTCGAGCCTGCGAACCGCAAGGTGCTCAGCTTCGTGCTCGAGAAGGGCATGAAGGGGCTCACCCAGAGCAAGCCGCTGCGGAAGATGGGCCTGCACAGCTCGCCCACGGGGGAGCTCTTCCTCGAGGACGTGTTCGTGGAGAAGGACCGGCTGCTCGGTGAGACCGAGGAGATCAGCTATCGCACCGGCGCGAAGGATACCTTCACCGCCGAGCGCACCGGCGTGGCGGCGATGGCGCTGGGCATCATCGAGGAATGCCTGCGGCTGTGCACCGAGTACGCGAAGACGCGCGTGCAGTTCGGCAAGCCCATCTCGGACTTCCAGTTGATCCAGCTGAAGCTCGCCAACATGGAAGTGGCGCGCATGAACACGCAGAACATCGTGTTCCGCATCATCGAGCTGGCGGCCGAGGGCAAGACGATGCCGCTGGCCGAAGCGAGCGCGTGCAAGCTGTACACGGCCGGCGCCGCGGTGGACGTGGCCCTCGAGGCGGTGCAGCTGTTCGGCGGCAACGGGTACATGGCGGAGTACCGGGTCGAGCAGCTCGCGCGCGACGCGAAGGTGCTGCAGATCTACGGCGGCACCGACGAGATCCAGGTCTCGCAGATCGCCCGGAGCCTGGTGGCTTCGTAAGGAGAATCGAGAGTGTCGGGGAGAGGGCAAACCACTCTCTACGACCCGCGCTTCGCCTGATCAGCCAACGAATCGACCGCCTCATTCCAGGGATGGCCCGAGTGCGCGCGAACCCACCGCGTGGTCGCCCGGGCCTCGACCGCCGCCGCCCGCAACGCGAGCGCGAGGCTCACCTGCCGCTTCGGCAGAAACCGCCCGGCGGCGATGTCGAGCGCGATGCTGGAATCACTGATCAGCTCGACGCTCGCGCCCGTGTGCCAGCCCCGCGCCACGATCTCCCTGAGCCCCTCCAGCGCAGCCTCCAGCTCCATCACCAGGCTGGTGGTCGACGCCGACGCGCCGCTCTTCGACGCGAGCACCTCTTCACCGCACACCACGAGGAAGGCCCAGCCACCGGGCTTGCCCACGCGCTCCTCGGCGGACCCGTCGGTGTAGAGCTCGAGAACCCGGCCTCCCCGCAGCGCTCCTGCGACTCGATGCCACACGCGCGAGAATCTAGCCGTTCATGACGGTCGAGCTCACCGTTCACTCCGAGAGGGTCGATCGAATAACGCTCGAGCCCGTCACCGCTCGGGATGAACGGTCCTCCGCAATTTCGGCCAACCCCGCGAGGCCCAGGACGTCAAGGCGCGGGGATGGAGACTCCAGCGAACGCGTCGAAGAAATCGCACTCGGCGTTGCGCCAGGCGGACTGCGTGGAGACCGTGACGTCGAGCCGCTGCATCGGCTCCACGGAGGACACGCGGGGCCAGGTGAGCGCTCCCGCTCCGTTGGGATCTCCCGTCGCGGCGAAGCGCGTCCAGTAGCCGAGCATCGTCGCTTCCACCGCGAGGTCGTCGGGCGAGGGCGTCGGCGTGAGCGCGGAGATGCGCTGGAAGACGTAGGGCAGCTCGACCCCGTGGAACGCGCCGCGGATCGCCACGGGGGCCCGGGAGAAGAGGTAGCGGAAGGCCGGCACCGCCGGGCGCCCCAGCACCGCGGCGCGTGAGGCCTGTCGCGCCTGGCAGCCGAAGAAGCCGTCGGTGCTCACCTGCACCAACGCGCGCCGCGGCGTGCCGTACGTGGCCACCGGGTAGAGCTGCACCACCTGGTCGGTCAGCGCCGCGCCGACGAAGGTGGTCACCGCCGCGCGGTACTCGGCCTCGGTGGTGATCAACGGAGTCGTCAGGTTCGTCTCGTCGGCGTTGTGACCGACGATCAACGGCACGCCGTTCCCCGCGCCGGTGCGCAGCGCGTCGAGCGGGTTGAGCGGCAGCACCACGCCGTCGACGACCGGGCCCCAGCTCACCTCGGGCTTGCGCGCGCCGACCACCACCTGCACCGGGAACGCGCGGACGACCTGCTCGGGCGTCAGCGCGCGGATGCACGCAGGCACGTCGGGCGAGGAGGAACAGTTCGTGCCCGCAAGCCAACGCGTGCCTTCGCTGCGCTTGCTGGTGATGGGCGTCGCGTTGCAGGAGCCGCTCTCGATGAGCGCGCGGTGGAAGAGGCCGGCGCTGCCCGGCAGGCCGAGGTGCATGCAGGTGTTCAGCGCGCCTGCGCTCTCGCCGAAGAGCATCACGCGCGCCGGGTCGCCTCCGAAGCGCGCGGCGTTGCGCTGCACCCAGCCCAGCGCGAGCTGCTGGTCCATCAGGCCGTAGTTGCCCGACACGCCCGCGTCGCTCTCCGCGTCGAGCGCGGTGAGCGCCAGGTAGCCGAGCGCGCCGAGGCGATATTGCAGCGTGATGACCAGCACGCCGCCGCGCGTGGCGAGCTCGCTGCCGTCGTAGAGCTTCGCGCCGGTCATGCCGATGGTCTCCGCCGCGGAGCCGACGGTGTTTCCACCGCCGTGAATGAAGACCATCACCGGCAGGCCGCCGTCAGTCGCCGGTGGAGTGAACACGTTGAGGGTGAGGCAGTCTTCCTGGCCCTCGAGCGGCGCGCCTGCGTCGAAGGGTTGGCCCTGCTCCTGTGGCAGCTGCGGACACTTCGCGCCCCACTGCGTCGCGTCGCGAATCGCGCTCCAGCAGGTGAGCTCGCGCTCAGGTGGGCGCCAGCGCAGCGCGCCGAGCGGTGGCTTCGCGTAGGGGATGCCGAGGAAGCTGCGCGCGCCGGTGCTGCTCACCACGCCACGCACGGCGCCCTGCTCGGTGAAGGTGAGATCATGGGCGGTGGCGATGCCGGCGTTGCAGTCGGGGCCGGCGTCGACCTCGGAGCCGGCGTCGATGGGTCCCGCATCCACGCCCGCGTCGATTCCGGTCGTGGGAGCCCCACAAGCCATCACGAACACACACCCGGCCACGAGTTGAGGACGCATGGCGCAGTCAACACCGGTTCGTGCGGAAAGTTGCAGTGGCCCGCGCAATTCGCGGCCGTGGCCGCATGTTTGTCATTTTACCGGCCAATCGGAGTCCCACCGCATCGAAGCCTGAGCATCGGGGAACACGAAGAGTGGAAGCCGAGGGGCCTGTCCGAGACGAGCACGCAAGCCGCACCCGCACCGACGCGCGTACCCTCGAGGTCTCACCGTCGGGGAATGATCAACCGCACGCCCTCGAAGTTCGTGAACACGAGTCCCTCAGTCTCTCTCGTCACCCGCCGAGGCAGCGGCCTCTCGCCGCCCGTCGCGAGGTCGGCCAGCAACTGCAGGAGAATCGCGGTCTCCTCGTTGCGCACGAAGAACCGGTCGTAGTTCGGGCCCCCGACGCTCAGCTCGGCGGGCATCCACCACGTGTTGAAGACCTCATCGATCCCGCGCGAGGCCTCCTGCCGCGCCAGACCCGTCGCGTTCGCGTTGGCAGCGAGCTGACGCATCGCGCCGTCCCACCGGCCCCACATGCGTAGGATGGCAAAGCGGAGCGCCGGGTTGGCCAGTGTCTCGGCCATCATGTGGTCACCTTCCGGCACCTTCTCCCGCTCGGCCGGGCTCAACGTCCAGCCGAACAGCTCGAGGCTCATGATCATCCGCTCGGTTTCGAGCAGCTCGTGGTTGGCCACCAGCCGGGCCCGAAGCTGCTCCATGCGCGTGGCGAAGCGCGGCCGGGTCTCGGAGCTCAGTTGCTGCAGCGCCTCACCACACGACGGCGTCAGCTGCCGGACCGCGGCCCCCGCGATCATCGCGCCGATCAAGTTCACGTGGCTGCGATCGATCGCCACCTCCAGCGTGGCCGCGCAGCGCTCGGCGATCGCCTCGGCCGTTTCGGTTGCCACTCGTACCCGCAAGCGAGCCAGGCGGGAGAGCGCGAGGATGGCATCGTTGCCGCCCTCGCTGCGCCGGTCACGGAAGCTCGTGAACGGCGTGACCCCCTCCACGTACTCGAGCCCTGCCGAGTCACCGCAGCCTCGCGCCGACTCCGCCCACGGCTCGAGGCGCTCCACTTTCTCCTGCCAGGCGTCGGTGAGCACGCCGGCGTCCAGCAGCTCCGCCAGCGTGGCTCCGCTCTTGTGGTCGAACGGCGAGAGGTCTGCCGGCATCGCCTCGATCACCTTCACGAAGCACGCGTAGCCGTTCTCGTGTTTCGGCGCGTCGGGCTTCGGGTGCCGCGCGATGGTGCGGGCGAGCTCGGCCTCAATGTCCGACACCAACGCGGCCCTGAGCGCGCGCGTCTCAAGGTGCCAGCTCACCAACAGCCCCGCCCCCATCGCGAGCACCAGCACGCCGATGGCCACCAGCACCCGGCGCGTCGGCTTCATTTCGGAATCGCGATGAGGAGCTTCTGGCCCTGGCCGTTGTCGTACTCGAGGCCCAGCCCGGTCTTCGTCACGCCGGCCGGCAGCGGCTTCGTTCCTCCGGCCGCCAGGTCAGCGAACAGGTCCAGCAGCACCGCCGTCTCGTCGGAGGCGGCGAGGAACTTCGCGTACTGCGTCGCGGCGTTGACGTCGGTCGTGCCCTCGAACGTCGCGTCCACCGCTTCGCTCGCGCTCACCCGCTCCGCGCCCGGTGCATCCGCCACCGAGCTCAGCTTGCGCATCGCCGCGTCCCACTGGTGCCAGAGCCGGCCCACCCGCAACCTCCGCTTCAGGCCCGGCGCGCCCACCGGCAGCGCCGCGGGAGGAAGCTGCGTGCGAATGGGATCGCCCGAGACCCAGGCGAACACCACCAGGCTCAGCTTGAGCCGCTCGAGGTCGATCAGCTCGTGCGGCGTGGCGAGGCGGTTCTTGAGTGACGCCCAGGGCTTCGCCACCTGCGCCCGCACGTCGGCGGGCACCGCGGCCAGCGCCTCTCCACAGGCCGGCGCGAGCCGGCGCACCGCCATCCGCGCGTGCAGCGCCCCCGCCAGGCCCAGGTGCGATTGATCAGCCACCATCGCCCAGGTCTGCGAACACCGCTCGAGCGCCACCTCGGGTTGCTGGTCGCCCAGCAGCACCCGCAGCTCGAGCGCCGTGAACTCGATCAACGCGGGGATGGCGGAAGCCAGGCGCACCTGCCGGGGGTGCGTGTCCGGCGCCCAGGGCGCGACGCCCTCGACGTACGAGAGCTTCATCGATTCCCCGCAGCCTCGCAGCGAGGTGGCCCACGGGCTGAACGCCTTCATCTTCGCGCGCACGTCTTCGGGGAGGTCGGTGATGGCCTTCGCCCCGGTGATGAAGTCTTCGAGCGGCTTTTCCTTGCCGTAGAACGGCGCGAAGTCGCTCGCGGTGACGTCCAGCATCGCGCCCACGCACTGGTAGCCGTTGTCGTGCAGCGGCGCCTGCGGGGGCGGCGTGCGCGTGATGAGGGTCTTCTTCGCGGTGGTGAGCTCGGCGAGCAACGCGTTGCCCAGGTTGCGGGTCTGCGTGTCCCAGGTGAGGAACAGCGCCACGGGGGCGGCGAGGGCCAGCGCTCCGAGGAGCAGGATGATTCGTTTCATGGGTTCGTTTGCCCTCTCCCCGACCCTACCTCTCCCTCGAGGCGCGAGTTCGCATTCCCCCTCGGGGAGAGGGAGACAGTCGTTCACTGTTACAGCTTCGTGATTCGCGACAACAGTTTGTCGTCGCCCACCGAGAGCGCGTCTTCCTTCGCCTGCTGCAGCAGCGTCTGCACCCGGTCTTTCGGTCCTCCCGTGCGCAGGAGCGCCTCGGCCAGGGCCAACCTCGCCTCGCCGTGCGTGCGTCGATCCAACGGGCCCCGCTCGAGCGCCACCAGCGCCCGCTCGGCCCGCGGCAACGCCTCGGTCGCCTTGCCCAGCGCCAGGTGCGCCCGCGCGCTGCGCAACAACGTCGCGCCGGTGAGCGGAGCGTCGGCCCCGCCCAGCGCCGCCTTCATCGCCAGGTACCGCTCGCTGGCGTCGATCGCCTCGGCCCACAACCCCTCGGCGAACGCCGCCTCGCCCACCGCGTCAGCCACCGAGGCCACGTCGGGGTGTCCCGCGCCCCAGCGCTTCGTGCCCTCGGCCAGCCAGACCCGCCCCTCGGCGAGCGCTTCCTTCGCCCGGCCCAGCTGCGTGAGCGCCAGCACGTGCGCGCGCTGGAACTCGGACCACGCCCCCACCATCTCGTCGGGCGCCGTCTCGAGCCGGTGACGGATCAGCTCGAGCTCGGCGAGGCCCGCCTGCGCCTGCTGGTCGAACACCATCATCTCGGCCGTGCTCAGCCGCGCCCGCAGCACGCGCGGCGAGTCGGGCCCGAGCTGCTGCATCAGGGACTCCATCAGCTTCGCGCAGCGCACCGCCTCGCGCGTGTCGCGCAGCTCCATCGCCAGCGTCGAGAGCGCGTTCCACGAAGAGGCGAGGGTGGGGTGGCCCGGTCCCAGCAGCCGCTCGCGAATGGCGCGCGAACGCTCGAGCTCCTGCCTGGCCAGGGTGAGCTCGCCCTGCTCGGTCAACACCCAGCCCACCGCGCTGCGCAGCCGCGCCACGTCGACGCTCTCTTCGCCCTGCTCGGCCAGGTAGAGCGCCAGGCTCTTGCGGTACGACTCGAGTGACACCGCGCGCTGCCCCGCCTGCCACTCGGTGTCGCCGATGCCCTCGGCGATGCGCGCTTCGATCGACCGGTCGCCGCCGATGCGCTCGACGATGCCGCTCGCCAGCGCCGCCCAGGTGCGCGCCTCGTCGGGCTTGTCCAGCCGCCAGCCCACCACCGAGATCAACTGCGAGAGGATCCGCGCCGCCGCCGCGTCGTCGCCGGCCACCTCGGCCGCGCGCACCGCCTGCTCGAACACCCGCCGCGCCTCGGAGAAGTTGCGCGACTGCTGCTCGAGGTCGCCCAGCGCCTCGAGCCCTTCGCTCTCCAGCGCCGAGAGCTTGAGCTGCTGCGCCTGCTGCACCGTCGACGTCAGCCGGGTGCGCGCGGCGGGAAACCGGCCCGCGGCCAGCAGCGCCCGGCCCTGGGCGAGCTGCTCTGAGAGCACCTTCGCCACCACCGCGAGCTCGGGCGGAGGCGCGCGGCGATCTTCGAGCTGCTTCACGTTCGAGCACGACGCCACCGACGACAGCTTCGAGGTCGCGGTGCCCGCGCTCGAGACCAGGTCTTCGTCGGCCGCGCCGAACGCCTCGGCCAGCGCGCCCAGCTCGGCGAGGCGGCGATCGAGGCACTCGAAGCGCAGCAAGAGCTGCCGCTCGGTCTGCTCACCGCGCACCCGGGTGGCTTGGCAGGCCTCGGTGCGCGACAGGGTCCACTGCCTCGCCCAGCCGTCGAGCGCGTCGCGCGTCAGCACCCAGCTCGACTTCGCGAACGGCGCGCCGGTGGCCAGAAACGAGGCCTCCGACCGCTGCTTCACCGCGTCGTCCCACACGCCGTGCAGCAGCTCGTCGGCCCCCCGGCAGGCACGCGCCTGGCGCCACGAGCTCCACGAGACGAGGCCCGCCGCGCCCAGCAGCACCGCCGCGCCCGCGGCCACCGCGGCCCAGCGCCGGCGCGTCACCTGCGGGTCGTGCGAGAGCGCCGCGAGCAGCACCGTCATCGAGGCGTGGCGCTTGCCCGGCTCGGGCGCGAGCCCCGTCACGAGGATGCGGTGCACCCACGCCGGCACGAGGCTGCCCTTCGGCGCGGGCGGCACCTCGCCGCGCGAGACCACCCGCTCGAGCTCGGGCAGCGTCCTGGCCACGTAGGGCCGCGCGCCGTAGAGCGCCTCGTAGAGCGCGACGCAGAAGGCGAACTGGTCGCTCGCCGCCGAGGTGGGCGCGCCGATGTACTGCTCGTGCGCCATGTAGCCGGGGCTGCCCATCATCGAGCCCGCCTGGGTGAGCGGCTCGTCGAGGGTAATGGGCCCTGAGCGCAGCACCACGTCGGGCGTCTCCATCACCTCGGGCAGGGTGATGCTGCGGGTGGCGCGCGCCAGGCCGAAGTCGGTGACGCGGGGCCGGCCGTCTTCCCCGACGAGCACGTTGGCCGGCTTGAAGTCGCGGTGCACCAGCCCCGCCGCGTGCGCCGCCTCGAGCCCGCGGCCCGCCTGCACGAAGAGCGCGAGCACCTCGGGCCACGGGCGCTGCTTCGCCTTCACCCACAGGTCGAGGGTCGAGCCGCGCACCAGCTCCATCGCGATGAAGACGCCCTCGCCGAAGGGCCCCGAGTCGTAGACCGGCACCACGTTCGGGTGAGCGAGCTGCGCCATCGCCTGCGCCTCGCGCAGCAGCCGCTGCTGCCCCGCGGTCTGCGACACGTCCTTGTCGGCGCGCGAGCGCAGCACCTTGATGGCCACCACCCGCTGGAGCTGGGGATCGTGCGCCGTGTAGAGCACGCCCATGCCGCCCTGCCCGAGGCGCTCGAGCACCAGGTAGCGGCCGATGGGCGCGCCGGGGGGCAGCGTGCCTTCGGGCCCCCGCTTCTCGCCGCGCACCATGGTGTCGCTGCTGTCGAGATCGCCGTCGAGCGTGCGGGCGCAGAGCGCGCAGTCGTCCGACTGGGAGTGCGGGCAGGCCACGTCAGTGCTTGAGCACCGAGTGGCCCTGGGCACCTTCCATGTTGTGCGTCATCAGGAAGGTCCAGATGGGGTAGTTCTCCGACCCGCGCCCGCCGATGCACTCGAAGTTCCAGTTCTGGGCCTGGCCGTCGTGCTCGGGGGTCGCCTGCACGAAGACCACGTCGGCGCGCTCGATGATGGCCTCGCCCACCAGCGACTTGCCCACGATGGCCTGCACCACCGCGCTGCCGTCGTCTTCGTCGAAGAAGTCCCAGTGCAGCAGCTCGTGGTCCATCAGCACCACGTCGTTGGAGCCCACCCGGAGCAGGCAGTTGCGGTGATCCTGCAGCCAACGCCAGAAGGCCTCGAAGGTGAGCGGGGCGGCCGTCTTCGTGGAGGTCGTCATGGGTGCGCGACTTACTCCCAAACCGGCCGAAAGAGGTGGCAGGCTCAGCCCGCCGTTGTGCGTGGCCGGAAGAGGGGAATCACGTGACGCTGACCGCCGCAATCGTCTGCCTCGCGCTGGGCGCGGGGGGGGCTTCTTCCGATGACCCGGTCTGGAGCGACGAGCCCACTGCCACCGACCTCAAGCCCACCCCGTCGAAGGGCCCGCAGGGCGCGGTCAACTTCGACGCGCTGCCGCCCGTGCCGCGGACGCCGGACGACGTGCGGGTCAAGCGCTTCCTGGGCGCCTTCACCGGCGGGGTGGTGGGGCTGGGCGCCTCGCTGGCCCTGATGCCGCTGGGGGACAGCCTCGGCTGCTTCGGAGGGCCGTGCGTGTCGTTCCTGCACGGGCTCATCGGCACCTTCGCGCCGCTGCTGGCGTTGGGTGGGGCGGCGATCGGCTTCGCGCTGATGGGAGGTGACGGCGGCCTCATCACGCCGGCCATCGCGCTCGCGCCCGCGTTCCTGGTGGCGCTCGCGCTGCTGAGCGTGGCGCGCGACGCCGATTCGAACACCGCGTTGAGCCTGATGCCGTACCTCATCACCTCGGGCGTCTTCCTCGCCGGTGGCGCGGCGCTGGCGCTCGACCTGCGGGCGCGGCAGCTCTCGTCGCTGGGTGGCGCGGCGAGCTGGGGCATGGCGTCCGCGGGGCGGGTGGCGGTGACCTCGCTGGTGAACGCGCTCACCAGCACCGGCACCGCGTTCCTGGTGGCGCTGCTGTTCTCGCTCACGCAGTTCTCCCCGGTGGGCCCCATCGTCGCCGCGCTCGGCGCCGCGGCAGGCTCGTTCGGGGTGGCGGCGGCGGGCTGGGGCGTGCACCGCGCGATGAATGGGCGCGGCAGCTACCTCTCGGCGCTCTCGGGCCTGGGCCTGGGCTGGGTGGTGACCATGGGCGGCCTGGGCCTCTACGCGCTCTCGCAGGGCGGCTTCACCAGCTTCAGCCCCATTCGCAACACCGCGGGGCTGCTCATGTTGATCGAGCTCGGGGTGGCCAGCGCCATCTTCGCCCCCACGCTCGCGCTCGAGTGGAGCCACACCAACGCCGTCGAGGCCTCGCTGCCGAAGTTCTCGTTCGGCGCGGCGCCGATTGCGCAGGGCGGGATGGTGTCAGCCGGCATGCGCTTCTGATTCAAGGCGCCGTCTTCGCGAACCCTTCCGCCAGCGCGTCGAAGGCCGCGCGCACGTTGGCCGACGCGCGGCGTCCGGGCGCGCACACCGCGTGGATGTCGGGCCCTTCCGCGGCCGCACCGGCGAAGAGTTCGACCAGCCGGCCGTCGCGCACGAGGTCCGCCACCATGAAGTCGAAGGCCTGGGTGACGCCGAGGCCCGCCAACGCCGCGTCCACCAGCGTCGGCCCGTGGTCGACCAGGAGCGTCGGTTCCAGCAGCAGGGGGCCTGTCGCGAACAGGAAGGGGCGCGTCTTGTTGTTCGGCGCGCGCCCCATGAGGCAGCGGTGCTGCGCCAGCTGGGCGGCCTTCACCGGCGTCCCGGCCCGGGCCAGGTAGGCGGGGGAGGCGATCGTCACCAGCCGCGTTCGCCGCAGCCGCCGCGCCACCAGCGAGGACTGGGCCAGCGTACCCACCCGCACCGCGACGTCGACCGACTCTTCGGCGAAGCGCGAGAGCTGGTCCGTCACCCGCACGTCGAAGGTCAGCCGGGGAAAGCGCGAGCTGAGCAGCGCGAGCACCGGCACCAGCAGCGTCACCACCACGAAGGGCGCCGAGACCACCAGCCCACCCGAGGGCTCGGCGTGCGCAGCGGCCAGCGCGTCGCGGCCCCCGCTCACCGACGCCATCGCCTGCCGGCAGCGCTCGAAGAAGAGCTCGCCCGCGCGGGTCAGGCTCACCGCGCGCGTCGTTCGGGTGAAGAGGGGCTGCCCCACGCCCGCCTCGAGCGTCTGCACCGCCTTGCTCACCGCCGCCGGGCTGATGCCCAGGCGGGTCGCGGCGCGGCGAAAGCTCTTCTCCTCCGCCACCGCGACGAAGGGGACAACCCCGCGGAAGGTCTCCAGTTCCATCGATAATCAACCATAGGTTGATTGAGTGTTCCCGAACAGCGCGTTGTCAACCTCGTGTTGGGAGCGCACCTTGGAGTCAACACCAACCAGGGAGCACGACATGACGAACACGAACGGAAAGACGGCAGTGATGACGGGTGGGACCTCGGGGCTGGGCGAGGCGGCGGCGGTGGCGCTCTCGGGCGCGGGCTGGCGGGTGCTGGTGGTGGGGCGCGACGCCGCGCGCGGCGCGGAGGTGGTCAAGAAGCTGGGCTCGGGCAGCGAGTTCCTCCAGGCCGACCTCTTCTCCCTCGAGGACGTGCGCCGGCTGGCAGGGGAGATTCAGCGGCGGGCGCCGAAGCTCGACTTGCTGGTCAACAACGCGGGCGGCGTCTTCAGCGCGTCGGAGCCGACGGTGGACGGGCTCGAGCGGACCTTCGCGCTCAACGTGGCGGCGCCCTTCGTGCTCACCGAGGCGCTGGTCGAGCCGCTCGCCGCCGCGCGGGGCCGGGTGGTCAACGTGGTCACCGGGGTGGCGAACGGCTTCAAGGCGAGCCTGGAGCAGTTGGTCGGCCCGAAGGCGAAGGGCGGCATGATGGCCTACGCGCGCAACAAGCTGGCGTTGATCGCCGTGACCAACGAGCAGCAGAAGCGGCTCGGGGCGAGGGGCATCACGGTGGTGGCGCTGCACCCGGGCATCATCCCCACCACGCGCTTCGGTCACACCATGACGGGCTTCAACCCCTTCACCACCATCGGCCCGGTGATGGCGAAGCTGTTCGGTTTCGGCATCACCGCCGAGAAGGCGGCGGCGCGCTTCGTCGACGTGGGCACGGCCCCGGTGGAGCAGGCGGGGTACTACTACGAGGGCAAGCTGCGCCCCGCGCCGAAGCTCACGCTGGACCCCGAGTTCTCCAGCTCACTGTGGACGAAGCTCGAGGCGGTGACGCGTGGAGCCGCTGCCTGACGCTCACTTCGGACGGCTGATCATCTTCGCGCCGATTCGTTCCCGCGGCTCGTCGACCTGGTCGATCTGCACCTCGACCGCGGTGCCCGGCTTGTAGTCGCCGGGCTTCGTGCCCGGGGGCAGGTCGCTCTCGTGCACCAGCGCGAAGACGCGCGGGGCCAACAGCACGAAGACGCCGTGCTCGGCGATCGACTCGACCTCGGCCTTCTGCTTCGTGCCGACGGGGTACCGCTTCGTGAGCGGCGCGAGCGGCGGCCCGGGGATCTTCGCGGCGATGCGCTGCTTCACGAGGTCGACCGAGAGCACCACCACCTGCACCTCGTTCCCCACTGCGTAGTCGGCCGGCGTCTTGCCCGGAGGCAGGTCGCTCTTGTGCACCAGGGCGAACACCTTCGGCTCGAGCTCGACGAACACGCCCAGCCCGCTGGAAGGGAGCGACTCGACCTTCGCCTTCACCTGCGCGCCCACCGGGTACTTCGCGGCCTTCGCGGTCCACTCGTCGGGGTGAGCTGCCAGCACGGCCATCGTGAGCATGAGCATCGCGAGAGCGTATTCTCCCGCTCGCCGGAGTTGCTCTCCGTTCTGAACCGAGGCGGCTCTGAGGGTGCGCGGTGAGTCGTGGATCTGATCAGGCGCCCTCTTCGCGCCCACCCTCGCGCTCGAGTGGAGCCACACCAACGCGGTCGAGGCCTCGATGCCGAAGTTCTCGTTCAGCGCCGCGCCGACTTCCCAGGGCGGGATGGTGTCGGCCGGCATGAGGTTCTGACGGTCGGGGTGATGGGCCGAGTTCGAGCTCAGCCTATGCGCCGAAAGACGAACTGGCGGTGATGCGCAAGGTAGTGGAGGTGTCGGGGCAGCAGGCCGTCGACACGAAGCGCCTGGCTGAGCCCCAGGATTGGTCACGCTGTTTCCGGAAGAACTGACGAGATCACCACTGCGCCATCGTCCTGCACCGTGACGTACCCATCGTCGAAGACGGCATCGAGGTCGCGTTCGAAGGCCAGCAGCGGGGCGTCAGGCAGGCTGCGCGAGAGTTGAAAGGCCCGGCGGACGAGCCGATGAAGTGCGGCCAGATCGCTTGCAGCCAGCGCAGCGCTCGCACCGGCGGGCAGCGAAGTGTTGGTGGCGGACCCATGCTCGCCCATCGCCGCGACCACGTGGGCCTGCGAGAAGGCGGCGACGAAGCCATCAGTCAGCCACAGCTCGAGCGCTGCTTGTGTGCTGGCGAAGTGCAGCCAGGACTCGTGCTCATCGAGCGCGCGGTCGAAGCCGTTGTCGTTGGCGAGCTTGTTGAGCCGGGTGCGGAGTTGCGGCGTCACGTCGCCTCATTCCTCAGTGGGGAGGACCTCGACGCCCGAGTGACGTGTGAGCTCCAGCGTTCGGCCCGCCTTGGTCAGGGTGCCGATCAATCGAACTCGTTGCCCGTCGAGGTGCGCCTGCCCGGCGATCTGATGTTGGGCCGCGTCGACACGCACCTTCACTCGGCTCTCGCCGAACCCCTCCACGAAGCTGGCGACCGTGATCCACGCGTCCGGCGCACCGGGCGCGCGGCTGATCGCGATGACGTAGCCCTCGAGTTCGGTGTTGCTGACGGGCGATTGCTCTCGAAGCGCCCGAGCGACGTGCCGGTAGTGTCGGAACGCGGCCTGGGGAAGACGGATGGCGGTAGCGAAATCGGCCTCCGGCGGCGCGCCCAGCCAATTCACGCTCACCTCGAGCGCCGCACGATTTCCCTCGGGCTCCAGGTCTGCGAGGGCGTCGAGGAAGTTGGAGCTCACGCCCTGTTGGTGTGCGGTGAGGAGACGCGCAGGGTCACCAGCGGCGCGCTCTGACGTCCGGAGGGCAGTGAAGAGAAGGCGGCTGGTGCGCCGCCCGAACTCCTCATCGATCGAGAGTTGGCCCACCGGCGGTTGCACGGGAACCAGCAGTGACGCCACATAGCTGCCGCGTTCGCTCTGTCGTTCGCGGCACTGGTCAAGCAGCGCTACCGCCCGCTGCTGGCTGAGGCGTGGGTAGCTGGGCGCGGGCGAGATCGCGGCGTGCGCCGCCGACAACAGGAGGTTCTTGAGTGCCCTGCGTAGCTCGATGGATTGGTTGATGCCCAGTGTGCCCGACTCAGTGGCCTCGCTGTCGATGCGGAAACGCAGGAGGTCGCCCGGTGGCGTCAGCAGGTCGTTGACGACTTCGAGGAGCGGGCGCGCCTCGACGCGGCTGAGCGTCTCAGCCAGCTCGCCCATGCGACGCTGATAGTCACCGAACGACTCGTCGAGCAGCACGGTGGCGACGACGTCTCCCTCGGGCGTTTGCCGCACATATCGAGCGACGTCAGTGCGCCTCGAATCGACCCCAACCCAGCCATGGGCTCGGAGGTAGTCGACGACGTTCGGCGCCCGGATGGCGTCGAGACCCTGAAGATCGATGGCGTTCACAGTGGCTCTTCCCGACTCACGCGTACCATCATCGCGCGAAGCGCGTCTGGCGTGAACGGCTGGCTGAACGGCACCGGCACGACCTTCGATTCGCCTTCGGTGATCGGCTCGAGGCGGCGAGCGACCGTGAAGTAAGCGCACTTGCGCAGGACCAGTTGTTCGGCCGTGACAGTGACCCACTCGGCTGGGTCAGGCGGCAGCACCAGGACGACCAGGACCTTCTCCGCAAACGATCGGATGGTCAGGCGCTCGTACTGGGGGCGACGAATCTGGAGCGCGACGTGATCGCTGCGAATGAAGTTGACGCTGTTGGTGGCCTTGAGCTGCAGGTCGACCTTCGGGTCCGCAAGGAAGCCGCCGTTCGGAATGCCGGCCGCAGCCACGGTGACGTCGATGCAGTCCTGGTCCTGCGACCAGCTCCCGAGGGCAAAGCCGCACGCGCTGGCGACCGGGCCGTGAACTCGAACTCCGTCAACAGGCCTGCCGCCTCAAAGCGATTGTGCACCCGCGATCACCTGGCGGGAGCTCAAAGAGGACAAGGCCCGCCCAGCCTACGAAGTGGGTCTCTTTCACTTCTTGGCGCCTGGGACCGAGTTGTTCCGGGCCCGGACCTTCACAGATGCTCCTGCTCCCGAAAGCGCCCTCGACTTTGGGCCCCCACCAGCGCATCTCGCGCGCGCCAGTCGTATGAGTGCCGCCGGCATTCCATTGCTCTACGCGGCCCTTGATCCTGCCACGGCAGAGCAAGAGGTCCCGATGCTGCAGGGGGAAATGGCGGCGGTGGGGTCCTTCGTCTCGACGCGTCCAACGCAGGCCGACCTCGCTTCAGATGGTTTCCTGAAGTTCGTCCAGAGGTGAGTGCCGAGCGGCTTCTGCATCTCAGAAGCCATGACGCGACGCGCAGCTTGAATTCGCTCGACCGCGCCGCCCCGGTGGAGGATGCCCACCGGCATGGCCACTTCATTCACGCCGATGTCCAAGAAGGTCCGGAAAGAAGACGCGCTCGAGTACCACTCGCGCGGCCGCCCCGGAAAAATCGAGGTCATCCCCACCAAGCCCACGGCCACCGCGCGCGACCTGGCGCTCGCCTACACGCCGGGCGTCGCCGAGCCCTGCCTCGAGATCGCCCGCGATCCCGACCTCTCGTACACGTACACCGCGCGCGGCAACCTGGTGGGCGTGGTCAGCAACGGCACCGCGGTGCTGGGCCTGGGCGACATCGGCCCCTACGCGGGCAAGCCGGTGATGGAAGGCAAGGGCGTGCTCTTCAAGAAGTTCGCCGACATCGACGTGTTCGACATCAACGTCGACGCGAAGGAAGTCGACGCGTTCTGCGCGGTGGTGAAGGCGCTCGAGCCCACCTTCGGCGGCATCAACCTCGAGGACATCAAGGCCCCCGAGTGCTTCATCATCGAGAAGCGCCTCCAGGAGCAGATGAACATCCCGGTGTTCCACGATGATCAGCACGGCACCGCCATCATCTCGGGCGCCGCGATGCTCAACGCGGTCGAGCTGGCCGGCAAGAAGCTCGAGCAGGTGCGCGTGGTGGTGTCGGGCGCGGGCGCCGCGGCGATCGCCTGCATCAACTTCTGGATCCGCCTGGGCGTGAAGCTCGAGAACGTGCTCATGGTGGACACGAAGGGCGTCATCCACACCGGCCGCACCGACGGCATGAACGAGTGGAAGAAGCCGTTCCTGCGCGACACGAAGGCCCGCACGCTCGCCGACGCGCTGGTGGGCGCCGACGTGTTCCTCGGCGCCTCGGTGAAGGGCCTGGTCACCGCGAAGATGATCATGCCGATGGCGAAGAACCCCATCATCTTCGCCCTCGCCAACCCCGACCCGGAGATCGACTACCAGGAAGCGAAGACCGCGCGGCCCGACGCCATCGTGGCCACCGGCCGCAGCGACTTCCCCAACCAGGTGAACAACGTCCTGGGGTTCCCCTTCATCTTCCGCGGCGCCCTCGACGTGCGCGCCCGCCGCATCAACGAAGACATGAAGCTCGCCGCGGCCCGCGCCCTGGCGGCGCTGGCGCGGGAAGACGTGCCCGACTCGGTCAGCCACGCGTACGGCGGCGAGCGCTTCGTGTACGGCCCCGACTACATCATCCCCAAGCCGTTCGACTCGCGCGTGCTGCTCTGGGTGGCGCCCGCGGTGGCGAAGGCCGCGATGGACACCGGCGTCTCGCGCGTGCCGGTGGACATGGTCGAGTACCGCGAGCGGCTGCACCGCATGCAGTCCCGCAGCTACCAGGTGATGTCCACGGTGTTCGCGCGGGCCAAGGCGAAGCCGCGCCGCATCGCCTTCAACGACGGCGAACACCCGCGCGTGCTGCAGGCGGCGCGCATCCTCCGCGAGGAGGGCGTGTGTGAGCCCATCCTCCTCGGCAACGCCGAGGCCGTGGCGAAGGGCATCGTCACCTCGCGGCTCGAGGACGAACTCAAGGACATCACGGTCATCGACCCGACCCGCCACCAGGACTTCGAGCGCTACACGAAGGAATACCTCACCCTCAAGCAGCGCCACGGCATCACCGCCGAGCAGGCGCAGACCAACATGCAGCGCCGCAACTACTTCGGCTCGATGCTGGTGCGCGACGGCGCGGTCGACGGCTTCGTCAACGGGCTCACCCAGAGCTACCCCGAGGCCGTGCGCCCGCTGCTCGAGGTGATCGGCACCCGCGAAGGGCGGCGCGCGGGCGGCGTGTACATCATGGTGCAGCGCAACGAGTTCAAGTTCTTCGCCGACTGCACCATGAACCCGGTGCCTTCGCCGGAGTACCTGGCCGACATCGCCATCGCCACGGCCGATCTCGCGCGCAGCTTCGACGTGAAGCCGCGCATCGCGTTCCTCTCGTATTCGAACTTCGGTTCCGCGGCAGGAGGCCCGTCCCCTGCGCGCATGCGCGCCGCGATGGAGCTGGCGCACGCGCGCCGGCCCGAGCTCGAGATGGACGGCGAGATGCAGGTCGACACCGCGCTGGTGGAAGAGGAGCGGCTCAGCCGCGCCCCGTTCTGCCGGCTCACCGGTGACGCGAACGTGCTCATCTTCCCGTCGCTCGACGCGGCGAACACCGCCTACAAGGTGTTGTGGCGCTTCGGTGGGGCCGAGGTCATCGGCCCGCTGCTGCTGGGCATGAACCAGGCCGTCAACGTGCTGCAGAACAACGCCTCGGTGCAGGACATCGTGAACCTGGCGGCGGTGACGGCGGTGCGCGCGCAGGGCGGCGAGTTCTTGTTCTAGCCAGCCCGGCCCCCGACTTCGCTCGGGCTGAACGGATTCGGAAAAGGTCCGTTCACGCCGAGCGGAGTCGAGGCGCTAGAGTCACGCTCATGACCGCACGCACCTGCCCCGGTTGTTCAGCCCAGATGCGCCCTTTCCCCGCGGGAAAGGTCGAACTCGATCGTTGCACCTTCTGCAGCGGCCTCTGGTTCGACGGTGGCGAGCTCGAGGCGCTGCTGGGCAAGAAGCTCCCCGCGACGCTCGACCCCGACGTCGTCACCTCGCGCAAGTGCCCGGCCGACAACCTCTCGATGCAGGCCGCCGTGGTCGCCGGCCTGCGGGTGGAGTTCTGCACGAAGTGCCACGGCGTCTTCCTGGACGACGGCGAGATGGTGGCGCTCAACGGCGGCAAGCCGGTACGCATCGAGCGGGGCCAGGCGCCGGTGCGGCCCGAGGCCGCCGTGAAGGACGACGTGATGGGCTGGCTCGACAAGCTCGGCGCTTGACCGGAGCGCCTCGACTCCGCTCGGCGTGAACGGTACGGGCCCACCGTTCAGCCCGAGCGAAGTCGAGGGCCGCTCAGCCTCCCGCGGCCTTCGGCAGGTACTTCTCCACCAGGCCCTTGATGGCCGCGATGCTGAGCGGCTTGGCCAGGCAGTCGGTGGCGCCGGCCTGATCAGCCACCTGCTCGAGCCGGTTCCCCATCGCCGAGAGCAGGATGATGGGCAGCGCCGAGAGCGCGGTGTCGCCCCGCAGCGTCTGGCACAGCTCGGTGCCGTCGATGCCCGGCATGAGCACGTCGAGCAGCACCAGCCGCGGCCTCAGGGTGCGGGTGAGCTCGAGGGCCTCGTCGCCGCGGGCCGTGGTGGTGACGCTGCAGCCCACCGAGCGCACCACCCGGGTGACGAACTCGAGGATCTGCGGGTCGTCATCGGCCACCAGCACGTCGGTGCGGGGCCGCTGGGGCAGCGCGCTCTCTTGTGCCCGCAGCGCCTTCACGCACGACGCGATGAGGATGGTGGTGGCGTCGTCGAGCGTGTCGAACTGGAGGCCCAGGGCGCCGGGCTGGGCGCGCGTCCACACGCTCACGCCGGACAACGTGAGCGGCTCCCCCTCGGGCAGCGTCACGTTCACCAGGACGCGGGTGTTCGGGTCGGGCGGGTCCGCGATGCTCAGCGACAGGCCTGATTGAGAGAGGCTGGTCACCTCGGCCACCGCCTCGCGCGGCGCCAGCAGCCTCGCGGGCAGCCGGCAGTCGACGCGCGGGTGCCGTCGCCCGGTGAGGCGCTGCGGCGTGCGCTCGAGCCCCAGCACCAGGCAACACCGGCTGACCTCGAGCTCGTCGAACGAGAGGAACACGCCCGCGGGGAAGCGGCCGCCCGCGGCCCGGCAGCCCCACACCTCGCCGCTGAGCACGAGCGGCGCGGTGAGGTCGGGCACCTCCACCGACACCTTCACCGCCTCGCCCACCGTCCAGGTGTCGTTCGAGGGCACGAAGACGTTCGAGGCCGAGCGCACCACGTCGCTCCACACGCTGAAGCGGTCGCTGAACTTCAAGACGAGAGGAGCTCGGGCGGTGTCCACGGTGGCGAGGCTATTACACCGGGGCTTACTCCTTGCGCACGGTGGGCCGCCGCGCTGCAGAACCTGCGCTGTTCCCCTCCATCGCCCTCGTGGGCCCGTGGCACGCGTGATGCGTCTTCCGGCCTCCGGAGGTCAGCTCATGAGGGCCAGCCGGGTGATGACGAAGACGGTGGAATGCATCACGCCCGAGGTGACGCTCGAGCGCGCCTGGAAGCTGATGCAGACCCACCAGGTGCGCCACCTGCCCGTGCTGTGGGGCGACAAGGTGGCGGGCATCCTCTCTGACCGCGACCTGCTCGCGCTGGCGAACCGCGGCGTGGGCGGGGAGTTCGAGTTTCCGCCCGGCACCGTCGCCGACGCGATGACCACCAAGCCCTTCACCGCGCTGGCCACCGCGACCGTGGCGACGCTGGCCAGGCTGATGCTCGACGCGCACATCGACTCCATCCCCATCGTGACGAAGGACGACACCCTGGTGGGCCTGGTGACCTCGGCTGATCTCCTCGAGCTGCTCACCGAGCCCGACCAGGTCTCCGACGTGTTGCCCTTCAGCTTCGCCCTGCGCAAGCCGAGCGAGCTGATGAAGGGTTGAACCCCCCGTTGCTCAGGGGGGGCAGGCGGTCATCCCCCCCGAGCTCGCCGCGGGGCTGACGACCGACGAGGTGACGGTGCAGGTGTTTCGCGCGTTGAGCCGAATGCGTCCCACGCCGCCGCCAGCGCCACCACCTCCGGCGTTGTTGGCTGTCGCTGCGTCTCCCCGCGCGGCCCCGAAGCTGCGCGTGCCGCCAGTGCCTCCATTGCCCGCGTTGTTCTGCGCGTTGCCCCCGAGCGCTGCCACGTCGGCGTCTCTCCTTCCGTCTGCGCCGGCCGTGCCCGCGTTGTTGTCCCGCCCAGCGCCGCCGCCGCCGCCGTTGGCGGTGAGCCGCGCTTGATCCACCAACAGCGACAGCGCCTCGAGCAGGATGGCCCCGCCGCTGCCGCCGCCGCCGCCGCTGGGGAAGGCGTTGCCGCCGCTGGGGTCGATGCCTCTGTCTCCTCCGCGTCCTGGCGCCGTCACGGTGCCGGTGGCCAGCACGCTGAGGGTGCCGGTCGCCGAGATCTGCACGGCGCCGCCGCCTTCTCCACCCGCGCCTCCGAATCCGCCGCGGTTGCTGCCCGTGCCTCCGCTGCAGCCGCCGCGCAGGGGCTGGAGCGCGGCCTGCCCGTTGGGGGCCCCGAACTGGCCACCGGTGCCCAGCGTCGCCGAAGCCATGTCACCACCACCGATGCCGCCGTCGGTTCCGAAGCCGCCGCCGCCACCTCCGCCGGTGACCCCGTTGCTTCCGTTGCCACAGGCCGCGGGCGCGCCCGGGTTCTGCGCCAGCACCGTGCCGGCGATGACGGCGTTGCCGAGCACCGCGAAGATGACCGGCCTGGCGCCGTTGATGGTGAGCGTGGCGCCAGCGTCCACCGTGAAGGAGTTGACCTGGATGAGCAGGGTCTGCTGGCCGCCGTCCTGCGTGAAGAGGGTGTGCGGCGGCATCGTGCCACCGGTGATGGTCGCGCTGTCGGTGTCCAGCGTGCGGTTCCCCCTCACCGCGAGCGCGAACCCGCCGTCGTTGGGCAGCTGCGCCTCGGGGAAGTTGCTCGGCACGTAGGGGAAGAGCGCCGTGACGGTGGGGTTGCAGACGAAGCTCGGGTCACAGGTCCCCGCCACGGCCGTCCCCGCGTCGCAGGGCAGGCCGCTGCGCGTGCCGTAGAGACAACCACCCACGGCGTCGCAGCCGGTGGTGGCGCCGTGGCACTGCGTGGGCGGCGTGGTGCACGAGACGGGCGTGCCGGCGCAGCCGCCGTCGCCGTCGCAGGTGTCGTTGATGGTGCAGTTGAGGTTGTCGCTGCAGGTGCCGGAGCCAGCGGGCCGCGGCGGGTTGAAGCAGGTGCCCGCCGGCTCCTGGCAGGTGCCCACCGGAGAGAGGCAGGTATTCGAAGGTGCCGGGCAGGTGACCTGGGTGCCCTGGCAGGAGCCCGCGTTGCAGGTGTCGCCCGTGGTGCAGCCCAGCAGGTCGCTGCAGCTGCCGCCGGTGAGGGCGGTGTACTGGCAGCTCGCGCCGGCGTCGGGCAGGCACAGGCCGATGGCCGAGTAGCAGATGCCCGCATTCGGCGGCGTCGTGCACATCACGTCGCCGGTCTTCTCGCAGCCGCCGTCAGCGACGCACTGGTCGCCCGTGGTGCACGAGTTCGAGTCGCTGCACGTCGAGCCCGGCACGCAGTCGGGGTCGGCGCAGTCGATGAGCCCGTCGCCGTTGTTGTCCAGGCCGTCGTTGCAGGGTGACTCGTTCGGCCCGATGCACACGGCGCCCATGCAGGTCGCGTTGGCGCCGCACGGCTGGGTGTCGCAGCTGGGCTGTTGGCAATCGACCAGCGGATCGCAGTTGTCGTCGATGGCGTTGTTGCAGACCTCGGCGGCGCCGGGGCGGATGGCGGGGTTGGTGTCGTCGCAGTCGGCGGGCAACGGCGAGCCGTCGTTGTCGTTGTCGATGCCCGCATCCATTCCCGCATCGGTCCCGCCGTCCCGGCCCGCGTCGGGTCCACCGTCGCCGCTCGCATTGGCGCGCACGGTGAGGGTGAGCGACTTCGCGGGATTGCCGAAGGTGCCGTCGGCAGCCTCGCTCACCTCGCCCGAGAGCATGGTGCACTCGACGTCGACGTAGCCCAGCGCCTGCACGGTGACCGGGCTCTCGAAGCCGTCGCTGTAGATCGCCACCTGGAGCGACGTCTTCGTGCCCACCACGATCGGCTTCGTCTCCTTCGTGGTGGTGCCGTCGGTCGCCGTCACCTTCACGCAGCGGCTGATCAACCCCGGCTCGAGGGTGACGACCACCTCGAGGCCGCCCGTGCCCGGCTTCGCGGAGCAACCCGCGACCAGCGCTGACAGTGCGACGACGCCGACCCGCAAGGACGGAAGGAGACCTGCCAGAGCAGTGCGCATGGGGACCGCGAGTGTCCCACTCTCGGCGCGGCTTGCGAAAGTTGAGTGCCCCATTTCCCCGCGGCCGAGGGCACGCTTGCCCACATCCTCCCACCGTCAATCAGCGGCGCGTCACTTTCATCCGGCGCGGGCAGACATCGGCCAGGGCACGAAGAGGACCTCCTTGAAGCCGACGGTGAGCAACAGCGCCCGCACCTGGCGCTCCGCAGACGCGCGGGCCCTCGCCTGCAGCGCGGCGTCGGCCTCGACCTCGCGCTGAAACGCGTCCTTCGCCAGCTCGAACAGCTTCGCGGTCTGCGCGCTGTCGAGGTTGCTGTCGATGACCTCGGTGTCTTCGGGGCGCAGCGAGACGTTCGCCTTGAGCGGGGGCAGGGCGAGCTCGATGCGCGCGCCGCTCACCCGCACCTGGTCCACCGTGAGCTTGCTCAGGTCGAGCCCCAGGCTCACGTCGGCGAAGACGAGCGCGCGGCCGGCCTTCGCCGCCACCGACTGCTTCACCCAGTTGAGGACGTCGCCCCACACCGTGCCCGCGGGCCCGGGCTCCGGCGCGAACGAGACGCGCTTGTAGAGCCGCACCTGCAGGGTCTCCAGCCGCGCCACCTCGCGGATCTGTTCCACCAGCGCCGCCGGGTCGGGCGTGGCCGGTGGCTTCTCGCGCATGAACGAGAGCGCGAGCACGAAGCCGGCGCCCACCGCGAGGATCACCACGCCGAGCTTCGCCAACCACCGGAAGAGGAACGGAGGCATGGCTCCAGCGTGCCACGGGCGAGGCGAAGGAGACGCACACTTTGCTTCGCTCGCAGCGCGCTCAGCGGTGCCCGCCCAGCGCGTGGCGGGTGGTGAAGCCGGCGTCTTCGTTGGTGATGCTCACTTCCACCAGGCCCTGCTCGTCGACGGTGTAGCGCTCGGTGACCCGCGGGCCCTCGCCCTCGAGCCGCCGCACGGCCACCGCCTCGAGCGGCTGATCTCGCAGCGCCGCCTCGAAGGGGAACCGCACGGTGCTCATGGGCGCGATGTCGCCCTGCGGGTAACCCCGCGCGTCGAAGCCGGCGCACTCGAAGAAGCGGAAGTGCCCCAGGTTGTGGGCGGCGCGGTACCGGCGCACCACCTCGAGCGGGCCCTGGCCCGGGCGGGGCAGCTCGGTCTCCCGGCCGAAGATGGTGTCGTAGGTGGCGGCGCGCCCGCCCTCGGCCTCGCGGAAGACGCCGAAGTGCCGCGAGAAGCGGTCGCTCAGCTCGAAGCGCAGCGCCTGGTCCGAGGCGATGGCCAGGCCGATGGCCACCGCGCCGTGCGGGTGGGGAGAGCGGTGCACGCGCCGCCCGAAGGACTCCTTGAGGGTGCGCGCCACCACGGGCAGCTCGCTGCCCCCGCCCACCACGTAGATGCCCGCCACGTCGTCCCTCGACTCCGCTCGGGATGAACGGGGGGACTCGCCGTCCCTCGAATCCGCTCGGGAGGGCTCGTCGGGCATGCGGAGCAGCAGCGGCTGCATCGCCGCGATGGTGCGGTCCACCAGGGGCTGGCAGGCCAGCGCGTAGTCGGCCGCGGACACGGTGACGTCGGCCACGGGCGCGCGCTCGCCCAGGCAGCCCTCGAGGTCGATGGTGAGGCGGCGGGTGTTCGGGGTGAGCTGTTCCTTGGCGATGCGGCAGGCCTCGGTGAGCCGGCCGCGGAACCAGGGGGTGAGGGTGGCGAGGTCGAGCTTCGCGGCCCGCGCGACGAGCTGCACCAGCACGTCGTCGAAGTCGTCGCCCCCCAGCTCGGCCAGCCCGGCGGTCTGCACCACGTCGTGGCGCACGCCGGTCATCAACACCAGCGAGGCGTCGAAGGTGCCGCCGCCCAGGTCGTAGACCAGCACGTGCTCGCGCTTCGAGGTGAGGGTGCGCGCGTGGCGGTGCGCGTACTCGAAGCCGGCCGCCGAGGGCTCGTTGAGCATGGCGCGCACGGTGAAGCCGGCGCCGCGGAAGGCCTCGAGCGTCATGAAGCGCTGGGTGCAGAAGGCGTTGGCGGGCGAGGCCACCACCGCCTCGAAGCGCGCGGCCTTCTTGAGCTGCGCCGGCAGGTTCGACCGGGTGCGCAGCGCCCGCTCGAGCGAGGCCAGGAAGCCGGTGAGCAGCTCGGGCAGCGCCACCTCGCGGCCGCCCAGCGAGAGCGAGCCGCCGGCGCGCAGCGACTGCCGCGCGAGGAGCCGCTTGAAGGAGCGCGCCTGGCTCCAGCGCTCGTCGCCCGCCACCGCCAGGGCGTCGAGGCCGAAGCGGAGCTCGCCGTCGCGCGCGGCCACCACCGAGGGGAAGGTGTCGAGGGACTCTCCGGAGTCGAGCTCGAAGCTCACCAGCGGGTAGTTCCCGCGGTCAGCGAAGGCGACCACCGTGTGCGTCGTGCCGAAGTCGATGCCGAGGCTCATGCTGCGGCTTTACTCTCTCGCCAGCCCGGGTTGATCTCCGTTCTCGGGCCTCGCAGCTCGACGGCACGGGCCCGAGACTGCGTTGGGTCGGCCGAAAGAGGCTTGTGCCCCGTTCTTCCCGAGCGGAGTCGAGGGATTGGCGCCCAGGCTCGCAGGAAGTCGCCCCTCGACTCCGCTCGGGGTGAACGGTGACGGGCTCGACTGGTGGCGAACCGTCAGAGGCCGCGGCGCGCTCCCATGCGGCATGAGCGAACACCTGACGACCCGCGAAGCGCTCGAAGAGCTGCTCGAGGACCTCATCCGCGAGAGCCCCGGGCTGGTGGTGCTGTTCACAGACGCGGGGTGCCAGGTGGCCGACGCCGTCGAGCCGAAGCTCGCGGCGTTGCTGCGCCAGGAGTTCCCCGCGCTGCGCTTCACGGTGGTGTCGCGCAGTGACTCGAGGCAGCTCCTCACCCAGATGGGGGTGCTCGCCTTTCCCACCGTCATCGTCTTCTTCGCCGGCAAGGAGACCGCCCGCTTCACCCGCGCCTTCTCGCTGGACGAGGTCGCCCAGGCGATCGAGCGGCCGTACGGGCTGCTCTTCGGACCATGAGGCGTGAGAGCGCCGCCGTCGTGGCGGTTCACCTTCGGCCGCGGCGCCGGATGAACCAGACAGGCGGTCCCCACAGCGGGGCGAAGACCACCAGCACGATGAGGGCGCTGGCGAGGAACTGCACCACCGAGAGCAGGCTCCTGAGCGCCACGCGCGCGACCTCGAGGGGGCGCCAGTCCGTGCCGTCGAGCGAGGTGGTGGTCTGCGGGTAGAAGGTGGCGGTCACCGTCGAGAGCGCAGCGCCCTGCTCGAGGAACTTGATCCGCCCGGTGAGGCGCTCCAGCTGGCCCTGCACCTCGGTCAGCCCCCTGTTCACCTCGAGCGCGTCGTCGACCTTCGTCGCCTTCTCGAGCAGGAGCAGCAGCCGGTCGCGGGTGGCGGTGAGGTTCTTCCGCTGCGCCTCGAGGTCGACGTACTCCTCGGTGAAGTCGTCGGCGCGCACCTGCCGGGTGTCGACGCGCCGGGTGAGCGCGGCGACTTCCGAGAGCGCCAGCTCGAGCTTCGCGGCCGGCACCCGGAACACCACGGTGAGCGAGGCGTCACTCAGCTCGGACGAGGTGGTGAAGCCACCCAGGGCGCTGACCTTCTGCCCGAGCGTGGCCTCGAGCCCGTCGAAGGTGTCCACCAGCGCCCGCAGCGTCGCCCCGCGGATGAGCACCCGGGGAATGGCTTCGGGCGCGGCGCGACCGCAGGCCGACATGAAGATCAACCCACAGCCGAAGAGGGCACCGCAGCGTCGGAGCAGTGTTTTCATGCGGCCGAGCGTAGCGGGCCGCGCTTCCCCTGAGCCTCAGCGCCGCTTCATGGTTTCTTCACGGCGCGCTCACGTGCTCAAGCGCGAAGGCACCCCTCGAGGCCGCTCGGGACGAACGGGCCCGCGTCAGACGTCGTCCTCCGGGTAGACTGCCTGCGGTGACGCTGCTGCTCCTGTTCCTCGCCGCCGCACCCGACGCAGGCGCGCAGAACGACGCCCGCACCCGCGAGCTGATGCACACCACGGTGACGATCGCCCTCCCCCAGTCCGTGCCGCTCGCGGCGCGCGAGGCGGCGTTCGCCGAGGGCTTCGGCGTGTTCGAGCACATCGACGCGGACCTCAACGAGTGGAAGCCCGGCTCGGCGCTGGCGCGGATCAACGCGGGCGGGGGCCAGCCGGTCGAAGCGCCGCGCGTGCTGTGCGAGGTGCTCGCGCTCGCGCTCGAGGGCGCGAAGCGCACCGGCGGCCTGTTCGATCCGACCTGGGCCGCGCTGCGCCCCGTGTGGAAGTTCGGCTCGGCCGAAGACGGCGTCGTTCCCTCGAAGGAAGCGGTGGCGGCGCTGTGCCCGAAGGTGGAGTGGGAACGGGTGAAGCTCACCTCGCGCCCCGACGGGAGCTGCACCGTGAGCCTCGGCCTTCCCGGCATGCAGGTGGGGCTGGGCGGGCTGGTGAAGGGGTGGGGCGTCGATCGCGTGGTGGCCGCGCTGCGCAAGCGGGGCCTGCAGGACTTCTACGTGCAGGCGGGCGGCGATCTCTACGTGGGCGGGAAGAACGGCGGCCGGCCGTGGCGGGTGGGCATTCGGGATCCCCGCGGCGCGAAGGCGTCGACCTTCGCGCGCATCGAGCTGTCCGACGCGGCGTTCTCCACCAGCGGCGACTACGAGCACTTCTTCCTGAAGGACGGCGTGCGGTACCACCACCTGATCGATCCCCGCACCTGCTGGCCCGCCCGCGCCGCGGTGTCGACCACGGTGCTGGCGAAGAGCGCGACCGACGCCGAGTTCCTCACCAAGGCCGCGTTCATCCTCGGGCCGAGAGAGGGGCAGAAGCTGGTGCGCTCGTTCGGCGCCGCCGCGGTGTGGGTGACCCACGACGGGCGGGTGCACACGACGGCGGGCCTCGCGAGGCAGCTCGAGGTGTGGCCGCCCTCCGGCCTCGACGGAGGTGCGCCGTGAGCGCCCTTCGGGATAGATGAGGCGATGCGCGCTCACCTGCTCCTCGGCGTCCTGGTGTCGTCCTGCAGTCCACCCGCAGGGCCCGAGGCGACGAAGCAGGGGCTGCCCGCCAACGGGGCGCGCATCGCGCTCGAGTGCGAGGCGCATGGCGTGCGCGCGTTCGACGCGTCGCGCACGCTGATCCCCGGCGTCAAGCTCAACTGCACCGCTCACGCCGCGGACCGCACCGGCGCGCCGGTGAACGAGGCCAACGTGCTCTTCCTCACCGAGGCGGGGCGGATCATCACCTCGGGCGTCACCGCGACGGGCGCCGTCGACGGCGTCCTCGAGACGTCCGTGCCCCTGCCGAAGGACACCGACCCCGAGGTCTTCAGCTGGACCCCGGGGACAGGAGACCCGCTCAACACCGGCGAGCTGCTGGTGCCGACGTGGATGGTGCCGGACCGGTGGACGGAGAACCCGCTCGTCACCAGCGCCTCGGGCGTGCCCGCGTACACCTTGCGAGAGCCCCGCAGGCCCGACCCCATTCGCATCAAGAGCGATGGCACGGGGCGCTACGTCAACAACCCGCGCGACAACCTGGTGACGCTGATCGCCGTGCTGGACGGGGAAGAGGGGTTCACCGACACCAACGGCAACGGCACCTTCGATCAGGGCGAGTCGTTCGTCGATCTCACCGAACCCTTCGTCGACTCGAATGACAACGGCACCTGGGACGCCGACGAGCAGTTCATCGACGTCAACGGCAACCGCGAGTGGAACGGGAAGAACGGCAAGTGGGACCACGCGACGAAGCTGTGGGTGATGGAGCGCGTGTTGTGGACTGGCGTGCCCGCGGAGGCAGATCTGCAGCCCGTGGTCGCCGGTGTCGTCGGTCACCGGGCCACGGTCGCCTTCGAGACGAGCCAGGTGGCGCTCATCTGCCCGGGCACGGGCACGACCTGCAGCCAGGCCCAGCCGGCCACCACGGCCGTGTTCCTCGCCGACCCCTGGTTCAACGCCCTCGCCCGCCTCGGCGCGACCGATGACTGCCAGGCCGCTGCGGCGGAGACCTTGCCCGTGGTGGTGGCCACGGTGGCAGGCCCTGGCGCGCGCGAGCTGTGGCCGGCGGGCGAACGAATCGTGCTGCAGCTCTCGGACAGGCGCGACGGCACCCAGAGCGTTCCCCGCCGCGCACCGCCGCTCGCCTTCACAGCGAACTTCGCCTGCCGCTTCACCGGTGAGGTGGGGGCGGCGCGGCACGAGCTGCTCGTCGGTGCGGTGAACGGCACCATCGAGTGAGTCCCCGTTCAGCCTGAAGACGGAAGCACGCCTCGAGAAGGCGAATGCGAACGGATCTTGTCCGTGCTCGCCCCGGACAGGCTCTCGGCATGGGCAAAGATGTCAGGGTGGAGCGGACCGGCCTGGTCCAGGTCCCGGGGTCACTATGACGGGATGAAGGTCACTCGCGGATCGACCGACATCCCGACAAGAAATCGCCCCAGATTGGTGCAGTCCCGCGGCATCTTCTGCGCCGAAATGCGCCGCGGCAGCCGGAATTCCTGTCGAGATGGCGGTCGATCCACGAGTGACCTTCATTCCGTCATAGGAGCCTGAGGAGCGAGACTCCGGTCACCGCCCCGCCTCACGGACGCGCTGATCGACGTCGACCCGAACCCGCGCGAGCAGGCGCGAGGCGCGCTCGGCAGGCAGGCTCTTCACCGCCTCCGCCACGCCGAGGCGCGCGTACCAGTCCGGGTCGTCGAGCAGCACCTCGAGCGCGTCGGCATCACCGATGCGGCCCAGCGCCAGCGCAGTGATTCGTTTGAGCCAGCCCTGGTTCAGCGCGCCCGGCCGGGTGAGCACGGCGTGCAGCACTGCCGAGGCGTTGGGCAGCTTCAAGAGGCCCACCGCTTCGATGGCCGCGAGCCGGAGGAAGAAGTGCTCTTCCACTTCGTCGGCGCACCACGCCTCGAGGATCGGCGTGATGGTGCGGTCTCCGAGCGCAGCCAACGCGCGGATCATCACTGCGTGACGGGGCTCGCGCAGCTCCAGGGACACCAGCGGCCGCAGCAGTGGAATCGCGCGCGCCCCGCACGCGGTCAGCCCTGCGTGGGCCGCTGCCCTCAGCCGATGCACCTCGTCGCCGATGTCCCCCGCGTCGTCGGTGAGGTCGACGTCATCGGCCTTGCGCAGCACCTCGAGCAGGGCGCGCACCGGCTCGTCACCCGGAAGCGCCGCGATGCCTTCCGCGGCGGCGATGGCCCCGCTCGTGTTCTCCCAGCCCGCGTGCCGACGGAGCTCGCCCAGCAGCGCGTCGAGCGCGGTGCTCACTTCGCCGGCTCCAGGCTCACCACCCGGCACCGCCAGGTGCTGTTCCACCGGCCCACCGTCACGCGCTGCACGTCGTGGCTCTCGACCTTGAACACGAGCTTCACCCGTCCGGGCGGGAGCACGAGGGGCTCGACCCAGTCGACGCGACCGGCGTGGTGGTACGGGAGCTTCAGGCGCGGCGGGGTGAACTCCGCGAGCAGGTCGTCACTGGTGACGACGTACGTGGCGCCCGGCTCGAGCCGTCCGTCGTACGGCGTCATCGCGCCTCCATCCGCTGCGAGCATGAGCACCACCAGTCCGAACATCTCGAATGGGCTCAGGGCTCGGCGAGCAGCGACTCCAGGTGACCCACCACCTCGGCCAGGCTCGTGCTCTCGAAGCCCTCGTGCACGTGGCGCACGACGCCCTTGCGATCGATCAACAGCGCGGTGGGCATCACCTTCACCTTGAGCGTCTCCTCGGACAGCTTCGCGTCGGTGTCGAGGAGGATGGGCAACGAGAGCTTCGTCTCGGTGATGAACTTCGGGATCTCCGCGGGCACCGCCGCGTCGCCGTCGACGTTGAGCGCGTAGAGCCGCAGGCCGCGCGCGGCGTACTTGCCGGCCAGCGCCTGGTATTGCGGCAACGACTCGCGGCACGGCTCACACCACGTCGCCCACACGTCGAGCATCACCACGTGGCCCCGCTCGGAGGACAGCGAGAAGGGCTCCTTCGAGGGGTAGGTGGGGAGGGTGAAGTCGAGCGGCGCGTCGCTGCGGTGTGAGCTGGGTGCCGCCCTGGTGCAACCCGCGAGGATGATCAGGGTGAGGCAACCGGAGAGGCGCATCGGGCGCGAAGAGTACCCCAGAACGGGTGACTCGCACGGCGCCGCTTCCGGCCTGCGTTATGCAGCACCCGCCCTCGGAAGGAGTCTCCGATGCTCGCGCCCACGGCCACGCGGCCTCATTACGCTCCCGGCGTTCCCGCGGAGATCGACGTCCCCGGCATTCCGCTGAGCCGGTTGCTCGACGAGGCGGCCCGCCGCTGGCCCACCCGCATCGCCCTCGAGTTCCTCGGAGCGGAGCTGACCTACGCGCAGGTCGCGGAAGCGGTCAGCCGTGCGGCCGGAATGCTCGAGGAGGCCGGCGTGCGCCGCGGCGATCCAGTCGCGCTGGTGCTCCCCAACTGCCCGCAGCACGTCATCGCGTTCTACGCGGTGCTCCGCCTGGGAGCCGTGGTCGCCGAGCACAACCCACTCGCGCCGGCCGCGGAGCTCCAGGCCCAGCTCTCCGGCCATGGCGCCCGGGTGGTCATCGCCTGGGAGAAGACCCTGGGCCAGGTGGTCCCCGGCGGCGATCTCCGTGGCCGCAAAGTCTTCGCCGTGGACCTCACCGCGGCCCTGCCCTGGTCGTCGCGCCTTCTGCTCAAGCTCCCTCTTGCCGCGGCGCGTGAGAAGCGTGACGCGCTGCGTGGGCCGGTGCCTGCCGGTGTGCTGAGCTGGGATCGCGCCGTCGCGCAGGCATCGCCGCTGCCGGCACACTACGCCGAGGCCGACCCGTCCGACCTCGCCGCGCTCCTGCACACCGGTGGCACCACCGGCACGCCCAAGGCGGTGGCGCTGAGCCATCGCAACCTGGTGGCCAACGCGCTCCAGGGCATCGCCTGGGTCACCGGACTGAAGGAGGGCGGCGAGACGATCCTCGCGGTGCTGCCGTTCTTTCACGCCTTCGGCCTCACCCTGTGCCTGACCTTCGCGGTGCGGCTGGGGGCGACCCAGGTGATTCTGCCGAAGTTCGACGTCGACCTGGTGCTGGCGGCGATGAAGCGCCACCCGGTGACGTTCTTCCCCGGGGTGCCGCCCATGTTCGACCGGCTGGCCGAGGCCGCGGAAGCGCGGAAGGCAGACCTCCGCTCCATCCGCTTCTCCATCTCCGGCGCGATGGCGCTCGACCGGGGGATCGCCGAGAGGTGGGAACGGGCCACCGGCGGCCTCATCGTCGAGGGCTACGGGATGACCGAGTGCTCCCCGGTGGTGATGGGCAACCCGCTGTCCGCCGCGCGGCGCCCCGGCACGCTCGGGCTCCCCTTCCCCTCGACGGAGTACAAGGTGGTCGACCCCGAGCACCCGGAGACGGAGGTGCCGCCGGGCCAGGTGGGCGAGTTGATCGTCCGCGGGCCGCAGGTGTTCCAGGGGTACTACGGCCAGCCCGAGGAGACCGCGAAGGTGATGCTGCCCGGCGGGTGGCTGCGCACCGGCGACCTGGTGCACGTCGACGACGGCTTCGTCGTGCTCAGCGATCGGATCAAGGAGATGATCATCTCTGGCGGGTTCAAGGTCTTCCCCTCGCAGGTCGAAGAGGCCGTGCGCACGATGCCCGAGGTGAAGGACGTCGCGGTGGTCGGGGTGCCGGAGCAGGGCAAGGAGAGCGTGGTGGCGGTGCTGGTGCTCGCCGCGGGAGTGCAGCGAGTCGCGCTCGACCGGGTGCGCGCGTGGGCGGCGCAGCACGTCTCTCCCTACGCCGTGCCGCGGCAGATCGCCTTCGTCAAGGAGCTGCCGCGCTCGATGCTGGGGAAGGTGTTGCGGCGAGTGGTGCGCGAGCAGCTGCTGCACGCGCCGGCTCCGCGCGTCGTCGAGCAGCCGCCAGCGGCGTGAATCCGCTGGCGGCCGGACCCGATGAATCAGTCGGGGAAGGCGACGTTGTCGGCGATCGCCTTGTAGAGATCCCTCATCTCGGTGGTGCTCGTGACCAGCCCGGGCAGCATCGTCGGCGGCTGACCGAACTTGATCTTGAACCACGCCTCGTGCGGCTTGGCCCTGAGGAACCCGCCGATACCGGCGAACGCCGCGCCGTCGACGGTGATCATCTTGCCGTTCGCGCCGTGACACACCGCGCAGCGCGCCGTGTAGAGGGCGTTGCCCGCCGTCGCGTTGCCGTTCTTCCCGATGTTCGCGTAGCTGATGGTCGGGCTGACGCGCACCCAGGCGGTGCCGTTCCACTCGTAGTGCATGGGCGCGCCGACGATGGTCATCTCGTAGAGGTCGTTCGAGTTGATCCACTCCTCCCGCATGAACTTCACCAGGTTCCACACCTGGGCGTCGGTGAGGAAGGCCGTGTAGTCAGGGTGGCGGCTGTCGGGCGAGTTCATGAAGCGGCCCGACGGACGGATGATGGCGTCGAACAGCTCCTGGTGCGTCGCGCCGGCGGCGACGGAGCGCAGGTTGGTGGGCGCCACGTCCGGACGCGTCGCCGTACCCGTGCTCTGGCCGGTGCGGTTGGCGTACGAGCCGGCGCTGCCGAGCCCGTCCCAGCCGTGGCAGGTCTTGCAGCGGGAAAACTCGGTGCCGACGGTGAGGGCGTAGTCGGGGTACCCGTTGGGGCGCCCACCGCTCGAGGCACGGAACCATTCCGAATAGACCTCGCCGCCCTTGATGCCGTCGGCGGCCACGTACGCGGCCGGCACGAGGCCCGGCCAGCTGACGCCCGCATCACCCGCCGGACCAGCAGGACCCGCAGGACCAGCGGGACCCGCCGCGCCCGTGGCGCCAGTCGCACCTGCAGCGCCCGCGGCCCCCGCAGGCCCGGTGGCGCCAGGCGCGCCGGTCGCGCCCGCGGTGCCATTCGCTCCAGCAGGGCCAGCGGGGCCGACGGGTCCCTGCGCGCCATCACCACACCCGACCAACACGACGACACACGCACTCAATAGCGAAACACTCTTCAAGGTTGTTCTCCGTGGACCCGCGAGTAGGACTTCGAGCGGGGACTCCGCTGTACCCGAACGGCCACGGCCTCGTGGCCCGGCGCGAGAAGGGTGGGTTGTTCGATCGAGCAGCAGCCGGGTGCAGTTTCTGCGCGAGACGCTACGGCGCGCCGCGGACCAGCAGCGCGCGCGCGTGGGCGGTCTGTCCGCTCCACACCTGCAGCGTCGTCTTGCCCGGCCGCTGCGGGAGCAGGAGCAGCTCTTCGGCGCCCAGCCACTTCACCTCACACACCGCCGGGTCGCTCACGGCCACGCGCGTGACGCCCTTGAAGGTGAGCACCTGCTGCAACCCCACCACCAACTCCACCGGCGGCTCGCTCAGCGACACCGGCACGGCGACCACCTCGACCAGGTACTCGAGGCGCCGGGCGTCACGCGTCCATACGAAGACGTTCGCCCGCCCGGGCTCGCCTGCGACGAAGCGCAGCCGGCCGTCGCCCTGCATGGTCACGTCGACGATCGACGCATCGCCCATGGTGAGCCGGGTGAGCCCGGGCACCTGCACCTCGCGCTGCTCGCCGGACTGCAGCGCGAGCTCGAGCCGCTGCGCCATCACCGCCGTCCGCACCACCACGGGCCAGCGCCGCGTCTTCCCCCCGACGGTGACCGAGAGCGTGGTCCGGCCCAGGTCTGCGCCGGTGAGCGTGAGGGTGGTGTCTTCCACCTCGACGTCGGCGACGCGCGGGTTCGAGATGACGACGCGCGCGGCGCCGCTCACGTCGAAGGTGCGCGAGTGCCACGGCTCGACCGCCAGCTCCGAGCCATCGGCCGGCAGCGGCTCGGGCACCAGCGGCTCGTTGAACTCCTCCACCTCGACCGCCCGCGGCTCTTCTCCCTTCGGCGGCGTGGGCGTGGGCGCCAGGGCGACCGGGAGCGGCTGCGGGGCCGGGGGCGGCACCGGGACCTGCGCTTCGTCCTGGAACACCTGGACTCCCACCCCGAGCAGCACCGAGAGCGCAGCGACGGCGGCGAGCCACGGGAGCGCCTTGCGCCGGGGCTTCGCGCTCAGCGCCGAGAGCAGCGACTCCATCGAGGCGAAGCGGCCTGCGGGCGAGAGCGACATGCCGCGCTCCAGCACCCGCGCCACGGCCTCGGGAATGCGCGCGGGCCGCGCGAAGCGACCCCCCAGCACGCCCTCGTGCACCTCGGCCAGGGTGCTGCCCGCGAAGGGCCGCCTGCCCTCGAGCGCCTCGTAGAGCGAGACGCAGAAGCTGTACTGGTCGCTGCGCGCGTCGGCCGGTTCGAGGCGCAGCTGCTCGGGCGACATGTACGCGGGCGTGCCCAGCACCGTGCCGGTCTGGGTGAGGTCCAACGGCGAACTCGCGCCTCGAGGGGAGACGGGCCCGGTGGCGAGCTGCTTCACCGGCTGCTCGAGGAACTCGCCGGGGCGCGCCAGCCCGAAGTCGGTCACGCGCGCGCGGCCGTCGGCGCCGATGAGCACGTTCTCGGGCTTGAAGTCGCGGTGCACGATGCCGGCGCGGTGCGCGGCGAGCAGCCCCTGGCCCGCCTGGGAGAAGACCGACAACACCTCCTGGGCCTCGCGCGGCGTCTTCAGCCAGTCGCGCAGCGTGCCGCCCTCGACGAACTCCATGGCCACGAAGACGCGCTCGTCGACCTCGCCCAGGTCGAATACGTTCACCACGTTCGGGTGAGAGAGCCGCGCCATCGCCTGCGCCTCGCGCAGCAGCCGGGCCCGGCCCACCTCGTCGGCGTAGTGCGGGCGCATCAGCTTGAGCGCGACGCGGCGATCGAGCTTCGTGTCGCGCGCGACGTAGAGCACCCCCATGCCGCCGGCGCCGATGAGCCGCTCGATCTCGTAGCGGCCCATGCGCTGGCCGGGCTCCAGCACCTGCACCGGCGCGCGTGGGTCGGCCTTCGCCGAGCCCCCCGCGACCGCGGCCACCAGGGTGCGGCAGTCGGGGCACCCGTCGAGGTGCGCCTCGAGCTTCACCAGGTCGTCGCCCGAGACGCCGCCGTGCGCGAGCCGGATGAGGTGGTTGTCGTCAGGGCACGTCATCTGGGAGGGAAGACACCGGCTGCGACGCGCCGTTGCACGCCATGTCTCCCTCTCCCTGCGCAGCGGGGAGAGGGCGGGGTGAGGGGCAGACTGGCGCAACCTGCGGCCGACCTCACCCCGCTGCGCAAGGAGAGGTTCAGGGAGCGACGGCTCAAGCGCCTTCACCGAGCAGGCGCGCCACCGAGAGCTCGAGGTTCGAGCGCATCGCCTGGAAGAGGCTGTCGAGCTGCGCGGTGTCGAGGGCGAGGCGTTGCCCCAGCTCGGCGCGCGTTCGCTGCAGCAGCACCTCGTGCACCCGGGCCAACCACCGCGACACCGTGCTCTTGTTCACGCCGTACACCTCGCCGATCCGCTCCAGCGAGAGCCCGTCGAGGCCCTGCAGCCGCAGCACGTTCCGCTCGCGCGCCGAGAGCTCGCCCAGCGCCACCTTGAAGGCCTCGCTGAAGAGGGCGCGGTGCTGCGTGCGCACCAGCAGCAGCTCGGGGTCGGGGCCCGCAAGGGGGAGTTCCTCGAGCGCCGCGTCTTCGTCCACCGCTTCGCGCGCGTGGGGCCGCTTCGCGTTGAGCGCGGTGCGCACTGCCGCGGCCCGGAGCCAGCTGATCAACGGCCCCGCCCCTTCGTAGCCGTCGATGCGGGGGAGCTCGCCCCCGCGCGAGACCAGCAGCCTCTCGCGCAGTTGCTGCAACACCTCGTCGAGGAACTCGGCTGAGCCGTCCACGCGCGCGATGGCCGCGCCGAGCCGCGAGAGGTACTGCGTGTCGAGCTGCTTCAACGCGAGCGGGTCCCCCCGGGCGCAGGCCCAGGCGAGGAACAGCTCTTCGACGGGCAGCTGCTCCAGCGGCTCGTGGGTGCGCCCGGTGAGCCAGGTGCAGAAGGCCACCTCGTCCATCACCACGCCGGGACACGCCGTCTTCGCCCGGTCGAGCGCGGCGGCGAGATCGGGACGTTCGAGCGGCACGGAGCCAGCATATGTGGGACTCTCAGCGCCCTCGACTTGATCACGCTCGCCTGCCCTTTCTGCAGCTCGCGCCAGCAAGTGGACGTCGCCGTCGGCGCCCAGCGGCGGGAGTGCGCGTCGTGCGGGCGCACCTTCTTTTTTTCCATCGCGGCGCCGACCGTCTCGACCAACCCCATCTCTTCCAGCGTGGGCGACATCACCACCCGCGAGACGGTGGTGGGCTTGAAGCCGGTGGGCCCGCGGGAAGGGGACCGCGTCACGCTGCCGGGCCCGGGCGGGGGCGGGGGGCCCATGCTGGGCGAGGGCCTCGACGAGCCGACCTCTCAGACCGCGATCCCCCGCGACTTCGTGAGCGACGAGCCGACCGACAAGCGCCTCAAGGTACCGCTGGCGGCCGCGGCCCACGAAGAGCGCGACGACGACGAGACGACCTCCGAGGTGCGCGTTCCCCAGAAGCGCCCGCCGCCCTCGAAGAAGCAGCTGCCGCCGCGCCGTCCCAGCGGGTACGTCGAGCCGCAGCCGGCCCCGCAGGCCGCGCCGGGCATGACGCTGGGCGGGCTGCAGTTGCTGGCGCGCATCGGTGGCGGGGGCATGGGCACGGTGTGGCTGGCCCGGCAGATCTCCCTCGACCGCAACGTGGCGGTGAAGATCCTGAGGCCGCACCTCGGGGACGACCCGGCCTTCGTCATCCAGTTCACCCGCGAGGCGCTGGCCGCCGCGCAGCTCGTTCACCACAACATCGCGCAGATCTACGACGCCGGGCACGAGCAGCTGCTGCACTACTTCTCCATGGAGTACGTCGAGGGCGAGCCGCTGTCCGCGCTGCTCAAGCGCGAGGGGCGCCTCGACCCCGAGGTGGCCGCCGGCTACGTGCTCCAGGCGGCGCGTGGGCTCGAGTTCGCCCACCAGCGCGGCATGATTCACCGCGACATCAAGCCCGAGAACCTGCTGCTCAACCGCGACGGCATCGTGAAGGTGGCCGACCTCGGGCTGGTGAAGCACCTGGGCGAACGCGACGCGCAGGCCGCCGGCCCTTCGTCCACCATGGCCGATCGGGACTTCCTCGGCTCGGACATGGTGATGGGCACGCCCGCGTACATGGCGCCCGAGCAGGTGATCGACGCGGCCAACGTCGACGCGCGGGCCGACGTCTACTCGCTGGGCTGCACGCTCTACGAGCTGCTCACCGGGCGCCCGCCCTTCGAGGGAGACCTCGCCGCGCAGGTGCTCTCGATGCACGTGGCCGACACGCCGGTGCCGCCCGCGCAGCGCAACCACCGCGTGCCGGCCGAGCTGTCGGACCTCACCTTGAAGATGATGGCCAAGCGGCCGGCCCAGCGCTTCCAGTCGATGGCCGAGCTGGTGAAGGCGCTCGAGCACTTCCTGGGCATCGACGGCGCGGCCATCTTCTCGCCTCGCGAAGAGCACGCGGCGCTGCTCGAGCGCTCGGTGCAGGGCTTTCAGGAAGCGAAGTGGGCGCGGCGCCGGCGCATCGGCCGCTTCGCCTATCTGGTGCTCTCGGCGGCGGTGGTGCTGGGCTCGGCGGCGCTGGGCTTCTTCAGCTTCGCCACCTGGGCCTTCCTCTTCATCGGCACCAGCACGGTCACTTCGGTCTTCATCAACGCCTTCGCCGAGCGCGCGCCGGTGCTGCTCAAGCTGCGCCACCTGCTGCTGGGCGCGCCGGTGCGGAACTGGGCCGTCGCCTTCGTGCTGCTGGGCGCCGCGCTGGGCGTGCTGTGGCGGCAGGGACTGCTGGTGGGCGTGGCAGAGAACCTCGGGCTCGCCGCGGCCGTGGGCTTCATCTCGTTCCTCGCGCTCGACCGCCGGGTGACGCGCGAGCGCCGGCCCTTCGTGCAGGCCGTGGAGGAGATGCTCAAGTCGATGCGCCTCAAGGGCCTCGAGGAACAGCGGCTGCGCCAGTTCGTCTGCCGCTACAGCGGCGCGCGCTGGGAAGAGTTCTACGAGGCGCTCTTCGGCTACGACGCGAAGCTCGAGGCGCGCGAGCGCTGGGCCGCCGACGACAAGGGCATTCCCCGCAAGCGCTTCGCGGCGTGGAGAGACCCGCTGGTGCGCCTCATTCAGCGCAGGCTCGAGCGCAGGCAGGCGAAGCGCGACGCCGCCCAGTTGGCGAGCGCGCAGCGGCCGCCACCGCTGCCGAAGCGGCGGTGAAACCCGGGCGTCGTGCCGTTACGAGAGCCCGGCCACCCAGCCGAGGATGTCGAGCGAGGACACCAGGCCGACCACCTTGCCCGCGTCGGACACCACCGGCAGGCGGTGCACGTGGTTCTTCGCCATCAGCGCGGACGCCTCGGCGAGGGTGGTGTTTTCCTTGATGGTGATGACCTTCGGGCTCATCACCTCGGCCACCGACGTGCCGCCGTCCAGCACGCGGAAGCCGGGACCCGGGGAGTAGGTGACGCCGCCCCCTGAGGGCAGCCGCACGTCCTCGTGTTCCAAAGTCTCACCGCGCTCGTGTTGGTCGCGCACCACGTCGGTGATCGAGACGATGCCGACGATCTTCCCGTTGTCGTCGACCACGGGCGCGCCGCTGATGCCGTTCTCCACCAGGATGGCGCGCAGCGACTCGACGGTGGTCTCGGGCTTCATGCAGATCACCTCGCGCGACATGATCTGAAAGACCGTCACGCGCGTCGCGTCGGAAGGACTGGGGGGACGAGGACGTTTCTCCATGGCGTTTCCTCCGGAGGGTTGGGGCCACCAGATTCCTTTTCGCGGCGGCAGTCGAGCGCGCTGAGCACGGATCCCCCGGCCCTCGCGCCTCGCGTGCGCGGCTCAGGGTCGCGCGACGCGATGTCGAGCCCTGCCCGCTCAGCGACGGCGCTCGCGTACACCTGCTGGAGCGTCGCGAAGTGCGTGGCGAACGAGTCCTCGTCTTCTGAGCTGACGCTCTGGGCCCGCCGCAACGCGGCCAGGAAAATGGGTGCAGGGCCAAGGGTCCGAGTCGTCCAGGTGAGGCGGCGTCACATCTTCAGATGTTCGGAGTATTTTCGCCGTGTCCTGGGCGAAACGAGCCAGCGCCCCCGCTTGCCGACGCAGGCGACCGCGGTTTCGTAGTCGCGGCACGCGCGCACCTCTTCGAGACTGGCGTTGGGAAACGCGAGCACACCCCGGCCATCGCCGTGCGATCGGACGATTTCCTCTTCGGACTCGATCAGCTGGCCTTCGAGCAAGCCATATGCGTCGTCAAGGGTATGAACGACCAGCGACTTGTCTGCCAGCTTGTAGACATTCGCCACTTCGAGGTCCGATGAACCGAGGTGCACCGTTGACCTGAGTAGCAAGCAGAGTTCGCCTTCATCGATGACACCAAGGTCGCGGAGGAGCCGGTCGTTCTGCTCCCTGGCCTGCTCTTTGATGCTCTTCTTTCGGCTCGCCACGCCCCGACAGACGTTCCTGGCGCCGCTTGATTCAGAGAGTTCTTCCGACCGCAGAAGGTAAGTTGCGCTCATGTTCTGGCTCGCGCTCGCGCTCATGGCCGCACCCGTCGAGGCGTGGAAGACGACGCCTCTGCCCGGGCCGATGCCCGCGCCCACGCGCCAGGGCCGCGCCGAGGTCAACGGCATCAAGCTCTACTACGGCGTCTACGGTGAGGGCCCGCCGCTCATTCTGCTCCACGGCGGCGCGGGCAACGGCGACCACTGGTCGGGCCAGCTCGCGGCGCTCTCGGCGAAGTTCCAGGTGTTCGTGGTCGACCTGCGCGGGCACGGGCGCAGCACGCGCGACGCCAGGCCGATCAGCTACGAGCTGATGGCCGACGACCTGCTCGCGTTGATGGACGCGCTGAAGCTCGAGCGCGCGGCCCTCGTGGGCTGGAGCGACGGCGGCGTGGTGGCGCTCGACGTCGCCATTCGCCACCCGGAGCGGGTGAGCCAGCTCGTGGTCTTCGGCACCAACTTCGACCAGGCCGGCACGCAGAAGAACTCGGGCACGACCTTCCCCGCGTACTTCGCCCGGTGCGCGGCCGACTACGCGAAGCTCTCGCCCACGCCCGGTGACTACAAGGGGCTGCAGGCCGCGCTCCGCCCCATGTGGCGCACCCAGCCCAACTACAAGCGCGAGCAACTGGCGGCGATCAAGGTGCCCACGCTCGTGCTCGACGGCGACCACGACGAGATCATCCGGCGCGCTCATCTCGAAGACATGGCGAGGTTGATCAGCGGCGCGAAGCTCGTGTTCATCCCCGACAGCAGCCACTTCGCGCTCTTTCAGCAGCCGGCCGCGTTCAACCAGGCGCTGCTCGACTTCCTCGCCCCGAAGTGAGCTACGAGGAGGCGTGAACTTCAAACGACTCGGCCTCCTCGTGGTGTTGGCGCTCTCGACCGGTTGCGCGGTGGTGCAGCGCATCGACACCGCCATCGACTGCAACGGCATCTGCGCCCGCTACGCCTCGTGCTTCGACAAGGCCTACGACACCAACGCCTGCGAGGACCGGTGCAAGGCCTCGGCCCGGGCCGACACCGACTTCCGGCGCAAGGCCGACATGTGCAACGCCTGCATCAGCGAGCGCTCGTGCGTGGCGGCCACCTTCGCCTGCGCCACCGAGTGCGTGTCCGTCGTGCCCTGAGCTTTCGGACTCGGGACTGGGGTGAGGAATGGGCTGGCTTGATTGGCTGGGGCTCTCGAGCGATCTCGACGAGACGAGGGACCCCTTCACCCGCGAGATCTCGCAGCGGCTCGACCGCGCGCTCGCTCAGGTCTCCGGGGGTGGGCAGCTGAGCGACCACGAGCTCGAGGCCTGTGCCCAGGACTTCCAGCGGCTCTATCAGGACTTCTCGAGGCGGTTTGGCACCGGGAACAACATGGCCTTCCCTGCGGTGGCGCGGGCGCGCTTCTACCTCGAGGCAATGAAGCTCGCCGCTCTGGGTCATCCCGAGCACTCGGCCTGGCCGCTGATCGCCGGCATCCGCGAGAAGGTCCTTCCCGCGCTGAAGAAGCGACTGGCCAGCGAGCAGGACGCCTGGGTCGCCGCCTGCGCCGTGCCTGCAGCGCTCGCGAGCGGAGACGTGCCCTTCGCGCGCGTCTGCTTCGACAGTCTGTCCCGCGAGCCGGCCCTCACCCGCCAGGTGCTGGCCTGGGTCACCGCGGCAGAGATGGCGGCGCCCGGCAGCAACCGGCCCGTGGACCTGCGCCGCTTCCTCGACGGCGCGCCGACGTTCGAGCCCTGGAGCGCTGAAGCGAGCGGGCTGAGCAACAACCAGCGCTTCGTGTTGTTGGCGTCGATGCCGGCAGATCTCGCGAGCGATCCCTGCCTCACGCTCGCCGACCCTCACCAGCCCGCGAGCCTGCGCGCGCTGCTGGGACTGCACTGGGACGTCAGGGACCGTGCTTCGGCGCTCCAGGTCCTGGAGTGGCTCTCCACCCAGGGGCACCGGTCCCGGCTCGCCGACGACCTGCTCGACCCCTCCCTCATCTCCGACCCGCAGCAGAGGGCCCTGGTGGTGTCGCGTGCCGGGGCGCTTCGCGCGAACCACATCGCTGCCTGGGACTTCTGCCGGCTGATCAGCGTCGCGCGTGCTTCGCTCACCGCTGGCTACCTGACCGAGGAAGAGGCGTGGAACTGGGTCTTCGGTGCGGGCGCTTCCCTCCGGTCCACCTACGACGGCTGGGGCTCCATGGTCGACGACTACGTGCTCGGCCGTCACTACCAGCAGCCCGCGGCGGGGCCCGACGACCTGTTGATCGAGAGCGCGCTCTGGCTGAAGCACCACCCGCGAAGCCCGATGCGGACCGTGCCGTTCGGCGGTTGAGGTGAGGCCGGCCCAGGGGCTGCTCAGCTCGGCGGGTGGCGCTCTGGCCCGAGTTCGCGCGGATGACGCCGTTCACCGGGCCGCAGCCCTGCTCGAGGGTGTACGTGGACAGGTCACCGCCCGAGAACGTCACGCGCTGCCCGAACCGCACGCGCACGCACTCGGGGCTGTAGCGGTTGTTGCCGCTGGTGGGGAAGCGGATGGTCGGCGTGCCCACCCCGCGCAGGTCGACGAAGGTGCTGCAGCCCGCGAACGCGCCGCACTGATTCGCAGGTGCCACGCCCGACTCGCAGTCGGGTGAGGTGCCACAGCTCGCGGCGAGCGCGCAGGGTGCGCAGTCTCCGCCGCAGTCGAGGTCAGACTCGGTTCCGTTCTTCGCGTCCGTGCAGCTCACCGCCACGGCGCCTCCAACCTCCACCTGCATCGCCGCCGAGGCCGCCCCCGCTGCCGGCATCGACCGGAGGGCCCACCTGGGGGAAGCAGAGCCTGCCGCCAGCAGGGGAGTCAGGCCGACCCAGGTCTCAGACTGGCTTGAAATCGAGCAGCACGCCGCCTTTCAAGTAGGCGAAGCCGATGTCGCCGGTGGCAGTGAGGCGCGCGGTGTCCTCGTCGACTTCGTGCGACTCGCGCTCGCCATCTTCGAACTCGAGGAGCAGGTGGTACGAGTGGGAAGTGCGGGTGCTCGTGTGTCTGACGTTCGTCTTGCGCTGGTGCGTGGTGCTGGTCGTGACGTGGGTCTCGACGGTCTCGTCCTTCACTTGCGCGAGCCGGCGCTCGAGCGGCGCCGACATGAAGCGGTGGTGGCTGCGGATCGCGAAAACCGACACCACCCCCATGACGCCCGCCGCGACCCCGGCGATGAGCGGGCCGTTCTTGTCGAGCACCAGCGCGCCGTAGAGGCAGCCGAGCGTCGCCGCGAGGCAGAACGTGATGCCGACCACGCCCCAGAACATGTGCCCGGCGACGCTGGGCTGGTGCTCCATCAACTCGGTGTAGCGCGACGACTTCGTGGCCCCCTCAAAGGTCATCGTCATCGAGGCGCAAGGACGAGGGCTGGTGCTGGAAATTCAGGGAGAACAGGGGAGGCCGGTTCGCCCGGCCCGGTTTCCGCTCATTTTCTGGGTCGCTTCACCTCGGCCAGCCGTCCGCTGCGCTTCCGTCTGTCTCGCGCAGCGTTCCGCTGCTATCGGTTCCGCTCATTTTCTGGGTCGCTTCACCTCGGCCAGCCGTCCGCTGCGCTTCCGTCTGTCTCGCGCAGCGTTCCGCTGCTATCGGTTCCGCTCATGCCCCACTTCCTCGCGCCGCCGTTCGATCTCCCTGACGGGCGCGACGCCCGCCTGGTCAAGCACCTCGAGGACGACGACTGGGCCTCGGCCACCACCCTGCTCCGCGACGTGGTGACCCCCACCACCACCGAGTGGAAGTGGCTGGTGCTGCTGGCGTACGCGCGCTTTCGCGACGCCGCCGACGTGCTGCCCGATGAGCTGGTCGACGCGTCGCGCGAGGCACTGCAGCTGCTCCACCGCGCCATGGCCAACGGTGCGCCTCACGACGACGTCGCCCCCTTCCTCGAGGCCGTGGAGCGCACCCTCGATCAGCTCTCGCGCGGTGAAGAGGCGCTGCTGGCCAAGCTCGGCCCGGGCGATGACCCGAAGGCGCTCTCTGACGAAGAGCTCGAGAGCGTCTGCTTCCTGGTCGAGCGCGCCAACCCTGCCCGCGCGGCGAAGCTGTTCGCGGCGCTGGCCGCCCGGCAGGGCCCGCTGGCCACCGCGGCGCGGGCGCGTTCGGCGCTGGCCCTGGCGCGCAGCGGCGCCTTCGAGGCGGCGAAGCCCGAGCTCGAGGACGTGCTCACGAAGGACTGGTCGAAGCGCCCCCTGAGCGACGAGCGGCTGGCGCTCGAAGCGGCCGAGACCACCCTGCTCGAGCACGCCACGGGCGCCGAGTTCGTCGCGCTCTGGCATCTCGCCGAGGCGCGCGGCACGGCGCTGGGCTTTCCTTTCCCCTCGGCGTGGCCGCACCAGGAGCGCCTGTTCGACAAGTGCCTCTCGCTGCGCGACATCACCCGGGCGCGCGCGCTGGCGCAGCGCATGGAAGGCGAGCGGCCCGAGCTGCCCGAGAAGCTGGCCGAGCGCTTCCGCGCGGTGCGCCTCGAGCAGGTCTGACGGGCAAGCCCCTCGACTCCGCTCGGGGTGAACGGCGCGCGGCTAACTCACCACCGCGTGTTGTCCGAACCGAAGCGACCCCAACGAGAGCACCGCCTCGCGCATGAAGCTCACCAGCGCGAACGCGAACAGCCCCATCGCCATGATGAAGAGCGCCGCCACCACCAGGCCGAGGTTGCTCTTGGTGAGGTACCCGACGAACGCGGTGATGATCAGCAGGCACACCGACAGCGCCGCGCTCACGCCCGCGGTCAGCGCCCGGTGAATGAGCCGCGCCCGCCTCGTCAACGTGTCGAGCTCGGTACGCGCCCTGACCTGCTCCTCTTCGGGCAGCCCGGAGAAGCGCGCCTCGAGCACCCGCGCCCGGTCGATGATGCGCGAGAGGCGGTTGGTGAGCACCGACAGCACCGTGCCCAGCGCCGAGAGCAGGAACACCGGCGCCACCGCGAGCTGAATGGTGTGCGTGATGTCTGCCAATTGATTGGTGTCGGACATGTTCCTACTCATAGCCCCGGGGGATTTCGGATGCCCGGGACCCGCGTTCGGGGCTAGACGTGTCGAAGGCAGGGCCGCCGTCGCAGTGGGAGTTCCCGTGATTGTGTGGAGTCGCATCGACAGTCGTCTCATCCACGGGCAGGTCATCGAAGCCTGGCTCCCCCACCTCGCGGCGAAGCGGGTGGTGGTGGCCGACGACGAGGCCGCAGTGGATCCGCTCGCGAAGGCGGCGTACGCCCTGGCCATTCCCGGTGACGTCGAGCTGGTGCTCGCGCCCGTCTCGAAGATCGACTTCCGCAAGCTGGCCAGCGACGGCGTCCCCACCCTGGTGCTCTTCCGCGAGGTGAAGGCGGCGGTCGCCGCGCGCGAGCAGGGCCTGCCCGACGGCATCCTCAACCTGGGCAACGTGCACTCGGGGCCAGGCCGGCAGCCGGTGTCGCGCTCGGTGTTCCTCGACCAGAACGACGTGAGCGCCCTTGCGGCGCTCGAGCAGAGCGGCATGACCGTGCGCGTGCAGGCGGTGCCCAGCGAGACCGCGCAGCCTCTTCGTGGAGGTGGCTGACAACCGCCTCCCCAGTTTTGGGTGGCGCAATCCACGATCTCGGCGGCTCGGCAGGGGGGGCGCGACTTACCTTCAGTTCACCCCATGAGCGCGGCGGCCGTCGATGCCATCACCCTGGATGCTCTCGAGCAGTTGGAAGAGGGCTTTCAGATCGTGGGCTTCGACTGGAACTACCTCTACCTGAACCGCACCGCCGTGAGGCACGCCCGGCGCCCCCGGGAAGAGCTGCTCGGTCACTCCATGACCGAGCTCTATCCAGAGCTGCTGCAGACGCCCATCTACCCTGCGGTCCGCGAGTGCATGGTCGACCGCCGCCCCCACCGCCTCGAGAGCGAGTTCCCCTTCGCCGATGGACCGAGGTGGTTCGAGCTGCGCATCTTCCCCGTGCCCACCGGCGTCGGCATCTTCTCCGTCGACGTCACCGACGCGCGCAGGGCGCTCGAGGCCGCGCGTCACGAGGCGGCGCAGGCCGGCGACCGGCTCCGCAGCCTCATCGAGCACGCGCCCGACGGCGTCTTCGTGGCCGACCTCGAGGGGCGCTACACCGACGTCAACACCGCGGCCTGCGCCATGCTCGGCTACACGCGCGAAGAGCTGTTGGGGAAGTCCATCGTCGACCTGCTGCGGCCCGAAGACGCAGCGCAGCTGTGGGAATCGCGCAGCGCGCTGCTCCAGGGCGCGGTGCAGGTGGGCGAGTGGATGCTCCGCCGCAAGGACGGCAGCCAGTTCCCCGCGGAGGTGAGCGCGAAGATCCTCGAGGACGGCCGGTGGCAGGCCTTCGTGCGCGACATCACCCAGCGCAGGGCCGCCGAGCGGCTGCTGCGCCAGAACGAAGAGCGGCTGCGCCTCGGTGCGCAGGCCGCCGGCTTCGGTACCTTCGAGTTCCTCTTCGCCACCGGCGAGAACTACTTCTCCCCTGAGGTGCTGGCGCTCCTCGGCCTGCCCGCAGATACCGTCGCTCCGCCCGGGCTGCGCCCCGACGGCGCGCGCGACTGGTTGATGGCGCACGTCCACCCCGAGGACCGCCCGCGGGTGCAGGAGAAGCTCGCCGCCTGCCTCGCCGCCGCGGGCGCGATGGATTTTCACGACGAACACCGGGTGCTCCGCCCGGACGGCACCGAGCGCTGGGTCTGCGTCGACGCCCGGCTCTTCGTCGAAGGCGAGCCTCCCCGCCCGGTGCGCGGCGCGGGCACGGTGCTCGACATCACCGGGCGCAAGCAGCTCGAGCGGCAGTTGGCGGTGGCCGAGGCGAAGTCGTCGGGCATCCTCGAGGTCTCGGCCGACGCCATCATCTGCATCGACGACCGCCAGCACATCACCCTCTTCAACCAGGGCGCCGAGCGCACCTTCGGCTACTCGAAGCAGGAGGTCCTCGGCGCGCCGCTCGCCACGCTCCTGCCCGCGCGCTTCCGCGAGCACCACGCCGCCCTGGTGTCCCGCTTCGCCCAGGGCCCGGGGACCTCGCGGCGCATGGCCGCCGAGCGCCGCGGCGGCCTCACCGGGCTGCGCAAGAACGGCGAGGAGTTCCCCATCGACGCCGCCATCTCGCGCCTCCACGTCGATGGTCAGACCGTGTTCACGGTCGCCCTGCGCGACACCACCGAAGCGCGGCGCGTCGAGAAGCACCAGGCGCTGCTCGCGGAGGTGGGGGCCGCGTTCGCCTCGTCGCTGGACTACGACGAGACCCTGGGCACCATCGCGCGCCTGACCGTGCGCGAGCTGGCCGACTTCTGCATCGTGGGGGTCGTCGAGCCGGGTGGGGCGGTGAGGCGGGTGGAGTGCGCCAGCGCCGATCCGGCTCGCGCGTGGGTCTGCGACCTGCTCAAGCAGGCGCCCCTCGAGCCCGCGCCGGGCCACCCGGCCTTCCTGTCCATGGAGTCGCGCAAAGCGGTGCTCCTCGATGACCTCTCGCCGGAGCGGATGGCCTCGTTCGCGCAGGGACCGCGGCACCTCGAGGGCCTGCTCGCGCTCGAGGCCCGCTCCACCCTCACCGTGCCCCTGGTGTCGCGGGGCCGGGCGCTGGGCGTGCTGGGCCTGATCTCGTCGACCCGCACGTTCGACGCGGCTGATCAACGCCTGGCCGAGGAGCTCGCGCTGCGGGCGGCGCTGGCGCTCGAGAACGCCATGCTCTACCGCGATGCCCAGCAGGCCGTGAAGGCCCGTGACGAGCTGCTGAGCATCGTGGCCCACGACCTCCGCAACCCCCTGCAGAGCGTGCTCCTCCAGGCGCGCCTGCTGCGCGACCGCGCCCGCGACGGCGCGGAGTGGGTGAAGAAGCCCAGCGAGGTGGTGGAGCGGGCCGTCAGCCGCATGGCGCGCTTGATCCAGGATCTCCTCGACGTCGGGCGCATGGAGAGAGGCCAGCTCTTCGTCGACCCGGCCCCAGTGCCCACCGCGGCCCTGGTGGCCGACGCGCTCGAGGCCCAGCGCACCCTGGCCGCCGCCGCGGGCATCGAGCTCCGCGCCGAGGTGGGCGCCCTGCCGGACGTGCGGGCCGATCGCGACCGCCTGCTCCAGGTCTTCGAGAACCTCCTCGGTAACGCGCTCAAGTTCAGCGACCGCGGCGGCCACGTCACCATCGGCGCGGTGAGCGACGGCCACGAGGTCGTCTTTCGCGTCGCCGACGCAGGCCGCGGCATTCGTCCGGAAGATCTCCCCAGGCTCTTCGAGCGCTCCTGGCAAGCCGAGCGCGGCTCGCGCAAGGGCGCGGGCCTGGGGCTGTACATCGCCCGCGGCCTCATCGAAGCCCACGGCGGGCGGGTGTGGGTCGAGAGCGCGCTGGGCCGGGGCACCACGGTGTTCTTCTCGATGCCGGTGGCCCCGTGAGTCCGCAGGGCCAGCTCCCCCTCGAGGTGCCTCCCACCGTCTACCTGGTGGACGACGACGACGAGCTGCGCGACGGCCTCACGCTCCTGCTGGAGCGCGCGGGCTACCGGGTCTGCCCGTTCGGCTCGGCCGAGGGGCTCCTGGCTGCCCTCGATCCGCGCGCCCGGGGCTGCATCGTGTTGGACGTGAACCTGCCCGGCCTGCAGGGGCCCGAGCTGCAGGCAGAGCTGGGCCGCCGGGGCACCCGGCTCCCCATCCTCTTCCTCACCGGGAGCGCCACCGTGCCGCTGGCCGTCGAGGCGATCCGTGCCGGCGCGCGCGACGTGCTGCTCAAGCCGGCGAAGCCCGAGGTGCTCCTCGCCCGCGTCGCAGAGCTGGTGGCCGAGCACACCGCCTTCGCCCGCGTTCACGACGGCCACCAGCGCCTGGTCGACTGCCTCACGCCCCGCGAGCGGGAAGTGCTCGCGCTGCTCGCCGAGGGGCTCGTGCACAAGGACATCGCCGCGCGCCTCGGCATCAGCTTCCGCACCGTCGAGGTGCACCGCGCTCACATCATGCGGAAGACGGGGCTGGCCACCACCCTCGCCCTGGCCGACTTCGTTCGCGCTGCCCGCGCTGCGAAGGTCGTGATCTGAGTACGGGCTCGCCCGTACGTGGGGTTTCGCATTGGAGCCCCGCTTCGCCTGCTCCACATTGAGGCCATGGACAGCACGAGGCCGCTCGCAGAGGACTGCCTGATCGCGGCGAAGGACGCTTCGCTCGCGGGGCGGGTGGTGTGGCCGGCCGATCCACCCGGCGGGGCGGTGGTGCTGGGGCTGCTCGGCACCGACTCGCGCTTCACCTCGCGCAACAACTTCCTGGCCACGAGCCTCGCGCGCGCCGGGCTCGCGGTGCTGGTCGTCGAGCTGCTCACCGAAGACGAAGACGCACGACTCGATCTCGCCCACCCCGACCTGCCCCTGCTCGCCGAGCGGCTCTGCCTCGCCGCCGATTGGATCGCCGCCCGGGGGGGACTGGCGATCGACGGCGTGGGGCTGCTCGGGGTGGGTGAGGTGGGCGCGGCCGCCCTGGTGGCCGCCGCCGCGCGGCCCGAGCTGGCGCGCGCGGTGGTGTGCGCGGCCACGCCGCTCGAGCTCGCCGGGAGCTCGGCGCTGCTCACCGCGTCACCCACCCTGGTGCTGGTGGGCGACGGAGATCAACGCAGCCTGCTGGGCAGCCGGCTCGTCTCGAGCATGCGCTGCGAGCATCGCGTCGAGGTCATCTGCGGCGCAGGCCCCCGGCTGGTGGAGCCCGGCGCGCTCGACCGGGTGGTGAACCTGGCCGCGCCCTGGCTGCTGTCCAGGCTCAGACCGGCGTCGCCCCGCGAGGCAGGGCGTTCCACTTCGCCACCGACGGCCGCTGCCAGTTCGCCTCTGCGTACGCCTTGAGCATCGGCGGCAGGCTTCTTCGATTCCAGACTGAATCGCGGTGAGCCTTCGCCGGGCGCACGAGACTCATCGCCCCGTCAGCTTCAGGTGCTTGGCGGAACTCGGCCTTCACCGATGAGGCCTCCGCTGCGAGCTCGTTGAACGCGACGCCCGCTCAGCGCCCGTCACCTCAGGGCGCGCCTGAATCGGACCATCCCGGGGGGCGCAATTAGTGCCTGGGCGGGTTCGAGAGTGGACATTTTGCGTCCGCGCGCGCCCCTGTGAGTGCCGCTTGTTCAAGGGCGGCCTACCGGGTCATGGGGCTTGAATCGTGCACGCGCGCTCCACATGGCGGTGGGCTCGACAGGTCACAGTGCTGGGCCGTGCGAGGTCGTGGCGGCCCATGTCCACTCCCGGGACGAGGTCGCCGCGCGCCACGGCATCGCGCCACTCGGCGGCGTCGTGGAGAGGCCACTCGCGTCGGGGCCGACATCATCTGCATGGGCTCCCATGGGCGTGACTGAATGGAGGTCGTCTTGAAACCAACGACAGCCCCCGACCAGAAGCATCCCGACAAGAGCTGGCACGCGCTGGGCGAAGGCGACGCGCTGGCGGCCCTGACGTCGAACGCCGACGCCGGGCTGACCCGCGACGAGGCTTCGCGTCGCCTCGCCCGCGTCGGCCCCAACGCGCTCCCGGAGCCGGAGAGCCGCTCGTTGCTGTCCGTCTTCCTCGGCCAGTTCAAGAGCCCCCTCATCTATCTCCTGCTGGCGGCTGCCGGCGTCGCCCTGGCCATGGGCCACGTCAACGACGCGGTGGTCATCTTCATCGTGGTGCTGCTCAACTCCTTCGTCGGGGCGCTCCAGGAGGGGCGGGCTGAACGTTCGCTGGCTGCGCTGCGCAAGCTCGCGACCACCCGGGCGCGCATCGTTCGCGACGGCCAGGAGGTCGTCGTCGATGCACGCGAGATCGTCCCGGGTGACATCCTGCTGCTCGAGGCGGGCGACGCGGTCCCGGCAGACGCCCGGCTGCTGCAGGAGGTGGTCCTTCAGGTCGCGGAGGCCTCGCTCACCGGTGAGTCGGTGCCAGTCAGCAAGCACCTCGCCGCCGTCCCGGTGGACACGCTGCTCGCCGACCGGAGGAACATGGTCTACGCCGGCACGTACGTGACGGCAGGGCGGGCCCGGGCGCTCGTCGTCGCCACCGGGCTGGCGACCGAGCTCGGGCGCATCGCGACCCTCGCCTCGAAGGCCGAGGAGTCCAGCACACCCCTCGAGCTGCGCATCGCGACGTTCGGCCGGTACATCATGGTCGCCGCCGGCGTGCTGTTCGTCGCGGTGATCTCCATCGGGATGCTGCGCGGGGTCTCGTTCGGGGACATCGTGATGGTGGCCATCAGCCAGGTCGTAGGGATGATCCCCGAGGGGCTGCCGGTGGCCATGACCATCGCGCTCGCGGTCGGTGTCCAACGAATGGCGCGTCGCCGGGCCGTGGTGAGAAGGCTCGCGGCGGTCGAGACGCTGGGCTCGACCACGGTCATCTGCAGCGACAAGACCGGCACCCTCACTCGCAACGAGATGACCGTCACGACCATTCACCTGGCTGGTGGGCGGGTGTTCTCCGTGACAGGCGCGGGCTACGCGCCTGAAGGGGACTTCCTCGAGAATGGGAAGCAGGTCGACCCGACGCAAGCGGGCCCGCTGCGAGAGCTGCTCGAGGCGATCGTGTTGTGCAACGACGCCCAGCTCCACGGGCCTGAAGCCTCCGAGCCGCGATGGAAGCCGATTGGGGACCCGACCGAGGTCGCGTTGCTCACGCTCGCCGTCAAAGGCGGCCTCGCGCCTGCGTTGCTCAAGGACCAGCGGCCGCGCAGAGCCGAGATCCCCTTCGACTCGGCGGCGAAGATGATGGCCACCCAGCATGGGCGCGGCGCCGGGGCGCGGGTGGTGATCAAGGGGGCTCCTGAAGAAGTCCTCGCGCTGTGTCGTGCAGGCCGCCAGGGCGACGCGGCTGAGGCACCCCTCGGAGAGGAGGAGCTCGCTTCGCTCAGGGGCGCCACCGACGCCATGGCGGCGCAGGCCTTGCGGGTCCTGGCCGTCGCGGTGGTCGACGGGGGCGAGCTCTCGGGCAGCACCGGCTTCGAGTCGCTCCGCGGCAAGGCGACCCTGCTGGGGTTCGTCGGGCAGATCGACCCACCCCGGCACGAGGTCGCCGGGGCGGTGCGGCAGTGCCTCGAGGCGGGCATCAGGCCCGTGATGGTGACGGGTGATCACAAGGTGACGGGCCAGGCCATCGCCCGGACGCTGGGCATCGCGCGTGACGGAGACCTCGCCATCGACGGTCGCGAGCTCGAGCAGTTGTCCGACGCCGCGTTGGCGGAGCGCATCGAAGGCATCAGCGTGTTCGCCCGGGTCCACCCGGCGCAGAAGCTCCGCATCGTCGACGCCTACCAGCGGCGGGGTGACGTGGTGGCGATGACGGGCGATGGCGTCAACGATGCCCCTGCGCTGGTCAAGGCGAACGTGGGGGTGGCCATGGGCCTGACCGGCACCGAGGTGGCGAAGGAGGCCTCGAAGATCGTCATCATGGACGACAACTTCGCCACCATCGTCGCCGCAGTGGAGGAAGGGCGCGTCGTCTACCGCAACATCAAGAAGGTCATGCTCTACCTCTTCTCCACCTCGATGGCCGAGGTGCTGGTGCTGCTGACGGCGCTCATCCTCGGCTACCGGCCGCCCCTCGCGGCCGTGCAGATTCTGTGGATCAACCTGGTGACCGAGGGGACGGTGACGGTCAACCTGGTGATGGAGCCACCCGAAGGTGACGAGATGCAGCGCAAGCCCATCGCCGCGAACGAGCCGCTGCTCACGCGCAGCATCCTGGGGCGCATGCTGTTCATGACCCCGAGCATCGCGATCTCGACGCTGGGCTGGTTCATCTATCGCACCTGGACCGGACTTCCTTTTGCCCAGGTCCAGACCGAGACCTTCACCGTGCTGGCCGTCTGCCAGTGGTTCAACGTCCTCAGCTGCCGGTCGGAGCGGCACTCGGCGTTCGACCTGCGCCTGTTCAAGAACCGGTGGCTCATCGGGGGGCTCGTCCTGGGCAACCTGCTCCAGCTGGCCGTGGTCTTCCTCCCGCCCCTCAACAAGGTGTTCCACACCGTCCCCATTCCACTCTCGGACATGTTCGCCATCGGGGTCGTGGCCAGCCTGGTGTTCTGGGTCGAGGAGCTGCGAAAGGCCATCGTTCGGTGGCGAGCGCCGCGAATCGCCAGTGGTCAGCGCCCGTGACGACCGACTCCAGCGACCCCGAGCGCCTGAAGAGCGCGCTGCCAGCGACGCTGAACGGCGTGCTCCACGCGTTCGTGGCCTTCGACTGGGGTGAAGAGATCGACCTCGGGCGGGCCACGACCCTCAACGCCTCCCAGTCCGTGGCGCCGGTGAGCAGGCCGATCACCATCGCCTATCGACCCCGGCCCCTCCACTTCGCCCTCCCGCCCCTCGAGTTGGACCTGCCCACCGGGCGGCATCAGGCCACCGCTGAGGCCATCGTGTTCGACTTCGCGGCCGTGAGCGTGGCGTTGCACGTGCCCTTCGCGCTCACGCCAGTCGAGTTGAGCGCCGTGGCCGCCAGCCTCTCGAAGCCCGAAGCCGTGCATCAAGTGGCGAGGGCGAGCTTGCGGCCCCTCTTCGAGACCCTGAAGCCGGCGATCGAGGGGGCGTCCTGGGGCGAGCTGACGGAAGAGTACTTCGTCTTCGAGTTCGCCCCCGAGCAGCTCCCGTCTGACGCGGTGTTGGCGCACGCGTCCGAGTGGATGGCCGGGCTGGTTCGCCTGGAGGCAGAGCCCCTGTCGCCCGAGGAGATCGCAGAGGCGGTGCGCGTGCAGTTGCGGTACGGCCGCGGGGACCTGTTCGTCGCGGACTGGGCGGCCGCGGTGCTCATCGACTCGCAGTGCGATGAGACGCTGCAGTTGATCGAGTTCGCGAATCTGCAGCTCCTCGAGTTCCGGGAGATCGACAACCGCCTCGACGAGCGCTTGATGACGGCCTGGGGTGTCGTGCACGCGCTCGCCCGCCAACGGCTCCCGCTCTGGAGGCCCTTCACCGCCCAGCTGCGAGGGCTGGGAGAGCTGAAGGTCGAGGCCAACACGGTGTTCGAGCGCGCGCAGAACGTGCTGAAGCTGGTGGGCGATCAATACCTCGCCCGTGTCTATCGGCTGCTCGCAGGCCGATTCCACATCGACGTCTGGCAGGAGAACATCCAGCGCTCGCTGGACGTCATCGAGGGTGCCTACAAGGTGCTGGCGGATCAAGCTGCGGGGTGGCGCACGGAGCTCGTCGAGTTGACGATCATGCTGCTGCTGCTCGTGGAGATCGTGCTGAGCGTCGTCCGGGGCTGACTCTCTCAACTCGAGTCAGGATCGGGGAAGCCTGCGCAACAGGCGTCCGATGACCTGCCAGTCGCCGTGGGCGAGGGCAATCGCTGCGTCTCCGGGGTCGGCCGTGGGGCGTGAGCTGACTCCCTCGTGCACCTCATCGACCTTCACCCACGGGGGCCGCGATGAGCACGTCGCAGGTCACCTCTCGCAACACCCCTTCGGCCACGCTCCCCAGGAACGCGCGCGCGAGCCCCTTTCGGGCGTGCGTGCCCAGACACAGCAGGTCCGCCTGACGGTGTTCCACGATGGCCAGGATGCCGGCACGCGGGTCACCTGAAGGCACGGAGACGCTCCACTGGAGGCCCGGGTATCCGGTCTGCAGCCAGGCTTGGAGCGTCGCCGAGGCCTCCGCTCGGAGCGTCTGCTGCTGCTCGATGAGGTCGCGCTCTGGATAGCCTCCGCGTCGAAGCGTGCGGTCGACCAGGTCGTCGCGCACGTGAACCACCCGGCGATCCTGCAAGTGGGCGCCGGTGAGCCGCAGCCCGAGCTCGACTGCGCGCCGGCTCCCCTCCGGGGGGAGCTCGACCGCGGCCAACAGCCGCCGGTAGACCCGCCTGACCGGAAGATTGACGATCAGCGCGGGGAACGTCCCATGACGGACCAGCCGCTCAGCGGTGGTTCCCAACAGCAGGTTGCGGAACCGCCTGGTGCCGTGCCGGCCGAGGACGATCAGCTCGGCCCTCTCCTGGTCAGCTGCCACCCGCAGGAGCTCCTCGAAGGCCTCGCCGTACGCGAGGACAGACTCGACCGCGACGCCCTTCACGGCGTCGTGCACGCGCGCCTCGGCATCATCGAGGCCTTCACGGGCCCTGGCCTCACACTTGCGGTCCTTGCGGAGCGAGGCGGGCAACACGTGCACCACCACCACCTGGGCACCCGGGGCCACCAGCCGGGCCGCCCGCTCGACAGCGCGCGTTCCGCCCGCGGAGAAGTCCGTCGCGACCACCACGCGCCGCAGCGGCAGTGCCTTCGACGGCCGTCCTTTGCTCTGGTTCTCGTTCATCGCTCCCTCTTTGCTTGAATTCGGCGCACGCCGATTTGGACTTCAGCCTTCACGCTCTGGAGGCACGAGCACCACCGGGACGCGAGAGCGCTGCACGACCTCTTGCGCTTGCGAGCCCAGGAGGGTGCGTGCGATTCCCGCCCGGCCGTGGGTCGCCATGCAGATCGCATCGACCCCCAGTCGCCCCGACGCATGCCAGATGCCCAGCGCCGCGGTGTCGTCGCTGGCCAGCTCGAATTCCGTGCTCACCCCGCGCCCGGCCGCGCCTGGTGGGACCAGGGCGCGAAGCCGCTGCGTCAAGGTCGCCTCCGTCTCGACGGGCTGGCGCGTACTGACGTGCAGCAGATGGACGACGCCGCCCGCTGCGACGAACCCATAGCCCACCGGAATGGCGCGCTTGGCCAGCGCCGAGAAGTCCGTGGGGATCAGCACCCGGCGGAACGTCCGCAGGTCACCCTCAACCCCCTCAGCCCCCGCGGCTGGTACGCACACGACGTTGCAGGAGGCCCGCTCGAGCACGCCGCGAGAAACGGACCCCTGCCAGAGCCGCGCGACGCCCGTTCGCTGGTGCGCGCCCACGACGAGGAGATCGACGCCGGCCTCGGCCGCGAGGAGCGCCAGGTGGGCCTCGACCAGGCCCTGGCCCGGCTTCACGGCGTAGGTGGTCTCCCCGGCGCCGGGCAGGTCTCCTGCCCAGGCACGCAGGTCGCGCAGCAGCGGCTCGGCGAGCTGCGGCGGGACTTCGCCGGGGGCGCCCATGCCCGAAAGGCCCAGCCGCAGCTGCTCCCCGAAGGGTGAAACGACCTGGGTGAGGAGCAGGTCGAGCCGCCCGATGGTTCGCAGCGCCGCCGCCCAGAGGAGGGCCGCCTTCGACGTGGAGGCGAGCTCGACCCCCACCATCGCGCGAAGGGCCCTGTCGCCTCGCGCCCACGCCTCGAGGCTGGCGGGCTCCCGCACCACGAGCACGGGAAGGGGGGAGGTCTGCGCGACGCGCTCAGCGACGCTGCCCAGGGCCCGGCGCCGGTCCTTCCCCGCCCCCAGCACGAGGAGGTGCCCGCCGACCGCTCGAGCGACCTCGACCAGCTTCACCGGGGCGACCCCTGGCAGGACCACCTGTTCGACCTCGATGCCAAACCGCGCTGCCAGCTGTTCCGCCTGCTCGCGCACCGCCCGATGTCTGGGCTCGTAGAGCGCGTGGTGCGCGCTCGCTGCGGTCAGCTCCGCCCCCAGCTCGTCGATGATGTGCACGAGCACGAGCGTCACCCCGAGGCCCCTGGCCAGCGCACCGGCGCCCTGCGCGGCCTGCGTGCCGACTTCCGTGAGATCCGTTCCGCAGACGATCGTCATGGCGTCTCCCTGTCAGGGCGCAGCTTCTGAGAGTCGGCGTGCTGGAAGACGGTGCTCGATCCGACGGACGGAGGTGGTCATGAGGTGCCTCGAAGTCGAGCATGAAGCGTGCCTGTAACTGGTGAGGTCTGAGCACGTTCGCGGTGCAGTTCGTGGCCGCAACGGATGCGCAGTGGGCCGCTCTGGCGCAAGGGCGTTCGCGACCGGTCGATGGGATCTCGCCCAGGGCCTGCGCCATACGCCGATCGCGCAGTGTCTCGGCTCGGGGGCTCATTCGAACGACGAAGAGATGGTCGTTGCCGACCGACTCGATCGCGTGGTGCTCGTGGCTGCTGTCCAGGCTCAGACCGGCGTCGGGCCGCGGGGCAGGGCGTTCCACTTCGCCACCGACGGCCGCAGCCAGTTCGCCTCTGCATACGCCCTGAGCGTCGGGGGCAGCGCGGTGCCGTTGAGGTTGAGCCGCTGCAGCATCAGCGCGAGGTCGGCGTCGGCGATGCACCAGCTCGCGAACAGCGTGGGCCGGCCGTGCGCGAGCAGCGGTTCCACCGCGTCCACGAGCCGCTTCACCGTGGCCTCGGCTTCCGCGCTGAGCGGCGTGGTGGCGCGCGCGAACCAGAGGGTGGTGGTGGGCCGCTCCTGGCGAATGGCCATCAGGTCGGTGCGCAGGAAGGACTGCACCTCGCGGCAGGTGGCGCGCTCCTCGAGGTTCTCCGGGTAGAGCCGCGGGTGCTTCGGGAACGGGAAGGACTCGGCCAGGTACTCGGTGATGGCCATCGACTCCGCCAGCCAGAAGTCACCGCGCCGCAGCGCAGGGACCTTCTTCGTGCGCGCGCCGTAGCCGGGCGCGAAGGTCTCTTTCTTCGAGAGCACCCTCGTGACCAGCTCGTAGGGCAGCTGCTTCTCTTCCAGCGCCACGAAGGCCGACATCGCCCAGGGGCTGTCGTAGTTCGCGTCGACGTACAGGGTCAGCTCGCTCATCACTCACTCCTTCTCGATGTCGCGGTCCCACAGCTGGGCGTGCTCGCCGAACGGGGCCAGCTTGAGCCGCTGCGTGAGCGCGTGGGCGATGGCCACCGAGCGGTGCTTGCCGCCGGTGCAGCCGATGGCCACGGTGAGGTAGCTCTTGCCCTCGCGTTGGTAGCGCGGCACCAGGAACTCGAGCAGCTCGTAGGTCTTGTCGAGGAACACCCAGGCGTCGGGCCGGTCGAGCACGAAGGCCGCCACGTTCGGCTCGCGGCCGGTGAAGGCCTTGAGCTCGGGCACGAAGAAGGGGTTGGGCAGGAAGCGCACGTCGAGCACCATGTCGGCGTTGCTGGGCACGCCGTACTTGAAGCCGAACGACATCACGCTCACCGACAGGCCGTGCGAGGTGGTGCCGAAGCGCGCCATCACCTGGCGCCGCAGCTCGTGCACCGTCATGGTCGAGGTGTCCACCACGTGTTCGGCCTGCTCGCGCAGGGCCTGCAGCGCTTCCCGCTCGCGCGAGATGCCGTCGGCCACGCTCCCCGCGCCTGCCAGCGGGTGCCTGCGCCGCGTCTCGGAATAGCGCCGGGTGAGCGCGTCGTCTGACGAGTCGAGGAAGAGCACCTCGACCTTGTGACCGGCGCGGCGGGCCTCTTCGATCGCGCGCGGCGCGTCTTTCAAGAACTGCCCTTCGCGCACGTCGACCACGAAGGCGAGCAGGTCGCGCGACTCACCCAGCTCGGTCACCTTCATCAGCAGCGGGGCGGGCAGGTTGTCGATGCAGAACCAGCCCGCGTCTTCCAGCGCGCGGATGGCGGTCGACTTGCCCGAGCCGGACATGCCGGTGATGACGATGATGCTCTTCATGGCCCGTTCACCCCGAGCGGAGTCGAGGGGCGGCTCATTCCACTTCCTCTTCGTCGTGGTGGCGGCGCACCACCGAGCTGCTGGTCTGCGGCGTGCCGATGCGGCTGGCCGTGCCCGAGATGGCCTGCGTCACCTTCTCGGCGAACTCCTGCGCCGAGTGGTGGCCGCGCAGCTTGAGCAGGTGATTGCGCGCGGCGACCTCGACGATGGTGGTCATGTTGCGGCCCGGGCGCACCGGCACCACCGAGAGCGGCGCCTCGACGCCCACCAGCGGCATCAACTTCTCGTCGAGGCCCAGGCGGTCGTACTCGGCCGAGTTGGTCCACTCCACGAACTCGATGATCAGCTCGATCTTCTTGCGGTCGCGCACCGAGGCCACGCCGAAGAGGTCCTTGATGTTGAGAATGCCCAGGCCGCGGATCTCCATGTGGTGCTGGATGAGGTCGTTGCCGTGGCCGTACACGTCGCCCGCGCGGCGGGTCAGGTTGACGATGTCGTCGGCCACCAGGCGATGGCCGCGCATCACCAGGTCGAGGGCGATCTCCGACTTGCCGATGCCCGACTTGCCCAGCATCAGCACGCCCACGCCGAACACGTCGATGAGCACGCCGTGGAGGCTGCCGGTGGCGGTGAGCGCCTCTTCGAGGAACGCCTGCACCTGGCTGATGAAGGCCGAGCTCACCAGCGGCGTGCGCATCAGCGCGAGGCGGTTCTGGCGGCAGCCTTCCAGCAGCGGCGCGGGCAGCTCGAGGCCCTTGGTCACCACCACGCAGGCCAGCCGGCTCTCGAAGAGCTTGCTGAGCACCGCGCTCTGCTGCTCCTCGGTGAGGGTGCGCAGGTAGCTGATCTCGGTGTTCCCGAAGACCTGCACCCGCTCGGCGTGGAGGTGCTCGGTGAAGCCGGTGAGCGCCAGGCCCGGCTTCTGAATGCGGCTCGAGCTGATGGCGTGATCGAGGCCCTCTTCGCCGGCGACCAGCTCGAGCTTCAGGTCGTACTGCTCGTCAGCGAGCAGGCGCGAGACGGGAATCTGCAGGGCGGTAGGCACGCGGACGATATTGCATGCGGCACGTCACCGGCGCCATTCCGAAGCGGCAGGGGCTAACGTCGGGCCCTGATGCCGACCGACACCATCGACTTCATGGGCCAGCAGGTTCCACTCGAAGCCGAGCGGGTGGCGACTCACGGCGTCCAGCTCACCCCGGGCGCGGTCGAGCAGCTGCGCCGGTTGCCGGGCCTCAAGGCGCTCAACCTCAACACCAGCGACACCACCGACGAGCTGCTCGCGGCGATCTGCCGCCTGGTGACGCTCGAGGATCTCGACGTCAGCTGCACCAACATCACCGATGCGGGCGCGGCGCACCTGCGGGGGCTGGTCCACCTCCGGCACCTGCGCATCAAGGAGAACGACCTCAGCGACGCGCTCGTCGATCACCTGCTCGCCCTGCCGGACCTCGAGACCCTCAACCTGAAGGGCCTCGCGTTGAGCGACGCGGCCATCGAGCGGCTGGCCGCGCTGGGCAAGCTCGAGCAGGTGGTCTTCTCGGGGCTGCGCAGCCGCGCCGGCGTCGAGGCGCTCAAGCACCTGCGCCCGGCCTGCGACGTGGTGCTCGACGGAACCAGCCTCTGAGCTCAGGGGCAGCGGCCGGTGCCCATGTTGCAGCTGAGCCCGCCACCGCAGAACCGCCCGTCGCAGCAGCGCTGCCCCGACGCACCGCAGGCCTCGCAGGTGTTGTTGCCGCAGGTGAAGCCGGCCGCGCAGAAGTCGCCGTTGCGGGCGTTGCAGCAGCGCTGCCCCAGCCCACCGCAGGCCACGCAGGTGTTGTTGTCGTCGATGGTGCTGGGCGCGGTGCAGTCGACGCCCTGGCCACAGCGCTGCTGACCGGGCAGCCCGCACTGCCCCCCGTTGCAGCCGCCGCCGCTGCACGTGCCCTGACCCTGGGAACAGGCCGCGCCGTTGCCCACGCAGAGGTTCGAGTTGTTGTCGCAGCAGCCGCCCCCTTCGCACTGGTTGCCGTCGCAGCAGGGCGCGCCCGGCGTGCCGCACTGCCGGCACATCGAGTTGCCCGCGCAGGTCATGCTGGGAGACGTGCAGAAGTCGGCCGCGTTGCTGTTGTTGCCCGCGGTGCAGCAGGTGGCGCCCGCGCCGCCGCAGGTGCCGCACGCACCGTTGGTGCAGGTGCCCAGGCCGCCTCCACACGCCGTGCCGTTGTCGAGGCAGACGTCGTTGACGCAGCACGCCCCCGCGCCCGCGCAGGTGTTGTTGTCGCAGCACGCCTGGCCCGCGCCGCCGCACGCGACGAAGGCGCCGCCGCGGCACACGTTGCCTGCCGGGCCGTTGTCGCCGCTGGGCACGCACACGCCGGTGGCCGCGTTGAAGCACCCGCCGCCGGCGCAGGCGTTGTTCGCGCAGGGGGGCTGGTAGGGGCCGCCACACACCTGGCACTGGCCACCGCCGCAGGTGCCGCTCGAGCAGGGGCTCCCCTCGGCGACGCAGACGCGGCCGTTGGTGTCGCAGCAGCCCGAGGAACAGCTGTTGCCGGGGCAGCACGCCTGGCCCGGGCCTCCGCAGGTGGCGCAGGTGCCGCCCGAGCAGACGGTGTTCGCGCCGGTGCACGACGAGTTCGAGCAGCACGGTTGCCCCGCGCCGCCGCACGCCGCGCAGGTGCCGCCCGCGCACGCCACGTTGGCCGCGGTGCACGAGGTGTTGGCGCAGCACGCCTGGCCGGGGCCGCCGCAGCTGCCGCAGCTCCCGCCGCTGCAGGTGCCGCCCAGGGTGGGGCAGGTGGCGCCGCCCGCCACGCAGGTGGAGTTGACGCAGCAGCCGCCTCCGCAGGCGTTGCCGTTGCAGCACGCCTCGCCGGGGCCGCCGCACACGGCGCAGACGTTGTTCCTGCACACGCTGCCGTCGCCGCACAGGTTCCCGGCGCAACACGCCTCGCCCGCGCCGCCGCAGCCGCGACAGACGCCGCTGTTGCAGGTGAGCGCGGAGTTGTCGCACGCGTTGTTCGCGCAGCACGGCTCACCGGGGCCGCCGCAGGCCGGGCTCGTGCCGCAGTTGCAGCTCGTGCAAGCCAGGCCCAGGGCGAGGGTGGCGAGCAACCAGAGGCGTCGGAAGGGGGAGATCTCCATTCCCCTGCAGTGGCTCGGTGGTGGCCTCAGCAGGCAGGGGTGGATGACTGGTCCGAGGTGCGCTCAGCCACTCGTCGTTCGTGGATGACCCGAAGCGCAGCATCGAGTTCGTGGACGAGCTGCAGGGGACGGTGAAGCGCCAGCAGGTGGGCGCGCTCCCGGGCTTCATGACGGCCGTCTCCGGGAGGCCGGTGCATCGCGTGGTGTTGTCCTCGCGCACGGAGGGCGCGGTGGTGCGCTTCGAGGACGGGCGGGGCGAGGTGTTGATGGTGATGGTGTGCCCGGGCGCTTCCTCGTGAGCTGAGAGAGCGGTTGGAGCGTCCAGACGCCGTCTCCATCCTGCGCCCTCGGCGCGTGCGCCCCCCTGCGGCGGTGATGGGCCGGCCCTTTGCACTGCGACCGCCCATCGCGGGCATTCCGCTCGCGAGGACAGAGGAGCGGGCGATGCGGATCAAGGGCGGCGGGGCTGCGCGGGTGATGGTCGAGGTGCCACGGCGGAAGAAGGAGCGGAGGCCGGCGCCACCGCTCGAGCGGTACTACCGCGACGGGTTCGAGGTGACGCCGGTGCGGGTGGCACCGGGTCGCAGCAGCCAGACCACGCTGGCGGTGGTGCGTGACCTGGCGGAGCAGGGCAGGGCGCGGGTGGAGCGCGACGAGCGGCGAGCGCGCGCGGAGCTGGTCGAGGTGGGGGAGTTGCTGGGCGGGCTGACGGCGGAGCTGGTGGTGGAGTTGATCAACCACTTCGTGCAGCGGCCGCCGTCGCAGCGGTCGGCGCCGATGGTGGTGCTGGGGGCGCTGACCAGCGCGCTGTTCGTGGAGTTCTGGTGCGTGCTCAAGGGTGGTGAGGCGCTCGATCGCGCGCTGACCGCCGCCGAGGACGCGGAGCAGGTGCTCGAGCAGTTCGTCTCGTTCATCGAGGAGACCGAGGGGCAGCCGGTGCGGCGGCTCATGGGCACGCTCTACGCGCTCGAGTGAATCGAGGTGATCAGCCTCGAGAGACGTGGTCGGTCCTGGTTCCTGGCTGCGCTCGGTTCGCACGGGCCCTCACCGCGGGCATTTGTTGACGCGCTGATTCAGGCTTCGACGCTTCAAAAGGCGACGCGCGTGACCAGCGTACAGCCGGCTGTACGCTGGTACCTTTCGTGGCGATGACCTGGTCGAAGCCATGATCAGCGCGTCAACAGAAGCCCGGAACCGCGGGGCCAGCTCGATTCGGGCACAGGGCAACCCATGGGCTCACCGCTCACCCCAGGGCTGCTTTCAACCTCGTGCAGAACGCGCCAGCTGATCAACCAGCTTGAGCAGCGTGGGAATGCGGTGCTCGCCATGAAGCCGCTTCGCCGCCGCCAGCGCTTCGCCGGGCTCCATCCCGATGCTGGTGACGAACAGGGGCTTCACCGTTCCCGGCCGCTCGAGCTTCAGCGCCATCTCCGAGCCGCGGAACGCGGTCTTGGCGATGCCGATCACCGGCGTCTTTCCCCCGAGCGCCGCGTGCAGGTGCGCGCCCAGCCCCGGAGTGCCGGCGGCGTCGAGCCACACGTAGCCGTCGATCACCACGTGGGTGACCTTCGGGCTCGCCTCGAGCACGGCCAGCAGGCATGGCAGCTCGCGCTTGTAGAACGCGCCCGGCTCATACGCGGCGATCGGCGCCACCCGCACGGTGAGGCTGCCCTTCGGCACGGCATCGCCCCAGTCGTTCGCGACGATGCACGCCGCGAGCGCCGAGGTGTCTGCGTCGTACTGCACGTCGGTGAAGGCGATCATGGACCCCCTCGACGTGGCTCGCTCCGATTCCGGACTGCTCCGGAAACGGAGCCGAGACCAGCGCAGACCCCGCTTACGGACAGTTCGCGCTGAAGCCGCTCGCCGGCTGACCACCGGGCACGCCGTTCGGGTCGCCCGTGCCTGCGATGCCCGGGCTTCCCGGAGTCCAGGTGGTGGTCGCGTCGAGCACAGGGGCGGAAGTGCCGCCGCAGAACAGGCCGACCACCGGGCCGCCCCAACCACCGGGGCCCTGCCGTCCCGGCCCACCCGCACCGCCCGCCGCGCCGCGTCCGCCCGCGCCGGCCGTGCCTGCCGAGGTGATCAGGTCTGTCTCGCCCACGCCGCCCTGCCCGCCGGGCCCGCCGGGTCCCCCTGCGCCTGCAGCCCCGCCGTTGCCGCCTCGGCCTGCCCCCAGGCTCACCAGCTGAACGTCGGACAGGGTGGGCGAGCTGTTGAACAACACCAGCGCGATCGACGCGCCACCTGACTGGCCCGCCGTGCCGCTTCGGCCACCACAGCCCCCGCTGCCACCACCGCCGGCGCCGCCGCCCCGCGCGACGAGGATCGGGACGGAGGGCCAGAAGAGCCCGCCGCCACCGCCGCCACCACCACCGGGTCTGCCGCTCTGCGCCGGAGCCCACGTGCCCAGCGCCACGCCCTGCCACTGCGCCGCGATGATGCTGCCGAGGTCGGTTGCGGGAGGATCCGCCGGCCGGGCCGCTGACGGGTTCCCCGCCATACCCGCCACGCCAGGTCCACCGTCGATGCCGTCCGACGGGCCACCTTCCACGTCCGTCGGCGCGCCACCGACACCGCCTTGTGCCAGGTCTTCACCAGGCAGGCCGACCGCGCTGTCGTTGCTGCCACCGCCGGCGAAGCCCGGGGGCGAGGTGCCCGCGTCTCCGCAGTCGGCGCCCGCGCCGCCGAGCCCGCCGTCTCCACCCAGGACGCCAGTGATGCCCGTCTCGCCCGCGACGCCGCCGTTGACGGGCGGGGCCGCCATGCCGTCATTGCCGTTGGCGCCCGTGCCGCCCACGAAGCGGCAGCTGGTGATGCGCGAGGCGCTCGAGGCGTTTCGCATCGTCACCGCCACCGACGCCGCGCCCGGCACCGTCGCGTTCGGTGCCTGCACTTCGAGCCGCTCGAGCACCACGCGCCCGGCATCGGAAGGATTCGCCAGCAGCGCGCCCGTCATCAGCGACTTCGTGGTGGTGCGCGCCCAGGTCGTCGCGTCGTACCCGCCGTACACCGCCACCGCCTCGGCGAGCGTGACGTCACCCGCGAAGGTGCCGATCGAGAGGTAGATCTGCGCTTTGCCCAGCGTCGACGCATGCGCAAACGTCTGCACCGGGGCTGCCTGCGTTCCGGCAGCGGTGTCGAGGCCACCCGTCGCGTCGACGAAGACGGCGCGCGTGAGATCTCCGTCGAACCCGTCGCAGTTCACGTCGAGGCCGGCCGGATCAGGCTCGTCGATGCCGCCCGTGGGCACACAGCCCGCGTCGAAGCCTGCGTCGAAGCCCGCGTCGAAGCCCGCATCGAACCCTGCGTCGAAGCCCGCGTCGAAGCCCGCATCGAACCCTGCGTCGAACCCTGCGTCGAAGCCCGCATCGTCCGGACCCGCATCGAACCCGGCGTCGAAGCCCGCATCGTCCGGGCCCGCGTCGAAGCCTGCGTCGTCGACGCCGGCATCGAAGCCTGCGTCGAAGCCCGCGTCATCGGGGCCGGCGTCGACCGGTCCGGCGTCCTGGCCTGCGTCCGTGCCTGCATCGCGCGGGGGCCTGCAGATGAAATTGCCGTCGCAGACGTAGCCCTCCTGCGCGCACTTTCCATCGAGCTCACACTTGAAGACCGCGTCCGCCGGAAGCTGGGCGAGCTCGCAGCCCGCCAGCACGCCTGCACACAGCATCAGCCCACGCAACGAAGCTCGCATCACTCGACACCCCACAGAATCGCGGCCACCACGCCCGTCACGCCTGCGCCGATGCCAGCCCCGAGCGCCACGGTGAGCTGGGTGTTGGAATCGGCCTTGAGCTTCTGCGCGTCGGTGTACGAGATGGTGCCCTGAGTCGACTGCTCGAGCCTTCCCTTGCCCGAGAAGCCCAGGCCTCCGAACGTGGCGGCGGTGCCGGCGGCGGCGATGGCGAGCCCGGTGACCACCCAGGCCGCCACCTTCGGCTTCTTCACCGGCCTCGGTCCGGGCGTGGTGAGGGCGAGTGGATCAGACGGCTTGCTCGGGGTGAGGGTGACGGGCTCGGGCTTCTTCGGCACGTCGACCACCACCGGGTCCGGATCGCGCCGGGGCTCGACCACCGGCTCGGGGTCCTTCTGCGTCTCGGTAACGGTGACCTTCGGCGTCTCGACGGGCGGGGCGGTCTCGGCCTTCGGGAGCAGCTTGAGCAGGTTGGCGATGGGCCCCTTCATCTGCTGCTTCACCTTCCCCTTGTTCACCTTGAAGGTGTCCTTCTTCAGCAACACGCCCTTTGCCAGCATCTCGAGGTTGAGCGTGCCCTTCGCGCCCTTGAGCGCGCCCGAGACCACGAACACCGCCACGACCTTCGCCTTGTCCTCGATGTTGCTGAGGCAGGTCTCGCGCTCGGCGTCCTTCAGACAGTTGAAGGCCGGAGAGCCGGGGCCCGCCATCTTCACCGTCAGCTTCGCCGCGCCGAACGGCTCGATCAGCTCGTCTGCCAGCACGCGCGCCTTTTCGTCGACGGGGATGAGGAGCACGGAAGCCGCGCTCGCAGAGAGGGGAAGCATCAAACTGCAGACGAGCCAACGCATGGGAACCTTTCCCGGAGACTGAAACCTGAAGAGCCATCAGACCACAGCCACGCGGGACTGGTAATTCCCGGCCCGGGACCTGCTATCCGTAGCCCGCTCCATGTCCGACGAGGTGCGTACAGGTCCTGCGACGTGGTTGCCGATCGAGCTCCCGGCGCGCGTGGTGCTCTTCGGCTCGCTGGCGCTGGGCTTGTTGCTGCGGGCGCGCATCGTCTTCACCGACGACGGCATCAACTGGCCCGACGAGATCTACCAATCGTTCGAGCCGGCGCACCGCCTCGTGTTCGGCCACGGCCTGGTCGCCTGGGAGTTCCTCGAGGGTGCGCGCACCTGGGCCGTGCCCGGCTTCGTGGCGGTGTGGTTGTCGCTGTGCAAGCTGGTGGGGGCCGATTCCCCCTCGACGTACATCCCCGTGGTGAAGCTGGTGTTCTCGGTGCTGTCCCTCATCGCGGCGCTGGGGGTGTACCGGCTGGCGCGGGGCCTGGGGGCGCGCGAGCTCGAGGCCTCCTTCGCGGCGGCCACCTGGAGCCTCTGCGCGCTGGCGCTCTACTTCTCCGCGCGCGCCATGAGCGAGAACCTCGCCGCGGTGCTGCTGGTGTGGGGCGTGGCCCTGACGCTCGAGGACTCGCGGGAAGCGCGCATCACCGGCGCGAGCCTGCTGGGCCTCGCCACCCTCGCGCGCCTGCAGTCGGGCGTGGTGTGCGTGGTGGTGCTGGTGGTGCTGATCAGCCGCTTCAAGAAGACCGGCTGGAAGCCCGTGCTCGAGGCGTTCGCGACGCTGGCCGTCTGGGCGCTCATCTACGGCGCGTGGGACGCGGCCGCGTGGCACTCGCTGCCGAGCGCGAAGGCGGGCGGCTTCTTCCACTCGGCGGTCGTCTACTACCGCTTCAACATCGTGGAGAACCGGGGCGCGGGCTGGGGCACGGCGCCGTGGCCGTACTACTTCGTGTACCTGTTCCGCACGATGCCGGGCGTGTCGCTGGCGCTGGGCGTCTCTGCGCTGGTGGCGCTCAAGAAGGGCTGGCCGGTGGTGCTCACCCTGGCTGCGTTCCTCGGGCTGCACCTCTTCGTCGCGCACAAGGAGCTGCGCTTCATCGTCCCCGTCATTCCCCTGGCGTGCGCGCTGCCCGCGCTGGCGCTGTCGCTGTTGCCCGCGAAGCCGGCGCGGCTGGGCCTGGTGCTGCTGGGCCTCGCGGTGGCGGTGTCGGCCGTCAATCACAAGACGCTCACCATGGGCGACGTGGGCAGCTACCCCGAGCGCGCCGACTCGAGCGCGTGGGACGACTTCGGGCCCATCAACCGGCTGCTGCTGGCGGCGAGCAGGCAGGGTGACGTGTGCGGGCTGCGCATCGACGCCGCGCACCTGGCGTGGACGGGCGGCACCACCTACCTCCACGCGAAGGCGCCGCTCTACATGCCGGGCTTCCCGCCGCAGCACGGGTTCTTCAACTACGTGATCACCCGGCCCAACAGTGGCGGCCAGCGCATCGCCACCGAGGGTCCGTGGGAGCTGGTCAAGCTGGGCACGACCTGCGTGCCCGACGTGAACTACAGCTGGCGGCTGCCGTAATCTCCCGCTCGCCGCGCTTCACTTGAAGACGTTCGCCTCGCGAATCGACCCTCTCCTGCGCCAGCTGCCGTACGTCCACACGCCCTTCTTCGCCGCCGCCACGTCGGACCGCGCGAAGCGGATGGTGAAGCTGAGCTGGTCGACCCTTCCGGTCTTGTCCTTGAACGCGCCGACGACCTCGAACGTGTCGTAGTCGCGCTTGAGCCACGCGCCGCCGTTCCATTCCGTGGAGTTGTTGTGCGTGATGGCCGAGTCGACCACCACCAGCCGCAGCAGCTTGCGGCCCTCGCCCTTGAGCTCGCGGGTGAAGTCGCCGCCCCCGGTGACGGTCGCGGCGAGCTTCTTCATCTCGGCGTTGCCGCGGTCCTTCGGCATGCGCACCTTGTCGATCGCCTTGTCTTGCGCGGCGTCGAGCTTCGCCAGCTTGTCCTGCAGCTCGACGATCTTCGCCTCGGCGGCCTGCACGTCGGCGGGGCTCTTCTTGAAGTCGCGGTAGAAGACGACCTGCATCTTCGCCGCGTGGATGCCGTCGTCGATGAACCGGCGGATGGAGTCGAACGTGTCGCCCACCACGTCCCCCTCGATCAACTCCTGCCGCTCGGCCGCGTTGATGTCGTGGACGAACTCGTTCTCCCAGTAGCTCGTGCTCTGGTTGAAGGTGTTCTTCTCGGCGAAGAGCTTGTCGTTGAAGTCGCGGCACTCCTTGCTCTGCCCGTAGTCGGGCACGGCCGACCTGAGCTTCTGGTCGTAGGCCTCGGCCCCGTCGATGTTCGCCTTGATGCCCGGGAGCGAGGCGATCCACCCCTCCATCTTCTCGTCGTTGACCGGCCTGGTGAGCGTCGCGCGCCCGTCGAAGGTCTCGGCGAGCTTCACCAGCTCGGCCTTCCAGTCACCCAGGGAGGCCACCGCGGCCTTCGCCTCGGCGAGCGCGGCGTCGAACTTCTGGCGGGCGTCGGCCAACGCGGCGGCGGCTTCCTTCGCGTCGGGGTGCTCGGGGTTGCCGGCCTTCGCCAGCTTCTTCTCGAGGCCGTCCAGGTCCTCGCGCAGCTTCTTCGGCACGCGCCCGTTGGCGTCGTTGAAGGCGAGCGGATCGTCCGTCTTCTCCTTGTCGAGGCGGGTCACCCATTCCTGGATCGACGCGGTCACCTTCTTCGCGCCCGGCGCGAGCTTGCCGGCCTCGCCTGCGCGGGCCTCGAGGTCGGCTTTGAGCGTGTCGATCTTCGCCTGCGCTGCCTGCGTGTCGGGGTGGCTGGCGGGCGGGCAGCGGGGCAGCTCGGCCTCGCACTTCCTGATCTTCTCCTTCACGAAGGCGGCGTGCGCCGCGGTGAACTTCTCCGGCGGGTTCTGATCGAGGATCTGCTGGGCCATGCCCGCCTCGCTGCTCAAGCGCTGCAGCGCGCCGCGCTCGGTGCTGGACAGGGGCGGCCCCGCCCAGGCCAGCCCTCCCAGCAACACCAGCCCCACCAGCGAGACGGTCGAACGGGAACGGAGCGGCGCGGTCGTGAGGGGCATGGTGCCCTGCGCTGCAATCCCAGGACCCGTGCGCGCCCTGCGGTCGCCCAGGTCCGGGCGCCGCCAGTCCGACGAGTTGACGTCAACCCGACGCTGCTTCCCTCTGCGGCACGGGTTACGTCACGACCCGGAGGGCACACCGATGTCGAAGAAGCCAACGCTGGTCGATCAGCTCCGGGGCGCGACGAAGCTCGCCGTCGAGGCGACGCGCAACGTGACGGACCTCGTCGAGAAGATGCACCACACCATCGGAGGAGGCCCTGAAGTCCTGGGCAAGCCCCTCGAGCAGGTGACGAAGCTGCTCACGGGCCCCACCTACAGCACCATCCGCGGCGTCACCAGGCTGGTCGGCGCGGGGCTCGATCTCGCGCTGGGGCAGCTCCAACCGCTGCTCGACCAGGCCGGAGCCGAGCGCGGCGTGGTGCTCGCGGCGCTCAACGGGGTGATGGGCGACTACCTCGCTGAGACGCACAACCCGCTGGCGATCGCGATGCAACTGACCCACGGAGGCGAGCCGCTCGAGCTCACCAGCGACGCGCTGCAGGCGAAGTTCCCCGAGGGGAACAGGCTCCTCGTGCTCGTGCACGGCTCGTCGATGGACGACCTGCAGTGGCGGCGAAAGGGGCACGACCACGGCGCAGCGCTCGCGAAGGACCGCGGCTTCGTGCCCATCTACCTCCGCTACAACAGCGGGCTGCACGTCTCGTCGAATGGCCGCCAGTTCGCAGCGCTCCTCGAGGGGCTGGTGAAGGCGTGGCCGCGGCCGATGGAGGAAGTGGTGCTGCTGGCGCACAGCATGGGCGGGCTGGTCTCGCGGGCTGCGTGTCACGTGGCGGAAGACGAGGGGCACGCGTGGCGTAAGAAGCTGTCGACGTTGATCACCCTGGGCACGCCGCATCACGGCTCGCCGCTCGAGCGGGGTGGCAACTGGGTCGACCTGCTCCTCGGCGTCAGCCGCTACAGCGCGCCGCTGAAGAGGCTGGGCGAGCTTCGCAGCGCGGGGGTGACCGACCTGCGCTACGGCAACGTGCTCGACGAGCACTGGCACGGGAAGGACCGCTTCGCGAAGGAAGGCGATCCGCGGGGTGAGCTGACGCTCCCGGCGGGCGTGGAGTGCTACGCGATCGCCGGAACGGTGGGCCCTTCGGGCGATGGCCTGGTGCCGATCGACAGCGCGCTGGGGCGCCACGAGGACAAGGCGCGGGCGCTCGACTTCCCCGAGGCGCACCAGTGGATCGCCACCGGCACCAACCACCTCGACCTGCTCAGCAGTGAAGCGGTCTACGAGAAGCTGCGCACGTATCTCCCTCTGGCAATCACTTCTTCAACCCCAACTTCTTCAGGAGGCTGATCGCCTCCTCCGCCCGGGCCGACGGCACGAAGATGTAGTCGCGGTGATACGCCGACACGATGTTGATGCTCATCGCGGCCTTCGCGAGCGTGTCCGACACGGCGGCGAGGAACCCCACCGCATAGAGCGACGAGTTCACGTTGAGCGAGATGCCCCGGCAGAAGAACGCGTGGGGCAGGCCGCTCCTCGCGAGGTCGGCCTCGTCGAGCAGCAAGGTGGTGCCCTCGGCCTCGCGGTAGGTCATCAACGGGTTGAGCCCGCTGGGCATGGGCTTGCCCTTCGCCAACGTGGCGAACGCCCAGGTGCCCTCGAGCAGCGTCGGGGTGACGGTGCGCAGGAGCGTCTGCAGGTCCTTTTCGGCCTTGAAGGTCGACACGCGGCGGGACCTTACCCGGAGAGACCGTTCACCCCGAGCGGAGTCGAGGGGCGCTGTGGTGCGCGCTCGTCAACCGTGGGGTCGCCTCGTCAACGTGTTGACGATTCCGCAGCGTCAATCAGGGCCCCCTCGTCAACGAGCGTGGCGCGGCCTCGTCAACTGGGGGGCGCGGTCGTCAACCGTGTCGGTCCGGTTGACGATTCCGGCGAGCGTCAACCGCACTCGGACGTGTGGGGTCGCCTCGTCAAGCGAGGGGCCGGGTCGTCAACGGTCGAAAAATTGCGGGCCGGGCGCCCGCCCGTAAGGTCCGGCCGTGAGCGAAATCGTCAACCGGGTGCTGAAGAAGTTCGTCGACGCGGGCGCGCCGTTCTCCAGCGCCGACTTCGCGAAGGAAGCGGGCGTCACCCGGCAGGCCGTGCACCGCCACCTCAGCCGCCTGGTGAAGGACGGCACCCTGACGGTGAGCGGCAAGGCGCGCGCGGCGCGGTACCAGAAGGTGGTGCTGCTGCGGCAGAAGGTCGAGGTGGCGAGTGCGGGCAGCTTCTACCGGCTCTCCGCGCGGCTCTTGATGCTCGACGTGGTGGCCGGCCACGTGACGATGGACTTCACCGGCGTGATGGAGCTCGGCGACGAGTTCCTCGAGGAGCTCTTCCTGGTCTGGGCGCCCGCGCACCCGCGCGTGACCGTGCAGGTGGTGCACCTGCCCTCGAAGTTCGCCGCCCAGTTCTTCGCCTTCGCGCGCCGGGCTGTCTCCCTCTCCCTGCGAAGCGGGGAGAGGGCAGGGTGAGGGGCAGAATCGCACCCAACTGAGCCCCTCACCCGGCCTGCGGCCGACCTCTCCCCGCTGCGCAGGGAGAGGTTGGGACTAACGCTTCGCCTGCAACAGCGCGCAGGTCTTCTCCCCCACGCTCTTGTCCCTGCACGCCACGTCGATCAGCTCGACGTTCTCCGCGAGCAGCGCGCCCTTCACCCAGCCGTGCTGCGCCACGTCGTAGGCCACGCGCAGCTTGTACGCCGCCAGGCTCGAGAGCTTCTTCGGCTTGAACGCGCGGTACGGGTTGGTGAACAGGTACGGCCGCCCCCCGGGGGGATCCGGCAGCTGCGCGTTCGCCTCGGAGTCGCTGAGCACCGCCCACAACAACCGCTGCCGCGCCGTGCGCACGCCGTCAGCCACCACGCGCTGCAGCTCGGGGTTGCCCAGGGCAGGCGAGGCGAGCAGCTTCTTGAGCTCGGGCATCGCGCCGCTCTCGTGCGCCTCGGAATAGTCGCGCAGCCACTTCGCTGCCTGCTTCGCCTCCGCCGGCTGCGCGGCGATCACCGCCCAGGTGGGGCCCGCCGACACGCCGCTGTGCGTGACCTCCTCGGTGTTCTTCGCGCGGAAGGTGAAGACGCCCGCATCGAGCGGCCACTTCTCGGGCGTGCTCCCGGTGCGCTCGAGCTGCGAGCCCGCCAGGCGATACGCGCCGTCGCAGCGCTCGAACGGAAACGAGTCGCAGCGCGCGCCCCCGTCGCAGCCCGCCACCGCGCAGCGCTCCCAGGCCGCGCGCGTGAACGTGCCCTCGAGGTCGAGGTCGACCCCCCCGTCGGTCGGGCGCCAGCGGTAGGTGGTGGGCCTCCCCAGCCAGCCCATCTCCTTGAACATCGCCTCGGGAGGCTCGGCCAGCTCCGAGACCACCTGCAGCGCGGAAGGCTGGCTGCCGGTGATCACCCGCAGGTCCCTCAGCGTGGCGCGGTACTTCACGTCGGCGGCGCCGAGCGTGATGGTCGCCTCCACTTCGGCAGGCGCGATGGGACAGCCAGTAGCGAAGATCAAGGCGGCGAGCAGGGGGACGCGGGTCATCACGACCCGGACTCTGGCCGGAAAATCGTCAGCAGCGCGCGAAGAAAGCGGCGAGAGTAGAAGCAGGTTTTGAGGGGGTGCGCATGGCTGCTGATGGGCGGGCGTCCTACGGCCAGGTGTTCGACGTCTCCGACGAGGCGCTCCTGGTGTGTGACCCGGGTGGGGTCTGCCTCGCGGCCAACGCGCGCGCAGCGCAGCTCTCGCGTGTCAGCCGCGAGGGCCTGGTCGGCCAGCCCCTCGAGGCGCTGCTCGCGCGTCACGTCCTGAGGGAAGTCACCCGCCAGTCGCTGCCCAACGGCGAAGTGCTGGTGCTGCTCCGCGACCGGGTTCGGCTCTCTGCGCAGCAGTTCGAGTTCATGCTGGAGCGCTCGAGCGAGGAGGTCTTCCTGATACGCCGCGACGGCTCGTTCGCGTACGTCAACCAGGCCGCGGCGCGCAGCCTGGGCTACTCGCGCGACGAGCTGCTCGCCCTGAACGTCACGGCGGTCGATCCCGACTACGGGCCCCGCTTCGCCGCGCACCTCGACACGCTCAAGGACACCGTCGCGGCCCCCTTCGAGACGACGCACCTGACCAGGGACGGGCGCCGGCTGCACAAGGAGATCAACGCCGCGCACCTCGCCCTCGACGGCGTCGACGTGGTGTGCGCCTTCGTGCGCGACGTCACCGCCCGCAAGCGCGCCGAGGCCGAGCTGCGCCAGGTGACCCGGCTCTACGGGCTGCGCAGCCAGATCAACCACTCCGTGGTGGAGGTGAAGGACCGGGTCGCTCTCTTCGACGCCGTCTGCCGCGCCGCCGTCGACTTCGGGTTTCACATGGCGTGGGTGGGGACGCTCTCGCCTGAAGGCCTGGTGGTGCCGGTGGCCCAGGCCGGCCACGTCGACCGCTACCTCGATGGGCTGGTGGTCGACGTGCGCGACGAGCGGCTCTCGCGGGGGCCGACGGGCGTGGCCGTGCGCGAAGGCCGTCTCGACGTCTGCGCCGACATCGCCGCCGAAGCCCGCATGCGGCCGTGGTTCGAGCGCGCGCTCAGCCACGGCTTCCTCGCCTCGGCCGCGGTGCCCCTGCGCACGCGCGGGCGGGTGGTGGGCGCGCTGAACCTCTACGCGTCCGAGCCCGGCTTCTTCTCCGAGCGCGAGTGCCAGCTGCTGCGCGAGGTGGGGGCCGATCTCTCGTACGCGCTCGACGCGCTCGACTCGAGGGCCGAGCGCGAGCAACTCCGCGACCAGCTCGACCAGGCGCGCACGCTCGAGTCGGTGGGCCGGCTGGCGGGCGGCCTGGCGCACGACTTCAACAACCTGCTCACCGTCATCCTCGGCAGCGTCGACTATGCCCTCGAGGCGATCGGCGAGAAGCACCCCGCGGCCCCCGCGCTCGAGGAGAGCCGCGACGCCGCGCGCCGCTCAGCCGAGCTCACCAGCCAACTGCTCACGTTCGCCCGCCGGCAGCCCCGCACGCCCCGCGTGCTCGACTTCAACGCCACCATCGAAGGCTCGCTCAAGCTGCTGGGCCGGCTCGTCGGTCCCGGCGCCACGCTCCACTGGCGCCCCGGGCCGGGGCTCTGGGCGCTGCGCGCCGACGCCTCGCAGCTGGACCAGGTCCTCACCAACCTCTGCGTGAACGCGCGCGACGCGCTCGGGCCCGCGGGGAACATCACCCTCGCCACCGCGAACGTCACCCTCGACGAGGCGACCGCGAGAGCGCTCACCCTCGCGCCCGGGCAGTACGTCTCGCTCACCGTGACGGACGACGGCTCGGGCATGACCGCCGAGGTGCTCCCCCGCATCTTCGAGCCGTTCTTCACCACCAAGCGCCCGGGCAAGGGCACGGGCCTCGGCCTCGCCACCGTGTACGGCATCGTCAAACAGAACGGCGGCCACATCACGGTGAGCAGCACGGCCGGCGCCGGCAGCACGTTCACGGTCTACCTGCCGCGCCACGCGGGGTAGCGCCCCCTCGACTCCGCTCGGGATGAACGGTGGGGTGAACCGTGCAGCACCCGCCACGACACATGGCTCCTCGAACCACCGGAGGATGCACATGCACTCACGTTCTTTCCTGGCCCTCGTCGCCGTCTCTCTCCTCTCGCTCCCCGCGCTGGCGCAGGACAACCCCGAGTGCCTCGGAAGCCAGTGCGGCCGGCCGATGGAAGAAGGGGGCGGAGGCGGCGGCGCCTGCGTCGACGGCGTCTGCGTGGGCGGCGGCTGCTCGGTCTGGGTCGCGTACACCGACGACGGCAAGACGCTCTCGTACACCGATGACGCCGACGGTGACGGCAGGTCGGACACCACCGACAACTGTCCCTTCGCCAGCAACCGCGATCAGCTCGACGGCGACGGTGACGCGGTGGGCGACAGCTGCGACTCGTGCGCGGGGGTGTCGAACTTCGCCCAGCTCGACAGCGACGGGGACTCTCGAGGAGACGCCTGCGATGACGACCTCGACGGCGACGGCGTGCCCAACGCGGGAGATCTCTGCGCGCGCCTTCCCAACGCCAACCAGCGCGACACCGACGGCGATCGCCTGGGCGACGTGTGTGATTCCGACGACGACGCCGACGGCCTGCTCGACACCGTCGACACCTGCCCACTGCTGCCCAACCCCGACAACCGGCAGCTGAGCGACCCCCGCTGCAACGCCGACCAGGACGCCGACAACGTGTCCGACGCGTTCGACAACTGCGTGGCCTCGGCCAACCCCAACCAGGCCGACTTCGATCTCGACGGCCTGGGCGACGGCTGCGATCTCGATCGCGACGACGACGGCATCCTCAACCCCGCCGACAACTGCCCCGGCGCGCGCAACCGCGGCCAGTGGGACGAAGACGCCGACGGCTCGGGCGACGCCTGCGACGCGCGCTACTGCGTGGTGGTCGATCCCTCGAACAGGGAAGACTGCCTCGACCCGAACGGTCCCTTCCGCGTGCACGGCGGCGGGCAGGTGACGCTGAAGGCCGGCGAGCGGTTCCGCCTGCCCCTCTTCGCCAACCGCAACGGCGCGGCCATCGAGTACGTGTGGACCGTCACGAAGCGCCCCGCGGGCTCACGCGCCGCCATCGAGGCGCCGCAGGGCGTGGTGATGCAGTCGAACCGGTGGATGTACTCGTACGAGCAGGGCCGGGCGCCCACCTTCACCGCCGACGTCGACGGGGACTACGCGCTCCAGCTCCAGGCGAAGCTCGTGTTCGTTGATCGCGTGTACCCCGACAACCGCACCTCCACTTCCTCCCTGGCCATGCACGCGATGAACGGCGAAGGCGCCTCGTCCTGCAGCGCGGTGCCGCTGGACGCCTCGACGCTCCTCCTCGGCCTGGGTGCTCTGGCGCTCGTGGTCTCCCGCCGCCGCCGCGTCTGATCCGTAGGCGCCACCCCACACCGGATCGCCTGGTCCGGTGTGGCAACCACTTGATCTCCCACACTGGCGCCCATTGGCGCACCACTCGCAGAGAGGGAAGTCGCCATGGGCCTCCGCTTTGCGCAAACCCTCGAGATGTGGGCTTTTGAACCGCGGAAAGAGCCTCGCGACACGAGGCCTCCCGTGGCTGCCCTTCGGACCTCCCGCCCCGTGCCCTTCCCTGAGACCGACGACCGGCTGCTCGAGTCTCTCCGGGCGAAGCGCCCCGGCGCGTGGCTGCAGTTCTACGACGCGTTCGCGCCCTACGTGCTCTCGGTGCTGCGGCGGGTGATGGGGCCGGACCGCGAGCTGGAAGACCTGCTGCAGGACGTCTTCGCCCGCGCGCTCGAGGGCATCGACCGCGTGCGTGACGCTGAGAAATTGAAGCCCTGGCTGCGCGGGCTGACGGTGTTCACCGCCCGCGAGCTGCTGCGCCGCAGGAAGTGGCGCAGCTGGCTGCCGCTCGGAAATCCGGAAGAAGAGGAAGACGTGATTCCGTACCCCACCACCACCGATGCGCTCGAGGAGCGGATGCTCCTTCGCAAGGTGAAGGCCGTGCTCGACAGCCTCCCGGTGGACGATCGCCTCGCCTTCACCCTGCGTCACTTCGAGGGCCTCGAGCTCACCGAGGTCGCCCAGACGATGAAGATGTCCCTCTCCACCGCCAAGCGCCGCATCTGGCGGGCCGAGGCCGAGTTCAAACGCCGCGCCTGCGCCGATCGCGAGCTGCGCGCCTGCTTCGACGAAGGGACGGTGTTCGCGTCATGAGTGACCTCGACACCATCTCCAAACGCTACGAGAAAGCGCTCGGCTCGCAGCGTGACTCGAAGAGCATCCTCACCCAGGCCCGCGCGCGCTTCGCCGAGAAGCTGCACGGCGTCGACACCCCCGCGCCTTCCCGCTGGCGCTTCGTGGTGCCCGCGTTCGGCCTGGTCGCGGCGGCCGCGGTGCTCACCTTCGTCTTCTTCCCCGAGGCGCCGCTGGGCGTGACGCTGCGCGGTCAGCCTGATCAGCCCGTCGACTTCGTGCAGGCGGCTGCGTCGACCGAAGAGGTGGTGGACTTCAGCGACGGCAGCGAGGTGCGCGTGCGCGGCTCGTCGCAGATGCGCATTCTCGGCGTGACGCCCGAGGGGGCGCAGGTCTCACTCGAGCGCGGCGCGGCGCACGTGGCGGTGGTGCACCGGCAGAAGACGAAGTGGGTGTTCTCGGCCGGGCCGTACCGGGTGCACGTGGTGGGCACGCAGTTCGAGCTGAAGTGGAACCCCGAGACGGGGGGCCTCGAGGTCGAGATGGATGACGGCATCGTCGAGGTCGATGGGCCGGGCCTCGCGCGGCAGCGCGTCACCTCGCGGCAGAAGCTCGAGGCGTTCGCCGAGCCGGCCAGCGCGTCGCTCTATCTCGAGCCGCTCACGCCGGATCCGGCCGAGACCGCCAGCGTCACCCGCCGCCGTCCCCGGGTGCAGAAGGAACAACCGGTGGCGGTGGAGAAGCCTGCGGAAAAGCCGGTCGTACTCGGCGCGTCGTGGCGCTACCTCGCGGACAAGGGCGACGCGGTCGGGGCGATGAACGCCGCCGAGCAGGCGGGCTTCACCTGGCTCGCGAACTCGATGCCCCGCGGGGACGTGCTGGTGCTCGGTGACGTGGCGCGCAAGGCGAAGCAGCCGGCGCGGGCGATGGAAGCCTGGCTCGCGGTGCGGGCGCGCTTCGGCGGCACGGTGGGCGCCAGCGAAGCGGCGCTGCGGCTGGGGCACCTCGCGGAGGACCAGCGCGACGTCGACGAGGCGGTGCGGTGGTACTCGGAAGCTGCGCGCGAGGCACCGAACGCGGCGACGGCGCCTGAGGCGCTGGGAGACTGGCTCGGCGTGCTCGTGCGTGCGGAGCGGACCGCCGACGCGAAGAAGATCGCGGGCGAGTACCTGAAGCGATTCAAGAACGGGCCTGATGCGCCGGCTGCCCGGGCGGTGCTCGCGAAGTGATGACGTCTCTCGGGGAGAGGGCGAACAGTCCTCGGAGCGTGGGCTACCCGCTCGAGGTCGCAGAAACTCCGTTCGCTCCTCCGCGGCAGCGGTGAGTTCAGCTCCGGCTGAAATGGGAGCAGAGGATCGCGTCGAGGTCCATCCGGACGCGCCGCCTGACGGCCTCGCGCTCTGCTGCGAGGTGTTCGCCGTGGAGCTCCGACCAGGTGGCGACCACCTCGGCCAACAGCCCGTCGTCACGGTGCAGCGCCGCGCGACCGTTCTCCACGGCAGCGGACTGTCTCGTCGAGAAGCCTCCCCTCATCGGCACCACGGGTCGCCAGTCGGGCACGAACCGTTCCCCCAGCCGCGCGCGCGCCGCCTCCAGCGCGGACGCCCAACGGGACGACTCCGGCTCGAAGCCCTCGAGTTCGGCGTGCGTGTGAGAGGTCGCAAAGTGCTCGAGCACCCAGCGCCGGAGCCCCGGTACGGCCACCGCATCGCAGCGCCGGAGCACCTTCGTCAGGGCCTCGCCGAGCTCCTCGGCGACCAGCCGGCCCTCGAGCAGCTCGAGCCGTTGCTCGAGGAGCGCCAGCTGCGGTGAGTTCGCCCGGCTCTCCACGGCGAGTCGATGCTCGAGGAAGGCGTCGAGCGCCAGCGCTGGCGTGATGCCGACCGCTGCGCCGTCGAGGAGGGCGCGCTGCTCCACCTTGACGATGGCGCTCAGCGCGTGCTCGAGCTGACCGCGCGCTCTGTCAGAGAAGACCACGTGCTCGAGGTCGGCGACGAGCGTCACGTGGGCCGGTGTCGTCACGAGCTGAACGGTGCTGACACCCTCGAGCGCGCCGGCTGCGTGGAGGGATTCGAGGTGAGCGAGCGCCCGACTCCACGACACCAGCGATGGGAGTCGTCGAACCACGATGCGTGCACGACGTTCCCTTCGGCCAACCTCGACCTCCAGCTCGGGCGCGAGCCACACTGACCCCTCCGGCGTTTCCAGTTTGGCCGGGCCCACGACGGTGTGCAGCGGCCGACGCAGGGGCAGCGTCAAGAGCAGCTGCACCGCGGACGCCATCGTCTTCGCGCCGCCAAACGGAAGCTCGAGTTCGCAGTGCCCCAGCCGCCCACGGAGCAGGAAGTACGGCACCCGCGCGGGAAACGGCTGAGTCGGTGGGGCCCAACCGGACGGGAGCAACAGCGTCGCGATGGGCGTCAGGCAGAGCGCTGGGTCCGCTGCGCCGGGGCTCGTCAGCAGCCGCGGCTCACCAGAGGTGAGCGCGGTGACGGCGCCCGAGAGCTCGCCGAGGAGAGGGTCCTCCCCGAGCTCCTCCCGCAGCAGGCGCTCCACCGCGCGGAGCGGACGCGGCTCGCGGCCCGGCAAGGCCCCGAGCGCCTGCAGCCCCAGGAGCAACGCGCGCTCGGCGGGGGTGAGGCCGTCGCGCAGGTCGACCAGCGAGCGCTGGGTCGGCGGCACCTCGAGTACGGGTCGCACGCGAGGACGCCGTGCCCGGCCAGGCTGGAGTTCGCGCAGGCGCAGGAGGAGGCGGCGGCGATCGGGCGGCCATGCGGCCGCAGCGAGGCTGAGCTCCTCGATGCTGTCCTCGTTGACCGACTTGACGCACCGAGCGAGCGCTCCTGCGTCTTCCCGGAGCCACGCGTCCGCGAGCCTGTCGGCGAAGGGCTGGTTCTCGCCCACCGCTGGCGGCGGAGGTTCGGCTGCGCGGCGCGGAGCGGGGCTGGCAGCGAGGGACGCACGGAGCTCGAGCACCCGCTGACGGGCGGCGGCGATCGCGTCGGGGCGGGGGCGGAACAGCTGCACGTCCTCCAACTCGTTCTCCGCCTCGACGAGCGCGGTGCGCAGCTCGTCGATGCTGACCCTACCCGCCATGCGATGACCCCTGCGGTGGAGAGTACGCCCCCGCACCGTCTGCCGCTACGAGCCGCGCGTCAGCGCGTCGTGCGACGAAGTCACAGCCCTTCTCTGGCGCGATTCAAGTCGGTCTCGGGGTCGGGGTCGGTTCTGGGTCGCTTCCGGTCGGTTTCGGTTTCGGGGTTGGTTTCGGGGTCGGTCTCCGGGTCGGTCTCGGGGTCGGTCTCGGGGTCGGCGACGGGATCGGGATCGGTTTCGCGATCGGGTACGGCGTCGGTTTCGCCTCTCGCCTCTCGGTTCTCGGGAGATGCGGGGGCTGGTGTGTCAGCGACGTGGAGCGAGCGCCTGCAGCCGGTGAGCGAGCGCGCCGCTCACTCCAGTCTCGGGGAAACCGCCCTCGGCGCGAATGCCGGTGACGGCCTCGCCATCACACAGAAACAGGTGCTCCTGGTACTCGGCCGCCGGCTGCCGCTCGAGCTCACTCCACTCGCGCCACACGTTCTCCCTCGCCGTCTTCAGCTCTGACACTTCCGCGTCCGTCAGCAGGCGCGAGGCCTTTTCCTCTGAGCCGTCCTTCGCGTGCTTCGTGACGCGCGTGATGGTCTTGAGGTCGAGATCCGGGCGAACAGCGCGGAACGGATCGTCATGAGGTCTCCGACAGCTTGCGCGAGAGGAGCGCGATGAGCAGCACCGCGGTGGCAGCTCCGATGCTCGCCGCGAGCCAGCCCGGCGCAGCCACGCCCCAGCGGGTCAGCGCCAGCCGCCCCAGGAACGCCAGTCCCTGCGTCACCAGCAGGATCAACCCCACCACGCCGAAGGGCACCGGGTGCGAGAACCTCCTGTCGTCCGCCATCACCAGCCTCCGTCGTCGAGCAGCACCACGCGCTGGAGTTGGCGGCGCGCCAGTTCCTTGCGGTGCTCGCCTCCGCGCACGTCGCGGCCCAGGTGAATCGAGGCGAGGCGGGGCAGCCGCTCCAACAGGTCGAAGGTGTCGGCGTTGAGCGTCTTCTCGATGGTCACCTGGCGCACGCGCGGCGCCGCCTTCGATTCCACCACCCGCTCCAGCATCGGGTTGTTGGCCACCTCCACGGCCTCCAGCGCAGACAGCATCGGCGAGGTGAGGAACGACATGTACACGTCGACGTTGCTGTTGCGGCGCAGGCGCTTGACCGTCACCAGCGAACGTTCTCCCGACAGCCGGCGCCACGCCTCGGGGCTCGCGGCCGAGAGTGGGCCGAGCTGCGCCTCGACCAGGCAGCCCGCCTCGAACCGCACCGTCGACGCCATCAGCACGTCCGCGAGCGGCCCCAGCCACGCCCGTTGATGCTTGCGCTGCAGCGCGTTCCGGCGGTCCTGGTCCTTCGGCGTGGTGAGCCCGTCGCTCGCCTTGAGCTGCAGGGCGACGAACTCCCCTCGTGGGTCGCCCCGCTCGAGCAGCGCGTCGGCCCACACGTGCCGCAGCTCGAGCCGCTCGGGCGCGGCCAGCACCTGCTCCAGCAACGACTCCGGCGTGGCCTTCGGCCGCGGCAGCAGCGACCTGATCAGCTCGCGCGCCGCGGCGTCGAGCGGCTCGGTGCCCCGCGCCGCCACCTCGAGGCGCCGGATGCACGCCGGGAGCTCGTTCGAGAACAGCACGCGCAGGTGCTCCCGCGTGATGCCCGCCCCGGCGGCCGCGCGTTGCAGCGCCGGAATCGCGCGTGCGTCGCCCAGCTTCGCCAGCGCGTCGAAGGCGATGCGGTACGCGGCATGGCTGTAGGAGTGGTCGACCTCCATGTTCGCCACCCACGCGGTGAGCCGCGCCGCGATTCGGGGGTCGGCCGGCACCGCCGAGAGCGCCTCCAGCCGCTCGAAGAGCGCCGCCTGCCACACCCGGTACTCCCGCTCGTAGAGCACGTGCATGCTCTTCGGCCCCTCGGGCAGCTTCACCATCAGCGTGGGCAGCAGGTTCCGCAGGGCGGCCGGGTTCTGGAGGCGGTGACACCACACCGTGTGGAACGCGTCCGCCGGCGCGCCGTGCGACCTGAGCTCGGGCGTCTCGACGCGCTCACCCACCCAATCGATGAGGTCGGCCAGCTCGGGGGCGCGGGTCCGTCTCCACCACGAAAGACAGAGCGCCAGCGCCTCGCCCCACCTCTGGTGCGAGACCAGCGTCGCCAGCACCTCGCTCGTGGCCTCGGCCGCCATCGCGCGCACATGGTACACGTGAAACCCGTTGGGCCTCTGCGACGTACTGGCGGAACCGGGCGAGCCCCACACCGGCTCCAACGACCACGATGACGACCCTCACCCTGACCACCCTCAAAGCCCGCTACCGCGGCAGCCGTGCGTTCCGCTGGGTCGTCGACCTCTCGGTGATGCTGGCCATCGTGCTGGTGATCGGCGCCTTCCAGACGCGCAATCACCCGCGCGGCGCGGCGCCCCAGTACACCTTCACCACGCTCGAGCAGGCCCCGGTCACCCTCAGCTCGCTGGCCGGCAAGCCCACGCTGCTGGCCGTGTGGGCGCCGTGGTGCGGGGTCTGCAAGGCCGAGTCAGACAATGTGTCCCGCGCGCGACGCTGGTTGGGTGACCGGGCGAACGTGGTGTCAGTGGCCACGGCGTTCAACGAGGTGTCCGAGGTGCGGCAGTACATGGCGGCGCAGGGCGTCGACTACCCCGTGCTGCTCGCGGCGGAAGACTTTCAGCAGGTGATGCACGTCGAGGCGTTCCCCACCGTGTTCGTCATCGACAGCCAGGGCCGCATCGTCTCGTCGATGCAGGGCTACACCACTACCCTCGGCCTCGTGTGGCGCACGCTCTGGGCGGGGTAAGAAGTCACTCGAGATGATCAGCGCCCGCACCCTCAAGGACCTCGTCTCGCACTTCGCGCGGCAGAACCGGCTCGTGCTGTTGCCGCTGCTGGTGGTGCTCCTGCTGGCGGCGGTGCTGCTGGTGCTGACGCAGGGCCTGTCGGTGGTGGCGCCGTTCGTCTACGCGCTGTTCTGAGCCCCCGCTATTTTCCGCAGCCGTTGTCAGGGGTGTTGTTGGTGAACACCACGGACGGGTCCACCGCGTCGATGATGGTGCCCAGCCGTGGCTCGTGACTACAGGAGATGGCGCCGTCGCCGGTGCCCGCGACGTTTCCCTCGAACACGTTTCCCGGCCCGATGATCAACCCCGAGTCGAAGCCGCCGATGGCGCCGCCCCAGGCTTCGATGCTCCCGGTGCGCCGGCTCTGGTTGAAGCGAAAGACGTTGTTGCGGATCTTCACCAGGTTCGCGTCGCCGCCGATGTGACTGAACCGGATGGCGCCCCCTCCGCACAGGTCGGCGCTCGAGCCCGAGTAGCTCTGGCACTCGCACGAGTTGTCCTCGAAGCGGGTGTCGGTGATCTCCACCGGCCCCGGGTTGGGCCACTGCCCGTGGCTGTTGAGGTCGAGCGCGCCGGCCACGGAGGACGCGCGGTTGTTGATGAAGGTGCAGTGGCGAATGATGGTGCCCTTCTCGTTCACGTAGGAGCCGAGCCCTCCGCCGCGCTTCCAGATGCGGCTGCTGGGGTCATCGTCGTTCTTGTACGCGTCCCGAATGATCACGTGCTCGAGGTGCACGCTGTCGTGGGAATGCGAGATGACGATGCCCAGCCAGCCCGTGTTCGCGGTCTCGCCGCGGAAGATGATGGGCTCTGAGGCGGTGCCGATGGCGTGCAGCGCGCCGCTGCCGGCGATGGCGGGCGGCTCGGAGTCGGGCGTCGCGCGGTCCCTGCCGAAGCTGAACCGGCCCTTGAAGATGAAGGTGGTGCCTGGCGGCACGTTGAGCGTCACCCCGGTGGGAATGATGACGTCCCCGGTGACGCAGTACGTGCCCTTCTCCACCGCGATCACCTGGCCCTCGAGCGGTTGGCAGGGCCCGGCGTCGAAGACGCCGTCAGAGCTCACCGGCGGCATTCCCGGTGGCCGAACCGTGGCGCCCGCGCAGGAGCACCAGAGCGCCAGGAGGGTCAGGAGTGCAGGTGTTCGCATGATCCGGAACCGGTTGTACTGCGCCGTCGGACTCTTGCCTGCGAGATCCTCCATGAGCTCCGAGCCGTGGGATCGGATGGCTGCCTTCTTCGAGCTCTGGCGCAACCGCACCCGACGTGTTGCAAGCGATCGCATGTGTTCGTTCCTGACCCTGGGTGTCGAGGGAAAGCGGTCGGCCGCGCTCGAGACGGCGTTGCTGACGCTCAAGCTCGAGGTGAGCCGGGAGGTGAATCCGTACGTGGTGCCGCTGTTCCCCGCGGGCGACGTGCTCTTCATGGTCATGCGCGGCGGCTGCTCGTGCGACCTGCGCCCTCTCAAGCCAGATTCGCCGCGGGACGAGAAGCGGCGTCGCCGGGGCCAGACGGGCTCGAAGCGGCCGAACCTGTACTCGGATGCGCTGTTCGCGGCGCTCCGGCTGCACGCACCGGTTCGCGCGTTCTTCCATGAGGTGTCTGGCGATCAGTTCAAAGAGGCAGTGCCGGAGGGCGCGGTCGCGACCGTGATCTCCTGAGAGCGCCGCTCACGCCGCCGAGGCCACCGGCTGCAGGCCACACATGGATCCTCACGCAGGCTCCGGATGCGCATGGTCATGAACCAGAATAGCTCGTCGTCGATGGTGCCCCGGCCGCGCGTGGCTCGCGTGAGGAACCTCGCTGCCGGTCGCCGCGGCGCTCACCAGCGTCACCACGCCAAAGGGTTCCCGAGTTCAACGTTAGGAGGGCGCGCCGCAAACGAAACGGCCTCCCGGGTGAGGGGAGGCCGTCGGTCCTGCGGCGCGCTGAAGCGCTCTTTCAGGGAACTTCGAGACCCTTCAGGTACGAGACGAGGTCATCGACCTCGGCGTCGCTGAGGACCGACGTCTTGCCGTGCCGGTCGCCGGCCTTGCCCGTCAGGATGCGCGCCTTGAGCGTGAGCGCGCTGCCGTCGTGAAGGTACGGCGCCGTGCGCGCCAGCCCGAGCAGCGAGGGCGTGTTGAGACCGCCGTGCGGCAGGAACGAGACGTCGTCCTTCACCAGGCCGGTCTGCACGTAGGTGCCGACGTTGGCGAAGGTGTTGTCGGTGAAGGCCTCGCCGCTGTGGCAGGTCCCGCACTCGGCCTTGTCGTACGCCTGGCGGCCGCGCGCCATCACCTCGGGCGCAGTGCCGCGGTGCGGGTTGTCGGCGCGGGGCATCGACTCGATGAAGGCCGCGACCTGCACCTCCATCGCCGGCGTCACGCCCTGGCCACCCATGCGGTTGGTCACGGTGTGCGTCATGAACGAGAGCAGGTCGTTGAACTCGCCGTTCCAGTGGAAGGGCGCCGTCTTCGAGAGCATGCGGCCCTGGAGCGACGGGGTCTGGCGCGGGCCATCGGGGAAGTTCCACACGTGGCCGTCTTCGCGGCCCTCGAGGTGGCAGGTGGCGCAGCTGATGCCCGTCGACGGGTTGTTCATGCGTGCGTCGGTGGCGCTGAAGAAGAGCTTGCGGCCATCGAGGGCAGACTGGCTGAGCGCCTCACGGGTGGTGAGCTTCGTGGTGCCCGCGTTGGTGATGCGGCCCGTGCCTTCGACCGGCTCGAGGCGCGAGAGGGAATGGTCGAACGCGTTGTAGACCCACGCCGACTTGCCGTCGTGCGAGACGGCGATGCCCGACGGGCCGGCGCCGACGCTGACGAGCTGGTCCACCGAGCCCGAGGGCAGGCCAAAGCCGCGCCCAGTGCCGACGTCGTTCGCACCGAAGCTGGTGGTGTCCTTCGTCTGCGCGGTGGCGATCACCGCCACGTTGTTCGACTCCTGGTTGACCACGAAGAGGAAGCGGCCCGTCGCCTCGAGGGCGATCGCCTTGGGGCCCTGCACCGGCATCTCGGGGATGGGGCTGGTCAGCAGCATCGGCGGGCGCTCGCTGCTGCCCGAGCCGGCGCACGTGGCCAGGTCGTCGACCTGCGGGTTGCCTTCGGCGTCGAAGGTGAGGAGCGCGGGGGACGCGACCGCGGTGGTGCCGCAGCTGCCGCCGCCGTAGCCCGAGCTGCCGCCGCCGGGGATGGGCTCCTTGATGCCGCCGCCGGGCGTGGTGTTGAGCACCGTGTCGGTGGCGATGAGCGAGGCCACGTAGAGCTGCTGGCCGTCGGGCGAGACGGTCATCGCCTCGAGGCCCATCGGGCGCGCGGTGGACACGCCGCCGCGTGTATCGGGGAAGGGCGCGGGCGCACCGAAGCCCGACGGGTCTGCGCCGCCGTTGGTGGTGACGATGCCGAGCGCCGAGGCGTTGAGCGCGTTGAACAGGTTCGTGCCCGACTTGACGACCTTCGCGTTGACGAGGTCGACCATCACCAGGTCGCCCTGCTTGTAGAGCGAGATGGCGGCCTTGCCGTCGCCCATGAGGGTGATGGCGCGCGGCTCGTGGCCGACGGGCAGCTCCCACTTCACGGTGAGGGTGGCGGTGTCGACCGCCATCAGCGTGCCGAAGTCGCTGTCGGTGAGGCTGGTGGCGTTCACCACGTAGAGCGTCTTGCCGTCGCTGGAAGCGGCGAGGCCCACGGGCTCGACGGCCACCGCGATGCGCGCGGACTCGGCGGTGTCACCCTTGCGGATGACGGACACGCTGCGGTCGAGGCGGTTGGTGACGAAGACGGTGTCGTCGGGGCCGACGAGGACCTTCTCGGGCTGGCGCCCCACGGCGATCTCCGAGACCACCGTCTGGGTCTTCGCGTCGACCACGAAGAGCGTGTCGAGGTCGCTGTCTGCCGCGAAGAGGAGCGCGTCGTCCCGGCTGACGCCGAGTGAGCCGCTGGCGGTGTTTCCACCGGCCGAGGAGTTGTTGCTGCAGCCCGGCGCGAACGCCAGGACCACGGCCAATGCGGCACCCAAGAGTCTGTTCTTCATGTGAAACCCCGGTTTTCTGAGGGACGGCGGAGGGAAAAGCCCGGAATCAGGAAGCAGCGCGAAACCGATGGATCATCAATGCAGGCACGGAGCCAGCGCGCAAGACCTGCACTGGCCGAGCAAGAACGCTTGAGCCAACTCAAACGTATCGCGGGTGCGATAACGGCCTACCTGAGCTGTTCGCTACCCGGGCGATCGCGGCCCCCGCGGTCTTCCCGCCGGACGGCCTGGTACTGCTGCTTCTGGGTGTCGTCGAGGAGCTTGCCCATCGCCTGATCAGTCTCGCGGCGTTGATCACGGATGGCGCGGAAGGCGTCGGGGTTGGGAGTGCCCTTCTGCATCGCCTCGGCGAAGGCCTTGCGGGCCGCCTCTTCGGCCTCGAGGCGGCGGTTGAGTTCCTGCTCTTGCGGAAAGGTGAGCTTGGCGGCGGCGACGAAGTCCTTCCACTTCGCCTTCTGCTCGACGGCGCGTTGGTCCAGGCGCTGCTGGCGCTCGAGCAACCGCTCGCGCTGGCTGTCGGCTTCCGCCTCGCGGATGACTTCCTTCAGCGCCGCGCGGCTGGCGTCGTTGCTGAGCACCTCTCCGGTCATCACCCCGCGCACCTCTTCTCTGAGCTGGGCGACCTCGTTCACCAGCGAGGGGCTGATCACCCCGGCGTCGCTCACGGTGGTGGTGGGCCGCCGCTCGAGGAGGACGACGCGGTCCCACAGGTTGCGGCTGTCGTCTTCGAGCAGCTCGACGCGCTTGCGCAGCTCGAGCTCGGCGTCGCTGGTGCGAGGCGCTTCCACCTGGGGAGCAGCCACCACCACCGGGTCGCGGGGAATGAGGGCGGCCGCGAGCGCGAGGATGGCGACGCAGAGGCTGACGATGGGCAGGGCGCGATTCATGAGTTGTTCCCTCTGGGCCTCGATTTCGCCCGGGCTGAACGGATCAGGGCCAGTTCCGTTCACGCCGAGCGGAGTCGAGGCGCCAACTTCCGTCACGCTACTCCTACTTCGCCGCGGTCTGCTTCTTCACGGCCTCAGCGCCCGCCTTCGCCGCCGCCTCGTCCAGGTACCGGGGCGCCTCGGCGAGCGAGAGATCGTCCTTGAAGCGGTACAGCCGGGGCATGCCGGTGGGCACGTTGAGCTCGACGATGTCGTTGTCGCCGATGCCCTCGAGGTGCTTCATGAGCGCGCGAAGCGAATTGCCGTGAGCCACCACCAGCACGCTCAAGCCCGCGCGGAGCTGCGGCACCACCGCGTCGTGCCACCACGGCAGCACGCGAGCCACCACGTCCTTGAGGCACTCGGACGCCGGCAACGCATCGGGCGCGAGCAGGCGATACCGGGGATCCTGCACGGGGTGGTGCTCGTGGTCGCGCGTCACCGGAGGAGGCGGCACGTCGTAGCTGCGGCGCCACAGCTTCACCTGGTCGGCGCCGAACTGCTCCACCATCTGCACCTTGTCCTTGCCCTGCAGCGACCCGTAGTGCCGCTCGTTGATCCGCCAGGTGCGCGAGACGGGCAGCCACACCTGGCCCGAGGTCTCGAGGGCGAGGTTGGCGGTGCGCACGGCCCGGGTGAGCACCGAGGTGTGGCCGACGTCGAAGCGCAGGCCCGCGTCCTTGAGCTGCTTGCCCGCGTTGCGCGCCTCGGTCTCGCCCAGCGGCGACAAGTCGACGTCGACCCAGCCGGTGAAGAGGTTCTTCTCATTCCAGGTGCTCTGGCCGTGGCGGACGATGACGAGGGTCGAGGTCATGGCGGCCGTATATCAACTGCGGCAGCATGGGGTTGTGCCTGAAGCCGCGCCCACCTCATCGCTGCGAAACGCCCTACTGCTCGCGCTGCCGGTGGGCATGCTCGTGCTGGTCGCGTTGATGATGCACTACCTGGGCGTCATCCCCGACTGATCCTGCACAGGCGAGATGAACGAGGGCTCTCCGCGCGCAGCCTGCCTGGTGCTCACCCAGCCCCAGACGGCGACTCCGAGGGGAATGAGCCAGATGCCCGCCTGCATGAAGCCCCGGCTGAGCAGGAGGAAGAGCTCGACCGCGAGCCAGGGGACCACGCTCAGCACCGTGGGCCAGCCACTTCGAACGTTCGCCTGCACCGCCGCGAGCACCAGCCAGGGCGCAGAACCGGCGGCCAGCGCGATCAGCACTGCGACCGGGGCGGGCCGGGCGGCGGAGAGCACTCGCGAGAATGCCGAGCAGGAGCTGAGGAGATTCGCGCCGGTGACGAATGAGGCGTGCTCGAGCCTGGGTCGTCGGCGGGCGCTACGTCTTCGCCGGCCGCTGTGCGCCCATGCGCTCGATCACAACCTGATCCGCTCGCGCCACCAGACCCCGCTGTCCCCGGCTCAGCAGCCAGCCGATGCACCACCCGAAGACGAAGTTCGACGACCCCGTCTCGAGGAAGTGATGGAGCCGGATCTCCGCGGTCATCAGCGGGTTGGGCAGCAGGTGCACGTCGTTCTGCAGCAGGCCGAACCAGAGCGCGACCTGCAGCGTGCCCACCCACCACGGCCCCCGTGTGGACTGCAGCAACAGGTACGCGCAGCCGACCCAGAGCCCGCCGCGCGCCATCTCCAGGACGAGCACGAAGGGGTCGTGGCTGAACACATACGCGTAGTGGCTCCAGAGGGTCTCGCCGCGCGCCCCGCCGTAGAAGGCCGCGAGCGCCTCGCTGCGGAAGGCGATGAACCAGCCCGCAGCGAAGAAGAGCACCGGGTAGACGAGGGCCGAGAGCACGCCCAGCTTGAGCCACGCCTCGACCGGACCCATCGGCAGCGGCGCCAGGCCGGGCTGCTGGTCGAGGGGGGAAGGGCGCAGGCGGCCGCCGAGCCACACCGCCAGCGGCGGGAGGCCGAGCGTCACGGGCAGCGTCATCGCCAGCAGCGCGGGCAACATCGGGCCCGTGACGTTGGGCATGAAGTAGATGGCCTCGAGCTGCGAGGTGAGCGTCTTGACGAAGTAGTACGCCGCCGCGGTCAGCAGCATGAGCCGGAACCCCGAGAGGCGCGAGCTGCGCACCAGCGCCAGCACGAGCGCGGCGTCGAGCGCCGACATCAACAGCATCCCGCGCGCGGACTCCGCCTGCTCGGCCGCGGTGAAGGTCACGCCCGCGACCGGCGGGAAGAGCAGGGTGCCCAGGGTGAACAGCACCGCGGACGCGAGCGTGGTGAGCGCCCACGCGCCGAGCAACTCGAGAGTCTTCTTCATGGCGAACTCCTGGATGACTGCGTGTCTATAACGACTGTTATAGAACGTCCAGTCAGCCGCGCGATTGCGTGGCGCTGAAGGCCGCGCCGGCGTCCATCAGCAGCTCGCCCACCGCCGCGTCGTCGAGCTGCAGCACGCGCGACGAGACGAGGCAGGCCAGCCCGTGGACGAAGATCCAGTTCTTGAGCACGAACGCGTCGAGGTCGCCCGCGACTCGTCCGGTGGAGCGGCTGACCTGGCGCATCGCGGGACGCAGGGCCTCGGGCACCAGCGCGAGCGTCTTCTTCGCCACGCTCGCGGGCAGCGGCCTGGAGCGCTCGAAGAAGAGGAAGCGGAAGAGCCGCGGCTCTTCCCGCGCGAAGGCGACGTAGCCGATGGCGAGATCGAGCAGGGGCTCACCCGTCACCGGCCGGAGCTGCGAGGCGAACTGCCGCTCCTGCGCGACGCGCTGCACCTCGGTGAGCAGCGCCTCCATCGAGCCGATGCGGTGATACACGGCCATCGTCGAGCCCTTGAGCTCGGCCGCGACCGCGCGCGCGCTCACCGCCTCCGCGCCGCCCCGCTGCACCAGCCGCACCGCGGCGTTGACCACGTCTTCAGCGCTGAACTGGCTCTTCGGAGGCATGACGGGCGCACGATGACATAGCCGTCATGCCGCCCGCTCACCACGGCAGCGCGTCGTCGAGGTGGAAGAACTTCCCCGACGGGCCGTCGGCCGGCAGCTGCGCCAGCCGCACCGCGGTCTTCGCGCCGGTGGTCACGTCGAGCGGGGCGCCGTCTCCTCCCAGCTCCGTCTTCACCCAGCCCGGGTGAGCGGAGTTGATCTTCACCTTCGTGTCCTTGAGCCGGGTCGCCTGCAGCACCGTGAGCATGTTGAGCGCCGCCTTCGATGACGCGTAGGCCGGCCCCGCCCACGCCGCGGCCTGCGCGTCCGAGCTGATCACCGTGAGCGAGCCGATCACGCTCGACTGGTTGACGATGCGCCCCGCCTCGCTCTTCTGGATCAACGGCAGGAGCACCTGGGTCAGCTCGTTGGGCGCGATGACGTTGGTCTCGTACGTCTCGCGGAACATCTCGGCGCCGCTGCGCTTCGGCTCGAGGTTGATGCCGGCGTTGTTGATGAGCACGTCGAGGTGGCCGAACTCCTGTCCGATGAACGCGGCGACGGCGGCGCGCTGCTCGGCCTTCGTCACGTCGAGCTCGACGGGGCGCACGTCGAGCTTCTCCTGGGACAGCTTCGTCGCCGCGGCGCGCGCCTTCGCCACGTCGCGCGCCGCGAGCAGCACGGTGAAGCCGGCCTGCCCGAGCTGGCGCGCGACCTCGAACCCGATGCCCTTGTTGCCGCCGGTGACCAACGCAATCTTCCGAGTCATGTGTGTTCCCCTGGGGTGGGCGGCGGGTTCGTTCCCGCCGCGTTGGGGTGATGAATAGGCACCGGGTGGGTCGTTGAGGAGGCCTCCGATGTCGGACATGCTGTCCTGTAAATGGGACACACGCTCGACGACCTGGCTCTATTGGTGGACGTGGTCCGGGCGGGCGGGGTGCGCGCCGTGGCGCGGGCGCAGGGCGTTCCGCGCTCGACGGTGAGCCGCCGGCTGCAGCGGCTGGAGACGTCGCTGGGCGTGGGCTTGAAGCGCAAGGGCGCGGGGCTCGAGCTCTCCGAGGCGGCGCAGTCGTCGTTCGAGCGGCTCGCCCGGCTCGTGGACGAGGCGCGGGCGGTGTCAGACGAGCTGGGCAATCGCCAGCCGGAGCCGCGCGGCGTGCTGCGGCTCGCCACCACCATGCTGTTCGCCGAACACCTGCTGCCCGGGGTGATGGCGAAGTACCTGGCGGCGCACCGGCAGGTCCGGGTGGAGGTGCTCAGCTCGACCGATCGCCTCGACCTCACCGCCGAGCGCGTCGACGTCGCCATTCGCAGCGGCCCGCTGGAAGACCTCGCCAGCTGGACGTCGAAGAAGCTGGGCCCCGCCACCACCGTGGGGCTCTTCGCGAGCCCGGCCTACCTGAAGCGGCGTGGGCTGCCGGCGACGCTCGACGCACTGGCCGAGCACGACCTGCTCGTCTCCACCACCCGCGCGGCGGGGACGCAGTGGGTGGTGCAGCGTCGAGATCGCCGAGAGCCGATCCGCGTGCTGGGGCGGCTCCACTCGACCAGCGAGAACCTGCTGCTCTCACTCTGCGAGCGGGGCGCGGGCATCGTGCGCGCGCCGGCGTACGCGGTGGCCGACCTGCTGCGCCGGGGGAAGGTGGTGCCGGTGCTCGAGTCGACGTGGGTGAGCGCGCAGATTCACCTCGTCTTCCCGCTCGACGCGCCGCCGCGCACGCGCGCGTTCATCGACTGCGCGCTCGAGGTGCTGGGTCAAAAGGGCTGAGGGCCCTCTCCCTCTCAGGGAGAGGGAGACACGACGACGCGTGGGCCGTCGAGACTCAGGCGCACCGGCCACGGCGTGCGGGGCGCGCGGCGGGCGCACTGGAGCAGCCCTTCCCAGCCACTGCCATCGACGATGCCTCGCGCCGCGAGGTGACGCTTCAAGGCGCGCGCCGCGTGCACGGCCTCGGTGAGGTCCACCGGGAAGGTGGTGTCGAGGTGCGGGGCGCCGCTCTTGCGCGCCTTCACGAAGGTGCTGCGCGCCCACGCCTCGAGGGAAATCAACGCGTCGGCCCCGGCGAGCTCAGGGCGGCGCGCTTCGACCAGCGCCCAGTTGAGGAACGCCTCGCCCAGCGAGCGCGTGCCCCGCTCGAACCATTCCCGAAAGGCAGGCGCGCCCATGAAGCGGGCGACCTGCTCGCGCGTGGGCGCCACCGCCACGCGCGAAAGGGGCACCTCGGCGTCGAGGCGCTCGGTGAGCACCGCCACCCGGTAGTCGAGCTCGGGCCCCGGGCTGCGGTGCACCTCGTCGAAGAGCGCCCACGCGTCGGAGAGGGGTGCGGTCGTCTGCCTGCGCACGGCCTTCTCCAGGGGGAGCGCGGTGCCCCCGGCGGCGACGCTCTTGCGCAGGCGCTCGAGCACCCGGCGCGCCACCGGTTCGGGGTGGCCATCGCCCTCGTAGGTCACGGCGCGCAGCGAGGTGCAGCGCGGCCGCAGCGCGTCGAAGAGCGACCACGTCTCGTCGCGGATGGGCTGGGGATGGTCGTCCGCGTACACGCCCCTCACCCCGCCCTCGTTCCCCTCGAGGCGCGAGTTCGCCGTTCCCCGCTGCGCAGGGAGAGGGAGACCGGCGGTCACCACGCCGCCCGCCAGGTGCAGCTGCGCCACCCGGTCCCACGGGAAGGCGTCGAGGCCCTCCAGCAGCGAATGTCCCCGCGTCAGCTGGTGCGAGAGCAGATGGCCCAGGTCGACCAGCAGCAGGCAGCCCGTCGCCTTCGACAACCTCTCCATGAACTCCAGCACGTGCAGCGAGCCGCGCGCCGTCATCACCACCGGGTTCTCGATCAGCAGCGGCACCGGCATCGCGTCGCGCACGTGCTCGACGTGGTGCACGCACTGCGCGAGCCCCTCGGGCGTGAGCGGCGGCGTCAGGTAGAGGTAGCCGGGCAGGGCGGTGCCCGCGTGGTGCCACCAGCCCACGTCGTTCGACACCCACGGGCTGCCCACCGCCGTCACGTGCGCGGCCGCGAGCGCGAGCCGGTCCACCGGTTCGAGCTCTGGACCCCAGAGGTTGAGGTGCACCGGGTGGTAGACGAGCGGCACGTCGGCGCGCCGCCGCTCCAGCTCGGCGAAGAGGGTGGCCTCGGCGCGGGCCTGCGCCACGTCGAGCGGCGCGCTGTATTCCACGTAGTCGAAGAGCCCGGGATGCGCGTCGAGCAGGGCGAAGGGGCGCGGCACGTCGGTCGTCTGCGCGTTCGAGGAGAGCCCGAGGCCCAGGTACGGGAGCACGTTCACGAGGCCGCCTGTAGCGCGAAACCCGTGCTATCGCTCGCGCGCCCATGAACTCCCTCCCGCTGTGGGTCGCGCAGACGCTGGCTTCGGCTTTCCTCGCCATCCTCTTTCTGCAGTCGGGCCTCGACAAGGTGCTCGATTGGAAAGGGAACAAGGAATACATCGGCGGCTACTTCGCGAAGTCGCCGATGCGGCGCTTCAGCACGTTCCTCCTCTTCAACATCACCGTGCTCGAGGTCTTCGCCGGGGTCGTCTCGGCGGCCGGCTTCCTCACCGTGCTGCTGACGCGCCAGTCGGGCATCGCCTTCGCGGGCGCGACGCTCGCGGGCATCGCGGTGGTGAGCCTCTTCCTCGGGCAACGGCTCACGAAGGACTACGCGGCCGCCGCCGGCATGGTGCCCTACGCGGTGTTCTGCATCGGCTCGGTGTTGCTCCAGGGGATGAACCTGTAGACGCGCTCGACCGGCAGCAGGTCTGCCGCGCGGGCGAAGTCCCCCTCGCGCCGGAGCGCGTCGAGCTTCTTCACCAGCGGCGTCACGTCTTCGATGCGGTGCACCCAGGTGGTGGCGTACTCGCGCGCGAGTGCACGGCCCACGCCCAGCTGCAGCGAGCGGTGCGGCAGCTTGCCGCCACGCAGGCTCCGCTCGGGATCCCACTGCACCCGGAGGTCGGCGCGCTCGTCGGTCACGCTGGTGGACACGGCCGCCGCGTTCAGATCCCGAAGCCGAAGAGCACGGAGGCGGTTGGGGGCGCGTTGCGTGGGGAGGCGGGGTGGTAACGGAACTCGACGCGGCCGGCGCAGACGAACCCGATGACGACGCCGACCGCCACCGCCACCGCGACAACCGCCGCGGCGATCACGGCGAGCCCACCGCCGCCGCTGCCCAGCCCGCCCCAGCCGCCTCCCCAGCCACCACCTCCTCCAGACTTCTTCGCCGTGCCCGCGCCAGCGCTCCCCTTCGCGAAGATGTTGTGGTCCCAGCCGATGCCCACGCCCACGTAGGGGTCGACGCCCCCGGCGAGGAGCACGTCGAAGCCGCCGAGTGCGTAGAGGGTGAAGCCCGGCATCAGCATGCCCGCGCCCGCGTGGGCGACCAGGAGCTCGGCTCGCAGCTCGGCAAAAACGCGGTGGTCGAGCAGCCCGGCGTAGCCGCCCACCAACGCGAGCGACGGCACGGCCACGCTCGCCTCGGGTGCCGTGAGCGCGACCCGTAAGCCGAGCCCCACGCGTGGCCGGAACCACGCCCCGCCCGTGCCGTTGGTGGCGAACGCACCTTCCCCCCCCGCCACCGCCACCATGCCCACGCGGGAAGGCGGCCCTCCGCGCTGCTCCGACTCGTCGCGCAGGTCGTCGCGCGGCTCCTTCACCTCGAGGCGCGGAGGGGTGGGCGCGAGCACCTCCTCAGGGGGCGCTTCGGCCTCTGCTTCGGCAGATTCGGGCTCCGGCTCGAGCTCCTGCTCATCGGGGGCGGGCACGAGCGGCGGCGGCGTCGGGGCGGGCTGCTCGAGGCCGGCGAGCGAACGGCGAAGGCGCGACAGCACCGCTTCCTGGGACTGGGCGGGGGCAGGAGGCTCAGCAGCGCTCAGCAGCAGGATCAGCGGGCCCAGGAGCATTCGCGCGCGCAGCGCATCCGCGGGGCCAGCGCCAACTCAGCGGGAGCGCGTTCTCGTTGCGCAGAGGGCTGCTCAGCGGGCTGAATCACGTCGAAGCCCGCGGCTCGAAGTGGAGCTTCGCCTTCACCTCTTCATCGCTCAGCTCGCGGTACGCGCCCACCGCCACGTCGAGCTCGAGCAGCCCCACCGCCTCGCGATGCAGCGCCAGCGTGGGCAGGCCCACCACGTTGAGCATGCGCTTGACCTGGTGAAAGCGCCCTTCGGTGAGCACCAGCTCGACCGAGTCGTCGCCGCGCGCCTTCGCCTTCGCGGGCCGGGTGAGCTCGCCGTCGTCGAGCTTCACGCCGCGCCGCAGCGGCTCGAGCTTCGTGTCGGTGACCTTCGCGCCCACCTTCGCCACGTAGCGCTTGGGCAGGTGGGTGGCCGGCGCGGTGGCGTGCGCGACGAACTTCTCGTCGTTGGTGAAGAGCAGCAGCCCGGTGGTGTCGCGGTCCAACCGGCCCACCGCGTGCCAGCCGAAGCGCTGCAGCTCGGCGGGGAGCGCGGCGCGCAGCGCGTCGAACACCGTGCCGATGCCCTCGGGGTCGCTGCCGTGGCTGACCACGCCCGCCGGCTTGTGGAACTGGAGCACGCGGGTGCGCCACGCCAGCGAGAGCGGGCGGCCGTCGAGCGAGGCCTTGGAGTGAGCGTGCACCGGCGCCATCGGCTCCTTCTCTTCGCGGGCGTCGAGCCGAACCCGCCCCGCACGAATGGCCTGCTCGGCTTCCTGCAACGGCATCACGCCTGCGCGGGCGAGCGCGCGGGAGAGCCAGTCTGCGCTGGCACCCGAATCGCGGGCGCGCGCGGCCTCCAACCAGCGGGGTGGTTTCTTCGGCCGGGCCACGGCCACATGTCCTACCTCAGAAGACAGGAAGGGGAGCCCGCTCCTGCGCGGGTCGGATAAGGTCGGCGCGTTCGAGGCTGCTCACCGGCCGGGGGTCTTCCAGACGTTCCATGACGCACGCTCCGAAGCTCGCTCGTTACGAGGTGCTGGGCCGGCTCGCCACGGGCGGCATGGCCGAGGTGTGGCTGGCGCGCACCGTCGGCATCGCGGGCTTCGAGAAGCTGGTGGTGATCAAGACCATCCTCCCCAACCTCGCCGAGAGCCCGCAGTTCGTCTCGATGTTCGTGAACGAGGCGCGGCTGGCGGCGATGTTGAGCCACCCCAACTGCGTGCAGATCTTCGACCTCGGCCAGGAGGGAAGCTGCCTCTACATCGCCATGGAGTACCTCGAGGGCTTCTCGCTGGCGCGCGTGCTCAAGCGGGCCAGGCTCAGAGGCCACCCCATCACCGAGGCGGTGATCGCCCGCATCATCATGGACGCGGCGAGCGGCCTCGACTACTCGCACCGGCTCAAGGACCGCGAAGGCCGGCACGTGGGCCTGGTGCACCGCGACGTCTCGCCCGACAACCTGCTCGTCGGCTTCTCGGGGCAGGTGAAGGTGGTGGACTTCGGCATCGCCAAGGCCGCCACCCCGGCGCTGCTGTCGACGGCCACCAGCGCGGGCATGGTGAAGGGCAAGCACGGCTACATCGCGCCCGAGTACCTGCTCGGCCTGCCGCTCGACGGGCGCGCTGACATCTTTGCCCTGGGGGTGGTGCTCTACCGCGCGCTCACGGGTAAGCGGCCCTTCCTGGGGGCGACCGAGGCCGCCATTTCCATGGCGGTGCTCAGCGACGTGCCCCGCTCGCCGCTCGAGCTGGTGCCCTCGCTGAACCCGGCGCTGGCCACCGTGGTGATGATGGCGCTGGAGAAGGAACCCGCCCAGCGCTTCGAGTCGGCGCGCGCGATGCGGCAGGCCATCGAGGTCGCGGTGGTGCGCGCGGCGGAGAACGAAGAGGTCGCCGACCTCATGAACACGCTCTGGCCGCCGGGTGACGAGGAGCGCGTGGCCCTGCACGCGTTGGCGACGGGCATGAGCGAGGAGACGAGCAGCCCCGTGCTCCACTCGGTGGTGTCGGGCACGTACCCGAACACCGCCACGCCGCCCCGGCCCGAGCAGTTGACCGCCGAGCTGCCCCGGCCCGCGCCCAACCCGGCCGCGCCGGTGGCCCCGAGTCCGTTCATCCCGAGCGGAGTCGAGGGACCGCCGCCCGCCGTGCCGCGCGCCGGCTCGTCCAACTCCTACCCCGCGGTGAGCTTCGACAGCACCGAGCAGCCCGCGTTCGAGGAGCCACCCGCCAGCAATCGCACCTGGCTGGTGGCGCTCGCGGTGGTGGTGCTGGTGGCGGTGGCGGGGCTGGGCGTGTTCTTCAAGGATCGCCGGCCCCAGGTGGCCGCCGCTCCCGCCGCGCCGGTGGAAGCCCTGCTGGCTGTGACGCCGCCGCCGCTGCCCGCGGGCACGGGCGCGAATGGCCACCTGAGCGTGGCGACGCCGGTGATGGTGAAGGTGTTCGACGGCAAGCAGGAGCTGGGCGGCACGCCGCTCGCGCTCGACCTCACCCCGGGGCTGCACACGCTGCGGCTGAGCAACAAGGGGCTGGGCATCGACCAGACCGTGCTCGTCACCATCGAGCCGGGCCAGACCAGCACCATCAGCGAGCTGGCGAAGGGCCTGCTGGTGGTGAAGGTCGAGCCGTGGGCGTACGTGAAGCTCGACGGCAAGCAGCTGGGTCAGACGCCCATTCCCGCGCGGCAGGTCTACGAGGGCGTGCACTCGCTCGAGCTGTCCAACACCAACCTGAACGAGACGCGGCGCCTCGAGGTGAAGGTGAAGGCCGGCGAGACGCGCACGGTGAGCATCAACCTCGAAGAGTGAGCCCGTTTCGGCATCACGTGCACGAGGTGGGGGTTCCCACTTCGATTGGGTGCGACGGTGAGTGTAAATGGTTCTGAGCCGGACAGCCCTTGACGGGCTACTCGGTTGTTGCCAAATCCCCGTACCGGAACTGGTGGCGAGGGAGGCGGCATGCGGAATGTGTGGGTTGGGTTGGTTTGGTTGGTGTTCTGGTGGTGGCGTGGTTGGGTTGCAACGGCGAGCGGCTCGAGCCGCCACGTATCGTCGGTCTGCCGGTGCAGGTCAGCGAACGCCAACGACCCGCACCTCGCGCACCTGCGTCACTCCCGTTCGGTGCCGAGTGCTCTCATGCGTCGGAGTGCGCGAGCGCGGTGTGCCTGCACACAGATGCGACTCAGCGGCTCAGCGGGAGCACCTGTAGCCAGTCCTGCAGCCAGGGGAGGATGTGCCCAGCGCAGTCACGATGCGTCCAGGTCTTCCCATCTGACGACGCCTTCTTCTGTGTTGTGGAGGGACGGCCATGAGACACCCTCTGCTCGCATGCCTCTTCATGGCAGGCCTCGCGCACGCCCAGGTCACGGTGTGCGCTCCCACTCCGAATGCAGAGGAGGGCAGTTGCCTGGTTCTCTGGGCATGTGCATGCCCGACCCAGAACGGCGAAGAGATGGCGTGCACCTACCAGTTCCCCGGCGGAGTCATCGTCTGCGGGACCGAGGTGAGCCCGGGCCACTATTCCTGCACCGAGCAAGACAAGACTCCTCACACGGTGTCCTGGGGATGCAGCCCGACGCTGGATGCGCCCTGCAACAACCCCGCGAGTATCTGCACCGCGGCCCAGTGGGAGGGCGGAGGTTGTTCGGTGGCTCCCGAAGCCGGCTCGGGAGTCTGCTCGAAGCCGACCTGCACCAAGGCCCCGCACCTCGACCCCAGATGCAAGACGCAGCAGCACTGCAACCCCCAGGTGGCGTGCTGTCCGAACGTCGGCGACCCGATTGGCGTTCGCGATAGCAGGACCACGGAGCAGGTGACCGACCTGACCCTGAACTCGTCCCTGGGGGCGCTCACCTTCGAGCGCTACTATTCACCAAGCGTCTTCAGCTTCGCCTATCGCGACGTCTTCGACGACGCGACCCCCGACGGCGCCAGGTTCCCCTTCACTTTTGGCGCGAGCCCCTCCTACCAGGCGACCGCACATTGGTTGGACAACTGGCAGACCCTCGTGAGCGTGCTGACGACATCGGATGGCGGTCTGCCCTACGAAGTCACCGCCCTGGACCCGATGGGAGGCGTGGTGGCGTTTCCCGACTGTGAGTCATTGCCCTGCCATCTTGCGGCGTCGGACGTGGAGTACGCGCGCCGCGAGAGGCTCTATCTCGACGACGCTGGCGCCACGCTCTTCACCGAGTCGGGCCGCTACATCTACCAGCACCGGCAGAACGGGACCCACTCCCCCCGGAGATTCCACTACCGGCTCAGCCGTTGGGACGATGTGCAATACGCAAGCGACACGGAGAGTCCGCGGTCGCGCGCCGTCGTCGCTTACGGGAGCCCTTCGACCTGTACGGGACTCGATGGCGGACCCGCGTACGTCACCTCGGTGACGAACGCGGAAGGAGCGTCGATTGTCTTCGGTTGGCGGACGGTCGGAGCCGAGTGCGTGCTCGGCAGTCTCGACATGTCAAAGGGCGGCACCAGCGAGCGGGCCGTCACCTTCGACTACGACGCGGGCCCGGGGCTCCTCTCGGAAGTGCGTTACGGCAGCGACGGCGGCGGCCGCGTCCTGACCTACGGGCCGAGCGTCGAGAGCTGGACCAAGTGGGAGAACGGTATCCAGGTGAGTCGGCACGCCTTCACCGTGAATCCAACGGACTACGGCCAGGGCGACGTGGCGCTGTTCTCCAGAATCTCCTCGAACGACGCAGGCGCTACCTCGTGGAAACACGAGGTGCCCATCATGGGCTCGAGCTCTCGAACCCCCCTGACGCTTTCATTCCAACTCGAGGACGGCCTCAGCCCCATCGCGCGCGTCGGGCAAGTCACGCAGGGCTGCGAGGGCAACGAGTGCGCCACGTCGTGGACACGAAACTACACCTATTCGGATGGCGGCGGCCTGCTCGAGGGGCTCCTGACCACGGCCAGCAACGTGCGCGCCGGGTACTCCGTCTACTCGAGAAGCACCTCGAGCACGTCGATGCCCTCGGGCTGGCACCAACCGGTCGAGCTCGCGTCAGTCGCGGAGGGTGCCTCGGACTCTTCAGGCGCCAACGCGCTGCAGATGACGGAGTACGCGTACACCTACGGGAGCCAGAATCAATCGCCCCGCGGCTTCGAGCAATTCGTCTCCGAGGAGAGCCAGCCCTCGCTGCTCGAGAGCGGCCAGGAAGCGAAGACGGTCACCGTGAGAGACAGCGAG
>JAUXRX010000030.1 GCA_030681645.1 Archangium sp.
CCCCCAGGGCGTCGTCACCATGTCGCGCCACTGGGAGTACGCGTACCAGGACGGCAACGTGCCTTCCTTCATCGCTGACGTCGACGGCGAGTACGACATCCAGCTGCAGGCCAGGCTGGCCTTCGCTGACCGCGCGTACCCGGAGAACCGCGACTCCACCTCGTCGCTCAAGCTCAACGCGTCGCCTGATGGCAAGCCCGGCGCCGCCGCCTGCAGCGCCATCCCGATGGACGCGTCGCTCGCCGCCCTCGGCCTGGGCCTCCTCGCCCTGGCGCGCCGCCGCCGCAGCTGAACGGTGGCAGCTAAGGCGCGGTAACCTCAGTCTCGAAGTGGAGCCCCCCGTCAGCCATCGCTGCCGGGGGGCTCGCTCGTTGTACGCTTCGCTTCATTTTTCTTTCCTGGCCGGAACACCGGAGGTCGTCTTGAGAGCTCTTCCCGCTTCCCTGTTGGCAGCGTTGGTCGCCGTCGGCTGCAGTGACGCGCTGATCGAGAAGCGCCAGGTCCAGGACATCAACGTCGACGACAAGCTCGCCATCGCGGGCCGGGTCTGTTCGTCGGTGCCTGACCCGAGCGGCTTCCCGGTGAAGGTGGTGATGATCGTCGACCAGTCCGGTTCGATGTGCATCTCCGACCCTCCCGGCAGCCAGGGCTCGCCCGGCTTCTGCGAGATGTACGGCACCGTGCCCCCGGGCGTGACCCAGCCCGCGCGCGTGCGCGCCGTGAACCGGCTCGTCGATCAGTTCACCGCTCAGCCCAACGTGCAGGTCGCGCTGATCCCCTTCGAGACGAACGTGAAGGGCGTGTGGCCGGTGCCCACGGGGCCCAACCCGCAGCGCTTCGGCCGGCCTGACTCGACGCTGCGCACCCGCATCAACACGCTCCAGGCCGAGCTGGGCAAGGGCACCGACTACCAGGGCGCGCTCGCCTACGCCTATTCGCTCATCGCCAGCGACATCGTGGCCACCGAGGCCTCGACTCCCGAGGTGCTGCCGCGCACCCGCTACGTGGTGGTGTTCCTCACCGACGGCGTGCCCTTTCCCAAGTGTTCGGCGAACGACAACCTCACCCAGTTCGCGGACGACCTGAACCCGGAGCTGACCTGGGCCGACTCGTACGGCGCGGGTGACTTCTGCAACCGCATCGACCCGATGGATCCCGACGCCATCACCGGCTACGTGGCCGGCACCGATCGCAACCAGAACTACCAGCTCTTCAGCTACGTGAAGCAGATCACCGACCTGAAGGACCAATACAACGTGGGCGACGTGCGCCTGCACGCGGTGCTCATGTTCAACGAGGAGGCCGTGCGCAACTGCGGCCCCATCTGCCAGGACGTGTACGGCCAGTACGTGCGCTGGCCCGGCCCGGTGGCGGTGCCCGACGGCCCGTCTGCCGCCAAGGCCATCGCCGCGTGGACCCTGCAGCAGCTCGCGCAGCGCGGCAACGGCGTCTACCAGGAGTTCAGCAACTTCGCGGGCCTCGCCCAGCTCAACCTCGGCGCCCTCGACTACGCCTCGCTCGCGTCGCGCAACGTGATGAAGAACATCATGGTGCAGGCGCTCTCGAGCGAGCCGGGCGCGGAGAAGCGCCAGGTCGACACCGACGGCGACGGGCTGATCGACGAGTTCGACAACGACTTCACCCACAACACCAACAAGAACTTCGGCGACAGCGACGACGACGGCTTCGACGACAACTTCGAGGTGCGCCGCTTCGAAGACGGCTTCCGACCCGCGGCGAAGGACGGCCGCGGCTGCGACCCTGCCTCGCCGCTCACCCCCGGCTGCCGCTCGCGCGACACCGACGGCGACGGGCTCTCGCAGTACGCCGAGGCCTACCTGAAGACGCGGCCCACCCTGGTGGACTCCGACGCCGACGGCGTGCCCGACGGCATGGAGGTGCGCTACGGCCTCGACCCCGGCAACCGCCTCGTCTCGGGCATCGACACCGACGCCGACGGCACGTCGGACACCGAGGAGTTCCGCCTGGGCAGCAACCCCGTCACCCGCGACGTGCCTTTCCAGCAGAAGGGCGCGTACCAGTTCGCGATCAAGTCGGAGGTCCAGGCCGACGACAGCGTCTGCTACGACTTCAAGGTGAGCAACCTGCAGCTCGTCACGCCGCCCAACCGCGCGGGGCTGACGCAGGGCTACAACCTGTTCAAGGTGTGGTTCGCCGAGGCGCCCGAGAGCGGCGTGGCCACCGACTACGGGGTGTGGAAGGCCGCCTGCTTCTGGGCCCAGTACGATCCGCCCTCGGTGCGCATCCCCTCGGGGCCCGAAGGCCCGCCGCTGAGCGACAGCGACTTCGTGGCCCCGCAGAACATCGCCACGCCCGCGCAGTACGACACCACCTGCCTGGGAGTCTCGCCGGCGCGGGGGACGCCCTGATGTCTTCGTGGCATCCCTTCAGAGTGGGGCTCGCGGCGTTCTTCGCCGCGGCCGTGTTCGCAGCCTGCACCAACACCTACCTCTACGACGAGCGGCGCGAGAATGAAGTGCCGCGCGATCGCACCCTGACCCTCGAGGGGCAGTTCTGTACGCCCTCGCCCAACGAGGTGGTCAGGCCGATCAAGATCCTGATCGCGATGGACGCCTCGCAGTCGATGAACATCACCGACCCCAACGGCTCGCGCGCGCAGGCCGCCGTCGACCTGCTCGACAACCTCCCCCAGGAGCCCGAGATCAGCTTCGTGGTGATGCTCTTCGCCGGCAGCACCACGGCCTGGCTGAGCAAGAGCGGGCTGGTCGAGTTCGACCGGGTGGTCGACTTCAGCCCCAGCGACAAGAACCTCCTGCGCCAGCGCATCTTGAACTTCACCGCGCCCGGCACCATGGCGAACCGCGACTCGACCGACTTCGTCAAGCCGCTCTCGGACATCTACGGCCTCATCAACCGCGACATCGCCGAGACCCGGCTGATGCAGATGAACGACGAGACCCGCGCGCGCTACTCGGTGATCTTCCTGTCCGACGGTCAGCCCACCAACAACCAGGACGACGAGCTGCTCTGTGGCGACGCGGTGCGCCGCATTCGCCAGCTGAAGGATCTCGCCGACGACGTGAAGGTGAACACGGTGCACGTGTTCATTCCCACCCAGCCGCTCGCCTCGACGGCGTGCATGTTCGACGGCGGCATCACCGTGCCGATCGGCGGCAACAACTGCGGCATTCCCGACCTGCCGCCGGGCTCGTGCCCGCTGCTGATCGTGAACCAGAACGCCGAGCGCCTGCAGCGCATGGCCGACCTCGGCGGGGGCGACTTCCGCGACTTCCGCAACAACGAGCCCATCAACTTCTTGAACTTCCGCTTCGGCCAGGTTCGCCACACCTTCATCTTCGACAAGCTGGTGGCGTCCAACTTCTCCGCGCCGGCGGGCAGCCCGCTCGACGCGGGTGACGCCGATTCAGACGGGCTGATGGACGCCGACGAGCTCGCCGAAGGCACGCTGCCCTGGGTGGCCGACACCGACACCGACGGCTTCTCCGACGGCGTCGAGGTGTGGGCCCGCGACACGCGCGGCGGCATGTTCACGCCCAACCAGGTGCCCCTGCCCGACGGGGGCGGGGTCGACTTCGGTTGCCCGGTCGAGCTGCGCGGCGTCGACGCCGACTGCGACACGCTCAGCGACTGCGACGAGCAGATCATCGGCACCAACGCGCAGCGCGTCGACTCCGACGACGACGGCATCTCGGACCCGGTCGAGTTCAAGCTGGGCAGCCAGCCCTCGTCGAAGGACCTGCCGCAGGACCCCGACAACGATCGCCTGCCCACCGGCGACGAGCTGACCATGCACATGGACCCGCTGCTGGTCGACTCCGACAACCTGTCGGTCACCGGCTACCGCTACGAGGTGACCAAGGTGGGCGGGCTCGACGCCGACGGGCGCCAGTGCTGGGACTTCCGCATCAGCAACGTGGCGCTGGCCGACACGATGGCCGACTCGCGCGACGCGGGGAACCCCGATGGCGGGCCCGACCTCCCGCGCGTGGGCGCGGGCTTCAACAACATCTTCCTGTCCTTCTCCATGACCCCGGGCGACGACCCCACGGGGCGCTCCGTGCTGCGGACCTTCCGCCACACCTCGGCGCGGTTCCCGGTGGGCGGCATCAAGTCGCCGCACGACGGGATCATCAAGGTGCGGCCGGAAGATTTCGTGGCAGGCTGTCAGAGCGCCGTTCAGCCGACGCCGTAACGTTTCGTTGACCTCTGGGCCGAGAAGAAACCGTGTTTCCCATGCGAACCATTTTCCGTGTCGCCGTCTCTTCGTGTCTCCTCACCACATTGCTGGCCTGCCCGCCCCCGCCCACCGAGTGCATCGACGGCACTGAGCCGGTCTGTGATGACGACGCCGGCGCGCTGCCCCCCGACTTCTGCAACTCGGCTGACGAGGCCGTGTCCGACTCGGTGAACTGCCACCTCACCATCACCACCGGCGGCGCGATGCCCGCGCCGAAGTCCGGCGTCTTCATCAGCCGCCTCGTCGACGGCGGCATCGACCAGGACTGGTACTTCGCCCAGGCCCCGGGCGGGCTCACCGCGCGCTCGCTGCTGCACGTTCGGGGTGGCTACACCGCGCCGCAGACCGCGGTGAACTTCCAGGTGAACGTGCTCAAGGAAGGCGACGGTGGCCTGCTCTCGGTCACCACCGCCATCGACAAGCACGGCCCTGCCGCTCCGAAGCCCATCGACGTGATCGTGCCGTTCTCCGAATCGAACGCGCGCTTGTTCGCGCTGGTGAACGACGAGGGCATCTCGGGCCAGGTGCGCGTCGACAACCGGAACACGTATTCGCTGTTCATGGAGATCATCGACAACCCCGACGTCAACGAGCCCAACGACACCACGCCCACGGCGATCGCGCTGACCACCACGGGCGCGATTCAGGACGGCTCGCAGACGGGGTATCTGGCCACCAACGACGACGTCGATCAGTTCTCGTTCCCCATGACGAGCGCGGGCCGACAGGTGATCTACCTGCACATTCTCGGGCCTGATCCCCACCCGATGAACCCGCCGCCGCCGTACAAGCTGTCGTACACGCTCTTCGACCCCAGCGACCGGCCCATCGCCGAGGGCGTGATGGCCAACGAGTTCCTCCGCATCGATTTGGCCACCGCGCGCCTGGCGACGATGACGGGCACGTATCGGGTCGAGGTGAAGGGCTTCAAGCCGCCCACGAGCACGCTGCCCATCAGGGGCGACCTCGACCTCCGGTACACGGTCAACGTGCAGATCATGCCCGACCTCGACACCCAGGAAGGCGCGGGCGGCAACGACACGGCGATGACGGCCCGGGTCATCTCGATCTCCCCCAACGGGAGCACCAGCCTCACCGGCAAGCTCTCCTACGTGGCCGACGAAGAATGGTTCGTGCTCTCGCTGCCCTCGCGCAGCACGCCTTCGACGCTGCGCTACCGCGTCACCGCGGCCGCCGGTGGAGGGCGGTTCGCGCCGCTCTCGGGCACGCCGGCGCGCCAGCTGCGCATCACCAAGCGCGTCACCGCGGGGGCCACCGCGCAAGATCGGCAGGTGGCCTGCCGTACCAGCCCGGCCGCGTGTGCGAAGTCCGACACTGCAGACAAGTTCCCGGTCAACGAGCTGTGCAACGCGAGTGATCCGCCGCAGTGCCTCTACGCCCAGCGCAACGAAGAGCTGCCCCGCATCCCGCTGATCCGCAACCTGGTCGGGGCGCTCCCCGTGTTCCAGAACCAGCCGGTCGAGCTGCTCATCATGTTCCGCGATGAGGGCGTGGGCGCCAGCAAGTACGCAGACGACCGCGACTGGACCATCGACCTGGACTGGGTGGATGACGGCGATGAGGCCGCGCGCGTGGCGGGCCCCACCGTGATCGGCCTCTCCGGCACCACCTCGGTGGCGCAGGGTGAGCTCACCTACGGCTACGGCAAGGTGTTCGACGTCGACCAGTGGTTCATGCGCGGCGGCGGGTTGCGCGGCCTCAACGACTACGACGCCTACGACACCGACAAGGACCTCTTTCAGTTCAACTTCGGCGGGGCTGTGGGCGACCAGGGCTGGGAGCTCTCGTGGGACCTGCTCCACGCCGACGGCGGCATGCGGCCGGCCGGCGACATCGCGCTCGAGTTCACCTTCTGCGGTGCGGGCCCGGTGCCCGACGGCGGGCTCTGCGCGGGCAGCCAGACGCGCATCTTCGGCTACAGCGATCAGAGCCTGACGCCCTGGTACCTGCCCCAGAGCGCCTCGAACGGCCGCACGCTCTTCACCCGCACCAGCACGGCGAGCTCGACCACCATCACCGCGCTGCCGGTGGCGTGCACCTGCTTCTCGGCCGCCCGCACCTCAGCGGGCGTGTACTACGCGAACATCGCGGCCATCGATCGGGTCGAAAACGATCCCATCCGCTACCGCATCAGCCAGCGCATCGCGCCGTACCCGGGCAACTTCACCGGCCCTGACGGCGGCTCGGCGTCGTGCCCGGTCGGCGACGGTGGCTGCGGCTTCGCACGCTAGACAAAAGAGAAGGGCGCAGCCGCGAAGCTGCGCCCCTCGAAGAGGCTGGAGCGGCTCGACCGCTCAGCTCAGGTGCCGCCGTCGCGGTAGCAGGGCGACCTGCCGCCGTCGGTGGGCACGCCGCACCCGCTGATGGCGAAGTCGCGCGAAGGCGTGTTCTCGGCGTTGCTCTGAACCGTGATGGTGGCGTTGTACTGCCTGGCTTCCCTCGGGAAGAAGCGCACCCGCATGTAGAAGTGGTCGTTGCCCTTGACGTCGGCAGGCAACGCCTCACCCGCGTCGGGGTTGCTCTCGTTGGAGATGGTCAGCGAGAAGGCGGTGTCTCCGCTGAGGCTCGCGCTGGTGATGTGGAGGTCGGCGATGCCGCCGTTGCGGATGGCGAGCGTGTCTTCGTCGAAGCGCACGCCGCCGTCCGGCAGGGGGATGATGAAGGTGCCGCTGCCGAACTCCTGTGCGAAGCCCAGGCTGCCTCGATCAGCGCAGGCCTGCGGCCCTTCGGTCAGGGCCTCGGGGTCTCCCTTGCCTCCGTCCGGGAGAAGGCCACAGACGCCCGGTTCAGGCTTACAACCTGTGAAACCGCCGAGAATCCAAAGTACGCTGAGGCAACAGCCGAACAACGATCGCTTCATGAAAACCCTCTTTGGAAAGTGGTCAAACGCCGCATGAAGCTACTTCATTGGGTGTGGCTCGTCGCGCTCCTTGGCACCGGCTGCGGGAGCATTCGCGACCAATTCGTCGGCACCCGAATCGAAGACGACTGCTCGGGCGCGTGGAACGTGTGCGCCACCACGGTGGGCTGCTTCGTGGGTGATCGCAGCTACGTCGAGGGCCGTTTCCCCGGCACCAACAAGCTGGCGATCAAGCTCTTCGAGCCCTCCGAGGTGACGGTGGGGCTCTTCCTCTTCGAGACCGCCGGCGCCGGCGAAGAGACGGTGATCAACTTCTTCGAAGAGAGCTGCAGCTCGCGCGTGCGCGTCGAGGTCACGGGCAAGACCTTCGTGGGTGAGAACGAGAAGGCCGGCTGGGTGAACCGCAAGGCCGAGCTCTCGGGGGTCGGGGACCACCTCATCCAGGTCGACTCAGATGCCCGCACCCGCTACCTGATGAAGATCGACGTGCTGCCGCTGCGGCTGCGCGACATTCAGTAGCGCCTCGACTCCGCTCGGCGTGAGCGGGTCCGTGCTCAGCCCTTCTTGAGGCTCGCCACCATCTTCTCGGCCACCCGGAAGGAGTTGGCGGTGATGGTGAGCGTGAGCGGCACGCCTCCGCTGGTGGGCAGGAAGCTGCCGTCGACTACGTAGAGGTTCTTCACCGAGTGGCTGCGGCAGTCGGGGTCGAGCACGCTGGTGCCGGGGTCCTTGCCGAAGCGGCAGGTGCCTCCCTGGAGAATGGTGGTCTCGCCCGCCGTGCCCACGCGATCGACGCGATCGGGCTGCATGGCCTGGAGCACCTCTTCACCGCGCTCCACCAGGAACTTCGTCATGGTGAAGTCGAGCGGGTGGCGCTTGATGGTGATGGCCGCCACGGGCAGCCCGTACTTGTCCTTCACCGTGCCATCGACGCCGACGTACGTCGTGTCGGTGGGGAGGAACTCGCCGTAGATCTCGAACTCGAGAATGCGGCTGTCGCGGTACGTGCGCAGCTTGTCCTTGAGGGCCTTGCCGAAGACGCCGTTCTCGCCCTTCTTCGCCAGCCCGACGGCCGCGAAGATGGGGTTGGGGTGCGACCACATGAAGCCCAGCGTGCCGCCCTTGCGGAAGCCGAAGCGCTCGTCGGGCATCACGTAGAAGTCCTGGAGCGAGCGGTTGACGAAGGGCATCGGCGAGGTGAGCCAGGGCAGGTCCTTGCTGCGCTTGCTCACCGAGAAGGTGGCCTTCGACTGCCCGAAGCTCGAGAAGAGCAGGTTCTTGCCCACCTGCCCGTTGTCGTTGGCCAGCCCGTTGGGGAAGCGCGTCGACTTCGAGTTGAGCAGCAGGCGCGCGCTCTCGACCGCGGTGCAGGAGGCCACGATGATGCGGGCGGGCTGTTCCTGCGTGACGCCGTCGGCGTCGATGTAGACCACGCTCTTCGCCAGGCCCTTCGCGTCGACGGTGATCTCCTTCGCCATGCACTTCGCGCGCAGCTCGACCTTGCCGGTGGCGAGCGCCGCGGGAATGAGGGACGCGCCGGTGCTGCTCTTGGCGCCGTGCTCACAGCCGTAGCTGCCGCACAGGGCGCAGTACACGCACGAGTCGCGCCCGCGGTACGGCTGGCTGATGATGGCCCGCGCGGTGGGGATGGTGTGCCAGCCCAGCGACTTCGCCGCCTTGTCGATCTCCGGCGCCACCGGGTGCTCGGCGAGCGGGGGCAGCGGGTAGTTGCCCTTGCGCGGCTCGAGGAACGGGTGGGGCACGGCGTTGCCCGACACGCCCAGCTCGATCTCGGCCTTGTCGTAGTACGGCGCGAGGTCCTTGTAGGTGATGGGCCAGTCGACGACGTTGCTGCCCTTCGGCGCGCCCAGCTCGGTCTTCATGCGGAAGTCGATGGGCTTGAGCCGGTAGAAGAACCCGCTCATGTGCACGGTGCCGCCGCCCACGCAGTTCGCCGTCCACGCTTCGTTGCTGCGGGTGTACGGCTGGCCCTCGGTGCGCCAGAGGTGGGGCTCGTCCCAGGGGAGCGGCATGAAGAAGTTGCGCCGCGAGTTCATGATCTCGTCGTGAACGAAGTCAGTCTGTTTGTACCAGGCGCCCTTCTCGAGGATGACCACCTTGAAGCCTGCCCGGCCCAGCTCGAGGGCGAGGGGCGCGCCACCCGCGCCCGAACCGATGATGCACACGTCGACGCTGTCCATCGCCATCAGCAGCCCTTTCCGCCACCGCAGGTCAGGTCGTGGAGCCGTTGGCTGCCGTCATACGGCGCCTTCGGGTCACCCTTGACGTTGCGGCCCACGAGGCTGAAGCCGACCAGCTTCCAGCCGACCTCGCCCTTGTTTCCGCCATAGCTCGGGTCGCCGAGGAAGCCCTCGAGCACGAGCACCACGAACATCTCGTACCAGCGCGCCTCGCCGGTCTTTTCCGGGCTGTTCTTGAAGATGGTGAGCAGCTCGTCTTGCTGCTCGGGCTTCGCCTGCGCGAAGGGCACCTTGAACATGCGCTGGGCGCGGCGATCGAGCGCGGCCACGCCGGGCACGAAGTTCGCGCGCATCTGCTGCAGCGCCTCGCTCTGCAGCATGCGGTCGATGTACTCGGGCACGTTGGCGTCGAGCGCGCCGGGATCTTCGTCGCGGGGCAGCATGCGATCGACCGCGGCCACCAGGGTGGCCCACTCGGCGTCGGTGAAGGTCTTGTGCGAGACGGTCAACGCCACGGGCGGCGGTGGCGCCGGCTTCGGGTCGTCCTTGCAGCCGCCGAGCAGCACCACGCCGCCGCCGAGGAAGGTGAGGTGGTGCACGAACACGCGCCGGGTGACGTCGTCGTCACTCGAGTCGGTTGGCACCTGCACGTTCAGTTCGTCTTCACGCGTCACCGAGCGACCCCGATCATGGCCGCGCAGTGTTCTCCCTGTGCAGTGGGGTGGCAAGTGGAGGTGTGTCCCCCTCGGGTGGGTGGGGTGTCCTCCACAGTCGAAAGGGCGGCGGAATTGGCTACGATGGACGCCCTCTATGCTCAGAATCGCAACGTTCATCGTGCTGGCTGCGTGTCTCTTCGCTTGTCCCGTTCCTCCCGGTCCCGACGGTGGCACCGGGAGCGGCGCCGGTGGCGGCAGCGGCGGTGGCGGTGGCCTCTCACCCTTCGTCGTCAGCGATCTCGACCCCGCGGCGGTCGACGCGACGTACTTCGCGATCGCGGTCGACCCGGTGGCCGAGCGGGTGGGCGTGGCGTACTACAGCGATCGCGGCACCCAGACGATGATGGGAACGCCCGACTACGACATCAAGTACGTGGAGTGGCGGCAGGGCGTGGTCTCACCGATTCAGACGGTGCGCCTGGTGCAGCGAAAGGCGGGCATCGCGCTCGTGTTCGACCCGACCACCGGAGAGCCGATCATGAGCTACCTGGGCGGCGCGGCGGGCTTCGAGGTGGGCATGTCGATCTTCTGGTTCCAGAGCGACGCGGTGATCAACCGGCGCAGCGGCGGCTCGACGTGGACCGAGACGGTGGTGGCGGCCAGCGGCAACCAGATCACCTGTGGCAACGGCGTGAGCGATCGCGGCTTCCTGGTGGGGCTGTGGCCGGCGATGGTCTTCGACTCCACCAACAAGATGTACCTGGCCTACCGCGACGGGCACGCCGGCCAGTTCCCCATGCAGGACTGGGCGGGCTCCGACGTCGAGCTGTGGGAAGGCGCGATGCCTCCGACGACGGGCACCTGCCTGGCGCAGGGCGGCAACAACAAGGACGCCTACGGCGGCCACAACCAGATGGTGATCGGCGTGGGCGATCAGCCGGCCATCATCTACGACCAGATGTTCGGCACGGCCGACACGAACGGCATCAACGTGTTCTTCCAGAAGCGCAACGCCAATGGCACGTGGACGTCGCCGGGCGCGCTGTTGACGGTGTCGAACACCCAGACGGGCGCGGCGCTCGCGTACGATCCTGACGAGGGCTACGGCATCGCCTTCATCGATCGCGCGACGAACGAGCTCAAGTACGTCAACTCGGTCAACGGCGTGAACTGGAACACCCCCGACCCGGTGTTCGGCGCGGGCAGCGGAGGCTGGTACCCGTCGCTGGCGATGGACCCGAAGAACCACGAGCCGGCGATCGCCTTCTACGTCTGCAGCCCCGCGGGCTCGGTCAACGAGACCGACTGCAACACCAGCGACGACAAGCTGGTGGTCTCGCAGCGGGTGCTGGGCACCTGGCGTGAAGTGCTGGTCGATTCGAACGGCGGCTACCACCCGAAGGTCGCGTTCTTCTCGGCGAAGAACGGCGCCGAGCCCAAGCGGGTGATCGTCTACCGCGCGCCTCCCGCGGTCGACTCGACCACCGGCCTCACGGTGAGCGGCGTGGGCGCGCTCAAGATCGCGGTGGAACGATGAAGGTCTGGCTTGCGCTGGCGCTGGCCGTGGGCCTCACCTCGTGCGCGCTCGACAACAGCCTGGGCGGGAGCCTCTCGGAGGTCTTCCCGCTCGACCTGTCCACCGTCGAGGTGGCGCAGAACCCCGAGGCGCTGCAGATCACCTACTACCGGAACCGCGGCGTCTTCCTCGACGTGGTGGTGCGCGTGTCGGTGTCGCTGCAGGACGAAGGGGTCGCGGCCGACGGCGGCGTGCCGACGATCGAGCTCAAGGCCGGCAAGAAGCTCGAGCTGGCGGGCGAGTCGCCCACCGGTCAGCTGCGCTGCGCGGTGACGCACGCGCCGGGCGGTGAGCCGGTGCGCAGCCTGCCCCGGGTGAAGAAGGGCGACATCGTGATCACCGAGGGGGGCAGCATCGGCGCGCCGATCAAGGGCAACTTCTCCATGCTCTTCGAGCAGGAAGGCGGCGACGTCGGCTTCGGCCGCACGCTGGTGGGCAGCTTCGCGGTGGAGCAGTCGCTCGACGCCGGCTTCGGCGACCCGTAGTCCCCGACTCGAGCTCCGTTCACGCCGGCGGAGTCGAGGCGCGACCCGCCTTCACTCCTTCTCCAGGAACACGCGCAGGTTCGTCGACGTGCCGGCCGCGACGGTCGACCACCGCTCGACGGACCTGAACCCCTCGAGCTCGATCTTGATCCGGTGGGGCCCGGCGTTGAGCGTGAGGGTGCAGGGGGTGACGGCCGTCTTCGCTCCGCCGACGTACACGGTCGCCGCTGCCGCGCGGCCCTTCGCCGTCACCACCACGCGTAGCTGGCCCGTGGTGGGAGAAGCCTCGCTGGGGTTGTTCGCGCGGGTCTTCTCTTCCGTGTCGCCGGGTGAGGGCCCGACGAAGGTGCGTTCGTTCTTGTCGAAGCGGTGAATGACCGTCTTCTGTTCCCCCGACTGCCCGGTGCCGCCGAGGGCGGGCATCATCGAGCCGGGCACCGAGACCACGTCGCTGTTCGAGGCCTCAGGCACCTCGCCGCTGTCGGCGCGGATCGGGGGAGGCGGCTTCGCGGCTTCCTTGAGCCTGGTGGTGAGCCGGGTCTTCTGCGCGGTGATCTCGGGCGCCACGTTGAAGGCCTTCGCGAGATCGATCTTCTTCGCGCCGGCCGCCGCCTCGAGATCCGCCACGAACTCGGTGACCGACTCGGGCCGATCGTCGCGCCGCTTGGACAGCCCGCGAATGAGCACCTGCGAGACGCTCTTCGGCACGGTCTTCACCAGCGCGGTCGCGTCGGGCGGGGGGGTGTTCTTGTGCCCGTAGAGCACCTCGAAGTTGTTGTTGCCGAGGTATGGGGGGCGGCCGGTGAGCAATTCGAAGGTGACGGCGGCGAGCGCGTAGACGTCGGTGCGCTTGTCGATGTCTTCCACCCCGAGGATCTGCTCGGGCGACATGTAATAGGGCGTGCCCACCATGGCGCCGGGGCGGGTGAGGCCGGGGTTGGCCTGGTCGCGCACCACGCCGAGGTCGAGAATGATCACGCGCCCGCCGACGCCGAGGAACACGTTCTGCGGCTTGATGTCGCGGTGCACCAGCCCGTTGGCGTGGAGGAACGCGAGGCCCAGCGCGATCTGCTTCACGATGGCCACGGTCTCGTTGAGGCCGATCTTCCCGCCGTGCTTCTCGAGCACGTCGGACAGCGTGAGCCCCTCGAGGAACTCCATCACGATGAAGGGCAGCACCCCGCGCCGGCCGTGCCCGTGAAAGGCCACGATGTTGGTGTGGCGCAGGCTGGTCATCTTCTCGGCTTCGCGCTCGAAGCGGGCGACCACCTTGGGCTTGCGGCAGTGCTCGGGCGCGAGGATCTTGATCGCGACGATCTTGTTCGCGGTCAGGTCGCGGCCGCGGAACACGCTCCCCATGGCGCCCTGGCCGATGCGCGTCTCGATGCGCCAGCGTTGATCGAGGATCTCGCCCGGGGTGACGTGCACGACGACTGTCTGTTCGGGTGCGTCGGCTGCCAAGGCGCTCGGGAGCTTACACTCAATCGTGCGGGTGGACCCCGAAGAGCGCAGCCGCGTTGTCGAGCGTGACCCGGCGAATCACCTTCGCGCTCAAGCCCGCCTTCGCGAGGCGGTGCGCGGCCCGGCCCAGCGCGAGGATGTCGCTGGCCCCGTCTCCCGCAGCGGTGTCGAGCACCAGCCGTTCCGGCCCCAGGGAACGCACCAGGGCGACGGCCTTCTCCACGGTGAGGTGATCGGGGTGGAGCGTCAGGCCCGCGAAGTAGCCCAGTTCCCGAATGACGCGCACGGTCCGGCCCACGGCGCCGTCCACGAGGATCCGCACCGGGTCGACCTCGGCGCGCTGGAGCGTGGCGAGGAGGCGGCGGGTGACGCGTTCCTTGTCGAGGCCGGGCGCAGAGACGATGGCGGGCAGGTTGAACTGCTGGGCGAGGCTGAGCTGTTCGAGCAGCGCCTCTTCTTCGCGCTCATCGCCCTTGAAGAGGCCCAATTGGCCCAGGGCGATGACCTTCCCGCCCTTGAAGTAGCCGGGGAGCGCCTCGAGCACCTGCCCGAGGCCGCGGTGGGGGAGCACGCGCGGGTGCACTCCGAGGGCGGCCCAGGCGCGCAGCCCCGAGCGCTCGAGGCGGGGGAGCTGCTTGCCGAGGAGCTCGTCGAAGTGCGCGAAGAGCCCCTCCGGCGTGGGCGGGTGCGCCGAAGCGTCGGCGACCGCGATCACGCCGCGCACGCCGAAGATCTGGAGGGTCTCCAGGTCCTGGTCATTGAGGGCGGCGGGGTGAATGCGGGGGTCGAGCAAGGCCGGGAGATTGTGACACCTGCAAGTGGCAACTCCGAGCGCGGGGATGCTCCAGTGGGGCGTCTGGTGTCTTTCCGGGTCGAGCAAGATCGGGGCCCTGCGCGGCGGACCCGGGTTTGCACAGCTGCTCGGCATGACGGTGGACAGATCAGCCGGGCCGCGCAGCCAGGGCGCGATCCAGGAGACAGCGCAGGCGCTCGTGGCGCGCGGCGAGACCGTCGAGGCCGTGCGGCTGCTCGACCGGTTCCTGGCCGAGTTCGATGGCGACTGGGGCATGTGGCTGTACTTCGCGGGGTTGTGCGCGCGGCTGGGCAAGCGCGACGAAGCGGTGGCGGCGTACCGGGCGTGCGCACGGCAGCTCGAGGGTGATGGGCACTTCGCGCGCGCGAAGGATGCGCTGCTGTCGGCGATGCGACTGGTGCCGCGCGATGAGGCGCTCAGGCGGGAGATCGATCGGGTGGGGCGCTCGTCGCGCCGGCCCCAGCCACAGCGCGAGCGGTTGGCTCCGCCGGTGGTCGACCCGCAGGAGACGTGTCTGCTGATGCCGGCGGTGGAAGCCCCGGCGCCGGCGCGGCTGCCCGACCCCAGGGTTCATCTCACCAGCGTGATCCCCGGGCGCGCGAAGTCGAAGCGTCCGCCTCCTTCGCCCGAGGTGACGGATCCGTATTGTCCCATCTTCGAGATCCTCGACGCTGAGCGCGCTGCTCCTCCACCGGGTCCGCGGGGTGGGATGGCCGCCCGCCCGACCGTCAACGGGCGCCGAGCTTGAAGACGCCTTCATGAGACGTGGGCCTGTCTGGTTTGCGCCGTGCTCGTCTCGCAATGGCCTCTCGGCTTGGGCAAGGACGCGAAGGTGAGCGCCGGCCGTGCCCCTTTCCCAGCCGCGTAATGGACCATTACCGCGCGGTCATGGTCCATTACGCGCCCGGGCGACAGAGCCCGCCGCCCGCCCGATTCACTCTCGGATCCTTGCCCGAAGCGAGAGGCCTGTGCGCGCTCGGCACGAGCCCGACACCAGGACAACTGCCTTCCTTCGAGCCAGCCACACAATCACCACGGTCCGCGCGAACGGCGTGTCGGACCCGGCGACTGCCCGGGTTGGAACGCACGCCTCAGTGCGCGCGGGGCTTGAGGGCGCCGCGGATCTTTCCGTCGGTCGCCAGATCGATCACCTCGCGCTGCGTGGGCGCGCTGCCGTCGGGCATGCGCACCACCAGCGCCCGCGGCTTCGCGAACGACTCCGGGCTGCGCACGCAGGAACAGCTCTTCACGATCCGCCCGTCTTCGAGCGCGAGGAACGTGCCCGGCGGGAACTGGCCGAGCGTGTTGATCAGCAACTGCGTGAGCACCGGGTCGTAGTGACGGTTCGCGCCACCCGCGAGGTGAGCGAGCGCCTCGGGCGGCGTCTGCCCACCCCCGTTCGGCCGGAGCATCGTGTCGTAGTCCTCGGCGATGCGGAGCAGCCGGCCGATCAACGGCGTGCGCCGCCCTCCCGACTCGACCTCGGCGTGGTGGTACAGCGCCCCGAACGCGCGCCGCACCTTCGCCTCGTGAAAGCCGAGCTGCCGCAACAGCGCCCGCGCCCCGGTCATCGGGTGGCCTTCCAGGCTCGGCGGCAACGCACCGGGCACCGCGTACCCCACGTCGTGCGTGAGCGCCGCCACCCCGAAGTCCTGCTGCAGGCCCGGCGGCAAGCCGATCGCCTGCGCCAGCAGCAACACCAGCTGCGTCACCCTGAACGCGTGAAACCCATGCGGCGAAGCGTGCGGCAGCTCGGCGAGCCAGAGCGCCTCGTTCGCGGGCCCGACGCCGAGCAGGTCGACCACCAGCCTCCGCAGCGCGAGCACGTTCGCCTGCCGGCCTGACGCGAGGTTGTCCCAGGTGTCTTCCACCTGCCGCACCACGCGCTTCACCACCGAGAGCGCGTCGTCGCCGCTGCCTTCGTCTTCCGTCATGCGGAAGCGATAGATGCCGAACAGCTCGACGTTGCGGATGTCTTCGGCCCGCAGCGTGCTGGTGATCGCGTTGCGAGGGTGGGGCGGGTTCGCCTTTCCACCCAGCAGCGCGACCAGGCGCCGAAGCTGCGGCGGGCTCACCTCGCCGTGAAAGGTGAGGCCGCCGATGTTGTGGCGATGCAGCTCAGAGCCCAGGTCGTGGCCGGGGTTGCTCGGCACCTTCATGCGCACGTCGTTCAGGTAGAGCTGATCTTCCACCGTCACCAACTGCACCGAGCCCAGCAGGCCAGACAGCGACTCGAGCGCCTTCTTGAGATCGATCACCGGCTGATCGAACGCGTGGTTGTCCGGCGCGTGCACCCGGCCCATGCGAATGAGGCCGTTGAGGAGGTTGGCGAACTGCTCCCCGCGCTCGCGCACCTGGGCCATGAGCACCTTGTCTTCGCCGGCCTTCGAGCGCGCGAGCGCCTTGCCCAGGTTCGATTGGGCTCGTTGGAGATCATCCATGCGCGGGTCCTCCAGCGGGACGGCGGCGCTTCGTGGCCGACGCCGTGCACTGGCGCTTCACGTCTTCGTCGTGGCTGTGACCGTGGAGCTCCTTGAGCAGCCCGTCGATCTCCGGGTCCTTCAACAGCGCCAGCCCCGAGATCGCCACCATCTGCAGCCACTTGTGGTGGGGAGAGAGCCGCCCCAGCAGGCCCGTCTTCAGGTGCGCCCACTGCTTGAGCAACCCCAGCGCGGTGCTCGGGCTGAGGCCTGCCAGTGATTCTCCCAGCGCGGTGGAAGACTCGCGCGTGAGCGTGCCGGCGGTGGCGCGGGCCTCGGCCTGGCGGGCCAGCACGTCGAAGCCGCGCCGCTCGTGCCGCGCCGCCATCACCTGCGCGGTGCGCGCGAACACGGCGTCGTCCTCGCTGCCCGCGAACTTCACCAGCAGGTTCGAGAGCGCCTCGGAGATCGGCGCCGCCTGGAGGATCTCCAGCGCCTCGAGGTGCGACGCGGGATCGTTGCTCTCGGCCAGCTGGTTCGCGGTCGCCAGCGCCTGGTCGGGCGCGGTCGCCATCAACACCTGTACGATCTGGCTCGCCGACTTGCGATCGGAATGGTGCAGCTGCTCGACCAACGAGCTCGCGTCCTTGCTGGCGAGCTTGCTCATCAGGTCCTTGAGCACGCCCTGTGCGTGAGCATCGGGCGCGGAGTTCATGTGCTCGACGATCACCCCGACGTGATTCCCCGGCACCTCGAGCAGCAGCGCCGTCAGCTCTTCGGGGGCGGCGGTCAGCTCGGGGGGAATGCAGTCGAGCAGGTGCCCGAGCGCCTCGGTGCCGCCGATGGCGTCGATCAGCGGCGTGAGCTGGTCGCTCCCGATGCCGTGCTGCGACTTGAGGGACCGCACCAGCGCCAGCAGCGCGGTCGAGGCTCCGTCGGCGATGCAGTAGTCCCGCACCTCGGAGATCAGCGGGATCAGCTCGGCGTTCGAGAGCTGCGACGCGGGCCCGTTGGCGGCCATGAGCAGCTCGTGCACCAGGCGCACCGCCTGCAAGGGCACGGTCCACGGCGCTTCCTCGGCGCGCAGGGCCTCGAGGTAACGCGGCGGCACCTCGCGCCAGACGAAGTTCACCGACGGCTCGTTCGGAGGCAGGGGCAGATCGAAGTCGGGCGGGGCGCGCGCGGTCATGTGGCGCGACTGGTCGGCCTCGGGGAGCGCGGGCTCGGGGTTGTCTTCACCGGGCGTGAAGCCCTCGGCGGCGGTGAAGCCGATCTTCTCGAAGCTGGCCTTGCGCAGCAGGGTGACGATGTCGTCTTCCTGCTGGCGCACGCCCGAGAAGCGCACCGAGAGGATCTCGAGCAGCCGCACGCATTCTTCCCAACCCAGGCCGGGCCGGATGACGAGCTTGCGCACCCCGTCGCGGAAGAGGCGGAACGAGAGCGAGCGCTCGCGATCCATATCCTTGTAGACGACCTCGGCGCCCAGCAGCAGCTCCCACGGCCGCACCGTGAAGGTGAGCTCGCCGTGTGCCTTGAGCGCCGCGTCCATGCTCTCGCGGTACTCCTGCAGGAAGCGGCGGATGATCACGTTCTTCGAGTCGTAGAGCGAGAACGCCCGGGCCGCGCGCGAAAGGGCACGCAACGCCGCGTTCGCGTCCTTGCCCTGTGGCGTCCCCCCCATCGGCGTCTCGTCGCCCGAGTGGGCGCTCGCGCCTCGAGGCGTGATCGTCGACGGGCTGGAGGGCGGGACGGGCACGAGCCCAAGGCTACTGCGCGCCCGTGGTGCCGACCAATTCGGCAGCCGCTATTCCTGTCCCGCGGGGGCGCCCTCGTTTCGTGGATCTGATGCGGCCGATTTGAGGCCCGTCACCGGGTCCACCATCACCGCCTCGGCGTCACCCCAGCCCGGCACGGACTTGAAGGTGTGCCCCATCGCCTCGAGCGCGCGTTGCGTGGCGGGGTCGAGCCCGTCCTGGTCGACCCACACCTCGTCGGGCAGCCACTGGTGGTGAATGCGCCCGCGGCTCACCGCCCGGCTCACGTCGAGCTGCAGGTCGACCACGTTGCTGATCACCTGCATCACCGTCGTCGGAATCGTCGAGCCTCCGGGCGAACCGACCGCGAGCAGCACGTCCCGGTCGCGGTCCTTCATGAACACCAGCGTCGGCGTCATCGACGACACGGGAATCTTCCCCGGCACGATGCCGTTCGCCTCGCCCATCACCAGCCCGAAGGTGTTCGGCACGCCGGGCTGGCCGGTGAAGTCGTCCATCTCGTCGTTGAGCAGCACCCCCGTGCCCTTCGCCACCACGCAGCTGCCGAACCAGAAGTTGATGGTGGTGGTGAGCGCGACCGCGTTGCCCTCGCGATCGATGACCGAGATGTGCGTGGTGTTCTTCCGGGGAGGCGCGCCTTCGTCCTTCGGCGGCATCAGCTCCTTCGGCATCAACGTCATCGAGCGCGTCGCCTTGTTCGGGTCGATCTTCGCGGAGAGCTCGGCGAGGTAGGCCGGCCCCGTGAGCCTCGCCACCGGCACCTCGACGAACGCGGGATCGCCGATGAACTTCGCGCGATCGACGTAGGCCAGGCGCAGCGCCTCGATGAACGCGTGCAGCGCGTCGACCTCGTGGCTCGCCGGGCCCTTCGCGCCGCGCGCCTCGAGCAGCCCGAAGGTCTCGAGCATCGCCAGCCCACCCGCACTCGGAGGGGGCATGGTGACGAGCCGGTGCCCGCGGTAGCGGCCCTCGAGCGGCGCGCGCCAGGTGGTCTTGTAGCGGGCGAGATCGTCGAGCGAGAGGATGCCTCCGGCCGCGGTGACGGTGGCGACGACCGCCTTGCCCACCGCACCCGAATAGAACGGCGCGTCGCCCTGCTTCGAGAGGAGCGTGAGCGTCTTCGCCAGGTCGGGCTGCGTCAGCTTCGTGCCCAGCGCGGGCGGGGCGCCGTCGCGCAGGAAGATGCGCGAGGCCTCGGCATCGAGCTTGAGGCAGTCGGCGCGCTTGCCCGCGAGCTCGCGGTACTTCGGAGTCACCACGAAGCCCTGCGTCGCCGCGCGGATCGCGGGCGCGAGCACCTTCGCGCGCGGCAGCTTGCCGTACTTCGCGTGGAGCTCGAGGTAGCCCTTCACCGCCCCGGGCACTGCGATCGACAGCGCACCGTCAGTCGCCTTGCCGGCATCGAACTTTCCGTCGACGAGGTACATGTCGCGCGTCGCCTTCGCCGGCGCGACCTCGCGGAAGTCGAACGCGAGGTCCTTTCCGTCCTTCGTGAGGTGGACGATCGCGAAGCCGCCGCCGCCCAGGCCCGAGTGGTACGGCCCCACCACCGCCATGGTGAACGCGGCGGCGACCGCCGCGTCGATGGCGTTGCCGCCCGCGTCGAGCATCTCCCGGCCGGCCGCGCTGCCAGCAGGGTGGGCCGCGGCGACGGCGCCCCCAATCCAGGGGCGGGCCGCAACCGCGCTGAACGACAGCAGACACGTCAGCAGAACTGAGCGCATGCGGCTGTTTACCCGTGTGTCAGCCCGCGCACACCTGCTGCCACCACCATGGCAGCCGTGACACAGGGGCGTTTCAATTTCTGGCGTAAGCCAATGAAATAATTGATGTGAGATACTGGCACAACTACTGCTAACTCGTTGCGTCATGCTGATCCACCACGACACGCAGAGCAGCCTGGCCTCCCCTGATGAGGCAGTCCGTGGTGCCGATTTTCTGAGCGTCTCCACCTTCCTCAAGCCCCAGTTCCGCATCGGCATCGCCCCCAGCTCCGGGGAACTGCAGGTGCAGGTCGAGCTGAAGTCGGGCGATGCGCGGTCGCGCCTCAGCACGCGTCATTGACCCCGGGTGGAGCCCTCTGCAAAAGGGCGCTCCATGACCCAACCGTCGCCGATCGCCGCCGTCGTGCTTTGTGCCGGGCTCGGCAAACGCATGAACTCGAGCCGCGCCAAGGTGCTGCACCCGATCCTGGGGCGTCCGCTCGCGTGGTACCCGATCAACACGGCGTTCGAGCTGGGCGCGCAGCAGGTGGTGGCAGTGGTCGGTCACCAGGCTGACGAAGTGAAGGCGGCCCTCACCGGTGGCTTCGCGGGGCAGACGGTTCAGTTCGCGTTGCAGGCCCAGCAGCGCGGCACGGGCGACGCGGTGAACGCGGCGCGCGGCGCGCTCACCGGCTTCACGGGTGCGGTGTTGATCCTCTACGGTGACGTGCCGCTGCTCACGGTCGAGACGTTGAAGCGCCTCCTCGCCGCGTACGATCCGGCGAAGGGCCCGCTGGCGATGATCACCTGCCGCCTCGCTGACCCCACCGGCTACGGGCGGGTCCTGCGGGGCTCCGGGCACGTGGTCGAGGGCATCGTCGAACACAAGGACGCGACCGCCGAGCAGAAGCTGATCGCCGAGGTGAACGCGGGAATCTACGTGGTCGACGCGAAGTTCCTGTGGGGCGCGCTGGAGCGCCTGACCCCGCAGAACGCGCAGGGTGAGCTGTACCTCACCGACATCGTCGCGCAGGCCGCGAAGGTGGGCACGGTGGCGGTGATCGAGGCCCCTGCCGAGGAGACCGCCGGCGTGAATGACCGGGCGGAGCTGGCGGACAGAGCCGAGGTGATCCGCGCGCGCATCAACCTGCGGCACATGCGCGCGGGCGTGACGCTCACGCACCCGGCCTCGACCTTCATCGACGCGGCCGTGGAGATCGGCCCGGAGACCACCCTCGGGCCCAACGTCTCGCTGCAGGGCGACTGCGAGATCGGCGCGAACGCGACCATCGGCCAGGGCTCGGTGCTCATGCACACCACCGTCGGCGATCATTCCGAGGTCAAGCCGTACTCGGTGCTCGAGGAAGCGGTCGTCGGCCCGAAGTGCCACGTCGGCCCGTTCGCGCGGCTGCGCCCCGGCACGGTGCTCGAAGAGGGCGTGCACGTGGGCAACTTCGTCGAGACGAAGAAGGCGCGGCTGCGCAAGGGCACCAAGGCCGGCCACCTCTCGTATCTCGGCGACGCGGACATCGGCGCCGGCTGCAACATCGGCGCGGGCACCATCACCTGCAACTACGACGGCGTGAACAAGCACGAGACCGTGCTCGGCGCGGGCGTGTTCATCGGGTCGGACACGCAGCTGGTCGCGCCCGTGCGCGTCGGTGACGGCGCCTTCATCGGGGCCGGCTCGACGATCACCGAAGACGTACCGGCGGGGGCGCTGTCGATCTCGCGCACGCCGCAGACCATCAAAGAAGGCTGGGCTGAGCGGCGCCGCAAGGTGCTCGCCGGGCTGAAGCAGGACTAGTCCTGTCTCCCTCTCCCTGCGGAGCGGGGAGAGGGCTGGGGTGAGGGGCCGAGTGAGGCTGAGCGCAGAAAAAGGGAGCGACCATGTGCGGAATCGTTGGGTACGCGGGTGACTTGCAGGCGGCGCCGGTGCTGGTGGGTGGGCTCAAGCGGCTCGAGTACCGCGGCTATGACTCCGCGGGCGTGGCCGTGCTCAACGGCAACGTGCTCACGGTGGTGCGCGCGACCGGCAAGCTGAAGAACCTGGAAGGCAAGGTCGCCGCCGAAATGCCGAAGGGGACGGTCGGCATCGGGCACACCCGCTGGGCGACGCACGGGCGCCCCAGCGACGAGAACGCGCACCCGCACACCTTCGAGGGCGTGTCGGTGGTGCACAACGGCATCATCGAGAACCACCTGGCGCTGAAGATCGCCCTCAAGGCGAAGGGCCACGTGTTCGCGTCGGAGACCGACTCCGAGGTCTTCGCCCACCTGATCCGCGAGGCGCAGAAGGGCGGGCAGACGTTCGTCGAGTCCGTGCGCGCGGCGGTGAAGCAGATCAAGGGCACCTACGCGCTGGTGGCGATCAGCGACGCCGACCCGACGAAGATCGTGTGCACCCGCGAGGCGCAGCCGATGGTCTTGGGCTACTCCGAGGGGCAGAACTTCGTGGCCTCCGACGTGGCGGCGCTGCTCGAGCACACCCGCGACGTGGTGTTCATGGAAGACGGCGACGTCGGCGTGGTCACGAAGACCGGCATCGAGCTGACCGATCGCGCCGGCGCGGCGATCAAGCGCAAGGTGACGAAGATCGACTGGACGCCGGGCATGGCCGAGAAGAACGGCCACAAGCACTTCATGCACAAGGAGATCTGCGAGCAGTCGCGCGCGGTCGCCGACACGCTGCGCGGGCGCATTCTCCGCTCGGAAGGCGACGTGCACTTCGACGGGTGGCCGTTCTCCGAGGCGCAGATCAAGGCGATGGACCGGGTGTGGATCCTCGCGTGCGGCACGTCGTGGCACTCGGGGCTCTCGGGCAAGTGGATGATCGAATCGCTGGCGCGCATTCCGGTCGAGGTCGAGCTGGCCAGCGAGTTCCGCTACCGCGATCCGATCGTCACGAAGTCACAGCTCGCCGTGGCCATCAGCCAGTCGGGTGAGACGCTCGACACGCTGGCGGCGATGCGCGAGGCGAAGACCCGCGGCGCGACCACGATGACCCTGTGCAACGTGGTGGGCTCGGCGATGACCCGCGAAGCCGACTTCACGGTGCTCACCAACGCGGGTCCGGAGATCGGCGTGGCGTCGACCAAGGCGTTCACCACGCAGTTGGTGGGGCTGTACCTGCTGGCGATCAAGCTGGGGCGGCTGCGCGGCACGCTGAGCAAGGAGCAGGCGCAGGAGCACCTCACCGCGCTGTCCGGCGTACCCAAGGTGATCGAGGCGGTGCTCAAGACCGAGGCGCACGTGAAGGAGATCGCGCGCAAGTACATGCACGCGCAGGACTTCCTGTTCCTGGGGCGCGGCACGATGCACCCGGTGGCGCTCGAGGGCGCGCTCAAGCTCAAGGAGATCTCGTACGTGCACGCCGAGGGCTACGCGGGCGGCGAGATGAAGCACGGGCCGATCGCGTTGATCGACGAGAAGATGCCGGTGGTGGTGGTGGCGCCGCAGGAGCCGCACATTCACTACGAGAAGATCATCGGGAACATCGAAGAGGTGCGGGCGCGTGGTGGGCAGGTGATCGTGGTGGTGGAGGAGGGTGACGAGCACGCGAAGTCGCTGGGCACGGACTTCATCGAGATCCCGAAGACGAGCGCGTTGATCGCGCCGTTGATCGCGACGATTCCGCTCCAACTGCTCGCCTACCACGTGGCCGATCTGCGAGGCACCGACGTCGATCAGCCCCGCAACCTCGCCAAGAGCGTGACAGTCGAATGAGCACCCTTTCTCCCTCTCCCTGCGCCAGCGGGGAGAGGGCTGGGGTGAGGGGCCTGACGTGAGTCACCACATCACCGATCGAAGTGAAAAAGCCCTCCTCGCGCTCTTCCCCACCGCGCAAGGGCGGCCCGACGGCCCCACCTGGCTGGTCGATCAGCTCGTCGACGCCGAGCTGCACCGCCGCGGCTACCCCGACACGGTGACCGGCGCGACGCACGCGCTGGCCCTCAACCAGGGCCAGCTGCTCAAGGAAGAGTTCGACATCTCGACGCACGGCCACTCGGACGGCTGGGTGATCGGCGCGGTGCTGGTGGACCCCCTCGAGTTCACGCTCTTCAACATGCGTCACGGCTTCAAGGCCGGAGACGAAGCGCTGCGCGCGATGGTGGCTGGAATGAAGCAGGTCTGCCCCACCGCCAAGGTGGTGCGCATTCACGTCGACGGCTTCGCGATCCTGCTGGGGCCGACGTCGGATCAGCGCGTGAGCGCCGACCTCCTGCCGAAGCTGCGCGACGTACTGCCTGCGAAGGTGGCCGCGGTGACGCCGAAGGACGCGGAGCCCGGCAAGCCGCTGAAGTTCACCTTCGGCCTGCTCGAGCTGACGGTGGTCGATCCCCCGAACTGGCAAGTCCTCGGGCCGCTGGTGTGGGCCGAGTGCGAGCGGGCCCTGATCATCGCGCGCAGGAAGCCGACGGAGTCCCTGCAGGAGCGGCGCGTGGTGCTCGACGGCCGCCTTCCCGAGATGGCCCGGTAGTCACCGCTCCTTCGAGAAGAGCTTCTCGAGCTCGGCCTCGGGGTTCTGCGCGTCACCGAGGTACGTCATCCAGTTCACCTGGCCGCCCGTGCCTTCCTTGCGCGGCGTCACCGCCACGATGAAACGGATCTGGTACGGCGACAGGTTCTTGCCGTCGTAGCTGACGTAGAGCGGCTGGTTCTTGTAGGCGACCAGGTAGAAGGGCGACTTCGCCTTCACCCCGATGTCCCTCACGCCGCCCTCGATGGCCCCGAAGTAGAGGAGGTTGAAGGGCACCGTGTCCCCCGGCTGGAACTCGTACCAGACGCTGTCGAGCTTGCTGATTCGCTCGAAGTCAGCCTCGGTGGCGGTCGCCACGCGGAGGTAAGTGGGGTGCACGCAGCCCGACGCGACCAGGAAGACGAGGAGTGAGAGGGTTCGCATTTTCACCCCATCTCACAGGGTGGCCCCTCAGCGCGACAGCTTCGTGCGCAGGCGCGTGGCGACCTCGTTCGCTGGCGTGCCGAGCGCCGCTGCGAGCTCGAGCGCGTGCTGGTACCGGGTCGACGCGCGCAGCGACTCCCCCGTGCGCGAATCGACGTCGCCCATCGCCTCGACCAGTTGGATGAACGCCAGCACCCGCGCCGGCTCGCCGAGCAGCTCGACCGCCGACTTCGCGTCGAGCATCGACAGCACCTCGTACTCCATGCCCAGCGACTGGCCGCACGCCGCGCGGAGCGTCGCCAGCGCCTCGTCGCTCTTCTGGCTGCTGGCCTGGATCAGCGCGCGGGCGATGAACTCAGCCAGCTGCTTGACCAGCCTCATCACGTAGTCGCGTTCGCCCAGCACTCCCCAACTATGGACACTGTTTTCCCCGCCGCAACCTGCACCAGCCGGATTGACGCATCGAGCCCAACGCGGGAGGGTGCTCGCGAACCCGTTCCCCGGAGCCCCCCATGCAGGCCCCCAACGAAGTCAGCGCCGTCCGCCGCGCCTACGACGTGCTCCGCAAAGCCGCCGACGCGAAGCCGTACCTCGACGCCGACGCCCGTGAAGATCTGCTGTCGCGCCTCGAGAAGATGCTGCTCAAGCACCGCGACGACATCGTCAAGGCGATCAACGACGACTTCGGCAACCGCGTCGAGACCGAGTCGCTGGTGGCCGACGTGTTCCTCCCGCTCGACGGCGTGCGCGACGCGAAGAAGCACGTGCGCGAGTGGATGCACCGCCGCACCGTCGGCGTCCACCCGCTCTTCATCCCCTCGCACGCGTACATCGAGCCGGTGCCGCTCGGCGTCGTCGCCATCCTCTCTCCCTGGAACTACCCGGTGAACCTGGCGCTCGCGCCCGCGGCCGCTGCCTTCGCCGCCGGGAACCGGGTGCTGATCAAGCCTTCCGAGCTGACCCCGAAGACCTCGGCGCTGCTCTCGCAGATGGTGAGCGACTTCTTCCGCCCCGAGGAATGCACCGTGGTGCTCGGCGGCCCTGACGTCGCGCGCGAGGTGACGGGGCTGCCGTTCGATCACCTGCTCTTCACCGGCTCGACCCAGACCGGGCGGCTGGTGGCGAAGGCCGCGGCCGAGAACCTGGTGCCCACCACGCTGGAGCTCGGCGGCAAGTCGCCCGCGCTGATCCACGCCAGCTACGATCTCGATCGCGCCGCCTCGCGCATCGCCATCGGCAAGACCTACAACGGCGGCCAGACCTGCGTGGCGCCCGACTACGCCCAGGTGCCCAAGGCGAAGGCCGACGCGTTCGTGGAGAAGCTCAAGGGCTGCATCATGAAGCAGCACCCCGACGGGCAGGGCTTCACCACCATGGCCAGCGATCGCGGGCTCAAGCGCATGGAAGCGCTGCTCGCCGACGCGAAGGCGAAGGGCGCGAAGGTGATCGAGACGTTCAAGCCTGCGCCTGGCACGCGCGCGTTCGCCCCGGTGATCCTGCTCGACGTGAAGGACGACATGCTGGTGATGCAGGAAGAGATCTTCGGGCCGATTCTGCCCGTCGAGACCTACGACAACGTCGACGAGGCGATCACCCGCATCAACTCCCGCCCGCGCCCGCTCGCCTTCTATTACTTCGACGACGATCAGGACCGCGTCGACAACGTGCTCCACCGGGTCACCAGCGGCGGCGCCTGCGTCAACGACACGCTCGCCCACTTCGCGCAGGAAGAGCTGCCCTTCGGCGGCGTCGGCGCCAGCGGCATGGGCGCGTACCACGGGTTCAAGGGCTTCGAGACGTTCAGCCACTTCCGCAGCGTGCTGATCTCGAGCCGTGCCGGCTCGGCGTACAACACGCTCAAGCCGCCGTACTCGATGCTGGTGAAGAAGACGGTCGACTTCCTCATCAGCGGGCTCAAGGGCCTGTCTCGCTAGCTTGTCTCCCTCTCCCTGCGGAGCGGGGAGAGGGCTGGGGTGAGGGGCGATCGCGCAGGGCGCTCAAAGCGCTCGATGGCGCTCAAAGCGCCCCTCACCCGGCCTTCGGCCGACCTCTCCCCGCTTCGCAGGGAGAGGTTCAACGTCAGCTCGCGGGCCGGGTGCGGGTGCGTGCCCAGTCGCGCAGCCGGGCCACGCCTTCGGCCATCGTCACCGCGAGCGGCGGCGTCTCCTTCGCGGCGATCATCAGGTGATCGGGCGTCAGCTCCACGCCGTCGGCGAAGGCGTCGTACAGCCCTGAGACCACGAGCTGCTCGATCTCAGCGCCGCTGAACTGCGCGGTGATCTTCGCCAGCTCGGCCACGGGGAACTTCGCGGGGTCGCGCTTCCGGCGCTTGAGCTGGATGTTGAAGATCTCCATGCGCTCTTCTTCCGAGGGCAGGTCGACGAAGAAGATCTCGTCGAAGCGGCCCTTGCGCAGCAGCTCGGGCGGCAGCGATTCGATGCGGTTGGCGGTCGCCACCACGAAGACGGGCGAGGTCTTTTCCTGCAGCCAGGTGAGCAGCGTGCCGAACACGCGCGCCGACACGCCGGTGTCGTTGCTGCCCGACGAACCCGCGAGGCCCTTCTCCACCTCGTCGACCCAGAGCACCACGGGCGCGAGGCTCTCGACCGCGCGGATCGCCTTGCGCAGGTTCTCTTCCGAGCTGCCCACCAGGCCCGAGTAGATGCGGCCCATGTCGAGGCGCACCAGCGGCAACTTCCAACTCGTGGCGATGGCCTTGGCGGTGAGGCTCTTGCCGCAGCCCTGCACGCCGAGCAGCAGCAGCCCCTTGGGTGAAGGCAGCCCGAAGTCGCGCGCCGCATCGCTGAACGCGTTCTTGCGCCGCTCGAGCCAGCGCTTCAAGTGCGTGAGCCCTCCCACGTCGGTCATCGCCTGGTCGGTGGCGTAGTACTCGAGCAACCCTGACTTGCGGATGACCTGGCTCTTCTCGTCGAGGATGAGCCGGAGATCGGACCCGTCGAGCCGGTTGTCCTGCGCGATGGCTTTGGCGAAGGCGTTCTCGGCCTCGCTCAGCGTGAGGCCGTGCGCGGCAGAGACGAGCGAGTCGGCCTGCTCGGCGTTGAGATCGATGGTGGCCTTGCGGTTCTTCGTCACCAACCTCGCGATCTCGCGCAGCAGGTGCAGCAGGTCGGCCTTGGTGGGCAGCGGCACGTCGACCACCGAGACGTCCTTCTCCAGCTCTTCCGGCAGCCGCAGCGTGGGCGCGATCACCACCACCGTGGTGTACGCGGCCTTGAGCGCGTTCCCCAATTCGCGCAGCGCGCGCACCACCAGGGCGTCGTCGAGGTGCCGGTGGAAGTCCTTGAGGATGACGATCGAGGGCTTGGTGAACTTGTGGATGTACATCAGCGCCGCGACCGGCTCGGCGGTGCCCTCGATCGGTTCCCCGCGGTGCGCGCCGGTGAAGGTGCGCAGGCCGCGCGTGGCGCTCCATTCCACGAGGTCCTTGCCGTGGGCGCGGGCGATCTCTCCGAGCAGCCCTTCGACGCGCTGCTCCTCGAAGGTGACCAGGTAGAGGAGCGGGTAGCGGGCGCGGATGAGGGTGTCGATCTCGCGGAGGAAGGGCGGCTGCTCGGCCATAGGGAAACGGAAGTTAGACGACTTGGGGCTTTCTGTTCTGGGCTTCGGCGGTGTCTGTTCCCGGCATGACGTGTCTTCGCTTCATCGTCCTCCTGCCGCTGCTCCTGGGGTGTGGTGCCCGCTCACCCGTTTCCGATGGAGGCTTGCGTCAGTGCCCCGCGGCAGGTGGTGAGCACTGCTTCCTGCTGACGCCGGCCGAGTCGGGCCTGGCAGGCGAGGGTGCCGACGTCGATCAGTACGCCCTGCGGCCGCCCACGGGCGCGCGGGGCCAACTGCTCGTCTTCCTCAATGGCAGCGGAGGTGCGCCGCTCGCGGGCGCCGCCGGCCTCGAGCATTCCTGGTACGGCGTCGCGCGGGCCGAGGGGCTGCACGTGCTGGGCGTCAGCTACCGCAGCGGCGCCGCGGTCGCCACGCTGTGCCAGGGTGACGACGCCTGCTTCGAGCCGACGCGCGTGTCGCAGGTGACGGGGGTGCTGCAGCCCGGGGCGGCGAGCGCGCTCTCCGGCCTGCTCGCGGACGAGGGCATCGAAGTGCGCCTGGTCGCGGCGCTGCGCGGGTTGGCCCAGCGCGATCCCGACGGCGGGTGGGGGGACTTCCTCGATTCGCCAGACGGCGGTGCGACGGAGGTGCGATGGGAACGGCTCTTCGTCTCGGGGCACTCGCAGGGAGGCGGCCACGCGGCGCTGCTCGGCAAGAGGCACCTCGTCGCGAGAGTGCTGATGCTGGCCTCTCCGTGCGACGCGCTCAGCGACGGTCAGCTGGCCTCGTGGCTGAGCGACGCCACGGGTTGGGTGACGCCTCCCTCGACGCGCTACTTCGGGCTGTGGGCGCAGGGCGACGGCACCTGCGCAGCGGCCCCCGCGGCCTGGGAACGGCTGGGCATGCCTGACGCGGCGCGCGATGTCAGCGCCGACGTCTGCGCCGGCCAGGCGCCCCATTCGGCACCGTTGACGTGCGTGACGAACGAAGCGCGATGGCGTGCCATGCTGCGCTGAGCGCGCTTGAGCAACTTGCAGGCTCAGTTAGAAGCCGGGCATGTCTCGATACAGCGTGTTGTTGATCCTCGTCTCCTGCGCCACCACGCCCACGCCGCCTCCCGAGCAGCCGAAGCCCGTGAAGGCCGCCGAAGAGACCCACTTCGGAGCGCTCACCCAGCTCACCTTCGGAGGAGAGAACGCCGAGGCGTACTGGCGCTTCGACGGCACGGGCGTCTCGCTGCAGCGCCGCACCGGCGCCGAGGCCTGCGATCGCATCTACACGATGCCCCTGTTCCAGAACGGGACGCTGCTCAAGGACCCGGCGCCGAAGCTGTTCTCGAGCGGGAAGGGCGCCACCACCTGCGCGCACTACCTCGCCGGAGACCAGGAGGTCCTCTACGCGTCCACGCACCTCGGTGGAGATCCGTGCCCGCCGAAGCCCGACATGAGCCTCGGCTACGTCTGGGCGCTGTACGACTCGTACGAGATCTTCAAGGGCAAGGCGGACGGCACGGGCGGGCTCACGAAGCTGACCGACTCGCCCGGCTACGACGCCGAGGCGACGGTGTGCGGCAAGGACGGCTCGATCGTCTTCACCTCGGTGCGCGACGGCGACATCGAGCTGTACCGCATGGACAAGGACGGGAAGAACGTGAAGCGGCTCACCAACGCACCGGGCTACGACGGCGGCGCGTTCTTCAACGCCGACTGCAGCAAGCTCGTCTGGCGCGCCTCGCGCCCCAAGCCCGGCAAGGAGCTGGAGGACTACCAGGCGCTGCTCAAGCAGGGCCTGGTGCGCCCCACGAAGCTCGAGCTGTACGTGGGCAACGCCGACGGGTCCGACGCACGGCAGGTGACGTACTTGAACGCGGCGTCGTTCGCGCCGTTCTTCTACCCGAACCGCGATCGCATCATCTTCTCCACCAACTTCGGCGATCCGAAGGGGCGTGACTTCGATCTGTGGGCCATCAACTCCGACGGCAGCGGCCTCGAGCGCATCACGTACACGAAGGGCTTCGACGGCTTCCCCATGTTCTCGCCCGACGGGAAGTGGCTCATCTTCGCCAGCAACCGGATGACGGCCGAGGGCCAGTCCGACACCAACCTGTTCCTCACGAAGTGGGACGATCACGAGCCGAAGATCACCCCCGGCGCGGCCGAGCGGATCTCGAGCGACGCCACCTGGCTCGCCGATCCCGCGCGGGAAGGGCGGGGCGTGGGTACGAAGGGGCTCGAGGCGGCAGGCACCTGGCTCGAGGAGCGCTTCAAGTCGCTCGGCCTCGAGCCGCTCGGCGTCGACGGCGGCTTCCGCGTGCCGTTCGAGGTCACCACGAAGGTCACCAGCGGCGCCGGCACGGTGCTGAGCGTCGCAGGCAAGAGCGTGGCCGCGACCGACTTCACCACCGTGGGCTGGAGCACGCAGGGCGCGGTGAAGGGCAAGGCGGTGCTCGCGGGCTACGGCCTCCAGGACGCGGACCTGGGCCTCGACGACTTCAAGGGCCTCGACGTGAAGGGGAAGATCGTGATCGCGCGGCGCTTCGTGCCCGAACACGAGAAGCTCACCACGCCCGAGGCGCAGCGCAGGGCGGGCGATCTGCGCAAGAAGGCCTTCGTCGCGCGCACGCTCGGCGCGAAGGGCCTGGTGGTGGTGGACCTGCCGGTCATTCCCGCGCCGAAGGACCCGAAGGAGAAGGTCGAGCGGCCTCCCGAAGCGGCGCTGCCCTCGCTGCGTCCTGAAGGTACGGGCGAGGCCGGCATCCCCGTGGTGGTGGTGAAGCGCGCGGCCCTCGAGGCGGTCTGGAAGAACCTCGAGGCGAAGAAGACGATCGATCTGTCCTTCGGCGTCGAGCTGCAGTTCGAGAAGACGCAGGCCTTCAACGTGGTGGGCCGCATCGCTGCCGGCAAGAAGTCGAAGCCCGGCCCGGTGGTGATCGGCGCGCACTACGATCACCTCGGCTTCGGTGGACCCAACTCGCTCACGCCCGATCGCCACGACGCGCACCTCGGCGCCGACGACAACGCCTCGGGCACGGCCACGCTGCTGGAGATCGCGAAGGCCCTCTCGGCCTCGCGCGCCGAGTTGACGCGCGACGTGGTGATCGCCTCCTTCAGCGGCGAGGAGGACGGCGTGCTCGGCTCGGCGGCGCTGGTGAAGGGCAAGCCCGCGTGGCTCGAGGGCGCGCCGGCGATGCTCAACCTCGACATGGTGGGCCGGCTCCGGGAGAACACGCTCTCGGTGCTGGGCAGCGACTCGGCGCCCGAGTGGGCCGCGCTCATCGCCACGGCCTGCGCCTCAGCGCGCGTGGAGTGCAGGGCGAGCGGCGACGGCTACGGCCCCAGCGATCACATCTCGTTCTACACGGCGGGTCTTCCGGTGCTGCACCTCTTCACCGGTGCGCACGGCGACTACCACAAGCCCTCCGATGCGCCGGCGAAGCTCAACGCGATGGGCATGGCGAAGATCTCCGACATCGTGGTCGCGCTCGCGCGTGCGGGCAGCGAGAGCGCGCTCACCTACAAGAAGATGCCGGCGCCCACGGGCCCGGGAGACGCGCGCAGCTTCAACGCTTCGCTGGGGACGGTGCCGAACTACGGCGGGCCCCCGCCGGGAGTGAAGGGCGTGCTGCTGGACGACGTGCGGCCCGGTGGCGGCGCGGAGAAGGCCGGCATGCGGCGCGGCGACGTGATCGTGAAGCTGGGCAAGCTCGACGTCGGCTCGGTGGAGGATCTGATGTTCGTCTTGATGCAGGCGAAGCCCGGTGAGACGGTCACGGCGGTCGTGCTGCGTGACGGCAAGCGGCTGGAGCTCGAAACCACCTTCCAGGAAGGACGTCGCCGATGAAGCTGCTCATTCCGAGTCTGTTGATCGCCTCCGTGGCGTTTGCGCAGGTCACCCCCGCGCCGCTCAAGCCTGCCTCGGGGGGCTCGAACCCGATGGCGCCGGTGCGGCCGAACACCACGCCGGCCCCGGTGCAGCCCGGACAGGGCGGCCTGCCGACGGCCGCCGAGCAGCGCCTGAGCTACGCCCAGCAGGCCTTCGGGCTCGCGCACAGCATGTACCGCCAGGGCAACATCAGCGCGGACGCCGCGGCGACGTGGAGCCTGCGCATCTACGAAGCGCAGAAGGACTCGCCCACCGCGGCGAAGGAGCACCTCGACCGGATGATCGCGCTGGAGAAGCTGGCGATCGAGCGCGTGCAGGGTGGCTCAGCGCCGGTGCTCGACAAGATGACGGTCGCGTTCTTCCGCGCGCACGCCGAGCAGCTGGCAGGCAAGAAGTGATGCCCACTCCGTTCGCCCCGAGCGGAGTCGAGGGGGCACCTGGCTGCCACGTCCGACCGGTCCCTCGACTGCGCTCGGGACGAACGGGTCTGGGGCGATGACCCGAGACGAATTCCGAGAAGCGCTCCTGCAGGTGATGGCCCAGAAAGAACACTGGGCCTGGCACCACTTCACGAGCGGAACCGTCGAAAGGGCACGCCTCCACGTGCACCTCGAGCAGGAATACGCGGTCTTCGTGCGCGACTTCCCCGTGCTGGTCGGCCGCGCCTACGTGCAGTGCCCGATCCCCGAGGTGCGGCGCGAGCTGGCCGAGAACCTCTACGAAGAAGAAACGGGACGACTCCACGCCGGCCGGCCCCACCCCGAGCTCTTCCTCGAGTACCCGAAGGGCCTGGGCTTCGACCTGAGGCGCTTCGCCGACGTGATCCTGTTGCCCGGCGCGAAGCACTACCGCGACACCATCGACGTGCTCACCATCGCGCGCGGCTGGGCGATCGCCGCGGCGGTCGTCACGGTCTTCATCGAGGGCACCTCGTACGATCGCGCGCTGTTCGACCCCTCGATCCCGAAGCGGCCCGAGCCCGCCCTGGCTGAGCACCCGCTGGCGAGACACTACGGGCTGCCGCTCGAGTCGCTCGCGCTCACGAAGGCGCACCGCGGGGTGGAAGGTGATCACCGCCTCGCCGCGTGGAAGGTGATGCTCGATCACGTGGTCGAGGTCGAGCGGCCGGCGGTGGTCGATGCGATGCAACAGGTGCAGCGCGCGTGGGTGCGCTACCGCGACGACGTGGCGCAGGCGTGCGGGCTGAAGAAGGCCTGAAGATGCAGCTGCCGCCGACTGACGAGGCCGGCCGTTTTCTTCCCACGCTGCGAGCCGCGTCGATCTTCTCGCGCTACTTCGCGAAGGCCGCCGACCTCACCGTCGCCGCGGCGCTGATCGTGGTGCTGACGCTGACGGTGCTGCCGTTTCACTGGGCGTCGGTGGTGGGCACCACCTGGTTCATGCTGATGGACTGGGCCGGATCCCCGGGCAAGTGGCTCTTGCGGATCCGCGCGGTGACGCTCGAGGGCGTGCCGCTGGGCCCCATCGCGTCGCTCAAGCGCAACCTCGTGCTGGGCCTGCCCACGCTTTCCCACGCGTTCCTGGTGGGCGGGTACGTCGGCTTGCAGGGCGACGACCGCAAGTGGGACGCGGGGATCCTCGCCTGCGTGGGGCTGATCGTGCTGCTCGGCGAGTTCATCGGCATGGTGATGCAGCCCGAGAGCCGGCGCTGGGGCGACACCTTCGCGCGAAGCCGCGTGATCGACCGCTGAAGCTCCCGTCCCTCGACTCCGCTCGGGATGGACGGTTCGGGGCTCGGGAATGTTGGTGCCCCGCTCACCCCGAGCGGAGTCGAGGGGCCCGATTCAATACGCTCTCTTCCACTGCACTCTGCGCGAGCGGCTCCTCACGATCGCGATCGCCGCCTCGAACCGATCCCGCTGCGAGTCAGGCACCGGCAGCTCGATCGCGGCCACCTGGAGCGGCACCTTCGCGAAAGGCGCGAGCAGGTCGGGCATCGCCTGCGCCACCCAGTCCGGGTTGGCGAAATACGACGCGTTGAGCAACACCGACCAGCCGCTCTCGCCGCGGGTGAACGTCGCGTCGAGCTGACCGCCTGCGCGCACGATGAGCGAGGCGAGCGTCGAAGGCGCGCCCTCCAGCGCGAGCAGGGGCGTGCACGTGCGATCCAGGAACAGCTCGAGTGACGTCAGCCCGCGCGCAGCGGGGCTCTTGAAGAGCTCGCCCAGCAGGGTGTCGAGCCGCACGTTCTTGAGGCTGCGAATCGTCAGCGCCTCGAGCTGCAGCCTCGCGATCGCCTTCACCAGCGAGGGGAAGTCGTCGCCCACCACGTCCCAGCGCGCGAGCCTCGGCGCGAGCGGGGGCAGGGCGTTCCGCCGCAGCTCTGGCCCTCTGGCCTCGACCAGCGAGTCGAAGCGTGCGCCCTTCACGAAGCCGTCCTCGAACTCGACCTGGCGCAGCAGCCTCGTCAGCGGGTGCGCCGGCACGTTCTCCAGCGCGCGCGCGGCGACGACGAAGCCCCGCTCGAAGCGCAGGTCGGACTTCGCCACCACGCCGTCGAAGGGCCCGAGCAGCGCCTTGCGCTGGGTGGCGAGCAGCTCCTCTTCGCGCGCCCGGGCCGCCGGGGAGACCTTGCCCCTGGCCTTCGTCCGCGCCGTCTGCAGCGCGATGAACTCGCCCGCGGGGTGGCGGTGCTCCATCAACCAGTCGGCGTAGACGAGCCGCGGTCCGTCGTCGTCGGGCTGCGCGACGATCGCCTCGAGCATCTGGCTCGCGTCGCCGAGCTGCGGCGGCGCCGAGGGGGCCGTGCGTCCGCCCACCTGCGCCAGCATTCGCGCCACGGCGGCCGCGTCGGCAGGCTCGGTGCACTTCCGCGCCTTCGTCAGCTTCTTGAGCACGTTCGAGAAGCGCTCTGGAGAGAAGCCCCAGCCCCCGCCGCGCCTGGCGAGCAGCGCCTCGTACTCGCGCGCGTCTTCCACCACCCCGAGATCGCCGTGCTGCTCGATGCAGTTCACCAGGCGCCGCCACACCTTCGCGGTGAGCCCGTGCTGGATGACGGTGAGCACCCGCAGGGCCATTCGCGCCACGCGGGGGTCCGGCTTCGTCTTCGCCCACGCTTCGATCGACGGCCACACCAGCCGGCCTGCTGCTTCGCGCGCGAAGTCCTCGAACGCCGCGAGCACCGCCGAGCGCTCGGCGTCGGGCGCCTTCTTCGCCAGCGTCGCCAGGGCGGCGGCCCGCTCGCCCTTCTTGAGCGGCAGCCCCTCGAGCGGCGTGGCCAGGCTCGCGCCGAGCGCCTCGATCAGCCGCCCCAGGCCAGGGTCGAAGGTCTTTCCCCACCCATGCAACAGCAGGCCGAGCGCCTCGTCGGGCTCGGCCCCGATCAACTTCTCCGCGCGGAGTTCTTCGCCAGCCATGGTGCAGACACTACTGTCCCGGCTCCATGCACCGCATCGACGAACCGCATCCGTTCAGCCTCGAGACCGCGACCCTCCACTACGCCGAGGACCGGGCCGTGGCCGCGCAGCACCTCGCGCTGGAGCTCGACCTCGACTTCGAGAAGCACGCGCTGTCCGGCGTCGCGACCCACTCGCTGATCGCCATGCGCAACCTGAAGCAGGTCAGCTTCGACGCGGTCGATCTCGAGGTGAGCAGGGTCGAGGTCGATGGCAAGGCGGTCGAGTTCGACGGCGCCTCGGGCCGGAGCCTCACCGTGCACCTCGCCCGCGCGCTCAAGCCCGACGCGCGCTTCGAGGTGCGCATCCACTACCGGGCCACGCCGCAGCGCGGCCTCTACTTCGTGGGCAAGACCCAGGCGTGGACGCAGGGCCAGGACATCGACTCGCGCCACTACTTCCCCTGCCTCGATACGCCGGCGCAGAAGTGCTCGAGCGAGGTGAAGGCCACCTTCCCGAAGGCGATGACGGCGCTATCGAACGGCGCGCTGCAGTCCGACACGGTGAAGGGCAACAAGCGCACCATGCACTACCGGCTCGACGCCCCGCACGCGCCGTACCTGGTGACGCTGGTGGTGGGCTCGTTCGAGGTGCACGAGGCGAAGAGCGGCTCCACCACCATTCGTACGTTCTTCCCCCCGGGGCGCAAGGACGACGCGCTGCGCTGCGTCTCGCGCACGCCGAAGATGGTGGCGTTCTTCGAGCGGCTCACCGGCATGCCGTACGCGTTCGGTGACTACGCGCAGATCTTCGTCTCGGAGTTCATCTTCGGCGGCATGGAGAACACCTCGGCCACCACGCTCACCGACGCGGTGCTGCACGACGCGCGCGCGCACGCGGACTACTCGGCCGAGTTCCTGATCGCGCACGAGCTGGCGCACCAGTGGTTCGGCGACCTGCTCACCTGCCGCGACTGGCCGCACGGCTGGCTCAACGAGGGCTTCGCCACCTATTCCGAGGTGTTGTGGAAGGAAGAGGGCGAGTCGCTCGACGAGGCCGATCAGCAGCGCAAGCTCGACCTCGACGCGTACCTGACCGAGGTCGGCGAGCGCTACGCGCGGCCGATCGTCGCGCGCAAGTTCGACGCGCCCATCGATCTCTTCGACCGCCACCTCTACGAGAAGGGCGCGCTGGTGCTGCACGAGCTGCGCTGCCGGCTCGGTGACGACGACTTCTTCGCCTCGGTGCGCGAGTACGTGGCCGCGCACGCCCACGGCTCGGTGGAGACGGTCGACCTCGCGCGCGCCGTCGAGCGCATCACCGGCCGCAACGTCGATCGCTTCTTCGACGAGTACGTGCACCGCGCGGGGCACCCCCAGCTGAAGGTCGAGGTCCGCTACGAGGCCGAGAAGAAGGCCGTGCGGCTGAGCGTCAAGCAGGCGCAGGAAGGCGACGCGTACGCGCTCTCGTTGCCCGTGCACCTCGTGGTGGGTGACAAGGCCAGCAGCCACGCCTTCGCGCTCACCCAGAAGGAGCACGTCTTCTTCCTGCCCGCGGCGCGAGAGCCCTCGCAGGTGATCGTCGACGCGCGGCGCGAGCTGCTGGCGACGCTCGAGGTGGAGAAACCGGTGGGCCTGTGGCGCGCCGAGCTGCTGCACGCGGAGATCGCGCGCGCCCGCACCGAGGCGGCGAACGCGCTGGCGAAGGACCCCGCGGGGCCTTCCGTCGCGGCCCTGGCGAAGGTGCTCAAGCAAGAGGGTGCCTTCTGGGGCACCCGCGCGGCCTGCGCCAAGACGCTGGGGCTCCTCCGCTCGCCCGCGGCGCGGACGGCGCTGATCGACGCTCTCAAGGTGAAGGCGCCGAAGGCGCGGCGCGCGGTGGTGGCGGCGCTGGGGCAGTTCCGCGACGACGCGGAGGCCGGCGAGGCGCTCACCGCGCTGGCGAAGAAGGGCGACCCGAGCGGGTTCGTCGAGGGGGAGGCGGCGCGGTCGCTGGGCAAGGTGCACGCGAAGGGCGCGTTCGAGCTGCTCACCTCGATGCTCGAGCGGCCTGCGTTCCAGGACGCGGTGCGCTGCGGTGCGCTCGATGGTTTCGCAGAGCTGCGCGATCCACGCGCGTGGAAGCACGTGCTCGCGGCGCTGGTGCCCGGTCAGCCGGTGTTCGGGCGGCGCACGGCGGTGCTCACCCTGGCGAAGCTGGCCGAAGCGGCGGACAAGAAGACCGAGGCGGTGGATCGAATCGGGCAGCTCCTGCGCGACGAGAACTTCCGGGTGCGGCTCTCGGCGATCGACGCGGCCTCGACGCTCGGCGACGAGCGGATCATCGGCGCGCTGAGCACGACCCCGTTCCTCGACGGCCGTGAGCAGCGGCTCGCGCGAGAGGCGATTCGCGCGCTGCGCGCCAGGGCACCGGGCAAGGAGCTGGCTGCGCTCCGCGGCGATCTCGACAAGGTGAAGGGAGATCTGCGGGCGCTCCAGGAATCAGTCGAGCGGAAGAAATAAGTCTCTCCCTCTCTCCGAGGGGCGAGAGGTCGGGGAGAGGGCAAACGCCAGAAGTCCTACCTGGGCCCCTGCGCCGGCTTGACCACGTTCGGAGGCTCTACCCGAAGCGTGGGCAGCTGCGCCTTCCGCTGCGAGGCGTCTCGCGCGCCCAGCCGGGTCTTCGCGAGCTCCATCGCGGCAGCGCACCGCTGGTTGGCCGGCTCCTGCTCGAGGCACCGCGTCAACACCTCGTGCGCTGAACGCACCCGCTCGAGATCCGCGTCGGGCTCGGCCAGCAGGGTCTCGACGTAGTCGAGCTCCTTCGAGTTCCCCTGAAACGGGCTCTCTGCGACCTCCGGGTCCGCGTTGGCGGTCGCCAGCCGCGGGTAGACCGGTGCTGCGTTCACCTGCTGCAGCGGCCCATTGCGCGGGGCGAGCATGGCGGCTTCGGCTTCCCCGCGGTTGACCCCCGGGCGCGCTGCGACCGGAGGTGGAGGCGCCGCGATCGGCGGCGCCATCGCCTCGGCAGGAAGCACGACCGTCTGCACCACCGGCTGCGGCACGTCACTCACCAACACCCGCGACGCGAAGTACGCGCCCCCGAGCACCACGACGCACCCACCCACCACGATCACACTCGTACGCATGTTCAAATCACCTTCGTGCCGACGAGATCTTCGAACGCGGTGATCACCGCGGCGATGTCCTGCCCGCCGTGACCGGTGGCGCGCGCGAGGTTGTACGTCTCCCTCAGCGACGCAGCCGTCGGCGTCGGCACCTTGTGGGCCGCGGCGTTGTCGAGGAACAGCGAGAGGTCCTTGTGCATCAGGTCGATCGAGAAGTGCGTGGTGAAGTCGCGCTCGAGGATCGCCTTGCCCTTGAAGTCGAAGTACGGCGAGCGGAAGCCCGACGCCTGCACCACCTCGATCAGCTTGCGCGGGTCGACGCCCGCCTTCTTCGTCAGCAGCAGCCCTTCGCTGAAGCACTGCAGCATGCCGGCGATGAGGGCATTGCCCGCGAGCTTCACCTGCGTGCCGGTGCCCACCTCGCCGCAGTGAATGACCTTCTCGCCCACGGCCTGGAAGATCGGCGTCGCCCGGGCCAGCGTGGCGGCGCTGCACCCGGTCATGATCACCAGCGTGCCCTTCTCGGCGCCGCTGCGGGAACCCGTCACCGGCGCGTCGGCGAAGTCCACGCCCTTCGCGGCGAAGCGCGCGGCGAGCGACTCGACCATCGGCACCGAGACGGTGGAGAAGTCGATGAAGAGCTGGCCGGGCTTCGCCTGTTCGAGCAGCCCCGCGGCCACGCCCTCGAGCGCCGCGGGATCCGCCACGCAGGTGCAATACGCGTCGACCTTGCCCGCCAGCTCGCCGGGCGTCGCCGCGACCTCGATGCCGTCGGCCTTCAGCGCCTCGGCGCGGGCGAGGCTGCGATTCCACACCACCACCTGGAAGCCCTTCTTCTTCAGGTTCTTTGCCATGGGGGTGCCCATGGTGCCCAGGCCGAGGAAGCCGACGCGCGAGATGCTCATGGGGCGAAGCGAGTAGCAGAGGACCGCGCCCTTGGGGAACTCCCCCCTTCTGGCTGGGCGAGGTAGAACGGCGTGGCATGCCGCTGCGCTTCTTCAGGAAAGAGAACTCGAGCCCCGCCCGCCGTGAACGGGAGGAGAAGATCGAGCGCGCCCTGGTGGACGGGTTCCGGCAGCTCTCTGACCTGCTCAAGAAGGCCGCCGACCTCATCGAGGCCAAGCGCCTCGAGCGGGGCGGCTACGACAAGCAGGAGAAGTTCCTCGAGCGAACCGTGCCTCCGCCTGCGCCGGTGCCCCCGAAGGACCGCCGCTGAATGTTCTACCGGGCGTTTCGAGCGGTGTCGGCGCTGGCGCTGCGCCTGTTCTTCCGCGTCGAGCCGCCCATCGATCCCACCGGGGCGCTGACGCTCGAGGGCCCGGTGATGTACGTGGGCAACCACCCCAACGGCCTGATGGACCCCGGCTTCATGCTGATCCTCGCCCAGCGCCGGGTGACCTTCCTCGCCAAGGAACCGCTCTTCAGGATGCCCGTGCTCGGCCAGATCATGCGCGGCATGGACGCGCTGCCCATCTACCGCAAGCAGGACGGCCCGGGAGACACCTCGAAGAACGAAGGCACGCTCACCGCCTCGGTCGACGCGCTGCTGCAGGGCAGGGCGATCACCTTGTTCCCCGAGGGCAAGAGCCACAGTGAGCCGCAGCTCGCCGAGCTGAAGACCGGCGCGGCCCGCATCGCGCTCGAGGCCGCTCGCAAGGGCGCCGCGGTGAGGCTGGTGCCGGTGGGCATCACCTACGAGGCGAAGAACCGCTTCAAGAGCCGGGTGCACGTCGAGGTCGCGCCGCCGCTCCCGGCCACCGACTTCCTCGAGGCGGCCGGCGAAGATCCCCACCAGGCCGCGGTGCGCTTCACCGAGGCGATCGCCGCGGCGCTGCGGCAGGTCACCCTCAACCTCGACGCCTGGGAAGATCTGCCCATCCTCGAGACGGCCGAGGCGCTCTACGCCCTCTCTCACCGCGAGCGGGCCGGCAGCGCCGAGCGGCAGAAGGCCTTCGCCCGCGGCATGTCGCTGCTGCGCAACGAGCAGCCCGAGCGCTTCGAGAAGCTGAAGAACGACCTCGCCGCCTATCGCGCGCGCCTCGAGCTCCTCCGCGTTTCGGCTGACGATCTCACCTCGCAGTACCGCCCTGGCACGGTCGCGTTCTTCATCGCGCGCAACCTCTTCTCGGTGCTCTCGATACCGCTCGTGCTCACCGGCTTCGCGCTCTTCGCGATCCCGTACCACCTGCCCTTGCTGGCGGTGAAAGCGGTGAAGCCCGAGAAGGACACCGAGTCGACGGTGAAGGTGCTCACGCTGCTGCTGCTCGCGCCGCTGTGGTGGGCGCTGCTCGTCGCCCTGGCGGGGTGGGCCGGAGGCCTCGGCTTCGCCATCGCCACGCTGCTGGCGGTGCCTCCGCTCGCGCTCTTCACCCGGTACTACCTCGAGCGCCGCGCCGCGGCCTGGCACGACGCGCGGACGTTCTTCGTGCTGCTCAGCCGCCAGCGCGTGAAGGCGGGCCTGCTCGAAGAAGGGCAGGCCCTCGCCGCAGAGGTCGAGGGGCTCGTGCAGGAGCTGGCCCCTCGCCTCGGTCAGGCCTGAAGGCTCAGTTGGCCAGCCGGGTCTGGCAGTTGACGGTCCCCGTCGCCGTGTCGCAGCAGAACCCGGTGTTGACGTTGCACTGCGTCATGCCCGCAACGTTCGCGCACTCGGTGCTGTTGGTGCACTTCGGCCAGAGCACGCCCACGGTGGGCTCGGTGGAGGACTTCGAGAAGCAGGTGTAGCCGGACCGGCTCGAGCCGGCCGAGCCAGGCGTCGTGCAGGTGCCCAGGCAGTAGTAGTTGGTGCCACCGTCAGACAGCGGGAAACCCATCTCGGTCTTTCCGGCGGCGGTGCACCAGGTGTCCGGAGGCGCGAGATCGGAGCTGGCGAGGCAGTAGCCGTTCGGGAAGCTGGCCTGGCACGCTGCGAGGATCGGATCGGGGGGGGTGGCGCAGTCCGCCGAGGTGGTGCACGCGTTGCCGGCCTTGGTGGGGTTACCGCCGCCCGTGAACGTGGCGATGCTCCCCGTGCCGAGCAGCAGCATGCAGCCCGCGGCAGGGGCCGCGCCCGTGAGGGGCTCGACCGGAAGGCACTGGAAGCCCGTGGTGCAAGTCGCCGTCGAAGTGCAGGTGCGGGTGCAGAAGCGATCGACCTCGTTGAAGAGGTAGGGGTAGGTGCTGATGCCGCCCGCGCAGACTGCGTTGGCGGGGCAGGTGCCGGTGCAGGGCAGCGTGCAGAAGCCGCTCGCGTAGGCCGTCGGGGCCGTCGCTCCGAAGGGGGTCGTCTGGAGCTTGCAGTACGCCCCTGCGCCGAGCCCCGTGCACTGGCTCGAATTCGTGCAAGTCATGCCGACCGACACCGTGCCACCGCCACCGCCGCCGGTGCCTCCACCGGTCCCGCCGCCGGTGCCACCGCCGACGCCACCGCCGACGCCGCCACCCGTGCCGCCGGTGCAGACGTAGTTCACGCAGTTCGCCGTGCCGGAGCAGGTCGCACACTGCACGCCGCCCTCACCGCAGATGGTGTTGTTGTTCGAGTTCGCGCGGATGATGCAGGTGCCCTGGAAGAAGCAGCCGTCGCAGGTCGAGCCGCCGCCGCCACCAGTCACGCCGCCTCCGGTGCCGCCGCCCGTGACGCCGCCGCCCGTGCCCCCGCCCGTCACGCCGCCGCCCGTGCCTCCGCCCGTGCCTCCGCCCGTCACGCCGCCGCCCGTGCCTCCTCCCGTGACGCCGCCGCCGGTGCCGCCGCCCGTGACGCCGCCGCCGGTGCCGCCGCCCGTGACGCCGCCGCCAGTCCCGCCACCACTGCCACCGCCGTTGCCGCCGCCGTTGCCGTTGGTCTGCGAGCAGGTGCCGAGGTTGCAGGCCTGGGCGATCTGGCAGACCGCGCAGGTGCCGCCGAGCTGGCCGCAGGCGCCGTTCGAGGTGCCGAGCTGGCATTCGCCCTTGGCGTCACAACAGCCAGACGCGCAGGTCGTCGAGCTACAGTTCTTCGCGGTGCCACACGACGGCGCAATGGCCATGACCACGCCGATGGCAAACCCGGCGAGCAGATGCTTCACGTTCTTCATTGAATGAGTCCTCGGCCTGTCCCGCCGGCCGCGGGGAACAGGAACACCGTCGTACCTGAAACTTCGGTCTGCTGCCAATCTCCTGGCAGGGCTACAGTCCCCGCGCGTGACGGTGGATTCAGCGGTCGAAGCGAAAGGACTCCTCAAGCGTTTCGGGAGCTTCACCGCGGTCGACGGCCTCGACATGCTCATCCCGAAGGGCGCGTTCTACGCCTTCCTCGGCCCCAACGGCGCCGGCAAGTCGACCACCATCTCCCTGATGACGGGCACGTACGGTCCCGACGGCGGCAGCCTGCGGATTCTCGGTCGTGATGCCCTCAAGGAGCCGCTGGAGATCAAGAGCCGGCTGGGCGTGGTGCCCGAGGAGCTCTCGTTGTTCGAGCGCCTCACGGGCCGGCAGTACCTCGTCTTCAGCGGGCGGATGCACGGGCTGAGCGGTGACGAAGCCGCCGCGCGCTGCGAGGAGCTGTTGCGCCTCACCGAGCTGACCGCCAAGGGTGGCAGCCTGGTGGCGGAGTACTCGAAGGGCATGCGCCGGCGCCTGGCGATCGCGGCGGCGCTCATTCACGCCCCCGAGCTGGTGCTGCTCGACGAGCCCTTCGAGGGCATCGACGTGCTGGCCGCCGGGGTCATTCGCGAGCTGCTGTCCGAGCTGTCGCGGCGGGGCGTCACGCTGCTGCTCACCACGCACGTGCTGGAGATCGCCGATCGCATGGCCACGCACGCGGGCGTGATCCGCGCGGGGAAGATCGTGGATGAGGGACCCATCGCCGAGCTGGAGAAACGCCACGGCTGCGAGTCGCTGGAGCAGGTGTTCGAGAAGTTGATCGGCGTGCCGGTCGCGCGCGACGCGAGCTTGAGCTTCTACAAATGAAGCCCCCGGGGTTCTTCACGCACCTGCTGCTGCTGTGGAAGCTGCGGCTCACCATCGCGCTCAACCGCGGCACGAAGTCGCAGTGGTGGCTGGCGGTCGCCGCGTTCCTCTTCTCCAGTGCGCCGGCGGTGGTGCTCGCGCTCGGCTTCTTCGGGCTGGTGCGCATCTCGAACCGGCTCGAGCTGGAGATCTGGCCCGACTTCATCTTGCGGCTGCTCTCGTTCGTCACCACCTGCGTGTGGGTGACCTGGCCGGTGCTGTCGGCGGGGGTGGACGATCATTCAGAGCTCTCGCGCTACTCGGCCTTCCCCATCACCTCGCTGCGCCTGATGCTGGCGTCCACCCTGGCGAGCCTGCTCGAGCCGCGCTCCCTGGTCTTCTACGGCCCGCTGGTGGGCGCGACCCTGGGCTACTTCAGCATTCGTGACGTCGAGCACCCGCTGCTCGTCACCCTCGGCTTCGGCGCGTACGTGATGTTCAACGCGGCGCTCTCGCGGGTGGGCCTGCACGTGGTGCTCACGGTGCTCCGCCAGCAGCGCAGCGCCGAGCTGATCGGCGCGGGCTTCTTCGTCACCCTGCTGGTGGCCTCGTTCATTCCGCCGGTCGACACCTCGTGGCTGTTCGACCTGGGCAAGGCGGGCGTGCAGGCGGTGCCCGAGACGGTGGTGCAGGACGCCACGAAGGCGCTGGGCCGGTTTCCCACCGGGTACTTCGCGCACTCGCTGCTGATGTCGGCGGTGGGGCGGGGCGTGAACGCGCTGGCCGACGTGCTGTTGCTGATCGAGCTGACGATCATCGCGATGGTGGTGGCCTGGGGGCTGCTCATCGACTTCCACCGCAACTCCGGGCGCGCGGCGCCGATCTCGAGCGCGGAGCGGGCCAGCAACCCCTTCGTTCGCCCCAAGACGCTGTTCGGCGCGCTGGTGGTGCGCGAGGCGGTGGACCTCTGGCACAACCCGCGCGCGCGGCTGCTGGTGGCGGTGCCGTTCGTGCTGGGCATTCTGTTCAAGCTGCTCTCAGGGCGGTCGCTGTTCGCGTTCTTCCTGGGGGACACGACCGACGCCTGGCTGCTGAGCGGGCTGTGCGTGTACGGCGCGATCGTGATGGGCTCGACGTTCTCGCAGAACGCGTTCGCCTACGACGGGCACGGGTTCTCGGCCTTCCTCGCGGCGCCGATCGATCTGGGCCTGGTGCTGCGCGCGAAGAACCTGGTGCACGCCTGCGCGGGCTCGGGCCTGGCGGTGCTGGTGGCGATCTTCTACGTGGCGTACTTCAAGCACGGCGGCCCACTCGACGTGGTGCTGGCGCTCGCGTCGGTGGCGACGTTGATCCCCGTGGTGCTGACGGTGGGCAACGCGCTGTCGCTGTATTTTCCGGTGAAGTTCCACGCGAACCTGAAGCGGCGCGACAAGCTGCCCTTCCTCGCGTCGATGATCGGCATCGGCGCGGCGGGCCTCGGCACCTGGCCGCTGGCGTGGGCGCTGCGGCAGGTGGGCGAGAACGGGCCGACGCTCGCGACGCTGACCTTCGTGGTGGCCTCGGCGACGGTGGCCTGGGGCGTCTACGCGCTGACGTTGCCGGTGGCCGTGGGGAAGCTGGTGGAGCGAAGAGAGTTCATCTTGCGGGCGGTCACGCGCGAGTAACGAAGGCGCGTGTTCCGGAATCAACACAAAGGTGATTCCACGCCACGCACTTCGAGGCCCTCCCTGTACTTGGCGCTCCACCTGGAGCGGGATTGGCCTCGGCGGCGCGAACTGTGTTGATTGTGAAACATGCGCGAAGTCGCTCGAGCGCCACTGGGCGAGCGCGGGCCCCGTGGAGTTCGATCGCTCTCGAGCCTGACGTGAGAGACTCTTGACCCCGATGCACGCGGCCCTGGCCACGCCGCCGAAGGAGTCGCCATGAAGATATTGCCAGTGCTGGTGGTGTTGTCCTCGATCGCCTGTGCGCCGTGCCCGCCCGTGGCTTGCACAGGCACACTCACCGTGACGTTCGTGAACGCCGCGAGCGTGCCGCTCACACCCGCGCAGGTCACCGTCGGAGGCACCGAGTACACCTGCATGAGCGCCGGCACCACGTGCAGCGGGAACACGATGACGCTCACCAACGTCACAGAGGGCATGTCGATCACCATCGCCCAGGCCACGACCGGTGAGCGCTTCGCGGGCATGAACACGCCGACCTGGAAGGCCACAGGTGAGGCGGCCGGCACCTGCTGCTCAGGCACGCGCACCAGCGCGGTGACCCTCACGTTGGCCCCGTAACTTCAGCCCATTGGGCCCGGCAATCTCCGGGGCCGAGGAACGTACAGAGACCATGCGATTCATCCTGAACATCCTGTGGGCGATCTTCGGCGGCGGGGTCATCCTGGCGCTCGAGTACGCGCTGGCCGGCCTGGTCTGCTGCATCACCATCGTCGGCATCCCGTTCGGCATGCAGTGCTTCAAGCTCGCGGGCCTGGCGCTGTTCCCGTTCGGGAAGGACTACGACGACGGCGGCAAGCGCGGCACGGGCAACGTGCTGCTCAACGTCCTCTGGTTCGTCTTCGCGGGGGTGTGGATCTGCATCACCCACCTCGCCGCAGCCGTGCCGCTCGCCGTCACCATCATCGGCATCCCGTTCGCGCTGCAGCACGTGAAGCTGGCGCTCCTGGCGATCTTCCCGTTCGGCGTGCGCATTCGCGAGCTGCCATAGCTGGTTGACGGCTATCTCCCTCTCCCCCGCGGGAGAGAGGGTCGCGCCTTCTTCTTCGCCTTCTTCTTCGGAGGCTGACTCATCGCGAGCCGGTGCGCTTCCTCGAGCCACGGCTGCAGCGCGTCGACGTCGTCGCTCATCTCTTCTGGCATCGCCACCCAGCCGCGCATCGTCTTCCCCGTGCCCATCGGGTCGAACCTGCCCGAGCCAGTCAGCGCCTCGGCCGCCTTGAACCGCGCCTCGACCGGAAACCGCAGCAGGATCCGCCCGTCCCAGATGATCGAATAGATGTTCAGGTTCGCGAAGAACGCGTCGCACCCGAACATCCGCTTCCCGGTGACCTCGGGCAGCTCCGCGCTGAGCTCCGCCACGAGCTCCTTCAAATGCGCGTTGAGCGTGCTCATTGCGGCGCTGGGCCACCGGCGACGCGCCACGCGTTGAGCAGGCGCACGCGCACTTCCGGCGGCTCCCAGGTGAACTGCCAGCGGGTGCGCCACATCGACGTGCCCAGCAGCTTGTCGTCGGTGTCGGGAATGGTCCGCGCCACCTTGCGCGAGAAGTGCACCACCGACTCGTCGAAGCGGGGATCGCCCGAGCGCTCGATGATGCTCACGTCGGCGAGCGCGCCGCTGGCGTCGGTCGTCACCTCGAGCACCGTGCGCAGCCGCTCGCGCGTGATGCGCTCCTTCAGGTTCTCGGTCTGCGCCAGCATCTGCGTGGCGCTCTCGCGGAAGCGTTGATCTTCGACGTTGGGCACCATCACGCTCTGCGCGGCCACGCTGCGCCCGAGCGGCGAGTCGGCCACCTTGCGCGAGGCCTCGGCCGAGGGACCGTTGTTGAAGAGAATGCCCGCCACGTCGCGCGCGAGGTCGCCGTCGGTCATCGGCGTGCGATCGATCTTCGACCTCGGCAGGAGCTTGCGCATCGCGTTCTCGTAGCGCTTGAAGTGCGTGGGCACGTTGCCGACGCCGACCGCGGCGAGCCCGACCTCCTGCTGGAGATCGGCGTTCAGCTTTCGGGTGAGCACCTCGCCCGTGTACTCGTTGAGCGAGCGTTGATCAGGCGCCTCACCCGGGCCGTTGCGCACCGTGGTGCCACGCGTCGGCTCGCCGCTCCCCGCGGGCCCGAGCTGCATGATGAAGCCCGCGCTCGGAAGCAGGCTCGGCCGCGTCGCCACCGGGAGATCGCCCCGCGTTCCCACCGCGGGCCCGGTGTCCACCACCGGCCCGGTCTCGGGCTGCGAGATCGCGGCCGGCTGGGAGAGCTCGGCCGGCTTCTTCTTCTTCGTGGGCTGCGTCTTCTGCGGCTCGGGCGGCGCGGCCTGTTCCGGCTCGGGAGCCGGGGGAGGCGTCGGCTCGACCCAGGCCAGCTCCATCACGATGCGCTGCTTCTGTGCGGGCGCCTGCTCGAGCCGCGCCAGTCCCCAGAAGAGCAGCGCATGCAGCACGACCGAGACGCCGATGAGCGTCACGAACCTCCGCTGGTCGCTGCCTGCCTGCACGTCTCTGCACATAACACGGAGCGGACCGGGGACCACGGCGCCCCAACCGGGGTAGAAGCCCCCTCGAAATGCTCCCCTTCCAGACACCTCTCGAGCCGATGCTCGCCCAGGCCCAGGACGAAATTCCTGCGGGCGAAGGGTGGCTGTACGAGCCCAAGTGGGACGGATTTCGCGCCATCGTCTTTCGCGACGGCGACCAGGTGTTCCTGTGCAGCCGCAACGGACAGCCGCTCGCCCGCTACTTCCCCGAGGTGGTCGAGGGCCTCAAGCAGGCGCTGCCGGCCGAGGCGATCATCGATGGCGAGATCATCCTCCCCGGGCCGCGCGGGCTCGACTTCGAGGCGCTGCAGAGCCGGCTCCACCCGGCGGCCTCGCGGGTCAACAAGCTCTCGGCTGAGATCCCCGCCGGCTTCGTGGCCTTCGACTGCCTCGCGCTCGGCGCGACCGACCTGCGGCCCCAGAGCAACGCCGTGCGCCGCGAGAAGCTGATCGCGAACTTTCAGGGACACGGCGCCTTCTTCGTCACCCCCCAGACCATGAGCGCGGACGTGGCGAAGCAGTGGTTTCACCAGTTCGAAGGCGCCGGCTGCGACGGGGTGATCGCGCGCCGCCTCGACCTCGACTACCGCCCCGGCCAGCGGGTGATGGTGAAGATCAAACACGGCCGCACTGCCGACGTGGTGGTGGTCGCGTATCGAGAGGGGAAGACGCCGGGCACCGTGGGCTCGCTGTTGCTCGGGGTCTATGACGACGAGGGCGCCCTCATGCACATCGGCCACACGTCCTCGTTCAGCGCGAAGGAGAAGAAGGCGCTGCGCGAGAAGCTGAAGCCGCTCGAGGGCGGCGTGTTCCCCGGCAAGCCTCCCGACGCGGCGCCGAGCCGGTGGAGCAAGGGGCAGGAGAAGGCGCCTCCCGTGCCGCTCAAGCCTGAGCTCGTGTGCGAGGTGCGGTACGACTACCTGCAGGGCGCCCGCTTTCGCCATGCGTCGACGTTTCTGCGGTGGCGCGAGGACAAGGCGCCGAAGGACTGCCTGTTCTCGCAGCTGCTCCCACCCAACCCGTTCAGCCTCGCGAAGATCGTCGCCTTGAGTCCCGGCCGTGTCGCTGCGACCTGAAGAGCTCGTGCTCATCGCCGCCGAGCTCGATCGCGAGCTCGCCGGCGGTGTGGTGCAGAAGGTCTACGCGCCGACGACGACCCGCGTGTATTTCGAGGTGCGGGTGCCGGGGCGCAGTCAGCTGTTGTTGATGTGCAGCGATGCGGGCCTCGCCCGGGTCTCGGCGGTGGAGGAGCGGCCGGCGAACCCGATGACGCCGCCGGGCTGGCAGGCGGTGCTTCGGCGGGATCTCACCGGGGCGAAGCTGGTTGATTGCGAGGCGCTTCCTGCTCGGAAGACTCTGCTCATGCACTTTGCGCGGCCCTCTGGAGGCACGAACCTCACGCTCGTGCTCGAGGCCACCACCGCTCCTGCGATCGTCCTGTGCAAGGAGGACGCGAAGGTGCTCGCGACCTCCAGTCCTTCCCGGCCCGGGCTTCGCGTGGGCCAGCCGTGGATCCCCCTCGAGGAGCAGGCGATCAGGGCTTCGCCCTCGCGGCTGGCGGGTGAGCATGTGTTTCTCAGACTGGCTCACGCCGCCGAGACGCTGCTCGCCACCACCGAGCAGAAGACCTGGGTCGACGCCCGCCGCGCGCCGCTGCTCAGCAAGCTCAAGAAGCTCGAGCGCACGAAGGAGAAAGTGCGCGCCGAGGCCGAGCGCACCGGCAAGGCCCTCGAGTTCCGCAGGGCAGGGGAGCTGCTCGCCCAGAACCTCTACCAGCTCGAGCGCGGCGCGAAGTCAGTCACCCTCACCGAGTACCTCGAAGACGGCTCCACCCGCGACGTGGTGGTCGAGCTCGACCCGAAGCGCACGCCCCAGCAGGAGGTCGAGTGGCGCTTCCACCAGTACAAACGAATGCTGCGCGGGGCGGAGATGGCGAAGGCGCGGCTGATCGCCCTCGACGCCGAGAGCGCGGCCCTCGAGGCCCAGCTCGCCTCGCTCGATTCGTCACCTCCCGAGCCCCCACCGCTCGGCGCGCCGCGCGTGAAGTCAGGGCCCCAGGAGGCGTTGCCTCCCTACCGCGAGTACACGGGCCACGCGGGCCACCGCATCTGGGTCGGCCGCGGCCCGGCCCACAACGACGCGCTCACCTTTCACGTGGCCAGGCCCTTCCACGTCTGGCTCCACACCCGCGGCCTCCCCGGCGCCCACGTGGTGATCCCGATCGAGAAGAACACCGAGGTCCCGGGCGAACTGCTGCTCGACGCCGCCACGCTGGCGGCCCACCACTCCGACGCCAAGGGCGAGCCCCGCGTCGAGGTCAGCTACGTGCCCGCCAAGTTCGTTCGAAAGGCGAAGGACGCGCCCCCCGGCGCGGTCACCTATTCGCGGGAAAAGACCCTGCTCCTGCGCCTCGAACCGGCCCGCCTCCAGCGCCTGCTGGCCACCGAGCGGCTGGGGGCTTGACGTGCCGCGTCACCCAGCTGGATTGATCGCCTGCGGAGAGCTGTGGTACAGCCCGCGCCCTTTCAGGACGTGCGCTTACACTTGATTGAGGTGCCGATTTGCTGGCGTTCCCGCTCACCAATGTTGTCGCTTCGCTAACGCTCAGCGCCTCCACCGCCAGACCCGTGCTACTCAGCCTCAGCGCAGGCCGCTCGGTTTCACGAGTCAAATCAAAGTCTTTGGTCTTTTCAGCGGGGCGGGGCAATACGGCACACAAGTTGCCCCTGCGCCCCGCCAACGCCAGCCCGATCTCCTTCACCCTCTCCGCGGCCACCTGAACATGTCATCGCGAAACCTGAAGCACTCAACACCTGGAGGATTCATGAACCGTCGCAATCACTGGCGCTCTCTCCCCGCCGCACTGCTCGTGCTGTTCGCGGTCAGCTGCGCGCCGAGCAATGGCGACATCATTCGCGTTCAGCCCAACGTCGTTCGCAAGGCTGACCTCCTCGACGGCCAGTGGTTCTTCCGCAACACGGTGACCTGGACGCCGTTCAACACCCAGTTCACGTTCCCCGGCCAGACCGGCAACATGGAAAAGCTGGTCTGGGAGATCCAGGAAGGCAACCTCGTCGGTTACCGGTCCTACGCGTACACGGTCGGCGCCGAAGCCAACGTCGACCCCAACTCGAAGATCTCGGGAACGACCGCGAAGTACTGCGACGCCGCCGGCGTGTGCAAGGGCGGGCAGAAGTACTACGGCGCCCCCGTGGTGGCCTTCCCCATCGAGAGCCACTTCGACATTCAGCGTGGCTACAACGCCGCCACCGGCGAGCAGAACAACGTCGTGAGCGAGAACACCAGCGACCGCTACTGGAATCAGCGTGAGTACATCCGCGTGAGCTGGTCGCAGAACGTGCTCAACCAGAAGTCGGGCCTCAACTGGGGCACCGTGCAGAACCCCGCGTCGGGCGTGACCAACTCGAACTGGATCCAGCCCAACGAGCCCGGCAGCGACCCGTACGATTGGCCGACCTTCGAGTACAAGGACGTCGACGGCCAGAAGCAGCTCACCTACTTCGACGTCACCGGCCGCTACATGGCGGTGCCCGACGTCGTCTACTACGAGGGCTACGGCAACATCCCCCTCTGCTGGTTCGCGGCGGGCGTGTACGACTGCTCTGCGAGCGAGATCCACATTCGCACGTCGATCGCCAAGGTCGACACCACCTGGTCGCGTGACTACGAGCCGCTGCAGTTCCCGAACGACCTGATGTCGTACTTCGGGTACTTCCGCACCGACCGCCTCAACTACGACAAGAAGTTCGGTTACAACGACTCGGCGGTCATTCGCCTGGCGAACCGCCACCGCGTCTGGAAGGAGTACTACCAGAAGGAAGGCGGCGAGGTGACCGACAAGTCCCTCCCCATGGCCCAGCGTGAGCCTTCGCCGATCCGCTACTACTTCACCCCTGCCAACCGCATGGGCGGCACCGAGCGCTACGACGAGTTCTGGGAGCCGGGCCGCCGCATCGAGAGCGACTACGACCGCGCCTTCCGCCGCGCCATCGCCGCCGCCCAGCAGAAGGAGCCCGCCGACATCCGCCAGATGTTCTACCTCTGCAACAACCCGGTGAAGTCGGGTGACCCCGTGGAGTGCGGCAACGCCGGCTTCTCGCCGAAGATCGGTGACCTCCGCTACAGCTTCGTCAACACCGTCGCCGAGCCCGTCGCCAACGGCCTGCTGGGCTACGGCCCGAGCTCGGCTGACCCGGAGACCGGGCAGATCATCTCGGGCATGTCGAACACGTACACCTGGGGCGTCGACCTCTACGGCCGCGACGTCACCAACTGGATCCTCCTGCTCACCGGCGAGAAGTCGACCCAGGACTACATCAGCGGCGTCGACGTCTCGGACTTCATCAAGAACAACCCCGTCTACAACATCAAGGGCCTCAAGCGTGACGGGCTGCTGCAGTCGGAACTCCAGGGCATTCCCACCCGCAACGAAGAGAGCAAGGGCGCGTGGGATCGACCGACCCCGCGCATGGCCTCGGTCATTCAGACCATTCTCTCCGACCGCAACACCATCGCCAGCAAGGGTGACCAGCTGAAGAAGGCCGCCGACGAGCTCGCCAAGAACCCGGCCCTCGAGGCCGCGGTGCTCGACAACCCCGACATGCAGGCCGACCTCATCAACCTGCTGCCCCCGTTCGCCCGCGCGGCCGCCCAGCGTGACCCGAGCTTCCTGCGCCAGGCCTCGCGCTCGGTGCTCACCAACATCAAGCTCTCGCAGAACTGGGAAAAGGCCCGCCTCGACTGGCTGACGAAGAACAGCGTCACCACGTTCGACTTCTACGATCGCACCCTGATCGGCCTGGCCACCGAGAAGCTCACCTACCGCAACGCCCGCATCGCGGCGCTCGAGAACGGTGGCGCCGGCCTGCTGCCTGCCGAGGCCCGCCGCGTCGCCGACGACGAGATCGCCAAGCAGGTCCGCCAGCAGGTCTGGCTCGCCACCTCGCTCCACGAGGCCGGCCACACCCTCAACCTGCGCCACAACTTCCAGGGCTCGTACGATGCGATCAACTACTTCGACTCGTACTGGGACATTCGCCGCGAGACGGTGACCATGCAGCAGAACAACCAGGCCAAGCTGCCCCGCACCGCGGCCGACATGAAGAAGGCCTCAGAGGGTACCGAGGCCCAGCTCATCGAGGGCATGCACAACCACGAGTACTCCTCGATCATGGATTACTCGGGCAAGATCTTCAACGACTGGGCCGGCATCGGGAAGTACGACGAGGCGGCGATCATCTTCGCCTACTCGGGTGACACCCAGCCCGGCTACGTCGAGGTGTTCGAGAACGCCCGCAAGACCTCGAAGGTCGTTCCCGGCACCGACGGCGCGAACCTCACCATCTCGGGCGCGGGCGCCGACCTGCCCATGGTCAACGTCACGCACACCAACCCCAACGTGCGCAACTACACCGAGCGCTTCCACTACTCGACCGTGCCCCTGCACTTCGGCGAGGGCTCGGACGTCATCTCGATCCTCAACGACGGTCTGCTCAAGCTCCGCCAGCGCCGCCTGGCGAAGTGGAGCGAGGTGGTGACTGACGAGAAGCGGGTGAGCGACGCCCTGCTCGCCGACCCCACGCTGATCGACGACCCCGACCGCGCCGCTGGCGTCATCGGCAACCCGCTGCTGCGCGTGCCGTACATGTTCTGCAGCGACGAGTCGGCTGACGGCCCGGTGCTCTCGTGCAACCGCTTCGACCGCGGCCCCGACTACTACGAGATCACCCGCACCAAGCTCGAGGACTACTGGAACTACTACCTCGACAACCACTTCCGCCGCGACAGCGCCTTCTTCTCGGGCAACGGCGCGCTCGGCCGCACGTTCAACACCTTCTTCACGGTGGCGAACTCCTACAAGCACTGGGTGTACGAGGTGTACCAGAAGAGCTCGCGCAACCAGGAGCAGGTGTCGCGCTACAAGCTCGACCCGCTCATGCAGGACTACTGGACGATGGCCGTGCTCGACGGCGTCAACCAGCACCTCAACGTGATGTCGGTGCCGCCTGACGGGTTGTTCATGTACCGCAACCTCCGCGGCGGCCCCCGGTGGGACCTGATCAGCGGTGGTGACGACTTCGACTACCTCAACGCCACGGGCCGTCAGCGCCTCGAAGAGCTGTACACCAGCCGCTACGCCGCGCAGGACTTCCTCATCATTCCCCGCGGGCTCGGCCGTCGCATGTACAGCCGCTACGACTACAAGTCGGGCTTCGGCTTCTGGAACCGCATGCTCGAGGCCGGTCACTACAACGACCAGGTCGGCGCCATGTTCGCGGCCGTCATCCCCGACATCGACATCCAGGGCGTGGACATCACGGCCGACCAGGACCGGTACGCCATTCCGTACTACCTGACGTTCCGCGACGAGTTCCAGAGCACCTTCAGCTCGCTGTGGGCCAACGACGAAGAGAAGATTCGCCCCGTCGCCTACAAGACGGTCAACGCGGCCAACGGCGTGACTGACGTCGCGGCCATCGAGTGGCGCACCTACGTGCGCGGCACCGACTTCTTCGCGGGCTTCAACTACCCGCGCGAGCGCCGCAACTGCAACACCACCGCGGGCGAGCAGCCCTACCGTGACGATTGCTGGGTGCCCGATCAGCGCGCCGCGCCGGCGAACATTCAGCTCACCTGGACCAGCCGCATCTACGGCCTGTTCCTCGGCATGGCCCTGTTCCGCGTCAACTACGACCTCGACTACGCCAAGGCCAACCAGATCTACAAGCTGGGCTCGGGCGAGGCCTTCCAGGTCGCGACCGGGTACCACACGGTCGAGGTGCCTGACGTCGTCACCGGCCACCGCTACGCGGCGATCGAGAAGGACGGCGCGCCCTACAACAGCACCGGCGCCATCCGCATGATCGACATCGCCAACCAGTACCTGGTGATGGTGCGCGACCCCGCCACCTGCCCGCTGCCCGACTACGTCTTCTTCCAGGGCTACACCTGCTTGCCGGCTGACCAGGCGAACAACCCGGCCCTGTTGGAAGACCGCCGCAAGTACTGGACCGAGGTGTTCGAAGACAGCATCCGCGACCTCGGCCTGCAGCGCGGCATGTACCAGATCTACGGGAAGGCGTTCTGAACATGGAACTCCGCACTCTTGAGGGAATGAACATGAACAGCCTCTTCCGCGCCGTCGTCCTCGCCACCACCGCGTTCGTCGCGGTGGGTTGTGGCCAGCCTGAGCTGGTCGATCGCACCGGGCCCAACCCGGTCAAGAAGTCCGAGCTGCTCGAGGGCACCTGGTACATCCAGGAGTCGATCATCGACGCCCCCAAGACGCCCGGCGGCACCGCCGTGGTCGGCTACGGCGGCAAGATGGAGAAGATCCGCTGGGAGGTGCAGGAGGACCTGCTCGTCGGTTACCGCTCCTACGAGATCGTCCCGGGCGCTGATCCCCGCGTCGACCGCGAGAAGTCGAAGCTGGGCCAGGTCGTCTTCCAGGACGGCCGCCCCTACAAGGGCAACCCGGTGTTCGCGTACCGCATCGAGAGCCACTTCGATCGCCAGCGCCAGTACAACGCCGCCACCGGCGAGCAGACCAACGTGCTGGTCGAAGATACGGCCGATCGCCCCTGGTACGAGCGCGACTACATGCGCGTGGACTTCCGGAACAACCAGATCCTCAACTACGAGAACTGCACCGTGCCCAACGGGCAGGAGCCCCAGTGCGCGGCCTCGTCGGGCGCCCAGTACTTCCGCTACATCACCCCGCAGGACCAGCAGGCCAGCGACCAGGCGATCAGCTTCACCCGCGATGGCGCCGGCAAGCTGCAGTACTTCGACTTCGTCAGCCAGCGCATCGCCGACCCGCTCTCGATCTACTACGAGGGCTACGGCAACCTGCCCCTGTGCTTCTTCAACTCGACCGTCGACTGCGAGAGCGCCGACATCCGCATCCGCACGTCGGTGCTGCGGGTCGATGAGGCGGTCAGCAACGACTACGAGCCGCTCGTCTACAGCGACAAGCTGATGGTGAAGTTCGGCTTCTTCCGCCAGGAGTCGTACAGCTACTCGAAGGACTACTACTACACGTACTCCGGGCAGCAGTTCTTCGCGATGCGCCACAACATCTGGCAGCGCGCGCATGACGACAAGGGCAACCTCATCAACGTGGTCGATCGCGCCCTGCGCCCGATCGTCTACTACATGACGGCGAACACCCCGGCCTACCTCGAGGGCGCCGCTTCACGGCACCTGGCCACCGCCCAGGGCATGGATCCCGAGCAGACCATCGAAGCCTCGTGGGATCGCTCGTACCGCCGCACCGTGGCCGTGCCGCGTGGCCTCGAGATCAGCGACGTGCCCCAGATGTTCTTCGTCTGTGAGTCGCCCGTGCGTGAAGGCTCGCCGGCGGCCTGCGGCAAGCCCGGCACCTACGCCCGCATCGGCGACCTGCGCTACCACATCATCCCCTACGTCGATCAGAACGCGGGCGGCCTCCTCGGCCTCGGCCCGTCGTCGATGGACCCTGAGACCGGCATGGTGGTGCACGCCGCGGCCAACATCTACGGGCCCGGCCTCGACACCTGGGCTGGCAGCTCGCAGCAGGTGATCGACGTGGTGTCCGGTGAGCTCTCGCTCAGCGAGCTCATCTCGGGCAAGGACGTGAAGGACTACGTCTTCGCCAACCTCAACCCGACCGACCCGCGCCGCCCCCTCAACGGGCCGTGGAACTCGCAGCAGCCCCTCGTCTCCGACGCGACCCGGCCCGCGGGCTCGTTCGCCAACCTCGACGGCAAGCTCAAGAACCTGGCGGCCCAGTGGCGCCAGAACGGCACGCTGCCCGTGGCCAAGGAGAACCGCCGCGCGGTGGTGGAGCGCCTGATCAAGGACAACCCGTCGCTCGAGGAAGAGCTCGTCAACCTGCCCGAGGTGCGCGTCGCGATTCAGTCGATGACCACGAACAAGGGCTTCCAGGCCAAGGTGCAGACCGACTCGGCGTTCTACCGCACGGTGGCGCGCAACATTCTGCTCGGCAACGACCCCGTCGAGGCGGCGCTGACCAGGTCGCGCAACACGCCTGACCCGAAGGTCGGCTGCTTCTACGAGTTCTCCTACAGCGACGAGGACTACTTCGGCCTCGCCAAGCGCAAGCTCGAGCTGCAGAAGACGCTCGTCACCAAGTTCAAGCAGCAGGGCCAGAGCGACGCCGACGCGCTCGTCGCGGCCAAGGGCGAGGTCTACAACAGCATTCGCCGGGAAGCCTACCGCTCGGTCACCGAGCACGAGATCGGCCACACCCTGGGCCTGATGCACAACTTCATCGCCTCGGCCGACGCGCTCAACTACCACGACGGCTACTGGGATCTGCGCAAGGAGACCATCGGTGTCGAGGTGGGCGGCCGCCGCGTGCTGCCGGTCACCCCGCAGAACCTGAGCGACGCCGCGAAGCCGAACCAGCACCAGCTCGACGAAGGCATCTACGAGTACACCTACTCGTCGATCATGGACTACGGCGCGCGCGTCAGCGCCCAGAACAAGGGCACCGGCAAGTACGATGACGCCGCGATCCTCTTCGCGTACGGCGGTGGCTTCGAGCCGGGCTGGGTCGAGGTCTTCAACGAGCTGCGCCCCAGCTACCAGAGCCCCAACATCACCGTGCCGCTCGACAACCAGGCCAAGGTCTTCACCGTGCGCGGCGCGCAGGTCGAGATCCCGCTGGCGCACGTCGAGCACTACACGCCCGCGTCGAACTTCTACACGGACAAGTACCACTACACGACGCTGCCCTTCCATTTCGCCGACCAGCAGCCTTCGTTCGACGCGATGCTGGACCAGGGCATCGCCCGCATGAAGAACCGCTCGTTCCGCAAGTGGAGCGAGATGGCCGAGCACTACAAGCGCATCGAGGCCGAGCTCAAGAAGTTCAACCTCTCCCAGAGCGGGCTGAGCGAGAACGACTTTTCCCGCGCCCGCGACATCATCAACGCGGCCGGTGGCGCGGCGGTGCCGGTCGAAGTGCCCTTCATGTTCTGCTCGGACTACGAGGTCGGCGCGAACCTGCTGTGCAACCGCAACGACCAGGGGGCTGACGTCTTCGAGATGACCTCGAAGTGGATGGAGCGCTTCAACGAGTCGTACGTGTTCACGAACTTCCGCCGCGACCGCCTCAGCTACTCGCCGGCGGCGGTGGCCTCGGGCAAGTTCGGCCGCTTCCTCGGGAACATCCCCAACGTCTACCAGCAGTGGCTCTTCAACATCTTCTACCTGGCCAAGTACTACCAGCTGACCCCCGAGGAGATGGACAAGTACTACGGCCTCGGCGACCCCATCTGGCAGAACTACTGGACGATGGCGGTGATCGACTCGACCAACCTGCTGATGCAGCAGATCTCGATTCCTTCGGCCGGCTACCACGGCAAGAAGGCCGACGGCACCTGGGAGTACGTGCCCACGGGTGACCCGCAGAACCGCCGCCTGGCGACGCCCGCCGAGAACGCGCTCAAGACCGAGCTGGCCCGCCCGCAGAACGGCGGCTACTCAGACCTGGCCTACGTGCCCCGCGGCCCCGGCCGCAGCATGTTCACCGTGTACGACACGTTCGGGTACGACAACTTCTCGCGCGTGAACGAGGCCGGTCACTTCTGGGACGTGTACGCGGCGATGCTCGCGCTCACCACCAGCGAGACGAACTTCCTCGGCGTCGACCGCGGGTCCGATGCGCTGCGCTACTCGCTGCCGTACTACACGACGTTCAACCTCGAGCTGGCGCCGCTCTTCAACAACTACTGGACGCAGAACGTCCCGTACTACTCGCCGCAGATGGCGAAGCAGACCGACGGCACCGCGCTCATCCAGCTGCCCACCTTCATCCGTGCGCAGGACTTCATTCCCGGCTTCGTGTACCCGGCGGCACCGGTGGTGCCTGTCGACGGCACGGGTCAGCCGATGGTGATGTCGAAGGTCGCCCCGGTCTCCACCTGGAGCTCGCGCTTCTACGCGCAGGTCTGGTCGATGGCCTTCTTCACGGCCAACTTCAACCTCGAGTTCGCGAACTTCAACCAGATCTTCCGCCTCGGCTCGGCTGACAGCCTCACCCCTGCCGCGGGCTTCACGGTCGTCACCTACGAAGATCCGTTCGGTGGTGGTTACCTCTACGCGGCGATGAAGAAGACGGGCCAGCTGGTGCCCACCGCAGGCGTGGAGATGGTCGAGCGCGCGGCGCTGTCGAAGACCAAGTGGGAGACGGCGATCGCCTCGGGTCAGCCGGTCGACGGCAGGACGGCGGCGGAGTGGGAAACGGAGCTCCGGGGGTCCACCCGTACGCTCGAGATGATGCGCGGGCTGTACGACATCTTCGGCCGCGCCTGGTAATTCCGGCGAGGTTCTGAAGTGACGGCGCTCGGTCCTGACCACAGGGCCGGGCGCTCGTCGTTTTCGGACGTTCCGTTTTCAGAGCCCCCGGCTTTCGCTACAACCCGAACCGTGCAGCTTGCGCCGCGTCAGCTCGATCTCTTCGGGAGGCTCTCCCGGGCCCCTGTGAGCACGCCCGCGCCGCCGGGACCGAGGCTCGACGTGGTGCCCATCGCGCTGCCCCAGGTGGCAGAGCGGCCTCCCACGAGGCAGGAAACGCTGGCCCGGGCCCGCGCGCTGGCGGCGCAGATCGCCCAGCTGCTCGGCCCTGACCTCAAGGTGCTGCTGACGGTGCACGACAACCGCTCGACGATGATCAGCTTCCGGCGCCAGCCGCCGCTGCTGAAGATCCGCGCGCACCACATGTTCCTCGACGCGCCCCAGGCGGTGGTGCGGTCGATCGCCGACTACGCGGGGCGGGGCAAGACCAGCGCGGGCGTGGAGATCGACGACTACATCGCCGCCCAGCAGAAGCGCATTCGGGCGATGCCCACGAAGCCGGCGCTGCTCGAGTCACGGGGCGAGTGCTTCGACCTGCACGAGCTGTACGTGCACATCAACGAGGCGCACTTCGGCAACGGGGTGAGCGCGCGCATCGGCTGGGGCCGCAACACCAGCAAGCGGCGCCGCAAGTCGATCCGCCTGGGGGTGTACGATCACAAGGCCCGGGAGATTCGCATTCACCCCGCGCTCGATCGCCCCGACGTGCCGCGCTTCTTCGTCGAGTTCATCGTCTTCCACGAGATGCTGCACCAGCTCTTCCCCAGCGATCGCGACACCGGGCGGCACGTGCACCACCCCCGGGCCTTCCGCGAGCGGGAGCGCGCGTTTCCGAAGTACGCGGCCGCGATGGCGTGGGAAAGGCAGCACCTGCAGGAACTGCTGCGCCGCTAGAAACCTCTTCCTGCGAAGCGGGGAGAGGTCGGCCGCAGGCCGGGTGAGGCCCTTCGGCCAAACCTTCAACTCCCCTTCTTCTTCGCAGTGAGCGCGAGGTACTTCTTTCCCCGCGGGGTGACCTCGTAGCCGACCTCGAAGCTCTGGGTGAGCCCCAGCTTCTTGAGCTTCCGCACGTCGATCTTGAACTCTTCCTTCTCGCGCTCGAGCTTCAGCGCGAGCTGAGAGGCAGCCACCCGCGGGTGCTTGCCGATCAGCTCCATCACCTTGCGCACCCACGTGCCGTCGCGCTCGAGGCGGCCGACCCGCTTGACCAGATCAGCCAGCGCCTCGGCGGTGAGCCGGGTCTCGAGCGCCGACGCGACCCGGTCTCCATCGCCGCCGTGCACGAAGGCGACCCGGAAGACCGGGGTGGCGTCGGTGAGCGGTGCCTTCGCGACGGGCGCCATGTACGCGAGCAGCTCGGCCCGCGACGCGAAGCCGCCCGCGCGGGCGTCACGCTCGGAGATGTCGGCCACCGTCACCCGATCGACCGAATTCACCTCGACCACGCCGATGGGGTGCACGCGGTAACGCCCCCCGACCTTCACGTGGGGCTTTTCCCACAGACGAAAAGTCAGACGCACTGCGCCATCGACGATGCCTGCCTGAAAGCGCTTCTGGAAGAGCAACACCCTCGTCCGTATAACCCCGCGCATGAGACGCGCGAAAATTGTCTGCACGCTGGGGCCGGCTACCAACTCGCAGGAGATGCTGGAGAAGCTGATCAACGCGGGCATGGACGTCGCCCGGCTCAACTTCAGCCATGGGACGCACGCCGATCACCTGCTGACGATCGAGCGGCTCCGCGCCGCGCAGCTCAAGGTGCGCAAGGCCGTGGGGATCCTGGGCGATCTCCAGGGCCCGAAGATCCGCACGGGCAAGCTCGAGACGGGCTCGGTCGAATTGGTCGAGGGCAAGGAGATCTCGATCACGATGGACGAGACGCACCTGGGCAACGTGAACCTGGTGGGCACCACCTACCCGCACCTCGCCTCCGACGTGAACGTGGGCGATCGGATCCTCGTCGATGACGGCCTGCTCGAGCTCAAGGTGCTGGCCACCGACAAGAAGATGCTGATCCGCACTGAGATCATTCACGGCGGCACGCTCAAGAACAACAAGGGCATCAACCTCCCCGGGGTGGCGCTGCGCGCCGACGCCCTCACCGCGAAGGACAGGGAGGACCTGATCTTCGGGCTCAAGAATGGCGTCGACATGGTGGCCCTGTCCTTCGTGCGCTCCCCTCAGGACATCGATCAATGCCGCGAGGCGATGATGGAGGCGGGCCGGGTGGTGCCGATCATCGCCAAGCTCGAGAAGCCCGAGGCGATCGCCCGGCTCGACGCGATCCTCGACAAGACCGACGGCGTGATGGTGGCGCGCGGAGACCTGGGCGTCGAGATTCCCCCCGAGGAGGTGCCCGCGATTCAGAAGGACATCATTCGCCGGGCCAACCAGCGCGGCATGCCGGTGATCGTCGCCACCCAGATGCTCAACTCGATGATCGAGCACCCGCGCCCCACCCGCGCCGAGGCGAGCGACGTGGCCAACGCCATCTTCGACAACACCGACGCGGTGATGCTCTCGGGCGAGTCAGCCTCGGGCCGTTACCCCATCGAGTCGGTCGAGATGATGAGCCGCATCGTCGAGGCGGCCGAGTCGGCGATGCGCCAGTCGTTCCCCCGCATCGGCACCGGCGAGCCGGTGAAGATGCCCGCCGACTTCCCCGACGTCACCTGCGGCGTGGCCTGCCGCGCGGCGCGCGAGGCGGGGGCGGCGTTGATCGTCGCCTTCACCCTCACCGGCACCACGGCGAGGCTGCTCTCGCGCTACCGCCCGCAGATGCCGATCATCGCGTTCTCTCCCAACCAGGAAGTGCGCCGCCGCCTCGCGCTGCTGTGGGGCGTGATGCCGCGCGTGCTCGAGCCGGTGCAGGAGACCGAAGAGATGGTGCAGCGCGTGGAAGAAGAGCTGCTCGCGCGCGGGCTGGCCAAGCGGGGCGATCGCATCGTGATCGTCTTCGGCGCGCCCGTCGGCCAGGCCGGCCGCATCAACTCGTTGCGCCTGCACACCATCGAGATGTGACGCGCCGTTCTCCCGCTCCCTGCGCAGCGGGGAGAGGGCGGGGTGAGGGGCGCTGGTTTTCAGAGGCGCTTCGTCGGCTCGGTCCACACCCAGCCGACGCGCCACCGCGCCGAATCTGCCAGCGTCTCGCGACCCAGCAGGCCGAGGAAGACCTGCCAGAGGAAGTGCTCCGGGTGGTAGCTGACCAGATCGACGAAGGGGAAGAAGTGGAAGCCCCACGACTTGCCCAGCTTCGTCTGGCCGTACGACCACATCACGTTGAGCAGGAGGTGCGTCGTCTCCTCGGGCTTCTCGTACCGCCAGTAGATCGGGAAGAAGGTCGTCAGCCGCGTGCCTGAGGCCTTCGACTTGAAGTCCCAGAAGAACGGCGCCACCACCCGCGCGTCGACGTCGGGCCCGGCCCAGTGCCAATAGAGCCCGCCCACCACCGTGCGCTCGAAGCCCGGGCCCTTCGAGAACACCGCCAGCGGCGAGACGAGCAGCGTGGTGTCGGCGGTCTCGCGGTAGTCGAAGAAGGGCAACGCCATCACGTGCCGGCTCTGGGCCGTGGCGCTCCGGTAGAACAGCAGCGGAGGGATGAGGTCCCACGACTTCTCGGCGCCGCGCCCACCGAAGTAGAGGGGCGCCAGGCCGAACACCGACCCCGAGGCCTCGCGGTGGTGGAAGGCGGGGCCGACGATGGTGGTCGTCCGTTCCTTGTCGCCCCAGCGCCAGAACAGCGGAGGCACCACGGTGTGGTGTTCTTCTCCCTCGCGCCCCAGGAAAAGAAACGGCACCGAGGCGAGGGTGAAGCCGGTGGGGCGCGACTGGAACCAGGTGAGCAGCGGGGGGATGAAGAGCGAGTGTCTGCCTTCCTCGCGGAAGCTCCAGAAGAGCGGCGGCGAGACGTCGTACCCACCCAGGATCCCGCGGCCGGCGAAGTAGAGCGGGGCGATGCCGAAGTCCCAGCGGTGCGGCGCCTCGTGGAAGAACACGTTGGCCGCGATGGTGGTCGAGCGGTCCTTGTCACCCCAGCGCCAGAAGAGCGGAGGCACCACGGTGTGGTGCTGGTCGCCCTCGCGGCCGGCGAAGAGGAAGGGAAACGAGGCCAGGGTGAAGCCGTTGGGCCGCGACTGGTACCAGGCGAGCAGCGGCGGGAGGAACAGCGAATGCCTGGTCTCGTCGCGGAAGCTCCAGAACAGCAGCGGCGAGACGTCGTAGTCGCCCTTGAGCCCGCGGCCGCCGAAGTAGAGCGGCACGATGCCGAAGTCGTCCTGGGTGGTGGTCTCGTGCAGGAAGGCGGTGCCGACGATCGTGGTCGTCTCGACCGGGTCGCCCCAGCGCTCGAAGAACGGCGGAACGAAGGTGTGGTGCGAGTCACCCTCGCGGCCCGCGAAGACGAAGGGCACGACGTTGAGGGTGAAGCCGTTGGGGCGCGACTGGTAGTACGTGTTGAAGGCCCAGGTGGTCTCGGTGTCGCCGTCCCCCCGGTGGTACGTCAACAGCGGCGGAATCAGCAGCGAGTGCTTGCCCTCTTCGCGGAAGCTCCAGAAGAGCAGCGGTGAGACGTCGTAGTCGCCAGCCGCGCTGCGCCCGCCGAAGTAGAGCGGCACGAAGCCGAAGGCCGAGCTCGCGGCGGACTGGGACAGGTAGCCGTTGAGGACGATGGTGGTCGAGGTGTCCTTGTCGCCCCAGCGCCAGAAGAGCGGCGGCACGACGGTGTGGTGGGCGTCGCCCTGCCGGCCCACGAAGAGGAAGGGCACCGAGGCCAGCGTGAAGCCGCCCGGCCGCGACTGGAACCAGGTGTTGAGCGCCCACGTCGACTCGGTCTCGCCATCTCCCTGGTGGAACGTGAGCAGCGGCGGGAGCAGCAGCGAGTGCTTCTTCCCCTCGCGGAAGCTCCAGAAGAGCGGCGGCGAGACGTCGTACGCGGCCTCGGCGCTCCGGCCCCGGAAGTAGAGCGGCACGATGCCGAAGTCGGTGCGCTCGGGAGACTCCGAGAAGAAGACGTTCGCCGCGATGGTGGTCGAGCCGTCCTGGTCTCCCCAGCGCGCGAACAGCGGAGGCACGACCGTGTGGTGCTCGTCTCCCTCGCGCCCGGCAAAGAGGAACGGAATCGACGCCAGGGTGAAGCCGGTCGGCCGCGACTGGAACCAGGTGTTGAAGGCCCAGGTGGACTCGGTCACGCCGTCTCCCTGGTGGTACGTGAGCAGGGGAGGGATGAGCAGGGAGTGCTGCTTTCCCTCGCGGAAGCTCCAGAAGAGCGGCGGCGAGACGTCGTACTCGGCCTCGGCGCTGCGGCCCCGGAAGTAGAGCGGCACGATGCCGAAGTCCGAGCGGCCGGGTGACTCGGAGAAGAAGACGTTCGCCGCGATGGTGGTGGAGTGCTCCTTGTTCCCCCAGCGCCAGAACACGGGCGGCACGAAGGTGTGGTGCTCGTCGCCTTCCCGGCCCGCGAAGAGCAGCGGCGCCACGTTGAAGGTGAAGCCATTGGGCCGCGACTGGAAGTACGCGCTGAGCACCCAGGTCGACTCGGTCTCGCCATCGCCCTGGTGGTACGCGAGCAGCGGCGGGAGGAAGAGCGAGTGCGTCTTCCCTTCGCGGAAGCTCCAGAAGAGCAGTGGCGAGATGTCGTACTGGGCCTGTGCGCTCCGGCCCCGGAAGTAGAGCGGCACGACGCCGAAGTCAGTGCGCTCGGGAGAGTCCGAGAAGAAGACGTTCGCCGCGATGGTGGTCGAGCGATCCTGGTTCCCCCAACGCCAGAACAACGGTGGCAGGAAGGTGTGGTGCTCGTCGCCGTCGCGCCCGGCGAAGAGGAAGGGGGCCACGTTGAAGGTGAAGCCCCCGGGCCGTGACTGGAAGTACGCGTTGAGCACCCAGGTCGACTCGGTGACGCCGTCACCCTGGTGGTAGGCCAGCAGCGGCGGAATGAAGAGCGAGTGCTGCGCGCCTTCGCGGAAGCTCCAGAAGAGCAGGGGCGAGACGTCGTACTGGGCCTCTGCGCTCCGCCCGCGGAAGTAGAGCGGCACGATGCCGAAGTCCGAGCGGTCAGGGCTCTCGTGGAAGAAGACGTTGGCCGCGATGGTGGTCGACTCGTCCGCGTCGCCCCAGCGCCAGAACAGCGGCGGCACGAAGGTGTGGTGCCGCTCGCCCTCGCGCCCCGCGAAGAGAAAGGGCACCTGGTTGAGCGTGAAGCCGTTGGGCCGCGACTGGTAGTACGCGAGCAGCGGCGGGAGGAAGAGCGTGTGCTCCTGGCCCTCGCGGAAGCTCCAGAAGAGCAGCGGTGAGACGTCGTAGGCGCCTGCGCTGCTCCGGCCCCGGAAGTAGAGCGGCACGATGCCGAAGTCCGAGCGCGTGCGGCTCTCGTGGAGGAAGACGTTGGCGGCGATGGTGGTGGTCTCGAACTTGTCGCCCCAGCGCCAGAAGAGCGGAGGCAGGAAGGTGTGGTGCGCGTCGCCCTGCCGCCCGGCGAACAGCAGCGGCGCCACGTTGAAGGTGAAGCCGTTGGGCCGCGTCTGGAGGTACGCGGTGAGCATCCAGGTCGACTCGGTCTCGCCGTCACCCTCGTGGTACGCGAGCAGCGGCGGGATGAAGAGGGAGTGCTTCGCCCCCCTGCGGTAGCTCCAGAAGAGCACGGGGGAGACGTCGTAGTCGCCGCTGGTGCTCCGCCCCCGGAAGTAGAGCGGCACGATACCGAAGTCCGAGCGGGTCGGCGTCTCGTGGAGAAAGACGTTGGCCACCACGGTGGTGGTCTCGTCCTGCTTGCCCCAGCGCCAGAAGAACGGCGGCGCGTAGGTGTGGTGTTCGTCGCCTTCCCTCCCGGCGAAGAGCAGGGGCACCACGTTGAGGGTGAACCCGGTGGGCCGCGACTGGAACCAGGTGAGCAGCGGCGGAATGAAGAGCGAGTGCCGCGGCCCGTGGCGGTAGCTCCAGAAGAGCAGCGGCATCACGTCGTAGTCGCTCTGCGCGCCACGCCCCCAGAAGTAGAGCGGCACGAAGCCGAAGTCGGACCCGGTGAGATCTTCGTGAAAGTACGTGTTGGCGACGACGGTGGTCGATTCGCCCCTGTTGCCCCAGCGCCAGAAGAGCGGCGGCACGTACGTGTGGTGCTCGTCGCCTTCCTTGCCGGCGAAGAGCAGCGGCACCACGTTGAGGGTGAAGCCCTTCGGCCGCGACTGGAAGTACGTGTTGAACACCCAGGTCGACTCCGTCTGCCCGTCGCCCTCGTGGTACGTGAGCAGCGGCGGGAGGAGGAGCGAGTGCTGCGCGCCCTTGCGGTTGCTCCAGAAGAGCAGCGGCATGACGTCGTAGTCGCCCTCGGTGCCCCGCCCGCGGAAGTAGAGCGGCACGATGCCGAAGTCCGTGCGCGTGGGGGACTCGTGGAGGAAGACGTTGCCCGCGACGGTGGTGGTCTCGTCCTCGTCGCCCCAGCGCCAGAAGAGCGGCGCCACCACGGTGAAGTGTTCTCCGGTCAGCGCCCGCTTCCAGAACGCGAAGGGCAGCACCGCGCCATGGCTGCTCCACGGTGAGTCCTCGGTGGCCCGCTCGCGCACCGACCACGCGAGGGGGAAGAACACGTCGGTCTCGGCGAGCCGATCGCGCCGCTGGAAGTAGGTGAAGATCAGCCGCGCGGTGCCCTCGGCGTCGGTCCTCGAGGAATAGAGCAGCGAGATGAAGGTCTCGCTGTCCTTCGCGCAGTGATGGCCAAAGAGCGGCGCGAAGAGCCTCAGCCGCGTGCCCTCTTCGAAGTCGAACGACTGGAAGTACAGGAGGCCGGCCCAGGCGTACGAGCGCTCGGCGTCGGTCATGAAGATCGGCGGCGCCCAGATGGCCGAGGGGCGGAAGGCCTTCGGGTCGTCCTTCGTGGCCATGACCGAGCGGTACCGCGCGTACTGCGCCTCTTCGATGCACCGGTTGTTGAGCGAGGGCCGCGGCGGCGCCACGACCAGCACCGGAGGTCCGCTCGGGGGGATTGGCTGAGTGCCGGCCTCTTCGGGCGGCCCCTCGACTCCGCTCGGGGTGAACGGTGGGGCATCCTCGGGCGGCCCCTCGACTCCACTCGGGGTGAGCGGTGCGGCCCCGGCGTCCTCGGGCGGCCCGCGCGGTGGGGCGCCGGCATCGAACTGCGCCCACTCCTCCGTCTCGTCCCCGTGCAGGAGCGCCTGGCTATCGAACCGGCGCGCGGCTTCCAGGTTTCCTTCGGACTTTGCGACCTCCGCCGCGAGGGTGCAGGCCGCGGCCTCGCCTGCCGTGCACGCCCGGGCCCGCTCGCCGTGCTCTTCGAACCAGCGCTCACCCTCGGTGTTGGCTCGAGACCGCGCGAAGGCCGCGCCATCGTCGCAGGCGGGCGCCTCGCCCAGCTCGCACGCGCGCTGGATTCGTGACCACGCGCGCGCCCTGTCCCGCAGTCCGCCATCGGAAGCAGCCAGGGCCGCGAGGCCGAGCCGGTGACACGCCTGCCGGTCGCCGGCATCGCAGGCCCGCTCAGCGGCCTCGTCGGGCGTCACGGCGGCCGCCGGCGCTCCCAGGAGCGCGATCAGCAGGATTGCGCGGAGCTCCCGGGGTTCAGCCACCAATCCCTCCCAGCGGTCCTCGCTCAGTTCAGGCGCCGTGCCGCGCGCAGGCCTGCGGACGCGCTGGGCCACCGCGCAGGATTCTGCGCAGTCGAGCGGCGCCGCTGCTCAGGATGCGGTCAACGCGCCTTCAGCGCCCGCTTGGGCACGTCGGCCTCGACGAAGATGCGGAAGAGGTCCTTGTCGAGCTGGCCGCTCTCCGATTCCTTCCGGAGGATGTCGAGGGCGAGATCGTGCGGCACGGCCTTCTTGTAGGGGCGGTCACTCGCGGTGAGCGCGTCGTAGATGTCGGAGATGGCCATCATCTTCGACTGCACGGGAATCTGCTCCGACATCACCGCGCGGGGGTAGCCCTTGCCGTCGAGCTTCTCGTGGTGCGCGTAGGCGATCTCGGGCACGCGCTTCAGGGTGCGCGTCCAGGGGATCTGCGAGAGGAAGCGGAAGGTGTGCGTCACGTGCGACTCGATCTCGCGGCGCTCGGTGGGCGACAGCGACCCCCGGGGGATGGAGAGGACCTGCACGTCGTTGGGCGTGAGCAGCATCTGGGGCCGCTCGCGGGAATCGTTGTACGAGAGCCCGCTCAGGCCCGACAGCCGCTCGAAGCCGCCCTGGGCAAGCACGGTGGGCCGGTTGCACTGGAGGACGAAGTCGAGGGCGTCGTCGACTTCCTTGAGCTCGCGCACCAGGCGCTCGTTCTCTTCCTGGTCGATCTCTTCCACCGCGCGGTCGCCGCGCAGCTTCACCGCGTCGAGGCGCCGCACCATCGACGCCATCTGGCGGTCCTTGCGCGCGAGATCGAAGCGCTGCTTGAGCACCTCGAGCTCATGCGGGTACAGCTTCTCGGCCTTCACCAGCACCGGCTCGCGCACGCCGATCTTCCCGAAGTCGTGCAGCAGCGACGCGTAGCGGATCTCCTGGATCTGGTCCGAGCTGAAGCGCAGGTCCTTGAAGGGCCCCGCGGGCGCCTGCTCGGTGGCCTCGGCGAGCGAGACGGTGAGCGAGGCGACGCGGCCCGAGTGGCCGGCGGTGGTCGGGTCTCGCGACTCGATCGCCATCACCGAGGCCTGCACGAAGCCCTCGAACAGGCGGCTGATGTCTTCGTGGAGCATGGCGTTCTCGATCGCCTGCGCGGCCTGGCCGCCGAGCGCGATGAGGAGCTCCACGTCTTCTTCGTCGAAGGCGCCGTCGACCGCGTTGAGCGCCTGGATCACGCCCGTCACCTCGCCGTGCGTGTCGCGCATGGGCACGCAGAGCACGCTCTTGGTGCGGTAGTTGGTCTTCACGTCCCAGTCTCGGTTGAACCGGGGGTCTTCGTAGGCGTCGCGCAGGTTCACCACCTCGCCCTTCTGCGCGACCGAGCCGGCGATGCCCTGGCCCAGCGGCACGCGGATCTCCTGCTTGGCGCCCTGGGCGACGCGGCTCCACAGCTCGCCTCGTTGGCGGTCGAGGATGAAGAGCGAGCAGCGATCGGCTTCCACGACGCGCGCCGCCTCGCGCAGGATCAGCGGGAGCAGGGCATCGAGGCTGTGCGCCGCGGCCATGGCCTTCGCCACCTCGAGGATCGCCTGGAGCTTGTCGACGCGCCGGAGGGCCTGCTTGAGCGGAGACATCGACGGCGAGGTCTTCTCATCCTGGTCGTGGTCCACGGCGCGATGTTCCTCCCTCACGCCGGTGGGAGCAACCGAACTGTGGTACCACCCGCCCCATGTCGAACCGCGTGCGCATCGCGCCCTCGATTCTCTCGGCGGACTTTGGCCGGCTCCACGACGAGGTGAAGGCCATCGAGGCGGCTGGCGCTGACTACGTGCACGTCGACGTGATGGACGGGCGCTTCGTGCCCAACATCACCATCGGGCCGCTCGTGGTCGAGGCGGTGAAGCGGGCCACCTCGTTGCCGCTCGACGTGCACCTCATGATCGTCGAGCCCGAGAGGTACATCGACGACTTCGTCAAGGCGGGCGCGTCGATCATCACGGTGCACCAGGAGACCTGCGCGCACCTGCACCGCACCTTGCAGCAGATTCGCGCGGCGGGGGCGAAGCCGTCGGTGGTGATCAACCCGTCGACCTCGCTGTCGGCGATCGAAGACGTGCTGGGCGAGGTGACGCAGGTGCTGTTGATGTCGGTGAACCCGGGCTTCGGCGGGCAGGCGTTCATTCCGGCGACGATCGATCGGGTGAAGCGGCTGCGCGCGATGCTCGAGGCAAAGGGGCTCACGTCGGTCGACATCGAGGTCGACGGCGGCATCAACGCCACGACGGCGAAGCAGGTGGTGGCCGCGGGCGCGACGGTGCTGGTCGCGGGGAACGCGGTGTTCAAGCAGCCCGACTACCGCGCCGCGATCGCCGCCCTGCGCTGACAGAAATGGAAGTGTCTCCCTCTCCCTGAGGGGGAGAGGGTCGGGGCGAGGGCAAGCCAGTCAGTTGCGTGCCCATTCTGTGAAGCACGCTGACGTTGGCCCCCGCCGTCCGAGAGCCGCTGGGCGCCGATAAACCGGCATGTCCGTCGCCGCGATCGCCGCCCGTCCCCCGCAGCCCAGCCAGGTCACCAGCGCGCGTCCACCGCTCCGCCTCGGAGCACGCGCGCCCATCGTCGGCCGAATGCAGCAGCTCCTCGTCAGGGCCGGCTTCCGGCCGGGCGTGATCGACGGCTATTTCGGCCCGCAGACGCTCGCCGCGGTCCGTGCCTTTCAACGCGCGCGGGGCCTCAAGGTCGACGGCTTCGTGGGCCCCATCACCTGGGCCGCGCTCGAGCGCACGCCCGCCCCCGGAGCCCCACCGGCCAGCGGCACGCCCCGTAACGTTCCCTTCTATTCCCAGATGCGCGTGCCCAACGGCTACGCCAACTACGCCTGCGGCCCCACCTCGCTGGCGATGGTGATGGCGGCCGAGGGCAGACCACCTCCCACCGTGCTCCAGGTCGCCCTGCGCGCGGGCACGCAGCGCAGCTCAGCCGGCACGAGCCATGACGGGCTCATCCGCGCGGCGCGATCCTACGGCTTCACGCCGCACACCGGCTCGGGCTGGAACGAGCTGGCCCGCTCGCTCTCCGCCGGTCACCCGGTGGTCGCGCACATCGACACCACGCCCCTGCGCAATCGCCCCTACGGCTACGGCGGCGGTCACTACGTGGTGATCACCGGCCTGGTCCGCGACTCGCGTGGCCGGGTGACGCAAGTGATCTGCAACGATCCTGCGACCTCCTACGCCTCGCGAGGGCAGGGCATCCGCTACTCGTTCGCCGACTTCGAGCGGGCGTGGGGCGCGAAGAACAAGTGGTTCCTCTCGGTCCGCTGAGCGCAGCGAGCGGGGCGATCAGTTGCGACTCAGGAATTCAGCTGGTCGCTGCCTTGAACTCGTGACGCCACGGCGCCAACTTCTCAGCGATCCCCCACTCGCCACACCAGCGATCGATCGAGGCCCAGTCCAGGACGCGCTTCGACGCGACAGCCGCTTCGAACACTGCGCGGAGATCAAGCTCGTCCTTCGCGCGACTGGCCAACACCTTGTAGACAATCACCGCCTCAGCAGTCGCGACGCGCACGCGCTGGCCTGCAACCTCAGCGGGTACGGCCAGGCGCAACGCCTCGCGCTCGAAGTCTGTCTTCGCGTGGAAGACATCCACGCGCACCGAGGGTCGGTGTCCGCTCCAGAACACCGAGATGTCAGGCACCGCTTCCGCGGGTTCGGAGGTGACGGGCGCCCCAACGGTGAAGCCGAGCCGCTCGAGACAGGGCCGCAGCCGCTCGAGGTCGGCCGGCGAGGCGCTGATGACGAGGTCCACGTCGGTGGTCGTGCGAACTCGGCTCCACGCGATGACCGCAATGGCGCCGATGAAGGCTGCGTCCACATTCGCCTGGGCGAGCGCCTGGGTCACCGCGCCAAAGGTCTCGACGAGCTCAGCGTCTTCCGCCACGGCTCCCTCGCTCTCTCCAGAGCTGGGCGAGACTGACGGGCGGCGGCTTCTTCTCCATGGGCGACGAACGGAGAAACTGGTCCGTGAGGCGAAGCGCAGCCTCGATGCGCTCGCCCGGGGTGAGCTCGAGCTCGCGCAGCAGGGACTCCGCGTTGAGCCGAGCCATTCCGGCTGCGATCGCCCGAAAGTGATTCCGTTCCTGCTCCGAAACCGCCATGGCTTGAGCGTAGTCGAGTGGCGCGCCGCGGCCACCCCAGGAAGCTCAGCGAACCACGACCTGCTGCACGTCGCCTTCCGGCGTGCGCAGCTCGATCACATGCTCCCCACCGAGCAGCAGCCGCGGGTGCTGCACCTGCAGCCGCCCCAGCGCATCGGCCTTCTGCCACGTCGACCAGAAGCCCTTGTCCACGCGCCACGAATACTCACGCCCCAGCGCTGCCTCGAGCGACGCGGAGTCCTTCGACTTCACCGCCGAGCGCACCAGCTCCGACGACGCGCGCTTCGCCTTGGCCTTGCACATCATGCCGCCCGAGAGCAGGTCGGCGTAGATGGCGACGTGGTTGTACGTCGAGCTGCCGGACACCTGGCCGATACCCCGCGCCCCCACGAGCTGCAGCTGGAAGCCATTGAACTGGGGAAGGGTGAAGCCGGTGAGCCCCATCGCGAGCTGTGGCTCGGCGAGCGTGAGCAGCGAAGGCACCAGGTTCTGCAGCACCGTGAGCGGCTCGGCGAGGATCTCCGAGTTCTTCACCTGCACGTTGGTGATCGCGCCAGTGAGGCTGCCCACCACCGGCGTCACCCCGGAGCAGCCGTCGAGCGTCACGCCCAGCGGCAGCGAGAGATCGGCGGCCACGGTGAAGAGCCGTGCCTGCCGATCATCGAGCAGCGCGTACGCGTCGATCTCGACTCCCGACCAGTTGAGGCGCACCAGCGGGTCGAGCGGGCGCCCATCGGCGTCGACGGTGCCTTCACCCACCACGGCCGACGGCGGGTTCACCGGGCGGATCACGATGCGCAGCGGCACGTTCTGCCCCCCGGTGAGCTTCCCCAGCGAGGGCAGCAGCGTCGACAGCAGGCCCGACTCGAGCGCGCTCACCGTCTCCTGCCCGAGCTCCAGGCACAGCGCGCCCGACTGCTGCGCGCGGAAGAGCACCTCGCTGATCATCTGGCCCGACACCGAGAGGCCCACGTCGTACGGGCCGGGCGCGTCGAGATCGAAGTCGGGCAGCGCCAGCATCGGAGGGGCAGGGCGCGTCGCCGGTGCCACGCAGTCGGCCACGAAGACCTCCTTCGCGCCGCCGCGCAGCCCCGCGGTGAGGCCCGCCGGGTTCGCCTCGGCGCTGCCACCGGCGCCGAACGAGAGCTCGATGGCCGCGCCTGGCTGGGCCCCGAGCGCGGCGAGCGCCTGGCCCACCTCGAGCCGGCCTTCAGCGCCGAGCAGCCCGGGCACGCACTTGCCGGTCATGGTGTCCATGCAGGTGCCGGCGTCGGGCTCGCAGGTCGAGGTGGCCAGGCCCGCGCCGCCGTCGAACGAGGGGCACTCGCCGGCCGGCCCGCAGGTGGCGCAGTTCGCCTCGGCCAGCGCGTCGGTGATCTGCGTCTTGAGCGAGTCGGTGAGCTGGTTGATGAGCAGCGACTTCACCGCCCCGATGCTGGCGATGTTGAGCGCGCCGCAGCCCTCGTTGAGGATCTCCATGTCGTTGGGGTCGATGCAGTTGGGCGGCACCACGCTGCCCGAGCACGCCTGCGCGTTGCCCACGTTGGCCACCTCGAGCGAGAGGAGCTCGTCCCACCGGGTGTTGATGGCGAACTTGATGTCGAGCGCGAGGTCGGTGCTGGCGGGCTGCGCGCGCGCGGTGTCGAGATCCACCGTGAACTTGGCCCGGCCCGCGAAGAGACACAGGGCCGACGCGCTCTGCCCGCGCGAGGAGATCGGAATGGGCCCGGTGGACACCGTCGCCGTCACCTTCGCCTCGAGAATGTCGGGGGCCTTGGGCGCGAAGGTGAGCGAGGTGAAGTTGAGCGTCACCGCCTGGCCCACGTCGATCGCGGGATCGCAGGCGCCGTTCATTCTGCCGCAGGTCTCCGAGGCGCAGCCCAGCGTGCCCGTGTCGGCGATGGCGAGCTGCACGATGGGAATGCCCGCGAGGCTCGTCTGCTGAATGCTGCACGGCACCGGCACCTGCATCACGCCGCCCGGCGCGAAGAACGCCAGGATCGACGTGGCGTTCGCGTTGAGGGTGGTGAAGCCCTGCGCCGACATGCGCGCCGCCCCGGCGGTGTTCAACTTCGGCCCCGAGTACGAGCCCTGCGGCAGCGGCGTGAAGCCCCCGCACGCACACCCCGAAGGTCCGGTGCAGGCCCACAGGCCCGCCACGCACCACGCGAACAACCAGGAGCGACGAATCATCCGGCGCGATGTAGCAGGAAGACCGAGTCGCCGTCGTGTGACGGGGTGAGAAACCTTCCCTTCGAAACGCCCCTGGAGAACCCTACAAGGCGGCCCCATGAGCGACGTCTTCCTCCTCACCGGTTGCGCCAGCGGCATCGGCCGGCACCTCACCCGCGCCCTGTCCACGCTGGGCCACCAGGTGATGGCCACCGACATCAACGAGGCGGGGCTGGCCGAGGCCGCGCAGACCGACGGGTGGACCGAGTCGCTGGTGCTCCGCCGCCGCCTCGACGTGCGCGACGGCGCCGACTGGCAGCGCGCCCTCGACGCCACCGTGACCGCGTTCGGCCGGCTCGACGTGCTGCTCAACATCGCCGGCTACCTGCTGCCCGGCTGGTCGTGGGAGATCGACGCCACGCAGATCGATCGCCACCTCGACATCAACGTGAAGGGCGTGATGCACGGCGTGAACGTGGTGGGGAAGTACTTCGTGTCGAAGGGGAAGGGCCACGTCATCAACATCGGCTCGCTGGCCTCACTCGCGCCCGTGCCGGGGTTGAGCCTGTACTCGGCCAGCAAGTTCGCCGTGCGCGGCTTCACCCTGGCGGTCGCGCAGGAGCTGATCCCGAAGGGCGTGAAGGTGACGCTCGTGATGCCTGATGCGGTGCAGACGCCGATGCTCGATCTGCAGGTCGACTACGAGCAGGCCGCGATGACCTTCTCGGGCCCTCGCGCCCTCACTGTCGAGGACATCGAGCGGGCGATCATCGACGAGGTGCTTCCGAATGCGCCGCTCGAGCTGCCATTGCCTTTCACCCGCGGGGCGGTGGCTCGCTTCGCTACGTTTCTTCCCGCGGCTGCGATGACGCTCGGCCCGCTGTTCACGAAGAAGGGCAGGGCGGAGCAGTCGAAGCGGAAAAAGAAATAGTACTGCCCCTCACCCCGACCCTCTCCCCGCTTCGCAGGGAGAGGGAGACAGGTCAGCGCTTCTTCTTCTTCGTGGCCTTCGCCTTCTTCTTCGGTGCGGCCTTCGTCACCTTCACCTTTGCCTTCTTCGGCGCCGGCTTCTTCTTCCGGGTGACGAGCGCCTTCATCTTCTTGCCCACCGCCTTGAACTGGGCCGACGCCTTCTTCTGCACCTTCTTGACCGCCTTCACGGCCTTGACCGCCTGCTTGCGCGCGTTGCTGCGGGCCTTGTCGACCGCCTTCATCGCGTCTTCGGTGGCGGCCTCGAACTGCTCGGTCACCTCCTCGACCGCGTGGGTGATCCGTTCGCTTACTTCTCTCACCTGTTCCATCGGGGAGCCGAAATACGCGGCCATCGGTGCGAAGTAGTGCTCGTGCCACCCCTGCTCGTACGCGTCGCCTTGCCCTTCGGGGATGTTCTCGTGCCGGAGGGTGACCTTCGTGCTGTGGGCATCGACCGGCTCGAAGGTGATGGTGAGGACGGAATCGGGCACGTCCTCGGGGAACTCGGTCGTCCGCCAGGCCTGGACGATCTTCGTGTGTGGCACGGAAGACACGGTCCTGCCGCTGATGTAGCCGTCCCACGCGGTGAACCGGCCATCCCCCTCGTCGGTGGCCCCACCCCCCGTCATCTTCGCGTGCTCTTTGGGATCCAGCCACGCCGCGTACACCCGCTCCGGTGGAGCGGGGATGATGTCGGACACGTCGATGTTCTCTGCCATGTGTGGGTCCCTCCCGAAAAAGGCGCCAGACTTTCGCGCCAAGGCTGAAACGCAGTTAACTCCAGTCACCCCGATGCGTTCCAGACAACTCGCAGCGCTCATCATCGTTTCGGTCTCCGTTGCTCATGCAGCTTCTCCACGCGCGGCTGATCGGGAAGCGCTGCGCAAGACGATGGAATCGGTGATCGAGAAGACCACCCTCAAGAACGCGCGCGTCACCGTGCAGGTGCGCAGCCTCGACGACGGCGCGGTGGTGTTCTCCCGCGACCCCGAAGAGCTGCTCAACCCTGCGTCGAACGTGAAGCTCTTCACCGCCGCCACCGCCATCTCGCGCCTGGGCATCGAGTACCGCTTCGAGACCGAGTTCCTGGTCGACCCCGAGTTCAAGGAAGGCAAGGCGAAGACCCTCTACATCCGCGGGCGCGGCGACCCGAGCATCACCACCGAGCGGCTCTACGGCATGGTGAGCGAGCTGGTGCACGCAGGCCTCAAGGAGGTGGGGGAGATCGTCGTCGACGACTCGTGGTTCGACGCCGAGCGGCAGGCGCCGGGGTTCGACCAGGAATACGGCGACAAGGCCTACCTCGCCCCCACCGGCGCGCTCTCGCTCAACTGGAACACCGTGGGGGTTTACCTGCGCCCCGCCGACCAGCCCGGGGGCAAGGCGCTCGTCGAGGTCGAGCCGCCGTCCGACTACTTCGTGATCCAGGGCGAGGTCGCCACCGGCACCAGGACCCAGCGCCGCTTCACGGTCACCTCGGGCATCGACAAGGACCGCGTTCGCCAGAAGATCGAGGCCAGGGGCGTGGTGCCGGTCGACAAGGGCGTGTGGTCGGTGTGGAAGAAGATCGACCAGCCCGCGCTCTACTTCGGCTTCACCGTGCGCGCGCTGCTGCAGCAGCGGGGCGTGAAGGTGAAGAACCGGCTGCGCCCGGGCGTGGTGCCCTACGGGCAGAAGATGATGCACCTGGCCCAGAGCGACACGCTCGACATCGTGCTCAAGAAGCTCAACAAGCACTCCTCGAACTTCGTGGCCGAGCAGCTGATCAAGACCATCGGGGCCGAGGGGCGGGGCGTGCCCGGCAGCCACGCCAAGGGCATCGACGTGGTGGAAGACTTCCTCGAGCGCGAGGTGGGCATCGCGCGGGGCAGCTATGTCATGAAGAACGGCTCGGGCCTCAACGACGCCAACCGCTTCTCGGCCGCGCAGACCAACAAGCTGCTCGTGTACATGATGGAGCGCTTCCAGGTGATGCCCGAGTTCATCTCGTCGGTGGGCATCGCCGGCAAGGACGGCACCCTCAAGTACCGCTTCGAGGGCAGCGACGCGGTGGGCAAGCTCCGCGCGAAGACCGGCACGCTCGAGACCGTGTCCGCGCTGTCGGGCTACGTCGAGTCGGTGGGCGGCGAGCGCTTCGTCTTCTCGATCATGGTGAACGACTTCTCAGGGCGCGCCGGCACGGTGGTGCCGAACATCGACGCGCTCGGCGCCGCGGTGGCGGCCTCGGGTTCGAAGGGGGGCCCGTCGGCGGCCGTCGCCGCCCTCAACCCCCCGATGGTGGTCGGCCCCTTCGAGGAGCTCAAGGTGCGCCTCAAGACCTACGTGGGCCTCGCGCAGAAGGGCGAGAAGCGCAACGTGGCGCTGCTGCGCACCGCCTGGCGCAGCGAGAAGGACCCCGCGGTGCGGGCGATCATCGCCGACGCGCTCTACCAGTCGGACCCGCGCGAGGGCGCCCACGTGCGGGTGCTGCTCGACAGCGCGCTGGCCACCGACGACGTGTACGGGCGCATCAAGAAGGCCTCGAAGGAAGCGGGCTTCGATCTCCCCGTGCTGCCGTCGCTGGTGGAGCTCGCCTCGGCCGGCAACGTCGACGCCGCCTCGCGCCTGTTCGAGTTCGTGCGCGTCGACGCCAGCGACGAACACGCCTCGGCCTGGCTCTCGGAGCAGCTCACGGTGGTCGCCACCGACGCGCCGCAGGAGCTGCTGCTCGCCCTCAAGTCGACCCCTGAGGCCGATCGCGGCCCGGTCATCGACAGCCTGGTGCGCGGCCTGGTCAAGGCTGCTCAGCCCGACGCCCCGCTGTGGGGCGTGCTGCGCCAGTCGCAGGGCGCCGCGGACCCCTCGATGGTGGCGTTCGCGCGCGCCCTCGAGACCACGCTCTCGCTCAAGATCGCCGAGGCGAAGGCGCCCGGGGTTCCGGCGGTGGTGATCGTGCCCGCCACCACCGGCCAGCCCTCGAGCGGCAACACCACCACCGCGCCCGGCGGGTGAGCCTGTAAGCCACCGGAATTCCGGTCGGCTTGCCTCGGTGTCAGTGGCCCATGCTAGAGCCTGTCGCTCCACAACAACCGCCCCGCAACGGGGTGGTTCTCGAAAGGAGCAGCACATGGCAGGCGGAATCAACAAGGTCATTCTCATCGGCAACCTCGGCAAGGACCCCGAGGTCCGCTTCACTCCGGGCGGGCAGGCGGTCGCGAACTTCAACATCGCCACCAGCGAGTCGTGGAATGACAAGACCACCGGGCAGAAGGTCGAAAAGACCGAGTGGCACCGAATCGTCGTCTGGGGAAAGTTGGGCGAGCTCTGCGGCGAGTACCTGAAGAAGGGCCGGCAGTGCTACGTGGAAGGCCGCCTCCAGACGCGCGAGTGGACCGACAAGGAAGGCCACAAGAAGTACACCACCGAGGTCGTCGCCAACAACGTGCAGTTCCTGGGCGGTGCCCCGGGGCGGGGCGCTGAAGGTGGCTACCAGCCGAAGACCGACGCGGCACCCGCGGGCGCGCCCTCCAATGACTCGGGGCCGGACGACATGGGCGGCCCGCCCCCGGCTGATGACATTCCGTTCTGAGTCGCAGTAGGGTTCAGCCCCGAGAGGCAGGAGCGGGCCGGCGCTTCGGATCAGCACTTGACGAAGCGGCCGGTCTTCTGTTTTGTGCGCCGCCTTTCACCGAAATACCTTTCACGACATCAGCGCCGAGCCCGGTCTGCGCTGAAACCACGACGTAGGAGTAGCCCGATGAACGTACGAGCACTGACCTTTGGAGCCCTCATCGGCTTCGTGGTCGCCTTTGCCCCCTCCTGTACCCCCCCGAAGTGTGGCCCGCAGAACTGCGATGGTTGCTGCGATTCGAAGGGCACGTGCATCAAGAAGCCCAACAACAACAACAACACCACGTGCGGCTCGGCAGGCAACGCCTGCACCGACTGCGCTGCGGCGTCGTCGACCTGTAACCCCACCACCTCGACCTGCGGCACGGGCACGGGCGCGGGCGGCGGCGGCGGCGGTGGTGCCACCGGCGGCGGCGGCGGAACCTGCGACGGCTGCCAGCTCCCCATGAGCGGCGCCTGCGTCCCCCTGTCCCGCACCTCGGTCATCAACTGCGGCAAGGACAACGTGCGCTGCGTGGCCTGCGCTTCGGGCGAACTCTGCACCGACGGCGCCTGCGTGGTGCCTCCGGTCAACAAGAGCGTCGGCTCTGCCTGCCTCAACGACGGCGAGTGTCAGGCGGCCCTCGGGGCGACCGCGATCTGCCGCCAGACGACGGCTGCCGGCAACGGCACCTACCAGGGCGGCTACTGCACGTTCGCGTGCAGCAACGCGACCTGCCCCTCGGGTTCGACGTGCGTTCGCGTTCCGACGCAGTTCGGCGAGGACCCGATCTGCTGGGACAACTGCAGCACGGCCGATCGTTGCCGCACCGGCGGCTACGCTTGCTACAACCTGAGCGGCGGGAGCCAGGCCTGCTGGATCAGCCCGATTCCCCCGCAGGACGCCGGTACTCCGGCCGACAAGGTCGGCAACGCGTGCGCGGCCGATGGCGAGTGCCAGAACCCGCCTGAGATCGGCGGTGCCTGCCTCACCCGCGAGTTCAACTACAACTGGTCGGGCGGCTACTGCACCAAGCTCGACTGCCTGGAGAGCAGCGAGTGCGGCACCGACGGCGGCCAGCTCTGTCTCGAGCTGACGGCGGCTGGTGACTCGGCGTGCGTGGTCAAGTGCGCCAACCCGGGCGACGGTGGGCAGTCCACCTGTCGCAACGGCTACATCTGCGATTCGCTCTTCTTCTCGGACGGCGGACTGTCCCCCAACGGGTTCTGCTCGCCTCCTCCGGCGCCCATCCCCACGTCGATCGGCGGGGCGTGCACGGTCGACATGGACTGCAGCATTCCTGCGGGCGCCATCGCCGACTGCTTCCCCCCCACGCTGCCTGACGCCGGCCCGAGCGGCTTTACCGGCGGCTACTGCACCCGCTTCGGCTGCACGGTCGATGGGGAGTGCGGCACCAACGGCGCCTGCTTCGGCATCGGTGGCACCAACACCGCCTGCTTCCAGACCTGCCCCTCGTCGGACGGTGGCCAGACCACCTGCCGCCCCGGGTACGTGTGCAACTCGTTCGGCCTGGCCGACGGTGGCCAGAGCCTCGACGGCCTGTGCGACCGCGCGTGCAACGCGGTCGGCGCGCCGGCCTGCCCCACGGGCCAGGTCTGCAACATGAACACCGGCTACTGCGACTGAGTCGGAGCAGTTCCTGATTTCCGGGGGCGACAGTCATCGTGCTGTCGCCCCTGTTTTATTTTCTGCTCACTGGAGTGGCCATGGCAGACGCGATCGTTCGAGCCCTGCTCGAAGACAGCAACCTGAAGGTCTCGGTGGCCGTGCTCACGGAGACGGCCCGCGACGGCCGCCGCAAGCACCACCTCAAGGCCGCCTCGGCGTCCCTGTTCGCGCAGGGCCTGCTGGGGGGGGCGCTGATGGCCTCGTTGCAGAAGGGGGAGACGCGCATCAACCTGCAGCTCGAGTGTGACGGACCGATGCGGGGCTTCTTCGTCGACGCGGCCGCCAACGGCGACATCCGTGGCTACGTGAAGAACCCCGACGTCGACATGGTGCTCTCGCAAGGCGTCTTCCAGTGGCGGGCGGCGCTGGGGAACTCGGGCTTCATCTCGGTGCTGCGCGACGTGGGCGGCGAGTACTACCGCTCGTCGGTCGAGCTGGTGTCGATGCGGCTGGCGGACGATCTGAACCACTACTTCAAGACTTCCGACCAGGTGGCCACCCGGGTCGCGCTCACCGTGCAGCACGAGGGCGGGGAAGACCTGGGCCGGGTCGCGGGCGTGCTGGTGCAGGCGATGCCAGACGCCGACGTGGCGGCGCTCGAGCGCATCGGGCGAGACCTCGAGACGAGGCTCCACGACGCGGTGGCGAAGCTGGAGCAGCTCGACGCGCGCGCGCTGATGGCCGAGCTCTTCCCCGGCGTGCCGGTGCTGATCGAGACGCCGGTGCGCTTCACCTGCGCCTGCAGCCGCGAGCGCGCGCTGGCGACCGTCGAGAACCTGGGCGTCGACGAGGTGCAGCACATCGTCGACACCCTGGGCAGCACCGCGGTCACCTGCCAGTTCTGCGGCACCAAGCACGAGATCTCGCTGCCGGATCTGTGGGCGATGCTCGAGCGCCTGGGGCGCCCCCAGACGAAGCACTGAGCTGACTCCCTCTCCCTGCGGAGCGGGCGGAGCGGGGAGAGGGTCGGGGTGAGGGGCCTACTGCTTGGCGTCGAGCGCCTTGAGTTCCTCGAAGCCGGGCAGCTGCGAGAGATCGGGCACGATGATGATCTCGATGCGGCGGTTCTGCGCCTTGGTTTCCTTCGAGTCGTTCGAGGCCACGGGCCTGGTCTCGGCGAACGAGGCCGCCGAGATGCGCTCGGCAGGCAGCCCTGCCTCGACCATCGACTTGAGCACGGTGATGGCGCGGGCGGCGGCCAGCTCCCAGTTGCTCGGGTACTGAGCGGTGCCGATCGGCACGTTGTCGGTGTGCCCTTCGACCTGGAAGCTCCGCTTCGGGATCGACGCCAGCACCTGGCCGACCTCGGCGATCGCCGCCTTGCCGTCCTTCGAGAGGCTGGCCGAGCCCGAGGCGAAGAGGATGTCGGTGGCCAGCACCACCACCATGCGGCCCTCGACGATCTTCACCTTGAGCTTGCCGGCGTCGATCAGGCTGCGGAAGCGGGCGATCAGGTTCTTGAACTCCGAGATGCGGCCCTCGGCCTCGGCGCGGCGCTTCTCCAGCTCGGCCAGGGCGCGGGTCATCTCTTCCACCGACGCCTGCAGCCGGCTCTTGTCCTTGGTCACGTTGGCCATGTCGGTGTGGAGCCGATCGATGCGGGCGCCCAGGTCCTTCGCCTTGTCCTGCTCTTCGGCGAGCTGGGCCTCGAGCGACTGCTTGTCGGCGGCCAGCTTCTTCTGCCGGGCCTCGAGCTCGCCCAGCGCCTTGTTCTTCTCTTCCAGGGTGGTCTCGAGGCCGTCCCGCTCGGTCTTGAGCGCGTCGAAGGTCTTCTGGGTGACACAACCAGAGGTCGCGAGCAGCAGCAGCAGGAGCACAGGTCTCATGGGCGGGCATGGTGCCACACGCATCCATTCGTTCAACTCGGGCCTTTCGGGGAATACCTTCCCCCTCATGGACGCTCTGGAGCGCATCGCGAAGCTGCTCGACGACGAGTCACCGCGGAAACGCATCGCCGCCGCGGTGGTCCTGGGCGAGCTCAAGGTGAAAGACCCGGCGGTCGTCTCGCGCCTGGTGCAGATGGCGAAGGACCCGGTCGACGCCTACGCCGAGGCCGCGGTGGAGGCGCTGGGCGAGATCGTCACGCTCAAGGCGCTGCCCGTGCTCTTCGACTCGCTGGGCCGGGGCAAGGAACTGCAGGCGAAGGCGCGCGCCGCCATCGCCGGGCTGGGGGAAGACGCGCTGCCCGAGATCCGCTCGCGGCTGGTCAACGCCACGCCCGAGGTGCGCGCGGTGCTCTCGCAGCTGCTGCCGGCGGTGCACGGGCGCCAGAGCTTCGAGATGGCGCTCGAGGGGCTGCGCGCCCAGCCGTGGGATTCGATCAACAAGGTGGCCCTCTCGGTGCGGCAGGAAGCGCGCACCATGACCGAGGCCGAGCGCCGGGTGATGAAGACCCAGTGCGAGAAGTTCCTGGCGAAGAAGAAGAGCGCCGACGACGAGCCGGCGGTGCGCGGCATCATCAAGATCCTCGGTTTCCTCGAGCTCGCCGAGACGCAGGATCTCATTCTCGGCTACCTGGGCCCGAAGCAACCGCCGGCGATCCGCATGGAGGCCACCACCGCGCTCCGCTTCGCCCTGGCGAAGGGCCCGTCGAAGAAGGCGCTGCGCCGGCTGATGGAGCTCTTGCTCGACGCCGACCCGCTGGTGGGCCGGGCGGCGCGCGATTCGCTCACGGTGCTCAAGATCGGCTCGGAGTTCGCGGACGAGCTGGCCGAGCTGTGCGCCTCGGAGATCGGCGAGGTCGCGCTCTGGGCCATTCACCACCTCGGTGAGCTGGCGGTGAGCGAGAAGGCCGCGGCGGGCAAGCTGGCGGCCAGGACGCTGCTCCCGGTGGCGCGCAGCCACGAGCGGGCGCGCGCGGAGGCCGCCTCGAAGGTGCTGGCCCAGCTGCCCGGTGGCGACTCGCTGCTGTGCGAGGCGCTGGCCGCCGCGGAGGACGAGACGGGCGCGCAGGTGCTCGCCGACGTGCTCGCGCCGCTCTCGACGGCGCTGGCGAAGAAGGACGTGAAGCGGCTGCTGGAGGCCGGGGGAAAAAACCTCACCAGACACCTCTCGGTGGCGCGCAAGCAGCTCGAGCCCGTGCGCGCCGCGGATCCCGAGGCGTGGGCCGAGGTGCTGCGCGAGAAGGCGAAGTCGCTGCAGAAGAAGGACCCCGCGCGCGCCGAGGCGATCGGCAACCTGCTGGGTCGTTCGATGGTGGCCACGCCGGAAGATCGCTTCGGCCTGGTGGTGCAGCAGCTGGCGCATTCCAGCCTCGATCCACACCCGCGCGCCCGGCAGCGTGACCCCTCGCTCGCCGAGCTGGAGAAGCTGCACAAAGAAGGCTTCAAGATCGCCGAGGCCGCCAGCAAGGACAAGAAGCTGAGCGACGAGGCCCGGTACTACCTGGGCGTGCACTTCGCGGAGAAGCCGATGTTCGAGCTCAAGAATATCGGGGCTGAGATCCTCGAGGGGCTGGCCACGGGGAAGACGAAGATCGCGAAGGCGGCGAAGAACAAGATGAAGCTGCTCCAGCTGTAGAACCAGCCCCTCACCCCGGCCCTCTCCCCGCTTCGCAGGGAGAGCGAGTTCGGTGAGGGGGACTGTCCACACCAATGGTGCAGGGTCGCGCTCTTGATCGCGGTCAAAGGTGCGGAATCGGGTGGCGGCGACACGGCCTGACCCTTGCGAAGGGCAAGGGCGTGCGACCCGCGATCCCGTTGATGCTCCTGGCTGCAGGCTGCACCGGAACCATCGGTGGGCCCCCCGGCTTTTCCCTCAGCTCCTCGAACGCCGAGCAGGTCGCGACCTCGGGGCTGCGCCGGCTCTCGCGCGTGGAGCTGGACGCGACGGTGCGCGAGCTGCTCGGCGACGATCAGGGCAGGGCGCGCCGGCTGCTGCCTGCCGACTCGACCGATCCCTTCGACAACGACTACCGGCTGCAGACCGCGTCAGGTGCGCTGGTGGAGGCCGCGGAGGCCCTGGCGATCGAGCTGTCCGACGTGGCCCTGGTCGATCCCCTCGCGCGCGCGCGGTTGATTCCGTGTCAGCCCACCGGCTCTTCCGATGCGGGTTGCCTGCGCGTGTTCATCGAGACCTTCGGCCGCCGCGCGTTCCGCCGCCCGCTGCTGCAGGAAGAGGTCGATCGCTTCATGACGCTGCAGCCGTACTCGGTGGAGGCAGACGACTTCGACTTCGGCGTGAAGCTCGTCATCCGCGCGATGGTGCAACACCCCGCGTTCCTCTACCGCGTCGAGCTGGGCGAGCCGGTGAGCGGGCAGGCGGGCATCTTCCGCCTCACGCGCTTCGAGCTGGCGACCCGGCTCTCGTACTTCCTCGTCGGCACCACGCCGGCCGACTGGCTGCTCGATCAGGCCGCGGCGGGCGGGCTCGATTCGAGGGAAGGCGTGGAGGCGGCGGCGAAGCGGCTCCTCGCTGATCCCCTGGCGCGGGAGCAGATCGAGCGCTTCCACGCGCTGTGGCTCGGCTACCACCGCCTGCCACACCCGCTGCCGCTCACCCAGGCGATGCAGCAGGAGAGCGACGCGCTCGTCGACCGCGTCGTCTTCACCGAGGGCAGCGACTACTTCACGCTCTTCACCTCGAGCGACTCGTTCGTGAACGACACCCTGGCCGCGCAGTACGGGCTCACCGGCTTCACCGGCGGCTCGACCTTCCAGTGGACGCCGTACGGCTCGGCGCCGCGCAAGGGGCTGCTCTCGCACGGCTCGGTGCTCTCGCAGGGCGTGAAGTTCAGCGACTCGAGCCCGACGCAGCGCGGGATCTTCGTGCGCAACCGATTGCTGTGCCAGGAGATCCCCAAGCCGCCTCCGGGGGTGAACGTCGACGAGGCGCCGGTCTCGACCTCGCCCTGCAAGAAGGAGCGGTACCAGGCGCACGCGAGCGTGGGCGGGTGCAAGGGGTGCCACGACAACATCGACCCCATCGGCTTCGGGCTCGAGCGCTTCGATCGCGAAGGCCGCTACCGCACCACCGACGACAACCTGCCGCAGTGTGCGATCGAAGGGCAGGGCACGGTGGTGGGGGCGCCCGCGGGTGACCTGTCGTTCTCCGGGCCCGATGGGCTGGCCGACGCGTTGATCGCGAGCGGCGCCTTCGAGCGCTGCGTGGTGACGCAGGTGTTCCGCTTCGCGCAGGGCCGCCGGGAAGAGGGCCTCGACGTGCCGGCCATCCTCGAGCGGACGGAGAGCTTCAAGGCGGGGCAGCGGAACTTCCAGGCGCTGCTGCTCGACGTGGTCAGTGACGAGACGTTCGCGTTCCGGCGCGAAGAAGAGGTGCGGTGATGGGTACGCGACTGAGCCGGCGTCATCTGCTGCGAGGCCTGGGTGGGGTGGCGGTGAGCCTGCCGCTGCTCGAGATCATGCTCGACGGGAAGGCCTTCGCGCAGGCGGCGCCCGCGCCTCCGAAGCGGTACCTGGTGTTCTTCGACGGCCAGTCGCTCGGCGCCGACAACGATCCGCTCGACAACGACTTCGTCCCGAACACGGTGGGGCGGAACTACGAGCTCAAGTCGGCCCTCGCGCCGCTGGGCGCGCTCAAGAACGACGTGTCGGTGATCTCGGGCCTCAAGATCCCCTGGGCCGCGGAGAACGGCGGCACGGTGCCGGCGGGTGGGCGTCCCGACAACTTTCACGTCACGTCGCTCTCGCCGCTGCTGTCCGGCGTGCGCGGAACGGGCGCCGCGTCAGCCGGGCCCACCTCGGACCAGGTGGTGGCGCGGGCGATCGCGGGCAGCACGGCGTTCCCGTCGCTGACCTACCGGGTACAGGCCGATTGGTACCTGTCGGTCTCGGCGGCGTACGGCCGCGACATGATCTCGTACAAGACGGACACCTCGGGGCGGGTGGTGTCGATACCGCCGCAGACGAGCCCGCGGCAGGCGTGGCAGGCGCTGTTCTCGAACTTCACGCCGTCGGGCGTCGACGACGCGACCCGCCGGAGGCTCGAGCTGGAGCTGCGCAGCCGCCGCAGCGTGCTCGACCTGGTGCGTGGCGACACCGAGAAGCTGGTGCCGAAGCTGGGCGCGGCGGACAAGCAGCGGCTGCAGCGGCACCTGGATGAGCTCAGAGATCTCGAGCGCCGCGTGGCGACGATCGCGCCTCCGCAGACGTCGGCGTGCATGCGGCCGGCAGACCCCGGGGCGGATCCGGCGGTGGGGACTCCGCAGGGGAACAACGGCACCGACAACACCTATGCGCAGAACCTCGGGTATTCGAACGAGGAAGCGCGGGCGAACCTGTTCGTCGACCTGATCCACCTGGCGATGGTGTGCGATCTGACGCGCGTGGCGTCGCTGCAGATGACGATGTTCCAGTCACACCTCAACATGTTCGCGCTCACCGGGCAGGCGACGGATTGCCACGAGCTGGGGCACGGCGGCGTGCCGGGCGGGACGATGGCGCTGTCGCGCGGCATCGCGTGGCACGTGAAGCACTTCGCGAGGCTGGTGCAGAAGTTCAAGGACACGCCCGAGGGCAACGGGAACATGCTCGACAGCAGCGCGCTGTTGTTCCTGCTCGAGGGCGGACACGGCTGGGACCCCGAGGGCGTGAAGGACAACAGCTCGCACTCGACGGAGAACATGGCGTGCCTGCTCGCGGGCCGCGCGGGCGGGTTGCAGCCCGGTCAGCACGTGGTCGCCGCGGGGCGGCACCCGGCGAACGTGATCGTCACGGCGATGAAGGCGGTGGGTGTTTCGACCGACACGCTGGGTGAAGTGACGGGCGACGTTCCGCAGCTCAGGACTGCGTAAGTCGAGAGTGGAAAAAGGGGGAAAAAGGGGGACAGGCTGCTTTTGCCCAACAGGTTCAAGTTCGCACAGAGGGCAAAAGCAGCCTGTCCCCCTTTTTTCCAGCTCACTTCAGCTGAACACTCGGCGTCTTCTGTGCGCCGTCCACGACGACGTCGGTCCCGCTGATCCAGCTCGCGCGGGGCGACAGCAGGAAGGTCACCACATCCGCCACCTCGTCGAGCGTGCCCATGCGGCCCCAGGGGAACTCGCGCGCCACGAAGTCGGCGATGCGCTCGGGCATCTCTTTCACCCGCTTCGCCCACGAGCCGCCCTCGAAGAGGATGCTGCCCGGGCTCACCGTGTTGACGCGGATCTTCAGGCTCGCGAGCTCGCGGCCCAGTGACTCGGCCAGCGCGATCTCCGCGGCCTTCGAGGCGCCGTACTGCGGGCGGGGCCCGGGCCGTGAGCCGGAGATGGACGCGATGATCACCGCGCTGCCGCCACCCGCGGACTGGAGGTGCGGCGCCCCCGCACGGATCAAACGGGCCGCGTGCACCAGGTTGACCTCGAGGGTCTTCACCCAGTCTTCAGCGGTGGTCTCGAGGAAGTTGCCGCCGAAGGTGCCTCCGACGTTGGCGACGAGGCCGTCGACTCGGCCGAGCGCCTTCGCGGCGTTCTCTACGAATTGTTCGACTCCGCCCGGCGCGAGGACGTCGACTTGCTCTCCGTGGACCTTCACTCCGAGGGCGGCGATGGCTTTGACTGCCAGCTCGAGCGTTTCTTTCGTTCGGCCGCAGATTGCGATGTCCGCTCCTTCTTCGGCGGCTCGTTTCGCGATGGCGTGTCCGATGCCGCGGGTGCCTCCGGTGATCAGGACGGCTTTGCCCTTCAGGTGCAGATCCATACGGGGGGGATATCACTTCGCCCCTCACCCCGGCCCTCTCCGCGAGCGCGGGGAGAGGGAGAGAATCAGAGGTAGTCGAGCCTCACCGCGACTTCGGCGCAGGCGTCGATGTCGACCAGCACGTCACCCGGGGGCAACGAGCCCACCAGCGACACCGTGTACTTGAGGTTTCCCGACTGCACGTACTCCGCCACGTCGAACGCCTCGCCGTTCCAGTACACCGACCTCGGCGCCGCCTCGGTGCGCACGTAGTCGAACACCCGCTCCTCCAGCCCGCTCGCCGCCTGCGGCTTCAACTGCAGGTGCGCCTCGTCGATGAAGCCCAGATCGTCCGCCGCGTTCACCGTCGTCAGCCGAATCGACGTCAACGCGAAGTGCGTCTCGAGCATCGCCTCGGTCTCAGGAGGGAGCTCGGCCTTCACGTCGAAGTCGAAGGTGCGCTCGAGCTCGATGCCCTGCTGCATCGCCGGAGGAAGCAGCGCGTACTGCTCGCGCAGCTCGGTCGGCACCTGGAAGCGCTGCCCGGGCAGGTGCTGGCAGACCGCCACCGCCTTCGCCTGGAGGAAGAACGGGTCGTCACCGCAACCCGCGAGGAGCAACGCTGCGGCAAGAAGGGAAGTGCGGAGCATGGAAGGACCCCTGGGAAGAGGGTGGAGAAAATCGCCGCCCGGGCGCGTCCCCCATCACCGGGGGAGGGGAGGTGTGGAGGACGCGCCGGGAGGCTGGGGGGACGGCTCAACCGAAAGAGAAGATGAAGCCCAGACGGGCTGAAGGGATGAAGCCACTGACGGCCAGCCCGCGCGCCGTGACCGTGGTGGCGCCGCCCGTGGAGAAGGTCTGACTGGGCAGGCCCACGTCGATGTACGAGAGCCCCGCTCGCAGCGTGAAGGCCACGTGCTTCGAACCGAGCTCGAAGCCCACCTGTGCGCTCGCGAAGCCCACGTTCACGCCGCTGATCGCCGCGCGCACCGTGTCGTCGGTGATCAGCTGCGGCAGCCAGGCCGCCTGGCCTCCGAAGACGTACCCACCGTCGACGCCCAGCAGCGGGCGGAAGGGCGAGGAGGGGAAGGCCACCAGCATCACGCCCAGCCGCACACCTGCGCCGACACCGTTGCTCAGCCCGCCCACCGAGATGCGCAAGAACCGGCCGGGCGTCACTACGAGTGAGGCGCCGATGCCATCAGGCACGCCCACGTCGAGCTGGACCCCCACCGGCGGCGCTGACCAGGGGATGCGCCCGTCCGCTTCCAACGTCACACCCTCGGCCGTTACCAGCGGCGGGGAGGAGGCCAGGAAGAGTGCGAGCGCGACGGTCAGCATGCCTCGAGTGACTGCAACTGGCCGGCCGAGGCGGATTTCCGCGAGTGGCGCCGGGTTGCGTCTGCTCGGCGAAGGGTGCCGGGCTACCGGTGGAGGGGTCTCGACTCATCGACGGCCGCATGGCGCGTCAAGCGCCCCTCGACTCCGCTCGGGGTGAACGGTGAGCTCGGGTGAAGGGATCCGTTCGTCCCGAGCGGAGTCGAGGGACCACTCCACCGTCAAACCGCCGCGCAGCCCTGCAGGTCCCGCAGCACCTTGCGCGCCGCAGGCACGAAGTCGTGGCTCGTCACCGACGGATCCAGCTTCACCACCAGCTTGAGGTCCGGCGTGAGGCGGTAGAGCCCCTTCGACTTCTGCACCAGCCGCGCGAGCTTCCCGCCGTCGAGCCGCGCGTCGCCGCCCAGCGTCACCACCAACCGCCCGGGTCCACCGTCGAGTTGGCGAAGCGCCAGCTTGCGCAGCTCGATCTTCAGCAGCATCACCTCCTGCAGCGCGTCGAGCTCTTCGGGAGCGTCGCCGAAGCGATCCACGCACTCCACCCGTAGATCCTCGAGATCATCCGCCGACTGCGCCTGGGCGTAGCGCTTGTAGAGCACCAGCCGCTGGTGAACGTCGGGCACGTACGACTCGGGCAGGTACGCGGGCAGCGGCAGGTTCACGTCGGGCTCCACCTGCGCCCGGCTCGACTCCCCGCGCACCTCGGCGATCGCCTCTTCCAGCAGCTGCGCGTACAGCTCGAAGCCGACGGCCTCGATGCTGCCGGACTGTTCCTTGCCCAGCAGGCTGCCCGCCCCGCGGATCTCGAGATCGTGGCTGGCGATGTTGAAGCCCGCGCCCAGCTCGGTGAACGCCTGCAGCACCTCGAGCCGCTTCTCCCCTTCCTTCGTGATGGTGCGTCCGTGCGGCACGAGCAGGTACGCGTACGCGCGCTCCTTGCTGCGGCCCACGCGTCCGCGCAGCTGGTAGAGCTGCGAGAGCCCGAACTGATCGGCGCGGTTGACGATCATCGTGTTCGCCGAGGAGATGTCGAGGCCGCTCTCCACGATGCTGGTGGCCAGCAGCACCTGCGCGCGCTTCTCGACGAACTCGAGCATCGCCTTCTCGAGCTCGCCTTCGCCCATCTGCCCGTGCGCCACCACCAGCGACACGTGGGGCACCAGCTCGCGCACCAGCTTCTCCATCGAGCGGATGGACTGCACCCGGTTGTGGATGAAGTAGACCTGCCCGCCGCGCTGCACCTCGCGGGTGATCGCTTCCCTGATCTGCTCAGGGTCGAACTTGTTCACGAACGTGCGGATCGCGCGGCGATCGGCGGGCGGCGTGGTGATGAGCGAGAGGTCTCTCATGCCCGACAGCGCCATGTTGAGCGTGCGCGGAATCGGCGTGGCGGTGAGCGTGAGCGTGTCGACCGTGGTCTTGAGCCGCTTCAGGCTCTCCTTCTGCTTCACGCCGAACTTCTGCTCTTCGTCGATCACCAGCAGGCCCAGGTCCTTGAAGCCCACCTCGCTGTTGAGCAGCTTGTGCGTGCCGATGAGCACGTCGACGCGGCCCTCGCGCGCCTTCTGAAAGGTCTCTCGCACCTCGCTCGCCTTGCGCATCGACGAGACCACGTCGACCGTCACCGGGTAGCCGTCGAAGCGCCGCTGCAGGCTGGTGAGGTGCTGGTGCGCGAGCAGCGTGGTGGGCACGAGCACGGCCACCTGCTTGCGATCGAGCACGGCCTTGAAGATCGCCCGCATCGCGACCTCGGTCTTGCCGTAGCCGACGTCGCCGCAGACGAGGCGATCCATCGGCTCGGGTTTCTGCATGTCGGCCAGCACGTCGTCGATCGCCTTCTGCTGATCGACCGTCTCTTCGAACTCGAAGTCGGCCTCGAACTGGCGGTAGTAGCGATCGGGCGGGTGGAAGGCGAAGCCCGGGTGCGCCTTGCGCTCGGCGTAGAGCTGCAAGAGCTCCGCGGCCATCTTGAGCAGCTGCTCCTTGACCTGGGCCTTGCGCTTCTCGAAGACGCTCGTGCCGAGCCGGTCGAGCGTCACCTTCGACGGATCGCCCCCGGTGAACTTCGAGACCAGCCGCATGCGGCTGACCGGGAGGTAGACCTTGTCCTTGCCGAAGAACTCGAGCACCAGGAAGTCGGCGGCGACCTGGTTGACCTGCATCGTCACCAGCCCGCCGTAGCGGCACACCCCGAAGTCGGCGTGCACACAGAGCTCGCCTTCCTTGAGGTCCTTGAAGCTGGCGGCGAAGCCCTCTGCGGCCGAGCGGCGGCGGCGGCTGGACCGGCGCGCGCGCTGGCCAAAGATGTCCTCTTCAGAGAGCACCACCAGCCCGGCGGCGGCGTCGACGAACCCGGCGCTCACTTCCCCCAGGTAGAGGTGCGGTCCCGCTTCTCTGGTCGTTTCGCCCTGGCGGCTCTTCCGCTGCGCTCCAGCTCGGCTCGTCCAGCGTTCCGCCGGACCGGCTTCGCTCCGGGGGGAGAAGGCAGGCTCGAAGGGCTCGGCATGCACCTTCGGCTTCACCCCGCGCTCGACCAGCAGCCGCTTGAGCCGGTCGGCCTGGCCCATGGTGCCGCACGCGACCACCACCTCGTGGCTGTCGTCCTTCCAGGCCTTGAGCTTGTCGATCAGCGGTGAGAGCGCACCTTCCTCTCCATGGTGCGAGCGGATCGCCTCCCGCAGCTCGCGTGTGCCGCCGAAGGTGAAGGTGAGTGGAGGCTCGCCCCGGTTCTGATCGAGCGAGAGCCCGCCACCCGAGGCCGAGCGGAAGCCCGAGAGTTCGCGGTTCAGCTCCTCCTCGGAGAGGAAGTGCGCGGCGGGAGGCAGGGTGAGGTCCTGCCGCTGCACCGCGTCGGCATAGCTGCGCTCGATGTCCGTGGAGAGCTCGCCCCGCGCCCGCTCCTGCGCGTTGGGCTCGTCGAACCAGAAGATCGGGGACGGGTGCCACTGGCGCAGGTAGGTGAAGACGGGCACGAGCCCGCCCGCGAAGAACCCCGGCAGGAGACCCTCGAGCCCGCCCGCGCCGATGCCCTCGCGGATCTGCTCGAGGCGCTCGCGCACGCGCGTGGTGGGCACGTGTTGTTGCTCTGCCGCCTCGCGCACCGCGGCCTCGGCGTGACGGCGCGTCTCGTCGCTGAAGAACAGCTCGCGCGCCGGCAGCAGCGTCAGCTCGCTGATGGATTCGATGGTGCGCTGCGTGCCCGGGTCGAAGCTGCGCATCGACTCGACGGTGTCGCCGAAGAACTCGAGCCGCACGGGCGCCTCGTGGAGCGCGGGGAACACGTCGAGGATGTCGCCTCGCAGCGAGAACGTGCCGGGGTCTTCCACCAGCGGCGAGTTGCGGTAGCCCATCGCGGCGAGCTTGTGGCCGAGCACGTCGCGGCCGGGCTCCTGCCCGACACGCACCAGGTCAGACAGCCCGCGCATCACCTCGAGGGGAAGCACCCTGCGGCACAACGAGCGCACCGACAGCACCAGCGCGGGGAACTTCTGGCCGCGAGAGAGGTGGAAGAGCGCGCTGAGGCGGTCGGCCACCACGCCAGCGTCGGGCACCAGCTCGTCCCACGGGAGCACCTCGTCCGAGGGCAGCCGCACCACCGTCGGAGCGAGCCGCGTGCCCTCGCCGCCCAGGAAGAAGGCGAGGTCGCTGGCCAGCGCGTCCGCGGTGTCGTCGTCGGGAGTGACGCAGACGAGCGGCGCGTCGAGGCGGCGGGTGAGCCGGGCCAGCACCCAGGCCCGCGCCGAGCCTGTCAGGCCCACGGTGCGCACACCTCGCCCGGGGGCGAGTTGTTCGATCAGCGCAGCGAAGCCGTCAGACGACATGTGCGTCGCAAGTAAGGCGGTCTTGCGGGCGGGTCAACGCGATTGCGTGTCGGGGTCCCCCGTTCATCCCGAGCGGAGTCGAGGGACGCCGGGACTCGATTGTGGGTAGGTCACTTTTCGTGCAGCAACTACAAACTACAACGCTTCTCTCACGCCTCACGTCATGCGCTGGATGCACAGGACCACCGGGCTGATCAGGCACCACATCGCCCTCGCACTTGCGCCCGACAGCGCCGCGGCGGTGCGTGCGTCTTCAGCTTCGCCTATCGCGACGTCCTCGACGACGCGACCCCCGACGGCGCAAAGTTCCCCTTCACCTTTGGCGCGAGCCCCTCCTACCAGGCGACCGCACATTGGCTGGACAACTGGCAGACCCTCGTGAGCGTGCTGACGACATCGGATGGCGGTCTGCCCTACGAAGTCACCGCCCTGGACCCGATGGGAGGCGTGGTGGCGTTTCCCGACTGTGAGTCAGATGACGGAGTACGCGTACACCTACGGGAGCCAGAATCAATCGCCCCGCGGCTTCGAGCAATTCGTCTCCGAGGAGAGCCAGCCCTCGCTGCTCGAGAGCGGCCAGGAAGCGAAGACGGTCACCGTGAGAGACAGCGAG
>JAUXRX010000036.1 GCA_030681645.1 Archangium sp.
GCTTCACAACTCGCTGATGCAGCCGAGCGTCAGGGAAAATGCAGCCTTGAAACTCCTCACTGACAGGAGGCAGAGCGCGCATTCGCCCTAGAGATCACGCTCCGGATCGGCGAGCAACTTGTGATGGATCATGAGCCGCTGGCGCAGGGAGAGGGAGAGCTACATGGTCGCGGTGCCGGGCATCTGACCCACGGGGCGGATGAGCACGTCGCGGGGCTTCGCGCCGTCGGCCGCGCCCACCAGGCCCTCGCGCTCCATGCGCTCGATCATGCGCGCCGAGCGGTTGTACCCGATGCGCATCTTGCGCTGGAGCATCGAGATGCTGACCTGCCGCATTTCCGAGACGATCGCGATCGCCTGGTCGTACAGCTCGTCTGAGAGATCGTCTTCCGGCGACTCCCCATCTCCCTCGTCGTCGCGCGGCTTGAGGATGTTCTCGTCGTAGACGGGCTGGCCCTGCGCCTTGAGGTGATCGACGACCTTCTTGATCTCCGCCTCGGACACGAAGCAGCCGTGCACGCGCTGCAGGTGGGCGCTCGTGGGCGGCATGATCAACATGTCGCCCATGCCCAGCAGCGCCTCTGCGCCGACCGTGCCGAGAATGGTCATCGAGTCGGGCTTGCTGCGCAGCATGAAGCTGATGCGCGTGGGGAAGTTCGCCTTGATGATGCCGGTGACGACGTCGGTCGACGGGCGCTGCGTGGCGACCATGAGGTGAATGCCGGCGGCGCGCGCCATCTGCGCGAGGCGGGCGATCGACGTCTCCACTTCCTTCGAGGCGACCATCATCAGGTCCGCCAGCTCGTCGATGACCACGATGATGTACGGCAGCTTGCGCAGCTCTTCGCCCTCGCTCTCGGGGTGAGTGCTCTCCGTCGCAGCCAGCGCCAGCGCCGCCGCTTCCTGCTCCGACTCGTTGGCCGCCAGCTCGTCGACGCGAATCTCGCCTTCCCTGGCCAGCGCCTCGACCTCGGCGATGACCTCCTCGCGCGGGTTCTCGGGCTCGTCCTTCGGCGCCGCGACACCCAGCTCCAGCCCGGCCGGCGTGGCCACGGGCTCCACCGGCGCGCTCGCCTCGACCGCGGGCGATCCCTCGGCGGACCCGTCGGCCACGTCGACGATCAACATGCGGCGCTTCTTCTTCGGCTTCGCGTCGTCCGCGAGGGCAGGCGCAGCGGCCTCGACCACGGGCGCGGGCGGCGGCGCAGCGGCCTCCACCACCTTCGAGGCGATCACCGGCGCTTCCACCTTCGGCTTGATCACCGTCGGCTTCGCGTCGACTACCGACTTCGAAGCGCGCTTCTTCGCCACCTCGGCCTCGACGTGCACGTTGTAGCCGGTGATGTTGCGCACGCCCGCCTCGGACAGCAGCTTGTAGCGGCGGGTCATCTCGTCGACCGCCCACTGCAGCGCGATCGCCGCCTTGCGCGGATCGGTGACGACCGGCAGCAGCAGGTGCGGAATGCCCTCGTACACCGAGAGCTCCAGCATCTTGGGGTCCACCATGATGAAGCGCACCTCTTCAGGCGTGCTCTTGAGCAGGATGGACATGATCATCGCGTTGACGCTCACCGACTTGCCTGACCCGGTCGTACCGGCCATCAGCAGGTGAGGCGCCTTCGCCAGGTCGAGGATGTACGGCATGCCCTCGATGTCCTTGCCTAGGCACATGGTGAGGCGGTTCTGCGACTTCTGGAACGCGTCCTGCTCGGCGATCTCCTTGAGGAAGACCATCTCGCGATCGCGGTTGGGCACCTCGACCCCGACCACGCCCTTGCCGGGAATGGGCGCGACGATGCGCACGCGCATGGCCTCCATCGCCATGGCGAGGTCGTCGGACAGCGAGGCGATGCGGCTGATCTTCACGCCGGGCGCGGGCTTGAACTCGTACATCGTGACCACGGGGCCGGGGCGAATCTCGACCACCTCGCCGTCGATGCCGAAGTCGCGCAGCTTCGCGGTGAGGCGCTCGGCGGTCTCGAGGTACGAGTTCTTGTCGACGGCCGCGCGTTCCTTGCGGTGCACCTCGAGCAGGTCGAGCGGCGGCACCTCGAAGTTCGAGCGGCCCTTGCTGAAGAGGAAGTCTTCCTTCTTGGTGGGCTTCGGCGGCGCCTTGGGCTCGACGATCAGCGGCATGCGCGCGAGCGCGGCGGTGCCCACCGTGGCGAGCGCGGCACCCATGGGGGCGGCGGGGAGCGCAGGCACCACGGCCACGGCCGCGTCGACCATGCCCGCAGGTGAAGACAGGCTGGCCTCCAGCGGTGACATCTTCGGCGACGAGACCAGCGACTCCATCGGGGGAGGCGGCGGCTGCTGCTGCGTCCCCGGCGCTTCCACGATGTTCGGCACCCGGCGCGGCGGAGGCGGCAGCGACTGCAGCAGCTCCGACGGCAGGGGAGGGGAGGACGGCTGGGAGATGACGGTCGGCGCGAAGGCGAACGCGGAAGCCCAGGCCGGGTCTCCGTTGCCGGCCATCATCGACGGCTCGACCGGCTGCTGCGACTTTGGCTGCAGGGCGTCGTTGAGCAGACCCGGCGCGAGCGTGGCGGCGTTCTCCTTGCGCGTCTCCTTCTGGTTGGCGCGGGCGGTCTTGAGGGCCTCCTTCGCCAGGCGCGCGGCCTCGAGCTGCACCAGCGCCTTCTCGCGCTCGGCCTTGAGCCGGTCCTTCTCCACCAGGTCGGCGAGCTTGAGGTTCTCCTTGTCCTGGACCTCCCGGGCCGCTTCGTCGGCGGCGGCCTCGGCTTCGGCGGCGACGGCCTCCAGCTCGGCGAGCTCGGCCTCTTCGGTCTCGAGCTGCGAGAGGAAGGCGGCCTCTTCTTCCTGCGCCTTCTCGGCGGCCACCTGGCGGTCGGCGTAGGCCTGCTTCTGCTTCTCGATGAAGGCCAGGCCCCACGCCTTGAGCGCCTCGACGGCGATCAGCGTCTTCTCCCAGGCCCAGGTGCAGAAGCGCAGGAAGGCGAACTGCGTGCCCACGATGAAGGCGACCGCGGCGATCGCGCTCACCAGCACCACGGTGCCCACGGTGGAGAAGAGGGCGGTCATCACCCCGCCGAGCTCGCGGCCGATGAGGCCACCCGGGGCGTGCGCCCACGAGGCGTCTTCCTTGAACATGAGCTGGCAGAGGATGGCGCCGGCGATCAGCAGCAGCCCCAGCGCGATCGCCTGCGGCCAGCGCCGCTTCTCGCGATCACCGACGAAGAGGATTCCGGCGGCGTAGAGCCCCACCAGGGGCAGCACGAAGGCGCAGATGCCCAGCAGGCCCCGCAGCCCCTCGGCGATGGCGTGACCGACCGGGCCCACCGCGTTCTTGAAGCCGGGCCCGAGGCGATCGCGCGCGTCGAAGCTGGCGACCGAGAGGAAGGACATCACCGAGAAGGCGAGCAGGGCGACGCCCACGATGGCCCTGCGGCCCGTGCCCGAGTGCTGCATCTTCTTCTGCGTGAGCTGTTTCCGCCTCGAGGCGATGTCCTGCTTCGAGAGAACGGACTTTTCGCCCTTGCGCTTGACCGACATGCTGAGACACCCCTGTAGAAGGCTGATCCACCGGGCACTGTAGGTGGGGGGTGGGACCCCGCAATTTTTCGGCTGTGTCCCTGGTCGCTCCGGCGCACCGCCTCCGCTCCGGGCGGGCAGGTGCGGGAAGAAGCACGACGGGGCCGCCCGCCTGATCTACGGTGCGCCGTACATGGACGTCGGTTGTCCCAAATGCCAGACGGAGTACGAGCTCGACGACGCCCGCGTCACCGAGGACGGGGTCACCGTCAAGTGCACGTCATGCGGTCACGTCTTCCGTGTGAAGAAGAAGCAGCTCGTGGTGACGCTGCCGACCCGGGGCGATCCACCCATCAACCTCAGCAACGCTGAGCTTCCGCCCTCGCCCCCCAGCCGCGAATGGAAGCTGCGCCAGCCCAACGGCAACGTCTTTCCCTGCCGCGATCTGACGATGCTCCAGAAGTGGATCATCGAGGGCAAGGTGTCGCGCGACGACGAGATCTCGCTGAGCGGCGAGACCTGGAAGCGCCTGGGCAACATCCCCGAGCTGGCGAGCTTCTTTCAGATCGTCGACGACGCCTCGAAGGTCCGCGCGATGGAAGCCCTCCACCGGCCCCCGCCGCCTCCCGCGCCTTCAGTGCCGCCCGGGCCCACCGGGGGGAAGATCACCGACACCTGGAAGGGTGGGCAGTTCACCGCGCCGCAGCCGCCTGCGCCCCCGCCCGAGCTCGAGACCCTGCCTCCCGAGCCTCCGCCACGGCGGCAGACCACGCAGCGCAACCCCGAGTTCAAGCCCGGCGCCGAGCCGGCAGCTCCACCTCCGCCGATCATGCAGACGCTGCAGGGCGGCCGCTTCAGCGCGCCCGCCGCGCCGCCCGCCGCGCCGCCACCGCAGCGACGGCAGCCGCAGCCCGAGCCGTCCGAAGAAGATCTCCGCCGCGCCGTGGGCAAGGGCGGAGGCAGCGGCAAGTGGGTCGCGTTGATCATCGCGGGCCTCGCCGTTGGCGGCGGGGTCGGCTGGTACTTCGGCGTCTACGAGCCTGAGCAGCGGCGCCTCACCGAAGAGCGCGCGCGGGAGCAGGCGCGGATCGACGAAGAGGCCCGGGTCAAGGCGGCCACGCCGGTGCCGGTGGTGGTGCTCGACGCGAGCGTGGAAGAAGAAGCAGAGCCCGACGCGGGCGCTGCCGATGCGGGCTTCGACGCGGGCACGGCCGACGCGGGCACGCCGGACGCAGGCACGCCCGACGCGGGCGCACCCGTGCTCGACGCAGGCGTGGCGGCGCCGGTGGTGGTGAAGCAGGAGAGGAGCTTCGACTGGTACCTCGCCCAGGGCGATCGGCTCCGGGAGCGCGACAAGCCCGAGCAGGCGCTCGACCTCTACGGCAAGGCGGCTGACCTCAAGCCCGAGCGCGTGGAGCCGGTGACCGGCCGTGGCCTGGCCCTGCTCGACATGGCGAACCCCTCGGCGGCAGAGGCGACCTTCGAGACCGCGCTCAAGCTCAACTCGCGCTACGGGCCGGCGATCATGGGCCTGGCCGAGGCCTACCGGATCGGGGGGAAGAACGAGAAGGCGATCGAGTATTACCAGCGCTACCTCGACGTGCTCCCCAACGGCGCCGAGGCAGCAGTGGCGCGCAACAGCATCGAGCGTCTCAAGAAGTAGTCCCGTGGTCGGGGAGAGGGCAAGAATGAAGCTCGAGCTCGAGCAAGTCAGACACGTCGCGAAGCTGGCCCGCCTCTCTCTCACTTCAGACGAAGAGACCCGCTTCGCCACGCAACTCTCGGCGGTGCTCGACGCCGTCGAAGCGCTCTCCGCCGTAGACACCGACGGAGTGCCCCCCACGACCTTCGCCATCGCGAGCGCCACGCACGCGAGACCCGACGAAGTGCGAGACGAGCTCCCGGCGGACGTCGCCCTCGCCAACGCCCCCCAGAAGGAAGGCAGCAGCTTCGCCATCCCAAGAGTGATCGAGTGATTCACGGCTCCTTGAGCGACCTGAGCGAAGCGCTCGCGGCAGGAAAGACCTCGTCGACGGAGATCACGAGCGCCTGCCTCGCGCAGATCCGCGAGACCGACGACCAGGTCGGCGCCTTCCTCCGCATCGACGAAGCGGGAGCGCTGGCCGCCGCGAAGGCCAGTGACGCCCGCAGGCAGAAGCTGAGTCCGCTCGACGGCGTGCCGGTCGCGCTCAAGGACATGATCCTCACCGCGGGGCTCGAGACGACGGCCGGCAGCCGCATCCTCTCCGGCTTCATTCCGCCGCACGACGCGACGGTCACCGCGAAGCTCAAGGCCGCGGGCGCGGTGATCCTGGGCAAGACCAACCTCGACGAGTTCGCCATGGGCAGCTCCACCGAGTCGAGCGCCTTCAAGAAGACCCACAACCCGTACGCGCTGGACCGGACTCCTGGAGGCAGCAGCGGTGGCTCAGCGGCCGCGGTCGCGGCACGCCAGTGCTTCGGCACGCTCGGCACCGACACCGGCGGCTCCATCCGCCAGCCCGCCGCGCTGTGCAACGTGGTGGGGCTCAAGCCGACGTGGGGCCGGGTCTCGCGCAGCGGCGTGGTGGCCTTCGCCAGCTCGCTCGACCAGGTGGGGCCCTTCGGCCGCACGGTGCGTGACGCGGCGCTGCTGCTGCAGGGCATCGCGGGGCGCGATCCGCACGACGCGACGTCAGCCGACGTGGCGGTGCCCAGCTTCACCGACACCCTCGAGCAGGGCGTGAAGGGGCTCAAGATCGGGCTGCCCCGCGAGTACTTCGTGGACGGCATGGATCCCGAGATCGCCGCGGCGACCCGCGAAGCGGCGAAGACGCTCGAGGCCGCGGGCGCGCAGGTGAAGGAGATCTCGCTCCCGCACACGAAGCACGCGCTCGCGGTCTACTACGTCATCGCCCCGGCCGAGGCGTCGTCGAACCTCGCCCGCTACGACGGCGTGCGCTTCGGCCACCGCGCGAAGGACGCGAAGCAGTTGATCGAGCTCTACGAGCGCTCGCGGGCCGAAGGCTTCGGGCCCGAGGTGAAGCGCCGGATCATGCTGGGCACCTTCGCGCTCTCGGCCGGCTACCACGACGCGTACTACGTCAAGGCGCAGCGGGTGCGGACGCTCATCCGCCAGGACTTCGACGAGGCGTTCCGCGAGGTCGACGTGATCCTGAGCCCCGCCACGCCGACCTGTGCGTGGCCGCTGGGCGAGAAGCTCGACGACCCGCTCGCCATGTACCTGATGGACGTGCTCACGCTGCCCTGCAACCTCGCCGGCCTCCCAGGCCTCTCCGTGCCGACCGCCAGGTCATCGGGTGGCCTGCCGATCGGCGCGCAGTTCCTGGGGCGGCCCTTCGACGAGGTGACGATTCTGCGGGCGGCCCGTGCACTCGAGCGCGAGCGCGATCTCTCGACCTGGAGCCCTTCATGACCCCCAACCCGGCCGCGACCGATCCGTTCACCACGCCCGGCTACACGCCCACCGACGACGAGAAGACCTGGGGCCTGGTGGCGCACGTCTCGGCCCTGGTGGCGCTGTTCCTCGGGCCGCTGCTGGCGCTGGTGGTGAAGGGCAACGAGTCGAAGTGGGTGAGGGCGCACGCGATCGAGGCGCTCAACTTCAGCATCACCATCTTCATCGGCTACATGATCTGCTTCGCGCTCTCGTTCGTGGTGATCGGGTTCTGCCTGATGTTCCCGCTCGCGATGGTCGCGGTGATCCTCCACATCATCGCGGGCGTGAAGGCCTTCCAGGGCGGCGGCTATCGCTACCCGTTCGCGCTGCGGCTGCTCAAGGACTGACGATGGCGCTCAAGGACTTCCAGCCGGTGATCGGCCTCGAGGTGCACGCCCAGTTGCTCACGCAGAGCAAGCTGTTCTCGACCGCGCGGGTGGCGTTCGGCGCCGAGCCCAACACGCACACCACGCCCGTGTGCCTCGGCTTTCCCGGCGCGCTGCCGGTGCTCAACGGCAAGGTGGTGGAGCTCGCCCTGCGCGCAGGCCTGGCGCTCGAGTGCAAGATCAACGAGCGCAGCGAGTGGTCGCGGAAGCACTACTTCTATCCCGACAGCCCCAAGGGCTATCAGATCACCCAGTACGAGTTCCCCATCTGCGAGTGGGGCGGGCTCACCCTCGACGTGGCGGCGAAGCGGGTGCAGATCCGCCGCATTCACATCGAGGAAGACGCAGGCAAGTCGGTGCACGACGCGGCGCCGGGCTTGACGCTGGTCGATCTGAACCGCGTGGGCACGCCGCTGCTCGAGATCGTCTCGGAGCCCGATCTGCGCAGCGCCGACGAGGCGGTGGAGTACCTCAAGCTGCTGCGCGACGTGCTCGTGTACGTGGGCGTCAACGACGGGAACCTGGAAGAAGGCAGCTTCCGCTGCGACGCCAACGTGTCGATCATGAAGAAGGGCGGACAGGACTACGGCACGCGCTGCGAGCTGAAGAACCTGAACTCGTTCAAGAACATCAAGCTGGCCATCGACGCGGAGATCGCGCGGCACGTGGAAGTCATCGAGGGCGGCGGCACCATCGTGCAGGAGACGCGGCTCTTCGACGTCGATCGCGGCGAGACCCGCTCGATGCGCAGCAAGGAAGACGCGCACGACTACCGCTACTTCCCCGAGCCCGATCTGCCGCCGCTGGTGGTGAGCGCGGAAGAGCTCGCGCACGCGCGCGCGACGATGCCCGAGCTGCCGCGGGCGAGGCGGCGCCGCTACGTCGAGCAGCTCAAGCTCACCGAGTACGACGCGGGCGTGCTCACCGCCGACCGCGAGCTGTCCGAGCTCTACGAGCGGTGCCTCGCGCCGGTGGGAGACGCAAAGCGGGTGGCGAACTGGTTCATCGGCGAGGTGTCGCGGCTGCTCAACGAGTCGGGGGTGAGGCCGGGCGCGGTGAAGTTCACGCCCGCGCAGTTCGCCTCGCTGCTGGGGGCGATCGAGTCAGGGGAGATCTCCCAGAACGCGGGCAAGGAGGTGTTCGGTCAGATGTTCGCGACGGGCGCCGAGCCGAAGGACGTGATCGCCGCGAAGGGGCTGGCGCAGGTCTCGGACACCGGCGCGCTGGAGAAGGTGATCGACGAGATCATCGGGGGCAACCAGAAGAACGTCGAGGCGTACCGCGCGGGCAAGCAGCAGGTGCTCGGCTTCTTCGTGGGGCAGGTGATGAAGGCGATGAAGGGCAAGGGCAACCCGAAGGTGATCAACGAGCTGTTGGAAAAGAAACTGAAGGGATGAACGGGTCGCCAGACGACGACGCCTCGAGACTCGTCTACGCCGACGAGCTGCAGGAGAAGCACGATCCCAGAGGCGAGTTCATCGCCCTGCAGATCCACGCCGCGCGCCTGGCCCCCACCGATCCCCGGCGCAACGAGCTCCTGGTGCGAGCCACGCAGTTGCTCGAAGTGCACCGCAAGGACTGGTCGCCCCTGGGCCTCGACTGGCAGTTCGAGCGAGGCTTCCCCAACGCCGTGCAGCTGCACGTGAGCGCGCTGCGCCGTCACGAAGCCGCGCTCCAGTCAGTCGCAACGCTCGAGGACCTCGAGGTCCGCTTCACGAACGCAGCGCCGGCCGATCTCGAAGGCCTCCTCTCTCTGCCGCTGCTGCAACGAGTGGGCGCGCTGCGCTTCAACTGGCACACCCCGCATCAGCTCGCCGTCGACCTCCTCCAGGAACCCTGGGTCGCCAGGCTCGAGCGGCTGCAGCTCTCCTGGGTGATGTTGCCGGAGCAGGTGTGGCAGGTGCTGGGCCGCGTGGAGTCCCCCGCGAGACACCTCCCGGCCCTCGACCTGATGCTCGCCGACGCGCGAGATGAGTTCCTCCAACTGCTCGACCCGGCCCCCTGGCCGCGCCTGAAGTGGTTGCGCCTGAGCAACGGCCGCCTCGGGACGCGCGGCTGCGGAGTGCTCGCGCAGGCCGGCCTCTTCCCCGCGCTCGAGCACCTCGACGTCTCGTGGAATCGCATCGGGAAGCAGGGCGTCGCGCTGTTGGCAAAGTCCCCGCTCATTCACCAACTGACGAGCCTCGACCTCTCGCACTGTCAGATCGGCGACGAAGGCTGCGCAGCGCTCGCGGAGGCGGGGCCCCAGGCGCTCCGCTGGCTCTCGGTCGAGCACAGCCGCGTCACCGCCGAGGGCGTCGACCTGCTGCGGGCGGGGCTGCCCTCACTTCAGTTTCTCGGCGCCTGACGAACCGCACGGCGGGTCACCGGCCCCAGGGCGACGGCGACCTCGGCGCGAGGCCCCCGTTGTCGCCCCTCGTCTGCGCTCTGTTGACGGCGTCACATGCAGCGCCGTTGAGACCGAACACGCAGCCGTTGTTGGCCGGAGCGTCGGGCGTGAGCTTCGAGGCCGCCGGTTGCGCGGGAGCTCCGTCCATGACCGATCGAGACGACCCGCTGCTCGGGGGGGACCACCGCTGGGGCATCTTCTCGCCCTTGACCGAAGAGACCTCCGAGTCGACCCTGGTCGCGCGCTTGCGAAAGCGGGCTGGGACCTGGCTGAGCCCGGTCACGAAGTGGGTCGAGCCGTCTTCTCCGACGTATTGGTACATCGCGTTCGGGTCGCTCCCGGTGGGCTCGGCGGTGGCCGCGGTGGCGGCACGCGCATGGAGATCTTCCGGGTTGGTGAACCGAACGGTGCGGTGGGTGCCGTCGGTGGTGGCGAACTCGATCGCCGTCCCTGCGGTGTTGAGGTGTGGCTTGACCCCCGGCTCGCCGACCGCGCCCGCAAGCCAGCGCACCCGGCGCCCCTCCCCTCGGAGCTTCCGGCTGTCGACCAGCTCGCCGAGCCTGACCGATCGCACCGTGAAGGGCCCCTTCGCGGTGGCGATGGCCCCGGCGACGGTCAGCTCGGTGGGGTCGGCCCGCAGCGGGTACTCGTTGAGCGCGACCAGGGTGCTGCAGTCTTCAGACACGAACACGAAGTCCGTACCCCGGGCCAGGCAGGTCGCGTGTACCCACACCTGCTGGCCTTGCAGCGCGCAGCGGAGTGAGCACGCGTCGTCCGGTAGCGCGGTCTGCTCGAGCACTGCGCCGCCACTCGACGAGCTGACGTGCCAGGTGAACTGAGGCGAAGGAAGTCCCGCGAGCACTGCCACCACCAGCGTCGTCACCATCACCGCCCCCGATCGCGGGGCAGCGTAGCAGAACCGTCGCTACCAATCGCCGCCGCCGCGGCGGCCCTGCTTCTTCTCCGAGGTGATCCGCTTGGATTCCAGCCGGCGGCGCTTCGAGCCACGCGAGGGCCTGGTGGCGATGCGCTTCTCCGGCACGTACGACAGCTTCACGAACGCGGCGCGGAGGCGCTCGAGGGCGGCGCCGCGGTTCTGCAGTTGGCTTCGCCGCTCGGTGGCGGTGACGGTGAAGCCGGTCGGCTTGTGAATGAGGCGAACGCCCGTCTCAGTCTTGTTGCGGTGCTGCCCGCCGGGGCCAGACGCGATGAAGAACTGCTCCTCGCACTCCAGCAGCAGCGCCTCGTCGCTGAGCGCCGCCGCGCGCGCTGCCTGCTGGGGACTGACCGACATCGACGCTCTCCTCAAAGTGCTGGGCGAGACGCCGCAGCTGAGCTGACCTGACGCAAGCCTACTCGCCTCGTTGTCAGGCTCCGAGTGGATGCGCAGGTGGTGAACAGATGTCGATCGGGAAGCAGAGCGAGGTGCGCCGGGGCTGCTCTCGTTTCAAGGGATGTTGCCGCTGATACGCGATAAACCAGTCTGACTCGTACATCGCGTATTGGCGGTAACACACCCTGAAAGAGACCAGGCCGGTGGCCGGGTGAACGGGTGGCTCAGCTGTCGTTCTTGATCAGCTCGTACAGCGTCTGCAGGCGGCGCTCGCTCTGCGCCACGTACGGGTTCTTCTCGTCCCACGCGTAGCCGGCGAGCAGCGAGCAGACCATCGCCTTGATCTCCGGCGACTGCCGCGGGTGAAAGAGCACCGTCTGAAAGCGGCCGTCGTACCAGCTGTTCACGTACGTGCGGAACGCGTCGACCCCGCGCTTGAGCGGCACCGCGAAGTCGGCTTCCCAGTCGACCTTTCCGCCCGCGAGCTGCCGGTCGAGCGCCTTCGCTGCCAGGCTCGCCGACTTGAGCGCGATGGTGACACCCGACGAGAAGACCGGGTCGAGGAACTCGGCCGCGTTGCCCAGTAGGGCCCAGCCGCGCCCATGCATCGCCTTCACGTTCGCCGAGTAGCCCCGCAGCTCGTTGACCGGGGTGTCGTAGACCGCGTTGCGCAGCAGCTTCGAGAGCTGCTCGTCTTCGGCGATGAGCCCCTTGAGCCGCGCCTCGGGCGCCGGGGGCATCGCGTCGTAGAAGCCGTCGAGCGCCACCACGCCCAGCGAGCTGCGGCCGTTCGAGAACGGGATGAGCCAGAACCAGATGTCGTGGTGCTTCGGGTGAACGGTGATGCGGATCTTCTGCCGGTCGAACTCCCGCGGCGAGATGTTGTCCTCGAGGTGCGTGAAGTACGCCTTGCGCGCGGGCAGGTGCGAGGGCGTCTCGAGGTCGAGCAGCCGGGGCAACATGCGCCCGAAGCCCGAGGCGTCGAGCACGAAGCGGCTGGTCAGCTCGACCACGCGGCCGTCTTCGGTCTTCACCGTCACCTTCGGCAGGTCGCCCGAGAAGTCGACCTTCTGCACCTCGTCGCCATAGCGGATCTCGGTGCCCGCCTTCGCCGACTCGTCCGCGAGGATCTTGTCGAACGGCGCGCGCTGCACCTGGAAGGCGTAGCGATAGCCGGGCGTGAAGGCCTCGCCGAAGTTGAAGTCGGTGTGCTCGTGCCCGCGCACGAAGGCCGCGCCGTTCTTGAACTGGAACCCGTGAGAGAAGACAGCCGGGCCCATGCCCGCCTCCTCGATGATGTCGAGGCAGTGGGCGAGCAGGCTCTCGCCGATGGAGAACCGGGGAAAGTGCTGCCGCTCGATGATGCGCACCGACCAGCCCTTCTTGCGCAACAGCGCTGAAGCGACCGCGCCTGAGGGGCCAGCGCCGATGACGAGCACGTCAGAAAAGGTGGGGGTCGAGTCCATGGCGGAGGCGGGCGGCTATCAGCCCGCGCCGCCCGAACCCTTGATCGAGCTCAAGCCTCAGAACGTGAGGCCCACTCCGAGCCGAAGCTCTGGCAGCACGCGCTTGCCCGCCGCGTCGTACAGGCCGCCGCACGCCGCCTGGATCGACAACCCCAGGTGCGGGCTGAAGAAGTGCGTCACGTCGGTCGAGAGGATCGCGCTGAAGCCGGCCGCGTCGGCCTTCGGGTCACGAAACGCGCGATAGCCCGCGAGCGCCGAGAAGCGCCAGGTGAACCCGCGGTGCGTCTCGTCGCGGAAGTCGCCGATGAGAAACCGCGGCCCGCCGCGCACCCACCAGCCGAAGCGCCCGGGGAAGGCCGACAGCCCGCCCTGCAGGTCGACCCACGGAATGACGTGCAGCGTGAGCCCGCCTCCGAGGACATCTGGGAACGAGGTCATCGGGTACAGGTGCACCGAGCCCCACAGCCGCGGTCGCTCTTCTCCGCGAGCCGCCGAGGCCAACAGCACCGCGAGCAGCGCCCAGCGCATCTACGGCTCGCCCGGGCGCGGCGTTTCTTTCTGCCGGCCCAGCCCGCGCGCGCCCAGGCCCAGCGCGATCCACCCCGCGAGGAAGGCGATGCCTCCGAACGGCGTCACCGCGCCCAGCGTGCGCACGCCCGTGAGCGCCATCACGTAGAGGCTGCCCGAGAAGAGGATGATGCCCAGCGTGAAGAGGCCCGCGGCCAGGTTGGGAAAGCGGCTGGTCACGTGCGCCGACATCACCGCCACCAGCCCGACGGCGAAGGCGTGGAAGAGGTGATAGCGCGCCCCCACTTCCCACCAGGCCAGGCGGTCGACGGCGTCAGGCAGGCCGAGCACGGCGCCCTTCACGGCGTGCGCGCCGAGCGCCCCGAGGGCGACACCCAGGAAGCCGAGAAACGCGGTGAGGAAGGCGAGGCGGCGATCCATGCCCCGCTTATCCTCCGGGTCGAAGCGAAAGGCGAGCCGGCGCGGGTCCCCGGGGAGAACCCACGCGATGCACCCCCGGCTCCAAGCCTCAACCAGGAGACGTCAGATGAGCGAACCGGTCAGCAGCTTCGATCTCACCCTCGAGCAGCTCGAGGGCTACGAATTCAAGGTGGGCTTCGACAAGCCGTACCCCGAGCTCCACACCGACGAGCCGCCGCCGCTGGGCAAGGACTCCGGCCCCAACCCCGCGCGCATGCTCGCCATCTCGGTGGCCAACTGCCTCTCGGCGAGCCTCCTCTTCTGCATGAACAAGAAGGGCGAGAAGGTGGCCGGCGTGAAGTCGAAGGTGCACGTCGAGCTGGTGCGCAACGAAGAGAAGCGCATCCGCATCGGGCGCGTCGACGTCACCATCCAGGCCCCGGTGGCCCGCGACTCCGAGGCGCTGATGGCCTGCCTCGATGGCTTCGAAGACTTCTGCATCGTCACCCAGAGCGTTCGTGATGGACTGAAGGTCAACGTCAACGTGGAGGCCGTCGGATGAACGCGTTCCTGATCGCACTGATGCTCGCCGCTGCGCCCTCTCCCGTCGAACAGGCGAAGGCCGCGGTGAACCCCTTCAAGAAGACCCTCAAGGAGACCCTGCTCAAGTCGCTCGAGACCTCGCCCGAGGCGGCCATCGACGTGTGCAGCAAGCGCGCGCCCGAGCTGGCGAAGGAGGCCTCGACCGCCACCGTCACCGTCGGCCGCAGCGCCCTCAAGCTGCGCAACCCCGCCAACGCCCCGAAGCCCTGGCTCGAGAAGGCGATGGCCGAGCTGGCGAAAGAGAAGCCGGGTACCGAGGTCCAGCGCGTGGTGAGCCTGCCCGACGGCACGGTGGGCTACGCCGAGGCGATCTGGACGGGCGCCCCCTGCCTGGTGTGTCACGGCAAGACCGTCGCCCCCGGCCTCGCGGCGAAGTTGAAGGCCGCGTACCCGAAGGACACCGCCACCGGCTTCTCCGAGGGCGACTTCCGCGGCGTGTTCTGGGCCGAGGTGAAGCCGAAGAACTGAGCGGGGTCGACCGAAATAGGGCTCGCCCCCCGTTCGTCCCGAGCGGAGTTCGATCGACCCTCTCGGGGGACACTCAGCCGGCGTTCGTCTTGTCGGCGAGCGACGCCCGCTCGATCAACCCCGCGCCGTTGGCACAGGGCGCCCGCCGCGCCGCGCTCTCGATCTCCTTCGAGCGCACCTGCAGCTGGCCATCGAGCTCCGTCACCAGCCGGCTGGCGAGCAGGCGCTCGATGTCTGCGCCCGGCAGCACGGCTTCCAGGCTGGACGCGGTGGCCCGATCTCCCAGCAGCGCGGTCGCCTCGAGCATGCGGCTGACTCGGCTGCCGGCGGCCCGCACCCGCGCGCGCGGCAGCTCTGATTCGCGGATCGCCGGAAACTCGCCCTCGAGCACCAGGCCGTCGCCGCGCGGGCGCAGCAGCCCGAGATCGAACGCCAGCAGCGCCCAGTCGACCATCAGGCCGGCCACGCCGCGGCAGCGGCCGACGATGGTGCTCAGCAGGTCGCGGGGCGGCTCCTGGCCCAGCAGCGCGGTGAGCCACTCCGTCACGTCCTCCGCCGTCAGCGGGGGGATCTCGCGAGCCTCCACGTGTTCGAGGCCCTGCGCCCACGCGGGCGTGGTGAAGCCGACGGTCAGCTCCCGCGCGCGCGCGGTGCGGCACAGCTCGACGAACGCCTCGCCACTGAGCGGATCCAGATCCTCGGGCCCGTCGAAGAGCAGCAGCCAGCTCCGCTTTCCGTCGCCCTGCGCGTCGATCACGAGGCGCAGCGCGGCCACCGCCCGGGCCGCGGTCGACTTCACGCTCGGCGATCGTTCATTCGTCACCGCCAGCACCGCGGCGCAGTCCTGCCGCGAGATGCCCAGCCGCTCCAGCGCGGCCGGGAGCCACTTCCACCGCTCGCTGGGCGCGACGTCGGCCATCTTGCAGATGAGCTCGATGATCGCGCCCCCCGACACCGCGCGCAGGCTGGGCGGGTTGCGGGTGGCGCAGACGGTGAACCCCTGCAGCCGCGCCCGGCGCTGCAGCTCGAAGGCGAGCACGCTCTTGCCCGCGCCCTGCGGCCCGGTCACCACGAAGGGCGCCAGCTCGCCCTGGTCGCTCACCCGCTCGTCGAGCTCGGCCAGCAGCGCCGCGCGCCCGACCACCGGCAGCACCGGCCGCAGCGCGCGCCGCCCGACGATCTCGATGCTGTCGGCCTTCGCGGGCCGCAGCAGCACGAGGTCGTTGATGGCGTTGGCGAAGCGCGAAGGCATGAGCACCTGGCCGGGCGCGCAGGTCGAGGCCAGCGCTCGCACCGCGGTGGTCACCGCCCCTTCGACCGGCGCCGCGCGGGTCACGCTCAGGTGGCCTCCGCCGATGGCGATGCGGCAGTTCGGCTCGTCGGCCCCGGCCCCGTCGAGCGAGGCCTCGACCCGCTCCTGGAGCTCCTGCGCCGCCAGCACCGCCCGCGCCTGCGCCCGCGGCCCGATGAAGATGAAGCGCAGGTGCCGCTCGTCGAGGAAGTCGAGCGCCCCATCGGAGTCGACCACCGCGTCGATGATCCGGCCCACCAGCGGCGCGTAGGAAGGCTTGCCCGGCGCGGTGCCGACCGGCTCCACCACCAGCACCCAGCCGATGGTGGCCGGCTGGGCCAGCGCTCCGCGGAAGAGGTCGAGCATGGCGATCCGCTCGCCCACCAGGCCCACCCCCAGGCGCCGCAACGAATCGCCCAGGCGGTTGGCAGGGGCCTGGCTCGGCGGCTCCACCTCGATGTCGATGTCCACGTCGATGGTGTGACTGCCCGTCTCGGCCGAGCCTTCCGGCGTTCCCCGCGCCAGCACCGAGACCTCGTCCGTGCGATCGGGCCGGGGCTCGGGCCGCACCAGCGCCGCGTGGAGGTCGGTCGGGCTCTCGTTCGAACCCGGCTCGACCGACCAGGGGACGATGACCGTCACCTCGCGCGTCTCGAACACCGGCGCCACGCCCTCCGGCGTCAGCGCGGAAGGCACGTTGGGCCGGGTGTGGCTGAACTGCTCCACCAGGGCCTGCAGCTGGCCCTGGGTCGGCTTGAGCCGGTCCTTCGCCAGCGCCGCCTCGACCGCGTTGGCGAAGTCGCGGCCCGTCTGGAATCGGTCGGTGACGTTGCGGGCCATGGCGCGGTTGACGCACGCCAGCGTCGCCGGAGGGCACTCGGGGCGCAGCCGCTGCAGAGGGGTGATCTTCCACTCGCGCGCCGAGGCCACGATCTCCTGGTCGGTCTCACCGCGAATGGCGCGGTGCAGGGTGAGCAGCTCGTACCAGACGAGCCCGAGCGAGAAGAGGTCGGCCCGGCCGTCGACGCTGTACCCCCAGAGCTGCTCGGGCGAGATGTAGGCGAGCTTGCCCCGCACGATCCGCTCGCCCGACTGGAGGTGCACCGAGGTCCAGTTGGGGCTGGTGAGCGCCTTGGCGATGCCGAAGTCGATCAGCTTCGTGACGCCCTCGGGCGAGAGCATGAGGTTGGCGGGGCTCACGTCGCGGTGCACCAGGTTGAGCGGCTCGCCCTCGGGGCTCTTGAGGCGGTGGGCGTGGTCGAGCGCCTGCGCCGCCTGCATCACGATCATCGAGGCGAGCCCCACGTCGAGCTTCTCGCCCCACATCCCCAGCGCCTCGATCAGCTTCTGGATCGAGGGGCCGTTGACGTGCTCCATCGCGAGGTAATAGCCGGCCTTGCCTTTTCCGAACTCGTAGACCTGCGCGATGTTGGCGTGGTTCAAGCGGGCGGTGAGCCGGGCTTCCTCGAGGAAGCGCGCCACCATCTCGGGATCATCGGCGTGGTGGGCGAACATCTTCTTCACCACGCAGGTGCGCTGGAAGCCGCGGGGGCCTATCTGCCGGGCGAGGTAGACCTCTCCCATCCCCCCGCTGGCCAGCTTGTGATCGAGGACGTACTTGCTCATCGTCGGAGGGCGCAGTCTGCCACGGCGAGCGCTGTGTGGACGGTCGTCCACAGCCAGTGGACGGCAGACGACGCGCCCGGCCCCGTTCGCCCCCCAGAGGGTCGTCGAAATGACGATCGAGCTCATCGGGATGATGAACGGGCCCGCTCCGTCATTTCCGCCAACCCTGCGAGCGGACTCGGGGGACGACCCGCTGGGGCGGTGGCCCCGGGCGTGCAGAGCCTCTGGTCATGGCGAAACCGCGCATCGGCGAGATCCTCGTGAAGCTGGGCTACCTGTCGCCCCCGCAGCTCGAGGGGGCCCTGGTGCACCAGCGTCAGTGGGGCTTCGGGCTGGGCCGCACCGCCATCATCTGTGGCTTCTGCACCGAGGAGCAGGTGATCGCGGCGCTGTCCAGCCAGCTCGGGCTGCCGGCGATCGATCTCGACAAGGTCGAGCTGGGCTCCTCGTTCTCCCCGCTCATTCCGGAGCGGCTGGCCACACAGCACTGCGTGGTGCCGCTGCGCACCTCGGGCCTTCGCGGCGAGGTGCTGGTGGTGGCCATGGCGCCCCCGGCCTCGCTCATCTCGCAAGACGCGGTGTGCGCCATCTCGAAGAAGGCGCGCCTCGAGGTCTACATCGCCAGCGACGACGCGATTCAGCGCGGCATCGCCCGGCTCTACCGCGGCGAAAGCCCGCCGCCGCAGCGGGAGCAGCTCGAGGTCAGCCCCCACCAGGCGCCGCCGGTGCTCGCAGAGGTTCAGCTGCCGCAGGAAGGGCTCGTCGACCAGCTCGGGCTCAGCGGGCGCGCGCGCCAGGCGGTGGAACAGGTCGCGCTGCAGCACTCCCTCTCCTCGACCGAGGTGCTCAAGCGCATCGTCGAGATGTGGGCTGCCAACCGGGCGCAGGCCACGGCGTGGGTGGTGCCGCCGAAGCAGGCCCAGTGAATCGCCCGCCCCTCATCTTCTCCTCCCGTGGCCCCCGCAGCGGAGGGCTCACCCGCGAAGGTGAGCTGCGCTCGGCGCTGCTCGCGCTGTCGATCTACGGGGCCGATCGCGCGCTGATCAGGTGGATCTCCCGGCACCACGGCACGCCCCACACGCTCGACGCCGAACAGACGAAGGCGCTGCGGGCCGAGCTCGACTCGGTCACCCTGCCGCCGGGGCTGGAAGATTCCACCGTGCTGGCGGCGCTCAGAGGTCGTGTTTCTTGATCAGCCGGTGCACGTAGCTGCGATCGAGCTTCGCCGCCTCGGCCACCCGGGTGATGTTGCCGTCGTACTTCTGAAAGAGCTCGCGCAGGTACTCGCGCTCGAGGTGCGACAGCCAGCGCTCCCGCTCTTCCTTGAAGGGCACCTTCGAGTCGACCCGGGGCAGCTCGCTGGCCACCGGGGTGGCCGAGAGCAGGGTGCACGCTTCCTTGAGGCCCACCAGCGCGGCCCGCTGGGCGAAGGTGCGCAGCTCCCGCACATTGCCCTTCCAGCGGTGGCTCTTGAGCGAGGTGAGCACGGTGCCGTCGACCGCCACGCCCGGCGCCAGGGTGCCCAGCAACAGCTCGAGGTCCTCGAGGCGCGAACGGAGCGGGGGCAGGTCGAGCGGGAGCACGCCCAGCCGGTAGTAGAGATCTTCGCGGAAGGAACCGGCGGCGACCATCGCGGGCAGATCGCGGTGCGTGGCGGCCACGATGCGCACCCCGAAGTCGCGGTACTGGTGATCGCCCACCTTCTTGACGGTGCCCTGCTCGAGCAGGCGCAGCAGCTTGGGCTGCATGGGCAGGGGCAGCTCGCCGATCTCGTCGAGGAAGAGGGTGCCGCCCTCGGCCGCGGCGACCGCGCCTTCCCGGCTCGCGTGGGCCCCGGTGAAGGCGCCGCGGGTGTGGCCGAAGAGCTCCGCCTCGAGCAGCGCCTCGGGCATGGCGCCGCAGTCGACCACCACGAAGGCGCCGGTGCGGGCCGAGTGATCGTGAATGGCGCGGGCCACCAGTTCCTTGCCGGTGCCCGTCTCGCCGCGCACCAGCACCGCCGCGCTCGAGCGGGCGAAGTTGACGATGCGCTGAAAGAGCTCGCGCATCACCTCGCTGCGCCCCACCAGGCCACCCAGGCGGGCGTCGGGCCACAGCTCGACCTCCCGACGCTCCACCCGCCCCAGGTGCAGGGAGACCGGGCCGAGCCAGAGCGTGGCGCCCTCGGGTACCTGCGCTTCCACCACGCGCAGGTGCTCGACGCGGGTGCCGTTGCGGCTGCCCAGGTCGCGCACCCACAGGCCGTCGTCCCTCAGCTCGAGGGCCGCGTGGGTGCGGGAGACGCGGCGGTCGGCGATGCGCAGCTGGCTCTCTTCGGCCGAGCCCACCGTCGTCGAGCCGGTGAGGGTGTGCGTGTGTGCGCCTGAGCCGTCCGTCCACTCGAGGACGGGCGACGACCGCACCCCGACCCGGCTCAGGGTCTCGAGGTTGATGACGTGCGCTTCGGTGCTCAGTTCGTTCATCGGCCGGCGCAGCGTAGCCAAATGGCGGCCCATCCGTCCCTTGCAGCCTGTCCACATGACTGAAGACTGCAGTCCACAATCCGGCCCCGATTGACCCCTTCCCCCTCCGGGGCGGTCGATGGCACGTGTCGTGAAGTCAGTGGCCGCATGACGAACGCCGACGCGATGCTCGAGCTCTGCACCCTGATGCTCGAGGGACAGCTGTCTTCAGACGTCTTTGGCCAGTGGGTCGCGCGGCATTACGGCGACCCGAAGGCGCTCACCAGCGGCGACATCGAGGCGATCGTGCAGGACTTCGATCGCTGCCTCGCCCAGCCGGTGGTCGAGCTCTGCGAGGACGACTTCGCCGGCGAGCAGCTGATGGCGAGGGCGAGCTGATGGACCGCCTCGACCAGCTCCGCGCCGCGATGGTGCTCTCGATTCATGGCGGGGTGAACCGCGCCCTGATCCAGTGGGTGGGGCAGCACCACGGCCCGCCCCAGTCCCTCGACAGCGTGAAGCTGCGCGCCATCGTGCTCGACTTCGACACCTTCCTCATGCAGCCGGGCACCGAAGACTCTGACTTCACGCGCGGCATCATTCGCCTGCGGAACGTGTTCGCCCGGCACGCGAAGATGGCGGCGCCGGCCACCGTGACCCTCAGTCCACGCCCGTCGCCCTGGCCGGCGCCGCTGCCGGGTCCCCCGCGCCCCCAGCCGCTGGTCACCGACGAAGGCGTGCCCCGCTCGTACACGTTCGACGCGAACTCGGTGCTCGCCGAGGCGTTGTCGCGGGTGCTCGACTCGCCCAGCTGGATCGACGCGATTCACCTGCCGGCGTTCGGCGCGGCGCTCCCGCAGCCCGAGGTGTGACCGCAAATGCCTTGACCGCGCGGACTTGGAACGACGAAGAGGCCGCATGCCGATTCGCCGTGGATCCGTGAACCTGGCGCGCTTCCGAATGGAAGGCGCCGTCCCCAAAGACGTCAAACGCTGGCTGCAGAAGGGGCTGGGCAAGGCCGCCTTCGAGCCGATCGATCCGAAGAGTGACGACGAGCGCTCGGCCGGCTTCGTCGAGCTGGAGCTGACCGATCGCACCGAGTTCTCCGCGGGCGCGCTCTTTCACGGGCTGCACGCGCTCTTCGCGTGGCGCGTGGACAGGCTCAAGGTGCCGGCCAACGCGCTGCGCGCCGGGCTGCTGCAGTGGACCCAGGCCTTCGAGCAGAAGCACGGCCGCCCCGCGGGGCGCCGGGAAAAGGCCGAGCAGAAGGACAACTTGAAGAAGGCGCTGCGCACCAAGCAGGCGCCGGTCTCGAAGGTGTTCGAGCTGAGCGTCGATCTCACCTCGCGCGACGTCTTCGTGTGGGCCACCTCGCGCAACGTGGTCGAAGAGGCGCAGGCGGTGCTCGAGTCGACGCTCGAGGTGAAGCTCATTCCCCGGGTGCCCGCCGCGTTCCTCGCGCCCGGCGTGCTCGATTCGTTGACGCCCAGCAAAGAGCTGTTCGGAGAGGTGAGCTGATGGCCAGCAAGAAGGATGAGCGCGCGTTCATGCGCGGTGAAGTCGGCGTTGATGGGGCGGCGGTGGAAGAGGAGAAGGACGAGGCGCAGGTCGAGCTCGCCAAGGCGCAGGAAGCGCTGCTGCGAGGCCGCACGTGGCTGGGCCGCGAGTGCCTCACCTGGCTTTTGTGGAAGAGCGAGTCGACCGAAGCGCTCCTGAAGCTGCAGGACCTGGACGTGAGCGTGGTCTTCAACGGCAAGCTCACCCTGCGCGCGGCTTCAGGCGACGTCACCGAGGCGCAGGTGAAGGGTGTGGCCGCCCCCTACGCGAAGCTGGTCAAGCACGCGCTGGGCAAGGGCCTGCTGGTGCACACCGCGAAGGTGCAGGTCACCTGGGGCGAGCAGGTCTACGACTTCACCCTCGACGCCGAGTTCTTCGACATCCGCTCGGCGAAGCTGCCCGCGCTGCTGCAGGAAGAAGAAGACGACAAGCTCACCGAGCGCCTCGAGCTGGCCACCCGCGCCTCCACCCTCACTGATGCCCTCGTCGCCGCCTTCATCAAGGAGCGCTCGGGGAAGGCCTGGACCACCAAAGTCGTGCCCGCTTTGAAGGCCTGGATGGAAGAAGTCTGATCCATTGGCACGCCACTCCTTGACCTAAGCCCTTCCTTGGCTTATGGCGGCCGTCCTTTCCGATCTCCAAGCCGGAGTCCCGGAACGATTCTTGAACGATACCGCGAGGTTATAACGATGTACGCCGTCATCCGAACAGGTGGCAAACAGTACAGGGTCGCCGAAGGCGACGTTCTCCGCATTGAGAAGGTCGGAGGCGACTCTGGCGCTGAGGTGAAGTTCGACGAAGTGCTCATGATCGGCGGCACCGAAGCCGTGAAGGTCGGGAAGCCGACCCTCGCGGGCGCCAAGGTGGTGGGGAAGATCCTCCGCCAGGCCAAGGCCCGTCGTGTCCTGCACTTCCGCAAGGAAAAGGAAGGGTGGACGCGCCTGCGCGGTCACCGCCAGCCTTTCACTGAGGTGAAGATCACCTCGATCTCGGCCTAAAGGAACAAACGCCATGGCTCATAAAAAGGGACAAGGTTCATCGCGCAACGGGCGTGATTCGAACTCACAGCGACGTGGAACGAAGGTGTACGGCGGCCAGGAGATCACGGCCGGCTCGATCATCGTTCGCCAGGTCGGCACCAAGATCCACCCCGGCACCAACGTCAAGCTGGGCCGCGACTTCACGCTGTTCGCGACCATCGACGGCGTCGTGAAGTTCGAGCGCTACGACCGCGACCGCAAGAAGGTCTCGGTCTACCCGGTCGCCGCCGCAGCTGCAGCGGCGAGCTGAGCGTTTCACTCTTCAGGTGAACGGGCGCCGAGCTGAAGGCTCGAGCGCCTGTTTTCATTTCCAGCGACTGGCCCCATGAAATTCGTCGACCAGGTTCACATCTTCGTGAAGGGCGGTGACGGCGGTAACGGCGCCGTGGCCTTCCATCGCGAAAAGTACATCGACAAGGGCGGTCCCTCGGGTGGTGACGGAGGCGACGGCGGGTCGGTGATCTTCGAAGCCGATCCCCAGCTCACCACGCTGCTCGACTTCCGCTTCGCGTCGCGCCACGTGGCGCGCTCGGGTGCGCACGGCATGGGCAGCGACATGAACGGCCGCGCCGGTGAAGACACCGTGCTCAAGGTGCCGCTCGGCACGCTGGTGCGCGACGAAGAGACGGGCGACCTGCTCAAGGACCTGTCCACCCCCGGCGAGCGCTGGGTGGTGGCGAAGGGTGGCAACGGCGGCTGGGGCAACATGAACTTCGCCACGAGCACGCGCCAGACGCCGCGCTTCGCGAAGGACGGCCAGCTGGGCCAGGAACGCGCGCTCGTGCTCGAGCTCAAGCTGCTCGCCGACGTGGGCCTGCTCGGCTTCCCCAACGCGGGCAAGAGCACCTTCATCAGCCGCATCTCGGCCGCGAAGCCGAAGGTGGCCGACTACCCGTTCACCACGCTGGTGCCCAACCTCGGCGTCGTCGACTACCGCGAGCGCCGCAGCTTCGTGGTCGCCGACATCCCCGGGTTGATCGAGGGCGCCAGCGAGGGCCACGGGCTGGGGCTCCAGTTCCTCCGCCACGTCGAGCGGTGCCGCGTGCTGGTGCACCTCGTCGACCTGAGCGCCGGTGACGAAGGCCGCGAGCCGGTGAAGGACTTCGACATCCTCAACCGCGAGCTCGAGAAGTACAGCGCGCTGCTGGCCGACAAGCCGCAGATCGTGGTGGCCAACAAGCTCGACCTGCCTCACGCGCGTGAGGCGCTGCCTGCCTTCGTCGAGAAGATGAAGGCGCGCGGGATCAAGGTGTTCGAGCTGTCGGGTGCGACGGGCGAGGGTGCGCAGGCCGTGCTCGACGCGTGCGCGCGGGTGCTGTTCGCCAACGAGGACCACAAGGTGCGGCTCAGGGGCCGCCTGGTGCCTCCGAGCACCGAGCAGGAGACCACCACCGCGAAGACCAGCCGCCCGAAGCGCAAGGCCGCTGCGAAGACGAAGAAGGTCGTGGTCGCGAAGAAGAAGGTGGTGGCGAAGAAGAAGCCGTCGCCGACGAAGGCCGCAAAAGCCGGTGCGCGCGTCGCTCTCAAGAGGGACAAGCAGGCGAAGAAGATCGTCGGTGCCTTCAGAGACGAAACGCGCGAGCGCATTCAGCAGATCAACGAGAAGGCGCTGCGCGCGCTCAAGCACGCGAAGAAGAAGCTCGTGAGGAGAAAGCGCTGATGGGTGGCGGGGGCCCGAAGTACGAGGCCGCGGCCGGCAAGCCGCTGCCCGCGGACCTCCTGCTCGCGCCGCGGCGGGAGCGCATCGAGCGCGTGGTGGCCCAGCGCACCCGCACCGTCACCGTGGTGCTCGATCGCCTCGAGGACAGCTTCAACATGGCCGCGGTGCTCCGCACCTGCGAGGGCATGGGCCTGCAGGACGTCCACGTCATCCGCAATCCCGACGCGAAGTTCGCGCCGAACTCGAGGGTGACGCAGGGCTGCGACAAGTGGCTCGACCTGCACATCCACCGCGACTTCAAGACCTGCGCGGCGGTGCTGCGGAAGAAGGGCTACCGGGTGCTCGCCTCGGCGATTCGCCCGGGCGCGACCAGCCTGTTCGAGCTGAAGTTCGACACGAAGATCGCCATGGTCCTGGGCAACGAGCGGTTTGGTGTCTCTGACGAGGTGCTGGAGCACTCAGACGGCACGTTCTGGATCCCGATGCGCGGGTTCTCGCAGAGCATGAACATCTCGGCGGCGGCGAGCGCGTGCGTCACCCGGGCCATCTCGTGGCGCCTTGAACGTCTGGGCGAAGAAGGCGATCTATCCCCCGAGGAACGCACCGCCCTGACCGAGCAGTTCTCGTACCTTTCCGTCAAGCAACGAGGCCGGGTGTACCGCAACCAGTGATGAAGGACCGCGGGCCTGCTCCGTCGAGAGGGACATCATGATGCTGACCAAACTGCTGGTGGCGTACGCGTTGATGCTGCAGGGCGCTTCGGTCGATGCTGGCGTGAAGCCGGTCGACGCGGGCGTGGTGCTCAAGGCTGACGCCGGAGTGGCGGATGCCGGCGTGAAGAAGGCTGAGCTCGCGCCCGACGTGAAGGCGCTCGTCGATCGCGTGCAGGCGTTCTACGAGAAGACCCAGGACTTCACCGCCGACTTCCGGCAGGACTACACCTACAAGGCGTTCAAGCGCACCCAGACCTCGAGCGGCAAGGTGACGTTCATGAAGCCGGGGCTGATGCGGTGGGAATACGAGAAGCCCACGAAGAAGACCTTCGTGCTGGCGGGCGAGCGCGTGTTCATGCACGACCCCGACGCGAAGTTGATCACCCGCGCCGCGATCTCCACCAACCAGCTCTCGGCGTCGGTCACCTTCCTCTTCGGCGTGGGCAAGCTCGAGAACGAGTTCTCGATCGTGAAGAAGGCGTGTCCGAAGTGCACCGGTACGCAGCTCGAGCTGACGCCGCTGGTGGCGGATCCCCGCTTCAAGAAGATCTTCCTCGAGGTCGATGAGAAGACCGCGCAGGTGCTCAAGAGCACGGTGGTCGACCCCGACGGCAGCGAGAACGCGATCAGCTTCCTGCTCATGACCACCAACGTCGGCATCAAGGAGTCGTTCTTCAAGCTGATGCCGCCCCCGGGCACCCAGGTGCAGGACTTCCTCACCGGCGGACAGATGACCATTCCCGGCAAGGACGCGGGCGTCGGCCTCGTGGACGCGGGGAAATGACCCTCGCGTTCACGGCGGCCTCCGGGGGCGTGGTGATTCACGGCTTCGTTGGGTGCCTGTCGCGTGCATGCCCCTCGACTGTGGGCGAGGATCCTCACGTGACGAGGTCTCCCCCGGCGTCGCTCTTCGGGAGTCGTAATGGACCATGACCACGCCGTAATGGTCCATTACGCGCTGGGAATGAGCGACCCGGCCGGCCTCACCTTCGCGTCCTTGCCCGAAGCGAGAGGCAAGCTCGGGAGTGGCTGGGCGCAGATCCGTCCCGCCACTCGTCCCACCAGGGCTGAGAATGAGCTGACTGCTCGATCCGCGTGGAATCCATGAAGACCCCGGTGCTTGCCGCGGCCCTGCTCGCGCTCACGGGCTGTCACCGCGTCACCGGTCCCCCGGGCGTCGAGTCGCTCGTCGGGTTGACGCTTCCGCTCGCGTCCTCGCCCGCGCTGCGCCTGGTCGTCGAAGGCGCCGTGCAGGAATTCGAAGCCGAGATCTCCTTCGACCCCTCGCAGCCCGTCAGCTTCGTCACCTCGAAGTGCGTGCCTTCCCCCGCCTTCATCGCGCGCGTCTCGGTGCCCGACGCGTTCGGCCCCGACGAGACCTTCCCGCTCACCCGCGTGGTGGGCCTGCGCCTGGGCGACGTGCGCTTCCGCACCTTCGAGGCCGCCGTCGCCTCGGGGAAGAGCTGCGTGGTGGTGCTCGGCGCGCCCGACCTGAAGGACGTGGCTCTCGAGGTCAGCCCCGTCGCCCGCACCGTGCACTTCCGCCCCACGCAGACCCGCGAGCAGTGGGTCGCCGAGGCCGAGAAGAGCGGCGACGACGCGCAGGTGCTGGCGTTCACGAAGGACCCCCGCTTCGACTGGCCGCTGCTCCCCATTCGGGTGCGGCAGGGACCGACGAGCTACGACTCGACGATGCTGTTCTCGCTGCGCGAACCGCGCAGCCGCATCTTCGACGACTGGGCGCGTGCCCTGGGCCTGCGGCCCGGCCTGGAGCTGCTGGAAGGGCTCGCCTTGCCCGAGGGCCTCGAGCTGCCGCCCGAGCTCTCCCAGCTGCGTGGCTATGCCTGGGACACGCTCGAGTTCGCGCCCGGCTTCGGCCTCTCGTTCGGCTCTCTCGAGGTCGAGCCCGGCGCCCCCCCTCACGCGGTTCACGGCCTCATCGGCGCTGACACCTGGAGTCGCTTCTTCATGACGTACGACGTCGGCTCCTCGGTGCTCGTGCTCCGCCGCCCTCGCGTCTTCGTCTCGGGCAACCAGGCGCGCTGCGAGCGGGGCGGGGTGGTCACGGAAGAAGCCTGCTTCGAGCTGCGCTCCACGCCCACCGCTGACGGCGTCGACGTCACCGCCGCGGTCTGGCGGCCGCTGCCTTCGGGCGCGCAGCTCTCGCTCGACCTGGTGGGCGGCGCGGGCACCTGCCGGCTCGGCCTCACCTTCTCGCCCGGCGATCGCGGGCGCAGCACCCACCATCACTTCCCGTGGAAGAAGCTGGGCGACTCCATCCCCGCATGCGGCGAGGCGTTCAAGGGCGTGACCCAGGTGAACCTGGGCCTGCTCGAGGAGAGCCCGCTCCAGGAATGCCCCGGCGTCTGCGCGTACGCCCGCGACGCGCTCACCGGGCGCATGTCGTGCGAGTGCCAGCCCGGCGTGCGCACCGCTGACGGCGACGCGGAGAAGCGCCTGCTCGAGCTCTTCAAGAAGCTGCTCGAGGAGAAGCGCCCCCCGCGGGAAGTGGAGCCGAAGGACCCTGACTGAGAGCCCTCGACTCGCGGTGAACGCCTCGGGGGCGCTCAGTCGTCGCTGCGGGTGGTCTTGAACGAGTCGAGCACCGCCTGCGACGCGCGCGAGAGGTACTTGCCCTTGCGCACCAGGATGCCGATGGGGCGGGTGAAGCCCGGCTCGGTGAAGGTCTTGCTCACCAGGGTGCCGGCCGCGATCTCCCGCGCCACCGTGGGGACGGGGAGAATCGACACGCCCAGGCCCAGCTCGACCGCGCGCTTGATGGTCTCGACGTTGTCCATTTCCATGGTGGGGTTGATCTCGAGGCCCTTGTCGCGGAACAGCTTGTCGATGCCCTTGCGCGACGGCGCCTCGCGATCGAACGCGATGAACGGCATGCCGGCGATCGCCGTCATCGCGATCTTCCCCTTGCCCGCGAGCGCGTGGCCCGGCGGCATCACCAGCGCCATCTTGTCTTCACGGAACGGCACGATGTCCACGCCCGCGCGCGGCTGCGGGTACGCCACCAGGCCGATGTCGGCGGCGCCGAGGATGACGTCGTCGTACACCTGGTCGCTGCGGCGGTAGTTGAGGCGCAGATTCACCTTCGGGTGCGCGCGCAGCAGGTCTTTCTGAATGGTGTGCAACTCGTGCAACCCGACCGAGTAGATGCACGACACGTTGCAGGTGCCTGACACCTCGGTGGCCTGCTCGCGAATCTCGCCTTCCACCTCGGAAAAGCGCGCGAGGATCTCCTTGCAGCCGCGAAAGAGCCGCTCACCCGCCGGCGTCGGCGTCACCTGGCGCGCGCTGCGCGAGAGCAGCCGCTGCTCGTAGCGGTTCTCCAGCGCACGAATCTGCTGACTGACGGCCGACTGCGTCACGTGGTTGAGCTGCGCTGCGCGCGAGAAGGATCCGGTCTCGACCACGTCGACGAACATCTTCAGCGATTCGAGCTGCATGAGTTCCACTCCCTGGTTGGTGAAAGTTCATTAGTGAGCCTCCGGTATTAGCGCAAGTGAACTGAAACCCCTTCGTGCAGATCGCTGTCGAAAGGGGTCATGCACGCACTTCTTGCGCTCGCCCTGGCCGCCGCACCCCCTCCTCTGCAATCCCGGCTCCCGCTCAAGACCCTGGTTCTGTACGAAAACGGGGTGGGCTACTTCGAGCGGCGCGGCCCGGTGACGGCAGGCTCGGTGGCCGAGATTCCCCTCGAGCCCGGCCAGCTCGACGACGCGCTCAAGTCGCTGGTGGTGGTGTCGGCGCAGGGCGTGGCGTCGGTGGAGTTCGCGCCCCCGCTCTCGGCCGAGGCCGCCCGCGCGATGGCGGGGCTGCCCGAGCGCGATCAGCAGGCCTCGCTGGGCAACCTCTGCCGGAGCCTCACCGGCGTCGAGGTGGAGATTCGCCGCCAGGCAGGGCCCCTGGTGAAGGGCCGCGTCATCCAGGTCTCCGAAGAGACCCTCGCCCTCAAGGACAAGGACGGCACCCCGGTCACCGAAGCGACGCTGCTGGTCTTCGGGGAAGCGGGCCTCGCGCAGGTTCCGCTGCGGCTCATCGAGGCGGTGCGCCCGGTGGGCAGCCAGGTCGCCCTGGCGTGGAGCCGCGCCGTGGGCTCGACCGCGCTGCAGCCCGAGCGCGAGCGGCTGGTGGTGCGTGGCGCGTCAGGCGGAGGCCCGGTCGCGGTCGGCTACACCACCGAGGCGCCCGTCTGGCGCACCACCTACCGCCTGGTGATGGGGAAGAAGCAGACGCGCCTGCAGGGCTTCGCGCTGGTGCACAACGACAGCGACGAAGCGTGGGACCAGGTCAAGGTGACGCTCGCCTCGGGCCACCCCACCTCGTTCCTCTTTCCGCTCGCCGGCCCGCGCTACGGCCGCCGCGAGATGATGACGCCGCAAGACGGCCTCGACACCGCGCCGCAGCTCGCCACCCGGGAAGCGCGTGAGCACCTGCGCGGAGAAGGTGACTGGGCCGGGGTGAGCGGCGGGGTGCTCGGCAGCAGCGGCATGGGGAGCGGCTCTGGCTCGTTGGGCAGCGGCAGCATCGGCACCGTCGGGCGCGGCGCGGGCGTGGGGGCGGGCCTCAGCTCCACCATCCTCGAGGACGGGCCGACGCCGCTCGAGCCCGCGGCGGTGAGCGAGGCGGGCGACCTCTTCCTCTACTCGGTGAAGGAGCCGGTGGTGCTGGGCGCGCGCAAGAGCGCGCTGTTGCCCATCATCGACGGCGCCACGAAGGCCGAGCGGGTGACGCTGCTCGATGGCGAGGGGCGGGTCTTCACCGCGGTGCGGCTGGAGAACACCACCAGGTTGACCCTCGAGGGCGGCACCATCGCGGTCTACGCCGACGGCGCCTACTCGGGCGAGACGCAGGTCGATCGCGTCAAGCCGGGCGAGGTGCGGGTGCTTCGGCACGGGGAGGATCTCGATCTCGAGGTCTCGCGCAGCTCGTCGCGTGAAGAGGGCAGCCCGCGCAGGGTGAGGGTGGTGGGCACCGAGGGCAACCGCCTGCTCGAGCTCACCCGCGTCGATCGCCTGGTGCACCGCGTCGACTTCACCTCGCGCACCGACGTGCCGCGCGCGGTGCTGGTCGAGCTGAGCGAAGAGAAGTACCGGGTGGTGTCGGGCGGCGAAGAAGACGTGCGCTCGCCCGGTCAGCCCCGCTTCGGTCGCATCCTGGTGGCGCCCAAGGCCTCCGAGACGGTCGAGCTGGTCGAGGAGGGCGCGGTGGTCGAGCGCATCCCGGCCGCGCAGCTCAGCTCGGCGCGGCTGGCGGGCCTGCTGGCGAGGCCGATGCCGGAAGAGGCGAAGGCGCTGCTCACCTCGCTCAAGGCGGAGATCGGTCGGGCCGAGGCGGCGCAGGCGAGGGTGGCGCAGCTCGACACGCGGGTGCGGGAGATCGAGAGCGATCTGGCGCGCACGCGGGAGAACCTCGCCGCGGTGGGCAAGGCGGGCGCGGCCGACGCGGCCAAGAAGCTGGGTGAGAAGCTGCTCGCGCTCGAAGAGACGCTGCTCGCCGTGCGTCGCGAGCGCGAGGTCACCGCTCAGACGAGCGCGCAGATTCGCAAGACGCTGGTGATGTCAGCAGGTCGGGGAGAGGGCAAACCGGGGTGACGGTACTGTGCCCCTCACCCCGCTGCGCAGGGAGAGGGAGACGGCCTCACATCACCCACTGCAGGCTCGCGGCCGCGGTGATGTACTGATCGCCCGCGCTGCGCGCGGTGAACGTCGAGTTCTCGGCGGCGTTGAGGGTGATGAAGTACCGCTGCCATTCCACCCCCGCGCGCAGCCGCAGGTGCTCCGCCAATTGCACCGAGAGGCCCCCGCCCGCGTCCACCGCGAAGGCGGTGGCCTGCGGAAAGAACCGCGGGCTGCCCAGCTCGCCCTTGCCCGCGACCAGCTGAAACCCGCCGAGCGCGTCGAGCTCCACCGTGCCGAACAACCGCAGCCGCAGGCCCAGGCCCGTGCGGAAGCCGTTGAACAGCACGTCGGGGATGTTGGGTCTCGCGCTGCCGTCGTTGACCGCCACCGCCGACGTCGTCAGCTCGTGGCGTGAGTAGCCCACGTGCGCGAAGAGCGAGAAGCGCTCGCCCAGCGGCAGCCGCACCAGGCCGCCGAAGCGGAGCCGGGTGGCGGAGTGCGCGAACCGCGACTCCTGCACCCGCGACACCATGCCCACGCCGAAGTCCCCCGTGGCGAACACGCCCAGGTTGGCCAGGAAGCTCGAGGTGAAGTGCGCCGCCGGGTACCAGTCCGCGCCCACCGAGATGTCGCCCGAGAAGGGCTGGCTGGCGGTCGCGAGCGAGGGGCTGGGGTTGCCCGCCCAGGAGAAGCTGCGGTTGAACCCGCCGAAGCCGACCCACGCCCGCACCGCGGAGTGGGGAGAGGCCTTCGGTTCCGGCGAGGCTCCCACCACCTCCGGGGGCGCTTCCTTGACCGGAGCGGGCTTCGCCTCTTCCTTCTTCCTGGCCGCGAGCTCCTTCTTCGACTCGACCTTCGGCGGCGGCTCGGCCGGCGTCTCTTTCACCGGCTCGGGCTCGGGCGTGGGCTTCGCCACCAGCTCGGGAGGCGGGGCCGCTTCTTTCCCCGGCGCCTTCCCGCTCGCCACCGCGAACATGAGCGCGGCGAGCTGAGGCCTGGGCATGGCCTTCGGCAGCTTCTTCATCGCCGCCTTCACCGTGACGGTGTCGAGCGGCGTGCCGTCGTGGCCGCTGAGCACCTGGAGGGTGACGAACTTGCCGCTGGCCTGGCAGATCACCAGCGCGATCGCGCCGGGGCCCGCCGTGACGTCGCGCACCTCCTTCGCGGTGGGCATGGCCGACACCGCGCCGACGACCTTCGGCGTGTACCGCTTCGAGAGTTCCTTGCCGACCCACTTCGTCAGCGGCGCCGGCCCGCTCAACACCACGGTCGGCTTCTTCGCAGCGAGAGCACTGGAGGCGAGGAAGGCGCACAGCACCAGCGGGAGGCGAGACATGGGCGGGCATTTGACCCCAATCAAGGCCGCCTTGTCGCCTGACCTGACGGTCAGAGGGCGATCGCGTGCATCTCGGGGAAGCGCTCGCGAATGAGGGGCTCGGAGAGGCCCCCCGAGGCCGGCGCCCACACCAGCTCCGCGCCCAGCAAGGCGCCCGCGTCGAGCTTGAGCCGGTCGCTGAGCAGCTCGTTGATCTGCTGCCGGGTGTCGAGGCGATCGACGCCCAGGCGCCGCCCCCGGGTGCAGAGCACCAGGGTGAGCACGCAGAGCGACCCGCCATCGCCCGCCGCGCCCGAGCGCGCGCGGAAGTCGGTCAAGGCGCTCGCGTAGCTCTGCTGCGCCGCGGTGAGATCGTTCAGGTCCTTCTCGCCGTAGCCGAACAGCCGCCACTGCACCGCCACCCCCAGCAGCGCGCGGGCGGCCCGCTGCACCAGCTCGACCCGCACCCCGACCGGATCGGTCAGCGTGGTGGGCGCGGTGAGCATCGCCTCGACCTGCTGGCGGAAGAAGCCGTCGAAGGCGAGGGCGATGACCGAGAGGTGGAACTCCGCCGCGGGCGCGAAGGGCGCGCCGGGCGGGGGCGGCTGGTGCGCCGGCGCTGAGGGGGCCGGGCCCTTGCGCATCAGCCAGATCACCACGGCCACCAGGCCCGCCGCGGCGAGCAGGCAGCAGCACAGCCCGAAGGCCCCGGTGGCCAGCAGCTCGTCTGGCGTCAGATCGTCGTTCATGGGAGCGCGCCCTCGAGGGTGGCCACGGTGGCGTCCGTGATGATGGTGAAGAGCCGCTCGCCCTCGTCGGCCGTGGCGTCGGCCGGCGCGCCGAAGTACGCGTCGGGGCCTCCACACTCGAGGAAGTTCTTCGCCCCGCCCTTGATGGCGCCGGGGAGATCGATCTCCAGCGTGGGCAGGGCCTTCATCGCGGCCACGTCCACCAGCTTCGGCGCGGCGGCGAGCATGAGCGAGGTCTCGTAGCGGCCCGCGTGGCTGCCGCCGTGCATGAACTCGGCGCCGAGCAAGGGGCCGGTGGGGGCGCGGCGGTGATCGGGCACCAGCACGCGCGCGGTGCCGGCCTGGGCCTGCACGGCCTTCGCCGCGTCGTGCACCACCCTGAAGTGCGCGGGCTCGAGGTGGTGGTTGACCACCGCGACGGTACGGAAACCGCTGGCGACGATGCCGCTCAGAATGCCCTGCAGCATCTGCCGGGCGACGTCGGCGTTGAGCGTCACCGTGCCCGCGAAGGGCGCGGCGAAGTCGGTGAGCGCGTAGGCCACGGGGGGAAAGACCACCACGTCACGCGAGAGGCGCGCGGCCACGCGGCGGCAGACCTCCTCGGCGATCACCACGTCGACCGAGAGCGGGAGGTGCGGGCCGTGGGCTTCGGTGCTCCCCACCGGCAAGAGCGCGACCGCCCCGGCCTGCGCGAGCGCGCGCGTGCGGGGCCAGGAGAGGAGGCGGGCGTCGTGGAGCGTCATGGGGAAAAGGGGGAAATGGGGACAGGCTGCTTTATCGACGCTGAGAGTGCTCGGCCCGAGACGATAAAGCAGCCTGTCCCCATTTCCTTCTTCACGGCGCCTCCGTGGAATCTCGCAGCTCGGTCTTGAGCACCTTGCCGCGATCGCTGCGGGGCAACGCGTCCAGGAAGCGCACCTGCCGGGGCGCCTTGAACGGCTCCAGCGCCGCGCGCACGTGCGCCTTGATCGCCTCGGCCAGCGCCTCCGACGCCGCGTGCCCCGCGTTCAAGGCCACGAAGGCGCGCGGCTTGTCGAGGCCGTCGGCGTCCTTGAAGGCCACCACCGCCGCTTCGCGCACGGCCGGGTGCTGCAAGAGCACGTTCTCCACCTCGACCGGCGAGAGCCACTTCCCGCTCACCTTGAGCATGTCGTCGCCGCGGCCACAGAAGTAGAAATAGCCCTCTTCGCTCTGCTGGAACTTGTCGGCCGACACGCACCAGTCACCGCGGAAGGTGCTCTTCGACTTGTCGTGCTGCTGCCAGTACTCGAGCGCCATCGAGTCGCCCCGCACCCACAGCGTGCCCACCTCCCCGCGCGGCACCTGCTGGCCTGCGTCGTCGCACACCTTCGCCTCGTAGCCGTCGACCACCCGGCCCAGCGAGCCGAGCTTCACGTCGCCGAGGCGGTTGGTGATGAAGATGTGGAACATCTCGGCGCTGCCGATGCCGTCGAGGATCTCCACGCCCGTGCGCTGCTTCCACCGCTGGTACAGCTCGGCCGGCAGCGCCTCGCCCGCGCTGATCGCCACGCGCAGGCTCGAGAAGTCGGCGTCCTTCACGCCCGGTGAGTTCAGGATGCCGTTGAGCGCCGTGGGCACCGCCGTGAGAATGGTGGGGCGGTGACGCCCGAGCATCTCGAAGAACTTCTCGGGCGTGGGCTTTTCCTTGAACAGCGCCGTGGCGCCGCCGGCCAGGAGCGGGAAGAGCAGGTTGCTGCCCAGCGCGTAGCCGAAGGCGAGCCGCGGCACCGACACGCAGATGTCGCCAGGCCCATACTTCAGCACCGGCAACCCGTAGGTGAGCGCGTTGAACACGAAGTCGTGCTGCTTGTGCACCGCCGCCTTGGGGAAGCCGGTCGAGCCCGAGGTGTAGAGCCACACGCAGGTGTCGTCGCGGTGCGTGTCGGCGACGGTGGGGTCGGGCGTGGCGCGGCCCAGCTCGGCGTCGTAGTCGACGTGCCTGCCCGCCTCTCCGCCCGCGACCACCACGTGCTTCAGGTGGGGGCACTGCGTCCGCACCGAGTCGATGATCGCCGCGGTCGCCGCGTCAGTGACCACCAGCTTCGCGCGGGTGTAGTTCAGGTAGTAGGTGACCTCGTCAGGCTTGAGGCCCGGGTTGACCGCGCTCACCACGCCGCCCGCCTGCACGGCCGCGAACCAGGCCGAGGCGAACTGCGGCACGTCGGGCAGCATCAGGAGCACCCGCTGCTCCCATTCCAGCCCCAGGCCCTTGAAGACGGCGCAGGCCCGCTGGGTGGCGTCGGCCAGCTGGCCGTAGGTGATCACCTGCTCTTCGAAATAGAGCGCGGCCCGCGCGGGGTGCTGGGCCGCCTGCGCGTGGAGGAAGACCTGCGCGAGGTTGAGCCGTTCGGGGAGCGAGAAGGGGTCCATGAGCGCCAAGGACGCAGCGTCGAAAGTCAGGGGCACCGATGCAAGGGGAATCACCTGCGGCGCAGCGCGAGGAAGAGCCCGCCGCTGAGGAGCGCGAAGCCGATGCCGGCAAACCCCTGCAGCCGGGCGACCTCGTCGGCGGTCTCTTGCTGGAGGTTGCACTCTTCGGTGCCGGGGAACTCACACACCGTGTGGGAGCTGTTCCACGAGCTGATGACGAAGACCAGCGCCGCGCCGAGCGAGCCGAGGACCAGGCCGCCCCCGATGGCGCGAGCGACGGAGCGGGTGGGGTGAGCCATTGGCGCGGCAGGCTACTACCTCCTGCGCTAGCTTCCGCCGAATGCGAATCCTCTACGGAGTCGTCGGTGAAGGCATGGGCCACGCCACCCGTTCCCGCGTGGTGCTCGAGCACCTCACGAAGCACCACGACGTGCACATCGTCGTCTCGGGCCGCGCGCGCGACTACCTGGCCAAGCGCTTCGAGAACGTCCACAACATCTGGGGCTTCACCCTCGAGTACGAGGGGAACTCGGTGAAGAAGTGGCAGTCGCTCCTGCAGAACCTCAAGGGCGCGATCACCGGCTGGCCCCAGAACGTGAAGAAGTACTTCGAGATCGTCGACGAGTTCAAACCCGACGCGGTGATCAGCGACTTCGAGTCGTTCAGCTACATGTTCGCGCGCAACCACTTCATCCCCTGCATCAGCGTCGACAACATGCAGATCATCAACCGGTGCAAGCACGAGCCGGAGCTGCTCGCGGGGCACGAAGACGAGTTCGAGCTCACCCGCGGCCTGGTGAAGTCGAAGCTGCCCGGCGCCTACCACTACCTGATCACCACCTTCTTCTACCCCCAGGTCCGCAAGGAACGCACCACGCTGGTGCCCTCGATCCTCCGGCCGGAGATCATCTCGGCGAAGTCCGAGCCGGGCGAGCACCTGCTCGTGTACCAGACGATGACCAGCAACACGGCGCTGATCGAGGAGCTGCGCCGGAGCGGCATCGAGTGCCGCATCTACGGCTTCAAGCGCGACCTCACCGGCGACGTGCGCGAGGGCAACCTGGTGTTCAAGCCCTTCAGCGAAGCGGGCTTCATCGACGATCTGCGCACCGCGCGCGGGGTGGTGGGCGGCGGTGGCTACACCCTCATGAGCGAGGCGGTGTACCTGAAGAAGCCGATGCTCTCGGTGCCCATCGGCGGCCAGTTCGAGCAGGTGCTCAACGCGCTCTACCTGCAGAAGTTGAACTACGGCATGCACGCGAAGGCGCTCGACGGCCAGGTGCTGGGCGAGTTCCTCGAGCGCGTCGACGGGTGCGCGAAGTCACTCGAGGGCTTCAGCCAGGACGGCAACACGGTGCTGCTGGAGAAGCTCGACGCGTTGCTGCTCGAGGCCGCCGCGCGCAAGGGCAAGTGGGACGAGACGACCGTCTCGTAGTTTCAAGCGGGCGGGGGAGGGATGAGCGGTTGCTCGGAACTCCACACCTTCGGGCTCGAGGCGAGCAGCCGGAAGCCCGTCTCTGCGCTGACCGCCACCAGGCCCAGTGGGGACACCGTCTTCACGTCGACTCCATCACTCAGGGTTTGCTCGGTGGAGGTGAGGTTTCTGAGGATCATCGGTACTCCCGGTCGTGCTGCGTTGTTTCTGGGTCGCTTCGCCTCGGCGCTCGCCCAGCGTTCCGCTGGGCCGGCTCCGCCCTGTCCCCCCGGACAGGTATCGGTCAATCGCCAGCCAATGCCTTCGCGATCACGTCGATGAGCTGCCGCAGGAAGCGCAAGATCGCGTCCCACACGGTGCCATCGCCCCGATCTTCGACCAGCGCGTTGGCGCTGGCCGGCCGGGCGGGCGCGAGGCTGCCGCCGCTGAGCTCGGTCTCCTGGCCCTCTGAGAGCTCGACCTGCTGGCCCCGCGCGCTCACCACCACCACGGCGCCCTGGTGCACGGCGACGAGCGTGCTCGCGGACCGTTGTTCCACCACGAAGGTGCCGGCGCCCGGTTGCACCACGCGCAGCTCGTCGGCGCGGACGGCGAAGGGGTCGCTCGGCTGCTTCACCTGCACCCGGACACGCCCTGCCTCGAGCCGCACCTCGTCGCTCGACGGCGTGGTCAACCGGGTGCCGGGGCGCAGCAACAGGCCGCGGCGCCCGCGCGCGCTCTCGAGCAGGATCGCCGCGTCTTCCTTCTCGGTGGAGATCTGGGCGCCGGCGAACACCACCGCGTCCTTGCCCACCAGCACGCCGTCGAGCCGCAGCCCGGGGCCGGCGGCCAGCACCCGCCCTACCGCGCTGCGCGGCCACGCCAGCACCGTCAGCACCAGCGCCGCCGCCACGGCCGCGCTGGCGAACGCGATCCGCCAGGGGAAGGTGGCGCTGCCGGCGATGGGTCTGGCCAGGCGCCCGGCGCGCACCTCGAGCCGCTGGGCTTCGCCGGGCGCCAGCGCCTCGGCGTTCCCTCGGGCCAGGCGCAGCACGCTCGCGGTGCGATCGTAGTGCTCGCGGCAGGGGGCGCACGCGCGCAGGTGATCGCGGAACCGCGCGTCGTCATCGGCCGAGAGCACGCGCCCGCTCAACACCGCGTCGCTCAGCGAGGTGACGTGGTTCCTGGCCCAGATCATGAGCGTCTCTCCTTGCCGAGGATCTCGAGGAGCGGTCCGTGGCGTTGCAGCAGCTTGAGCAGCACCGACTTGAGGTACTTCGTGCGCAGCCGCGAGAGCCCCAGCGCCAGCCGCGCCTCTTCCCAGTCGCGGCCCTCGAGGAAGACCGCGCGGAAGTAGGGCCGGTAGGCGGGCTTCAGCTTCTCCTCGAAGCGGGCCATCACCTCGCGCAGCTCTGCGCTCACCACCACCTCGAGGCCCTTGCCCTCTTCTTCGCCCACCAGCTCGTCGGTCAGCTCGAGCTGCGCGTTCGGCCGCTTCTGCCGCGCCAGATCGAGAATCCGGTTCCTCGCCGAGGTCACCACCCACCCGGGCAGCGACTCGACCCGCAACGGATCGACGGCGTCGAGGTGTGCGTACAGGTGCGTGAAGGCCTCCTGCACCGCGTCTTCCTGCTCGAAGGGGCTCTGGAAATACTGCATGGCCATGCGCCTCACCCGCGGGAGAAATGCCCGCACGAGTGCCTCGAAGGCCGCAGCATCACGCTGCCGCAGCGCCCGGACGTACGTCGTGTCGAGCGAAAGCACCTGGTGAAGGTACGGGACGCGGGTGGGAACGGGAGAAATCTTTTCTCAGCTCACGATCACGACGATCAGCGCCGCCGCGAGCATCAGGGCCGACACCGCCACCACCCGCCGCCCCATCACGCCGCCGCCCAGCACCATCGCCATCACCGCCTTGACCACGGTGTTGCTGACGGCCGCGAGGACCACCGTGTTGCGGGCGACCTGCAGCTCGATCTCGCCCGTCTTCACCAGGTTCGCCATCGACAACGAGATCGCGTCGACGTCGGTGGTGCCTGCCAACAGCCCGGTGACGTACGCGCCGCCCGTGCCGAAGGTGGCCTGCGCCCAGCGCGACACGATGAGCACCACCACGAAGAGCGCGCCGAACTTGAGCGCTGAGCTGAGCTCGAAGGGGTTCTCCAGGGCCACCGCCCCCGACTCGCCCCCCTTGTGATCGCCGCGGAAGTAGAGGAACGCCGTCGAGGCCAACCCCACGGCGGCCATCGTGCCCAGCGCGATGATCAGCTGCTTGCCCAGGCTCGGCTCGGCGATGAAGAGCACCACCAGCAGCCGGACGCACATCACCGTGGACGCGATGATCACCGCGAGCGCGCTCAGCTTCGCCAGCGCCGGGGCCTGCCGGGCGCGCGCGGCGGCGGCGAGCGTGACGGCGGTGCTGGAAGCCAGGCCGCCCACGGCGCCGGTGACCAGCATTCCCCGGCCCGCGCCCCACAGCCGCATCGCCACGTAGCCGACGAAGCCGATGCCCGCGATGAGCGCCACCATCACCCCGATGCGGAAGGGGTTGAGCACGCCGTAGGGCCCCAGCGGCTCGTTGGGCAACACCGGCAACGCCACCACGGCGACCACCAGGAACTTGAGCGTGGCGATGACGTCGGTGCGCGAGAGCTTCGAGCTGAACTGCCGCAGCTCGGTCTTGCCCGAGAGCAGCAGCGTGGAGATGACGGCGATCGAGGCCACCACGAACACGCGCGAGGTGACCGGCGAGACCACCTCGGTCGCCAGCGAGAACGCACCGAGGAAGAAGGTGAGCAGCGCGCTCGCTTCGCTGGTGATGCCCCCGTGGCCCGCCTGCGAATCGCGCCAGTAGCTCAGCGCCAGCAGGGTCGCCAGGCCCAGGCCGGCCGTCACCAGTGCCCACGGGCCCACCGCCTTCGAGAGCATCATCGCCACCGCGCCGAGCAGCCCGATGAGCGGATAGGTGCGGATGCCCCCCAGGAAGGGCCGCTTCTCCTCGTCGGTGGGTCGTGATTGTTCGCGCTCGAGGCCGATCAAGAGCCCGGCGAGCGCCGCCAGGGCCAGCGAGACGAAGGGCTCGTAGCGTTCCACGCCATCATCATGGTCGCGCAGGGGACGCGACGACAGTTCTCCCTCGGTAAAGTCGCAGAAGAGCGTGCCCAGTCCGTTCAGCCCGAGCGGAGTCGAGGGCCGAGCTCCTGGTGCCCCCTCGACTTCGCTCGGGGTGAACGGAGCGCGATCGCAATGCTCAGCCCAGCAGGTGCCGCGCGATCACCAGGCGCTGGACCTCGCTCGCGCCCTCGTAGATGCGCAGCGCGCGCACGTCGCGGTAGAGCCGCTCGACGGCCATGCCCTTCACCACCCCGTTGCCGCCGTGCACCTGCAGGCAGCGATCGACGATGCGCTGCGCGGCCTCGGTAGAGAACAGTTTCGCCACCGCCGCCTCGTAGGTGACCCGCGCCTGGCCCTGGTCCTTGGTGAGCGCGGCCTGGTGCACGAGGAGGCGTGAGGCCTCCAGCTCCACCGCGCTGTCGGCGAGCAGCGCCTGCACGGCCGAGAGCTCCGAGAGCGGGGCGCCGAACTGCTTGCGCGACTTCGAATACGAGACCGCCTCGTCGAGCGCGCGCCGGGCCATGCCCACCGCCGCCGCGCCCACCGTGCTGCGGAACACGTCGAGGGTGGAGAGCGCGAGCTTCATGCCCTGGCCCGATTCTCCCAGCTGCGCGCTCGCGGGCACCTCGCAGCCGTCCAACACCAGCTCGCCGATGGGGTGTTCGCCCATCAGCTCCATCTGGCGGCTCACCTTGAAGCCCTTCGCGCCGGCGGGCACCACGAAGGCGCTGATGCCCTTCGGCCCCTCACCGGTGCGCGCGAACACCGTGTAGTGCGTGGCGACGCCGGCGTTGCTGATGAAGCGCTTCTGGCCGCTGATCAGCCAACCATCACCCTTGCGCACGGCCTTCGTGGAGAGCGCGGCCACGTCGCTGCCCGCTTCCGGCTCGGTGAGCGCGAAGGCGAAGAGCACCTCGCCCTTCGCCACCCTCTGCAGCAGGTCCTGCTTCTGCGCCTCGGAGCCGGCCAGCAACACCGGGTGGCTGCCCAGGCCCTGCACCGCGAACAACGAGTCGGCCGCGGCGTTGCGGTAGGCGAGCTCTTCACGCAGCACGCAGAGGGACAGCACGTCGACCTTCGGCAGCGCGCCGCCGTACGCGGAGGGCACCAGGTACGGGTAGAAGCCCAGGTTCGCGACCTCGGCCTTGAGCTGCGCGTCATCGATGGGGCCGTGCGGCTCGATCGAGCTGAACAGCGCGCGCGCGCGGGCCCGCAGCTCGAGGTGAATCGAAGACAGGAAGGTCGCCGACATCGCTCACTTCCCCTTGAACTGCGGCGGGCGCTTCTTCGAGAACGCGTCGTACGCCTCGCGGAAGTCCTGCGTCTGCATGCACACCGCCTGCGCCCGGGCCTCGTTCTCGAGCGCGTTCCACAGGTCGAGGCTCAGCTCGCCGTTGAGCAGCTCCTTGGTCATGCCCAGCGCGAAGGTGGGCCCGTTCGCCAGGCGGGTGGCCCAGGCCATCGCCTCGTCCATCAACTTCTCGGGCGCGACCACCTTGTTGAACAGCCCGTACTTCTCGGCCGTGACCGCGTCGATGACGTCGCCGAAGTAGAGCAGCTCGGTGGCGCGCGAGAGCCCCACCACCTTCGGGAGCAGGAACGCCGCGCCCATGTCGGCGCCCGCCAGGCCCACCTTGGTGAAGAGGAAGGCGATCTTCGCCTTCTCGCTGGCGACGCGCAGATCTGCCGCGAGCGCGATCACCGCGCCTGCACCTGCCGCCGTGCCGTTGAGCGCGGCCACCACCGGCTTTCGCAGCGCGCGGATGTTCTTGATCAGATCGCACGTCATGCGCGTGAACTCGACCAGCGCGGGCATGTCGCGCGAGAAGAGCTCCTTGATGATGTCGTGCTGGTCGCCGCCCGAGCAGAAGCCGCGGCCCTCCCCGGTGATCACCACGCTGCGCACGGACGGCTCGCGCTCGAGCGTGGCGAAGAGATCGGTGAGCTCGCGGTACACGGCGAAGGTGAGCGAGTTGAGCGTGTCGGGCCGGTTGAGCGTGATCAGCCCGACCTGGTCTTTGACCTCGAAGCGGAAGGACGTGGGCTGCATCATGGGTCAGCTCTCCAGGACTGCGGTGGCTTCGATCTCGACCTTCGCGGCTGACTCCACCAGGCCGGCGACGACCACCAGGGCCATGGCGGGGTAGTGGCGGCCCAGGTGCTTCTTCCACGCGGCGCCGCATTCCTTGAGTGAGCTCAGGTATTCCTGCTTGTCGGTGACGTAGACGGTCATGCGCACGATCTGCTCGGGCTTGCCTCCGGCGGCGTGGACGAGCTCGCAGATGTTCGAGAGCACCTGGTCGAACTGCTCCACGAAGGTGGCGGGGAACTCGGGCGTGGCGCTGCGCGGGTTCCAGCCGACCTGGCCGCCGATGAAGAGCGTCTTGCCGGTGGCGACGATGGCGTTCGCGTAGCCCCTGGGGCGGGCCCAGCCCTCGGGTTGAATGACGGTGCTCATGCGGTCTCTCCTCCGTCGATGGTGTAGTCGGCGCCGGTGATGGCTGCGCCGGCTGCCGAGGCGCTCAGGAAGTAGACGAGCTCGGCCACCTCCTCGGGCTTCACCGCGCGGTGCATCGGGTTCAGCTTCGAGAGCGTCTCTTTCGCTTCGGCCTGAGTGCGGCCGGTGCTCTGGGCGATCCGATCGACGCTCGCCTGCAGCATGTCGGTGTCGGTCCACCCTGGGCAGACCGCGTTCACGGTGACGCCCTTCGGCGCCAGCTCGAGCGCGAGCGAGCGGGTGAGCCCCAGCAGCGCGTGCTTCGAGGCGCAGTACGCCGAGGTGTACTTGAAGCCCTTCTTCGCGGCGGTGCTGGCGATGTTCACGATGCGCCCGTGGCCGGCCTTCACCATCGCGCCCGAGAGCTCGCGAATGAGCAGGAACGGCGCGGTCACGTTGACGCGCATGGTGCGCTCGAACTCTTCGGTGGTCGTCTTGTGCAGCGGCGCCGAGAGGGCGATGCCCGCGTTGTTCACCAGCGCGGTGAGGTGGCCCGCGTCGGTGGTGAGCTTGAGCGCGGCGGCCATCACCGAGCGCTCCTCGGCGGCGTCGAAGGACACGAAGTGGAGGTCGCCCTTGCTGCGCAGCGGCCCGACCGAGGACTCCTGCCGGGCGAGCGCCCACACGCGCCAGCCCTCGGCGAGGAACCGCTCGGCGATCGCGCGGCCGATGCCCCGCCCTGCGCCGGTGATGGCCACTTGTTTCACGGTCATGAAACGGGCCTGTTAGCAGCGCAGCGCTGTGCGAGACAGGCGGGAGCGAAGCGGACGGCTGGCCGAGGTGGCGCGACCCAGAACATGAAGCAGCGCTGTTAGCAGCGGAAGGCCGCGCGAGACAGGCGGAAGCGCGTGCCGCGCGGGTCGACCGGTTCCCACATGAGCGCAGGTCGTGCCGACAAGCCAAAGCCTGGAGCGCAGCGGTCAGTGTGGATCTGCTCCGAGGCCGTCGCGTGCTTGCCTCCAGGCTTCGGGCAAGGACGCGAAGCTGACCCAGGCCGGGTCGCTTTTTCCTGGCGCGTAATGGACCATTACCAGTCGGTAATGGTCCATTACGCCTCTGGGAGAGCGAACCCGGTCCGACCTCGTCAGCAGCGGATCCTCGCCCGAAGTGAGGGGCAAGCGCGGGTCGCGCACAGAATGAAGCCCAGGCTCACCACGCCCCCTGCAGGCCGCTGTCCCTCTTCGCTCGTCGTCGTAGCCGGTGACCAGAGCTGAAGCCGTCCGAGGCCCGGCCGGTGGGCGTGACAACACTGCGGCCACGTTTCGGCAACAGTCAGCGCGCGCAACGGGTGAGTCGTTCATCCAAACGACCGATGGACGACGCCGACGAGACGCCGGTCTGCGAACGCATGAGCATGGTGAGGTGGCCGTCGTACGTGCCGACGCCGGCTTCGACGCATGGGTCGCCCCGTTCTCGATGCACGTGAATGCTCTCGCCGAAGTCGACCTGCTGCCAAACGTCGGCAGCATTCGCAATGGAGAGGTCAGGCGCCTCGTCCGTGAGCAACCGCCCTGCGCCAGCACCGACTCGTCGAAGACGAAGCGGAACCGATGCCCACCGAGAGATCCGAGCTGACGGCAGGAAGCATGGCTCCATCATCCGAATCGGAAATAGTGCGCGCCGGGGCGACGGGGTCTGCGCGGGCATGACCAGTGGTTTCGTTTCGCCCTCTCAGTCTTCGGGAACGAAACGCGGCACGTCTTCCGGCACTTCCCACACGTTGCCCCACAGGCTCTGGCCGCCGTCGATGGTGAAGCTCTGCCCGGTGATGAAGTCGGCCTGGCGCGAGGCGAGGTAGACGATCAGGTGCGCCACCTCGTTCGCGGTGCCGATGCGCCGCAGCGGGGTCTGCTTCGCGGCCGCCTCGAGGATCTCGGGTGGATACTGATCGGTCCCGGTCGTCTTGATCACGCCGGGCGCGACCGCGTTGACGCGAATGCCGTAGGCCGACCACTCCACGGCCAGCGTCTTGGTCATGTTCTCCACGCCCGCGCGCGCGGCGCCGGTGTGGATCATTCCGGGAAAGCCGCGAGAGATCTGCGCGATCACGTTCACGATCCGCCCGCGCTTCTGGGGAATGAACGCCTGCGTGGCCACGGCCTGGGTCATGTTGAAGGTGCCCAGCAGGTTGTTCCGCACCACCGCCTCGAAGCCCTTCGGCGAGAGCGTCTCGGCCGCCGAGGGGAACTGTCCGCCCGCGTTGTTCACCAGCACGTCGATGCGCCCGAAGCGCTGCTTCACCGCCTCGACGCAGGTCTTGATCTGCTCCGGGTCGCGGATGTCGCAGGTGGTGGTGAAGACCTCGACCCCGGCGCGCCCCAACTCCTCCGCAGCCTTCGCCAGGGGCTCGGGCCGACGGCCGCACAGCGCGACCTTCGCGCCCAGCTCACCCAGCTCGCTCGCCACCGCGAACCCGATGCCGGTTCCACCGCCGGTGATCAGCGCGACTTCGCCCTGGAACATTCCCGCTTTGAAGATGGTCACGGCGCGGGAGCGTATCTCCCCGCTCGGTGATCAGGGACACAACGTCTGGACGCCCGGCTGGATTGGCACCGGTGGGCGCTGTGCTACGACCTGATTCCATGTTTCGTCAGGTCCTGATCAGCCTCGCGGTGATTTTCAGCGCGTGTGGTCCCCTCGCTCCCCCGAAGAGTGATGGCGGCACGGGAGGCGGCGGATCGATCCTCGGAGGCGGCACCGGCGGGAGCGGTGGTGGCGTCACCGGCGGCGGGACCGGCGGGGGCACGACTGGTGGCGGCACCGGCGGAGGCACGGGCGGGGGAGGCACGGGCGGCGGCGCCACGGGCGGTGGCGGAGGCGGCGCGCTCGCTCCGTTGACCTGGGCCTCGATGGCCATCAGCGGCGCGACCAGCAGCGGGTACATCATCGGCCTGGGCGGCTCGGCGACCGACGTCTGGGCCGCGCAGGACACGGGGTACCTCTTCCACTCCACCGGCGGCGCGTTCAGCCTCGCCTTCAACATCCAGTACGGGCTCAAGGGGCTCTACGCGAACGGCGGCACGGTGGTGCTGGTGCAGACCCGCTCCATCCGCACCTGCACGGCCGACTGCACCAACCTCGCCAGCTACGCCGACTTCTCGCTGCTCAACGGCACCTACAATCTCTTCGGCGAAGCCGTCTGCGGCCGCGGCCCCAGTGACATCACCGTGGTGGTCAGCGACACCCAGAACATGGGCCAGATCTTCTCGTGGGACGGCACCACCTGGACCCGGACCAACAGCAACCTGGGCATCGCCTATCCCCGCGCCTGCTGGTTCGACGACGCGGGCGTGCTCTACGTGGCCGGGCAGGACGCCGTCGCGCGCAGCGACATGGGCGCCACCGGCATCGAGACGATCAGCAGCAACTCCACCGGGTACTACGGCGGCGCTGACGTGGGCGGCACGCAGTGGCTCGTCGGGCCCAGGCACTACCTCGCGCGCCGCACCGGGGCCGCCACCTGGACCCCGTTTCCCGTGACCACGAGCAGCACCTTGTGGGTGGTCGGTGGGTTGTCGGCGAACGAGGTGTACGCGTTCGGCTACTACGAGTCGGGCGTCGGTAACGGCTTCAAGTGGAACGGCACGACCCTCTCCGGCGTCGGCAACCTGCTGCCTAACACCGGCACGCAGTCGATGATTCGCAGCATGCTGGTGACCGCGCCCAACGAGCTCTACGTCGCGGGCGAGAACCAGGCCGGGCCGATCATCATCCGGGGTCGCAGGTGAGATCGCTTTCGTCGTTGGCCATGGTGTTGCTCGCCGCGTGCGGTCCGCTCACGCCTCCGAAGACGGACGCCGGTTCGGGTGGCGGCGGGGGGGGCACGGGCGGGAACGGTGGGGGCGCGATCACCGGTGGTGGCGGGGGCAACACGGGCGGAGGCGGCGGCACCTCGGGCGGTGGTGGTGGCGCCACGGGCGGTGGTGGAGGTGGCGGCGCGGTGGGGGGCGGTGGCGGGGCGGCTGATGCGGGCGACGGCGTCTGGGACTTCGCGACCATCGCGCTCAACCCCGCGCCCACCAACTCCGGCGCGATCGTCGGCTTCGCCGAGACGGACGCGGGGATCTACGCGGTGAGCGGCGCTGGCCGCGTCTATCGCTCGACCGGCGGCCCGTTCCTCGAGCTCTTCTCGTTCCCGGGCCTGCAGCCGGTCGACTTCGAGGCGAGCGCGTCGGGTCACTTCTTCATCATCACCACGGTGCACTTCCTCGAGTGCGCCGCCGACTGCGGCGACGCGGGCGCGTGGGTCGATCGGCAGATCTCCGCCTCGAATGAGGTGCTCGACTCGCTCTGCGTGGTCGACGGCGATCACGCGCTGGCGATCGGCACGCAGGGCGGTGGCAACGACGGCATCTCGTACCGGTGGAACGGCTCCACGCTCGCTCCGGCCGCCTCGCTCATCGGCGCGTTCGGCCCCGACAACTGCTGGAAGGGCGCGTCGGGCGACTTCTTCATCCCCGCGGACGACGTGGTGCTGCGCTACTCGCCCACCACCGAGGGCTTCACCCCCGAGCCGACCGTGCCCATGCAGGGCTGGCGGGGCGGTGGCTCCTCGCCCGGGCACGAGTGGGTGACGGGCACGGGCCCGCTCATCGCAGAGCGCGGCCAGACCAGCTGGACCAACGTGTACGCGCCGTCAGGCACCTCGACGGCCTCGCTCGTCTCGGTGATCGGCGTCTCGCCCACCCTGGCCTTCGCCTTCGGGGGCGGGTTCACCTCGTCGGGGCAGGCGGGGTATCGGTTCGACGGCACCAGCTGGAGCGCGCTGACGCCCGACATTCCAGTGATGAACGTCACCTTCAGCGCGTTCCGCAGCGCCGCCGGGCCGATCTACGTGGGGGGCTACGACCTGAACCAATACCCCGCGATCGTCCGGGGGGCCCGGAGGTAGCGAACGCCCGGTGGGGCCTGCTACAGCGCGCCCATGCCCCGCGCCGCCATCACCGATCTCTACCGCATCGACGACATGCTCAGCGCCGAGGAGCGCGCCATTCGCGACACCGTCGCGCGCTTCATCGACAAGGAGTACCTGCCGATCGTCGGCAAACACTTCCGCCACCACACCTTCCCCACCGAGCTCATCCCCCAGCTGGCCGACATGGGCGTGTTCGGCGCGACGCTCACCGGCTACGGCTGCGCGGGCCTCTCGAACGTGGCGTACGGCCTCATCCTCCAGGAGCTCGAGCGCGGCGACTCCGGCCTGCGCAGCTTCGCCTCGGTGCAGAGCTCGTTGTGCATGTTTCCCATCTGGTCGTTCGGCAGCGAGGAACAGAAGCAGAAGTGGCTGCCCGGCATGGCGCAGGGGAAGTTGATCGGCTGCTTCGGCCTCACCGAGCCCGACTACGGCAGCGACCCCGGGGGCATGGTGACGCGCGCCCGCAAGGACGGCGACTCGTACGTGCTCAACGGCTCGAAGATGTGGATCACCAACGGCACCATCGCCGACGTGGCGATCGTCTGGGCGAAGGTCGATGACGGCGGGTCCGAGTCGATCCGCGGCTTCCTGGTCGAGAAGGGCACGCCCGGCTACGCGGCGAAGGAGATCGAAGGGAAGTTCTCGCTGCGCGCCTCGTACACCGCCGAGCTCTCCTTCCAGGACGTGCGGGTCCCCGCGGCGAACATGATGCCTGGCGTCCAGGGCCTGCGCGGGCCGCTCTCGTGCCTCAACAAGGCACGCATGGGCATCGCGTTCGCCGTGATGGGCGCGGCGGTGGCCTGCTTCGAGGGCGCGCGCGAGTACTCGCTCGAGCGCAAGACGTTCAACAAGCCCATCGCCGGCTTCCAGCTCACCCAGGAAAAGCTCGCCGACATGCTGCAGGAGATCGTCAAGGGCCAGCTGCTCGCCCTGCGCCTGGCGCGCCTCGCCGACGAGGGCAAGCCGTCGCCCGAGCAGGTCTCGCTGTGCAAGCGCAACAACGTGAAGGTCGCCCTCGACATCGCCCGGGTGGCGCGCAGCATCTACGGCGCCAACGGCATCACCGACGAGTACCCGCCGGTGCGGCACATGCTCAACCTCGAGAGCGTCTACACGTACGAGGGCACCCACGAGGTGCACACGCTGATCCTCGGCAAGGCGATCACCGGCATCAACGCGTTCGGAAACTGATGCTGCACCGTTCACCCCGAGCGGAGTCGAGGGGCCACTGCGTGCTCCTCTCGCTGGTGCTGCTCGGCTGCGGGGCCCTCACGCCTCCGAAGCCTGACGGTGGAACCGGCGGAGGCTTCGCGACGGGTGGAGGCACGGCCACGGGAGGTGGAGGCACGGCCACCGGCGGAGGAGGCGCTGCGACCGGAGGCGGAGGCGGCGCAACCGGAGGAGGCGGCGGAGGAACCGAGGCCTCGTGGCTCGAGGTCGCGCTCCAGGTGCCCGCCGGCACGCAGGGCACCGTGCAACGCCTCTCCGCGCGCCCGGGAGAGATCTACGCGCTGGTCGCCAACCAGTACGTGCTGCGCAGCGCAGGCGGCCGCTTCAACGAGGTGCTCGTCTTCAACGATCCCATCCTGGGTGACTTCCAGGTGTCCCGCTCCGGCTTCTCGGCGGTGACGGTCTTCCAGCGGCTGCTGGCCTGCACCAGCAACTGCGAGCAGGGCGTGGGCTTCCTCGACTTCGGGCTCGGCGCGACGCCGATCGCGGTCTGTGGCTCGGCCGACAACCTCGGCGTGATGACCTCCGCGAGCGACGCCGGCGCGGCGCTCTTCGAGCAGAACGGCGACCAGTGGGACTTCGTCTCGCTCTTGAACCTCCGCTCGCCGCTCGACTGCGCCCGCACCACCCGGGGCGAGCTCTTCGTGGCGGGGCAGGGCGGGGTGGGGAAGGTGAACGTGAGCCAGGCCTCGGTCGAGGTGCCTGACACCGGCGGGCTCGGCCGCGTCTCCACCAACGAGCCGTGGACGAAGGTCGGCACCGACGGCACCTGGGTGATCGCCGCCAGCGCCCGCGGCGCGGTCGCCCGCAGACCCGAAGACGCCGGCTGGCGCGTCGAGAGCGCGCTCAACGGAGAGATCGCCGCGCTCGCCGTCGAGTCGGCCACCGAGGTCTGGGTCGTCGGCACGGGGCTCGGCCTCGCCCGCTTCGACGGCACCCGCTGGACCCCGGCCGGCGCCGGCCCCGCCCAGCTGACCACCTTCGACGCGCTCGCCGTGGAGAGCTCCCACGTCTACGTCGGAGGCCGCGATGGCGCAGGCGTGGCCCGCGTCTTCCGCCGCTTGAGGTAAGAGGCGCCCCCATGGCGTTCACGGCACGGGTACGGGTGAGGTTTGCGGACATCGACTGGGCGCGCGTCGTCTACTTCGCGCGGTTCTTCGACTTCGCGCACCGCACCTTCGAAGACTTCTTCAACGACCACGCGAAGCTGCCCTACGCGGCGCTGCTGGCCGAGCGGAAGCTGGGCTTCCCCATCGTCAGCTCGCAGGCCGAGTTCTTCGCGCCGCTGCGCCTGGGCGACACCGCGCGCATCGTGATGGACGTCATCAAGCTCTCGAAGCGCTCGGTGACCTCACGCTTCACGCTCTACCGCGACGAGACCGACGAGCGCTGCGCCGTGATCGTCCTCAAGCAGGCGGCCATCGACACCACCGACTTCAAGGGCATCGAGTACCCCGACGACATCCACGCGCTGTTCGTCGCTCACCTCAAAACCGGCGAGTGAACGGCAGCGGCTTGCGCATGCGCACCAGCAGCAGGATCGGCAACACCACGTAGGGCAGGTTGAACGCGAGGAACTTGACCGGGTTCTGCGTGCGCAGCCCGGGCTCGCCGAAGAACTCGACCCCGAAGACGATCACCCCGGTGATGCTCGAGATCATCGTCGCGTAGATGACCGAGGGCAGCTGGATCCAGTTCTTCCCCTTCACCAGCGCCCAGGCCAGCAGCAGGTAGAACGGCCCGTACACGAAGGTCGAGAGCCCGGTGACGAAGCGCATCCACACCGGCGGGTGCATGAAGAGCGGGTCGGCGTCGATCGCGTACCAGTAGTTCGCGCGCGCCAGCGGGTTGGGCGAGTCGGGCGACATCTCGATGCCCAGGGTGGGCACCGCGTCGCTGATGCCCGACGTCAAGGCGAAGACGACGAAGATCACCGCGAAGAAGACGTCGATCCGCCGCTCCGCGAGCGGCAGGTTCACCACCTCGGTCATGTCAGCGGCGACCGCTTGATGGTGATGAACAGCTCGCCTTCCTTCGGCGCCTCGGGCTCTGCGGGTGCGGCAGGGGCCGCGGCCACCTCGGGCTCGGCCGGCGCATCGGCCTCCGACGCGCGCTGGTGGATCTCTTCGTCGGTGAGGAAGCCGACCTTCGCGCCTTCCTTGTTGAGGAAGCGCACCGCGCGCTCGGACAGCTTGAGCAGCTGCTCGGCGATGGCCGGGGTCACCAGCGCGTGCTCGATCTTGTCGGGGTCGGGCCGCTCGACCACCGCCAGCTCGCCCAGCTCGAGGCGCTTCGCCTGCGCTTCGGTCAGCTCGAGGCGGCGCAGCTTGTTCTTGCGGGTGACGAAATAGAAGGGCGTGGCGCCGGCCTCGACGGGCACCGTGTTCGCCAGCACCAGCTCGCGCATCGCCCGATCGAGCTCGACCTGCTTGCGGGCCTGGAGGCGGTGCGCTTCCTTGCTCCCCTGCAGCGGCGGGAGCTTCGGCACGCGGCTCTCGGGCTCGCGGCGCGGGGGCGGCGGGCCCTCTCTGCGCTGCGGCGGCGGACGGGGAGTGAACTCGCGCGAGGGAGGCGCATCGGAGCGCGGCGGGCGATCATCGCGGCGCGGCGGGCGGTCATCGCGGCGCGGCGGACGATCGTCTCGACGGGGCGGGCGGTCGTCCCGCCGGTCGCCCGAGGGCGGACGGGGCGCGGGCATCGCCGCCTTCTCGGCCTCGGCCTTCTTCGCTGATTCCTCGGTGACCAGACCGGCCTTGAGAAGCTTGTCGCGCAGGCTCTGCATGCGCGGCCCTATAGCAGCGCGTGGTTTCCAATCCACACTGGCGCACTGCCTGAGTCGATGCCGTCGGCTCGCCATGGGGCGCCGTCGTCTCTTGCCGCTGGCGACCCGACGGAGATCGACTCAGGCGAATGGGAAGATTAGGGTGCCCGGCTTCGTGAAGCGGTCGCTCGTCATCGCGCTGTGGTTGCTCAGCGCCTGCAAGGATCCCGTCGACCAGGCGGCCAAGAAACGCATCTTCTCGCCCGAAGATCCGCCCCAGGCCGTCGCCGCCGCCAGCCAGAAGCTCCCCCCCGAAGAGGCGGCTGACAGCTCGACCATCTCGCGCCGCATCCTGGGCATGGGCGCCGCCGAGACCACCGAGCGCATCGGCCCGCACACCTACGGCGCCAGCATCACCTGGGAGTGGACCTCGTCGGGCAAGAACGTGCGCCTCAAGGAATCACGGGAGCTGCTCTCCGGGCCCGGCGGCATGTCGGGCGACTTCATCGCCCGCATGTCCAACACCAACGAGCAGGGCCTCGAGGTGCTGCGCGTCGGCGGCAAGGTCTACGCCCGCAGCACCTACGGCAAGGACGGCGCGGGCAAGCTGCGTGAGCGCAAGCGCGATCGCGGCATGGCCGAGCGCATGCGCGACGAGGCCTCGGGCGCGCTGCGGGACTTCGATCAGCTCTTCCGCGGGCGCCTCAAGCTCAACGCGCAGGGCACCTCGAGCCTCGAGGGCCGCACCGCGTGGAAGTACGCCGTCACCCTCGCCGACGCCGCGCCCGACACCGGCTCGAACCTGCCCCCGCTGGCGGTCCCGAAGAACGGCGTCGACGACACCACCAAACGCCGCCAGCTCTTCTACGAGGCCCGCGTGCCCCGCTCGATCCAGGGCGAGGTCTACGTCGATGCCGCCACCAGCGTGGTGCTCAAGGCCCGCCTGGACGGCCGCGTGGGCGTGAAATCGGCCGAGGCTGAGTCCGAGCTCCACCTCGTGGTCGAGTCGTCGCTGACGGGCATCGGCAAGGCGCCCCTCATCGAGCCGCCCAAAGACTTCCTCCCTGACGAAGACAAGCCCGACGGCATCGCCGCCGCCCTGCTTCGCATGGGAATCGAGCGCAAGACGCCTGATGCCGGCGTGGCTGGAACCGCAGGCCCCGGCGAGCCTGAAGACGACCCGGAGTAGGCAGTTTGCCTACCTCGCAAGTGCATGAAAGCAGGACGGTTTTCAGGCCTTTTTCGGGCCCTGTCCGGCGAGCGGAAATCTCAGTCCGAAAATTTGCGGGGTCGAGGTCGATCGCTACACTGCCCAACAGTTGCGGTTTGGCCGCATCGTACATGGCCGGTTGTTCAGGTACTCGAAAAGGACAGGAACCCATCATGGAGCGCAAGGGCAGCAGCACGGCGGTGGTGACGAAGGAGCTGGTCGCGACGGGTCTGCGGACGGCGACGACCACCGCCCGCGAAGAGCAGACGTTGCGAATGCGGTACGGCGCGAGCGTGGACAAGAAGGCGGCGCTCCCTCAGGCCCACGGAGGCAACGAGGAGCTGGCCGACGAGCTCCTGCTCATCGAGATGCAGCTCCTGCGGGGTCTCAAGGCGCACCAGGCTCCGAAGTCGAAGACGGTGGCCACCAAGGGCGCCGTGAAGTCGAAGATCGCCGCCAGGCTGTCGAAGAAGTAGAGCGGTCGAAGACGGCCCTCGACTTCGCTCGGGCTGAACGGCTTGAGCAGTTCCGTTCACGCCGAGCGGAGTCGAGGCGCCCTACGCTCCCATGACCTGCACCCTGTGACGGGCGGCATCGGTGAGCGACATCGACTCCACGCCCAGGCTCTTTGCCACCACCGGCGCGTCGTCGTGCTGGCCCCGGCTCGCCAGCTCGGTGAGCCACCTTCCGGTCGCCGGGTTCCGCCAGAAGTCCTCGTTGAAGCGCTCCTGCAGGTGGCTGCGCATCACGTGCTCGAGAGAGAAGGCGTCGAGCTGCACCAGGCGATCTCCGAACACGTCGAGGTCGAAGAGCGTGTGTCCCCGCAGCACCTCCACCCCCAGCGCGCTGGAAAGCCTGGGCACGTATTCGTCGGGCAGGCTCGCCCACGCGCCGCGCCCGGTCGCCTCGTGCGAATAGAGCGCGAGCCCCGCGGCGCGGCGCAGCTGCAGCAGCTGGCGTGAGGCGAACGCGCGCGCGGCTTCCTTCGCCTGGTGCGCGGTGAGGCGCAGGTAGCGCTTGAGCCAGCCCTCATCGAGCAGGAACGACTCGAAGAGCAGCCCCACCGCGTCGACCACCGCGCGATCTCCGAGGCGGCGCTCGACGAACGGGAGCGCCCGGCCCACGTTGGCGCGGTGCAGCGCCGTGCCCCAGGCCGAGAGCCAGCCCGCGTACGCGTCGAAGCCCAGCTCGGGCGTGAGCAGCAGGCGAATCTGATCGGGTACCCGCAGCTCGAAGCAACGCGCGCTCACGTCGCGGCCGGGGCGCGCTTCGCTGTCGATGGTGATGCGGCCATCGGCGTTGGGCGAGAGCCCGAGATCGCCCAGGGTGCGGCTCAACGCGTGGGTGAGATCTTCGCGGCGGAAGTTCTCGAACAGCCAGGGCGCGAGCGCAGTGCGTTCCGCGTCGTGCGCGCTGGCCGTGCGCGGCGAGAGCATCGGGTCGAGCTTCTTGAGCGCGTAGCCCAGCAGGTCGAGCGACGCGTCTTGCGTCTGGTCGAGGGTGAGCTTCGCCGCCTCGAGGCGTGGCTTCACCGGCCGGCCGGTGAGCTCCTCCACGAAGGTGGTGGGGGTGAGCTTGAGCGCGGCGATCGCCTCCATCGTGCCGTCGAGCCACCGGGCCACCAGCGACTCGTGGGCGGTGAGCTGGGCCGAGAGCTCGGCGGCCAGGGTGACGCGCCCCTCCCGGTTGGCCAGCCGCGGCAGCTCGCGCATCGCCTCGCGCGGGGTCCACGTCTTCGCGGCCGCGAAGAAGGTGTGCGACTGGAGGAAGGCCTGCAGCTTCGCGCCCGCCTCGACCGTCTGGGCCTCGACGTAGGCGCGCGCGAGGTGGCGGCGCAGCAGCACCAGCCGGGCGCGCTTGGCCTCGTCGACGCGCGGGCTGGCCAGGAGCTCGCTCGTCATCTGGTACGCGTCGGGGCGCGCCACGTCGGGGTGTTCGGCCACGGGCTCGACGTCGCGCTGGAGGCCGGACGCGGCGCGGAACGCGCGGGTGGCTCGTTCGGAGAAGAGATCGTCGAGCTGCTCGACCAGGGTGCTCAGCGAGAGTTGCACGGCGAGATTGCGTCCCATGTTGGCGATCTCGTCAATTCCCCGTTGTGCGGGGTGGTAGGCGAAAGTTCCTCCCGGGTGCGCTAGTCGCCTCCATCGTCATGAAGCGCCGCACGTTCACCGTGGAGAAACCCAGTCGAGTCGAGGCCGTGCTGCGTGGCGCGCTCGCCCTTGCGCGCGACGAGGTGTTCGCGCTCGTCGAACGGGGCGCCGTGTACGTCGATGGGCGCCGCGCCAAAGACGCCGCCGCCCGGGTGGCCGGGGGCGCGAAGGTGATGGTGGTGCTGGAAGAGTCGGGGGAAGCGGTGACCGTGCCGTCGCCCAGAGCCGCGCCGCTGGTGGTGCTCTACGAAGACGCCGACGTGCTCGCGGTGGACAAGCCCCCCGGCGTCACCGCCCAGCCCACCCCGGGGAAGGTGGGAGACAGCCTGGTCGATCTCGCCACCGTCTATCTGCGCAAGCAGGCGGGCCTGGTGCATCGGCTCGACCGCGAGACCTCGGGCGTCACCGTCTTCGGGAAGAACCCGCGCGCGACCTCGGCGCTCGCCGCGGCCTTCCGGGAAGGGCGGGCGAAGAAGGAATACCTCGCGGTGACCGGCTCGGGCGTGCCGGCGTCGGGGGTGATCGAGCTGCCGTTGTCGAAAGATCCGTCGCGCCCGGGGCGCTGGCGCGCCAGCGACAAGGCCAACGGCATCACGGCCGAGACGCACTTCACCCGGCTCTCCGATGACGGCGCGGTGGCGGTGGTCGCGCTGTTTCCGCAGACGGGCCGCACCCATCAACTGCGCGCCCACCTCGCCGGCATCGGCTACCCCATCGTGGGCGATCGGCTCTACGGCGGCGCCGAAGGACCGCGCTGCCTGTTGCACGCGCACTGCCTCGAGATCGACGACCTGTCGATCGAAGCGCCGGTGCCCCCGGAGATCGCCCGCTTCCTTACTTGAGGGGCAGGAAGTCGCCCGTCATCTGGAAGCCGACGCCCATCAGCGGCAGCGCCGCCGACGTGTCGACGCCGGTGCGGAAGCGGTGCTTGAGCCACCACTGCACGAGGATGAAGACGGTGGGGTTGTTGAAGGCCGCGCCGTCTTCCATCTTGAAGCTGTAGCCGACGAACGGCCCCACCCGGTGCATCGAGTTGTCCGAGGGGCCCGTGGCGCCGGGCTCGAGGTGGCGGGCTGGATCGTAGAGCGGCGCGGTGGCGGTGTAGCGCGCGCCGGCGACCAGCTTGTTCTCGAGGCCCTGGTAGAGCACGTCGAGATCGTTCACGAACGTCCAGCCCTGGTTGGGCGCGCCGACGTCGTAGAACTGGTCGTAGTAGATGCGCTCGCCGTCCTTCAGCTTGAGGTGGCCGAACACCAGGCGCGCCTGACTGCGGATGATGAACATCGCCACCTTCGCCTGCAGGTTGGCCCCCAGCGTCACCTCGTAGCCGTTGGTGGCCACCCGGTTCGCGGTGTTCGCCTTGATCGCCTTGTCCGAGAAGTCCGACTGCGCGCCGGCGAAGCCCTGGGCGAGATCGAAGCTGCCGAAGTATTGAACGAACTGCACCATCGCCCACACGCCGAACATGGTGAGGGGGTTGAACTCGACGTACGGGCCGATGCGCATGAAGGCCGGGCTGAAGGTCGGCGCCACCCCGATGCCCACGAAGTTGTCGCGCAGCACCTTCGACTCGGACTGGTAGAGCCGCAGGCGGTACATGAAGCGCCCGTCGTAGAGCAGGCCGAGCGGGTTGTAGCGGAGCGCGAAGGTGTTCCGGTGGACGACGCGGTGCTGCGGCGGCCCCTGGTCGTTGAGCATCTGGGCAGAGGCGGCGGACGACATGAGCGCGGCGGCGACCAGCACGATCCGGACGGACATGGGGCGAGTCTCCCCGCAAACGCGCCGCGCGCCATTCTTTTCAGCAAGGGAGTTGTGCATGCGCCGGGGCCGAGCAAGCCACGGTCCATGGGGCCATCGAGCGCACTCGATCCGGGGGTGCGCCAAGGAGTGCTCACGCTGCGCACCGAACTGCACAGACCGTCGTGTAGGCTCGCGCGCCTGATGTCCACGGACCCGGGCGCCACCACGCTCCTCGATCTCTCGGGAGAGAGCCGCCTCGAAACCGTCACTGCCGACGACGCGTACCTCCACCAGGTGCGCAGCGTGGTGCAGATGCACCTCGACATCGCCGCCCGGCTCACCCGCGAGGGGTCCGCGCTGATGGGCTTCCAGGAGCTGGTGCGCGCCAGCCGGGCCGTGCCCATGAACGCGCGGCTCGCCGCGGCGCTGGTCTCGACCGGCCTTCGGGCCGGCACCCACGCGGTGGCGCTGGTGCTGATCACCGAGGGGCTCGAAGACGCCGAAGGCGAGGAACGCGTCGACCTCGAACGGCAGCTGGCGCGCCTGGCGCGGCGCTCGGGCGACCTGGAGAAGGCCCAGGAGGTGATCACCGCCATCCTCGCGGGGCGCTCGGGCGATCGCCGCGCGCGCGCCGTGCTCAACGCCATCCTCGCGCGCCGGCAGCGCTGGGACGAGCTCGACGCTTCCCTCGACAAGGACACCCGCGAGCTGCTCCGCCTGGGGAAGCTGAAGGCCGCCTCGCGCTCGGCGCTGCGGCGCGCCCGGCTCTGGGCCGAGACGCTCGACGACCCCGCCCGCGCCGCCCTGCGCGCCATGCAGGCGGCCCAGTACGCCGAGCAGGGCAGGGATCTCCAGAGCGCCTTCGTGCTGCGCCTGCTCTGGCTCAGGAACCTGCACCGGGCGAGGGCGCCGGGGCGGGCGCTCGAAGAAGCCGCGCGCGTGGTGCTCAGCCTGGGCGATCGCGTCGGGCAGCGCGAATCGGCCCAGTCGCTCGTCGACGAGCTCGGCCTCGCGCAGGACACCGACTCCGGCGACCGCACCGTCAACAGCGTCGACACCACCCCGGTGGTGAGCACCGTCAACTCGACCTCGGGCGAGGTGACGCCGTCGGGGCCTCCCTCGCCGGCCGCGCCCCGCCGGCACAGCACCCAGCTCGAGCTGATGGCCGTGGCCCAGGCCGCCGAGGCGGTGGGGCGCAAGCCCGAGGCGGCGGCGATCCTCGCGGCGGCGGTGCGTGAAGGGCCCGACCCCCGCGCGGCCCAGAAGCTCGAGGCCCACTTCGTTCAGCGCGGCGCCTGGCGCGAGCTCGCCGGCTTCTACCGGGACACGCTCGCCCGCACCACGGTGAAGACCGAGCGCGCGCAGTGGGCCGAGAAGCTCGCCGAGGTCCTCGAGTCGGAACTCAAGGACGTCGAGGGCGCGGCGCGCGCCTGGGCCGAGGTGGCCGCCGCGACGGGTGACACGCGCGCCGTCTCCGAGCAGGTGCGCCTGCTGGCGCAGCAGAAGGACAACACCGGCGTGCGCGAAGCCCTGGACGCGGGCGTGAAGCAGGCCCAGGCGCCCGCCGAACGTTCGCGCGCCCTGGTGCTCCGCGCCGAAGAGGCGCTCACCCGCCGCGAGGTGGCCGCCGCGCGCGCGGACTTCGAGGCGGCGCTGAAGGTCTCGGCGTGGCAGCCCGAGGCCGCCGCGGGGCTCGCCGAGCTGGCCGCGATCCAGGGCAACCTGGCCGCGCCGCTCAAGTTCCTCGAGCAGACCCTGGCTCGCATTCAGAAGCGCACCCCGGGCAGAGGCGATCTCTTCCGGCGCCTGGCCCGGCTGGCCGATTCTCCCGCCCGCGACGCCAGGCTGTCGCGCCTGAGCTGGGCCGAGGTGCTCGCCGAGCTGCCCGGAGACGAAGAGGCGTCTGCGCGGCTGCTGGCGCTGACCCGCGCGGCCGGCGACGACGTGGCCCTCGAGCGCCTGCTCCTCGAAGCGCTCGCCCGCGACCCCCGGGGCGCGCGCCCGCGGCAGCTGCGCATGGAACTGGTGACGCTGCTCGAGCGCGCGGGCCGCAACGGCGACGCGCTCGAGGCACTCAAGCAGGCGGTGCGCGCCGAGCCCGGTCACCGCGAAGCCTGGCTCGCCTACGCCGAGCGGTTGATTGGCCTGGGCCAGCGTGACGCCGAGGCGGCGTGGGCGCTCGAGCACGCCGCCACCGCCACCGACGATCCCCAGCAGCGCTTCCGGCTCTGGCAGCGGCTGGGGGCCTTCGTTCGGGAACAGCTCGGCGACGAGGCGCGCGCCATCACCTACGAGACGCGCGCCGAGAAGCTCCAGCGCGAGCTCCACCCCGACGTGCCGCCGCCCCTCGTGCCCCGGCCGTCCCCGGCGAAGCCGCCACCGATTCGCGCGCAGGTGTTGCCCGCCGCGCCCCCGCCGCTGCCCTCTCACCTGCCCGGGGGCCCGCTCGTCATTCCGCCCCGGCGGGGGTTGAAGCCGAAGAGCGCACCGGTGCTGCTGTCACAGGCGCAGGAAGTGGCGTTCGAGAAGCTGGCCGTGAAGCTCGGCGCGCGCGTCGAGCCGCAGCAGAAGTCGCGCGAGCACGTGCGCATCGCCCCGCGGGTGGCGCGCCAGCTCGCGAGCTTCGGGGGCGAGCCGCTGCTGGTGCCCAGGCCGGGGCCGCCCATTTTCGACGCCGGTGGGGAGCGCGCTGACGAGGAGGACCTGGAGGATCCCGGCGGGCCGACGCGCGAGCTCGCCATGGAAGACGACGTGACGCCCACCCCGGCGTCACCCGCGGAGCCCGACCCCGAGGAGATCGCCTCTTCCGAGGTCGAGCTGCCTGACGAAGACGACCGCCGCCGCGGCCCGGTGCCGCAGCCCGAGCCAGACGAGATCGTCGAAGAGCGCCGGACCGCCGAGCTGCGCGTCGAGCTGGGAGACCCTTCCGTCTCGGTGCCGCCGTCCTTCGGCCCTTCGCCGGCGCGCGCGCTGACCGCCGAGCGCGAGGCGTTGTTCGAGCGGGTGCGGCACAACCCCATCGAGGCCGACGGCTACCGGCTGCTCGCCGAACACTTCGACACCGCCAACGACGCGGCGCGCTCGTCGCTGATGTTGGAGATCGCCCGCGCGCTCGAGGGAGACCCCCACGCGGCGCCGCGCGCGCCCCGGCTGATCCTCAACGCGACCGATCGTGCCGGGCTCAAGCACCCCGCGCTGCGTGGGGAAGGCGGCGAGCTGCTGAGCCTGGTGGGCACCGCGCTGTGCCGGCTCAACCCCGCGCGCGGGAAGGACGCAGGCACCGACGACGAGTTCCACCTCGACGCCGGCAAGGGCGCCCGGGCCGTGGCCGACGCGCTGCTGTCGGCGGTGCGCATTCTCGGGGTGCGCTCGCCCGACGTGTACCTCTCTGACGAGCCCGGCCCGCCGCTCTCGCTGGTCTTCACCACCGAGCCGCGGATTTTGGTGGGCAAGCTGGCGGTGAAGAAAGAGGTCACCGACGCCGAGCTCCGCTTCTTCGCGGGCCGCACCCTGTTCACCCAGCAGCCCGAGCTGATGGCGCTGCGCAGCCTGCGCCGCGAGCAGGTGTTGCGGGGGCTGGTGCTCGTCTCTCAGGTGGGGGAAGGCCGCGCGTCACCGGCCGAGACGAGGCTCTTCCGCGAGGCCGTGCCCGCGCGCGCCTGGGACCGGCTCAAGCAGCTGGTGAAGGCGGTGGGTACGCGGCTCGACCTCGCGGGGCTCACCGACGGCGCGCGGCACTCGGCGAACCGGGCCGGGCTGGTGGTCTGCGGCGGCATCGCGCCGGCGATCGCCAGCCTGCGCGCGAAGAAGGCCCTGCCCAGCGAGATGATGGAGCTGGTGCGCTTCGCAGCGAGCGAACGCTACCTGCAGCTGCGCAACCGGAACGTCCCCAGAAAATAGGGTCGGGGAGAGGGCAGACCAGACTCACTCCTCGCTGGTCTGAACCAACCCGTACTTGTGCAGCAGCGAGTACAGGTGCTTCCGATCGAGCCCCGCGTCGCGAGCCGCCTTCGCGATGTTGCCGCGAGTCTTCGCCAGCAACCGCGTGAGGTACTCGCGCTCGAAGCCGCGAATGAGATCGTCCTTCACGTCCTTGAAGGGTCCCGCGTAGTTGACCGGCAGCGTCTCGCCGTCCTGCTTGTCGGGCCCCGAGTACTCGCGCAGGAAGTTCTCGCTGGCGAGCTCGGGAATGTCGGCGACGTGCTTGAGGCGCTCGACCGCGTTGCGCAGCTCGCGCACGTTGCCGGGCCAGGTGTGGTTGGTGAACATCTCGCGCTGCTTGTCGTGCAGGCGGCCCCAGAGGTTGGCGCCGGCGAGCGCGTCGACGAGCAGCGGCAGGTCTTCCTTGCGATCGCGCAGCGTGGGCAGGGTGAGGGTGAAGACCGAGAGGCGGAAGTAGAGATCTTCGCGGAACCGGCCCGCCTGGGTCTCGCCCCACAGGTCCTTCTTCGACGCGGCGATGACGCGCGTGTCGAACTTGTGCGCCGGGCCCGACTGGCCGAGCCGGCGGAACTCGCGGTCTTCCAGCGCGCGCAGCAGCTTGGGCTGCAGGTCGAGCGGCAGGTCGTCGATCTCGTCGATGAACAGCGTGCCCTCGTCGGCGCGCTCCAGGCAGCCCACCCGCTGCGCCACCGCGCCGGTGAAGGCGCCCTTCTCGTGGCCGAACAGCTCGCTCTCGATCAGGTTCTCGGACACCGAGGCGCAGTCGAAGATGACGAACGGGCCGGTGGCGCGGGGCGAGAGCTTGTGAATGGTGCGCGCTGCGGCGCCCTTGCCGCAGCCGGTCTCGCCGATGAGCAAGAGGGTGGAATCGGTGGGGGCGATGCGCTGAATGAGGGCGAAGATCTGCCGCATCGGCACCGAGGCGCCGACGAGATCGCCGAGGCGGTTGTCGGCGACGGGCGAGACCTCGAGCGACTTGAGCAGCGGCTGAAACCGCAGCTGCACGTCGCCGACCTCGAGCAAGGCGCCGGCGCGCAGGAAGCCTTCCTTGATCTGCGCGCCGTCGATGAAGGTGCCGTTGGTGCTGCCGAGATCCTGCACCAGGAACTGATCGCCCTGGCGCCGCACGGTGAGGTGGTTGCGGCTGACGGTGGGGTGGTCGATCACCACGTCGTTGTCGGGCGCCTTGCCGATGCGCAGCGACTGCCCGATCGGGAACGACTGGCCGCTGTTCGGGCCGTTGACCAGCAGCAGGCTGAATTCCTGCGAGGCGAAGCGATCGCTCACGGTCGCGGCGCGCACGCCGAGAACGGTGCGCTGAGGAATGGTGGATCCAGTGGACATGAACGTTCTTGAGTCTAGGCGAAAATGCTCACGTGGCTATGAACTCGTAGGGGCGTAAACCCGGGCCGTGGCCCCGGTGCTCTCGCTCGACGGACCCAGCCGATTCTACGGGAAGCTGCTCCCGTCGACGGGCCGCGTGCTCGTGCTGGGGGCGGGTGACGGCCTGGTGGCGGCGGCGCTGGCCTCTCGTGGCCACGAGGTGGTGGCGGTGGAGGGGTCGACGTCATTGCGCGGCCTGGTGCTGGAGCGGAAGGCCACCCTGGCCCACCCGGAGCGGCTGGTGGTGGTCTCTGACGATCCGCGCACGCTCTCGCTGGAGAAGAAGTTCAGCCTGGTGATCGCCCCGCACCAGGCGCTCGGCCTCGCGCGGAGCCCGGACGAGCTGCACGCGCTGCTCTCGGTGGTGGCGCGCCACCTCGAGCCCGAGGGCACCTTCGCCTTCGACGCGCTCAACGAGCCGGCCTCCGGTTCGGTATACCGCCCACGGGGCGTGCCTCACCTGCGGGAGCGCACCGAGGCCATTCACCCCTTGAGCCCGCTGCGGCTGTCGGCTTCCACGCTCGACGAGGCGCTCGACTCGGTGGGGCTGGTCGCGCGCGAGCGGTTCTCCGACTTCAACGAGTCGCCCTTCGCGCCTGACGCTGCGCTCCAGGTGGTGGTGGGCGGGCTGGCCTGACCTTCACGCCGCGCGGTGCTCGGTCACCATGTCGTCCATCAGGTCGTCGACGAAGTCGAGCAGGCCGGTGAGCCACAGCCGCTGGCACAGGCGCATCCGCTCGGTGCGCTCGGTGATCATCCGCTCGAACTCGACGGGCGGGCTCATGTTCGAGAGCTCGTCGCGCAGCAGCTCGGCCTCGTAGGCGAGGCTCGGCTTGCCGTGGTCGGCCGCGCGCCGGAGCCGCCGCTGCTGCTCGATCGCCCAGGGCTCGAACTGAGCGAACTGGCCGGGGGTCTTATCGAGCAGATTCACGATGTTCTCGAAGATGGGGGACAGGTGCTGGTGCGTGAGATCCATGCGCGGACCGTGTGCACTCAGCACGCCAGCCCGAACCCCCAGAGATCTGCCCGGCGCGGAAGGGTCAGCGGTGACCGCGGAGGCAGGTCTGAGTGGTCTGCTTCGACTCCCGGAGAATGGCGGGGTGGGGTAGGCAGTCGCGAAACGTGAAGTCGATCCTCCTCATCAGGTACAGCGCGCTCGGCGACGTCGTGTTGGCGACCAGCCTCATCGCGCCGCTGCGCGAGAAGTTCCCCGGTGCGCGCATCGAGTGGGTGACGGAGGCCGCCTTCGCCGGACTGCTCGAGGGCGTGGTCGATCGCGTCATTCCGCTCTCGAGGAAAGACCCGGTGAGCCGGGCCGGGGTGCTGCGCGACGTGAAGGGCCGTTTCGACCTCGCGATCGACCTGCAGAACAAGCTCTGGTCGATTCGGGTCGCGCGCGCGGCTGCGCCGAAGCGGCTGCGGTTCGTGCGCCGGACCCCGCTGCAGGCGCTGGGTTTGCTGGTGGGGCGAGACGTGGTCCTCGACGACCTCCCGGCCACCGAGCTCTACGCGAAGGCGGCGCAGCTCGAGCGCAGCGGCCCCCTGCAACTGAAGGTGAACGAGCTCGCCACCGCGCGCGCGGCGCAGCTGCTGCCCGGGGGGAAGTGGATCGCCATCGCGCCAGGCGCGGCCTGGGCGACGAAGCGGTGGCCTGCGGAGCGGCTGGCGCAGGTCGCCGCTGCGCTGCGGCCCGACGGGCATCGCATCGCGCTCGTGGGCGGCCCGATGGACGGCGCGCTGCTCGACGTGATTCGCGCCGGCTGCCAGCCCGAGGTGGATCTCAGCGCGGAGTCACTGCCGGTGCTCGCGGCGGCGCTGGGACGGGTGGGGCTGCTCATCGGCAACGACTCGGGGCTGGTGCACGTCGCAGGCGCGATGGGGCGCCCGGCGCTGGCGATCTTCGGGCCCACCTCGGTGAAGCGCTGGGGTCCGCGAGCGCCGGGCGTGGCGGTCACGCTCAACCTCGATTGCGCGCCCTGCACGAATCACGGCGGCCGCACCTGCCCCCTGGGGCACCACGACTGCCTGCAGAAGCTCGAGGTGGGACTGGTCCTCGCAAGGGCCAGGGCGCTGCTCGACGGAGCGTCGTGAAGAAGGGCCCTCGACTTCGCTCGGGCTGAACGGATTCCCACCGCTCACGCCGAGCGAAGTCGAGGCGCCTGCTTCACCGACTATCCAGGCAAATGGTCACCGGCCCGTCGTTCACGAGGGCCACCTTCATGTCGGCGGCGAAGACGCCTTCCTGCACCTCGAGCCCCAGCGCCCGGCACCGCGCACAGAACTCGGCATACATCCGCTTCGCCTCCTCGGGAGGCATGGCGTCGATGAAGCTCGGCCGCCGACCCTTCTTCGTGTCGGCGAACAAGGTGAACTGGCTCACCACCAGCAGCGCCTTCGAGGTCTCCATCAGCGACAGGTTCATCTTCCCCGCGGCGTCCTCGAAGATCCGCAAGCCGGGGATCTTGTCGACCATGAACTCGAGGTCCTTCTCGGTGTCGCCCTTGCCCACGCCGAGCAGCACCAGCAGGCCCGGGCCGATCTGCCCGGTGATCTTCCCGTCGACGGTGACCGACGCCTCTTTGACCCGCTGCAGGACCGCGCGCATCAGCTCCCATACCTCTCGATGTACCGCTTCACCGACAGCTTCTTCGCCGTGTTGTCGGACGACATGTAGCGGAGCTTGCCGAAGATCTCCCGCTCCGGACCCCACGCCCGGTCGTACCGGCCGAGCACCCAGAAGTAGCCGCTCCACGAGATCGGGTCGCGCCCATCGAGCGAGTACTTGCCCATGAGGAACTCCATCGCGTGCAGCGCGTCTGCGGCGCTCTTCGACCACTCGTAGATCTTCTTCCCCCACAACATGCGCAGGTAGTTGTGGAACCACCCCTCGCGCCGCAGCTGACCCATCGCCGCGTTCCACAGCGGGTCGTGGGTCTTCGATTGCTCGAGCTGCTCGACCGGATAGAGGTGGGGCCGGGCGTCGGTGGCGTGCGCGGCGATGGTGTCCTTCGCCCAGCCCGGGAGCGAGTCGAGCGAGCGGTACTCCCCGGGCCGGTGGCTCGAGAGGTTGAAGCCGAGCTCCCGCCAGGTGACGAACTGGTCGACGAACGCCTCGGCCGCCGGTGAGAGCTTCCACCAGCCTTCGCGCGCGCCGCCGATCGACTTGCCCAGCTTCTCCACGTTCCAGCGCTCCTGCTTCACGATGCGGGAGAAGAGCTGGTGGCTCGAGACGTGCCCGAAGTGGAGGTACGCAGAGAGCACGCTGGTGCCATCGACCTCGGGCTCGTTGCGTGCCTCGGCGTAGTCCGCGAGCCGCTCGTCGACGAACAGCTTCAGCCGCGCTTCGCCCGCCGCGCTGCCTCCGGCGATCGCCACGGGGCCGACGGAGTGATCGATCGGCAACGACGCGACGCTCACCTCGAGCCCCGGCTTCCACCGCGAGGTCACCGCCTTCGGCAACGAGGCGAGCTGCGGCAGCCGCACGCCCGCGAGCGGATTTTCACGCGGCAGCTCGAGCAGGTGAGGCGGCAACACCTTCTGCAGGTGGGTGCGGAACGAATGCGCGGTGCTGAACACGCGCGTGGTGTGGCGCATGGGGTAGAGCCCGTTCGAGTCGACCACCTCGAAGCGCACGTCGACCTGCTTCGCCGCGGCGGCCTGCATCTGCGGCACGAAGAAGCAGGGCCAGTCATCGCCGACCAGCACGCAGGCCCGGGCCGCCAGCGCCGTGAGCAGCCCCTTGCCCGCGCCCGCCTTCGGCTCGACGTAGGGGAAGTAGTGCACGCCCGCGTCAGCGAAGCGGCGCTGGTTCTCGGCCATGCCCTGCAGCACGAAGGTGTGGAGCCGATCGTTCGCGAACTCGTAGCCGACGCGCAGCGGCTCGAAGACGACGAGGGGCTTCTTCAGCTGGGCGGCGTGCTCGACGGCCCGCTCGAGGCTGAAGTTCGAGCGCGCGCGGCGGAACGACGTCATCCAGTACAGGACGAAGTCACGCTCAGGGCGGACCCGCGCCTCGTTGAGCGCTCGAATGCGAACCTCGGGAGTCACTTCCTCTTCTTCTTCTTCGCGACCTTCTGCTTCGCCACCTTCTTCACCGGCTTCTTCTTCGTCTTCTTCGCGGGCGGGAGGCTCACGCTCCACACCCAGTCGTCGGCATCGACGGGCGAGGCGACGTAGTGCACTTTGAGGCGCTCCTTCTCGGTGCGGCCGACGCTGTCGCCTTCAGGCAGCCGCTTGCCCCGGCGCACCACGTAGGCGAGCAGATCGTAGAAGAACTCGAACACGCCCCCGTCCACCGCGGGCGCGGTGAGCAGCAGCTCGGGCAGGCCCAGCTGCTTCATGCCGATGCTCAGCAGCTCGCTGGCCTTGCCGGCCTTCGCCACGGACACGCCGATCCAGATCGGCAGGGGCAGCTCGCTGTGGGCGATGTTGACCACGAACTCCGGGTGGTGCGTGGCGCCACCTTCGCCCCAGTACACGCCGACCGCCTGGGTGGCGCGCACGACGCCCGCGACGACGCGGGTGAAGGTGGTGAGTTCCTCGAGCTGCGTGCCCTTCTTGCCTGGTCGCTCCGGCTCGGCCAGGTCTCCGCTGCGCTGCGGACCTGTCTCGCGCCGCGTTCCGCGGCTGCCGCCTGCGCTCCGGTTCTCTGGTCGCTCCGGTGTTTCCTGCTGCACCACCACCAGGTGCGCGCGGTGATCAGGCAGCGTCCAGCTGCCGTCGAGACCGCTGAGGCTGTGCTCGGTGGCGCCGTCGGCCTCGCCCTCGGGCACGGCCATCGGCATCAGCGCGCAGAGCACGTTGATCCCGCCGACGCTGAAGGCGCTGGTGCCCTCGCGGGTGGAAGACAGCCAGGTGACGGGGCCGAGCTCGGGGAACTCCTTGAGCGCCTTCTCGAAGGAGGTGGCCGCGAGGGGTCTCGGGTCGGGCAGCAGCACGAAACAGAGGCGCATGGGCCGCCTCGTCCCACGGAGTCGCCCCGAAATACAGCGACTTGGGGCCTTCATGCTTCTTCACCCGGATCGCTGCGGTGGCTTCACAGAGGGTTCCTACTTTGTCCCTACGCAAGAGCGACGCAGCTCTTCGCGAGTGAGGTCCATGTCGGCCCTCGTCGCAGTCATGAAAGGGAACACCATGTTCGGGTTCATCATCGGAACGCTCAGCCTCATCGGCCTCATCAAGGTCGCGCGTTGGGGGCGGCACGGTCACGGTTACGGAGGCCCGCGTCGTTGGATGATGCGGCGCCTCTTTCAGCACCTCGACACCACGCCGGGGCAGGAGAAGGTGATCGCCTCGGCCGCGGAGAACGCCGAGCGCGTGATGTGGCAGGCGCGCGAGCAGTTCTTCCGCGCGCGCAGCTCGTACGCGAAGGCGGTGCGCTCGGAGACCTTCGATTCGGCCGCGGTCAACGAGGCCTTCGACGCGCAGCAGGCGTCGGTCGATGAAGTGAAGAAGGCGGTGCGCGAGGGCATGCAGGCGGTGCACGAAGCGCTCTCGCCTGAGCAGCGAAACCGCCTGGGCGACCTCATCGAGTTCGGCCCCTCGCGGATGCACGGCGGTGGCTGCAGCCGCGGCCGCTTCGGTCACCCGCACCACGGCTTCCGCCCCGCTGGCGGCGAACCCTCTTCCGTCAACCTCTGATCGACCACCTCAAGGAAAAAGGAACACACCATGCGCCGCATTCTTCTCGTCCTGTTGGGTTTTGGAGTCTTCGCCGGCTACGGCTCGGCCATCGCCAGCGCTCGTTGGCACGCGCGTCACCACGATGGTGGCGGCGGCTGTGAGAGCCGCTGGAGCCGGGGGTACGAGCGCCCCGACGCCCGGCCCGCCGCCGCGCCCGCTGCGCCCGCCACCGCGCCGCAGACCATCGTGATGCCCCAGGCTGCGCCCGCTCCCGCGCAGCAGATCTTCCTGATCATGCCCGGCGCGCAGCCGTCGCCGGGCGTTCCCCAGGTGATCACGGTGCCCGCGGCCGTGCCCGCTCCCGCGGCGGCCGTGCCCGCGCCGCAGCCCGCCACCCCGTAAACGAGCTTCCCGCTGCCCGGAGGATATGGTCCATGACCGCGATGGCTTCCCGGGTGCTCCTGATCGACGACGACGTGCGACTGCCTGACCTTCTGCGCTCGTACCTCGAGCAGAACGGCGTCGCGCTCAGTCACGCACCAGACGGCACCCGGGGCCTCGTCATGTTGGAGCAGGGCGCCTACGACGCCGTGCTGCTCGACGTGATGATGCCGGGCATGGACGGGCTCGAGGTCTGCCGGAAGATCCGCAGCAAGAGCAACGTGCCGGTGATCATGCTCACCGCGCGCGGCGACGAGACGGACCGGGTGGTCGGCCTCGAGTTGGGCGCCGACGACTACGTGGGCAAGCCGTTCAGCCCGCGCGAGCTGCTGGCCCGCCTGCGCGCGGTGCTGCGCCGCTCGCGCCCCGAGGTGATGAGCGAGCAGCTCACCACCGGCGACATCACCGTCGACGTGCCCGCGCGCACGGCCACGCTCAAGGGCGTGGCGCTCGATCTCACCGGCATCGAGTTCGACATCCTGGTGGCGCTGGTGCGCCGCGCGGGCCGGGTGGTGCCGCGCGACGCGCTGCTCTCGGAAGCGGGCCGCAGCGACGTCATCGTCGGCGAGCGCACGGTCGACGTGCACATCAGCCACCTGCGGCAGAAGCTCAACGACGATCCCCCCAGGCTCATCAAGACCGTGCGGGGCGTCGGCTACGTGCTGACGAAAGACTGAAGATGTTCGGCCACCGCCACCGCCACCTGCACCTGCACCGCCGGCCGATGAGCCCGCTGGGCACGTTCGTGCGCGCGAAGCTGCGCCGGCGGATCTTCGCCTGGTTCCTCGGGGGCATCGTCACCACCGGCTTCGCCGTCTTCGCGGTGATGAGCCTGGTGGCGCGGGTGCAGGAGCCCGAGTGGACCCGCACCTGGGAACGCAGCCGGGAATGGATGGGAAAGCAGTTCGCCCGCGAATGGAACGACCCCGTCGCGCGCACGCGCTTCGCGCAGGACACCGCGGCCGACCTCGAGGCCAACGTCGATCTCTACGACGCCGCGGGGCTGCTGCTGCTGTCCACCGGCCCCACCTGCGAGCGCGCGATGATCGACGCGCCGGTGCGGCAGGGCGGGGTGCTCCTGGGCAACGTGAGGTTGTGCATGGCGCGCCCGCATTCGCCGCCGTGGCGCACGCTGCTGTTGATCGTGATCGGCCTGGGCGCGGTGTGGAAGATCTCGGGCATGGTGGCGCGGCGGCTCGCGCGGCCGCTCGACGACCTCACCGAGATCGTCAGGCGCATCGGCTCAGGCGATCTCAAGGCCCGCGCCGATCTCGACTGCTACGAGCCCGACGAGATCGGCGTGGTGGCCGACGCGGTCAACGACATGGCGGCCCGCATCGAGAAGCAGATGGAAGATCAGCGCGAGCTGCTGGCCACCGTCTCGCACGAGCTGCGCACGCCGCTCGCGCGCCTGCGCATCATCTCGGAGATCGCCCGCGACACCGGCGCCACCCCCAACACCTTCGACGAGCTCGATCGCGAGGTGGTGGAGATGGACGCGCTGGTGGGCGAGCTGCTCGCCAGCTCGCGGCTCGAATTCGGGCAGGTGGCCAAGCGTGAGCTGTCGATTCGCGACACCGGCACCCGCGGCGCCGAGCGGGCGGGCCTCGCGGCCACGGCGTTGTCGGTCACCGGCGAGGCCGACAGCGTCTCGGCTGATCCGACGCTGCTGCAGCGCGCGCTCGCGAACCTGTTCGACAACGCGAAGAAGCACGGCAAGGGGGCCGACGCGCTCGAGATCACGGTGGGCCCGGCCGACGTGAAGTTCGACGTGCTCGATCGCGGCCCCGGCATCACCGGCGACGGCCAGGCGCTGTTCAAGAAGTTCAACCGCGGCCAGCACGGCGACGGCGCAGACGGCCTGGGCCTGGGGCTGGCGCTGGTCAAGCGCATCGCCGAGGCGCACGGCGGCGCGGTCTGGGCGGTCAGCCGTGATGGCGGCGGCGCGCGGGTCGGCTTCTCGGTGAAGCGGGTCTGACTCAGGAGCGCGTCGAAGCCCCCCGAGGGGGAGAGGGTCGGGGAGAGGCGAGCCCGCTGGAGCGCGCCTGCTCCAGCTGCCCCGGACATCGGTGTCGCGAAGGCCGCCAGGCATCGGCCGGTCGTCCCTCTCGAACGAGTACGGCACGCGGGTTGCTGACCAGGCGGGCATGCGACTCCTGTGGGGGCTCCTGCTGCTCAGCGGTTGTGTGGCGCCCACGAGGACGATCGATCGCTTCCCCAGCCAGCGCATCGCGCTCAGCACGCTGCCGGTCGCTCCCCTGGCGACCTCCGGCGCGCCGGGCCTCAGCCTCGCGGGGCGGATCCTCGCGGGCGACCCGCAAGCGCAGGGGCGAGGCGGAGGGGTGGCCTTCCCGGCCGGGCAGCCCGAGCTCGGCGCGCTGGTCCAGCTCGGCGAGCGCACCTGGGTGGGCGGGCGGTTCGACTTCGTGATGGGCGCCTTCGGAACGAGGCAGCCTTCCGGCGGAGCGCGGGTCCCCGAGAGCGCGGTGGCCTTCGACCTCGGCGTGGGTGCAGGCCACGATCTGCCCGTGCAGGAGCGTTGGGGCGTCACCTTCTCGGGCGAGCTGGGGGCCTCGGGAGCGAGCCTCACTTCGACTTCCGCCCTGGGCACCTTCACCTTCATGCAACTTCGCCCCGCGGGCCGGGTCGCCCTCGGCGTCTATTTCACGCCGGGTCCGGTGCGGCTCTTCCTGGTGGGCTCGGCCACCACGGGCGCGTGGAACGACGCCACCAGCACCATCACCCAGGACTGCTTCACCACCTGCAGCATCACCGACGATGGCGTCTTCTCGGTGACCGTGGTGGGGATGATGGGCGGCGGCGCACGCTGGCAGGTGACCCCCAGCTTCTCGCTTGGCCTCGAGCTCTGGGTTCCCTTCACCGCCGAGGGGACGCGGCTGCCACCCATGCTCAGCCTCACCCTGCGCGCAGGTGACTTCGTCGTGCGCAGGCCGGCGCCCCCGCCGGGACCCTCGCCCAGCCCGCCGCCGCCACCGCCACCGCCACCACCACCGCCCGAGCTCCTCGAGCCGGTGCCTCAGCTCTGAGCTTCACTCAGACGAGAGAATGTTCGCCACGCACATCTCTTCGTCGGAGTTCTCGCCCCAGTTCGTCTCGACCGCGCCGGCCTTGTCGTTGGCGAAGGTGCACTTCACCCGCAGCTTGTCGCCGGGCTCGAAGCGCACGGGCTCCGCGAGCTGGTACTCGTTCTGCCAGTGAAAATCCCACGCGGGGATGTCGAGGATCCTGATGCGCCTGCGGTCGGCCTTCTCGAGCCACAGCTCGCCGTGTTTCCCCAGCGTGTGCATGTGGAACATGACCGCCTCGATGTTGAAGCCGTTGGTGTTGTCGAGCGGTGAGCCGAGCAGCTCGAAGAACTGGCGCGGGTCGGCGACGTACTGGTGCAACACGTCGGGGTTCGCCGCGGGGATCTTCATCTGCCCCGCGACCCACGCCACGTCGAGCATCGGCTGGTACGCCATGCGCCGCTGCACGGTGTCCGCGAGCGTGAACTCCATCGAGGTGAGGTCTTCCTGCGGCTGGGCGACGTTCTGCACGTTGTAGTGCATCTGCATCACCACGGTCGTGCCGGGCTCGATGCGAATACCGCCGCCGCGGGGGAAGGTGGTGCCCTGGTACCCCGGGATCCACGCCGTGAGCAGGTTGACCGGGAACTGCTGCGGGCGGCTCCCGAAGGGGCCGCCGAAACACTCGTAGCCGGGCGTCGCGTCTTCCGCGTCCCACATGCGGGGGTACATCGCGTCGGCGGGCTCGACGATGTAGAGGGCGATGTGGTGCGCCTGCGAGGCCACGCCGGGCCGCGCGTTGACACCGGTGATGTACTTCGTGGCCGTCTCGGGCCACTCGAGCACGAAGCAGCGGTAGTCATCAGGGGTGATGCGAGGGGTGTACGCCGCGGGCATCTGCACGGTGCGATCGACGCGCTCCACGCCGCCACCCAGCGAAGGCAGCGCCGCGCCCGGCTTCGTCTTGTCACCCTCGACGGGGCTCTTCGCCCACGCCGCGATGCTGGCCTTCTGCTCGTCGCTCAGCGACGGGTTGCGCAGGTACGTCACGTCGGACGGGCCGGCCTTCCACGGCGGCATGCGCCCGCTCGCCACCGCGTCGGCGATCACCGCGGCCTTGCCCTCGGCGGCGGCGAAGGTGTCGAGCGCGAACGGCGCGATGCCGCCCGCCACGTGGCAGTTGGCGCAGCGCGCGTCGAGGATGGGCTTGATGTCCTGGTGGTACGACGGCCCGGCCGGCTGACACGCAGCGGCGGTGACGAGGACCACGAGGGGGAGCAGGCGCATGAGCGGCGCTTCATAGCGCCTCCCGTGGCGCTGATGCGAGGGGCGGAGCAGCTGCTCTCCCTCTCCCTGCGCGAGCGGGGAGAGGGTGGGGTGAGGGGGACGAATTGCACGAGCTGAGCCCCTCACCCGGCGCTTCGCGCCGACCTCTCCCCGCAAGCAGGGAGAGGATCGGTATGCTGGCCGCTGTGACGCGGTGGGTGCTGTTGATCATGTGCTGGGCGCTCCCTGCGCTCGCGGTGAAGGTGCCCGGAGACGTGGGCATCGGGCCCTCCGGCTTCTGGTTCTTCGGCCCGCTCACCGACAACCGCGGCGCGGTGCCGCACTTCGGCCTCGCGTTCGATCTCCAGGCCATCATCGACCGCGACTGGATCGAGGCGAACCAGGCGTCGATCCCCGCGAAGTACAGGGGCATGGCGGACAAGGTGACCGAGCTGAAGATCGGCGCGTCGATCTTCATCCCGTCCACCCTCTACATCTCACCGCCCATCGACGCGCTCGGCAGCGTGGGCATGTTCGGCGCGACGTGGACTCCGCTGGGGCTCACGCTCATCACCACGGGCCAGCGCAGCTCGAAGGAGTGGAACAAGAGCCGCGGCCGGCTCTCGATCGACGCGCACCTGCTGCTCACCTATCTCTTCGTCTTCAACACCGCGGGCTACGCGATCCCCAGCACGCACTTTCTCCGCCCGGGCCTGCAGCTGCGCAGCACCATCCTTCTCAACGTCACCGATCGCTTCCTGATCGGCCTGGGCGGCGGCGCGCAGGTCTACATTCCGCAGCGCCTGGGCCCCTCGTTCGGAATCGGTCCCATGAACGAGAACATGTGGCTCTCGGTGTTCGCCTTCTTGCAGTTTCACGTGCGCTTCCCGTACGAAGTCAGCCTCTAGGAGCAGTCCATGCCCATCCGGTCCAACCTTCCAGGCGTCGTCACTCCCACCACCACGCCTGCGACTGCGCCCGCGACTCCGGCTGCGCCGGCCGCTCCGACGACGCCCGCCCGCCCCGCACCGTGGACTGGGCCTGCCGGCCCGACGCCGCGCGACGCGTTCAACGTGGTGGCCAACACCCTGCGCCACGCGGGCCCCTCGAACTTCGAGCTCGTGCCCGGGCGCTACCCCGACGCCGTGCCGCTCACCGCGGTGCTCGGCGCGCTCGGCCAGTCGCCGCAGGGCCAGGCCGCGCTGGGCAAGGTGCTCGACGACTTGAAGGGCAAGACCGGCGTCGACGTGCCGCCCGAGCTGCGGGCCGCCGTGCTGTCGAACCCCGCCGCGCTCACGAAGGCCATGGAGCTCACGCCCGGCCAGCTCAGCCATGGCATCGGCGCGCTCAACACCGCGTACCAGTCGGGGAAGATCAAGAAGGGCGAGCCGGCGAAGGACCTGCTGCCCCAGCGCTTCGACCTCTCGAAGCTGGACGAGGTCGACGCGCCCCGCCCGAAGGCCGAGATGAAGGAGCTGGGGCCCGGCCTGTTCCAGGGCGATCTCCCCAGCGCCACGTCTGATCAGCAGGTCAAGCGCAACCGGGTGATGGCCGAGGTGTTCGGCCGCCTCTCGAACAACGCCTCGAAGCCCGACGCCGAGAAGTTCTCGGTCACCCACAACGGCAAGCAGTTCACGAAGCTCGACGAGTTCGCCAGGCAGCTGCAGGCCGACGGCTACGAGGTGAACGTCAGCTTCCAGCAGCGCGTCGCCAACTTCTCGAACCTGAAGACCACGGTGCCCGGCTCGAACCCTCCGCAGTACCTCGACGTGCCCGCGCCGCTGATGATCAAGACCGGCCTCAAGGACGGCCTGGGCAGGGAAGCGGTGGTGCCCGCGGTGCATTCCGAGATGGTGGTCTCGATCAAGGCCGGGCCCAACGCGCGCGGCCCGAAGTTCGACGCGGACCTCAAGTTCTACCAGGGCGTCAGCGGCACCGGCTTCTTCCCCTGCAACGTGAACGCGGATCCCTCGTGGTGTGGCAAGTCGACGCAGGCCACGCTCGGCGGCGCGAAGGCGCTCGAGGCGATCTCCGTGGCAGGCGCGTTCACCGACGTGGTGAACACCACCGCGAAGGCCCAGAACCTCTACGCCGACGGCTACGGCGTCACCGGCGTGTGCAACGACTCGGTGGCCGTGGTGCAGCAGGCGGTCACCGGCACCGCCGACGCGTACCCGTTGCTGATGAAGGACGAGGTGCTCTACGGCGCGCTCAAGGAGCGGCTGGGCGACGCCGACAAGGCCGACGACCCGGCGTACAAGGCGATCCGCAAGGCGATGCGCGAGCTGCCTTCCGACGTGCGGCACAACGACAGCCAGAAGCGCCGTGCGCTGGCCTCGCTGCCCTGGGCTGCCGGAAAAGAGCCGTTCGCCAGCTCGGAAGAGGCCCGGAAAATCCTGAGTCAGTAGGCACTGTTGGGCGTCAGGAAACCTGACACCCACACTCGCCGACAACCCCTTGTCATGAACGTTCTCCGCTCACTGGCCCGGGATCTCTGGAATGTCGTTGGCGCTGCCAAAGCTCCCGAGGCGGGCGCGAAGACGCTCGACGCCGTTCGTCAGCAGCGGGTGCCGGGAGTGCTCGGTCTCTCGCGCTTCCGCGACGGCTTCGAGCAGTTCCCCCAGGGCGCCGCCGGAACGCTTCGCACCCTTCAGGCCGAGCGCGCGTTTCTTCCCGCGTTCAAGCCCGCTTCGCTGCAGCGCGATGGCTTCGATGGTGGTGCCCGCCGCATGCCGGTCGATCTCTGCGGTGGGGTGAAGACGAAGTACGCCACGGGCGAGGCGTCAGGGGCTGTCGCCGCGCCCGCGGGGGGCGGCTTCAACGCGTCGCTCGACGACCTCGCCTCGCTGCTGTGATCAGCTCATCACGTTGAGCTTGAGGCCCTTTTCCTTCTTCCGCAGGCCCACGGACTCCGGACCCTCGGTCTCCAGCCCCAACGCCATCTCGAGCAGATCGATCAGCTGAGCGCGCGAGTCGGTGTCGTCCGCCGAGAGGATGGTGATCTCGACGGGCAGCCGCTCCTCCGCGGGCACGGGCTCCGCTTCGAGGGGCTTGCCATCGGGACCCAGGTCTTCCACCAGCAGGTCCCCGTCACGGTGAATCGTGTATCGACGGTGCATGATGCAGTGACTGTAACGCGCTCGCGGCTGATCTACGCTGCCGCTCGTGCCCCTGCCCCTCTCACAGCTCGCGATGAAGCTGTTCGTGAACCCGAAGCCCGACGCCGACCCCACGGTCCCGGGGCTGGTGTGGGAAGCGCCTCCCACCAAGCTGACGGACTCGGGCCACTGGGAAATGACCGACGCCGGCCAGGCGATGATGCGCCCGCGCACCGGCGAGCCGCTCATCTTCATGGTGGAGAAGGGCTCGGCCACCAACAACCCCTTCGCCATGGGCGTCACCGTGGGCCGGGTCGAGAGCAACGACATCGTGGTCGACGACGGCTCGGTGAGCCGCTTCCACGCCTGGCTGCAGCGCGACGAGCGCACCAAGGACTGGTCGCTCACCGACGCCGAGAGCAAGAACGGCACGTGGGTCGACGGCGTTCAGCTCGCGGGCAAACAGCGGGTGGTGCTGCGCGACGGGGCGAAGCTCAAGTTCGGCGACGTGGTGATGGAGTTCTTCCTCCCCGCCGCGCTCAAGCACTTCGTGGGGCTGCGCTTCAAGGCGAAGTAAGCGCCCTCGCCCCTCGACTCCGCTCCGCTCGGGGTGAACGGGTTACGGATCGAAGCGGTAGCCCAGCCCACGCACCGTCTTGAAGTGCTTCGGCTCTTCGGGATCGGGCTCGAACTTCGCGCGCAGCTGGCTGACGAAGTTGTCCACCGTGCGCGCCGTGCCCTCGTAGCCGTACCCCCACGCGCCCGAGAGCAGCTCTTCGCGGCTGAAGGTGTGCCCGGGGTGGGTGACGAAGTGGCCCAGCAGCTTGAACTCCTGCGCGGTGAGCTCGACCTGCACGCCGGCGCGGCTGACGGTCTTGGCGTTGAGATCGACCGCGGTGTCCGAGAAGCGCACCACGTTCTCGTCGCGCACCTTGCGGCGCAGCACCGCGCGGATGCGGGCCAGGAGCTCCTGCAGCCCGAACGGTTTCACCACGTAGTCGTCGGCGCCCAGGTTGAGGCCCATCACCCGGTCGGTCTCCACGCCCTTGGCCGAGAGCACCACCACCGGGAGGGTGCTGCCGCGCGCGCGCAGTTCCTCGAGCACCTCGAAGCCGTTCATCTGGGGGAGCATCACGTCGAGCACCAGCAGATCAGGCCGCTCGTCGATCGCCTTCTGCAGCCCGGTGCGCCCGTCCTGCGCCTGGAGCACCTCGAAGCCCTCGAAGCGCAGGCTCATGGAGAGCCCGGTGAGGATGGAGAGGTCGTCTTCCACCACGAGGATCTTCGTCTTCTTGTCGGTGGTGTCGTCGCTCATTGCACGAGAGGGAGGTGAATGCGGAAGGTACTGCCACGCCCGGGGACGCTGTCGACCGAAATCCACCCGTCGTGCGCCTGCACGATGCGCTGGGCGATGGACAACCCGAGGCCCGAGCCCTCGGTGTCGCGCGTGAGGAGGCTGTCCACGCGGTAGAACCGATCGAAGATCCGCTTTTGTTCCCGCCGGGGAATGCCCACCCCGTGGTCTTCGACCTCGAGCACCACGAAGTCGTCGTCGATGACGCCGCGCAGCTCGATGCGCTTGTCGTCGTCCTTCGAGTACTTGAAGGCGTTCTGCAGCAGGTTGAGCAGGGCGCCCGCCAGGGCGTCGCGATCGACCTCGATCTCCCCCAGCTTCGGCTGCAGGGTGACCGACAGGTTCGCCGGCGCGTCGATGTGCTGCGCCTTGAAGGCGTTCACCGCCGCGTCGACCAGGCCCGTGGTGGGAATGCGCTCGCGCCGGTACTGCTTCTTGCCGCTCTCGATGCGCGACCAGTCGAGCACCGACTCGATCATCCCCGAGAGGCGCGCCGTCTCCTTCGAGAGGAGATCGAGCACCGTCTGCATCTCGACCGGGTCCTTCACCCGGCCCAGCGCGAGCATCTCGATGAACATGCGGATCGAGGTGAGCGGGGTGCGCAGCTCGTGGCTGACCAGCGAGACGAAGTCGGTCTTGAGCCGCGAGATCCGCGCCTCGCGGTAGAGGGTGCGCCCGGTGAAGATCACCCCCAGCGCCAGCGTGATGTAGAAGAACCCGAGCAGCACGCTGTACACCCAGCGGTTGCGCGTGGACGCCGCCACCACCGGATCCTCGCCGGTCGCCACCACCACGAGGCGGAAGTCCTGCAGCGGGGAGGGGAGGAGCAGGCTCGCCAGCTCCCGGGGCGCCAGAGCCGCCTCGCGCGCTTCGGTGAGCCGCGCCACCATGCCCTCGGGCGGGGCCTCGCGCTTGACCGGCACCAGGAGGAAGCGGCCCTCTTCTCCCACGGGCGTGAGGCGGGCTCCGATGCCCGCCAGCAGCGTCTCGACCGCCTTCGTCGAGAGCTGCGCCCCGAAGACCTGGTCTGCCTGGCGCAGCGCGGCCACCAGGTACGTGCCCTGCGGCGAGGTGACCGAGAACACCACGGGGCGCTCGGGCAGCGAGGCCATCTCGGGGGCCAGCGGCTTGATCGCCGTGGCGATGCGCGCGTCGGCTGAGGTGACCTCCCCGGCGGTGACCTGGAACCCGACGTCGGTGAGCTGGAGGTCGCCTTGCTGCAGCACCAGAGGGCTGGTCGACTTCACCTGTGCCGTCGCGAAGGCCCCGGTGAGCTCGGTCTGCGCGGTGTTGAGGCGGTTGGTCCAGAGCAGCTGAATGCGCTTCTCCACCGCGGCGCGCTCGTTGACGATGCCCACGATGCCGAAGCCCAGCAGGCCGGCCGAAGGCAGCACCACCAACAGGATGAGGCGGGTGAACGTGCGCCGGAAGGACAGAAGGTCGACGCTGGCGGGCCCGGCCATGCGCAGCTTCTCGCACACCAGCCGTGCACTTTCCTGCGCATCGCGATGATCGGAAGGGTCGTGATCGGCATCAAAGGGCTGATGATCCTTGACCTCGATCAGGCATGCGACCTGCAGACTGGGGCGACGAAGCTGAAGTCCATTTGAATTTCAGGCGGTTGCAGTGCGTAGGGACGAAACGCCCTGACAAGCATGGCAGGGCATGGATGTCGCGCGGTCAGCCGAGCAAGATGACGCAGCTCAATTCCAAAGCCGTTTCCTGTTGGGGGTACACACGATGAACTGGTTCAAGCGATCGATGCTCTTGGGCGCCGTTGCGGCCGCTCTTTCTTTCAGTGCCTGTACGCCTCCCAGCACGGGCGCCGCTGCGCGCTCCTCTGGTTCGCTGGCGCTCTCCAACGATGACTCGACGGTGTTCGCCGTCGACACCGACAACGGCGTGCTCGTGCGCATCGACCCGAACAACCCGGGCGCCCAGCAGACGATCGCCGTGGGTCGCAACCCGGTGCGCGTGGTGGTCGGCCCCGACGACACGGCCTTCGTGGCCAACAGGGGCGATCGTTCGATCTCCGTCATCCGCAAGGGTGACACCGCCGAGTCGGCCCGCATTCCCGTCAGCGTCGAGCCGAGCGGCATGGCGCTCTCGGGTGACGGCAAGACGCTGCTGGTCGTCTGCGCGACCGCGCTCGATCGCACCGACGAGGGCACGCTGACCGCCATCGACACGGGCACGCTGGAGAAGAAGTGGGAGATCCTCGTCGGTGAGGAGCCCCGCGCCGTGGCGATCATCGCCGGCAACCGCGCCATGGTCTCGCTCTTCAAGAAGGGCGAGCTGGTCGAGGTGGACCTGGCGAAGGGCGTGAGGGTGTCGTCGTCTTCGACCGGCATCCGCGATCAGGCCAACCTCACCCGCACCAGCGGCGCTTCGCGCGGCAGCTTCGGCGGCGCGACCTCGACCTTCAGCCCGCGCGCGATGAGCGACCTCGTGGTCACGCCGCAGGGTGACCGCGTGTTCGCGCCCGTCGTCTGGGCTCGCGAAGACGCCATCTCGCGGCGGCCCTCGACCTCGGGCGGGTACTACTCGGCCGGTGGCCCCTGCAACATCGGCGCGGTCGCCACGGCCGGCATCGTCACCATCGACACGGCCAACACCCCCACGCCGCAGGTCGACGACCTGACCTCGTGCTTCAGCACCGGCACCAACTCGGCCGACAAGGACTACCCCTCGAGCACGCTGGCCTCGAACGCGCCTGACTTCAAGGCGATCCAGGGACCGACGGTGGGCGTGCTCGACCCGACCGGCACCTGGCTGATGGTGCTCAGCCGCGAGTCGCGCAACCTCGCCTTCATGCCCGCGTGGAAGCGCACGGGCACCAACATCGAGTTCGACAAGACGGGCACGTCGATCCGCACGGTCGTCGACATCCAGGGTCACGGCGCTGACGGCCTGGCCATCACCGCCGATGGCAAGCGCGTGTACGTGTACAGCCAGTTCGATCACCAGCTCGAGGTGTTCGACGGCGAGGGCACGGGCGCCAGCGCGATCATCACCACCAGGCCCACCCTCAAGAACATCGCCCCCGAGCAGCTCAGCCCCGAGCTGGCCGATGGGCGCCGCATGTTCTTCGACGCGAAGGACCTTCGCATGAGCTCGTCGTCGACCGTGGTGGCCTGCAGCACCTGCCACCTCGAAGGCCGCGAAGACGGGCACGTCTGGCAGTTCCCCGACGGGGCGCGCCAGACCCCCGCGCTCGCGGGCCGCAAGCTGCTCTCGACCGCGCCGTACCACTGGAGCGGTGAGTTCGCCTCGCTCAAGGCGTTCAACGTGCACACCATCACCGAGCGCATGGGTGGCTCAGGGCTCGACGACACCACCGCGGGGCGCCTGGACAAGTTCATCGACTCGATGCCCCTGGCCGAGAACCCGCTGCGCGCCACCATGGCGGGTGGCGCGGCTGAGCTCCGCGGCAAGGCGGCGTTCGAGAAGGCGGCGTGCGGCGGCTGCCACACGGGTGAGCTGCTCACCAACAACGGCAGCGCCAACGTCGGCACGCTGCGCAACGGCGTCGGCGTCGCGAACCCGGACAACGGCAACGTCGTCACCGTGGGCTTCAACGTGCCCTCGCTGCTGGGCATCGGCCGCACCGCGCCGTACCTGCACGACGGCTCGCAGCTGACCCTCGAGGAGCGCATCTTCTCGAACGTGGGCGACCGGCACGGCACCACCTCGATCCTCTCGGTGGACGAGCGCGCCGACCTGATCACCTACCTGAAGTCGCTCTGAGTCGAAGAACCTGTCCAAACCGCTGGGGCCTCACGGCCCCGGCGTGACAGACTCCGCGGTGATGAATCACGTGATGATCGGAGCGCTGGTGGCGGGCGTGCTCTTTTCCGGGGCGGCCCGCGCTCAGTCTCCAGAAGACGAGTGGGGCAGCATCAAGCCCGTTGCTCCGGCCGAACCCGGGCCGCCGCCGCCTCCGGTGAACATCGAGCCGCTCCCGCCGGCGCCGGTCTTCGTTCCACCCCCTGCCAACGCGCCGCTGCGCCCCCGCCCCGAGGTGGTGGCGCGGGTGCGCCCGCCCGAAGAGCGCAACCAGGTCTCGATGCTCGCCGCGCCCTCGCTGGGGGCGGGCAAGCGCGGCCAGATGGTGTTGCTGGGCTTTCCGCTGATGGGGCTGCGCGCGCTGTTCGGCGTGAGCGACCGCTTCGACATCGGCCTGGGCTTCGACACCTACTACTTCATGATGAACGAGCCCCGCGCGGTGGTGCGCATGGGGCTGGCGAAGAGCGAGAACTGGTCGCTCGCGGCCAGCCTCGAGGGTGGCTACGCCTTCTTCACCCAGCGGGCGTCGCGCGAGTCGCGTGGGGCGCGGTGGCTCACGGGCCGGCGGAACATCAACATCTCGCCCGCGCTGGTGGGGGCCTACCAGGGCTCGAAGGCCAGGGACGCGCGGGTCTTCTTCGAGCTGCGCTACACGCTGGCGCTGGACACCGAGCCGTACTCCGACGCACCGCTGGGCGGCGTGCCGCCGGCGATCGTTCCCGGGCACAACGTGAGCCTCAAGGGCGGGGCCGAGCTGCCGCTGTCGTCGAAGACGTCCTTCGTGTTCTCGTTCGGCTTCGACATCCACGGGCGGGTCGAAGACTCCGTGGTGATGCCGGGCGCTTCACTGGGCCTCGTCACGTCCCTTTGAACGGAGGTAGAACCCGGGCCTCATGCTCAGGGTCACTCCATGACGAAAGCCACGGTCTTCGGCGCGGGCAGCTTCGGCACCGCGATCGCGCAGGTGCTCACCGCGAACTTCGACGAGGTCGTGCTCTGGGGCCGCGACGCGGCGCTGATCGACCAGGTCAACGGCAAGCACGAGAACGTCAACTACCTGCCGGGCCTGGCGCTGCACCCGAAGATCCGCGGCTCGACCGATCTCGAGGCGTCGGCGCACGGCGCCCAGCTGGTGGTGGTGGCCACGCCCTCGCAGGCCACGCGCGACCTGCTGGGGCGCACGCAGAAGCTCTTCCCCCTGCACGTGCCGGTGGTGTCGGTGGCCAAGGGCATCGAGAACGGCACGCTCTGCACGATGACCGAGGTGCTCGAGCAGTGCCTGCCCGAGGAATACCACCCGCACATCGCGGTGCTGTCGGGCCCCTCGTTCGCCAAGGAGATGGTCAAGCGCCTGCCCACCGTCGTCACCATCGCCAGCCGCTTCGAGACCACCGCGCGGGCGGCGCAGGCGATGTTCAAGAGCGACGTGTTCCGCACGTACACCTCGACCGACGTGGTGGGGGTGCAGGTCGGCGGCGCGCTCAAGAACGTGATCGCGATCGCGGCCGGCATGTCTGACGGGCTGGGGCTCGGTCACAACTCGCGCGCGGCGATCATCACCCGCGGGCTGGCGGAGATCACCCGCATCGCCGTGCGCATGGGCGGCAACCCGCTCACGCTGTCGGGCCTGGCGGGCCTGGGAGACCTGGTGCTGACCTGCACCGGCGAGCTCTCGCGCAACCGCACCGTGGGCTTCGAGCTGGGCCGGGGGCGCTCGCTCGACGACATCCTCCTCGAGATGAAGCAGGTCGCCGAGGGCGTGAAGACGGCGAAGAGCGCGCGCGATCTGGCGCTCAAGGTGGGCGTGGAGCTGCCCATCTGCGAGCAGGTCTACAAGATCGCGTGGGAGGGCAGCTCGCCGAAGGCCGCGGTGGCCGAGCTGATGGGCCGGACGGCCAAGAGCGAGTTGGTGTAACCCCCGGAGCGTCATGACCATTCAAAGAATCGCCGTCGCCGCCTTCCTGCTCACGCTGGCCGGCTGCGACTGCGGCACCCAGACGCGCAAGCTGTTCCCGAAGATCGAGGTCCTCGACGACCTGGGGAACGCGCGCACCATGGTCGAGTTCGGCCAGGTGCAGCTCAACTTCACCGCCACCAGGCGGGTGCGCATTCGAAACGCGGGCAGCGCGGCGCTCACGCTCTCGAAGGCCGAGTTCAGCAAGGCGCTCTTCGCGCTGGGCGAGCCGCTGCCGGTCGTGCTGGCGGTGAACGAAGAATACGAGCTGCCCCTCACCTTCACGCCGAACGTGGCCGACCAGCGCGAGACGGGCACCGTCACGGTGAGCACCGACGACCCGCAGAGCCCCACGGTGCAGCTGAGCCTCGCGGGCACGGGGGTGACGGCCACCGCGGTGGTGCAGCCCACCCTGCTCGACTTCGGGGAGGTCTACGTGGGCGAGAAGAAGGAGCTGAGCTTCTCGTTGACCAACTCGGGCTCGAACGAGCTGCCGGTGACCTCGGCGATGTTCGACGGCACCGTCGACCCCAGTGTCACCAGCAACCTGACGGCGCTGGTGAAGACGCTGGCCGGTGGCGAGACGGTCATCGTCACGGTGAAGTTCGAGCCCACCGCGCAGGTGGCGTTGACGGGCGCGCTCGAGCTGGTGCTGCCCGCGGGCGTGGGGAACAAGACGATTCCCATTCGTGGCTCGGGCATCCAGGCGCAGCCGAAGCTGTGCTTCAAGTTCGACGACACCACGATGGAACAGTGCACCGACGGCACCACGGGGCTGAGCCTCGACGTGCGCTTCGGCACGTTGTGCGACGAGCGGGTGTACCCCGCTGACGGCGGGCTCGTGTGTGAGCTCGACGGCGGGGCGGTGCCGTACGAGCGGTCAGGCACGATGTTCGTGCGCAACGACGGCAACACGCCGGTCAGCTACACGATGAGCATCAGCGCGGGGCAGCCGTCGCGGTGTGATGGCGGGGCGAGCATCGACTTCCGCTACGCCAACGCGCCGCTCGCCGCGGACGGTGGGGTGCAGGCCTCGTGGAACCTTCCCACCTTCAAGCTGCCGAACGCGGTGACCGACCCGCGCGACTGGAAGACGGTGCCGGTCGCGGTCACCTACCGCGCGCGCTCGGCGTGCAAGGGGGGCGACGACACGGATCTGTCCACCATCATCTGGACGCGCCAGGGCGAGCCGCTGGGCACGACGCGCCGGCCGAACACGATGCTGGCGACGCTGACGGGCAGCTCGGTGCTCGCGGACCCGGTGGCGTTCCCGGTCACGTTCACCGGGAACAGCCCCATGCCGCAGGACGTGTCGCTGGTGACGAATACGGGTGATGGGCCGCTGCGGTTGCTGAGCGCTGAGCTGTGGCAGTCGGCTGACGGGGGGCTCACGCCCGGGGTGAGGTGCGCTGACGTCGACGCGGGGCCCTGCACCTGGTTCGCGTGGGTCGAGGGGCCGACGCTGCCGGTGTTGCTCGAGGGGACGAACCTTCCGGGGGGGAGGATCAGCAAGAAGGTCGGGCGGATTTCGTACGGGACGTTCAACCCGGATGGAGGGCAGTACTCGCCGCCCAGCCAGGAGCAGAGGGTGTTTGCGGTGGTGGGGACGACGGATCCGTACCTTCCCGTGGTGACGGTGCCGATTATCGGGCGGCTGCAGTAGCGGCTCCGGTTTCGCTGAACCCGAAACCCCGAAACCCCGAAACCCCGAAACCGGAACCCCGAAACCGGAACCCGGAACCCGGGAACAACGGGAACCGGGAACAACGGAAACAACGGAAACAATGGGAACAATGGGAACAACCGGCTTCGGGGTCGGTTTCGGTTTCGGTTTCGGGGTCGGCGACGGGATCGGGATCGGGATCGGTTTCGCGATCGGGCACGGTCACGGTCTCGGGTGTGGTTGACCGGGGTTCGGGGAAGTCATCGGTTCTCTGCCGTGCCCGGTTTTGCGAAACCGATGCCGTACCCGATCGCGAAACCGATCCCGATCCCGATCCCGTCGCCGACCCCGCTTCCGCCACCGACTCCGACTCCGACCCCGTACTCCGCCACCGACTCCGACCCCGTACTCCGCCCCAGTACTCCGCCCCAGTACCCCGCCCCAGTACCCCGCCCCCCGGCCCGGGGCGGTCCGCTCAGTTCTCGGTAAGCCCCTTCATCCTCCACGTCGTCACGCGCGAAGTATCCGTCCTCGACTCGACGATGTTCGCCTCCGCCATCTCCTCCAGCAGCTTGAGCATCTTCCCTCCCGGCACATCCAACAGCGTGGCGAGCCTCACCGCGGTCAGCCCGTACACTTCTCTTCGCAGCTGGCGGATCACCTCGCGCTTCATCTCGGCCTTGGCGATGCCGTCGACGTCTTCGCTGCGCCAGGCCGCGATCACGCCGAACGCGATCAGCGCTACGACGCTCACCGCGATGATGGGGTAGATGATGTGGCTGTTGTTCTCGAGCAGCTCGAAGTACTTCACCTCTGCAGAGCCGACCGGCTTGGTGTACCGGGGCTGGTCGCTGGGCATCTCGGGCAACAGCAGGACGGCGCGAATGAAGAGTGAAGTGAACACGGCTGAAAAGTGTACCCAACCCAGCAGGTAGGAGAAGGTCACAGTCCGTGGATCTCGTCATCGGCAACGCCACCGTCATCACCATGAACGCAGCGCGCGAGGTGATTCGCGACGCAGAGGTGGTGATCCAGGGTGATCGCATCGTCCGGGTCGGCCCCCGCAAACGGGGAGGGAAGACCGGCCTGCGCCGCACCATCGACGCCAGGGGGCAGCTCGTCCTGCCAGGGCTCATCCACAGCCATCTCCACGCCTGCCAGACCCTCTGCCGCAACCACGCCGACGGCATGGAGCTGCTCGACTGGCTCCGCGATCGCATCTGGCCCTTCGAGGCGCTGCACGACGCGCAGTCGCTCCGCGCCTCTGCCGATCTCACCTTCCTCGAGTGCATCCGCTCGGGCGCCACCTCGGTGCTCGACATGGGCACCGTGCGTCACTACGACTCGGTCTTCGAGTCGGCGCGCGACAGCGGCATTCGCCTCGTGGGCGGCAAGTGCATGATGGACGCGGGGCAGGGCGTGCCCGCCGGGCTGCGCGAGACCACCGAAGGCTCGCTGGCCGAGTCGATTCGCCTGATCGAGAAGTGGCACGGCAGCGAGGGTGATCGGCTGCGCTACGCGCTCGCCCCCCGCTTCGTGCTGTCGTGCACCGAGGCCCTGCTGCGCAAGGTGCAGGCGATCGCCATCGAGCGCGGCGTGCGCATTCACACCCACGCTTCCGAGAACGCCACCGAGTGCGACGTCGTCCGCGAGAAGACCGGCATGGACAACGTGAGCTACTTCCACCACCTCGGGCTGCTGGGCACCCACACCACGCTCGCCCACTGCGTCTGGCTCACCGCCGAGGAACAGCGGCTGCTGCGCGAGTCGGGCACGCGCGTCGCCCACTGCCCCAGCGCGAACTTCAAGCTCGCTTCCGGCACCGCGAAGATCCCCGAGCTGCTCAAGCAGGGCATCGTGGTCGGCCTCGGCGCCGACGGCGCACCCTGCAACAACAACCTCGACATCTTCATGGAGCTGCGGCTCGCGGCGCTCATTCACCTCCCTCGCGGCGGCCCGACCTCGCTCTCGGCGATGACCGTGCTCGAGATGGCCACCCTCAACGGCGCGAAGGCGCTCGGCCTCGAAGGCGAGATCGGCTGCCTGACCGAAGGCGCCCGCGCCGACGTGATCACCGTCGACCTGTCCAACGCGCACACCACCCCCAGCTCGGGCGACGCGGTGGCCAGCCTCGTCTATTCGGGCCAGAGCCAGGACGTGCGCGACGTGGTGGTCAACGGCCAGATCCTGATGAGGGACCGCCGGCTCATGAACGTCGATGAGGCCGCCATTCTCTCGGCAGCCCGAACCGCCTCGGCCCGGCTGGTCGCCCAGCTCGACTGACAGCTTGCTGGCACCCCCGGCCGGCTGTCGCGAACCCCCGCAATGACTGGGATAATTCCCCTGTAAGCTCGCCACCTTGTCAAATGGCGCTGGCTTTGCTTAAGCCGGTAGGAAGTTCAGGGGTGTTGAGGGCCCCTGACAGTCTCTTGCCGGGAGAGCTTTGGTGAGCGTGCGCAGGTTCGGGACAGCGACGGTAGTGATGGCCCTCGCCCTCTCGGCTTGCCAGTGCGGTCCAGTCGCCCTTCTGCCCGACGGCGGTGACGACGAGGTGGTGGTGCCGCGCAAGCCGGACAGCGGCGTGGTGGTGCTGCCCCCCGACGGGCCCGTCACCCGGTGGCCCGAGACCTTCGCCAGCGAGCCCTGCCCCGCGGAAGCCTTCGGCCTCGAGGTGGACGGCGGCGCGGTCAACCCTGACGCAGGCCTGCGCTTCGGCATCTGCATCGCGCTGCGCACCCTGACGGCTGACGCCTTCCTCGACAACGTGGTCGAGACCAAGCCGGTGAAGGTGCAGTTCCTCGCCGGTGGCTTCCAGTCAGAGCTGACGCGCGTGCCCGACCCCCAGGGGTTGTTCCAGGTGAAGGTGATGCGCAGCCGCTACGACATCCTCCAGCACCAGCCGGGTGGGGTGTGGCCCTACTTCGAGGGCTTCATCGATCACGGCTACGCCGACATGACGAAGGACCTGCAGTCGAACTTCCGCGCCACCTCGCACCTGCTGCGCGGGGCGGTGCGCTTCGGCGGCCTCGCCTTCACCCCCAGCATCTTCCCGCAGGACGTGTGGTTCGACGCCTACGGCACGCCCAGCTGGCAGCGCTCGATGGTGACCAGCCAGGGCGGCAGCTACGAGCTGCGCATGCTCGAGGGCACCTTCGGGCTGTTCCTCAACACGCCGGCCGCTTCGCTCTTCGGCACCGAGCTGCGCAAGTTCCCGGTGACGCCGACGCGCAACCTCACCTTCGATCGCGACCAGGAATACGACATCGACATCGCCTCGTCGGTGCTCGAGGCGTCGATCACCATCGATGGCGAGCCGCTCCCCGACGCGCGGCCCGGCACCGACTTCACCATCACCTACACGCGGCCCGGCGACACCGACGCCACCGTCTTCTCGCACCACGAGGGCGGGCTGGCCGGCTTCACCTCGCTCATCCCCAAGGGCGCCTACGGCACTACCCTCGACTTCCAGGGCGTGCCCAACCGCACCCTCCCCACGCGCATCTTCGGCAAGTCGCTGCAGCAGTCGGTCGACCTCCGCAATGACACCGGCTTCGCCATCGACTTCAGCACCCACGCGATCGAGGGCAGCATTCTCATCGACGGCGTGCCGCCGCGGCCGAACCCCAACTACAACTTCCAGATGTACCTGTTCGGCGCTGCCGGGGCGACCGCGGGCAGCAGCTTCCTGATGTACGAGATCCCGCTCGACTCGAGCTCGTTCCGCATCAAGGCGTTCCCGGGCAACTACTTCACCATCTTGAGCCTCGACGAGGGCCTCTCGGAGGATCTCGCCTCGGGCTTCTGGGTGGTCGATCGCTACTTCCAGCTGCAGGCCGACCGTTCGATGCCCATCGCCATCGACACCGCGCGCTTCACCGGCCGCATCACCATCGACGGCAAGACGCCGGTGCCGGGCCGCCGGGTGGGCACCTTCACCTTCCGCAACCGCGCCATGCAGGGCCAGTACAGCTTCTTCATGAAGGGCTTCGAGACGGCCGAAGACGGGACCTTCTCGGTCAAGCTGCCCAAGGGCGAGTACGAGGTGTACTTCACCATCGATCGCGAGACGTACCCTGACTACGCGTCGGGCCGGCAGCTCATCTTCTCCCGCGTGCCGCTCGACCAGGACGTGTCGCTCGACATCAACTACGAGACGCTCGAGATCAGCGGGCCCCTGCGCGTCGGCGGTGAGGTGGTGCAGGACACCATCGGTGGGGCCGAGGTGGGGCTGCGGCTCCAGCGCCAGCAGGACTTCCAGAACTTCGATTGGCGCTTCCAGGGCGGCAAGGAGAACTACGTGCTCCGCGTGCCCAAGGGCAGCTACGCGCTCGACTTCGTCATCTTCGAGAACGCCATCGACGGCGTCGCGTTCGGCAACGCCCCCATGGGCCTCAAGCTGAACGTGGCCCAGGCGGGCGAGCCGTTCATGAACTTCGGCCGCTGAACGCTGGGGCTCCTACTGACGCCCCCGGCGCAGCAGCAGCACCGCGGTGACGCCAATCACCACCCCGAGGCCGAGTCCGATTCCGAGGGAGCGATGGTCGATGACGGTCTGGCCGGCGGACGTGTCCGGCCACGGCGGCCCGGGCGCTTCGTCGGTGACGAACTTCCACTCGAGGTCCTGCAGGTGAAGGGACACGTTCTCCAGGTTCCCATCGCACGGGCGCCCGCCGTTCGCGGTGCTGAACCCGAACTCGATCGAGCGGCCGGCCCTCGAGAGATCGAAGCCGAGGGCCTCGAGCTCGACAGCCGAGACTGACGTCATGCCCGCGCCGCCGCGGGCCGTCGTCTTCGAAGGCTTCGAGTAGAGGCGAGCGCCCTGGCGCAGGAGCAGCTCCACGTGCACGCCGTTGGTGGTGTTCGCCGTGAAGCTGAAGACCACGCGCCCGAGCGAGCCCAGCTCGGGCTCGAACGCTGCACCCCGCCGCCAGGTCGCCACCAGGATGCTGCGGTCGAAGTGGTGGGTGAGCCCGAGCCCGAGCGCGGGGTCGGCTGGCGCCGTGTCGAAGTCGGCGCGCTGACCGCCCTCACATTCCTGCCCGGGGAAGGGCGAGACGACCGGCTCGGTGAAGAGGTTCCACTGCGGGGCGGGGTCAGCAAAGACGGTGTCGGCGAACGCGCACGGGGCACAGCTCAGGACCATCAGGAGAGCAAGGCGCATGGACCCGAGCAGACCACGCCCCGGCCCGGCCGGTTCCCGGATCAAGCAGGGCGAGTGGGCGCTCACGAGCGCGGTGCCAGACTGGCCAGCAGCCCAGGAGGCTTCGGAGATCGAAAGTCCTTCGTGTCCGGGCCGGCGGTGGGCGACGCTGCAAGCTCATGTTCTGGGTCGCTCCGCCTCGGCCAGATGTCCGCTTCGCTCCCATCTGTCTCGCGCAGCGTTCCGCTGCTATCGGCTCCGCTTCATGATCTGGGTCGCTCCGCCTCGGCCAGATGTCCGCTTCGCTCCCATCTGTCTCGCGCAGCGTTCCGCTGCTATCGGCTCCGCTTCATGATCTGGGTCGCTCCGCCTCGGACAGATGTCCGCTTCGCTCCCATCTGTCTCGCGCAGCGTTCCGCTGCTATCGGCTCCGCTTCATGCCCGCGGTGATCGAGGTCGAGTCCATCGTCAGAGACTTTGGCGCCACGCGCGCCGTCGACGGAGTCACCTTCACCGTCGAGGCGGGCGAGGTGGTGGGCCTGCTCGGGCCCAACGGTGCGGGGAAGACGACGACCCTGCGCGTGCTGGCGGGGCTGCTCAAGCCGGCTGCGGGCGCGACGCGCATCAGCGGGGTCGACATGCAGCTCGCCCCGCTCGAGGCCCGCCGGCAGCTCGGCTTCCTCACCGCGAGCACCGGCCTCTACGACCGGCTCACCGGCCGGGAGATGTTGCAGACCTTCGGGCGCCTGCAGCGGCTCGACGAGCCGGCCCTGGAGGCCCGCATCACCTCGCTGCGTGAAGAGCTGGAGCTGGCGCCCTTCCTCGACAAGCGGTGCGGCTCGCTCTCGAGCGGGCAGAAGCAGCGCATCAACATCGCCCGCGCGGTGGTGCACGACCCCTCGGCGTACGTGCTCGACGAGCCGACCGCCACCCTCGATCCGCTCGCCTCGCGCGACATCCTCGAGCTGGTGCAGCGGGCGAAGGCGCGAAACAAGGCGGTGCTGTTCTCGACCCATCGCATGGAAGAGGCCGAGTACCTCTGCTCGCGGCTGCTCTTCATGCGCGCGGGGAAGATCGTGGCGCGCGGCACCAGCGCCGAGCTGCTCGCGCAGAGCGGCAAGCAGAAGCTCACCGACGCGTTCCTCCACTTCGCGGGAGGCGCGCCGTGAAGCCTGCCTGGCGCATTCTCCTCGGCAAGGAGCTGCTCGACGTCACGCGCGATCGCCGCACGCTCGTGCTGACCATTCTCCTGCCGGTGCTGCTCTACCCGGGCATGCTGCTGTTGATGGGCGCGATCATCGCGGCCGGCACCCAGCGCCTCAAGAACGAGCCGCTCACGGTGGCGATCGTGGGCCCTGCCACGGCTGAGCTGCTCTCGCGCAAGCCCGTGCCCGAGAAGACGACGTTCGAACCACACACCCGGGCCGAGGCCGAGCAGCTGCTGCTCGACCAGAAGATCGCCGCGGTGGTGGACGTGCCGCCCAACGCGAACGCCGAGCTCGAGGCGGGCCGGCAGACGGTGGTGACGGTGCTGTACACCAAGCGCTTCGATCGCTCGGTCGAGGCGCTCGACCGCGTTCGGCCGTTGCTCGAGAGCATCAACACCGACGCCCTCAAGGTGCGGCTCGAGGCCCGGCAGCTGGAAGCGGGCTTCGTGCAGCCGGTGAAGGCCGACCCCGTCGACCTCGAGTTCCAGAAGGACCTGGGGCCGCTGATCGCCTCGCGGCTGTTGCCGATCGTGCTGTTGATGATGCTGATCCTGGGCGCGCTCTACCCCGCGGTCGATCTCACCGCGGGCGAGAAGGAACGGGGTACGCTCGAGACCCTGCTCGTCTCGGGGGCGCGGCCCGTCGACGTGATGGCCGCGAAGTACCTCACGGTGAGCCTGGTGGCGGTGGTGACGGCGCTGGCCAACCTGGCGGCGATGGCGGCCACCTTCGGCTTCGGGCTCTCGTTCGGGCCGGCCACCACCACCTTCCAGCTCAGCGTGGGGCAGGTGCTCACGATGCTGGCCTGCCTGGTGCCCGCGGCGCTGCTGCTGGCCGGGGTGTCCCTGGCGGTGGCCTCGACGGCGCGCACCTTCAAGGAAGGCCAGTCGCTCATGTCGCCGCTGCTGCTGGTCTGCCTGGCGCCGGCGCTGCTCAGCCAGATGCCGGGGGTGGAGTTGAACAACCTCACGGCGCTGGTGCCGCTGCTCAACGTGGCCCTGCTGATCAAGGCGGCGGTGCTGGGGAACGCGACCCCGGTGCAGGTGCTCTTGACGATGGGGTCAGTCCTGACGTTCGCGTTGATCGCCCTCAAAGTGGCCGCAACTGCCTTCAACAGCGAGGTTTTCCGGTTCGGTGGAACGGAAGGGTGGAGGGTGCTGTTGGGTGGGAGTAAGCAATCGGATCACCGCTAAAGCCGTGTAGAGTGTTCAGTCGTTACAGCTTCGTTCCCTCCAATCCTTAGGAGAGCGTTAACCCATGTGGCAACGGTTCAGACGCGCGATGCGCAGCTTCGTCGGCTTCTTCGTGAGCACGATTGAGGACCCCGAGCTCATCCTCGAGCAGAACATCCGTGACCTGAACGATCAGGTCCCGAAGATGAACGAGTCGATCGCCATGGTGCGGGCGAACGTCACGCTGCTCGAGAAGGAGAACGCCAAGTACAAGATCGAGGTCGGTGATCTCACCGCCAAGGTGAAGGCGGCGATCCAGGGTGGGCGCGACGATCTCGCCGCCCAGTACGCGACCCGGCTCCAGATGGAGAAAGGGGCGCTGAGCCGCAACGAGGCCCAGCTGGCCACCGCGAAGTCCGCCTACGACAAGGCGCTGAACGTGAAGAAGGCGTTCATGCGCGAGAAGGACAAGAAGACCACCGAGGCGATGTCGGCCATCCGCGACGCGCGGCGCGCGAAGTGGCAGTCGAAGGTCGCCGACGCGATGGAGTCCTTCGAGGTCGGCGGCATCGACGCGACGCACGACGAGATGCTCCGGAAGGTCGAGGAGCAGACCGCCGTCAACGAGGCGCGCATGCAGATGGCGCTCGAGTCGGTCGACACCCAGTCGATGAAGATCGAAGAAGAGGCGGAAGCCCTCCAGGCCGCCGAGCTGGTGAAGCAGTTCAAGATGGAGATGGGTCTCCAGAGCCCGGCGCCCGTGTCAGATGTCGCGAGCGGCGGCGAGAAGACCATCGGCAAGAAGGTCGAGGTCAAGTAGCTGCCCTGGGAACCGGAGCGGAGTCGGTCCAGCGGAACGCTGGACAAGCGCAGCTGAAGCGAAGCGGAAGATGCGCCAAGACGAAGCGACCCAGAAAACCAGACGTCCCGTCGGCCGGTGGCTGCTCGCTTCTCTTTTGGTGCTCCTGGCCGCCGGCTCGGTGGTCGCCTCGCGCCTGGGCTTCATCGATCGCGCGCGCGATCGGCTCTACGGCCGGGCGCCCCGCCTTTCCCCCGGTGACTTTCCCGCGGGGGTGATGGCGCCCGTCGACGACGTGGTGCGCATACCCACGCGGGCGATGATCATCGGCGTGGTGCCGCGGGGCAGCTCGGCGCCCCTGATGTGGGCCGCTGGAGATGCAGAGCGGGTGGGCCTCTTCCGCGCGGGCTACGCCATCGACGTGAAGGTGCAGCGCTTCGATCGCGAAGAAGAGCTGCGCAAGGCGCTCATCCGCGGTGGGGAGAACGGCGGCGTCGACCTGGCGGCGCTGGCGGTGTCGTCGGTGGCGATGAGCGCGTCGTTGCTCCACGACGCCTCGCCGCGGGTGGTGATGCTTTTGGGGCGCAGCCGCGGGCAGGAGCTGGTGGTGGGCAAGGGCCTCACCACGCTGCGGGAACTGGCGGGCAAGCGCGTGGGCGTCGAGGATCGCGGCTCGGCCTGGTACCTGTTGTTGTGGAGCCTTTCGCGCGTCGGGCTCTCGCTGCGCGACGTCACCCTGGTGCCGCTCGACAGCGCGTACTCGGCGGGCGAGGCCCTCAGATCGGACAGGGTGGACGCGGTGGCGGGGCTGCTGGGCGACGTCGACCCCGCGGCGCGGGAACTGGGGGCACACCAGCTGGCCAGCACGGCCGACGCGCCCCACCTGCTGGCCACGGTGCTGGTGACCCGCGGTGACTTCGCGGCCCGGTACCCCGACGCGATCCGCCGGGTGATCCGCGGGGTGCTCGACGCCAACGCCCAGGTGCTCAAGGACCGGACGGAGGGGGCGCGGGTGCTGGGGACCCTGGCGCCGCAGCTGGGAGACCCGATGGAGGCGATCGGCGCGGCGCCCCCGGCCACCCTCAAGGAGAACCTCGCCTTCTTCGGGATCGCGGACGAGGCGCCGGTGACCTACGCCGAGCTGTTCAAGAGCGCGGCTGAGCTCAATCAGAAGCTCTTTGGGGCTCCGCCCGCCCCCGAGCCCGAAGACACTGCGGAATTGGGAGCGCTCAAGTACGTTGCGACGCCGCAACCACCGTGAGCGACCGTCCGAAAAAGCGCAGCAGCCTCAAGGCAGCCCTCTCGATGCCAGCCAACTTCTTTGCGTTGGCGGCAGGGGGGATCGCGTCGATGGCGATGGGTGACTGGGTTCCGCTCGCCGCGGCGGGCGGGGCGTCGCTCCTGTACTCGGTGATGCTCTCGATGCTGCCGTCGTTCCGGCGCGCGGTGCGGGCGAACCTCGAGGCGCAGGTGAGCTCCGACGTGGCCTCGCCCGAGGAACGCGAGGCGCTGCTGGCCGAGTTGGCGCCCTCGCAGAAGGAGCACTACGACGTCTTGCGCGAGCTGAAGGACCGCATCCTCGAGAGCTACGGGAAGATGCCGGGGGGCCGGGTGTTGGTGGCCAGCAGCGAGCGCCGGCTCGAGGCCCTGCTCACCAGCTTCCTGCGCCTGGTGGCGACGCTGAACAGCTACCGCAAGTACTTGAACGCCACCGATCGCAAGGCCATCGAAGAAGAGCTGAAGCTGCTCGAGGCCGACGCCGCGGGGGAGAAGAACGAGCGCCTCAAGGAAGTGAAGCTGCGCCGGGTGGAGATCTTGAAGAAGCGGGTGGCCCGCTTCGTTCAGGCAGACGAGAGCCGGGAATTGGTGAGTCATCAGCTCGCCAGCATCGAGGACGTCTTGAGACTGACGCACGAGCAGTCGATCGCCATCAGGGACCCCGAGGTGGTCAGCCGCCAGCTGGAAGCGCTGACCGCCGAGGTGAACGCGACCGAGGAGACCGTGAGGGAGATGGAGCAGTTCATGCAGATCACCGAGGAGCTTTCCTCGACTGCCTCGCTGCCGTCCCCGCCGGAGCGCGTGCGATGAGGGGCCGTGCCGGGGAGAGGGCGAGCCGTCTTGCGCTCCTGGCGCTGGTGTTCGCCGTGGGCTGCGGGAAGTGCACGAAGCCCACCTCTGGCGCGGCCGGAGGCGGAATCGAGAGAGTCCTCCCCCGCGGCGCCGTGGGCGTGGTGGTCGTGCCCGCGCTCGCCTCTGCCGGCCAGAAGCTGCGCATTCTCGAAGCGTTGAAGGTGACCGCCTTCGCCGCCCAGCTTCGCGGCTTCGACGACGGCAAGGGCTTCGCCGACGCGCTCGTGGGAGAGCTGGGCATCGACGTGCGAAGTGCCGAGGCGTTGGAGAAGGCGGGAGTCGACGGCACCCGCGGCGCCGCGCTGGCGGTGCTGGTGACGGGCCACGCCTACCTCGCGCTCCCGGTGAAGGACGCAGCGAAGTTCCACGCCACGCTCCAGACGCTGGCGAAGCAGCGCCTCGGCGCAGGTGCGGCCGGCGAGCAGAAGTTCGGCGAGCTCACGGTGAAGACCTTCAGCGTGGGCGCGGCGCCGAAGCTCGGCTACGTGCTCTCGAACGGCTACGCGCTGCTCACCGACGCGAAGGGCATCGAGAAGCTGGCCGGCCTGGCGGCGATGACGGACAGCGACTCCCTCGCCTCCGACAAGGCGTACGCGGCCGAGGTGGAGAAGCTCCCGAAGGATCGCGACGTGGTGGTGTACCTGCCCACGGGCACGCCGGTGCTCGCGCAGGCCCCGTTCTCCGCGGTCACGGGCGCGATCTCGCTCACGCCCGCGGGGTTGTCGGTGCTGGCGAACGCGAGCTGGAAGGGTGACCCCGCCCAGCTCGCCGCGCTCGAGACGCAGCCCTCGAGGTCGTTGCTCGGCTACCTGCCGGCCGACGCGTTCCTGGTGACGCGCTACTCGGGCGATCCCTCGAAGCTCTCGGCCTGGAGCCGGCAGCTGCTCGGCACGTACCTGGCCCGCGCCTTCGACGACGGCGGCTTCGATCTGAAGACGCAGGTGCTCGATCAGCTCCAGCCGGGCGTCGTGGCCTCGCTCTCGCTGAGCGAGCGGCCCCCGATGGACAAGGGCATGCCGTCGCTCGATCTGCGGCAGACCAACCCGTTCACCTACGCGCACCTGTCGGGCGCGGCGGCGGTGAAGAGCCCGGCGGCGGTGGTGCCGTCGCTGGAGAAGATGGCGGCGCTGGCGCCGAAGTTCGGAGCCGAGATGAGCCTGCGAGAGCGGCCCGACGGCCAGAAGGCGCTGATCACCACCTACGCGCAGGGTGAAGGGGTGCACCTCGCGCCGAAGGGTGACCTCGTGTTCTTCGCCTCGCCGGTGCAGCGCCTCGACGCGCTGGTGAAGTCTGACGGCGCAGGCGTCGCGATGACCGGGCTGGGTGACGAGGCGGTCACGGTGGTGATCGACCTGAACAAGCTGGCGGCGTCGGTGCGGGCGTTGCCGGAGAGCGCGTGGGGCCTGGGCGGCTTCGCGATCAAGGCCACCACGGTGCGCTGGCTCGACGCGACCGATGACTTGAAGCGCGTGACGATCTCGGTCGGCGCGAAGGACAGGGTCGTCCAGGCGAAGGTGATGCTCACCCTCGGCGGCGCAGCCCGATGATCTGTGTCGACCTGTGCCTCCTTCTCCCCGCGGGGGATGGCGAACTCGCGCCTCGGAAAAAGAGGGTCGGGGAGAGGGCCAACACCCGCCGATGATCTCCACCGAAGGGTTGACGCGAGGCTACGACGACGGCGCGCGCGGCATGGTGCGCGTGCTCGATGGCGTGAAGCTCGAGGTCGCGGCGGGCGAGTTCCTCGCGGTGGTGGGGCGCAGCGGGAGCGGCAAGTCGACGCTGCTCCACGTGCTCGGCGGGCTCGATTCGGGGTTCAGCGGCCAGGTCACGGTGGCGGGCACGAGGCTCGCGGGCCTGGGTGACAAGGCGCTGGCGAAGTTCCGCAACGAGTCGGTGGGCTTCGTCTTCCAGTCCTTTCACCTGATCCAGGGCCTGTCGGCGCTCGAGAACGTGTCGCTGCCTGCCGCCTTCGCGCCGGCCGATGGCAGCGACGCGGATCGGGCCCGGGAGGCGCTCACCCGGGTCGGCCTGGGCGAGAAGACGTCGCGCCTCCCCAGCCAGTTGTCGGGCGGCGAGCGGCAACGCGTGGCCATCGCGCGCTCGTTGTTCAATCGCCCGAAGGTGCTGCTGTGTGACGAGCCCACCGGCAACCTCGACGTGCAGACCGCCGACGAGGTGATCGCGCTGTTCAAGTCGCTCAACAGGGACGGGCTCACCATCATCGCGGTGACCCACGAGGATCGACTGCGCTCGGCTGCGAGCCGGGTGCTGACGCTCACTGACGGGAGGCTCTCATGAGCGCCGCCCCTCCCCCCGGCCCTCTTTCCCCTCGAGGCGCGAGTTCGGCGTTCCCCGCTTCGCAGGGAGAGGGAGCATGAGAGGCGCCGCGCTCCGGAAGCTGGTGCGGTTGCAGCTCACCCGCGATCGCCGCGGGGCGCTCAGCTCGAGCTTCGGCATCGCCATCGGCATCGCCTCGCTGGTGTTCTTCGTGGCGCTCGGTCTCGGCGTGGGCCGGGTGGTGCGCGAGAAGATCTTCCCCGTCGACTCGCGCCTCATCGACGTGGTGCCCTCGCAGCTCGCCATCGGGCTCTTCGGCGGCGGCAAGCTCACCCAGGACGCGGTGGACCGGCTCGCGGCCCTGCCCGGGGTCGAGCGCGCCTACCGGAAGATGTCGGTGCGCGTGCCCGCGGTCAGCTTCTACGACGGCGACTTCTTCGGCCGGCGCCTGCGCATGGGCATCGAGGTGATCGCCGTCGGCGTCGACCCCGACTTCGTGCGCGCCGACGTGAAGCTGGGCGACTTCAGCGACCCCGGGCCGGGCAAGCCCATTCCCACGATCGTCGCCTCGCGCCTGCTCGAGATCTACAACAAGACCTTCGCCCCGGCCCGCTCGCTGCCCCAGCTCTCGGCCACCATGCTGGTGGGCTTCAGCTTCCCCGTCGACTTCAACCGCAGCTTCGTGGCGGTGGTCGCGCCCGGGCCCGTCACCTCGACGCAGGCCCAGGTGGTCGGCCTCTCGGAGCGCGGCGTGCTCGCGGCCGCGACCATTCCCCTCGACGTCGCGATCCGCATGAACAAGGCGGGCAACGTCGACGCCGAGACGTTCTCGGGCGTGGCGCTGCAGGCCCGCTCGCCTTCCGACGTGCCGGTGATCGTCGCCGCGGTGAAGGAGATGGGCCTGCGCGTCGACGACCAGGAGCGGCGCATGTCCGAGAACGCGGGCGCCGCCGTCGCCATCACCACCTCGGCGATGGCCCTGCTCTCGGCCCTCATCTGCCTGCTCGCCGCCTTCAACATCGCCCACGCGCTGTCCGCGGCGGTGCGCGCGCGCGAGCGGGAGCTGGGCGTGATGCGGGCGGTGGGCGCCAGCCAGCGCGACATCTTCGGGCTGGTGCTGGCCGAGGCGGTGGTGCTGGGCGTGGGGGGAGGCGTGCTGGGCACGCTGACGGCCGTCCTCGCGGCCCTCGGCGTGGATATGCTCTCGGCCCGCGTGCTCCCCGAGTTCCCCTTCAAGCCCGATACCTTCTTCCTGGTGCCCTTCTGGCTGCCGCTGCTGGGCGTGGGCCTGGGCGTGCTGGCGGCGCTCGCCGGGGCGTGGCTGCCGGCGCGGCGCGCTTCGCGGGTCGACCCGGCGCGCGTGCTGGCGGGGCAGGGCTGATGGCCGGGGTGGTCGAATCAGCCGGGCCCTCGACTCCGCTCGGGCTGACCGGGGCCGGCGTGATCGCGCGGAGCGTGCTGCTGCTCTTCCTCGGGTGGCTCTACGGCGGCGATCTCATTCGCTGGGTGCAGGCGCAGACGGCCGAGGTGACCGCGATGTCCGAGCTGCCGCGGCTGTGGCTCTCGCTGCTGGGCTGCGCGGTGACGATCGGCGGGGTGGTGGTGCTGGTGATGGCGCGCAAGCAGCCGCCGTCGTGGCGGCCGGTGCGCCTGCTCACCATCGCGGCGATGGGCCTGCTGTTCGTCGACTTCGTGGTGCTCAACTCGCGCCGCTCTCCGCTCTCGACCGACGAGCAGACGCTGCTGGCCGCGCAGTACATCGCCGAGTCGGCCAACCACGAGGCCGGGAGCGAGGCGGTGCCGCGAGATCCCGCGCTGCTCCACTCGTTCCTCCAGGGCCTGGGCACGGTGCCCTTCTTCGTCAAGGGCGAGCGGGTGCCGGGCTGGAAGCTGGAGCTGCGCGAGCGCTGCGCCGGCCCGGCGGCGGACCCGGGGGAAGCCGAGGTGGGCACCGTCATCTACTGCGTCGCCGCCGACCGGAAGCGGGCCTGGGTGACGCTGGTGGGCACGCCGCTGGGCCAGGTCTTCGGGCCGCGGGCGATCGTCTCGACCCGGGAGGGCTGGGTGGGCGACGTGCACGTGGCGGCCGAGCCCGAGCAAGAAGATCCGTCAGACCGCCCTGTGTGGGAGGCGCCTACACCGAATCAGCCGTGATTTTCCTCCCATGACTCGTTTTGGCCCGCGTTACGCTCGCCGGGTTCTGAACGCCTTCAACCTGGAAGTCGCGTGAGCACCGCACAGAAACGTCAGCCCATTCCTTTCGGGAAGTACCTGCTGCTCGACCGCGTGAACATCGGCGGCATGGCCGAGGTGTGGCGCGCGAAGACCTTCGGCGCCGGCGGCTTCGAGCGCATCGTCGCCATCAAGCGCATCTTGCCGAACATCGCCGAGGACGAAGAGTTCATCTCGATGTTCCTCGACGAGGCGAAGATCACCGTCCAGCTCAACCACGCCAACATCGCGCAGATCTACGAGCTCAATAACCTGAGCAACTCGTACTTCATCGCCATGGAGTACGTGTCGGGCAAGGACCTGCGCGCGGTGTTCGATCGCTGCCGCAAGCGCGGCGAGCCCGCGCCGATTCCGCTCACCTGCTACGCCATCGCCCAGTGCTGCGAAGGCCTCGACTACGCCCACCGCGCCAAGGATCGGCAGGGGCGGGACATGAGCATCGTGCACCGCGACGTGTCGCCGCAGAACGCGCTGGTCTCGTACGACGGTGAAGTGAAGGTGATCGACTTCGGCATCGCCAAGGCGGCGGGCAAGGCGACCAAGACGCAGGCCGGCATCCTCAAGGGCAAGTTCGGCTACATGAGCCCGGAGCAGATCCGCGGGTTGCCGCTCGATGGGCGCAGCGACATCTTCGCCATCGGCGTGTGCCTGTACGAGATGCTCACCGGCGAGCGGCTCTTCGTGGGCGACTCCGACTTCTCGGTGCTCGAGAAGGTGCGCAAGGTCGAGGTGCTGCCGCCTTCGCACTTCAACCGGAAGATCCCCGACCAGCTCGAGAAGATCGTCATGAAGTCGCTGGCCAAGGACGTCGACGATCGGTACCAGCACGCCACCGAGCTGGGCGAAGACCTGCGCGCGTTCATGTATTCGACGGGCAACGCCTTCGCCCGCAAGGACCTCGCCGCCTTCATGAAGGCGACCTTCGCGGAGGACTACGAGAAGGAACGCGCGCGCATCACCGAGTACGCCGAGGTCAAGGCGCCCGAGGGCATGCTGGCCGCGGCCGAGATGGGCTTCGGGGTGGGGCAGGTGCCGCAGATGGGCGGCTCGGCGCAGAGCCCCAGCGCGGTCACCTCGGTGCCCACGCAGATGCCGATCAGCTCGCAGCCGTCGACGGGCACCTCGCCCGGGCTGCCGCCGATGGTGCGCCCGATGCCGCCGACGCTGGCGCCCGCGGGGCACAACCCACCGGTGACCCGGCCTCCCAGCCTCACCAGCATGCCGCGCCTCACCGCGGTCGCGCCGATGCTCACCAACGGCAAGGAAGAGCACGAGGCCACCATGATGGCCGACGGCATGGGGGGGCAGTTCGACGAGCCCGCCACCAACCCGGGTGCGCAGGCCGTGCGTACGCCGCCGCTCAACATCCGCAACCGGCCGGCGCCTGTGGTCAGCGAAGTGGCGACCGACCCCGGGCGGCCTGCCATGCCAGCGCCTCCGGTGATGCTGCAGCAGCACGAGCAGCCGCGGCGCGTCACCCGGAACCTGCCGCCCGCGCCAGCGCCGCCGCCTCCACCGCAGATGAGCGAGAGCTCGCCGACGTTGTCCGCGGTCAACTACCAGTCTTCGCAGTCGTTGCAGCACGTGCCCGCCGTGCCCGCCGCCAACACGAAGCTGATCATCGCGCTGGCGGCGATCGTCGCGTTGCTGATCGTCGGCGTGGTCGGCGTGGTGCTGCTCAAGCCGGCGGCGACGGGGCTGCTGATGATCTCGGTGCCCGACGCGGTGGCCGCCACGGCGACGCTCAACATCAACGGCAAGCCGGTGCTCGATGACCAGGGCAACCCCATTCGCGAGTGGCCGCAGATGCGCGCGCTCCCCGTGGGCAAGGTGACGGTGATGTTGAAGGCGCCCGGCTACGAGACGCTGGTCGAGACCGTCGAGGTGCGCGAGGGCAACGAGCCGGCGCAGCTCAAAGGCGAGCTGAAGAAGAAACCGGGCCCGTGACGCGTTGAGGCGCAGGGCTTCTCCCGAGGGAACGACTCATGGTCCGCAAGAAGACGAATGACCCGCTGGCGGGGCTCCCGCCGTGGGCGCAGAAGCTCGCGCAGCGGTACTACACCCGCACCGTCAGCACCTTCGTGCTCTACGGGGCCGTCCGCGATCTGCAGCCGGTGACGAAGGAAGACGGCGGCGTCGACTTCGCGAACCTCAAGCAGTTCCTGTCCGACGATCTCTTCGGCGGGCGCGACCACGTCATCTTCTACGACCGGAGCTCGGGCATTCGCGCGTCGGCGACCGAGACGCAGCAGGATCTCAACCGGGCGTTGGCGGGCTACGACACGCTCTACGGCACGGACTTCGCGAAGGTGATGCCCCGCGATCCGGGCCGGGCGCTGCAGATCCTCGAGAACTACCTGCGCATGCGGCTGTCCGACGGCAAGTCGGTGGCGCTGGTGATCGACTTCGCCGAGACCATCGCGCCGGCGGGCGACATGTCTCACCTGCAGGCCGAAGACCGCTTCGTGCTGGCGACGCTGGTGAAGTGGGCGTCGGACCCGCAGTTCCTCTCGGGCGATCTCTCGATCGTGCTGGTGTCGGAGAACCTGGCCGACCTCACGCCGCGCATCTCGCGCAACCCCTACGTGGCGAACATCGAGATCCTGCTGCCCACCGAGGACGAGCGGCTCGAGTTCGTGAAGTGGAAGCTCGAGGGCAAGAAGCTGCAGACGGTGTCGGACGTGAGCCTTCCGGCGCTGGCGAAGATCACCGCCGGCCTCTCGCGCATCAACCTCGACCGCCTGCTCACCGAGGCGATCGAGTCAGGCCACAAGATCACCGCCGAGGTCCTCAAGGACAAGAAGAAGGAAATCATTCAGGCCGAGTGCCACGGGCTGCTCGAGTTCATCGAGCCCGAGTACACGCTCGACGTGGTGGCCGGCCACACCAAGGCCAAGAAGATGCTGCGCGACGCGTCTTCGGCGCTGAAGAAGGGCCGCATCGAGGTGATGCCCATGGGCTACCTCGTGTCGGGGCCGGTGGGCACGGGCAAGACCTTCCTGGTCACCTGCTTCGCCGGGGAGATCGGCGTGCCGTGCGTGAAGTTCCTCAACTTCCGCAGCCAGTGGCAGGGCGTGACCGAGGCCAACCTGGAGAAGATCTTCAACCTGCTCAAGGCGCTGTGGCCGGTGGCGGTGATGATCGACGAGGCCGACGCGTTCCTAGGGGATCGCGACGCCGGTGGAGACTCGGGCACCAGCAGCCGCATCTTCGCGTCGATCGCCAGCTTCATGGGGAACACGGCGTTCCGCGGGAAGATCGTCTGGTTCCTGCTCACCTGCCGGCCCGACCTGCTGCCCATCGACTTGAAGCGCCAGGGCCGCGCCGAGGAGCACATCGCGCTCTTCTACCCGCAGACCGATGCAGAGCGGGACGAGCTGTTCAAGGCGATGCAGAAGAAGACGAAGGTGAAGGTCGAGTTCCCCGAGTTCTCGAAGCTGACCAGCAGCGGCACGTACTCGGGCGCGGACATCGAGGCGATCCTGGTGCGCGCCAAGTTCCGCGCGGTGATGGAAGGTCGCGAGGAGGTCATCACCGCCGACGTCGAGCACGTGGTGAAGGACTTCATTCCCCCCAGCTACCCGCTGGAGGTCGAGCTGCAGAACCTGGTGGCCGTGCAGGAGTGCACCAGCCGGGACCTGCTGCCCGACGTCTTCAAGTCACTCGAGCGCGACTTCGTCACCCGGCGGGTGAAGGAGATCAAGGTGCTCCTCGAAGAGCGCTGAGGTGAGCGACGACGCGAAGGCGGTTCGGCTGATCGGCGGGGCGATGTGCGGGCTGGGCACGCTGCTCGTCGCGCCGTCGGTGTTGCTGGTGCTCGACGGGGCCTTCTCGTTCAAGGTCATGTCGTGCTCGCTGCTGTTCGGGGTCCCGTTGCTGATCTCGGGCGTCTCGCGGCTGATGTCGCCTGAGCGGTACTGAGGCCCTTCAGTCGACCTTCCAGGCGATCGGCGCGAACTCCTTCTTCTTCGACCCGGAGTACTCGGGTGAGAGAGAGGACGCGCCCGAGTGCAGGGTGCCGGCGAGCGTGGCGATCACCTGCACGCTGGTCTGCCAGAGCGCGCCGTTGGCCTGGGAGGGCAGGTGCAGGGTGAGCAGCCCGTCTTCGGTCTCGTACCGGGTGATGGCGCCGCTCGAGACGAGCTTGGTGAGCGACGTGGAGTCGGCCTGCACGCCTGCGGGCAGAGACAGCTCGAGCTTCATGGGGATTCCGCCGGGCATCGCCGCGGTGAGCTTCACCTCGGACGGGAGCCCGACCTTGAGGCTCTTGGGCAGCTCGGTCTTGAGCTCGAGCCCGCCGCCCGGCTCGTCCTTCCACGGGGCGTACGAGATGAGCTGCAGGCTGTAGCCGAGGCCCGGCACCGCAGGCTCAGCGCGCAGCGTCCACGTGTGGGGCCCGCCGCTGCCGGTGGCGTCGGCGTCCATCGAGAGCACGTCCTGGATGGCGCTGGCGTCGAGCACGCCGGTGGTGATCACCTGGCCATCGCGCTCGAGGGTGATCTTCACGCCGGGCGGCACGGGGTCCTTGAACAGGCGCACCGCGGCGCGAAGGGCGACCAGGTTGGCGCGGCCGTCGCCCCAGCCCGAGTACGAGGAATAGCCCGACAGCAGGTACGTGCCGAGATCCGCCAGCGGCGCGTCCTTCTGGTCCTGCAGGGCGAGGATCGCCATCGCCGTCGCCTCGTACGTCGAAGGTGAGACGCCGTCGGCGCGCACCACGCCGGGGTCGACGGGGAGGTATTTCCCGCCGTCGCCCGACTCCGCGATCTTGTCGAGCACCAGCTTACGCAGGGTGTCGCCCACGCCGCCGGTGATGGCGCCGGAAGCGAGGATCGCCGCGGCCGTGTACGCGTCGTTCACGCGCGCCGCGTTTCGCTCGAACGCGCCCGAGGCCTTCAAGGTGACGGCCGTGGCCCGCTGCCGCGCCGCGGGTGACTCCATCGAGGCCCGCGCCGCGCGCACGCAGTCAGACGTGGTGACGAGCAGGCGCTGCAGCGTCCACCCCGTGGCGCCCTGGCAGGTGCCGTCGGCGCGCTGCTGCTGCGCCACCTGGAGCGCGAGCCGCTCGCCCAGCCGCGCGAGCACCGGGTTCTGCGGGTGCGCGAGCGCGGCCTCGGCGAGGAGCGTGGCCGTGTCGACCGACGGCGCGCGCGAGTACTGCATCACCCGCTGCGTCGCGAGGATGGAGAGGTCGCGAATGACGGGCTCGTCGGGCTTCGCGCCCAGCGAGACCAGCAGCGCGGGGGCCTGGCCGAGCAGCTGCAGCAGGTACGCGTCTTCAGCGACGCCGCCGCGACCGGGCGCGGCCGAGAGCTCGTTGCGCACCAGCCCCAGCGCGCCGGGGTACACGCGCAGGCGCACCGCCTCGGTGCCGGGGAGGGGATTGGCCGGGCCCGCCAGGGTGAAGGTGCGCGGCGCTGCGAGCGTGCCGGCCTTGCCGACGAGCTCCCGGCGGCCCGCCGGCTTGAGCTCGATGGTCTTCTCGATCGCGTCGGTCGAGCCGAGCGTCGCCTTGAAGAGCGCGGTGCCGGGCTTCGTGGTGGTCATGGTCACGTACTGGAGCGCGTTCCCTCCGGCCGGCACCTTCACCGCGCCACCGGTGGCCGAGAGCGTCGCGCCCGAGATGCCGTATTCGAGCGAGGTGCTGATGTCGGCGTCGGTGGTGTTCACTACCTGGATCGGGAGGCGCACCGTGTCGCCCGCGTAGAGGAAGGGCGGGGTGACTGGCTCGACGTAGGTGGGGAGGGTGCCGAGGAAGCTGGTGACGCTGCCTGCCTGGCTGCCCTGCCGGGAGTGCGCGAGCGCGAGCACCCGCCAGGTGGTGAGGCGATCGGGCACCTTCACCGGGATGTTCGCGCGGCCCTGCGCGTCGGTGACGATCAGCGGCTCGAAGAGGAAGGTCTCGGGGAACCAGGCGCGCGTGGCGGCCATTTCCGGCGCTCCCTCGCTGACCTCCGATTCGTCCGCGGGCGCGGACTTCGCCAGGAGCTTCATCGGGCCGCCGCGGCCCTTGGTGCCGATGCCGCCGATACCCAGCGCGTCACCGACGCCGCCCCCGCCCAGACCGCTGCCCATGAGGCCCAGGCCGCCGGGGGAGCCGAAGGCTTCCTTCAGCTTCGCCCGTTTGTCCTTCTTACCCATCTTGCCTTCTTCGTCCTTCATCGCCGGCTCGGGCGAGGGGGCGGCGGCCACCTCCATGGGCATCGGCGGGCCGTCGTCGGACTTGAAGTAGCCGTTGCCCTCGCGCATCGACGGCGGTGCAAGCGACCGCGCGCCCGTCATCAGGCCGAGGGCCGCGATGGCGAGGATCGCGAAGAAGGTGAGACCGAAGACGAGGACCTTCTTCATGGCTTCTCCTTCGCGACCCACAACGACCAGTTCTGCGTGTCTTCAGGCAGGCGCGTGCCGTTGATGACGACGGCGCGGGGCTCGGTGAGCGCGAGCAGGTCGGCCGGCAGGCGATGGAGCCGCAGCCTCCTTCCCCACGCGTCGCGCGCGGAGTCCTTGCGCGCTTCGACCGCGTCGAGCGACTGGTTCCACAGGCGCGCCATCACCGGCGGCGTCATCTTCTCTTTCGGCGGCGCCGCGGTCTCCCACGCGCGCACCTGGCCGTAGAGCTCACCCAGCACCACGTAGAAGCGGTCGACCTGCGCCTCGTTGGGATCGAACACGGTCCCGCCGGAGAGCGACACGGCCGCCTCCACCTGGGGCGGCGAGGGCATCGCCGACACGCGCACCAGCGTCGCCGCCGCGGCGTTCGCGCCCCTGATGCGGCCCAGCGAGAGTGCCTGCGCGTCCATCGAGCCGAAGGCAGCGGAGCCCGTGGCCTGCGGCCGGAGCGGGGCGAGCTCGTCGGCGCCGGGCAGCGAAGCGAGCTGCGCGAGGCTGTCGTCGACTCCGAAGAGGCCGACTGCGGCCGAACCGCCCGCGTTGCCGACGGTGGTCTCGATGCCCAGCTGCGCCACCTGGCCCGGGGCGTAGCGCGGCTTCTCGGGCGTCACCTTCACCGCCAGCGCGGCGTTCGGCTGCACGAAGAGGAACACCTGGCCGCCGCTCCATTGCACGCCCGCCCAGCCCTGCCAGCTGGTGGGCACGGTGAACTCGGCGCTGCGGGTCTCCTTGTCGACCTTCGCTTCCTGCGCCTCGTAGGCGTGGGTGAGGAAGAGCTTCTCGGGCAGCTCGCCGGTGAACTCGGGGCCGCGGAGGATCTCGACCTTCACCTTCTCGCCCGGCTTCACCAGCTGCGACGACGCGCGCAGGCGGATGTTGGGAACCGTGCCCGGCGTCATGCGCAGCTTCGTGCTGCCGAAGTTCTCGTTGCCCTTCTTCGCGCTCACCAGGAACTCGTAGCCGGTCATGATCGTGTCCTGCGGCTTGAGCGACTCGTACTTCTGGGGCGCGTTCACCGAGACGTGCGCGACGCCGATCAGCGCGGTGGTTTCCTCGTCGGGCTCCTCGTCCTGCTGCGCCTTCGGCAGCTTGAGCGACTTGACCCGCGAGGTGACGCAGCCGAGCGCGCCCTCGGAGTAGTAGACGTCGCCCTGCACCGGCACCCAGTCGAGCTCGACGGAACGGCCGATCACCTTCCAGTGCAGCATGCGCGGGAGCTGGCCCGACTTGACCGTCGCCGGCAGGCAATCGCGCGCCTCGAGCAGGGCGTCGGCGAGCAAGAGCTCGAGCTGCTCGGGCACCTGCGGCATGCCGTCGAGCGAGACGTCGAAGCGGGGCAACTCTTCGTCGTTGAAGGACCAGGTGGCCTCGAAGAAGCGTTCCTTGCCTGCACCGAGCTGGAGGCCCTTGAGCACCCCTTCCATGCACTTGCCCAGCTTCGAGGTGGGCAGCGCCATCGCCACCACCGCGCCCGACGCACGCACCAGCAGGCCCACGTTCACGTTCGCGCCGCCGTCGAGCACGTAGCGCGCGCAGGGCTCGAGCTTGGCGTCGAGGCGATCGAAGGCCATGCGATCGGCTAACGACACGTCGCCGTCGTCTTCGTTGAGGCCGAGGCGCTCGGACAGCCCCTCGCGCGTCACCAGCCTGGTGCGGGGCGGGGGACGGAAGGGCATCGCGGGGATGACGATGTTCACCGGAGGGCCCGGGTCGACCTGCAGGCTCGCCACGCCGTCTTCATCGACGGTGGCCTCGGTGCCCTTGTCGGTCGGTTCCCAGAGGCGCTTCACGTTGAGCGTCACGCCCTCGAGCACGCGGCCGTCGGCGGTGGTGGCGCGGAGGAAGAGGCGGTTGTTGAAGCCCTCGACCAGGCCGTCAGCCAGCTCGGTCACTCCCGAGACACCGATCATGTCCTGCGAGAGGAGGATCGACGCGCTGCCTTCCACGCGATCACCTGCGGCGTCGACTGCGCCGATGCTGGCCGAGAGCGTCGCGGTGCCCTGGAGATCGTCGGGGACCATCGGGAGCTCGGCGGTGAAGGCGCCGCTGGCGTTGGTGGTGGCGACCTTCGGCAGCGCGTTGCCGTCGACCCAGCTGGTGGGCGCGGGCCATTCGCCCGACACGTTCCAGTCGAGCTCGAGCTTCGCGTTCGCGACGGGGGCTCCGGAGGAATAGGTCACCGAGCCCTTGAGCACCGGCCGCTCGTTGCGGCGGTAGAACGGCTTGACCGGCGAGGCCTCGACCCGGAAGCGGGGAAGGGTGAAGGGCTTCACCGTGAAGGTGCGCGACTCGCTCGTGCTGCCGGACTGCCAGGTCACCGTCCACGAGCCTGACTGGCCGCCGCGATCGATGGGGAACGTGCCCGAGACCACGCCCCAGGGGCCGGTCGGGGCGCGCTCCTCGAGGAGCAGCTCGCCCTGCGCATCGGTGACGCGCCAGGTGCCGGGGCGCTCTTCGAGCGGGGTGAGATCGGAGGCCTTCAGCGCCACCGCGCGGAACTTCACCGTGTTGCCGGGCTCGTAGAGCGGGCGGTCGGTGATCACGTGCACGCGCGCCGGCGTGTAGAGCGGGAGAGGGAGGTCGAGCGTCTCGGTGCCGATCGGCGAGGTGATGCGGGTGCGCAGCTTGTAGTCGCCGTCGTTCACCTTCGGGAGCTCGAGCTCGGCCTTGAGGCTGCCTCCGTTCTTTTCCCAGCTCTTCTTCGGGGTGAGCAGGGTCTCGCCGGAAGCGCTCACGAGGGAAACGGTGGGGGTGAAGTTGGTGATCGTCTCGGTGCGGCGCTGATCGTGCGGTGCGACGAGGTAGGTCGCGTAGACGGAGACGTAGACCGTGCCGTACGCGCCGCGCTTGAGCTCGGGCGCAGAGACAGAGATCGTCTGGCGGAGGTCGCCGTCAGGGCACTGGTCGAGCCAGAGGCCGGTGCGGAAGCCGACCCGCAGGCAGGTCTGGGTACTCGCGATGCCGACGATGACGGCGAGGCCGATGATCAGGCCGAAGATCAGGCGGCGGCTCACGGCGCCACGGGGTGGGATTCTCATGTGGTGGTTCCCCCTCTGAGGAGGGGGCATCGTACCCGTCGACACTCGGGGGGGAAGGGTTGTTCCCGGTTTCACGGAACTGAGAGTGGGCGGGGTCGGGGGCGGGGTCGGCTTCGGGGTCGGCTTCGGGGTCGGAGCCGGGATCGGGATCGGGATCGGCTTCGGGATCGGGGACGGTTTCGCCTTCGGGTACGCGGACGGTTTCGCGTTCGGTCAGTGGCGCCGGGCGATCAGCTGCACCACCGCGCTGCGGCCCCGGTGCCAGTCGCCTTCGTTCACTTCCCGCTCTTGCTCGGTGAGGCGCTCGAGCTCGAGCGCCGCGAGATCGGTGCGGAGATCTTGGGGCTCGTAGAGCAGTTCGAGGCTCTTCGGCCCCCCTGTGTCGAAGGCCAGCTGCGCGGGGGTGTAGGCCTCGAGGATGAAGCGGCCTCCGGGCTTCAAGGCGGTCGCGACGTCGTGGTGCACCCTCTCGCGCAGCCACGGGGGGAGGTGACACCAGATCGAGATGATCGCACCCCACTTCTGGTTGCCCAGGTCGAAGTCCGCGAGGTCGGCTTCCTTCGTGGTGATTCGCACGCCTCGCTCGGCCGCGAGTCGTTGGGCTTTCTCCAACGCCTTCGGACTCAGATCGATCGCGGTGACGTCGAGCCCCCGCTGCGCCAGGAAGACCGCGTTGCGCCCTTCTCCTTCTCCCAGGCACAGCACCGGGCCCTCGAGGAGCGGCGCGATGCCCTTCAGGAAGTCGTTGGGCTCGGTGCCGTAGGCCCAGCCCGGCAGCCCGTAGCGGTGGTTCCAGAACTCGCGCGGATCGGCCACGTCACTTCACGTCGATCTTCCAGATGGGCGTGTCCTCGTCGACCTTCCGCTCGCCGCTGAACTTCGTCTCGAGCAACACCGAGGTCACGTTGCTGTTCAGGTTCTGCACTCCCGCGATGTCCGCCCGGCTCTCGGTGATGAACCAGCCCACGAAGTCGTACTGCTGGTCGATCTGCGCGAGCGTGCCGGCTTTGTATTCGGGCGTCTTGTCCTTCATCTTCGGCTTGCTCACCACGAAGTTGGCGTCGACCGTCGGCAGCCCCGCCTTCTCCAGCTGCTTGATGGTGAAGGTCTCTTCGCTCTGCGTGCGGGCCGTCACGTAGAAGACGTCGGCCCCCGCTGCCGCCGCCTTCTTCGCCAGCGCCACCGTCTGGCGGATCTGGAGATCGTTCTTGTAGTTCTCCCCCTTGAAGAAGCGCGGGAACCAGAACGAGCTGAACTTCTTCGCGTGCTCCGGCGTCATCTTCATCAGCTTCGCCGTCTCCTTCGCGTCGTTCCCCATCTGCTTCGAGGTCTTGCCCTTGAAGTAGGTGGTGCCGTTCGCCTTGTCGAACTCCTTGCCGATCGCGAAGGCCCGCCCCCGCGTGTCGAAGAGCGTGTTGTCGATGTCGAAGCTCACCGCCACGCGCTCGCCCGCCGCGGTGCGCTGCTTGATCTGCGTGAGCGTCTGGTCGATGTACTTCTTTCCATTGATGGGGGGCATGGGGGCCGCATCATGCCGAGTGGATTGACAGCCGGTCCAGCCCTCTGCGAGGGACTGTCACCATGTCGCGCCAGCTGCCCGCCCTCACCCTCGCTGAGCTCACCGTCGAGCTGGGCAGCCGTGCGCGCGCGGTCGAGACGCTGCGGTGGCTCTTCTCGCAGCGCCCCCTGCCCACCGGGCTGCCCCTCGTCATTCCCGGGGTCAGTCACCGGGTGTGGCGCCCCTTCCTCGAGCGCAGCGGCCTCGTGTTGCCGAAGGTCACCGAGCGCCAGCAGAGCCCCGATGGCACCACCAAGTACGCCCTCGAGTTCGACGGCACCAACGTCGAGACCGTGCGGATCCCCGCGAAGGGGCGCAGCACCATCTGCATCTCGAGCCAGGCCGGCTGCACCCGCAAGTGCGTGTTCTGCGCCACCAAGGAACTCGGCTTCATCCGCCAGCTCAAGGCCGAGGAGATGGTCGCGCAGTACCTCCTCGCCCGCAGCGAGGCGCCCGCCGCCCAGCCCGCCAGCAACGTCGTGTTCATGGGCATGGGCGAGCCGATGGACAACCTCGACGAGGTGCTCCGCGCCGTCGAGGTGCTCACCCAGAGCCCCGCTCCGCAGCTCCGCCAGGTGGCGGTGACCGTGTCGACGTCCGGCGTGCTCCCCGGGCTCGAGCGGTTCCTCGCGGAGTCGAACGCGTCGCTCGCCCTCTCGCTCAACGCCACCACCGACGAGGTGCGCGCGCGGGTGATGCCCCAGAACAAGACCTGGCCCATCGAGGCGCTCCTGGGCGCCCTGCGGAAGGACGTGGCCCGGCGCTCGGGCAAGCGCGACTACTTCATCGAGTACGTGCTCTTCAAAGATCTCAACGACACCGACGCCGACGCGGACCGGCTGGTGGCGCTGCTCGAGGGCATCCCTTCCCGGGTGAACCTCATTCCCTACAACCCGTATCCCGGCACGGGTCTCGAGACGCCCAGCGAGGCGCGGGTGCGCGCGTTCCACGAGCGCCTGGTGTCGAAGGGCATGCTCACGCTGATCCGGTGGCCCCGCGGCCGGGAGATCGCCGCGGCCTGCGGACAGCTGGTCTTGTCACGCGATGGCGCGGGGTTTCAGCCCGAGGCGAGCCCCGTTTGAGGTCCCTTTCGACGCCTGCCCGTGCAGGTGGAATTCGACCGACCCCCACTCGACTGTGGTTGAATGTCGCCGCTCATGGCCGGTGAAGTGCTCTGCCCAAAGTGCGGAACCGTCTCCCCCACGGAGACCCGGGTGTGCCCGAAATGCGGCACGACCCTGAGCCTGGCCAGCGAGACCACCTCGAAGAGCAAGGCCTTCTCGCCCCTCAAGCAGCCGCAGTCGGGCAGCAGGCCCGCCGCGCGCAAGCCGCTGGCGACCGATGCGGGCATGGCCGCGACCCCCGACGCCAGCACCCTGATGGAGCCCGACGAAAAGCCGGCGGCACCGAAGCGGTCGGCTCCCCGCCCGGCGGCCGGTCCCGTGCCGCAGGCCGGCGCTGCTGTGCCGCGGCGCTCCAACGCCGGCGGGAGCAAGACGAACTCCGACGGGTCGACGTCCTCGGGCGCTCGCGACTCGCTCATCGGCCGGAAGCTGCAGGAATACGTCATCGAGTCGAAGCTCGGCGTCGGCGGCATGGGCGTCGTCTACAAGGCCACGCACCAGATGATCGGCAAGGGCGTGGCCATCAAGGTGCTGCGCCCCGACATCTCGCCTGATCCGCGCGACATGGACCGCCTCCTCGACGAGGCCCGCATCATCAGCTCGATCAAGAACCGCGGCATCATCAACATCTTCGGCGCGGGCACGCTCGAGGACGGCCGCAACTACCTGATCATGGAATTGCTCGAGGGCGAGGCGCTCGAGCAGCGCATGCAGCGCGAGACGAAGATCCCCGCCGGCGACGCGGTGATCATTCTCGAGCAGGTGCTCTCGGCGCTGACCGCCGCGCACGAGGCGGGCGTGGTGCACCGCGACCTCAAGCCCGCCAACGTCTTCCTGGTGAAGGAAGCCAACCTCTTCTACGTGAAGCTGCTCGACTTCGGGCTGGCGCGCCGCAGCCAGCAGAACGTCACCCGCATCGCCGGCACGCCCGACTACATCTCGCCCGAGCACGCGCGCGGCCGCCCCGCCGGCCCTCCGGCCGATCTCTACGCCTTCGGCGTGTTGTGCTTCCACATGCTCACCGGGCAGCTCCCCTTCATCGGCACCACCCCGATGGAGGTGATGGAGAAGCACGTTCACTCGCCCCCGCCGATCCCCCACGAGCTGAACAAGGAGATCCCCAAGGCGCTGTCCGAGCTGATCCTCAAGCTCCTGGCCAAGGAACCGGGCGAGCGCCCCGACGCGGTGCAGGTGAAGGCCGACCTCCGCGCCGCCACCAAGCAGATGCGCAACGCCACCACCCAGATGAGCCTGATGGCCATCGAGCCGGTGTCGGACGATCCCGCCGCGAAGGGTGACGAGAAGAAGCGGGCCCGTGAGCTCGCCGTCGCCGCGCAGGTGGCCGACCTCAAGCGCAAGGTCACCCGCCGCTGGCCCATCGTGCTGGGCGCGGTGGTGGGGGTCTGGTTCATCGGCGTGCTGGCCTACGTGCTCTGGCCCACCCCGACCGAGCCGGTGCAGCCCATCGCCATCGGCAAGAAGCCTCCGAAGAACCCACTCCTCGATCCGACCACCAACCCCGACATCGAGCCGGTCGCGGTGAAGGACCCGACTCCGAAAGACCCGGTTGATCCCGTGGTGGTACCGAAGGATCCAGTCAATCCGGTCAACCCGAACACCGACCCGATCGTCGATCCCGCGCTCGACCCGACCGGCGAGGTCGACGCAGGCGGCCCCGAGGTGATCGCCGAGACCGACGACACGGTGCTGGACGACGTCACCATCGGCGAGCGCAAGCGCACCAAGCGCATCCCCAACAACCTGGGGGAGATGCGCAGCGGCATGAAGGGCGAGAAGCGCTTGCAGATGATGTTCGGCGCGCTCGTCGAGGAGGCCGAGAAGAAGTGCGAAGCGGTGCGCACCGTCAAGCAGCTCAGCGACTGCGAAGACGAGGTCAACCGCATCTACTACGACTACAACAAGGCCCTCTGAGCCTGGTCGGAGGGGCCACTTTCTTTCGTGGATCCCCCCGCGCGCGTTTGGTGTAGAGCCCCGGGCCCATGGCTCGTGACGCGAAGAAGATGAGCGCCCCGGCGAAGGCGGCGAAGGCTGCCGCGGCGAAGCCCTTCAAGGCGCTGGTGACGCACTCCGAGGAGCTGGCGCTCGACAAGGCGCTGCTCCTGTCGATGCACGACACGATGGTGAAGGCGCGCTGCCTCGAGGAGCGCTTGATCGCCATGTACAAGACCGGCCACGGCTACTTCTGGATCGGCGGGCCCGGCGAAGAGGCCTTCAACGTGCCGCTGGGCCTCCTGATCAAGAAGGGGCAGGGCCCGGCGTTCGACTACCTCCACTTCCACTACCGCCAGTCGGCCACGCTGCTGGCAATGGGCGAAGAGCCGCTGGGCGCGATCCGCCAGATGAAGAACACGGCGAGCGACCCGTACTCGGGCGGCCGGAACTTCGCGGGCCACTTCTCCAAGAAGGAATGGAACCTGGTGCCGGTGAGCTCGCCCATCGAGGTGCAGTACGCGATGGCGCCGGGCACCGCGCTGGTTCAGAAGCGGCACGGCGGCGACGGCATCACCATCGTCACCGGCGGCGACGCGGGTACGGCCGAGGGCGACTTCGCCAGCTGCCTGCTGTGGGCCAGCCGCCCGGGCCAGGAACTGCCCGTGCTGATCCTGGTGACCAACAACCGCTGGGGCATCTCGACGCCGTACGAGCAGATTCAGGCGGTGGAGAAGATCAGCGATCGCGGCGTGGCCTTCGGCATGAAGACCAAGACCATCGACGGCAACGATCCGATCTCCAGCTACCTCGAGCTCAAAGAGGCGATGGAATACGTGCGCACCGAGCGCAAGCCCTACCTGGTCGAGGCGCGCGTCTCGCGGCTCTACGGGCACAGCTCGGCGTCGGGCGCGAACTTCGCCACCGACGAGGCCGACTGCATCACCCTGTTCGAGGCGAAGCTCGAGCGGGCGGGCATGCTCACGAAGGCGCAGGCGAAGGCCGTGCGCGATCGCTACACCGAAGAGCTCGCCGACCTCGCGCGCGCGGTGAAGGAAGAGCCCTTCCCCGACGGCAGCACCATCTGGGATCACGTGTTCCACGGCGAGCCCGGCCGCGATCCCCTCGCTTAACTCCTTCACGAAGAGAGACCCACCATGGCCAACATGGCGCAGGCGATTCGCATGGCGTTGCACTTCGCCGAAGAGAACCTCGGCGTGACGGACATCTTCGGCGAAGACGTGGGCATGCCGCTGGGCGGCGTCTTCACCTGCACGCAGGGGCTCAAGACCACCTGGAACTCGCCGCTCGACGAGCGCGGCATCATCGGCACGGCGATGGGCATCGCGATGGCCGGCGGCAAGCCGGTCGCCGAGATCCAGTTCTGCGACTACATCTTCAACACCATCGACCTGCTCAAGCTGGCGGGCATGACCCACTGGTCCTCGAACGGCCAGTGGAACCTGCCGATGGTGGTGATGACGCCGGTGGGCAGCGGAATTCGCGGCAGCATCTACCATTCGCATTCCGTCGACGCGACGGCGACCCACATCGCGGGGTGGAAGATCGTGATGCCGTCGACGCCGCTCGACGCGTACGGCCTGCTGCTGTCGGCGTGCAAAGAGACGAACCCGGTGATGTTCCTCATCCCCAAGGCGCTCATGCGCATTCGCGGGCACGAGCACATTCCCGGCGAGCCGGGTGAAGACAAGGCGCTCTCGCGGCTCATCGACGCGCCGCTGGGCGATCGCACGAAGTGGGCGCCGCAGTGGCCTGCGCTCGAGGACGTCTCGATTCCGCTGGGCAAGGCGAAGACGGTGCGCGCGGGCTCGCAGCTGACGGTGGTGAGCTACGGCCGCACGCTGCCGCTGTGCGCCCTGGCTGCCGAGGCGCTGGCCGGTGACGGCATCGACGCCGAGGTGATCGACCTGCGCACGCTGTGGCCCTACGACTGGGAAGCGCTCAAGGCATCGATCGAGAAGACCGGCCGGGTGCTGTTCGTGAACGAAGACACCGAGGTGACGAACTTCGGTGAGCACCTGGTGCGCCGTACGGTCGACGAGCTGTTCTTCAAGCTGCTCGCGCCGCCGAAGCTGCTGGCGGGCAAGTTCCTGCCGGGCATCGGCCTCGCCGATCCGCTCGAGCTCGCCTCGGTGCCGCAGCAGCCGGACATCGAGCGGGCCATGCGCGCGCTCGCCGCCGTTCAGCCCTGATCGTCGAGATGAAGCCCGGATCGCGTTGGCGCATCCTCGCCAAAGATGGCGAGCGCGAGGTGACTGCTCAGAACGAGGGCGTCTTCGACGAGCTGGTCGTGGACGGGTGGCTTCACCTGGAGCAGATGAACGAGAACACCTGGTGGATGCGGGTAGGTGACGCTCGCCTCGACATCGAGGTGGGGCCTGACGGGCGCGCCGAGGTGTCGGTCGAGCGGGGCGCCTACGAGCAGCCGTAGACGCGAAAAGCACTCCGGCCGCCCGCCTCTTGAGAGGGGAGCGGCCGGGGGCACTGCTGCTTCGACGACGCTTCAGTTCGTGTACATCACGTTGTCGTAGAGCTTCTGGAACTCCTCGAGCTTCAGCTTGAACACGCCGTCGTTGGCGCCATTGCCCGCGGGCTCGGACTCGCCCCAGGGGTTGCGGAGCACCACGTAGCGCTCGGTGCCCGACTTCTCGTAGCCGAGGATGGAGTACGCGTGATCGCCGTACACGCCGGTGTTGGTGTAGTTCACCGGCCCGCCGTCATCGTGCGTGCCCGCGGCCACCGGCTTCTTCGCGTCGATGGCGGTGGTGATGGTCTTCCACACGTTGTCCGCGCTGCCGCCCGTGCCGATGGAGCGCCCCTGGGCGCCGGTGAAGTCCTCGAACACGTCGCCGGCGTGGCCGCCGTTGCCGATGGTGTCGTAGCTGCCCTTCCACTGGGCGTAGGCCTTCTCGATCAGGGGGAACCACATCTCCATCTTGGCGGGGTCCGAGCTGTTCGAGCTGTGCCCGTACAGCGGGCCGCCGTACGAGCGCGCGTAGAAGTCACCGTCCACCTTCACCGGCACGTCCTTGGTGCGGCCGGTCGACCAGTCGCGCTCCTTGAAGGTCACGGTGTACGTGCCGTCGCCGTTGGCCTTGACCATGTTCTGCAGGACCTCGGGGTTGGCCTGGGCGATGGCCGCGACGGCCGCGGGGAAGTAGCAGTTACCGATCTGCCCCTGCTGCACGTCACCCGGCTTGGCGCCGTCGACGAAGAGCGGGCCGGTGAAGAGCTTCTTGCCGAACTTCGGCGTGCCGTCGGCGTTGAGCTCGTCCTTGTGCAGCGCGGGATCAGGGAGGATGTCGCCGGCCACCGTGCCGCCCGGCACCGTCACGTTGCCCACCGTGGTGCGGAAGTCGGTGTTGTTCACGCCGTCAGAGGCGGCCACCGAGAAGTTGTCGCCCGCCTTGCCCTTGAGCTTCAAGTTCGCGGGGAAGTTGCCCTCGCCGTCGAGGGTGACGACCTGCTTGTCACCGCTGCGCAGGTTGGTGAACTGGATCTTCGCGCCCGGCTCGGAGATCTGCCGGCTCGAGTTGATGTTCTCCACGTTGATGGTGCCGTTGGCGCCGGCGGTGAGCCCGATGCGCAGAATCGAGACCTGCGCGTTGCGGCTGTCCTTCGTCTCGGCCGTGTTCGCCTTGATGTTCACCCAGTCAGAGGTGGTGCCATCGGCGTAGCGCGCGCGCATGCGGATGACGTCGCCTTCCTTCATCGCCATGTCGCCGGTCAGCTTCGCGTTGGTGAACTTGCCGTTCGCGTCGGCCTTGCCCACCACGAAGGTGTCGTCGGTGTGGTAGCGGCCGGTCGGCGCGGTGGTGAGGTTGATGGCCTCGATGGTGGCGCCGGCCTTGGTGGTGCCTGAGAGCCCGTTGGCCTGATCAGCGGTCACCTGGAAGCCGGCGACGCCCGTGTCACCGCCTGGCGTCGGGCCGGGGCCCGTGCGACCGAGCACTGCGCTGAGGAACTCTTTCGCCGACGCCTCGAGCGGCACGCTGCCCGAGTCGAGGATGGTGGCCAGGTCCTTCTTCTCGGTGGTCGACAGGCCCTTCTTCGCGATGTCGATCTGCTGGTCGCGCGTCGCGCCCGGCTTCTTGAGCTCGGTGAGCGTCTTTGCCGCCGACCAGCCGCTGCGATCGCCCACCTGCGCCAGGATCTGCAGCGCCTGCTCAGTGCCAAGCTTCAGGTTCGGGTTGCTGCGCTTCTGCGCCTCGAACGACGCGTACAGGGTGGCGAGCTTGCTGTCGGAGATCTTGGTGGGCATGGAATCCTGGGCAGTGTGGGGAGGTGCCGAATTGTCGTACATGCTCCTACGCGGTTGCGTGGGCAGACGAGAAAGTCTCCGACAGCCCGAATGTGCCCGTCAAACCCCTGGATTCACTTTGGTTGACAGCACCGTTCAGACAACCGCGCCCCTCTCAGGATCTGAGGATTTCCAGCTGGTTGGAGAAAGGGGGAAAAGGGGGACAGGCTGCTTTTGCCTCTGTGCGTAACTTGAACCTGTTGGGCAAAAGCAGCCTGTCCCCCTTTTCCACTCCCCTAGTTGACCGACGCAGTCAGGCTTGCCGAGACCGCACCTTGCGCTGCCGAGATCGACGCGCTGCCCACGGCGATGCCGGTGACGAGGCCCTCGCTGCCGGGCGCGTTGCTCACCTGCACGGTGGCGGGCGCGCTGCTGGTCCACGTGACGGTGCTGGTCAGGTTCTGCGTGGTGCCGTCGCTGAAGAAGCCGGTCGCGGTGAGCTGCGCCGTGCCTGCGACGCCCAGGGCGAGCGATGAGGGCGTGAGGTTGAGCATCACCAGCACGGCCGGGGTGACGGCGTGCGGGGCGGTGCCGGTGATGCCCTGGTAGGTGGCGCTCACCGTCACGTTGCCGAGGCCGACCGTGCTGAAGAGCCCGCGGCTGCCGTCGGCGTTCGAGACGATCGCCACCGCCGCGTCGTCGCTGGTCCAGGTGACGAGGTGCGTGAGCGCCTGGGTGGTGCCGTCGCTGTAGCTGCCGATGGCGATGAACTGGCGGCTGTAGCCGAGCGCGGTGCCTCCGGCGGCGGGCGTGAGGTCGATGTGGGTGAGCGCGTTCTGAAACACGAGCAGGTTCGACGCCGCGGCGAAGCCGCCCCAGGCCGCGCTGATCGAGGTGACCCCGGTGGAGATCGTGGTGGCCAGCCCGTTGCTGCCGACTGCGTTGGAGATGGTGGCGACGCCCTGGTTCGACGAGCTCCACGCGACCTGCGTGGTGAGGTTCTGGGTGCTCGCGTCGGTGTACGTGCCAGTGGCGACGTACTGGCGCACCGAGCCGAGCGAGGCGCTGCTGCCCCCGGGGCTCAACACGAGGCCGGTGAGCGCCGCGGCGGTGACGGTGAAGGGCGTGCTGCCGGTGACGCCCGAGAGGGTGGCCGAGATGGTGACCGCGCCCACGGCCGGCGTGCTGCCCAGGCCCCGGCTGCCGTTCGCGTTCGAGACGACGACCTTCGCCGCGTCGGTGCTGGCCCAGGTGACGGTGCCGGTCAGATCGGCGGTGCTGCCATCGGAGAACACGCCCATCGCGGTGAACTGCTGCGCCAGGCCCTTGGGCCGCGACACGTTCTGCGGAGTCACCTGCAGCTGCTGCAGCACCGCGGCGGTGACGGTGACGGTGACCTGGCCGCTCACGGCGCCGCTGGTGGCGGTGAGGGTGACGGTGCCCACACGCCGCGCGTTGACGACGCCGGCGGACGCGGTCGCGATCGACGGATCAGCCGAGGTCCAGCTCGCGCTCGCCGTGAGGTCCTGCGTGGTCGCGTCGGAGTAGAGGCCGGTCGCCACCAGCGTGGTGGTGAGCCCGGCGGCGACCGAGGGGGCGGGCGGGGTGAGGCTCACCTGCTGCAACACCGCGGGCGTGACGGTGACCGTGGTGACACCCGAGAGCGCACCCTGCGAGGCGGTGATCAGCGTGCTGCCCGTGGCGAAGGCCTGCACGAGGCCGGTGCCGACCGACACCGTCGCGCGCGAGGGATCGCTGCTGGTCCAGGTGACCTGGGCCGTGAGATCGACCGTCGAGCTGTCGGTGTAGACGCCGGTGGCGGTGAGCTGGTGGGTGAGGCCTCGCGGGACCGAGGGGTTGGTGGGGGTGACGCCGATGGAGACCAGCACCGCCGCGGTGACGGTGAGGGTCGAGGCGCCGCTGACAGTGCCGAGCGTCGCGGTGAGGGTGGTGCTGCCCACGCCGAGGGCGAGCGCACGGCCGCGGCTGCCGTCGGCGTTCGAGACGCTGCCGATGGCGCCGTCGCCTGCGCTCCACAGCACCTGGCCGGTGAGGTCGCGGGTGGTGCCGTCGGTGAAGGTGCCGGTGGCGGTGAGCTGCACCGAGAGGCCCTTCGCCAGGGAGGGCGCCACCGGCGTCACGGTCAGCGTGGTGAGCGCCGCGGGCGTGACGGTGAGGGTGGCGTTGGCAGTGTGGCCTGAGACGACCGCGGAGATGACGGTGACGCCCTCGGTGAGGGCGGTGGCCTGGCCGCGCGATCCGGCGGCGTTCGAGACGGTGGCGACCGCGCCGTTGCTGCTGCTCCAGATCGCCGCCTCGGTGACGGAGGCCGACGAGCCGTCGGAGAAGTGGCCGATCGCCACGAAGGCCTGGCCCAGCCCCTTCGGGACGGCCGCGGGAGCGGGCGCCAGCTCGATCGACTCGAGCAGCGCCGCCGAGACCACGAAGTTCACCGAGCCGGTGACGCCCAGCGCCTGCGCCGAGATGACCACGGTGCCCTGCGCGCGCGCGTCGACCAGGCCCACGTTCGAGACCGCGGCCTTCGCCACGTCGGCGCTCGACCAGGTCACGAAGTCCGAAAACGGTTGCGTGCTGCCATCAGAGAAGAGCCCGGTGGCGGCGAGGGCGAAGGTGAAGCCGGCCGCGGCGGTCGGTGCAGTCGGGTCGAGCTCGATGCCCAGGAGCGAGGCGTTGGTGATGACCATGTCGACCGAGCCCGCGACGCCCGAGCAGCTCGCGGTGACGGTGGCGGTCCCGGGTGCGAGCCCGTTGACGCGGCCCTGCGTGCCCGGCGCGTTGGAGACCGAGGCGATGGCAGGGCTGGCGCTGGTCCAGGTGCAGCTCGAGGTGAGCTCCTGCATGCCTCCGTCGGTCCACACGCCCATCGCGCGCAGGTTGATGCGCGTGTCCTTCGCGATGCGCGGCTGCGGGGGCGAGAGCTGCACCAGCGCGAGCGTGGCGGCGGTGACGGTGGCGGTGGTGCTGCCGGAGAGCTGCGCGAAGGACGCGGTCACGGTGACCGAGCCCTGGCTGAAGGCGAAGGCGAAGCCCTCGTTGTTGGCCGCGTTGGACACGCCCAGCACGGCCATGGCGGAGCTCGCCCACGTCACCTGCGTCGAGAGATCCTGCGCCGAGCCGTCGCTGTAGCGGCCGGTGGCGACGAACTGCCGGCTGGCGCCGAGCGGAATGAGGGGCGCGGTGGGTGTGACCTCGATGGACGTCAGCGTGGCGGGCGAGACGGTGACGATGCCGGTGGCGATCAAGGCGCCGAGCTGCGCGCGCACGGTGGTGGTGCCGGGGGCCAGCGTGGTGACGGAGCCCTGGCTGCCCGCGGCGTTGGACACGGTCGCCACGAGTGAATCGGTGCTGCTCCAGGAAACCTGGGTGGTGACGTTGGCGGTGGTGCCGTCGCTCCAGCTCGCTTCGACCTGGAGCTGGCCGAGTGTTCCGCGCGCGAGGGTGAGGGACGCAGGCGTGATGCTGAGCCCGGTGAGCTGGGCCGGGGTGACGGTGAGGTCGGCCTGGGTGGTGAAGCCCATCGCCGAGGCGACGAGCTTCGTGGCGCCCGCTCCGCGCCCGGTGACGCGGGCGAACTGCGGCCCGGCGATGACGGAGGCGATGCCGGGCGCGAGCGTGCTGAAGGTGGCCTGGCTGGTGAGATCCTGCGAGGTGCCGTCGCTGTACGTCGCGATCGCGGTGAAGTCGTGGGTGAGGCCGACGGCGATGACCGAGGCGAGCGGGCTCAGCTCGAGCGCGATGATGGTGGCGGCGCTCACGTTCACGCGCGCCGTGCCGGTGATGCTGCCCAGCTGCGCGGTGACGATCGAGGCGCCCAGCGAGACGGCGCGCACCTGGCCCTCGGTGCCGGACGTGTTGGAGATGGTGGCCACCGCGGGTGAGGCGCTCGACCACGTCGCCTGCGCGGTGACGTCGACGGTGGTGCCGTCGGAGAAGGTGCCGGTGGCGACGAGGCGCGAGGCCACGCCCAGCGGGAGAGAGCTGATCGCCGGGCTCACGTCGATCGCGGTGAGCACCGCGTCGGTCACGGTGACGGTGCTGCTGCCGGTCCGTCCGCCGATCGCTGCGCGCACGGCGGCGGTGCCCTGCGTGAGGGCCTGGGCCACGCCGCGCGCGCTGCCCTGGCTGGAGACGGTGACGTGCGCGGGGGCGGTGCTGGTCCAGGTGGCCTGCGCGGTGAGGTCTTGCGTGGTGCCGTCGGTGAAGAGGCCGGTGGCGGTGAAGGCGAGCTCGGTGCCGCGCGCCATGATGGGCGCGGTGGGCGTGACCTGCACGGCCGCGAGCGCGGCGGCCGAGACGGTGAGCACCGTGTCTGCGCTGAAGCCGGCGATCGACGCGCTGAGCTCGGTGGCGCCTTCGAGGACACCCGAGACGCGGCCCGCGGTGGCCGCGGCATTGGAGACGGTCGCCAGCGACGGATCAGCCGAGCGCCACACCACCACCCGCGTCAGGTCCTGCTGGGAGGCGTCGCTGAAGGTGCCGATGGCCGCCACGTCGAGGGTGAGGCCGCGCGCGACGACGGCAGGGGAAGGGCGGAGCTCGAGCGAGGTGAGCGTGGCGCCGGTGATGGTGAGCTCACGGCTGGCGCGCACCGAGCCGAGCGCGGCGGCGAGCCGGGCCTGCCCGACGCTGAGCGCGTCGACGAGGCCGCCGGTGACGGTGAAGACGTTGGAGTCGGTGGTGCTCCACGAGACCTGGCCGGAGAGGTCGGCGTTGGTGCCGTCCGAGAAGGTGCCGGTGGCGGTGAAGCGTTGGCTGGTGCCGTTGGCGAGCGCGGTGATGACCGGGCCCAGCTCGAGCGAGAGCAGCGTGGCGGTGGTGATGGTGGCGTCGCTGCCGCCGCTCTTGCCCGACACGGTGGCCGTGACGCGCGCGCTCCCGGCGGCGCGGCCGGCGACGAGGCCCTCTTCTCCGGGGATCTCCGAGACGAAGGCGATCGCCGCTGCGCTCGAGCGCCACGAAGCCTGCGCGGTCACGTCAAGCGAGCTGCCGTCGCTGAGCAGCGCGGTGGCGGTGAGCTGCCGGGTGACGCCGACGGCGAGGGTGAAGGCCGGGGGCTGCACGTCCACCGAGTCGACCGTGGCGGAGCTGATGTCGACGGGCGCGGTGACCGCGAGGCCCTGCACCGACGCGGTGATGGTGAGCGCGCCGGGCGCGTGGCCCATCACGCTGCCGTGCTCGACGCTGGCGAGGGCCGGGCTCGACGAGCTCCACACGGCCTCTGCGGTGACGTCCTGCTTGCTGCCGTCGCTGCGGATGGCGGTGACGGTGAGCCGCATGCCCAGGCCGACGGGGAGCACCGGGTGGGGCGGATCAACCTGCAGTTCCTTCAGCTCGGCGTCGATGACCGTGAGCGCGCGGGTGACCGACTTGCCGCCGAAGCGGGCGCGCACCACGGTCTGTCCCTCGGCGAGCGCGGTGATGAGGCCCGTTGTCTCGCCCGACGCTGCGCCCACGAAGGCGTCGTCGACCGACCAGAGCGTCTGGCTGGTGACGTCGCGCACCTCGCCGTCGGTGAAGAGCGCGGTGGCGACGAATTGGAGTGATTCCCCTCTGGGGACGCGGGCCGTGTCGGGGGAAACGCTCAGCGAGCTCAGCTCGACGGGCGGCTTCGGGCAGGCCGAGAGCAGCGCGAGCGTGGTCAGGAAGATGGTCGTGTTCTTCAACATGGGCAGGCTCCCCTTCGGTGGGCGCACGGGTCGCCCGGGGGGGCCTGTTTCACCTGCCGCGCCAGCGTCGAGCCCGGCGGGGATCGCCTAGTTGCGACGGGTTGGCACGGGGCGAGGTGGGTCAATCTCCTGAGCGGGGTCAGACCTCCTCATGTCTCCAGTGGAGACTCTGCAGATTTGACGGCCATTCCCTGGACGCTGCGCTAAGGATCCGCGCCGTCGTCAGTCTCCCTCTTGCAACCCCCTGGAGTTCTCATGAGCTTCCGCATCCGCAAGGCCGCCGTCCTCGGCGCCGGAGTGATGGGCAGCGGTATCGCTGCGCACCTCGCGAACGCTGGCATCCCCGTCATCCTCCTCGACATGGTCCCGCCCAACGCAGCGCCGGGCGAGAACCGCAACAAGTTCGCCGCGTCCGCCGTGGCCAACCTGCGCAAGCAGAAGCCCGCCCCGCTGATGACCGAGCGCGCGCTGTCGCTGATCGAGATCGGCAACTTCGACGACGACCTGAAGCGCGTGGCCGAGTGCGACTGGGTCGTCGAGGTGATCAAGGAAGACCTCAAGCTCAAGAACGGCCTGTTCGCCAAGCTCGAGCCGCTGGTGAGCAAGAGCTGCATCGTCAGCTCGAACACCTCGGGCATGAGCATCGTGGGCATGCTCGATGGCCGCAGCGAGGACTTCAAGAGCCGCTTCCTGGTGACGCACTTCTTCAACCCCGTGCGCTACATGAAGCTGCTCGAGCTGGTGCCCGGCCCGACCACGAACCCCGCCGTGATGGCCGCCGTCGCCGAGTTCGGCGAGCGCACCCTCGGGAAGGGCATCGTCTACGGCAAGGACACCACCAACTTCATCGCCAACCGCATCGGCACGTACGGAATGATGCGCACCATCCAGTTGATGGACACGCACGGCGTCACCATCGAGGAGGTCGACAAGATCTTCGGGCCGGCGATGGGCCGCCCCAACTCCGCCGTGTTCCGCACCGCCGACATCGTGGGCCTCGACACGTTCCTGCACGTGACGAAGAATTGTTACGACTCGCTGCCTTCCGACCCCTCGCGCGAGACGTTCAAGGCGCCCGCGTGGCTCGAGAAGATGGTCGAGCAGAAGATGCTCGGCGACAAGACGGGCAGCGGCTTCTACAAGAAGAACAAGAGCGACGGCGGCAAGGAGATCCTCGTCCTCGACCTGAAGACCTTCGAGTACCGCGCGCAGAACAAGGTGCGCTTCGACTCGCTGGGCGCGGCGCGTGACGTCGAGGAGCTGGGCGAGAAGATCCGCGTGGTGATGGGCGGCACCGACAAGGCCGCGAAGTTCGCCGAGCAGGTGACGCTCGACACGCTCGCCTACGCGGCGCGCCTCATGGGCGAGATCGCCGACGACGTGGTGAACATGGATCGCGCGATGCGCTGGGGCTTCGCCTGGGACATGGGCCCCTTCCAGACCTGGGACGCCTACGGCGTCGAGAAGGGCGTGAAGCGGATGCACGAGCTGGGCATTCCCGTGGCGCCGTGGGTGACGCAGATGATCGCGTCGGGCCGCACCTCTTTCTACGGCCAGGAGACGAAGTTCGACACGTACTGGAACGTCGGCAGCAAGTCGGCCCGCTACGTGCCCGAGGTGGAGCGGCAGATCACCGTCGAAGGCCTGCGCCGCGGCGGCAAGCTGATCAAGGGCAACGACTCGGCGTCGCTGTTCGACATGGGCGACGGCATCGCGCTGCTCGCCTTCCACTCGAAGATGAACAGCATCGACACCGCCATCACCGAGCTGATGCACGAGTCGGTGACCTGGGCCGAGCAGCACGCGCGCGGCCTGGTGATCGGCAACGACGGCGCCAACTTCTCCGCCGGCGCGAACATCGCGATGCTGCTGTGGGCCGCCAAGGAAGGGCAGTGGGCCGACATCAAGAAGCTCGTCGGCGACTTCCAGCAGGCCAACCAGCGCATGCGCTACTCGAGCATCCCGGTGGTGACCGCGCCCTTCCAGCTCGCGCTGGGCGGTGGCTGCGAGGCCACCATGGGCGGCAACACCCAGGTGGCGGCGGCCGAGACGTACATCGGCCTCGTCGAGTTCGGGGTGGGGCTCATTCCCGGTGGTGGCGGCAACCTGCAGCTGCTCAGAAACCTCTCGGGTATGTACGCCGGCGGCAAGGACATCGACTCCTTCAACTTCGTGAAGAAGGCGTTCCTCACCATTGGCCTGGCGAAGGTCGCCACGTCGGCAGAAGAGGCGAAGGAAGCCGGCTTCCTCGCCGCCGACGCGTACATCTCGATGAACCGGGATCACCTGCTGGCCGACGCCAAGGCGCGCGCGCTGGGCATGGCCGAGGCGGGCTTCCGTCCCCCGCGGCAGAGCACGTTCTTCCTGCCCGGACGCTCGGGTGCGGCCACCATCGACATGCAGCTGTTCGACATGGTCGCCAACCACCAGATCAGCGATCACGATCGGCTCATCGGCAAGAAGCTCGGCAGCGTGCTCACCGGCGGAGACACCTCGCCCACCGCGCCCGTCACCGAGCAGCAGTTGCTCGATCTCGAGCTCGAGGCCTTCGTGTCGCTCTGCGGCGAAGCGAAGACCCAGGATCGACTCAGCTTCATGCTCGAAAAGGGCAAGCCGCTCCGCAACTAGGCCCCTCACCCCGGCCCTCTCCCCGCTGCGCAGGGAGAGGGAGACCACTCAAAGGAAAACGATCATGACCAACCGAATCGTCATCGCCAGCAGCGCCCGAACGCCGTTCACCCGCGCTCACAAGGGTGAGCTCAAGGACACGCGCCCCGACACCATGGCCGCGCATGTGATCAAGGCCGCCATCGACCGCGTGCCCGGCCTCAAGAAGGAAGACATCGAAGACGTGGTGCTCGGCTGCGCCATGCCGGAAGGCGAGCAGGGCATGAACGTGGCCCGCATCGCCGCGCTGCTCGCGGGGTTGCCCGACACCGTGTCGGCGATGACCGTGAACCGCTTCTGCTCTTCGGGCGTGCAGAGCATCGCCATGGTGGCCCAGGCCATCCAGGCGGGGCAGTACGAGGTGGGCATCGCCGGCGGCACCGAGACGATGACCATGGTGCCCATGGGCGGCAACAAGGTGTCGGCCAACCCTGACCTGATGGACAAGCACCCCGAGGTCTACGCCACCATGGGCGCCACGGCCGAGAAGGTGGCCGCGATGTTCAAGGTGACGCGCGAGGAGCAGGACGTCTTCGCCGCCAACTCCCAGAAGAAGGCGAGCGAGGCGCGCGAGAAGGGCATCTTCAAGGACGAGATCGCCCCCATCACCATCACCGTCTACGACGACGCGGGCAAGCCGAAGCAGATGCTCCTGTCCGACGACACCATCATCCGCGCAGACACCACGCTCGAGGGCCTGCAGAAGTTGAAGCCCGCGTTCGACCTGAAGGGCACGGTCACCGCCGGTAACGCATCGCCGCTCACCGATGGCGCTGCCGCCACCGTGGTGATGAGCGAGGCGAAGGCGAAGGCGCTCGGCGTCAAGCCGCTGGGCTACTTCATCGACTTCGCGGTGGCCGGCGTGCCGCCCGACATCATGGGCATCGGGCCCGTGCCTGCCGTGCGCAAGCTGCTCGCCAAGAACAAGCTCACCGTGAAGGACATCGACGTCTTCGAGGTGAACGAGGCCTTCGCGGCGCAGTCGGTGTACTGCCTGCGCGAGCTGGGCATTCCCCCCGAGAAGGCGAACCCGAACGGCGGCGCGATCGCCATGGGCCACCCGCTGGGCGTCTCGGGCACGCGCATGACGGGCACGCTGCTGCGCGAGCTCAAGCGGCGCGGCGGGAAGTACGGCGTCGTCACCATGTGCATCGGTGGCGGCATGGGCGCGGCGGCGTTGTTCGAAGTGGCCTGACCCTGTCTCCCTCTCCCTGCGCAGCGGGGAGCGGGGCGGGGTGTGGGGCCGACCGGTTTCGACTACAGTGGATGTCGCTCATGTTTCTCCTCCTCGGTCTCGCGGTCCTCACGCTCCTGGTCGTCGTCGGTCTCATCGTGGTGCTCGCGGGGAAGCGCGGCGTCGAGGTGATCAGCTTGAGGCCTCCTCCGCCGGGCCAGCCGACGCTCACGGCCGACGCCTCGCCCGAGCAGTTGCTGCGCGCCGGCCGGAAGATCGAGGCGATCAAGCGCTACCGCGAGCTCACCGGCGTGGGCCTGAAGGAAGCCAAAGACGCGGTCGAGGCGCTCGAGAGCGGGCGGTCGGCCTCGCTGCCCCCCAAGAGCTCGATCCTGCGACAGGTGAACGACTCGGAGATCGAGCAGCAGATCCGCTCGGGACACCTGATCGACGCGATCAAGCTGTACCGGGAAAAGACGGGCGTGGGGCTCAAGGAAGCGAAGGACGCGGTGGAAGCGTGGCGGGATCGGATGAGAGCCAGCTGAGATGAAGAAGCAGACCGAGGGGGAACTGCCGCCGCAGCTGATCGCGTTGCTGGACGGCGTGATCGACCGCGAGCTGGCGGCTCGGCTGGGCGACGTGATGGCCGCCGCGGGCCGGTGCATCGAGCGCCTGGCGGGCATCAACCTGGTCGCGCTCGAGCCGAAGGAGTGGGGCGAAGGCAGCGCCGATCTCGCGCTGTGGGAGAAGATGGCCCCGGCCGTCGGTGAGACGGTGGTGGCCGTCAACGAGCTCTGCGCGGTGATCGACGAGAGCTTTCCCCCCGCGAGGAGCCGCAGCAGCATGTTCGGCGAAGACGGCTCGGATCAACGCGCCGAGTACGAAGCGGCCGCCGTCTTCCGCGCCATCGGCCCCCTCATCCAGAAGGAAGTGGTGGAGGTCGGGGCGATCATGCGCAGGCCCGAGCTGCTCTCGAGCCCGTGGTCGCTGCTCGCCGAGCTGCAGCGGCTGCGCAGCGACATCCGCGCGCGGGTGAGCGACGGGGTGTACCTCTCGGCCGCGGCGCTGGGCGCGGTCTCGCGTGAGGACGTGGTGCCCGGCTTCGCGCAGGAGGTGATGCGCGCCTTGAGCTTCCGCGGCACCGAGGCGGCCTTGCGGCGCACCGCGCGGCAGCGGCTGGAGAGCACCACCACGCCCGGCGCGAAGCTGGCGAAGAGCCTCGAGGAGGACTTCGAGGTCTTCACCGCCATGCCCGCCTGGCGTCACGTGAAGATCGAGACCAAGCGCGAGATGCTCGAGCTGCGCCTGCGGCTGGCGGCGCTCGCCACCGACGAGACGACCACCCCGGTCGCGGTGCGTGACGCGGTCGACCCGCTGCTCGGCGTGCTGGCGGCCACCAGCTTCGAGCTCTCGCGGCGGCTGCTCATCGCCCACGATCGCCAGGCGCGGAACCTCGCCCTGCGCCGCGCCGAGCAGGCCGAGCTGCACCTCACCCTCGGTACCGGCGCCGCCGGCTGGGCGCTCGAGGCGGCCTTCGATGCCGCGGCTCCCCTCCGCGGCTGCAATGAGCAGGTCGACGAGTTGATGCGTGGCGCGAGCAAGTCGGTGGTGGGCGAGCTGCCCGAGTCAGACCTGATGCCGCTCGCCGCAGACTTCGCCGCCGCGCTGAGCCGGCTCGATCTCTAGCCTGTCTCCCTCTCCCTGCGCAGCGGGCGCAGCGGGGAGAGGGTCGGGGTGAGGGGCCGAGCGGAGTCGAGGGATGGACTCCCGATCGGTTGGCGCCGCTCGGGCCGAACGGTCTTCAGGCGCGACGCAAGATCGAGGTGGCTCCGCTGGCACGCACGGCGTCCGCCTCTTCGGTGAGCTCGAAGTGCGCGAGGTACTTCTGCACCCGCTCCTCGAGCGTGGGCGCCTCGATGCGCTTGCACAGCTCGTCAGCGGCGTAGCTGCGGCAGACCTCGGGCCGGTTCTCGTAGACGGTGCAGAGGTTGTCGGCGCCCAGGTGCGGGCAGCGCAGGCCCAGCGGCTTGTCGAGGGCGGCGATGTCGGGCGCCACGCAGCAGGCCCCACACCTCGTGCACTCGTACGCGCCCACGGCCTCAGTCCCGGCCCAGGTACACGTTGTCGATGCACGCGGTGTCGTTGAGGCCGTCGAAGAACTCGCCGCGAATGCGCAGGCTCTTCAGGTCTCCGAGCACGGTGCGCAGATCGTCTTCGGTGGCGTCGGCCCCCGGGCCGCCCGGCTCGTCGATGCGCCAGCCCGAGGTGGCGTCGAAGCGCACCGAGTAGGGGGTCCAGTCGAGGCCGGGGGCGAAGCGGAGATTCCAGGCCACCGCGAGGCCGCCTCCGTTGAGCACCACGTCGCGGCCGCGCACCTGGTTGAAGATGCTGCCCTGCTTGAGATCGAAGGTGAGCCGCTTGCTCATCGCGGCCGACAGGTTGCCCAGGTACTTCTGGGGGGCGACGAAGTACCAGATGTCGCCGTCGCCCTCGTCCTTGCCGCAGAGGTGGCCCGCGGGGTTGCCGCCCTGGCGCTCGAGCGTGGGGTTGGTGAGCGCGCCGTTGTTCGACAGCGACCACCCCTCGTCGTCACCCTCGAAGGTGCTCGCGGCGAGGGACGCAGGGCCGCAGGCAGAGCCGAGCAGGGCGAGAGCGGGTACCACGAAGAAACGCACGAGGGCGTTCTAGCAGAGCGACGCCGCCTGTCATGAGCCTGGCGGGGCCGGGGGCCACGGTTTGAGCCCCGCGATGCGGGCCGAGTCGAGCGTCACCTGCTCGACCTGCACCCTTTCACGGCGGCAGAAGTCCTTCACCGCCCGCTCGAGACCGGGGTGGAAGATGCGGTGCACGCTGTGGATCTCGGTGGGCTCGAAGCCGCGGGAGATCTTGTGCTCTCCGCCCGCGCCCGGCTCGAACACCTCGAGGCCCCGCGCGATGGCGTCGTCGACCGAGTGGTAGAGGCAGACGTGAAAGTGGAGGAAGGGGTGTTCTTCGAAGCAGCCCCAGTACCGGCCGTAGAGCCGCTGGCCGGTGTGCAGGTTGAAGGCCCCGGCGATCACCTGTCCCGCGCGCTCGGCCACCACCAGCTCGATGGCGTCGGGCAGGCCCGCGAAGGCCCGGTGGAAGAAGTCGCGGGTGAGCTGAATGGGCCCCCATTGGTGGCGCGAGGCGGTGGCTTCGTAGAAGCGCCAGGCGAGCTCGGCGTGCCCGGGCGTCAGCTCGGCGCTGCGCACGGTGCGCAGGCTGATGCCCTGGGCGGCCGCCGCGGCGCGCTCCCGCTTGAACTGGTTGCGGCGCTTGCTGTCGAAGCGCGAGAGATAGTCGTCGTAGGTGCGGTAGCCGGGGTTCTGCCAGTGGTACTGCATGGTGCTGCGGCGGAAGAAACCCTCGGACTCCAGTGCGAGCGCTTCGTCTTCCGGGGGGAACAGCACGTGCACCGACGAGCAGCCCTCGTCCCGGGCCCAGGCCGTCATCGCGGTCAGCAGCGCGCGGCGCAGCTTCGGCTCGTCTTCGCCGGCCGCCACGAGGAAGCGGCGCGCGGTGAGCGGCGAGAGGGGGAGCCCCACCAGGAGCTTCGGGTAGTAGTTCACCCCGAGCTGCTGCGCGGCGTTCGCCCAGCCGAAGTCGTAGACGTACTCGCCCATCGAGTGGTGCTTGCGGAAGGCGGGCGCGGCGGCCACCAACGCGTCCCCTCGCCACAGCGTGAAGTGGGCCGCTTCCCAGCCGCGTTCGGGCGTGGCGGAGCCCGAGGCTTCCATGGCGTGGATCCATTCCCAGCGCAGCACCGGCGCGTCGGCTGGGCGGAGCAGCGTGTTCCACCCCTCGCGAGGGGCGTCGCTGATGGACTCGAGCACCCGAAGGCGTGGCTCCGACATTCGCAGGCAGGCTAACCGCGCGCTTCCGGGCTGGCATCCGCTAGAGCGGAGGCGGGTCAGAATCGCCCCTTTTCCTCCCCGAACGCGGGGGCCGTCGTGCTAGCTGCTGGCTCCTATGAAAAACACCACCATCCGCCTCGCGCTGCTCTCAGCAGCGATCACCTTCCTGGGCTGCCCAGCGCCGACCAAGGAATGCACCATCAACACCGATTGCATGGCCGGCCAGATCTGTTCGGCCAACAAGTGTGTCGCCGGTAACATCGGCGGCGGTGGTGGCACGACGAGCGGCGGCGGTGGTGGCAGCGTCACGGGCGGTGGCGGCGGCACCACGGGCGGTGGCGGAGGCACCACGGGTGGTGGCGGCGGCACCACGGGCGGTGGCGGCGGCACCACGGGCGGTGGCGGCGGCACTACGGGCGGTGGCGGCGGCACCACGGGCGGTGGCGGCGGCACCACGGGCGGTGGCGGCGGCACCACGGGCGGCGGCGGCGGCACCACGGGCGGTGGCGGCGGCACCACCGTCGTTTGCGGCGACGGCGCGGTGGGTGGCACCGAGCAGTGCGACGACAACAACACCACCGCGGGCGACGGTTGCTCGGCGACCTGCGCCACGGAGTCCGGCTTCACCTGCACGGGCATGCCGTCGGTCTGCACGGCCACTCCGGTGTGCGGCAACGGCACGGTGACGACGCCTGAGACGTGCGACGACAACAACACCACCGCGGGCGACGGCTGCTCGGCGACCTGCACCACGGAGTCGGGCTTCACCTGCACCGGCATGCCGTCGGTCTGCACGGCCACCCCGGTGTGCGGCAACGGCACGGTGACGACGCCTGAGACCTGCGACGACAACAACACCACCGCGGGCGACGGCTGCTCGGCGACCTGCGTGGTCGAGTCGGGCTTCACCTGCACGGGCATGCCGTCGGTCTGCACGGCCAACCCCACGACCTGCCCGCTGACCATCGCCGGCACCCTGGCCATCAACTCGACGCAGATGGGCACGCTCTCGCTCACCTCGACCCGTCAGTCCCCCATTCCGACCTGCGGCACCGTCTCGGGCAAGGGCGAAGACATCTGGCAGATCGACATCGCCTCGACCGTCAACGTGGTCGTCGAGACGGGCGGCACGCTCGACACGCTGCTCAACCTGCGCGCGACCTGCGACGCGGCGACCGACCTGGCCTGCAACGATCAGTCGGGCACCGCTGACCTCAGCCGCGTCGCCCGCACGCTGACTCCCGGCACCTACTTCGCGGTGGTCCAGGAGTACGACTCCTCAAGCTTCCCTGCCGTCGGTGGCATGTACTCGCTGAGCGCCACGGCCACCGCCCAGGCGGGCAACGCGGTCTGCACCGCGCCCACGCCGCTGGTTTCCGGCACTCCGGTCACGGCTCAGAACTCCGCCGCCGGTGGGGCGCCCAGCGCGGCCTGCTCGACCTCGGCGGGCGGGCAGCTGTTCTACTCGATCGACGTTCCGTCGGGCTCGCGCGCGGTCATCACCGTCACCCCGACCGGCACCACCCCGGTCAGCCACACCACGCGCGTGCTCTCGAGCTGCGCCGCGACGACGTGCGCCAGCAGCACCTCGGGTTCCACGGCCCAGACCCAGACCTACGAGAACACCAGCGGGGCTTCGCAGACCATCGTGGTCTCCGTCAGCTCCACCAGCAACGGGCTGGGCGGGACGTTCGACATCGTCTCCAACGTGAGCGTCATCCCCGCGGCCCCGGCCAACGACACGTGCGGCGGCGCCATCGCGCTCTCCTTCACCGGTGACACGGCGACGGCGACGGGTGACACGACGACGGCGACCAACGGCAACGTGACCGGCGATGTCTCGCCGAGCTGCAGCTCCTCTGCGCTCACCTCGGGCAGGGACCTGGTGTACTCGTACACGCTGTCGGCGGACCGCAACGTCACCATCACGGTGACCCCGACCAGCCCCCCGGCCACCACCACCTTCGCGCCCGTCGTCTACGTGCGCACCGCGTGCGCTGATGCGACGGCCCCCAACGAGCGGGGCTGCGTGGCGAACTTCAGCTCGACTCCGCACGTCCTCACGCTCACCCAGACGGCCGGCACCTACTACCTGTGGGTCGATGGCTCGGGCAGCTCGTCCGGTCCGTTCTCGCTCAGCGTGGTGACCTCTGCCCCGACGCCGACGATCGCAGGCGGCGAGACGTGCGCAGCGCCGGTGGTCATCAGCAACAACACGACGTTCAACTCGACGACGGTTGGCCTCGCGAACGACTTCTCGTTCGTCGACACGGGCCTGTGCCAGGGCAACTCCTCGACCACCACCACGGCGCCCGATGCCGTCTTCCAGACGACCATTCCCGCCAACTCGACGCTCACGGTCGCGACCGTCGCAAGCTGGGACCGGATCCTCAACGTGGTCGCCGACCCTGCTTCGAACTGCGGGGCGACGGGAACACCGGGCGGCCTCGGCATCGTCTGCCTGGGCGGCTCGGACACCAACCCTGAGACGGTGACGGTCAGCAACCCCACCGCCAACCCCACCACGGTCTTCATCATCCTCGATGGGTGGAGCACTGGCTCGGGGGCGTTCACCATGACCACCAGCACCGCCGCCATTGCGCCCCCGGCGTACACGAAGACCACCATCACGGGAGCCTGCGACACCCTTGCGGCGCCCACCGTGGTGCTGGGCTCTGGGACGACGCCGGCCATCGGGGACGACGTGGTCTCGGCCAGTACGGCGATCCCGTTCGCCTTCTCGTTCTTTGGGACGGCGATGACGCACTACCGGGTCAGCTCGAACGGCAACGTGCAGTTCTTCCCGAACTCGACCGCCGCGGGCTCCAACCAGTGGGCCAACTCGGCGATCCCCACGGCTGCGGTGCCGAACGCATTCGCGGCGCCCTTCTGGGACGATCTCGGCTCGGTTGCGACGACCCAGGTGCGGAGCCAGACGTTTGGCTCGGGCAGCACGCGGCGCCTGACCGTGGAGTGGTTCGACTCGACGCTGTTCGACGTCGAGCGCCTCCGCTTCCAGGTACAGGTGTACGAGACCACCAACGTGGTCGAGTTCCACTACTGCGACCTGGCCGTCAACGGCGGCAGCGCGACCATCGTGACGGGAGAGTTCGCCACGGTGGGCGTCGAGAACGGCACGGGCACCAGCGGCGTTCAGCATTCGCACAACACCGCTGGCTCGCTGAGCACTGCCGACGGCCTGCGCTTCACGCCGTAAGCGTTCCCATCGTCTGAAATCGAACGGCCGCTGCCCGAGTGGGTAGCGGCCGTTTTTCTTTCTGAGAGTGAGCGGAGTGAGATACCCGGTCGCCCATGCTGACCGCCGTCTCCGCGCTCGTCCTCCTCGCGGCTCCCGCTGAGCCCTTCTTGCGGCTGCGTGCAGTCGGTGACGTGATGCTGGGCACCTCGGTGCCCGAGGGGAAGCTGCCGCCCGACGACGGCGCGCACCTGCTCGACGCGGTGGCGCCCCTGCTGGCCGACGCCGATCTCACCTTCGCCAACCTCGAAGGCCCGCTGTGCGACTCGGGCACCTCGGCCAAGTGCCGCAAGGGCGGCAACTGCTTCGCCTTCCGCACGCCCACCTCGTACGCCAGGTACATCGAGGCCGCGGGCATCGATCTCGCGTCGACCGCGAACAACCACTCCGGTGACTTCGGTGAAGCGTGCCGCCGCGAGACCGAAGCCGCGCTCGACGCGCACCACGTCGCCTGGTCGGGGCCCCCGGGCTCGGTGGCCCGCCTCACCTTCAAGGGCAAGAAGGTGGCGATGCTGGGCTTCCACACCAGCGGCTCGTGCAACGACGTCAACGACCTCGCCGCCGCGAAGAAGCTGGTGCAGTCGGTGCGGGGGCAGAGCGATCTCGTCATCGTCAGCTTCCACGGCGGCGCCGAGGGCACGAACGCCACGCGCGTGAAGACCGGGGCCGAGCGCTACCTGGGCGAGAACCGCGGCGACCTGAAGGCCTTCACCCACGGGGTGATCGACGCGGGCGCGGATCTCGTCATCGGCCATGGCCCGCACGTGGTGCGCGGCCTGGAGCTCTACAAGGACCGCCTCATCGCCTACTCGCTGGGCAACTTCGCCACGTACGGCCGCTTCGATCTCTCGGGTTCGCTCGGCTTCACGGTGATGCTCGAGGTGTCGCTCGCAGAAGACGGCCGCTTCGTGGGCGGCAAGCTCTTCTCGACGAAGCAGGAAGGGAAGGGCGTGCCCGTGCCCGACGACACGGCGCGCGGGGCGAAGCTGGTGCGTTCGCTCACCCTGGCTGACTTCCCGAAGACGGGCGTGCACATCGACGAGACGAGCTTCGCCCTCACACCCTGAGGTGCTACGGCGCGCCCATGCGAAAGCTCCTCTGGGTGCTCCTGCTGGCCGGCCTGTCAGCGTGTCCGAAGGCGAAGTGTGACTCCAGCACCTGTGCGTCCGGGTGCTGTGACTCGAGCGGCACCTGCCAGACCGGAGACTCGGCGGCCGCGTGCGGCACCGGCGGCGCGCTGTGCACCAGCTGCCTGGCCGGCTCGTGCTCGGCGTTGCGGGTGTGTTCACCTTCAGGCTCGGGAGGTGGCGGTGGAGGCGCTGGTGGCGGTGGAGGTGGAGGTGGCGGTGGCACGGGCGGAGGGGTCACCGGCGGTGGGGGCGGGGGCGCCACCGGCTCGCGCACCGTCACCTTCTCGCGCACCATCACGTACGTCGACGAGCGGGGCATGCAGGCCGTCCCCGAGCTGGGTGACGCGGGCATCTCGCTCTTCGTCGTCGACGGCGGGGCGCTGATTCCCCTGCCGGGCGCGCGCACCGGCTCGAGCTGGGTGGCGCAGAACGTGCCCGCCGGCGAGTACGTCATCCGCTACGGGAACTTCTTCTACGTGGCCCGCGGCGACAGCCTCGACATCGGCTCGATGGACCTGGGCCGGCCCGATCAGCAGTACGTCGATGCGGGGGCCGCGACCTTCACCCTGGCCAGCGCGGGGCTGCCGGCGTGGAGCGACCTCGACTCGATGATCCTCTTCTCCCAGGGCGCCAACCTCTACGGGTGGGACCCGGCTGCCCTCACCTCGGGGCCCACGGCGGGCGCGATCCCCTCGGCCTTCACGTGGGACTACGGCGCGCTCACCGGCGCGGTCGACGCGCCCAGGCTCGAGGCCTCGAAGGGCGACACCCTGTGGGCGATGTTCCTGCAGGGTCAGGCCCTCATCACCACGCCCGTGCCCGGCGCCGCCGAGGACGGTGGCACGGCCAACGTGCCCTTCCAGTGCAACGTCTCGGCGGCGGTGGCGCACCTCACCTCGGTGACCGTCAACGCGGGGCCCAACGCGGCGGCCGTGACGTTCAGCGCCACGCCTTCGCAGTCGATCGCCGTGACGTTTCCCCGCACGCAGTGGGCGGCGCGAACGGCCGAGGTGCACCCCCGGGCCGTGCTCTCCGGGGAGAGCCTCTACGTGGTGGCCGAGCCTGGCATCGCCACCGCCAGCGCCGACCTGATCAGCTGCTTCAATGATCCCCGCTTCGACAACCCGGTCAGCGACATCAACCGCTCGGTCACGGTGGTCAACCCGCTGCCCACCAACTGGAGGCTGCTGGGGGTGGCCGAGACGCTCTTCCGGGTGAGCGTGACCTTGCCCGACGCGGGCACCTGGTCGTCAGCGGCGAGCACCTACGCGGTGTCCGAGCTCAACCAGCCGCTCACGCCCCAGGTGCATGCCCCTCTCCAGCTGACCGTGCAGAGCATTCCCGCCGATCAGCTCGTCACGGCGGCTGCCGCGGGACCGCTCACGGTGAGCTGGGCGCCCAGCCCGGGGTTGCCGGCCGCCACCGACTATCTCGTCTCGGTGCTGCGGATGACGAAGCCGATGGGGGTGATCAACCGCGGGTCGATCGCCGGGGCGCTCACCCGCGGCACGAGCTTCACCTTCCCGCCGGGCACGCTCAGCCTCGGCGGCATCTACCAGGTGCGGGTGCGCGCGCGCGTCACGCCTGCCACCGAGGCCGGGCCCTTCCTCGAGCGCGTCACGTCCAGCGCAGACGCGGTCACCAACCCGTTCCTCGCTCAGTGACCGTCAGCCCGCTCTCAGGCGCGCACTGCGGCAACCACCCGGCCGTCGCCGCGGTGGAGATCTGCACCCGCTGCGGCACGTTCCTGTGCGGCGACTGCGTGGAGTACTTCCAGGAGACGACGCCTGCCTGCGCGAGCTGCCTCCCGCTGCTGAAGGGCGGGCCGGCGTCGGTGCGCGCGCGCGTCTCTCCGCTGTTCTCCACGGTGGGGCTGGCGTGCCTTCTGGCGGGCTTCGTGGTGCGCGGCCGGGCTGGGCTCGCCATCTGGGCGGTGGGCTTCGTGATCGGCTTCGCGGGCCTCGCCTTCGGGGTGCAGGAGCTGCGGCTGATCAGCGCGAAGCAGGCGGGTGAGCGCGGGCGCGGCTGGGCGCGGGCGGGCCTGGTGATCGGCGCGATCTTCGCGCTGGGCTTCGGGCTGCTCGCGGCGAGCTTCGCGCTCTTCACCTGGCGGGCGTTCGGCAGGCCGGGCTGATCAGCTCAGGGCGGTACTCGAAGTGCATCGTGTCGAAGTGTTTCCAGCGGCCACCCCAGATGAAGCCCTCGGCCTCGAAGGCATCGACGATCTCCTGCGGCACCTTGTTCTTCCAGATCATCGGCTGGCCCCGGTACGTCCAGCGCCAGTAGTTGCTTCGCTCGACGTTGAGATCGATGGCGATGCCGAAGGCGTGGCCTGAGAGGCGCTTGCTGCGCTTGATGGTGCGCCAGATCCACGTGCCGCCGATGTCCTTCAGGAAGGGGAGCAGCTTCGGGTTCTCCTTCACCTGCGGCTCGAGGCGGGTCACCACGTTGCGCAGCGCCTCGGCGGCGCGCTCGTGGAACGGGTAGCGCAGCCCGAAGAAGCGCACCTTGCCCAGGTGCTCCTGCACCTCGCTGCGCTTGCTCCCGTAGGTGGCCAGGAAGAGCTGCTCGACGCGCGCGCGGCCGGGATCCTCGATCGGTCCTGCATCGGTGGTGTCGATGGGGACGATCTTCCCCGTCACGTAGGGCGGATCGAAGATGTCGTGCAGGTCGGGGACTTCCTCTGACTCGGGATCGTCCGGGTCGACGGTCACCCCCGTGTCCCACGAGAGGAAGACGCCGTTCTCGAGGTCGAGGCCCCAGCCCGCGTCGGCCTTCCACTTCACCGTGCCCGCGTACCAGGTGGGCAGGCAGGCGAGGCCGGCCGGGGGACGGCCTCCGTCGGGCGAGCGCACGCCGCCGTCGCTTTGGGTGAGGAGGGTTGCGAGGGCGACGGTGAGGATCACGGGGTGAGTTTGGTTGGGGTCGGGGTCGGGGTCGGGGTCGGCGTCGGGGTCGGCGTCGGGGTCGGGGTCGGCGTCGGGGTCGGGGCCGGGATCGGGATCGCGATCGGGTTCGCGATCGGGCACGGCTTCGGCTTCGGGCACTGCTGGGTACGGGTTCGGGTGAGTGTGGCGATGAACGATGGCTACTCGACGACGACCAGCGGGGCGCCGTTCTCGACCGTGGCGCCTTCCTTCGTGATCACCTCGGTGACGGTGCCGGCTTTCGGGCTCTTGAGCTCGTTTTCCATCTTCATCGCCTCGACCACCACCAGGCCCTGGCCTTCGGTCACTACGTCGCCCACCTTCACGAAGACCTTCACGATCTTCCCCGGCATGGGCGCGGTGACGATCTGCTTTCCCTCGACGGTGAAGCCCGCCGTGGCAGCGCGCAGGCGCAGCTTCCGCTCGTCGGCCACGTCGAAGCGGGTGAGCTGGCCACGCAGCAGCACGCTCACCTCGTCGCCCTTCTCGTCGAACTCGACCGAGAACGACTGACCCTCGACGATCATCGACACCGCGCCGTTCGGGAGCACGAGCGACTCGAGCTCGAAGGTGTGGCCGTCGAGCGTCACGGCGTAGCGGCCGTCACCCAGCGCCTCCACGTCGAGCTCGGCGGCGGGGGCCTCTTTGTGGGCCAGGTTCTTCGCGAAGTATTTCGTGCTGCGAGCCATCTTCAGGCCCCCTTCTTCCAGCTGCCCTGACGGCGTCCCGCTGACCGCCACGCTGACTGTGAGCTGCCCGTACCCTTGTGCGCGGCGGCGATGGTGGCCTGCTGCTTCTCTGCGCGCTGGTGGGCGCGCATGGCCGCCGCGATCATCGAGACGCGGGCCAGCGCGGCGTCTTCGTTGCCCAGCAACGTCTGGTGCTCGCGCCCCAGGAAGCCGGTGTCGTAGTCGCCCTTCACGAACTCCGGGTGCAGCACGATCTGCTTCAGGTAGCGCAGGTTGGTGGTGATGCCGGTGAGCACGTACTCGTCCAGCGCACGGCGCATCTTGAGGATCGCTTCCATGCGCGTGGGCGCCCAGACGCTCAGCTTCGAGATCATCGGATCGTAGAAGTTCGGCACCCGGTAGCCGGCGTACACCGCCGAGTCGTCGCGCACGCCCGGCCCGCTGGGCACGCGCACGTAGCTGATGGTGCCGGGCGACGGCATGAAGTTGGTGGCCGGGTCTTCCGCGTACACGCGCACCTCGATGGCGTGGCCGCGCGGCGCGATGGGCTTGAGCATGGGCAGCACGCCGCCCTGCGCCACGTGGATCTGCCAGGCGACGAGATCGATGCCCGTCACCCACTCGGTCACCGGGTGCTCGACCTGGAGCCGGGTGTTCATCTCGAGGAAGTAGAAGTTGCGCTTCGCGTCGACCAGGAACTCCACCGTGCCGGCGCCGACGTAGTCGACGGCCTTCGCCGCCTTCACCGCCACCGCGCCCATCGCCGCCCGCATCTCGGCGGTGAGAATGGGCGAGGGCGTCTCTTCCACGACCTTCTGGTTGCGCCGCTGGGCCGAACACTCGCGCTCGTTGAGGTGAATGACGTTGCCGTGCGTGTCGCCGAAGACCTGGATCTCCACGTGGTGCGGCTGATCGAGGAACTTCTCCATGTAGACCGAGTCGTTGCCGAACGCCGACATCGCCTCGCTGCGCGCCGTGCGCCACGCGGCGTCGAGATCTTCCGCGCGATCGACCCGGCGCATGCCCTTGCCGCCGCCGCCGCCCGCCGCCTTGAGCATCACCGGGAAGCCGATCTTCTGGGCGAAGGCCTTGGCCTCTTCCACGTCGACGAAGGGCGCCGCGTTGCCGGGCACCACGGGCACGCCGGCCTTGATCATGTTGGTGCGGGCCTGCGTCTTCTCGCCCATCGCGTCCATCGCGCTGGCGGGCGGGCCGATGAAGGTGATGCCGGCCTTGTCGCAGGCGCGCACGAACTTCGCGTTCTCGGACAGGAAGCCGTAGCCCGGGTGAATCGCGTCGGCGCCCGACTTGCGCGCCGCCTCGAGGATGTTGTCGATGACCAGGTAGCTCTCGCGCGAGGCCGCCGGGCCCACGCAGTACGCCTCGTCGGCGAAGCGGGTGTGGAGCGCCGAGCGATCGGCCTCGGAATAGACCGCCACCGTCGCGAGCCCGAGCTCCTTGCAGGTGCGCATCACGCGGATGGCGATCTCTCCGCGATTGGCGACCAGGACTTTCTTGATGCGTGCCATGGCGCGTGTGTCTATCCGAAGACGGCGCGAGTGGAGCGGGTTAGTGAGGGGGCCATGACGGACCGCACTTTCGACATCGTCCTCTTCGGCGCGACAGGCTTCACCGGCCGGCTGGTGGCCGAGTACCTCGCCAACCACGCCCCCTCCGACGTGCGCATCGCGCTGGCGGGCCGCAACACGAGCAAGCTCGAGGGCATCCGCGCCGGGCTGCCGGAGCGCGCGCGGGCCTGGCCGCTGGTGGTGGCCGACTCCGCTGACGCGGCCTCGCTGGAGAAGCTGGCCTCGCAGACGAAGGTGGTGTGCACCACGGTGGGGCCCTACGCGAAGTACGGGCTGCCGCTGGTCGCCGCCTGCGCGAAGGCGGGCACGCACTACTGCGACCTCACCGGCGAGCCCCAGTTCATGCGCGACAGCATCGACCTGCACCACGAGACCGCGAAGGCGAGCGGCGCGCGCATCGTGCACACGTGCGGGTTCGACTCCATTCCTTCTGACCTGGGCGTGCTCGGGCTGTTCGAGGCGCTGGGACCGCTCACCCGCGCGACGTACGTGGTGGAGATCCTCAAAGGGGGCGCCAGCGGCGGCACCATCGCGTCAGCCCTCAACGGCCTCGACCAGGCGAAGACCGACAAGAAGGTGCGCAAGAGCCTGGTCGACCCCTACGCGCTGTCTGCCGATCGGGCCGCGGAGCCGAAGCTCGGTGACGAGCGCGACCAGTCGACCTTCCGCTTCGATGACTTCGTGGGCCAGTGGACCGCGCCGTTCATCATGGCCTCGGTGAACACCCGCGTGGTGCGCCGCTCGAACTCGCTGCGCGGCCACGCGTACGGCAAGGCGTTTCGTTACGCCGAGGTGAGCGGCATGAAGAAGGGCCCGCGAGGCTTCTTCAGGGCCGCGACCTTCACCGCGGGGCTGGGCCTCTTCGTGGGCAGCCTCCTGTTCGGCCCCACGCGCAAGCTGGTGGAGTCGCGCCTGCCCAAACCCGGCGAAGGCCCGAGCGAGGAGACGCGCAAGAACGGGTTCCTGCGGGTGCGCGTGTTCGGTGAGTCTGAGGGTGGGGTTCGCAAGACCATGCTCATCGAAGGGAAGGGCGACCCCGGCTACCAGCTCACCTCGCTGCTCCTCGGGGAATCGGCGCTGTGCCTGGCGCGCGACGACGCGAAGCTGCCGAAGGTGGCGGGCGTGCTCACGCCGGCCACCGCGATGGGCCGGGTGTTGACCGACCGCCTCGTCGCCGCGGGGATGGTGTTCAAGCTGGAATGAAGCCCGAGACCACAGAGGCCCTGCGCGCGGGGCGGGAGCTCTTCAACCAGGGCAGGCACTTCGACGCCCACGAGGTGTGGGAGGTGGCGTGGCGGAAGGAAGAGGGCGAGACGAAGCGGTTGCTGCAGGCGTTGATCCTGGTGGCGGCGGGGTGTCACAAGGCCACGAAGAACGAACCGCGTGGCGCGGTGAAGCTGCTGGGCACGGCGCTGGAGAAGCTGGCTCCCTTCCCTGAGCTCGACGGATTCCGCCGGGCCGTGGCGCAGGCGCTGGCACAAGCCGAGCGCTGGTTGTCGGGCGAGGGCCCCGCGCTCAGCCCCTCGTTCCAGCTCGATCAGCGCTTCTGACGACGAGAGGCCGTGCGGCCGTCTCGCAAGCGCCATTCCGGGAGATCGACCACGGCGCGACCAGGGTTCCAGGCGCGGGAACCCTGGCCATGCCGCGGCGCGCACTGCTGCTTCGAGGGTGCTCACTCGTCGAAGCAGGCCGGCCCCGACTTCACGAACTTCACCGGGGCCAGCCTCACCGTCGAGGTGTTGCGCGTGCCGACGAGGTGACCGGTGCCTTCGTCGAGCGCGAGCGACCAGGTGACCTTCGTCGCGTGGGCCTGCGGTTCAGGCGACAGGCGACGGCTGGGCATGCCCTCGTAGACCCGGGTGTCGCTCGGCCCGAGCGAGCACTCGGTGCCCTCGAGTATCAGCACCCCGCCGTCGAAGCCGCCGCGCACCTCTTCGCAGCGCCGCGACTCCGTGAGCAGGTTTCCCGTGCGGCTCACCGTCGAGGTGCTGGCCCAGAGCTGAACGTGGTCACCGCGCTGGCGGAGCGTCCACGCCCGCACCGTGGAGCGATCCGGGTTGAGGGTGCGGTAGCCGTCGGCGCAACGCACCACCGGTCCGGGGACGAGCTGTCCCGTCTGCTCCCACGGGCCCGAGAGGCCGCCTCCGTCGGTGCGCTCGACGTCGGGTGGGTTGCGGCACTCACAGGCTTCGCGCTTCGGCGCTTCCGCGACGCGCACCTGTCGCACCGCCGGCTGGCACGCGACACAGAGCAGGATGACGAGCCACCTCACCGCGTGAAGCGTAGCTCAGCGGTTCTGATCGTCGGCGACGAGGCTGCTCGTGCCGGTGGAGGTCCCACCCAGTTGTGCCCACGCAGCCTCCGCGGCGGCGCGGGCCTGCTCGCTGTTCTCGAGGCGCGCCTGGTACGACGACGCCACGAAGCGCCACGCCGCGCTGTCCTGCATGGGGTTCTTCTGCAGCGACTCGTGGATCTCGCTCGCCACGTGCGCGGGCACGAGGTCAGGCGTGGCCGAGATGCCGGTGGCGGCCTTGAAGATGAGCCGCCGCGCGAGTGAGGCCTTGTTCGGCCTTCCCGCCAGGAACGTGAGCAGCCCCCACGCGACCACGGCGACGCCTGCGAAGATGAAGTCTGCCGGGCCGCGCCGGTACGACGGCGTCACCATCGCCATCACCCCTGCGATGATCGCCGCGATGAAGGCGCCCCAGCGCAGGTACGCCAGCAGCACGCTCTTGGCGTTGAGCGGAATGGGGAACCCGTCGACGCCGTTGCCGCGGTCGCGCAGCACGAAGAACGATTCCATGGGGATCAACGGCACCCCGATCATGAAGAACTTCGTCTGAATGCTCTCCTCGCCGACCTGGTCGACGGTGCCCGTGAACACGGTGCCGATTCGGATTCCCATGGCGGCCTGACACCGGCACGGCCCGGGGTGTGAAGACAAAGTGGTGGAGAAGGGCGTATTCTCAACTGGTCAGACTGACCAGTTCGGAAGGAGCCGCCATGACGTGGACATTTCAGGACGCCAAGGCGCGGTTGAGTGAGGTCGCCCGCCGCGCGAGAAGTGAAGGGCCCCAGCGGGTGACCGTGCGTGGCCGCGCTGCCCTGGTCGTGTTGAGCGAGGAGGACTTCACCCGCCTCAGCCGGCGGCGGCGGCTGCGCCCGCTGGCCGAGCTCTATCGGGCAAGTCCCGTCGCGGGCATTCCCTTCGACGTCAGGAGGAGTCGCGACACCGGGCGAAAGGTCTCGTTGTGAGCTTCCTGCTCGATACCTGCGTCGTGTCCGAGTTGACGAAGCGCCGCTGTGACCCGGGCGTCGTGGAGTGGATGGAGGAACAGGATGAGACGCGCCTCTTCGTCTCGACGGTGACGGTGGGTGAGCTCGAGAAGGGTCTCGTGGGGGTCGCCGACCCCACCCGCCGTCGACGGCTGCGCGAATTCCTCGAGGTCGACATCGTCGAGCGCTTCCGCGAGCGGACGCTGCAGACCGACGAGGCCGTCTGGCGCAGGTGGGGGCTGCTGTGCGGGCGCGCCGAAGATGAGGGCGCTCCGCTGCCGGCCATCGACGCGCTCATCGCCGCGGTCGCGCAGGTGCACGGCTTGACGGTCGTGACCCGCAATGAGGACGACTTCGCACGCTGCGACGTGCCGGTCCTCAACCCGTGGTCGCGCTGACGCTTCGCTCCAGCCCGAGCAGCAGGGCTGCGCCGCAGAACGCGAAGAAATCGAACGACATCACGTACGCGAACTGCTGCGTGCGGAAGAGGGTGCCGAACTCGTTGAGTCCGCCGAAGACGAAGAGGGCTCCGAAGCACACCGCCGCCAGCACCAGCGCGCGCAGCACCCAACGGCTCGAGAGGAAGCGGCCGACGAACGAGGTGGGCTCGCGGCGCGGCTCGAGCCACGGCCGCAGCATGAAGTACGGGAGCAACGCGAACGCGCCCAGGCCGAAGCTCACCACCAGGAACACCCACTTCCACCACGGCCCGTCGAAGCGCAGCGCCACCGCCATCGCCACCGGCCAGACGCCCATCAGGTTGAAGAGCGCGAAGAGCGAGAGGTTGACGCCCTCGAGCTGTCCCGTGGCGAGGTGGGTGATGAGCTTGCCCGTGTCGGGTGAGCCGGGGGGCGCGGTGAAGATGGCCACGCCCAGCAGCGCGCACCACAACGCCCCCGAGGCGAGCCGGAAGTGCAGCGGCTTCATCGGTGCGTGAACCCCAGCCGGCCCGTCAGCCGCACGCCGTCGAGGTTCACGCCCGAGCCCTTTCGCAGCGTGCCGATGCGCCAGGCCTCGAAGCCCGCGCGGGTGAGCGCGCGCTCGAACGCCGGTGGATCGCGCACCGCCACCAGCAGCACGTAGTCTTCGCCCCCCCTCAGCGCGTACGGCTGCGCTGCCTTTCTCGAGCCCGCGGCGTCGAGCAGGGCCTCGCTCATCGGCAGCGCGGCAGAGTCGAGCTCCGCTGCGACGCCCGAGGCCCGGCACAGGTGCCCCAGGTCTTGCGCGAGCCCATCAGACACGTCGATGCCGGCGCTGCAGTGCCTGCGCGCGAAGCGGCCGAAGGCGACGTGCGGCACCGGGCGACGCTGCGCATCGACGAGGGGCGAGCTCGCGCCGGAATTCGTCCCGAGGAGCGACAGCCCCAGGGCCGCGTCTCCCACCGGCCCGGAGAGATAGAGCGCGTCACCCGGCTTCGCCCCCGAGCGCAGCAGCGGGGGGCCCTCGAGCGCGCCGCTGAGCGTCAGCGTCAGGGAGAGCTGGTCTGCGCGCGTGACGTTGCCGCCGATCAGCTCGACCCGGTGGAGCTTCGCCAGCCGGGCCATGCCCCCGCCCAGCTTCTTCACGTCTCTCGCCGTTGCCCAGCCAGGCAAGCCGAGCGCCACCGTGAACCAGGCCGGCCTCGCCCCCATCGCCGCGAGGTCCGACAGGTTGACCGCGAGCGCCTTGTGCCCCACGTCTGGCATCGAGAACGTGCCGCGGGTGAAGTGCACGCCCTCGACCAGCGCGTCCGTGGTGACGCAGGACGGGCCCTGTTTCGGCAGCACCGCGCAGTCGTCGCCCGGACCGCGCGGGGGCGGCGCCACGTCGAACTGGGAGACGAAGGTGTCGATGAGGCCGAACTCGTCCATCAAGGGCGTCGTAGTACAGAAGCTCGTGGTATCTCGCCCTTCGTGGCGCAGATGCTCGGCAAGTACCAGCTGGTGAAGAAGCTCGCGGTCGGGGGCATGGGCGAGGTCTTCCTCGCCCGCCAGAAGGGCCCGGTCGGTTTCGAGAAGTTGGTGGTGGTCAAGACGCTGCTCCAGCACCTCCGGGAGGACCAGGAGTTCGTCAACATGTTCTTCGACGAGGCCCGCATCGCCGCGGTCCTCAACCACCCGAACATCGCGCAGATCTACGACCTGGGTGAAGAGAAGGGCGAGTACTTCATCGCCATGGAGTACGTGCACGGCCTCTCGCTGCGCGACGTGGTGGTGTTCGCGCTCGAGAAGGGCATGCCCATGCCCCTGGCGCTCAAGTGCCGCGTCATCGCCGACGCCGCCGCCGCGCTCGACTTCGCGCACCAGGCCAAGACGCCCTCGGGCCAGCCGCTCGATCTCATCCACCGCGACGTGAGCCCGCAGAACATCCTCATCGGGTTCAACGGGGTGGTGAAGCTGATCGACTTCGGCGTGGCGAAGGCCGCCAACAAGCTGGTGCGCACCGCCACCGGCATCATCAAGGGCAAGTACGCGTACATGTCGCCCGAGCAGGCGTACGGGAAGCAGCTCGACGGGCGCAGCGACGTGTTCGGCCTGGGCACGGTCTTCTGGGAAATCCTCTGCACCGATCGCCTCTTCAAGCGCGAGAACGAGACCGACACCCTCCAGGCCGTGGTGGGCGCCGAGATCCACCCGCCCTCGATGCTCGATCGCGCCGTGCCCAGGTCGCTCGACCCGATCGTGATGAAGGCGCTCTCGCGCGAGCTGCCCGATCGCTACCAGAGCGCCGCCGCCTTCCAGAAGGCCATCGAAGGCTGGCTCGCCAAGCAGCGCCTGCCCGCCACCAACGCCCACCTCGCCGCGTTCATGAAGCAGCTCTTCCCCGACGACGTCGAGCTGCCTTCGCTGCCCGCGGGTGAGGTGACGCTGTCGACCGACAAGTCGGCCGTTTCGCTCGAGCCCGCGCAGGTGAAGGCGCCCGAGAAGGTGCGCGCCAACCAGACCCGCGTGCTCGACGGGCAGGAGCTCCAGGCCCGCATCGACAGCACGCTGCCCAGCCACCACATGCGCGGCATGTTCTTCAACGCGCTCGTCGACGCGGTGCTGCGCTCGGTGGGGCCCGCCGCCGAGCCGAAGGTGCGCAAGGCCGCCGCCGAGCCGCGCGCGTACGTCGATTCGCTCACCTACCCGACCGCCGAGTTCCTGCGCATGTTGTGGAAGGCCGTCGAGCTGCTCGCGCCGAAGGTGCAGAGCGTCGACGACGCCTTCGAGCAGCTGGGCCTCTACACCATGGACGCCCTGCTCAAGTCGCCCTTCGGCAAGTCGCTCGAGACCTTCAAGGGCACGGGGCCGAAGGCACTCTTCAAGCCGCTGCTCTCCACCCTCGAGCCCATGATCGCGCCGGGCAATCGTTTCGTGAGCGAGGCGGGCGAGGTCAGCGCCAAGCTCGTGTTCAAGGAAGAGGTGCTGCCCCTGCAGCTCTACGTGGGGCTCATTCGCAGCCTCTTCGAGAACTTCTTCCACAAGACGCTCTTCGCCACCTGGGAGAAGACCGCCGCCGAGCGCGTCGAGCTGACCCTCGCCTGGAAGTAAGGGCGCCGAAACGCTCGTGTTTCAGGTGGGTTGACAGGACGTGTGGGACATAGGCATACGCAGGCCCACCTTGTCGTCCTGCGGGGGCCGGAACCACATGATGCGCTCAATCCTGATTTCGATGGTCGCGATGTCGCTGTTCGCCTGCGGTCCCGATGCGCTCGCGGTGGTGGGCGACGACGACGCTGAGCTCGACGGCACCGAGACGTACGACGCAGAGCTCACCAGCACGAGCCGCTCGTCGACCTGGTTCCCCTTCCAGACGGGCAACAGCTGGACGTTCAAGAACGCCACGGGCACCACGCGCACCGTGACGCTCAGCCAGGTGGGCGACAACATGGGCCTGCTGTCCGGCCTGTTCGCTTCGCCGGTCTGGGTCGGGCTCACCTCTGATTCCGCCACCACGCTCTCGATGTGGACGGGCTCGGCGTGGGTGCCCCTCATCCGCTTCGGGTACGCGTCCACCACCTGGCGCACCACCAACCAGACCTGCACGGGCCTCATCGGCCGGCGCTTCTCGACGGGCACGGTCATCTCGACCACCGCGGGCAGCTTCTCCGACACGCGCACCATCAGCTACGCGCAGGTCTCGAGCCCCACCACCCTGTGCGCGCCGCAGGCGTTCAACGAGCTGTCCTTCGTGCCCAACGTCGGCCTCGTCTCGTTCCGCACCGGCAGCAACCAGCGCTTCACCCTGGTGAGCGCGAAGGTGAACGGCAAGACCTTCCCCGTGGCGCCCGAGGCGAACATCACCGCGAAGGTGACGCTCGACCAGGCGAACTACGTGTCGATCCCCAACACCATCCGCTGCATCACCACGCCGTGCCCCAGCAACGCGCAGACCGCCGAGGCGAAGGTCTCGTTCGAGCTGCGCAACACCGGCACCACCTCGAAGACCTGGCAGTTCTCCACGGGCTGCCAGTTCGACGTCGAGCTGACCTCGTCGTCGGGCCAGGTGGTGCGCCGCCTCTCTGAAGGCCGCGCGTGCACCTTCGCCCTCACCTCGGTGACCCTCGCGGCCGGCCAGTCGAAGAGCTACACGGCGACGATCCCGCTCGAGACGAAGGACGGGCTCCAGCTCGACGGCACGTACTCGGTGAAGGCGAAGCTCATTCCTTCCAGCAACGCGAGCACGGCCCCCGCGGCCGCCGGCTCGCTGGCGGTCGAAGTCCTCGTCCCCTGAAGGTCCCCGCTCGCGAGGTCCGTCCGCGAACGCGGGCCGGCCGCCTCGCCGCGCTCGATGCGTGGCTGGTGGCCAGCTGTCCCGAGCTGCTCGATGGGCGCGGCGTCATCGTCGACGTCGGGTACGGAGAGAGTCCCGTCACCACCCTCGAGCTGGCTCACGCCGTTCGTGAGGTGACGCCGTCGCTGCGCGTCGTGGGCGTGGAGCGAAAAAGGGGACAGGCTGCTTTTGGCCAGGGCAGCCAGGTTCACAATCGGAGGGCCCAAAGCAGCCTGTCCCCTCTTTCGCCTTCTTCGCTCGAACTGGTGGAAGGCGACTTCGGCTCGTGCGCCACGCTGGGCCCGACGGCCGTGGTGCGCGCGATGAACGTGCTGCGTGGGTACCGCGAGGAAGAGGTGCCGGCGATTCACGCGGCGCTCGGCGCGGCGCTCGTCGAGGGTGGGCTGGTGCTGGAAGGCAGCACCGACACCGACGGCCACGTCACCGTGGCGCACCTGCTCAGGCGCCGGGGCGGCCGGCTCGTGCGCGAGGCGCTGCTCTTTCACACCGACTTTTCGCGCGGGTTTTCTCCCTGGCTCTTTCGCGACTGGCTGCCCAGGGACCTGCGGCGGCGGGCCACGCCGGGCACCGCGATTCACGAGCTGCTGAAGCGGTGGGAAGCGCAGGCGAAGGGCGGCGATCCCCGGGCGCGGTTTCTCTCGTCGGTGCGCGGTATCGTCGACGCCTCGCCCTGGGAGATGGAGCACGGCTTCGCGAGGTGGACCCGCATGCAGCTCAAAGTGCCACCCGTGAAGGTCTTCGGCATCGACGCAGAGGTGGCGTTCTTCCAGGCAGCGCTTCAGCGGCTGCTCGGCGGCAGCGGAGCGCTTCCGGTGAGCCAGCTGAAGATCTCCGAGGAGGAGATCCCCGACGACCGGCCCACGCAGAGCTCCGGGACGAGATACGTGACGGAGCTCCGGCTCGGGGAGCGCGCGGTCTTCAGGTGCACCCAGGAGGTCGGCGGTTGGCTCCAGGGCAGTTCCGATTGGCGCACCGCCGACTTCGCGGGGCTGGGTGCGCTTTCGGTCAGCTTCGATTCGGGGGGCGTGACGATCGAGGCCGCGCCGGATGTGGCGGAGGCGATGGCGACGATCCTGCGGCAGTAGTCTGCCCTCGCCCCGGCTCAGGCGGCGACGCGCTCGCGGAGCAGCTCACCTGCGAGCCAGTCGAGGAACATGCGCCTGCTCACCAGGTGAAGATCGATGGACGAAGTGGAGTGCAGCTTCTCGGTGAGCTTCGCGTGGATCAGGTCGCGCTCGCTGCGCAGGAGCTCCGAGGCGATGGCGCGGTTCTCCATGGCCGAGAAGTCGGCAGACGCAGCCACCACCCACGCCCAGCCGACGAACTCGGCGCGCTCCTGGGGTGCGGCGTCCCAGCGGCGGAAGAGGTTGGAGAGCTCAGCGTCGAGCTCGGTGCGTTTCAGGATTTGAAAACCTTGATCGAACATTGGGGAAGGTGTCCTTTCGGTAGGACGGCATGTGCACGCGGCGATCCGCCCGCAAAGCCCCGTCACCCCGTCGGACCGCGCGGGTAACGACTTGGGCCGGGGTCGCACCCGACCGCAGTGTTAGCTTCCGCGGATGCCTGTGTTCCTGGTGGCGATCCTCGCCGCCGCGCCGGTGTCGCAGGACACGGGCTACGAAGATCGACTCATCGCGTGGGGCCTCGACCTGCATGGCCGCCAGCTCGAGCCGGCGCCCGCGGGCAAACGCGTCGAGGAGGTGCTGGTCGCCAGCGAGAACGTCTTCTCCCCCAGCGACCCGTACCCGCTCTTCTTGAACCTCATCCACGTGCGCACGCGCGAGCCCGTCATCCGCCGCGAGGTGCTGCTCGCGCCCGGCGACCTCTGGGACGCACACCGGGTGCAGGAGACCGAGCGCAACCTGCGGCGCCTGTTCCTGCTCGCGGTGGTGAAGGTGGTGGCGGTGAAGGGCCGCGACGGGGGCGTGGCGCTGCTGGTGGTCTCGAAGGACAAGTGGAGCCTCCGGCTCTCCAATTCCTTCACCCTGATCGGCTCGCTGTTGCAGTTGCTCCAGCTGCAGCTGATCGAGGTCAACTTCAACGGCTGGGGCCAGCAGCTCGCCGTCAACACCACGGTGCGGCTCGACACCTTCAGCGTGGGCCAGCTGTTCATCGAGCGCCGCCTGTTGAACTCCCGCTGGTACTTCGGCGAGTCGGCCTCGCTCATCTTCAACCGCCAGACCGGCGCCCTCGAGGGCACGGTGGGCTCGGCGGCCTTCGGGCGGCCGATCATCACCCTCGACCAGGAATGGGGCTTTCTCGCCGAGGGCACCTGGAACTCGCGGACCCGGCGCGTCTTCCGCGGCGCCACCATCTGGCAGCTGCCGTACCCCGACGAGACCAGCGGGCAGACCGTGCCCCTCGTCTACGACGTGCGCGAGTTCGCGGGCGAGGCGACGGTCACCCGCAGCTTCGGCCGCGCGCTCAAGGTCGATCTCTCGGCTTCGCTGGGCGGCTACTCGCGCCAGTACAAGCCGTCGCTGGTGTCGGGCGACCAGGCCGCCTGGCTCAACGCGAACTACCTGCCCCGCTCGGAGAACGCGACCTACCTGACCGCCTACGCCCGCGCCTTCCCCGCCGATTACCGGGTGCTGCGCAACATCGACACCTTCGAGCTCTCGGAGGACTTCCAGATCGGCTGGGTCGCGCAGGGTGGGGTGCGCTGGGCCTTTCCCCTGCCGTTCGCGCAGTCGAACTTCGTCGAGCTCGGCGCCTCGCTGCGCTACCGCTTCTATGCCGCCGACGATCTCTTCACCGTCACCGTGGCCGGCGCCATGCGCCTTCGCCCCGGCCAGGAGGTGGCCAACCGCCGCTTCGCCGCCGAGCTCTCGAACTACAGCCCGCAGTTCTGGGGGGGCCGGCTGGTGACCCGCGTGCTGGTGGACTTCAAGGGCAACGACCTCGACAACCGGCAGCTGCTGCTGGGGGGCTCCACCGGCCTGCGCGGCACGTACCCCGAGGAATTCGCCGGGCGTAACCTGGTGCTCGCCAACGTCGAGTACCGCGCCCGGCCCCTCGAGCTGTGGAGCAACTGGCTGGGCATCGTGCTCTTCTACGACGTCGGCTCGGCGTTCGACGCGGTGGTCAAGCCCACCCATACCGTCGGCATCGGCTTTCGCCTGCTGCTCCCCCAGCTCAACAAGGAAGTCCTGCGCGTGGACTTCGGGTTCGTCTTCGGCGGCCCCAACCCGGGTGCGGATCGGATCAACGCGAGCTGGAGCCAGGTCACCGACATCAGGCCCGACTTTCTCGACCAGCCCCTCTGAGCGGATTCGAGGCCTACCTGAACTCGATCCGGACCTCGGTGTCGCCGAACCGGAACCCGTCGCCGTCGACCAGCCTGCGCCGCTCGATGCGCTTGCCCTCGTACCAGGTGCCATTCGACGAGCCGAGATCCTCCAGCTCGACGCCGCCGTCCTTGCCCACGCGAATGACGGCGTGCTGGCGGCTGATGCGCGGCGAGTCGATGGTGAGATCGCAGCTCACGTCGCGCCCCACCAGGAAGCGCTCGCCGTCGACCACCACCTCGCGCTCGGCCAGCACCAGCACGATCTGCCGCTGCTTGAGCATGCTCGGCGCGGTGCTGTCGGACACCGGCTGCTCGAGGTGGGGCGAGCTGAAGCTGCCACCCGAGGCGAGCTTCCAGTCTGACTCCGGTTCTTCGGCCACGGGCATCGCCCGGCTGGTCTCGGGCTCTTCGGGTTCCGACGGTGCCACGGGCTGGGCGCCCCCCGGCTCGACGTAGCCGTGCAGCTTCGCCCAGTTGAAGATCGCCTGGTTGACCAGGCCCTCCACCGGCACGGCCATGTCCTGGCTCATGCGCTCGAGGAGCGGCTCCAGCTGGGCGCTGACGGTGAAGGTCTTCACGCCACCCTGATGTAGCAACGAGCGAACGGCGCGCTCCAACACTATTTCCCCGGCCGGTTGCCGTGATCTCCGCCGTGCTGCCGAGCGCACGAGAAGAAGTGCCCCCGTCATCACGACGGCATCACGGGCAGCCGGCCTCGGCGTTATCGTCTGGGCCATGAGCGACATGCCTCTGTCCGGTCCTGACTTCACCCAGGGTGTTCCTTCCAGCGACCTGCCAGCCGACGGGGTGCTGCTCGGCCAGGCCGACGGCGAATCGGTGCTCCTGGTGCGGCGCCCCGGCGCTCTGTTTGCGGTGGGCGCGAAGTGCACCCACTACAGCGCGTCGCTCGCCGAGGGGCTGGTGGTGGGCGACACCATCCGCTGCCCCTGGCACCATGCCTGCTTCGATCTGCGCAGCGGCGAGGCGATCGGGGGCCCCGCCCTCAACCCGCTGCCCTGCTGGAACGTCACCGAGAAGGACGGCCGCATTCAGCTCTTCGCGAAGCGCGCGTTCATGCCCCTCGCCCCCCGCGCTTCCCTGGACGTGCCCGAGTCGATCGTGATCGTCGGCGCCGGCGCCGCCGGTGAGAGCGCCGCCGAAGAGCTGCGCCGCCGCGGCTACCCGGGCCCCATCACCCTCGTCGACGCCGACGCGCTCACGCCGATCGACCGGCCCAACCTCTCGAAGGACAACCTCGCCGGCACCGCGCCCGAAGACTGGCTCTGGCTGCACCCCGACGACTTCTACGCCGAGCGGAAGATCACCCGGCGTGCGGGGCGCGTCACCGCGATCGATGCCGCGGCCCGCCGCCTCACCCTCGAGGGTGGCGACACCATCCCCTGGGGCGCGCTGCTGCTGGCGACGGGCGCGTCGGCCCTTCAGCCCGAGCTCCCCGGCGACGGCCCCCCGGTGTACACGCTGCGCTCGGTCGCCGACATGCGCGCGATCATCAAGGCCTCCGAGGGGAAGAAGCGGGTGGTGGTGCTGGGGGCGAGCTTCATCGGGCTCGAGGTGGCGGGGTCCCTGCGCGCCCGCGGCCTCGAGGTGCACGTGGTCGCGCCCGACGCCGCGCCGCTGAGCAAGGTGCTGGGCCCCGAGCTGAGCGCGGTGGTGAAGAAGCTCCATGAGGATCGCGGCGTCGTCTTTCACCTCGAGCGCCGCGCCACGGGCCGCGGTCCCGGCGGCGTGACGCTGTCGGACGGCTCGAGCCTCGAGGGCGACTTCATCGTCGCCGGCGTGGGCGTGCGGCCCAACCTGGGGCTGGCGGAGTCCGCGGGCCTCGCGATCGATCGCGGCGTCACCGTCGACGAGTTCCTCCGCACCAGCGCCCCCGGCATCTGGGCCGCGGGTGACCTGGCCCGCTACCCCGAGCCCCGCACCGGTGAGCGGGTGCGCATCGAGCACTGGTCGGTGGCGCAGGACCAGGGGCGCGTCGCCGCGCGCAACATGCTCGGCATGGCCACGCCCTTCCGCGACGTGCCCTTCTTCTGGAGCCAGCACTACGACGTCACCATCGGCTACGTGGGCCACGCCGAGCGCTGGGATCGGCTGGTGGTCGAAGGCAGCCCCGGGAAGCTCGACTGCACCGTCCGCTACCTCCTCGGCGGGAAGGAGCTCGCCGTCGCCAGCATCGGCCGCGATCGCGCCAGCCTCGATGCCCACGCGGCGATGGCGCGCGGCTAGAACGTGGATCTCCTGCTGCTCGCGCTGGTGGTGGCGCTCCTGGTGTGGGGCTTCCGCCAGGTGCGAGATCGGGTGAAGACCGCCGTCACGCGCCGCGAGCGCGCCTCACGGCCCGGGTACTCGCCCGACAACCCGCTGGTGCTCGCCTCGCCGCGCGTGCTCGAAGAAGCCCAGGCGGCGGCCCGCTGCGGCTGCGGTGGCAGGGTGCTCAGCCTGGGCGAGACCAGCCGCCTCGGCCTGCGGGTGGCGAAGGGGCGATGTCTGGAGTGCGACACCGACGTCGACCTCTACTTCGTACTTCCACACCTGTTGAACTGACCGCGCACCGCGAAAGAATTGCGGGAGCGCGGTGTTGCCGCCCCAGCGAAACCGACGGCACTGGGCATGCAGCCGGGTCATGCTGACATGGTGTCCAGTGTCCGCCAGATCGCCGGCCCCCCCCGTTCGCCGCGAGCGGCTTCGAGCGGCGCCGCCTCGCTCCCGGGCGAGACGGAGCACTATCGGGCGCTGGTCGAGGTGACCTCCGACTGGTTGTGGGAAGTCGACGCGGACGGCCGCTACAGCTACGTGAGCCCCAAGGTGAAAGACCTGCTCGGCTACGAGGCCGACGAGGTGCTCGGCCGCACGCCGTTCGACTTCATGCTCCCCCTCGAGGCCCAGCGCCTGGGGGCCCGGTTCGCCGCGCTCGTCGCCGCCCGCAGCGCCTTTCACGGGCTGCTCAACGTGAACATGCACAAGGCCGGGCACCCGGTGGTGCTCGAGACGAGCGCGGTGCCGCTGTTTCGGAGCGACGGCGAGTTCTCCGGTTTTCGCGGCATCGATCGCGACGTCACCGCGCGAGAGCACGCCCTGAACCGGCTCCGCCTCGCCGACGCCGCGGTGCAGGCCTCGGCCGAGGGCATCGTGGTCGCCGACGCGCACGGCAACATCACTGCCTGCAACCCCGCCTTCGCCGCCATGTCCGGCTACACCGAGGCCGCGCTGCTCGGGAAGGCGCCCAGCATGCTCTCGTCTGCGGAAGACGCGCGCGAGCGGTTGTGGGACCTGATCGGCGGCGCGCTCAAGTGGAGCGGCGAAGGGCAGTGCCGCCACCGCTCTGCCGAGTCGTTCGCGGTGTGGATGACGCTCTCGGCCGTGCGCTATGGCTCGCAGGTGACGGGCTACGTCGCGCTGATCAGCGACATGACCGAGCGCCGCCTGGCCGAGGCCACCATTCGGTTCCAGGCGAGCCACGACGCGCTCACGCAGCTGGTCAACCGCGTCACCTGGCTGGCCGCGTTCAAGCGCGCGCTCGCCGCCGCCAGCAGCGACAAGGGGCGGGTGGCGGTGTTGTTCGTGGACCTCGACGGGTTCAAGCTCGCCAACGACACCCACGGTCACGGGGTGGGCGACGTGCTGCTCGCCACCACCGCGCGCCGCCTCGAGCGCTGCGTGCGGCGCACCGACCTGGTGGCGCGCTTCGGCGGCGACGAGTTCACCATTCTCCTCACCGATCTCACCGCGAAGCACGTGCCCGAGCGCGTGGCGAAGGCCTGCGTGGCTGCGCTCGACGTGCCGTTCCGCATCGACGGCCTCGACGTGCGGGTCTCTGCCAGCATCGGGGTCGCCGTCTTCCCCGATCACGGCCGCACGGTCGACGACCTGGTGGCCGTGGCGGACCACGCGATGTACGCGGCCAAGCGCGCAGGTGGTGCGCGCGTTCAGATCGCGGGCGCGAAGCCCGGGGCGAACGGGCGGGTCAAAGCCAGTGCCGCAGCCGGTAGGCGATCCAGGAAAGCAGGCGCTGCACCAGGCCGTACTGCCTCACCTCGGTGAGCGTGATCTGCTCGCAGTGCTCGAGATCCTCGTTGAACATGCGCTCGAGGGCGGTGCCGAAGCTGGGCTCGGTGAGAATCGCGTTCACCTCGAGGTTCTGCCGCAGCGACATGGGGTCGAGGTTCGACGAGCCCACCGTCGCCCAGGTGCCGTCGACGACCGCCGTCTTCGCGTGGAGGATTCGCCCCGACGCCCACTCGTACACCTCGATGCCGTTCTTCAGCAGCCGCGGGTAGAGCCCGCGCGCGGCGTAGAGCACCAGCTTCACGTCGGTGGTGGCCGCGAGAATCACCTTCACCTTCACTCCGCGCCGCGCCGCCAGCACCAGCCCCCGCACCATCTTCGCCGGAGGCAGGAAGTACGCGTTGGTCACGCAGATGCGCTGCGTGGCCTTCGCGAACGCCTCTTCGTAGGCGCGGCGGATGCCCTTGCGGTCGAGGGCGAAGTCGTTGCCCACCACGCGCAGCTTCTCGCAGCCGGCGAAGCGCGGCCGGGTGAAGCGCTTGAGGTCGAACTTCGCGCCCTTGTTCTGCGCCCACGTGATCAAGAACAGCCGCTCGAGGGACTGCGCGTCGGGGCCGCTGATGCGCACGTGCGTGTCGCGCCAGCCGCCGCCGCCCTCGCTCACCGGGGCGTAGTCGTTGCTGATGTTGAGCCCGCCGGTGAAGCCCACCTGGCCGTCGACGATCAGCGACTTGCGGTGGTTGCGCCGGCGCACCTTCGAGAACGCGCGGCTGAGCGAGCCCAGGTAACGCCAGGGGCGGAAGACGTGCACCTTCACGCCCGCGCGGGCGAGCTCGGCCAGGGTCCTCTCCGAGACCTCGCTGCCCCAGTAGTCGTACATGAGCAGCACCTCGACCCCGGCGCGGGCGCGCTCCATCAACGCCGCGAGGAAGCGCAGCCCCAGCTCGTCGTCTTTGAGGATGTACGTCTCGAGGCAGACGGTGCTGCGCGCGGCCGCGATCGCCGACAGCATCGCCGGGAACGCCTGGAGGCCGTCCTTGAGCAGCGCCACGCGGTTGGGGCCGACGCGCGACTCCGCGTAGGGCGCGGTGGACAGCGCTCCGGGCGACGACGGCGTGGGAGCGTTCGGGCTCATGCGCTGAGCCCCACCTGGTCAGCCGTGCCTTCGGACACCACCCGGCCGGCCTCCATCACCACGATCCGATCGGCGTGGCGGATGGTGGAGAGCCGGTGCGCGATCACCAGGGTGGTGCGGCCCTTCATCAGCTCGGCCAGGCCCGCCTGCACCTCGGCCTCGGTCTCGGTGTCGAGCGCGCTGGTGGGCTCGTCGAGCAGCAGCAGCGAGGGCTCCTTCAGGAACGCGCGGGCGATGGCGAGGCGTTGCCGCTGGCCACCTGACAGCCGCCCTCCGCGTTCCCCCACGTCTTCCTCGAGGCCTCCCGCGAAGCCGCGAACGAACCGGGCCGCGTGCGCGCGCTCGAGCGCGGCCCAGAGCTGCGCGTCGGTGGCGTCGGCGCGGCCCACCCGCAGGTTGTCGCGCACCGAGCCCGAGAGCAGCACCGGTTCCTGCGGCACCCACGCGAGCTGAGCGCGCACGCTGCGCCGCGAGAGGCCCGCCAGCGGCACGCCGTTCCACCGCACCTCCCCGCTCGAGGGGAACACGTGGCCCAGCAGCACCGAGAGCACGCTCGACTTGCCCGCCCCCGAAGGACCCACCAACGCCACGTGCGCGCCCGGGGGCACGGTGAAGCTCACGCCCTTGAGCGCCTCGCGGCCGTCGGCGTAGGTGAGGCGCACGTCGACGAGGCTCAGGCCGGTGCTGAGCGGCTTCGCCTCGCCCCCGGCGTCGTGATCCGGCTCGGCGTCGAGCACCTCGAACAGGCGCGTCGCCGCGCCCGCGCCGAGCGAGATCTGCGAGGTGGTGTGCGAGAGCGACTTCACCGGCTGGTAGAGCAGCACGGCCGCGGCCAGAAAGGAGATCAGATTTCCGGCGAGCGCCGGCTCGAGCTGCACCGCGCGGGTGCCCACCACCATCGCCACCGCGATGCCCATGATGCCCAGGAACTCCGTGGTCGGGCTGAACGCCCCCCGGATGAAGAGCGAGCGCTTCATCACCGCCAGGTAGCGACCCTGCTCGGCGTCGAAGCGCTCGAGCGCGCGCTCTTCGGCCCGGTAGGTCTGCACCACCGGCAGGTTGTGCAGCTGCTCGGTGACGATCATCGAGAGCTGGCCCAGCGACGCCTGCGACTTCACCGCTTCCTTCTTGGCGCCGCGCGCGAAGCGCGACACGGGGAAGATCGTCCCCGGCAGCACGATGAAGATGACCAGGAACAACCGCCAGTCGGTGATGAGGCAGACGATCAACAGCCCCAGCACCTGCAACGAGTCCCTGGTCAGGCTCGCCAGCGCCTGGCCGGCGGAGAACTCGAGCTGCGACACGTCGCTGGTGAAGCGCGAGAGCAGCTCGCCCGAGTGGCGCTGCTCGAACCACCGGGGCGGGAGCACCAGCAGGCGGCCGTAGAGCTCTTCCCTCAGCCTCGAGAGCACGCCCTGCGACACCCGGCTCATCAGCCCGGCGTGGAGCCACGAGGCGACGGCCTTGAGCACCGCCGCGCCCACGATGGCCAGCGGCAGCTTGAGCGTCAGATCGTCGTGCTCGAGGTGAAAGGGGCCCCAGGTGATCGCGCCCCCGCCCATGAGCGACCGCAAGAGCGGCCCCACCAGCGAGGCCCACACCGCCCCGGCGGTGGCCGCGAACAGGGAGAAGAAGATGGCCACGCTCAGCGGACCCCGAAACGGCCCCACCCGGGCGACCACCCGCCACCACACCCGCTTGTCTCCCTTCATCGCCGGTGGAGCCGGGGGACGGGTGTTTGGGGAGGGGTCGGGGGTCACGGGGTCGATTGCTTTCGAGTCAGGCTGCGTTAGAGAGCTTCCGCCCCATGGCTTCCAAGCGTGACTACTACGAAGTGCTCGCCGTCGAGCGCAACGCTGATGCGGACGCTTTGAAGAAGGCTTTCCGCAAGCAGGCGATGCAGTACCACCCCGACCGCAACCCCGGCGACAAGGAAGCGGAAGACAAGTTCAAGGAGTCCTCCGAGGCGTACGAGGTGCTGTCCGACCCCGATCGCCGGGCCCGGTACGACCGCTTCGGTCACCAGGGCGTCGAGGGCTTCGGAGGCAGCGGCGGCTTCAACAACGTCAACATCAACGACATCTTCGGGGAAATCTTCGGAGACATCTTCGGTGGCGGCCGCGGGCGGGGCCGGGTGCGCAACCGCGGGGCCGACCTCCGCTACAACCTCGAGCTCACCTTCGAAGAAGCCGCCTTCGGCAGCGAAGTGACGGTGAAGATCCCCCGGCCGAAGCGCTGTGAGTCGTGTGAAGGCACCGGCAGCAAGAGCAAGCAGCAGCGCCAGTGCCCCACCTGCGGCGGCGCGGGCGAGGTGCGCTTCACCCAGGGCTTCTTCGCGGTCGCGCGCACCTGCAGCCAGTGCGGCGGCTCGGGCCAGGTGGTCGCCGACCCCTGCAAGGACTGCAAGGGCCAGGGCAAGACCGAGTCGGTCAGCGAGCTCTCGGTGAAGATCCCCCCCGGCGTCGACACCGGCACCCGCGTGCGGTTGGCGGGCGAGGGTGAGCCGGGCGAGCAGGGTGGGCCGTCGGGCGATCTCTACGTGGTGGTGCACGTGAAGGAGCACGCGCTGTTCCACCGCGAGGAATACGAGGTGTTCTGCGAGGTGCCCATCAGCTTCGTGCAGGCGACCCTGGGCGCGCAGCTCGAGGTGCCCACGCTCGACGGCATGGTGAAGATGAAGATCCCCGAGGGCACGCAGAGCGGGAAGATCTTCAGGCTCAAGGGCAAGGGCATTCCCCACCTCCAGTCGAGCGATCGCGGCGACCAGCACGTGCGCGTGGTGGTCGAGACCCCGCAGAACCTCACCCACAAGCAGCGTGAGCTGCTCGAGAAGTTCGCCGAGGCCTCGAGCGAGAACGTCAACCCGCAGAGCAAGAGCTTCTTCGACAAGGTGAAGGACCTGCTCAACAAGTGAGCTGGAAAGCCGGCTTCTCGAGGTTCCTGGAAGCTGACGCAGAGCGCCTGCACTTCGCGGCGCACAGCCACCACTTCTGGCCCGACGTCACCTTCGAGGCGCACCAGCGCGCCTGGCTCGACGCCGCGCGGCTCGCCGACGAGAAGTGGGGCACGGTGTTCGCCGAGGTCCTGCCCGAGGCCCAGAAGCACATCGCCGCCGAGCTCTCGCTGCCGCACCCGGAGAGCCTCGTCTTCGCCCCGAACACGCACGAGTTCGTGCTGCGGCTGCTGTCGTGCCTGCCCGGCAAGCCCCGGGTGGTGACCAGCGATTCGGAGTTCCACTCGTTCGAGCGGCAGACGCGGCGGCTCGAGGAAGAGGGGCTGATCGACGTCACCCGCGTGCCCTCGGAGCCCTTCGCCACCTTCGGGGAGCGCCTCTCAGCCGCAGCGAAGGGCGCTCAGCTCGTCTTCTTCAGCCAGGTGTTCTTCAACTCGGGCGCCGAGGTCGAGCACCTCGACGGCCTGGTCGATTCGTTGCCGGGCGACGCGCTGGTGGTGATCGACGGGTACCACGGCTTCGGCGCGGTGCCGACCAGCCTGCACCACGTGGGCGCCCGCGCGTTCTACCTGGCCGGTGGCTACAAGTACGCGATGAGCGGCGAGGGCGTGTGCTTCCTGCACGTGCCGCCGTCGGCCTCGCAGCTGCGGCCGAGGAACACCGGCTGGTTCGCCGCGTTCGAGGCGCTCGAGGGCAAGGTGGCGGGGCAGGTGCCCTACTCGAGCGGGGCGATGCGCTTCATGGGGGCCACCTTCGACCCCTCGGGGCTGTATCGCTTCAACGCGGTGATGAAGTGGCGCAACGAGGTGGGGCTCACCACCGCGAAGAACCGGGCCCACGCGCACGTGCTCCAGCGCGCCTTCATGAGCGGGCTGCCCCCGGGGCCGCTGTCCGAGGACCAGCTCGTGGTGCCGATGGCGAACCCGGCGCGCGGGCAGTTCCTCACCTTCCGCACCCCCGACGCGCACGTGCTGTCGGCGACGCTCAAGCTGCACCGGGTGATCACCGACGCGCGCGACGATCGGCTGCGCTTCGGCTTCGGGCCCTACCAGGACGAGGCCGACGTGGCCGAGCTCCACGCGCGCATGCGCCGTGTGCTCCGATAGGTCGCCCCGGGGCTGGACCGGAGTGGATGCATTATGGTTCCATTTCGGCATGAGCACCCTCACCCTCAAACAGGTCCCCGACGCGCTTCTCGAGCGGCTCCGCGCCGAGGCGCAGCGCCAGCGGCGCAGCGTGAACCAGCAGGCGCTCTTCTTGCTCGAACAGACCCTGCAGCAGGCCAGGCCGTCGTTCAGCGCTGCCCTCAACCGCTTCATCGAGGAGGAGGGACCTCCCGATGAGGACCTCGCCGATCTGCTCAAGGGGCTCAGATCGAAGGAAACTGGGCGCAAGGTCGTTCTGTGACCGCGCGGTTCCTGCTGGACGCGAACATCGTGTCCGAGCCACTCAAGCCCGCGCCCTCCTCCGACGTGTTGGCCCGCCTCGACGCGGCTTCCGGAGAGATCGCGATCCCCAGCCTGGTGTGGCACGAGCTGAGCTTCGGCGCGGCCCGGCTCCCGCCGTCTCGCCGGCGGGACTACCTCGAGCGCTACCTCTCGCAGGTCGTGTTGCCCGCAATGGAGGTACTCCCCTACGACAAGGCTGCCGCGGCGTGGCACGCCAGAGAGCGCGCGCGGCTGCAGAAGCGGGGCTTGCCGCCGACCTTCGTCGACGGGCAGATCGCGGCCATCGCCGTCACCCGAAACCTCGTGCTCGTGACGCGCAATGTCGGCGACTTCGACCGATTCGAAGACGTTCAGCTCGAGAACTGGTTCGACCCGGGCTGATTCGGCCCCTTCATGTGCGGCTGCATCGCGTTTGCGATACAAACCGGGCATGAAGACCGCGACCTTCCCCCCTTTGCGGGTCGAGCCAAAGCTGCGCAAGAGCGTCGAGCGCCTGCTCGAGCCGGGCGAGACCTTGTCCACCTTCGTCGAGCGGGCCGTGCGTGAGAGCGTCGATCGTCGCACCTCCGACGCCGAGTTCGGCGCGAGGGCGCTGGCCTCCCGGGAGGAGAGCCGCAGGTCTGGCCGCTACCACAGCGCCGCGTCCGTCCTGCGCGACCTCAAAGCCCAGACCCGCGCCGCGCGGAAGCGCCAGGACAAGCGCAAGTGAGGCGTTACGAGGTCCGCTTCACGGACTCGGCCCGGGAGGACCTGCTCGAGCTGCACGCCTTCCTGGCAGAGCACTCCGTTGATGCCGCAGAGGCGGCGTTGGGCACCATCGAACGAGGCTTGAGGCTGCTCGAGGAGTTCCCCTGGTCATGCCGCGCCTCGACCGCTGTTCCCCGGTCCCGCTTTCGCGAGCTCGTGATTCCGTTTGGCAGGCGCGGGTACGTGGCCCTGTTCGAGCTCGAGGGCGATGACGTCGTCACCATCCTCGCCGTGCGGCACCAGCGCGAGAGCGACTATCACTGAGGCTGGCACGGCTGTTGATGAGGGAGTCCCCAGGACCCTTCACCCGCGGCTGCGCAGACGCATCGGCGCGTCTGCCTGCCCGCACTGCGTGCGTTTTCCCGCACGGAAAGCCTGCTATGTGCCCCGCCATGCGTGAGCTGTTGCTGATCAGCTGTCTGGGCCTGCTGTGCGCCTGTCCGAGGCCCACCGGCACCACGGGAACGGGTGGCCAGAAGGTCGACGTCAAGAAGGACGCGACCGCTGACGAGGCCCTGGCGAAGGCCATCTCGGTCGCCGACTCGAAGTCGCGCAAGGAGGGCATCCAGGCGCTGCTGCTCGTGCGCAAGACCTACCCCGAGACCACCGCCGGGCAGGAGGCGCTCTACCGCGTGGGTGTGCTCGCCTTCGAAGAGGGTGACTACGCGCTGGCCCGCAAGTCGCTGGGCGAGCTGCTGTTCGAGAACCCGCTGCACCCGAAGGCGAACGACGCGCGGCTCAAGTCGGGCCTCGCCGCGGTCGAGCAGAAGGCCTACCGCGACGCGTTCCAGACGCTGTCCACCCTCGTCGAGCGCCTCGAGGGCGAAGACAAGAAGCTCGCCGAGGCGGCGCTGGTGCGCGCGGCGGCCGGCAGCCAGCAGTACGGAGAGGCGCTCAAGAGCGCGCTCAAGGGCGTCGACGCCGCCAGCGGCCCCGAAGAGACGAAGCAGGCGCTCGCCAACCTCGAAGACGTGGTCGAGACGAAGACCACCTTCCTCGCCATCGCCGAGGCGTGGAACGACCTGCCGAAGTCGCACCCGGGCTGGCCCCTCATCACCTTCAAGATGGCGCGCGTCTTCTACCACCTGCGTGACTGGACCCGCCTCGACGAGACCCTCAAGTCGCTGATCTCCACCGCGCCCGATTCGCCGTACACGCCCGACGCGAAGGCGCTGGTCGAGCGGCTGAGCAAGCGCTCGCTGGTGAAGCCGAAGGCGGTGGGCGCGGTGCTGCCGATGACCGGCAAGTACAAGGCGTTCGGCGAGACCACCATGCGGGGCCTGCAGCTCGCGCTCAAGGGCAGCGACATCGAGCTGATCGTCAAGGACACCCAGGGCGACCCCAGCCTCACCGCCAGGCTGGTCGAGCAGCTCGCCTTCGACGACGGGGTGATCGCGATCATCGGCCCGCTGCTGGCGGAAGACGCGAAGCGCGGGGCGCTGGTGGCCGAGGAGCTCCAGGTGCCGCTGATCACGCTCTCGCGCGCCGACGGCCTCACCGAGATCGGGCCCCACATCTTCCGCACCATGGTGACCAACTCGCAGCAGGCCGAGGCGCTGGCCGACTACGCCATGACCACGCTCGGCTACAAGACGTTCGCCATCCTCCACCCGAACACGCCCTTCGGCGTCGAGCTGTCGAACGAGTTCTGGGACGCGATCGAGAAGCGGGGCGGGCAGATTCGCGGCATCGAGAGCTACGACCACGACCAGAAGACCTTCACCGAGGAAGCCAAGCGCCTCGCGGGCCGCTACTACCTCGAGGATCGCGCCGACTATCACGAGAAGATCCGCGAGATCCGCGAGGCCACCACCGACGAGTTCCGCCGCCGCAAGGCCGTGGAGAAGATGAAGGCTTCGCTCGAGCCGGTGATCGACTTCGAGGCGATGCTCATTCCCGACTCGTGGCAGCAGGTCTCGCTGGTGGCCCCCGCGCTGGCCGTCGAGGACATCATCACCAACGCCTGCGACAAGAAGGACCTCGAGCGCATTCAGAAGACGACCGGCAAGGACAAGCTCAAGACCGTCACCCTGCTGGGCCCGTCGACGTGGAGCTCCCCCAAGGGCACCTCGGGCGATCTGCAGTTGATGGAGCGCGGCGGGAAGTACGTGCTGTGCAGCGTGTACGTCGAGGCCTTCTACGAGACGAGTGATCGGCCCTCGACCAGGGCGTTCGTCGCCGCGTTCCGCGAGGCGCACAAGGACGCGTCGATCACCCTGCTCGACGCGGTGGGCTTCGACTCGGGCGCCATGGTGCGCAGCATCATCGAGAAGCAGGCGCCCACCACCCGCGCCAACTTTCGCGAGGTGCTGCAGCACCTGAAGGACTTCCAGGGCGCCACCGGCTCGCTCACCATCGACGATTCGCGCGAGGCGCGGCGCCAGCTGTACCTGCTCAACATCACCACCAAGGGCGTGAAGGAAGTGACGCCCAAGCGGCCTGAAGGGTGATTTCCCGGCCCTCGACTTCGCTCGGGCTGAACGGAGGGGGCCAGTTCCGCTCACGCCGAGCGGACTCGTGGCGCCCATTCCTTGCCGTTATCCTGGTGTCGAACCTCGCGCTCCTGGGCTGCCGCACGTTGCCCAGGACACCTGACGCCGTTCTGACGGCGCTCGCCGCCTCGCCCGATGGCTATCTCTCCGGCACACCCGTCGGGCTCGGCGACCGCCTCGTCCTCAACCGCGAAGACTTCGTCTACGACGCGAAGCTCTCGCCCGACGCGAAGGTCGCCGCCGTCTCGCGCCTCGGCTCGAAGTCCTTCCACCTCGCGCTGCACGACGTCACCAACCCGCCGAAGCTCCGTTCAGACACGGCGATCAACCCGCTCGAGTTCGACGTTGACGAGCTCGAGTTCTCGCCCGACGGCGCCCGCGTGGCCACGGTGTCCCGTGACGGCGCGCTGCGGCTCTACTCGGCGCAGACCGGCAAGCTCGAGGCTGCCTGGCTCACCGAAGAGCCGCTGGTGAGCGTGGGCTGGCACCCCTCAGGGGAGCTGCTCGCGCTGGGCAGCGCGAAGGGGCTCATCACGCTGGTCTCGGTGCCGCAGCTGCAGCACGTCGCTGAGCTGCGCGCCCACACCGATGAAGTGCGCGCCGTCGCCTTCACGCCCTCAGGCGAGCTCGTCACGGGAAGCTGGGACAAGCGGCTGCTCGTCTTCACCCTCGCCGACTCGACCCAACCGCAGCTGCAGGTGCGCACGCACGTGACGAAGAAGGGCGGGCAGGTGCTCTTCCGCGCCGTGCTCGATCGCTCGGCGTCAGCGACCGTCGCGCTCGACACCCGCGTGCCGATGATCGTGGTGAAGGGCGCGCTCGCCCAGGCCGCCGGCATCGACGTGCTCGCGCTCACCCAGACCGTGCAGGTGGCCACCGCCTTCGGCAACCAGCTCGCGAAGGTGGCGAAGGGCAGGGTGCTGTCGATCAAGAACCTCACCCTCGAGAACGTCGACGTCGCGGTGTGCGACGCGTGCGTGCCGCCCGATGCCCAGGCCGTGCTCGGGGGGCCGGCGTTGCAGCAGCTGGCGATCGTGTTCGATGAGTCGAGCGCCGAGATCGTGTTCACCGCGAACGAAGGCGCCACCGGCGTCAGCGTCGCCTCGGCGAAGGTGCTCGGCCCGGCGCGCTCATTCAGCTTCCCCGCGGCGGTCAATGACCTGTCGCTCGACGCCCGCGGGCTCGTCGCGGGCGTGGCGTTCTCGGAGACGAAGTCCGAGCGCACCAAGGCCGTCTACGACCGCGAGAAGAAGAAGGAGGTCGAGCCCGAGCGGGAATGGGACTGCGGCGCCCGCGTCGACCTCGCGTCGGGCCTGGTGCTGGAGAAGATGTACGGCCACCGCGGCGTGGTGGCGTCGGTGGGCATCAGCCCCGACGGGAAGACGCTCGTCACCGGTGGGTGGGACAAGAAGGTCGTGCTCCACGGGGCTCCCACCGCGACCGACGAGGACTACGGCTGGGCCGTGCGGCGGGTGAGGTTTTCCCGGGATGGGCGGTGGGTGGTGGTGGCCGCGTGGACTCCGCAGAACCCGCTCAACAACCACCTGAGCGATCCGGCGGCGGTCGTTTACGAGGTGATCTATCGCGAGGCGACGGTTGGGTTGCCCGTTCCCCGAGGCACGTCCGTCAAAGAGTGAGCTGCACGGCTCGCGGCGCCACGGCGGCGAGCGCGATGGGCGTCACGCCCCCCTGCGATCGCCTCGCGGTGGTCGCTTCGTGCTCGAGCAACCACTGCTTGAGCTCCAGCCCTCCCGCGTAACCGGTGAGTGAGCCGCCGGCCCCTACCACCCGGTGACAGGGGACGATCAACGAGATGGGGTTTCGCCCGTTCGCCGCGCCCACCGCGCGTGACGCCGTCGGGTTGCCCAGGTGCGTGGCCAGCGCTCCGTAGCTGGTGGTCGTGCCCAGCGGGATCTCTCGCAGCGCGTCCCACACCCGCCGCTGAAAGTGCGTGCCCCTCGGGGCCAGCCGCACCTTGAAGTCCATCAGCCGGCCCGCGAAGTACTCGCTGACCTGGTCGCGCACGCCCGCGAAGAACGCGTCGTCCCTGCGCCAGCCCGGCGTCACCGCGGGCACCGCGCGGTGCGACTCCGGGTACACGCCCGTGAGCGATTCCCCGTCGCTGACCAGCAGCCAGGCGCCGACGGGGGAGCTGCAGCGCGAGTACGTCGTGACGAACGTCATGATCGCGTTCGAGCGTAGAGACCCGGATCTTCGGGGGGAAGGGGAAATCGGCGCCCAGGCGACCAGAAAACGGGCAGGTTCAAAAGTTCAAGAACACGCGATCTGCCGGCAGCCCTCTGCGCCCGAGGAGGTCGGTCACCGTCCGCACCATCTCGTGCTGCCCGCACAGGAACGCCACCGCGTTCTCCACCGGGAGGGTGTCGATCAACTCCTGCACCTGGCCGACCGCGCCCTTCCAGCCGGGGCCCGTCGTGGTCACCGTCGGCGTGATGTGCACCCCCGCCTTCTCGAACCCGGGCAGCTCGGCGCCGAACGCGAGATGCGCCGGGGTGAGCACGCCCCACAGCCCGTGCACCTGCCGGTACTGCCTTCGCTTCTGCAGAATGGTGAGCAGCACCGAGCGCAGCGGCGCGAACCCCGTGCCGGTGCCGATGACCAACAGGTCGTGCGCGCGCGCCTTCTCCACCGGGAACCCCGGCCCCTCGGGATGGCCCACCCTCACCGTCTCGCCGACGGGGAGCGCGGTCAGCTCGCCCGCCACGCCGTCGCTCTCGCGGATGAAGTACTCGAAGGGATTCGTGCCAGGCGCAGACGCGAAGCTGAAGGGCGCGTCGTCTCCGCTCGGGACACGAACGCGGTGGTACTGTCCGGGCGCGTGGAAACCAGACGACACCGCAGCAGGCACCTCGAGCGACAACCGGTGCAGACCCGGCCCCACGACGTCATTCTGTGTGAGCGTGGCCCTGCTCCAGCCCGGCATGTTGCAGGTGTCGTAACACTCCGTTCTCCCCCGTTCAGGACTTTCCAGTGCGCGCGCTGAAGACGTTCATCAAGCTGATCCTCTGGCTGTCCCTGCTCTCCATCATCACCGTGGGCATCCTGGTGCCCGGCACGTGGATGTACACGGCGTCGAACCTGCAGAACCAGATCGAGAGCGAGAACGACGTCGAGATCCACCTGAGGCAGTCGATCGAATCGGAACGGCAGAGCGTGCAGATCGGCCGCCCCGCCAGCGCCCGCGAGAGCGTGAAGTGGGAAAAGCCCGACTTCTCCCGCCTGCCCAAGCACCTCATCGCCTTCTACATCACGGCCACCGGGTGCCCTGACTACTTCCGCAGCCCCCGCGAGGAGGGCTGGCCGTGGACGAAGCGCCTCGCCGCGAGCCTGCAGAACCGCATGCTCGATGGTGACGGCGCCTGCGAGCTCATCTTCGCGCGCAACCTGGCCCGGCGGCTCAACATGAAGACCGAGCTGCAGATCGCGGTCGCCGCCGATCGGGTGCACCGCTTCCTCGCGAAGGACCAGCTCGTCGCGTTCGATCTCCACTCGATGTGGTTCGACCACGGCGTCATCGGCGTCGAGACCGCCTCGCAGGTGGTGATGCAGAAGCCGCTCACCCAGCTCAACCTCGCCGAGCTGGCCGAGCTGCAGCTCGCCATTCCGCCCTGGGGCTTCTGGGAAGACATCAAGAACTGCCGCAACGCCGCCAAGCTGAAGGAAGCGCGAGACTCGTTGCTCGCCGACCTGGCGCGCATCGGGCACATCAGCGACGAGATGGCGCGCACCGCCAGCTCGCAGCCGGTGCGGTGCCTCGCCGTGCGGCGCTAGGTAGAATGCCCCTCACCCCGACCCTCTCCCCGCTGCGCAGGGAGAGGGAGACTCAGGTCAGCGCGAAGAACGCACGGATGCGCTTGAGCAGCGCGTTGGCTTCTTTCGCGGCGCGCTCCCGGGCGGCGTCTGCGCTCAGCCCTTCCTTCGCCGCCTGCAGCCCCACCTTGCGATCGGCCAGCAGCTTCGCCAGCTGCTCGGCCAGCTCGGGCCGGGCGTCGATCACCCGCTGCACGGCCGCCTTGTCCAGGCGGAAGCACTCCACCTCGCTGTCGGCGATCACCGTCGCGCTGCGCGGCTCGCCCGTCAGCACCGACATCTCGCCGAAGAAGCAGGGCCCTTTGAGCTGCGCCACCTCGCGCTCGTTGATGCCGTCAGACACCCGCACCACCGCCTCGCCGTCTTCCATCAGGTAGAGCCAGTGCGCGTCGGCCCCCTGCCGCGTCATCACCTCGCCCCTGGCGAACGGGGCGTACTTCATGGTGCGGGCGAGGTCGGTGCGCTCGGCCTCCGAGAGGTCCGCGAAGAGGTCGAGCGAGGTGAGCAGCGCTCGGCGCCGCGCCACCTGCTTCTCCGTCTTGATCGCCTTGCGGTCGACCGTCTCTTCGGTGACGAAGAGCGCGTGCGCGGGCATGGCCAGGGTCATGTCGGCCCGCTGCAGCGCGAAGTACACGCAGGCGCGCACCGACGAGTCGGTGGGGTCGTCGACCGCCAGGTCCGTCAGCCAGTAGCGCACCGCGTACTTGCCGAAGGTGTCCGTCATGTCCATCAGCACCACGTTGGGCACCGGCTCCCGGGCCACCCGCTCGAGCTGCGCCCCGCGCACCGCGTTCTGCACCACGTTGATCACGTCACCCGGCTGAAAGCGCCAGTCGACGTTGAAGTACACCCAGCGCCGCTGCATCGCCGGTTGCCCCCGCCGCCGCCCGAGGATGATCACGTTCGACTTGGTCATCACCGTGTTGGGGATGAGCACCGTCTCCCAGTTGCGCGTCTCGACCGCGGTGTGGCGCCAGCGAATCTCCACCACCCGCCCCGTGACGTCGCCGACCTTGATCCAGTCGCCCGTCTCGATCGAGTTGTCGACCTGCAGCGCGAGGCCCCCGGCGATGTTGCCGATCACGTCCTGCAGCGAGAAGCCGAGCATCGCGGTGAAGACCGCGCTGGTGGCGATCAGGCCCGAGAGGTTGACCCCCGCGCGGCTGAGCACGCCGAAGGTCGCGCCCACCATGGCGATCGCCACCACCACGTCCTGGACGATCAGCGGCGTGTGCAGCCGCATGCGCGGGAGGATCACCGAGAAGAGCAGGGCGGCGCTCGAGCCCACCAGCCCCGCCGCCCCGAGGATCCACGTGGGGGTGCGCAGCAGCTCGGCCAGGTTCGAGTCGACGCTGGCGAAGGCCGCGGTCGCGACCAGGCCGATCAGGTGCGCGGCGATGAAGAAGAACATCGCCTTGAAGCGGGGCTTGTCGACCGCCACCCACTTCGCCAGCACGAAGGCCACCGCGGCGAGCAGCAACACCCAGGGCGTGAAAGACCGGGTCGCTTCGTTCCAGAGGCTCTCGAAGAAATGCACGGGAAGGCGAAGTTAGCCGCACTTCGCCGGGTCGGCGCGGGTCATCAGCGCCCGCACCACCAGGACCGCTGCGGCCACCAGCGGCACCACCCGCCGGGCGATCAGCGCCAGCCGGGGCGAGGTGCTCAGCTGCGTGCCCAGCTGCACCGCGCCCAGCGCCGGGATCGCCCCCAGCGAGAACGCCCCCAGCACCGCCGCGCCGCCCCACGGCGTGCCCGTGGCGATCGCCGCCAGGAACAGCCCGTACAACAACCCGCACGGGAGAAACGGAGTGGCCGCGCCCAGCAGGAAGCTTCGCGTCGCCGGCTGCATCGTCGCGCCCGCCCTCGCCAACGCCCGCGAGATGCCCGCCACCCCGGGTATCGGCCTCACGTGCTTCGCCAGATCGAGCGCGGTGATCACCAGGCCCGCGGCCATCACCCACGGCAGCACCGGCTGCACCGAGACCATCAGCCCCTGCGACACCCCGCGACCCAGCGCGCCCAGCAGCAGGCCCACGAAGCTGTACGCGGCGATTCGCCCCAGGTGCCAGCTGATGGCGGCCCGGCGCCGATCAGGACCCGACGCAGGCAACCCTGCACACGCGAGCGGACCGCACATCAGCGCGCAATGCAGACTCCCCGTCGCTCCGGCGACCAGCGCGCTCAACGCGCCGGCAGACGCCAACATCGGCTCCATGCGCCGACTCTCTACAATGGGCATGCCGTTCGCACGGGGCCGTTCTGAAGAAATGCAGCCAACGAGCGAACCACCTGCAACCGCTCGCAGGGAAACCTGTGAGCATTGCCAAGCCCCCATTCCGCCCGACGCAGGACTTGCGCGGTTCTGCTGCCGCGGGTGTGAGGCGGTGCACAATCTGCTGCACGAGCAGGGGCTCGATCGCTACTACGCCCTGGCCGGCAACCAGGTGAGCGCGGTGAGCGAGCCCGTGCCGCGCAGCCACTCGTGGCTCGAGCCGCTGGTGGAACAGGCGGTCGCCACCGAGGACGCGGTGTGCAGCCTGCAGCTCGACGTGCAGGGCATTCACTGCGCGGCCTGCGTGTGGCTGATGAACGAGACGTTCCGCCGCCACCAGGGCGCAGGCGGCATCACCGTCAACCCCACGCTGGGCACGGTGCGCGTGCACTGGAAGAAGGGCGAGCTCGAGCTCGAGCGCTGGGTGAAGGAAGTGGAGGCCTTCGGCTACCAGTTCGGCCCCGCGAGGAAAGAGGGGTCGAAGCGCAGCGTCGATCTCCCGGTGCGGCTCGGCATCAGCGCGGCCATCGCCATCAACGTGATGTTGTTCTCGGTGAGCTTCTACTTCGGGCTCAAGCCCGACGATCCCCAGGTCTTCGAGCTCTTCACCGGCCTGTCCTTCTTCCTCTCGACCGGCACGGTGCTGATCGGCGGGTGGCCCTTCTTCCAGGCGGCGGTGCGCGGCCTGCGCTCGCGCATGCTGCACCTCGACCTGCCGATCGCCATGGGCATCGTGCTGGTCTACGGCATGTCGGTGGTGCAGCTGGTGACCAGCCACGGCCGCGGCGATCTCGCCTACTTCGACACCCTCAACACCTTCATCACCCTGATGCTGCTGGGGCGCTTTCTGCAGGAACGCATGCTCGAGAAGAACCGCCGCTACCTGCTCGAAGACGACGGCGCCGACGGGTTGATGGTGCGCCGCGTGCTGGGCGAGCGCCTCGAGTCGGTGAAGGCGCCGAAGGTGGTGAAGGGTGACGTGCTGCTCGTCGCCCCCGGAGATCTCGTGCCCGTCGACGCGGTGCTCCTCGACGCCGCCGCGCAGATCAGCACCGACTGGATGACGGGAGAGGCCGCCCCGCGCCGGGTCGAGCCGGGCGCCCTGGTGCCGGCCGGCAGCTTCAACGCAGGCCGCATCGCCTTTCACGTCACCTCCACGCAGGACTTCGCCCAGTCGTCGCTGGTGGCGTTGCTGCGCCAGCCCGCCCCGCGCGTCGGCGTGGGCGCGAAGCACCACCAGCTCTGGGATCGCCTGGCCCGGCGCTGGGTGGTGACGGTGCTGGGTGTGTCGACCTTCGGCTTCCTGCTCTGGTTGCCGCGCGGCCTCGACTCGGCGGTCAACGTGGCGGTCTCGTTGCTGGTGATCACCTGCCCCTGCGCCATCGGCATCGCCATTCCCCTCGCGTACGAGCTGGTGCAGTCGCGCCTGCGCAAGGGCGGCTTCTACGTGCGCGCGACCGACCTGCTCGATCGCCTCACCGACGTGAAGCAGCTCGTGTTCGACAAGACCGGCACGCTCACCCTGGGCCGGCTCGAGCTGGTCGACCCCGGGGCGCCTGCCGCGCTGGGCCGCACCTCGAAAGACGTGGCCTACAACCTCGCCGTGCGCTCGAGCCACCCGGTGAGCGCGGCGCTGGCGAAGGCGCTGGAAGCGGTGGGGGCGAAGTACGACCCGGCGGCGATGGTGGAAGAGGTGCCCGGCCGCGGCATGGAATGGAAGCGCGACGACGGCGCCTGGCGCCTGGGCCGCGGTGACTGGGCCTCGGGCTCCAACGGCCGCGCGACCACGCTCGCGCACGAGGGTGAAGCGGTGGCCGTGCTCGAGCTGCGCGAGGTGCTCAGGCCCGACGCCCGCACCGAGCTGCGACGGCTGGCTGACCTGGGCTACGCGGTCTGGCTGCTCTCGGGCGACGCGCCCTCACGCGTGGAGACGCTGGCGAAGTCGCTGGGCCTCGAGCCCGGGCGGGCGATGGGCGGGCTGTCTCCGGAAGAGAAGGCCGCCCAGGTGAGGGCGCTCGGCTCCTCCGACTCGCTGTACCTGGGCGACGGCGTCAACGACGCGCTCGCGTTCGAGGCAGCGCTCGCGGCCGGCACCCCGGCGATCGATCGCCCGGTGATGCCTTCGAAGAGCGACTTCTTCCTCGTCGGTGAAGGGCTGGCGCCGATTCAAACCGCGCTCCAGGAAGCGCGGCACCTGCGGCGGGTGGTCAAGCGCGTGCTGGGCATCTCGCTGGCCTACAACGTGTTCGCGATCGGGTTTTCCCTGGCCGGCGTGATGTCCCCGGTGGTGGCTGCGATCAGCATGCCCGCCAGCACGCTCACCTTGCTGCTCATCACCGTCACCAGCTTGAAGGTCCGCGCTCAGGGCGCCGCGGCGCCGGTGCTCGCGCCGCCATCGGGGGGCGCCTTGAGCGCCGCCGCGAACGCCAACACGCCGTCCACGTAGGCCGCTTCGTGGTTGTAGTCGTACACCGCGTCGCGAGCGCTCTTCTTGAACCCCGCTGACGACAGGTAGCGACCCACCGAGGCGATGGCGTCGTCCATCTCGAAGAGGTCGATCTTCCCGTCGCCGTTCCCGTCCTCCGCCCAGCGCAGGCTGGCCGGCATGAACTGGGGAAAGCCGATCGCGCCTGCCCAGCTGCCCTTGACGGACAGCGGGTCGATGCCGCGCGTCTTGCACTGCCGCACCAACGCCAGCAGGTTCTTCCGCGCCCGGCTGCGAATGGTCTCCACCCGGCGCGCCTGCGTCTTCTCGGCCTCGGCCTTCGCCGCCGCGATCTTCGCCAGCTCTTCCGCGGTGGGCTTCTTCTTCGAGCCCTTCACCGCGCCGCCCGACAGGAGCGCCTTCTCGTCTTCGCGCGCCAGCGCCACCGCGTTCGCCTCGTCGATGAAGAACGCCTGCGAGGCGAGGGCGTTGAAGGCGACGTAGTTGCCCGTAATGGTGCCGAGCTTCGATTCCCACATGAGGATGCCGATGATCACCTCGCGGTCGACCCCGGTGCGCTTCTCGGTGGCGTCCAGCGCGGCCTGCTTCTCCTTCATGAACTTCGCGCCGGCCTCCACCCGCTCGGGGAGCAGGAAGAGCTTCATCATGTCGACGTGTTCCTGCCGGTGCCGCTTCATCATCGACGGCGCCACGATGGACACGGTCTTGTCGCCGTAGACGAGCTCGCTGCGCGGGTCGGCCAGCAGCGCCTCGGCCTCTTCGCGGGTGAGCGCGGTCTCGCCCACGCCCGGGTCCCTCCGGCCGAAGGTGAGGTCTGCGATCAGCGCCTCGCGCAGTGGCCCGGTGCCCAGCTTCGCGCTCAACCGCCACGTGGCGGGATCGGCGGCGTCGTAGCCCGCGTCACTTCCGACACCACCGTCGGCCATCGCCGCCAGGAACAGCAACGTCACAGGAGCCATGGTCGCAGCGTACCGGTTGGCAAGCCGAATGCACGGCGTGGCGCCACGATGCGTCATCACCTCTCGCCGCTCGCCCCCCCGAGTGGCCTGCCCGCAGGGTTTGCGTTCAACCCTGCTTTTGCGCAGCAAACGCGTGGGCCTCAACGATGAGCGTGATTGTCCTCCAAGTGTTCGTCAGCCTCATGCTGGTGCTCGGTTCGCTGGTCCTCTTCGTGTGGACCGTGCGCAGCCGCACCCTCGATCACGCCGATCGCCTCTCGCTGTCCCCTCTCGAAGATGATCACCCGCTGAAAGCCCCGAAGGACTGACGTCATGACCACCCGTATCGAACGCGTCGAATATGACGACGCGAGTGTCCGCAAGTTCATGATTGCCTCGGTGCTGTTCGGCGCCGTCGGCCTGCTGGTCGGGCTGTGGATCGCGCTCCAGCTCGCCTGGCCCGCGCTGAACTTC
>JAUXRX010000015.1 GCA_030681645.1 Archangium sp.
CTCCGGGCACGAAGGAAGCCCTCCTTCACCACACCCCTCGAGCCTTCTCGACGTTACTCGCGCGAGAGCCGCAGTTCGCTCGGTCCAGCCCTTGTCGATCTCCCGGAATCGCGGCCCTCCCTCAATCTCGTCGTGCACCCCGCCGCGTCCCCTGTCTTTGTCGGTGTCAGGCGTCGCGAGTAGGATGTGCAGAATGGAACCCGAGAACTTGAACCTGAAGTCACGACTCCCTGACGCATGAATCGCCGCGCCAATGAGAACTCCTGGCGCAGCCTCAGGGACACCCAGTCAGCTCAGCCCGGGACAGCCACGCATCATCGACGAACACGCCCTCGCCGGCGTCGAACCGTGAGTTCGTGGTGAGCCGGACCTGAACGGTGCTGGTGCCGATGGTGGCGAACTCCTCCTTCACCTGGACCCAGTTCGTCCGCACGGTGATGCGGGTTCCTGAGCTGGTCGAAACGCCTCCGTCGAAGAACCGATCGCGGATGGCGAGCGTGACGTCGACGCCAGCATCGCGTTCACCGCGCACCCAGACCGACGCGCAGAACAGCATTCCCAGCTCGGGCCCATCGACGTCGTCGTTCGGAATGAGCACCAACGACTGCTGCGAGCCGGTCGACTGCAGGCGGCCTGAACGGACGCCAGCGTGACCTCCGTCCGCACGGAGCACGCGCCCGGTGGTCGCGCGCCAACCAACCACGCCGCCGTCCGAGGTGAGCTGCTCGAAGCCGGGGTTGGTGAGCAGGTTCACGCCGCGGGGAATTCCGGCGTCGGGCGTGCCGGCGTCGAGCCCAGCGTCGGTTCCTACATCCACTCCTCCGTCGACGCCCGCATCGGGAGTTCCCGCATCGGGCACTTCACCTTCGCGGAAGCACTGCTCGTCGATGCACACGAAACCATCGCCGCAGGGACGATCGGCGGCACACCGAAGCCCGCTCACATCGAGCGGCCCCAGCTCACAGCCGGTGACGAAGAGAAGGAACGCGAGGGGGATACCTCTCCCTGCGAACAGCGGGGAGAGGTCGGCGCGCAGCGCCGGGTGAGGGGCGCGGTGGATTGGGCCCCTCACCCCGCTGCGCGGGGAGAGGGAGAACAGGGTCACCATGCGATCACCACGCCGGTCGCCACGGTCGCGCCCGCGCCGATGAACAGGCCCGTCGCCCACGTCTGCTGCGCCTGCCCATCGCGCTCAGCCGCGCGAGCGGTGTCCGCGAAATCACCGGGAGCGCGAGCCCGATCTCTCGCCGCGGCGCGCAGCTCCGTCCCACCCAGCGCGAGCCCCGTCGCCACCGCCGCGAGCGCGACGCCCACGCCGATCACCACGAAGCCCGCGATGCGAACGCCCTGCCCTTGCTTCTTCGCCACGGGAACCGGAGTCGGCGCCGGAATGAGCACGGACACCGGCTGCTGCACCACCTTGAGCACGCGAGGCACCTCACGACTGGCCACGTGCGCGACCAACGAGGTCTCGCCGTGCGCCTCGACGTACCACTCGAGCTCACCATCACCGATCGGGAGCGGAAAGCGCCAGGTGTGGCTGCGCTCCTCGGTGAGCACGGTCTCACTCCACTCGCCGCCATTGCGCCGCTCGAAGAGCGTCACCACGCGCACCTGGCTCCACGGATCGATCAACGTGAACGCGGCAAACCCGGCGGGCGAAGGCTTCTCCTCCAGCCGCACATAGTCGGGAGGAAAGAGCCGCCGCTTCGCCGCCTCGAAGGCCTCGAGCACCTTGGGCGAAGACGACAACTGCATCCACGGATCGGCCTGGAGCATCACCGTGTACGTGGCCTCGGCCGCGTCGCGTCGCCCTTCCGCGACCTGGCAGTACGCGAGCAGCTCGAGCACCTCACGAAGCTCCGCGGGCTCGAGGCTGCGCACCTGGCGTGCGACCTCCAGCCGCGCGATCGCGTCACCGAAGCGCAGCTGCTCCACGAGCGCCCGCGCTTCGTCCAACCACGGGCTGGAAGGCTGGGCGGCCAGTACGAGCGCCGCAGCCAGGGACAGGAGCATCCGCCCCTCTTAGCGCAGCCGGAACGTCGGGATGGCTCAGTCGTATGCGGCGCGCAGCGTCACGGGTGGTCTGGCGCCTTATGCATTCGCACCGGGGAGGGGCGGCTCCTTGCCACCGCTGCGCTTGATCGCTGCTCGCACCATCGGGTCGGACGTCAGATCAACTACGACAGGAAGTGGCGACCCCGGCCCCTGCCCGCTCGCCGGGCCGAACTGCACCTGAATTCCGCCGCCGACCTTCAAGATACCGAGGGCCAGCAAGCCCACTGTCTCCGAGGTGCTGGTGGAGTTCTCGTAGGCTCGCGCGATCCACGTGCGAATGCGCGCCCCTCCGGAGCCCATCGTCGCCAGCCGGATGTCGACACTCTCCGTCACCGAAGAACAGAGAGAGCACGTGCACGTTCGAGGGCTGTCCGCTGTCCTCCCCCAGAGGACACTGTCGCGAGCGCGCTCACTCCACCTCGCTGCCCAATCAGCCCTTGATCGACCTCAAGCCCTTGAATTGACGAACCTCAAGACATGGCCCCGGCCTTGCGAAGGGTTCCAGGGCGATGCGAGCCCAACCCATCTCTCTCTGTCTCCTCCTGACGGCCTGCCAGGGCGCGATCCAGGTGACGCCGCCGCCTGAAGAAGTCCCCGCGATGAAGGTGATCGCCACGGCCGCGATCGAACGCACCCGCCCCACCCGCACCACCCCGGGCGCCTGGAGCAACCCCTCAGCCCTCTGGCTCCAGTCGGGCGAAGTCACGGTGCTCGACGGCGCGCTGGTCCGGCAGAAGAGCGGCACCGACTTCTCCACGCTGACCGTAGGCACGGACACCGAGTCAACGCTGCCGGGCGTGGTCAAGGCGCTCTCGCGTCGCGGCGAGGGCGTGCTGTTGGCGGCGACGGGAGGCTTCTTCCACGACGCGCCGGGCCGCCTGCTCCGCGCGCCGGTGTCCGACGACTTCTCGATGGAGACCATCCGCTTCATCGACGCGGTGAACGGCGCGGTCTGGGTGACGACCTCGACCGACGCGGTGCGAGTGCTCAATGGTCATCGCGAGACGGTGCGCCTCAACGACGAAGCAGAGCCCGGCGCGGTGCAGGCGGTGGTGGGCCGCACTGCCGCGTCGGCGCTGGTGGTGAAGGGGGCGTCACTCTACGAGGTCGACCTCGGCGCGAAGACGGTGAAGACGCTCGCGCGAGGCCTCGCGACGGTGACGGCGATCGCTCACCGTGGAGAGACGGTGCTGCTGGGCACCTCCGACGGACTGATTGAAGTCGGCACCACGGTGACGAGACACACGCTGGGCCCGATCGTCGACCTCGAGGTGGTGGGAGACACCACGCTGGTGACCACGACCTCGCAGGTGCTGCAGGTGAGCAGCGTGGCGGTGGTGCTGGCCGACGTGACGCAGCCCTGGCCTGACGCGCTGACGAAGGACGGCACCGGCGACGTGTGGTTCCTCGACGGCGCGTCACTCGCGCGGCTCTCCACCTCCATCACCCTGCCCCCGCCTTCCTTCGCAGCGGACGTGAGGCCGTTCATGACGGCGCACTGCCGCAGCTGCCACGCCACGGGCGCGAACTACGCGCCGCAGCTCGACCTCGAGAACTACGGCACGGCGAAGACCTGGGCCGCGCGCACGGTCTCCCGCCTCACCGACACGCTGGCGCCGATGCCGCCTGCGAACACCGAAGTGCTGACACCCGCCCAGTACGACGTGGTCGTGCGCTGGGTCGAAGGAGGGCTGCTGCCATGAGGAAGAGTCTCCTGTTCGTCCTGCTGACGTTGCCGGGCTTCGCGCTCGCGCAGGTGAGCCCCACGTGTGACCAGGCGCGCGATCTCGACAAGTACCAGCTGCTGCGGCGCCTGAGCCTGGACTTGCGCGGCAAGGTGCCGACGTACGAGGAATACGCCGCGCTCGACACGCAGGCGACGGTCACGCCGGCGACGGTGCAGAGCTGGCTGTCGAGCGACGACTTCCGCATCGCGATGCGCCGCTACCACGAGGAGCTGTTCTGGCCGAACGTGAGCAACGTCGCGCTCAACGGCACGAACGCGCAGCTGACGCTGTTGGCCACGCCGGCGGCGTACGCGATCTCGTCGACGGGCAAGCGCCGCCAGTTCCGCGGGGCGAACGACGTGAACACGGCGCTCGGGCTGCAGTGTGGCGACTTCGAGCAGACGCAGTTCACGGCGGGCTTCGTGCCTGCGACTGCCGGCATCCGCACCAGCGTGGTGAACGGCGTGACGGTGAAGCAGGAGGGCTGGCGCATGGTGACTCCGTACTGGTCGACCACGCCGGTGAAGGTGTGCGCGTTCGACGCGATGGAGACGGCGAGCGTGACGGTGGCGGGCAAGGTGATCGAGTGCAACACGGTGGAAGGCGACGCGCGGGTGGAGTGCGGGTGCGGCCCGAACCTGCGTTTTTGCTATGGCCCGACCGCGGCCGTGCGCACCGTCATCGAGAACGCGATGAGGGAGCAGCTGAACCTGATGGTGGATCGGGTGAGCACGGGCGGTCAGCCGTACACGGAGTTGGTGACCTCGCGCACCGCGCCGGTGAACGGGCCGCTGGTGTTCTGGAAGCGGTACCTGGCGCCGCACCTCACCTACTCGCGCATCGTGGCGTTGCCTGATCCCGCCGAGCCGCTGGCGAACGCCGACTTCGCCGACGCCACCTGGCGCCAGGCGGATCGCGGGAGCGCGCTGCACGCGGGCGTGCTCACCACGCCAGCGTACCTGCTGCGGTTTCAGACCAACCGCGGCCGGGCGAACCGGTTCCGCATCGACTTCGAGTGCGAGAGCTTCGTGCCGCCCAGTCAATTGGAGACGCCGGCGCAGGGCTGCAGCGACAGCAGCGGAGATCTGACGCAGCGCTGCACCTGCCGCTACTGCCACCGCCAGCTGGAGCCGATGGCCGCGGGCTGGGGGCAGTTCTCGGAGGCGGGCACCACGCTGATGGGGGACCTGACGTTGTTCCCGCGCACGAAGGCGAACTGCGTGAACTCGGGCAGCACGTTCTGCAACCGCTTCTACGTGACGGACGACTCGGCGGATAACCCGGGCGCGCTGTTGCCGTACCAGTACGCGAACGCAGCGCACCCGGACATCACGGCGGCGCTGACGGCGGGGCCGAAGGGCCGGGTGAACACCATCGTCGCGGATGGCACGTTCGCCCGCTGCGCGGTGAAGCGCACCTGGGCGTACTTCATGAAGCGGGACATGCGGTTGGTCGGCGTGGACGTCGACGAGGCCGCGACGCTGCAAGCGCTCACCACTGGATTCCAGAGCAACGGCTACCGGCTGCCATGGCTCGTGGAACAGATCGTCTCGCAGCCCGGGTACCGGAGGGTCCGATGATGAGCATCAAGCGGAATCAAGAAGCCAACCCCGTTCACCCCGAGCGCAGTCGAGGGGCCACACTCACCATCACACTCTGCCTCGCGTTCGCCGCGTGCACGGAGTCACCGCAGCCTGCCGGTCCTGTCGGGCCATCGCTGGACGTGCACGATGACGGGCCGGTGCTGCCGCTCGATCACCCGCCGATCGATGGAATCGGAGGCGGAAGTGGAGGAGGCCAGGTCTCCACGGGAGGCGGAAGCGGAGGCGGCGCAGGAGGTGGTGGAGGCGCAGTCGTCACGGGACCCCGCTCAGCGGAAGCGCAGCGACTGACGGTGCGGCAGCTGGCGCAGTCACTCCCGGTGGTGCTCGGCGGCAACACGTGGATGGTGGGCTCGGCGCAGGGGTTCAACGCCCGCAGCGCGACGCTGGGAGAGCCCGACTACCTCGGCACGGTGGACGAGAACCTCGAGGCGTCATCGCTGTACCAGAAGTTCATGGCCGACGCGGCGCGCGACGGTTGCACCCGGGCGGCGAACGCAGACGCCGCACTCGCAGCGAACGCGAGAGTCTTGATGCGCTTCGTGGCGCTGACGGACACGGTGACGAGCAACGCGACGGCGGTGAACGAGAACCTGCGGTACCTGAAGCTGCGCTTCCACGGGGTGAAGGTGAGCCCGGCGGACACCGCGAGCCTGGGCGGCCTGCGCACAGTCTTCGCAGACGCGGTGCGGGGAGCGGCGGGCACGGGAACTCCCACGCAGGCGCACGTGAAGGAAGGGTGGCGCGCGGTCTGCGTCGCCCTGCTCACGGCGCCCGAGTACCACCTGTATTGAACCCCGAGGCCGGATGCGGTGATGCCGTCGAGATGCCGAGCGCACATGCTTTTCGTGGGCTCGGCAGCTCGACGGTGATCACCGCAAACGGCCGAGAGAGAAACGGACACGCACCATGAGCTTCACGACACGACGCGGCTTCCTCGAGGTGATGGGCCTGGCGACGGGCGGCTTCCTGCTGCGGAGCACTCCGCTGGGCGGCACGGCGTTCGCGCAGGCGGCTGACCCGAAGTTCCTGCTGCTGGTGTACTTCGAGGGTGGGTGGGACCAGTTACTCTCGCTCGATCCGCGCAACGCGGCGTTGCCGCAGTACCAGCGCGTGGGAGGGCGGGCACCGACGTCTGGCATTGAGCCGGCGTACGCACAGACGGCAGCGGAGACGCCCTTCGTCGACGCGGTGATGACGGCGACGGGCGGCACGGGCGTGCAGGCGCGGGGCAACCTGACCTTCGGGCCTGCGGTGCCGGACCCGATGCTGGCGCACTCGAACGACCTCTGCGTGATCCGCGGGATGAACATGGACACGCTGACCCACGAGGTGGGGCGGCGGTACCTGCTCACGGGCAAGTTCCCGCGCGGGCTCGCGGCGTCGGGGAGCTCGCTCAACACGGTGGTGAGCGCGCAGACGGGGGCGCGGGGCGACATTCCGAACATGTCGATCGGCACGGAGTCGTACAACGAGGGCCTCTCCCCCGCGGCGTCGGCTGTTCGCGTGGCGAGCTATCGCGATCTGCTCACGGTGATGCAGCCGCAGGCGGGCGCGGTGTTGCCGGCGGCGAGCGAGTCGGCGGTGCGCCAGTTCGAGGACACCGACGACACGTGCGAGCAGCACGGGTACGACGTGAGCGGGCTGGTGACGGCGTTCAAGTCGAGCCGGCAGCTGTCGAGGCAGTTGGCGCAGCCGGCGAAGGCGCAGCTGTTCGACTTCAAGCTGCCCACGCCGGCGGCGCTGACGGAGCTGTACACGGCGTTCAACCTGAACACGACGGCGGACCTGACGGGCATGAGGGCGCGCGCGGCCGTCGCCGGCCAGGCGATGGTGAACGGCGTGTCGAACGTGATCTCGGTCTCGCTGGCGAACGGGCTCGATGATCACTTCGACCTGTTCGGCCAGCAGGCGGTGAGCCAGCAGACCGGGTGGGACTCGCTGGGGCGGCTGGTGGCGTACCTGAAGAGCAAGCAGGTTCCGGGGCTGAGCAAGAGCTTCTGGGAGTGCACGTCGATGATGGTGTTCAGCGAGTTCAGCCGCACGCCGATGATCAACACGCGCGAGGGGCGCGATCATCACCTGACCTCGAGCTGCCTGGTGGCGGGGCCGGGCATCAAGGGCAACACGGTGTTCGGCGCGTCATCGAACACGGGCATGCAGACGCAGAAGTGGAACTTCGCGACGGGGGCGCTCGACGCTGCAGGCGGAGCACTCATCAGGCCAGCCGACGTTCACGCGACCCTGCTCGACTCGATGGGCCTGTCGTTCTCACACCTGTCGAACCAGAGCCCCCGCGTGATCAGCGCCATCAAGCGCTAACTCTCCCTCTCCCTGCGCAGCGGGGAGAGGGCCGGGGTGAGGGGCCTCTTCAGATGCATCTCTCGCCCTAATCCTCGGCGGAGAGGTAGTGCGCGGATCCCGTCTAGCTTCGATTCCTGGGCCGGAGGAGTCGAGACGCGGTGGACGGGGCACCGTGGGTCGCAGTGGTCGGACCTGAGCTCGAGGAGAACCTCTCGCTGCGCTCGCTCGCCGCGTCGTTGCAGCGCGCGGGGTTCGCGACCGAGATCCTCCCGTTCAAGGAGCTCGCAGCGCGACCGATCTCTAAGCCTACGCGGAGGCTCAGTTCGGACCTCAACGACGAAGGGGTATCTCCGTTGAGTCGGCGAATCGCGGCCAGCCCCGCGTCATCGCCGGTATCAAGCGATGAGCGGGGCCAACTCCACTACCGCTCGCTGTCGAGCACCTTCATCTGCCCGGCGTCGTAGCGGGTACCGGCCACCCCTGATGCCGCGCTCTCCAGCTCGGTGCACTCGCCGGCGGTGAGCTTCACCTCGCTGGCTGACAGCGCAACGTTCAGCTGCGCGCGAGTGCGGGCGCCCACGAGGGGAACGATGTCCCCCCCACGCGAGCTCACCCACGCGATGGCCACCTGCGTGGCGCTCACGCCCTTGCGCCGCGCGATGCCCTCAAGCGTCGCCACCACCGCGCGGTTGCTCTCGACGTTCTCGCCGGTGAAGCGCGGCAGCCAGGCGCGGTAGTCGCCCGGTCCCTTCGGCTGGCTCCCCGCCAGCAGCCCGCGGGACAGCACGCCGTACGCCGTCACGCCGATGCCCAGCTCGCGCAGCCCGGGCAACAACTTGTCCTCGATGCCGCGGCTGACCAGCGAGTACTCCAGCTGCACGTCGCAGATGGGGTGCACCGCGGCGGCCCGCTTCACGGTCTCGAGGCCGACCTCCGAGAGCCCGATGTGCCGCACGTACCCCGCCTTCACCAGGTCGGCGATGGCGCCCACCGTGTCTTCGATCGGCACCTGCGGGTCGAGCCGCCCCGGCCGGTAGATGTCGATGGAGTCCACGCCCAGCCGGGTGAGCGTGTAGGCCAACGCGTTCTTCACCGCGACCGGGCGGTTGTCGACGCCGATCCAGCTCCCGTCGGGCCCGCGGAGCGCGCCGAACTTCACCGACAGCAGCGCCTTCTCCCTGCGCCCGGCGAGCGCCTTGCGCAGCAGCAGCTCGTTCCTTCCGATGTCGTAGAAGTCACCGGTGTCGATCAACGTCACGCCCGCTTCCAGGGCGGCGTGCACCGTGGCGATGCTCTCCGCCTCATCGGCGGGGCCATACATGCCCCCAGACATGCCCATCGCGCCGAGCGCCAGGCTGCTGACGGTGGGACCACTGCGACCAAGACGACGAGAGGTGATGCTCATGTGCGGCTCCTTGTTCGAGGTGACGCAGATGTACTGTTCGGACTGATGCGCATAAATGCGAGCTTCATGAACTCACTGTTCGGTATTCCTGAATGAACCGCCTCGAGGCGATGGAGGTGTTCACCCGCGTGGCAGAGACCGGGTCCTTCACGGCCGCGGCCCAGTCGCTGCGCATTCCGCGCGCCAGCGCCACCACCCGCGTGCAGGCGCTCGAGGCGAACCTGGGGGTGAAGCTGCTCCACCGCACCACGCGCCGGGTGTCGCTCACCAGTGACGGCGCGGTGTACTTCGAGGAGTGCCGGCGCCTGCTGAAAGAGCTGGCCGCGCTGGAGGAGAGCCTCGGCGCGGCGTCAGCCCGGCCTCGCGGGCGCCTGCGGGTGGACGTGCCGGCCTCGGCCGCGCGGAACCTGATCGCCCCGGCGCTGCCCATGTTCCTCGCGCAGAACCCGGAGGTGGTGGTCGAGCTGGGCAGCACCGATCGCGCGGTGGACCTGGTGGCGGAGGGCATCGACTGCGTCATCCGCGGGGGAGACGTGCACGACGAGTCGCTCGCCGCGCGCAGGCTGGGTGCGCTGCCGGTCATCACCTGTGCCGCCCCGACGTATCTCCGACGGCACGGCACGCCGCGCTCCCCGCACGAGCTCGCGGGTCATCACTTCGTGAACTACTTCTCGTCGCGCTCCGGGCGGGTGTTCGAGGTCGACTTCGCGCGCGGCGACGAGGAGCTGTCGTTCCACGTACCGCACCGGGTCGCGGCCAACGACGCCGAGACGTGGATCTCCCTGGCGCTGGCGGGCCTCGGGCTGCTGCAGGTCCCCGCGGGGCCCCACGTGCGCCGGCTGGTACGCGAGGGAAAGCTGAAGCGCGTGCTGAAGGACTGGAACGCCCCGGCGCTCCCGATGACCGTCCTCTACCCGCCCACCCGCAGCCTCCCGGCGCGGGTCCGCGTCTTCATCGACTGGGTGGTGGCGCTCTACGCCACCGAGGTGAAGGACGCGGAGGCGTTCGTCCGCCGCGGCTGAGTTGACGCGGGGCGCTTCACGAGGTGCGTGCCCTCGAGATGGGTCGCTCGGCCAGGGAAGGCGCCTGGCTCCTGCTTGCGCGCATCTCCCGCCCTAATTCTCACACGGGTCGGACTCGCAGAACGCGCCTACCGTGTGTGCCTGGGCCGGAGGAGTCGAGACACCGTGGACGGGGCACCGTGGGTCGCACTGGTCGGGCCTGAGCTCGAGGAGAACCTCTCCCTGCGCTCGCTCGCCGCGTCGTTGCAGCGCGCGGGGTTCGCGACCGAGATCCTCCCGTTCAACCAGGGCTCGCAGTTGCCGGAGCTCGTGGCGCGACTGGCCTCCACCGGCTCGCCGCCGCTGCTGATCGGCTTGTCCCTCTCCTTCCAGTGGCGCGCGCAGGACGTGCTGGCGCTGGCGATGGGGCTCCGCGCTGCCGGCTACCGCGGCCACCTCACCGGCGGCGGCCACTTCGGCACGTTCGCGGCGCTCGACATCCTCCGCGACTTTCCTGAGTTCGACTCGCTCTGCCGCCAGGAGGCCGAGGAGACGGTCGTCGAGCTCGCGCGACACCTGCACGCCGGCACCGACTGGAAGGCGCTCGCGGGCCTGGCGGTGCGCGATGAAGACGGCGTGCCCCGGCTCAACGCGCTGCGCGCAGCACCGGAGCTCGCCACCCTCCCCTGGCCCGTGCGCGATGGCACTCCGGCCGCGGCGTTCGGTCACCGCATCGCTCCGCTGGTGAGCTCGCGCGGCTGCTACGCGAACTGCGCCTTCTGCTGCATCGCTGCGTGGCACGAGCAGGCGCTCCCCGGCCGCCGGTACCGCGCCCGCCCCCTCGAGGACGTCGCCGACGAGATGGCGTGGCTGCACCATCGGCGCGACATCGAGATCTTCGTCTTCCACGACGACGACTTCTTCCTCCCCAGCGGCGTGAAGAACCTCGAGCGCCTCAACCGCCTCGCCGACCTGCTCGAGGCGCGAGGCGTGCACCGCTTCGCCACCGTGGTGAAGGCCCGGCCCACCGACGTGCAGCCCGAGGTCTTCGAGGTGCTGCAGCGCCGCCTCCACTGCATCCGCGCCTACGTGGGCGTGGAGAGTGACTCCGAGCAGGGCCTCCAGACGCTGCGCCGCTGGGCGCAGAGCAAACACAACCATCGCGCCCTGCAACTCGCCGACGAGCTCGGCCTCTACGTGTCGTTCAACCTGCTCGTGTTCGATCCCGACACCACCCTCGACACCCTCGAGGAGAACCTCGCCTTCCTCGAGAAGTGGGCGCAGGTGCCGTTCAACTTCGGCCGCGTCGAGCTCTACGCCGGCACCCCGCTGCTCGACCGCTTGCGCCGCGAAGGCCGTGCCCGCGGAGACTGGATGCAGTGGGACTACTCACTGAACGACCCGTCGATCGAGCGCGCGTTCAGGCTCGCCATGCGCGCGTTCGCCGAGCGCAACTTCGCGGCCGACGCGGTCGTCACCACCGCGATGGGCGTGCGCGCTGACGTCGAGGTGCTCCGCCACTTCAGGCCTGACGCTTTCCAACAGCGCTGGGTGGAGCAATCGAAGGCGATCTCCCGCGAGCTGGGGCTCGGCACCGTGCGTGGGCTGCGCGAGATCGTCGCGCGCGTGCGCAGTGGCGCCGCTGATCACGACGACGAGGCCTGGGGTGAGGCTCTGGCCGCGCGATTGTCCCGGGAAGAGCTGCTGGTGCGCAGCGCGACCCGGGCGTTGGTGCAGGAGCTGTGTGCGGCGTCTCCCGAGGGCCGGCCGCTGACGCACTTGAGCGATGTCATGGCGACGGCGCTGCAGCCGACGCATGCCGAGGTGAGACCATGAGTGACCAGAAGACGCTGATGACCGAGGTGCTTCCTGTTCCGAAGTCCGTGATTCCGAGCGTCAGCCCTCGCGAGCGGGTGGCGCAGCACTGGCACCGGCTGGTGACGACCGGCGCGGCCACCGCGGCGCTGGCCGGGTGCGGATGCCTGGTGATGGATCCGCTGCCGCCTCCGGCGCAGTGCCGGACCACGAGGTCGGTGTTGCGTGATGTGAACTTCACCGCGACTCGGCTGGCCCCGGACTCCGTCTCGCTTCGGGTGATGCTCGTGGACTTCGTGAATGTCGACCTCGCGATCTTGACCATCGACGGGGGCACCGTGGCCTCGCTCCCGAGCGGCCAGCTGACCCTGCCCGCGACGCTGGAGATCACGCCCACCACCGCCGGAGCGCCCATCACCGTCACCTTCACCACCACCTGCGAGGGCACCGCCGCGACCTCGGTGAAGGTGGTGCTGACGCCGGTCGGTGTCGATGGCGGCACCGACGCAGGGCCCACGGGTTGGACGGTCAGCGCAACCGATGCTTGAAGGTGCGCATGGGTCGTCTTCGCGCACCGTGGCTCTCCCTCGTTCTCGCAGCGATTCCCGCGTGTCAGTGCTTCGTGCCTGTCGTCGAAGGCGACGCGGACGCTGGAGTTGATGCAGGCCAGGTCGTCGACGCTGGTGTCGATGCCGGCGTCGCCTCGGACGGAGGCGAAGAGTGCCTCACCGCCTCCGATTGTGGCGCTGCTCCCTGGGCTTCGCGGTGGTGCGTCTTCGGCACGCCTGCAGGCCTGTCGTGCGTCGCGCAGCGCTGCGTCTCGGAGTGCGTCGCCGACGCTGGCCGCACCTGCACGTATGACTCGCCCGTCGAATGCATGCGGTGCGGCAACGAGGCTCCCCTGTGCAACGCAGACAACTGCCCGACCTCTGCGTTCAGCGGGACCGTCTCGAGCGTGGAGTGCCGGGCCGGCGTCACGCCTCCTATGTCGATGGGCATGACGCTCAGCTTCGTGCCGATCCGCGGCGCGAGCTGCGAGATGTCAGTCAGCTCGAACGTCGGCGGTGTTGGCCAGGTCGTCAGGAGCAACCAGGATGGCCGGCACTATTGGTTCATCCGCCCGCTCGGCGGGTGGTGCGTGGGTGAGCAGCTGCCTACCGGCGCGATTCGCTCGGTGGTGTCCTGTCCGGACTGCACCTTCGGCGTCGAGGGTTTCTAGATTGCCCTCTCCCCGACCCTCTCGGCCGGGGAGAGGGAGACACTGGTCACTGGTAGAAGAAGTACGCCCGGCGCGCCTCGTGGCCCGAGTAGCGATCGGCCTGGTCGACGTAGCCGTCACGTGACTGCAGGTTCGAACGCCCGTCGCCGCCCGTCGACCGCACGCTCGCGCGGTGCGCCTCTTCCCAGCTGATGATCTCGAAGTGGTTGGTCTTCACCGGTGTGCCGTCCGCACGCCGCGCGAAGAGGGAATCGATGCCTTCCACCTTCCGCACGCACGAGCGCTCGCCGTTGCACGACTCGAACATCGGATCGGTGAACCCGAAGTTGCTCTCGTTCGCGCACTGCGCCTCGCTGATGTCGCGCACCATCTGGCGGTACCAGCACTTGTACTGACCCGAGCCGTCCACCGGGTGATCGTTGAAGTCGCCTCCGACGATGGCCAGGTCGGCCTGCGGCCCGATGCCGACGTGCGCGTTCACCCCCTCCTTCCCACCCACCAGCTCCACCAGGTTCTTCGTGGAGCAGGGCTCCCACGTCCAGTGCCTCAGGCTGATCACCACCACGTGCTTCTTCGCCACGCGATCGAACAGCTTCACCCTCAGCGTCTCGTAGCCGGAGTGGTTCGACCTCCCATCGCAGCTCTGCGCGCCGCTGCTGAAGCCCGTGCCGAACGGCATCCAGCTGTCGTGGCTCACCAGCTCGAAGCGGCTCGAGCGCCACACCACGCCGGTGCTCACCTTCGGCCTCGGCTGCACCTCGCCCGAAAAGCGACGGTCGGTCGGCTGGTTCTGCGCGACCAGGCCGTCGTAGTCCACGCCCAGCCGCGTCTTCATGAAGCCCATCAAGCGGTCGAGCCCGTCGCGCCCCGTCACCTGCTGCACCAGGAAGACGTCGGGGCGGAGCTCGTGCTCGCCCATGTGATGCACGAGGTCCTTCCAGTCGAAGATCATGTTCTCGACGTTGTTCGAGTACACGACCACCCGGTCTGCATCACGGTTGGTGCGCAGCTCGCCCTCGGCCGTCGAGAGCTGGAGGTCGTTCGGGTCGCTCACCTCCGCCTCGGACAGGCCGCACGACACGCACAGCAACGCCACCGCCGCGAACACGAGTCGAGCCATGATCAGGGTGTCGGCGCGGCACCCACTTCGGACCTGGCTCAGGACGTCAGGTCATTTGACGATTCGGGCGTCATTTCCGCCTTCAGTCGCAGGCCGGCCGCGGATCCGGGCACGTGGTGTCGGCGTTGCGCGGGCGCGTCTGCTCGCAGCCGCTGACGTTGACGAAGGTGTTGCGGCTGCGGAAGTCGACCAGCGTGCCATCGAAGCCCTGCGTGACGCCGTGGCCAGCGATGTCCTTGAACGTGGTGTCGCTGATGAAGGCGCCCGGCGGCTGCGCGGTGAAGATGATGGCGCCCTCCCAGTCCGAGATGGCGCTGCAGGTGGTGAGCACGCAGGCACAGCTGTACCCCGCGTACTCGATGCGCACGTGCTGGAGCAGGTTGCTCGCCGCGGGAATGCCCCCGTACCAGAGGCCGCGCCAGTCACCGGCCCGGGGGCTCGCCGCGGCCGAGGTGAAGACGATGGGCTTCTCGGCCGTGCCCAGCGCGCGCAGCGAGGCCGTCGACGCCTCCTGGGTGGTGAAGTGCTGCACCTCGAGCGCGGTCTGCGGCTCGAACTTCAGCACCACGCCCGGCTCGATCGTCACCGTGGTGAGCGTGCCCCGCGGGCCCCCGAGGACCAGGTCGTCGCCGCGCCAACGGCCCACGTGGTACGGCACGCCGCGGTCGGAGATGGTGAGGTCCTTCACGATGCCTTCGCCAGCCACGGCCGTGCCCACCGGGTCGATGAGGATCTCGTCCACGAGGTTGCCGGTGTACGTGCCCGCGGGCACCGACCCGAGCGCGTGCTCGGAGATGGTGAGCGGGTAGGCGTTCTCCGGGCCTCCCGAGCCGGTGATGGTCAGCGCCTGCGAGCCGGCCACGAAGGCCGCCGCGCCGTCGAAGCCGATGCCCGTGCCCTTCGAGCCCTTGATGGTCACGTGATCCACGAAGAGGAGCGGCTCGGCGAGCTGCCCACCCTTCACGTGGATGGTGGCGTTGTCTTCGAAGGCCTCGCTGCCTCCCCCCTCGAAGGTGGCCCAGGCCAGACGGGCGGTGCCTGGCGTGTGAATGAAGAGGCTCGCCCACGGCGCGCTGCCCGCGGCCTTGAAGGTGATGGGCCGCTGCTCCGTGCCTTCGGCGAGCAGCGTGCCCCGGTTCGGCGTGTACGGGAACGCGACGCGCAGGTGCGAGCCGGCCCCCAGGCGCACCTCGGCGCAGGGCTCGATGCGCAGCGTGGCGCCGTCGACGATGTCCACGTCGCCCTCGATGAGGTGCGGGCTCCCCGCGGCGGTCCACGTCTCGTCCTTCGTCACGTCAGACTTGTGCAGCGTCGGGCCCTGCGGCGCCGGGCACTCGACGATGGGCGGCGGCGGGTCCTCCTGGTGGCAACCCGTGATGAGCCCGACTGCGACCACGACTCCGATTCTCCACGCGCTGTGTTGGTTCATGCCCGGAGAAATGCCCACCGGCTGCCTCATCGGCCATGACGCATCTGCGTCATCCTGGGGTAGAGGCGGGCCCGCATGCCGTCTGCAGTCGACCTCGCCACGTTTCTGCTCGAGCTCCACGAGCGCTCGAACGAGCTGGGCTACCGGGAGTTCCAGCACTTCGCGCTCGATCGCCTCGCCCGCCTCATCCCCTTCGATTCGGGGCTGCTGGCCATCGGCACCATCCACGCCGGGGCGCCGACCGGCCGCGACGTGGTGCTGCACCGGCAGCCGCCGGAGTTCATGACCAGCTGGGACCAGGTCCGCCACGAAGACCAGGTGGCCCTCTGGGCCTTCACGCACCCCAACCAGACCGGCAACTTCGCGGTCGACGGCCCGCTCTTCGAGGGGCGCGCCGCCCTGGGTGAACACTGCCGCCAGTGGGGCCTGGCGCACGTGATGGTGACCTCGATGGTGGCGCAGCACGCCGGCCTCTACTGGGTGCTCTCGGTGTACGGCGCAGACCCGAAGCGCCCCTTCACCGAGGCGGAGCGCGCGGCCATGGAGCTGGTCATGCCCCACGTCATCGCCGCCGCGCGACGCGCCCGCCTGGGCCAGCTGCGGGCGCGCACGGCGATGACCGACTCACACGGCCAGGCGGCGGCCATCGTCAACGACGAGGGCATCATTCTCGAGGCCGAACCGGGCTTCACCGACCTCCTGCGCGGCGAGTTCAAGGGCTGGGAAGGCCCGCTGCTCCCGAAGCCGGTGCAGGCGGTGGCGCGCACGGCGTCGTCCACGCGCGAGGTGCTCGGGCGCCTGGCGGTGCGGGCCGACCCGTCGAGCGGCGTGCTGCTGTTGCACTTGCGGCGCGCGGTGCCGGCCGACCAGCTCACCGCGCGCGAGCGGGAGATCGCCCAGGCCTTCTCGCAGGGAGAGACGCACCGGGAGCTGGGCCAACGCCTCGGCGTCTCGCCCAACACGGTGCGCCGGCACCTCTTCAACATCTACGAGAAGCTCGGCATCTCCAGCAAAGTCGAGCTGCAGAAGATGATCAGCGATTGAGGCGCAGGTAGAGGCTGGTGCGCTTGATGCCGCTCTCGTAGCTGTAGTCACCCGAGGGCAGGAACCGCACGGTCGCCCAGGCGCCCTGCTGGCTGAACGATCCGAGGAGGAGATCCTCGCTGCCCCCACCCGGCATGATTCGGCGCGCCGTCACCCGGTAGACGCCCACGGGGATGTCCACGACGTACGAGAGCTCGTTGTTGTTGGGCACGGTGAAGCTGCGCTCGAGCACCTGGCCCGCGCTGCCGTCGATGAGCGGCCCCTGCGGCTCGAGGTGCACCTCCACCACGTCACCTGGATCCATGCGCGCGTCGTAGATGCTGCCGGTGCCGTTCATGAACTCCAGCGCGCCGCCGAAGAAGCCCGTGGCGCCGTCTGGCGTGCGGTCCGGAATGCGGCCGGTGAGCTGCCACTCGAAGTTCCGCACCGCGCCCTCGGACCCGAAGAAGTCGTAGTCGGACGAGGTGGGCATGCCCAGGCGCAGCGCGTAGGCCATGCCGTCGTACGTGACGTCGGCCCAGGCGACGGCCTTGTAGCCGCCGACCGGGAGCGAGGGCGAGACGTAGCGGCCACTCGAGTCCGTGGTGACGTCGAAGTATTGGAAGTCGTTCTCGATGCGCACCTTCGCGCCCTCAATCGGCCGGCCCTGCGTGTCGCGCACGGTGCCGGTCACCCGGCCCACCTTCATCTCGCTTCCGCCGCCGGTGCCCGCGTTCCCGCCCGGGGGCGGCCAGGAGCCCGTGCCACCACCAGTCCCCGCCCTGGGTTCCGGCGCCGCACCGCACGCGCACACCATCATCGCTACTGCCAGCCACTTGCCTCGCTTGAAGTTCGTCATGGGCGCGCAAGATGTCGGTGAGGCGCCAGGCCCGCCATGACGCATCTGCGTCATCTCCGAGCTATGGAGGTCCCATGCAGACGGTTCTGGTTCTCTTGATCGCCGCCGGCTCCACGCAGTTCGAGGTGAAGGCCCCGAACGCCGCTGAGCTCGCTCGCCGCGCTCCGACCGTGGGTGGAAAGTGCGCCCCCGACGGCCTGGCGTGCGCGGGCTGCTGGGGCAGCACCCCGTGGACCTGCGAGCGCGGCCGGTGGGAGCTCCACCACATCCCCCCGCCACCTTGAGCGAACGGGCGGGAAGGCTGGCCTCGCGGCCGTAACTGGTTCATGGATCGGTGATGTTCTCCCTTTCGGCAGCGCTGGCGCTCGGCGGCATCGCCATCATCGTCGCGATGGTCGTGCTCTCGATGCGCAAGGTGCCGCTGGCGCTGCCGCCGGTGAAGCCGCACTCGGAGACGCCCAACCGCGCGCGCGTCATCGCGTCGCTCGCCCGCATCGTCCCCGCCTCTCAGCGCGTTCGTTTCGACCCGGCCGCCTACCCCGACCTGGCCGCGTTCGTTCAGGCGGTGTTCGCGCTATGCGGTACCGAGAGCGTCCGCTTCGTCGCCACGCACTCCAGGGACGGCGAGCAGCAGGCGCACACGGTCAGCTTCGAGAAGCACTCGTTCAAGGCGACGGTGCCCTCGCCCGTTGCGCTCGAGAGCACCGGGCCGTTGCTGGTGTTGATCAACAAGGCGCTCGCGGCCTCGAGCTCGGCGCGGCGCGTGGGCATGTTGTTCGACCAGCAGCACCACTGGTTTGCCGTGCTCGAGCCTGGCTACTCCGCGCGGCTGCAGCGCGTGGGCGTGGTGGTCGAGCCCGCAGGGCCGTAGCGGCTGGCTCGCGCCTTGCTCTGACAGGGCGTTGGAGGCCGTACACATGAAAAACCAATTCAAACTGATGCGTCAGGACCCGAAGGGCCGTATCGGCGTACCAGTCGTTCTCTGGCTCGCAGGCGTTCCCTTCGGATTCGTCGTGGTGATCTGGTTCTTCTTCTTCCGCGGCTCCTGAACCCAGCCCCATCAGTCTGAAGCCCAAACGCTTCACCTTGATGGACCCGCAACGCCACCCCACCCCACCGCCGGAGGTTTCCCTTGTTGAAGCAGTCGTTGTTCGCCCTCGCCCTCTCCTTCTCGACCCTCGCCTGCTCGCACAGCGCGATGCCCCGCAAGTTCACCCCGCCCAGCATGACCGCCATCCGCCTCGACGAGGCCATCCGCTCGAAGTGCGACACCACCTCGTCGGTCAGCCCTGTCTTCGACTTCAGCTCGTCGGAGGTCTCCGAGGAGACCAAGGGCACCCTCGACAGCGTCGCCACGTGCTTCAAGTCCGGCCCACTGAAGGGCAAGAGCCTGCGCCTCATCGGGTTCACCGATCCGCGGGGCACTCGCGCCGAGAACTACGAACTGGGCCTGGAGCGCGCCCGGTCGGTGGCCGACTACCTCGAGTCGCGCGGCATGAAGCGCTCGCAGATCATCGCCTCGTCTCGCGGTGAAGAAGGCGCCTCGCCCGACAAGGAGCGCTGGTCGGCCGATCGGATCGTCGACATGAGCATCGCGAACTGAGGACTCTCAGGGCGGCGGCGGCACGATGCCGTCCCGCCCCGCGATCCTCCAGTGACAGCGTCCGTTCGCGGTGTAGGCAAAGCCATCGGCGTCGCAGAAGTCTGCGTTGACGAACTCGCCGGTCTTCACCCCGTTCGCGATGCACGAGCAGGACTGGGTGCCCGCATCGAGCGTGCACTTCACCTCGAAGACGTCGGCGCCACATTGCCAGCGAGCACAGCAGTCGGGGGCGCAGGTCGTCGGCCGGGGCCCGCCGGTGATGGGGTCGCTCGTGCAGACCCAGCCACAGTTGCAGCCCGCGGTGGCGACGACGAGCACGACGAGGGCGGTCTGTCTCCACATCTCAGAAGCCGAACGCCAAGCCGAGTGAGGCGTCAGGCATCACCGGCGAATCCTCAGCGCGGCCGTGCACGCCGAGGCCGAACATGAAGACGAACGAGACCTTCGGCGACAGCGGCAGCTCCGCCCCCAGGTGCGTGCTCACGTTGTGGCCCAGCGCGGCCATCGGCACCTCGAACGTCAGCAGGTAGCTGACCTGCGCGAACAGCCTCGCGCTGCGCGCGCTCTCACCCTGCCAGGTGAGGATCAACGACGGGCTCACGCCGTAGTTGCGGCGGCCCGTCAGCCAGCGTGCGCCGCGCTGCTCGTCGGCGGCGCTCTGTACGAAGAACGCCCCTGAGCCCTCGACTGCGGCCGCCAGGGACCAGCTCGTGCCCCGGTAGAGCGCGACCTTCACGTGCACCAGGAACTCGTTCATCAGCCCGAAGAAGGTCTGAAAGCCCAGCCCGACGTCGAGGCGGTCGGCCAGGCCGATCGACGCTCTCGCGGTGATCAGCGGAAAGCCCAGCGTCACGCTCGCGCCGCGCTTCCACTGACCCAGCGTCGGCGCGCCGTTCATGCTGACGTCGTTGCGCTCGAGTGTTGGGGGATCCTCCGCGAGCGCGTCAATCGCGGTGAGCGCGAGCACGAGGACTGTGAGCCTTGGGCGCATGGGCCGACCTTACTTCTTGTTTGCCCTCTCCCCGACCCTCTCCCCCTCGGGGAGAGGGAGGCAGGTGCTCACGGTCAGCGGCGGTGGCCGCCGCGGTGGTGGCGGCGCTCGTAGTGCTTTCGCACCGGCACGTGGATGACGCGGCGCTCACGCAGGTGCCTGGGCTCGACCCGGTAGTACTCCCAGCTCCCGCCGCTCTGGTAGTACCAGCGGCCGTTGTACCAGTAGGCCGCGCGCCCTTCGTAATAGACCGGCCGCGACGTCGCCCTGAACGCAGCCGGTGGGTAGAAGGTGATCTCGACCTGCGCCTGCGCAGGCGACGAGAAGAGACCCATCAGCAGCGCGCCCGACAGCAGCACGCCCTTCGACATCGATACGAGTGTTCGGTTCATGTGGGGCCTCAGTTCGCTGACAACGTGATGGTGTGATTGGCGTGCTCACGCAGGTGGCCGGCGAGCTCCGCCCGCTGCTCAGCGTCGAGGAAGGGCGTGATCGTCTCGTAGAACAGCGCCATCCGCCGCGCGCCGTGCGCCGAGAGCTGGTCGCTCACCTCGGGGGTGACCGTCCTCGCGTCGAACGTCGGGAAGACGAAGGCTGCCGCGAAGGCCACCACGTACCCTGCCGCCTTCTTCGGCTCGAAGGGGCTCTTCCGGCCGAACGCCTCGGTGAGCGCCTTCGTCAGCTCCTTCACCTGAGCGGTGCTGAGGTTCAGCTCTTCGGTGACGTCCGCGAGGCGCCCGTTCACCGAGTTGCCGTCGTTCACCTGGAGCCAGATCTCCCAGTGCGCCTGCACCTTGTCCGCGACCACTTCGCGCTCGGACGCCGTCAGCAGCCCGTGGAGCTTGTTCAGCACGTCGGCGCTGCACTCGTAGCTCGGGGCCGCCGTGGCGTTGAGCTGGATGATCGCGTCATCGAGGCGCTCGAGCTTGACCGCCCCCGTCGCGATGCCGTCCGCGAAGGTGAGCACCAGCTGCTTCTCGATCTCGCGCGCCGGCTCCATGCAGCCGTTCAGGGCGCCGCGCAGCCTCTCGACGTCAGGACGCTGCGCGTCGTCTTCGCCGATGGTGTCCAGGCTCATCGCGATGAACTGCGTCACGCCGCCGCGGTGGTGGTGGCGGTGGTGATCTCTGAGCTCGACCGACGCGTCGTCGTCGTCGTCGAGCGCGCCACTCGTGGTCGCGCACGCACTCAGGCCCATCAAGGCCAGTCCAGTCAGCGTCGGCAGTTTCATTTCGGCTCCGGGGTTCGGGTTCGGGGGTGTCGCTACGCAGCAATCGGACCAACCGGCGGAATCCAGCGAGTGCGGGGGCTTGAGGCGCTGGGCTCCGTCAATCTGACGGGGCTCTCAGCCAATCCGATGCCCCTCACCCCGACCCTCTCCCCGCTCGCGGGGAGAGGGAGAGAAGGTTATGTGGTCGGCCCATGCGTTCCCTCATTCCGCTCCTCGCGCTCGCCGCCGGCTGCGCCACCACCTCCTCTTCTTCCGTGAAGGACACCCCGATGAAGCTCACCTCGACTCCGAAGGCCTCGAGCCTGCTCGCTGGCTCGATGACCGACTTCACCTTGCGCTGCGACGAGACCCTGGCCCAGGCGAAGGCCCGCGTCGCCGAGCTCAAGGCGCTCCCGCCCGGCAGCGACGCGAAGGTGCTCGCGCTCTACGACGAGGTGGTCACCGCCATGTCGAACATGGGCGCCCGCTCGGGCCTGGCGAAGGAGGTCCACCCCGACGCGAAGTTCCGCGAGGCTTGCGAGACGTGTGAGCAGCAGCTCGAGGCGTACAACGTCGAGCTGTCGCTGGACCGCGGCCTGTACGACGCGCTGTCGAAGGTGGAGCAGAAGTCGCTCGATCCCGTCGGCGCGTACTGGCTGTTCAAGACCCTGCGCGAGTTCCGCCGCAGCGGCGTCGATCGCGACGAGGCCACGCGCAACAAGGTGCGGGCCCTCAACGAAGAGCTGGTGAAGATCGGCCAGAACTTCGGCCGCAACATCCGCGACGACGTGCGCTCGGTGAAGCTCGACCCGAAGGACCTCGAGGGGCTGCCCGCTGACTGGCTCGCCGCGCACGCGCCGGGCGCCGACGGGAAGATCACCGTCACCACCAACACCCCCGACTACCTGCCGGTGATGATCTACGCGAAGAGCGGCAAGGCCCGCGAAGGCCTGTGGAAGGCGTACCGCGAGCGCGCGTTCCCCCAGAACGTCGAGGTGCTCAAGTCACTGCTCACCAGGCGCCACGAGCTGGCCACCCTGCTCGGGTACAAGACGTGGGCCGCGTACATCACCGAGACGAAGATGGTGAAGAGCGCCGAGGCCGCCAACGAGTTCATCGAGAAGGGCCGCCTCGCCACGCTCTCGCGCGCGCAAGCCGACATGGCCCAGCTGCTCGAGCGCAAGAAGAAGGACTTCCCCGGCGCCACCAGCGTCGACCCGTGGGAACACCAGTACTTCGAAGACCGCGTGAAGCAGGAATCGTACGGCCTCGACAGCCAGGCCCTGCGCGCCTACTTCGAGTACGGCAACGTGAAGAAGGGCGTGATGGACATCACCAGCACGCTCTTCGGCATCCGCTACGTGAAGGTGACCGACGCGGCCGTGTGGCACCCCGACGTCGACACGTACGACATCTTCGAAGGCGAGCAGCTGCTCGGCCGCATTCACCTCGACATGCACCCGCGCGAGGGAAAGTACAAACACGCCGCGGCGTTCGGGCTCACCGTGGGCCGCCTGGGCAAGGAGCTCCCCGAGGCCACGCTGGTGTGCAACTTCCCGAAGGACGGGGAGCTGATGCAGCACTCCGAGGTCGAGACGTACTTCCACGAGTTCGGTCACCTGCTGCACGAGATCTTCGCCGGCCGGCAGCCGTGGGCGGGCGTGTCGGGCATTCGCACCGAGTGGGACTTCGTCGAGGTGCCGTCCATGCTGCTGCAGGAGTGGCCGGTGGACGCCGTGCCGCTCAAGACGTTCGCGAAGCACCACCAGACGGGCGAGCCGATCCCCGACACGCTGGTCGCGCAGATGAAGCGGGCCAAGGAGTTCGGCGTCGGCGCCGACACGCGCCGCCAGTTCTTCCTCGCGGCGGTGAGCCTCGCCTTCCACGACCGCGCGCCGGGCTTCGACTCGACCGAGGTGCTCAAGGAGGTGCAGGAGAAGTTCCTGCCCTTCCGCCGTGAGTGGATGCCGGGCACGCACTTCGAGCTCGGCTTCGGCCACCTCGATGGGTACTCGGCGATTTATTACACGTACCAGTGGAGCACCGTCATCGCGAAGGACCTGCTCACCCAGTTCAAGAGCAAGGGCATGCTCAACGGCACCGTCGCCACGGAGTACCGCAAGAAGGTGCTCGAGCCGGGTGGCAGCCGTGACGCCGCCGCGCTCGTGCAGGACTTCCTCGGGCGGCCGTATTCGTTCGACGCGTTCCAGGCGTGGCTCGACGGCAAATGACGACGCTGCGCACAGGTGGCGAGTACACGCCGACTGCTGAAGACACGCCGTGGCATCGCCTCGGTGGCAGTGAAGCGGTGCAGGCGCTGGTCGAGGCCTTCTACGACGACATGGAGGTGCACGAACCCCCGCTGGCCGCGGTGCACCAGCAGGATCCGCCGGGCAAGGTGAGCCGGCGGTCCCGCGAGCGCTTCGGCTTGTTCTTGATCGGCTGGCTCGGCGGACCGCAGGACTACACCGAGCAGCACGGGCATCCCCGGCTGCGCATGCGACACAACCGGGTGCCGGTGGGCGTCGAGCTGCGCGACGCGTGGTTGCGCTCGATGGGCCGCGCGATGGATGCGAGGGGCGTGAGCGGTGCGGTGCGCGGCTACCTCGACACCCGCTTCGCCGAGGTCGCCGACTTCCTGCGAAACGTGCCTCCGTAACGACACGTCTCCCCTCACCCCAACCCTCTCCCCGCACGCGGGGAGAGGGAGTCAGCTACCGGCGTTCGGAGTGCAGTCCGACCGAGTTCCCCTCGGTATCCCGCACGACGGCGATGAAGCCCGGAGGACCGATGTCGGTCTTCGGCATCACGATCTTCCCGCCCGCCTTCTCCACGCGGCCCAGCGCCTCGTCGAGCACGCCGTCGCAGTTCAGGTACACCAGCGATCCCTCGCTGCTCGGCCTCTTCCCCTCGCGCTGCACCAGCGCCCCCGCCACGCCATCGTCCGTGAAGATCGCGTGAGGCTCGCCGTTGAACGGCGCGACCTTCAGCTTCGTGGCGAGCACCTGCTCGTAGAAGCCCTGCGCGCGCGGCATGTCGGAGACGAAGAGTTCAAACCAGTTCACGGTGTTGCGCATTGTGTTGCTCCAGTCGGCCTGCCGGTCGATTCCGGCGAGGTGACGGCACAGTCGCGCAGTGGAGTGTCAGCGTACTGTCAGGTTTCTGTAGCCGCCCCTCGACTCCGCTCGAGGTGAACGGTTGGTCCGCGCTCACCCCCGGGCAATCACTGAAACAGCGAGCGCAGGTCAGCCGCCTTCTTCCGCGTCTTCGAGTCGGTGGACTTCGCGAGCTCCGCCAGCTCCACCCGAACGACGTCCGCGCGGTCCGCCAGCCACTTGCGCAACCTCGGCCTCGGCATCGCGGTGACCGCGAAGAGCAGCACCGGGCGGAGGATCTTCGGCTCGCTGAAGAGACCGAAGCCCTCGACGAGCAACTGCTTCTGGTCCGGCGTCCACCCGCGCGCCTCGATCGCCGGAGGGAGCATTTCCAGCCCCGCAAGCCACGCGAACTGCGGGTCGGTCCAGGGCGAGAGCCGCTTCTGCTCGTTCAGAGCGTTCACCACCGCGCCATCCCGGGTGAGCGCGGGCATGCGCGACCCGATGAAGCAGCACTCGCCTTCGAGGTGCTTGGGCTCTATGCGCGCCCAGCCCTGCTCGCGATCGAGGATCACGTCGAGGTAGCGGCCGTGGCACGAGCCGTCACGCAGGTCAGCGCGCACCTTGCGAAGCCGGGCGTGCAGCGGGGCAAGGTCCTCGACTCGCAACAGGATGAAGCCGAGGCAGGTCAGCGCCACGAAGATCCGATCGTGGGGGTTGCCCGCGCCCCGCCAGGTGGTGCGCTCGAGGCGATCGATGATCCACCCCGCGGTGCGCTCGGCGCCGAACAGCGCCTCGAGCAGGTACAGCGCGTCTTCGCAGTGGAACGCGTACTGCTCCATCGAGGGGAAGAGGCGGTCGAGCAGCGCGGGCACGTTCACTTCGTCGAAAGGCTCGGTCCTTCTCGCCGCCGCCTTTGCTTCGGGGCTGAGCCGCGGGTGCAGTTGAGCCCAGAGGTACGCATGCGCGACAGCCCTGGGAAAGTGGAGCACCTGCACCGAGTCGCTCTTCTCGTACTGCATCGCCGCGGTCGCGCCGGGCGTCTTCGCGGGCTCGTCGGTGATGACGCGCTGGTGGGGCCAGCCTCGATCGAGGAGCTGACGGTCTTCGGGACGGAAGGTCGCGATCATGTGCGCGGGCTTTGAAGCGGAAGTGGTGGCGTGCAGCAAGTCCGTTGTCGGCTTGCCCTCTCCCCGGCCCTCCCCCCCCGGGGAGAGGGAGTTTCGTGCGTTACGTTGTGACCATGCTCTCTCGGGTCCTCTTCGTGCTCGGCAAGGGCGGTGTCGGCCGGAGCACGGTGTCGACGGCGCTCGGCCTCGCGTTGACCCAACGAGGCAAGAAGGTGCTCATCGTCGAGTGGACCGTGGCTGAGCCGATCGCGCCCTGGTTCGGACTGCCGCCCGCGGGCCCCTCGCCCTTCCCCGTCGCGCCCGGGCTCTCGGTGGAGAACTACCGCCTCGATGAAGCGCTGCGCGCCTACTTCACCGAGCACCTCAGCCTCGACTTCTTCTATCGCCACGTCGTCAACGGAAAGCACCTGCGCCGCCTCACCGAAGCCGCGCCTGGCCTCGCCGAGCTGCTCTTCCTCGGCCGGCTCTGGTGGCTCACCACGCTCGCGGAAGAGGAGCGCGGGTTCTCGTTCGACCACATCATCGTCGACACGCCCGCCACCGGGCACGGCGCGTCGATGCTCGACCTGCCGTCGATGCTCACCAGCATCGGCGCGTCCGGCATGCTCGGCGGGGAGATCGAGCGCGTGGTGAAGATGATGAAGGACCCCGCGTGGACCAGCGCGCTGGTGGTCTCGCTGCCCGAAGAGCTCGCGATGGACGAGACGCTCGAGCTGATGCCGCGCGCGACGAAGGCGCTCGGTCACCCGCCCCTCGCCGCGCTCGTCAACCGCAGCGTCGCCGCGCTGGGCCTCGGCGCTGAACGTCCACCGTGGCTCACGCCGCTCGAGGCCCGCCTCTCTCCAGCCGCGCGTGACGGGCTCGGCACCGTGCACGCGGAGCTGCTGGCGAGGGCGCAGTGTGAGGGCCGGCTCCGGGCCGCGCTCGAGGGCACGACGCGGCTCGGCACCTTCTCGCTCCCCGAACAGCTCGTGGAACATGGCTCGTGCACGCCGCGCGAGGTGGCCGAAGCGCTCGCCCCCGTCCTCCGCACGTCGCTGGAGGGCGCATGAGGACGCCCCGGCGCCACGTGCTGCTCGGTGCAGGCGGGGTTCGCCCTCTCCCCGACCCTGGCTCCCCCTCCTTCTCCTCTCGCACGCACCGGGAGGGCGCATGAAGACGCCCCGGCTCCACGTGCTGCTCGGTGCGGGTGGCGTGGGGAAGACGACGCTCGCCGCGGGCTATGCGATCGCGCTCGCGAAGAGTGGGCGGCGCGTGGGGTTGCTGGGCATCGACCCCTCGCGGCGGTTGCAGAGCGCGCTCGGTCTCGAGCTGCCTGAGCTCGAGGTGCTCGTGCCCGGCGTGGGCGAGCTGCACGCGGCGCTGCTCCGCCCCGAAGACAGCATGCGGCGCTGGGCCGCCGACGCGTGCCCCGACCCCGACCTGCGCGCGCGCTTGCTCGCCAACAAGTTCTTCCTCGCCCTCGCCGATCGACTCGCCGCGGCTACCGACCTCCTCGCCGCGGCCCGCATCGCCGAGTGGGCCGAGCGCGACCCGACGCTGACCGACCTCGTGATCGACACCGCGCCGGGGCTCAACGCCATCGAGTTCCTCCGCAAGCCGCAGAGCCTCGCCGCGTTCCTCGAGGGCGGCCTGGTGAAGTGGCTGCGATGGCTCGCGCGCAGCGGCACGAAGAACGGCCTCTTCAAGGGCGCGGCGCGCAAGGTGATCGGCGGCCTCGATCGCCTCGGGGGCACGCCGATGCTGCTCGAGCTGGCCGAGTTCCTCTCCCTCGTCGAGGAGCTGCTCGCCCACATGCTCGACCGGGTGACGAAGGCGCAGGCGTGGATCTCGAGTCCGTCGACCGAGATCCTCCTCGTCGCCGCCGTGCGCGACGACGCAGCCCACACCGCAGGCGAGCTGGCGAAGGCGCTGGGCGAGCTGAAGCTGTCCGCGCGCGCGACGGTGGTGAACCGCGCGCTGCCGCAGGAACTGGGCCCCGAGCTCGAGCACCTCGACGACGCCTCGCTCGCGCCCGACGCCCTGCCCTTCGTGCGCTACGCCCGCGGGTACTCGCGCATGCAGCAGCGGGTGATCTCCGAGATCACGCCGCTCGCGCGCACGGTGGCCGTCATCCCCGCGTGGCGCGGCCTCGACGAAGACACCCGCCTCGACGCGCTCTCGGCGCTCGGTGAGCGGCTCCTCGACCAACTGAACTAAGTGATAGCCCACTGTCACTTAGCCAGCGTTTCTGACTATAAGTGACATCATGTTGTTGCTTATGCAAAGCCCCGCGGAGGTCTGCCAGGAGCTCGGGGCCCGGTGCCGCGGGCTCCGCCTCGAGCTCGGCTGGACCCAGGCCGAGCTCGCGCGCCGCGCTGGTGTCGCCCTCTCGACGCTCAGACACTTCGAACGGACGGGGCAGATCTCGCTCGAGCGGCTGGTGATGCTCGCGGCCACGCTCCGCAGCCTCGACGCGTTCGAGAAGCTGTTGCAGCTGCCGCAGGCAAATTCTCTCGAGGAAATCGAGGCCCGTCAGACGAAGCGCCAGCGTGGACGGAGGTCGCGCTCATGAGCCTCGACGTCGAGGTGCACCTCTCGACCGCGTCAGGCCCACGCCTCGTCGGCAGGCTGCTCGATGCCGACCGGCAGATTCACTTCCAGTACGACCGCGCGTTTCTGGACTCGGGGCTCGAGCTCTCTCCCTTCAAGCTCCCGCTCAAGCCAGGGCGATTCGCAGAAGGCCCCCCGGAATTCCATCGGCTCTACGGTCTGTTTCACGACTCGCTGCCCGACGGGTGGGGGCTGCTGCTGATGCACCGGCGCATGCGCGCCGAGGGCATCGACCCTGCGCGAATCTCGGTGCTGACGTGGCTGCGCTACCTCGGCGATCGCGGAATGGGGGCGCTCACGTTCCATCCGGCCGAGGGAGGCCCCGTCAACAAGGCACTCGAACTCAGCCTGAAGAAGATCGAACGCGAGTCGCAGAAGATCTTCGAAGGCCGCGCCAACAAGGTGCTCCCAGAGCTCGAGCTTGCCGGAGGCTCACCCGGCGGCGCGCGACCCAAGGTGGTGGTGGGCCTGGGTCCTCGCGACAGGATGGTGGCTGGCGCCAACGAAGTCCCCGAGGGCTTCGAGCACTGGCTCATCAAGTTCGCCGCGGGGGACGACCCGAACGACATGGGCCCGCTCGAGGAGACCTATGCGCAGCTCGCACGGAGCGCAGGCATCGACATGCCCCCGACCCGGCTCTTCCCTCTCGACAGGAGGCGCCGCGCCTTTGGCGTCCGCAGGTTCGATCGCGTCGGCAATCGTCGCGTCCACGTCCACTCCATTGGCGGGCTGCTCCACGCCAGCCACCGCCTGCCCTCTCTTGATTACCAGACCGTCCTGGCGGCGACGTTCGCGCTCACGCGCGATCGGGAGCAGGCGCTCGAGGCGTTCCGCAGAGCGGCCTTCAACGTCCTCACGTGCAACCGCGACGACCACTCGCACAACTTCGCGTACCTGATGGATGACGAGGGAGAGTGGACGATGTCGCCCGCGTACGACCTCACACCGTCCAACGGCCCGGGCGGGTACCACAGCACGTCGATCATGGGCGAGGCCCTCAACCCGACGCGGGAGCACTTGCTGGCACTGGCGAAGGCGGCCGCGCTGAGCGCGTCGGTCGCGCAGACGGCCCTGATCAAGATCGAGCGGGCAGTCGATGCCTTCGCGAAGACCGCAAAGGACGTCGGCGTGACCTCGGCGACGACGAAGAAGATCCAGAAGCGGCTCGACGAAGTCATGCGCGACTACGGGAAGAAAAGGCAGCGCCCCCCTCGACTCCGCTCGGGGTGAACGGTCGCCCGGGGCGAACGGGGACGAGGCGGGTTATGAAGACGCCCCATGGCCATTCGACCCCCCTCGACCGGAGCGAACGACCCTGCCGTCACCCCCGGTGAGCGCTCCTTCCGGGTGGGTTGGTACACCACCCTCAAGCGCACCGACGGCTCGCGCCCCGAGGTGACACCCGACTACGTGGCGCGCCAGGGCCGCGCGCTGCGCGTGGTCGACGTGCGCGACGAGGCCGTGCTGCTGGGCGCCCTGGGCCACGTGCCCGGCAGCGACTGGGTGCCGCTGTCCGACGCCGGCACGCTGCACACGCGCATCAAGCCGTTCGAGCCGCTGGTGCTCGTCTGTGAAGACGGCTCGCGCTCCCTCACCCTCGCTGCGTGGTTGGAAGAGGCGGGGCTCGAGCTGGTCGCCGCGATGCGCGGTGGCATGCGCGCCTGGCGCGAGAGCGGCCTCTCGGTGGCCCGCGATCCCGAGCTCCCGAAGCGGCGAGGCGTGCTCTCTGCGCTGCCCTCGTGGGCCCCTTCGAACGCCCATGAGCCGTTCAGCCTCGAGCAGATCGTCGAGCACGTGGGCCACCCGCGCTCGGTGCGGTGGACCAAGCTGGCAGCCTTCCTCCTGCACGGCCGCATGTCGTGCGTCGACGGGCGCGATCACGTCGCGGTCGTCGGCAGCCCCGGTGGAGATGCGGGCGAGCTGATCCTCGCGTTCGGCGCGCTGGAGAAGCTCACGGGCGAGGTGCTCAGCGCCGAGGTGATCGCCGACCTGCTGCGCCGCCGCGTCGAGGCGTTCGGCCGCTTCGCCTTTCACACCGACACGCACGCGGGCGATCGCATGATCGCCGCCATCCGCGCGGACCCGCGCACGGCCCCCTCGGTCGCGGGCATCACCGACCCCCTCGCCTTCCGCAGGTACTTCGCCGGGCCACCCGAGAACGTGCGCGAGGCGCTCTCGGAGATCATGGGCCGCCCCGAGCACGTCGGCTGCGGCCACCTGCGCCTGTCGATTCAGCACCACCAGCGGTGGGGCCTTCGCGAAGGCCTCACCCGCGACGTGCTCCGCGCGGCGCTGCACCTGCGCTGGCAGGGCGCGCAGGAGCTGGAGATCACCCCGCTGCCCGGCGGTCACTCCGAGGGCGCGGTGGTGAACATTCACGTGTCGGAAGAGCTCGACGCCTTCTCGCTGGTGCCGCTGGTCGCGCCGTCGATCTCCGGCCGGCAGATGTTCGTCAACCACCCGCACGTGGCGAGCTTCCTGCGCCGGCAGATGGCGCGCTGGCTCACCCAGCAGCACGATCTCTGCGACGACCTCCCCCCGGCGGCCAGGCTGTACGAGGCGATGCAGGTGCTTCACCAGCAGCAGCTGGGAGCCACCCTGGGGGAGCTCGCCGCGGGGCTGCCGGTCTTCGACGTGACCGTCAACCCTGACGGTCGGGCTGACGTGAAGAGCAACGGATCGATTCCGAAGCGGACTCAGGCATGATGTGCCCATGACGCACCCCACCGGCGCGCGGCTCACTGGCCAGTTTGCCGGTCTGGAGATCGCCGAGTTTCCGCTCCAGGACAAGACGTCCATGGGTCGCCACCCCGGCAACCTCGTGCGCCTCGTCGATCGCGAGGTGTCGAAGGACCACTGCGTGATCGAGCGCGTGGGCCAGAGCTGGGTGCTGAGGGACCTCGGCTCGTCGAACGGCACCTTCGTCAACGGCCGGAAGATCCGCGAGATGAAGCTGAAGGAGGGTGACGAGATCACCCTGGGCAACAGCAAGCTCACCTTCCACGAGGCCGCGGCCCCGCCGCCCATGGCGCGAGGCGGCGTCACGGTCATCGGCAGCGCGCAGGCGATGCCCGCCTTCCTCGCCAGCGTCGCGCACACCGAGGGCACCGAGTTCCTCGCGGCCGAGAAGATCCGCGGCATCGAGGAGCTCAAGGCCGACTACGAGAAGCTGCGCATCGCCAACGAGTTCCACCGGCTCATCGGCGCCGAGCGCGACCTGAAGCAGCTGCTGGAAAAGATCCTCAAGCTCGCCGTCGAGCTGCTCAAGGCCGACAACGCGGTCATCTTCATCCCCGACGCGCAGGGCGAGCTCGTGGCGCAGGCGGTGCTGAGCAAGAAGGACCCCAGCGCCGGCATCAACGTGCCTGAGACCGTGCTCAAGCGGGTGGTGGAGACGCGCAGCGCGGTGCTCACCGCCGACGCGATCATCGACAGCCGGTTCTCGTCGTCGATGTCGATCGTCGCCCAGGGCATCCGCTCGGCGATGGCGGTGCCCCTGCTGAGCAAGGGCGAGCTGCGGGGCATTCTCTTCTGCGACACGCGCGAGCGGACCAACGCGTTCTCGGAGAAGGATCTCAAGGTGTTGTTGGGCATCGCGGCGCAGGCGGCGATCGCCATCGAGAACACCGAGCTGGCCACCAAGATCGAGAAAGAGGCGCTCACCCGCGCCGAGCTGTCGCGCTTCCTCGCGCCGGCCGTCGCGGAGGCGGTGGTGTCGGGCAAACTCGACCTGCTCCAGGCCGGCCAGGAAGCCGAGGTCACCTGCCTCTTCGCCGACATCCGTGGCTTCACGTCGATCTCCGAGGCGGAAAATCCCGAAGAGACCGTGGCCATGCTCAACAGCTTCCTGGGCAGCATGGGGAGCGCGATCTTTCGCTACGAGGGCAACCTCGACAAGTTCATCGGCGACTGCGTGATGGCGACGTGGGGCCCGCCCCTGGTGCACGCCGACAACGCGCAGCGGGCGCTGCGGTGCGCGCTCGAGATGCAGGAAGTGATCAGGCCGCTCAACGCCGAGCGCGCGGCCCAGGGGAAGAAGCCCATCGCCGTCGGCATCGGCGTCAACACCGGGAACGCCGTGGTGGGGTACATCGGCTCGAAGGACCGGCACGAGTTCACCGCCATCGGCGACTCGGTGAACACCGCCTCACGGCTGTGCGATCTGGCGAAGGGCGGCGAGGTGCTCGCGGCACAGAGCACGGTGAGCCGCGCGGGGCCGGCGTTCAGGGTCGAGGCGGTGCCGCCGCTGCAGGTGAAGGGCAAGGCGCAGGGCGTGTCGGCGTTCAGGGTGCTGGGGGTGACGGGGGGGTGACTCGCGTGATGGGAGGGTTCGCCCTCTCAGAGAGACACGGTCAGCCTTCGCTCGTCCGGGCCAGGCGCAACACCACCACCGCCTGCGCCGGCAGCGTGAAGGACGCGGTGGCCGCCCAGCTCCTGTCTTCGAGCAGCGCGGTCTGAATGGCGACCTCCCAGTACGCGCCCCAGCTCTTGCCCGGGAGCGTGAGGGAGATGGGGGTGGCGGCGGCGTTCAGGTAGATGAGCAGGCTGTCGCCCGTGACCTTCCTGCCTTCGGGGTCCCGGGTGCCGATCGCGTCGCCGCCGAGGAAGTAGCCCAGGCAGTGGGTGGGCTTGGCCCAGTCGCCGTGCTGCATCTCTTCACCATCGGGCCGGAACCAGACCAGGTCGTGGAAGCGCGAGTCTTCGAGCGTGTCGCCGAGGAAGAAGTTGCGGCGCTGCAGCACCGGCTGGCTGGCCCGGAACCTCGCCAGGGTCTGCATGAACCCGAGCAACGCCTGCTGATCGGGGTCCAGATTCCAGTCCAGGTACGAACGATCGTTGTCCTGGCAGTAGCCGTTGTTGCTGCCGCGCTGGGTGCGCCCCAGCTCGTCGCCCGAGTTGATCATCGGGGTACCCACCGAGAGCATCAGCGTGGCCAGCATGTTCCGCTGGTGGCGGGCGCGCAGCGCGTTGATCGCCGCGTCTTCGGTCTCGCCTTCGACGCCGCAGTTCCAGGAGTGGTTGTTGTCGTTGCCGTCGGCGTTCTTCTCGCCGTTGGCTTCGTTGTGTTTGTGTTTGTAGCTGACGAGATCGCGCAAGGTGAAGCCGTCGTGCGCGGTGACGAAGTTGATGCTGGCGGTGGGGCGGCGGCCCGAGATCTTGAAGAAGTCCGACGAACCGGTGAGGCGGTAGCCCAGCTCGCCCGCCTGCCATTGATCGCCGCGCCAGAAGTGGCGAATGGCGTCGCGGTAGCGATCGTTCCACTCCGCGAACAGGGTGGGGAACTGGCCGACGCGGTAGCCACCATCCCCCAGGTCCCACGGCTCGGCGATCAGCTTCACGCGCGCGAGCACCGGGTCCTGGTGGATGGCGTTGAGGAACGGGGCGTACGGCGAATATTCGCCCCCGCCGCGCCGGGCCATGGTGGTGGACAGATCGAAGCGGAAGCCGTCGACGTGGAAGTCGGTCACCCAGTGGCGCAGCGAATCGAGCACCATCTTCAGCGCCCAGGGGTTGTCCATGTTGAGGCTGTTGCCGCAGCCGGTGAAGTCCCGGTAGCGCGAGCGGTCGGCGTCCTGCAGCCAGTAGTACGCGCGGTTGTCGAGGCCCTTGAAGTTGAGCATCGGCCCGAGGTGGTTGCCCTCGCAGGTGTGGTTGGGCGCGACGTCGAGGATGACCTCGAGGCCCGCGGCGTGGAGCCCCTTCACCATCTGCTTGAACTCGGTCACCGCGCCGGCGCCACCGCGCGTGGCGAAGCGCTGATCGGGGGCGAAGAAGCCCAGCGTGTTGTAGCCCCAGTAGTTGGTGAGGCCGCGCTCGACGAGGAACCCTTCGGGCATCATTTCCTGCACCGGGAGCAGCTCGACCGAGGTGACGCCGATCGACTGCAGGTGCGCGATCACCGCCGGGTGCGCCACGCCCAGGTACGTGCCGCGCTGCTCGGGCGGGACCGCGGGGTGACGCATGGTGAGGCTCTTCACGTGCGCCTCGTAGACGAGGGTGCGGCGCCAGATGACCTCGGGGCGCCGCTCGCCGGCCCAGTCGAAGTCGCTGTGCACCACCACCGAGCGCGGCACGCTGTGCGCGGAATCGAAGACGTCGGCCGCCTCGCCCTTCATCGCGAGAATGGGCCCGGCGGGGTCGACCCGGCCCTCGAACGCGCGCGCGTAGGGGTCCATCAAGAGCTTGTGCGGGTTGAACCAGTTGCCCTCGCGCGGCGCCCACGGCCCGGTGGCCCGAAAGCCGTAGCGCGCGCCGGGGCGCAGGCCGGGCACGTAGCCGTGCCAGACCTGGTTGGTGACCTCGGACAGGGGCAGGCGGTGCTCGCCTCCGCCGTCGTCGAAGAGGCACAGCTCCATCGCGGTGGCGCCGCCGGAGAAGACGGCGAAGTTCACGCCGTGACCGTCGAAGCTGGCGCCGAGGGGGTACGGAACGCCGGGGCGTGGCCTGGAGAAGATGCTCATCGCGCGAGGAGCCGATCGACGGTGGAACGCGGGGTGCCGGAAGGAGGCTTGCGGTAGGGCTGCTGCCGCACGTGCTGGTGATCGTCGGTCGAGGCCGTCCACAGCTTGTGATGCGTGGTGGCGTAGTCGAGGAAGCGGGCGGCGACGGGCTCGCTGTGACGCGAGGTGTAGACCTCCACGCCCTGGGCGAGCTCCAGCACCTTCGCCATGCGCGCGGTGTCGCGCACGCGGTTCGGGTGGGCGACGACGTCGATGGCTCCGTCCGCGCGGATGGTCTCGATCATTTCTTCCGGCGACCAGCCGAACAGCGCGCGATCTTCTGTCCAGAAGCGCACGTGGTGTTTCAAGAAGGCGTCGACCAGCGGCTGCCGCGCGGCGAGGCGGGCCTTCGCGTGCTTGACGTCTTCACCCTTGCGGACGCCTTCGCCCACCAGGCGGGCGAGGAAGACGGCCAGGCCCGGGAAGTCCTCCACGCCCAGCTTCTTCGGGAGCGCGACCTGCTCGCGCTGTTCGGGGGTGAGCGTCTCGAGCCAGGCCAGCACGAAGGCGCGCCAGGCTTCCTGCACGCGCTGACCGCGCTGGAAGAGGCGGGTCTGCTCGAGCTTCTTCGTGCCGGCCCAGGATGCCGGGAAGTAGGCGAGCACGTGGATCTGCTCGGCGGCGTCGGTGCCGAAGTGGATGAAGGAGGTCGTCTCCATCGCGGGGATGAGCGTCATGCCCAGCTTCGCCGCGAGCGGCGCCGCCTGGCGAACGCCCGCGAGGATGTCGTGGTCGGAGAGCGCGATCACCTCGAGGCCCTGCTCGGCGCGCGCGCGCACGAAGGCCTCGGGGGTGATCATTCCGTCTGAGAGCGCGCTGTGCCCGTGGAGGTCGGTGAGGACGAAGTCGGAGTTGGACATCGGGGGCGGTGGATCGTCACAGATGGGGGGCGCGGTCGCAACAGACGCGATCGGCCCAGAGGGTCCGTGGGCGATTCGGGTCTGCTCCGTGCTCGTCGCGCGCTTGCCTCTCCAGCTTCGGGTAAGGGCGCGAAGCTGCCCCTGGTCGGCCGACCACGTCACATGCGGATCCTCGCGCGAGGTCGAGAGGCCTGTGCGTGACGAGCACCAAACGAGACCCTGATTCACCGCGCCCCTCGAGGCAGCCGGTATCATTCCTGGGCCGTCGGTTTCCCGCATTGTTCTTCTTCCTCCCTCTGGTCAGGATGCGCGCGGTGAAGCCAACGCGTCGGGTAGCGATCGCTGTGGGAATCGCGACAGCCGCACTGGTAGGTGCCGGCTTGCTGCTGAAGCGGAACGCCAACGAGCGACACGCGTCGGGCCTCGTCGATGACGTCAACGCCCTGACGAATCGCGTGCTCGTCCGCCCGGTCCACCGCCAGCCCGCTCATGAGGGAGACTTTTCCAGATGCATCTCGACGATCCTGCACACAGCCCCAGCGGGCGTCGCGGACACCCCGGTCGTCCGCCGCATCTGCCGCGGCCAACTGACGGCCTCCCAGGCACCCAATGAACTCCTCTTGTGGACCCAGGAGACCGAGCCGTTTCGGCGAGCCGTCTTCGAGTGCCTTCACGAGACACAGGTCTCGTCGCTGAGCGGGGTAGTCCTGACTTCGGAGAAGAGTCTTCAGTGGCAGGAATGGAACCATCTGAGAGCAACGGTCATTGGCGGCGCGTGCCCGGCTGTGTCGCGTCTGCTCGAAGCAGGTCAGCCCGACGTCGCCCTCCGGGAGTGTGCTGATCAGTTTGCGTTCCTCCGAGATGGACTGCTGGCGGGCGTCGGCAACCAGGCGGAAGACGCTGCGGACGCGGCCGCAGATCTAGTTCCGCTTTGTCGGTTCGCGATCGGCCAGGCCAGTCGAGAAGCCCGCGAAGAGTCCGCCGGGGAATTCAAGCGCGTGCGCGAGGGCATTCCTGTCCTGGCACAGTTGCTGGAGGATTTCCGTGTCGAGCACTCGTTCAAGAAATACCGGCCGCAGCTTTCAGCCGAACAGCGCGCCCGACTGCCCGCGCCCCTGGCCGCGCCCGTCGGATTCGACGATCGAGACTCCCTTCTGGCCATCATGAATAGCCGTTGGTCGTGGCCAGAATTTGATCGTCAACTCAAGGCAGGCGTCGCGGCCGCAGACGGCGGTGCGCCTCTCGACACGGGGAGGTTTCCCGCCGCCGAAGTGAGTTTCGAGTACATCACGAAGAACCATCGGAGATTCGTTCTGCTTCTCGATCAGTTGATCGATGGCGCAGAAGTGGACCCGGCGCGGGCCTTGCGCAAAACGGACGAGTAGTCAGCATGCGGCGTCTCAGCACGCGCCACGTGACGATGTATGCGCAGCGTCATTCACCGACCTCACCAGGGAGAACTGGAAAGTCTCCCAGCGTCGGGCAAGGACGCGAAGCTGACGCCGGGTCGGGTCGCATCTCCGCGGCGCGTAATGGACCATTACCGCGAGCGCATGGTTCATTACACGCCCGGGAGAGGTGGCCAGGCAGGAGCTGCGGATCCTCGCCCGAAGTCGAGAGGCAAGCCCGCGACGAGCATGGAGCGGAGCCCTCATTCACCGCGCCCCTCGAGGCAGCCGCTATCATCCAACCCGTGAGCACCGCTGACGCCGCGTTCCGTGAAGGCAAAGCCGAGCTCACCGCGCCCCCCACCGTCTTCTACGTCAACCTCACCGAGCGCTGTCAGCTCGCCTGCGCGCACTGCATCACCCGCGCACCCGAGACCACCGCCGCGGGCCGCGCTCGTTCGCTCGCGCCCGAGGTCCTGAAGGCGCTGGCCCCGCACCTCGCGCACGCGCGCTACGTCGGCTTCACGCACTCCGGTGAGCCGCTGCTCTCACCAACGCTCGTGCCCTTCCTCGAAGCGCTGCGCGCGCAGCGCAACGGCGCCCCCACCACCGTGCACGTCATCACCAACGGCATGGCCCTCACCGAGCGCCGCTTCACCGAGCTCTGCGCGCTCGGCCTCAACTCCTGGTCGTTCTCCCTCGACGGAGTCACCGCCCAGACCAACGACGCGCTGCGCCTCGGCGCGAAGATCGACGTGCTCATGCCCCGCCTCACCGCGCTGAGCCGCCTGCGCAGCAAGGACGTGCGCCTGGGCGTGTCCTGCACCGTCACCCGCTCCAACCTGTCCGAGCTCGACGCGATGGTGCGCTTCGTGAAAGGCGCCGGCCTCGACTGGCTCAAGCTCGAGGAGACGTTCCCCTTGAACGAGCGCGCGACCCGGGAAGCCGACATTCCCCGCGCGGACCTGGACACGAAGGTGACCGCGGCGACGCGCCTCGCCGACGAGCTGAAGTTGATCGTGGTCAACCACACCCGCGCTCACGACGTCTGGAAGTGCGTGCCGAGCATCATGGACGGACCTTCCGCCCGCTTCAGCGCCGCCGACGACTTCGCCAACCGCCTTGACATCAACCCCTGCCGCGGCCCCTGGGAAGTGGTGTGCATCGAGCCCGACGGCGACCTGAAGCCCCAGGACTTCCACCAGCCCGCGGTGGGCAACCTGCTCCAGCACGACCTGATCAGCCTCTGGAACGCGCCCGGCTTCGTGGGTCGCCGCAGGCACGCGCTCTCCCGCAGGCGCTGCCAGACTCCGACGTGCGCGGCATTGTAGGGGGCAGGCGCGTTGCGTATGGTCCCGCGGCTTCCTCCTCCTTCGAAGGGAACGCCTCGTGAGCAACAAGATCCTCCCCAAGTACAACAACGCGACCAGCGGCAACGTCTACGCCACCACCACCACGCCGAGCGCGAAGAAGCCCAAGGAAGTGCAGCTGAGCGTGACGGTCAACGACCGAGCCCTGCAGCAGATGCCGGAACTCAAGGGCTTCGACAACATGGAGAAGGCGTTCGCCCTCGTCCCCACCCGGAACAAGAAGAACGAGATCGTCTGGGAGCGCGTCGACATTCCCTTCAACCACACCGCGTCTGATCGCGGCGGCAACCGCTACGACGTGCACAACGCCACCATCAAGAGCACCACCAGGGGCGCGGTCATCGTCGCCGACGGCCACAAGAAGACCGTCACCATCAAGATGGACGACCTGCGCAAGCTCGGCGTCGCGTACGGCCTGCAGACCAACACCGGCGAGGTGTGGATGCAGCACAGGGACGACAACTACCGCATCCCCTAAAAGAGCCCTGTGACCATCTCAGTTCACGGGGTGCGCTTCGGCCTGCCGAAGGGCTGGGGCGACGATTCGATTCATCGCTTCAGCGCGCCCACCGAAGAGACCAACGACCTCGTCGGCGGGCCGACCCTCGTGCAGAACGCGGTGGTCACGCGGCACGACGTGCCTGCCGACATTCCGCTGCAGCACATCTTCGACGCGCCCAACCGCGCGACCCAGGCGGAGACCCCCACCTTCCAGGTCGACGCCACCGGGCTGTGCAAGTACCTCGACCAGGACGCGGTCTGGCAGGACATCTCGTTCGCCGCCGAGCACGTGCAGGTGATGGTGTGCCAGCGGCAGATCGCGCTGCGCCGGCCTGATGGCGCGGTGGTGATCATGACCGTGACCGGTGACTCGAAGCGCTTCGAGCGGCTCAAGGCCGACTTCCCGGTGGTGCCCAGGAAGTGAAGCGGCGGCCCTCCGTTCAGCCCGAGCGGAGTCGAGGGGCGACCGTCACCTTCCGCTACCGTGGCGCGCCCGGACATCGCGTCGAGCTCGCCGGCGATCTCCCGTTCTGGACCGAGCGTCACCCGATGCCCGAGGTGAGTCCCGGCGAGTACGTGGTGCGGCTGTCACTCAAGCCCGGCCTCTATCGCTACAAGTTCCTCGTCGATCGCCGCCACTGGGTGCGCGATCCGGACGCGCCCGTCGACTTCGCGGAGGGCAGCGACAACTCCGTGCTCATCGTCGGCGGCACCCGCGCGCCGCTCTTCTTCGCCGAAGATCGGCGGCACCTGGTGCGGACCGCCGACGGCACCCTGCGGGTCGCCGCGGAGCTCGACGAGGCGAACGCCCCGCCGCCGCGGCTCTGGGCTCGCGACGACGACGGTGGCGAGTGGACTGCGCCGGTGCACGAGGTGGGTCGTCATGGAGGACGCCGCCTGCTCCGCGCCGAGCTCGCCCTGCCCCGCTCGCTGAAGTCGGCCACCTGGGGCTTCGAGGGCGTGCCCGAGAGCATCTTCTCCCTGCCCGCGCCGCAGCCCGCCGTGGCGCGCCGGCCCGGCTGGGCCACCAGCGCCGTCTGGTACGCGATCTTCCTCGACCGCTGGCACCGCGGCTCCAACACGAAGGACGCTCGCCTGCACCCGCGCACCACGCCGACCAGCGCGACCACCTTCTACGGGGGCGATCTCGACGGCGTGCGCGCCAGCCTCGGCCACCTGAAGGACCTCGGCGTCGACGGCGTGGTGCTCAGCCCGCTGCATCGTTCCGAGACGCCGCATCGCTACGACACGGTGGACTTCCTCTCCATCGATCCCCGGCTGGGTGGGCGGCGCGCGTGGAAGCGGCTGCTCGACGAGGCGCACCAGCGGGGGCTGCGGGTCGCGGCCGATCTCTCCTTCACTCACGTGCATGAGCGGCACCCGTTCTTCCAGGACGTGCTGAAGCGCCAGCGCCGCTCGAAGTACGCCAAGTGGTTCAAGCTCACCGGGGAGCGCACGCGCGCGGGCGATCGCACCAGCTACGGTTGTTACGCCGGGCGCACCGAACTCCCGCTGCTCGACCTGACTCACGATCCCCCGCGCGCTCACGTCATCGCGGCGGCGCTCGAGCTGGTGAACGACGGCGTCGACGCGCTGCGGCTCGACGCGATGACCGACGCGCCCGGGGAGCTCTGGCGCGAGCTGCGCGCTGCCGTTCACCAGGCGAACCCCGACGTCGCGCTGCTGGGCGAGGTGGTGATGGACGCACAGCCGCTGTGCCTGGAAGACGCGGGCGCCGACGCGGTGACGGACTTCCAACACCGTGAGGCGCTCAAGGACCTCTGCCTCGCTCGCATCGACGCCGCCCAGTTCCTCTCGCGCAGCCGCCTGCTCGAGCATCGGCAGGGGCCGTTCGATTCAGCGTCGCGGCTGCGCCTGCTCGACACGCATGACACCGAGCGCTTCGCGTCGATGGTCGGGGTGGCGAAGACCCGGCTCGCGCTGGCGTGGCTGCTGCTGCGCCCCGAGCCGGTGTGGCTCACCTATGGCACCGAGCGCGAGCTCGCCGCCAACGTGCCCTTGTTCCGCCTCGACGACGCGTGGCCCGAGCGGTTGCCCATGCCCGCGCTCGACGAGCCCGCGCCGGCGACGCATCGGTTGATCAAGGCCCTGCTCGCGCTGCGCAAGGGCCTGCGTCCCGAGGCGTTCGCGACGGGAGCTGACGGGCGCGTGCTCTGGCTCGAGCGCACGGCCCGTGACGGTGCACGGCTGCGCCTGGTGCTGAACTTCGGTGATGAGCCCGTGGGGTGCGAAGGGACCAGCATCCTCGGGATCAACGACGACTCCGGTCGCGCGCTCGCGCCCGGGACCGGGCGAGTCGTGCTTCAGGGCAAGACGTCGGCTGCCGACCGCTCGAGATAGGTCTTCACTTCGTTCGCGGCGCCGGCTGCTTCGGCCTCGGAGATCGCCTCGGCTGCGGGTGCGTCGAAGGCCGCTCGTCCGCGGTGGTGCGCCGGCGTGGTGGCGAAGCGCGGAACGAGGTGCAGGTGGAAGTGCTGGAGCACGTCTCCGATGGCGAAGGCGTAGACGTGCTCGGCGTGGAGGGACTCGAGCTGCGCTTGCATCACCTCGCGGGCGAGGGCGCCCACCGCGGCGGCTTCTTCGGCCGTGAGGTCGTACCAGGCTCTCGCGTGGCGCTCGCTGGTGAGGACCAGCCAGCCGCGCACCGGGGTTGGCTGGGTGATGGCGTGCAGGATGAAGCCGTCTCGGCGGAGGAGGACTCTCGCGCTCTCGGCGACGAATTGGCAGGCGGTGCAGGTCACCGGTTGCCCTCTCCCCGACGCTCTTTCCCCTCGAGGCGCGAGTTCGCCTTTCCCCCTCCGGGAGAGGGAGAGAGGAACGCGAGAATCCAGAACGGGAGGAACGCGACGGCTTCCACCAGCAACACGTGGAGGCCCCGCTGCGAGAGGAGGCGCGAGCCCAGCGGTGCGACCGGCAACGGCGTCCACGGGAAGAACAGGCGCTCGAGAGACACCGGCCAGAACAACGCCACCCCCAGCCCACCATCGGTGAGCATGTCGAGCAGTGGATGGGAGAGCACCACCACCGTCATCGCCAGCGTGCTCTTCCACGAGCGCGTCAGCGCGAACGCCGCCCCGCCCATCAACAACGCGAACGCGATCGAGTGCGTCGCCCCCCGGTGGCCGAACTGCGCCGCGTACGGAATGCCGAAACGAAACGCGATCACGTCGAGATCCGGCACCAGCGAGAAGGTCGAGAAGGCCACCGCCGCCTTCCAGTTGAACCGCCCCTCGTGCGCGCGCGCGACCGCGAACCCCATCGCGATGTGACCCAGGCTCGCCATCAGGTGATGCGCCCCGCGTGCGAATACACGTTCATGCCACCCTCGCGAACGAAGCCCACCAACGTCACCCCCAGCGCCTCGGCCATCCGCACCCCGAGCGAGGTGGGCGCCGAGATCCCCGCGAGCACCGGCACCCGCGCGGCCACCGCCTTCTGCACCAGCTCGAAGCTGACCCGGCCCGAGACCATCAACACCGAGTCCTGCAGCGGCAATCCCTCGCGCAGCGCGTGACCGACCACTTTGTCCACCGCGTTGTGCCGGCCCACGTCTTCCCGCGTCACCAGCGCGCGCCCCTGCGGGGTGAACAGCGCCGCCGCGTGGAGCCCGCCGGTGGTGCCGAACGCCGGCTGCGAGGCGCGCAGCTTCTGGGGGAGCGCGGCGATCACCTCGCGCGAGACCACCAGCGAGCTCTGCAGCGGCCCCGAGGTGCGCAGCGCGTTCTCCAGGGTGGCCTTGCCGCAGATGCCACAGCTCGAGCTGGCGAACAGGTTGCGGCGAAAGCGCGCCAGGTCGATCGGCGTGCGCAGCCGCACCTGCAGCACGTTGTCCTCCGCCTCGGGAATGGGGACGACCGAGCAGTGCCGCATCGACTCGATCTCCGCGAGTGCGTGGATCACGCCTTCGGTGAAGAGGAAGCCCGTGCCCAGCTCCTCGTCGTGCCCCGGCGTGCGCATCACCACCGCGAAGGACGTGCCGTCGAGCTGCAGCTCGAGCGGCTCCTCGTGGGCGACCTCGTCCAGGCGCTCTTCCCGCGGGCCAGCCGACAGGTGCACCAGCCCCACCCGCCGCGACAGCTCGCTGATCTTCTCGTCACTCACGCGTCACGAAGTGTAGCCGCCGTGGTACGTGAACGAGCCGTGGACTTTGAAATGAGCGGCATGAACCTCGCGGCGTTGGACAAGGCGCTCGCGGCCCAGGGGAAGCGCGACGAGGTCTACGCGCTGCTCACGCCCGAGGCACGCGCGGCCTTCCAGAGCCCGCACTCGAGCCGGTGGCACCCCGGCCGCTTCGGCGTCGAGGCCTGGCTGGCCATCGTGAAGCTCGGCGGCAAGCAGTGGCTCGAAGACCTGAACTACGAGCTGACCCGCAAGTCGTTCGGGCCCATCGTCAAGCCGCTGGTGAAGATCGCCCTCACCCTCTCTGGCTCGTCGCCCGCCTCGGTGTTCGCTCGCCTCGGCGACGCCACCTCGGTCGCCCTGAAGCACGTCAAGTTCGAGTGGAAGGCCCAGAGCCCCCAGGCTGGCTCGCTCACCGTGAGCTACCCGTGCGCCATGCCCCCGGAGGTCGTGGAGCCGGGCTGGCGAGGCGTCGTTCGCGTGGGCGCCGAGATGACCGAGAAGACCATCAACGTCGATCGGTTCGAGCCCGAGAATGACCGCCGGTTCCGCTTCGACGTGAGCTGGTAGGCCCCGCTTTCGTTCGCCAGTGACCCGGGTCAAGGCGCGCCGGGGCGTCAATCCAGACCGGGTGGCTGGGACGAAGGGGGATTCGTGACCCGGTGGCCATTATGGTGAGCGCACCCGATGTGGCGCCTTCCCCTCACCCTCAGCCTCCTGTTCACCTCCCTCGCCCAGGCCGGTGAGCTGACGCCCATCACGCTGCAGCTCAAGTGGCGGCACCAGTTTCAGTTCGCCGGCTACTACATGGCGGAAGCGCGCGGGTACTACCGCGACGCGGGGCTGGCGGTGCGCTTCGCCGAGGCCACGCCCGGAATGCAGCCCATCGACGAGGTGCTCTCGGGCAACGCGCAGTTCGGCGTCGGCACCACCGACCTGCTCCTCTACCGGCACCAGCAGAAGCCCGTGGTGGCGGTGGCGGCGATCTTCCAGCACTCGCCGATCGCCTTGATGACCCTCGAGCGCGCCGGGCATTCCCTGCTCGCCCTCAAGGGCAAGCGGGTGATGGTGGAGCCGCACTCGGCCGAGCTCGCGGCCTTCCTCGCGCGCGAGGGCCTGGGCCCCGGCTCGGTGCAGCAGGTCGAACACTCCTTCGATCCGATCGACCTGGTGGAAGGCCGCGTCGACGCGATGTCGGTGTACGTGACCGACGAGCCGTGGACGCTCTCAACCCAGGGCGTGCCGCACTCGCTCTTCCCGCCTCGCAACGCGGGCATCGACTTCTACGGCGACACGCTCTTCAGCACCGAGCGCTACATCGCCGCGCACCCGGGCGTGGTGGCCGCGTTCCGCGAGGCGAGCCTGCGCGGGTGGCGCGAGGCGATGGCCGATCCCGACGCGGCGATCGACCTCATCCTCCAGCTGTCCGATCGCAAGTCGCGGCCCCAGCTGCGCTTCGAAGCCGACGTGATGGCGCCCCTGCTGCAGTTCGAGCTGATCGAGCCCGGCTACATGAGCCCGGTGCGCTGGCGCGCCATCGCCGGCGTCTACACCGAGGCGGGCCTGCTCCCGCCCGACGTGGCGCTCGACGGGTTCCTCTACACGGCGCCCGCGCCCACCCCGCGCTGGGTACCCTTCACCCTGGCCGGGTTGATCGCGCTCGCCCTGGTGCTGGCCCTGGGGGCCGGGCTCATCGCCCGCTCGAATCGTCGCACCCGGGAGAGCGAGGCGCGCTTCCGCACGCTCTTCGAGCTCTCCCCCGACCCGTGCTTCCTGTTGCGCGACGGCAGGTTCGTCGACTGCAACCTCGCCACGGCCAGGGCGCTCGGCTTCGCCACCGCCGAGGCGCTGGTGGGCAAGCGGCCACTCGACATCTCGCCGCCCACGCAGGAGGGAGGCCAGCCCTCGGAGGCGCTCGCGGCCAGGTACGTCGAGCAGGCCCTGCGAGAGGGGCTGTCCCGCTTCGAATGGGATCACCTCCACGTCGACGGCCACAAGGTGCCGATGCGCGTCACCCTGGCGAAGATGGTGCTCGACGGACAGGACGCGCTGTTCGCCAGCGCGCAGGACATCAGCGAGACGCGCGAGCTCGAGCACTCGCTGCGCCAGGCGTCAGCCGAGGCGAGCGCCGCCAGCCGGCTCAAGAGCCAGTTCCTCGCCAACATGTCGCACGAGGTCCGCACGCCGCTGGCGGCCATCGTGGGCCTGGCCCAGCTGGGCCGCGACGCGACCACCCTCGAGGAAGCCCGCGAGCACTTCGCCACCGTCGCAGGCGCGGGCCAGACGATGTTGTCGCTGGCCAACGATCTCCTCGACGTGTCGCGGCTCGAGGCGGGCCGCATGCGCATCGAAGACGGCCAGGTCGACGTGCGCGCGCTGGTCGAGCAGAGCGTCGCGCTGCTCAAGGCGCAGGCGAAGGCAAAGGGGCTCTCGCTCGACATCACCTTCGAACCGAAGGGCGAGCTCACCGTCACCGGAGATCGGGGCCGGCTGGGCCAGGTGCTCACCAACCTGCTCTCCAACGCGGTGAAGTTCACCGAAGCCGGGGGGGTGTCGGTGCGGGTCGAGGCGAAGGACGGCACCCTGAGCATCAGCGTCACGGACACCGGCGTCGGGCTCTCGCCCGCGCAGCAGGCGCGCCTCTTCGAGCCCTTCACCCAGGTCGACGAGAGCGTCACCCGGCGCCACGGCGGCGCGGGGCTGGGGCTCGCCCTCAGCCGGCAGCTCGCGCGGCTCATGGGCGGCGATCTCACGCTGCAGAGCGCCACCGGCCAGGGCAGCACGTTCACCTGCACCGTGCCCGCGACGATCGTGGCCGCGGTCGCGCCCAGCGCGCGGCCCGACGTCAGCCTGGACCTGGCGAACCTGAGGGTGCTGGTGGTGGAAGACAACAAGGTGAACCAGCTGCTGGCCACCAGCCTCCTGCGCAAGGCGGGCGCGTCTTCCGAAGTGGCGGAGAACGGCGTGCTGGCGATCGCCCGGCTCGAGCGCGGGCCGACCGACTTCGACGTGGTGTTGATGGACGTGCAGATGCCCGAGCTCGATGGCCTCGAGACCACCCGCGCGCTGCGGCGCCGGGTGGCGTTCGAGAAGACGCCCATCGTCGCGCTCACCGCGCACGCGCTCGAGGAAGAGCGCGAGCGGTGTCTTGCGGCGGGCATGAACGGGTACCTGTCGAAGCCGATCGAGGTGGGCACGTTCTACGCGACGCTGCGGCAGTACCGGCGCTGATCCGTTCCCCCCTCTCCCTGCGAAGCGGGGAGAGGGCCGGGGTGAGGGGCGATCCTCCGGCGCCCACTCAGCTCAGCGCATCGCGGAGCCGCTGCGCCATCGTCTCGAGCCGCGCCTGATCAGGCAGCCCCAACGCCACGCGCTCGCTCGGCGTGAACGCGTCGAGCAGCCCCGAGCTGAGTCTCGTCAGCGCGGTGTCCCTCGTCTCGCGGATCCTCCGGCGGGCCGGCAACGGGAGCCGTCGCGAGAGCTCGTCTGCCATCGCCCACGACCACGCGCCGTGACCCAGCTCGTCTTCCGATACCGAGGCCATCACCGCGCGGACCTGCGGATCGGGCGCGTGCCGTGACTGGTAGAGCCCGACCATCGCGCCGAACGTCTCTCGCGCGCAGCCCTCGACCGCGTTGTCGAGCGCGAGGGCTTCGAGCGAGCGGAGTTCGGTGGGGCGGTCGCGGGTGAGGCCGAAGGTCCCACCGTGGCGATGGGCCAGCGCGCCCGCGAGGCGGGTGTGACGGCGCTCCTCACGCGCGGCCTGCTTCGCGCCGCGCACCAGCTGCTCGGGGAGCTCGTGCCGCGCCAGTTCCCGGGCGAGCTGCTCGAAGGCCACCACCGCGGCGGCCTCGTGCGCGGCCATGTCGGCGAAGTGGCGGCCGAGGGACGGTCCTTCGGCGTGCGTGCCGATGCCGTCTGCGAGCCGGCCGATGGCGCAGAAGTTCGACCAGCAGACGAGCTCCCAGGCGTTGACGGGCGTGCATTCCGTGATGGGGGTGCCGATGTCGTCGACGCCGCAGATCGACTCGCAGAGCCCTGCGTCGAGCATCACGCCGCCGTCCTTGTAGAACCGGCCCATGCTGGTGTCCGCCCAGCCTCCGAACTGAGCACAGCTCGTTCTGATGATCGTCCAGCCGCCGTCGCCCGGGCCGGCGTCAAGGCCTGCGTCGAAGCGCGTGCCGGCGTCGAAGCCCGCGTCACGCGAGGGGATGACGCTCGCGTCGGGCGGGAACTCGAGCGGGAGCTCGCTGCGGCCACAGGCCGGGAGCCAGAGCAGCGGCGTCGCTGACACGCCGAGGACGATGCGGCGCAGCAGGCGCTTGAGGTCTGATTCGTTCATGGGGCGAACCGGGTCCTCGCCTGCTCGAAGGTCGCCCGCTCCTCGGCGACGTCGAAGGAGAAGCCCGTTGCCTCGAGCCGGAGCCCGGGCTGCGTCAGCACCAGGCCGGCGTCAGACGCGGCGACGCCACCTGCGCCCTGCGCTCGATCGAAGGCGACGGTCTCGGTGGCGGCGCGCAGCGAGTTGGGGCCGGAGAGCGTCACCCCGCCCTTGCCGGTGAACTGGCCGGCGAAGAGGTTGCCGGTCACCAGCGGGGCGGTCAGCTGCGTGCCGTCGGTGAGGAGGAGGACTCCCGCGTCCCAGGCGATCACGTCACCCGGGGTGCCGATCTCGCGGAACACGTCGAGGCGGGTGGCTGTCGTCAGGACCCGGAGGCGGTTGTCGGACCAGCTGCGGATCGCGACTCGATCGAGGCGGAGATCGGGGTGGGTTGGATCGCGGACCGGCTGGGCCGGGCGGGTGCAGGCGGTGAGGAGGAGGAGGAGGGAGAGGCGGAAGGGCACTGAGGGCATCTTGGTCGGAGTTGGGGTGGGCGGGAAGGGAGCAGGGGCCGGCGGGCGGCTTGGGGCGGGGTCGGGGTCGGGGCCGGGGTCGGGGTCGGGGTCGGGGTCGGGGTCGGGGTCGGGGTCGGGGCCGGGATCGGGATCGGGATCGGTTTCGCGATCGGGTACGGGGTGGGTTTCGGCGAGCGGATCCTCGGGTTCGGCCTCGGGCCTTCACCGTTAGACGCGCCAGGCTCGATGCGGCGCCTTGTCCTCTCGTTGATTGGTCTGGTGGTCGCTCTCGTCGTCGTCGGGTGGCTCGTGCTCCGTCGCCAGGCGCAGACGCTGGGTGAGGGGCTCGCTCGCGCCTGACTACACCGAGGTGATGGCGCTCGAACGCACCCAGCTCGGGCTACGGCTGTTCGGCGCGTGGCTGCCTGCCGAGCTCGACGCCCAGCTCCCCGAGCCCGCAGGGCTCACCACCAGGTCCCAACGCGCGTCGAAGTTCGAGCGCGGCGTGAGGGCCACCCTGGCGCTCCGGTTGTATTGGCGGCGCTTCGATGCGGGCATGCGCGAGGTCGAAGCTGCGAGCGCGCTTCCTCCTGCGCTGCGTGAACCGGCGATCCTGGCCCGCAGGCGAAGCTCGACGCACCCTTCCTGCGCCGCTTCTTCACCGCCGAGCCCGTGGATCTCAGGTACCAGAGGTACGCCGTGTATCTCGATCAGCTCCACGCCACCCTCGACCAGCTCAGCGCTCAGTGACCCCGGTTCGTCACCAGGTACACCGCGAAGCTCCCCAGCCAATGGCCGCCCTCGTAGTGCTCTCCCGTCACTGACTCGAGGCCTGCCGTTCGGTGCGCCAGCGCCGTCGCGTTGAGCGCGGGCTGCCGCGGGTCGGTCGCGGGCAACGCAGAGCTCATTCCTTCGAGCATCCACGCGCGCGAGAGGTTGAGCCCGTCGAGGTGCGCGAGCTTCGGATCAGTGCGATCCGTCACCACTTCGGGCGTGAGCCAGGGCTTCTGCGCCGTCTCGGGAATGCTCGGCAGGAAGGCTCGCAGCCAGGTCGCGTATGGCGCTGGCGGTAATACCCGCCTCATCAGGTCGGCCTCCGCCAGGCACGCTGACAGGAAGTCCTGGCCGCCTGGCTCCCACGCGAGCGGGCAGTCGCGATCCTTGCCGTAGAAGACCTCGATGCGCTCCTGCAGCAGCTTCACCATCGCCTCGTCGTTCGCGCCTCGCGCCCAGTCGAGGATGAGCCCGAACGCGAACGCCGTCTGATCGTGCTCGCCGATGCGGATCGGTCGAGACAGCTTCGGCAGCCACGCCGACAACCTCGCCGCCGCCGCGCGCTCCAGCGGCTCGAGCGCCTTCGACCAGGCCTGCGCTTCCGGCGTCTTCCACTCGCGCAGCTCGAGCGCGAGCTGGAGCAACCACGCCAACCCATACGGCCGCTCGAAGCTCACCCGCCCCGGCCCCTCGAGGTACTTGAGCTCGGCCGCCAGGTTCTTCGCCGTCAGGCTCTGCGCCAACGCCTTCTTCGCCGGCGCCGCGAACGGCGCGTCGGGGAAGGTGCGCGCCAACCTCGCCAGCAGCCAGTGTCCATGCACCGAGGAGTGCCAGTCGTAGCAACCGTAGAACGCCGGCGTGAGCTGGCGCGGCGCCTTCACGTCCTTCGCGTCGTTGAGCACGTGCGCGAGCTTGTTCGGGTACTCCCGGTGCACGCACGTCAACGCCAGCTTCGCGAACCGCGCCGCGGCCGTGGCGTCGAAGGCGGGTGCCTCAGCGCGGGCAATCGGTCCGCAGAGAATAAGTACGGTGACGGCGAGTCGCATGCCGCGGCACCTTAAGCCCTTCCCCAACCCTCTCCCCCGCGGGGAGTGGGAGACGCAGTAATAAGGTGTGGATCAACGGTCTTGCAGCCGGCAACCAACGAGTGCCATGACGGCCCTCGCCTTCCCCCTCGGGTACATGCCGAACGACCTCGCCGCGGTGGCCGATCCTCTCCGTACGCTCGCCCTCGCCGCGCGGGACGGTGAAAGTGTCGCCTTTACGCAACTTTACGAGCGTACCCGGGAGCAGGCGTGGCGCGTTCTCTACCGGGTGGTGGGTCACAGCCCCGACCTGGAAGACCTGGTCCAGGAGTCCTACATCCAGCTCATGCGCGCCCTCAAGACGTACCGGGGCGACTCGCGCGTCTCCACCTTCCTCCACCGGGTGTGCGTCAACGTCGGCCTGATGCACCTGCGCGGCAAGCGCCGCCGCAAGGAAGAGGCGACCGACGAAGTGCCCGAACACACCACCGACGAACGCCACGACCCCGAGCGCGCCGCCCAGGTCAAGCAGGCCGCCGCCCTGGTGCAGAAGGCGCTGGCTCAACTCAGTGAGGAGAAGGCCACCGTCTTCGTGTACCACGAGCTCCTGGGCATGAAGCCGGAGGAGATCTCGGAGCTCGTCGACTGTCCGGTGAACACCGTGCGCTCGCGCCTCAACCGCGCCCGCCAGGACTTCACCGTCGTCGTGGTGAAGCTGAAACGAGGTGAGCCGTGAGCAATCATCTCGAGCACGACACCCTCTGGGCGCTGTCCCGCGCCGAGCTCAACGATGCCGAGGCGAAGCACGCTGAAGGCCACCTCGCGCAGTGCCCCGACTGCCGCGTGTCCTTCGAAGACGTGAAGCTCGCGCAGCAGGTGCTGATGGGCCTGCCCGAAGTCCCGCCGATGCCTGAGCAGATGGCCCGCCGCGTGGGCGCCAATCTCGCCGAGGCCGCTGATGCGCTCGCCGCGAAGAGCTTCACCTCGTGGTGGCAGGCGCTCTTCACCCCCCGCTTCGTCCTCGCCGCCGCGCTGGGCCTCGTGCTCGTCGCCGCCGGCGCGTGGCTGCTCGCCGAGGCCACCCCGCCCCCGTCTCCCGTGGCGCTCACCCCGAGCCCAGTCGAGAGGCCCCCGCCCCTGCCCACGCCGGTGCCCCTGCCCGTCGACTCCGCTCGGGGTGAACGGCCCAGGCTCTCCGTCACCGTCGCCAGCGCGAAGAAGTCGAGCGCCAGCAAGGCGCAGGTGCTCAACGAAGGCGCGACCGTCGCCACGCAGTCCGGCGGCAGCGTGTGGATGAAGCTGCCCGACGGCTCGCGCGCCGGCCTCACCGCCACCAGCGAGGTGAAGCTCGTCACCCTCGAGGAAAAGCAGCTCACCCTCGACCTCGCCAAAGGCAGCCTCGCCATGGTCGTGCCGCACCGCACCGATCGCGTGCTCACCGTGCGCGCGGGAGACCTCGAGGTGATCGACCTGGGCACGCGCTTCCTCGTCTCGCGCGATCAGACCCGCACGCTCGTCGCCGTCGAAGAGGGCAAGGTCGAGGTGAAGACGCCCACCGGCAGGCGCGAGGTGACCGCCGGTCACGCCGTGACCTGGAGCGGTGGCCAGCTCACCGAGCTCCCCTGGGAGACCACCAGCGCGCCCACAGCTCCGCCCCCCGTCGCGAACGCGCCCGAGGCCGTGCAGCCTGACTCCATCGCGCGCCTCGGCGACGAGGACGAGGACGACAGCCCCCCGCCCCCCGAAGAGGCGGCCGTGCAGGAACCCGAGCAGGAGCAGCAGCCCGATCGCACTCCCACCGCCGCCGACGAGGCCGATTGGAACACCCTGCCCGAGAACCAGCACCAGCCGCAGCCGCTCAAGTACCCGCCGGTGCCGCTGCCTCCGAAGCGCGCGGTCACCAGCACCGAGCGCGGCTTCTCGCTGCGCGGCATCGAGCGGAAGCTGCGCGAGCTGGGCACGTCGATCAGCAGCACCAGCGCGCGCGAAGCGGGCGTGCGCAACATCGCCTTCGCCGCCGACGCCAACGACTGCCACCACGCGCTCAAGCTCGCCGATCGCTGGCTGAGCGATCCGGTGACGAACGCGCCCAACGAGGCGCAGATGCGCCGCGGCGTGCAGCTGCAGCAGGTGCGGTGCCTCAACCACCTCGGGCGTACCCAAGACGCCGACACCATCCTCAAGATGATCGGTGGAACGCCCTGAAAACCTCTCCCTGCGGCGCGGGGAGAGGTCGGCCACAGGCCGGGTGAGGGGCGCTTCGGACGACCGGCCCCTCAGAGGGAGAGGGAGAGAACTAGCCGACGTTCAGGGTGAACCGCCCGCCGTTGCGCTGCAGCTCAGCCCTCATGTCCTCGCGGAACTGCCGCTGCACCGACGCGTCTCCGATGATGCCCATGCAGCCCATCGTGCCGGGGGTTCCACCATCGGGGTGAATGCGCAGCAGGCTGCGGGTCGCGCCGACGCGCGAGTCGTACTTGTCGCTCATCGCGAAGCTGTAGCCGACGCCGCCCACGCTCATGCTGCGGTCGCTGCGGCTCCAGAGGTGGGGGGTGATCTGGTACGCGCCGGGCGGAAGGCTGCCGCGCCCGTGCCCACCGCTGCGGAAGTCGTAGGTGTGACCGTTGACCGTGACGCGCCCCGTCACCTGCTGTGAGCGGCTGCCCGGCCCACGCACGCGATCGAAGGTGGCGGTGAGGTTGGTGCCTGCCTGGGGCCTCGGCTGGGTGGGCTCGACCGGCGCAGGGCGGCGGGGATTGGTGGGCGAGGAAGGCGCGGGATCGAACCCATCGCGCAGGGCCCGCAGGGTCTGCGGGCCGACCTTGCCGTCGACCTCCAGCCCGCGCGACTGCTGGAAGGCGCGCACCGACTGCTCAGTGCGACGCCCAAAGACGCCGTCAACCCCGCCGGGACTGAAGCCCGCCGTCTGCAGCTTCTGCTGGAGGGTACGAACCGACGTGCCGCGGGATCCGATGGAGAGGGTCACAGGATGGTTCTCGGCACGACCCTGTCGCCGGTTGCCTCACCTGGAAACACCTGACGGCCCGGTCAGAACACCTTGCCCGGCCCCATGATGATGGCCGGCTGGGCGTCGTAGTCGATCTTGAGGCGCTCGGGCGGGCGGGGCATGTCGGGCAGGACGGCGACGGCCTTCACCGCCACCGAGGCCGCCTGGCGCGCGTCGATCTTCGCCTTGAGCGCGGTGAGCGCGTCGCCCTCGAGCTTCACCACGGCCGGCAGCCTGCTGATGGCCGCCTTGTCGGCGACCTGCTGGCCGTTCACCGAGAGCACCACCGAGGTGACGCGCGTGGACAGGTCGAGCGCCGTGCCCGTCGCCGCGTCGACGAAGGCGAGCTTGTTGATGCTCAGCTCGACCCGCTGCACCAGGTTCGAGGCGACCTTCAGCTCGCCGATCTCCTGGTAGTCGGACGCCTTGAGCACCTCGATGGTGTCGTCGAAGGTGAACTCGCACCCACCCGCCACGGCCCGGGTCGCGACCATCTTGTCGCCGGCCGGCAGCGTGCTGCCGCAGGTGAAGGTGGTGCTGATGGTGATCTCGGTCTGGCCTTTCACCGAGGGAACGCCCTGCATCTCGTCGATGCGCACCTCCACGGGGCTACAGCCGGTCACTGCCAGGAACACCGTCACCGCAATCGTTGATCGTCGCGCCATGTCTTCGTCTTCCTCGTCTTGGTTGAGAGCGTCGGCCAACGCTCGGGGTCGCCCCGTACCCGCCCAGCAAAGCATGGCCTGATCTGGATTGAGGCTCTACACTGAGGCGGCAACTTTTTCCGTTTGGGTCGCAACTCCCCGAAGGGTCCGGTTTGGGCGCCTATCGCATCATGCGTCGCGTGAATCCCCCCGGGGGATACCTCGAGACCTATGCGGGGCGCCAGGCCAGCAGCGAGAAGGCGGTGCTGCTCAAGCACCTCGTCACCGCACCGACGTCGATCGAGCGGCTGCTGGAAAACCTGCGCGGCGTGCGTGGCCCGTCGTTGGCCAACGTGATCGAGGTGGGCACCAACGCCGAGGGGCTCTGGCTCGTCGTCGAGGGCACCGAGGGCGAGTCGCTGCGCTGGGTGATGTCGACGCTGGCGCGCGCCTCTGGCTTCATCGCGCCCAACGAAGGCCTGGCGGTGGTGGCGCGGGTGGCGAGCGCGCTCGAGCCGCTCCATCGCCAGCGGCTGGCGCACGGCGACGTGTGCCCTTCCACCATCTACGTCACCAGCCGCGGCGAGGTGCACCTGCACGACGGCGCGATCGCCGCCACCTTGCCACCCCAGGGTGACCCGGGGCCGTGGCGGGGCGAGGTGAACTCGCTGGCGCCCGAGCAGGTGTCCGGGCCGGCGACGCCCGAGAGCGACGTGTTCCGCCTGGGCCTGGTGCTCTACGAGCTCGCCGTAGGCCGCCCGCTCTGGAGCGGCCCTTCGCCCGCCCACCTCTGCCACGCGGCCACCTCCTGGCAGGGGCTGACGCGCGAGAAGGTGAAGCAGGTTCCCGAGCCGTGGCTCACGCTCCTCGTCACCATGCTGGCCGTCGAGCCCGCGGCGCGGCCGACCATCGAAGAGGTGAGCGCGGTGCTCGAGCAGGCCGTGACCCAGAACCGCTGGGCCACCACCGACGACGACATCGCCAGGCTGTTCGCGCGCGCAGGCCCGGGCCGCGTCTCGCCGTTCGCCGCCGACGGCGCGCCACTGCAGGACCTCAACCTCGCCCCGCTCACGCCGCCCGGCGGAGTGCCCGCGGTGACGCCACCCGGCGCGGTGGTGGCGCGCATCACCACCAAGAAGATGACCCGCGAGATGCTGGCCGTGGCGGTGCGCGCGGAGCCCGCGCCCGAGGCGCCCGCGCCCGAGACGTCCCTCGAGCTGCGGGTGGCGAGCCTGCTCGTCGAGCGCGGCAAGCTCACCCGCGCCCAGGTGACGGCCGCGCAGGAGGCAGCCGAGGCGCTGGGCGGCGCGCTGGCGTCCTTCCTCATCGACGACGGCGCCGTCGACGAAGACACCCTGGTGGCCACCACCGCCGAGCTCACCCGCACCCCTTCGCTGAGCCTCAAGAAGCTCACCGACAGCGCCCCGTCGGCCGAGGCGCTGGCCCTGGTGCCGCTGGCGCTCTCCCGCGCCGCGCAGGTGGTGCCGCTGGGTCTCAAGGGCGGCAGCCAGCTCATGGTGGCGATGGCCGACCCGATGGACGCGAAGGCCCTCGCGCTGATCAAGTCCGCCATCGGCACCCGCAGCCTCATCGCCTTCCGCGCGGGCAGCCGGGCGCTCGCCGTCGCCCGCACCCGCCTCTACCCGGGCAGCAGGGAGAGCCAGGCTTCCCCGCCCGTGAACGATGCGCTGGCCCTGGTGCAGGCGCCGGCGCAGCTTCAGCCCTCCGGGGCCTCCGAGCTGTCCTCCCGGGTGATCGACGCGCTGCTGGCGCTGCACGGAACCCGCGGGGCGCAGGCCCAGCAGCTCGTCAGCCTCGCGGTGGGCCTGGCTCGACGGCTGTCCTGTTCGCCCGCCGAGGTGACCCTCGCAGGCCTCGCAGCGCGCGCCCTGGTGACCAGCGCGCTCGCCGCCGGCCGCCCGGCGCACGAGGTGCCGAAGCTGGTGGAGGTGCAGGAGCGCGTCGGCTTCACCGAGGCCGACGAGTTCGTCGAGGCGCTCCAGGCGTTCCCGGCGCGCATGCCCGAGCGGCCGGTGGTGAAGGCGGTGGTGCTGGCCTTCGCGTTCGCGGCCCACGCGGGGGAGCCCCGGCCCTCGGGGAGCCGGCTGGGCGGTGCGCTCGCCAGCTTTCGCACCCGCCACCAACTGCCCCAGGCCGTGTTCGAATTCCTCACCGCCGAGCTGAGCCAGTAGGGGAAAACTGGTGTAGCAGCGGGGCATGCGACGCGTCCTCCTCCTGGTCCCCCTGCTCCTGTGCGCCTGCGATTCTCCGGGCGTGGCGAAGATGGACTTCCGCCGAACCCCGCCGGCCGGCGCGACCGGCGGCACGTGGGTGGCGAAGTTCGGCTCGCAGGCGATCACCGACGCCGAGCTCGCCGCGCGCTTCGCCGAGATGAACCCCTACGCCCGCGCCCGCTTCCAGACCGTGGAGCAGCGGCGCGACTACGTCGAGGGCCTGGTGCGCTTCGAGCTGCTGGCGCAGGAAGCGGTGCGGAGAAACCTGCACAACGATCCCGAGGTGGTCGAGGCGGCGCGCCGGGTGATGGTGCAGCAGCTGCTCAAGAAGGAGCTCGACGAGGGCAACGGCGGGGTCACCGACGCGCAGGTGGCGGCGTACTACCAGGCCCACACCTCCGACTACGTGAAGCCGGCGATGACGCGGCTCTCGCACATCGCCTTCAAGAAGGAAGACCGGGCGATCGCCGAGGACATCCTGGCGAAGGCGAAGGCGCTGGCCCCGCTCGACGCCGCGGGCTTCGGCAAGCTGGCGCGCGAGACCAGCCAGGACGCGCGCACGAAGGAGCTCGACGGCGACATGCGCTTCCTCTCGGACGAGGAGCTGAGCACCCAGTACGGCCCCGAGCTGGCGGCCGCCGCGGCGAGCCTGGTGCGGGTGGGCGACCTGGCCCCCACGTTGATCGAGACGCCCAAAGCGCTGCACGTGGTGAAGCTGCAGGGGCGCCAGCTCGCGCTCAACCTCTCGGTGGAGCAGGCCAAACCGAGCATTCAGCAGCTGCTGGCCAACGAGTCGAAGCAGGAGCGCTTCAGGGCGCTGATGGACCGGCTCAAGAAGGACTCACACCTCGAGCTCAACGAGTCGTCGCTGGCGGCGATGGTGGTCGACCCGAAGGCGCCGGCGGTTCCCTCGACGGCCCCGTCGCCCGGGTTCATTCCCGCGCCGCCGTCGACGAAGTAAGGCCCGGGTGCTACGCGCTGTGTCCGTGACCCGCCTTTCGCTCCTCGCCGTCGCCCTGGTGCTCGCCGGCTGCCCCCAGCAGCAGAAGCCGAGCCAGGACCCGGCCGTGGTGGCGACGGTGAACGGCGAGGTGATCAAGCGCGCCGACTTCGAGCGGCTGCTCTCGCGCGAGGCCCAGGCGATGGAAGGCAACGGGCCGCGCACGCCCGAGCAGGTCGAGCCGTACAAGCAGGCGCTGATGGAGACGTTGATCGAGCGGGCGCTGCTGCTGCAGGCCGCGGCCTCCGCGGGCGTGACGGTGACCACAGAGGAGGTCGATCGCCGGGTGCTGGCGCTCTCGAGCGAGTACCCCGCGGGCACCTTCGACGAGGCGCTGGCGAAGAGCCAGACCTCGCGCGCGGCGCTGACCCGCAGCACGCGTGAACAGCTCACCATCGAGAAGCTGCTCACCCAGGAAGTGCACTCGCGGGTGGCGGTGACCGAGGACCAGATTCGCCAGTACTACGAGGAGCACGTGGCCGACTTCACCGAGCCCGAGCAGGTGCACGCGCAGCAGATCGTGGTGAAGGGTCTCGACGAGGCGAAGCGGGTGCAGCAGCAGCTGTGGCAGGGGAAGAAGTTCCCCGACCTGGCGCGGCGCTACTCGCTCTCACCCGACGCGCGCGTGGGCGGCGACCTCGGGTTCTTCGCGCGGGGCACGATGCCGCCGACGTTCGACGAGGTGGTGTTCAAGCTGAACGTGGGGGGCACGAGCGAGGTGGTGTCGACCGAGTACGGCTTCCACCTCTTCCGGGTGCTGGAGAAGAAGCCGGGCCGCAAGCGCGAGTTCACCGAGGTGCGTGGCCTCATCGAGGAGCGGATGCTCTCGACGCTGCGCAGCGAGGCGCAGAAGGCGTACGTGGGCGGGCTGCGGGCGAAGGCGGCGATCGTGATCAACGACGAGTCGCTGGTGCTGGTGTCAGGCCGCGTTGCGCCCGGTCAGTCGCAAGAGCCCTGAGCTCGGCCTGAACTGAACTGGCCCAGACCGTTCAGCCCGAGCGAAGCCGAGGGCGGCAACCCATCAGTGCAGGGTGCGAGGAACCCGCGCATCCTCGACGAACTGCAGCTCAGGCGCGGTCTCTGGGCGCTTCGGCCACAGCGCGGTGGTGAGCACGGTCACCGACGCCCCCAGCAACAGCGACGCGAGCGCGCTCACCGGCTCTCCTCCTTGGATCCGGTCCCCCGGATCACGGTGATGATGTCCTGGCGCACCTTCTGGTGAATCGACCTGCGCTCGCCGTCGAACAGCGTGCGCACCGAGGTGGGGAGCCGGTTGTTGATGGTGTCGAGGTCGTCTTCGTTGCGCAGCGCGAGGGTGAGGTTGCCCAGCTCCTGCGCGAGCGTGAGGATCTCGCCTTCCTCCGGAACCACCATGAGCGTGACGTTGCCGTAGGTGCGCTCACCCTCGGGGAGGATGTTGACGTTGGTGTTCCCGGTGATCTTCCCCGTGGCGAGCACCACCACGTTCTGCAGCAGGGTGAGCGCGACCTGCTGGTTGGTGTCGGGGTCCTTGAACGTGCCGATCACGTCGATGTGATCGTTGGGCTTCACCCAGCCGCCGACCGCGGAGGACGCGCGTGCGTCGATGGTGACGGCGCGCATGCGCTTGACCACCTTGGTGTTGAGGCGCTCGGCGGCGCGCGAGGTCTCGAACTGGCTCCACAGCAGCGGGTCGCCGGCCTGCATCGAGACCATCACCTTCTGGCCGATGACGTAGGTGGCCGAGTCAGGCTTCACCACCGAGCTGGTGACGAACATCTCGGGCACCGAGCGCTGGCTCACCATGTCCATCGTCACCACCGTGCCCTCGGAGATGTCGATGGTGGCCACCACCACCGGCACGAGGTTGTAACCCTTCTTCAAGTTGGCCCGTTCGCGCTGCAGGCCGGACCAACCGATGACGAAGGCAGCCAGACCCAGGACGATTCCGATGATCAGCGGCGACTTTCCCTTGAGCATGAAGGAAGGAGCCGGGGCGCAGGAGAGCGTTAACGGCGATAGACGCGCGTGCCTCCACTCGCCGGGTTTTCCCAGATCCACTCCATGGTTGCGCCGGCCCACTCATGGCCGTCGGTGCCCTGGTAGCGGTCGAGTGTGAGCTTGTCTGCGTCCACGCGCGGCACGAGCAACGTCGAGGCATCGGGCCAGGTCGCCAGCGGCACCTCGCCCTCGAACCACCTGAGCTTCGGCAGCTCGAGGCTGTCGACGACGGCGACGCTGCCTCGGGCGCCAGGGCGATAGAAGTGGCCCGTCCGGGGCTCATGGGTCGGGCCCCTGAGGCTCGACGTCCACATGCCGCCATAGGCGGTCCCCATGAGGTCGCCGGGGGCATCCGAACAGGCGCCTGCAGCTGCGATTCCCGCCTCGGGCGTGAAGGTGAAGGGGCAGAAGATGCGCTCGCTGCCCTCTGACGACGACTGCGGGCCGAAGGCCCACTGCGTCTCGCCCAGATCGAGAAAGGCCCACGCGGTGTTACCGCCAGCGATCGAGAGGTGGGTGAACGGGTGACTGGCCGAGGAAGTGAGCGCCAGCCCCGAAGAAGTGAAGCTGATCACCTCCAGCGGGTTGCGGTAGGCGATGACGACGTCGCGCTCGCGCGCCACCACGCCGCGGATGGGGTGGCGGATGCGGGCGTTGGCGTTCCAGTCGTAGCCGAGACCCGGCGCCTCCTGAAGGAGCCCGGTGCCGACGTCTTCGAAGCGACGCACCTGACCTTGAAGCCAGCCAGCGGGCACCCGCTCACGCAGCACAGCACCCCGAACCACACGCCAACCCGTCGCGCCATGAACCTGACCTTACTTCTCCCTCTTGGTGGTGTCCGGCGCCGCCGAGCCGCGGATGACCTGGATGGTGTTGAACCGCTTCATCTGCAGCACCTTCGTGCGCTCGCCCGAGAGCAGCGTGCTGACGGTGGCGCGCCCGCGCTCTTCGAGCACGTCGAGATCGTCCTCGTTGCGCAGGGTGAAGGTGAGCCCGCCCACCTGCTGCGCGAGCACCAGCATCTCGGCCTCCTCGGGCAGCAGCATCAACGAGACGTGCCCGTAGGCGCGCTCGGCCTGCGGCACCAGGTTCACGTTGGTGGTGCCGGTGAGCTTGCCGGTGGCGAGCACCATCACGTTCTGCATGATGGTGACGGCGACCTGCTGGTTGGTCAGCGGGTCCTTGAAGCTGCCGATGATGTCCACGTGATCGTTGGGGCGCATCCACCCGCCGACGCCGGTGGTGCCCTTCACCTCGACCGCGAGCGCGCGGGCCCGCTTGAAGATGCGGGTGGCGAGGCGCTCGACGGCGCGCGTGGCCTCGAACTGGTTCCAGAGCACCGGGTCGCCGGCGGCCACCGCGACCTGCACCTTCTGCCCGATGACGGAGCCAGCCGAGTCGGGCTTCACCACCGACGAGGTGACGAACTGCTCGGGCACGCTGCGCTGGGCGAGGTGTTCCATCGTCACCACCGTGCCCTCCGAGAGATCGACGGTGGCCACCAGCACCGGCACCAGGTTCCAGCCCCTGCGCACGTCGGCCTTCTCCTTCATCAGCGCGCTGTACGAGACAGCGAAGCCCATGAGCATGAGCCCGGCGGCGAGCGCGAGCGGCATCACCTTCGCGTGCGTCCACGGCGCGCCGCGAGAGGCCGGCCTGCGCACGGCCGGGAGCGGCGGCGAGGGCGTGGGCACCCGGCGCACGGGGAGCGACGCCTCACTGAGCGGCGCGACCAGCAACATGGGGATGACCGGTGGCTCACCGTCGTAGGCGAGGCCCGCGAGCGACTGTTCCAGCCCCTGCACGTCGGGGTCCTGGCCCGACTTGTCCCAGAGGTAGTCCTGCGGCTTGCCCGGGAACGCGGGCGCGACGCCGTCGTACGCGAGCCCCGAGAGCGCGCCTTCGAGGGCCTCGAGCTCGGGATCGTGGCCCGTCTTGTCCCAGAGGTAGTCACTCATCGGAGCTGCCCTCCGCCTGAGCCCGGAGCCCCAGCTTCTCGCGCAACAGCGCCATGCCCCGGTGCAGGTTCACCCGCACGCTGCCGGGGGTGAGCCCGGTGCGCTCGGAGATCTCCGGCCCCGTCATGCCCTCGATGAGGCGCATCGCCAGGGTCTCGGCGTAGGCCTCGGGCATCGCCTGCAGCGCCTTGAGCACCTTGCGCGCGTCGGGTGCGCCGCTGCGATCGGGCGCGGCCTGCTGGGGCGCCTCGTCGAGCGACTCGCCGGGGTGCGCGTCACGCAGGTGCCGGGACGCGCGATTGCGGGCGAGCTGCGCGAGCCAGGCGGGGAAGGCCTGATCATCCTCGAGCGAGGAGAGCTTCTGGAACACCAGCAGGAAGACGTCCTGCACCAGGTCAGACGCGTCGGAGGCCGACACGCGCGAGATGACAATGGCGTGCACGAGCTTGCCGAAGTGTCCATGCAGCGCGGTGAAGGCCTCGTGATCTCCCCTGCGCGCGGCCGCGACCCAGCTCACCCACACGGCGCGCAGCCTCTCCCGGCCGGCGGCCTGGCCACGGGGCTCGTCGAGCAGCGCTGCGGGGGAGGCCATGGACAAGGCACAGGAGACCACGACTCTGCTCTCCGTTAACCCTGGCGCCAATCACACGGATTTGCTGGGCCACAGGCCCCTCGCAGCAATCGACCGAGCGCCTGACCGTGCTATGCCCCGCCCCGTGAATCGACTGATCCTCTGCACCCTGGCCTTCACCGCAGTCACCGCGCGGGCCGAGCTCGTCGACCGCATCGCGGCCGTGGTGAACAACGACGTCATCACCCTGTCCGAGGTGGAGACCCGCATCGCGCCCGACGCGCAGAAGCTCAGGTCCGAGCCTGACGCCACGAAGCGCGCCGAGGCGCGGTCCCTGCTGGTCAAGCGTGGCCTCGAGCTGCTCATCGGCGAGAAGCTGATGGAGACCCAGGTGCGCGAGCTCAACATCGAGGTCGCCGACTCGGAGATCGAGATGGGCATGGACGACGTGAAGAAGCAGAACAACATCACCACCGAGCAGTTCGAAGGCCTGCTGGCGCAGGAGGGCTACACCCTCGCCAGCTACAAGGCCTTCATGCGCAAGCACCTCGCCCGCCTCAAGCTGGTGAACCTCAAGGTGCGCAGCAAGGTGAAGATCTCCGATGAAGATCTGAAGGCCGAGTACGCGCGCTGGAGCCACGACGAGGCCAACGAGTTCGAGGTGCACGCCCGCCACCTCCTGGTGCAGGTCGCGCCCAAGGCGACGCCCGAGCAGATCGAGGTCGCCCGCCTCAAGGCGAACCTGCTGATGGAAGAGGCGCGCAAGCCCGGCACCGACTTCGCCATGCTCGCGAAGAAGAAGAGCGAGGGCCCGTCGGCGGCCGATGGCGGTGACCTCGGCTTCTTCAAGCGCGGCGTGATGGTGGCCGAGTTCGAGAAGGCGGCCTTCACCCTGCCCGTGGGCGGCATCAGCGAGCCCATCCGCACCAAGTTTGGCTGGCACGTGCTCAAGGTCGAGGAGCGCAAGTCGCTCTCCGCGCCCCCGTTGGAAGAGGTGAAGGAGCAGCTGCGCGACAAGATGCTGCGGGGCCAGCTGGAGAAGTACACTGAGCAGTACGTTCAGGAGCTGCGCGCCGCAGCCGTGGTGGACGTGAAGATCTGATCTTTCCCCCACGGATTTCGGGGGCCCACGCCACTGACGCACACAGGTGAGTGCGTGACCGCCACAGCTCGGGTGCTCCACATGCAGAAGCCGCCGGATTCCGCGGACTTCGGGGCGCTCTACGCCGAGCACTTCCGCGCCGTGTGGCGCACCCTGCAACGGCTGGGGGTTCACCCGGGCTCGGTGGACGACGCCACCCAGGAGGTCTTCGTCACCGCCTGGCGCCGCTGGGACGACTTCGAGGGCCGCTCTTCCGAGCGCACCTGGCTGCTGGGCATCGCCATCCGGGTGGCCAGCGACACGCGCCGCAAGCAGCGCCCCACCGAAGAGGTCTCACCCGAATTGCAGATGAGCGGGCCGGGGCCCGACACGATGGCGGCCTCGAAAGAGGTGAGCCAGCGGGTAGAGCAACTGCTCGGCAAGCTGGAACCAGAGCGGCGCGAGGTGTTGCTGCTCGTGGACCTCGAAGGCTATTCCGTGCCCGAGGTGGCCACCGCCACCGGGGTGAACCTGAACACGCTGTACACCCGACTGCGGGCCGCCCGGCAGCAGTTCGAAGACCTCGTCAAACGCGAGGCAGAGGAGCTGCGATGAAACCGCTCTCGAAAGAGGCGCGCGCCGCGCTGAGTGCGCTCTCGAGCGCCGACCCGACCCGGGCCGACGAAGCGCGGGTGCGGAAGAACCTCGAGCGTGCGCTCGGCGTGGCGATCCCCACCGCGTCGGTCGCCGTCGCCACCACCGCCGTCAGCGCGCAGGCCGCGAGCGGCGCCGGGGTGTCAGGTGGTCTCGGTGCGTTGGGCGTGGGGGCGAAGGCCGTGGTCTTCGTGCTCGCCGTGGGCGTCGGCTCGGTGGTGACGGTGGGAATCAAGTCGTCCTTCTCCTCGCCTGGAGCGGGAAAGGCGCGCACCAGTCGCCAGCCGGCGAGCCCGACGCCTCCTCCTGCGGAGATCGAGATCACGGTGGAGGGCGAGCGGGTCGCGACGACGTCTCCGCCGCTGGAGGCCGAGCCCATCAGTGGACTCGCTGCTCGAGGGGCGATCGAAGCCGCAGCGCCTCCTGCGCCTCCTGCGACGCCCGCGATGGACGAACTCGCGCCTCGGGGGGTTGGCGAAGCCGCGCCAGCACCTGCCCCTGTGGCCGTGGCGGTGCGCGCGCGCCCGGAGCCGGTCCAGCCGAAGGTGAAGCCCGTGCAGACGGCGCAGCCCGAAGCGAAGCCGGACGGCGTCGAGCCTGCCGAGGAAGAGTTCACCCCCCCGCCTGCGCCGCCGAACACGCAGGAGAGCTACGAGCTCGAGGTCGACACCAACTTCCCCAACTGCGACCCGGGCACCGAGCTGCGCTCGGCGGTGAGCGCGAGAAAGCTGCTCAACGCCAATCGCGCGGAGGAAGCAGTGTGGCTGCTCGGCGCGTATCAGCGGCGCTGCCCATCAGGCCGCTGGAGCGACGAGGCCTGGTCCGTGCGCATGGCAGGCCTGTGCAAGCTCGGCCGCAACGCCGAGGTGATCGGCCTGCTGCAGTGGTTCAGCACCGAGTACCCGTCGCGGCGCTTCGCGGTGGTGAACGAGCTGCGCCGCTCGTGCCCCGAAGAGGTGCTCAAGCACGGTGAGCCGTCGGCGGAGTGAGGCCCGGCCAGGTCCACACCTGGGCGAGCGCTTCCCAGTAGGAGGGAGAGGCCGAGAGGTCGTTGTGACCTCGGCGCGGAATGAGCGCGAGCCGCTTGTTCGGGGTGGTGGCGAGCCGGTGGGCCTCGCGCGCTTCTCCTGCGTCGATGGCGCGATCTTCTTCACCGTGGATGATGAGCAGCGGAACGCGGCCCTTCATGACCTTCGGGCGTGGATCGAAGAGCGACGACTCCTCGGCGGTGTAGCGCGCGGGAGGAGCGAGGCCGCGCCTGCGCACGAGCCCGTCGAGATCGACGAAGCCACTCTCGAGGACGACCCCGGACACCGCGGGGTGCGCGCTGCCGAAGAGCGCGAGCGCGCATGCGCTGCCCAGGGAGCGTCCCATCACGATCACCGGGCGGTCCGTACGCGCGCCGACGAAGCCGGCCACCACAGGGGCGTCGGCAATGAGGGAGCGCAGGGTGGGCCTGCCGGTGCTGCGGCCGTAGCCACGGAAGTCGCAGATGGCGAGGTTGAGTCGCAGCGCGGCCCAGGGCGACGCGTCGTCGTAGTCGCTCACCACCTCGCCGTTGCCGTGAAAGAGCAGCACCGTGGGCGCGTGCTCGAGCGATCGATGCCAGCGCAGGTGCAGGCTCGCGCCGGGCACCGGCACCTGGAAGTCCTGCGCGCCCGCGGGTGGCTCGCTCGCGTCAGCGCGCGGGAAGAAGCAGTTCGAGTTGAACGCGTCGCTGTCGAAGAGTGATCCCACCGTCAGTGTGCGGCGAACACGGAACGAAGCGACCTGGCGGTCACCGCGCGATCGAGCAACAAGGGCAGCGCGGCCGGGTCTGCCCGAGCGAGGCGCTGTTCTGCCGAGCGCGTCATGCGCTTGAAGCGCTTCGTGATGATGAGTCGGATGATTTCACGCAGCGCCTCCTCACGCCCTTCCTCACGCCCTCCTCACGGCCCTTCTCGAGACCCTTCTCGAGGCCCGCTTTCAAGCCCCTGCGCATCCCCCTGCGGAAGCCACGCGACTCGATGTCGTCACCGACGGTCTGCATCATCTTCCCCTTTCCCTGCTGCTGTTCAGCCACCCGCTCGACCAGCCGCAAGGTCCTCCTGCCTGAGACGGCTTCAAGGTACCTGAGGAAGAAAAGCAGCGTCGACCTCTCGTTGTCGAGGGGCCCCTTCCATCGCGAGAGCGTCACAGGATCTGCATGGGGCGTGGACGCCGCAATCTGTCTCTCAGCCTCGAGGAAAGCCGGCTGTATGGTGCGCGCCATGTCACGGCCGCGCATCGGTATCTCGCTGGGGGACCCTTCAGGCATCGGCGTCGAGGTGACGCTGGCTGCGCTCGCGCAGCCAGCGGTGAAGCGCGCGTTGATCCCCGTGCTCTTCGGCGACGCGTCGGTGCGCGCGGGGAAGCTCGAGCTGCGCGTGGTGAGCCAACTGCCCGCGTCAGATCGCCGCCCCGGAAAGCCCACCCGCGCCGGAGGTCTCGCCCAGCTCGCGTACGTGCACGCCGCCATCACCGCAGCGCAGCTCGGTGAGCTCGACGGCATCTGCACCGCGCCGGTCTCGAAAGAGGCGATCACGAAGGCGGGCGTGCCCTTCGCCGGCCACACCGAGGTGCTCGCGGCGGCCTTCGGCGTCGAGGTGATGATGTTGATGAAGGGTCCGCTGCTCTCGGTCGCGCTGGCCACCAATCACCTGCCGCTTCGCGAGGTCCCGGACGCACTGTCCACACCGAAGCTGGTGGCCCAGCTCGAGCTGCTGGATCGGGCCCTTCGCGCCAGGCTCGGCCGACGTCCCCGCATCGCGGTGTGCGGCCTCAATCCCCACGCGGGTGACGGCGGCGTGCTCGGCAGCGAAGAGAAGCGGATCATCACCCCCGCGATCCGGAAGGCGAAGGCACGGGGAATCGACGTGAGCGGGCCGTACGCCGCCGACGGGCTCTTCGCGAGCGCCCGCAGGTTCCCCTTCGACGTCGCGCTGGCGATGTTCCACGACCAGGGCCTGGTGGCGACGAAGACGCTCGACTTCGAGCGGACCGTGAACGTGACGATCGGGCTCCCGGTGCCGCGCACCTCGCCTGATCACGGCGTGGCGTACGACATCGCTGGCAAGGGCCGCGCAGACCCCACGCCGATGGCCTGCGCGCTGCTCGAGGCAGCCGCGATGTGCAGCGGTGGTGCGGGGGTTCACAAGGCGTAACCTGCCGGGTTACAAGCCCCGCCCTCCCCGGGCCAGATGGCTGAAAGCCGGGGACCCTGAACGCGGCACGCGCCTCGCAGTGAAGGTCCCCATGTCCATCAAATCGCTCTCGTCCCGCGTCACCCTGCCCTCCTCCAGCCGCCTTGCCAGCACCGAGACCGGCGCCCGCGTCGCCTCGACCGAGGTCGGCGCCCGCCTGGCCACCACGGAGACCGGCGCGCGCGTCGCCACCACGGAGCTCGGCGCCCGCGTCGCCAGCACCGAGACCGGCGCACTGGCGGCGCACGCGAGCCTGTCCGGCTTCGACCGGAAGTGAGCCTCGACTCACTGCTCGTCGACACGCTCGCCCACGCCGCGCGCGCGCCGTTCTACCGGTCGCGCTGGGGCCAGCGCTGGAAGTCGGTGAAGACGGTCGAGCAGCTCTCACGGCTCCCGCTGCTCGACAAGCCCACCGCCTCGAAGCACCAGCACGCGTTGATCGTCGGCACGCGGCCGGCGGGAGTCGGGGTCGTCTCGTCGGGTACCACGCGCGGTGAGGCGTACGTCGATCCGCTCAACGTACCGCGCAGCGCGGAGGAGCTCGCCGCCACCGCGTCCACCGCGGTCGCAGGTGATGGTGGCTTCCCCGGTTGGACGCTCTCCGTCGTGTCGGTGCACCACGGGCTGCCAAAGCGACTGGCCGGGCGCGACGAGTTGATGTTGCCCTGGCTTCACGACGCGAACGCGCTGGCGATGCTCGAGACGACCCTGCGCGCGCGGCAACCAGACGGCCGTCGCGTCACCGCGATGGTGATCGGCTCGGGCCCGCTCAAGGTCTTCACCGCGTACCTGGCGGAGCGCGGCGTCGACCCCGCGACGTTCGGCGTGAAGTTGATCGGCACGTTCTCCTACCGGCTCTCCAGCACCTGGCGCGCGCTGGTGGAGTCGCGCTTCGGGGCGACCGTCTTCGACAACTACTCACTCTCGGAGTTCCCCACGCCCTTCACCACCTGCGAGCACTGCGGCTGGCTGCACACGGGGCAGCCGCCCATGGTGGTGGAGCTGCTCGACCTGCACGCCGACCGGCCGGTGCGCCGCGGACCAGGGCGCCTCGTCTTCACCTCGCTGGTGCCGTGGGTCACCACGATGCCGCTCATCCGCTACGACACGCACGACGTGGCCATCACCGGGCCCACGTGCCGCGCCACCGGACAGACGGGCCTCAAGGTGCTCGGCCGCCGCCGTCACGGGCTCGAGCACGAAGGGCAGTTCCTCCTCAACGCGGTCGACGTGCGCGAGGTGCTCGAGGCGCTGCCCGAGAGCGCGAAGACCCTGCATCCCATGACGCGCCTGGGCCTCGTGAAGAGCGTCGAGCTCGGCCCTCCCCGGTGGACGGTGGCGGCTGAAGGAGGGAAGGCCGTGCTCCGCTTCGAGGTTCGCTTCGACCCCGGCGTCTATCGCGACCGGGCCCGCGCGCTCGAGGCGCACGTGGCGAAGGAGGTCTGCCTGCTCGACGCGGCGACCCGGCGGTTGGGGCGAAAGCGCGTGGTGGTGCAGGCCGTCCCCGAGGGCTCGTTGCGTGCGCTCAGCGAGCGGTACGACTGACCTCCGCTGGGTCGAGAACCCGTTCACCCCGGGCCTCTCCGCTATTTCCGCCAACCCTGCGAGCGGTCACCGCACGGCATCCACCTTACGGCGTGTCGTCGAGCTCGCCGCACGCGCCGCCCGGCATGCCCGCCTGCACCCAACCGTCGATGAGCTGACGCTCGGCCAGCGTCGGCTGCTGCGGCGCTCCCACGGGCGGCATCGGGAACGCCGCGTCAGGGCGCAGCCGCAGCGCCACCTCGACGCCGAGCTGGTGCGTGCCGCGGCCGGGCGCGAGCAGATCGTCGCGGCTGTTGAAGTGCGTCACATAGGTCGGGCCCGCGTGGCAGCTGGCGCAGTTCGCCTGGAGCGCCTCGCGCACGTCGCAGGGGAAGCCGGTGAGCTCCGTCATGCTCGTGTCGACTGGCTGTTCCTCGACCGCCGGGGTCACCTGCACCGGCTGCTCGACCTGTTCGGGACCGCATGCGGCGAAGAACAGCGTCAACCAGAGGGCTCGGTTCATGGCGACGAAGATGCCCGCATCGGAACCATCAAGAGAATCGATATTCTGTGAACGTCATTGTTCTGAATATCCGAACACTGCGCACCGATCATCCCGTGCGGAGTCGAGGGACCCTCCATGGAAGTCGCTGTTTTTACTGAAGTGAAACTCCCACCGGCTACCCGGCATAAGGAGGTTGCGGCGGACGCAGTACTTCCGCATTACTTCCGCCTCGTCCACCCCATCAGGAGCCATCCCCATGAAGCGCATCGTCATCTCGCTCGCCGTTGCTACCTGCCTCATCGTTCCCGCCGCTGCGCTCGCCTGTGAGGGCGATGGTCAGCACCAGGCCAAGGCCACCGAGCCCACGAAGGCCACCGTCGCGGACGTCGCGAGCTGGACCAAGGCGAAGAAGGCCACTCCGGTCGACGCGAACGGCAAGGAGACGCGGTCCACCCAGGGCGTGATCCCCGGCGCGGTGCTGCTCACCTCGAGCTCGACCTACGCCGTGTCCGAGCTGCCGGCCGACAAGGCCTCGAAGCTCGTCTTCTACTGCGCCAACCAGAAGTGCGGCGCGTCGCACGCGGCGGCCAAGCGGGCGATGGAGAACGGCTACACGGACGTCGCGGTGCTGCCCGAGGGCATCGCCGGCTGGAAGCAGGCCGGTCAGCCGACCGCGAAGCCGAACAACACCTGAGTCACCAGCTCACCTGTGATGCACGAAGGGCGTTCCGGGAGACCGGGGCGCCTTTCGCATTTCCGCGGGCTCAAGCGCGCGTCGCGACCAGTGTCTCCACTGGGAGGCCGGCGAGCGTCGCGTGCCTGGTTTCCTGCACGTGGAACCCCGCGGCTTCGACCAGCGCCCGCGCGGGGATCGCTCGACAGTCCACCAGCGTCGGCAACCGGCGGTGGGCCCAGGCGTAGAGGCGCGTCGCGACCGTCGGAGTCGCAGGGGGCACGAGACTGACCAGCCCGAGCCGGCCTCCTTCGCGGAGCACGCGACGCCACTCTGCGAGCGCGTGCGGCAGCTCTGGTGTGTCGAAGAGCTCGAGCACGAAGCTGGAGAAGATCGCGTCGAACGAGCCCTCGCCCCAGGGGAGCGCGGCTGCGTCGCCGGTCACCAGCTCCACTCGGCCCTGCAGCCCCGCGGCTTCGATGCGCCGGGCGGCGACGGCACGCATTCCGGGCGAGAGATCGATCGCCTTCACCGAACCCGAGGGGCCCACCGCGTGTCCGAGCGCGACCGCGCAGGCTCCCGTGCCGAAGCCGATCTCGAGCAACCGCTCCCCTTCCCGCGCCGCCAGGAGCCTGAGGCCCTCTTCCCGATGAGGGGCCTCGAACCGTCCCGACACGAGGTCCCAGGTTCCGCTGAGGCGGTCGTAGCTCGCCCGGGCCTCGTCGCGGGTGCGGGTGACGCGGTCGATGACGAACTCAGGCACGTCCAGAGCGTAGCGGACCGGCACCGCGTGACGCTTGATCAGTGTCGAGGGAGCACTGGAGCGGTCAGAGCACCACGGCCAGCACGCGCGCGGTGAAGACGTTCAGCAGCGTCCAGCTCGGGCCCGTGACACCTTCGATGAGCAGCGTCACGCTGATGAAGCTGAGCGCCGCGCAGACGAGCCCCGCCGGCGACCACTTGAGCAGCGCCAGCAGATCTTCCGGGCGCCACGCCGCGCCGTCGCGCAGGCCGCGCCGTTCCTGCACGCGGAACATCACGTACCCGAACGGCACCAGGGCGCACATCCACGCGATGAAGTTCACCAGCGGCACGCCGTGGAACCAGCCGGGCAGCGTCTCGTGCCACACCCAGCAGCCCACCGCGGTCGCGATCGGATCAATCTGCAGATCGAGCAGCGTGGCGAAGGTGCCCACCGCGAGCGCCGACAGGAGCGCCGAGCGACGCAGCCAGGGCAGCCGCTTGCGCAGGCCCCAGGTGACGAAGGTGGCCATCGCCAGCACCACGCTCCAGCCGATCATGGTGGCCACGGGCGCGACGAAGGGGCGCACCATGGTGTCGGTGAGGTTGGTCTCGTGGAAGAAGCCCAGAATGATGCCGCCGTTCTCGAGCACCGCGCCGTAGAGCAGGCCGACCCCGAAGAAGAGCGCCACGTGCGAGCGCTGGTGCTTCCACAAGTGCCACACCAGCAGCGCCGCCCAGGCGAAGTTCGACCACTCGTAGATGCGCAGCAGCCCATCGTGCGAGAGCGGCGAGGGCGTGTGCCAGAAGAAGATGAGGGGCGGCAGGCCGAAGGCGAGCACGAGGCTCGTGATCAGCATGCGGCGCGAGCCGGTGCCGTGGGTGAAGCGCAGCACCTGGTAGATCACGAACACCAGCAACGGGAAGACGACCGTGTGCGCGAGGTCACCGCGTGCGGGGCTGAAGTTGGTCAGCTCGGTGTTGAGCAACAGCACGCCGTAGACGAAGAACATCCACGCGGGGAGGTGGCGCCAGAACTCCTGTCTCGCCGCCGTGATCGCCGTGCCGGGAGTGAGCGCTTCGGCCGGCAACGTCGTCTCGGAGGTGATCGGGTCCATCGAGCCGCGAAGCGTCTTCGCCCTCGGGGGTTCGCGTCAAGCTGCCGCGTTCCCCGCATTTCTCAGGGGCTGAGAGGGAGCAGTGGAATGTTCGCGTGGAGGTGGATCAGGTCGCCTTGAGGGTGATCTCGGTCACCTCGCCGCGCGGGCCGATGCGAAACGGAGGGCCCCAGTACCCGGTGCCGTTGCTGGTGTACGTCGGCACGCCGTGGATGGTCTTGAAGCCGCCGATGACCGGCTGCTGCAACAAGACGAAGGCCATGAACGGGAAGATCTGCCCGCCGTGCGTGTGGCCCGAGAGCATCAGCGACACCGACGCGTCCTTCGCCTGCTTCGCGAAGCGCGGCTGGTGCGCGAGGAGAATGCGGGGCACGCCGGCCGGCGCCTGGGCGAAGGCGAGATCGACGCGGGGGGCGTGGGCCTCTGAGAAGCGCGCGCCTTCCACGTCCGTCACGCCGCCGATCACGAGCTTCCCGTCAGCCACCACGCGGTGCTCGTTGTGGAGCACCGTGAAGCCGAGCCTCCGGCCCTCTGCCTCCCAGCTCGAGCCGCCGTGGTAGTACTCGTGATTTCCCGTCACGTAGAAGACGCCGTGCTTGCCTCGCAGTTGGCCAAGAGGCGCCACCTCGTCGCGCAGCCGCGCCACCGAGCCGTCGATCAGATCTCCGGTGACGGCGACGAGATCGGGCTTGAGCGCGTTGACCTGATCAGCGACCTGCTTCGCGAAGTCGCGGCCCAGCGTCTCGCCGATGTGCACGTCGCTGATCTGCGCGATGCGGAAACCGTCGAGCGAGCGATCGAGCCCGGGGATCTCCACCGTCACCCGCTTCGTCTCGGGCCGGCGTGAGACGTAGAAGCCCCACACCAGTGCGGGCACCACCAGCCCCAGCACGCCCAGCGCGCGCAGCGTGGGCCACGACGGCTCCACCACCATGAACTTCGAGGTGAGGAACAGCGCGAGGTCCGACAGCGACGTGCTCACGAGCAGCAGGCCGAACGCGCCCATCCACACGAAGCCGAACCACTGGAAGATCTTCGCCAGCGGCCGCGGGAAGAGGCGGCCACCGAGGAAGCCCGCGAAGATCGAAGCGAAGAACGTCCACAGCAGCGCCCACGCCATCGTCGCGTACGGCTCAGGCATCAGCGCATCGCGAATGAGCCGCGCGCCCAGGTACCAGTGCAGCCCGACGATCAGGCTCGTGAGCACGGACAGCAGCGCGATCCCCCGCACGAAGAGCAGCACGGGAATGTCTCTCAAGCTGGCCTGCTGTGCTTCGACCGACGGCTCGTCACTCATGGGCTGGCCGAAGCTAATGGCTGCTGCCCTTCACCGCCTCCTGCCGCCACACTTCTTCGCAACCCGTCGAGCCATGCTGCTGGTGATGCCGACCTCCAACCCACTGAAGAAACTCATGAATCCGGTCCTTCGACACGGAGGTCCACCCCCTTGCTGATGGACGTGTTCGCTCAGTTCTTCGCGCTCACCTCCGTTGCAGGCCCGTAGGGCTCAGCGGCCGAACACCAGGAAGAACTGCTCGGGCAGGAAGTCGAAGGACTGGACCTTCTTGTAGCCGGCCTCTTTCAGCTCGGCCTCGACCTGCTCGGCGGGGATCTTCTCGGCGGAGCCCGGCCCCATCTTCGAGGCGCGGGTGAAGTCGATGATGGCGAGGCGGCCGCCGGGCCGGAGAGAGGCTGCGAGCTTCGCGAAGTAGGCCGGCCGCGCCTCGATGTGATGGTACGTGTTCACCATCAGGATCACGTCCACCGGCTCGGGGATCTTCGCGTCGGCGAACTCGGCCAGGTGGGAGGTGAGGTTGGTGAGCTGTTCCTGGTCGGCGCGCTTGTTGAGGTAGTCCACCATCGAGCTCTCGACGTCGACGCCGTAGACGCGGCCCTTCGGCAACGCCTTCGCGAAGCGCACCGGGAAGTAGCCGGTGGCCGAGCCGATGTCGGCGACCTTCGCGTCGGGGGCGAGCGCCAGCGCGGCGATCACCTCGGCCGGCTTCTGCCAGGCTTCCCGCTTCGGGTCTTCGAAGCGCGCCGCCCAGGCGTCCGCGTCGTCGAAGCGGTGCGCCGCGGAGTGCCCGTTCGCATCGTGGTGGTCAGGCGTGGTCTTACAGGCAAGCAGGAGCAGGGAGCTGAGGAGGAGGATGCGCATGGCTGCGGCGTATCTAACGCAGCCGTGAGAGGGTGCACCCATGAGTCTCTTCCGTGAGTGCGCCAGCCTGTTCGTGGTCGGCTTCCCGGGCCTCTCTCCAGACGCCGAGGTCGAGCGTCTCATCGACGACGGCGTGGGCGGCATCATCCTCTTCAAGCGCAACGTCGACTCGCCGGCGCAGGTGGCGGGCCTGGTGCGGGCGCTGAAGACCCGGGCGGGTCGTCCCCTGCTCGCCTCGGTCGATCAAGAAGGAGGCCGGGTGGCGCGGCTGCGCGGTGCGCCCTTCACCGCGCTCCCGCCCATGCGTCAGCTCGGGCTCACCGGCGACGCGGCGCTGATCGAACGGGCAGGACGGCTGCTGGCGCTCGAGGTGCGCGCGCTGGGCTTCGACGTCGACTTCGCGCCGGTGCTCGACGTCGACACCAACCCGGCCAACCCGGTCATCGGCGATCGCTCGTTTCACCGCGACGCGGCGGAGGTGGCGCGGCTCGGCGTAGCGCTGGCGCGCGGGCTCGAGGCGGGGGGCGTGGCGTCGTGCGCGAAGCACTTCCCCGGGCACGGCGACACCACGAAGGACTCACACCTGGACCTGCCCTCGCTCGCGCACGACCTCGAGCGGCTGCGCAAGGTCGAGCTGCTCCCCTTCGCCGCGTACGCCAGGGCCGGCCTCGCCTCGATGATGACTGCGCACGTGATCTTCGACGCGCTCGAGCCCGGCGTGCCGGCGACCATGAGCGCGCGGGTGATGGACGGGCTCTTGCGCAAGGAGCTCGGCTTCACCGGGGTGGTGGTGAGCGACGATCTCGAGATGAAGGCGATCGCGGATCACTTCACCGTCGAGCGCGCCGTGGTCGAAGGGGTGAAGGCCGGGGTCGACTGCTTCCTGGTCTGTCATCACGCCAGCGTGCAGCGCAGCGCGATCGAAGCGCTGGTGAAGGCCGTCGAATCGGGCGAGGTGAAGCGCGAGCGGTTGCACGAGGCACGCGCGCGGCTCGACGCGCTGTCCCGCCGCTTCGTGCACGGGCCTGAAGACCTGCTCGGCACGCTGGGCACGCCCGCCCACGAGGCGCTGCGCGCAGGCCTGTCGATGGAGTCCTTCACCGGGAACGATCCCACCGAGGTCGTGCACCGATGACGCGCATCTCCGCGCGCTTCCGGCTCGCGCTCGCGCTCAAGGCGGTGCTGCTGCTCTCGTTCTCGGCGCTGTTCCTGGGACTGGCGTGGGTGGCGTGGACGAAGTGGCACTGGCCACTGCCGGCGCGGGTGAGCGGGGCTGCGCTGCTGGGCATCGCGGCCGCCTCGGTGGCCTGGGCTGCGAGCCTGGGGGTCGCCGACGTCGTGCTGGGCCAGGCGATCGTCGCGAACGGCGCGAAGCCGCTCAAGTCACGGCGCGCGGGGTACTCCCTGCGCCTGCCCAGCGGGCGCTTCGTCGAGTACGTGCTCTACAACCCGTGGCCCGCGCTCGCGCCCGACGCGACGTACACGGTGGTCTATGGGCGCTTCTCGGGAGTGCTCGTCGCGCCGCCTCAGCCTGAAGCTCCGAGCTGATGTCTACGGCATCCGCTTCGGCCATCGACGCGAAGTGTGGAGCACGCGCAGCACCTCCACCACTCCTGCAGTGACCCGGTACGCGACGATGTAAGGGCGATCGACCAGGACCAGCTCGCGGGTATTGAGGACCCGGCCTGGACGCCCGATGAATGGCAGTGCTCCGAGGCGACGGGTCGTCCGGAGGATCCCCAGCGCGGTGCGGACGGCCGCCCGGGGATCGTCGACCTCGATGAACTGCCGAATGGAATCGAGGTCGGCGATGGCGAGGCTGGTCCAGACGACCTTCGCCTTCACCTTCATCGCGGCCGCTTCAGCTCGCGCGGCTTGCCCCAGCTCTTCACCCAGTTCTCGACGTCGGCTTGCGGGGCCACGTCGCCAGCATCGGCCGCGCGAACGCCTGCCTCGATCGCCTCGACCTGCCAGGCATTGTCGTCGAGGTACTTCGAGATGGCGTCCGCCGCCAGCCGCGACTTCGTGCGATCCGTCGCCTTCGAGAGGCGGCCCAGGCGCCGGCTCGTCGCGGGGTCGAGGCGAAGGGTGAGGATGTCGGTAGCGGCCATGCAGCAGTTGTATGACAACGTATACGCCACCTGCAAATCGCCCTGTTTCCGGGCCTACTCGCCCAGGTACGCCTTGCGGATGTCTTCGCTGGCGAGCAGCGCCTGGCCCGTGCCTTCCATCACCACCTCGCCGGTCTCGAGCACGTAGGCCCACTGCGCCAGCCCGAGCGCGAGGTGGGCGTTCTGTTCCACCAGGAGGATGGACGTCCCCGTGGCGTTCACGTCTCGCAAGATGCGGAAGATGGTCTGCGTCACCTGCGGCGCCAGGCCCAGGGACGGCTCGTCGAGCAGCAGCAGCGTGGGCCGAGACATGAGCGCGCGCGAGATGGCCAGCATCTGCTGCTCTCCGCCCGAGAGCGTGCCCGCCATCTGCACCCGGCGCTCGCTCAAGATGGGGAAGTAGCCGAACACCTTCTTGAGGTCGTCCGCGATGCCCGCCGCGTCGCGCCGCAGGTAGGCGCCGAGGTCCAGGTTCTCCTGCACGGTGAGGTTGGGGAACACCCCGCGGCCCTCGGGCGCGTGGGCCATTCCCCGGGGCACCATCTGGTGCGACTTGAGGCCCGTGACGTTCTCACCGCGCAGCGTGATGGTGCCCGCCTGCGGCTTGAGCATCCCCGAGATGGCGCGCAGCGTGCTCGTCTTGCCCGCGCCGTTCGCACCGATGAGCGCCACCGCCTCGCCCTTGCCTACCGACAACGCGATGCCCTTGAGCGCCTTGATCGCGCCGTAGCCGACCTCGAGGGCTTTGACGTCGAGCAGCTTCTCGAGCGGGGCGCGGTCTCCCAGGCGGCGGGGTTCAGGCATGGGCCGGCGCCTCCCCGAGATACGCCTCGACCACCTTCGGGTCCGTGCGCACCGCGGCCGGCTCGCCCCGCGCGATGGTCTCGCCGTGGTCGAGCACGGTGAGGTGTTCGCAGATGCCCATCACCAGCTTCATGTCGTGCTCGATCACCAGGATGCCCAGCTCGAAGCGCGTGCGCAGCTCGCGGATCAGCACCATCAGGTCGGCCTTCTCGCGGGTGTTCATGCCGGCCGCCGGCTCGTCGAGCAGCAGCACCTTCGGGTGCGTGCCCAGCGCGCGCGCGATCTCGAGGCGACGCTGTTCTCCGTAGGGCAGGTTCTTCGCCAGCTCGTCGACCCGGTGGGTGAGGCCCATCACCTCGAGCAGCTCGCGCGCCCGCTTCTCGATGCCGGTCTCCTCGCGCAGGAAGCCCGGCGTGCGCAGCAGGGCCCGCCACCAGTCGCGGTAGTTGTCGAGCGCGTCGAGCGCGGCGCCCAGCGCGCGGCCGGGGTACGGACCGCGCCTCAACGCCTCGACCCGCGGGCGATCGAACAGCGGCGTGCGCTCGGCGAGCACCGCGATGCGCACGTTGTCGAGCACGGTGAGCTCTTTGAAGAGGCGGATGTTCTGAAACGTGCGCGCCAGCCCCAGCCGGTTGATCTGGTGCGGCCGGCGCCCGTTCACCTTCTCGCCGCAAACGAAGACCTCGCCCTCGCTGGGCAGGTACACGCCGGTGAGCACGTTGAAGGCGGTGGTCTTGCCCGCGCCGTTGGGGCCGATGAGCCCCTTCAAGTCGCCCTTGCGGATCTCGAGCTCGAACTCCGAGAGCGCCTTGAGGCCGCCGAACCGAATCGAGACCTTCTTCGCGTGCAGCAGGGCGTCGCTCACGTGGGCGCGCCCTTCTTCTTCTTGAACAGGTCCCACGCCTCGTGCGTGCCGAAGATGCCCTGCGGCCGGGTGAGCATCATCACCACCAGCAGCAGGCCGAAGATGGGCTTGCGCAGCTGGTCGATGCTCTGCGCCAGCGCCACGTTCTCGCCGCCGACGGTGATGAAGACCGCGCGCATCGCCTCGGGCAGCAGGGTGAGCACCACCGCCGCCACCACCGCGCCCGTGGTGCTGCCCAGGCCGCCGGCGACGATCATCACCACGATCTCCATCGACTTCACGAAGCTGAAGCTGTCGCCCGGGGTGATGATGCTCTGGAAGTGCGCGAACAGGCCGCCCGCCACGCCGGCGAAGAAGCTCGAGACCACGAACGCGCGCACCTTGTACGAGGTGGTGTCGACGCCCATCGCCTCGGCGGCGACCTCGTCTTCGCGAATGGCGACCAGGTTGCGGCCGTGCGGCGAGGCCAGCAGCCGGCGCGCGAAGAGGATGACGATGAACACCGCGAACCACACCGAGAAGAAGGTGGTGTGCTGGGGCGTGTCGGAGAGGCCGAGCGCGCCGCCGAGGGCGGGCGTGTTGCGCACCACCACCAGGATGATCTCCCCAAAGCCCAGGGTGACGATGGCCAGGTAGTCACCGCGCAGGCGCAGGCTGGGCAGGCCCACCACGAAGCCGCACAGGCCGGCCACCGAGCCTCCGACCGCGAGCGAGACGACGAAGAAGAGCTGCCGCTCCACGCCCTCGGGGAGGAACCCCACCCGGTACTGGTTGAGGGCCTGCGAGACCAGCGCCGAGGCGAACGCGCCCACCGCCATGAAGCCCGCGTGCCCGATGCTGAACTGGCCCGTCATGCCGTTGATGACGTTGAGGCTCACCGCCAGCACCACGTTCACGCCCACCAGCAGCGAGAGGTAGACGAAATACTCGCTGCTGGCCGTGAGGACCTGGAGCAGCGCGAGCACCGCGATGGCGATGGCGACCGGGGCGAGAGACTTCACGGAGAGCGCCGCTCCTACACCGGGACCGGGCGCGCCTCAACGAAGGTGAAGCCCGTGTGAGCGGAACCCGACGATCCACGCCGGCTCAGGTCAGCCCGCCTGGACGACGCGGTTCTTCCCGGTGCGCTTGGCGACGAGGAGCGCCTGGTCGGCGGCATCGACGAGGGCCAGCACGCTCATCTGCGGGGCCAGTCGAACCACCCCGAGGCTGCAGGTCACCCGCAGGGACTGCCCGTCAGCCACCGTGAAGGGCTCATCGGCCACCGCCTGGCGCACCCGCTCGGCGATCGCGTTCGCCGCCGCCGCGTCGACCCCGGGGAGGACCAGGGAGAACTCCTCACCGCCGTAGCGGAAGGCCAGCTCACCGGCGCGCAGGTGGGCGCGCAGCCGCTCGGCCAGGCCGGCCAGCAGCGCATCACCGGCGAGGTGGCCCAGGCGGTCGTTCACGCCCTTGAAGTTGTCGAGATCGATCATCACCAGCGACAGCGGCCGGCCGCTCGCGCGCGCGTCGCCCACGGCCACCGCCAGCCGCTCCATCAGCGCGCCGTGGTGCCCCAGCCCGGTGAGCGCATCGGTCCGCGCGGCGCGCGCTTCCCGCTCGAAGCGCCGCGCGTTCTCCACCGCGCGCCCCGCGTGATCCGCCACCAGGCCGAACACCTGGGCCACTTCCGCCGAGCAGCGCAGCCCGGTGAAGCGGTTGTCGGCGTAGAGCACCCCCACCACACCCTCCGCGCCCTTGAGCGGCGCCGCGACGCCGGTGTGCAGGTCGAGCAGTCCGCCGAGCGGGTCCTCGGACTCCGCGCCGTGGACGAGTCGGCCTTCCCTCATCGCCCGCGCCAGGAGTGAGCCGCCGTCGCTGCGCAGCCGCACCGCGCGCACCTGTCGATCGATCGGCGCGTGGGCGTCACGCGCCGCGAGCCCCGCCTGGTAGAGCGTGCGGAGATCGTCCTGGCCCGCTTCGATCTGCTTCCACACCCGGTCCTTCTCGTCTTCGTCGGCCGGGCCCACGGCCATCGTGCCCTCGAGCAGGGTGGCATCGGCCCGGCTGGTCTGGAACAGCATCGCCCGGTTGAAGCCCAGCCCCACGCCTGCGGTGACGCCGGTGAGCACGGCGTAGCAGGCGGCCTCCACCTCGAGCGACCCGTGGAGCAGGTTCGACACCTCGTGCAGCAACAGCACCGCGTGGCGCAGCGCCTCGTTCTCGCGTTCGAGCTGTTCGAGGCGCGAGCTCATTTCGTGTCGAGCGTGGGGCGCGGCAGCACGGCGGGCTTGCCGAAGTCGTCGCGCGAGCGGTTGAGCTCGAGCAGGCGCACCAGCACCGAGGGGGCCACGGCGGCCACGTCCTGGCCGAACTGCTCGGCGTTGAGCGCGGTCGGATCGTCGCCCATGCCCACGATGTCCTTCAGCACCCGGCTCGAGGTGGGCTTGAAGGCGTAGCCGCGCACCAGCTCTTCGCGGCCATCGGCGCACACGCGGTGCACCAGGGTGGGCAGGTTGGGCAACTGCACGCTCTGCGCGCCGGGGCGCACGTCGAGCCGGTTGGGCAGCGCGCTCACCATCAAGCCGCAGTCCACGTCTTCTTCCTTCGCCAGCTCGACCAGCCGCTTCTTGAGCGCCGCGAGGGGCTGCGGCTGCGAGGTGGTGACGAACAGGTTACCCGCAGACGCCTGGTCACCGCGCGCGTGGCCATTGGTGGCCGCGACCGCGCGGGTGGGGATGCGGCTCATGAAGAAGGTCTGCAGCACGCCTTCTTTCACCAGGGTGATGGGCTTCGGGGTCACCCCGTCGTCGTCGATGGGGAAGTGGCCGATCAACGGCACCACCGCGCCCGACGGCGAGGTCCACGTTCGCTGGGTGGGGTCGTCGACGGCGCCGAGGCTCGAGACGGCGATGTGTTTGCCCAGGCGATCGATGAGCCGGCCCTGCTCCATGGTGCCCAGCGGGTCGCGGGGCGAGGAGAGCGGCGCGGCGATGGTCACCAGGAAGAAGGCCGGCGCGGCCTCGCCGGTGAAGAGCACCGGGCCCACGTAGTCTTCCTTCGGCGCGGGGGCGGCGAGCTTCTTCTCGAGCAGCGCCACCGACGCCTTCACCTGGGCCACCACCTCGGCCTCGGTGGGCAGCAACGAGAGCTCGGACACCACGCGGCGCCACTCGGCGCCCACCGGCATGCCATCGCTGGCCTGGCTGGTGAGGTTCATCGCCACCTCGAAGCGGCTGTCGCAGAAGCGCGAGCGCACCCCGTCGGAAGCGACCATGCGCTGGCACTGGTGCCGCATGCGCAGGCTCACGTTGCACACGTGCACCTGCTTCGAGCTGCGGCACTCGCGCGAGGCGCGCTTCACCAGCGCCGACCACGCCTCCTCGTCGAGCTTCGGCGCGGCCACCAGCGGCAGCACCCGCTGCTCCACCGGCGCCTTGCCCCAGTCGTCCACCAGCTCCTTCACCTGGTTCGACTGCAGGAAGGCCCGCTTGCGGGCGAGCGCCTCGACCGCGCCCTTGTAGAGCCCGTCGAAGGACAGCCACAGCGCGTGGCGGATGGCGTCGACGTCTTCTTCCGAGGGCGCGGGGCGCACCCCCGAGCTGGGGCTGCCCGAGAAGTTGGTCTGATCGAACTTCGGCGTGCCGACGCGCAGGCCGGTGGACAGCGAGAGTTCCTTGCCACCCGAGGGCGGGTTGAGCGCGCCCAGGTTGGCGCTCACCGAGAACGTCTCGGCGGTCACCGCGTAGGCGCGCGCAGCGTGAGGTCTGTCGGCGCCCGGCATCGCCAGGGTCATCGCGCGCTTCACCTCATCGGCGAGCGCGCGCATCACCACGTCGTCATCACCGGGCGCAGCGGGCGCGGCCAGCACCAGCGCGAGCAGGAGGGCGTTCATCGCGCACCTCCCGGGACAGGCGCCGTGACTGGCGGAGGCGCGAGCAGCGGGGCGCGCTCATGGCCCGTGGCCTTCCGCTCGACCTCGATGTCGCTCACCAGGAGACTGGGCGCGACGGCAGACACCGGCACCCACCCCGACTCGGCGCCGCAGAAGCCGTTGAAGACGCGGAAGTCGTCACCGGTGGCGAGGATGCGCTCGAACGACGCCAGCGGCGTGCCCACCACGTCGACGCCGCGCACCAGCTCGTCGGGCTTCCCGTCGGGGAACACCCGGTACACCACCTGGGGGATCACCTTGAACGCCTGCGGCGTGCCGCCGGCCCGGGTGGTGGTGAAGCCCCCGGAGATCTCCTCGAAGAGCAGGCCGAAGGGTTTGCCCCGCGCCTTGACCTCTTCGATCAGCCTCGCGCGCAGCTGGTCGGGCGAGAGCTGCTTGGTCGATTCGATGAGCAGGTTGCCCTGGCGCGACACGGGCTTGAGGCCGGGCTGGGCGCGGCCGTGACCGTTCGACGAGGCGAAGCCGGCGATGGGCGAGCGGCCCAGCAGGAAGCCGCGCAGCACGCCGTTCTCCACCAGCGACACCTTCTGCGCGGGCTGGCCCTCTTCGTCGAAGAGGTAGAAGCCGTTGAGCGGCACCTCGCCGAAGCGCGCGCGGGTGGGGTCGTCGGTGACGCTGATGAACGCGGGCACCACCTGCTGGCCGACGCGGTGGGTGAAGGTCTTGCCCTCGTCGGCGTCCTTCTGGCGGTGGCCCTCGATGCGGTGGCCGAAGATCTCGTGAAAGAACACGCCCGCGGCGCGGTGGGTGATGATCGCCGGGCCCGTGTACGGCTCGATGGTCGGCGCCTTGCGCAGCCCCTCGAGGCGCTCGATCACCCGGGCGACGCGCGGGGCGAAGTCGGCCTCGGTGGGCAGACCCTCGACCGTGGTGGCCTCGGCCGAGTCGAAGAAGTCGAGCTCCATGCCGTCGTCGGCGCGCACCGAGCCGTGGACCATCAGCCGGGCGAAGAAGCGGGGTTCCCGCAGCCGGGCGCCGTCGGAGTCGACGAAGTAGTGGGTGGTGGAAGCGACCTGCATCGCCACGCCCGAGCGGAGGATGTTCGGGTGCGTCTTGAACTGGGTGGACAGCCGCTTGAGCATGCCTTGCAGCTGCTCGCGGTTGAGCACCTCGTCGAGGGTGCGGGCCTTCGGCTCGAGGCGCTGGCGGGCCGGGTCTTTCGAGAAGTCGGGGGCGCTGTCTTCGTCCTTCGTCTTCACCGCGACGTTCGCGCGCACCTTGAGCAGCTCACGGCTGGCGGTGCGGTAGGCCTCGTCGGTGGCCTTCCAGAGCGAGACCTCGAGCGCGCCGCGGTCGTCTTCCATGGGCAGCGAGCGGCCGCCTCCGAAGTCGAAGCCGAAGCCGTAGCCACCGCGCTGCTTGTGGGTGTTGTCGAGCGCGGGGCTGCCCATGCGCACGGTGACGTCGAGCAGGCGCATGCGCCCTGCCCCGCGGCCGCGGGCGGCGGTGAGGCCCTCGAGCGCGCCGAAGCTCGCCGACTGGCTCCAGGTCTCGCCGTCGGTGACCCGGTACGAGAGGTAATACAGCGGGCCGTCCTTCTCGCCGGGCAGCCCCTTCTTGCTGCGAGCCAGCTCGGCGGTCAGCGCGTCGAGCAGGACGTCGGAGGTGGGAGGAGCAGGCGCGGCGAGGAGGGCGGCGACGACGAGCGGCAACATGTGCGCGGACTCTAACGACCCGAACACAAATGTCTCCCTCTCCCCACAGGAGCGGAGCCGGTCCAGCGGAACGCTGGGCGAGCGCAGCTGAAGCGAAGCGCAAGATGCGCCGAGGCGAAGCGACCCGGAAGAGAGGGGGAGAGGGTTGGGGAGAGGGCAAACCTCCTCTTAGAGCTGGCCCTTCTGAGCCAGCACCCACAACGTCGCCGCGACGTCGGCGTTGCAGTCATACGTGCGCTGCGCGTCGCTGGCCGTGGCCCAGCTCGAGCCACCCTTCTCGATCTTCCCGTTCTCGAAGGTGGCCTGGGTGCTGCCGCCGACCTCGACGTACCACTTCGAGCCGCGCTTGACGGCCTTGCCCTTGGTGGAGCCGCCCTTCTCGATCACGATCTCGCTCGACGACTCCTTGTAGGTGTACTGCGTGCTGCCGCTCTTCTCGACCCGGCCGCTGTTGCACTTGTAGTCCGCGGCGGCGGCGGGGAAGGCGAAGAGGGAGACGATCACGGCGGTCTTGAGGAAGGAACGGAGCATGGAAATTCCCTGGGTGAAGGTGGAGTGACAGCGGCGAGACCCTCGGTCAGTGTCCCATGTGCAAACTGATCATGGGGCTCTTCGACGGCGTACAGCGGTGGCAGCGGCGGCGCAGGGCGAAAGCCCAGCTCGAGGCGGGCGACGTCGAGGGGGCGAAGGGCACCATCGGTGCAGACTCGGCGCTGCGCCACGAGCTCGCGGAAGGCCTGCTCGAGTCAGGCCGGCTCGACCTGAGCCAGGCGCTGCTGGGTCATCGCGGCGGCTCCACGTTCGACGCGCTGCTCGAGGCCACGCCGGCCGATCCGGAATTGGAGCGACTGCTGGCCGAGGCCACCGCCCGCACGCTGCCTTCCGACGCGCGGGTGCTGCAGATCTCGAGCACGTTGCTGGCGCGCGGGGAGCGGGAACCGGCGCTCGCGCTGCTCGAGCGGGCGGCGCTCTCGTCGCGCACCTGGCCGCTGCTGCGCGCGGGCATCGAGGCGAGCTGCGAGGCGAAGTCGTGGGAGCGCGCGTGGCACCTGATCGAGGCAGGGCTGGGCGCGCTCAAAGGACAGCGAGGCACGCCGGAGCACGGGTTTCTCCTCGGCGCGCACGCGCTCGTGCTCAGCCACCTGGAGAGCGCGGAGGCGGTGACGGCCGATCTGATGATGCGGGGCGAGATCCCCTTCTCCGGCAGGAATCACCTGCTGCTGGCGAGGGCGCTGATGCGCGACAGCCCGCGGCTGGCATCGCGGCTCACGCTGGTCTCGGCGCCGCAGGAGATGCGGGAAGGTGATCAACGCCTCGAGCTCGATCGAAAGGACGCGACGGGCCTGCTCCTGGTCGGCTCCGCCAAGCTGCGGCTGGGCGAGCTGAACGAGGCGGCCGACGTCTTCACCCGCGGCCGCGACGTCGCGCCCCGCCACTTCGGGCTCGTGGCGGGGCTCGGCGCAGCCATCGCCCTGGATCAAGAGCGCGCGCTGGCCCGGGTTCGCGCGCTGCCCGACATCGGCGTGGTGAAGGGCCTCGAGGCGCTCTTGCCCGATCTCGAACAGCTCACCACCCTCGAGGTCCGCGTCGCCCAGGCCAGCGTGAAGCCGCTCGCGCGCTGGCTCCCGGCGCTTGCGGACAGCCGGCTGCGCATCCTCCCGCTCGACGTGAGGGTGACCGATCTACCGGACTTCGAAGAGCTCAGGGGCCGGGTCGAGAAGCGGGACCTCCGCTCGTGGGACGCGCTCGGTGGGCTGGCAGGCGACGGGCTGGCGTGCGTGCGCGTGGAAGAGCTGTTCGACACCAGCGAGCTGGCGTGGACGCTCGCCCACGAGTTCGCACACCTGGTGCACCAGGTGCTGCCCGAGCACCTGCAGCAGGCGATTCACGCCGCGTGGCGCAAGGCGAAGGCCAGCGAGTTCGCCTTCGATCAGTACCAGCTCAGCAACGAGCACGAGTTCTTCGCGGTCACCTACACGCGCTGGTTGTGCCGCAGGTACGGGCTCGCCCCGACGCTCGAGGCAGACACCGAGGGGCACCTCGCGCGCGCGTTCGAGTGCATCGATCAGGCGACGTAGGCCGTTCATCCCGAGCGGAGTCGAGGGATGGGCGCCCAGGCTCGCAGGAAGTCACCCCTCGACTCCGCTCGGGGTGAACGGTCCGATCACCTGGCGCGGTGGCTGCCCGCCGGCGTACCGCGGGGCCCCACCCACCCGCTCGACCCGAGGCCTGGGCTCGAGGTGCGGCCCAGATCGAAGAAGACCACCCGCGGCGGCCCCCAGAAGTCGCAGCTCGGGCAGTCCGAGGTGGTGCGCACCGCCAACCAGCGCCCGTTGAAGCCCGTTCCGCCCCCGTATTGTACCGGCAACGGCCACTCGGGAGTCACCACGTCGTCGTCGATGAGCCGGCAGCTCATCACCTCCTGCCCGAGGCGATGCACCTGGTGCACTCTCGTCTCAGCGCCGCTGTTCCAGAGGCCCAGCACGGTGATGAAGAGCGCGTCGCCCGCGGCGGTGAGCTGCAGGTCGGTCGCTTCGGAAGCGAGCACCCTGAGCAGCTCGGAGCGCACGCCGTTGTCCACGCGGCTCAGCGCAATGGTGTCGGGCTCGGCGTCGAGGATGGAACGCGAGATGCGGAAGCGGCCGGTCGAGCTGCCCGCCACGCCCGGCCAGTCGTCGAAGCTCCACGGTCCCGTCACCGGGCTCTCGAGCAGCGAGCCATCGCGGGCGCTGCGCACGGAGTCGTCGATCAACACCACGCGGTCGCCCAGCACCATCGCCGGAGCCTGGTCCGTGCTCGAGGTGAGGCGCTGGGAGAACGTCAGGCTGCCATCGGGCTCGTAGCGCTCGAGCGCCGAGGCGAGCACGGGCCCGGCCAGCCAGTTGCGCTGCACGAGCGCTGCGCCCTGGGCGTCGAGCACCAGCCTGCCCAGCTCACCCTCGACCAGCGTCTCCGACTGCACCACGCCGGTGGACACCTGCACTCTCGAGAGCACCGCCATCGGGCGGATGCCCAGGTTCGACTGCCCCGCCACCCACAGCGTGCCCCGGCCGTCGTCCGCGAGCTGGCTCACCTGGGTGATCCTCGAAGGGCTGAGCTGGCTCAACAGCGGGCCGTGCCAGGCGAGCGTGCCGCTGGTGGCGTTGATGGCCACCAACGTCGCTTCGTCGGCCACGAAGATGAACAGCCCACCCGCGAGCAACTGGGTGCGCCGGCTGCCCCCGCGCGGAAGGCCGTTGATGACGGTGTCGGTGCGGAACCGCTCGAAGCCGTCCGGGGTGAACGACACCGCGGTGCAGCGGTAGGTGGGGTTGGTCGGCTTGGTGGGGCCGCCGCACTCGACCCAGTACCAGTTGCCCTGCGCGTCGTTGATGCCCTCGAAGCGGAAGTCGCTGTCGCTCGAGACGTAGCTCCAGCGCGGGCTCAGGTCGGTCGCCTGCGGCACCACGCACGCCTGCTGGCGGCACACCCCCTCGCCGCGGCACGCCGACTCGGGCGAGCAGGTGAAGCCCTCGGGAGGCACCACCGCGCGGCACGCGCCGGCGAGGCAGATGTTCGCCAGCGCGCAGCTCACCGCGCCGCAGGGCGTGCCGTCCTGCACCGGGGCCGAGCCACAGCCCAGCAGCGGATCACACGTCGGCGCCAGACAGGGGTTGGCGGGCGCTGTGCACTCCGTCGTGGAGTGCTGACAGCCGCGGCCGATCGCGCAGGCGTCGGTGGTGCATGCGTCGCGATCGTCGCAGCGCGCGGCCTGCCCCACGCACACGCCGCTGCGGCACGTGCCGGCCTCGATGCACAGGAGCTCGTCGGCGCAGCTCGACCCTTCTTCCTGGCGCGTGTGAACGCAGGTCAACGAGTCAGGGTCGAAGTGAACGAGCTCGCACGCGCTCGAGGGGCCACACGCCGGGGCTTCCACGCCTTCGCCGCTGAGCGGCACCTCGACGTCGTCGAGGAACAGCGTGCCGGTGACGGGCCCGAGCGCCAGAGGGGTGAAGACCACGTCGAGCGAGACCTCGGTGCCGCCGGGCACCTCGAGGGTGGCCGCCGCGGTGAAAGGGGGCGTGGCGGAGATCGTTAACGAACGCGCGACCCGCGAGCGATTGACGACCTGCACGGCCTGGGTCCGCGGGAAATTGAGGGCGGTCGGCAGGAAATCGACACGCTCGGGGAAGGAGAGCTCGGCAGAACCCAGTGAAACCACGGAAGGCTCGGCGCACGCCACCAGCAGGAGGGCAAGGAGTCCAATCCGCATCCGCCCGGCCATCGCAAGGCGCGTGCCGGTGCGCGGTTCAGCGGCCCAGGCTGATCAGCACGCCCGACAGCTCCTGGTCGGTCTGAAGCACCTCGAGGTTGGCGCGGTAGGCGGCGACGGCCTTGAGGCTCGAGACAGTCTCCGCCACGAGGTCGGGCTGCTTGCCCGAGATCGACACGGTGAACGCGGCAGCGATGTTCGAGGCCGAACGCTCGAACTGCCGCTCGGCGCTGCGCAGCCCCTCAACCCCGCTCTGCAGTCCGCTGATCCTCATCCTGGAGAAGCGTCACCTGCTCGAGCCCTGCGCGCAATGAGGCGGGGTGGACCTGCCCGTGGGGCTCAGCCTACCCACGTGCGCGCGTTCTCGAAGAAGCGCAGCCACGGGCTGTCGTCACCCCACTCCTTCGGGTGCCACGAGAGCTGCGCGGTGCGAATCACCCGCTCGGGGTGCGGCATGAGGATGGTGACGCGACCGTCGGGCGTGGTGAGCGCGGTGACACCGTCCTTCGAGCCGTTGGGGTTGAGGGGATAGCGCTCGGTGGGCGCGCCGCTCGCGTCGACGAAGCGTCCCGCGACGAGCAGCGGTGCATCGCCCTGCAGCTCGACCCGGCCTTCACCGTGCGAGACCGCCACCGGGAGCACGCTGCCTTCCATGCCCTTGAAGAACAGCGAAGGCGACGACTCGATCTTCACCAGGCCCACGCGAGCCTCGAACTGCTCCGAGCGGTTGCGCACGAAGCGGGGCCAGGCCGCCGCGCCGGGGATGAGGTCCTTGAGCTGCGCCATCATCTGGCAGCCGTTGCACACGCCCAGAGAGAAGGTGTCGGGCCGGTTGAAGAAGGCGCCGAAGACCTCGCGGGTGCGCGCGTGGAAGAGCACCGACTTCGCCCAGCCACCGCCGGCGCCGAGCACGTCGCCGTAGGAGAAGCCGCCGCACGCCGCCAGGCCGCGGAAGGAGCCCAGGTCGAAGCGCCCCTCGAGCAGATCGCTCATGTGCACGTCGACCGCGTCGAAGCCGGCGCGGGTGAAGGCCTGCGCCATCTCGACCTGGCCGTTGACGCCCTGCTCGCGGAGGATCGCCACCCGGGGGCGGCTGGCGCGCGGGGGCGGCCGGACGGCGGGGTCGAAGGTCAGCTTCGTGGTGAGCCCGGTGAACGTCGCGTCGGTGCGCAGCGCGTGCTCTTCGTCGGCGCAGCTCGCGTCGTCGCGCAGCCGGTGCATTCGCCAGGTGGTGTCTGACCAGAGCGCGCGCAGCTCGGTACGGGTGAAGACGAGCGCGCCCAGCGTGAGGCGATCGTCGGTGCGGGGCGTGGCCACCACGTTCGCCGTCAGCCCACTGGCGGTGCAGCGCGCGAGCACGGCGTCGAGGTCACTGTCTTTCACCTGCACCACGGCGCCCAGCTCTTCCGAGAACAGCGGGGCCAGCTCGGACGGCTTGATGGTGAGCCCGCACGCGCCGGCGAAGGCCATCTCCACCAGGGTCACCAGCAGGCCGCCGTCGGAGCGGTCGTGGTACGCGAGCAGCCTGCCTTCGGCGTTGAGTGACTGCACCAGCGCGAAGAAGGCCGCGAGCGCCTTCGGGGAATCGACGTCGGGCGGCACGTCGCCCACCTCGTTGAACACCTGCGCCAGCGCGCTCGCGCCCAGCCGGTTCTGGCCTGCGCCGAGATCGATCAACACCAGCGAGGTGGGGCCGGCGTCGAGCTGGAGCTCCGGGGTCAGGGTGCGGCGCACGTCACGCACGGGGGCGAAGGCGCTCACGATCAGCGAGAGCGGCGCGGTCACGGTCTTCTGGTCCCACACCGTGCGCATCGACATCGAGTCCTTCCCCACGGGGATGGCGATGCCCAACGCGGGGCACAGCTCGACGCCGACGGCCTTCACCGCGTCGTAGAGCCGCGCGTCTTCCCCGGGCGAGCCGGCGGCGGCCATCCAGTTGGCCGAGAGCTTCACGTCGCCCAGCTTGTCGATGCGCGCGGCGGCGAGGTTGGTGAGCGCCTCGCCCACCGCCATGCGCGCCGAGGCCGCGGCGTTCAGCAGCGCGAGCGGGGTGCGCTCACCCATCGCCATCGCCTCGCCGGTGTGCACGTCGTAGCTGGTCATGGTCACCGCCACGTCGGCCACCGGCACCTGGAGCCGGCCCACCATCTGGTCTCTCGCCACCAGGCCCGTCACCGAACGATCGCCGATGGTCACCAGGAAGCTCTTGTCGCCCACGGCGGGCAGCAGCAGCACCCGGCGGATCGCCTCGGCCAGCTCGACGGGGGGCAACGCACGGCCGGAAGAACGCAGCCGCTTCACGTCGCGGCGCATGCGCGGCGGCTTGCCCAGCATCACCTCGAGCGGCACGTCGATGGGCGTGGTCTTGAAGTGTGCGTCGGCGACCTGGAGCTGCCCGTCGGCGGTCGCGTGACCCAACACCGCGAAGGGGCAGCGCTCGCGCAGGCAGAACGCCTCGAAGCGCGGCAGCGACGCCACGTCGATGGCGAGCACGTAGCGTTCCTGGCTCTCGTTGCACCACAGCTCGAGCGGCGACATGCCGGGCTCGTCGCTGGGCACCTTGCGCAGCTCGAAGCGCGCGCCCTTGCGGCTCTCGTGCACCAGCTCGGGCAGCGCGTTCGACAGACCGCCGGCGCCCACGTCGTGAATCGAGACGATCGGGTTCTGCTCGCCCAGCGCGGTGCAGCGGTCGATCACCTCCTGGCAGCGGCGCTCCATCTCGGCGTTGTCACGCTGCACCGAGGCGAAATCGAGGTCCTCCTGGGAAGCGCCCGAGGCGACCGACGACGCTGCCCCGCCGCCCAGGCCGATGAGCATCGCCGGCCCGCCCAGCACCACCAGCGCCGCCCCCGGGGGGATGGCGCCCTTCTGCACGTGCTCCGAGCGCACGTTGCCCAGGCCGCCCGCGATCATGATCGGCTTGTGGTACCCGCGGATGCAGCCGTCGAACTCCTGCTCGTAGGTGCGGAAGTAGCCGGTGAGCGCGGGCCGGCCGAACTCGTTGTTGAACGCGGCGCCGCCGAGCGGGCCGTCGATCATGATCTCGAGCGCCGAGGCGATGCGCGACGGCTTGCCGTGATCGACTTCCCACGGGCGCACCGCACCGGGCAGCTTCAGGTTGGACACGGAGAAGCCCACCAGGCCGGCCTTGGGTTTGCTGCCCCGCCCCACCGCGCCCTCGTCGCGGATCTCTCCGCCGCTGCCCGTCGACGCGCCCGCGAACGGCGAGACCGCCGTGGGGTGGTTGTGCGTCTCGACCTTCATCAGCAGGTGCATCGGCTCGCGGTGCGCGCCGTAGACGCCGCCGTCGGGGCTGGGGAAGAACCGGCCCGCGACGTGGCCTTCGACGACCGAGGCGTTGTCCTTGTAGGCGCTCAGCACGCCGGCCGGGCTCGCTTCCGTCGAGCGGCGGATCATCTTGAAGAGCGAGTCGGCCTGGGCGACGCCGTCGATGACGAAGTCGGCGTTGAAGATCTTGTGCCGGCAGTGCTCGGAGTTCGCCTGCGCGAACATCATCAACTCCACGTCGGTCGGGTCGCGCTTCATCTTGGTGAAGGCGTCGACGAGGTAGTCGATCTCGTCGGGGGCGAGCGCGAGGCCGAGGGTGGTGTTCGCCTTCTCGAGCGCGGCGCGGCCGTGGGTGAGCACGGGGACGGTGGTGAGCGGCTTCGGGGTGTGGCGCTCGAAGAGCCGCTCGGCGCTCGCCACGTCGGGCAGCACCGATTCGGTCATGCGGTCGTGGAGGGCCGGGGTGCCGGTGAAGTCGCCGGAGAGCGTCCAGATGATGCCCCGCTCGATGCGGCGCACGGCCGTGAGCCCGCAGTTCACCGCGATGTCCGTCGCCTTCGACGACCAGGGCGAGCGGGTGCCGAGCCGGGGCACCACCACGAAGGTGCGGCCGGTGACGCGGTGGGGGGGCTGCCGGGGGCCGTAGGTGAGCAGTTGGGTGAGCGTGTTCAGTTCGGCCGGGGTGAGCTCGCGTTCGACGTCGAGGACGTGCACGAAGTCGGCGGACGCGTCGGTGAGGCCGGGCAGTTGGTGGACGAGCCGGGTGAGGCGCTTGGCGAGGCGGGCAGGGCTGAACGCGGGTGGGCCGGGGATGATGACCATGGGGCGCAATGTGCCGGAAGCGCGGTCATCGCGGTAGCTGATGTACGGTGATGGCTTCCATCGGTAATCGCGATTGGTGGCTTCGAGGGAAGCGCTGGGTTGGGGTCGGGTTCCGTGCTCGACCCGGGCTGGCCCCTCGACTTCCGGCCTTCTGTGATGGCGATTCCACAGGTGACGGGCAGTGAGCTCCCACCCTTGGAAACTGGGTGGGGTCGGCGGTGCAGAGAGTGCGCTCTCGCACCAGACGGCTGCGTTCCTGCACGGGCTCGATGGGTTCACGAAAGAGCCGCCGAAGGTCGTCGAGCTGACGGTGCCTGCGAGCAGGCGGTTCGTGGCGCCCGGGGTTCGGCTGCACCGGACGGTCGAGGAAGCAGTGCCCACCGAGGTCGTGCGAAGTCTCAGGGTCACCTCGCTGGCGAGGACCCTCTTCGATCTCTCGACGGTGCTGACGCCTGGGCGACTCGAGGTGGCGCTCGACTCGGCCCGGCGCGGGCGTTCGCTCCTGCCGGATGAACTGAAGGCGTATCTCGCCACACTCAAGGCACGGCGCCACGGTGCTTGTCGCCTGGGTGAGCTGCTCGCCGTGAGGGACAGCCCCGTCGATTCAGCGCTCGAGGTGGAGTTCCTGCAGGAGGTCGCGCGACGAGGGCTTCCCGCACCGGTGGCCGGGTATTCCGTCTTCATCGAGAAGCGCTTCATCATGAAGGTGGACTGCGCGTGGGTGCAGCAGAAGGTCGCGGCGCACCTCGACAGCTATCGCTACCACCATCACCGCGAGCGCTTCGAGCGCGACGCGCGCCAACGCAGCCTGCTCGCGGGGGCGAAGTGGCACAGCGTGGCGATCACGCACCGCGCCCTCAAGGGCCAGGAGTGGAGCGACACGCTGAAGCGGCTGCTGTTGCCCTGACCAGGTCGAAGCCATCATCAACGCGTCAAGAAGAGCCCGGGTCGAGAGGCCAGCCCGACTGGGGCGCCAAACGAACACGCGATCGCACCACCTTCCCCCGGGCCGTTGCAGTTCCGAACATGACTGTGGTGCCGCGCAAGACGCGGTCGCACCACCTTCCCCCGGACCGTTGCAGTTCCGAACATGAGAGAGTGCGCCCGCCGTGGCCCTGTCCCGCCGTTCGAAGATCCTGCTCTCGCTGCCCGTGGTGCTCACGGCGCTGCTCGTCATCACCTGGTTCATCTTCACCCGGCACGTGCCGTGGAAGATCCCCCCGCAGCACCAGCCACCCGCTTCCTGGCGCGTGCCGGTGCAGCCCGGCCACGGACTCACCCTGCGTTCACTCGGAGTGAGCGGCTTCGAGCTCACCGACGGCACCACCACCGTGCTGATGGACCCGACGCCCACCCGGCCCGATCCGCTTGCGCTCATCACCGGCCCCATCGACGCCGACCCCGAGCTGGGCGCGAAGGTCTGTCCGAAGGCCGACGTCATCCTCGTCAATCACACCCACTTCGATCACGCCCTCGACGTCGGCGCCATCGCGAAGCGCACCGGCGCGCTGGTGGTCGGCTCGCAGAACACCGTCAACCTCGCCCTCAGCCGTGGCGTGCCGAAGGAGAAGACGCGCGTGGTGAAGTCGGGCGACCAGCTCGCCGTGGGCGGCTTCACCATCGACGTACGCGCCTCACGCCACACGGACCTCCTGGTGTCGCAGCCGATGAGCGGCGTCGTCTCGCCCGAGGCCAAAGCGCTCTGGTTCTGGAGCTACGCGCTCGACGACACCCTCACCTACCGCCTCGAGGCCGCGGGCACGACGGTCTGGTTCCACCCCACCAGCACGTACGCGCCCGCCGAGCTCGGTGGCCTCACCGCCAGGACCCTCATCATCGGCGTCACCGGAGAGAAACAAACGAAGGCCAGGGTCGAAGGCCTGCTGGCCGAGAGCAGGGCCACGCGGGTCCTCCCCACGCACTACGACAACTTCTTCCAGCCGTACGAGCGGGGCCTCGCGCTCATGCCGGGGCTCGACCTCGATCACCCGCGCCAGCTCTTCCTCGACGCCGACCCGAAGCTCGAGTGGGGCGTGCTCGAGCTCGGAGAGACCATCGCCCTCCCACCCGACGCGGAGTAAAGAGGCCCCGTGGGACCGAACCTCATCGCGCTGGCCATTCCGCTCTTCTTCGTGGGCATCGGCATCGAGCTGGCGGTCGCGAAGGCGAAGGGCCGCGCCGTCTACCGCCCCGCTGACGCGATGGCCGACATGGGCTGCGGCATCGTGCAGCAGCTGGTGAGCTTCTTCATCTCGACCGCGGTGATCACCGGCGCCTACCAGTGGCTCTCGGAGTACCGCTTCTGGACCATCCCCACCGCCTGGCTGCCGTGGGTGGCGGCGCTCGTGGGCGTGGAGTTCGCCTACTACTGGTGGCACCGCCTCTCGCACGAGGTGAACATTCTCTGGGCGGCGCACGTGGTTCACCACCACAGCGAGGACTACAACCTGGCCGTCGCGCTGCGGCAGTCGATCTCCACGTGGATCACCAGCCTGCCGTTCTACCTGCCGCTCGCGCTCCTGGGCGTGCCGCTGCTCCCGTTCGCCGCGATCCTCGGGCTCACCACGCTCTATCAATTCTGGATCCACACCGAGCTGGTGCCGAAGCTGGGGTTCCTCGAGAAGATCATCAACACGCCCGCGCTCCACCGCGTGCACCACGCGATCAACCCGCGCTACCTCGACAAGAACCACGCGGCGACCTTCTCGCTCTTCGATCGCCTCTTCGGCACCTGGGAACCCGAGACCGAGCCCTGCGTCTACGGAACCACCCGCCCCATCAACTCGTACAACCCGCTCTGGGCGCAGGTGGAGACGTACGTCGATCTCGTTCAGCTCGCGCGCAAGGCGCCCACCACCGTCGAGGCCCTCAAGGTCTTCTTCGCCTCGCCCGGCTGGCGCCCCGCGTGGATGGGGGAAGCCCTCAAGCGTGACTTTTCCCGCAAGTACGACCCGCAGAGCAGCCCCGCCACCGTGCGCTACGCGCTGTTCAACTGGCTGGTGCTGCTCGGCGGCGTGTTCGCCTTCCTCATGTGGGGCGCCGCGCTGTCCGGCACCTCGAAGGCCGCGGTGGTGGCGATCGTGGTGATGAGCGTGCTCTCGCTGCCCTCGCTGGTGGAGGGCCGTTCGTGGGCGAAGGCCCTCGAAGGGGCCCGGCTGCTCTCGCTGCCCATCGCCCTGGGCATCATCGCCGTCGTGCGTTGAACAAAGCAGGTCCCGCTTGGAATGAGCCCCTCCCCGCCCTACAAGGCGCGCCATGCGCGTCTCCCTCTTTGCAGCGCTCGCCGCCCTCACGTTCGCCGTGACCGGATGCGAGAAGAAGCCGACCACGACCGAGACCCCGAAGCCCGTCGATGCGAAGCCCGCCGACGTCAAGCCGGCTGACCCGAAGGCCGTCGTCGACGCGAAGCCGGCGGAAGGCGACACCATTCTTCTCGGCGAGGTGGGCTCGCTCACCGGCAGCGAGGCCGCCTTCGGCATCTCGACCCGCAACGGCATCGAGCTGGCGCTGGAAGAGGCGAACGCGGCGGGCGGAGTGAAGGGCAAGAAGCTGGCGGTGCGCGTGTACGACGACCAGAGCAAGCCCGAGGAGGCCGCGTCTGCCGCCACCCGCCTCATCACCCAGGACAAGGTGGTGGCCATTCTGGGCGAGGTCGCCTCGTCGAACTCGCTGGCGATGGCGCCCAAGGCCCAGGAGGCGAAGGTGCCGATGGTCTCGCCCTCGTCCACCAACCCCAAGGTCACCGAGGTGGGCGACTACATCTTCCGCGTGTGCTTCATCGATCCGTTCCAGGGCTTCGTGATGGCGCGCTACGCGCACGACACGCTCAAGTTCTCGAAGGTCGCCATCCTCACCGACAAGAAGAGCGCGTACTCGGAAGGCCTCACCGAGGTGTTCCAGAAGAAGTTCACCGAGATGGGCGGCCGCATCGTGGGCGTGGTGGCGTACTCGAAGGGCGACACCGACTTCCGCTCGCAGCTGACCAACGTGAAGAAGCTCAAGCCCGAGGGCGTGTACGTGCCGGGCTACTACCAGGACGTGGCGCTGATCGCCGAGCAGGCGAAGGAGCTCGGCCTCAAGGTGACGATGATGGGCGGCGACGGGTGGGACAGCGAGAAGCTCTTCGAGCTCGGCGGCGCCGCGGTCGAAGGCAGCTACGTGTCGAACCACTACTCGGCAGACGACCCGTCGCCCCGGGTGCAGGACTTCATCAAGAAGTACCAGGCGAAGTTCGGCGCGGTGCCCGACTCGCTCGCGGCGCTCGGCTACGACTCGGCCAACGTGGTGATCGACGCGCTCAAGCGGGCGCCCGACACCTCGGGGCCCGCGCTGCGTGACGCCATCGCCCAGACGAAGGACTTCCCCGGCGTGGCCGGCACCATCACCCTCGACGAGAAGCGCAACCCGGTGAAGCCGGCGGTGGTGCTCAAGGTCGAGGGCGGCAAGTTCAAGTACGTCGACACCATCTCGCCGTAGGCCCGCGTCCGCCGTGTACGAGTTCATTCAGCACCTCATCAACGGGCTGGCTGCGGGCACCATCTATGCCCTCGTCGCGCTCGGCTACACGATGGTCTACGGGGTGCTCAAGCTCATCAACTTCGCCCACGGCGACGTGATGATGGTGGGCGTCTACGTGGGCTACGCGGTGGCTTTCCTGCTGGGGCGGGAGCACCTGGGCAGCATCAGCGGCGCGCTGCTGGTGTTCGCCGTCTCGCTGACCGCGTGCGCCGCGTTCGGCTTCTTCATCGAGCGCTTCGCCTACCGCCCGCTGCGCGACAAGCCGCGGCTCACCTCGCTCATCACCGCCATCGGCATCAGCTTCGCGCTCTCGTACGGCTTCCAGCTCGACTTCGTGCTCAAGCTCGGCGGGCACAACCTCACCATTCTCCCCGGCGCGGCGTCGCGGCGCTTCCCCGCCATCATCACCCCGTCGGAATGGATGGTGCTGGGCGACAACGACGTGATCATCTGGAACTGGCAGGTCATCTCGTTCCTGATCGCGATCGCGCTGATGGGCAGCCTGCAGTACCTCGTGTTCCGCACCCGCTTCGGCAAGGCGATGCGCGCGGTGTCGCACGATCACAAGGTGGCCGGGCTGCTGGGCATTCCAGTCGACACCATCATCGCGGGCACGTTCATGCTCGGCAGCGCGCTCGCGGCGGGCGCGGGCATTCTCTACGCCATCAAGGACAAGTCGATTCAGCCGCTGATGGGCGTGATGGTGGGCTTGAAGGCCTTCGTCGCGGCGGTGATCGGCGGCATCGGCAATCTCCCGGGCGCGGTGGTGGGTGCGCTGCTGCTGGGGCTGTGTGAGGAGTTCATCGTCGGCTACACCGCGTCGAGCTGGCGGGACGCGGTGGCCTTCGGGTTTCTCATCGTGGTGCTGCTGTTCCGTCCCGAGGGGTTGTTCGGGCGGGCGCAGGCCGAGAAGGTCTGAAGCGCGGTTGCACGCCGGGCCCCTCTCGGGGGTCGAGCGGGAGCTACGTGAACCAGGAGTCGTCATGCGGAGTCTGACCGGTGCAGCGCTGTTGGGCCTCGTGGTGGTGCTGAGCGGCTGCGGCGCGCCAAAGCCCGACAGATGCGGGCCGTCGAACTGCACCGGCTGCTGCATGGCCGACGACACCTGCCAGCCCGGCAACCAGAACGTCGCCTGCGGGAACCAGGGTGGGCTGTGTGACGTGTGCGGGTTCTCGGCGCGCTGCGAGTTCGGCGCGTGCTTCAACGTACAGACCGGCGGCGGCCCCGGCGGCGGCGGCGGTGCGACAGGCGGCGGTGGAGGCGGTGCGACAGGCGGTGGCGGTGCGACCGGCGGAGGAGGCGGCATCACGGGCGGCGGCGGAGGCGCGACGGGCGGCGGTGGAGGTGTGACGGGCGGCGGAGGCGGACAGACGGGCGGAGGTGGCGGCGTCACCGGCGGTGGCGGCGGTGCTGTCACTGGCGGAGGTGGCGGGGCGACGGGCGGGGGTGGAGGCTCGGCGGCGGATGCGGGCGTCCTCACCGGTCAGCTCTGGATGAGGGGAGGGCTCGACGGCGGCTCGCCGGTGGGGATCTTCCGGCAGCAGCCCCCGGGCACGAGCGCGACGCTGGTGTCCACCTTCCCCAGGCGCACGAACGGGCTGGCGGTGAGCAGCGACGGGACCCTGGTGGCCATCGGCTACGACGGCACGAACGACGAGCTGGTGGTGGTGCCCGCCGCGGGCGGCGCCGAGGTCTCGCTCTACACCTCGCCGGGCACGCAGGTGCTCGGGCCGGTGCTCTCGCCCAACAAGGCGCAGGTCGCGTTCAGCGAAGGCAACCCGAACACGCTCGGCTTCGACCTCAAGGTGGTCCCCACCAGTGGCAGCGGCAGCATCCGCCAGGCCTCGCCCACGCGTGCCGTCTCGAACCTGCTCAACGTGAACGACTACGCCTTCTCGCCCGATTCCCGCTACCTCGCGTTCACCGGCGACTTCACGGTCAACCAGACGTTCGAGCTGCACGTGTTCGACCTGGTGACGGGCATGACCACGGCGCTGATCAGCGCGACGGGCGCGACGAGCGGAGATGGCGCGCGGGAGTTCGGGTGGACGAACACCGGGCAGGTGCTGGTGCGGGCCGCGCTCGCCGGCTCGCCGCCAAGGCTGCAGCTGTGCACGGTGACGGGCGTCTGCTCGCCGCTCCCGGGCACGACGACGACCTTCACGGTCGGCTCGCTCGCGGTCTCGGCCGACGGGACCTTCGCGGTCTTCGCGAGCAACGAGCGCGGCACCGGCGCGTACGATCTGTACCGGGTCTCCACGGCCGGCGGCACGCCCACGCGCCTCGCGCCGGACGCGCCCTCGGCCTGGCGCCCGGTCGCTGACTCCGTCTACCTCAGCCCCAACGGTCAATGGGTCACTGCGCAGGCGAATGCGGGCAGCGGCCAGGGCGTGTACGTCTTCGCCACCGCTGGAGGCAGCGCGCTCACGCCCCTCTACGTCGCGATGGGCACCGTCGCGGTGTTCAACCTCACCTTCTCTCCGAACTCGAACGGCCTCGCCTTCCGGGCGGACATCAACGTCGACGGCTCGTACGATCTCTTCAGGCTCACGGACCTCGTGACGCCCTCGCAGACGCCAGTGCTGCTGCAGTCGACGCAGGGCGGGAGCGTCACCGAGCTGCGCTGGACGCCCTGAGCTACTTGCACTTGCCGAAGGGACCGGCGGCCGCGATCTCGGCGAGCTCCGCACCCGTGAGGGCGCGCTGGTAGAGGGTGAGCTCGTCGACGCCTCCGCGGAACCCGAAGCCTGTCGTCTCGCCGCGGCCGATGCGCAGCGGAACGGGCGTGCCGCTGAGCGGGCCGGTGATCGCAGCGACGTCGGGCTGGATGATTCCGTTCACGTACGCGCGCATGAGCACGCCGTCCCAGGTGCCGGCGATGTGAGTCCACGTCGAGTTGGGGAGCGGGTTGATGCCGTCGATGTAGGCCTGCGAGAAGTTGCGGAAGGCGCCGAAGTAGACGCCGCCATGAGAGCCGATGCCGAAGAGCCAGAGCGAGGCGGGGTTGCCGTCGATCTGAATTCCGGCGATCCGCGCCCAGAGGAGCTGCGGGCCGACCGGGCGCACCCAGAGTTCGAAGGTGAGGGCCGAAGGGACGAGGGCGGTCGAGTACGGCACTTCGATGACGTTCAGGCCGTTGAACTCGAAGGCATTGCCGACGCGGCCGGCGATGAGCTGCACGCCGTTGAGCATGGTGCCGTGGTGGGTGCTGATGCGATCGAGCGCCGTCGTGCCCGAGATGAGGTCGCCGTCCCACCAGGCGATGATTCCGGCCGGGGGCACCACGCAGCCTCCACCCGCACCGCCGCCGCTTCCTCCGTCGAAGCCGGTTCCGCCTCCGCCGCCGAGGCCTCCCCCGATGCCGCCGCCGAGTCCGCCGCCGAGTCCGCCGCCGAGGCCGCCGCCGAGTCCGCCGCCGAGTCCGCCACCGAGTCCGCCACCGAGTCCGCCACCGATTCCGCCACCTGCGCCGCCGCCGATTCCGCCACCTGCGCCGCCACCTGCGCCGCCGCCGGTTCCGCCGCCGAGTCCGCCGCCGATTCCACCGCCAAGTCCGCCGCCGAGTCCGCCGCCGATTCCGCCGCCGATTCCGCCACCGATTCCGCCACCGACTCCGCCACCGACTCCGCCACCGACTCCGCCGCCGAGTCCGCCGCCGAGTCCGCCACCGAGTCCGCCGCCGAGTCCGCCGCCGAGTCCGCCACCGAGTCCGCCACCGAGTCCGCCACCGAGTCCGCCGCCGAGTCCGCCGCCGGTTCCTCCGCCCACTCCACCGCCGACTTCGACTCCGCCTCCGATTCCGCCGCCAGCGCCTCCCACTCCTCCGCCAATTCTCCCGCCGTCTGCAGAACCGCCATCGGCAATGCCCACGACGCCAGTGCGACCGCACGCCACGAGGAGTGTGAGCACGACTCCGCAAGCCACCCATGCGCCGCGATCCACCATCGGCACATCCTGCTCCAGATTGAGCGCGAGATCTGGCGCCGGTCGCAACGTCGGGGTGCCCGCTCCCCGGCCACCGGGGAGCTCAGCGCGCGCCGAAGCCGCGCTGGAGCGAACCGTGCCGCGTCACCCAGCCGCTCGGCTCGACGTCGAGGCCGGGCACGTCGTACGCGACGATGTCTCCGCTCGACTGCATGTAGGCGCGCCCGCCGATGATCGCCGTCGCGCTGTCGACCGGCGTGGCGAGCGGGCAGGACACCAGCTCTTCACCGCGGCCGTCGATCGCGCCCAGCACGCCCGCGTCGGGGATCTGCGCGGTCCACGCCACGCCGCCATCGCGCAGCAGCTCGAAGTCGGGCGCGGTACCTGCCACGCCGCGGTAGTTGAAGGCGTGAACACCGGTGGCGAGGTTGACCGAGCGCAGCGAGCCCTGGTCCCAGAGCACGAGCTGATCGCCCGCCAGCAGCGGCCGCGCACCCGCAGACGCGCCCGTCATCGTCGACAAATCAGTCAGGTTCAAGGTGGCGTCGAGCGAGTGCAGCCGGCCGCTCGCCGTGCCGATCGCCCTCCCCTGCCCGTAGATCGAAGGAATCCACTGCACGAACTTCACCGCCTGGGTCTGGCCGGAGCCGTCGACGCGCGCCATCTCGCCCGCCACCGCCCAGCAGTTCGCAGACGAGGTCCAGAACTCGCCGCCCGCCGCGACGCCGCTGCCGTAGACGTGGCCCTTCCGATGGAACTGCCAGCGGAAGACACCGGTCGCGCGGTCGAACACCTGCAGGTACGAGTGGTGATCCGAGTTGCCCTCGATGAGCGGCACGCCCACGCCATCGGTGCCGACCAGCATCGGGGCCGAGGTCGAGAACGCGGCCCCGCCGTCGGAGCGGAGATCGTACGCCGGCAACCCCGCGCTCGGCACCGTCGACCAGAGCAGCGCGCCGGTCTCGGTGCTGCGCGCCTGGGTCTCGCCCTTCGCGTTGAAGAAGAGCCGGCGGCCCGCCGAGTCGATCGAATACCAGAGCCCGTACGTGCAGCTGCTGCAGTCCGTCGTCACGGGCACCTTGAAGCGCAGGCGCCCGGTGGGGGTGAGCGAGACCAGGTAGGTGGGAATCGGAACGGTGGTGCGGTCTTCGAACGGCGCACCCTCGGCGACGCCGTTGCCGTTCCTCACGAACGGGCCGCTCTCGGTCGCGTACAGGTTTCCCCGGTCGTCCACGTGACCGAGGAACGCGAGCGTGAGGCCGGGATCGGGCGAATACCGCCAGGCGGGCTGCAGCTGGGTCGGCGCGGGCAGCTCACACACCTGCTGCCGGCAGACCCCGGGCGCGCGGCAGCTCGTGGCGGGCTTGCACTGCGAGCCATCGGGAGCGGGCCGCGGCACGCACTGGCCGCTGATGCACACGTCGGCGGTGACGCAGTCGTTGGCACCGCACGAGACGCCATCGGCCGCGGGCGCCAACCCGCAGCCGGTGGTGGGCGAACACACGGGCACCTCGCATCGGCGCAACGAGAGCGGGCAGCTCACCGTCTCGTGCACGCAGCCGGTCGCCGCGTCACAGGCGTCAGCCGTGCACGCGTTGCCGTCGTCACAATCGCGCGCGCGGCCCACGCACACGCCCGCAGCGCAGACGCCCGCGCTGATGCACTGGTTGCCCGCGCCGCAGGTCGCCCCGTCAGCCTCCACCGTCTCTTCACAAGCTCCGGTGACCGCGTCGAACGTGGCGTGGTGGCAGTCGCGGGTGGGGCACACGGGCGGCTCCACCGCGGTGGCGCGCAGCGGAACGGTCTGGGTGCTGCCGTTGGCGCTCACCAGCACGGCGCCTTCGGTCACGCCGAGCTGGGTGGCGGTGACCCCGAGCTCGACCTCGAGACGCTCGCCCCCGCCCAGCCGCACCGAGGCGGGCGCATCGAAGGGAGCGCCGGCCTCGAGCGTGACGTCGAGGCCCATGCGGCCGGTGTTGCGCAGCTCGATCAGCGCGGGGCGGCGGTGGCCGACGAAGGTGCGCCCGAAGTCGAGGCTCGCGGGCTGAACGAGCAGCTCCCCCTCGGCGGCTGACACCAGGTTCTCCCGGCAACCGGCGAGTGCACAGACCACGAGCAGGCTCAGAATTCTGAGACGATCCATAGGGGTGCCCGGCTTTGTGCAAGCCACGAACCCGCACCCGCCCGAGCCCTCAGGAAGGGAGGAAGAACGAGTCGATGTACGGGCGTTCGCGGGGTTGGCTGAGGAAGAACTGCCTGGCCCCGAAGACTCCGGACACGAGGTCCTGCTCCTTCACCCACGCGGTGCGGCCGCCGTCGGGATCCGACACCAGAAACTCACGGCCCGCTTCGCCCTTCCGGGTGGCGGTGAGGAGCATCCAGTGAGCGGGCTCGCAGACGCCGAAGGGCACGTCGTGACCGGCCAGAAGCGCGCGGGCGACGGCGTCGAGGTGCTTGCCGGCCTGGCCGCGGCCGAAGCCGTCGACCGGCTCGGTGCACCGGTACTTCGTGCCCGTCACCGACTTCACGTACTTGTCGAAGGCGGCGAGGAACCCGGTGGTGCCCAGCCCGGCGTCGCGGGCGGGGAGGATGGCGGTGCGCAGCGTGGCCAGCTCGGCCTCGGTGGGGAAGCCGCCGTACTGCTCGCGGACGGCGTGCAGCGCGTTCTTCGCGCGGGCGTCGAGCGGCCCCTGGCCCTTCGCGTGCCGCAACAGCGCGTCGCGCAGGTCAGGGGTGATGGTGCCTGCCGAGGTGAGCCGGCCCAGTGCGTTCTTGAGCCGCGCGGCGAGGGCCGACTCGAGGCGGGGAATGCCCAGGCCGCCGAACTCCTCGAGCACGGCGCGCTGGAAGCCGGCGGTGCCGTCGCGCGACGAGGTGCTGGCCCGGCCTCCCGCGTTGATGGCGAAGGCCACCACGGGGTCCGCCTCGGCGAGCACCATCTGCAGCACGGTGGGGCCGCACGTCGAGGTGAAGCGCTGCAGCAGCCCGTCGTCGTCCGAGGCGGGGCGGCCCGCGGGCGCGCGTACGGTGCCCCGCTTTTCCCAGAGTGTCTGCGCGTCGAAGGCCGAGGTGTTCTCAGCCGAGTTGAGGTCGAGCACGGTGGCGCGTTCGCGCAGCGTCTTCGGGTCGAGCCCGTCGAGGGTGTTGGCGAAGGTGCGCAGCACCTCGAGGGTGGCGGGCTCGTTGATCCGCTCCGAGCGCGCCGCTGCCGCGCGGAGGAAGAGGCCCTGCGCCACGCCCTCGAGCCCTCGCGCCAGCTTCTTCACCTCGGCGGGACCCGAGCTCAGCGCGGCGCGGGCGCGGGTGGCCTCGCGGGCGTTGAGGAGCGGCTCGGTGCCCTCCGGGCCCTCGCTGCGGCGCAGCTTCGCGGCGGCGTCGAGCATGCGGCTGACGTCATCGGTGCGCGCGGGACCGCCCGGGCTGACAGGCAGGGGGTTCGCTGGACTGCCGGTGATTCGGCGGGGCATGACACATCAGGGTACTCGCGCGGGGTGCTGTCGTCCTCTCGCGGGCGCCCTATTATCGGGAGCTCTGGAGGCCAGACCATGTGCCGCAACATCCGCACGCTGCACCACTTCGACCCGCCGGCGACGCCCGAGGAGATCAGGGCGTCGGCGATACAGTTCGTCCGCAAGTTGTCAGGGGTGCAGAAGCCCTCGAAGGTGAACGAGAAGGCGTTCGAGCGCGCGGTGGAGAAGGTGATGAAGGCGACGGTGGAGCTGTTCGACTCGCTCGAGGTGCACGGCCCTCCGCGTGACCGCGAGGAGGAGCGGAGGAAGGCGCAGGAGCGCGGCCTGAAGCGTGATCAGCAGCTGAGGGCCCGGTTGCTGGCGACGAGCTGATTCAACGGTCCGCGCGCGAGACCGAGAGCGCGAGCACCAGCAACGCCCCCGAGAGGATCGCGGCGCCCTGGGCGGTGGTGAGCCCCACCGACAGCGCGGCGACGTCGGGCAGCACGAGCCCGAGCAGCGCGGCGGTGAGCAGGCTTCCGAAGAACCCGCCGAACACGCGCACCACGGGGGAGAGCCGCGACGCGCGGCGGCGGTGCTGCTCGAGCTCGTGCCGCAGCGTCGCGCTGCGATCAGACAGCGCCCGCCGCTTCGTCTCGAGGGTGCGGTTCTGTTCGGCGAGCACGCGGCGGCCCTCATCGTCGACGGCGAGGGGAGCGTCCTTCCGGTAACGGGCCCACAGCTCGGCGACTTCCTGCTTCAACTGCGACAGCTCGGCGTTCATGACGTTCGTTCCTTTTCACCTGCGGCAGAGCGCGACGACGAGCACCACGCCCAGCATCGCGGCGAGGCGGAGCGGATCATCGACCCGCGAGAAGGGAGTGGTGGCCACCACGCCGAGCACCCAGAGCAGCGCGGCGCTCACCAGGCCGGCGCCGCGCGCGAAGCCGGAGAGCCAGGTCTTCAGTGGAGGGCGGGGCTTTGCGTGAGAGAGGAGGGAGGCTTCGAGGCCGGCGACCTCGCGCTCGAGCCGGGGGACCTCGCGCTCGAGCAGGCCGATGCGGTGCTTCAGGGCGTCGGTTGGGCCGTCACGGCGGCGCTGGGCCAGGTCGGCGCGGCGTTCCATCCAGGACTTGAGGAGCTGGGCTTCGGTTTTGAGGGAGACCAGAAGTACCTGTGTCCTGTCGTCCACGCGGAGGGGCATGACGTGCGGACATTGCAGGGGGTGTGCCCCCCCCCTGGAGTGTCGGTGGTGGGAGGTAGGGTGGTGGGATGGAAAATGAGAGTGAGGGTGGGTTGGTGGTTCCGGGGTCGGGGTCGGGGTCGGGGTCGGGGTCGGGGTCGGGGTCGGGGTCGGGGTCGGGGTCGGGGTCGGGGTCGGGGTCGGGGTCGGGGTCGGGGTCGGGGTCGGGGTCGGGGCCGGGATCGGGATCGGGATCGGCTTCGGGATCGGGCACGGCTTCGGCTTCGGGAACGGAGCGAACGGGGGCGGGCGCGGGCGCGGCGCGGCCGTTGTTCGACCAGGAAAAACTCGAGGTGTATCGGGTTGCTCGCGAGTTCCTTCAAGAGGCTCATCGCATCGACCAGAGAAAACTGTCGCGCGAGCTTCGAGATCAGTTCGAGCGCGCCTCGCTCAGCATCCTGGCGAACATCGCAGAGGGAGCAGGGAAAACGGCGCGCGCTGAAAAGCAGCGGTTCTACGAGATCGCTCGCGGAAGTACGACCGAGACCGCCACCCTGCTCGACGTCATGCAGATTCGAGCCACCATCAGCGCCGAACACTACGGGCGCCTCCGGAGCTTCTTGATACGGGTGTCGCAAATGCTGAGCCGCCTTTGTGCCGACCCCCGCTCATCCAACTAGCCAGAATCCAGAACCCGAGAGCTGAACTCTCGAGACCGAAGCCGTACCCGAGACCGAAGCCGTACCCGATCCCGAAGCCGATCCCGATCCCGATCCCGGCCCCGACCCCGAAACCGACCCCGAGCGCCGGGCGCCGAGCGCCGAGCGCCGAACCCGGAAACGGGCACGGGCACGGGCACGGGCACGGGCACAGGCACGGGCACGGGCACGGGCAACGGGAACGGGAACGGGAACGGGTAGCGGGTTCGGATCCAGCCCTCACACCTTCTTGAACGCACTCGCATCAGGCAACCCACTGCCCGCAAGGTCAGCCCCCATCGCAGTCAGCACCCCCGAATAAATATCCGGCTCGTTCGACGTCATCTTCCCCGGCACCGCAGCCCCCGTCCTCGCGTCGAAGCCATACGTGAGCGCGGTATTGGGATCGACCCCCCCGAGCACCGTGTTCCCCTTCACCATCGGCGAAATCAACACGAAGCCGTTGTTGAGATCGTGCCCCGTGCCGAACACCGTCGCGTTCGGCTGACGCACGCGCGTGCGCCCGAAGTCGGTGGCGACGTAGATCATCGTGCGATCCCACAACGTCTCGCCGGTGGTGGTGTCGAACGGCTCGGTCTTGAGCAGCTCGATCAGCGCATCCACCGTCGACATGATCCGCGACCACATGAAGGCCTGCGTGCCGCGGTGATCGTTGTGGCTGAAGTCGAACGCCAACGGCGGGTTCGCGATGCCGCTCGCCCCCCCCAGCACCACGTTGAAGTCGGGCCCCAGCGTGACCGCGACCGACACCCGGTACTTGAGCAGCAGGAACGCCAGCGCCGCCTGACCCTGCACCGGATCGGTGAAGAACGCAGGGTACGCCGCCCTCACCCTCGCGCCGTCCGGTGAGCTGTCCAGCCCGTACTGGGTCAGCGGAATGTTGGGCGGCATGTTCGGCAGCACGTTGAGCCTGGTGATGAGATCCATCGCCTCGATGCGCGACTGCCCCACCGTGCGCTGCTCGTTCCACCGCTTCATCGCGTCGGCGTCCTGGAAGGTCTGGCCGAACACCGACTCCGCGTCGAGCCGGTTGCGCGTCGCGCGCGCCAGCTCCATCACGTTGCGCGGCGGCGCCCCCTCGATGCCCCGCGTGCCGTCGAGCCCGAGCGGCCAGAGCGAGGGGCTCGTCACCACCTCGCCGTAGCAGGACTCCGGCAGCGAACCGTCCGTGCCTCGCTCGGCGTAACCCGAGACCCCCATGTTGATGTTGGGCAGCGGGAAGCCGCTCCCGAACTGCAGCGCCACCACTTCCTGCAGCGTGCGCCCCCGCCACGCGCCGTTGCCCGTGAGCGCCCGCTTCTGCGCGATCACGTGGTTGACCGACGTGCCCACCGAGGTGGCCACCAACATCTGGTCCTTGTACTTGGTGACGAAGGCCAGCTGGTCGGCGCTCACCGGAATCGGAATGCTCCCCAGGCTCGTGCCCGAGTAGCGCACCGCGCGGAACGGGCTGTTGGCCACCGCCTGCACCGACGCGTCGGGGAACGTGTTCACGTTCGCCGCGTTGTTCGATTCTGACGCGCGCACCGCCAGCAGGCTGTCGACGATGCTCGCCCCACCCGCCGCCGAGATCACCACCAGGAACTTCGGCTTGCCGTCGAGCGCGTCGCGGCGGCCACCGAGCTTCTCCAGCGATTCCGGCGTCTCGAGCGAGCGGCGGCAACCCGTCAGAAACGGCGCGAGCGTGGTGGACCCCGCCGCGCACAGCGACAGCGCGTGGAGCATCTCCCGGCGGGACAGACGACCATTCTTCTTGAGCGTCATGGCTGTTTCTTCCTCAGTAGAAGACTGATTCGGCCGACGAGAGCACCGCGAAGCACGCGGCCTGCATCCAGGTCTTCGCCGGCTCGGCCACCGCGGTGGCCTCGATGTCGGTGTTGAGCTGCAACAAGAGCGCGACCTCGGCCTCGGTCGGATCCCTCAGCCAGCCGCGCTGCGCCAGCTCGGTGATGGCGAGCCGCACCTCCGGGCCCGACGGGTTGCTCAACTTCCCCGCCGTGACCGGCAACGACTTGAAGACCTCCGCCGAGGCCGGCGTCGCGAGATCGAGGCTCACCCGCTTCACGCAGGCCGAGAGCGCGACCCGCTCGACCACGATCGGAGTGGTCGAGCCCGTCACCGGCGGCGCCTCGAACAGGCCCTTGCCGTACGGGTCGACGCCGCCGAGCGCCACCGGGTGCACCACGAAGGCGCACCCGTACTGCCCCAGCTCGTTGCACACCTGGTCGAACGGAATGCCCAGCGCGACCGAATAGTCGAAGGTGAGCCGCTCGGGCCCCTTGAAGCGGAGGTTGCCCTTCGCCGACTTCGCGTAGCCCGCGTCGACGGTGCCGCCGCCACCGCCGCCAGCGCCGCCTCCGCCGCCGGTCGCCGCGCCACCACCCACGCCGCCACCGCTTCCACCGTCCTCGGTGCCGTTGATCTTTCCCGGGCAGGCCGTGAGCACCAGCACCAGCAACACCACCAATCGTTCAGGGCGCACCGTAGGCCTCCGTGCGGATGAGCTGATGCAGCATCGGCCGCACCCGGTAGTTGTGAGTGGTCTTGAGCGCCTGCCAGAGCGCGACGAACTCGGCGTTCTCTTCAGGCTGCGGCGGGTGGCCCAGCAGCAGCTTCCAGTAGTCGGTGACGGTGGCCCGCAGGAACGCGTCGGAGTTCGCCGCCACCTGCCCCCACTGCGTGAGCGAGCTGACCGGCTGGTTGAAGATGACGCCGCTCTCAGGGGTCATCGCCAGCGTGGGCCCCTGGTTCGCGAAGAACGTCTCGAGCCGGTTGGGCACGTAGCGCCCGAACTGGTTCGTGGGCCCGGTGAGGCCGTTGTAGTTGCGGTACGGGTAGCTGAGCGGGTCGAGCGTGGCGTGACACGCGGCGCACGCGGGCGCCTGCACGCCCTTCGCGTCGTAGTCGCGGGGCTCGTTGGCCACGCTGTAGATGCCTTCCTGCTTCGCGATGTCGAGGCCCAGGTACGCGCGGTACATCTGCGAGGCGGCGTTGCGCGGGAGCGCGGTGAACATCACGAAGTACGCCAGCGTCCACGAGGTCGTCATGTTGCCCGCGCGGTGCGGCTGATCGACCACCTGCGTGGGCAGCGAAGGCACCGCCGTGTAGACGGTGGGGTTGGTGCCGCTGCGCTGCGCGAAGAAGTCGGCGGTGAGCACCGAGCGCACGTCGTGGTCGTCGGTGTGCGAGTACGCGAAGAGCGCGTAGTCGTCGTAGTAGTCAGCCAGCGGAATCTGCCCCTGGTCTTCTCCCGACTTGAGCGAGCCCACCGGGCGGATCTTCGGGTGCGCCAGCTTCCACAACACGCCGTTCTTCCCCCGCCAGAAGTCGGTGCCCAGGCAGCGATCGAGCTCGCCGTCGAGGTAGGTGCGCTTGAGGTCGTCGGTCGCGAGCGCCTGGAAGGTGCGCATCATTCCGTACGTCGGCGAGAAGCCGCAGAAGTCGAGCAGCACCTTCCTGTAGACGTAGCGGAGATCGTACTGGCAGACCTTGAACTGCGGGTTCGAGCCACCAGCGCAGGGGATGTCGGTGGGGAAACTGTTCGGGTCGCCGGGCAACGTGCCCCGCTGGATCTCGACCAGGTTGCTCACGTTGTCGCCGTCGCTGTCGAGCGACTCCACCGAGCCGAGCGCACCCGGCAGCGCCATCGAGAAGTCGCCGTCTGACAACGGCCGCGGCGCGCCCGGCGCCACCCACGCCTCGATCGCCGCGCCGAACACGTTCCGCTGCGGCGCCGCCACGTGGCAGTAGGTGCAGGCCGGCAACGTGCCGACGCACGCCGGCGCGGTGGGGTATTTCGCGCAGAAGACCGCGGTCGCGGGCGGCTTCGCCCAGGCGCTCGCCGAAGCCAGCAACATCAGGCCGAGCCACTTGCCGATGGATTGAGGGAGTTGCGACACGCGACCTCCGGTGCAGAAATGGGCTGCGGAATGGACACGCTAACCCGGACGAAACGCAAAAGTAGCGCAGGGGTCTTGAGGTGCGCGTCGATCTCCCGAAGGACAACCGGGCGGAAATGTTCGGGGGGCCAGGGCCATGGGCATAAAGATGACCGATCGGTCTTGAATTCTGACCCTGCCTCGCCGACCCTCCGGTCCATGCTCTGCTCCCAGACGCGAGTTCTCCTCGTCGCGCTCCCGCTGACGTTGTGGGCCTGCACCCCGCCGCCTGCGCCGCAGGTGACGACCTGGCACAAGGACGTGGCGCCGATCATCGAGCGCAAGTGCGCCACCTGCCACGAGCCGGGCAACATCGCGCCGTTCTCGCTGCGCACGCTCGCCGACTGGAAGGCGGTCGAGCCCCAGGCGCTCGACGCCATCCGCGCCGGGCGCATGCCGCCGTTTCCGGGCAAGCAGTCGTGCGCTGACTACGCGCCGACGCAGGCGCTGGCCGCCGAGCAGCGAGAGGTGATCGAGAAGTGGGTGGCAGAAGGCGCGCTCGAGGGCGCCGAGGCCGACTTCGTCCCGTTGCCCGGCGCGGTCGACCGGCTCACCCGGGTCGATCTCTCGCTGCCGATGAAGGAAGCCTTCACCCCCACGCAGTCACCCGACGAGTACCGCTGCTTCCTCATCGACTGGCCGTACGACGTGCCGAAGTACATCACCGGCTACGAGCTCAGGCCCGGCATCAAGGCGATGGTGCACCACGCCGACATCTTCTTCCTCAACCCCACCGTGGTGGCGGAATGGGAGCGCCGCGACGCCGCCGAGGCCGGGCCCGGGTGGGAGTGCTACTCCATTCCCATCGGGCAGGAGGGCTCGTGGATCGGCACCTACGTGCCGGGCAACCGCGGCGTCGACTTCCCCGAGGGCACGGGCTTGAAGGTGCCGGTGGGCGCGAAGATCTACGTGCAGGTTCACTACAACACCCTCAACGGAGAGGTCGGCCCCGACGTCTCCACCCTCGACCTGCGCCTCGAGGACAAGGTGCGCCGCCAGGCCGGCGTGCAGGCGGTGAGCGACCCGAACTGGATCACCCAGCGCACCATGAGCATCCCGGCGAACCAGAAAGACGTGACGCACCGCTTCGACATCGACGCCACCATGTTCGCGTCGATCATCAACCAGAACTTCGTCGATGGCCGGCCGCTCAAGCTCTACGCCACCACCATGCACCTGCATCAGCTGGGGCAGTCGGCGAAGCTCGAGATCCTCCGCGCCGACGGCACCACCACCTGCGGCGTCGACATTCCGAAGTGGGACTTCCACTGGCAGCTCGCGTACACGCTCGAGGAACCCATCGTGATCAACCCGGGTGATCAGCTCTCGGTGTCATGCACCTGGGACAACACGGCCGCGAACCAGCCGGTGATCAACGGGCAGCGGGTGGTGCCGCGAGATCGCAACTGGGGCGCACGCACCCAGGACGAGATGTGCGTCGCCGGCATCTACGTCACCCAGTAGGCCCAAAGGTTGGCCCTCTCCCCGCCCCTCTCCCCCTCAAAGAGAGGGAGACACGGCACAGCGCCGCGAACGCCGCCGCCGCGCGCGTCGGCACCCTCGGCATCACCAGGCCCACCATCCTCCGTTCGGCGCCGAGCAGCGGCACCGCGACCAGCTTCTTCTCCGCCCGCACCGCGAGCTGGGGCACCACCGAGATCCCGAAGTCGAGCTCCACCAGCCGCTTGAGCACCTCGAGGCTGCTCATCTCCATCGCGACGCGGGGCGTGAGCTGTTCCACCGCGAAGTGCCGCTCGAGCCACGCGCGTGACGCGGTGGTGCGATCGAGCAACACCAACGGGAACTTCGCCAGCTCCGAGAGCCGCACCTTCGACTTCTTCGCCAGCGCGTGACCCCGCGGAACGATCACCACGTCGCGCTGCTCCACCAGCGGCACCTGGGTCAGCGCCTCCACCCCGGCCGAGCCGCGCGGCAGCGGCAACGAGACGACGCCCAGGTCGAGCTCGCGCGCCGCCACCTTCTCGGCGATCGCAGGTGAGGGCCGGTTGTCGAGCCGCAGCTCCACGCCCGGGTGCGCCTTGCGGAACGCCGCGAACACGGGCGGCAGCACGTGGGTGGCCAGCGTGTCGGTCGCGCCCAGGCAGAGCGTGCCGGTGACGACCTGATCGAGCTGCTGCAGCGCGGCGCGGGTCTGTTCCAGCGCGTCGAGCACACCCGCTGCGTGGCGCTCGAGCGCCTCGCCCGCCTCGGTCAGCCTCAGCTTCCGGCTCGAACGATCGAACAGCGCCTGCCCGACGTCGGCCTCGAGCGCCGCGATGCTCTGGCTGACCGAAGACTGGGTGAGGCCCAGCGCGCGCGCCGCCGCAGAGAAGCCACCCAGCCGCAGCACCGCGTCGAACAGCCTGAGACGATCGCTGCGCAGCTCGAGCTTCATCGGCCCCGGCTTACCACCCCTCCGATTTGGTTGAGCCGGAGCCCAATTTGATGGACCCGGCCCTCCAAGCGACCGGACTCCGGTGACAAGTGACCGCGGCCCACGAGTTGCTTTGAGGTGCCTCGCCGCACTCACCCGAAGGCCAGCCGGGAGGTTCCCCATGTCGACGTTGATCTCTGGCAGCGAGCTCGCCCCCATCCTGCTGCACCAGGTGGTGCCGCCGGCCCTCGCCCCGACGATGACCTCGCTGCTCCCCGCGCCTTCCGGGTCCGACGGGTTGTCCATCGGCTCGACGCTCGGCGCCTACATCATCGAGCGGGAGCTCGGCGCGGGCTCGATGGGCCACGTGTACCAGGCGCTGCACCAGCGGCTGGGCCGGCGCGTCGCGCTCAAGGTGCTGCGCACCGAGCTGCTGGGAGAACCCAGCCTGGTCGAGCGCTTCCTGCAGGAAGGCCGGGCCGTCAACCAGATCGACCACGCGAACATCGTCGAGGTGCACGACTACGTCGAGGAACGCGGCAGCGTGTACTGCGTGATGGAATTGCTCGAAGGGCAGACCCTGGCCGAACGAATGGAGCAGGGCCCGTCGTCCCTCGAGAGCATCCACTCGATGGCCCTGCAGATCGCCTCGGCGCTCGGGGCCTCGCACGCCGCGGGCGTGGTGCACCGCGATCTCAAGCCAGACAACATCTTCCTCGTCAGCCGCGAAGGCCGCGACGACTGGGTGAAGGTGCTCGACTTCGGCATCGCCAAGTGCACCAGCGTCTTGAGCACCATCCAGACGGCGCAGGGCTCGGTGCTCGGCACCCCCCGCTACATGGCCCCGGAACAGGTCGCCGGGTGCACCGTCGATGGCCGCGCCGACATCTACGCGCTCGGGACCATCCTCCACGAGCTGATCTGCGGCCAGGCGCCCTTCGAGGCGTCGTCCTTCGGCCAGCTCGCCGCCGACATCATCAACCAGAGCCCGCCGCCGCTGCCGGGCATGACCGCCGGCCACGAGCCGGTGCCCCCCGCCCTGGCGTCGTTGATCGCCGCCTGTCTCTCGAAGCAGCCCTCGGCTCGCCCGCCCACGATGGAGGCCGTCGGAGCAGCCCTCACCCAGCCCACACCGCGGCCACGCAGGCGGCCCCGCTTCACCGGCCTGGCGATGCTGGCCGGCCTCACCCTGGTGCTGAGCTCGGGCGCCGGCCTCTCGTCGCCGGAGGCCATCGCGGCCCCTGCGCCGACCGGGATGACCGGGATGACCATGATGACCGAGCGCTCCGAGGTGACCGCCGCCGAGGTGGAAGAGGTGACGCTGTGGGTCGAGACGCAGCCCCCGGGCGCGCTCGTCTCGCGGCTCGACACCGGCGAGACCCTCGGCCGCACGCCCCTCGAGGTGCGGGTCGAACGCGCCGCGAACGTCCCGCTGCGCATCGAGCTCGAGGGCCACACCACCCTCGAGCGCGACGTGTCGATCGAAGAGAGCCAGCGGCTCGAGTACATGCTGCAGCCGCCCCCGAAGACGTTTGCCCAGGCCTCCCGCAGAGCGGTGACCGATGGCGTCCTCGACCCGTACTGAGCTCAGCGCCTGCCTCGTGCTCGTGCTCTTCGCCGGCACGGGCGCTCACGCCCAGGTGCCCGACGACGCCGAGGCGAGGGCGGCCGCGCTGCTGGGCCGAAAGGCCTTCGAGGCCGGTGACTTCGACACGGCCATCCTCCGGTACGAAGAGGCGCGTCAGCTCAAGGCGGCGCCTGGCCTGCTCTTCAACCTCGCCCAGAGCCACCGCCGGGCAGGCCACCTCGAGCTGGCGGTCTTCTACTTCCGCGGCTACCTCGAGTCAGATCCACCAGAACACCAGGCGCGGGTCGTCGAGGCGCTGCTGCAGCGGGTGCAGACCGAGCGCCAGCTGGCCGTCGATCTCGAGCGCCTCGAGCTCGAGCGCACCCGCGTGGCGCTCGCCCAGAGCCAGCTCTCGACGGCGCTGTGTGCCGAGCTGCCTCCGGCCCCGCCCCCCATCACCAGCCGCTGGTGGTTCTGGGGCATCGTCGGCGCGGTGGCGACCGGCACGGTGGTCGCCGTCGCGGTGGCCGCCTCACCTCACCCGGCCCCCACCACCTTCACGAGCATCAACGCCCGATGAGGGCCCTCTGGCTCGGGGGCGCGCTGCTGCTGGTCTCGTGCGACGCGAGCCGCCTCAACGGCACGGCGCTGCTGATCACCGCACACGCAGGAAGTACCCCCCTCGAGCAGCTCCGCTACCAGGCGACCGACGAGCAGGGCCTCCTCACCTTCGGCCCCGAGCTCCGTCCCGAGGTGCCGGCCGGCCGCCAGCCGAGCATCACCGCGGTGCGCGTGTTGCTCCCCGACTCGGCCGACGGCCAGGTCCTCGAGGTACTCGTCGAGGGGCTGATCGGCCAGGCCGTCGTGCTCGACGGCCGCGCGCTGGTGCGGGTCGAGCAGGGCCTCGAGGCGGCGGTGACCATCGCGCTGGCGGCGCCAGCGCACGGCTGCGCAGACTGCGCCGGCTGTTGCTCGCCCGCGGAGACCTGCCTGAGCGCGACGGCGAGCGCGTGCGGGGTGGGTGGCGCCGCCTGCGTCGGCTGCGACCGCAACGTGGCAGACGGCTGTGCAGCCGATGGGACGTGCGCCTGCGGCGCCCAGGGCCCGTGTGGCGAGGGCACCCGCTGCAGCGGCGGCACGTGCGTGTGTGACGCGGCGAGCTGCGGGGGGTGCTGCACCGGAGCCGGGCAGTGCCTCAGCGGCACCAGCAGATCGTCGTGTGGGCTGGGCGGCGCCACCTGCGGGCCGTGCGAGCGGCGCTGCACCCGAGGCGCCTGTGAGTGAAGCCCCGTCAGCGCTTGGTCAGCTGCGCCGCTTCGCTCCTGAGGCGGGAGAGGAAGCCGGCGACGTCGTAGTAGGTGAGCTGCACCTCGCCTGCGAGCACCTGCGCGCCGGAGCGCAGCGGGTAGTCCTGCCCGACGCCTGCGGGTGCGTCGTCGATCGCGGTGAGCGCGTTCGAAGCGGGCAGCACGTTGAGCGCCCAGGCGCTGTCGTTGAAGGTGAGCGTGAGGTGTTCACGCGAGAGCGTGAGGTCGTTGATGAAGATGTCGCTGTCGGAAGCGCGCCCGACCGACAGGCCCGCGCCGGGCTCGCCCTTCAGCTCGAAGCACAACGCGTCCGAGCCCACCGGCCAGTGCGCGGCGCGGCTCTGGGGCTGGTGCGTGGTGGCGGTGTTGGCCTCGAGGGTCGACCGGGCGGCGCGCCAGGCCCCCGGTTCCCAGATCAGCCAGCTGCACGGGTGACGGCCGGGAAAGGCGTCGAGCAGGAACAGGTACTGCCGGACGAGGAGCGAGAGCATGTACGAAGGGGCCGGCATCGGGTCGAGCCTAACCCCGCGCGGCCCGCGGTGCCCTGCCGGGTGAGCGAATGAACCAGCCGATCGCCCTGCCCCCTGAGCCCGTCGAGCTTGACGTCTTCGCTCGTGCCCTGATCGAAGCGGCGCCCGACGCGGTCGTCGTCACCGACATGAATGGGCGCATTCTCCTGCTCAACCTCCAGGCCGAGCTGCTGCTGGGCTACGAGCGGGAAGAGCTCACCGGGCGCCTGCTCGAGTCCCTGATCCAGGCGGCGCCCCCCGAGCGCGCGGCCGCTCCGGCCCCGATGGCGGACGACCCGCCGCGGCGGCGCAGGGTGGGGTCCTACGCGATCGAGCTGGTGGCCTGCTGCAGGGACGGGTCGACGGTGCCGGTGGCCATGACGCTGGCGCCGCTGCGGGTCGATGGGCGGCCGTACACCATCGCGGTGTTGCGCGACCTCACCGAGCAACACCAGCGAGAAGAGCACCTGCTCTACATCTCGACGCACGACGCGCTCACGGGGCTGGCGAACCGCAACGCCTTCGATCTCGCGCTCGCGCACCTCGAGTCGCACGGCCCCCACCCCGTGGGGGTGGTGATGATCGACGTGGACGATCTCAAGCTCGCCAACGACGGCGAGGGGGGACACGCGGCGGGCGACGCGCTGCTCCAGCGCGTGGCGATGGTGCTGCGCACCACCTTCCGGGCGACCGACACGGTGGCGCGCATCGGGGGCGACGAGTTCGCGGTGCTGGCCACCGGGCGCGACGTCGCCGCCATCGACGTGCTCGCCGCCCGGCTGCAGGAAGCCATCGCCGCGCACAACCGCGACGGCGGCTCGGCCAGGCCGCTCAGCCTCTCGGTGGGCGTCGCCTCTTCTGAGCTGGGCACGCCGGTCAGCGTGGCGCTGCGGCACGCCGACGCGCGCATGTACTCGATGAAGCGCGAACACCACGGCGGGCGTCAGGGCAGGCACGGCGCGTCGGCGCTCGCCGCGGCCGACACCACCCGGGCCACTCCACCCGAGACGGCGGTGGTGAAGAAGCAGGCGTAGCGGTGCTTCACCGGCGCCTCGTCGAACACCACGAAGTGACCATCACGCCCCGCGCGCGCGGCGTGTTGCAGCACGGCCTGCGTGCTGCCTGCGCGGTTCGCCGCGAGGGGCGCGGTCACCTCGCGGCCACCACCGAGCGTCACCGCGGCCAGCACCTCGGGCTCGAGCGCAGGGCCGACCAGGTCCATCTTCGCGGCCTGCGCGAGCGCGGCCTGCATGCGCGGCAGGTAATAGGTGTCGGTGAGCCCGGCCACGAGCAGCACGGACGCCGGCGCGCCGCGGTAGCCGGAGTCGGTCCACAGCGGCGCCTGGTTCATCGGCTCGATCGGGTCCCACGCGATGCTGGCGAGCTGGAGCACGGGATCGAAGAGATCGACCACGTCGCCGGCGCGGTACGAGAGCAACTGCCCCACCAGCTCGGCGCTGCCCGTCGCCTGCTTGAGCACGAAGTTGTAGAGCCAGCTGCCGCCCGCGCCGGTGAGCGCGCCCGCGCGGAAGTCGCGGTTCGACGCCAGCATCTGCGCCCCCACCACCGACCCGGTGGAATGCCCGTGCAGGAAGAAGTGGCGCGCGTCGAAGCGGAGGTTCGCCGCCCCCGCCTCGGGCACCAGCGTGCCGGCCAGCGGCAGCGAGCCGGCGAGCTTCGCGAAGAGCTCGTATTCCGCGGCCTGCTGCCGGTGGTTGTCGCGCACCGCGACCGGGTTGAAGGGGTTGAAGAAGGCGAAGCCCGAGGTGTCGCCTCCCGGGTGACGCAGCCCGGTGAGGTTGGGGTCGGCGCACCAGGTGGCGATGCCCCTGCGCGCGAGGGTGAGCGCGAGGCCCGTGCCCGCCGAGTTCACCATCGAGTCTGCGTCACCACCTGAACCGACTGCGTGGAAGAGCAGCGGAAAGCCACCTGCCGGCATCGGCCGGCGTGGCACCGACACCACCACGCGCACCGTCTCGCGGCTCACCGGGAGCGGCGCGCCGTCGGCGCCGAACGTCATCGCGCCGCCCTCGACGTACGGCTTGGCGCCAGCCTGGAAGAGCGGCACCTCGACGTCGAGCTGGAGCACGGTGAAGTCGGGCAGGTCGCGCAGCCGCGTCACCACCGGCGCAGCGCCCTGGAACCCGCGCGCCGCCGTGGCGATGGCGCGCAGCCGGGCGGAGTGATCTCCCGTCTTGAACAGCGTCACCGCCACCACGCTGTCCAGCGAGCGGCCCGACTCGCTCAGCAGCGCGCTCAACCGGGGGAGCTCGGCCTGGAGCAGCGCCGCCTTCTCTCCACCCGCGGACTGAAAGGGCGACTGGGGGAGTCTCAGCCCACCGGCGTCTCTCAACGAGGTGCTCAGCACCGCCGCGTACCAGGCGCCCGGCGCGAGCACGAAGCCCTGGCGGGGGATCGCCACCAGCAGGTGCGCGGGCGAGTACGTCTCGCCGGCCTTCTTGAGCTGCACCTCGAGCGGGATGAACTCACCGCGCCGCGCCGAGCCGTCGTCGACGTTCACCAGGTAGATCGCCGAGTCGAACCCCGCGCTCGCCTCGGGTGTCGCCGGCAGACTCGCCTCGTCGATGTCGCCGGAGAGCGGAAACCAGAAGCCCGCGTTGCGGCCCCAGCCTTCAGCGTGCTGCTCGAGCATGGTCACGTAGCGCTGCGCGAAGCCGTTGCCGTGCGTGGGGAAGTCGCTCACCTCGAGCGTGCCGTCGGCGCGCGCGCGCCAGGGTGCTGGGAAGGGCGCGGCGTAGAAGCGCCCCTCAGGGTCGAAGAGCGCGGTGACGTCGCTCAGCGGCTCCGGCGCCGGAGGAGGAACACACCCGAGGAACGTGAGGCTGAGCACCATGGCCCGGAGGGACATGACCGCGTTGTGCGGCATCCCGGGCCCGCACTCAAGGTGCGCGGTCGATGCGCGCGGCAAAACAGCCGGGCTTCGCGTGGTGCGCGTGAAGGAAGCGCACCTGGGGATCCTCGAACATCACGGCGATCGCGGCGCGGAGCCCGGTGCCCGGCAGCACGTCGGCGCACCGCATCATCCCGTCGGCCGAGAAGCCGCGCAGGGAGAGCAGGCGTCGCTCGAGCACGAGCGGGACCTCACCGGGCTGCAGCCGCGCCTCCCGCGCGCGCTCGCGCACGTAGATGGCGTGTGACGAGCGGTACGGCCCCGCGACGGCGTGGTGCTCGAAGTTCAGCAGCAGCACGGTCTCGCCCGGCTCCGCGTCTTCGAGGCTGACACGGCAGGGAAAACCCGGGCTCGCATCGACCACCCGGCGGACCGCGTGGCGTGCGGCGAGCTCGGAATCAGTGAGCGGGAACAGCGGAAGGAACGGCGCGAGGGGGAGCCCTGAGATGAGGAAGTTCATGGTGCGAAGGTAGAGAATGCGCGGCGCGTGGGCATTCCGGTTCTTGCGCTCCACTCACCCCTGCGCTGGAAGCGGGAGCATGGCCCGCTCCGTCCTCGCAGCGTTCGCGTTCGTCCTCTCCGCCTGCGGAGATTCCCGTTGCGTGCTCGAGCCGAAGCCGGGGCCCTGCGAGGCCCTCATCGATGGCTTCTACTTCAACGCGGCAGCAGGCCAGTGCGCCGCATTCCAGTGGGGGGGGCTGCGGCGGGGTGCGCCCGTTCAGCTCGCTCAGCGAGTGCCAGCAAGCCTGCGAGTGAGCCTCACGGCTCCGGCGGCGAGCTGGTGTTCTGCGGCTCGCGCGTGGCGCGGGTGACCCAGTCGGCCGAGTTGTCGTTGCTGTCGCGCGCGTTGCCCGCGGCCGCCTCGCTGCCGGACATCGTGGCCGGGGTCGAGCTCGCCGTCGCCTTCCGCTCGATCGACGCGCCCTGGTAGGGCCCGCTCGAGCCCCACGCGCCGACGGGCGCGGCCGTGCCCTCTCCGTAGATGCCCGTGCCGTACGCCACCGTGTCGCTGATGAAGGGATCGGTGTTCGGCATCGAGGTCGACGCGCCGGGCAGGCCCAGGCGCACGTTGCCACCGGTGGCCGAGTACGAGAGCGGCTTGACCACCCCCGCCCCGGTGCGCGCCACGTAGTCAGGGATGGCCGTGCCGCTGTACCCGCCCGCCGCGGTGGTCGAGGTCACCAGGTAGAAGCCGCGCGCGGGGATCGACGCGCCGGCGGGGAGCAGCGTGGTCGACGACCAGCTCGCGCCCGTCGCCGCGCGGTACTGCAGCACCCAGCCCGCCACGGACACCGCCTGGCTCGACGGGTTGTACAGCTCGACGAACTCGTCATCGGCGCCACCCGGGCCGGCGGCGGTCAGCTCGGAGATGACGAGGTCGCACGCGTCACCGCGCCCATCGCCATCGAAGTCGTTCTGGTTGGCGCTGGAGAGGCCGGGGCAGTTGTCGCAGGCGTTGCCCCACGCATCGCCGTCGTCGTTCGTCTGCGGCGTGTTGCTCACCGTGAGGCAGTTGTCGCAGACGTCACCCTTCCCATCACCGTCGCCGTCGGCCTGGGCCGCGTTGGCCACGGCCGCGCAGTTGTCGCAGGCGTCGCCCTTGCCATCACCGTCACCGTCGAGCTGGTTTGCGTTGGCGACCTGCGCGCAGTTGTCGCACGCGTCGCCCTTGCCATCGGCATCGCCGTCGAGCTGGTTCGGGTTGGCGAGCAGCGGACAGTTGTCGGTGGTGTTGGGGGTGCCGTCGTTGTCCGAGTCGGTGTCGCACGCGTCGCCCTGCCCGTCGTTGTCGGAGTCGAGCTGAGTGGGGTTCGCGGTGTTGAGGCAGTTGTCGCACGCGTCACCGCGCCCATCGCGATCGGTGTCGGCCTGGCTCACGTTCACCACCGCGGGGCAGGTGTCGCACGCGTCGCCGAAGCCATCGCCGTCGCCGTCGGTCTGCACGGGGTTCGCCCTCATCGGGCAGGTGTCGCAGGGGTCGGCCACGCCGTCGGAATCGGGGTCTACCTGGCTGGGCACGCACTCCACGCCGTTGCCCGCGGCGTTGCAGCCCTGCACCCCGCAGCCGGGTCCTCCGAGGGTGCAGCGCTGGCCGAGGCCGGTCACGTCGGGCAGGCCGCACGCGTTGCAGTTGTTGCGACCCGGGCCACCACAGACCGAGCCGAGGCCCGAGAGGTTGCAGGCGAGGGTGCCGGCGCAGCCGCCGGTGGTGCAGGTGTCGCCCAGGCCGGGCACGGGGACCGCGCCGCAGACGCCGCAGTTGTTCTTCTGCGCCGCGACGCACACCGGGGTGGTGCCGGCGTCAGGGCAGCCGTTGCTGCCGGGGCAGCCGTTGCCGCCCACGCACGTGGTGTTGAGCCCGCTCACGTCGGGCGTGTTGCACTGGCCGCAGTTGTTGAGCCGGCCGCCGCTGCACATGATCACCTCGCGGCCCGCGCAGGCGTACGCGCCGCAGGGGGGGCACGACTCGCCGGGCATGTGCTCGAGCAGGGTGCACCCGCCGCAGGCGTTGGTCACCCCTTCGTCGACCTGGCCGTTGCAGTCGTTGTCGTCGCCGTCACAGAGCTCAGGCTCGGGGACGATCTCGCCTTCGCAGGCGCCGAGCTTGCCGGCGGCCATGCAGAGCGCAGAGCCCTTGCGGCACACGCCCACGCCGTCGGTGCCGGACGGGCCGTCGTAGCAGGAGTACATCTTTCCCGGGTCACACTCGGCCGTCGCCGGCTTGCCGCACGCCGCCACGAGCGCGGAGGCGCAGCACAGCATTCCGAGGAGGACCCGATGCATCGCTTCGATGATCGACGGCGCAGGGGGGAGGCGCAAGTGCGAGACCGAAATGGCTTTCCGCCTCGCTGATTCGGAGGCTCCCCGACTCCGACCCCGACCCCGACCCCGGCGGCTCCGAGCCCCCCGGCCCCCAACTCTGTCGGAGTCGGGGTCGGAGTCGGAGTCGGGGTCGGAGTCGGGGTCGGAGTCGGAGCCGGGGTCGGAGTCGGGCTCGGAGTCGGGGTCGGCGACGGGATCGGGATCGGGATCGGCTTCGGGATCGGGAACGGGGGCGCCTTCGGATCCCGGATGACACGGTTTCGGCCGCGGGAGGCTGGAGACCGAACCCGTACACGCTCCCGAGACCGCCACCGTGTCCTCCGATCCCGAAGCCGATCCCGATCCCGATCCCGTCGCCGACCCCGAAACCGAAACCGACCCCGAAACCGAAACCGACCCCGACTCCGACCCCGACCCCGAGACGTTTCCAACCCAACCACATGTACGCCCCCCCCCCCGCCCCCGACCGGGAACCCGGCAGACGGGCCGGTGTCAGGAGGGCATGAGGCCTCCCCTCGCACTCAGAGTCGCGCTCATTCAGTCAGGGCGCATCGTCGAAGACCGCACCTTCACCGAGCGGGCGAAGATCACCGTCGGCACCGACGCGAAGAGCACCTTCCTCGTGCCCATGGCCGAGGTGCCCGTCACCACTGCCGTCTTCGACATCAGCAAGAAGGGCACCTCGCTCCTCTTCGACGCGGCGACGCAGGGCCGCGTCTCCATCGCGGGCGCCGACGCGCCGCTGGCCAGCTGGGTGACCCGCGCCGAAGCGAAGGGCCCCCAGCTCTCGCTGGCGCTGCCGGAAGACGCGAAGGGCCGCGTGTCGGTGGGCGAAATCTCGCTGCTCTTCCAGTTCGTCGAAGCGCCGAAGAAGCCGGTCGCGGCCGAGCTCCCGAAGGGCGCGCGCGGGCTGGTGGCCCAGCTCGATCGTTCGTTCCTCGCCATCCTGGCCGTGTCCCTCGCCGCGCACTTCGCCGGCGTCGGCTACCTCTCGACCCAGCCGGTGCCCGAGGAGCGCGACCTCACCATGGAAGAGCTGAGCACCGACCGCTGGGCCAGCGCGATCATGCCGCTGCCGAAGCCGAAGAAGACCGAGACCGACCAGGCGGCCATCGCAGAGGCCCCCAAGCCGAAGGTCACCGAGCCCACGAAGCCGGCGGTGGCCAGCACCCGGCCCACCGGTGAGGCGCTCAAGCGGCGCGTTCGCAACATGGGGATGATCGGCATCATCGGTTCCACCGGCGACGGCGAGAGCGGCTTTGGCGACATCATGAAGGACACGGGCATGACGGACATCGCCACCGCCCTGCGAGGCGCTGCGCAGAACGGGGTCAACGTGGCCTCGGTCGACGACGCCACGGCCAGCAAGCGCAAGGGCACGGAGGTGGGCGGCACCTCGGAGATCGAGCGCCTGGGCACCGACGGCGTGAAGGGCGTGGAGCTGGGGGAGAAGGGCACGAACGTCATCGCCAGCGTGAAGACCGAGAGGATCCAGGTCGACACGCCTGAGATCGACGAGACCAGCCTGACCCGCTGGCTGCAGGGGCGGAAGCCCGCCATCCAGAGCTGCTACGAGCGCGAGCTCAAGCGCTCACCGAAGCTCGCCGGGCGTCTCCTCATCCGCTTCGCCATCACCAGCCGCGGCCGGGTGGGCGGGGTGGGCTTCGACGAAGACACGCTGCGGAGCTCATCGGTGGAGGACTGCATCTCTGCGCTGATGCGCGGGTGGGTGCTCCCCTTCCAGCCCGAGGACGACGTGCCGGTCGCCCTGCCCTTCATCTTCAGCGCGGCACACTGAGGAGCGGGGCGGGTACACTCCCGCCCATGTCTTCGCAGCGCACGCAGCCGCCCCGCCAGTACGGCGCAGAGGAAGTGCAGGAGATCCTGCAGCGCACCTCGAGCCTCGAGCGCAAGAAGCAGCTCGAGCGCCCCACGATGGAGCTCTCGGAGATCGAGGCGATCGCGAAGGAAGCGGGCCTCGACCCCTCGCTGGTGCGCCGCGCCGCGCAGGAGCTCGAGCAGAAGAAGGGCGAGCACGGCCTCGGTTCACGCCTCGCCGGGGCGCCCCTGCGCCAGGTCTTCGAGCGGGAGGTCGAAGGTGAGCTCACCGTCGCCAGCCACGAGGGCCTCGCCACCGAGCTGCGCGCGGCGCTCGGGCGCAGCTCGGTGCTGGGCCAGGTCTCGGCGGTCGGCAGGACCCTCACCTGGTCCAGCATCTCGCGCAGCGGGAAGCTCGAGGTGCACGTCTTCCCCCGCGACGGAAAGACGGTCATCCGCGTCGAGGCCGACTTCTCGCAGCTGGCGGGCGGCCTCTTCGGCGGGCTCATGGGCGGCCTGGGTGGGGGCCTCGGCGCCAATCTGGCGTGGATGCTCCCCGTCACCGCGCACCTGCCCTGGTACTCGGGCGTCGCCGGCTTCGGCGCCGTGCTGGTGGGCGCGTGGGGGCTGGCGCGCGGCATCTACGGGGCCGCAGTGGGGAGCCAGGGCAAGAAGCTCGAGGCGCTCGTCGACACGCTCGAGCTGCGCGTGCGGGAGTCGCTCACGGCCGCGAAGTGAGCTTGCGGTTCAGGCTCCACTTGAGCACCGGCGGCGTCACCATGGTGGTGACGATCACCATCACCACCACCGCCGAGAAGATCTGAGGGTCCACCACCCGCTCGCCCTTCACCATCAGCTGGCTGCCGATGCTGGCGAAGATGAGGCCCACCTCGCCGCGCGGCACCATGCCCACCCCGATGCTGAGCCGATCGAGCCCCTTGCCCAGCGCGCCCACGCCCGCAACCAGCTTGCCGGCGATGGCCACCACGATCAGCGCGGCGGCGAGCGACAACACGCCCGGCGCGAGGAATGACTTCAGGTCCGTGCGCATGCCCATCAACACGAAGAACACCGGCACCAGGAAGTAGCTGATGGGGTGCACCAGCTCCTCGAGGGTGTGGTCGTCCTTCTCCTTGAAGTCCTTGAAGTGCACGTCTTCGAGAATGAGCCCGGCGGCGAACGCGCCGACGATGGGCGCGAGCCCGATGAAGTCGGCCAGCCACGCCAGCCCGAAGCAGAAGCCCAGGCCAAAGGCGAGCAGCACCATGCGCGCCCGGAGGCGCGAGGCGAGGTGAAAGAGCCGGGGTGAGAGCCACACGCCGAGCACCAGCGAGCCGACCAGGAAGCCCACCGCCTTGAGGAGCGTGATCGCCACCTCGCTCACGGCCAGCTCGGCGCCGCGATCGGCCGCCGCGATGATGCCGGTGACCACCGCGAGGATGACCAGGCCCAGCACGTCGTCGATCACCGCCGCCCCCAGCACGATGCGCGCCTCGGGCGTCTGGCTCTTCTCGAGGTCCTTGAGCACGCGCGCGGTGATGCCCACCGAGGTCGCCGTCAACGTCGCCCCGATGAAGAGCGCCACGTACGTCGAGTGATCCGGCAGCAGCAGCCGGGTCACGCCGTACCCGAGCGCGAACGGCGTCACCACGCCCACGCACGCCACCAGCAGCGCCGACACGCCCACCTTCAACATCTGGTCGACCGTGCTCTCGAGGCCCACCTCGAACAGCAGGATGATCACCCCCACGCGCGAGAACATGTCGATGAAGGTGTTCGCGGCGATCGGCTCGAAGATGGTCAGGCCGAGCAGCGACACGTTGCCCAGGACCACGCCCATCAAGAGCTCGCCCAGCACCGCCGGCTGCTTGATGCGCGTGGCGAGATCGCCGCCGAACTTCGCGGCGACCAGGATGACGGCGAGCGCCAGCACCACCGGCGCGGCCGGATCTCCGTGACCCGAGCCCTCGGCCAGCGCCGGTACCGTTGCGATCGCGAAGGTGAGCGCCAGCAGCCGGGTGAGGAGCTTCGAGGACACCATCAGGGGAGGCCGAGCTGCTTGGCCAGGAAGGTGAAGGCCAGCGCGTTCATCTGCGCGCGCTGCCCGTTGTCGGCCGCGCCCCCGTGCCCGCCTTCGATGTTCTCGTAATAGAGCAGGTCGGCCCCGTGCTCGAGCAGCCGCGCCACCATCTTGCGCGCGTGGCCCGGGTGCACCCGGTCGTCCTTCGTCGAGGTGGTGAAGAGCGTGCGCGGGTACTTCTTGCCCGCCTTCACGTTCTGGTACGGGCTGTACTGCGAGAGCGCCAGCCAGTCGTCGGGCTTGCCGGGATCTCCGTACTCCTCCATCCACGAGGCGCCGGCGAGCAGCAGGTGGTAGCGCTTCATGTCGAGCAGCGGCACCTGGCAGACGATCGCGCCGAACAACTCAGGGCGCTGCGTGAGCATCACGCCCATGAGCAGGCCGCCGTTGCTCCCGCCGAGAATGCCCAGCTTCTGCGCGCTGGTGACCTTGCGGGCGATGAGATCCTCCGCCACCGCGGCGAAGTCGTCGTATGCGCGTTGCCGCTGGTGGGTGAGCGCCGCCCGGTGCCACGCCGGCCCGTACTCGCCGCCCCCGCGGATGTTGGCGAGCGCGAACACCCCGCCCCGCTCGAGCCAGGCCGCGCCCACCGTCGCGTCGTAATAGGGCGTGAGCGAGATCTCGAAGCCGCCGTAGCCCTCGAGCAGCGTGGGCGTGCTGCCGTCGAGCTTCAGGCCCGTCTTCGCCACCTGGAAGTAGGGGACCTTCGTGCCGTCCTTCGAGGTGGCGAAGAACTGGGTCACCTCGAGCCCGTCGGCCTTGAAGAACGCGGGGGTGGTCTTGAGCACCTCGCGCTTCGGCTTGCCCACCGTGCCCAGCGAGAGCGTCGAGGGCGAGGTGAAGCCGGTGTCGGTGAACCAGAAGTCGTCGTTGACGTCCTTGTCGTAGGCGCTCACCGCGAAGGTGCCGACCTTCGGGGTCTCGAGCTTCGTCTGCTCCCAGCCCTTCTTGCCGCGCTTCGCCACGAAGATGACGCTCTTCACGTCGTCGAGCACGCTGATGAACAGCGCGGTCTTCGTGCCCTCGAAGCCGTCGAGCGAGGTGCTGGCGGTGGGCTCGAAGAGCACGGTGAAGTCGCGCTTGCCCGCCTTGAACGCCTCGAGCGGCGCGGCCAGCAGCGAGCCCGCCTTGAAGACCTTCTCGTTGATGATCCAGTCCGAGCGCAGGCGCAGCAGGGCCTGGTCGTCCCACGCGGAGATCTGCGCGTCGTCGGGCTTGTCGAGCTTCACCAGCTTGTCGCCCTCGCGCAGCCAGGTCTCGTCGCTGAAGAACGTCTTGGCGCGGCCCACCCAGTCGCGCGTCTTGCCGTGATCGAACTCGCGGAAGCCGTAGATCGACACGTCGGACGCCTCGCCCTCGAGCACCAGCTTCGCCTCGCTCAGGCTCGTGCCGCGCTTCCATTCCTTGACGATGCGCGGGTAGCCCGAGGTGGTGAGCGAGCCGGGCCCGAAGTCGGTGGCGACGTAGATGGTGTCGAGCTCTTTCCAGCTCACCTGCGACTTGGCCTCGGGCAGCGAGAAGCCGCCCTCGACGAAGGCCTTCTTCACCGCGTCGAACTCACGAACGATCTCCGCGTCCGACCCGCCGGGCGAGAGGCTCACCAGGCAGCGCTCGTACTTCGGCGGCAGGCACTGCGAGCCGTGCCACACCCAGCTCTTCTTCTCGGCCGCGCCCAGCGCGTCGACGTCGAGCACCAGCTCCCAGGCGGGCGCGGGCTTCTTGTATTCAGCCAGGCTGGTGCGCCGCCACAGCCCGCGCGGGTGCGCCTCGTCCTTCCAGAAGTTGTAGAGGAACTTCCCCTGCACGTTGACCGCGGGAATGCGGTCCTTCGAGTCGTAGATGGCCTTGAGCCGGGTGCGCAGGTCGGCGAAGCCGGGCACGCTCTCCAGCTCCTTCTGCGAGAGGGCGTTGCGTTCCTTCACCCAGGCGATCGGCTTCTCGCCCGTGACCTCTTCCAGCCAGAGATACGGATCTTCCACCTTGAGCGGCGGGGGGGCTGCCGGGGTCGCGGCCACGGGCGCAGGCGCCGCGGCAGGCGGGGGCGCCGTGGTGGCCGTCGACGACGAGGTGCAGGACAGCAGGGCGAGGCCACAGAGTGCGAAGGTGGTGCGCATGGCGGGCACCACAGCAAGAGCGCGCAGAGACGTCGATGCGATTCGCGTACATTCCGCCGCCATGAAGCGACTCCTGTTCCTGCTGCTGGGCCTCTCTTCCTGCTCCATCGTCAAGGCGGCGCACGTTCGCGACGACTGGGCCCAGGTCGATCAGAAGGCGGTGCGCCGCCTGGCGGTGGTGGTGCAGCCGCTGCCCGACGGGAACCAGAAGGCCGGCGACGCGTTCGCCCGCATCGCGCGCCGCTACGTGAACCAGAAGCGCGACTTCCTGGTGAAGAAGGAAGTGGTGCAGGCCGAGGCCCCGAAGCTCGCCGAGCTGTGCGGCGGCGAAGACGCCATCGAGGGCGTGCTGTTCCTCAAGCCCGCCTTCAAGCCGGCGGGCAGCGGCTTCGAGGCCGAGCTCTCGGGCGCGCTGGCGCGCTGCACCGACGGCCGCGAGGCGTGGACCGGGCAGGCCGCGGGCAGCTTTCCCTCGAAGGACCCGGGGCTGGTCGAGGTGACCACCATCTACGTGCAGGAGTTCGGCGTCGAGGTGGAACGCTACGTGCCGCCCGCGCTCAACCTACTCCGCCCCCTGCTCGACACCCTGCCCCAGCCGATCCTCACCGAGGCCGACGTCGACGAGAAGCTCACGCTGGATTGAGGCTCGCAGTCCGGCGCGCGTCGTGAAAACTTCCGCCTGGTGAAGCGCCTGTTCCTCGTCGTGCTCGTCCTCGTGCTCCTCGGCGGCCTCGCCGCGGGTGGCTTCTATTTCCAGCTCAACAACCAGGCCACCACCCGGGGCCCGGGCGGTGACGACGTCGAGCTCGAGGTGGCCAAAGGCACCACCGCGCGCGGCATGGGCGCCCAGCTGCAGAAGGCCGGGCTCATCGCCGACCCCACCGTGTTCCGCTTCGTGGTGTGGAAGCGCGGCGGGCTCGCGCTCAAGGCGGGCAAGTTCAAGCTCTCGCGCACCCTCTCGCCCCTCGAGCTGGCCGCCGCGCTCGAGAAGCCGCCGCTCGCCGAAGACGAGCCCTTCGTGGTGGTGGAGGGCTGGCGCATTCACGACGTCGACGACGCGCTCGTCGCCGCGGGCCGCGCAGACCCCGGCGCGTACGTGAAGGCCGCCTCGTCGCGCCTGGGCTACACCGCGCCCTTCGCCCTGCCCGACGGGATCCTCGAGGGCTACCTGTACCCGGAGACCTACCTGCTGCCCAAGGGGCGCATCGACCCGAAGGTGCTGGTGCAGAAGCAGCTCGATCAGTTCGCCGCGCGCGTGTTCACCCCGCTGGAAGCGGAGCTCAAGGGCTACAAGCGCTCGCTGCACGAGCTGGTCACCATGGCCTCGATGCTCGAGCGCGAGGAGCCGACGCCGTCGAACCGCCCGCTCGTCGCCGGCATCCTGTGGAAGCGCATCGATCGCGGGTTCCCGCTGGGCGTCGACGCCACCAGCCGCTACGAGCTCAAGTCGTGGAACGACCGGGGCGCGTTCCTGGTGAAGCTGCGCGACGAGAACGATCCGTACAACACGCGCAAGAAGAAGGGCCTGCCGCCCACGCCCATCGGCGCGCCCACGTACTCGTCGCTCGAGGCGGCCCTGCGGCCCACGCCCAGCGAGTTCCTCTACTACCTGCACGACGCGCAGAAGAACCTGCACCCCTCACGCGACGCGGCCGAGCACGAGGCGTTGCGCAAGAAGTACGACGTCTACTGACGCGCGCCGAAGCGCACGGGCACCGAAAAACAGCGCGAAGCCGCTTCCCGGGGGAAGGGCGCGGCGCTCTCCACCACGCAGCCTCGCGCGGCGGCGTCGAGCAGGTCGGCGCCACTCGACTGCGTCACCGAGCTGGACGCGGTGGCACCGTTCGCGTCGGTGCAGAACGAGAGCTGCACCGTGCCGCGCTGCTGAAAGCGGCGGGCGGCGGCGGGGTAGCAGCGGTCGGCCATCGCGGCGAGCCGCGCGTGCATGAGCGCGGTGAGGTCGACTCCGGTCCCCTCAACAGCCTGAGCGGGCGCTGGAGATTCCCCCCCGTTCACCCCCAGCGGAGTCGAGGGGCCCCGCTCGTCCCCCCCGGGGGGGGTCGACTCGCCCTCCCCGTTCGCGAGCAGACTCGACGAGCCCTCGCCGTTCACCCCAAGCGGAGTCGAGGGGGCTTCCCCGTTCACGAGCAGCGCCGCGGGGCCCATCGAGCCAGCAGACGGCTCCTCGCCTCCGCTCGGGGTGAACGGGGGGGCCTTCGCCGATCGGGGTGCCGGCTTCGCCACGGCTGCGGGCAAAGGCTCGACCTCCGTCACCGCGACGAAGGAGATGACAGTGTCGCCCCTCACCCCAACCCTCTCCCCCTTCGAGGGAGAGGGAGACTGGTCCTGTCCCCGCAGAGCCAACACCAGCCCCAGGTGCAGCGCGAGCGACAGGCCCAGCGCCAGCACCCACGGCTTCACGGTGCCTCCCAGCGGGGCACGAAGACCTGCTCAGCCTCTGCCGCCGGGTGCATCTCGATGTCGAAGAGCGCCGAGAGCGCGCCCGCGGTGAGCACCTCGGCCACGGGGCCGCTCGCCACGCACTTCCCGTCCTTGAGCAGCAGCGCGTGCGTGGCCACGTGCATCGCCAGGTTCACGTCGTGCAACACCGCGAGCACGCCCAGCCCATCGGACAGCCGGCGCCGCACCGCGCGCAGCGTCTCGACCTGGTGGCGGATGTCGAGGAACGCCGTCGGCTCGTCGAGCACCAGCAGCTTCGGGCTCTGCACCAGCGCCCGCGCCAGCCACACGCGCCGCCGCTCGCCCCCCGAGACCTCGGCCAGGGGCCGCGCCGCCAGGTGCTCCACGCCCAGCTCCTGCATCACCTCGCGCGCCCGCGCTTCGTCGCGCGGCCCCGGCAGCCCCCACGCCGAGAGGTGGGGCGCGCGGCCCATCAGCGCCACCTCGAGCCCGGTGAAGCCGGTGGCGTCGTCCATCACCTGAGGCACCCACGCAGCGACCCTGGCCAGCTCGTGTGCCGGCGTGCCCGGCAGCGCCAGCCCGCATACGCGCACCGTTCCACTCGCGGGCGTGAGCAACCCCATCACCGCGCGCACCAGGGTCGACTTGCCCGCGCCGTTCGGCCCCAGCACCACCCATGCCTGGCCGGGCTCGACGCGCAACGACACGCCCGAGAGCACGGGCGTGGGCCCGTAGCCTGCGGAAAGCGAGTCGAGTTCGAGGAGCGGCGCCATCACCGCCGACTCCCTTACTGCTGTTTGGCGAGCGCCGTCTTGACCTGCTCGTGCAGGGCCTCGACCTTCTTCACGAAGGCCGGGTCGCTGCCCTTGTCGTCGACCTGCCCTTCGAGCGCGCTGAGCTGCAGCCGGAACTTCCGCTGCACGCCGTCGTCGAGCAGCCTCTCGAAGTCGCCCTGCAGGGCGCGAATGGCCGCCTCGCCCGGGCTGCCCGCGGCCTTCGCCACCTTCGCGGGCGGCGGCCCCTTCTTCTTCGGAGCCGGTACGTCCTTCGGGGGCTCGGGCTCGGGTGCGACCTCAGCCTCGGGCTCGGGCGCCTTCTCCCGCTCCGGGGGCAGGTCTTCCTGGGGCGACTCGACCTCCTCGGCTTCCGCCGCTTGCTGCCGCTGCAGGCGATCGGTGTAGATGTCCCACCCGATGAGGCCGCCCACCGCCGCGAGCGCGAGCGCGGGCAAGACGAACCACACCCAGCGCCCGCCCTTCTTCCCCGTGGGAATTCCCGGCGAGGCCCTGTCGGGCACCTGCGAGAGCACCATGGTGTCGGTGCGCACCGGGGGCGGCGGCTTCACCTTCGGCACCAGGCGCTCGCCGGTCTTCTCGCCCTTCTCGGCCTTCGTCTCTTTCGTGGCGCGCGGCTTCTCGGAGACCGCCTTGCCGTTCCTGGCGGGCGGCTTGCGCGTGCCTTCCTGCTTCGGCAGCGAGGCCTTCGAGGGGCGCGGCGCCGAGGGCGGCGCCTGCTGCGCCGGCATCTCGAGCTCGGTGCGCACGGGCTCGGAAGGAATGCCGTCGATCACGATGGAAGGCAGGGGCTCGGGCTCGGCGATCGCCGGGGTCGCCGCCTCGGTCTCGTCGCTGTCGAACGACTTCGCCAGCACCCGCGCGCGGATCGGCGAGGGCGCCGAGGGCGGCGGCGGGGCGAGCGGCTCGGTCTTGAGCTGAATCGAGGGCATCGTCTCCTTCTCGTGCACCTCGTGCGCCTTGCGCAGCCCGCTGCCCGGGCTGCCCGGCGCCTTCCGGGTCGGTTGGAAGGACAACGCCTCGGGCTGCAGCCCCAGCCTGCTGACGGCGGGCGTCTCGTCACCCATGGTCACGGTGATGGCGGGCATCGCGAGCGGCGTGGGGTGGGTGGCGAACGGCGAAGGCGCGTTCTGCATCGTCTCTTCGGCGGGCGCTTCGGGCTCGGTCTCGTCGAGCGTCTTCGCCTGCTCCTTGACCGTGTTGAGCATGCGCCGCTCGGCCTGGTACTCGGCGGCGAAGGCGTCACGCATGAAGCGCGAGGTGGTCTCGGCGCCCGACTGGGGGTCGATGTCCTGGAGAATCGCCTGCAGCTTCCCCCGGAACTCCTCGGCGGTCTGGAAGCGCTGCGCGGGATCAGGCGCGAGCGCGCGGGCCACCGCGTCGGAGAGCGCCTGCGGGCAGAGCGGCTCGATGCTGTTGAGCGGCGCGATGGCCGGGGTGGCGACCTTCGCCATCAGCTCACCCTGCGGCACGTCGTCGAAGGGGTTCTTGCCCGTCACCAGTTCCCACAGGCACAGGCCCACCGCGTAGAGATCGCTGCGGCGATCGACCACCTTGTGGCGCGCCTGCTCGGGCGCCATGTACATGAACTTCCCCATCACGATGCTGGGGTTGGTCTTCGAGAGCGAGAGCGCCGACTTGGCCAGGCCGAAGTCGATCACCTTCACCTCGCCCTCGTAGCTGATGAGCACGTTCTGCGGGCTCACGTCGCGGTGCACGAGGTTGAGTTCACTGTCGTCGTCGCCGCGCTTGCGGTGCGCGTAGGCGAGCGCGTCGAGCACGCGCGTCATCACCGAGAGCACGAACGAGAGCGGCAGGGGCAGCTGGCGATCTCTCATGCGCGCCAGCACCCGGCGCAGGTCCTTGCCGTCGACGAACTCGAGCGCGATGTACGGCTCGCCCTCGTGCACGCCCATGTCGAGCACCTGGGCGATGTTGCCGTGCGACAGCTTCACCAGGATGTGCGCCTCGTCGACGAAGCGCGAGACGAAGTCCTGGTCCTGCGCGAGGTGAGGGAGGATCTTCTTGATCACGCACAGCTTGTCGAAGCCGTGCGACCCCTCGAGCCGCGCGAGGAAGATCTCGCCCATGCCGCCCGTCGAGATGGGCATCAAGAGCGTGTAGCGCCCGAACCGGGTCGGCTTGAACGGCCTCAATCGCTGGCTGGTCTGCCCCTGGCTCATGGGTCGTGGGAGTGCAGCCGGAAAGCCGGCCTCATGGTGAAACGTGCGCTGATTCAACACCCAAAGACGATCCACCGCACCAACCGAAGTTGTCGGCGGTCGAGCGCGAAGCGTTGCGTGGCCGCTCAGGCCACCCAGCTCACACGAAAGTTGCCTCCGGCCGCATCCCGGTGGATCAACTCGACTTTCACGTCCTTGCCGCCCGCGAGCTCGAGCCCCCGCGAGAGGATGCCGATGTACCAGCCGGGCAGCCGCACCTCGTTCACCCACAGGTGGTACTCCGTCGCACCTACCGGGGTCAGCCGGGTCTCGGAGAAGTTGTTGCCGGTGCGGAACTGGCGGGTCACCCGCTCCAGGGTCCGGCGCGGGCCGATCAGCCGCATCATCGCCATCATCGCCCGCCCCACCATGGTCTCGCCGTAGCCGTCCATGAAGCCCCGGCCCAGGGCGCAGATCGCCGCTTCCGGGGCCAGGCCGGGGTGGAGCTCTTTGGCGAGGAAGGACACCACCTCGATGAAGACCGGCTGGGGGTAGGCGGGGAGCAACGCGGCTGCGGGGTCGAAGCCGCGTTCACGCAGGCCGGTCGCCAGGCGGGGGGTCAGCTTTCCGGTGAGGGAGCGAAGCAGCCCCTCGAACGTCTGCGCAAAAATGAGCTTCTCTGTCATCTCGACTCGGCCGGCATTGTCACGAATGAAAACCCACACGCACCTCGACCAGATTGTCTGGCAGAAGCAGGCGCAGTTTCGGGGGGCCGAGCTTCATGGCGTCGTTCTGGACAGCGTGGGAACAGTGGCTGCACCCGAACATCCGGGAGTCATCCGAGCTGCGCCGGGGGGCCCTGATCGTCTCGGTGGCCGCGCTCTTCTCATTTCTCTACGTGCTGGGCCAGAGCTGCGTGTCGCTGGCGGTCGGCCACGTCGATCGCGCGATCCCCGGCCTGGTCTTCCTGCTCGGCCCGGTGGTCTGCTTCGGCCTGCTGCGCCTGCGCCCCACGCCCGTCGCCCCAGGCCACCTGCTCTTCGCCCTCTCGAGCGCCCTGGTGGGCATCGCGGTCGGAGGGGAAGACGGGCTGCATTCCGGAACGATCGCCTGGTTCGGCGTCATCTGCGCGATCGCGGTGATCAGCCTGGGTATCGGCCACGGCCTGGTGTGGCTGGCCATCGACACCGTGGCGGTGATCACCCTCGAGGTGCTCAAGCACCTGGGGGCGATCGACCCCTGGCTCCACCCCAGCCCGGTGATGGCGGGCGTCAGGGGGCTGGGCCTGGTGCTCGCCTTCGTGGTGTTCGCGGTGCTCTTCGATCGCACCCGGCGCAGCGCGCTGGCCGAGTCGACCCGCCTGGCACAGACCAAGACGAACTTCCTGGCCAACGTGAGCCATGAGCTGCGCACGCCCATGAACGGGGTGCTGGGGCTCACCGACCTGCTGCTCAACTCGGAGCTCTTGCCCGCCCAGCGAGAGCAGCTCGAGCTGCTGCAGCGCAGCGGCCGGTCACTGGTGACGCTGCTCAACGACCTGCTCGACATGTCGAAGGTCGAGGCAGGGAAGATGGAGCTCGACCCGGTCGACTTCGATCTGCGGGGGCAGCTCGAAGACCTGCGGGCGCTCCACGAACCGGTGGCGCGATCTCGAGGGCTCTCGCTCACCCTCGAGGCCTCGGACCTGCCGCCGGCGGTGAGGGGCGACGCCCTGCGCCTGCGCCAGGTGCTCAACAACCTCCTCAACAACGCGATCAAGTTCACGCCCGCAGGCGCCGTCACGCTGCGCGCGCGCGAGGCCCCCCCGGGCCTCTTCCACTTCGAGGTGAAGGACACCGGCATCGGCATCGCGCCAGAGGTGCTGCCCCGGCTGTTCTCGGCGTTCGCGCAGGCCGAGGCCGGCATCACCCGCCGCTACGGGGGCACGGGCCTGGGCCTGGCGCTCTCGCGGCAGCTCGTCTCGCTCATGGGCGGCACGCTCGGGGTCGAGAGCGTCGAGGGCCGGGGCACCACGCTGCGCTTCACCATCGCGCTCGCGCCCAGCATCGCCGCCCTGGTCGAGCCCTCGCCGGTGCTCCGGGAACGCCCCGCCGCCGACGCGCATGCGGTGCTGGTGGTCGACGACAACCCCATCAACCTGCGCGTGGCCTGCGGGCTGGTGGAGAAGGCCGGCTATCGCACGGTGACCGCCACCAACGGCGCCGAGGCGCTGGCCGTGGTGCAGGCGCAGCCGCTGTTCCTGGTGCTGATGGACTGCCACATGCCGGTGATGGACGGCTACGAGGCGACCGAGCGCATCCGCGGGCTCGACGGCGACGTGGCGATGGTGCCGGTGATCGCGCTCACCGCCTCGGCGATGCCCGAAGAGCTCGAGCGCTGCCGCGTGGCGGGCATGAACGATTGCCTGATCAAGCCTGTGACGCTGGCGATGATGGAACGCGCGCTGGGCCAGGTGGCCGCGATGCACGCCCTGATGGCTACATGAAGTCGTCGCACGGCGTACCGAGGCGCTGCCCCGAGTACGGCCCCAGGTCCATGTAGACCATGCGGCCGGTGTCGTAGTTGTCGAGCGGCACCTCGACGAGCGGCGTGGTGACCTTGCCCTGGATCCACTTGCCCTCGAGCTTGCCGTCGGTGCCGGTGATCAGGCGCAGGTTCCCGTTCTTCGTGGACAGGATCATGCCCTGGGCGTCGTCCACCACGTCCTTGAGGGGCAACTGCTTCATCTTCCCCTTCGGCCCGGCGAAGACGCGAAAGTCGCGGCGATCGCTCGGGTCAGCCGAGCGGAAGCGGTCGACCAGGTAGTACACGCCGGCGTCGTCGCGCAGCAGCTTCTCGGGGTAGCGCGTCCACAGGGGCGGCACGAAGGTCGCGCCTTCCAGCAGCTTCTTCGCGTCGTCCTTCGGCACCGCCGAAAGCGCGGTGGTCTTCCGGGCGCAGGTGACGGAATAGAGCTTCCCCGAGTCCTTCATGTCGATGCTCGCCGGGGAATTGCCGCCGTTGCGCACCCGCGGATCCCACATCGAGACGTTCCACGATGCTTCGCCGTTTCGCCCGCCGCCGCCCACCACCACCTTCGCGAACACCTTGCCGTCGCCGGTGAAGGTGGTCTCTCCGGTGGGCGCCGCCGGGTCGAGCGCGATGTAGTGGCCCTGCCCGTCGGTCAGCACCAGCAGCTTGTCGCGGAAGGAAGTGGCGTCGATCGGCGCGGGCTTCGGCTGCGAGAGGGTCAGGGCCACGAGCAGGGTGAGCATTGAGCCGAACTCTGCTGCGAAGCGGGCGCGAACTCCAGCCACCAAAGCGGGCCGGGGTTGTAAGGTCCGCCGCGTCATGATCTGGGTCGCTCCGCCTCGGCCAGCCGTCCGCTTCGCTCCCGTCCCCTGGGTCACTTCGCCTCGGCCAGACGTCCGCTTCGCTCCCGTCTGTCTCGCGCAGCGTGCCGCTGCTGCCGGCTCCGTTCCCGTCTGTCTCGCGCAGCGTGCCGCTGCTGCCGGCTCCGCTCCATGACCGAAGCCACCTCGCTGCTCGCGCCCGGCGTCGTCGTCGCCGAGACCTACGAGATCGAGCGGCAGCTCGGCCGCGGCGGCATGGGCGAGGTGTGGCTGGCCCGGCACCGCCGGTTGGCGGGCAAGCAGGTGGCGATCAAGATCCTCCACGTCGACCGCCAGCTCCCGCAGGAAGCGCTGGCCCGCTTCAAGCGCGAGGCCGAGATCGCCGCGCGCCTCGAGCACCCGAACATCGTGCAGGTGCTCGACTTCAACCCCCGGCCCACCGGCCAGCCGTACCTGGTGATGGAGTTCCTCAAGGGGCAGAGCCTCTCGGCGCGCGCGCGGGGCAAGACGCTCGATCTCCCGCAGGTGGCCGGCATCATGCGGCAGGTGGGCGCGGCGCTGCAGGCGGCCCACCGCGCGGGCGTGGTGCACCGGGACCTCAAACCCGAGAACATCTTCGTCATCCCCACCGCGGTGGGCGACCAGGTGAAGGTGCTCGACTTCGGCATCAGCAAGCTGTCCGACTCGAACACGGTGCAGACCACCGACTCGGTGTTGATCGGCACCCCGCTCTACATGTCTCCCGAGCAGGCGCTGGGGCACAACAGCGACGTCACCCCCCAGAGCGACCTCTTCTCGCTGGGCACCATCTGCTACGAGCTCTTCACCGGCCAGCCGCCCTTCACCGCGGACAACATCGCCAAGGTCGTCTTCCGCATCGCCTACGAGAAGCACGCGCCGCTCTCGGCCGCGCGACCCGATCTGCCCCCCGGGGCCGTCGCCGCCGTCGAGCACGCCCTGGAGAAGGAACGCGAGCGCCGCACGAAGGACATCGACGCCTTCGTGCTCGAGCTCACCGGCCAGGCGCTCAACGAGGTGGTGCAGGACGAGAGCAGCGGCGTCTACAGCCCGGGCATGCAGGTGACCGACTCGATGGGCTCGGGCGAGACGCGGGCGCCGAGCGGGGGCGCGCCGAAGCTGGCCACGCCCTCACCGGGCAGCGCGGCGTCGGGCCCCGGGGGACCGCCTCCGGGCAACGTGAAGACCGTCTCGGGGAAGAAGGTGATGATCGCGCTGGTGGGCGGCGCCCTGATCCTCTCGGCGGTGGTGGCGAAGGTGCGCACCGACAACTGGGCCGAGCGCTCTGCCTACCGCGCCGGCATGATCGACGCGGGCCACCAGCTCCTCGCCGACGGCACGTTCCTGATGGACGCGGGGGCGGCCACGGTGACGGTCGAGGTGCCTGACGCAGGGGTACCCGACGCAGCCGTCGCCGCGCTCGTCGTGGTCGACGCGGGCGCCGCGGTGGCGGTGGCGGTGGAGCCCCCGAAGCCGAAGGTGCCACCCACGCCGGTCGAGCAGCGCCTCCTCGACTCGCTCGCCAAGCTCGAGCACCAGGAGAAGTGGGACGCGATCTTCGAGGCGCGCGCCACGCTGCGGGCCGCGCTCAAGACGCCGTCGGCCCGCGAGCAGGGCCTGCTGGTGCTGATCAACGCCACCTGCGCGCGCGCCGACAACGCGCAGCTGCTGCCCATCGTGAACGAATACAAGGCCGTCGCCACGGCGGCGCAGGTGCGCGCGGCCCGGCTGCGGTGCATCAAGCACTACCCGAGCGCCGAGTTCCTCGACTGGTGAGCAGCGAAGAACCGGTGCTCAGAGCTGGCCGAGCATCGTCTGCGCGTCGCTCACCTCGAACTTGCCCGGCTGCTCGACGTTGACGCGCTTCACCACGCCGTCGTCGACCAGCATCGAGAAGCGGTGCATGCGCACGCCCATGCCGTGGGCGGTGAGGTCCTTGTCGAGGCCCAGCTTCTTCGCCAGCTCGGCGCTGCCGTCACCCAGCATGCGCACCTTGCCGAAGGCGCCCAGCTCTTTGCCCCAGGCGGCCATCACGTAGCCGTCGTTGACGGCCACGCACCACACCTCGTCGACGCCCTTCGCCTTGAGCGCGGCCAGGTGCTCGACGTAACCGGGCACGTGCTTGGCGGAACAGGTCGGGGTGTACGCGCCGGGCAGGCCGAAGATGACGATCTTCTTCCCCTTCGTGCCCTCGGCCACCGACACCTTCTCGGGCGAGAGCGGGCACGCCTCGCCGAAGGCGGTGGACTCGTACAGCGTGGCGTCGGGGATGCGCGTGCCGATCTCGATGGTCATGCCCGCTTCTGAACGCAGCGCGCTGCCGCACGCAAGCGGCTCGTCACTCGGCCGCGGGCAGGTAGAGCTCGAAGCGGGTGTGGCCCGGGGTGCTCTCGCAGTTCACCAGGCCCTGGTGTTGCTGCACCACGCTCGAGACCACCGCCAGGCCCAGGCCCGTGCCGTGCTTCTTGGTGGTGAAGAGCGGGTCGAAGATGCGCCCGAGGATGGCCGGCGGCACCCCCGCCCCGGAGTCGAGCACCGAGACGCGGGTGAAGTGGCCGGGCCGCGCCCAGCCCGGGTGCTTCTTCCCCGCGGCGGCGAAGGTGACGGCGTCGGTGACCACCTCGATCGTGCCGCGCTCGCCCACGGCGTCGCGCGCGTTGATGATCAGGTTGGCGAAGGCCTGGTCGAGCTGCACCGGATCTCCGATGACGGGCGCGTGCGGGTGCGCCTGGTGGCTCAGCCGAACGCCGGTGGGCATGGCGGGCCGCACCAGCCGCAGGGTGGCCTCGAGCCGCGCGTCGAGATCGATGCGCTCCCGCCGCGGGGCCTGGCTGCGGCCCAGCGAGAGCAGCTGCCCGCAGATCTCCGCCGACCTTCGCAACGCCATCCGCGCGTCGGCCAGCGCCTCGGGGTCGGGGCCCGCAGCCACCACCTCGAGGTTGGTCTGCACCACGGTGAGCAGGTTGCGCAGGTCGTGCGCCACCCCTGCCGCGAGCACGCCCATGAGCTCGACGCGCTGCAGCGCCTCGAGGCGCAGCTCGAGCACCCCGCGCTCCTGCTCGACGCGCCGGTGCCGCTCGCTGGCGCGCACGCGCTCGAAGGCGGCCGAGAGCTGCACGCTGAAGACGACCAGCGCGTCGAGCTCTTCGGGCGTGGGGGCGAGCACGCCCTCGTCGCCGTAGGTGCCGATACCGAACGAGCCGAGCACCTGCGTGCCCAGCCGCATCGGCACGTTGAGGATGGTGCGGTTGTGCACCCGGCTGACGATCTCTTTATTGGTGCGCGGATCGGTGCGCGCATCGAGCACCACCACCACCCCCTCGCTCCTGATCAGCTCTGCCATCATCTCGTCGCCTTCGACCGGCACCAGGGGCACCTCGTCGAGCACGAGCTCGGCCTGGCTGCCCGACACCTGGAGGATCTTCGCGAAGCCCGGGCTCTCTGGCTCGAGCACCGCCAGCCACGAGTGGCGGTAGCGCGTGAGCGAGGTGACCGCCTCGAAGGCGACCCGGCCCACCTCGGCGAGGGTCATCGCCTGCTGGAGCTCCTTGGCGTGCCGGAAGACCGCTGCATGATCCACGGGGCCAAGGTACCTCGCGGCACGGGGAAGATGGAACCGACAGGCGTCAGCTGCCAGCGCGACTCCTCGGCCCCATCACCTCAGCGGATGCCGGAGAGCGTGCCCGAGTCGGAGTCTTCGTCGAGCACCTCGAACACCGCGACCTTGGTCTTCTGGCCCACCAACAGGCGCTCGCCGAGCGGGGTGACGTCGAAGCGCGCCCCGACGTGGGCCAGCGACTTGCCGGTGAGCAGCACCTGGCCGGGCTCGCCGCTCGCGCACAGCAGGCCGGCGATGAGCACCGGCTCTCCCAGCAGCACCGGGTCGAGCCGGGCCTCGGTGCCCACCGCACCGGCGAACACGCGCCCGGTGGTGAGGCCGGCGCGCACCTGGAAGCGGTCCTTGCCGCCGCGCTTGAGCGAGAGGCGATCCCACTCGGCCTTGAGGGTCATGGCGGCGCGCACCGCGCGAATGGCGTCGTCGCCCTTCGCGTACGGCACGCCGAACACCGCGCGCACGGTGTCGCCGGCCACCACGTCGATGGCGCCCTCGAAGCTCATCAGCAGCTGCGCGGCGATGCGCTGCCACTCGGCCACCAGCTCGGCCAGCTTCTCGGGTGCCAGCTTCGGCGCGGCCAGGGCGAGCCCGCACAGCTCGGCGTGCAGCACGGTGCCGGTGATCTCGGTCACCTGGCTCAGCTTGCCCGTCTCGCGCAGCTCGGCCGCGCGGCGCTCGGCCACGTCGGGGGCGTAGAGCCGCTCGAGCCCGAGCTTGAGGCGATCGACCTTGCCGCCGGCGGGCGCCGCCTGGAACTTGTCCACGCCGGTCTCGAGCAGCTGGGTGATGGCGGTGCACACGTCGAGCAGCGCTTCCACCGGCTCCTGGTCGGCCCGCGCGCGGTTGAGGTAGAGCACGCCCGCGAAGGGCGCCCTGGTGCCGATGGGAATGCAGAGCACCTGGTCGATGCCGTAGAGCACCACCGAGTCGCGATCGGCGAAGCGGCTGTCGTCGAGCACGTTGGCCACCGCGATGGCCTGGCCCTTGGCGAGCGCCGCCTCGAGAATGGCGTCGGACACGGGCACCTCGCCGCGCGCGAGCTTCTGCTCGTGGCGCACCGCCGCCGGCACCATCACCCCCGAGGCGTGCTTGAGCAGCACCACGCCGGTGGTGGCCTTCACCCGCTTCATCACCAGGTCGCAGGTCTCGTCGAGGAAGGCCTGCAGGTTGGGCGCGCGGGCCAGGCATTCCGCCACCCGGTAGAGCAGCACCAGCGACTGCACCGCCACCTTGCCGCCGCTCTCCCCGCTCTCGCTGGCGTGACCGTCGGTCTCGTCGGTGTCCGAAGCGCCGGTGCCGATGGGAGGGGCCGGTAGATCGAACGGCGCGAAGTTGTCGAGGGCGCGCAGCACGTTGGACGCCTTGACGTCGCGCGCGAGCATCACCGCTTCCTTGATGTCGACGCCGCGGCCGAAGCGCTTGACCTTGCCGCCGCCCCCCACGTCGATCATGTCGGTGTCGAGGGCCTCGGCGTTGCGCAGCTTGCGCAAGGCCAGCGAGTTCTCGCCGATGCCCACCACGTCGCCCGACTTGAGGTCGACCGAGCCCACCACCGCCGCGCTGTTGAGCTTGGTGCCGTTGCGGCTGCCGAGATCTTCGAAGACGACGCTCTCGCCCTTCACGTGCACGCGGCAGTGCTTGCGCGAGACGAGATCGCCCGAGAGGACGACGTCGTTCTCGTCGGCGCGACCGACCTGCGTCACGCCCTCCGGGAGGTCGTACGCGGTGTCGAAGTAGCCAGGACCGTTGATGAGGAGCTGCCACATGGAGCGGATGGAAGATGCCACAGCTTCGGGCTATTGGCCTCGCCCGCTATGGCCATCCGCCTCGTCGTGACCGACATGGACAACACCCTGTACTCGTGGATCGACTACATCGTCCCCGCGGTCGAGGCGATGGTCGACGCGGTGCAGCTGGCCACCGGCTTTCCCCGCATCAAGGTGGTGCAGTCGCTCAAGGCCGTCTACGGCAAGTACGAGTCGAACGAGTACCCCTTCGCCCTGCAGGAAAGCTCGCTCTTCGCCGAGTTCCCCGAGTTCGGCAGCTTCGACAAGTTGATCATCGAGCCGGCGCGCATGGCCTTTTCCGAGGCGCGGCGGAAGTACCTGAAGCCCTACAAGGGCGTGGCCGACACCCTGGCCGCGCTGAAGGAAGAGCGGGTGCTGGTGGTGGCGCTCACCGACGCGCCCCGCAACCCCGCCGAGCAGCGGGTCAAGCGCATGGGGCTCGATGCGTGGCTGGCGGCCATCTACACCATGCCCGGCTTCACCTTCCCCGCGGGCCCTGACGGCGCGGCGCTGGTGGCCCCCGACATTCTCCAGAAGCAGGAGAAGGGCGAATACCGCGCCGCGTGCCCGGCCATCGAGCTGCCCCGCGAGTGGGAAAAGCCCAACCCCGCCGGGCTCAAGAAGATCCTCACCACCTACGGGCTGCAGCCGTTCGAGGTGCTGGTGGTGGGCGACTCGCTCAAGAAGGACATCGCCATCGCGCAGGAGCTGGGCTGCCACGACGCCTGGGCGGAGTACGGCACCTACGTGAGCCTCGAGTACCGCGAGCGCCTCGACATCATCAGCTCGCCGGCCATCACCCGGCGCCACGCCAACCACGTGTTCGAGCAGGGCGCGCAGCAGCTCGCGCCCACGCACACGCTCTCGAACTTCGGCCAGGTGCTGGGCCTGGTGGAGAAGCTGTAGTCGGCGCGCCCGGCGTCAGCCGCCGATGAGCTTCCTGAGCCAGTCGAAGAAGTTCTGAATGGGGTTCTTCGGGGCCTCGGGCGCGGCAGGGGCGGGCGCCGGCTCTTCGGGCTTGGGAATGCGGTCCTCGCCACGCGCATCGAGCATCTTCGTGGTCGCCTCGCCCACGGCCACCAGCCAGGTGTCCCAGTCCTGGGCGCGGTTGATGCCCTCGAAGTTCTCCTGGTACTCCCGTTCCAGCTGGGCCGGGTTTTCCCAGGCCAGCAGGCTCGAGTCGCGGCCACCCATCGCGTCGAGGAACTCCTTGAGCTTCGGGTCGGCGTTGCGCATGTCGCCCAGCGGGTAGTCAGGCTGCGCGTTGAAGTCGCGGTAGAAGTTCTTGGTGCCGTAGACCATCTCGGCGAGGTTGTACTCGCCGTCGGTGAAGGCGTACTCGCGCGCCGCGATGCCGAAGCCCTCGTTGATCGCCCCGCTGCCGCCGCCGTGCGCGTCGTTGAAGGCATGGAAGAGCTCGTGCGCGAGGATGTTGGCGAGGTTCTGCGTGTCGCCCAGGGCGTTCTGATCGAGCACCACCGCGTTGTCGCTGGGGCGGTATTCCAGCTTGCCTTCGTAGTCGCCCACGCTGATGGAAGTGGTGGCGAGCGTCTCGGCGTACACGTCGAGGCGGCCGGTCTCCATGCAGCGCGTCAGGCCCGCGGTGAGTTCGGCGCCGGGCGGCTTGCCGTTCTCGTCGCGCACCGTCGCCTGGATGAAGGTGTCCAGCAGGCCCTCCTGGCGGATCTTCTCCATGGTGGCGTGCGAGCCCGCCATGTCCTGCGCCTTGAAGTAGTCGCCGATCATCGTCCGGGTGGCGTCGTCGGTCTTGCCCGCCTTCAGCGCGTCGATGACCTGCGTCTCGGTGACCGGGCCGCTCTCCTTCACCGGCGTCACCTGAGAGGCCTTCGCCACGCCCCTGAGCCCCGTCGACGGGACGAACGCATCACGCGGACGCAGCGTCGAGGCCGGCCTGGGCGGCGGCGGCCGGGCGACGCTGCGGGCGGCGGTGGAAACGGCGGGGCGGTACGCTGCGTTGGAACCAGTTCGGTTGATGGAGGCCATGCCCGGTTGTCGAAGGAGCCCTCGGCGGCGCCCGCGCCCGCGGTGTCCTCGTCATTTACGTTTCGGGCAACTTCATCATCGAGTTCAGTGGCTTGCGCGAGTCCGCGACTGCGACACCGATGCGCCACCTGCTTCGTGGAACTGGAGCGGAGCCACGAGACTGGGAGCCAGAAGCAGCGAGCGAAGGGCGGAAAACGTCGTTGCAGAGTGTGCGTGCATGTCCGGCTACGGTCCGCCGCATCGTGAAGAAAACAGCAGAGGACGCAGGCGATTCGAAGCAGTGGTTGAACACGGCGATGCCCCCGGGCTTCTTCGCAGCGATGCGGGACGAACCCGAGGCGCTGGCCATTCTCTCGCGCGAGCTGATGACGCTTCGCCACAACCAGCACCTGGTGCTCGCCGATCGGCCCACCGCGCTGATCATGGCCAACCGCAACACGCCCGGCTCGCTCTACGAGGCGTTGACGCTGCGCGCGGGCCCGGTGCGCGCCATCTCGTACGCGATGTTCGCGCACTCCGAGGCGTGCATTCCCGGCCTGAAGGAGACGCTGGAGATCCAGCGCTTCGAGTTCGACTGCAAGCCTGACGCGGAGATCGCCCAGGGGCTCGCGGGCGAGGTGAAGGTGCCCGAAGCGGTGCGCGCGCCGATCTGGGCCGAGGTGAAGAAGTCCTTCGAAGGCTTCGGCGAGAAGGCCTTCGACCGCCTGCTGGCCGTCTTCTGGCTCAACAACCCCAACCACACGAAGAACGCCCTGCCCCGGCGCCTGGCCCAGCGGCTCCATTCGTTGTTCCGGTGCGAGCAGACCGGCGGGCTCTCGCTCGAGCTCGAGCCGATCGAGGAGCACGAGAACGAGACGCGGGTGTCCTTCGCCGTGGCCAGCCCCCCCCAGAAGGGGTTCCTCGCGCAGATGATGGAGGTCTTCAACCGCCTCGATCTCGGCATCACTGGCGCCTCGGTGCTCCAGGTCTCGACGGGTATTCAGCACTACGCGGTGAACACCTTCTACGTGCGGCCGCGCAACGGCGAGCGCCTGGTGCAGGGGTCTGCGCTCGACACGCAGCTGCGACGCGAGCTGTTCAACACGCAGATCCTCGACGCGAACTCGCCGGAGTATCAGCACGGCGTGGCGAAGGGCCGCATGAGCGGGGAAGACGCGTCGCTGGTGCGCGCCTTCGTCGCCTTCTGCCACACCAACCTCGGGCACGGGCAGCCAGACCGCTTCGACTGGGACGAGGTGCAGAGCGCCTTCCAGGCCAACCCGCAGCTGGTGCAGCAGCTGGTGCAGCTCTTCCGCACCCGCTTCACCCCGGGCCTGAAGAACCGCGAGAAGGTCTACGCGGCGGCGCTGGAATCGGCGGCGCACGCGGTGAAGAACTTCAACACCGGGCACAAGCACCTCGACGACCTGCGCCGCACCATCTTCGGCTGCTGCCTGGTCTTCATCCGCCACACGCTCAAGACGAACTTCTTCGTCAACAAGAAGCAGGCCTTCGCCTTCCGCCTCAGCCCCGCGTACCTCGCGGACCTGGGGCCTGAGTTCACCAGCGACCTGCCCGCGGCCACGCCCTTCCGCGTCACCTTCTTCTTCACCCGCGACGGCTTCGGGTACCACATCGGGTTCTCCGACATCGCGCGCGGCGGCTGGCGCACGGTCATCTGCCGCACCGACGACGACTTCCTCACCAACGCGGCCACCCTGTTCCGCGAGAACTTCGTGCTCGCGCACACCCAGCACCTCAAGAACAAGGACATCTACGAGGGCGGCTCGAAGCTGGTGATGCTGATGGACGCGTCGACCCTCGAGGCGCGCGATCAAGAGACCCGCTACCTCTACAACCTGCAGCGCGCGGTCATTCACGCCTTCCTCGATCTCTACGTCACGAAGGACGGCGTGGCCTCGAACCCGAGCGTGGTGGACTACTACCGCGAGGACGAGCCCATCGAGCTCGGGCCCGACGAGAACATGCACGACGTGATGATCGAGGAGATCGCGCAGATCTCGCGCGACCGCGGCTACATCCTCGGCATCGGGGTGATGTCGAGCAAGCACGTGGGCATCAACCACAAGGAATACGCGGTCACGTCCACGGGCCTGGTCACCTTCACCGAGATCACGCTCAAGCAGCTGGGCATCAACATCCGCAAGGACCCCTTCTCGGTGAAGTTCACCGGCGGGCCCAACGGCGACGTCGCGGGCAACGCGATGAACCTGATGCTGGCGCGCTGCCCGAAGATGGCGATCACGCTCATCCTCGACGGCACCGCGGCGCTGGTGGACCCGAAGGGGGCCAATCACAAGGCGCTGGCGAACATCGTGCTGAAGAAGGACCTCGACGGCTTCGACCCGAAGGCGCTGCACGTGGGCGGCTTCATGCTCTTCCGCACGGGCAACCGGAAGGCGGGCCTGAAGGAACAGTACCGCCGGGTCACCCAGACCCCGAGCGGGCTCAAGGAGGAATGGATCTCGGTCGACGACTTCTCGCGGCAGTTCGGCGAGCTGATCTTCTCGGTGAAGGCCGACGTCTTCATTCCCGGGGGTGGGCGGCCGGAGACCATCGACAAGGACAACTGGCAGCGCTTCCTGCTCGCCGACGGCACGCCGTCGTCACGGGCGATCGTGGAAGGCGCGAACTCCTTCATCACCCCCGCGGCGCGGCTCGAGCTGCAGAAGAAGGGCGTGATCGTGATGCGCGACGCGTCGGCCAACAAGTGCGGCGTCATCTCGTCGTCGTACGAGATCATCGCCAACCTGGTGCTGAGCGAGCAGGAGTTCCTCGCGAACAAGAAGCGCTACGTGAAGGGCGTGCTCGAGATCCTCGAGCGGCGCGCCAGCGACGAGGCGAACCTCATCTTCCGCCGCCACCAGGAGACCGGGCGTCCGTTCACCGAGATCTCCGACGGCATCAGCGTGGAGATCAACAACAACTACGCGCGCCTCTTCAAGTTCTTCCAGGCGCGGCCTGAGCTCGCGCTCAAGAAGCCGTGGCGCAAGGCGATCATGAGCCACCTGCCCACGATCCTGCGGGAGGACGCGCGGTTCAACGATCGGCTGCCGCGCCTGCCACAGAAGTACCGCTCGGCGATCCTCGCGGCGGAGATCGGCTCGTCGATGGTCTACCGCGGCGATCGCGACTCGGACTTCGAAGACACGGTGCGCCTGCACGTCGAGCGCACCTTCCCCGACTGACCTCATGAACCTCTCCCTGCGACGCGGGGAGAGGTCGGCCGCAGGCCGGGTGAGGGGCGCTTTGAACTACGCCAGCTCGGGGAAGCGCTTCGCGTAGTACTGCCGGAACTCCCCGGCAGTGATCTGCCCGTTCTTGTCGAGATCGAAGATCTTGTTCACCCGCGCGACCTCGGCCCCGCCGATGTTGTAGCTGTCTGGCTTGCCCACGCCGGCGGGCCAGAACGTGGCCATGTAGAGGTCGGTGCCCGAGTTGATCTTCCCCTTGAAGGGCGCGTAGTACTTCTCGACGTACTTGAGCTGCTCGAGCGCGCTCATCTTGCTCAGCGCCTCGGTGGTGGTGCCCAGGCCGCGTGCGGTGGCCGGCATGAACTGAATGAGGCCGGTGGCGCCGCCGTTCGGGTTCTTCGCGGTGGTGCTCATGCCGCTCTCGTTCTTCATCACCGCCAGCACCCACTCGGGCTTCACGCCCAGGCGGGCGGCCATTTCCTTCACCTTCTGCAGGAACTCGGGCCCGTGCTTCTGCACCGCCATCGCCTCGAGCTCACGCGCGGTGGAGGTGTTGGACGTGGGCGGCGTCGGGGTGACCGGCGTGGGACCCGGCGCAGGCTGCGCGAGCAGTGAGGCGCGCGTCTCGGGCCCGACGATGCCGTCGACCTGGAGCCCCTTCGCCACCTGGTACGCGCGCACCGCGGCCTGCGTCTTCGGGCCGAACGAGCCGTCGATGGGGCCGGGATCGAAGCCGGCCGCCGCGAGCTTCTTCTGCAGGTCTTCCACGGCCGGGCCGCTGGTGCCGTTCCGCAGCCAGGTGGAGCGATCGGTGGTGATGTTCTCGACGCTGGTCGAAGGCGGCGCCCCGCTCGGGCCGCTGGGGCCGGCCGGCGCGGTGGGCGCAGCGGGCGTGGGCACGTTCGCCGGAGGAGCGCCGGAGTAGTGCATCACCGCGAGCACCTTCCACCCGCTGTGCACGCCGGTGGACTGGGACACGGCCTGCGTGCCGTCCTTGTTCACGTTGTTCGAGCCGATGAACTTCGGCTGCCCGTTCGCATCGCGGCCCTCGAAGACGACGACGTGATGGCCCTTGGTGCCGTCCTTCTTCGTGTACTCGAAGGCGACCACGTCACCGGGCCTGGCCTGGTCGAGCGAGGTCTGAGTGAAGTTCGGGTCTTTCTTCAGGTTCGAGATGAGGCTGGTGACGCCGGCGTGCCCCTCGCTCTTCGGGATCTGCCCGGTGGCGGTGAGCAGGCCCGAGACGAAGTTGGCGCAGTTGACGGTGTCGGGCACCCAGTCCTGCATCGCGTCGCCGAGCTTCGTGTTGTTGGCGAGCTTCAGATCGTGCGCGCTCTGACCCATCACGCTCTTCGCGAGCGCGATCACCTGCTCTCCCGGCGTCACCTCGGGGGACGCGGTGCCCAGCGAGACGGGGCCCGAGCGCGTGGTCTCGAAGCCGTCGTTGTCAGCGCGCGGCGGCGGCCGGGCGGGGAGCTGCTCCTGGGGGCGGGGCTGCGTGACGGGGAGCGAAGGGCGCGGTTGATTGATCTTCATCGTCCTACATCATCCGCCTGATCGGCCTTTCGGTTGCGGTGTGTGCCAGTGTGCGCGCCTTCAATGAGACGGTTCGTCTTCACGGTCTCGGTAGGAGCGGTGCTCCTCTTCCTGGTGCAGCCGATGGCGGCACGCGCCTTGTTGCCGTGGTTCGGTGGCTCCGCCGCGGTGTGGACCACCTGCCAGCTCTTCTTCCAGGTGCTGCTGCTGGGCGGGTACGCGTGGACTCACGGGCTGGTGGCTCGGCTGCCGCCGCGACGGCAGGTGGTCGCGCAGCTCACGCTGGTGTCGATCGCAGCGCTGTCACTGCTCGTCACCGCGGCGTGGTGGGGAGGGCCGGTGATCCCCGGCGTCGCCCTTCGTCCCCCCGACAGCACGTGGCCGATTCCGCGGCTGCTGCTGACGTTGTTGTTGTCGGTGGGTCTCCCCTACTTCGCGCTGGCGACCACGGGACCGCTGCTGCAGGCGTGGGCCTCGACCGCGCGGGTGACCACGGGCTCGGTGTACCGGCTGTACGCCGTGTCGAATGCGGGCTCGCTGCTGGGGCTGCTGGCGTACCCTTTCCTGCTCGAGCCGGTGGCGACGTTGCGGGTGCAGGGCTGGGTCTGGGCGGCGGGCTTCGTCGCCTGGGGCGTGGGGCTCGTCGTCGCCGGCAAGTCCGTTCATCCCGAGCGGAGTCGAGGGAGCCCTCCCGCTCACCCCGAGCGAGTCCCATCCACTCCCCCCGAGCGGAGTCGAGGGGCGCTCGGGAGGAACTGGCTGGCGCTCTCCGCCGGACCGGTGGTGCTGCTGCTCGCGGTGACCAACCACCTCACGCAGGAGGTCGCGCCGATTCCGTTCCTCTGGGTGCTGCCGCTGGTGGTCTACCTGCTCAGCTTCATCGTCACCTTCGAGAGCGAGCGTTGGTACCGCCGCGCCTGGGTGCTGCCGCTGCTGGCCCTGCTCTCGGTGGGCATCGCGGCCCTGCGCAGCGTGGAGCACGACCTGCCGCTGCCCGCGCGCATCGTGGCGTACGTGCTCTTCCTCTTCGTGGCCTGCGTGGCGTCGCACGGCGAGCTCGCGAGCACGAAGCCCGACGAGTCGCAGCTCACGCGCTTCTATGCCTTCATGGCCACCGGCGGCGCGCTCGGCGGTGTCTTCGTGGGCCTGCTCGCCCCCGCGCTCTTCACCGGCTTCTACGAGCTCGAGCTGGGCATCGTGTTCCTGCTCGGCGCGGTGGCGTTGCAGCAGACGGCGAAGGGGGCGATTCGCGCCGCGTGGCCGCTGATCACCGGGGTGGCGTTGATGCTGCTCATCGGCGTGCTCGAGCACCGGCGCGGCGTGCTCGCGTCACGGCGCGACTTCTTCGGCGTGGTGCGGGTGGTGCTCTCGGGTGACGGCGACGACGAGACCCACCTGCTCATGCATGGCCGCACGGTGCATGGCGCGCAGCAACTCCATCACCGCGATCAGCCGACCACCTACTACGCGCTGGAGAGCGGCATCGGCAGGCTGCTCACGCTCGAGCGCGCCACGCCGCGCAGGGTGGGCGTGATCGGCCTGGGCATCGGCACGCTCGCCGCCTACGGGCTGCCCGGCGAGGTGTACCGCTTCTATGAAATCAGCCCGGCGGTGATCGACTACGCGCAGAGCGAGGCGTTCACGTTCCTCTCGAGGTCGAAGGCGAAGACCGAGATCGCGCCCGGCGACGCGCGCACCACCCTCGAGCGGGAGCCGCCGCAAGCCTTCGACGTGCTGGTGCTCGACGCGTTCTCCAGCGACTCGGTGCCGGTGCACCTGCTCACGAAGGAAGCGATGGCGCTCTACCTCACCCACCTCGCGCCGGGCGGCGTGCTCGCGTTTCACCTGTCCAATCGTTCGCTCGAGCTGGTGCCGGTGGCCGCGCGCGTGGGCCGTGAGCTGGGCCTCGAGGCCGCCGTCATTCGCGCAGACGCGAAGAGCAACTGGGCGCTGCCCTCACGGTGGTTGCTGCTGGCGCGCTCGCGCGCTTCCTTCGCAGGCCTCGCGCTCACCGACGAGCACCCGCCGTCCGACGTGCCGCTCTGGACCGACGACTTCTCGTCGCTCTGGCGCGTGGTGCGTTGGTAGTCAGGCGCCTGTTCCCATTTCCCTCGCGGTCGTTACCCTCGGAAGCAGATGCCCGGCACGCCCATGAAGCTCTTTCGCATCGTCAGCCTGGCCGAGGGGGTGTCGTGGCTGCTCCTCTTCTTCGTCGCCATGCCCCTCAAGTACGGCGCTGGCTGGCCGGAGGGCGTGTGGCTGATGGGCCGGGTGCACGGCGGGCTGTTCGTGCTGTTCGTCTTCAGCCTCGCCCGCGCGGCGGTGGACGCGGACTGGGGTGCGCGCGAGATCGCCCGCGCCTTCGCCGCTTCGCTCGTGCCCTTCGGCGCCTTCTGGCTCGAGCGCCGGTTCCGCGAAGAGTCGCGCGCCGCCGCTGGCTCGCGCTGAAGACCGCGCCGCGCGCCCTGGCCTCCTGCGGGAAGAAGCGCTCGAAGCGCGCCTGGGAGCGCGGAGGCGTGCGCTCCCAGGTGCCGCTCAGTAGTTCGCGACGAGCGTGACGCCCGTGTAATCGGCGTAGCCGAGCAGGCCCACGTACCAGACGCCCGGCGTGGGCGAGGGGATGTTGAGCGTCTCGTCGTTCCCGCTCGCATTGGACTGGTACGTCGCGGTCTGCGGATTGGGGGGCGTGCCGAACTCGGCCGAGAGGTCGACGTCGCCCATGCCGCCGGTCGTGTTGACCGTGAGGCTCGCGACCCCCGAGGGCACGGTGATCGCGTAGTACGTGAGTGAACTGAGGGCGCCGCTGACCGTGCGGGCCACGCCGTTCTGCAGCACGACCGGCTGCCCCGCGTCGGGCGTGCTGCTCGTGGGGCGCGTCGCCGTCAGGGTGAAGGAACCACCGCCGCTGGTCGCACTGTCGATGACCATCGCGTACGTGCCGGCGGGCACCACCTGCATGTGAGTGATGGTCGCGCCCACCGCAGACGCCGCGAAACAGCCCACTTCCATGCCGCAGCCCTGGGCGACGTAGAGGTGTACCGAGAGCGCCGGCTGGAAGCCGCTCGAGACCAGCGAGAACGACATCTCACCGGTGGTCGGCTGGGTGAAGGTGACCACCCGGTCGGGCTGGCCCGCGTTCGCGCAGCTGCTGGTGAAGTCGTGGCCGTAGCCCGTGGTGGTGCCGGTGAAGGTCGCCACGTCGTTCACGAACTGAAGCGCCTGCGCCGTCGCGCAGGTGTCTCCGGGCAGGGGGCCACCGCCACCGGTGCCGCCACCCGTCGCGCCGCCCCCGGTGCCACCGCCCGTGGCGCCGCCGCCCGTACCGCCGCCGCCTGTAGCGCCGCCGCCCGTACCGCCACCACCACCAGAGCCACCACCAGAGCCACCGCCGGAGCCACCGCCGGAGCCGCCGCCGGTGCCACCCGTGCTGCAGACACCGAGCTGGCAGATCGAGCCGAACGCACAGCTCGTGCACATTCCGGCGTTGCTGCCGCAGGCGACGGCAGAGCTGCCCGACTGGCACTGCTCCATGGCGTCACAGCAACCGAAGCAGGTGGTCGCGTTGCACTTCGACTTCGGAGTGCCACACGACGCGAGGGGAACGACGACCATCACGACGGACGACACTGCCGCGAGGAGCCACAACCGATGACTGGTGTTCATGAGGTCCTACGAGTTCCGGCCGGAGACCACTGCATAGAACGCTTTGGCCCCGCCCGGGGGCGAAGGTTCGAACTTCTTGCCAGGGCCGCCGTCTCCAGGCCCCATGGCGTATCCTCGCGGCGGGGCACATGAAAATTCTCAAGGCCGTCTTCAAGGTACTGCTGGGGTTGAGCCTCGGGCTCGCGATCGCCGAGGTGGGCTTCCGCGTGCGCGACGATGGGGCGTTCCCTCACCTCAACTTCTACGTCGCCGACGACAAGCAGGGCGTGCGCCTCGAGCCCAACGCCGAGATGAAGCTGCGCGTGGGCGACAACCCCATCACCACCGTGCGCACGAACTCCCGCGGCTACCGCGGCGCTGACTGGCCCGCACCGGCGCCCGGCGAGCTCCTCGTGGTCGGCGACTCGCAGGTGTTCGGCCTGGGCGTGGAGGACGGTGAGACGTTCTCGGTGAAGCTCGGCGAAGCGCTGAAGGTGCCCGTGCTCAACCTCGGCGTGCCGACCTGGGGCCCGGGCGAGTACTCCACCGCGGTCGAGGAGGTGCTCGCCGAGCGCAAGCCTGCGGCCGTCATCTACGTGCTCAACCTCTCGAACGATCTCTTCGAGGCCGATCGCGCCAACGCCACCCGCCACAAGGTGTGGGACGGCTGGGCCGTGCGCGCCGAGACCGCGCCGAAGGAAGTGATGAACTTCCCCTTCCGCAAGGCGCTCATGTCGCGCTCACACCTGGTGTTCGGCGCGCGCAAGCTGATGCACGTGGCCAGCACCGCCGACGACGGGTTCGCCTCCGAGGGCACGTGGCGCGACGTGGTGTCCGCGTCAGACAGCATGAAGGCCCAGGCGGCCGACGAGCCCACCCGGAAGTTCCTCGAGGCGCGCGCGCGGCTCGACGCGCAGCTCAAGACCATCTCCAGCCGGCTCGAGGAATCGCTCGAGAACAAGGTCTACGATCCCGACGTCGCCGAGGAGCTGAACCGGATCGCGCGGCCCGGCGGCGACGCGCAGGACATCTTTGAAGAAGGCGACGCCGAGGGTGGCCGCTCGGTGAACACCACGGTGATGCACCTGATCACCGCCGCCATGGGCGAGTCGAAGAACGAGGCCTTCCTCGAGAAGCTCGCCGAGGAGAAGGACGACAAGGACCTCAAGGCGCTGCTCGTCGAGCGTAAGAAGCTGCGCGAGGAAGTGCGCGCGCTCAAGCTGGAGGCCGCGGTCGCCCACGAGGTGCCGCTCGACCACGTGCTCCTGCGCACCCGGAAGGCGTGCGAGGCGGCAGGCGCCCGGCTGATCGTGGTGGGGCTGCCGCTCGACGTGATGGTCTCGGCCGACGAGTGGAAGAAGTACGGCGCCAGGCCCATCGACCTCGCCCCCACCGCCGCGCTGCGGGAAGGGCTCATGCGTCGCATCGAGGCCGTCGGCGCGGAAGCGGTGGATCCACTCGACGCGCTGGCCAAAGCCGAGCCGGGCGCGTTCCTCTCGCGCGATCTGCACATGTCGCCGAAGGGCCACGCAGCGCTCGCCCTCGCGCTCGCGGAGATCGTCAAGGCGGGGCCGAAGAAGACGCTGCTCGCGCTGCCCGCGGGTCGCACCTGGCCTCCCACCGAAGACGAGTGGAAGGCGACCGGCGAGTGCACCGTCAAGGGCAGCAGCGCGGCGGGCTGCGTGACCAAGCTGCTGCGCGAGTGGCTCTGGGTCGACTGCGGCGACGAGGCGCACCCGGTGACCAGCCTGACGCCCACCGCGGGCGGTCACGGCGACGTGTGGGCCGTCAGAGACGAGGGCCACGGCAAGCTCCTCATTCCCATTCTCGAGGGCGACGCGGCGCGGGTGCAGTTCGACTGGAAGAAGACCTCACGCGAGCTGCAGCTCGACTTTCCGAAGGGCGGCAAGCTGACCATGGCCTTCGCCGCCCCGAAGCCAGTCACGCCTGCGCCGGTGTGGTGGTCGCCCGGCAACCCGAACGATCCGCTCTCGGATTCCACCTGCCCTGAAGGGTACCGGCTGGGCGGAGCGCTGCGCCGCTGCGCCCCCGCGTGCGACGAGCGGACGCCGTGCAAGAGCGGCCACTGCGAGCCGTGGCCTACCGGCGACTTCTGCGCGAGCCCGTGAGACAGACGAGCAGCCCAGGCACGAGGTGGTCGGGCTGGGTCTTCGGCCGTGCCCGACTCGCACGGGCCCTCACTTCGGGCGCATGTTGACGCACTGATTCAAGCAGCCGAGGACGCTGGTCGCTTCCGTCGCACGCTGCGGCACTTGGTCACGCTCGGGTCCTTGCCCGAGCCGAGAGCCTGCTCGCGACGAGCGCAAAGCAAGCCTTGCCCTGCTGCACCCTCAGGGCTGCTTCCTGAGCCACGCGCAGTCGCTGCGCACCATGCACCCGTCGGTCGACACGCGCGTGCCGCCGCTGCCGAGGTAGTCCGAGAACAGGTTGATGACGTAGGTGCCCAGGTCGAACGGCAGGTCGGGGTTGGGCACCGGCAGGCTGTGCTGGCCCTTCGGGTTCATCATGGGGAAGAGCGCGCCCACCCGGCCACCACCGGCGCTGTCCTTCACCAGGCGCATCGGCGGATCGAGCCGGGGCGCGCCGAAGCCGTCGTCGGCGTTCGACACCTTCTCGAGATCGTCGACGTCCATCAGCACGTTGCCGCCCTGCGCGTTCTGGTACCGGCCGGTGCGCTCGACCCCTTCCACGAAGCCCACGTCGATCAGCTTCTGCATCTGCGTGGTGCCGTAGCGCGGGTCGACGTTCACCGAGTCGACGAAGCCGGCCGAGCGCATCAGCGCCGCGGCGGTGGCCACCGGCACCCCGGGGTCTCCGGTCATCGGCAGCAGCAGCGCCCGCGTGGCGACCTGCTTCCCGTCGGCGTACGAGAACGTGCGCGTGCCTTCCCAGAACGGCGCGAAGTTCGCCGGGTCAGCCGGCTCGAGGGCGATCTGTGCGAGCGAGAACAGCCGGCGCAGCTCGGGGTTGCCCCGGCGCAGGCCGAAGCCGTCGGCGAGGGCGACGAGCGGTGAGCCCGCCGCGAAGGTCCGGCCCTGGAAGGCGATCTCCTGGCTGAACTGCTCGATCACGTGCGTCGGCGTGAAGCCGGTGGGGTCGCAGCCCTCGCGCGGCCGTGACGGCAACTCCTCCGTGTAGAACTCGACGCGCAGCGGATCGCCGTCGTCCGACGACACCGCGAGGCGCAGGTGGCCATTGGGCTGGGTGCGGCCACAGCGCCACTCGCCGGTCTTGAGGTTGCGCACCACCGCGAGGCTCTTCGGCAACAGCGCCGCAGGCAGCACCGCCACCTCGCGCTCGGCCTTCTTCACCACGTCGGGCACCATCTGGAAGAGCGCCGGCTTCCCCTCGGCGTTCTCGTGCACCAGCAGGAGCGGCCCCATCATCCTCAGCACCAGCGGGTTCTGCACCTGGCCCAGGTCGGACCTCGTGCCGATCTCCGAGAGGTAGCCGCCGGGGAGGATCGGCGCGATCGCGTCGATCTCGGGCTCGATGCCGCCCATGAGGCTCGCGAGGATGCCGCCCAGCGACGCGCCCGCCACGTAGATGGGCACGTTCGGCCCACCGAGATCGACCACGCCGTCGCCGTCGAAGTCGCCCGCGAGATCGTTCTCACCGTCGCGGTTGACGTCGAAGTCCCAGCGGCGCACCCCATCGAAGCTGCGCAGCACCCGCACCAGCTGCATCAGGTCGACCGCGGTCTGCCGCACGGTGTCGCGCGTGTGCGTGACGTGGCCGGTGAAGTAGTCGGCGCCCGAGTCGATCAGGCCGTCACCGTTCTGATCGATGCCGCGGCCGTCGCCCACCATCGCGTTGGCGAGCGGGTCGATGCCGTACTTCTGCGTCAGCCCCGTCACCAGCTCGCGATCGACCGCGTCGAGGCTCAGGCCGTGGCTCACCGCGTCCATGCCGATGGTGGCCAGGCCCGAGCGCGCGAAGGGCCCCATCGCCAGCAACGAGTCGAGCTTCGAGCCGCTGTGGCCGTGCATGAAGATCGCGACCGGCGCCGGGCCCGTGCGCACCTTCGGCACCGAGAGGAGGATCTGGATGGTCTCGGGCCGGTGGAAGGTCTCCTTGCGGCCCACGTCGATGTCCATCACCTGGTCGTAGAGCGGGAGGAACTTCCCGTTCGCGTCGAAGCGGGGGAAGAACTGGGGAGAGACGAACGAGGCGGTGGCGTAAAAGTCGACGCTGCCCAGCCAGTCGTTGAGCAGCGCGGTGGTGGCCGGCGACTGCGAGCCGGCGAACACGTCGAGCAGCTGCGCGCCGAACTGCAGGAACTGCTCACCCGGCACGGCCTTGGTGTTCTTGTTGTCCGCCGTGCGGCGGCGCCCGTCGGGGATGGCGGTGATGTCCACGGGGTACGCCGTGTTCAGGAAGGCCAGGGGCCCCGAGCCGTAGAGCCCGTCGCGGAAGGCGCGGTAGTCGACGGTGATCGACTGCGTGGTGAACGACCAGGTGAAGGTCACGTCGGTCATCGCCAGGTTCGCCTGGCCCAGGCATTCCTCGAGCGGCCTGAGCGCCGGCGTCTGCCCCAGGTGGTTGATGTTGGCGAAGGGCGAGCGCACCGGCTGCCCGTCTTTCCCGGTGAGGCGGCTGGTGAGCACCACCGCGTAGGTGGTGGCCTCGCGCATCGGGTAGAGCGGGCGGGCGATGAGGGTGTTGGTCTCCTTCTCGTAGAAGCCGATCACGTCGAAGGGCCCGGTCTTGCCGTCGAGCGTGTTGGGGTGGTCGAGCACGCCGTCCATGTCGGTGTCTTCCCCGGGGTCGAGCTCGCCGTCGCCGTCGAGGTCCTCCTCCGTCTGCTCGAACATGAGCGTCTGCAGGTCGTGCGGCTCGTCGGGGTAGTAGTTCGGGTCGTCGAGGATGACGGGGAAGTGGCCCTGGCCGAGGTCGAGCGGCACCGGCTTGCAGAAGTCGGGCGAGCCGCGGGTGACGTCGATCACGTACATCGTGTCGTCACCCATGTCGGCCGGGCGCTGGTGGCGGCGCAGGATGTTCTCGAGATCGAGCGGCGCGTCGAACGAGACGGTGATGGGCGCGAGCGTGCCCCACCCCGACATCTGGTCCAGCCCCGCGCGCGTGCGCTGTTCCCACCGCGTCGGCGCGGCCTCGACCGAGGCGTTGACGCGGCGGAGCGTGGGCGAGGTCGCGTCGAAGCGGCTGGCGAAGTCGTTGGGCAGCGGGATCTCGGGCAGCGGCCGCGCCATCACGTCGAAGTCTACTTTGGGCCCCGTGCCCTCGGGGGTGAGCCCGAGCCCCTCGGGGGGCGGCGGCGTGCACGCCACCAGGCAGGCGGCGAACGACAGGGGGAGCAGGTTGCGCATGAGCAGTCGTCTACTGGACCGCGGCGCCCCGCTTCAACCGCCCGAACGAAATGTTTGCACCCCGTGCGTCAGGGCGCAGGTGTCTGTATAGGGGCCCCGCCATGAACCTCACACTCGTTCTCCTTGCGCTCGGTGCGGTCGCTGACGAGACGCCTGCCGCCGCCGAGCCCGTGGTGACGCCCGCTGCCGTCGCGGAGCCCGCACCTGCCGCGGTCGAGCCGAAGCCCGCCGAGCCGATCGCCGAGACGATCGCCGAGGTCAAGCCGGTGCCTGCGAAGCCCGCCGAGCCCGCCCCGCCGGTCGCAGAGATGAAGGGGCTGGGCGTCACCGCCGGCGCCTTCGAGGTGAAGATCGCCGCGAACCTGCGCCTGGCGCAGACGATGACGAGCTCGATCGTGCTCGACGACCTGGGCACCACCGAGCAGCTCACGCCCTTCGAGATGCGGGTGCGCCTGGGCCCCGAGCTCCGCTACAAGAAGTTCAGCCTCATCTCGGAGTTCGACGTAGCGACCGGCGCGGTGTTCGGCACGCCCGACTCCACCGTGGTCGCCTCGCGCGTACCGACGCCGAACTTCAGGCCCGCGGAGCTCCGCCAGCTCTACCTCCAGTACAAGTGGCTCACGGGCGCGGCGCGCCTCGGGGTGCAGACCAACACCTTCGGCCTGGGCATCCTGGCGAACGCGGGCGCGAAGGACCCGGAAGCCGGCGACTTCGGGCTGCAGCACGGCGGCTCGGTGGTGCTGCGCGCCGGCATCGCGGGGCGGCCCTTCTATTCGCTGGGTGACCCCTGGCACATCATCGAGCCGGTGGCCGCGTTCGACCTGGTGGTGCGCGACTCGACGGCCGACCTGCTCGCGGGCGACCGCGCGCTGCAGGGCATTCTGGGGCTGCGCCTGGTCGAGGGTGACAACACCATCGGCGTCACCGGCATCTACCGCAGCCAGCGGCGTGACAACGGCGCCCCCGGCGAGCGCAGCACCGACGCCTTCGTGCTCGACCTGTTCGCCCGGTGGACGGTGATCAAGTCGGGTGACACCCAGCTCACGCTCTCGGGTGAGCTGGCGGCGATCACCGGCACCACCACCCAGTCACGCAGCGAGAACGCCGAGGTGCTCGACGTTCGGCAGCTGGGCGTGGCGGGCAAGGTCAACTTCAAGAAGGGCCGTTTCGGGCTGCTGTTCGACGGCGGCTTCGCCTCGGGAGATCAGAACCCCTACGACGCGACCGTGAACAACTTCCGCTTCGACCCCAACTACAAGGTCGGCCTCATCCTCTTCGACCAGGTGCTGGGCTACCAGACGGCGCGCAGCGGCTGGCGCGCGGCAGACCCGCTGCTGGCGGGCGTCGCGCCGGAGGCCATCGAGCTGCTGCCCACCGCGGGCTCGGTGACGGGCGCGTGGTACCTCTTTCCCCGCGCGAAGTACGGCTTCGCCGAGTGGATCGACGTGTACGGCGGCCCGCTCTTCGCCTTCACCACCGCGCAGCTCACCGATCCGTTCAACACGCGCATCAACGGCGGCACGCCGGTCAACTACCTGGGCGGCACGCCGGGCAACTACCTCGGCACCGAGCTCGATCTCGGCCTGACGGTGCACGGCGCGGTGACCTCGTACCTGAACGTCAGCGCCACGCTCGAGGGCGGCGTGCTGCTGCCGGGCGACGCGTTCAAGACGGCCGCGGGCACGAACATGGGCCCCGTCGGCGTGGGCCGGCTGCGCCTCACGATCGGCGGATGAAGGCCCGCACCGTCCTGCTGGTGGTCGCGCTCGGCTCGTTCGCGCAGTCAGCGAACCCGAAGACGTCGCCGTGCCTGGGCAAGGCGGCCCCGAAGAAGGGCGTCAGCCTGGCCACCCTGAAGACCGGCGCGACCGTCTATCTGCCCCCGGACGACGCCGACGGCGTGACGGTCGAAGAAGACGGGCGCTCGCATTTCTTGCGCTGAGCCGCGGTCCGGCCCGGGGCGACGGGGCCCCGGCACGCCCTGAGCAGAGGATCGGCGCGAGGACCCCTGGAGGCCGCGCGTGCCGACCGTTCACAGCTCAACCTCATTGGCGCTGCTGTTGACGGTGATCACGCCTGCCCTGGCTTTGAGCGCCGAGCCACCGCCGCCTTCCGTCGACGAGGTCCTCGCCACTCTCGACGATCTGTACCGGTCCACCTCGTCCATCGCGCGCATGGACATCACCGTCACCGGCCCGCGCACCACGCGGACGATGCGGGTGCGCGCGTGGACCAAGGGCGAAGAGCACGCCCTGATCGTGATCGAAGCGCCGCCCCGCGAGGCCGGCATCTCCACGCTGCGCGTGAAGGACAACCTGTGGAACTACCTGCCCCGCGTCTCGCGCACCGTGCGCGTGCCGGCCTCGATGATGCTCGGCTCGTGGATGGGCACCGACTTCACCAACGACGACCTGGTGAAGGAATCGTCGTACCGGAAGGACTTCGACGCGCGCCTCGAAGGGCGCAGCAAGGACCCGCCGGGGTGGGTGCTGAGGCTCGACGCGAAGCCCGGGGTGGTGGGCCGCTGGGCCCGCATCGCGGTGCTGGTGGCTGACGACCAGCTGCCGATGCGCATGGACTTCTTCGATCGCAAGGGCCGGCTCGCGCGCGTGATGCGCTTCGACGACGTCCAGGTGATGGGCAAGCGCCGCATTCCCACGCGGATGACGATGACGCCCACCGACGTCGAAGGGCAGCGCACCGAGATGCGCTACCTCGACGTGCAGTTCGACGTCGACGTGCCCGAAGACACCTTCAGCCTCTCCCGCCTGGAACAGAACCGCTGAGAGGACCCCATGAGCCTCTCCAGCACAGCGCAGATCGCCTGGCGGAACCTGGGCCGAAACCGGCGGCGCACCGCCCTCGCGCTGGGGGCCATCGCCGTGGCCGAGCTGGTGCTGGTCTTCTACGAGTCGCTCTTCGCCGGCTACGGCGACCAGCTGGTGAAGTCGGTCACCGGGCCGCTGGTGGGCCACGCCCAGGTGCACGCGCCGAAGTGGCGCGAGGACCGCGCGATGGACCGGTTCCTCCCCGGGGTGGAAGGGAAGCTGGCGGCGATCCGCGCCGTGCCGGGGGTCGAGCAGGCCGCGGCGCGCGTCTACGCCCCCACCCTCGTGGCGCGCAGCGTCGACGGGCAGGCGGCGCTGGTGGTGGGCGTCGACTTCGCCACCGAACGCCAGCGCGGCATCCTCGATGGCATCCCCCTGCCGCCGCTCCCTGAGAAGGGGGGCGTGCTGGTGGGGCGGCTCCTGGCTGACGGGCTGGGCGCGAAGGCGGGCGACGAGCTGGCGCTGGTGGGGCAGGCCTCCGACGGCTCGGTGGCGAGCGGGCTGTTCACCGTGGTCGCGGTGGTGGACACCACGGTCGACCTGGTCAACCGCGTCGGGCTGCTCATGAGCCTGGACGACGCGCGCGAGCTGCTGGTGCTGCCAGACGCCGCGCACGAGCTGGTGGTCTTCGGCAGCGATCCCCAGGCCGCCGGCGCGCTCAGCGAGCGGCTCGCCGCGCTCGAGCCGCTGGCGGGCGCCGAGGTGCTGGGGTGGCGCGCCCTCGCGCCCGAGTTCGCCAGCCTCATCGACCTGATGTGGGCCTACGAGGCCTTCATCCTGGTGCTGGTGTTCATCGCCGCGGCGGCGGGCTCGGCCAACACCATGATGATGGCCACCTTCGAGCGCACCCGGGAGTTCGGCATGCTGCTCGCGCTGGGGGCGAAGCCGCGTCGCATCGTCAGCCTGGTGGTCACCGAGGGCGTGCTGCTGGGGCTGCTCGGGCTGGCGGCCGGCGCGCTCGTCGGCGTGAGCCTGGTGCTGATCACCTCGCGCACGGGGATCGACCTGTCGAAGCTGACCTCGGGGACCGCCGAGTCGATCTCCTTCATCGGCATGAAGTCCTCGATGACGATGTTCCCCCGGCTGGTGCTGGGCGGGCTGTGGCGCAGCCTGGCGGCCGTGTTGATCACCTCGCTGCTGGCGGCGCTCTGGCCGGCGGTGCGCGCCGCGCGCCTCCAACCGATGGAGGCCCTGCGCTCATGATCGCCAGCACTGCCCGCCTCGCGTTTCGCAACCTGGGCCGCAACGTGCGCCGATCGCTGCTGTCGGTGCTGGGCGTGGGCATCGGCTGCGCGATCGCGCTGACCATCACCGGCTTCCGCGAGTCGATCACCGGCCTCTATTCGCGCATGGCCGCCGAGACCGGCCCGGGCCACCTGCGCATCGCCCCTGCCGGCTGGTTGCCCCGGCGCGAAGAGAAGCTGCGCCTGGCCGACGGTCCCGCAGTGTTGGAGAAGGTGCGCGCCCTGCCCGGGGTCAAGGTGGCCGCGCCGCGCTCGCGGGTGGAAGGGTTGCTGGCCATGGGAACGCGCGTGGTGGGCGTGCAGCTCACCGGGGTCGACCCGCGCGTCGAGCCGGCGTCCTTCCGCTTCGTGCGCGACGTGGTGGCGGGCCGCTACCTGCTCGAGACCGACACCGACGCGGTGGTGATCGGCAGGTCGCTGGCCGAGCGCCTCTCGGTGGAAGTGGACGACGACCTGGTGGCCACCGTGGTGGGTCCGGAAGGTGCGATGGAGAGCGCGATGCTGCGGGTGGTGGGCATCGTCACCTCGGGCAGCCGCGAGCTCGACGCCACCGTGGCGCAGGTGCCGCTGGCCACGGTGCAGCGCCTCAGCGGGCGCCCCGGCCTGGGGGAGATCGCGCTCATCCTCGACGCCTTCGAGCTGATCGAACCGCTGCGCCCGAAGGTGCTCGCCCTCGCCGGTGGAAACCCGGTGCTCCTCTGGAGCGAGATCACCCCTGACCTCGCCGGCCACCTCAGGCAGGACGCGGCCTCCTCGCGGCTGATGAGCGGCATCGTCATCTTCGTGGTGCTGCTGGGCGTGGCCGCCGCGCAGCTCACCGCGGTGCTGGAGCGCAAGCGGGAGTTCGCGGTGTTCGCGGCCCTGGGCATGAAGCCCGCGCGGTTGGTGCTGCAGATCTTCCTCGAGTCGATCGTGCTGGGGCTGCTGGGCGCCGCGGCCGGCGCGCTGCTCGCGGCCCCCGGCCTCTATTACCTCACGGTCCACGGCCTCAACCTCGCCTCGATCATCTCGAGCGAGACGACCTTCGAGGGCGTGCTGATGGACCCGGTGATGAGGGCCGAGCCCGGCTGGTGGATGGTGCCCTACGTGCTGCGGCTGGCGATGGTGGCCACCCTGGTGGGCGCCATCTACCCGGCCTTCTACGCCGCGAAGACGGACCCCGCGTCGGCCCTGAGGAGCGCTGCATGAACACCACCCTTCCCCCGTCGGTGCTGCAGACGCTGGTGAAGTGCCGCGGCGTCACCAAGGTGTTCAAGACCGGCAAGGTCGAGGTAGCCGCGCTGCGCGGCGTCGACTTCGACGTGGGCCCCCGCGAGTTCCTGGCCCTGGTCGGGCCCTCGGGCAGCGGCAAGACGACGCTGCTCAACCTCATCGGGGCGCTCGACGTGGCCACCGAGGGCGCGGTGGAGGTGCTGGGGCAGGACCTCTCGACGCTCGATCGGGCCCACCGCGCCGAGCTGCGCCTGCGCCGCATCGGCTTCGTGTTCCAGGCCTACAACCTGGTGCCGGTGCTCACCGCGCGCGAGAACGTCGAGTTCGTGCTCGAGCTGCAGGGCGTGGGCGCAGGGCGAAAGCGGCGCGCGCTGGAGGTGCTCGACCAGCTCGGGCTGGCCGAGCTCGCCGATCGCCGCCCGCCAGAACTCTCGGGTGGGCAACAGCAGCGCGTGGCGGTGGCGAGGGCGATCGCCTCGCGGCCTCCGCTCGTGCTCGCCGACGAGCCCACCGCCAACCTCGACGGGGAGAACGCGGAGATCCTGATGCACCTGATGCACCGGCTCCGCGACGAGGAAGGCATGTCGTTCGTCTTCTCCACGCACGACGCGAGGGTGGTGGATCACGCGGTCCGGGTGGTGACGCTGGTGGATGGGCGGGTGGCTTCCGACGAGGCCCGTGCGGGCGAGGCGCCCCACGAGGTGCTCAAGGGCATCGGGAAGGTGCGGCCGGGCATGGTGCCCTGAGAGGAGTTCCCGTGCGCGCGTGGTGGCTGGTCAGAGTGCTGGTGCTCGCGCCCCTGCTCGCGCGCGCCGCCGGCGCCGATGACCCGCCCAACCTGCTCGAGCTGCGCAGCGCGCTGAAGGGCACGCTCTTGATGACGGGGGCGCGTGAGGTGACGCTGCTCACGCCCGACGAGGTGGGCGCGGCGTCGTTCTGGCGGCTCCGCCTCGAGCCCCGGGCCTTCCCCTGGCGGTGGCTGACGATCTTCGGCGCGTACGAGCAGCGGGTCCGGGTGGCGTCCTCTTCGTCGGCGCTCTCCTCCCCCGGGCTCCCCCGCGCCGACGCGGCCGCGCCGTTCCGGGTGGTCGCGTTGGAGGGCTCGCTCTCGAGTGGCCCGTCGTACTCGTACTGGCACGAGGTCGACCGGCTGGCCCTCTCGTTCCACCTCCCGAAGGTGGAGCTCACCATCGGCCGGCAGGCGCTGGGCTGGGGGCGGGGAATGATGTTCGGCGCCGTCGACGTGTTCGCGCCCTTCACCCCGCTCGAGGTCGATCGCGAGTGGCGCCGCGGGGTGGACGCAGTGCGCCTCGACGTGCAGGTGGGCCCGAAGGTCTCGGTCGAGCTGGTGGGGGTGTTCGGCGATCACCTCGAGCGCTCGGCCTTCGCGGGGCGGGCGCGGGGCTACCTGGGCCCGGTGGACGCGGAGGTGGTGGGCGGCTGGCGGGCGAAGGACTGGTTCGTGGGCGTGACCGCGTCGGCCTCGCTCTTCGACGCGGAGATCCACGGTGAGCTGGCGGCCTTCTTCCTCCCCGAGCCGTGGCGGTACGGCGGCGCGTTCGGGAACGATCGCCTGGTGCTCAAGGCGGTGCTGGGGGCGTCGTACCAGTTCGCCGTCGGGGAGGGGCTGACCGCGGTGGTCGAGTACCACGCGTCGGGCTTCGGGCTCCCCTTCCCCGTCTCCGCGCTCGATCTCGCCTCCGACGCGGCGCTGCAGACGCGCTTCCTGCGAGGCGATTTCCAGATCCTCGGGCGGCACGTGCTCGCCGCGTCCGTGAGCTACCCGGTTGACCTGACGCTCGCCGCCACCCTGCAGGTGCTGGTGGACCCGCTCGACGGCTCGGGGGTGGTCGCGCCCACGGTGAGCTGGGACTTCGCCGAGAACGTCTCGCTGCTGGCAGGCGGCTACGTGGGCTGGGGCGCGCTGCCGCGCGCGCTCGAGCTGCGCAGCCAGCTGGGGGCCACGCCGATCACGGTGCTGGTGCAGCTGCGCCTGTACGATCAACGCAGCCTGCCGCGGCGGGCCGACCCGGACGCGCCGTGAGCGACGTCGTCAGTTGACCTGCTGGCCCAGGCGCTCCCATTCGACCAGGCGGACCACCTGCGGCGCGACGCGGTACTCGACGCTCTTGCGCAGGCCGATCGCGTCGCCGCCGATCTCCACCGGCACCTCGCGATCGAACTCCATGCGGCAGTGCGTGAGGAGGAAGTCGTGGCTGTGCGGCAGCGGGTGCGCGCCCTGCCACAGCTGCGGCAGACGGCGGGTGGCCTCGGCGGTACCCGCGGCGTACACGCGCGCGTGCATGCGGCCGGGCATGGTGCGCGCGAAGTGCAGCGCCTTGAAGCCGAAGCCCAGCTCGCTGCTCGTGCCCGCGCCGGCGACGCCGTAGGGCCCGTCGTAGAGCACCGTGCCCGGGCCGCTGTTCGGCACCGCCACCACCTTGCCGTGCGGATCGAACGTGAGCGCCTCGGCGCCCAGGTTGATCAGCCGCACGCGCGGGCGGGAACGGGAGAACAGGTTGCGCGGCACGGTGCGCGTGAAGAGTGAAGCGAAGTAGCCCGGCGCGCCCTCGGCGAAGGGCTTGAGCTGCTCGGGGAGCGCGGCGCGCTGCAGCTTGTAGTCGTGCAGCACCTCGGCGTCCCAGCCGCTGCCGGCGAACGGCGTGAGCCGGCCCTCGACCTCGAGCAGGTAGAAGTCGCTGGTGGGCAGCGCGGTGTGGCTGTGCCCCTGCTCGACGGCGCGCGCGATGGTCTGGAGCGCCTTGCGCGGCGAGGGCGCGTTGGTGCTGGCGGCCCAGGCGTTGCCGGTGCCGAGCTTGACGATGCCCAGGGTGGGAAAGTCGTGGCAGCCGGCGCGCAGCGCGTCGAGCAGGCCGATGGCCGTGCCGTCACCACCGCCCGAGAGCAGCACCCGGGGCACGCCGAGGCGGCCCAGCCCGTCGACGAAGCGCGTCACGTCTTCGAGGGTGCGGGTGGCCACGACGCGCGAGGCCGGCAGGGCCTGCTGGGCGAAGTCAGCGAAGCGCTGGCTGCCACGGCGGGAGTTGAGATTCACCACGAGGGCGATGTCCATGGCCCTTTTGTAGGGTCCCGCCTGTCATCGCAGCGTCAGCGCGCCGGCTGGTGGGCACCGCCCAATTGACCTGGGTCAGCCGCGCCAACGGCTTGGGCTCCGAGGTGATCTACCTGCCCGACTGCGAGGTCCAGCTCGCCCGCCTCCTCGTCTCTGGCGGAAACATGCCCGCACGATGTGCAGGCGCAACTGACTACCGGCCACCCGCCGAGGCCACGCGGTGAGGGGTGGCCAATCAACCGACAGCGAGCGTGGAAGCCTTCCTCATTGACTGGGTTCGCTGCGCACTCTACCCCCAGCGCCGTGCCCTCACTTCGCGACATTCGGAAACGCCTCCGCGCGGTGAGCGACACCCGGCAGATGACCAGGGCGATGAAGATGGTGTCGGTGGTCAAGCTGCGGCGCGCCCACGACAAACTGGTTGCGCTTCGGCCGTACGCAACGACGTTCGACACGGTGATGTCCACGCTGATCAGTCGCACCGCGCCGGGCGAGCTCTCGCACCCGCTGCTGACTCGCCGCCCGGTGAGGAGGATCGAGCTGCTGGTGGTGACGAGCGACCGCGGGCTCGCCGGTGGCTTCAGCGCGATCATCAGTCGCCGCGCGCTCTCTTACGTCGCCGATCAACAGGAGGCGGGCGTGGAGGTCTTCGTCACCACCGTCGGCCGCAAGGGCCACAACTACCTGCGCGCGCGCGGCGTCACCATCCGCCGAGACGACCGGGGCATCCTGGGCAAGCTCTCTTACGCTTCGGCCGAGTCGCTGGCGCAGGAGCTGAGCACGCGTTTTCTCGATGGCGAGGTCGACGCGGTCGTCCTGCTCCACAACCAGTTCGTCTCCACCATCGCTCTGCCGACTCAGGCGCAGCTGCTCCCCTTCGAGGCAGGCGCGAGCGGGCCCGCCCAGGCGCGGGTCGAATGGTGCTTCGAGCCAGACCCGCGAACAGTGCTCGAGCAGCTCGTGCCCCGGGCTCTGGCCGTGAAGACCTACCGCGCGCTGCTCGAGAGCTGCACCGCGGAGCACGCAGCCCGCATGACGGCGATGGCAAGCGCGACGCGCAACGCCGATGACGTGATCGGCTCGCTCAGGCTCTCCTACAACCGCGGCCGTCAGGCACAGATCACCAGGGAGTTGATGGAGATCGTCTCGGGCGCCGAAGCACTCAAATAAGGGCACGGGCCTCGAGCTCTCCGGACGTCGCAAGGATGGCACCGAGTTCCCCGCCGAGATCGTGCGTCGCACCGACGTCGTCTGCAGAAGGCGTGTTCGTCACCGCTGCCGTGCGGGACATCACCGAGCGCCAGGGGGCTCAAGCGCACCGAGCCGAGTTCGGGGCCTTCAGGTCGTCGAGCCAGTGAGTGAACCAGGCGGTGCTCAGCGCTGCCACACGGTTGAGAGCCTCCCCATCGTCGCTTCCGGTGGAGGAAGGGACGACCTCCAGTCGCCACTCTGGCGAGTGACCGCACGCCGCCCGACTGGCGGCCAGCGTCAGGGGATCATCACCGGCGACGATGAACAGCGACGGCACGCGAGTGAGCAGCAGGGACGCACCGGCGAGGTCCGGGCGACCGTCCCGCGAGACGACAGCGCGTGCGCGGTCGGGCTCCATGGCGGTGGCGACCAGGGCGGCAGCCGCGCTGCCTCCCACCCCGAGGTAGCCGATCGGAAGCAGGCGGCACGCGCTCTGCGCGCTCAGCCAACGCGCGGCGCTCAGGAGTCGGTCGGCCAGCATCGGGACGTCGGTGTGGGCCCCCTCTCGCACGGCGTCCTCATCCTCAGTGAGGAGATCGACGAGGAGCGTGGCGAAGCCGGCATTGGCCACCGCGCTGGCAACGAAGCGCTCGCGCCGCCCGAGCCGGCCAATGCCACTGGGGTGAGCGACGACGACCGCCCCCCTGCAGACGGAAGGGACGTAGAACATGGCTCCCAGGCGGCCGTGGGACACCGGCACCTCCACTGCCTCGACGAGTCGGTTCATGGAGCGCGCGAGCAGCAAGCGCAGAACCAGTCATTCCCCAACACAACCAGATGATCTGAGGGATGATCAGCGACATCCCCTTGGGTCACAACTGCCGTTCCGGGGTCAGGGCGACCTCGCCACCCGCCCGTGTATGTGGGCCTGCACTTCCCCGCAGCGCCATTGATCGTGGTGAAGCTCAGCTCGCCTTCAGTGTGACGTCTCCGCTGATCAGGGTAGCCAGATGACTGGGCTTGAAGGGCTTGGTGAGTACGGCGTTCATCCCGGCCGCAAGGCACTGACTGATCTCCTCCGGGAAGGCGCTGGCGGTAAGAGCGATGATGGGCACCAGGGGGCGCCGCTCGCACAGCTCCCAAGCGCGGATGGCCTGGGTCGCCCCCAGTCCATCCAGTTCCGGCATCTGAACGTCCATCAGCACGAGGTCGAAGTGCTCGGCCCGTACGCGTTCGACGGCCTCGACGCCGTTGACTGCAATCACCACTTCGCAGCCCAGCCGCTCGAGGATGCGCCGAGACAACATCTGGTTGACCTCGTTGTCCTCGGCCACCAGCACACGCTTCCCGTTGACGGCGCGAGCAGAGGCGGCCAAGACTGCCTGCGCGGGCTCGATGGCGACCACTGCCGGGAGCTGAAACCAGAAGGCAGACCCGACGCCCGGCGCGCTCGTGACTCCGATGCTGCCGCCCATCAACCCGACCAACTTCTTCGAGATGGCCAGCCCGAGGCCCGAGCCCCCGAAGCGGCGCGAGGTTGAGGCGTCGGCTTGTACGAACTTCTCGAAGAGCCGCGGGAGAACCTCCGCAGGGATGCCGATGCCCGTGTCGGTCACCTCGATGCGCAGCTGGGGCTCCAGGGCTGAGCCCACGAGGCCAAGTCGAATGCACACAGTCCCTGAGGCTGTGAACTTCACCGCATTTCCCACGAGGTTGAGCAGCACCTGTCGGTAGCGCAGCGGGTCCATCATGCACCAACCAGGAAGTCCCTCTCCGAGCCTCAACTCCAGCGCAAGGCCCTTCTTGGTGGCAGCCTCACGCAGCAACTCCAGCGGCTCCCCTGTCGCTTCCTTCAGGTTCATGGCGTGCGACTCGATGACGAGCTTGGAGGCTTCGAGCTTCGAGTAGTCGAGCACATCGTTGATGACGACGAGGAGCGCCTCTGCCGAGTTGCGGATGATCCTCGCCTGCACCCGTTGCTCCTCGGGGAGCGGCGCCTCGAGGAGCAACTCCGAGAAGCCGAGAACGCCATTCATGGGGGTGCGTATCTCGTGGCTCATGGTGGCCAGGAACTCGCTCTTCGCGCGGTCGGCCTGCTCCGCGGCCGCTTTCGCGCCGCGAAGGAACTGCTCGGCGCGGTCTCTCACCACCGCGACGGTGATGACCTCAGCGATCGCCGCCAACGCATCCAGGCGGGGGGCGCCTCTCAGAGGGAAAGGCTTCGTGCGAATCAGCAGGTACCCCAGCGGCACTCCGGGTTGCTCGAGCAGCGGCACCAGGTAGTGACCATGGGGCTCCGCATCTGCGTCGCAGGAGTCGACGACCTCCGCGATGATGGCCATGCGCCGTTGGCCGCATAGCCTCTCTGCGAGAGCTGCGGCCGCCGAGGCGCCCACCGAGCTCACGAGCTTGAGAGCGTGGGTCTCTGGGTCGGTCAGGTAGAGAAACGCAGCGCAAGGAGCGCCCACGAGCTGCGTCACTGAAGTCAGCGCCACCTCGCAGCGGAGGTCGATCGAGACGTCCGTCGACATGGCCCGGGCCACCACGACCTTGGTGTGCATGCAATGCGCCGCCTCCTCCAACTGCTGGTTCTTGGCCGCCACGACCGCAAACGCCGCGAGCCGAATGGTCTCGTAGTGCCAAGCGATGGCGAAGATGACGACGGCCAGCCCCAGCAGTGCAGCAGTGCTCAGGACCGCGCCGCCGACGGTGAGCGCCGCAGGCGCAGCGCGCGCCTCGAGTCGGCCGGTGGCGGCAGCGACCAGGAGGCCTACGTAGGTCGTCGACACCGCCGCCAGCCAGGCCAGCCCGGTTCGGCGGTCCGTCAGCAACGCACCCAGCACCGGAAGAATCGCCAGCCACACCAGGGAGCCTGCCTTGAGGCCTCCGACGAAGGGCGTCACGGCGGTGCAGACGACCCACAGGGCAGCCAGGAGGAGGTTGGCGGCCAGGGGCACTGAGCGGGTAATCCGAAGCACCAGCGGGGAGCCCAGCATCACGGTTCCGCACGCCAGCGCCACCCCGGCCAGCCAGCGCGGAGCGGTGAAATAGAGGATCGACACGAAGACAGGAGTCCACAGCCCGATGGAAAGAGCGACCCTCCTCAGCAGGCGGGCGCGCTGGTCTTCGCCGACAAGCTCGACGCCGGTGGCGCTCATTGAGGGCCCACAACACTGGCTCCAGGCGCTGGTGCCCGGCGCTCGGCCAGCAGTTCCAGCGGCTCGCCCGTCGTTTCCTTCAGGGTCATCGCGCGCGACTCGATGACGAGCTTGCCGCGATTTTCGAGCAGTCGAGCGCGGCGTGATGAAGGTCCATAGAGACCGGCTCTGCAAATGTGGACCCCACCAGACAACCGCGGATCATCTCGCCGCAATGGGGTCAGAGCCTGCATGTGAGGTCATTGGGACCCGCAGGGTCGAGCAGTCGCACCGAGTGCACGTTGAGGACGGACACCAGCCGACGCTGATCAAGTGCAAACGCCTCAGCGCGCGCCGTTCCACGTACCGCCGTCGTCCTCGAGCTCCTTGCGGCCCCAGGTGCCCTCGAAGGCGCGGCCGTCGGCAGCGAAGACGAAGCGGAACCGGCCGAAGCGCGCGCCGCCTTCTTCCCACGTGCCGCGCAGCTCGTTGCCGGCGAGGCGACCTTCGAACGAGCCCTCGATGGTGCCCTCGACGCCCTGCTCCAGCCTCGCGGTGGTGGTGTAGGTGGCCGTGACGCGCTCGCCTTCCTGCTTCACGAAGAGCACGGCGACGTAGTCCTCGCCCCAGCGGCTGTTCCACGTGCCTGACAGGTCGGGCACGGCAGCGCTCGACACGGGGATCCGAACGTGGCGCGCGTACGAGGCGTGGCAGCCGACGGCGACGGCCGCGAGCCAGAGGAGCAGGAGCGAGCGCTTGAGCATGGTCACTTCGACGAGAGGAAGCCCTCGGCCTTCAACAGCTCGGCCGTGAGCACCGCGCCGCCCGCCGCGCCACGCACGGTGTTGTGAGAGAGCGCCACGAAGCGCCAGTCGAACACCGCGTCCGGGCGCAGCCGGCCGATGCTCACCGCCTGGCCGTGGCCCGCGTCGCGATCGAGCTTCGTCTGGGGGCGGGTCTCGTCTTCGAAGTAGGTGAGGAACGGGTTGGGGGCGCTGGGCAGCTTGAGCGCCTGCGGCTTGCCCGAGAACGAGCGCCACGCCGTGAGGATCTCCTCGCGCGACGGCTTCTTCTCGAACGCCACGAAGACCGCCGCCAGGTGTCCATCGGACACCGGCACGCGAATGCACTGGGCGGTGATCACCGGCGCGGTCGCGTTGACGATGTGGCCGTCGTTCACGTGGCCCCAGATCTTCAGCGGCTCCTGCTCGCTCTTCTCTTCTTCGCCCTTGATGAAGGGGATGACGTTGTCGACCATCTCGGGCCAGGTCTCGAACGTCTTCCCCGCCCCGGAGATCGCCTGGTACGTGCACACCGCGAGCCTGGTGGGCCCGAAGTGCAGGAGCGGGTGAATGGCCGGCACGTAGCTCTGAATGGAGCAGTTCGGCTTGACGGTGACGAAGCCGCGCTTCGTGCCCAGGCGGCGGCGCTGCGCTTCGATCACCGCGGCGTGGCCGTCGTTGATCTCGGGGATCAGCATGGGCACGTCGGGCGTCCACCGGTGGGCGGAGTTGTTCGACACCACCGGCGTCTCGCTGCGCGCGTAGTCTTCCTCGAGCTTCGCGGTGGCGTCCTTCGGCATGTCGACGGCGCAGAACACGAAGTCCACGCCGTCGCTCACGCGCGCCACGTCCGAGGCGTCCTGCACGGTGAGCGCCGCGGCGCCCGAGGGAATGCCCCCGCCCAGGGTCCACCGCGCGCCCACTGCCTGCGAGTACGCCTTGCCCGCTGAAGCCGGGCTCGCCGCGACCACGGCGAGCTCGAACCAGGGATGATTGGCGAGGAGGGAAACGAACCGCTGGCCGACCATTCCCGTCGCGCCGAGGACACCGACTCTGAGCTTCGAAGCCATGAGCCGGGTCATACACCAACGCCGACCCCGTTCACCCCGAGCGGCGTCGAGGGGCTACTTCCGTGGCTCTGGTGCCGAGCCCCGCACCAGCTTCTTCGGCTTCGCGGTCGAGGCACCCGTGCCCAGGCCTCCGAGCGCGACGCCGTCGTCCGGGTGCTGTGCCGCCGAAGACCCGGCAGCCGGCTCGAGGACCTTCATCATCTTCTTCTTCGGGGCGGTGGTGGGGGCAGGCGCGGTCGAGAGATCTCCCGCGAAGGCCAGTGAACTGCAGAGCATCAGGGCGCTGATCATCAGTTTGAGGTTCATGAGCTCCTCCTTGGAGCGGGGAGCCTCAGTGCACCTCCGATGCCGGGGTCAGCCGCGAGGGAATCAGCGGCTTTGGGGTGAGGCGCCGGGCAACACCGCGTTACGCCTCGTCACGCGACGATCAGTCGACCTCGTCGAACGCCTCCTCCCGGGGGCGCGCCAGCTTGATCGCGCGCTTGCCTCGCGCCTCGAAGAACGCGTGCGCCGCCGCCAGCTCCTTCGGCGCGAGCGCGCGGCCCGAGCGCTCGACCCACATCGCCTTCACGTGCTGGAGCTGCTTCTTTCCGGCCAGCAGGTACCGAAGCCCCGCATCATCGAGCGTGCGCATGAGGTTCGACTCGTCTTCGAAGTCGAGCCACTCGAGCTGCTTCAGCAGGGACGACGCGAGCAGTCGATCGAGGAAGGCGATGGTCAGGGGCAGGTGGGTGGTGAGGCGCAACGCCCGAAGGGACGGCAGCTTCGCCACCCACAGGCCGTCGACCTCGGCATGAGGACCCGCGCGCAGCCGCAGCGACGCGCCGAACGGCACCTTGAGCCGCAGGGTGTGCAGCGCGGGGAGCTCGAGCGCCTCGAGCCCGGCGACGGCCCCGCTCAGCTCCAGGCGCTGGAGGTTCGGGGCCGCGGCCGAGACCTTTCGCAGCACCTCTGCGTCGATGGTCGGGCCCTCGAGCTTCAGGTCCTCGAGCCGGCCCGCGGTGCGGGTGGCGGCGAGCCGATCGAGCCCCTTCGACAACGCCGCCGGCTTGCCGTTGAACCAGGCGCTGACGATCACGCCGTTTCGCCACGCGACGTCCCTGCGCAGGAGCTCTCCGTAGAGCGAGACCTGGTGCTTGCGCAGGTGCTCCGCCGCGAGCTCGTCCTCCCCCTGCAGCCTCAGGGCGATCAGCTCACCCCATGGATCGCCGCAGGACTGGAGGAGATCGGCCAGCACCGGCAGCGCGTCGTCTCCCGGCGTGGCCAGCGCGCGCACGAGGTCGGCGCGTGGCGCCTCGCGGGCGCCCACCGGCTTCGCCTTCTTCAGCAGCGACGCGGCCTGGGCGGCGAAGGGAGGAAAGACCACCGGCGCGCCCTCCGCCGCGCACTCGAGGTGAAACCAGCGCGTCTTGGTGGGCGTGCCGAAGCGCCAGGCGCCGCGAACGATCCGCCCGCCGCACCCCACGCACCGCGAGTCCTGCCGCGTCGCCTCGATTCGCCACTGAGCCATGCGCGCAGAAGAGCAGAACTACGGGCGCCAGGTGTACGTGACCTTCGCCACCACCCGCAGCTCGTTGGGCGCAGCGTCGGGCGCCCGGTACGCCGCGCGCGTGTCGGTGACGACCACGTACACGAACGAGAGCGGGAGGAACTCCCACGCGAGCCGCGCGTTGAGCACCGCCGCGTTGCCGTCGGTGTCGCGCTGGTAGCTGCCGATGAGCTGCAGCCGGGGCGAGAGGGCCAGCCGCGTCTCGACCAGCAGCAGGTGCGTCTCGGCGAAGTCGGCGAGCACGCCCGGGCCCCAGAAGCGGTTGTAGGTGTACGAGCCCGAGACCAGCACGTGCGGTATCGGCTGCAGCGACGCGCGCAGGTTCCCCGAGAACGTGGACGCCGAGTAGTAGCTGCCCGTCGAGACCTCGCCGCCCACCATCACCTTGCGGCTGGCCTGGCTGAACGCGGCCACACCCATGCGCTCGTAGGAGTAGCTGCCCGGCGCGAAGGCCACCTTCTGCACCGGCTCGAAGGGGTCGCTGATCACCTGCTCGGCCTTCTCCACGAAGAGCCACGCCTCGTCGCCGCCCTTGAAGAGGAACCACATGGGCGAGAAGTACACGCTCGCTTCCTGGAACTTCTGCGTGCTCACGCCCCACAGCGCGTAGCTCTCGACGAAGGGGCCCATCGAGCGCAGCCACGAGGGCAACCAGTCGGGGCGGAAGTCGATGCCGCCGTTCGCGCCGACGCCCATGATGTCGCCGCGCGCCACGAAGCCGGTCTTCGCTTCGAAGTCGGGGGTGACCACCAGCGCGTTCACCCCGAACCCGCCCCAGTTGCCCTGGATGCGCGCCTCCGCGGTGGCCGCGCTGCCGAAGCGCCCCGGCACGCCCGGCGCGGTGGTCGACGAGCCCATCAGCGTGGCCTGCACCGTGAGCGGCCCGCCCCGGAACATGCCGTCGAGCACCGGCACCACGTTGTCGCTCTCACCGCCCGCGGGCCCGGCGAAGTCGTGGCGGGTGACGACCATGCCGCCGAAGCGGCTCTGCTCCCCGAGGTTGCGGCTGTAGCGGCTCACGGTGAAGAGCGAGGCGTTGCTGGTCGCGGTCGGCATGGTGTGCACCACCAGCGCGCCGGCGCTGCGCTGCACCGTTCGATACACCGCGCGCGCGCCGAAGCTGATCGGCACCGATTCCCCGTCTTCGTTGAGGCCGATGCGCCGGCTGAAGAAGGGCTGAATGAAGCCCTGGAAGCCCGCGGCGAACACGCCCGCCGACTCGAGGAAGAACTGGCGTCTCTCGGGGAAGAACACCGAGAAGCGCGACAGGTTCACCACGCGGCGATCGACGTCGGTCTCGGCGAAGTCGGTGTTGGCGGTCAGATCCACCACGGTGGACGCGGTGGGGTTCCACGTCACCTCGCCGCCGCCGCTGGGCGCCACGGTGATCGGCTGGTCGCCCACCTTCTCCAGCCGGCCGATGAGGTACGGGCGCAGCTGCAGCGAGAGCAGCGAGCCGTCAGCGGGCTCGAGGCCCTTCACCACGCCGGCGTAGTTCATGCGCCAGGGCGAGACGGTGCGCGGAATGGGGCTCCACACCGTGTCTTCGTTCATGCCGCGCTCGCGGCGGAAGAACTGAATGCCCCACACCGTGCCCTTGCCGCCGTGGCGCAGCGACTTCCACGGAATGGCGACCTCGACGGTCCACCCCTGCTCGTTGCGCTTCGTGGCCGCGCGCCACACCGTGTCCCAGTTGGGCTCGAACAACGAGTCTTCGACCACCTGCTCTTCGCGCTGCGCGCCGAAGGGGTTGACCGAGAAGCTGAACGCGTTTCGCCCGTCGCCCAGCGTGTCGAGGATGACGGAGAAGTTGTCGCACTCGTTGTTGGGGAAATCGCGGCGCATGTCGCGCTGGTTGAACGCGGTCCAACCCCCGGGCTGCTCGAGCTCGGCCGAGACGTAGAGCGCCTTCTCGTCGAACACCAGGCGCACCAGGCTCTGGTGGGTGGCCTTCTCGCCCTGCTTCGGCTCGTTCTGCACGAAGTCGCCGGTGGGGACGGCGTGCTTCCAGGCGTCGTCGCTGAGGTCTCCGTCGATGTCGGGGGCGACGGTGACGCGGGTCGCTTCGATCTTCTTGCGCGCCTCCAGCGGAGGCGGGTCGAAGAACGCAGGGACCTGCGCCGCGGCCGAGCACGAGATGAGCAGCAGCAGTAAACCGTTCCGCATCGGCCGCATCACGTGAAGGGGCGCAATCTATTGCCGGAAACCGCCGGCGGCCCAGAGAGATTGGTTGCCACGCGCCGTGGGGCGGCGCACAAAGGCCTCATGTTCGACCTCCTCCTCAAGGGTGGGACCTGCCTGACACCATCCGGGCGCATCGAGTTCGATGTGGGCATCTCCGGTGGCCGCATCACCGGGCTGGGGTCCTTCGATGCGGGCCAGGCGAAGGTGGTGTTCGAGGCGAAGGGCCTGCACGTGCTGCCCGGGGTGATCGACCCGCAGTGCCACTTCCGCGAGCCGGGCCTCACCCACAAGGAAGACCTGGGCAGCGGCAGCGCGTCGGCGGCGCTGGGCGGCGTCACCACGTTCTTCGACATGCCCAACACCCAGCCGAACACCGACAACGCGGAAGCGCTCGCGTGGAAGGTGGCCCGCGGCCGGGCGACCTCGTGGACCGACTTCGGCTTCTTCATCGGCGCGACCAACGAGAACGCCGACGGCCTGGGCGCGCTGGAGAGCCTCGAGGGCTGCGCGGGCATCAAGATGTTCTGCGGCTCGTCGACCGGCACGCTGCTGGTGGACAAGCCCGAGAACCAGCGCCGGGTGATGAAGAGCGGGCACCGCCGCATCGCCTGTCACAGCGAAGACGAGGCGCGGCTACAGGAACGCAAGGGGCTCTTCGCGGGCAAAGACGTGCTCTCGCACCCCGACTGGCGTGACGAAGAGTGCGCGGTGCGCTCGACGAAGAGCCTGCTGGCGCTGGCGCGAGAGACCAACCGCCGCCTGCACGTCCTGCACGTGACCACCGCGGGGGAAGTGCCGCTGCTCGAGGCGCATAAGGACCTGGTCACCTTCGAGGTGTGCCCGCAGCACCTCACCCTCGCCGCGCCCGAGTGTTACGAGCGCCTCGGCACGCTGGCGCAGATGAACCCGCCCATTCGCGACGCGCGGCACCAGGCGGCGCTGTGGGAAGCAGTGCGGTCGGGGCTGGTCGACGTGCTGGGCAGCGATCACGCGCCACACACGCTGGAAGAGAAGGCGAAGCCGTGGCCGGCCTCGCCCTCGGGAATGCCGGGCGTGCAGACGCTGGTGCCGCTGATGCTCGACCACGTGAACGCGGGGCGGCTCACGCTCGAGCGCTTCGTCGATCTCACCTCGGCGGGTCCGGCGCGGGTGTTCGGCATGCGGCGCAAGGGGCGCCTCGCGCTCGGCTTCGACGCCGACTTCACCGTCATCGATCTCGCAGCCAGGCGCACCATCACCAACGCGTGGTCGAAGTCGCGCTGCGGGTGGACGCCGTTCGACGGGATGCAGGTGACGGGCTGGCCCATCGCCACCATCGTGCGCGGCAACATCGTGATGCGCGACGGCCTGCTGCAGGGCACCGCCTCAGGGCAGCCCGTGCAGTTCGACGTCTGAGCGAGTACCTCGCCACAGTGATTCTGACCGATCGACGAACCGTTCACCCCGAGCGAAGTCGAGGGGCTACTTCGCTGAGCGACCGTCCCTCGACTCCGCTCGGGATGAACGGCGACGGCGAACCGATCATCTTCACTCCTCGAAGGGCCGCTCGAGCCGCTCGAGCACCCGCTCCCGCTGGCGCTCCTTGTAGGCGTCGTGGCTGTTCTGCCCGCTCTCGTTCGCCCTCGCGGTGCGGCGATCGACGACCTGGAACTCGACCATCGCGTACACCACGCACCCCAGTCGCTCGATCTCGGGCGTGTGCTCGAGGCTCGTCGACGGCTCCAGGCGCAGCGGCAGATCGACCACGAAGTCGAGGTGCCGGTAGGTCGGGCCCGACGACTCGTTGAGCGGGCGATCGTTCGACTCGCCCGCCTCCTCGCCGGGCATGGGCACGATCTCGTTCTGCGACTGCCCGGGGATGACGTAGTTGAAGGGGAAGAGGTGCTTGGTGAAGTGCAGGATGACCGCGGGAATCTGGTCCACTTCCTCGACGATCACCCGGAAGCGGATCTTGTCGTAGACCTGCGCGGCCAGGGTCTCGCGCTTGGCCAGCAGCTTGAGCACCAGCGCCTCGCGCGACTTCTCGCCCCCATCGAACTCCACGATGGGGAAGCCCGTCTCGCGCAGCGAATCGACCACGCGCTTCACCTCGGCCGTGGCCAGGGCCACCAGGTTCCGCTCGGAGATGGGCACGTGAAAGAGCAGCTCGCGCCCGTTCATGTGGTTGATGGTGTTCATCACCTTCAGGGTGAAGCACGCCGAGGTGCGCACCGCGCGGGGCGCCTCGTGGCGCGTGAGCAGGAAGACCTCGCGCACGTCCTTCGCCCCCGACACCTCGACGGGGACCTTGCGCCCCAGCGTGCCCTCGAGGAAGCGCACCGACTCGTCCAGCAGGTGCTTCAGGTAGCGCGCGTCGCGCGGGTGCTGCCAGTCGAGCTTGTTGAGCCGCAGCAGCGCGTCGACCTGCTCGAGGCTGGTGAAGTCCATGCCGCGCCAGTCGACGACCGAGTCGCCCGCCAGCACATGCCGCACGATCTCCAGCTCGCGTGGCTGCATGCCCAACCGGTTCAACCAACCTCGCAGGGAATTCATCGTCACGGCCCCTTCACCACACCTGCGGCCGTCGGTCGACGACGCACCAGCGTGCGGGCGCTCACATGCAGCCTCCGCGCCGCGCGCGCCCTGTTCCCCATTTCAGAGGAGAGCACCGCGTCGATGTAGCGCTCGGTCACCTCGGCCAACGTGAGGGAGAGTGGCAGCTCGAGCAACGCGTCAGGCACGCGCGAGCGCATCACCGGGGGCAGGTCCGTCGGCTGCAGCCGCTTGCCCGACTCGAGCAGGCACAGCTGCTCCACCAGGTTGCGCAGCTCACGCACGTTGCCCGGCCAGCGCCACGTGGCGAGGCGGGCGCGCACGGCCTTCGGAAAGGTAGGCGCCGCCACCCCGTGCTGCGCGGTGCAGTGGCGCACGAAGTAGTCGAGCAGCGGCTCGATGTCGGCGGGGCGCTCGCGCAGCGGCGGCACCGTGAAGGTGATGCCCTGAATCCGGTAGTACAGGTCGGCGCGAAAGCGGCCGGCCGCCACCTCCTCGGGCAACGACTTGAGGGTGGCGCAGATCAACCGCACGTCGGCCGCCAGCTTCGCGGTGCCCCCTAAGCGCATGAAGCGATGCGACTCGAGGAAGCGGAGCAGCTTGGGCTGCAGTGAGAGCGGCAGCTCTCCGATCTCGTCGAGGAAGAGCGTGCCCCCCGACGCCGCTTCGATCTTCCCGATGGCCCGCTCGGTCGAGCCGGTGAAAGCGCCGCGCTCGCGGCCGAACAGCTCGCTCTCGAACAGCTGCTCGGGGATCGCCGCGCAGTTGATGGGGACGAAAGGCCCCGCCCGCCGGTGCGACAGCTCGTGGCAGCGCCTGGCCATGATGTCCTTGCCGGTGCCGCTCTCACCCAGCAGGGTGATCGTGACGTCCTTTTCCGCGACCTTCTGGATCGACGCATCGAGCCGTTTCATCGCCTTCGAGGTGAACACGGGCTCGAAAAGAACGACATCCTGGCGCTTTCTTGAACCCGCCATCACATGACCCCTGTTAATTCAATGACTTACGACTGGACCCAGACCTGCACAGCCACTCTGCCATGGAAGGACCCGACCCGCTCGCCGAGGAGATCCGCACGAGGCTCACCTCGCGGCAGCCGGTCTCCGACGAGCAGTTCGATCAGCTGCTCCCGGTGCGTCCGCGGATCCGCTCGGCCAGCTACTGGTCGAGCGTCGAGGTGGCGCAGACCGCCTCGCGGTGGCTGACGGAAGCCGGGGCGCAGCGGGTGCTCGACGTCGGCTCGGGCGTGGGCAAGTTCTGTTCGATCGCCGCGCTCTCGTCGTCGCGGCGGGTGTGGGGCGTGGAGCTGCGGCCTGACCTCGCGCTCGCGGCCCGGCAGCTGGCGCAGCGGCTGGGCGCCGAGGTGGTGATCCTCGACGGCACGCTCGAGAGCGTCGACCCGGGCCGCTTCGACGCCTTCTATTTCTTCAACCCCTTCGCCGAGCACCTCGCGGAAGTGCACGAGCGCTACGACGAGCGGTTCCCCGCCTCGGTCGACGGCTTCATCAACGACGTGCGCATCGTCGAGCGGTGGCTGCGCGCAGCGCCTATCGGCACGGCGATGGTCAGCTACAACGGGCTGGGCGGGCGCATCCCCCTCTCGTGGGTGGTGGAGAAGTCGGACCTGGTGAACGGCGACCACCTGCGCCTGTGGGTCAAGCGCGGCCTCGACGACTCGAACGACGCGATCATCGAGGTCAACGAGTACCTCCTGCCCGCGAGCCGCCTGGCGAGCCTCATTCACGGCGGAGATCCCCGGGTGAAGGGCAACAGCCTGGTGGCGCGCCTCGTCTCTCCGGGGTCGAGCTGATGGGCTGGGGCGTCGGCCAGAGCAGCGTCGGGCTCATCGGCGCGCAGGCGCCCGAGACCGAGAAGCTCCCGCTCTTCTTCTCGGAGCGCGGCTTCGTGGTGCACCGCTGGCCTGGGCTCGTGCCCGCCTCCAGCCTGGTGGGGGTGAAGACGGCGCTCGTGCTCTTCGCCGACGCCTTCGAGCCCGAGGCGATCGTCGCGTGGCTGCCCCAGGTCACCAGGGCCGCGCCGAGCCGCCTGGTGGTGGTGCTCACCGCGCCGGCCCGCTTCACCGGCCCCACGGCCCTGCGGGGAGAGAACGTGATGCTGCTGGTGCGGCCCGTGCTCGCCTGGCAGCTCGTCGACGTCATCCGCCATCACCTGCAGCGGAAGGTGAAGGGGCGCGCATGAGACCAGAAACACGCCACGACGCGGTTCTCGTGCTACCGCTCGTCCTGCACACACGAGAAAGGGTCCCTTCATCGTGACGCTGTTCCTGGCGAGCTTTCCGGTTCTGCTGCTCGGCGCGGCGCTGGCCGCTGCGCTGAAGAACAACCGGCTCAGCGCGGCGGCGGCCATCGGAAGCCAGGCCGTGGCGATGGTGCTGGTGACCGCCGGCATCGCGCCCCTCTTCGCCGGTGCGCCCCCGATGGAAGCGTCGTGGAGCTGGCCCCGCCCCATCGAGCACGTCTCGCTGCACCTCGACGGCCTGGGGGCCTTCTTCCTCGCCTGGTCGCTGCCCATGACGTTGCTGGGCACCATCTTCGCCACCGGCTACCTCAAGCCCCACTTCGACAAGGGCCGTCGCGGCGGCACGCACTACGCGCTGCTCACCATCACCTCGCTCTCGTTCGTGATCGTCTACTCGGTCGAGAACGCGCTCCTGTTCCTGCTCGGCTGGGAGATCGCCGCCGTCGCCGCCTGGCTGCTCGTCATCTGGGACTACCGCAACCAGAAGATCCGCTTCGCGGGCTTCAACTACATCGTCTCGACGCAGGTCGGCCTCTTCGTGCTGGTGGCCGCGTTCATGCTGCTGCACAGCGCCACCGGCTCGATGGAGTTCTCGGCCTTCGGCCAGTACCTCTCGCAGCCCAGCCCGATGCGCTCGACCATCTTCATGCTGCTGGGCGCGGCCTTCGCCCTCAAGTCGGCGTTCTTCCCCTTCCACACCTGGCTGCCGCGCGCCCACGCCGCCGCGCCCGCGCACGTGTCGGCGCTCATGTCGGGGGTGATCCACAAGGCCGGGCTCTTCGGCTTCCTCCGCTTCACCCTGCTGATGGGCAAGCCCGAGGAATGGATGGGGTGGACCGTGCTCGCCTTCGGCGGCCTGTCTGCGTTGTTCGGCGTGCTCTCCACGGCGACGCAGCGCGACTTGAAGCGGCTGCTCGGCTACTCCTCGACCGAGAACGTGGGCATCGTCGCGATCGGCTTCGGCGTCGGCTACCTCGGCTGGGCGTGGGACCTCCCGGGGCTGGCGATGCTCGGCTTCGCGGGCGGGCTGCTGCACCTCTTCAACCACGCGCTGTTCAAGTGCCTGCTCTTCTACGCGGCGGGCGCCGTCTACCACGCCACCCACACCGTCGACCTCGAGCGCCTCGGCGGGCTGGCGAAGAAGCTGCCGCGCACCGCGATGCTCTTCCTCATCGGGGGCCTGGCCATCGCCGCGCTCCCGCCGCTCAACGGCTTCGTGAGCGAACTCGTCATCTACTCCGGGCTGCTCTCGGGCCTCGCGCCGCACCCCGAGCAGAACGTGGTGCTCACCGTGGCCGCCGCCGGGCTCGCCTTCGTGGGCGCGGTCAGCGCGCTGTCCATCGTGCGCGCGTTCGGCGTCGTCTTCCTCGGCAACCCGCGCGAGCCGGCCTTGCACGTGCGCGAAGACCCGCCGGCCCCGATGCTGGCCCCGATGCTGCTGCACGCGGTCGGGGTGGTGGTGGTGGGCGTGGCGCCCGCCGCCGGGCTCGCGCTGGTCAACGGCGCGCTCTTCCCCTTCCCCATGTCGGCGTCCGCGGGCGTCGCGCTCGAGCCGCTCGGCCCGGCCCTCTGGTTGAGCCGCGCGCTCGCCGTCACCCTGTTGATCGCCGGCGTGTGGAGCTGGCTCTCGGGCCGCGCCGCGCGGCGCAGCGCCACCTGGGGCTGCGGGTACGGCGCGCCCACCCCGCGCATGCAGTACACGGGCAGCTCGTTCGCCGAACACTTCGCGCGCATCTTCGACGCGTTCCTCCCGGTGCTGCGGCGCGGCCACCCGCCCGAAGAGCTGTTCCCCCGGCACGCCACCGCGCTGGCCACCCACCACGCTGACCCGGTGGAGCGGCGCATGTTCGAGGTGCTGGGCCGCGGTGAGGAATACGTCGCGCAGGCCACCGAGAAGATCCCCGAGCAGCCGCGCTTCGCCTTCGCCGCCGGCCTGCTCGCGCTCTTCGTCATCGGGCTGGTGCTCATCGGGGTGCTGCGATGAACCCCGAACACCTGGGCGACGTGCTGGTGTTACTGGTGATGCCTTTCCTCCTCACGGGCATCATCAACCGGGTCAAGGCGCTCTGGTCGGGCCGCAAGGGGCCTCCGCTGTTCCAGCCCGCGTGGGACGTGCTGCGGCTCTTGCGCAAGAAGCCGGTCTACAGCACCACCACCACCCCGCTCTTCCGCATCGCGCCCTGGGTGCTGCTGATCACCTCGCTCGCGTCTGCGCTGGTGACGCCGCTCCTGGGCTCGGCGCCGCTGGTGACCTTTGCCTTCGACTTCGTGGTGCTCGCGTACGCGTGGGGCCTGGGCCGGGCGGCGGTGATGCTGGCCGCGCTCGACACGGGCAGCTCGTTCGAAGGCATGGGCGCCGCGCGCGAGGCGACCTTCGCCACCCTGGTCGAGCCCGCGCTCTTCCTGGTGGTGGGCGCGCTGGGGCTGTTCACCGATTCCCATACGCTGGCCGGGGCGCTGCGGCTGCACGTGGAAGACGGCGCGAGCGCGCTGGCCTGGGCGAGCGCGGTGGTGTGCCTGCTGGTGGTGCTGCAGACCGAGACGGCGCGCATGCCGGTGGATGACCCCACCACGCACCTCGAGCTGACCATGGTGCACGAGGTGATGGTGCTCGACCACAGCGGGCCGGAGCTGGCCGCGATCCAGGTGGCGAACGGGGTGAAGCTGCTGGTGGGCTCGGCTGTGATCGCCACCCTGCTCAACCCGTGGGCGGGCGAGGGCTCGGCGGTCTCGATGGGCGTGACGCTGGGCGCGAGCGTGCTGGTCGCGGTGGTGGTGGGCACGATCGAGTCGTTGATCGCGCGGCTCAAGCTGCGCACGGTGCCGCAGTACGTGGGCGTGGCGATCGCCGCGGGCGCGATCGCGCTGCTCGCCACCACCTGGCACCTCGGAGGCGCGCGATGAGCACGCTGCTCATGGCCCTGCTGGTGGCGATGGTGCTGCCCCTGTTCCTGGGCAACTGGCGCGCCAGCCTCTTTGGACTGTGCTGCCAGGGCTTGCTGATGGCGTGGATCGTGGTCGAAGGCCGGCCCGAGCTGGCTTCGCCCGATGACTGGCTGACGCTGGTCGACCTGGTGCTCGTACGCGGGCTGCTCGCGCCCTTCTTCCTCTACGAGGTGCTCAGCGCGCGCGAAGCGGGGGCGCGCAACGACGTCATTCCGCCGAACCTGCTCTCGTGGACGTTCGCCGGAGTGCTGGTGCTGGTGGCCTTCAACTTCGCCTCGTCGATGGTGCCGGAGGCGGGGGACGAGCGGCAGACCGTGGCGGTGGCGACGGCCGGCCTGCTGCTGGGCTTCCTGGTGCTGTCGACGCAGTCGGGGCCGTTCAGCCAGATGGTGGGCGCGCTGCGCTTCGAGAACGCGCTGGCGTTGTTCGAGCTGGGCGGCGCGTCGCACCACGACGAGTCGATCCTCGTGCACGCCGGGCAGTTGGTGGTGTTCCTGCTCACCATCGGGTTGTTCCGCTGGTACCTCGAGACGGTGGGCCCGTCGGCGCCGGCCACGGTGCTGTCGGCGGGCGACCTTCCAGAGGGGCCCACGCTGTGAGCGGCTTCGTCCTCAAGGCCTTCCCGTACGTCGCGAGCGGTGGCCAGCTCGATCAACCCGCTCACCGCGCGGTGACCGGATGATCGCCCTCGCCCTCGCGCTGGCGCCGTTGATCGCAGCCCTGGCGCTGTCGTTGGGGCGCATCCGCGCGCGCGCCACCGACGTGCTCGTGACCACCGGGCTGCTGTGCACGGCCCTGGCGATCACCGAGGTGGCGGTGCCCACCTCCGAGCTGATGTTCCTGCGGCTGGTGCACCTCGACTCCACGGGCCGGCTCTTCCTGGTGCTGGTCAACGGCATCTTCCTGGGCGTGTCGGCGTACGTGGCGGGCCGGGTGAGATCGACCCCCGAGCTGCGCGACGAAGGCGCGCGCTTCTCGACGCTCGCCCTCGCCTTCCTCGGCGCGACGAACGTGGTGTTGATGGCCAACCATCTCCTCGTGCAGTGGATCGCGCTCGAGGCCACCACCATCGCCATCGCGCCGCTGATCATCCGCCCCGGGGTGGGGTCTTCGCGCCAGGCGTCGTGGCGCTACTTCCTCTTCTCGTCGGTGGGCCTGGGCCTGGTGGTGCTGGGCTTCATGTGCCTGGGCCGGGGCATGGAAGCCGCGGGCCACGCGCCGAACTTCTTCCTCGATCAGCTGCCGCCGGTGACCGGCCCGTGGGGCAAGCTGGGGCTGGCGCTGATCATCCTCGGGTTGGGCACGAAGCTGGGCCTGGCCCCGATGTACAGCTGGCTGCCTGAGGCCTACGACGAGGCGCCCCCGGCGGTGACGGCGTTGCTGGGCGCGGTGCAGTTCAACTGCGCGCTGGTGATGCTGCTGCGCGTGGTGCAGGCCTGGCGCGCCGACAACGCCACGCTGGTGACCACCGAGCTGTTGTTGATGGGCGTGGTGTCGATGGTGGTCTCGACGGCGAGCATCATCGCCACCAAGAACATGAAGCGCCTGCTCGCCTACGCCTCGATCAACCACGCGGGCGTCATCGCCATCGGCCTGGGCATCGGCAAGGGCGCCTCGTACGGCGTGCTGCTCTACGTGATCAGCAACGCGTTCATCAAGGCGATCCTCTTCCTCACCGCGGGGAAGATCAAAGCGCACTACCGCACCAAGGACACCCGCAAGATCCAGGGCCTGATCAAGGACCTCCCGTACAGCGGCGCCTTCCTCATGGTGGGCACCTTCGCGCTGCTCGGGTTCCCCCCCTTCGGCAGCTTCTTCGGCGAGCTCCTCATTCTCTCGGCGCTGGTCGGCGCGGGGCAGTACCTGGTGTTCGCGGCGTTCTGCGTGCTCATCACCATGACCTTCGTGGCCACGGGCCGGACGATCTTCCCGATGATCTGGGGCGAGCCGGTGCAGGCCGTCACCTGGCCGCGCCAGACGCTGAGCTCGGTGGCGCCCAAGCTGGTGTTCCTGATCGCGCTGATCGCCCTGGGGGTCTTCGTGCCGCCGGTGGTGAACGAGCTCTTGCGTGACGTGGCGAGCTCGCTGGAGGGCCGATGAGCACTTCCGTCTCGTTCGAGGTGGAGAAGTTGCCCACGTTCGAGGTGCACGCGTGGCGAGCCGACGTGGTGCGGCGGCTCACCGCGGGCCAGCGGCTGGTGACGCTGTTCGGCCGGCGCGAAGGCGACGAGGTGCTCATCACGGCGGTGTTCCAGGCCGGCTCGCTCGAGGTGACGCGCACGTCGACGAAGGCGAGCGTGGGCTATTCCGAGCTGACCTCGAGCTTCGGCGCGCTCCACTGCTTCGAGCGCGAGCTGCACGAGCAGACCGGCCTGCACTTCGCCGCGCACCCGTGGCTCAAGCCGATCCGCTTCCAGGGGCGGGACCAGGCCGCGATGAGCGCGTACCCGTACTACCGCATCGACGGCAAGGAGGTGCACGAGGTGGCGGTCGGGCCGATTCACGCCGGCGTGATCGAGCCGGGCTCGTTCCGCTTCATGTGCATGGGCGAGCAGGTGCACCACCTCGAGATCCAGCTCGGCTACCAGCACCGCGGGCTCGAGCCGCGCCTGCTGGTGGGCGACCCCCGCCGGCTCACCCCGCTGGTCGAGACGATCGCCGGTGACACCACCATCGGCCACGCCTGGGCTTTCTGCGCGGCGCTGGAGAAGCTGGCGGGCTGCGAGCTCGACGAAGACACCGAGCTGGCGCGCGCGTTCGTGCTCGAGCTCGAGCGCGTGGCGATGCACCTGGCGGGCCTGGCCGGCCTCGCCGCCGACGTCGGCTTCCTGCAGGGCGCGTCGACGTACGGCCGGCTGCGCACCACGGCGATCAACACCACCATGCGCCTGTGCGGCAGCCGCTTCGGGCGCTCGGCGCTGCGGCCCGGGGGCCTGGGCATGAAGCTGCCCGCCGAGCTGGTGGAGCTGGTGTCGAAGAACGTCGAGCTGCTCCGCACCGATCTCGAGATCATCAACGAGCTCTTCGTCACCTCGCAGACCGTGCGGCACCGGCTCGAGGGCGTGGGCGTGCTGAAGGAGACCCAGGCGAAGGAGCTGGGCGTGGTCGGCCTCGCCGCGCGCGCTTCCGGGCTGGTGCTCGACGCGCGCACCTCGGGGGTGTGGAAGCGGGCGCCGATTCCGTCGGTGGTGCTCAAAGACGGCGACTGCCAGGCGCGGGCGCAGCTCCGCATCGCCGAGCTCGACGAGTCGCTCGCGTGGCTCGCGGGCGTGCTGGCGCGGGGGCCCCGCTTCGGCGGGCCCAGGAAGCCGGTGGGGCCGCTCGCGCCGCGCCAGCTGGTGGTGAGCGTGGTCGAGGGCTGGCGCGGCGAGGTGGTGCACTGCCTCGAGACCGGGCCCACCGGAGCGCTGGTGCACGCGAAGGTGCAAGACCCCTCGCTGCGCAACTGGATGGGCCTGGCCATCGCGGTGCGGGGCAACGAGATCTCCGACTTCCCCATCTGCAACAAGAGCTTCGATCTCTCGTACTGCGGGAACGACCTATGAGAGCCTTCAAGTCGCTCAGGGTGCGGCTGTCGCAGGGCACGCAGTACGTGAAGGACCTGCGCACCGCGACGCCCACCGGGCACCATGGCCGCCCGGTGATCAGCACGGCGCCCTGCGCCGACGAGTGCGTGGCGTGCCGCGACGTCTGCCCCACCACCGCGGTGACGCTCGCACCGGTGACCATCGACCTGGGCCGCTGCGTGTTCTGCAACGCCTGCGCAGAGGTCTGCCCACCCCAGAAGATCGTCTTCACGCCCGCCACGCAGATGGGCTCCGACGCCCGCGACAAGCTCTTCGTGCGCGAGGGCGACACCGAGGCGATCCGCGCGCGCGCGTCGGCGACCTTCGCCAAGCTGTTCGGGCGGTCGCTCAAGCTGCGCCAGGTGTCCGCGGGTGGTTGCAACGCCTGCGAGCTCGAGCTCAACGCGACGGCGAACGTGAACTTCGATCTGCAGCGCTACGGCATCGAGTGGGTCGCCTCACCCCGCCACGCCGACGCGTTGGTGCTGACCGGCCCGCTGACCCGCACCATGAAGGACGCGGTGCAGCTGGCGTGGGACGCGATGCCCGAGCCGCGCTTCCTGGTGGCGGTGGGCGCGTGCACCATCTCGGGCGGGCTGCACGACGCCTCCCTCTCCCTGCGCAGCGGGGAGAGGGCCGGGGTGAGGGGCGACTCTTCGGCGATCGACCGCGGCTTCCTCGAGCGCGTCGGGCCCGCGCTCTACGTGCCGGGCTGCCCGCCCCACCCGCTCACGTTCGTGAACGCGATCCTCGATCTCATCGACGTGGCGTGAACGGTTGGTTCGCCCTCTCTCCCCTCGGAGGGAGAGAGGTCAGGGCAGCGACACCAGCACCGGCGACGCAGACGTCATCGGGTTCGGCGCGCCGAGCTGCCCCAGGCTGTTGTCGCCCCAGCAGTACAGCCCCGCGCCCGTGGTCGCGCACGCGAACTGGTGATGACAGGCGATCTGCCGCGCCGCGGGCAACGAGTCGACCGCGACCGGCGTCGACGACGGGTTGAAGTTGCCGCTGCCCAGCTCGCCACTCCCGCCTGCGCCGAAGCAGCGCACGCCACCATCAGGAATCAACGCGCAGGAGAAGTTGAGGCCGGTGCACACGTCGAGCACCGCGCCGAGGCCGGGCACCGGGCGCACCGGCTGTGCCGTCGCCGTGCCCACCGGGTAGCCGAGCTGCCCTTCGAGCCCGCGCCCCCAGCACTCGAGCGCGCTGGTGTCTGCGCGGATGGCGCACGCGTGATTCGCGGCCGCCACCACGCGCTTGACGCCACCGTCCGTCACCACCAGTGGCCGCGGCGTCAGGGTGAAGCCCGCGAGGGTGTCGTCGCCCCAGAACGAGACGCCGCCGTCGCCGAGCAGCGCCCAGGTACCGTCGCCTCCCGCGAACAACGCGACCGCGCCCCCGTCGAGCTTCGCGGGCTGAGGTGACCGCACGCCGAGCGCCGACAGGCCGTCGCCGAGCTGGCCCAGCGAGCCGTTGCCCCAGCACGACACGCCCGCGTCGTCGGCCAACGCGCACGCATGCCGGGCGCTGGTGGCGAGCATGGTGACGCCCGAGGCGATGGTGAGCGCCGGGGTGAAGGCGGCCTGGCTGCCGCCGTTGCCGACCTGGCCGAACTGGTTGTCGCCCCAGCACCGCACCGCCCCCGACGGCAGCAGCGCGCAGCTGAAGTTGTCGCCGAGCGAGAGCGACGCGACCTCGCCGAGCGCCGAGACGAAGCGCGGCGCGCGGCCTCCATCGTAGGGCCCACTGCCCAGCGCGCCGGTGCTGCCCGGGCCCCAGCACACCACCCCGCCGTCGTGCCGCGCGCAGCCGTGGAACAGGCCCACCTCGACCTCACGGCCCTGGACGCAACGCCCACCGGCGGCGACGAGGCCCGGCGCGCACTGGAGCTGACAGGTACCGGCCCTGCAACTCGAGCCGCTGCCGCAGGCGACGCACGCGCCGCCGCACTGGAGATCCGACTCCGTGACGCACTGCCCCTGGCAGCGGGCCTGGCTCGTGCCACAGGTGAAGTCGCACGCGCCGAGCGTGCAGGTGGCGAGCCCGCCGTTGTCTGGGCAGACCGCGCAAGCGGAACCGCACTCGCTCACCGAGTCGTCCGGCGCGCAGTGATCGCCGCAGCGGTGAAAGCCCTGCACGCAGGCGAAGTCGCAGCCACCGTCGGTGCAGGTCGACGTCGCGTTCGGGGGCGGCGTGCAGCCGGTACAGACACCCGCGTCCGCCCCGCCGCCTCCACCCGTCGCGGCACCTCCGCCCGTCGCGGCACCACCGCCCGTCGCGACGCCGCCACCCGTGGCTGCACCTCCGCCGGTGGCGCCTCCACCGCCTCCGCTCCCCGCGTCGCGGGGAGGGGTGAGCGGCCCGCACGAAACGAGCGCAACCACGAGGACCGCGGCGAAACGCATCGCTTCAGTCTCCGTCGGGCTCTTCGGGCGGCGGCTCCTCGGCGTCCGGCGGCGGGTCGTTCTCGGGCGGCGGTTCCTTCGCGCTGCCGGCGAGCACGTTGATGGTCTTGCCCCCGGCCTCGACGTCGATGGTCTCGAACTGCCACACGCCGCCGCGCTGCCGCGCCACCACGTGCATGCTGCCCGAGCCCTTGCTGCCCTTGAGCGGCACCGTGAAGTCCGCCGTGCCGTGGTCGTTGTTCTGCTTGATCTCTCCGCTCATGCCGAAGCCCGGAGTGATCGGCGCGCCGAGCGCCGCGGTGACCTCTTCGTTCTGGCTCGCCTTCGCGAAGGCCTCGGCGAACGCCCCGCTGCCTTCGATCATCTTCGAGGCCGCGAAGTACGTGCCCAGGCCGAAGACGCCGCAGCACATCAACGGCACCACGCACCCGACGGGGAGCAGCCACTTCCAGTTGCGGGAAAACCACCCCGGCTGCTGCATCGGGGGCTCGGCGTTGGCATTGGGCGTCATCGATTGCTCCTCCAGGTCAGACGGGATCGAACTTCTCGAACGGGTTTTCCATCATCTCTTTGACGGTCTTCGCCAGGACGCCCGCGTGGAAGCCGTCGATGAAGCGGTGATCGAAGCTGGCGTTGAGGCTCATCACCTTGCCGGCGATCACCTTGCCGTCCTCGACCACCGGCATGTCGAGCACCGCGCCCGGCGCGATGAAGATGGGCGTGTTCGTGTACGGCACCAGCGGCACGTAGGCGATGTCGAGGCCGAGGCTGCCGACGTTGGTGATGGTGACGCCACCGAACGCGTCCTTCGGCATGCCCAGGAACGAGAGATCGATGTTCAGCGTGTACATGAAGAAGCCGAGCAGCTTGAGGAACATGTTCATCCACATGAAGGGGATGAGGCCGATCGTTCCTTTGCCCTTCTCGAGCGCGACGTCCTTGCGGTTCCTGACCTTGTCGACGGTCTCCTGCATCTCGGCGGCGAGCGTCTTGAGCGACTTCTTGTCGGCGTCTTCGATGCGCGCGGCGGTGAGGTCGACCTTGCCGTCGCCCTGGTCGGCCTGCACCACCAGCACCGAGAGCGTCACGGTGTTGCGCAGGTAGATCTTGTTGAACCGGAGGATGGCGTTCGCGTCGGGGCAGCGCTTGAGGCCTTCGGCGACGGCCTTGGCCACCAGGTGCGTGACGGTGAGCCGCACCCCGTGCGCCTCCCGGAACTTCTCGATGTAGTCCATGGCCTTGTCCATGCGAATGCGCATGGTGCCGTACACCGTGGGGTCGTAGGCGGTCTGCCACGTCCCGATCGCCATCTTGCGAAAGCTCGAGACGTCCTTCTTCCTGGTCAGCGAGAGGTGGCCCATGGCGGCGGAGCGTCGCAGGCTCCGTCGCCACGTTCGACTCTTTTCAGGTTTCAGCCCGGCGGCCACGTCAACTGGCGCCCGCCGAGCAGGTGCAGGTGCACGTGGAAGACGGTCTGCCCGGCCGCGGAGTTGGTGTTCATCACCAGCCGGTACCCCGTGTCGGAGATGCCCTGCTCGCGCGCGTACTTCGCCGCGCTCACCATGAGGTGGCCGAGCAGCTCACGATCTTCCGGCGTGGCCTCGTTCATGGTGGCGACGTGGCGCCTGGGAATGAAGAGCGCGTGCTGAGGCGCCTGCGGGTTGATGTCGAGGAAGCCGATGCACAGCGCGTCTTCGTGCACCTTCTTCGCGGGGATCTGGCCAGAGACGATTCTGCAGAACAGGCAGTCGGACATGCCTCTTCTCTACGTCATTTTGAGCGCGACGTGCGCGCCCACGCGAATGGCCCCGTTGGCGCGGTGCACCAGGTTCATGCCGAAGATCGCGCCCCGCCCCGGGATCGAGTGGAGCTGCGTGAGCGCGCTGAGCGGCAGCGGGCCCTGGGGCCGCTCGCCGGTGCGTTGATCGGTGGTGATGGCCACGCAGCGCGCGCAGGGCTTCACCCCGTCGAGCGGGACCCCATCGGCCTCGAGCCTCGTCCACCCGTCCTCCACCCACGGCGCGCCGGCGCGGACGACCAGGTTGGGGCGGAAGCGCTCCATCGGGATCGGCGCGGGCAGCTCGGCGTTGAGCGCGTCGAGCGAGGCCTCGTTGACGATCAGCAGCGGGTACGCGTCGGTGAAGGTGGTCTGCGCGTCCTTCGCGTAGTTGCGATCGACCTCTCGGCGCACGTCGCTGGCGAAGGCGACGAAGCGGCAGGAAAAGCCCAGCCGGGTCGAGAGCCAGGCGGCGGCTTCGTCTCCCGCATCGAGCGCGGGGAAGGTGTCGCGCCAGACCGTCACTTCGTGCCGTGTCGCGTCGAGTGGGGGGACCTCCACGCTCAGCTGCGACGCGCCGTCGTCGAGGCGCACGCCGCCGGGAATGAGCTCGGGCTGCAGCCGCACCAGCGCGGGCACGGTGCGCTGGGTGACGAAGCGCTTCTCGGCATCGATCACCATCCACCGGCGATCGCCGACGATCCCCTGGTCGTCGAGCTCGAGCGTGGTGGTGGCCACCGCGCGCATCGACTTCACCGGGTAGATGAAGGCCGAGAGCACCTTCACGGGGGCGGGCCCTTCTGTTGCGCGAGCCATTCGCCGAAGCGGCGCATCACCCGCTCGTGCACGAGGGCCTGGCTGAAGCGGTAGACCGGCCAGGGCAACGAAGGGTGGAAGCCGATCTGCGCGACCATCGCGGTCACGCCGTCGAGCAGCACGCGGAACTCGAAGCGCGCGTCGTCGGTCGAGCGGCCTGCCAGCGCTCCATCGGCCACGGTGAGCCAGGCGCTGTCGGCGCTCGAGCGACCCGGTTCGAGCCGCAGCACCAGGGCGCGCACCCCGGCCATGGTGATGGTGAACACGCCCTCGTGCTCGGTGGTCTTCACCAGGGGCACGCCGGTGGGGAGCCACCTGAAGTACCCGCGCACGATGTCGAGGGCCGACCAGCCGGGGGGCCGCGGGTAGCGCTGCACGGAGCAGGTGGGAATCGAGGGCGGGCGGACCTCGGCGCTCGTTCCCCCCCACGCGGGCGTGGTCGAGTGGGCGCCGGGCGCGGAGCCCACCATCGCCGCGAGCAGCTCCACGGGGTCCGGCGCGCCACCGCGCAGCACCGAGAGCGGCACGCCGCTCTTCTCCAGCAGCGCAAGGCGGGCGTCGTCGTCTCCACAGGCGTACACCACGAGGTGCTTCACGCCCACCAGCAGCGCGGCGCGGGCGACCGAGTCTGCGAGCAGGCGATCGAGGTCGTCGAGCGAGGCCCGCGCCAGCCGCGCGGGCACACGCCGGGCCTGCGCGAGGAGCACCACCGTGTGCGCGCCGGTGAGCGCGAGCTCGGCTCCGGGGATGGTGGTGAGGTCGGCCTGGTACCAGGTGAGGCGCTCGCTCGGCGCCGGCAGCTCGCCCGACTGCCGCACCGCGCGAACGTCGTGGGCGATCGCGAGCTTCGTGGCGAGGGCTCTTCCGAGGGCGCCGGCTCCGGCGATGACGACGCGCGACATGAGGGCCGCTTATCAGGTTCCCTCACCTCCTGCGGGCGCCGACTCAACGCGCCCGCGCCGCCTGCAACTCCACCGCCTCGGGGTGGGCCAGGTAGTGCGCACGCACCACCCGGGCCAGCGCCAGGCGCACCTCGTCGGTGACGTGCGAGGGGTGCTCTGCCCCCAGCGTCGCCAGCACCGACCTCACCAGCTCGTCCTGGGGCTTCGGCACCAGTGATTCCCACGTGGCCAGCAGCGCGCGGTCGACCCACGACGGCAACGAGCCCATCACCCCCAGGTCGTTCTGATCGTGCACCAGCAGGCCCGACGTGGTGCCGCGATCCAGCGTCAGCACCTGGAAGAGATAGAGCGTGTGGTAGGCGAGCTGCTTCTCCCGCTCCTGGGGGCTGAAGGCCGGGTACCGCGCCAGCGCGGTGTCGAGCAGCTCGCACCAGGTGTCGATCATCGTCTTGGCGAAGCGCTCGACGAAGGCCCGCTCGGCCCCGAAGTCACCGAGCGAGAAGTCCTCCAGGTAGAAATGGGTCAGCCCGCGGGTGCGCCCCAGCGCGGGAATGAAGAAGTAGCGGTCTCCCTGCGCCCGCCCCGCGGTGTACTGCGCCGGCGCGGCCCGCTTCAGGCTCGCCTCGAAGTGCTCCTTCTCGACCGGGTCCTCGTGCGAGGGGTTCAGGTCGGCCATCAACCGCCAGGTGCCGCGCCCACCTCTGAGCTGGGTGAAGCTCGTGTGCAGGTGCAGCGAAGACGCGCGCGGGTGCCGCGGGTGAATGATGGTCGAGAGCGCGGTGGCCGCGGCGAGGCTCTTCGCGGGGTCGTCGTCGTAGTGCACGCACGACACGTTCACCGAGGCGCGGTCGAAGAGGTCCGTCTCTGCGCAGGCGAAGCGCGAGCCGCCACCGTGCCGCCCGCCATCACGCAGCCACTCCACCTTCACGAAGTCGGCGTGGCCCAGCGAGTCCACCAGGTGACGCTGCAGGGACTCCATCAGCGCGAGCGCGGAGACGGCTTCGGGGGCGTTGGGCGGGACTCGGGCCATGGCAATGACGAGGTTACTCAGCTATGGCCGCCGCGTGACGGCCCTCCTGCCCAGCCTCGTCGGTCTCTCGCTGGGCATGCGCCACGCGCTCGAGCCTGATCACCTGGCCGCCGTGTCCACGCTCGCCAGCGAAGAGCACGGCGGGCTGAGGTCGAGCCTGCGCCTGGGCCTGTTCTGGGGCGTGGGCCACACCCTGGCCCTGCTGCTGGTGGGCGGCTCGCTCGCGCTGCTGGACGCGCAGATGCCGGCCCGGCTCGCGCTCGTGTTCGAGCTGCTGGTCGCGGTGATGATCGTCACCCTGGGCGTCCGCGCGGTGCTGCGCGCGGTGGCCGAGGGCCGCGCCGGCTTCGAGCACACCCACGCGCACGGAGGCCTCACGCACACGCACGCCGCACCTTCCGAGCACCTGCACCTGAGCCGCTGGACCGTGGCCACCCGCCCCCTCCTGATCGGCCTCATGCACGGCCTGGCCGGCAGCGGCGCGCTCACTGCCCTCGTGCTCGCCGAGCTCCCCACCGCTTCCGCGCGGCTCAGCTACATCGCGCTCTTCGGCGCGGGCAGCGTGGTGGGCATGTCGCTCCTCACCGGGCTGGCGGGCGTGCCGTTGATGAAGCTCGCGCGCGCCCCCAGGCTCGCCACGGCGCTGCTGCTCTTCACCGGCACCGTGTCGACCGGCATCGGCGCGTGGTGGGGCTGGGGCGCGGTGCAGTCGCTCCTCGCGACGTAGCGATCGAGCGCGCTCACGCGACCAGAGACGGGCTGAGCTCACCGAACAGCCGCTGCGCGAGCTCGGCGCTGGGCATGCCCGCCTGCTGAACCACCGCCGGGTCCACCGGAGCCGAAAGCTCGTGCCGCAACCGCTCGACCGCCTCGCTGCGCGCCGCACGCACGGCGAGCCGCTCGCTCACGCCAAGCGCACCGTCGAGCCACCGGTCGAGCGCCCACGAGAGCTCGGCGTGGCGGAGCTCGTCGCGCGCGATGCCTTCCATCGCGGCGCGCACCCCGGGGTGCTCCGCGTGCACCGCCTGGTACTGCGCCACCAGCGCGCCGAACGTCTCGCGCACGCAACCCTCGACCGCGTTGTCCAGGGCGAGCTCCAGCAGCGACCGCAGGGGCCGCTCGTGGACCACGGGCATCACCGGCTCGGCACCGAAAGCACGCGCCAGCGCAGCGGTGACGCGGGTGTGCTCGATTTCTTCGAGCGCGGCGCTCAGCGCGGCTTCACGCAGGTCCTGCGGCGCGCCGTGGTGTGTGAGTTCGATGACGAGCCGCTCGAACGCCGGCACTGACGCGGCTTCCAGGTGCGCCGCTTCGGCGAAGAACCGGCCCAGCGAGACCTCACAATCCGACGCGCCGCTCGAGGACAGCCCCGGGGGCCGGCGGCCGATGGCGCAGTTCGGGCTGCCCCGCTCGATGATCTCCGCGCGCGTCTCGCTCAGCTCTCCTTCGCGGGTGACCGAGAGGAAGTGCCGCGTCACCGCGGTGCCCGGCCCACAGGCGATGCCCCTGGTGCCGATGACCTCCCAGCCCAGGCCCACGGCCTTCGCCGAGCCGCGATCTGCCTGGCCGCAGGTGATGTTGTAGCCCTGGGCGAAGGCGATGAGCATCGCCTCCTGCGCGGTGTCGATGGGGCCGAGGAAGGTCTTGAGCTCGTCGAGGGTGGCCACCGCCTTCACCTCGTCTCCACGCGTGGTGGCGAGGTGGTAGTCCTGACAGATCTGCAGGCAGGCGGCCGCGAAGCCGCTCATCGGCGAGAGCGCGTCGAAGCTGGCCTGGCAGGTCGCCGGCGCAGTCGCGGTGGCGCAGGCCGTACCGTCGCTGCTCACCTTCCGGGGCGTGGCCATCGGGTCGAAGTCGCGGCCCGTGAGCACGCGCAGCTCGACCACGTCGGGGATGACGGACGGCTGCAGCCCGCGCACCGAGAGCTGGAAGTCGTCGCAGATGGCGGGCGTGGAGGTGCTGGTGTCGGGGCCACACCCCGCGAGCGCCACCGGACCGATGACGGAGGCCTGGAGCGCGCGACGAAAGAGCTGCCGAAGAGGGGGCACGTTCATGGAGCGGAGCCGCCAGCAGCGGAACGCTGCGCGAGACAGACGGGAGCGAAGCGGACGGCTGGCCGAGGCGGAGCGACCCAGAGAGATGGAGCGGAGCCGCCAGCAGCGGAACGCTGCGCGAGACAGACGGGAGCGAAGCGGACGGCTGGCCGAGGCGGAGCGACCCAGATCATGCCCCGCATCCTGTGCAACCCCGGCGCCACCGGGCAAGCGACGCACTTTCCGAGCGCGCCCCGTGAGGATGGGCAGCGGAAAACTGAGGTCTCGAGGCTCGCCGCGCTACCCTCGTCACATGCCTGCGCGGCGTGGAAAGCGAGAGCGCTGGGCCCCCGCCCCGACCGGGCCTTCCGCGCGCAACCTCGCCGCGCAACATCGCCTCAGCCCGCTGCGGCAGCACCAGGGCGCCTTCAGCGACGGCGAATGGCTGCTGGAGATCGCCTGGTCCGGCTACCGCCTCGTCGCTTCGAAGCTCGGTGACGACGTCGGCTTGTATGCAGACGACCTGCGGGAGTGGACGCGGCCCTGCGCCGCCATCGCGCTCGCCATCGGGGATCTGCCCGCGAACGAGCTCGTGCTCGAAGGCACGGTGTGCGTGCTCGACGCCCAGGGCCGGCCTGACTTCGAGGCGCTGCGCGCGCGCGTCGCCACCGGCGAGGGAGGGCCGCTCGTGTTCATGGTGTCAGACTGCCTGCACCTCGACGGTCCGCTCGGCGCGTTGCCCCTGCGAGCGCGCCGCGCGCGGCTCACCCAGCTCCTCTCGGCGCGGCAGCGCAGCCTGAGCATCTCGGAGGGCCTGGAGGGCGAGGTGGAACAGGTGCTCAGCTCGCTGCGCGGCCTGGGCCTGCCCGGCGTGGTGGCCCGGCGCCTCGACGACGCCGCGCGCGAGGGGCTGGTGCTCGCCGCGGGGCACGAGCCGGTACCCCTGAGCCGCTCGCTGTCCGCCGCGCCGAAGGTGACCAACGCGGCGAAGGTGCTCTTTCCCCGCGACGGCTTCACCAAGGACGACCTGGCCGCGTACTACCGCGACGTCGCCCCGGTGCTGCTGGCCCACATGCGCGAGCGCCCCATCGTCGGGCAGCGCTGGCCCGACGGCATCGACGACTTCACCTGGTACCAGCACCGCGTTCCGCCGCGCGCGCCGGACTACGTGAAGAGCGTGCGCATCGAGGGCGATCGCCGGCTGCTGGTGGAGAGCCCCGACGCGCTGGGGTGGATGGTGAACCAGGCGGTGCTCACCTTCCACGGCTGGGCCTCGCGCGTGGGCAGCCTCGCCGCGCCCGATTGGGCGATCATCGATCTCGATCCGGGCACGTCGACCACCTGGGCGCAGTTGATCGAAGTGGCGAACGCCGTGCGCGCGCTGCTCGAGCTGCTCGAGGTGCCCAGCGTGGTGAAGACGAGCGGCCAGAAGGGGCTGCACGTGCTGGTGCCGGTCGCGCCGGGCCACACCACCGCGCAGACGCACGAGTTTTCCGAGCGGGTGTGCAAGCTGGTGGCGCGCCTCAAGCCCGACCTGGTGAGCCTGGTGGCCGAGACGGCGCCGCGGCGCGGGCGGCTGTACCTCGACTGCGTGCAGAACTACGCGGGCAAGAGCCTGGTGCTGCCGTACTCGGTGCGCGCGGTCGATGGCGCGCCGGTGTCCACGCCGCTCACGTGGGCCGAGGTGACGGACTCGCTCGACCCGAAGGCGTTCACGCTGCGCACCCTGCGCGCGCGGCTCGACGCCAGGGGCGACCTCTTCGCGAGCGCGCTCGGAGGGACGTCCCAGCTCGCGGCGGTGCTCGAGCGGCTCCGCACGCAGAGCTGAGGAAAAGAGGAAAAGGGGACAGGCTGCTTTATCGGCTCGGGGCGAACGGTCTCGGGGGCGATAAAGCAGCCTGTCCCCTTTTCCTCTCCGAACGACTACACGCCGGCAGGTGACGAATCGTCGCGCAACGATCCTCTGGCTGCTCGTGGCGCTCGTCGTCTTCGCCGCGGGCACGATCTACTCGAAGCTCCGCGCCACCATCGCCCCCGCCCCCGCCTGGCAGCGGCCGGTGTCCGAGCTGAGCGACGCGCAGCGCACCTTCCACGCCCGGCTCCGCGGCCAGCTCAAGGCCGCCGAGCGCGCGCGCGGTCAGTCAGGCACCTGGCCCCCCGCCGCCGGCCTCTTCAACGAGGCCTGGTCGATGCGCCGCCAGGGCATCTACGTGAACTACCTCGGCGAGCGCGAGGGCCTGCGCTGGCTGGTGCTCTTCATCGAGCCTGACCCGCGCGCCGCGCCCGAGCCACCTCCGCCCGAAGACGCCGAGCACCACACCCTGAGCGACGGCACCCCGCTGCACGTCACGGTGTGGACGCAGCCCCTGACCGAGCCGGCCACCGAGCTGGTCACCGCCTTTCCCGCCGCCGAAGGTTGGGTCGAGCGGGTCGAGCGCTGATAAACGGCTCCCGGTGTCGCTCTCGCTCAACGTGGTGCAACGGCTGCTGCTGCTCTCGGCCATCGCCTGGGCGGTGGTGCCGCTGTGGGGTGGCTTCGCCTTCGGAGCGAGCTGGCTGCTCCTGGCGCTGGCCACCCGCAGCCGCATGCGCCGGGCGCGCGCCGTGCTCGAGGCCAACGTGGACAAGCTGAGCACCCTCTCACCCGAAGGCCTCGCGCTCGCCCGCCGCTTCCCGCTCGCCTACGTGTGGCCCTCGAGCGCCGAGCAATGGGGCGCCACCTGGCAGCTCACCGGCCTGTTCGCGCTGGTGCTGGCGGCGGTGTTCCTGATCTGGGCCGGGGTGAAGGGCTCGGCGTCGTACCTCTTCCTCCTCGTCCCGCTCGCAGTGCAGCTGGTGACGGGCGGGGCGATGGCCCGCAAGCTCAAGGTGGCCGAGCGGGTGCGCGAAGACCTGAAGGACCAGCGCTCGCTGCACGACACCACGGTGACGCTGCTGCGCCTGAAGACCACGGTGGGGCAGTGGCCACCGGAGCCGAACCCCGATCCCGAGCCTGCCTCCACAGGTCGATTGCCATGAAGTCCGTCGAGGCGCCGCGCCCCCGAAGCCGAAGCCCCGGTGACTGCGTGGGCCGGTCGCCGGTGAGAACCCTCTTCGCCGTCGCCGCCGTGCTCGGCGCGTGTGCCCCGCCCATCACCGTGCCTGACGCACCGCTCGTCGCCCGCACCGAACGCGCCGCCCGCGAGGTCGAGCTCTGCGTGCTCACCCAGGAAGCCTACGCGCGTCCCCTCTGGCAGGGCGTCGCCCAGGCCACGGGCGATTCGTGGACCTACGCCATCGCGTCGATCGCCGTGAAGCACCCCGCCGGGCTGCTGATCATCGATCCCGCGTTCGGCCGCAGCATCGGAGACGACCTGCACCGCGCCGGCCCGTTCGCGATGAGCCTCTTCGGCACCGAGCAGACCAAGACCCCGCTGGTGAAGGTGCTCGAGCAGGCGCGGCTCGACCCGGCCGACGTGCGCTACGCGGTGGTGACGCACGCGCACTGGGATCACACCGGCGCGCTGGGCGATCTGCCGAACGCGCGCGTGCTCATCGCGCGCAGCGAGCTGGCCTGGGTCGCGCCCTTCACCCGCTACTTCGATCACGGCGTGATGCCGCACCACTTGAAGCGCGCGAAAGACCGGCTCTTCGCCTTCGACTTCAAGGGCCCGCCCATCGACGGCTTCGAGGCGAGCTTCGACGTGTTCGGCGACGGCGCGGTGATCGCGGTGCCCATGCCCGGCCACACCCCCGGCAGCACCGCCTTCCTCGTGCGCGGAAGCGGCGGCATCACCTGGTTGTTCTCGGGCGACACCACCTGGACCTCGCGCGGCGTCGAGCTGCCGGCCCACAAATTCCTCCGCGCGGTGGACGTGGATCTACCCGTTCTGTCCTCCTCGATCGGCCGGCTCAACGCGCTGCTTCTCCATCGTTCTGACGTGAAGGTGGTCCCCGCGCATGACGGCGCCGCCCTGTCTGGGCTGCCGCAGTGCGGCTCGCCGTGAGGTCCGTTTCAACCCCGCAACGTGCATCCCTGCAATGCACCTCAGATCTGACGATCCCCCGTGTGAGTGATTGTGAACCCTTGCTCTCGGGGAACGAGCGGCCCGTGACGTGCAGTCGAGGGTGGTCATGCAGATGCGCGACCTCCCCCTGGAGTCCTGTCTCGCAGTGCGCAGTAACACTTCGCTGGCGAAGGTCGCCGAGCTCGCGGCCGAAGCCGGGGCCCGCTACGTGCTCGTCCGAGAGCTGACGGGTGACGTGCTCGGCGTTCAGCTCACGTCCGTGGCGAGCTGGATGGCGGAGCAATCACCCTCGAGCATGGCCGAGGAGATCCCGCTCGTCGGCAGCGTGCAGGTCGAGCTGGGCACCTCGGTGTTCGAGGCCCTCTCGATGATGGCGCACTCGACTGCGGCGGTGCTCCTGGTACGTGAGCCGAAGCTGGGCACGTGCCGGATCGTGCAGAAGAGCATGGTCGAGATGAGCGCGGGGGTTGACGCCGCGGGCGTCGGTGGCTCTGAGCTCTTGAGCTGAGCACGGGTTCGGTCCCGTTTCCGGCTGTCCCGTTGCTCCCTGGACAAACGAAGGCCCGCGTCCCCCCGAAGAGAGAAGCGGGCCCACGCTCGTCGCACCGATGGTGGGTTTACGGAGCGACGTAGTTCGCGGTCAGGGTGTAGGTGCCGGCCGTGTACCCGTTGATGGCCATGTAGAACTGGGTCGCGGTGGCCGGCACCGTCACGGTGCAGGTCTCGCTCGCGCCGCCGAGGTACGGGCGGCAGTCGAAGAGGGTGGCCGAAGGCGCGCCGGCGAAGCGCACGTAGAGATCCGGGTCACCCGTGCCCGTCATCGTCACGGTGAGCTGCGAGCCCGCCACCACGGTGATGGGGTTGAACTGGAGGAACTGGCCCTTGGCGATCGAGCCCGACGCGGTCGAGGTGCGCGGCGTGCCGGTGGTGGGCGCCGGCGTGGTGCCCCCCTTCGTGTACGTCACGCTCAGCGAGAAGGTCGACGCGGTGTAGCCGTTGACCGCGATGTACGCGGTGGTCGCGGTGGACGGCACGGTGAGGTTGCACTCCTCGGCCGAACCATCGAGGTAGGGACGGCAGGCGAACGTCGACGCCGTCGGCGCCGCGCCGAAACGAACGTAGAGGTCGGCGTCGCCCGTGCCGCTGAGCACCGCGCGGAAGTTCGTGCCCGGCACGACCGCGAAGGGGCCGTACGACTTGCTGCCGCTCTGCGCGACCGAACCCGAGAAGGTCTCCGTGGTCGCCGTGCCCGTGCCGCCGCCGGTGCCACCACCCGTGCCGCCGCCCGTCCCACCACCCGCGCCGCCACCGGTGCCGCCGCCACTCGGAGCGCCGTAGAGCGCCGCCGCGCCCTGGGCGTCCATCGCCGTCAGCGCCAGCGAGCTGAAGCTGCCCGTGCCGTTGCACTGGGGGTAGTGCATCACCGAAGCGGAGTCGTACGAGGTGAGCGCGCGCCAGTTGTTGTCCTCGAAGCAGTCCGTCGCGCCGGCCTCGGGGCGGGTGTGCTCGTGGCGGAAGCCCAGCGTGTGACCCAGCTCGTGGCGCAGGATGCCGACCAGCGAGATGCTCGGGTCGCCGAACGCGGTGTTGTCGACCAGCACGTTGCGGGTCGAGCGGCTCTGGTTGGGGAAGAAGGCGCGGGCGAGGTACTGGCCGTTCACGTTCACCGGGCGCACGTCGAAGACCACGTTGTTGTTGCTCGCCGTGCAGCTCGCGTCCTGCGCGGGCACGTAGACGAACTTGATGTTGGCCACCGCGGCCCAGGCGCCCGTGGCGCTCGCCATCGCCTGCACGATGGCCGCCTTGTTGCCGTTGAAGGTGTTCGACACGCAGTAGGTGAGGTTCAGCTTCTGCGTCGCGTTCCACTTGTCGTCGGCCGAGCCGATGCGGTTGACGATGAGCTGCCCCTCGCGAACGTTCATCTCGTAGAACTCGCGCAGCTGCTTCTCGGCGATGAACGGGGTGTCGTGGTCGGCGATGAAGATGCCGCTCTCTGGCTCGACGAAGACCTTGGTGGTGCGGAACTGCTCCCAGGTGAGCCCGCTGCCCGACGCGGTCACGTCTTCGCCCTGATCCGACACGGTGCCCTGACCAAGGCCACAACCCATCGCCAGAACCGCCAACATCGAACCGACAATCGCCTGCTTCATGACGTACTCCCGGCCAGACCCAACCCCCACCGGGCCGATCTGGCGGACCATCTCCAAAGCATGTGTCAGGCCACTCCTAAGCTTATGATTTCAGGCATGAAATCTAAGGTAGGTGGAGCTGCGCCAGCACCATGTGCGTGTATCTGCCTTTGACAATGTGATTCCGGGAGGTTGGAGATCATCGCGTGATTCAAAAGGTTTGCGCGAGCCTTCGTTCGATTCGTCCTCATTTCGGTCAGCCAGGTTGAATCGCCCTGGATCGCTACGGATCGTGAGCCACTGTCCTGTCTCAGTGCAGTCCCGCACTGTCGTTTGATCCATCGCGAGCAGATCAGGGGGCTCGTGCTACTCGCCGCAGATGCTCAACCGAATCGCTTCCGTCCTCTGCGTGCTGGTGATCACCGCGTGCGCTCCGAAGAACGTGGATCCCGCGCCGGCTGCCAAAGCCGAGCCCGCCCCGGCGGTGACCCCGCCCCCCGCGCCGGTGAAGAAGACCTACACCGCGCTCAGCCGCATCGACTTCAACGCCCGTGCGCAGGAACGTTTCCTCCCGCTCTTCTGGCGCACTGACGCCAACAAGAACGGCGCGATCGACCCCTCCGAGCTCGTCACCCTGGTCGGCCCGTGGACGCTCAGCCTGGCGGAGCTGGTCTCGGGCGACGCCTTCACCCCGAAGTTCGACGAGCTCTACGCCGCGCTGCAGGCGCAGCCCGACGAGTCGAAGCTCTCACCCGAAGAGAAGGCGCGCCGCGCCGCGCTGCGCCTCGAGCTCTCGCAGGGCAAGGCCACCCTGGTGGAGAGCGATCTCACCACCGGCACCGAGGCCGATCGCAAGGCGTTCGATCACTTCGCCCGGGCGGCCGCGTTGATCGAGAAGCTCTACGCGCTCCAGCACGGCACCGTCGAGCAGGGCGCCGCCATCCCCGCTGACGACACGCTCAGCCGCGCCGTCTTCTTCCGCAACCAGTCGCCGTTCTGCGTCGCGCCCGCCACCGAGAAGGACGCCGCCTGCAACGCGCTCGTGCCCGCGCCCGCCCGCGCCGTCGGCCTCTACCCGGCTGCCGTGCAGGCCGACCCGAAGTTCTGCGCCACGCTCGAGAAGGAGAAGAACAAGGCCGCGCTGATGGACCACTTCGCCGTGGTGGTCGCAGACGGCAAGGGCTTCAAGGCCGTGCCCTTCAGCGAGGCGTACAAGGCCGACATGGAAGCCGTGGCCGTCGAGCTCGAGGCCGCCGCCGCGCTGTTCGGTGCCGACGAGGCCGCGCTCAAGACCTACCTGGGCGCCGCCGCGAAGGCGTTCCGCACCAACGACTGGGAGCCCGCCAACGAGGCCTGGGTGGCGATGGGCGCGCTCAACTCGAAATGGTACCTGCGCGTCGCGCCCGACGAGACGTACAGCGAGCCGTGCAGCTGGAAGGCGAACTTCGCCCTGCAGCTCGCGCGCATCAACCTCGCGTCCATCGAGTGGCAGAAGAAGCTCGAGCCGGTGAAGGGCGAGATGGAAAACGCGCTCGCCGCGCTGGCGGGGCCTCCGTACAAGGCGCGCGACGTGAAGTTCAAGCTGCCCGACTTCATCGACGTCACCATCAACGCGGCCGATCAGCGCAACCCGCACGGCGCCACCATCGGCCAGTCGCTGCCCAACTGGGGCAAGGTCGCCGAGAAGGGCGGCCGCACGGTGGTGATGACCAACCTCTACACCGACGCCGACAGCCGCGAGACCCTCGAGAAGCAGGTCGCCTCGCTCTACTGCAAGGCCACCTTCGACGGCTTCAGCAGCGAGCCCAACGCGGCGCTGCTCTCGGTGGTGCTGCACGAGGCGGCGCACAACCTGGGCCCCGCGCACGACTACGCGGTGAAGGGGAAGAAGGACGACGACCTCTTCGGCGGCCCGCTCGCCGCCACCATGGAAGAGCTCAAGGCCCAGACCAGCGCCCTCTTCTTCACCTGGTGGCTGGTCGACAAGAAGCTGCTCACCGAAGAAGAGGCGAAGCACGCCACCCTGCGCGACATCGTCTGGGCCTTCGGCCACATCAGCCGCGGCATGTACGACGGCGCGGGCCGGCCCAAGCCGTACAGCCAGCTCGCGTCCATCCAGCTGGGTGCGATGCGCGGCGCCGGCGCGCTCACCTGGAAGCCCGAGGAGAAGGCGGCCAACGGTAGCGACACCGGCTGCCTCGAGGTCGACCTGGCGAAGTGGCGCCCGGGCGTGAACGGCCTGGCGAAGCGGGTGCTGATGGCCAAGGGCAAGGGCGACAAGAAGGACGCCGAGGCCATGAAGGCGAGCTTCGTCGACGCGAAGGACGACTGGGCCACCCTGCGCCTCACCATCGCCGAGCGGTGGCTGCGCGCGCCGAAGGCGACCTTCGTCTATTCCGTCAAGCGCTGAGCAATGCAGGGCCAGGCGTTCTTCATCCGCTACGACATCTCTCATCCGTCGACTGACGGCGGAGAGGTGGTGACCAGGACGTTCACGGTCACCCTCGATCCGAAGACGCTGCAGAACACGGCGCCTCTGCCCGAGACGCCGCCGGAGTGGACGAAGCTCTCGTTCAAGAAGTGCCCGAACTGCCCGCTGAAGGAAGAGGACTCGCCGCACTGCCCGGCGGCGATCCGCCTCCCCGAGGTGGTCGCGGGCTTCGCAGACATCTTCTCCTTCGCCCGGGTCTCGGCGCGCGTCACCGTGCCCGAGCGCACCTATGAGCAGGCCGACGTCTCGGTGCAGGTCGCGCTGAGCTCGCTGCTGGGCGTGTACATGGTGACCAGCGGCTGCCCGGTGCTCGGCAAGCTTCGGCCCATGGTGCGCTTCCACCTGCCCTTCGCCACCGAGCTCGAGACCATCACGCGCGCGACCTCGATGTACCTGCTGGGCCAGTACCTGGTGGCGCAGGACGGCGGCAAACCCGACTGGGACCTGAACCAGCTCGCCGAAGACTTCACCGCCACCTCGAAGGTGAACCGCGCCTTCGCCGAGAGGCTGCGGGCCGCCGCCCCGAAGGACGCGAACGTGAACGCCCTCATTCGCCTCGACAGCGTGGGGCGCTCGGTGCCCGACCTCATCGACAGCCAGATGGACGAGCTGCGCTTCCTCTTCGGGAAGTGAAGCGGAGGCTTGGGCCGACACCTGTTGGCTCGACCCGACAGGTCGCGACTTTCGTGCGCCCGGGTGTCGCGCGCCTCGGCAACGGTGTGGAGGTTGCTTACGCTCGGCCGCATGTTCAGAGCCTGCGTGATGGCGGTGGTCGTGGTCCTGGTGGGGTGCACGCCGGCGAGTGTTCCAGAGCCCGATGCGGGCGAGGGTGCACCCGGGGCCGACGCGGGACTCCCTGATGCCGGCGAGGGCAGCGACGCCGGCCAGGCGGGGCCTCCGGTGCGGCTGGACCTGGAGCCTTCCGCGTTGCTGCTTCCCGCGATCGGCGCGACCGCCACCCTGACGGTGAAGGCCTTCGACGCCGACGGGCGCGAGGTGCCGGCGACAGGGGTGACGTTCTCGTCGGGCGGCGGCAAGGTCGCCGTCGATGCACAGGGCGTCGTCACCGGGCAGGCGCTGGGCGTCGAGCGGGTGAGCGTCACGCTGGGCACGCTCCACGCGCGCAGCAGCGTGCTGGTGGCAGTGCCGACCCCCGGCGCGCTGCTCGTGCGCGATGACCAGGTGACGGGCACCATCCGCCCCATCGATGCGCAGGCGGTGTTCGGGGTCGGCTATCGCTACGAGGTGGGGCTCACTGGCGTGACGCCAGCGGTGGGCAACCTCGTCATCGGCACCGGCGCGCTCCCGGTGGGAGGCCGCGTGGTCGCCGTCGATGGCGCGCTGGTCACGCTGGAGCTGGTCGCGCTCGACGAGCTGTTCCCCGACCTCGTGCTCGACGAGACCATCACGCTCGCCGACGAGCCCTTCGAGCTCAACCCCGGCGTGGCCGACAGCTTCGACGTGGTGGAGCAGCCCTCGGGTGCGTTCTCCTTCGCGCTCAAGCCCGGCGTCACCCTCACCGGCAGCCGGCGCAAGCGCAGCCGCGGGCCGAGCGGGAAGTTCAGCTTCGACGTCGGGCCGGTGGAATGCACGGTCGAGACCAGCGCGTTCCAGTTGAGCCTCGCCAAGCTGGAGTTCACCCTCGACCCGGGCCTGAGCATCGAGCGCAAGTGGAACAGCAGCCTCAAGCGCGTGGTGGTCACGAGCAACGCGCGCGCCGCGGTGACGGTGAAGCCGGTGCTGCAGAGCCAGCTCGAAGGCAAACTCACCTGCGAGCTGGAGGTCGGCAAGCGGCACATTCCGCTCCCCGGCCCGGTGGGCCTCGCCCTCGGCTTCGCGGTGCCCTTCGGCGTGGGCTTCGAGGTCGAGGCGAAGGTGCCGCTCAACGTCGGCGTCAGTCTCGAGCTCAAGCGCGAGGTCACCGCGGTGATCAAGGGCGGCGTCACCTGCGCTGCCACCTGCGACAAGGTGGCGGAGTTCACCGACACCAGCCCGGCCGCCAGCGGCGTCACCGCGCAGGTCGCCACCCTCGAGCTCACGCCCGCGCTCAAGGCCGAGCTGAGCGCGTATGCGTACGCCTTCGCCAAGGTCGAGTTCGGCGGCAGTCAGCTCGTCCGCTCGGTGGGCGGCGCGGCCGGCTTCAGGCAGTTCGGCGCAGAGCTCGTGGTAGTGAAGGCCGGGCTCAAGCTCGAAGGAAAGTTCGCCGACCAGGAAGCGCAGGCGGCCGACCCCGCGTTCGCCAGCGAGTACCGCGTGCTCTTCGAGGCGGGCCTCGAGCCGGGCTCCGCGGTGGAGGCCTTCATCGGCTTCGTGAAGATCACCGTGGCGAAGCTCGAGCTCAAGTTCACCCAGGAGCTCGCCACCTCGCCGAAGGGTTCGTTCACGGTGATGCCGGCCCGGTTCGTCGCCACCGACCCGCTGGCCTTCCGGGTCACCTTCAGGCCCGACTCGCTCAGCTTCCCGCTGATCGGCTTCAACGCGGTGAAGGTCAGCATCTACAAGAAGACCATCACCGGCGGCCTGGTGCTCGTCGCCCAGGGGCCCATCACCATGGGCATGACCGAGGTGAACCTGAGCGCGATCGCCACCGAGGCGGGCAGCGACGCCGACTTCGCGGCCTTCGTCGAGACGGGGCTCCTCGGCCCGGCCATGCCCCTCGAGGTCGAGCTCGCGTGCACGGTGCCGGCGGGGTTCTCGTATTGCCTGGTCGATCTCCAGGCTGACCTCGCGCCCAGGCGAAGGACCGCTTCGGGCAGCATCTTCGGGGCCGGGCCGCTCGGCATGGCGGTGTGGAAGGCCGGCGTGGTGACGGTGTTGCCCATGCACAGCGCGGGCACTTCGAACCCCATCGACGCCATCGACTACAACGATCTTCACCAGGCGCTCTACAGCTACAGCTACGACCAGGAGGCGGCGACGTACCTGGTGGCTGACGACGGCAGCGAGGTCACCATCAACCTGTTCGAGGGACGCGTCCTCAACCAACGGGGCGCCGTCCTCGGAGACAAGGTCGTCCTCGAGTCGTCCCCCGGCGCGGAAGACGGTTACCGGCTCCCGGCCCTCTTCGACCTGGGCCTGACCTTGATCAGCCCGATGGACTTCCAGCCCCGAGCGCTCACCGACACGGGCATGGCGGTGGGCTGCCTGGGCACGAGCAGCGTGTCGTATCAGCCGGCGACCGTTCCGGGAGGAACGCTGCCGCTCCCGCCGGGCACGACCGCGGGCTGTGCCGAGCTGAGCAACAGCACGGGAACGCTCTTCGCCGGCTACACCGAGCCCGGCACGCTGCCCGCGCTGTGGCGCGCCGAGCCCGACGCGGGCCGCGTGGCCGTACCGATCAACGGGTACGCGACGAGCTTGAACAGCTCAGGGGAGGTGCTCATGGGCCCGGCGTCCATCCTCGAACCGGATGGGGGGACCATCGATCTCAACACCGCGAGCTACCCCGGGGGCGGTGCGCTCAACTGCGTTCACCTCGGTGACGATCGCGTCGTGACCTGCACCTTCTTACCGGACGATGGCGGGGTGAACACGCTGGTGATCCTCAAGCCGGTCAGGCCCTGAGGAAGCGGGCGATCTCGCTGACCGCGGGGGAAGGGTCCTTGAGCCAACGGAAGTGCGGGTTCATCTTCCTCGGCTGAGGCGGCGGCGTCACGTTCACCCAACGCACGCGCGCGTGCTTCACCTTGCGCAGGAGCGCCTCGGTGGTGGCGCGCGGCGCCATGGTGTCGCCCTGCACGTGAAGGGCGAGCACGTCGGGCGCCAGCTCGTCGAGCCGCTGCTCGAGCACGCCGTCACGCGCGCTGGTGAACTGGCCGGTGCGCGCCGCGTTCGACCAGTCGATGATCAGGCTCTTGCCCTGCAGACCACCGAAGCCGAGCCGGTGCCCCGGGTAGAAGCCCAGGCCCCGCGCGACCACCTGCGCGAGCTGGGAGCCCGCGAGCACGCCCAGGCCCCGCAGCCCGCTCCACGCCTTGTGGTGCACGGTGCCCGAGGCGATCACGATCAACTTCGCGCCCGGCACGAACCAACGCGAGAGCCCGACGGTGGCGAGCTGCCCACCGAGGGAGTGGCCGAGCACGCTCACCGGTCCGCTCGCGTGGGTGCGCAACAGCTCGAGGTGCTGCACCATGTCTTCGAGCAGCTCGGCGTAGCCATAGTCGATGCCCGGGCGCGCGCGCACCGACGAGCCGTCGCCGCCGCGGTGCTCCATCACCAGGCTGGTCACGCCCGCGTCCGCGAGACCCTCTGCCAGGCGATCGTACGCGCGCGCGTTCACGCCCATCGCGGGCAGCACGAGCAACCCCGGGCCCGGCTCCTTCGCCTTGAACAGCCGCGCCTCTGACCTCGCGCCGTCGGCGGCGCGCATCGCGATCAACTCCATGGACCGCAGCCAAGCAGAGTGGCGCGAAGCAGGTCAGCGAAACGCGACTGCTGCGCTACAAGGACCGCCATGAACCGCGTTCTCGTCGCGCTCGTCGTGTCGCTGTCGCTGTGGGCACCGTCGGCCTCGGCCGCCCCGAAGGAGCCCACGGGCGACGGCAAGCTGGTCAAACCCTACGAAGGCTTGACCTTCGACTCGCAGGACGATCTCGGCTTCATGCGCATCGACCTCCCCGCAGGCCCCGCCGACGCGAAGGGAGACGTGAGCAAGTACGAAACGCTCGAGGGCTACGTCACCCTCGTGGCGTTCCGCACCGACGCCGCCGGGCGCTCGACGCTCGAGATGGCTCGCAACTATGCGCAGGCGCTCGAGGGCGCGGGCTTCAAGGTGCTCTTCACCTGCTCGGCGCAGGAGAAGACCTGTGGCAGGCACAGCGTGAAGCCGATTCTCAGCTTCCCGAACGGCGAGGAGCACTACCTGCTCGCCCGCGGCAGCGACCCCGCGACCGGCGACCGGCTCACGGTGGCCGTCCGGGCCGCCGCGAAGCACTACAACCACCTCATCGTCGTGCGTCACAAGGCCATGGACACCGGCATGGTGAAGGTGGACGCGGCTGCCATCGGCAAGGGGCTGGCCGCCGACGGCCACCTGGCGCTCTACGGAATTCAGTTCGACTTCGGCAAGGCCAGCCTCAAGCCCGAGTCGGCCCCGGTGCTGGCCGAGGTCGCGGTGCTTCTCGCGAAGAGCCCGGCGCTCAAGCTGCACGTGGTGGGGCACACCGACAACGTCGGTGACTTCGAGGCCAACCTGACCCTGTCCCGCGCACGCGCCGCGGCCGTGGTTGATGCGCTGGTGAAGCAGCACGGCATCGCGGCCGGCCGGCTGCGCGCGCACGGGGTGTCCTCCGTCGCGCCGGTGTCAACGAACCGCGGCGACGCTGGCCGCGCGCAGAACCGGCGGGTGGAGCTGGTCGAAATGTAGGGAAGTCGGTCAGCGAAAGACGTCGCCCCAGCCCGGCCGGGGATCGAACCCGCTGGGCTTGATGTCCCCCAGGCGCTGGCCGCGCCGCACGGCTTCCTTGAGGAAGCTCTCTTCGCCGTCCGTCACCACCTGCGCGCAGAGCGGCCCCAGCTGACCCAGGTCGCGGGCGTAGCGATAGTGCAGCGCCTCGCACAGCCGCTGCTCGAGATCGGCGGCGAGCCGGGCAGGCTCCTTCGCGCCTTCCACGTACACGACGTACCGGGGAACTGCCGTGAGCTCGGGCGCCACCAGCGCGAAGCGGGCCGGGTGCTCGAGCAGCGCGTGGCGCACGGCGGCCTCGACGAAGGTGGCGTTGAGCTTCTCGCCGCGCAGGTCGCTGCCGCGATCGAGCCGGCCCTCGAAGCGGAGCAGCGGGGCGCGCTGGTGAAAGCCCACGCACCGCACCTGGTCGGGCAGCCGGTAGCGCGCGAAGCCGCCGCGCGTGGTGAGCAGCGGCGAATAGGTGGCGCCCTCGCGGAGCTCCTGCACGCCGTGCACGTGGCGATCGTCGAGCGACTCGAACTCGAGGAAGTGGCTGGTGATCGCGGCGACGGGTGCAGGCAGGCCCCAGAGGGGAAACGAGACCACCCCCTCGGTGGCGAGCAGGCCCTTCCCCTGGACCGGCGTGGTGGGAAAGAAGCGGCGCAGCCCGGGCAACGCCTGCGCCGCCCACGCGTCGGTCCAGCAGCTGATCACCTGGAGCTGCGGCCAGATCGCCTCGCCCACGAAGGCCCCTGCCTTCTGCAGCCGGTCTTCGATGGCCGCGCGACGCTTCGGCGGGAGCGGGTAGACGTAGGTCGGCCAGCGCGCCACCAGCTCCTGCATCAGCAGGGTGAGGAACGAGGGGTTCCACACCGAGATGAAGCCGAGGTCTTCCGCGGCGACGAGCTGCTCGAGGGTGCGGGTGCGCCACACGTCGACGTCCCGCAGCCGCCCCACCGCGCCGTCGACGGCGAAGAGGCGCTTCATCGCGAAGCGCGTGGCGGCGTCGAAGTACTGGGTGTCGTCGTCGAGGCCGATACGCAGGCCCCCGCGCGTCACCTCGGGATCCCGCGAGGCGGGCGAGAGGCTCCAGTACTGCCGGCTGGTGAAGAGCCGGGGGAAGGTGTTCGAGAGATCGTGAAGCCACGGGCCGGTGGCGGCGCCGAAGTCTGCGAGCAGGCCCTCGGTGTAGGGAATGTGCTTGGGGCCGGCGACGCTGCCCGAGGTGCGCTCGAGCACGAGCACCGGCTGGCGGGTGAGCACCTCGCGCTCGCCACCCTCGATGCGTTCGATCCACGGCGCCAGCGCTTCGTAGTCGACGATGGGCACGACCTCGCGGAACCGGGCGATCGAGGTGATGGTGCCGTAGCCATGCGCGCGCCCGTAGGCGGTGCCCGCGTTGTCTTTGAGGAAGGCCTTGAGCCAGCGCTGCTGAGCCCGGGCGGGATCACCGAGCGCCGCGCGAAAGCGCTTCACCGACGCTCGCCGCGCCAGCGCCCACGCGAGGTTGAGGGCCGTGACCTTCACGAAGAGTCATCTACAGGAAGATGCGGGTGGTCTTCTCGACGAACTCGTCGTCGGCGCGGGCCAGGCAGCACAGCTCGTCTCCTTCGCCCCAGCGGGGATTCTTCTGGAGGAAGAAGCGCACGTCGGGATCGGCCTCGAGTCGCTTCGGCACGTGGGCCAGCGAATCGGCCAGGCGCACCGCGTCTTTCCCCGCGTAGCGCAGCAGCCCCGAGGCCGCGTCCCACGCGTCGCCGAACTTCTTCCGGCAGAGCGAGTCGAGCAGCGAGGCCTCTTCCTCTGGGAACGGTGCATCGTGACGCGGCCAGTGGTTGGGGAAGTAGCGCGAGATGAGCAGATAGGTGCGGTAGCCCTTGGTGATCAGGAACCAGTACACGGGCACCGCGGGCCGGGCGTGGCGCTGGGCCATCAGGTACCAGATGAAGGCGCGCTGCAGGGCCGTCTGCCCCCAGAACTCCTGCGCGACGATGGTGTCACCCGAGAACACGACGCAGGCGCCTTCGACGTCGAGCTTGAGCAGCGTCGAGAAGCCCTGCAGCGCGCGGCGATCGTCCTTGAGCACGATGACGTGGTGCTTCTCGGCCAGGTCGCGCGCGAAGGCGTCCCGCGTCGCGCCGGCGTAGGCGCGCTCGAAGAGCGTCCACATCGAGTCGAGCTCGGGCTTCGTGAGCGAGGCGACCCGACGCACGCGCGCCTGCAGGCCGCGGCTCGGCCGGAAGAAGCCCCGCATGCGCAGCAGCCTGGTCGAGATGGTGCGGTGCGCATTCCCGCGAGACGTCACAGGGGCAGCATAAACCACTGTTCCCCTCTTCCCGGCGAGGTCGTTGAGGGCGCGCTCCACGAGGGCGCATCTGACGGGGTGCCCGGGCGACCACTTCCGGCTGCGTCAACCAGGTTGCCTCGAGAGGCAGCATGGTTGCTCGAGCTGGGAGAGCGGCCGCCCCCCACCTGCCCGAAGCTCGCGTGCACGTTCAGAACCGGTGACGTGCCGAGGGCTCGCCCGCGCTGACTCCGAAGGGAACCACCAACCACCGCCTTCAGCCCGGGCGCCCTGCTCAAAGACGGCTCGCGCCGCGCGTTTGCTCTCGAGCGAAGGGCACGATCAGGCGAAGCGCCCATCGACTCCGCTCGCCGGGATGAAGGCGAGAGCTTTCGCAGCCGTCGACTACAGTGCGCGTCGTGCCGCCCGACGTGACGCCCCGCCTCGCGACGCCGTCCGACAACCGTGGCTGCCTCGAGCTGTTCAGCGCGGTGCCGATGCGAGGCGAGCTGGTGCTCTCGACGCAGCGAGAGCCGGACTTCTTCGCGCTCTACGCGATGCAGCGGGTCGAGCCCTTCACTTACGTGGGTGACGACGGAAACGCGGGCCTCGTGGGCATGGCCACGGCGCTCATCCGCGACGGCTGGCTCGACGGCGCGCCCGCGCGGGTGGGCTACCTGGGCGACCTGCGCATCCGCTTCGATCGCGCCCGCACCTTCGGCCGCTTCTTCGGCGACTTCTTCGACGTGCTCTGCGAGCGCACCGGCTGCAGCGCGTACTACACGGCGATCCTCACCTCGAACCGGGCCGCGATGAACGCGCTGACGAAGCGCAAGGCGAAGCGGGTCAACCAGCCGTACTACCAGCGCCTCCACGCCTTCGACGCGGTGTCGGTGCAGTTGACGCGCCGGCGCAGTCCGTCCTCACCGGTGCGCGTACGCAGCGCCACCACCGCTGACCTGCCCCGCCTGGTCGAGGTGCTGGCCGCAGAGCACCGGCAGCGCCCCTTCGGCTACCGGTACGATCTCGGAGAGCTCGAGCACCGCCTGGCGAAGTGGCCCGGCTTCACGCTCGACGACACGCTCCTCGCTGAGGACGCCAAGGGCACACTGCTTGGCCTCACCACGCTCTGGGATCCCTCGCCGGTGAAGCGCTACCGGGTGCACGCGTACGAGGGCTCGATGAAGTGGGTGAAGCGCGGCTTCAACCTCGCCGCGACGCTGGCCCGGTGGCCGAAGCTCCCCGAGCCGGGGGGCGAGTTCCGCTACGCGTACCTCTCGAACCTGTGGGTGAAGGACCAATCACCCACGACGTTCCGCGCCCTGCTCGAGCACGCGTACGCGCGGCTGCAGCCGAAGGGCTTTCACTTCTTCACCTTCGAGCTGGACGAGAATGATCCACTCGCGCCGGCGCTGCGCGGCTATCGGACGCAGCGGCTGGGCTTCACGCTCTTCGGCGTCACGCCCGCGAAGCTGTCGCGCACCGTGTGGCAGCCGGGCCGGACCGGCTTCGAGATCGCGCTCGCTTAGCCCCCGGGGTACCCCCGAAATTCACCCGCCTCGGGGATTCCCGACCCGGGCGCCGGCGACCCATCGTGTGCATGGGGAGAACCACACGAAAATGCGCACACTCGTCTCGTCGGCGGCACACACACTCGGTGACGTCTGGGTTCCAGCCAACGGGTCCATCTCCCTGGCCAGAAGCACGACCAACGAGTCGCCGCCCTTCTCCTTCCGTTTGGGTTCAGGCTCGTCGTCAACCCATCCTCGGTCTGCAGCGTGCCGCCCGGACCGGTGCTGCTGGGGCTCATCGTCGTTCTGCTGCGCAACCGGAAGCGCAGGCTTCAGCGGTCCTGACCCGAGCCTCAGCGCCCCCGCTCGGGGGCCAGCGCCAACGCCTGCACCAGGTAACACTCGACGAACCGCGCCGAGTTCACCCGCAACCAGGGCAGCCCATCGCGGCGCTCCTTCACCCTGAACTTCGCGCGCACCGCGAGGCGCTCGAGGGCGTCGTCTTCGCCGAAGCCCAGTGACGGCTCGGGCGTGGTGACGAGCAGCTCGCCCTTCCTGCTCAGCGCCTGCCGCGCCTGGGTGAAGAAATCGAACGGCTCGTCGAGCAGATCGACCACGTGCTCGGCCACCAGCAGATCGAGCGCGCCCCGCTTCACCGGCAGCGCCTCTGCGTTCATCACCACGCCCGCGACCTCGGCGTCGTGGCGGGCCGCGCGCGCCCGCGCCCGGAACACCGCGCGCAGCGAGAGATCGCCCACCAGCAACCGTTGCGCGTGTCGCGCCAGCACTTCCGACCGTTCGCCCGCGCCGCACCCCACCTCGAGCACCAGGCCGACCGGGCGCATGCGGCCCTCGAGCCAGCTCGCCGGGCCATCGTCCTGCGCGACGCGGAGCAAGGTGCCCAGCGCCCGCGTCGCGGCGCCCTTGACCGGCAGCGGCGCCGCGTCGCCCGAGGCCTCGTGCGAGGTCCAGTCGTCACCGAAGGCCTGTGGAGTCTCGGCGCGCCCCTCGGCGAAGGCCTCGACCACCGCGACGGCTTCCCGGTCCGCCAGGCCCTGCTCGGCCAGCGCCGCGAGGATCGCGTCGTGAAACGTCGCGCAATACGCAGATGGATCGGCCACCAGCACCGGCACGTCGCCGAGCACCGGGTACGGCCCGCACGCGCCGCACCGCGCGAGGTGCTGGCCCATTTCCAGCGCGCCACCGCAACGCGGACACCGCAACACCGAAGCCCACCACTGACTCTTCATTGAGCGAAACCGCCAGCGGCCGAAGGCAGCGCGAGACAGACGGGAGCGAAGCGGACGGCTGGCCAAGGTTGAGCGACCCAGATCATGGGCGGCACCGTACGCTGATGCGCCTATGAGGCTCCATCGTCGTCGCGCATGCCTGGCCGGGGTCGTGTTCGGGCTCATGAGCTGCGCGAAGTCGAAGGCCAGCGAAGCGCCTGACGCCAGCGCGCTGCTCGGGGCCATCGCGTACGACGCTGAGCAACTCCGTCGGCTCGAGGCTGAGCTCGCTGACGCCAGCGCCGACAGCACGGAGCCTTCCGAGCTCACGCTCGACCTCCGACGCCGGGCGCGTCCCGGGCGGGAGGCGCTCTTCCTCGGCACCCTGCTCGAGCCGCCCCGAATGCCCGAGGCGAAGGACCGGGGGAAGCAGGCCTGGCGGCTTCACGGCGATTCGCGGTGGCTGCTGAGCCTGCGCATCGACGAGCTGCAGTCGGACGCCGGCCCCTTTCGCCCCGGCTCACGCGAAGCGTTCCTCATTCACACCCCTACCAACTGCTCGGTGGCAATCAGACCGCGAACTCGACGCATCGGTTTCGCGTCGGCTGGGAAGCCACCGGCGATGGGGGCGTTCGCGTCGACTGGCTCGAGCTCGACGACTGAGCGAAGGCCCAACGACGCCCCGCAAGACGAAGAGGGGCGTCCACCTGAGTGGCCGCCCCTCCCGCACCGAAGACCGGGCTTCAGCTCACCTCAGGGGGTGAGCGAGATCTCGCTGACCGACACGATGCCCCGCGTGGCGTGCTTGTTCTCGAGATCGCGGTGACAGCCGGCGCACTGTTCGGTCGGCCCACCAGACCCCGGGTTCGCCGCCGCGTCGAGGAGCGCCTGGCGACCCAGGCCGGCGAACACCGACGGCGCGAAGCCGAAGTTGTAGGCGTGCGAGCGCTTGTAGAACTGCTTGAGCGGGTCGCCCGACTGGTGGCAGCTCATGCACGAGGCGGCGCTCGGGCCGATGAGCGTGTCGTCGAGGAGGTTGCCCCACGCAGCGCCGGGCCCGACGCCCGGGTCGAGGGTGACAGCCACGGCCTTCCGCGGATCAGGCGGCTGGCTGACGCTGCCGGGAATGTGGCACGCGCTGCAGTCCGCCAGGCTGCGCGGGTAGTGGACCTCGACGAAGTTGTGCTTGTGGCCATACGGCGTGGTGCAGCTGCTGTAGCGCGGGACGCCGCCGTCCGAGGCGATCGCGGTCGCCCCGTACACCGGGCGGCAGTTGACGCCGTCACCCGCTGCGTCGGTGATGGGCCAGTTCGGGGTGTTGGCGAGTGCTGCCTTGCTGCCGAAGAAATAGATGCCGATCGACCGGTAGAACACGATCGGCATGCCGGTCTCACCCGACGAGTGGATCGCGTGGATCATGTTGCGCAGATCGTAGGTCTCGCCGGGCTTGCCGTCGTACGTCACCGCCGGGTTCACGCCGAAGAGGTCGACGCGGGCGTTCTTCTCGTTGGCCGCCGGGTTGTGGCACATCTCGCACAGGTCGATGCTGTCGATGCGGTTGCCTCCGTGCTGGTACATGCTGCCTTCGTGGCAGGTGGAGCAGCGAGCGATGTCGGCCACGTTGCGACGCTTGAGGTCAGCTGCAGCCTCAGCGCCGGTCGCGGGCACGAACTCCCACACCGGTGAAGCAGAGCGGATCTGGATGATCTCGGCGTTGGTGCCGATGCCGGGCGTGAAGCGGATCTGCGGCTTGCCCTGGATGGCCACGACACCGAGCGTCGCGGTGGTGACGTTGACCGGAACCGTGGTGGTCGCGATGTTGGCCGCGCAGGTCGTGTTGGTGCCCGTCACGTTCACCGCGGCCGCCGGCTGCCCAGGCGTCGAGGACTGTCCCGCGTTGACCCAGTCGTTGCCCTGCGCGTACGCGCGCAGAATCGACAGGTTGCTCGCGACTGCGCCGGTGACGGTGTTGGCGACCGCCCCGAAGAAGACGGGGCCGGTGGCGAAGTCGGTGTTGCAGGGATTGACGGCCGTCCACGTGGTCCCGACGAGCTGGGCGGCGGTCCAGGTGATCAGCAGGTTCGACCCTGAGACCTGGGTGCCGGTCGCGGTCATGCGCACGGTCTTGCCGAGCTCGACCGACTGGTCATCGCCGTCCCAGATGAGGCCCGCGCGCGCCGTGCGCAGCCCGTTGTGGAAGGACGCGGCGGTGGTCTTCGCCGGGGCGGTTCCGCCCGTGGTGTGGCAGGCCGCGGTGCAGGTGGTGGCCGTCGCGGCCGCCGCCTGGATGCCGCCGTGAATGGCGAGCATGCCGGTGTCCATGCCGAAGCCGTTCCAGTTCTGGTGGCACGACATGCACAGCGCATACGACGGAGGCGCCGAGTTCACCCGCGCCAGCGCGGCGGCGGTGTTGTGGCAGGTGCTGCAGTTGTTCGGGTAGCTGGGGAAGCCCACCGAGAACGTGCTGGAGAGGTTGGGCAAGCCACCGTCTGCGTTGACCGAGACCGAGCGCACGTAGGTCGCCGGCGGCGCGGTGATGTTCACCCACTGCTCAGGCAGCGGGCCGTTGTTGGTGCTGCTGATGCGGTCGGGGTCGAGCCGCAAGGGCACGGGGCCGCCGGGCATGTTGTGCGAGTTGTGAATGCCGTGCACGTAGCCCATGAGGCGGGTGCCGCCGCCGGTGCCCGCATCGGCAGCGCCGAGGCCGGGGCCGATGCTGTCGAAGCGGTTGTGGCAGACGACGCATGCCTGCACGCCTGCGGGGCTGACGCCGTGGTGCTCGCTGGCCTCGGGGCCCTCGGGCTCGCGGAAGACCTTGCCGCCGTGGCAATTGATGCAGGACTGATCGGTCACCACGTAGCGATCAGGCGCGCCGACGTGCGAGACGATGGTCGAAGCCTGGTTGGCGTTGCCGGTGTTGACGGTGAGCAGGAAGGTGGTGCCCGCGTCGACCGTGCGCATCGTCGAGCCGTAACCGGAGATGAGGGCGTCGTAGTCGCCGTTGCCCTTCGCGGTGACCGTGATGGGGTTGGTGGTGCGGTTGATCGACGTGCGCACGCCGGCGCCGGCCGCGTTGCGCTGCCAGTAGTAGGCGTTGGCCACCGTGGAGAACCGGTTGTCGTTCACCCCGTCGACCTTCACGTTGAAGGTGATCTTCAGGAAGTCACCCGGCGAGCCTGCGTCGCTCACCGCGGGCAGCGCGACGCTGGTGCCGTCGGTGCAGGTCAGGAGCCGCCCACCGCCGTCCGCGACGGTGATGGTGCAGGCGGTGCCGTTGGTGCCGTTGGTGCCATTGGTGCCATTGGTGCCGTTGGTGCCGTTGGTGCCGTCGGTGCCGTCGGTGCCGTCGGTGCCGGCGGTGCCGTTGGTGCCGTTGGTGCCGTTCTTCACGGTCACCTTCGTCCCGTCAGGGCAGGTGATGGTGGCGGTGTTGTCGCCGTTGTCGGTGACGGCACAGGGCTCGCCGGCGGGTCCCGTACACGCCGCTACACCCACGCAGGCCGCCGCCAACAGGACCTCTCGGAAATGCGCCCACAACAGGACCCGACTCAGGTGGTTCGTCATTGGTTCTTCCCTCGGTTGGTCTTTCGCTGGCCTGCAGACGCGGACAATCGGAGCGCGACGCGTGCAGGATCCGGTCCGTTTTCGCCCCAACCCGTGGGAATTGGGGCCGGCCGACGCAACCATGCATAAGCAAGAGGCGCCGAGGCAAGCTCCATGCATTAGAACTACTGAGCTGCTGGCGAGCGCTTAATCGCACGTCTTTCCGCCCGGCCAGCCCTGCGCGAATTGCGCGCCGGCGAGCCTCTGGGCGCATTCTGCGCGCGGGCGGGCGTCTACGCGGGAACCTCCGAGGGCCACCACACGGTGAAGGTGGTGCCGTCGCCGACGGTCGAGCTCACCCGCACTTCCCCTCCATGCTGCGCGACCACCTGCTGCACCACCGCCAACCCGATGCCGTGGCCTTCGGGCCGGGTGGTGAAGAAGGGGTCGAAGAGCCGCTCGAGGTCCTCGGCGGCGATGCCTTCGCCGGTGTCGATCACCTCGAAGGACACGCCGCCCTTGCGCCCGTGCGCGCGCACCACCACCACCCCGCCCTTCGGCATCGCCTGCATCGCGTTGGTCACCAGGTTGAGCAGCACCTGCTGCAGCTGGGCCGCGTCGGCCCAGACCTGCAGCCCCTTCTCGACGTCGAACACCACCCGTACCTCTGGGTCGCTACGCCTCGGCGCATCTTCCGCTTCGCTCCGGCTGCGCTCGCCCAGCGTGCCGCTGGACCGGCTGCGCTCCCGGGTTCGCGGCGTGGTGTGAGCAGCGAGCAGGCGCTCGAAGTCGGCCAGCAGCGGCTCGAGGGGCTGCCGCTGGGCGACCGGCGTCTTCTGCCGGCCCAGCGACATGAGCTGCGCGACGAGCGCCGCGGCGTGGCGGGCCGACTCTTCCATCTGATGAACCACGTCGGCGCCGCCCCCGCGCTGGAGCACGGCCAGCCCGGTGGTGATCACCCCCAGCAGGTTGTTGAGGTCGTGCGCCACGCCCGCGGCCATGCGGCCCAGCGCGTCGAGGCGGTGGGCGTCTTTGAGCTTGAGCGCGAGCGCGTGCGACTGCGCTTCGGCCGCGAGGCGATCGTTCACCTCGAGGAAGTACGAGAGCAGGTCGGCGACGGTGGCGGCGAACTGGCACTCCTCGCGCTTCCACTCGCGCGGCTCGCCCACGTGCTCGTGGCACACGATGCCCACCACCTGGCCGTTGCGGTACAGCGCGGCGTCGAGCAGCGAGGTGATGTGCCAGGTCTCGAGGTACTCGAGCAGCTCCTTCGTGTTCGACTGGGTGCGCGCGTCGGTCGAGGCGACGTAGCGGCGCTCACGAATCGCGGCCAGGTACTCGGGGTGCTTCGACATCAGCAGCGGTGGCGGCGGCCCGTCGCCCTTCCCGTCCCACAACATCTTGCAGTGCAGGCCCTGGCCCGTGCCGTCGAAGAGCCACACGCCCACGCGCGCGACGTTGAGGGCCTGGGCGGAGATCTCCGCGACCTGCCGGTAGAGCCGGTCGAGATCTCCATCGAGCTGCAGGCGGCTCAGCTTGAGGCGGGCCCCGGTGAGGAACGCCCGCTGGGTGACTGCACTGTCCGTGGCCATGCAGCACCTCTCATGGTGCGTCGCTCACTCACTCCAGGATGCAGCCGCGCTTTTCATCGACGAACCGGGCGGTCGCCGCCCAGCTGATGAACGCCGACGACTCTACCCTCTTGTTCACCCTGTCGAACGACACCTTGGCCACGTCGGGCGACGCCTTCACCCAGGCGCGGCAATACGCCTCGTCCATTTCCATCACGAACATGCAGCTGCAACCCATTCGGGCCGAGTTGCCGACCGCCAGCTCGAGGTCGTTGTTGTCGTACGTGCGCGGGTCGCCGTTCTCGTTGGCGCAGCCCGCGAGGATTCCCACGGCCAGGATGCTCAGGAGCGTTCTCATCGCGCCACCGCCAGGCTGAACTTCGTCAGCTCGTTCACGTCGATGCTGCCCTTCCGGTCGTCGCCGGTGCGCACCACGATGACGTCTTCAGAGGGCACCACGATGATGCGCTGCCCCCAGTGGCCGAGCGCGGCGTAGGTGTCATTGGGGACGTCGGGCCAGGGAAGCGGCTTGTTCCGCTCGGGCGAGGGGCGGTTGAGCCACCACGAGTAGCCCGACGGCGTGTCTTCGTTCTCGGGCGCGGTGGCGGTGAAGACGTCTGACGGCGTGGTGCTGCTCGCCACCCAGCCCTCGGGGAGAAGGCGCTGGCCGTTCCAGCAGCCGTCGTTGAGGAAGAGGAAGCCGAACTTCGCGAAGTCGCGCGGCGTGGCGAAGACCATCGAGCCGCCCAGCGGCGTGCCCTTCGCGTCTTCTTCGAACGTGGCGCGCTGCATGCCGATGGGGTCGAGCATGAGCTTCCAGAACGCGTCTCTGCCATGCGCCTTCGCCAGCGCGCGCTTGGCCACGGCAGAGGCGAGCTCGGCGTCTCCGGTGGAATAGCTCCAGCGCTTGCCCGGCTCGGCCACCAGCTTGTGGGTGAGGATGTGCTTGAGCTGATCGCCGTGCCCGACGCCGAACAGCATCGAGATGACCGAGGACACCTGGTAGCTCTGGTTCTCGTATTCCTCCTGCCAGCCGAGCGCCGTGCCGAAGGTGATGGCGTCCTTCACGGTGATCTTGCACTGCGGCGTGCCGTCGTATTCCGGCAGGTGCTTGCAGACCGAGTCGTCGAGCGAGAGCGCGCCCTGCTTCACCGCCACGCCCACCAGCGCGCTGGAGAAGCTCTTGGCCACGCTCCACGAGAGGTGGCGCTTGGTCTCGTCGAAGCCGCGCCCGTAGCGCTCGTAGACGATGGCGCCGTTCTTGATGATGACCAGCCCCTCGGTGCGCATGCCGAGGCGCTCGGAGTCTTTCCCCGTGAGGGTGAAGGCGAAGTCTTCCAGCGCCTTGATCTCCGCGGCCTTCGCGGTCGCGCTCACCAGGTTCACCGGCCACTCGGTGGTGGGCCACGAGGCGCGGGTCGGGCAGTTCTGCGCCAGCGCCAGCGAGGGAGCGAGGGCCGCCAGCATCGTGATGAGCGCTCTCACAGGTTCACCTTCATCATCGACACGAAGGTGGTGTCGCTCACGCCGGGCACGAACGAGGTGATGGTGCCGGGCTTCTTCTTCTCGGTGAGGTGCATGATGCCCACGGTGGCGCCGCCCATGAGCAGGCCGTCGACCAGGCAGTACAACAGGAGCGCGGCCGGGTTGGTCCACGGCACCACCAGCACGAGGCTGGCGATGACATAGGCCGCCGCGTTGACCACGAAGGCGCCGGCGAGCGGGAGCCAGAAGCCGAAGCGCCCCGGCGTTTCCCAGTTCCCCACCAGCATCGCCATCAGCACGGTGAGGATCGGCGGGAGGAAGAGGTTGGCCAGCAGCACGGGGATGGCGGCCCCGATGAGGTTGTTCGACAGCACGCCCAGGCCCGCGCCGAGGAGCACGCCGGTGAGCGACGAGGCCATGCCCACCGCCGAGGTCTTGGCGAAGTGTTCACCGAAGCCGATGTTGGCGGCGACGGTGTCCTTCACGTCGGCCGCGGCGAGCGCCGAGTCGAGCAGGCGTGGGGTGGAACCGAGCAACACCTTGGGCGCATCACCGAGCAGGTGCGCGGACCGGGACTCCGCTCGAGCGTGGCCCGCGAACAGGGCGACGACGAGCGCAACGAGCAACGACGTTTTCATGCGAACTCCTGCGGGGGACTGGACCGGAGTCTGTGTAACTCCGGCGCGCCTTCCCGTCAGTAGTTCTCGCTATGGGTTGGTCCCCGTAAAGCCGGTGTCTGCCTCGATGCGTCGCACGAACCCGGTCCAGTCCTTCGCGCTGCGCTCTGCTCGCAACCGGCCTGCGATCGAATCGCGCACGCGCTCGAAGAGAGTGGTGGAGGCAGGAATGAGATCCAACTTCTTCTCAAACCAATTCAGGCACGTCGCGCCCATTCGAAGCGCGCCGCGCTCACGGGCACACCATCGTGCCCCGGGAGTCAACCTCGACGAGAAGCGGCTCACCTGCACCGCGCGCGATGCGCCAGGTACCCGGAGGCGGAGTGCAAACCCACCGCACGCGCGGATCTTCGAGCTCCTCGCCGATGCCCGGCTCGACGCACACCGTTCCTTCGGTCACCAGCTCGAGACCGCCATCACCAGTCTCCACGAAGGTGCAGCGCCAATCGGCCGAGGTGACTTTGTGCTTGGGCGAGACCTCCACCATCACCGACACGCCGGCGACGAGGGTGGGCCGATCGGCACCGATGAAGCAGTGGATGCCTGAGGGATCGTGCTTCGGCATCGAGCAGTCGACGTAGTTCGGATACGCGGGGATCGGCCCCGCGCAGCCGGAGCCTGACGCGCACGCCAGGGTGATGAGGCTGAAGATCGCGACGGCGACGCCCCGGTGTGGCGAGCGTGTCCGATTCGAGGCGTCGAAAAGAGGCATGGCGCGCCAGACCAGCAAGAACGCGGCCATGCGCTCGCTGGGCGCCTCCCCCTCGACGTTGCCCCGCAGGCCACCAGCCCCAGCACCCAGCTGCCGTGCGCTGGCCACCGTTCGCGGCCTGCCTCAGACTCTAGAGGCCCGCCAGGCACCGGGCGGCTGGGAAAACGAAGGGCGATACCGACGCCTGGCCGATTCGTTCTGGAGTGAATGCTCGTGGCCTCTCACCCCACCTCTGTCGCGGACGCGGAGCGTGGCACCTGGGATGCCCGCGTCGCGACGCACCAGCGCAGACTGATGGTCTCGCTGCTGGCCGAGGGGCTGGGGATCGATGACGCCCGCGACATCAGCCAGGACGCGTGGGCGCGGCTGTGGCAACAGCACCAGGCAGGCGCCCTCGAGTCGCTCGCGTTTCCGGGCATCGTCATCACCCAGGCGCGCTTCCTCGCGCGTGACCTGCTCCGTCGTCGCCGCGCCTCGCCCACCGAGCACTCGCCCGGCCACGACGCCGAGGCGCCCGGAGCTTCTGCCGAGGCCGCGCTCGCCTCGGCGCAGGCGCTGGCCCGCGTGGGGCGAGCGCTCGCAGAGGTCGCCGAGTCGAAGCGGGAGATCTTCCGGCTGGCGTGCGAGGAGGGTGTTCCGCACGCAGAGCTCGCCAGGCGCGTGGGGTTGTCGACCCAGCGCGTGAAGCAGATCGTCTGGGAGGTGCGCGTGACCCTGCGCGCCGCCCTGGAGGAACCTCGATGAGCTCGAACCACTTCACCGCGGTGGCGGCAGCGCGCTGGGTCTCTGGCCTGATGGAAGAGGACGAAGCCAGGGCCGTCGAGGCCCACGCGGGCGCGTGCCGGGCCTGTGAGGCGCTCCTGCAGGCGGAGGCGCGCGCGGAGTCACAGCTCGCGGCCGCCGTGGGCGTCCCCGGGCAGCCGGGAGCCGCCTCCGCCTCAGTGCGGCCCCTCACCCCGACCCTGCGCCGTCGCGCGCTCCCCGTCGCCGGCGCCCTGCTCGCCCTCGCGGCCTCGGTCCTCCTGGTGCTGCTGCGCTCCCCGGCGGAGACGTCGTCCCTCGGCGCGCCCATGGACGCTGGCGAGGCGGTGTCGGTGTCGGACATTCCCATCTACGAGGGTGTCGACGTGCCGGCCGAAGCCGTCACCGCCTTCGCCCCCTTCGGCCTCGACACACCTCGCTACGAAGGCGACGCCGAGCTCGTCAATGCCACCTTCGCGTCGTTCGACCCCTCACCGGAGCCCCCATGATCCGCACCCTCCTCATCCTTTCGTGCGCGAGCCTCGGCGCGCTCGCCGCGGACGCCGGCGCGGTGCCCGCCGGGTGGTTCGTCGCCGGCAAGCACCCCGAGCACTACGTGGTCGAGACGGTGGAGAAGGGCGCTTGCGGCGCCCGCGCGGCGAGCGTGCGCTCCGGGGAGGCAACCCCGGCGGGCAACATCGCGGTGATGCAGATGTTCCGCGCCGAAAAATACCGGGGCCTGCGCGTGCGCTTCACCGCGAAGGTCGCCACGAAGGACCTCGTCGGGTGGGCGGGGTTGTGGATGCGCGTCGAGGGGCCCCACAAGAAGACGACCGCCTTCGACAACATGCAGGCGCGCCCGTTGAGGGGGACGGTGCCGTGCGCCGCGCAATCGGTGGTGCTCGACGTCGGGAGCGACGCGGAGCTCATCTCGCTGGGCCTCGTGCTCGACGGCCCGGGCTCCGCCGAGCTGGCCCACCCCGATCTCGAGGTCGTCGACCGGTCCGTCGCCACCACCGACCTGGTGCGTGCCCCGCAAGACCCGCGCCTCGACGCCGCCGTGGGCAGGGTCGGGGCTGTCTGGTTCTCCGACCGCATCATCAACTCGCAGGAGAGTCAGGCGCAGCTCAAGCTCGTCACGCCCGGTCAGTGGCGCGACCGCTCCGGCGATTTCACCGCCTCCGTCGAGGGCGACACCGTGCGCGTCACGGCGCTCGACTTGTCGATGCCCGCGCCCAGTCTGGAAGGCGAATTCAAGCTGCGCAGGGAAGGCGACGCGAACGTCATCGAGGGCACCTGGGGCACCGGCCTCAGCCGGTACCCGGTGACGATCAAGTTCTCGAAGAAGGCGGTCGACATGAAGTGGGGCTTCTACGAGCGGCACCTCGTGGTGGAGAAGGCGCCGCAGCTCGCGGAGAACTGCGTGTTCTTCGCCCAGTGGGCCAGCGCCAGCCGTCTGTCGGATGAACTTCAGCTGTGCGGGGTGGTGTTCGACCCCGACGCTCCGCGCGCGCAGACGGTGCTCGCCTTCCTGCTTGGCGGCTTCAGGCGCATGGGCACGGGGATTCCCCTCGACCCGCCCGCGACCGCCCCGAGGTTGCCCGGCGTGAACGAGGACGGGCTGAGACGAAGTCCCGGGCTCAGTCGGTGACATCTCAACGGAGACGGCCGGTTGGATGTCGCCGTCGCCACCGACAGGGGCACCGTGCCGCCCGGCACCGTCACGTTGCCCACCAGCCAGGTCTTCCTGAACGTGTCTCCCCTGCGCCGCGGGAGGTCAGTAGTTCTCGTGCGCGAGTGACTCTTCGAGCCGGGGGTCGTTGATGGGCACGACCTTGTTCCGGTTGAGCAGCACGCCGTACACGGCGAGGAAGACGCCCGTCATGCCCAGAAGCGCGGTGAAGTCGAGGTAGCTGAACGCCACGTGCGGCTCGTGGTGACCCTCACCGTGCGCGCCGAAGTTCGGCATCACCAGCCAGTAGATGTCGATGCAGTGCATGACCAGCGTCCACACCGCGCCGGTGGCCAGCAGGGTGCGGTTGCGCTTGATCTTCCGCGACAGCATGAAGAGGAACGGCACGAAGAAGTGCGCCAGCGGCAGGCCGTACGAGATGTACTGCCAGCCCCCCTCGTTGCGGACCATGAAGAACTCGGTCTCTTCCGGAATGTTCGCGTACCAGATGAGGATGAACTGGCTGAACGCGATGTACGCCCAGAAGATCGTGTAGCCGAACATGAACTTGCCGAGGTCGTGGAAGTGCTCGGTGTTGATCGCCGTCTTGAGCGCGCCCGACGCCTGCAGCGCCATCGACATCAGGGTGACGAAGGCGAAGAACGCGAGGATCGACGCGGTGAAGTAGTAGACGCCGAAGATGGTCGAGTACCAGTGCGGCTGCAGCGACATCAGCCAGTCGATGGCGCCGAACGACAGCGTCACCCCGTAGAGGATGATGCCGCCCGCCGACACCTTGCGCACGATGTGGATGAGGCGCTCGCGCTCGGTGGGGTTGTCGCCCAGCCCGTCCTGCTTGATCGACGTGCTGTAGAGGAACCAGCCCAGCCCCGCCCACGCCAGCAGGTAGAGGAACGAGCGCGCGTACCAGAAGCCCGGCGAGAGGAACCACGCCTTCTTGAGCAGGATGGGGTCGCTCTCATGCGTCCACGGGTACAACTCGTGGAAGCCGATGAAGCCGATGGGCAGCCAGAGGAGGATGAACACCGGCAGCGTCGCCGAGGTCGTCTCCACCAGGCGGCGCACCACCACGCCCCAGCCCGAGCGCACGGTGTGATCGATCAGCAGCCAGCCCAGGCCGCCGAGCGCGATGCCCAGCACCACCTCGAAGGCCCAGAGGTAGCTGAACATGGCGCGGGCCTTGTTCTCGCCGAAGGCCGAGCCGAGCGTCGCGCCCAGGCCAGCCACCGCGAGGATTCCGCCGAGCATCGGCAGCTTCGCGAGGAAGCTCGACGGGGGAACCTGAATGTCTTCCGGCTTCTTGATTTCGTGGCTCACGGTGGCCTCGGTCACTTCAACGTCTGCAGGAACAGCGCGATGCTCTCGATCTCGGGATCGGTGAGCACCTGCGGGGGCATCGCGGGCGGGTAGCCGTTGACGATCTTCGCCATGGGCGCGGTGACCGATTCCTTGAGGTAGGCCATGTCGACGACGACATCACCCGCGCTCGTCTGCTCGGTCTTGCCCCACACACCCTTGAAGCTGGGGCCGACGAGCTTGCTGCCGTCGATGGAGTGGCAGGCGTTGCAGGTCTTGGTCTTGTAGAGCACCGCGCCGGCTTCGGCGGTGGGTCCCTTCGACGTGTCGGGTCCGACCACGCCGCCCGGCTCCATCTGCACCGCGGGGTCCTTCTTCATCTGCTCGGACTTCACGTACGCGACGATCGCCCAGCGATCGGCCACGGGGATCTGCGGGGCGTAGCTGGGCATGTTGCCCGCGTTCACGCCGTTGCGGATGGCCGAGTAGATCTTGCCGACCACCATCTCCTTCGAGATGCGCTCCATGTGCAGGCTCGGAGGCGGCACGGTGAGGCGCGGGCCACCATCGAGCGCCAGCGCGGCGATGGTGCCCTTCCCGTCCATCGCGGGGCCATGGCAGGGCGTGCAGTAGATCTCGAAGCGGCCCCGGCCGTGCGCGGCCTGCGCCTCGAACTCGGTCTTCACGTTCGCGGGCAGCACCTTGCTCGGCTCGCCCTTCTCGTCGACGCCCTCTTCCCAGAGGGGATCTTCGCCGAGCTGGCCCTGCGCGACAGTGCCTTCCACCGGCAGGCGCGACATGCGCCCGTCGGCGAACAACCCAGTCGAATCGCGGCGGCCTGCGCGGCCCCGCTCCTGGGTGTCCATGTTCTTGATCAGGTGAATGGGGCGCTCTTCGGTGTCCCAACCGCGGCAACCGGCGACGGACATGAGCGACAGCAGCAGAACCTTTTTCACGGCTCCAACTCCTCGACGAGGGTCGCGCCAGAGCTCTGGAGCAGCGCCTTCGTCTTCTCGAGGTCGAACTTCGGATCAGTCGCCTCGACCATGATGAAGAACTTGTCGTCAGTGACGCGCTCGAAGGCCTTGCTCGCGAACGCCGGGTGATGCGGGCGGGGCAGGCCGTTGAGGATCCAGTTGGCCAGGAACGCCGTCACGCAGCTGCTGAGGACGGTGATCTCGTACCAGACGGGCACGAAGGCCGGCAGCGAGAACAGCGGCTTGCCGCCGACGACCATCGGGTAGAGCGAGCCCATCGCCCACGACTCGAAGAAGAGGCCGAAGCTGCTCCCGGCGAGACCGCAGGCCAGGACGATCCACGGCAGCTTGCTGGGCTTGAGGCCCATCGCCTTGTCCAGCCCGTGCACCGGGAAAGGGGCGCACGCGTCCCACTCGCTGTAGCCGGCGTCGCGCACCTGCTCGCACGCCTTGTAGATGGTGGCCGGGTTCTCGTACTGCGCCAGCACACCCCAGAGCTTCACGGTGCTCATGAGTGACCTCCGGTCGCCGCGGCGGGGGCGTGGTGCTCACCTGCTGCGTGCCCGTAGCCTTCCCAGTGCGGGTTGGCCTGCGGCATCACGCCCTTCACTTCCGCCATGGCGATGACGGGGAAGAAGCGCACGAAGAGGAGGAACAGGGTGAAGAAGAGGCCGAACGTGCCGAGCAGGTAGAAGACCTCGGTCACCGGGACGAAGTAGTCCCAGCTCGAGACCAGCGCGTCGCGGTGGAGCGAGGTCACGGTGATGACGAAGCGCTCGAACCACATGCCGATGTTCACGAAGATGGCGAGGATGAAGCTCCACACCGCCGAGGTGCGGATCTTCCGGAACCAGAACAGCTGCGGGGTGATCACGTTGCAGCTGACCATGATCCAGTAGGCCCACCAGTACGGGCCGCCCATGCGGTTGAGGAAGGTGAAGCCCTCGTAGTCGTTGCCGGAGTAGGCCGCGACGAAGAACTCCATCGCGTACGCGTAGCCGACGAGCGAACCCGTCACGAGAATGATCTTGTTGGTGTTCTCGATGTGCTTCGCGGTGACGATGTCCTTGAGGCCCAGCCAGTGGCGCGCGGGCAACATGAGCGTCTGCACCATGGCGAAGCCCGAGAAGACGGCGCCGGCCACGAAGTACGGCGGGAAGATCGTGGTGTGCCAGCCGGGCAGCTGGGAAACCGCGAAGTCGAACGAGACGATGGTGTGCACCGAGAGCACCAGCGGCGCCGAGAAGGCCGCGAGAATCTGGTACGCCTTCTCGTAGGTCACCCAGTGGCGCATCGAGCCGCGCCAGCCCAGCGAGAGCGCCCCGTAGAACACCTGGCGCCAACGCACCGTGGCGCGATCGCGCAGGGTGGCGAAGTCGGGCACGAGGCCCGTGAACCAGAACAGCAGCGACACCAGGAAGTACGTGTTCACGGCGAACACGTCCCACTCCAGCGGGCTGCGGAAGTTCGGCCACAGGCCCATCTGGTTGGGGATGGGGAAGAGGTAGTAGTCCATCCACACGCGGCCGGTGTGCAGCGCCACGCAGGAACTGGCGCAGATGACGGCGAAGATGGTCATCGCCTCGGCGTAGCGGTTGATCGACGTGCGCCACTTCTGGCGGAACAGGTAGAGGATCGCGCTGATCAGCGTCCCTGCGTGGCCGATGCCGACCCAGAAGACGAAGTTGACGATGTCCCAGGCCCAGCCGACCGGGTTGTTGTTGCCCCAGATGCCGGGGCCTTCCCAGAGCAGGTAGCCGATGTAGCCACCGAACATCGCCAGCGTGGCGCCGGCGAGCGAGAGGCCGAAGAGGAAGGGCTTCGGGGTCGCCTTGAGGGGCGCCTCGTTGACCTTGCACACCATCTCGGTGATCGCGTGGAAATCGTGCCCACCGCGCACGAGGGCCTCGCGGCCGGCGACGGGGTCAGGGAGGACGACGTCACCACGGAGGTTCGGATCGTCTGGCAGCGTGATGTCAGCGGTTGCGGTAGCCATGATCAGGCGAGCTCCTCGTTCTCGTTGCGAACGCGCGCGAGGTACGTGGTGCGCGGGCGGACGTTGAGTTCCTGCAGCAGCTCGTAGTTGCGCTCGCTGCCCTTCAGCTTCGCGACCTTCGACTCGAGGTCGTTGATGTTGCCGAACGTGATGGCCTGGGTCGGGCACGCCTGCGCGCAGGCCGGCGTCACCGCGCCGTCAGGCAGCGCCTTGCGATCGTGCCCGGCGCGCTTCGCGGCGATCTTCGCCTCGTCGATGCGCTGGGTGCAGAAGGTGCACTTTTCCATCACGCCGCGGTACCGCACGGTGACGTCGGGGTTGCGCTGGAGCTTGAGCGTCTTCATCCGCTCCTTCCACTCGGGCTCCACGAAGAAGTCGCCGGTGTGCGTGAAGTCCAGGTAGTTGTAGCGGCGCACCTTGAAGGGGCAGTTGTTGGCGCAGTACCGGGTGCCGATGCACCGGTTGTACGCCATCGAGTTGAGGCCCTCTTCGTCGTGCACCGTGGCCGACACCGGGCACACCGGCTCGCACGGCGCGTTCTCGCAGTGCATGCAGGTGAGCGGCTGGTGCAGCGCGCGGGGCGTCTCGACGTCGCCGCTGAAGTAGCGGTCGATGCGGATCCAGTGCATCTCGCGGCCGAGCAGCACCTGCTCGCGGCCCACCACCGGGATGTTGTTCTCGGCGATGCAGGCGACCGCGCAGATGTTGCAGCCGGTGCAGGACGAGAGGTCGATGACCATGCCCCACTGCTGGCCTTCGTAGGTCACCTCGCCGTGCGGCTGGATGGGCTTGCTGGGGCGGTTCTTCGGCGTGCCCAGCGTCACCAGGTTCTCGGGGATGTCGCCGACGTGCGCGAACTTCGCGCCGTCCTTCTGGTACGAGGCCGCGGTCGCCGAGCGGAACAGCGGGCGGTACGCGCTGTCACCGGGGTTCCCCAGGCCCAGCTCGCGATCGCGTGAGCCCGCACCCGCCGCCGACATCTGGGCGAAGGTGAGCTCCTTGAGCGGGTTGCCGGGGACGCTGAAGTGGTCCTGCGTCGAGGCCAGGTTCTTCACCTCGCCCGTCTTGGTCAGCTTCACGCCCTGCACCACCGCGCCGCTGGCGCCGAGGAGCGGGTGCACGTCGACGCCGACGCCGGTGGCGACGTAGCCGAAGGTGCGGCCGTAGCCGCGGTTCATCACCACCGAGTAGGTGGCGAGGCCGGGCAGCACGAAGGTGGGCGCCTTGATGCTGCGGCCGTCCACCGTGAGCTCGACCATGTCGGCGTCGTAGCGGTTCTTCACCACGCCGCTGCCGATGCCCAGCTCCTTGGCCAGCGCGGGCGAGATCAGCGCCGCGTTGTCCCAGCAGAGCTTGCTCATCGAGTCGGGCAGCTCCATCAGCCACGACACGTTCGAGAGGCGGCCGTCCTTCACGTGGCCGTCGACCGCGATGAACTCGAGCGAGTCCTTGCTGGCGGTGCTCGCCTTCACCGTGCCGAGCGCGGCGACGACGTCGGCCGTCTTCACCTCGGCGGTGCCGGCCTTGCGCGCGCTGTTGGCGATGACGCCGTCATGCAGCGCCTTGCGCCAGGCCTTCACGTCCGCGATCGACTTCCCGACCCACGTGGCCTCGACCAGCTTGCGGTCAGACGTCTCGGCCTCGCCCACCATCTGCGCGAGCAGGGTCAGGCCGGCGCGGGCGCCGTGCAGGGGAAGAATGAGCGGCTGCACCAGGCTGGCGGTGCCGTCCCACGCGCGGGCATCGGCCCACGACTCGAGGAAGTGCGCGGAAGGCACGTGCCAGGTGGCCTTGAGGCCCGTCTCCTCGGGGAGCACGCCCGCGTGGATGAAGGTGACCTTCGCCGCCGCCTCGCCGAACTTGAGCGCGCCGGGCGCGGTGTAGAGCGGGTTGCCGTCGAAGGTGACCAGCGTGGTGACCTCGGAGCCGAGGCCCTTCACCAGCGCCTCGAGCTGCTCGTGCATGCCGACGCGGGCTGCAGGCGCCTCGGGGAAGCTGACGGTGACGGTCGCGCCGACGTTGCCGAGCGCGGCGTTGAGGGCGTTGCCCAGCGCGTGCACCGCGGGGGGCTGGCGCTCACCGACGAAGAGCACCGAGGCGCCCTTGTTCGCGTTGAGGTCCTTCGCGAGGCCCGCGACGAACTTCTTCTGCACGTCGCTCAGCGCGCCGCCGCCTGCGGCGAGGTCGGCGAGGCCGAGCTCCTGCGCGAGGGCCTTGAGCACGTTCACGCCTTCGCCCGAGCTGATGCGCACGCGGTGGTCGGCGTTGGTGCCGGTGTTGCTGAACACGGCCTCCGCCACGTACAGGCGGATCATCTTCGCCGCGTCTTCCTGCTTCTGCACCGCGCGCGTCGCGCCGAACTGGCGGGCCAGCGTGAGGTGATCGGGGCCGCTCAAGAGGAAGTCGTTCTCGAGCGAGAACACCACCTTCGCCTTCGAGAGGTCCGCGTGCACGCGGGCGCCGGGGCCGAACGCGAGCTGCGCGCCCTGGATGCAGTTGTCAGGCGCGAGGGGATCGAACCGCACCACCTTCGCCGCGGGCAGCTTCGCCAGCAGGCGCTCGAAGGTGGGGCCCATGTCCTCTTCCACCAGGAAGGCGAGGCCCTTGCCCTGCTCGGTGACGAGCTTGCCGAAGTGGTCCTTGGCGAACGCGTCCCACTCTTCCCACTTCGCGGGCGCGCCGGCCTTGAGCGGCGACTTCGCGCGCTGCGGATCGTACAGCTTGAGGATCTCGGCCTGGGCCCACGCGTCGGACGCGCCGAGCGAGGACGGGTGCAGCGGGTTGCCCTCGAGCTTGGTGGGGCGGCCCTCGTTCGACTCGGCCAGCAGGCCGACCGCGCCCTCAGAGCGCTGCGCGGCGGTGGCGTACATCAGCTTGTTGCCGGCCACGTACTTCTCGGGCGGGCGCACGAACGGGAGGATCTCGTCGGGGTCGCGGCGCAGCTTCTCGCAGCCGGCGAGCGAGCCCAGCGCGATCGAGGCACCGGCCAGCTTCATCGCGTCGCGGCGGTTGAAGCCCGCGGGCGTGGTGATGCCGGTGGGGAACTCGAGATCTTGCGTCGAGGTGACTGACTCGTCGTTGTCGCGGTGCTCGAGCGAGCGCCAATACTCAGGCGTCGGAGTCATCGTCTCGCGAAGCGGGGCGTAGGGATCCTTCTTCATGACTTTCGCTCCTTCAACTTTTCAGCGGTGGCAGCCGGAGCAGCCGGCCGTCGCATAGGTCTGGTAGTGGCCGTCGACGAACCGCTGCGCGCGCGAGAGCGAGCCGGGCGGTTCCAGGGTCTCGGTGATGTGCTTCGCCTTCTCGATCCACGCGAGATCGGCGGTCCAGCCCATCTTCGTCACGGCCTCGACGGGCCGCAGGTTGGGGGCGGGGTCGCTGTGGCAGTTGATGCACCAGCTCATCGAGAGCGGCTGGTCCTGGCGGACCACTTCCATCAGGTCGATGCGGCCGTGGCAGGTCTCGCAGCCGATGGCGGCGCGGTTCTCACCGACGCCGAAGCCCACGTGGGCAGAGTGGTTGAAGTACGCGTAGTCGGGCAGCTTGTGCACGCGCACCCACTCGACGCTCTTCTCGCCCTTGCCGTCAGCCCACGAGTCATAGACGGGCTTGAGCTGCTCGGAGCCCTTCTTCACCTGCGCGTGACAGTTCATGCAGGTCTGCGTGGCGGGCACGCCGGCCACGGCGCCCTGCTCGACGCCGACGTGGCAATAGCGGCAGTCCATCTTGAGCTCGCCGGCGTGCAGCGCGTGGCTGTACGCGACGGGCTGCTTCGGCATGTAGCCGACGTCAGTGTGGTACGGCGAAGCCCACCAGTAGATGGCGAAGGTGAGCGCACCGAGGCCGACGAGGCCGCCGATGGTGATGAGCCGGGGGGTCTGGTTGGTCCACCGGGGGAAAATCTGAGCCATGGTGTCGACCTCTTGGAGGTGGCGGCACGTAGCGAATCCGTGCTGCTGGAACAACATCTATTTCCGAGCGCTTGAGAGTGCGAACACCCACATCGAGCGCAGCTTCTGCGTCTGCTCACTTCCTCTGACTTGATTGGGATCAACTCACGGGTTCGGACCGTGTTTCGCGAGCAGCCGGGCCGCGTTGATCGAGTTCCCCCGCCCTGCCCCGTCGTCCATCCAGTAGCCGCGCACGGCGTCGTTCTGATCGATGAGGACGATCACGTGGGCCTTCGCGAAGTTCGCGCTGGGCGGCTCGAGGAACTGATCGAGCCCGAGCTGGAGCTGGCCGAGGAGCGGGTCGAGCTGCGCCTGCGAGCCACCGGCGAAGCGCCACGCCGGCGTCGCCGTCTGCATCAGCCCGGTGAGGCCCGCCTTCGCCTCGTCGCCCACGAAGCTCACCAGCACCACGCCTCCGTCGAGATCGTCGACGTGCCGCACCGCGGTGCCGAAGTTCTTCTGCCGCTCGAGGCACGCCGGGTCGCAGGGGCCCAGTTCGGTGGTGGCGAGCACCACCTTGCCCTTGAGCGCAGCGGTCGAGACGGGCCCACCAGCGAGCGAAGGCAATTCCCACGCGGTGAGCTGGCGCAGCGGCGGCGGCGCTTTCAGGAAGCGCCGCTGGATGAACGGCATCACGGTGAGGAAGGCGGCGCCGATGAGGAACCCGATGAGGTACGGGTTCTTCCAGAAAGGTTTGGGCGGCGTGGAGTCAGACATGAGACGACCGGGGACGCGTTCAAGCAGCTTCCCGGTGCGCGTGGTTCAACTTTGTTCAAGCGCGCGACGGTCACGGGGGCCGTAGCGTCGCGAACACCCACCCCCGCGCCTGCTTGAGCGCGGCCCAGCCTGAAGGCGCGGTGGCCCAGGCCTGGTCGGTGGCGAGCACGAGCGGGCCGCTCACGCCTTCCCAGCTGGCGGTGCGAACGGGCGTCACGTCACGCTCGAACGCGAGCGCCGAGAGCATGTCCCATTCCTCGTGCTCTGAGATGACCGCGACGGTGCCTCCGGCGTGGACGAGTTGGAGCTCGTCTGAGAAGTCGGTGGCGAGCACGCAGGGGCGGGCCATCAACACGCGCTCCACTCCGCCAGCGACCGCGCTGACCGCGAGCCCCAGCGCCACGCCCAGCCCAGCGAGCAGCCGGCGCCTTCCCGCGGCCTCGCCGAACCAACCCGCCAGCCGCGGAGCGATCGCCACGCCGATGAGCGTGGACAGCAGCGGGTAGGCGACCAGCGTGTGGTGCCAGAGCTTGCGGTGCGGCAACGACAGGCCAATCAGCACGAGCGCGCAGGCCACCGCCAGCTTGCGGCACGCGTTCACGTGCTCTGGAGGCCCGGGCCTGATGGTGGCGGCGAGGCCCAGGAAGAGCAGCGGAAACCACGGCCAGTACCGATCCGCGATGAACTTGAACGCGAGCGCGTACCCGGCGGCGCCATCGGTGCGCTCTCCCGAGGCGGACGCCAGCAGCTGGTGAACTCCATACCCCTCGCGCCAATCAGGGCGCAGCGCGAGGAAGAGGGCCACCGGCGCGACGGCGAGGCCCAGGACGAGGGCGCCCCAGCCCAGGTGACGCCACGAGCGATCCACGAGCACCCGCGCGCCGATGACGCCTCCGAGCGGCAGCAGCCCGAACGGCCCCTTCACCGCCACCGCCAGCGCAGCGAAGAGCCACGCGGTGAACCACTGCGCGCGTGTGCCTGCGTTGGTGAGCACCGGGATCACGCTGGCCGTGGTGAGCAGCAAGAGCAGCGGGTCGAGCGTCGGGTAGCTGGTCTGGAAGAAGTACATCTGCGTGGTGGCGAGCACGAGCATCGAACCGAGCGCGGCCCACGGCCCACTCAGCCGGTGGCCCACCACGCCGACGAGGGCGACGGTGAGCACCGAGAAGAGCGCGTGCAGCGGAATGACGGCCCGCTCATCGACTGCCTGCGCCAGCGCGATCGGCCAGAGCCCGAACGGGAGGTGATCAAAGAAGGGCCGACCCAGGTATTCCAGCGAGAGCCAGTCGCCTCCGCGGAGCATGTGGCGCGCAATGACCTGGTAGAGCTGCGCGTCGCCCACGTCGGTGTGGCGGAACCAGGTCGCGCCCATGAGCACCACGAAGAGGCCGAGCACGAGGGCGAAGGCGGAAGCTGGAGGACCGGGGCGCGGCATGCGCCCGCGCGTCTTCAAGCGCCGAGCCAACGCAACCCCGCGAAGGAATGAGCGCGCGCGAAGGTGCTCCACCGACCGGGTGACGGCGCTGTCCTATGACATGTCTCTCTCCGGAGGGCAGCCGAGGAGGCCCTGAGAGTGAGCGGTCGTGAACGGTCGAAGGACCGTGCCGAGCCCGGCCAGGCCCCTCGACCTCGAGCGCTTCGTTCACGGAGTGCACCTGGCTTCGTTCAGGTGAGCGGGTCGGTCGTGCTCGCCGACGGCCGGGTTGAGAGGGGCTCCCAAAGCCTGTCCTCTTTGATGACAAGCGGTCATCAAAGAGGACACGCTTCTCCGGTCGCGTCCGCCCCCGCCTCGCCGTCACCAAAGGAGACAACCGCGCGAGCTCTCATGAAGCGACTCGGCCAGCTTCGCGTCCTTCCCGGGGTCGAGGGGCAAGCGCGCGACGAGCTCGGCGCAGATCCGCATCGCACCACGCCCTCGAGGCAGTCGCCCTTCTCGCCCTCATCCGGCACACGCCGCACGGGCGCATCTCGAAGCAGGTTGAGCCGGGCTCACTCGCGGTCGCGCAGGAGGGTCCTCGAGACGCGCTCGCCCCGGACACGACTTCGCGTCACCCGCATGGACCCGCGTCTGGTGGTCCCCGTGACGTCACCCGAGGCCTCGCGCTGAGCGGGGCGGGACGCGGGTGAGCCGGTCTCGCGGGCGATCGCCACAAAACGTCGCCACCGGGCGGCCGTGGTCGGTGATCGTCACGGCTTCACCGTTCTGCACCCGGCGAAGGTGCTCGGTGAGGTGAGCCTTCAGCTCGCGACCGAGCCGGCGACAACGCCCAGCTGGCACTCAGGACCAATCGCCGAAGAACTCCTCGAGCACGCGCGGGTTGACCTGGTGCTCGCGCGCGACCTCCTCGATCCAGCTGGCGCGCCGCGCACGAGCCAGCGCGCGGGAGGCGAACCTGGCGCCCACGAGGCCCCCGGCAAGCACCGGCCCCCAGGCCATCACCGCAGTGAGCGCGGGCAGGTGCGCGCCGAACTTCATCAGCTGGACGTCGCGCAGCAGGAAGAAGAGCAACAACCCGAGGAGGACGGACGTTGTGACGATGGGCGTCGCCACCAACGCAGACAGCCTCCCTCCACGCCTGCCGAGCTCCTCGATGGCGTGCAGCTCCGCGTCCCTGTTCATACGGGTCAGGCTGGCGGCTGGTGGCGAGGCGCTGCGGCCTGCTTCTCTGACGCGCGCGTCTTCACCACCACGTAGCCGACGATGCCGCCCAGCATGGCCAGCGGCAGCAGCGAGATGATCACCGACATCACCACGTACGAGCCCCGCGACGGGTCGTTCTCCCCTGCCCCGCACACCGCGCAGGCGAAGGCAGGCGACGAGACCAGCGTGAGCAGGAGCGCGAGCACCCCTCGACTGCGCTCGGGGCGAACGGGGGCCATCAGAAGTACACCCGCGCGTAGATGACCGGCCACATCAGCACCACGAAGTACCAGAACGTCTGCGTGCCGAAGAAGAAGCCGGGGTTGAGCGTGCCGCGCGCCATGGTGAGCCACGCCCAGCCCAGCGCCAGCAGCGCCACCACCGCGTGCGCCGCGTGCGCGCCGACGATCAAATAGAAGAAGCTGCCCAGCGGGCTCGAGGTCAGCGTCAGCCCGCTGCCGAGCAGGCCCGCCCATTCCACGCCCTGCAGCGCCACGAAGCCCGCCCCCAGGCCCCACGCGCACAGCGTGATCCAATGCGCGATGGGCGATTGCTTCTTGTAGAGCCGGTGCGCGACGGCCAGGACGATGCCGCTGAGCAGCAGCAGCGCGGTGTTGAGCGCCGTCGCCTCGGCGGGCAGCCGCGGCTGGCCCGGCATCGGCCACGTGCCCGGCGCCGCGCCCGAACGGGCGATGGTGAAGGCGGAGATCGCTCCCGAGAAGAACATCACCTCGGCCACCACGAAGAACAACGTGCCGAGCACGGCGCTCGAGACGACCGGGCGCCGCGGCGGGGTGCTCGGCAGCATCGCGTCGGCCGGGGTCATGTCAGTGCGGCGCCGCCGCGGGGTGGGCGTCGCCGTGGCCTTCGGCGGCCGCGTCTTCAGCCAGGCCCTTCTTCACCGTGTCCTGCGCGGCGGTGTTCACCCAGCGCTGGCCCTCGTGCTTCATCACGTCAGGCGCGACGCCGCCGACGAAGACCAGCATGAACGCGAGCATCGTGAGCAACAGGAAGCCGATGTACTTCTTCTCCACCGTGAGGTGCATGAAGTACTTGATCACGATGAACGCCTTCACGAAGGCGATGCCGAACGCGGTCAGCAGCGTCAGCACCAGCTTCACCGTGGGCGAGAAGTTGCCCGCCACGATGGGGCCGGCCACCGACAGCACGAGGAGCACCAGCAGCACCCCCCAGATCTTCACGTAGTTGTAGTGGTGCGTGGTGTGACCGCCGCCGTGCGCGGCGTCGTCGTGGTGAGCGGGAGTCGAGGCGTCAGAGGACATGGCGGCTCACTTGGCGATGTAGAGAAGCGGGAAGAGGAAGATCCAGACGATGTCGACGAAGTGCCAGTACAGGCCCACCGCCTCGACCCGCTGCAGGTCGACGCCCTTCTTCGCGTCGTTCGCGATGACCAGCATGATGATCATGCCGACCAGCACGTGCACGCCGTGGATGCCGGCGGCCGTGTAATAGAACGACCAGAAGGTGTGCGAGCTGATGGTGAAGCCGTGCTGGATCTCGGTGGTCCACTCCACCGACTTCACCAGGAGGAACGTCAGCGCCCCCGCGCAGGTGAGGTAGAGGAACTTCGCCGCCTTCTTGCCGTCCTTCTGGTCGGCCGCCTGGTGCGCCATCACCGCGAACAGCGACGAGGTGAGCAGCACCAGCGTGTTGAAGGCGCCCGCCCAGGTGTTGGTGTGCGCCGCGTGGCTGGCCCACTCCGGGTGCCCGATGCGGTGCATCAGGTAGCTGCCCAGCACGCCGCCGAAGATGACGATTTCAGAGGCGATCAGCCACCACACGGCCAGCTTGCCGGTGGAGATGCCCGTGGCGCTCCGGGTCGTCGCGATGGGTCTCGGGAATGAAGACATGGGTCAGCTCGCGTTCTGCGGCCAGTAGTCTTCCTGGCGATCGGGGTGGCTGTATTCGTACGGGCCGCGGTGCACGGTGGGCAGCCCCTCGGGGAAGTTGCCGTGCGGCGGGGGCGAAGGCGCCACCCATTCGAGCGTGTTCGCCTTCCACGGGTTCGCCTCGGCCTTCGCGCCCTTGAACATGCTCAGGAAGAAGTTCACCAGGAAGATGACCTGGAACGCGAGCAGCACCACCAGCGAGAGCGTGGCGAGAATTCGCAGGTCCTGCATGCCCGGCTTCATCAGGTCGGGGAAGTGCGTGTAGTCGTAGATGCGGCGGTGATCACCGCGCGCCCCCAGCAGGAAGAGCGGAATGAAGATGAAGTTGAAGGCGATGATCGTGCCCCAGAAGTGCACCTTGCCCCACGCCTCGTTCATGTACCGGCCGAACATCTTCGGAAACCAGTACGTCATCGCCGCGAACACCGCGATGAAGGCGATGGGGAAGAACGTGTAGTGGAAGTGCGCCAGCACGAAGTACGTGTCGTGGAAGTAGATGTCGGCGCCCGACGAGCCCAGGAAGATGCCGGTCACGCCGCCGAGCAGGAACTCGCCGATGAAGGCCAGCGCCCAGAGCATCGGGGTGGTGAGCCGAATCGAGCCGCCGTACAGCGTGGCGATGTAGACGAACAACATCTCGGCCACCGGAATCGAGATCAGCAACGTGGTGACCGAGAAGATGTTCGCCATGCGCGGGTCGATGCCGGCGATGAACTGGTGGTGCGCCCACACGAAGAACGAGAGCGCCCCGGTGCCCACCATCGTGTACAGCACCGTCTTGTACGCGAAGAGCTTCTTGCGGCTGAAGGTGGCGATCACCTCGGCCACGATGCCCATCGCCGGCAACAGCACCACGTACACCTCGGGGTGACCGAAGAACCAGAACAGGTGCTGCCAGAGCACCGGGTCCCCGCCCTTGTTGGGGTCGAAGAACGCGGTGCCCAGCGTCTGGTCGAACAGCAGCATGAGCGCGCCGGCGATCAACGGACCGACCGAGGCCATGAAGAGGATCGACGCGATGATGATGCTCCACACCACGATGGGCACGTCGAACATCTTCATGCCCGGCGCGCGGCTGTTCATCACCGTGGTGACGAAGTTGATGCCGCCCATGAGGAAGGCGGCGAACTCCAGCGCCACCGCCGTCAGCCACATCGGCGCGCCCAGCGGCGTGAGGTTGTATTCGGGCTTGGCCGAGAGCGGGGGGTAGCTCGTCCACGCGCCGCCGAAGGCGCCGCCGTCGACGAAGAACGAGGCGAAGAGCACGATCACCGAGACGAGGAAGATCTGGTAGCTCAGGCGGTTGAGCCGCGGGAACACCATGTCGTCGCAGCCGATCATGAGGGGAATGAGGTAGTTCCCCAGCGCGGCGATCAGCACCGGCATCGCCACCCAGAAGATCATCACCGAGCCGTGCGTGGTGACCAGCGCGTTGTAGTCGGTCGCGGTGACCCGGCCGTAGCCCGGCACGCTCATGCCCGGGAAGGCCATCTGCATGCGGAAGGCGTAGACGGTGAAGCCACCGACCAGCGCCATGAACATGCCGGTGAACAGGTACTGCATGCCGATGATCTTGTGGTCCGTCGACCACAGGTACTTCATGAAGAAGTTCGGCTCGTGGTGATGCCCGCCGTGTGCGTCGTGGCCGTGGCCGTGGGAGTCGTGCCCGTGGCCGGTGGCCTCGGGGGTTGCGGTGCTGCTCATGGCATTCCTCCAACCTGCGTCGTCGGAACCGTGAGCGAGGCCGACTGCGGGGTCTGTGACATCACCCAGGCGGCGTGATCCTCATGGGTCTCGATGATGATGCGCGCGGGCATGAGCGCGTGCCCGATGCCGCAGATCTCGGTGCACTGCACGTCGAAGCCGCCGGTCTGGGTGGCCTTGAACCAGCCGCGAATGGTGCGGCCGGGAATGACGTCCTGCTTCAGGCGGAAGACGGGCACCGAGAAGCTGTGGAGCACGTCGCGGCTCTGCAGCTCGAAGTGGTAGGTCTTGCCCTTTTCCACGTGGAGCTCGTCGACCACCCGGATGTCGTCGGGGGTGTCGAGCTTCCCGTCGGCGCCGGGGTGCACGAAGGTCCACGCCCACTGCTGCGCGATCACCCGCACCGTGGCGTCGGCCTGCGGCATCGTCTGCTTCACGTTCTGCCAGACCTGGATCGCCGCGATGATGATCCACACGTCGAAGCCGAGCGTCAGGTAGTGCGGCCACGCCACCCACCGCTTCTCCTTCGGATCTTCGCCGGCGATGTACTGCGCCTTCACCCCGTCCTGCGCGGTGTAGCGGATGATCAAATAGAAGAAGACCACCTCGGCCAGCACGAACCAGAAGCCGACGATGGCGGTGATGAGCCAGATGAGGTGATCGATCTCACCCGAGAAGCTGGAGGCTGATTCCACGTACTTGCTGATCATCGGGTCATCACCTCAGGACGAAGAAGTACACCACCGCGAAGAAGGCGACGGCGCCCCCCGCGGTGAGGATGAAGATCGTCGTGGAGAGCGCATCGGGGTTCGTTTCGCCGGCCATGGGGGTCTCGCTCACTTCGCCAGGGTGTTGATGTGGGCCACCACGTTCTTCATGGCCTGCTCGTCGGCGAGCGTCATGGACATCGGGCGCATCTGGCCGCCGGTGATGTCCTTCGGGTTGGCGCCGCGGATGCCGCTCTTGAACTTCTTGAGCTGGCTCACCAGGTACCAGTCGTGCTGGCCGGCGATGGGCGGCGCGTTGAGCTGCGGGTTGCCCTTGCCGTCGGGGCCGTGGCACGCGAGGCACACGCCGTAGGAAGCGGCCCCGGCAGCGGCGTCACCCCCCTGCACCGTGGCAGGCTGCTTCATCGGCGCCATCGACGCGACGTACGCGCTGACCGCCTTCACCTCGCCGGTGTCCATCATCTGCTGCGACATGGGCCGCATGCGCAGGCCCTCGAAGTCGTCGGGGTGAGCGCCGCGCACGCCGGTGCGGAACTTCACCAGCTGCGCCTCGACGTACCAGGCAGGCAGCCCGGCGATCGCCGGCGCCGCGATGTTCTGCTGACCGTGACCATCGACGCCGTGGCAGCTCTTGCAGGCCGCGTAGAGTTCCACCCCCGGCAGCGTCTGCTTCGCGCCTTCGGGGCGACACCCGCTCAGGCCCATGACCAGCGTCAAGCCGGCAAGGGCGAAGGCGTGCGACTTCTTCATTCGGTGCATGCGATGTGACTCCAACGACGCGCGCGAAAGGAGCGTCCGATCGGGGGGTGCATTTGTCACAGGGTTCCAGCGGTTCCAAGGGAATTGCTGGGCCTGGCGTGAGCGAATCTGATGCGTGGGTTCGCCAGAAAAGCCGAGTCAAGTGCAGTGTTTGCGCGGTTTCAGCGGGTTTCGGCACAGCTGGTGTTGCTCTCCCACACGTCGACGTCGTCGACGAGCATGGTGTCTCCGGGCACCGCGTTCATGCCGTCGCTGCGGTTGGTCTGCACCTCGAAGACGAGCTGCAGCTTCGGCGCGTTCTCGTTGCCGACCTTGAGCGGCGTGCCCAGCGGCGTGCGGCGGAAGTCACCGAAGAGCTGATCAGACTGGGCCACCTCCTGCACCCCGCCGTTGAGCACGCGCAGGACCCGCATGCGCATGAAGGGCGCGGTGCCCGAGATGTAGGCCGAGAAGCAGAACGTCTTCATCCCCGAGTCGACCGCGAACTCCTTCGCGTAGGCCATGCGCCCGCCGGCGGCGCTGGCGGTGAGCTTCGCGGCGCGGCCCGAGCGGCCCCCGGCGACGAGCTCGAGGGTGCCGTAGATGGCGCTCCATTCCGAGGGCATGGTGTCGCACTCGAAGCCCGGGTTCTCCAGCAGGTTGGCCGGCGTCTTCGAGGTGTCGCGGCAGCCGGCGGGTGTGCCTGCATCGGGCGCGACGGTCGTGGGGCCACAGGCGAAGCAGGTGAAGGCGAGGGTCAAGGTGAGCGCGCGCATGTCGAGCCGGCGCTTCTAGCAGTCTCGCCGCGACCGGTACCACCTCAGGGCAGGCAGGTGGCGGTGAGCTCGACGACCTGCCCCGTGCGCGTGCCGGCGAAGAGCCGATCGGTCGTGTCGCGCGTCTCGTAGAGCCGCAGCGCGTCCTTCGTCTCGAGGGCGTCGTTGAGCACGGTGACGGGCACCCAGGCCGGCAACCCGCCATCGGGTCCGGCCGTGGCCTCGGCGCGAAACACGCCGGCGGGCGTGGCGACGAAGACGTCGCCGCACCGGCGCGCGAAGTCGGTCGCGGCGAGCGCGCCCCCATCGACCTGGGGGAGCGGCTGGGTGAGCGGCACCATGATGGGCAACGACCAGATGCGCCCGTCGCTGAAGCCGGTGCGGCCCGGGCCGCCGTCGGGCTCCGTCCACACCTCGAGGGGGAGCGAGTTGAGCATCGGCGGCTTGGGCACGGCGGTGAGGGTCCAGGTGACGAGATCGGCGGTGCCGAAGCGCAGGTTGTCGGTGCTGGTGGTGAGGAAGCCCGAGATGCCCGTGGTCGACGGGACGAGCGTCATCGAGCGCAGGCGCACGCCGGGCACCGGCACCAGCACCCGCTCGAACGCCGCCGGCTGGGCGAACGGGCCGGTCATCGCCTGGGTCACGTCGGCGACCCAGATGGTGTCGCCCGACGCCACCAACACCACGGTGCGCGCACCGACCTGCACGGCCGCGCCCGAGGCAGGCGGCGTGAAGGCGGCCCCGGGGGGCATGGTGGCCATCGCGCGCGGTTCCCCCTGGCTGGTGTCGACCAGGCCCGCGGTCGCGACGATCCACCGGGAGTGGGTGGGGATGACGGACAGGAGCACGAGGGGGACCTCGGCCAGCCCGGACACCAGGCCCCCGTTCGGCTCGTGCTTGAAGATGAAGCCGCCGGCCTCGGCCACCACCTGCACGGCCCCGCTGCGATCCTCGGTGAAGCTGAGCATCGTGTCGGGCTGGCGATCGAGGAAGACGGGGCGCATCGGCGCGCGCCCCAGCTGCGAGTCCACGCCCCGATCCAGCGCGTGCCACACCCGCCCGTCGGTCCCGGCGTGCGCACGTACGAAGGGCGAGGCGCGCTGCGGCACGAAGCTCCACTGGTAGGGAGTCTGGTCTTCGATCGACGCCGACCAGGTCACGCGCATGGGGCCGAAGCTCACCTGCACGGGGTAGCTCGAGGCGCCTTCCGCGCAGCGGGTGAGCAGCATCGGTTCCTGGTCGGAGCCCTCGTCGAACACGAGCTGGAGCGGGCTGCCACCGTCGGGGCAGGCCGCGAGGACGGGGGTGCTGGTCCACTCGAGGGGCCGCTGGCTGACGGCCTGAAAGCCGGTGCCGCCCCCGGCGCGCGGCACCTCGGCGATGATGGTCAACAGCGGCCCGATGAGGCCCGCCACGGCGCCCGAGGACCTGCCCGCGAGCACGATCGGTTGGGCCACGGGCAGCGGGTAGGGAACGCCGGCGCCCGGGGTGCTCGCGAAGAAGCCGGCGTCGGTCAGCGCGAAGATGGTGTCGCCGTTGACGACCACCTCGCGCAGGGTGCCCGGAAAGCCGACGCCGCCGTCGCCATCGACCACCACCCGGGCGGCGTCGACCCGCACCAGCGCCGTCGTGCCGCGCGGCTGGAGCGGATCGCGCTGCCGCAGGAAGTCGGTGACGCCCAACGGTTCCCAGCCTCCGTCGCCCGAGAAGCGCGCGCGATACGTCGCCCCGTTGGCGTAGCGCAGCGCGGGGCCCTCGAAGGAGAGGGCCAGATCGGTCACGCCCCCTGCCGCCATCGGAGGCCTGTAGTTGCGCTCGAAGAGCACCGTCACCGGGCCGGGGCCCGCCACCTGCTCTTCCTTGAACTGGGCGGTGACGCGCAGGCCGCCGTCGGCGAGCAGCGCCGCCATCATCACGCCCTCCTGGGGCGGGCCTGCGTCCATCACCAGGAAGGCGGGCGGCAGCAACGACATGCGGTTCATCGCCAGCAGGAGCGGCGCGGGCTCGGTGACGCGCGGGTTCAACCAACGGGTGCCGAGCGCGGTGGTCTTGCCGGTGGTGACGACGTCGGTCACGTCGTCACAGCGGTTGGCGAACGTGTCGCAGCGGTAGCTGCCCTCGCAGCCCTCGTCGCTGGTGCACAGCGACCTCGCGCCGGTGCCGAGCTGAATGCACCGCTGCTCGTTCTCCACCTTCTGCCCGCAGCGGTAGCCGTCGGGGCATTCCCCGTCGCGGCCGCAGTCGCGCGAGGCGCCGCCGTCCGTGTCGGCCGGGTCGAAGCAGCGATGGGAAGCGGCGCAGCGCCAGCCGCCCTGGCAGCCGTCGTCGGTCGCGCAGCGGGTGGGCGCGCCGGCGTCGAGCTCCTGGCAGTTCGAGATGCCCTCGAACTGCTCGCCGCACTTCCACCCGGCAGGGCAGTGCACGTTCTTCTCGCAGCGCCAGGTCTCGACCAGCTGGCCTCCGTCGAGCGTGTTGTCGAAGCAGCGATCGTCGAAGCCGCAGGCCCAGCCGGCGGCGCACTGCTGGCCACCGTCACCGCCGTTGTGATCGCACGAGAAGGGCCGCGGGTAGTTCTCGAGCTTGAGGCCGCCACAGGCGAGCCAGAAGCCACAACCGAACAACGCCAGGGCCCGCTTCACGGCCAGCCCCCCACCAGCACCACGCCGTTGCCGGTGGGGAGCAGCGCCACCGCGCTCCCGCCCGTCTCTTTCGGGAAGAGGAAGATGCCCAGGCCCAGGAGCACCGCGCCGCCCGCGAGCAGGGTGAGGCCCGACGTCTTGTTGATGGCGATCGCCTCGAGCTCCTTCTCGTAGACGCTGCGCGGCTTGAAGAAGCCGCTGGTCTCGTCGAGCTCTTCCTTGAGCGCGCGTTGGCGGCTGAAGCCGTCGACCGCGATGATGCCGCCGCCGGCCACGGTCGCGGCACCGACGCCGATGAGCAGCCAGGGCACCACCTTGCTCGGCGCGGGTGGCAGCGGCGTGGCGGTCGCTTCGGCCAGCGCCCAGGGGAGCACGTCGGCCAGCTGCTTCACGTCACGCGCGAGGCGCACGCTCCGCGCCACCGTCTGCGCCTTGCCCGAGTCGAGCATCTGCAGGGACAGCTGCAGCGAGTCACCGAGCTTCGTGAGCGAGCTCTGCAGCACGAAGCGGGCCCCGAGCGCGCCGGACAGCTCGGCGGTGCAGCTCGAGTCACCGCAGCCCAGCAGCTGCTTCTGCCGTTCCACGCCCAGCAGGGTGCGGATGTCGCTCGAGCTGATCACCTCGAAGAAGCCGCGCTTGCTCAGCTGCTGGGTGATGGCCTCGCCCAGCGCGGCGGCCTTCTCGGGCTCGACGCCGATCGCCTGCACGTCGAGCACCGCGAGCTTCGGCTTGTCGGCCGCCAGCACCGTCGACAGCAGCACCACGGAAAGCCACATGGGGACTCCCTGTTCACCAAACCCCGCAAAGCTACGCGATGTGAGCTGGCGACACCGTGCCGAACGTCACCGGCGCCCCGCGTTCGGCAAGTATTTCTGCCCGATTTCAAGGGGTTGGGGTGGCGCCCGGGGTCTGATCGCGTGGCGGGAGGGATCAGGGGGCTTGCCGACAACCGGGCATGAGCTCCACCGAACTCGTCACCCTGTATCGCCGCTTTGGTCCCGTCCTCTTCAGCCACTTCCTGCGCCGCCTCGGCGACGAGAACCGGGCGATGAAGGCGACGCGCTACGCGTTCCAGGACCTGATCGAGACGGGCAAGAGCACCGAGCGCGACGTGGTGCAGTGGATTCGTGAGCTCGAGACGCCCCGCGAGGTCGCGCTCACCGATTCGATCTACTGAACGAGCGCAGCCACCCGCTCAGCGGGGCGGCACCGGCACCGTGCCGGCGCTCACCTTCGCCTGGTTGTCCTTGAAGGCCGTCGCCTGAGTGACCACCACCTGGCGCGCTCCGAGCGGCTGCGGCGCGCTGGCGAGCTCTTCGACGGTGGAGCCATCTTGCGCGTGGAGCCCGACCGGGTTCTTCGCGATGCGCGCGCCGTCGAGCACCCCGGCCGCTTCAGCGAACACCGCGCCGATGCCGGCGTTGCCCTCGATGGCCCCGCCGACGAAGAGAATGGCACCATCGGTGAGCGCCTCGAGCCCGTTCCCGAAGCGCCCGTCGGGATCGGCGCGGGTGTCGCGCACCACGGAGTCGGTGACCTCGACCCGCGACTGGAACGCGAAGAGACCCACCTGCTGGTTGTCCACGAACGCTGAGTCCTTCGCGGTGAGCAGCGCCCCGAAGCTGGCGTTGGCCCCCCGCCCCCGGGAGCCCAGCGCGTTGGGGAGCGTCGAGCGCACGGTGACCCGCAGCGCCGAGATCGCGCTCGTGTCGTCGGCGGCCTGGAGCCCGGCCGTGTGGTTCCCCACCACCGCGACGTCCTGGAGGTCGACCCAGCCGCCCCGCTCGGCGACGACGCCCTGGCCGAACTCGCCGTTGGGGTCGAGCCGGGTGTCCCGCACCACCGTGGACGTGGCGATCGCGGTGCCCCTCGTCGTCGCGTAGAGGCCCGCACCTGCGTTGTGCGCGAGCAGGCAGCGGTCGAGGGTGAGCGCCCCGGCCTCGGCGACGGCAGCGCCGTAGCCCGCCACCCCGCCGTCGGCCGGCGTTCCCGTGGCCTCCGCGAGGACGCAGCCGGTCAGCGCGATCGAGCCCTGCCGTGAGGCGAGCGCCGCCACGTCTGCATGACGGCGCACCTCGACGGCCGTGCCGCGGACGCGCGCGGCGTCCTGGGCGCGCAGGCCCACGCCCGTGGTGTCGAACACCCCCACGTGATCGAGGCTCACCTCGGCGAGCGAGAGGGCCTGCACCCCCGAGCCCACCACCGAGAGCACGGCGACGTGCTCGAGCGTGAGGCGAGCCGCGCCCTGCGCGCTCAGGCCGAAGGTGGAGCTGCCCGCCCCCTGAACGCCGCGCGCGGTGACGAAGCTCAAGGTGGCTGCGCTCGGAGCGTTGTCCGTCATCAGGAGCCCGTGGGGAGCGTCTTCTGCCGCGCCCCCGGTCCAGCTGAGCGCGCCGCCTTGCAGCACCACGACCGCCATGCCCATGGGCGTTCCTGCGTTGTCGAGGCCGAGCGAGGTGCGCCTCACCACCGCGTCGACGAGGGCAGCCCTGCTCGTGGGCTGGGTCACCAACAGGCCGGCGGCGCGATTGTCCTGCAGCACCAGGGTCTCGGCGTCGAGCGCAGCGCCCCCCTGCACGGCGATCCCCATGCCCAGCTTGCCCGTGCTGGCGCGGGGCAACGTGCCCGAGACGAGGGTGCGGGTGAGCGTCGCCGTGGTCCCGGCGCGATCGAGGAAGAGCCCGGTCTCGCGATTCTGGCTCAGCTCGACGTCGGTGAGGGTCACGTGGGCCGAGTAGGACGCCGCGATCCCCTGGCCGAAGGTCTGCGTCGCGGGGTCCACCAGGGTGCCGCGGACGACCACGTCCTCCAGGGTCAACCGGCTGCCGGGATCGAGCGCCTGCACGCCCGAGCGCCGGTTGGCGTCGAGCACACAGTGGCGCAGCGTCAGCTGACCTCCACCCTCGACGCGCGCGGCCAGGGTCGAGTCGCGCACGGTGAAGCCCTCCATTTCCACGCCCTGCACGGCCAGCACGGTGAGCGCAGGGCTGCCGCTGAGCCGCACCTGCCCGGCGCAGCGGCCGATGAGCTTGACCGGCCTGGTGGCGACGAGGGACTCACCGTAGGTGCCGGGCGCCACCGCGATGGTGGCCCCCGCGGCCGCCGACCCCAGCGCGCCGGAGATGGTGGCGAAGTGGGTGGCGTCCAACATGCCGGCGCCGAACGAGGCATCGACGAACAGGGTCGCCGCCGCGGGCGGAAAGGCGGCCCCGCAGTCGCCGATGGGCTGGCAGGCGGCCGAGCCGATGGCCGCGCGGGTCGCGCCCGTGCAGGGGACGATGGGCAGGGTCGGCTCGCAGGTCCACCCGCTCGGGTCGCGGGTGAAACCGGGAGGGCACCGGGCCCAACCGATGGCGGTGCAGGCTTCGCCGGGCACGGCCAGGCTGCCCGCATCGCAGGACCCGTCGAGCACGGCGTCGCAGCCCCAGCCACCCGCGCTGGGCACGAAGCCGGCGCCGCACGTGGTCCAGCCCGCGGGCTGGCACTGACCGGCGGCGTTCTCGAAGTGGCCGGCCTCGCACGTCGTGGGCGCGGGGGTGGTGCCACCGTCCTCAGCTGGCGGCGCCTCTCCCGGGCAGGCGCACAACACGAAGAGGCTCAACGCCGCGAGGAACCTCACGGAGCCAGCTCGATGGCCCCGGCGCGCACCGCGAGGTCTGCCCCCGGCGCGTCGATGAGCGTGGGCTCGACCACGATGGGCACGACGGTGCGTTGCACCACCACCCGGTACCGCCCGCCAGAGACGGTGGCCCCGGCGACGCTGACTCCCTGGCCGCACCCGTCGGCGAGCAGCTGGGCGCGCGCGTTTCGCCGGGAGATCACGTTCTCGATGGTCGCGCTCGTCGTGCCGGTGAACAACGCGATGCCGTCGCCGATCTCTTCGAAGGTCGAGATGTCGATGGGCTCGCGCACCGCTCTCGTGTCCTGCACGGTCACGTCGCGAATGACGAGGCCCGTCGAGTCGCGCGCGCCGATGCCCATGAGGGCGTTGCCGCTCACCTCGCCGCCGGACACGGTCACGGTGGCTTCCCCGGCGGCGGCGGTCTGCCCCTGCGCCCACACGCCGCGGCCGAGGTTGTCCTTCACCGTGCAGCCGTCGAGCGTGGCCCGGGTCGCGGCCCCGTCGATCAGCACGCCGATGTTCTGGTTGCCCTCGATGGTCACCCCATGAAGCGTGAGCCTGGCGCCCGCGCTGGCGACGACCCCCGAGCCGGCCGAGAGTGACTGCCCCGTCTGTTCGGCGATGCGGCCGCCCTCGACGCGAACCCGCGCGCCGATCGAGCGCAGGCCGACCGCGCTCTGCGTCAGCTCACAGTCGGTCAGCACCACCTCTCGCGAATCACAGTCGGGCCGGGTGCAGGTCGAAGTCACCGCGCTCTTCTGGCTGCCCGACACCGTCACCCCGATCAGCGCGACGGGCCCGGGCTCGATGGCGATGCCGCCGCCGGTGCTGGCGAGAACACGAATGCCCTGCACGATCGAGCGGGGGCCTCCGCGCACCGTGAGCACGGGGTCTCCCCCGGTGAGGGTCACCGCGGCGCGGTCGCTCGCGGCGAGGCTGACGTCTTCCGGGAGCACGAAGCTGCCCTCGTAGGTGCCGCTGGGGAGGATGACGCAGTCGCCCGCCTGCACCGTCGCCAGCGTCTCGGCGAGGGAGACGGGGGGAATGAGCACCCGGTCGCACTTGAGCCCCTGGGGCGCAGTCCCCTTCGGCGTGAGCGGACCGCAGGCGGTGAGCAGGAGCAGCAGGGCGAAGGAGCGCACGGGTCGAAACAAGGTCCCACGACAGACCCGGGCGTGCAACGGGGCCCCGGCAGGCCCGCCCGTCTTCAGCGCAGCGCTGCCACGCCGAGCAGCACCACCTGAAAGAGCACCTGGGGCACGTTGAAGCCGGTGGTGATGCGGTTGATCCGCCTGAAGCGGGCCTCGTCTTCGCTGGCGAACCAGATGCCCTTGTCGCCCACCGTCTTCCCTTCCACCGCCTGGAAGAACAGGGCCGCGTAGAGCACCTCGACGAAGAGACTGAACAGCAGCATGAACACCAGCGCGGGCGCGAACAGCCCCCACGCCGAGTCGAGCGGCAACGGCAGCGCGAGGCCCAGCCCCAGCACCGTCAGAATGCACAGCACGTCGTGGGTGATGCCGATGGGCGGGCGCCAGTTTCGGGTGACGTAGAGCATCACCATCTCCACCGCGCCGCGCAGCCACATCGAGAGCGCGTGCACCCCCAGGATGATCCGGTAGCCCAGGGGGAGTGACGGCTCGAACGCCAGCACCGCGCACTCGAACAGCCAGAACCAGATCGCGAAGAACAGCCACAGCAACTTGGGGTTGCTGATCTTCCCGCCCATCGCGTGGGCGCGGTTCTGCTTGCCGCGGAACCAGAGCGCGGCCAGCACGCAGCCTCCCAGCGAGGCGAAGAGCCCGAGCCGGGAGACGAGCGTGAGCACTGCCTACTTCTTCGGCGCGGGAGCGGGCGTGGGCGCCGGAGCCTTCGCGCCCGCCTTGTACGTCGAGTTGTACATGCGGATGAGCTCGTTGGTCAGATCGAGCGAGGCCGGCGCCCACGCCAGGCCCGAGCTCGAGCGATCGAACACCATGGTCAGCCCCTCACGCTGGGCGATCTGCCCGAGCAGCGTCTCGAGCTTGGGGAAGATGGTGCCGAGCTCCTTGCGCTCGCTCTCGGCCAGCTCGGTGCGCAGCTTCTCGGCGCGCTGCTGGAACTCGAACATCTTCTTCTGCAGCTCGCCTTCCTTCGCGGCCGCCACCTTGTCGTCCATGGTGGCCTTCTGCTTGGTGTACGCCTCGACCTCGGCCTTGAGCGCGTTCTGCTCTTTCTCGAAGGCCTTCTGCTTGGTGTCGGCCATGCCCTGGAGGCGCGTCTTGGCGGCCTTGCCTTCCTCGACCTCCTGCACCGCGCGCTGAATGTCGACGTAGGCGGCCTTGAACTCGGCCTGGGCTGCGCTGCTGATCAGCGCGAGCGCGGCGATGCAATGACGGAACGACATGGTGACTTCCTCCGGGAGGGTGTGGCGGAAAACAGGCGGCCCCTATACCCGCCTTCGACCGGAAGCACGACGCCGATGTTCAGGCCAGATTGCGAACCGGCGGGAGGCGGAATACCGCGGCGGGCGCCGTTGTTTTTCTGCCGTCACCCGCTTGAGTCCGGGCCGCCGGCTGTGGCCTTATTCGCGCGCTTCGAAAACCTTTGAGGGGGTCTCACCGTGACGCAGGCGAAGGCGTGGTTCGAGCGGCAGCTGCCGGCCCTGCTGGTCTCGCGGTTCGACGACTTCCTCGCGGTGCAGGGTGACATCTCGTTCCAGGTCGGCGACGGCGCGTGGACGCTCACCTTCGGCGACGTCGAAGAGCCGGTGCGCCAGGGCGCCACGCCGGGCGCGAAGCTGCGCCTCAAGTTCACCCCGCCCGCCTTCGAGGCCTTCGTGGGAGGCACGCTCGACCCCGTCGCCGCCATCGGCAAGGGCGACATCAAGGCCTCGGGCGACTTCGAGCTGCTGGCCACGCTCGCCACCTTGATGATGCCGCTCCAGAGAGATCTGGGCTGGGACGCCGGCTGAGTCCCACCTGAACAGCAGCACCCGCCGTTCCAACCCGCAGTCCCCCCACAAGAGGAGTCAACATGGCTCGTATTGCAAAGGCTGATGTGAACCGTGCGCTGGACCACGTGGCGAAGCAGCTGAAGGTCGCCGGTGGTGAGGATGGCCGCATCTCGCGCTCCGACGTGAAGAAGGCCCTGCCCACCCTGACCACGGCCGAGAAGAAGCTGGCGGACATCTTCTTCAAGTTCGTCGATCACCGTGACTTCAAGGCAGGCGCGACGGTCACCGCGAAGGACATCAACAAGGCGGTCGCGTACGCGAAGCAGAGCCTGATCGCGAAGTACGACCTCAACACCAACGGCCTGTCGAAGGCGGAGATCAGCGAGATGAGCCTCACCGGCCAGCGCGCGGTCGATCTCGCCAAGGCCCTGAAGGCCGCGGGCGTCGCTGCCGGCGCTGACTGACTTTCAGCTGACGGGCTGCACCACGAAGGGCTGCTTCCTGAACGGGAGGCGGCCCTTTCATCTTGCCGGCTGTCAGTCAAAGCGCCTTCAAGGGTGTGGTGAGGACGGGCTCGGCTCCGTACGAGTTGCGCGTTTGCCCCTCGACCACGGGCATGGAACCGCACGGGAACGAGGTCGGGCTCGGGTCGGCCCGGAGTGCGGCCTTGCTCCGCGAAACAGCGTCAACAAAGAGGACAGGGTTTTCCGACCCCTCCCCCCCCTGCGTCACCGTCAACAAAGGAGACAAGCTGCTGGCCAGCCTCGTCGCCAGCGGTGCGGCCTCCTCCCAGGGCACCATCACGAAGCCAGGTGCACTCCGTGAATCGGAGCGACGTGCTGAGAGGCCCATGGGCGCTGGGCACCGAAGAGATCCAGTCCGCCCCGCGCCCTCTGAGCTTGACGGTTGCCCTTCGTTCGCTGTCCGGAAACTCTCACCACCGCGCGCAGCCATCGATCGGTGCGCGCACCTGCGACTTGTCTCCTTTGTTGACGGTGACGCAGGGCGGGAGGGGTCGAAAAACCTCGTCCTCTTTGTTGACGACGCCCTCCCCGGTCAGACCTTGCGCTTCATCCCCACGTGAGACGGCTCGAAGCCCATGCGCACATAAAAGCGGTGCGCGGCGAGGCGGCGGGTGTCGGTGGTGAGCTGAAGCAGGCCGCACCCCAGCGTCTTCGCGCGCTCGACCATCGCGTTCATCAACTGCTCGCCCACGCCCTGGCTGCGGTGATCGGCGTGCACGCGCATCGCCTCGAGCAGCGCACGCTTCGAGCCACCGCGCGAGAGCCCGGGGATCAGCGTGAGCTGCAGGGTGGCGATGACCTTGCCGTCCAGCTCGCCCACCCAGAGCTCGTTGTTCTTGTCGGCCTCGATCTCCTTGAAGGCCTCGAGGGTCTGCGGCGTGACCTCGGCCTGGAAGCCCTCGCGGGCGCGGGCGATCTCGTCGTCTCCGAGCAGCGCGATGATGGCGGGCACGTCTTTGTCGGTCGCGAGGCGGAAGGTCGGCGTCGGCATGCAGATGCCTATGTCACGGAACACACCTGAGCATCAGGTCGCGCGACTGATCGCTCCCTCTCCCTGCGAAGCGGGGAGAGGGCTGGGGTGAGGGGCCGATTGGTCAAAGCGCCCCTCACCCGGCCTGCGGCCGACCTCTCCCCGCTTCGCAGGGAGAGGAAGACTGGGGCTACGCTCTTGCGGGCATGCTCGAGTTCCTCAAGCGGCTCTTCGCGCCTCAGCCCAGGGCTCCGCTCGTGGTCCCTCCTCCCGCGCCGACGCCGCCTCCACCTCCACCTCCGCCCAGGCGGGTCGCGCCACCCGGCCGACAGCCTGACCCGACGACCCTCGCGGACCTGCTGCGCGCCCTGGGAGGCCACCTGCCCCCCTCGGCCGCCGTGTACCTGGCGTGCCGGCTGTGCGAGCTCGTCTCGGGGTCGACCACTCCGCTGGGCGGTCTCAACCACGACGACGTGCGCTTCACGCCCGACGGCGACGTGCTCATCACCGGGCCCTACCCCTGGTCCACCGAGCGCAGCCAGGCGCTGCGCGGCTCGTTCTGGCACATGAGCCCTGAGCAGGTTCAGGGGCGCCGGCTCGACGCGCGCTCAGACGTCTTCAACCTCGCGACGGTGCTGCACGAGTGGGTCGGCGGCGGGCGGCTGTTCGGTGGCGAGTCCGACTTCGCCGTGCTCGAGGCGGTGCGCCTCGCGCGCTTGCCGCCCCGGCCGCCGATCGTTCCGGAGGCGCTGCACGAGGTGCTTCGGCGCGCGCTGGCGGCCGAGCCGGCAGATCGCCTCCAGACGCCAGGTGACCTCCGCGCCGCCCTGCTCCCTCTCGCGGGCGACTTCGACGCGCGCGCCTTCACCGAGCTGATTCGGCCCGTGGTGCCCCTTCTTCCCCCGCTTCCGCCCCCGCCGCCCGCGCGAACGCCGCTGGCGCCCGGTGATGAAGGGGCGCGGCTCGTCTACGCCGACTGGCTCGAGGAGCGCGGCAAGCCCGACGAGGCGAGCTGGCTGCGACAGGAGAGCGCGCTGCGTTCACTGGAAGGGGCCGCGCTCGAGGCCGCGCTGCTGCGGCTGCGTGAGCTCTCGGCGAAGGTCGGCACGGACTTCATGGCCAGCGTGGCGCGGCCCGCGGTCGAGGGCTGCCCCATCCGCTTCGGGTTCAAGTGCCCGCTGAAGTGGGAAGCGATGCAGCGCACCGCGCGTGAAGAGCTCCGCCACTGCGCGGGCTGCCGCCAGGACGTGCATTTCTGCCGCACGCTCGACGAGGCCCAGCAGCTCTCGCGGCAGGGGGCGTGCGTGGCGCTCGACCCCTCGCTGGTGCGGACCGCGGGAGATCTCGATCCGACTCCGCCCCCGGGCAGCTACGTGGGCCGGCTGGCCTGACTCAGGCCAGCAACTTCGGGTTGCTGGCGAGATGACCGGCGAGCGCCATCACCAGCTGCGCCTCGTGCGCGTCGGTCACGTGGTCGAGCTCGCGGTTGACCAGGCCGAACAGCGCGGCGATCAACACCCAGACCCGCTCGGGCCGCTGCTGGGCTTCCTTGAGCGTGCGCGCGATGTCGGGGTGCTCGGGGTCGAGGAGCGCGAGCTTGCGCTTGCGGTCGTAGCGCAGCGGCGTCTTGCCTCCCGCGCGGCTGAGCTTCACGTCTTCGAGATCGTCGGGGGTGAGGTGGCCGAGCGCCCCCGCGCGCAGCAGCCGCACCTCGCGCCGCAGGAAGCGCAGCCCCTGCAGCTCGGGCGTGCCTTCCTGGGGGTCGGCCTCGCGCACCGCGCTCCTCCACGCCTCGAGCTCGGTGACGCGCCAGATCTTCGGCTTGCCCAGCACGTCTTCGAGCGCCGAGAGCCAGGGCGCGTCGAACGACGAGGTGGCCAGCACGCACGTCACCGCGCCTTCGGGCACGCCCGCGCTCCGGGCCAGCACCGCCACGCGCTCGCGCGAGCTCACCTCGGCCGCGACCGAGCGCAGGTTGACCCGTTCGCCTTCCACGGTGAGGAAGAGCGGCGCGTCGGCGACCTCGTGCGCGGCGCCAGTGAGCCGGTCGAGGTGCGCGCCCGTCTCGACGCCGCTGTCGCACAGGAAGCGCAGGGCCCAGTGCGCGGCCACCTCGCGTTCGCGATCAGAGAACCCCGGCGCGGCCTCGGCGAGCGCCACGAAGAGCCGCTCGACCTGCGCGCGAATGAGGCTGCGCTGCACGCGCGTGGGCTGGGCGACCGTCCAGTCGTCGTTGACGCTCAGGTCCTTCACGTCGATCACCCCCACCACGCCGGGCCACGAATCTTCGAGCGGCGCGATGGAGATGCCGTCGCGCGCGAGCATGACTCCGGCCTGCCTGGAGTCGGTCGCGAGCGCGAGCTCGCCGGTGAGCGGTCCGGTGGAGACGGGCACCTTCACCAGGCACTCGCCCTTCCAGGTGAGCGAGGCGAGGCGGCGGGCCGTGAGCGCCTGCTGCAGGTCCCTGGCGCGTTTGAGCTCACCGCTCACGTCATCGAACTGGAGCCCGAGCGTCGAGAGCATCGAGCGCGTCTCGGAGGAGTCGAGCAGGACTGTTTCTCTGGTCGCTTCGGCTGCGGGCTCTCCGCTTCGCTGCGTGCCCTGAATGCGCCGTTCCGGCGCATGCCTCAGCTCCGGGGCGCTGACCAGCACTCCACCGAGCGCGCGAGAGACGGGCACCTTGCCCTTGCGAGTGGCGAGATCGAGCACCGCGCCCACGCTCAGCGGCCGGCCGCTCAAGTCGGTGAAGAGCTCGAGCGCCGGCACCAGCGCGGCCAGCGGGCCCGCTTGACCCGAACGCCACCGCACCGCCACGCCGGCCCACGCGCGGAAGCCTCGCTCGTCGGGGAGCACCAACCGGCGCACCAACAGGCGCTCCACCGCCGCCTCGGTGGCCGAGACCAGCGCCTTGAACGAGGCGTCACGCTTCGCGCTGGTCCACTTCTCGTCGGGCGTGAGCGCCGCCGAATCGACCCGGGCCACCCCGCCCACCGGGTGATCGCTCGACCAGGTCTCGAGCAGCATGCGCTCGTGCAGCACCTCGATCACCAGCTTGCCGTCGGGGGCCTCACCCAGCGCCACCTCGCCCAGGAGCGACGGGCCGTGCACCGGCTCGCGCCACGTACCGGCGAGCGGCGAGCGGACCTCCTCGAAGCGCGGGCGCTGCCGGATCGAGTCGGCGAGCTGCAGCTCGGCGGTGACGTCGCGCAAGGTGAGGCCCAGCGGCGCCGCCCAGCGCTCCTCGTCGGGGCGCGGCCACCAGGCCTTGCGGCCCGGCTCGAGGAAGCGGCCTCCCTGCTTCGCCACTTCGACCGCGCCTTCGTTGCGGTGCAGGCTCACCAGCCGCTGCACCGGCAACGCGCTGCCGTCGGTCGCGCGGAGCAACGGCTCGGCCAACAGCGCGTGCGCTGCCGGCAGCCCTTCGTTCTTCTTCTTCCCCTTCGCCCTCTTCTTCCCCTTCCAGTGCCAGGCCATCGAAGCCGCCACCCAGAAGGCGAGCTGCACCAGCACCGGCTCGAGGTCGGGCCGCCGGGGCGCGACCACCAACTGCGCGGCGAGCCGCTCGCCGGCCACCTTCATCACCTCCACCGCTTCCTTGAAGTGTTCGTCTTCCACCACGCCGGTGAAGCCGGGCGTGGGGGTGAAGCGTGGCGAATCGATGGCGCCCGCCAGCGGCGCGGGCAACGCGCCTTCGACGACGCACACCGGCTTCTTGTCGATGAACAGCTCGAGGCGGCCCGCGCCGGTGCCGGTCACCACCACCTCGCCGCTCAGGCCCCGCTCCGAGAAGCGCTGCCGCCAGGGCGAGCCTGCGTTCGACACGACCTCGGCGTACGCCGAGAGCGTCTCGCGGCGGCGCAGCGCGGCGAGCTGCATGGCGAGCTGCGAGCCGACGTCCTCCGCGCGGGGCCAGCGCCGCAGGGCCAGGCGCAGCAGCGCATCGTTGGCCACGATGATGGGGCGGCGGTTGGGCAGCTCGCCTTCCATCGAGGTGCTGACGAACTGCGGCGCGTCGGGATCGAGGTCCTCGAGGCTGCGCGCCAGCCCGTCGGTGCAGGGGAAGAGTTCGCGCGCGCGCAGCGCCGCGGCGTCCTTCTCGGGGAGCGCGCGATCGAGCCCGCGCCCCAGCGCCAGCAACGACGCGCGGCGCGAGTCTTCGTCGCCGCGCTCGAGCGCCCGGCGCAACACGGCCTGCATCGCGCGCTCGACCAGCTTCCCCACCTCTTCGCGCTGCGGGCCCGTCAGCTCGCGCGCGGCGTTCGGCTCGAGGCCCGGCGCGTCGATGAGCACCGCGAGCGGCAGGGCACAGGGCACCATCAGCACCGCGTAGACGCGGCCATCGACGTGGACGTGGCCCGTCGCCTGATCGCCGAGCCCGTCGCGCAGGCCCGCCAGCACGGTGAAGCGCGCCTCGGTGAGCCGGCACTCGAGCGCGAGGCCCGACGGCAGCTTGAACTCGGCCTCGGGAAGGGCGGACAGCCGGCGCCTTGCATCGAGCGCCACCAGCACCCCGGTCGGATCTTCCGGCGCGAGGCCCAGCACCTCGCCCAGCGCCGCGGCCAGGGCAGGCCGCGCCACCAGCACCTCGAAGCCGTCGGGCAGCGGCCGTGGCTCGCCGATGACGTAGAAGTGGCGCTCGCGCGTCACCCATTCCTTCAGCTGGAGCAGCGAGCGCCGGCCCTGGGCGCAGTCGAAGAGCGGCGCATTCGCCACGGCGCGGGTGACGTCGTCGAGCTTCGAGGGATCGAGCGGGGTCAGCTCCTTCTTGAGGAAGGCGACGAGGAAGAGCTCGGCGCCGGGCGTCCACTCGCCGGGCGGCACCGCGGCGAGCGCCACGGCGAGCCGGCGCTGCGCGTCGTGCACCGCGGCCGACACCGCCTTGAACGCGCCGTCGCGGGTCACGGCCGTCCACCGGGCGTTGGGCGAGAGGGCCTCGCAGTCCACCGAGGCCACGGCGCAGTGGTAGCGCGCCGAGAGCTCGGTGGTCTCGAGCAGCAGGCCCGCCTTGAGCAGGGACAGCTCGAGCCGGGTGCCAGCCGAGCGGGGCACGCCCACCTCGCCCGAGAGGCCCTCACCTTCGACCTGCACCTTCGCCACCACGCCGACCACGTTGGCCGGGCGCCGGGGGCCGGCGAGCCTGCGCCTCACGTCTTCTTCGTCGCGCAGCTGGGTGGTGACGTCTTCGAGGCGTTTGGGGCCCAGCCTCTTGAGCACGTCGCGCAACGCGGGCGAGAGCACCAGCACCCGCCCGCCGTCGAGCAGGCCCTGGGGCACGCGGAAGTTCACGAAGCGCCAGCGGGCCTCGCCCTGCAGCACCTGGAGCGCGACGTGGGTGCCGTCGAGGCAGGGGAAGAGCGGGGCCGCGAGCAACGCCTCGGGCAGCTCGCCCTGCGCGCTGTCACGCAAGGTCACCAGGCGGGTGAGGAGATCGAGCGCGTGCGGGAGCGCCTCGGGCTTCGGCAGCGCGTCGCACACCGCCTTCGTCGCCGCGACCTCGACGTACTTGAGCACCAGGCCCAGCAGCTTCGAGGCGCCGTTCTCGGTGAAGAAGGTGTCGCCGAGCGGCCGGCCCCAGTCGACCACGGCGCGCAGCCGCAGCGGCGCCAGGGCGGTGAGCTCGCCGGCTTCCATCAACCGGCCCTTGTGCAGCACGCGCACGAAGGCGCCGTTGCCGCCCGCCTCGAAGCCCACCTCGCCGGTGACGGCGGTGGCCTCGATCTTCGCGGTCGCCACCCACGCGCGCGAGGGGAGCGTGGGCGACTCGGACTCCATCTGCTCGTGGCGTTGGCGGTTGATCGCCACCTGTTCCTTCTGCTTCACCAGCTCTTCGACGTCGATGCGCTTGCCGGGCGGGAGCAGCTTCGTGAACGAGAGATCGCCGGAGAGCAGCACGGTCGGCGCCGGGTACGAGCCCTTCGGCCAGGGGCGCTTCGCGACGTAGACGCGCGCGTGCTCGCGGGCGGCCCCGGCCAGCTCATCGAGTGACGCGAGCTCACCCGCGGGCCCGGCGATCAGCGGCAGCTGGTGCAGGACCTTCTTCGCCTGATCGTCGAGCGTCTCCTCGTCGAGCAACTGCGCGATGAAGGCCCGCCGCCAGAGGTCGTCTTCGGCGAGGTCCTTGCCCAGCGAGCCGAGCAGCTCGCGGGACGCCTTCCGCAGCGCGACGAGGGCAGACTGCAGCGTCTGGTCGTCATCGACCACGTCGGAGCCCGAGGCGTTGCGGCGCAGCCCATCGGCGCGCAGCCAGCCGTTGAGCTGCAAGCCGGGCAACTTCATGCCGCGCGACGCCACCACCACGCCCGCGACGTCGAGCTCCAGCTCCGAGCCGCGCAGCGGCGGGCCGGGGGGCAGGAAGAGTTCCATGCGCCAACCCTCGCCCTGCAACACCCTCGTGGCGGACTGGCGGGGCGCCTGCGTGGGCAGGCTCTTGCCGTTGAGGGTGAGCTTCCCGGGGAAGTGGTGGGCACGCTCGGTGACGGCGCGTGCCTCGGGCGAGCCGCGGAAGAACGCCGAGGTGACGCGCCAGCCGAAGGCCTTGCGCAGGTGGAACTGCGTGCCCCTGCCCTTCTCTTCGACCAGCTCGACCTCGTCGCCTTCGAGGGAGAGCGTGAGGCCTCCGCTGTGGACCTTCACGAAGCGGGCGCCCACGCCGAGCGCGCCGGCGGCGCCGAGGGCGAGCAGGCGGGTGCGCTTCTCGTCGGGCGTCTTGCCCGCGTTGAGGGCCTGCTCGAGCAGGTGCTTCATCAGCTCGGGCGGGAAGGGCTCGCCGTCGAACACCACCTCGACGTCGTCGGCGTCGGTGCGCACGGCCACGGTCTTCGCGCCCGAGAGCGCGGCCGCGCGGAGCACCTCGAGCACCCAGTGCGAGGGCTCGGCGAAGCGGAAGTCGCGCAGGCGCTGCAGCGCACGGGCGGAGTCGATGCGAATGCGCCCTTCGCTGACCTTCTCGCCGCCGCTCCGTAGCGAGGTCTCGAGGTCTTTCGCGCTCATGGAACTCCCTCTCCCTGCGCAGCGGGGAGAGGGCCGGGGTGAGGGGCCACCATGTCCCTCACGTGAGCGCCCACCGGGTGAGCGCGGCGTCGCGCGACGCGTCGAGCCTGCTGGCCTTCACCAGCACCAGCCGCGCCATCAACACCGCGGCCAGTCGCGGCGCGCGTGAGAACAGGGGCACCGCCTTCGCGATCGCCTCGTGCTCGAGGTTGAAGCAGAGCAACGACGGCGCGCGCCGCACGAAGGGGGAACCCTTCGCCACCTCGTCCGGCACGGGGCGGGACAACGCGTCGAGCAACACGAAGGGCAGCTTCGCCGCCGCGCCACGCACCTGGGACACCTCGACCTGGCTCACCGCCGCGCCCGCTTCCTTGAGCAACGAGACCAGCGCGCCGCTGAACTCCGGGGGCGTGGGCACGTCGGGCGGCGCGGCGTAGGTGAACTGTTCATCGGCGACCACGGTGCGCTTGACCTTGAGCACCTGGGCGATGGCGGTGGCGAGCTCGTTGCCCCACTCGAGGTCGAGCACCGGCCACTTTGCGGCGATGAGCCGATCGACCAGCGGCGTGCGCGCTGAGGACAAGGTGAGGAACCCCGCCTCGCTCGCGTTCTTCGCCAACGCCTCGTGCGACACGCTGCCGCCGCCACACAGCCGGTAGCTGAGTTGCTTCGGCTTGAGCCGGGTGTGCGCGTAGAGAAACAGGGTCTCGAAGTCGGCGGCGCCCTGCTTCCGCTCGGCGGCGGCGCGCAGCTCGGTGGGCAACTGCTGCCGCAGCTTGCCGGCGACGAGGTCCCGGGCGAGCGACATGGCGCGGGAGAAGTGGCGATCGCGCCGCACGTTGTCGCGGGTGAGGGTGTGCTCGAGGTAGCGCGAGACGATCTTCATGGTGACGCCCGGCTCGAGCGGCTCGGTGGTCTCCAGCAGCGTCAGGCCCCGGTTGTACATGCCGGTGACCGGCGGCTCGGTGCGGGCCGGGCCGGCGATGATGTGCGTGCCGTCTTCCACGTGCTCGACCTGGAACGGCGCGTCGACGGTGAGCGGCTCGCGCACCGGCGAGGGCGTGGGGGGCGCGCTGCCATCGGACCCGCCGGCACAGAACGTGACGTCGACGTCGGAATGACGGCACCAGCGGGACAGCGACGCCTTCGACTTCTCCACGAAGTGGTCGTAGTCCTGCGGGCCCATCTCTTTGTGCAGGGTGACGCGGGTGCCCTCGAGCGGCTCGGGGAGCTTGAGCAGGTCCCAGGTGGTGTCGGCGCGGAAGAGCACCCGCCAGAACTCGCCGTCGCGCCCGGTGTCGACGGTCACCACGTCGGGCTTGCAGGCGAAGATGCTGACGAAGCCGATGCCGAACTTGCCGATCTTGGTGAGGTCGTTTTCCTTGGTCGAGCGGAACTTGGTGACGAGGTAGTTCTCGATCACGTCGCGGTTCATGCCCTCGCCCCAGTCGCACACCGAGACCAGCAGCAGCCCCTGCTTCGGCGCGGGGCGGTACGAGAGCGACACCTCGATGCGCGTGGAGCCCGCGTCGATGCTGTTCTGAATGAGCTCGCGGTAGAACGCGAAGGGGTCGGTGAACTGGTGGACGAGCTCTTCGACGATGCCGCCGGGGGAGTTCACGGCTGCGCATCAAACACCAGCTTCACCCCCCGGGCAGCGCCTTCTGCGGGGCCGTGGCGAACTCGTTGACATCGGGCCAGCTGCTGACGAGCCTCCTCGTTCACGTGACGACCGCCGCTGCCATCCGCGCCGAGGGAGACGACGCGACCATCGAGTGCGAGGCGTGCCGGGCGGTGCTGACGTTGCCGGGCGCCGAGCGCGCGCAGGTGTGCCCCTATTGCGCCAGCCCCAACGTCGTGGCCTCGCACGGCGGCGGCTCGCAGCCGGTGTTCTGCATCCCCCATGCGGAAGGCGCGACGCTCGCCACGCGCTCGCTGGCGGCGTGGCAGAAGGGGCTGGGCTTCTTCCGCCACCCCGGGGTGCGCAAGGCGAAGCTCGAGCAGTTCCGCGGCGTGTACCTCCCGGCGGTGCTGTACGGCGCGGTGGCGCGCACGAGCTACTCGGCGAGCATCGGCGAGGAGTACTGGGTCACGAAGACGCGCACCGTGATCGTCAACGGCAAGTCGCAGACCCGCACCGAGCGCGTGAAGGAGCACGAATGGGTCCCGCTCTCGGGCCAGTTCGATTCCTACGCCACCGACATCATCGTCAGCGCCAGCGCCGGTCTGCCGAACGAAGAGCTGGAGGCCATCGAGCCGTTCGATCTCCGCGGGCTGCGCCGCTACGCGCCTGGCCTGGTGGCGGGCTGGGCGGTGGAGGCGCCGACCCGCGCCACGCACGCGTGCATCTCGCTCGCGCACGGTGAGTTCACCAACTCCATCGGCGGGCGGCTGTCGGGCTTCATGCCCGGCGACACGCACCAGAACCTGCAGCACACCAGCACCGTCGAGCAGGAGAGCGCGGAGCCGCTGCTGGTGCCGCTGTGGGTGCTGGCGCTCAAGTACGACGAGAAGAAGCCCGCGCTGCGCGTGCTGGTGAACGGCCAGACCGGAAAGACGTGGGCGAAGGTGCCGTGGTCGTGGCCACGCATCGTCATCACGGTGGGTCTCGCGCTGGCGCTCATCGCCGCCGTCGTGCTGTTCGTGAAGTACGGGCAGGGTGGGTGACGGGGTGCGGTGCGCGCGCTGCCAGACGATGCTGGAGGACGGCGACATCCGCTGTCCGGTGTGTGGGCTCGCCGTGCCGCGCGCCGACGCCGGGCAGCAGGCGAAGCGCCAGGTGTTGCGCTGCGCCGACTGCAACGCGGCGCTGGCGTACTCCGCGCAGCACCAGAACCCGGCGTGCGGCTTCTGCGGCGCGGTGATGCACGTCGAGGTGCCCGTCGACCCCATCGAGCAGCCCGAGGCGCGGGTCGCGATGTCGGTGAACAGGGACGTGGCGAAGCAGTCGCTCAAGCAGTGGCTGGGCACGCGCGGGTTCTTCCGGCCGGCCAACCTCGCCGCGGACTCCACCGTCGACGCGGTGCACCCGCTGTGGTGGGCCGCGTGGGTGTGCGACGTCGACGCGCGCGTGAGCTGGACGGCCGATTCCGACGCAGGGCACCGGCGCAGCGACTGGGCCCCGCACTCCGGGCAGACCACGATGAAGCGGAAGAACCTGCTCGTCTCGGCCTCGCGCGGCCTGACGAAGGAAGAGACCCGCGCGCTCACCCCGCACTACGACCTCGCTTCGCTGGAAGCGCTCCCGGAAGGCTCGCAGGAAGTGGAGCAGTTCGACGCCCAGCGCTCGGCGGCGCGCCGGCTGGTGGCCGAGGCCATCGAGGCCGAAGCGGTGGCCGAGGTGAAGAATGGGCACGTGCCCGGGTCGCGGTCCCGCAAGGTGAGCGCGCACCCGATGATGGTGGGGCTCACCACGCGCCGGCTCGCGCTCCCGGCGTGGGTGGTGGTCTACCGGTTCGACGGCAAGCCCTTCCGTGCGGTGGTGCACGGCCAGAACGCCTCGGTGGTGGTGGGCTCGAGCCCGCTGTCGGTGTGGAAGGTGCTCGCGGTGGTGTTGGGCGTCACCGCGGCGCTCGGCCTCATCGTCGCGCTGGTCCTGCTCTTCAACCGGTAGCTACCTGCGAGGCTTCTTCGCAGCGGGGGCTGTGCCGAGCCCACCCGGGAGCTGCGGCGCCGACGTGCCCTTCTTCGTCTGCGCCTGCAGGCGGCGGTAGAGATCGTAGTTGCCCTCGTGCCGCACCACCTTGCCCTCGCCCTCGAACACGAGCAGCGCGGTGGCGACCTTGTCGAGGAAGTAGCGATCGTGCGTGACGAGGATCACCGCGCCGGTGAACTGCATCAACAGCCGCTCGAGCACGTTCAAGGTGACGAGATCGAGATCGTTGGTGGGCTCGTCGAGCACCAGCACGTTCGCGCCCTCGAGGAAGAGGCGCGCCAGCAAGAGCCGGTTGCGCTCACCGCCCGACAGGCCCTTCACCTTCATGCGCTGCATCGGCACGGGGAAGAGCAGGTCGTCGAGGTACTCGGCCAGGCGCATCTTCTTGTCGCCGAGCGTCACCCAGTCGTCGTCCCACGCGGCCTCGTAGACGGTCTTGTCTTCGTCGAGCGCGGTGCGCAGCTGGTCGTAGTGCACCACGCGCGTCTTGGGCCCCAGGCGCACGGTGCCGGAGTCGGGCTTGATCTCGCCCAGCAGGGTGCGGATGAGGGTGGTCTTGCCCGCGCCGTTCTTGCCCACCAGGCCGACGCGCTCGCCGGGCTGGAGGATGACGTTCACGTTGTCGAGCACGACCAGCTCGCCGAACGACTTGCACACGTGGGTGGCCTCGATGACCGTCTGCGAGAGGCGCGGCGCGGCGGCGATCTGCAGGTCGGGCACCTTGGGGCGCTGGAAGCCCTTCTCGCTGAGCAGCTTGCGGGCGCGATCGATGCGGGCCTTCGACTTGGTGGCGCGGGCCTTGGGGCCCTTGCGCAGCCAGGCCACCTCCTGGGCGATCCACATCTGGCGCTTGTGCTCACCGGTGGACTGGTCCTGCAGCTTGACGAACTTCTGCTCGAGGTAGGCCTCGTAGTTGCCGTGGTAGCTGACGAGGCCGCCGGGCTGCTGTTCCGAGACGTGCGGCTCGACCTCGATGATCCGATCCACCAGGCCGTCGAGGAAGTAGCGATCGTGGGTGACCAGCAGCAGCGCCGAGTCGCGCGAGTCGAGCTCGTCCTGCAGCCACTCCACCGTCTCGGCGTCGAGGTGGTTGGTGGGCTCGTCGAACATGAGCAGGTCGGCGTGGGTGAGCAGCGCGCGCGCGATGGCCACGCGCTTTTTCTGCCCGCCCGAGAGCAGCTCGATGGGCTGGTCCCAGGTGGCGGGGTCCACGCCGAGGCGGTCGAGCAGCTTGCGCGACTCGAAGGCGGTGTCCCAGCCGCCGAGGTGATCGATCTTCTCCACCAGCACCGAGAGCCGCTCGAGCACCTTCTCGTCGTAGGTGTGCTCGAGCGACTCCGAGAGCCTGGCGTGCTCGTCGAGCGCATCGCGCAGCGGCTGCTGGGCCACGGTGAGCTCGGTGGAAGGCGTGGAGCCCGCGGGAAAGACCGGTTCCTGCGCGAGGTGGCTGGTGCGCATGCCGCGCTGCACCTGGATGGTGGAGGTGTCGGCCTTCACTTCCCCGGTGAGCACCTTCATCAGGGTCGACTTGCCGCAGCCGTTCACCCCGACGAGGCCGACGCGCTCGCCCTCTTCGATCACCAGCTCGAGGTTGGAGAAGAGGGTCCGGCTTCCGAAGGAAAGTGTCAGGTCAAACGCACGAAGCAACGTCACCGGCGGGCCTGTACCTCACCCGGTCACCCCGCGAGCTTCTTTCTCGCGGCGTTCACCAGTTGATCGCGCGCCCCGCCCTTGGCGATCTGCTTCAGGTCGCTCATCGGCACCTTCTCGAGCATGCGCATGGCCAGCGGCATGGGCGTCTTGGGGTTTCTCACCAGCGACGCGGCCACGGTGGGGTTGCCGCCCCATTCCCGGTGCTCGGCGATCATCTTGAGCGCGTCGGGAGAGACCATCGGCGACTTCGCCGCCGCCTGGATCTCGTCGAGCCCGATGCGCGGGTTCTTGAGCACGAAGATGTGCAGCGACTTGTTGGTGTCGCGGAACAGCGCGGCACGCTCGTCGCGACCGCCGGTGAGCGCCAGCTGCATCTTCTCGTTCACCGTCATCTTCTTGAGGCGCTCGGACAGCGGGCCAGGCGGGCCCTTCTCTTCCTCTTCTTCTGCCACTTCAGCCACGGCGTCGATGAACGGCGGCGGGGTGCCGAGCGTCGCCAGCTCCGGGGGAACGCCGCTGGCGAACATCACCGCGACTCCGACCCCGGGCACCACGGCGGCGACCCGCGCGGCCACCTCGGCCGACGACCCGCCGGTGACGCTCACCGAGAGCGACACCTCGGCCCCGGCCTGCACTCCCACCAGCGCCGCGCCGCGCACGAGCAGACCCCCGCGGGAGATCTCCGAGGTGAAGGTGGCGAGATAGTCCTCGGGGGAAGCCCAGGTCATCTGCAGGGGGAGCGCAGCCATGGGGCGGAGGGTAACGGGTTCGGCTTCGGGGCGCGGCTTGATCTGGATCATGGATATGGATCAAGCCGGCGTGGCACGTCGCGCCCCCATGAAGACCTTCGTTCGCAACCAGCGCGGCCGCATGTTCGAGAGCAACTTCCTCGAGTTCTTCTCGAAGGTGCACCCCGCAGCGCCGTTCGTGCTCTGGGTGCCGATCGCCATCGCGCTGCCGACCTGGGCGCTGATGACCGGCGTGTCCACCCTGCCCGCGCTGTTGGTGATGGCGCCGCTCGGGTTCATCACCTGGCAGGTGACCGAGTACTTCGTGCACAAGAAGGCGTTCCACTGGATGGGCGTCGGCCCCATCAGCCGGCGCTTCCACGAGATCGTCCACGGCTTCCACCACCAGTTCCCCGACGATCCTCAGCGGCTGGTGATGCCGCTGGCGGTGAGCATCTCGTTGGCGGCCGTGGTGGGCGGGCTCCTGTGGCCGATCGGCCGGCCCGCGCTCACCGTGCCCTGGTTCACCGGCTTCCTCGCGGGCTACCTCTTTTACGACTTCATGCACTGGTCAACGCACTTCCGGAAGCCGCTGACGAGCTGGGAGAAGACGATGCGCGCGCACCACATGTCGCATCACTTCGCTGACATCGACACGAACTTCGGGATCAGTCATCGCTGGGTCGATCGCTTCATGGGCAGCCTGAAGACGCGCACGTCGGTCGAGCAGAGCCGCGACGACAACGGCAGCATCACGCCGGCCAGCTGACCGACCCCTGAGCGCGGTCCTCTCCTGCATCGAGGGGCGTGCTGAGTGATGGGCTTCGTCCGTGCTCGTCGCGCGCTTGCCTCTCGACCTCAGGCGAGGATCCTCACGTGAACAGGTGGGGGCAGGGTCGCTCTCCCCCATCCGTACACCGGGTGTACAGGCCCGTACACCCGGTGTACGGCCTGTGGACGAGGACGCCCGCCCGCCTCCCGTCGGCGCAGTTTGCGAGGCGTGGGTTACAGGTCCCAGGCTGGAGGCGCTGGCTCAGGGGGGACGTCAACGAAGCCTGGGCTCTCCCAGCCTCCGTCAGTCTGGCTGCTCAGCTTCCGCATCATCTCCTCGAGCGTGTGGGCCAGAGAGCTCGCCTTGATGCCCCTGCGAAAGAGATCGTTCTCCTGCTCCTGGAACCCCCGATCGAGCCGCGTCCAGACCTTCTCCCCTCGCTCGCTGAGCCCCCAGCCCACCGCCCTGTCGCCACAGGGCCCCCTTTACTTCTGGATGAGCCCTCGTTTCAGCAACCGCTCGAGTGAACGCTGAACGCTCTGGCGACTTCGACCCACCAGGTCCGCGAGATTGCTTCCCGGGAGTCCGCTCCGCTGCACCATCCAGCCCATCAACAGCGCGTCGGTCGGCGCCAACCGGAACGGCCGCGTCACGCCCGCCAGCTTCCTATCGAGCACCGCCGTCAACTGCCTCAACACCAACATCGTCTTCATCCCACGCTCCTTTCCCCTTTGTTCGTCGTTCACTGCCCCGCCGTCATCCCATGCGGGTCAGACATTTCCGGCGAGCCCAACGGGCTCAGCCTGGCGTCCTCGCCCGAAGCTGGAGAGGCAAGCCCGCGACGAGCACGGACGAGACCCTGCCCCCCCGCGTTCCTTCAGGCCGCTTTCCCCACGGCGCACTCGATCTCAACCGCCAGCCGTCACCTCGACCGCACCAGCACGGGCCTCCCCGTCGCCGCGACGAGCGCCTTGAGCGCGGGCTCGACGTCGGGCGTGCAGAACAGGCGGCGCTCGCGCGCCAGCTGCTTCCCCTTCTCAAGCGGCTCATCACCCAGCCAGGGATCGGCCAGCGAGGTGCGCGCGACGTCGGCGCCGAGGCGCTCCAACTGCACCGACAGCACCGCGCTCGCGGGGCCCTTCACCACAGTGCGCAGCGCTCTCACGTCGATGGGGACGTCGTCAGGCGCAGGCCACAGCCCCGAGACGAACGGCCCCAGCTGACCGCGCAGCACCTCGACCACTTCGAGCCCCGCGACCTGGGAGAGCGCGCGATGCGCCACGCTCGCGCTGTCATCGCACGCGCGCAGCAGCGTCTTCGTGAACGCCTCCGAGCAGCGCGCCAGCTGGTCCTTGCCCAACACGATGTGGCCGCCGCTGCGTTGGTCGATGACGACGCTGAAGCGCACCGCGTTGAGCTCGAGCCGCTCGTGCTGAACCACGAAGCGATTGACCCGGCCCTTCGTCATCAGCCGCACCGAGGTGTGGGAGACGGGTGGCAGCTCGAGCGCGGCGATGGCCATCGAGAACGCCCTCGCCTCCTTGCGCGGCTGCTTGCGGTACGTCTTGAAGAACTCGCGCGCGACGAACTGGAGGCGGTGCAGCTTCGTGAGCGCTCGCACCGTGGGCAGCCCGCTCACCTCGGAGCGCGCCACCTCGAGCGGGCGGCCGCGCGGTCCTTCACGCCCGAGCAGCTCCAGCAGCGTGCGCCACTTCACCGCGTCGGGGAACTGACTCCCCAGCCGGGCCACGTCGAGCAGCGCGAGGAGCTGCGACCTCCAGCCGGGATCACCCGTCATGCCGCCACGCGTGCGACGCCGATCTTCCGGGGGCCCAAGGGCATGGGGGGACTGTACGCAAAACGCAGGCGGGTGAAATAGGCGCCTCGACTCCGCTCGCAGGGTCGGCCGAAATATGGGCTCGTGCCCCGTTCATCCCGAGCGGAGTCGAGGGATTGGTGCCCAAAGCTCGCAGGAAGTCGCCCCTCGACTCCGCTCGGGGTGAACGGTGCCGGACCTCGATCGACCCTCTCTGCGTGAACGGAACTGCCCAGTCCGTTCAGCCCGAGCGAAGTCGAGGGGAGCGGGCGAGAAGACCCGGTTCAGCGGCGGCCTGAACGCGGCGCTGCCTCGGCTTCCGGCTCGGCGTCGAGCCAGCGCAGCTTTCCCGTCTTCGGCGCGTACACCACGCGCAACATCGTCACGTCGGTCGCCTTCGCCAGTTGCTTGCTGCGCCGGCGCAGGTCCCTCGCCGCGAACGAGACGCTCGCGGTCGTGGCTGCTTCGTCGTCTGCCTTGTCGAGGCCCCCCAGCGCACCCTTCAACGTCGTGGGCCGCCCAGCGCGCGTCGGTCCCGCGCCTTCCAGCGCGTGCTGCACGTGGTGACACCCGAGGTGACCGAGCACCAGCACCGCGCGCGCATGGAGCCGGCTCACCGAGTCCTCCACCGCCCGCGCACCGGCCTCGTCGACCTGCGCGCCCGGCAGGCGCACCACCGCGAACGTGCCCAGCGGTTGATCGAACAGCAGCTCAGGCACCACCCGGCTGTCGGTGCACGTGACCACCACCGCCATCGCCTGCTCACCCTCACCCAGCACCTCGCGCCGCGCCAACACGTCGCGCTGCCTGCTCACGCCTTCGACGAAGCGCACGTTGCCCTGCTGCAGCTCGGCGATGATCGCCTCGAAGGGAGGTGACTCGGCATGCCCCCGTTCCTTCTTCGCAGGTGCCTCAGCTGGAAACGCGGCCCACTCCTCGCCGCCGTCCGAAGCGAGCGGCTCCTGCAGCTTCGCCGGCGACGCGTGAAGCACCTCCTCGGGCGCAGGGAGCGGCCTTTCTCTCGCGTGCTTCACCGGCGCGGGCGTGTTGCTGCGGGTGGCCATGAAGCCCACGGCTCCCACCAACACCAGCAGCTGGGCGGCGAGCACCATGACGAGCGGCTTCTGCATGGCGTCCTGCAAAGCAAGGCGCGATCCGCCGCGAACGCCCCGGAACTCCTCGATCAGCAGGAGGTCAGCCGCGACCTGACTGGGTCACGCCAGCAGGCCGTGCCACGCCTTCGCGATCGCCGTCGCGCCCGCCAGGTTCGGCTCGATGTGCATCACGATCCACGGGTCCTTCGCCCAGAAGCCGTGCCCGAGGAACAGCGCCTCGAGATCGCAGATCAGGAAGCCGTGCCGCAGCGCGACGCTGCCCAGGTGCGAGTTCACCATCGCCAGCACGGGGCGGATCTCCGGGGTCAACCCCAGCTCGGCCGCGTGCGCGTCGTCGCCGTCCGTCGGATCGTAGATGGTGTTGAAGACCACGCGCTTGCCCACCTTCGAGATCAGCGCCCCCAGTCGATCGACGTTTCCCAGCAACTGCCGCAGCGCCACCTGGCCCTGCGCGCGATCCCCGATGGCGCGGGTGAAGCCAGCGCCGAGGAGATCGTTGCCCCCGATGGTGAGGGTGATCACGTCGGCCGGGGCCAGCACCCGGCCCCCGAAGTCGCGCTCGAGCACGCCGTCGGTGGTGGCGCCGTCATACGTGGCGTTCTCGAACTCGTTCACCCGGAGCAGCTTCGCCAGTTGGCTCGCCGCACCCCCACCTTCCACGCGCGTATAGAGATCGATGCTGATGGAGTCGCCGAGGGCGAGGTAGCGCACGCCGCCGACTACAGCACGCCCCTGGCCCCCTGCGCTCGCCGCTTGACGTTCGTCGACGGACGCCCCTATTGCCTCCTTCAGGCTCACCCCGGGAGAGTGCATTTGCGTCCATCGGTCTTCGCGCTTCTTGCGCTCATGCCTGCCCTCAGCCTGGGCCAGGTCGTCATCAACCCCACCGGGGGCACGGGCTCGACCGACGGCATCAGGCTCACCATCGGCAACACGGGCCAGCTCCAGGTGCTCCGCAACGGCACCGGCCAGCTCTACAACCCCAACCTCTCGGCGGGCGCGACCACCAGCATCAGCATGACCAACGGCGTCTTCCTCGCCGTGGGCACCACCGTCGCGGGGCCGCAGAACTTCGCCACCGTGGCCAGCCCGGGCATCACCCTGCAGGAATGGACGCCCATCTCGAACACCTTCACGCCGCAGGGCAGCGGCGGCACCGCGACCACCGTGCTGCGGGCGACCGTGGCGGCGCGCAACTACGACCTCACCGTCACCTGGCAGTACACCTTCCCCAACGACTTCGTGATCGTGAACCACTCCCTGGTGGTGCCGGCGGGCAACACCGCCACCGTGCGCCTGTACCACGTGGCCGACGCGTACCTCGGCGGCAACGACTTCGGGCCCAGCTTCTTCTCGCTCGGCCCTCCCGCGCTGGTGGGCGGCTACCGCCCGGCGAGCAACATCGTCGAGGCCTGGCGCTACCGCGGCGGCATCACCTGGACGGGCTACTTCGCCGGCTACTACGCGTGCCTGTTCGACTCGGTGGACTGCCCGGCGGGGCAGAACAACTCCGTCAATTCCGCGGGCACCTTCACCAACTACGTCGAGGCCAACACCAACATCGACAACTCGTTCGGCATCATGTGGAACTTCGGCGCGATGCCGGGGACGTATTCCTCGCAGAACGACCTCACCTTCTATTCGTTCCAGCCGCAGCTCTCGAAGCGCTTCGGGGCGACCGCGCTCACCTCGGGCATGTCGACGACGCTCACCTTCACCATCGACAACGTGCCGGGCGCCCTGCCGCAGACGAACCTGGGATTCACCGACACCTTCCCCGCGGGGCTGGTGATGGCGAACGGCACCGTCACCAACACCTGCGGCGGCTCGGTCACCACCGCGGCGAACGGCGGCATCGGGGCGGGCAGCACCTCGGTGAAGCTGTCGGCCGGCGGCTTCGCGGCGGGCACCTCGCGCTGCACCATCGTGGTCAACGTCACCAGCAGCTCCGCGGGCGCGTACGTCAACGGGAAGAACAACATCTCGGCCCTCTCGGTGCTGGAGAACCAGGTGACCGACCAGACCCTGTCCGTCGTCATCGGCGCGCCGGTGGTCACGCTCGATCCCCCCGGCACCATCAACCTGGGCAACGCCACCGCGTACCGCGTGGCCGGCACCTGCCAGGACACCAACGGCATCGTCACCGTGCGGGTGGGCTCGCTCACCACCACCACGCCGTGCTCGCTCAACCGCTTCACCACCACCCTCTCGGTGACCTCGCTCCCCGACGGCAGCGGCGTCACGGTCTCCGGCGCGCAGACGAACGGCGCCGGCACGGGCACCGGCCAGTCCTCCACCGTCAAGGACACCATCGCCCCGGGTGTCCCCACCTTCACCATGCCGGGCTCGGGCGCGTTCACCAACGACGGCACGCCCACCATCGCCGGCACGGGCGAGGTCGGCAGCACCGTGCGCGTCTTCGCGGGCACCACCGAGATCTGCAGCACCATCGTTCCCGCCTCGGGCAACTGGAGCTGCACCGCGAGCATGCTCACCGACGGCGCGTACTCGCTCACCACGCGCGCCACCGACGCCGCGGGCAACACCGGCGGCACCTCGCCCGGCCGCCCCGTCACCATCGACACCACGCCGCCCCCGGTGCCCATCATCAGCAACCCCGCCCCGGGGTCCACGGTGGCGCCGAGCCCTTCGATCTCCGGCACCTCGGAGCCGCTGGCCACGGTGCTGGTCTTCGAAGGCACCACCCAGCTGTGCAGCACCCCCGCCGACGCCTCGGGCCAGTGGAGCTGCGGCACCACCCTCAGCACCGGGGCGCACACCGTCACCGCGCGCCAGACCGATCGCGCAAACAACGCAGGCGCCAGCTCCCCGGGCCGCGCCTTCACCGTGGCCAACGTGCCATCGGTCACCATCGACACGCCCGGCCCCATCAACGCGGCCAACGTCACCGCGGTCGCCGTGGCCGGCAACTGCACCACCGCCGCGGGCGTCGTCACGGTGCGGGTGGGCACGGTGCAGGTCGCCACCAACTGCACCGCCGGCCGCTACGCCGCGTCGGTCAACGCGTCGGCCCTCGTCGACGGGCCGGCCATCGTGCTCATCGCCTCGCAGACCAACGTCACCGGCACCGGCAGCGACACGCGCAACACCGTGAAGGACACGGTCTCGCCCACCACGCCCACCATCGTGGCGCCCGCCGAGATGTCGTTCAGCAACACCACCACCCCCACCTTCACCGGCTCGGGCGAGCCGGGCAGCACGGTGCGGGTCAGCCGCGGCGGGGTGGAGCTGTGCAGCACGGTGGTCCCCACCTCGGGCCAGTGGGCCTGCACCTCGTCGGGCCTGCTGCCGGGCGTGGTGGTGGTGACGGTGCGCGCGACCGACGCGGCCGACAACGCCTCGGGCGTCTCGCCGCAGCGCACCTTCAACATCGACACGCAGGCGCCGGTGGCGCCGATCATCTCCACGCCCACCATGGGCGCCTCGGTGGCGCCGTCGCCGATGCTCACCGGCACCGCCGAGCCGTTCGCCACCGTCAGCGTCTTCGAGGGCGCCGCGCTGGTCTGCTCGGTCGCGGCCGACGCGACGGGCGCGTGGACGTGCAACACCGTGCTCGGCTCGGGGCCGCACACCGTGGTGGCGCGGCAGGTCGACCGCGCGGGCAACGTCTCGCCCGATTCTTCGGCGCGCAGCTTCGACGTGCAGGGGCTGCCCAACGTGCTGCTCAACACGCCGGCCGACATCAACTCGGGCAACGCCGGCGCCTACGTGGTGACGGGCGCGTGCACCACGAACGCGGGCGACGTGACGGTGAGCGTGGGGTTGACCAGCAAGGTGGTGCCCTGCGCGGGCGGCATGTTCAGCGCCACCAGCGACGTGCGGGCGCTGCCTGACGGGGCGATGGTGACGGTGCGCGCGGCGCAGACCACCGCCGCGGGCACGGGCTCCGACACGCGCACGGTGCGCAAGGACGCCACCGCGCCGGCCGGCACGGTCATCACCGCGCCGCTGACCGGCAGCGTGACCACCAACAACACGCCCCTCATCACCGGGACCGCCGAGGCGGGCTCGACGGTGACCGTCTACGTGAACGGCAACGTGGTGGGCACGGCGGTGGCGAACGGCAGCGGGGTGTGGACCTTCACCCCTCCCACGCCGCTGGCCGACGGGCCGTACGTGGTGAGCGCCGCCGCGCGCGACCAGGCGGGCAACGAGGCGCCGCAGGTCACGGGGCCGACCTTCACCATCGACAGCCTCGCGCCGACGGCGCCGGTGATCATCACGCCCGCGGGCAACGCGCAGGTGGACGTCGACCGGCCGATGGACGTGACCGGCGTGGCCGAGGCCGGCAGCACCGTCACCGTGTACATCGACGGCCGCGCCGTCGGCACGACCACCGCCGACGAGGCGGGGCGCTTCAGCGTGAGGGTCGACCCCTCGCGCATCGGCCAGGGTCCACACACCGTCGAGGCCGAGGCGCGTGACGCCGCGGGCAACACCAGCCCGAAGTCGGCGCCGGTGGAGTTCTCGATTCGCGCCGTCGACGCGCGCTTCGCGGGCCAGGGCGTGATCGGCTGCAGCACCGCGGGCGGCCTCGAGTGGCTCGCAGTGCTCGCGCTGCTCGGCTTCCGACGCCGGGTGCGCTCGTGAGGCCGTCGGGCAGGCCCCTCACCCTGACCCTCTCCCCGCTTCGCAGGGAGAGAGGCCTGGTCCTCGCGATCCTCGCCACCTCGGCCTTCGCGCAGCAGGCCACGCCGCTGCCGTCGTTCTCGCTCTCGCGCTTCACCCTCAACGACGGTGGACGGGGCGGGCTCGCCGCGGCGACGGGCGACACCCTGCCCCACCACCGCTTCCGCGCGACCTTAGGCTTCCACTACGAGAACAACCCGCTCGTCTATTACCGGGACACCACGCGGGTCGGCGCGTTGGTCGCGCACCGCGCGCAGCTGCACCTGGGCCTCGGCTTCGGCATCACCTCGTGGCTGCAGGCGACGCTCGAGCTGCCGATGGTGATCGCCCAGACGGGCGACGATCTCTCGCAGTCCGCCGGCACCACCTCACCCGACAGCTTCGGCCTGGGCTCCACCCGCCTCGCGCTGCGGCTCGGCTTCCTCGGCCAGGGCTCGGGCGGGCTCAAGAGCAACGCCCCGCTCGACCTCGCCCTGCAGCTCGGCCTCGCCCTGCCCTTCGGCGTGGGCAACGCGCTCAACATCGAGAGCGGCTGGAACTTCGTGCCCCAGCTCTCGGCCGGCGCCGAGCTCGGGCCGGTGCGGCTCGGCGGCGAGGTGTCGGTGCTGATCCGCCCCGCGACCGCGCTCACCGCCAACACCGTGCGTGACACCGTCGGCTCGCAGTTCGGCCTGCGCGCGCTCGTCTCGAGCACCGGCGACGGCGCGCGCTTCGAAGGCTCCTTCCACTCCCTCATCCCGCTCGAAGGCACGGCGCCTCCGGGGTTCGAGATCCTGGGCGGGGTGCGGGTGCCCATCGGCCCGCTCGAGCTGTTCGCGCTGGCGGGCCCCGGCTTCGGCAGCCTCCCCGGCACGCCCACCGTGCGGGTGTTCGCGGGCCTGGGGCTCAAGCCGCAGGCTGACCGCTGCGAGGCCAGCACCGCGCACGCGCCGGCCGACTGCCCCGACCTCGACGACGACCGGGACGGCATCAAGAACCGCACCGACGCCTGCCCGCTCGAGCCCGAGGATCGCGACCAGTTCGAAGACGAAGACGGCTGCATCGATCCCGACAACGATCGCGATCGCGTGCTCGACGCAGATGATCAGTGCCCCATCGAGCCCGGCCCGAAGTCGAACAAGGGCTGCCCCATCCGCGTTCGGGACAACGACAACGACGGCACGCCCGACCTGCAGGACAAGTGCCCCACCGTGCCCGGCCCGAAGAACCGCGATGGCTGCCCCATCAAGGACGGCGATCAGGACGGGGTGGAAGACGAGGTCGACGCGTGCCCCACCGAGCCGGGCCCGAAGGAGCGCAAGGGCTGCCCCCTCAAGGACAAGGACGGCGACACCGTCGAAGACGCGCGCGACAACTGCCCCGACGTAGCCGGCTCGCCCGACAACCAGGGCTGCCCCGCGAAGGAACGCCAGCTGGTGATCATCACCGCCGACAAGCTGGTCATCTCGGACAAGATCTACTTCGCCACCGCGAAGGCGACGATCCTCCCGGTGTCCTTCGGGCTGCTCAACCAGGTGGCGTCGGTGCTCCGCTCGCACCCCGAGCTCACCATGGTGACGGTCGAGGGTCACACCGACGACAGGGGCAGCGCCAAGCTCAACCGCAAGCTCTCGTTGAGCCGCGCGAAGTCGGTGAAGGCCTACCTCGAGCACCAGGGCGTCGATTCGTCACGGCTCAACGCGCTGGGCTTCGGGCCCGATCGCCCGGCCGACACCAACAAGACCGAGGAAGGCCGCGCCAACAACCGCCGCGTCGAGTTCATCATCGAGCGGTGAGTCGCTCAGTTGAGGTACTTGCGGTCGTTCGGCGGCGGGGTGTCCACCACCCGCAGCTTGCGGCGCCTGAACCTCGAGACGAGCCGCTGCCACCACGAGCGTGAGGCGGAGGGGCGGACGTCTTCGAAGCGCCTGGGCTTTCGGAGCCTCGCCAGGCCTCGCGGAATCAGCAGCCAGGCGCGTGAGCCGTCCAGCGGGGGGATGGGGAGGAGGTTGAGGCCGATCATGAACAGGTTCGTCACCGTCAGCGAATGGACGAGCGAGCCGAGGAACGGCTCGTGGGGCCTGCCCGTCACGAGCAGCATCGCGTTCACCACCGCCAGCAGCAGCGCCTGCGCCAGCACGCCGCCCCACGCGATGACTGACTCACCCACCGGCGAGACCGAGCCGTGCCAACTGCACTCTCCGCCGAACGGGAGGAAGTCGATCGACTGCACCCAGCCGCCGTTTCTGCGCACCAGCACCGCGTGCCCCACTTCGTGCACGAAGATGAGCACCACGAGTCCCAGCAGCGCGCCGGGCACACTGGCGGCGTTGCCCACGTAGAAGAGCCAGATGAGGGGCGCGAGCAGGTGCAAGCGCACGGTCACTCCACCCCACCGCCCCAACACCAGGTACCCGTCGCGCACGACGACAGTCTCGCCTGAAACCACACCCTGCGCAGCAGGCTGGGGAGCCAGCTAGAACTGAATCCGGGTGCTGGGGCGCTTCTCCAGCTCGAACGCCACGTCGATGATCTTCTTCTCCGGGTCGACGGTGGTCAGGGGCGTGATCTCGACCACGAAGCCCTTCTCCTTCGCGCGCGCACGAATGCGCTCCATGTCGCGCTGCAACGCCGAGCGCGAGAAGACGCTCTTCGGCTTCGCCTCGATGCCCTTGAGCACGTCCTTCTCGGCGCCCAGGGCGAAGCCGGTGAGCGAGACCCTGCCCATGCGGAAGACGTCGCCCTCCTTCACCTGGAAGACGAGCTCCACCGCGCCCTTCGGCAGCGCTCGCGTGGTGTTCACCACCGCGACGTTCACCATGCCGTGATCGAAGTAGAGGGTCGTCAGCGCGAGCGTGTCGCGCTCCACCAGCTCCTGCAGGAACACCGCGCCCACCGCCGAGCGGAGCGACTTGCGCAGCTCGGCCAGCGGCACCTGCTGCGCGCCCTCGATGGTGATCTCGCCCACCGTCACCTGCGGCCCCTCGTCGACGGCGAGCGACAACGCGGCGTTGCCACCGGCCAGGCTCTTCACCGTCGCGACCACCTTCGCCTGCGTGTACCCGAGGCCGTCGTAGAGCGCTTCGATCGTGTCGGTGAGCGTCTTGATCACGAAGGGCGCCGCGCGCACCCCGGCGTGGGCGATCTCCCTGAAGTCGTCGGTCTTCACCGCCTTGACCCCGGTGAAGTCGACCTGGGTGATCCACTCGTACTCGGTCACCACGTAGCTCAGCATCACGCCCTTCGACGAAAGCGGCTGCGCCACCACCACCACGTCGCGCAGCAGGCCCTGGCTGAAGAGCGCCTCGAGGTCCGCGCGCACCTCGGCGGCGTCGAGCGGCGCGCCTTCGCGTGGCGCCACCAGCTCGTGCATGCGCAGGTAGCCGTCTTCGCTCGCGCCCACGAGGCACACCTTCTCCACCATCGCGCCCGCCACCGAGGCCGACTCGGTGAACGGCACCGGGCCGGTGGGGCAGACGGGCAGCGCGGGAAGAGCCGCGGGGGCTGCCTCCACGGGCGCCGGCTTCACCACCGCGGGGGCCGTGGCACAGCCGCCCAGGAAGAGGACTGCGAAGGCGAGCCTCATGGCCGCACCTCGATCACCGCGCCGACCCTCAGCTCGTCCATGAGCCGCTTTCTTTCGCTGACCATGAAGGCACCCCGCTCGGCGACGGTGGCCGGCTCAGCGGCGCGGTTCACCCTCAGGCCGAGCCACTTGAACTCGAGGATCTTCCGCTTGAGCATGCCCTTGTAGCGGTCGGGGTCGAGGCCCTGCCGGGTGGTCTCGGCCAGCAGCTCGGCGACGGTGAGCTGGTTCTGCTTCGCCACCTCGCCCAGCGCGGCGTCGACCTCTTCGTCTCTCACCTCGAGGCGGAGCCGCTGGGCTTCCTTCGAGATCAGCGCTTCCTCGAGCAGCTCGGCGAGCGCGTCACGCCGGGCCTGCGCCTTCGCGGCGTCGGTCTTCGCCACGGCGAGCAGCGGCTTCGCGCGCTCCTCCACCGCCGAGCGCGTGATGGCGCGGGCGTCGACGACGGCGACGACCCGGTCGACCAGCACGGCGTCGGCGTGGGCGAGCGAAGAAGCCAGACACAACCAGCCGAGCACGAAGCGCACGCCGTGATGCTGCACGAAGGCCGCGTGGCGGGCGAGTCCGTTCGTCGGGAGAGCGCTTGCAGGTTCCCCCCTCGTTCGCTCGCGACGCCTGCCATCGAGGGCCATCTCAGCGGGCGCTGTGCGTCAGGCGACGGGCTGAGTGGCCTCTGCGCTCTTCTCGCCGCGCGTGCCGATGCGCTTGGCGGGCACCCCGCCCCAGATCTCGCCGGGCCCGATGATGGTGCCCTTCTTCAGCACCGCGTTCGCCGCGAGGATGGCGCCGTCACCGATCTCGCAGCCCGGCATCACCACCGCCATCAGCCCCACCGTGACGCGGCTGCCGATCTTCACGCGCGCGGTGACGAGGTTCGGCCCTTCGACGGCGTGGGCGATGAGCGTCACGTCGCCGCCGATGACCGTGTCTTCACCGATCGTGATCAGGTTGCAGTCGGCCACCACCGCCGTGTTGATCTGCGTGCGCGCCCCGACGGTCATGCCCATCAACCGGTAGAAGAGGACGTTGAAGGGCGTGGCGCGGATCCAGTTGATGAAGCTGAACCGGACGATCAGGATCAGCGCGTTGTAGCTGGCCCACTGGTACCCGCGAAACGAGACGTAGGGGTACTTGCCCAGCCCGGTGCCCAGCGAGAACGTCACCCAGCGCGCCACCGCCACCACGGGGATGAGGCACATGCCGTAGATGAAGTACCCGAGCGCGCCCAGCATGCACAGCAGCAGCACCTTCTGCGGCCCCGCGGTCAGCTGCGGCTCGACCCAGAGCCAGAGGCTCACCGGGGGAAAGAGGGCCAGGCCCACCACCGCCGAGACCTCGACGAAGAGGAACAGGCTGACGACGGTCTGCAGCGGCGTGATGAACCACTTCGGCATGAGGCCTCCTGTCGGGCGCGGAGCCGGGAGAATGGGCCAGGCCAGCGCCTGACGCCATCGCTCAGCGGGCCGCCGGGGCCTGGCCGAAGGCCATCGGGGGAATGAGACACCGGGGGGCCGGGTCAGAGGCCCGCTCAACGCTCCAGCGCGCGCGGATCAAAGCGCTCGGGGTCCACCGCGATGCAGCGCAGCTCGCACACGTACGCGGCGCCCGACGCGTCGCGCAGCCAGAGCTCGCCGGGGCCCGGCAACATCTCGGAGAACGAGAGCCAGTCCGCCTGGCGTGAGAGCCGCGCCAACATCTCGACCAGCACCGGCGCCGACCAGTCGACGTAGACCGGCTTCACCTCTTCGGGGCTGCGCACGAAGACACGCTGCGGGAGGCCGTGCGCGGCGCAGAACGCCTGCACCCGCGCGGCCCGCCCCTCGGTCTGGTCGAGAAAGGCGAGGGCCTCGCGCGGAAAGCGCCAGTGCGCGCGCTGCACCACCAGCCCCCCCAGCGTGCGGCGCGGCCCGTCGGGGCGGCCGTCTCCGAGCGAGAAGGACGTGGCGGCGAGCATCTTGAGGCGACGCTCGAAGAGCTGGAGGAGCTCGAAGCGGAGCGGCTTGCGGCGATGCACCGCCACCAACCGCTTCCCCACCCGCGTCACGTCGAAGTCGGCGGCGCGCAGCACGCGAGAGGCCGGGCGGTCGGACTCGAAGCCGAAGCCGAGGTCGAGGTGCCAGTGCTTCTTCGCCAGCCGGGCGTCCTGCGAGGACCGGGCGAAGTCCTCCCAGGGGATCGGGGTGATCTGATCGTCGCCGAAGTCTTCGCGCCACTGGCGCTCGAGCGAGGCGCGGTCGGGCGCGTGCGCGAGCACCGAGAGGGTGGTGAACGGCGTCACGCCCGGGTGGAGCTCTCCGAGGATGGGCGTGCCTTCGCCGCGCAACATCGCCTCGGCCGACGAAGCGGCCCACATCAGATCGGGCGCGTGGTGCCGCGCGCCGGGCCAGCCGGGACACGGCGCGGCGAAGCGGCGATCGACGCCCTCGCGTGCCTCTTCGAGCGTGAGCTCGGTGCGTTCACCCCACAGCGCGTTCCAGCCCGTGCGCAGCCGCTTCACCACCGGCGCGATCACCCGTGGCGTCTCTCCTTCGAACAGCGGCGCGGTCTCGGCCCAGAAGACGTGCAGCGGCACGCGGCGCTCGAAGCGCCGGTGCAGCTGGCGCAGCAGCCCGGTGGCGATCTGAAAGGTGTACCAGCGCGCGACGTCGAGCACGACGCCGAGCGGGCCGGCCACGCGCGCGCGCATCGCCTCGCTGAGCTCGAGGTCGACGGCGCGCCGGCACTCTTCGTAGACGAGGCCGCGGCCCCCGTAGGTGCGGCCTTCATGCCGCTTCGGCGCGTGCCGCGTCGCGGCGGTGAACGCCTGCTCGAGGCGCAGGAGCTTCTCGGCGAGGGCCGGTGGCCCCTCGCCTCCGCTCGGGGTGAGCGGGCTGGTCAGGGCGTCGAGGCGGGCCCTCACCTCGGTGACTGCCGGGGTCGCCGGGAGCGCCTTCAGCGGGTCGTGGCTGATCGCCACCGGGAAGGTCCAACGCACCACGTCCTGCGCGGCGAGCCGCTCGAGCACCTCGCGCTGCGCGCGGAACTTGCGCGCCGGCTGCGGTCCCTTGTCCTGCAGCAGCAGCAGCAGCTTCGCCTCGGCGGCGCTGAGCGCGTGCGTGGCCGTGGGGGTGATGAGCTTGCGGCGATCGACGCGCAGATCTCCCGGCAGCCACACCAGCGCGTGGTCGCGCCAGGCGGGATCAGCGGCGAGCGTGTCGGCCAGCACCCGCGCCATCCACGGCTCGGCGAAGGCGCGGCGCGCGTCGAGCAACCCGGGCTGCGGCACGAAGCGCCCCGCCTGCCCCCAGCGCGCCCAGCCCACCGGCCCGAAGAAGCCGATGGTGTCGTTCTTCGCGCAGTACCGCTGCAGGTAGCGCACCACCAGCAGCTCCTTCTTGCGCGTCTTCGAGTCGGTCGCGCCTTCGGGCTTGCGCAACAGCGAGTCGAGGCCATCGGCGACCGCCGGCCGGTTCTGCCAGGTCACCGCTTCCCGGAAGCGGGGATCGCGGGCCACCTCGCGCAACGCCGCCGGGAGATCGGCGCGGTGGACGAGCTCGTCGAGCCAGCCGAAGGGAAAGCCGGCGCCGCGCACCAGGACCTGCGGCCAGAGTGACCAGCTCGCTTCGGACGACACCGCCGCCGACTCTACTGTGCCGCGAGCACGACGAGGGCACGCTCAGCGGCCACCCCCGCCCCACCCTGCACTCCGTTCAGCAGCGCGTTGAGCCCGTCCACCATGCGGTGCAGCTCGGTGGCCTGCGCCGAGAGCTCCTCGCTCGCCGAGGCCGATTCCTGCGAGCTGCCGGCGTTGGCCTGGGTGATCTGATCGAGCTGGGCCACCGCGGAGTTGATCTCGTTCACGCCGATCGACTGCTGGTCGCTGGCGCGCGCGACGTCGGCCACCAGCGCCGACACCTTGCCCACCCGCGAGATGATGTCCCGCAGCACCTTCTCGACCTCGCTCGAGACGGCCACGCCATGCTCGGCGTTTCGCCGGCTGTCTTCGAGCAACGCCGCGGTGGTCTTCGCGGCCTCGGAGCTGCGCTGCGCGAGGTTGCGCACCTCCTCGGCGACCACCGAGAAGCCCCTGCCGGCCTCGCCCGCGCGCGCGGCCTCCACCGCCGCGTTGAGCGCGAGCAGGTTGGTCTGAAAGGCGATCTCGTCGATGGTGCGAATGATCTTCACCGTCTCGGCCGCCGACGCGTGGATCCTCGCGATCGCCTCGCCCATGCGCACCATGCCCTCGGCGCCGCGCGTGGCCACCTGCGCGGCGTCCTGAGCGTCGGCGTTCGCCCGGTGGGCGCTGCTGGCGTTCTGCCGGGTCATCGCGGTGACCTCCTCGAGCGAGGCGGAGATCTCCTCGAGGTTGGACGCCTGCTGGCTGGCGCCGGTGGCCATCTGCTGGCTCGACGAGGCGACGAGGTCGGACGCCGAGGTCACCTGGGTGGCGCTGCGGGTGAGCTCCCCCACCACGCGATCGATCGGCCGGGTGATCTGCCGCGAGAGCCAGAAGGCGACGAAGCACCCGAAGAGAATGGCGAAGGACGCCCCGCTTCCGACCAGCACCCGCAGCTGCGCCATCGACGTCGCGTTCTCTCGCGAGGCGTTCACGCTCGCGCCCGCTTCGACCTCGGCCAGCGCGTGCACCCGGCCCGTGAGCGTCTGGCAGGAAGCGAGGCACGCCGGGGTCACGTCGTCACCGGCGCCTTCTCCCAGGTCCACGGCGCGCTGCGAGAGCTCGTCGAGCGTGGCGTCCGCTTCGGGGATCAGCGCCTGCAGGGCGACGAGGCCCGGCTCGAGCTCGGTGAGCTTTCGCGCCTCGGCGACCGCCAGCTTCGCCGCCGCCAGCCCTTCCTTCACCTCGGCCAGCTCGCTCGGGGCCCGCGAGTGCCGGAAGGCCCTCATCGCGCCTTCGGTGCGCAGCAGCGTCCGCTCGAGGTTCACCAGCAGCGCGGCCTCCGGGGCCAGCCGCTCCGCGGCGATCCTCGAACGGGCCACCGCGGCGTTCGCGTAGATGAAGACGATCGTCGCGGCCAGCGCGGTGATGGCCGTCACCGCCGCGAAGCCCAGGATGATCCGTGTCTGAAGTTTGACGCGCTCGAGCATCGAGCGCCCGTCGTTGCACGGGCCGATCCCACCCCCGGCTCGCTGACAACTGCCGGCAACGCCTGGACTGAGGGGGAACGCCAGGCGGGTCAGCGCCGTCCCTGGGCTCGCGGCGACCCGGGTGTCAGACCGCGAAGACGGTCGAGAACCCGTAGTCCGGCGGGGGGTCGGTCATCACCAGGCCCTCTGCATCGGGCGCGTGCCGCGCGGCCGCGCCCCCGAAGACGCCGTCGTAGATGAACGAGGACAGCTCGACCCGGCTCTCCACGAACTCGAGGTGCTTCTCGTCGATGAACACGGGAATGCGCGCCTTCGGCATCGAGACGTACTCCTGGGCCACGTAGCCGTCTTCGCCCGTCGCCACCCGCGCCACCTCGCGCCACAGCGCCGCGTCGCGCGCGATGCCGATGTGCGTGTCCTTGCCGTCGAACGCGCGCTTCATCACCCAGCGTTCCTTCGCGCGGGTGTAGCGGCCGGGCGCCTGGCCCCGCGGGAAGTGCGTGGGCGCGATCTCGAAGCGATACCCGTCGGCGCTCCGGTTCTTGAAGTGCGGCTCGAGCTCGTGCAGCAGCGGCAGCACGCCCTTGTCCATCAACGTCGCGGCGAGCGGCTTGACGATCGCCACGTCGCCGATGCGCGAGCCCCGCAGGTGCGCGAGCCGGCCACCCTTGCGCAGCAGCTCGGGCTCATCGAGGAACGACGAGCCGATGGTCACCAGCATCACCAGGTCAGGCCGCCGCGCGTCGCCGGTGATGCGCGGGTTGCCGTCGCGGCCCACCACCAGCTGCTCCTCGGTGACGATGCGGCTGTCGACGCCCAGCCGGTACAGCTCGCGCTGCACGTAGTCGAACTGGTCCTCGACGCGCTTCGGGTAACTCAAGATGACGTCCCACTCGCGGTGATGCGCCAGCAACGCCACGAAGGGCTTCGCCGAGGGCCGCATCGCGCGGCGCATCGCGTTCAGGTAGCGCGGCAGCGGGCGGTGATGAAAGCGCTCGACGTCGATGCCCAGCTTCTCGAGCAGCGGGTGCTCTCGCCAATAGTCCGCGACCACCTCGGTGTAACCGCAGCTCACCGCGATGCCGTTGCCGAAGTTCAACTCGGACAACACGAAACGATCCTCGAAGAGGAACCCGTCGGGCCGCAGGTGCGAGAGCCACTCGTGCGAGTCGAGGCCAGCCGCCACGTCGACCGCGTCTTCGAAGCCGGGCGACAGCGGCAGCACCTTCGACAGCGCGCCCCGCTTCGACGCGAGCTGGCGGAGGCGTGCCCGCAGCTCCACCAGCCTTGCGTGCAGCGAGCTGGCGAGGAACTCGAGGCGGGCGGCGGGCACGAAGAGGGGACGCAGCGCCCAGCCCGAACCGCGAATGGTGGTGATGCCCCACTGCTTCCACCGCTCGTGAAAGCGATGGGTGAAGTCGCGCACCTCGCTGACGTTGCGTTTGAGGGCAGCGTCGACGAGGCGCGTGAGGTGCGAATCGATGGGGACGCGTCTGGAGAGACGCTTCACCTCACTCGACCGGCTTGCGGCCCGGCTTGCTCGTTCCCGGCTTCCACCCGTCGCTCTTGCCCGGCTTGGCAGGGGTCGCCGGCTTCTTCGGCTTCGCGCCCGGCTTCGTGGGCGTCGTCTTCGGCATGGTGGGCGGCCTGGAAATCTTGGGCATGGCGTTCTCCTGAAGGGGCAACCGACGGGGTGGATCTAGCTGAAAGGGGGGCGGAAGAACACCGGGGCCAGGCCGCCGCCCTGGTGCACGTTGACCACGGGTTGAGGGGCCGCGCGGCTGTAGGCGCCCGTCAGGGCGGGCACACCCCGCACCGGCTGGAACCACAGGCTGTGCACCACGTAGGCCTCCCGGGTGCCGTCGAACATCTCCACCTGCTCCCGGGGAAGCGGGTGGTACCGCTGCGCCACGTAGTGCCCGGGCTTGCGCAGCGCCTCGTCGAGCGCGGTGTCCCACGCGGCGGCGGTGACGAAGGGACCCATGGTGATCCCGAAGCCTCCGTAACCATCGGCCGGCTTGAGCACGGTCTGCTCGCGCGCCCCCCGGAGGAAGTCGACCAGGTCGACCTCGCGCCCCTCCCAATCCACCCGGCGCTCGCGCACCACCCGCGTGCAGGGCACGTGCGCGCGCAGCACCTCCGCCAGCTCGGGGCTCCAGCGACCGGGCGTGGACAGCGGCTCGAGCAGCGCCTTGTCGTCGGCCAGCCCTGCCACGAAGGGGTTCATCACCACCACCGCTTCGGCGCGCGCGGCGGCGACGAGCGCGGCACCACCCGGCGCGAACTCACCGGTGAAGAGCTCTTCGAAGGCATCACGGAAGACGGCGTCGACCGGCTCACCACGCGCGAGCAACGCCCGCCCGTCGAAGTGGAGTTCGCGGGGATCGACCACCGTCGAGGACCAGCCATGCTGCGCGTAGTGCTCGGCGAGCAGGCGGTGATCGCTCTCCACGACCGAACCCCTGGCCACCACGAAGGCCATGCGCCGCCCGGGGGTGAGCGCCTCGAGCGCGAGGCGGTGCGCCGGCAGGAGGGTCGGCTCTTCCCCGAAGAGAACAGCCAGCTCGTCTCGCCAACCCATCGCGGAAGGATCGCCCGCCTGCACCTCGAGGAGCTGGAACGCTGCGGGCGCGTCGTGAGGGCACACCACGTCGAGGCGGGTGAAGCCGAGCCCCCGGCCCTCGACCAGCTCGCGCTGCACCACCTCACGAAGACCTGGTGGCTCGTCGAGCCCCGCGGTGAGCGAGGCATGGGGAAGCAGCGACGAGAGCGCCTTGAGCACGCTCGCCCCGGCGGCCGCGAAGCGATCGCGGTGCGGAAGCGTGGAGGGCGCAGCGAGCGGACGCAGCGGGTGCACCCGGCCGGAGCGCACCAACGCCTGCAACCGTTCGAGCACGGTCACGCCACGGCCCCGAGCTCACGCAGGCCGGTCACCAGCGCGGTGATGTCCTGGTCGGTGTGGCCCACCCCCAGGCAGATGCGCAGCATGGCGTTGCCCCGGGCGACGATGGGGAAGAACGTGACCGAGACGAAGTGGCCGCGCGCCTTGAGCGCGTCGCCCAGCTCGATGGCGCGCCGCTCGTCTCCCACCTCGACCATGCGAATGGGGCTGAAGGGCAGCTCGCGCCCGACGAGGCGATCGTAGAGCGCGACCCTGCGGCGCAGCTCACCCTGCAGCCGCTTCACCTCACCGTTGCGGTGCAGCTCGAGCGAGGCGAGGCCCGCCCCCACCACCGAGAAGTCGAGCGGCGCCGAGAACGCGTAGGTCATGCCGAAGGTGCGCACGCGGCGCTCGGCCTCACGATCGGGCACGATCACGCCACCGCCGTTGCAGCCGAAGCCCTTGCTCAGGCTGAAGGTGATGAAGACGTTCTCGGGCAGCTTGCCGCCGAGCGCCGCGAGCACCGTGCCCTCGCCGTGATTTCCGTAGATCGACGTGCCGTGCGCGTCGTCGATGTAGAGCGAGAACTCGGCCCGCTTCGCCAACGCGAGCACCTCGTCGATCGGGCACACGCCCCCCATCGAGTACACGCCGTCGGCCACGTAGATGACCGCGTCACCGCGCGCGTGGGCGACCTTCGCCGCCTTCTCGAGCGCCTCGAGGTCGTTGTGGGGCAACACCTCGACGCGGTGCTCGGCCGCGAGCACGGGGCGGAGGAACTGCATCGAGGCGTGGGCCAGCTTGTCGTACAGGAAGGTGACGTTGCCGCTGCGCGCCGACAGGTCCATCGACGGGAGCAGCGGCATCGTCGACATGTGCGTCGTCGTCACCGAGGGGAAGGTGATGGCGCGGCCGCCCCAGAGGGTGGAGAGGCCCTCTTCGAGCTCTTCCAGGGGGCCGATGCTGAACCGGCTGCGCGCGCAGCACAGGTGCACGCCCCACTCGGCCATGATCGCCTGGCTCCTGGCGATCACGTCCTGCCTGGTGTCGATCGCCAGGTAGCTGCAGTTGATGAACTCGGTCACCCAGGACTCCGGGGCAATCGCCACTCTGCGGCCGTCGCGGCCCCGCAGGGTCACCTGCATCAACCCGCGGCGCAGCGCTTCCGCGTAGTTGTCCTGCGCGAGCAACTGCATCGCAGAGGTGTTGCGGAGCTTGGCAGACGGCTCAGACATGGCGGACCACGGATTGAGGACCCCGGGGGTAGGGTCCCTGCGCAAGGCGCGCCTCACTTTCTAGCACCCGGGCCCGGGGCCGCCGCTCCCTCAAACTGATGCAGGCGACGCGTCAATGTGACGGCTCGAGTGGGTGGCCCCGAGCGCGCCGGGCTGGGTCTGGAGTTGCAACGGCTCGGCTGGCCATGAGATCGCTCCAACTCGCCGCGTCGCTCCTCAGCCTCACCGCCTGGGCCCAGCCCGCGCTCAGCCCGGCCGATCGGACCTTCGTCACCACCGCGGCCAACGAGGGCCTGGCGGCGGTCGAGCTGGGCCGGCTGGCGATGAACCTGGGCCTCAACAAGGAGGTGAGGGACGCCGGCGCACGCCTCGTCGCCGATCACGAGAAGGCCAACGAAGCCCTGCAGAAGGCCGTGACGCCCTGGTCGATGGTCCTGCCCGGGAAGACCGACGAGGCCCACCAGCGCCAGCTCGACATGCTGGCGCAGTTGATGGGGTCCGACTTCGACAGCACCTTCTCGAAGCACCTGCTCGTGGGCCACCAGCGCACGGTCCAGCTCTTCAGGGACCAGGCGAAGACCGGGCAGGTCAGGGCGCTGCGGGCCTTCGCGGCCGACACGCTGCCCATGCTCGAGCGGCACCTCAAGTTCGCGAAGGAGCTCGCCCGCGGGAGATCTGCGGCGCTGTGACGAGCTCGACGCCCGGGGCGCTGGCTTTCAGGAGCGCTGGCAGGGTAGGCGGAGAACATGATGCGTGCGCTCCCATGGCTGGTTCTGTGCTCCAGCGGCTGCGCGATGATGCTGCCGGCGGTCAACCCGATGGTCTCGGTGGACGACGACTTCAAGGGCAAGGCGAAGTGCCTGGTGGTCTTCCTGCCCGGGGTCGGGGACATCGCCACCGACTTCGAAGACAAGGGCTTCGTCGACGCGATGCGCGACCGCCGCCTCTCCGTCGACGTGGTCTCGGCGCAGGCGACCCTCGCGTACTACGCGAACGGCACGATGGTGAAGCGGCTGGGCGAAGACGTGCTCGAGCCCACCAGGACCAGCCACTACCGCCAGACCTGGCTCATCGGCCTCTCGATGGGCGGCCTGGGCACGCTGCTCTACGCGCACGATCACCCGAACCAGATCACCGGCGTGCTCGCGCTCGCGCCCTTCCTCGGCACCCACCCCGTCGCGGCGAAGATCCGCGCAGAGGGCGGGCTGGCCCAATGGAAGGCGCCGGAGAAGGTGGTGGTCGCCGACGAGGACAGCACCATCCTCGAGCTCTGGCGCTGGCTGCAGGCGCTGACGTCGGGCCGAGAGCGCGGGCCCCGGCTGTACCTGGGGTGGGGCACGGAAGACACGATGCTCAGTGAGTCGAACGAGGTGCTCGCCACCGCGCTGCCCATGCGCCGCAAGTTCCCGGTCCCCGGCGGCCACAAGTGGACCACCTGGAAGCAGGCGCTCGATCAGTTCCTCGACGACTCCGACTTCCGGCAGGGCTGCGGGCGCTGACCGCCCTGCGCCCGTCGAAGTGATGGAGCGAGCCTTCATCTTGAACGGCCAGCCGGCGTCCGCGCGCAGCCAAGCCCGTGCGGTTGTTCGCATCGGGCGGCTGGCGCGAATGCTGCGTTGAGGTGCAGCGCTCCCACCCTCACCACCTCGAGACCCCATGAACCCCGCCTACGGAATCTTCGCCTGGATGATCATCGGTGGTCTGGCCGGCTGGGTCGGCAGCATGATCATGAGGGTCAACGCGCGCATGGGGCTGATCACCAACATCGCCGTCGGCATCGTCGGCGGGGTGCTCGGTGGCTACATCACCCGGACCTTCTTCGGCGACCGGCTGGGGAACAACGGACTGGTCGCCAGCTTCGCGGTCGCGCTGCTGGGCGCATGCATCGTCATCGGCCTGCTGAAGCTGGTCGCCGGCCGGGGCCGCTGACGGTTCCGGAGCAGCGCGAGGGAGCCCGCTATCGGGTATGAGAGGGCGGTGCGTGCCGAGGCCTCACTCGAGCTGGAGCTCCCTTCCCCGGGCCGGCTGATCAACGCGCGCGGCTGGGAGATCCCCACCTGGAAGGACCCGCGTCTTCCCTTCGCGGCGCTGCTGGCGACCTACGCCGTCCTCGGGTTCACCCTGCTCGGCTTCAACCGGCAGTGGTGGCAGATGGCGCTCATCGTCGGCTCGGGCTGCGCGCTCGAGGTGGTGTTCAGCTGGGTGTTCTCGAGGCGGAAGATCGTCCCGCTCTCGGCCTTCATCAGCTGCACCTCGCTGGGCATCCTCCTCAACTACTCGCACCACTCGTGGGTGCTGTTCTTCCCCGTCTTCCTCACCATCGGCAGCAAGTACCTGCTCACCTTCCAGGGGCGGCACGTCTTCAACCCGTCGATGTTCGGCGTGGCGATGTCGCTCTTGCTCAGCCAGGAGCTGATCACCGCGGCGCCCGCGTACCAGTGGGCGGGCGGCTCGCTCACCATGTCGGTGTTCATCGCCACCGGCGCGCTGATGCTCTTCGTCTTCCGGGTGGGCCGGGGCCCGCTGGTGGTGAGCTTCCTGCTGTTCTACGCGCTGCAGACGGCGATCCGCGCGTACATCATGCGGCACCACCTGCCCTGGCAGACGCTCTTCCTGGGCACGCTCGAGTCGCCGCCCTTCTTCCTCTTCACGTTCTACATGATCACGGATCCCGCGACGTCGCCGAAGACCACGCGCGGGCAGGTCATCCTCGCGTTCGCGCTCACGGTGATCGACGGGCTCCTCCACTTCCGCGAGAGCGTCTACACCTTCTTCTATGCGGCGCTGACGGTGGGCGCGGCGCGCTTCGTGTTCATGCACGCCAGAGAGCTGTGGAGAGGCAGGGCGGCGCGGCTCAAGGTGCTGTTCGATCTCGACTCGCTCAAGCGCGCGGCGGTCGTGGGCGGGCTGGGCTTCACCATGCTCGGCGCGTGGACCTTCGCGCTCTCGCCGTACGACGCGCCACCCGACGTCGGGTTCAAGTTCGTGCCGGTGCCGTTCACGCAGTCGGGCCTGGGCTCTCAGATGGGCAAGACCCTCGAGGAGGTCGACCCGCAGCTGCGCCACGTGGCGAAGTGGATCCTCTCGGTCGGTGACTCGGTCGCGACGGGCGACGTCGACGGAGACGGCCGGCTCGACCTGCTCGTCACCCACCCGCTCGCGGTGCCGCGCGACCGGGTAGGCCTGTACCTGAATCGCGGCGACTTCCGCTTCGAGCGCGTGCCGTTGCCGATGCTCGAGCCGCTGATGAACGACCCGTGGTCCCACGGCATGGCGGGCGGCGGCGTGTTCGTCGATGACGACGGAGATGGAGACCAGGACCTGCTGCTGTCGGTCGCGTTCGGCAAGTCGCGCCTGCTGCGCAACCGCCGCGTGGAGACGGGCAACCTCTCGTTCGAGGACGTCTCCCTGGCAGCCGGGCTCGATCACCACACCGTCTCGCTGGGCGCGACCTTCGCCGACTTCGACAACGACGGCGTGCTCGACCTCTACGTGATGAACGCGCTCACCACGCACCTCCCCGGCTACGAGCAACCCACGCCGCTCAACGTGTTCAAGCTGCCGCCGCCCGCGTACGAGGGAGATCGCCGGGCGCTGCGCTTCATGCACAACGGCTGGCACGACGCGGACAACGGGGGGACGAACCACCTCTACCGCGGCAACGGCGACGGCACGTACAAGCGGCTCGACCAGGACGCGCTGGGCATGCCCCAGACGCACTGGTCGCTCGCCGTGGGCACGCAGGACTTCAACCACGACGGCTACACCGATCTCTACGTGGCCAGCGACTTCGGGCCCGACGATCTCTACCTCAACGACGGCGGCAAGGGGTTCCGCCGGGTGATGGGCAGCCGCTTCGGCGACATCGGCAAGGACACCTACAAGGGCATGAACGTGTCGATCGCCGACTTCGATCACAACGGCTTCGCCGACGTCTACGTCTCGAACGTGCACCACGCGCTGCAGTCGGAAGGCAGCCTGTTGTGGATGGTGAGCCCCTCGAAGGACCCCTTCGTGCCCCACTTCATCGACGAGGCGACGCAGCGCGGGGCGCTCAACGAGCGGCGCTTCGCCTGGGGCGCGGCCGCGGGCGACCTCGACCTCGACGGGTGGGACGACCTGCTGCAGGCCAACGGCATGGTCGACGCCCGCCTCGACCCGGTCGAGCTGCACACGCGCCGGCGCGACTACTGGTACGTGAACCAGAAGTTGATGCAGTCAGGCCCCGAGATTCACACCTACGCCGATCGCTGGGGCGACATCCGCGGGCGCGACCTGTACCCGAACGAAGCCCGGCGCGCGTACTTGAACCGCGGCCTCGCAGGGCCAGGCACCTTCGTCGACGTGGCGAAGCAGCTCGGCCTCGACGCACCCGACAACTCGCGCGGCGTGCTGCTGGCCGACCTCGACGACGACGGAGACCTCGACGCGTTGATCACCAACCAGCACGCGCCGCTCTCGCTGTACCGGAGCACGCTGCGCGACGGGGCGGTGAAGCCACACTTCATCGGCCTCGCGCTCACGGGCGCGGGCGCGACCAATCACGCAGCCATCGGCACGCGGGTGACGGTGCGGGGCGTGACGAAGGAGACCCAGTTAATGGCGGGCTTCGCGGCACAGGCCGATCCCCGGCTGTTGTTCGGGCTCGGCGCCGACGCGACCGCGGAGGTGGAGGTCACCATCGCCTGGCACCACGGCCCCACGGAGACCCGGCGCCTGGCGATCGATCGCTACCATTCGATCGCGCTCACGCCGGGCGCCGTTCGATGAAACAGGTCCTCGTCATTCTCGGCGTGCTGGCGATCTCCGCCTCGTTCATCGCCCTGCTCTCCATCAAGCGCGCGTTGCACGAGCCCGCGGAGGCGGAGGACTACGCGCACCTCCCGAAGTCAGAGAGCCCGCCCGCGCTCTTCGCCTCGCCTGACTTCTCCTTCAGAGACCACACCGGCCAGACCGTGACGAAGGCCTCGCTCGGCGGCCAGCCGTACGTGGCGAACTTCATCTTCACCACCTGCCGCACGGTGTGCCCGCTGCTCACCGCGAAGATGGTGCGGCTGCAGCGCGAGCTGCCGGGCCTGCCGGTGCGCTTCGTGAGCTTCTCGGTCGATCCCGAGCACGACACCATCGAGGCGCTCGCGGCCTACGCGAAGCAGTGGAACCCCGATGAAGTGCGCTGGTCGTTGATGGAGACCACCCCGCCCGGCCTCGCCGACCTGGCGAAGGGCTTTCACGTCACCGCCGATCGCACCGACGGCGGGCTCGACGCGGTGATGCACAGCGCAGTGTTCGTGCTGGTGGACCAGTACGGGGTGGTGCGAGGCGTCTTCAACTCGGAGGAGTCGGACGACTTCAAGGCGCTCATGCGCGACGTGCGAACCCTGGTGGGGAGCAAGGCGCCCGAGCCGCGCCCCACGCGCTCGGGCGAGGTGCTCTTTCACGAGCTGTCCTGCGCGAACTGTCACGAGCGGCCTGAGCTCGCCCCTCCGCTCGGAGGGCTGCTGGGCCAGCGCCGCGAGCTCGAGACGCGGCTGCTGGTGATCGCCGACGAGGCGTACCTCAAGGAGTCCATCGTCGCGCCCGTGGCCAAGCGCGTGGCCGGCTACCCCCTGATGATGCCGTCGTACGCGGGCCACCTCTCGATGGACGAGCTCGACGCGCTGGTGAAGTATGTCGTGGCCCTCCCGCCCCCCGCTGCCCCGTCGCCCGGCGTGGAGGTCGCCATCGATCCCGTGTGTCACATGAAGGTCCGGGTGACGCCGAACGCCCTGCGCGTGCAACCGGATGGAGGCGAGCCGCACTACTTCTGTTCGGAGTGGTGCAGGGCGCGCTTCAGCGAAAATCCCGATGCCTATCGCCATTGACGTAAGCCAGCGGGCGCGGCCGGGGTACGTTCCGCGCGTGGCCGACCTGACCTGGCAGGCGAGTGCGATGTACGTGACCTCCTTCGTGCAGGCCCTGAAGGAGATGGGCCACCTGGCCGCCGTGACCGCGCGCCTCGAGCCCCGCGCCGCCGAGATGGTGAAGGCCCCGCACGCCCAGGGTTGGTGGGCGGGCGCGCAGCTGATCTCGCTGCTCGAGGCCGTGGAGGCCGAGGCGGGGCTCGCCGCGGTGAAGGAAGCTGGGCTGCGTGGCTCGCACCAACGCATGGGCCCGGTGGTGCGCCCGCTGGCCGGGGTGCTCCTCTCGCTCTCGAAGGTACCGGCGGCCGCCCTGCTCTCGCGCCTCGGGAACTTCGTGAGCGCCGGAGTGCGGGGCATCGACGCGCGCTTCGTGCCGGCTGAGGGGAAGCCGGGGGGCGTGGTCACCTTCACCTTTCCAGAGCCGGTGCCCACGGTGATGGCCGCGGTGTGGTTCGGGTTGTTCGACGTGGGCTTCACCCTGGCGAAGTCGGGCCGCGTGGTGAGCGAGCAGGTCTCTCCCACGGTGCACCGGTACGAGGTCACCTGGTGAAGGTGGGCGTCGGCTGCAGCTCGAGCGCACCCCAGTCGCAGCACGCGCCCATGCGCGAGAGCACCGCGTAGAGCCCGAAGCGCAGCCGCAGCAGGAAGAGCAGGTGCGGCGGCAGGCCCAGCTTCAGCAGGGCGAACTTGTCCTTCATCATCTGCTTCGCCTCGAACGCGCCGTCGGCCGGCATCACCGAGGGGCCCGCCACCAGCATCGGGGCGAAGAAGCTGCGGGCGAAGCGGTCGAGGAGCACCGCCTGCTCGTCGGTCGAGACGCGGAAGCCGAACTGCTGCGCCGCCTTCATCATCGCGGGGCGATCGTGGGCCCGCAGCGCCGTCGCCATCGCGGCGAAGGCCTGCGTCTGTTCGCGCGTGTACCGGCGCACGCAGCCGAAGTCGTAGAGCACCACCCGTCCGTCACGGAACGCGTAGTTGCCCGGGTGTGGATCTCCGTGCAGCAGGCCCAACTCGTGAAAGCCCCGCACCGAGGCGCGAAACAGGGCGGCGCCCGCGCGATCGCGCTCGGCCTGTGAGGGGGCGCGCGCGAGGAAGACCTCGAGCGGGTCGCCCGGTTCCCAGCGGGTGGTGAGCACGGTGGTGCTCGACCAGGCGTCGATGACCTCGGGGACGATCAAGGTGTCGTCGTGGGCGAGCCAGGCGAAGTACTCGCGCTGGTACGCGGCTTCCTGCACGAAGTCGCACTCGGCGAGCACGGCTGCGCGCACCTCCTCGGCCATGCCCTTCGCGTCGTGCGCGGCGCCGAGCAGCAGGGTGTTGGCCAGGCCCAGCCCGCCGAACGCGGTGGAGAAGTCGTTCTCGAGCGCGCGCTTGATGCCGGGGTGCAGCACCTTCACCGCGAGCGGCCCATGGCCTGCGAGCGTCGCGCGGTGCACCTGGCCGATGCTCGCCACCGAGAAGGGCTTCGGGTCCATGCCCGCGAGCAGCACCTCGGCCCGGGGGCCGAACGCGTCGACGATCGTCTGCCGCACCGCCGTGGCTTCACTCGCCGGCGCGTGGCGCTGCAGCACCGAGAGCAGCGCGCGCGTCTCGGGCGGCAGCGACGGGTCGATGAAGCTCATGATCTGCCCCACCTTCATGCCCAGCCCCTTCAACTCGCCGAGGCGGCGGGTGAGCTTCTGCAGGGCCTCGAGGTCGACCTCCCCCTCGCGGCTCCCGAGCATGGTGCGCGCCAGCCCCACGGCCGACCTTCCCGTGTTGAACAGGCGCCCCAGCCGGGACGTGGACACCGCCTTCTCGCCCTCCATCAGGTCCTTCGGAGCCATCCGCCCACCTCCTTGTGAGAGCCGCCATCAATTGATAGTCACTCTCATATGATTCCGCAACCCACCCCGACGGACGGCCGGGTGCTCCGCCGCCTCGAGGCGATGCGCCGCGCGCAGGACGCGGCCCTCGACCTGTTCGAGGCGCGAGGCTTCGACGCGGTGACGGTGGACGACGTGGCGCGCGCGGCGGGGGTGGGCGTGGCCTCGCTGTTCCGCAACTTCGGCACCAAGGAACAGCTGGTGCTGTGGGACGAGTACGACCCGCTGCTCTTCGAGGCGGTGGCCGCGCACCTCGAGACGAAGCCGCCGCTCGAGGCGATGAGCGCAGGCGTGCGCGACGCGCTGGGCAGCGTGTACGAGAAGGACCGCCGGCGGGTGCTGCGGCGCGCCGAGTTGATGGCGAAGACCCCGGCGCTCCGGCTGGCGGGCCTGGCCAACCTCCAGGCCCTGCGCGCAGGCTTGAATGAAGTGCTCGCCCCGAAGGTGAAGGACCCGCTCGAGCGGGAGCTGCTGGGCGCGGTCTTCGGGGCGACGCTCGAGGTCTCGGTGGAGCGCTGGCGCAAGGAACGCGCGCGCCGCCCGCTCGCGGTGATCCTGCGCGAGGCCTTCAAGGGGGTCGCCAGGCTGGGTTGATGGAGCGGACACCGTGGGGGCCGGGTAGGATGTGGGCGTGCACAACGGCGAAGCCAGCCTCAAGCAGACTGACAGCGCTGAGTGGGCGCGAAGGCGGCAGCTCGAGCTCTTTCGCGCGATGACCCCACAGGAGCGCTTCGACACCGCGGTGTCGATGTCCGAGTCGACACGCGAGCTCTCTCTGGCCGGCCTCCAGCGGCTCCACCCCAACGAGAGCGACCTTCAACTTCGCGTGCGCCTCGCCGGGTTCCTGTACGGCGAAGCCGTCGGCGCCCGCCTGAACGCAGCCCTCGCCAGGAGGCTGCGCTGAGCCCCGAGCTTCAGGCGACGCTCGATGTGTCGCGCGCGTTCGAGAAGGCGGGAGTCACCTATTACCTCTGCGGCTCCATGGCCTCGTCGGCGCACGGCGTGCCGCGCGCGTCCGCCGACGTGGACTTCGTTGCCGATCTGATGCCTCACCACGTGGGGCCCTGGCTCGCGGCGCTGGGCAAGGACTTCGAGGTCGATGCGGAGATGCTCCGCGAGGCCATCGAACAGCGGCGGTCGCTCAACATCTTCGACATGCGATCGGCGACGAAGGTCGATGTCTTCGTCGCCGGGTTTGATTCGTGGGATCGCGAACAACTCAAACGGGTGCGCATCGGGCCCCTCACCCGACAGGACCAGACGGCCGTCGCCCTCCCGGCACCAGAGGACACCGTGCTCGCGAAGCTCCGTTGGTATCGAGCGGGGGGTGAGTCCTCAGACCGGCAATGGGCCGACGTGCTCGGTGTGCTCCGTGTTCAAGCTGGCGGCCTCGACCTCGACTACATGCGCCGATGGGCGAAGAACATCGGTGTGCTCGATCTCCTCGAGCGTGCACTCGCCAGCTGATCGTGCCCATCGGGTCGGTTCGCTGCGCTGAAAACCCCGCGCCATCGCGGCGGACTGAACATAGAGTCGTCGGCTTCCATCATGGAGGCGTCGATGTCGAAGTCGGTCGAGAGTGAGGCCCTGCCTCAGCGAGTGAAGCGGTTCTACGAGCGCATCTCGGTCGAGCGCGACGCGGCGCTCGAGGACCTGCCGAAGCTGTACAGCGATGACGTGCGCTTCATCAACCCGGTGGTCGATGAGCGGGGCCTTTCGACCTTCACGGAGTATTGGAAGAAGGCCCTGCGCCAGTACAAGACCTTCGAGTTCAAGAACGTCGAGGTCACCGGCAGCGACGAGCTGTTCAGCCTCACCTACTCGATGAAGGTCAAGTTCGCGTTCGGGCCCACCTTCGAGTCCGACATGTCGACCGACTGCCACGCGAAGAACGGCAAGATTCACCTCTGCCGCGACTTCTTCGACCCGCTCGGCATGCTGGTGCAGCCGTTCGGCCCGGTGAGCTGGCTCTACAAGAAACTCTTCGGTTACCTGGTGGCCTGACGTGAGCACCGACATTCCCGCTCGTGAAGCCGACGGCTGCCACCACCCGTCGACCGAAGAAGAGCTCGCCCGGCTGGTGCGCCACGCGAAGGAGACCGGCAAGCAGCTGCGCGTGATGGGCAGCACCCACTCGGTGTGGCGCGCCATCGTCACCGACCACTTCGCCGGCGCCGCGACGCCGCTCACCGAGCTCACCGTCGTGCTCGATCGCTACACGAAGATCTTCGACCGACAACCCGGCGACCTCGTCGAGGTGCAGGCCGGCTGTCACGTGGGCCTCTCCCCCACCCGCCCGGTGCAGGCGCGCATCATCGAGCGGCCGCACGACAGCGACATCCGCCAGCCGTCCCCCTGGCACGAAGGCAGCTGGGAAAAGAGCCTCACCGCCACCCTGCACCACCGCGACGGCCTGGCGCTGCCCGACCTGGGCGGCATCTCGCACCAGACGGTGGCGGGCTTCATCTCCACCGGGTCTGCGGGCGGCACGGTGAAGTGGTCGGTGCACGAGGCGATCGCGAAGCTGCGCGTCATCGACGGCAACGGCGAGGTGAAGGAGCTCGCCCCCGACGGCGACGATCCCGACTGGTTCCGCGCTGCGGGCATCGGCCTGGGCCTGTGCGGCGTCATCAGCACCATCACCTTCCGCTGCATTCCCACCTTCGACCTGGTGGGCAAGGAGACGGTGAGCGCCACCACCCTCTCGGATGATCTCGACTTCTACGGTGATCGCCGTCTGAGCGGGCTGCCCACGCTCGAGAAGTTCCTCGTCGACACCGACTACGTGCGCCTCATGTGGTGGCCGCAGCGCGGCTTCGATCGCCTGGTGGTGTGGCAGGCGCAGCGAGCCCCGTTCGACCCGAAGCGCCAGCTGCGGCCGTACCGGGAGATCGCCAACCTCCCCGTCGCCTCGCAGGTCGCCGCCGCCGTCGTGTACACGGTGCTCGGCCACCTCGACGAGCCCGAGGCCGCGGTCGAGCACCTGCTCTACCTGCGCAAGAGCGTCACCGACGTCGACTGGAAGGGCGTGGGCGCGTGGCTGCGCCGGTTCATCACCCCGCCCGTCGATCCTTCGCAGCCGGAAGAGGAACAGAAGCTCTTCCCCTGGCTCACCGCCCTCGTCGAGCTGCTCAAGGGCGAGCGCCACAGCCCCATCACGCTGGGCGCCGCGTGGATCCTCGTGGTCGAGTTCCTGGTCACCGCCAGCGACGACGTGCTGGCGATGGCGCTGCGGCTGCCGCTCTTGCGCGAGGTGTTCAAGCGCCTGGGCACGCTGGTGCCCGAGAACATCGCCACCGTGCTGGGGTTGTTCGTCACCACCGGCAAGGACGGCGCGCCCGTCACGCAGGAGTTCTGCGATCGCGGCTTCCTCGGCCTGCCGATGGACAACCAGATGGACGACCTGCTGATGCCCACCTGGTTCACCGAGCTGTGGGTGCCCTTCACGCCCGGCGACGGCAAGCTGCAGGACACCATCACCCGGCTGCGCAGACACTTCGACGCCGACGGCACCGCGGCGGGCTCGTACGCGGCGACCGGCGCGTACGCGTTCGAGCTCTACGTGGGCAAGGCTGACCACACCTTCTTCCTCAGCCCCGCCAGCGGCACGCACGTGTTCCGCGTCGACGTCTTCTGGTTCGGCAAGAACGCGGGCGACCCGGTGCAGGGCTTCTACAAGCAGTTCTGGGACCTGCTCGAGCCGCTCGGCTACCGGCTGCACTGGGGCAAGTTCCTCCCTGCGCCCGATCCGTCACGGCCTGGCAGGCTCACCTCCCGCCAGCCTGACTGGGAAAAGTGGAAGGCGGTGCGCGCCCGGGTGGACCCTTCCGGCGTGTTCCTCACGAAATACTGGAGCGACCATCTGGGGCTGCACCGATGAGCGCGCCCGTCGAAAAACTCTGGTTCTCGACCGTGGTCGACGCGGTCTTCATCAAGGGCCTCGGCACCCGGCTCACGCCCCAGCTCAAGGCCGAGATCAAGAAGGTGGGCATCGACCTCGACAAGCTCCAGCCGGCGTACCCGGTCGACCTGGTGCACAAGACCTGCAAGCTGCTCACGCCCGTGCTCTTCCCCAGGATGACCGAGGAAGAGGCGTTTCACGAGCTGGGGGTCAGCTCGATGCGCGGCTACACCGAGACGCTGCTGGGCAAGGCGCTGATCCAGATCCTCAAGTTGATCGGCGTGCGGCGCTCGCTCCTGCGCATGCACACCAGCATGCGGTCGGGGAACAACTACATCGAGACCTTCGCCACGGTCATCGCCGCCAACTGCGTCGAGCTGCGCTTCAGCGACGTGAGCGGAATGCCCAGCTTCTACCAGGGCATCATCGAGGAAGGCGGCCGCATGGCCCACGCGAAGAACCTCCACGTCACCACCGTCGAGAGCACGCCCCCCGGCCACACCTTCCGCGTCGAGTGGGATGAGTGAGCCGCTGCGGCCTCGACTTCGGCACCAGCAACAGCGCCATCGCCCTGGCCACCGGTGAGGTGCTGCGCCTCGAGCACGAGGCGCGGCTCTCGCGCTCGGTGCTGTTCTTTCCGGAAGACACGCTGGACGTGTTGGCCGGCGGCCCGGCCATCGAGCGCTACCTGGAAGACAACGCGGGCCGCTTCATCCAGTCGATGAAGACCTGGCTGCCCAGCACCACCTTCACCCGCACGCAGATCAGAAACCGCACCCTGCTGCTCGAGGAGCTGATCGCGATCTTCCTGCGCAGCCTCCGTGCGCGCGCGGGCGAGGTGCTCGGCAGCGAGCTGACCGAGGTGGTGATGGGGCGGCCGGCGCGCTTCTCCACCGATCCGAAGGCCGACGCCTTCGCGCAGGCTCGGCTGCACAAGGCCGCCGAGCTCGCGGGCTTTCGCGAGGTGTCCTTCGTGATCGAGCCCATCGCCGCGGCGCTCACCTACGAGGCGACGCTCAAGCGCGATGAGCTGGTGCTGGTGGCTGACTTCGGGGCCGGCACGTCTGACCTCACCCTGATGTGGCTCGGGCCCGGCCGGCGGGTGAAGGGGGACCGGCGCGTCGACGTGGTGGCGAGCTCGGGCGTGTACGTGGGCGGAGATCGCTTCGACGCGGCGATCATGAAGCACAAGCTGCTGCCGTACTTCGGCCAGGGCTCGACGTACGAGGTGGGCTTCAAGCGCATGCCCATTCCCACCTACGTGCTCAGCCGGCTGCTCTCGTGGAACGAGATGTCGCTCATCCGCGAGAAGTCCACGCGCCAGCTCATCGACCAGATGCTCAAGACGTCCGACAGCAAGCCCGCCATCGAGGCCCTGCACGATCTCGTCATGTACAACCTGGGCTACCGGCTCTACCGCGCCATCGAGCAGGCGAAGGTCGAGCTGTCGACGAAGCCGAAGGCGACCATCGTGTTCGACGACGAGCGCATTCACATCGAGGAGAAGATCACCCGGGCCGAGTTCGATCGCTTCTGCAAGCCGCTCATCGACGAGCTCGAAGAGTGCACCGACGAACTGCTGGCGCGGGCGCCGAGTGACCTGAAGATCGACTCGGTGTTCCTCACTGGCGGAAGCTCGCAGTTGCCTTCAGTTCGGGCGTTGTTCGCCCGGAAGTTCGGAGAGGGTCGGCTGCGAACCGCCGACGCATTCACCAGCGTCGCCGAGGGCCTGGGCCGCGCTGCGGACTCAGCGTTTCAGCTCAGCGCCGAAGGCTGACGTCGTTAGACCTTGGAATGTCGCGGTTCGGCACGGGCACATGACGCAGGGACCCGGTGTCAGCCCGGTCGGCCGCAGGCAGGTGCTGGCTCTGCGCTTCGGCGCCACAGCGCTCGTGGTCTTCGGCCTCCTCGACGCCTCGGTGCATGGGTTCCTGGTTGCTCCGCTCTCGTTGCGGCTGGCCTGGGCGGCGCTGATGCTGGCGGTGGCTTACGCGACGCCCAGGGTGAGCGACCAGGGGCGCGTGTGGCTCAACGTCGGGTTGGCCCTGCTGTCGCCCCTGTTCTACGCGGGGCTCGTCCTCTCCTTTGGGGGCACAGGCTTCATCGGGTTCGCGTCCTTCGTCGCACTCCCAGTGGTCTTCGCCGTCCTGATCCAGGGTGAGGTCGAGGCCACCGTCGCCGCCTCGGCCTCGACCCTCGCCATGGGCATGGTGCTGCTCGGGGTGACCCACCCCTTCGCTGCACTGGCCGACGGGGCGATGGCGTTGACGACTTCAGGTGCCATCGCAATCTACGCAGCCTCCCTGCAGCGCTCAGCCGCCCGCATCGCTCAGCGAGTGCACGCCGGGCTCGAGGCGAGCGAAGCCCGCTTCCGGAAGCTGGCGGACTCAGCCCCGGTGCTGATCTGGCTCACTGACGTCACGAAGGGCGCGACCTGGTTCAACTCCTCCTGGGTGACGTTCACCGGGCAGACGCCGGAGCAGGGTCTCGGTTGGGGTTGGACCGCGAGGGTCCACCCCGAAGACGTGGCGGGCGCCACCGCCGCCTATGGTGCGGCCTTCGACGCGCGAGAGCCCTTCACCATCGAGTACCGGCTGCGGCGCTTCGACGGGGAATATCGCTGGGTGGTGGTGACCGGCGTGCCACGGTTCGACGACCTCAGCCACTTCGAGGGCTACGTGGGCTCGGCGCTCGACATCACGGATCGCATCGAGGCAGAGCGGCGGCTGCTCGCGGCGAGCCGGCTCAAGAGCCAGTTCCTCGCCAACATGTCGCACGAGATCCGCACCCCGCTCAATGCGGTGATCGGGTTGAGCCAACTGGCCCTCACCGAGCCGAACCAGGCGAAGGTGCTTCAATACGTCGGCATCGTTCACCAGTCAGGCACCGCGCTGCTGGGGGTGATCGACGACCTCCTCGACTTCTCGAAGATCGAAGCCGGACACCTGCGCCTCGAGGCGGTGCCCTTCAACCTGAGCGCGCTCCTCGACGCTCTGCACCAGACGCTGTCGGTCGTGGCCGAGGTGCGCGGCGTGCCGGTTCGCCTGCAGGTGAACCCTTTCGTGCCCCGCGTGGTGGTCGGCGACCCCAGCCGCTTGCGTCAGGTGCTGACCAACCTGCTCGGGAACGCCATCAAGTTCACGGCGCGCGGCGAGATCGCTCTCGAGGTGAACCCAGGGGCTGCTCCCGGCGAGATCCACTTCGTGGTGCGCGACACCGGCATCGGCATCAGCCCCGACCTTCTGGCGACGCTCTTCAAGCCCTTCACCCAGGGCGACGCCTCGATCAGCCGGCGCTTCGGCGGCACCGGGCTGGGGCTGTCGATCAGCCGGCAGCTCGCCCAGATGATGGGTGGAGACCTGACGGTCGAGTCCACGCCCGGGGTCGGGTCCGTCTTCCACCTCCATCTGCGGGTCGGGCTGGCGACGTCCGCGCAGGAATCAGCGCTCCGCTCGGGGGGAAGCCGCCCGGCCACCGAGACGCTGCCGGCGGTCGCGGCGCTCAGGGGGCGGCGCGTGTTGCTGGTAGAGGACAACGCGGTGAACCAGTTGCTCGCCCGCACGCTGCTCACGAAGGCCGGCGTGGAGGTGACGCTGGCCGAGGATGGGCGCGTGGCCATCGAGCGCGCGTGCGCGCCGGGCGCCTGCTTCGACGCCATCCTCATGGACGTGCAGATGCCAGAGATGGATGGCTACGAGGCGACCCGCGCCATCCGCGCGAACCTCGGCGCCACCTGCCCTCCCATCATCGCGCTGACGGCGCATGCCATGGCAGATGAGGCCGAGCGCTGCCTCTCCGCGGGCATGGTGGCTCACCTGTCGAAGCCCATCGTCGTGCACGAGCTGTACGCGACGCTGGCGAAGCACCTCCCCGCGCGACGGGTGGCGGCCTGAGCGCCGTGCTAGTGGGAAGGCGTGAAGCTCGCCGAGCGCATCTGGAAGTTCTGGGCCACTCGCAGCCTCCTGATCGGCGCGGCCTCCACCACGCTCGACCTCTGCACCGGCGGCCTGGTGCTCTTCCTCGGCGGGCCCACGCGCGCCGCGGCGATGGCCGGCACCACCGTGGGCTCGACCTTCAGCTACTTCGCCAACCGCCACTTCGCCTTCAAGGACCACCAGGAACCGGTGGCGAAGTCGGGCCTCAAGTTCTTCGTGATGCAGGCCGTGCTCGGCATCATCCACGGCCAGGTGGTGGTGTGGCTGCGCGACGGGTTCGGCATTCCCTACGTCATCGCCAAGATGATGGCCGACCTGCTCGTCGTCACCGGGCCGCAGCTGTTGATCATGCGGCACATCATCTTCCCGAAACGAGCGTCGTCTCCCGCTCCTGCAGCAGCAGCCGATTCACCACCTCGACCCCCTGCATGAACGAGTGGTCCTGGTTCGACACCTCGTACTTCCACGCCCCGAAGCGCCCCCGGCTGAACACGTTCTTCTCCTCGAGGGCCGGCATCACCCGCGCGAGGTGGGCGTCGCGCTCGAGTGACGGCGTGGGGTAGCCGTATTCCATGCGGTGCGCCCACACCGAGGCCACCTGCGCGCGCGACTCGATCAGGCCCGAGGCGATCGCGCCCTGAATGGTGTCTTCCACCAGCCGCGCGGCGAGCACCGGCTTCTGCGGTGACTCGCTCGTCTCGGTCATGAGCGACCAGTAGCGCTTGGGATCAGGCACGTGCGCCGGGCTGTAGTTGGAGAACACCGTGGCCCGGTAGAAGGGCGTGTTCCCCTCGGGAAAATACATCCAGCACTTGGTCGCCAGCGACGGCGGCGCGTTGCCTTGCAGGCCCAGCCCCACCACGTGCGTCGAGCTGTGCACCAACCGGCTCGCGGCGGTCCTCGCCAGCTCGTCGCGCGGCTCCATCACCGAGAGCAACCGATCGATCGGCATCGTCGAGATGAGCGCGTCGTAGCGCAGCTCTTCGCCGTCGCTCAGCGTGACCACCCGGCGCTGCGTATCCACCGCGCTCACCCGGGCGCCCAGGCGCAGGTGCTCGGGCCCCACCCGCTTCGCCACCGCCCGCCACACCCCGCCCGTGCCGCCCTCCTTCGGAAACTGGAAGGTGTTGTTCGGGCCCCACGAGACGTCGTCCTTCTCGAGCAGCACGTTGGTGAGCACCCGCTCGAGCTCGGTCACCGCCACGCGCTCGCCGATCCAGCTCCAGCCCATCGACTCGGGCGGGTACGCCCACACCTTGAAGTTGTAGGGGCGCATGAACACCTCGGCGAGCCCCGCGCCGAAGGTCGCGTCGATCCACTGCGCGAAGTTCTCGGGCCGCCCGGCGCCTCCGCGCGACGCGCGCACCAGGCCCAGCACGCACTTCAGCAGCACCTCGCGCGGCAGGTGGCGGAGGTTGTTCTGCACCGGGTACGGCACCCACGCGCCGTACATGCGCGCCCAGGCCTCGCGCTGGTGGTGGTACCAGCCGTCGTCCCCCACCGCGGCGCGGAGCGCGGCGTCGAAGTACGGGTAGTGCGAGAACAACACGTGGCCACCGAGATCCCAGGTGAAGCCGCGCTCGTCGCGAAAGCTGCGCGCGAGGCCTCCGGGCTCGGGGGCCGCGTCGAGCACCACGAAGTCACGCTCGCCCAGCTCGCGCAGCCGCCAGGCCGCGCCCAGGCCCGTCGGCCCCGCTCCGATGATCACCAGGCGGCGCCGTTCCATCGCTCAGCCCCTGCCCAGCACGCGCCGCAGCGAGGCGTACTGGCGCCCGATCATCGAGGGGTTCGCGTTGGTGGAGAGCACCAGGCTGTTCGCGCCCAGCTCGATGGCGCGGTCGGCCCGCCACTTCACGTGGAAGCTGAAGACGGCGTTCACCCACGCCACGAAGAGCACCAGCTCCTTGAGCGGCACCAGCAGCAGGTCACCCACCCGCGGCGGCTCGCGCGCCTGCATCGCGTAGTTGGCGCCGTCGACGAAGACGCGCACCAGCACCAGCAGCCCCAACAGCCACCCGGGAATGAGCCCCACCAGGAACAACAGCGTCGGCCAGCCGAGGTGAATCTGCGGCTCGAGGATGTAGAAGGTCGAGCCCACCAGCGTCTTGCGCATCACCGCCCAGCGGGCGTGGCGATCGAACCAGGCCCGCAGGGTCATCGGCCCCAGCACGTTGCGGGTGGGCAGGCTCGTGCAGCGCACCACCCCCGCCTTCGCGAAGGCCGCGCCCATCATGTAGTCCTCGCCCAGGTAGTTGCCGAAGGCCTGCAGCCCGCCCAGCGCCAGCATGTCGTCGCGGTGGAAGAACTCGGTCTTGCCCACCACCGCGTGCATCTTGCGAATGAGGCCCAGCTCGTGGTTCGGGTTCTGGAGGCTGGACAGGTGCATGCGCTCGAACGCCGCGCCCAGGCCTTCACCTCGCACGCCCACCAGCGGCGCATGCACCAGCGTCTTCACCCGCCCCTGCGCGTTGGCCTGCTTCCAGGTCCTGACGAGCTCGAGCAGGAACGCCTGGCTCGTCTCGACGTTCGACTCGCTCACCCAGATGAAGGGGTTCTTCGCCAGCGGCCACGCGTGAACGAGCTGCGCCACCTTGGCGTTGCCCAGGTGCGCCGCGCCCACCGTGAGTCGAAAACGATGGGGGTAGCGCTGCACGAAGTCGCTCGCGATGGGGTAGGCGGCGTCGGTCTCGCTGCCCAGGCACAGCAGCACCTCGAAGCAGGGCGGAACGTCCAGCCGCGCAAAACTCTCCAGGTTTTCGACCAGCCGCGAATCTTTGCCGCTCATCGGCTTCATCACAGTGATGGAGAGGTCCGCGTCGGTCACCACCCCCTGAAGACGCCTCCGCGCGCGCAGCCACGCGAAAACAGTACCGATCAGCGTGACAAAGGCCCCCGCACTGGCGACGACCCACCAGAATGATGCACCCCACCTGTCCATTCGGGTGCGGGGTTGCAAGGCGCGGGCCCCCTCGCCTCGATGAGCAACAGGGGCCCTCTCTGCGCGGTAACGTGCCGGGCGTGCCCGATCTCCAGACGCTCACCACCGACGTGCTCACGCGGCTCGAGCAGAAATACCCGAACGCGAAGTACGAGCTCAACTGGGACAACCCCTGGCAGCTGCTGCTCGCCACCATCCTCGCGGCGCAGGCGACCGACGAGCGGGTGAACAAGGTGACGCCGGTGCTGTTCGGCCGGTGGCCCACGCCGCAGGCGATGGTCGGCGCCGACCAGGCCGAGCTGGAACAGGTGCTCACCCCCACCGGCTTCTTCCGGCGCAAGGCGAAGGCGGTGAAGGAGACCTCGCAGGGCCTGCTCGACAAGTTCGGTGGCGAGGTGCCGAAGACCGTCGACGAGCTGGTGCAGCTGCGCGGGGTGGCGCGCAAGACGGCGAACGTGGTGCTCAACACCGCCTTCGACATCCCTTCCGGCATCATCGTGGACACGCACGTGGCGCGGGTGAGCCGGCGCCTGGGGCTGACCGACCTCGAGGATCCGGACGCCATCGAGGGTGACCTGATGAAGCTGGTCCCGCAGTCGAGGTGGACGTTCTTCGGCCCGGCGATGGTGCTGCTGGGCCGCTACACCTGCACCTCGCGCGAGGCGAAGTGCGGGGAGTGCGTGCTGAGCGACGTGTGCGGGAAGCGCTTCCTGGACAGGGAAGCGTGACGGCGCAGTATTTTCGCGGGCCGTTGGAATGGGCCGGGTAAGGCGGTCGAATCGCGTCACCTGATCCGGGGATGGCGTGCGGCACGAGGCAGCGTGAGGGTGTTCCTCATGAACGCGAGAGCCGATGGGTACCGGGCGCTTCAGAGTCCCTCGATGTACCGGCCGTGGCACCAGCCGCTGTTCGGCCACTCCGCGCTCGAGCAGACGACGCGGGCCCTGCGGGTGATGGTGTGGACCGACGAAGCCCCCGAGGTGGGCGCGCGGCTCGGCTTCGACGTATTCCGGCATGACGGCAGCACGGTGGAGTCGCTCGCCCAGGTGGCCTGGGTCGATCACCAGCCGGGCGACGCGCCTGCGCGGTACCGCCTTGGACTCTCGGTGTTCGCCCAGTGCGGGCTGCACTTCGACGAGCTCGAGGAGCTGCTGGCGGAGGACTGATCAGCCGCGGTGGTTCGTTCGACAACCTAGCGCCGGCGGAAAGGGCCGCCCAGCAGCGAGAATACGTTCCACGGATCGTGGTTGAGGTGAGCCCGCTCGACGCCGAACGCCGCCGGCCGCTTCGTGGCGCGCACCAGGCTCCCCGACAGCGCGTCCCACAGGGACAAGAACGAGCCGTAGTTCACCTCGTGCCCGCTGGTCTCGAGCGCGTGGTGCAGCTGATGCTGCGCGGGGCTCATCAGCACCCACTCCAGCGGGCCGAAGGGGATCCACAGATGCGAGTGGCGCAGGTTGCTGCCGGCGAGGTTGAGCACGAAGGCCACCGCGTTGACGCCCAGCACCTCTGCGGGCACGGCCTGGCCGCGGGTGAGCCACGAGAACGCGCCGCCCACGAAGCCGGTGACCGCCACGCCACGCAGCGCCACCAGCAGGCCCTCGACCGGGTGGGTGCGGTAGAGCGTCACCGGCGTCATCACCTCGGCCGAGTGGTGCACCTGGTGAAACCGCCACAGCAGCGGCACCCGGTGCATCGCCTTGTGCAGGAGGAAGCGCGTCGCGTCGGACGTGACGAACAGCAGCGCCGTGTAGATCACCGTCGTGCCCAGCGAGCCCACCGGCCACTCCGGCGGAGCGCCGAACGCCTTCGAGAAGAGCAGCACCACCTTCACCGCCACCACCGTCGACGAGACGAGCAGCGGCGCCACCAGCAGGATCGAGATCAGCGCGCGCACGAAGAAGAGCCCGTAGTCGGCGCGCGCGCTGGGGTGCCACCAGAGCGCCCGGGTGAACAGATCGGTGCGCAGCGACACCTTGCCCAGCGCGCCCGCGAGCAACGCGATCGCCAACGCGCTCACGAGGTACGGCCAGAAGAGCCGCTCCTCGGGCGCGTCCAGCAGGCTGACCCACTCCGTCCACACGATGAGTCCGTCTACACCATGCCCCGCTCGATCGACTCCCCCGCTAGAGTGCTTCCATGCTCTTGACCCTGGTCACCATGGCGGTGCTGGCGCAGCCGGCCCAGAAGTGCGTCACCGTCGGAGGCACCCGCACCTGTGGCTTCGAATGCGCCGACAACGGCGCCCGCGGCCAGTGCACCCAGACCTTCGCCGGGGTGTGCGCGAAGAACAGCTCACAGGTGGTGTGCTTCGACCCGCCGCTCTGGCTCGCGGCCGTGTGGGGCGGCGCGGTGCCGAAGCCGGCGTGCGAGACCGAAGGCGGCGCCATCGCGTGTGGCTATGACTGCAAGAAGGAAGGCGGCCGGGTGGCATGTGCCTCGACGCCCTCGGGCATCTGCACGCGCAACTACGGCAGCATCACCTGCTTCGACCCGCCTCCCGCGGTGTACGGCGCGTTCGGAAAGTCGGTGCCCGCGCCGGCGTGCAAGGCGCAGGACGGCAAGGTCGCCTGTGGCTACGACTGCGCCTCGAACAACGGACAGCTCGCCTGCGCGAAGACACCGTTCGGTGTGTGCGGCGACGCGGGTGGCGCGCCGAGCTGCTTCGACCCCGACAAGGCGGTCATCTGCGCCAGGGGCACCTCGACCCCGAAGGCCTCGTGCGTGCGGGTGGGTGGCGCGTTGTTCTGCGGCTACTCGTGCGCGCGGGCCGGGGACGAGGTGAACTGCGCGAAGACGCCCGACGGCACCTGCGACACGGCCGGTCCGGGCAAGCCGGTGTGCTTCGATCCGCCGGTGCGGGGCGGGTCCAGCGCGTGTCTCGAGGCCGCGGCCGCAGGGACATGAACTGCCCCTCACCCCGCCCTCTCCCCGCTGCGCAGGGAGAGGGAGAACTTCTGAGCTGACTCCATGAACTGGCGCACCCCACCGCACCAGCCCGATCCCCTTGCGGGGGAGCGGCGCATCGACCTCGAGGCCGAGGCTGACCTCGAGCGCTGCGGCGCGCTCAAGGACTTCTGGTACGTCGCCTGCCTCTCCACCGAGCTGAAGGAGAAGCAGGTGCTCTCGCGCACCATCCTCGGTACGCCGCTCGCCGTCTTCCGCGGCGCTGATGGAAGACCCGCGGCGCTGTTCGATCGCTGCCTGCACCGCAACGCCCGCCTGTCCGCCGGCGACTGCTTCGACGGCAAGCTCGGCTGCCCGTACCACGGCTGGGTGTACGAGCCGTCGGGCGCGTGCGTGGAGATTCCCTCGCTCGGGCCCTCCCAGGCCGGCGCGCACCTCGACGCCGACGGTCACGCGAAGGCGGGGCTGCAGCTGCGCCCCTGCGACGTGGGCAAGGTGCGCAGCTTTCAGACGAAGGAACAGGATGGCCTCATCTTCGTGCTCCTGGGTGAGACCGAACGGCGCCCCCCCTTCCGGGTGCCGAAGGCGGGCGAGCCGGGGTGGGTCGTCTACTTCATGGTGACGCGCTTCCCGAACGGGGTGACCAACCTCGTCGAGAACTTCATGGACGTGCCGCACACGGTGTTCGTGCACAAGGGCTGGTTCCGCAACCGCAAGCTCCGCGAGGTGCCCGCCACGGTCGACCGGCGCAACGGCGAGGTGCTCGTCACCTACCAGCAACAGCACGACGAGCTCACCGGCGCCGGCTTCCTGATGAACCCGGCCGGCGAGCCGATGACGCACACCGATCACTTCTTCATGCCCAACGTCACGCGCGTCGACTACCTCTGGGGCGCGCGCAGCGGCTACGTCATCTCGAGCCAGGTCACCCCGGTCGGCCCGCTCGAGTCGCTCGTCTTCACCTCGATCTCCTACCGCCTGCCCTTCGACGTGCCGGGCAACCTGGTGGCGCGCGGGCTGCGCCGTTTCATGAAGTGGTACACGACGCAGGTCATCACGCAGGACGTCGACATCATGCGCATTCAGCGCGAAGGCCTCACGCGCGCGAAGGGCGGCCTCGACTTCACCAGCACCGAGGCCGATCTCCTGCACGCGGACATCGAAGACGTGCGCGGGTGGCTGCGGCGCGGCGGTGAAGGCGACGGGCCCGAGCCGGCCCTGCGCCGCATCTCGTTCTGGATCTAGAAGCGCATCAACACGCCCAGCCCGGGCCCCGCCGTGGGTACGACGAAGAACGAGACGGGCGACGGCGCTTCACCCTGGCGATAGCGCTTCCAGCCGGGAATGAGGTGCGCCGGGGAGGTGAGGATGTTGGCCTCGCCGATGGCGCTGCCCACGATGGCGTTGATGATCGCCCCCTGCCAGTGGCCGTAGCCGAGGCCCAGCACCAGCCCGAGCCCGACGTTGAAGAGCACGTTGCCCACGTGGAGGTACCACTTGAAGCTCGACTCCTCGTTCTCCGCGCCGGCCTCGAGCATGCGCTCGCCCTCGGCGATGATCGCGCAGGTGTCCTCGGGCGTCGCCGCCCTGGCGCGGCTGGCGAACAGCGGCCCGCCTTCCAGCACCTCGGGCTTCCCGAGCAGGGTGAAGGCGAGGCCCACCCCGGTGCCCGCGGCGCCCCAGTACCAGTCCGGCTGTTCCTCACGGGGGAAGAGCGGCATCAACGCGAGCTGCGCCACGCCCAGCAAGCCGTAGCCCGCGCCCCAGGCGAGGGTCCAGGTGCGCGCGCGGCCGCTCTCTTCCTCGAGCAGCTTCGAGAGGTAGGCGAGCCTCGCCTCGTCGCTCTGCCCCGCCACGCCCCGGGGCGAAGCGTTCTTCGGCCGCGCACACTCGGCCTGCACCACCAACGAACACGACAAGATCAGCGCAACGGCGATTCGCCTCATTCCGACCCCTCCCGGCGCGCAGCATGACTGAGTCCGGTGTGGCAGGGTGCGCCAAATGAGCCGCCGCCTCGCAGTGCTCGCGCTGATCGCCACCGCCTGACCGCGCCCCTTCACCGCTCCCGAAGGAACCCGCCTTCGACCCATACCGGGCTAGACGTCACTCGACGTAGCCGAGGAAGGTCCACACCACGTCATACGTCTCGGGTTTCTCCTGCTCTTCGACCGTGACGCGACCCTTCACGTCGAGCGTGAGCGCTCCAGCCGCCGCAGTGCCGGTGCCGTTCGCGTAGTTGCAGATCTCAGAGGACGCGTTGCTCTCGTACTTCGAGTCACTCTGATTCTCATCGAGCGACAGCAGTGTGTTCGACCGATCGAAGTAGAGCGGATCCGGAGCGAGGCCGCTGACGACCAGGCCGTGACTCCGGTCGTCCCGGTAGACGTAGACGACTGTCCGGGTGTCATCGAACTCGTTCACCGTGACTGTGCCCTGCTTCCAGGTGCTGGTGCGGTGACCGACATACATCTTCATCTCGCCACCGCAGGCCGACAGCAGCGAAGCGACGACGGCAAACATCGTGATCTGGGACTTCATGGTGAACCTCGTTGGTAGGGAGCCGATGGGGCGGCGTGGCTCGTAGCGCCTGCGACGGGGAGCCTCTCTTCAGGGAGCGTGCCGAGAAGATCGCCACGGGTTCCTCGTGGTTGGGTCGTCGTCCGCGTCTCTGCCGCTGGACGGCCCGCAATGCAGAACCGCGCCGCCGGCCTCCACAGGCCAGCGACGCGGCACCTGCACCCCATCACTTCAGAACAGGTAGGAGTAGCCGGCGAAGACCTGGACCGTGCCAGCCCAGCTCACCTCGAAGCGCCCGGTGGAACTCCAGTTGCTCAGGACGGCGACCGAACCCGTCAGCGCAAGCTGGTGCTGACCACGGTCGCCAAGCTTGATGATCACCGGCTGCAGCACCGGCGCGACGTAGACGAAGCCGCCGAAGCCGAGCGCGACGCCGACCTGCACGCCCGCGCCGAACGCGTAGACGTCACCGATGTTGTACTGGAAGAGGTTGTCGATGCTGCCGTTGAAGAAGCCGTCGCTGTACATCGAGAGGCCGCCGAGGTTCGCGGTGATCCGATACACGGGCCGACCGAAGTTGAACTCGAAGTGCGCCTGCACCTGCGCGCTCGGGCCGCCGTTGTTGACGCCCAGGTTCGCGCCGATGCCGAAATGAAAGCCCTCGCGGACTCCCTTCTCACCGGCCGGGGCGTCATCGCTGACCACCTCGATGGGGCGCTCGGGCGGAGGAGGCGGCGGCGCCACCGTGCCGATCGGCGCGGGCGCGACAACAACGGGAGCCGGGGCGACGGCAACTGCGACGGGCGGCGTCACCGCGACCGGCTGCTCAGCGACGACTTCGACCTTCTGCAGGTCGACGATGTTGGTGAACTCGATCACCGACGTACCGCGCTGACTGGCGAAGAGATATCCCTTCTGCGTCTCCGAGAGCACCCGACCCTGCCGGGTCTTGCCGTCGCGGGTGCGAATGATGATCTCGCCCTCCGGCTGAGCGAGGGCGAGGGAAGAAACGAAGAAGGACACGGCGAAGAACGACTTGAGCAGCGAGCGCATGGTGGGCCTCTGGGTGCGACGGGGTGTCGCTCGCCAGTGCAGGGCACACGCCACTCGCAACCACGCGAAAGGTGAGCCCAGAGAAGGCGCTCACCGTTCACGGCCAGAGACTTCAGGGGATGACAGGCGGCGCAGTGCAGACGCCGCCATCAGCGTCGACCCGGCCGTCGATGCCCTGGGCGCAGCGCTCGGTCAGCCGCGTGCACGCCTCGGCAGGCAGCGTCGCGCAGGTCGCGGTCGCATCGGCACACGCCGCGTCGAAGGCTGCACGGAAGGCCTCACGCACGCAGGTGCGCTCGGTCTCGACGCAGGTGGTGTCAGCAGGATCAGCGGCGAGGCACGCGGTGAGCGCGTCGCGGCACGCCTGCACGGCGGCAGGCTCAGGGTGCGGACCCGGGCGACCGGGGCCACCATGTCCACCACGGCCACTGGGGCGCGGGCCACCAGGCGGCGGGCCGAAGGGGTGCCCCTCACCGCCGTCAGGCGGCGGAGGACGGACTCCGCCTTCGCCCATTCCCTGGCAGTGACCGCCACCTTCCCGCCGCTCGGGCGGAGGCGGCAGGCAGCCGTGCAACGTCACGCGGCACGCGTCGACGTCAGCGCCTTCCACCGCGACGCATGCGTCGAACGCCTGGCGGCACGCGTCGGCCTGGGCGCGGAACGCACAGAAATCGGTCTGCGCGGTCTCGAGCGCCTCCGTCGTGTCCGTCACGCTCGTCAACGAATCCACGTCGCAGCCCGCGAACGCGGTCAACGACAACGTCATCACCAGTCGATTGAGTCTCATGTGTGCAGCTCCTGTTGGGAGAGGCCGTCCCCTCTCGAAGCGGCTGGTGTTCAGCACCGCGAAGAATCGATCACAGGCACGGCCCTGGAAAACGCGCGGCAGGTTGCCCGCTGCGAATCGCCGCGCACGCATCGAGGCACTGGGTCATCGGCGCACCACACGCGAAGAAGTGATCGGGCATCTGTCCCAGGCAGGTCGTGGGCAACACGAAGCACGCGCCCGCGGCGACACGGCCGCACTCGTTGGGGAACACCAGCCGCCCGCAGATCGCTCCGTCTGGACACAGCGAGGTGGTGTCGCAGGGCCGCGGGTTGAGGCACGGCCCCCGGCCCTCGCGCGCTTCGATTCCGGCGGCCCGGCGCAGGCAGTCGTTCCAGTACGTGACGCCATCGCAACCGCACTCGGGCCGCGAGTCGCCGTCGCAGAACGGAGGCCGCTGCACGCAGCGCCCCAACGCATCGCCGCACGCGGCCTTGTCGCAGAGCTGGCCGGCCATGCACTCGCCGGTGTTCGCGCAGGAAGCGCCGACCGGCGGTTGAAAGGCGCCCGAGTCAGGAATGTCCACCACGTCGAGGTCGACGGGTTCGCAGCCCGCGAGGCCGAGCATCAGGGCGAGCAGCGCGCGCTTCATGGTGAGGCCACCGTGCGCGAGAGGAGATCGAACGAGAAGCCGAGGTGCACCGCGGGCCGGGCGATCCACGGCACGAGCAGGTACTCGCGCTGGTCGGCGACGCGCGAGACGAAGCGCCGCCGCGCGGGATCGAGATCCACCACCGCGCGCAGGAAGATCGCGCTCGAGGGCGTCACCCTGAAGCGCACACCCAGCGCCGCGGTGAAGAGCGGCGCCGCGTGGAGACTCTCGGGCGTCAGCGCGTCTGCGGGCACCTCGGAGGAGCTGGTGGTCGCGATGAGCGCGTCGAGTCCTCCTCCGATGCCGAGGTCGACCTCGAAGGGCCCGAGCCGCCGGCTCACCGAGGGCAGCAGGCGCAGCGAGAGGGTCTGCAGCTGTACGTGCATCCGCACCAGCATGCCGTCGCGGCCGATCGGTCCCTGGTAGGCCACCAGCAACGAGACCTTCGGGTGCCACGGTCCATCGCCGAACGTGGCGGCCACCTCGGCTCCGCCACCCGGCACGAACGGCGCGCGGCTGTCGTAGCCGCGGCCCTGGAAGTACGCCGCGAGCGAGAGACCGAACGGGGGCAGCGGCGCGGGAGGCGGCGCTTCCACCACGGGCGTCTCGACGACGACCGGCGGAGGCTCGCTCTTGCGGCGCTCTTCCACCGAGAGCTCCTGCACGGCGGCCTGGGCGATCAGCGCCGCGGACTCCGAGACGAGCAGCGGAGGGCCACCGCGCGGCAACGACTTGCGCCGCCTCAGCACGCCGTCCTGCGCGAACACCTCGACCACGCAGGTCTCGTCGGTCCACACCACGCGTACCCGGGCGAACGACGACTCGTCCGCGGGCGGAGGCAGGACGCCGACGAGGTGAAGTTCGAGCCGCATGGAACGGAGCCAGTCTTCGAGCGAGGTCCGGAGGGAGTCGACGTCGACGGGGCTGCCGACCGCCTCGAGCAACACCACCTTGCTCGGCTCGGCGGCGAACGCGCGCAGGCTGACCAGCACCGTCACCAGGAGCCACGACGTCGACAGCGGCTGGCGTCGGTGGGGACGCACGTCAGGGCGAGAGCGACTCCAGGCGGGTGCGGGCGCGCGGCGCGAACACGCCAGAAGGATAGTCGCGCAGCACCGCTTCCCACGCGCTGCGCTCGTCGGCGACCCTGCCCAGGGACTGGAGGGCGATGGCGCGCGCGCCCTGCACGTCTTCGCGGAGCACCTGGTCGCTCGAGTGGAGGTACGCGTCGAAGGCGTCGAGCGCCGCTTCCGCCTCACCCCGATCGAGCAGCAGCCGCCCCAACGCAGCGTGAGAGAGCGCCGCCTCGCGCGAGCCCGGGTAGCGGCTCACCACCACGCGGAAGTCACGAATCGCCGCGGCCGTCTCGCCGCTCACGCGCGCCTGCGTGGCGCGGGCGAACAACGTGATGGCATCGGGCTCGACGGGCACCGGAGGGGTCTCCTCCCGGGCGGCGTCGAGCGGCACCGGCCGAGCGGAGTCGAGGGGCACCGGCCGATCACCCCGAGCGGAGTCGAGCGGCACCGGCCGTTCACCCCGAGCGGAGTCGAGGGGCGCGCGCTTGGCGACCTTCGCCTCGACAGGTGGTGGAAGCGGCGCGGCCTCTTCGAGCTTCTCGAGCTCGGGGACCGGTGCAGGCTCGACCTGGGGCCGCGGCGCGGCTCGACGGAGAGCAGGCGCGGGCGGAGCCACCGGCTCGATCACCTCGCTGCGCACCGTGAACAGCCGCGGCAACAGCCCGGTGAACCGCGCGACCGCGGCGAACGAGCCGAAGCCCATCAGCGCGATGGTCGCGGCGACCAGCAGCGGGCCCACGCGCCGGCGCCGGGGCGCCTCGGGCACGTGCTTCGCACCCGACAGCGCGCGCGCCACGAGATCGTCGAGATCCGCCGTCGAGCCGCCGACCGCGTCGAAGTCAGCGCGCACCTTGCGCTCGAAGCGGCACGTCGCGCACGAGGCGAGGTGAGCGTCGAGGCGCGCCAGCTCGTCGGCTGACGCGATGCCCTGCGTGGCCTTGTCGAACAGCTCTTCAGGGTGAAGGTCGAGGGTTTCCATCACTCCACCTCCAGGGCGGCGAACAAGAGGGGATCAGCCTCGATGCGCTTCTTGAGCGAGGCCTTCGCCAGGCGCACGCGGCTGCGAACGGTGTTGAGCGGCACGCCGGTGGCCTCTGCCACTTCCTCGAGCGAGAACCCGAGCACCACCCGCAGCGCGAGCGTCTCGGCCTGCTCTTCGGGCAGCTTCTCCATCAACGAGCGCACCGCGTGACGGCGACGCTCGGCCTCGAGCGCCTCGGGCTGCGAGGGCGGCACGCCGAACCCGTCAGGCTCGATGGCGTCGTCCTGCCGCTCACCGCGAATGGCGGTGCGGCGGCGCGCCGCGAGCGCGGTGCGGGTGACGATGCGCGAGGCGAAGTGAGGCAACGAACATTCCCCGCGGAAGTGGGGCAGCGCCTGCACCAGGCCGATGAGCGACTGCTGCACCACGTCGTCGAGGTCGGCGTGGGAGCTGCCCAGGAGCGAGCGTGAGGCGCGGATCATTCCCGGCGCGAGCTGCTTGAGGAGCTGACCGATGGCCCCCGCATCGCCCCGAATCGCCCGCTCGAGGAGGGCGTCGGGCACATGAATGCGGGGCGAAGGCGTCGTCACGGAGAGCTGGTGTCGCGGACAGGGCGGAAGCGATCAACCGTCCTGAGGGGGTTGCGCCAACCATCTATAACCACTGGGACTCATTCGCGCCCGGTGTCGAGGAACCAGTTGCCCTGAAACAGAATTCCCGGCTCGAGCGCACCCTTCGCGTTGGCGGGAGGTACCTTCGTCACCCACCGTCCCGCGAGGCGAGCCGGCAGACCGGGGCCCCGCGTGTCGATCACGCGTGCATCGGTGGCGAGATTGACGTCTCATCGGCCGGTGTCGTTGCCAGGCCTCAAGTCTTCCATCGAGCTGGAGTCCGGGCCGACGGGTCCCCAGTTGGTGGACCGCCAGACGGGCCAGGCGCTTCCCCTCAGCCAGACCGAGGCTCAGCTCCTCTCCCTCTGGGACGGCGTGCAGACCGCCACGGCGTTGTCGGCGCGCCTCTTCGTCGAAGGCCTCGACGTCGAGCCCTGGCAGGTGGAGCAGTTCTTCGCGCGCCTCGAGAAGGCACAGGTGCTCGGAGCGACGGCTCCGGTCGTGCCTGACTTCATCCCCGCGGGGGCGGGCGTAGAAGAGCTGAGCGACCTCGTACCCACGCTCCGCGGCGACCTGATCATCACCAGGTCGACCACCAGCAAGGGCACGCTCGAGGTGAAGGACCCGCTCACCGAGCGCAGCTTCACCCTCTACGACTTCGAGGTGTCGATCGCCCGCATGCTCGACGGCAAGCGCTCGGCCGCCGACGTGCTGGCCGCGGCCAACCGGCTGGGCATTCCGGTCACGTTGCCCACGCTCAAGACGTTCCTGCAGCAGCTCAAGGCCTACCAGTTCATCGACCTGGCCGCGGCCGGCAGCGGGGAGAGCACCTGGCCGAAGCGCCGCCAGTGGACGGTCGGCGTGCGCGAGCTGTACCAGAGCGCGCTGCGGCTGATGCGCGCGGGCAAGTACGACGAGGCGCGCGGCTACGTCGACGCGATGGTCGAGGCTGACCCGACCAATGACGAGGCGGTGGCGCTGCGGCAGCGCATCGACGCCGAGGCGGCGGGGTCCTTCGAGCTGGCGGTGCCGTTCGACACGCTCCACACGCCGCTGACCACGTCGGCGATCCAGCGCGCGCCCCAAGCGGCAGCGGCGGCGGCCGTGCCCGATCCCTTCGCCAGCTTCGGCTTTCACGGGGCCGAGCCGCCCGCCGCGGCAGAGCTGCCTCCGATTCCGCAGGAGGTCGACGCTCCGCTCCCGGCCCGGTCTCCCGTCGTGCGGAATCGCGTTTCCGAGAGCTCGGAAGAGCCGGTGCTCGCCCCGCGCCGCAGCCGGGCGCCCCTGTTCGTGGTGCTCGCCCTGGTGCTCGTGGTGCTGGGCGTGCTGCTGCGCCCCGTCGAGGCGATGGTCCAGCTGCCGTGTGAGCTGCAGGTCGACGAGCTGGGAACGCCGCGGGCCCCGCGCGCCGGACCGGTGGGCAAGCCCGAGGTGGCCGCCGGCGCGCGCGTGGAGAAGGGCGCAGTGCTCGTGCGCCTGACCCTGCAGCCCGAGGAATCGCCCGAGGCGCTGGACGCGAAGATCAAGGAACTGGAGGCGAAGCTCGCCGCCAGTCACCCCGCCGCGACGAAGAAGGAGCTCGCCCGCGCGCAGGCCACGGTGAAGAAGGCGAACGCGGCGCTGACGGCGCTGGTCAAGAAGAAGAAGAAGACCCCGAAGAAGCAGCTGCCTGCGCTGGAGAAGAAGATCGCGCTGAAGCAGGCGGCGCTCGACAAGGCGAAGGCCGCGCTCGAGGTGGCCCAGCAGCCCGACGAGCGCGCCGAGCTCAAGCGCGCCATGGAAGAGCTCACCTCGAAGAAGGTCAACGCCGCGGTGCTGGCCGAGCGCTCGGTGATCACCGCGCCCGCCGCCGGCCTCTTCCTTCCCCCCGACGGCGCGCCCGAGACGGTCGCTGAGAACGACGCCTGGGGCCGCATCGTCGGGCCCACGTTCCGCGCGGTGACGAAGACGCCGCTGGTGACCGACGCCCAGACCGCGGTGTTCTCCGGCCCGGCAGGACGGCTCGACGTGAAGCTCGACAAGACCGCGGCTGGCGTCACCGCGCGCGTCGAGGGGCAGCTCAAGTGGGTCGGCGCGAAGGGCACCCTGGAGGTCGCCTCGGGCCGCACCCCGTGGCTCCTCTCAGCGCTGCGCTGAAACTCCGGTACGCTCGGAGACGATGCGTCTCTCCCTGCTCCTGCTCTCTCTCTCGCTCGCGAGCGCCTGCTCCACCACCGCCGGCACCTGTTCCATCGTCAACTGCGGCGGGTGCTGTGACGCCGATGGGCAGTGCCGCGAGGGCACCAGCGGCGACGCGTGTGGCGCGGGCGCGCTCAACTGCAACACCTGCAGCGGTGGCCAGGTCTGCACTGACAAGCGCTGCGTGCTCCCGATGCAGGCCTTCGACGCGGGCACCCCCGTCGACGCGGGCATGCCCATCGTCGCGCCCCTCGAGACGTGGACGTGGGCCGGCTTCCCCACCAGCGCCTGCGGCAATGGCAGCCCCACGGGCGTCGGCGTGAACATCACCGCGCGCTCGCGCGACGTCTTCATCTACCTGATGGGCGGCGGCGCCTGCTGGAGTTCGCTCACCTGCGCCTTCGCCGCGACGAACTTGAGCACCGGCTACGGCGAGGCGAGCTTCGCCGGCGACACCATCAAGCAGGCGCCGCCCTTCGACCGCGCGGTGGCCGCCAACCCCTTCAAGGACATGAGCTACGTCTTCGTGCCGTACTGCACCGGCGACGTGCACGCGGGCGACAACATCGTGAACTACCCGGCGCAGGGCCCGCAGGTCCCCGCGCGCACGGTGCACCACAAGGGCGGGAAGAACCTCGACGCCTTCCTCGGGCGCCTGCACGACACCTTCCCCGACGCGACGCGCGTCTTCCTGTCGGGCTCCTCCGCGGGCGCGTTCGGCGCGCAGCTCAACTACCAGCGCGTCGCCGCCGCCTGGCCCAACGCCGAGGTGCACCTGCTCGCGGACTGCGCGCAGATCGTCAACCCCGCGGGCACGCTGCTCACCGAGTGGATTGGCGCCTGGAACCTCTCCATCCCCCCGGGCTGCACGGGCTGTGCGACCGACTTCTCGCTCTTCCCGAAGTACCTGCACGACAGCGCGCCGAACCGGCGCTTCGGGCTGCTGGCCTACACCCAGGACGGCACCCTGCGGCAGTTCTCGGGCTACGACGGCCCGACCTTCGAGCAGCGCACGCTCGCGCTGGCCACCAGCAGCTACGACAGCACCAGCAACGCGAAGTACTTCATCGTGGGCGGCAGCGACCACGTCATGCTCGGCGAGCTGCAGACCCTGCAGGGCCCGCGGGGCACCACCCTCGTCTCGTGGCTGCAGGCCTTCGTGCGCGGCGAGGCGAGCTGGCAGAGCGTCAAACCGTAGGTCTCCCTCTCCCTGCGCCAGCGGGCGCCAGCGGGGAGAGGGCCGGGGTGAGGGGCCGATCGATCGACACCACCCCGAACCTCGACCACGATGTGCCGACCATGAGAGCCCAGGTCCTCCTCGTCTGCCTCGCGCTGATCGGCTGCTCGGCCGCCCCCACCGAAGACGCGGGACAGGGAGGAGGCGGAGGCAACACCGCCATTGGCGGAGGCAGCACATCGACAGGCGGCGGCGCAGGTGGAGGACCCGCGACCGGCGGGGGCACCGGCGGCGGCGGAGTGTTCGACGCGGGCTCCGGCACCGGTGACGCAGGAACGCCGTGCCTCTCTCCGGGTGACTGCGCCTCGGGCAACTGCGTGGCGTGGTTCCGCGACGCGGGCTCGGTCTGCGGCCGCACCTGCTTCGATCAGAACGGATGCCTGGATCTCCCGGGGTTCACCTGCATCCCCGACCTCAACGGCAGTGGCGTGTGCGTGCCGAAGAGCCCAGCGCACTGTCTTCCCTGCGACTTCGACGTGAACTGCGGTGGGCTCTCCGAGGCCTGCGTGCTCGCGCCCGGCGACGCGGTGATGACCTGCCGGGTCGACTGCTCGCTGGCGGGGGTGGCGGCGTGCCCGCCCGACTACCTGTGCACCGAGACGCGCTTCAACAACATGATGCGCTCGTTCTGCACGCCCCCCGGAGGGAAGTGCGACACCTCGCAGGGCGGGTTCTGCGATCGCTTCTCCCTTCCGCAGCCGTGCTCCAACTCGAACGACGCGGGCACGTGCGACGGGGCGCGCACGTGCGTGAGCGGCCGCTTCACCACCTGCGACGCGCGGGCACCGCAGTGCCAGGCGACCTGCGAGCAGACGCCGCGGCCCGGCTGCACCGAGCCGCTCTGCCCCGCAGCGACGCAACTCCCCACCCACTGCGGCGACTGCGACACCTCGTGTCCCGGCGCGGGCAGCACCACCGCCAACGTGACCTGCGCCGACGGTGGCTGCACCTTCAGCTGCAAGGGCCAGAACTACGACGTCGACGGCAGCCCCGACTCCGGTTGCGAGGTGGTCGACGCGCCGCTGGGCAACCACGCGGCCACCACGCCGACGAGCGTGGCCACGGTGCCGTGCAACGACTCGTCGACCATCTCTTCGATGGGCCTCATCCCCAGCGATACGCAGGTGCACGAGAACCCGGCCGTGACGGGCTTCGCCAGCGCTCAAGGCGCGGCGCCAGACTTTCTCGCGGTGAGCGCGACCGGGGGCACGTTCTGCGTCAACGACATCGGGGTGACGCTCACGGTGACGGGCGCGCCGAACCTCTCGTGCTACCAGTTGAGCATCACCACCGACAACGGCAGCTGGACCTGCCAGTCGAACGCGTCGGGCACGTGCACCATCACGCAGGGCCGTGGCTCGTACTCGGGCGGCACCACCATCGCGTTGAACGTGGTGCGCACCTGCGCGGCGGCGGGCGCGGCGGCTCGATACACGGTGGCCGGACACTTTTAGCTCCCTCTCCCTGCGCAGCGGGCGCAGCGGGGAGAGGGTTGGGGTGAGGGGCCGATCAGTGAGAGGCGCCCCTCACCCGGCCTGCGGCCGACCTCTCCCCGCTGCGCAGGGAGAGGTTTTCAGTAGCCGAAGACCTGCTTCTGCTTCCCCGCCTTGAGCAGCGCGTCTTCCTTGTCCTGCAGCACCTTCATCTCGGCCTGCCCCTTGTCCCACTCCTTGCGCAGGCGCTCGACGTCGAGCTTCCCGTCGAAGTCCTTGAGCGTCATCGACATCACCCGCGCGAGCTTCTCGCCCTTCGGGTGGCCGAGCTCCATGGCGCGGAAGAACGAACGGATGGCGAGGTGTCGATCGCCCTCGAGCGCCGACGCCACGCCCAGGCTGAACCAGATGTGCGGGCTCTTCTCGCCGCTCCCGAAGCGGATGATGCCGGCCAGCGCGACGAAGACGTCCTTCGAGATGCCCGCCTTCTCGAGCCCCGTGGGCTTGCCCTTCAGCTTCTTGCCCATGTCTCCGAACATGAGCTGATGCTCGTCGTCGAGCGGAACGCCGAGCAGGTCCTTGTGCTCGGCGAGCTTCGGCTCGGCCGCGAGCGCCTGCAGGTAGCCGATGGCCATGACCTGGTACTTCTCCCGGCCGAAGTGCGCGCCGGGGTTGAGCGCGATGGCCGCGTTGAGCAGCTCGAGCGCCTTCGGGTAGTCGCCCTTGTGCGCGTGAAACGTGCCGAGGTTGGCGAGCGTCGTGTACTGGTTGGGGAAGCGCTTCTCCTTCTGGGCCATCACCGCGATCGCCTCGTCGAGCTTGCCCAGCTTCTCGTACGCCACCGCGAGATCGTCGTAGCGCTCGACGCCCGCGTCACCGGCCTCGACCAGCGGCTTGGTGTACGCGACCTTCTCTTCGTAGAAGAACGGGGAGTGCTTCTGGATGCGCCCCTTGACGATCTCCGCCACGTCCTTCTGCGTGAGCGCCTCTTCCGCGAAGGTGTCGCTGTCCCACAGGCACGCCAGCGCCGCGCCTGCACCGCCGAGTACCGCCAGCACCACGAGCCGTCTGATCATGCGCGGCACGGTACACTCCCCGCCGGCCTCCGATGAAGATCCCGCGCTTCGAGTTCTTCGTGGTCTTCCTGGTGGCCGCGCTGCCGGTGCTCTACGGCAGCGGCTACGTCTGGGCGCGGCTGACGCACCGGCTGGTCTGGTACGGCTCGTTCGTGGCGCGGCCGCACGCGCTGTCGGGCATCGGCTACAGCGACTGGGAGCTGTTCTTCCTCCCCCCGAGCTGGATCGAAGAGCAGGTCCGCAACAACCTGCCCTAAGCTCGAGAGCGTGCTCCCGAAAGAGGTGAAGCTGTTCTTCCAGGAAGGCAACTCCGACAAGGTTTACTACGCGCGCATCGTGCCCGCGGGCGCCAACGTCTACGACGTGGTGGTGCAGTGGGGCCGGCGCGGCAGCACGCTTTCCCAGGGCAAGAAGGCGGTGAAGGTCTCGATGGACAAGGCCCAGGTCACGCTCGAGCGCCTGGTCAGGGAGAAGACGAACAAGGGCTACGAGGCGATGAGCGGCACGGTGAAGCCCGCCGAGGTCGCGCCGCCGGTCGGTGAAGGCTCAGCCAGCAAGGCCGGCGGGGTGCGCAAGAAGGTCGGCCGCGTCGCGCAGCTGCTCAGCCCGGTCGAGGTGCACGAGGTCGAGCGGCTCCTGAGTGATGACCAGGTGCTCGCGCAGCAGAAGCTCGATGGCATCCGCGTGCTCTGCCACATCGAGGACGGCGAGGTGCTGCCCACCAACCGCTCGGGCCAGAAGACCACCAACATCGCGCGCCACGTGCTCGAGGGGCTCATTCACCTGCCGAAGGGCACGGTGGTCGACGGAGAGGTGGTCGGCGAGGTGTATTGGCTGTTCGACGTGCTGCAGGTGGCGGACCGCGACGTCACCCACCACTCGTACTTCGAGCGCTTCACCATGCTCACCGACGAGCTCGAGCCGGGCTTGAGCGAGCCGGTGCGCGTGCTCGAAAGCGCGCTGACTGCGAAACAGAAACGGAGCCTGTACGAGCGGCTGCAGCAGAGCAGCGCCGAGGGCATCGTGTTCAAGCGCAAGGACGCGCCCTACACGCCCGGGCGCGGCACCACCCAGCTCAAGTGCAAGTTCGTCAGCTCGGCCGACGTGCTGCTGGTGGAGAACGCGGGCAACGCCTACCGGATGCAGGTCTACGACGGCGGCAAGCTCTTCGACGTGGGCAAGGTCTTCTCGGGCACCACCAACGAATCGCGAGCGCAGATCGATGCGGCGCTGGGCAAGGGACAGCGCCTGGTGGCCGAGGTGCGCTACCTCTACGCGACCGACGACTCGCAGCTCTTCCAGCCGATCTTCGTGCGGGTGCGCTCGGACAAGAAGCAGAAGGACTGCGTGCGCGCGCAGCTCAAGAGCACCAACCGCGAGGTGGTCGACGGCGATGGAGAAGGCTGAGCGGTGAATCTCTTCTTCGGTACACGCGCTGAAGTTCCGCGGGCGCTCGCCGAGCAGCTCGTCTCGAGCGGGCTGACGATCCTCGCGCACGGCGAGGCGACCACGACTGTCGGGCTGGTGAGCCGCCTCGAGGGGTGGCAGCCGCCGGTCACGCCCTGCCATGGCCTGCTGCTCGCATCGCCCGGTGGAGATCGCTGGCCCGAGAAGGGCACGTTCCTGCCGCGCGATGATTGGGAACGCCGGTGCACCCCCGCCCTGCGCGCGACGCTCGCCGAGCACCAGCTCACCACGCTGACCGAAGCCCCTTCGTTGTTCCTCCACTGGGAGCCGCAGCCCACCTCGTGGGAGCTCGAGCACGCGCCCTGGTCTCTGCTCGTCGGCTACGCGACCGCACGGCGCACGGTGCTCACCCAGAAGAAGGTCCGCGCGGCGCTGGGCGCTGAAGGGCTGGTGGTCGGCACCTACACCGGGCTCGAGGTGTTCGGCCGGTGCGTGGCGACCTTCACCCGCGAGACGCCCGTGCAGGAGGTCGAGCTCGAGGCGCAGGTCCCGCGCATCGAGGCCGAGGTCGAACGGTTTCTGTCAGGCGCAGGCCAGAAGCTGCGCACCGACACCATGCGCGGCGTCGAGGCGTTCCTGTGCTTCGCCGTGCAGAACAGCGGCGCGTGATCAACGCGGATCGGCCGCGAGCTGCTTCGCCGCGTAGCTGTTCCACGACGGGCGCCGTCGCTTTGGGTCCTTCGCAGCGGCGGCGAAGCAGCCCTTCTCCCAGAGCCATCAGGAGGTCACTGTACGGCGAGCGTGACCTCGAAGTTCACCACGCCGCCACACGGAGAGGCGTCGCGGCGCCAGGTGCCCTCATCGGTTCCCTGTGCCCAGCCTGCTTCGGGGTCGGCTGCGAGCACGCCGGCGTCGACGCCCGCATCGGCCGCGGGCGCGAGCGAGAGGGCCGAGTAGAACGAGCGCTCCTTCGAGCCCTGCGCGCACCCGGCGTCCGCGTCCCACCCGGCGGGCAGGGGCGCCACCCAGACGCGCACCGTCTCGGTCGTGCCGTCGCGCGTCGAGAGGCAGCCGAAGCCGAGATCCTGCGAGAGGTGCACCGGGTTCTTCGGCGTCTGGCCGCAGAGCACGAGGAAGGGCTGCGGCTGCGCGCGGTTCCCGAGGTCGCTCACCACGAGGCCGGGTGTCGCGGCGCTGAAGGAGGTCGCCACCGCCGACGGCAACGTCACGGCCACCGAACGCGTCAGCCCAGACTCACAACCGAACGCCAGCACCAGGCTCGACAGGAAAGCGATGCGCATGGCCCCTCTGTACCGCAATCAGGCGCCCCTCGACTCCGCCAGGGGTGAACGGCCTGGCACGCGCGTCGTGAAGACGGGCTAATCCCCCGCTGGCCAGAGGGTCAGGGAGTCGGCCTGCTTCCCCGCGCCAGGAGTACAGTCCCGGCCATGCGCTCGAACGGAAACGGAAAGGCCCGGCTCCCCCGCCTCACGGAGCCCCTGGTACGTGAAGACGGCAAGCTGCGCCCCGCGACGTGGGAAGAGGCGCTCACCCGCGCGGCCGACGGCATCGCGAAGAGTGTGAAGGCGCACGGTCCCAGCACCTTCGGCATCTTCAGCTGCAGCAAGGCCACCAACGAGGTGAACTACGCGGCCCAGAAGTTCATCCGCGCGGCCATCGGAAGCAACAACATCGATAGCTGCAACAGAACCTGACACGCCCCCAGCGTCGTCGGTCTGGCGACGGTATTCGGAGCGGGTGGTGGCACCTCGAGCTATCGCGAGGTGGAAGAGACCGATGTGATCATTCTGTGGGGCAGCAACGCGCGCGAGGCGCACCCCATCTTCTTCCACCACGTGCTCAAGGCCGTGCAGCGGGGCGCGAAGCTCTACGTGGTCGATCCGCGCCGCACCTCCACGGCCGAGTGGGCCGACGGCTGGCTGTCCATCGAGGTGGGCCACGACATCTCGCTCGCCAACGGCGTGGCCCACGTCATCCTCGAAGAGGGCCTGCAGAACGACGCGTTCATCGCGCGCGCCACCTCGGGCTTCGACGCGTTCAAGAAGACCGTGGCGAAGTACGACCTGGGGCGCGTGACGAAGGACACCGGCATCGACCCCGAGTTGATCCGCCGCATGGCGCGCGACTTCGCCAAGGCCGACCGCGCGATGATCTGCTGGACGCTCGGCATCACCGAACACCACAACGCCGTCGACAACGTGCTCTCGCTGATCAACCTGGCCCTGCTCACCGGCCACGTGGGCAAGTGGGGCTCGGGCCTGAACCCGCTGCGCGGCCAGAACAACGTGCAGGGCGGCGGTGACATGGGCGCGCTCCCGCACAAGCTCGCCGGCTTCCAGGACGTGGAGAACGACGAGGTGCGCGCGCGCTTCGACGCGAAGTACGGCCGCCCCGTGCCCCCGAAGAAGGGGTGGACGCTCACCGAGATGTTCGAGGCGATGAACCGCGGCGCCCTCACCTCGCTCTACGTCATCGGCGAGAACCCGGCGCAGAGCGAAGCCGACGGCACGCACGCGCTCGAAATGCTCGAGGGCCTCGAGCACCTGGTGGTGCAGGACATCTTCCTCACGAAGACCGCGCAGCTGGCCGACGTGGTGCTGCCCGCCACCGCCAGCTTCTGTGAGGCCGAGGGCACGGTCACCAACAGCGAGCGGCGCGTGCAGCGCGTGCGCAAGGCGCTCAACGGTCCCGGCCAGGCGCGTGACGACATCGCCATCATCGCCGAGCTCTCGCGGAGACTCGGCTACGACATGGGCCAGCCCACCGCGCAGGAGCTGTGGGACGAGGTCCGCACGCTCTCTCCGATGCACGCGGGCATGCGCTACGACCGGCTCGACCAGCACAACGGGCTCCAGTGGCCGTGCCCCGACGAGAACCACCCGGGCTCGCCCTTCCTCCACGCGCGGCTCTGGGAAGAAGACGAGGCGAAGCGCGGGGCCCTCGCGTCGTTCAACCCCGCGGAGGACGAGGATCCCGTCGACACGCTCGACGCCCACTTCCCGCTGCGGCTCACCACCGGGCGGCGCCTCGAGTCGTACAACACCGGCGTGCAGAGCCAGGGCTATGCGTCACCGCTGCGCCAGGGCGAGAGCATCGACCTCTCCCGCGCCGACGTGACGAAGCTGGGGCTGTGTGACGGTGAACGGGTTCGCGTGGTGTCGCGGCGCGGCACGGTGGAGGCGCCGGTGCGCATCGACCCGCTGCTCAAGCCGGGCCTCGCCTTCATGACCTTCCACTTCCCCGACGACGTCGACACCAACCTCCTCACCATCGACGCGACGGACAAGCGCTCGGGCACCGCGGAGTTCAAGGCGGCCGCCGTGCGCGTCGAGAAGCTGGGCTGACGAACATGGACCTGCGCGCCCTCGAAGCTCCACCCTCGAACGCCGAACGCGCCGCCGTCGACGCGCTGCTGGGTCCGCCTCCGGCCGTCGACGTGCCGGTGCCGCTGAGCGAGGTGAAGCAGCGCCGCACCATGCTGTTGCCTTCGCTCATCGCCCTGCAGAGCCAGGTCGGCTGGGTGAGCCCGGGCGGCCTCGGCTACGCGTGCCGCAGGCTGGGCGTTCCCCCCGCGGAGGGCTTCGGGGTGGCGAGTTTCTATGCGTTGCTCTCGCTGGAGGAACGGCCGAAGGCGTTTGCGCATGTGTGTGACGACATCGCGTGTCACGCCGCGGGTGCGGAAAAGTTGTGCGCGCAGATGACGGCGAAGCACGGGCCTTCGGGCCAGGGGAAGGGGAAGGCGGGCCCCTCGACTCCGCTCGGGGTGAACGGAGGCGGCTCCACCTGGGCGCGAAGCCCCTGCCTGGGGCTGTGCGAGCAGGCGCCGGCGGCGCTGGTCACCGTCGCCGGCCCCACGTCGCGCGAGCAGTCGTTCGGCGCCGCGACGGTGGAGAAGATCGACGCTGCGCTCGCGGGTGACTCGGTCGCCGCGGTGATGCCGCGGCTCGAGAGCACGGGGCCGCGCAAGCTCCTCGCCCGCGCGGGTACGGTGAACCCTTCGAGCCTCGACGACTACCGCGCGCACGGTGGCTACGAGGCGCTGCGCCGCGCGCTCGAGCTGGGCCCCGAGGGCGTGTGCCGCGAGGTGAACGACGCGAAGCTGGTGGGCCGCGGCGGCGCCGCCTTCCCCACCGCCCGCAAGTGGGAAGCCGTGGCGCGCGCGCCGGTGCGCCCGCATTACGTGGTGTGCAACGCCGACGAGTCGGAGCCCGGCACCTTCAAGGACCGGGTGCTGCTCGAGCACGATCCGTTCGGCATCGTCGAGGCGATGACCATCGCCGGCTACGCCACCGGCTCTGAGCGCGGCTACCTCTACCTGCGCGGCGAGTATCCCCTCGCCCACGCCCGCCTCGCGCACGCCATCAGCGCCGCGCGCGCGCGCGGACTGCTCGGCCCCAACGTGATGGGCAAGGGCTTCACCTTCGAGCTCGAGCTGCGCAGCGGCGCGGGCGCGTACATCTGCGGTGAAGAGACTGCGCTCTTCAGCTCCCTCGAGGGCCTGCGCGGTGAGCCCCGCAACAAGCCGCCCTTCCCCGTGCAGTCGGGCCTCTTCGGCAAGCCCACCGCGGTCAACAACGTCGAGACGCTCGCCGCCGTGCTCGACATCGTGCGCGACGGCGCCGCCGCGTACACCAGCGTGGGCACGCCCGGCTCTCCGGGCACCAAGCTCTTCTGTCTCTCCGGGCGCGTGGCGAAGCCCGGCGTCTACGAGGTGCCGTTCGGCACCAGGCTCGACGAGCTGCTCGCGCTCGCCGGTGGCGTGCCCGGGGGCAAGAAGCTCAAGGCGGTGCTGCTGGGTGGCGCGGCCGGCGTGTTCATCGGGCCTGATCAGCTCGGCGTGCGGCTCTCGTTCGAGCACACGAAGGAAGCGGGGCTCACCCTGGGCTCAGGCGTGGTGATGGTGGTCGACGAGACCCAGTCCATGCTCCCGCTGCTGCGGCGCATCGCCGCGTTCTTCCGCGACGAGTCGTGCGGCCAGTGCGTGCCCTGCCGCGTGGGCACCGTGCGCCAGGAAGAGCTGGTGGCGCGGTTGATCGCGAAGAAGCCGATGGGCTCGGTGGGTGACGAGCTCGCGCTGCTCAAGGAGCTCGGCCAGGCGATGCGCGACGCTTCCATCTGCGGTCTGGGCCAGACGGCGTCGTCGGCCATCGAGTCCGGCTTCGCGCTCCCTGCCTTCCCGGGTCCCCCTGCCGAGGAGTTGATGGAATGAACGCCCCGCCCCGCCGCACCGTCGAGCTGACCATCGACGGCAGGAAGGCCACCGTCTCCGAGGGCACGACCCTGCGCCAGGCCGCCGAGAGCCTGGGCATCGAGACGCCCACCCTCTGCTGGGCCGAGAACCTCACCCCCGTCAACGTGTGCCGCATCTGCGTGGTGGAGGTCGAAGGCGCGCGCGTGCTCGCCCCCGCCTGCTCGCGCAAGGTCGAGCCGGGCATGGTGGTGCACACCGACAGCCCCCGGGTGCGCACCTCCCGGAAGCTGGTACTCGAGCTCCTCGGTTCCTCCGTCGACATGTCGCTGTCCCCCATTTTCGTGGAGTACGCCAGGCGCTACGGCGCGAAGCCCGAGCGGTTCGGGCCGAAGGCGCCGCCGTCAGCCGCGGGGGCCAGGGATGCTTCGCACCCGGGCCATCACCACGCCCCTGACGGAGAGCAGGCCGCGACCGTGGCCCAGCCGGTGAAGGTCGACAACGACCTGTTCGTGCGCGACTACGAGAAGTGCATGTTGTGCTTCAAGTGCGTCGAGGCCTGCGGCAGCGACGCGCAGAACACCTTCGCCATCGCGGTGGCAGGGCGCGGCTTCGAGGCCCGCATCTCCACCGAGCACGACACCCCGCTGGCAGACTCGGCCTGCGTCTTCTGCGGAAACTGCGTGGGTGTCTGTCCCACCGGTGCGCTCATGTTCAAGCCGGAGCACGATTTGCGCGCCCGGGGCGCCTGGGACGAAACGAAGCAGACCGTCACCGACACCATCTGCTCGTACTGCGGCGTGGGCTGCACGCTGACTTTGCGCGTCCAGGACAACAAGATCGTGCGCGTGACGTCTCCTTCCGACAGCTCCGTCACGGGAGGTCATCTCTGCGTGAAGGGCCGCTTCGGCTGGTCCTTCGTCGAAGGCGCCGATCCCCAGAAGCCGGACTGAGCCCCGGCTGGTCCAGATGGTGCAGCAAGTTGCCCCATGGGCGCTCTCCTGCTCGGGGCCGACTACTACGGCACGCTCGCCGCGGCGCGGGCCTTCGGTGCGCACGGCATCGAGGTGATCATGGCCGACGACGATCGCTCGGCCATCGCGCTCTATTCGCGCTTCGTCACCGAGCGCCGCACCTGCCCGGCGCTCACCGACACCGACCACTTCCTCGCCTGGCTCCGCGCGCAGGGCCGCGCCGCGCCGCGCGAGCTGGTGCTGTACCCGACCAACGACCACCTCGCCTGGCTGCTCGCCGCGCACCGCGACGAGCTCATGCCCCTCTTCCTCACCTACCAGCCTGAAGAGGCCACCATCTTCGGGCTGCTCGACAAGCTCCGCCTCGCCGGGGCCGCGAGCGCGGTGGGGCTCGAGACGCCGGTGACGAAGGTGGCCGAGTCGAACGCCGCGCTCGAAGACGTGGCGCGCAGCATGACCTTCCCCCTGCTGCTCAAGCCCCGCACGCAGATCTTCTTGAGCAGCGGACTGAAGGGCGTGCTGGTGAACTCCCCTTCGGAGCTCGCGCAGAAGGCCGCCGCCTTCCGCCGCCAGGTCGACTACGGCCGCGCGCTCACCGAGCGCCACCCCGAGGTGACGGCGCCGCTGGTGCAGGAATACCTGCCCGCCGCCGAGACCAGCGTGTTCAGCGTATCGGGTTTCCGCAGCCGCGAGGGCGAGCTGGTGGTGCGCGGCGCCATGAAGGTGCTCCAGCGGCCCCGCAAGCTGGGCATCGGCCTCTGCTTCGAAGGCCGCGCGCTCGAGCCGGACCTGGTGCAGAAGCTCGACGCCCTCTGCGCGCGGGTGGGCTACTTCGGCACCTTCGAAGCCGAGTTCATCGCCTCGGGCGAGCGGCGGCTGCTCATCGACTTCAACCCCCGCTTCTACAGCCAGATGGCGTTCGACCACGCCCGCGGCCTCAACCACGCCCTGCTCGCCTGGGCCGGCGCGCGGGGCGATTCGGCCGGCGTGGCGAGCTTGATGAACACAGCCCGCGCCTGGCGCTCCCGCGGCGACGAGGCCTACTGCTACCGCGGCCTGCTGGAGCTGGTGATGAAGCTCCAGCGCGTGAGCGGCCGCATGTCGCTCGCCCAGGTGCGCCACTGGAGGACCTGGCTGGGCCAGCACCGCGCCCACCTCGTCGACGCCATCTGGTCGGGCGAAGATCCAATGCCCACGCTGGTCGACTCCGCGCACTGGGTCGAACACATGGTGCGCCATCCCCGCAGTTTCGTTCGCCAGTACGTGCTCAATCAGTGAACGCGCAGGCCCTGCGCGGTGCACGCGCGGCAACGAGGCCGATTTCCCCGGGTGGAGGTGGCACCACGGCTGCACGCCTTCACGGGCATGAGTCAGGTATCGGTACGAGCGCTGCGATCGCTGGCTGAAGTGACTCCCCTCAAGGGCACCATCGACGTCTTGAACCTCGAGTCGCGGCGGCCCTGTCCGTTCTCCACGTACGAGTACCTCGAGACCTACCTCGCGCACGACGAGTACGCCGCCACTGCGGACGAGCTGCTGTTCCTGGTGGCCTTCGACGAGGGGGAACTCATCGGCTACCTGCCGCTGCGCAAGAATCACGTGCACGCGCTGGGGGTGGTGCCCTTCACCCGGGTGGGGGTGCTGATCAGCCACGACACCGATCGCCCGCACCTCATCGCCAGGCCCGAAGACGAGCCGCGCTGCGCGGCAGCGATGTACGAGCACCTGCTCGAGCGCGAGCCGAGTTGGTCGTTCCTCGACCTGGCGCTGCAGGACGACCAGTCGGCGCTGCACGCGGTGCCGAAGTTGAACCCGCTGCGCTACTGGGCACGCGAGTTCGAGAACATGCCGGTGTCCCGGCTCGCGCTGCGGGCGCGGTCGGTGCCCGGGTACCTGAAGGGCCTCACCGGCCACCAGCGCAAGGCGTTGAACCGCTCGGTGCGCAAGACGCTCACGGCGGGCCGGGCCGAGGCGATCTCCTCGTCCGGCCCTGCCGAGACCGCGGCGCTGCTCGAGCTGTACCTCGAGCTCGAGCAGCGGAGCTGGAAGGCGGCCGCGCGCGCCGGCATCTCGCGGCACCCCGAGCGCATCGCCTTCTTCCGCGCGCTCACGGGCGGCGAGCAGCCCATGCGCCTGGCGGTGCACCTGCTGCTGCTCGACGACCTGCCCGTGTCGGGAGCGGTGACGGGCGCCTTCGGCGGGGTGATGCACGGCCTCGAGACGTGCTTCGACCAGGACTACGAGGCGACTGAGTGCGGCCACGTGGCGGCGTTGCTCGCCATTCGCCAGGCCATGGTCAGCGGCCTCGACGAGATCAACCTCAACGGAAACTACGCCTACAACAAGGCGCACTTCGGGGGCGTGGTCACCCCCACCCGGGCCGTGCAGATCTTCAAGGTGGGCAGCCCACCCTGGATCCACGCGCAGGCGGGCGAACTCAAGCGCAGGCTCGATTCGGCCGACGCCGTCGCGCCCTCGTTCAACCCGGAGCGGCGCGAGTGGGAGCACGGCGCCGAGGTGAGGCCAGCCCGTCTCGAAGAGAAGGAGCAGGCGCGCCGGGTGCTGGCCGGGCTCAGGCTCGACAGGCTCGGTGGCGACGCGCTCGCAGACGCGCTCGGCTACGCCGCGGCCAGGAAGGGCGAGGTCGCCGCATGAGCCCCGCACCGCGCGTGTCGATCGTGATGCCCACGTACAACCGCAAGGACACCATCCGCCGGGCCATCGACAGCGTGCTGCAGCAGCGCTTCACCGACTGGGAGCTGCTGATCGTCGACGACGGGTCCACCGACGGCACGAAGGACCTCGTCGCCGGAATCGACCCGCGCGTGCGGGTGATCGTGCAGGAGAACCGCGGCGTGGCCGGCGCGCGCAACCGCGCCCTCTCGGAGGTGCGCGGCGGGCTGATCGCCTTCCTCGACTCCGACGACGCGTGGACGCAGCACCACCTCGCGCTCGCCACCACCTTCTTCGACGCGCACCCGGAAGCGCAGATGTACACGTCCGAGTTCTGGGAGAGCTTTGGCCAGCACCACGGCGAGGTGATCCACCCGCGCACCGAGATGAACGAGTGGTACCCCCTCACCGCGCGGCGGCTGGGCTCGAGCGCGTTCAGCCAACCGCCCCCCCTCGGAGATCCCTACCTCTGGTTCTACGACACGCGTGAAGCGCCCGGCCCCGCCGAGCGCGCCGTGCTCGAGCAGACGCCCTTCCAGAACGCGCAGCACTACCGGGGCGAGCTGTTCCAGAAGTGGCGCTGGGGCTGGCTGATGGCGCTGCAGCCCACCGTCATCACCCGGCGCGCGCTGGACGAGGTGGGTCCCATCGACGGCAGCTACCCGGTGGCCAGCGACTTCGGCTGGCTCGCCAACCTCTGCCGGCGCTTCCCCACCCACTTCTTCTCGGCGCCCGGCGCGATCAAGTTCGAGTACGGCGACGGCAGGAAGGGCGCGCTCCACGAAGCCCACCTGGTCACCGGGCGCACGGCCACGCAGTTCCACCAGGACGTGCTCCGCTTCCACGAAGAGCTGTTCTGGAAGGACCACCCCGCCGACCCCGAGCTCAGCGCGCTGCGCGGCTTCAGGCAGTCGCTGGTGGCGCGCGCGGCGTTGACGCAGGGCCAGCGCGCCGTGGCGCTGCGCAACCTCGAGCAGGCGGCCCACACCTACCCCGGCGTCGACACCTCGGCGCTGCTCTGGCTCTCGCGCGTGCCGCAAGACCGGGTGGCCTCGCTCATGTACCGCGGCTCACTCGCAGGCGCGCGGCTCGCCGGGCGGGTGCGCCGGGTGGTGTCGAACGCAACGCATCCTGGCCCCCGGAGCGCGTCATGAACCGACAAGACCTCAAGCACTTCCTCGGCGGCGTGGCCCGCGCCATTCCCCGCACCACGCGCTGGCCCCTGAGCACCTGGGGGCTCACCCGCAATGCGGGCGGCGAGCTCAAGCGCGGCGGCGTGGCCCTGGGCGGCCTGCTCGAGCGCTACCGCTCGCCGCTGTACGTGCTCGACCAGGCGCGCCTCGACGGCAACGCGGCGCGCTTCCTCGCCACGCCGCCCGGCTGCGCGCGCGGCGCCGAGCCGTACTACTCGTACAAGACCAACCCCGTGCCGCGCGTGCTGCAGCGGCTGCACCTGCAGGGCGTGGGGGCGGAGGTGGCGAGCCCATACGAGCTGTGGCTGGCGCTCGAGCTGGGCGTGCCCCCTTCGGCCATCGTGTTCGACGCCCCGGCCAAGACGCCCGACGCGGTGGCGCTGGCCATCGACCGCGGCGTCGGGCTGATCAACCTCAACGGCCGCGGCGAGATCGCGCTGGTGGCCGAGCTCGCGCGGGCGCGCCACAAGCGCCCCCGGGTGGGCCTGCGGGTGGTGGTGCCGGGCGGGCGGGCCGGGCAGTTCGGCGAGCGCATCGAGACCGGGGCCGCGCTGGAGGCGTTCCGCGAGGCGAGGGCGCGGCCCGAGCTCGACGTGGTGGGCCTGCACTCGCACGTGAACGGGGAGATCTCCACCAGCGCCGGGCTGGAGGCTCTGGTCACCCCCATGCTCGCCTTCACCGAGCGGCTCCGCCGCGAGCTGGGCCTCGAGCTCGAGGTGCTCGACTTCGGCGGCAACCTCGCCTGCCCCACCGTGGCCCGCCTGCCGGCGCGGGCCCTGCGGCTCGCCGTCACCTTCGGGCGCGAGCCGGATCCCCGGCCCCCCGAGGCGGTGCTGACCATCGAGGACTACCTGGCGCAGCTCATCAGCAGGGTCGAGCGCCACGCCACGGCGCGCGGCGTCGCCCGCCCGCGCATCTTCCTCGAGCCGGGCCGGGCGATGACGAGCGACACGATGATGCTGCTGACCCGGGTGCTCTCGGTGCGGGGCCGCGACGATGCGGGCGCGACCTGGGCGATCCTCGATGCGGGCATCAACGTCGCCGAGCCGGTGCCGCACGAGTACCACCACCTGCTGGCGGTGGCCCCGCGCAGCGCCGAGACCCAGCGCTACCGGCTCACCGGCCCCAGCTGCACCATGGGCGATCTGCTCTACCCGGCCTGGGAGCTGCCCGAGCTGGCGGCCGGCGACGCGCTGGCGATCATGGACACCGGCGCGTACTTCGTGCCGCTCTCCACCTGCTTCTCCTTCGCCCGGCCGGCGATCGTCTCGGTGCACGACGGCCAGGTGGAAGAGCTGCGGCGCGCGGAGACCTTCGAAGACCTGGTGGCGCGCGACCAGCTCGCACCTCCGCGCGTGAAGGAGCCTCGGCGTTCCTGGCCCGCTGCCCGGGTGGACCTGAGGCACTGAAACGTCAGGCCGTCGCCACCACCGGCAGCCGCACGTGGAAGGTGGTGCCCTTGCCCACCGTGCTGCTCACCTGGATGCTGCCGCCCAGTTCCTCGACGATCTGCTTCGAGATGGCGAGGCCCAGCCCGGTGCCGCCGTCGGCCTTGGTGGTGAAGAACGGGTCGAAGACGCGGTTGAGCACCTCTGCGGGAATGCCCGAGCCGTTGTCCTCGACGGTGAGCAGCGCGGTGCCGTCGGTGGTGGCCAGGGTCACGCTGAGCAGGTTGCGTTGCCGCTGCGCCGGGTCGAAGGCCTCCAGCGCGTTGACCAGGAGGTTGAGCACCACCTGGCCCAGGCGGGTGCGCGAGCCCCGAATGGGCGGCACGTCGGTGGCGAAGAGCTTGAGCTGGCCGCGGTGCCGCGCCTCGCCCAGCGCCGAGCGCACCGCGAACTCGACCACCTCGCGGAAGTTCACGTCTTCGTCGGTGCGCGACCGGGTGGACAGCTCGACCGAGCTGATGATGTCGCCGATCGCCTGCACCGAGGTGCGCGAGTCGCGCAGGGCGTCGCGCAGGGTCTTCTGCTCCGAGACGTCGCCGACCAGGTCGGTCACCAGCTCGAGGTTCATGGTCAGCGCGGTGAGCGGCCCCCGCAGCTCGTGGGCCACGCCCATGGCGATCACCCCCAGCGAGTACATGCGCTCGGTCTCGCGCATGCGCCGCTCGAGCTCGTTGGCCCAGCGCACGGCGCTGTAGCGCTCCACCGCCTGCACCAGCACCTGGCGCAGCTCCACCGGTTCCCAGGGCTTGCGCAGGTAGAGGTGCACGTGGCCGCGGTTGATGGCGTCGATGGCCGCCTCGAGATCCGAGTAGGCCGTCATGAGGATGCGCACCGTGTCGGGGAACTCGGCGCGCACCGCCGCCAGCAGGTCCACGCCCGACATGCCGGGCATGCGTTGATCGGCCACCAGCACGGCGACCTCCTGCTTGCGCATCAGCTCGAGCGCGGTGGCGCCACTGGGCGCGGTGACGACCTGCACCGTGCCGCGGAGGCCGGCCGCGAAGACCACCAGGTTGGCGGCCTCGTCGTCGACGTAGAGAACGAAAGGAGAGCTCACTGGGTGCCTCTGGGAAGCTCGACGGTGAAGGCCGTACCACCACCGGGCCGGGGCGCAAACCGCAAGTCGCCGCCCCACCGCAAGAGCGACTGTTTGGAAAGGTAGAGACCGAGCCCCGTGCCCTCGCCCGGGCTGCGGGTGGTGAAGAACGGGTCGAACAGGCGCGAGGCGATCTCGAGGGGCACGCCGGGGCCGTCGTCGGCCACCACGATGTGCACCTTCTCCCCCGCCTCCTTCACCTCGACCCACAGGTGCTTCGCGGGTGAGCGGATGCCGTTGTCGAGCAGGTTGACGAAGATCTGGTTGAGCTCGGCCGCCGAGGCCACCACCGGCGCGTCGGTCGAATAATCGCGGTGCACCTCGATGCCCACCAGCCGGTGCTCGAGCAGCCGCAAGGTCGAGTCGAGGCCCGCGCGGGGATCCACCGGGCGCAGGCCGCCGCCGTCACCGGGGCTGACGTGGGTGAGCAGCGCGCCGCTGATGACGTTGATCCGCTCGGCGCCGTCGGCGATCACCTCGAGCAGCCGTTGATCCGTCTCGTCGAGGCCCGGCCGGTCTTGCAGGGCGCGCACGCCGTTGAGCACCGCGTTCACCGGGTTTCGGACCTCGTGGCCCACGCCGGCCGCCAGCGTCCCCACCGCCGCCAGCCGCGCCTGCGCGGTGACCTGCAGCGAGAGCGAGCGCAGCCGCAGCTGCGCCTGCACGCGCGCCACCAGCACCCGCGGGTGGAACGGCTTCTCGACGAATTCGTCGGCGCCCGCGGCGAAGCCCTCGATGGCCGCGTCGGTGCCCCCGCGCGCGGTGAGGAGGATCACCGGCGTGGCGGCCAGCACCGGGTCCGCCTTGATCGCCTGGCACAGCTGCGTGCCGCTCAGGCCCGGCATCATCACGTCGCTGAGCACCAGGTCGGGCCTCAGCTTCTTCACCGCCTCGAGCCCCGCCGTGCCGTCGGGCGCGACCATCACCTCGAAAGGCGCCGAGAGCAGGTCCACCAGCATCGCCCGCACGTCGGGGTTGTCTTCCACCACCAGCACGCGCCCGCGCCGCGCCCCATCGAAGCTGACCGGCGCAGTGCCCAGCGCCTTGGGGGTGAGGGCCGGCATGCCGCGCTCCAGCCCGGGCCGCGCCTCCAGCTCGGCGTCAGAGGCCCGCCGCGCCTGCGCGCCCTCGACCTGCACCCGGCGGCGCTCGAGCACCTCGGGGCTGATGTGCGCCTTGCCCCGGCGCAGCGAGATGGTGAAGGCCGCGCCGTGGCCCAGCTCGCTCTCGACCGAGAGCCGGCCGCCGTGCAGCTCCACCAGGTTCCGCGCCAGCGCCAGGCCGATGCCCACGCCGCCCACGCGGCGGGTCGCACCCTCTTCGGCCTGGTAGTAGCGCTCGAAGATGCGGGGCAGATCGGCGGGGGCGATGCCCGGCCCGGTGTCCTTCACCGTGACCTTCACCTCGGTGTCCGTCTCCTCGACGCGCAGCGTGACCGCGCCGCCCGCGGGGGTGAACTTGAACGCGTTGCCCAGCAGGTTCGAGAGCGCGCTGTCGAGGCGGTGCGAGTCGCCCCAGAGATCGGTGGTGGACTCGAGGCCTTCCACCACCAGCTTGATGCCCCGGGCTTCCGCGGCGCTGGCGAAGAGCGTTCCGAGCTGGCGGGCCATCGCCCCCATGTCGAGCGAGGCGAGGTCGAGGCGCAGCTGGCCGGCGTCGATGCGCGAGAGATCGAGGAGGTCGTCGATCAACCGCAGCAGGCGCGAGGCGTTGCGACGCAGGCCCTCGAGCAGGCGGCGCTCTTCGGGGGTGATGGTCTGGCTGAGCCGATCGTCGAGCGGCGCGAGGATGAGGGTGAGCGGCGTGCGCAGCTCGTGCGAGACGTTGGCGAAGAACTCGCTCTTGAGGGCGTCGAGCTGGCGCAACCGCTCGAGCGCGGCCGACAGCTCGGCGGTGCGCTCGGTGACGCGTTGATCGAGCTCGACGTTCGCCTTGTGGATGACGTCGGCCCGTTCCTGCAGCTCCATCAACGACTGCCGCATGCCCTGGGTGGTCTGCTCGAGCAGCGCGTCTTTCTGCTCGGCCAGCCGCCGCACGTCGCGCCACGCGCCCAGCCCGAAGCCCGCCGCTGCCAGCGCCACCACCAGCTCGGGCAAGCCCCTGCCGAGCAGGCCGACGACCGCGAACGAAGCGGCCGCGCCCAGTCCGGCCCCCAGCCAGCGGCGCCAGAGGCCGGGTGGCGGGTTCTGCCAGCTCAGCTCGTAGCGGCAGCAGTCAGCGCCGTTCACCTGGCACTGCCGTTCGATCACCTGGGCGCGGGGCAGGCCCCAGATGGTGGGGAACGCGGCGAAGTTCGCCATGCGCCCCAGGCACGAGTTGCGGTTGCGCTCGGCCCGCTGGAGGCTCTTGTACGTCATGGTCATCGACCAGGGCGTGCTCTGCTCGATCTCGAAGCGGCCGGCGCGGTTGAAGTCAGGCGAAGACTCGACGGTCTTCCGGTACGCCAGCATCGGGCTGCCGACGCCGCGGAGGATGTAATAGGCAAACCCCAGCGCCTCGGGCGTGGCGATGTTCTTGCCGGCGTACGTCATGAAGTCGGGGTCGCCCGAGCCGCGCACCAGCTCGTCGAAGAGCAGCTCGAGGAAGTCGAGCGAGATCCAGTTGTTGGGCTCGGCGAGGTAGTCGAGGGACAGCGGCATGGGCCGCTCGCGCCAGAGCGCCTCGAGCCGCTCGCGCCCGTAGCGGATCTCGAAGCTCATCAAGAACGTCTTGAGCAGCCGGGCCCCGATCTCCGGGCGATCCCACTGCCGCTCCACACCCGCCGTCGTCATCGCTGCCGGGTGCCTACCACGGTCAGCACCACGGCGTACTTGAGCGCGTCCGGGTCGGCCAACAACGCGAGGTACGCGTCAGCGAATTGACGGTAGCGACGTTCGTCCCCGAAGGTCTTGATGGCCACCGGCGCCAGCACCTCGAAGCGCTGGGTGTAATCGGCCACCAGGCGCGAGTCGGCCCCGGCCGAGATGTAGAGCGACGAGAGGTGCACCGAGACGTCCTGGAGGCCGGCCTTCCTGAAGAGGGTGAACAGCTTGCGGCCGATGTAGAAGTCGAAGCCGGTGGCCGAGAGCGCGCTCATGAAGGGCTCGATGCCCTCTTCGATCGCCGCCGGGCGCGGCCAGAACGCGAGGCCATGGCCGTCGATGTCGGCCACCGCCACCCGCCCGCCGGGCCGGGTGACCCGAATGAGCTCGCGCAGCGCCACGTCGGGCTCGCGCAGGTACTCGAAGACGAACTGGCTCCAGGTGAAGTCGAAGGCCGCGTCGGGCAGGCCCGTGGCCGGCAACGCGCCCAACTGCACCACCGCGTTGCGCGCCCCCCGCACCAGCTTGCGGGCCTCGTCGACCCGCTCCTGGCTCATGTCCACGCCCATCACCGAGCCGTCGTTGCCCACGATGTCGAGCATGGTGGGGATGACGGCGCCCGAGCCGCACCCGATGTCGGCCACCCGCTGCCCACGGCACAGCCCCGCCTGCAGCAGCCGCACCGAGCTGGGGTTGGCTCGTTCCTGGAGAATCAGGCGCTGGCCTTCCTTGGTGGACTCCATCAGGTAGCTCATGCGGTCGGCCTCTCCGGCTCGACGTGGCCGGCGTGCGGGGTTTCTTCCTTCTCGTGCCTGCGAATGCGCGCGAACACGGCGATCATCTGGCTGGTGATCTCCCGCACCACCGAGCGGTGCGCGCCGAACTCGTTCATGCCGCCCAGGCTGACGAAGCCGAGCGCGGTGAGCGGGGCGACGTCGCCGGCCGAGGCGTGGCATTCCGCCTCCCTGCGCCCCTGGGCCGCGTAGAAGCGGGCTGCGTACGAGGCGAGGGAGACCCGGGCGTCATTGGCGAGCGGGCCGCGGGGGTCGACGAGGAAGATCCTGAACGAGCTGTACATCTCGGCCCAGAAGAGCCCGTCAGACATGCCCTCGAGCAGCGCCCAGCCCAGCGGCGCGCCGTGACGGTCCTCCACCACCGCCAGCGAGCGCCCGCGCACCAGCCCCAGCCCCGCGTAGCGGCTGGAGAGGGTCTCGAGGTGCAGCTCGCCCTGCACCAGATCGTCGCTCAACAGCTTCACCGGGTCTTCCAACGCCCCGACCACCGAGAGGAAAGAGCGCTCGTCGTCGGGGGTCGCCTCCCGCACCCGCAGGGGCCCGGGCGGCGGGAGTGCGTCGAGCGAGAGGCGCATCGGCTCGAAGTAGGCGAGGTAGGTGAGCCCCGGCCACAACACCCGCATCGACATCGCGCCGTAGATGCGCGAGGCCCAGCGGTTCGAGGCGCGCCACAACCCACGCACGTACTCGATGTCGGGCAGGGCCTCGCCGTAGTCGAAGCTCAGGCACATCAGTTGCTGCGAGAGCGCGGCCGAGCGATGAAACCCCGACCTCACCAGGAGGTGCTGCGAGAGCCAGGTACGGGAATAGATGCGCAGCCCCGAGGAATGCCCGTCGAGCTCGCCGTTGCGGAGGATGACGAAGGTCTTCCCCAGCCCGTGCGTGCCGTCGCCCAGCAGCCCGTGCGTGCGCTCAGGGGCGAGCTCGCCGGCCCCGGAATGATCTCGCCACACCGCACCTTCGTCCTTGAAGAAGTCCCAGATGCGCTGAAACGGCACCTGCGAGCCGCACTCGGCGCCCACCACCAGGTGCCGCACGAGCAGGTCGAGCAGCAGCTGGCGCCCGTGCTCCCTGATGCTCGTGAAGTGGAGCCCGCACTTGCGCTCGCTGTCTTCTTCGGTGCCCGCGCGCCCCATCGACGCCACCTCGGCGCTGAGCTGAATGCGGCGGCCGTCGACCTCGAACACCACGTCTTCGAGCTGGAGGCCGGGAGGGAACACGTCGACCGCCGGGTCGACCTGGAAGCTGGCGCCGATCGAGCTGAGGTCGAGCACGGGCCGGGTGACCACCAGCCCGCTGAGCGGCGAGACGACGGTGATCGAGGCCTTGATGCTGACGGTCGGCATGCGCAGGCTGGTGCGCCGGTGCACCTGGAGCAGAGCCTGGGGCAACGCCACCACCAGCTCCGAAGCGCCGGCGCTGAGCACGCCGGCGTGCCCTCGGAGCTGCCGGCCGTTGAGCTCGAACGAGAGCGTGATCGCCTGACCCGGCTCCCAGCGGTGACGGTGGGCGACGTCCGGCTCGAGCAGGCGCAGCCGGCCGCCCTCGAGCCGCACCTCGGCGAAGTGTTGCGAGACGGTGCCGTCGTCGTCGCTCACCGAGAAGGCGCTGCCAGACCGGCCGGCCAGCTTGAGCAGCGCGCCGATGCGCAGCGCGCTGGTGATGCGGGTGGGCACGTGAGGCACGCGGCGGCGGGTGTCGAAGACGGCCCCGATCAGGTGGGTGTTGGCGCCCTCGACCCGGCGTACCGTCTGCACGCTGCACGCCACGTCGGCCATGAGCACCGCGTCGCCGCGCCGCAGCGCGGTCAGCGTCAACGCCTCGCCCGGCATCAGCGCGGCCAGGTTCGCGCTTCCCGGCACGAGCAGCCCGACGCCCTCGTTCGAGACGTCGACGCAGCGCGCGTCGAATGACCCACCCCGCGTCGTCACCGTGGCGGTGACGGGGGCGGACGTGGGGTGCCTGGGCGAGGCGCGGCGGCGCACCAGGTTCTTGAGCTTCCAGGTCTCGTCGGTCTCGACGGTGAGGAAGTCGAAGCCGCCCGCGGCGATGCCCTCGAGTTCCTCGAGCACCTCGGAGTCACCGGTGGGGGAGAGCACCACCCTGATGGCGCCGGGCGCCTTGCGCTCGAGATCGCCGATGAGCTTCTTGAAGTCGGCGTGGTGAGAGATCACCAGCGAAGGCGGCGGCGAGAGCAGCGGCCCGGCGTCCTTGCGCGACGAGGCCTCGACGTAGTCGTTCTCCTTCTCTCCGAGGATCACCCGCAGGCGGGCGCGCTCTTCGAGCTGCGGGTGGACGATCAACACGCGGCGGGCGCTCATGACTGCCCCCGGGCTTCGAGGGGCTGGGCAGGGCTGATCGAGACTGAACGAGGGGACATATGTGTTCTCCATGGTTGTGCCCCCCGGCATCGGTTCTTCGGTCTGCTTCACCGCACTCTCGGCCTCACCAACCCCAGCCCCTCGAGCTTCGTCAGCACCGCCGCGGCCTGCAGCGGTTTAGGTAGGAACGCCGCCGCACCCGCCTCGAGGAACTTCTTCTCGAGGTCCGCGCTGGGCCGGCCGCTCATCGCCAGCACCGCGATGTGCGCGGTCTCTTCCGACGCCTTGAGGCGGCGGCACACCTCGAGGCCGTCCATGCCCGGCATGTACGAATCGAGCAGCACCACCTCGGGCCGGTTGAGCCCCACCTTGAGCAGCCCGTCGAGCGCGCTCTCGGCCAGCGACACCTCGATGCGGGAATCGGCGCGCTGCAGGAAGGTGCCGAGCGCGCGCAGCCAGGTGGCCTCGTCGTCGATCACCAGCAGGCGCACCCGATCGCTCTCCAGCTCGCGGGGCACCGGCAGCTGGTGCGCGCGCAGGAAGTCCACCAGCTCCTCGCAGGCCACGCGCCGGTGCCCGCCGGGCGTGCGAAACGCCCGCAGCTTGCCCTGCTCGATCCACTTGAGGACGGACGAGGGGCTCACCTGAACGAGGGAGGCGACTTCGTGGGAGGTGAAGATCCGGTTCATGGGGGGCGTAAACAGGAAGTGAAGGAAAAGTAGAATTAACAGGATTGGGGCGCAAGGAGGGCGGAGTAGCCCGGTGTGCACTCCTGTGGGCACGTGAGCACTTCAGGTGGAATTGACCGACCCGCGCGTTCCGCGAAATACGTCTGCCTCAAAGGGGCTACCCGCGAGGGGGCCAGATGCTCGCCGTCACCACACTCGTCGCACTCACGTTCGCCGCAGCGCCCACCGTCTACATGAACGGGCACCTGCCCTCCCCCGCAGACAGCCAGGCGATGGCCGCGCTCGGGGCGAGCGGCGTGCGAATGGACTTCAACTGGTTTCAGTTTCAACCCGAAGCAGCGCGGTGGGACTGGACGGCCTTCGATCAAGCGGTCGACGCGGCGCGCGCCAACAACCTGAGCATCTACGCCACGGTCGCGTACACACCGCAGTGGGCCTCGAGCGTGCCCGGGTGCGTGGAGAATGGGCCGACCGACGCCACGCGCTGCGAGAACAAGCTGCCCGCGGACCCGGCGACCTGGGCCGCCGCGGTCAGCGCCGTGGTGACGCGCTACCGGGGCCGGGTGGACTGCTGGGGCATCTGGAACGAGCCGAACCTCGGCACCTTCTTCCAGGGCTCGATGGATCAGTACGTCAACACCATCTTCCTGCCCGCGGCCGCGGCGATCCGCGCGGCTGATCCCACCGCGAAGATCTGCGGGCCCGAGCTGTCCGGCCTCACCCAGAGCTCCCAGTGGAACGGCAACCAGGGCACGTGCGCGTTCGGCGGCTGCATTCGGAACGGGTGGGAACGCGACCTGGGCCAGCTGCTCGATCGCGTGGGCATGCACCTCGATGTGATCACCCAGCACGTCTACAAGGCCGACGGCGCCGGGGTGATGCAGGCGCTGCTGGACGGCGAAACTCAGGTGGGCGTGCTCACCCACGACTCGGTCAAGAACGTGATCGCCAGCAAGGGCTACGCGCAGAAGGAATTCTGGCTCACCGAGGTCGGCTGGGAGCACCCGCCGCAGGGAGGCACGTCGCTCGCCGACGTCGCCACCCGCATCACCGACCTCTACACGAAGCAGGAAGAGGTCTGCGCCGGCACCTATGCCGCCAGCCTGAACGATGGTTGGCGCAACTGGACGCGCACCTATTACTACCACTTCCCCTACGACCCCGGCTCCGGCTGGGGAATCGTGGGCCCCGGCCAGGCCGCGCTCGCGCCGTACAGCGCGCTGCAGAACTGGGCGAACAACCGCACCACCACCGCGTGCACCGGGCCGGCCGGCGCGGTCGCCGATGCGGGCGTGGTGGACGCGGGGGCTCGCGTCGATGCGGGCCTCGATGCAGGCACGCCAACCAGCCCCGACGCCGGGCCGGTGGTGACGCCCGATGCAGGCCCGCCGGTGCACGTCGACGCGGGAGTGCCCGACGCGGGCCTCGCGCCCGTGGTGGTGGACGCAGGCCTGACTGGGCCGCCCGATGCGGGCGCGAGCACCGACGGAGGCGTCGCGGAGATGCCCCCGGCCGAGGGTGGCTGCGGCTGCGCGACGGTCGATCCACTCGGCGTGCTGGGGTGGGTGCTGCTCGCGTTCAGCCGCAAGCGCAGGCTGAGCCTCAGCGGGTCCAGTCGAGCTGGTAGGTGAGGTGGCCCGCGGGGCCCTGGGCTTCCGCGACGATCTTCCCGGGCCGGTGGGTGATCTCGAACGCGTAGCGGATGGCGCCGCGCCAGAGCACCTGGGTCTCCTTCTTCAGCTCGCGCGGGTACCTGAGCTCGAGCCTGCCCGCCGTCGCTGACGCGCTGGTCCACCCGATGTGCAGTGGCCGCACGGCCGGCTTCGCGAGGTCGTTGAGCCGCGCGAAGAGCGCCTCGGGCCCCGCGCCGGTGGCGAGGGCCGCTTCGATCTGCGCCTTCACCAACGGCCCCATCACCTCGGCCACCACCGTGTAGCCGACCTGCTCGAGCGCCCACTCACCGAAGACCTCGCCCACCACCGCGGCGAGGTGCTCGCCATAGCGCGCGTCCCACCAGGGCTGGCGTGCGGGCTGCTGGTACGAGGCGCGCTCGAGCTCGGTCATGGTGATCAACGCCCCATCGAGGAAACCGCCGCTTCGCGCGGCGCTGACCAGCCCGTTCATGTACGCCGCCGAGAGTTCGTAGCTGTCGTGTTCAGGCATGTGTGGATGATGGCGTATGAGGGCGTCACCATGAAGATCCTCACCTGGAATGTGCTCCACCGCGTGCACGCCGAGCGCCACTCCGAGCCGGCCATTCAGGGGTGGCCCGACGAGACGAAGCGGGTGCGCGGCGTGGCCACCCGGGTCGCGAAGGCGCTCACGGAGGAAGGGGTCGACGTGGTCTTGCTGCAGGAGGTGAGCGGCGACGTGCTGGCCGAGCTGCGCGCCCGCTTCCCGGACCGGGCGGTGCTCAACCACCTCTACCCGCGCGTGCCGCGCGCGAAGCCGTCGGTGAGGGACCCGAGTGAACACCTGGTGATCGTCGCGCCGCCGGGCTCGAAGGTGCTGCGCGCGCACACGTTCGCCAACGATCCGGGCAAGGGCTTCCTGATGGTGGGGCTGCCCGGCGGCGCCGTGGTGCTCTCCACGCACGTGAGCTGGGGGAGAAACGGCGAGCCGCAGCTCTCACTGCTCGCGCAGGTCGTCAGAGAGCACGCCGGCGTGCTCTGCGTCGGGGGCGACTTCAACGCGGAGCGCGAGGTGATCTCGAAGGCGCTGGGGGTGTCCATCGCCCCGTTGCCGGAAGGCTCGAGCAGAACCCGGCCGCACGAAGACGGCGGCAGCGACATCGATCACCTCCTGTGCCGCGGCGCGGTGCTCGGTGACGTGCGCGTGCTGGAGCACGAAGACCTGTCTGATCACCGGCCGGTGGTGGGCACGCTGGCGTGAGTGGCACGGGTGATGCGTCTGGCTGGCCTGGAGGTCCATCATGCCGGCTCCAGACGAAATCCTTGCGGGGCTGAGGGAGATCTCGAACCGCGCCCTCGCCGTGGCCGTGCTCTGGCACCTGCTGGTCGGCGCAGGATTGTGGCTGTTCTGGCGCCGCGGCCGGCCAGGAGTGCGGGGGAGCGGCGCGTTGCTCATCGCGCCGTTGATCTCGGTGAGCGTGTTCGCCTGGGTGTTCGGGAATCCCTTCAACGGCCTCGTGTTCGCGGCGCTCGCCGCGGTGCTCGCGCTGATCACCTCGCAGAGCTCGCTCGCCGAGGTGGAACGGCAGACGTGGGCCACCACGCTCGGGGCGATGCTGGTCACCTTCGCGTGGGTCTACCCGCACTTTCTCGAGGGGCGTGAGCAGTACGCGTACCTGATCGCCGCGCCGATGGGGCTCATCCCCTGCCCGACGCTGTCACTGGTGATCGGTCTGTCGCTGCTCGGCTACGGCCCCGCGGGGCGGGGCTGGGCGCTCACCCTGGCGCTCGCGGGCCTCTTCTACGGGCTGTTCGGAGCGCTGCGGCTGGGCGTCACCCTCGACCTCGCGCTGCTCGCAGGTGCGGTGGGGCTCGGGGTGCGGGCCTTCGTTCGGCCGCACGGCGTCGGGAGAAGCCCTCAGCTCGCTGGCTGACCGTCAGCCGGGGAGCAGCAGCAGTAGCAACCGCACCAACAGGTACACGCCCACCAGCGAGAGCACGATGCTGTTGCGCGAGGCGAAGCGGCCCACCCGCTCGAGCAGCGTCTCCGGGTGTGCGCGCACCGGTTCCTGCTCGAGGAAGCGGCCCACGTCGTCGCCCAGCTCGGTGGCGGACGGGTAGCGATCGGCCGGAGCAGCGGCCATCGCCTTCTCGCAGATGCTGATCACCGCGGGCGGCAAGGCACCATCCAGCGGCGGGGGCGTGGGCCCCGGGGGCCGGCCTTCGAGCAGCGCGTAGAGGATCGCGCCCAGCCCGTACACGTCGGTGCGCGCGCTCAGCGCGGAATGATCTCCGCGGGCCTGCTCGGGCGCCATGTACGCGGGCGTGCCGACGACTGCACCGGCGAGCGTCGCGCCCAACGTGACCGTGACATTCAGGGTGCTCTCGGGCGGAGCCGAGAGGAGCCGCGCCAGCCCCCAGTCCATCACCAGCGCTTCGCCGAACTCGCCCACCATCACGTTCTCGGGCTTGAGATCGCGGTGCAGCACCTCGTGCGCGTGCGCGAACGCGACGGCCTCGCAGATGCGCCGGAAGAGCCTCAGCCGCTCACGGAGTTCACGCCCCTTCGACCACGCGTCGAGGCGCTCTCCGCGGACCAGCTTCATCACGTAGAAGACGCGGCCGTCGGGCAGCGTGCCGGAGTCATGCACGGGCACGATGCCCGGGTGCTCGAGCCGCGCGATGAACTTCGCCTCGCGCCGCAGCCGCTCTGAGAGATCGCCCGCGCCCGGCGCCACCGACACCTTGATCGCCACGTCGCGATCGAGCCCCGTGTCACGAGCGAGGTAGACGGCGCCCATGCCGCCCTGCCCGATGCGGCGCACCAGCTCGTAACGCGTGCCGGTCAGGTCCGGCTCGGAGGACACCTCGCGCAGGTGGTTGACGACGGTGTCAGAGAGCCACATCGCGGACCTCGGCGCTCAGCTCCTGCTCGCTCGCGGTGATCGCCTCGAGCTGTTCGAGTACCAGGGCGCGCAGTTGCCCGCGCGCCCACGAGAGGTCATTGGTCACGGTCGTCACGGGCACGCCCAGCTCGTGGGCGAGGTCCTCGTAGCGGGGCCGCGGCGGATCGACGAGGTCGTATTTCTCGAAGGCGGTGAACGCCCTCTCCTTCCCCTGCGCTGCCGCGCGCTGCTGGAGGGTGCTCAGCGCGGTGACGAACAACTGCCTGCGCCACTCGCGCTCGAAGCACTCGTCGGGCGATTCCCAGGCCGCGGCTCCAGCGCGCTCGAGCTCCTGCTCGGCGTCGTCGAAGGCGAGCGCGGCCGCGGGGCCACCCCGCTTCAACCGGTGAGAAGCCTTCACCTCGTTTGAGACGTAGCGATCGAGACAGGTCTTGAAGAAGGTGCGGAAGCGCGCCACGGCGGGCTGGTAGCCGGCGAAGAACTCGCGCTCGATCGCCTTCTCGAAGAAGCCCTGAATGGAGTCGCGCGCGTCGTCGGGCGAGGCCTTCCACTTGATCCGCACGTGCTTGTAGGCCGGCTTCCAGTAGGCCGAGACCAGCGAGGCCCACGAACGTTCGCGCACCACCGGGTCGTCGCTGTGCGCGCCGAGCACCGCCGACCGCTGGGTCATCGGGAAGGAAGTGGTCGACACGACTGGAGAATCGTACGGTCGTGACGAATTCGAAAATGGCTTTTCGGAGTCCGGTGAATGGGAGGTTGAAAGGAAACACACATGAATCGACCTCTGCTGGGACTGTTGGTGGGCGCAGGACTTGGAATTCTCGACGGCCTCTCCGCGCTGGTGTCGTCACCCGAGGTGTCGGGGGAGATCGGCGGCATCGTGGTGGGCTCGGCCGGCAAGGGACTGATGGCCGGCATCATCGTGGGGCTCATCGCGCGCAAGCTGAGCTCGTCGCGCTGGAGCACGTTCATCGGCGTGGTGGTGGCGGCGGTGATCACCTTCCCCGTCGCGCACATGAACGCGACCCACTACGGCCGGCCCGACTATTACTGGAAGATCATGCTGCCCGGCGCACTGGTCGGGGCGATCGTGGGCTACGTGGTGATGCGCTACGGCAAGGCGCCGCAGCAGCGCGTCACCACGTGAGGCTCGAATGAAGCGACTGCACCGCAAGGACCTGTACGGCTGGTCGACGTTCCACGCGCCGCTCGACCTCGACTTCAACAGCGTCCTCTGGGTGCGCGAGGGCGGCAACGTGGCCGTCGACCCGTTGCCTCTCTCGGAGCACGATCTCGCGCACGTTCAGAAACTCGGCGGCGTCGCGCAGATCGTGGTCACCAACTCGGCGCACTTGCGCGCGGCGCTCGACCTGCAGAAGGCGACGGGCGCGAAGTTGATCGGTCCTGCAGGTGAGCGGGAGAAGCTCACCTGCGATCGCTACGTCAGCGACGGCGACGAGGTGGTGCCGGGTCTGGTCGTGCGTGGGATGAACGGCTCGAAGACGCCCGGCGAGCTCGCGCTGGTGCTCGAGGACACGACCTTGATCACAGGAGATCTCGTCCGGGGTCATCGCGCCGACGCGTTGCACCTGCTCCCCTCCGAGAAGCTGTCCGACCGGCCCGCGGCGATCGCGTCGCTGCGACGACTCCTCGAACTTCACCCGCGCATCGAAGCCATCCTGGTCGGCGACGGCTGGTGTCTCTTCCGTGAGGGTCACCAGCGGCTCAGCGAGTTGCTCCGCGCTGAGTGAGCCGTCAGGATCGTCGCCGAGGGCTCTTCTTCTTCGACGTCGCAGCCACCTGCAGCTCGAACAGCGCGACGAGCGTCGAGTCATCGATGAGCGCGCCGAGTTCTCGCAGCCTGCTCCGCACGATCGCCAGGTCGATCTCCTTGCTCGCCGAACGGAGCAGCGAGCGCACGTCCTCCAGATCTTTCTCGCGGCCGGCAAGCGTCTTCTGAACCAACAGGTCGTTCGTCTCGACGAAGGGGATCTGCATCCGCCCCATGCGCCGACGAATCGAGCGGTCGAACATTTGCTGCTCCAGACCGGGACCCGCCCGGACGACATCTACCTGGTAGCCGGTCCTGGTGTGAACCATCGGCAGTATCCTGTGGTGCTCCACGAGGTCTTCGACACCTTCGATGTCGTCGCGGAGCGCCAGGCCCGCCTCACTCAGGACCTCGATCAGGCGCGGAGCAGGAACGTCGTCGGTGGTGATGTCGAGGTCGGCGGTCTGCCTCACAGCACCCGCGGCGATGACCGCCTGCGCGCCGAAAACGAACCAGCGGATCTTCTGCGGTGCGAGCGCAGCCTGAATGGCCCGAAGGTGGTCAGCGACGGTTGGCTTGCGCACGATCCAACTTCCTTCGCATTTCGATCAACCCCGCGTAGCCCTGCTCTGCCTTCTCGGCGCGCGCTCGCTCCCAGACCTGCGCGAGAAGCATGTCGCTGAGGCGAAAGGCAGCCGCGGTTCCATGCACCTCGACCCAGTGGCCCATCGACGCGTCCTTGTGGCGCCGGGCGCCCGCCCAGTCGCGATTCAGGTAGGCCAGCACGTCCTCGCGCTTGAGCGACATGGTGCCAGCCTACTACTCGAACAGCCCGAGCAGGTCCTCGCGAGTGAGTCCGCCCGCTGCGCCTGCGCCGCCGTCGAGCGCGGCCTCGAAGAGAGCGCGCTTCTTGTCCTGCAACTGCAGGATGCGCTCCTCCACCGTGCCCTGCGAGACGAGCCGGTAGACGAACACCGGCTTGTCCTGCCCGATGCGGTGCACGCGATCGGCGGCCTGCGCTTCGACCTGCGGGTTCCACCACGGGTCCACCAGGAACACGTGATCCGCCGCGGTGAGGGTGAGCCCCGTTCCGCCCGCCTTGAGTGACATGAGCAGCACCGTCGGCCCGCCCGCCGCCTGGAACTGCTCGACGATCTCCCCGCGATTCGAGGTCGAGCCGTCGAGGCGGGAGAACGTCAGCTCCGCCGCCTTCAGCGCGGGCTCGATCAGATCGAGCATCGAGGTCCACTGGCTGAACACGAGGCAGCGATGCCCATCGGCCGCGGCGTTGACGAGGGACTCGACGAGCGCCTCGACCTTCGACGAGGTCTTCGCCTGCTGTCCCGGCACGAGCGCGACATGGCAGGCGGCCTGCCTCAGCCGGAGCAGCGCCTCGAGCGCCTTGAGCACGCTCCCGCCCGCCTGGAGCAGGCTCACCACGTCGGCGCGCGTCGCGGCGTGCACCGCGTCGTAGACCGCGCGCTCCTTCTCCTCGAGCGTGACGAAGCGGATGGCCTCGGTGCGCGCGGGCAGCTCGGGCGCGACCTCCTTCTTGAGCCGCCGCAGGATGAAGGGAGCGAGCCGCTTGCGCAGCGCCTGCGTCGCTTCCGCTGAGCCGCCTTCGATCTTCTCCGCGTACCGGGTGTTGAAGTCGCTGCGCCCGCCGAGCAACCCCGGGTTGGTGAAGTGCATCAGGCTCCACAGCTCTTCCAGCCGGTTCTCGAGCGGCGTGCCGGTGACCGCGAGCTTGAGCCCTCCGTTGAGCCGGTACGCCGCGCGCGTGGCCTGGCTGTCGGGGTTCTTGATCGCCTGCGCTTCGTCGAGCACCACCACCCGCCACTCCTTCGCGGCGAGCGCGTCGGCGTCGAGGCGCAGGAGCGCGTAGGTGGTGAGCGTCACGTCGGCGTCGGACAGCGAGCGCCCCGGCCCGTGGTACGCGTTGACCGTGAGCGAGGGACGGAAGCGCGCCAGCTCGGCCTTCCAGTTCGGCAGCACGCTGGTGGGGCACACCACCAGTGAGCCCTTCTCCAACGCGCAGATGGTCTGCAGCGTCTTGCCCAGGCCCATGTCGTCGGCGAGCACGCCCCCGAGGCCGGCCGACTTGAGGAACGCGAGCCAGTTGACGCCGTGCCGCTGGTACGGCCGCAGCGTCGTCTCGAGCCCATCCGGCACCACGGCGGACGGCAGCTGCTGGAACCCCTCGGCGAGCGGGCGAAGGCGCTCGAGACCCGCGGGCGGCGGGCTCTCCATCTGCTGACACAACTCGGCGAGTGCGGGCAGCGCGTGGTTGGCGACGGTGCCGCTCTCCGAGCGCGCTTCGAGCAACGCGGAGACCCGGGCGCCGTGCGTGTCGAGCCAGGCAGAGGGCAGCGGAGCCCACCCTCCGCTCTCGATCGGCACCAGCCCCAGCCCTTCCTTCCACGCGCGGAGCACCGCTTCCCCGGTGACGAACGTGTCCTTTGCCCCACCTTCCACCTCGAAGCGCAGCCCGAAGCTCGCGCGCGGCACCCCGAACGCGTCGAGCGTCGAGCTGGTCTCGAGCAACGGCTTGAGTGACAGGCCCGTGCCCACCACGCGCCGCGCGTCGCCCGAGAGTCCACCTCTCCAGCTCTTGAGCTGATCGACGAAGCGCGACAGCTCCGGCCCGTTGAGCGTGGTGCGCCGCCCGGGCACGAGGCTCATCGACTCGCGCAGCTGCTGGGTGACCTTCGATTCCTTGCTCTCGTTGCGCAGCGGCAGCGGCCCGCCGAGGTGGGTGAGCTTGCCGCCGTCGACGCGCGCGGTGGGTGGGCTGCCGTAGACGAGCACGGGCAAGACCGACAGCCCGGTGTCCATCTGGGCCAGCTGCAGCTCGATGCGCGGCTCGAGCGTGCGATCGATCCGCGGCAGCCGCTTGCTGTGATTGTCGATGGGGAAGCGCTGGGCCAGCTCCGGGAGGATCCGGCTCATCAGCTCGCCCAGCTGCTCGGCCGGATACCTGCGCACGCTGGGCAGCGCGTGGAGCCACGGCCCCGTCAGCTCGGTCTCGCCGAGCGCGCAGACGATCTCTCCGCAGCGCGCGACGCCGGGGCTCACCACCTCGCTCACGCGCGGATCGGCGTGAATGGTGACCACCACCTCGGACCCCACGTCCTCCACCTTCACCCGCGGCAGCATCACCTCGTTGGTGAAGGCGACCGGCTGCCCCTCGAGCAGGATGTTCCGCGCGGTGGAGAGCAGCCCCAGCAGCCCCTGGAGCCGCTCGGGGGGCAGCGCGCCGCGCCACGGCCGCTCGAGGATCCGGTCCGCGAGCAGATCGCCGTTCTCGAGCTGCAGGTTCCTCGCCTGGCCCGACGCCACCATCGACTGCAACGACGCGGGCAGCGGCTCGACCCTGCCGTCGGCGTGCAGCAGCTCGCGGGTGACGGTGAGCCCCTGGTCCACCTTCGTGAAGCGATAGACGAGCCGGGTCCACGTCTGCGCCGCGGTGGCGACGGTGGCGCCGCCCTGCGCCAGGGTGATCGCCGCGGCCACCACGTGCTCACAGGGGTCGAACGCGGCGTCGCACGAGCACTCCCAGGCGTCGTCGGGCGTCAGGTAGACGGTGTGGGCCACGGGCCGGTTGGCCGGCTTCACCCGGAAGACGAACTCCTTGCCCTGCTGCTTCTCGAGCGCGGCGGCGTTCGCGCGGGCGAGCTTCACCCCGTTGGCCCAGAGCGCGGGCTTCGCCTCAGCGCGGATGGCGTCGAGCAACGCTTGCGACATGCGGGGAGTCTCTATCCTCGATGCAGCGCGCCGCCCTCATCCATTTCTCCGGTGGGTCACGCCTCGAGCCGGGCCCTCAGGCCCGCCTCGGCGGTCGCGTCCATCCCGCGCAGCACGAGCTGGGCTGCCGAGGCCGCGCCGATGCCGAGCTCCGCGGCGTGCTTCATCATCGGCAGGCTCCACACCGAGCCGCTCGAGATGGCCCGGTTGGCCCCGGCCATTCGCAGGTACCCCAGGCCCACCGCGTCGATGGCGAGCGGATCGCTGCCCGCGGCCATGAAGTCGAGCGTGGCGAGGTCTCCCTCGTCGGGCCCGCCGTCGGTGAAGCCCTTGCGCCCGTCCATCAGGACGAACGAGGGGCGCACCACCAGGGAGATCTCCGCCAGCCGCTGCTTGAGCCCGAAGGGTCCGTGCATCGCCAGGCGCGCCCCTCCGTCCACCACACCCACGAAGTTCTTCATGGCCATGGTGAAATCGCCGAGCCGGTGGGTGCGGGGCGTGCAGAGGTTGATCACGTGATCGGCGTCGGCGACCGGCCGGTAGACGCGAATTCGCTGATCAGCCCAGTGCGTGGCGAGCGGGTGCCGCAGGCTCACCACTTCCGCGTGATCGAGCGGCTGGCAGGAGATCTTCGCCTCGCGCGCCGCCTGGTCGAGCCCGAGCGCGCGGAAGGTGAGCGCGGTCGAACGCATGAACATGGTGCGGTCGGCGATGAAGGGCTCACCGCCGGCCTCCTGCACCAGGCGCGCGACGGCGAGGACCACCTCGGGATCGGCGGTCGCCGGATAGGGGCGGCTGCTGTTGACGGCCGGCTTGAGCAACACCTTCTGGCCCGGCCTGATGAAAGCCAGGCCCCCGGCCAGCTCGACGACGCCGCGTACGGCGGCAACCAGGCTCGGCCAGGTCGACGGCTTCGTGACCGCGATGGTGCTCGGCTCGAGGCGGGGCGTGACCGGGTCGCCCGGCTTCGGCGCGGCGGCGCGGGCGGTCTTGCAGGCGCCGAGCGCACAGAGCGACGCTCCACCGAGGATGATCTGCCGTCGGGTCGCGCTCATTGGATCCTCCCGAAAAGGGCTGATCCCGGCTGATGCGAAAGTCGAGCCACCCTGGCCGAACGGCCCGGAGATCAGCGCTTCGCGGCGAGCAGTGCTTTCAACACCCCCAGCTCGCCCACCTCGCGCTGCATCGACTGCAGCAACCTCACGGCTTCTGCGTCCTGGCTCGGCGTGATGCCGGCGTGACGCAGGGCCTTCTCCCAGTCGGAAGAGCTGAACACCGCGTTCCCGCTCGGCCAGAAGAGGCTGAAGATCGCCGCGGCGCCCCGCGCCACGACCGAGTCGGTCACCAGCGCGAGCGAAGGCGGCTTCTCCCCATACAGCTCGCGCGCCTTCTGTCGCTGGCGGGAGCTGGGAGAGCCGCCGTCGGTGAAGACGATCCCTCCCGTGCGGGAGGCATCACGGCCCGCCGCTTCGAGCAGCTGTCGACCCACCGCCACCGTCTCGTCCCATTCGGCATCCGTCGGGTTCTGGGCTCCGAGCGCGACCACCATCACGCGGTCCAGGGCCTTCACTGAGAGCGTCCGCATGGGCCCGAAGGAAAGCCGAAGCCTTGATTCAGGACAAGTTCAAGGTTCGCTTCAGCTCAGCGCCTTCGTCAGCTCCTCCACGTCGACAGGCGTGAGCTCGGGGGTGTTCTTCTTCACCTTCGCCAGCAGCTCGGCGTCGCCGGTGTGCTCCTTCGCGCAGGTCGAGTGGAGGTACCCCGGGCCCTTGCGCACGAAGGTGCCGGTGTCGACTTCCCGCTCGATGGCCACGCGCAGCGCGCCCTTCTCGATCGCCTCGTCGCACTGCATGCACTTGCTGCGGCCGGTCGAGGCCCGCTCGGCGAACGGGTACGGCCGCTCGCCCGCGGCCGCCTTCGGCTTCGCGTTCGACAGCAACGCCTCGAGCGCCGGGCGATCGGGCACGGTGCCGGTGAAGGCGGTGAGCGCCTCGCGCACCAGCAGCGGCTTCTTCCCCGCGGCGCAGGTGAGGTGGTGCCAGAAGTAGCTCACCTCGCCCTCGTTGAACTGGTTGGGCGTCTCTTCACCAAACCGCAGCACGCCCTTGTCGATCTTCTGCCGGCACGTGCGGCACGTGGCGCGCGACGACTTCGACTCCTCGATGACGTTGGCCATGCGGCGCAGCCTGCCCCGACCACCCGCTCAAGCCAAATGAGAACCTCACCGCGAGGCCTCGGCTCTCACGCGCATGAAAACCACCCTGCTCGCGGCTCTCCTCGGAAGCGCAATCCTTGCGGTGCCGGCCCTCGCGGCCGATGACTGTGCGTGCGGAGAAGCGGGCTGCGAGAAGACGGCGTGCACCTGCACCTCCGGCATCTGCGAGCTCCACCGCGGCAAGGGCATGGGCAAAGGCATGGGGATGGGGATGGGGATGGGCAAAGGGATGATGGGCGAGCGCCCGGTCTTCGACGCGAAGACGGTGGTGACGCTCAAGGGCGTAGTGAAGGAGCTCGAGAAGCACCCGCACGGGCCGGGCTTCGTGGGGCTGCACCTCAAGGTGGCCGTGGGCGAAGAGCTGATCACCGCCCACCTGGGCCCGACCGACTTCGTCGACCCGAAGCTCACCTTCGCGGTGGGCGACGCGGTCGAGGTGACCGGCTCGCGCATGACCTTCAAGGGCACGCCCACCATGCTCACCACGGTGGTGAAGAAGGGCACGAAGTCGCTCGAGCTGCGCGGGTCCGACGGCGCGCCGCGCTTCCGCGCCCCGCCTGCGATGTGAGCCAGAAACTCGGCTGGGCCCCTCTCCCCGCCCCTCTCCCCGCTGCGCAGGGAGAGGGAGACAGGTAGCGTGCGCGGCGCCATGCGCCCCCTGCTGCTCCTCGTCTTCGCGCTGATCTCCTGCGTTCCACAGTTGCCTCCACCCGCGCTCACGGGCCCGGTGGTCGGCTACACCACGCGTACCTGGCGAGATCCGGTCAGCAGCCGGCCGATGCGGGTGGTCCTCTTCTTCCCCCCGCTCCGGCCGCTGGTGCAGACCGCCACGAAGCTCGGGCCCTGGTGGGTCGAAGCGGGCAGCAGCGAGGCCATCGGCCTGGGCCGCCACCCCGTGGTGTTCATCTCGCACGGCCACCAGGGGAGCCGCTTCGGCCATCACGACCTCGCCGTGGCGCTCGCCCGCGCGGGCTACATCGTTGGCGCGCTCGAACACCCCGGCGACAACTACGCCGACCAGACCGGCGTGGGCACCGAGCGCGTGCTGCTCGGGCGCGCGTGGCAGGTCTCGGCGGCGATCGACGGGCTGATCGCCGATCCACTCTTCGGGCCGCGGGTCGACGCCTCACGCATCGGCGTGGCTGGCTTTTCCGCGGGTGGGTACACCAGCCTGCTGCTGGTGGGCGCGAAGCCCGACTTCACCCGGTGGGCCGGCTACTGCGAGCGCCACCCGGACGATCCCGAGCTCTGCAAGGGCCACCGCCCCGTCGCCATCACGCAAGACAAGCCGACCCGGGACACCCGTGTGCGCGCCGCGTTCGTGATGGCGCCGCTGGGGATCTTCTTCGGGCAGACGGCGTTCACCTCGATCTCAGCGCCGGTGTCGCTCGCCCTGGCCGAGAGGGACACCGTGTTGCTGCCGGCGGAGAACGGCGACGTGGTGAAGGCCGGCCTCTCGACGATGTACGAGTTCACGCAGGTCCCCGGCGCCGACCACTACGTCTTCCTCGCGCCCTGCGGCGGCGATCCGAAGATCTGCGCCGACCCGCCGGGCGTGAACCGGGCCGCCGTGCACGAGGCCCTCGACACGGCCGCCGTGAAGTTCTTCGACAAGCACCTGCGGTAGCCGCCGGCGCCGCTTGGTTCGCGGTGAGGCAGCTGCCTTGAGGAGGCGTGGGTCTGGCTGGATCTGCGCGTTGCTCGTCTCGCGCTTGCCTCTCGGCCTCGGGCAAGGACGCGAAGGTGACCCAGGCGGGAATTCGTCACCCTCGGATCCTCGCCCGAAGCGAGAGGCCTGTGCGCTCGGCACGGACCATCACCAAAACAACTGCGTTCCTCCGAGCACGCGCGATGACTTCATCCGCGACGCCATCGCGCGCACGTTCTTCCCGCCCACCACGAACCCACCCCACCACGAACTCACCCCAGCGCGCGCATCGCCGCGTCGCCCGAGACCGCCTTCTTCGCGAACATGCGCGGCACGTCCCTCACGAACGCCCTCTGGTTCGAGAACTCCTCCTCGCCGCGCACCACGGGGTACGCCCGCTTGCTGCCATCGGCGAGCACGAGCGTCACCTCGTACGAACCTTCGCGCGCGTCGACCAGCTCGCTGCGCAGGTAGGAGTAGCTCGACAGAACCGCCCCCAGATTCGGGCGATCGACCACCATCACCAGCACCCGCAGGTTCGTCAGCACCACCATCATGCCCACGGCGCCGGCGGGCTCGGGCACCGCGAAGGCCTGATGCTGAATCACCTCGCTGGGCTGCAGCAGCGGGGTCGCGGCGGAGTGAATGAGACGGTCGCCATCGGTGAGCAGCTTCGGCGGGCCCAGGCTGATGGGGACCTGCGCGTCGAGAGCCTGCCTGCGTTTCGTCGCGAGCTTGCGCCCGCCGATGATCGAACCGAACACCGCCACGAACACACCCACGATGATCCACAGTGAGTAGCCCGCCAGGTACTCGCTGGCGGGCACCGAGTAGCCCGGCAGCGGGTCTGGGAGCAGACCCTGCGCCTGCCACCCCTTCACCTGAGTCGCGTCGTCGGGCCACCGGTAGAACCGGTCGGCCGCCGCCGGGTCACCGAGCACATAGCCGTCGTCGCGCAGATAGACGCCAGCGCCCACGAAGTACTTCCCGGTCTTGTACGCGAGGCACAGCGACTCTCCGTTCGCGCCCTTCACGCCCACCGGCTGAATGCACTCGATCTTCTCGCTCCACCCGTACCTCAAGTTGGCCAAGGAGTTCTCCGCCGGTGCGCGCGCACGCTCGTCAAGATACCAAACGCGACGCTGCGAGAGGAGCGCGCGGGGTGAACGCTCTCTCCAGCGAACGGGAGGGGGTGATATTGGGGGGTGGTGACGGCGTGGGCGGCAGTGCACCTCCTGGCAGCAGCGTCGGGCCTCGTGGTCATCGCGCTGGCGCTCTCGCGGGGTGATCGCAGCCCGCTGCGCCGGCCCCTCGCCCTGCTCGCCGCCAGCCAGTTCGCGTGGAACGCCGCCTCGGTCGGCTCGGAGGTCACCCACCTCGAGACCTACGCGCTGCTGGGCGTCATCGCCGCGCCGCTCTTTCTCCCGCTCGCGCTGCACTTCGTGCTCACGTTCCTGGGCCGCCGGCAGCAACTCCGCGGCCCGTTGATCGCCGCGTACGTGGTGTTCGGCGCACAGTCGCTGCTCGGGGTGCTCGAGCTGGTGGTGCCGTTCTCGCAGGTGCCCGGCGGGCTGCAGACCTTCGCGCTCGTCCTCCTGGCGACCAGCCTGCCGGTGGGCATCTACGCCGTCGTGCTGGTCACGCGGCACCTGCGCAAGGCGGGGTCCGAGGTCGAGCGGCTGCGCTCGCGCATTCTCCTCATCGCGTTGATCGTCGTGCCGCTGCTGCTGATCACCGACCTGCTCGCCGACCTCGGCCTGCCGGTGCCGCGCATGTCGACCCTGGGCACGTTCACCTTCAACGTGATGCTCACCCGCCTCACGCTGGGGCTGGGGCTGTTCACCGGGGCGACGAGAATGCGGGTGGCGCTGGGCCAGGCGGTGGTGCTGGGGCTCTTCTTCGCCGTCAGCTACCTGGCCATCTTCACCGCCTTCAACGGCCAGCTCGGGGTGTTGATCATCGCCTTCACCACGCTCTCGCTGGTGCTCTCGGTGCTGGGCTGGCTGCTGGTCACCGGCAGCAGCGCCGCGCGCTCGGGCCTCGAGCGCTTCGCCACCATGGGCCGCTTCTCCGCGCAGATGGCGCACGACCTGCGCAACCCGCTCGCCGCGGCGAAGGGCGCGGCCGAGCTGCTGACCGAGGAACTGCGCCGCGCGGGCGGGGGACCCAACATGGAGTTCTCCCAGCTGGTGGTCGCGCAGCTCGATCGCCTCAACTCGGTGATCGAGCGCTACCAGCGCCTCTCCAAGCTCGAGCCGCAATTCGAGACCATCGACGCGAACGCGCTGGTGAAGAAGGTGCTCTCGCTGCAGTCCTTCGCCACGCAGAGCCCGGTGAAGTTCGAGCAGCGGCTGGCCGAGCCCCCGCCCCGCTTCTCCGGTGACACCGACCTGCTGGCCTCGGCGCTGGAGAACCTGGTGAAGAACGCGGTCGAGGCCATGCCCAGGGGCGGCACCCTCACCGTGTCCACCGAGCTCACCACCGATCGCGACGAGCCACGGCTGGTGCTCTCGGTGCAGGACACCGGGGCCGGCTTCGACGCGCGCGCGCGCGAGCAGGCCTTCGAGCTCTTCTTCACCACCAAGGCCACCGGCTCGGGGCTGGGCCTCGCCTTCGTCCGCCAGGTGGCGCGTGCACATGGTGGTGACGCCACCCTCACTTCCCGCGAAGGTGCGGGGACGACCGTATCTCTGACGCTTCCTCTGACCCAGGTGACTCATGAGTGACGCCGCATCGGTGCTGGTGGTGGACGACGACGAAGCCGTGGGCAGGGTGTTGGCGGCGCTGCTGGTGCAGGACGGCCTGCGCGCCACCTGGGTCGGCTCGGCCGAGGGCGCGCTCGCGACGCTGGAGAAGAAGCCCTACGACCTGGTGCTCACCGACGTGCGCATGCCGGGCTTCTCTGGGCTCGAGCTGCTCAAGATGACGCGGCTCAAGTGGCCCGACATGCCCGTCATCCTCATCACCGCGCACGGCACCGTGCCCATGGCGGTCGAAGCGATGCGCGAGGGCGCTGCCGACTTCATGCTCAAGCCGTTCAACCGCGAGGACGTCCTCTACGTGGTGATGAAGGCGCTCAAGGGCAGCGAGGGCGATCGAGCGGCGCCGCCGAGGCCAGTCCGCGCCAGGGTCGAGACGACCGACGGCATGGTAGGCACCTCAGCTTCGCTCGACGAGGCGCGGGCCCTCATTCGCCAGGCGGCCCCCAGGATGGCGACCACGCTGGTCCTGGGAGAGACGGGGACCGGGAAGGAGCTCGTCGCCCGGGCCCTGCATTCACTTTCCCCGCGCAAGGACAAACCCTTCGTGCGGATCAACTGCGGAGCGCTGCCCGAACAGCTCTTCGAGTCGGAGCTGTTCGGCTACGAGAAGGGCGCGCACTCCACCGCCGACCGGCGCAAGCCCGGCCGGGTGGAACTGGCTGAAGGCGGCACCCTCTTCCTCGACGAGGTGGGCGAGCTGTCACCGGCCTCGCAGGTGAAGCTGCTGCGCCTCATCCAGGAGAAGGAATACGAGTCGCTCGGCGGAACGACCACCCGCAAGGCCGACGTCCGCATCGTCGCGGCGACCCACCGCTCGCTGCCTGACATGGTGAAGGCCAACACCTTCCGGGAAGACCTCTACTACCGGCTCAACGTGGTGCCGATCTCCCTGCCCCCGCTGCGCGATCGCCCCGGCGACATCGAGGCGCTCGTACGGCACTTCCTGTCCACGCTCGGCCCGCCCAACGGGCGCCCGAAGGCGGCCGTCACCCCGGGAGCGATGGCGTTGCTCGCAGGCCGGAAGTGGGAAGGCAACGTGCGAGAGCTCCAGAACTTCATCGAGCGACTGGTGGTGCTCGCGCCCCCCGGCGACCTGATCGACGACGCGACCGTGAAGCGGGAACTCGACCGCGCCGGCCTCGACAAGCCAGAGAGCGGTGCACCGGCTTCGGGTGATTCGCTGCCCGAGCGGCGCAAGGACGCGGAGCGGCAGGCGGTGGAAGAGGCCTTGAAGAACGCTCGCGGAAATCGCTCGGTGGCCGCGCGCATTCTCGGCGTGAGCCGACGCACCCTCTACAACAAGCTCGAGAGCCTCGGCCTGACCGAGGTCTGACGGCGGGCCCCCAGTCGCCGCTCGACTCCGCTCGGGGTGAACGGTGACGGGCTCGATCGCTGTTTCGATCGACCCTCTCGGAGTGAACGCTCAACCCTCAGCCAGCGCTGAGCTGGAGCAGCGCAGCTTCTGCGTTCGCACTGGAGCCCGGCGCGGGCAGCGTCGCTGGTACGTGCAATGCAAACTCCCGGCTTGGAGGTGCTCCGTGCCGACTCAGGGCGTTCAGCCACTGCCCAGAGCGTTTCTGGGAGAGCACGGGAAGGGCATCGCAGCGCGGGCTGCACAACTGCTCTTTCAGCTCGTCGGCACCGGAGCCCTCCTCTTTCTCTGCGCAGGCTCGGTGGCGTGGCCGCGCGGCTGGCTGTACCTGGCGATCAGCCTCGCCTCGATGGTGGCCCTCACCATCTGGGTGTTGCCCCGCAACCCGGAAGTGATCGCAGCGCGGGGCCGGTTGCACCGCGAGACCGCCGGTTACGACAAGGTGCTGCTCCCCTTCTACACGCTGTTCACAGCAGCCCTCTTCGTGGTGGGCGCGCTCGACAACGGCCGCTTCGGGTGGGCGCCGCTCTCCTGGCCGTGGTCCATCGCCGGGGCCGGGCTGCTGCTGGTGGCGATGATCCCCGTGGCAGGGGCGATGGCCGTGAACCGCAACCTCGAGACCACGATGCGCATCCAGCGCGACCGCGGGCACACCGTTGCGACTGAAGGGCCCTACCGCGTGGTGCGTCACCCGATGTACGCGGGCTCGCTCCTCCACTTCCCCGCCATCGCGCTGGTGCTCGGCTCGACCTGGGCGCTGGTGCCGGCGGCCGGGTGCATGGTCTGGGTGGTGATCCGCACCGCCCTCGAAGACCGGGCGCTCCACCGGGACCTCCCCGGCTACGCAGCCTGGGCGCAGCGCACCCGGTACAGGCTGGTGCCGGGCGTGTGGTGACGGGAGGAACCATGGCCGAGTCAGCCCGCGCCGCCCTCGAGATCTCCAGCCTGGAAGGCGCCTCGCCGGGCGCGCTCCCGCTGGAGCTGGTGGAGCGCAAGGGCCTGGGCCACCCCGACACGCTCTGCGACGCGCTGGCGGAGAACCTGAGCCGCCTGCTCTCGCGCGCCTACCTGGAGCGCTTCGGGGTGATCCTCCATCACAACGTCGACAAGGCGCTGCTCCGCGGCGGCGCGGCGCGGCCCGCGTTCGGCGGCGGCGAGGTCACCGCGCCGATCGAGCTCTACCTCGCGGGCCGGGCCACGCTCGAGGCGAAGGGCGTGCGCGTGCCGGTGATCGAGCTGGCCGTGGAAGGGAGCCGGCAGTGGCTGCGCGAGCACCTGCGCTTCCTCGACGTCGAGCGCCACGTGCGCATCATTCCGCTGCTGCGCGCCACCTCGGGCGATCTCACCGAGCTCTTCCTGCGCAGGCCCGAGGGGACCTCGCCCCTGGCCAACGACACCTCGCTGGGCGTGGGCTACGCGCCGCTCGACCCGCTCGAGCGCACGGTGCTCGAGGTGGAGCAGGGCCTCAACTCGCCCGAGGTGAAGCAGCGCCAGCCGGAGCTGGGCGAAGACATCAAGGTGATGGGCGTGCGCAGGCTGCATCACACCTCGCTCACCGTGGCCTGCGCGATGGTGGGCCGCTTCATCGAAGACCTGCCCGACTACCAGCGCAAGAAGGAGCGGCTGCGCGAACGCATCACGACCATCGCCCGACCGTTCGCTCACGGCCCGGTCGAGGTGACGGTGAACGCGGCCGACGGCAACACGCCGGACAGTGTGTACCTGTCGGTCACGGGCCTCTCAGCCGAGGCAGGTGATGATGGCCAGGTCGGCCGCGGCAACCGGGTCAACGGGCTGATCACCCCGTATCGTCCGATGGTGCTGGAAGCGGCCGCGGGGAAGAACCCGGTCACCCACGTGGGCAAGCTCTACAACCTCGTGGCGCAGCGCATCGCCGCCGCGCTGGTGGCCGAGGTGCCCGGCGTGCGTGAGGCCACCTGTTACCTGGTGAGCCAGATCGGCCGCCCCATCACCTCGCCCGAGGTGATCGACGTGAAGGTGCGCCTCGATGACCCCGCCGGGCTGGGCGCGGTGCGGGGGCGCGTCAGCGAGGTGGCGCTGGCGACACTCGCCACGGTCACCAGCCTGTGGCGCGCGTTGCTCGACGGGACCGAGCGGGTGTACTGAGCCGCGCTCACCACCACGCGTAGCCGATGCCGATCGCCGCCACGGCGGACATGGGCGAGGGCCGCGCCGCACCCCTTCCGAAAAAGCCCGCGCTCATGATCAGGCCATAACCCGGCCCCGCCTCGGCGAAGAGCGACAGGCCACTGCGCCAGCGGTCGTCGGGTGAGCGCGGAAAGGGCGAGAAGACGACCCGCAGCGGCGCAAACACCGCTATCGACGCGGGCATGTCGACGAACCCTCCGACGAAGGCGATGGAGACTCCGGCGCCCAGGCTCACCCGTTCCCAGAGCGCGACATCCACCCCCAGCGCGATCGACCCCACGTTCGCCACGACGATGGTCCCGACGGTCGCCCGCGCTACCAGCGAGTAGCGATCGGCAAAGGTCGCGCCGACCTCGAGACAGAGCCCCGGCCCGAAGCCGGGCGCGAAGCCACTGAAGCCGCCGGCCACGGCGAAGTGCACGCCGCCGCGGATTCTCGGGGCCTCCCTCACTTCCTCGGGGATGGGCGCAGGCCCCGTCCCCGTGCCGTCGCCTGCCACCAACTGCCCCAACAACAACATCGTCAGCATCACGCCTTCTTTCGGGAAAGAGAACGTTGCACCAGCCACGAGGTGATGGTCGCCAGCACCATGGTGATCACCGTGGTGCCGGTGAAGAGCTGCAGGCTCACCGCCGGGTAGATCATGCACAGCGTTCCGGTGATCGCGAACAGCACCGAGATGATCGCCGTCCACCTCAGCATCGCCACCGCGCACACCGCCATCACGCCCGCGGTGACGAAGCTGTCCCGCACGAAGTGCGCCGGCGGGTCGACGTGCACGAACAGCCCCACCACGCGCCCGAACACCATGAGGCCCATGCTGATCACCAGGCAGGAGAACACCTGCCGGTTGAAGCGCGTGTCGAGCAGCCGCTCGCGCAGCACCAGAGATCCCACGCAGACGAGCCCGAACACGACGGCGGGAAAGGCGATCAGCTGAAGGGGCGTCGGTTCACCCGTGACGAAGAAGGTGGTGACCGCGGCGCCGGTGGAGAGCACCGCCATCAGCGCCATCCCCACCGTGCGCCACGCGGCGCCGGTGGCCGGGTCTCGCTCCTTCGCCTCGCGCTCGAGCTCGAGGGCGCGCTGGCGGCGCCGCTCGAGGATCGCCTCGACCTGGTCCAGCGCGGCGCGGGCCGGCGCGTTGTCGGCCCACTGGGTGAGCGCCTGCTCGAGGCCGAAGCGCGCCTCGAGCAGCAGGCGCTCGATGCGGCGGCGCTGCTCGTCGTCGGGTGAAGGCAGCGCGCTCAGGCCTTCCAGCTCGGTGACGCGCTTGATCGCCTGCGCCCCCAGCGCGCGCGCGTCGCGGTGCCGGGTGTAGCCCTTGAGCTCGTCGCGAAACGCCTGGGCGGTGGGCGGCCTCATCGACGGGTCGACGTGACAGGCGCGGTTGGCCAGCGCGGCCAGTTCCTCGGGGACCTCCTTCGGGTAGCCGAACGGCGGCGAGCTGCGCGCGTGCAGGAGCGACTCGGTGACGGTGGCGCCCGGGTGGCGCGGCTTGCCGGTGAGCAGCACGTGCAGGGTCGCGCCGAGCAGGTACACGTCGGTGCGGGGGTCGACGGGCTCGCCCGTCACCATCTCCGGGGCCATGTACGCAGGCGTGCCGCAGAGCTGGCTGCGCTGGCCGTCGAGGCGCGCGGCCACGCCCCAGTCGGCCACGTACACGTCGCCGAAGCGGCCGATGAGCACGTTCGCGGGCTTGATGTCGCGGTGCACCACGCCCTTGCTGTGCGCGAAGTGGAGCGCGTTGCAGACCGAGGTGAGGATCTGCAGGTGCCCCGGGAGCCGGTCGCCCGGGTCGCCTTCCCACCCTTCCCAGCCGGGGTTCGAGGGATCGGCGATCAGCCCGTCCCACGCGACGCCCTCGACGCGCTTCATCACCATCGCGGGCCAGCCGGACGGATCGAGCCCCAGCGCGTGCACCGGGACGATCGCCGGGTGCTCGAGCTGCCCGGTGATGGAGCCTTCCACCAGGATGGCGTCGCGGCTCGACTGGGTGGCGTCGCGCTTCGCCGTCTTCACCGCCACGTCGCGGGAAAGGGAGTGCTGCCGGGCCAGCAGCACCCGGCCCATGCCCCCTTCGCCGATGACGCCGCGCACCTCGAGATCGGGCCGCTCGCGGGCCGGCTCGACGTCACCGCTGAGGGCGTCGCGCAGGTCGACCGAGAGGGCCGGCAGCGACTGCAGCGGGAGGGCCCTGGGGGCGATGGTGTCGGCGCCGGTGCTCTCCTCCACCGGGCGAATGGTGAGGGCGGGCTGGAGCGTGGGGTCGACTGACAGGTCGCTCATCGAGCGGCGAGCCTAGTGGAGGTATGGTGCTTCGCATGCGGCTTTGCCTTCCCCTGCTCGCCCTGATCCTCGCCGGCTGTGGCGAGTACAAGGGCCCCGTGCCCGACGCGACGTACTTCTGGCAGATCAAGACCAGCACCATCGAGTTCAGCGCGTGCACCGACGACGCCGACTTCCGCGCGCCGCTCACCCCCATCCCCATCACCGACAACACCTTCCTCATCTACAAGGTGTCGTCTGACGGAACGAAGGCGATCACCCAGAAGTGCGACCGCCTCGACGCGAAGACCTGCACGCCTTCCGATCGAATGGTGATCTTCGACGTCACCGGCCGCGAGCTCAACGCGACCGAATCGAGAAAGCAGCCCATCGGCATGACGGGCTGCTCGCTGCAGGAGACCGAGACCTCGACGCTCACCGACGCGACCCGGCAGATGACGCTCAACCTGGTCAACGTGCTGACCCTGGTCGACTCGCCGCCCGCCTGTGACCAGGTGGAAGCCGACCTGAAGATGCGCAGCCCCAACATGCTGGGCGTCGAGGGGTGCGTGATCACCAGCAAGCTGACCGGCGAGTTGAAGTGACTTGAACCGGGCACGGGGGCAAGGTCCCGCCATGAACCTCCTGCGCGCCGCACCGCTCGCCCTCGTGCTGCTGGCCCCGTTCGCCAGCGCCCAGGAGTGTCTCGTCGACCCGAAGGTGCTCAAGCCGCAGTTCAGCAAGAAGCTGCCGAAGGGCTTCAAGCTCGTCTCGACCACGAAAGAGAAGAAGCTCAAGACCATCAAGCAGGTGCTCAAGGTGGCCGACGGCTACGAGGCGACGGTGACGGTGGGCGGCTGCGAACACCTCACCTACAAGATCGGCATCAAGGGCCCGGGCCTCACCACGAAGACCGTCGGGTCCGAGCTGGTGGCCATCGCCAGGCGGGTCCTGCCCACGCTGCCGCTGGAGCCGGAATCGACCGTCGACGCGAAGCTGATGATCCAGGCGCTCGACGAGGCGCGCATCAGCATCATGCCGGCGCAGCTGCCGTGCGGCGACGCCACCTGCCAGCTCTCGCTCGAGCCAGACGACGCGAAACCGGCGAAGGCGAAGAAGCCGGCGAAGGGGAAGAAGGAAGAGCCCCCCGCGGAACCAGTCGGCGTGCTCACGCTGTCCTACGACCTCCCGCTGTAACCCACTCCAGGAGAACCCATGATTCGCCTCGTCGTCAGCAGCGCCCTGCTGCTCGCCAGTGCTGCCCACGCCTTCTGCGGCTTCTACGTCTCGAGCGCAGGGGCCGACCTGTTCAACGACGCCACCATGGTGGTGTTGATGCGCGACGGAACCCGCACCGTGCTCTCGATGCAGAACAACTACCGCGGCCCGACGGAAGACTTCGCCCTCGTCATTCCGGTGCCGGTGATCCTCAAGAAGGAGAACGTGAAGACGCTGCCGAAGGAGGTCTTCGCGCGCATCGACACGCTGGCCTCGCCGCGGCTGGTGGAAGACTACGAGCCGGGCGAGTGTCCGCCGCCCCCGCCGACGTCGAGCGCGATGGTCCCCTCGATGATGGTGCAGAAGAGCGGCGTGCCGCGGGACCTGGGCGTGAAGGTCGAGGCGAAGTTCGACGTGGCCGAGTACGAGATCGTGATCTTGAGCGCGAAGGACGCGCTCGGCCTCGACATCTGGCTCAAGGAGAACAAGTACAAGGTGCCCGCGAACGCGGCGCCCCTGCTCAAGCCGTACGTCGAGACGAACTGGAAGTTCTTCGTGGCGCGCGTCAACGCGAAGAAGGTGACCTTCGTCGACGGCCAGGCGGTGCTCTCGCCGCTGCGCTTCTTCTACGACTCGGAGAAGTTCGAGCTGCCGGTGCGCTTAGGCCTGGTGAACAGCGGCGGCACGCAAGACCTGATCGTCCACGTGATCGCGAAGTCGCGCTACGAGCTGGCCAACCGCAAGAACGTGATGATGCCGACGAACGTGCAGCTCACCGAGGCGGTGATGCCGGTGTTCGGTGGGTTCTACGCCGAGCTGCTCGAGCGCACCTTCAAGGCGAACGAGGGCGCGGGCGTGACGGAGTTCGCGTGGAAGGGCGCGTTGCCGCCGCCGCGGGTGATGGTGGGCGGCATCTACGGGGTGACGTGTGATCCGTGTCCGCCTCCGGCGCCGGTCGACGATCCGCTGGCGAAGTACCTGGGGGCCGACGCGATCCCCGGGCTCAAGACCGACGAGGACGTCGCGAAGTTCGCGCGCGAGGCGACCATCACGAGGCTGCACGTGCGCTACACGAAGGACAGCCTCACCGATGATCTCGTCTTCAAGGCGGCCGGGCCAATCGCCGGTGGCGTGCCGGAGTTCCCGAAGACGATCACCGGCGCGAAGGAGAACCGCTTCCAGGGCCGCTACATCGTCAAGCACCCGTTCAATGTGAACCAGTGCCACCGGTACTGGGGCGGCGGCGGGATGGCGGGCGGTCGCGGCTTCGTGCCCGTGCAGACGGCGCTGAGCGGGACGTCAGGCAAGCAGGCAGCGAGCACGAAGCTCAACGCCCCGTTCCTGAGCTACCTCAAGAGTGACGTGCCCGAGCTGGGGCTGCTGGCGCCCAGGAAGTAACCGGCAACTTCAGGAGTGCCCCGCAGCGAGCGCTGGACCTTCGCTCGGCCGAGCAAGCGAAGAAGGGCGCGCACGACTCGTGCTGACCGGGGGCTTTGCGGGCCTCGCCCCCTTTGCACACACGGGCACGGCCAACGGAGCCGCGGGAATCTGCTAGGGTGTTGGCAGCGGTTGCCCGGCGTCTTCGTTCAGCGCGCGCCCGCCTTCACACGACAGCCACGCCTCCGCCCCCCTGGAGCCCCATGCAAGCGAACGCCGCTGCCAAGCCCCCGTCTGCCTTCAGGTGGCTGACGCTGGTCCTCGCGGATGGCTCGACCTGGCTGAAGGAACGGCTGGCGGGCGCGGCGAGCCCGTCGCGCGCCGAGGTGGTGGAAGGGCGCGTCGCCGGCGCGCCTCCCGTGGCCCTGCCGTTGACGTTTGCGGTCTTCCTCTCCCGGCGTCGAAGGAGCCCTTCATGAGAAGCCTGAGCTGTGCCGTCGTGCTGGCGATGTCTGGGGTGGCCTGGGGACAAGCGCCGGTGGCCACCGTCGAGGAAGAGGTGCAGCGCCCGCCGCGGCTGCTGGGGCGGCTTCACCTCTCGGCGTTTGGCTTCGGGGAGATCCTCGCCAGGCAGCTGGGGGCCCAGGTCGGCGCCAGCTTCTCGCTCGGCTCGTACTTCGACGTCGGCGCCGCGGTGATGCTCGGCCGCGACATCGGCTACCGCGTCGACGTGACGGTGCACCCCGGCCCCGCCTGGACCTTCCGGCCCTTCGGCCAGCTGCGGGGCATCATCCACCCGGGGGGTGGTGGCGTGGCCTTCGGCGTGGGCGCGGTGGTGGGCGCTTCGGTGCAGCTCGGCCCGGGCCGCATCGTCGCGGGGGCGGGCCCGGAGTTCTACCTGGTCGCCGCCTCGAGCTACCGGCCCATCGCGGTGCTGGCGATGGTCGGCTACGAGCTCGACCTGTTCGCGCCGGCCGACGCCGACGGCGATCGGATCCCCGACGACCGCGACGCCTGCCCCGACGAGGCAGAGCTCTTCAACGGCGTGGACGACGCGGACGGCTGCCCTGACTCGAAGGTCACCACCGTCCAGGCCCCTGCCGACACCGACGGCGACGGGGTCGTCGACGCCCTGGACAAGTGCGCCCACGAGGCCGAGGACAGGGACGGCGTGCAGGACGAGGACGGCTGCCCCGACCCCGACAACGACGGCGACGGCATCGCCGACAGGAGCGACTTCTGCCCGCTCGAGGCGGAGACCCTCAACGGCGTCGACGACGCCGATGGGTGTCCTGAGAAGGAGGCGAGCGCCTTCATCGAGAAGACGGCGATCTCCACGCGCATCGTCATCAGGGACAAGGTCTTCTTCCAGACCGGTTCCCACAAGATCCTGCCGAAGTCGTTCGGGATCCTCACCCGGGTGGCCGAGATCCTGAAGCGCTTCCCGCAGATCAAGAAGCTCCGCGTCGAGGGGCACACCGACGACATCGGCAACGACGAGCTCAACGTGAAGCTTTCGACCCGGCGCGCGCAGTCGGTGATGGCCTTCCTGGTGCTCCGGGGCGTCGAGCCGGCTCGCCTGGAGTTCGAGGGCTTCGGCAAGCACAAGCCGCTCGTGCCCGGCGACACCGACGAGGTCCGCGAGGCGAACCGCCGCGTGGAGTTCGTGCTCGTCGACCCGCCCGAGTTCACCCCCACGTCGTCCCCTGACTGACCTGCTGGAGCACACCATGAAGGCTCGTTCATCGAAGGCGTTGTGGGTGCTCCTCCTGGCGGGCGTGTCCGGCAACTGCTCCAGCACCGACGGCGGCAGGCCAGGTGCGCGCGCGCTGGTGGAGACCATCGGTGGTCAGTTCCAGCGGATCGCGGTGCCCGACCCCCAGCAGCTGGGCGCTGCCCGCCAGGTGCCCTTCTTCGGCGAGCCGTGGAAGGCCACGTTCGAGGCGGGCGTCGAGGGGGAGCTCCTGGCGAAGGCCGAGGACGAGGTGGCCCCGCCCCTCGCCGGCAGCGCGCCGCGGGCTCAGCGCGCGGAGCGGCTCACGACCCGTTTCCCCACCACCGCCGACGGCCCGCTGCGCGTCGAGGTGGCCGACCGGGTGTGGTTGCTGGAGCGCATGGTGGGGGCCGGCACGGCGCCGGCCGAGGTGGTGGACGGGCGCGTCGTCTACGCGGGGGCGAAGCGCGGCGTCGACCGGGTCTACGAGGTCACGGCGCAGCGGGTCGAGGAATACCTGCGCCTCGCCGATGAGCGCGCCGCCGAAGGGCTCGTCTACGAGGTGGAGACGGGGCCTGGCATCGCGGACCTCGTCGTCGATGGGAGCGGCTTCGGGCTGGTGGCGGTCGACGCCGAGGGCACCGCGGTGCTCAAGGCGCCGCAGCCCCAGGGCCTCGACGCGCGAGGGCAGCTGGTGCAGGGAAGGCTCATCGCAGCGCGCGTGGGCGAGCATCGCTTCACGATCCGCGCGGAGCTGCGGCCGGGCCCGGTGACCTGGCCGGTCCTCCTCGATCCGGGCTGGGTCTCCACCGGCGTGATGTCGATCAGGCGCGTGTATCACTCGGTGACCCTGCTCCAGTCGGGCAGGGTGCTGGTGGCCGGTGGCCGCGCCGCCACGCAGTTGGCGACCGCCGAGGTGTATGACCCCACGCTGGGGACGTGGAGCGCCACCGGCTCGATGACCTCGCAGCGCGAGGGGCACGCCGGGCTGGTGCTGGCCAACGGCAAGGTGCTGGTGCCGGGCGGGTACAACAGCGTGGTGCCGGTCGCCACGTCCGAGCTGTACGATCCGCTCGCGGGCACCTGGGCCCTCACCGGCTCGATGGCGGCAGCGCGCAACTCCTACACCGCGACCATGCTCTCGAGCGGCGAGGTGCTGGTGGCGGGCGGCTACGGGGCCGGCCGTCTCGCCAGCGCCGAGGTCTACAGCCCAGCGGCGGGGACCTGGAGCAGCGTCGGCTCGATGGTGAACGTGAAGACGGGCCACACCGCCACGCGCCTCGCCAACGGCAAGGTGCTGGTGGCGGGCGGACACAACGGCGTCAGCATTCTCGCCGCGGTCGAGCTCTACGACCCGACCCCCCGAACGTGGAGCGTCGTCGCTTCGATGGCCATCGGTCACTACAGCCACGCGGCCGCGCTGCTCCCCACGGGCAACGTCCTGGTGGCGGGCGGCTCGGGCGTGGCGGTCTCAGAGGTCTACGACGCCACTGCTGGCACGTGGAGCACCACCGGCCCCATGGCGGGCCCGCGGCAGCTTCACATCGCCGCGCTGCTGCCCAACGGGAAGGTGCTGGTGGCCGGGGGGCTCACCGCAGCACCCAGCGCCGAGTTGTTCGACCCGATCCTGGCCACGTGGAGCGCCACCGGCCCCCTCGTCGCTGCGCGGTATGAACACGGCGCGACGCTGCTGCAGAACGGCAAGGTGCTGGTGGTGGGCGGACAGGGCAGCGGCGGCATCCTCGCCACGGCCGAGCTGTACCCGATGGGGCTCTTGGGCGAGACCTGCGCGGTCGCCGCCGAATGCGTGAGCGCCAACTGCGTGGACGGCGTCTGCTGCAACTCCACCTGCGTGGGCGGCTGCAACGCCTGCAACCTGGCCGGCACCCCGGGCACCTGCACCAACACGCCCGCGGGCTCTTCCGGGAGCCCGTCCTGCACGCCGTACGTCTGCTCGGGCACCGCGGCCACCTGCCCCGTGAGCTGCACCGTCGACGCGCAGTGCGTGGCGGGCCAGTACTGCAACGCCTCGGCCTGCGTGCCGAAGAAGGTGCTGGGCGTCGCCTGCGCCGCGCTGAGTGAATGCGTCAGCGCCAACTGCGTGGACGGCGTGTGCTGCAACTCCACCTGCGTGGGCGGCTGCAACGCCTGCAACCTGGCCGGCACCGTGGGCACCTGCACCAACACGCCCGCAGGCGCTTCCGGGAGCCCGTCCTGCCCGCCGTACGTCTGCTCGGGCACCGCGGCCAGCTGCCCCGCGAGCTGCACCGTCGACGCGCAGTGCGCCGCGGGCCAGTACTGCAACGGCTCGGCCTGCGTTCCAAAGGCGGTGCTGGGCACCACCTGCACCGGGGCGAACGCCTGCGTGAGCGCGAACTGCGTGGACGGCGTCTGCTGCAACTCCACCTGCGTGGGCGGCTGCAACGCCTGCAACCTGGCCGGCACCCCGGGCACCTGCACCAACACGCCCGCAGGCTCTTCCGGGAGCCCGTCCTGCGCGCCGTACGTCTGCTCGGGCACCGCGGCCAGCTGCCCCGCGAGCTGCACCGTCGACGCGCAGTGCGTGGCGGGCCAGTACTGCAACGGCTCGGCCTGCGTGCCGAAGAAGGTGCTGGGCGTCGCCTGCGCC
>JAUXRX010000051.1 GCA_030681645.1 Archangium sp.
CCGAGGTCCGGGAGATCCTCGCCGCCGACGGGACGGGCGACCTGGGCGCGGCCCTCGCGGCGAACCCCGCCGGCTGGCTGGCATCGGTGGCGTTCATCCGCGGGGTCGCCCACGCCCGGCTCCCCGCCGACCCGCGGCGGATCGCGACGGTGCTTGCCGCCGGGATCCCGGGCCTGGCCGTGCTGGCCCTCCTCGGGGGCATGGTCACGGAACCCTGGCGCAGCCAGTTCCTGGCCGACGCGCAGGTCCAGGTGACGGTCTTCCTCGCCGCCGCAGTCCCGGCGCTGGCGCTGGCACGCCTGACGCTGGTCGGCCCCGCCGCGGCCGTCGACTGGCGGCGGAACCCGGCCTGGCTCGGGCTCGTCGCGGCTTTGCTGGTCGGGGCCGCCACCATCGCGACGTGGCTGTCCGTCGTGGCGGGACCCTCGATATCGACGGTCCTGGGCGTGGTCTTCGTGCCGCTCCTGCTCGCCGGGCTGGTCGCGGGGTTCGACCGGCGGGCGGTGGGGATCCTGCTGATCTCCGTGTTCGGGGCGGCGGTGCTCGCGGCCTCGATCCAGCTGTTCGGCGCGGTCGGGGGCGTGGACCCGGGGGCCGCCGGCGGCGTTGCGGATACTGGGTCGGATCCGGAGACCGGCACGCAGGTCGCGCTGGGCGTGCTGGGACTGGTCCTGCTGCTTGCGATCGGCGCCGTGCTTGTCCTCGCTCGGCTGTGGCTGCGGCGATCGCCCGCCGCGTCGCCGGACGGCGACGAGACGCGGGTCATCGACCACGGCGGGGAGGGATCGGGTCGCCCGCGCCGACGCCGCGGCCGGACCCTGTTCGGCCGCCGGACGACGCCGCACGATGCCGTGGCCGCCTATCGGGCCCTGCTCGAGGACCTGGAGGACCAGCCTGCGGTCCGGCGGGTGGCGGGCGAGACACCGGCCGAGCACGCTCGCCGGCTGCGTGGGGAGGGGACCGGGGCGCTGGGGCTGGACCTCCTCGCCGCGGACTACGGGCTGGCGCGGTATGGCGGCGTGCGGCTCAGTCTCGCCGAGGAGCGGCGCGCCGTGGCCCGCTGGTCGAGCATGCGGCGACGGCTGCGCGCGGCGGCCGGGCGCGGCGGATCCTGATCGGGCGGGTCCAGTCGCGCGTCCGGATCGCGCTCAGCAGCAGCCGGTGCCGCCGCAGCAGCCGCCGTCGCCGACGAGGACCGGGAGCTCGACGGTGCCGATGCCGGTGCCGGGGGTTGCGACGGCGAGCGGGACGATGCGCGGAGGCGCTGCGGCCGGCGCCTCGTTCAGGCCGGGCCGGCGGGCGCGGATGATCGCGCCGTACATGCCCTCGGCCACCGCGTGGGTCGCCTCGATCTCGATGCCGGTCAGGCCGGCCATCGCCAGGCCGTCGGCATACTCGCCGAACGAGAGCGCGCCGGCGATGCAGCCCGCGAACGAGCCGAGGGCCTCGCGCTCGGCCAGGGTCAGGGCATCGTCCGCGACGATGTCGCTCACGCCCATCCGGCCGCCCGGCCGCAGGACACGGGCGATCTCGGCGAAGACCGCGGACTTGTCGGCCGCGAGGTTGATGACGCAGTTGCTGATGACGACATCCACCGTCGCGTCCGGGAGGGGGATGGCCTCGATAGTGCCCTTCACGAACTCCACGTTGGTCGCGCCCGCCTCCGCCGCGTTGCGCCGGGCGAGCTCCAGCATCTCGTCGGTCATGTCGACGCCGATCGCGCGCCCGCTCGCCCCGACCCGCTTCGCGGACAGCAGGACGTCGATGCCGCCGCCGGCCCCCAGGTCCAGGACTGTCTCGCCCTCACGGAGCTCGGCGACGGCCGTGGGGTTGCCGCAGCCCAGCGACGCCAGGACCGCGGCGTCCGGGAGGCCGGCCAGGTCGAGCGCCTCGTAGCGCTCCGGACCCCACCGGCCGATGCGATCGGGGTCGAGTGGCTCGACGGTCTCACCGCAACCGCAGCTCGACTCCCGGGCGTCGGGGGCGGGTGCATCCAGCACCTGGCGGGCGGCGGCGGCGTAGTGCTCGCGAACGGTCTCGTGGATCTGCTCGGTCATCGGTGGCCCCTGGCTGGTGGTCGCGCGGCGGGTGTCGGCGGGTGTGATTATATTGATACTCGTCGATATCAGTATCTGTCAATATGCTGTTTGCCATGAAACGAGCCCTCAACCCCGACATCCGGCTCCTCCAGGCCGCCGCGGATCCCACGCGCCTGTCGATCCTCCGCCGGCTGAGCGGCGAGGCGTCCGTCTGCGCCTGCGAGTTCACCGCCTGCTGCGACGTCGCCCAGCCGACCGTCTCGCATCACCTCCGGGTGCTCCGCGAGGCCGGGTGGGTGACCTCGGAGCGCCGCGGCAGCTGGGTCTACTACCGCCTGAGCCCGGATGCCGTCGCCCGGTTCGGGGTGCTCGCCGGTGGGCTGGCTGGTGCCTCGAGCCCGGTGGGAGCGACGCCCGCGGCCCTGACCGCCGGCGCGTCGGTCGACGGTCCGTACCCGCTCCCGGTGATCCAGCCGCGCACCCTGCGCTGAGGCAGCCCGCGGCAGGGCGGCCTTGAGATCGGGGCGGACCCGCGGGTGATGGAGCCCGTGGCCGGGTCGGCTTGAGTCCAGGTGGCGGGCGCACCTCCCCGGCCGCGCCTCTCCGGGCCCGAACACACTCCCAGCACCTCGCCGCGCGCGAACACTCTCCCTGCGTTTCTCCCGGTGAATGGCCCATCACCCCGTGCGGTCAGCGGACGAGAGGATGAAGACAGTGCCCTGAGCCTCATCGATCCATGCGCATGGCCTAGATCGGATGAGTGACCCATCCGGAGGCTACCCAGGCGAGCGCGCCGAGGGCGCCGAGCGCACCGATGGCGCCGAGGGCGCCGAGTGCGCCGAGCCCGCCGAGGGCACCGAGACAGCGCATGGACCCGGCGCCCTGCCCGACAATGAGCCCATGCCCGACCCCGCCGCTCTCCCCACCGTCGACCGGATCACGGTCCACGGCGCCGACTGGTGCGGCGACTGCCGGCGCACGAAGCGGTTCCTCGACCGGACTGGGACGCCGTACGCCTGGGTGGACACGGCGGCCGACAAGGGCGCGAGGATCACGCTGAACGAGGCCGGCTACCTCGCGATCCCGGTGGTGCTGCTCCCGGGCGGGACCGTCCTGGTGGAACCCACGGACGACGACCTGGCCGAGGCCATCGCCGTCGGCGTCTGAGCCCGCCTGAGCCGACCCAAGGCCTGAGCCGCATCGGCCTGCGACGCTACTCCAGCCCCTCGGCGTCCAGGCGGAGCAGCGTCTCGTAGGCCTCGTCGCCCAGGAACTTGCGGGCCGCGGCCTCGGTATCGGCCAGCGCGGCGGCCTCGTCCTCCTCCTCGCCGTCCTCGAGCTCGGCGTCGCCACCCGCGAGCACGCTCAGGACGCGTGACGGCGTCGGCTCGACGACCCACTCCTCGCCCGTGTCGGGATCGACGTCGAAGAAGGTGACGGACTCGACCTCGTAGAGGGCGCCATCCGGCCGCGCCAGCGTGCACGCCCACGCGTCATCCTCGTCCTCGGCGACGCGAACGGTGAGGGTGAGCCCGAGCGAGCGAAACAGCTCGGCGAGGGTGGTCGGTGCGGACATGGCGGCGTACCTCGGGCTGGGTGGTCGGGACAACCCTACCCCCGGCGGCTCCATCGCGTGGCGCCCGTGGTGCTGCGGCGGGTCGTGTCGCGCCGGTCGTGTTGCGGCCCCACCGCACCCGCCCCGGAGCGTTGACCGGGTCGCGTTGCCCGGGTCGCGTTGCCCGGCTCGCGTCGTGTGGATCGCGTTGCCCGGCTCGCAACAGCCGCGCCGGGCGCGCGGGCACCGCGTAGGATCGGCAGGTGAGCAGCCAAGCATCCGTGTCTTTCTGGCTTGAGACCGCGGGCGACGACCTCGCCCCCCGCCCGGGGATCGACGGCGCCACCGACGCCGACGTGGCGATCCTGGGCGCCGGCATGACCGGCCTTTGGACCGCGTTCTACCTCAAGCGCCGGGACCCGTCGCTGAAGATCGTGGTGCTGGAGCGCGAGATCGCGGGCTTCGGGGCGTCCGGTCGGAATGGCGCCTGGTGTGCGCCGGACCTGAACATCTCGATGAGCCGCCTGGCGAAGGCCCACGGCAGGGACGCGGCCCGCGCCATGCAGCAGGCGACGTACGACGCGGTCGACGAGGTGGGCCGAGCCTGCGCGGAGTCGGGGATCGATGCGGGCTTCCACAAGGGCGGCGAGCTGATCCTCGCCCGCGGGCCGCAGGGGATCCCGGCCCTCGATTCGGCCCTGGAGGAGTACGCGGCGTTCGGGTTCGGCGACCACTACCGGCTGCTCGATGCGGCGCAGCTCTCGGAGCGGATCCGGGTCGCGGGTGCCGTTCGGGCCCTCGCCTCCGAGGATGCCGCCGTGATCCACCCCGGCCGCCTGGTGCGCGGGCTCGCGCGCCGGGTCGAGCAGGATGGTGTCAGGATCGCGGAACGGACCGCCGTGACGAGCTTCCAGCCCAGGGACGCGGGCGGTCGCGCCACGCTGGTGACGCCCCGCGGCAACGTGCGGGCGCCGGTCGTGGTCCTGGCGGGGGAGGCGTACCTGTCCGAGCTGCCCGGCCTGCATCGACAGCTGTTGCCGCTCTGGTCGCTGATCGTGCTCACCGAGCCGGTGACGGACGCCCAATGGGCCGAGATCGGGTGGGCCAACCGGGAGGTCGTGGCGTCCACCCGGATGTCCGTGGACTACCTCTCGCGGACCGAGGACGGCCGGGTCCTGTTCGGCGGGCGTGGGGCGCCGTACCGGTTCGGGTCACCGATCCGGCGCTCGTACGACCGCCACGGGCCGACCCACGAGAAGCTCAAGGCATTCGTCGGGGAGTGGTTCCCGGTGCTGCGCGACGTCCGGTTCACCCACGAGTGGGGCGGGCCGCTCGGGATGCCCAGGGACTGGCACCCGACGATGGCGTTCGATGAGGCGTCGGGCATCGCGACGTCGCGCGGGTATATCGGGCACGGCGTGTCCACGACCAACCTCGGCGGCCGTGTCCTGGCCGACCTGATCACCGGGACGTCCAGCCCGCTCACGGAGCTGCCGCTGGTCAATCACCGGTCCCGCGACTGGGAGATCGAGCCGTTCCGCTGGCTGGGCGTCCGGTATTCGCAGTGGGCGATCGGCCGCGTGGACGCGAAGGCGGAGCGAACCGGCGTGCCCCCGTCCGGGCGCAGCCTGGCCGAGCGCATCGCGTCGCACTGACCGCCGGGTCCCGGCGCCCTCACCGCCCCGCCGCAGCGCCCCACACCGAAGGAGGTTCCGCATGACCGACATCAGCGTCCTGCCCGCGTCCGTCGCCGCATCGGAGGCCGACCTCTTCGGCCCGCTGGAGCCCACGGGTCCCCGCGTGGGCGCCGACCGCGGCGAGCCGATGACCGCGATCCGGGTCCTGTCCGACGTCGGTCCGGTCCAGGTGGGCGTCTGGGAGTGCACGCCGGGGGGCTGGTCCATCGACAACCGCCCCAACACCGAGATCGTCCACCTGCTCCGCGGCGTCGCGCGGATCACCGACCCCGACGGTGCAGTGCGCATGCTGGTCGCGGGTTCGGTGGTGGTGCTGCCGGTCGGCTGGTCAGGGCGCTGGGACATCGAGGAGACGGTCCGCAAGCTGTACGTGACGATCGAGGCGTAGGGCTGCGGGCTTGGACATCTCCGCACCTTCTGGCGCTGCGCCCGCGCCGGTCGGTCTCCCCGTATGCGTGGTACGCGTAGCGGGCCCGATGTGGCCGACCCGCGCCCCCGTCGGGCCCGACGCGTGAGTCGGCATGCGCACCACGCATGCCGGAGTGCCAGCAGGCGCGAATCCGGTCGGCGAGGCGGTGGTCGCCGGAGATTCGCGGTCCACTACGTGTGGTATGCATGCGACTGCAAGCGCGACAGCAAGCGCGCCTGAGCGAGCGAGCCGGGACGCTCCCGCGGTCTACCGGGGCAGCAGCTCGCGCATGAGGCGATGGTTCGCACGCCGCACGAGCGAATCCGCCGACTCGCGCGCCCTCGGGCTCGCCCAGCCGAACGCCAGCTGCAGCCCCTCGCCCGCGTGCGGGAGGGTTGCCGGCGCCTCCTCGCGGACCCGCTCCACGAAGTTGATCGCCTCGATCTCGTCCGTGTCGGTGAGGATGACGCCGAACCTCGTGAGGCCGATGCGGGTGCAGTAGTCGCTGGTCCGCGTCAGCCGGCGCAGGACCTGGGCGAGCTCGCGGAGCGAGTGCCCGGCGACGTCGACGCCCCACCGCTCACCCAGTTCGAGCACGCCCTCCACCTCGGCCACGACGACCGTGAGCGGGCGCCCGTACCGGATCGAGCGCGAGATCTCGGCCACGAGGACGCGCTGCCACAGGTCGGGGCCTTCGAGGCCGGTGAGGGGATCCTCCCAGCCGTAGGGCTCCGGGATGCTGCTGACGTCCAACCTGTGCAGTCTCCGAGCGGTATCGAGCGGTATCGAGCGCCGGTCGCGCCGTCACCGCTGATCATCGGGACTCGCGCGGCCGGTCGTCATCGCCCGGTCGGTGGGGTGGACCGCCCCGAAGGTCCGGGGTTGCGGGGATCGGGGCCCGGCCCGCGCCCCGAGGACGAAGCGCCGCCGAGGACGACCGCGCCCGCGCCCCGCGAGCCCTGGGGCGCGCCGGATCGGGACCGGCCTCGCGCCTTACCCGAACAACGCCTCCACGGACAGATACCGCTCGCCCGTGTCGTACGCAACGGTGAGGATCCGCGAGCCGTCCGGCACCTGCGGCAGCAGCTGCGCGACCGCGGCCAGCGACGCCCCGGACGACACGCCGACCAGCAGCCCTTCCTCGCGCGCGGAGCGCCGCGCGTAGTCCATCGCGTCCGGGGGCGCCACCTGCAGGATCCCGTCGAGGAGCTCGGGCCGCATGACGCCCGGGATGAACCCCGCGCCGATGCCCTGGATCGGGTGCGGCGAGTGGGTCCCACCCGAGAGCACCGGGGAGAGCGTGGGCTCCACGGCATAGACCTTGAGCGCGGGCCAGCGCGGCTTGAGCACCTCGGCGAGGCCGGTGATGTGGCCGCCGGTCCCGACGCCGGTCACGATGTAGTCGAGGCCGTCGGGGAAGTCCCGCGCGATCTCCTCCGCGGTCGTGCGGCGGTGGACGTCCACGTTGGCCGGGTTGTCGAACTGCATCGGCATCCAGGCGCCGGGCGTCTGCTCCACGATCTCCCGGGCCCGCGCGATGGCGCCCTTCATGCCGATCTCGCGCGGCGTCAGGTCGAGCTCGGCTCCATAGGCCAGCATCAGCTTGCGCCGCTCCACGCTGAACGAGTCGGGCATGACGAGGATCAGGCGGTATCCCTTGACCGCGGCGGCGAGGGCCAGGCCGATGCCCGTGTTGCCCGAGGTGGGCTCGATGATGACCGAGTCCTTCTTGAGAATGCCCTTCGCCTCGGCGTCTTCGATCATCGACAGGGCGATGCGGTCCTTGATGCTCGCGCCCGGGTTCGCCCGCTCGAGCTTGATCCACACCTCGTGCGTGGAACCGAACAGCCGGTTCACCTTGAGGTGGGGCGTGTTGCCGATGGTCTCGAGAATGGAATTGGCGCGCATGGGTCCTCGTCCGCTTGGGTGGATGGACGTCCGTTGTAATGGACGCCGGGAAGCTCGGCAACAGAACTCAAATGACCCAGTCGTAGTCCTCGAACGAGGCGCCCGACTGGCGGGGCCGCACCTCGCTGCGCCGGCTCACCACCGAGTTCGGCGGGACCGACTGGGTGAGCCAGGCGTTGCCGGCCACCACCGAGTGATGCCCCACCACGGTGGTGCCGCCGAGGATGGTGGCGCCGGCGTAGATGACCACCTCGTCTTCGATGGTGGGGTGGCGCTTCCGGTCTGCCAGCGCCTTCTCCACCGTGAGCGCGCCCAGGGTGACGCCCTGGTACAGCTTCACGCCGTCGCCGATGCGGGTGGTCTCGCCCACCACCACGCCGGTGCCGTGATCGATGCAGAAGCGGCGCCCGATGGTCGCCCCCGGGTGAATGTCGATGCCCGTCTTCTCGTGCGCGAACTCCGTGAGCAGGCGCGGCAGCAGCGGCAGGCCCAGCGACCAGAGCAGGTGCGCCACCCGGTACACCGCGATGGCGTAGAAGCCCGGGTAGGTCAGCACCACCTCGTCGTAGCTCCGCGCCGCCGGGTCACCCTCGAGGATCGCCTGGGCGTCGGCTTCCAGCGTCTCGAGCACCTCGGGCAGCCCGGCGAGGAAGCGCTCCACCAGGTTCATCGGCATCACCTCGTGCAGCGTGCCGATGGCGCGCTCGAGGTGGCCCAGGCTCTCCGCCACCCGCAGGATGTCGTCTTCCACCGCGTCTTCACTGCACACCACCGCGCCCGAGAAGTGCGGGAACAACACCCCCAGCACCTGCGGGCCGAACTGCAGCGCCATCGGCCGCAGCTGCGCCGGCAGCGAATACTTGCGGCGGGTGGTGAGCAGTCGTTCCAACAGCTCGGGAGGCACGGAGCGCATGGCCGCGAGACTCACCACCCCTCGCCCGCCCTGACAACCTCCTTGCGCCGGCCCGACAATCAAGTCAATGTGACTCAATATGAACGCAGCGGAGCGGATGGAGCGATCATTGGACGGCCTCTCGGTGGGCGACGCGTTCGGAGAGCGCTTCTTTCAGCCGCCCGGAATTCTCGAGGCCGCGCTGAAGGAACGGCGCGTGCCCGCCCGCGCCCCGTGGACCTGGACTGACGACACCGCCATGGCGCTGAGCGTGGTGGCGACCCTGAAGGCGCACGGCACCATCGACCCCGACGTGCTGGGGGCGCACTTCGGCCGCCGCTACACGGCCGAGCCCTCGCGCGGCTACGGCAGCGGAGCCCACGACGTGCTGGCGCAGCTCTCGCTCGGCGTGCCCTGGGCGCGCGCGGCGTCGTCGCTGTTCGGAGGCCAGGGCTCGATGGGCAACGGCGCCGCGATGCGCGTGGCCCCCCTGGGCGCGTTCTTCTCGGAAGCGCCGCTGTCCACGGTGGTGCAGGAGGCGCACCGGTCGGCTGCCGTGACCCACGCGCACCCCGATGGCCAGGCGGGCGCGGTGGCGGTGGCGATCGCCGCGGCGTGCCTTTCGAAAGGCGAGCCCCGGGCGCTGGTGTGGACGCAGGTGCTGGCGCGCACACCGCCCGGGCTCACCCGCGACGGGCTCGAGCGCGCCTCGCGGCTGGGCTTCGACGTTCCGGCGACGCACGCGGCCGAGCAGCTGGGCAGCGGGAAGAAGGTGCTCAGCCACGACACCGTGCCGTTCTCGCTGTGGTGCGCGCTCAAACACCACGACGACTTCACCGAGGCGATGTGGAACACCGTCTCGGGGCTGGGCGACCGCGACACCACCTGCGCCATCGTCGGAGGGCTGGTGGCCCTGAACGATCCGCCTCCACCGGAATGGCTCGAAGCGAGAGAGCCGCTCCCTGCGTTGTAGGTCTGGGCGCACATCGCGCGGCGCAGGGGCCCTGCACTAGCTTGAGGCCCGTCAAGTTCGCAGGGGGCACACAATGCAAAGGCTGCTGATCGCGCTGGTGGTGTCGGGGTGCGTCGTGGGTTGTGCCCAGGAACAGGCGACGGGTCCTACCGGGCGCCCGACGGCGGGCACAGGGCCGGTGAGCCCGGCCCAGACGCAGCAGCCGCTCATGCCCTTCCGCCCGGTCGTGGGCGGGCACCTGGTCGTCAGCGCCGATGGAATGAGGGTGGTGATGGCCGACGTCGAGGGCGATCGCCTGCGCCTCTTCAGCACGAACCGGGTGGGCCTCGAGCTCGACGTCACCCTCCCTGAGAAGAGCTGGCCCACCCGCATCGTCGAGGGCCATGACGGCGCGTTCCACGTGCTGCTCCGCGGCACGGGCGCGCTGGCGACGGTGAAGGAAGAGGGAGGCCAGCAGGTCGTCTCCGTGGTCGAGGTGTGCGCCGAGCCACGGGCCCTGGCCATCGCCGCGCTGTCCGAAGAGCTCACCGTGGGCTGCGCGGGTGGCGAGGTGGTGCGCGTGCTGGGTGGCAAGGTCATCGAGAGCACCCCCACCGGCGTCGAGTGGCGCGACCTCGCGGTCACTCCGGACGGGCTGGTGGGCACCTCGTTCCGTTCGGCCGAGTTCATCACCCTCCCCAGTCTGAGCGCGACGCCGGTGCGCACGAAGGCGCCGCCGCAGCGGCTCGACACCACCGGGGGCAGCACCACCGCGCACCTGCCGCAGGTCGCGTGGCGCATGGTGCAGGCGGGCGCGAAGACGTTCGTCATTCACCAGCTCCACGCCGATCGCCTCACCGTCGAGAGCGCGGGAGCCCCCGACGCCGGCGTCCCCAACGGTGGGGGGGGCACGGGCAGCAACCCGTACGGGGGTGGCGCGCCCACCATGCTGCCGGGGCAGATGGTGGGCTGTGGGAACTCGGCGGTGGTGACGGCCATCTCCACCGTGGAGAACGGCGTGGTGACCAGCACGCAGCGCAGCAACGACATCCTCCCCGTCGACGCGGCGGTCTCGCCTGACGGCACGCAGCTCGCGGTCGTCGGGGCGGGCGGCACGGGCCTGAGCATCTACCGCACGGCGGGCCTCACCGGCCTCGGCCCCACCTGCCTGGTGCCGGTCGCCGGGCTCACCGGCCTCTCGCTCAGCAGCGTCGCGTGGGTCTCCCCCACGAAGCTGGCCATCGTCGAGTCGCTGCGCGGCTCGCCCCTGCTGTTCGACCTCGCCACCGGCCAGGCGCGCGCGTTCACCAACGACGCGGCTCCCGGCTCGACGGCGCACTTGTTGTTCCACCAGGCACCGCGCGGTGGCGCTCCGCTGGCGTGCGCGTCGTGTCACCCCGAGGGTGGCGAAGACGGGCACACCTGGATCATCGACGGCAAGCCGCGCCGCACGCAGACCCTCGCCGGCGGCGTGATGGCCCGAATGCCGTTCCACTGGAAGGGCGATCTCCCGAACCTCGACGGGCTGATGGCCGATACCTTCGTCAAGCGCATGGGGGGCACGGTGCTGATGTTCGACCAGGTGACCGCGCTCGGTCATTGGCTCGACACCATTCCCGCGCCGAAGCCCTCGCGCCGCCTCTCGCCAGAGCAGGCCGCCGCCGGTGAGGCCGCGTTCAACAAGGCGACGTGCAACGGGTGCCACCTCGAAGCGGGGATGCGTGAAGGCCCGGTGAGCGACATCGGCACGGGTGAGCTGGTGCGGGCGCCGAGCCTCTCGGGCCTCGCGGCGCGCGCGCCGTACCTGCACACCGGTGAGGTGCCAGACATTCGCAGCCGGGTGATGGGCGGCCTGCACCCGCAGCACGGGAGACTGGGCAACCTCGGGCCCGCCGAGCGGGAGGAGCTGATCGCCTGGCTCGAGTCGCGCTGAGTCGTTGATCGGGGTCACGCGCTGAGCCGCCGCTCGCCGCTGTTCCTGTGGCAAGAAGTGGCCATGCGCACTGTCCTGCTGGCTGGTTCGTCGCACCCTGCCCTGGCGAAGGAGGTCGCCGCCGAGCTGCAGCTTCCGCTGGGGCGCTGCGACATCGAACGGTTCCCCGACGGCGAGCTCGACATTCAGCTGCAGGAAAGCGTGCGCGGGGCGGAGGTCTTCATCATTCAATCGCTCCACGCCCCGGTGGGTGAGCACCTGCTCGAGCTCGCGCTCATGTCGGACGCGTGCCAGCGCCTGGGCGCGGCCTCGGTGACGGCGGTCATTCCCTACCTCGGCTATGCGCGCCACGATCGCCGGGTGTCGGGCCGCGAGCCGCTCGGGGCGCGCGTGGTGGCCGAGCTGATCGCCGCGGGCCGGGTGGATCGCGTGGTGTGCCTCGACCTCCACAGCCGCGCGGTCGAAGGCTGCTTTCCCCGACCGGTGGAGCACGCCGACGCGCTGCCGCTGCTGATCGCCCACGTGCGTGCGAGCCTGAGCCTGCCCGCGGTGGTGGTCTCTCCCGACCTGGGCGCGGTGAAGCGGGCCGAGGCGTTCGCGCGGCCGCTCGGGCTGCCGGTGGCGGTGGTGCACAAGCAGCGGCTCTCGGGCGCCGAGGTGAAGGCGATGGGCGTGGTGGGCGAGGTGAAGGGCCTGCACGTCATCGTCGTCGACGACATGATCTCCACCGGCGGCACGCTGGTGGCGGCGGTGCAGACGGTGCTCGAGCACGGCGCGAAGTCGCCGGTGACGGTGGTCGCCTCGCACGGCCTGTTCGCCGGGCCGGCCCAGGCGCGGCTGGCGGGCATTCCGCTGGCGCGGGTGGTGGTGACCGACAGCGTGCCCTTCACCGGCAAGGCGCTCTTCCCCCTCGAGGTGGTGCGCGCGGCGCCCGCGCTGGCCGACGTCATCCGGCGGTTGGTGGCCTCGTCTGCCGAGGCGCGCTGAAAAGGGTGCACCCCGGGCTGAGGTCACGGGTCGACGCTGAACCGAATTCCTGAGGAGCGCATGTCAATCATCAAGGGTGTCGAAGGGCTGTCCGTCGGCGAGGTGCAGGACCAGGTGCGCCAGGGCGCGAAGTTCGTGGTCTTCGGCTACTGCATGTCGTTCCTGGTCATCACCCTCAGGCGCTCGAGCGACGTCACGTTCGTGCGCGCGGGCCAGAGCGCGTTCGTGGCGGGCCTGCCCTACACCATTCTCTCGCTCTTCATCGGGTGGTGGGGGTTCCCCTGGGGCCTCGTGTACACGCCGATGGTGGTGATCCAGAACCTGTCGGGCGGCAAAGACGTCACCCTCGAGGTGATGTCGGCCTTTGGCGGCAGCGCGCCGCCCCCGGGCCTCCCGCCCGTGCAGGTCAGGTAGGCCCGAAATAGTTCTGCATGCCGCGGGCCCTCGTCCGTACTGTGAGGTCATGCGAATCAGAACTGCCGCCGTGCTGGCCTCGATCGTCGCTCTCCCTGCGTTCGCGCAGGTGGAGATCCAGATTCAACTGCCCACCATCACCTTCAACGCGCCGCCGCCGCTGGTGGTGGTCGAGCCGGGTGTGCAGGTGGTCGAAGACAACGACGAAGAGGTCTTCTTCGTCAGCGACTACTACTGGGTGCGCCGCGGGCCGCGCTGGTACCGCACCAAGGACCATCGCGGGGGCTGGGTGGTGGTCGACGGGCCCGGCGTGCCGCCGTCACTGGTGCGCGTGCCGGCAGGGAAGTACCGCCGCTACAAGCACGGCAAGGCGGTGGTGATCGACACGCCCGGCCCGGGCAAGGTGAAGGTCCAGAAGCACAAGGGCGGCAAGCACAGGGACTGAGAGGTCAATGCAAGGGGCGGGGCGCGGCGACTTCGATCCTGGTGCGCTCGGCCGCCTTGTTCCCCGCCGCGTCGAACAGCTCGATGCTCAGCGTGTACGCGCGGCCGTCGTCGAAGCCGAAGTTCCCGCTGCAGGCGTCGTGACCGATGGTGAAGGTGTCGCCCTCGAGCGCCACCGGAAACTGCTGGCGCGCCGACCCGCCGCGCGCCCGCTGCATGCTCACCAGCAGCCACGCGGGGCTGCTCTCTTCGATCAGCGCCCGCAGCCGCAGCTTGCGCGTGAGGCCGCCCGCCTTGTCCTGCTCGTAGAAGCCCTCTGACGACGAGGGCCGCTCCTTGTACTTCGGCGAACGTTTGTCGGGCCCGACCCCCGCCAGCCAGCGCAACGAGCCGTCACCGAGCTGATCGTTGAGCAGCCGCACGCCCGCGAGCTCGGGCGGGAGCGCCAGCGAGTATTCCACGTTGGGCTCGAGCGGCTTGAGCGGGCGCAGGCGAATGGCCACGCGCGAGACCTGCGAGACGAAGCCCTTCTCGGCCTTCACCGGGATCGCGTCTTTCCCCGCCGCCACCAGCGCGATGGCGTTGCTCTGCAACAGGCCCTGCACCTTCGCCTGCGCCTCACCCGTGCCCTGAATGATGAACTGCACGTTGGTCGGCACCACGGCACCCGGCGCGGGGAAGAGCAGCACCCCGTCCTTCGCGCAGGGCTCAGCCCCCGAGGCCGCGAGCGAAAGGAGCGCCACCACCAGCAGGGCGCCTCCAGTCCGCGGCGGGAGCACGGGGTTCGTCATTCAGTGCACCGGAGTCCCGGGGTCCGTCACTTCGATCGAGCCGAACTTCTGCTCGAACTTGGCCACGTTGTCCTGCATCGCCAGCATCAGCCGCTTCATGTGCTTGGGGTTGGTGATGATGCGCGAGAGCACCTTCGCGCGCGGCTGCTGCGGCTGCACGTAGATGAAGTCCAGGGTGAACTCGGTCTCGGTGTGGTTGACGAGCGCCATGTTCACGTACTGGCCGTTGGCGATGGCGTCATCGAGCTGAATCTGGAGCTGCACTTCGGGCGGCTTCGGGTCGGACATGCGCTGCTGCCTATTCCCACCGGTGCCGTTCGTCGAGCGATGTTGCGTCACGGTTCTCGCCGTTCGCCCCGGGCGGTTTGCATGCGCCGGAGTGTGACAGGGCTTCGTTCTGCGCCGCAAATGAGCTCCTGCAGTATCTGAGGCCGGCCGCACGACACAGCGCACAGCAACCGACTGAGAGGGTAGGGTCCGCCCTGAAGATGTCGCAGCGACTCGACGACGCGAAGACCGCGCCATTCACGCTGGGCCCCGCCGTCACCGAAGCGCCCGTCGCGGCGCTGCTGCTGCATGGCTTCACGGGCAGCCCCTGGGAGCTGCGACCCGTCGGCGAGGCGCTCGCCGCGCGCGGCCTGCACGTGGTGTGTCCGCGCCTGCCCGGCCACGGCACCACCCCCGAGGCGATGCTCTGGGCGGGCATGCGTGAGTGGCTCGAGGCGGCCACCGCGGCACTCGAGAGTCTCGCGGGCGCGCGCCGGGTGGTGGTGATCGGCCTGTCGATGGGCGGCCTGCTGGCGATGGTGCTCGCCGCCCGGTACCGCACCCGGGTGCAGGGCCTGGTGCTGATGGCGCCCGCGCTGCGGCTCAAGGCGCGCGACGCCCGGGCGCTGCGCCGGCTCCGCTGGCTGCCCGGCCTCGACGTGAAGGAGCGGTGGATCGAGAAGAAGAGCACCGACATCGAGTCGAACGAGGTGCGCGCGGGGGCGCCCATTCTGCCCCGCTACCCGCTGGCGCGGGTGTTCGACCTGTTCGCGCTGGCCGACCTCGCGCACGAATCGGAACGGCGCATCACCTGCCCCTCGCTCGTCATCGGCGCGGTGAACGACCACGTGGTCGACACCGGCGCCGTGCTCGCGCTGCAGCGGCGCCTGCCCTTCTCGCGCCGGCTGCTGTTGCAGCGCGGCTTTCACATCATTCCCCGAGACACCGACCGCGCCGTGGCCCTCACCGAGATCGCCCACTTCGTGGAAGGGCTGTCCCCCTCGGTTCCGCTCGGAGCAGGCACATGACCACCTTCGCCGGCCGCTACACGCTGCTGCAGAAGCTCGCCTCGGGGGGCATGGCCGAGGTCTTCCTCGCCCGCCAGGCCGGCATCGACGGCTTCGAGAAGCTGGTGGTGATGAAGCGCATCCTGCCGCACCAGTCCGACAACCCGGACTTCGTGCGCATGTTCCTCGACGAGGCGCGCATCGCGGCCGACCTGAGCCACCCCAACGTGGTGAACATCTTCGACGCGGGCCAGGCCGACGGCCTGTACTTCATCACCATGGAATACCTGCGCGGCCGCGACGTCTCGGCCGTGTTCCACGAGCTGGGCAAGCGCGACGAGCTGCTCCCGCTGCCGGTGGCGCTGCACGTGCTCATCGACGCCGCGCGCGGGCTGCACGCCGCGCACACCAAGACCGATCTCGAAGGGCACGCGCTGCACATCGTGCACCGCGACATCTCGCCGCCGAACCTGTTCGTCACCTGGGACGGCATCACCAAGGTGCTCGACTTCGGCATCGCGCACGCGGCGACGCGCAGCACCAAGACCGAGGTGGGGGTGGTGAAGGGCAAGCTCGCCTACCTCTCGCCCGAGCAGCTCGAGGCCGAGGAGCTCGACGGGAGGTCCGATCAGTTCGCGCTGGGCATCGTGGCCTGGGAGCTGCTCACCGGGAAGCGGCTGTTCTTGAAGCCCTCCGACGCCGAGGCGCTGCGGGCGATCCTCGAGCACCGCATTCCCGCGCCCCGCACCATCGTGCCCACGCTGCCGCAGGGCGTGGAAGACGTGGTGATGCGCATGCTGGAAGGCGAACGTTCGGCGCGCTTCCCCGACTGCGCGTCGGCGGCCGACGCCTTCGAGGCCTGGCTCGACGAGACGAAGAGCGCGCACTCGGCGAACCGGGTGGCGGTGGCGCTCAAGGGGCTCTTCCCCGACCCCAGCGCCACCACCCAGGGGCCGTCGCTCATTCCCACCAAGGAGACGATCGCGGTCAAGCGGCCCGACCCCACCACCCGGCCCAACCGCAAGCGCGCCCCCCTGCCGCAGGAAGACGCCTTCCTCTCGGCGGTCTCGGAGTTCCTGCAGGAACGGCCCGGCCGCACCAACCTGCTGCCCCCCGCCGGCCCCTTCGTGGGCCGCGAGGCAGACCTGCTCGCGCTCGACACCGCGTTCGAAGAGGGCGCGCGGCTGGTGACGGTGGTGGGCTTCGGGGGCGTGGGCAAGACCCGGTTGGTGCGCGAGCTCGCGTGGCGGCAGCGGGAGCGCTGGGCGAAGACCGGGGGCACCTGGTTCGTCGACCTCGCCGAGGCGCGCTCGGCCGAAGACGTCTGCAAGGCGGTGGCGCGCGCGCTCACCATCGACATTCCGCTCGACGCGAGCAACGACTCCATCACCCAGACCGGGCGCACCCTGCGCAGCCTCGGGCCGTCGCTGGTGGTGCTCGACAACTTCGAGCAGGTGGTCTCGTCCGCGCAGCGCACCGTGGGGGCCTGGCTCGAGTTCGCCCCCGATACCCGCTTCCTCGTCACCAGCCGCGAGTCGCTGCGCGTCGAGGGCGAAGCGCTGCACCCGCTCACCGCGCTGCCCACCACCGGCGGCGCCGCGTCGGAGGCGGTGCAGCTCTTCATCGCGCGCGCGCAGCTGGTGGGCGCCAAGCCCACCGGCAAGGACCTGGGCATCCTGGCGCAGATCTGCGAGCGCCTCGAAGGCCACGCGCTGGCCATCGAGCTGGCGGCCGCGCAGCTGCAGCACGACACCCCGCAGGCGCTGCTCGATCGGCTCGCGGCGCGCTTCGAGGTGCTGGGGGGCTCGAAGCCCGGGCAGGGCCGGCACCAGACGCTGTGGAACACCATCGACTGGTCGTGGCAGCTGCTCAGCCCGGTGGAACAGTCGGCGCTGGCCCAGCTCTCGGTGTTCCGCGGGGGCTTCACGCCCGAGAGCGCGATCGAGGTGCTCGACCTCACCGCCTTCCCGGTCGCGCCGCTGCGGCTCGAGGTGGTGGCCGCGCTGCACCGCAAGTCGTTGCTCACGCACTCCGTGGCGCCCGAGCTCCCCGACGAGCTGCGGCTGGGCATGCTGGAGAGCGTGCACGAGTTCGCCGGCCAGAAGCTCGAGGCGCTGGGCGCGGTGGGGACGACGCGGTCCCGCCACGCGGCGCACGTGCTCGAGCTGGGGCAGCGCTGCCTCGAGAAGCTGGGCACCGAGCGCACCGAAGAAGCGATGAACGCGCTCTTCGTCGAGCGGCAGAACCTCACCGAGGTCTTCGAGCGGGCGCTCTCGACCCTGCCCCCCACGAAGGAGAGCGCGCACGCGGCGCTGCGGGCCCTCAACGTGCTCGAGCCGGTGATCGTCCGCACCGGGCCGTACGCGTCGCACCTGGCGCTGCTCGACGACGCCATCCGGGTGGGGCGCTCGGTGGGCATCGACGCCGAGACCCTGGCCATCGGCCTGCAGCAGCGGGGCAACGCCTGGCGCGTGCGGGGCCGGCTCACGCAGGCGGTGGAAGAGCTCACCCAGTCGCTCGTGCTCGCCCGCACCACGCCCAACGGTTCGCTGCTGGCGCGGGTGCTGACGGACCTGGCGGTGGCGCGCTTCGTCTCGGGCGCGATCGACGCGGCGCTCGAGGGCCTCGAGGAAGCGCTCTCGGTGGCGCGGACGGCCGACGACAAGGCGACGATGATCGAGACGCTGGCCTACATGGGCATCGTGCGGGTGGCGCGGCACGAGCCGACCGAGGCGATCATGCACTGCGACGAGGCGCTGCCCCTGGCGCGCGAGCGGGGCGATCGGCTCAACGAGGCGCGCATCCTCGGCACCATGGGCAGCATCTTCCAGGACCAGGGGCGGCTCGAGCTGGCGCACGCCTTCTTGAAGGACGCGGTGCAGCGCTGCCGCGCCATTCGCGAGGTGCGGCTGCAGGGGTACTTCCTGGGCAAGCTCTCGCACCTGCAGGTCGAGCGCGGCGAGCTGAGCAAGGCGCACACGACGCTCGAGGAGTCGCTGGGGTTGTTGTCCGACGTGGGCGACGTGCGGCACGAGGGGCTCTTCCTCACCTACCTCGCGTCGCTCGAGGCGATCAACCGCAAGCCCGACGCGGCGCGCACCGCGCTGGGCTCGGCGAAGGTGCGGCTCGAGAGCGTGAAGGACCCGCTGCTGCTCACCGCGCACGCGCTGCGGAGCATGTTCGTCGAGCTGAAGGCCGCCAACGCCAGCCGCACCGAGGCACAGGCGCTGCTCGACGACGTGAAAGCCCCGCGGGGAAATCGGCGCGCCCGGGTGGACCAGAGTGAAGAGGTGCGCCTGGCGGCGCGCATGCTCGAGCGCACCCTGCGCGCCCCCTGATTTCCGGGGAGCCGAAACCCCAGGGGTGGGCAGGCGATTGGCTCCTGGCCTGTTATGTCCCCGCGCATGGAAACCTGGACGCGCCTGCGCAGGCTCGCATCGATCATCCCTCGAGGCGCGAGTTCGCCGATCGATCGGCTGCGGTGGGCCCTGGCCCAGGCCGAGTCCCACGGCTGGGAGCGCTACTTCGGCGTCGACACCCGGCGCGCCGCGGCCCACGGGCAGACCGCGGTGCCGGCCGAGAGCATCGCCTACGAGCCGCTGCCCTGGTTCCTCGTGCGCCACGCCGTCGGCGCGCTCGAGCTCTCGCACGACGACGTCTTCCTCGACTACGGGGCCGGCCTGGGCCGGGCGCTCCTGATGGCCGCAAGGACGAAGCTCAAGCGCGTCGTCGGGGTCGAGCTGCTCAAGCCCCTGGCGGACTCCGCGACGAAGAACGTGCTGACGGCCCGGCATCGCTTGCGCACCCCGGTGGAGGTGGTCGTCGCCGACGCGGCCGCCTGGGACGTGCCCGACGACGTCACCGTCGCCTACCTCTTCAACCCCTTCGTGGGCACGGTGATGGCGGCGGCGCAGGCGAAGATTCGCGCCTCACTGACGCGACGGCCCCGGTCGCTGCGCGTGCTCTACGCACACGCCGACGATCAACCGGATCTCTTCGCGGCCTGCGATTGGCTGCGGCCGCGGCGGCAGCTGGGCGGCGGGATCTACAAGGGCCTCACCCTGAGGGTCTACGGGAACTGAGCCCTCGACTTCGCTCGGGCCGAACGGATTCGAGCGGTTCCGTTCACGCCGACCAACGGCTCAGGGACAGGTGGTGAAGAGCCGCACGTACGTGTTCGTCTGCGCGCCCTCGACCTTCTGGTACGCGAGCAGGTTGCGGCCCTGCCCATCGGACGCGAGGCGCGGCTGGCTCTCGACGATCGAGTCGGGGTTGCTCACGTCGAAGGTGGGGGTGTCGAGCTGGTCGCCCGTGGGGGTGACGCGGATCACCCGAAGCGTGGTCGCCGAGGGCGCCTGGACGATCAAGAAGTTCACCCCGTCGCTGCCCAGCTCGATGGTCTGGCCCGGGGTGTAGGCCGCGCCACCGAGCGGGTACTGGGTGGGCGGCGCGGTGGGCTGCAGGGCCACGTCGTAGGGCCGGTAGAGCGCGGCCACGCCGCCCCAGGTGTAGGCCAGCATGAAGGTGTTCCCGTTGGTCGCCAGCCGGGAGGCCTGCGTGCAGCACTGGGTCCCGCGGATGACGTCGGCCGCGGTGTAGGGCGCGAGCACCGAGTAGCCCGTGTCTCCGGTGGTGCGCCCGTAGAAGGCGCCGCCGGCCTCGGCGTTGCCTGAGCCGATGGAGCTCTCCTGCGTCGCCAGGGAGTAGCCGTTGGGTGAGCCGGTGAGCACCGGGAAGCGCGGCAGCATCGGCGTGGTGATCTCCCCCGCGGCGCCCGGCAGCTGCCGCCACTTCGCCCAGGGGTACTGGCTGGCCGCCGCGATCACCATGAACGAGCCCGCGCTCGAGCCCGCCACGCTGGCGGCCGCGAAGTGAGGCACCGGGTGAGCCGCGGTGCTGGCCTCGGCGATGAGCGGCTGCGAGGCGCTGTTCGCGCCGCCGTCGTACGAGAGGTACGAGCCGGCGATGAAGTTGAAGGGCTGCGCGCCCCCGGCTGGCTCCTCGGTGACCTGGAGGAACCGATCGCCCGAATACGCGATGTCCTTGACGCGCGGGTTCAGGCGGAAGCCCACCGGGTCGATGATCGCGCCCGCGCGCGACACGCGCCGCACCACCGCGCCGCCGTCGAGGGTCACCATCGCCACCGCGAAGTTCTGCCCGTCCCACATCGCCTTGAGCGGGGTGGCGCTGCCGTTGAGGAGGACCTCGGCGCTCAGCGGCGGCGAGACCCTCCACGCGGTGGAGTCGTGACGGCGCTGCGAGGCGCACGTACCCGCGTTGCAGGTGAGCAGGTCGCAGGCCGTCGCGCCGGGGTTGAGCGCGATGCAGTCGGTGGCGGTGATGCACTCGATGCACGACCCATTCTGACAGACACCCGTGCCCCCGCCGCCGCGCAGGCACGCGGTGGTGTCGGGCAGATCGAAGCTGGTGCACACGGGGACGCCCCCGTCACGCACGCAGGCGTTGAGGCCGCGGCAGTCGTTGGGGTCGTCCACGCAGCTGCAGGGGCCCGCGTCGGGCTGGCCCCCATCGACCCCCGCGTCCCGGCCCGCGTCCTGCCCGCCATCGACGCCCGCGTCGCAGACCTCGGCGGTGAGCGGATCGCAGTCGTCGTCGCGGCCGCCGTTGCAGAGCTCGAGCGCCCCCGGGTGCACCGCGGCGAGGGTGTCGTCGCAGTCGGTGCCGGTGGGGCAGTTCGCCAGCGCGCCGTCGCTGTCGGCGTCGTTGCACGGCGAGACGCCCTCGCCCCGCAGGGGCACCCGCAGCAGGGGCGCCTCGCCCGAAACGGCGAGGATCCACTCTTCCGACATCAAGGCGACCCGGTTGGGCCGGAAGCGCACGGACACCTGCGTCGACGCGCCGGCGGCGATGGTGACGACGGCCGGCACCGTGAAGAGCGAGCCCGCGCCCACGCTCGAGCTGACGGTCACCGCGGCCGTGCCGATGTTGTTCACCGACACCGTCTTGGTGGCGGTCTCGTCGACGGCCACCTGGCCGAACTGCACCGGGTTGGGCGTGGCGGTCAGCTCGGGCTTCGCCGGGGGGAGCGGGGGCGGGTCACACGCCAGGCTCGTGAACATGAGTGCAGCGATGAATGAGCGCTTCCGCATGACGCCTCCGGGAACTCAGCAGACCACACGCCGCCGTCGACCGCGCACGATCGTCGCCAGCGCCAGCACGATCGCCGTGAAGCCCTCGACCTCACCGCAGCTGCAGCCCTGCTTCGGCGCGGAAACGCAGGCCCCCAGCTCGCACTTCTTGTTTTCGCCGCAGGCCTGGCACACGCCGCCGAACGTGCCGCACGCGTCGTCGGTGGGCTGCACGCACTGCCCGAGGCTGCAGCACCCGCCGCAGGTGCTGGGGCCGCAGAGCTCAGCCGCGCCTCCGCCGCCGGACCCGCCGCCTCCTCCGGTGGCCGTGCCTCCGCCGCTACCGCCGCCGCCTCCTCCTCCTCCTCCGCCCACCGGGCCTGCGTCCGGCACGGGAATGCACACCATCTGAGCTGCGAGATCGATGCACGCGAACCCCGGGGCGCACGAGCCCGGCACGCCCACCGAACACGTCTCGCGGCAGAACCCGCTCATGCACTTGAGCCCGGTGCGGCAGATGGCGAGCGGACCGCTCGGTGCGCAGCGCTCGTTGGGCCCGGCGATCTCGGCGGGAGTGCAGGCGCAGATGCCCGAAGCGCCCTGGGTCAGACAGGCCGGGCACGTGCCCGGGTTCGACGGGTTGCAGCTCGACCGGCACAGGCCTCCCACGCACGGCGTCCCGGCCGCGCACGGCGACGCGGTGCTGCAGGCCTGGCACGAGCCGCCACCCGTCGAGGGGAAGCACAGCAGCTCGGCCCCGCCATCGAAGGGCAGGCACGCCGCCGGGCTGCCGCCGACCGGAGCACAGCTGGTGGCGGTGCAGCCCGTACACAGCGGGGAGGCGCCGTTGCAGCACTCGCGGCAGAAGGAAATGTTCGGATCGTTGCCGTCGACGATGCACGCGGTGCACGGCTGGCAGAAGCCCGAGACCTCGCAGCGATCTCCGAGCGCGCCGGTGGGCGTGCAGGTGCCGCCCTGGCAGGCGTAGCCCGGCGCGCAGTCGGCCGCCGCGGTCGCCACGGTGCACTGGTTGGTGCACGTCGTCGCCGGCTGGCAGAACGAGCCGCTGGGGCCGGCCACGCAGCTCGAGCCCAGCGCGCACTGGCCTGCCATGCCCACCGTGCACGACTGGCTGCAATAGTTGAGGCCTCCGGTGCCCGACACGCACACGCCCGAGGAACAGTCGGCGCCCCCCGTGCAGAAGCGGCACTGATCAGGCACGCCCAGCTGGGGCAGGCAGGCGAAGCCCGCGGTCGAAGCCTGACAGGAATAGCCCGTGGGGCAGGCCTCGGTGCCGGTGCAGTCGCGCGTGCACAACAGCGAGCTCGAGCCCACCCCGCCCTCGCACACGTTGCCTCCCAGGCACATCGCCGCGGTGGTGCAGGGAGAACCCTGGCCACCGGCCGTGCCCGGGTAGATGCCGCAGATGTCCGACAGGTCGGGGGCGTAGAGGGTGCGCTTGAGCACGCCGGCGCCGATCGACGGGTTCATCACTGCGTTGCCGACGGTGGAGTGCGCGATGCCGATGAAGTGCCCGGCCTCGTGGGTCACCACGCTCTGCAGGTCGGTGTCGCCGCTGGCGCCGGTGGTGCCCCAGCGGCTGTTGTTGTTGAACTCGATGTCGGCGTCGAGGAGCAGGCCGCTGGAGAAGGTGGTGGTGTTGAGCCCCAGCGTGCCGCTGCCGTAGCGCCAGCTGCTGCCGCCCAGCCAGATGACGTTGTTGTTCCCGTCGTTGCCGTTGACGGCCGCGGTGCCCGACGGCCCGGAGAAGTTGCCCTGGAAGGCGAAGTCGAGCGAGGTGCTGCAGGTGGTGACGTTCGGCGTGGTCCACGTCTCGAAGCCCGCGCGCATCGAGGTGAGCGCGACGCTGTAGGGCACGGCGGAAGGGCCGTTGATCACCGTGCCGCCGGTGTTGGCGACGCTGGCGGCGAAGCGCACCTCGGGCAGGCAGCGGCCCGCGACGCACTGCACGTTGCTGCTGCTGCAGGTGGTGGTGCAGGTGCTCAGCGACCAGCGCCGCCCGCTGGGGTTGCCGAACGCGGCGAGCGAGAGCAGGGGCCACAGCAGGACGAGGCGCTTCATCGCGCCCCCTTCTTCACCGCCGCGCGGATGCGGGCCAGGAACGCGTCGGCGGTGCCCAGCTGCTCGCGCTCGTCGACCGGCTGCACCACGCCCTTCTGGCCGGGCCGCGCGAAGACGAGGCCGGCGAGGTCCCTGCGGGCGAGCTTCGCGCCGGGACGTGCCTCGAAGGTCACCTTGCTCGAGCTCATCGCCACCGGCACCCACGAGCCCGGCTCGTCGGGCGCAGGCTCGAGGAAGAGCACCACCTCTTCACCCGGGGCGAAGGTGGCCACGCCGTCGACGTGCATGCCGAGGTCGCCGACGACGCCACCGGGCTGTTTCACCAGCACGGTGGGCTGGGCCTTCCCCTTGAGGGTGTCCTTCACCACCAGCTCGGTCCAGGTCCAGATCTTCGCGTGCTCGGCGTCCCACCCCGGCCCGGTGGCGTTCACCGTGGCGTGCACCACCAGCGGGGCCCTGGCGGTCATCTCTTCCATCGACATCGAGAGGACGACGGTGGCCAGCGCGCTGGCCGGGGCCAGGAGCGCGGAGAGGATGAAAGCTGGACGAAGGCGGGACATGGGGGCGAGAAGGTAGCTCGCCTGCTGACGGGTGCGCATCGGGAAGGGAGGTGGTATCGGCCTCCCCTCCATGGCTCTCTCGATCGGAATCGTCGGGCTCCCCAACGTGGGAAAGTCCACCCTCTTCAACGCGCTCAGCAACGCCGGCGCGCTGGCTGCCAACTACCCCTTCGCCACCATCGAGCCGAACATCGGCATCGTGCCCGTGTACGACGAGCGCCTCGCGCAGATCGCCGCCACGGTGAAACCGCTCAAGCTCATCTACACCACGCTCGAGTTCGTCGACATCGCCGGGCTGGTGCGCGGCGCCTCGAAGGGTGAAGGCCTGGGCAACCAGTTCCTGGCCAACATCCGCCAGGTCGACGCGGTGCTCTACGTGCTGCGCTGCTTCATCGACGACAACGTCACCCACGTCGAGGGCAGCGTCGACCCCCAGCGCGACAAAGACGTGGTCGACACCGAGCTCTGCTTGAAGGACCTCGAGACGGTGGAGAAGCGCCGCGACAAGACCGCGCGCAACGCCAAGGGCCCGGGCAAGGAAGGCGAGCTCGCCAAGGCCGAGCTGGCGGTGCTGGACAAGGTGAAGGCCAAGCTCGACCAGGGCATCCCGGTGCGCGGCCACGACCTGATGGACAACGAGCAGGAGATGATCGCCGAGCTCTTCCTGCTCACCAACAAGCCGGTGCTCTACATCGCCAACGTGTCCGAGGCGCAGCTGGCGAAGGCCGACTCCGACCCGCTGGTGCTCAAGGTGAAGGAGATCGCCGCGAAGGAAAAGTCGGAAGTGGTGGTGCTCGCCGCCGCGCTGGAGGCCGAGATCCAGCAGCTGCCCGAGGAGGACCGCCCGTCGTTCCTGAAGGACGCGGGGCTCGACGAGCCCGGCCTGAACAAGGTGGTGCGCGCCGGCTTCAAGATGCTCGGCCTGTGGACCTACTTCACCGTGGGCGAGAAGGAGTGCCGCGCCTGGACGATTCACAAGGGCTACACCGCGCCCCAGGCCGCCGGGGTCATTCACACCGACTTCGAGAAGGGCTTCATCAAGGCCGAGGTGATGTCCTGCAAGGACCTGCTGGCGCTCGGCAGTGAACAGGCCGTGAAAGACAAGGGCCTGCTGCGTATCGAAGGAAAAGAGTACGTGGTGCAGGATGGGGACTGCATGCACTTCCGGTTCAACGTGACCACCTGATGGCCCCCTCGGCGCCCCTCGGGACAGGCCTCAAGCTCCACTTCCTCGCGCGCGCGCGGCTGTGGTCCGAGGTCGTCGTCTCTGGAGGCGACCGGGTGTTCGTGCCCACCACCGAGGTCCTCGCGCCCGGCGTAGCGGTGAGCGTGGAGATCGACGCGCCCGAGTTCGACGCGGCGATCGTGGTGAAGGCCGTGGTGCAGCAGGTGCGGGTGCCCGCCCCGGGCCAGCCGTCCGGCGTGCTGGTGAAGCTCGACGAGGCGTCGCTGGAAAAGTGCCGGGCGCTGGTCGCCGATCACGACGACGCGGCGCGCCTGGCAGGCCGGGCCGAGCCGCGGGCCGACTGCGATCTCCCCGCGAAGGTGCTCACGCCGCAGGCGATGGGCGGCTGCACCACCAAGAGCCTGTCGGCGCACGGGGTCACCCTCAAGACGCCGCAGCCCCTGGTGCAGGACGCGCAGGTGGGCCTGGCGCTGCAGCTCCCCGACGGCACCGAGGCGCTGCTGACCGCGGTGGTGATGTGGACGAGGCCAGACCTCGCGCTGGCCGGCCTCAAGCTGCTGCAGGTCGACTCCACCATGGTGATCCGCCTCCAGTACGCCGTGGAGGTCTTGCTGGGCCAGCGCGCGCAGGGCCCGGGGCTCGCGCGCACGGTGCTGGTGGCCGACGACGACCCGTCGATCCTCGACTTCACCTCGCGCGTGGTGACGAAGGCGGGCCACCGCGTGGTGCGGGCAGAGCGCGGCGACACCGCGCTCGAGCTGGTGCGCAAGGAACGGCCCGACCTGGTGTTCCTCGACGTGCTGATGCCCGGTCTCGACGGCCTCGAGGTGTGCCGGGCGATCCGCGCTGACGCGGCCCTGGCGAGGATTCCGGTCATCCTGTTGTCCGCGATGGGTGAAGACCGGCTCGTCGCGGCGGCGAAGACGGCGGGTGCCGACGGCTACCTCACCAAGCCGATGCGCCTCGACGCGATGCGCGCGCTGCTGGCCGAGCGGCTTACGCCCCGCTGAGCCCCCGAAGGAGGCGCACGAAGTCGCCCTCGACTCCACTCGCAGGGTTGGCCGAAATGCGGAGGGGCCCGTTCATCCCGAGCGGAGTCGAGGGATGGGCGCCACTCCGCTCGGGGTGAACGCTCTCGGGCTGAACGGATCAACCCTCTCGGGGTGGAAGCTACCAGCGCCAGGAGACCGCGGCGCCTCGCACCACACCCCGCGCGAGCTCCTCGCCCTTGACGTCGAGCAGCAGCACCTGCGCGCCGTTGCCGCCCTGAACGACCTGCGCCTGCCAGGTGCGGTGTCCGTCGATGGTGCTCAAGGCGACCTCGGCGCGACCTGCGTGGAGCTGCCGGAAGGTGTCGAACGCGACCGCGACCGGGGCGGGGAGCGTGCTGAGCTGCTGCACCACGAACGCGGCAGGGAGCCGGGGCGCGCCGTGAAGGGCGAGCAGATCTCCGTAGTCCTTCTTCGCCGCGCGGCTGAAAGCGGGAGTGCCGGGCGCGAGCTTCGGGCCCGCAGGGGCCCCACCCTGGAGGCGGGTGAAGAGCGCCATCTCCCTGGAAAGACGGGTCGCTTTCTCGTGATCGGCCTGGCTCAGCGCTCGCGGCGAGGTGGCGGTGCGTTGAGGGAGGGTGGAGAGGCGCATTGAAGACTCTGCGCACATTGTCGGAAGCAGCGCGTCAGAGGTTGCGCGCCTTTCGAGCAAAATCGTGGGTTTCTCGACGAACGAGAGTTCATCAGGGGAGGTCGCGCCGGTAGCCCCGGGAGCACCGCGCGGCGCGCCGCTGGGTGTCGTCGCGGACGAAGCCGTTCCGCTCGTAGAAGGCGATGGCCGCCGTCATCTGCTCGGTGGTGTCGAGCACGATGCGCCGCCCTCCGTGCGCCCGCACGTGCGCGAGGCACGCGTCGAAGAGCAGCTGGCCCACGCCCCGACCGCGCGCCCCGGGCCGCAGGTACATCTTGCGCAGCTCGAACAGGCCGGGCTCGACCAGCGCGATACCCGCGGTGCCGATCAGGTCCTCCACATCGACAGCCACGAAGAAGGCGCCGCCGCCATCGGTGTAGCTCGCCGGCAGCTCCGCGAGCTGCGCGTCGGTGTCTGCGCCCTCGCCGAAGACGATGCCGAACTCGCCGAGCGTGGTGCGCACGAGCTCGATCACCGCCGCGACGTCCCTCGTCTCGACCGGTCTGATCATCAGGAAGCCCTATTACTCCCTCGAGTGCGGCTAGGCTCGCGCCATGCGGCTCCGGGGTTGGCTGGTCGTGGTGGTGGCGGCGTCGTCGTGCACCGAAGCTCCGCCGCCTCCGCCCCCTCCCCCGCAGGTGGTGGTCGCCGCGCCGGTGAAGCAAGCTCCGGTGCTCCCGCCCGAAGACCCCGAGCTGATCGCCGCGTTCCCCGACGAGGTGGCGCTGCCGGAAGAGGCCGACACCGACGCGGCGCTGCTCAAGCTCCTGCTGGCAGACCCGCTGAAGGCCGAAGCGGCGCTGCACAAGCTCAGCTCGCCCACGAACTGGCAGGTGGCGGTGCTGGCGCAGTTCGCGATCGCGCGCGGCGAGAACACCTTCGAGCTCGACGCCGAGCCCGCCCTGCCCGTGCTGGAGACCGACGGGGGCGTGAGCGGCCCGGGCCCCGCGTGGACCTCGCAAGACGCGACGCCGCTGCTGGGCCTCTCGAAGAAGAAACCGCCCACCCTCGCGACGCTGCCCATCGACACGAAGGTGGAAGTGAGCGCCATCGACGGTGACGACGCGGTGGTGAGCGTGCCCCTGGCGCAGGTGGCGATCTTCGGAGAGGAAGGCCGCCTGCCCGCGCGCGTCACCTCGACCGCGCTGGTGGGGCGCGTGCCGCTGAGCCGCCTCGCCTCGAAGCCGCCCGACCCGGAGGCGCTGATGCTCGAGGCGCTTCGCCAGACCGAAGACGCCCACGCCCAGCTGCGCGCGGTCGCGCTCTGGGAGATGGCCTGGCGCATCGAGCGCAGCGAGCGCACCCGCGGCGGCCTGCTCAACGCGGCGTGGGCCACCCGGCGCGCCTCGACGGTGGTGCGCGCGGCCATGGCCCGCAACCTCGCGCCGGTGAGCGACCTGCGCTTCGCCTGGGCCTGCAACACCGAAGACCCCTCGAGGGCGAAGTGGCTCGACCTGACGAAGGCGCGGCCGAAGAAGCTGCCCGCGTCCTCGTGCGTGGGCGGGCTCGACTCGCGGGTGAGCTGTGGCAACGACGACGAGGCCGAGAAGAAGAAGGCCGCGGCGACGACGGCGTGGCTGGCGGGCCTGGGGCTCGCCCCGAAGCCGTGGCTGCGTTTCACCGTCGACGCCAGGGACCCACGCCAGGTCTTCCTCGTCACCACGCCGCTCGAGGTCGCCGACGCGTGCAGCGACTTCGAGGAGCTCAGCTTCGAGGCGGCCAGCGGCATCGTGCGGCGGCTCACGCTCCCCCTGGGCACGAAGGGGCTGGTGGTCTGGGTGCCGGTGACCCGGCACCTCGGCGCCGAGTTCGCCGTTCCCAGCGCGACCACCGAACGGCAGGCGGTCTCGTGGCTGCGCAGCCGGGGTCGCTACCGCTGGACGCTCGAGAAGGGCACGCTGGAGCCCTCGCTGGGAATGAACGCGACGACCTTCAGGGTCTCGGCCGAGGTCAACGCGACGACGTTCGCGCTCCCACCGGAGCGGGACTGTTCGTGCGATTGACCTTCACCAGCAGCTCCCGGTGCAGCGCTTCGCCCACGAAGCGGTCGATCGCTTTCCACGCCTGGTCCGAGAGCAGGATGCCGACGTGGTCCACGCCCTCGAGCCGCACCAGCTCGCGGGGCCCCGCCAGGTTTTCGTAGATCCGCAGCGAGTGCCGCAGCGGCAGGTACGTGTCTTCGGAACCATGGAGCAACAGCGTGGGCACGGTGATGCTGCGCGCCGCGCGCTCGGGCGAGATGTCGGCGACGTGAAAGCCACCCGCCTGCTCGGCGACCGCGATGGCCTTCTCCTTCGCCTGCCTGCCCAGGATGGCGGGGGCGTGATCGTCGATGACGGTGGTGAGGTCGGCGAAGGCCGCGCCCGCGACCACCACCCGCACCCGGGGCTCGACCGCCGCCGTCTGCAGGGCCACCGCCGCGCCCAGTGACTCGCCCACCAGCACCACCGGCAGCTCGCGCCCCCACTTCTTGAGCGCGGTGTCGATGACCAGGCGCAGGTCGCCGACCTCCTTCGCGCCGTAGGTGACGAACTCGCCGGTCGACCGGCCGTGGGCGCGCTGATCGAACGCCACCACCGCGAGGCCCTGGTCGACGAAGCGGCGCGCGGCGCCGACGAAGTGCTGCCGGTTGATGTCCTTGCCGTGCACCAGCACCAGCACGGCGCGCGGCGGGGCGGCCGGGGTGAAGAACCAGCCGTCGAGCGCGATGCCGTCGCGGGTGGTGACCGAGAAGCGCTCGTGCGCGAGCGGGGGCGCGCCCACCACGGGCACCCGCATGGGCAGCAGCAGGGCGCCCGCAGCAGCGTTGCCGGCCACACAGCCGGTGGTGAGCAGGAGGAGGAGCGCAGTCGTCAGGGCGCGGCTGAACATGCGCGGCCCTCGAGCAGGGGGCGTGCCGCCGATAACCGGTTGGAGAGAGGGCCCCGGTTGCGCAGGAATGTGCGCTCACAGCCCCTCACCCCAGCCGGCTAGGCTCGCTGCATGGCCTCCGAATACAGACCGGACCGGCGCATCGACGCCATCCGCCCGCTCTCCGCGGTCACGAAGAACGAAGCCACCGAGGCGACCGACCTGCGGCGCGACAAGGCGGTCGAGGCCGAGCGTGAGCGCCTCGCCGACGAGCTCCGCCGGGGCGCGCCGAAGCGCTCGTTCGCGGAGCTGCTCAAGAAGAAGCCGTAGATAGCCCACGTCTGGATTCCGCTCCCCGACACCGACTTCGACGTCACCGAGGTCGCGGTGCCCTGGAAGCTGCTCACCCGCGCAGGCCACCGCGTCACCTTCGCCACCGAGCGCGGCGACGTCACGCCCGCAGCCGACCCGCTGCTCCTGACCGGAGTCATCTTCGGTCAGCTCGGCGCCGAGCCCGAGCCGAAGCAGTTCTACGCAGAGCTCACCAGGGCGCCCGAGTTCCAGAGGCCGGTGTCGTGGCAGGGGCTCGACGTGTCGGCGTTCGACGCGCTCCTGCTCCCCGGGGGCCACGCGCAGGGCATGAAGCAGTACCTGGGCAGCGAGGAGCTGCAGGCGAAGGTGCGCGCGTTCGCTGCGCTTGAGCGGCCGATCGCCGCCATCTGCCACGGCGTGCTGGTCGCCGCGCGCGCCGGCATCCTCAAGGGGAAGAAGAGCACCTGCCTGCCCGCGTACATGGAGCGCGTGGCGTACTGGTCGACCGCGTGGAAGCTGGGCAGGTACTACCGCACCTATCCCGCCTACGTGGAGGACGAGGTGCGGGCCGGGCTCTCCAGCCCCGGCGACTTCGTGCGCGGGCCGACGCACCTCATGTCGCGCGGCACCGACGCCGATGACGGGCCGGCCTTCGTGGTGGAAGACGGGAACTACGTGTCAGCGCGCTGGCCCGGTGACGCCTACCGCTTCGCGTGCGCGTTGATCTCGAGGCTCTGAGAACTGCCGCACCCGGGCCAGCCGCTCCTGGGCGAGCGTCAGCCCACGATGTCTGGGGTTGCGGCGGGGCTGCAGCCACGCGACCGCGGCTTCGAGCATCTGCTGCGCCTCGGCGCGGCGGCCCGCGGCGAAGTACGCCTCGGCCACGTTCGAGCGCATCAGGGCCGTCACCACGTGGTCCTCGCCTCTGGCCTCGAGCTGCTCCGCGAGGATCTGGTCGCCGAGCGCGATCGCTTCGCCGGTCCTGCCTTCGGCCGTCAGCACCAGCACCTGGTGCTCCAGCATCCGCTTGAAGCGGGGGCTGTCTTTCCCGAAGCCCTGCGCGGTGATGCGCAGGCACTCGTCCATCGCCGCGCGGGCGCCCTTCACGTCGCCGAGCTCGAGCCTCAGGAACGCCTCGAGGTTGCGCTGGTTGCCGATGCGGAGGTGGTCTTTGCCCAGCAGCGGCAGGCGAATCTGCAGCGCGCGGTCGAGCAGCTCGAGCGCTTCCCGCGGCCGCGGGTACTGGTCCATCAGCCACGCGAGGTTGTGGTTCACGTTCGCCACTTCGAGATCGTCAGGGCCGAGCTGCGCTACCACCAGCTTCAGCGCTTCCCGGTGCGCGGCTTCTGCGTCTTCGAAGCGCCCCAGCGACGAGAGGGTGATGCCGTATTCGGTCAGCGCGTCCCACAGCTTCCGCGAGTCCCCGGGCTGCACCAGCCGCCGGAACAGCGCGATCGCCTGCTCGTGCACCTTCGCGGCCTCGACGTGGTTCGCCGCCGCGCGGAGCACCAGGGCGCGCAGGTTCAGCACCTCTGCCAGGTGCGTGTGCGCGGCCGGGTGAAGGCTGGCTTCGATGGCGGCCGCCCGATCGACGTGGGCCTGCGCGGCGCTGCCCCGCCCGGTCTCCACCTGGGCGTAGATCAGCGCCGCCAGCGCCCGCGCCAGTTGTTCCCCGTCGCCGAGCTTCGCGCCGTCCCAGGCCGCCACGGCCTTCTCGCCTTCCTGCTCGGCCAGGTCGTATTCACCGATGCCGATCCAGGTGGTGCTCAGCGCCGTGCGCGCCGCGGTCACCACCTGGGCGTCCACGTCGTGGCGCGCGTCGAGCGACTTCGACGCCCGGTCCAGCACCTCGCCGATCGGCAGCGCCTTGCCGCGGCCCGCCCCCAGCTCGGGGTTCGCCTCGTTCATCACGCCGAACATGAAGTCGAGTGACTGTTGCGCCCGTCGCGCCTCTGCTTCCGCGCGGTCCCGGTCGTGCCTGGCCTTCAGGTACTGCTGCGTGCTGACGACGACGCCTGCCACCAGCGCCACCACCACCAGCAGCGCCAGCGCCACCGGCAGCGTGTGCCGCTGGACGAAGCGCGCCGCGACGTACCTGCGGGTTCGAGGCCTCGCCTGGACGGACAGCGGTTCCCGGCGCAGCACCCGCCGCAGGTCCTCGGCGAGCTCCATCGCCGAGCCGTACCGATCTTCCGCCCGCACCTGCAGGGCGCGCCGGAGCACCCAGTCGAGATCGTCACCCAGCCCGGTGAGCCGGGGGACCGGCGTCTGCTTGAAGGCCAGCAGGGTCTGCAGCCCCGACGGCGGCGGCACGAAGGGCAGCTGCCCCGCCAGCACCTCGAACGCGATCAGCCCGAGCGAGTAGACGTCGCTGCGCACGTCGACCACCGCGCCCGGCTGCACCTGTTCCGGGCTCATGTACGCCGGCGTGCCCGCGACCTCGCGCGCTTCCAGCCCCAGGGCGGCGGCGATGCCGAAGTCCAGCACCTGCGGTACTCCGTCGTCGTTCACCCGCAGGTTGTCTGGTTTGAGATCGCGGTGCACCAGGCCGCGGAGGTGCGCGTGGTGCACCGCGTCTGCGATGCGCGCCAGCAGCTCGATGCGCTCCGGCACCGCCCGCCGGCGCGCCCAGTCCAGCAGCGGAGTGCCCTTCACCACCTGCATCGCCAGCGCGAGCTGCCCCGCTTCTTCGATCACCGCGTAGATGGGAGGAATCGACGGGTGCTGCAGCGACGCCAGGGCCTGCGCCTCGAAGCGGAAGCGCTCCACCGCGCGCGTCGACCAGAGCCAGGGGTGCAGGACCTTCAGCGCCACCTCGCGCTCGGGCTGGCTCTGGCGGGCGAGGTACACCGTGCCCATCGCTCCGGCGCCCAGCCGGGCCAGCACCTCGAAGCCCCCCAGCCGCTCGGGCATGGGGCGATCTTCGAGGGCCGCCACCACCAGGTCCTGCGCCAGCGCCGGGGGGCCGCCGCTGGTCTGCAACACCTGCGACTGCCGGTCGACCTCGAGCATCTTCGCCAGCGTCGGCTTCACGTCGCCGTCGGTCTCGCCCAGCGCGGCCAGAAAGCCCGAGACGTCCTCGGGCGGCAGCCCGCACGCCTGGTCGAAGAGCTCCATCAGCCGCTGGTGGCGCTCGGGGTTCATGTTCTCTGGTCGCTCCGCCTCATCGCATCTTCCGCTGCGCTTCAGCTGCGTGGCCCTGCTTCGCAGGTACCAACGGCTCACGCTCGCAACTTCGCGCCCAGCCAGGCGCGCGCGCGCCGCCACTCCTTCTCCACCGAGCTCGTCGAGAGCTGCATCGCCCTCGCCACCTGCGGCACGGTGAGGCCTCCGAAGAAGCGCAGCTCGACGATGCGCGCCTGGCGTTCGTCGAGCTTCTGCAGCACGGCGAGCGCTGCGTCGAGGGCCTCGATGTCCAGCCGCTCCGCGACGCCGTCCACCGCGAACGAGAGGGTGACCCGTTCCCAGCCTCCGCCTCGTCTGGCTGCGCCGTGGCGCCGCGCCCGGTCGACCAGCACCTGGCGCATCGCGGTGGCTGCCACGGCGGCGAAGTGTTCTTCATCGTTGAACCCTTCCTTGCCGGACAGCTTGAGGAACGCCTCGTGGACGATGCTCGTCGGCGCGACCGGAGCTCCGGAAGCAGACAGGAAGTACCTGCCGGCGAGTGCTCGCAGCTGCTCGTAGACCAGCGGGATGAGCGCCTCTGCGCTCGACGACGTGTTCGACACCCGCTGGCTGATACCACGGCCGAGCCGTGGGTCCGATCGGTGTCGGGCTGCCCCCCGGCCGGACCTGTGGCCACCCTCAGTTCTGGGCCACCGACACGTAGTCGAAGCGCAACAGCACGTCCTCCAGCCGCTCGAGGCGCACGCCCTCTCCCCCGTTTCGCGACAGGACCTCCGCCGGGAAGAACAGCGCGTAGTCGCCGTACAGCCCGCGGCCCGCCAGTTCCCGGGAGCTGCCGTTGAAGTACGCGTCGGTCTCGAGGTCGGCCCGCGTCACGTTGAGCGCCGGCTGCAGCCGCGCCGACGAGAAGGCGTCGGCCTCTGCCGAGGCGTCCACGGTGAGCGACGCGTTGGGCATCGAGCCCGGCCTGCCGGGCAGGTAGTCGGCAAACGGGTCGAGGAAGAGGTTGCGCGAGGGCCGCGTCGCCGAGAGCTGGAAGGCCGGAGACCCGGCCGGCGCCGGCGCGCACCACTGGGAGAAGAAGCGGTTGCGCTTCTTCAAGGTCAGCCGGGCCCGCGTCGCGTCGCCCACGATGACTCCGTCTCCCTCGAGCGCCGCGTTCACCGACCACACCCGCTCGGCGCAGTCGCCGCCCGAGAGCAGGGCCACCCCACCCGCGCTGCCCAGCTTCAGCGCCGACAGCGGCGCCACCTGGAAGGGCAGTTCCTGTCCCAGGTACTCGCCGGCCGCGCCGTACACCGCGAAGCGCGGGCTCATCAGCAGGAGCTGGAAGCGCTGCGCCCCGGTGAGCGTGTGCCAGCCGGCGGGCAGCGACGACTGATCGGAGAGCTGCAGCAGGTTGCTGCGCAGGCTCACCACCGAGTGCAGCTCGGCCGGCGCGCGCCCCTTCACCGTGCCGGTGGCCACGAGGTTGCGCAGCCGGTCGAGCACGCCGCGCAGCTCGGAGACCTTCGTCGCGGCGAGCACGTTCTGCCGTTCGATGGTCGAGAGCTGGTACTCGTATTCGACCGCGAGCACGCCGAGGTACGCGGCCCGCCGCGCGGTGCGGAAGGCGGCGCCGTAGAGTTCCACCTTCTCGTTGAGCCAGAACTCGAGGCCCAGCGCGGGCACGGTGCGTTCCTGCTCGCTGAGCACCGCCTCGCGCCCCTCGATGAGGGCGCCGGTGAGATCCCTCCGCGCGTTGTCGAGCTCGACGAGCTGGCGGGCGACCTCCTGGTTGGCGCGCTGAATGCGGAGCACGGCGGTGCGGGTGCCGACCAGCGACATCTCGGCCTCGGTGAAACAAGCGCGCTCTTCGGTCTCGGACTCGATGCGGGCCAGGTTGAGCTCGTGGTTTCGTTCGGCCTGCTCCATCGCGAAGTCCATGCCGTCGGAGACCGAGTCGGCCGCGGACGCCACCGCCGTCGAGCTGCACGAGACCGCTGCCGCCGCGCCGAACTTCGTGTCGGACCCCACCGAGTCGGCGCAGTCGGCGACGGCTCCCGCGGTGTTCGAGACGATGTCGGCCGCCAGCTTCACCGAGCCGAGCGTCGTCATGGTCGAGTTGTGGCGCTGCGTCGCGTCGATGGCGGCTTGCGCGCCCAGCGAGGTGATCATGCACTTGCGCATCTGGATGTCGTACGACTCGGTGAGCTCATCGAGCTCGGCGCGCGCCACCTCCACGTCCTTGCTGGCCGCTCGAATCGAGACGGTGAGCACCCCGAGCGCGCCGGTGTAGCAGGCGGTCTGGTTCGCGGTGTCTGCCGCGGGGGCACAGGCCGAGGCGAGGCAGGCGTAGCCGCCGGGGCAGTCGCCGTTCATCGCGCACGAGGCGGGCACGGTCTCCGGGCGGGCAGACTCCGAGGCCCCTTCGAGCACCTGGCACCGCTGGCTGAGCTGCTCGAGCTGCTCGGGGCTGAGCGCGCCCGCGGGCGGCTCGGTCGCCCGCCCATCGAACAGGTCGGCGGGGACGGCGAGGGTGCTCGCGTCGCTGAAGGTGACGGTGACCACCCCGCCGCTCTCCTGGTGGCCCTTCACCGTCACCCGGCCGTCGAGCAGCGGCTGCAGCAGCGCCGGGGCGGGAGCCGCGGCGATGCGCTCGTTCGTTCCGAAGCCCAGCAGCTCTCTGACCCCGCTGACCCGGCACAACACCGAGGCGATGTCCCCCGGCTGGAGCCGGGCGCGGCGATCGGGCCGGGAGGTCAGACACGACGGCTTGATGAAGCAGGTGTCGGGGTCGATCGACGCCGCGCTGTCGAGCACGGTCGTCGAGCTCATGTTCGGGTCGCCGCAGAGGCTGGCCACCTGCTCGCCGTAGCGCCGCCGAATCGCCTCGAGCCGGGCAGACATGGCGGCGTTCTCGGTGGCCTGCACGAAGTCCTGGCTCAGGTTCTGGGTGTACGCGGTGCGCGCGGCGTCGAGCGCCGCCTCGGCCGCGAGAATGCGGGCCGGCAGGATGCTCGAGTTGTCGAGCGAGGTGCCGGTGCCCAGCAGGTAGTCGCTGACCGCCGAGAACCGGGCGATCGAGCCGGTCTGGTCGCCGACGCGGTACAGGGGCAGGTCGAGCGCGTCGTCGAGGCCGAGCGGGTTCTCTCCGCGCGCGAGGTTGTCGATCGCCCGCAACAGGCCGGCGAGCTCGATGCCGTACTGGCCGGAATGGCGCTGCCACTGCACGTCCCACGACGGCGTGCCGGGGTTGTTCGCGCGGGTGACGTCGTTGAGCGTCGACGCGAGCGCGAACAGCACCAGGCTCTTGCGCACGAAGCCCTTCGCCGAGGCCTCCAGGGCCGGGCGCTCGGCGGCCACGTAGCGGGCCCGTTCGTAGAGCGCGCCATAGACGGCGAGCGTCTGTTGCAGCGAGTCGATCATCGTGACCGGCAGGCCGACGGTCTGCTCGTGCCGCGGGTTCGGCGTCAGGGCGAGGCCGGGCGCGACGCGCGGCCGGTAGTCGGGGTCGAACACCACCGCCGGCATCATGCGGCTGATGCCCATGGCGAGCCGCGGCTGCAGCACGGCGTCGAAGCCCTTGCCGGTGAGGTCGAGCATCTCGCTCTGCTGGAAGCCGCGGTTCAGCTGGTTCTCGCTCGCGAGGATGTCGTTGAGCAGGTCGACCTGCGTCGCCTGCTTCGCGACGAAGAGGTGCGTGCGCACCCACTGCTGCAGCAGGCGGTGCGCCAGGGCGGTCGCGACCGGGTCGGGGGCGACGTTCTCTCCCAGCGCGCGGCGGCGGTCGGCGTCGAGCGCGTATCGCAGGGCAGCGAGCGCGCGCGGCCCGTCGATGCAGCCCATGCCGGCTGAGGGCGACTGCGTGCCGCCGTTGACCGCCGCAGACTGCCGCAGGTCGGCCAGGCATCTGCTCAGCGTCGCGGCCAGCTGCCAGGTGCTGTCCTTCAACAGGCCGTAGGTGAGGGGCTGGGCCGTGCCGCCGCAGGACAGATCTCCGCTGAACGGCGAACCGATGGCGGCGCCGAGCTGGGTGGCCGCGGTGGCGCCGTAGGCGGTGCACATCACCGTCTGGGTGAGGTGGGCGTCGGTCCGCGGCGTCGCCGCCGTGAACGCGGCGCCGAGGGCTGCCTCGACCGCGGGCTCGGCCGGGAGCGCAGCCGCCGCCTTCGCGATCGGATCATGCGTCGCGTACGGAACGGGGAGCGCAGGGGCCGTCGCGCCCGCGGGCAGGTCGCTCGCGCGGCCCAGCGAGAGGCGCCAGGTCACCGAGAGGTCGTTCGCCGCGTCGAGCACCCCGGCGTAGCGGCTGCGCAGCGTGATCGCCAAGCCGCTCTGGCCCTTCTCGACGGAGAGCGACTCGGCCGAGATGCCGACGTCGGCGGTGGCCATCGCGTCGAGGCCCTTGCCCACGTACGGGCGCTGCGCGTGGCGCAGGAGCAGCTCGCCGCTCGTCGCGCGGAGCAGCTCTCCGACCGTGGGCGCTTCGGGGAAGACGACGCCGAGCTGGTCGCGCAGCGTGACGACGCGGCGGCCCGAGACCTCGGGGTACACGGTGAGCTCGACGGGAATGGAGACGTCGGTGAGCGGCGCCGGAGGCCGGGTGGTGGTGGTGCGTGCCACCGAGCCAAAGCCGAGCGGGTGGGCGAAGCCGCGGTAGACACCCTCGAGCGGCTTCGCGGTGGTCGAGCGGCTGCGCACGTAGTCGATGCGGAAGGCGAGCGCCTCGCGCCGCGTGAACACCTTCACCTCGAACGCGCCGTCGGCGCTGGGGTCGGTGATGCGCACGGTGATGGTGCGGCGCTCGCCGGCGAGCAGGTCGAGCTCGCACGTGGCGGCGAAGGCGCCGGAACCCGAGCAGCGCAGCTCGAGGCCCTTCGGCGCGACCAACCGCAGCCCGGCGAGCGCGCCGCCCTTCGCGACGACGCTGAGCTGCCCCTGGGTGTGCAGCTGGTCGAGGGCGACCGGGCCGCCCTCGAGCTGCACGAGGCCCGTGGCGGCGGTGAGGGGCGGCAGGTCGATCGACGCACCGCCAGCGGAGCAGCGCCCGAAGCGGTCGCAGCCCAGCCCCACGGCGCAGTCGGCGTCGGCGCTGCAGTCGTGGCCACAGGTGCCGGCGTTGCAGTGGCTGCCGCAGGGACAGGCGTCGTCCCACAAGCACGCCGTCTCGCGCGCCAGCGCCGCGGGGTCGACGGTGCAGCTGTAGGGGCCGCCGTCGACGACGACGCCGCCGTCGGGCCCGGGGTCACCCCCGCCGCGACAGCCGGCGAGCGCGAGGAGGACGAGGCAGGGAAGGAAGTGTGAGGTGCGCATGTCCATTGCCTTTCAGTCGCAGCCGTCGGTGGCGAGGAAGCCGGACGGCGCGGTGCCGGTGGCGACGAGGTTCGTGGAGACGATCGTGGTCATCGACCGGCACAAGACGCCGCGGGTGAGGCCGGTGGCGCCGCCGCCGCCTTCGCCGCCGCGCTGGCCGCCAGCGCCGTTGCCGCCCGGGCTGCCGGTGAAGGCGGGGAGCCCCAGCGACTGCGTGCCCCCGGCTCCGCCCGTCGCGCCGGGCAGGCCGTCGGTGCCAGCGCCGCCGCTGCCACCGCTGCCGGCGAGGCCCACCGAGATCTGCACGTCGTCGAGCTTCAGGCCGCTCGAGTTGCTCACCGCGAGGCCGATCGCCCAGCCGCCGGGGAAGCCGCCGGTGCCGGCGTTGCCGCCGCAGCCGCCTGCGCCGCCCGCGCCGCCGCCTCCGCCCACTCGGCAGACCTGGGGGTTGCTGAGGCTCTCGCTGGTGAAGCCGCCACCGCCACCGCCGCCTCCCCGGCCCGGCGCGCCGGGCGTGCCGTTGCCGCCGCGGCCCTGGGCGACGGGCAGGTCCTGCAGCCACGTGACGGTGGGGCTGGCCGTGCCTCCCGCGGCGGCGGGCGAGGTCCACGTCGCTCCGGGTTGGCCGGGCCCGGGGATCCACATGTTCATCTGGAAGTCGGCGAGGCCGCCGGCAGCGCCGGTCGGCGCGGCGCCGCCCCGGGTGAAGTACGAGACTCCGTTGTTGGGCACCTTCACGACGGTCGCGCCGTCGCCGCCGAGGCCGGCAGCGCCCGCTGCGCCGCTGTTGCACGAGGGCGCCACGGCGGGGCCTCCGAGCGCGGGCATCAGGTTGAAGGAGTTGCTGCACCCGCTCGTGTTCGAGCGGGCGGGTTGGCCCCCCTGCGAAGCCGGCACGGTGCCGGCGGCCGGTGTGCCCGGCGTGCCGCCCGCTCCAGCCTGGGCCGTGCCGACGCGAAAGCGCACCGCGCGCACCGTCAGCGCGGCTGCGTTCGTGACCTGCGCGCCGATGTTGCTCGCGCCTTCGGCGGGCGCGGTGCTCGCGAACGCCTGGGTCTCGATGTCGACGTTCGACAGCTCGGTCGCGGTGATGATGTCTCTGGCGATCAAGCCGACGAGCTGCCCCTGGGTGAGCACCGAGGCGGGCGTCGAGATGACGGGGCGCCGCGCCGGGTCACGGACCCAGGTGGGGAAGCCGGTGAAGCCGCCGAGCACCGAGACGCCGTTCGACAGCTGCAGCGGGCCGGTGAGGGTGGGGTTGCCGCCGATGATGATCGCGCGCGAGCTGCGCACGGCCGCGGCGGACAGCGCGTCGGCGAGGGAAAGAAACGGGGCGTCCTTCGCGCCGGTGTGGCTCGCGCCGGTGAAGGTCGGGTCGACGTACAGCACGGTGGCCGACGGCGAGCCGCCGTTGCACTCGATGAACTGCGGGTTGACGCCGGTGAGCGTGATGCCCTGGCAGGAAACGCCAGCGTCACCGACACACGCGAGCCCGCCGAGCTCGCAGACGCCGCAGCGCACTTCGGCGCGCGGGACGCAGCGGTTCGCGTAGATGACGCGGCCGTCCATCATCGACGGAACCGGGTCGCAGAAGTCGGCGGGGCAGCCGGCGCCGCAGGCACGCCGGTCGGCGTCGGCACACGCGCCCCCGTCGGCGCCAGTACAGGCGTCGCAGCGCTCGAAGTTGCAGGTGACCGCTTCGTAGCTGCAGGTGTTGTTGGTGCACCCGGTCGCGACCTGGCAGGGCTTCGAGGGGCAGTCGGTCGCGAAGGTCGAGGGCGTGCACGCGCAGGCGCCGCAGTCGAGTGTTCCGCCGCAGCCGTCCTGGCTGGTGCCGCAGGTGAGGCCCGCGGTCGCGCAGGTCAACGGGACGCAGGCGTCGAGCTGCGCGCCTCCCCCTGCCCCGCCCTGGCCTCCCCCGCCGACGCTGCCCCCGCCCCCGCCGCCCGTGGAGCCACCTCCGCCAGCGCCTGTCGCGCCACCTCCACCTCCGCCTCCGCCGCCGCCGGCGTCGGCCCCTCCGGGTGCGAATGGACAACCGATGAACAACAGCGCGATGAACGCGCCCGCGACGAGCCTGTGGGTCATGTGTGGTGTCTCCCTCTCGAGACCTTCCACGCAGATTCCGCCCAGAACCCGTAATCACGGGCGATGTCGAGGGGTTAGGTCCGGGGTGAGCGAGACCGCCATTCCATCGCGCTCCACCCCACCCGCAGGATCGCGTCGACGATCGAGCCCACGAACGCGGCCAGCACCACCCAGCCCACGCCCCTCGGCACGCGCTCGGTGAAGATGGTGAAGAACATGGCGAAGAACGCGCCCCACCCCGCGAAGAGCGCGGCCACCAGCCCGGCGGCGTGCACCAGCACCCGCAACCCGAGCCGCTGAACGCGCGGCGCGAGGTACGGGGTGAGCACCACCACCAGCAGCACCGGCACCACCACCAGCCACCCCTCGAGCTCGAACCTGCCGATGATCATCGTGCCGGTGAGCTCGGTCTCGAGCGGCACCGGGTGACCGCACGAGTCGAGCTCGAGCACCCACGCGAAGGGGAGCAGCACCGGCAACAGGCCCATCAGCCCGCTGCGGACCCACGGATGACGGGTGCTGCGCGGCTCCGACGGCATGCGAGCGAGTGTGGCAGATTGCGCGCGATGCGGCGGCTCCTCCTGCTCGTGACGTGCGCCGCCACGAGCGGCTGCTTCACCACCGGCTATCTCTTCCAGGCTGCGGGCGGGCAGTTCGAGCTGCTGCACCTGGCCAGGCCCCTGTCGCAGGTGAAGGAAGACCCGGCCGTCCCTCCGCGAATCCGCGCGCTGCTGGCGAAGGTGCCGGCCATCAAACGCTTCGGCCTGCTCAACGGCCTGACGCCCACGGGCAACTACGGGCGCTACGCCGATCTCCGCCGGCCCGCCGCGGTGTGGGTGGTGCAGGGCTGCAAGAGCCTCTCGTTCGAGCCGCGCCGCTGGGACTTCCCCATCGTGGGCACCGTGCCCTACTTAGGCTTCTTCGACGAAGCGGCCGCGCGGCGTTTCGCGAAGGACCTCTCGCTGGAGGAGCCCGACCTCGACGTCACCGTGCGCACCGCGGCGGCGTACTCCACCCTGGGCTGGTTCAAGGACCCCGTGCTCTCCACCATGATCCCGGAAGGGCCAGAGGCCTTCGGCGAGCTCGCCAACGTCATCCTCCACGAGAGCGTGCACGCCACCGTGTACGTGCCCAGCCAGTCGGCCTTCAACGAGAGCCTCGCCAGCTTCGTGGCCGACGAGCTGACGTGGCTGCTGGTCGTCGGGCGTGGCGGCCTCCAATCAGACGAGGCGAAGGCCTGGCTCGCGGGCGAGGAGCGCAGCGCGCGGTTCGTCAGGGAGCTGCGCCAGGCCTACGAAGACCTCGACGCGCTCTACAGGTCGGCGCGCACCGACGACGAGAAGCGCGCGCTCAAGGAAGCGCGGCTGACGGCGCTGCAGCAGACGCTGGGGCTGCGCCGCCGCTTCAACAACGCCGACCTCGCCGGCAGCCGCACCTACGACACGGGCCGCCCGGCGTTCGAGCGGCTGCGCCGGGCGTGCGGGGGCCTGCCGAAGCTCCTCGAGGCGATCCGCTCGCTGAAAGAAACGGACTTCGCCTCGCCCCAGCAGCCGCAGTTCGACGACGTGGTCGACGCGCTCGCCGCCCGCGCCTGCCGGGGCTGATGGCGCGGTGTCACCCCGCGGAAGGCGGGGCGCGTCGCGGGGGCACGCTGGGGGGCGGGTTGGCGAGGTACGCGTCGGGCTTGCCGTCCAGGAAGAGGGTGATGGACAGGCAGTGGAACTCGTTGTCGCTGCTCTGGCTGACCACGCGGTCGACGAGGTGCAGCTCGGGGTGGGCCTTCAGCCACTCGGTGACGCGCTCTCCCAGCACCTCACGCTCTCGGACCATGGTGGCACTGAAGACCTTGATTGCGGTGATGGGTGACATGCCACCGACATAGCGGAATGTCGGCGCGCGCGTCGGACTCGTGCTGCAGTTCCGCTCAGTCGCCCTGCACGTCGACCGTCTCGCCGCCTTCGGGCGTGCGGATGACGCGGATCTCGCGGCGCATGCCACCGCTGGGCGGCATCATCATCATCATGCGCTCGGGGCCCGGCATCTCGGCCTGCAGCTTGTCCCACGCCTCGGGACCGACGGCCTTGCGGATGCGCACCATCAACCCCATGCGGTTCTTCCGCACGGCGAGCTCGGCGCGGCTGACCACCTCGAGCTTGTTCATCACGGCGGGCTCGTCGACAGCCGGCTGGGCGAGGGTCTTCTCGAGCTCGAGCTGCGCGCGCTTGAGGTCGGCCTCGAGGGTGATCAGCGCCTCGTTCGCCTCGAACGAGAGGTCGCGCACCTTCTTCACGGTCTCGGCGGGAATGCCGGCCTTCTGCGCGATGCCGGGAGGAATGCCTGGAGGGCCTCCGAACGGCATGCCGCCCATGCCCATCATGGGAGGCATCGGGGGCATGGGTGCCGCCGGCGGCGCGGGCGCGCGGGGCGGCGGAGGAGGACGGGGCGTGGCCTGCGCGAAGCAGACGGCAGCGGACAGCAGCGGAACGAGCATCAGTGACTTCATGGTGAATCCTCCGAGGTGTAGACGACGGGTGAAGCGACGCGCCCCAGCGAGCGCATCGGGTGAGTCCTTCGCGGCGCGGTCCAGCGGGGCAACGCGCCGAACGCCCGGGTCGCGGCCTCGTCGTCGCGGGGATCGCGCGAGAGATCGGCGGTGACCGAGGCCTGCAGCAGGGCCAGCGCGAAGAAGTCACCCTCGGGGGCGTTCTGCACCAGCACCGGCATGGCCAGCTCGAGGCGCACGGGCTGGTGCTCCACCACCGCCGGAGCCGGGCGGCTTCCGAACTCGAGCTGGTACAAGCCCAGCCCCCCGCCGAGCGCGAGCACCAGGCCCGCCACGATGCCGGCGCGGCGCTGGACCTCGGCGAGGGGGCGCCGCCGGCTGCGACCGAGCGAGAGCCCGCGCAGGCGCAGGGCCTCGCGATGGGCGGCACCGAGCGCGCGGCACGCATCACACGAGGCGAGGTGCGCCTCGAAGCCCCCGGGCCTCGCCAGCGTCTCATCCAGCACCGCCTGTTCCATCTGCTCACACGGGCTCATGACGTTTCCTCTTCCAGGGCACCGGCGGCCCGCAGCGCGGTGACGGCGCGCTGCACGTGAACGCGGACCGTGCCGCGATCGATGCTCATCGCCCCGGCCACCTCCTCGAAGGTCCACCCTTCGAGGTAGCGCAAGGTGAAGGCCAGCGACTGCCGCGCCGGGAGCCGCTCCAATGCCGCCAGCAACCGGGCGTGGTGTTCCTTCTTCTCCACCGCCGCGTCGGGCGGGGGCACGACGTCTTCCTCGGCCACCTGCAGCACCGCGCCCACCAGGTTCCAGAAGCGCCGCCGCCTCAGGTGGGAAAAGGCCCGGTTCACCACGATGCGCCGCAGCCACCCTTCCCTCGCCGCCTCGTTCCGCACCGTGTCCCAGCGGCTCAGCGCGTCGACCAGCGCACCCTGCACCACATCGCGGGCCTCCTCGGTGTCCCACACCAGCCGACGTGCGAGGGCTTCCAGCCGGGGGCGGGCCGCAGTCAGGGCCGCATTTCGACTTACAACCGGAGCGGCGGCTGGTGACACGCTGACGGAATTCAGCATGAAATCACCTGCCACTTCCGCCGCTTCGGCGTATTGGTGAGCCGCGTCGTCATCTCTCGAACGGAAGAGACGAACGGCAGGAGAGTTCGGCATACCGCCCATGATGGACACCGCCATCAGTCGAAAGATCGAACCCCCCACCATTCCCGGGTACGAGCTCAAGCAGCTCGTCGGGAAGGGCGGCATGGGTGAGGTGCACATGGCGACGCAGCTGTCGCTGCAGCGCACCGTGGCGGTGAAGCTGCTCAAGCACGAGCTGGCGAAGGACGACCAGTTCGTCGGGCGGTTCGAGAAGGAAGGCGCGGCGCTGGCCAGCCTGCGCCACCCGCAGATCGTCTCGATCGTCGATCGCGGCAAGGCGGGCGACACCTATTACCTGGTGATGGAGTTCGTCGACGGGCCGTCGCTGCGCGAGAAGATGCGCGACGCCGACTTCGACTCCGAGCGGGCGCTGGTGACGATGCTGCTGGTGACGAAGGCCATCGAGTACGCGCACGGGCGCGGCGTCATCCACCGCGATCTCAAGCCCGAGAACATCCTCTTCGACGAGCAGGCGGGCGGCATTCCCAAGGTGACCGACTTCGGCCTGGCGGGGCTCGACGAGTCGCATGGGCCCGAGCTGAGGAACCTCACCCAGACGCACGTGTCGATGGGCACGGCCTCGTACATGGCGCCCGAGCAGTCGGTCGACGCGAAGAGCGCGGGGCCGCGCGCCGACCTCTACAGCATCGGGGTGATGCTCTACGAGACGCTCACCGGCGAGCTGCCCATCGGCCAGTTCGATCCACCTTCGACGAAGAAGCAGGGGCTCGACAAGCGGCTCGACCCCATCATCGCCAGGTGCCTCAAGCCCAACCCCGACGATCGCTACCCCTCGGCCACGGCGCTCATCGCCGACCTCGAGAAGGTGGTGCAGGTCAACTCGTACCTGAGCAAGTCGAAGGAGACGCCCGCCCAGCGCCTGGTGCGCCGCGCGCAGGAGATGGGCCGCCGCGTGGGTCGCACCCTGGCGATCGCGATCGTGATGCTCGCGCTCACCATCATCGGCGCGGTGTTCCTGCGCAAGCGCGCCGACAACAAGCGGGTGGCCTCGGGCGTCGAGCTGATGACGGACTTCGGGGCCAAGTTCCCGCTCACCAGCCCCGGCCGCGTCGACAAGAAGACGCGCGAGGTGACGATGGGCGACGGCCCCGACACCGTGGGGTTGATGGCGCTGGGGCGCAAGCCCGAGGTGAAGGGCGGCGTGATCGACTTCGGCGAGGTCGATGACGAGGCCACCGGCCGGGTGGTGATCGACGCCGACGTGATGGGCTCCGGGGTGGACTTCTCGGCGGTGGTGGACACGCAGGAGACGCCGCCCGGCCGCCTCGAGCCGCTCTGGGAACTCTTCCGCGGGCGGCGCCCCGACGCGCGCAGCGCCCTGATGCTGCTGGGCGAGCACGGGCGCTACGTGGCCCTGGTGATTTCCGGCGGGAACAGCGAGCCGACCCTGGAATGGGCGCTCGGGCCCGACAAGCGGGGCTTCATGCAGGCGCCGCTTCCGGTCAAGCGCGTGGGTCAGCGCCTGGCGCTGCGAATGGACCCCGAGACGGGCGAGCTCTTCGCGGTGTCGGGTGACGGGCGCGACGCGCGGGTGCTCGGCGACGGGCTGTGGCTGGGCCCCTACTGGCGGCAGCTGCTGGGTGATTCGCCGCGGCTCGCGGTCGGCTGTCTCGAGGGGCGCTGCGTGTTCCGCCAGGTGCTGGTGCAGGGGCTCGAGCTGCCCAGCGGCTTGTCGCCGCCGCCGATGCCGCGCGCCGACCTGCTCGAGCCCGACGACGGCGACCAGCAGAACCTCAAGCTCTCGCCGGGGAAGAAGCCGCCCGGCAAGCAGGTCGCCAGCAAGCCGCCGCCCCCGAAGAAGCCGTCACCTCCGCCTCCGAAGCGGCCGCCGCCTCCCCCGAAGCGGAAGTGAACGAGCTCGAGAATGAACAGAGTCCTGATCGTCGTCGTGGCGCTGGGATGTTCGTCGCTGGCCTGCTCGGGCACGCCGCCCGGTAACGACGCCGGTGTGGGCGGTGGAGGTGGCGCTGCAGGCGGAGGCGCGGGTGGCGGAAGCGGGGGCCTGGACGCCGGCACCGATGCGGGTGTCGACCCCTTCCTCGGAGACTGGACGCTCGCCGGCAACGTGTTCGTCACCATCAGCGGCCAGGGCACCACCGTCAGCTTCGCCACGACCGTGACGAAGGGCACCGACGGCAACTACCGCTTCGCCATCCCCAACGGGTGCGAACTCGTCTACGTGCCCACCGCGGTGAGCACCCTGCACTCGCTCACGCCCATGACGTCGTGCACGGTGAACACCTCGGCCGACACCGAGTTCATCCTCTCGGGCAACCCGGTGACGAGCAGCGGCGCGGTGGAGATCGTCATCACCAGCTCCGACGCCACGCTCTCGGGCAACACCCTGGCGGTGAGCGGCAGCGGCACCGGGAAGAACGGCGTCAATGGCGCCGTCTACGACATGACCTTCAGCTACACGGGCACGCGCCGCTGAAGCGGCTCCTGCTGCTCCTGGTCCTCGCCTCGTGCCGCGAGGTGGCGGGCGGTGATGCGGGGCCACCCGGCGCGCCTGACGCCGCGTGGCGCTCGTCGCTCTACCCTGCTGACTGGACGCCCGCCTTCACCGACGACGCCGGCCGCTTCCTGCACGACTTCTCCTATGCCGGGTTCGCGCGCGGCGAGCGCGAGCCCCTGGCGCCGGCGCGGGTGCTGCGGGTGGAGAACGACGGCGGCGACATGACCGCGCTCGTGCAGGCGGCGCTCGACGACGCGTCGCTGGACGGGGGCGTGGTGCTGCTGCCCGCGGGTGACTGGCGCTTCGACGGGCAGCTCGTGGTGCGCGGCTCGCACGTGGTGCTGCGCGGTGAAGGCGCCGCCACCCGGCTGCGCTTCACGAAGAACTTCGGCCTCGACGGCACCAGCCAGGTGCAGCTCGGCACCACGCCCCGCTTCGAGGGCGAGTGGCCGCTCACGCGCGACGCGCAGCCGCGCGAGTTCGCGGTGCAGGTGGGGGCGGGCGACGCAGGCGCGGTGCAGGCCGGAGACGAGGTCGCGCTGGGGCACGTCATCACCGACGAGTTCATCGCCGCGCACGGGATGACCGGCGTGTGGCGCGCCTTCAACGGCACCTGGCAACCCTTCGAGTGGCGCACGGTGGTGAGCGTGTCGAACGGGGTGGTGACGCTCGACGTTCCGGTGCGCTCGCCGCTGCTGCTGCGCGACGGGGCCTCGCTGCGGAAGGCCGGCGGGCTGGTGCGCGAGGTGGGCGTGGAGTCGCTCTCGCTGAGCGACACCATCGACCCGGGCGCGGCGTACCTGCTCACCCAGGTGCACCTGGTGGGGCTCACCGGCGTGGTCGACGGCTTCGTGCGCGACGTGCGCTCGTTCTCCGACGACGGCGGGGCCGAGCTGCAGTCGGGCGGCGTGCTGGTGCTGCTGAGCAAGCGGGTCACCGTGTCGGGCTCGACGCTGGGCCGCGCGCAACATCGCGGGGGCGGCGGCAACGGCTACCTGTTCGAGGTGCGGCAGTCGTCCGACGTGCTGTTCCGCGACTGCCACGGCCACGACGGGCGGCACAACTTCATCCAGAACTGGGGCTTCGGCACCACGGGGGTGGTGTGGCTGCGCGTCACCTCGGAGCGCGGCTTCGCCACGGCCACGCCGGGCGGGACGCAGGGCGGCGTGGGCTATTCCGAATTCCACCACTCGCTGGCCACCGCCAACCTCATCGACTCGAGCCGCTTCGACGACGGCTTTTCCATCGTCAACCGCGGCGCGGAGTCGACGGGCGCGGGCCACACCGGCACCCAGAACGTGTTGTGGAACACCTCGGGCACGGGGCTGGTGCGCTCGATGCAGTGGGGCTGGGGGGCGGTGGTGGGCACCACGGGCGTCGCTGTCGCGCTCGAGGAGTTCTTCATCGGCGACGGCACGAAGCCACTCGATCTCGCCGAGGGCCTCGACGCGGGTGCGCTGCTCGAGCCGCGGTCGCTGTACGAAGACCAGCAGCGCCGGCGCCTGGGCCGCTGAGGTTTGGCGGGAACAGCCCCCGTTCAGCCCGAGCGGAGTCGAGGGCCGCGCGCCAACCGATCGGAACTCCATCCCTCGACTCCGCGCGGGATGAACGGGCGCGGCTCAGAGCTGCGCGCGCATGGCGGCTTCGACCAACGGCACCTGCGCGGGGTTGAGCAGCACCTTCGCGCGCTCGAGCGTGGCCCAGACGGCGCGATCGACCTCGGGGATGCGGATCATCCGCCCCGAGCGCGGCGGGTGCTCGACGTCGATCTCGTTGGAACGGATGGTGGCCGGGTCGAGCTCTCCGCGCGCCGCGAAGGCGATCACGTGTTTGCCGCTCTTGAGGGCGATCTCCCCCAGCGGCACGTAGGGGCCGGGAGGCGCCGGGTGGCCGACCTCTTCCATGAACTCGCGCTGCGCCGCCGCGAGCGGCTCTTCGCCTTCGTCGAGCAGGCCCTTGGGCAGGCTCCACGCGCCCTCGTCCTTCCTGGCCCAGAAGGGCCCGCCGGGGTGCACCAGCAACACCTCACGCGCCAGCCCGTCGCCGCGGATCAACGCGATGCCCGCTGAGCGTCTCGCCGTCGCCATGGCCGCTCCCTACTCCCTGACGCCGCCAGGGCGTGAGACCGAGTTGGCGTAACACGACTTGTCAAAACGTATTACGCCAAGTTACGTTACGCGAATGAGCCAGTCCTTCTTCGGCCGGAGCCGTGAGCTGTCCGTGCTGGAACATCAACGCAGCACGGCAGGCGGGAGCTTCGTGCCGGTCTACGGGCGGCGGCGCATCGGCAAGACCGAACTCCTGCGCCACTTCAGCGCCCGGCACCGCGGCGTCTTTCACATGGGCAAGGTCGCCCCCGCCGCGCTGCAGCTCAAGGAATTCATGCTCGAGGCGGCGCGCGCCCTCGACGAGCCGGTGCTGGCCGCCGCCACGCTGGGCTCGTGGAAGGAAGCGCTCGAGCTCGTGGTCGGGCGGTGGAAGGGCCCTGGCAAGCTGGTGCTGATCCTCGACGAGTTCCAGTGGACGGCCCAGGCGAGCCCCGAGCTCCCCTCGGTGCTGCAGGACCTGTGGGATCGCAGCTGGAAGCGCAGCGGCAAGGTGATGCTCATCCTCTGCGGTTCGTTCATTGGCTTCATGGAGCGCGAGGTGCTGGGCGAGAACAGCCCGCTCTTCGGCCGGCGCACCGCCCAGATTCACTTGAAGCCCTTCACCTTCCCGGAGTCGCGGCAGTTTCACCCGAGCATGTCGATCGAGCAGCAGGCGCTCACCTGGTTCATCTGCGGCGGCGTGGCCCAGTACCTGGAATCGTTCGATGGCCGTGCGTCCTTCCGGCAGAACGTCGAGCGCACCCTGCTCGACGAGTTCGCCCCGCTGTTCCGGGAACCTGAGTTCCTCCTGCGCGAGGAACTGCGCGACGTGGCCCCCTTTCACGCGGTGTTGATGGCCATCGCCACGGGCTCGCACACGCTCAAGACCATCGCCCAGGGCTCCGGGGTGCCCGAGCGCAACCTGCACTACACGCTCGAGCAGCTCATCTCGCTCGGGTACGTGTCGCGCCGCTACCCGGTGACGGGCACGAAGCCTCGCCGCACCGACGTGCGCTTCGTGCTCGACGACGCCCTGCTTCGCTTCTGGTTCAGGTTCGTCTTTCCCAACCGCAGCCAGCTGGCCCAGCTCGACGCCCACCGCGCCTGGGAGCGGGTGGTCGAGCCGCAGCTCGAGGCGTGGGCGGGCGGCTGCTTCGAGCGGCTCTGCCGCGAGGCCCTGCCCCGGTTGCTCGAGGAAGACGGCGTGAAGGCCGGGGTCGAGGTGGGCGCCTTCTGGTCGCGCGAGGTGGAGATCGACCTGGTCGGCGTGCGCGCCGACGGCGTCACCGAGCTGGGCGAGTGCAAGTGGGGCCCGGTGACGGCCGCGCAGCTCAGCGCGCAGCTCGCGCAGAAGGTGCTGCACTACCCGAACCCGAAGAACCACACGTTGAGGCGGCACGCCTTCGTGCGCACCTGGCGAGGGCGGGCGCCCGACGGCGTCGAGCTGCACCGCCTCGCCGACCTCGGCTGAGGGCTACGGCTTCTGGCAGCCGTACTTCCCCTCGAACCTCGAGGCGCCGGCGCGGATCGCGTCGTCGATGGCCAGGCGCGGCAGCCACACCTCGGCGTCGTCGCCGACGGCGTTCGCCTGCAGCGGCAGCCCCAGCATGCCGCGCAGGGCGTTGGCGCCGTTGTTGGCAGCCTTCGCCTTCGCGTCGACCGAGGCGCGGCTGATCTCCTTGCGGCCGGCGTAGAGCCTGGCGAACGCCTCACCCACCGGCACCTTGATCTCGGCCGAGAGGTTGTCGGTGGAAGCCTCGAGCTGATCGGCCTCGTCCTCGAACTCCGAGACCTTCACCGAGGTGTTGAACTCGCGGTAGTCGTAGAGCCGGTTGCCGGTGAAGAGGTTGTCCTTGAGGGTGAGCTTCTTCGCCAGCTTGATGTTGTCGACGCCGCCGTAGTCCCCGAAGGCGAAGACGTTGCCCGACGCGGTGAGGGCGACTTCCTGGTCGAGCTTGAGCCCGTTGCCCCCGTAGCTGGCGATGGGGTCGTGCTTCCACGAGAAGAGGACGGTGTTGTTCTCGATGATGAACTGGGAGAAGCCCTTGTTGTCGCGCGGCTTCCACTTGCTCTGCACGAAGATGCCTTCGCCGGTGTTGTTGATCACCAGGTTGTTCCTGATGGTGATCTTCGAGTTCTGGTTGCCCCACGCGCTGATGGCGCCGCCGGTGGGGGCGGTGTTCATCACCACGTTGTTCGAGATGGTGCCCGAGCAGTCGACGGGCACCTCGAACTTGATGCCGCCCGACTCGGGCGTGGCGTTGAGGTTCTTGCCCGCGTTCGCCAGCCGGCTGATCAGCAGCTCCTGCTCGCCCAGGTAGTGATTGCGCGGGCCGTTGTCGAAGACGATGCCGTCGACGAGCATCTCGGCGCAGCGGTCGGCCTTGATGATCAGCCGGTAGCCGGTCGAGCCGCTCATGGCGTTGACGCCGGTGAAGATGGTGCGGTGCGCGCCCCAGGGGTCGCGCTTGCTGAAGTCGTCAGCCCAGCCGCCGACGATCTTCACGGCCGCGCCCACGGTGTCGCTGCCCGTCTCGTCGCGGCCCACGTACACGCCCTCGGCGATGTTGACGGTGTCGCCGTCTTTCAGCTTCGCCACGATGTTGCCGAGATCCTTCGCGGGCTTCTCCTTCGTGGCATCCTTGCCCTTGCCGCGGCCGATCGACACGAAGTACTCCTCGGCGAGCGCGGCGTTCGAGACGACGACGAGACAAGCCAGCAGGCGCGCAGCGCGCCCTGAAAACCGTCGGTGCATGTGGAACCCTCGCGGAAAAGCGTGTTCACAAGGCTAGCGAGGCGTTCCGGCCGCGCACGGGAAACGCGCGCGTCAGAATCGTGACGCGCAGGGTCTCTGCTGAGGCGGCCCTTCGATCTTCACGGTGAGGGTGACGCGCCGCCCCTGCCGCTCGAGCGCGAAGCGCAGCTCGTCGGCGGCCTCGAGGGCGCTGGAGGCGTCGAGCGCGGCCTCGGGCGAGCTGAGGTCGAGCAGCGTGTCGCCGTTGCGAAACCCGAGCGCGGCCCAGCGCGAGGCGGCGCGACTCACCGAGCGCCACATCAGAGGCCACGCCCTCGCGCGACGCTGGCTTCAGGGCCGCCCGTCTGCTCCGTTCGCACCATGGCCCCCATGATGTTGCGCTGTCCCCACTGCAACGCGCCGCTCACCCGCGTCGACGAGAAGGACCCGACCGAGTGTCCGTACTGTCACGCGCTCATCGCGCCCCAACCCTCGGCCGCGCCGAGCGTCCGGAACGCGGCGCCGGTGATGATGCCGCTGCTGATGGTCGTCGGTGGGCTGGTGGCGGCGGGCATGCTCGCCGGGTTCTTCATGTTCAGGAGCGCCCCGCCGCCGCCCCCGCCGGTGGTGATGAACGCGCCCCCCGCGGCGCCGCCGCCGAGGCCGACCCCGGAGCCCGCACCGGTAGCGCCCTCGCCGTTCAAGGAGGTGCTGCGGTTCGGCGAAGAGGGCACCAACCCCGGTCAGCTCGAGTCGCCTTCACACCTGGCGGTCGCCAGCGATGGCAGCATCGTCATCGCCGAGACCGGCACCGGCCGCCTGCAGCGCTTCGGCGCCGACGGCGTGTACCAGGCCGGGCTGGTGATGCCGCCGGACAAGCTGACGAAGCAGAACGGCATCTTCGGCCTGGCGACTGACGCCACGGGGAAGGTGTACGTGAACCGGGTGGGCGACATCTTGATCTACGACGCCGCCACGTTCGCCGCGGTGCGGACGATCGCGGGCGACTACCCCGCCCGCTACTACCACGGCGGTCTCGCCGTCGACGGCACCGGCAACGTGTACTCGCTGACGGATCGCATGGGCGACGTCGACCTGGTGGTGACGTCTCCGGTGGGCAAGGTGGTCTCGCGGCGTCGGGTCTCGGCGACGGGCGTGGCGGTGGACGGCCTGGGGAAGGTGTTCCTGCTTCACCGCGACGGCCTCGAGGTGCAGGACACGAAGGGCGCGGTGCTCTCGAAGGTCGGCGGCGTGCACGGGACCTCGCTCGCGTTCGACGGGAAGGGCCACGTGTATGTCGCGACCGGCTCGACGGTCGAGGTGCTCAGCCCCGAGGGCACGAAGGTGATCAGCCTGCCGGTGCACGCCAGCAAGGTGGCGCTCGATCGCGCGGGCCGGCTGTACGCGCTCGAGCGCAGCAGCGTGGGGGTCTACGAGGTGACGATTCCTTGAGCCCGTTCTTCCAGGTGACGCTGCGGACCAGCGACGTCGCGGCAGCGCGCGCGTTCTACGCCAGCGTACTGGGAGACGTGGTGCTCGACGTGGTGCAGCTCCACGAGCAGGCCGTCGCGCGCGGCGCCCGGCCGCATTGGCTGGGGTTCGTCGAGGTCGGTGACGTCGATCTCACGGCGGCGGCGTTCGTGGCGCGCGGGGCGGCGCCGTTGGGTCCGAAGTGGGTCAACCCGGCGGGCCTCGAGGCAGCGGTGCTGCGCGATCCGGGCGGAGCGATCGTCGCGCTGGGAAAGCCCCCCGGTCCCACCACGGGATCGGGGGTGGACTGGTTTCTGCTCAACACGAACGACGTCGAGCGTGCGCGCGCGAACTACGGCGAGCTCTTCGGGTGGGCGTACAAGGCGCCGCTCGAGCTCGGCGCGCTCGGCGTGTTTCACCCGTTCTCATGGGGGCGCGAAGGACCCGTGGTCGGCTCGATGAGTGACCTGAGCGGCCGGCCCGGCGTGCATCCACACTGGCTGTTTCATTTTCCCGTGGCTGGTTTCGATGCCGCGGTGGAAGCGGTGAAGCGAGGTGGTGGCGTGGTGGCCGGACCGATGACGCTGCCGTCGGGCGAGCGGATCGCGGTATGTGACGATCCGCAGGGTGCCGCGTTTGCCTTGAGGCACGAGGGCGTCAGGTCGTGATGCCTGTCGCGGGTGCCTCTCGAGCCGGTGAGGACGCCAGAGTCCACCGGACGCGCGCCTCGGAGGGCGGTGGACGGTCGCACTCACTTCAGGATGATTCGCCTTGATGGGGCGTGGTGGTTTCGGGTCGGCATCGTGCTCGGCGCGCAGGAGCCCTCGGCCCTGGCGAGGACGTGCAGCTGAATCAGGTGGAGGGCCGGTCGCTCTCCCAGCCTCGAGCAACCATGCTGCCTCGCGCGGCAGCAGGGTTGACGCACGCGAAAGGGGGCGCCCGACGCCGCACCTCGAGGCTGGCTGAGTCATTCCCGGCAGGCCGGTTGCACCAGAGCGCGATCTCAGGTGTAGGGAGATCATGCGGTTCTTGATCATCCTCCCGGTCACGCTCCTGGTCGCCTGCGGTGCGACCCAGTTCAACACCCACGATCCCTATGCTGATGGCGGCACCGGCGACGCGAACGATGCCGGCGCAACCGGCGGTGGTGGCGCGACTGGCGGCGGTGGTGGCGCGACTGGCGGCGGTGGTGGCGCGACGGGCGGCGGTGGTGGCGCGACGGGCGGCGGTGGTGGCGCGACGGGCGGCGGTGGTGGCGCGACGGGCGGCGGTGGTGGCGCGACGGGCGGCGGTGGTGGAGC
>JAUXRX010000052.1 GCA_030681645.1 Archangium sp.
TGCTCCGGTCTGTCTCGCGCAGCGTTCCGCTGCTATCGGCTTCACTCCATCACCCGGGTCGTTCCGCCTCGGCCAGACCTCCGCTTTGCTCCGGTCTGTCTCGCGCAGCGTTCCGCTGCTATCGGCTTCACTCCATGAACCTCCTCCTCGCCGTGGTGCTCGCTGGAACGGTCGCGCCCGCCGGCCTCAAGGGCGTCGTCAACGCGGAGAAGGCGAAGAAGCTCCCCGCCGCGGCGAAGGCGGCGCTGGTGCGCGATGGCTTCACCGTCGTCGCCGGCGCCGAGCGCCACTTCTTCTCGCTCTACGATCGCAACGCTTACGAGAAGGTGCCGTCCTTCATCTCCACCGACGTCGTGCTCCACGTCTTCCACGTGCGCTTCGACGACGAGGTGGCCTCGCTCGAGCGGCAGGTCGCCCTGCCCGCGCTCAAGGCCTTCGCCAGCCAGCAGCTCGCCCGCGCGCTCACCACCTGGCCCACGCACCGCGCGCTCGCGCAGTACCACGCCACCGCGCTCGCCCTGCTGGACCCCACCGCACCGCTCGACCCGCGCGTCGCCAACGTGAAGGACGACGCGGCGAAGCTGGTCGAGGCGAAGGGCCGCGGCTCGGTGGCTGGCTGTCCCGGTGAGCTCGAGCTGTCCTTCTTCAAGCCGCGCGGCCACTACGACCGCTGGGACCTGCACGGCTACTTCCGCGCCGTCACCTTCTACGCGCAGTGCGGCCTGGCCATGAAGGGCGCTGACCTCGGCCGCGCCGTCGACGTGGCGCGCCTGGTCGACGCAGCCGCGCTGAAGGACCTGGAGAAGGTGCTGGCGCTGCAGCGCTTCGTCAGCGGCCCTGCCGATGATCCCGGCCTCGAGACGCTGTCGCCGCACCTCGCGTCACTCCCCGCGTGGCCGGCCGCGGTGCCACCTGCCGCGCTCGAGGCGCTGGCGCAGAAGCTCTCGGCGCTGCCCGCCGCGAAGGTGCCGACGCTCGATGCGCGAGGACCCGTGTTCCGCCTGCTCGGCGGCTCGTCCACGGCTGATGCAGCGCTGGTCGGCCCCTCGACTCCGCTCGGGGTGAACGGGCCGCCGCCGTCCATCCTCCCCGTGCTCCTGGCGCTCACGTCGCGCGAGCCGTTCCCTGCAGGCGCGGGGCTCTCTGCCCGCTGGCTCGAGGTGCTGCGCACCCTGCTCACGAAGCCCGAAGGCCAACCCCCGTTCGCGTCCACCGACGCGTGGGCGAGGCGCATCCAGGTCGCGGCGGCCGGCAGCTACACCGAGCTGCGCCACGACACGCTCCTCTACGTGAAGCAGCCGATGGTGATGGCCGAGGGCGGCGACTCAGCCGAGCTCCCCGCCACGAAGGTGGGCGGCTACGTCGAGCCGCGCCCCGACGTGTACCGCGCGCTGCTGGTGCTCACCGCCGAGCTCGCCACCCGCGGCAGCAAGAGCACCGAGCTCGAGGCGTTCTTGCGCTTCCTCGTCGAGGTGTCGGAGCTCGAGCTGGCGAACCAGCCGTTGCCGAAGGCGATGGACGAGCGGCTGCGCACCATCGGCAGCGAGTTGGAGCACCTCAGCCGCGTACACGGAGACTCGTCTCCCCCGCAGGCGCTGGTGGCCGACGTCTTCACCGTGGCGTACCCCGATGGCTCGAGCCGCGTGCTGCACGTGGCGACCGGCGACGTCGATGAGCTGTGGGTGGTCGCTCCGCGGGCGGGGAAGCCGGTGCTGATGCGCGGCGGCGCGTTCTCGTTCTACGAGTTCCTCGCCGAGCCGGGGGAGCGGTTGAACGACAGCCAGTGGATGGAGCGGCTGTTCGAGAGGCCTCCCGCGCGGCCGGCGTGGGCTCAGCCCATCGCGGTGCCGGTGAAGCCGGTGCGGGCTGACTGATGGGTTTGCCCTCTCCCCCACCCTCTCTCTCCCGCGAGGCGCGAGTTCGCACTCCCCCTCGGGGAGGGGGAGACCGGTAGTACGCTCGAAACTCATGCGAACGATGCTCGCGGTGACGTGTGCGCTCTTCGCGGCCCAGGGCTGCAAGTCGCAGAAGGTGCTCGCGGTGGAGACGGAGATCGCCGCGGCCAGGGGCCGCCTCGCCTCGCTCGAGAAGCGCAGACAGGAGCTCGGCGCCGAGAGCCGCCGCCTGCAGGTCGAGCGGAAGACCTTCAGCCACCAGGCCGACGAGGCCGCGCTGGCGAAGGAGCGGCTGGTCGCTGCCGGGCTCGCCCTGCGCGGGCTCCCCCTTCCCGATGGCGTGCTGCTCGACGAGGCGCTGCGCGCGAAGAGCCCGAAGCTGGGCGAGCTCGCCGCCAGCATCGTGCAGCGGCAGCTCCCCTGCGCCGACCCCGACGCGCCGCCTGATGATGAAGCCACGGGCCCCGACTGCCTGCCCGCCCCGCTGGCCGACGCCTGCGAAGGCGTCTCCGCCCGGAAAACGCAGTCGCTCGCCTGGTCCTGCCCGGCCATCGTCCCCACCGACAAGGGCCCGGCCGCCGCGGTGTGTGTCGCCACCGCCGCGCTCGCCGAGTCCATCTACCCGCTGAGCGCGCCCACCCTCCACGTCGAGGGAGACGTGCTGCGACTGGCGTTCGAGAAGAACGGCCGGCTCGTCGTGGGTGACTGGCCCCCGCCCAACGTCGAGGTCTACCGCCCGGAGAACTGGTCGGAGCTGGAGACCTGCGCCGCGGAGAACTCCCACGCCCAGTGCGTTCGCAGTTGCGATGAGCGGCACGGGCGGCTGGGCGGCTGCGATGACTGGGCCGACGGTTACGAGGGCGGCGGCGAAGGGGAAGAAGACACCGAGCCCTACGAGCTGCGCGCGGCGAGGGAAGCGGCCGCACGGGCCGAGGCCGAGGCCGCGCAGGCCCGGGACGAGCTGAGCTACCAGGAGTGCCTCGCGGGCTGCGAGACGGGCGAAGAGGCCGAGCCCGAGCCCATCTCGCGCGTGTCGCTCGCGTACCGGCGCTCGCCTGCGCCCGGGTTGTTTCAGTTCGACGTCGAGCTCTCCGACGAAGACGGCGGGGTGCCCGCGCACACGGTCCTGATCAGCTTCCCTGCACTGCACGAGGCGTTGGCTGGAGACGCCGAGGCGCCAGGTGAGGACGACACGGTGCGGGAAGTCGTCACCGCGCTCGACGTGCAGAAGCTCAGCGAGGGCCAGGCCGTCGACGGCAAGCGCATCTTCGCCGGGCTGACGCAGGAGGGGTTTCCGGTGGGCGTGCGCGCGTCGGTCGACGGGAAGACGCCTCCGATCGACCTCGAGCTCGACGAGGTGTGTGACTTCGCCGAGCACCGGAAGGACTCGGTGATGCTCGAGCGGTGCGGGGTGGCGAAGGCTGAGCGCGAGGTGGCCAGGGCGAAGGCGGCGGCGAGAGCCGATGGGGGCGTTCGGGACGCGGGGGTGACTCCTTGAGGCGCCCAATCGATGTCCGCCCTCTGGTCCTCTTCTCATTGCTCCTGCTCAGCGCGTGCAACCGCGCGCTGCCCGAGCGCGAAGCCGAGCTCGCGGCGCTGCGTCGCGACGAAGCGCACCTCGCCGCCCAGCTCAACCTGCTCACCCGCAACGTCACCTCGCTGCGCGCCAGCACCCAGGGCGAGGAGAACCGCTCGCGCACCAACGCCGCCGCGCTGCGCGAGCTCCAGGTGGAGCAGGTCGAGACCTGGAAGGGCGAAGCCGACGCCCTCGCGGCGAAGAAGGCCGCCGTGAAGCTGCCGCCCAACCTCGCTGCCGCGCTCGACCTCGCCCAGTCGATCGCCGGCGGCGAGACGCTCGAGAAGCGCTTCGCCCGCGGCCTCACCGCGAAGGACCCCGCCTCGCTGGCGAAGGTGCTCGAGTACTGGGAAACGAACTGGCTCGCGCTCAACCACCCCGAGGAAGAAGAGCCCGAGCCGAAGGTGTGTCCGACCACGCGCTCGCTGAGCTGCACGCCCATCGACGACGACAGCTTGTGGTGTCCCGACCCGGAGCAGTCCGCGGCGTGGGCGCTGCTGCTCGACAACGGCTCGCTCACCGTGGGCCGCCTGGGCGCCGGACAGGGGCACGTGGTCGATGCACGGCTCGCGCCGCGGGTGTGGCTCACCCGCCTGGGCGATGCCGAGGGAGGAACCGGTGCGCTCTTCCTGCACACCCTGCGCGGCGGCTCGTTCCAGACGCAGTGGCAGGCGCGCCTCACGCGCGACGGCGTGCACCTCGAGTCGCTCAAGGCGAACTTCGACGAAGACCCGTTCACCGAGGGGCTGTTCTGGACGAAGGAAGACCTGCTCTTCGCCGACCCCACCTCGCGCGACGACGTCACCCTGCTGAGGGATCTCCAGGCCTGTGACGCGCTCGCGCTGCTCGAGGGGGTGCCTGCACCGGTGCGAGAACGGTGCCGCGCGCTGAAGGCGCCTCCAGTGGCAGTGGACGCCGGCGTACCCTGAAAACAGGGGCGGGCTGTTTCGCCACGGCCCGCAGCAGTAGACCTGAACATGCGCCGACGCCTCCGCCGGCACCGCTCCGGTACGAACTGCCGGATTTTGGGAAGTGGAGGACTTCTATGAACACCCTGGCCCGCGTCGTGGCGCTCTGCGCCGTGTGCAGCTCGGTCTCTCTCGCAGCCGTTCCCGGCAGTACCGTCAAAGCCGAAGACTCGTCGTTGTCGTGTCTCCCCGCAGCGAAGCCGTTCTTCAACCGGGCGTGGGAAGCGCTCTCGAACGTTCACCTCGACGAGGCGCGTGAGCTCTTTTCCCAGACGGTCGCGGTCGACCCCGGCTGCACGCTCGCGTGGGCTCACCTGGGCGCGGTGACGCCGGGCGCCAACGGCCGCCGCATGGTGGACGACGCGGTGGCGAACAGCGCCGCGCTGGGAGAGGTCGAGCGGCTGCAGGTGCTCGCGCTCGCCGCCCAGCACCGGGGCGACCAGGAGCAGGCGCTGTCGTTGATGCGCTCGGCGTTGAGCTACGCGCCGCGCTCGTACGAGCTCAACTTCGCCGTGGCCCAGCGCGCCGGCGTGCTGCGCCTGTGGGAGGCGATGGTGGCGCCCGCCCAGCGCGCGACGGAGCTCGCCCCCGAGCGGGGCTCAGGCTGGAACCTGCTCGGCTACGCGCACGTCGGCCTGAAGCATCACCAGGAGGCGGTGGCCGCCTTCCGCCGCTACGCCGAGGTCGCGCCGATGGAGCCGAACGCGCACGACTCGCTCGGCGACGCGCTGCTGGCGAACAACCAGCTCGACGAAGCGCGCGCCGCCTACCAGCGCGCGCTCGACAGCTCGGGGGGCAGCTTCTGGGCGTCGGGCCACGGCGTGGCCACGGTGTGCGCGCTGCAGGGTGACTGGTTCTGCGCGCGCGCGGCGATCGAGAAGGCGCGCCGCTCGGCGCCGGAGCTCGACGACCGGCTCCGCCTGATGGAATGGACCGCGTGGAGCTACCTGGCCGACGCTCAACCGGGCGAGGCGTACCGCGCGCTCGACGAGCTCGAGCAGGACGCGCGGCGCATGGGCCTCGAGGCGCGGGTGGCCGACGCGCGGTTGCTGCGGGGCCGCTTCCTCCTGAGCCAGGGCCGCTACCGCGACGCGCTCACCAAGTTCATCGTGCTGGGCCCGCAGAAGTTCCCCACGCTCAATGACGGGCAGCGGTTGATCATCGAAGCACAGCGGCTGCACGGCATCGTCGAGGCGCAGGCGCGGCTGGGCAACGTGAGCGACGCCGAGAAGACGCTCACCTCGCTGCGCACGCTCTTCGAGGCGCGGCCGCGCGACGTGATGGGCCTCGACGCGATGGCGCACGCGCGCGGGCTCATCGCCCTGCAGCGCAAGGACCCGGCGCGGGCCATCAGCGCCTTCATGCAGTGCTCGGAAGGCTACGACGCGTGCAGGCTCAACCTCGCCGAGGCGCAGGAGGCCGCGGGCGACCCTGCAGAGGCCGCCCGCACGCGGACGCTCATCCGCGCCGCGAACCACCGCGACCCGGAGTACTGGTGGGTGCATGAGCGCGCGTCCATCAGCCGCAAGGACGCAGAGCCGAGAGCGATGGAAGAAGACCGCTCCGCCTGGTGAGGGGCCTCCGTCCACCCCGAGCGGAGTCGACGGGCCTCACGGCTCACTGACGAAGGAGAACACGCCGTCCTGCACGGCCTCGTCGTCCCAGAGGTCGTTGTGGTGACGGCCCTGCGCCGCGATGAACTTCGCGCCCGGGATGAGAGCGGACAACTCCTTGCCGAGCGCGAACGGAATCACCTCGTCATCGGTGCCGTGGATGATCAACGTGGGCACCTTCACCGCGCCCGCCCGCGAACGCGAGTCGAAGCGATCTCGCATCAACAACCGCACGGGCAGCCAACCGAACACGCTCGCGGCCACGTCGGGCAGCGAGGTGTACGGAGAGAGCAACACCAACCGCGTGCCCCAGCCCTTCTCGAGCATGGCGACGGCCACGCCGGTGCCCACGCTCTGCCCCTCGAGCACGAGGCGTGAGCGGTCGACCTTCATCGCTCCGGTGAGGTGTCGCAGCGCTGCGTCGGCCGCTGCGGTGAGCGACTCTTCGGAAGGCTCACCCGGCGCGCCCGGGTAGCCCGGGTACTCCACCGCGACGAACGAGCAGCCGTGCTCGGCCCACGCCTGGCCCAGCCACGAGAGGTGCGCGACCTGCTCGCCGTTGCCGTGAAAGTGCACCACCACCGGCCCGTCACCCGGGGCCCAGCGCGCGAGCACGAACGTGCCGTCGGGGATCTGCACGCGCTCGAGATCGACGGGCGTGGCGAGCTCCTTCGGCGCGGGGAAGAGCAGGCTGCGCTGCACCACGAAGAGCAGGCCGCACAGGCCGAGGTACAGCGTCGCGACGATCGCCAGCAGGGTGAGGGCCATGCGCTTCACGGAAGCGAACGGTACCCCGTCGCAGCGGTGGCCGTGCTCCACTTCGCCGCCATGGCCGGGGAGGACACCCTCGAGACTCGTCGCGCCCTGTCGGTGACCGCAGGACTGTGGGCCCTCCTCTTCGGGCCCTTCGCGATCACCTCGTCAGGCTCTCGCTGAGCTCCCACAACCGCTTCGCGGCTTCGTCGTCCTGCGCGCGGCGCGAGGGCAGCACCGCCTTCGACTTGGTGAAGTAGCGGCCGGTGAGGCCCTCCACCTCGGGCGAGGCCGCCAGGAAGATGCTGGTGCGCGCGCCCTTCTCGGGGCTGATGCCGAACACCGAGACGAAGGCGTTGGCGACCTTGCCGAAGGCGCCGGGCTTGTTGATGAAGTCAGACGCCACCATGCCCGGGTGCAGCGCGTTGGCGGTGATGCGCTTGCTGGCCACCCGCCGCGCGAGCTCCCGGGTGAAGAGGATGTTCATCAGCTTCGAGCGCGCGTACGCCCCGAAGCTCGAATACGAGCGCTCGCTTTGCAGGTCGTCGAAGTCGAGCCCCACGCTGCGGTGCGCGTCGGACGAGACGTTGACGATGCGCGACGGCGCGGCCTTCTCGAGCGCGGGCAGCAGCAGCTTCGTGAGCAGGAAGGGCCCCAGGTGATTCATGGCGAAGGTGAGCTCGAGGCCCTCGGCCGTCACCTCGCGCTTCAGGTTGATCGCGCCCACGTTGTTGATCAGCACGTGCAGCTTGCTGGTGCGGCCCAGGAATTCCTCGGCCAGCGTGCGCACGCCCGAGAGCAGCGAGAGGTCTGCGAGCAGGAACTCGAGCTGCTGGTTGCCGCTGGTGGCCTTGAGCTCGTCGCACACCCGCTTCGTCTTCTGTGCGTTGCGCCCCACGATGACCAGGTGCGCGCCGAGCTTCGCGATGCCCAGCGCCGTCTCGAGGCCGATGCCCGCGGTCGCGCCCGTCACCAGCACCGTCTTGCCCTTGAGTTCGCTCATCGGGGCGCGTGCGTAGCGCGACTCAAAAGGGGACAGGCTACTTAATTGCCTGTCGCCCCCCACGCGCTCTTCGGGCGACCTGGCGGGAAGCGTGGCGCCCGCTCACCGCGCCCGACGGGAAAAGCAGCCTGTCCCCTTTTTCAGGGCTGCGCTTTGAGCCAGCTCTTCATCACGTCGATCGGCGTGATGATGCCGACCAGCTTGATGCCGTCGACCACCGGCAGCGCGCCGTACTTCTTCTCCACCATCAGCTTCATCGCGTCTTGCAGGCGCTGGGTGGGCCCGATGGTCGCGGGCGACTTGATCATGATGCGCTCGACCGAGGTCGAGTCGAGCTGGCCCTCGGCCTTCTCGTGATCTCCGCCAAACAACGGAGACGGCGCCGCGCGGCGCAGGTCTCGATCGGTCACCATACCGATGAGCCTCCCGGTGGCGTCGACCACGGGCAGGTGGCGAATGCGCTTCATCGCCATCAACTCCATCGCGCCCTGCAGCGATTCCTGAACCGTGATGGTGATGGGCTTCGGCGTCATCGAGTCGCGGACGTGCATGCGGTCGGCATCGTCGCACAGCCCGCGGACGGCTCCGAAGACTTCTGCGTCCCTCGACTCCGCTCGGTGCTCCGCTCCGGGAGTACCGGGGACCTACAGCTTGAACACCCGCTGGGCGTTGCCCCCCAGGAACAGGGCCTTCGCCTCGGGGTCCAGGTTCAGCTCGTCGACCTGGGCCAGGCAGTCCGCCGGGTTGAGCATGGGGAAGTTGCTCCCGAACAGGACCTTCTTCCGCCCGTGTCCGCGCAGGTAGTCCTTGAGCTGGGCGGGGTAGCGGCGCGGCTTGTACGCCGAGGTGTCGATGAAGACGTTCTCGTACTTCGTGGCCAGCGCGATCATCTCGTCGGTCCACGGGTAGCCGATGTGGCCGCCCACGATGACCAGCTCGGGGAAGTCGAGGGCGACGCGATCGAGGTAGGGAATCGGCCGCCCCGGCTCGGACGGCGCCAGCGGGCCGGTGTGGCCGACCTGCAGGCAGAAGGGCACGCCCAGGTCCACGCACGCCGCGTACAGCGGGTAGTAGCGGCGATCGTCGGGAGGCGCGTTCCACAGCCAGGGCAACATGCGCAGCGCCTTGAGCCCCAGCTCGTTCACCGCGCGCCGCAGCTCACGCACCGCCACCATCGGCCGCTCGAGATCCACCGAGGCCACGCCCACCAGCTTGCCGCCGGCCGCGCGCACGTAACCCGCCACCTCGTCGTTGGTGATGAGCGCCCCGGTCGGGCCGTGCCACGCGCACACCAGCGCGCGATCGACCCTGGCCGCCTCGAGCGCGCCGAGCGTGAACTCGAGCGGCAGCTCTTCAGGCACCTCGGTCACGCCCATCCACCGCAGCAACGAGGCGAACATCTCCTGCTTCAGCAGCCGCGAGGTGGGGTGCTGGATCCACGCGTCGACTGTCATCCCTCGAGGCGCGAGCTCGCCGCTCACTTCACAGCTCCCGCTGCAGGAACTCCTGGAGGGCCAGGAAGTCGAGCCAGTGCTTGAGGTTCGGGGTGGTGATCACCACCAGCAGGCGGCGGCTCACGTCGAAGTCGAAGCGCGAGGTCGCGGCCGCGTCATCGTTGCGCACCAGCACCTTCGAGACCCGCGAGCGGAAGTACTCGGCGAACTTCGGGTTGCGCAGCGCCGCGTCACTGAGCGCGTCGCGCAGCGCACCCAGCGCGGTGAAGGTGAACTGCTCGAGCTTCCCGGCGTCTTTGGGCAGGCCGATGGGATCGACCTCCAGCTGGACACCCTTTCCCAGCACCTCGTCGATCTGCCCCTGCCAGTGCGACAGTCGCTGCGAGAGGTCCTGCCGTGCTGCTTCGAGTTCGAAGCTCATGGGTTCGTCCTTTCCATGAGGGAGGTAGCCCCGGCCGGGCAGACCGTCAATGCGCACGACCGAGGGGGCACTGGGGTAGACTGCCGGGCGACGTGAGCGCGGGCGAACGAATCCAGGTCGTCGATCCCCTCCTCGGTCTTCTGCTGGGGGACTACCAGGTCCTCGAGTTCATCGGCGAAGGCGGGATGGGCGTGGTGTACCGCGGCATTCAGCCGGTGGTGAAGAAGCGCGTCGCCATCAAGGTGCTCAAGCCCGCGGCCGCCGCTGACGCCACCGCGGTGCAGAAGCTGCTGGCCGAGGCGGTGGCCGTCAACGCCATCGGCCACCGCGGCATCATCGACATCTTCACGCACGGCCAGCTGCCCGATGGGCGCCCGTACATCGTGATGGAGTTCCTCGAGGGCCAACCGCTCGACCACTGGCTCACCGACAACGGCCTGCCCTCCATCCAGGCGGCGACCGAGATGCTGGCGCAGATCTGCGCCCCGCTCGCCGCCGCGCACCGCTCGGCGGTGATCCACCGCGACTTGAAGCCCTCGAACATCTTCCTGTGCCAGCAGCCCGACGGAGAGCGCTTCGTGAAGCTGCTCGACTTCGGCCTGGCCAAGCGCGGCCTGGGGGTCGATGGCAAGACCTCGCAGACCAGCCAGACCGAGGTCGCCGGAACGCCCGACTACATGGCGCCCGAGCAGGCGCGCGCGCTCGACGTGAGCCCGCGCACCGACATCTACGCGCTGGGGGTGATCGCCTTCGAGATGTTCACCGGCAAGCTGCCCTTCCACGGCCAGACCCCGATGGACGTGATGATCGCCCACGTGCGGCAGACCCCGCCGCGCGTGCGCGACCTTTGCCCCGACCTCCCCCAGCCCCTCGAGTCGCTGGTGATGTCCATGCTCGAGAAGTCCCCTGAGAAGCGGCCGCAGAGCGTCGAGGAGGTGCGCGAGCGCCTCGAGGCCTTCGCCAGCGAGCAGGGCTCTCCGTTGCGTCGGGCGTCGCGGCCTGATCAACCCGCGGTGCGGCCGACGCCCCCCGGCGCCTCGCCGCCCACGGAAGAGGCCCTGCCGCCTCCGCCTGAAGAGGCGCCCGCGGCACCCGCCAGCTCGGGTTCCGGGTGGAAATGGGCGGGCGGGCTCGCCGCCGTGGCCACCGTGCTGCTGGCCGTGCTGCTGCTGCTTCCGCAGCCAGGAGAGGTGCTCGAGCCACCCGGCCCCGCGACGCCCATCCAGCTCCCTGCGTCCATGAAGCTGGCGCCGGCGCCGGTGGCCCCCGTCGAAGCCGCGGCGCCCGTCGAGCCGGACGCAGAAGCCGACGCCGAAGAAGAGCTGGACGACCTGGCGCCGCTGCCCACCATGAGCGCGAAGGCCCGGCCCGTGCGGGAGCCGCCCACCGCCCAGGCCCTCACCGCCCGGCTGGGGAGGCTCGAGGCGCGCGCGGCGAAGCACCCCAACCTCGACCCGAGCGCGATCGGGTTCCTCTCGCGTTTCCGCATCGAGGCGACCGCCGCGGACACCACGGCCCGCCGCGCGAAGCTGGCCCGCGCCATCGACGAGTGGGAACGCAGCTTCCTCGCGAAATAGCGCCGGTGTGCGCTGCGGCGCGGCCGATCGTCGTAAACGAGACGGGCGCCCAGATGTGAGACACTGTGAACCCCATGGGAAGCCTGTTTGTGGCGCTCCTGCCCACCCTCCTCGCCGCCGCTGAACCCACCACGCTCGTCGTGTTGTCCCGCAGGGTCTCGGTCACCCCCGCCGAGGCGCAGGCGGTCGTCAGCCAGGCCACCACCCTGCTCCTCGAGGCGGGCGCGCCGCTGGTCGAGGTGGCCGAGGCGGGCCAGCGGCTCTCGAAGCTCGGCCTCAAGGACGCCACCACCTGCAACGGCAAGCCGGTCTGCCACGCGGAGTTCGGCAAGCAGCTCAAGGTGAGCTGGCTCATTCTCGTGAGCGTGAGCCGCGTGGCGGGAGATCGCAGCCTCGCGCTCGAGCTGTTCGAGGTGGCCGGCCGCACCGTCGCCGACAGGGAATCCTTCATCCTCCCCAAGGGCACCGCGCTCACGCGCCAACCGCTCGAAGACTTCGCCGGCCGGCTCGCGGCCCGCCTCGCTCCCGCGCCGGTGACCGCCGAGCTTCCGCCGGACTCGCAGCTCAAGACCGACACGCCGGTCAAGCCGGCGCTCACGCCCGGGAACACCGTCACCGCGCTGCCGCCTCCGCTCCCCACGCCCGAGCCGAAGGGCCACGCCCCCTCGTTCATCCTCGGCGGGCTGGGGGTCGCCGCGCTGGGCGCCGCGGTCGCGCTCTTCGTGGTGGGCGCGAACACCCAGGCGCAGGTGCAGGGCACCGCGGGCGCAGACGGGCGCGTCCGCAGCACGCTCACCGGCAGCGAGGCGCAGGCCGCCGCCGGGGCCGCCTCTCTTCAGCTCGGGCTCGGGGGCGCCGCCGCCGCCGTGGGCGTCGGGCTCGGCACGACCGCGGTGGTGCTCTGGTGAGCCCGTTCCTGCCGAGAGGGTCGATGGAGCCCGTCACCGTTCACCCCCAGCGGAGCCGAGGGGCGACTTCCTGCGAGCCTGGGCGCCAATCCCTCGACTCCGCTCGGGATGAACGGGGCACCAGCCCTGTTTCGGCTGAACGGCTCGCTCTTTCGATGGTCCTGCTGCTCGCGGGCTGCACCCTCAACCCCGACGCGCTCTACCGCTGCGAGACCGACGCCGGCTGCGTGCAGGAAGGCTCCGCCTGCTGGAGCGACGGCTACTGCCACCCACCCGCTGACGGCACCGAAGACGCGGGCCGCGACGCGGGAGGCCGCGATTCGGGAGTCGATGCGGGAACGCCCGACGCGGGCACGCCTGACGGCGGAGAAGATGCGGGCTTCGACGGTGGCGAACCCGATGCGGGCGAGCTCGACGCGGGCGAAGACGCGGGCGTCGACGGCGGAGCAGACGCGGGCGCCGACGCAGGCTGCATGCCGGCGTTCCTGTGCCCCTCGGGTGCGCAGTGCGGCTCCTTCGACGCGGGCTGCGGCATCGAGCTCGACTGCGGCACCTGCACCTCGCCGCTCGAGTGCGGCACCACCGCGCCCTTCAGCTGCGGCCTGCCGCGCGTGTGCACGCCCGACGGCGTCTGCTGGGAACACCCGCTGCCCCAGGGAAACTGGCTGCGCTCGGGCTGGCCCATCGAGGGCAGGCGCGCGTGGCTGGCCGGTGACAACGGCACCATCCTCGAGTGGACCGGGGAGCGCACCAGGTTCTCCAACGTGCCCCCGCTCGCGGGCACCGACGTGCTCTCGATTCAGAGCCTGGGCCCGAGCGAGGCCTTCGCGGCCGGCACCGACGGGCTGCTCCTCGCGTGGGACGGGGTGAGCTGGCAGCGGGAGACGGTGCTGGGTGGCTACTCGGGCACCTTCAACGCCGTGGCCGCGGTCGGCAGTGGGCGCGCGGTGGCGGTGGGGCCCAACGGCATCGTGGTGTGGCGAGACCCGCTGCTGGGCACGCCTGATCGCTGGGTGCAGGACGTCACCATCGGCACCACCACCAACCTCACCGCGGTGCACGTGGCGGGCGGGACCATCTTCGTGGCCGCCGGCAATCGCACCATCTACCGCGCCACCAGCGCCACCAGCGGGTGGATGCCCGAGGTGTCGCTGCCGCCGCCCGGAGGCATCAGCGAGCTCGCCTCGGCGGGAGGCGTGGTCTTCGCCCTCGAGGACGGGAGGCCCGACGGCGGCCCGGGCTCGCGCCTCATGGTGCGCAGCGCGCCCGGCACCTGGGACCTGCTGGCCGACTTCAGCGACCGCAGCCGCACGGTGCGGGGCACCCCTGACTCGTTGTGGCTGTCGGGCCTCAACACCGTCACGGTGGTCTCGCTCGACGGCGGCCTCCTCTCGCGGTGGCAGGGGCCCAACCGCGATTGGTACGCGCTCGCGCCCATGGCGAACGGCACCGCGGTGCTCGGCGGGCCGGGCGGCATCATGGGCTTCGGCTTCGCCGACGGCGGCGTGACGGACCACGTGCTCAACAACGGCGCGCAGCGGCTGGGCAAGCTCTGCGCGATACCCGCCGCCGGGGGCCAGGTGCTGGTCGCCACCTCGCAGAAGCCCGCCGTTCCCTGCCCCGGCGGTTGCTTCACCCGCCTGATGGAACGCCGCTTCACCACCCGCGGCAACGAGTGGTTGTCGGTCGAGGTGCAGATACCGGGGAGCAACGGCCAGGACACGCTGAGCTGCCATGTCGAGAGCCCCACGCGCGGCTGGGCCACCACCAGCAGCCGCTACCTGCTGTACCGCACGCTCGCCGGCACCTGGGCCTCGATGGAGCCCAGCTCGTTCGACGCCAACTGGCACAGCGTGTGGGGGCCGCCCGGCGGCCCGTGGGACTTCATGGCCGATCACAGCTCGGGCTACATCCTGCGGAACAGCGACGGCGGCACCACCCAGCCCGCCTTCACGGTGGTGAACAGCGGGTTCTGGAGCCGCATGCGGGCGATGACGGGCGCGGCGCGAGGCAACGCGGTCGCCGTGGGCACGTCGAGCGGCACCCAGAACGGCGCGTACGCGAAGCTGCAGAGCAACGGCACCTGGAGCACCAACGACTACGGGCCGACGCTCTCGAACATGGCTGGCCTCTCGGCGCGCGGCGAGGCGGACGGTGGCTCGCTCTACGTGGCGGTGGGCAGCGGCGGCGCGGTGTGGACGATGCGGAACAACGCGGCCAACTTCACCAACGTCCCCGGCTTCGCGGCGGCCGACCTGCGCGACGTGTGGCTCTCGCCTTCCGGGGACGCCTGGATGGTGGGAGACGGCGGGGCGCTCCCGCTCCCGCGCGTGCAGGTCTACTTCGCCGACGGCGGCCGGGGGGTGATCGACGTTCCGGTGGCGCATGGCCTGTCTGGAGTCATCGGGACCTTCGACGCGGACGCAGGCACGAGCCAGGTGTGGGTCACCGGCGAGAACGGCACCGTGCTCACCTTCACCCGGTGATTGGCCGGGTTCGGCTTGCCGTCGTCGGGTTTGGTGGCAAAATATGTCGGCCACCGCGGCCTCACCGGGCCGCGGTCCCCCCCCCCAGGCGGAGTGAATGTCAGAGAGCTTCATCCCGATGTTGCGGTTGGGACATTGCCTGTTCGTCAGCGTTCCTTCCGAGCTGACCGACTCGCAGGCCCGGACCCTTCAGGAGACCGTCAGTCAGAGGTTGTCCAGCGCAGACGGCGTGCGCGGCCTCGTGCTCGACGTCTCGGCCTTGAGCCTCATCGACAGCTTCGCCGCGAAGATCCTCGGTGAGACGGCGAGCATCGCGCGGCAGTTCGGGGTGAAGGCGGTGCTGGTGGGCGTGCGGCCGACGGTGGCGATCACCCTGGTGGAGCTGGGAGTGGACCTGCGCCACGTGGAGACGGCGCTCACCCTCGAGCGGGCGCTGGAGAAGCTGCGCCTGCGGATCATCGCCCTGGACTGACGAGCCATGCCCACCACGGTCCTTCAAGCCATCGAGCCCGTGATGCACGAGGCGCTGGCCGTTGCCGCGGCGAGGTCGGTCTTCCGCACGCTCCCTGCCTGGGTGAACCAGAGCCCGGGAAGCCTCGACGTGGTCGAGGTGCGCGAGCTGCTTGCCCAGCTCGAGACCAGCGGCCGGCTCTTCGCCACGCCCGGGCGCCCCCTGCCGCTCCAGAAGCTGCGCGCGGCCATCACCGGCGGCGCTCCCGCCCGGGCCACCGAGCAGCACTTCTCCATCGTGACCGACTCGGACGTGCTGGTGGTGCAGCGGGCCACCCAGGCGCTCACCAGGGGCTTCTTCGGCCTCACCGACTGCGTGCGCCTGGCCACGGCGGTGTCCGAGCTGGCTCGCAACATCTACATGTACGCGAAGACGGGCAAGGTCACCCTGCGGCTGAGCGAAGAGGTGGCGCACTTCTTCTTCGAGGTGACCGCGGTCGATCAGGGCCCGGGTATCGCCCACCTCGACGTCATCTTGAGCGGCGCGTACCGGTCGCGCACGGGCCTGGGCCGCGGCCTCATCGGCACCCGGGCCCTGCTCGACGCCATGGTGATCGACTCCAGGCCTGGGCAGGGCACGCGCATCACCGGGCAGCGAAGGGCGCGCAAGGCATGAGCGTGCGCGACGCGGGGTCCGTCCAATCGCAGAGAGGAACGAGCACATGAGCATCTCGAAGGAGCGCATCGAGAAGGTGGTCGACGTGCTGGCCAGGGCGGCGTGCAAGGAATACCAGCACCGCGTCGAGGTGCCCGCCGACGCCACCGAAGACGACTTCCTCCAGATCGAGGTCGGCATGAACGTGGTGCTGGAAGACCTCGAGCGGGGCGAGGTCGCGCGCCAGAGGTACATCAAGGAGATCGAGCAGAAGAACGTGGAGATCGCGGATCGCGCCGCGATGGCCCTGCGCGAGCTGTCGACGCCCATCATCTCGGTGTGGGACGGAGTGCTCACCCTGCCCATCATCGGCATGGTGGACACGGTGCGGGGCGCCGAGATGATGGAACAGCTGCTCGCCCGGGTGGCCAGCGACCAGGCGGAGTACGTGGTGATCGACATCACCGGCGTCTCGGTGGTCGACACCCGCACCGCGGACAGCTTCATCCGCATGTCGGAAGCGGTGCGGCTGGTGGGGGCGCAGTGTTTCCTCACCGGCATCAGCCCGGCCATCGCGCAGACCATCGCGCAGCTGGGCATCGACACGTCGCGCATCCGCACCCTGAGGCGCCTGTCTGACGCGCTCAAGGTGGTCTTCGAAGACATCGGTATTCACCAGGCGTCTGCCCGCAAGAGCTGAGGAGCTCGGAACCCCATGCCCATGACCTTCGCCCCCTCGAAGACCCCGAACGGCCACCCCATCTTGCGAATGGTGTCGTCCGGGGAGGTCACCGCGGCCGACGCGGACAACCTGACCAGGTCGGTCACGCCCGGCGGGCCCTGGGAGAACCTGCCCCTGCTCGCGATCGTCGAGGCCGGGGCGAGCTTCTCGGCCGAGGCGCGGCAGGCCTTCACCCGGTCCAACGACGACAAGACGAAGAAGCGCATGCCCGTCGCGGTGGTGGTGACCAGCGCGCCCCTGCGGGTGATGCTCAGCTTCGTCGTGCGCATGTCGGGCGCGGCGGGCCACACGCGCTTCGTCAGCAGCGAGGCCGAGGCCCTGTCCTTCCTCGACGAGAAGCTCGCCGAGCGGCCAGCCCCGGCTTGAGCTGAGGCGGCTGGGGTCCGAACGACCCGGTCCGGAGCACTCGACGACCGCGCCACAATCTCGGATACAGCCACCGCATGAACATCAGGCGAATCGGCATCCTGACCGGTGGCGGTGACGTGCCGGGGCTCAACGCGGTCATCAAGAGCGTCGTGCACCGGGGCTGGGAGAAAGGCGCCGAGACGGTGGGCATCCGCCGCGGCTTCGAGGGGCTCACGCACGTGAACCTCGACGACCTGGCGAGCACGGAGAAGTACATCTTGCCGCTCACCCGCGAGAACACGCGCACCATCGACCGCTCTGGTGGCACGGTGCTGCACTCCACCCGGGTCGGCCCCACCAAGGTGCGGCACCTGCCGCCCCACCTGCACCACAAGGCGCTGCGCGGGACCGAGGGGAAGGGCGGCATGACCTTCGACCTCACCGAGCAGGTGCTGGAGAACCTCGAGCGGCTGCGCATCGACGCGCTCATCGCCATCGGCGGCGACGGCACCCTCAAGTCGGCCGCGCAGCTCAGCCAGCACGGCGTCAAGGTGCTGGGCATTCCCAAGACGATGGACAACGACGTGCGGTCGACCGAGTACTGCATCGGCTTCTCCACGGCCATCAGCCGGGCCACCGCGGCCATCGACCGCCAACGCACCACCATCGGCTCGCACGAGCGCATCGGCATCTTCCGCATCTTCGGCCGCGACGCGGGCTTCACCGCGCTCTACGCGGCGCACGCCACCTCGAACCGGTGCGTCATCCCCGAGCACAAGGTCGACCTCGACAAGCTCATCTCGCTGCTGCTCGCCGAGAAGAAGGAGAACCCCAGCAACTACGTGCTCGTCATCCTCGCGGAAGGCGCGGCCTGGCACGGCTACGAAGTGCAGGAGTTCGGCCACGTCGACGCGCTGGGCCGCCGCAAGAAGGCGAGCGTGGCGCAGGTGTTCGCCGATGAGGTCGCCCACCGCACCGGCGAGGAGACCATCGTGTCCGACCTCACCTACGACCTGCGCTCGGGCGACCCGGACTTCATCGACAAGCTGGTCGGCTCGACCTTCGGCACCATGGCGCTCGACGCGCTGGTCGCGGGCGAGCACGGGAAGATGACCGCCATCGTCAACGGCTGCTACGCGATGGTGCCGCTGCCGGCGCCCGAGCTGGGCGCGCGCCGGGTGGACGTGGCCACCATGTACAACACCGACCGCTACCGGCCGCTGTACGGGAACAAGGTGGGGCTGCCCATCTTCTTGAACCCCGAACGTGGCTGAGCACTCGATCGCCCCTCACCCCGACCCTCTCTTCCCCTCGAGGCGCGAGTTCGCCTTCCCCGCTGCGCAGGGAGAGGGAGGTCAGTTGGCCATGCCGCACACGGGGCAGTGTTTCTCGCCCGCCGCCATCACCGTGGCGCAGATGGAGCAGCGCTTCTGAGCCCCGCTGGCCGCCGGTGAAGGCGCCGCGGGAGCGACCCCCAGTTCCTGCAGCGACGCGTCGACCCGGCGCTCGAGCTCTGAGGTCCCGGGCAGGGTGACGCCCGGCGCGCCCGGCGCGAAGGCGAAGCGCACCGTGAGCCCGTCCGAGCGCACCGAGAGGCGATGGCGCCCCAGCGTGCTCATGCCCACGAAGCTCAGCTCGTGCGACGAGCGCGCCGACACCTCGTAGCCGTTGGCGCTGAGCCACTTCTCCACGCGCTGCAGCACGCGGGCCGGCTCTGCGCGCATCGCGCGTTCGAAGGTGACCTCACGCATGCGTTCACCCGTCGCCGTTGCGCGGCACGGTGGTGCCCATGAGCTCGCCCTGGTTGAAGCGGCGCTCGACGTCGGCCTTGATGAAGCGCTCGATTTCCTCGGCCGAAGAGAAGGCCATCGCCTGCTCGAGCACCACCATCGCGTCCTTGCGGCTCATCTGGCGGATGACGTTCTTCACCATGGGAATCTGGCCGGCCGTCATCGAGAACTCTTCCAGCCCCAGCGCCAGCAGCACCATGGTCAGCCCCGCGTCGCCGGCCATCTCGCCGCACATCGCCACGGGAATGTTGGCCTTCTTCGCCGCGCTGATGATGGCGTCGAGGCTGCGGAGGATGGCGAGGTGCAGCGGGCGGTACAGGTACGCCACGTCGCGGTTCTGCCGGTCGATGGCCAGCGAGTACTGAATGAGGTCGTTGGTGCCGATGCTGAAGAAGTCGGCTTCCTGCGCCAGGCGATCGGCGATCCACGCGGCCGACGGCGTCTCGACCATGATGCCGATGGGGAAGCGCTTGCCCACGGGCACGCCCTGGCGCGACAGCTCGCTGCGGCAGGCCTCGAGCTCACTGCGCGCCTCGCGCAGCTCGGAGATGCTCGAGACGAGCGGGAACATCACCCGCAGGTTGCCGAAGGCCGACGCGCGCAGCAGCGCGCGGAGCTGCACCCGGAACAGCTCCCGGTGCGCCAGGCAGTAGCGGATGGCGCGCAGCCCCATGGCGGGGTTGGTTTCCTTGTCGGCCTTCTTGCCCGGCACCTTGTCGCCGCCGAGGTCGAGGGTGCGAATGGTGACGGGCCGGTCGCCCATCGCCTGCAGCACCTGCTTGTACGAGTCGAAGTGCTCCTCTTCGGTGGGCGGGAGGGCCCGGTTCAAGAAGAGGAACTCGGTGCGGTAGAGCCCGATGCCCTCGGCGCCGTGCGCGAGCAGCGAGGGGATCTCCTCGGGGAACTCCATGTTCCCGTTGAGGCGCACCCGCACCCCGTCGGAGGTGACCGCGGGCAGCTCGGCGGTCTTGAGGGCGAGCTGCTCGGTCTGCAGCTGCCGGCGCATCGTCTCGCGGAAGAGCGCGAGCTGCTCTTCGGTGGGGTTGACCAGCACCAGCCCGCGGCGCCCGTCGACGGCCACCATGTCGCCGTTGCGAATCGACTCGCAGGCCTTGCCCAGGCCCACCACCGCGGGCACCTCGCGCGCGCGCGCCACGATGGCGGTGTGGCTGGTGTGGCCGCCGAGGTCGGTGACGAAGGCGCCGATGCTGCCCGAGCGCACCAGCATGGCCGCGTCGGCCGGCGAGATGTCGTGCGCGCAGACGATGGCGTGCGGGGGCACCTCGAGCTCCTGGTCGACCACCTCGCCCATGAGGTTCCGCACCAGGCGGTCGGCGACGAACTCGATGTCGCTCTTGCGCTCGCGGAAGTACTCGTCTTCGAGGTTGTCGAACTGGTGGCGCAGCCGCTTGCCCACCCGGCGCACCGCCCACTCGGCGTTGATCAGATCTTCCTTGATCAACCGGGTGACCTCCACCAGGAACATGGGGTCGTGCAGCATCATCCGGTGGGCTTCCAGGATCATGCCGTGTTCCTGGCCGTCGCTGTCGAGCCGGGTCTTGAGCTCTTCGAGCTGGCGATCAGACAGCTCGATGGCCGTCTTGAAACGAAGCACCTCGCCCTCGAGCTCGGACTTCGTCAGCTTGACCTTGGGGGTGCGCACGCGCCGCGCGTCGAGCACGAAGGCATGACCGACGGCGACGCCGGGACTGGCGCCGATACCCTGAAACGAGACAGTGGCACTCACGGAAGGCCCCAGCGTACAGGCTGCGACGCTCGAAGCGCAGATTGATCAGCGAACTCTCAGCTGGCGGCGCGAATATGGCCGTTCGAGCAGATGAACCCGCTGGTGCCGTTGAGCTTCATTCCCCGGCCGCAGAGGCGGCAGGACGGGAGGATCTTGTCGGGGGCGAGCACCGCGCGCACCGGGCTGGGGGCCGCGGTGGGCGTGCCGGCGGGCGAGGCCGCGGAGGGCTTGAGCTTCACGAACTCCTCGCGCACCTTCTGCAGCAGCTCCCCGCGCACGCCCTTGTACTTCGACTGCAGCAAGGCGAGCTGCTGCATCATCTCGCGGTACTGGGCCTCGCGGCCGTCGTCGAAGGTGGGCTTCATCTCGGTCATGCTGGTCATGGTTGCCATGCGGTCACCTGTTCCCCGCTCGAAACAGCGGAGATCTCCAGAGTGCGCATGCCGAAGCCGCGGCGCAACCCCCTCTGTGATCGCGGCCGGCCGTCAGATCCACCCGCGCGCGCAACGCGCCTCGTGGCGGTGGGTTCCGGGCAGATCCTGATCCACGAAAACGCTCAGCGGAGGAGCGCGGAGAGGGCCAGGGCCAGCTCCTCCGAGCGATAGGGCTTCCCCAGCACGGTGAAGGGTGGCGCCACCGAGGCCGCGTCGATCTCGGTGGGGAGGCCGGTGACCAGCAGCACGGGCACCATCACCCCCTTCGCCCGCAGCGCGCGGGTGAGGTCCAGGCCCGTCATGCCGGGCATGGTCTGATCGGTCAGCACCAGCGCGAAAGCCGCGGGGTCCTCGTCGAACACGCGCAGCACCTCGTCGGCGCTGGAGAAGAGCGTCACCTCGTAGCCGAAGTGCGAGACCAGCCGCTCGGTGGCACGCGCCACCAGGGGCTCGTCGTCTACCAGCGCGATCCGCTGCAGCTTCCCCGGGGGCACCGGCCCCTTCTGCCCGCCGTTCTCCTCGAGGCGCTCCACGCCGGGGAGCGAGACCACCACGGTCGTGCCCAGCGCGGGCTTGCTCTCCAGCGCCACCGTGCCGCCGTGCGCGCGCACGATGGTGTGCACCATCGACAGCCCCAGCCCGGTGCCCTTGCCCACCGGCCGGGTGGTGAAGAAGGGCTCGAAGGCGCGCGCGAGCACCTCGGGCGTCATGCCGTGGCCCTGGTCCTTCACGGTCAGCTCGGCCCAGGGCGGGTTTCCCGGTCGGGTGGCGAGCGAGATGTCGATGGTGCCCCCGGGGCCCAGGGCGTGGGCGGCGTTGGTGACCAGGTTGACCAGCACCTGCTGCAGCTGCGTCGCGTCGGCGAGCACGGCCGGGGCCCGCGGGTCGAGCGCGAGCCGCAGCCCGATGGTGCTGGGAATGGTCGAGCGCATCACGCCCATCGAGTCTTCGATGATGCGCTGCAGGCGATGCGGGAGCCGCTGCTCGGTGCGGGGCCGCCCGAACACCAGCAGCTGCCGCACGATGTCCCGGCCCTTCATCGCGGCGGTGGTGGCGGCGATCAGATCTGCGTTGTCGGCGATCGCCGGCTCGAGCCGCGCCAGCTCGAGGTGGGCGAGGATGGCGGCCAATACGTTGTGGAAGTCGTGCGCGATGCCGCTGGCCAGCGTGCCCACCGCCTGCAGCTTCTGGGACTGCAGCTGCTGCCCGGCGAGCTCGGCCTGCGCGCGCTGGGCCCGGGCCCGCTCGCCGTCGTCGAACACGTAGCCGTGGAAGTGCGTCGCCACGCCCGCCGCGTCGCGGACGATGTGGGTGAAGTCGAAGACGTCGCGCACCTGCCCGTCGGCGTCGAACACGCGGTACTGCTGGGCGAAGTACGCCGCGCCCCGGGCCACCGCCTCGGCCACCTCGGCCCCGATGCGCTCCAGGTCGCCGGGGTGCACCAGCGGGGCATAGGGCTGATCCACCAGCCGCTCGGGCTGGTAGCCGAGCTCCTTGGTCACGTTGGGCGAGACGTACTCCACGGGCCAGCCGGGGCCATTTCTCCAGCGGAAGATGACCACCGGCCCCGCGTTGAAGAGGTCGCCGAGGCGCTGCCCGTCGGTGACGGCCTGGTCGCGCTCGAGGGTGAGGGCGAGAAAGGCGGTCACCAGGCTGGTGGTCTCCTCGCTCGTCGTCCCGTCGCAGACCAGCGTCACCTGCTCGAGGGTCGCGGCGAGTGGCACCGAGTGGCGTCGCATGCCCCCGGGTACCACGAGCTCAGCACTGCCCAGGGCATCCACTTCGGCCACCGAGAGGCCGTGTGACGCGCGCGCGCGAATGCGGCCCGGCGGCTGGGGTTGGTGAACGAGAATGGCGACGCGGGTGACGGAGGGGAGCGCGGCGAGGTGCGCGACGGCCCGCTCGAGCAAGCCCGTCGCGTCCGCCACGCGGCGGCTGTCGGCGAAGAGCTGTCTCAGGACCTGCGCGGTCGCCAGCACGAGCGCCACCCCCCAGACCCATCATGCAGCCGGGGTCGGGATTGGAACAGGGTGGCGTTGGACTTTCGAGGAAGTCAGTTGCCGAAGCCGAACCAGCCCGCGACCTTGCGCGCCGACTTGCCCACCGCGGCGGTGGCGTCGTCGAAGCCGAGCTTGCCGTCGCCGTTCACGTCAGCGGCATTCTTGGCCATTTCGCCAATCTGACGAACGTCGATCTCGACGGTGACTCCGGCGCCGGCGCCCAGGCCGAGGGCCGCGCCCGCGCTGCCGCCGATCTTGAACTTGCCGTCCTCGTAACCGATGACGCCGGTGGCCCGGGCCTCGGCGCCGGCGCTGGCGTAGGCGCTGCCGACGACCGAGAAGGGACCCGCGGAGAGCTTGAGCTCACCCTCGGCCTTGACCACGGCCGACGCGCCCGCGGTGCCGCGCGCGATGGCGGTGGGCGGGTTGCGGGTGATCTTCACGGTGCCGGTGGCCTCGGCCGACGCTTCGGCGGCCACGCGCGCCCGGCCGTCGACGGCGGCGTAGAGCTCGGTGCCGGCGAAGGTGACGCTCTTGCTCTGCGCCCGGGCGGTGATGTCGGCCTCGATCGCCACGCCGACCTTCGCGTTGATTTGCGCGTCGAGCCCGTTGGCGTCGATGCGCGCCTGCCCGTCGATGCGCGCGTAGGCCTCGGCCTTCGCGTTGGCGTCGTAGCTGGCCTCGCCGAAGCGGCCGGTGACCTCGTCGTGCGCGTGGGCGTACACCCCGGCGCGGGCCTCGCGATCGAAGCTGGCCTCGATGCCGTCGCCGTCGATGGCGAAGCGCTGCGAGCCGGTCACGCCCACCTGGGTGGTGACCGAGCCGTGATCGCCTTCGAAGAGCGTGGTGCTCTTCATCAGGTCTTCCGAGAGCGTCTTCTGCCACTCGCCCTCGAGGCCGAGCGCCTTGAAGATCTTGCCGATGAAGCCGGTGACCTTGTCGCTCTTCTCGAGGAACTTCGTCGAATCGACCTCGGTCTCCTTGAGGTAGCTCTTGTCGACGCTGGTGTTCTTGAGCCAGTCGGCGCCGTCCGACAGCGTGAACTTGCCGTCTTCGTACGTGGTGCTCGAGCGGGTGGTGAGGTCGCTGCCGCTGGCGCGCTTCTCGTTGGTGGTGACGACCGACTTGCCCTGCTCGGTGACGCGGGTGACGTCGGACGAGCGGGCCTTGTTGCCGCGAGAGTCCTTCGAGGTGGTGCGGGTCGCCGTCTCCAGCGTGTCGCCGCGCTCGCGGGTGGTGTTCTTCTCGGTGGTCTGCTTCTCCACGCCGAACACGTCAGCGGTGCGGCCGTAGATGCTGGTGTCGCCCTGGGCGTTGGTGGTCTCGCGGCGGGCCTCGATGGACTTGCGGCCCAGCATGTCGGTCTTCGAGACGAAGGTGCTGTCGCTCTGGGTGCCGCGGCGCGTGGTGGCGCTCTTGCGGTACTCGAGGGTGGTCTCGAGCAGCTTGCCCGTCGAGGTATTCAGTTCCTTCGAGGTCTGCGCGGTCGTGCGGCGGCGGGTCACCGAGCCATCGGCGTTCTTGGTGACCTCGGCGCGCTTCGACTTCGCCAGCTGCTGCACCTCTTTGGGGAGGGCCTTGGCGGCGGCCTTCGTGGACGTCGACTTCACCTGGGGCTTCGTAACTCGTTGAATCTTGGTCATGTTGGGGCTCCCTGAACTCCTGAAGTCATTGTCGTCTGAAGGAGGTGCGACGTTGTGTGCAGGGCCTTTACTGGATCATTCTCCGACGCCTTCGGTGCGGCCATCAGAAGAGGAAGCCGAGGAAACCTGCGAGCGCGTGCGAGACCTGCGGGCCCTGCGACTTCGGCGCGGCGATGACCGGCGTGGTGAGCAGGTCGTGCGTCCACCGCGCGCCCACCATGAACTGGCCCAGCGAGAGGTGCACGGTGACCACGTGGCGGTTGAGCACGGCCTCCACGCCCTGTGGAGGTGCCCACACCCAGGTGGCGAGCAGCGAGAATGACTCGCCGGTGAGCAGCACCTGGGCGCCCAGCGTCCACAAGCCGGGCACGTCGAACGAGCGGCTGCCGTCGAGGTCGAGCGACGCGCCGCCCACGAGGCCCAGGCGCAACCCGAAGTCGCCGAGCGTGAGGTGCAGCGGAGACACCTTCGCGCGCAGCCCCCCGTTGAGCCGCAGCCAGATCTTCGGCGTGCCCGAGGGGTCGTCCTTGAGGTCGCGTTGATCGTGAGGCGTGCCGTCGGCCGCGAGCTCGCTGCGCGCCACGCCCAGCGCGAGGTCTGCCTCGAAGCCGACCAGGCTGCCCAGCGTGGTGACGACGCTGTCGACGCCGCCCTCGACCATGAGGCTGCCGCCGAACTGCGAGAACGGCGCGGGCGTGACGCCTGAGCTGCCGAAGCCGTACGTGCCGGTGGCGCCGAGGAACACGAAGCGCTCGTTGCCGAAGCGGCCGCGCAGCAGCGACTCGACGTCCGACGCGCGCGCGGTGCCCGCCACACAGGCGAGGAAGAGGAGGGCCGCTCTCACAGCCGCACTCCCGCCTCGAGCTGGAAGCCGAGCTTGCCCTCGGTGAAGCCGAAGCCGCCCAGGGTGCCCTGGGCGCGCAGATAGACGTAGTCGGTGAGGGAGGTCTGCACGCCGAGCTTGAGCGGGCTGCTCACGTTGCGGCCGGCGCGCTCGACCTCGTCGAAGCCCTCGACCAGGTACTCGAGCGAGAAGAAGTTCAAGATGAACTCGGCGGTGAGCGTGAGGAAGCGCGTCACCGGAACGTAGAGGCGCCCCAGGAAGCCGACGGACGCGTAGGTGAGCTGCTTCGCCTCGAGCCCAGCGGGCGCCGCGGCGCTCACGCTGGCGACCTGGAAGCCGAGGTCGAGCACCACCGGGTTGGCGCCGAGGTGACCGAGCACCGCGTCGAGGCCGAGCGCCGCGTCGAAGCCGCTCCCACCGGGCGCGCCGCGTTTGATGCCGAAGAGATCGTCAGCGTAGACGGTGAGGTCGAGCCAGGTGCCGCCCGAGAGGCCGTCCTGGAGCTGGCGGATCTCCTGCGCCACCTGCTCGTCGCTCTTCGTCTGCGTGTACGTGGTGGTGGTGGTGGTGGTGCGCTCGAGCACCTGCTCGCGGCCGTTGATGTAGCCCTTCACCTCGTACACCTCGACCTTCTGCTTGATGTCCACGGCGCCGAGCGCGGTGCCGATGATGGCGGCGAGGCTGGCGAGGCCGAACGAGACCACCCCGTGGCGCTCGTGAAAGTGGAGGCCGGTGAGCGGCACCGCGGGGACGCCCGGGCGGTGAATGAGGCCGCCGCCCCCGTACGCGAAGCCGGCCTGGTACCAGGAGCCTCCGAGCAGGGTGGTGCCGCGGAAGAGGCGCGTGTCCTCGGCGTGGGAGACGGCAGCGAGCAGGGCGACGGCCAACGAGACGGACTTCATCAAGGCGCGGCGCCTCTAGCAGGTGAGCGTGATATCCGCAGCCGCCGATGCGGTCCCTTCTCCTTCTCGTCCTGCTCTGCGCACCGCTGGCGGCGGCGAAGGAGCACTGGATGAACCCGGGCACGATGGGGGCCAACGCGCTGCCCACCTTCCAGCTCGAGCCGCCCTGGGTCGAGGACTACACGCTGTTGCAGGTGGGCGCGGCGACCCAGTGGGGGTGGAAGGGTGACCACTCGCTACTGCCGACGTTCAGGTTGATCACCCCCTTCGGCAGGTGGGCCGAGGCCATCTTCGAGGGCGCGCCGTTCGAGGGTTGGTGGTCTTCGCCCGAGACCCGGGACGAATGGAAGCTCACCACGCGCACCGAGGGCATCGCCAAGGCCGACATCCGCTTCGGGTTCAAGGTGCTGCTCGCGGACGGTGGCGAGGGGCTGCCCAAGCTGGCCTTCCGCGGCATCACCAAGGCGACCACCGGGAAGGACGTCGAGTCGCGCCGCTTCGTGGACGGGCCCGCGTACCTGCTCGAGGTGCTGCTGGGGCAGCGCATGCGCTCGGACCACGGGGTGGTGATCGATCTCTGCACCTCGGTCGGCTACTGGATCTGGCAGCAGCAGGAGACGGGACAGAACGACGCCGTGCACTGGGCGGCTGCGCTGACGGTGCAGCCCCGCGAGCGGCTCACCCTGGCCATCGAAGCGCGCGGGTACATCGGCTGGCAGCGCAACGACAAGCCCATCGTGGTGGCCCTGCGCGCGGGGTGGCTGTTCGCCAGCTTCTTCGAGCTGGGCGCGACGATGAACGTGGGCTTCGTCGACGCGCCGCGGCTCGAGGGGCGGCTCGACCTCAGGTTCCGGCTGCCCTCGCTGGTGCCGCTGCTGTTCAAGAACGATCCTCTTCCGCCTCCCGGGAGTCCCTGATGGCGACGAAGGACGACGAGACGTTCAAGGGCCTGCTCATCGCAGCGGGCATCGCGCTGGTGCTGTCACTCGTCCTCTTCTCCCTCTCCCTGCGCCAGCGGGGAGAGGGCCGGGGTGAGGGGCGACCCGCGGTGCCGAACTTCGACCTGGAGCGCCTGCAGGGTGGCCGGGTCACGCTCGCAGGCCTTCGCGGGAAGATCGTCGTGGTCGACTTCTGGGCGACCTGGTGTCCACCCTGCCGCGCGGAGATGCCCTGGCTGGTGGCGATGGGGAAGAAGTACGAATCGCGCGGCGTGGTCTTCGTGGCGATCAGCGAAGACGATCCGCCCGGGCAGATTCCCCTGGTGACCGAGTTCGCGCGCGAGGTGCCGGGGCTCGAGCGCTTCGCGGTGCTGGGCAACCCGCAGATCGAGAGCGAGTACGGCGTCACCTCGCTGCCCACGCTGTTCGTGGTCGATCGCGACGGCGGGCTGGTGAAGAAGTTCGTCGGCGCGGCTGACGAGGCGACGGTGGTGGCGCTGATCGAACGACTCTCGGAGGACTGACCGCCCGCGCCTGTTGCAGGTGTTGGTGGCCACCGCCTACGGTGCGCGCCCATGCGCGCTCTCCTCGTCGCTGGTGCTCTCGTGGTGTCGTCCGTCCTGGTGGGCTGCAGCCCGCCTCCTCCCGCGGCGTGTTCGATCGCCAACTGCGCGGGCTGCTGTGACGCGACCGGCACCTGCCAGTTGGGCACAGACAACGCCGCCTGCGGCGCCTCGGCGACGACGTGCCAGGCCTGTGGAGCGGGGCTGTCGTGTCAGAACAAGGCCTGCCTCACCGCGGCGACGGGCGGTGGTGGTGGCACGACGGGTGGTGGCGGCGGCACGACGGGCGGCGGCGGTGGCACGACGGGCGGCGGCACGGGTGGTGGTGCGACGGGCGGCGGCACGGGTGGTGGTGCGACGGGTGGTGGCGGCGGCGCGGCGGTGAACTGCCAGTCGATGAACCCGCCCACGATTCCCATCACCTTCCCGGTGACCTGCCCCTCGCCCACGGCGTGCGGCGGCAACCCGTCGGGCACGTTCTTCTACACGGCGGCGTGCATTCCCCAGTCTGAGTTCACCGCGCTGGTGCAGCGCATCGAGAGCGCGGGGTGTGGCGCGGGCAGCGTGACGCTCAACGGCTTCGACGGCGGCATGGCGGGACATGCGACCTTCACCGGTGGGACGAACGTGTGCCGGGTGGTGCGCGGGGGCGTGACGGTGGACGCGCGGGTCACCGGCACCTGCGCGAACTCCACGGTGTGCGGCCTGCTGAGCAGCGGCATCTCGCAGGGCGGGTACACCGGGAGCTGCGCGGTGAACGGCAGCTCGTGCGACTGCCTGGTCACCAAGGCGATCAACATCGACAACGCCGGCATCGCGTACACGGTGGGCGCCACGACGCTCACCGTGACGAACAGCGGCCAGACCTTCGAGACGTGCCTGAGCGGGACGACGTTCACCACGCGCGAGCTCGACGCAGGGACTGCGGTGCACGAGCCCGGCGTCGCCACGCTGACGCACCAGTAGGTCTTCCTCTCTTCAGTACCGCAGCCACGTGTCGCCGAGCGTGGTGCCGCTCGACGAGGTGATGCCGCCGAAGAGCAGCAGCGAGAGCGTGTCCGGGTCCTGCGCCATCACCATCGACATGCGCGACGAAGGACGCGTCGCCGTCTGCTGTGTCCAGTTCGTGCCGTCCCACGTCCACTCGTCGCCCAGGCCCGGGCTGCCGCCGAAGAGCGTGATCACCCCGCGCTGGCTGTCGAAGGCGAGGGCCGCCAGGTCGCGCCCCGGGGGCGAGTTGGCGGGGAAGCGCTGCGTCCACGACGTGCCGTTCCATTCCCACGTGTCGTTGAGCAGCGTCGAGCCGTTCCACCCGCCGAAGAGCACCGTCACGCCCCGAATCGGGTCGAACGCCATCGAGTGCGCGTAGCGGGTGCCCGGGTTGCCCGAGGCCGGAGTGCGGTTGCTCCAGGTGGTTCCGTTGAACTCCCAGGTGTCGTTCCGGTAGACGCTGGCGCCGTAGCCGCCGAAGAGCACCGCCACGCCGCGCGTGGTGTCGCCCGCCATGGCGTGCTCGTAGCGCGCGATGGGTCCGGTGCCGGCGACCGACGCCCAGCCGCTGGTCGAGTCGAACACCCAGGTGTCGCCCAGCAGCGAGGAGAAGCTGTTGGTGCTGCCGCCGAAGAGCACCACGCGGCCCGAGTTGGACAGCTCGGCCATGGCGTGACCGAAGCGGCCCGAGGGGGCAGTGCCTGACACCGCCGTCCAGGTCCCGGCTCCGCCGCTCCAGATCCAGTCGTCGGCGAGCGGCGCGCTCTGCGTCGAGGTGGAGAGGCCTCCGAAGAGGAGCACCGTGTAGCTGAAGCCGAGCGGCGCCATGGCCGCGCGGTGCCTCGCGCTGGGGCCGCCCGTGGTCATCACCTGGTTCCACTGGGAGCCGCCGGTGGAGCATTGACCCGAGACGCAGGGGCCGCTGGTGCACGCGGGGCTGGTGCCGCACTGGCAACCGGTCGGGCCACAGGTGTCGGCGTAGGTCGGGCTGCACGAGGTGCAGACCCCGCCGTTGCGCCCGCAGGACGAGAGCGACGCGGGCATGCACAGGTCGAAGTCGCAGCAGTTGGTGCCGGTGCACGAGCTCGAATCACACACACAGACGCCCGAGGCACAGCGCTGGCCCGTGCCGCAGGGCCCGTTGGTGCCGCAGGAGCAGCTTCCGTCCAGGCAGCGATCAGCGAGCGCGGGGTTGCAGCTGGTGCAGGTCGAGCCGAACGCACCGCAGGCGCTGGGGCTCGTCGCGGTGACGCACGTCTGGCCCACGCAGCAGCCGCCGCAGCTCACCGCGCACGCGACACCGCCGCCACCCGTGCCTCCGCCGGTCACGCCACCGCCCGTTCCGCCGCCGGTGACGCCGCCGCCGGTGCCACCGCCCGTGACGCCGCCGCCGGTTCCACCGCCCGTGACGCCGCCACCGGTTCCGCCGCCCGTGACGCCGCCGCCGGTGCCACCACCCGTGACGCCGCCGCCGGTGCCTCCGCCGACCGCGCCGCCGCCAGTGCCTCCGCCGACCGCGCCGCCGCCGGTGCCTCCGCCGCTTCCACCTCCCCCTCCACCTCCACCCGTGTTGCCGACCAGCACGCACGAGCCGAGCTGACAGGTCAGCCCCACCGAGCAGGCCTGGCACATCGAGCCGAAGGAGCCGCACGACAGCGTCGTGGCCCCGCCCTGGCACAGGCCCTTGTCGTCGCAGCACCCCGTGGCACAGGTCGAGGGGTCGCACTTCGGCTTCGTGTCGCAGCCCGGCAGGAAGAGCAGCGACGCGCCGAGGGCGAGAGAGAGCAGAGATCTGTGCATGGTGATCGCCTGACACCCCGCCCCTGCCCCGGGTGCAAACGGCCCACCCGGGCCCCGGTGTGGCAGGCTGCGCGCCCATGGCCAGGACCCAGCCGACCCGGCGCTTCACCTCAGCGCTCGTGCCCTTCGTGCTCGCGTTGGTGCGCCGGGCGGGAAAAGACGTGAGCCGCCTCGAGCAGAAGTACCTGCCCGAGCAGGTGCCGTCGGTGAGCCTGCCCGAGCTGGGCGCGCTGCTCGCCGACGTGGCGAAGGAGCTGAACGACCCGCTCTTCGGGCTCCACTGCGCGCAGGCGATGACGCGCGGCTCGTACGGCCTGCTGGAGTTCGGGCTGCGCAGCGCCCCCACCCTGCGCCTCGCGATGGAGCAGCTCGCCACCTACGGCGGGTTGATCAACCCGCTGGTGCGCTGGAGCGTGGAGGCCGACGGCGACGAGCTCTCGCTGCACCACCGCGCCCCGCAGAAGGGCGGCGTGGGCCGGCAGGGCAACATCTTCACCGTCGCGCGCATCCTGCAGATCGCCCGCGAGATGGCCGGCGACGACCTCACCCCGGTGCGCGCCTGGTTCGCGCACGAAGAGAAGAGCTGCCCGCCCGAGCTGGCGAAGTACCTGGGCACGAAGAAGCCCGCGTTCGGCCGCGCGTCGAACGGCCTCGCCTTCAGCGCGAAGGACCTGGCGCGCAAGCCCGTGGGCGCAGACCCCGAGCTGAACTACGCGCTCGAGCTGCACGGCGCGGCGGTGCTCGAGCAGTGCGCCGAGGCGGGCGACCTCTACGAGCAGACCCGCAGCACCGTGCGCGCGCTGCTGCCACAGGGCGACGCCACGCTGGCGAAGACGGCGAAGAAGCTCCACGTCACCTCGCGCACGCTGCAGCGGCGCCTGCTGGATGAGGGTGTCAGCTTCGCGGGCCTGCTCACCGAGGTGCGCCGGTCGCAGGCCGAGCTGTTGCTGTCCACGGGACAAGCGCCGCTCGCGCAGGTGGCCGAGCAGGTCGGCTACGCAGACGCGGGCGCCTTCGTGCGTGCCTTCCGCTCGTGGACCGGGACGACGCCGGGGAAGTTCCGCGACCTGTCGCGCTGATTGTTGGCCACCCGCCCCGCGATTGAGGACAATTGCCCCGGGTGGGGACGACGACACATGCGACGGACCGGCTGACCGAGTGGCGAATCGGAGTGGCGCGGCTCTACCTCACGGGCGTCGCGCTCGGCATCCCGGTGCTCGTGGTGGTGTGGTTGGCGCTGCGGCCCCCTCCTCGCTTCGACCTGGCGTTCGCCTTCGTCTCGGGCACGTGGGTGGCCTTCACGCTGGTGCGGCTGTTCGCGCCGAGGAAGGCCATCGCGCCGCTGGTGGTCTCGCTGTTGATGGGCACCGGCATCGGGGGGCCGCTGGTGTTGGGGTTGTCGCCGGGGCCGTTCCTCTCGTTGATGAGCGGGGTGATCATCGGCGGCGCGGTGTTCGGCCGGAAGGTGGGCCTGGCGTTGCTGGCGGTGGGGGCGGGCTCGATTCTGGTGACCGGGCTGCTGGCGTCGACGGGCACGGTGAGCACCATCTCGCTGCAGCCGACCGACCCGTTCGTCGTCGCGAACTGGCTGCGCATGACGGTCTTCTTCCTGCTCACCTCGGGCATGTTGCTCTTCGTGCTCACCGGGCTGCTGGCGCGCATGGAAGACGCGTGGCGCGCCACGGCGGACGCGGCGGAGCGGGAGCGGCTCGAGCAGGTGCAGCGCCGCCTCGCCGAGGAGCGGGCGATCGCTGCGCAGCGGCTCGAGGCGGTGGGGCGGCTCGCGGGCGGCGTGGCGCACGACTTCAACAACCTGCTGGTGGTGATCATGACCTGGGTGGACCTGCTGCCCACCGCGAAGGACGACGCCGAGCGCAAGGAAGGGCTCGACGCCATCCGCGAGGCGTCGAAGCAGGCCAGCCACCTGACGCGGCAGCTGCTCTCGTTCGCGCGGAAGACGGTGACGCAGCCGCGCGCCATCGACGTCGACGGCTTCTGCGCGACCCAGGTGAAGTCGGTGCGCCGGCTCATGGCCGATGACGTGAAAGTCGAGCTGGTGCCCGCGGGCCCGCCACCGGCGCTGGTCGACGAGACCCAGCTGGGCCAGGTGCTGCTCAACCTCACGCTCAACGCGCGCGACGCGATGCCGCGCGGGGGCACGCTCACCATTCGGACCGCGCTGCTCGAGGCGCCGAACCTGCCGCCCGAGGCCCCCGACCCGAACGGCCGCTACGTGGCGATCAGCGTGACGGACACGGGCGTGGGCATGAAAGCCGAGACGCTGGCGCGCATCTACGAGCCCTTCTTCTCCACCAAGGCGACGGGGCACGGCACGGGGCTGGGCCTCGCCTCGGTGTACGGCATCGTCTCGCAAGCGCGGGGGTGGACGCGCGCAGAGTCCGAGCTGGGGAAGGGCTCGACCTTCACGGTGGCCTTCCCGGTGGCGCCGGTCGACATGGTGGTCACCGCGGTGCAGGAGCCCAGCGAGCTGCCGAACGTCGAGGTGCGGCACCGCATTCTGCTGGTGGAAGACGACGCGAGCGTGCGCAGCACGATGGCGGCGGCGCTGCGGCGCGCGGGCATCGAGCCCATCGAGGCGGCGAACGCCGACGAGGCGCTGGTGCTGGCGAAGAAGTGCGAGGGCCAGCTCGAGCTGTTGTGCACCGACGGGGTGATGCCGGGCGCACCCACGCACGTGCTCATCACGGGGTTCCGCGCGCTGTTCCCGAAGACGCCGGTGCTGCTCTGCTCGGGCTACATCGACGAGGAGTTGATCAACCGGGGCATCGCCGAGGGCACCGTCGAGGTGTTGCCCAAGCCCTTCGCCGCCGAGGCGCTGGTGGCGAAGGTGCGGGAGTTGATCAAGTCCCCTTCTCGATGAAGCGCAGCACCTCGGGCGGGAGCTGTTCCTTCACCTCGGGGAACTCGAGGGCGAGCACGTGGGCGACGGCGATGTAGTCGGGGAGCTGGAAGCCGTAGAACGTGACGCGCTCGATGCGGGTGTTGGGGTGGAGCGCGACGTGGGCCTTGAGCGTCTGCGCGCCGATGCGGGTGGGCTCGGCGACGCCGAGGTTTCCGGTGCCGGCGCCGAGCGCGACCATGGCGACCGACTGCGTGCCCGCCCCGGGGATGGACTCGACGACGTCCCACAGGCGCTCGCACGCGGTGCGGATGGTGTCGACGGTGGGCGCGCTCTTCGCGGTGTGGCCTTCGCGGTAGTCCATCACCGCGACGTGCGCGACCCAGACCGCGCGCGGGTGGGTGCCGGCGTGGGTGAGGAGCACCTGGCCGGGCTTCATGGGGCCGTGGAAGTGGTGGTCGAGCGCGGCGAGCACCTTCTCCTGGTAACCCTTGCCGCAGGCCTGGCGGATGGCGGCGCTGACGCCGGTGCCGAGCTGCGCGTTGGTGTTGGAAGCGTTGACGAGCACCGACTCGTCGCCGTCGGTGAGGCTGCCCTGGCGAATCAGAACCTTCATGAGGCGGGAGTCTAAGCAGAGACCAGCCACGACTCTATTGGCGCGCTTCGCACATCCTTTTGTCGTCGCCTGCCGATGAACTCCGCCGCACCTGCACCGACAATCACCGCAATGGCACCCGCTCGAGTCACCCGCCCCGCCGCCCCGGCCGTCGCGCCCAGCAAACCCGCGGCGGCGCAGAAGCCCGCCCCCGCCGCCGCGCCGAAGTCATCCGGCTGGGCACCCACCACCAGGCGCAACCCCTTCGAGCGCGTGGCGGACGCCTTCAAGGACGCCCTCACGCCCGGCAAGCAGGGGCCCGGCCCGAAGATCGACCCGTTCAACGCGAGCAAGGACTGGATGTCGGATCGCGTGTTCAACAAGCTGCAGCCGAACGGCCCCATCGAGAAGCTGCAGGGCCCGCAGCGCGTGGCGTACGGCCCGCTGCAGGCGCCGCCCACGCTTGAGCGCCCGGTGGTGATGATCCCCGGGCTCACCATGCCGGCGAAGAGCTTCGACCGCATGGGCGACCAGCTCGCGACCAACAAGGCGAACGGCCCGGTGGTGGTCTACGTCGCCTCGCAGGACAAGTTCCGCCTCGGAGATCAGCAGGGCCGCGAGGTCACCGCCGCCGAGCTGAAGACCGCGAAGCTCTTCCAGGTCGAATACAAAGACCCCTGGGCCTCGCCCACGCTGAAGGCCCCGCAGATCGCCCGCGCGATGGAGCGCATCGCCGGCGCCACGGGCCAGGGCAACGTCGACGTGGTCGCGCACAGCGCGGGGGCCACCGACTTCCGCCTCTACCTCGACGGCCGCGATCCAAAGAAGGGCCCGAAGGTCGAGCACGCGGTGCTCATCGGCCCCGCCTCGCACGGCACGTACCTGGGCAACATCGGCAGCGTGGTGGGCAACCCGGTGAAGAACGTCGACGACGCGTCGCGGGAGCTGGGCGTGGGCTCGAAGATGATCGACGACCTCAACACCACGTGGGAACGCCAGCGCGGCCAGGTCGCCAGCGGCGTCACCATCATCGGCACCACCGGCACCCCCACGCTCGGCCCGAAGAAGGGCGTGTTCGAAGACGGCGACGGCTACATGCCGTCGGCCCAGCTCGATCTGCCGGGCGCGAAGACCGTGCGCCTGGAAGGCCCGCACAACACGCCGCTCGCGCACCTCTGGCAGGTGCAGTACTCGGGGGTGGTCAACGCCGCCTTCGACGTGCTCGGGAGCTGAATGCGCCTCATCGTGGTCTGTCTCTTCGCCGGCTGCGCGACCGTGACGCCGCCTCCGCCCGGTCCGCCACCTCCGCCGCCCGAGCCGAACCCGGCCGAGCGTGCCTGCCTCGCGGCCGTGGCCGAGACCGACGCGCTGCTGGGCACCGATGCGCTGCTCACCTGCGAGCGCGACCTCGACTGCGCCGGCGTCTCACCGCTGGTCGCAGGTCACTGCGGCGTCTTCGTGAACGCCCGGGCCTTCGAAGCCCACCGCGCACAGTTCGAAGCGCAGCAGCTCACCTGCAACCCCGTGGTGCAGTTGGTGCCGCGCTGCCCCCGGCTGCGTCCCGCGTGCAACGCCGGCCGGTGCTTCGGAGACACCATCGCCGAGCTGCCCGACGAATGCGCCGAGCTGCGCAAGTCCTTCCAGGACGCGGCGAAGCGCGCAGCGAGCTGCAAGGCCGACGACGAGTGCACGCTCGTCGGAGAAGACCTCCCGACCTCGATCGGCTTCGCCACCGGGTCCGTCGAGCAGCAGGAGCAGCTCTCGAAGACCTGCGGCACGGTGCCTCCCGCGCTCTTCGCGACGCGGCCCGCGCCGGTCGAGACGTTTTGCGTCGAAGGGCGCTGCATGAGCGAGAAGGGCGACCCGAAGTTCACCACGGTGGTGCGGACGGACCGGAAGCTCACCCCGCCGGAGATCGACGGAGACTGCCTGTTCGAGCGCTTCTACGCCTCGCTGCAGAACCCGGGCATGCTGCGGGGCAAGCGCTGGGAGCTGCACTTCAAGACGACCTTCGACCTCAACGGAGACATGAACCAGTTCGAGTTCATCTCGCCGGCGAACCTGACCCGCGAGACCCAGGCGGCCGCGGCGGCGCGGTTCCGTGAGTGCAAGGCGACGCCGGTGAAGTACCGCGGCAAGCCGATCACCGTGCGGTGGGGCATTCGCATGATCGCCCACTGACGCATCTCCCTCTCCCCGAGGGGGAGAGGGTCGGGGAGAGGGCAAATCGGGCCTATGCTTCGAGCATGCGCTCGTGCCCTGACTGTTCGAAGCCGCTGGTGGCGCTGACGCTGCGAGCCGCGACGCTCGAGCGCTGCACCTGCGGCGGCGTCTGGGCACCGTTCGGTGAGCTCGAGAAGGTGTTGGAGCACGAGGTGGTGAGTGAAGCCCTCGGAGGGCAGACCTCGCGCCGCTGCCCCGACTGCACGCTCACCATGACCCCGATGGTGCTGCCGGGCGGCGTGCCGATAGAGACCTGCAGCGCGTGCCGTGGAACGTGGCTCGACTGGGCCGACGTGGTGGAGCTGCGCGTGAAGGACCTGGAGGCCGCGGTGCGTCCTTCCCCGCTCGAGCGCTATGCGCCGTTCGTCTCTCCCGATGCGGCGCCCGCGAAGAGCGTCACCGGGTTTGCGTGTGCGAAGTGTGGGACGAGGACTGAGTTCACGAAGGGACACGGCACGTCGCGCGGCCTCGTGTGTGGCGCGTGCGTCGCGCAGATTCAGCCGATGCCGCGGATCCCCGACGTGCTCGCCGTGATGGATGACGACGACTGAGTCAGCCTCCGAGGCGGTAGCGCGCCGAGAGAACGAGTGCCCCGCCTTCGCGTAGAGCGCTCCCCCTGGATTTCTCTCAGTTGCAGTAGCCGGTGATGGTGCTGCAGATCTGCCCGGAGGGACAGGCCGGCGCGCCCACGGCGTTGCAGGCGCGATCGCACAACCCCACGGTGCTCCTGCCCCCGTCCGCCAGCCCGAAGCTCTCGCACACGTAGCCCAGGCGGCAGGTCGAGCGGCCGCTCCCGGCGGCGCCGCACATGCGGAAGCAGGCGGTGTCGCCCGCGCCGATGCCGAAGCACTGCGCCCCGCCGTCTTCGCTGCACTCGCTGTCGTCAGCACAGCCGAAGCGCGTGCAGTAGCCGCCGGTGAAGCCGCTGGCTCCCGCGTCGCTCAGGGTGGGCGGAAAGCAGTCCGCGATGGCGCCGGTGGGAACGCTGCAGTCCAGGTCCACTGCGCAGGCGTTGCCGATGCTGGTGGGGGTAGGCGCCGGCGGCGGTGCGCAGAAGCCGTCGCTGGAGGGCTGGACCCCACCGTCCGGCAGGCTCGAGAAGTAGGGCTCGCAGCGGTAGCCGTTGCGGCAGGTGGACTGGCCTGAGCCGGTGGAGTCGGCGCAGCGCTGCACGCACACGTCATCGGTGGCGGTGATCCCCAGGCACAGGGCGCTGCCGTTGGAGGAGCACTCCGCGTTGGTGAGGCAGCCCTGCTTGGTGCAGTAGCCGCCGGGCCAGCTGAAGTTGTACTCGCGGGTCAGGCACTCGCCGCCGTAGTCGGGCGGGTTGGTGCAGTTGAGGGTGTTGCTGCAGGCGTTGCCGATCTTGTCCGCCGGGGTGCCCGCGTCGAGCGGAGGGACGGGGTTGATCCAGCAGGCGTTGCCGGAGCTCAGCTGGTAGCAGGCGTACCCGGGTGTGCGGCAGGGGTCGGTGGCGCTGCAGGCGTCCCAACACAACGGGCTCTCGCCGTAGGCGGGGTTGAGCCCGACACAGGTGGCGCCGCTGGGGCAGGTCGTGGTGCCGTTGCCGCAGGGCAGCGTGCAGTAGCCGCCCAGGTACGTGCCGCTGCCGCCGACGGTGGTTCGGCGGCACACGGCCTGGCCGCCCAGGCCGCCGCGACACTCAGCGTCTGAGGTGCAGGCCTCGCCCACCCGCTTCAAGAGGGTGGGGTTGGTGCAGGCGCCCGAGGTGCACAGCTCGCCCGAGGCGCAGGCCTGGCAGGCGGCGCCACCGGTGCCGCAGTTGTTCACCGTGGTGTTGAAGAGTGGCACGCAGGAGCCGCTGGGCAGCGTGCAGCCCGGGCACGAAGGAGCCCCGCCCCCCGTGCCTCCGCCGGTCCCACCCGAGCAGGTGTAGTTGATGCAGTTCTGCAGGCCGGTGCAGGTCGCGCAGACCACGCCGCCCTGGCCGCAGAGCGTGTTGTTTCCGGAGTTCGAGCGGTTGATGCAGGTGCCGTTGTAGAGGCACCCATCGCAGCCTCCGCCCCCGCCCCCGACGCCGCCGCCCACCACGCCGCCACCGGTGCCGCCGCCCACCGCGCCGCCGCCGGTGCCGCCGCCCACCATGCCGCCGCCGGTGCCGCCTCCGACCGCGCCGCCGCCGGTGCCGCCACCGTTCGCACCGCCGGTGCCCCCGCCCTGGTTGGTCGTCATCGAGGCACACACGCCGAAGTTGCAGGCCTGTCCCAGCGTGCACACCGCGCAGGCCGCGCCCAGCTGGCCACAACCACCGTTGGAAGAGCCGGACTGACACTGGCCGGTGGCGTCACAGCAGCCGGCGCAGGTGGAGGGGCTGCAGGTCTTCGGGGTGCCACACGCGGGCGTCAACGCCATCACCAGCCCGATCACAAATCCGCTCAAGGCCTGCTTCAGGTTCTTCATCGTGCGCGCCTCCATGCTGACTGAGCTGCCGTGTATGGGTTTCGCGGGTGGGCGGCCAGCGCTCAGCGGACTGAATCGACGCCCTTGTTCGCCAGGCCGTCAGCGCGCTCGTTGCCTTCGTGCCCCGAATGGCCCTTCACCCAGTGCCACTTCACCTCGTGGCGCGAGACGGACACCTCGAGCAGCTGCCACAGGTCGGCGTTCTTCACCGGCTCTTTCGACGAGGTCCTCCACCCGTTCTTCTTCCACCCGTGGATCCACTTGGTGATGCCCTGCATCACGTAGGTGGAGTCGGTGTGCACGTGCACGGTCATCGCGCGCGTCAGGGTGTCGAGCGCGCGGATGACGGCGGTCAGCTCCATGCGGTTGTTGGTGGTGTCCTTCTCGCCGCCGAAGAGCTCGCGTTCCTTGCTGCCGTAGCGGAGCAGCACGCCCCAGCCCCCGGGGCCCGGGTTCCCGCTGCAGGCGCCGTCAGTGAAGATCTGCACCACCAGAGATGACTCGGTCTTCATCGGCCCGCGTCAAAGCACACGTCACCGCTCCTCAGAAATCTGATTGGCGCGCGCGCAGGGCCGTTGATTCCACTGCCGTGCGTCGCTGGCGCGCGGCGTGCTTCTGCTTCCGCCATGCGCCGCGCCTGCACTCTCGCCCTGCTGCTCTTCGCCTGCGGCCGCGAGGCACCTGAGCTGCTCCCGCTTCCCGGGGGCGCGTCGCTGACGGCGCCCCCCGACGCAGGCCCCGGCTGCGGAACGGTGCCCTTCGGTCCCGATTGCTGCGAGGCGGGCAGGCGGGCGACCTCGGCGACCTGCATCGCCGACACGTGGACCTGCACCAGCGGCACCTTCTGCACCTGCGCGGGCCAGCCCCAGCCGTTTCAGTGCGCCGAGTTCTGCGGGTCCGACGCGTTCGCCGCGCCCGAGTGCGTGAATGGTGAGTGGAGCTGCTCGCGGCCAACGATGCCGACGTCGATGTGCCGCGCGGACACCTGCTGGGGCGAGCCGGGTGATTGCTGTGGCGCGCCGAGCTGTGTCGATGGCGGCTGGGTGTGTGGCTTCACGCCGTCGGGCTGCTGAAGGCGACACCTGGCGGAGCGGACCGTTCATCCCCGAGCGGAGCCGGCCCTGGCTCGCGGGAAGACGCCCCTCGACTCCGCTCGGGGTGAACGGTGTGCCGTCCGCTCGGGTGAACGGTGTACCCTCCGCGCCGCCATGAGATGTCTCGCGGTCCTCCTCCTCGCGCTGCCCGGCTCAGCGCTTGCGCAGCAGAGCCTCTTCAACGTTCCTTCCACCCAGGAGACGGTGCCGGGGCGGCTGTTCGGCCAGGTGCAGGTCGGCGCCACGCCCGAGGGCGGCGAGGTGAACACGACGCTCGAGCTGGGGCTCTTCAAGTGGCTCGAGCTGGGGGTCAACCTCTTCCACATGCCGCTTTACCGCACGGCTGACCCGCACCATTCGGCGGTGGCGAGCTCAGCGACCCTGCTCAACGCCAACGTCTACTTCGCGCCCACGCCCTGGCTCGCGGTGGAAGTGGGTGGGCAAGGCGGCGTCGGCTTCGTTCCCACCAGCACCACCCTGCTCGAGCCGGTCTTCTACGGCTGGGCCACGGTGCGCTTCGAGGCGCCCGGCCGCTTCGGTTCGTGGGTGGTGGGCGGCTACGCGGGCACGCGGGGAGCGCTGGGAGACGGGCCGCCCGCAGGTGGGCTGTTCGGCTTCGAGCTACCGCTCTGGGAGCACCACCTTCACGCGCAGGGCGACTGGGTCATCGGCCTCAACGACGTGAGCGTGGTGGTGCTCGGCGCGGTGGTGTTCATCGGGAAGAACTTCCAGCTCTCCGCGGGTGCGCAGCTGCCGAGCCCGGGTAGCGGCAACGCGTTCGGTGGCGTGCTCGAGCTGACCTATGTGCCTTCGCCTGCGCCGGAGGGCGAGGGGCTGGGTGAGCCGCACGAGCGCCCGCAGCAGCCGCGGCGCGAGGACCCGTGAGCTCGTTCACGCGGCGGCTCCACCCCTCCAGGAGCAGACCGCAGGGTTACGCCCGAGGTCGCGTCGAGTGCGCTGAGCTACTTGCCTGAAATACACGCAACTATGAGTTTCCTCATAGTTGTGTGTATTTGCGGTTTGGTTTGGGAAGAGCGGCCCGAAGAGCGCGGTGGTTTTCGGCGTGCCTCCCGGGTGATTCAGCGGGCTGGCCCCTCGGCAGCGAGCCTCTGGTGAGGTCGCTGCACCCCGCTTCGGCAGGTCACTGCCACATCGCTGCGGTCACTCGCGTCCCAGGGAGTTCGGGGTCGAGGAGCCCGCCCGCTTCACGCGCCGGGAGCCACACCCGAGCCCCCGCGCCCTCTCAGAAGCCAACCGCGAATACGCTCAACCATGAGGAAACTCATAGTTGCGTGTATTCGCGGCAAGTAATCGCTCATCGCGCCCTCACGCTGACGAAGTCGACGGGAGCCGACAACACCCGACCTGCCGCTTCCTCCCCGCGAATGACATGTGCAGCCCACGCGGCGACGTAGCGCTGCGCGATGCGGCGGCCCACGTCGTTCTCGAGGTAGGTGAAGACGCCCCCGTCGGGATCGCGCCGCCCCTCGCCGCAACCGGGGAGGTAATCGCCACCGAGGCCCGCGATGTCGGAGAAGGTCCAGTGCCCAGCCTCGCTCACCTCGATGAGCCACGCCGGCTTCGGCGCGCGGGCGAAGTTGTCGCGGATGAAGCCGTTGCCCAGGTACGAGATGGAGTTGTCCTCGAGCGCGAGCAACCAGCTCATCGGGGTGGTCACGCGGGTGATGCTGCCGGAGTTGAGGAACGGGCTGTCGACCGGCGCTGCGATGAGGAACGCGCCGCGTGGCCGCGGGTCGAGCTCGACGAGCCGGCCCGCGGTGACGGCGCCGAAGCTGTGCCCCACCACGCCCACGCGCGAAGGGTCGAGCTGGCCGCGCACCACGCCGGGCACGGCGCTCGCGGTCGGATCGAGGAGCAGGTCGAGCACGCTCGAGAGATCTTCCGCGCGCACCGCGAGGAAGGCGTTGGTGAGCGGTGCGGTGGCGTCGAAGCGGGTGTTGTCGAGGTGATCAGGCGCGGCCACCACGAAGCCGTGACTGGCGAGGCGCTCGGCCAGCGAGTGCATGCTGAAGCGGAAGCACTCGGTGCAGTGCGAGAGGAGCAACACCGGCCAGGGTGCTCCGGGAGCCAGCGCTGCGTCACGAGCGGAGTGAGCCAACCTCGGCGTGCAGGCCTCCGGAGCCTGGTCGATCCACCCGGCGAGCTGGGTGCGGCGTGGCTCGGCCTCGAAGTCCGCGACGGGGAACCCTGTCTCTGCTTGCGCGCGTGCTTCAGGTGCCGCGGGGTACCAGAGCTCGACCGAGAGCACGCGCCCACCGTCGCGGGTGCCGAGGGTCGCATGCGCGCTGCCCGCCGCGTACGGCCCTGGCTGGTCGTAGACGCCGGCGTCGGAGCCGGCGTCGGGTGTGGTGGAGGCGGTACATCCTGCAGCCACGACTCCCAGCGCCAGCACCCAGCCTCTCATCCTCCCAACATCCCGTTCATCTCGTGCGGAGTCGAGGAAGCGAGGAAGGAAGCCGGGCAGCGCGGGCTCAGCGGAGCTGGTGAAACAGCCGCGAAACGAGCGGCTCGAGCGCGGGCAACTCAGGATCCGACGGAATCCTGTCGCCCATCTTCAGGCGCCGCGGGTTCCTCATTCCCCTGAGGAAGATGACCTCGCGTGTCTCCGGTAGCACCAACCAGACCGTCTTGACGCCATGCTTGAAATACCAACGAGCCTTCACGAGCAGCGTGTCTTCGTCTTCGTCCTGACCGGCGATCTCGACGGCGAGAACTGGCGCGACACGACGGAAGCCGCCTCGCTTCGAGCGAGGCGGCAGGTCCTTCCGCCTCCAGATCGCCGCGTCGGCGCCTCGCACTTCGCCGCCGAGCAGCATCCCGGCTTCATTCGCGCCAACGGAGAACTCAGGGTGATCGACGGCCCATTGGTCCAGAGCGCCAGCGACGCCAACGGCGACCTCTGGTTGATCGTCTCCGCATGGCGGCATGTAGCGCAGGCTCCCGTTGAGGTATTCGAGACGGCCCGAGACGCGCGGCCACGTCACGACGAGGGACGGCTTGAACCCCGGAGGCGCCGCGAGTTCGACCGGGAACCGCAGGCCGCCGCGAGGGAGCGGGACTGGTTCTTCGTAGGAAGCGATGCTCACGTCGCAATCGTAGCGGGCGAGGGAAGCGACGCCAATCGCCGGGACCAGGCCGGCACCTGAAGCACCACGCTTCCTCACGGCCCCACGCTGCGGCCCGCCCACCACTCGCGCACGTCCTCGAAGCGCTGCACCTTCGGTACGTCGGGCAGGCTCGCGAGGAACCGCGCCCCGTAGCGCTTCTTGAGCAGCCGAACGTCACCGAGCGCGACCACGCCCTTATCCTTGCCCGTGCGGATGAGGCGCCCGAAGCCCTGCCTCAACGCGAGCGCCGCCTGCGGCACCTGGTAGTCGTCGAAGGGCCGGCCACCGGCCTCGAGCACCGCGTCCATGCGCGCGGCCTGGAGCGGCTCGTTCGGCGGCGCAAACGGCAGCCGATCGATGATCACCATCGAGAGCGCATCACCGGGAACGTCGACGCCTTCCCAGAAGCTCTGCGAGGCGAAGAGCACGGAGGGCGCCTCGAGGAACTTCTCGAGCAGGGCGCGCCGCGGGAGATCTCCCTGCTTGAGCACGGGCACCTTGAGGTGCGGCGCGACCAGCTCGTGCACCGCGTCCATGTGCCTGAGCGAGGTGAAGAGCACGAACGCGCGGCCACCGCTGAGCTCGAGCAGGCGGTACACCTCGCGCGAGAACTGGAGCGTCCAGTCGGGGCTCGAGGGCTCGGGCAGGTAGCCGGGCACGTAGAGCAGCGCCTGCTTGCCGTAGTCGAAGGGCGACTCCACCTCGAGCGCGTCCCAGTGGCGGTCGGTGAGGCCGAGCCGCGCGACCACGTAGCCGAAGTCGCCGCCCTTCGTGGACGCGGTCTGCAGCGTGGCCGAGGTGAAGACGACGCTGTCCACCGAGTCGTAGAGAAAGGTCGAGAGCGAGTGCCCCACGTCGATGGGCGCGGCGCGGAGCGAGAGCGTGCGGCCCCGCGTGCTCGCCCAGTACACCTGGCTGGGGTCGTCCGCGCGCAGGGTGGTGTCGAGCGCGAAGGCGGCCTCGATGGCGCGGCGGTGGAACGCGCCCAGGTCTGCGTCGTCTTCGGGGCAGAGCGCCGAGATGCCGTTCAACGTCTCGAGCAGCAGCGCCGCCTGCGGTCTCGATTCGGCGAGCGAGTCGGGCAGCAGGCGCAGGTCGACCTGCGGTCTGCCTTCGGCGAGCGCCTCGGCCCCCGGTGCGATGGGGGAAGTGAAGAGCACCTCGGACACGCGGGTGAAGAAGCGCTCGGACCTGGTGCGCAGCTCGAGCGCCATCGCGGTCAACGTGGCGTGGTGCTGCGAGGTGCCGGGCGTGTGGGCGAGGACGTCGGTGGCGAGGTTGGCGAGGCGGCCGGACGACGAGGTGATGCCGAAGAACTCGGTGGCGACGTCCTCGAGCGCGTGGGCCTCGTCGAAGATGACCACGTCGTAGGGCGGGAGCACGCCCAGCTCGAGGTCTCCGGTGCCGCGCAGCTTGAGCGCGAGGTCGGCGAAGAACAGCGCGTGGTTGACCACGATGAGCTGGCACTCGGCCGCCTCCCTGCGCGCGCGGGTGACGAAGCACGAGTCGTAGAGAGGACAGCGCGCGCCGGTGCACGACTCGGACGTGGTGGAGACCTGGAACCAGGTGGCCCATTGATCAGGCAGCTGCGTCTCGCCGCGATCTCCGGTCTCGGTGCCGTACGCCCACTCGCGGAACTCGTCCCAGTGCACGGCGTCGTCGGGCGTGGGGAAGAGCGGCTGCTTCTCGAAGCGCTCGAAGCGCTGCGCGCAGAGGTAGTTGTTGCGGCCCTTCAGGAGCGCGGCGGTGACGGGCAGCCCGACCTGGTCGCGGAGCAGCGGGATGTCTTTGAGGAAGATCTGTTCCTGCAACGTGCGCGTGGCGGTGCTGATGATGACCCGCTTGCCCGAGAGCACCGCGGGCACGAGGTAGGCGAGCGTCTTGCCGGTGCCGGTGCCGGCCTCGGCGAGGAGGAAGCGCTTCTCTTCGAGCGCGTGCGCCACGGCCCGCGCCATCTGCAGCTGCGTGGGGCGGTGCTCGTAGCCTTCCATCGCGGCCGACAACGCGCCGTCGGGGCCGAGCACGCCGTCGACGGTGAGCCCGTCGGGCGCGGCCCACGTGCGGCGCCTTCGCGGTCCATCTTCTTCGTCGGGCCGGCTGCTCACGCGGAAGGGAGTAACAGGTCTTCAGCCTCTCAAGGAGGAGTGCTGCAGGGCGCCGCGGGGTCGAGCTCGCGACAGTTCTCGAGGGCGAGCTTCTTCTCGCGAGCGGCCGCCCACTTGCGCTCGGGCGTCGCGCCCCACTTCTCCGCCAGGTCGAGGGCAGAGGCGAACGCCTGGTGCGCGGCGGCCGAGGCAGGAAACGCAAACGCGAGGGCGCGCGCGGCGGGCACGGTGCGGTTGAGGGCCACGAAGAAGTGCGGGTCGCCGCACCACTGGGTGAGCGCCACCATCACCCGCACCGCCGCCAGGCGGGGCTCGAGCTGCTCACCACACAGCGAGCTCACCTGCTCGAGGAGGTCCAGCCGCTGCGTGAGCGTCGCCAGCAGCTTCGCCTTGCTCGTGCCCGACAGGCGCAGCGCGCGCGCCTGCTGGAGCAACGGCGCGAGCTGAGGCGACACCTCGGGGAGCTCAGGGGCCGCGGCCGCCTTGAAGAGCACCTGCCGAAGCTGAGCTTCCAGCGTCACCCCCGCCGGGAGCTCGCACGGGCCCATCGATGCCACCACCGCCACCACGAGCGTCAGCACGCGCCCCGAGTATCACGGCCGACGCGCGGCAGCCGGAAGTCGCGTCGACCGGGAGCCCGTACGGGCTGTGAGCCTCACAGCGTCTTGAGGGTGAACGGCCCGCACACGCCCATGTTGAAGTGGGCGGCGATCTCGAGCGCGCGGCGCACGCGCACCTGCGGCTTCGCGCCCTCGAGCGCCTTCACCGCGCCCAGCGCGAACTCGGCGCCGCTGCCGATGGCGTCGAATTCTTCGACCTGGTGGCCGACCTGGAAGTCGCTCTCGATGGTGTAGAGCTGGCCCCGGTAACCCACCAGGAACTGGCCGCCCTTCTCGGTGTTCGATTCGATCTTGGTGAAGCCCTTCTCCTTGAGCAGCACCCGCACCGCCTCGATGAACTGGGTCACCATGAAGGTCATGTCGCTGACCTTGTCGCTCTGCGCCGGCACGTTGAGGTGATGCTCGAGCAGCTGCCCCATGCGGAAGCTGGTGGTGTACCCGATGAGGAAAGGCCCCCGGCGGAAGACCTTGCTCACCTGGCTCGCGCGGCGCGTCCACCCCTGCACCGCGGCGGAGTCGACGCCGATGTACACGCGGCCCTTCTGCACCAGTCCCACGACACAAGTCATGGGCTGCACCATACAGTGCGGCCATGGCCGAAGAGCGGTACGTCTTTCCGTCGTCAGTCGAAGGAATGCTCAAGGGACTCGGTGAACGCGCCACTCCCGAGTTCAAAGCCCACCTCAAGGCGCACGGCCTCGACCTGGAGAACCTGCCCCCCGCGTTTCCCGTCGCCGAGTGGTCGCCGCACCTGCGCACCAGCGCGCTCTTCGCCTGGCCCGAAGAGACCGAAGAAGAGGCGCTGCGGCTGCTGGGCCTGCACTTCATTCGCGGCTGGCAGAACACCGCGCTGGGCGCCGCGGCCTCGGTGATGCTGCGCGTGCTCGGGCCCGCGCGCACGCTCACCCGGCTCGATCGCGCGTTCCGCACGTCCGACAACTTCACCCGCGCCACCACGGTGCTGGTCGGCGAACGCGAGGCGCTCATCACCATCAACGAGGTGCAGGGCTTTCCGTCGTACTGGGTGGGCATTCTCCAGGGCGGGCTCGAGGTGCTGCACCGCCAGGGCTCGGTGACGCTGCACGAGGTGACCCTGCCTTCCGCCACGCTGCGGGTGACCTGGACCGCGTGAGGGGCGTCACGCCGCGCTGCTCAGGCCCACCACGCGCAGAATGGTGCGCAGCAGGATGATGACGTCGAGGCCGATGCTCCAGCGGCGCTGGTACTCGAGGTCGAGCGCCAGCACGTCGTCGAAGCCCTTGCCATGGCGGTCACCGCAGACCTGCCACAGCCCGGTGAGGCCGGGCTTCACCTCGAGGCGACGGAAGTGCCACGGCAGGTAGTGGGCCACCTCGTCGAGCGTGGGAGGTCTGGTGCCCACCAGGCTCATGTCGCCGGTCAGCACGTTCCAGAACTGCGGCAGCTCGTCGAGCATCGTCTTGCGCAGCACGTGGCCCACCCTCGTGATGCGCGGGTCGTTCTTCGCGGGCTTGAAGAAGAGCGGGCTCTCGCTGTGCACCGAGGCCTTCAGCCGGTCGGCGTGGGGCACCATGGTGCGGAACTTCCAGATGGGGAACTGCCAGCCGTGGCGCCCCACCCGGTGCTGCCGGAAGAAGATGGGCCCGCCGTCCTCGAGGTGAATGGCCAGCGCGATCCACGGCAGCATCGCCAGGGTGAACCCCAGGCCCACCAGCGCGCCCACCACGTCCAGCAGGCGTTTCACCGGGTCGTTGACCGACGGGTGTGGTTCGCGGCTGAAGTGCGCGGGCTCGTTGCTCGCGACCTCGAGGGCGAGGGCCGCGTCGATCTGCTCTGGAGTGGTCAGGCCCCACTGCTCGAGCAGCTCACCCAGGAGCACCCAGTGACCCAGGCCGACCTCCTTCGCCTGCTCGGCCAGCGCGTCCTCCAGCTCCTGGCGGGTGATCAGACCCCGCTCCACCAGCACTTCGCCCAACTTCGCCACGGCATGTTCCGAGAGGCGACGGTGCCGCTGGTTGGGGTGGGCCTGACCTTTCACCACGCTGAAAGAGCCCGTCGCTGTCATGCCCCCGGGAACATCATTCTCCGTGCCAACGGCTCCTCCCCGAGCGCGGGGAGGGAAGGCGCAGGAAGCCTCGGGAGCTCCCCTGCGCACGCACCTCCTGCGTGGTGGCGGCTTGCTTCGGGTCAATCGCAACGCCTTTCTTCAAGAGCGGGAAGGTGTCACAATTCACTCACCCGCCCCGCCTTCCCCCGGACATCCAGATGCGCCCCAGCTCCAGGTTGCACCTCGCGATGGCCTTGTCCGTCGTCGCGTCACTCTCCTCGTGTGGCTGTCAGCGCCGCGCCGCCATCGAGACGCCCATCGCCGAGCTGCAGAGCTGCGCCGAAGACGCGCGCTGCGAGACGGGCCTGTGTGATTCCGCCAACGGCAACCCGCTGGCCTGCCTGCGCACCTGCGTGCAGGGCTGCCGCGGCGCCGACCTCTGCACCCGGCTCGAGAGCGGCAACTACGCCTGCGTCCCCGAGAAGGCGGGGCTGTGCAAGCCGTGTGAGACCGACTCCGACTGTCCCCAGGTGGCCGACCGCTGCCTGGTGCTGGGCACCACCCGCTACTGCGGCCGCGACTGCAGCTTCGACGACCAGTGCCCGCCTTCCTTCCGCTGCGGCGAGGCCACCACCGTCAGCGGCGCGCTCGCGCCCAAGCAGTGCCAGCCCACCTCGGGCACCTGTGAGTGCATCGCCGCCACCGCCGGCCAGCAGGTGCCCTGCGACGTCACCAACGCCTCGGGCACCTGCTCCGGCATCAGCGTGTGCCGCCCCCCCGTCGGTTACGACCTCTGCACCGCGCGCACGCCCACGGCCGAGGTGTGCAACGGCCTCGACGACGACTGCAACGGCATGACCGACGAGAACCTGGGCGACATCACGTGCGGCACCGGGGAATGCCAGCGCGCCGCTGCGGCCTGCGCCAACGGCACCCCCCAGCCCTGCACCCCCGGCCTGCCCTCTGCCGAGGTCTGCAACAGCCGCGACGACAACTGCGACGGCACCGTCGACGACGGCTTCAACCTGTCGACCGACGTCAATCACTGCGGCGCGTGCAACCAGCCGTGCGTGCTCACCAACGCGGTGCCGAAGTGTGAACTGGGCGCCTGCGCCGTGGACCGCTGCGTCGCGGGGTGGACCGACCTCGACCGGGTGGCGGCCAACGGCTGCGAGTACCCGTGCGTGGTGGCCGACGGCGGCGGCATGGAGATCTGCGACGGCCTCGACAACGACTGCAACGGCGTCGTCGACGACGGCTTCGACCTGATCACCGACCCGGCGAACTGCGGCCAGTGCAACCTCACCTGCTCGGTGCCGGGCACGACGGTGGCGACCTACGCCTGCGTGGCGCGGGTCTGCGGCATCGGCAGCTGCGTGAGCGGGCGGGGCAACTGCAACCAGAGCTACGGAGACGGCTGCGAGGTCGACCTCGGCACCGACGTGAGCCACTGCGGCCTGTGCGGCCAGGCCTGCGTCACCCCCAACGCCACGCCCGGCTGTGACGCGGGCTCGTGCGCGGTGGTGCAGTGCAACAACGGCTTTGGCGACTGCAACGGCCAGGTGAGCGACGGCTGCGAGGTGAACACCAACACCGCGCTCTCGAACTGCGGCGGGTGCGGCAACGCGTGCAGCGCGGCCAACGCCACCAGCACCTGCGTCAACGGCAGCTGCGGCTTCACCTGCGCGGCGAACTGGTGGGACGCCGACGGCCTGGCGGCCAACGGCTGCGAGTACGCCTGCATTCGCACCGCGGGCGGGGTGGAGGCCTGCGACAACATCGACAACGACTGCGACAACCGCGTCGACGAAGACTTCGACCTCACCTCGAACGCCGCGCACTGCGGCCTGTGCAACCGGGCCTGCAGCGCGCCCTTCAGCACCACCACCTGCTCGGCGTCGACGTGCGGCATCACCGCGTGCGACCCGGGCCGCGCCAACTGCAACGCCGTCTACGTCGACGGCTGCGAGGTGAACACCGGCACCGACCTGAACAACTGCGGCGCGTGCAACACCACCTGCAGCGCCGCCAACGGCACGCCGCGCTGCCAGGCGGGCACGTGCGGCATCCAGGCCTGCAACGCGGGCTTCGCCAACTGCAACAACCAGGTGGCCGACGGGTGTGAGATCAACACCAACACCAACCTCGCCAACTGCGGCGCGTGCAACGCGGCCTGCACCGCGGCCAACGGCACGCCGAGCTGCGTGGGCGGCGCGTGCGCAGTGCTCAGCTGCAACCCCGCGTTCGCCAACTGCAACGGGGTGGCGGCCGACGGGTGCGAGGTGAGCACCGGCAACGACCTCAACAACTGCGGCGCGTGCAACGTGGCCTGCTCGACGCCGAACGCGACGCCGCGTTGCCAGGCGGGCGCGTGTGGCATCAACTCGTGCAACCCGGGCTACACCGACTGCAACGGGCTGGTGCCCGACGGCTGCGAGGTGCTCACCGGCGGGAGCGACGTGGCCAACTGCGGCGGCTGCGGCACGGTGTGCGCGACGCCCAACGCCACCCCGCGCTGCACCACGGGCACCTGCGGCATCCTCAGCTGCAACCTGGGCTTCGCGAACTGCAACGGCCAGGTGAACGACGGGTGTGAGATCAACACCAACACCAGCCTCGCCAACTGCGGGAGCTGCGGCGCCCAATGCGCGCCGGCCCACGCGTCCCCGGTGTGCGTGGCCGGCTCGTGCGGCATCGGCGCGTGCCAGGCGGGCTGGGTCAACCTGAACGGGCTGGTGGCCGACGGCTGCGAGTACGGCTGCGTGCCCACCAACGGGGGCGTGGAGGCCTGCGACGGCGTCGACAACAACTGCAACGGCGGCGTCGACGAGACCTTCACGCTGGCGACCGACGTCACCAACTGCGGCGCCTGCGGCAACGTGTGCGCGGCGGCGAACGTCTCGGTGCCGCGCTGCGTGGCGGGGGCCTGCGGAGTGCAGACCTGCAACGCGGGCTTCGCCAACTGCAACGGCACCTTCCCCGACGGCTGCGAGGTGAACACCAACACCAGCCTCTCGAACTGCGGCGCGTGCGGCGCGGTGTGCACCACGGCCAACGCGACCCCGGTGTGCACCAGCGGCGCCTGTCAGATCGCCAGCTGCCTGGGCAACAACCGCGACTGCAACGTGTCTCCGGTCGACGGCTGCGAGGTGAACGTGCTGGGCAACGTGAACGCCTGCGGCCTGTGCGGCAACGTCTGCCCCGCCCGGCCCAACTCGAGCCGCACCTGCTCGGGCACGACCTGCGGCTACGTGTGCACGGCGGGCTTCGTAGACGTCGACGGCGCGGCGGCGAACGGCTGCGAGTACGCCTGCTCGCCGAGCGGGGTGGACGACCCGGACGACGGCTCGGTCGACCAGGACTGCGACGGCATCGACGGCTCGGTGGTGAAGGGCATCTTCGTGGCCACCTCGGGCAGCGACCTCAACCCGGGCACGCGCGCGGCGCCGAAGCTGACGGTGCAGGCGGGCATCAACGCCGCGTCCGCGCTGCAGCCGCACGTCTACGTGTCTGAAGGCATCTACGACGAGGCCATCTCGCTGCGCAGCGGCATCTCGGTGTTCGGCGGCTACTCGCGCGCCAACAACTGGGCGCGCAGCGCGGCCTCCGTGGTGACGCTGCGCAACGGCGTGGTCTCGGGCGGACGCATCGTGGCGGTGAGCGGCAACGGCATCGTGGCGCCGACCACGGTGGCGTACGTCACCATTCGTGCGCTCGACACCGTGACCACGGGCGCGAGCGTGTACGGGCTGTATTGCAACAACTGCACGGCGCTGACGCTGCGCACCACGCTGGTCATCTCGGGCTCGGCGGGTCCGGGCGCGGCGGGTGGTGGCGGCAGCACGGGGGCGACCGGCAACGACGGCCTCAACGGCACCGCCGGCACCTGCAACAACAACATCGCGGGCGCCGCGGGCGGCGCAGGTGGTTTGTCGGCGTGTGGAACGCACGGCGGCGCCGGTGGCCGCGGCGGCAACTACGGGAGCAACGCCGGCGTGGCAGGCAGCCCCGGCATCGTCGGGACGCCGGGCGGCAATGCCGGCGGCGGCGGAGATCCCGGCGGCACGGGCGCCGCGGGCACCAGCGGCAGCGCGGGTACGGCGGGCGCGAACGGCGGCGGCGGCTCGGGTGGCGCCCTCGTCGGCGGCTTCTTCGTGGCGAACGCCGGCAACGGCGGCGCGAACGGCACGGACGGCAACGGCGGCGGCGGTGGTGGTGGTGGTGGCGGCCAGGGCTGCTTCCTCTGCGACGACGGCAACGGCAACGGCGCGGGCGGCGGCGGCGCCGGTGGCTGTCACGGCACCCCGGCCGCAGGCGGGACTCCGGGCGGCTCGTCGTTCGGGGTGTTCCTGCTCAACTCGACCGGGGCGGTGATGATCGCCAACAACGTCAGCAGCGGGAACGGCGGCAGCGGCGGAGCGGGTGGCGCCGGCGGCCCCGGCGGGTTCGGCGGCAACCGCGGGCTGGGCGCGACCAACTGCACCGGTGAGATTGGCGCGGGCGGCAACGGCGGCTTCGGCGGCGCGGGCGGCCGGGGTGGCCACGGCGGCGGCGGCGCGGGCGGCGTGTCGTACGGCGTCTATCGCTCGGGTTCGGCGGTCAACCTCGCGGGCAACGCGCTGAGCGCGGGCTCGGGTGGTTTCGGTGGCCCGTCGTCGGGGAACGCGGGCGCCAACGGGGCGGCGGCGCCGTCGCTCTGATTGGTTTGCCCTCTCCCCGACCCTCTCTTTCCCTCGAGGCGCGAGTTCGCTCTCCCCCGCGGGGAGAGGGCGACACGACGTGATAGGAAGTCGCGGTGACGTTCCGGCTCTGGCTCGTGGTGGTGTTCCTGTTGTCCGCCTGTCCCGCGCCGCGTCGCGTTCGCCCCGAGAGCCGCGCCACGCGCGCGCAGATTGGGCTGCCGGGCCCCGACGCGAAGACGCCGACGCGGCTGCGCATGCACGTCATCGACATCGGGCAGGGCGCGGCGACGCTGTTCGAGTTTCCATGCGCGGCGGTGTTGATCGACACCGGCGGCGAGAGCACCTCGCACTTCGACTCGATCCAGGTGCTCAAGGACTACCTCGAGGCCTTCTTCGCCCGGCGCACCGACCTGAACCGCACCCTGGCGGCGGTCTTCATCACGCACCCCCACATCGACCACACCCGTGGGCTGCCGCTGGTGATGAAGGACTTCAACGTCGGCCAGTTGATCACCAACGGCCAGCCGCGCGGCGTCGACGGGCTAGTGCTCGAGTCAGGGGGAGAAGCGCAGGAGCTCGCCGAGCAGGCGATGAAGAAGCGCGGCGCGCTGCGCACGGTGGCGCGCACCGAGGTGGAGAACGGCAAGGGCCTCACCGACGCGCAGATCGACCCGGTGCAGTGCGAGGGCATCGACCCGCAGCTCACCGTCTTCTGGGGCGGGCTCAAGCAGAACACCGAGGGCTGGGAACAGAAGACCTTCGCCAACGCCAACAACCACAGCCTGGTGGTGCGCGTCGACGTGGGGGGGCACCCGGTGCTGGTGACGGGCGATCTCGAGACCGAGGCGATCCACGCGCTGCTGGCGGCGCACGGCTCGACGCTCAACAGCGACGTGTTCCTGGTGGGCCACCACGGCTCGCACAACGGCACCACGATGGGGCTGATGAAGACCCTCACGCCGTGCATGGCGGTCATCAGCATGGGCGCTGCGTCACGCGAGGAAGACTGGACGGCGTGGGTCTACGGCCATCCGCGCAAGGCGGCGGTGCAGACGGTGGCGGCGGGGCTGGGGTGCAGCAGGCCGCGGCGCGACGTGCAGGTGGCGACGGGGCAGCGGCGGTTCGAGGGCTTCTCCCTGACCACCGCGCTCTACGGCACGGGCTGGGAGGGCACGGTCGTGCTGGAAGAGAACGAGTTCGGCTCGTGGCGCGCCTTCACCGAGCGGTAGCTGGGCCTACTTCGCCGGCGCAGGAGGCAGCGAGCCGGGGAACGCCTTCCGGGCGGCCTCGCGCAGCGCGCTGAACGCGGTGGACTCGAGGTTGCTGATCAGCCGCTTGGTGTGATCGGCGTCGCCGTCGAGCAGCATCACGCTCTCATCGTTCTTCGCCACCACGGGGAAGCCGCCGAGCAGCTCGCCGGTCTTCAAGTCGAAGGCGAGCACCTCGGCGCGGTAGAGCCCGCTGACGAACTTCTTCGTCTCGAGCGAGAGCTCGGGCGGCTTGAACTCCACCAGGCGAATGACGAGCACGTACTGGAGCCGCTCGCAGGCGCCCAGGTACCCATCGGCCACGCTGGGCATGGGGCGGGTGACGGAGTCTCCGAAGTAGGTCTGCTTCGAGAGCAGCGAGCCGCACTGCAGCAGCGGCGCGGAGTCGAGCGTGCGCAGGTGCACGGCCTTCGCGTCACCGGGCTTCGCGAGGTCCTCGGCGTAGATGAACATCGCGTTCGACTCAGGGCCGCCGCTGGACCGCTCGAGGACCAGCGGCGCGGGCTTCACCTTCGCCTCGGTGACGGGCTCGGCCGGCAGCCTGAGCGCCTGGATGGCGGCGAGGTTCTTCTGCACCCCCGACCGCCGCTTGCTCACCACGTCGCCGACCGACTCGCAGCCGGCGAGGCACAGACACAGCGTCAGGAGCAGTGGCCTCATGCAGGGCACGATGCCGAACTTCCCGGCGCCGGGCCATTCTGAAGGTGAGAAGATGTGATGGAGATGACAGCGCCGACACCAGCGCAGCCATCGGACTCCTTCCGGCTGAAGAGTCCCTGAAACGACCGTGGAGCCGTGGCATACGTCGACCATGGCCCGACCTGATCCCCACTCAGTGACCGACGACGCGCAGCCCACCACCCGCCACTTCGAGTGGGACGCGGCCGTCGACTTCGCCAGCAAGCGCCTCACCGCCACCGTCACCCTGCACTTCAAGGAGGCGACGAAGAGCCCCACGCCCCTCGACCTCGACGCGCGCGCGCTCGAGGTGAGTGAGGTGAGCGATCTCTCAGGCGCGGCGTTGAAGTGGGAAGCGCTGCCTGTCGACGCCATCCTCGGCACGCCGCTGCGCGTGCACGTACCCGAGGGCGCGACCGGGGTGCGCATCAGCTACCGCACCGGCCCCGATGCGTCGGCGCTGCAGTGGCTCGAGCCTTCGCAGACGCACGGCGGAAAGCAGCCGTACCTCTTCAGCCAGTGCCAGGCGATCCACGCGCGCTCGGTGCTCCCCTGCCAGGACACCCCTGCCCGCCGCGTCTCGTACCGCGCGTCGCTGTCGGTACCGGCGGGCCTGGTCGCCGTGATGGCCGCCGCGCCGGTGCGCAGCGAGAGCAAGGACGGCCGCACCACCTTCCACTTCGAGATGCCGCAGGTGATTCCGCCGTACCTGCTCGCGTTCGCCGTGGGCGATCTCGCCAGCAAGGACCTCTCGCCGCGCTCGCGCGTGTGGTGCGAGCCCGGGCTGCTGGCGTCGGCCGCGTGGGAATTCGAAGGCGTCGAGCGCCACCTCGCCGCCGCCGAGGCGCTGTTCGGGCCGTACGACTGGGAGCGCTTCGACCTGCTGGTGATGCCGCCCTCCTTCCCCTACGGCGGCATGGAGAACCCGCGCCTCACCTTCCTCACCCCCACCCTGCTCGCGGGCGACCGCAGCATGGTGAACGTGGTGGCGCACGAGCTCGCGCACTCGTGGACCGGCAACCTCGTCACCAACATCAACGCCGAACACTTCTGGCTCAACGAGGGCTTCACCGTCTTCGCCGAGCGGAGGATTCTCGAGGCGCTCGAGGGCCACGAGATGGCCGAGATGCACGCCGCGCTCGGCCGCAACGACCTCGACGAATCGGTGGCGCGGTTCGAGAAGGCCGGCACGCCCGAGCTGACGAAGCTGCGCACGAAGCTCGCCGGCATCGACCCCGACGAGGCGTTCAGCGTGGTGCCCTACGAGAAGGGCTACCTGCTGCTGCGCGCGCTCGAGACCGCCGCGGGCCGCGCGAACTTCGACGCGCTGCTCAAGTCGTGGCTCGGCAAGCACCGCTTCGGCGCGGTGAACACCGACGACTTCATCGCGCACTGCGAGAAGACGGCGCCCGGCCTGCTGGCGAAGGTGAACGCGCTGAAGTGGATCGACGAGCCTGGAATTCCCGCTGACGCGCCGCGCGCGAAGTCGGCGCGCCTCGACTCGGTCAAGGCGCTCACCGGCACCCTGCCCGACGCGGCGGCGGTCTCGACGTGGACCGCCATCGAGTGGCAGCTCTTTCTCGAGTGGAGCCCGCGCACGCTCGCGGCCGATCAGCTCGCGGCGCTCGACGCGCGTTTCCATTTCTCCACTGCGAAGAACACCGAGGTGCACGTGGCGTGGTTGTTGTTGGCGCTGCAGTGCGGCTCGGACGCGGTGCTGCCGCAGGTCGACGCGTTCCTCGGGCGCGTGGGGCGGATGAAGTATCTCAAGCCGCTCTTCACCGCGCTGCACGGGCGGCCCTCGACGGCGGCGCGCGCGAAGGAGTTGTTCGCGAAGAACGGTGCGCGGCTCCACCCCATCGCCCGGCAGGTCATCGCCGGCCTGCTCGCGAAGTGAAGTGCCTCCCTCTCCCCGAGGGGAGAGGGTCGGGGAGAGGGCCAACCAACGATGCTGAAGTTCGCCGTCGTCCGCGAAGACCCCGAGCTGGAGATCACGCTGGCGCGGCAGACCGTGGCTCGGCGCGTGCTCACCGTCGCGTCAGGCGGCTGCACCGCGTTGGCGCTGAAGCACGCGCTGCCCGCGCTCGAGGTGCACGCCTTCGATCTGAACCCTGATCAGCTGGCGCACTGCCGCGCCAAGCAGCTCGCCGTCGCCGAGGGCAGGCTCGACGATCTGGCCGCGCTCTCGCAGTGCGGAGAGTTCGAGAAGCTGTTCCGCGTGCTGCGTACGGCGCTCACCGAGTTGGTGATGCCCGCAAGTGAGCTGGAGTCGTTCTTCGCCGCGCCCAATGCACAGCTGCTCTCGAAGTGGACCGCCTCGCCGTACTGGCCCGCCGCGTTCGAGGTCGCGTTCACCGAAGGGCTGCTGCACGCGATGTTCGGGCCTGACGCCACTCGCCACGCGCCGAAGGGCTCATACCCCGCGTACTTCCAGCGCGTGTTCGAGCGCGGCCTCTCTCAGCCCGGCGCGGCAAAGAACCAGTGGCTGCAGCACGTGCTGCTCCAGCGCTACGTCGATCCACCCGCGTTCTTCCAGTCAGGCCGCCTGCTCGAGGTGCACTGGCACCAGGGCACGCTCACCACCGTGCCGGAGCTCGAGCGCTTCGACGTGGTGAGCCTGTCGAACATCTTCGACTGGTCCGACGAGTCGCTCGTCGTGGAGTGGGCGACGGCGCTGCGCGCGTTGAGCAGGGGGAGCCTCGTGGTGTGGCGGCAGCTCAACAACCAGCGCGATTGGCGGCCGCGCTTTGCTCCGCACTTCGAGGAAGACGAGGCGCTCTCGCACGAGTGGACGGCCCGCGAGCGGGCGCTGTTCTACGAGCGCGTGACGGTGGTGCGGCGGACATGAGTCGCCCCTCGTCTCCGCTCGCAGGGTTGGCCGGAATAATGGAGAGGGCCCGTTCATCCCGAGCGGAGTCGAGGGATGGGCGCCCAGGCGCGCAGGAAGACGCCCTCGACTCCGCTCGGGGTGAACGGTGATGAGTTCGATCGTCATTTCGATCAACCCTCTCGCGCCGAACGGGGTGGACACTCCGCTCAAAGGGAACGGTTCATGAGCGTCCGCCTGCTGCACGTACGGCCTGGCGAGCTCGCGCCCTGGGTGGAGCAACTGGCCGCGCTCGAGCGCGACATCAGCTACCCCATCGACGACGGCCGCGATCGCTTCGTCATCTCGCACGGCGCCGCGTACCACCCGTTCTTCTCCGCGCTGGGCGAAGCGCACTTCCTGCTCGCGCTCGAGGGAGACCGCGTCATCGGCTGCGTGGCGGGCGTGCGCAAGCCGGTGCAGGCGCCGCGCGGCGAGGTGGCGGCGGTGTACCTGGGAGACCTGAAGGTGCACGCCGACTGGCGCGGGCGCCGCGTGCCCGCGCGGATGATGGCGAAGGCGCTGGCGATCTCCCTGGGTGACTGGAGCGCCCTGCACTGGCGCTTCGCGTTCGGCGCGGCCATGCGGGGCGATCGAGGCGACGTGATGCGCTCGGTGAAGGGCGCCAACGTGATGCGCCTGGGGAGCAGCTTCGCCACGCTCGACATGTACTTCGCCTCGCCCGCGACCCTCGCTGGGCTCGACGTAAGCGGCGCTCCCGCGACCCCGAAGTCGCCCGGACTCGACCTGAGCCCCGCGGAGCAACGCGACGTCGTCTCCACCTCGGGCAGCAAAGACTTCGTGCTGCGCTCGACGGGGAAGCCGTGGACGCTGGTGCACCTGCCTCGAGGGCCCGCGGGCTGGGGCGAGAGCCACGCGGCGTACCTGCGCCGCGGTGGTGAGCAACTCGTGAAGGACGGCGCGCCGGGTCCCGCGTGTTTTGCGATCGATCGCCGGCTCACCGCCGAGCGGGGCTTCCTGAAAGCGCGCGGGCTCGAGCCGGGAGCGGTGTGCACGGTCTACGCGCTGGCAACGACGACGAAGGTGAGGGGCGCGACGTGGGTGCACCTCGCGACCTCGGAGATCTGAAGCTGTCGAACCCGGGGCCGACAGCGCCTGGCGGCGTTGATCAGTCCTTCTGCCATTCACCGCTGGGGTGCTTGCTCCAACGCATGCCGTGATGTTCCAGCGTCCTCAGGGAGCGCAGTGAAGGCGCGCCTTGCAGCAGCTTGATCAACCCGTCGAGGCCCCTGCTCGTGAAGGGCGTCGATGTTCAGCGCTGATTGCTCGCAGCGTGACACGCGCCACTGCGAGAGCGCTTCCGTGAGCGCTCGTTCCACGGCGGAGGCCTCGTCGAAGGCAGCATGGCTGTCCCGACGGTGGCGCGCGGGTGGCCTGACGGGTGCCCCCGGTCCCGCTGCCCTGGAGATCTGAAGATGCGAGACTGCCGCTCATGACGCTCGATGACTTCGTCCGCGCGCTGAAGGTGCGCCTCGCCCCGCTCGACAACCCGTACTTCCACGCGCTGCGTGACGGCTCGCTCACGAGAGAAGACTTCGTCGAGACGCAGCTCCAGTTCGCTCACGCGGTGTTCTTCTTCTCCCGCCCGATGCTGGTGCTGGCCGGCCGCGTGTCGAGCGCGCAGGTGCGGCTGCCCTTGCTCGAGAACGTTCGCGACGAGCATGGCCGCGGCGACCTCTCGTTCTCGCACGAGGCCACCTTCACCCGCTTCCTCGAGCTGCTGGGCGTACCGAAGGACGAGCTCTGGTCGCGGCCGCTCTGGCCGGCGGTGCGGGCCTTCAACACGGTGCTAGCGGGGGTGTGCACGCTCGACGACGTGCCCACCGCGCTGGCCACCCTGGGCATCATCGAGGACCTCTTCGCGTCCATCTCGGCGGAGATCGGCAAGGGCGTGGTCGCGCGCGGCTGGCTCACGGCCGACGCGCTGGTGCACTACCGCACGCACGAAGAGCTCGACGAGCTGCACGCCGAGGGGTTCTACGCCCCGCTGCGCGCGCGCTTCGCCACCGAGCCCGCGCTGCGCTACCAGGTGGAGCAGGGCCTCGAGCTGGGCGCGTCGGTGTTCCTCTCGCTCTACCGCGGGCTGTACGAGTCACGTGCGAGGCGAGATCGCCGGCCGCTCGACGGGCCGCACAGCGTCGCCGCGGGCTTCGAATGAACAAGGACACTGCTGATCAGTCCACCGCAACCATCAGGCACTCCCGCGCCTTCGCCGCGGCGTCGATGAAGTCGCGGAGCTCGGCGACGCGCTCCTCGAGCATCTGCACGTCTTCAGGTCCGGGCTTCCGGAGCGTGAAGGGGTAGATTTGAACCAGTCGTTCCAACGTCAGCCGCGCTCTGACCTGGAGAGGGGAGACAGCGCTGAGGGCTGCGGCGAGCTCCACGACGGTCTCCGGGTAGAAGACGCGCCCCGGGCCGTAGGGAAACTCGAAGAGCGTCTCGTCACCGAACTCCTCGTCACTCAGGAACGACAGCGGCCGGACACTCTGCCCGCCGCTCAGGGCCAGGTCGACGCCGCCACCGTGCTTGTCGAGCGCGAGCCACTTGATGAAGACCAGCCCCGGACGTGACCAGCCGTCTTCGCCGTAGATGAGCTCACGGGCGACCGCGCGCGGCGCATCCATGAACTGGGCCGCTTCGGGTTCGGTCAGGCGGTAGACCGTGGTCATCACGCTCATGGCCGGCTCCTTACCTCCTCGGCGGGCCGACTTCGTGGTCTGTTGGCACCCGTTCATGCGATTCTCCTTCTTGATGGCCGCCGTGCTCGCGGCGTGTGGTCCCCCGGTTCCGTCGAGTGACGCGGGGACCGATGCGGGCAGCCCCGATGCGGGCGGGCCGACCAACTGCCAGGAGCCCTACCGGCGCTGCGAGGCCGAGTTCCGCTTCCGCGCGCTCGACGAGCAGTCGGTGCAGTTGCGCGGTGACTTCGCCGCCGACGGCTGGACCCTGGGCGTGCCGATGCGCAAGGAAGGCACCGAGTGGGTGGCGCGCGTGCCGGTCGGCTTCGGCAGCGACGTTCAGTACAAATTCCTGATCAACAACACCATCTGGGTGAACGACCCGGCGAACCCGAAGACGCTCGGCGGCAACAGCCTGCGCGAGAACGTCACCTGCACCACCTTCACCTGTCCCGTGGGTGCACCCGAGCAGGGCGCGTTCGACTGGCGCGACTCGGTGATGGCCTTCGTCTTCGTCGATCGCTTCTTCGACGGCGACGCGGCGAACAACTGCTCGGTGAGCGGGGTCACGCCCGCGGGCCAGTACCAGGGCGGCGACTGGAAGGGCGTCACGCAGAAGGTGAACGAGGGCTTCTTCACCCAGCTCGGCGTCAACACGCTGTGGCTCACGGTGCCGGTGAAGAACGCCACGGTGGGCGGGCTGGGGAGCGACGGCCGCACCTATTCCGCGTTCCACGGCTACTGGCCCACCGACCTCGAGCAGTACGAGTCGTGCTTCGGCACGAAGGCCGACCTCGTCGCCCTGGTCGCCGCCGCGCACGCGAACGGCATGCAGGTGCTCTTCGACTTCGCGATGGTGCACATGCACTCGCAGTCGACGCTTTACGCGCAGCACCCCGACTGGTTCTGGTCGCTCGACTTCGAAGGCCGCCAGTGCGTCTGCGGCGGCGGCTGTGACTGGAACGCGCAGGGGCAGCGCTGCTGGTTCACCGACTACCTGCCGCACTGGAATTACACGGTGGCCGCCGCGCGCGACTACACGGTGAACCAGGCGGTGCGGATCCTCCAGGAGACGGGGGCCGACGGCTTCCGCCTCGACGCGATCAAGCACGTCGACGACTCGTGGCTGCTGCAGCTGCGCACCGAGGTGGAGCAGCTCGCCGCCACGCGCTCGCCCCGGCCGCGGATGTACTTCGTGGGCGAGACGTACGACTTCGGCAACCGCGACTACCTCAAGTCCTTCGTGGACCCCGCGGCGAAGCTCGACGGGCAGTTCGACTTTCCGCTGCGGCTCCAGCTGCTGCAGAGCGTGGTGATGCGCACCTCGCCGATGACCTCGCTGCGCGACCTGCTCGCCACCAACGACGCGTTCTACGGGCCCAACGCGCTGATGAGCCCGTGGATCGGCAATCACGATCTCGGCCGCGTCATCCACATGGCCGAGGACGCGCCGATGTGGGGCGACCCGTACGCCGACGGAAAAGACCGCGCCTTCAACAACCAGCCCACGCTGCCGGGCTACCGGCGCCCCTTCGAGCGCCTGGCGAACGCGTTCACCTTCCTGCTCACCAGCCCGGGCGTGCCGTTGCTCTACTACGGCGACGAGATCGGCCTGCCGGGCGCGGGAGACCCCGACAACCGGCGCTTCATGCAGTGGGCCGGGCTGTCGGCTGATCAGCAGTGGCTGCGCTCGCGCGTGGCGGCGCTGGGGCAGCTGCGCAAGACGCACGCGGCGTTGCGGCGGGGCAAGCGGGCGCTGCTCTCCGCGACCAACGACACGCTGGTGTACTCGATGAGCGACGGCGCCGAGACGCTCTACGTCGCCATCAACCGCGGCGACTCCGACGAGAGCGTGAGCGGGCTGCCCGCGCAGGCCATGCAGGACCTGCTCAACCAGTCGTCGGTGTCGGGGCCCAACGTGCTCATTCCCGCGCGCAGTGCCCGCGTCATGAAGTGACGTTTCAGTTCGCCGCGGGCTGAGAGAGCACCGGGTCAGCCATCACCAGGTCGCCGACGCGCGAAAGCACGGCGACGGCCTGCTCCGCCGTCGGAGAGACGATGAGCAGCGCTTCACGGTTGCGCTGCAGCACCCGGCCGAAGTGCGCGCGGTGATGCGGAGCGATGCCGGCGAGGCCTGCGAGATCGTCGAGCGCCGGGCCGGCACCGAGCGCGAGGTCCTGCCGCAGCTGCAGCTCGTTCGCGCGCAACCACGCGCGGGCCAGCACCATCTCGTCCAGTGACACGGCCTGAGCGGAAGGCCCCGGCAGTGGAGGCGGGGTCAACGGGCCGGGCGGGATGGTGTCGCTGGCCGGAGGCGGAGTGGGAGGCGGCGTTGGCGCAGGAGCAGGCGCCAGTTGAGGCGGGTGGGCCTTCCGGTACTCCTCTGCGCGCAGCTTCGCGGCCGCCGGGTTCCCCGCGTAGATGGTGGTGATCAGTCCTCCTGCGACGGCCAGGAGCGCGGCGCTGCCTGCGACGATGACGCTCGACGGCACGGCTCCGACGCCCGAGGACTCGCCGAGCTGGCTGGTCGCTCCCGTCGAACCCGAGGAGGCGCCACTGGATTGGTCAGTGGAGCTCGGTCTCACGCCGCCTGTGGTGGAGCTCGAGTAGTAGCTGCTCACCTGGAACGCGGTGCAGCCCGGCAGCATGAGGATCAGCAAAGCCACCCGGAGCGCGCGCATGGGGCGCGAAGCGTAGCCTGCATCAACAGTGCAACAAGAGCGGCGTGCCGAGAGGCCGGCTCGACTCAGCCCGCGCGGCTCCACCTCGAGGCGCTGCGTCCTCTGAGCCCTGGAGGTCGCGCGACAGGCTCGTGGACGTCGGGAAGGAGCGCGACGAAGACTCTGACCTCTCGGCGCTCGAGCCGCTCAGCTACCGTGTGCGGCGTGTCGGCCGTCCCCGTCGCTCACGTCTTCGCCGAGGTGCGCGCGCTCACGCGCGACGGCGTGGTGCCCCCTCAGCTGATCGGCGCCTTCCAGCATCGCCTCGAAGACGTGGACGACGTGCTGCAGGGCGCGACCGTGGCCGCGATGGGCCTGCTCGCGGCGGCGCGGGGCGAACGGCGGCACGCTCAGGACTTGATGGAGAGCGTGGCCTGGCTCGATGAACGCGCGGTCTCAGCGTCGGCGGCCGAGTGCGCGCTGGGCTGGCTCGTCACCGACGCAGCCGCCGAGGGCGAGTGGCGCCGCCTCAGAGCGCTGTTGCCCGCTGCGCCGCAGACCCCTGCGCTCCGCTTCTTCGCGCACCTGGCCGCGCGCGTGCTCGACGCCGCACCGCCGCCGCCCCTGCCCAGCGATGACTGGTACCAGTTGCCGGTCGAAGCACGGCAGTTCTCGGAGCAGTTCAGGCGCCCCTCGACTCCGCACGGGGTGAACGGGGGCTCACTGCTCCACCGCTTCCTGGGACTGAGCGGGGGAGACCTCGCGCAGGTCGCGGAGGCCCTCTCCGCGCGGCTCAGTTCGCGGCACCTCCGCGACCACCTGATGGAGCGATCCACGCTGCTGGGCAGCGGCTCGCTCGACGACGCGCTGCTCGAGCTGCGCGAGGTGTGTGAAGCCGAGCTGGGCAGGGAGCTGACGAAGTGGGAAGACCTGGGCCACCCCCTGTTGCGCGAGCTCGCCATCCGCAAGCGCGCGGCGCTGGTCGAAGAGCTCGATACCCGGCTCGATCGCCTCACCGACGCGTGTGAAGACGGGACTGCGCCTCCGATGACCGAGGTGTGGCGGGAGTACGTGGCGATTCGTCACTGCTACGCGCGCGCGGTGGCGCTGAGCGAGCCGGCCGAGCGCGGCTGGCCGCACCACGTGTCTCTGCGGCTCACCCGGTACTTCGGCACGTGGCTGCGATTGACGAAGCGTGAGCTGCCCTTCGCCCACGCGGTGTTCCGCTTCCTCGCGGCGGAAGGCACGAGCGCAGGGGACGACACGAGCGCGCGACTGGCGCGAGCGAGCGCAGAGCTGTGCCTGCCGTTTCAGCTCACCGGTTGATGGCCCCCATGGCGCTCAGCGCGAGAGATCGATGGCGACGGCGCCGAGGCGCTCGGCGTTGAGGTTCCACTCGGCGATCCGCCGACCGAGCTGCCGCAGGTACTCCTTCTCCAGCGCGGCGGCGGTGGTGTTCAGCTCCTTCGCGCGGCTGGCGCGCTCGCGGGGAGAGTCGGCGAGCACGACCATCGCTCCCTGGAGTTGGCCGAACGACTCGCTGAGATTGAAGGGGACCTCATTGCTGCCGCGGACGACCTTCCAGTAGGCATCCACCGCCGAGAGGACAGTTCCTGTCGGTTGTTGGCTCAACTTCTCGGCCACCACGCTGGGCCCGAAGGCGGTGGTCAACTGCTCCGCCAGGCTGGGTTTCGCCTGGCCAGGAACCGTCATGGAGAGAAGGACGGCTGCGACGAGGTGTTCAATCGGAGTGAATCAGCCGCCCCGCCTCACTGTGGATGTAAACGCTGGCGGGGTTGCCGATGCCGTGGCGAACTGAGAACAGATAGGCCGGCTTCCCATTCATGCGGAGCTCGCTCACGAACGGGGAATTGCCGAAGTTGTCGCGTTTGTACTCGTCGAACTGCGCCTTCAGCTTCTCGTTTGGCAGGGCTGCCTTGCTCTGCCCGTACTCGCGCATCACGTCGTAGGCGCCGGTGCGCTGAAAAGGGTTCAGGTAGCCGCTTCGCACGGGCTCGGCTGCGCGTTGGGTCTTCGGGGCCCACCCCTGGCTCTTCGCGGGCGCGTCAGCCTGCCTGGGCTTCGCTGCGCTGGACGAGGGGGAACGGAGAGACGTGGAAGGGGGTTTGGTTCCGATGCGAGTCATGGGTCTCCTGGGTGAGCTTCACCCTGCAGATACGCGGTGCCCGCCCGAGGTCTCACTGAACCTCGGGGACGCGCCTGTCCTGCAGGTCGGTGCCTGAGAAGCGGACGTTGCCTGGTGTGTCTCGTCAGTCGAAGCCGATGTCTTTGCCCACGACGCCGCCGTCTTCGACGAAGAGGCAGCACTGGGCGGAGTCGTTCTGCTGCTGGACGAGCTCTCCGTAGGAGAAGAGCTCAGCGTTCACGGCTGCGCAGTCCAGCCCGCCGCAGCCGGCATCTGGCGTGTAGTGGCAGCACCGTAGCTGCGCCGCTGAGCCGGCAGGTGTCCGCCCCGGGTGCTGTCCACACCAGGAAGCCCAGGTGGCAGGACGTGCGGAGGAGGGAACGGGTTGTCCCAGCGCGACGGAATCGCAGGTGCTGTCGGCGGTGACGGCACAGGCCGAAGCGACCGCCAGGAACGCGATCAGGATGGTGGTTCGCATGTGATCGTCAGATACAGGCCACTTGCCCGAAGTCTCAGCGGTCGCAGAAAATCAGCTCCCGTCACCGAGATGGTCAGAACATACGCACCGGTTCATGGGGAACGATCGCGAGCTGTGGAGCGACCCTCTCACCCCGCGGGGGAGAGGGAGACGAGGAACGCGTCGTTGTTGAGGTGCAGGTCGGTCTCTGGCGTGGGCTTGAACGCGGAGAGGGTCAGCGACCTGCCGTCGATGTTCACGCGATCGCCCGCGCGCAGCACCACGCCGTCGGCGAGCTGAAGCGCCAGCGCGCGCACCAGCCCCGCCACCGCGTCCCACTGCTCACCGGGCACGTCGCGCACCACCAGGTCGGCGCGCCCGAACTTCTGCAGGCCGCGGGTGTGGATGGTGGCGGTGGGGGAGGTCGGCTCGGCCTCGACCACGATGTTCACGTCTGCCGAGAGCGTGAACGGCCGCGTGGCCGGCCAATCGGCGATGTCTTCGCCCTTCCAGAAGCGGTTGGTCTGCGCGTCGAGCACCACGGTCACGCCCCGCGCGACCAGCCACTGCGCCACCGCCCAGCCCGCCTGCAGGTGCGAGAGGTCGGCCGCGTCGGGGCGGCTGATCAGCACCGCGGTCAGCTGCGTGGCCGAGTCGAGCGCGGACATGTCGCCCAGCGCCTGCGTGGCGATGGCGCGCAGCGAGCCCGAGCGGAAGCCGTCGAACCAGGCGGCGTCCATGTCGCGGGTGAGCTCGCGCACCTCGACCAGCTTCATCGCCTCGGGCGACGGGAGCCCGAAGCGCGAGGCCGACATGGGCACGTCGTCCTTCAGCCGGCCGGTGGAGAAGCAGAAGAGCTGGAAGGCGTTGGGCGCCCCGCCGGGCTGAAAAGTCGAGCGCTGCCAGGTCGGAATCGGGGTGCTCATGGCCCGGAATCTGCCCGGAAAACCCGCGCCTTACATTGGTTGAACGCGTTTCGGGGGCGGGTTACACCCGCCGCCCTATGGAATTCCGGATTGCCGCTGACGAGCTGAAGAAGGCGCTTCACCGTGCGCAGGGCATCGTGGAGCGCAAGGCGACCATGCCCATCCTCTCGAACGTGCTGGTCAACGCCACCAAGACCGGCGTGACCGTGACCGCGTTCGACCTGGACATCGGCATCGTCAGCGAGCACCCGGCCGAGGTGATGAAGCCCGGCGCGATCACCGTGTCGGCCAAGACGCTCTTCGACATCGTCTCGCTCATTCCCGACGCGCACCTGACCATCAAGAAGCTGCCGAATAACTACGCGGAGATCACCTCCGGCGCGGCGCACTACAAGATCGTCGGCATGGCCCCCGAGGAGTTCCCCAAGCTCCCCAAGGAAGACGCGACGCACCTGGTGAAGCTCACCGGCGCCACGCTGCTCGAGATGATCAAGAAGTCGCAGTACGCCATCAGCAACGACGAGACCCGCTACATCCTCAACGGGGTGTTCTTCGAGCCGCGCGAGGGCAACAAGGTGCGCATGGTGGCCACCGACGGTCACCGCCTGGCCCTGGTCGAGCGCGAGATGTCGGGCGACTTCAAGCTGAAGGCGGGCGTCATCATTCCGCGCAAGGGCCTGTTCGAGCTCAAGCGCCTGCTGGACGAGGCGCCCGACGCGGAGTGCCAGCTGGGCTTCGCGGAGAACTCGGCGCTGTTCAAGAAGCCGGGCCTCTCGATGGTGATGCGGCTGATCGACGGGCAGTTCCCCGAGTACCAGCGCGTGATCCCCAAGGAGGGCGAGAAGCAGGTGATGGTCAAGCGCACCCAGTTCTTCGACGCGCTCAAGCGCATCTCGCTGCTGTCGGCGGACAAGTCGAGCGCGGTGAAGCTGTCGCTGTCCGAGAACCTGCTGCGCATCACCGCGAACAACCCGGAGCTGGGCGAGGCGAAGGACGACCTCGAGGTCGCGTACCGCGGCCCGTCGCTCACCATCGGCTTCAACGCCCGCTACATCCTCGACGTGCTCAGCGCGCTCGAGACCGACGAGGTCACGCTCGAGCTGGGTGATGAGCACAGCCCCGGCGTGCTGCACGCGCCCGGCGACAAGGCCTACACCGCCGTCGTCATGCCCATGCGGGTGTGAGTGGACCCAGCGGGTCCCGCGGCGCAAATCATTCACGCGTCGCGCCGGGGGGCACCGTTAGCTATTTCAGGTGAAGACGCGCGTCGATCAGATCCTCGCCTGCGCCGCCGCGCTCCGGCCGTTCCCCAAGGTGGCGCAGCGTGCGCTCGCGCTGCTCGATGATCCCCTGGTGAGCGCAGGCAAACTGGTCGAGGTCGTCTCTCTCGACGCGGCGGTCACGGCGGCGGTGCTCAAGGGCGCCAACTCCGCTTCGCTCGCTCGGACCCGGCAGGTGAACGACCTGAAGCAGGCCCTCGCGCTGCTGGGCAACGCCCGCTTCCGCGAGCTCGTCTTTGCCTCGGCCGCGGTGCCATTTCTTTCGGCGCGCAATGCCGGCTACCAGCTCCCGGCCGGCGAGCTGTGGCGCCACAGCGTCGCCACCGGGCTGTTGGCCCAACAGCTGGCGCAGCTGGCGAAGCTCGACGCCGGGCCCATGCTCTTCACCGCCGGCCTGCTGCACGACCTCGGCAAGGCGGTGCTGGGCCAGTTCGTCGAAGCCGGCGCCAACGAGATCCAGTCGTTGGTGAGTGGGGGCGGTCGCAGCTTCCTCGAGGCCGAGCTCGAAGTGCTGGGCATGCACCACGCCGAGCTCGGCGCGCGCATCGCCGAGCGATGGAATTTCAGCCCCGAGCTGGTGGAGCTGATCCGCTTCCACCACGAGCCCGACGCCAGGCCGCACTCGAAGCCCCTCGCCGCGCTCCATGTGGCCAACGTGCTCACCCAGCTGTCCGGTGTCAGCACCGGCATCGATGGGCTGGGTCAGCGCGGCCACGAGGAGTCGGTGAAGCTGCTGGGCCTGACCCGGAAGGACCTGGAGGCCTCGCTCGCCGACCAGTATTCGCGCCTGCTCCAGGCCGAGACGCTGCTGGGCATGGGGTCGCAGGCCGCCTGAGTCAGGCTAGGCTGGTGGTGAATGAAACAGCCCCTGATCCGTCAGCAGGCCATGTCGCATCGCCTGCTCGCACTCGTGGTCGCCGCGCTCGCCGCGCCTGCGCTCGCTCAGGCTGACGAGCCGACGCCGCCGCCGATGGTCCCGGTTGATCAGCCTGCCGTCGATCCAGCTCTTCAGCCGTCGCCCTGGCCGGCCAACCAGCCGCAGAATCAGCCTCAGTACCAACAGCCTCAGTACCAGCAACAGCCGCAGTACCAGCAGCAACCGCAGTACCAGCAGCAGCCGCAGTACCAGCAGCAGCCGCAACCGCAGTACCAGCAGCAACCCCAGCAGCCCCAGTACCAGCAGCCGCCTCCGCAGTATCAGCAGCAGCCAGCGCCCCGGCAGCAGCCGCCTCCGCAGGCGACGAACAGCGATTCCTGGACGTCGACTCGCACGAAGCACTTCGTCGGCTTGCTCTCGGGCGCCTTCGGCGTGACGGGCGACACCGGCGGCATCGTGGGCAACGCCCGCGCGGAGATCGACATCACCCGCATCGGCCTCCTGCTCAGCTACAGCAACTTCATCTCGTCGGCGACCAGCATCCAGGTGCACCAGTTCAACGTGATGGGCGGCTACGCGCTCTTCTCCAGCGACCTGCTCACCTGGCGCGTGCTCGGCGGCCTCGACGTGATGATCCGCGATGGCGCCACCGCGTTCGGTCCCATCATCGGCACCAACCTGCGCTCGATGTGGGACCGCATCGGCATCGACGCCGCGTTCATGGTCACCCTGCTCCCGTTCCGGCAGTTCGAGATCCGCGCGTCGTTCGTGTTCGCGTGGAGCATCTTCGAAGCGCACCTCGGCTGGCGGCTGCAGGTCATCGACGCGACCATGAGCGGCACGGTGGCCTCGCTGTTCAGCACCAGCCCCGGCATCAACGGGCCGGTGGGTAGCATCGGCATCACCTTCTGAAGTGGCCCCTCACCCCGAGGTCAGCCCAGCGAGAGCGGCATCGGCATGAAGGTGAGCCCGGTCATCACCCAGGTGATCACCACCACCACCTTGCGTCCCCGGCTCAGCGGCTTCTCGGGCTCGACCACCGGCGGGTGACCGACCCCGATGACCCGGGTGATGAGGATGAACCACAGCAGCCACGACGCGCTGAAGAAGAGCGCCATGATCAACGCGCCCACGGCCACGCGGCGCCCGATGGCTTCGGCCTTCTCTCCGTACCAGGCGTGCGTGAGGTGACCCCCGTCCAACTGCCCCACCGGCAGCAGGTTGAGCATCGTCACCACCAGCCCGAACCACGCCGCGATGAACACCGGGTGCGCCATCACCTCGGAGCCCGCGGGGATGTCGCCGTGAATGAGCTTCACCGCGAACCAGGTGAGCAGGTTGTCGCCGAAGATCTGCATCTGCGGCCAGTCCGGCATCGGCGTGCCGAAGGCGAGCCCCTTGATCCACAGCCAGAGCATCGAGGCGAAGTGGAGCAGCGAGAACGTCGGGGGAAAGTCCCCGGCGACTGTGGCCATCGGCAGGGTCTCCACGTGCGAGAGCCACACGCCCGCGAACAGCATCGGCACCGCGATCAGCAACCCGGCCAGCGGACCCGCGGCGCCGATGTCCACCAGCGCGTCCCGGGTGGGCACGCGGCCGCGCAGCCTGATGACCGCGCCCATGGTGCCGAAGCCGAGGGGAAAGGGGATGAAGTACGGAAGGCTCGCGTCCACGCCGTGCGCGCGCGCCATGAAGTAGTGGCCCAGCTCGTGCGAGAGGAGGATCAGCATCACCACCCCCGCGTACATCGCGCTGCCCCACACCCTGTCGGCCACGCCGCCGAGCACCCCGCCGCCGAAGAGCGTGAAGAACACGCCGAAGGTCGACACGCAGGTGGCGAGGAAGAGCCCCACGTGGAGCGGGGTGTTCTGCGGTGCAGCGGTCGACGCCATGAGCCGCTGCTTTTCTCACGGCTCGCCGCGGATTCGGAGATTGACTCGACCGCCTCCCTACCTATGCTCCGCGCGCCGCATCACCTCAAACCCCAGGAGTCACCGAAATGAAGCAGGGTTTCCTCGCTGTCGCGCTCGCTTTTGCCGTGTCGGGTTGCACCTCTGTCGAGTCGGCCACCGTGGCCAGCAATGAAGTGACCGCCACCGGAGGCGAGGCCGTCGCCGTCATCCAGGCGACCTCGCTGGGCTGGACCCTCATCTTCCACATCGTCGACATCGTCAGCTCCGACCTCGACCAGGTCGTCAACAAGCTGCTCGTCGGCGAGGCGAAGGCCATGGGCGCGTCGAAGGTCGACCTGAAGAGCGCGTCCACCACCCCGCGCCACGGCATCTTCGCGCTGGCGGGCTTCATCACCGGCTTCACCTCGTCGAGCGCCACGGGCGTCGCGGTCAAGTAAGACGCGCTCCCCTCGACTCCGCTCGGGGTGAACGGGTCGGGCTCGCTCCTCACCGGGGCGGGCCCGTTCGCTTTTCCGGAGGTCGTGATGAAGAAGCTGCTCTTCGTGGTGCTGCTGTGCGGCTGCCCGAAGTCGCCCGACGCGACGCCCCCTGCGTCCCTGGTGGGTGAGGCGAAGCGCGCGCTGGCCGAGCGGGAGAAGCGGCTCACCTCGTTCACCCTCGTCGTCGATTCCGCCGAAGGGGACAACCGCGCGCACCACGAGGTCGCGTTTCGCAGCCCCAACAAGAGCCGCGGCCACATGACCGCTCCCGTCGAGTTCGTGCTCGCCTTCGACGGCACCACGCTGGTGCGCCTGAGCCACGCGCAGAAGAAGTACGAGGTGGTGAGCCTCGACATGCCGCCGGCCGATCGCGCGTACTTCCTCGCGGCGCAGTTCATGCCCTTCGTGCCCGAGGGGTTCCGCTCACCGCTGCTGCCGCAGACGGGTGTGGAGGCGAAGAAGGTGTCCCGCCCCAACGCGGTGGAGGCGGTGGAGCTGACGGTGAAGCCCGGCCCGGGTGTGACGGTGAGCTACGTGCTCCGGCTTCCGGCGGGGGACTTTCTGGAGAAGCGCACCGTGGCCGATGGGCAAGCGCGGGTGCTGCGGGTGGAGAAGGAGCAGTGTGACGCGAAGCTCGCGTTGTGCGTGCCGCTCTTGCTGGTGGAGAAGCAGGGCGCGGTGATTCTCGGTTCGACCACGGTGAGTGACGTGGTGCTCAACGCTGAGCTGCCTCAGGACACGTTCGCGCCCAGACGACCCTCGGGGTGGTGACGGCCTCGGCCCCTCACCCCGACCCTCTCCCCGCTTCGCAGGGTGAGGGAGACAGGTATCGTCTGCGGCATGAAGCGACTGCTGCTGCTGGCGCTGGTTCCGACCCTCTCTCTTGCTCGCGACGTTCGGGTCACCACCGAGCCACAGCTCCGGGCGGCCATCAACGCAGCGCTGCCCGGCGACGTCATCACCCTCGCCAACGGCACCTACCCGGTCACGGCCAGGCTCTCGTGCACCGTGCCTGGCACCGCGGCGATGCCCATCGTGGTGCGCGGTGAACAACCCTTCGGCGCGACCCTCGAGTCGAACACCCTCATCGCCATCGGCGTGAGCGCGCCGTTCTGGCGCTTCGAAGACTTCGCCATGCGCGGCGTGTGCGCCACCGACTCGAACTGCGAGCACGCGTTCCAGGTGACGGGGCTGGCGACCGACGTGGTGCTGCGCCACCTGCGCCTCGTCGACTTCAACGCGCAGCTCAAGGTGAACGCCACCGCCGCGGGCGACGGCGGCTACGACATGCCCCACCGCGGGCTCGTCGAGGCGTGCGAGGTGTTCGACACGCGCCCGCGCATGACGTCGAACCCGGTGACGAAGCTCAACATCGACACCGGCGACGACTTCGTGGTGCGCGACAACCTCATTCGTGACTTCGCCAAGAACGGGGGCAACTTCGTCAGCTACGGCAGCTTCATGAAGTCGGGCGGCAAGCGCGGCGTGTACGAGCGCAACCTGGTGCTGTGCCGCTCGGGAGGACAGGCGATGACCGACACCCGCATCGGGCTCTCGTTCGGTGGGGGCGGCACCGCCCCGCAGTTCTGCTACCCCGGCTTCAACGCGAGCATTCCGTGCAGCGTCGAGCATGAAGACGGCGTGCTCCGGAACAACATCGTCGCCAACTGCAGCGACGTGGGCGTGTACCTGAACCGCGCTCGCAACACGTCGGTGCTGCACAACACCCTGGTGGGGACGAACGGGGTCGACTTCCGCTTCGACACCACCACGGGACGCGCCGTGGGGAACCTGCTCACGTCGAACATCCGGGTGCGCGACCTGGGGACGTTCACCGGCACGCAGAACGTGACGGGCGTGACGGTGCCCACCTTCGCGGCGGCGTATGCGGATCCGCTGGCGGGGGACCTGAGCGTCACCGGCGCGGTGACTGCGTGGGTCGGGCAGGTGAACCCGCCTCCGGCCGGCGTGACGGATGACTATTGCGCGCGGGTGCGGACGCAGAGCTCGTGGACGGTCGGGGCGCTCGAGCACGCGCTCGGGAGCTGCGGGACCGGAAAACCTCCCGACGGCGGCGTCGGTGGTGGCGGCGGGACGACTGGCGGTGGTGGTGGCGCGACTGGCGGTGGCGGTGGCGGTGGCGCGACTGGCGGTGGCGGTGGCGCGACTGGCGGTGGCGGTGGCGCGACTGGCGGTGGCGGTGGTGGTGGTGGGACTGGTGGTGGTGGTGTGACTGGCGGCGGTGGTGGTGTGACTGGCGGCGGTGGTGGCGATGCGGCTGGCGGCGGTGGATCGTCGCCGGATGGTGGCGTCGACCCTGCTCCGGTGAGTGGCTGCGGCTGCTCCTCGCCTGGCGGTGTGGGGATGGCGCTGATCGCCCTGCTGCTCAGGCGTCGACGCTGAGCGTTTGTTTGCCCTCTCCCCGACCCTCTCCCCCTCGGGGAGAGGGAGACAGAGCTAGAAGTCGAAGCGGTGCAGGTGCTGGAGCGCGGTGATGCCCTTGCGCAGGTTCTTCGTCTTGCAGGTGACGTACGCTTCCTTGCGGCAGGCGTTCATCAACACCACGTCACACAGCAGCTCTTCGGCGTCGTCCTTCGCGTCCTTCTGCATCCGCCCCACGCACTTCGCGTACTCCTTCGTCTTGCGGAAGAGCGCCACGTCCTTCGCGCGCTGCTCAGGCGACTCGAGGTGCGTCATCGACTCGGGCGGGTCGCACTCTTCCACCTTCGCTTCGTAGACCGCGCTCCAGGCCACCCGCAGGGCCTTCCCCTGGTGCTCCTGCCCGTCCAGGTGCAACGACAGCGACTCGATGCGCGTGCCCGACGAGCCGTCATCACCCTCGTGCAGCCGGCAGAGCTTCGCCGCGGTGGTGCAGCCGGTCTCCTTCACCGCCGGCAGCTCGACGCAGTCCTTGATGGCCCGCGCGTCCTTCGCCGGAAGCTGGGGCTTCTTCTGCTTCTTCGCCCACTTTTCCACCGCGGCCAGGCGCTCCGCCGGGTCCTCCGACGCGAGGGGGGAAGGAGCAGCGGCGAGGAGCCCGGCCAGCAGCGCAGAGAGCATCGCTACTGGCAGATTCCCGAGGTCGCGTTGCAGGTCTGACCACCCGGGCAGGCGGCGAGCGCGCCCATCGCGTCACAGCGCGGGCGGCAGAAGCCCGGCACCGACGAGAGCCCGGTGGGGTTGCACACGTAGCCGCTGCGGCAGGAGCTCTGCTGGCCAATCTGGGTGCACGCCGCGCGGCAGGTGCTCTGCGAGGCGCCGAAGAAGCTCTCGGTGATGCACACCGCGCCGCCCGTGCACGCGCTGCCCATGCCGCACTGCGAGGTGCAGTAGCCGCCCGTGTACCCGGTGGGCTGGCCCGCGATGCTCTCGTTGATGCAGAGGGCGTTGAACGGCGGCTGGCACTGCTGCGCGGTGGTGCAGGGGCTGCCCGCGGGGATGAGCGCGCCGGCGTCGCCCGGGAAGCCGCCGTCGAAGCCACCGCCCACGCACACGCCCGAGCTGCACTGCTGGCCCATGCGGCAGCCCTGGCACGTCTGGCCGGCGATCCCGCAGGCGAAGCGCGTCTGGCCCGTCTGGCAGGCGCCGTTGGCGCAGCAGCCGGTGGGGCACGTCGTCACGTCACAGACCGGCGTGGCGCAGGTGCCGTTGAGGCAGGTCTGGCCCATGGGGCACTGCGTGCACGCGGCGCCGAGCAGGCCGCAGGCGAAGCGCGACTGCTGCCCGGGCACCACGCAGAAGTTGTTGGTGCAGCACCCGGCGCACGACTGCGGGCCGCACGCGCCCATCACGCACGCGCCGCCGACGCACTGCTCACCGAAGCCGCAGGCCATGCACTGCGAGCCCGAGGCGCCGCACGCGACGGGCGAGTTGCCCGGCTGGCAGCCGCCGAGTGGATCGCGGCAACCACACACGCCGCCGTCGACCGCCGAGCCTCCGCCCGCGCCGCCGCCGATGACGCCGCCACCACCGCCGGCGCCGCCCGCGAAGCCACCGCCGGTCCCGCCGCCCACCACTCCTCCTCCGCTGCCGCCACCCGTGACGCCGCCACCGCTGCCGCCGCCGGTGACCCCACCGCCCGAGCCGCCGCCCTGGCTGCTGCCCCCGCCGCCGCCCACCGCGCCGCCCGTGCACTTCGAGTCGATGCACACGCCGGCGTCACCACAGTCGACGTCACGAAGGCACTGCGCCTCGGGCACGGGAGAGAAGCACGCCGTGAACGAGAGGCTGATCAGCACGGGCAGGAGATTGCGATTCATGGGGAACTCCGGAACGTGACGGGCGCGGCCCCGCCGGGCGGAGTCTTCACACCGCAGGGCGGGGCAGCGCAAGGGCTTCCGCTGCGCTTCACTGCCGAGGCTCCGCTCCCGAGCGGAGGGGCCCGTTCATCCCGAGCGGAGGAGCCCGTTCTTCCCGAGCGGAGTCGAGGGATGGGCCCCCCGGATCGCAGGAAGGCGCCCCTCGACTCCGCTCGGGGTGAACGGTGGGGGCGATCAACCCGCTCGGGGGACTTCGAGCAACGTGAGCGGTTGCCTTCACAGCAGTCCACCGCCCTCGGGAGGCTCCCCGTCGGATTCGTCGGGGCGCAACACCACGACGTAATCGGGCAGCTCGGGCAGGCGGGCGAGGTGTTCCTTCCACACCCTGGTGTTGTGCCGTTCGCGCTCCCGTTCACCGGTGGTGCGGTACGCGACGAAGCGCACCACCCAGAGCACCGCGAGCACCAGGCAGGTCGCCACGTACGCCGGCGTGAAGAGCCAGAAGAGGCAGGCGAAGAGCGTGGTGGCGACGCTGAGCACGGCGAGCGCGAGCGTCAGCCACTGGAGCCGGCCGGTCCACGGGCCGGGCGGCAGCTCACCTGCGAGGGGTGCCTCATCGGGCCGGAGCAGCTTCTCGTCTTCGAGCCGGGCGGCCTGTTCGATGAAGCCGTAGACGTCGACGAGGTACCGGCCGGGGGTGAGGTCGACGGAGAGGAACTCCTGTGCTCCCGGCTTGACCGCTCCGTCTTTGAGCAGTGAGCACACACCCAGCAGCCGCAGCCTGCCGGTGGGCAGCTCCAGCCGCAGCCCGGTCGCCTGGCGCACGGCGTACTTCACCAGGTCGGGGGTGGGCTCGCCGATGAGCACCTCGACCTTGCCGGAGAACTGCCGGGCGGCCTCGTCCTTCAAGTACGTGCACTCGCCGCGGAGCGCGTCTTCGAGGAACGCCTGGTCGAGCACCACCTGGTCGAAGGTGCGGTGGGTCCACGAGGCGCGGTACTGCTGATCGAGCAGCAGCCCGGGGCCGACGTCGCAATACACGTCCACCACGTGCTTCACGTCTTCATCCGCAGGGTGTGCTCGTGAGGCTCGGCGGGCTCGCCGGTGGCGGACTGCTTGAGCAGCCGCGTCACCTGGGGCCCGAGCACGTCGAGCTCGGTAGAGGTGTACTTCTCGCCGCCGAACCGCTTCACCTGGGCGCGCTGCCTGGCGAGCATCACCGCGTCCTGGCCGAAGATGCGCGTGGCCACCGGCGCGACGAAGGGCCGCACCAGCCAGCCCGGCACCGGCAGCTTGTAGGTCACCACCGCGAAGACGAGACAGGCGTCGTCTGAGACCGGGGTGAAGGCGGTGGTGGCCACCACGTGGCTCTTCGCGCCGAGCCGGTATTCCACCTGCGCGATGCAGGGGAGGAGGAAGCGATCGACGTGCTCCACCACCCCGCCCTGCGGCGCGAGCAGCCAGCCCACCAGGCCGCGCGGCGCGGGCTCGCCGTGGAAGTGCGCCTCGGCCGAGCGCGCGTGGCGCTGCACCACCACGTCGATGACGTTCTTCTTCTCGGGTGTGCGGAAGAGGCCGCCGTGCAGGAACGCGGTGTGCGGCACGTCGAGCGTGTTCTCGACCGCGGCGTGGAGTGAGGCCTCGACCCGGAACTCGCGGCGCACCGTGGAGTAGTGGCCGTCGTCGAGGTGAGGGAACCGAAAGGGGCCTTCCTCCGGCTGGTCGACGCCGGGCGTGGAATGGACCCAGATGAAGCCGTCGAGCTCTCGCGCGGCGAAGCGCTCGGCGCAGCGGCTCTTGAGCGAGACCTCTGCGTCCACCAGGCCCGGCACCGCGACGCACTGGCCTTCGCCGTCGAAACGCCAACCGTGGTACGCGCACTCGAGCTCGCCCGCGCGCACGGCGCCCATCGAGAGCGGCACGTTGCGGTGAGGGCAGCGGTCGGTGAGCGCAGTGGGCGCTCCCCCGCGCGCGCGGAAGAGCACCAGCGGGCGGCCCTGCACGGTGACGGCGAGGGGGGTGCTGCGCAGCTGAGCGCTGGTGCAGGCGATGAACCAGGCGTCAGGCTGCACCAGGCCGGGAGGAGGGACCGCGCTCACGCGGCGGACTCTATTCTTCCGCTCGCTGGGTGGATCACCGTTCCGTCGCCGGCGCGCCCCATTTCACGTGAATCCGCTGGCGCAACGCTTCCAGAGCGGCAAACCGGGCGAGCTCGGGGAATACATGACCCCTCGACTCCGCTCCGGGCGTTGTATGAAGGGCCGCGTGAAGGTCCTGTGTCCGCAGTGTGAGCGCTTGATCGCCCTCGAGGTGTTCCGCGTCGAGGGGCCCGCGCTGATCATCACCTGCGGCAAGTGTGGCGCCGAGACCCGCGTGGAGAGCGTTCCCGCCACCGCCACCGCCACCGGCAACGCACCGGCGCCGGCGCGCCCGCCCTCGCTGCCTCCGCGCGTCTCGCTCGAGTCGACCTCGGGGGGCAGCAACGTGGTGGTGCTGCGTACGGCCGGGCACGAGGCGACGCAGAAGGCCGCGAGGGCGGCCGACGAAGGGCCCTTCACCCTGCCCGAGGGCGTGTGCCCGAAGTGCATCGCGCCGCGGGCGACGACGCCGTCGTGCCCGTACTGCGGCATTCTCTTCGAGAGCTTCGACGAGGCGTCGGTGCTGCCGCCGAAGTGGCTGCGCGAAGAATGGGTCGAGGTGCTGCGCGACTGGGGCAACGCGCCCAGGCACGCGCAGCTCAGACGCAAGGCCCAGCAGACCGACGCGCTCGCCGCGGTGGGCCGGCTCTACCGGCTGCGGCAGGCGGCCGTGCCGGAAGACCCGGTGGCGGAAGAGGGCCGCGCCGACGTGCTGCGCCTGGCCGCGGCGGCGATGTCCTTCCGCCCCCCGCAGGACGACGACGTCGAGCGGCGGAAGAAGGTCGTGTTCGGGGCCACCCTGGGGTTGCTCGCGCTCATCCTCGTGCTGGGGTTGCTGCAGCTGCTTCGTTCGAGCTGAAGCCGGGGTATCCTGCGCGCCATGCGGCTGAACCCCGACCTGCTGCCGTGCCCGGAATGCGGTCAACAGACGGACAGCCTCAAGGGCTACCGCCTGCCCACGTTCCTGCTCTTCATCCTCGTGGCGGCGTCGTTCAAGCACGCGCTGGTGGTGGGCTGCCCCACCTGCATGCGGAAGAAGCTGCTCAAGCTCGGGCTGATCAACATCCTCCCGGCGAACATCCTCTGGGTGTGCCTGCTGCTGCCCTGGTACTCGCTGGCCGCGGCCATGAGCACGACCAAGGGTCATTCGGGCGCGGTGCTCAAGGCGCTCGGTCGCTAGCGCACCGGCGAAGGGAAGTGCTTCTTGAGGCTCTCGCGCACGTGAGCCGTGGCGTCGAGGAAGCGCACGCCGAAGCCGGGCATGCCCTTCTTCTCTCCGACCCACACCACGCGCGCCTTGAGCACGCGGCCGCCCCAGCGCCCGAAGAGCGGCTCGAGGTGAATGGTGACGTCGGCCTCGCCGCGCAGCGCTGAGAGCCGCGGCGCGTTGATGAACGCGCCGGTGGCGGACACGTCTTTCACCGCGCCCTTGAGCCTGGTGCCGTGCAGGTTCACCAGGCACTCGACGTCGACGTCATGGCGCGAGTCGAGCGCGGTGCCGTCGTCGAGCGCTCTGCCCGCGCAGATGGCCAGCATCTGCGCCGCGGCGCGCTTCTGCTCTCCCACCAGCGCCACCCCGAGGCCCCGCTGCGCCCGCGCGGTGTAGCCGGCGAGCTGCAACCGCACCCGCCCCTGCAGCTCGAAGCGGAGGTCGGTGTTCTCGATGCTGATGGCGAGGATGACGTCGGTGCCGGCGGCCACGTGCTCCGAGCCGGGGACGAAGAAGCTCAACACCGCGCCTTCGGTGCGCGCGCTCGCGAGCAGGGCGCGGCGGTTCGGGTACTGCACCTCGAGTCGGGTGGGAGCCATCGGACAACGCTAGCCGAGCCGGCCCTGCTGCTTCTCGACCGTTCGGGGAGTGCGGCGACGAAGGATGGCGAGCGCCAGGAGCAGGACTCCCTCGAGGCCGGAGCCCGAGCACCCCCACCCGACGCCCAGCTTCCGCTCGGGACACGACACGTCCACCTCGAAGTCCTGCGTGTCGGTGCCGGCGGTGTTCTGCGCGACCAGGGTGAGTCGCTGCGACCCTGCCTGTGCGACCGCGGGCGTCCAGGCGATCGCGCCGCTCGCAGGGTCGACCGTGGCGCCCACGGGCGCGGTGCTCAGCGACCACGACGCGGCGAGCGGGGCAACGGGCAGGTACTCCCACGCCACGAGGCACTGGGCAGCGCGTCCGGGCGTGCCGGCGATGACTGGCGGGAGGACGCCCGCGTCGGCCACACCTGCGTCGGAGGGGCCGGCGTCGGCGGCGCCCGCATCTCCCGATCCGGCGTCCGGAGCAACACCGGCGTCGAGGCCCGCGTCGGAGCCTGCGTCGATGCTGACACCCGCGTCGAGCCCGGCGTCAAAGCCTGCGTCCGTCCCCGCGTCGGCATCGCAGATCGACGCATCGACCGCGGCGCAGCTGCCGTTCGAGCCAGAGCCCCGCGCGACGGAGCACGCGAAGCACCCCGAGCCCGTGCACGCCTGGTCGCAGCACACGGCGTCGACGCAGAAGCCGCTCGCACACTGGCTGCCCAGCGTGCAGCTCACGCCCAGGCGCGCGAAGGCCGAGACCGGCGTCGGCACCAGCAGCGGGCTCGCGAGCCCGACCGAGCCGTTGACCGCCACGCTCACCCAGTGCCACCCCGGCTGCAGCGAGTTGGGCAGCGTCACGGTCGCAGCGGTGGGCGAGAACGCGCGCATCACCGGGTGCGTGGTGCCTTCGTTGTCCTGCCGGCGCACGAAGAACACCGGCAGGTTCGACGGCGAGGACTGGTGGCTGCCGGCCGAGGCCTCGGAGAGCCCGGTGAAGCGCGTGCCCACCACGCTCAACGTCGCGCCCGGCGCGGTGCTCATCAGCGCCCCGAGCGTCGGCAACGCTCCGGGCACCACCGCGCGGCCTTCATCGAAGAACTCGGTGCTGGCCAACGGGGCCGCGGCGTTGCCACCGCTGATCAACACCTGCCCCGAGGGGAGCAGCGTGGCCGAGTGTCCTGCGCGTCCGGTGGCGAGCGGCGGCCCCGGGTCGACGAGGCCGAGCGCGGTCCGGTAGACCTCGGTGGTGACGGGGAAGCCGGGCGCCGCGCCCCCCGCGAGCCACACGTCACCGCTGATCAGCAGCGTCGCGGTGTGGTCCGCACGCGCGGTGCCGAGGGCGGCGGCGGGGCTCCAGAGGTTGGCGGCGGGATCGTAGAGCTCGGCGCTCGCCAGCGCGCTGACCGCGGTGCCGCCGGTGACGAGCACGCGGCCGGTGGGCAGGAGCGTGGCGGTGTGCTGGCTGCGCCCGGTGATGAGGCTGGCGGCGGGGAGCCAGGCGCCCGTGGAGGGCTCGTAGAGCTCGGCGCTGGAGAGGGGGCCCGCACCTCCGGCGACGAGCACCCTGCCGTTGGGCAACAGGGTCGCCGTGTGAGCCCGCCGCGCGCTGGCCAGCGAGCCGGTGGCGGTCCACGCGCCGCTCGAGGGATCGTAGAGGCGCGCGTCGGCGAGGCCACCGCCGGTGATGAGCACCCGTCCATCAGCGAGCAGCGTGGCCGCGTGGGCGCTGCGCGCGACGCCCATCACTCCAGCGCTCACGAACACGCCGGTGGCGGGGTCGAACAGCTCGGCGGTGGCGAGGTCGAGGCTGCCGCTCCGGCCGCCGGTCACCAGCACCTTGCCGTTCTCGAGCAGCGTGGCGGTGGCCCCGGCGCGCGGGGTGCGGAGCGTGCCCGTGGTGGTCCACGTCCGCGCGGCCTCGTCGAAGAGCTCGGCCTTCCCGGTGGGAGTCACGGGCGCGGTTTCGCCCCCGGCGACGAGCACGCCCCCGCCGGGCAGCAGCGTGGCGGTGTGGGCGGTGCGGAAGGTGCCCATCGAGGGCCCAGCGGCGAGGGTGGGCCGGTTCGGATCGTAGAGCTCGCTGTCAGGGAGCGCGGCGGTGTTCGAGCCACCGGAGATCAACACGCGCCCGTCGGGCATCAAGGTCGCGGTATGGGAGTCGCGGATGGCGGCCATCGGCGGCGCGGCCAACCACGTTCCACTCTGCGGATCGTAGCGCTCGACGCTGCCCAGGTCGGTGCCGCTGGTGGAGTCCCAACCGCCCGCCACCATCACCAGGCCGCTGGGGAGCAGGGTGGCGCTGTGAAAGCCCCGCGCTGCGCTCATCGGGCCGGTGGGCGTCCACAGCCCGGTGCCGGGATCGTACAGCTCGGCCGAGGCGAGGCCGGTGCTGGCGGAGTCGCGGCCTCCCGCGACGAGCACGCGGCCGCTGGAGAGCAGCGTGAGCGACTGCCGCTGCCGGGCGCTGGCCATGGGGCCGGTGGGAGTCCACAGCCCGGTGGCTGGATCGTAGAGCTCGGCGGTGGCGAGGTACGCGCCGGTGGCGTCGCGCCCACCGCAGACGAGCACCTTGCCGTTGGGCAGGCGGACCGCGGCATGGGTGTTGCGCGCGGTGCCGAGGCTCCCGGTCGGCGTCCACAGGCCGCTGGTGGGGTCGAACAGCTCGGCGATGGTGATGGAATTGCCCGAGTCCCACCCGCCGGCGACGAGCAAGCGCCCGTCGGAGAGCAGCGTGGCGGTGTGGTACGCGTGCCCGCTCGCCATCGGCAATGCGGGCGTCCAGGTGTTGGTGAGCGGGTCGAAGAGATCGGCGGTCGGCGTCGAGTTGTTGCCGCTGCCCCGATAGCCGCCCACCACCAGCACCTTGCCCGTGCGCAGCAGCGTGGCGGTGGCCTGCGCCTTCACCGCCGACACCGGGGGCACGCTGGTCCACCGGTTGAGCATGGGGTCGAAGGTCTCGGCGGTGGCGGTCGCGTTCTGAGCGATGGTCGGGTAGCCGCCCACGGCGAGCACGCGTCCATCGGGGAGCAGCGCGGTCGCGTGCCACCAGCGGGGCGAGGTCATCGCGCCCACCGGGCTCCAGATGAGTTCGCCGCGCGCTTCCCGCTGCGGGTCGGTTGGCTCGAGGGGAACTGCACAGCTCGACAGCCCGCAGAGCACCACGAGCAGGCTCCCCGTGCACCTCATGACTTCGCGCTCGGCGACTCGACGGTGACCAGAGCAACCGGACGAGACAACAGGGAATGACACCACGGCGAAGCGTAACGCCGGGTCTGCAGTTTCACGCCGTGGGTATCGTGCGCACCCGCGCCCCGTCAGTCATCGATGACCCAGGGAATCAGCGCGGCGCGGGCTCACGGAAGGGCCGCTTGAGCTTCGGCTCGGCGATGCCCTTCCACGCGTACCGGACCTGGGCGAACTCGTCGCCACACTTCGCGGCGCGGGCGGCCGGCAGCAAACCTTGCGCGACCAGGTTGACCTGGCGGAAGGGGCTGGCCCCGTAGAGCCAGCACGAGATGTTGAAGAAGCGCTGCGCGTCGAGGCTGTGCTCGTCCCAGAACACGGGCTTCTTCCCGGGGAGCTCCGAGAGCGCGAGGAAGAAGGCCGCGCCCGAGAGCGCCGCCTGCTCGCCCCGTTCGCCCTGCTCGAGCAGCAGCAGCGTGGCGAACTGGTCGACAGCGTCTTCCTGGCGGCCGGTGGCGGGCAGCTGCAGCTCGTGGATGAGCGCGTGACCGAACTCGTGGAAGAAGACGAAGAACACCGCCCCGCGAATGAGCCGCTTCGCCTCTTCCGGCGTCTTCGCCAGCTTCGTGTAGAGCTGGTCGAAGAGCCGCACCAGCTCGTAGCAGAAGGTGATGTTGCCGCTCTTCGGGTCGAAGAAGGCCTGGGCCTCGCCGCAGTCGCGGAAGTTCACCACCACGTCGCGGGGCAGCGCGACCAGGCCATTCACGGTGTCGACGGCTTCCTGCAGCAGCTTCTCGTCGGTGACGAAGCGCAGGTAGGGCTCGTAGTCGGCGGGCTTGTTCACCATCAGGCTGTTGATGAAGAGGCGCACCGTGCCCTTCTTGAAGAGCTGATCAGGCGGCGTGAGCTTCACCGGCTGCTGCTTCTGCTTCGCCGCGTCGGCGTTCATCAGGTCGGTGATGCGCTGGGCCTCGAGCTTCTGGGCGGGCGTGAGCTGGGCGAAGGCGACGGAGGAGAGGATCGAGACGAGGAGGACGAGCCGCATGGGGGCCGCCCCCTAGCACGCTCGGTCCTTCTTTCGTCGCGCGCAGCACGGTGGGGGTAGCATTCCGGGCTTCAAGACCATCAGACCGGAGAGTTCATGAAGAACATCCTGATCCTCGTCGCGCTGTGCTCGTCACCAGCGCTCGCGCAGAGAGTTTCGACTGATCTGCTCAGTTACCTGCCTCCGCCCAGCTCGTGGAACAAGGAGGTCAAGGAGAAGAACTACACGCACTACAGCATCGTGAACCACCGCAAGTACTGCGAGATCTACGTGTTCATGGGCACGAACAGCAAAGGCGACATCACGGCCGACTTCGAGAGCGAGTGGAAGAACATCATCGTGAGCTCGTACGCGGTGACGGCGCCTCCGCAGATCACCCAGACGGACACGGAGGCCGGCTGGCAGGCCAGGGCCGGCGTGGGCTCGTTCGAATGGGAAGAGGGCGTCTCGGTGGCGATGCTCACCACCATCAGCGGCTACGGCCGTACGACGAGCATCGTGGCGGTCACCAACACTGAGGACTACACGCCCGTCATCCAGAGCGTGCTGGCCTCGGTGCAGATGAACAAGGTTCCCGCCGCCAGGCCAGTGGCCGCGCCTGCGCCCTCGTCTTCGGGAAAGGCGAAGCCCACCGCGCTGCAGGGGTACATGGACTACAGCCCGTTCACCAGGACGTGGACCTGGAAGCTGAGGTACCCGCAGCCCACGAAGGACTGAACCGTCGCCAGCGACGGACGCTCTCACGCACCATGCGCATCAAGCGCCTGTTGCTCTATCTCCGCCCGCACCTCTTTGGCGTGGCCTTCGCGGTGCCGTTGTCGTGGCTGGTGAAGACGCTCGCCTCGATGGATGGCTCGTGCCGCACGCTGTGCCAGCCCGGGGTCGCGCTGACGATGGGGTTGCTGGGCGGCCTCATCGGCGCGCAGCTGTACCGCAGCGAGAACCCGATCGATCGCTGAGAAGGCCATCGGCCGGAGTGGCTATGGTGCGCGCATGCCGCGGTACCGCGAAGAAGACGGGGTCCCCTGCGTCGACGTGCGTGTTCCCTCGCTCGAGAACCTCTTCGACAAACGAGATCCAGCGCCGTTCCGCAGCCGCGACCTCGACCCGGGGCTGCGCGAGTACCTGGTCGAGTCGACGGAAGACCTGCTCTCCCGCGGGCCTCCGCGCCTGGTGTTCTGGCTGGAGAAGCCCTGTGAGCGCACCTCCATCGAGGAGCCGCTGCGCGCGCACTTCGCCTACGAGCTCGAGCGCCTCGAACGGCATCGCAAGCGCGAGGTGCGCCTGGGCCTCTTCTCGCTGCTGATCGCCGTCAGCTTCATCGCCACCTTCATCAGCGCCGCGCAGTGGGTGGGCAAGGAGCTCACCGGCACCTTCGGCGTGGCCCTCAAGGAGGTGCTCACCATCTCCGGCTGGGTGCTGCTCTGGAGACCCGTGGAGGTGCTGATCTACGACGGCCTCCCCTGGCGCAGGCAGCGCGCGGTGCTCAAGAGCGTGCTCGCCGCGCGCATCGAGGTGCGGGAAGGCAGCGGCGCCCAGTAGGCCACCCTTGGAAGATTGATGGGGTCCCCACACCCTCAACACGCCGACAGTCAGCCTTCGAGCCGATCGACTCGGGCAGGACTCTCAGAACACGTAATAGATGAAGTCCTGCCGCGCGCTGCCGTAGGCGAGCAGCAGCCACACCATCGCGGCGGCGAGCGCGACCTCGGCCATGGGCTTGAGCGTGTCGACCCGCTCCGCGCGCACGAGGGCGAAGAGCGGCTTCTGCAGGGCGAGGAAGCCGAGGGTCATCACCGCGGTCTGGGTGGGGGTGTTGATGTCCCACGGGCCGGACGTCATGCGCGTCAGCATCATGAGCAGCGCGTCGAACGACGGGGCACGAAAGGGAATCCACAGGAAGACCACCACGTGGAAGGTGATGACCAGGCCGAGCCACTTTGGCCAGCGCGCACGGGCCTTCTCGGTGAGGAGCTCGAGGTCCATCCACAACCCGTGCAGCACGCCCCAGAGCACGAAGTTCCAGCCCGCGCCGTGCCAGAGCCCGCCGATGGCCATGGTGGCGAGGCGGTTGAACGCGGCCCGGGCCTTCGAGACTGAACGATTTCCGCCGAGCGAGATGTAGACGTAGTCGCGCAGCCAGATGGACAGCGTGATGTGCCAGCGCCGCCAGAACTCGCGCAGTGACGAGGCGCCGTAGGGGTTCTCGAAGTTGATGGGCAGGGTGAGCCCGAAGCAGAGGCCCAGGCCCACCGCCATGGTGGAGTAACCCCAGAAGTCGGCCAGCAGCTGCGCGGCGTACGCGTAGACCACCAGCCACGCGTTGTTGATGCCCAGCGTGTCGGGCACCTTCCACGCGTAGTCGACGTAGTCGCCGAGGACGTCGGCCACGCCCACCTTGAGGAAGAGGCCGCACAACACCAGCCACGCGCCGCGGTGAAGCCGCGCCACCTCGAACGGCACCAGGCCGCGCAGCTGGGGCAGCAGGTCCTTGCCGCGCACGATGGGGCCGGCGACGAGCTGGGCGAAGAACGACTTGAAGACGGCGAAGACCAGCAGGCTGCGCTCGGCGGGGATCTCCTTGCGGTACACGTCGACGAGGTAGGCGATCACCTGGAAGGTGAAGAACGAGATGCCCAGCGGCATCCACGCGTCGGGCTTCGGCACCTGGAGCTCGAGGCCGAGGAGCGCGCCGAGGTGGATGAGCTGGTCCACCACGAAGCGGCCGTACTTGAAGAAGAGCAGGAACGAGAGGTTCACCGTCACGCCGAGCGCGAGCAGCGGCTTGCTCTTGCGCGACTCGAGCACGCGGCCCAGCGCGTAGTTGAACGCGATGCTGCCCAGCAGGAGGAAGACCGACGGCCAGTGCCTCCACCCGTAGAAGACGAGCGAGGACAGGAAGAGCAGCACCAGCCGCGCGCGTTGCCAGGGCGTGACCCAGTAGAGCGCCACCAGCGCGGTGACGAGGATGAGGAAGGTGGCGCTATGGAAGAGCACGGACTGCCTCTCCGAGCGCCTGGCTGTACTTCGCGCGGCCCGGTGACGAGAGGTGCTGCCCGTCGACGAACCAGCGCTCGTCCACCTCGGCGCAGGTGAAGTCGAGCAGCGGCGCGGCGGTGCGGCGCGCGATGGCCTGGCGCAGCGCGTTCTGCGCGGGCGTGCAGTCTTCGGCGCGCCAGGCGGCGCCCAGCGGCGGCGCGATGAACACCACCTTCGCGCCGCTCGCGCGCAGCAGGCTCACCACGCGCTCGAAGCCCTCGAGCCTGCGGGTCGCGTCTTCGTCGAACACCGGCACCTCGGATCCCTCGACCCCGCTCGGGATGAACGGTGGGGCCTTCCAGGCGGCGTCGTCCGTCAGGCCCTCGGGCGGTGAGGGAGGACGGAAGGTCTCCACCAGCTGGCGCGAGCGGAACCACTCCGAGCCGTCGAGCGCGCGCGCGGTGAGCAGGCCCACCACGCGCGGCAGGTTCTCCAGCGCGAAGGCCCGGCGCACCTGGAGCAGCTTGCTGTGGGCGTGCAGCCATTCGCCGAGCGGGTCTCCCGCGTACGAGCCGGCGGGCGGCGTGGTGTCGGCGTCCATTTCGGTGGGCGCGCCCTGCGGACGGGAGAGCTCGACGAAGACGAGCTTCTGCGGGCCGAGGCGCGCGGCCTGGAACTCGAGCGTGGGGAGCGAAGAGGACGGCGTCGCGGCGGAGAAGCCGTTGCCCAGGCCGAGCAGCGCGGGGTTGAGGCCGTCGTTGGTGCGCGAGGTGCCCAGCGCCACGAAGTCCACCGGGCCCTTCGCGTGCAGCAGGGCCAGCTTGAAGCGCACCCGGTGCGCGACGGCGGCGAGGCCCTCGGGCTCGGCGCGGCAGAGCACCTCGAGGGCGAGGAGCAGGCCGAAGACGGTGGAGACAAGCAGGAGCAGGCGTGTGGTGCCGCGCGACATTGCAGCGGGGCGCGTACCACAGTGAGCTGGCGCTCAGCGCGCGCGGCGTACCAGGCGGTCAGGTCGCGGTGCAGCTCTGAAAATGAGGTGGATGGACGAGGGCTTCAGGGCAGGGGGGGAATCGCGGGCGTCCAAGCCCTCAACCCGTCCACCTGCAGCGGCTGTTCAGCGGGAGTCACGGAGAGATGAAAGGGTGAGCCGTCGACTGCGGTCACTGGATTGCCGTTGGCGCTCAGAAATCCATCGAGGACAGTGATGATCATCGGCGACGGGAGTGGCTCAATGCACGAGACGCTTGCACGATTCCTGGGCGCGCCCCAGGCAAAGACGCAACTCAAGGTGCCAGCAGGGCCGCTGACCTGGATTGGACTCGGATCAGGCTCGCCTTCCACGACCTCGGAGAACTCCACACCAACCCTCCTCTGATCTTCATTGAACACGAGTCGTACGACCGATGGAGCACTGTCCATTCGAAACGGAGCCGACGCACTCGTCTGGTCTTTGAAGTAGGCCCACACAGCAGGCCCTGAAAACACAAAAGACAGCACGTTCCAGTCCGTAGATTTCAGTGCTGAGCCGTCAAAGACGATCTCCGCAGGCAGGAACGTACCTTCACCGCTCCCATCATCGAGTTGGCCTACGTCGGTTGAGCCTGGGTCGTGCTCGAGAAGCGAGAATATCCGACTTGGAGCCGTAAGGACTGCGACTGGGCCGCAGAGTGAACGGTTTCCGCGTCACCTGGCGACTCTCAGCTGCGCCGGCGGCGACGCAGCAGCAGACCCAACGCGCCAAAGGCCAGCACCGAACCCTCGAGGCCCGAGCATCCGCAGCCCGTGGGCGTGACCGGCCCCGTGCCCGCATCGGGAGGACCACCCAGCCCCGCCAGGCCGCCGTCGGAGACCACGCCCTGCTGGCCGTCCGGAGGCACCACGTACGTGAACGCGCCTGCGAGCGTCGCGCGCTGCGCGTCGTCGTTGGTGACCGTGACGCTCACCACCCCCGCCGCGCCCGCGGGCGCCGTGGCGCGCAGCAGCTCGCCCGACACCAGCACCAGGTCCGTCGCGGTCCCCGTGCCGACCTGCACCGTGACGCCCGGCGCGAAGCCCGTGCCGACGAGCGTGATGACGGTGCCCCCCGCCACGGTCCCCGACTGCGGCGCCACGCCGCTCAACGTCGGCGCCGAGCGCGTGAAGGTGAACGCGCCGGTGAGCGTCGCCAGCGCGCCATCGGGGTTCGCCACGCTCACGTCCACCACGCCCGGGGCGTGCGCGGGCGTCACCGCGTCGACGTGCGTGTCGTCGACCAGCGTCACCAGCGGTGAGGCCACTCCACCGAAGCTCACGGTGGTCTGCGCGCCGAAGCCTGCGCCGGTCAGCCGGGTCACCGTGCCGCCGCGTACGTCGCCGCTCGACGGCGCGATGGCCGTGAATGCCGGAGGGGTGACGTAGCGGAACGCGCCCTGCCGCTCGAACTGCTGCGCGTCGGGGTTCCGCACGATGATGCTCACCACGCCCATCGCGCGCGCCGGCGCGGTGACGGTGAGCTGCGTGGCCGAGTCGACCGTGACGCTCGTCGCCGCCAGCGTGCCGAAGAAGACCTCGGCGCCCGCGAGGAAGCCGGTGCCCGTCAGCGTGACCACCGTGCCACCCGCGGTGGAGCCGCTCTCCGGGCTCACCGTGGTGATGGCGGGCGCGGCGTCCCAGCTGAAGCCGTTGGGGAGCACGGTGCGCTGCCCGTCGGGGTTGGTGACCTCGAGGTCAGCCGGCCCGGGAGGACCCGACGGCGTGTACCCCGTCAGCGTGGTGGGCCCGCTCATGGTGACGGCCATCGCCGGGCTGCCGCCGATGCGCAGCGTGGCGCCGGGCTGGAAGTCCACGCCCGTGAGGGTGATGCGCGTGCCGCCCTGCGACGGACCACGCGCCGGCGTGATGCTCGCGATCGACGGCGGCGCCACGAAGGTGAACGCACCGCTGAGGCTCGCGCCCTGCCCGTCGGTGTTGGCGATGCTGACGTCAGCCACGCCCGTGCCCTGCGGCGTGAGCGCCTGCACCGAGGTGGCGCTGAGGCGCGCGACCGCCGAGGCCGCCACGCCGCCCACCAGCACGATGGGCTGCGGCAGGAAGCCCGTGCCCGTCAGGGTGATGAGCGTGCCGCCTGCACCCGGGCCACGCGCCGGGCTCACCGCGCTCAGCGTCGGAGCGGGGAACGCGTAGACGAAGCCGTCCACCCGCACCACCTGCTGCCCGTCGGCGTTCGTCACCGTCACGTCGACCGGTCCGCCCGTCGCCGAGGCCGGCGTGGTGACGGTGAGGGACGTCGCAGAGACGACGGTGACGCCCGTGCCCGCGGTCGCGCCGAAGCGCACCGTCGCGCCCGGCCGGAAGCTGGAGCCCGTCAAGGTGACGACCGTGCCGCCCACCGTGGAGCCAGTGCCCGGGCTCACCGCGCTCACCGTCGGCGCGTTGTTGTACCGGTAGCCGTTGGTGAGGCTGCCCTGCAGGGCGTCGACGGGGTTGCGCACGATGACCGTGGCGTCGCCCTCGGCGTGCGCGGGGGTGGTGGCGGTGAGCTGGTTGATGTTGACGATGACTACGTTCGTCGCCGGCACGATGACGCCGCCCACGTCGAAGGACACCTCTGCGCCCGACTTGAAGATGCTGCCGTTGATGGTGACGCTGGTGCCACCCGCGGTCGTGCCCTCGGGGGGCACCACGCTCGTCACGGTGGGGGGAATGATGGGCTCGAAGTAGGTGAAGGCCCCGGCGAGCGTGGCGCTGCCGGCGGCGTTGCGCACCACCACGTCGACCGCGCCGACCGTGCCCAGGGGCGTGCGCACGCCGAGCGTGGTGCCGTTGACCGAGACGACGCGCGCAGGAGTGCCGCCGAACGTCACCTCGCTGCCGGGGCCGAAGCCGGTGCCGGTGAGCGTCACCAGCTCGTCGCCCTGCACCGAGCCCGTGCCGGGCGTGAGCGACGCGAGCGTCGGCGCCACCAGGCCTCCCCCGGTGCCGCAGTTGCGCGAGATGGACAGGAGATAGTTGTTGTTGGCGCCCGTGCCGGTGCGGCTGACCCGCGCGTAGTACTGGCCTGCTTCCGGCACGCGATAGAGGAGGTGCTCCGAGGGGCCGTGAGGCGTGCCTGCGTCGAGCAAGCCGGTCGTCTGGGTCGCGTTGACGGTGGTGTTCGAGTCGTTCACCACCACCCGCGCGCCGTCTTTGGCCCAGAGTTCGAGGGTGTGGTTTCCGGTCGCGGTGGTGCCGGTGCGGGCCGGCTGGCTGTCGAGCGCGAGGTAGACGAGCTCGCCTGCCGCCGCCTCGAAGGCGAAGAAGTCTGCGTCGGTGGTGGCCGTCACCGTGCCCGAGAAGTAGTTCTCCGCCCCGCTGCCCGCCTGCGCGAGCGTGTCGTTCGGTTCGGCTTCCGCGATCGGCGTGGCCGTCTGGACGACGGAATAGACGAGGTACGGCTCGGCGATCGACGTGAGGGTGCCGTGAATGACCCGCAGGTAGTGCGGCAAACCCGCGGTCAGCGGCGTCCCCGCCACGCCCGGCGCGGTGGAGCCGTACGGGTCGACGAGGTCGTCGTTGTCGAACTCCACCGTGTTGGTGTCGGTGGTGAGGCGCAGCTGCAGGTTGAACGAGGTGGCCTGGTTCACGCCGCTCGCGCCCGCTTCCACCATGGCGAAGGCTCGCGCGCCGGCCGGGGCGATGCCCAGCGAGAAGAAGTCGATGTCGCCCGCCGGGTTGATGCTCGCGGTGAGCGGACAGGCGAGCGCGCTGGCGGTGGCCGGCGTGTTGTTCGGCTCGTTCTCCCGGGTGCACTCGGTGACCTCGAGGCCGAAGCTCGCGCCGAGGGTCGACTGTGAAGTCCCCTCGTCCACCCACACGTAGACGTCGGTGCCGACGGGCAGCGAGATGCACGACAGCTCCTCCTGGGTGAGCGCGCTCGACGCCTGGCGGTTGGCGGCGGCGATGCACTGCGGGGGGCTGTATTGCTGCGGCGGCGTCATGGCCGCGGTGCAGCTGTCGGTGAGGTAGAGCGCGCTGTCGGTGGCGCGCTGGGTGTTGCTCAGGCGGAAGCTGTAGAGCCCCGTGCGCGGCGGGGTGAAGCGGTGCACCACGTCGCGGCCCGGCGCGGGCCCGATGGTGACCGAGGTGGTGTTGCCGATGCCCGAGTAGCAGGCGAGGCCACCTCCCACCTGCCCGTCATCGGTGCCCGTGGGCACGATGGAGACCGGCACCGAGGTGAACATGGGCAACGAGGGCACGGCCGCGCTGCACGTCTCGGCCCCCGAGGGGATGTTGACGGCGACCTGCACCGTGTCCGCCGCCACGGGCGCGGTCGTCTTGGCCACCTGGAGCAGGTACGTGGTGCCCGCGCTGAGCGTCACCACCACGCGCGACTGGCTGCTGCAGTAGTTGTCGTCGCAGCCCTGGGCCAGCTCGGTGAGCGCGCCGCAGGTGCCGTCGTAGATGGCCAGCACCGTGTTGGTGAAGGTGGTGCCGGGTGCCAGGTCGTCGCAGGTCTGAAACTGGTACCGCCCGCTCGCCGTGGGCGTGAACGAGTACCAGACCGACGCGTTGCTGGTGGCCTGGCAGGTGAAGGCGACATCGGTCGTCGTCGCCGCGCCGAACATCGGCGTGATGGGCGAGCGCGAGAACAGGTAGCCGCTGGGCGGCGCGATGGGCAGCGCGCCCGAGCAGGCGTCGTTGACGGGCTGGGCCACGGCGAGCGCCGAGCCGAGCGAGAGGACCGCGAGGGTGAGGCGCAGAGGAGTACTTGCGTGCATGAGTGGCCTCACTGGGGAACGAAGCGCCAGGCGGTGTGGGGTTTCACGTCAGCGGTGTTCGCCGAGAGCGTGATGGCGACGCCGGCGTCGGAGCGCTCGAGCCACACGGTGGCGCTGTTGCCGTTGCCGTAGTTGGTCGTGGTTCCCGAGCGCAGCTCGCCGTAGTGGTACTCGATGGTGCCGTCTTCGAAGAGCTTCACCTGGAAGTTGAGGTCGTCCGCGGGCGCGGTGCTCAGGTGCCGCAGCCGGTGCCACTGGAAGATCCAATGCGGCTCCGGGCGCTGCGCGTCTTCACCCGCGGCCATGCGCTTCCAGTAGAGGTCGCTCTCGGGGGTGAGGCCGAGGCTGGTCTGCAGGTCGTCCCAGAAGGGCGCCACCAGGCCGCGCGGCGCGGTGGTGGTGCCGGGGGTCGTCTTGTTGGTGGCGTTGACGGTGGTGAGCGACTCCAGGGCGAGCCAGCCATCGATGCTCATCGACACCACCGGGGTGCGGTTGCCGAACACCAGGGGCGCCGGGTCACCCGCGGTGGCCGCGAGCGTGATGGGCACGGTGAGCGCGGTGACCGCCGCTGCCGGCGAGTTCACCAGCGAGGTGCCGCTGGCGGTGATGTCGACGTAGTGCTCGGCGATGGGCAGCACCCGGTAGCCGAAGCCGCAGCCGCTGTGCTGGCCCGGGTTGCCCAGCTGCTGGGGCGCCTGGCCGCCGAAGGGCGTGACCGCGTTGCACACCAGCAGGCGCATGAGGCTCGAGGTGCCCACGCGGAAGAAGCCCGGGTCGACCACCGTGGCCTTGCCCGCGCCGCCGTCAGGCGCGAACACGAGGTTGAAGCCGCCGTCACCCGCGCCCACGAAGAACGAGCCCGCGTCGGTGGGCAACACGAAGCCCGCGTCGGCCCAGCTCAGCTGCACGCCGGCGTCGTCGTTCTCCGCGGCGTCGTCAGAGGCGCCCAGCACGAAGGGCACGTCGGGCTGCAGGGTGAAGCCCTGGGGGAAGTCGAAGCGCGAGCCCGAAGGCGCGGTGAGGTTCCACCCCGAGAGGTCCAGCGGGCCCAGGGTGCGGTTGACCAGCTCGACGTACTGGCCGGCGCTCACGGTGGCCGCGGGGCGGAAGAGCACCTCGGTGACGGCGAGGTCTTCGGGCATGGACACCGCGACCGCGTCGCGCGCCACCAGCGAGCTGACGCCGTTGCGCTGCAGGAAGCCGCCCCACTTCGAGCCGCGCACCACCTGCACGTCGGCGTTCGCCATCACCGGGCCGAAGAAATAGAGCGCGGTGTCGCTCTCGGGCACGAAGTCGGGCGTGATGGCGAGCTTCTGGGTACCGTCCTGCACGCCGACCTCGAACGAGGTGTAGGCGGGCGCGAGCGTCACGTCGCGGTACTGAAACGAGACCGCGCCTTCCTGGTGCACCTGCACCTGGAAGGTGAGCTCGGTGTCGACGTCGGTGCCCACCTGCAGGCGGCTCCACTGGACGATCAGCCGCTCGTTGGGCGCGGCGTCCACCACCTGGAAGTGCACGGAGGACGCAGCGGTGATGGTGAGGTTGTCCCAGAAGGGCGCGAGGATGAAGGGCGCCGCCGAGGTGCTGGGCAACACCGACTCGCTGCTGTCGACGGCGAGCGCAGCGCCCCAGGCCATCCACCCCGCGCGCGAGACGGTGAGCAGCCCGGTCTGCCGCTGACCCCACAGCCAGGTGGAGAAGGGCACGTCGACCGCGATGACGCCGGGGGTGGTGGTGATGTCGAGCTGCTGGCCGGTGCCGCGAATGTCGAGGAAGTCGGCGCGCGTGCCGGTGAGCACCTGCGCGTGCGGGAAGCCGACCAGCAGCGCGTCAGGCTGGCTCGCAGCCAGCGAGAGGCGGCCCCCGGTGGGCACGGTGGGCGGGCTGGTGAACAGGCTCAGCGCCGGGCCGGTGACGGTGACCGTCGCGGTCGCCGTCACCACCGTGCTCCCCAGCAGGTTGTCGGCAGAGATGGTGTACGTGGTGCTCGCCCGGTTGGGGAAGACGGCCACCGAGCCCGCCTCCGCGCCCTGGCCGGTGAGGGAGAAGACAGGCTGGCCGTCGTCGTCGGTGATGCGCACCCGCCGCGCCTCGGTCGAGGCCCAGGTGAGCGTGGTGGAAGCACCCGCCGCCACGGTTGCCGGCGTCGCGCTCAGGGTCACGCCCGTGGGCACACCCACCACGTCGACCTGGGCCGTACGCGCAGCCCGCGCCCCGCGCGCGTTGGTGGCGATCAGCTCGAGGCCGAAGTCATTCATGGGCGTGGGGAAGGTGAACGAGCCGAAGAGCGCCTGGCTGGTGTTCGCGGTGACGAAGGCCGTCGCGCCGTCGACGCGCACCTCGACCTGGTCGGCCGCCAGCGTCGTCCACCGCACCGAATACACCCCGCCCCGCGCGGCCACAGGCGGCGTGTCGAGCCGCACGATGGTCAGGCCGGTGCCCACGAAGACCTCGAGGGTGCGGCTGGCGCTCGCGGTGCCCTTCTCGACCACCAGCTCGTACGCGAGCACGCCGCCCACGGGCAGCACGGGCGCGGTGTCGGCGAAGCTGCCCGCCCGCACGGTGGCCGCGGTGGTGCTGTCGAGCAGCACGCCCCGGCCTTCACTCGAGAGGATGACGCGGGTGGCGCCGGCGGTGTCCCACGAGAGCGTGAGGGGGTCACCGGCCTCCACGGCCATGCGGTCGGCGCCGAAGCGCAGAATCGCGGCCTGCACCGTCACCATCGCGGTGAGCACCTGGCCATCGACGGTGAGGGTGTAGAGCGTGTCGGCGAGGGGGCGCACCGTCACCGCGCCCGCGCTGCGCTGGCCCTGCAGGTCGACGGCCTGCCCACCCGCGCTCAGCTCGACCTGCTGCGCGCCGGGGGCGAGCCACACCAGCGTGGTGCTGTCGCCGCCGGGAATCGTCGAGGGCAGCGCCTGGAACGTCACGTTGCCCGCACCCGGCGGCACCGTCACCGCCACCGCGCGCGCGTCGGTGCCCGAGGGCCCCTGGGCGGTGAGCACGTAGAGCGAGGTGACCGTGGGGCTCACCGCGAGCGTGCCCTCGAGGACGTCGGCGGCGACGGGCAGCGCGCCGGCCGTGGCCTCGCGCAATTCGATGCTGGTGGCGTTGAGCACCTTCCAGCTCAGGGTGACGCTCTGGCCGGGCGTGGCGGTCGAAGCAGAGACGGTGAAGGACTCGATGGCGGGCGCGGGCGGCACCACCGTGGGCGGTTGCTCACGGCGGCAGCCGGCGAAGACGACCAGGGAGATGATGAACGGGAGTCGGAGGTTCATGGAGAGGTCCAGGGCTCAGCGCGGGCTGATGCGATAGGCGGTGAAGGGCGAGATGCCCGGGGTCTCTGAGCTCGCGTTGATGACGAGCGCCTGCGTGCCCGAGGCGTTCTCGAGCCAGGTGTTGGCGCTGATGCCGGTGCCCCAGGGGGTGCTCGCCGGGCCGCTGGTCATCTGCGCGAAGTGGAACTCGATGGCCCCGTCGTCGAAGAGCTTCACCTGGAAGTTGAGGTCGTCGTCGGTCACGTGCGACCAGTGGCTCCACTGGAAAATCCAGTGCGGCGCGGCGGCGAACGGGTCTTCTCCCGCGGCCACGCGGCGCGTCTGAATGGCGCTGTCCACCCGCCGCCCGCCGAGGTCGTCGGCGAAGATGGCGATGACGGAGTTGGGCGCGGCGGTCGACGGGAAGTTGGTGGTGAACGTGTTGTTCGCCGACGCCAGGTCGAAGGTGAGGTACCCGTCGGCCGAGAGCCGCACCGCGTTGCGCGCCACCCCGAAGAAGGGGAAAGGCGCGGCGGAGAGGTCGACGTTCACCACCGTGGCGGTGGTGGTGTTCGCCACCAACTGCGTGCCGGTGGTGGAAATGTCGTAGTAGCCGAACGTGGTGGGCTGCCAGCGGTACCCGAAGCCGCAGGAGCGGTCGGTGCCGGGTGAGCCGCGCTGCGGCTGGGCCTGGCCGCCGTAGGTGCCGCTGCCCGTGCACACCTGCGGGCGAGAGAGCGAGGTCGCCACGTCGGTGCTGAAGCGGTACGGCCCGTGGTCGCTCACCGTCGAGACGCCGGTGGTGGGGTTGTTCCACGACCAGGCGCCGAACGCGCCGTCGCGACCCCAGGTGAAGCTGCCCAGGGTGCCGCTCACGTCGAAGCCGGTGAGCTGCACGTCGACCCCCGCGTCGTCGTTGAGCGCGCGGTCAGCCGAGGTGCCGAACACGCGCACGCCGCCCGCGGGCACCGTGCCGCTGAGCGCACCCGTGCCGCCGTCAGGCAGGCCGAAGGTCCAGCCGGTGAGGTCGACGGGCGTGGTGCGGGCGTTGAACAGCTCGAACCAGCGGCCGCTGGCGCCGACCGCGGGGGCCGGCTCGAGCATGGCCTCGGCGAGCTGCAGCTCCTCGGGGCGCACCACGTCGAGCGAGACGCTCACGGGCACCAGCGCGCCGCCGACGGCGAGCATGCCGCCCACGGGGGCCCGGCCGCGGGCGATGACGCCCACCGGGCTCGACTTCGGCGCGAAGAAGGTGACGCCCAGGCCCGAGACCGGAGGCGCCGCCAACGCGAAGCCCTCGTCGCCGCGCGGGCCCTGCACGCCAGCCTGGCCCAGCAGCGCGGCCATGGTCTGGTACTCGAAGTCGACCTGCCCGGTGCTCCACACCTTCACCTGGAAGGTGTTGGTGGTGGCGGGCGTGAGCGTGGCCGCGTTCGTCCACTGAACGATGAGCACCTGGTCCGGGCCCACCGTCTTCACCTGCCACTGCGCGGTGGCGCTGGCCATGCGCAGGTCTTCCCAGTACGGCACCAGCGAGAGCGGCTCCATCTTCGCGCTCGGCAGCGGCACGTCGACGTAGTTCTGGCGATCGACCGGCCCGAAGGAGAGGTAGCCGTTGGTGCTCACGGTGATGACGTCGCCGACCACCCGTCCGTAGAACGGCGCGCGGAACGGCGTGGTGATGGAAGCCACCTCGTCGTCGCGGGTGGTGCCGGGGAAGACGACCGCCGTGCCGGTGGCCGCGATGTCGTCGAAGCCGGTGGACGCGGGGCGCAGCACCACGTCGTCGTGCGGGAAGCCCAGCAGCTGTTCCCCGCCGGCCCACGAGAGCTCCACGCGCTGGCCCGCGCGCAGGGTGCCGCTCAGCGACGGGGTGAGACTGAAGGGGTTGGTGACGGTGACGGTGTGCGAGGCCGTGGCGAGGTCGCCCAGGCCGTTGTCGGCCACCGCGCGGAACGTGGCGCTGTCACCCACCCGGAAGGTGAGCGGCACGGTGCCCGTGTCGGTGAGGTCGACCTGGCGGAAGGCCACCCGCCCGTCGGCGTCGTAGACGGTGAGGCCGCGCACCGACTGGCCGGTCCACGTGAGCGAGAAGGGGGCGCCGCGGGCCACCACCGCGGGGTCGGTGCCCAGGGTGAGGGTGGGCGGGCGCACCACCTCGACCTCGACGCTCAGGCGCGACTCGGCGCGGTTGCTGGTGGCGACGGCCTCGAAGGTGACGTTGCTGGCGGGGGCGATGATCTCGACGCTCCCCGACGCGGCGACGGAGGCGCTGGGCGAGCGGTAGATCTCCACCCCGCCCTGCAGCAGCGAGAGGCGCTCGGCGCCGGTGGTGGCCCAGGACACGGTGAGCGGCTCACCGGCGCGGGCGTAGCGCGGCGCGGTGAGGGTGCTGATGACCGGGTTGCCGCGGACGGGCAGCGTGAGCGCGCGGCTCACGGTGCGCCCCGCGCCGCTGACCTGGAGCTCGTAGCGGAAGAGCCGGCTCGCATCGATGGGGCCGGCCAGCACGTCGGTGAAGCTCCCGCTGGCGAGCCCCCCGTCGGTGGTGTCGACGAGGGCGCCGCGATCGGGCGTGAGCAGCTGCACCCGCTCGGCGTTCGCGGTGGTCCACGAGAGGGTCACGGCGGCGCCGCCGTCCACCACGTCGATGGCGTCGGGCGTGGCGGTGAAGGTGAGCAGGGTGGGCCGCACCGTCACCGTGACGGACGCGGTGCGGGTGCCGGCGGTGAGGGTGTACGTGCTGGTGACGGTGGGCGTGACGGTGACGAGCCCGCTGGCCGCCTGGCCGCCGAGATCCACAGGGCCCGAGGCCGAGGTGAGCGTGACCGAGGTGGCGCCGGGCGCAGACCAGGCGAGGGTGACGCTCTCACCCGAGTCGAGCTCGGTGGGCGTGGCGGTGAGCAGCAGGTCACCCATGGCCTCGAACACCGACACGGCCACCACCGCGCGGTGGGCGGCGCCGCGGGCGTTGCGCGCGGTGAGCACGAAGAGCGAGCTCCTGGTCACGTTCACCACCACCGAGCCGGACGAGCCCTCGATGCCCAAAGCGCCCAGCGAGAGCTCCTCGAGGGTGACCTCGGTGGCGCCTTCGGTGGACCAGGTGAGCGTCACCGGGGTGCCCACGTCGACCTGCGTCTGCGAGGCGGCGAAGGACGCGATGTGGGGCGCGGGCTCGAGCGGCGCGGGCACCAGCTGCGGGCAACCCGCGAACAGCAACACGAAGACGGCGATTCGGGAGGAGTTCATGGGAGCGCTCACGGGGTGAAGCGGATGCCGGCGTTCTGTTCGATGGTGTTGTCGGTGTTGACGCCGACCGAGACGGCGGTGCCGCCGGTGGGACTCTCGAGCCACACGGTGGCCTCGGAGCCGCGCGAGCGGGCCAGGTTCGCGGCGGCGATGGTGAAGGTCCCGTAGTGGAACTCGATGGCCCCCGTGTCGACGAGGTGCACCTGGAAGTTCATCGAAGAGGTGGTCGCGTAGAGGCGGAAGTCCTGCCACGAGACGATGGTGCGGTCGGCGTCGCGCCTCATCATGATGCGGCCGTTGGTGTTGCGCACCAGGCGGTCCCAGAAGAGGGCCACCACGCCGTTGGGGGCGCTGGTGCCCGGGAGCACGTCGTTGGTGACGTCGTAGGCCGCGGTGAGCGGCGTGCCGAAGGTGAGGAAGCCGCACATGCCCAGGTGGATCTCGCTGAACGGTTGCCCGAAGTAGGTGAAGGGCTGCGGCAGCTGCACCGTGCCGATGCCGGTGTAGTCGCTCGCGGTGGCGAGCACCTCGGTGCCGGTGGTGCCGAGGTCGATGTACCCGCCGGGGATGCGGTCGATCTGGTACGGCGAGCACGTCTCGTTCGCCTGGCCCGGGGTGCCGATGGCGCCGTTGGGCCCGAAGGTGCGCGTGCCGTTGTTGCAGACGGGGCCGGTGCCGCCGCCGGGGCCGACCAGCAGCCCTTCGGCCACCTGCACCGAGCGGCCCTGGGTGGCCGAGGTCCAGGTCAGGGTGGAGATGGGCTCGGGGCCGAGCAAGAGCGTGACGGTGTCGCCCAGCTCGTCGAGCGGCAGGTCGGTCGCCACCACGGTGACGCCCGCGCCGCCGTTGGCGGTGGCGCTGATCGACTGGCCGACGACGAGGTAGCCCTTCGAGGGAATGACGATGCCCGAGGGGAAGGTGAAGCCGCCGCCCGTGGACCCGACCGAGCGCAGCGTGATGCCACCGAGGTCGATGGGGGTGTCCTGGGTGTTGCGCAGCTCCACCCACTGGCCGGTGCCGACCACCGAAGCCTCGGGCGAAGGCATGGCCTCGCTCACCACCAGGTCACCCGCGCCCAGCGCCACCAGGGGCACGCTGAAGGGCATCAGGCCCAGGCCCGTGCGCCCGAAGAAGGTGATGGACCGCGACACGGTGGCGACGAGGGCGAGCGTGCCGGTGGAAGGACCGCCGCCGAAGTAGACCAGCTCCATGCCCTCGGCCAGCGGCGTGCTGCCGTTGTACGAGAAGCGCTGCACCACGGCCTGGGTCGCTTCCTTCACCCCGACGGTGGCGCTGCCGCCGCTCACGCCGGTGAGGGTCTGGTAGTGGAAGGACGCCTGGCCCGTCTCGGTGAGCTGCACCTCGAAGGTGAGGCTGGTGCCGGTGACGCCGGCGATCTCCACGCCGTTCCACTGGATGATGAAGGTGCGCTCTCCCGTCGACGCGGCCGGGCCGAAGCCGGCGAACACCTTCGCGGTGGGCCCGAGCGTGAGGTCGTCCCAGTAGGGCGCGAGCAGGGTGGGCACGCTCGCCGTGCTGAGGTCGGCGTTGATGTTGAGCGCGGCCGGCGCGGCGACGGCGATGAAGCCGTTGGTCGACACCCACAGGCTCGAGCGCTCCACGCCGAGGAAGGGGAAGCGGAAGCCGGCGGGCAGGCGCACCTCGGCCGAGCCGTTGGCGCGATCGGCGAAGAGCACCTCGGTCGCGGCCGGGTCGGCCGCGAGGTCGACGAAGCGGGTGCTGCCGGTGATGGGGGCGGGCGCGGGCGTGGCCAGGCCCACCACCTCGCTGACGCCGAGCGCATCGAGCGCCCAGCTCAGCGTGGCGGTGCTGTTGCGCAGGGTGGGTGAAGGCGCCACCGACGCCGCGGGCGTGCCGACGAGGCGGAGCGTCTGGGTGGCCGTCACCTTCTCTTCGGCTTCGTTGTAGGCCTCGAGCACCAGCGTCTGCCCCGAGCCGGCCACGAGGTTGAGCGAGCCGTTGGTGAGCTGGGCGCTGTCGATGGCGATGGTGGGGCCGTTCTCGAGGCGCAGCTGCAGGCGGCGGGTGTTGGCCGTCATCCACCGGGCGGTCACCGTCTCGCCGGGGGCGGAGATGACGGTGGGCATGAGGGTGAACGAGGTGATGGTGGGCAGCAGCGCGGGGCGCACCATCACCGACTGGCGCACCGAGACGCCGCGATCGTTCGTCGCCACCACCGTGTACGTGGTCAACGCGGCGGGCGCGGGCAACGAGACCGAGCCGGCGGCGGCGCGGGCCACCTCGTTGGGCTGGGTCTCGAACACGAGCTGGCCCGACACCTCGACGCCCACCTTCGTGGCCCCCAGGGTGTTCCAGGCGAGGAGGAAGTTCTGCCCGGAGGAGGCGGCGGTGGGCGCCGTCACGCGCTCGATGACCGGCGCGTCGCCGACCACGCCCACCAGTTCCTGCGAGAGCTCGCCCGCGTTCGACGAGACCGTCACCAGGAAACGCAGGGGCACGCCGTCCAGCACGGGCAGGCCGGTGGGCAGCGTGGCGGGCACGGTCCACGCGGCGTTGCCGTCGTCGAGCTGCGCGGGGTCGGTGATGTCGGCGAGCTGGCCGAAGTGCTGCTCGCGCACCACCAGGCGCTGGGCGCCGCGGGTGGTCCAGCGCACGGTGATGTCGGCGCCCGCGGTGAGGCCGGTGGGCGTGTCGAGGCCCAGGGTGAGCAGCTGCGGCCGCACCCGCACCTCGGCGAAGGCGGTCACGGCCGGGCTCCCGCCGAGCGCGGCGCTCAAGGTGAAGCGCTCGGAGCGCGCAGGAGAGACCGTCACGGTGCCGGTGGTGCCGGTGAGCGCGGCCGGGGCGCCGTCGCCCGTCTTGAGGCTGGCGCTGCTCGCGCCGGGCGCGCCCCACAGCAACTGCACCGACTCGCCCGATTCGATCTCCGCAGGCACGGGGAGCAGGAAGACCTCGCGCAGCGGCTCGCCCACGGCGACCTGCACGAAGGCCGCGTCGCGGCCGCCCGCACCTTCGAGGCGCGCGACGTAGAAGGTGGTGCGCGCAGGGGCGACCTGAGCGCTGCCCTCTTCCACCGTGCCGCTCAGCTCGAGCGCCTGGCCGCTGTCGTCGAGCACCTGGATGCCCGTGGCGCCCTGGGTGCGGAAGGAGATGGTGACGAGCTCGCCGGGCCCGACCTGGGCGCGGTCGACGGTGAGGGAGAGGATCTTCGGAGCGTCGGGCGGGGGCGGCGCCTTGACCTCGGTGCACGCCGCGAGGGCGATGAAGGCGGTCAGACCGATTCGGAGTCTCATTCTCGACCTCAAGGTGGGAGCGGAATGCGTGCGCGACGACGGGGGTGCGCGGTAAGCCTGCTTCGAGTAACGGGCCGGAGCCGGGAGTTCAAGGCCCGCTGTCGGACGCCCTGCGTAGATGTGGTGTCCGTCCCCCAGACAGGGACGGTGGTCGAGCGCAGGTGATCGCCTGCCATGGCCGCTACCCTGCCTGATGACGCCCATCACCGCGACCGTCATCCCACGGCGGCGTCGCCCCGCGGTGTCACCATCGAGGCCGCGTCACCTCGAGGCGATGGTGAACACCACCACGCCCGCGTCGCGGCCCTTCACCTTCTCTTCTCCGACGCGCGTGCCCTCGAACTTCCCGCCACACTTCGCGAAGGTGCTCTCGCTCACCAGCAGGTCGGTGCCCAGCGCCTTGGTGAGCGTCTCGATGCGCGAGGCCAGGTTCACCGCGTCGCCGATGACGGTGTACTCGCGTTGATCAGCGCCGCCGAGCATGCCCGCGGCCACCACGCCGGTGTGAATGCCGATGCCGATGCGGATCTCCGCGCGGCCCTCGCGCACCCGGTACCCGTTGAGCTCGACCAGCTTCTTGCGCATGTCGAGCGCGGCCCGCACCGCGCGCACCGCGTGGTCTTCCTGCTGATCAGGCACGCCCCACACCGCCAACATGCCGTCACCCAGGAACTTGTTGAGCATGCCCTCGTGCCCGCGGACGATCTGCCCCATGTGCCCGAAGTACTCGTCGAGGAACTCGAGCACCTCGCGCGGCGCCATGGTCTCGCTCATCGAGGTGAAGCTGCGAATGTCGCTGAAGAGAATGGTCACCTCGCGCTGCACCGGCTCGAGCGCGGCGCCGCCCGAGGCGAGCACCCGCTCCACCACCTGGCGGGGGAGGAACCGCGAGAGGTTCTCGCGCCGCCTGATGTCCACGAACATCGCGCGCACCCGCAGGTTGGTGAAGCCGATGAGCAGGCCCAGCGCCAGCAGGCAGCTGCAGGCGAACGCGGTCCACACCGGGTGCGCCCAGCCCTGGATCAACGCCACCGTCGCCACCGAGGCGATCGACACCGCCGTGGACAGCACCACGTGAATCAACCGCGAGCGCGCCACCGAGAAGCACACCAGCAGCGCGAAGGTGACGGTGATGATCTCCGGGCGGCCGGGAATGCCGAGCCGTTGATCATTCCACGCGTGAAAGAGAAAGAAGGCCGCGTCGATGAAGATGTACGAGCCCACCAGCCACAAGGCGAGCTTCGGGTCGCCCTTCTTCACCCGCTGGGTCATCACCACCACGCCGATGCAGAAGGCCAGGTAGAGCCCCACCACCACGCCGCGCAGGGGGCTCGCCGGCGTGGGCACGTCGGCGAAGCGATCGAGCACTCCGGTGCTGATGCCGATGAGCGTCATCACCGCGAGCCGGGTGATGGCCACCGCCCGCTCGCCGATGAGGGCGCTCTGCGCGCGCACCTGCGCCTCGTCGTGCTCCTGGTCGAGCCGGATCTGCGCGATGGTGGCGCTCTTCTCCCCGCTCATCGCGCGCAGTGTACGTGCTTCGCCCCGGTCCCCAAGTTCACTGACGCAGCGCCGCTTCGACCACGGCGATCAGCTCGCCCGGACCGAACGGCTTCTGCAGCACCGGCAGCCTGCTCGCCTCGACCGGCAGCCAGTTCGCGTCGAGCGGGTGGCCGGTGACGAAGAGCACCCGCTGCCCCGCCCGGTGCAGCGCGACCGCCTCGTCCGTGGAGTGGCCGTCGGGCAGCACCACGTCGGTGACCAACAGGTCGAACGGGGGCGACTTCGCCCGCAGCTCCCGGGCCTGGGCCAGGCTGGAGGCCTCGACGATGGAATAGCCGCGCGCCGCGAGGATGCGCACCAGCGTGCGCCGCACCAGGGGGTCGTCTTCCACCACCAGCAGCCGCTGACCCGACGACGGGCCCACCGGCACCGGCGTGGTGCGCACCTGCACGGCCTCGGCCAGCGCCGCCTGCATGCGAATGCGGAAGGTGGTGCCCGCGCCTTCGTTCGACTCCACGGCGATGGTGCCGCCGTGCTGGTGCACGATGCCCTCGACCACCGACAGCCCCAGCCCCGTGCCGCGGCCGGGGCCCTTGGTGGTGAAGAAGGGCTCGAAGATGCGGGTCTGCAGCGAGGGCGCGATGCCGGCGCCGGTGTCGGCGCACTCGATCTCCACCGAGCCCTCGGGCAACACCCGGGTGGTGACCTTGAACACGCCGCCACCGGGCATGGCGTCGCGCGCGTTGAGGGCGAGGTTGATCATCACCTGGTGCAACTGGGTGACGTCGGCCTCCACCAGGGTGGTGCCCGCGCCCGGCGCCCATTCCAGGCGCACGTGTTCCTGGAAGGTGGCGCGCAGCAGCCGCAGCGCGGAGCCCACCGCGTCGTCGAGCACCACCCGCCTGCGGGTGAGCACCTGGCGGCGGCCGAAGGCGAGCAGCGAGCGGGTGAGGTCGGCGCAGCGCTCGAGCGTCTGCCGAATGGTGTCGACGCACTCGCGGTGATCTGCCGGGCTGAGCGCCGGGCCCTGGAGCTCTCCCACCGCGAAGAGCGCGGGCGTGAGCAGGTTGTTGAAGTCGTGCGCGATGCCGCCGGTGAGCCGGCCGATGGCCTCGATCTTCTGCGCCTGCACCAGCTGCTGCTGGGCCTGCTGCAGCGCCGACACGTTGTCCTCGAGCTCGCGGGTGATGCGGGCGCGGCCCAGGGTGAGGCCGAGCAGCTGGGCGAAGACCGAGGCGGTCGAGACGTCGCGCGGGGTGAGTTCGTTGCCGAGCAGGAAGAGCAGCGCCACGGCGTCGCCCTTCTCGTCGCGCACCGCGGCGCCGATGCCCCGGCGGATCTTGATCACCCGCGCCACCGGCCCGGCGAGCCACTTCGCGCTCGAGGGGAAGACGTCGCCGAGCACCTCGGCGGTGTCGAAGAGCAGCGCGTCTTCGGCGCTCAACACCCGGCGGTAGAACGGCACCTCGGCCAGGAGCACCCGGAAGTCGTCCTGCCGGAGGTTCGTGTGCCGCTCGACCACCTTCACGGCCTTCTCGGCGAAGGAGCTCTTCACCAGCCGGGCGTACTCGCCCTCGACGGCGTAGATGCTGACGAAGAAGCCCGCGTCGCGCAGTGAATCGGCGACAGAGGTGTAGATGGCGTCTGGGTTCGCAGTGCGCGCCGCCGCCAACCCCGCCCGACTGAGCGCCGCCATCACCTCGAGGCGGCGCTCCTGTGCCTCTTCCCCGCCCATGAACCCAACCCTACCCGGCGCAGGGGCGCCGAGCGACCGGGTCACGGGTTACCCGTCAGCGCCGCTCAGCCGTGTGCGCATGGGCGATGGCGGTGCGCAGCGCGGGCCCGAGCTTCGACTCGAGGAGCAGCACCTTGCCGTCGTGCGCCGCCTTGATGGCATCCGCGCGCACGTCGAAGTCGCCCGCGTTCTCCACGTAGATGTGCAGCCCGTGGCGCTGCACGCCGCGAACGGCGCCGAACGAAGAGCCGCCTTCTTCGAGGTAGACCTGATCTCCGACCTGGACTCGAGCCATGACGAACCTCCTGCCTTCCTTTCATACGCCCCGCGCCGCGCCGCCGCGAGGGCCCCCCCGCTCGGCCAGCCGGTGCGTGAGGTCGCCGGCGTGGCAGGCAGACGTGTTTCCCCGTGCGCGCCCAGCGGGATGAGGCATCATTCGCGCACCATGCAACAACTCGGACCGTTCCTCGCAGTCGGCGGCGTGATCGCTCTCATCGCGGGCATCGTCTACCTGGCGTGGCTGATGGAAAAGAAGCGCACCGAGGCGATGACCGCCTACGCGCAGAGCCATGGCTACGTCTTCGAGGGCAACACGCCCCAGCTCATCGACGAGCTCTCGGCCTTCAAGCTCTTCAACCAGGGCCGGGCGCGCACCGCGAAGAACACCATGCGCGGCTCGAAGGAACCCGGCGCCGTGCGCATCTGCGACTACCAATTCACCACCGGCCACGGGAAGCACCAGCAGGTGCACCAGCAGACCATCGTGGTGCTCAAGACGCCGGGCCGCATGGCGCCCCACTTCTTCCTGCGCCGCCAGCGCGCGCTCTTCGACGCCCTGGGCAAGGTCTTCGGCGGGCAGGACATCAACTTCGACGACGACGAGGCCTTCTCCAAGGCCTACGTGCTGCAGACCAACGGAGACGAGCAGCAGCTGCGCGGCTTCATGTCGCCCGGCCTGCGCGCCAGCCTCACCAAGATGTCCGACAAGAACCTGCTCATGGAGGTGGCGGGGGACACCCTGGTGCTCCACCTGGGCCGGCGCCTCAAGCCCGAGCAGCTCGACGGCCTGGTGGCCGACGCGGTGAACATCCGCCGAAACTGGAGCTAAAGGCTCCGCCGGTGCGGCACGTCATCTTCAGGCTCGACCGCGACCGCTACGCGCTGCCACTCGACGCGGTGCGGGAAGTGGTCAACGCCCCCGAGCACTACAGCCGCGTGCCCCACGCGCGCGACTCGGTGAAGGGCGTGATGACCTTGCGAGGGCGGGTGGTGCCCGTCATCGACCTGGGGCGCCTGCTCACCCCGGGGCTGCAGCCGGCAAGCCTCCCGGCGGCGCTCGGGACGGGAAAGGTGGTGCTGCTGGAACTGGTGAGGCGGGAATTGGGGCTGCTGGTGACGGAAGTCGAGGGGATCGAGAGCATCGAGAAGGTCGGTTCCCAGGCCCGCGCCTCCCGGGTGGTGCGCGGGCTGGCCCGGGTGGGGCCGCTCACCATCACCGTCCTGGACGTCGAGGGGCTCGACGCCGCGGTAGCCGCGTCGTTCGCGAATGGCTAAACAAACCGGAGTTCAACGGAAGCGATGCTAGGGTGTCAGGTCAGGTGACTTCCATGTCCAAGCGGGTGCTGGTCGTCGACGACAGCGTCTTCATGCGCGACATCATCAAGGACATCTTCGCCGCCGGCGGTTTTTCCGTCGTGGGCGAGGCTGGCAATGGCGTCGAAGCCGTCGAGAAGTACAAAGAGCTCAAGCCGGATCTCGTCACGATGGACCTCGTGATGCCCTACCGGAACGGCATCGATGCCACGCGGGAGATCCTCCGCGGTGACAGCAAGGCGCTGGTGGTGATGTGCAGCGCGCTGGGCCAGGAGACCATGGTGATGGAGGCCATCGAGGCCGGCGCCGTGGACTTCATCGTCAAGCCGCCCCGCGCGGAAGACGTGCTGGCGGTGGTGAAGAAGGTCCTCGGCGAGAGCTAACCTCTCCCTGCGAAGCGGGGAGAGGTCGGCCGCAGGCCGGGTGAGGGGCGGCTTCCGCTCCGGTTGAAGAGAACCAGAGTAGGCTTCTCTCGCCGTGGCCGCTCAATGGGACACCAGCAGGTACTTAAGCCTCTTCGTCAGTGAGGCGACCGAGCACCTCGACGCGCTCGGCAAGGAGCTCGTGCGCCTCGAGGGCGGCGTCACCGTCGAGGCCATCGACTCGCTGTTCCGCCACGCGCACTCGGTCAAGGGCATGGCCGGCTCGATGGGCTACGAGGCCACCACGGCGCTCGCCCACTCGCTCGAAGACCTGCTCGATCGCGTGCGCACCACCCCGGCCCGGCTCGATCGTTCGGTCGCCGACGTGGTGCTGCAGGCGGTCGACGCGCTGGGCGGCCACGTGAAGGCCGCGAACACGAGCGCCCCTTTCCCCGACTCGAGCGCGCTGCAGACCCAGCTCAAGGCGCTCACCGCGTCGTTGCAGCCCGGCTCGGAGCCCGAGAACCTCAGCCCCGCCTCGCCCGCGCCGCTGCTGGAGACGGCGGGCCAGCCCGAGTCGGAGCTCCCCCCGCGCTGGCTGGTCACCCTGCGCGTGGCCACGCACTCAGCCCAACCCGGCGTGCGCGGCTTCCTCGCGTACAAGCGGCTCTCGTCCTTAGGCAACCTCTTCCGCTGCACGCCGTCGCTCGACGAGGTGAAGGCGGGCCGGCTGCCGGGCGGCACCTTCGAGGTCGAGCTGGAGAGCTCGGAAGAAGAAGCGGCGGTGGCGAAGACGGTGAGCCAGGTGGCCGACGTCGAGCTGGTCTCGCTCAAGCGGGTGGCGAGCGCGCCGCCGGTGCCGGCGCCCGAAGAGAAGAGCGCCGAGCCCGAGGCGCGGGTGGTGGGCCAGGAACCGCCCCGCACCGTGCGCGTGCGCACCGAGCTGCTCGACGAGTTCCTCGACCTCGCGGGCGAGCTGATGCTGGCCACCGCCGGCGTGCGCGAGGTGGGCCGCGGGCTCGACGACGCGCTGCGCGGCCGGCTCAATGAATCGGTCGATCGCCTGCACGGGCTGGTGCGGGGGCTCCACGACAAGGTGATGAAGGCGCGCATGACGCCGGTCTCGGTCATCACCGACCGGCTGCCCCGCGCCGCGCGCGACATCGCCCGACGGCGCGGCCGGGAGATCGAGCTCATCCTCTCGGGCAGCGAGGTCGAGCTCGATCGCGCCATCGTCGACGAGCTGTCAGACCCGGTGCTCCACCTGCTGCGCAACGCCATCGACCACGGGGTGGAGCCGCCCGAGGAGCGGCGCATGCGCGGCAAGCCCCCGCGCGGCACGGTGAAGCTGTCGGTCAAGCGTGCTTCCGACCGGGTGCTGCTCGAGGTGGAAGACGACGGCCGCGGGATGGACGTGGAGCGGCTCAAGGCGCTCGCGGTGGAGCGCGGCCTGCTCACCGCCGAGGCGGCGAAGGACCTGCCCGAGCGCGAGGCGCTGCTCCTGTCCACCGCGCCCGGGCTCTCCACCGCGGCGTCGGTGACCGACATCAGCGGGCGCGGCGTGGGCATGGACGCGGTGAAGCGCGCGGTCGAGGCGGTGGGCGGCACGCTGGAGATCACCAGCCGCCGCGGCCTGGGCACCACCTTCAGGCTCTCGCTCCCGCTCACCGTGGCGATGGTGAACCTGCTGCTGGTGGGGCTGGGCGACGACGTCTACGGGCTGCCCATCACCAAGGTGGCGGGCGTGGTGGAGACGACGCGGGCGAGCCTCTCGCACAGCCGCGACGTGCCGGTGCTGCAGTTCGGCGCCACCGTGGTGCCCGCGCGCGAGCTCTCGGTGGTGCTCGAGGTGCCGGGCCGGCCGCACGACGTGGACGCCGTATCCCCATTTGTGGTGGTGGACACCGACGACGGTCGCGTCGCGCTGGCTGTCGACGCGCTGCTGGGGCAGGAAGAGGTGGTGCTCAAGGCGTTGTCACGGCCCCTCGACCAGGTGCCCGGTCTGGCTGGGGTGACGGTGCTCGGCAATGGGCGGCCGGTGTTCATTCTCGACGTGGCGCGGCTCGAGCGGCCGGCGCGCACGCCCGCGGCCTCGGGTGACGCATGAGCGTGCTCTTGACCGCCAGGCAGGAAGACGCGCTGCGCGAGGTGGCGAACATGGGCAGCGCCAAGGCGGCGTCGATGCTCGCGCGCCTGGTGGGTGACGTCGGCGTGCTGGTCGACGTGCCGGTGGTGCTGTCGGCCAATCGCTACCAGCTGGGCTGGCTGCTGGGCGGGCGCGACGTGAAGGTGCACGCGGCCACGTTCGGCATCGAGGGCGAGCTGCCCGGCCAGCTGTGGTGGGTGCTCAAGGACGAAGACGCGAAGCGCCTGGGGCAGCGGCTGCTGGCGCGCCCGGGCGTGTCAGGCCCGCTCTCGTCTTCGGCGAGCGCGGCGTTGTCGGAAGCGGCCAACATCGTCGCCTCGGCCTGCGTCTCGGCGATGGGCACGCTCACCCACGCGGCGCTGCTGCCCACCACCCCCGAGGTGCGGGAGAGCACGGTGAGCCAGCTCGTCGGCCCTTCCGAGAACGCCGAGCCCCAGACGGTGCTGGCCGCGAACTTCACCTCGACCAATGCGCCGAACTTCTGCGGTTGGTTGGTGGTGATGATGGACGCGAACACCACCGCCAGCGCGCTGGTGCGCCTGGGCCTCTGACCCGGCCGTTGAAAACACAATTGGCAAACGACCCGTCTGTCGTTTTCGGGTAGAGCGCGATCGAACCAACTGGCCGGTGCTGGCCCCTGGAGGACCGCGTGAAGAACATCTTGAAGAACCTCGTGCTGTGCGCATTCGTGACGGCGCCGTTCGCGCTGACGGGTTGCGCTCCTGAGTGTGTCGACTTTGCCGACTGCGCCGACAAGGCGAAGGCAGAGAAGAAGGAGTTCACGTGTGAGTCCGGTGTCTGCAAGCCCGGTTCGCCCTTCCCTGACGCCGGCACCACGGGTGGTGGCGGCGGCACCACGGGCGGTGGCGGTGGCACCACGGGCGGTGGCGGTGGCACCACCGGCGGTGGCGGTGGCACCACGGGCGGGGGCGGCGGCAGCACCACGGGCGGGGGCGGCGGCAGCACCGGCGGTGGTGGCGGCAGCATCGATGACGGCGGCACCGACGGCGGCATGGACGACGCCGGCACGGGCGGTGGCGGCGGCAGCACTGGCGGCGGTGGCGGCAGCACCGGCGGTGGCGGCGGCAGCACCGGCGGCGGCGGTGGCAGCACCGGCGGTGGCGGTGGCAGCACCGTCGACTCGGGCGTTCCCGAGCTGGAGATCGCGCTGGCGCGCAGCACCGCCGACGCCGGCCTCAGCACGCCGGTCGACATCTCGGCGGCGACGGTGACCTATCTGCGTCCCACCTTCGGCACCGAGACCGCGGGCTTCTTCGTGCAGGCTTCGGCGATGGGCCCGGCGATCTTCGTGCTGGTCGACCCAACCACCCTCACCCCTGCTCCGCAGGTGGGTGACAGCGTGGCCTTCACCGCGACCGGCTACTCGATGCTGAACGGCCTGGCGCAGATCACCGCCCTCACCAACTGGTCGCGGCTCTCCACCGGTGGGTCGGTGACCTCGCTCACGCAGGACCTCACGGCGAGCGCCACGATTCCGGCCGACCTCGGCAGCCTCGAGTCTGAGCTGATCTCGATTCGCGCCGTCCTCGACGGCGGCTTCTCCAACGCGGGCGCGCCGTTCGTGGCGGCCTTCGTCACCACCACGGCGAACCCGGTGGGCAACGTTCGCTTCCGCACCCCGCAGGCGGTGGTGGACGCGGTCGATCTCGAGCGTGGCTGCGACATCACCGTGGGCCCGACGCCGCTCTGGCGCTTCACCGCGCAGCCGCAGCCCAGCGCCTGGACCACGAGCGACTTCACCATCAACAGCTGCCCCGCCCCCACGGTGGTCAGCGCCGTGCCGAGCTCGGCCACCAGCGTCACCGTGACCTTCACCCGGCAGGTGGGCGTCTCGTCGGTGCTCGCCAACGGCAGCCAGTTCACCTTCGACAACGGCCTGACCGCCTCAGCCGCGGTGGTCAGCGGGAAGACGGTCACCCTCACCACCTCGGCGCAGACGGGTGGCACCAACTACCTCCTCACCGTCGCCAACACGGTCACTGACCTGCGGGGAACGGCGGTCGGCACGCCGAGCACCGCGACCTTCGTCGGCTTCGAGGTGCGCGCGCAGGTGCGGATCAACGAGCTCAACGCGAACATCGGCGGCACGAGCGGTTGTGACCTCATCGAGCTGCGCGTGGTGGCGGGTGGCTCGATGAACGGCTTCCGGCTGCAGGAGCGCGACGTCGGTTCGCTGGTCACCTTCGGTAACTTCACCGTGGCCAAGAACGACATCATCGTGGTCCACATGGGGGTCGCCGCCTGCAACACGGGCACGGCGACGCAGGAGACCACCTCCGTCAACCAGCAGGCCGCTGGCACCTTCCCGGGCAACTACGACACCGCGTGGGACTGGTGGTCTTCCGACACCGGCCTGACCAACACCGACAACGTCATCTCGCTCTACGATCCGTCGAACAACCTGGTCGACGTGGTCTTCGTGGCCAACGCGGCGACGGGCACGGCGGCGGGGGGAACCGAGACCCAGGCGGCGGCGGCTGCGGCGGCCACCCAGTGGCAGATGGTCGGCGGCGGCATCCCCACCGGCGGCTTCATCGACGCCGACTTCCGCGCCTGGGCGGCACTCGACCTCGACGCGACGGGGACCACGGCGGCGGGCGACTCCATCCGTCGCATCGACGACACGGACGACAACGACAAGGCCGACTGGCTCCAGGGCCCTCAGACGTTCGGCCTGATCAACGCAGGTCAGACGCTGTTCCCCTGACCTCCCGTCAGTCGGGATGATTCTCCGGGCCGGTGGGGACCAACCCCGCCGGCCCGTCGTCGTTTTTGGGGAGGTTGACAGGCCGGCGCTCCGAATTAGTTCTCCCTTCGCCAAAATCGAAGGAGCCGCCGAAATGTCCCTTCGCGCTGAGAGGACCCTGCTGCTGTTCGAGGGCGTGCCCGACCTGCCCACCCTCGAGACGGCGTCTGGTTGTGTCGCACACCGGGCGACGGGTGTGCTCGAGACGGCCACCGCGCTGGCCACGCTCGAGCCCGAGCTGGTGGTCATCCGTGGAGATTCCGCGTGGCAGCAACAGTTGGTGCGCACGCTGCCCGACGACAGGCGCCCCGCGGTGTTGATGCTCGGGGGAGACCGCGACGCAGCGGTGCTGGCCGACGAGTGGCTCTCGGGTCCACCCTCGGAAGAAGAGGCGGCGGTCCGCGTGAGGCTCGCGCGCGAGCGGGCGAGAGCGCGGCGGCGGCTGGCGCGCCGGGCCTTCGTCGACGGCCTCACGAAGCTCCCCAACCGGAGGGCCGTCATTCGCGCGCTGGTGAGGGAGGCCGCCCGCGCCCGGCGCTCGGGCACCGGGCTGTCGCTGGTGCTGCTCGACCTCGACGGGTTCAAGCAGGTCAACGAGCGGCGCGGCCACGCGGGGGGAGACCGGCTGCTGCGCCGCGTGGGCTCGGCCCTGCGCCGGCACACCCGCGGCGGTGAGCTGTGTGGGCGCATCGGCGGTGACGAGTTCGCCCTGGTGGTGTCAGGCGGGCTGACCCACGCCCAGGGCGCGATGCGGCGGGTGCGGCGCGCGCTCGAGGCGCTCGGCGTCTCGGCGACCTGCGCGGCCGGGGTGCTCAAGAAGCACGAAGACCTCCGCGCCCTCTATCGCCGGGTCGACGAGGAGCTGCTCGCCGGAAAGGCGGCCAGGCGCTCGCTCCCCCGGACCCCGTCGCAGACGCCCGCTCCCCAGGTGTTCGCGGGCAGAGGCGCGGGGCTCCAGCTGTTGTCGCGGTGAATCACCACTCGGAGGCAAACACATGCATCAATCACAACCACTGTATCGGCCCGGGTTCCGCTTCAGGACCACGAAGGGCGCGTTCACGTCCTGGGAATGCAGCGAGTGCGAGGGGCGCGTCGAGCGGAGGCGGCCTCCCCAGGCGTGCCCACACTGTGGACTTTCGGGCGTGATGTTCCTGCCCTCCGAGCCGGAGCTGGAATTCGGGCCGCGCACGGATGCAGAGGCCGATGTCCCGCTCCACTGAACGCGAGGCGGGCGGCACCAGCGCGATGGACCTGCGCCACCTCGGGCGCGAGCTGAAGACGGCGGTCGAGCTGTCCATCGTCGGCCTCGCGCCGCAGCCGCTGGTGGAGAAGCTCGCGGCCATCGCCGGGCTGCTGGAGGCCGCCGGGGGACTGCCGGCTGACAGCCCTCCGGTGGTGGCCCTGTTGCCGAAGCTGGTGGTGCGCGGGGCGGCGGCCCTGAAGGAGTGGACCGAGTGGCAGGAGAAGCACCGCGGGAGCGCGTGACTCACCATTCTCGGAACCTGCGGCTCAAGAAGCTCGCGGCGCGCAGTCAGGCCCCGGCGTGCGCGGTCGTGAGGGGTCGAAGCACTGAGCCGAACACGACCAGGCTCCTCGTCCTCGAGCATTTGGTACACAGACTGCACTTGGCTACGTCCAGGTGAGCGGGCCGGTTAGTTGTCATCAAAGAGGACACGCTTTTCGGGCCCCTTCCCGCCCCGTCCCGTCGTCATCAAAGGAGACAACCCGAACTGGCGCGCTCCCTTCGCGTCCTTGCCTGAAGCGGAGGGGCAAGCCCGCGACGAGCAGGGCGCAGATCCGCGTGGCACCACGCCCTCGAGGCCGTCGGTCAGCGCTTGACGCCCTCGAGGATCGCGCCGGGGAAACGTGAGCCCACCAGCACCGCGCCGGTGAAGTCGGCGCCGGTGAGGTCGGCGTTCTCGAAGTCGGCCCCGCGCAGGTTCGCGCCTCTGAACGAGCAGCCCTTCAAGCTCGCCCGGGAGAAGTCGACCTTCTGCAGCGACGCGCCGCTGAAATCGGCCCCATCGAAGAACGAGTCGATCGCCACGCTCCCATCGAGCTGCGCCTTGCCGAAGCGCGCGCCCTCGCACGTGCAGCCGGAGAAGTCGGCAGACGACAGGTTCTTGCCCTCGAGCGACGCGCCCGGGCCGAGGCGCTTGAGCCGCATCACCAGCTGCGTGCCCTCATCCGCCGCGCCGTCGTACATGCACAGGGGCATGCCGGCCGCTTCGAGCGTCTGCCAGTCACCGCCCGCGCCGCCGCTCTTCACGAACAGCTCATGCGCGGCCACCGCCTCGGCCAGCGCGGCGCCTTCCAGCGCAGCCGCGTTCTTCGTCAGGCTGCGAATGAGCTCGTGGTTCATCGCCGTCTCTCCGCGCGGCACCTGGCAGAGCGGGAAGTCGAGCCGGTCAGCCGGCACCACCGCGTCGCCCGGCGTGGCCAGCTGCGTGTCGCGGTTCTCGGCCACCCACGGCCCCTCGGGGCAATAGCCAGCCGAGTCGAAGTGTTTGCCGGGCTGGAGGTGCTCGACCCACTTCGGCTCCTTCACCTTCACCCGGTAGTGCGCGACCGGCGGGCCGTCGACCGCGAGCCAGTACTCGCGCCAGTGGTCCTGCCAGGCCGACTCCCACTCCTCGGAGTCACGCGCGATGCCACGGGCCAGCACCTTGCGATCGACCCAGGCGTGCGCGTCCTTCTCCACGAAGGGCGCGTTGATCACCTTGTAGATCTGCACCGAGTCGATGAACTGCTTCGCGCGCTCGACGGCGAGCTCGGCGTCGTAGAAGTCGTCGACCGGCACCGCCTCACCCAGCGGCCCCGCGGGCACGCGCTGGTAGGAATCGTCGAACTGGTACGCCTGGTCGAGCAACAACTGCAGCGCGAAACCCGGGGACTCCGGGAACGAGCCTGCGTCGGGGTGACACTGCGTGACGCGGAGGTCGACCCACTGGACCCCGCGGTTGAGCACGTCGACGGTGTAGAGTTCGGACATGCGCGTCTGACCCACCAGGTCGCGGCGAGGTGCAAACGGAGAGGTGTTGGGTGAATCAGGGCGCACGATTGCTGGTGATGGTGGCTGGGACCATCTTCCTGGCCTGGGTGGCGGCGCGGCGCACTCAGCTGCCCCGGGCGACCGTCCCTGAGGGAGTCCGTTCGTCCGGCGGGTTCTCAGACGGCGTCGGCTACGCGGACGTCTACCGCCGCCCGGAGCAGGGCCCGGTGATGGGCCAGCTCGACCTCGTGCACCACGGTGAAGAGTTTGGTCTTCCTTCGTCACCGACGCGCGCGTGGGCCCAGCACCACCTCTGTCAGGCCGACCCGGAACTCCTCGCGCGGCTCTCGAAGCTGGACCTCGAAGACTTGCAGACCTGGAGCACCTTCGCCCTGGCCTGTGAGTCCGGGGCCGCCCTCTGCGCTCTCGCTCGCCGCGCCTCCGATGGAGGTGCTCCACTCTCCGCGCTGGAGCGGCAGCTCTTTCCTCCTGTCCTGGCGCGCTGCTCGCCAGCAGACCTCGGGCCGTGGCTCGATGCGGGATGGTTGCCACTCGAAGTCCGCTCGGCCTGGCTGGCGAACTTCGGCTCGACCGAGAAGGTCGATGACGAGATCCTCGCTGAGCTCGAGCAGCCCGGCGACGGCGGCTTCCGCTTCGCGTTGTTGAGCGCCATTCGCCGGGCCCCGCGAGACGAACAGGCCGCCAGGAGCCTCGTCGCCGCGCACCGCCGTGGAGGACCCCACACCCGGTGGCTCGAGTACGCGCTCGGGAACATGCTCACCACCGCCTCCACCGACTATCTGCGCGAGCTGTGCGTGACGCGAGACGCCGGCTGCCCGGAGAACCCCCGCATTCCCACCGACCTCGTCGAGTTGGCGAGCGCGCTGGTCGAAGGAAAGCTGGAGCCCTGGTCACTCGGCAGCGACGGCGGCGCTACGCAAATCGAAGCGCTGGCGACCTGCAGCCTCTCCGGCAAGCCCGCGGCGGATCACTGCTTCAGCGTGCTCACGATCTTCGACTGGGAAACGGCGCACGGGGTGGCCCAACGCAGCCCGGGGCTGGACCAGGCCCCCCTGATCTCCCGCTTCCCCCACCGGGAAGACTTCGCGCGCACGCTCGCCACCTGTGGCGTCGACGCTGGAACGGAGGCCAGTCCGCACTTCCTCTCCGAGAGCGTCGGCAGGCCCACCTGGGCGTCAGGGACCGAAGCGCTCTGGGTGGCAGCCGGGAGCGCGCTGGCCGACGTTCCCGTGCAGGTGCGCGCCGCTGGCACACAGTCCGAAAGCACCACGGTCACCGCGTGGTGGGGAGGCGAACGCCTCGAGGTCTCGCTGCCCGCTGGGTGCAACCCGCCGACCGGAGAAGCAGTCGCGGGCCTGGCGAACGTGGTGCTGCGCGAGTCCGGCTCTTCGCTGCGTGTCTATGCCCTCGCCAACAAGACCCTCGGCGGGGTTGCGCTCCACGTGGTGGACCAGCCTCGCATGTCATGTCTCGCCGACGCCGGCCTCCTTCAGCCGCTACCGTTGTCGCTGGTGCGCGAAGAGCCCTGACTGCTTGCGACGCTCTCCTTCGCTCGCTACGAGCACCGGATGATCGACCACCTCTCCCTGCCCGTCAGTGACGTCGAAGCCACCACCCGCGTGTACGCCGCGGCGCTCAAGCCCATCGGCTACGCGGTGGTGATGGCCTTCACCCGGGAGCAGATCCCCCAGCTGCCCTTCAGCCAGACCACCGGCCTCGGCGCGAGGGGCAAGCCCGACCTCTGGCTGCGCCCCGCGCGGCACGCGGTCGACGGCACCCACGTGGCCATCCGGGTCGAGCACCGCAAGGACGTCGACGCGTTCTACGAGGCCGCGATCGCCGCGGGCCTGAAGGATGACGGCGGCCCGGGCCTGCGCGAGCACTATCACCCGCATTACTACGCGGCCTTCGTGCGCGACGCCGACGGGCACAGCCTCGAGGTGGTGTGCCACGCCGCGCCTCCGCAGGCAGCGAAGAAGTCCGCGCCGAAGAAGTCCGCGCCGAAGAAGCGGCGCTGATCAGTTGCGGGGGCACCCCGCCGAGAGCCGGAAGGTGAGCCCTCCCCCCGAGCCGTTGAAGACGTAGATGAGCCCGTCACGCTCGAGCAGCCGCCCGCTGCCGAGCGTGTCGCCCAGCACCACCTCTCCGCCCGGCAGCGGCACCGGCGCCCACTTCCCGGCGCTGTCAACGCGCATGAGGCCGGTGCGCGTCAGACCGAACAACTGTCCGCACACCCCGAGGTAGTCCACGAACTCCACCGCAGGGAGCGGACTGGTCAGCGGCACGCCCGAGGGCAACGTGAGCACGCGCCCATCAGCGAAGCCCACCCGCGCGCGTCCCTGGTCGACCCACACCTCGACGAGCTGACCCGGCGGGAGCGGCACCGGCGTCGCCTTCCATTCCAGCTCCGAGCCCGAGCTCACCGCGAACACGCTGCTGCGGGTGTTGACGTAACCGTTCAGCGGCGCGCCCGGCAGCAGCGCCAGCGAGAGCACACCGAAGCCCGGCTGAGGCACCAGCCGCAGCGGCACCTTGCTCGCCCAGCTGCCCTCGTCGGCCGCGTACAGCCCGTCATCGGCCGACACCAGCAACACCCCTGCGTCGCCCCGCTGGCCGAGCGTCGCGGTGAAGGGAGGCCTCAGCTTCTCGGGGAGCGCGTCGATCGCCGCGACCCGCCGGGTGACGATGAGCGCGCCGTTGTCCGCCTCTGCGAGCACCGACACATTGCCGGTGGGGAGCAGCGCGAGGTCGTCAGTGCCGCTCACGAAGGTGAGCGTCTCAGGCGCGGGAAGCGTCACCAGCCCCACGAGCGGGTGCAACCTGGTGGAGTGCACGGAGCTCACCACGCGTGGAGGCGCGAGGCCTCCATCACTCGCGAAGCGGGGCCGCAGCACCGCGCCCGGCGGCTCGTCGAGCACGAACGGCTGCGCCTTCGCCACCCCGTCCCCCACCCAGATCTGCCCGTGCGGGCCGCGCTGCACCAGGTGCGAGGCGGTGAGCGACGTCTCGCCCGGCGTGCGCACCTCGCGAAAGCGGCTCGACTGCCCGGAGAGAACCCTGGCCGAGCACTCGCCGTCGTAGGCCATCGACCAGGTCGTCTGCCCGAGCGCCCCGGTGCACTCCACCTCGAGCGCACTGTCGCCCGGACGGAGGTCGGTGAGCCTGTCCCCCACGTCGCAGGGCATCGGACAGCGCACCATCAACGGGGTGATCCGCGCCTCGCCACACTGGGTGCGCGTCGGGGGCGGGAGCCGGCAGATGCCCGTGCCCTGCGGGTCTCCCGTGCGCGGCGGATCAGAGAGGCGGGTCACGTCGAGGGCGCCGACGACGTTGCGGTCGGGGCCCTCGGGGCCCCCGTCGGGGGACAGCTGGTTGGAGAGCCCGCTGAAGATCGAGTACGCGAGCACCACCCGCGACCTTCCGCCGGTGCGCAACAACGGCCGGCCCACCGCCACCACGCCCGGCACCATGGAGCAGCTCTGGTTGGGGAACCCCATCACCCCCAACCCCGAGCCGATGCTGGCGCCCCCATGTTCCTGCACCCAGAGCCCCTCGCTGTTCGCCAGGTAGACGCAGTTCGCCAGCGCCACCTGCGTCATCCGGGGTGGAGTCAGCGTGGTGGCCTGGCTGGCAGCCCCGACTGAATCGAGCACGTCGTTCTGCACCACGAAGGGGCCCGCCGAGCGGGTACCGCCGACGAGCCACACGCCCGCATCGGGTACGAACTCCGAGCGCATGCCGCTCACCCGGAAGCCGCGAACTCCATTCTCGTCGATGACGTAGGCGCCGTCGGCGTCGACGGCCACCGCCCTGGGCACCGAGCCGGCATCGAAGTCGTCGATCAGCAGTGTGCCGCCATCGCGGCGCCGGATGAAGCGCACCTGCGTGCCCAACACGATGGCCAGATCGTCCTGCATGTCGGCGCCGACCAGCGCCTCGGGCTGGCCGGTGAAGAAGCGCGGCCCGAGCACGGTGAGCTCGCTGGGAGAGGTGTCGAGGGTGGTGCTCAGCTCGCTCGTCGCGTCGAGGCACCGCCCGGAGAAGCCGCAGCGCCAGGGCGCCGTGCAGTGCTCATCGCCCGTGCACAGGTAATCCGAGAGCACCGAGGGGTCGTGGCAGGTGCCCTCGAGCCCGCACCGCCAGCTCGCTTCGCAGTCGGTGGAGGCGCGGCAGACCCACGGCCTCGCGTCGCCGATGGCGTGACAGCGGCCCTCGATGCCGCAGCGCCAGCCGGCACCGCAGGCCCCGGTGTCCGCTCCAGCATCGGGCGCGCAGGTGTAGGGGCGGCCCTGCTCGAAGTCGATCGACGTGCGGCACGAGGCCAGGCCGAGCAGCAGCACCCACCCGAGCCGCCTCATGGCAGCACACCGGCGAGCGCGAAGCCGGAACCGGTGGGCACCACCGCCACGCCCGAGCCCGCCACGCCGCGTGGCCAGAGCAGCGCGCCCACCGCGATGAGCACCCCCCCGCCGATGAGCGTGCCCAGCGCGACGCTCTTCATCATCGCGGGCTGCGCGGCGCGGCGCTCGTAGTCGACCCGCGCGTCGAGGGCGCCCTGGTTGGACAGCTCGCCCTGCAGCGACGCTTCCTGCGTGAGCGCCTGGATGCCGAGGATGCCGCCCCCCACCAGCGCGGCGCCGCCCACGCCGAGGGCGAGCGCGGGCAGGAGCCGCGAAGGCTCGGGAGGCGCAGGCAGGGCGGTCGCCTCGGCCACGGCCCAGGGGAGCGTCTCCATCAGGGCGGCCAGAGAGTCGGCCAGCCGCACGCTGCGGCCCACGGGCTGCACGCGCTGGGCATCGAGCGTGGAGAGCGTGAGCTGAAACGCGTCGCCCAGCTTCACCAGGGAACCGCTCAAGACGAAGCGGGCCCCGAGCGCGCCGCCCAGCTCGGCGATGCAGCTCGAGCTGGTCTCCGAGCAGCCCAGCAGCTGCTTCTGCCGCTCGAGCCCCAGCAGGGTCTGCACGTCCTTCGTGGAGAGCACCTCGAACACGCCGCGCGCCTGCAGGGTGGTGGCGAGGCGCTCGGTCACCGACTCGAGCTGCGCGGGCTCGACGCCCGAGCCGGTCAGGGTGAGGAGGATGAGCTTGGGTCGCTCAGCCCACGACGAGCCAGCGAGGAGGACGACGAGCGTGAGCCAGGACCGCATGGACCGGAGCGTGGCGAGCCGGGCTGCCCGTTTCAAGCACCGCGCAGGGCAAACGACTTGATCCCGCTGCGGGAGAAGAACACCACCGCCCTGGTCACGCCGAGCGCGACGAGACCGGTGACGGCCAAAGCGGCGAGGTGCCTGGGCCCATGACTGTATGCTTGGTGCCCTGCCGATGCCGACGCTGCCGCTCGTGTTCATGCTGATTGGCCTGCACTTCGGCCGCTACCTGTTGTCAGCGGGCGGCGCGTGGGCCTTCTTCTTCGGGTGGAAGGGCAACCCGCTCACCGCGACGCGGCGGCTGCAGCCCGGGCCGTTCCAGCGGGCAGACCTGAAGCGCGAGCTGCTGGCCTCGGCGGTGACGGCGGTGCTGTTCGGGACGTTGTTCGGCGTGGTGTTCGGAGGCTCGACGCCGGTGCCCTTCGTGCGCTCGGGCGCAGGCGCGGTGCTCGAGTTCTTCGGCTGGCTGGGGCTGATCGTGCTGATCCACGACACGTACTTCTACTGGTCGCACCGGCTGCTCCATCACCGGCTGGTCTTTCCGCGCGTGCACGCGCTGCATCACCGCTCGACGAACCCGTCGCCGTTCGCCGCGCTCGCGTTTCACCCGGTGGAGGCGCTGATGCAGGTCATCTGGGCGGTGCCGTTGAGCCTGCTGGTGCCGATCCCCTCGGTGGTGTGGCTGGCGTTCTCGTTCCTGGCCATCTTCGTCAACGTGCTCGGGCACTGCGGCGTCGAGCCGTATCCGCTGAGCTGGCAGACGCACCCGGTGCTCAAGTGGCTCAACTTCGCCACCATGCACAACCGGCATCACGTGAAGTTCGATGGGAACTTCGGGCTCTACTTCAGCTTCTGGGATCGCTGGCTGAAGACGAACAACGGGCCCCTCACCCCAGCCCTCTCCCCGCTGCGCAGGGAGAGGGAGACAGGCTGACTCAGTCGCAGCTCGCGACCTTCACGGGAGGCTTTGCGGGCTTGCCGAGCGTCTTGCCGTCCCAGGGCACGCGCTGCTCGACCAGCTCGAACCCCGCCGACGGCCACACCACGACGATCGCGTCCGCCTCCCGACGGAACTCCTCGCGGCGTCCTTTGCATCCCGTCGGTGGATACGTGACCACGCCGAGGTCGACGCTGGAGAGCACCACCGGCTCCTTGCCGAAGCGCAGGTGCACGAGGTGGTACTGCCCGCCCACCATCTGGTTCTTCTGCTTCACCAGCACGAGCTGAAACGCATCGGCCCCGGCGAAGGGCGGCGTGGCCGCGCCTCCGATGGTTTCGGGAGGCGGCGGCGAAGGCTGGGCGACGCTGTGGGCGTCGAGCCGGCCGCGCAGCTCGGTCACGGGCGCCTTGAGCGCGGCGCGAACCCGCTTCTCGACGCGTTGGTCCGCGTCCACCGACACGGGCGGCGCGCGCTTGTCGAGGGCGCGGTCACCGGGCGTGAAGCGCGCCGAGAGCCCGTCGAAGCGGAGCACCCGCGCGCCCTCGTTCTGCATGCCCACGTCGCTGTGGCTGGTGGCGTGCTCGACCAGCTCGTTGAGCCCGTCGCCGTCGACGTCGAGCAGCCAGTACGAGCGTGAGGTCGAGCTGATGCCGCGCTGGCTGCTGAAGAACGAGACCGTGGCGAGCACGCGCGGGGGCGTGGTCGCGTCGACCAGCAGCCCGGTGGGGCCGAGCTGCGGGTCCTGCAGCGAAATCCACAACGCCGGGTCGGTGCCGTCGGCGCGCAGCGGCACCACCACCAGCTGCGAGCTCTTCACGCCGCCGCGCTCGAAGCGCACCTCGGCGCCGTCTCTCGTCATCACCACCACGTCACCCTCGAGGCGCGCGGTCAGCTTCTTCGCGGCAGGCCGCGCGGCGAGCCAGGCGAAGAACGGCCCGGCTTCCTTCGCCAGCCAGTCGCGCAGGAGCGGCTCGTGGTTCAGAAAGGCCAGGTACCCCTCGCGCAGCTGAACTGCCTCTGCGTCGGTCGGCGCGCGGCCCTCGCACACCACGCGCAGCAGCACCTGCTTCGCGACGTCCATCGAAGGCGGCGAGGGTGGCGGGGTCCATCTCCCGAGCCGGGTGCGCTTGCCCAGCGCGCGCCTCTTCACGGGGCTGCCGTCGAGGGAAACAGTGATCTCCGTCGAGGGAGAATCCACAGAGTAGGCGACGATGCCCGTGGGCAGCGGCTCGACGCGGAAGTCGAAGAAGCGCACGGCGGCGGCTCCCGACGGCGGCCACGTCACGGGGAGTGGCGGGGTCAGCCGTTCACCCAGGGGCTCACGGGTCGCGGCCTGCTGTGCCTCGGCGGCGGAGAGACACGGCGCGGCAGACGCAACAGCCGACGCCAGGAGCACGACCAGGGACGGGAGTCGGCGCATCCAGCGATGGTAGCGCGTCCCGCCTCATCTGCGCTTCGATGCACCGCATGAGCGGCAGCTCGCATGCGAGTCACACCTTCACCCGCTGCGTGGTCAGCCTCGACGCTGGCATCAGCATCTCGTGGGCCCCCGACCCCGACGGCTCGTACGAACACGGCCAGCGCCATCACGAGCGCGAGGAGGCCGGCTTCCGCGAGCGCCTCGAGCGCGCCGGCCCCGCCATCGAGGTGCTCTTCGACGAGCTCGAAGAAGCCGGCCACGTCTTCCTCGCCCCCAGTGAGCCCGGCTTCAGCGAGGCCCAGCACGGAAACAACGGCGCCATCGAGATGTGCGACGTGAAGCTCGCCTGCACTCCCCGGCTCACCGAGACGGCGCTCGCCGCGCTGGCGGAGCGGATCAACAAGCTCCTCGTGCACGTGCCCCGGCCGAGCCCGCCGCCTCCGCCGGAATCTGAGCCGGTCCTCACGGAGAAGAAGGCGTGGTGGAAGGTCTGGTGATCAGCGCGGCGCGGCGCTGGGCCCAGAGCCCTTCGAGGGCAAAGACCGCGAGGCTCGCCCAGATGAGCCCGAAGCCGGCCCAGCGCAGCGACGACATCTGCTCGTGAAAGATGAAGACGCCGCAGAGAAACTGCAGCGTGGGGGCGACGTACTGCAGCACGCCCAGGGTGCTCAGCGGCACCCGGTTCGCCGCGGCGCCGAAGCAGACCAGCGGCAGCGCCGTCATCACCCCCGCGCCGACGAGCAGCAGCTCCCGGCCGAGCGGCACGTGACCGAAGGAGCCTTCGCCGCGGCTCTCGAGCACGAGGAGATAGAGCAGCGCGGGCAGCACCAGCACGCCGGTCTCGAAGCTGAGGCTCTCCACCGCGCCCACCCCGGCGCGCTTCTTCACCAGCCCGTACAGCGCGAAAGACGGCGCGAGGCCCAGCGCGATCCACGGCGGCCGGCCGTAGTCGACGCTGAGCACCAGCACCGCGACCAGCGCGCCCCCCAGCGCGAGCCACTGGCCGGGGCGGAGGCGCTCGTGGAGGAAGGTCACCCCCAGCAGCACCGAGATGAGCGGGTTGATGAAGTAGCCCAGCGAGGTCTCGACCACGTGGCCCGCGTTGACGGCCCAGATGTAGAGCAGCCAGTTGAACGAGACGAGCACCGCGGCCAGCGTCAGCCAGGCGAGCTTCGCGCGCGGCGTGCCGCGCAGCCACCCGAGCCTGCGGGTCGCCAGAAGGAGCAGCAGCAGCACGCCCAGCGACCACACCACCCGGTGCGCGAGGATCTCCAGCGCGCCGATGGGCTTGAGCAGGGGCCAGTACAGGGGAAACAGCCCCCACATGAGGTACGCGCTCACGCCAAACAACACCCCGCGGCGATGCTCACTCACGCGCGGGCTTGTAGCAGCGTGTACATTCCGCCGCCCATGAAGCTCGACCCTGCGCTCGCGACCCGCCTGGCCCCCTGGGGCTTCGACCAAACCCAGCTCGACGCCTTCATCGCCCGCCTGGCGCAGACGCCCAGCAACGCCGTCACCGGCAAGCTCACGCCTCCCGCGCCGGAAGACGTGCGCGTGCTCCCCGCGCCCGGGAGCCCCGAGCACCAGCGCCTGGTGAAGCGGGGCAAGGAAGCCATCGCCGCGAAGCAGGTGGGCGTGGTCATCCTCGCGGGCGGCATGGCCACCCGCTTCGGTGGCGTGGTGAAGGCGGTGGTGCCGGTGCTCGAAGACCGCACCTTCTTGAAGCTCAAGCTCGACGACGTGCGCCGCGCGGGCCCCGACGTGCCGGTGTACGTGATGAGCAGCTTCGCCACGCACGAGCGCCTGCTGAAGCACGTCGAGGAGCTCGGCGCGAAGAACGTGGACGTCTTCTCCCAGTTCATCTCGCTGCGCCTCACCCCGGAAGGTGAGCTCTTCAAGGAAGCCGACGGTGACGTCTCGCCCTACGCCACAGGCCACGGCGACCTCACCTTCGCGCTGCGCAAGAGCGGGCTGTTGGCGAAGTTCCGCGCGGCGGGCGGCACGCTGCTGATGATGTCCAACGTCGACAACCTGGGCGCGACGCTTGACCCGGCGGTCATCGGCGCGCACCTCGAGCGCGGCGCGAAGCTGTCGGCCGAGGTGGTCCGCAAGGTGAAGGGCGACAAGGGCGGGGCGCCCGCGCGCCTCGACGGCACGCCGCAGATCATCGAGGGCTTCCGCTTCCCGGCCGGCTTCGACCAGGACTCCATTCCCGTGTTCAACACCAACACCTTCGTGATGGACGCGGCGGCGATCGATCGCGACTTCCCGCTGCCCTTCTACAAGGTGGAGAAGAAGGTCGACGGCGCCACCGCGGTGCAGTTCGAGCGGCTGGTGGGTGAGCTCACCGCGTTCCTGCCCTCGACCTTCCTCGAGGTGCCTCGCGACGGCGTCGAGTCGCGCTTCCTCCCCGCGAAGGATCCCGAGGAGCTGGCCAGCCGCCTCGACACCATCCGCCTGGTGGCCGAGTCGAACCGCTGGGCGCGCTGAGGAGAACCTCTCCCTGCGAGCGGGGAGAGGTCGGCCGCAGGCCGGGTGAGGGGCTCACTCCGCAGTCTGCCCCTCACCCCGGCCCTCTCCCCGCTGCGCAGGGAGAGGGAGCACGACGAGCGAGTCCCCCTCGAGCGCGAAGCCGGTGGCGCCGAGCACCCACGCCGACACCTCGGCCTCGGGCTCACCCGAGAGCTCCACCAGCTTGTGCAGCAGCGGCTTCCACGGCGTGCTCCGCGCGCCCGCGGCCACCAGGTGGCGCAGCGCGTACTCGACGACCTGGCCCTGCTGACGCTGCTTCACCAGCTGGCGATCGAGGTCGAGGAACGTCGAGGCCACGGTGCGAATGGCCAGCGACATGAACGAGGTGCGGTCCATCTCCTCGCGCAGCGCGGCCTGGTCGACGATGCCCACCACCGTGTCGGTCACCGCGGTCACCGTCGCCGAGCGCGGCTGACCGGTGAACACCGCCGCTTCGCCGAAGAGCTCGCCCGGGTTGAGGCGGCGCAGCTCCTGCGGTTGGCCGCCCACCAGGCGGCTCGCCAGGCAGCTGCCCTCGATGATGACGTACGCCGCGTCACCGGGCTCACCCTCGGTGATGATGGCCTCGCCCGCCTTGAAGGAGCGCTGCGGCAACTGCGCCAGCCCGCGCGTGTAGCGCTCGAGGTCGCGCTGGAACGCCTCGACCGTCTGGTAGCGCTCGGCCGGGTCCTTCGCGAGCGCCTTCATGCAGATCGCCACCAGCCGGCGGGGCACCGGCGCGCGCTTGCGCCCTGCTGCGACCACGTCAGGGGGCGTCACCACGCCCGCGACGGCCTTTTCCATCGCCTGGTCCGCGGTCGACGAGGCGTGCGGTGCCTTGCCACACAGGACGCGGTACAGCATGCCTCCGAGCGCGAAGATGTCGGTGCGCTCGTCGAACTTCCACAGCTCGCCCGCCGCCTGCTCGGGGGCCATGTAGTTGGGCGTGCCCTGCGCCGTGCGCACCTCGACCGGGCCCTTCGGCAGCTCCGACTTGCGCCGCGCGATGCCCCAATCGACCAGGTAGATCTGCCCGAAGTCCGCGACGATGACGTTCGAAGGCTTGAGGTCGAGGTGCAGCACGCCCTTCGAGTGCGCGAAGGCCAGGGCGTCGCAGATGCGCAGGAGCACCTCGAGCGCCTCGGGCAGCCCGCCGAGGCCCTCGCGCTCGTCCTGCTCGAGCTGTTCCTGCAGCGTCTGCCCTTCCAGCACCTTCATGGTGAAGACGCTGGAGCGCTTTCGCTCGCTGCCCAGCGCGTAGACCGCGGGGATGTTCGGGTGGTCGAGCTGCGCGGTGATGCGCGCCTCGGTCACGAAGCTCGCCAGCGCCGCGTCTTCCTTCAACAGCTCGGGGCGCAGCACCTTGAGCGCGACCTCGCGGCCGAGCACCTCGTCGCGCACCCGGTAGACGCGGGCCATGCCTCCCGAGCCGAGCAGGCCCAGGTCGACGACCTGCCAGCCTTCCGGGAGTGGCTGGGTGAGGCTCTTTCCATCGTCTTCGCGCTTCTTTCCGAACCCGAACATGGCGCGGGACCCTACTCCCTCCCTCTCCCTGCGAAGCGGGGAGAGGGCCGGGGTGAGGGGCGACTCGGCAGACCTGACGGACGCCAACGCGAAACCCGGGCGGAAAAGGGGGCGGGTCCATACTGATGCAACGCGGCTGTCGTTCTTGTCTTAGAGCGGATGCCCCGAAGGCGCTGCGTGCTCCCCCGACGCGCAGCGCCTTCGTCTTTGCGGGGTGGCCCGGGCTATAGGCGCCTCATGTCCCGAACGACGCTCCTGGGTGCGCTCCTCTGCCTGAGCTGTGGCGGCGTGATGCTCCGTGAAGATGGAGGCCTCGAGCCGCTCGACGACGCGGGAGCCGGCTTCGACGCAGGCGCGCCCGCCGACGCAGGCGCCGATGCAGGGACGGAGGCGGATGCGGGAATCGACGCGGGAGTCGACGCGGGAGTCGATGCGGGCATGGACGCCGGGTTCACCTGCCCCGCGGGCCAGCTCTGCGTCGATCGCTTCGTCTACACCAACGACAACGACACCTCGGCCGCGACGCGGAGCAGCTTCGATCGCTACAGCTGCGCACCGGCCACCGACGAGTCAGGCAACGAGGTCATCTACCGGGTGGAGGTGCCTGCGGCGGGCTTCCTCTCGGCGGCGGTGTACGAGTCAGCGGGTGTCGACGTGGACGTGCACATCCTCTCGGCGCTCGACAGCCAGGCCTGCGTCGCGCGGGGAAACCTGCACGCGAAGGCTGACGTGACGCCCGGCACCTGGTTCGTGGTGGTCGACACGTACGTGAGCGGCGGCACGCCGCGGGCCGGCGCGTACCGCGTCGACATCGGCTTGGTGCAGCCGTCCGCGGGCGCGTGCGCGCTGAACACGGGCACGATGCCGCGGGTGGGCGACCAGGGGAACACGCTGGCGATGCCCGCCACCGGGAAGATCGTGCTCGAGGCGCACCTGGTGACGCAGGACGAGCCGCAGCCGTACCCCACCACGTTCACCGACGAGCTCGACGCGCACCACGCCTTGTCGCAGGCCCGCACCGGCTTCGTGATGCACCGCACCCAGCCGTGGGCGCCGCTCGAGGGGGGCACGTTCTACGGCGCAGGCATCGGCAGCCCCACCCTGTTCCCGGTGCTCGACGAGGGCTGGTACGTGAACATGTACTGGACCAGCGCGGCCCGGCCTCCGCGCGGCACGCGGATGATCTTCAGGGAGCCCGGCAGCTCTCGCGCAGTGGTGGTGGCGGCCGGCTACGAGACGGGCCCGGGCGATCTCACCTGGGTCGGCGGCACGCCGGAAGAGACGCACTTCTACCTGGGCACCACGCACGGCAGCGTGCTCACGCTGGGCATCGCGACTGATCAGTCCCTGCCGCTGGGGCCGCGGGTGTGTTCACCCTGATTCACCTCACGCCCGCGTCGGGGTGGGCCAGCACGTCTTCCAGCGCCCCGGTGGACGCGCCCGGCCCGAGCAGCTCGCGGATCCTCTCGCGCGCGCCGGCCGTGCGCTGAAGGCGCTCTTCCTCGGCGCGGGACAGCGGCAGCCTCAGCTGTTCCCGAACGGCCTCGTCCTTCAGCAACGCCGAGTCGACCAGCGCGCGGCGCAGCGTGCTCGCGCGCTTCGGGTCCCGCGCGGTCTCGAGCGCGGCGAGGGCGTCCTGTACGCAGCGCTGCGCGGCGAGGTGAAGGGGGGCCTCGAGCTTCGGCGGCACCGGCTCGCGCTGCCAGTGCGTCCGAAGCGTCGCGTCGAGGAGATCGCAGCCGGGACCCAGCTCGCCGGGGGGCATCGTGGCGTCGGAGGTGCCGTCGATCGCGATGGCGAGCATCCACGCCTCGTCGTCGTCCTCGTCGAAGTCGTAGCGGTCTACCGGCAGGGGCCGATGCGAGATGTGCCAGGCAGCGCCCCACGCGAGCATCGCCAGGCCCAGGAAGCCGAGCGCCAGCACGCGCCCTCCCTGCGGCCTGCGCAAGGCGGCGACGGCCCCCAGCAGCAGCGGGAGGAGCGACCATCGCGACCTGCCGTCCCTGCGACTGCGCGTGAGGGTAGCGATACATGCGCCCGCGCTCGGTCGCGGCCCGGTTGTTCGACGGGCCCCCCGAGAGGAGGAACCGATCGATCTCCCGTTCCGCGCGCACCTGGACGACGACGCCGGCACCGGCCGCGAGCGTCGCCAGGAGCAGCGCGAGGATTCCGGAGAGGCCTCTGGGCTTGATCAACCCGAAGACGGCGAAGCCCAGCCCGAGCGCGGCCAGGAGCACCGGTCCCCACGACGCAAGACCAACTGGGAACGGCCCGGAAGACACCACGAGGTGGAGGCTACATCCGCTCGGGGTGAACGGTGATCGCCATCGGGGTGAACGGTTCGGTCAGAGCGGCGCTTCCATGTCGAACTGCACGGTCACCTGCGAGGTGACGATCAGCTCGCGGTTGGCGAAGCCCGAGGTCACCGAGCCGTCCACCGGAACCGAGAAGCTGCCCACCGGCACGCTCTCCACCGGGGTCGTCCGCTCGCTCACGTTGACGGGCAAGCCGAGCTTGGCGCCCAGCGCCTCGGTCACGCCCTTCGCCCGCTCGCGGGCTGCCTGCGCCGCCGCGACCCGCGCCTTCGTCTCGTAGAGCTGGTGCTCGGTGTTCTGGATCATGACCGAGCCCGACACCACGCCGCCGTTGCGCACCGCGGCGGTGAGCGCGTCATCGACCCGCGCCATGTCCGTGATGGTGACGATGACGGAGCGATTGAAGAGGTAGCTGATGACCTCGTTGCCCCGGTACTCCGGTGCCGCGCCGCCTTCGTTGATGGTCAGGTTCCGCTGCTCGACGCCGGCCTCGCGGCAGGCGCGCACGAACTTCGCGAGCTTCTCGTCGTTCACCTTCCTCGCGCCCGCCTGGTCGCGGCTCGAGGCGGAGAGCAGGAACGACGCGACCACCTGGTTGGGCCGGAAGGTCATCTTCGCGTCGCCGGTCATGCTGATGGCGCGGGGTTGGGAAGGTGACGCAGCGAGGGCGAGGGCGAGGAGCGCGGAGATCATGCGCCCCCTCAACGGGCGGCGCGCCGGAACGATCTATTCGTTCCGAACGGGGTCGAGCCGGTAGAGAGGTCGGCCGCAGGCCGGGTGAGGGGCCTATGGGTTCGGCCCCGCCGGCTGCCCGCTCCAGGTCGCGAGATCGTCGAGCGCCTTCGCGACTGCACCGAGCCGACCTGCTGGCAGATGTGCCAGCACGGCGAACAGCTGGTGCGGGGTGACGTGCCTGGTCACCAGTAACCGCTGCACCGCCCGCTTCCCGTCGTCCCGCCGCACCGTCAACACACCTTCAGCGGTGGTCAGCACGAGCACGTCGCGGGTCTGCGTCACCTTCCCTGTGGGCCGCGAGACCAGCCCCGCCAGCAGCGGCAGGCGCATCAGCGCGACCAGGTCGTAAAGCGCGGGATCCGTGAGCGTGATTTCAGGGAGCTCGACCTCAGCCGGCCGCTTCGGCGTGGCCGCGCGGAGCACCACGTCGCGCAGCAACCTGTTCCGTCCACCCGCGTAGAATCGGTCGGCCAGCAGCACCCACCGGGGGTGGCGACTCGAGAAGACGAGCGTGAGCGCCATCACCGCGATGCCGATCATCCACGCGCCAGGCACGCGGTCGCGCCCTCCAGACCAATAGAGCGTGGCGAAGAGGTAGGCCCCGACGAGCAGGCCGATCAGCAGGAACGCGACTTCCCCGCCGATGCTGCTCTGAAGGAAGCGGGGCTCATCGCGAGCGGGTGGCCTTCGCACCCCACGCACGCTGGCCTCCATCGCGGTGAGATCCTCGACGAGCGAGGTCTTGCTGGTGCCGCGTCGCCGCCTGAGCGCTGCCGCCACGCGCTGCTTCTTCGCGCCGACCAACTGCACCAACGGCGCGAGCGGCTCGTGACTTCGGGCGGCCTCGAGCGCCTCGTCGATCACCGGGAGTTGGGAGAGCGCCTCGCGCAGGGTGTCGGCGTCATCGGGCGACTGCTCGACGCGCTCTGCCGCCCGCTGCACGGACTCAAAGAGGAAGATCGAGTCTTCGAGCAGCTCGACACGCCCCTCCAGTCGCGTGCGCGTCTGAGCATCGATGCTCGCCGACTCGGCTGGGCGGAGGTGTTCGTGCACTCGGGCCAGACGCTGCCCGAGATCGCCTTGGAAACTCAACAACACCCCGGTTGGCAACGCCTCGCTGAGCGCCGGGAGCACGCGCTCAACGGGCGCACCGGAACGATCTACTCGTTCCGAACGGGGTCGAGCCGGTAGTAGCGGCGCAGCTCTTCGTAGAGCTCGGGGGCCTTCTCCTTGAGGCGGGCGGGCTTCTCGAAGAACGCCTCGGTGGCGACGGCGAAGAACTCGGCCTCGTTGGTGGCGCCGTAGGCCCGCAGCACCTGGCTCCGGTGGGGGCGCGCGCGGAGCTGCTCGTAGTGCCTCGAGAAGACCCGCGTCCACGCGTGGTAGTCGGCCCAGGCGTTGAGCTCGGGCGTGCCGTCGAAGCGCCCGTCGCCGAGGTCGAGCACGTGCGCGAACTCGTGGAGCGCGGTGTCGTGGCCATCGGCCGGGTTGTAGAGGCCGTGGCGCACGGCGTCCCACGCGAGCACCACCAGGCCCCACTGGTGCGCCTCGCCGAGGTGCACGCCTTCGCCGCGCGGGTTCTTCCAGGCAGCCGGGTAGAGCACCACGGTGACGAGGTCGTCGTAGACGTCGAGCGAGAGGTTGCGCGCGAGCCGCGCGGCTGAGCCGGCCACCACCACCTTCATCTCGTCGGTGAGCTCGAGCCCGCCCGCACCCTCGAAGCGCTTCTCGAGGAAGAACACGTGCAGGTGGGTGAGGAAGCGCGCCCGCTCGGCCGCGTCGAGCTGCCCGGCGAAGGGGAAGTGCTGGTCGATCAGCGGCGCCAGCGCGGGTGACGGCTCCCGCTTCGCGAGGCGACGTCGTTTCCAGCTGCGAAGGAACCCGAACACGGCGTGGACCGTAGCAGCGAGGTGCCACCTCGCGTTCACACTGTGGGCGCGAGTGCATCACGGAGCGCCCCTCGACTCCGCTCGGGGTGAACGGTTGGAGGCGGCACGAAGCGTGTAGACGCAGAGCCCGTGCTCCCTCGCGCTCTCGTCTTCGCCACGCTGATCTCCTGCGTCCCTCCGAGCGGGCCGCCTCTTCCCTTCTGCGGCAACGGCGTCACCGAGGGTGACGAGGTCTGCGACGGCGCTGACGTGCGCGGCGCGTGTGGGAGCGTGGGGCTCGGCCCGGGCCAACTCCGCTGCAAGGTGACGTGCGACGGGTTCGACACCACCGCGTGTGGAGCGATCGACTCCGGCACGCTGCTCGTCGACGCCGGGGTGCCGGTTGCGGGTGCGCCTGACGCCGGGACTCCAGACGCGGGTGCGCCGGATGCCGGCCCCTCGATGGCGATCACCGTGCGTGCGGGGCGGCTCGAGCATGAAGACGGTCGCGCGGTCGACGTGCGCGGCGCCATCTCGTGCTGCGCGGGTGGGCCGTACGGCTGGCCGCTCTTCAACGAGACGTGGATGGACCTCACCGCGGCGAAGGGCGTGACCTTCCTGCACATGCGGGTCGGCCCGTTCATGACGAGCACTGCGAATGGCGAGACCGACTGGGCACCCATCGGTGGCGGCTACGTCGAGTCGGGTGGCAAGGCCGACCTCACCCGCTTCAACGAGGTGTTCTGGCAGCGCGTGCGCGCGTTGATCGCAGGCGCGCGCAGCCGCGGGCAGTACGTCGAGGTGGACGTCATCGACGGGTGGGGCATCAAGCACTGCCGGTGGGGTGACCTCGCCGGCTACTCCGCGTGGGACTCGGCGTTCAACGCGCAGGCGGCAGATCACTGCGCCACGGCGGGCAGCGCAGCGGTGGCGCCGGGCTCGGTGGCTGATCAGTGGATCCGCAAGGTGGTGCGGGAGACCGGGCGCTTCGACAACGTGCTCTACCAGGACGGAAACGAGGTGGGCCTGATCGCGGGCTACACGACGGCGTGGACGACCTCGATGCACGACGTCATCCGCGACGAGGAGCAGCGCCAGGGGTACGCGCGGCATCTCTTCGGCACCAACTCGGGGCTGATGGCGACGATGCAGCATGCTTCGGTGGACTACGGCGAGCTGCACCAGGATGACTCGGCGACGCCGGCGCAGTGCGCGAACAAGCCGTGCCTGGTCAACGAGTACAACCCGAACCCGACGCTCACGCCGGTCGAGTTCCACCAACGCTTCTGCGCGGCGCGGCAGCAGGGCACGGCGTTCTGGTACTGGCGACACGGGCAGAGCGAGGCCGACTTCCGCCGGTCGCTCGACCTGATGCAGGCAGGCTGCCCTTGAGACTGAGTCGGGACGAGCGAGTGGTTTGTCATCAAAGAGGACACGCTTTTCAGCCCCCCTCCCGGCCCCCCTCGTCGTCAACAAAGGAGACAACCTCCGAGGTTGCCGCGCTCTGGATTCAGAAGCGCAAGAAGTAGCCGAAGCGCTCCATCAACACGATGAGCCCCCACGTCGACGCGCAGATGCCCGCCAACAGCGCGGCAGCGACCACGAGGGCGACGACCTTCGAGCGGCCGCGCAGAGCACCGCCCTGAATCCCGAAAGCGGCGATTGCCAGACCTCCGAAGCCGAGGACGAAGAACCGTCCGTCGACGAAGACCACGGGCTCTCCCAGGGTTGAGAACGGGAGCGCGAACGCGCCGATGAACCCGTACAACGCGAACAGCACGCCAGCACCGACGAGCCACTTGCGGTCTGACCTTGCGGCTGGGCTCGATGCGGCCGTGGGTGAATCGGAAAGCAGGGGGTCGATGCAGATCGCAGGAAGCACCCAGCCCTGGAGGGGTCACTGTCATCTCACCAGCAACACTGAGCAGGCGTGGTGGCACCAGCCCACGCCGCTGCACGCGCCAACCCGTTGATCCACCGGTCGCGGGCGCTGGTGTGCCCCTTGCTCAACAGCCCGCATGCTTCGTCACTCCATCCTCTGTTCACTCGCGCTGGCGGCCTGCGGCGACGGCACGGTCACGCTGGTAGATCCGAATTGCTTGCAGCGGCTCGAAGCCGTTGGGCCGGCCCCGCTCTCCGTCGAGGTCGAGCAGACGGCCGACCTGACCGCGCGATGGACCTCGTGCGAAGAGCCGGCGCAGGAAACGACGCTGCAGTTCGTGCTCACCGACGCGCCGCTCGGCACGTTCCTCGCGCAGACGCAGGCCTCGACGACGGCCGAGGGGGTCGCGCGCGTCACGCTCCGCGCGGGAACGGCGCCCGGTGTCGCGGTGGCGTCGGCGCGAGTGGGCACGCACTCCGTCGAGTTCAGAGTGATGGTGACGCCGAGGGGCGGCGCCGGTGGAGGCGCGGGCTCGACGGGTGGCGGAAGTGCGACTGGTGGAGGAAGTGCGACCGGCGGAGGAACTGCGACCGGCGGAGGAACTGCGACCGGCGGAGGAACTGCGACCGGCGGAGGAACCGCGACAGGCGGAGGAACTGCGACCGGCGGAGGAACTGCGACCGGCGGAGGAACTGCGACCGGCGGAGGAACTGCGACCGGCGGAGGAACCGCGACAGGCGGAGGAACTGCGACCGGCGGAGGAACCGCGACCGGCGGAGGAACCGCGACCGGCGGAGGAACCGCGACCGGCGGCGGCGGCGGAAGCGTCGCCGGTGACAGCGCGGTGGTGGTGTCGAACACCCTCCCCGCCTCGATGGCCTGCGGCGCCACGGCGAGCGCCACCGTCACGCTGCGCAACAACGGGAGCACCACCTGGGCCATCGCGACCCATCGCCTCGCGTACGTCGGCGATCTCGGCCACCTCTTCCTCCCTCCCGGCACGGACCCGCGCGTCGACCTCACCGCGCCCGTCGCGCCGGGGGCGACCATCACCATCCCCGTCGACCTCAAGGCCCCCACGCTCGCCGGCTCGTGGGACGCGCGCTTCCGCATGACGACCGCGGCCGGCGTGTTCGGCGCCGTGACCAACCGCGCCATCACCGTCACCTGCGCCCCCATCACCACCTGCGCCTTCCCGCAGGGCGTGCCCGAGGCCGACTACGCCAACCACGCCGACGTGAACGCCACCGTCGCCAACCTGGTGAACACCGCGATGGAGACGCTGTCTGGCTGTCCCCGCGGCAGCGACTGCTACATCGGCGATCGCTTCACGGATCAGACCTGGTTCGCGGCGGTCAACGCGCAGTTGCGGGCGGCGGGCCTCTGCGCGGGACAACACGAGCTCAACCACACCGACGAGATCGCCGTGAGCATGACCGGCTGCGGCGGCCTCTGGTTCGGGTACCACGTCTTCAACTACGGCGGCCTCAAGGTGGTCTGGAACAACGGCGCGCAGCGCGGCAGCTGGAGCATCGCGCAGGTGAACTGTCCCTGACGGAGCTGCCTACGGGTCGCAGGTGTAGCCGTCGAACTTCACGCTCTTCTCACTCAGCACCGCGAAGCCGCGGCTCACGGTGAACTCCAGCGCCGCCTTGCACGCATCGTCAGGACACTCGTTGCCGTGACACTGCTGCGGCACGAAGGTGAGCTCGAGCCCCTTCGCCGACCGGCCCGCGCCGGCCAGGCAGAACTCGTCAGGCAGGACCTTGCGGTACTTCTTCTCGAGGCGGCGGCGCAGCTCGGCGGTGAGGCCCTCGAGCGCCTTCGCCGCCTTCACGTCACTCGCCGTGCCCTGCAGCATCCCGTCGCAGCGGCCCAGCGGCGTTCCGGTCAGGCGCACCCCGGGCAGCGCGTCGCGCCACGCGTCCTTCACCTCGTCGCTCAGCCCGCGCGCGGCGTAGCGGTGATTCTCTTCGCTCGCCTGCACCCGCACCACCGCGACGTCGAGGCCCGGCCGCTTCAGCACGGCGATCAGCTGCGCCTTCGGAAAGCCGCTCGAATCGTCGATGGCCTGCACGGGGAAATCGACCGGCAGCTCAGCGCGCGTCACGCCGTTGCCGAGCACCTTCACCCTTCGTCCTTCGAGCGCCACCGCCAGCGGCTTCGAGTCGAGCGCGATGAACCACGCGAAGTGAATGCCGTGCGCGCGCAGCGCCACGGTGAGCTCGGCGCGGTGCGAGATGAGCAGGTCTGCCGGAGGACAGTCGTCCTTCAACGCGAACAGGTCCTTCCCGCTGGCGACCTCGACGATGCGCAGCACCGACGGCCGTCCCCAGGCGCAGGCGTACGAGTCGGGCGCTCGTTCGATGAAGGCGAGCCGGGCGCCGTCTTGCGACCACCCCACCACCGAGAACTGCCCATCGGACGCGGTGAGGGTGGGCCGGCACACCAGGCCACCGTAGACCCACCCTGAAGCAACACCTCCGTCCGTGGTGAGCGCGACCTTCAACCACACGTCGTGCGGCTCGAACTTGATCGGCGCCGGCACGTTGCGATCGACGGTGAGGCTGAACGACTCCTGCACGTTGGTGGTCTCGAGCAGCTTCAGCGACGTCCCCCGGCGGATCACTCCCACACGGGCCGCGCTGAGCGAGGGGCCCGCACGAGCGGTGAGCTCGTCGACGCAGGGCAGGACCGTGACCGCGTCGGAGCCAGCCAGGGTGACGGCGAGGAGCGCGCTGACGAGCACGCGGTGGTTCTAACTGCCAGATCCGCCGTGGCCTACATTCGTTCAACCATGATGCCCCTGCTCTTCGCCCTGCTCGCGGCCACGCCCGACGTGAACCTGCTCTCGCTCGAGGCCGGAACCGTGGTGGTGCAGGCCCCACCGTCGTGGGGCGGCACGTGGACTCCGGAAGCGCTCACCGACGGCGACCCGGCGACCGGCTGGTGCAGCGCCTCGGGCACGAAGGGGCCGTTCAGCCTCGTCTACGAGCTGGAGCAACGCGCGGCGCTCACCTCCATCGAGGTGAACAACGCCAACGCCGAAGAGGGCAGCAACCCCGGCGTCTCAGCCAGCAGCGTCGAGGTCTGGGTCTCGTCCACCGGTCCCGCCGAGGGCTTCACGCGCGTCGCGACCGTGCCGCTCAAGAAGCTCGGCTCGGGCCGCGCCACGCTGCCGAAGAACACGCTCGCCCGCTGGGTGCGGCTCACCATTCCGGGGAATCACGGCGACACCCGCTACACCGAGTTGATGGAGGTCTCGCTGCTGGGCCACCCGCTCGAGCCCTCGCCGCCGAGGAGCCTCGCGGGCACCTGGCGCCTCGAGAAGGGCGGCGCCCTGCGCCTGGTGGAAGAGGGCCCGGCGCTCACCGGCTGCGCCATCTGGCCCAACGAGGTCTGGGCGGTGAAGGGTGTCTCGCGCGGAAGAGCAGCGTCGCTCACGTGGACCGAGGAGACCACCTCGGGCCAGGCGATCGTCGCGATGGGTGACGACGGCCTGCTGCGCGGGCGGTGGCGCGGCGATGCCGGCGGCTCGGAGGCCTGGGCCGGCGTGAAGCGCGCTGAGCCCGAGGTGGACTGCCGCACGGCGTTGGAAGACCTCCGCTTCGGGCGCAGGCTCCGCGCCGAGGCGCTGGGCGTGACGTTGACCGGGGTGTCGTTCGACCTGACCAGCGACGAGCTGAAGCTCGAGGCGCGCAACGAGCTCGGCGCGCTCGAGCGGATGCTGGCCGTGGGAGGACCGCAGCGGGTGCGCCTGCTGGTGCTGGGCCGCAGCTCGGAGGCCGCTCCCGATGAGCTCAAGAGGTGCGAGCGCAGGGCGCAGCGGCTGTTGGCCCACCTGCAGCGCGCGGGCGTGGCGGCGAGCGCCGTCGACGTGGGCGTCGGTATTCTCAAGGTGGGATCTGCGGTGCAGGTCGAGCCTCGCGTCGAGGCGTTGTTGCTTCGGTGAAGTGTTTTCGCCCTCTCCCCGACCCTCTCCCCTCGGGGAGGGGAGCGCAGGGAGTAGTCACCCAGGCAACAGTGGAGTCCAGGCCCTCGTCGCAACCTCGCGTCCGCACGAAGAATGTAAACGGTACGCCCGCTGCACAGGGGGAGCCCCATGAAACGCTCCGCCCTGATCCTCTCCGTCCTCCTCGCCGGCTGCGGGCTCTCCTCCGCCGGCCTCACCACCGACTCCGAGACCACCCGAACCAGCTCGCTCCGCACTCTCGACGCCCAGGTCGTCGACGCCCGCTTCCCCTCCTCACTCGAGTGCGGCGACCGCGCCCGGGTCAGCGTCACCATGCGCAACACCAGCGCCGTCACCTGGACCTCGGCCGACGGCTTCAAGCTCGGCGCGGTCGACGACGAAGACCCGCTCTACCGGAACGACGTGCGCATCTTCCTGGGCGACGGAGAAGAAGTGCCGCCCGGCGCCGACGCCACCTTCACCTTCGAGCTCACCGCCCCCGACGGCGCCGGCCCGCGCGTGACCGACTGGCAGATGGTGCAGGAAGGGGTGCAGTGGTTCGGCGCCCCGGTGAAGCGCACCGTGCAGGTGAGCTGCGGCTCCAACCCGGCGCCAACGCCCGGCGGTGACGTCGAGCTCTGCTCCGGCGTCTTCGCCGACAGCAGCGGCCACCAGCCCGCGACCGCCGCGCTCCAGGCCTGCGTCGATTCAACGCGTGCCGGCCGCGTGCTCGAGCTCCCCCCGGGCACCTACCTCATGGACGGCCAGCTCCGCCTCCTGCAGCCCATCACCGTGCGCACCGCGGGCACCGCGGGCAGCGCCGCGTCGTGCATGCACGGGCTGGCGTGCGCGACGCTCAAGGCCTCCCCCACCCTCTTCGTCGAGAACGGCTTCGTGGTCATCGCCGGCGAGCGGGTGCAGCTCGAGCACCTCGTCCTCGACGGCAACCGCGACGCGCGCCTCGACTCCGCCGCGGCCGCGACCTGCGCCGGTGGCCACAACCGCGTGGGCTTCAACGCCACCGCCCAGACCTGCGTCGACTGCGGCTTCATCTCGTCCGCGTCCATCAACGCGCTCTGCGGGTCGGGCTTCGAGTGGCTCGGCGACGGCGCCACCGTCATCGGCAGCACCTTCCGCGACAACGGCGAGAACGGCCGCCACATGATGTGGGCCGACGGGCTGACGCTGCTGCAGTCCGACGGCGCGGTGGTGCGCAACAACGAGTTCATCGACAACTCCGACATCGGCTTCATCTCGGGCGGTGCGCGCGGCGGCGTGTTTATCGACAACGTGGTGCACCAGGCCCGGCAGCTCGCCTTCGGAGGCCTCATGCTCGACAACTTCAACGGCCACACCCACGGCGACTTCGACGGCGCGCGCTTGAGCGGCAACCGCGTCGACTGCACGCAGCGCCAGTGCGACTACGGCATCGTGGTGGGCCCGCACGCCTGGTACCCCTCGGCCCACATCCGCGGCGGCGAGGTCTCGGGCAACACCGTGCTCAACGCGAAGATGGGAATGGTCGTCTCAGGGGCGGGGACCGCCGACGCGCCGGTGACCATCTTCGGCAACGCCCTCTCGGGCAGCCCCTCGTCGGCGACCTTCCTCTGCGGCAGCCGGCCGTCGGCGAACTATGTGATCAGCCCCGGCTCGGTGGTCGACACGCGGGGCGACCCCTCTCCTTTCTCCCGGTTCGCGGTCACCAACTGCCCGTGAACCGACCGGCGGAGTAGGCTTCGTGAGCGCGTGAAAGCCAGTCCGGAGCCCCCCTTGCGACGTCTCGTCCTCAGCGCCGTGGCCGTGTCCTTCGCCCTGGGCGCGGCCTGCTCGTTCATCATCGACACCCGGCCGCACTGCGACACCGACGAGGGTTGCCCCGCCACGCAGCGCTGCGACCAGGGGCTGTGTGTCGAGCGCGCCGGAAGCACCGGCGGCGGGGCCGCGACGGGGGGAGGGAGCGGTGGCGGCGCTCCAGTGGGTGGAGGCGGCGCCGGCGTCGGTGGAGGTGGAGGCGTCGGTGCAGGTGGAGGCGGAGGTGGAGGCGACGTCGACGGCGGCTGCGTGCCCGAGAACGACGCGGCGCTCTGCGCGCGGCTCGGCGCCTCCTGCGGTGCGACCTCGGGGCCCGACAACTGCGGAACCTCGCGGGCGGTGAATGACTGCGGCACCTGCTCAGGCACGCTCACCTGCGGCGGCGGTGGCATGCCCAACGTCTGCGGCACGCCCAGCTGCGTATCGGAATCGAACACCACCTTCTGCGCGCGGCTGGGCAAGACCTGCGGAATGGTGACGGACCGCGACAACTGCGCGGCTCAGCGCACCGTGGCCTGCGGTACCTGCACGCTCCCCGACACCTGCACCACCAGCAACGTCTGCGTGTGCATGGAGACTGATCAGGCCTTCTGCGCCCGCCTCGGCCGCACCTGCGGCGCGCACACCGCCGACGACTTGTGCGGTGTCTCGCGCACCGTGGCGAGCTGCGGGCCCTGCTCGACGCCGAACACCTGCACCGCCGGGGTCTGCTCCTGCACCGCCGAGAGCGACGCGGTGTTCTGCACCCGCCTGGGAAAGACCTGCGGCCTGTTCAGCGGCACCGACAACTGCAGCAACGCCCGCACCGCCGACTGCGGCGCCTGCACCAGCGCGCCTGCGCTCACCTGCACCGCCAACGCCTGTGTCTGCACGCCCGAGGCCGACGCCGTCTTCTGCGCCCGGCTGGGGAAGCAGTGTGGCGCCTTCACCGGCACCGACAACTGCGGCACCCCGCGCACCGCGTCGAGCTGCGGCATGTGCACCACCCCGCAGAGCTGCGGGGGCGGCGGCGTCCCCAACCTGTGCGGCTGCATGGAGACCGACACCGCCTTCTGCACGCGCCTGGGCAAGACCTGCGGCACCGTCTCGGGCACCGACGCCTGCGGCGCGCCCCGCACCGTGACGAGCTGCGGGGGCTGCAGCACCCCACCCAACGACACCTGCGGCCCCGCCAACACCTGCATCTGCGTGGCCGAGACCAACACCGCCTTCTGCGCGCGCCTGGGGAGGAACTGCGGCACCAACTCGGGCACCGACAACTGCGGCTCGGCGCGGTCGGGGATCAACTGCGGCAGCTGCGCCTGCCCGCAGGTGTGTGGCTCAGGGGTGTGCAGCGCGCCCGCCTGCACCGGCAACGGGGGCTCGTGCAGCTGCGCGGGCCAGTGCTGCTCCAACAACTGCGTCGGCAGCATCTGCTGCAAGGCCAACGGCGTGACCGCCGGCTGCGGGCCCAACCCCGTCGACACCGCGTGCGAGTGCACGCAGTGCTGCAGCGGCTGCTCGCGCAACAACCAGTGCGTCAACTCCTCGCAGTGCGCCGGCAGCCCCCCGGCATGCAACTGAAAGAGTAGAAAGCCTCTCCCCGTGCCTGCGCCCGTACAGACCCGCTCCCTCGATGGCTCGCTCGGTGAACTCCCCCCGAAGCTGCGCCTGGTCGCACGCAGCCGCGAGCGGGAGCTGGGCCGCTTCAGCTTCGAGCGCGGCACCGTCACCGTGGGCAGCGCCGACGGCAACGACCTGGTCATCGCGCACGAGACCGTCTCGCGCCGACACGCCGAGCTGTCCACCCGCGGCGGCGCGTTGCTGGTGAAGGACCTCGAGTCGCGCAACGGCACCCGCTACCAGGGCTCGAAGATCCGCGAGGCCTTCGTGCCGGTGGGCGCGGTGCTGGTGCTGGGCGAGGTCGAGCTGCGCCTCGAGCCCGATGACGACGGCGGCCGCGCGCAGTTCGGCCCGTTGCTCAGCGTCTCGCCGCCGATGATCGCCGCGCTCGAGGCGCTCAAGAAGGTGGCCAGGACCGACGCCACCGTGCTGCTCGAGGCAGAGACCGGCTCCGGCAAGGAAGTCACCGCCCGCGCCATTCACGACGGCAGCGCGCGCGCCGACAAACCCTTCGAGACGGTCGACTGCAGCTCGCTGGCCAGGGAGCTGGCCGCGTCCGAGCTCTTCGGCCACGTGAAGGGGGCCTTCACCGGCGCCGACCGCAGCCGCCCGGGCGCGTTCGAGCGCGCGGACGGCGGCACGGTGTTCCTCGACGAGCTCGGCGAGCTGCCGCTCGAGCAGCAGCCGCTGCTCTTGCGCGCGCTGGAGAGCCGGCAGGTGCGCCGGGTGGGCGACGAGAAGTTCCGCCCCGTCGACGTGCGCGTCATCGCCGCCACCAACCGCGACCTGGACGCCGAGGTGAAGGCTGGGCGCTTCCGCGCAGACCTGCTGCATCGCCTCGCGGTGGTGCGCGTTCGCATTCCCCCGCTGCGCGAGCGGCTGGACGACCTGCCCCTGCTGGTGCGCTCGCTGCTCGACGCGCTGGGCGGGCGCGCCCACGGGTTCGGGCTCTCGCAGCCGGTGCTGGAGCGGCTCAGGGCGCACCAGTGGCCGGGCAACGTGCGTGAGCTGAAGAACCTGATCGAGCGGGGCGTGGCGATGGGTGAGCTCTCGGCGCCGGGGGGCATCGCGCTCACCCCGGGGGAGAGCGTCAAGTCGCTCGACTACCACCAGGCCCGGGAAGACGCGCTCGCGGCCTTCGAGCGGGCCTTCATCGAGCACGTGCTGCGCTCGTGCGACGGCAACGTGTCGCGGGCCGCGCGCGAGTCGGGCATCGACCGGGTGTACCTGCACAAGCTCATCAAGAAGCACGGCATCGACGTCGACCGGCTCTGAACCTTGGGCACGCTCAACTCCACCCCCCAGCGGCTGGGCCGGTACCAGCTACGCTACCGCATCGCGATGGGCGGCATGGGCGGCGTGTACCTGGCGAAGGCGACGGGCGCGGGCGGCGTGGACAAGGTGGTGGCCATCAAGCTGCTGCACGAGCACATGGCCGGCGACGAGGCGGTGGTGAAGATGTTCCTCGACGAGGCGCGCATCGCCTCGGCGCTCAACCACGTCAACGTGTGCAGCACCTTCGACTTCGGCGAGGTCGAGGGCACCTACTACCTGGTGATGGAATACCTCGAGGGCGAGCCGCTCAACCGGGTGCTCAAGCACCTCGAGCTGGGCACGGACCGCCACCCGCTGCACCCGTGGTTGGTGGCGCGGCTGCTGGCCGACGCGGCCGAGGGGCTGCACGCGGCGCACCAGCTCACCGGGTCTGACGGCGCGCCGCTCAACGTGGTGCACCGCGACGTCTCGCCGCACAACATCTTCGTCACCTACGACGGGGTGACGAAGGTGGTCGACTTCGGCATCGCGCGCGCGCGGGAGCGCTCGTCGTCGACCGAGGCGGGCGCGTTCAAGGGCAAGTTCGAGTACGCGGCGCCCGAGCAGATCTCCGGCGGCGGAGTGGATCGCCGCGCGGACACCTGGGCGCTGGGCGTGTGCCTGTGGGAGCTGCTCACCGGCAAGCGGCTCTTCGCGCGGGAGGACTACTCGGCCACGGCGCGGGCGGTGATGAAGGAGCCGGTGCCTTCGCCCTCGAGCGTGCGCGACGACGTGCCGCCCGAGTTCGACGCCATCCTCGAGCAGGCGCTCTCGCGGAATCCGGACGCGCGGTTTCAGACGGCGCGTGAGTTCGGGCGGGCGCTGCGGGAGGCGCTGGCGGGCTCGGGCACGGCCATCGATGGGCCCACGGTCGAGGAGTGGCTCGAGGCGCTCTTCCCCGGCGACCGGCTGAAGCGGCAGCAACTGAGCGCGACGGTGCGCTCGGCGGGGCCCGACGCGCTGCTCGAGACGGTCCCGTCGGCGCTGAAGATCTCCGACACGAGCACGGGCTCGAAGCGCAACTTCAAGTCGCAGTCGGGGGGCCGGGCGGCGTCGTCGAGTCAGCGATTGCCACAGGTCGGCTCGCAGCCGGGGCGCACCGGCTCGCAGTCAGGACGCACGGGGTCGCAGTCGGGACGCACCGGCTCGCAGTCGGGACGCACCGGCTCGCAATCGGGGCGCACCGGCTCGCAGTCGGGGCGCACCCCGCTCGCCCCGAGCGGAGTCGAGGGGACGCTGACGCCCATCGCCGTCGAGCCGAGCCCTCCGCTCACCCCGAGCGAAGTCGAGGGGCCCGCGCCCAGCTCATCCAGGGGCCTGGTGCTGGGGCTCATCGCGCTGGTGGTCGTGGTGGTGGCCGGTGCAGCGTTCGTGGTGCTGCGCGCGCCAGATGAGCCCGAGCCGATCGCCGCGATCGACGTGCCTCCCTCTCCCCGAGGGGGAGAGGGTCGGGGAGAGGGCAAACACGAGCCTGCACCGGCGCCGGAAACCGAACCGGTCGAGCCCGTCAGCGTCGACGCAGGCGCCACACCGGCCACCGAGACCGCAGTCGCCGTCGCACCGCAGCCAGAGGTCATCGACGCGGGCAGCGCAGTCGCCGTCGCGCCTCAGCCGCAGGTCGTCGCCACCAGACCGGTGAAGATCCCGAAGCAGCCGAAACCCACGCCTCCTCCCGCAGCAGTCGAGCCGCCGAAACCGCCAAAGCCCGTGGCCGCTGTCGCACCGGTGAAGGCGATCCCCGGCGGCGGCCAGGTGCGCTTCAAGACGCCCGGCGGCGTGGCCGACGTCTACATCGACGGCGTGAAGGCGGGCGTGACGCCCGTGACGCTCCAGCTCAGCGCGGGCAAGCACAGCTTCGAGTTCAAGGTGGAAGGCTTCGAGTTCGGCGGCCCGAAGAGCCTCACCGTCGCGCCGGCCGGCGACTACAACATCGAGGTCGACCTCCGCTGATCAGGCGTCACCACACTGCGTAGCCGACGCCGATGGCCGCTTCGACGGAGAGCGGCGAGGGAGGGGGGCGAGGTCCGGAGAAGCCGCTGCTCATCGCCAGGCCATAGCCTGGCCCCACCTCCACGAAGAGCAGCAGCCCCCTGCGCGCGAGGTGGTCTTCGGCGCGGGCGAAAGGCGCGAACGCGAAGCGAACCGGGGCAAAGACAGTCAGCGAGAAGGGCAGGTCGCCGTTTCCGATGAGCAGCCCACCCACCAGGCCAAGCGCGACCCCGACGCCGAGGCTCAGTCGTTCGCTCAGCGCGAGATCAAACCCCAGCCCGAGGGTCGCCACGCTCACGACGAAGATGGTCCCGACCGTCAGCCGCGCCACCAGGGAATACCGATCCTCGAGGGTGGCTCCGAGTTCCGTCGAGAGCCCGGGGCCCATGCCCGGGGCGAAGCCGCTGAAGGCCGCCGCCACCGCGAAGTGAATGCCCGCACGCACGCGTGGCGCCTCGCGGGCCTCGGTGGAGCTCGGCTGTCCCGAGGCGAGCTGAAGCAGCAGCAGCGTCAAGAGGGACACCACTCGCCAATAGCAGGCGCGACCGCCCACTTCGAGAGCTCGAATGACCCCATCAGCAGCGGGCTGCTCAGGGAGCAGGTGGCGGCGAGACCAACCATGCCACCAGCGCACCCACGGCCAGGCTCCCCGCCGCGATGTAGCCCAGGTCTGCAGCGAGCGCCGTTCCGCGCGCGGCCGCGGCCTTCTCCTCGAACTGCGGATCGATCGCCGAGAGCGCGTTGCTCTGACTGAGCGCCGACGCCCCCAGCCCGATGCCGACACCCAGCGCCACCACGGCACCTCCTCCCAGCCCCAGCGCCACCTTGCGCCCGGTGGTGAGGCCCGGCGCCGGGGTGACCTCCACCTCGGGCGGAGGCAGCGGAGGCGGCGGCGTGAGGTCGACGTTCTTCGGCGCGTCGGACTTCACCGCCACGAGCTCGGGCGTGGCCTTCGCCACCTTCGACAGCAGCTCGCGCGCGAGGGGCTCGAGCTCGCCGTCGGCGGTCTTGAGCTTCACGGTGCGGGTGACGCTGCCGAGGATGCGGCCCGCTTCACCTTCCACCACGCTCGCGTCGACCGCGAGGTCGCTGCCCACCTTCACCAACTGCAGCGCCACGATTCGCTTCAGGCCTGACACCCGCGCGAGGCTCGAGACGCAGGCCGCTGAGCCGTTGCAGACGCTGGTGTCGGGGAAGCCGGCCTGTTTCAGCTGCTCGGTCGCTTCGCCGACGGGGAGGAGCTGGCCGAGTGGATGCGTGGTGTCTTTCTCGAGGGCTTGCGCGAACACCGCGGAGAGCTCGGCGGCTCGCCTGGCGTCAACGCCGAGGCGTCGCGCGACGACCACCGAGTAGTCGGGCGTGGCGTTGATCAGCGACAGCGTCAGCGCGAGCAGCATTGGGTGGAGTGTAGCTTGGTTTTGGTTTGCCCTCTCCCCGACCCTCTCCCCCTCGGGGAGAGGGAGACACGGTCTTCAGTCTGTTCAGCCCCAGACGGCGGGCGACAGGTGGGCGGCGTAGAAGCGGCGCACGCGGCCCTGCCAGGTCGAGATGTCGAACTGCTCGGAGAAGCCGTCGCCGCGGCGGCCCACCGCGAGCTCCTCGCCGTCGTACGCCGCGTTGTAGCCACGCGCGCGGAGCTCCTGCACCACGCCCTGGTGGTACGTGTCGAAGTCGGTGATGGCGTCCGGATCCTGCGGGTCGATGCCGATGCCCTTCGCGCGCACCGCGTCGATGGCCGCGTTCACCGCGTTGCGGAAGACCGACTTCGGCGCGATGCCCGGCTCCTTGATGGTGTTGACGTACGCGACCTGGCCCGGCACCTCCTTCGCCAGCGGCGTCGGAGCGAGACCACCACCCACCGGCGCGGGAGCGGAGGGCGCGACGGGCTCGTTCACCGGAGCCGCGGGGGCGGGGAGCGCGGGCGCCTGCGGAGAGAGCTTCGCGAAGAACTTCTCCAGCGCGCGGCCCAGCGCCTGCGAGAGCTTCTCCACCAGCGCGTTGAGGGTCGCGTCGAGCGCGCTCTGGCCCACCGCAGCCAACGCCTGCTTCGTGGCCGACGGCGCCTTCGCCTCGACGCGGGGTGCTGCTGAGACGAAGGAGTCGAGGACCCGGCTGGACGCGGGCTGCGAAGCGGCGGCCGGCTGCGAGTAACGGGACATCGAGAACGGCTGACGGGCAACGGGGTTGAGGCGCATGGTCGGCTCCAGGTTGAGTGTGCGGCGTGTGCTGCCCCACACTTCACGACCGGTGCCAGCGCCCAAAACCCTGCGCTTGCAGACACTTGGCCGTGCATGCGGGCCAACGGCTGTTGTCCCGCGTGAAACACCACCCCTGCGCGCCGATGTGCCAGATGCGCAATCGCCTGGGTCGCTGTCAGGTGCGCGTGAAGAGCCCTCCCGCGGCGGCGATGAACTGTTCGAACCCCGCGCCCATCACCGGCACGTCGAGGAACTCGGTGATGAAGCGCCGGTCGCGCTGGTTGTAGTCGGGGCACACGAACGGGTGCTCGTGCACGCCGAGCGCGAGCGTCTCGACGCGCACGCCGGTGTCGCGATGCAGCCCCTGCATGGTGTTGAGCACGGCGCCCGCGGGGATGACGTCGTCGTTCGAGTTGGCGATGGCGAGCAGGCGGGGCGCGAGCTCACGCAGCCGCGCCTCGAGCCGGGGCCGCTCGCTCTCTTCGCCGAACAGCGCGCGGAACCAGCGCCCCTCTTCATGGTCTGCCAGCCAGTGCGCCAGGCGCGGGCTGGCGAGCCGCATGGTGAAGCGCACGAAGAGCTTCATCAGCGAGATCTCGCACGCCATGTCCATGATCAGCCGCGTCGAGAGGTGCGTGCTGCGCAGCACCGCGCCCGAGGCGAAGAGCACGCAGCGGCTGTCTTTGAACAGCCCTTCCTCGTCGGCGAGCATGAGCCCCAGCGAGAGGTAGCCGCCCGCCGAGTAGCCGAGCAGGTCGATCTGCGCCCCGGGGTCGACGTACGGGTGCTGCCCCGAGCGGATCTGCTTCACCAGGTCGACCACGTCGCCGTACGACTGCAGCCCGCCCCAGAAGAAGCGCTCGGGGTGCGTGTCGAGGCGCTCGCTGAGCACGCAGTTGAAGGCGTGCACGTTCTCGTTGCGCGAGACCTCCTGGCGGCGGCCGAGGTGCTGCTTGATCTCCCGGCCCCAGTGCGGCTCCACCCGGTTGACGTGAAACGAGAGCGGGAAGAGCGCCACCGCGGCGCCCGTCGCGCGCCACAGCTGGTACGCCCACGGCACGTACTTCGAGTAGCTCCGCTCGTTGAGCCCGTGCAGCAGGATGATCAGGTGCCGCGAGCGCGTGGCGTCGCCGGCGGGGGAATGCCCGCGCAGGAGCGGGTAGCGGAACTCGAGGTTGTCCTTGATGTCGCAGTCGGCGGTGCCGTCGGACGCGGGCTCGGCGGGGTAGCTGGTGCCATGCGCCTCGCAGCGATAGCCGGGCTGCCCGAGCAGGTGCGCCGCCTGCCGCGAGCGGAAGGCGAGGTTGTAGACGTCGGCGCCCTCTTCGGGAAACGACAGGGGGACCGCGTCATCCCAGTCGGTGGTGCCGCGAATGGCCTGCGCGATGTGTCGATAGTCTGGGTGTTCCATGGTTACCCGCGGGTAAGTTACCGCTGGGTAACAGGGAGAAGGTGCAACGTGAAGCGAAAGCAGCGGCTCACCGCGGCGGACCGCAGGGCCCAGTTGATGGAGGTCGGCCGCGAGGTGTTCGCCACCCAGGGCTACGAGGCGCCCATCGAGGAGATCGCCCAGCGTGCGGGGGTGAGCAAGCCCATCGTCTACGAGCACTTCGGCGCGAAGGAAGGGCTCTACGCGGCCATCGTCGATCGCGAGATGGACCTGCTGGTGAGCCGCGTCTCGGAGTCGATCAGCCACGGCACGCCGCGCGAGCGCTACGAGGGCGCGGTGCTGGCGTTCATGACCTACACCCAGGAACAGCCGGCGGGCTTCGCGGTGCTGACGCGCGACTCGCCCACGGGGCTGGCGCGGCGAGGGCTGACGCGGGTCATCGACGATCTCGCCGAGCGCGTCGACGACCTCTTCCGCCGGGAGTTCGTCCGCGCTGGCTACGACCCGAGCACCTCACCCATCTACGCGAACGCGCTGGTGGGCATGGTCACGCAGGTGGGGCAGTGGTGGGCCGCCGAGGGCCGCCGCTTCCCCGTGGCGCAGGTGGCGTGGCACGTCTCGGCGCTGGGGTGGATGGGGTTGCGCCACCTGCCGCGCCCGCCGAAGAAGAGGAAGGCGAAGCAGAAGAAGAAGAAGTGAAACACGCGCGCGCGCTCACCGAGTCGCGCTGACGTGCCAGTACCCACTGCAACCCGCATCGGTCGACGTCATCGCCTCGCGGGATCCAGCGAAGTCGTCACAGGTCGTGAAGCCTGCGTCGACGAAGTGCGTGCTGCCCGCCGCCAGTCCGCGCGCCCAGAAGCGCGGCAGGAAGCCCCCGTCGAGCGCTCCGCCGTCAGCGGAGAGGCTGACCACCTGGGCGACCACCCACGTGCCGTCGAGGGTCATCGCGCCGTCGTCGATGATCAGCCCACCATCGGCGGCGAAGGTCATGGACCATGACTGGGAGGACCCTGCGTCGCCACAGCTCGGCGCCGCAGCGCGCGCGCTCGCGGAGACGGGCCACGCGCCGCTGAAGTCGCACCCGGTGAGCGAGGCGTCGGGGCCCTGTGACGTCGCGCAGCCGCCGAGCAGCACCACCAGGCAGCTCAGCGCGCGCAAGGGGCCCGCCTTCGCAAGACCAGCAGCGTCAACGCGAGCAACGCCTCCACACCCGTCGAGCAGCCGCAGCCGCTCTTGCCCCCAAGCCGCTCACCGCCAGCGCCGCCGTCGGGCTCCATCGAGCCTGCATCCGAGCCACCGGCGCCGCCTCCGGTTGCTGAGCCTCCGCCCGCGCCGCCGCCTGTCGAGGACCCACCACCCGCACCTCCCCCGGTCGCAGTGCCGCCACCACCTCCGCCGCCGGTCGGACCGCCCCACGTCGCGTCGATGTTCTCGCCCGTCAAGACGACGCACTCACCGCCAGCCACCGGCACGTCATTCATGAAGTCCCACTCGACGAAGCGCACGCCGACGAGCGAGCCACTGAACTGCCCCGCCCCCGCATCACGCGTGGCGATGGTGATGGTGCCCGTGCCGCCCTGCCCCAGGTACTCGCGCGTGCACCGCCCCGCCGAGTTGCAGCCCCTCGACAGCGACGCGCAGGCCTCGCACGTCCCGTAGTCGGTCGTGTCCGTGTAGACCTCGGTCACCGGCAGCACCAGGCCGAAGCCGAAGTACGCCTCGAGCGTGAGCACGTCCATCCCTCCATCCGCGCTCGCGGGTTCCTGCGTCGACAGCTCGCCCCACGCGGTCTGCGCCGCCTCGTCGTACCCGCCGTTGCGCGCCTCGGGCGGCCAGCTCGAGATGGTGAGGCAGCCCGCGTCCACCGGTGGCACACCCGCATCCACCGGCGGTGCACCGCACGTGAGCGCGCTCGCCGCGGCGTTCCTCGGCGTCGGCGCACCGACGAGCAGGTCCATCGCGTTCGAGTCGGTCTCGGCGCAGCCGTTCGAGTGCCTGCTCACCGAGGTGGTGGGCGAGGTGTTCGGGGTGGGCCCACCCTCGGCGCAGTTCGCCGAGCTGCCGTAGCCGACGAGGTCGACGTACGCGCTCGCCGCGGGGCAGGTGCCCATGAGCGCGGTGGCGGAGCTGACCAGCGCGACCTTGCCGGCGGTGCTGCTCATCAAGCTCCCGCCGCTCACGTCGTGCGCGGGGAGGGTCATGCCGGTGGTGCCCGCCGTGCCCATGCGCACCAGGAGTGACTGCCCCGGCTGCAGCAACCCGAAGGTCCCCAGGGTGGTCACCTGCCAACCGCCGCCCGTGTCGCTGGCGTACTGCACCGACCAGCCCGAGACGTCGACGGCGACGTTGCCGCGGTTGAACAGCTCGACGAAGTCGTGGCGCCAGGTCGAGGTGCCGCTCCCGCCGCCTCCGTAGACCTCGCTGATCACCACGCCCGTCGAGAGCGCGTCGCGCCGCGCCAGCGCGCGGGTCGGCTTCCCTCCTTCGGGCGCGCACGCACAGAGCAACATCAAGCCGGGAACGAAGAGCCAGGAGCGCGTCATTGGGGACTGCTTATCGCCAGAGGTCGCCTTGCCGCCAGCAGGCATCCCGCCTACGAGTCGGCCACCCATGAGCACTCTCAATCGCGCCGCGCTGATCATGTTGTCGCTGGCCGTGACCGCTGCCTGGGCCAACAACACACCCCAGGCGCTGCCGTTTTCGCAGGACTGGTCGAACGCAGGGCTCATCACCGTGAACGACGACTGGAGCGGGGTGCCTGGCATCATCGGGTACCGCGGTGACGCGCTCGTCTCGTCCACCGGCACCGACCCTCAGCTCATCGTCGCCGACGGCACCGCCACGCCGCTGAACGTGTCCGCCAACCAGGCCAACCCCAACACCCTCACCACCGGAGGCCTGGCGGAGTTCGCCCTCACCAACCCGGTCGTGGCCTTCCAGGGCTCCGGCACCGCGCGCGCGCCGTGGTGAAGCCGGAGACGGAAGCGCCGAAGGGCTGCGGCTGCATCGCCGGGCCCGCGAACGCGTCCACCTGGCTCGGGCTGGCGCTGCTGGGCCTGGTCCTCGGGGCGCGGCGCCGCAGATGACTGGAACGCGGACGGCTCGGAGCCCCAGAGCAGTCAGCGCTCGAAGGTGAAGCGATCCGGCTGCGCCGAGCGGTACCAGCGCAGCGTCGCCGAGTGCCCGCGGTCGAGCGTGGTGACGGCGAAGGCGGCGAGCTGCTGTTGATCCTGATCGCGGTTCTCCACCAGGTACACGTGGCCCTCGACCGCCTTCACGAAGTCGTCGCAGCGCGTGAGGGTGGCCGGCACGTCGGCGATGGCGATGGCGCCCAGGTCCTCGATGCAACTGCGATCGTCGGTGACCAGGTTGACGCGGAAGGTGAGCTCGCGGGCCTCCCTGGTGGAGGGCGTGAGGCTCAGGTCCCAGTCGTTGCTCACCTGGCCGTCTTCGACCGTGGTCCCATACCGGAAGCTGATCACCGAGCCGAGCCAGGTCTTCTCGTCGACGTGCGCGCGAAGCAGGGCCTCGCCGGTCCACGGCTCGTCGGGGGCGATGCAGCCGCAGGAGCCGCGGGGGACCTCTCCTTCCGGCGTGGCCTCCACCTCGACACCGCAGGAGGTCGCCATCACCAACACCCACATCCGCAGGGGAGTGCGCATGTGCGATGAGTTGCCGCGCACCGCGGAACCGATCCACGGCACGATCCGTCGCGTGCGCGAGGAGCTGACCTCTTCTGCGCGCGGTGTATTCCCTGAGCTCGCCTGGGTTGATGCCGTTCTGGAGCCGGGGCGCCAGCGGACCCGGGTGAAATGAGGCGCGCCGGGGACGGAACGGTGATCGACCCAGGCGAGCGAGAGGATAGTGTCGCCGGCGAATGGCGCCAGAAGGGCTTCAGTTCGGCCGATACGTCCTGCTCGACCGGATCGCCGCCGGCGGCATGGGTGAGGTCTACGTCGGTCTGCAGACGGGCATCGGCGAGTTCAGCCGCCCGGTCGCGGTGAAGCTGCTGCTGCCGCACCTCTCCGAGGACCAGAAGATCATCTCGATGTTCCTGCGCGAGGCCCGGCTGGCCGCGCAGATGACCCACGCGAACATCGCGCAGGTGTACGACGTCGGCTTCGAGCACGAGCGCTACTTCATCGCGATGGAGCTGGTGCGCGGCGTCTCGCTCTCGAAGTTGATCTCAGGCCTGAAGGGCGCGGGCAGGCAGGTGTCGACGGAGCTCCTCGTCTACGTGGCGCGCAGCCTCTGCGACGGGCTCCACGTCGCGCACGAGCAGCGAGGGCCCGATGGCACGCCGCTGGGCGTGGTGCACCGCGACGTCACGCCGCACAACCTGCTCGTGTCCATCGACGGCGCGGTGAAGCTGACCGACTTCGGCATCGCCCGCGTGGCCGAGGGCGACCACCTCTCGAAGCCCGGCGAGGTGATGGGGAAGCTGGGGTACCTCGCGCCTGAGCAGCTGCTCGGGGAGGTCATCGACCGCCGCGTCGATCTCTTCGCGGCCGGGGCGACGCTCTTTCACCTCGCCGCGCTGGAGAAGCCGTTCGACACGCCCACGGGGCAGGTGCTCGATCCACGCCGGTTGCCGCGCGCGCCGCTGCGCGTGTTCCGGCCCGACCTTCCCCGCCCGCTGGTCGACGCGATCGAACGCGCGATGAACATCGACCCCCAGGCGCGCTTCGCCACCGCGCGCGATTTCAGGTTGGCGTTGCCTGAGGTCTCGCCGAACCAAGACGAGCTGCTCGGCAGGCTCGTCACCGAGGTCTGCTCGGCGGCGCTCATCGATCTCGAGAAGAAGACCGAGCGCGCCACCCGGCCTCATGGCACCGCGGCCATCACCCGGGCGACGCCGCAGCAGCGGAAGGTGGCGGCTCCTGTTCCGGTCGTGGAGAGCTCGGCGTCGATTTCGCTGGGGGCGGCGCGGCCGAGCCGGTGGCCGCTGGCGCTCGGTGGGCTGGGGTTGGTCGTGGGGTTGGTGGCGCTCGGGCTCACGCTGCGCGGGCCGGCCCCTGCCGATGAGCCCGTTGCGGTTCCTGTCGTGGCTCCGGTTGCGGCTCCGGTTGCGGCTCCGGTTCCGGTTCCGGCTCCGGTTGCGGCTCCTCCTGAGGTCTTGCCCTCTCCCCGACCCTCTCTTCCTCGGGGAGAGGGAGACAGGCCTCTCGCCAAGGCGATCGTCTCCATCGACGCGAGCCCGTGGGGCCAGGTGTGGCTCGACGGCAAGCCGCTGGGCGACACGCCCCTGGCCGAGCTCAGGATCGCCGCGGGTGAACACCAGCTCAAGGTGAGCAACCCCGAGACGGGAAAGAACAACAGCCAGCGCCTCACGCTCAAGCCCGGCGAACGCCGCACCGTGCGCGTCGACCTGCGATGAGCGAGCTGACGCTGCAGACGAAGAGCCTCTCGAAGACCCACCTGCCGCTCGAGACGGTGCGCCTCGAGGTGCTCGAGGGTGAAGCGCGCGGCGCGAGCGCGGTGCTCAGCGCGGGCACGTTGATCGCCGGCGCGAGCAGCCGGTCGGACTTCGTGGTGCGCGACCCCACCGTCTCGGGCCGGCACGCGAGCTTCGAGCTGCTCGGCGGCGCGGTGCGTGTGCGCGACCTCGGCAGCCGCAACGGCACCTTCTTCCTCGGCGCCCGCGTGGACGCCGCCGTCGTCCCGCTCGGGAGCCGGCTCACCCTGGGCCGCGCGGTGGTGGCGCTCGCGGCGTTGCCCGAGCAGCACCAGAGCGACGCCTCGCGCTGGCACGGCCTCGTCGCCGACTCGGTGCCGATGCGCGCGCTGGTGTGGCGCCTCGAGCGCCTCGCCCTCAACGACGTGACCGTGGTCATCCGCGGCCCCAGCGGCGTGGGCAAGGAGGTGGTGGCCCGCGCGCTCCACGCGGGCGGACCGCGGGCGAAGGCGCCGTTCGAGGTCTTCGACGCGGCGGGGGTGAACGCCGAGCTGCTCGAGAGCGAGCTCTTCGGGCACGTGAAGGGCGCCTTCACCGGCGCCAGCCAGTCGCGCGCCGGTCTGCTCGAGCGCGTGGACCACGGCACGCTGTTGCTCGACAACGTCGACCAGCTCGCGCCGCCGCTGCAGCCGCGGCTGCTGCGCTTCCTCGAGGCGCGCACGGTGCAGCGGGTGGGCGGGGGGGCGCCGCGCACCGTCGACGTGCGGGTGCTGGCCACGGCGCAGCAGCCGCTGGAAGCGGCCGTGGAGCAGGGGAAGCTCCGCGCCGATCTCTACTACCGGCTCGCGGGCGTGGTGCTCGACGTGCCGCGCCTGCAGCAGCGCCGCGACGACATCGCCGCGCTGGTGGCCCTCTTCCTCTCGGAGGCGGGCGCGCGCCTGGAGTTGACCCCCGCGACGCTCGCGGCGCTCCAGGCCCATCCGTGGCCCGGGCAGGCGCGCGAGCTGAGGCACGCGGTGCAGCGCGCGGTCGCCTTCGGCCGCTTCGAGCATTCGCCCGAACCGAAGCCGGCGAGCGACGGGGCGGGCCCCGGGTTCCTCGAGGCGAGCGCGAAGGTGACGCAGGCGTTCGAGGCCGACGTGCTGCGCGCGCTGCTCGAGCGTCACGGGTGGAACGTGACGGCGGTGGCCCGCGAGGCGCGCATCGCCCGCTCGCACCTCTACACGCTCATTCAGCGCTACGGCCTCACGCGCCCCTAGACTCCCTCTCCCTGCGAAGCGGGGAGAGGGTTGGGGTGAGGGGCCACGCGCCCGAAGCGCTCAAAAGCGCCCCTCACCCGGCCTGCGGCCGACCTCTCCCCGCCTTGCAGGGAGAGGTTTCAAGGGTAGGGTCAGCTGCATGTCTCCCGGCGTCCTGCTGCTCGCGCTCCTCCTCTCGCACCCCGACCTCGACGAAGGACGGGTGGCCTTCTCTTCGATGAAGTACCGCGCGGCGGTGCCGCTGCTCACGCGCGTGACGCAGGATCCCGCGGCCGCCGAGGCCGAGGTGCAGGAAGCGCTCACGCTGCTGGCCCGCGCGCACCTCGCGCTCAAGGCACCAGACGCGACGCAGGCGGCCTTCGAGGCGCTGCTGCGGCGGGCGCCGATGACCGAGGAGCCGGCCGGCAGTCCCGCGCTGCGCGCCGCGTTCGCGCAGGCGAAGGCCGCGGTCTTTCCTCCGGGGACGGTGCGGCTGCTGCGTCGCGCGTCAGGTGAGGACACGCTGCTGGTCGAGGTGATCAACCCGTGGCGGCTGACGCTGGTGGCGACGTGGCACCAGGTGGAGCCGGCCCCGTCGGCCCGCGTGCTGGTGGCCGATGGGCGCCAGCTCGTCACCTCACTGGCCGCGGGCGTGGCCGGCTACCTCGAGCTCACGAAGGACGGCCAGGTCGTCGCAGCGCTCGGCTCGCGCGCAGAGCCCCTGAAGGGCCCGCCGGCGCCCGCGGCCGTCGACGTACCGAAGGTGGAGACGCCCACCCTCACGCCGGTCGCCACCGCGCCCCCGCCGGCGGTGACGCCCCCGCCCGCACCCGCGGCGCCGCAGCTGGGCCGGCGCATCGCGGGGTGGACCTTGATTGGCCTGGGCGTCGCCGGCACCGCGACGGGGCTCGGCGTCTTCGCCTGGGGCAGCGACGAAAAGAGCCGCGGCGAGGGGTGGGTCCTCAGCGGCCTGGACTACTTCGAAGCGCAGAGGCTCATCGCCTCGGGGTCATCGAAGATCACCTCCGGCCTCATCGTCGGCGGCGTGGCGATCACCAGCCTGGCGATCGGCATCATCCTGCTGCTCACGGAGTGAGGCTTTCAGTTGCAGCCGGTGCAGTTCGCCGTGCCGCTGCCCGACGTCTGCTTGCAGTTCGCGACGCCGGTGCAGGTGCTCAGGCACGAGCTGGCGGAGCCGCAGGTCTGCTGCGTCTTCGTGGCGCTGGTGCCGGTCAGCTCGCAGCTCCCGCCGCTGCAGACCTGCGTGCAGGTGGCGCCCGAGCCGCAGGTGAGCTGACAGCCATCGGTGCCGGCGCAGTTCATGGTGCAGGTCGAGCCGGTGCAGTTGGCCTGGCAGCCGCCGGTGGCGGGACAGTTGAGGGTGCAGTTGCCGGTGGTGCACGAACACTGCTGGCCGGCGATGCAGGTGATGGGGCCCGAGGTGCCGCCGCCACCGCCCGTCCCCGAGTCAGACCCGGAAGGAAGCGGACCGCACGCGAACAGGGAACCGGCGAAAGCGACGACGACGACGAAGCTGCGAATCATGGTGAGGCTCCTCGATGAAGGGACGCGTGCTCCGCCGCGCCCTCGTGTGGGTGAGACCGCCCGGAGCGGCGCTGGTCTCCCTCTCCCTGCGCGAGCGGGGAGAGGGTTGGGGTGAGGGGCAGTCAGTTGACGCCGGGGACCACGGGGGCGGGCTGGCACAGCTCGCTGTCGGGCGTGGCGACCACGGGCGCGGCGAAGGTGACGTGAAGCCGGCCGACGCCGAGCACGTTCCGGGCGAAGAGCGCGCCTTCGAAGGTCGACTCGCCGACGAGCTCCAGGTCGGCCGCGGGGGCGTACACCGAGCCGATGATCTTCTGCCCGCCGACCAGCGACACCTTGCGCTCGCCGGCCACGTAGAGCTTCACCGCGCCCTGGCCCGCCGCGCCGAAGGACGACTCACCGACCATGTTCACGTCGCCGTCGACGTAGAGGTCGAGGGTGCTGCCCTCGGTGAGCTTGAACTGGGTCCGGCCCACCGTCTCCAGCGAGCCCGAGACGTAGATCGCCACCGCGCCATCCACCGTGAGGGTGTGCAGCCCGACGGCCTCGATGCCGTCGAAGAAGTAGCTGCCGCTGCCCAGGGTGAGCGCGCGCTCGCCGACGCTCTGGGTGAGCGAGAGGCCGACGGCGGCGTTGTCGTTCTTCACCTTCGCGGCGGCGATGGCGGCGCCGACGTCGAGCACCTGCTCGGCCCCGCAGCCACACGGAGGACCGGCGAGCGGTGCGTACGCGCCCTTCGCGCCGACCGTCGCCGTGCCGGCCCACTGCTCTGCCTCGGGCGTGCGGAGCGTGCCCTTCACCTCGAGGTGGCCCACGTTCGAGACGCCGCTGCCCGCGGAGAGATCGCCCGCCACGCGCACGTCGCCCACGCCGTCCACGCGGCCCGCGGTGGAGAGGCTGCCGCCGACGGTGAGGTTGCCTACGCCGCTGACGCCACCGAACGCGACGACGTCGCCCGAGAACTCGTGCTCGCCCACCACGTCGACGACGCCGTTGATGCCCGCGCTCCCGCCCTGCACCCACGCGCCTTCACCGACCGCGCGGTAGTCGCCGCACAGGCACAGCGCGGCGGTGAAGACGTCCTTCGCTGGGGAAGCAGGGCACGAGACGATGGGCTCGCGTGAGCGGCGCGCCTGGCCGTCACCACCTGAGAGACCACAACCAGCGAGCGTGAGCAGCGCCGACATCAGGACCGTTCTGTTCATGGGACGACTCCGGGGAAGGGGTGTGGTCCCTTCCAACGCACGGGTCGTGCCCGTCCCAAGGTGTTGGTCTCATTGACAGTTCGGCCGCCCGCGGGCGGGATTGGCGCTGGCCTGTCCTGTCGCACCGTCCTCAGTCGAGGACGGTCCCCAGGGCGCACGACCAACCGGGGAGTCGCCACCCCACCCTGCCTCCTGAATCCCCGCGCTTGCGCTGGCGCGGCGGCTGCTCTGTGGCTGGGCATGAACACGCTCAGCTTCGGACTCAGTCACGTCGGCCGCAGGTCCAACAACGAAGACGCGCTGCTCGACGCGCGCAGGCTCGGTCTCTTCGCGGTCGCTGACGGGCTCGGTGGCTACGAGGGCGGGGAGATCGCCTCGAAGCTCACCGTCTCGGTGCTCGAGAGTTTCGTGGAGGCGAACGCGCGCGACCCGCAGGGCACCTGGCCCATTCGGGAGCTGAAGAGCCGCACGTTCGAAGAGAACCTGCTCGCCGCCGCCAGCGCCGCCGCGCACCGGGAGATCGCCTCGCGCCGCACGGGCAACCTCTCGCAGATGGGCTCGACCGTGGTGGCCGCGCTACTGCGAGGCGACAAGCTCACCGTGATGCACTGCGGAGACAGCCGCATCTACCGGCTGCGCGACGGCGTGGTGACCGCGCTCACGAGAGATCACTCGGTGTGGGCCGAGATGGAGGCGGCCGGCCTCGCCGGAGATCGCGCCGGCTTCGCGTGGAAGAACCAGATCACCCGCGCGCTCGGGCTCGACGGACACTCCACCGCCGACGTGGCCACGTTCGAGGTGAAGCGCGGCGACGTGTACCTGCTCTGCAGCGACGGCCTCTACGATCCGCTTGAGGCGCCGCGCCTGGCAGCGGGTCTCCGCCTCTCACCTGAAGACGCGTGCCGGGACCTCGTCGTCGCTGCGTTCGAGGCCGGAGGTCACGACAACATCACCTGCGTGGTGGTGCGCTGCGAGTAAGGTGTCAAAGTGGGCGTCAACGAAGGAGGGGGCATGTCGAGCGAGTTCACCATCACCGCTGAGGACCACGTGCGCTTCAACGAGATGGCGAAAGCGCAACTCCCCCCCGAAGGCGCCATTTCTCGGTCGTTCGGAAAGACGCTCTGGCTGTGGTTTGCCCTCATTTTTCTGTTCGTCGGCTTCTACCAACACTTCTCGAAGCCCCGGAACAGTGCACCCGCGCCGGAGACCAACTACGCGAGCGACACAATCCTCGCTGCCGTGGGACTCGGCACCGGCCTTCTCGGCGGCCTCTTCGGCTACTTCATGCTCTTGCGACTTCAGCGCCAAGTCGGCGGGCCGCTCCGTGCATCGGTTTCGGTCGATGGAATCGAATACAGCGTGGGCACGCGCACGGTCGTCTTTCCATGGTCTGGAGTCACCAGGGTGATGGAGAGCGAAGAACTCTTCGCGATGCAGTTTCGGGAAGAAAAGACGTGGACGCTCTTTCCTCTTCGCGCGTTCCCGCAGGGGGAGCGTGAGAACTTCGTTGAGGCGTTGCGCCAACGGAAGTGTTCGGCGCCACCGCCCCACGTCGAGCCCCAGCGCTACCAGTTCGAATGGACCGCCGAATTGAGCCTGGAGTCAGCCCGGGCTTGGTCTTCGTGGTGGCCGGACCGAATGGCCGGGCGGCTCTACGCTGGAAGCGTGGCGCTGGTCACAACCACTTCCATCTTTCTCTCAATCGCCGTCAACGCTGCCTTCGCCGTGCTTGCCCTGGTCGGCTTCTCCCTTCTTTGGAGCCTTCTGCGCCAACACCTCGAGGCGCCCTCGACGAAGCACCCGGAGCCGGTGACGGTGATGGTGGGAGAGCGACTCCGCGTGGTGAGGGGGGGGGGCGGTGGAAGCGTCGCCTGGGACGATGTGACGGGTTGGGGCGAGACGAAGCACCTCCTCATCGTGCGAACCCGCTCGACTCACTTCGTCGTGCTTCGCGAGGCAGTGCCCGGGGACGTGCTGGAGTTCGTGCGCGCGCGCCTGGCCCACGCCCCGAGAGTTGATCGCTGAGGCCTCCAGAACCGCGGCCAGTTCGCAGCGACGACTGACTCGCCGCACGGCTATGCTCCCGCGCCGGTGAGCCCTCCTGCCCGCGAACGCCTCGGCCGCTACGAGATCCTCACCCCGCTCTCGGTGGGCGGAATGGCCGAGCTCTTCCTCGCCTACTTCACCGGCCCCGGCGGCTTCCGGAAGTTCGTCGCGCTCAAGCGGATCCTCCCGCAGTTCCGCGCGCAGGATGACTTCATCGCCATGTTCCTCGACGAGGCCCGCATCTCGGCCGCGCTCTCGCACTCGAACATCGGCCAGGTCTTCGAGCTGGGCGAAGCCGGCAACGACTTCTTCATCGCCATGGAGTTCATCGAGGGCCAGGACCTCGGCCGCATCAACCGCCTCGCGCGCAAGCAGGGCGGCCTGCTGCCCATCGGCTTCTCCGCGGGCGTGGTGCGCGACGCGTGCCTCGCCCTCAACTACGCCCACGCCTTCAAGAGCCCCGCCGGCCGCCCCCTGCCCGTCATCCACCGCGACCTCTCGCTGCGGAACATCATGATGACGTACTCGGGCACCACCAAGCTCATCGACTTCGGCATCGCCAAGGCGAAGGGCAGCCTCTCTTCGACCTCCGCCGGCATGGTGAAGGGCAGCAGCGGCTACATGTCGCCCGAGCAGATTCGCGGTGAAGACCTCGGCGGCGAGAGCGACCTCTTCGCCATCGGCGCCGTGCTCTACGAGCTGCTCACCGGCCGCCGCGTGTTCCAGGCCGATGAGCCCACGGCCACCATGTACAAGGTGCTCAACGACACGCCGCCGTCCCCGCGCACGTTCAACCCCGAGATCTCCGAGTCACTCGCTGCCGTGGTGCTGCGCGCCCTCGAGAAGGACAAGGGCCGCCGCTTCGCCAATGGCCGCGAGATGGCCAGGGCCATCGAACAGGCCACCTCGTGGTACGACGAATCAGAGCGCGCCGCGTGGATGGAGGCGAACTTCAGCGCCGACATCCAGCGCACCCGCGACATGCTCGCCCTCGCCGACGAGGCCGACGGGCAGCGCATCGACCAGGTGGTGAAGGAGCTTTCCACCAGCCACGACAAGCCGGGCAGCGCCTCGCACGTGGGCCTCGCCGCGCCCACCGCGCAGCTCTCGACCGTGATGCCTTCCGAGCTGCCCACCCGCGCCGCGCAGCTCGCGCCCCGCAGCGGCACCGTGCTCATCGTCGACGACAGCCGCGTGGGTCGCATGGCCGTGGAGAGCGTGCTCAAGGCCGAAGGTCACCGCGTCATCGACGCCGAGTCGGGCCTCGAAGCCCTCGAGGTGCTCGAGCAGATGCGCCCCGACCTCATCGTGCTCGACGTGCGCATGCCCGGCATGGACGGCTTCGAGCTCTGCGAGCGGATCCGCGGCAAGAGCGGGTTCCGTCGCATTCCCATCGTGTTCCTCTCGGCCGCGTGCAGCATCGAAGAGCGCAGCCGCGGGCTGCAGGTCGGCGGTGATGACTTTCTGCGCAAGCCGTTCGAGCCCGAAGAGCTGGCTGCCCGGGTGAAGGCTCACCTGCAGCGCGCGGCGATGATGCAGGCGACTCCCGGCTCGTCTTGAGCGGTGGATCGGCGGTGGATCGGCCCCTCACCCCGGCCCTCTCCCCGCTACGCAGGGAGAGGGAGCCCCGCGCGCTTGAGCGCCTCGAGCAGCGCCGGCCCGTCGATGACCGACTTCACCAGGTACGCGTCGGCTCCCGCGGCCAGCCCCGCCTTGCGCGACACCTCGTCGTCGAGCGCGCTGAGCACCACGATGGGAATGCGGCGGGAGGGATCTCTCGCCCGCAGGATGCGCGTCAACTGCGCGCCGTCGAGCCCGGGCATCTGCACGTCGCTGATCACCGCGTCGGGCTTCTCGGCGTCGTAGATGCGCACGGCGTCGGCGCCGTCCTCCGCTTCGATGGACACCAGCCCCACCTCGGCCAGCGCCTCCCGCACCACCCCGCGGATGACGCGGCTGTCGTCGACGATGAGCACCTTGAGCGCGCGCACCGTGCTCGGCCCGGGCACCTGGGCGGTGGGCGCCTTCGAGCGCGCCGCGGCGGCCATGCGGCGTCGCGCCACCAGCGTGCGCGTGACGCTCACCAGGGTCTCGGGCACCACCGGCTTGGGCAGGAACTGGCTCGCCCGCGACGCCAGCGGCTTGAGCGCCTCGAGGTCGGGCTTGCCCGCCAGCAGCACCGGCAAGCGCGCCGCGAGCGCGGCGGTGAGCACCGCCTCGACCTGCGCCAGCCGACCCTCTGCCGAAGGCACGTCGAGCACCACCGCGTCGACGGGGGGCGCGGTCTCCGCCTCGGCCAGCTTGAGCCTCGTCACCTCGAAGCCCGCATCCTCGAGCACGCGCGCGAGCAGCTTGCCGCTCACCGCTTCTTCACTGACGACCGCGACCCGCCCCTTCCCCGCATCGGCCACGGGCACAGGCGCAGCCATGGCGGCGGTCGGCACCGGCCTGGGCATGCGATCCGTCTTCTCCTCCTGCAGCTCGGCCTCGAGCGCGTCGAGCACCTGGCCCAGCGTCCGGCACAGGCCGTGGCGGAGCCGCTCACCCCGCGCGAAGTCGATGGCCTCCCCTTCGAGCGCGAGCTGGGCCACGCTCTCGCCCACCGCGGCGAGGCGCGAGAGGGAAGGCAGCCCCGCGATCGCGCCCGTACCCGCCGCCCGGTGGCAGAGCTCACGCACCGGCGCCAGGGCGAGCACGTCGCCGTTTTCCAGCGCAGCCCGCAACGCCGCCCGGGCGCCCGCCATCCGGGGGAGCGTCTCTTCCCGCAGCGCGATGAGCAGCTTGCCCTTGTCCATGAAGTGCGGCGATTGAACGCGAAAGGCGAACGGGGCGAAACCTGAAAGGCACCGTGGTAGCTGTGCGCCATGCGCGCTCTCGGACTCGCCGCGGTGCTGTTCCTCAGTGGCTGTGCCTGTGACAGCCAGCGGTGCACACCGCAGACGTGTCAGGGCTGCTGTGACTCGAGCAACAAGTGCCAGGCCGGCAGCTCGGCCCAGGCCTGCGGCGCGAGCGCGAACGTGTGCGTCACGTGCACGCCGGTGCAGCAGTGCCAGCTGGGCGTGTGCACGACCGCGGTCGTCGGCGGTGGCGGCGGCGGTGGCAGCACCGGCGGCGGTGGCGGTGCCAGCACCGGCGGCGGTGGCGGTGGCAGCACCGGCGGCGGTGGCGGTGGAATCACCAGCGACGCCGGCGTGCTGGCGCTCGACCGCGCCTCACTCGGCTTCGGCAAGGAGTTCAGCAGCGGCACCTGGCTTGGAACGATTCCCCAGGAGAGCCTGCTCATTCGCAACGCCGGGCTCCAGCCGCTCACCGTGTCGAGCGCGACGCTCAGCGGCGCCGACTCCGCGGCCTTCTCGCTGGCGCGGCCGGCGGGCATGACGCTCGCCTCGGGTGAGCAGAGCTTCGTGCGCGTGCTCTTCACACCCTCGCAGGCACGCGACTACACCGCGAGCCTCACCCTCACCTCGAACGCGGGCGCACCGGTGGTGGTGCCGCTCACCGGGCTCGGGGTGACCCCGGCCGGGAGCGTGACCACGGGCACCAACCCCGAGTGCCGGGGCGGCAACGACTGCGGCCGGCCCCCGGAGCAGAACGGCGGCTGCGGCTGTGGCGGCGGCTGCTCGGTGTGGGTCGAGTACACGGAAGACGGCGCCAGCCTCGCCTACACCGATGACGCCGACGGCGACGGCCGCGCGGACGACGCCGACAACTGCCCCTTCGCGTCGAACCGCGACCAGCTCGACGGTGACGGCGACGGCGTGGGCGACAGCTGCGACAACTGCGCGGCGGCCTCGAACTTCGCGCAGCTCGACGCCGACGCAGATGGCCAGGGCGACGCCTGCGACGGCGACCTCGACGGCGACTCGGTGGCCAACGTGAGCGACAACTGCCCCTCCGCGCCCAACGCCAGCCAGCTCAACTCCGACGCCGACGGGCAGGGCAACGCGTGCGACCCCGACGACGACGGGGACGGCGTGACGGATGTGACCGATGCATGCCCGCTCCTGCCGGGGACGACGGTGATGGCGGGCTGCAACGCCGACGCCGATGGCGACACCATCTCGGACACCTTCGACAACTGCGTCGGCGCGGTGAACGCCAACCAGCTCGACACCGACCTCGATGGGCAGGGAGACGTGTGCGACGTCGACATCGACAACGACGCGGTGCTCAACCAGGCAGACAACTGCGCGTCGATCAGGAACCGCGACCAACGCGACGACGACGGAGACGGTCTGGGTGACCTGTGCGACCCGCGGTCCTGCTACATCGTCGACCTCTCGAACCGGGCCGACTGCCTCGACCCGGAAGGGCCCTTCCGCGTGCACGGGGGTGGCCCCATCACGCTGGGCGTCAACGACCCGCTGCGGCTCCCGTTCTTCGCGAACCGCCAGGGCGCAGCCATGCGCTACACGTGGACCATCGCGGCGCGCCCCGCCGGGAGCACCGCGGCCATCTCGCAGCCCAGCGGCGTGGTGGGAATGAGCCGCCACTGGCAGTACGCGTACGTCGACGGTCACGTGCCCACCTTCAGGGGCGATCGCCCGGGCAGCTTCACGCTGCAGCTCCAGGCCGACCTCGGGCTGATGGACCGCGCCTATCCGGCAAGCGGCTCGTCGACCTACCAACTCCAGCTCACCGTGACGCCGTGATGCTCGCGCTCGTCCTCTCCGTGGCGCTCTCTGGAAACCCGCCGGGCGACGCGACGATGGTGAAGGGCAGCGCCGACTACACGCGCACCCTGAAGCTGGTGCTCGAGCACAAGCAGGGGAAGCTGACCCTCAAGGAACTGGAGAAGAAGGTGGTCGCGCTCAAGCTGCCGCCGCACCCGCTGGGCTGCGCGTACGTGATGTCTCCAGTGCCCGCGCCGCCGCCGGGCGTTCCGTTCGAGCCCGCCTCGATGCCTTCGGACTGGGTGGGCACGTTCGGAGAAGTGGCGATGACCTTCTGGCGGGGCGACCTGTCGAAGGAGAACTACGACGCCCTGCACCTCGCGGCGCACGGCAAGCAAGCCGGCTTCCCGAACTGCAAGCGCTGATCAGCGGCGCGGCCCCAGCGACAAAGCGTGCACGTGGGGCGACCGAACGGGGTCACCCGGGGTAGACCGCCCCTTCCCCTCCCGCGGAGCTCTTCATGAACCGGCCTCTCTTCCTCCTCCTCTGCGTGCTCTCGCTCGCGGCCTGCGGTCCCGCAGTCACGGAGAAGTGCACACCTTCGAATTGTGCCGGCGGGTGCTGTGACGCTGCCGGGACCTGCCAGCTGCCCTCGACGCAGACATGCGGGGTCAACGGCCTGTCGTGCGTGACGTGCTTCAACAGCCAGTCCTGCTCGTTCGGCATCTGCGTCAGCAGCAACATCGGCGGCGGCTCGGCGACGGGCGGCGGCTCAGGCGGCGGCTCAGGCGGCGGCTCAGGCGGCGGCTCAGCGACAGGCGGCGGCTCGGCGACAGGCGGCGGCTCGGCGACGGGCGGCGGCTCGGCGACGGGCGGCGGCTCAGCGACGGGCGGCGGCTCAGCGACGGGCGGCGGCTCAGCGACGGGAGGCGGCTCTGCGACGGGAGGCGGCTCGGCGACGGGAGGTGGCTCAGCGACGGGCGGCGGTGGCGGAGCGGCCTCCTGCGGCGCCTGCTTCGGCTGCTGCCAGGGCACCACGTGCATCACGGCAGTCTCGACCGCGACCTGCGGCTCCAACGGACAGGCGTGCACCGCGTGCAGCGCCACCGCCGCGGACAACTGCGACAGCGGTGGGTGCCGTTGCGGTACCAACGCCCCCTGCGGCACGGGGACGCGCTGCGTGGCCAGCCAGTGCGTCTGTGATTCGACCTCGTGCGCGGGTGGGTGCTGCGCGCAGGGCACCTGCGTGTTGGCCGTCTCGCCCGCCCAGTGCGGCGCCAACGGCGCGGCGTGCCAGAGCTGCGACCCGGTGGTCGCCAACAACTGCGGCGGAGGGGCCTGCCGGTGCGGCACCGGGGCTGCGTGCGGCGCCGGTACGCGCTGCTTCAACAGCCAGTGTGTCTGCGATTCCACCACCTGCGCGGGCTGCTGCGCGGGCGCCACCTGCAGCACCGGCTCCGTGTCCCAATGCGGGGTCGGTGGTGGGGCGTGCTCCGCCTGCGACCAGCGCGCCGACAACTGCGGCCCGGCCGGCTGCCGCTGCGGCCTCGGTACGCTCTGCGGCACGGGCATCGTCTGCCAGGCCGGCAACTGCGGTGGCGCGCGCGTATGGGCACAGGTCACCACCACCGGCAGCCCGCCCGTCCGCTCGGACCACGCGATGGCCTACGACAGCGCGCGCCAGCGGGTGGTCATGTTCGGCGGAGAGCCGTCGAGCAACACCGTGCTCGGCGACACGTGGGAATACAACGGCGCCACCTCGACGTGGACTCAGCGCGCCACCACCGGTCCCTCCGCGCGCCGGAACGCGGTGCTGGTCTACGACCCGGTGCGCGCGGTGACGGTGCTCTTCGGCGGCACCGCCGGTTCCACCGAGAACAACGACACGTGGGAATGGAATGGCACTGCGTGGACCCAGAAGACGCCGTCCGCCTCGCCCACCGGCCGCCACGGCGCCAGCGGCGCGTGGGATCCCGTCCGCCAGCGGGTGGTCATGTTCGGCGGCGACGTCGGAGCCACCTTCAGCAGCGAGGTCTGGGAATACGACGGCACCACCTGGTCGCTGCGGACGGGCCTCGGCACGGCGCCCCCCGCGCGCTACGGCGCCGCCGTCGCCTGGGACCTGTCGCGGTCTCGGCTGGTGGTGAGCAGCGGGTCGGCCAGCTCCTCGTGGTCGGACACCTGGGAGCTCGGGGCCACCTGGCAGCAGGTCACCACCGGCACGCTCTCCCCGGCGCGCTTCTACGCGGCCGCCGCGTTCCACACCGCCATCGGCCGGACGGTGATCGCCGGCGGCGTCTCGGGCGCCAGCCTGAGCAGCGCCTCGTCGTACGACGGCGTCAGCTGGACCACCCTGGGCTCGGCACCCACCACACGCGGCTGGGTGTCGATGACCTGGGACTCCACCCGGGCGAAGCTGGTGCTCTTCGGAGGGTACGCCAACCCGACGTCGTCGTACCTCGGCGACACCTGGGAGTACTGAGCTACCTCGGGCTCACCACGAAGCTCTGGAGCTTCCCGGCGGAGGGCGCTCCGCGCGCCTCGAGCTCCGCGAGAGCTGCTGCGATCTGCTCGCGCACGCGCGCCTTCAACTGCGGCACGTCGGCGAGGGTCAACCCGGCGGTCGGGACCGGCTCGAGCACCCTCGCCACCGCCGAGGCCTCGCCGAACCACAGGTTCCCCTTCGGCCGGCACGCCCGGGTGCCGTGCACCACCACCGGCAACACCGGCGTCGCGGTCTCGATGGCGAGCTGGAAGGCGCCGTCCTTGAACGCCTGCAGGCGCCCGTCGGGCGAGCGCGTGCCCTCGGGGAAGAACATCACGCTGACGCCGGCAGCGAGGGTGGCGCGGCACTGCGCCATCATCGCCTCGACCGACGCGCGCTCACCGCGCTGCAGCGGGATGTCACCGCCGAGGTGCAGCAACCACCCCACCAGCGGCTTCTTGAACAGCTCCACCTTCGCCACCCAGCGCATGTCCCAGGGCAGCAGGGAAAGGAGGAAGGGGTCGGCGGAGGACTGGTGGTTGGACACGACCACGAAGGGCCGCGAGTCGATGTCCGCGGGCCTGGGCCCCTCCACCCGGAAGCGCCAGAGCGGGTTGAGCACGTCGACGGCGCGGCCGAAGCGCCGCATCCACCTCCCGCGCAGGCGCCGGCCTGGATCGCGCCGGGCGAACAGCGCCACCAGGCCCATGGGAAGCAGGAACACCACGGCCAGCAGGAAGAACTGCAGGTAGCAGAACAACCCGAGGGCGACGCGGCGCATGACTGATCAATAACCACCGCGAGGGCGGCGCAACGCGGTGACGCGCTGCGCCGCGAGCCACGGGCTACTTCGACGCGAGGTCGAAGCGGTCGAGGTTCGTCACCTTCGCCCACGCCTTGACGAAGTCGCGCACGAACTTCTCCTTCGCGTCCGACTGGGCGTAGACCTCGGCGATGGCGCGCAGCTCGGCGTTCGAGCCGAACACGAGGTCGACCGGCGTCGCGGTCCACCGCGCCTTGCCGCTGGCGCGATCGACCCCCTCGTAGAGGCCTTCGCTCTTCGCCGACTTCGACCACTTCGTGGACATGTCGAGCAGGCTCACGAAGAAGTCGTTGCTGAGCGTGCCGGGGCGGCTGGTGAACACGCCGTGCGGCGCCTGGCCCACGTTCGCGTTGAGCGCGCGCAGCCCGCCCACGAGCACGGTCATCTCGGGCACCGTCAACGTGAGCAGGTTCGCCTTGTCGACCAGCAGCTCTGCCGGCGAGCGGCCCTGGTTGGGCCCGAACCAGTTGCGGAAGCCATCGGCGCCCGGCTCCAGCCACGCGAACGAGCTGGCGTCGGTCTGCTCCTGCGACGCGTCGACGCGGCCGGGAGAGAACGGCACCACCACGTCGACGCCGCCCTTCTTCGCCGCCTGCTCGATGGCCGCGTTGCCTGAGAGGACGATCAGATCTGCCAGCGAGACCTTCTTGCCGCCCTTGTTGAAGTCCTTCTGCACGGCCTCGAGCTTCGCGAGCACCACCGCGAGCTCCTTCGGGTCGTTGACCGCCCAGCTCTTCTGCGGGGCGAGGCGCACGCGCGCGCCGTTCGCGCCACCGCGCAGGTCGGTGCCGCGGAAGGTCGAAGCCGACGCCCACGCGGTGCGCACCAGCTGCGGCCCGGTCAGGCCCGACGCCAGCACCTTCGCCTTGAGCGCCGCCACGTCCTTCTCGTCGATGACCGGCGCGCTCGCCGCGGGGAGCGGGTCCTGCCAGATGAGCTGCTCGGCCGGGACGTCGGGGCCGAGGTACCGCGAGCGCGGGCCCATGTCGCGGTGGGTGAGCTTGAACCACGCCTTGGCGAAGGCGAGCTTGAAGTCTTCGGGCTTCTCCTTGAAGCGCTTGCCGATCTTCGCGTACGCGGGGTCGAACTTCAGGGCGAGGTCGGTGGTGAACATGATGGGCTGGTGACGCTTGGTCTTGTCGTGCGCGTCGGGCACCAGCCCGGCGCCGCCGTTGTTGGCCGGGACCCACTGCGTCGCGCCGGCGGGGCTCTTCGTCTGCACCCACTCGAAGCCGTAGAGGTTGTCGAGGTAGCTGGTGGTGAACGCGATGGGGTTCACCGTCCACGCGCCTTCCAGCCCGCTGGTCACCGCGTCGGCGCCCTTGCCGGTGCCGCACTTGTTCTGCCAGCCGAAGCCCTGCTGCTCGAGGCCCGCGGACGCCGGGTCTGGCCCCACGCACTTGTCCGGAGGATGCGCGCCGTGCGCCTTGCCGAAGGTGTGCCCGCCCGCGATGAGCGCGAAGGTCTCCTCGTCGTTCATGGCCATGCGCCCGAAGGTGTCGCGAATGTCCTTCGCGGCGGCGAGCGGGTCCGGCTTGCCGTTGGGGCCCTCGGGGTTGACGTAGATGAGGCCCATCTGCACCGCCGCCAGCGGGTTCTGCAGGTTGCGCTTGCCCGAGTAGCGCTCGTCGGCGAGCTGCTTCCGCTCGGGGCCCCAGTACACGAGGTCGGGTTCCCACTCGTCGCGGCGGCCGCCCGCGAAGCCGAAGGTCTTGAAGCCCATCGACTCGAGCGCGACGTTGCCGCTGAGCACCATCAGGTCGCCCCAGGAGATCTTCTGCCCGTACTTCTGCTTGATGGGCCAGATGAGCCGGCGCGCCTTGTCGAGGCTGGCGTTGTCGGGCCACGAGTTGAGCGGGTCGAAGCGCTGCTGCGCCCCCGACGCACCGCCGCGGCCGTCACCCACCCGGTAGGTGCCCGCGCCGTGCCAGGCCATGCGGATGAAGAAGGGGCCGTAGTTGCCGTAGTCGGCCGGCCACCAGTCCTGCGAGGTGGTGAGCACCTGCTTCAAGTCTGCCTTCACCGCGGCGAGGTCGAGGGTGGCGAAGGCCTTCGCGTAGTCGAAGTCGTCGTTCAGCGGGTTCGACCCGGCCCCGTGCGCGCGCAGCGGCGACAGGTCGAGCTGGTCGGGCCACCAGAACTGGTTCGGCCTGGGCGCGCCCTGGGCCCGGGCCGCGCCTGACACCAGCCAGACACTGACGGCCGCGGCGAGGACGAAGGAATGATGGATCGCTCTGCTCATGTGGTGGATCTCCTCGAGATGGATTTCGCCCAGACTTAGACAACGTCTAGACTTGGACGCTTACTAGTGCCAGCCCCGACGGCGCGCCACCAGAAAGGTCGCCCCGGCCACCGGGGATGAGGCCTCACCAGCTTCGGGGAGTGCCTGCCTCGCGAGGACGACTTGCCTCCGCCGCGCGGGGGGAGGACCAGGGCAAGCGGTTGATCTCTCGCGCGCGACGAGGGGGCACGTGCCTTGCTCCCCGCGCGCGCATGCGAAGCGCTCCTCACCTGCTCCTGACGGTCGCGGTCCTCCTCGTGGCTGGCTGTGACTGCGGGCGCGGGCGCCTGGTGGCGGCGAACGGTGGCTCGTTGAGGGTGACGCTGGTGGGCGCCGACCCCGAAGCGGTCGGCCTGACCATCAAGCTGGGGGATGGTGACCGGGTGCGCGAGACCTCGGCGCGCATCTCGACGTTGCCGCTGGTGACGATGCTCGACGATCTCCCGCCCGGCACGTACCGCGCCACCTTCACCGCGTGGGACGTGGGCCCTGCCGCGCTGCGCTCGGTGGAGCTGGCCGACCTGCTCATCGCCATGGGCGGCATCACCGAGGTCACCATCGATCTCTCGCGCGGCGTGGTGGTCACGCCCGCCGAGAGCTGCGACGGGGTGGACAACGACGCAGACGGCCAGGTCGACGAGGCGCTCGACCTCCCGGTGTGCCTCACCTGCCTCGCCGGCCGGACCACGCCGCTGGGCGACGACGAGCGCTGCGGCCCCATCGCCTGCGACGGCCTCGACACCTTCGAGGTGCGTTCCGACGCGGACCAGTCCACCTGCGTCAAGTCGGAGCACGCACCGCTGCTGACGGACCGCTGCGCCGGTGCGGGGGCGTGCTTCGCGCCGAACGGCCAGGGCTGCGCCGACGGCGTGGAGCGCGTGGTGGCGCGCGCCGAGGCCTGCCAGGTGATGGAAGGCTGCGAAGCGGGCACGCCCTCGGTGAGCTGGTCGCCCGACGGAACGCCGTGCGGGGCGGCGCGCGAGTGCCGGGCGCACCTGTGCGTCGCGATCGGCGTCGACGCGGGACCCCCGGGCGATCCGTCCGGCTGCGCCGACGGCACGCGGGAGGGCTTCCTCTCGCTCACCAGCTATCCCGCCATCGCCGCGTGCTCGGGCGGTTGGTCGGTGCCGGGCGTGACGCAGGTGGTGGCGCCGGCGTGCGGGCGCGTGTCGGGCAACACCTCGAGCAACCGCGAGGGCGCGGGCTGCGCGGCGAGCGACCTGTGCGCGGGTGGCTGGCACGTCTGCCGGGGCAAGGACGAGGTGGGGCAGAAGGCGAACGGGAGCTGCGCCGACGCGGTGCCGGGCGGCGCGCAGAACAACTCGCTCTTCTTCGCGGTGTCCCAGGCGAGCCAGAACGACACCAGCTGCGACAGCAGCGGCGACAACGACGTGTTCGGCTGCGGCAACCTCGGCACCCAGCTCGCGCCGGCGAAGAACTGCGGCGTGCTCACCCGCGCGCTCGCCAGCACCCACCCCGGCACCTGCGGCTTCAACGAGGCCGAGCCGAACCTCGGGCCCTGGCAGTGCCTGGGCGGTACCCAGGGCGACCTGCACGAAGGCGCGCTGGTGACGAAGCAGGGCTGCACCAACACCTCGTGCTCGTACGGGGGTGCGCCGGTGGGGAACGCCGACAAGGGCGGCGTGCTGTGCTGCGCCGACTGAGCCGCGGAGCCACGAACGCGAAGCTCGGACTCAGAGCTTCTTCTTCGAGAAGTACCAGTCGACCGTCTGGTAGCCCTTCCCGGCCCGCGCGTCCGCGTCGGCCGCGGTCTTGGGCGGCGGCACGATGACGTCCTCCCCGGCCTTCCAGCCTTCGGGCGTGGCCACTCCGTGGAGATCGCTGGTCTGCATGGCCTCGACCAGGCGGAGGAACTCGTTGATCGAGCGCCCGTTGCTCATCGGGTAGTAGACCATCGCCCGGAGAATGCCCTTGGGGTCGATGAAGAACGTCGCGCGCACAGCCTGCGTGTCGGCGGCCCCGGGGTGCACCATTCCGTAGGCGCCGGCGACCTCCATTTTGATGTCCTCGATGATGGGGAAGGGCACGTTGACGTCGAACTTCTCCTTGATGTTCCGAATCCACGCCAGGTGCGAGAAGAGGCTGTCGATGGACAGGCCGAGCAGCTCGGTGTTCATCGCCTTGAAGCGATCCGCGGCGCGGGAGAAGCCAATGAACTCCGTGGTGCAGACCGGAGTGAAGTCGGCCGGATGCGAGAAGAGAATGAGCCACTTGCCCTGGTAGTCGGCCAGCGAACGGTCTCCGTGCGTGGTGTGCACCTTGAAGTCGGGGGCCGGTTCATTGAGGCGGGGAAGCGTGGTCGGTCGCTGCGGGCTGTCGGTCATGTTGATGCTCCTGGGTGGTCGCGCCCGCGCAACCTGCATTTCAGGGACCAGTGGTGGCAGCCGCGTGGGAGCACTGTAGGCTCGCGCGATGCTGCCAGGATCCACCCCTCACCCGGAACTTCAACATCGGGGTCCGTTGCGCCCAGGCGCCGTAATCCTGAAGCGGATCTTCGGTCAGCGGACCTGGCAGCACGCGAGCGGCTTGATCAGGTTGCACGAGACCTGCCCGGGGAAGCTGCCGATGGCGTTGATGTTGGTGCCGGTGTCGCCGTTGGTGCCGAGGTTCCAGCTGCCGCCCGACGAGCACGAGTTCTGGGTGCGGGAGCCCGAGACGGCGCGCGACGAGTCGATCCACGCGCCGCTCGCCGGCGGCGGCGTGAGGGGGTTCGTCCTGTCGAACTCGGCGAGCGTGCAGAACGCAGCGCCCGGGAACTCGGCGTTGCACTTCGCGTTCGCGCCGACGTGGCCGCCGAGCGCGCCGGTGAAGGTCGCGCTGGTGTAGCCCCGGAACACCACGGTCGTCGGCACGCGGCAACACGCGAGCGGCTTGAGCAGGTTGCACGAGACCTGGCCGGGGAAGCTGCCGAGCGCAGTGAGGTTGGTGCCGGTGTCGCCGTTGGTGCCGAGGTTCCAGCTGCCGCCGGACGAGCACGAGTTCTGCGAGCGCTGCCCCGAGACCGCGCGGTCCGAGTCGATCCACGCGCCGGTCCCGCCTGGCCCGATGATCGAGTTCGAGCGATCGAAGTCGGCGATGGTGCAGAACGCCGAGCCGGGGAACTCCGCGTTGCACTTCGCGTTCGCGCCGACGTGGCCACCGAGGCTGCCGGTGAAGGTCATCGCGGTGAAGCCGGCGAAGCTGGGCGTGTCGTTGGGAAAGGCGAGCCCGCCGTCGAGGTAGAGCGCGGGTCCAGGAGGGCCGGGAGGACCGGAAGGTCCCGCGGGTCCCGTTGCGCCTGCTGCGCCCGCGCTGCCGGTCGCTCCTGTGGCACCTGTCGCGCCGGTGGCTCCAGTGGCGCCGGTCGCTCCGGCAGGTCCCGTGGCGCCCGTCATTCCAGTCGCGCCGGTGGCTCCCATCGGACCGATGGCTCCCGCAGGCCCCATCATGCCCGTCGCGCCGTTGCAGACGGGGAGCGAGCCGCCATCGGGGAGTCCGACGAGCACGCCGCCAGCCGCGCACTGCACGGAGAGCAGCGGCAGCGCGGTCGCGGTGAGGGACGCACCGGCGGGACCCGCGGGCCCGGCCACTCCGGGCGCGCCCGTCGCACCCGCAGGTCCGGTCGGGCCGTTGCAGATCGACGTGATGCCGCCGTCGCTCAACTGCGTGACACGAACGCCACCCGCGGCGCAGGTCGTGCCGGGAGCGATGGGCGAGAGCACGACGCTCGAGCCGGGCGGGCCGGTGACCACGCCACCATCGAGGACGATCACCATTCCAGGCGGACCCTGTATTCCCTGCGGGCCTGCGGGGCCGTCAGTGCCCGGTGCACCGGTCGCGCCGGTCGAGCCCATCGCACCCATCGCGCCCATCGCGCCTTGAGGACCCGCGGGGCCCTGCGCACCGGCGGGACCGGTGGGGCCTTCAGGTCCCTGAGGGCCGGTGGGCCCCTGCGTTCCCTGGCCGGAGGGACAACCGAGCAACAGCACCGCACACACTCCACTGATGACGACGCGCATCCGGTGATGACACCCGCGGAAGCGGCCACGTGCAAGAACTGCCGGGCGTGCCACTCGTTGGAGCACCTACTGGCAGGTACCGGTGTCCCAGGTGCCGCTCAGGGGTGCGGTGCCTCCGTCGAGCAGCGACAGCGTGGTGGCGAAGCTGCCGGCAGACGAGCGGGCGTCGAAGCGCGAGATGGTGATGGACCCGGTGGTGCCGAAGCCGCCGATGCCGCTCGCCATGCCCAGCGCCGTGTAGGTCGATGCGCGTGACGTACGACGTGCTGTCGAGCGCATAGGTGCCCGGGCGGATGAAGCCGGCGTCGGGCAGCTCGACGCGCACCTCGACGTGGGAGAACGGCGTGTTGGGGCTGGTGCAGGTGCCGGCGCTCGGCTTGTCGAAGTAGAGGGCGAGGAACCGCTGTGCGAACTCGAAGCCCCCGTCGGGCACGGTCGATTGGAAGCCCGTCGTCACCCAGCCGATCAACCCGGTGAGAGGGCCTTCTTGATCTTCGGCAGCGCAGCGCGCGCGAAGTAGCTGCACCCGCCCTTCACCACCGTGGGCTTCAGCTTCAGCGCGGCGATGGCCTTCTTCACCTGCGGGCCCGGGACCTTCAGCTCGGCGGCGATTTTTCCTGCGGTCAGCAGCTCGGTGGCGTCCATGCCGCAATCACTAACGTCAACCGCGACTGCGGCCCTTGCGCGCGATCAACCCCAGCAACGCGAGGCTCGCCAGCATGGGGGTCGACGCGCAGCCGCACCCCTGCGGCGTCTTCGGCGCACCGGCCCCTGCGTCGGGTGACGGCGTCACGCCTGCGTCGGACGCGGGCATCATCCCCCCGTCGACGGTGACGCCCGCGTCGGGAACTCCTGCGTCGACGGTGAGCGGCACTTCGTCGTACGCCCCGCAGGCAGGCGTGAGCGCGAGCCCTCCGCGATGAGCCAGCGCCAGCACCCACGCGCCCGCGCCAAAGCCCACCATCGGCGCGTTGAACTTCCACGCGCCGGTCCCCTCGTCGTACGTCTCGGCGAGCACGAGCGCGTTGGCGGCGGCCTGGCCGGTGGTGAAGGTGAGCAGTGCGTCAGCACGCGAGGTCCGTCCCGCCGCGCGCATGGCCACCGCGCCGCGCAGGTCTGTGAAGATCCACTCGGCGCTGTCGTACTCGCTGCCCCACGGCGACAGGTCCGAGCCGCCGGCGTGATCGACGCGATCATCGTTGCGCGCCCAGCCCGGCCCGTACGGCACCTTCAGCTCGCGATCGAGCGCGTCGAGCGTGGCCAGCGCGACGCCGCCGTCGGCCGCGAAGAGCCCCATCGAGATGCCGTCGAGCACCGCCGAGTCGAAGTGCCCGCGCCCCGCCATCAGCTCCTCCCGGTTCGACGCGAGCGCGCCGCGCGAGTCCGTCAGCTTCGTGGCGATGGCCCGCCTCAACGCCATGCCCGCCGCGCGGTAGCTGGCGGCGCGCGCGCCATCACCTCTTCGCTGCGCCAGCTCGGCCGCGTCGCAGAGCCCGCGCGCCGCGGTGAGGTTGGTGTACGTCCACGTTCGCTCCCGGCCGTTCCAGTGCGTCTCCCAGATGGACGAGTCGCGCCGCAGCAGCCCCGTCGAGGGCTCGATGAGCGCGACCAGTGGATCCGCGATGCGCGCGGAGATGTCGTTCCACCGCGCGTCGACGAGCGAGGTGTCACCCGTGCGCCGCTCGTGCTCCCTCAGCGCCCAGAGCACCAGGCCGAAGCCGTCGAACTCGAGGTTGGGACCGAAGGAGTTGAAGTCGGTCTCCTCCACGCCGAAGCCGGAGTAGCGCGTGAGGCTCACCACGTAGTTGGGGAAGCCCTGCGGCTGGAACTCCATCCAGTCCTTGAAGCGGCCTCCCTCTGCGTCGAGGAAGAAGGTGAGCGCCGCGCGAGATTGCGCGGTGAGGCCCAGCTCCGCCATCGCCACCGCGGCATAGCTGCCGTCGCGGACCCAGGCGTACGTCCACTCTCCGGGGGGAAGGCTCGCCAGCACCGCGCCTTCGCCCCGGTGGCGGATGGTGGTGGGCAGCGTGGGCGTGCCGCCATCTGCGGTGCGGAAGCGGGTGCGACGGGCTTCTCCGTCCTGCGTGAGGAACTCGCGGAGGAACGCGTCGCGCTCCTGCACCTGCGCCATCACCAGCACGGCAGCGGCCTGGCGCGTCACCGAGGCCTCGTCGTCGGTCAGCGCGGCAGGCACGTTGAGCGCGGCCTGGAGCGATGACCACTCCGCCAGCTCGGCGTCGAGCACCTGCTTCGCCGTTCTTCCCGCGACCCAGGCGTCGAGCCACGCGGTCACCTGCGCCTGCGCCAACGGGTCTGCGTGGTGCGCGGAGATCAGGCCTGCGCATTGCTCGGCACCGGGCTGGAGCGTGCCCACGTCGAACTGAAACGCGCTCGCCCAGTCGGTGGCGACGCCGAGGTCTCCGCTGCGCGCCGGGAGATCACCCATCGTGTCCCGCACCACGAGGAAGCCGTTCTGGCCAGTGGCCGTGCCCGGGTTCCACGCGCTGGCGATGGCGGTTCCCAGTGGGCGCGTACCCACCACGCCCGCGAAGCCGCGCTCGAAGAGGTCGGAGACGGGGCTCACCACCACGGTCTCTCCGTTGCTCGCGAGGTCGGTCATCACGCCGGGCCTGCCGAAGCCGAGGTGCAGGTTCTCGAGGTGGAAGACGCTCACGCCCGCGACGGCGCTGGTGCCCGGGTTCCTCGCGCAGAGCACGGCGACGTACGCGGGGTGCGGGAAGGAGCGCGGCGCGAAGAGGGAGGTGGTGAGGTCGAGGCCGTACTGCTGCTGCGTGAAGGTGACGATGCCGGTGCCTCCACGCGGTGAGGGCGCGGCGGTGGCGTAGCCGCTGGTGGTGACCGGGACCGTGTCGAGCCAGCGCTGCTGTCCCGCGGCGCGCAGGCCGAAGTACGCGTCGAAGAGCAGGTCGCGGCTCTTGATGTACTGCGGTTGGTTTCCAATCCACCGCTCCGCGCCCGTCGCGTCGAGCTCGGGCTCTTCGATTGCGGGGAGGCGCTCGCGGAAGTGGATGAGCTTGCCGGTGCGGGTGTCGACCATCACCGCGCCGTGGCCGTTCGAGCTGGGCAGGTCGAAGAACGAGCGCGCGGGGACCTGCTGCGCGAAGGCTGGCAGAGAGAGGAGGAGCAGCAGTCGCGTCATGGTGGTGCTCATAGCAGCGCGGAGAGGCGGCGCGGCCCTCTCCCCTGGCTCCTCTCACGGTCCAAACAACACGTCCGGCGCCGGTACGAGGATCAAGGAGCTCTGCGCTGCCACCGTCACGCTCACCTGCCCCTGCGCGCCGACCACGAAGCGCTGCCGATCGGCGCCGAGCACGTCGATCAACACCGAGCCCACAGGCTGCGTCGTCGTCAGCACCATCTCGCTCTCGTGCCGCCCATTGGTGTTCTGCACCACCAGCGCATACGCACCTTCCCCCGCGCGCTCGAAGGCAAAGAGGCCCGCGTCGAGCTCATCCAGGGTGTGCTCAGTGGAGAACACCACCTTCGTGTCTCCGCGCCGCAGCGCCGCGAACTGCTTCCTCAGCGCCGTCAGCTTCGCCACGTGCACGAACGTCGCGCCGCCCGTGTCGAAGCCGCTCTTCCACATCACCTCGCGGTTGGCCGGATCATTCCCACCGTCGAAGTCCTGCTCGGTGCCGTAATAGAGACAGGGCAGCCCCTCCTCGGTCATCAGCAAGGTGAGCGCGTTGCGCAGCGCCGCCACGTCCTGGTGCGCGCCGAAGAGGAAGCGCGCCACGTCGTGGTTGTCGAGGAAGTTCACCGGCAGCTTCGAGGGCGCGATGCCGGTGCCGCCTGGCTGTGGCACGTCGCTCCAGTTCACCTGGCGCTGCGCCCAGAGCGACTCGATCTGCCGCGTGCCGCGCTGCTTCGTCACGTCGTGCGCGAACTGGAACACGTCGCGGAACACCGCGAAGTGCTGCGAGAAATAGAACACCGAGTCGAGCTCGCCCGGCCGGGTGAAGCTGCCCAGCAGGTCGTCGCGCCCATCGAACGCCTCGCCGAACATGAGGAAGCGGTCCTTGCCCTGCGCCGCGAGCCGCGTCCGCACCTGGCTGGTGAAGACCTGCCAGAACTCGTGCTCCACGTGCTTCACGGTGTCGATGCGGAAACCGTCGAGATCCACCAGCTCAGCCCAGCGCGCGTAGGAATCGACCATCGCCTCGCGCACCTCGGGCAGCTCGGTGGCCACGTCCTTGAGCCCGCCGGGGAAGTCGCCCTCGAGCAGCTGCTTCGGGTCCTCGTAGTCGAGGGTGCGCCCCAGCCCGTGGTACGCGCGCGCGCTGCCGAGGATCTCCGGGTGCGGCCGCTGCCGGGCGATCTGCGGCTGGTCGAAGAACACGATGGGCGCCTGGCCCGCCACGCCCAGCGAGGTGAAGACCTGCACGCCGCGCGAATCGAAGTCGGGGTCGAACTCCGAGCTGCGCAGCACCGTGGAGGTCGAGCCGCTGCCGCCGATGTACACGTCGGGCGTGCCGTTGAGGTTCTGGTCGTAGAAGAAGACCTGGCCCATGTGGTTGGTGACGATGTCGAGCACCACCTTCATGCCGCGCGCGTGCGCCGCCTTCACCAGCGCGCGCAGCTCGGACACGTCGCCGAAGTGCGGGTTGGCCTCGTCGAGGTCCTGCGCCCAGTAGCCGTGGTACGCGTCGAAGTCCGCGTCGGTCTCGACGTTCTTCACCACCGGCGAGATCCACAGCGTGGTGACGCCGAGCTGCTCGAGGTAGCCGAGCTTCTGGGTGAGCCCGCGCCAGTCGCCGCCCTGGTAGCGCGAGAGGTGGCCGGGCAGCACGCCGAAGTCGTTGTTCACGTCGCCGTTGGAGAAGCGATCCACCAGCACCTGGTAGATGACCTCGTCGCGCCAGTCGGCGACGTGCGTGCTCAGCGGCACCGGGCTCGCGTCAGGCGGTGGACCGAGACAGGCCGAGGCGAACACCACGCACAGACCAAGAACGTTTCTCATCGCTGCACCGGGGAGTACGTCGTTGCGTTGAACCACCACTCCACGCTCACGCCGACGTAGTGCTCGACCCCGCGCTGCGAGGCGACGTCGTCGACGGCGTAGAAGGACCGCGCGCCTGCATCACGCAGTGACAGCGCGTAGACGAGGCGGAGCTGCGGCCGATTGAAGAGCCCCTGGCCGAGCGGCGAGAAGTACGGCATCACGCCCAGCTGCGTCACCCCGCCCGAGCGGAGCGCGCCCGTCGACGGGTCGACCAGCGAGTACACGCGGCGCTGGTACGAGGCCTCGGCCGCCAGCCCGAAGTACTTCGTCGCGTACCACTGCCCGCGCACGCTCACCGCGCCCTCGTCGTACTTCTGCGCGCTCACCTTCGAGATGCCCGCGTCACGCACCAGGTCGACGTACGCGCCGACCAGCACGCCGAGCTGCGCGGTGTCCCACCCGCCGGCGATCGCCACGCGCGTCGAGCTCGCGCCGCGGGTGGTCTTGTCGTTGGCGGTGGTGAGCGGCGTGGTGAGCTCGTCGTAGACGCCCAGGCCGATCGCCTGCCGCACCCAGAAGTGGAGGAAGCGGTTGTCGGGCAACCACCCGGTGAGCTGGCCGCCCACCACGAGCCCCCAGTCAGCGGGGAGCGCGGTCTCGTCACCGGTCTGCGTGTTTCGCGAGACGCCCCCGCTGAGCTGGTGGCCTTCGCCGTAGAGCGACGCCTTGAAGCCACCCGCGCCCACCGGGAGCTCGTGGAGCAACTTGACGCTCTCGATCAGCCTCGGGCGATCGAGCCGGGCCACGCTCACCGCGCCGAAGCCGAGCGGGTTGGTGGCCACCACCGCCTGCGACTGCGAGGGAATGTCGAGGCGCTGCAGGCCCACGTGGCCCTGCAGCGTGGTGTGGGCACCGAAGCGGTAGCGGAAGCCGCCGCCCACGGTGTTGAGGTCGTCGAGCGGCCAGAAGTTGAGCAGGTAGACGTCGTCGCCCCGGTACATGCGGCTACCGGCCCAGAGCGAGAGGTCGCCGATGGTGCCCTCGGCGTAGAGGTTTCGCAGCGCGAGGTGCTGGGTGAGGTCGCCCGAGAAGTGGAAGAACGGCGCGAAGAAGGCGAGCGTGGTGACGACGCGGCTCTTCACCGGGCCGAAGGTGTCTTCGCGGCGCAGCTCGAGCTCGGCGTAGCCCTCTTCGATGAGGCGCGGGCCGTGCGAGACGACGTTGACGCCGCGGCCGAGCCGGCCGGTGAGGTCGCTGCCCACGCCCAGCCGGCCGTACGAGCCGAACTCGAAGCGCCCGTTGAGGAAATCGACGCCGGGTGCCGGTGCTTCCGCGAAGGCAAGCGACGAGCAGAGCAACGCGAAGAGAATGGTCTCCCTCTCCCTGCGCCAGCGGGGAACGGCGAACTCGCGCCTCGAGGGAAAGGAGGGTCGGGGTGAGGGGCCTGATTCAGTCATGGTGTTCACCTGGCCTTGAGGAGGAGGACACCGCGCGCAGGCACGGTGACGGACGGTCCGTTGAGCGACGCGCCGTCGAGGAGGTCTTCGAGCGCAGCCGCAGGCAGCCCCGAGAGCGAGGCGCTCGCGTCACCGCGGTTGATGGCGACGTAGACGGTCTCGTCGCTGCTCTGCATCGAGTACAGCCAGGTGTCGTTGCCGACGTTGAGGGTGCTCCGCGTGCCGCGACGCAGCGCCGGATGCAGCGCGCGCGCCGTGCCCAGCTTCTGCAGCTTCGCGCGCAGCCAGAGCTGATCAACCGAGAGCCCCGCCCACGGCATCACCCGGCGGTTGTCCGGATCTCCGCAGCCCGCCAGGCCCAGCTCGTCGCCGTAGTAGACGAGCGGCGCGCCGCGACTGGTGAACAACACCCCGAAGGCCACCGCGACCCGCTCATACGGCGCGCGCCCGCTCACCACACCCGGCCCCGACCACGCGCAATTGGCGCCGTTGTCGTATTCGCCCCAGCGCGCGGGCCGCTCGCCCATGTGGATGATGCGGCCGAGATCGTGATTTCCGATCCACGTACTCATCACCGCGTTCGCTCCGTAGAACGAGTCGTTGCCGTCCATGAAGCCCTTCAAGTTGGACAGCGGCTCGGCACCACGCACGGTGGCCTGCAGCAGCACGCGCCGGAGCGGGAAGTCGAACTGCCCGTCGAGCTTCGTGGCCGGGTCGATGAACGAGCGCAGGTAGCCCTGGTTCCCGAAGTCGTAGGTCTCTCCCACCATGTAGAAGCGCTGCCGCGGGCTCTGCGTAGCGTGCACCTGCGCCTCGAGCGCCTGGCGCAGCGCGGGCAGCCACGAGCCGTCCACGTGCTTGATGGCGTCGGCGCGGATGCCGTCGAAGCCCACCCGCTTCACCCAGTCGACCACGTTGTTCACCGAGTAGGTGCGCGCCGCGGCGTTGGTGAAGTCCCAGTGCGGGAGATACGGGGTGAACCAGCAGCGGTGGCCCTGGGAATTCCACGGGCACACGCCGCTGTCGTTGCACACACACTCGCCGCCGTTGAACTGCAGCGGGTAGAACCACGAGGGGTGCTGGCGGAACACCTCGCTGTCGAGGTGCACGTGCACCATCGCGTAGTCGAGCAGCACCTTGAGCCCCGCGGCGTGCGCCTCGTCCACCAGCTCCTTCAGGTCGGCCTCGGTGCCGAAGCAGCGCTCGGCCCGCGTGACGTCGCTGGGCCAGTAGCCGTGGTACGCGGAGTACTGCCGCCCATCGCCGCCCGCGCCCGAGCCGTCGAAGTTCTCCACCACGTCGGTGAGCATCAGGGTGTTGACGCCCAGCTCCTGGAAGTAGCCGGCGCGGAGCTTCTGCGTCACGCCCTTCCAGTCACCGCCCGCGTAGTTCGCCGCGCCCTGCACGCCGGCGACGTTGCAGTTGTTGGCCGCATCGCCGTCGAAGAAGCGATCGACGAACACCGAGTAGATGACCGAGTCGCGCCAATCGAACACGCCGGGGGTGGTGACAGGCGCGGCGCAGGTGAAGGTGGCCGGGCACGTGGTGGCGGCGAGCTCGCTGTTGGTGATGCCGTCGGTGGTGGCGGTGGCGGGGTTCGAGGGATCGAGGATCCAACTCGAGCCGTCGAGCACGAACTTGTATTGCACCGCGCGGCCCCACGGCACTGACACGCTGCCTCTCCACGTCACGCCGCTCTTCGTGAGGGGAACACCCTGCGTCCAGCCGTCGTCGGCGAAGTCGCCGCGCACGGACACCGAGGTCTCGCTGCCCGCGGTGAGGGTGAACTCCACGGGGCAGCGCTTGAGCGCGTCGGTGCACATCGGTTGCGTTGCTCCACCGCCACCGCCACCGCCACCGCCGCCAGTCTCGCCGCCACCGCCCGTGGCCTGGCCTCCTCCACCGCCGCTCCCGCCGTTGCCTGCGCCGACGCCTGCGCCAGTCCCTGCGCCCGTGCCAGCACCGGTCCCCGCGCCGGTGCCGGCGCCCGCGCCCGAGGTCTGCTCACGAGGGCCGGGGTCGAAGCGCTCGCGCTCCTCGCCGAGGGGTGGGCGGGTGGTGGTGTCGCCGCACGCGACGAGCGCGAGGACGGTGAGGGAGATGAGGCGTGGGCGAATGATCATGTCGAAGCTCCGCGCGGGCGCGTGAGCACGGCGCGTGCCGCGCGCGAACCCCGTGGAACCCCTTGCGGCGAAGCCCCGGGAAGGAGCCTCCAGGGACGCGAGTCCTCCGTTCGGGACTCAACTCCCTCTCCCTGCGGCAGCGGGGAACGGCGAACTCGCGCCTCGAGGGGAAGGAGGGCTGGGGTGAGGGGCGAACTGCCGTAGAGTCACAGCGCCTGATGCGATTCCCGCTGCTCGTCCTCGCCCTCTGCGGCTGCACCCTGACGCCCATCCCCGACGTGTCGTCGGAGTGGCTGGAGCCCTGCGACCCGAGCCTGCGCCAGTGCGTGGTGCCCTTTCGGCTCAACGCCACCACCGAGACCTCGGTCGAGCTGCGTGGCGACTTTCGCGACGGCGGCTGGGTGCAGGGCGAGCCGATGGTGAAGGACGGCGGCGTCTGGGAAGCGAGCATCACCGCCGGCTGGGGCAGCCCGGTTCAGTACAAGTTCTTCATCGACGGAAACCGCTGGCTGCTCGACCCGGCGAACCCGAAGAGCGTGCCCGACGGCAAGGGCAACACCAACAGCCTGCTCGAGAACATCAGCTGCGCGAAGTGGACCTGCGTGCCTTCGACGCGGTGACTACCAGCCGCACTTCGAGTTGCTGCCTCCACCGCTGAGCAGCAATGCGAACGTGGTGAGATGATCCGTGGTGCCGCACAGGACATCTCTGGCACCCATCGTCTTCTTGTCCAGGCAGTCGTCCTGGCATTGCCACTTCGAGGCCGCCTCGTCGAAGTACGCGAGGCAGGCACCTTCGCGCGGAGTCCCCGCCTTCACGTCGACGCAGAGCTCGAGCACGTCGCCCGGTCGAAAGGGCGTCACCGCGAGATCGAACACCACCCCGGACCAGGGCAGCTTCTCGTCTGACGGGCGCACCGGCGTCGCCCGCTGGGTGACGGCGCGCGGGACGCCGGCCAGGTGCACGGTGGTCAGGCGCACGTCCATGCCGGTGGCTGCGGCCACCTGGTCGTCGGAGAGGAGCTTGGTGTCGGTCACCGGGTTCCGCGTGAGGCACACGCCCCGGCCGGTGCACGCCGCGCCGCCGCAGCAGAGCAACGAGTCGGGCTCGGTCGCCGCGCGCCCCACGAAGGCCTTGCTCAGGTGCGTGGTGAGCGCGTGCACCTTGCCGTCGGTGCCCCACCACGTCGGCACCGGCGCGAAGGTGCCGTCGGCCTGCGTCCAGTACACGATGGGCAGCTCTGCGCCGACCGGAGGCGTGGTGAGGGTGAACGTCACCGAGACCTCGCTCGCGAACGTGGTGCCGTCGGGCCCGAAGTCGAAGACAGGGGTCAGGGGCGTGACGCCCGCGAGCGCAGGCGGGGCCTCGGAGGTGCGCTGCACGTCGAGCTCCACGGTCGTGGTGAGCGCACCCGCGGGCACCTCGAGGTGCAAGCCCTCGACGTCGAGCGCGCCGCCCGTCGTACCCACCACGACCTTCGGCTGGCCGGCGTCGAGCGCGCCCGCGTCGGGCACCGGCGTCATGGGCTGCGAACAGCCGGAGAGGAGAACCAGCGCGAGGACGACGGTCGAGGTGAGTCGGGACATGGCGGAGGTCTCCACTGCGGGGCGGCGCGCATAGCGGCACTGCGTGGGAATGTCGACACAGGAGCCCGTTCGCCCCCCAGCGGCCGTTTGCCTCTCCCCGATTCACCACACGCCGACGAGCTGCAGCGAGGTGCCCAGCGGCACGAGCGTCACGGCGGGCCGGGCCTCGGGCTGGCTCGCCCACCACCACCAGGAGATACCCGCGGCCACCGCGCTCGCGAGGCCCACCACCAGCGACACGTCGGCCACGATGAACTCGCGCGAGATGGCCGCGGCCTCGGCGGGGTCACAGGTCTTCGTCGCCGCACACGGCTGCGCCACCAGCGTCGCGAGCCGGCCCTTGCCCGATAAGCCGAACAGCGTGAAGCCGAGCCCACCTGCGACGGCACCGGCGGTGAAGAGGACCGGCACCGCGACCGACCGCCGCGCCCCGGGCACCGGCGCCGCCGGGGTGGTGACGGCAGGCGGACTCACGGGTGCCGCGCCGGCCTCGAGCTCGAAGACCACCACGCGGTTCTTCTCACCCTGCACCACCACGAGCCGCTTCGTTCGCTGCGCGCCGTGGGACTCCACCGTCACGTCGTGTTCGCCGGGCTCGATGTCCTGCGGCCGGCCGGTGAGGCGGTCGAGCCACGGCGCGCCGTCGATCCGCACCAGCGCCCGCGACTGGTCGACGCCGCCGACGCGCACCACGATGTTGATGCTGGGCATCGCGGCCATCACCTCTTCCAGCCAGCGCGTGCAGTCCGCGCTCACCACCTGGGGACAGGAAGGCGCGCTGCACAGCTCGAGCTCCTGCCGGGCCGAGAAGAGCGCGCCCTGCTTGAGGTGCTCCTGGCCCGCGCCGCTGGCGACGACACACTCCTGCACCGAGGGAGGGGTCGCCGCATGGGCCCACGCGCTGAGCAACACCGTCATCGTCAGGAAGCGCTTCACAGACACTCGACCTTGTACCGCTTCACGCCCTGCGCATCGATGACGTACGGCGGGTTGCAGCTGGGCTTCGGCGGCGGCTTCTTCTCGAGCACGGGGCGCGGTGGCCTGGAGCCTGGCATTGCTGCGTCGACTCCTGCGTCGACTCCTGCATCGACTCCTGCATCGACTCCTGCGTCGACTCCGGCGTCGATTCCGGCGCCCCTCACCCCGACCCTCTCCCCCCCTGCGGGGGGAGAGGGAGACAGGAACCACCAGGCGGCGACGACCAGCGCGACGGCGAGCAGGCCCATCCACGCTCCGCCGCGCGGCTCGGGCTTCTGCGTGGAGGTGGGCTTCGACGGGACGACGACCTCGAGGGTGGCCAGCGCCTGCACCAGCTGCTGCCGCGCCTCGAGCGTGTCGCCCACGAGTGACTTCACCCAGGCGGCCACCTCCGAGGCGGTCGCCACGCCGCACGCCTCGATTGCGTCGGCCAGCTCGGCGGCGGTGGCGAAGCGGGACTCCGGGTCGCGTTGCAGCGTTCGATCGAGCACGGCCTGCAGGGGCGGCGAATCCACGCCCACCGAGGCGAGCGTGGGCACGCGGCACAACAACACCTGACTGAGCAGCGCCGCCTCGTTCGCCCCCTGGAAGAGCTGCCGGCCGGCGAGGCATTCCCACAGCACCACGCCCGCGGTGAAGAGGTCCGAGCGGCGGCTCGCCTCGCCGTGCACCTGCTCGGGCGAGAGGTAGGCGAGCTTGCCCTTGAGCTGCCCGTCGGTGGTGCCCTGCAGCCGCCCCCGCGCGCGCGCCACGCCGAAGTCGGCCACGCGCGCCACGCCGTTGACGTCGACGATGACGTTGTGAGGGGAGAGGTCGCGGTGCACCAGCTCGAGCGGCTGCCCATCTTCGCCCCGCGCGTCGTGGGCCGCGTGGAGCCCGCGCAGCGCGCCCACCAGGATCGCGGTCACCACCCGCGGGGGCGGCCTGGTGCCGAGCTCGCGGCACCTGGTGAGCAGGCGCTCGAGCGACTCGCCGTGCACGTACTCGAGGACGAGGAAGAGCTCGTCGCCTTCCTCCACCACGTCGAGCGTCTGCACCACGTTCCCGTGGTGCACGAGCGCCGCGAGCCGCGCCTCGTCGATGAGCATGGCTCGCGCCTGCGGGCTGCCGGCGAAGGCGCCCAGCATGCGCTTGATCGCCACCGTGCGGCGGAAGCCCACCGGCCCGTCGAGCCGGCCGAGGTGCACGCTGGCCATGCCGCCGACCGCGAATGGCGCGCCGAGCACATACCGACCAAGGCTGCGGGTGACGGCCATTTCGCGCGCATCCTCCCTCAAGCGGAGTGGAAAAAGGGGACAGGCTGCCTGTCCCCTTTTTTCATCAGAGCTCGTGCTTGCGCAGCAGCCGGTTCACGTAGCTGCGATCGAGCCCGGCCGCGTCGGCGATGGCGCCCGCGTTGCGGCCCACCTTGCTGATCAACGCGCGCACGTACTCGCGCTCGAGATGATCAGTCCACCGCTCTCGCAACACCTTGAACGGCACGGAGGGGTCGACCGCGAGTGGGTTGTCGCCCGCCGGCGCGGCCACGGCAGGCGGCGCGGCGTCGACGCCCTTGAGCATGCCCAGCGCGCGGTCGAGGCCCAGCGCGCTCACCCGCTCGGCGAAGCTCTTGAGCTCGCGCACGTTGCCCGGCCAGCGGTGCGCCCGCAGCGTGGCGAGCGTGGCGTCGTCGAGGGCGGGCCCGTCTTTGAGGAAGTGACCGAGCAGCAGGGGAAGGTCATCGGCGCGCTCACGCAGCGGCGGCACCTGCAGGGGCAGCACGGTGAGGCGGAAGAAGAGGTCTTCGCGAAACTGGCCCTGCGCCACCATCGCCTCGAGGTCGCGGTGCGTGGCCGACACGAAGCGAACGTCGACCGGCGTCTGGGCCGTCTCGCCCACGCGGCGCACGGTCTTCGACTCGAGCACGCGCAGCAGCTTGGGCTGCATCGCCAGGGGCAGCTCGCCCACCTCGTCGAGGAAGACGGTGCCACCCTCGGCCGCCTCGATGGAGCCGACCCGCGCGGCCACCGCGCCGGTGAAGGCGCCCCGGGCGTGGCCGAAGAGCTCGGCCTCGAGCAGGTTCTCGGGGAGCGAGGCGCAGTCGACCACCACGAAGGGCTTCGCCGAGCGCCTGCTGGCGGCGTGGAGCTCGCTGGCGACCAGCTCCTTGCCGGTGCCGGTCTCTCCGTGGATGGACACCGCCGCGTCGCTGCCTGCCACGCGGGTGAGCTGCATGAAGAGCTCGCGCATCGGCTCGGAGCGCCCCAGCAGCGCGCCGAGGCGGTCTTCGGGCCAGAGCGCCACCTTCGCGGGCTCCGAGAAGGTGATGGTGAGCTCGGTGGCGCCCACCCGGAAGTGGCCGCTCTGCTCGAAGCGCACCCGCTCGACGCGCAGGCCGTCGACCCAGGTGCCGTTGCTGCTGCCGAGGTCGCGCAGCCACACGCCGCCGTCGTCGAGCTCGAGCTCGGCGTGCAGCCGGGAGACGCGGGGGTCGGCCAGCGGCACCTTCACGCCCTCGGCGGCGCCGAGCACCACCTTGCCAGCGAGCGGAAACGACTGGGGCCCGCGGGTGTCCTTCCAGCCCAGCGTGGCGCCGCGGCGCAGGCGGGTGAGGTTGAGGGGCAGTGAGCGATCGAGCTCGGTGTGGGGCGAAGTCGGGGTCACGGCTCCGAAGTTACTCCCATCCCGAACGGAGGAGCGGGAGACCGGCTCAGAACAGGTGAGGGATGACGCGCCAGCGCACCCGCGCGGCATAGTCGGCGTAGCCCCGCAGCTCAGCCCGCAGCAGCGCGTCTTCCAGCAGCGTGCGCCGCACGAAGACGGCGATGACCAGCAGCAGCGGCAGCCCCGACAGCCACGAGCCGAGCGCCACCCCGGCGCCGAGGCTGACGAAGACCACCGCCAGGTACATCGGGTGCCGCACCAGCGCGTAGGGCCCGGTGGTGATGACGCGCTGCTCGCGGTCAGGCTGCAGCCGCACCGCGCTCGACGCGAAGGGGTTGGTGAGCAGGGTCCAGGCCACCAGGCCGAAGCCCGACGCCACCGCGACGAAGCCCAGGACCTGCACCGGCAGCGGCACCACCGTCCAACCGAAGCGGGCGTCGAGCCCGGCCAGCGCCAGGTGCGCGAAGAAGGGCAACGCCACCAGCCGCTGCGTGGCGCGATCCCGATCGCTCGGGGGCTTGATGCGCTCGGCCAGCAGCCCGGGGCTCCACCGCGCCAGGGCGGTGAAGGTCGCGCTGAAGCTCCCGAGCAGCAACCCCAGGTACGCCCAGAAGGCCCAGAGGTCGACCCGGCCGGCGAAGAGGAACAGCACGGCCCCGAACACCGCGGTGGGAATCGACAGACGAACGAACATCATGAAGCGGAGCCGCCAGCAGCGGAATGCTGCGCGAGACCGACGGGAGCGAAGCGGACGGCTGGCCGAGGCGGAGCGACGCAGATCATGGCAGGACCTCCAGGGCACGAAGGGTGGCGCGCAGCGCGGTCTCGAGCTGGCGGCGCACGGGCTGCGGCAACCGGCCCATCACCCGCTCGAAGCCCTTGCGCCGCAGCGCCTCGACGCGATCGACCAGCCGCGCGCCCCGCCGCGACAACCGCACCACCGTGCGCCGCGCGTCGCCGGGGTCGTCCCCGCGCTCGACCAGCCCCTTCTTCTCGAGCTGGTTGACCAGGTGGCTGGTGGTGGCCTGGCTGCGCTTCATGCGGGCCTGCAGCCCCGACACCGTCATCGGCCCGGCCTCGGCGATCTGAAACAGGGCGATCGACTGGGGCAACGACAGGTCGAGCCCGGCCATGCCGGCCAGGCCGTCCTGCATCTGGTCCACCACCCGGTGGCGGAAGGACACGAGCGCGGACCAGAGGTCTTCAGGGGGAGGCGATTGCATCGATACGTCGATATATCGACGCGTCGATACATTCGCAACCCCGCCCGGTCAGCCCTCTTCTTCGGCGACCAGGCCGTGCTTGCGCAGCAGGGTGCGCCAGTGCTTCCGGTCGACCCCGGCGAAGCGCGCGCCGGCCGAGACGTTGCCGTCGTGCGCGCGATGCACCTCGGCGAGGTAGCGCCCTTCGAACGCCTCGACGAGCCCGTCCTTCGCTTCCTTGAAGGGCAGGTCGACGCGCACCGAGAGGCCCTGGCCGGGCGCGATGGGCTCGAAGCCGAGCCGGAGAGACTCGAAGTCGCGCGCGCCGGGGGAGAGGGCGATGGCGCGGTCGATGACGTTGCGCAGCTCGCGCACGTTGCCGGGCCAGGCGTGCACCAGGAGCCGCTCGAGGTTGGGGCCGGCGAGCTTCGGGGTGGCGAAGCCGCGGCGCCGCAGCAGCTCGGCCACGATGACGGGAATGTCTTCCCTGCGCGAACGCAGGGGCGGCAGCTCGAGCGAGAGCACGGACAACCGGTAGAAGAGGTCGGCGCGAAACTCGCCGCTGGCGACGCGGGTGGCGAGGTCGACGGGGCTGGCGGCCAGCACGCGCACGTCGATGCTCTTCTCTTGATCCGCCCCGACAGGCTTGACGGTCTTCGCCTCGAGCGCGCGCAACAGCCGCGACTGCACGGTGGGCGACACGGCGCCGAGCTCGTCGAGGAAGAGCGTGCCCCCGTCGGCGCGTTGGAAGGCGCCCTTGCGCTCGCTGAGCGCGCCGGTGAACGCGCCGCGCACGTGCCCGAACAGCTCGCTCTCGAGGAGGTTCTCGGGCAGCGCGCCGCAATCGACGGTGACGAAGGGCCGCGTGCGCCGTTCGCTGGCCTCATGGAGCGCGCGGGCCACCAGCTCCTTGCCCGTGCCGGTCTCGCCCGTGATCAGCACCGTGACGTCGCTGCGAGCGGCGAGCTCGAGCACGGCGAACACCTCGCGCATGGCGAGGCTCTCGGCGACGAGTTCCCCGAAGCGGCGAGAGGCAGAGGGAGGAAGGTCGAGGCTGCGAGACTGCGGCTGAACGCGCAGGAAGGTGCGGCCCACCTTGAGGGTGGCGCCGGGGCGAAGGGTGGCGACGGTGACGCGAGCGCCCTCGAGCCAGGTGCCATTGGTGCTCTCGAGGTCCGTCACCTTGAAGCCGGAGCCATCGGGTTCGAGGCGCAGGTGCTGGCCCGAGACGCGGTCGTCACTGAGGACGAGGTCATTCCCGCTCGAGGTGCCGACGGAGCGCGGCGAGTCGAGGGCGACGGCGCGGCCGAGCTCCGGGCCCTCCACGACGACGAGCTGGCACCGCACGGGAGCGCCGGAGTCTTCGACCTGCGTGGTCAACCGGGTCTGCATTCGGGGCGCAGCGTAGTACCGTCGTGATGATTGACGACGGACTGGAAGCCGAAGTGGGCCCCGAACACCGACCTTCGGTCACTGACCCTGACCAACGTCGAAGGTTTTCTCGCGTCGCGAATCGACGGCAGCACCACCCCCGCGCAGCTGGCGCAGCTCACAGGCCTCCCCGCCGACCAGATCCAGAGCCTCCTGACCCGCCTCGTGACTGAAGGCGCCCTCCTCCCGGAACCCGCCAAACCCAAACCCGCCCCCAAACCCGCCCCCAAACCCGCCCCCGAAGCCGCCCCCGAAGCCGCCCCCGTCACCGTTCCCGAAGCCGCCCCCGTCCCCGATCCCGAAGCCGATCCCGATCCCGATCCCGGCCCCGACCCCGACCCCGACCCCGAAGCCGCCCCCGAAACCGAAACCGCCCCCCTCGGCGACGGCCCAACCCACCTCGCCCTCTACCGCGAGCGCTTCCACCCCCTCTCCCCCGACGAACGCGCCGCGCGAGCCTCCACCGCGAACGGCACGAACCTCTCCGCCCTCTGCTTCGACCCTCTCCCCAACGTCATCCGCAAGCTGATGGAGAACCCTCACACCGGCCTCGAGCAAGCGCGCCTCATCGCGACGCACCACCACAACTCCACCGGCCTCGAGTTCCTGCTCGCGCGAGCCGAGCTCATGCGTGACCCGCAGGTGCAGCGGCTCCTCTGGCGAAACCCGCAGCTCAACGAAGGCCAGCTCCGCCGTCTGACCCAGAGCAAGCGGCTGCTCGAGCTCTGGAAGCTCTCCGTGAGCCGCGAGGCGATCTCCCAGACCCGCACCAACACCGCGAAGCTGCTCCGCGCGCGCTTCGCCACCGCCCCCGCCGAAGAGCGGGTCGAGCTCATCTTCAGCACCGAAGGCCGGGCGCTGGCAGGGCTGTCGGGGCTGGCGGTCGACGGCAAGACGACCTCACTGCTCTGCGCGCGGACCTACGCCTCGATGCTGCTGGTGCAGAACCTGGCGCACTGGTCGGCGACGCCGCCAGCGTTGATCGCCCACCTGCTCCGGCAGCCCCTGGTCATGCGCAACCCGCGCCTCAAGACCATCCTCTCGCACCACGCGAACGCGCCCAGAGGCGGAGGCTGACACCCGGGTCATTCCAGATTCGCTGCGCAGGTGAAGCGACCTCTGTATGAGGCCCGCCATGTCTGACGGTACCCACCTCACCTTCTGCCGAATCTGCGAGTCCCTCTGCGGCCTGCGGGTCACCGTGGAAGACAACCAGGTCGTCGAAGTGCACCCCGACCAGCAGCACGTGGCCACGTCCGGCTTCAGCTGCCCCAAGGGGCTCAAGCAGGCGCAGCTCTACGACTCGCCTGACCGCCTCGAGTACCCGATGAAGCGCACGGGCACGAAGTGGGAGCGCGTCTCGTGGGAGCAGGCGCTGACGGAGATCGGCCAGAAGGTGAAGCAGCTGCGCGGCGACCACGGCCCCGACAGCCTGGCGATGTACGTGGGAACGGCCGCGGGCTTCGGGGTGCTGCACCCGGTCTTCGCGCAGGGCTTCATGACGGCCATCGGCAGCAAGTCGATGTACGCGTCGGCCACGCAGGACTGCTCGAACAAGTTCGCGGTGGCGCGCGAGGTGTACGGCTTTCCCTTCACCCAGCCCTTCCCCGACCTCGACCACACCCGCTGCCTGATCATCGTGGGCGCGAACCCGGTGATCTCGAAGTGGAGCTTCCTCCAGGTGCCCAACCCGGGGCGCACGCTGCAGCACCTGCGCGAGCGCGGCGGCAAGCTCATCGTGGTCGACCCGCGCAAGACCGAGACGGCGAAGCTCGCTGATCAACACCTCTTCATCCGCCCCAACACCGACCCGTTCTTCTACCTCTCGTTCCTCAACGAGCTGGAACGGCAGGGCGGCGTCCACCGCGAGCGCGCGGCCTCGATGGCCGAGGGCATCGACGAGGTGCTCGCGCTGGCGCGGGCCTGGCCGGCCACGCGCACCGAGTCGGTGACGCAGATCCCCGCGGCGACGCTGGCCGACCTGGTGACCACCTTCCGCACGTCCGACGGCGCGGCGCTCTACTCGTCGACGGGCGTGAACATGGGCACCAACGGCTCGCTCGGCTTCTGGCTGCAGGAGTGCATCAACCTGCTCTCGGGAAACCTCGACCGCCGGGGCGGCACGTTGGTGGGCCGGGGCGTCATCGACTTCCCCGCGTTCGGCAAGCGCACCGGCGTGCTGATGCGCGACGACGTGTCGCGGGTGGGCCACTTCAGCTCGGTGAACGACGCGTTCCCGGGCGGCGTGCTGGCCGACGAGATCCTCACGCCCGGCGACAAGCAGGTGCGCGCGCTCTTCGTCACGGGGGGAAACCCGCTCATCACCATGGCCAACTCCGGGCGCCTCAAGAAGGCCTTCGAGCAGCTCGAGCTGCTGGTGACGCTCGATCTCTTCCGCAACGAGACCGGCTCGGTGGCGAACTACGTGCTGCCCTGCACCTCTCCGCTCGAGCGGCCCGACCTGCCCTTCATCTTCCCGCTCATGCTGGGGCTGCAGAAGAAGCCGTATCTCCAGGCGACGCGCGCGGTGGTGGAGCCGCGAGGCGAGGTGCGCGACGAGGCGACCATCTACCTGCAGCTCTGCAAGGCCGCGGGGCTGGGGCTGTTCGGCAGCACGGTGGCGCAGAAGGTGCTCGAGGGCCTGCTCGCGGTGCACACGCGCCTGCAGCCGAAGGGGAAGCAGCCGTCGTTGCCGCAGGAGGCGCTGCTGTCCTTCCTCCTCCGCCTCACCGGGCAGCCGGGCTTCGAGCACCTGCTCGAGCACAGCCCGCACGGGTGGCTGCGCGAGGCCCACCAGGCCGACGACTTCGTGCAGGACCGCGTGCTCACCTTGAGCCGGAAGGTGCAGCTCGCGCCGGCGAAGTTCCTCGAGCAGGCGAAGAAGCTCGACGCCGACTTCGAGCAGGAGCGCGCTGATGCTCGCAGCCTCAAGCTGATCGGCCGGCGCGCGGTGCAGACGCACAACTCGTGGACGCACAACATCCCCGCGTTCGTGCACGAGCAGACCAACTACCTCTACATGCACCCCGACGACGCGCGGCGCGCGGGCCTGAGCGACGGCGCGCTGGCCGACGTCACCAGCGACACCGCGACGGTGCGGGTGCCCATTCGCATTCTCGCCGACCTCATGCCCGGCACGGTGGCGCTGCCGCATGGCTGGGGGCACCAGCACGCGACCGGGCTCTCGGTGGCGAGCAAGACGCGCGGCGTGAACGTGAACCTGCTCGCGGCAGATGGCCCCGGCCGGCTGGAGAAGCTCTCGGGCATGGCGCACCTCACCGGCTTCAACGTCGAGGTGACGTCAGCCGCGGGCCCGCAGAACCCGACGAGCTGGAGCGGCCTCTGAGTCTGGACTCCGCTCGGCGTGAGCGGAACGGGTCCCAACCGTTCAGCCCGAGCGAAGTCGAGGGCGCTCCACGCCGTCAGAGGCCCCAGCGATACGCTGCGTCGAGCTGCTCGACCCACGTGAGCCCGAGCGCGCCCGGGTGCACCTTCACGGGGACGACGTCGCCGACGGCGAACTTCTGGAGCGCCCCGTACGACGCCCCGACGCGCACGGCCGGGGCACCCGGCTCCCAGCTGTCGACCTGCAGGGCCTTGCTATCCGTGGAGCGCACCGTCACCTGGTGCACGGTCGGGGGTGCGCCATCGAGGCGTTGGTTGGCCACCAGGACCAGGGTGCCGCCGAGCGCGGGCAGGCCCAGCAGGGTGACGCCGGCCGAGATGGCGAGCGCCCGAATGCCGTCGGAGCTGCCGCGCGCGACGACGGACAGGAGCGCCACCCCGGTGGCCCACAGGGCGAATCCACCACCGATGAGGACGGCCACCGCGGCGGCCCGGTTCACCGTGACCCCCAGGGTCGGCGCGAGCGCGAGCGCACCGAACAGGCCGCCGGCCGTGAAGAGCACCACGAGCGCGGCCAGGGGCAGGTTGCGCACGTCCCCGGGCGTCTTGAACTCGAGCCCGTCGAACTGCGGCACGGCCTTCGCGAGCCTGGCCAGGAGCGCCGTGGCTTCGGCGGCTTTGCTCTCTCTTCGTCCCTCATGCAGGGGCGCGAGCTGAAAGGCCTCCACGCCGCGGGTGGACGTCTGCACGTGGAAGCCAAGGGCGATGAGGCCGGCGATCGCCTCGCGCGTGGAGTCGGAGGCAAGCAGTTGCTTGAGCACTGCGTCCTGCTCGGCCGAATCGACGTAGCAGTGCTGGTCGAACGCGGCGTCGCCCGTCTGGAGCTCCCGGCTGATGCCGAGCTTCTTGCCGAAGTGGTGCAGCCCTCTTTCGGCCGAGAAGACGGCCCAGGGCAGGAAGCCGGTCTTCACGAGCAGTCCCACCCGGACGAGGTTGCGGCTGTCGTACCGCGCGTTGACGAGCACGTCGCAGCCGTCGAGCTCGAAAGCCACGTCGTTCCCCTCGTAGAGGCCGCCCAGCTTCGTGCCCTTGCGGGCGGCCCCGGCGGCGGTGAGGCTGGCCACCAGCACCTCTTCCTTCCGGTCGAGCAGCGCCCTGGACAGGCGGCGCACCAACGCGAACAACCCGGCGACCCCGATGACGACCAGCACGACGACGAGCACCACTGAGCCCATGGTGCGCGAAGTGTAGGTCCTCCTCTCGCGACGGGACCGATGCACCCCGGAAGTTCTGTGATGCCTCGCATCAGCGCAGCGCAACGCTCGAACCCGTCGTTCTACAGCCGTCAGCGAGGCCGAAGTGACACCGCATGCGCTGATCACTTGATGCGGGAGGAAGAAGCGCAACGGGTGCAGCGGCTTCCTCGCAGAACCGTGCGGATTCGGGTTCGCCTTCCCGGGTTCAGGCTTTGCTTCCCCCGGGCGCATGAACCACGCCCTGCCACTCGACAACGCACACCCTGAAGAGACCCCGCACCGCAGCGAACAATGGGGCGCGGGCGCCGCGCTGCTGGCGATCGCCTTCGGCATGGGAGGGCTCGCGCTCGAGCGGCCCTGGCCCGCTGGGGGCGATGCCTTCACCGCCTTCCTCGCGCAGAACCGCGGCGCGATCGTCGGGCAGAGCCTGTTCTTCATGGTGGGCTCGGCCATCAACCTCTGGTTCCTCGGAAGTCTGCGCAGCTACCTCGCCCGCGCCGAGGGAGGAGGCGCACCGCTCACGCACGTGGCCTTCGGGTCGGGCGTGCTCTGGGTCGGTCTCAACATCGTGGGGCAGGCGCCGCAGATCGTGCTGACGTTGCCCACGCAGGCCGCGTTGGATCCCGCGCTCGCGCGGGTCCTCGCCGATCTCTGCTTCGTGATGCTCAACACCGCCAACCTGCCGTTGGCCGTGATGTTCGGTGCGATCGCGGTCGTCGCTTTGAAGGCGCGCGCCTTCCCCGTCTGGCTGGGCGTCCTCGCGGCCGTGGCGGGCGTCGCCGCCCTCGCGCTCACCTTCGCGGTCGCGCAGGCGTCCGGCCCGCTCGCGCCCCAGGGCTGGCTCACGCTCGCGCTCTATCCCTCCTCGGTGATCTGGCTGCTGCCGGCACCGATCGTGATGATGCGGCGAATCGGCAGGGCGCTGGCGGTCGCGCATCGATGAGCGCCGGTGGCGACGCTGGAGAAGCGGGCCGCGCCTCGTGGGTCGCCGCCACGCTCGCGCTGCTGACGACGGGGACGTTCGCCATCGCCGTGCTCACCCCGCCCCTCTCGGGCCCGTGGTGCACCGCCGGTTGCTTCGAGTACCCCTACGCTGACATCGCGAGCCGGTTTCCGCGTGACTACTGGTGGATGTTCTCAGCGATGCTCGTGAGCGTCGTCTTCGTCGCGCTGATGGTCAGCGTCCATCGCTGTGCACCGGCGCCCGCAAAGAGCTTCAGCCTGATGGGGCTCGCCCTCGGAGCGCCCGGCGCCCTGGTCCTGCTCGTCGACTACTGGGTACAGGTCGCGGTGATTCAGCCCTCCGTGTTGCGCAGTGAACACGACGGCATCGCGCTGCTGAGCCAGTTCAACCCGCACGGCGTCTTCATCGCCCTCGAGGAGATCGGCTTTCTGCTCATGAGCGCCGGCCTGCTCTGCCTCGCGCCCGTCTTCTGGCGAACCCGCGGTGGGGGACGAGCGCTCGGTTGGGTGCTGATCGGAGGCTTCGTCGCGTCACTCGGAGCGGTCGTCGCCACCTCGATGCGCTTCGGCCTCCAACGGGAGTACTTCCTCGAGGTCGCGCTGATCAGCGTGGTGTGGCTGACGCTGATCATCGCCGGGACGATGCTCGCGGTCCTCTTCCGGCGCCTGGCGACGAGCTACAGCTTCGGAGCGATGGGGTAGAGCCGGTCGACGTCTTCGTGGCGGCGCACGCCGATCGCCTCGCGCTGCACGCAGAGGTTCCACCGCTGCCGCTCTGACTCTTCGCGCGCCTCGCGGTAGTCAGCCAGCAACAGCTCATGCAGGGCGCCGCGCGCGGTCGCCAGCTCGTCCCGCAGCTCCCCGCACCGCTGGAGGAGCGCCTCGAGTTTCCGCGCAGTCAGACCCAGGGCGCCGGCCCGCTCCTTGTTGAGCTCGGCCTCCCAGGCGTTGGCGCTCTGGAGATCGCGCTTCACGCTCATGGGCCCATTCTAACGCCCGGATTACGGCCCGAAATTAACGTGAATTTACGTTCTCTCCCGGCAAGCAAGAGCGCGGGCAGCCGACAACCACGCATGCTCGTCAAATCCGGATCGCGGGGAAGCAGCGTCGTCAGCGTGCAGAAGGAACTGAAGGCGGCTGGCATCAACCCGGGCCCGGTCGATGGCGACTTCGGCAGGAAGACGCGCGCCGCGGTGATGGCCTACCAGCGCAAGCACCACCTCGCGGTGGACGGCGTGGTGGGCGCGAAGACCTGGAAGGCGCTGACCCACGACGGCTTCAAGCCGGGTGGCACGAAGAAGCCCGCGCCAACCCGCCCGCACGCGCCCATCTCCACCGGCCCCGGCCGCCCCTCAAGCAAGGTGCAGAAGCTGCTCGCGGAGGCGCGCAAGCACCTCGGCTTCCACGAAGGCAGCGGCAACAAGAACCCGTTCAGCAAGGCGCTCGGCCGCCCGCCCGAGGCGTGGTGCGCGGACTTCGTCAGCTTCTGCGCGAAGAAAGCGGGGCTGCGCATGAACACCGCCTCGGCGCAGCAGGTGGCCAACATCATCAAGCAGCAGGGTGGCTGGAAGGGCCGGCACAACCCGAAGCCCGGTGACGCGGTCACCTTCCGCTGGGACGGCAGCCACGGCTGGGCGGATCACGTCGGCCTGGTGGAGAAGGTCTTCAAGCGCGGCGGCAAGACGTACATCCAGACCATCGAAGGCAACTCGGGTGATCGCGTGCGCCGCAAGACGTACCTGGCGACGTCGTCGGTCATCAACGGCTACGGCACGATGCGCTGAGACAGGACTGCTTCAACGCGGCTACATGGGCAACCATGCACCCGTCGATGAAGAGCAGCGGACAGCGCGCCATCGTCAGCGCGCTCGGAGAGACCCCGCTGGACGCGGTCGAGCACCACCTCTCGCTCGAGCCGATGTCACCGCCCGACGTCACGAAGCTCGCGTCACACGACGTGGTGGTCGCGGTGAAGAGCGCGGCGGTCGGCTGGGTCGACCTGCTCATGACCAGCGGGCAGTACCAGCACCTCCCCTCTCCGCCGTACACGCCGGGCCTCGAGTACGCGGGCGAGCTCGCGTGGCTCGGCGCCGACGTGAAGCACCTCGCGGTCGGGGACGCCGTGCTGGTGGACGGCTTCGTGGCGGGCCCCCGCTCGAAGGGCGAGTACCAGGCCTCGGGTGGCTTCGCGACCTGGGCGGTGGTGCCCGCCGAGGCGATCAAGCGCATTCCCGGGGGGCTCTCGTTCGACCAGGCGGCGAGCCTGCTGGGCAGCTACGAGACCGCGATCCACTGCCTGGTCGCGCGCGGACGGCTCAAGGCCGGAGAGACGGTGCTCATCCTCGGCGCGTCGGGCGCGACCGGCGTCGCAGCGGTGCAGGTGGCGAAGCTGCTGGGCGCGACCGTCATCGCCACGGGGCGCAGCGACGAGAAGCTCGCGGTGGTGAAGTCACTGGGCGCGGACCACGTGCTCAACACCAGCAGCGGCGCCTTCAAGGACCAGGTGAAGGCGCTCACCGGCGGCCAGGGTGTCGACGTGGTCTACGACGGCGTCGGCGGCGATCTCTCGCTCGAGGCGATGAAGTGCGTGCGCTTCGGCGCGCGGTTCCTCATCGTCGGCTGGGCGTCCACGCCCTTCGTCGCGAAGGGCAAGGGCCAGCGCGGCGCGCCCAACGCCAATCAACTGCCGACCAACCTGATCATGATGAAGGGCCTCGACGTGCTCGGCTGCCCGACCGTCATCTCGGCTCACCACGATCCGACGCTGCGCGCGCCACGCCACGAGCTGCTCTGGAAGTGGGTGGAGTCGGGGAAGCTCAAGCCCCACGTCTCGCACGTGTTTCCGCTCGCCGAGGTGAAGGAGGCGATGCGCGCGAAGTGGCGCGGCGATGTGGTGGGCGGGTGCGTGCTCCACCCGTAGCCTGTCTCCCTCTCCCTGCGGAGCGGGGAAAGGCGGACTCGCGCCTCGAGGGGAACGAGGGCCGGGGTGAGGGGCGGCTCAGCGCTTCTTGCCCTTCGCCTTGCCGCCCGCGAGCGCCTCGCGCACCTGGGCCTCGCTGAGCACCTCGACCCCGAGCGCCTCGGCCTTCGCCAGCTTCGAGCCCGCACCCGCGCCCACCACGAGGAAGTTCGTGTTCTTCGACACCGAGCCGCTCACCTTCGCGCCCGCGCGGCGCAGCAGCGCTTCCATCTCGTCGCGCTCGATCGACAGCGTGCCGGTGACGACCACCACCTTGTCCTTGAGGCTCGACGGCGGCGCGCCCTTGCCGGCCATCGCCTGCGCCTCGAGCTCGCGCCGGGCCTGCTCTTCCTCGGCGCGCGCGACGAGCTTCGCCTTCGAGATGGTCTTGTTGCCCAGCACCGAGAGCAGCGCCGCCTCGTCGGCCACGGTGACGCCCAGCGCCTCGGCCTTCGCCAGCTTCGAGCCGGGCTGCGCCCCCACGAAGAGGATGTGCGTGTTCTTCGAGACCGAGCCGCTCACCTTCGCCCCGAGCGCCGCCAGCCCTGCCTCAGCCTCGTCGCGCTTGAGCGCCGCGAGCACGCCGGTGACGACGACCGTCTTTCCCTTCACGTCCATGCTGCCCTCCCGTCGAGTGGAGCGGAAAGACAGCGCGACTCTGCCCCGGTTTCAACTGGCAGGCCGCGTGGAGAGCCGCGGAGGCGGGCCGAACTCCGCCGGCTTTCCCTCGAGCCCGGTCTCGATCAGCTGTTCCCAGTAGCGATTGCCCAGCGACACGGCGAAGCGATGGGCTCGCGACGAGAAGCCACGCACCCGCTCCGCTGCGCCGATGCCGCCGCGCACCAGGGGAAAGAGCGGCTCGAGCGGCGAGCGGGGCACCCCCAGCTTCACCGCCAGCTCGCGCCCGAGCAGCCGGTGCGCCACCACGCGGGTGAAGTACCGCGCGACCGCGGCCCGGCGGCGCTCGAAGTCGCCGTGCGCAGCCTGACCGCCCACGCCGAGCAGCGCGCGGGTGAGCGCCCGGGCGTCCTCGTCGGGCTCGCCCTGGGTCGCCATGATGAGCTGGGCGAGCCGCACCGCTTCGACCTCGGTGCTGGGCAGCAGCTCGAGCTCGGCGCCCATCAACCAGCCTACGTACCTCCAGAGCTGGGTGTAGTCCTCGGCCTCGCGCGTGGTGACGCGGAAGCCGAGCTTGCGGATGCCGTCGAGCACCACCAACGAGAACAGCAGCGTGGTCGCTGACATGTCGTGCTGGTTGATGGGCTCGCCCCAGGCGTCGCGGCTCCAGCGGCCCGAGTCCCACAGGAGCCGCCGCACCTGCGCGTGCATGAGGCGCACCTTCACGGCGATCTTGAACGCCTCTCCACCCCGCAGCAGCGCCCCCGGCAGACACGCCGCGTGCACGAAGCGGGCGGTCTCGAACAGCCGGCGCGGCGCCTGCTCGATGAGCCGCCCGGAGAGGGCGAGCGGCTTGTTGCCCGCGGGCGAGGCGTAGCCGTACGGCAACGAATAGAGCCCGAGCACCAGGCCACCGAAGTAGCCCGTGCGCAGCAGCAGCGCGCCGGCGCGATCGAGCACTTCCCAGTCGACGAAGGACGGTACCTGCTCGACCTGCGTGAAGAGCGCGGCGATGGCCGGATGCGCGTCGGGTACCGAGGCGATGCCACGGTCGAGCGCGCGCTGCACCTGCGCCCAGCCGCGCCCCGGCTGGAGCTTGCGGAAGGCCTCCGACACCACGGCGTCGGCGAGTGGATCCGCACGCAGCAACGCCGCGCCGAGCTGGGCCACGCGCTCGCCATGTGCGGCACGCGCTTCGGGGGTGTCGTGAAAGCGGCTCGGCGTCATCTCCAGCTGAAATGCCCGGACCGCACCGGGCGCGCAAGAGCGCCCGTTCGCACCGAGCCGCGGTGGCGACAGGCGGACCCCGGGAGTACGGCCCGCCTCGGTGTTCGCCCTCTCCCCGACCCTCTCCCCCTCGGGGAGAGGGAGACAGACCCGGCTACACTCTGCGCATGGAGCTGCCCCGCCCGTTCGGCCCTTTCATGCTCGAGAAGAAGCTGGGCCAGGGCGGCATGGCCGAGGTGTTCCGGGCGCGGGTGTTCGGCGCGAGCGGCTTCGAGAAGGTGGTGGTGCTCAAGACGCTGCGCGAGGAGCTGCTGGGCACGCCCGAGCTCGAGCGCATGTTCCTCGAGGAGGCCCGGCTGCAGGCGCGCCTCTCGCACCGCAACCTGGTGCAGGCGCACGACCTGGGCATCACCGAGGGGCGCCCCTGGGTGCGGCTCGATTTCGTCGACGGGGTCGATCTGGCGGCGCTCGCGTTGCCGCTGCCCGTCGAGCTGGCGCGGTTCATCGGCGCGGAGCTCTCGCTGGGGCTCCACGCGCTCCACGAGGCCCGCGACGACGCAGGCCGCGAGCTGGGCATCGTGCACCGCGACGTGAGCCGGAAGAACGTGCTGCTCTCGAAGCTGGGCGAGGTGCGGCTCGCCGACTTCGGCATCGCGCGCGCCACCCAGCTTCGCGAACAGACCCGCGGCGGCGTGCGCAAGGGCACGTGGGCGTACATGTCACCGGAGCAGGTGTCGGGGCGGCCGCTCAGCGCCGCGAGTGATCAGTTCTCGCTGGCCACGTTGCTGGTCGAGCTGATCACCGGAGCGCGGCCGTTCGATGGCCCCACGCCGCTGGAGACCATGGACCGGATCAGGGACGCGGCGCCTCCTGCGCTCGAGGGCGTGGCGGAGGACGTGGTGGTGGTGCTGCGGCGGGCTCTCGCGAAAGAACCGGGGGCGCGGTTCGCTTCGAGCCGGGCGTTTCGGGCCGCGTTGCTGGCGTCAGGTCCGGTCGCCGATGAGCTCGCGCTGGCTGATCATCTCGCGTCGATCCGGCTCGCGCCGGTGGGGGTGGTGAGTGCTCAGACTCGCATTGAGACGGCTGGCCCTCTCCCCCCCGGGGAAAGGGAGACATGAGGCCGCGGGCTCACTCAACGCCACAGGCCGATCGCCCGAAGCGCTCCGGCCAGCCGCAACACCGGCTCGCGGGGCGCACCGCTGGCGAGCAGCGCGTCGAGCCGCTCGCCCTGCGCCAGGCGCCTCGTCAGGCGGAGCTCGGCCGGACCCAGCTCGAGGAGCGCGAACGCGGGGGCCGAGTCGTCGAGCGGCATGGGCAGCTCGTCTTCATCAGGCATGAGGAGATCGGCCTCGATGGCCGCGAGCGGAACCCAGGCGCGGAAGGCGGCGGCCACCGCGACGGTGAGCGGCACCTGCAGCGACGGCTGGAGCCCGCGCGGCGGGTCGACGTTCAACACCCCGCGCATCGAGAGCGCGGCGCCCATGCGGAAGGTGACCTGGCGGTCGAGCGCGGCGAGCAGGTCGGCCGCCGAGAGCAGGCCGTCGGTCACCAGCTGCTCACCCAGCAGCGTCTTGCGGCGCGCGGCCTCGGCGGCGACCGGCTCGAGCAGCGCGGCGTCGAGCAGGCCTTCGCTCACCAGCATGTCGCCGATGCGCTCGGTCTTGAGGTTGCTCTCGGCGCCGACGAGGTGGCCGTGCGACACGTGCACCACCCGCTTCGCCTTGCCGGCCTGGACCGTGAGGCACGCGCTCGCAGCGCGGCGCTCGAGGTCCATCAACGTCCACAGCAGAATGCGATTCAGCGCGAGCACCGTCACCGAGGCCGGGAGGATACTCGTCCCGGCCGATGAAGCGAATCCTCGGCGGCGGCCCTGCCGGGGGTACAATGCGCACCGCCAGTCCATGACGCGCCTCACGCTTCGGAAGGGATTCTCGCTGCAACCTGCGCCCGGAGGCGGCGGGCAGCTCACCGACGCGCGCACCGGTGACGCGCTGGTCATTCCCGCGGCCGACTACGAAGCCCTCGCGTCGATGGCAGACGGGCTCGATCCCGGCGTCGACGTGCTGGCCCGCTACGGCGTGTTCTTCGTCGCCTTGAAAGAGGGCCGGGAACGGAAGGACTCGGAGCCCGGCTTCTACGAGCTCGACATCGAAGACGCGCCGACGGCGGTCGACCTGCCGCCGCCCATCCCGTCGATTCCCCCGGTGGCGGTGCTCCCGCCCAGCCGCGAGGCCGATGCGTCTCGCGCCACGACGCTCACCAACGTTTCGACCGCCGAGCTCGAGCTCAAGGCCGCGCTCGCCGCGGGTGCGCGGGACGCCGAGACGAAGGAGCACGCGCCGATCCAGAGCGGAGGCGCGCCGGAGCTGAGCTGGGACCAGGCGGAGCGACCGGGAATGCGGCTCGACGAGGCGCCCGAGGTCACCGTGCCCGCGGGCGAGCGGCCGGACACGGCAGGCCAGTTCCTCTCGCAGGAAGAGAACCTGCGCCTGGCGCTGGAGAGCCACCCCACCGAGCAGGTCAGCCGCGCAGAGATGGAGGCGATCATCGCCCCGCCCACCACCAGCGGAGCGGAGCCCGCGCCCCCGTTCGTCCCGGGCGGAGCCGAGGGACCCGGAGTCGGGGGGCGGCCGAACCGCCGCTCGATGCTGCTCACGGTCGGTGGCGTGACGCTGCTCGCGCTCGGGGTCGCGGCCAGCTTCGCCCTGCGCCCGGGCGGAGAATCGACGCCGCCGGCCGAGGTGCCTCCTCCCGCGGTGGTGGTGCTCGACGCCTCGGCGCCTGAGCCCTCCATGGCCCTCGACGCGGGCGCCGAGACCCCGGCCGACGCAGGCGTGGTGGTGCCCGTCGACCCCGAGCCCCTCGATGCGGGGACTGCGCTCGCGGCCGCCGAGCCCGACGCGGGAACCGGGGACGAGGAGGCCGGCTGGCTCACCGCCAACGTGCAGGCGCGCGGCCGGGTGAAGATGGCCGAGGTCATCGCGGGCGCGGAAGGCGAGCTGAGCTGGACCGTCACCGAGGGCCAGCGGGTGAAGTCGAAGCAGGCGCTGGGGACCGTGGGCAGTCAGACGCTGACCGCGTCGTCGGTCGGGCTGGCCATGCTCAAGCAGCCCACGGGCGCGGTGGTGAAGCGCGGCGCGGTGCTGGCCGAGATCATCTACTTCGAGGCGTGGGCGAAGGCGCAGGTTCGCGGCGCGGTGCCGACGAAGGCGTGGCGGTGCGAGGTGATCAGCGCGGCCGCGCAGCAGCAGGCCGACTGCAAGGTCTCGGTGGTGACGCCGAAGGCCGGTGGCGCGCTGGTGATGGTGGCGATCGAGCCCCGCTGGTTCGATGGGGCCGGAGACGCGGTGCTCCGGCTCGCGCCTCCGTAAGAGGTGTTGGCTCTCCCCTCGGGTCGACCGAAATTGGGCACGCCCCCCGTTCGTCCCGAGCGGCACCGGCATCTGCCTCTGATCGAACGCCTCAGGGTATGGTCGGGAAATGCGTATCGTCTGCTGTGTGGTGTTCGCGGCCTCAGTCGCGAGCGCCCAGATTCCCCTGAGCGACGTCTTCACCTGGAGCGAGTCAGGCCCGGTGGTGTACCCGTCGGTGCGGCTCCCCGACGGCGGCACCACCTCAGCGCCGGGGACCACTGAGTGCGTTCGCGTCTTCGACAGCTCCGAGAGCACCTGGGCCAATACGTACCTCTGCTCGCCGTACGCCGTGGGGCTCTCGTACTCCGCCGCGGGGCCGCTCCCCTCCGTGAGCTGTCTTTCGTTGCGGGTGGGCAGCGATCCCAACTGGGCTGACGGCGCGAACTACCTGTGTGTGCCCCCGGCCACCCTGCGCGTGGCCGACTACTTCTTCTGGGCAACCGGGGGCCCTCCGCCGGTTGATCCCACCTCGTGTATTCAGCTGACCAACGCGTCCGAGCCCTCCGGACACGGCTGGTCGAGCGTCTGGTTGTGCCACCGTGACGCACCGACGATCGCGCCTGATCTCCTCGACGTCACCGTCACCAACGGCGGGTCGGCCTCGAGCGCGACCGCGCTGCAGCTGCAGCTGCGGGGCTTCTTCTTCGGCGCGCCCACGACGCTCCCCGTGGTGACCGTGAGCAATGGGCCGAACAGCGCCCCCTGCGTGGCTGAGCTCGACGGCGGCGTGTCGACCCACGGCGCCAGCCTGATGCGGTGCGCGTTGGGGCCCGCGCCGTCGATCGACACCGCGACCTCGCTCACGGTGCGGGTGAGCAACTACGGCATGACCGGCCTGGCGGCGTCGGTGGTGCCTCCCCCGGTGATTCTCGGCCTGACGAAGCCGGCGCAGGCGCCGACCGCAGGTGGCTGGCTGCTCACCGTCGACGGCCGGTTCTTCGGCGACACCCCGCTCGTGCTGGTGAACGGCCAGGGTTGTTCGGTGCAGGGAGGGGCGACGCGCACGAGGCTCCAGTGCCTCGTGCCGGCCGGGGCTGGCACCGCTTCGGTCGTCCTGATTGCAGGCGGGCGGCCCAGCAACACGAGCAGCATTCAGTACGACCCACCGTCGATCTCGTCAGCCACCTACAGCGCGAGCACCAACCTCGTCACCATCACCGGCTTCAACTTCGCGGGCACCGGTACGGTCCTCGTGGGCGGGCTGCTGTGTAACCTGGGCCCGGGCTCATCGTGGTCGAACACGCAGATCACCTGCACACCCGCCGCCGCCCTCTCGGGGAACCAGGCGGTGCGCGTGGTGGTGGGCATGGAGGAAGCGAACTCGACGGTGTTCATCGATCGCTGCCCGGTCGACCCGAACAAGGTCGCGCCCGGCGCCTGCGGGTGCGGCGTCGACGAGAGCGCCGACGGGGGCTGCGGCAACGTGTGCACCACCTCTGCCCAATGCCAGAGCGGCCGCGTGTGCGTCGACGGCGTCTGTTGCGATGGTGCGTGTGGGGGCGGGGCCACCGATGACTGCGTGGTGTGCAGCCGGGCCGCGGGAGGTCCGGTGAACGGCACCTGCGTGCCGCGCAGCCTGGTGGGCTGCGACGATCACGACGCCTGCACCCAGCAGGACCAGTGCAGCGGCGGCGTCTGCACCGGCGGGTTGCCGGTGAGCTGCCCGCCGATCGATCAATGCCACACCGCAGGCGTGTGCGGCGCTGGCGCGTGTTCCACGCCCGCGCTGCCCGATGGCACCAACTGCTCGCTCGGCTTCTGCGCCGCCGGGGTGTGTGTCCCCCTGCCGTGCGCGGCCATGCCCTGCTTCGCCGGCGTGAGCTGCATCAACGTGTCGGGGCCTGCGCCCACCTTCTTCTGCGGCGTCTGCCCGGCGGGCTTCGTGGGGAACGGTGTCACGTGCACGGCGATCGTCGATGGTGGGCTCGCCGACGCTGGTCTCGACGGCGGTCCTGGCGTCGACGCGGGCGGTGCAGACGCCGGCGCTGATGCGGGTCTCGTCGCCGATGCGGGCCGTGCAGATGCCGGCGCTGATGCGGGGCTCGTCGCAGACGCGGGCGGTGAAGACGCGGGTCTCGTCGCCGACGCAGGCAGCACCGACGATGCAGGCACCGACGCCGGGTTCGTCGGCGGTGACGACGCTGGTCTGGTCGCCGATGCGGGCGCCACGCAGGACGCCGGCGCCGGGGACGCGGGCTTCGTCGCGGGGGCCGACGCCGGTGGTGACCCCGGCACCCTCCCGACGGGCTGTGGCTGCAGCTCGCCTGGCGGGTTGAGCGGCCTGCTCTTCGGTGCCTGGCTGCTCCTGCGCAGCCGGAAGCGGAAGTAGAGCGCCCTGCGAATGCCGTCGCTTCATTTCACGCCTGAGGGTCGTGAGCCGGTGGAAGTGCGCGTCGTGACCGAGCTGTGGAAGCGCGAGCCGCCACGACACCTCACCCGCGTCGCCGGGGGCTGGGAACTGCAGCTCGGCGAGCTCCCTGTGGATCGCCTCGAGTACGAGCTCGAGCTCACGTTCTCCGACGGCTCGCGCGAGTGGCGCACCGACCCGCGCGCTCCGCGCGTCGAGGCACCCTTTGGCCCGAAGAGCGTGCTCGTGCACGAGCGTTACCGCGCGCCGTCGTGGGTGACGCAGTGGGCGCCCCACGGAAAGGTCGAGCCACTCGAGGGCGCTTTCGTCGGCCAGCTCTGGACCGCAGCGGGCCTCGCGCCGACGCAGCCCGCCCCGCTGCTCGTCGCGCACGATGGCCCCGAGTACGCGCGCTTCTCGTCGCTGCTCCACTTCCTCGAGGTCGCGGTTGCGAAGAAGAAGGCGCCGCCGCTGCGCGCCGTGCTGCTCGCCCCCCGCGCGCGCAACGACGACTACTCGGCGGCCCCGGCGTACGCGGATCTGCTCGCCCACGAGGTGCTGCCTGCGCTCGCGACCCGGGCGCCCTGCACCATGCGCTTTGGCCTCGGGGCCAGCCTCGGGGCGCTCGCGCTGCTGCACGCGCACCGCCGCCACCCCGGCCTCTTCCACGGCCTCGCGCTGCAGTCGGGCAGCTTCTTCCAGCACGAGCTCGACGTGCACGAGCGCGGCTTTCCTCACTTCGCGCGCATCGACGCCTTCGTGCGCGAGGTCGCGGCCACGCGCGGCGCGCCGGTGCCGGTGGTGATCAGCTGCGGCACGGGTGAGGAGAACCTCGCCAACAACCGCGCGATGGCGCAGGTGCTCGAAGCGCAGCAGTACCCGGTCGAGTTCGTCACTGCGCGCGACGGCCACACGTGGACCTGCTGGCGCGACACGCTCGAGGCGAGCCTGGGGCGGCTCCTCGGGCTCGGCTGAACCTGTGATGGGGCGAGCGCTATGCTGTGCGCCCACTCACCGGGGTCTTCATGTCCATGTGACTCAACGTCGCGGTCTGCAGCGCCCCCGCCTTCCAGCAGCTGCGAACAGACGATGCGCTCATGCAGGCCCTCTTCTGAGTGTGGCGCAGGGAGAGTGGACTCATGAGAAGCGCGCGGCCTCAATGCCGCCCGGAGAGTCCGCTGATCACCGAAGGCGTGCATGGTGCAGAAGGCGGCGCATCGTTTCCCCGGGAGGCGGGGCATCCGGGAGATGAACTCCCTGTCCGCCGGCGCTCGTCCTGCCGCAGAGGGCGATGACGATGATTCGTTTCATGCGGAGCCGAGGATGCAGCACACGGCCGCCCACGTCTTTCTACTCAGCACATTGCCTCCCTCATCGATGGGTGAGTATCTGGGAGGGTGAGATGGATGGTGGTGGCAGCGTTCGGGATGGCGGTGGCGGGTTGCCGCTGCGAGCCGATCCTCATCGGCGTTGCTCCGGGCCAGCTGGTGGCGAATCCCACCGCGCTGACGTTTTCGTCGACGTACGTCGGCGCGCGCAACCCGGGCGAGCTGACGATCACGAACGGAGGCGGCGCGAGCGTCACGGCGGCGCTCACGGTGGATGGCCCTTTCGTGCTCGAAGAAACGCAACTCGAGCTCGGCCGTGGTGAGTCACACGTCGTCGCGCTGCACTTCGCGCCGACCGAGCTCGGCGCCATCAGCGGCACGCTGCACGTGGGCCCGCTCGACGTTCCGCTCGACGGTGAAGCCCTCGCGATCCCCGAGTGCAGCGGCAGCACCGTCTGTGTCGACGCGCGCTTCGACCTCGACACCCAGCAATGCCTCGAGTCGCCGAAGACGGAAGGCACCCTGTGCACCTCGCGTTGCGTCACCGGCACGTGCGCGGCGGGAACGTGCGTGGGCCAACTCGCTGACTGCGACGACGCAGACTTCTGCACGACCGACGCGTGCGGAGAAGCCGAAGGTTGTCTTCACGCGCCGCGCGTCTGCCTGGCTCCCAGCTCGCCGTGCCAGGCCGCACGCTGCGACTCGACGCTCGGCTGCGTGGTGGAAGACGCGCCCGACGGAACCCTCTGCGGCCCCGACAATTGCGCAGACCTCGAACTCGACGTCTGCATCACCGGCCAGTGCACTCGACGCCCACGACCCGCCGCGGGTCGCTGCGCGAATCGCTGGGTGCCTACCTCCATTCCGGCACGGAGTGGCCAGGCGATGGCGTTCGACTCGATTCGCGGGAACATCATCGTCTTCGGCGGCCAGGGCAGCGGCGGAGTGCTCTCAGACACCTGGGGGTGGGACGGGATCGGGTGGTCTCTGCGAACTCCCGCGAACTCTCCGCCCGCGATCCAGCTGCCCGCGATGGCCTTCGATGCGGTTCGCCAGCGACTCGTGCTGTTCGGCGGCAGTTACCCCAGCGAGACCTGGGAGTGGGACGGCACGACCTGGCTCCAGCGCTTTCCCGCCACCCCGCCCGTGGGGCGCGGAGGGCACTCCATGGCGTGGGACGAGGCGCGCCGACGCGTGGTGCTGTTCGGCGGCCTCGGTGACACCGGCTACCTGAACGACACCTGGGAATTCGACGGCCTCGACTGGACGCTCCGAACTCCGCCCGTCTCTCCATCGCCCCGCATGGGTGCGGCCATGACCTACGACCAACGCACACAGCGCGTGCTGCTCTTCGGGGGCGGCACCACCGCCCTGCTGGGCGACACGTGGGAATGGGACGGCACGAGCTGGGAGCAGCGCACGCCCTTGACCGCTCCTGCTCCGCGCCGAGAGACCACGATGGCCTACGACCCGGTCAGACGACGCTGCGTCCTGTTCGGCGGGCACGAGGTGTTCGGCACGGTCTTCTCGGACACGTGGGAATGGGACGGCACGAGCTGGGAGCAGCGCCCCACTCCGACCGCGCCACCCGCGCGCTATCTCAACCGGCTGGCGTGGCATGGGCCCAGGCAGCGCGTGGTGCTCTTTGGGGGCGAGACCTCCGAAGAAGGCGCCCCCGTCTGGGAGTGGGACGGCGCCACGTGGACGCAACGAGCGCTCATCGCCGTTCCGCCGAGGAGAATTTCCACCACGATGACCTGGGACGCCGAGCGACAGCGCATCGTGCTCTTCGGCGGACAAGCGCAGAGCGGCAGCACGCTGGGAGACACGTGGGAATGGGACGGTGCGCGCTGGCTCGAGAAGCAGCCAGCCCTTTCGCCCTCGGCCCGCCAGGCGCATGCGATGACGTTCGATCCGGTGAAGCGACGCGTCCTCCTCTTCGGGGGCATCAGCGGCGCCAAGATGAGCGACACGTGGGAATGGGACGGAACCGGCTGGACCCAGGCCCAGCCGGCCAACGCTCCTTCGGCGCGTTCGTCGCACGGTCTCGCGTGGGACCCAGTTCGGGAGCGCGCGGTGCTCGTCGGAGGAACCTCGACTGGCCAGCTCTCAGACACCTGGGAGTGGGACGGCGCCAACTGGCTCGAGCGCACCCCGTCGATGGCCCCGGCACCAAACCATGAGCACAGCGTCGCGTGGGACGCCGCCCGGCAGCGACTGGTGCTCTACGCAGGCTCAACCTGGCTGTGGGACGGCACCAGTTGGACAGGCGTGACGCCCTCGGTGGCGGTGCGGCCTCGCGCGAGCCTCGCGTGGGACTCCGATCGCCAGCGCGTGATGCTCTTCGGCGGCGGCTTCGCCAACGACACATGGGACTGGGACGGCACGAGCTGGAGAGAGCTCATGCCGGTGGCTCGACCTCCACTCGTCCAAAGCCCGGTGATCGCGTACGACGCCACTCGCAAGCGCATGACGCTCTTCGACGGGACCAACACCTGGGTCTACGTGCCGTGACCCCTCACGACATTGCTGTTCTTAGGAGGCGCTGGCCGGGCTGAGAGACTCTCTCCTCGGCGCCGCTGTGAGGCGCCTGCGTAGCGAGCAAGGTGAGGACTTGGTTGGCGAGTCCGACCTGCTTCTCGAGCGAGTCGTCCTTGGAGGTGGAGAACGAGCCGAACGCGTGAATCAGCCTCGTGTGTAGCAATTGAGCCAGCGCACACGGCTCGGGAGGATCTGCCGACTCACTCCATCGCGCCGATGAAGGGGAGCGCGACGCCGAGCTCGAGGCTCCTGATGGTGCGCCTGCCGCCACAGGGGCAGCGCAACACGTCGGTGCCGAAGGTGCGCTGGTGCAGCTGCGCCAGTCGAGGCGGGCCGCTTCGGTTTCGGGGCCGGAAGCGGCGCGCTGGGACGGCTGGGCGTCGGCGCTGGTGGCGGGAGAGGTTGGGTGATGAGCGGGCGGAGCCTGGCGTTGGGGGCGTAGCCGCCGTGGAACGAGGTGAGGTGAAGCCT
>JAUXRX010000003.1 GCA_030681645.1 Archangium sp.
GCAGTGCGAACGGAAGGGCTTCAAGATGCAGCCGTCGTTGCTGGCGAGCTCGGCGACGAGGTGCTTCTGCTCGAGGTTGATTTCCTTCTCGTAGCGCTCGGCCAGCTGCACGCCCCAGCGCACGATCGTCTCGGACATCGAGGAGAAGTAGATGTAGTCGGTGAAGACGTCCTTCGGGTCGAGCTGGTGCGTGAGCTGCACGTGCGAGCAGGTGGCGCAGAACGCGATGGCCAGCGGCGCCTTCGTTTCCTTCGGGAAGTCGGCCGGGCCCGAGAGGAAGCTGTTCACCGGCGGCATGTCGCCCAGCGAAAGGATCGGCTCGAGCTTCGCCTGGCCGCAGATACGGCAGTTGGGGATCGGGGTGGCCATGGTTTCAGTTCACTTTCGAGAGGAGCGCAGCGCGTTCCCGGGTCAGCAGCTCCAGCAGCGGAGGGTGATGTAGTTCATGCCTCGTGGACAGCAGGCGGACGCGCTCCGGCCGGGGCGCGATCTGCCCCGAGTCCTGCCACGGGACCTCGACGATTTCCACGTTCGGGAGCGACAACCCGGTCGCCAGCAACCGGGCCCACTCGGCCTTGGTGAGCACGTCGGGGCCGGTGAGGTGGGCGAGGCCCTCGAAGCCGCGCCCCAGCAGGTCGAGCGCCGAGGTGGCCAGCCAGCGCGACCAGGTGGGCATGCCGGCCTGGGCGCTGGGCACCTTGAGGGGCGTGCGCTGCTCGGAGGCGTCGATGACCCGGTACATGAAGTTCTTCCGCCGGGCCTCGGCGCCGAAGACGTAGCTGGTGCGCGCCACCAGGCACCTGCCCCGCCGCAGCAGCAGGTCTTCCACGTCGCGCTTGTGCTTCGCGTAGACGCTCAAGGGGTGGGTGGGGGCGGCCTCGTCGTACGCGGGAGAGAGGCCATCGAAGACGTGCTCGGTCGAGAAGAACACCACCCGCACCGCGGGCCCGAGCACCTGCAGCAGGTTCTTCACCGTCTGCACGTTCTCGCGCTCACTGCGGGCGGGGTCCTGCTCGCAGCCATCGACCCAGGGCCACGCCGAGGCGATCACCACCGCGTCTGGATTGACGCGGGTCACCACCTGCTCGATGGCCGGCACGTCGAGCAGGTCCATCGCCTCGGTGGCGAGCCCACCCACGTGGCGCGCCACGCCGTGCGTCGACCACGCAGAGGCAGCGCGCACCACCTCGGAACCGACCAGCCCCGACGCGCCCACCACGAGCAGCCGCCCGCTCATCCTTCCCCCCCCGGGGAGCGCCGTGGACCCAAGCCGTTCACCCCGAGCGGAGTCGAGGGGGCACCTGCAAGCGGGCCTCGACTCCGCTCGGGCTCAACGGACACCCGGGACTTCATCGGTCCTTCGTCGCCCAGTCGTAGGGGATGTGGCTCTTGTGCGGGTCGAGGCGGACGATCTCGTTCGGATCGTGCGGAATGCTGGCGCAGTTCGCCACCACCGCCGCGTTCGGGCCCACGCACTTGAAGCCGTTCCACACGAAAGGCGGCACCTTGACGAGCACGTGGTTGTCGTTGCCCAGGTAGATCTCGTTGATCTCACCCTTCGTCTTGCTGCCCTCGCGGTCGTCGTAGCAGACGAGCTTGATCATGCCGTGCGGCACCGCGTAGTTGATGATCATCTCCTTGTGGAGGTGCCACCCCTTCACGATCCCCGGGAAGATGGTCGAGAAGTAGATCTCGCCGAACTTCACGAACTCGGGGTCCGTGGCCTTGAGGTGGTGCATCACCTTGCCGCGATCATCCGCAATGACGCGACGGGGAGAGACGACGACGCCTTCGATCATGGCCCCGCGCTTATCACTTGATCCGGCGCCTTCTGAGTCGTTTCGCGCAGCGACGCGGCGGCGGCGATCGCCGAGAGCCCCAGCAGCGTGAAGTAGTAGTTCGCGAACGCCCACTTGTTGATGACGAAGAACACCGTCATCGCGGCGACGGCGGCCATGGTGAGCCTGCCCAGCGACTTGTCGCTCTTCCACGCCGCCAGCCCCGCCACCAGGAACGCACCGGGGAAGGCGAGCACGTAGGGGATCTCGACGTTGAACTTGCGGCGCACCCAGGTGATGTACGTGAGCGCGTCCTGGCGCACCGGCAGCGCGTTCAGGAAGTCGAAGTTGGCGAACTTCCACGCCTTGAAGTCCCAGATCATCCAGGGGAGGAAGGTGAAGAGGCTCACGCTGCCCGCGACCAGCCACTGCTTCCAGTTGAACCGGAGCCCGAGGCCGATCAAGCCCGCGAAGAGCAGCATCGTCTGCTTGGCCCCCACCACCAGCCCGACCAGCACGGCCATCGCCCAGGGCCTGTTCCAGGTGCACGCCAGGATGAGCGCGCTGCACCAGAAGATCTGCACCGGGTCGACCCAGGCCTGCTCGAGGATGAAGAAGAACTTGGGGGTGAACCAGATGAAGAGCGCCGGGGCATCTTCGAGGATCGCGGGCAGGTCCTTCGCGCCGAGGCGCGTGGCGATCGCCCGCACCGAAAAGCCCAGCAGGATCGCCGCCGCGAGGATCGCGAAGCGGACGTCGCCGCCCAGCTTCCACGCGATCGCCGTCACGTAGAGCTGCATGGGCGGGTAGACGTACGGCACGTCGTTCGCGGTGCGGGGGCCGGTGTCGCCGACGTGCACCTCCTGGTAGGGGTTCTTCCCCTCGAAGAGCACCGACGCGCCCTGCTGCTGCACGGTCCACACGTCGATGCGGGGCGTGGGCGAGGTGCGGTACGTGTCGACGCCCGCCAGCGTGATGCAGGCCGCGACGAAGGCGAACCGCACGTGGCGTGCCCAGCGCGGCTCGCGCCACTTGAGCATCGACGGCAGGTAGGCGAGCAGCGCAATGAGCATCCAGCCCTGGGCCTTGCGGCCACTCTCCCAGAACTTCACCGGGTAGATGATGATCTCGGCGTCGTTGTAGGCGGTGAAGGCCATGGCGAGGCAGCAGCCCCACGCCAGCGGGGCGAGCACGCGGGCGGGCACGAGATCGAGGCGGCCCTTGAAGTCCACGAAGTAGCGCCAGCCGACCACGATCGTTCCGAGCACGACCATCGTCATCGCTGGATCGGAATAGGCACCGCGCGAGGGCGTGATCGCCCAGCCGAAGAGGAAGCTGGCGAGCAGCCCGGCCGCGTAGCCGACGGGAACCTGACGATCCATGGGCGAGCCGTATGCCAGAAACCCGGCCGGCCCGGCGGACCGAGTGGACTGCGCGGGAGCTTCCCCGCAGACTGCCCACATGAACCGTCTGGGGTGGTTGGTGGGACTGGTCCTCGCGGCGTCGAGCTGTCTGAGCCCGGTGCAGGAGTTGACCACTGACGCGTCCGCCGGCGGGGGGGGCGGTGCCGCGGGTGGCGGCGGTGGCAGCAGTGAGTGCGTCGTCGACACCGCCACCAGCAGCGCAACGGCAAACAGCTTGAGTCTCTTCGGAACGCCCATCTACTTCGACGACGGCGCGTCACTGGCCGCGGGCACCTACCGGCTCGAGAACAGCGGAGGCTGCATGAAGTACGGCCCCGGACAGAACTGGACCGTGCACGCCTACGCCAGTGGCGTCGTGAGCTGGTGGATCGTCGGTGCCGACACGTCGGCCCAGTTCTTCATTCCCCCCGGGACGGTCGGCTTCGAGCGCATTCCGGGCTCTGCCGATCGCGACATCGGGTCGTTCGCAGACTTCACCCAGTGCGACCTCGCCAACCGCTCGCTCCCGCCCCGAGACTTCAACCACGCGGGCGGCAAGCTCGGCATCTGGCTCAAAGACGACATCTACGGCGACAACACCGCGGGGGTGAACGGCCAGAACCCGAGCTGGACGCTCTCCCGCGTCACCGCAGACTGTCCTTAGGACGGCGTGGCAACCACGGTGAGGGCGGCGGCCTTGTTGCTCTGGGCCGCCATGAACTCGACCGGGATCGACGCGGCGAACAACGGCACCGAGCCCGCCACTGACGCGGCGAAGTGGAGCGCCCGCTCTGCCATCGACATCGATGAGAGCGCGCCGCGGTCCTTCACCCACTCGTAGAGGAAGTTCTGGTGCGGGAGCACGCGGTTGAGCGCGCTCTGAATCCACCCGCTCGTGCCGTACTCCGGCAGGAAGGGCACCTGCTGCGTCACCGCGAAGCCCGAGCGGCGCAGGCAGTCTTCCAGCGTGGCCGGTTCGAACTGCAGCAGGTGCCGCGGCGGATCGAGGTGGAACCAGCCGCCCTTGAAGACCTCGCTCTGCCAGCTGGCGAAGTTGGGCACCGACACCACCAGCACCCCGCCCGGCGCCAGCATCGAGCGCAACTGCGTGAGCAGCTCCACCGGGTGCTCGAGGTGCTCGAGCACGTGCCACATGGTGATCACGTCGAACTTGCCCAGCGAGTCCTTCACCTGGGCGAGCGGCGCGCGCACCAGGCGCAGGTTGGGCTCCTCGAGCGTCGTGCCCAGGCTGTACGGCTCGAGCCCCACCGACTCGAACCCGCGCCCCGCCATGAAGCGCGCGAACTGCCCAGCGCCTGCCCCGTAGTCGAGCAGGCGGCCCGAGGACTTCGCTGCCTCTACGAGCTTCGCCCGCTGCAGGGTGAACAAGGAGAGCGCCGAGCGCGCGCTGCGCTGGGCCGCGGTGTCGCTCTGCTCGAACGGTGGATACAGCTCGGACGGCGGAGGCGCGGTGCGCGCGTCGGTGAAGACGAGGCGGCAATCGCGGCAGCGCACGATGTCGTAGCCCGCGGTCGACTTGAACTCGGCGGCCATGTCTTTGCCACCGCACATCGGACAGCTCAGAACAGGATCACTCATGGTGGGGCCGAACGGTGATGGTGGAGTGCTTCGGATCGGCCACGTACAGCGGCAGGCCGATCGTGTCCTTGTACACGCGGGCCAGGTAGATCCCGAGGATCCCCGCGGTGAAGGCGAGCCAGCCGAGGTGAATGGCGACGCCCGCCGCGAACCAGCGCAGCAGCGCGACCCCATCGACCGCGGGCAGCAGGAGGAATGCGGGCGCGGCGAACAGGTCGACCGCGAAGAGCCCGCAGCCCACGTAGGCGAGCATGCGCAGCGGCATGGTGGACGACGAGAGGATGCCGGCGATGCCGAAGCGGAAGGCGCCGAGCAGGTTGTAGTGCGTCTCGCCGATGATGCGCTTCTCGCGCTTGTACGCGATGCCCTCGCGGCGGAAGCCGACGTAGCCGACCTGGCCGCGCACGAAGGGGAAGGTGCTGCGCGTGGCGAGCACGTGGTCCTTCACCCGGGCGTCGATGAGGAAGAACTCCGCCATGTCGAGCACGATCTCGTGATCGGACACGCTCCTGGTGACCCGGTAGAAGAGCTTGCGCGCCCAGTGCATCAGCACGAATTCCTCGCGGCGCGCGCGAATGCCGTACGCGATGTCGGCCCCGGCCAGCCACCGCTCGATGAACCTGGGGATCATCTCGGGCGGGTCTTCGCAGTCGACGTCGATGTTCACCGAGGCCTCGCCCGACGCGTGGCGCATGCCGGCGGAGATCGACGCCTGGTAGCCGTAGTTGCGGCTCATGGTGAGAATCTGCACCCGCGGGTCTTTCGCCCGCAGCGCCAGCACCTGCGCTTCGGTGCCGTCGGTGGAGCGATTGTTGACGAAGAGGATCTCGAAGCGAACACGATCCTCGACCAGGGCGAGGGCCTTCACCAGTCGCTCGTAGAACAGGGGCACCGCCAGCTCTTCGTTGAAGACGGGGCAGACGATGGTGACGAGCTTGCGGCTGTCTGGCGACGGGGCGTCCATTGCGGTGCGCGCTCCTACCTCGCTCCGGCCCGGCGGAGAAGCTCTTGCGAGAGGGGGGTTTCCCGGCGGGGCGATACGCACAGCACCGACCCTTCCACCGCCCCGCAGACGAAGCCCGCGCTGGTGAAGTCGGGCAGGTATTGGGGGAAGTACGCGAGGTACACCGTGTCGTCGCGGAGCTCACCGGGCGCCAGGTGCCGGTTGCAGTCGGTGCCCGGCGGCGCTCGCCCGACATGGCCGCTGTTGATGCTCAGGTGCTGGCGCGCTGCCTCCCACGACAGCTTCGCCACCAGCTCGTGGTTGAACGGGCACGTCCACTGAATCTGGACGGGGTGAAGGACCACGTGACGGTAGTCCTTCATCAGGCCCCAGGCGGGATCCTCGAAGGGGTGAAACACCGGGTACTGCTTGTGCAGCGGCGTGCGCGTGACGTCGAAATCGGCGAGCTGCAGCAGCACCGCAAAGCCGAGCACGAACTGCCGCACCCACGCCGTCTGCACCCGCGCCACCGCCAGCGCGCCCAGCAGCGTCAGCCAGGCGAACAGCGGCCACACGAAGCGGCCCGAGCTGCGGAACACCGACGGCCACGGCGCGAGCTTTTCGTAGAAGGCCGAGAAGTCAGCGACCTGCTTGCCGGCGATCGTGACGTGGTTCGAGCCGGCGTAGAACGCCATCAACGCCATCGCCAGCCCGAGCGGGAGCCAGGTCAACACCTGGGCCCGCGTGGGCCGGTACTTCACCAGCAGCCCCACCCGCACCAGCACCAGCGCGATGGTGCCCAGGCCGAGGTAGGCCATGCCCTCGTATTGGCGCCCGCCCATGGCGATGCCCGGGAGGAAGCGGCTCCAGGTGGTCGCGTTCACGAAGGTGAGCAGGTCTGCGGAGAACTGCCCGAAGCCCTCGATCGCCAGGTTACCCATCGGCGACGAGCGCGCGCCTGCGATGAAGCCGAAGAGCCACAACGAGCCCACCGACACCACCGGCCCAGCGGCGAGCCAGCCAACCGCCTCGGGCGCCTTGAAGCTGCGGCTCACCAACACCAGCCGGACGATCGACGCGCCCACCAGCAGCGACGCCATCACCGCCAGGTACGCGTTGGTCGCGCAGGCGAGGAAGCCCAGCAGCAACGTCACCCCGGCCGTGCGCCGCGCGCCTTTCAGCTCGCTCACCGGCCACAGGCAGGCCCCGACCAGCGCGCTCAACATCCAGAACGCGAAGAACGGCGGGTGGCCGTAGCGCGTGCTCACGATCGGGTTCATCACGAACAGGCAGCCGGCCAGCGCGAGGCTCGCCGTGTCCTCGAGCCAGGCGCGACAGATGAGCACCCCCGCCACCCCGGTGCCGATGACGCCGGCCACCATCCACAGCCCGAACAGCTGCATCCGATCGCCGAAGAGCGGCGAGGCGAGCTTGCCGAACACCGAGAGCAACGGGATGGCGTCGGTGAGCGCCGCGCTGCTCCCGGCCGGAGCCACCAGGTCAGGGGCCTGCGCCAGCGGCAACGCCCAGGGCCCGTTGCGCGTGAAGAGCCAGCCGAAGAGGTGACCCAGCCAGTCCCCTTCGATCATCCAGTCCACGTAGGTCGGGTCGGCGAACTGCGTGAGCCCCAGCGCCTTCGCCCAGACGAAGCCGAAGGCCACCACCACCAGGAGAGCCCATCTGGTGTTGGTGCGCGGAGCCATCGCCGTCCCAGATAGCGCATCGCTCCCCGCCTCGCCTCCAGTCAAATCAACGCCCTGTCGATGGCATCAAGTGTGCTCCGCACCCACCCTGGAGGACATCACATGGAGCTCTGGCAGGTGCGGCGGGAGTACCGGCTGGTGGCGATGAGTCTGCGGCGCCGAAAGGAACCGCCCGACGTGTACCTGGAGGGCGTGGAAGAGCAGGTGCTCTCGGCGCTGCTCCTGTGCGATCGCTTTCACACCGAGCTGGGCGTGCTGCGGCTGGCCAAGCGCTGCGCGCTGGCGAGGCTCAAGCGGGTGCTCCGCTGGGTCGAGAGCGCGGGCCTCGCCCGATCGATTCCACGCGCGCTCACCCGCAAGGACGACGCCGCCGCGGCCGCCGAGCTGGCGCGAGCACTGGAACGGAAGGGCCGCGACGCGAGCCACCTCAGGCAGCTGCTCGACGAGCTCGCGCACCTCGATCGACGGCTCGAAGAGGCCCGGGCCCGCATCAGCCGGATGACGACGCTCAGCGAAGAGGGGCTGCAGCTGCTCCTCGTGCACGCGCGCGTGGGAAAGCCTGCTGCGCTCGCGGCGCGAACCGGCTAGTGCAAGCCGCCATGTTGCAGTTCGGGTTTGACGGTTTCACTTTCGACGATCTCCACCGTCCCGCGGGACTCCAGCGGCTGCACGCACGCTTCCTCACCTCGCTGCGAGAGGCCGACCCGGCGCTCGCCACCCGCTACGCCCAGTACCGTGAGGCCGTGGAAGCGGGCTTCGCGCGCGGTGGGCTGACCGGCCCCGTCGAGTCTGCGCTGCTCATCGACATCGCCGATCAGATCAGCCGCTTCCTCGGCCGCCTCTTCAAGCTCGAGAACGAGCTCGAGGCGCTCCGGGTGCAGCTCACGTGCGAGGCGAAGCTCTTCGAGTTCAAGCGCGAGTTCGTCAGCCGCCGCGTGTTCAAGAAGGGCGCGACCGGCAGGCCCTCGCCCGAAGAGCTGCCCGGTCTCGACGCGCGCGTCGGGCTGCTGCTGTCGCTCGGCTTCGGCGCCACCCTGCCCCCCGAGGCCGCCGCTCACCCCGAGCGGAGTCGAGCGGTCGATCACGAACGCACGCTCGCCGAAGCGACGCTCACCCTGATGAACCACGAGCGCACGCCCGGCCCCGGCTTCGAGGCCCTGCGCACGAAGCTGCTCTCGACGCCCGAAGGCAGGGACGTCTTCGGCGCTTCGCTCGCCGGAGAGACGGTGGTGCAGGTGCGCGCCCTGCTCTCCCTGCTCGAGCGGTGGACCTGGGCCCGCGCCACCTTCACCCAGACCTTCCACGGCTGGAGCACCATCACCCAGCCCAGGGCCCTCGTCCCCGACAAGCTGGTCGAGCTGAAGGTGGCGGCGCCCCAGACCTTCGAGGGCCCCGACGAGCACCTGCGCCGGCGCGATGGCTTCGATCTCACCGATCCCCGCGCAGACGCGCGCACGGTGATGGGCGAGGTCGACTACTGCGTGGTCTGTCACGAGCGCGAGAAGGACTCGTGCCGCCACGGCTTCGTGGAGAAGGCGGCTCCCTCGACTCCGCTCGGGATGAACGGCCCGTACAAGAAGAACGCCGCCGGCATCGCGCTCGCGGGCTGCCCGCTCGAGGAACACATCAGCGAGATGCACCTGCTCAAGGGGCGCGGCGACTCGCTGGGCTCGCTGGCGATGGTGATGCTCGACAACCCGATGTGCCCGGGCACCGGCCACCGCATCTGCAACGACTGCATGAAGGCCTGCATCTTCCAGAAGCAGGAACCGGTGAACATTCCGCAGGTCGAGACCAGCGTGCTCACCGACGTGCTCGCGCTGCCGTACGGCTTCGAGCTGTACGGCCTGCTCACCCGCTGGAACCCGCTCAACGTGAAGCGCCCGTTCGCCGCGCCCGCGACGGGCAAGAACGTGCTGATCGTCGGCCTCGGCCCCGCGGGCTACACGCTCGCGCACTACCTGCTCAACGAGGGCTTCACCGTCGCCGGCATCGACGGCCTCAAGATCGAGCCCTTCCCCCCCTCGCTCACCGGCCCGGGGATGCAGCCCATTCGCGACTGGAAGCGCATCGCGGTGCCGCTGAGCGAGCGCCTGCTCGAGGGCTTCGGCGGGGTGAGCGAGTACGGCATCACCGTGCGGTGGGACAAGTCGTTCCTCACCCTCATTCACCTCACGCTCGCGCGGCGCGAGGGCCTGCGCATCTACGGCGGGGTGCGCTTCGGCGGCACGCTCACCATCGACGACGCCTGGGCGCTCGGCTTCGATCACGTCGCCATCGCCGCGGGCGCGGGCAAGCCGACGCTGGTGCCGATGAAGAACAACCTCATTCGCGGCATCCGCGCGGCGAGCGACTTCCTCATGGCGCTGCAGCTCACCGGCGCGTCCAAGCGTGATTCGCTGGCGAACCTGCAGGTGAGGCTCCCGGCGATCGTCATCGGCGGCGGGCTCACCGGCATCGACACCGCCACCGAGCTGTTCGCGTACTACCCGGTGCAGGTCGAGAAGACGCTCGCGCGGCACGAGGTGCTCACGAAGTCGGTGAGCGAGGCGGCCGTGTTCGCGCGGATGAACGCGGAAGAGCTCGCCGTCTACCAGGAGTTCCTCGAGCACGGCCGCGCCGTCCGCGCCGAGCGCGAGCGGGCCGCGCAGGCCGGCGAGGCGCCCGACTTCGTCCCGCTGGTGCGCGGCTGGGGCGGCGTGTCGCTGTGCTACCGGCGCAGCCTCACCGATTCCCCCGCGTACAAGCTCAACCACGAGGAGATCGCCAAGGCCCTCGAGGAAGGCATTCGCTTCGTCGAGCGCGTCACGCCCCTCGAGGCGGTGCCCGACGAGCACGGCGCGGTGAAGGCGCTCAAGTTCGAGAAGATGACGCTGGTCGACGGGAAGCTCACCGGCAGCGGGCAACAGGTCCAGCTCGCCGCGCGCACGGTGTGTGTCGCCGCGGGCACCTCGCCCAACGTCACCTACGAGCGCGAGTACCCGGGCACGTTCGCGCTCGACAGCAAGGGCTCGTACTTCCGCGCCTTCGACGCGGTGCCCGAAGGCAAGCTGTTCAAGCTCGTGCCCACGCACGACGGCTTCTTCACCAGCTACGACAAGGGCCAGAAGTTCATCTCGTTCTACGGCGACAACCACCCCACCTACGCGGGCAACGTGGTGAAGGCGATGTCGTCTGCGAAGGACGGCTACCTGCACGTCGAGAAGCTGTTCCGCGCGCAGGTCGCGGCGCTCGTGCCCGAAGACCAGCCTGGGCGCGAGGCGGCCAGGCAGAAGCTGTTCGAGCGGCTCGACGAGGCGTTCACCGCGATCGTGGTGGCGGTCAACCGGCTCACGCCGACGATCGTCGAGGTGGTGGTGAAGGCGCCCTTCGCGGCGCGCCACTTCGAGCCCGGCCAGTTCTACCGGCTGCAGAACTTCGAGCGCACCGCGCCCGTCGTCGACGGCACCCGGCTGCTGATGGAAGGCCTCGCGCTGACCGGCGCGTGGGTGGACAAGCCCAAGGGGCTGCTCTCGACCATCGTGCTGGAGATCGGCGCCAGCTCCCGCCTGTGCGCGCAGCTCAAGCTCGGCGAGCGGGTGGTGCTGATGGGCCCCACCGGCGCGCCCACCCACATGGTGAAGCAGGAGACGGTGCTGCTGGCGGGCGGCGGGCTGGGGAACGCGGTGCTGTTCTCCATCGGGTACGCGATGCGCGCCGCGGGGTGCAAGGTCCTCTACTTCGCGGGGTACCGGAAGGCCGCCGACGTCTACATGCAGGACCAGCTCGAGAACGCGGCAGACCAGGTGATCTGGGCCGTCGACAGCGGGCCACCGATCGAGCCGCGGCGCGTGCACGATCGTGGCTTCGTGGGGAACATCGTGCAGGCGATGGAGGCGTTCGCGCGCGGTGAGCTGGGCGGCTCGATCGAGTTCAAGAACGTCGACCGGGTGATCGCCATCGGCAGCGACCGGATGATGAAGGCCGTGAAGGACGCCCGCCACGGCTCGCTCAAGCCGTACCTGAAGGAGAGCCACTGCGCGGTGGGGTCAATCAACTCGCCGATGCAGTGCATGATGAAGGAGATCTGCGCGCAGTGTCTCCAGCGCCACGTCGATCCGCGCACGGGCAAGGAGTCGTTCGTCTTCTCGTGCTTCAACCAGGATCAGGATCTCGACACCGTCGACTTCGCCCACCTGGACATGCGGCTGAAGCAGAACTCGGTGCTCGAGAAGCAGGCTGATCTGTTCCTGACCCACCTGTTGAAGAAGTAGCCCCTCGCCGCTCGGGGTGAACGGAACGGGCCCCATCCGTTCAGCCCGAGCGGAGTCGAGGGCCGCTACTTCTGCCCCACCACGACCATGTTGGTCGGAGGCCAGGCCAGCCGCTTCCCGGCGTCGTCCAGCACCTCCACGGTCCCCTCGTACCGGTTCTCGACGATCCAGGGGTTGGCGTACTCCTGCAGGTGCACCACCTCGAAGCCCGCGGTCTTCAGCGCCGCGCCCCAGCCCTCGAGCGTGAGCGGGCCGAACTCCTCGTGCACCTCGATGTGCCAGTTCTTGAGGTAGTCCTTCTTGCAGAGGAACTCGTTGGCGTCGTGTGACGACAACCGCACGGTGTCCTCGCTGAGCTGCTCGAACTTCGCGCCGCGCCCGTGACAGAACTCCTTCGCAAACCGCGAAAACGTCTCCCGCACCGGAGCGGTGAGCAGCCTGAGCCGCCACGTCGCCGGAGCGGGGCTGATGCCGTCACGAATGAGCACCCGCCCACCCGGCGCGAGCTCGAGGTACGCGTTCGCGAGCGCCCGATCGATCTGCTTCACGTCGTACGCGTTGTACGAATGCACCTCGTGCATCACCGACGAATAGATGACGGTGGTGGCGCTGCCCGCGTCCACGTTGCGCTCGATGATGTTGGCGAACACGAGCGTCACGTCGTCAGTGGCGTAGGTGTTCTCGTCGCAGACCCGCAGGAACTCGCGCGAGAGATCGACGCCCACCAGCTGTGACTGCGGAAACAGCCGGCTCAGCTCGACCAGCAGCTTCCCCGTGCCGCAGCCCTTGTCGACGATGCAGCCTGGCTTCACGAAGCGGATCAGATCCTCCAGCTTCTGCACCATCGACGCGTCCATCATCGCGCCGTACGAGAGGAAGTCGCGCAGGTGCCCCAGCTCGCCGTCGTCGTTGAGCAGCGTCTGCCGGAAGATGTCGTGAATGCGCCCGCTCACCCCGGGGCGCGAATAGACCTCCTTCGTCTCGGGCGAGGCCTCGTCGGCCCACGGCTTCCCGTCGGCCACGCGCTGCACCAGCTCGTGCGGGGTGAGTCCCTTCACCTCCTGGGCGACGATCTTGAAGCCGCCCGTGCCGAAGAGCGCGTCGACGTCACGGTTGGCCGAATAGACGGTGGTGCTCTCGGGCGCGAGCGTGACTCCGAGCTGCCGGTGCACCTCGCGGCCCACGTGCTCGACCCACGCGCCGCTGTCGGGGATGTCGTCGACGCGGACGATCTCGAAGGGCTTGCCGCTGCGCGCGAGCGCGGGCCTGAGCATCGACTCGCGCGTGGCCACGTCGAGCGGGTTGCGCCGGGTGGCCGCGTGGTTGGCGCTGGTGATCACGCAGATCAGGCGATCGACCGGCGCCTTCGACAGCGAGGCGAGCCAGTCAGATTGCGCGCGGGTCACTGCATGAAAGCGGCCGAGGAGGAGGGCGTTCGTCATCGCCCGCGCATGCTACTTCCACGCATCGAGCAGGGCCGGAAGTTCCTCGAGCAGCTTCAGCCCCAATCAACGGGCTCGAACGCGGCTGCGCTTCGGAAAGAGCGGCACGCTCGAGATGCGCTTGCGCTTCGCAACGCCCACCATGCCGGGCAGGTAGCTCTCGGCGTTCAGCGGGCGCGCGTCGTCGTTGCCGATGTCCTCGCGGTCGACCTGCGGCTTCGGAAAGCCCACCACCTCGAGCGCACGCGCGGCCGCGACCGTCGGGGAGCCCGCGAAGAACCGCTGAAGCGCCAGCACGTACGGGCGATGGCGCCCCAGCGGCGCCGACGACCTCTGGCCCAGCGCGTGGAGCACCGAGGCGCGCTTGGCGGCCGAGGCCTCCGAGAGGCGCTTCACGACTTCCGGGACGAGGCGGCGGTCGCTCACATCGAACCAGGGCTCGGCCCCGAAGAGCACCCCGCAGCGCGCAGCTTCGGTGAGCAGGACCGTGACGTGATCGCGCAGCGTCAGGTCGCCGAGCGACTGCTTCAGGCCCTCGTCGTCGTAACGCTTGTTCCCCAGAAACGTGACCCGCTTTCCGAAGTGTCGTTCGACCCGCTTGTCGTCCGCGAGCGCCGCCAGCGTGTCGTGATCGAGCAACAGCCCGACGGAGAACTTGAAGGCGCTCGAGTGGTACCGGCAGGCGAGCGCGCGCGCTACCTTGCTCTTTCGCAAGAGCAGGCTCCCCGCCCCCAGCCGCTTCATCGCGTTCCGGCGTCCCGCCTCAGTGCTCACCCTGACCTTGTCGTGTTCGGCCAGGAGGGCGAGGGGTTGCTGCCCACGGCACTTTCGGGCGAGCGAGGCCAGGGCCTCGTCCGTCGCCACGAGCTTGGCGCGCTGCTGATCCTGCTCGAACTCTTTGCGCGCGCGCGCGTCACCGGGGTTCCAGACCAGGTGCTTCCAGCCTGAGGGTTCGAGCGCGGGGTACCCCCAGAGCTCGACGCTCGCGTCACCGGCCTTGAGCTTGAGCGCGCGATGAATCTTCCAGTACCCGGCGACCATCTGGCGCGCAGACCTGGGGTCGTCAGGGGGGCCTTCGAACCACAGCTCCTCGCCCTGTGAGTCGAAGGCGGTCGCGTACGACGCCGAAACCGCGCCGGTCTCCTGCCTGAGATGGAAGAAGGTGTCGCCGACGAGCTGGCCGAGCGCTCGCTGCGCCTCTGCGAGAGCGTCCTCGCCTTCACCCACTTCATTCACCTCGCGCAACACCAGCAGCGTGACGCCCGGCCTTCGGTAGCACTCGATCGAAGCACCGAGGCTCTCGACGGGATTGAGGCACTGGCGCAGCGAAGCGACGGAGACGTCATCGGTCTTCAACCAATACGAGTGGGCGGTGTCCATGTGCGACAGCCTCGTGCAGAGCCGACGGGGAGGAAATCGTCTCTTCCAGCAGCCGTCACCGGCGCTTGAACCGGTACACCGTGGCCGGCTTCGACGCGGTGATGCGCTTGCCCGGCGCCTGCTCGATCAGCCCGTCCTCGAGCATGCGGTTGAACTTGCGGCGGAAGTTGCCGGGGTCCATCTCCTTGTCGAGCACGATCGAATACACGTGCCGCAGCTCGGGGATGGTGAAGGTGAGCGGCACCAGGTCGAACGCGATGCCCGAGTACTCCAGCTTGCCGCGCACGCGGCTCAGCGCCATGTCGATCACCTCGCGGTGATCGAACCCCAGCTCGGTCTTCTTGAGCTGGTCCACCGGCAACCACTCGGCGTGGCTCACGTCACCGCCGGCTTTGACGAACGGCGCCAGGTCGGGCCGCACCAGCGCGAAGTACGCCACCGAGATCACCCGCATGCGCGGATCACGGTTCGCCCGCCCGAACGTGAACAGCTGCTCGATGTGCACGCGATCGGGATCGAGGCCCGTCTCTTCCTGCAGCTCACGCCGCGCGGCCGCGTCGAGATCCTCACCCTGCTCTTTCGGGCCTTCGCCGACGCGCACGAAGCCGCCCGGCAACGCCCAGTCACCCTTGAACGGGTGCTCCTGGCGCTTGACCACCAGCACCCGCAGCTGCGCGTCGATGATGGTGAAGATCACCAGGTCGACCGCGACCGACGGGCGCGCGTAGTCCTTCGGGCGGTACTTCTCGAGGAACTGCTTCTCCTCGGCGCTCTCGCGGCGAGACGAGCTCACGGGCCCTTCCTCGCCGCCTTCGCCTTCCCGGCCTTCTTCGCGGGAGCCTTCTTCCCCCCATGCGCCGTCGGCCCCGAGGCCTTTGTCTTCTCTGCCGCCGGCTTCGCCTTCACGACCTTCGCGGCCTTCTTCTCAGGAGGCTTCGTCTTGACGGCCTTCGCCGCCTTGGCGGGCTTCGGTGCCTCTACCTCGGCCGCGTCCGGCTTCGCGGCCTTCGGGGCCTTCGTCGCCTTCTTGCTCTTCGACTTCGCCGCCTTCTTCGCGCCGCGCTGCGCGGCCTTGGCGATGCCCTCGGGCGAGGCCATGTACTCGCGGCGCGCGGCCATCAGCTCGAGCGCGCGATCGACGGTCAGCTCGCCGGGCTCGTCACCCTTGCGCAGCGACGCGTTGGTCTCGCCGTCGGTGACGTACCAGCCGAAGCGGCCTTCCTTGAGCACCAGGTCCTTGCCCGTGTCGGGGTCCTTGCCCACCACCGTGACCGGCTTGGCCTGGCCGCGACCGCGGAACTGCTTGGGCTGCTTGAAGATCTCCAGCGCCTCCTGGAGCGACATGGTGAGCAGCTTCTCCTCGTTGCCCTGCCCGAGGTTGCGGCTCTCCTTGCCCTTGGTGAGGTACGGGCCGTAGCGGCCGTTCTGCGCCAGCACCTCTTCGCCGTCTTCCGCCTTGCCCAGCGTGCGCGGGAGCGTGAGCAGCTCGAGCGCCTGCTCCAGCGTCACGGTCTCGGGCTTCATGTTGGGGAAGAGCGAGGCGGTCTTCGGCTTGAAGTCGTCCGTCACCTGGCCGAGCGCGACGTAGGCGCCGAAGCGGCCCGTCTTCACGAACACCGGCAGGCCCGTCGCGGGGTCGGTGCCGATCGGGGTGTCGCCCTTGGGGGCCGCGAGCAGCGCCTGCGCCTTCTCCAGCGTCATCTCGTCAGGCGGCAACGAGTCGGGCACGGAGACCGTGTCTTCACCGCGCTTGATGTACGGGCCGTACTTGCCCGGCTTGACCACGATGCCGCTCTCCGCCCCGCCGATGGGGATGGAGTTGATCGCCGCCGCGTCGATGTTCTCGAGGTTCTGGCTGACCAGCTTCTGCAGGCCCGGGTGCTTCTTGTCGCCGAAGTAGAACTCCTTCAGGTACGGCACCTTCTCGCGCTTGCCCTCGGCGATCTGGTCCAGGTCCTCTTCCATCTCCGCGGTGAACGCGAAGTCGACGAGGTCCGAGAAGTGTTTCTCCATCAGCTTCACCACGGCGAAGGCGACCCAGTTCGGAATGAGGGCCTGGCCCTTCTTCCACACGAAGCGCGCCTGCAGCTTCCCGAGGATCGACGCGTAGGTGGACGGCCGGCCGATGCCGAGCTCTTCGAGCTTCTTCACCAGCGAGGCCTCGGTGAAGCGCGCCGGCGGTGAGGTGGTGTGGCCCTTCGCCTCGAGCGAAGCCACGGGCACCACGTCGCCCTGCTTGAGCACGGGCAGCGGCGACTCGGCGTCGTCCGTCGCCTCGGCGTCGTCGGTGCTCTCGACGTACGCCTGCAGGTAGCCCTTGAAGGTGATGGTGCGGCCTGACGCGCTGAACTCGACCTGCTGGCCGGCCTTCGTCTTGGCCTCGAGCTTGAGCGAGACCGTCTCGCCCTCGGCGTCCTTCATCTGGCTGGCGAGGGTGCGCATCCAGATGAGGCGGTAGAGCTTCATCTCGGCCGAGACGAGCTCGGTGGCGAGCTCATCGGGCGTGCGGAAGGACTCGCCCGCGGGGCGGATCGCTTCGTGCGCTTCCTGCGCGCTCTTCACCTTGCGCGTGTAGAGGCGGGCCTCGTCAGGCAGGAAGTCCTTGCCGAACAGCTCGACCAACTGCGTGCGCGCTGCCTTGACCGCCGTCTCAGAGAGGCTGGTGGAGTCGGTGCGCATGTACGTGATGTAGCCGCGCTCGTAGAGCCCCTGCGCCACGCGCATCACCTGCTGCGCGCTCATGCCCAGCTTGCGCCCACCTTCCTGCTGCAGCGTGGACGTCATGAACGGCGGCTTGGGCGAGCTGCGGTACGGCCGCGTCTCGAGGCTCTTCACCACGAAGGACTCGCCTGCGAGCCCATCGGAGATCGCCTTCGCCTTGGCCTCGTCGATCCACACCGCGTTCGCGGTCTGCAGCTCGCCGCGATCGCTGAAGTCCTTGCCCGTGGCGACGCGCTGACCATCGACCGCCCACAGCGACGACTCGAAGGCAGGCGTGGTCGGGTGCTTCGCGCCGACGTCCCAGTAGCTGACCGAGCGGAAGTTCATGCGCTCGAGCTCGCGCTCGACCACCAGCCGAATCGAAGGCGACTGCACGCGCCCGGCAGACAGGCCCTGGCCGACCTTGAGCCGCACCACGTGCGTCACCTGGTAGCCGTAGAGACGGTCGATGGTGCGCCGGGTCTCCTGCGCGTCGACCAGGCCCATGTCGATCTGCCGCGAGTGATCGACGGCGTCCTGGATCGCCTTCTTGGTGATCTCGTGGAACACCATGCGCTTGACCGGCACCTTCGGGTTCAGCTCTTCCTGGAGGTGCCAGGCGATCGCTTCCCCTTCGCGGTCTTCGTCGGTGGCCAGGTAGAGCTCCGAGGCGCCCTTCAAGGCTTCCTTCAGATCGCGGACCACTTCCTTCTTGGTCACCTCGTAGGTGAGCTTGAAGTCGTTATCGACGTCGACGCACAGCCCGCTGGCGGGCAGATCGACGACGTGGCCGACCGAGGCCATCACCTTGAAGTTGTCGCCGAGGAACTTGCCGATCGTCTTGGCCTTGGCCGGCGATTCGACGATCACGAGTGCGGGCTTGGATGCCATGGGGAGCGGCTCGCTACTTTCTTTCGTGATGGCCCGTCAACAAGTACCGCTGACGCTATTCCCGACTCACCCGTTCTTCCGATACCGATCGGTCGCCTCGATCAGCTCGTGAAGGATGCCGGGTTCGTGCGCGGCGTGCCCCGCATCTTCGACGATCTTGATCTCCGCTTCGGGCCACGCGCGGTGCAGCGCCCACGCGGACTCGATGGGGCACACCACGTCGTAGCGCCCGTTGACGATCACGCCGGGGATCTTCCGCATCTTCTCGATGTTGGGCCTGGCGAGCAGCGCCTTGTCGTCGTTGAGCCAGCCGCCGTTGACGAAGTAGTGGCACTCGATGCGCGCGAACGCGTCGGCGAAGGAATCTTCACCGGTCTTGGCCAGGTACGACTCGTTGGGCAGCAGGTAGCTGGTGCGGCCTTCCCACATGCTCCACGCCTTGCCGGCCTCCGAGCGCACCTTCGGATCGTCGCTGGTGAGGCGGCGGTAGTACGCCTTCACCAGATCGCCGCGCTCTGCCTCGGGGATGGGCGCGAGGTATTTCTCCCACGCGTCGGGGAAGAGGTGGCTGGTGCCGTCCTGGTAGAACCAGTCGATCTCCCACTTGCGCAGCAGGAAGATGCCGCGCAGCACGAGCTCGGTGCAGCGCTCAGGGTGGGTCTGCGCGTAGGCGAGCGCCAGCGTGCTGCCCCACGAGCCGCCGAAGACCTGCCACTTCTCGATGCCCAGGTGCGCGCGGAGCACCTCCATGTCGGCGACGAGATCCCAGGTGGTGTTGTGCTCGAGCGACGCGAAGGGCGTCGACTTGCCGCAGCCACGCTGATCGAACAGCACGATGCGGTACGCGGCGGGGTCGAAGAAGCGGCGCTGCTTGGGCTCGGTGCCACCGCCCGGGCCGCCGTGCACGAAGATGACGGGCTTGCCCTTCGGGTTGCCGCTCTCTTCGAAGTAGAGGACGTGACCGTCGGAGACCGGGAGCATCCCCGTCCGGTACGGCTCGATGGGCGGGTAGTACGTGCGTCGCTGATTCATGACCACTTTCTCCCTCTCCCCGAGGGGGAGAGGGTCGGGGAGAGGGCAAATCACCTCACGTCGCTGCCAGGAGCGACATACCGCTCCCCGCCGCGAGAATCTCGCGAGACTCGCGTGCTATGTCCTTCCTCAAGCGAATCCGGGGCGTCGACATGAGAAGCCGGGTCCAACTCCTCCTGACTTGTTTCGCCCTGGTGGGCTGCCTGTCCACCGTGCCGGAGGTGCAACTCGACAACGGACCGGACGACGGAGGGGGCCTCGAGGCCGGCACTCCGGACGCCAGCGCCGGAGACGCAGGCGGTCACGACGCGGGAGTTCCCGACGCAGGCGTTCCCGACGCAGGAGCTCCGCGGTGCAGTGCAACCAACCCTTGCGCTGCGATCGGGTACAAGTTCGAGCAGTCTCCCGACTGCGGAACTTTTTGCTACTACGACGAGCCGCACAACATCGCGGTCAACGGCGCAGGTCAGGAACAGAACCCGGCCAACTTCAACCAGTACGCGCTCGGGCAGCTGGTGGACGGGGTGCGCGGCAACCCTGACTGGACGGTAAACGGAGGCAACGGACCCGGCTACGCGTGGGTCGGCTGGCTGTACCGTGACGCCACCGTGGTCTTCCAGTTCGCCGAGACGCGCGAGTTCTCAGCCGTGACCGTGGGGCTCAACAATCACGGCACGGGAGCGGTCTACGCGCCCTCGGAGATCGGCGTCGAACTCGGAGACGACGGCGTCACCTTCGGCGCGCCGTGGACGTTCCGTCGCGCAGACAGCACGTTGCCGCCAGTGGCGATCGGAACGCGCGGTGACGTGCGGCTCCCCGTGCCCGGCGCCACCGGGAAGTTCGTTCGGGTGACCGTGGTGTACTCAGCGGCCTGGTCGATGGTCGATGAGTTCGGGTTCGAGTAGCGCTCGGTTCACTTCACGTCGCTGCCCGGAGCCACGTCGCCCGGGTTGATGAGCGAGAGCGACTTGCCGCTCCCCGCCGCGAGGATCATTCCACGCGATTCGATGCCCTTCAGAGCGCGCGGCTTCAAGTTCACGACGACGACGACGTTCCGGCCAACCAACTGCTCAGGCACGAAGGCCTCGGCGATCCCCGAAACGATCGTGCGGGGAGCGCCCTCACCGAGATCGACGCTGAGCTTGAGCAGCTTGTCAGCCTTCTCGACCTTCTCGGCTGCGAGCACCCTGCCCGCCTTGAGCTGCACCCTGGTGAAGTCACCGAACTCGATCTCCGCAGGTGGCCCCGCGGGGGCCTCGACCTTCTTCTCCTTCGCGGCCTTCGGCGCGGGCGGCGGCGCAGCAGGAGCCTCCTCCTGCTCCTTCGCCCACGCGTCCTTGAGCGCGACGGTGCGGTTGAACACCTGCGCGCCAGGCTTCGCGTCGAGATCGACGGTGAAGTAGCCGAGCCGCTCGAACTGGAAGCGCTCACCCGGCTTCGCGTCAGCCAGCGACGGCTCGAGCTTCGCGTTGCCGACCTTCTCGAGCGACTTCGGGTTGAGGTCCCTGAGGAAGCCGAACTCCACGCCCTCGTGCGCCTTGCCCGGCGCCTCGACCGCGAAGAGCCGATCGAACAACCGCACCTCGGCGGTGAGCGCGTGCGCCGCGGACACCCAGTGAATGGTGCCCTTCACCTTGCGGCCGTCAGGCGAGTTGCCGCCCTTCGAGGCGGGGTCGTACGTGCACTGCAGCTCGACGATCTTCCCGTCGGTGCCCTTCACCACGCTGGTGCAGGTGACGAAGTACGCGCCGCGCAGCCGCACCTCCCGGCCCGGAGCGAGGCGGAAGAACTTCTTCGCCGGCTCTTCCATGAAGTCATCGCGCTCGATGTACAGCTCACGCGAGAACGGCACGGAGCGAACGCCCGCGGACGGATCTTCCGGGTTGTTCTGCACCTCCATCTGCTCGACCTGGCCCGCGGGGTAGTTGGTGAGCACCACCTTGATCGGGTCGAGCACGCCCATGCGCCGGTGCGCGGTGGCGTTCAAGTGATTGCGCACGGCGTTCTCGAGGCGGCCCAGGTCGATCACGCTGTCATTCTTCGTGACGCCGACCTCCTCACAGAACGCGCGCAGCGCCTCCGAGGTAAAGCCGCGCCGCCGCATTCCCGCGATGGTGGGCATGCGGGGGTCGTCCCAGCCGCTGACGTGCTTGTCCTCGACGAGCTTGCGCATGTTGCGCTTGCTGAGCACCGTGTACGTGAGCAGCAGCTTGGCGAACTCGATCTGCTGTGGATGAAAGACGCCCAGCTCGTTCAAGAACCAGTCGTACAGCGGCCGGTGGTTCTCGAACTCGAGGGTGCAGATCGAGTGGGTGATCTGCTCGAGGCTGTCCTCGTTGCCGTGCGCCCAGTCGTAGGACGGGTAGATGCACCACTTGTCACCCTGGCGGTGATGGTGCTCCTTGACGATGCGGTACATCACCGGGTCGCGCAGGTTGATGTTGCCCGACGACATGTCGATCTTCGCGCGCAGGGTCTTCGCGCCCTTCTCGAACTCGCCCTTCCGCATGCGGCGGAACAGGTCGAGGTTCTCGGCGACGGGGCGATCGCGGAACGGGCTGTTGCGGCCCGGCTGCTCGAGCGTGCCGCGGTAGTCCCTCATCTGGTCCGCGTTCAGGTCGCAGACGAAGGCCTTGCCCTTCTCGATGAGCTTCTCGGCCCACAGGTACATCTGCTCGAAGTAGTCCGACGCGTAGAAGAGGCGGTCTTCGAAGTCGCCGCCCAGCCACTTCACGTCGTTGATGATCGAGTCGACGTATTCCTGCTCTTCCTTCGCAGGGTTGGTGTCGTCGAAGCGCAGGTTGAACTTGCCGCCGTACTTCCGGGCGAGCCCTGAGTTGAGGACGATGCTCTTCGCGTGGCCGACGTGCAGGTAACCGTTGGGCTCCGGGGGAAAGCGGGTCTGAACGCGGCCGTTCCACTTGCCGCTCTTGAGGTCTGCTTCGACGATCTCTTCGATGAAATTGAGCGTGGGTTCGCTCATGGTGTGAAGCCTCCGAGGCGGGGGACCCTACACCGACGGGCGGCGTCTCTTGACCTGAACATTCACCAGGCGATGTCGGGAGCCGCCTTTGACCAGGCCACGGCCTCGCTGATGACGCGGCGCCGATCGGGAGGCGCGACCTCGTCAATCACCTCGCGAAGCAGCTTCCCCCGCGGGCGATCGACCGACTGAGGCCGGAAGAGCAGCTCGAGCACACCGGTCACGGCAGGACCGAAGCCGTGGCGTGAGACCTCAGGTTCCCAGTCGCGCTGCAGGTACACGATCGGCGTGAGCTGCCTGACCGGGCTGTCATTGACCGCGAGCTGCATGAGCAGAATCCCCAACCGGAACGCGTCCCCGGGGATCTTCGGAGGGAGCTGCGTCCCGTATTCCTCCGGCGGCGCTTCGCTGGGCAGGCCGTAATAGGTCTGCCGCGTGTACGGCAACTGCGTCAGCCCGTGGCCGAGCAGCAGCACCTCTCCGGTGCCGGTCAACCAGACCGACGGCGCGCGCAAGGTGCCCGCGGAGAAGTCGGCCGCATGCAGGGTCCCGATCCCATCCGCGAGGCCACGCGCGACGCTCAGCCCCAGCTCGATTCCCCACGCCGGACGTTGCCGAAGCAGGCGCTGCAACGACACGCCCGCGGGCAGAATCTGCAGCAGGTGCGGGCGCGGATCGTCCCAGAAGACCTCGAGGGTCTGGGCGAGCCCCGGGCCGGACAACTGCCCTGCGAGCTGCGCGGCCCCGAGCGCCTCGGGGTCGAACTCGCCTCGCCGCACCTGCGCCCGCAGCACCGGCTCTGGCGCGCCGGGCCATTCCACGCGCGAGAACTCGACCGAGCCTGCGAAGCCGAGCTCTTCGATCACCTTCGAGTCGAAGGTCGCCGACCGCGCGAGCCCGAGAATCGATAGCACCTGGTCGGCGATGCGGGCCGGTGTGCCGGGCTCGACGGTGGTGACTCCGGGCTCTCTTTCACCGATCAGCATCAGCTTCGGCGGGGAAGGGAGCGTCGCGGCGAACTGCTGAAATGACACGAGGCTCAATCGCTTGAGCCCCGGCGCCATCAACACCGCGTCCCACTGCTTCTCTCTGAGCACCCGGCGGGCCGCGTCGAGTGATTCGACGACGTAGAAGCTCAGCCCATCCTGGCGGGTCGAGAGCACCCGCGGCAGGTCGGAGGCTTCGGGGTGCACGAGCAGCAGTTGCTTCACGCGTGCAGTGTACCCCTTGAACCCGGCCCTTCAGGACAGGTCAGCAGCCGAACAGGTTCACGCGCTGCCCGATCGAGGTGCCGGTGAGGCCGGGACTGCCGAGCGTCCACGTCGTGCCGTTGCCGCCGGCGAAGCCACTCACGCCGCTGCACCACACGCCGAAGCTCCCCCCCGGGGCGCCATCACCACCCCGCCCGCCCGCGCTACCGAAGCCGCCGCGGCCGCCCCACCCGCCCATCCCCGATTGAATCGCGGTGCCGAACGGGTCGATCCACCCCACGCCTCCGCCGCCAGCCCCACCCGCGCCGCCAGGCCCGCCCGCGCCGCCGATGCCGCCGAAGCCGCCGTTCCCGCCATCGCCGGTCTGCACCGACACCCCGGTGAGCGACGGGTTCGACGCGATCAGCACCAGCGCGATCGACGCACCGCCCGACGAGCCGGCGTGGCCTCCGTTTCCTCCGGTGCCGCCCGCCCCGCCCCCGCCCCCACCGCCGCCCGCTTCGTGAAACGCGAGGCACGTCAGCTTCCCGCCACCACCGCCGCCCGAACCGCCCGCGCCTTCACGCCCCGGCGCGCCGTTCGTCGCGGGCCCTGGCGGCACCCACAGCCCCACTGAGTCGATCGCCCCCGGGTCTCTCGCGCTCGTGCCCCGCGCCCCCGCGGCAGGCGTCGCGCCCGTGCCCCCGTTGAGTCCGTTGCCCGCGACGTGACAGCCCGCCCACCCTCCCGCGCCTGCAAAGGGACCGCTGCCCCACTGACCGTCGGGGTTCGAGCCCGCGCCCCCGTTGCCGCCTCGCTGCCCACTGCCAGAGCCTGCGCTGAGCCCACCGATGCCTCCGCTCGGGCTGGTGTTCGGGACACCGCGCCGCGCGTTCTCCCCCTGGAAACCCGCGGCGCCCCTCGCCCCGGGCGAGCCCGGAGCGCCATTCATGCCGCGCATCGCAGTCCCCGACGCGAGGTGAACGAACCGCAGCGTGAGCAGGTTGCCACTGTTCACCACGCGCAGCGCCTGAGCGCCCGCGCCGCTCACCGTCGCGTCGGCCCCCTGGATGATCACCCGCTCGAAGGTGGTCGGCGTGGCCAGGCGATCGATCACCATTCCCGTCGACGGAACGCGAAGCACCGCTCGCGCGGCGTGCGTTGATGAGCGATTCCACGCGACGTCGTAGCCGCCGAACACGCTGATCCCCGGGGGCCAGGCCAGCGGAGCGTCGTACCGGCCGGTGGCGATGAAGATCTGCCGCTTCCCGAGGCTGAGCGCGCGGGTGAGCGTGAGCACTGGAGCCGTCATCGTGCCCGCGTTGGTGTCACGCCCCAGCATCGACACGAACACGGCCTGGCCCGCGTCGCCGTCGACGCCATCGCAGTTGGTGTCCTCGAAGAGATCGTCGGGCGCGTCGACCGTGCTGGTGCAGATGCAGCTCAGCTGCGCGCCGCACACCTGAAAGCGGCCGCACGCGTTCCCGACGCCGCACGACCCGATGGTCCCACCGCACCCGTCAGACAGGTTCGTGCCGCAGGTGGCGTTCAACGTCGCGCAGGTGTTCGGCCGGCACGCGCAGCGCTTGATCGCCTGGTCGCAGTACATCTGCCCGCCGCCGCAATCGAGGCCCGCCCCGCAGAACGGGATCGTGCCGCCGCAGCCGTCATCGAGGTTCTCCCCACATGTCGCGCCCATGCTCGCGCAGGTCTTCGGCGCACAGCGGCACGAACGACTCGACGCATCGCACGACCACTGGCCGCCTCCGCAGTCCGGAACCGCGCCGCACGAGGCGATCGTCCCACCGCACCCGTCAGGCAGCTCGAAGCCGCAGGTGGCGCCGAGCGTCGCGCAGGTCTTCGGCACGCAGCCGCAGCGGTTGGCCTGGACTGCGCCACAGGTCTCGGGTGCCGCGCACGAACCGCAGCTCAGCTGACCTCCGCAGCCATCAGCCGCCGAGCCGCATCTCGCGCCCACGTCCGTGCAGGTGCGTGGGGTGCACTGGAGGCCGGCGTCGAGCTCGACGGCCACGCCGGCGTCGACCCCCGCGTCGTCGGTGCCTGAATCGACGCCGGCGTCCCGGCGTCCCGCATCAGGCGGCCGCGCGGCAGCGACACAACTCGACGACTGGCAGACGTCCACCGGCGCGCAGTCCGAATCGGAGTGACAGGTGAGGACAGCCGAGCCGCACCCGGTGGTGCAGACGAGAACGAACGACAGGACGCTTCTGAACATGACCGCTCCAGGAAAGAGGAAGACCGCGCAGCGCCCTGGAGCGCGCTGCGTGCCAGCTCACTTCGACCGGGAAATCGGGGGTTCCGTGGGGAGGGAGGGGCAGGACGCGGATGGGGCGTGGCCGCTCCATCGCGATTCTCTGCGCCGGAGAAAATCAGCCGAAGCGAGCGTGAAGCCGCTTCCAGCCGGCGGCGCCCAGCGGATTGCCAGTCAGCTCGAGCGACCGCAACTGCGTGAGCGATTCAGACTCGAGCAGCGCCGCGAGGCCGGGGGCGCCGATGCGATTTCTCGGCAACGACAGGTCGACGAGCGTCTTGAAGCGCGGCGCGCGCGCGATCACGAAGGCGCCTTCGTCGCCGAGCTGGTTCCCGCCGAGTGAGAGCCGCGTGAGGCGTCCCGGGCTCCGGCTGTCGGCGAGCGCCTCGGTGCCCTCGGCCCGCAGCTCGTTGTTCGCCAGCGACAGCTCGGTGAAGCGCGCTGCCCAGCGGCTGGCCGCGAGCGGACCCACGCCCTTGTCCGTCACCACGTCGTCCTCGACGTGCAGGCACTCGAGCGCGGGGAACGCCTTGCCACCCTGCTCCGCCAGCAACCCCAGGCCCTCGTCACCCAGCCGCTCGCCGACGAGCGCGAGGCGAGTGAGCTTTCGCAGGCGGCGCGAGGCCAGCAGGTGCGCCAACCGATCACGGCTCAACGGGCCGGGTGCGTTCGGTCTCGGCGCGCGAAACTCGAGGCTCTCCAGGCGCTCGAGCCAGGGCAGCGTGGCGAAGCGCTCGCTGTCGATGGCACTCGAGGACGCGACGACCAGCTCCGTCACCGGCTCGCGTTGAAAGAACGCGTCGAGTCGCGGGAGCGCCAGCGAATCATGCACGACCACGCGCTCGACGAAGCCGCGGTGAAACCGGGCGTCCCCGGCGTCGGGACCAAGCCCTTCCAGCCACGCGTCCCGGTGGTCACGCAGCAACGCCGCCTCGCGATCGCGAAGCGGGCCCTCGACTCCGCTCGAGCTGAACGGTTCGGGCTGCGCGCCCCGCGCGAGCTCGCACTGAATCGAGATGAACTCGCCTCGGGGATCGCCGCGCTCGATCAACCAGTCGGCGAGCACGAGACGCGGGCCCTCTGCCCGCGGGTCGGCCAGCACCGCCGCGAACAGCTCTTCGCGCGACGCACCCGCGGCGCCCTTCGTGGTGGCGAGGGTCACCGTCATGCGATCGGCGCGGCGCCGCCCCGCCCAGGCCAGGCACGCCGACGCGTTCGACGAGTCTCGGTATCGGTCCCACGTGGTGATGTCCGGCCAGGCGCTGGCTGGAGTCGCCTCGCCGTGCCCGGCCGCGACGCCGACGGTGAGGTGATCGCCCGCGACGACGCACAGGCAGATCGACGTGACGCTGCGCGCGTCGGACGCGGCGCCGGCGCTGACCCACGCGAAGCCCAGCTCGCTCCGAAGCGCCGCTTCTGCGCACCGCTCGACCTCAGTCATCGCGAGGAGCCGCGTGGTGCGCCGTCCGTTCGCCTTCGCGAGCAGCGCTTCAGCGGCCTCCCGCTCGGCCCCTGTCCACACCGCTCGCCGCTGCGACGTCACCGCGCAGAGGATACGTCCCAGTCGCCAGGATCGGGACAGATCACCGCGCTGGCTGAAAGCAGCGTCCCCGGCGCACCGATTGCGCGTCGGCGCGCGGACGTTCGCGGGGGAAGGCGCGGCGGAACGATCCTTGAACTGCCATGGCACGCTGCGCGGAGGAGGAGCACCGAGTGCGCTTCGGTCGTGCCGTAGCAGTCGCGGCGCGCCCAGGCCGGGCGGCACGCCCCATGCGTATTCATCGTTCGAAGCCGCGACCCGGGACCGAGGCGGCGCATGCGCGTGTGGAAGACAATCGTTCGAGGGCTGATCGTGGGCGTCGTCTCGCTCGCGCTGCTCTACGCGGTGGTGGGCAACCTGGTCCTCTCGACCGGCGTGGTGCGGGGGCTGACCAACGTGGCGCCCGACGAACTGACCGTCGACTACCACCGCGCCTGGACGGCCTGGCCGGGACGCGTTCACGTCGAGGACCTCACCGTCCGCTTCCAGGATGCCAACGTCCAGTTCTACCTGCAGCTCGACGAGGCCCGGGTGGACCTCGCGTTGTGGTCACTGGCGCGAAGGAAGTTCCACGCCACCCGCGTGCGCGCCACCGGGGCGTCGTGGCGCATGGTGCTGAAGACGGATGACCCGGTGGCCGACGCCGCCCGGCTCGAGGCGTACCCCGTCATCCCCGGCTTCGCGCGACCGCCGGTGCGCACTGCGGTCGTGACTCCCCCGCCGGACCCGGCCGCGCTGTGGACGGTGCAGGTCGACGACGTCGACGCGACGGTGCGCGAGGTGTGGGTGATGGAGTTCGCCTGGCAGGGCACCGGCCGCGTGCAGGGGGCCTTCGAGCTCCAGCCGCTGCGCCACCTCTGGGTCCGGCCGGCGCTCCTGGCCCTCGAGCCGGGCACGTTGTCGGTCGGCGTGACGCAGGTCTCGACCGACTTCTCGATGCGCGCTGACGTCGACGTGGCGCCCTACGACATCGAGACGCACCCGGCGCTGCAGGTCTTCCGGCCCCTCTCCGCCTCGGTTCAGCTCCAGGCACGCCTGGACGATCTCTCGGTCGCCCAGCGCTACCTGCCGCAGGTGGTGGCGGCTGGCCGTGGCCGCTTCGACGCCGACCTGCGCCTGATCGCCGGGAAGCTGGGGCCGGCCACCACCTTCCTGTTGCAGCTCGACAGCCTGCAGGCCCGCCACGAGGAGTTCATCGTGGACGGGGTCGTCACGGTGCGGGCCGCGCTCGCCCCCGGCACGTCCAAGCCGACCTTCACCGGCGAGGCGGGCGGCATGGTGCACCTCGAGCTCGAGGGCCTGCCGGTCAACGTCCTGCTCAACCAGGTGGAGCTGGACCTGGTGCTGTCGACGCAGGACCTGGTGGACGGCGTCGGCCTGGAGTCTGCGAGCGCGCACGTCATCGCCGCCCGGGTCGACGACGCCCGCGCGCTGAGGGCCGCGGCGGCGAGGCGGGTGCCGCTCTTCCTGCCGGCGCAGCTCGGAGATGGCCCGCTCCAGTTCTCGGGCACTGCCTACCTCACCCCGGCGCAGACCCTGGTGCAGCTCACCGACGCCCGGCTCGGCTCGGCTCGGCTGCGGGGCGTCGCGCTCACCGATGACGAGGTGTGGCGGGCTGCGTGCGCGGGTCACGTCGGGGGCCTGGCGTTCGGCGCCCGCTTCGAGTCGGGTGCGCTCCAGGTGCTCCCGTTCGTGGGGCCACAGTGGCTGGGCGAGGAGTTCGCGCGGATGAAGATCGATCCCCACCTCGCCGAGCCCACGCCGCTGGCCGCGTTCAACCTGCGCTGAGCGTGGTCTCGGTCATCACCCGCACCACCCCGGCGCCGAAGACCCGCTCGACGACCTCGACCTTCACCGTGTCATCCGCGCGCCGCAGCGCCGCCTCGAGGATCCCGGCGACCAGGTCCGCCGTCATCACCTTGTCGTGGAACGACACGCGCCACTGCCCCCTGCCTTCGGGCTCTGCCGAGATCTCCATGCCCGGCTGCGGCACCTTCCACAGCTTCGCCAGGCGCTTGAGCGTTCCACCGACGCCCAGCACCGGCATCAGCCCCCCCGTCACCCGCCCGAGGATGGTGTTGAAGTAGCCCTCGATCATCGCGTGACCGATGTGGCGGTGCGCGGCGGTGGTGTCTTCATGCCCGAACGCGTGCGCCGTGGTCACCTCGAGCGCGCGGCCCCACACCTCTTCGGGGTAGCGCGGCTCGGGCCGATCGGCGTCGAACCCCGCGGCCTTGAGGTGTGACTTGAACGCGCCCTGTGGCTTGAGGACACGGAGAAACAGCCCCTCGAAGATGCTGCCATCGACCGTTGCCATGTGTGCTCCCCCCTGAAAACGGGCGCGATGTTGGACCCGCGGCGTGCGGCAGCGGAAGGGAGCCCCCAATCTCGGGGAGGAGCTGGACTCACGGCCCGAAGAAGCCGGCGGCTGCACCCGGTTGGATCTTTCCCTGGCTCGCGCGCACGGCGCTGCGGCTGACGAGCTGGAAGGCGCGCCGCAGGCCCGAGGGCGTGGCGTCGCGTTCCCAGAGAATGCAGCCGGCGGGAATGCCCATCGACTTCGCCACGTGCTCGAAGTTCACGTCGGTGCCCACGCCCACCAGCGCCAGCGTGAAGAGCTCGGACGCGAGCAGATCGCGGCTGATCCTCGCGCAGTCCGCGGCCGTGCGCTTGCTGCCCACGTCTTCACCGTCGGTCACCACCACCACCACGCTGCGGGTCGGTGTGCCGCCATCACGCAGCCGCTGCGCGTAGGCCACGTTCGCGGCCAGCGCGCTGCACCAGGTGTCGTAGAGCGCGGTGGAGCCGGAGGCGCGGTAGTTCTTCGTGTCGAGCCTGGTCGCGTCGGGGACGGGCACGTAGCTGTGGATCACGTCCATCGTGCCGCTGAAGGTCCAGCAGGCGAGGAGGACTGCGTCGCGGTCTTTGGCTCCCGCGAAGGCGTCGAGGAGGGCGTTCTGGCCTTCCCGGACTCCTTTCTCGAGGCCGCGATCACTGATCGAGGAGCTGGCGTCGATCAGGACTGTGACCAGGGTGACGTCTGAGGCGGTGATGTCTTCGAGGTCCTTTCCAGCGGCGCCGGCGAGGACCAGGTTTCCCAGGTTGCCGGTGATCAGCGTGCTGGTTTGCGGGGAGATCACTCCTTTGGTGGTGGCTGAGGTGAAGAGCGAAGTGGCTTCATCGGGGGTCATGGTCTTCTTCGTCGACATGGGTTGCTCCTTGTTTTGGGTGTGGCTCCGCCAGAGGGTGAGGTCGACAGCCCCTCACCCCGGCCCTCTCCCCGCTCGCGCAGGGAGAGGGAGCTAGATGGTCACTGCGTCGGTGGTGCGGACGACCTTCATCCCCGCCTTCTTCCACTGCTCGATCGCCTCATCGGCGAGCTTCGGGAAGTTGAGGTGATCAGGGAGCGGAGACAGAGGAGGCGGCGGCACCGGGCTCATCGCGTCCTCGAGGATCCAGATCTTCTCGGCGAGCTTCGGGTCGGTGGCGGCCACGTGCTTGTGGATGTCGTTCACCGTCGAGAGCACGCAGTGGCTCTTCGCCTGGCCGAACACGTACACGCGGTCGTACTCCATCAACATCTTGAAGAACGGCGCGTTGAACGATCCCACCACGTTGCCCGACAGCTCGGTCACCTCAGGCGAGAGCACCGAGTAGTTCTCGGTCATCGCGTGCGTGCCCTTCGTCTCGAAGTGCGTCTGGTGCTTGCGCGCCGCCGCGTGGAACAGCGCCGCTTCCATCATCGCCGGCACCAGCGCGTGCGAGAGACCGCCAAGCAGCGTGTGGTACGGCCACACCGTCAGCACGTACTTCCCCGTGCTCTCGAGCTTCTTCACGTACTCGAGGCTCTCCTTCGGGTGCGCGATCGCCGTCCACTTCCCCGAGCGCACGTCTTCGTGGAACACCGGCGTCAGGGGCGCGGGGTGCCTCCCCTGCGCGTCGACCCACCAGGCCGGGTGGAAGATCTGGAACACCCGGTGCGTGTCCATCGAGAAGAACAGCCCGGTGATCTTGTCGAGGTGCCGGTACAGCCACTCGGTGGTGCGGGTGGTGTCTTCCACCGCGCCCGGCACGAAGAGGCTCGCGCCCGGCGTGCAGAACCCGACCTGCACGTCGATGCCGAACGCCGCGATGCGGAACTTGTCCTGCCCCGCCGGCTTGACGCCGTGCTTCGTCGCGAACGCCTCGCCCGCCTCCGTCACCAGGCCTGCGCGCTCGAGGTAGAGCTGGGACACCTGCTTGGGATCGTAGAAATCAGGGAGCGGCAACATGGCGAACCTCCTTCACGTGAGAGTCAACTGGGTGATGTCGCGGGCACCGACGACGAACAGCGAGCCGTCGGCGTTGGGGAGCAGCTCGTCGCCCGCGGAGACGAAGGGTTGGGTATCGGGGAACTGCATCGCTTCGATCAACACGCCTGAGTCGTTCTTCATCGCCACCAGCCCGCCATCCGTCGCCAGCACCACCCGCCCGGCCAGCACCGCGCCGTGACCGGCGACGCCGCCGGTGCAGCGCGCGAGCACCGTGCCCGAGTCGTCGATGAGCCAGCGGTGCACCACGTCCTTGCCGCCGTCGTCGCAGACCACCGTGAGCAGCGCGTGCTTCGCGTCGAACACCGCGTCGGCGTCGATGATGCGGCCCTTCCAGGTGATGCCGTCGAGCTGCTTGAGCCCCGACTTCCCGATGCGGGTGAGGAAGGCCACGGTGAGCCCGCCCGCTCGATAGAAGCCCAGCCCGAGCCGCTCGCCGGTCCACAGCCAGGTCTGCCCCTCCAGCACCTGCCCCACGCGCGCCCCGCTCTGCTGCTCGATGAGCCAGGCCTGTTCCTGGCGGTAGGTCGCGGTCGTCGAGGTCGCCAGCACGGGCCAGAGCTGGCGAAGGCCGGTCTGCGCGCGCTCGACGAGGCGGTCGCCCTGCCACTTCTCCACGTGGCCTTCGCCGTCGGCGATCCACGTCACCGCGCCCGCGATGCCGAAGCGCAGGTGCGAGCCGCTGAGCGTGGTGGGGATGATGGTGCCGTCCTCGCGCCGCAGCGTGCCGTTCTCTTCCGCGAGGTAGCGCAGCCCGCCCTGCATTGCGGCATGCAACACCCGGCCGTTCGTCTCGAAGGCCGTGCGTGCGGTGCAGCGGCCGTTCGAGCGCAACACCTGGCGCGTGACCAGCGGCCCCAGCGCGCGGCACTCGGGGCACACCGCGCGGGCGTGCTCCACGCCGCAGGTGCACTGAGTCCACGAGAGCTGCAGCAGCGACGCCGGGAAGGTCTGGCGCGCGTCCTTCTCGAAGACGGCGAGGAACCAGTGGAGCAGATCGTCAGGCAGGACCTTCGGCGGCACGGCGAGGCGTGGCACCACCACGTCACTCTTCATCAGCGAGTGACGGGCCTCGGCGCGGCGCAGGAGCGTGGCGAGCTTCGGGTGCGTGCCTCCGAACGGGTGCACCGAGAGCAGGCTCTGGAAGAGGAGCACCGAGAACGCGTACCAGTCGGTGCCGTCGTCGAAGCGCGGCGCGCTGGAGAGATCGACTCCATACAGCTTCGGATCGAGGAAGCGCTCATGCCCGACGGGGCAGGGGTAGCCGCCGAACTGCATCGAGTCGGCGTCAATCAAGAAGACTTGTCTCCCTCTCCCCCCGGAGGGGGGAGAGGGTCGGGGTGAGGGGCCGAACAAGACGTTGCCATCGTTGAAGTCACCGACGACGACGTTGGCGAGGTGAAGCTGCTCAACGAGCGAATGCAGTTCCTGAAACACCGAAGTCAGCCCCGCATTCGGCAACACCCCCAACCGCCACTTCCGCTGCGCGAGCCGGCCGAAATCCTCAGCGCCCGCGACCAGCGGCATCTGGTACCCGATCACCCGCCCTGACTTGTCAGTCGCCAGCTCCGTCGGGCTCATCACCGCCGCCGGCAGCCCCTTCGGAAAGTTCGCGAGCTTGAGCAGCTTCTGGTCCAACAACCTCTTCCCCAGCGCATCCGTCGGCGGATGAAACAGCTTCAGGGCCGCACCACCGAGCCGGTACACGCGCGCCTCGCCTCCTTCACCGAGGAGATCGGAGTCGCTGACCTTCACCCGCTTTCCAGAGAGGTAGACGTCCATGGTTCAGCTCCCCAGCAGCGCAATCGTCGCGTCGTCCGTGAAGCGCTCGGTCTCGGCCAGGACGTTGAGCCGGCGCTGAAGGGTGAGTGGGTTGGGGGTCAACGCGGTGGTGAGCGTGATCAGCCGCGCGAGTTCGAGGTGATGAAAGCCGTCCGTCATCACGGCGAGGCGACGCGCGGGCCCCAGGAAGTGGAGCTGCGGTTCGGGCCGTGAGCCTGACGTGGTGAGCCGATACGCGCAGTACGGCGGCGCGTTGTCCGGGCCGGAGTCGATGCGCACCAGCTCGTCGTCGACCAGGAACGCGCCGTCGCCGAGACCGAAGATCATGCCGCGATCACCGACGCGGATCGCGGCGAGGAAGGTGAAGAGGAAGTAGCGCTCGAGGGTCGGCTCGACCTCGGGGCCGAGCGCGAGGACGGATTGGTAGAGGTAGCCGGTGAGCGCGTCGGTGGCCCGGGCTGGCAAGTCCGGGGTGAGCTCGTGCTGATTGGACAACCACTGCCCCAGGAAGCGCGCTCCGAGCTGGGCTCCCACTTCGCTCTGCGGTTGGGAGGAGCAGCCGTCGGTCACGACCGCGACTCGCGGGGACGTGAAGACTCCGTCCTGGTTGTTGCGGCCGATGCGCAGGTGGTCTCGGCCGATGTGGGTTGCTGCGAACATGGTTGCTCCTTCCGCGCGAGCGCGGCCCACTCCCCCACCCACTCCCTCTCAGGGAGAGGGAGACACTTTCTTCAGCTCTTCCAGCTCGACAACTGATCGACCAACGCCTGTGTCGCGGGTGACAGCCCGAGGCGGCGGTCTTCCACTTCGATGACCTTCGGCGCCGGAAGAGCGGGAGCGCCCGTCAGCAGCTCGTACCCGACGGGCACCCCCTCGCCTTCCTGCCCGACGAGGCCGAATGGACCACTGGCCCCCGCGCTTCGTCGGAACAACACCGGCCGGCCGGGCACGCTCTGCTTGCCGCTGCCACTCTCGTTGCCGAACTTCATCGTCGCCTGGTGGCCCGTCTGGGTGAGCTTGTAGACGGCCGAGACCCGGTCGCGCGTGAGCGGGCTGCCGCTCGTCTGCGCCACGATGTAGCCGCCGTAGCCGTAGACCTGCTCCTCCGGCTTCCAGCCCACCTCCTGGCGCAGCACTTCGAAGCGCCGCGTCTGCTCGGCGTCGAACCCGTCCTCGAGGATCTGCACGGGGCGAATGCCCAGCTTCTTCGCCTCGGCCGCCGCGAAGCGGTACTGCACTTCCTTGTCGCCCGAGTCGTAGCGGATCGAGTCCGACTGCCCCTTCCGCTCGGCGATGATCCGGTACGCGGTGGGAATGCCCGAGGTGATGGTGTCGAAGGTGTCGAGCAAGAAGCTCGAGCGCTGCCAGCGCCGCTCGACCATCGCGCGGAACGCCGCTTCGTCGCTGCCGTAGCGCTGAATGTGCTCGTGCCCCATCGTGCCCACCGGCACCAGGCCCAGCTGCTGCGCCCCGTACACGCTGCTGGTGCGCGAGAGCCCCGCCTGCTTGCCCCCCTCGAGCGCGAGCAGGTGCTGCTCGGGACAGCTCGCCGCGCGCAGCCCCACCTCGAACAGCCGTAGCGGCGTGCCGAGGATCTCCGCCAGCTCGGTCACCCGCGCTCGCACGCGCGCCACGTAGCCTTCGCTGTCCACGGTGATGGGCGGCGCCTTGACGCCCACTGCGTCGAGCGTCTCGAGCACGAGCTGCTTCTGCGCCTCGCACGTCACCGTCTTCACCGCGGCCGCCAGCTCGCCGGGCCTGAACACCGCCACGCTCGCCACCTGGATCCGGTAGCTCCACATCAACAGCACCGGCTCGAGCCACGACACCAGCGTGGAGAGCCCCGTCACCGAGAACACCGGCTCACGATCGCTGAACACGGCGTGCTTCGGCAGCGCGTTGACCGTGACCTGCTTCGAGACGAGCGCCGCCTTCACCGCCGAGCCCATGTCGTAGTCGTGCTTCGCCAGGAACTCCCAGTCACCGGCCCGCAGCTCAGGCAGCACCTTCTTCAGCTCGGTCTCGACGTCGAACGGCAGCACCTGCAGCCCGCCCTTGCGGTGCGAGTAGTAGAAGGTCTCGGGCCGCAGCGGCCACCCGGCCTCCGCCATCGAGAACTTGTAGCCATCGGTGAGCAGCAGCGGCGAACCCATGTCCGTCTCCTTCGATTAAATAAGTATTAACCACCGAAGATAGAGTCGTCAAGACTCCATCAGCTGAGTTCGGGGTTCAGCGCGTGATTGCGGGCAGCTGAGTGCCCACGAAGAGGTACGCGGCGAGCACGGCGTTGACGGCGGCAGCGAGGGCGAGCGCCTGGAAGTGAGTGCGCCTGGGGGAATCGGCGGACAGGCGCAGCGCGGTGATCACCAGCAGCACGAAGGCGAGCACCGAGGTGGGCAGCGCGAGCTGGCCGAAGCTCGGCTTGCGGCTCTGCACCCAGATGAGCACGTCGACGGCGGCTGCGAGCGCGGCGGTGAGGGAGAGCGCTCCGGCGGCGCGCAGCGGCCAGCCGCCCTGCTTGCCCAGCACGGCCCGGTCCTTCACCAGGGTGGTGGCGCGGAACATGAGCAACGAGAAGAGAACGCCCGCGAGCGCGGGCATCGTTTCCCCTGCCAGGCCCGACACCGAGCCCCGCCAGAAGCCGACACCCGCCACCACGCTGCTGAGCAAAGCCACCCCGAGCCAGATCATGCGACGACCCTAGCTCACGAGAATCCTGCGCACTTCCGCGGGTTTCGGAGCGTGGCGCGCCCGGTCTGCCCGGCTGGCATTTCTGGTCGTCGGCAGTGATTCGGCCGCCATTAGCCATGAATCAGTTTCGCTACTTGGCGCTTTGGCGTCGTAAGCACGCCCTGCGACTGGTGATTCCGCGGTTTGCCAACGCCGTTGACGAATGGCGGAACAACTGGCGCAACGATCGACCACCCGCCCCCGAACATGTTGCCAAAGCCGCCCACGCACACACCGGCCGACATCACCAAGGGGAAGCACACCGATGAGCCAGTTCGACACCGAGAAGATGTACGCGAAGTACGGCCCCACCATCTACGCGCGCTGCAAGCGCCTGCTGAAGGACGGGACCGCCGCGGAAGACGCCACGCAGGACGTCTTCATGAAGGTGCTCAAGCACGTCGACTCGGCCCCTGGGGAAGACGCGGTGCTGCCCTGGATTCACCGCATCACCACCAACCACTGCCTCAACGTGATCCGCGATGCGCGCCGTCACGCCGAGCCCGTCGAGCACGTGCCCGAGGTGGTCGACGATGAGTTCGAGGACAGTGTCGTCACCCGTGACTTCGCCAACCGCGTGCTCGCCGCGACGCCGGACGAGCTCAAGCAGCCGGCGATGATGTACCACGCGAGGGGGATTGAGCAGGCGAAGGTCGCTGCTGCGCTGGGCGTGTCGCGCAGGACGGTGCTTTACCGGCTGGCGGAGTTCACGCGGCGAGCGATGAGGATGCAGGAGATCGCCGAGGCCTGAGAGGTTCTTCCCCGTGTGCTGGCGTCCGGTCTTTTCCCAGGGGGGGGAGGCCGGGCGTTGGTGTTTTCGGGGGCGGGGATTCGGGGCGGGGGCGTCGCGGGGTCGGCGTCGCGGTCGGGGTCGGGGTCGGCGTCGCGGGGTCGGGGCCGGGATCGGGATCGGGATCGGCTTCGGGATCGGGTACGGACCCGGTTTCGGGGAGCGGGGTCGCACGGGGGCGGATCCGGAGTTCCGAAGAGAGCCGAGAACCGGGCCCGATTCCGTGGTCCGATCGCGAAGCCGATCCCGATCCCGATCCCGTCGCCGACCCCGAAACCGACCCCGAAACCGACCCCGAAACCGACCCCGAAACCGAAACCGCTCACCGAAACCGCTCATCCAAATCGCTCACCGAAACCGGAACCGGAACTCCCTCCCACCGTCCCCCTGCGCGCCACGGTTTGATCACTTCCCTGCCGGGAGGCCACCAATGCTCACCATGCGTCAACTCGCTCTCCTCCTCGCTCTGGCATTCCCCGCCCGCGCAGAAGCCATCGGCCTTGGCGTCGACGTGGGAGCCGGCGCCTGGGTGCTCGAGGGCCTGCAGGCCGACGTCCACCTCCGGGTCGAGCACGAGTTCTTCGACATGCTCAAAGTGGGTGTCCGCCCCGGCCTCGCCTACCTCCACTACGAGCCGACGCCCCGCCTCGCGATCCCCCTCGACGCGTTCGTGAAGCTCAAGCTCGCCATCCTCTACGTCGAGGCGCTCGGCGGCATGTACTGGATCCCCAGCCACGTCGACCCCGTGCGCGCCCACGTCGCCGGTGGCCTCGGAGTGCAGATCTGGAAGTTCTCGGTGGGCATCGAGGTCGGCTACCTGCAACCGTCGATCAACATCCTCGGTCGAGTGGGCTTTACGTTCTTCTAGGCCCCCTCCGAGTGTAGAACCCCCGGCAGTGACTTCCCTCCTCCTCGGCCTCCTGCTCGCAGCACCGGACGCAGGCGTGCTCCTGAGCCGCCCGGTCGCGATCTCCGCCGACAAGCTCGAGGTCTTCAAGAAGGAATCCCGCGCGCTGTACTCGGGCCACGCAAAGGCCCAGCGCGACACCATGACGATGACCTGCGATTTCCTCGAGGTCTTCTTCACCCCCGCAAGCGACGTGCAGCGCATCGTCGCGAAGGGCAACGTGCACGCCGTCGACGGCGATCGTGAAGCCTGGGGTGACCAGGCCGAGTTCATCAACGAGACCGGAGTGCTCACCTTGCACGGCAACCCGCGCGGCAAGCAGGGCCCCCGCGAGGTCGAAGGCGAGGTGGTGACCTTCGTCACCGGCATCGACAAGCTCACCGTCACCAAGGCCCACTCCCGCGTGAAGGAACCGAAGGACCAGCGCGTGTCGATCGACGCCGATCTCCTCACCCTCGAGGGCACCAGGAACGAAGCGAAGTGGACCGGTCATGTCCGCGCGGTCAAGGCGAAGACCATTCTCGTCGCGCCCGAGGTCACCGCGCACTACGACGACCAGGGCGAGATCGACCGCGTGCTCGCCCGCGGCGGCGTCGAGGTCACCGAAGGCGATCGCTGGGCCCGCGGCCAGAACGCCGACTACGACGTGCCGAAGGGCCGCCTGGTGGTCACCGGCAAACCCCAGGCGAAGCAGGGCAAGACGCGCATGAACGGCACCAGGGTCACCTTCTTCACCGGCACCGAGTTCCTCGAGGTCGAGAACGCCACCACCGTCATCGAAGTCGACAAGAAGAAGGTGAAATGAGCGAGGTCAGCGACACGGATCTGCTGCGCGAGGCGGGCGGCGAGGTGCCCGCCTTCGTCAAGCGCACCCCGTGGCTGCTCGTGGTGCCCTCCGTGCTGCTCGCGGGCGGCGCGGTGATGGACGCGTGGATCTCGCCCCTCCACTCCATCGCCCCCGCGCTCGTCGGCGTGCTGAAGGGTGTCGGCTGGGGCGTCTACTTCCGCTTCGCCATGCGCGCCGCCGGCGGCGTCGAGGGCAGCGGCCTCGTCACCCCCGTGGTCGCCATGGTGCTCGCCTTCGTCGGCATGGAGTACGGCGGCTGGGGCATCGTCATGCCCGTCTTCATCTGGCTCATCCCCGTCGTCGACTACGCGGTGATGTACGGCGAGGGGCCCGCCGGCGCGCTGGGCGGCGTGCTCGACACCATCAAGTCGGCGCCGCTCCTCTGGCTGGGCACCATGTTCGCGCTGCTCACCGCGCTGCTGATGGTGGGCTTCGTGCTCGCCCTGCCCATGAGCATCTTCAGCACCTACGCCCATCGCGAGGGCGCGTGGCTCGCCGACGTCACCGGCGGCTTCCTGGTCGGGCCCCTCGTGCACGTGGCGGTGGTGTACCGCGCGCGCCTCTTCCTCTCGATTCACGGAGACCCCGCGTGAGCGACGCCTCACTGAGCGGCGCGACCAGCCACACGAGCGACGCGCTGGTCGCCCTTGGCCTGCAGAAGACCTACGGCTCGCGCCGCGTCGTCGACGGCGTCGGCTTCACCGTGAAGCCCGGCGAGGTCGTCGGCCTGCTCGGCCCCAACGGCGCGGGCAAGACCACCTCGTTCTCGATGGTGATTGGCCTGGTACAGCCCGACGCGGGCTCGGTGAAGCTGGGCACCCGCGAGCTCGCCCCGCTGCCCATGCACCTGCGCGCCCGCGCGGGCCTGGGCTACCTGCCGCAGGAGCCGTCGATCTTCCGCAGGCTGACCGTGCGCGACAACATGATCGCCGTGCTCGAGCTCGACTCGTCACTCACGAAGACCCAGCGCCTGAAGACCGCCGATCAGATCATCGCCGAGTTCGGCCTCACCCACGTGGCCGGGAGCCTGGGCGAGACGCTCTCGGGCGGTGAGCGCCGCCGCGCCGAGATCGCCCGCTCGCTGCTCCCCCGCCCCCGCTTCATGCTCTTCGACGAGCCCTTCGCCGGCGTCGACCCGATCAACGTGGGCGAGCTGCAGAAGGAGATCTCGAAGCTGCGTGATCGCGGCCTGGGCGTGCTCATCACCGATCACAACGTCCGCGACACCCTGCGTATCTGCGACCGCGCGTACATCATCGCCGCCGGCCGCATCCTCGAAGAAGGCACGCCGCAGGCCATCGCCTCTTCGGAGCGGGCACGCTCTGTGTATCTCGGCGCCGACTTTTCTCTTTCCTGAGTCGTTCCAGCACGTTGCTCGGGGGCGGTGAAATAGACCCGCACTTGGGGTTGCGGTTTGAGTACCCTTGGCACACCTTTTGATGCAGGGGTGCGCCGCATGGGGATGGAGCTCAAACAAAGCCTGAGGATGTCGCAGCAGCTGGTGATGACGCCCCAGCTGCAACAGGCGATCAAGCTGCTCCAGCTTTCACGCATGGAGCTGATCGAACAGATCCGCGAGGAAATGGAGAGCAACCCGCTCCTCGAGACCCCCGACGAGGTCGAGGGCGATCTGTCCGACAAGGCGCCCGGGGAGGCGTCCCTGGAGGCCGGCAACCTCGAGGCCCCCAACATCGCCGACGCCCCCGTCTCGGACACCGCCGTCGAGGTGAAGCCCGAGAACGCCCCCGCCGAGATCGACTGGGACGCGTACCTCAACAGCTACCAGTTCAACGAGCCGACCACCGCGTCGAACAAGGGCAACGTCGATCTCGAAGACCTGCCGTCCTTCGAAGCGAACATGGTGAAGAAGGAAGATCTGTTCGATCGCCTCTTCGACCAGCTCTCGGGCCTTCGCATGAACGACGCCGAGCGCCGCATCGCCGAGCTCATCATCGGCAACCTCGACGACGACGGGTACTTGAAGCTCTCCGACGTGGAAGGCGACCCGCTCATCCGCCTCTGCAACGAGGCCGACGTGCCCATGTCGGTGGGCACCAAGATGCTGCGCAAGATCCAGCACCTCGACCCGGTCGGGTGTGGCTCGCGCGACCTGCTCGAGTGCCTGCTCATTCAGGTGCAGTTGATGAACGACCCTGCGGCGACGCTGCTGCAGACGATGATCAAGAAGCACATGAAGCTGCTGGAGTCGAAGAACCTCCCGGCCATCGCGCGCGACCTGAAGATCACCCTCGACGAGGTGATCGCCGCCACCAAGCTGCTGGGCAAGCTCGACCCCAAGCCGGGCCGCAACTACTCGGGTGAAGAGGCGCAGCACATCACGCCCGACGTCTTCATCCACAAGGTGGGTGAGGACTACCACGTGGTCTTGAACGACGACGGCCTGTCCAAGCTGCGCGTGAGCGACGCCTACCGGCGCGCGCTGCGCAACGGGGCGCTCAACCCGAAGCAGAAGGAATTCGTGCAGGAGAAGATGCGCTCGGCGCAGTGGCTGCTCCGCTCGATTCAGCAGCGGCAGCGCACCATTCACAAGGTGACCGAGAGCATCGTGAAGTTCCAGCGCGACTTCTTCGACAAGGGCATCGCGCACTTGAAGCCCCTCATCCTGCGCGACGTCGCCGAAGACATCGGCATGCACGAGTCGACGGTGAGCCGCGTCACCACCGCCAAGTACGTGCACACGCCGCAGGGCATCTTCGAGCTCAAGTACTTCTTCAACTCGTCGATCGCGCGCACCGGCGGCGACGACATCGCCAGCGAGGCCGTGAAGAACCACATCAAGCAGCTGGTCTCGACCGAGAACGCGAAGAACCCGTACTCCGATCAGAAGATCGTCGAGCTGCTCAAGGCGCAGGGCATCGAGATCGCCCGGCGCACGGTGGCGAAGTACCGCGAGGTGCTCGGCGTGCTGCCGTCGAGCAAGCGCAAGAAGTACTACTGAGCTGTTTCCCCAGGAGCGAACATGGCTTTGCCCGAGGTCCTCATCGTTGACGATGACCAGCTGATCCGCGCGATGGTGCGCGACGCGCTCATCGACGTGCCCTGCGACATTCGGGAAGCCGACTCGGGTGACGCGGCGCTGGCGGCCATCGCCGAGCGGAACCCCGCGGTGGTGCTGCTCGACCTGGTGATGCCGGGGAAGAGCGGCCTCGACGTGCTCAAGTCGCTCAAGGGCAAGGCCTCGCGCGTGCTGGTGCTCTCGGCCCTCGACACCGAGGCGCTGGTGCAGCAGGCGATGGCAAGCGGAGCCCACGGCTTCCTCGCCAAGCCCATTCACCCGCTCGACGTGCAGAACCTCGTCCGCGGAGCGCTCGAGGCGAGCCGGTCGTGAGCGAAGAATACTGGCTCGCCGACAGTGAGGCACGCGTGCTCGGGCCCATCGGGCTCGAGGTGATTCACACGCTCCACGCCCGGGGCAAGCTGCAAGACGTCCGCGCCGTCTCGCGCGACGGGCGCAAGTTCGTGCCGCTGCGCGAGATGCCCGAGCTCCAGGCCGTGCTCTCGGCGCCCGTCACCGTCACCGACGCCCAGCGCGCGCAGGAAGAAGCCACCCGGCAGATCCGCGAGTGGCTCGCCTCGATCCAGAACCGCTCGTCCCACGAGATCTTCAAGGTGCCCCACCAGGCCTCGCGCGACGCCTGGCGAGCGGCCTTCTTCTCGCTGGTGCACCGCTACGTGCCCAGCCGGCTGCCGCCCGACACCACCGCCGAGCTGCGCCTGGCGTGTGAAGACGCCTTCCTCGCGCTGTCCGAGCGCATGATCGAGGTCGAGCGCCAGTTCCGCACCCCCGCCACCACCCTGCCCCCTCCGCCCGCCATTCCCGTGGTCGAGCCGGCCCCCGCGGCGCGCCTGGCCCACCGCAACGGCGTGGTGCAGATCGCCCTCTCGCTCAAGCGCGGCGACGCCCGGCCCTTCACCCAGGACCTCGAGCACAGCTGGCAGACCGACTGTCTCTTCATCGCCGCCAACGAGCGGCTCCCGCCCGGTACGCCGGTCGAGGTCGCGGTGAGCTTCGAGGGCCACGTCACCCAGTTGCACGCCTCGGGCCGGGTGATGGCCTCGCGGGTGTCGGGCTTCACCGTGAGGCTGTTGAACCTGGGGGAAGATCAGCGGGCTCTGATTCGCACGTGGGTAGCCCGCTCGACGATGAAATGACGCCCGGGAATCAGTGGCTTTGGCGCTGGTTTCGAACCCACGCGGTGTTACCGTTCCATTGCGACCGTTCGAGCCTCGAGGAGGGGCCTCCGATGGTCGTCACAGGCAGAAGGAGAACGCATGCAACTCAACATCACGTTCCGTCACCTTGACCCCATCGACTCCCTCAAGAACTACGCCCGGGAAAAGGTCGAACGCGTCAACAAGTACCTCGACAAGGCGACGGAAGCGCACGTGGTCCTCTCGCTCGAGAGACACCTGCACCACGCGGACATCAGCATCCACTCCGGCAACTTCCTGCTCCGCGGCAAGGAGCGCAGCGAAGACATGTACGCCTCGATCGACCTGGCGATGGACAAGATCGAGCGCCAGCTCAAGCGCTACAAGGAAAAGCTCAAGCACCACCACGGCCGCGAGCGCGTTCACCACAACCAGAACCTGGTGAAGCACCACGTCTACGAAGGGCACGGCGACGCCGCCGAGATCGTCCCCGGCGTGGCGCAGAAGATCGTCAAGACCAACGAGTTCCTCTCCCGCCCCATGGGCATGGAAGAGGCCATCATGCAGATGGACCTGATGAACAACGACTTCTACGTGTTCACCAATTCCACCACGATGGAGATGAACGTCGTCTACCACCGCAAGGACGGCACCATCGGGCTCATCGAGGCCTCGGCGGTGGAGAAGCGCTCGCTGGTCGGCTGAAGGGCCGAGCGAAGGCGGTGCCCAGCGAAGCGGAGCTGGGCCCAGCCGGAGCGACCCAGAAACCGGAGCGCAGCGATGCCCCGGAACGGGGCATCAAGGGCACGAAGCGAAGCGGAGAGCCCGTCAGCTGAGCGACCACCAACTCAGGGCGCACCAACGGCGGCTGGCGCTGCGTGCTTGAGCGCCAGCCTGCGTCCCACGGGGTCGAGCCCGTGACCGAACGGCAACCGGGGCAGCGCGACTGGTAGCCTGCCCGGCGTGCCCTTCTCACCGCAGATCGCCGCCACGGCCGCCTCGGTGGCCGCCTCGCGGTAGGAGTACGTCGCCAGCACCACCTTCGATTCGTGCACCTGGGCCGCGAGGTACGGGGCGCCGAGCACGATGGTGATCACCGGCCGGCCCGAGAGGGCGGCGTTGGTCACCAGCTCGAGCTGGCGCGAGTTCACCACGCTCACCACCACCACGTCGGCGCCCGCGGCCAGCGCGCGGGCCTGCAGCTTGAGTTCGTCGCGCAGCTTCGGGGCGGGAATGGCGGGCACCAGCATCGAGGTCATCGAGGGGAAGCGGCGCTCCATCGCGGCGATCAGGCTGGCCTCGGTGGAGATCACCGCCACCCGCCGCCGCGTCTCGAGGGGGAACAACGAAGGGGTGCTGCGCAGCAGCGTCACCCCCGCGCTGGCGATGCGGCCGGCCAGCTCGCGCTTCTCGCCCAGTGACGCCAGGCGCGTCTCCAGGGGTGGCAGCGGCTCGAACAGGCCCTTGCCGATCTTCGCCTTCAAGATGCGCCGCACGGCCTCGTCGAGGCGGCCCTGGGGCAGCTCGCCGGTGCGCGCGGCGTCGAGCAGCGCGGCCCAGACCTCTTCCTTCTTCTCGAGCCGCCAGGGAATGAGCACCATGTCGGCGCCCGCGTTGATCGCCAGCACCGCCGCGCGGCCCACCCCGAAGCGGCGATCGATGGCGTCCATCTCGAGCTCGTCGGTGATCACCAGGCCCTTGAAGTGGAGCTCGTCGCGCAGCACCCCGCCCAGCACCCGGGAAGAGAGCGTGGCCGGCAGCTCGTCGCCGGTGAGGGTGGGCGTGGCGATGTGGGCGGTCATGAGGCCGTCGAGGCCCGCCGCCATCGCCGCCTCGAAGGGCTTCAACTGCTCTCGCACCTGCAGCATCGGCGCGCGGACGATCGGCAGCGACTTGTGCGAATCGGCGTCGACGGCGCCGTGGCCGGGGAAGTGTTTGGCCACCGTGACGATGTGCGCGTCCTGCTGGCCGGCGACGAAGCGGGCGCCCAGCTCGGAGACGAGGGCGACGTCGTCACCGAAGGCGCGGAGGCCGATCACCGGGTTGAGGGGGTTGCTGTTGACGTCGAGCACCGGCGCCAGGTTCATGTTGAAGCCCAGCCGGTGCAGGTCTTCGCCCTGCGCGAGGCCGGCCTCGTAGGCCAGCTCGGGCTGGCGCGCGGCGCCCAGCACCATGTTCCCCGGCAGCACCAGGTTGCCGTCGGACAGGCGCACCACGTTGCCGCCTTCCTGGTCGACGGCGATGAAGGGGGGCACGGTGTCGCTGAGCAGCGCGCGCACCTCGTCGTTGAGCCGGCCGATCTGCTGCGCCGAGGCGATGTTGCGGCCGAACACGCAGACCCCGCCCACCCGGTAGCCCCGCACCAGCTCGGTGATCGCCGGGTCGACCGCCTTGCCCGCGAAGCCGACCATCATCAGCTGGCCGACCTTGTCCTCGAGGGTCATGCGGCCCAGCAGCGCCTCGACCTCGGGGGGCGGGGCCACGGGCGCTGCCTGCACGGGGGCGACCACCGGCGGCGCGGCCACCACCGGGGGGGCCGCCCCTGGCTCGGAGTGGGTGGGCTGAGGCTGGGGCGGGGCCCTGACGCACGCCGCCAGCACCATCACCAGGCACGTCTGCAGTCCCCTCCGGGTCACGGGCGGAAGCTACACCCGAATTCCGGTCTGCCTGAGCGATCTCCCTCTGGCTCCGCCGCGGATGAGCGGAAACGGCGCCGGGCGGCGGAAAAAGCGCCGGGGGCCCGTTCGTCGCCTTGCGCCACCTGGAGCGCTCGGGTATCTGCGCGGCCGATGCGCATCACCGAGTTTCTCAAGCTCGAGGCCGTCGTCTCGCACCTGGCGGCGCGGACGAAGGCCGATGTGCTCACCGAACTCGCTGCGTCCGTCTCGAAGGTCGCCCCGGCCGTGCCGGTGACGCGGATCCACGAGGTGCTGGCCGAGCGCGAGAAGATCGGCTCGACGGGCATGGAAAAGGGCGTCGCCATTCCCCACGGGCGCCTGGCCGAGATCGTCGACCTGGTGGCCTGCTTCGGGGTCTCGAAGCAGGGCGTCGACTTCGACGCGCGCGACGGCAAGCCCTCGCACTTCTTCTTCGCCCTGGTCGCCCCCGAGAACTCTGCGGGCGTGCACCTCAAGGCCTTGAGCAAGGTCAGCCGGCTGTTCCGCAGCGACGCGCTGCGCGACGCGATCCTCGCCGCGAACACGCCTGAGGAAATCTACGCTCTCATCGCACAGGAAGACGGCAGGGCCTGACGTCTCCTAGGCTCTGATTTCCTCATGGAAGTTGTCCTCCGTCCCATCAACGACCACTTCCTCCAGGAGGTCGTCTTCCCCGCGTTCGAGCTGGGTGTGATCGACTCCGGGCCGGCGATCGAGCACCTGCTGCAACACCTCAACGACGAAGCGACGCGCGTGCTGCTCGAGCTGGTGCTCGACAACACCGGCGGTGAGAGCTTCTTCGGCATGACCGACGACCGGTGGAGCCAGGCGCTCTACCGGCTGCTCTTCTTCGAGTGGTTCCGCGACTCCGAGGGCTGGGCGGTGACCCAGCAGTACCTGGGCTACGCCGGCCCCTGGGAAGAGACGTTTCACCTGGGCCTGATGCTGGAAGACGCCGACTACCCGTACGCCGACGAGGGCCGCGCCGATCTCTACCGCCGCGCCTTCTGGGGGCAGCCCAAGAAGCAGTACGGCCTGGCCTCGCTGCTGTGCGGCTCGTGGGATCCGGTGCCGACCTTTCCCCCCGACCAGGTGCTCACGGTGGAAGGCCACGGGGTGTTCAGCCCGCAGACGGGCGTGGCCCGCGCCGACTGGGCGTGGCGCCCCATGCTCACGGTGAACAAGTGGGCGGCCAAGCTGCCCAGCGCACTGAGCCGGCTGCTGGAGCGCGAGGTGAAGCGGCTGCACCCGGTGAACCCGCCCGAGCGGCACGAGATCCTCGACTACTGGCTGGGCCGCATCGATCAGCCGCCCATTCTGGCGGTGAGCTTCTCGGGCCTGGGCCCCCGCGCCTCGGACTGGATCCGCGAGATCGGCCAGCTCGCCCAGCTCATCCGCACCGCCGCCGCAGAGCAGCAGGGGCTCACCGCCGTGCTGGGCAGCCAGAGCAAGGGCCGCGACCACGGCCGCTCGGGCTGAGTGCTCCCTCTCCCTGCGCAGCGGGGAGAGAAGCGCCCCTCACCCGGCCTGCGGCCGACCTCTCCCCGCTTTCGCAGGGCGAGGGTCAATCAGCCGCCGTACAGCGCCCAGCCCGCCACCCCGAGGATCAGCGCGATGTCGACCAGCAGCGGCGCGTCGGACAGGAGCACCTCTTCAGGCGCCCCACCCGCCCCGCGCTTGTGCACGAGGAACAGGTAGCGGAACACGCCGTACACCACGAAGGGCACGGTGAACTTGAGGTGGTCGCTGCCCACGTGCTCCACCGTTTCCTTGGACACGGTGTACAGCCCGTACGCGAGGATGATGCAGGCCGCGCAGATGCTCATCATCTGGTCGAGCAGCGGCACGGTGTAGTCGGCCAGGCTGGCGCGGTGCGCGGTGGCGTCTTCGAGTGACGAGAGCTCGGCGCGGCGCTTGGCGAAGCCGAGAAAGAGCGCGCCCAGCAGCGTGCAGAGGAACAGCCAGTTCGACACCACCACGTCGATCGCCTCGGCGCCCGCCACCACCCGCAGGATGAAGCCGAGCGCGATGGCCATGATGTCGAGCAGCACCATCTGCTTGAGGAACGAGGTGTAGAGCGCCTGCAGCAGCAGGTAGCCGCCCAGCACCGCGGCGAAGGAAGTGCTCAGCCGCCAGGCGCCGAAGCCCGCCACGCCCCAGCACAACACCACCAGCCCGATGGCCGCCGGGCCCGGCAGGTGCCCGGCCGCGATGGGGCGCTTGCGCTTCTCGGGGTGGAGCCTGTCCTTCTCGCGATCGAACCAGTCGTTGACCACGTACACGCCGCTGGCCAGCAGGCTGAAGATGCCCACGCCCAGCAGCGCGCGCACCGCCAGGCCCTGCGCGAAGATGCTCTTGGCGAACAGCAGCGGCACGAGGAGCGCGGCGTTCTTGGTCCACTGCTTCGGGCGAAGCGCGCGGATCGCGGCGACGATGAGGAGTGGCCTTTTGACGTCGACGGCGCTCATGACGGGAACCGGCCTCTAGCTCACTCTCCCGCGAGGAGCGAGCGGAGGGCGTCTTCACCCTTCACCCCCTCGGTGCGCCCCACCTCGGAGAGCGGGTTGACCACCAGGCGCTCGAGCACCTCGCGCACGGGGAAGGACAGGTCGGGCTTGAGCCGCGCCGCGCTCTTCGAGGTCTCGGGCCAGAGCTTCTCCACCACGCTCATGGCGCACCACAGGGCGCGATCGAGCTTCCACGCCGAGGCGCGCGCGAGCACCGCGGCCGCGTCGAGCTCCCGCGAATAGACGCCGCCCATCGAGGGCGCGCCGAGGCACAGCTCGCGCAGGTCGATGAAGTCGAGCATGGGCACGTCGAAGCCGAAGCGCGCCATGAGCAGCACCTGCACCACCAGCGCGTCTTCGAGATCGAGCCTGCGGGCCGACGGGCCGAAGGGCTTCATGGGCAGGGTGCGGCTCATCAACGCCTCGTTCTGCGCCTTGTCTTCGAAGAAGCCGCCGTGGAGGAAGATCTGGGTGCGGGTGTCGTTGAGCACCTTCGCCGCCCCGCCCCGATCTTCCACGGGCTCGGCCTTGAACTCCGAGCGGCGCAGCCAGGTGGTGAGCGGCTCGACGTCGGCGGCGGGCACCAGCAGGCGTACGTCGATCACCGGGCGGAAGGCGACGTGCGGGTAGAGGCTCTCGGCGAACGACGCGGACCCGACCAGCACGATCTTGCGCCCCTCGAGGTCGTCGATGGAGCGCTTCAGGTTCACCAGCTTCATCACGTTGTCGTTCGCCATGCCCTGGTACAGCGAGAGCAGGCGGTGACGGACCCACTCGGGGCTCCCCGCCGAGCCCAGGCGGTACTCGAGGTTGTAGGCGCACAGCGACGCGAGGCCCTGGCCGATGGCCCACGGCACGAACGTTTCCCACGGCGCGTCCTTCAGCTCGGTGCGCGGGGGGGAGAACGAGGTGAGCGTGCGGAACAGCTCGAGCATCGAAGCGGCCATTTCCTGAACCTCCTTGCACCGATCACCGTCGGGTCACAGCGGCATGAAGCAACGGCGCCCCCGGCGCCCGACGGCAGCGGCGCACGGAGGTTCGAGGGCCGGTATTGCCGACCCTGTGGTACAGCCGCCAGCGAAAATGGTCCCAGCAGCGCTCTATCTGTCGGCCAGCGTGACGGCGCGAGACGATGCGGCGGCGGCCCTGAGCCGGGGGCAGGAGGTCTTCGTCTCGGGCTTCGAGCTCCCGGGCGCGATCACCGTGGCCCGCGGCTGGGGCGCAGCCATGCGGGCCGCGCTCGCCGCCACGCGCGCCGAGGTGCTCGCGGTGCAGGTGCCCAGCGACGCGATGGAGGCCCTCACCGACCCGATCTTCCAGGATCACGCCGACGTGGTGACCGGCCACCGCGTGCCGCCGCCGGTGCTGGAGCGCGCTGCGAACAGCCTGGCCCGCCTGGCGCTGCACGTGGAGATCGCAGACCCGCTGTGCGCGGCCCGCGCCTTCAGGGTCGAGGCGCTGCGGGCAGAGCCCGTGGTGGCCTCGGGTGACGAGGCCGAGGCCGAGGCGCTGGTGAAGCTCGGTGCGCAGCGCTACCGCTTCTCCGACGCGCTGGTGCGCTTCGGGGGCAAGCGCACCGCGAGCAACCTGGCGCTGCTCAGCCGCACCTTCGCGCGCTACGCCACCGTGCAGAACGACGCCGACAACCTGCACGAGGGCTACAGCACGCTCGCGCACCTCGAGACCGGCGCGCCCAACTACAACCGGTGGCTGGCCGGCACCTTCCGCAAGTGGGCCGGCGCGCGCGTGCTGGAGATCGGCGCGGGCATCGGCACCATCACCGCGCACCTCGCGCCGGGCCGGGAGCTGGTCACCGCGCTCGAGGTCGACCCGTTCTACGTGCGGCGCCTCAAGAACCGGTTCCGCGGCACGCCGCAGGTCGAGCCGTACCAGGGCGACGTGGCGCTGGCCGACTGGAAGGCGCTGGCCGAGCGCCGCTTCGACACCATCGTGTTGTCGAACGTGCTCGAGCACATCCCCGACGACGCGGGGGCGGTGCAGACCTTCGCGAAGATCCTCCCGCCGGGGGGGGCGCTGATCCTGTTCGTGCCCGCGCTGCCGGCGCTGTTCGGCTCGCTCGACGAGGCGGTCGGTCACCACCGGCGCTACACCCCCGCCTCGCTGCGCGAGGTGTTGCAGCGCAACGGCTTCGACGTCGAGGCGCTGCAGTGGATGAACCTGGTCGGCATTCCCGGGTGGTTCGTCAACGGGCGGGTGCTCAAGCGGCGCGTGCTGCCCCCGCTGCAGCTGCGCCTCTACGATCGCCTGGCGCCCACCCTCGCTTCGCTCGAGGCGCAGGTGAAGCTGCCGGTGGGGTTGAGCCTGCTCGCCGTGGGCCGTCGCCGGGCCTGATTGCGAGGCCCCTCACCCCGCCCTCTCCCCGCTTCCGCAGGGAGAGGGAGACACCTTCAGCGCGCGGGGCGCTTGAGCCCGAGCTTCGCCATGCGGTGAACGATGGTGCGCCGGGGCATGCCCAGGCGGGTCGCGGCGGCCGACACGTTCCAGCGGGTGCGCGCGAGCGTCTCGAGCAGCAGGTCGCGCTCGGCTGACTCCATCGCGCCGCGGAAGTCGTCAGCCGGCGCTTCGATCGAGAGCCGCGAAGGCAGGGCGTCGCGGCCGATCTCGTCGCGCACCGCCGCCCGGGCCGCGCGCGCCAGCACGTTGGCCAGCTCGCGCACGTTGCCCGGCCACCGCCAGGCCTGCAGCATCGTCTTCGCCTCGGCGCTCAGGGTCAGGCGCGGACGCCCCACCGCCACCCGCGCGCGGGAGACGAAGGCCTCGGCCAGGGGCAGCACGTCTTCACGCCGTGCGCTCAGCGGTGGCACTTCGATCAGGTGGAGGAAGTGGTTGCCGTGGGGCGGCCGGGTCGCGGTGGCGAGCAGGCGCGTCTTGACCCGCCCCGCCAGCTCGCGCAGCGCGGGCGCCTCGAGCCGATCGACGTCGCGCGCCAGCACCCAGTCACCGGACCTGGAGGCCGCGCGGGTGAGCGCCGCCGTGTCGAGCGCCGAGAAGACCGAGAGCCTCCGGCCCGCCGCGCGCGCCAGCCCTTCGAGCAGCGTGCGGCGACCTGAGCCCGGCCCGCCGAACACGCAGACCGCCCCCTCGTCGGCGGTGAGCGACTCGAGCAGCCCCGCGAGGCGGATCATCGAAGGGTCGACGTAGACGGGCTCACCCCGGTCCGCCCCCTCGCCCAGCAGCGTGTCCCAGCAGGCCCCGAGCAACGTCTCGGCGTCGAGGCCGTCTTCCGGCGCGCGCGCCACCGCCACCGCCGCGCGGGGTCCCGCCACCTCGGGCAGCCGCGCGAAGAGCGTGGCGAGCGCCGGGGCCGGCACCTCGGGCAGGAGGACCGCCAGCACCTCGGCGGTGAGTTCGCCGAAGCACGCCGTGTTTCCCTCGAGGCGCGCGGTCGCCGGGTTGCCCGTGCGCTGCACCTCGTCGACGACGCGCCGCACCAGCGCCTGGCGCGCGGCCACGTTGATGCCGGGCGAAGACACCAGGGCCACGCCGAGGGGCCGGGCGATGCCCGCGCGACGCACCTCTTCTTCGAGGCGGCTCATCCACTCTTCGGGCCCGGTCATGCGCGCGCGCGGCAAAGGCGACGGCGGCACCATGGTGAAGAGCAGGCGCGCGTCGCCGACCCGCAGCTCGTCGCCCGAGTGCAGCAGGCTCTGCGCGCTCGCGGGCACGTCGTTGACCAGCACCTCGCCCCCTCCGCGCAGCGGCTCGACCAGCACCCCCTCGTCGCGCGGCAACAGCGAGAGGTGGCGCTCGGCCAGGCCCGCGTCGGCGATCTCCAGCGTGCTCCCCTTGCCCTGCCCCACCACCGCGGTGCGCCCGCCGTGGAGCTCGACTGACCAGGTCTTGCCGGGCGTGCCGATCACCACCGTCCATCGGTTCATCGGCGAGCCTTCATTTCTTGAACAGGTCGGCCTTGAGCACCACCGAGCCACCGGGCGGCACCTTCACCGACACCTTCCGGGTCACGCCGAGCTGGTCGTTCTTGAGGGTGAAGGTGGCCGTGCCCGCCGGCACCTCGATCGCCGGCAGCGGCGTGGTGCCCAGGTTCCTGCCCCCGAACACCACCTGGGCCCACGGGTTGACGCGCACGGTGACCTTGCCGGTCTTCGCGGGCCGCCTGATCGGCGGCCGCCTCACCGGCGGCTTCACCTTCACCCCGGCGTCGACCTCCTCCACCGGATCGAACTCGACCTGCGAGGGGATCACCACCTGCGCGCTCACCGCGGGGTCCACCGCGACGATCGGAGCCTCGGGGGGGATCGGCTGCAGCACCTGCGCGCGCGGCCAGAGCGCGAGCAGGAGCACGAAGCCCACCAGCAGCGCGGTGCTGCTGCCCACCACGATCGGCCAGATCAACGCGCGCGCCGAGTCGTCTGGGGGCAGCGGCTCGAAGCTGGCGCGGCTCTGCGAACTCGCGCCTCGGGGGCCGACCGGCTGCAGCGAACCCACCGACAGCGGCTGCGTCCCACCCTTGCGCGCCGCGAGCACGCCCGTGGTGCCCAGCTGCCCCTCGTCGATCGCCACCCCGGCGTTCGCGTCCATCGCGGCGTTGCCGAAGAGGGCCGCGAGGAAGCCGACGATGTCGCCGGGCACCACCGTCTGCGCCGTCGTCACCAGCCAGGACTCGAGGGCCTCGCTCATCGCCGCCGCGGTGCTGAAGCGCCCATCGGGCGCGGGCGCGAGCGCGCGGGAGAGGATGTCGTTGAGCCCCTTGGGCAACGACGGGTTGGGCTGGTACGGCGCGCGCGCGGCCTGCGCCTCTTCCACCGACTTCGGGGTGCCCGCCGGCAGCTCGAGGGTCAGCGCTTCCGAGAGCAACACGCCCATCGCGTAGACGTCGGCGCGGCGATCGACCTCGGCGCCGGGAATCGTCAACTCCGGCGCCATGTAGGCGAGCTTTCCCTTGGGGCGGCCCACCCGCGTCACCGCGCCGCTCATCGCCTTGGCGATGCCGAAGTCGACCAGCTTCACCACGCCCGAGAAGGCGACCAGCACGTTCTCCGGGCTCACGTCGCGGTGGAGAATGCCCAGCGGACGGCCCCGCGCGTCGGTGAGCTCGTGCGCGAAGTGCAACCCCTGCAGCGCCTGCGAGGCCAGCCGCGCTGCGAGGCGGGGGGGAACCATCAGGCCCTGCTGCTTCGCCGCGCTGATGAGGTCGCGCAGCGAGCGGCCGTGCACGTACTCCATCGAGATGAACCAGGTGTTGCCCTCGTTCTCGAGGCCGAAGACCTGCGCGATGTGAGGGTGCTGCAGCTGCGCGGCGAGCCTCGCCTCGTTGAGGAAGAGGTCGATGAAGTTCTGGTCGCTGGCGAGGTGCCGGAGGATGCGCTTGATCACCACCGTCTTGGTGAAGCCTGCCGGGCCCTCCTGGCGCGCGAGGAAGACCTCGCCCATGCCACCGGTGGCGAGGAGCTTGAGCAGGCGGTAGCGACCGAGGCTTTCCGACATCGACTTTCGGGGACCCTATTCCAGCGAAGGGGGTGTTGGCGTTTCGGAGCGGGTTCCGGGGCGGATTTCGGGGGCGGTTTTCGGGTCGGGGGCGGTTGCGGGGGCGGGGTCGGGGTCCGATCGGGGTCAGGGTCAG
>JAUXRX010000019.1 GCA_030681645.1 Archangium sp.
CGCAGCGCAGGCGAAGCTCGCCTTCCAGGTCATCTCAGAGCGCTACGACCACCGCCGCTCGACGTGCATCACCACCAACCGCGTCTTCAAGGACTGGACGAAGGTGTTTCCCGACGCGCTCAACGCGCAGGTCATCGCCGAGCGCCTCACCGAGCGCTCCGAGCGCTTCCTCCTGGACGGGAAAGGCTACCGCTGACCCCACGCCGAACGGCCCAGCGCTATCACCGACCCTCGACCGGCGAGAACCAGCCCGCCCGCGCCGCTCACCCGAGCGCTATGGCCCTGTGCACTTCACGCACTGTCGGCTCGGGCGAAGAACCGTCTCGAAATCACCGGGTGGTCCCCTGGTCCTCGGTGATCTCGGTGGAAGTGGATCACCTGATCGTCGGTGGCGACATCAGGGTGTGGATATGATGTTTGAGATCTTCCAGTGAATCGGAAGGCGATCTTCCTATTCTTGATATTCGCTGCTTGTTCGCGTGAGAATCCAGTCGTTGGCGCGGATAGCTTCAAGAGTGGGCAGCAGCAATTGGGCTCCGACGGAGGAGGTCGAAGAGCAACTCTGGCTCGGATCTGGGCTGCGCGTCGCTCCTGCTCAACGACGTCTGGTGACGGGGGCTTTTGTCCCACCTCGTGCACGTATGCACACGGGGACGCAGTCTGCGGCGAGGGCGAAGAATGCGTCGAGAATTGGGACGAAACCACAGCCGAGTTCCTCAATGGTTGTTACCGCAGGTGCGACGCAGGAGGCTGCGGCCCTGTCACCTGTCGTCCCATTTCGAGTGATCGCGGTCCGAAAGGCGTCACTTGGAGTTTGTGTGTGCCGGAGGAAGCCAATCTACGAAATTGGAGATAACTCAAGGCTGCTTGAGACCCACAAGCGGGGCCCCTACCCCTACCCCTACCCCTACCCCTACCCCTACCCCTACCTCTCTCCTGAGCCGATGCTTCAGAGTCCGTCATACGTACGACGGATGGCCCAAAGAGGGATGGGTGTCCCGACCTTCGCTTACGCTGCGAATAACCCCATGCGGTATGTCGACCGAAACGGCAGAGAATTCGTCGACCCCACGCCTGCCGAGCGTGCAGCGATAGACGCATTGGAGTTGATCCCTGGGATCGGAGACAGGGTTCGCTACTTCGACAAGTCGCCCGACATCCAGATAACGCTCAACGGGAAGGCCAAACCACCACACGGCGCACTTACTAGTTACTGGGCGGGGAGGCCCGGCGGCGGATGCCAAGGCCCCACGCCCGCAAGGGCCCTGGTCGAGTACAATCTCAAGGACAGCCAAGACATCCTCAGATTGCATTTCGGTCTTGAGTCGACCCTCGCCAATATTTTGGGCCACGAGTTTGGTCACCTCGACTACTTTCATGACGTCGCTTGGGGCAAGGACCCTCCGTATCAATACGACCAGCACGCCTCCGATGCGCGTAGCACGGGCTGGGAAGATCTCACGCGTCATGGCCAATATCGTCGGATTCACGAGCCGCCATGAGCTCCGCGCGCGCGTTTCTACTCGTTGTTTGGTGTGCCGGTTCGGCGTGTTCGCGGCATCCAACAGTTCAGATGTCGCCCGGTTTCGGACCGTCCTGCCGCGACGCCGGCGCCTGCCCGAAGGGCTTGTCGTGTCTCGATCACCGGAGTATCGCAGGGGTGGTCTTCGACCGGACGTGCGAACTGCCCTGTGCTCCGGACTCGACATGTCCACGCGCCAGCGCTTGCGTGGTGTTCTCACACGGCCCGTCGGCACCTGGCGGCACCGGGGTGTGCATCTCCAGTGCGAGCGCAAGGGAATGAGCGTGACCCGTGAGATTGAACCGCGCAGGTACCTCTCTCCCGAGCCGCTCCTCCGGGAGACGCGCCCGAGCATCAAGCTGGAGGAGTGAGGCGGCGAGGTGGGGCGTTTCCCACATCGCTCCGGCGCGATGGCCCATGGCACTCTTCACCCGCTTCATCGAACCGGGAGGGGAACATGGGACGACGTGGGTGGAGTTGGGTTCGGCTGGCTGTTGGCGCGGTGATGGTCTTCGCGTCGCTGGCCCCTGCGGCGAACATCAGCATCGACGGCAGAGACTTCAGCATTCCCATCAGCAAGGTGACGCTGTCCGTCTACCAGGGTCCGACCGCCTACCTCCCCGTCGGCGCGAATCGGTTCTTCTTCAACGGCACCGCGAGCTTCGCCCTTCCCGATGGGACCTTCACCCTGAGTGCCTACCAGGGGACGCCGGTGTTCGGCGGCTTCACGGTGAGCGGGGGCCTGGTGACCGCGACCTCGGGAGGCGTGACCCAGACAGGCCCGACGAGCGTGGCGGCGTTGCCCTCGGCGCTCACCCGGGTGGACCTGGCGACCGGGCCGCTCTCGGTTCCCGCCGGCCTCACCACCGTGCGGTTGTGGACGGCCGCCACCGGAATCGCGGTCACGAGCGGGCCCGTTCCCACGGCGTTCTTCCTGCCTGACGCGACCTACAAGCTGTCCACGTACTCGACCAACGGCCTCTTCGGCACCTTCACCATCGCGGGCGGAACGATCGGCGGGCCCACCGGTGCGGTGACCACCAGCGGCACCACCGTGGGCTTCGACACCTCGCGGCTCGCTGCGGTGCGGGTGCACTCGGCCCAGCTCACCACCACGGCGTCGATCGTCTCGGCGCTGCGGGTCAGCGACCCTGAGGGGGTCGCGGTGATCAGCTCGAACGACCCGTTGCTCTACCTGCCTGACGGCACCTTCGTGGTCTCGACCTACTCGACGCTCGCCCGGTATGGGACCTTCGTCGTCGCCGGCGGGCAGGTGGCGAGCACCGCGGGCAGCATCACCAGGACCTCCGACGGCATCGGCTTCGATCGTTCGACGCTCGCGCAGGTGAGCTTCAACCTCGCCTCGATGACCAACCCACCCAGCACCATCTCGTACCGGGTCACCGAGCCGGGCGCGGGCGTCCTGCTGATCCTCGGCGACGGCACCGCCTGGCTGCCCAGCGCGGGCTATTCGCTCACCGACTATTCGACCACGGTCACCTTCGGGACGATCTCGGTGACGAACACCTCGTTCGCCGTCGGCGGCGGGCTGGAAGCAGTGGCGGGCACGGTGCAGCCGAGGCGGTGTGGGCTCGCCGTGGTCGACGTCGCGAGCCCGGTGCTCGCAGCGATCCAGACGCCCTATACCGGCTACCGGTACTCCGTTCGCGCGAGCCTCCCCGCGGGCTCGTACGCGTTGGTGAGCAACACCGCCCAGCCGCTGGGCACCTTCACCATCTCGCCCGCGCTGGGCTTGACCACGTTCAACCTGGCCGCCGGAGTCAGCGTGCAGCCCGTCTCCTGTGTGCAGGACGCGGATGGTGACGGCGTGGAGGACGGGGCCGACAACTGCGCGGCCATCGCCAACGCGGATCAGGTCGATCAGGATCTCGACGGCCAGGGCGATGTCTGCGACGCCGACCTCGACGGTGACGGCGCGCCGAACGCGAGCGACGTGTGTCCGCTCATCGCCGACTCCCAGGCCGACCTCGACGGGGACGGCATCGGAGACGCGTGCGACGGTGACCTCGACGGTGATGATGTGCCGGACGCCGTGGACAACTGCCTCGGGCTCCGGAACACCGACCAGCTCGACGCCGACGCCGACGGCCTGGGCAATGCGTGTGACCCGGACGACGATGGAGACGGCGTGCCTGACGCGGCCGACAACTGCGCCCTGATCTCGAACGCAGATCAGCGAGACACCGACGCGGACGGACAAGGCGACGTCTGTGACGGGGACGTCGACGGCGATCGGGTGGCCAACGACGTCGACGCCTGCCCTGCCACGAGCCCCGGGGTGCTCACCAATGACCAGGGGTGTGGCGGCATCGAGCTGGTCGCGCTGCGGTGCGTGGCGAGCGCGCTGCGCACCCACGGCCAGTACGTCGCCTGCGTCGCGCGGGAGGCCCGGGCTGCGGTGGCCGCGGGCCTGCTCACGCAGTCCGAGCGTGCTCGCCTCGTCGCCCAGGCCGCACGCCGCCGCGCTGAGCGCTGCGACGACGACCACAGACGCGACGACGACCGCAGACGCGACGACCATCGACGCCGGGAGCGGCGCGAGGAGGAACGACGTGAATCACGCCGGGACGAGAGGCCCTCCGGGCGTTCTCCCGGCCGGCGCTGAAGGACTCACGCGGGAGGCGCGAGGGGAAAGCCGAACTCGGCCGACATCGCCGTCAACGCGCCGATGCCCTGCTGCAGCTTGGCGAAGAACGAGCGCTCGTTGCGGATGAAGGCGTAGCGCGGGTGCTGCTTCCAGATGGCCTGCAGCACCAGGTCGAGGCGCGCGGCCTCGGCGTTCGTCTCGGTGCGCGCGGGGTTGCCGCCCTCGATGGAGTGGCCCCCGGCCGCCGCGCTCTCGAAGAAGATGACCCCGTCGTAGCGCGCCAGCTCGGCGGCGAAGCTCGTGCCCATCGCCTCGAAGAACTGCTCGGGCTCGCCCGGCCAGTACGCCGCGCCGTCCGCCGTGCCGCGGTCGCAGAGCAGGAGGCGGTCGGGGTACGCCGCTGCCTGCACGTCTTCGAGGTTTCGCTGCACGTGGAAGATGGCTCGCTGAGCCGCTCGTTGTGCGGCCGCGTTCTGATGGCGGGGAAAGCCTCCGGCGAACAGCATGGTGGCTGACTCGGGGACGACGATGACCCGCTCTCCCAGCTCGCGGCGGAAGAGCTCGACCGCGGTCGACTTGCCCCCTCCCGGGCCTCCGGTGACGACGATGCGCTTGTGGTGGTTCATCAGGTCAGCCCCTCACCCCGGCCCTCTCCCCGCTTCGCAGGGGGAGGGAGTTCATTTCGCCTTCTTCACCGCGGTGACGCCCTTCGCCGGGCCGAGCACCAGCTCGTCGTCGAGCAGCCGCACCATGTCGTCGAGCTTCGCGCGGTATGCCGGGTACTCCTGCGCCGAGAGCCGCTCGCAGGTGGTGCGCCAGGTCTGCTTGCTCTTCACCACCCGCCCCACCTGCGACACCTCGCGCGTCAACGACAGGCACGGCAGGCTCACCGTGCCGCCGCTGGGCAGCTTCTTCGTCTCGAAGCCCTCGGGCAGGGTGAGCTCCAGCTGCATCTGCTGCTGGGTGGGCGTGCCGAGCAGCAGCGGGTGATTGCGGGTGGCGAGCGCGAAGGTGCCGCGCGGGTTCGCGTCGGACGGCAGCTTGAGCCGCAGGGTGTCGCCCTCGGTGCGCGCGAAGGTGCCGGCCGCCACCTCCATGCGGATGGCCGCGGGCACGCGCAGCGATTCGACCTCGAGCGCGCGCACGTCGCTGGTGGTGGCGTTGGGCAGGTAGGCCGAGGCGATGCGCTGCGCCACCTGGGTGAAGACGGCCTGGTTCTTCGACGTGCGGCGGATGAGCGAGCCCGAGCGGCCCACCGCCTCGAGCGTGAGCGTGCCCTTCGCGCCGCCCTTCGGGTCGAGGTCGAGCGCCACCGTGGTGGTCTCGCGGTTGGCCTCGGGGGGCTGGAAGGCGATTTCCCGCCAGGTGTGCAGGTTCGTCTTCGGGTCGAACACCAGCGACTGCGTGCCCACGTCGTCGCTGCGCACCGAGGCCACGTCGAGCAGCTCGGCGGTCGGGTCGAAGAAGCGCGCGGTGACGCCCGGCTGCTCGGGCACGTAGACGATGGCGTGGTTGAACTGCTGCATGGGCACGTCTTGCCGCACCGGCCCCACGTCGCGGGTGCGCACCAGCGCGAAGTGCGCTTCGACCCCCAGCTTGCGGGCCAGCTCGATGAAGAGCACCGCCTTGTCCTTGCAGTCGCCGTAGCGGCGCTCGAGCGTCATCGAGGCGGGGTGCGGCTTCACGCCGGCGATGAAGCTCTCGTAGTCCTGCTGGTAGCGGATCTCTTCCATCACGAAGGTGTGGATGCGCTCGAGCCGCTCGGTGGGCTCGGGGTTGCCGCGGCCCAGGCCCCGGGCGATCACCTCGAGCTCGGGGCTGTCGCGGAAGACGCCCTCGAGCAGCGCCTGTTCCCACGAGAGCCAGGTCTTCCAGTCGGGCACGGTCGAGAGGTGAATGTTGATGGCCAGCTCGCCCACCGTGGGCATGCCCGGCTCGCTGATCAACGGCGGGGTGTTGCGCGTGGTCCAGGTGAAGCGGAGCAGCTCACCGCGCTTCTCCTGCGTGTGCTTCGCCTCGCCCACCTTGTATTCGTGCAGCTTCGCGGTGAGCGGCGCCCAGAGCACCAGCGTCGACTCTTCGCGCTGGTCGCCCACGCCCTGGAAGCTCCAGGTCTCGTTGTAGTAGCGAGACAGGTAGCCCCTGGGCGCCGAGTCGAGGCGGTACTGCAGCACCAGGGTGGAGCCCGGCTGCATGCCGCGGAAGAAGATCTGCCGGTTGCGCTCGCTCGAGGCCTCGCTGCGCTGGCCCTTCTCGTCGACGGCGTAGGCGTGCAGCACGCGCAGGCGGCCCGCACCCACCGACTGGCGGATGATGCGGTCGCGGCCCTGCGAGTTCCACGCGTGGATGACCACGGTCACCACGTTCGAGGTGCTGCCGTCGGTGTTGAGCAGCGTCACCTCGTGGTCGAGCAGGTAGGCCACGTCGGCGCCGGAGAGCTGCTTGAGCCTGGCTCGCTCCTTCACCAGCGCCTCGAGCCGCGCCTCGTCGGGCATGTCGGCCATCCACTCCCCGCGCGTCTCGGGGGAGAGGAACTCGACGCGGTTGGCCAGCGCCTCGTTCTCGGGGTTGAGCTCGACGGACCGCTTCCACAAGGTGACGGCGGTGGCGGTGTCGCCGCGCTCGTAGGCGAGCTCGCCGCGCTTCGACTTGGGCACCGACGCCTCGGGGCTGAGCGCCTCGGCCTTCAGCAGCGCGGCCTCGGACGCCTTGAAGTCACCCAATCGGCGGTGGGTCTCGGCCACCGCGAGCCACGCGGAATAGTCGACCGGCCACGACTCGAGGCGCGCTTCCTGGTGGCGCTTCGCCTCGCTGAAGTCGGCGGCGTCGAACGCGAGGTCGGCTTCGCGGCGCAGCGCCTCGGGGTGGTACGGCAGCTCGGCGAGCACGTCGTCGACCACGGCGATCGCCTCGTCTCGCTTGCCGGCACGGGAGAGGGCGCGGCTGCGCTCGAGGTCTTCTTCGGGCGAGGTGCCGAAGCGCTCGGCGCGCGCCTTGAGCACGCGCAGCTCGTCTTCGGTCCACCCTTCGCCGCGCCAGACGTCGGCGAGCAGGTCCCACACCTCGCGCAGCTGCGGCGCGTCTTTCTGCAGCTGCAGCAGGCGCTCGCGGGCCTTCTGCTTGAGGCCCTGCTGCTGGTGGAAGCGCGCCTGGCGCAGGCGGATGAAGGGGAGCTGCTCGCCAACCTCGGCGTCGAGCGCGGCGAGGAGATCGGCGGTGCGGCCGCGCTCCTGGTTGTACCAGAGGGCGTCCACCACCCAGGACCGGAGCACCAGCGAGCGGGGCAGCTTCGCCACCGCGGCGTCGGCGAGGCGCACGGTGGTGGCGCCGCCTGCGCTCAGGTGCGCCCAGCCCACCAGCTGCGCGAGCTGGCGCGCGGGGGTCGACGAGAGCAGCGCCACGCGCGAGGCGAGCATGGGGTCGAGCTCGCGCTTGAACATCGCGCCGTCGTACGGGGTGACGCGCGCGGTGAGGTGCCACAGGCCTTCGCGGTGCGCCGACTTGATCAGCACGGTGTGCGACCCCTTCGTGAGCTCCAGCGGCACCACCAGGTGGTCGGGCACGCTGCGGTCGAGCTGCGCGGCGGCGAAGACGAGGCGGCCATCGACCCAGACCTTGAGCGGGTCGGAGGTGGTGAGGCGCAGCGCGTGCGGGCCGTCGGCCCCGGCGGTGAAGGTGCCCTGCGCGAAGGCGGCGGCCCAGCGGGTGGGCGTCATCAGCATGAGCAGGTCGTAGCGGCCGCGGGGATCCTTCGGGACGTCGCGGCGCCACTCGAGCTTGCCGGTGCGGCCTTCGTAGGTCTCGGTGAGCCCGGGGCGCAGCTCGGGCGCGAACTCGAGGTCGAAGCCCTTGCCCTGGTCGTTGTCCCACGTGCCGACGAAGGCGAGGTCGAGCTGCCCGGGGATGCTGGCGACGGCCGCGTCGCGCCCGGTGAAGTCACCCTCGGCGTTGAGCATGATGGCCAGGTGCGATGCGGCGAGCGCGCGCACCTCGGGCGAGGGGTGGCCTTCCATCAGCGCGCGGTAGAGCTCGCGCACGATGGCCCGCTCGGACCAGGTGAGCTCGAGCGAGGCGAGCAGGTGCAGGTGAAAGAGCGCCGCGTCGCCCGCGGTGTCGGCGAGCACGGCGACGAGGTTGCTGATGACGTCGGCGTCGCGGGCCTCGAGCTGGGCGAGGCGGGCGGCGAGCTCGTGGTGGAGCGCGGTGCCGGGGCCCGCGGCCTTCGCGTCGGCGACGGCGGCGCGGAGCTGATCAGGCGTCTGCGCCCGGTAGAACGCTTCGGCCGAAGCGGCGAGCTTCGCGTCGTCCTTCGGGGTGACGCGGGTGAGGGTCGGCGCGAGGGTGGCGCAGCCCGAGACGAGCAGGGCGGCGAGAGCCAGGGACAGGGAACGCATGTGGGGTGGTTATAGGCAGCGGCCGGGCATTTGGCAGAACCGATGTCACGCTCTCCCTCTCCCCGGTTGGGGAGAGGGTCGGGGGCGAGGGCCTACGAAGACCGCCACTCCACCGTGGCGCGGCCGACGGCGAAGCGATCTCCGTCCTCGAGCTTCCAGCACTTCACCTGGACCGCCGAGTGATGCCAGGTGCCGTTGGTGCTGCCGGTGTCGACGAGGTACGGCACGCCCTCGATGGTCACCGCCACCGCGTGAACGCGCGAGACGAACCTGTCGGGAATGAGCACGTCGCAGCGTTCCTGCTGGCCGATCAGCACGCCGCGCTCGAGCATCGCGGCGTCCACCGTCAGCGGGAGCACCTGGTCACCCAGGCACATCGTCAGCCCGCCACCGGGGCGGCGCAGGAACAGCTCAGCGAGTGAAGGCTGCCTCGACCTGGGCGGCTCTTCGAGCAGGCGGCGCGCGTCGAACGCGTCCACCGGCAGCGCCGAGTTGGGGCCGGTGGGCACGCAGAAGAAGCTGAGCCCGGCGGTGCGCAGCAGGGTGGGCCGCTCCGACTCGGTGACACGTTGCGCGCCGCCCCGCGTGTGCAGGCCGCCCGGGGTCTCGAGATCGATCGCCGAGAAGCGCACCCGGCCCGCCACCAACCGCACCACGAAGAGCACGTGCCGCAGCGAGAGCGCGGCCTCGCTCGCGATGGGGAGATCGACCGACTCGTGCCTTCCGAGCGTGCCCGCGCGCGGCGCCTCGGTCGCGGCCAGCCACAGCCGCCCCGTCGGCACGTCGCGATGCGCGGCGAAGATGAACACGCCGGGGCGGGTCTCCTCGAGGCACGCCGCGCGGATGACGCGATGAAGGCGCAGGTACGAGTCGGTGGGCGCCGGGCTCGGAGGCGCCGCGCCGAAGACCATGGTGGCGAGGTGCGCCTGCTCGGGTCCGGCGTGACCCGCCACGCGCGCGATGCGGGTGCGGCCGCTCATGAGCGCACCCACTTCGTGCAGGGCTGCTTCGTAACGGTGCGGCGATCGATCCGAAGTGGTGCGAACACGGTGGGCTCCCGGGTGGTTGAACGGGAACCATCCACCCGGCGTGCCAGCACCTGGCCGTTCAGCTCAGGAGAACTCGCCGTGGGCGATGACGCTGGTCCCGCGCAGCTCGAGCCGCGTGGCGAAGCGCCGCACGTCGGACAGGTCAGCCTGACCCCGCCGCTTCGTGCCTTCCACCTCGACCGTCCAGCCTGCTGAGCCGACCGCCAGCTTCACCAGCGCGCCGCGACCGTGGCGCACGGCGTTCGTCGCCAGGTCGGCGACCACCACCGCGAGCTCCGAGGCCTTGCGAGGCCGGGCTCCCTGGCTGGCCGCGAGGACCCGCGCGTCTGCCGAGACATCCAACACATCCATGCGGCTCTGGACGACGACCATCACCTGCTCGCTCATGACGCGGCTCGAAGCACGCGCCGTGCCGGGCGCTTTCCCAGTGAAACCGCGGGCGCGGCGCCCACCACCCGTGAAGATTGCAGTTCTGAAAAGTGCAGCCCTGCAAGGTGAGGCATGGTGCGCGCCGCAGTGAGCGACGAACGACCCGGCGGTGTCCTCGCGTGGAAGGGCCAGTAGCCCCTTCGTTCAAGTGCCGGGTGGGGTGGTGCAGCTACGAGTGCACCCATGACCACTTCCAGCTCCCAGGCCCGCATCGCCGGACTGCTCTACCTCGTGCCCATGTTCCTCGGGCCGTTCAGCATGATGTACGTGCCGTCGGCCATCGTGGTCGCCGGCGATGACGCGGCCACCGCCGCGAACCTGGTCGCCTCGTCGTCGCTCTTCCGCCTCGGCATGGTCAGCGACGCCGTCATCGTCCTGTCCGAGCTCGCCTTGACGGCGGTGCTCTACTTCTTGCTGAGGCCGGTGGGGGAGACGCTGGCGCTGACGGCCACCTTCGCGCGGCTGGGGATGACGGTGCTCCAGGCGGCCAACCTCGTGCCGCAGCTCGCGGCCATCACGCTGGTGAGCACCGCTGCGCCCACCGCGATGAGCTGGCTGCGCGTGCACGACCTCGGCGTGCACGTCTGGGAGATCCTCTTCGCGCTCCACTGCCTGCTCGTCGGCGTGCTCGTGTTCCGCTCGCGCTTTCTTCCGCGGGTGTTCGGCGTGCTGATGGGCCTCGCCTCGCTGGGCTACGGGCTGAACGGCCTGGGCAACCTCGTGGCGCCGGGCAGCGCCCCGGTCTTCGCGGCCATCGTGGGCCTCACCGCGGTGATCGGCGAGGTGCCGCTCGTGTTGTGGCTGTTGATCAAGGGTGCTGATGAAGCGCGTTGGCAAGCCGCTCACTCAGGAACGGCTGAGACAGCCTGAGCGACGCGGCGTTGATGCCGAACATGCGGCGGAAGGTGCGGCTCAGGTGCGCGGAGTCGGAGAAGCCCGCGTCGTGCGCCGCTTCGGTGAGCGAAGACCCCGCGGCGAAGCGCCTGGTCGCGCGCTCCAGCCGAAGCCACAGCACCCAGGTGCGAAACGGCAGCCCCGTCTGCTGGACGAAGAGGTGGCGGGTCCTCCCCGGTGACAGGCCGATGAGCTCAGCGACCTCGCCCAGGCTCACGGGCTGATCGAGCCGCGCCGAGACCCAGGGGATCAACCTCTCGATGCGCGGATCGGCGCTCCCACTCGCTTCACCCGCCAGGTGCGTGATCAAGCCCCGGCCCAGCGTGCACAGGTCGTCGTCGGTGTGGCGCGGATCCTCGAAGCTCGCCTTGAGCCGCGCGGGAAAATCGCCCAACTGGCGCGCGCTGAGCGACACCATCGGGTTCTTCGGGAAGAGCCCGTGCACGATCGCCCGGCCCGCCTGGCCGTCAGGCGCGATGAAGAGGTGCGCGATGAGCCCGGTGGCCTCGAACGCATGCGCCGTGTCCGGTGCGATCGCGATCGCCTGGCCTCCGACCCGCTTGCCCTGGCCGTCGAAGTCCACCCGGCCGGTGAGCGCGAGGGTCACCTGCGTCACGTGATGCGAGTGCACGTCGGTCTTCGGGTACCGGTCGCCGGGAGGCGCGCTGAACACCCAGAGGCTCGCGCCTTCCCAGAACAGGATGCGGCCGTGTGCCTTCGCCCCCATGCCGCCGAGCGTAGCCCCTTCGTTCAAGTGTGCACGTGGCCCGTGCACGTACGGTCGAGCCAACTCCAACCCAGAGGTACACCATGACTCGACTCCTCCTCAGCTTCATCGCCTTCACCGCGTGCGGCACCACGCTCACGCCCACGCTCGCGCAGGTCTCTGGCCGAACCGTCGAGGTCGTCGAGGCCGGTTCGGGCAGCGCGACCGTGGTCTTCGAGGCGGGCCTCGGCACCGATTGGGTGACGTGGGATCCGGTCGCCCATGACGTGTCTGCGCACGCGCGGGTGTTCGGCTACTCGCGCCCGGGCTACGGCCGCAGCCAGACCACTGCCGAACCGCCGACGGCGACGCGCATCGTCGAGGACCTGAGGGCCCTCCTCGCGGCGCGCGCCTTCACGCCTCCCTACATCCTGGTGGGCCACTCGTTCGGGGGCGCCTACCTGGAGCTGTTCGCGAAGACGCACCCTGATGAAGTCGTCGGGCTGGTGCTGGTCGACTCGCGGCCCGCCGGCTTTGGCGCGGCCTGCGTCGACGCAGGGATCTCGGGTTGCAGCATCTCGACCTCGGCCGCTGCGGCCTTGCCCGCCCACGAGCGCGCCGAGGTCGAGGCGTTCCCAGGCGTGGCCGATGAGCTTCGCGCCGCGGGCTCGTTCGGGCCGTACCCCGTGCGCGTGCTGGTGGCGACGTCGCACAGCCTCTCGCGCGAGGGCGAGGCGCTCTGGGTCGCGATGCAGCGCGCGACCGCGGCAGAGGCCGCTGACGGCCAGGCCGAGGTCTTCACCGGCGTCGGTCACAACCTCCATCGCGAACGGCCGCGCGACGTGGTGAAGGTCATCCTCGCCCTCATCCCGGTGCCCGCGACCTGAGCACACGGACGGCCGAGGCACCGGGTGTACAGTCCGCGCCCGATGCGTCGGCTCTTCTTCCTGCTGCTGTTGCTCGCGGTCACGGGTTGCCGTCACCGCTTTCCCCTGCCGTACCCCACCCACCAACTGGTGAAGGACTCGGCGAAGTGGCCGGGCGACGCGCTGGTGCACTACCTGACGCAGCCCAACGCTGACGTCTCGGTGTGCACGCTCGCGGCGCCCCACACGCTGCGTCGCACCGACGAGGAGCTGGTCGAGCCCTTCGTCACCTCGCTCGAGGAGCGCCGGCTCACTCCCGAGCGCTGGCAGGCCTGCGCCACGCGCCTCGTCCCTGCGCTGAGTCCTTCCGCGCGCGAGTTCACGTTCGGGCGGCTCGCCAGGGTCATCCTCTCGCTGCTCGACACCGACGACTCCGCGCCGCGCCTCATCGCCGCGCACGAGGTGCTGGCCACCCGGCCACAGGAGCCGTCTGCTTCGCTCGAGGCGTTGATGGGGCGACTCAAGGAATATCCACGCGAGCGGCTCAAGCCTCCGCTGCCTCCGGTGTTCGACGCCCTGGTGGCGACGCTCGAGCTCGATCACGGCCAGCTCGCGGGCCGCCCGCTCACCGGGGCCGACGTGGTGAACACGCAAGACGAGGCGCTCCTCGGGCGCATGGCGCTGCGGTTGCCAGACCCAAGGCTGCGGGGTTCGGCGCGAAGCCGGTTGATCAGGCTGCGCATCGAGCGCTCGGAGTTCCCCGAGGTGAAGGCGCGCGCCGCCGAGGTCGAGGCCGCGGTGATGGAGCGCGGCCGCTGGGCCCAGCCCGTGGCGTCGCTCAAGCTCGAGCGGCCCGAACTTCCCCTGCCACTCCCCTTCGTCGCGCAGGTGCGTCAGCACGTCGATGCGCAGGTGGTGACGCTGCTGGCGCCGGGCACGGGTGCTGATCAGCTGGTCCCCGTGCTCGACCTCAAGGGCGTGGTGCGCTTCGCCGTGGGGTGGAGCCGCCCGCTCTCGTTGTGCCAGCCCGCCTCGGCGCTCGCGGTGGATCCCTGCATCGACGCGCGGGAGCTCGAGGTCGGCAACCCGATGGTGAGCGTCGACGGTGACGGCGTGCTCCGGCTCCCGGAGAAGCTGGCGATGGCGCAGGCGATGGAGCTCGCGCGCGCCGACGAAGGCCTGGTGCTCCCCATTCGGCTCGGGGGACGGCTGGTCACCTCGCTGCAGGTGCCGCTGCGCTTCGAGGCGCCGGACTCCATCTACTTCGAGGGCAACGAGGGTGAGCGCGGGCCCAACGTGAACGTGGCGGTGCAGCCGGTCGCCTCGGCGCTCCTCTTCTCCGCGGTGAGCGACCTGGGCGTGCAGCGCATGGCGATTCTCCCGCGCGGGGTGGGCACGTCGTTCGAGGTGGCGAGCCTCGGCGGTCGAGGTCTGGCGGGGCGCGATGGGTACAACGGCTCCGACGGCACGCGCGGCTCCGACGGCGCGAGCGCGAGCTGCTTCAAGATGCAGCCCGGACAGCCCGGCGGCCAGGGCGGGCCGGGTGACCGCGGCGGCGACGGAGGGCAGGGGGGGCGCGGCGGTGACGGCGGCTTCGTGTCGGTGGTGGTGCAGTGTGGCGGCGCGTGTCCCGCCGATGAGCTGCTGGTGCGTCAGCGCGTGCACAGCCGGGGGGGTGAAGGCGGCGCGGGCGGCGATGGCGGGCGGGGCGGCCGCGGAGGCGACGGCGGCAGCGGCGGCAGCGGCACGACCTGCACCGTCAACGGTCACAACGAGTTCCTCTCGAGCGGCACCTCGGGTCCGCGCGGCAGCGACGGCAACTCCGGCCACGCGGGCATGCAGGGCTCAGAGGGCCAGGCGGGCCCGGTGCAGGTGCAGGTGCAGTAGCTGAAAGAACTGTCTCCCTCTCCCCGAGGGGGAGAGGGTCGGGGAGAGGGCAAACACTCAGGTCGGCCGTTCCAGGCACAGCGCCGAACTCCTGCGCACGTCCTCATCCGCGTGGTCGATTCCAGGTCTCACCACGACCTCGAGCCGCGCCCGCGCAACCCCAAGCCGGCGCAGTGACTCGAACGCCGTGGTGCGAGAAATCGGCGGTCCACCCGGCGTGAGCACCGCGCGCTCGAGCGCCGAGATGATCTCCGGCGTGCTCTTCCCTGCGGAGCCCAGCCCTTCCGCCGACATCCAGCGAATCGACCAATCGGGGCTCTTCAGCCCCTCGAGCAGCAGCTCGGTCGCGCCCATGCGGGCGAGCGCGTCACGCGCCGGTTGTGTGACGAAGGAGTCCTTCACGGTGGTCATCACCGCGTACAGCTCGTTGCGTCCGGCGCCGAGCCTGCCCAGTCCCTGCGCGGCCTCGCGGCGCGCCGGGCCCTCGCTCGAGTTGAGCAACACCTGCACCAGCGTCGGCGCGACCTCGGCAGGGCCGGAGCGGCCGAGCGCGCGGATGGCGGGCCGGCAACCACGAAGCGCTTCTTCCTGGAGGAAGGTGAAGGCCCCGGCGGCCGCCAGCGCGCGCGCACCGAGCTCCGTGTCGACGTGCTTCTTCAGCTCGGGAAGGAGCTCTCTCGCCGAGGCGCCCAGGAGCTCCGCGCGGCAGAGTTCGAGGTCCTCCAGCGGTGTCGAGGGAGCCACCCGCCCGATGCGCGCCGCGAGCGCGCTGAGCATCTCGGACTTCGGCTCGAGGCTGGGCCACGCGAGGCCGTAGACGAGCAGCGTCACCGCCCGCGGCCCTTCGAGCCGGCGAACCGAGTCGTCGGTGATGCCCGTCTCCTGGTCACGGTCGTGGGCGTGCGAGAAGAGCGCACCGCACTCAGCGCAGAGCAGCAGCTCTGTGTCATCGAAGCAGGTGCCCAGCGCGCGCAGCTTCCGCAGGCCGGCCGGGGGCAGGGTCGGCGTCGAGTCGTCATTCGACTGCGAGCTGTCGACGAGGTCTCCGCAGGTCGCGCAAGCCATGACGCGAGCGTAAGCCCGGTTTCACTCCGTGGCGCGCTGTGGTGTTGAGCATGCATGCGCTACGAGTTCGTCGAGGGCAGCAGCTCGAAGTTCTGGGAGGTCGACCTTTCGGGCACTGCCTTCACCGTGAAGTGGGGCCGGATCGGCACCGATGGCCAGACGCAGCAGAAGAAGTTCGACTCTGCCGGCAAGGCGCAGGCCGAGCACGACAAGCTCGTCGCCGAGAAGGTGAAGAAGGGCTACCGCGCGCTGGGCGGCGCCCCGGCGAAGAAGGTCGCGCAGAAGGTGAGCACCCGCACCGGCCCCTTCTTCCTCCACGTCAGCCACCACCAGTTCTCCCTGGAGGACTCGAAGAACACGGGCCAGTCCTTCAACTTCGACAACCTCGACGAGGGGCTCGAGGCCGCGAAGCACGGCGTGGTGGTGCACCTGCGCCGCGCGGCCTCGCGCATTCCCATGGTGGTCGAGGTGCGCGGCGACGCGCCTCCCGCGGACTACGACACGTTTCACCTCGTGACCGAGGGCAGCTTCGAGGCGCCCAGCGGTTCGCTCGAGATCGCCTCGCCCGAAGAGACGTGGAAGGGCGGCATCAGCGTGCCCGGGGGCTGGCTTCGTGTGCAGGTGCGGCAGGCCGACACCGACACCAGCACCTACGACGGCGGCGACGGCGCTGATCACTACCGCGTCATCCTCTGGCCCGCTCCCCAGGCGAAGACCCGGGTGCTGCACTCGCGCGACGTGAAGGACGGCGTCGTCTTCAAGCCGAAGGCGAGGCTGGCCGACGTCGAGCGCGACCTCGCCTCGCGCGACCCGACGGTGTGTTGTCTCGCCGCGGTCGAAGCGGCGCGCCACCTCGTCGCCGGCGACAAGAAGGCGCTCGCGGTGCTGAAGCTCGCGGTGAAGCACGAGCACGACGCGGTGCGCGCGGTGACGCTCTCGGCGCTCGGGCTGGCCGGCACGCAGTCGCGCGGCGCGGTCTTCGAGCTGATCAGCTCCCGCATCGGTGATTCGGCCCCGGAGGTGCGGCAGCGCGTGCCCGAGGCCTTCTCCCGCCTCGGCGGGAAGGACGGCGCGTCGGCGATGGTCTCGCTCCTCCAGGCGAAGGACGGCGTGATGGCGAAGGACGCCGGCCTGATGATGTGGACCGTCGCCGAGCACGTCGACGTCGCCGAGGTGCTGCCGCTGCTCTCGCACAAACGAGCCGAGACGCGGCTCGCGGCCCTGCACGCGGTGAAGACGGTGGGTGACTCGAAGGGCTGGGAGGCCGTGTCGGCCGCGGGCGCCGCGGTGCGCGCGCTGATGAAGGACAAGGACCGCACCATCAAGGAGCTCGCGGCCTCGATGGTGGAGAAGCTCGGCGCGCCGGTGGACGAGCTGCTCGCGCTGGCGAAGTCGAAGGACGAGGCCCAACGCGCCAGCGCGGCGACGTCGCTGGGCAAGTCGCGCTCGCCCGCGGCCTTCGACGTGCTGGTGGCGATGCTGCACAAGGACAAGGACCTGGGCGTCCAGCGCACCGCCGCTGAGGCGCTGGGCCTGCTGGGTGACCGCCGCGCGATTTCCCACCTGGCCAAACACCTCGAGAACGGGGTGTTCAACCTCAATTGGTACGCCTGCCGCGCGCTGGCGAAGCTGGGCGGGCCCGAGGCGACGAAGCTGCTGTGGAAGTACGTGTCGATGGCCGACGCAGACGAGCGCTTCGACTACATCGGCCGGGAGGCCGCCGATCGCCTCGCCGAGATGATGTACGCGCGCAAGCAGGTGCAGGCCGGCGAAGCGCTCGACGCCGAGCACAGCGCCTCGCCAGACCTCGACGACTCGGTGGTGAAGGTGTCCTCGCTCACCGGCAGCAAGGACGATCGGCTCTGCGAGCGCGGGCTCAAGCTGCTCCAGTACGGCGACGACGTCGAGACGGTGGCGGCGGCGCTGTCGCGAACGCGGGAAGACCTGCTCGACGTGGCCGTGCGCACGCTGCGCGACATGCTCTCCGGTCCGCAGAGCGAGGCGCTCAAGAAGCGCGCGGCGAAGGCGGTGGCGCCGCACGCCGCCGCGATGGCGAAGGTGGGCTCGAAGTACGTCCGCTCGACCTGGATCGACGTGCTCGGCTCCATCGGCGGGGCGTTCGCGTACGACACGGCGCTCGCTGCGTTGAAGGACGGCGAGCCCGAGGTCCGGGCGCAGGCGGCGCGCACGCTGGGGCAGCTCGGGCCGGATCGCGCCGTCGAGGCGATCGTCGCGCTGTTCGACGACAAGCATGGAAACGTGCGCCACGCCGCCGCCGATGCGCTGGGGTTCTGCGTGAAGGAGAAGGCCGCCGCGAAGAAGGCACTCGCCGCGTTCCTCGAGGTGGCGAAGGGCTCGGCGAAGAGCGTCGCGCAGCGCTCGCTCGAAGAACTTGGCTGACGGTGGCAAGTGATGGGCCCGATGAGTCGATCTCCACGGGTGGTGCGGAGCCGACCCGGGGCCTTCGCGATTCCGTGCGACGCGCCGCGCGTGGCCGTTACGGATCGGAGGTGAGCCCCGGACTGTTCCAGGTCGCGTTGCAGGTTCCGGTGGATGCGCTCGGAATTCTCGAGGAGGGGCTCCACGCGCTCGAGCTCGTTCAACCTCCGCTGCGCCGTGTCGAGCTGCGCCTGGCCCCCGGCGCCTCGACGATGCTGGTGGTGCTCGGCTTCGATGACAGCCGCTGCTTCACGGCCCAGCACACGCGGGTGGGGGCGCTGGCGATGGCGATGGCGGCCCACCTGCTCGACCTCGAGAACCTCTCTACCGATGCGGCCGCGACCTTCGAGGCCCGCAGAAACCTGCTCCCGCTCAGGGCCTCTGCCGAAGGCGACCTCTCTCGCGTCTTCGCCGAGCTGCACCGCCATGGGCCGGCGCCTGCGCTGCGCGTCGCCTTCGATTCCGAAGACGAGCTGCTGGCCGCGTGGGCCCGTCACGTGGCCGAGGGGGCGCTCTGGGTGCCCGCCTCGCGCATCGTCGAGACCGAGGTCTTCAGCGTCATCTTCGCCACGCCCACCGGCGAGTACCCCGACAACCGCGGCACCCGGGTCCACCGCACGCCGCCCCCGGGCAAGGCCGGGCTGTGGCTCGAGCTCCAACCCTCACCGGCGCTCAGCGAGCTGCTGACGCGGGCCACCCAGGCGCGGCGTGAGCCCCGGCCCGCGCGCGTGGCGCCGCGGCCGATCGAGCGCTTCGAGTCCGACCTCGACGTGCGCATCGACACGCTCACCGACCTCGCCGCGCAGTACGCGTCGGACATCTCGCGGGGCGGGCTCTTCGTCGCCACCGACAAGCCCCCCGCCCTGCGCGCGCGGCTGCGGCTGCACCTCACCCTGCCCAACGGCGAGGTGCTCACGCTGCCCGCAGAGGTGGTGCACCGGGTGATGTCGGGCCCGCGCGTGGGCGTGGGCCTGCAGCTGATCGACCTGAAGCCCGGCACCTTCGCGCCCATCGAGGCGCTGTTGAACGCCGAGCCCGTGCGTCGCCCGCGCGTGCTGGTGGTGGACGACGAGGCCATCTGGCGCTCGACCCTGGTGCGGGTGCTGCACGCGCTCGACTGCGACATCACGCTCGCGAAGGACGGGCGCGAGGGGCTGCTCAAGCTCATCGACGGGTACTTCGAGCTCGACCTGGTGATCCTCGATCTCCACATGCCGCACCTCGACGGGCGCGGGTTGATCGACCGGGTGCGCCGGCTGGGCGGCGACGCGGCCTTCAAGATGTTCCTCTTCTCCGCGGCCTCGAGGGACGAGCTGCAGGCGCTGGGCGAACCTGGCCTGGCGAACGGCGTCTTCTCGAAGCTCGATCCGCTGGACGTGCTGGCGACACACCTGGCGCGCGAGCTGGGCCGGCGATGGTCTTCCAGCGCTGGAGCCGAGGCCGCCGCGGCCTGAGCGCGACAGTGGGCGGGTGTGGTTGCGCTGCTGAGCTTTCCGCCAGCGGTGGATCTCTTCTACCCGCGCGGTTGTGGGTGTTCCTGCGCGGAGGCTGCGCTCTCTACACTCCCGCTCGTGCGCAACCTCGAGCTGGTCCGCAAACTCGGTGACGGCTCGGCAGTGGAGTCCTTTCTCGGGCGGGAAGGCGCGAATCACTACCTGGTGCAGGTGAGCCGGCCCGAGATGGGGTGCGCGGCAGACCTGATGGGGCGCTTCCTCGACACCTCGAAGACGGTGGTGGACTCGACGCCCCACCCGGATCTCCTCACGCCCCAGCGGGTGACGATGACGAAGGACGGCCGCTTCATGCTGCGCTCCGACGCCATCACCGGGTGGACCGCGGCCGACGTGCTGCGGCGTGGGCCGGTGCCCGAGCCGGTGGTGGTCGACTGGGGCATCGCGCTGTGTGAAGCGCTGTCGGTGTTGCACGACCGCGGTCAGACGCACGGCTGCCTCGCGCCGCGGCACCTGCACCTGCACGGCTCGCCCGGCTTTCCTTCGGTGCGCCTCGCCGACACCACCTTCCTGCACTTCCGGGCCGGTGGCTCGCTCACCCCCCACCAGCGCGTCACCGTGGTGGAGCCGGAGTACCTGAGCCCCGAGCGCGCGTCGGGGAAGCGGGGCACGCCGGCGAGCGACGTGTGGGGCTTCGGCGTGCTGATGGTGGAGCTGCTCACGGGGCGGGCTCCCTTTCGCGGGAGCACGCCGGTGGAGTCGCGGATGAAGGCGAAGCACGCGAAGCCTCCGCGCGTGCCTGAGCGCTGGGCGCGGTGGAGCGAGGTCATCCTGGGCACGCTCGACCCGCTGCCCGTCAATCGTTTCGGCAGCGCGCTCGAGCTGAGGCAGGCGCTGCTGGCGTTGGCGTAGGCACCGGCCGCTCGCCGCTCAGAAGGCCGTGACTTGCCCCCGCGGCGCCCTGCGTGGGATGTCAGTGCGATGAGACACGGCGTGCTGGGGTTGGTTGCGGGAGTGGTGGTCTTCGCAGGGCGGGCCGAGGCCTCGTGCATCGACGTCGTCGCCAGGTGCTACTGCCACGGGGCGGGTACCGTGGGGGTAGTGGTGACGGAGCAGGTCGACGGAGGCACTGCGAGCTTGCGCGTGGAATCGGCGACCTCGGGTCTCGATGCCGGCGCGCTCTTCACCATGCCCAGCGAAGGAGGGGAGACCCTCGGCGCGCGCTGGCTGGTGCTCGATGGCTCGCGACGGCCGGTCGATGCCGCGGGGCAGGTGAGCTGTGAGTTCGCTCCGACCCCGCTCTCGGCGACCGCGGTGGCCAGCGCGGCGGTGAGCCCGACGTGCGAGGCCGACCTCGCCGCGCTCGGCCTGACCCAGCCGCCCTGCAACGACACCGGGCCGCGGTGCGCGGTGTCGCCGGCGCTGCTGGGGCCGATGCTCGTGCTGGCGTGGCTGTGGAGAGGCCGGCGGCGACGCTCCTGAGAATCCGACGGAGCCTCTGGTGTCGCGCGCCCGCGAGGTGCTGACGCTCTTCAGCCCGAGCTCGCGAGGCGCAGCACCTCGAGGTAGCCCCTCGCGTACGTCGCGCCTGCGCTTGCGCCGCGTTCCCAGAGCAGCTGGTGCAGCCGCTTCAGCCGGTAGTGCGGCACCGTCGGCAGCAGGTGGTGCTCGAGGTGGTAGTTCACGTGGTGCGGCGCGACCGTGAGCCGCGCGAGCAGGCCCGCTTCCGTGGTGCGGGTGTGACGCAGCGGATCATCGCTCGCCTCGGTCACCGCGTGCTCGGCGATGGAGCGGATGCGCAGGAACAGGCTGAACGTGGTCGCGTTGGCCAGCACCCACGCCAGGTAGAGCCAGCCGTGCCCGAGCGCGGCGAGCCCGCCCCACAGCGCGAAGTTCGTCAGCAGCATCGGCCCGGTGTTCACCACCAGGCCCCGCAGCATTATTGCGGCGGAAGGGCGGGGCACCACGCGCTGCTGACCCGTCGACGCGCTGTAGGTGAGCACGCCCGCATCCATCAGCAGCTGGGCCGCGGTGCGCCGCAGGAACGCGAGGCCGGTCACGTCGCGCAGGAGCTTCCGCGCGAGGCTCCAGCGCGTGGTGGGGAAGGGCGTGACCAGGCCGAGGTCGGGATCTCCCTCGAGCGAGGTGTGCGCGTGGTGCATCAGGTGGTGCCGCCGGTAGTCGCCCAGCCGCTGCCACATGGGCGCGGCGATGAGCCACTTCCCCACGTGTTCGTTGAGCGCGCGCGTGGCGAAGAGCGAGCCGTGCGAGCACTCGTGCATGAGGATGGCGAGCGCGAGCTGCCGGCCTCCGAGAATGACCACGCTCACCACCCACGCCAGCGGGTGCCCCCCGGCGAACAGCAGCACCACGAAGGCGAGCGCGATCAGCCCCCAGGTGGTGGCGAGCGAGAGCCACCCGCGCAGGTCGGACGGCGTCATCAGCGCGCGGATCTCCTCGCGGGAGAGCCAGGTGGTCGCGGTGGTCTTCACGAACCTACTCGGTGATCTTGAGCTCGCCCTTCTCGACCACCGGCTTGCCGTCTGCCGTCACGGTGGAGTCGGGGAGAAAGAGCGTCATGTCGAAGGTGGTGCTGTTCGAGCCGCCGGCCCAGATGTCGCGGCCCACGAAGAACGTCACGGCGCCCGCGGGCACGAACGAGAGCAGCTGCTTGCCCTTCGGCGCCTTGACGTCGGTGTTCACGCCGAAGTCGAGCACCGAGAGCGAGTCCTTGCCCGCCGGCGAGCCGTCGAAGAGCGCCTTGAGCCGGTCGAAGGCCTTCGACGGCCTGGCCGTCATCTCGGTGACCTTGCCGCCCTTGATGGTCAGGGTGAGGTCCTTGATGTCTTCGCCTTCGAAGAGGTGGCGGGTGACCACGATCTTCCCTTCGGCCGAGGTGGGGTCGATGAGCGCGTAGACCTCGCCCGCGGGGAGCCAGGTGAGCAGGCGCGCGCCGCCCTCCTTGACCTCTTCGGGGGTGATGACGCCGTCGCTCACGCCCAGCGTCTTCGACTTGACCCGCAGCTTGAGGTCGGTGCCTGCAGGCGTGGTGATGACCAGCTGCTTCGTCTCGGGCACGGCGTTCTTGAGCGCCTCGGCGCGGAAGGAGAGCGCGCGGTAGTCGGTGCCGATGCCGGCCCAGAAGATCGAGCTGAGCTCGGCCTCGCTGATGCCCAGCTGCTTCGCGTTGGCCTTGCTCGGGGTCAGCCCGTTGCCCAGCCACACCGAGCGCGTCTTGCGCTTCATGCGCTTCTCGCCCAGGCCCGAGAGCGTCTTCTCGTACGCGGTGATGCGCGAGGGGGCGACGTCGCTGAACAGGGCCGGGTTGTCGGCGCGCTCGATGTAGATGCGCACGTCGACGAGGGGAATGAGCTTCTCTTCCATCGAGGCGCGCAGCGCGTCGTGGCCTTCGGGCACCACCTGCAGCCACTTCTTGTGCAGCACCGGCCACTGGATGCGGGTGAGCGGCATCGCGCCGCGCATGCCCACGCCCACGAAGAGCGCCTCGACCATCGCCAGGTCGGTCGGCTCGGCGTCGATCGCCACCACCTCGTTCGCCTTCACGCCCAGCACGTCGCCGAGGATCTTGTCGGCCGTGGCGGCGAAGTCGGGCGCCTTCGGAGGCGCGGCGAGGGCGAGGCAGGGCGTGAGCACACACAGCGAGAGCAGGCGGGCGAGAGGCTTGATGAGCTCCATGCGACTTCTCCGGAGAGGGCGGGAACGGAAACTCTGCCGGTTATAGGTGGACGAGCGATTACGGCAAGCACCACCGAAGTCACCGCGTGACCCGCCACGCCGCCCACGGCAGGACCAGGAAGGTCACCGCCAACCGCAGCGTGATGACCACCAGGCCCAGCAGCGCGGGGGCGAGGCGCACGGGGCCGAACGGCGCGAGCAGCCCTTCGTGGCCGGCCAGCACGGTGAAGAGTTGATCGAGCACAAGGGAACTCACCACCAGCGCGGCGGGCGCCCGCCACCGTATTTCCCTCTCCCCGTGGGGGAGAGGGCTGACACGCTTCATCGGACTCATCGGACCACCTCTGGGCCCGAGGTGAGCATGGCCAGCAGCAGCGCATTCCCAATCGGCCCCCCGGTCCGAAAACACAGCGCCTCGCCCCGGCGCACCGGCAAGCCGAAGAGCACCGTGGTGCGGTAGAGCCGGGTGAAGGCCTCGCGATGATCGAAGGCCTTGAACGGCGCGAGCGAGAACCCGGTCGCCGCCACCGACACGCCCAGCACCACCGGCCCGCTGTCGATGTCGCCATGACCCACGCGCGCTCCGAACTCAGCCACCGCGCCGAAGCCGAAGAAGGTGCGCTCATGCGAGAGCAGCGCGCCGGTCAACTCGATGGCGAGCGAGCGATCCGCGAAGCCCGCGTACCAGGCGGCCAGCCCCGTGCCCGAGCCGCGAGGAACATCACGCGGCGTGCCGTCGACGGCCATGCGTTGGTGCACGAAGCCCGACGCCCGGTCGACCTGCACCGAGCGCACCTTGCGGGCCCAGTGCGCGAGCACGCGTGAATGATCGAGCCCCGTGACGCGCCCGTGCACGGCGATGGCGGCGGCCACCGCGGCGACGTCGGTCGGGTACGCCTCGCCGGGGTACGTCTCGATGAGGCCCGTCGGAGAGGCGAGCAGCCGGCGCACGTACGCGGCGATGAGTGCATCGTGGGCGCGCACCACGTCAGCGGGGAAACCGAGCGGGTCCACCAGCCGCGCCATGCCCACGGCGAGCGCGGGGTAGGCGAGGTATGCGTGGCCGTGGTCGCCATCGAGGCTCGCGAGCGCGTCTTCGCCATGCCAGGCGCGCGTGCCGAAGTCGCGCATCTCAGGCAGGAAGCTGCGCAGGGCGGCGGTGCGCATCGTGGGGGCGTAGGTGCCCTTCCATTCCGGGTGCGCGAGGACGATCTGCGCCAGCCCGAGCGCGGTCATCTGGTGGGTGACCAGCGCCCACTCACCGGCGAAGCGGTTCTCGGGGTGGGACGCGCGCGTGGCGGTGTCGGTGGTCTCGAACAGCACCAGCTCGTTGGCGAGCCCGCGCACCACCTCGTCGTCGTCGTCGAGCCACCCTGCCGCGTCGCGCCCGTACCAGGCCGGCGCGCCCAGCCTCACCGCGCTGATCGCGATCACCACCGCTACGCCTCGAAGCAGCGTCCGTTTCATGGGCCCAGTGTCAGGGCCTGCCCAGGCGTCAGGAGCGCCTCGGGGACGAACGGTCGGGAACCGGGGGCGAGCGGTCAACCCGTCAACACGCCAACCACTCCCAGCCCCATCGCATGGCCTCTCCCGGTTCAAACCGCTACTTCGCGCCGTGCTGCTTCAGGAGCTCCACCAGCCCGGCGTGCCCGCCCCGCTGCGCCAGGACGAGCGGCGTGAGCCCGCCCTTCGACAGCACGTTCACCCCGGCGCCCTTCTCCAGCAGCAGCTTCGCCAGCTCGAGGTGGCCCCTGATGGCTGCGTAGTGCAGCCCGCACACCCCGTTGCCATCGAGCGCGTCGAGCGCGGGCTTGTGCGCCAGCACCACCTTCGCGAGCTCCACGTGGCCCTGGTCGCAGACGAAGCTGAGCACGCTGCCGACGTCGCCCATCTTCGCGCCGCAGGAATGAAGCAGCAGGGCGATCTCCAGCTCGACGCCCTTGGCGGCGTAGTCGAGCGCGGTGAAGTCGGCGCCGCTCACCAGGTTGAGGTCGGCGCCGCGCTCGATCAGCAGCCGCACCACCTCCACCCGGCCCTGGAACGCCGCGAACATGAGCGCGGTGCGCTTCGCCGCGTCGGTGAAGTCGGGCTTCGCGCCCCCGTCGAGCAGCGCCGTCACCACCTCGAGGTGCCCCGCCTTCCCGGCCAGCGTGAGCGGCGTGTCGCCCTCGGCGGTGCGGGCATTGGGGTCGGCGCCCGCCGCGAGCCAGGCGCGCACCGCGTGCGCATCACCGCTCGCTGCGTCTTCGGCGAGCCGCGCGATGGGGATGACCGCGCCTGCCTGCCGCAGCAACTCCACCACGCCGGTGTGTCCCTGGTGCGCGGCGCAGGCGAGCGCCGTCTTGCCGCCGTCGAACGCCTGGTTCACGTCGGCGCCGCCCGCGAGCAGCGCGCGCACCGCCTCGACGTGCCCCTGCCCGCACGCCTGCCCCAGCGGGGGCCAACCGACGCCGTTGAGCCCGTTCACCGTCGCTCCGCTGGCGAGGAGCAGCTTCACCACGTCTGAATGACCGCGCAGCGCAGCCCACGAGAGCGCCTCCATGCCGCGGCCGTCTCTCGCGTTCACCTCGGCGCCCGCTGCCAACGCGGCGCGCACGTCGTCGAGCCGGCCGTCGTGCGCGGCGGTGATCAGCTGCTGGGTGGGGTTGCCTTCAGTGGCCGACGGGCGGGCCAGCTGCAACCGCGCGTCCTGCAGGAGCTGGACGATCTCCGGCTTGCCCTTCGAGGACATCGTGGCGACGGTCATCACGTCGTTGAGGACGCGCTCGGTGCTCGCGGCGCCCGCGGCGAGGAGCTTCTTCACCACGTCGGTGTGGCCGTCCCGCGCGGCCAGGTGCAGCGCGGTGAAGTCGGCGTAGCACTTGAGGGTGAGGTCGGCGCGGCGGTCGATCAGCGCGGCGGCGGCGTCGAAGTGGCCTGCCTCGATGGCGACGCAGAGGGGCGTGCGCTCGAGATCGCCGCGGGTGTTGATGTTCGCTCCTGCGTCGAGCGCGACCAGGATGGCGGCGACGTGTCCGGTGGCCGCGGCCTCGAGGAGCCGTTGATCTGGGGTCATCAGTGGATCGTAGCGAAGAACCGTTCACCCCGAGCGAAGTCGAGGGGCGACTTGCGCGGGTCCCTCGACTCCGCTCGGGATGAACGGTGCTGCTCGTTCAGCGGCGGCGGGGGGCGTTGAAGGGCTGCTGCGGCGCGTGGGGCACGTGGGGCGCGGGGGCCTGCAGCGCCTTGATGGACAGGCCGATGCGCTTTCGCACCTCGTCCACCTGCAGCACCTTCACCTTCACCCGGTCGCCGACCTTCACCACCTCCGACGGGTCCTTCACGAAGCGGTTCGACAGCTCGCTCACGTGCACCAGCCCGTCCTGGTGCACCCCGATGTCCACGAACGCGCCGAACGCCGCGACGTTGGTGACGATGCCGTTGAGCACCTGCCCCGGCTTCACGTGGCTCAGCTCCGTCACCTCGGCGTCGAAGCCGACCTCGACGAACTCCGCGCGCGGATCGCGGCCGGGCTTCTTGAGCTCGAGCACGATGTCCTGCAGCGTGGGCAACCCCACGCCGGCCGCCTCGTCGACGTACTTCGCCGGCTCCACCTTCGCGGCGAGCGACTCGTTGCCCACCAGCGCGCCGCGCGTGACGCCGAGGTCCTTCGCGATCTTCGTCACCAGCGCGTAGCGCTCGGGGTGCACCGCGCTCGCGTCGAGTGGCTCCTCGCCCCCGCGGATGCGCAGGAACCCCGCGCACTGCTCGAACGCGCGCGCACCCAGCCGCGGCACCTTCTTGAGCTGCGCCCGGGTGGAGAACGCGCCGTGCTCTGCGCGGAACGCGACGATGGCGGTGGCGAGCGCCGGCCCCAGCCCCGCGATGTAGCGCAGCAGCGTGGGCGAGGCGGTGTTGAGGTCGACGCCCACCTTGTTCACCACGCTCTCCACCACGCGATCGAGCGACGCGGTGAGCGCCGGCTGATCCACGTCGTGCTGGTACTGGCCCACGCCGATGCTCTTCGGGTCGAGCTTCACCAGCTCCGCGAGGGGATCCTGCAGGCGCCGCCCGATGGACACCGCGCCGCGCAGGGTGACGTCGAGGCCGGGCAGCTCCTCGCGCGCCACCTCGGACGCCGAGTAGATCGACGCGCCCGCTTCGCTCACGCTGATCACCCGCAGCTCCTTCGGCAGCAGCCCCGAGGCCTGCAGCTTCTTCACGAACGTCTCGGTCTCCCGCCCCGCGGTGCCGTTGCCGATGGCGATGGCCGCGCTGGGGTGTTTCTTCGCCAGCGCGGCGAGCTGCACGCCGGCCTCCGACTCGCGGCCCGTGTGGGGATAGATGGTGAGCTGCTCCAGCACGCCGCCGCGCGCGTCGAGCGCGACGGCCTTGCAGCCCGTGCGCAGGCCGGGGTCGATGGCGATGAGCGGCTTTCCTCCCAGCGGCGGCGCGAGCAGCAACGCGGTGAGGTTCTTCGCGAACACCGCGATGGCTTCCTCGTCGGCGCGCTCCTTCAAGGTGCGGCGCCGTTCGCTCTCGAGGGAAGGCAGGAGCAGCCGCTCGGTGGCGTCGGTGAGCGCGAGGTCCAGCTCCTTCGCCAGCACCGGCGCGGCGCCGCGGCGGACGATCGACTGCCGCACGCGGGCGCTCACCTGGGCAGGCTGGAGCTCGAGCGAGACCTTGAGCAGGCCCTCGGTCTCTCCGCGCTCTGCCGCCAGCACGCGGTGTGACGGCGCGTTCTTCGCCCGCTCGCGGCGGCCGAGGTGGTCCTGGTACTTCGCCAGCTCGGGCGCCTTCGACTTTCCGCGCGCCACGTCGACGACCAGCTCGGCGTCTTCGGTGAAGAGCTGCCGCAGCTCGGCGCGCAGCGAGGCCTTCTCCGCGATGACCTCGGCGACGATGTCGCGCGCGCCGGCCCACACCGCCTCGACGTCGGGCAGCTCCTTCGCCGGGTCGACGTACGGCGTGGCGAGCGCCTCGCGCGAAGGTGAGCTCGGCCCCTGCGCGAGGAGCACGTCGGCGAGCGGCTGCAGCCCACGCTCCCTCGCGGTCTGCGCGCGCGTGCGGCGCTTCGGACGCCACGGAAGGTAGAGGTCCTCGAGCGCGGCGAGCGTGCCGGCGGTGAGAATGGCGCGCTCGAGCTCGGGTGTGAGTACGCCCAGCTCCTTCAGGCTCTCGAGGATGGTGGCGCGGCGGCCTTCGCGGGCCTCGACCACCTTCACGTGCTCGGCGATGCGAGAGATGGCCTCGTCGTCGAGCGCGCCGGTCGCCTCCTTCCGGTAGCGAGCGATGAAGGGCACCGTGGCGCCGCCCTCGAGCAGGGCGAGCGTGGCCGTGACGCCGGGCAGCGGCAGGGCGAGTTCCTTCGAGACGAGCTGGGCGATGGTCATGGCGCGCGCACCCTATCTCCCTCTCCCCGAGAATCGGGGAGAGGGTCGGGGTGAGGGGCAGGACGAGGTAGGCTCGCCGAAATGGGCGGGATGATTCTGGCGTGTGGCGGCTGCACCGATGCGCTGATCGAAACGAAAGTCTGGGCAGTGGGGCTCTTGCCCGCACTCTTGCTGGGTCTGCTGGCCGAGGGCGCACTCTTCACCGTCGTCACCTGGGTCCGGCGAATGGAATCGACATCGCCGCGAGCAGTACCGGCAGCCATCTCGAGCGGGCTCTTCGTACTCGCGCTCTTCACGGGGGCGGGCGCCGTGCTCGGCGCGACCGTGGCGGCGCTCATCCTGCTCGGAGCCGCGGGCTGGTCGCTGTCTCGCAACTACCGCTTCTCGCCGCGCCTCACCTGGCTTCGGGTCGCCGTCATCGGTGTGGCCGCGGTGGTGGGCAGCTGGCGCGCATGGCCCGGCCATCGCGCGACCGCGGATCTGCTCGGCATCGCCCTCGTCGCGACACCCCTCAGGGCGACTGACGGTTGGCTCTTCGAAGAACTGCGGAGCCGTGCGGATTCGGTACCAGCGCTCGAGACCCTCGCAGAAGGCCCCCGCAAGGGCGACGAGGCGCTGGTGCAGCTCCACTTCACACTCAACGGGGCGCACGAATTCCGAAGAGCGACGTGCGAACGCTGGAGGATCACGAGTCCTCGTCTCGCCGAAGCTTGCAGGTCACCCTGACGGCATGCCGATTGCTGACCTCCCACGCAGAGGTGCGTGATGGTCACCAAGCCCGAAGAGCCGAGCCTGCCGGTGCGCTTCATCAGCCTGCTCTGGGGCGTCATCTTTGCGGGCTCAGGCCTGCTGAAGGTGGTGATGCTCCCCGAGCAGGAGCAGATGTTCAGGAGCTTCGGCCTCCCCGAAGGGCTGCTCCCGGTGGTGGGCGTGCTCGAGCTCTGCTTCGGCGCGCTGATGCTCAACACCCGCTGGAGGCCCTGGGGCGCGCTCTTCCTCGCGCTCGAGATGGCGGGCGTGGCGGTGCTGCACATCGTCACCGGCGCGATGGTGGAGATGGTGCTGATCAACGCCGCCCTCTTCGCCGGCGCGACGTACGTGCTCTTCAAGGACCGCCACGCGCTGCTCCATCCACCGCGGAAATTCGCCCGGTAATTCGCCGTGGAACGTCAACGCGCCTGACAGGCGTGGCGGTGCAGCTCTCACCTCCTGCGACAGAGAACTTCTGCAGGAGGTCACACCATGTACACCCGCCGCGTTCTCCCCGATGCCCACGCCCGTGTTCGCCGCGCTCTCGAGCAGTTGAAGACCCGCGTCGCCGACGCGCCGCTGGTGCAGGGCGACCACGGCGGCGCCGTGAAGGTGCTCGAGGCGAACCTCAAGTCTGCTGGCGTCTTCAAGGGCACGGCCGACGGCGTGTTCGACGCGAAGACGAAGCGCGCGGTGCAGGCGCTGCAGCGGCAGGACCACCAGAGCGTCACCGGCGAGGTGAACTGGAAGACGTACCTGGCGGTGCGAGACCTCAACCTGTTCGTGCGCAAGGGCTTCAAGCCGCGCGCGGAAGAGGGGCAGCGCGGGTCCGACATCGGCCGGGCCGAGAAGCAGCTGCGCAGCCTCGGCTTCTCGCGGCTCAAGGCCGACGGCCTCTACACGCACAACACCACGCTCGCGGTGAAGAAGTTCCAGCGCGCCTACGGCCTCGAGCAGTCGGGCGACCTCACGCCGGGCACCGCCGAGAAGCTCGAGCAGCTCACCACGAAGAAGCGCACGCTCGGCTACATCAACGGCCGCGCGCAGCACATCACCGTCTCGCCCGTGGGCGACGGCGAATACCTGCGCACCGACGCGGCCCGCGCCTTCCTCAAGATGCAGGCGAGCGCGAAGAAGGCCGGCGTCAGTCTCTCGGCCACCAGCGGCTTCCGCACCATGGCCGAGCAGAAGTACCTCTATCAGCTCTACCTCTCGGGCCGCGGCAACCTGGCGGCGCGCCCCGGCTACAGCAACCACCAGGGCGGCATCGCGATGGATGTGGGCGGGGTCGGCAACTACGGCACCCGCGCGTACAACTGGCTCTCGCACAACGCGAAGCGCTTCGGCTTCGTCAATGACGTGCAGGGCGAGTACTGGCACTGGACGTACAAGCGCTGAAACCCGCGGCGTTCCCGCGGTGTCGGTGAGGGCGTGAAGCTCCTGGTCATGGTGTTGCTGGGCGCGGGTGCCGCGGTGGGCGGGGTGGTCGTCTCGCTCAACGCCCTGCCTCCGTCGGCCCGGGCGCTCCCGCCTGCGCGCCTGAACGCGCTCGAGCTCTGCCGCTTCGGTGGCCTGGAGTTGATCGACGAACGCTGCGACGACACTGGCGCCTGCGCGCGGCAGTCGGTGCGCCTGGCCTGGACCCACGGAGAGGGCGTGCTCTTCGAAGGCGACTCCACCGGCGAGAAGGAGCTGCGCCGCATCAAGGCTCCCGAGCTGCGCCGGCTGCTCTCCGGGCTGTCCGGGCTCGATCGGCTCGGCACCGACGCCGATCGCCCGTACGCGCCCTGGGACGATCGGGCCGAGCGCGCCTTCACCATCACCACCGACTGCGAATGGGCTCGGGGCACGCACACCTTCCTCGGCGCCAAGCCGGCCTGGGAACGCGTGCGCGACGCGCGGGCCGACTGCTTCGGCCCCTGGTCTCCCGAGCGCGCGCAGTGCGTCGCGCGCAACACCTGGCGCGCCGCCTTCGTCACGCACCTCGCGACGCGCTTCGGCACCGTCTTCCACCTGCTGCGTGATGCGGGGCGGGGCTGACTTCCGGCCGGCGGTCTGTGCTATCGATGCGCCCGGTCTTCCGACGGGAGGTGGCATGAGCAACTCGGCATTGACGATCGAAGCGCTCTTCGGCGACTTGAACCTCGAGGTGGGCCTGCAGCCAGAGGCGCTCGAGGTGCCGAACCGGCTCGCGGTCGACTCCGAGTTCACGCTCGACGGCCACGGCTTCACGCCGGCCAGCGCGTTCCTGTCCGACTCCTCCCGCCAGCGCACCGGGAGCACCCGCCCCTACGAAGTGCCCGAAGACGAGTTCGCCCAGTCGGTGATGCTGTGGGGCGACGACGAGCGCTTCTCGACGGTCTGCACCACGCCGGTGGTGCTCGACGAGCTGCCCGAGGACGCGTACCCGCCGCGCTTCACGTTGATCGAGCCAGACGAGCTGATCAGCTGATCAACGCCTCCCTCGACTCCGCTCGGGGCGGCCCTCAGCCCGAACATGAGCGGCACCCGCGGGTGCTTCGCCGGGCCCGGGTGCGGAGGTTCTCCAGCCAGCCGATGACGCCGTAGCTGCAGAAGACGACGTCGAACTCGTTCCGCGTCTTCGCCAGGTAGTCGTAGGCGTCGCGCTGCAAAGCGCGCGGGGAGCCGCTGTCGTGGGACAGCGGGGCGCCGCACCCTTGTCGCCGCCGTCCTGTTCGACGCAGGGATTGCGCAGCCCCTCCCGGCAGGACGCCATCTTCGCGGGCCCCTGCCCGGGCCACCTCTTGCAACCGGCGATCGGGTCGAGGTCTGTCACGATGGCCCAACTGCGCCCAGAGCACCGCATGGACGAGCGGCTCGCCGCGCTGCTCGAGGTCGAGCGCGGTCTCGAGGCGCGGGTGCAACAGCGCGACGCCGCGGCCCGGGCGAAGGTCGAGGCGGCGCGCGCCCTGCTGCGCGCCGCGCTGGAAGGCGCAGCACCCGAGCTCGAAGACCTCGCTCGCGCCGAGGCCCTCGCCGACGAAGCGGCGCACGCCCAGACCCTGGCGGCGATCACCCGTGAGCACCGCGCCGCCCTCGCCACCTTCGAGCAGGTGAGCGACGAGCGCATCGACGAGCTCGCGCGATGGGCACTCGAGCGCGCCATCGACGGAGGTCCGCGATGATCGTCAAGATGACGCACGTGCGCCTCGCGGGACCCAGCCCGCTGCTCGACGGCGTGCTCCGCCTCGTCCAGGACCTCGGCGTGCTGCACGTGGTCAGGCCCGAGGTCGACCAGGCCGCAGGGAGTCGCCCCTCGACTCCGCTCGGGGTGAACGGTGACCCCTCCCGGGATGAACGGCGCCTCCGCCGCATCCTCGACGACGTGGAGAAGTCGCTCGCCCTGCTCGGCGTGCGAAACGGTCCACACCGCCCCCGCGCGCCCCCGTCGCTGCCCGTGGCTGCGCGCCTCGCGCGCCGCACCCGCCGGAAGGCCACCGCGCTGGTGAACCAGGCGACCGCGCTCGAAGACGAGCGGGTGATGCTGCTGCGCTACCGCGAGTTCTTCTCCGTGTTCACCGGGCTGCTGGGCCACGAGCTGAGCTGGCCCGACGGGCAGGCCTTCTACGTGGTGCTGCGCAAGGGCGCGGCGGGCTCGGTGAACGAGCTGCGCAGGAGCCTCGAGGCCGCGGTCGGCAAGGACGTGGAGCTGCTCGACCGCCCGCTCGCCTCGGGAGAGCAGGCCGTGCTGATCCTGGTGGCGAACACGGTGGCGCCGAAGGTGGCGCAGCTGCTCGCCGACTCGCGCGTGCAGGAACTCCCCGCACCGGCGAACCTGGGCGAGAAGAACCTGCTGCGCGCCCTGCCTGCGCTCGAGGCCCGGCTCGCGGCGATCCCCCCGGCGCTGGCGGCGGCCAGGTCGGCGCGGGAAGAGCTCGCCCGGGAACAGGGCGGGCCGCTCTCGGGGTTGCGCGCCTGGCTGCACGATCGCCTGCTGGTGCTCGACGCGCGGAGCCACGCCCACGCCGGCCGGCACCTGTTCGTGCTCGAGGGCTGGCTCCCCTCGGAGGCGTTCGCGCCGCTGCAGCAGCAGGTGCTCACCACGTTCGGCCCCGAGGTGATGGTGGAGGCGGTCGGCACCGGCACCTGGCAGGCCGACAGCGCGCCGGTGGCGATGCAGAACCCGCCGCTGTTCCGGCCGTTCGAGCTGATCACCCGCATGTTGCCGCTCCCGCGCTACGGGACCATCGACCCCACGCCCTTCGTGGCGGTCTTCTTCCCCGTCTTCTTCGGGTTGATGCTGGGCGACGTCGGCTACGGGGTGATGCTGGCCATCCTCGCGGGGGTGCTGCGGCTGCGCTCGAAGCAGGGCACGCGGCTGCGCTCGGTGGCGGCCGTCGCGGGAGCGTGCGCGGCGGCGAGCATCCTCTTCGGGCTGCTCTTCGGCGAGCTGTTCGGCTCGCTGGGAACGCGCTTCGGCCTGCACGCGCTCGCGTTCGATCGCGAGCACGCCATCGTTCCGTTCCTCGCCCTCTCCATCGCGCTGGGGGTGGTGCACATCACCCTGGGACTGGTGCTCGCGGTGATCACCGCGTGGCGGCGCGGCCACCGGCGAGAGGCGGCCGGGCGGGGCGTGGCGGCGGTGATGGTGGCGCTCACCGTGCTGGCGCTGCTCGCGGCGTTCTCGGTGTTGCCCAGCGCGCTCTTCACGCCGTTCGTCATCGGGGTGCTCGTCGCCTTCCCCGTGTTGATCGCGCTGGAGGGCGTGGTGGCGGTGATCGAGCTGCTGTCCACCTACGGTCACATTCTCTCGTACGCGCGCATCATGGCGCTGGGCACCGCGTCGCTGATGATGGCGGTGGTGGCCAACGAGATGGTCGGCGCGATGGGGAGCGTGGTGGTGGGGGTGATCTTCGCGCTGTTCTTCCACCTCGTGAACTTCGGCATCGGGCTCTTCAGCCCCACCATTCACGCGCTGCGGCTCCACTACGTGGAGTTCTTCGGGAAGTTCTACGGCCCCGGAGGCACGCGCTACCAGCCGCTGACCCACTGGCAACTCGAAAGGACCACGTCATGAACTTCGCACTCCTCGCCCTCGCGGCCGCCCTGGCCATCGGGCTCCCGGCGTTCGCGACGGCCTGGGCCCAGGGACGCATCGGGCCTGCAGCCGCCGCGAGCCTGAGCGAAAAACCAGAGCTCGCCACCACCGCCATCATCCTCATCGCCATTCCCGAGACGATGGTCATCCTCGGCTTCGTGGTGGCGGTGATGATCCTCCTCAGGGGCGGAGGCGGGTAACCATGGCCCTCGAAGATCTCATCGCGCGCCTCGAGCGTGACGCCGACGTCCGGTCGTCGCAGCTCGAGCTCGACGCCGAGGCCGAAGCGACCGCCCTGCGCGGGGAGGCGGCCCGCGTGGCGCAGCAGCGGCGCGATCGCGAGCTGGGCTCGAGGCGGACCCGACGCCGGGCACAGCTCGACGCGGCGCTCGCCGAGGCGCGCAGGCAGACGCGGGGCGCCAGGCTCGCCGCGCAGCACGCGCTGCTCCAGCGGATCTTCGCCCGCGCGCGCGCGCTGGTGCCCGAGCTCGCGCGCTCGGAGGCGTACCTCTCTCAGGTGGCGGTGCACTGTGCGGAGGCGCGCCGGTACCTCGAGGGCGTGCGGGTGGTGGTGCGGTGCCAGCCGGCGCTCGTCGAGCGGCTTCGGGAGCCGGGGCTGACCCTGCTCGAGGACGCCGCGTTGCCGCCGGGCGTGGTCGTGGCAGCGGAAGACGGCTCGGTGTTCATCGACAACACGCTGCCGGCGCGGCTGGAGCGGCTCGAGGCGAAGCTGGCGGTGGAGCTGCTGGCGGAAGTCACGCGCCGGGCCGGGGAGACGGCACGATGAGCCCGGCTCGGAGGGGAGATGGCGGGGGACCCCTCGACTCCGCTCGGGGTGAACGGGTGGGGAGCCCTGGCTTCTCCGCTCGGGTGGGGATCCCTGGCTTCTCAGCTCGGGGTGAACGGAGCCCTGACTTCTCTGCCGCCGCGGCGCGGGCGCGCGGTCTCACCGCCCACCTCTTCACGCGGGCGGAGCTCGAGGCGTTGGCAGAGCACGACGTCACCCAGCTCGCCCGCTCGCCGAAGCTGGTGGTGCCCGTGCCGGCAAACCCCAGCCCGCTCGAGCTCGAGCGGGCGGTGCGGCTCACCGCGCGCCACCACCTGCGCACGCTCACCCGGTGGGACGGCGCGGGGCCGGTGCTCGCGGTCTTCTACGCCGAGCAGGATCGCCTCAGCCTCCGCGCGATGCTGCGGGGGGCGCTCGCGACCGCGCCGGCAGAGGAGCGGCTGGCCGGGCTCATTCCCACGCCCACCCTGCCCGAGCGCGTGCTGGCCGAGCTGGCCCGGCAGCCCACGCCGGCGGCCATCGCAGCGCACCTGTTCGCCATCGGCCACCCCGAGGCGGGCCGGTTGGCGCCGCTGGTCGGAGCGGCTCAGCCCGACCTCCTGGCCCTCGAGCTGGCCTTGATGCACGGCGCGGCGGAGCGCGCGAGGCGCGAGGCGAGGTGGGGTGACGAGAACCTGCGGCTCTTCGTGGCGCAGCGCATCGACACCGCCAACGTCGAGGCCGCGCTGTTGCTCGCCACCGCGAAGGACGTGGAGGCCGGGCGGTGCTTCGTGGAAGGCGGGCTCTCGTTCACGCTCGAACACTTCCTCTCGGTGGTGAACGCGAAGAACCCGGCCGCGCGGCTGCGCGAGCTGCTCTCGCACACGCCGCTGGTGGCGTTGCTGAACGACCCAGAGCGCGCGGGGTTCGTGCTCGCCCTGTCGACGCAGCAACGCGCCGCGCGGCTCGAGCCGCTGTCGAGCGCGCCGGTGTTGCTCTTCCTGTTGAGGCTCGAGGGGCAGGAGAGAGACCTGCGGCGGATTCTGCAGGGCGCAGCGCTGGGTGCGCCGGCCGCGGTGGTTCGGACTGAGCTGGTGACGCCATGAGTGAAGGAGACGTGGTGCGGGTGGTCTGCCGGCCGCAGCTCGCGCCGGGCTTCGAGCTCGCGGGCGTGACGGTCGACGTCGCGCTCGACGGCCCGGGTGCGGCGGAGGTGCTGCGCCGGCTGGCCGCCGAGCCGAAGAACGGCATCGTGCTGGTCGACGACGTGCTCCATCGCGCGCTCCCCGACGAGCTGCGCGCGCGGCTCGAGCGTCAGCCCCGCCCGCTGGTCACGCCATTCCCCGCGCCTGCGTGGGACGAAGCAGCCGAGGCCGAGGCGTACGTGCTCGAGATTCTCCGCCAGGCCATCGGGTACCGGGTGAGGCCGCGATGAGCACCTCCGACGCCAGGTTGACCCGGGTGGTGGGGGCGCTGGCCGAGGCGAGCGGCATGCGCGACGCGGTGCTCAACGAGCTGGTGCGGGTGGGCGAGGTGGGCCTGCTGGCCGAGGTGCTGCGCGTCACGGGCGACCGCGCCACCCTGCAGGTCTTCGAGGAGACGATGGGGCTCTCGCTCGAGGAGCCGGTGCTGCGCGAAGGGCTGCCCCTCACCGTCGAGCTGGGGCCGGGGTTGTTGGGCACGGTCATCGACGGCATCGGCCGCCCGCTGGCCGGCCTGGCGGCGCGCTCGGGAGACTTCATTCTCCCCGGGGCGAACGCGCCCACCATCGACCGCGGGCGGCGCTTCCTCTTCACGCCCTCGGTGGCGCCCGGCGCGGCGGTGCAGGAAGGCGACGTCATCGGCACTGCGCCGGAGCGGGGTGGGCTCGAGCACCGCGTGCTGGTGCCTCCGGGGCGGGGCGGCGAGGTGAAGCAGGTCTTCGCGGGTGAGCGCACCATCGAGGAGCCCATCGTGGAGTTCACCGACGGCACGCAGCTCACGTTGCTGCAGCGCTGGCCGGTGCGGCGGCCGCGGCCGGTGCACAAGCGCCTTGACGCGAGCCGGCCGTTCCTCACCGGGCAGCGCATCTTCGACTTCCTCTTCCCGGTGGCGGAGGGCGGCACGGTGGCGGTGCCCGGCGGCTTCGGCACGGGCAAGACGGTCATCGAACAATCGCTGGCGAAGTACTCCGACGCCGACGTGGTCATCTACATCGGCTGCGGCGAACGCGGGAACGAGATGGCCGAAGTGCTGCACGAGTTCTCGGCCCTGAAGGACCCGCGCACGGGGCGCCCGGTGCTCGATCGCACGGTGCTGGTGGTGAACACCTCGAACATGCCGGTCGCGGCGCGCGAGTCATCGGTCTACCTGGGGCTGACGCTCGCCGAATATTTCCGCGACCAGGGCTACCGGGTGGCGGTGATGGCCGACTCGCTCTCGCGCTGGGCGGAGGCGCTGCGGGAGATCGGCTCGCGACTGCAGGAGATGCCGGGAGAAGAGGGTTACCCGACGTACCTGGCCAGCCGCGCCGCGCGGCTCCACGAGAGAGCGGGGCGGGTGCAGTGCCTGGGGTCGCCGCCGCGAGAAGGTTCGGTGACGTTGATCAGCGCGGTCTCGCCGCCGGGCGGCGACTTCTCCGAGCCGGTGACGCAAGCCTGTCTGCGGGTCGCGGGAGCGCTCTGGGCGCTCGACCCCGAGCTGGCGCACCAGCGCCAATTTCCCGCGGTGGACTGGCACACGAGCTACAGCCTCTACGCCGAGGCGATGGGCAACGCCTTCGACGCGACGGTCGACGAGGGCTGGTCGAAGGCGAGAGCGGGGCTCTTCGAGCTCCTGCAACGAGACACCGAGCTGCGCGAAGTGGCGGCAGTGGTGGGCCCCGAGTCGCTCGAGGACAAGGATCGCCTTCTGCTGGCCGCGGCGGCGCTGGCGAGAGAAGTGGTGCTGGGTCAAAGCGCCTTCGACCCGAACGACGCCTGGTCGCCCCCATCGAAGACGTACCTGCTCGCGCGTCTCTGCCTGACCGCGCTGGAGAAGGGCCGCGACGCCCTCTCGAAGGGAGCCCCCTTTACCGAGTTGGAGCTGGCAGGCCTCCGCCGGGCGCTGGCGATGTTGAGGGACTCCCCCGCCACCGAGTTCGCGGCAAGAACGACCGAAGTCGAAGCGCGCCTGCAATCCCTCTGGAAGCCGGGAGGGACGCGATGAGCCCCCCGCATCCGAAGCCGACGTCCCCGATCGCGAACCCGATCGCGATCCCGATCCCGTCGCCGACCCCGACCCCGAATCCGACCCCGACCCCGACCCCGACCCCGAGATTCCCACTCACCCGCACCTACCGCGGCGCCCGCGCAGCAGCGGGCCCCCTCGTCTACCTCTCCTCCGCCCAGCGCGTCTCCCTCGGAGAATGGGTGACGCTGAAGGCCCCGGGCCAGCCCACCCTCCGCGGCCAGGTGATCGACGCCGGCCGCGACGTGAGCGTGATCCAGGTCCTCGAGGAGACCCTCGGCCTCTCCCCGGCCACAGTGGAGCTCTCCCTCACCGGTGAGCTCGCCACCGCGGTGGTCGGCCGCGATCTCCTCGGCCGGGCGCTGAGCGGAGGCGGCGCCCCGCGCGACGGCCAGCCTCCCCCCATCGGCGAAGCGCTCGCGCCGCTGTGGGGTGCCCCGCTCAACCCGGTGCGCCGCGTGCCGCCCGCCGACTTCATCGAGACCGGCATCTCGGCCATCGACGGCATGAACACGCTGGTGCGCGGGCAGAAGCTCCCGGTCTTCTCGGGCCCCGGCCTCCCCGCGCTCGAGCTGGCGGCCACCATCGTCGAGAACGCCCGCGCGCCGCGAGGTGAGCCCTTCGCCGTGGTCTTCTGCGCCATCGGCATCACCGAGCGGGAGACGCGCACCTTCCTCGACCGCTTCTCCTCGAGCGGCGCGCTCGAGCGCAGCGTGCTCTACCTGAACCAGGCGCAGGACCCGACCATCGAGCGGCTCCTCACGCCCCGCGCCGCGCTCGCGTGCGCAGAGCACCTCGCCTTCGTGCACGGGCTCCACGTGCTGGTGGTGCTGGCCGACATGACGAACTACTGCGAGGCGCTGCGGGAGGTCGCCGCCGCGCGCGAGGAGGTGCCCGGCCGCCGCGGCTACCCGGGCTACATGTACACGGACCTCGCCTCGCTCTACGAGCGCGCCGGCGTGCTGAAGGACAAGCCCGGCTCGGTGACGCAGCTGCCGATTCTCACCATGCCCGACGACGACATCACCCACCCCATTCCGGACCTCACCGGCTACATCACCGAGGGCCAGGTGGTGCTCAGCCGCGAGCTGCACCGGCGCGGCGTCTTCCCCCCGGTGGACGTGCTGCCCTCGCTGTCGCGCCTGATGAACGCGGGCATCGGCAAGAACCGCACGTTGCCCGAGCACCGCAAGTGGGCTGATCAGCTCTACGCCCTCTACGCCCGCGGGCGCGAAGCGCGCTTGATGGTGGCCATCGTCGGTGAGGCGGGGCTCTCGCCCGCAGATCGCCGCGCGCTCACCCTGGCCGACGCGTTCGAGAAGGACTTCATCCACCAGGCGGGCACGCGCCGCACCATCGCGCAGACGCTGGAGGCCGGCTGGCGCCTGATGGATCCCGTGCCGCGCGAGGAGCTGCTCAAGCTCTCCGACGAGCTGCTCGCCACCCGAAAGGAGCACCGCACATGAGCCCCTCGCGCGCCGCAGCGACCCGCTCGAACCTGGTGCGCCTGCGCCGCCGGCTCGAGCAGGTGGAGAAGGGCGCCGCGCTGCTGCGACGCAAGCGCGAGTCGCTGGTGGCCGAGCTGTTCGATCGCGCCCGCCCGGCCATCGACAGCCGGCAACGCATCGAGACGCAGGCGCGCACCGCGTGGCGGTCGCTGCTCACCGCCGCGGCCACGCACGGGCGCGACGAGCTCCGCGCGGTGGGGTGGCCTTCGCGCACGTTGCGGGTCGAGCTGGCGCCCATCGAGGTCTGGGGGCTGCACGCGGTCGAGCTGGCGCGGCGGCCGCAGGTGGTGCGGAGCCTGGGCGCGCGGGGCGCCGCGCCCGAAGCCGCGCCCGCCGTGGCCGCCGCCGCCTTCGAGGAGCTGCTCGAGTTGCTGCTCGACGCCGCCCCGAAGGAGTTCCTGATGCGCCGCCTCGGCCACGAGCTCTCGCGCGCGACCCGGCTGGTGAACACGCTGGAGCAGCGGGTGGCGACGGGGCTGCACGCCGACCTGGCCCACGTGCGCCGCACCCTCGAGGAGCGCGAGCGTGAGGAGCACCTGCGGCTCAAGCGCCTCATCGCCAGGCGCAAGGCCGAGCGCCAGTAGAAGTACGGGCTCGTCGCCACGTCTGTCGGCCGCCGCCGGGAACGCAGCTGCCGGCTGGCTCGGGGCTGCCGTTCGCCTCTCACGGACAGGGCAGTGTCGCGCAAACGGAACCACCGTCTCCGTCGAACTCGCAGCTGAAGCCGTCGGCGCAGTTGAAATCGGTGCAGGACTCACCAACCCCGCGCGGGCTGGCACAGGCCCCTTCGAGGCAGTGTGAGCTGAGGCAGTCCTCATCGCTCGCGCACGCGGACTCCAGGGCGCCGAGTGAGGCGCACAGCGCGTTCACGCAACGGAGGCCCGGCTGACAGGCGGGGAAACCCTCGCCGCAGGTCTGCCCGGGTGTCCCTCCCACGCGTCTGTCAGGCGAAGGACGTGACCCTTCGCTGCAGGTGCCGACCTCGGTTGAACTGATGAACTGCACGCACGACATCCACTCCAGACAATCGTTCCTGGCGCGGCATCGCCCTCCGGAGCCGGAGCGCGGTACGCAAGAGACCCCGCCATCGAGGAACCTCTGAGCATGGAGCCCGCGCCCGCACAGATGGAGCGTATCGGGTGTGGCTCCACGCGGCGCAGCAAGCTTGCAGCTTCCACAGACAGCGCGGTTCTCCGCACTGCAGACCAGGCCCGGGGCGCAGGCATCGAAGCGGCCACCGCACGGCGCACCTTCGCTGAGCTTTCCGGGGAAGGCAGCCTGACACTCCTCCGTCTGCCAGGCGTCGGCGGTACACCCCACCGTGCGGATCCGCTCGATGCAGGCTGCGGCGCGCTCCGCGGAGTATCCGACGTCACCCGCGGCGAGCAGGAGCAGCTCGGGTCGTGACTCGGACCAGACGCCTGGTCGATCGCAGTCGATGCTCGAGTCGAGGAGCAAGCAGGCCCTGGCACGCTCACACGTCGCTTTGCCGGCGGCACGGCCGTAGTCCTCGAGAGCGAGGCTGCAACCCGCCAGCAAGAACACGCTCGCCCACCGCATGCGCATTCGCGGACTATGCGTCAGGGAGCGGCGCCTCGGCCATCGCCTTCGCCAGCCAGGTCGGCAACCGCTCGGCGATCGGGCAGATCAGAAGCGTGAACGCGCCCTGCTGAAATTCGTCGCGAAATTCGCGCTGGAATGCGTCGCGAAGTGTTCAGTCGCTTGACGACTTTCTCGAAAGACCACCCGCGACCGGGCCGGAGAACTCTGTGGGTTCTCGGGAGGTCGTCATGGCGTACCAGATTCGCTCCGGTGACACGTTGTCGGGCATCGCGTCGCGGTACCACACCTCGGTCGGCGCGCTGATGCGCGCGAACCCGCAGATCCACAACGCCAACCTCATCTACGCCGGCCAGCGCCTCGACATCCCCGGGTCGTCTGACAGCTTCCAGCCTGCGCCCGGCACCGGAGGTAACCGCTATACCGTTCGTTCGGGAGACACGCTCTCGGCCATCGGTGCGCGCTTCGGGGTCCCCTACATGGACATCGCGCGGGCCAACGGCCTCTCGAACCCCAACCTCATTCGGGTGGGTCAGCAGCTCGTGATTCCCGGCCGCAACGCGCCGACGCCTGGCCCCGCGCCGACTCCCACGCCGACGCCCACTCCGACGCCGACGGGTCCCGTCTCGGGCATCGAGAACCGCCCCGGCGTGAAGGGCAACGCCGCGCAGACCATCGCCTTCTTCATGTCGAAGGGGCTCACCAAGGCGCAGGCCGCGGGCATCGCCGGCAACCTGCTCTACGAGTCGGGCTTCAACCCGAACGCCGTCGGCGATGGGGGCACGTCGTTCGGCGTCGCCCAGTGGCACAACGGTCGCGGCACCGCGATGAAGCAGTGGACGGCAGCGCACGGGTACGCGACCAACTCGTTCAAGGGTCAGCTCGAGTACCTGTGGCACGAGCTCAACAACGGAGAGAGCTACGCGCTGGGCAAGCTGCGCGCGACCACCAGCGCGTACGACGCCGGCATGGCGTTCTGCCGTTACTTTGAGCGACCGGCGTACATCAACCCGGCCCGCGGCCAGGCGGCGCAGAACTTCTACGCGACGAACTGATCAGCTTCACCCTCGCCGCCGAGGCACCCACGTGCGCCTCATCACGAGGCGCACGGCCGGGCGTCAGTAGAAGTACGGGCTCGTCGCCACGTCGATCCGCCGGATGAGGTCGGTGACGTAGGGCTGGGTGGCGGCGTCGTAGGTGCCGGCCGCGAGCGCGTTGCGCGCCTCGGTGAGCACGGCGAACGCGTCACCGTGCTGCATCGCCTTGAGCACGTCGACCATCGTGCGCATGGTGTCGAACGAGCGGTACCCGTCGGACGAGAGGAGGCTGTTCCTGACCACCTCCAGCACGCGGGCGCGGAAGGCCGGGTCGTTGACCGCCGGGTTGACGGCCACGGGGTCGCGGTACTCGACCGGGGCGACGAAGAGGTTCTGCAGCAGCGCCGCGTTGTACTGGTTGGCCCACGCGGCCGCGTTGGGGCCCAGCGCGATCACGTCCGGGGCGAGCGGCGGCGCGACGTCACCGATGAGCACGTTGAAGGCCTCGAGGCGCTGTTGTTCGTTCGCCGCCCCGCGCACGTAGCGGGTGATGGCGAAGATCTGCGCGAAGGTGAGCTGCGACCGCTCGGCGAGCGTGTCGCGCAGCAGTTGCCGGTACCGGGGCGCGAGCTGGTTGGTGAGCGGGTTGGCGGTGGCGTCGAAGCGATCACACTGGGCGTCGGTGAGCGTGTCCTCGTCGGTGCAGAAGGCCTGGGTCGGCGCGGCGGTCGACAGCCCGTAGAGGAGGCGCACCGCGGCGACGTCGTACGGGCCGGGCCTGTCGAAGAGCACCGCGTCGGCCTCGATGTTGTAGTCCATCACCGAGGAGCGCTCGAGCGAGCCCTTGAAGTTGTGGCGCAGGCCGAGCGTGTGGCCCACCTCGTGGAGGATGATCTCGGTGATGTACTTCTCGAGGAACTCCTTGCGCGTCATCCCCGCGGGAATGGCCGCCTTCGGCGCCTCGAACGAGCACAGCGACTGGCCAGCCATCGAGCCCCACCGCAGTTGGGGCCGCAGCTGCCGGGCGGGGGCGACGAGCTGCACGCCGCCGGAGGGCATGCCGACAGGGGACGGCGCGGGGGTGGGGCTCACCGCGGGGGCCGCGCACACGCAGGGCGCCGACGGCGTCGAGGCGGCGTTCTTCGGCTCGAGCGTCGAGGTGACGAAGTCGGCCTGATTGTCGTTCGAGTCGACGCAGCCGAGGAGATCGGCGCGGATGATCGACGCGGCCGAGCCGGGCGAAGGCGCGGCGCGGAGCTCGCTGCAGTTGGTGACGCCGTAGCCGACGGCGTCGATGACGCTGCTGGTGAGCGCGCAGGCCCCGGTGAGCGCGGTGGTGTTCTGCACCAGCGCGAGCTTGCCGTTCGCGGCCGAGATGTTGATGCCGCTGACGAGGTCAGGGGTGGGGATGGCCGTGCCCCCGGTCACGGTCGCCAGTCCGACGAGGAAGGACCCGTCGGCCGGCACCACGCCGGAGAGCGCGATGACCTGCCAGGCGGACGTGCCCGAGGCCGAGCCGTACTGCAGCGACATGCCCGAGAGGGCGACGGGCGCCGAGGTGCGGTTGTGCAGCATCACGAAGTCCTGGTTGCGATAGCCGGTGGCCGAGTTGCCGCCGAAGACCTGGGCGATGCTCAGCGCGGGCGCGCAGACGGGGCTGGGCGGGGGCGCGGAGAGCGTGGCGGTGATGACGAAGTCACCCAGCACCACGTTGCTGAGCGTCCAACCGCCCACCTGGACGAGGACGGTCTGCGAGGCCCCGGAGTCGTTGCTGAACACGGCGGTGTCGGGCTCGCCGCTGAGGCCCGAGTCGTTCTTCGCCACGCACGCCGTCACGCCCGAGCACAGGGCCGTCGAGGCCAGCACGTTGACGAAGGTGTCGGTGCCCGCGGCGGGGAAGACGGTGATGGTCGCCGTCCGCCCGGCGGGAACGGTGAGTGAATAGAAGACGTCGGGCCTGGGCATGCTGGGCGCGCTGCAGCTCGCCGGGGCCCCGGAGAAGAGCGGCTCGGCGGTGCTCGCCAGCAGCGTGCCCGGGGTGGGGAAGCCGACGATCATCGGCTGCGGCGCAGCGCAGCGATCGTTGACCGGGGCGGGGCCGGCATCCGGCACGCCAGCGTCGCCGGCGGGCAGCCCTGCATCGAGCCCCGGGGCGCCCGCGTCCACCACCGGGGTGCCCGCGTCCACAGCGCCTTCCGCGGCCGACTGCAGCGCGCCTTCGATGAAGACGCTCGAGAAGTAGACCGACGCGCCGCGGATTTCGCCGGTGTTCGGGTTCTCGCGCCAGTTCGCGAAGGCCATGCCCAGGCCGGGGTTGGTGTCGACCACCACGAAGTTCTTGTCGTCGTCGCCGAAGCTGTCGCCCGGCGCGGTGGTCACCACCGAGAAGGCGGGGAAGCCCAGCGCGTCGTTCCAGCCGGTGATGCCGCGAGCGATCGCGCCTTCGATGTCCACGCCCGCCAGCCGCGGGTCTGCCTTGAGCCGCGCCACGGCCTGGCTGATGCGCCAGGGAATCGGCTGCATGCCCGGCTTGAGGTTCCACTTCACCACGTTCTGCTTCGCGCGCGGCTCGTTGGGCACGTACTGGATGTTCTCGCTGCCGAAGTAGTGGTTGTTCGGCAGCTCGGCGGCGGTGAAGCCCGCGCCCTCGGTGTAGCGGCGCAGCGAGATCGCCATCGTGCCCTGCCCGCGGAAGGGCTGGTCGAAGCCCAGCAGCCCCGGCCCCGGAATCTCGGTGTAGCCCGCGAAGACCTGCTCGAAGGCCACGCCGTCGCCCAGCACCTTGTAGTGCTGGAGGTACGAGAGCTCGACCTCGAAGCGCGCCGAGAACGACGCCGCGAACACGTCGCCCAGCACCTCGAAGCGGTTCAGGCCCGCCGAGGGGTCGAAGAGCACGTAGTCCCCCGAGCCAGCCATCGCGTTGAAGGGCGCGAAGTCGGTGACGAGCGGGTACGCCTCGACGACGCGCTGCGGGTCGAGCGTGTCGCTCCACTTCGCGCCGTCGGTGACGTCGAAGACGTAGAGCTTGCCGTTCTGAAGCTTGAAGCTCACCACCCGGCTGCCCAGCGAACGCGCCGCCATGCCCGCTTCGGCCGGGTGCCACTGGGTGAGGTAGGCCGCGAGGAACCACTTCGAGCCGAGCTGTGACTTGTTGAGCGCGAGGTAGAAGTTCTCGTTGCTCGCGTAGCCGTCGGTGCCTGCGTCGGCCGTCAACGCCTGCGAGGTGCGCGCGACGCGCACGAAGGCCTCGTCACCCAGCGTGCCCGACACCACCGCGTCGGCCTGGCCGCAGCCCGCCAACGTCAGCGTCAGCGCCAGAAACCCCACAGACAACACTCCACCCATCGAACGCTGAACGTTCGTCGACATGTCCGACTCCTGTTGAAGAATGGCGGCCGCGTTGGCTGCCGATGCTGAAACCCTTACGGCGCGAATGGTGTGCAACATGCTCCGTTGTCGGACCCGCACTCGCGGCTGGACGACAAGCGACAGGACCATTTGCGACAGCGCAAGACATTGAAGTCATTCAGGAAAAGTGCGTTGGATGTGCAGGGCCCTGACAGCCCTGCGCGCCCGTGCTCCACCGAGCCGGGCCAGTTCGCCTGCTGGCTGGAAGCGCGCGCCAGTCGAAATGATGCCGCCCGGTCAACGTGACCGCACGTTCGACCAGGGTGGCGGAGCAAGGGCCCGGAACTGCGTGCGGCCCGGTTCCTGCTCAGGGACAGACGCATGAACCCCAACTCCCTCGTTTCGCCCGTGTCCGCACTCCGCGCCGCTCCGACCGCCGCCTTCGGAGACCTGCTGGTGGCGGTCTTCGACGAGGCCTCGAACTACAGCAACGACCCCGCGGAGGTCTCGCGCATGGCCAGGGAGGTCCTCGCCCGCATCCTCCGCCGCAACGTGGTCTCGCGCCGCGCGCGCTGACTACTTCGCCTTCACGCGGTTGTTCTTCGGCAGGTGCTCGAGCTCCACCAGGCCCAACGCCTCGAGCACGGGCGGCACGTAGACGCCGAAGCGCCCGCGCAGCCCCTTCTTGAGTCCGTACCAGCCCTTCACCGGGTTCTTCGGCGAGCGGCCCCACGCCTCGAGCGTGCCTTCGGCCGCGGGCTTCTGCTCATCGGCCCCGCCCAGCGGCAGCCAGTCGCCGTGCTTCTTCAGCATCGCCACCACGTCGTCGAGGCAGCGCAGCTGGTAGCTCAGCTCGGTCTTGCCCACGCGGCACACCAGCGCCGGTGGCTCGCGCGTCTCGTCGCGCCACGCCTCGAAGTCGGAGGTGCCCGGCGCGGTCTTCAGCTTCCACGGTGCTTCGACGGTTCCTGCGCTGCTCTTCTTGCTGGCCATGGGTTCCCCTCAGGTGCTGCGTTCGACTTCCTTCTTCAGGTCGCGCGCGAAGGCTTCGAACGTCGCGCGTTGATCAGGCAGGCTCTTCGCGATCAGCCCCAGCATCGCACCCGAGAAGACCTCCGACATCGCGAACACCGTGGTGCCCTTCGCCGTGCGGGTGGCGCGAAAGCTGCGCACGCCGCGGAAGAGCCCGAACGGCATGCCGTCTTCCCACACCATCGCGTCCGCCCCCAGCGCGCTCACCTGCAGCTTGAAGGTGCGCGTCGGCGCGAGCACCGAGACCAGCTTGAGCTTCTTGCCCAGCGCGATGTCGCCCTCGAGCTTCGTGACGGTGGAGTTCCACCGCGGGTAGTCGGCGGCGCGGGTGAGCACCGCCATCACCTTCTCGGGCGGCGCGTCGATCTCGAGCGCGACCTGGTACGCGAGGAAGCCGGGGTCCCTCCGCTCGGCGGCCTTGCCGTCGGTGGGGAGGGAATGGAAGTCGGGGGTCTGTCGCAGGACGGTCATGGCCAGAGGACGACTGACCCGGGTGAAAGGATGCGGTGGCGTCCAGAGTCGTGAGAAGACGGGCACATGGCGGACCTCGAGCTGCAGTCCCTGGCCGGCGGGCGGGAGCGTTTCCTGGAGTGGGTGGCGGAGTACCGGCCCCAGCTCCACCGCTACTGCGCGCGGATGATGGGGTCGGCGATCGACGGGGAAGACGTGCTGCAGGAATCGCTGGCGAAGGCGTTCTACCAGCTCAGCCAGAGCGTCTCGGTGCCGCCCCTGCGCCCGTGGTTGCTGCGCATCGCCCACCACACCGCGCTCGATCACCTCAAGCGCTACGAGCGCAAGCACGTGGAGCCGCTCGATGAGCTCACCGCGGACACGCTCGGCGACGGGGCGATCGATCCCGCCTCGGTGAGGGCGGCGCTGGCCACCTTCCTCGAGCTGCCGGTGCTGCAGCGGAGCGCGGTCATCCTCAAGGATGTGCTCGGCCTCTCGAACGAAGACATCGCCTCCACGCTGCAGACGACAGTCCCCGCGGTGAAGGCTGGGCTGGTGCGCGGGCGGGCGAAGCTGAAGGCCGCGACCGGGCCCGCGCCACGGGAAGTGACGCTCAGCCCCGAGCTGCGCGCGACGCTCGATACGTACGTGGCGCGCTTCAACGCGCGCGACTGGGACGGCTTGCGCACGTTGCTGGCGAAGGAGGTCGAGCTCGACCTGGTCGCGCGCGCCTCGCGCCGCGGCGCGGAGGTGGGCCAGTACTTCGGGAACTACGCGAAGGACGACGTCACGCTCACGCTGGGGCAGGTCGACGGGCGCCCGGTGCTCGGCGTCTTCAAGCCGGGCGCGACGAGCCCCGCGTACGTCATTCAGCTCGAGGTGGCCGACGACGGAGTCCGCTTCATTCGTGACTACCGCTACGTCACCTGGCTCGAGTTCACCTTCCTCCCTCTCCCCGAGGAGGGGGAGAGGGCAAACAAGGCAGCTCCCCCATGATCGCCTCGATGGCCCGGCCATCGTCCTCCACCTGCCGAGGACACAACCCGAACAACCGCTCCACCGTCGGCCGCAGGTCTCGCTGATCAGCCGCGCCGGGCTCGCCGCGCTGCACCAGTGGACCTATCGCCGCGATGAAGATCTCCCCGCTGCCGGGATGAACAATCCCGTGCTCACGCCAGTCGCGGTACCCGCGGCCGTGATCAGACGCGAGCACCACGGTGGTGAGCGCCGCCTCTTCAGCAGGCAGCTCCGACACCCAGCGCAGCACCTCGACCACCCGGGCGTCCGTCTCGCGCAGCGCCTGCTCGTACTCCGGCCGCAGGCCCTGGTGTGCCCACTCATCGGTGTCGAGCAACGCGAGGTGGAGGAAGCGGGGGTGGTGCTTCTCCCAATATTCGCGCGCGCGGCCGAAGGTCTCCTCGTCGTAGCGGGCGTTCCTCCACGGCGGGCCCCCTTCGCGCTTCGGGCCATCCTCAGGCGCGTCGACGTACGCCACCCCATCCCGAGACGTCACCGCGAGGGCGAGCCGCGACCACGACGCGAACACGGCCACGTCGTCAGGGCCGAGGTGAAGGCCGTGGGCCACGCGCTCGGCCATCGTCTCCACCGTGATGCGGCCGCAGTCGTTGTCGTTGCACGAGGTGAGGGTGCCCGCCGCCATCGCCTGGTAGCCGGGCAGGCTCAGCGCCATGGACGACGCCGCGTCCGCGGGGAAGGCGAGGCCACCTGAACGCACGGCCTCCTGCAGTCCCCGCATGTGGGGTCCCGAGAGCACGTCGTCGCGCAGGGGACCATCGAGGGTGATGAAGATGACGCGCGCCGCCGCTTGCAGCTTCGCGGCCCGGGCGTCATCGCGGGGTGGCTCGGGAGCAACGGGCCGCTCACGACGCGACATCGCCGTCGTCACCCCCGCGAGGGTCAACAGCAGCAGCGCGGCGACGAGCCCTCGTTTCATTCAGGCCTCAACCCGCCTCAGTCTGCCCTGATTCCGTGCTCGAGTGTCCCCAGGGCCGCGGTGAAGGTGTCGGAGACACATGAGACTCACAGCAATCCTGATCGTGGTGGCGCTGAGCGGCTGTCAGAAGCCGGGCTCGGTCTGCGGAGGTGAGCCGCCCTCGTACGTGCCCGGCCCCGACTTCGCCTGCACCCCTCAGCTGATCGGCTCGATGGTCTGCCCGCGCGGGCAGGTGGGATGGGGCTACCAGTGCACCGATGCCATGTGCTGGCAGCTCTTCATGGACGGGCCCTGCGCTCCGCCCTTCGTGACCGCTGATGCGGGACCTCCTGATGCGGGACTCCCTGATGCGAGCACCTGCGCCGCGGCCGACCTCTGCGCCTCGGAGGGCAGCCAGCAGTGCCGGAACACCACCCAGCTCGAGTGCCGCCAGGGCTGCTGGTCACCCATCGGCACCTGCGGCTTCGACGCGAGCGTCTTCTGCCAGCCCTCGTTCCTGCCAGCCCAGTTCGACCCGAACGGCAGCTGCACCGAACCCATCTTCGGCGCGTCCATCTGCCCGCTGGGGCCGGGCTCGGGGTACGGCTTCCATTGCACCGACGGCGGCTGCTGGGAGGCCTTCGCTGACGGGCCGTGCGTGAGCGCCGGCGACGCGGGGCGGTTCTGTCCAGTCACGGAGCGCTGCAGCGACGAGGGGAGGCTCGAGTGCCGCGGTGGACTCCGCTCCTGGTGCACCAGCGGCTGTTGGTTGGACGTGGGGCTGTGCGGCGTCGACGCCGGGCTCGTCTGTGGGCCCTCTGCGGCGGACGAGCCCACGGCCCCGTGCCTCCCCGGGCTCGTCGGCACTTCCGTCTGCCTGACCGGAAATACCGCTGGCTCGAGCTACACCTGCACGGGGCAGCTCTGCTGGTCGTTCAATGGTGTCTGCTCTGCCGATGCGGGAGCTGATGGCGGCTGATTGGAATCGGCAGGACGACGTCGTGACAGGGCTACCGGCTTCGGAGAATCACGCCGTCGATGCGGCCGCCGACCGCCCAGCTGCGGTTGACCGCGGTGCCCCACACACCGAGCAGGTGATCGAACACGGGCGTGAGGTGGCGCACGTAGCGCCGGTTGACGAGGTCCAGCTCGAGCAGCTGCCCATCGAGGCCGACCGCCCAGCCGCGCGCTGCACCGTCGAGCCAGACGCTGCGCAGGTCGCGCTTGAGCTCATACGTGTCTGCGCTGAAGTTCGGCGGCTGCCACGGGTAGCTGCCGGAGTCGGTGTAGTCGTACGCGAGCATGCTGCCGTCGTTGCCCACGGCCACCAGCACCCGGTCGCCGTTCATCGGGTTCACCGAGCCCCAGATGCCGAACACCCGCAGAATCGAGCCGCGCCCGTCGGCCCACTGCGCGCCGTCGTACTCGCGAAAGGCGAAGTCGCCGGCCGCCCACACCTCGGTGTCGTTGCGCCCCCAGACCTTGATCAGATCGGGCGAGACGCTGTTGATGGCGTCCGACTGCACCACCCGCAGCGTGGTCCCCGCGTGGCGCGCGAGCGTGTTGCCAGCACCTGAGATCCACACCTCGGTCGAGGTCGCCCACACGCCACCGAGATCGCGCTGCGGCTGACCGGAAGGCAGCAGCCCCGCGTCGAGAGGGCTCGCCGGAGGGGACCAGCCGACCGCGCTCCAGCCGCCGGGCTGAAACCGAATCACCACGCCCTGCTCACCCACCGCCCACACCTCGTTCGCTGACACCGGGTGCACGTCGAACAGCGTCACCGGCACGCCGGCATCCGAGCGCGACCAGGTGGTGCCGTCGTAGTGGTACGCCGCGCCGCGCGCGCCCACCGCCCAGATGTCGGAGTCCGAGAGTCCCCGCACCGCGTAGAGCGGCTCGTTCACCCGCTGCGCGACGCACCAGGCGCCACCGTCGGGCACGCAGCCGGTGCCGTCGGCGATCGGCCCCCAGAACCGGCCCGCATCGAACGTGCCTGCGTCGCGCATCGTCACGCCACCGTCGGCCAGCACACCCGCGTCACCGGTGCCCGCGTCGCTCAACGTCGCGCCCGCGTCGGGAACGCCGCCATCGGCCACCTGCTGCACCCACGCGAGCACGCAGGCGCGCTGGGCCTGGTCGAGCGCCTGGCGGCCCTGCGGCATCGACGCGCCGAACGGCGGCTGCATCGACAGCTTCAGGAACAGCGCGCTCTCTTCCGGGATCTCCGGGTCGACGAGGAGGTAGTCGGCCCGCCCCGCGCTGCGCTTGCCGTACACCCGCGCCTCGAGGTTGGGCGAGGCGAGGTCGAGCCCGCCCTGCACTGCCGTCGCGTCGTGACAGCCCGCCGTGCAGCTCGCGGCAAAGAGCGCAGGCACGTCGCACGCCCCGGGGGTGACGGGGCCCGCGTCGTTGCCGGGCACGGCGGCCTCGTCGCACGCAGTCACCGCGAGCAGGAGCACCACCGCGCTGCGAAGCTTCATCCCACCAGCCCGGGGAGACCGCCGGTGCAGAACGCCGGGTCACCGAAGGTGGTGACGTCGCGCAGCCCCATCGCGTGGCACAGCGAGACCATCAGGTTGTTGGTCGTCTCGTTCACGAACGAGCGCCGGTCGTACGACGGCCCGAACACGGTCGGGTTCGCCGCGCGCGCGCGCCGGTAGTCGAGCAGGCGCCCCGGCTGAATCGCACCACCGGCGCGGCCGGCGAGCACCACGGGGATCTCGTGGAAGTCGTGGTAGCTGCCCATGCCGAAGACGTTGGGCCAGACGATGAGCGTGTTGTCGAGCAGCGAGCCGCCGTCGGTGTCGGGCGTCGCCTTGAAGCGCTGCACCCACGCGGCGAAGGCGGTGGCGTACCAGCGCATGGTGCTGCGCCATTCCTCGCGACGGCGCACCGGATCGAGCCCGTAGTCGGGGCCCTGGTGAATCCAGTTGTGGTAGTCGCCGCCGGTGAAGCGCACCGGGAACGCCGGGTCGCTGCCGGGCTGCGCTGTCATGTACGAGCCGACGTGGCTCAGCTGGCAGGCGAACGCGAGCGCGTAGAGGTACGCCGCGTAGTCGTTGTTCGGCCGGTTGGGCGCGAACACCGGCGGGTTCGGGTCAGGCGCGCAGGAATTGCCCTGCGCCTCGAGCGCGAGCCGCGTCTCGAGGTCGCGCAGCATGGTGAGGTGGTGATCGAGCTTCGCCTTGTCGGCCGCCGAGACCCGCGTGTTGACGTGCCGAAAGTTCTCCAGCACCGAGTCGATCACGCTCTCGCGGGTGACGCGGCGCTTGGCGATCAGCTGTGGATCCGTCGTGCCGTTGAAGTTGCCGAACAGATCCGCGAAGGCGTTGCCCAGGCTGAGGCCGGTGGTCGGCTGTGCCGCTGCCTGGTACGAGACCGCGAACGAGCCGCTGGGCAGGTTGATGTTGATGCTGCGGCGCGGAGCGGTGGGCAGCCGGCCGGCGAGGTATTGATCGATCGACGGGCCTCCGCCGTTCGCCGCGCTCTGAACGCTGGCGAAGTCGCTGCGCGCGATGGCCGTCAGCAGCGTGCCGTTGCCGATGTCGTGCGCGTTGCCCGAGTGGTCGTGGGTGATGTGGTTGTCCACGCCGACGATGGGCAGGATGTCGCCCTTCACCGCCTCGAGCGGCGAGAGCAGGTAGGGGAGCGTGAGGCCCCCGGTGCCCGCCGTGGGCGTCCACTCGTCGCGCAGCGTGCCGTTGTCCTGCAGGAAGAAGAGGATGCGCCTGGGCGCCACCACCTGGGCGCGCGCGGTCTTCGGCAGCAGGCTGGTCAGCAGCGGAATCGGCAGCAGCGCGCCCGCGCCCTTGAGGAAATGCCGTCGGGGAATCTTCATGGCAGCGACTCCCGGAACAGGAACGCGTCAGAGGTGGTGACCGCCACGGCCACGTCCTGCAGCGACGCAGTGGGCCCCAGCGAGGTGAAGGCCGCGTCGAGGTGGCAGCGGTCCTTCGAGCCCTCGGTGCGGCCCTGCGCGTAGCGGTAGACCTGCGTCAGGTAGCAGCGATTCGAGGCGGGGCTCTCGGCCAGGCGCTGCGAGAGCTCGGCGGCGTTGGCGAAGCTGGTGGCGGCGTTGCCCACGGTGATCTCCCCGGTGCTGTCGATGGGCAGGCCGCCCGACTCGGTGGTGCGCGCCACGCCCATCGCGTCGAAGCCCTCGAGGCCGAAACCCAGGGGGTCCATCAACACGTGGCACGAGTAGCAGGAGCTCCCCGCCAGCATGTGCGCCGCCAGGCGCTGCCGCAGCGTCGCGGGGCCGGTGACGTTGGGCAGCATCACGTTCACGCCGGGCGGAGGCGGGGCGATGTCCTCGCAGAGCATGCGGGTGCGGATCGACTTGCCGCGCAGGGTGGGCGAGGTCTGCTCGGGGTGCGCGTGCGTCGAGAGCCACGCCACGCGGGTGAGCACGCCCGCGCGTCCGGCCGGGAGCACCTGGTCGGCCGCGCTCACCCCGTAGGCCGCGGCGAGCGGGGCGGTGAGGGTGGTGGCGCGGTCGGTGAGCAGTTGGGAATAGGTCTTCCCGCCCGTGAAGCTGTCGGCGGCGAAGGTCTCGAGCTCGGTGCGCGACGCGGTGGCGAGCGCAGCGGTCCACAGGGGGAAGAGGGTGGTGTTCTTGTTCACCGCGCCCAGCGCGTCGACCTCGAGCCACTGATCAGCGAAGTGCAGGTAGCCGGTGCGCGCGCGGGGATCAGCCAGCAGCCGCCGCGTCTCGCGCGTCACGTCTTCCACGGTGCTGAGCCGGCCCTGCTCCGCGGCGTCGAGCAGCGCAGTGTCAGGCACGCTGCCCCAGAGGAAGAGGGACAGCTTGGTGGCCACCTCGAGCGGCTCGAGCTTCGAGGTCGGCCGCGCCGCGCCCGTCACGCTCGCGCCCACCTCGGTGACGTAGAGGAACTGCGGCGACTGCAGCACCACCTGGAGCACCGCCGAGAGCGCCTCGTCGTACGTCGCGGTGGGCAGCGCGCGCACGGTGCGGAACACCGTGAGCAGGGACGTGCGCTCGTCGGCGTTGAGGGTGCGGCGCATGGCGCGGCGGCCGAAGGTGTCGAGGATCTGCCCGATGCACGCCTCTTCCTCCGCGGCCGGCGGGCGGGCGCAGGGAAACAGCGTGCCCTGCCGCGTGACGGCCGCGTTCGCCAGGGTCTCCGCGGTCTTCAGGTAGAAGCGCAGCCGCACCTCGTCCATGCCCACCCAGTCTGCGTGGTTGTCGAAGCGCGTCTCGGAAGACGGGCGCTCGAGCACCTGCGCGGGCCGGGTGGTGTCACCGAGGAGATCTTCGACCACCACGTCGTATTGCCTCGCGGTCAGCGCGCGCATCGGCGCCGAGACCGGGCGGCAAGTGCGGGGGCCGTCGAGCACGGCCGGATCAACCGGCGCGGGGATCGGCCCGGAGATCTGGCCCGTACAGGAGAGGGCGCACGCGAGGAGGAGCCAGCTGCGTCTCATCAGCGGCGACGAGACTACGGAGCGTTCACCCGGACAAGGACATGACGCGAATCAATTCGCCGACACTGGCGTACATCGGCGCTGGCCTATCTTCGCGGCCATGCACTCGACGAGAGATCGCCGTTCACCCCGAGCTGAGTCGAGCGGCGCCTTCCTGCGAGCTTCTGCGGCCATCTCTCGCCTTCGCTCGGGACGAACGGTGGCCGCCCTCTTCATCCTCGTCGCCGCGTGTTCGGGGCCAGTGGTCGACCCCGACGCGGGCGCGACAGGTGGCGGCAGTGCTGCGACGGGTGGAGGCGCCGCAGCAGGTGGAGGAACCGCGACAGGTGGAGGCACCGCGACAGGCGGTGGTGCTGCGACCGGCGGTGGTGCTGCGACGGGCGGTGGTGCTGCGACAGGCGGTGGTGCTGCGACAGGCGGTGGCGGCGGCGCGACGACGGTGCCGATGTTCGTCGCCTCAGGCCACGTGGGGCGCACCACCATTTCGTGCGACGACGGCCGCACCTGGGTGGGCAACCGCTCTGACGAAGACCGCTTCACCTGCTTCGTGGCCGGCGGAAACCCCGACGGCGGCAGTGAAGACTGCGATCACAACGCAGGCGCGGGACACGGCGTGGTGTTCTCGAACGGCTGGTTCGTCGCGTCGTACGGCTGGGGCCCGCCGGGCGGAATCCGGCGCAGCGCCGACGGCGTGAGCTGGACGCAGACGCTCGGCGGCACCACGTTCCAGGGCGTGGTGGAAGGCGGTGGGCTCGTGTTCGCCAGCGGCCGCAACCCGCGCTGGTCGCGCGACGACGGCGCCACCTGGGACGCGGGCGCGACGATCGATCTCCGCGGCGCCGACGGCGGGCCCATCTTCAACGTGCGCACGCAGGGCCGCGCCGACGGCGTGTTCGTGGTGTTCGGCAACGACTCCGACCGCAGCGACCTGCGCGTCTCGCGTGACGACGGCGCGACCTGGGTTCGCCCGACGACACTGCCGCCCGAGTGCCGGGTGGCGCGGCGCTTCGGCACGAACGGGGCCACGCTGCTCTTCCTCACCGACCAGGGCCTGGTGTGCCGCTCGACTGATCAGGGCGACACCTTCTCTGCCAGCGACGCCGGTGGGCTCGCCATCGAGGGCGTCGAGTGGACGGGCACCGAGTTCCTCGCGTGGGGCAGCCTGCTCCCGCCTTCGTACACGCCGGTCGCGTTCCGCAGCACCGACGGCGAGCGCTGGACCGCGACCCCGCTCATCGGCCGCCGCCCCGACGGCGGCATGGGCCGGCCCGAGCTCGGCGCGGTGAGCCGCAGCCCACTGACGGGCACGTTCGTGTCGGTGCGCGGCGGCTGGCAGAACTGGTACGCGCGCCAGGAATTCTACCGGAGCACCGACGGCGTCACCTGGGACTTCCTCCCGGCGGGCGCGTTCGTGGGCAGCCATCCGCTCCACGACATCGTGTTCGGGTACGGCGCGCCTTCTGGGGTGTGTCCATGATGGTGGTAGATTCGCCGTCATGGCACGCACGAAGACGCCAGCACGCGCAGAAGGCGCCCCTTCAGCGTCGCCTCGACCGCAGCTCGGGTGGCTGAAGCTGTCCGAGGTCGAGCGCTCCGAGATCAAGAACGAGGCGGCCGGCGACTTCGACCGAATCGCTGAGAAGGCCGACCGGTCCGAGTAAGAGGCCGCCCATGAGAATGGGTTACGCGGTGCCCACGCTGTTCTTTGGTGCCGTGTCTGCGATCGGCTTCTGGCTCGCCCAGCGCAAGGCCCGGAAGGTGAAGTTCTTCCAGCAGGAGGAGCTCGAGGTCTCGCAGGTGCGCGGCGCTGGCGTGTGCAAGGTGCACGGCGTGGTGGTGGCTCAACAGCCGCTGACCGCGCCCGTCAGCGGCAAGCCCTGCGTCTGGTACCGCATGCTGGTGCAGGAGTACGTGCAGGCGGGCCGCTACAGCCGATGGGCCACGATTCACGACGAGGCGATCTGTGCGCCCTTTCAGCTCAAGGACCGCAAGGGCCCGGGCACAATCGACGTCGATCCCGCTGGCGCCGAGGTGTTGCTCGCCGGCGAGGGCGGCACGGAGGACCATGGCACGCTGGTGCGCTACCTCGAGTCACGCGGCAAGACGCGCCTGCTCGGCTACGGAGAGCTGCGCGCCAACGAGACCACGCTGCAGCCGGGAGAGAAGATCTTCGTGCTCGGCACCGTGGTCGAAGCGCCGGGCCGCTACGCGCTGAAGCTGGGTACGAAGACGCCGTTCGTGCTCTCGGACACGGACTCAGGCCAGGTCGCCTACGCAGAGAACAGCAAGATGTACGTGACGCGCTTCTGGGCCGGCGCCGCAGCGTTGATGACGCTGTGGTGGCTCTGGCACCTGCTCCGCTAGTGGCCCCTCACCCCGGCCCTCTCCCCGCTGCGCAGGGAGAGGGAGATTGGGTCGGATATGGTCGCCCGATCTTCGCGACTTCACCCGCGCTACGGAGAGGCAGACATGAAGCGACCTGGTGACGCAGTGGAGTCGTTCGCGCAAGGCGCTCGAGGCGCTGCGATGAGAGCGGTGGCGCTGGCGATGCTGAGCGTCGTCCCGGTGGCCCATGCGGGACAGCTGGTCACCGAGCACTACGGCCTGGCGGACGTGCGGAAGAACGGCAGCTCGGTGATCGCGGGCACCGTCGACTCCTTCGTGAAGGGAAAGACGAAGAACGACTTCTCGCTCACGGTGAAGGTGACCCGCACCTTCGGTTCTTCCGCGCCCGCGGTGGGCAGCGCGTACACCGTGAAGGTCTACGACGGCGTCATCTGGGACGACCCGCACAAGTCGCCGATGGAACATCGCCTGCGCAACGCGGTGGGCCCGCAGGTCGCGAAGGGCCAGACGGTCTACCTGGTGCCCCAGTATCCCGGCTCGCAGCAGGTCGAGCTGCTCGAGGGCACGAAGGAGAACCTCACCCGCATCGAGGTGCACTTCGACGACGAGGCCCGCAAGCGCTGGCTCGCGTCCGAGAGCCCGGTGCTCGAGGCCGCGCTCGGTGACGAAGAGCTGGCCGGCTTCGCCTTCCCCGAGCTCGCGCGCCGGGGGCCGATTCGCGCGGCGGCGTTGCTGAAGGCCGAAGACAAGCCCGCGCGGGCGTACCTGCTGGGGCTCGCGGCTCCGGGGCGGGCCACGTTCTTCAAGGACGCGCTGGCCCTGGCGAAGACCGACGCCGCGGCGCGCGACGCGCTGTACGACCTCACCTGCAACGACCTGCCCTCGGCGTGGGTGGCCGAGATCGCGCCGCTCATGGAGCTGTTCCCTGCGAAGGAAGGCGACGAGGGCCGCCGCTTCTTCGACCTGCGCGACGAGCTCAGCTCCCTGCTCTCGCGCGTGCAGGAGAAGACCGAGAAGCAGCGCCCCGACCTCTCGCCGCTCGCGCCGTACCTCGCGCGCTATCTGGTGGGGAAGCCCACGTACCGATCCGATGATGACTTGAGCGAGCTCTTCCCCTTCATGACCGCCGCGGGAAGGCAGCAGCTCGCGCTCGCGGTGTTGACCGCGGTGCCCTCGAACGTGGGCCCGAAGCCCGACGATCCTGATCTGTCCCTGCTCGGCGACGCGGAGGGGCTGGCGAAGCTCGCACCATCTGTCGCCCTGCTCGACGCGCTGGGGAAAATCGATCCCTCGAAGGTGCGCGTCACCTCGTCACGCGAAGACGCGATGGGCTCGATGCTCACCATCGGGCTGGCCATCGCGAAGGCGAGCCCGGCCGCGCGCCGCCAGGTGCAGGAGGTGCTCGAGCCCTGGCTCGCCGCGGGCGTCGACTGCAACGAAGCCGCGCTCAAGGCCTGGCGCAAGACGATGGGCGCGTGGCGGCCGGGTCCACCGGTGGCGGCGACGTTCGAGCTCTCGCTCGGGCAGCTGCGGCGCTTGAGCACCGGCGCGCGCGCGAGCTTCACGAAGGACGACAAGGCGTGGGGCTTCACGCTCGACAGCGGGGCGCAGAGCAACTCGACGTGGTTCGAGACCGACGACGACTGGTACCGCGAGCTGTATTGGAAGCCGTGGCTGATCGTGCTTGAGCGGGTGGGGCGCGAAGAGAAGGTGAAGCTGAAGGCCACTGCCGCGCCGCCGAAGTTCGCGCCGCTCGATGATCCGAAGACGCACCGGGTGCTCGAGGCGCAGGCCGCGAAGGACGGCTGCCCGCAGTACGAAGACGCCGAGTACGACGAGTCGAGCGGCACGTTCACCTACGAGGCCTCGGGCGAGAAGGGCCGCAAGTGCAGCTACCGCTTCGGCATCTACACGCGGTCGGTGCAGCGCCGCACCGTCACGCCCTGATCCGCGAAGCAGGCTTCGTCGAGTCCGCAGAGAAACTGGCTCGATGGGTGGCTCGCGAACCCCTTGCTTTCTCACGCGGACCGGAGTCAGAGGCGGCGGTGGATTCGGCCTTTGGCGCACTCAAGATCAGTCCCCAGGAGATGACCGAGTGGCAGGACGGTCGCCCTGTCGTTTCGCTCGCGCGAGCCGACGTCCGCGACGTTCTTGTCGAGCACGGGTTCATCGCAGAACGACTGCCGTTTCAGCTCGTCTTCGCGGGCGGGCTCGCCCTCGTCAGCGCACTGCTCACCACGGGCGCGATGGTCGGCCTGCTCCCCGTGAAGGCTGCGTACAGCGCGCCTGCGATCGGGTTCGGCGGGTGGATGGTCGCTCACGTGCTCGAGCGTGGCTTCGTGGTGAAGGTGACCACCATCGGGGGCGACACTCGCAAGCTGCGCCTGGGCTCCGACCTCTCGCTGGCGTCGGCCTTCGTCGCGGAGGCTCGAAAGCTCGGTTGGACCGTGGTCAACATCGGCGCCCTCACCCGGTGACGGAAGGCGGGTCGGGGTGAGGGGCTCAGTCGATTTCGACGCCGAGCGCAGATCCGCGTGGCAGGCTTCCTCGAGTCAGCGTCGGCGGCTCCGTTCGTCACCACGCGCATGTATCCGCCCGAGCTCTCGGTGGCCCTCGAGGCCCTCTACGACGCGTTCTCGCGCGATCGCCTGCGGCTGAGCTTCTACTGCTCACACTGCGTGAGCGACGACGAGGTGGCCGAGTTCAAGGCGACGCCCCTCCGTCAGCGCGACTGGTCGCAGGTCGAGCCGCTCATCTGGAGCGCGATGTTCACGTTCGGCGACGAGCGGGACGCCCGGCACTGCCTGCCGCGCATGGTCGAGCTCTCGTGCCGGAACGCATCGAATCGCGAGCTCGTGCTGCGATTGCTCCGCCGGCTTCCGATCTCGCCACCTGAGCGCGCCCTGGTGAACGCCTGCTTCGCTGAGGACCTCATGAACCAGTTGCGCGCGGATGAGCTCCTCGAGGTGCTCGAGCCCATCGCCGCGTATGGACTGCAGCCGCGCGCCGAGGAGCTGCTTCGCGCGGCACAGGTCGCGCCACGCTGGTACGCGCGGCTCGCCTGCGAGTTCGGTCAGCGGCACGGTGTCCTCACCGCCCAGGAGTCGGTGCTCGTCGACTGGGTGCTCGCCACCGCGAAGGTCGAGCTGCTCGAGCGGGCCTTCTTCCTCGCCACCGAGCCTGATGATCAGCAGCTCTTCTCGAGCGCCGTGCAGGTGCTCGAGTGGTTCTGAGCTGGGTACCTTGAGGCGACACCTTCCTGAGCGAGTGGAGTACGGCTGCTCCATCGCCGTGCGCTTCGTGGTGTCGCGCCCCTGTGACATCAAGGTGTTGGCGGGCACCCACATTGGGCATGGATCAAGCACAATGGGCGCCCGCCATGCTCCGCACCCCGACCTCAGCCGCGTTGGCCTTCTGCCTGGCAGCGCTCTGCTCCTGCGAGGGGACCCTGTTCGGTCCGTCCGGAGAAGGGCCGCCACCGCCTCCCGTGGTGGTGCCTCCGGTGGTGGTGCCCGAGAAGTGCGAGCCGGGCGTGCACGGGGTGACCAAGCTGCTGCGCGTGTCGAACCACGAGTACCAGGCGATGGTGTCCGACGTGCTCGGCACGCCCATCGCCGACACCTTCTTCACCCGGTGGACGCCCGTGGCGCAGGTCTACGGCTTCGACACCATGAGCGAGACGCGCATCGACGCGCAGGGCCTCGAGTCGCAGCTCGAGACCGCCGAGCGGCTCGCCGCCACCGTGCTCGCCACGCCCGCGCTCACCGCGCAGTGCCCGGCGCCCGCGATGCCCGCCACGCCGGCGTGCACGGTGAAGGGCACGTACTCGTCGACCATCGACTTCTCCGACGCGCAGGATCGCGACTGCTGGTCGTACCTCGACTCGTCGGGCGCGCCGATGGTGTTCGACAACACCCGCTCGCTCTGGCGCAAGGAGCCTGATCAGACGGTGCTCAACTGGGCCACCGGCATGCACCCCGGCTCGACGGTGGACGCGGTGCGCCGGTGGAAGGTCGCGCTCAACGGCTCGGTCACGCTCACCGGCCGCTTCAGCGACGGCGATCCCGGCGGCGGTGACGGCATCGTGGTCGCCATCAGGAAGAACGGCGCCGACGTCTGGACCCGCACCATCCCCAACGGGGGCTCCGAGCAGTTCGCGCTCACGGTGGCCGGCGTGCGCGGCGATCTCTTCGACTTCGTGGTCAACCGGGGCGCGAACCCCAACTACGACTCGACCGCGTTCTCCGTCACCATCGACTACACGCCCACGCCGCTGAAGGCCGCGTGGACCTGGGACAACTGCGTGGGCCCGCTCGTCACCAAGCTCGCCAGCCGCGGCTTCCGTCGCCCGGCGCGCGCCGACGAGCTCGCCGACTACCGGCAGCTCTTCGAGTCTTCCCGCATGGGCGCGAGCGCGGCGGGGTTCCCCGAGCCCGCTGACGAGGCGCTCAGCGCGGTGGTGCAGGCGGTGCTGCTCTCGCCCAACCTGGTGTTCAAGCCCGAGCTCGCGCCCAATGGCTTCGACGCCACCGAGCGCGGCTACGCCACGGCCTCGCGGCTCTCGCTCTTCTTCCGCAGCTCGATCGCCGACGACCAGCTGTGGGCGCTTGCGGGCAACGGCGGCCTCGATTCTCCCGCCGAGGTCGAGGCGCAGGCGCGCCGGCTGCTCGACGCAGATCTGCCGCGCTTCACCAGGAACTTCGCCGGCCAGTGGCTCGACTTCCGCGAGTCGGAAGACCTGGGGCCGCTCACCGCGTCGCTGCAGGCCGAGTCTGCCGGGGTGTTCGCCCAGGTGCTGGCGAGCGATCTCACGCCGCAGAAGTTGATGAGCCCGGGCTTCACCGTGGCCGACCCGAACCTCGCGTACCACTACGGGCTGCCCTTCAACATGAGCGGGAAGATCACCACCCCGCTGCGCGGTGGGCTGCTCTCGCAGGGCGGCTTCCTGATGCGCACCGCGACGGGCTCGGAGTTCCGCCGCCCCATTCACCGCGGCCTGTGGACGCTCACCCGCCTGCTGTGCCGGTCGCTGCCGCGCCTCGACGCCGCCACGCTCGAGGAGATCAGCAACTCGGTGGGGATGATCGACCGCAACCTGTCCATCCGCGAGCAGATGGCGCTGCACCGCAACAACGCCGCGCGCTGCGGCGGCTGCCACAACCTGATGGACCCCATCGGCCTCGCGCTCGAGAAGTACGACCGCCAGGGCCTGTGGCGCGACCTGTACGCGAACGGCGTGCCCATCACGAGCGATCTCGAGCTCGACGGCGTGCTGGTGACCGACCCCCACGTGCTCGCCGCCGCGGTGGAGAACTCGCCCGACTACAAGGCCTGCGTCGCCACCAAGCTGCTCACGTTCGGTCTCAACCGTGGCCCGCTCGACGAAGAGCTCTGCGTGGCGAAGGAGCTCTCGTCGCTGCCCGACGGAGGCACGCCGACGCTCAAGCAGATGACGGTCGACTCGTTGCTCAAGTCTCTCGAACTGACGGAGCTGAACCCATGAAGCTCGGGCGAAGACACGTACTCAAGTTCATGGGGCTCCAGCTGGCGCTGCCGCTGGTGTCGGGTCACTTCGCGCACGCGCAGCAGGCGCCGGTGCGACGCCGCTTCATCGCCGGCTACGTGCCCAACGGCGCGCACATGCCCGCGGGCGCCAACGGGGCCTGGACCTGGAACGAGGCCCTCGCGCCGCTGGTGAGCCGGGGCTTGCGGCCGAACACGATGGTGCTGCGCGGCATGTTCAACGGCTTCCCCGGGGCAGACCCGCACTGGCAGAACTGCGCGGGCTTCCTCTCGGCGCAGCCGATTCAGCTGGGAGATCCCGGCGTGGCGCGCTGTGGGATCACGCTCGATCAATACGTGGCTGACCGGCACCCCTCGTCGTTGCGCTCGCTCGAGGTGGGCGGGCTCTACTACCACGTGCACCCGCTCAACGATCACCCCGGGTACTCGAACGACTACCTGAACCGCATCTGCTGGCAGGCGATCGACAAGTTCCGCTCGCCCATCCCCGACCCGGCGCAGATGTTCCAGAAGTTGTTCGGCGCAGAGGCGGGCAGCGCGGCGCAGATCAACTACCTGCACGCGCGCAAGCGCAGCATCCTCGACTCGATGCACAAGGACGCGACGCGGCTCTCGAGCCGGCTGCCGGCGACCTACCGCCCGGTGCTCAGCTCGTACATGGACACCGTGCGCGAGGTGGAGATGGGCCTGGGCACGGTCTCGACCTGCACGCCCAACCTCACCAGGCCCACGCAGGACTTCGTGGCGCCGAACACGAACTACGCGCTGCGCTTCTCGCTGATGCACCAGATGATCGTGCTGGCGATGCAGTGCGGCCTGACCAACGTGGCCACCATCATGTACGGGCCCGGCGTGTCGGAATCGATGAACTTCGCCGAGGCGATCGGTGGCGGGTCTGGTCACCACGCGGTGGCGCACCACGGCGGCACGCAGTCGTCGATCGACCGGCTCAAGCAGATCAACGTGGTGCAGGTGGGGCTGCTCGCCGACCTGCTCGAGAAGCTGCGCACGGCGAACCTGCTCGACGAGACGCTGGTGCTCTACGGCTCCGACATGTCCGACGGCAACGTGCACCTCACCGAGAACCTGCCGATGCTGCTGTGCGGCGGGGGCGCGGATCTCAAGTTCGGCCAGGAAGTGGGCTCACCCACGGTGCGCCGGCCGCTGTCTGATCTGCACATGGAGATCGCCTCGCTGCTCGACGTGACGTCGATCACCTCGTTCGGCAGCGGCGTGTGCCGCAACACGGGCCAGCCGCTCGGCATCCGCGTCTAGACCTTCGCTTCTTTGCCCCCCGGGCTTCGGCTGCGCTACAGGCGCGCGGGTGATTGCGCTGACGCTGCTGGTCCTCGCCGCGGGTTGCGAGAAGGACACCGACTGCAAGGGCGACCGGATCTGCGAGGCCGGCAGCTGTGTCTCGCCGGGCGCGCGCCCGCCCGCGCCGGACGCCGATGCCGGCGTGGTCGTTCCTCCGGCAGCCGGTGGGCGCGCACCGCTGCGCGCCGGGGACGGCGAGGTGGTCCCGAAGCCCGTCGCTCCGCCCGGGCCACCCCCCGCACCTCCCGAGCCGGTCTCACGCGTGGTGGGGCTGCTGGGCGTCACCGCGGGTCTGTTGACGTCGGGAGACTTCCTCAGCGGCGCCGTCGGCGCGACCGGGAGCGTGGGCGTTCGTTTTCGCAGCGGGGTGGGGCTCGTCGGGGTGGGGCTGATCGACTACGCGCCGCTCGCCCAGTCCAACGTCCAGCTCTACGGAGCAGGGCCCGGGGTGCGCTTCGGCAACCGCAACCAGCTCACGCTCGCCACGCTGCCCACGCTCGCGGTGGCGACGGTGAAGGTCGCGCGCACCACCGTCACCGGCGCCGCCTTCGCCTTCACCTTTCTCGCGCAGGGCTCGGTGGTGTTGATCGACATCCTCGCCCTCTTCGCGCAGGCGACGCTCGGGGTGGATACCGGCGGCGGAGTGACCTTCGCGCTCTCTGGCGGGGTGGGGCTGTCCTTCTGAGGGCGGACCGCGCGCTCAGAACAGGTGGAAGCTGACCGAGCCCTTCGAGAGGAACAGCCCGGCCTTCATCAGGAACCCCATCGCCGCGGCCGCCGCGCTGATCAGCAACACCTTCCTGCCGAAGCGGAAGCGCCCGCCCCAGGTGTTGGCGCCGGTGAGGCCGCCGAGCCTGAAGAGGTTGATGAGCAGCCCGATGGGCAGCAGCGGCGTGGGGCCCAGGCCCAGCCAGAACCAGGCGATGACGGCGGAGATGACCAGTTGGCGGCTCGACGGCTCCTGCGCGCCTTCGTCCCACGGGTGAACGGCGGCGGCGATTTCGGTGCTCATGGTGAGTCCTTCGGTTGGGGTGAGCCCACCTGCTGAGCAAGCCGCGGGCCCGGCGCTCCCGAGCGGCTGCCACCGGGCCACCGTCTCTTCGGCGAGACCGCGTCTCTCCGGGCGGACTGCGAGCCCACGTCGCGCCCGGGGAAGGCGGCTGGTCCCGTCCTTGAACAGGCGGGACGAAACCTCACACCCCGGAGTCCCCATGCCTGGCAGCGTCGGTCGTTCCACCGGTCTCGATGTCTCCCCTTCCCACGAACCCATCACCACCGAGGCGACGCCCCCGGTCGCGCCGCGCGAGCTGCAGGACGCGCAGGTCAGCGCCTGGACCGGGGCTGATCAGCTGCCCCAACTCGCGCAGCAGAGTGGTGGGCTCCCTGCTTCCCAGCTGGCGGGGGGCCTGACCACGAAGGTCGCGCTCGAGGAGCTCGACTCGCTCCTCACCTCGCCGTTGCCGGCCAACCTCGGGGTGACGGCGGACGACGCCCACGCGGCGGTGGGCATCCTCAGGAGCCTCTCTCCCGCGCAGCAGCGCGAGGTGCTGGTGGCGCTGGGCAGGGACCGCCGGCTGGGCGCGCTGGTCGACAACCTGCCCGACGACGCGCGTCCGGCGCTGCTCAACTGCGCGACAGGCTCCGGCCTGGTCGCCGAGCTGCCAGAGCAGCACGCGACGCCACGGACGCCGCAGCCGCCTCCCCGGCCGGCGCTGCTCGACAACCGGTCCACGCTCCCGGCGGCGCTGCGCGAGCTCGTGCACGGCGAGAACCAGCGGCGCGCGAACGTCTACGCCACGCGCTTCGACGCCTACGTCGCGGCGTACTGCGAAGCGGTGAAGCAGGCGCCTGATGCCGTGACGCTGCGGGCCCTGGGCCCGCTGTCCTCTCCGCCCGCGCTCAGCGAGAGCGGCGTGACGGACATCGATCGCAAGTACCTCGGGTGGAACAGCGCGCTGACCGACACCAACCCCGGCATCGAGCGCGCGGCGAAGGAGGTGTCGAACCGCGTCAGCGACTTTCGCGGCGAAGTCCACGCCGGCGGCTTCTCCCTCGGCCTCGAGGTGACGGCGAAGGCCACGGTGGGCAAGAAGCTCACCCTCGGAGGGAGCTCGAGCGTCGACCTGACGGACGACGGGCGGCAGCTCAACCAGAAGAACCAGGTGAAGGAAGAGGTGTCGGTGGGCGTGGGCTTCGCCGAGGGGAGCGCCACCTTCGACTCGGCAGGTCACCTCAAGCAGGTGAAGGCCACGGTGGTGGGCGCGGGCGTCGAGCTCGACAAGCACGGCAAGGTGACGCTCTCGTTCAAGGAAGGGCCGGCCACGGTGTCCACCTTCGTCGACGGCAACGCGGCGAAGTACGGGGCCTCGCTCGGGCTCGACGAGTCGGTGAAGTTCCTCGGGGTGAAGGTGAGCGTCGGCGCGAAGGCCACCGTGACGGCCCAGGGCATCGCGCGCGAGTACTACCCGGACATCGGCGGGAAGCAGGAAGGCGTGTTCGGCCCCATGCCCGAGCTCGACCAGGGCGCGGCCTGGGCGTCGCTCCCGAAGGAGCGGCAGCAGTGGTACGCGCGGCAGGGCTTCACCGAGAAGATGTGGCCGGCGAAGTGAGCTGCCGGAGATGCGATGGTGCAGGGCGTGAAGCCGAGCCTCGAGGCGCTCTTCGACGCCGTCTACGACGACCCGGGCGCTGACGGGCCTCGCCTGGTGCTCGCCGACGCGCTCGTGGAGGTGGGCGATCCACGCGGCGAGCGACCTCACCCGCATCGGTGGGCGGGCCGGCTGAGAATCTGTAAGAAATCCCCCTGGCCGCTCACTAAGGGGTGGTGAACGCCGCGCTGGCAGTGAAAGTGGCCGTGGTGAAAGACCCGGACAGGCTCTATCGCGAGGCGATCTCGCTCCTTGCGCCGGCGCTCGCGCGGGTGGCCGCCGGCTACGAGGCCGACCGGGAGGTGCGGCGCGATCTCCTGCAGGAGATGCACACCGCGCTCTGGCGCAGCCTCGAGACCTTCGACCACCGCTGCTCGCTCAAGACGTGGAGTTGGCGGGTCGCGCACAACGTCGGCGCGGCGCACCTGGGCCGGCAACGGGCCCGCTTCGTGGAGCTGGACGACGTGGCGATGGAGGCCGATGACGCCGAGACCGCGCTCGACCGCACCCGCGCGCTGGAGCGGCTCACCCGCCTGGTGCACGCGCTGAAGGTCACCGATCGCCAGCTGGTGATGCTGTACCTGGAAGGGCTCGACGCCGCGTCGATCGCCGAGGTGACCGGGCTCTCGACCTCGAACGTGGCCACGAAGATTCACCGGCTCAAGGCGACGCTCGCCCGACGCTTTCACGAAGGAGCCGGCCATGAGTGAGCTCGACCCGCGGTCGCTCTGGCAGGACCAGCCCACCGACGACCTGGCCGTTCACCCCGAGCGGAGTCGAGGCGGGGGCGTCGACTACGCGGTGCCCACCACCCAGTTCGGGAAGGCTCCGCGCCGCGCGGGCTTCGGCGTCATCGGCGCGGTGGCCGCGCTCGCCGCCGCGGTGGTGGTGAGCGTGGGCCTGGCGCTCCAGCCGCCCGACCCGGTGCCCCTGCAGCCCGTCGTCGCCGCGGCGGACCCGCTCGACGAGCTCGAGCCGTTGCTCGCCGAGTGCCGCACGTACGCGAACCCCGAGGCGGGGCCCCCCGATTGGGACCGGGCCGCGGCGGCGTGTTCGCGCGCGCTCGACCTCGAGCCGTTGCACCACGAGGCGGAAGCGCTGTTGGCGCGCATCGGCGTACTGCGCGCCTGCGAGGCGAACCTGGAAGCCGCGACGGCGCTCGTCACGGCGGGCCGGCTCGAGGCTGCGCTGGGTTCCCTGGAGAAGTTGGGGGCGGGCTGCGAGCTCTATTTCCTGCGGGCGCTCCCGGTGGCGCGCAACGTGGTGCCCGAGGTGCAGCGCCAGGCCGCCAGCGACTGCAAGCGCTACGCGTCGGCAAAGAAGTGGGACGTCGCGCTGGAGCGGTGCGAGCTCTACTCGCGGCTGGCCTGCCAGTCGGCGGACGTGACGCCTGACCCGCTGTACCGGTCGTTCCTCACGGCGCGCGGGAACCGGCAGCCCGGGGCGGCGGCCTGGCAGTGCCCGCGCATCGCTCTCTTCCGGCCTCCGCCGGCAGCACCTGATCCCGCCGCAGGGGCGAAGGGCCGGCTGGCGAAGCGCTACCCCGAGCTGGCGTTGGGCCACGCGCTGGTGAGCTATTCCGAGGGGAACGTCGGCGAAGCGCGCGTGACGTTGCAGAAGCTGATCGAGAGCATGGCGAAGGCGGCCTGGCACGAGACGGCGCGCGGGCTGCTGCTCGACATCGAAGAAGCGGTGGCGCTGGCGGCGAAGGGCACCACCCTGGTGCAGACGGGAAAGCTCGAGCAGGCGAGGGACGCGTTTCGACAGGCGCTCGAGCTCGACGCACGCCTGATGCTGGGCACCGACTTCGTGGGTAACAGCACGCAGCGGAACAGGGCGCTCGAGCGCACCCCATCGACGCTGCGAAGAGCGGCGGTCGAGTTGATGACCCAGAACGCCTACGAGCAAGGGAGAGACCTCGCCGACAGGAAGGACTTCCGGGCCGCGTGCCGCGTCTGGAAGCTGGGCAACGAGTTCTCGCGGTCGAGCATCGACCTGCTCAAGGCGCTCACCAACGTCTGCACGAGGAGAGCGAGCGAGGCGTTCGAGCGCGCCGAGACATGTGAGCAGCTGGCCGCCGCGCGCGACTTCGCGGTCGACGGCGACGGCTTCGCCGAGAAGATCGACGCAACCCGTGAAGAGGAGGGGTGCCGCTAGGGTGCGACACCTGACCGGTCAGGCGGTCGGGGCAATCGAGCGTCCCCGGGCCCGTATGGGGTGACATGAACTCGAACAAGATGCCTGGCTGGTTGGTGGTGCTCCTGTCGGTGCTCGGCGTGGCCATCCTCGGTCCGCCGGCGCTGGTCCTGGTGTTCGTCGTGCTGGGTGTGGCCCTGAGCGTGGGCGTCGCCCTGCTCAAGGTGAGCGTGGTGGCGCTGGGCGTCGCAGCGATCGTCTTCGTGCTGCGCGCGATGTTCGGCAACAAGAGCCCCTCGAGGCTCCCCGCTTCCTCGGGTGTCGAGTCGATCGAAGCGATCGCCGCGCGCATCGAGGCCGAAGAGGCCGAGCGCCGTCACGAGCTCGATCGCCAGCTCGCCGAGATGCAGAGCGCGCGCAGCAGCGCGACCTGATCACCTGTCGCCAGCGGGTACCCGGTCTCCCAATCGGGTGCTCGCGCTCAGCCCACGTCGCGTGAACCGGTTCCCGAAGCCGTCAACGTGGCCCGTGAACGAACCCGATCGCGATCCCGATCCCGTCACCCGTTCCCGAAACCGAAACCGAAACCGAAACCGGAACCGGAACCGGAACCGGAACCGGAACCGGAACCGGAACCGGAACCGAAACCGAACCACCCTCATCGGCACCCAGCCCCGGTGCTCATGCTCGCTGCTCCCCACGGGCTCCGTTCAGGCTCGCGCCCATCACGCCCCGCAGTTAATGAGAGCGCGTCATGGCCACCGACGAAGAGACCGAGCTGAGCCGGAGAGAAGTCATCGCAGCGGGTGTGGCCTCCTCCCCTTTGCTGGTCAGGCCGCCGAGCCGGATGCCGGTGGTCTTCCTCCCTCACGGCGGCGGCCCCTGGCCGTTCGTCGAAGGGCTGGGCGACCCGAAGGAGCTGGGCCAGCTCGCGACCTACCTGCGCGGGCTGCACGCGGTGCCGAAGACGCCTCCGCGGGCCGTGCTGATGATCTCGGCGCACTGGGAAGCCCCGGTCGCGACGGTGATGACGAACCCGAAGCCGCCGATGCTCTTCGACTACTACGGCTTCCCGCCCGAGTCGTACCAGCTCACCTGGCCTGCGCCCGGCGCGCCTGAGCTGGCGAAGCGGGTGCGCGGGCTGCTCGAGGCAGCAGGTCACCCCACGGCGGAAGACGGCGAGCGCGGCTTCGATCACGGCGCCTTCGTGCCGCTCAAGCTGACCTGGCCAGCAGCCGACGTGCCCACGCTGCAGCTGAGCCTCAAGCGCGGCCTCGACCCCGCCACCCACCTGGCCATGGGCCGCGCGCTCGCGCCGCTGCGAGACGAAGGCGTGTTCATCATCGGCAGCGGCATGACCTTCCACAACATGCGGGCCTTCAACACGCCGCAGGGGCGGCCGATCTCCGAGGCGTTCGACGGCTGGCTGCAGAAGTCGGCGACGGCGCCGCAGGCCGAGCGCGACGCGCAGCTGACGAAGTGGGACGCGGCGCCCTCGGCGCGCCTGGCGCACCCGCGCGAGGAACACCTGCTGCCCCTCATGGTCATCGCGGGCGCGGCGGGCGTGGATCGCGGCACCGTGGCGTACTCGGCGCGGCTGCTCGGGGTGCAGCTCTCGGCGTACCATTTCGGCTGAGCAACCCTGATTCAGTAGCGCTCGCGAGGTCCCCGCGATTACCTCGGGGCGCATGGCCGACCTCGTCTACGACTTCGGCGTCGAGAGCCTCTTCAAGGGGCTGGGCCCGCGCCTGACACCTGCGCTCAAGGACAAGGTCCGCGCGGTTGGCATCGACCTCGACAAGAAGCTGCTGCCCGCCTACCCGAAGGACCTCTGGGTGCGCGTGGTCGACGTGGTGGCGCACGAGCTGAACGCAGGCGGCGAGCTCCCGGCCGCCCGCAGGCAGCTCGGTCACGCCATCGCGAGCGGCTTCGCCGAGGGCACCCTCGGCCGGTTGATGGCGCCCGGCGTTCGCCTCATGGGGGTGCGCCGCATGTTGTTGCGGCTCCCGCGCAGCCTCACCATGAGCAACAACTTCCTGCGCGTCACGGTGACGGAGATGGGCCCCCACGCGATGCGGGTGGAGCTGAACGAAGCGGTGCCCTCGGCCGAGTTTCTGTGCGGGGTGATCGAAGCGATCGCCGGCTACGCGGGCGCGATGTCGTGCGAGGTGCAGTCGGTCGTCGAAGGCCCGCTGCACGTCTTCAACGTCACCTGGGCGTGAACGCGCTCAGAGGTGCAGCAGGTCCCTCGCCATCCACATCATCATCTTCGGGTTCTCCATCACCTTCGAGACGGCGTAGGGGACGTGGGCGCGGCCGTAGCCGATGTACACGCGCACCTTCTCGCCGAGCACCTCGGCAGCGCGCAGCGACTTGCGCATGGGCAACCCGTGGAGGAGCTCGAGTTCGCGGCTGGTGCCCTTCTCGGCGAGCCGGCGCAGCGACCGCTCGCCGAGCTCGGGGTCGTGGGTGGCGACCGCCACGTGCGCGGCCTTGCCGGCCAGCGCCTCGATGAGGTGGTCGAAGCCCTCGATCGGATCCACCGCGGGCTCCGCGGGGAACTGTCCCTTCACGACGCGCACCGGGAGGCGCAGCTCGCAGGCCCACGCCGCGTCGTCGAGGCTGCGCGCCCAGCGCCCGGGGAGGGTGAAGCCGATGGGGAACTTCGAGCCCCAGCGCGCCGCGAAGGCGGTGACCAGCGCGCGGGTGCGATCGACGGTGTCCGGATACATGGAGTCGAAGTGCAGGCGGAGGTGCCGCTGCGCCGCGCGCTCGGCCAGCTCCTCGAGCAGCGCCTCGGAGTAGTCGAGGGCCGTCAGCTTGATCGAGAGGTACTCCTCGGGCCTGAGCGCATCGAGGCCGAGCAGGTACTGGTTGGCCACGTCGCGCGGGGTGTCGCGACCGTCGTCCCAGAAGCCGAAGGTCGCCGGAATGCCACGCCTGGCCCACGTGTCGGCGACGCGGCGGGCGTCCTGCACGTCGTCACCCGCGACGTAGACGGTGGCGACGCGCGTCAGCACGGAACGCATCACGGACCTGCGAAAGCGACGGAACGGTCCAACGACTTCTGCTTCGGTACTCATGACGTGACTCCTCCTCACTGCTTCGTAAGTCCAAAGAGGCTGGCGAGCTGCGCGGCGTCGTAGCGGCGCACCAGGTCGTTCCCGCGGGGCTCGAGCGCCGGCAGCGGGGTCATCGGCGGCAGCGCGCCGGTGGCCACCGAGCGCCGGGCGGGGTTGTGCACGACCTTCGTGTCGTCCTCCGCGGAAGGGCGCAGCTGCTCACGGGCGAGCCGGTACAGCTTCCCCGCGATGGCCCGCACGCTCTCGGGCGTGCCCAGGCGGAAGAGCTTGAGCGTGGTCATGGGGATCGACTCGCCCAGCCAGCGCGACTTGTAATAGCCGTAGCTGTGCATCATGCCGACCGTGCGCTTGTGCTCTTCGATCATGCGCAGCACCGTCATCGGCACCAGCAGCGTGCCCGGGCTCACCGCGGACCAGTCGTCGTCGAACACCATCTCGAGGCCCGAGCTGTCGTGCTCGCCGACGCTGTAGAGCATGCCGGCCACGGCCTTGCCGTCGATGAGCACGAAGCCCGCCCCCGGGCGCGCGCCGTTCTCCCCGCGCGCCCACCCTTCGAACAGCTGGACCCGCACCGGGTCGCGCGTGATGCCCGCCTTCGTGCCCGGGTCGCGCTTCCAGCTGCGGTGCTCCAGGGCGATGTACACGGGCAGCAGCGCCGGCATGACGGACGGGCCCTCGGCCACCAGGTACTCGACGCGACCGGCCTTGAGCAGCTTGCGCAGCCCGCGGCGGACGTCGCTGCGAAAGTCCGCCTGCAGGGCGTCGAGGTAGTCCTTGAAGGTGCTGAAGCGCTCCGCCGCGGGGATGACGCTGGCGGGCGTGAGGGGAATCTCCAGCGGCCAGAAGCGCCAGCGGGGGCTGCGCTCGATGGCGGCGCGTCGAAGGGCCGACTGCTCGTCCTGCTGGTGCAGGGTGAGCACGCTCCACGGTTGGCCGTGCGCGAGGATGACGTCCATCATCGCCTCGGCGACGCGGTCTTCATCGCGGGGCCGCGCCACGAGGTGGGGGCGGTCTCCGAAGTGGGGCACGAGGAACTCGAGGCGCTTGGGGCGCAGGCCGAAGCGCCGTTCCCGGGTCATGCGCAGGGGGAGGTAGCCCAGCAGGCGGCTCCCCTCGTGGCAGAGGTAGAGCTGGGGCTCGAAGTCCCCACCCGGGTGGTACTCGTCGTTGCGCGCGGTGTGCAGGCAGAAGCCCAACGTCGAGAACACGTCGGGCCGTGAACACTCGGCGTGGACCTCGTTCGCCTCGCGTTGGAAGCCCTCTGCTTCCTTCAACGAGGTGATCACGTGAACGTCCAGGTGCGGCATGCGGCACCCCCGCGTGACCCGGTTGCAAAGGCGGGACCCGGACCAGACGCAGGTGATGCCCTGCTCGGTTGCGCGAAATCTGCGCGGCTGGCGGGGAAGTAGCTGGCCTTGATGAGACGAGGTGCTGTCGGGTTCGCTCGCTGCTCGTCCCGGAGAAGCCCTCGACTTCGGGCAAAGACCCGCGGCTGAGGGTGGTGGTGCCCCTCGAGCTTGTCTCCTTTGTTGACGCCGCAGGGGGGGCGACGGGGTCGAAAACCCTCGTACTCTTTGTTGACAAGAAGCCGGCCTGAGAGCGGCGCGGCGAAGTCGTCAACAAAGAGTACGAGGATTTCCGACCCGTCCCCCCCTGCCTCGGCGTCATCAAAGGCGACAGTTAACCGGCCATGAGGCGGAGGCCCGCGCGAGGGGCGGCCCTCCTCAGCTCGAGCAACCGTGTTGCCTCGCGCGGCAGCCGGGTTGACGCCCGGAAAAAAGGGCCCGTCGCCACCTGGTCACGTGAGCGTCCTTGTCCGCAGTGAGGGGCAAGCGCGCGACGGGCACGGCGTGAGACCCGCACCCACCACGCACCTCAAGGCCTGTACTCCGCTGGTCTGCTGATCAACTCAGAACAGCACCGGGTTCTTCGGACGGATCGGCTGGAAGTCGTCCTTCTTGAAGATGCCGTCGCGCGCCACGCGGGACAGCGCGCGGCAATCGGCGTCGGAGAAGTGCGAGTTGGAGAACTCGACCCCCTCGGGGAGCGGCAGCGGGCCCTTCACGCTGATGGAGTCGGGCGAGCGGAAGTAGCGCAGCTTGTTCTCGTCGACGTAGTACTGGTTCGTGTTCGGGTCGACGTACGCGGTCTTGCCGTCCTTGAGGGTGACCGGCACCAGCGGCTGCCCTTCCGGGCCCCTCATCGTGCCGTCCTTGCCGCGCCGCAGCGTCGCGTCGGGCGCCATGGCGAGCTTCACCGTGCCCTTCAGACCGGAAAGGTCCTGCTGCAGCGCGCCGGGCAGGCGGGCGGCGTTGAAGCGGTCCTTGAGGGACAGGGTGACCTTCTCGCCGCCGGGGAAGGGAAAGGGAATGGGGAAGCAGCCACCGGGAGGGCGGGTGATGGTCCCGGGCAGGGGACGGCCGGGCAACCGGGTGATCTGGGGCTGCGGCTTCACGGTGACGGGGCGGGAGATCTTCATGGTGGGCCTCTTGGGTTGGGGCGCCGAAGCGCCGGTACGAAGAGTTCTCTGCGGACGCAGCTGCTCCAGTTCGCCCGCTCCATGTAACGTGGCTTTGCGATCTGCCGGGGACACAGCTGTCACTTGAGTCGGTGCTTCGGGTGGCCGAGGCTCCGCCGTCCACCAGCCGCAGGAGAGCCCATGCCCCGCATCGCCAAAGCCGAAGTGAACCGCGCCCTCGACCTCGCCGCCATGCGCATCAAGGACGCGGGCGGTGCCGACGGCCGCGTCAGCCGCGCCGAGATGGCGAAGGCGCTCCAGGGCCTGACCGGCACCGAGAAGAAGCTCACCGACGTGTTCTTCAAGTTCATCGATCACCGCGACTTCAAGAGCGGCGCCCAGGTGACCTCGGCCGACGTGAAGCGCGCGGTGGCGTACGCGAAGACCACCATGGTGGCGAAGTACGACCTCGACCACAACGGGCTCTCGGCGACCGAGGTGAAGAAGATGAGCCTCACCGGCAAGCTGGCGGTGACGCTGGCGAAGGAGCTCAAGGCGGCCGCGGCGGCGAAGAGCCCGCTCGACGAGGGCACCTTCAGCGAGTTCCTCGAGAAGGTGCAGCTCGTCTCGCGCACCGACGTGACCACGCCGTCGCAGGTCGACGCGCTGCTGGGCAAGCAGCTGATCTCGGCCTGCCACCAGTCGTCGTACACCGACGTGAAGACGCTCGCCGACGCGTTCGAGGCGGTCGACCAGGGCGAGTTCGTGGTCTCGCAGGTGAAGGACAAGAAGACCGGCGAGCTCTACACGGCCATCGACTACGGCGCGGGTGACAACACCTACGGGGCGATCTTCAAGAAGGGCAGCGTCACCCCCATCGTGCAGATCCACGACGGCGACCTCGCGCGGCTCTGAGCCCATGGCCGCCGACACCGCCGCCTGGGGCAAGTGCAACGTCTGCAAGAAGCCGATCGCGTTCGGTGCGCCGTACGTGAAGTGCACCGTGTCGACCTGCAACCGCAAGCGCTTCACCCTCATCTTCTGCGGGCACGAGTGCTGGGACGCGCACAACCCCGAGTTCAACCACCGCGACCCGGCGTACACAGAGCACGTCGCCCCCGCCCAGTGACTCGCGCCGGGAAGCTCCCCTGCTGCATCCGCTGAGCAAGGGCCGCCCCCGGTCGACGCCTCGGGGGGACTGTGTGATGAAGCCGGGACACACGTGAAGAGCGGCGAGGGCACCACACCCCGAGATCAGCGCTGGCTCCAGCTCACGCCCGAGCACTGGCGCGGCGATCTGCTGCGCATCGTGCTGCGCTTCACCGCCGTCGTCGGTGCCCTCGTCTACGTGCCCAGTGTCTGGCTCGCGCTCGAGAGCAACCTGCCCGGGGTGGTCGTCCTCGACACGGTGGCGATCGTCGGCGTCATCCTGCTGGCCGTGCTCGAGCGCATTCCGCTGCCCTGGCGCGCGGGCGCCACCGTGGCTCTCTTCTACGCGCTGGGCGCCGGTCTCATGGTCAGCATCGGCGCGATCAGCCAGATCTACCTCTTCGGCTTCTCCCTCCTCACGGTGCTGCTGCTGAGCCTGCGCTGGGGCCTGGGCACCGTCGCGCTCAACGCCGTCACCATGCTCGGCATCGGTTGGACCGGCCACGCCGCGCCCGACATGGTCGTGCCCCTCTGGGTGATGGACTTCACCGGCTGGGCGCTGGTCACCGCCAACTTCGTCTTCGTCAACCTGAGCCTGGTGCTGGCGCTGGGCGCGGTCATCAACGCACTCGAGACCTCCAACGCGACCCTCAAGGTCGAGGTGTTGCAGCGCAGGCGCAGCGAACAATCACTCCTCGAGGGCCGCGCGCTGCTGCGCATCGCCGGCCGCACGGCGCGCCTCGGCGGCTGGAGGCTGAACGCGAAGACACGCGCGCTCACCTGGTCTGAGGAGGTGCTGGAGCTCTACGAGCTGCCGGAAGGCGCTTCCCCTCCGGCCCTGCAGCAGGGCCTCGACTTCTATGCCCCGGGGTCGCGCGAGCTCGTCAGCGAGGCCGTCAGGAACTGCCTCGAGCACGGCACGCCCTTCGACCTCGAGGCCGAGCTCGTCACCGCGCGGGGACGGAAGCTCTGGGTGCGCGCCATCGGGAACGCCGAGCGGGGGGCCGACCAGGCCGTCACCCACGTTCACGGCTCGCTGCAGGACATCACCCCGCGGAAGGCCGCGGAGGCCCAGCAGGAGAAGCTCGAGGAACAGCTGCTGCAACTGCAGAAGATGGAGGCGGTGGGCAACCTCGCCGGGGGCGTGGCCCACGACTTCAACAACATCCTCTCGGTCATCCTCAACTACGCCTCCATGGCGCTCGAGGAGCTGAAGCCCGATGACCCGCTGCGCGAGGACCTCGAGGAGATCCGCAAGGCCGGGGTGCGCGCGACCGACCTCACCCGGCAGCTGCTGGCCTTCAGCCGCAAGCAGATCCTCCAGCCCGTCGTGCTCGAGCTCAACGAGGTGGTGGGGGGCGTGCAGAAGATGCTGGGCCGGCTCGTCACTGAAGACATCAAGCTCTCGGTGCTCTTCTCAGCCGAGGCCGGCAGGGTGAACGCCGATCGCGGTCAGCTCGAGCAGGTCATCATGAACCTGGTGCTCAACGCCCGCGACGCGATGCCGGCCGGCGGCCAGCTCACCCTCGAGATCGCCAACGTCACCCTCGACGAGGCCTACGCCGCGGTGCACGTCGAGGTCAGGCCCGGCCCGTACGTGATGCTCGCCGTGACGGACACCGGCATCGGCATGGATCGCGCGACCCGCGAGCGCATCTTCGAGCCCTTCTTCACCACCAAGGACAAGAGCAAGGGGACGGGCCTGGGCCTCTCCACCGTCTACGGGATCGTGCAGCAGAGCGGCGGGCACGTCTGGGTGTACAGCGAGCCGGGCCGGGGAACGATCTTCAAGGTCTACCTGCCGCGCACCGACCGAGCGCTCTCGCCACCTTCGCCGGCCCTCACGGACTCCAGCGCGGTGCAGGGGAACGAGACCGTCCTGCTGGTCGAAGACGAGGCGCAGGTGCGCGAGGTGATGTGCCTGCTGCTGCGCAAGCACGGGTACAACGTGCTCGAGGCGCAGAACGGTGGCGAGGCGTTCCTGATGTGTGAGCAGTTCACCGCCACCATTCACCTGCTGCTGACCGACGTGGTCATGCCGCACATGAGCGGTCGCCAGCTCGCCGAGCGCCTCAAGCCGTCGCGCCCCCTCATGCGCGTGCTCTACGTGTCGGGCTACACCGAGAACACCATCGTCCACCACGGGGTGCTCGACGCCGGCATCGAGTTCCTCTCCAAGCCGGTCATGCCCGACACGTTGTTGCGCAAGGTGCGCCAGGTGCTGGACGCTGCTCAGGCGTGACTTTCGAGGACCACCGTCGACGGGGTCGGCAGGTGTGCGTGGCGCGCGAACACATTTCGCAGCCCGATGAGCGCCCTGCTGAATCTCCAGTCTTCGGTTCCCGGCTGCATCAGGAACGCGTCGAACTGGCGCACGCGCAACCGCGCCAACTCCGGTGAGCGCGGGGCCCCGAGTGGTCCTGCGCGCGACACCCACTCGTCGAAGACCTCGGCCGTCAGCTCACCCGTCGCCATGAGCGCGCACAGCTCACTGATGGCGTCGGGAGGCAGCATGCGCTGCCGCTTTTCACTCGACGTGCCAGCTGAGCGTTCGCCCTTTCAACTGGGGAGCGCGGTCCCCGGTTCCCGGTTTGCCCTCCCCCCAACCCTCTGCCCCTCGGGGAGAGGGAGACCCGAGGCACAGCTCACTGCTCGAGACAGAGGAGCGCGTTCTGCGAGCTGCAGGAGTCGCTGCCGCCGGTCGAGCCGTCCTTGCCCACCAACGCTGACGAGCCCGACGTGACGGTCCACCCCGCGCAGGTCGCACCGACCTGGTTCGTCGCGGTCAGGCCGGTCCAGTACGTCGGGTCGAAGGTCGACGAGGCGCTACCGCGACCCTGCTCGTCGACGTAGATGAGCGAGAGCGCCGTCGTCCCCAGGTTCGCCTTGTTGTTGTAGGTGCGCACGAAGCTGCCGTCGCTGCGCTCCTGGTACCAGGGGCCGACCTCCGCCATGCGCGCGATGGCGGTCTCGGTGGTGCTCGAGACGAACGCCTTCCAGGTGCCGCCCTTGTTCGCCGCGGTCGCTGCGTTCTGGCAGAGCGCGTCGGCGCCGCTCACGCCGCCGAAGTTGGCCTGGAACGAGGTGCTGGTGACGAACAGGCGCTTGCGCGTGGTGGGGAGCGGAGCCGGGCGCGGCAGGCGGGACTGCTCGAGGCAGAGCAGCGCGTTGAGCGAGCTGCACGAATCGCTGCCGCCGGTGGTGCCGTCTTTCCCCACCAGCGCTGACGAGCCCGAGGTGACGGTCCACCCCGCGCAGGTCGGACCGACCTGGTTGGTCGCGGTCATCCCGGTCCAGTACGTGGGGTCGAAGGTCGAAGAGCCGCTGCCGCGCCCCTGCTCGTCGACGTAGATGAGCGAGAGCGCCGTCGTCCCCAGGTTCGCCTTGTTGTTGTAGGTGAGCACGAAGCTGCCGTCGCTGCGCTCCTGGTACCAGGGGCCGACCTCCACCATGCGCGCGATGGCGGTCTCGGTGGTGCTCGAGACGAACGCCTTCCACGTGCCGCCCTTGTTCGCCGCGGTCGCTGCGTTCTGGCAGAGCGCGTCGGCGCCGCTCACCCCGCCGAAGTTGGCCTGGAAAGAGGTGCTGGTGACGAACAGGCGGCTGCGGTCGTCGAGCATGCCGCCGCCGCCCGTCCCGTTGCCCCCGCCCGTCACGCCGCCGCCGCCGCCGCCGCCGGTGGTGCCACCGCCCGTGGCTCCGCCGATGCACTGGCCCGCCGAGCAGCTCTGCCCGCCCGCGCACGCACTGCAGTCGTCGCCGTTGGCGCCGCACGCGCTTTCGGCGACGCCGGTGGCGCACTGCCCGAGCTCATTGCAGCAGCCCAGGCAGTTCGCCGCCGTGCACTGGCGCCCACACGAGGGCGCGGAAGCGACGAGCAGACCGATGACGAACCCGGAGATCAACGAACGGAGCATGGCGCTTCCTCAGAACTCAATACGTATGCACGGCGGACACGGAGATGGAGAAGCTCGCCGGGTCGAGCGGGCTGGGCGCGATGTACTGGTCGCCGACCAGCGCGGGCGGGGCGTAGGTCCAGAACGGGAGGCCGAAGCGGGCGCGCAGCCCCAGCGCGAAGGTGTTGCTGAACGAGTAGCGCACGAAGGCCCCGGGCAGAATCAGGGGGAGCGCGAACTGGGCACCGCCGCCGAGCATCATCCCGGCGCCGAGGCCGAGCTCGGGTCCCGCCTCGAGGGGAAGCGAGGCCCCTCCCATGCGCAGCAGCTCGAGCACGTCCCACGCCAGGTTCGCGCTGAGCGCGAAGAACAGGTGGACCTGGCCGTACAGCGCGGGGGGCACGATCGCCACGAGGTCGAGCTGGCCGCTGAGCGTCACGTGCCGCGACAACCGGCGCCCCAGCCCCGCGTTGAGCTCGAAGCCGGTGGCGAAGGTGAGCGACGACGACCACCCCGCGAACCCCACGCCACCGATGAACACCGCGGTGGGCTCGCCCGCTGCGGCGGCCACGGGCTTGACCTCGAGGAACTCCTGGCGCGGCCCATGGGGGCGGCCTGCGAGCGCGGGCGCGCTGAGCAGCACCGCGAGGCACAGGACGCGCGCGCTCACTGCAGGGTCCGGTCTTCCACGCCGGCCGCGGTCGACAGCAGCGTGCTGGCGAACTCGACGAAGCCGGTGCGCGCGTTGGAGAAGCGGAAGTGCACCAGCACCGAGCCCGGCGAGGCGCCCACCACCTGGTACACCAGCACCCGCTCGACGTTGCGCTTCTTGGCCTCGTCGAGGAGGCAGAGGTCTTCGGTGGTGGTGGACCCGACGTCCTTGATGGTGACGCTCTTGTGCGTCTCGGCCTTGAGGTCGCGCGCGTAGTTGTGGCGGTGGCCTTCGACCACCAGGGCCCAGCGCGAGGCCACCAGCTGGTTCTGCACCACCTCGAAGGCCAGCGGGTCGAGCGCGTGGCCGCCGCGTGCGGACTCAGGCGAGGTGCGGCCGTCACACTCACTGTCTTCTTCGTTGGTGAGCCACAGCGACGCGGGCTGCGGCTGCGGGTGCGCGGCGGTGAAGGCGATGATCGCCTGGGCGATCAACTGCCGGTCATTGGGCGGGGGAGGAGGAACCCGGCGCGCGCACCCGAGCGCGAACACCACACAGAGCAGGAGAGTCAGCCGCATTTCGCGAGGGCATTATGGCGACTCCCCCCGCGAGTAAAGCGCTGACGGCGCCTCGACTCCGCTCGGCGTGAACGGGACTGGCCACCGCATCTTTCGGGACACCGTGACACCCGTCAGGCCACGGGTTACCGGGCTGCGGTATGGGCAGGTGATGCGAATTCGAGACCCAGGCGAACCGCCTCCCTGCCGGCTGGCTCTCTGGCTTGAGGCCCCGGCCTTGATCCGCCCTGGCGCCGGCTGGAGTGCTCGAGCATGCACGCAGTGAAGAACACCCCGCGTCCCCTCGCGCTCTGGCTGCTGGCGTCGCTGCCCTTCATCCCCCTGGTGCTCGTCTTCTGGGCGTACTCGCTCCCGCGCGGCGCGGACGACGCGGTGATGCCCCTGGCGGGTCAATGGGAAGGGCACGTGGCCGACCCCGGCTTCGACCCCTTCTCCCCGGCAGCGGACTGGACTCCTCTGCGGCTCCCCGGCGGGTTCACCCCGCAGGGCCTGGAAGGCGAACACCTCTTCGTGCGCCGCCACTTCACCGCGCTGCCGGGCATCGTCGGCCACGACTCGGTCTTCGTCATCGGCAGCGTGCGCGGGGCGACGCTGCGGCTCTTCTTCAACGGCGAGACCATCGGGCTCAAGGGCGAGCCGGCCTCGCGCTTCATCGGCGTCGAGGCGGGCGCGGAGGCCTTCTTCGTGCCGGCGAAGCTGGTGCGCCCAGGAGAGAACACCCTGACCATCGAGGTGCTGTCGGTGCTCAAGGGCCGCGACGGCATCACCGACCCCCGGCTGCTCTTCGGCCGGCACGACGTGCTGGGCCCCTGGAGCCTGCACGAGCAGCAGGTGCGCTCGGTGCTCGAGCAGGGCTCGCTGTTGTTGATCGCCTTCCTCGGGGTGCTGCTGGTGGCGCTCTGGGTGCTGCAGGGCGAGCGCACCAACAAGGACATCTACCGCAGCACGCTGATCCTCCTCGTCGCGGCGGGGGGCTACCTGCTGGGGAAGAGCGGGTTCATCGTCTCGGCGATCCTGGGCAGCAAGGTGCAGATGCTCTTCATCGTCGTCTCGGTGCACCTGCTGGGGCTGGGCATCGTGGAGTTCGTCGAGGCGTATTACCTGCAGCGCGCCACCTGGTTCCGCACCGCCAATCGCGTGGTCACGCTCGCCGCCATCGTGCTCACGGCCACGGGGGCGATGATCGTCTACCGGCTCTACATCAACTGGCTCTTCATCATGGTGCTGCTGAGCCTGGGGCTGGCCGTGCGCGACCTGGTGAAGCGGATCACCCTGTTCGGCCCGCTGGTGGCGGTGGCCACGTTGATCGTCGCGGGCTCGGGCATCAGCGACCTGCTGGGCGATCTCGATCTGATCTACGCGCCCCGGCTCTTCACCTTCGCCGTCGCCAACCTCGCCGCCATGTCGGGCGCGGTGGTGGTGGCCGAGTTCGTCCAGCTCGCGCGAGAGAACACCCGGCTCTCGGCCTCGCTGCAGCTGCGCGCCGAGGAGCTCGCCGCGGCGCTGGTGAAGGCGGAAGAAGGCTCGCGCATCAAGAGCGAGTTCCTCGCCAACACCTCGCACGAGCTGCGCACGCCGCTCAACGCCATCATCAACATCCCCCAGGGGCTGCTGGAGCAGTTCCACGAGGTGCGCCGCGCCCGGTGCAGCGCCTGCGGCTCGTTGTTCGAGCTCGAGGAAGGGGAGGGCGTGGACAGCGCGGCCTGCCCGTCGTGCAACCAGCACCAGCTGACCCTCGACGCGAGGCTGGCGATGGACCTCGGCCCCGAAGAGACCTCGCGGCTGCTCAAGTCGATCGTCCGCAGCGGCAATCACCTGCTGGCGGTGGTGAACGACATCCTCGACTACTCCAAGCTCGAGGCGGGGCGGGTGGTGCTGCACCGCGAGAAGGTGACGGCGGCGCTGCTGCTCGAGGATCTGCGGCTGGCGATGGATCCGGTGGCCACGCGGGCCGGCGTGAAGCTGGTGATCGACGACGGCGCGCCCGGGGTGGCGCTCGACGCCGACCGGGTGAAGCTGAGCCAGGTGCTGATCAACCTGCTGGGCAACGCCATCAAGTTCTCCGACGGCAAGGGCACGGTGACGGTGCGGGCCGCGCTGCAGGGGGGCGGCCTGGCCCTCTCGGTGCGCGACGAGGGCATCGGCATCGCCCCCGAGCACCAGGCGCTCATCTTCGAGGGCTTCCGCCAGGTCGAGGGCAGCAACACCCGGCGCTTCGGCGGCAGCGGCCTGGGGCTCGCCATCTCGAAGCGACTGGTGGTGATGCACGGCGGCACCCTGAGCGTGCAGAGCGCGCCGGGCGCGGGCAGCACCTTCATCGTCGAGCTCCCGCTGATCGCCCCCGCCGAGGCGGCGCCCGACTTCTCCGACGCGCAGGTGGTGCTGGTGGTGGACGACGAGGCCGTCGCGGTGGACACCACCACGGTGGCGCTGCGGCCCCTGGGCTGCCGCGTGGTGGCGGTGCAGGACCCGCGCGAGGCGATCGCCCGCCTGCGCGCCTCGCGCCCGTCACTGCTCATCCTCGACGTGATGATGCCGCGGATCAGCGGCCTCGAGCTGCTCCGCCAGCTCCAGGGCGACCCCGACCTCGCGTCCATCCCGGTGCTGGTCTCCAGCGCCTACCCGGACAACCAGCGCGCGGCCGAGGCGCTGGGCGCTACGTTCATCGCCAAGCCGTGGCGAGCCGGTGAGCTGCTTCGCGTCGCGAGCAGCCTGCTCGCCAGGGTGAAAGGACCAGCAACATGAAGCGCATCGATGGCGACGCCGACCCCCGGGCGAAGGCCCCCACCCAGCTCGTGCTCTACGTGGAAGACGAGCCGTCGAACTGGGAAGTGACCGAGCTGCGCCTGCGCAAGAAGTTCAAGCTGCTCTGGGCGCGCACGGACCAGGAAGCGTGTGCACTGGTGCGCCACTACGGCCCCGAGCTCCACGCCATCTTGATGGACGTGCAGCTCCAGGGCTCTTCGCTCGACGGGCTGGCCCTCACCCGCCTCTTTCGCGGCAAGGCGAGCGGGCCCGTGCCCGAGTTCGCGCAGGGCATTGCCCCCGTCACGTGCCCCATCTTCTTCGTCACCGCCTACGGCAACCTGCACTCGCCGCAAGAGATGGACGCCGCCGGCGGTGACGCGCACGTGCCCAAGCCGGTCGACTTCCTGAAGCTGACCCTGCTGCTGGCGCGCAACAGCATGAAGCGCGCGATGGACACCCTCAAGGGGTAGCGAGCAGCTCGGCGGGCGTGGCGAGGAAGAGGAGATCGGGCGGGCCCTGCGTGCCTGCGGGCGTCGCAGCCGCGAGGGCTCCGAAGACCACCTGGAAGAGGAGCCAGGTGGCGAACAGCGCGAGGGTGAGGCGGCCGCTGATCCACCGGGTCCAGGGAGGGCTCACAGGCTGGCGCCGCGGAGCACCGAAGGTGCGGGGAGCCCGGCGTTGCGGAAGGCCCGCAGCATCGCGCGCACCGACCCGTAGCCGACCGCGTGCGCCACCTCGGCCAGACGGCAGGTGGAGCAGGCCAGGAACGCCACGGCGGTCACGACGCGAGTGCGGTTGAGCTGGCTGCGCCACCCCTCGGCCGAGGCGTAGGGCCCGAGCCAGCCCTCGGCGGCCCGCAGGTGCCGACGCACCTGGCGGACCGACACGCCCTGCGCGTCGGCGAGGTCGACCATCTGCGGGTTCGTCTCGAGCCGGGAGAGCAGCGCGCCCAGCTGCGTCGCGAGCACCTGGACGTCGGGCGGCGGCGGGGGCCCGAGGAGCGCCTCGACGTCTCCCTTCCAACCGCTCTCCTTGAGCACCAGGCGCGCGAGCACCTCGGCGCCCTCCTGGCTGTGCTCGAGCTGATCGGCCAGCACGCGCAGGCGCCGGAGCGTCGCGGCGCCCAGCTTCTTCGAGGTGGCTCGGCGCCAGCCGGCCTCGGGCGCGTAGACCGAGATGATGTGCACGTCTCCTTCCCACCGCTCGTTCCATCCGGCCCAGCGGCGGTGAATCACCCAGCCGGGGCCCCAGGTGCGCTCGCCGAAGATGGTGAGCTTCCCCGCGAGCACCAGCTCGACGTACGCCTGCCCCCTGGGGAGGAAGCTGCTCACGACGCCCGCGAGGTGGCGCGAGTCGAAGTGCGTGAAGCCCCAGCTGCGCACCAGGCCGACGCGCACGCCGGGCCCTACGAGGCTGGTGCTCGAGCGCCCCGCGTTTCGGCCCGGGAGAACGTGGCGCCGGCTGAAGTGCAGCATGCGCCATGGATACTATCGGTCATCGCGGCCGGGCCCGCAGAAGCGAGGCGCGGCATGCATATTTGAGGACACGCGATCACCCGGACGTGCGCCCGGTGTCATTCTCGTGAACGTGACCTTCTCTCACCCACCTCGAGGAACACCGACATGCCGACTCGTTTGACTGGTTCTCATGGAAGAGGCGTCCGTACCGACGTCCCCACGCCCGCCCCGAAGCCGAAGAAGCCGAAGGCGCCGCAGACCGCGCCCGCCGCGGGGTGGGGGCCGAAGCCGAAGTCACTGGAAGCGCGCGTGCAGAAGGTGGTGGCCGAGCGCATGGGCATGATGGCGAGCCCCGCCATGGCGCTGAGCCCGGCGGAGACGGCGGGGATGAAGAAGGCCATCGCCGACGGCGAGTTCCAGGTGGTCAACGCGTCCCCGAAGGGCCTCGCCGGGGTCGCGCTCACCGGATACGTGCAGGACAACGTGCTGATCGTCGAGAAGAAGGCGGTCGCGCCCGGGGCCAGGCCGGCGTTCTTCTACCTCGGCGCCTTCAAGTGACCCGCATGGCACCCATCCCGCGAGTCGATGCCCGCTCCCCCGCCGCGCTTTCCCCGGACGCCCGGCTCGACGGAAAGCTCCGGCAGCAGGCGGTGGTAGAGAACCTGCTCGAGGCGGTGATGAAGGACCACTCCGGCTGCGACACCTGGGAACTGGGCACGCGCACGAGGCTGCCCGGGGATCAGTGGGTGGTGCCGGTGCGCCTGACCAACATCAAGGAAGAGGGGTGGCTGGGCCCGAAGAAGACGGCCGTCGAGGTGCGCTTCGCCGTCGTCGACGGTGAGGGCCGCGTGCGCTCGACCCACGCGCAGCACCCCGTCGCCGGCGCCACGGCTGCCTTCCCCGACAACGGGCACAACAGCTGGACCTTTCGCGGGCAGTGAGCTTGCGCCCGACCTCGACCGACGAGGGCCTGTTCGAGGCCTTGCAGGCGAAGCGGCCGGGCGCGTGGTTGGAGTTCTACGACTCGTACGCGCCCTACGTGCTCTCGGTGCTGCGGCGCGTGATGGGCCCTGACCGTGAGCTCGAAGACCTGCTGCAGGACATCTTCTCTCTCTCGCTCGAGGGCATCGGCCGGGTGCGCGAGGCGGGGAAGCTGAAGCCCTGGCTGCGCGGCATCACCGTGCTCACTGCCCGCGAGGCGCTGCGCCGCCGCATGTGGCGCTCGTGGCTGCCGCTGGGAAATCCCGATGAAGGGGAAGAAGGCGTCATTCCCTTTCCCACCACCACCGACGCGCTCGAGGAACGCGAGGTGCTGTGGAAGGTCAAGGTCGTGCTCGACCAGCTCAGGGTCGATGATCGGCTCGCCTTCACCCTACGCCACTTCGAGGGCCTCGAGCTCACCGAGGTCGCCGAGACGATGCGCGTGTCGCTGTCCACCGCGAAGCGGCGCATCTGGCGCGCCGAGGCCGAGTTCAGGACTCGAGTCGAGCAGGACCGTGAGCTGCGGGCGCTGTGCGCGGCGGGGTGATTCGATGCTGACGATCAGTCGATCTCGAGCGACTTGAGGTAGGCGACCAGGTCGTCGACCTCGGCGTCGGACAGGCGCGAGGTCTTGCCGTGGCGGTCGAGGTTCTTCCCGGTGAGGAGGCGCGCCTTGAGGGTGAGGGCGCTGCCGTCGTGGAGATACGGCGCGGTGCGCGCCAGCCCCAGCAGCGAGGGCGTGTTCAGCCCGCCGTGCGGCAGCCGGGTGAGGTCGTCGAGCACCGCGCCCGTCCGCACGAAGGTGCCCACGTCGGAGAAGGTGTTGTCGGTGAAGGTCGCGCCGCCGTGGCAGCTGCCGCACTCGGCCTTCTCGAACGCCGCCTGGCCCCGCTGCTTGAGCTCAGCCGGCGCGTCGCGGTGCGGGTTGTCGGCGCGAGGCATCGACGCGATGAAGTCGGCGATCTCCGCTTCCATCGCGTCGCTCACGCCCTGGCCGCCCATGCGCCGGGTCACGGTGTGCGTCATGAACGCGCGCAGGTTCTCGAACTCGCCGTTCCAGTGGAAGGGCGCGGTCTGCGCGAGCATGCGGCCCTGCAGCGAGGGCGTCTGGCGCGGGCCATCGGAGAAGTTCCACACGTGCCCGTCCTCGCGGCCCTCGAGGTGGCAGGTCGCGCAGCTGATGCCGGTGGTCGGGTCGTTCATGCGCGCGTCGGTGGCGCTGAAGAAGAGCTTGCGGCCCCAGACCGCCGCCGCGCTGAGCGTTTCCCGGTTGGCCAGGCGGGTGGTGCCGGTGTTGGTGACCGGGCCGCCCAGCGAGCTCAGCTTCGAGAGCGAGTGATCGAACGCGTTGAACACCCAGGCCGACTTGCCATCGCGCGAGATGGCGATGCCGGTGGGGCCGGAGCCCACCGACACCTGCTGTGGCGCGAAGGGGCGGGCGCCGGTGCTGGTCGTCATCACCGTCACGTTGTCCGACTCCTGGTTGACCACGAAGAGGAAGCGGCCCGTCGCCTCGAGCCCCAGCGCGCGCGGGCCCTGCACGGGCACCGGCAGGAAGCCGTTCGTCGCCCGCGACAACATGGGGGGCCGGTCTTCCTGGCCCTCGCCGGTGCAGGTGGTGAGGTCGTCGACCGCGGGCGTGCCGTCCGCGGCGAAGGTGAGCAGCGCCGGCGTCGCCACCGAGCTCGGCTTGCAGGGGAGAGGAGCGCCGACGGTGACGCCGCCTCCGTAGCTGCCGCCCGACTGCACGGTGGTCTGTTGGTCAGGCGGTGCCGCGGGGAGCGTGGCGTCGCTGGAGAGGAGCGAGGCCACGTAGAGCTGCTTTCCGTCCGCAGAGACGGTCATCGCCTCGAGCCCCAGGGGCCGCGAGGTGGCGTGGGTGAAGCGGGGGTCGAAGGGCGGCGGGTTGGCGAGCGTGGGCTGGGTGATGCCCAGCGCCGAGCCGTTGAGGGCCTCGAACAGGCCGGTGCCCGCGCGGGTCACTTTCGCCGTCGCCAGGTCGACGAAGACGAGCTCGCCCTGCTTGTAGAGCGAGAGGGCGGCCCTGCCATCGCCCAGCAGCGTGAGGGCGCGGGGTTCCTGGCCCACCGGGAGCTCCCACTTCAGCGAGAGCGTGGCGGTGTCGATGGCCATGAGCGTGCCGAAGTCGGAGTCGGTGAGGCTGGTGGCGTTGACCACGTAGAGGGTCTTGCCGTCGGTGGAGACGGCGAGGCTCACCGGCTCGACGCCCACGGCGACGCGCGCGGACTCGGCGGTGTCACCCTTGCGGATGACGGACACGCTGCGGCCGAGGCGGTTGGTCACGTAGACGGTGTCATCAGGCCCGACGAGGACCTTCTCGGGTTGGCGGCCCACGGGGATCTCGCGGATCTCGTGCGTGCTGGTGTCCATGACGAAGAGCACGTCGAGATCGCCATCGGCCGCGTAGACGAGCGCGTCGTCGCGGCTGATGCCGACCGAGCCCCCCGAGGTATTCCCGCCGCCGGCTGACGGCTCGCTGCACCCGGTTCCTGCCAACACTGCCAGCACTGCCCCAACCACACCCGGTCTCATGAGTGACTCCGCCCGCCTGCGAGGAAACTGGCCCCATCAGAGTCGCGCGAGGCCATTCGCGCAAGCCGTGCGCCGAAGTCTGCCGAAAGCATGACCTGTCTCCTGAAACCTCTCCCTGCGGAAGCGGGGAGAGGTCGGTCGCAGGCCGGGTGAGGGGCCCCTCACCCCAGCCCTCAGCGCCCGAGGCGACGCAAGCCCTCGGCCGCCTCTGCCTCGCCGGGCACCTGCTCGAGCGCCTTGCGCAGCGCGCTCACCGCAGCCTCGTCGTGCCCCTCTGCTTCCTCGAGCCGCCCGAGCAGCAACCAGGCGCCCCGGTACCTCTGATCAGCCGCGAGGCAAGCGCTCAGGTGCTCGCGCGCCTGAGCCAGACGTCGCGTCTCGAACTCCAGCTCAGCCAACCCGCACAGCGCCCCCGGCTGCGTTGGCGCCACGGCATGGGCCTCGCGCAGCAACCGCTCCGCCTCCGCGTGATCTCCCGCGAGCATGAACACGCGCGCCACGTTCAACGGCCCGATGGCCGGAGAGAGCCGCGCCGCGGGCGGCGGAATGAAGACCACCACGCCCACCATCACCAGCAGCGCGCCGGCGCCGAGCACGGCCTTGACCTTCCGCGCGCGAGCGGCCTCCACGAGCCACGCCCCGCCCAGCGCCGAGAGCACCGCCAACGCCGGCACCAGGAACACCCGGTACCGCGCCAGCACGAAGAAGAGCGCGATCGACACCCAGAGCATCGCCACGAAGGCCAGCAGCACCTTCACGCCCGGCTTGCGCCACGACACCAGCGCACCCAGCACCGCGAGCGGCACGAACCACCCCACGCCCGGCAACGGCGAGCGCAGCACCGGCGAATACCTGGCCACCTCTTCGAGGCCGATGGTGTCGCCGACCTCGAAGTCGTTCACCACCAGCCAGAGCTTGAGCCCGAAGCGATACAGGGTGCGGGCCGGTGATCCGGCCATCACGCGCAGCGCCTCGTCCCACCAGTACGCCGAGGCCTGCCGGGCGGTGAGCGGGTGCCCGACCCGGCGCTCCGCCTCGAGGCGGAAGTCGAGCTCCTCGAACACGGCCTCGCCGCGCACGAAGGGCGGCGCGTCGTAGGCGCCGAAGTGGTTGCCCAGGTGGTTGCCGAGGTAGAGCACCGAGCCCGCGCCCGAGGTGGTGAGGATCCACTCGCCTGACACCACGCGGTTCCTCGCGGTGACCGGCGCGAGCACGAGCGCGAAGCAGGCGAGGAAGGCCGCCGCGCTCCTTCCTCCCGGGCTGCGCAGCCGGGCCCGGAGTGGGCCGCGCTCCTCGAGCAGGTAGAGCAGCGCCACCACCGGCACCACCAGCAACACGTTGCCGCGCACCAACGCCACCAGCCCGAAGAGGAGGCCCGCCCCCGCGCGCGCGGCCAGCGAAGGCCTCAACGCGAGCGCCAGCGCGCCCATCGTCAGCATCAGCCCCAGCGCGGTCTTGTCGAGCTCGCTGGTGTTGAACACGTCGGGCTTGAAGTGCGCCCACGCCAGCGCCGCGAGGTTGCCCCACACCGGGCCGGCGAGCTGGCGCGCCACCAGCCCCACCAGCAGGCACGTCACCACCGCGAAGCCCACCTGCACCAGCCGCACCGGGAGGAGGTCGTGCCCGAAGAGCCGATAGAGCGCCGCGAGGAAGTAGGGGTAGAGCGGGTCCTGGAAGAAGGCGGTCGAGCCGTCGAGCCAGTCACCTCCGGCGATCCGCAGCGCGTGTTGGTTGTAGGTCGAGGCGTCGCCCCCCAGCGTGTTGAAGAGCGGGGTGCGGGCCAGCGCGAAGAGGTGGGCCAGCCGCAGCCGGGCGTCGATGATCAGGATGAGCGCCAGCAGCAGCCACGACCCGAGGACCCGCTTCATTCACCGCCCGGCATCGCACTCTCTCAGCCTGGTGTGAATGATTTGAGTGGTTTGCCCTCTCCCCGGCCCTCTCTCCCTCGGTGAGAGGGAGGCAGGCGCTTCTTCGGTTGCGCACCGTCTCCCACCCGTGGGTTAGAGCCGCGCCATGCGTTCTCCTCTCTTCCTCAGCCTCGCCCTCGGTCTCTTCACCGCCGCCTGTGTCGACTCGCAGGCGAAGATCTCCAAGGAGGTCTGCACCAACACGACCGACGACGACGGCGACGGGAAGACCGACTGCAGCGACCCCGACTGCTTCTCCTTCGAGGCCTGCTGTGTCGATCGCTGCGAAGAAGGCAGCTCGCTGTGCAGCAACGCCGGCGTGATGACCTGCACCCGCGCGTCCACCGGGTGCCGCGCGCTGTCGGCGCCGGTCGCCTGCACGGGCGGCACGGTCTGCAGCGGCGGCTCGTGCGTGCTCACCTGCACCGATCGCTGCAACGCGGGCGCGAAGCAGTGCATCGCCGCCGGCGCCTCGGCCGAGTGCCAGCAACTGGCCAGCGGCTGCTACGACTGGGTGGTCGGCGAGACCTGCGGCAACGACGCGCTGTGCTCGGGTGGCAGCTGCGGCCCGCTCGCCGCCTGCACCTCGCAGTGCAGCGTGGGCGCGGGTCGCTGCACTGCCAGCGGCGCGGTGCAGACCTGCGTGTCCCAGGGCAACGGTTGCAGCGACTGGGCCTTCCCCTCGATGTGCAACGCCGGCTTCGTCTGCTCGCAGGGCGCCTGCGTGCAGTCCACCGTCACGCCCGACGGCGGCGCGTGCACCGAGGAGTGCACCACGTCCGGCATGATCGTCTGCGACGGCACCAGCGGCACGCGCGCCTGCGGCAACTTCGACGCCGACAGCTGCCTCGAGTGGGGCGCCCCCGTGGCCTGCCAGTCGGGCGAGCAGTGCGCCAACGGCAGCTGCAGCCCGTCCACCACCTGCTCCAACGACTGCGCGCCCCTCGGCGCCGCCCAGTGTGACGTGAGCGGCGGCACCCGCAGCTGCGGCAACTTCGATAGCGACACCTGCCTCGAGTGGTCCGCCGTCACCGCCTGTGGCCGCACCGAGGCCTGCAGCGGCGGCACCTGCACCAGCGTGTGCACCGACGAGTGCGCCCTGGCCACGTCCACCTGCTCGAGCACCACCCAGGTACGCACCTGCGGCAACACCGACCCCGACCCCTGCTACGAGCTGTCGGCCCCGGTCAACTGCCAGCCCACCGAGAACTGCACCAACAACGCGTGCAGCGCCTGCACCAACGAGTGCCCGGCGATGGGGGACCGCGAATGCAGCGGCACGGGCTTCCGCAGCTGCGGCAACTTCGACACCGACTCCTGCTTCGAGTGGTCGACGGTCACCACCTGCCAGGCGGGCGAGGTCTGCATGACCGGCACCTGCGGCCTGCCCTGCACCGACGAGTGCTCGTCCAGCGGCGCCACGCGCTGCATGGGCAGCCTGGTGCAGACCTGCGGCAACTCCGACGCGGACTCGTGCCTCGAGTGGAGCGCCTCGGTGGCCTGCAGCGGCGGCGGCACCTGCACCGCCAACGTCTGCCAGGCGGCCAACGCGCCCGAGGTGCGGCTGATCACCCCGCAGGGCACCGTGCAGAGCACCCAGGGCCAGGTGCACACCATGCTGGCCGACGCCACGCCGGCGCCCGGCCGCACGCTCACCCGGGTGGAGTTCTTCGCCAACGGCGTGAAGCAGGGCGAGACCACCACCTCGCCGCACCAGTTCGCGTACACGGTGCCGGCGAGCGCCACCACCGGCTCGGCCATCTCGCTGCAGGTGCAGGCCGTGGACAACCTCGGCACGCGCGGCTTCTCTCAGTTCGCCACCCTCTCGGTGCTCAACAACGTGCCGGTGGCGGCCTTCACCGCGACGGTGGTGAACACCAACGTGGTGCAGGTCGACGCGAGCGCGGTGAGCGACACCGAGACCGCCACCGCGGCGCTGCAGGTGTGTTGGGACTGGGACAACGACTCGGCCTGCGACACGCCGTACAGCACCACCAAGCTCGAGACGCACACCTTCACCGCTTCCGGCACGTACACCATCGGCATGAAGGTGCGCGACGCGGCCGCGCAGATCAGCACCACCACCCGGCAGGTGTCCTTCGCCGACGTGCAGTACCTGGGCGGGGCCAACGTCACCACCACCACCTGGTACGGCACCATCGTGGTGACCGGTGACCTCACGGTGCCCGTGGGCAACACCCTGACCATCGCGCCGGGCACGCAGGTGCTCTTCGTGCGGCAGGACCAGGACATGAACATGATCGGCGACAACACCCTCACCGTGAACGGGGCGATGGTGGTCAACGGCACGGCCGTGGCGCCGGTGCTGTTCTCCGGGCAGGGCGCGGTGGGCAAGGTGCCGGGCGCGTGGGACCGCCTGGTGCTGACCGGCGCCGGCAGCACCATCGACTACGCGGTGGTGGAGTACGCCGACGTGGGCCTCGACGTGCGCGGCAACGCGGTGGTGCGCAACACCATCGTGCGCCAGTCGCGCGGCGACTGCGTGCTGCTCACCAACGCCGACGCGGCGAGCTTCACCGACGTGACCACCACCCTCTGCGGCAACGACGGCGTGGAGGTCGGCGGCGGCAGCACCGGCGTCACCTTCACCCGGCACACGTCGACCCAGAACGGGGCGCGCGGCTTCCTGGTGAACGGCACCAGCGCGGTGACGGTGGACGCGGCCTCTTCCGAGAACAACGCGCTCGACGGCGTGTACGTGCAGAACAGCACCTTCAACCTGGCCAACTCCACGGTGGCCGGCAACACCGGCACCGGGCTCACGTACTTCGGCACTGCCGGGGGCACGGTGACGCGCACCCAGGTGCGCAGCAACGGCAAGGAAGGCGTGCGCGTGGAGGACGACGCGAGCGGCGCGCCCTCGCCGGTGATGAACCTCAACAACCTTCACAGCAACGCGGTGAGCGGGTCCAACACCGCCGAGCTGGTGACGGTCTCGAACTCCGCCAGCTGCACCCTGTACAACACGGGCACGTCCACCACGTACACGGCGCCCGCGGGCAAGACGATTCGCCGGGTGCGGGTGAGCTACGACGAGACCGACAACAGCGGCAACTACGTCACCGGCGCGCTGCAGACGGGCACGGGGACGAACATCGCCAGCTACTCCGCCGACGTGACGAACCAGTGGGTGTACCTGCCCGCGGGCAGCACCACCGTGCGGGTGACGGTGACCGACAACGGCTACGGCTCGGCGATCGACACCATCGGGATCAACCAGGTCGAGCTGTACGGCGCGGGTGGCAGCGCCGACGTGGTGGCCGCGACGCTCAGCGGCACGGTCGATCTCCAGAACAACTACCTGGGCACCTTCCCCAACGTGCTGTCGCGGGTGCTGATGTCGCGCAACACCGCCCTCAATCTGCAGGGCTTCGTGGGCGTGCTCTTCGACTCGACGTGGGATCGCGGGCCCTACCTGTCGGGCACGGTCAACACCTCGACCTGGGCGGGCACCGTCTTCATCACCGGCAACGTGAACATCCCCGCGGGCCAGACGGTGAGCGTGTCGCCCAGCGCGCAGGTTCGCTTCGTGAAGCATGATCAGAACGGCGACGGCGACGGTGACTTCACGGTCACCGCCACGGGCAAGCTCAACACCGCGGGGACCAGCACCACGCCGGTCAGCTTCGGCGCCCTGGCGCCGGCCACGGGCAACGCCTTCCAGCGGGTGGTGCTCGCGGGCACGGGCGTGAACACCAGCGCGTGGACGCACACCACCGTCGCCAACGGCCGCACTGCGCTCGAGCTGCGGGGCGCCAGCACGTTGACCAACGTGAGCATCACGGGCGGCACCAGCACCGCGGTCTTCCTCACCCAGGCGCACAACGCCGCGCTGGTGGACCTGGTGGTCAGCGGCGCCACGGGCGCCGGCGTGGTGCTCGACAACTCCGACACGGTGACGCTGACCCGCCCCGACATCCGCGGCGGTGGCAGCACCGGGCTGGAGATCGGCAACGGCAGCACCGGGGTGATCGTCTCGCGGGCGTTCCTCGGCACCAACGTGAACGGGCTGGTGGTGTGGGGCAGCTCGACGGTGGCGGTCGACGATTCCACCATTCGCGACAACACCGCTGATGGCGTGGGCGTGTACGACTCGTCGCCCACCATCCAGTACTCGTTGATCACCTACAACGGCGGCAACGGCTTCGACATCCGCGGGCCGGGCACCACCACCGCCCGGTACAACGTGGTGAAGTTCAACAACGACGCCGCGCTCGCGGTGTGGACCACCGCGGCGGGCTCCCCCACGCCGGTGTTCCAGTCCTCCAACGTCTACGCGAACGGGGTGATGGGCTCGTACCGGAGCACCCAGCTGGCGCCGGGCATCTCCACCAGCTGCACCCTCTACAACACGGGCACGTCCACCACGTACACGGCGCCCGCGGGCAAGACGATCCGCCGGGTGCGGGTGAGCTACAACGAGACCGACAACAGCGGCAACTACGTCACCGGCGCGCTGCAGACGGGCACGGGGACGAACATCGCCAGCTACTCCGCCGACGTGACGAACCAGTGGGTGTACCTGGCCGCTGGCAGCACCACGGTGCGCGTCACCGTGACGGACAACGGCTACGGCTCCGCCATCGACACCATCTCGGTCTCGCTGGTCGAGCTGGAAGGGCAGGACGCCACGGGCATCGAGGCGATGGTGGCCACCGACACCGGCGTCACCGACGCCCGCTACAACTACTGGACGGCCACCATCACGGACGTGCCCATGAAGATCTACGAGACGCGCGTGGGGGCCACCGACTACTCCGGGTACACCGGGGCTGAGTATCCGTCCGGCGCGGTGATGCAGGTGGGCCCGCGGCCGTGAGTTCGCAGCTCCCTCTCCCCGAGGGGGAGCGGGTCGGGGCGAGGGCAAGCCACCGCCCGTCGCGGTGACTTCTCGAGGAGGATGTCCCAGGGAATCGGACGCGTCAGCGCGCGCGTGATGACCCGGAGCGTGGCCACGGCGCCCACCCGCCGCGGCGGAGGAGGAGGAAGCGGGCGCACGGGCTCGAGCTGGGTGAGCAGCGAACCCCAGGCGCCCGAGGGGTCCCCCTCGAGGCTGGGCTGCTGCGGCTCTCCGAGCATCGTCAGGATCGCGTCGTCGATCCCCATGGCTGGATCTTTCGCCTGCTCAGGAAAGACCGCGACGACCGGGTGCAGGTGGTGGGGCTGAGCCATGGAGGTCCTCGCTGCACGCCGGGGGCCTGACCGAAGCGGCTGAATGCAGGCACTGTGGGGCGCTCGGAAGTGGGGCGGGTCGCTCATCTTGATGTGGGTCACTCCATCAAGTCCTCGCACAGCTTCTGCAGCTGCTCGCACCTCAGGAGGTCCACCGCCATGTCCGAGGAGTCGTTCCAGCCGATCAGTGCGCTGATTCCCGTGCAGGGCGCGATCTTTGCGACGCCGAGAATGAACACGCCCCTCACCCCGACCCTCTCCCCGCTCGCGCAGGGAGAGGGAGAACTGTCCAGGAGGCCCACCCATGAAAGCAGCCATCTGCACCCGCTACGGTCCACCTGAAGTGCTCCACATCGAGGAGGTCGAGAAGCCGCGGCCGAGGGCCGACGAGCTCCTCGTCAAGGTCCACGCGTCGACGGTCAACTCGAGTGACTGGTTCATCCGCAGCGGCATTCCGGACTCGCCGGTCTTCACCCGCATGATGATGAAGCTGATGATCGGCCTCCGTGGGCCGCGCCGGAAGATCCTCGGGCTGATCGCCGCCGGAGAGGTGGTCGAGGTCGGCGCGCTCGTGAAGAACTTCCACGTCGGCGACCGCGTCTGGGCCTTCACCAAGTTCCACCTCGGCAGCTACGCCGAATACACCTGTCTTCGCGAATCGAGCTCCGTGGCGCTGGCCCCCACCGGCCTCTCCTTCGACGAGATCGCCGCCATTCCCTACGGTGGGCTGCTCGCCCTCCACTTCCTCCGCAAGGGAGGCGTGAAGGCGGGCATGCACGTCCTCATCTACGGCGCCTCGAGCGGAGCAGGCACCGCCGCCATCGAGCTCGCCAAACACTTCGGCGCCGAGGTCACTGCCGTCTGCGGCCCGGGCAACGTCGAGCTCGTGCGCTCGCTCGGCGCCGACCACGTGCTCGACTACACGCGGGACGCGACGCCTCCCCAGGGAGCCCTCTACGACCTCGTGCTCGACGCGGTCGGCAAGCGCAAGACCTCGCCCCTGCGCACCGCCTGCGAGCACGCGCTTCGTCCCGGCGGCCGGGTGATCTCCGTCGATGACGGCACCCCGCAGTTCTCCGCGAGGGAGCTCACCGAGCTCAAGGACCTCGCCGAGCGCGGCGTGCTCAAGCCGGTGATCGATCGTCGCTACCCGCTCGAGCTGATCGCCGAGGCTCACCGCTACGTCGAGCAGGAACACAAGCGGGGCAATGTCGTCATCTCGATCAACTGAGCCCCTCACCCCGACCCTCTCCCCGCTTCGCAGGGAGAGGGAGACCGGCGATCAACGCACGCGCTCACGCACGGGCGGCACGCCAGCACCCAGCTGCTTCGTGACGCGGAAGTAGCGCACCTCGCTCACGTCGGGCGGGCTGGCGCCCCGCCACTGCCGATAGAAGACCCCGGGCGGTTGTTCGGCCATCACGCCCCACCAGCGCTGGGCTTCACGGCCCCGCAGCGCCCCGCGCGAGAACACCAGCTCGGTGCCGCGCGGACTCACCTCTTCGACCTCGAGCCAGCTGATGGCTCGCGGCGCCGGATCGGAGAACGTGGGGTAGCAGGCGAACGGCCACGAACGCTCTCGCCGGGTGACGCCGGTGAAGAGCTGCGCGCCGAGCAGCACCACGCCGAGCGCGAGCGAAGGCCACGCGGCCCGGGTCTTCACGCCGGTCGACGGCACCCGGAGCCACCTCGCCCACGGCAGGAAGACCACGTCGCACAACCACAGCGACGAGAAGACGATGCCCATCACCAACCAGATGCCCTGGTGAAAGAGAAACGCGAGCGCGACCGCGAGCAGGCGCGTGCGCCGGGAGATGATCAGCGCCACGAAGCTCAGCTCGAACGCGATGCTGGCGACGCCGCCCCACCACAGGACCCGCGGCGAGAGCTGGACCCACGGCGTGTCAGCGAGCTGAAACCACTTCCACTCCACCAGCGCGGGCAGGCCGTCGAGCCACGCGGCCCCGGCGTTCAGCTTCCACACGCCGGGGAAGAAGAAGATGAGCCCCATGCTCAGCCACGCGACCCGCACCGGAACGCCGTGCGCGAGCGACGGGGCCTCGGCCGGTCGCCTGCGCGCATCGAGAGACCACGCATCGCCTGCAGGTGCAGCGGCGAGGATGGCGAAGAACCAGAGCAGGTGATGGGTGTGCATCACCTGCCCCGACTGCTGCGGAACCGAGAGCAACCACCCCAGCGAGAGCGTGGCGACCAGCGAGCTGATGCGGGTGAAGAGGCCGATCAACGTGAAGAACGCGCTGAGCAGGACCAGGGCGGTCACCCCGCGCGCGAGCCCCTCGGACACCGGAGGCAGCGCCGCGTGCGCCCAGCCCGCCGCGGTCCACACGTCGACGCTGAAGAGCACCACCACCGAGACCGCGATGCGAAAGGCGGCGAGGTCGACGGGGTGACCGGTCGCCCAGTCGCGCAGTCGATTCACGCAGCCAGCGACCGGGTCAGCCACGGGCGCGGGTCGATACCTCGCGCGAGCAGCGGCTCGAGCACGGCCTTCTGCATCGAGCGCCGCGCGAGGGCGACGTAGCTCGTCGACTCCATCCAGCCCAGGCGTTGGTCGTCGGCTTCGTCGTCAGCCCCTGAAATCGTGGCCCAGCGGGCCGCGATCTCGTCCACCACCAGCGCCGCCTGCTTCGCGAGGTGCACGCGGTCTGCGCCGGACAGCTCGTCTTCGATCCAATCGAGGAAGATCCACCCGAAGGCCCCGTGGGCGGCTTCGTCTTTCACGATGCGCCCGAGCACGGCCTTGATCAACGGCACCCGCGCGGCGTGCCACGAGCCCCGCAGCATGGGAATGCTGAGCGCCTCGCCCACGCAGAAGTTGCGAACCACCAGCTCACTGGCGGCCAGCTTCGGCGGAAGATCAGCCGCCGGGAGCATGGTGATGGTCTTCGGGTCGTAGGCGATCGGCGCGCCACCACCGAGCAGCTGCGCGAGCCGAGCGCACAGCTCGACGTGCACCATCTCGTCGAGGGTGAAGCGGCTGGCCATGGCCACCAGGTCGATCGGCGCACGCGCGGCGATCAGCGCCTGCAACGTCGCCGCGCAGGCCGCGCCGGTGCGGTGTTCTTGAAAGGCCGCCTCCGTCCAGGTGGTGCGCGCGATCAGCAGCGCCTTCGGGCTGGCGCGGGCGAGCTCGAGCGAGTCCCAGGGCAGCGCTTCGACTTCAGGCCGGAGCTTGCGGTACCGGCGCTCGACGGCGCCGCCCCACATCGAGAGCTCGAAGAGCTCTTCTCCGGGCTTCATTGATCGCCGCCAGCGACCCCGGCATCGGGCACGCCGGCGTCTGGGGGTTCCGTGCAGCTTCCATCGTCGTTCTGCACCTGGGGTGGATCGCACCGCGGCGCCATCAGGTTGCCCGAGGTGAAGCAGCCACCGCCGAGCGTGAGAACGCCCAGGCCGACGGTCGCGACCAGCAAGGGCCTCGCGCGCTTCTTCTCAGCCACCGTCGGCTCCACCGTCCGTGCCGCCGTCCGTGCCGCCGTCCGTACCGCCGTCCGTACCGCCGTCGACCCCCGCGTCGGACCCGGTGCCCGCATCGACCGTGGGGTCGACGTCCTCGGGGCAGGTGAAGTCGTCGGAGACGCCACCGTCCGCGCAGATTCTCGGGCGATACATCAGGTTTCCACTGCAACTGCTGCTCGCCATGGCCACCAACGCGATCCCTGCGCCAGCGACCAGCAGCGGCCTTGCCTTTCGTTTCATTCGACGCGACGCCCTTCCCATGGAGCCCGGCCGGCTCGCGGCAACTGTACACGACTTCATCGTGCAACTTCACGCCGGGGTCACAGAGTGATGAAGTGTCGCGACGCCCGTTGGGGCGGCTGATCTCCGGTGGTGATGAGTGCGGCGTGTTCGAGGCGTATTGCTGGCTGACTATGTCCGGATCATCCGGCGGCAGGTGCCGGGCTGGCGTGAGGTCGTCAGCCCCGAGGACCGCGCGCTGATCGACGCCCGGGTCGCGCTCGACGGCTGGTACCCGATGGACGCCTTCGAGCGCCTGGGCCTGGTGGTGCTCAGGCACGTGGTGGGTGGTGAGACCGACGCCATCCGCCTCTGGGGCCGCAGTCAGGTGCAGACGGCGTTGCAGGCGCTGCCCGAGCTGGCGAACCCGGAAGATCCACGCGACTCGGTGATGCGCTTCCAGAACTACCTGGCCAGCCTCTTCGACTTCGCGGTGGTGACGGTGCTGGGCGTGGACGACGAGGCGGCGCAGCTGGAAGTCGACTACGGAATGAGCGCCGTCTCGGAAGAGTGCGCGACCTGGCAGACCATCGGCTTCTTCGAGGAGCTGCTCACCGCCAGCGGTGGTCACCAGGTGGTGAGCGCGCTGCAGAGCCGGCGCTGGTCCGGCGACGGGAAGACGGTGGTGGCGCTGAGCTGGATTTCCGCCGCGATGAGCCCGCCGCCTTTTCTGGCGCGGCCCCGGGTGCTGCTGGTGGACGACGAGGTGCTGGTGGCCAACGGCCTGGCGCGCGCGCTCGCGAACGTGGCCGACGTCACCCTCGCTTCCTCGGCCGCCGCGGCCCTCGGCTTCCTCGAGCACCAGGAGTTCGACGCCGTCTTGAGCGACTTCCTGATGCCGGGCCGCAACGGGCTCTCGCTGCTCGAAGAGGTGGCGCGCCGCTGGCCCCGGCTCAAGCGCGTGCTGCACTCGGGCGCGATGCCCGTCGAGGCGCAGGCGGCGCTCAGGAGCGGCGTGGTGCACGAGCTCATCGAGAAGCCTGCCCAGCGCGACGTGCTGGTCGCTTCCATCGCCACGCCGTCCCGCAGGTGAGCCCGCGGGACTTCAGTCCAGGACGGGCGCATCCCTGGAAGATGAGCGAGCCCGAGCTCCCTCATCGAAAGGACATCGATGGCCTTCGTGGGGTCGCCATCGGGGCGGTCGTGTTGTTTCACCTCTTTCCCAGCGCGCTGCCCGGCGGCTTCGTCGGGGTCGACATCTTCTTCGTCATCTCCGGGTTCCTGATCACCCGGCAGATCCTGCAGGCCCTTGGCAAGGAGCAGTTCACCTTCGCCGATTTCTACGCGCGCCGCGCGCGCCGCCTGTTGCCCGCGCTGCTCGTGGTGCTCCTGGCAGCGTCGGTCGCGGGCTTCGACGTGCTGCTGCGCGGCGAATGGGAACAGCTCGCCCGGCACATGCTGGGCGGCCTCACGTGGACCACCAACTTCATCCTCGTCGGAGAGGGCGGCTATTTCGACCGGCCAGCGCACTTCAAGCCGCTCCACCACCTCTGGTCGCTCGGGGTGGAGGAGCAGTTCTATCTCGTCTGGCCGGCGCTCCTCTGGTGGACGCGCAAGTGGTCGACTCGCTCGCGACTGGCCGCCCTGGTTGCGCTGGGCGTCGGCTCGTTCGCATGCAATCTCAGCCTCACGCTCGAGCGACCGTCGGCTGCGTTCTATCTTCCGGTGGGCCGGCTGTGGCAGTTCGCCCTGGGAGGGTTGGCCGCAGCCGTGCCCGCTCCCCGGCGCTTCTCCGCCGCGCTCGGGCTCGCAGGCGCCGTGCTCGTGGGCGGTGGCGTCGCCTTCGCGTCGGCTGTCGGCTACCCCGGCATGATGGCAGTGCTCCCCACCGCCGGTGCCCTGGCACTCATTGCAGCGGGCCCGACGGCGGGGGTCAATCGCGCGCTGGCGGGCAGACCGCTGGTGGCGCTGGGGCTCGTCAGCTACCCGCTCTATCTCTGGCATTGGCCGGTGGAGGTCTTCGCCCGGCTCACGAGTGGGCCCGTGTACTGGGGTATCGACGACAGCCCCGCACTCTCAGGCTCTCTGAGCCTCGCCGTGCTGGCGGTCAGCCTCTTCCTCTCGGCGCTCACGGTGCGCTTCGTCGAGAGACCCGTTCGGTTCGAGCGCCGGGTGAGCGTGCGCGTGTTGGTGGCCGCCTCGGTCGTGCTCGGCTGCGGCGCCGGAGCGGCCTGGGCCGGCTGGGTGGGCCCTCGCAGTGACGCTGGCCCGCTGGAGCGTCTCGAGGCCGCTCGCGCTCGCACCTGGAAGCCCCGGCAGCTCGATGAGCACCAGTGGAACGGCCTGCGCTTCTGGAGCAACGCCGGCGCTGACGCCGCGGTGCTCTTCGCCGGCGACAGCAACATGGCCCAATACGCTCCGGGCCTCGAGGCGCGACTGGCTCGCGGCGAGGCCCGCTCGTTCGCCCTCCTCACCAGCGGAGGGTGTGCTCCCTTCGTCGCCATCGACGTGCCGGGCTGCCCCGCGTTCTTCGAGGGCGTGCGGACGTTCAGTGCCCGGCCCACCGTCGACACCGTGGTGCTCGCGGCCAACTGGGCGCTCTACTTCGACAACCCGCGCTTCTCCGTGGGCGGTCACCAGCTCTCGGTAGGCGAGCCGCGCACCGAGGCAGCGCTGCGCGCCTTCGAAGGCTGGCTGCGCGAGGTGCGCAAGACGCGTCGCGTGGTGCTGGTGCTCAACATTCCCACCTCACCGGCCCTCGACCCTGCGCGCCGGAGCTGGCTCCGCGGCGTGACCATCGATCCGGCGCCGTTGCCGCGGGCGGGTCTGGAGGCGGCCCTGGGCCCGGTGGCTGGCAGGCTCCGCGAGATCGCGCGCGCGGCCGGAGTCGAGGTCATCGATCCATTCGAGCTGCTGTGTGATGCGCAGCAGTGTCCTCTCTTCACGAGCGAGGGCCTGCCGATCTATCGCGACGCCAGCCACGTGACCACGGCCTGGGCAGAGCGCCACTTCAGCGCCTTCGACGCGTTGATCACCGAGGCGCCCCGATGAGAAAGTCGCGATCGATCACCCAGCGCGCACGGAAGCCCGGAGGGAGTGCTCCATCGGGCGTCCTCACCGCGAACCCGGCCGCGACGTCGCCCGCGACGCGGTAGCGCAGACCAGGCTCGATGAGCGACGCGCAGGGCAGGGGTCCATCTGCGCAGTACAGGTCGCTCGGCTCACGCATGGGCCCGCCGCTCACCTGATGGACCCGGGTGACGGGGCTCGGAGCGGGGACCAGGCCGCCGGGCTTCACGCGAGGCAGGCCGGAGGGGCTCACCCCCCAGAGGGTGATCAGCAGTGCGATGGCGAGGGGCGCCGCCACCGCAGGCCGCGCCTGGTCCAGCAGCAGGCCCAGCGCGAGGCCCGTGTGGAGCACCAACACCGCGCCGAGGTACTGCGGGTCGGGAGAGATGACAACCCAGGCGACGAGGCCGAGCGCGGTCGGTGTCAGCCACCACAATCGCCCGCGGGTCTGGCGCCATCGCAGCGCCACTCCCACGCAGAGCAGCCAGAGGAGCGTGGGGACCAGCAGTTCGTTGTCGAGTGCCGCGCGCTCGAGCCAGGGGCCCAACCACGCGCCGTCGTCTTGCCCGGGCATCAACCGATGCAGCGTGTGCCGGGTGTACGCCGCGATGTACCTGATGACCGAAGTGGGCACCGCGGGGTCCATTCTCCAGTCGACCGGCAGGGCCAGCGCCACCGTGGGGTAGAGCAGGTAGCCCGTGCGCACGGCCCCGCCCCACAGCCAGCCGACGCCCGCGACCAACGCGGTGATCGCGGCCCCCAGGCGCGCGCGGGGCGACCACCGCCTGATGCTCCACAGGGCGAACAGGAACGCCGTCGCCGCGACCGCCGCCGCCGAGAGCTTGAGCACCACCGCGCCGACCGCCAGCAGCGCCACCACCCACGCGCGCGCATCGGCGCGCGCCTGCATGAGCGCGAGCGTCTCGAGCACGACGATGATCACGATCATCGGCTCTCCGACGCTGGCAGAGGGCGAGACGAACCACTGGCTCGCCACGCCGCCCAGCACCACCGCCAGCGCCGCCGTCGCCATCACCGCCGCGCTGCTCACCCTGGGCGCGAAGAGCCCAAGCGCCTCGCGTGCGCAGCGCGCGCCGGTCACCAGCACCAGCAGCGGGTTCAACAGGTGATGTGAGCGGTGCGCGAAGGGCCCCGCATCGAGCACGGCCAGGAGCAGGAAGTTGCCGTGGCTGTACCCGAGGAAGGGGTTCAGGTTGCCCACGCCTGGCACCACGGGGTAGCTCGCCGCCCAGCGCACCGCGGGGTAGTGGTACAGCGAGGCGTCTCCCTCGGGGCCGGGGCCCAGGGCGAAGAGGGACACCGCGCACAGACCCGCCGCCAGTCCCGCGGCCTCGAACCACCGCAGCGCGCGCAGCAGCGTGAGCAACTGCCCTCGCTGCAGCACGAGGCCGGCTCCCGCGGCGAGCGCGAGGGTCGCGCGGGCGACGTTCGCCATGGGGAGCACCAGGTGGAGCGGCTCGAGTATCGCGAGGGCGGCGACCAGGCCCAACCAGAAGCGCGTCGAGAGCGAAACCGGCGCGGCCCGCTCGAGGAGCGCGATGAGCAGCGAGCCCAACCCCACGCTCGCCGTCGCGGCCAGCATCAGCGCGAGGGCTACCAGGAGGCTGTCGGCCGCGTCGCTCACGCGAGGCCGACTCTGGCACTGCTTGCGGTCACGCGCATGGGCCGCTGCGACCTGCCTCGATTCCACTCGAGCCAGGTGAGCTGAAGCAGATCAGGCGGCCGCAGCCCTCCTTCGAAGTGAGGGAGCACCACCTCAGAATGACGGAGTGCGCCGCGCGCTCCAGCGTGACCTCGCGCCGATAGCCGTGGCACGAGCGGTGCCTCACTGGCGCGCATGAGAAGACTGTTCGCCATCCTCCTGAGCGCGCTGCCACTGGCGGCCTGCGAGACCACGTCGGCGGCGTTCCGCTTCAGCGCGGACGATCCGGTGGAGGGCGCCTTCTCCGACGCGCTCTTCCAGTCGGCGGCGGTGCGGCTCACCCCGGGACACCGGGTCGAGCTGGTCAACAACGGCGCACTCTTCGATCGCCTCGCCCAGGAAGTGTCGAGAGCGAAGCGCAGCATCAACATCGCCCTGTTCATCTGGCAGCCGGGCACACCCTCCACGCGGATGGTGAACGCGGTGACGGCTCGCGCGAAGGCTGGAGTCACCTGCCGGGTCGTGGTCGACGCGGTCGCCAGCACGGCGTTCGACGCGGAGGTCAGGCCCGCGCTGGTGGCCGCCGGCTGTGACGTGCGCGCGTTCAGACCGCTGACGAAGGGCGTCTCGGTCGACCGCAACCACCGCCAGATCGTGGTCATCGACGGCAAGGTGGGCTTCACCGGTGGCTTCGGCATCGCCGACGTCTGGATGGGAGAAGGCCGCAAGCCCGGGGAGTGGCTCGAGTCGAACGTGATCGTCGAGGGGCCGGCGGTCAACCAGCTGCAGCAGGCGTTCGCCGACGATTGGAAAGAAGTGGCGGGGCCGCAGCTCCCCCGCAGCGAGTTTCCCACGTCCCCTCGACGAGGCCCGACGCGCGCGGCCTTCATCTCGAGCCGCGCGTCGAACTACGTGAGGAAGGCAGAGCACCTCAACCAGTTGCTCATCTCCTCGGCGACGAAGCGCGTGTGGATCGCCAACGCCGACTTCGTGCCCTCACCAGGCCTGGTCGACCTGATGATCGAGAAGGAACGGCAGGGCGTCGACGTGCGGATCATGGTGCCGGGAGATCAGACGGATCACCCCGAGGTGCTGCTGGACCAGCGCGCCAGCTACGCCCGGCTGCTCGAGGGGGGCGTGCGCATCTGGGAATACCAGTCCGCGCAGCTGCACTCGAAGACGATGGTGGTCGATGATCAGCTCAGCGTGGTCGGCTCGATCAGCCTCGACCGGCTCGCGCGCCCGGCGATCGAAGAGGGCGCGCTGCTGATGTCGGACCCTCACGTCGCCTCGCAGTTGATGAGGGCCTGGGAAGAGGACCAGACCCAGTGCGTGCTCGTCAGCGAGGAGTGAGCGTTACGCTCGAGTGGGCGCCGAAGGGCAGGCTTCGAAGGTGCCAGGCTGCTGCTGCCCCGCCTCGATCAGGGGCCGCACGCTGACGCCGTCGGGGTCGAGCCAGGCAAGCGCCGGTCACCATCGGCGGACGCTCCCGACAACTCCGCGGTCAGCCCCCGAACGATCAGGAACGCCTCGGCGAGTCGCACCGGGTCCACCACCTCAGCGTTGTCGCGTGGGCCGTGCAGCTGTCCCAGCGGGAGCGCCACGACCCCAGAGATCCAGTCGCCCGCGTCGAGGAGCCGGCACGATACGAACACCACCACGGGCGCGTGGTGAAACCCGGTGAACCAGCTGCGCTGGGGGAGGAAGCCTCCCGTCATGTTGAAGAGGAGGCCCCTCCCGACGTCGTGGAAGACACCAGGTTGTCCTGCATCGAGAACCAATCGATCCCCTCGCGAGTCACAGGCAGCGCGTAGCCGCGGGCGCGCTGCTCGGCCGCGTCGATGCGCCGCAGGTTCACCCTCGCATCCACCAGTGACTGAACGGTCTGCCTCAGCGCCTCTGCGCTGGCCCGGATCCCGGGCTCGTCGGGCCGCCACTCCGGCGACAGCCGCGGCACGGTGTGCAGGCAAGCCGTGAGGGGCAGCAAGAGCAGCGGCGACAGGCATGAGCGGATCGAACACATCTCCGACGGTGGATACCCGGCCCCATCGGCAAGTCTCAGTCGTCCGGCATTCGCACGCCATGGGGTGCCGCATCAGCGGTGGTCGTGAGATGGTCTGCCGATGCGGCGGCTGTGGGCGGCGATGACTCCGATGGCGTTCTTCACGGGGCTCGCGCTGCTCTGCGCTTCCCTCACTGAGCTCGCGCGCTGGCCCTTCATCTCCTTGCGGCTGCAGGGTTCCGATTTCGGGGTCGACTGGGAATCGACCTGGTCGCCGCCCTTCATTGAAGCAGCCGACGAGCAGTTCGGCGTCTCCCACCTGGCGCAGGTCTGGTTCGGTGGTGTCGTGCTGCTGTCGCTCCTGGGACTGTGGCGGCTGTGGAAGGGGCACCAGGGCATTGGCGCGGCGTTGATCGCGGTCGCAGCGTTGGCGAGCCCGCTGCCACTGGTCGTCCTCAGCGCTCGGCTTCGGCTGAGCGACCCGATGATTTTCGGCTACGGCTGCCATGGGCCCTATGCACCCACGCTTCCGTTCCTGCTCGAGCAGACGCTCGTCGTCGCTGCGCTGGTCGCAGTGGTTGGGACGATCGGGTGGTTGGTCAGTCAGCGACTTCGACGGCTCCCGCTGGGGCCGGGCACCTGGGTCGCCGCAGGCATCACGTTGAGCCTGCTCGGAGTGGCGCTCCTCTCCTCGGCTGCAGCCGCCTCGCTCCTGACTCGTGAGGCCTTGACGGAGATTCTCGTCAGCCGAGGAGAGCTCGTCGAACCAGCGCGGCCCCTCGTGTGGCTCCTGCTCCTGTGGACCGCGGGTCTGGTGCTCTCGTTGACGCGTCCGCTCTACGTGAGCCGCCTCGTCTCCTTGCTCGTGCTGCTCGCGGGCAGCGTGAGCGTCGCTCCGGCGCTCGCGGTGGCGCACGACTCGGAGGCGGAAGCGCACCCAATGCTCGTGAGCCCGCCGCCTGATGATCTCATCACGCCGACGACCTCCTGGTGTCCCACGCTGCAACTCGGCCTGGTCGTGCAGATGTCTCGCACCGAAGTCATGGTGGGCGGCCGCACGCTTGCGCGACCGACCGACGCGGAAGGGACGGAGGCAGCCCTGTTCAAGGAGCTGTCCGAACAGCACCAGCAGGTGCGCGAGCTCTACGCCCAGGCGGGTGCCCCGGAAGAGGAGCACGTCGTCAACCTCCTGGCTGACGAAGGCACGCCCTTCACGACGATCGCGGCGGTGGGTCGCGCGGTGCAGCGGGCCGAGTACCGCGTCATCAACCTCGTGGCCCTTCTCTCCACGCCCGGCGGAACCTGGGTGGTTCCGACCGTGCACAACCACAGTTGCGCGCTTCGGGTCGAGCTGTCGCCCGGGGGAACGCCCATTGCGGACTTCGCTGACTTCCCGTCGCTCTTCCGCGCTGCTGAAGAAGCGCGCGGCACGTTGCGAGTGCAACTGTCGCCGTGATTGCTCTTTCGTGCGCATGCCGCGGCCCTCCGCAAGCGCGGGGCCATCGCGCGTTCGCTCGGACGAGGCCTGCCGGATCAAGACAAGCGTGTCGCGGAAAGCTCGTGCGCGCTCGTGCTCCACCGCGGCAGACGTGCAGCGCCTCGCCCTATCTCCCGGCAACGATTCGTGGGGAGCGGAGGGGAGAACAGGTGGTTGGTGCTGGGGCGCTTCTCGGACAGTTCCTGAATGTCAGTGATCAGAGCTGCTGCACACCCCAGTTGAGCGCGGCGTTGGCCGAGGGGTCGGCCATCAGCACCACGATCGGGCCCAGCATTCCCGGGCGGGTGAAGACGAAGCGGCCGTGCGAGACCGCGCCTCCGGTCGGCGTGGGGAACGCGGCCAGGGTGATCTCCTGCTCGAACTGCAGGAAGGCAGCGTCGTAGCGCCGGATCTTCTGATCAGGGTTGGGAGTGGGCGTCGAATACCCCGCCCAGGGCACCACGAAGAGCTTCCCCAGCGCAGTCGAGTGGTCGACCCATTGCACGGACGGGGCGCCGGCCAGCGAGCCCGCGTAGGTCATGTCCATCGCGCTCACGCTCGAGGCCCAGAACACGCTCCCGCCGCGCGTGAAGATGCGGTCTCCGTCTTCGGTGAACCAGAGGTTGCCGCCCATGGGATAGGTGCCGTGGTACGGCGAGTCGTAGATGCTGACGATGGGTCCGGTACCGAGGTCGTAGTGCTCGATGTCCGAAGGGCTCAGGCCGTTGTTGGCGCCGTAGATCGCGGTGCCTCCCGGGTGCAGCCGAGCCAACGTCCCGGCGCGGATGCTCCGCCCCGTGCTGAGGACCTCCACGCCCGACATCACGTTCACCGCGCGGATGGTCTCCCACTGATCTCGCCGGGGAAACCCGTAGACCCAGCCGTTCGCGGCCAGCACCACGTCCTCCACGTCGCAGGTGACTTGCAGCGTCCTGGTCACCGCGCGCGTCGACAGGTCCACCAGCGAGATCCACCCGTCGTGGCCCACGGCCGCCTGGAGTCCATTCGGGCTCACCGACACCGCGGTGGGCGTGATGGAGAGCGCGACGTCTTGCGTGGTGTGCGTGACCGGATCGTAGAGGTGCAGTTGGTTGGGCGAGGCGCTCACGGTGATCAAGCGATCGAGCGCCCGGCTGAACTCGGCGTCGACCACCCGGTGACTCAGCACGGTGATGGGGCCTCCCGGCGTCACCACCATGGTCGCGGTCAACACCACCTCGTCCATCGCGCTCAGTCGACCGTCGCTCACCGTCAGCGAGAGGCGATACGCGCCAGCCACGTCGGGCGTGAAGGTGGGCGTGGCCGTCTGCGCCCCGGTCAACGCCGCGGCGCTCCCCGTGGGTCGCTGCGCGAAGCTCCAGGAAAAGTTCAGCATGTCGCCGTCTGGATCGCTGCTTCCGCTGCCGTCGAGCATCACGCTCGTGCCCACCGTCACTCCGCGATCAGCGCCGGCCAGCGCGGTGGGAGCGCGGTTCGTCGGGTTTGGCGGCACGGCGGTGAAGGACACCTGCACCGCGCTCGAGTCTTGAACGCCATCGTTCACCACCAGGCGCACGGTGTACGGCCCCGCCAGGTCCGGTTGGAACGATCGGTTCGCTCCGGTGCCGGTGAGCACCGCCGTGCTCCCGCTGGGCTTCGCCAGGAGGCTCCACTGGTAGGTGAGCGGCGCGCCCTCGGGGTCGGAGCTCATCGCTCCCGAGACGGCCACGGCGGTGCCGATGGTGACGGTCGCGTCTGGCGGCAGCCGCGCCGAGGGCGGTGCGTTGGCGCCCGCGGCGATGGTGATCAAGGCCTGAACCGGGGCGCTCACGGCCTGCCCGTCCCAAACGGTGAGCTGCACCACGTACGTCCCCTCGGCGGTGGGCTGGAAGGTGGCCAGCGGCAGGCGCTCGTCGGTGAGCTGCGGGTTCGACCCGGTCGGCTGCGAGACGATGGCCCACGCGAAGGTGAGCGCGTCTCCGTCGGGATCGCGGCTCTCCGTGCCATCGAGGGTCATCGAGCGCAGGCCTGCGCGGGTGGGCGCGCGGATCAGGGCGACCGGCGCGCGGTTCGGAGAAGTCGTGCCGCGGATGAAGAACGCCGCGAGGCTGGGGGCTGAGGTGCGGCACTCGTCCGCACCGACGCCTCGCACCACGTACTCGCCGCCCACGTCGGGGATGAGCGTGACCTCGGTGGGAGAGACGACCGCGAGGGACGCGCGGCTGCCCGCGGGCGCGCGTTCGATGCTGAACTGCACCGTCGCTGGGCTGCTGTCCGATGCTCCGACGAAGGAACCGGTGACGCGGAGCTGGCGAGACACTTCCGCCGCGCCGGCGGTGGTCAGCTTGAGCTCCAGCGGCGTCTCGAGCACGTCGGTGCAATCGCTCACGGGCGTGCGTCCGCACGCGGCCAGGAGGGCGAGCGTGAGAATGAACGGGACCTGGGTGGTGCGCATGGGCTGGCTCCTACTATCTCGCGCCCTGGCTTTCGATGTGGGTGCGGTGGCAATGCTGGACCGGGCCAGCCGGGCGATGGGCGTGCTGCGGCTCGACGCTGATCAACGCCTGCTGGTCTACGTGGCGTGCGCCACGCGCACGCAGCTCGACCTGAGCCAGCCGTTCACTCTCGACGCGACCATCAAGATCCCCCTGCTCCGCCGCGACCCGTCCATGGTCGTGACCGTGACGCAGGGCGCGTCGACGCTCTGCTACTGGTTCCCGTGGACGCTGCGTGAGCTGGGCAACGCACCTTCCGCCCAGACGTCGGAGTCCCTGCCAGCGCTTCGCGTCGACTGGCGCGGTGCCGTGATTCTCGAGCGGCTGCGTGCGCTCGCCGCTGAGTCGCGGCCGGGTTCCTGAGCCCTCTTCAGACAGGCTCAGCTCCGCAGCCGCTCCGGCGTGACCGTCGCCTGCGCGGGCGGCTCCATCGCCAGCACCTGCTGAAGGTCACCGCGCTGCACCGCGGTCATGGCCTCGGAGATGGCGGCCAGCTCCTCATTGAGCCGCAGCACGCTGCCCTTCACGCCCTCGAGCTGGACGTGCGTTCCGCTCGACTTCGCCACGGACACGCGGGTGCGCAGCTCCTGCAGGTGCACCAGGAGGGCGGTGTACTCGCCGTCGACGCGCTCGGTGATGGTGGCCAGTTGCTGCAGGGCCGAGAGTTGCCCGTCCATTGCCGTGAGCGCGTCGTCGAGCCGGCCGCGCGCCTCGGGGTCCAGCGTGGCGTCACGGCGCGAAGAGAGCTGCTCGCGCTGCGACCTGGCCTTCGCCAGCCGGCCGGGAGCGTCCTCCACCAGCAGCTGCTGCCGGCGCTGGTCGAGCGCCTTGAGCGTGGTGCGCATGGTGGCCACCGTCTTCTCGGGATCGCTGATGAACTGCCGCACCGCTTGCGGGCTCGCTGCGAGATCCGCCAACAGGTGGTCGCACAGCGCGTCCACTTCGTGCCGCGTGTCGACCGCCGGGAGTTCCTTCGCGGCGCGGCGCGCCCCGGTCAGCTGCCCGGTTCCCACCAGGCCCAGCCCCAGGGCGACGAAGACCATCCACCACAGGTCCGGCCGGAGAAAGGCGAAGGCCGCGCACAGGAGCGCCGCGACCAGAAAGACCACGCCCTTCGCCAGGGTGGGAGCGCGTCGTCGCCGGCGCTCGAGCTTCCGGCGCAGGGCCTCGTCTTCGCGAGCGCGCTTCCGCTGCTGCCGCTCGCTCACCTCGTGCTGCTTCTGCTCGAGGGTCTTCAGCGCGCCGCTCAGCTTGGCCTCGAGGGTGTGGGTCAAGTCGTCGAGCACGCGGTGGCGCTCGTCACGGGTGCGCTGTTCCCAGCGCTCGATGTCGCTCACCAACTGTGCGCCCAGCTTCTCGAGGCGCCGCTGCAGATCGGGATCGCCCATGGCTCAGTCATCACGCGTCCTCAAGGCACGCGCAACGAGGCTTCCAGCGCCCCAACGAATCGCGTCGATGAGCCACGCTGGACCGGGCCATCCGGGCAGGCCGCGCCTCGGCGCGTGGGCATTGCTGCTCCTCGCGCGTCGCCGCGGAGCGATCCTGCGCACCTGCATCTCGGGTCGACCGAGCAGGCCTGTGTACACGGACCTCCCGACGCAACCCGCAGGCCGGGAGAGTACGCTCGCCCCGTGTTCATTCTGAACCTCATCGCGCGGATCTCCCCTCAAGGCGCGAGTTCGCCGATCGAGCGACTTTGATGCACCGACTGTCTCTCCTGATGGCGGGCGTGGTCTCGACGCTGGTCTTCGCGCAGGCGCCGCCGCAGCTGCTGGTCGAGGCGACGAAGTGGAAGGGCGGCTCCCTCAGCGTGGACGTCTCGGTGCGCGCCCCGACGAGCGGGGAGCGGGTGGCCATCGGAGGTCCCGCGAAGCCCTGGCAGTCGGCCATCTCCCTGAAGGTGTCGAACGCCGACGGGGTGGAGCAGCGCTGGCCGTTCGACAGCCCCGTCTCGAAGTCCGCCTCGGAGCGGCTCGTGCTCAGCAGCAACATCGGGGGCGGCCGTTCGTACAAGCTCACCGCGAAGCAGGCCGCGAAGCTCAAAGAGGGCACGTATGAGCTGACCGCGACGCTCGATCTGCGCGGCGCCGGTGCTGGCTTCGACGGGACGGTGGCGACGACGACCACGATCGACCTCGGCGCATCCCCCCTGCCGAAATACGCCCCCGCACGCGACGTCGCCGCGGTGGTCGCGGCCCTGCGCACGAAGCCCTCGACGCTGCAGCGCACCGATGGGCTGATGAGCCTCGAGGCCGCGCTGCTCGACGCGCCAGCGCTGCCAGCAGGGCCCGCGGTCGACGCGCTCGTCGCCGCGCACCTGGCCCGGATGGAGGCGCACATGAATGCGGGCCACGGCTACGGCTCGGGGCCGGACTCCACGGCCCCGTCGAAGGAACTGCTCTTCGGCCAGAAGGTGCTGATCACGCCGGGCCGGGTGTCGGCGAAGTTCAAGACCACGTTCGCCAGCACCGGGGTGGTGTTCGTGCCGGCGGGCGACCTCGAGACGTTCTGGAAGTGGATCCACGTCGAGGGTCACAAGGGGCTGCACCTCTTCGCGGTGCGGGCGCGCGATGGCGTGGCCCGCGTGGCGACCTCGTACGTGCCCCCCGGCGGACCGCCCGAGCAGCGAATCGAGATCAGCTTCTGGCAGCTCCGTGAGCAGGGCTGGTCGCTCGTCTCCTACGAGCCCTGGCCACCGCGGGCGCGCGATCTTCACGCGAACGTGCACCGCGCCGGGGAGCCGCCGAAGACCCCGGCCGAGCTGACCGACGTGGAGCGCGCGCAGTGGCTCGAGCTCAGGCTGGGGCTGATCGAGATCTGCGCCGTGGACTTCCAGGAGCGCAACCGCGGCGGGGCGACGCTCGAGCGGGGCTTCGGCGGCGAGGCGATCGACGCCACCTACGTTCCCCTGCTGAAGGCCCGGCTCGAGGTGGGAAGCGAGGCGGTGCGCGGGGCGGTCGCTGCTGAGCTGGTGCGGCTCGGGGTGGAGCTGCCGCTGCAGCAGTTGGTGGACCTGCTCCTGGCGACCACCGCAGAGTCGCAGCGCGGACGACTGCTGGACGCGATCACCCCGAAGCTCAAAGGTGGTCGCCCTGCGACGGCGGGCGAGCTGGAGGCGATCCTCGGGGCGCGCGTGGAGGGCGGCGTGAGCGGGAAGATCACCGCCGACGAGCTCGCCGTGGTGACGAACCGCACGGCGAGCGGCGGAAGCTCGATGCTCTACCGGAAGACGTCGCGCGGCTGGGAGCGCGTGAGCGTCATTCAGTCGTGGGTCCACTGAGCGACGTTGATGGGTGGAAGCTGGATCAGCGTTCGCCTCAAGCGCCTCGGTGACGAGTCTTCGCCCCGCGAGCTCCACCAGGCGGTGTGGGATCGGCTCAGCGATGAGATTCACCGCGCGCTCCGCCGCAGGGAGAACCAGCAGGTGCTCGCCGATTACCTGGGCAGCACGGCGTACGACGGCTTCGCCGACGACGACTGGGCCTCGACCGAGACCGAGCTCACGGGTCGCGTACCGCGCCTCAGCGTCCGGAGGGTTTGCCGGGGTGGGTGCGACACCTCGCTCCCGAAGTCGTGAAGGAGACCGTGCTCTCGGCGATCGGCAGCGTCAACGACGTCGACGTCGAGGTCGCGCTCGGGTGGCGACCGCGAGGCAAGGAGCCGCTGATTCGCGCCTTCGCCAACTATGCCGAGACGGAGGAACCAGCGTCTTCCAACCGGCAGGGCGTGATCGCGGCGGTGAGAAACGCGATCAAGCAGAAGCGAGCGTCTCGGGAGAGGAGGGTGCTCTCGGGCCTGGTCGCGATCGTTCACGTCGGTCCGGCTCGAAGTACCTGCGGTACTTCCCGGCCATCGAGGTGCTCTACGTTCCGCGGTCTACGGTTGATCGGCTGACGCGCCGAGGATGATAGGTGGGGGAGACGTTCCTGAGTGTACGAGGAGCGGACGTACTGTCTGCGGAGGGGTGGCGTGAGCAAGTCACAAAATCAGCGATACCTGTGGTGGACGATCTTCTCGGCGGGGCTCCGCGCACCGACTCCGACTGTGCTTGCGCTCGTGGTCGTGTTGGTCGCTCTCTCCTTGTTCTTCGGCGTTCGCTCGGCCGGACAGACGAGCGCGCAGTCGACGGTGTTGGGGGGCTGGACCACCCCCCTCGTCCTCTGGATGACGTTGACTGGACTCCTCCTCACGTTCCGCCGTTGGAGAGGGAACCGCTTCCGTGCGCGCTATCGCGACGGCTTGCAGTCGCCTGATTCGTCCACCGTGATCGCCGTCATCGACCAGAACTTTGCCGTTGCGCGAGGCAGGAAGGACGTCGACGCCTCTCTTGCCCTCGATCGCGGTCTCGCCAGGTTGATCTACGGCGAACTCGACGGCGCGAAACGCGAGCTCAACGCCGTGCGCTGGGAGCAACGCGCGCCGCTCGTGCAGGGGTATGGGGCGAGCCTCGCCTCGTACATCTGCCTGTTCGGCACAGGTGAGTTGGAAGCGGGGCTGGCTGCGGCGCGCAGGGCTCAGGAGTTGACGCAACTCGGGTCCTGGCCCGGCGCAGCGAGCTGGCGTGCCTATTTCGAGACGGGTGTGGTGCTCGCGGAGGTGCTCAATGGCCACGCCAGCGCCGGGGCTCTCACGAGGCTCGAGCAGACGGCGGCCACGACGCAGCATCCGGTGCAGCGCCTGTTCACCCTGTATGGACTGAGCGTCGCAGCCAGGCGCGCCGGTGACGCGGCGAAGGCTCGCGAGTTCCAGCAGACGATCCAACGAGAGGCTCCACACTGCCGCGCGCTCATCATTCCTGATTGACGCGCTCGGTGACCTGCTTCGTGGCGACCACCAGCATCGGCACCGAGAGCACCCACGCCGTCGGGTACTCCGCGGCCGTGCGGTCCATGAACCAGCGCAGCGTCGACGCGCTCGCCGACAGGCCGCTTCGATAGGACGAAGCCGGGCAAATCAGCCAGGTGAGCAGCGAGCGTCAGGGCTCGCGCGTGGCACCGACGTGGCACGGGATAATCTGGGGCGCATGGTGCGTCGTGACGACTCAGAGCCAGCGGAAGCGCGAGCGACCGAAAGGGCGGAGTCACGCTGCATTGATCCTGCGGGTGAAAGTCCCGTCCGGGTAATCGCCGGAGAGCCCGGTAGCAGACCGCCATCTGAGGCCGAGAGGCCGACTGGTGAAGCGCGGTGTCAAAAGCCCTCAGCGGCGAAAGCCGTGCGAGGGGAGCAACAACGCGGGCCGCAACATCAAGTGAAGCCTGCCGCCTCGTCAGAGAAACAATCCGAGCGCCGAGCCGCGCATGTCACGGCGAAGGCCATGTTTTCTCCTCGGGAGTCCGGATGGGGAGAAGGGCTTGGCGGGGTAGAGGGAGCAGCACGCGTTGAAGGAGAAGTGCGGAACACGAGAGACCCGTCTGCACAGCCGACGTCCGGCAAAGACCGACCGCATAAGCCGAGTGCGAAAGCGGGCGGAGTGCAGCGGGAGTCCGAGGGGGTCGTAGTACCGGTGAAGGCCGTGAAGAAGAACGCGGTCCGAGGGAAGGGCCCCTGGTTAGAGGGTGCTTCAGCTGGAGGTAAGGGTGAGGGCATGAGGCGCGGAAGCGCTTCCAACAACCCCGGCCGGCCAAAGCCGGACGAGAAAGTCCGACAACTCCAGTGGAAGCTCTACGGAGTAGCCAAGCGGCAGAAGGAGCGTCGTTTCCACGCGCTGTACGACCGAATTTCCAGAAGTGACGTTCTGGAAGAGGCGTTGGAACGAGTGAAGCGCAACAAGGGTGCTGCGGGTGTGGATGGAATCACACTCAAGGCGGTGGAGGAGTACGGCGTCGCGAAGCTGCTGAACGAGCTTCGCGAAGAGCTCCGCGCAGGAACGTACCGAGCACCTCCCGTGCTGAGGCGGTACATCCCGAAGGCCGATGGCAAGCGGCGGCCTCTGGGGATTCCGACAGTCAAAGACCGCATCGCGCAGGCGGCGGCGAAGTTGGTGTTGGAGCCGATTTTCGAGGCGGACTTTGCCGCTTCGTCCTTCGGCTTCCGGCCGCGCATCGGCACGTTGCAGGCACTGGAAACCATCCGCGAGACAGTCAACGCCGGATGGCGACACGTGCTGGACGCTGACATTCACGACTACTTCGGCAGCATCAATCAGGCGCTGCTGATGGAGCGAGTCTCGAAGCGTGTCAGCGACAGAAGGGTCCTCAAGCTGCTGCGTGGTTGGCTTCAGGCAGGTGTGATGGAAGACGGCAGGTACTCAGAGACGGTCTCGGGTACGCCGCAAGGTGGAGTCATTTCTCCGCTGCTGTCGAACGTCTACCTGCACTTCCTCGACTCCGTGTGGCAGCGCCAGTGCGCCACAGTCGGCAAACTGGTGCGGTACGCGGATGACTTCGTGGTGCTCTGCAGAAGCCGCGAAGATGTGGAAGAGGCTGAACGAAGAGTGCGCATCATCTTCGAGCGGCTGAAGCTGACGCTGCATCCGGAGAAGACGCGAAAGGTAGACCTCACCGAAGGGAAAGAAGGCTTCGACTTCCTCGGCTGTCACTTGCACATGCGGATGTCGGGGAAGCTCTGGGAGGAGAAGCGGATTCGTCGCTACTACCTTCAGCGCTGGCCCTCGAAGCGAAGCATGACGCGAGCGCGGACGAGGGTGAAGGAGTTGACCGACCGGAGGCGAGGTGGAGTGAAGGACGTCAAAATTCTCATCGACGACCTGAACCCCGTGCTCCGAGGCTGGGGCAACTACTTCCGTACCGGCAATGCAGCGCGGAAGTTTCTCGACCTCGACAGCTACGTCGTCGAGCGGCTGAATCTCTTCCGGTGGAGGCGTTACCGCCGACACCTGAAGGCCGGCCAGCCAGTCAGCTGGACGCGCGAGGAATATGAGGCCAAGGGACTGCACCGATTACGCGGAACGATTCGCTATCCGAAGCCGTGCACGCTGCACTGTGAAACCCCTAACGAAAGCCGTGTGCGGGAAATCCGCACGCACGGTTTGAACGGAGGTGGGGGAACCCGGATCGCGTAAGCGACACCGGCGCCCCCATCCACCTATGCTCCTTCCTCTCGCGCTCCTGCTGCTCGCGGCCGCCCCCGAGCCTATTGACCTCACCCGCTACGGCGTCTTCGCCACGGTGGTGGTGCCTGCGGGCGGAACGGTCGAGTCGAACGGCGACGGTCGCGTGGCGGTGTTCCCCAACAAGGGCACCATCCCCACCTGGGTGGAGATCTCGCGCAACCCGCTGAGCGCGGCGGCGGTGAAGGCGAGGCTCAGCAGCATCGCGTTCACGGTCGATCGCCTCGACCCGAACGGGGACTTCACGCTCGCGTGGAATCAGACCCAGGCAGATCGCCGCTCGATTCTGCACGGCCTCGATGAAGGCCGAATCCTCTGCCAGGTGAACGGCACCCAGGTCGAGCAGTACGACGCGGTCTGCAGGAGCCTGAAGGTCAAGCGCGTGGGTGAGATCGTCCGCGTCGTCGCGCTGGAGGGCCCCTCGCTTGAGAGGTCCAAGGGCTCGTGGAAGCTCGGCGGGCTGCTGCGGGCCGAGGTCGATGGGCTGCCCGCGCCGAAGGCGAGGTTGTCGATCAACGGAACCGCGCTGGCGCCCTCGAAGCAGCCCGGGGTGTTCGGGATCGCAGGGGTGGAGGCGAAGCCGGGCGAGCCGCTGCTGCTGGAGTACGCGGCCGCTGGCGCGCGCGGGAAGGTGCTGCTGCCGTGCCCCGGCGAGCTGAACGTACGCTCGCCGGAGGATCAGTCGCCGATGTCGCCTTCGATGGTGAAGTGGGAGCCGGCGAAGGGCGCCGAGAAGGCCTCGGTGGAGGTGGCTCCCTACGACGTGGGCGAGCAGGTGGTGCGGCCCGGGGTGGTCCTGGGCTGGGCGAGCGCGACCGATGACGCGATGTCGATCATGTTGCCGACCGCGCCCCCGCCGTACCTGGTGACCGTCACGGCTTACGGCCCCGAGCCGAAAGAGCTGCAGGCGCGGCTCTCGTGCAGGGTGGTGGTGAAGCTCGTCACGCTGCCGAAGCGGTGAAGAGGCCAGACCGCGAGTCCTCTAAAGCCGCAGCGCGACCAACTCACGGCGCAATGCAGCTGAGCGCGTGTGGATGGTGACGCTGAGCAGGTCGCTGCTCAGGTCCGACGTGCGAATGCCCCAGCGCCACCCAGCCCACCAGCGTGCGGAGGTGAAGAAAGTCCGCCGCGGGCGCAGCAGCATCGCTCCGACGATCGACCCAATGATCAGCCAGGCACGCACGGCTTTTCGATGGACTGGCTGGCCCAGACCCAGGCCCTCGCCTGACCCAGCCCGAAAACGCAACTCCACGCCGACCAGCGCAGGAGTCGCTCGCGCCGGCGATGCGCAGCGCATGACGGGAGTCATCGACTGCGGGGGAAGGCCACAGCGGCTCGGCCGTGAGCACACCGCATGCGGCGACCGCGCCCACGTACACGGCGCCCGCGACCCAGGACGCCTGAACCGGGCTGTAAACGAATCCCCGCCATCGCCGCCGCCCCTCAGCAAATCCGCCATGAGTCCGCTCTACCCAAGTCGCAACCCCGAGCATGATGCCGAAAACTCGCGCCACAAATGGCGCTCAAGGTATTCGACGAGCAATCAGTGGGACCCCATCAACGCAAGCGTGATGGCGCTAGAGAATGGATCGATGTGGGTGTTTCTTCCCTGACCCATCTCCCAACGCTTGGAGAGCGGCAGTGCTTGAGCGTCACACTGGAGCACCTCAACACGCGGGCATTCGGCGTCAAAGTACGTGCGGTTGAAAGTGGATGACCGCACCGCCTCGTGACTCTCGTAGACTGGGTCGATGGCACTTGACCTCCGGATTTTGCCTTTGGAAAAGGCGCTACAAACCCTCAGCAAGGACGGCACATCAAGACGCGTTCAGCTCGAAGCGGAACTTGCGTTGCGCGACCTGTTAGTCTCGCTGGCTCCCCAAGCCGCGTCCACATGTTCGATGTCGGAACTGATCGAGAACGCAAGTCATGGTGGCAACCTACGGTTGCTTGCGTTGGTGCTCTTACGAGCGCTTCCCTTTGATGGTTTGCTAAGCACAAATCCCCAAGACGCACTCATTCAGATCCGAACGCTTGAGGCCATCGAAAAGGGAGCCCCAGATATTTTCAGACAGCACATCGGGTCGGGACGACAGCAGACATTTGAAAAGCTCGAGTCACTGCGAAAGGTGCATTCAGGGACCACTGACAGACTGGGCCTTCTTACGGGCCTGCCGGTAATGCACGGGCCATTGCTGTCGCTTCGCCGGGACATACTTCACGCAATCAATGCGAAGACAGTGAGCGCCTATCTGGCCCCGTTTGGCGGGACAGAACTTGCTTCGAATGCGGAAGCATTGCTGCTTGGGCTCCAAGACCTCAAGGACGTGGTCGGCCACTCATTCGGTCCGAGACTTCAGCAACTCAGAGACACTATCCAGAGCCAACAGGACTGGGCATTCAAGCACCCGACCTTCTTGACCGAGGGCTTTTATCGCCCATTTCTCATTAGTTTCGCTGCTGCTACGGCCGCCTTGGACCACGAATCACGAGAGAGATTCAAGTGCACGCTCGACGCGCGGAGTCGAACACTCGAAAAGCGCTACCTCCTGGATGAGAACAGAATCACTACAATAACAATTCCTCTAATAAATCACGGCCCCGGTATCGCCTTCGCCGTCTCCGCAACCGTCACCAGCGAAGCAGCAGCGCTAAGCGTGACGACGTTCCATATTGGCGACATCCAACCCGGTGACTTCGCACTGACGGTTGCATTAGTGCCGAGCAAAAACCTCCACAGCCTTCGACTCGACATAGCGCTGGAATGGGAAGTACCTGGGGTGACGGCAAAATCGAAAGCCAATACCGACGTGACAGTAAATGCTCAGTCCACAGGAATCGACTGGTCGCAGTTGTCCTTGAAAGATCCATACAACTCAAACATCGCGGAGGGCGCCGATTTCGTTGGCCGCAGGGAGAAACTCAGTGCGCTAACAAGTCGCCTAAGCAAGGACCGCATGCAGTCCTCATACATCACCGGACAGAAGCGTGTCGGCAAGAGTTCGCTGGCCATGGCAGTCATGTCCAAACTGAACAGTGCGACGACTCGATTCCTCTATCTTGAATATGGCGAATTCGCACACACAGAACCAACGCGGACACTAAAGGCGCTTGCGCACAAGATTTCCGACTTTCTCGCGACCTCGCTTCCGCAAGGGTTCTCGGTCGGCGAACTGGACTTCCAAGGGACATTGGCGCCCATCACGGTGCTGGCCGATCACTTGCTCAGGCTGACGCCAGCCACGAAATTCATCATAGTAATTGATGAGTTCGACGAAATCCCCGCAGAACTCTACAGGGTCGGTCCGCTCGCTGAGACATTCTTCTCGAACATCAGAACGATCAGCGGCAAGAAGAACATGGCGTTCGTGCTGGTTGGTGGTGAGAACATGCCATTTATTGTCGCGGCACAAGGCGATCAGATGAACAAGTTCGTCCGCGAGTCGCTGAACTACTTCTCTCGTATTGATGAGTGGGAAGACTTCACTCAACTGGTTCATGCGCCGGTCGCGAAGACGGGTCTAAGTTGGCATGACAGCGCCATAAACGCAGTATTCGACATGACGCTTGGTCATCCATACTACGCAAAGCTGCTGTGTTCTCGAGTGTACTCGCGAGCCATCTCGGAGAAGGACGGAGATATTACGGCCGCAGAGGTGGTTCGCGCGTACACCCAACTTGTCTCTGATCTCGACGTAAACTCGTTCGCGCATTTGTGGAAGGATGGCGTGCAGGGCTCCCGAGAGGAAGTTGAGGCGGTCGGAATGCGTCGCTGCCGGCTACTAGTCGCGATGGGTCGGCTCATGCGCGCGGGGATCGAACTGAAGCGAGAGGCGGTCATAGAGGCAGCTGGATCGGTTGGACTTGTGAAGCACGAGATACTGCCGATTCTTACCGACTTCTGCCGACGAGGTGTCTTGGAAGACAATGGTGAATCCTATGAGTTCTTGGTGCCGCTGTTCAGAGACTGGACGAAACAGTCCGGCATCAATCGGCTTATAACTGACGATCTCGGGACAGAGTTGGCGGAGAGCGCGCAACGGGCGGAAGACAAGGCTTTCGTGAACGACGGCGAGATCGCGGACGTCGTCAATCAATGGACCGCATATCGAGGCCGAACGTTGTCCGTACCGGATGTCAGGCTGTGGTTAGAGCAATTCGGTGCGTTCAGTCGGCAAAGACTGGCCTTTAAATTGTTGCAGCAACTCAGGTTTGTCTCGGAGCAGGAGATTCGTGAGAAGTTGCGGCTTGCTCACTCCTTGGTGCTCAAATCCATCCCCGAGTTCGTTCGGAAATCACGTGCCGATAGGCGGCAGGACGTTGTTGTTACGTACATCGACGGCCCCGCCAAAAGCGGACAGTACTACGCATCACGCTATGCCGAAGAGAACTTCATCGCGAGCAGCGCCGTTCTGGAGATCAGCGGCTTCGAAAAGGGATTGGAAAGACTCGAGACAACCTCGGGGCACAGTGCAAACGGGCTCGTCATCGTGGACGATTTTGTGGGCACGGGTCGCTCACTGACCGGCAATCTCGAGAAGTTCTTGGAGCGCGAGCGCGCGACGATTCTCAGCAGAAGTATGTCAGTCGTGGTGGTCGTCCTGGCCGCAACACCAGAAGGTGAGCGTCACTTGCGCGCCGGCCTCGCGACCCTTGGCGTGCCTAAGGTTGACTTGCGCGTCTGTGAGCCGCTCGGGCCAAGTCATTTCGCATTTGCCGAAAAGAACGGCAATTGGCTGGATGAAGGAGAACGCGCCCGAGCGAAGGCGATGTGCATCGAACTGGGTGTTCAACTTGCTCGGGACAGCCCTCTTGGGTTTGGTGACCAAGGACTGCTGCTCGTATTCCCGCAGACCTGCCCGAACAATACCCTCCCGGTTCTTCACGCCGAGAAGCGGGGGCATTGGCGGCCTCTCTTCCCTCGTCCGAAGAACTAAAGCTAACTCAGTGACAGAACTGTCGGAGACCGTCCACTGCAGGCCTCACCACTCCTTCACCGACGCCTCGCTGTTCACCGCCCGGCACGAACGACACCGAGCGCTCGGCGCCTTCTCGTAAGGCCCTTCGAGATCACATTTCGTCCACCTGAAAGACGAGGGTCCTCCGTCCTGGGTAGTCTCGAAAACGCATCTCCTTCCCTCGTCCCGGCGCGCTGTCGACCTCGGCTCTTGGAAGCGTGAACGCGGCGCGGTCCTTCGCCCCCTTGGGTTGGGCGCCAATAAAGGACCGTTCCTCTCCTACCGCCCAACCTGCAAGCGAGTTGCACTGCTTCGAGAAGTAGAAGCGTCCTTCCAGGCAGAGCATTCCGCCATCGAGTTCTGCAGGGCCCCCAGTCCTGCGCACCCTCAAGGGAGGGGGAACTAGCAGTTCGTACTCGTAGCCGCGAGGGAACACGGTCGGCCTGGCGGCCCTGTCATCGGCGCGACTGATTTGAAGAGCGCCAAGGCCATGATGCTGAATGAATCCCCCGTCGGCTGGGAGTGAGTCGCAATCGATGCTCAGTCCGACACCATTGCGAACAACATCGATGAAGTCGTTCTCCAATACGAAGAGAATGACTCCGGCATCCCCGTTTGCCCGCAGCTTGGCTATGCGTCTTCCTTCCCAGAAGTGAACGAGTTCGACTTCGTCTGTGCCAGCGAACGTTGGAGGCGCCGCCCTAATGCTGAGCAGTCCATCCGCATGAAAGATAAGTCGATTATTTCGACAAACAACCCAACGCCTTTCGTCTATTGCCAGCGTTTCTGGCACACCGTTTCCCACTGTCCCCGCGACTATCCCCGCGTCCGACGCACCGAGCCTCCATTCTGGCCGACGATATCCGGCGGGCGGGCCGGCATCTCCCTCCTGCGTAGGGTGAGACTGCTTGTCGACCAAGACAGGCAGGGGGCTTGGCGCCAGCGTACTTTGAATTGGTTGACGGGCAGCGGGCAGCTGAGACGGCTGGACATTGGGTGGCGCGGGCGGTGGTGATTCCGAGGTCGCCCTCGCCATGGGTTCCGCAGGTTCGCACTCGATGCGATCAAGGGTCATGCTTCGCACGCCGTGCATGCAGACGTTACGCCACGGGCGGCATGCGAATGCACAGTCGGCCACCTGACCGCAGACAAATGATAGCCCCGCGGTTCCTCCTGCGCCTCTTCCCAAGCAATCTGAGAGTGCATTTACAGTTAGATCAACTGAAGAACCGACCGGGCAGTTCGCCTCCGTGCCGTGCTGCACGCAGGCAAGTTGAATTTGTGTAGGCGGTCCGACCGTGGAGCGAAAGACCCAGAACACCGCAACGATGGCAACGAGCACAGCGACTATCAAGAATCGGAGGTTCGCGCTGTTCATCAGAGGGGCGGCGCCGCATTACACTCGAGCAGCGTAGCGGTGAGCGTCTTCACCCCATGGGGACAGAATCCAGGAACTGGACGGCACATGTACTTGCACTCGCCTCTGAATCCGCAGACACCAGTTACCTTCCCTCCCTTCCGCTCTACTGACCCCTCGCCCGCGGCAGAACAGTCCTGTCCGGCGAATGTGCTCGCATCAAGGGCCGCCCCAACCGGACATGCGTCGGCCTTCATGGTGCCGATACAGGCAAGTTGAATCTCAGATGGCGGTGGCGCTGTTGTTCGGTAGATCCAGAAGACCGCTACGCCTGCCAGCAAGACCGCCACAACCACGACCACCACTCCCGTAGGCTTCTTCATGAACGGCAAACTACCAAAGGACTGTCTCGGCTCCACTTGAAAGCCGGACCCATCGGTAGCGGCAAGGACGCACCTTGCTTTGGGCATCGAGGCAGCCAGACAGCGGCACCCCGTCGGCTTCGGGGCGCGGCGGATCTCGTGAGGACGCTGATCGGAGCACGCGACAGGCGAATGCGCGTGGATCTGCTCGTCATCGACGAGCTCCGACCGATGGGAGGCGAGATGCTCTTCAACGCAATCGCCAACCGCTAGTCAGGAGAGAAAGAGCGAGTGATGGCCAGGCTGTCGAGCTGTGCGGTCGTCAGCTTCTCGTCGCCCGCGAACACCCTTTGGGCCGCGCCGAGAACGGCAGCACGCAGAGACCCTCCTGTAGGCACACAGTCTTGTCGTGGGTCCAAGTTTCGGTCGGCCAACTTGCCATCGTCGCCCCAAACCCGTGCTACCACGCCGAACTCGGGGTATGTTTCGGCTGAACATCCTTTCAGGGGAGCTATGGCTGCTACTTCCGCAATCGAGTGGACCGATGCAACATGGAACCCTGTCCGGGGGTGCACGAAGGTCAGCCCCGGCTGCAAGCACTGCTACGCCGAAACGCTGGCGGAGCGGTTCCGGGGCGTCCCCGATCACCCCTACGAGCAGGGCTTCGACTTGCGCCTTGTCCCCGAAAAGCTCGCCGAGCCGCTGCGGTGGCCAAAGTCGAAGATGGTCTTCGTCAACTCGATGAGCGACCTCTTCCACGACAAGGTCTCTGATGACTACATTGCCTCGGTCGCCGACGTCATGGTGGCCGCGAACTGGCACACGTTCCAAGTGCTCACAAAGAGGTCCACGCGCCTCCGCGATCTGCTCAAGGGGCCGCTCGCGACGGCCGCGACCGCAAAGCACATCTGGTGGGGTGTGAGCGTGGAAGACAGGAAGTACGGAGTACCGCGCATCAGGGACCTCCGTGGTGCGCCAGCCACCACGCGCTTCCTTTCGGTTGAGCCATTGCTGGAGGACCTCGGCCCGCTCGACCTGCGCGGCATTCACTGGGTCATCGTCGGAGGCGAGAGCGGTGCCGGTGCCCGCCCGATGGAGAAGAGTTGGGTGACGTCGATCAGGGATCAGTGCCGCAGTGCCGAGGTCCCCTTCTTCTTCAAGCAATGGGGAGGTATCCGGAAGGGGCTGACTGGTCGCCGGCTCGAAGGCCGCACCCACAGTGAGTTCCCTGCCCTTGGGCGGCAGCTTGTTGATTTCGCTACCAGACGTGCCGTGCTGGAGAGGTTCGAGGCGGCGTTGGGGGCTGCGTGATCGACTTCGCGTGTTACGTCGGTCGAGAGCAGACCGGCGTCAAGCACTTCATCCTGAGCGAGTACTTGCAGCGGTTCGGCATGATCATCGGGAAGTGGGCGTCGGCGATCACCTACGTCGATTGCTTCTCGGGGCCTTGGAAGCAGACTTCCGAGCAACTCCAAGACACCTCGTTCTTCATCGCGTTGCAGGAGTTGCGGAAGGCACGAGACGTGGTTCAGCAGACGTTCGGCCGCCAGCTCAAGCTCCGAGCCTTCTTCGTCGAGAAGGAGGCGGAGCCGTACGCACAACTCCGTGCCTTCGGCGAGCGCGAGGGAGCGGACGTCGAGATCCAGACCCGAAACTCCCCCCTCGAAGACTGCATCGCGGACATCGTCAGCTTTGTTCGCGCGGGAGGGCACAAGAACTTCCCCTTCATTTTCATCGACCCCACGGGCTGGACCGGCTTCGGCCTGAATGCCATCGAGCCCATGCTAAAGCTCAAGCCAGCCGAAGTGCTGATCAACTTCATGACCCAGCACGTTCGCCGCTTGGTCGAGCACCCCGAGGAGGGGCAGCGCGGAACGTTTGAGGCGCTTTACGGGGCCGAGCGGGCCAACCGCGTTCTGGCGCGCATCAAAGGCAAGGTCGAGATGGACCGCGAAGACATACTGGTCGAGGAGTACATGGCCGCGGTTGCTGAGACCGGCGGATTCGATCACACCTCCGCGGCGATCGTGCTCAACCCGAAGATGGACCGAACTCACTTTCATCTCGTGTACGGAACCCGCAACCTGAAAGGCTTGGAGGTCTTCAAGGGCGCCGAACAAAGGGCGATGGAGGCCATGCAGGAGGCCCGGGCGGACGCGCGAGCGCGCCACGCCGACCGCAGAACGGGTCAGAGTGCCTTCGAGTTTCGCAACGACGTGCCCCGGCACGACGAGCACTACCAGCAGTTGAGACACCGCTACACCGAGAGTTCGAGGGCGCGTTTCCTGGCACTGGTGCGATCCCGGCGTCGGGTTGAGTACGAAGCGGCGTACTCTGCGGCGCTGACTCGGCCACTGACCTTCCCCACCGACCTTCGCGGTTGGGTAGCAGACCTTCGAAACACTGGCGCGATCGGAGTCGAAGGCCTTACGGGCAGTGAGCGCGTTCCCAAACTCGGCGAAGGGCACTTCCTCACGTGGTTGTGTGCGACGACGCGCGATCAGCTCACTACGATTGTGGAAACTCGTCCGGGAACTGGGCGTACCGAAGGGTCTTCCCCTGGCAGCCCAGGCGGAGCGCGCGCTCCGGAGGATCTGATCGCGGACCTCCAAAAGGAAGTCGAGCTTCACTACGGCCAGGATGCCGTGTTCGAACTCGTCTTCGCACGGAACTCCGACGCTGACGCTCAGCATCAGGTCAACGTCATTGCGAACGGCCGGATTGTGGAATGTAGCGGCCTGTGTGCCAGCGAGGAGGAAGCGGTCCGCGATACGATCTTCTTGATGCGATCAGTTGCAGCCAAGCTCTTAGCACCCGAAGTTTTCTGACGAGGCCCGCTGATCACGAGTGGTCGGAGTTCGATCTCGGCAGTCAATTGCCTGACCGCCATCGCTCAGTTGATTTGCGTGTCTTCGGCGGAGTCACCATCCCCGATCCGTGAATCGTTCGTTTGAGCGTCCGACATCTTGGCACACGCTTCCTCGAATTTACCGACTTCATCTAATACGATCGCAAGGTTGGATGTCGCGTCTGCTTTCGGAAGCCCGAAGTTCGCGGCCAGTGAATTGACCTCCTGTTTTGGCGTGATGCGTGATTGCCTCTTGGAAGTGGTTCTCAGCGCATCGGCTCGAGTGGAGAGCGCGTTTGCCGATAAATGGCGCCACTGTGACTCGGTCGCGACGTTTGTGAAGTAAACCAAAGAGTCTGACGGCATCCTGAAGCGCATCCAAACGCGAGCGTCATTCTCGCGCCCGCTATTCCCGAACGAGATGTCTGAAGGCCCGAGTTTGCCTCCGACATCTACTTCGTGGGGAGCGGAGGAGGCGCAGCCGGCGGCGGCTTCGGAGGCGGTACGCGCCACAGCCCGCCGGTGCTGAACGACTTCCACCCCCACTTGAGCCAGGTGAGCAGCGAGAGCGCCATCCACAAGCTCCACGCCAGCATGGCGCCCCGGTACACCAGCATCGGCACCGAGAGCACCCACGCCGTCGGGTACTGCTTGTCCGTGCGGTCCATGAACCAGCGCAGCATCGACGCGCTCGAGCCGTTGCCGCGCACCTGCATCTCGGGCTGACCGAGCAGGCCCTCGTAGACCGACGCGCCCAGAATGATCAGCGCGATGAACGTCACGCCCACCACCGCGAGCTGACGCAGGTTGAACCAGCCCGAGGTGAGCTCAGGCGTCCTCGCGCGCCACCCGAGGAACAGCAGCCACCCGAACACGAAGCCGATCGCCGGAATCGGCACCTGGCTGAGGCCCAGCGCCAGCAGCACCCACCGCAGGGTGGACAGCGGCGTCAGCTTCGTGCGCGAGAGCGCGATGCTCACCACCAGCAGCACCAGCAGGAAGCTCCAGAACAACACCGCGGGGCCCAGGCCGGGGCCGCGCACCAGCAGCACCCAGCGGTCCCTGGGCACGTTCACCTCGATGTCTGCGTTGACGGTGGGCGTGCCCACGTCGATGGCCGGCGTCGTCCACGTCGTGCCCATGCTGGTGGTCTCACGCCACGTCAGCACCACCGACTGCGAGCCGGGCACGAGCGGGATGTTCACCGTCTGCCCTTCCTGGCGAATCGGCTGCTGTGAGCCATTGATGGTGACGTTCTGCATCGACGCACCCGGGGGCAGGGTGAACGCATGCAGCCCGCCGCGTGACGAGCGGAAGTTCGCGGTGAACTTCACGTCGGTCGCCCGCGCGCCCGCGGTGATGGAGAGCGACGACTGGTCGATGGTGAGCGTCTGCCCCTGCAGCGCCTCGGGCCGCAACACCTCGACCGTCACCTTCTCACCCGGCCACGGCCGCCACTCCGGCATGCGCACGCCGCTCGCGTCCTGCTGGTGCACCACGGGAATTCCGTTCAGCGCCACGTGCCACACCGGGCTCACGTCGAGCCGCCACACCTCGACCCACGGCAGGCCCTTCGGCGCGGTCAGCTCGAGCGGCGCCTTCGCCTCGAGCACCGAGCTCCACGCCACCTCGGTCGCGTTCGCGCCCATGTTCACCAGCGCCTTGCCGCCCTGCACGCGCACGTCGCTCGACGTCACCGACTCCCCGATGAGCAGCGGCACCTCGAGCACCACCGCATTGCCCACCGGCGTCACGCGCGAGACGCGGGTCTCCACCGTCCACTGCAGGCCGAGCACCAGCGTGCGCTCCACCCTCACGAACGGAGGCAGCGTGCCCATCTGCAGCGCCGCGCCCTGGCCCTTGTCGTTGGTCGCCTTGCGCGTGAGCTGCAGGTTCTCGTCGGCCACGCCGTCTTCATGCAGGCCATCGAGCGTCCACCCGTCGAGCTTCGCTTCCACCCGGTACGCCCGCAGCGGCAGCATCACCTGCACCGTGTCGCGCGGAGGCAGCGCGCCCTCGAGCGTCACCTGGTGCGCGCCCGGAGGCACCGCGAGCCAGAGCGTTCCATCAGGCTCACGACGCAGCCCGCTGGCCGCCTTGCCGTCGAGCAGCACCGTCTCAGGCACCCACTGCGCCGCGCTCCCGGGGAGCGGCACCGCAGTCTCCGCACCGGAGAGCACCTCGAGCCGCAGCCGCAGCACCTTCGCGGTCGCCTCCAATTGCAGGCGGGGAATCGACGCGCAGGACGGCGCGCAGTCGGGCTTCTCCAACAGTCGCGCGCGGAGCTGCTCGAGCAACTCCGTGTCGGGCGCCGCAGGTCCTTCGTCTTCTCCACCGGCGCGTGCGTTGAAGCCACCGAGTAGGACCAGCAGCAGCGCGGCACCTCTCGCAGCAGCGCCGGGCGGCGTCGGTTTCTCCTCCTCCTCAGGCGGCGCGACCTTCACCCACTTCTTGAGCGCCGGCGGCCAGAAGTTGCCGGGGAAGCCGAGCACACAGAGCACCAGCAGCCCGAGCAGGAACACGCGCAGGAACGCGAGCACCAGGTTGACCGTGGGCCCGAGGAAGAAGAACGAGAGCCTCTGCACCCGCTCCACCGGCCCCGAGAAGCGGATCTGCATCGGGCGCCAGTCCCACCGCGGCAGCCCGGGGCCCGTCTGCACCGTCGCGTTCTTGTCGTAGTCGCGCACGTTGAAGCTGCGCTTCTTGAAGTTCTGCACCTGCTTCTGCTGCACTTGCTTCTGCGGCTCCGCCTTGTCCATCGAGCGCACCAGCGGCATCTGAAACCCGCCCTGCGGCGGGGCGCCGTCGTAGTCGCTCTCGGCCTGGCCCTGCTCGAACGCCTCCACCGTGCTGCTGCGCGCGTACTGCGCTTCGTTGTCGAGGTTGTATTCGCTCCACGACTTCACCCCGCCCAGCGAGCGGTTGTGCTGCGCAAGCGCCGGGTACATGCCCTCACGCACGTGCTGCACCGCGAACATCACGGTGATGACCACCAGCGCCGCCCACGCGGCGAAGCGCGTCACCTTGAAGAGCGACTTGAGCTTCCCCTTCGGCAACACCCGGAACAGCCCCTCGAGCACCAGCACCACCAGCCACGAATACTGCGGCACGTCTTCCTCGAGCCAACCCAGGCCCAGCGTCACCACCGCGAGCACGCCCCACGGAACGCCGAAGAGCCGCGCCATCGCCACCGCGATGATCAACACCAGGAAGAGATCGAACAGCGTCCAGCGATCCACCCACGTGCCCGGCACGCTGTCCGCGCCGCTCGCGCTGATCAGCTGCCAGCCCGGCGGGAGCTGCAGCGTGGTGTGCACCGAGTTGAAGTCGGCGTCCCACGAGACGGCCGACAGGTTGCTGATGTCGCCGGTCAGCCGCGAGTCGGCCTCGAGCGCGAGCCCGCCCTGGCGCAGCTCCACTCCAGACTTGCCCGCTGCGTCGAGGCGGGTGATCGATTGATCCGCGCCTGACGTCACCACGCGGCCCAGCTCGGTGCCGGGCAACACGTCGAGGCGCCACGAGCGGTGCAGCTGCCCGCTCATCTTGTCGCTCACCGTGTAGCCGGTGCCGTCGAAGTCGAGCCAGAGCGTGCGGGTGAGGTTGAGCACGTCGGGCGCGGGCTCGCTGTCGCCGCGGCGGCGCTCGGTGAGCTTGAGCACGTCCTTCGGGCCCATCGCGTACGCGGGGAAGCCCTTCCACTCGTTGGGCAGCGTGGTCTGCGTCGGGTCGACCGCGTTCACCCCTTCCACCAACACCTGCCGCAGCGACGGCCGCGCGTCGAACACCCAGACCTCTTCGCCGTCGACCCACGTGCCTTGCGGATCAGGTCGCGAGAGCTGGGCGATCGGCCCTTCACCGCGCGCGGTGAGCTGCAGCACCCACGTGCCCGGCCGCACCTGCAGGCGCAGGTGTCCATCAGGCTCCACGCGCACCGGCAGGCCGCTGGTGAGCTCCATCGGTACGAAGCCCTCGGGCAGCGCGCGCCCGAAGAGCACCTCGCGGCTGTGGCCGGAGACCTTGAGCGTCAGCTGCGTCACCAGCGTGAGGGGAATCTCGTCGGTGACCAGGCGGTGCACGTCGACCTCGACGCGGTCCGTCTCTTCCTGCGTCGTCTCGCGCTGCAGGAACACGCGGCCTTCCCCATCGCGGTTGGGGATGGCGACCGCCTGGCCCTTCACGCTGAGCGTGAGCAGCCCGGTGTCGGGCGGAATCTCGAGCGCCTCGGGCAGCGCGTCCCACTCGAAGTCGCCGGTGACGGAGTGCTCACCCGCGCTCAGCAGCACCGTCGGGTTCTCCGAGTCGTCGCTCACCACCACCGCGGGCCGGCCGTCGACCTGCACGTGCTGCGGCCAACGCTTCGGATCTCCCGGCAGCGGCAGCCACGCGTCGCGGCCGAAGACCTTGAAGGACTGGGTGAAGCGGCCTCCCCTGTCGTCGAGCGTCAACGCCAATCGGCCCGGCCACGCACAGGCCTTCGTCTCGCTCCCCTGGAGGAAAGGGCACAGCGCGTCCTTCTCGTGGTGCAGCACCCAGGGCGCCCAGTCCCAGAGGGAAGGAGGGATCGACTCGGGCCGGGGTCCGGCGGCGGACGCGAGGCTGGAGACGAAGGCGACGGCGAGGAGCGCGTGACGCATGTGAGACCCCCACGAGGTGGAACCGGGGCGGAACGTGGCGCGTTTCCCACCCGCGCGCATCAACGCCGCGAGACGGGAAGGCGTTCCTTCCTGCGAGGCCCGCTCGACCTGTCATCGCCTCGAAGGGACTCTCCGTGCCGGGCGGCCGCTCAGAAGGTCTCGAGCTGTCGCGCAGCGGCTGGCGTGGGCGGGACCATGTTCACGCCGACGTCTTCTCGCCGGAGGGGACGGGTCTGGCGCTGCGCCTTCGTCGCAGGCGCGGCCCGCGCAGAGAGGCGCGGCTCCAGGCGCGCCCGCGGACCCTCGGCCGCGGCGCTGGCGCCGTTCACCAACTGGGCCAGTTCGGCCACCATGCTGTTGAGGTCGACGGCCTGCGCCGAGAGCTCCTCGCTGGCCGAGGCCGACTCCTCTGCGTTGGCGGCGTTCGATTGGGTGATGCGGTCCATCTGGCCCACGGCGGTGTTGATCTGCGCCACGCCGCTGGTCTGCTGCGCGCTGGCGGTGGCCACGTCGGCCACCAGCCCCGTGATCTGCCGGGCGCCGCTGACGATCTCCGCGAGCGCCGAATTGACCTCGGCGCCGACGGTGGCGCCGGCCTCCGCGTTCCGCTGAGACTCCTCGATGAGCGCAGCGGTGGTCCTGGCCGCATCCGCGCTGCGCTGCGCCAGGCTGCGCACCTCCTCGGCCACCACGGCGAAGCCCTTGCCCGAGTCACCGGCACGCGCCGCCTCGACCGCCGCGTTGAGCGCGAGCAGGTTGGTCTGAAAGGCGATCTCGTCGATGGTCTTGACGATCTTCGCGGTCTCGCTCGCAGAGCCACGGATCTTCTGCATCGCCTCGTTCAAGTTGGCCATGCGGGCCGCGCAGCGCGTCGCCGCCTCCGCGCCGCCTTGCGCCGAGCTGCTCGCCCTGCCAGCGCTCTCTGCGTTTTGCCGGGTCATCGAGGTGACCTCTTCCAGGGAGCTCGAGACCTCCTCCAGGTTGGACGCCTGCTGGCTGGCCCCGTTGGCGAGCTGCTGGCTCGAGCTCGACACCTGCCCAGACGCCGACGCGACCTGCTCACCCGCGGCGCTCAGCCCGTCGATGATGCGGTTGACGGGCCCGGTGATGCTGCGGGTGACCAGGAAGGACATCAACGAGCCGAGCGCGATCGCGAGCAGGAGACCCAGTGACACCACCGTCGCCACCCGCCCGAGCTCGCTGGCCACCCGGCTCGCGTCGAGGATCGTCTCGTCGAGCGCGGAGAGCGCGAGGGCCCTCGCGGCGGCCGTGACCTGCGCGGCCGCGAGGGTGCGCGGCAGGGCCAGGTCGTCGCTGTCGCGCATCGCCTCCTGCACCCGCCTCATCTGCGCCGCGGCGGCCGCGCAGAGCGTCCGGAGCTCGTCCCCGCGCCGCGAGTCAGCCGCGCTGACGACGCCCAGTGGCTCCAGCTGGACGGCGGCCAGCGCCTCGAGGCCCTGCTCGAGGGCCTTCGCATCGTCGGTGGCCTCGGCTTTCCAAGCGGCCTCGCGGAGGTGCGTCCCCAGGAGCTTCAACGCCGCGTCGCGCTCAGCGAGCGCGGCCAGCTTCTGCGTCGTCTGTTCCAGCTCTGTGCGCGCGGCCATCAGCTCGAGCGTGTTGTCCTTCGCCTTCGCCGCCAGGCCCCGGTAGGTCTTCACCAGGTCGTCGAGCCGTGCCACCGACGCGCCGAACGTCGCCAGTTGATGTTTCAGGACGAGGGCGTCGGCAGCGCGCAGTGACAAGTCGAGTTGAGCCATCGCCGCCGTCCCGGCCTCGTAGTGCCCTGCCTCGCGCGTGATCTCGTAGATCTGGAGGTGATTCATCGAATCGGTCGCAGCCCGCTCGATCTCGTTGGCGATCCGCACCTGGGGGGCGACCTCCTCGACCAGGTCCGTCGCTTCCTGCGTCTGAGTGCGCACCTGCACCAGGGTGAATGCGGTCACCAGCGACGTGGTGAGGAGCACCAGGCCAAAGCCTGCGGCCAGCTTCGTTCCCAGCTTCATGGTCTTGAACATGGCGGCCCAGATGTGCATCCCCCGTTCCTCCGGTGGGTCAGTATTTATCAATTAAATCAATATCTTGGCGGCAGCAATAGCTGCGGGCGTGGGTATTCGCTGACGAATGAATGTCAACCGGGTCGCCGCGACCTCAGGTGGTGGGCAGCGCAGCTGGAGCGGCAGTGACGCGGGCAAGGAGCGAGGCTGTTCCACGGGAGAACGAGTCGCGATCGGCTATCCTCGAACCATGAGATGGGTGCTGGTGGTGGCTGCTCTGGGAGTCGCCTCATGCACCCCGACAGCCCCCTGTGGGCCGTCGACGTGTCCCTTCGGCTGCTGCCTGGCAGGCGAATGCCTCGAGGGGAATCGCGACGACGCATGTGGCAGCCAGGGAGGCGACTGCCAGACTTGCGCTTGCTCCCTGGGGCGATGTGCCAGCGCTCTCGCGGACGGTGGCGACGTCACTGACGCCGGGGCCGCTGACGCAGGGGTCGCTGACGCCGGGGTCGCTGACGCAGGGGTCGCTGACGCAGGGGCCCTGGACGGCGGCTCCGATGGCGGTTCGTTCGACGGTGGGCGAGGAGACGGGGGTTCGGATGGCGGGCCTCCGAACACGTTCGCTCCGGTCTGCCGCGGTGGCTGGTGCTGGCAGGACGCCATTCCGCAGGGGAACGACCTGAGGGCGGTCTGGGTCTCTCCCGCTGGAACGGCCTGGGTGGTCGGCTTCCTCGGAACCGTGCTGCGGCTGGCCAACGGGCAGTGGAGCGAGCTGGATTCCGGCACCAGGACGCGTTTGCTCGGAATCTGGGGCACCTCGGATTCAGACGTCTGGGTCGTGGGGGTCGGTGGGGTGGTCAGGCGATGGAATGGCGCGACCTGGACCAGCATGGCGGCGCCGTCGGTCGATTCCCTCGTGAGTATCTGGGGCTCGTCACCGGGCGATGTCTGGGTTGTGGAATTCACGGGGGGGATGTTGCACTGGGATGGCGGTCTCTGGGTCCGCTTCGCCATGCCGGGTCCGTACACGAATGCAGTCTCGGGCACCGCGCCGGACGATGTCTGGGTTGCCGGTACTGCTGAAATGTTGCACTGGAACGGGACCACCTGGGGAAGCGTCGCCTTGCCCAGCGGTGCCCGCCCCCAGAGCGTGTGGGCCCGTGCACGAAACGACGCCTGGGCCGTGGGCCAGGCCGGCCGCATCTACCACTACGACGGCGCAACCTGGACCGCGACCCCGAGCGGGACCTTCGAGGACCTTCGCGGCACGTGGGGGGTGTCTGCCAATCGTGTCTACGCCGTGGGCGCACGCACGGTTCTCCAGTGGACCGGGACCTCGTGGTCGCCGGTCGCGCCAGCCACGAGCCTGTCCCTCTGGGGCCTGGGCGGAGGCCCGGCCGGGGTGTTCGCGGTCGGCGATCGGGGCGCCCTGATTCAGATCTCAGGCACGACCTGGTCGCCCGAGTTCCAGGCGACCGGCGTCTCTGCGGTGGCGCTGTGGGCGAACTCGCCCACCGACGTTTGGGCCGTGGGCGAGGCTGTCTTGCGGTGGAACGGCTTCAGCTGGCGCCGCACCACCGGCGCCCTGAACCTCACCTCGATCTGGGCTGCCACGGCCAATGATGTCTGGACTGTCGGAGACAGCCCCTCGGCCTATCGCTGGAATGGCTCGGCCTGGGCCACGGTGACGACGCCGGCCAGCAGCAGGCTCAACGTCATCTGGGGCACGAGCCAGACTGACATCTGGGCCTTTGCCGTCATGGGTCAGGCGCTCCACTGGAATGGTGCGGCGTGGTCGGTCGTGGACAACCTGGGGACCGCCATCGAGGCCGCCTGGGGGAGCGCGCCGAATGACGTGTGGGCGGCCGCGGGAAACTGGTTCTTCCACTGGGACGGCGCGGCGTGGGCGCGCGTCGATGCCGGTGTTCCAGCGGGCGCGTCTACCCAGGGCCTGGGAGGTACCTCGTCAACGGACGTCTGGGCGGTGGGAAGCAGCGGACGCATCAGCCATTGGGACGGCGGCTCCTGGGCTCCGGTCACGAGCAACACCACGGCGCTGCTCGGCGCGGTCTGGGCTCGAAGCCCGGTGGAGGCCTGGGCTGTGGGAACGTCAGGGACCATCGTGCACTGGGACGGCACCCGTTGGACCAGCGTCGACGCAGGGACTGAGTCAGGGCTCTTCGACGTGAAAGGCCTCCAGACAGGTGAGGCCTGGATCGTCGGCGTCCCCGGAACGATCCTGGGCAGGCAATGACCCCTCGACTCCGCTCGGGGTGAACGGTTCGGGGCTCCTCGACGTCAGCTCACCGGGGCTGGAGCGAGTACCACGGCACGCCCGCCTGCGGTCCGTCGGGCGCGCACTGCAGGCCCCCGCCGCTGCGCACGCCGTAGCGCGTGGTGGCCTGCATCGCGTTCACCTGCACGCCCGCGTCACTGCCGCGCATCGGCCAGACGACGTCTGCGGCGTGCACCAGGTGACACGGTGCGCCCAGCGAGAGCGGCACGGTGAGCGCAGGCGTCGCGCTGCCGCGCAGGAACACGCGCACCACCGGGGCCACGGGAGACAGACAGCGGCCTGCCCCGAGCGCCGGAGCGCCGGACGGCGCCGAGCTCGCCACGCACACGGTGCCGTTCGCGCAGCCACACGACTCACCATCGAGGCAGCCCGCGCCTCCGTCGACGACGCAGCTCACCACGCCTGCATCGGTGCGCCCGTCGCGAAAGCCGTGCACGAACACGCGGTAGGTGCACGGCCCCGAGGCGCAGGCCTCGTCGGCTTCGGGTCCGTTGAGCGAGATGTTCTCGAGCAGCGCCCCGCCGCCGGTGTCGTCGAAGTTGAGCTTCGGGTCGTCGAACGAGCCCGGCGCGCCCCAGTCGAAGTCGCCGCCGTCAGCCCGGCTCGTGGCCGCGTAGCCGTTGAGGTCGCCCGAGCGCAGCCCTCCGTCGGCCACCACGAACGGCGCGAACGGGCTCGCCCCCGGCCGCACCAGGTGGAGGTCGACGTCGACGCCGCTGCTCCCCGTCCAGTCGAGCTGCACCACCAGGTCGTTCTTCACCGCCACCTCGAAGGTGACCGTGGTGGTGCCCACGTTGCCCTGGCTGTCGGTGACCGACAGCTCCGCCGTGTAGAGGCCGGTCGCCGAGGGCCGCAGCGTCGCGCGGGGCGTGTTCGCGTTGCTCAAGGTGGGCGCCACTGCACCGGGCGGCAGCGTGGTGAGGCTCCACGCCCAGGTGAGGCCGAGCCGGCCGTCTTCAGGGTCGCTGGTGCAGTCTGTCTCGCTCGCGCTGGAGAGCGCCGAGAGGACCACCTCCGCGCGGGGGGGCACGTCGCGCGTCGCGCGCAGGTCGACGCCGCCGTCGGCGCTGAGCACCTCGGCCCACGCCGCGGCCGTGTCGTAGTCGCGCGGCGCCGCGCCGATGGGGCTCACCCGCGCCACGTTCGCGCACACCTGCGGAGGGAAGTTGGGCCGCAGGTTGCCGGTGAGCGGAATGAGCGTGAGCAGCGACGCCGGGTCGTCGGTGGCCAGGCGCACCCCGCCCGCGTACGCCTGCTGCGCGTCGCTGGTGGGGCGGAACTGCACCGGCACCGAGGCCTCCTGCATCGGCGCGAGCACCAGCCCTCCGTCGGGGAGCGCCGCGTTGCCCACGAAGCTGAAGGCCGCGCGATCCACGCCCTCGAGCGAGAGCCCCGTCACCACCAGCGGCACCTCGCCGGTCGAGCGCAGGCGCAGCACCGGCAGCGTGGCCGGGTCGATGGGGCGCAGCCGCACGAAAGGCTCGGCCGCGAAGTCGATGCGCGGCGGGGCGCTGGCCACCGTGGCCTCACACTGCACCGCGGCCTCGCAGCCGACCTCGAGGGAGAAGCGGGGGAAGGCGCCACGGCCCCGCAGCGTCACCCGCACCTCGGGCGCCCGCTCGTCGTCGCTCTTGATGACCAGCGTGCCCTCGACGTCACCTTCGGCCAGCGGGTTGAAGGAGAGCCCGAGCGACTCGCTGCTCAGGCCGGCCACCGAGGCAGGCGGGGCGTCGAGCTGGAAGGCGGCGTCTCCTTCCAGCGTCACCGCGGTGAGCTGCACGTCGGCGCCGTTGGCCGCGCTCACCACCAGCGGGTGCAGGGCCTGCGTGCCCACGCGCACCGGGCCGAAGTCGACGCTGAGCTCCTCGATGGAGAGGGTGGGCGCGACCTTCTGCACCTTGTTTTCCCGGCAGCCAGCCAGCGCCAGCAGCAACGCCAGTCCTGCGAACGCTCCGTTCAGCCCGCGCGGAGTCGAGGGCCGCGCGCCAATCGATCGGAGTTCCATCCCTCGACTCCGCTCGGGATGAACGGTCCGGGTTCCGTCTCTTGTCATTTCTGTTCCAGCAAGGCAGGCACCGGGGCGAACACGCACCCGCGCATCGTAGTCAGTTCTCCGGTGTTCAGCTTGAGCGACACCGGCTCACAGGTGGTCCCGTTGGGGCAGCTCGCGTCGTTGCAGCAGACGTCGACGCAGATGTTCCGGTTCTTCTCGCACAGGCCGCTCCGGCACTCGGAGTTCGCCGTGCACGCCGCGCCCGACACGCGCACCGCCGCCGAGAGCACGCACGCCGGCAGCACCGAGACGATGGCCGAGGTGCCGCTGGTGTAGCCGGTGGTCGTCTTCGGCCCGGCGATGGTGCACGACGCGCCCGCCGCGCAGTCGGCGTTCGCGCAGCACGGCTCGACGCAGCGGCCGCCGAAGCAGGCGTCGGTGCCGGCGCGGCACTCCGAGCCGGTGCACGTCTGGCCGGTGGTCTTGGTGGCGGTGATGAGCGAGTCGAGGCGGCAGGCCGACCAGAAGTAGTTGCCGATGACGAAGGGCCCACTGGTGAGCGGGTCCTTGCGCACGGTGCAGGTGGTGGTGCCGCTGCAGCCGCTCTCGTGCGTGCACTTGTCGGTGCAGTAGCGCTGCGTCCCGTCGAGCACGCAGTCGCCGCTGCGGCACTCGCTCGACGCGGTGCACGCCTGGCCGGTGGTCTTGAGGCCCACCGTCAGCACCGAGCAGAGGTGCAGGTTCGCCGAGTCGATGAGGTTGCGGAAGCAGCCTTCGTTCGCCTGGCAGCTGTCGTTGAGGCCCGTGCCCGTCGTCTGGTTGCAGAACGAGCCGCAGGTGAGCTCGCCGGTGGACACGTTCGAGGTGCAGATGAGGTCGGGCCGGCACTGGTCGGTGCCCGCCGTCCAGCGGTACCAGGTGTTGCCCTGCTTGTAGCCGCAGCGCTCCGACACCCCGCAGTTGTCGAGGGTGTTGCGGTTGCAGTCGTTGTCCTTGCCGTCGCACACCTCGGCGCGGTTGGGCGAGATGGTGGCGTCGTTGTCGTTGCAGTCGCCCGCGCACTGGGTGACCCCGTCGCCGTCGCGGTCCGTGGTGGTGCAGGCGCACGTCTCGTCGGGGTAGCCGTTGCAGTTGTCGTCGACGCCGTTGGCCACGGTGGGCGTGGCGGCGTTCCCGCAGTCCGCGGTCTTCAAGGGGAAGACGAAGGCGTTGAGGTCGTTGCAGTCGCGCCGCAGCGGGTCGACGCCGCCGGTGACCACGGTGCCGCAGGTGGTGAAGCCGTCGTTGTCCACGTCGAAGCCCTCGTCGCGCAGCGTGTCGCAGTCGTCGTCCTTGCCGTTGCAGGTCTCCATCGCGCCCGGGCGGATGGTGCCGTCGCCGTCGTTGCAGTCCACGCATTCGTTGGCGCCGTCGAAGTCGCGGTCGATCATCGCGCTGCAGCCGCAGGCCATCGGGTCATCGACCGTGCCGTTGCAGTTCTCGTCGAGCCCGTTGCCGCACACCTCGGCGAGGGGCATCACCGTCTGCTGGCAGTTCACCGCGCCCGCCGTGCAGCGGGACATGCCGGTGGCGCAGAGCCCGGCGAGGCCGGTGGCGCAGGCCTGGCCCTGCTGGGGGAAGGTCTCGTCGGTCTGGCCGTCGCAGTCGTCGTCGAGGGCGTTGCACACCTCGGTCGAGCCGGTGCCGGGCATGCAGGTCTGCGTCACCCCTCCCGCGCACGCGGCCACCGACGCGGCGCAGGCGCCCACGCCGCAGGTGAGCGTGCCCAGCAGCTCGTCGGTCTGGCCGTCGCAGTCGTCGTCGAGGCCGTTGCAGGTCTCGGTGCCCGCGGTGCCGGGTGTACAGGTCTGCGCGGTGCCGCCCTGGCAATTCTGGACGGTCCTCACGCAGGCGCCCACGCCGCACATCGTCTGGCCCAGGCCCTCGTCCGTCAGGCCGTTGCAGTCGTCGTCCAGGCTGTTGCAGCTCTCGGGGCTGCCCACGTTCTGCCCGGTGCAGGCGCCCCACGCTCCGGCCCCGCACGACTGGGTGCCCGCGCGGCACACCCCCACGCCCTGCGTGCCGGGGGAGCCGGTGTAGCAGCTCTGCATCTGCCCCGTGGTGCACGCGCACGTCTCGTCGATGAGCCCGTCGCAGTCGTCGTCGACCATGTTGCACGCCTCGGTCTGCGGCAGGCCCGGGGTGCAGGTGGTGAGCGTGCCGTTGGTGCAGGCGTTCACCACGCGGCCGCACTGGCCCACGCCGCAGCTCGTCTGGCCCAGGCCTTCGTCGGCCGTGCCGTCGCAGTCGTCGTCGAGGCCGTTGCAGGTCTCGGCCGCCGCGGTGCCCGGGGTACACAGCTGGGGGGTGCCGTTGGTGCACGCCGGCACCGAGCGCGCGCAGGCGCCCACGCCGCACACGAGGTTGGCCAGCGCGTCGTCGCTGGTGCCGTTGCAGTCGTTGTCGCGGCCGTCGCACACCTCGGCGGAAGAAGGCCCGGGGGTGCAGGTGAGGCTCACGCCGCCCACGCAGGTGTCGATGGTGCGGGCGCAGTCACCCACGCCGCAGGACTGGGTGGTGAAGCCGTCGTCGACCTGCCCGTCGCAGTCGTCGTCGAGCCCGTTGCAGAGCTCGGTGACCGCGTCGACCGAGCCCACGCACGCGCCGAACTGCGGCACGCCGCCGATGGCCACGCAGGTCTGCACGCCCAGGCGGCACTCGCCCAGCTTCGAGCTGCCGCAGGTCTGGGTCTCGCCCTCGAGGCAATCGCCCACCACGCCGCTGTCGACCGGCTCGTTGCCGGCGTCGGGCTGCTCGGGCACGCACACGCCCGCGCTGCGCAGGCAGCGCTCGCCCACCGGGCACTGGTCATCGGTGGTGCAGCCCGTCGCTCCGTCGAGCCCGGTGTTCACCGGCAGCTGGCAGCGGCCCTCGGCGCAGACCTCGCCGAGCGCGCAGTCGGCTTCGACCGCGCACTCGGGGGTGAGGTTGATGCCCCCGTCTTCCAGCTGCGCCGGCGGTGGCCTGCAGCTGCACGCAGGCAACAGCCCGAGCAGGGCGCAGAGCAGCACCGCCCCGTTCACCCCGAGCGGAGTCGAGGGGCGTGCTGACGCTGGTGTGAAACTGTTCATGGGTTCCCTCGACTCCGCTCGGGATGAACGGGAGCGGTTGCCTGTCGCTTGTTCAGTTGATCTGCACGGTGCAGGTGCAGGCGCCGGTCGCGCCGCAGGTCTGCAGGCTCGCGTTGAGGCACGAGAGCCCGCTGCAGCACGAGGTGCCACCCATCGAGCAGGTCTGGCCCGAGCCGACGCACTGCGCGCCCTGGCAGGTGCCGAACTCCGCGCCTGCCGCGATGACGCAGGTCGAGCCGCTGCAGCAGTCGGACGACGCGGTGCAGATGGCGCCGATGCCCTGGCACACCACCGGCGTGCCACACACGCCCGCGGTGCAGATCTGCGAGCAGCAATCAGCCGAGAACGCGCAGCCCAGGCCGTTCGCGCGGCACAGCCCGCCGCCGTCGCTGACGCCTGCGTCCACCGCGCCGCCGTCGGGCAGGGTGCCCGCGTCGCCGGGGCCTTCCTCGAACGGCCGGCACACGCCGCCCAGGCACAGCGCCCCGCCGCAGCAGTTCGCGTCCATGGCGCAGGTGCCGCCCAGCGGCGTGCAGCTCGGCGTCTGGCAGCGGAGCACGCCGCCGTCTCCGGGCAGGCAGAGCGCGTCGCTGCAGCACTGGTCGCGGAACTGGCACACGTCGCCCATCGCGATGCAGCAGCCGGGGTCGCCGGTGTAGCCCGTGGGGCACGAGCCTGAGCTCCCGCCGTAGCAGCGCGGGATGCCGGACGAGTCGAGCTTGCAGACCTCCTTCATGCCGTTGCAGCAGTTCTGCGAGGCGTTGATCATCACCGAGCCGCCATCGGGCAGCTTCGCCAGGCCGCAGATGTTGCCCACGCCGTTGCACGACTGGCCGTTGTCACAGCGCCCGTCTGCGCACTGCACCGTGCCGTTGGGGTTGACCCCGCCGCCGCAGCACGCGTCGTCGCCGCTGCACGAGGTGCCGGTGAGCCGGCAGCCACCCGCGGGCAGGCACACCGTCGCTCCTGAGCCCGGGTCGAAGCAGGTGCGCGAGCAGCAGTTGCTGCCGCCGGCGCAGGGGTTGCCTTCCTGCGTGCAGCCGCCACCGCCACCGCCGGTGATGTCCTCGCAGAAGCCCACGCCGCCGTCGTCGACGCTGCAGGCGCGGCCGCAGCACTCCGCGTCGCTGCCGCAGCGATCTCCGTTGGGCTGGCAGTAGTACGCCTTGGCGCACACGCCCGAGCGGCAGAGGCTCGAGCAGCAGTTCCCGCCAATGCCGCCGTCAACCGCGGTGCCGCAGCTGTCGCCGAGCACCTTGCACTGGCCGCCGCCGGTGATGGCCGCGCAGGTGTTGGCGTTGCACACGCCGGTGCAGCACTCGTCGGGCGCCTGGCACGCCTGGCCGGTGGCCACGCACGCGGCCGTCGCGCACTGGCCCGAGACGCAGTTGTTGTTGCAGCAGTCGGTGTCGAGCGTGCAGGCGCCGCCGGGGTCGCGGCAGAACGTCGAGCTGGTGCACACCGCGCCCGCGCACTGGCCCGAGCAGCAGGGCTCGGTGGTGCTGCAGGGGTCGCCCGCGGCCACGCACATGCCCGCGTCCGGGAGCTGGCCGTTGCCGCCGCCGGTGCCCGTGCCGCCGCCCATGCCCGTGCCTCCACCGACGCCGCCACCGGCAGCGCCGCCGGTGCCGCCGTCATCTCCGCCGTCCGAGCTCGGGTTGGGGTTGGGACACTGACAGCCGCCGATGACCATCACGGCACACGACGCGAGCAGGAGTTGTTTGAACATGGCGAGACCTCGTTCAGGGTGCTGCGTTGGAGAGAATCCAGGCGCGGACGATGTCGAGCTCACCCTGGGTGAGCCCGCCGCCTGCCTTGGGCATGGCTGAACCGAAACACATTCCACTGCCGGTGAGCTTGTTCACCAGATAACTGGCGGCCACGTCGTTGGGGATGACGCGCTTGCGGGTCGCGCACTGGCCCGAGGTGACGTTGACCAGCTTCGAGTAGCCGAGGGCGGCGGTGGTGAGGTCGAGCCCTTCGGCGGGGCGCACGCCCGAGTGACACGCGCCGTCGGCGCAGCCCTGCCGCACCCAGATGGGGTGCACGTCGGCGGCGTACGAGCGGGGCATCACGGTGCAGGTGCCGGTGGCGCTGCAGGTGGCGCCGCCGCTGCAGGTGCCGCAGGTGCCGCCGCAGCCGTCGGAGCCACACTGCTTTCCTCCACACGACGGCGCGCAGCCGCACTGGCCGCTCTGCGAGCAGGCCTGGCCACCCGAGCACGTGCCGCACGAGCCGCCGCAGCCGTCGTCACCGCACACCTTGCCCGCGCACGACGCGGTGCAGCCGCACTGGCCCGCGGCGCTGCACTGGAGGCCGTTCGCGCAGGTGCCGCAGGTGCCGCCGCAGCCGTCATCACCACACGCCTTGCCCACGCAGCTGGGCTGGCAGGTGCAGGCGCCCGCGCTGGTGCAGACCTCGGTGCCCGCGCAGGTGCCGCACGAACCACCGCACCCGTCGTCCCCGCAGGTGCGCCCGCTGCAGCTCGGCGTGCAGCTCGCGCCGCACCGGCCCGTCTGGGTGTTGCAGGCAAGCACCCCCGCGCACGAGCCGCAGGTGCCTCCACAGCCGTCGGGGCCGCACTGCCTTCCCGTGCACGAGGGCACGCACACGCACTGCTTCGTGGCGCTGCACGACTGCGGCGTGGGGCAGCTTCCGCAGGAGCCGCCGCAGCCATCAGTGCCGCACTGGCCGGTGCAGCTCGGCAGGCAGGTGCACTGGCCACCCGCGCCGCACACGTCCGCGCCCGCGCAGGTGCCGCAGGTGCCGCCACAGCCGTCGGGTCCACACGTCCTCCCGGTGCAGGCCGGCGTGCACACGCACGCGCCCGCGGCCGAGCAGCTCGTGCCCGCGCCGCAGGTTCCACACGAGCCTCCGCAGCCATCGCTCCCGCACGCCTTGCCGGTGCAGTCGGGCGTGCAGGTGGCGCCCGGAGAGCACTGACCCGCGGCGCTGCAGTTCTCGTTGAGTGCGCAGCTGCCGCACTGGCCGCCGCAGCCGTCGCCCCCGCACGCCCGCCCGGCGCAGGCCGGGGTGCAGGTCGAGGCGGCGAGCGAGGTGAGGTACCCGTCGAGCAGGGTCAGCTCGCAGGCCTGCAGCGGGGCGCCCGCCGGCATCGTCTTGTCCACCAGGGTGCGGGTGCGAATGCGCTCGCTCCAGCGGCGGACGTCTGACTCGGTGTCGAAGTCCACGCCCACCGTGGCGCCGCCGCGCGCGCCGCCGGTGACGTTCACCGAGTGACAGGACGTGCAGCGGGTGCGCAGCAACGCCGGCCCGTCGGCCGAGGGGCAGTCGGTGGTGGTGACGGTGCCGGGGCAGGCGCTCAGCACCAGGGCCAACGTGGGGAGAAAAATCCGTCTCATCAGAAGAGCAATCCGTAGCCGAGGAGCAGCGACATCGAGGACGCGTTCGAGAGGCCGGTGAGCCGCTGATCCACCGGCACGATGTTGAAGGCGAGCTCACCCAGCACCCGCCCCGGCCCGAGCCGGTAGCCCGCGCCCCCCGCGAACACCGCGCCGAAGCGGGTGTCGGTCTCGCTCCACGCGCCGAACGGAGCCGTGCCCGCGCTGCCGCTGGTCTCCGCCCGGAGGAAGTGCACCCGCACCCCCGCTGAGACGTACGGCACCAGCGCGCGCGCCGGCTCGAGGATGAAGAAGCACAGACCCAGCGAGGTGGCGAGGTCGCGGAGGATGGTGGTGCTGGTGAAGGTGCCGCCCGGCACCCGCGCGTCGGCCCCGGTCACCGTCACCTGCGGCTGCGTGTACGCCAGGTCGAGGAACACCTGGAGGCGGCGCTCGAGGAAGGGCAGGCCGTAGCCCACCTTGAGCACGCCATCGAAGCTGGTGGTGAGGGGGTTGGCGATCTGCGGCAGGTGCACGCCCGCCTTGAGGCTCACTTCGAAGGCCGGCGCGGGTGATTCGGCGGGCCGCGCCACCTCCTGCGCGAGCGCGGTGGAGGCGAGGAGGGCGCCGAAGAGCATCGGCCGGAGCAGGGTGGTCACCACAGCCGGTACTCCGTGCTGTTGGTGACCGCGCCGCCGGAGGTGCTGCCGCCCGCGACGTAGATGAAGGCGCCGCTCAGGGTCGCGCCCAGCAGGTAGCGGGCGGTGCGCATGGTCTGTCCCGCGTTCCAGTTGGCGATGCCCGGCGGCACCTGCTGCGCCACCGGGCCACAGCCGCCCACGCCCGGCCCGCAGATCTCCCCGCTGAGGATGCCGTTGTCGGGCTGGGCCATCGCGCCGCCGAAGGCGAAGACCAGGTTGCCGGCCACGATGTTGCCGTAGCCCGCGCGCTGCAGCCCCGGCAACGCGGTGAAGGCGCCCAGCTGGCCACCTGCGAGCACCGGCGCCGCTTCCGCCACGTTCGAGACGCTGCCCCCCGCGGTCAGCCCCGACAGCGCGTAGAGGAAGGTGGTGCCCGCGGGGATGCGCGAAGACAGCGCGTTGGTGGCCTGGCTGGCGGTGAGCTGCCACCGCGCTGCGCCCAGCGGGAGCGCGCCGGCGGTGAAGCTCGCCGCTGGAGTCTGCGAGCCCGCCGCCCCCAGCGTGAGGGGGAGGAACTCGAAGCCCGCGCTCGCGCTGGTGCCGCTCTGCCGGCCGCCAATGACATACAGGTATGCCTTTGCCGCGTCGGCCGGGTCGACCGCCCAGGTGACGCCCGCGCCTTCGCGCGGAAGGGAGAGCCGCGGCGTGAGCGTGTGCCAGCGCCCGGTCGAGCCGACGGAGAGCGGCGTCTGCGGCGAGAGCGGCGCTGCCCCGAGGTCCTTGAAGCTGGTGGCCGGCGCGTTCACCTCGGCCAGCAGCTGCTCGCTGCCCACGGTCGCGGCCGACGTGGGGCTCCGGTACACGCGATACTTCGCCGCGCCCGGGTCGGTCTTCCACGAGACGGTCACCGCCAGCTTCCGCTGCGCGCCCAGGTCAGGCAGGCGGACGGGGAAGGGGTCTGCCGGGAGGTTCTCTCCGTCGGGGTTCAAGGCGTCGCCCGGGGTCATCACCGCGGCCACCCGGTAGTACCAGGTGCCGGCGTCGAGGCCCTGCGCGCCCACCTCGAGCAGCAGGTCGGTCACCTCTTCACGCTCAGACGGATCGAGCACCACCGCGCGCTCCACCGTGTCGAGCGGCGCGCCGCCGTCGGTCCCGCCCGCCACGTAGAGGAAGCGGCCGATGGTGGCGCCCGCCGCGTGGGTGCGGGGCTGGCGCAGCCGCTCGCGCTGCGTGGCGAACGCGCCGGGGAGGCCGAGGCGGTCGAGGGCAGAGGTCTCGACCGAGTCGAGCGGGCTCCCTCCGTCGTCGCCGCCGATGACGTGGAGGAAGCGCGCCGCGGTGGTGGCGTTGCCGCCGAGCACCACCGGCGCGCGCCGCGCCTCCTGGAGCTGCGGGCCCGCACTCGCCGCGTAGAGGTTCTGCGCGGGGTTGGTGATGACGAGCGCCGAGAAGTCACCCCAGGTCTGATCGTCCCCGTCCGTCACGCGCACCACGCAGGCCACGCCGGCGACCGAGGCATTGAAGCTCACCTGGATGCTGGTGGCGGTCGAGCCGGTCACCGTCGCGGTGGGGTTGGTGGCCAGCGCCAGACCCGCACCGTCGACGCACGAGAGCGTCACCGTGGGCTGGCGGAAGTCCTTCCCCTCGATGGAGAAGGTCTGCGGGTTCGCGTTCGAGACGCTGCCCGGAGAAAGCGACGCCACGGTCGGCGGGGGGAGTGCGACCACCTTGAAAGCCGAGGCGGCGACTCCGACCGTGGCGTCTGGGTTGACGACGATGAGGTCATAGGTGCCCACCGGCAACGTGGTGGTGGGCGCGAGCCCGGTGAGGCGGGAAGGGGTGAGGAAGCTGACCGCGCCCACGGCAGCGGCCACGGTGGTGGCGGTGGCGTTGGCCGGGTTCAGGTACAGGCGCGGCACCGCGAGGAAGCCGCCGCTGGCTGCGTCGATGGTGACGGCGGTCTGCGAGCCGGTGTGGCCGAACGCGGGGGTGAGGGCGGGCGTGGCGAGCTGCAGCGTCGCCTGGTCGACGATGGTGAGCCCGTCGCCCAGCCGGGCCCCACACGACGAGCCATCGCTGAGCGTGAGATCGTAGCGGCCCGCCGCCGTGCTGCGCGGCACCACGAACTGCACCTGGCCCGGCTTGAGCGCCGAGGTGGTGAACTGCAGCGGAAGGGGCGTGCCGCCGCCGAGCGGCTCGAGCGCGAGCGCCGTCACCGCGCCGGTGAAGCCCGTGCCGTAGGCGGTGGCCTGGGTGGTGATGCCGTTGAAGACCACCGGCGGGTCGACGAAGAAGAGCTGCGGCCCGGGGATGACGTTGACCGTGAGGGTCGACGTGGTGGCGCAGCCGTCTCCGTTGTCGAGTTCCACCGGGTACGGCCCGCCGGGATCGAGCTGGGCGAAGCGGGCGGCGGCCGAGGTGCCGGCCGCGTTCACTGTCACCATCGTGGCGGCCACGCCGTCGATGCTCACCACCGCACCCGGAATGAAGCCCGTGCCCGTCACCGTCACCACCGCGCTGCCCGAGCAGACACTCCGCGGGGCCACGTCGGTGATGACGGGAGGAGGCCGCACCTCGAGCGTGAGCACCTCGGACGACGCGCAGCCGGCCGGCGCGGGGTTGGTCACCACCACCGGGTAGGTGCCTGGCGCGAAGGTGCCCTGCGGCACGGTGAGGGTGAGCGAGGTGCACTGCTGCACCGCCTCGCTGGGCCCGCTGAGCGGGGCGCAGCCCCCGGGCGTGGGCGTGAAGTCCTGGGTGCCCACGGTGAGCGTCGGCCCGGCGCCGTCGACGGTGAGGAAGTTCGTGCCGGTGATGCTGAGCTGCTGTTGCTGCGCCTGGCTGCACACGGCCAGCGGCTGCACCGAGGTGACGCGCGGGCGATCGACCCAGGTGAGCGAGCGCTGCGCGCTCACGCAGGCGAGCGGGGTGGGGTTGGTGACCGTGACCTGCACCGTGCCCGCGGGCTGGGAATCGGCGGGCACCGTGACGGTGAGCGTGGTGCACGCCTCGTAGCCGCCCGGGCCCGGGAGGTTCCGGCAACCGCCTGCGACCGGCGCCAGGCTCGACGTCCCCACCCCCACCGCGGGCAACGTCGAGCCATGGCGCACGAACAGGTCGCCCGTCAGCGTCAGCGTGGTGTCGCGCGCCAGACAGGCGAGGTCTTGAGAGAGCGAGGTGAGCTGCGGCGGCGGCACGCCCAGCAGCGCCGCGCCCTGGCGAGCGGTGGCACCGGCGGCGGTGGTGACGGCCACGGCGTAGAGCCCCGGGGTGAGGGCGGTGTCGGGCGTCACCGCGACGGACATCGCCTCGGCCGAGGTCCAGGTCACCGCGCTCGCGAGCGGCCCCTCGGGTTCACCCGGGAAGACGGTGGTGGCCGAGGCGGTGACGCCGTCCAGGTCGAGCTCCTGCTCGAGGGTGATGGCGGGCAGCACCAGCCGCGGCGCCTTCGTCAGGCTGTCCACCAACACCGGCGAGAGCCCGGTGCCGCTGAGCGCGAGCGTGGTGGTGAGCTGCTCGGTGCACAGCGCGTCGGGGGTGACGGGCGCGAGCGTGGGCGCAGGGCCGGTGAGCTGGCGGCTGCAGCCACCCACCAGCACCGACATCAGCACCATCCACTTGCGGCCCATGAGCGGGGGCTCCTCGTTCGGGGGAAGTCGCGGGCCCTTCGCAAGCGCGGTGCCAGCGCTTCGCCACCGGAAGAGCGAGCGGAGCCGCCGTGCATGTGTACCGGGCGGTACAGGTCGGTGCTCCGGGCCGTTCAACCGAGGCGGCTCAGCAGTGCGGCGGCCGGCTGTCGCAGCCGCACGCGTTCTGGACGCAGTGGTGGTAGCCGTCGAGCGGAAAGCAGTCGACGGGCCTTCCGGCCGAGCAGGCGAGCAGCACGCTGGGAGGGGCAGGCACAGACGACCTCACCGCCGGCTTCACCCAGGGGCGCCGCATCAGCGCACGAAGCTCGACGGGGACAGGGCGCTGAGGGCCGGCAGCGGTTTCACCGCCACCACGCCAACCGCCAGGACCCCCGAGATGATGCTTCGTTGCATGCGCTGCGGTCTCCTCGCTGGGTGATGTGGCTCGACGAATCAGGGGCAGGCAGCCATCGCGCGCAGGCAGCGCTGGCCGTCGGCGCAGGTGCGGGCGGTGGTGCCGGCGCCGCACTCGAGGTTGCAGCCCGCGCCGGTGCAGCGGCACACCGCGTCGCCTGAGGCGCAGCTGAGCGTGCACCCGCCGTCGGGGCAGTCGACCAGGCAGGTGCTCGTGCCCAGGCACTTCGCCGTCGAGCCCGCCGCCAGCGTCAGGGTGCAGGTGCTGCCGCCTTCGCAGGTCACGCCCGAGTCAGCGCCCGCCGTGAGCGTGCAGGTGCTCGTACCGGCGCAGGTGCCAGTCGAGTTGACGCCGAGATCCTGGGTGCAGGTGCTCATCGCGGTGCACGACGAGTCGCAGTTGGCCCCGCACGTGCCCGTGCAGGTGGTGGAGTTCGCGCAGTGTGAGCTGCAGTCGGTGCCGCAGTTGACGGTGCAGGTGTTGTTCTTGTTGCAGTCGAAGCTGATGTGGCTCGGCAGGCCCGCGTCGGGGTCGAGCACGCCGCCGTCGGCGCTCACCGCTCCGAGAGAACAGGTACCACCGCTCGCGCAGGTACAGGTGGTGTCGGTGCACTGACAGGCGCCCTCACACTGCACCGCCGGAACCACCGGGGCGCTGCAGGCGAAGGGCACCGAGAGGAGGGCCGCGACCAGGAGAGCTCGTTTCATGCCCCACCGCTCGAGCACGTTGCGTGCCGCGCCCGGGCGACGCGGCGCGAGGTCGCCCTCGGGTGTGGGTGTGTACCTGTTGGTGCAGCGCACCTGCCCGGGCCGGTGCAGCGACGCGCTGACGCCGTGCATCGGCTGGTGTTTGCAGACGGCATGCGGTGTGCTGGTCGCGACTCCATGCGTCGGCTCTGGCTCCTCCCGGTTGTCCTCTCATCCCTGCTCGGGTGGGCACAGAGCGACGCCGGCGCGCAGGTCGACGTGGTGAAGCAGTTGATGCGCGAGGGCCTCGAGCGCGAGCTGCCCAGCCCCTCGACGGCCCGGCCGCAGTGGCCCCGCGCAGAGGCGCCACGAGCCCAGCCCCCGGCCCTTCGGCCCGAGCCCGGTTCGAAGCGCGTCGAGTCGATGGCCGAGCGCGTGCGGCAGGACGCCACCGCCCGGGCGCGCGCGGTGGCCGAAGAGCGGCGCACCACGCCTGACAACACGCCGGGCACCAGCCAGTCGCGCACCAGGGCGGCCAAGGCGGCCACGCCCGCGCCACCACGGCCGGTCCCCCCCAGGCCCTGAATGAAGCGGTTCGGGCGGTCGGGGGCGGTGTTGTTGTCGTTGTGCTGCGGCGTCGCCGCGGCGCAACAGCCGCAGCCTGAACCCCACGTGCTGGCCGGCGCGCGCGCTTTCCGCGCGGGTGACTGGGCGGTGGCGCTGGTCGAGTTCCGCGTCGCGCTCAAGCTCGGCGCACCCCCGTCGGTGCGCTGGTACGAGGGCGCCACGCTGGCCCGCAGCGGCCGCTTCGAGGAAGCGGTGGGCGTGTTCGAGCTGGCCCTCGAGGCCGCGCCGGCCGCGCGCGACCCGCTGCTCGACTACTACCGCGCCCTCTCCTGCTTCGAGACGAGGCTGTGGGGCTGCGTGCTCGAGGTCACCGCCGAGCTGGCGCGCACCGGCGGCCCGCGCGTGCAGGAGCAGGTGGCGGCGATGGCGACCGAGGCCAGGCAGTTGCTGCGCGCCGAGCCCCCCCGGGAAGCCATCGACGCCTGCTTCAGCCGCGCGCGCGCGGCCGCTTCGCCTCCGCTGGCGCGCGCGTGGCTGCGTGAGGCAGCGCGCCTGGGCCGGCGACGGGCTGACGCGTTCCGGGTGGCAGAGGCGGAGCGCGCCACGAACTGACCCGTGAAACAGGGCCTGTGTTTTAACCACCCTTCTCCGTGTCTCCCGTTCTTCTCCTGGTGTTGAGCGCTTCTCCCTGCGGGCCGGTGATTGCCGCGGAGAGCGATCGAACGTTGGCAGCCACCTACCTCGAGGTGGGCGAGGCGGCCCTGGCCAGCGAAGACTGGGAAGCCGCCGCCACCGCCGCTTCGCGGGCGCTCGCGCACGACGCCTCGTCGACCCGGGCCGCCGCGCTTCGAGACCAGGCCTGTGCCTCGCTGGGGGAGCGCTCCTTCTCCGAGGTCGAGTCGCTGATGGACGCCCGGCGCTTTCGCGAGGCGCTCGTGGTGCTGGAAGGTCTGTCGCGGGCCGCGCCCGGTTCGCGCGCCCTGCTCGAGGGCGTGTGCCACTTCGAGCTGGGCGAAGACGACGCCGCCACCGAGGCCCTCGGCCGCGCCCTCAAGGACCCCGCACACGAGGCCGACGCGCGAGTGCTCCTCTCGCTGGTCGCGCTGCGGCGCGGCGCTGCGCGCGCCGCCGAGACGCAGCTGCGCGCGCTCGAGCAGGGCGGACGCTCGCTGGGCGCCCCGCTGTCCTCGCTGCTGCGCCAGGCGAGCCGTGGCGGCGCGCTCACCGCCCGCGCGTCGGTCTTCGCTGGCGTCGATTCCAACCCCGCGCTGGCGCCCGACGGCACACCGAACGGGCTCCTCGGCTTCACCGCGTTGATCCAGGCCACGCCCCTGGGCGCGGTGGGCCCGTACCTGCGCCTGGCCGCGGGCGGTCGCGAGTACCCCGGGCTCGCCGAGCTGCGCACCATGACGGGCGTGGGGACGGCGGGGCTCCAGCTGGGGCGCGGCGGCGATCGCGTCGCCGTCGACTATTCCCTCGAGGGCATGCTCTTCGGCCCGGACCCCTACGCGGTGACGCATGGCCCTCGCCTCGAGGGCTCGCTGCAGCTGGGGCCGGCGCTGCTCTTCGCGGAATGGATGCTGCGCTTCGAGAACTTCCTCCCCGCAGACGCGGCGGCCTTCTCGGGCGTGCGGCACGACGCGGCGCTGGGCGTGTCGACCGCGCTCCCTCACGGCTTCTCGGTGGAAGCAGCGTGGACCCTCACCCGGGACGACGCCCAACTGCGCGAGCTGGCGCTGCTCGAGCAGGGCCCGCGGCTCTCGCTGGGCTGGGCGCGAGGACGCACCCGGGCGATGGTGGGCGCGGGCCTCGACTGGCGCAGCTATGACGCGTTCGACGCAGACCTCGGCGTGCAGCGCGAAGACGTGCGGGTGCACCCTGCGGTGCGCGTCGAGGTGGACCTGGCGGAGTGGGTCAGCCTCTTCGTGGCCGGTGACGCGTCGTTCGTCTCGTCGAACGTCGAGGCGGTGCGCTCGGTGCGCCTCGCGGCGTCGGGTGGAGCCCAGCTCTGGGTGGGCCTGTGGTGAGGCGCGCCGCGCCGCTGCTGTTGGCGGTGAGCTCGCTCGCGTTCGGCTTCGGCGCGGCCACGTGGCTCTCGTCGGAGGCGAAGGCCGCGGTGGATCAGCTGCTGCTCGAGCAGGTGCGCGGTGCGGGTGCGGTGGTGGCCGCCTTCGCGCCCACGGGCCTCGAGGACGGCGCGGCGCTCAGGCGGCTCAAGGCGAGCGGCGACTTCGACGAGGTGTCGCTGGTGGAAGGCCAGCAGGTGCTCGCCGATGGCGCCGGGCTGCCCGCGCACGGCGTCGACCTGTTGCGCTTCGACGCGGAGAAGCTCTCGGCCGCGGCCGCCGGCACCTCCGCCGTCTCGCTCGACTACGAGGTGGGTGGGCTGCCCTTCGCGGTGGGCTACTTCCCCGTCCCGGGACCGGTGGGCTCCGGAGACGGACGCCTCGACTCCGCCCGGGGTGAACGGGGTCGTCCGGGCCGCGTGCTGGTGGTGGAAGCCGGCAGCCGCTTCGCCGAGCCCGCGCGCCGCGTGGCGCGCGCGCGCACCACCGCCTTCGTCTCGAGCTTCGTGGGCGCGCTGGCGCTCTTCTTCCTGGCGCTGGCGTGGAGCCGGCTCGAGACCCGCTGGCGCGCGGCGGCGGCGCAGGCAGCGTTCGCCCAGGCGCTGCAGCGCTTCGCCGCGATGGCCGCGCACGAGGTGCGAAACCCGCTCGCCACCATCCGCGGGCTGCTCGAGCTCTACCGCGAGCGCCGCGGCGACGGGCTCGGTGAAGACGGCGCGCGCGTGGTGAAGGACGTGCTGGGCGAGGTCGATCGCTTGAGCCGCGTCACGGGCGATCTGCTCGACCTCTCCTCCGAGCGGCCGCTGAGCACCGAGCCGCGCGCGGTAGAAGAGCTGGTGAAGGAGGCTGCTTCGCTGCACCCCTCGCTCACCGTGCGCTGCCCCGACACGCACACGATGGTGGAGGTGGACGCGCTGCGCCTGGGCCAGGTGCTGCAGAACCTGCTGCGCAACGCGGCGCAGGCGAAGGCCGACGCGACGGTGAACGTCGAGGTGAAGCGCGAGGGCGGGCTGATCAGCGTGCGGCTGCACGATGACGGGCCGGGCGTCTCCGCGGCGCAGCAGCAGCGGTTGTTCCAGCCGTTCGCGAGCGAGAAACCGGGAGGACATGGGCTCGGCCTCGCGCTCTCCCAGCGCCTGGTGGAGCGCATGGGCGGAACGCTGCGCTTCGTCTCGACTGCCCGCGGCGCGTGCTTCGAGCTGTCTCTCTCTCCCTCTCCCTGCGCAGCGGGGAGAGGGCCGGGGTGAGGGGCCGATCGCCCACAGAGCCCCTCACCCGGCCTGCGGCCGACCTCTCCCCGCTTCGCAGGGAGAGGTTTCCGGTCTTTGGTAGGGTCGAGCCCGCATGGCGGCCATCCTCCTCGCAGACGATGAAGTGAAGCTGGGCGGCGTGCTCGCCGAGGCGCTCACCCTCGCAGGCCATGCCGTCACCCGCGTCACCGGCGGCCGCGCTGCGCTGGTGGAGCTGGCGGCCAGGCCCTTCGACGTGGTGGTGACCGACCTGCGCATGCCCGAGGTCGACGGCCTCGCCGTGCTCGCCGAGGCGCGCCGGTTGCCTGCGCCGCCCGCGGTGCTGGTGATGACCGCGTTCGGCAGCACCGAGTCGGCCGTCGACGCGATGAAGGCGGGCGCAGCCGACTACCTCACCAAGCCCTTCGCTCTCGACGAGTTCCGCATGCGGGTCAGCCGCGCGGCCGACGCGCAGGCCTCGGCCCAGCGCGAGCACCGGCTGCTGGGCGAGCTCACCCCCGCGCTGGTGGCGCACAGCGCGAAGATGCGCGCGGTGCTCGACGCGGTGCAGAAGGTCGCGCCCACCGACGCCAGCGTGCTGCTGCGGGGTGAGAGCGGCACCGGCAAGAGCCAGCTCGCCCGCTGGCTGCACTTCAAGAGCCGCCAGACGCGCGGGGCCTTCGTCGAGGTGCACTGCGCCGCGCTCTCGGCCGGGGTGCTCGAGAGCGAGCTCTTCGGTCACGCGCGCGGCGCCTTCACCGGCGCCACCACCGCGCGCGAGGGGCACCTGCTCGCCGCCGACGGGGGCACGCTCTTCCTGGACGAAATCGGAGAAGTGCCCGAGAGCGTGCAGGTCAAGCTCCTGCGCTTCCTCCAGCAGCGCGAGGTGGTGCCGGTGGGCGAGACGCGCGCCCGCACCGTCAACGCCCGGGTGGTGTCGGCCACCAACCGCGACCTGGCGAAGGCCGTGAAGGAAGGCCGCTTCCGCGAAGACTTCTTCTACCGGCTCGACGTCTTCTCCATCACCGTGCCGCCGCTGCGCGAGCGCCGCGACGACGTGGTGCCTCTGGCCGAGGCCTGGCTGGCGCGCCGCGGCCTGCCTGCCGACAAGCTGAGCGCGGGCGCGCGGCGGGCGCTGCTGGCGCGCGAGTGGCCGGGCAACGTGCGCGAGCTCGAGAACGCGCTCGAGCGCGCCGTCATCCTCGCGGGCGAGGGGGAGCTCACCGAGGCCTGGTTCGCCGAGCCCTCGCGCTCGGCTGCGCGCGACGACGTGGGCGGGCTGCTGGGCGAAGGCTTCAACCTCGACGAGTTCGAGCTGCGGCTGCTGCGCGCGGCGCTCGAGCGCACCGGCGACAACAAGGCGGCCGCTGCGCGCCTGCTGGGCATCACCCGGCGCCGGCTCTATTCACGGCTCGAGACCCTCTCGAAGAGCGCCCCTGACGAGGGCTGATCGACCCGCATTCGAGCCGTGGGTAGGCAATCGGGTATAAGGTCCGGGCATGTCAGCCCCCGCCTACATGTTGTCGCTGTTGAGTCGTCAGCGGCAGTTGCTCGGCGACCGGTTCAAGGAGCGGTACCCCTCGAATTGGCTGGTGTGGGAGCCAGGTCCCTGGAGACCCGCCCGCTCGGAGCTGACCAGCAACACCGAGGCGACGCAGCTGCCCACCCCGATGCCGTTCGCGCGCCCGGTGGGCGACGACGCGCTGTGCTTCGAGCTCAAGCGGGTGGTGTCATCGCTGATGATGGGCCGGGGCAGCGAGAACCACATCGTGGTCAACGACCTCACCGTCTCGCGCGCCCAGCTTCACCTCGAGTTCGCCAACGAGCAGTGGCGCGTGCGTACTAATAGCGCGGTGACGGTCGACGGGCAGTCGGTCGGAACCCACGGCTTGCCGCTGAAGAACGCCTCGGTCATCGTCATCGGCGACGTGCGCATGACCTTCTACGAGCCGGACGGTTTTCTGCAGCGGCTCCAACAACCCCAGGGCGGGAAGACGGCGGCGGCGGCGGGCCCATCCAGCACCACGACCCGTTGAACCTTCGTTGAGCAGGTCCCATGTCCGCTTCTGCCTTCATGCTGTCGCTCCTTGGCCGTCAACGTCAGCTGCTCGGCGCGAGCTTCTTCGAGCGCTACCCCTCTGATTGGCTGGTGTGGGAACCGGGGCCCTGGCGGCCGGCGCGCTCCATCCTCACCAGCAACGCCGAGGCGACGCAGCTGCCCACGCACCAGGAGGCCCCCCGGCCCCTCGGCGAAGACGCCCTGTGTTTCGAGCTCAAGCAGACCGCCGGGTCCTCGGTCTCGGTGGGCCGCGGCACGGAGAACCAGATCGTCATCAACGATCTGACCGTCTCGCGAGAGCAGTTCCTCCTCGAGTTCGTGGGCACTTCGTGGGTGGTGCGCAGCAGGGGCACGCCCCTGACCGTCGACGGGAACCCCGTCGGCCCCGCGGGCACGCCGCTGCACAACGCCTCGGTCATCGGCGCTGGCGACGTGCGCATGACCTTCTACTCCCCTGATGGTTTCCCGAAGCGACTCGAGCAGGAAGGCAAGAAGACCGCTCCCCGCGGCTGAGCTGGGTTGGGTTGGGCTGGGCTGCTGGGTCGCTCCGCCTCGGCGCATCTTCCGCTTCGCTCCAGCTGCGCTCGCCCAGCTGTCGCTGGACCGGCTGCGCTCCGGGTTGCTGGGTCGCTCCGCCTCGGCGCATCTTCCGCTTCGCTCCAGCTGCGCT
>JAUXRX010000063.1 GCA_030681645.1 Archangium sp.
GTTGTCGCGGTCATCGGCCTTGCCGTCGCCGTCCGCGTCATCGGTGTACGCCAGGGTGATGCCGTCGTCCGTGTACGCGACCCACACCGAGCAACCACAGCCGCAGCCGCAGCCGCCGCCTTCCTCGCCCGGGCGGCCGCAGGACGCGCCCAGACATTCCGGGTTGTCAGTGCCTTGTGCGAAGGCGGGCGCGGCGAACAGCGAGAGAACGGTGATGAAGGCCAGCTGGGTCTTTTTCATGTGAACTTCTCCTTGTGTGCCGTCCCCTTGAGCAAACGAAGGGCCACCCGTTCTACCGAGGTAGATCAACGGGTTGAAAACACACGGAGAAGCGCTGGGTGGGGAGTCCATCCCACACCCTGAGGAGTGATCCCCGATCACAGGTGACTTGTCCGGGCTGGGACGGTTCACCGTTCAGGCGGGCCACAATTCTCCATTCAACAAGGCTATTGGAAGGTGATTTAAGCGCCCGCATGGAGACAGCTGGCCTGCAAACTGCCGGTTCTATCGATTCCGGCTCCACCGCGTGGATGCTGGCCAGCTCGGCGATGGTGCTGCTGATGGTGCCCGGCCTGGCCCTCTTCTACGGCGGCATGGTGCGCCGGAAGAACGTGCTCACCACCATGATGATGAGCTTCGTGGCGATGGCGGTGATCGGCGTGCAGTGGGTGCTGGTCGGCTACGCCCTCGCCTTCGGCAAGACGGTGGGCGGCGTCTTCGGGTGGGACTGGGACCTCTTCGCGCTCCAGGGCATCGCCCCCACGAAGCTCTACGGCGACAAGCACATCCCCGAGCTGGTGTTCGTCATGTTCCAGGGGAAGTTCGCCATCATCACGCCCGCGCTGATCAGCGGCGCGGTGGCCGAGCGGATGAAGTTCAAGACGTACCTCGCCTTCTGCCTGCTCTGGAGCACCTTCATCTACGCCCCGCTCGCGCACTGGGTGTGGTCGGCCGACGGCTGGCTCTTCAAGCTGGGCGTGCTCGACTTCGCCGGCGGCACGGTGGTGCACATCGCCGCGGGTGTCTCGGCGCTGGTGCTGGCGTTGATGCTCGGGCCGCGCCGCGACGTGGCGAGGGGCACGGCGATTCTTCCCAACAACCTGGTGCTCACGCTCACCGGCGCGGGGCTGCTCTGGTTCGGCTGGTTCGGCTTCAACGCGGGCAGCGCGGTCGCGGTGGAATACCCGGTCGCGGGCGCCATCGCCGGGCTCGCCTTCACCACCACGCAGTCCGCGGCCGCGGCGGCGGGCCTGATGTGGATGGCGGTGGAGCGCTGGCACCACGGCAAGGTGACCTCGCTGGGGCTCGCGTCGGGCATCGTGGCGGGGCTGGTGGCGGTGACGCCGGCCGCGGGGCACATCAGGCCGGGCTCGGCGCTGCTGCTCGGCGCGCTCGCGTCGGTCGTCTGTTACGCCGCGGTGCAGATGAAGACGAAGCTGCGCTACGACGACTCGCTCGACGCCTTCGGCGTGCACGGCGTGGGCGGCATTCTCGGGGCGCTCTTGACCGGCGTGCTCTGCTTCACGCCCGTGGCCGGCGGCTTCTCACAGCTGGGCAAGCAGGCGGTGGGCGTGCTGGTGGCCATCGTCTTCTCAGGCCTGGGCACCTTCCTCCTCGCCACCCTGCTCAAGCGCGTCTACGGGCTGCGCGCCACCGAAGGCGAAGAGCGCGACGGCCTCGACCTGCACGTGCACGGCGAGCGCGGCTACCACTTCGATCAGACCTGACGGGTCACCAGGTGGTGCGCCAGCCCACGTAGAGCCCGAGGTGCGGCATCACGAAGGGCGGGCTCGGCCGGTACATGCCCGCCCCGCCCAGGCCCCCCAGGGCGCGCACGGTGAAGGAGCGCCAACTGAAGTCCACCGTCGCGCTGAGGCGGTGGGGATCAAAGGTGGTCGCCAGCGGCAGATACGACACCGTGCCCTCGAGGCGGAACAGCCCGTCGTCGAACGCCAACACGCCGATCGAAGGTCCAGCGCCGAAGTGCAGCCGGTGCGGGGCCCCCCACTCGCCGTTCGTGAAGTAGTAGATGTTGCGCAGCTCGGCCTCGAGGCCCACGGAGAACCAGCGGAAGGCGTAGCGCACCGAGAGGTGATGCTCGTGGCCCCAGAAGATCTCGAAGCCCGGGAACCAGAGCAGGCGCCCCCAGTACGAGGCCACCAGCCCGCCGTCGACGTCGCGCTCGAAGAGCTCGAGGCGGCCCGAGAGGTGCGGCCCGAACCCGTAGGTGTCCGAGGTGAGACCGCCTCCGCCGGTGACGGCCAGCTCGCCGCGCACAGGGACCGCCTGGAGAAGAAGGATGGCGACGAGCGCGAGCATGGCGACGCGGCTAAGCAAACCCCGTGCCCTTCGCTTCCCCTCGAAAGAGGCCCGCGGCGCGCCCGTGCTCCGAGGCCGGCCATGACGAAGCCGTCAGGACCGCGATGTCAGAGGCTGCCGCCGCTCGACCCGCCGGCCGGCGACTGCGCACGCAGCGGCCCGACGAGATCGGTGCTCGAGACGTTCACGTCGACCTCCTCGAAGACGAGCTCGCGAACGAACACCGCGCCGGGGCCGTGCAGCAGCACGCCGAAGCTGACCCGCTCTGCGTCGAGCGGCACGTCGAGCACCACCGAGTACCACTTGAAGCTGGTGGTGCCGCGCAGCGCCCGGTTCTGCATGTTGTCGAACGCGAGCACCTTGCCCCCGGGCCCGTCGACGCGCATCCACAGGCCGGCCCAGCCATCGACCGCGCCGCTGCGCAGCTCGGCCCGCAGCTCGACGCGGCGGCCGCGCCAGGTCTCCGCGCTCTCGCTGTGCGTGAGGCTGCCCATGCCGAGCGGCTCCGACTTGAACGCGCGCGTGCGCAGGATGGGCACGGCGCAGTCGGTGAACACCTCGTCGCAGCGGATCTCGTAGGCGTCGGGGCGGGTGCCGGTGAGGCCCCAGCCCTGCACCCAGCTGCGCAGCTTGGGCTGCTTGCCGAAGAAGCTGCCGCCGATGGCCAGGGGCATGGGCTGCGCCTGCTCACGCGCGGCTGCGCGGTCGCCCTTGCGGTGCTGTGCGAAGGCGACGGAGGAGAAGCACACAGCGAACAAGATGAAGTACTTCATGGCCGGACTCCGGGGGTGACGTCGTAACGGGGAACGATGGGCTCGCCCCGGGGCCCGATGGTGATGACGCCATCGAACTGTCCCTGCGAGATGCACTCGGTGGCGGTGGTCGCGTCGACGCACTGCCGCAGCTTCGGCTGCGCGGACGGAGGCGGCTCGCGCTCGATGGAGAACGCGAGCACCACGCCGGCGGCGAGCACGGCGGCGGCCGAGGCCACCACGGCGCCGATGCGGCGGCGGCGCGAGGTGATCGAGACCACCTTCTTGCGGCGGACGACCTCGTGCAGCGCGACCTCGAGGGCGGCTTCCTGCTGCAGCAGCCTGGCGCACGGGGGGCACTGCGCCACGTGCGCTTCCACGAAGCGCACCGACTCTGCGTCGAGGGCGCCGATGACGTACTGCTCCACGATGTCGGCGACGAGATGCTTGTTCATCGGTCAGCCTCCTTCTTCTGGGTCGCTTCACCCAACTCGGCGCGCAGCACCTTGCGCACCTCGCACACGATTTGACGCACGCGCTGCACGGACAGCCCGACGCGGGCGGCCACCTCAGCGTGCGAGAGCTGAGGATCTCCGTAGAGACGCTCGAAGACGGCGCGCGCGCTGGGCCCGAGGTCCTGCAACAGCTCGTGCGCCTTCTGCAGCCGCTCGCGGTCGAAGAAGAGCTCTTCGGGCGAGTCGGTGGCCGCTTCCGGCGCCTCGTCGAGCGGCTCGTTCGCCTGGCCGGGCCTGCGCGCCTCGCTGCGGGCGAGGAACAGCGCCTGGCGGATGGCGAGGCCGGGCAGCTCGAGGCGATCGAGCTTCTTCGCGTCGGCTCGGGTGATGAGCCGCAGCCAGGCCTCCTGGGCCATCTCCTTGGCCTGCGCCGGCAGCACGCCGTGCGCGAGCAGCGAGAGCATCACCCGGCGGTTGTGCCGGCCGATGAGCTCGGTCCACGCCCCGCGATCACCCTTTCGCGCGGCGGCCTCGGTCGCCCCTTCCATCTGCACGGAACCCTCGAGGGTGATGTCCATCATGGCCACGCATCCATCAGAACGCGGGGAGGTCGAAAAACATATCGGGGGGGAGTAGGTGTGGGGGCATGAAGTTCCCAGTGCTGGTGATGATGCTGACCCTCTCCGGGTGTGCAGGGGCTGCGGCGGGGGCGGTCGCGAACGCGGCCATCAACACGGCGGTCGCCGCCACGGCCTCGGGCGTGCGTCGCGCCAACGGTGACTGCTTCACCCCGTGCAACCCCGGCACGTCCTGCAACCACGGCACGGGCATGTGCGACCCGCTGCCGTGCGGCGGGCGCTGCAACTTCGACGAGAAGTGCGAGCTGACCGCCGTGGGCGACAAGTGCGTGAACACGAAGTCGCTTCCCCCCATCACCCCGTGAAGGTCCCGATGATGCTCTCCCGCTTCCCGCTGCTCGGCGCCGTGCTCCTCGTTGGTCTCTTCACTGGCTGCGGCCCTGCCTGGAAGGTGGTGCGCGTCTCGGGCCCGCCCTCGGCGCTCGCGGGCCAGACCGACGTGGCGATCGCCTTCGACTACAGCCAGATGTACGTCGAGGGCCGCACCGAGGCCGACTGGGTCACCACCAAGACCAATGAAGACGCGAAGTACCCGGAGACCTGGGCCGACCTGAAGGGCCGCTTCGAGGGTGCCGTGGTCGAGGGCATGCGCTACCAGTTTCCCTCTGCGCACCCGGTGCAGGCGGGCGCGAGCGGCGTGGTGATGGTGGTGCAGGTGCGCAGCTTCAGGCTGGGGAAGTTCATCCCCTTCGTGATGCCTCCGACGGTGATGGATGCCTCGATCATCTTCCAGGTCGGCGGGTTGGCGACCGATGAGATCTCGCTGGTGCGCAGCTACCCGGCGTCCATCACCCAGCCGTCGGTCTTCAACCACATTCCGTACGTGGGGGACGCCTTCGGCCGTGCGGGCGGCAGCTTCCTCAGCTCGAAGCAGCCCTGACTCAGAACGTCGCGAGGGTGGTCATCGGCACCTGCGTCATCGCGCGCTCGGAAGAACGCGCCAGCGCGGCGTGAATGAGGCGGCTCCGCTCGCCCTTGAGGGCGGAGACCTCTGCCCGCCGTGGTGCGTCGGACGTGAGGGCGCCGATCAACATGCCCGCTCCGACGGTGACGGCGACGCCCATGGCGATCCAACCCCAGACGGGAATCCACGCGAAGACGGCGACCCACATCTGGGGAATGAAGGCCAGCAAGGAGGTGCTGCCGAAGCCCGCGGCGATGAGCCCGACGAAGCCGACGATGAGGGTGCCGACGAGGGCGACGGCGGCGGCGACGACCGGCACGAGGGCCCCTGCCGACATGGCCACGATGGAGCCGACGAGCAGGGCCGTGTTCCCGGCCGTGCGGTGCAGCTCCTGGATCTGGCTGTCGAGGTCCGCGAGCTGGGCGAGCTCCACGTCCGTCATCAGGCGGGCCGCGCGGGTCACCTTGCTCTCCCGAACGCCCCGCTGGGGAGCCGAGGGGGAAGCAGAGAGGAGGATCATCACGAGCGGGAGGGCGAACATGAGGCCCTGCTCTGCAGCTCCGTGTCCAGCGGGAGGCATCGCGATTCAGCAGGGTTCGCGGGGCCCCGTGCGCAGCTCAGGCCTGCGGCCGTGCAGGCTGATGCACACCCTCAGGGTGTCGTGGAGCGGGCTCAGTGAGCATGAGCGCCATCACCCCGCTGGCGAACGCCACGAGCTGATTCGGCTCGAGCACCCGGCCAGGGTGGAGCATCAGCACTTCGCCGTTGGACTCCTGGTTGATCTTCTCGGTGCCGTAGCTCGCGAGCCGCTCGAAGAAGGCGGGGGTGAGGAACGCCGCCAGCTCCGCCGGGTCACGCCCCAGTCTCTCTCGAACAGGAAGTGCGGGGCAGCATGAAGACCAGGAGGACGCTGCCGCCGATGAGCCACACCACCAGGAATCCGATGACCAGCCCTTCCACGGTTGTCACGGACAGGGACCGTTGTTGCGAATGAACTCCGTCCGCGGCACGCCCGCGTCGGTCTGCTCGGCGAACTGCTGAACGAGGCAACTCGAGAGGGCGCTGTTGGAGTCAACCCGGAGTTGGCTGCGCACTGTGAGCCCGGGGCCCCACGACAACTCAGTGAGGAGAGGATTGACCTCAATGATCACCTGCTTCATCGCGCCGGACGCGATCGCCACGGAACGCAGTTCGTCGTTCGAGACCACATTGAGGTACGACGCCTCGACACCGCTCAGGTCGAGGCGCTGAACTGAAGATCTTGAGACCGCGAGCGTGTCGACCCGCCTGAGCGAAGCACCCTCGAGACTCGCCAGACCACTCACCTGATCGAGCGAGACCGACCATATCTCTTCGTCGATCAGGCCCTCCAGAGTCCTCGGAGAGGTGTCGCCGTTCAGCCCAGAGAATGAGAGCGACCTGATGACATCCACCTTTTCGAGTCCCCTCAAGTCCCTCAGCGTGTCGAGGTTGATCCCCAGGCCATGAACCAGTCGCACCTTGGGGAGCAGCGGGACCTTGCGTAGGTCGTCGTAGCCAGAGATGGCGATGGGGGCGAAGACGTCGACGCACGGGGACGCGCAGAAGGCGCTGATGTCCGAGATGGGTTCGCCCACGACGAAGCGCAACTGGCCTCCGTCGTAGGAATCACAGGACTGCTCGTCGCCCCGTCTCGGCAGCGAGCATTCCTCTGAGCCGCAGCCCGCAAGCGCCCCCGCGAGCACGCCGACGATCGGCACAAATAGCTTCAAGGGCACGGGCCGTTGTTGCGAATGAACTCCGTCCGCGGCACGCCCGCGTCGGTCTGCTCGGCGAACTGCTGAACAAGGCAACTCGAGAGGGCGCTGTTGGACTCAACCAGGAGGTTCTTCCGCACGGTGAGGCCTGGGCCCCATGACAACTCAGAGAGAAGCGGATTGACACGAATCCACACCTGATGCATCGCTCCAGACGAGATCGCAAGCGATTGCAGATCGTTGTTAGAGAGAATGCTCAGGAACGTCGCCTGGACCCCGCTCAGATCGACGTTCTGCACTGAAGATCTCGAGACCATGAGGGACTCAACGCGATGGAGGGAAGCGCCCTCGAGACTGGTGAGGCCAGTGACCTGCTCGAGCACGAACGCGTCCATCTCTTGATCGGCGAGGCCTTCGAGAGTCTTCGACAAGGTGTCGCCGTTCAGTCCAGAGAGAGAGAGTTCCCTGACGACATCCACCTTCTCGAGGCCCCGAAGGTCACGGAGGCCGTCGAGGTTGATCCTGAGCCCGTTAACAAGTCGCACCTTGGGCAGGAAGGGCACCTTTCGCAGGTCCTCGTAGCCAGAGATGGCGAGCGGGGCGAAGACGTCGACGCACTGCGAAGCGCAGTAGGCGCTGACGTCCGACAAGGGTTCGCCCACCACGAAGCGCAATTGGCCTCCGTCGTAGGAATCGCAGGCCTGTTCGTCGCCCTGCCTGGGCAGCGAGCATTCCTCGTCGCCGCAGGCCGCAAGCAGCCCCGCGAACACCAGCATCAATACTGATCGAAGAGCGCACACTGGGCAATTGCTCCTGGGTTTCGGTCTCTGAACAGCGGGGTCGACACGCTCAAAGTGGTGAAACCATCGGAGGTGCTGATGCGCACAGAATCGCTCGTGTTGAAATAGCGACCCGACACCCCGACCAGATAGCAGAAGGCGTTGGACTTCAACGGTGCCGACATGTTGTTTGCGAGGCGGTTGCTGAGTTCTATGAATGCCGCCTTGCCTGAACTTCGATTCGGGTCCATCAGCGTTCCCCCCGGGTCCTGGCCACTCTGCGGCGGGTTGGCGGTGATGGAGTAGGCCATCAACACCGGGCGCGTCGACGCAAACGGGAAGAGATCCCGCGCGACGTATTTCCCGAACCCCGTCCAGTCTGGATTGGTGACCTGCATCGCCGTCGAAGGCTCATCCAGATAGCCCCAAAATCCGCCCAGCATGGGGTTCCCCGGGTCGAGCAGATACTGCTCATGTGGCGGTCCACCGTTCGCCGCGGGGATGTTCGAGGTAAGCCGCGACTCCGTGAAGGCGTGAGTTCCGCCGTTGAGGTGATGGAAGTTCTCGAACTTCACGCACGTCACCTCGATGGAGACCTGCCTGTCCCGGTCCTTCGAATCAGCCTGGACCCAGACCATCCAGTCCGGACTCCATGCCTCGAGCATGGCGACCGACCCGTGGAGCCCACCACTCATCGCGGTGATTCCACACAGGTCCGTCGTCGTGGAGACGCCGGGAATCTGAATCGGCCCACCGGTCTCCCCGAACTGCAGCACCAGCGGCGGCACGAAGGTGCTGGGCGGCGGCGGAGGACTGAACGGCGGAAGCACCTGGTACGGAATCACGTCCGCCAGCGCTGCGTTCACGCCGGCCTCATCACACGTCACCACGGACCCGTCCGACAGCGTCGTCTGCGGGAGCTTGCAGCCCTTCGCCTCGAACGCCGCGCAGCTCAGCACGTCCGCGAGCACGGGGTTCCGGCACTCAGCGAGCACCTCCGCCGACCGCACGGTGCAGGCCTCGAAGAACTTCACGAAGTCACGCAGCGCCTGCTCCTGGCAGGGGCCGCTCTTTTCGAGGGCGGGGTCGCCATCGGTGTCTACGGCGCACCGCGACTGGGGGACCGTGTTGAACACCACGCGGCTGAGCTGCTCGGTCAACGCCAGCCGATGCACCTCGTAGCGATCTCTCAGGTGCGCCAGGTCTCCCTCGCCGTCCCGGGTGTCAGCCAGCTCCGTGAGCCGGTCATAGACACACGCCCACTCGGCCTCAGGCAACGCCGATTGACGCCCCGTGAAGGCCAGGCACGAGTCGATGTCCGCCACCGAATACCGGGCCATCGAGTAGTCCACCACGCGGGGAAAGGAGCCCACGTTCGCCCGCGCCAGGTCCGCCAGGTACGAGAGCGCCGACTCGACCGAGAAGCCCGGGTTCCCGCTCGGCAGCGTCACCTGCGTCGGGCCAAACGGAACACCCGCCGCCTCGATGAACACCTCTTCCTGCCCCAGCCCCTGCGCCTTGAGGGTGGCGAGGTTCACCTGGGGATCGAGCGTCGCGCCAAACGTCCGCGCACCGAACATCGAGCCCATCACCTCGTCGACCGCGCCCCGGCTGGTGTCCCTTCGCCAGGAGATGAGCACGTGCCCGCCGAAGACCTTGTGCGCGAGGTACCGGTCACCGCAGGTCGAGACGAAGTCCTCGACGCCGTTCTGAGACTTCGACGCGACCTGCGCACAGGTCGCAGCCGCAGCGCGAATGGGCCCGGCGTCCTCGTTGCGCGCGGTGTAGCGGGCGAGCATCACGAAGTGCGACTCCTCACCCGAAGGTCCGATGCGCAGCGCGGTGGGCGAACCGAAGTTTCCCTCGGTCGCCTCGACCTTCACCCCGACCTGGATCGCCGTGCGGAGCTTCGTGGCGAGCTCGTTGGCGGTGAAGAGCGTGAAGCCCGTCCCTTCCCACAGGCGCACCGCCGTGACGCTCGCGCGGTCGCGGGCGAAGCAGTCTTCGCGGTCCACGTCGAGCGCGCGGTCGAAGCCACGACCGACGGCGACCGAGCTCAGGTCCCGAAGGGCCTCCTCGGTCTGCGCGACTCGCACCGGAGGCGCGCCCTCCCGGGCACACCCTGCCAACACCATCGCCGCCAACACACACCACCCCCACTGCCGACCGTTCGTTTTCATGGACGCGCCCGCGAGCAGCGTGCGTGCCAGCTGATGGCCCTGAATTCACGGTGCTGGGGACGACGGAGCCGTCCCGCAGGCGAGACAGCCGTCCCGGTCGGTGGACTGTTTCGCCCTCTCCCCGACCCTCTTCTCCCCTCGAAGCGCGAGTTCGCCGTCCCCCTCGGGGAGAGGGAGCCACGGAGCTCAGCCCTTGATCAACGCCTCGAGCGCCGGGCGATCTCCCGCGAGCTCCTTCACCCTCGTCTTGATCACGTCGGCCACGATGATCTCGCCGATCTCCGTCTGCACCGACTTGAAGATGCCGCGCGCCTTCATCGCCTCGCACTGCTTGAGGTTGTCCTCGGTCGGGGTGACGTAGTGCACGGAGTCCGAGCGGTAACGGTGGCAGAGGAACAACTGCACCAGCGTCATCAGGCGCTTCTTGCGGAGCGACAGGTCGAAGTTGTTCTGGTCGCGCACCGAGAGGATGTTCTTCCCGCGCCGGTCCTGGATGGCGTCGAACACCACGTTCACCAGCTTCTTGCCTTCCGACGTGATGGCGAGCTCGAGCAGCTGTGAGCCCGAGGTGTGAGGCCGCAGGGTCACCTTGAGCTTGCCCACGTACTCGTGCTGCTTGCGCCAGAGCTCGAGCCAGTCCTCGAGCACCTTCGGCGGCACCTCGGTCTGCACCAGGTGTTGGAACTGCGTCGAGCCCTTGCCCATCGCCTTGGTGGTGGCAGTGCGCCCGCTGATCGCGCTCAGCCCCGCGTCGGCCCGCGGTCCACCGACCAGCGTCTGCGGCGTGCGGTACGGCGACTCGACCAGGCGGAACTTCCGCTGCAGCCGCGCCAGGGCCAGCATGCCGTCCTGCTTGAGCGCGCCCGCGAACTCCTCGGCGGCGAGGCCGTCGATCTGGTGGCCGCCGTAGGTGATGAAGTCGAACACGAAGCCGAGCTTGCCCAGCTCCTCGGGGAACTTGCGCATCTCGTCTTCGCTCATGCCCGTCGTGTCCCAGTTGAACGAGGGCGAGAGGTTGTACGCGAGCAGCTTGTCGGGGAACTTCTCGTGGATCGCTTCGGCGAAGCGCTTCGCCTCGTGCAGGTCGGCCGTCTTCGTCTCCATCCACAACACGTCGCAGAACGGCGCCGCCGCGAGCGACTTGGCGATGGCGAACTCGAGCCCGCCGCGCACCTGGTAGTAGCCGTCGGGCGTCTTGGCGTGCTCGCAGTCCCACGCCACGTCCACGCCCATCGCGCGCGCCTTCGACTTCGCCGCGTACCAGCCGGAGTTGTTCGCGAAGGCGAGCCACTCCTGCGGGGTGATGGGGAACTGCGCGCCTTCGATGGCGCGGAACTCCATCGCCGCGGCGACCGCCTCGGCGTACGTCTTCACGCCCGCCTCGACCTGCCAGGCGTCGACCAGCTTGTCGAAGCCCTTGTCGAGCGCCTCGTCGACGTTCTTGAGCGCCTTGCTCTTGTACTGCGCCACCGCCTCGGCGATCGCGGCGCTGATGCCGTTCTTCGTGAGCCACTCGTCGGCCTGGGTGAACTCCTCGTCGGACACCGCGTAGAGCAGGTGACCGCTGAGCTCCTCGATGCCCGCCCGGTGGTACTGCCGCAGCGACGCCAGCAGCGCCGCGCGGAAGGTGGGCAGCCGCACGTTGGTCGCGCCCAGCACGAAGGGCTGATCGCGCTCGTCACCCTTGCCGTCGAGCAGCGTGGCCGACTCGGCGTCGGTGCGCGCCACGATGATTCCCGGCACGCCCATGATGTCGAGCTGGAAGCGCGCGGCGGACAGGCGCTTGAGCTGCTCGTCTTCGCTCACCAGCACCTTGCCGCCCTGGTGGCCGCACTTCTTCACGCCCGGCTTCTGATCTTCGATGTGGTACCCGGGCACGCCCACCTCGACGAAGCGCCGCACCAGGTTGCGCACGTGCGCGTCGCCGCCGTGACCCGTGTCGGCGTCGGCGATGATGAACGGGCGGAAGTCGACCTCGGGCGTCGAGGCGCGCTGCTCTTCGGTCATGTGCGCGCGCGCGTGGAACTGGTTCTTGTCGGCGGTCAGCAGCGCGCGAACGATCGGCGCCGCCTCGTTGGGCACCTGGCTCAAGGGATAGCTGGCGAGGTCGGGCCCCGGATCTTCCTGCATCGAGCCCTTCGCGCTGGTCGCCCAGCCGCCCAGGTAGATGCCTTCGATGCCGAGCTTCTTCATCGTCACCGCCTGCCCGGGCGAGTACGGCCCGAAGGTGGTGATGCACTTGCCCTGGGCGAACAGCTCGCGCAGCCGCAGCCAGAACCCTTCCGCCGCGCCCTTCGCCACCGCGTAGTCGTTGCGAATGGACCCGCGCTGCTCGACCACCTCCCGCGCGGAGTGCACTCGGGTGATGCCCTTGAAGCGCGGGCTCGCGAACCAGGCCTGGGTGCTCTGAACTTCCTGCTCGAAGGGCGTCATGACGTGCTCCCTGCTCTGTTGTGGTGCCTTGATCAATAAGACAATGACGCAGAGCGTCGCGAAAGGGACCTGAAGGCTTGTGATGGGAGCCATCACCTCCGACACTCCGCGCGAATGCGCACCCTGCTCTTTTTCTGCCTCCTCGCCGCGCCAGCGCTCGCTCACATCAAGCTGACCAGCCCCGGCAACTTCCAGGTCACCGACACCTTCGGTGGACCCAACAAATCGGAGCCCTGCGGTGAGGCGGGCACGCCGACCGGCATCGTGACCACGGTCATGGCGGGCTCGCAGCTCACCGTGACCTGGACCGAGCCCATTCCGCACCCTGGGCACTTCCGCATCGGCATCGCCACCGCCACCGCCGACTTCCGCACGCCCACCGCGGTGCTCAACAACGGCGGAGCGAACTGCGCCAGCGCGCCCATCGAGTCGCCGGTGAACTACCCCACGCTCGTCGACGGGCTGTTCCCGCACACCTCGACGATGGGGCCGTACACCACCACCGTGACGGTGCCGATGATGAGCTGCGAGAACTGCACGCTGCAGTTGATGCAGTTCATGTCGGCGCACGGCCCGCCCTGTTTCTATTACCAGTGCGCGAAGCTGCGCATCGTGATGCCCGACGCGGGCCAGCCTCCGGTCGATGCGGGAACGGGCGGTGGCGGCGGCAGCACCGGTGGAGGTGGCGGCACCACCGGCGGCGGCAGTGGCGGAGGGAGCACCACGGGCGGCGGCGGAGGCTCGACGGCGACGGGCGGCGGCGGGGGGAGCGGCGGAACCTGTGGCCCTGCCTCCTGCGCGGGCTGCTGCGTGCTCGGGGTGTGCGAGTCGGGCGTCACTGACGCGGCCTGCGGCACCGGTGGCGCCATCTGCAGCGCGTGCAGCGGCGCGACGGCCTGCGACACCGGCACCTGCAAGCCGGCGCCAGGCTGCGGCTGCACCTCGGCGCCCATCGGCGCGCTCGTGTTCGCGGCGCTCGGGCTGCTCGCGTTGCGCAGGTCTCGGCGGAAGTGAGCGTTCCCGGCTTCACCTCGCGCTTCGTGGACTCGTTGCCTGGAGATCCACTCACTCACAACGAGCCCCGCCAGGTGCGCGGCGCGCTGTGGTCGAAGGCGCTGCCCACGCCGGTCTCCGCGCCCACGCTGCTGGCGCACTCGCGCGAGGTCGCGGCGCTGCTGGGCTTGAGTGAGGCGGTGCTGAACGAGCCCGCGTTCCTCTCCGTGCTCGCGGGCAACGAACCGGCTCCGGGCGTGACCCCGTTCGCTGCCAACTACGGCGGTCACCAGTTTGGGCACTGGGCCGGCCAGCTCGGGGACGGCCGTGCCATCGGCCTGGGCGAACTCAACGGCTTCGAGCTGCAGTTGAAAGGTGCAGGGCCCACGCCGTATTCGCGCAGGGGAGACGGGCGCGCAGTGCTGCGCTCGTCGATTCGGGAGTTCCTCTGCAGCGAGGCGATGCACCACCTCGGCGTGCCCACCACCCGCGCGCTCTCACTCGTACTCACCGGCGACCGGGTGGTGCGCGACATGTTCTACGACGGCCACCCCGAGCCCGAGCCCGGCGCCATCGTCTGCCGGGTGGCGAAGAGCTTCCTGCGCTTCGGGAACTTCGAGCTGTGCGCCTCGCGCGACGACGTGGCGCTGCTGCGCCAGCTGGGCGAGTTCACCCTCACCCACTACTTTCCTCACCTCGGCCCGCCCTCGAAGGACTCCTTCGCGGGATTGCTGACCGAGGTCGCCGAGCGCACCGCGAGCCTGATGGCGCAATGGCAGGCGGTCGGCTTCGTCCATGGCGTGATGAACACGGACAACATGTCGATGCTCGGGCTCACCATCGACTACGGGCCGTACGGTTGGGTCGACGACTTCGACCCGGGGTGGACACCCAACACCACCGACGCCGAGCAGCGCCGCTATCGCTTCGGCAACCAGCCGGGCATCGGGCTGTGGAACATCGAGCGCCTCGGCATCGCGCTGCTGCCGCTGCTGGAAGACGAGGAGTCGCTCGTCGAGGCGGCGATGCTCGCCTACCAGCGCACCTTCGAAGCTGAGGCCTCACGCCGCTTCACCGCGAAGCTCGGGCTGACTCCGCGAGACGGCACGGTCGAGCTGACGCACTCGCTCTTCTCGTTCCTCGCGGCGGAGGAGACCGACATGACGCTCTTCTTCCGCGCGCTGAGCGACGTGGTGGAGGCCGGAGTGCCGACGACCTTCCCCGACGCGCTCCGCACTGCGTTCTACGGCACGCCCACCGAGGCGCACCTCGCGCGCGGCCTCGAGTGGTTGCGCACCTGGTGGGAGCGCACGCGGGAAGAAGCGGCGACTCCTGCCGTGCTCGCTCAGCGGATGCGCGCGGTGAACCCGAAGTACGTGCTGCGCAACTACCTCGCGCAGGAGGCGATCGACGCTGCGCATGCGGGCGACGTGAGCGGGGTGAGGACGTTGCTCGAGGTGCTGCGACGGCCGTTCGACGAGCAGCCGGGTCAGGAGAAGTTCTCGCAGAAGAGACCCGACTGGGCGCGCTCGAAGCCGGGTTGCAGTGCCCTGTCATGCAGTTCGTGAGCTGACGATGGATGTCTTTGTCGAGATCCTGCTGACCATCTTCGGCGACGTGATCGTCGCGCTGTTGTCGAGCATCTTCGATGGCCGACGGCCCTCGAGCCCCGACAAGCAGCTCGCGCGGCTCTTCGGCTTCCTCATCATCGGCCTGGTGGCGGGCTGGGTGAGCGTCCTGATCTTCCCCGCGCACTTCCTCACCAACCCGACGGCGCAGATCGTCTGGCTGGCGGTCTCGCCGCTCACGGCGGCGTTCGGGGTCTACCTCTTTCACCTGCTGTTCTTCCCCCGCGACGACAGGGGCTGGCCGATGGTCCACGCAGCCACGCTGTCGGCGACCATCGCGATGTGGCGCTACCTCGCGCTCTGAGGGCAGCCTACGGAAGACGCGTGAGGGAGAGCCGCTCGAGCGAACTCCAAAAGGCCCATCCATCAGTGACGCCCGCGAGTGCTGCATCGGCGGTGAAGAGGCTGATGCCAACGTCCTGCTCGACGACCAGCCGGTGCTGCCGAGCCGCCGACGCAAGACCGTCTGAGAGTCGAGTGCGACGGTGAACTTGCCATCTTCGACGGTCGCAAAGAGCCAGGGCACCGAAGGCGGTGAAGGTGGCACCGCCGAAGAAGCGGCGGCGCTGAGAAGAGAGTACGTAGCGCGCGATGCTTTCGTTCTTCGCGCGGCTCTTCGGCAGGACCCGGCGGCTCTCTGACGAGGAGCTGATCAGGCGCATCAACTCTTCCGAGCGGCCGCTCGCCGTCTGCCTGGACTGCCGCAAGCTCGTGCAGCTGCCGCCGTGCGATTACTGCAAGAGATCAGCGCCGTGCCTCGAGCTCCGCTCGCGCGCCGACATCAAGAACGCGCTCGCCTCGCTGGGCCTCGAGGCGCCCGCGAAGATCAACGCGCCGCCCGACATCGCCCCCGCACTGATCGCCGCAATCCGGAACGCCACCTCGCGCGCGAAGAGGGCGGGTCAGCAACTCACCACCGAGCATCTGCTGCTGGAGCTGCTCGCCGACCTGGCTTGCGCTCGCGTGCTCGAGGCGTTCGGCGCGAACATGGAGAGAATGAAGGAGCGCCTCGAAGCTGCGCTCCCGGCCACCGCTGCCGGCCAGGGCTCGCCGACGCCTGAGCTGGAGTTCACGATTCGAGCCGCCACCGTGCACGCCCTCTGGTCGAAGAGCGACGTGGTGAACACGACGGACGCGCTGGCGGCGCTGTCGAAGCAGGAGACGACCCAGGCGGCTCAGCTGCTGAAGGAAGAGGGCGTCAGCTTCAGTGGTGAGGGCATTCAGAGCGCCTTGATGGTGAAGGAAGTCGGCGAAGAACAAGATGAAGAAAGCGGGAAACCGAGCGGGGGGGGCAGCGCAGCACGTCGGTGCCGAAAGTCCGCTGGTGAAGCTGGGCCCTCCTGAGCCTGTCGAAGGCCCGAGTTTCTAACGGGTCGTGAAGCTCGCCGCCCACCGATGCGAGGTGTTGGGCATCGTCACCTCGAGCCGGCACTCGCCGAGGCTCTGAATCTCCGCCACCGGCAGACCGCCGCCGTACTGCTCTCCGCCGGCTGGACCGCAGTGGGGCGTCGAGGAGGTCGCCGTCAACCACCTACCGGGGATCGGCATGCACAGCTTTCCCGCGCTCGAGAGTGCCGAGGTGACCTGCAGGTCCACCAGGTTGTCCTGCTCGGGGAACCAGAGCTGGTAGCTCGCGCCTTCGGTGATCTCTTCGCTCACGTAGCCCTTCCACGCGGCCTTGCGCAGGAAGAGCTTCGCTTCGACTCGAGTGAGCGCCTCGGCGCCGACCACCTCGAAGGACGCGAGGCCCCGCACGGGCCTGGTGGTGTCCAGGCTCAGGTCGACGTGGCCCGCGGAAGCAGTGAGCTCCCAGCTCTGCATGGTCCGCGCGAGCTCGCCGGTGGACTTCAGCGTCATCGCCACCGGCTTCGGCGCGTTCGCGGCCTCGAAGCGATTGCCACTGGCGTCGAGCGGGTGCGCCACGGGGAGCCACAGCGCGACTCCCTCGGGGAGCACGACACCCGCCTCGCAGCCGGGCCAGCGCTGGTGAACTTGATCGACCACGAAGCCGGTGATCCGCCGCACGCGGATGGTCAGCGTGTGGTGGAGCGGCAGCGTGGTGACTCCGTTGCAGCTGATGCCCGTGGCTTCGCCTTCGAGAACTGCGGTCACGGTGCCTTCGGTGTTCAACGACACCGAGAGCACTCCGGAGCGGAGGGAGAGCGTCGCCGCGGTGCCTTGCACGTTCGCGAGCGTGGTCCACGCCGTGGTGCCCCTGGGGGTCGAGCAGCCCTGGATGACGTAGATCTCGTTCGGCGGAGTGATGGTGAGCGATGCGGGGTAGCCGTCGCCGAGCGCGTAGTCGACCTCAGTGTCCCAGACGCCGTCGATGCCTACGTACATCTGGAGCGGGAGGTTGGCGGCGTGCCCGACCGGGATCACGAGGTCAGCAGGTTGGGTCGCAGCGGGATGCGGCTCAGCGGGATGCGGCTCAGCGGGTGCCGGTGGCGTGTCGCACGCGAGAAGGATGAGGCCGAGCGGGAGAATTCTCATGACCAGTGAGATAGCTCCGGTCGGGCTGCGTAGGAATGCACGGGCCTGCACAGTCGGCGTGCAAAAATGCCCACCCCTCACGATGCTGGTAACGAAGCTCAGGGAGCAGCCAGCGCTTCTCGCAAACGCTGGTGCGTGCCCGCGGCCAGCTTGAGCTCCATCGCCCCGCGCGCCTCCTGCCGGAGCGCCTCGCAGTCCCTCGCTCGCTGAGCGCAGGCCACCCGGGTCAGCAGCGCGAGCGGTTCCCAGTAGAGGTTGGGCGCGTTCTTCTTCGCTGGCGCGAGCTCGACGAGCGCCGCGCGCAGGGTCTCTTCACCTTCGTCGGCGCGGCCCAGCAGGAAGAGCGTCATGCCGAGGAAGGCGCGCGCGTGGGGGGCGTTCGGCGACTTCGCTTCCTGCAGCTTCGTGTGCATGTCGACGGCCTGCTGGTGGTGCTCGAGCGCGAGCGCGTGCTGGCCCAGCGCGCCCTCGGTGAGGGCCAGGTTCGTGAGCACCCGCGCCAGCATCACGTGTTCGCCCTTTGGGTACAGGCGCCGCAGCGTCGCGACCGCGGCCGTCTCGACGGGCAGCGCCTGCGCCGCCTTGCCCGCCTCGCGCAGCGCGTCGGCCGCGTAGCTCTGGGTGAGCGCCGCGTTGATCTCGTTGCCCAGCGCCCGGTACTCGGCGGCGACGACCTCGAACTGCGCGGCCGCCTCGTCGAAGCGGCCGACGCCGAAGAGCAGGCTGGCGCGGTCCGAGAAGCCGAGCACCGTGTTCTGGTTGTGTTCGCCGAAGACGCGCCGGGCCTGCTGCACGTACTCGTCGACCAGCGCCAGCGCGCGGTCGGGCTGCCCGCTGCGCTTGGCGAGCCGGGACAGGCGCAGGCCCGCCCGCAGGCTCGTCTCGGTCGGCTGCGTGTAGATGCGGCGGTACGCCTGGTAGACCTCGTCGGCGAGCGCGAGGCCGCCGGGGAGATCGCCTCCTTCGGCCTGCGCCCAGGCGACCATGCTGGCGAGGTTGAGCGTCGCCGCGTGCTCGGGCCCCAGGCGCGTGCTGCGCGCAGTCCAGGCGCGCCGCAGCGACACCAGCGCCTGCTCGGGGCGGCGGTTGCGGCTGTCGAAGGCGCCCTGCCCCAGCCACACCTCTTCGCAGGCGGCGTCGCTGGCGAGCGGCCCTTCGCACAACACCGCCGCCTGCCCGAGGACACGCGCCTGGTCTTCGAGCTGCTCCTGCTCACCGAACAAGAGCGCGCGCCGCTCGAGGGCCTGCACGAAGAGCGCGGACGAAGGCGCGCGCCGGCGCAACACCTCGAGCGCGGCGTCGACCATCTTCGCGCCCTCGTCGAAGCGCGGCGGGCTCAGCTGCGCACGGAGCGCGCCGGCGAGGCTGAGCACCTCGGCGCTGGGCACCGCGTCCTCACCGAAGAGGGCCACCCGCTTCGCCCAGGCGCTGTCGCACAGCTCGATGGCCTGCTTCACGTCGCCCACGCTCTGGGCGACCTGCCCGAGGGCGAACTCCACGCTGGCGAGGCTCTCGGGCTTGTCGGCCAGCTCGCTGCGCGCCTTCCGCGCGGCCTCGGCGATGAGGCGCGACCGGTCGAGCTCGCGCGCCTCGGCCGTGCTCGGCGCCAGCACCTGCAAGAGGCTCTGCAGGTAACCGAGCTGCGCCTGCGCTTCGGCGGCCGCCTTGTTCGCCTTGCGCGCCTGCCACGCCACGCCCGTCACGCCGCCCACGATGGCCACCCCGAGCAGCACCGCCGCGGCGACGGCCCAGCGGTGGCGACCGATGAACTTCTTGAACAGGTAGCGCCGCGTCGGGCTCTGCGCGGTCACGGGCGCGCCGTCGAGCCACGCGCGCAGGTCTCGCGCCAGCGCACCCGACGAGGCGTAGCGACGCGCCGGCTCGGCGTGCAGGCACTGCTGCAGAATCGCGCTGAGATCTCCACGCACCGCCCGCGCCAGCGCCCGCCCGGAAGCCAGCCCTCTCGCGCGCGCTTCGTCGGCTGAGGCCCGGGCCGCGGCGCGCGTCGGCGGCTCGTCGATCTCGCGCGACGCCGCGCCGCACACCAGCTCGTGCAACACCACGCCCAGGCCGTAGACGTCGGTCGAGGTGGTGATGACGCCGCCCGCGCGCTGCTCTGGCGCCGCGTAGCGCGGGGTGTGCGGGCGTTCCCGCGTCACCGCTTCGCCCTGGCCGTCGTCGAGCAACCGGGCGATGCCGAAGTCGAGCAGCTTCACCTGCCCGTGAGCGTCGACGAAGATGTTCGCCGGCTTCAGGTCGCGGTGGACGATGAGGTTCTGGTGCGCGTGCTGCACCGCCGCGCAGACCTGCAGGAAGAGCTGCACCCTCTCCCGCAGGGTCGCCTGCTTCGCGTCGCACCAGGCGTCGATGGGCTGACCCTCCACCCGCTCCATGGCGAAGTACGGGGCGCCCGAGTCGGTGAGGCCGCCGTCGAGCAGCGTGGCCACGTTCGGGTGCTGCAGCGCCGCGAGGATCTGCCGCTCGCGCAGGAAGCGGGCGCGCAGCCGCGGCGTGTCCATGCCCAGGCGGATCAGCTTGAGCGCGGCACGCTGCTGGAACTGCCCGTCGTCGCGTTCGCCCAGGTACACCGCGCCCATGCCTCCGCGGCCCGCGACGCCGGTGACGCGCCAGGGGCCGATGCGGGTGGGGGTCTCCTCCGCTTCGGCGTCACCGAGCAGCGAGTGGGCCGGCCGCTCGAGCGGCCCCTGGCCCTCGTCGGCGTCGAGCAGGGCGAGCAGCTCGGCGTGGACCGCGGGGTCTTCGGCCTTCACCTTCTCCAGCGCAGGCGCGCGCGCGGCGGCGTCGAACTCCACCAGCTCGTCGAAGAGCGCGAGCGCGCGGCGCGTGCGTTCGGTGTTCACGGTGAGCCCTCCAGAGGGTTGATCAAAACAAGGCCCGCAAACCGTTCGTCCCGAGCGGAGTCGAGGGATGGGCGCCCAACCGTACGGAAGGTCGCCCCTCGACTCCGCTCGGGGTGAACGGTGATGGGCTCGATCGCATTTTCGACCAACCCGCTCGGGATGAACGGTGACGGCAATCGATCACCTTCACTGCGGAAGAGGGTTCGGCCGGTGTTCACGCCGCGCCCTTGATCTCGCGGTGCAGGAAGGCCCTCGCCTTGCGCCAGTCGCGGCGCACGGTGCGGTCGGTGACGCCGAGGAGCCCGGCGATCTCCTCCTCGGTGAGGCCGGCGAAGTAGCGGTACTGCACCACCCGGGCGAGCCGCGCGTCGAGCTGCTCGAGGCGCTGCAGCGCTTCCTCGAGGCGGACGACGTCGACGTCTTGCGCGTCGGCGGCCAGCACCTCGTCGGTGAGCGTCACCCGCACCACCTGCCCGCCCCGCTTCTGACTCATGCGTGCGCGCGCTGCGTCGACGACGATCTGCCGCATCGCCGCGCTCGCCATGGCGAGGTAGTGCTCGCGGTCGTTGATCTCGAAGTCCGCGGCCGAGAGCTTGAGCCACGCTTCGTGGACGAGCGCGGTGGGCGTGAGGGTGGCGTCGGGCCCGCTCTGCCGCCGCAGCTGTGAGCGCGCCTGGTCGTGCAGCCGCCGGTAGATGAGGCCGTACGCCCGCTCGGCTGCCGACGTGTCGCCGGCGCGCGCCTCGCGCAGGAGCTGGGTCAGCGACGCTTCCTCTTTTTGCGGCCCCATGTCCGGTCCTGCCCGCCCTTTCCGATGAATGGCTCGAGGAACTGAAGACCTTCCACCCTACAAGGAGATGCACCGTGAAAAGGCTGATTCTACTGACGATTCTGAGCATGACGGCGTGTGGCGGAGCTGGCGGGCCTGGCACTGGCGGCGGGAGCGGGGGGAGCAGCGGTGGTGGCTCGGGCAGCACCGGGGGTGGCTCCGGCAGCACGGGGGGCGGCGGAGGCACCACCGGCGGCGGCTCAGGCGCGACGGGCTGGGCAGAGATCGCCCCGCCCGACCCGTTCTCCAACAGCTCCAACTACGTCTACGGCGTGTACTGCACGGCCGCTGACAAGTGCGTGGTGGCGGCGGGCACGGGCAGCTCGCGCGGCGGCGGCGTGTACGCGCTGGGCGCGACGGCCTGGGGCGAGCTGCTGGTCGACGGCGACTACGAAGACGGTCCGCTCGCGGCGCTCAGCGGCCAGCTCGGCGACTTCGGCTTCCTCGGCTTCGTGCCCACGCGCACCGGCGTGGTGGCGCGCGTCACCTCGTCGTCCATCATCGTCTCGGCGTCGGGTGACCTCACCGCGAAGTCGAGCTGGTCGGCGGTGAGGACGGGCGTCGTGAACGGCGGCAGCTTCGCCCTCAACGCGACGCTGACCCTGCAGTCGTCAGCCGACAACGACTGGGTGTTCGTGAACAACAACGGCTACGTGTACGCCGCCACGCAGGCGCCCTCGGCGACCACCACCTGGGACCGGATCTGGGCGCCGACCGCGATCCCCCCGGTGCCGACCGACTTCGTGGCGCAGTACACGGCAGACAAGACGTTGTGCGACTGGGACATCTCGACCACCGCCCAGCCGTTCCCCTCGCAGTCGTTCTGGGCCGCGCCGGACCTCTCGGTGCTGATCCACCCCGCGTACGGGCTCAACCAGAACTCGTGGCGCGAGCTCAACAACAAGGAGACCGAGTTCGGCGCGGTCAAGCCCGGCCTGTGCATCTCGACCGACAAGGGCCGGCACTTCTCCTTCAAGGAATTGCCCGAGACCCTGCAGGTCAGCAGCCCGGGGCCCTTCGGCGTGACCTGCCTCGACAAGGACACCTGCTTCGCCTTCAACGGCACGCAGTCGCAGGCCAACAGCTACATCTACTCGTCGACGAACGCGTCGATGGGGAAGACGTCGACGTGGACGAAGGCCACCCTGCCCGCCGGCTTCGCGGCCTCGACGGACATTCAGATCGCGGCGCTCTTCTTCGCGCCTGACAAGACGCACGGCTGGGCGGTGGGCAACAACAACCGCAGGCCGCTGCTGCTCCGCACGACGGACGCCGGGCGCACCTGGGTGGACATCAGCGGCCAGGTCGCGGCGCTGGCAGACTCGGACCTCGTCAACGGCTTCGCCCTCGACAAGGACCGCATCTGGGTGGTCGGCCGGTACGGCTTCGTGGGCACGACGGGCACTGCCCAGAACTGATCGACCCTGAGACCCTCTCCTCCTGGTGGGGTGAGGGTCTCTGGATGCACCCGCACGTTTGATCGCGCTCACGCGCGAGGGCGGCGCGCGGCACGACCGATGCAGAAACCCGGGGGTCCTCCCCACCAATTCCCCGAGGACAGAAAGCACGGACCCCATGAACACGCGCACGAATGAACCGAAGCTCCTCGTTCCGCGCACCGGCTGGATGCTGGCCGCCGCGCTGGTGACCGCGGCCGTGGGGCTCGCGCTCCTGGGAGCCGCGGCCCTGTTCCCCGAGGCACCGCTCCAGTGGTCGGCCTTCGCGTTGGTGGGAGCGGCGTTGCTCGAGTTCGCGGTGGGGCAGCGGCTGAGCCGAAGCGGGGGCCCGGGCATCGCGCACACGTTCGCCGCGCTGCTGGCCCTGGGGCTGGCGAGCTTCCTGCTCGCGGTGCTGTTCGTCCTTCCCGGGGCGCGGGTGCCTCAGCCGGTCGCCCTGGGGGTGGCGGTGTTCTGTCTGGCCAACGGGCTCTTCCGCGGCCTCGACGTGTTGATCGATCGGCCAATGGACTCGCTCGCGGAGGCGTTCGACGCCGTCTTCACCATCGTGCTGGGCGCGGTCCTGGTCGCGACCTGGCAGTCGGCGACGCCCTCTTTCATCGCGGTGGTGGCCGGGCTCGAGCTGCTGGTGGGTGGCCTGGCGATGGCGGCGAGCGCAGTGGCCTGGGGCCGCCACCCTGATCAGCCGGCGTACCAGGACCTCGAGGAGCGCCTGACCCGCGCCGAGCAGCTGCGGCCCCATTGAGCCGAGCGGGGGCGCCTGCGCCCAGGCGGCTGGATTCCCGCGCGAGCACGGCGCACGACCGGCACCGCCCAGCACTGATTTGACGCTGGGATGCCCTCGACTCCGCTCACGCGCAGAACGCTGAAGCGTGTTACTGCAGCTCGAGCGAGACGCCGCCATGACCAGGGACACCGCCGAAACGTCAGGGGACACCACGATGTCTCCGGAGCTGATGGAGAAGGTCGCCAACCGCTTCCGGGCGCTGGCAGACCCGAACCGGTTGGCCCTGCTGCAGCTGTTCGTCGAGCGCGATCGAAGCGTCAACGAGCTCGCCGAGGCCGCCGGGCTGAGCCTCGCCAACACCAGCAAGCACCTGGCGGTGCTGTGCGCGGCGGGCTTCATCCTCCGCCGCAAGACGGGGACGCGGGTCATCTACACCCTCAACGGCGTGACCCCACGCGTGCTGTGCGAGCTGGTGTGCAAGGACGTTCGGGCGCAGAGCGAGCGTGACCTCGCCCTGGCGACTCGCCGCTGAGCTGAATCGCGGCAGCGCGCCCACGCTCTCAGCCTTCATGATCGGTTCCGCCCTCGTGCTGGTGCTGGCCGGCGCGCCGGCGCTGCGGGTCGGTTCGCCCCATCACTTCATCGAGCCCGGCTTCGCGGTCCAGGGCCGCCTGTCCTGGCGGGACACGCTCGACGGCGGGGGCGCGTCCACCCTCGAGCTCAAGCGGCTGCGCTTCTCGCTGCGCGGCTCGCTGGACGACGGGCAGCTCACCTTCGGAGTGCAGCTCAACACCACGCCTGCCGCCCTCGAGCTGCTCGATCTCTGGCTCGGCTGGACCCCCACGCGCGGCGTGACACTCAAGGCGGGCCAGCTCAAGACGCCCTTCACCCGCCACCGCGCCGGCAGCTTCCAGACGCTGGCGATGACCGATTGGTCGGTGGCGTCGGTGCACTTCGGCGCCGAGCGGCAGGTCGGCGCCCTGGTGGAGCTGAGCAGCGGCGCGGCGTCCTCGGCCTTCGGGGTGTTCACCGGGACCAACGCGCGGGCGTCGTTCGCGCGGGGCCTCGCCGACCTCTACGGCGAGCACCTGATCAACCCCTCCGATTTCCGCGTGAAGGCCAGCCCCGAGGCGATCCACCCCGAGCTGGTGGCCCGCACGGGGGTCGCGTTCACCGGCGCGCCGGTGCGGACCGCGGCGTTCTTCAGCGCCGCGTGGGACCTGCGCCCCACCTATGCGGTGGACTTCCAGCTGCGCCTCGCGCCCGAACTCAAGCTCGAGTGGCGCACGCTCACCCTCGAGCTGATCGGCTACGCCGGTTGGGCGCGCGACCAGCAAGGGGCCCTGATGGCCGCCAGCCTCGGCGCCACCGCGGAGCTGAGCTGGCAGCTCCACCCGCGCTGGCTGCTGGCCACGCGCTGGAGCCGGGTGGACCTGCTGCCGGCCGCGCGCCTCGATGCCCAGGCCCACGCCGAGGGTGCAGGCCAGCTGCGCGCTTCTCAGGAAGTCGGCCTGGGCCTCACGGTGAGCGTGCTGTCCGCGCTCAGGTTTCAGCTCGAGGGCGCCTGGCTCCACGCCGACGCTGACGAGCTCCGCTTCCGCGCTCAGCTCCAGTTGGCGCTCTGACGGCCGAGTAACTGGCTGAAATCGCTAGCACCTCCCCTTCTGCTACTTTCTTAGTTGATTAATCAACCAAGTTGGATACTTATGCCCCGCGCATTGGTTGCGCAGCTCACCCGCGAAAACGTTGACCCGCATCAAGACTTGAAGAGAGCCCATGAACGCATTCCTCCCGAAACTTCCGTTGTCCCCTGGCCTGCTGCTGTCGGGCTTCCTCCTTCTGGCGCCGGCGGCCTTCGCTGGCAGTGACGCGGAGGCGGCCACGCACGGAGACAAGGCCTCGTCTCCTGACGTCACCTTCGAAGACAAGAACGGCAGCACCTTCTTCATCCGGCAGTACCAGCTCGGCTGTCTTTCGCAGCTCAGCTACCTGGTGGGCTCGGACGGCGTGGCGATGGTGGTCGACCCGCAGCGCGACGTGGACCACTACATCCGCGACGCCGAGGCGCTGGGCGTGAAGATCACCGGCGTCATCCTCACGCACACCAACGCAGACTTCGTGGCCGGGCACACCGAGCTGGCCAAGCGCCAGGGCGCGAAGGTCTACATCAGCGCGGAGAGCGGCTCGAAGTTCAACCACGTCGGCCTCAAGGACGGCACGGAGATCATGGTGGGCAAGGCCCGCATCTCGTTCTGGTCGACGCCGGGCCACACGCTCGACTCGATGACGGTGCTGGTGACCGCGCCGGGCGCGGCGACCACCCCGACCTACGCGCTGACCGGCGACACCCTGTTCATCGGCGGCATCGGCCGGCCCGATCTCGTGGGCGGCGACATCACCCCGTCGTACCTCGGCAGCAAGGCCTTCGACTCCATCCAGCGGCTCAAGACGCTGCCTGACGCGACGAAGGTGCTGCCCGCGCACGGCGCCGGCTCGCTGTGTGGCGCGAACCTGTCCGACGAGACGACGTCCAGCATCGGCGAAGAGAAGAAGACCAACCCCTACCTGCAGATCACCTCGCGCGCGCCGTTCATCGCCAAGGTGGTGAGCGGGCTGCCGGTGGCGCCGCAGTACTTCAAGTTCAACGTGGCGATGAACAAGGACGGGCCGCCGGCGGTGGTGTGGACCAACGAGGTGCCCACGGCGAAGGACCCGGGTCAGATCGCCGCGGCGATGAAGGCGGGCGCGTGGGTGCTCGACCTGCGTGACCAGGCCGACTACGCGCGCGCTCACGTCAAGGGGTCGATCAACGTGGCGGTGCGCGGGCGCCTCGACACCTGGACGGGCATCGTCGTGCCCTTCAACGAAGACCTGTACCTGGTCGGCACCGAGGCCGAGGTGAAGGAAGCCACCTTCCGCCTGCGCCGCGTCGGCTACGACCGCCTCGCCGGCTACCTCAAGGGCGGCATGGAAGGCTGGCGCGCCGCGGGCCAGGAAGTGCGCACCAGCAAGCTCATCGGCACCGCCGACCTGGAGAAGCAGATCACCGCGGGCAAGGAGCCGATGATCGTCGACGTGCGCACCGCGCACGAGTTCGAAGAGCAGCGCCTGGGCAACTACGCGAACATTCCCGTCGACCAGTACCAGCGGCTGGGCAAGACGCTCGACAAGAGCAAGCCGGTCATCCTCATGTGCAACTCCGCGTACCGCAGCAGCATGGCGGTGGGCCTGGCTGAGCGCGAAGGGTTCACCGACATCGGCAGCGTCGAGGGTGGCCTGCACAAGTGGGTGATCGAGCGCCGCCCGGTGATCAGCGGCAACGGCGTCGCCGCTCCGGCGCGCACCACCACGGGCCCCTCGATGCTCCCCGAGGTGATCGAGCCGGGCTCGCTGGCCACGGCGCTGATGGACGCGCCGCAGCTCTACGCTCTCGTCGATACCCGCCCCGCGTGGCAGTACGCCGAGTACCACCTGCCCGGCGCCAGCAACGTCGCGCCGGAAGGCGTGGTCACCCACCTCCGTGCCCTGCCTTCCGGGAGCCGGGTGGTGATCGTCGACCGCGACGGCTCGGTCGCCTTCTCGGTGGCGGGCGCCGCCCTCAACGAGCTGGGCACCTCGGCCCCCACGGTGCGCGTGCTCTCGGGCGGCATGGCCGCCTACTGGAACCAGACCGCCTTCGGCGGCGCGGCGCCGGGCCCCGGTCCCGCTGCGGGGCCTGATTCCGCAACGCCCGCCCCCGCGCCTGCGCAGGCGCCCGCCCCCGCGGCAGCGCCTGCGCCTACGCCGGCCAAGAAGCGCAACGCCGGTTGCTGAGAGGAAACGACCATGGAACTCCCGCTCCCTCTTCCGCTGCAACCTGACAGTCCGGGCGCCAAGCCCTACGCCAACCCCTACCTTGCAGGGTTGGGCCTGGGCCTGACGCTGCTCTTCTCGTACCTGGTGCTGGGCACGGGTCTGGGCGCCTCGGCGACGCCGGCCCGCGCAGCCACCGCCGCCGTCCACCTGGTCGCCCCGCAGGCGGTGGAGAACAACGCCTACGTGGGCGGCTGGTTCCAGGACGGCAGCCCGCTGGCCCACTACCTCGTGTTCATGACCCTGGGCACGCTGGTGGGCGGCCTGGTGTCGGTGCGCCTCGCGCGCCGGGTGAAGTTCGGCGTCGAGCGCGGCCCCACCGCGCCGCTCAAGCTGCGCCTGGGGCTGGCCGTCGCCGGCGGGGTGCTGGTGGGCTTCGCCAGCCGGCTGGCGGCCGGCTGCACTTCGGGCCAGGCGCTCAGCGGAGGGGCGCTCCTGCTCAGCGGCAGCTGGGCCTTCATGATCGCCCTCTTCGTGGGGGCGTTCGGCGCCGCGCGCTTCGTGCGCAGGGAGTGGTCATGAACACCACCTTCTTCAGCGAGGGCACCCTGGGCACGACCGAGGCGTTGATCGCAGCCTCGTTCATCGGGGTCGCCTTCGGCTTCGTGCTCGAGCGGGCCGGCTTCGGCAGCAGCAAGAAGCTCGTCTCGATCTTCTACCTGAAGGACTTCGCCGTCTTCAAAGTGATGTTCACCGCCATCGTGGTGGCGATGCTCGGCGCGCGGCTGCTCGCCTCGACGGGCGCGGTGAACCTCGACGCGTGGTACCAGCTCGAGACCTTCCTCCTGCCCCAGACCGTCGCCGGCCTGGTGTTCGGGGTGGGCTTCGTGATGGGCGGCTGGTGCCCGGGGACCGCGCTCGTCGGCGCCGTCAGCGGCCGCGCTGACGCGGTGGTCTTCCTCGGCGGCGTCTCGCTGGGGAGCCTGCTCTACGCGCTGGTCTTCCCCGCCATCGAGTCCTTCGCCACTCACGGCGGAGGCGGGGTCTCCACCCTGCACCAGGCGCTGGGCCTCTCGCCCGGCGTGCTGGCGGTGCTGGTGGGCGCGCTGGCCGTCGCCGCCTTCTTCGGCTCCGACCGCCTGGTGGCGTGGAACGCGCGGCGGACGTCACTGGCAACCGGGAGCGCCACATGAACCTGAACCTCGAAGCAGCAGCGGCGCCGAACCTGAACACGAAGCACCTGGCGAAGACGCTGGCGCTGGGCCTGGCGGGCCTGGCGTTGATCGTCGCCCTGGCGGGTCTCGCCGGGCGTGAGGCCGCGCCTGCCTGGGCGAAGGCGATCGAGCAGGAAAGCGATCACGTCACCCCGCGAGAGCTCGCCGACCAGCTGCTCTCGCAGCCCCAGGCGGTGGTGCTCGTCGACGTGCGCCCCGCGTCCGAGTTCGGGCAGTGGCATCTGCCCGGCGCGCACAACCTCTCGCTGCCGCAGCTGCTGGGCTCCGAGGGCAAGGCGCTGCTCAAGCGCGCCGGCGACAAGCGGGTGGTCCTCGTCTCGAACGGCATGGTGCACCCGGGCCAGGCCTGGGTGGAGCTGACGCGGCGGGGCCACGGCAACGTGCGCGTGCTCGAGGGCGGGCTGACCGCGTTCAAGCACGAGGTGCTCACGCCCCCTTCCCTGCGGGGGCCGATGTCCGAGGAGAGGGCCAGCGACGAGCTGACCCGGTTCCAGGCGGCACAGGCCCTCTTCGGCCGGGGTCGCTGAGATGGCCCACGTGAAGGTGGCGGCGATCGCGGTGGCCGGGCTGCTGACGAGCGCGGCCTTGCTGCTCTCCGGCACCAGGACCCAGTTCCTGGTGGGCGGCGCGCTGGTGAGCGCGGGGGTGCGCCTTCAGGATCACCTCGAGCCCTACGACTTCGTGCACGAAGACGCGACCGAGAGCCCGGAGCAGGTGTGGGCCGAGTTCCAGAAGCAGAACGAGCTCTCGGCGACGGTGCGGGAGCGGTTTCCCCGCACCGCCGAGCACCCGATGGTGGCGCTGCTCGTCTGCATGGACTCGCGCATCGACACCAGCGAGCTGGCCGGAGACACGCGCGGCTACTACTACGTGGTGCGCACCGCGGGCTCGGTGCTGGGCCCCGAAGAGCAGGAGATGCTGGAGCTCGCGGTGGCCAACGGCGTGAAGCTGATCGTGCTCACCCGCCACACCGACTGCGCCGCAGAGAAGGCCGCGGGAGACCCGGCGATGCAGGCGCAGTACCCCACCCTCACCCGCGGCGTGCTCGAGCGCGACCAGCGGGTCGCGGAGTTCCTCGCCCGGCCCCTCGTCGCTGAGCGCATCAGCAGCGGAGCGCTGCTGGTCAAGCAGGTCGTCATCGAGACCGGGTCCGAGCACCTGCTCGCCGGGTTCCCAACCCGCTGAGCTGCGTGCGACCTTGAGCTTCGGCGGCCTGCTCCTGCTCTCCCTCGGCCTGGCGATGGACGCGACCGCGGTGGCGGCGGCGCGCGGGCTGGCCACGCCGAAACTCCTGCCCCGGCACTTCCTGGTCGCCGCGCTCTTCGGCGCCTTTCACTCGGTCATGCCGCTGATGGGCTGGCTGGTGGGGAGCCAGGTGGGGCCGCTGGTGCACGCGTGGGAGCCCTTCATCGCCTTCGGCCTGCTCGCGGCCATCGGCGGCAAGATGCTCTGGGAAGCGATGAAGGGAGAGACCGCGGCGCCGGCGACCGACCTCTACGGGGTGAGAGTGATGCTGCTGCTGGGCGTGGCGACCAGCGTCGACGCGCTGGCGGTGGGCGTGACGCTGCCGATGCTCGACGCGCCGCTGCTGCTCTCGCTGGTGACCATCGGGCTGACCACCGCGGCCCTCAGCGCCATCGGCTTGTCCGCGGGCAGGCGGTTCGGCGCGCTGCTGGGCAAGCGGCTCGACGTGGGCGGTGGGTTGATGTTGCTCGGCCTCGCGTTCAAGAGCCTCGCGCAGCACCTGCTCACGCGCTGAAGTGATCACGGCCGGTGCAGGATGACGCCGCTGCCCGGGTTGATCAGGGCGCCGACTGCCCAGAGATCGTCCGGCCCGCTTGCCCACATTCCATAGAGGTCGTGGGACGTCGGCGCCGGCTCCCGGGTCCACGTGACGCCGTCCCACCGGTAGATTCTTCCGACGAAGCCGAACGCCCGGACGTCGTTCTTCGCGCTGCCCCAGACGTTGACGAAGCGCGTGGACCCGGCGCCGGCGTCGACGAGGCCCCACGCGGCGCCGTTCCAACGCAGCACGGTTCCGCCCACGCCCGCCGCCCAGATGTCGTCCGGTCCAGCGCCCCAGATGCCGCTGAGCTCCCTCGTCGTGCCGCTCGGCACGCTCGTCCAGCCGCTCCCGTTCCACCGGAGGATCGTCCCGTTGTCGCCGACCACCCAGACGTCGTTCGCAGCGCTCGCCCAGACTCCGTTGAAGTCGACCGCGCCGATTCCGCCGTCGCTGGCGGTCCAGCTGGCGCCCGCCCAGTGCCTGAGGGTGCCGTCGAAGCCCGTGGCCCACACGTCACTGCCGCTGGTGCCCCAGACGTCGGTGAGCGTCTCCGTCGTGCCGCTCGGCACGCTGGCCCAGCCTGCGTCGGTCAGGTGGCGAATCTGACCGCTCGACCCGACGGCCCAGACGTCGTCCGGCCCGGTGCCCCACACGCCGTAGAGGGGCTCGGGCCCTCCGCCGACGGGCTCCCACGCCGAGCCATCCCAGTGCCTGATGAACCCGCTGGTGAACCGGCCGCCCACCGCCCAGACATCGCTGGGTCCGCTTCCCCAGATCGCGGTGAGCTCGGTGCCCGAGTCGTAGACCACGTTCCATGCGGCGTCGGACTGGGGGCCGCGTCCGTCCGGGGGGCCTTCACATGCGCACGCGCCAGCGAGCAGGACGGCTGCCACGGCTGGGCGGAGGTTTGTGTTCATGACGGCCAGCAGATCACCACGAAAGGCTGAATCAGGGTGCGGGGGCGCCGTTCCGTTTCGCCCAGTCGACCAGCAGCTTCTTCTCGGCGTCCGTCAGCTTCGCCTCGGGGTGCAGCGGCAGGTAGATGGCCATGGGCATCTCGCCCTCGTCCACCTCTTCGGCCACCTCCTTGAACTTCTTGAGCTTGCGGCCCTCTTCGTAGCCCTGCCACTCGGAGAAGTTGAGGTGCTTGCGGCCGTCGTTCACGTCCTTCGAGACCAGCCACGAGACGGGGGCCACCTGCGAGTACCAGGGCCACTTCGTCTCGTTGGAGTGGCAGTCGTAGCAGGAGCGCTTGAGCAGCGTGGCCACCTCGGCTGGGGCCCCGATGTCACCGGTGACGGGCGGATTTTCCTGCGACGGGCGGATCAGCTGAATGCCCACCACCACCACGCCGACGCCGATCATGACCTTTTGCACGAGCTTCATGTCGACGACCTATGGCGCCCCGATTTCGTGGGAGCAACAAGAAGTGGAGCCGCGCGAAGAAGGCCCTCTCATGGAGCCCCGCCGCGCTTGAGGCCCTTCGGCATGCTCAGGACAGGCTTTTGCGTTGTGCCCCCTCAGACCCTCTGGTACGCGGCGCGCGCTTGAAGGACCCGGATGAAGGGTTGTCCCCGCTCGCCAAATCATACCGAGCGGCAGCACCGTGGCTGAGCGCGGTCTGGCAATTCACAGGGTCTGCGTTGTTCGGAGTGGCGGCGGGGTACGGGTTGGACAGGTGGGTTGGCACGGGGCCATGGGGCCTCATCATCGGCGGCATGGGTGGGAGCGCGGTCGGCTTCTACGCATTCATCCGAACGGCCAACAGGTTGATGGAAGAGCAGAAGAAGAAACCGTGAAGACGACCCTCTCCAGCAAACTCGCGTTGACCCTCGCGCTCGGTGGCGTCGTCGCGGGCGTGGTCTCGCTGCTGCCGATGGACGAGGGCTCGCGCGACTCCGGCCTCATCGGCGCGGTGGTGGCGGCGGTGCTCGGCGCGGTGACCCTGGTGCTCAAGACGCAGCTGGGGCGCGGCCTCACCGGCAACGGCGCGCTCAAGGCGATGATGACGGCGCAGGGGCTGGCGTTCCTGCTCCGGCTGGTCGCGGTGGGCGTGGGCGCAGTCATCCTCAAGCAGAACGACACGATGTCGCTCCTCTCCCCTCGAGGCGCGAGTTCGCCTTTCGCGTTCGTCATCGCGTTCTTCGCCGTGTCTCTCGCGCAGCAGGTGCTCGAAACGAAGAGCCTGCTCGCTGGTGCAACCATGAAGGTGATCTCATGAAGCGGTCGGTTCTCGTCCTCGTCGCGTCGTTCGCTCTCACCTCGCTCGCTTCCACGGGTCACGACGAGCACGCCGACCCCAACGCGCCGGTCGACAAGAAGAAGGAGACGGCCGACTTCATCCTTCACCACGTCGCCGACGACACCATCTTCGAGATGGAGATCCCCTTTCCGCCGTACCACCTGCCGGCGATCCACATCGCGGACGCGTTCTCCTTCCTGAAGATCGAGCGCGTGCCGGGGGCCTGCAGCGGGCATGCGCCTGCAGGCTTCGAGAGCTTCCCCTCGCTGGGCCTGTTCCTCAACGGCTGCTGGGACCTGCGCCCCACCAAGGCGATCCTGATGATGTGGGTGGCGTGCGCGGTGTTGTTCAGCCTGCTGTTCTTCGGGCGCAAGCGTGATCAGAACGGGGTGCCCAAGGGCACGCTGGCGCACCTGATCGAAGTGCTGGCGCTCTTCGTGCGCGACGAGATCGCGGTGCCGAACCTCGGCAAGGAAGAGGGCAAGCGCTACACGCCGTACCTCACCTCGCTGTTCTTCTTCATCCTCGCCATCGACTGGCTGGGGCTCATTCCCGGCATGTTCGCGGCGACGGGCGTGGTCACGGTCACCACGGCGCTGGCGCTGCTCACCTTCGCGCTCACGCAGATCGCCGGCATTCGCGCGGCGGGCCTGGGCGGGTACCTGAAGCACCTCACCGGCGGCGTGCCTGCGTTCCTGTGGCCCATCATGATCCCGGTCGAGGTGATCGGTCTGTTCACCAAGCCCTTCGCGCTGCTGGTTCGTCTCTTCGCGAACATGCTCGGCGGCCACATGGTGGTCTTCTTCCTGCTCTCGCTGATCTTCGTGTGGACGATCGGCGCCGCCGCGGTGGCCCTGCCCCTGACGGTCGCGATCTTCTGCCTCGAGATCTTCGTCGGCATTCTCCAGGCGTACCTCTTCACCCTGCTCACCAGCCTCTTCATCGGCCAGGGCGTCGCGATGGGTCACCACGCGCACGGAGACGATCACGCGCACTGAGCGCGACCAGCACCCCGCGGTGAAGTCACCGCGTTGGAGGTAGTACCCGATGGGAAAGTACACAGGCCCCCCCGAGAAGCGGGTCACACACGGAAAGTCGGAAAAGTCATGAACCTCACCTCAGCAATGCTCGCCTACCTCGGCGCCGGTATCGGCGCTGGTCTCGCCATCATCGGTGCCGGCAACGGCATCGGTAAGCTCGCCGCCTCGGCGATGGATGGCATCGCCCGTCAGCCGTCCGCTGGTGGCGACATCCGCGGCGCGATGATCGTCGCGGCCGGCCTCATCGAAGGCGCGACGTTCTTCGCCCTCGTGATCTGCATCCTCCTCGCGCTCAAGTAGTTCGCGGGGCACTGGGCCCTCTCCCTTCGCGGGGAGAGGGTCTCAGCCATGAAAAACCGTCGTACCGAAGGGAAACACCATGAACCTGCTCGTGCTCGCCTCGAACACCTTCACCGATGTGAAGCCCGGTCTGATCATCTGGACCTGGATCACCTTCATCATCGTGCTCTTCATCCTCCGCAAGTTCGCGTGGGGCCCGCTGCTGTCGGCGGTGGAAGGCCGTGAGAAGAACATCACCAACGCCATCGAGAGCGCGAAGCGTGAGCGCGCCGAGGCCGAGAAGCTGCTGGGCGAGCAGAAGACGGCCATCGCCTCGGCCCGCCAGGAGGCCGCCGACGCGGTCCGCAAGACCCAGGCCGACATGGAGAAGTTCCGCGAGGAGCTGATGAGCAAGGCCCGCAAGGAAGCCGACTCGCTCAAGGCCGACGCGCAGCGCGCCATCAACGACGAGCGGGTGAAGGCCATCGCCGAGCTGAAGGGCGAGGCCGCGAAGCTGTCGATCGCCATCGCCGAGAAGCTGCTCAACGAGCGCCTCGACGACGCGAAGCACCAGGCGCTGGCTCAGCAGTTCGTGCAGGACCTGGGCAAGAACCAGCCGCCCACGGCCTGAAGCCTTCGGGTTGGGAAGAAACGAACGGCGTGTTCCCCAGCGGGAGCACGCCGTTTTCGTTTTCGTCGGTGGACAGCGCAGCCTTTGCGATGCCCCCCCCCGCCGCTCCCCGCTGCGCAGGGAGAGGGAGACAGCCCGGTTCCTGCATGGTGGAGGAGCCATGAAGGCCATCGAGTTCACCGAGTACGGCGCCCCAGAAGTGCTTCACCTCGTCGAAGCAGCGAGGCCCGCGCCGAAGCAGGGCGAGGTGTCGATTCGCGTGTACGCGACCAACGTGGGCTACGGCGACACCCTCGCCCGCAACTTCCGCGCGGTGTCTGCGCGAGGGTTCCACATGCTCGGCCTCTTCTGGTTCTTCACGAAGTTCGCCTTCGGGTGGAAGAAGCCGAAGGTGCAGCGGCTGGGGAGCGAGTTCTCGGGCGTGATCGACGCCGTCGGTGAAGGCGTGACGACGTTCAGGCCCGGCGACCCCGTCTTCGGCTACCTGGGCGAGCGCATGGGTGGCTACGCCGAGTACGTGTGCATGAAGGCGAACGGCGCGCTCGCGCTCAAGCCGGCGAGCATGACCCACGAGCAGGCCGCGGTCGCGCCGATGGGAGCGATGACGGCGCTGGCGCTGTTGAAGAAGGTGAACGTGCAGCGCGGGCAGCGGGTGCTCGTGCTCGGCGCCTCCGGAGGAATCGGCGCGGCTGCGGTTCAGCTCGCGAAGCATTTCGGCGCCGAGGTCACCGGCGTGTGCGGCGCGCGGCGGCTGGACTTCGTCAGGGCGCTCGGCGCGCACCACGTCATCGACTACTCGCGCGAAGACTTCGCCCGGAACGGGCAGACGTACGACGTGATCCTCGACGTGCTCGGCAAGAGCTCGTTCGCCCGCTGCAGGGGCTCGCTCACGCCGCAGGGCCGCTACCTCCTCGCCAGCTTCAAGACGAAGCAGTTGCTGCAGATGGCGTGGACGTCGTTGGCCGGCGGCAAGCGGGTGGTCTGCGTGCTCGCGCCAGAGAGCCCGGAAGATCTGCGCGCGGTGCGGGAGCTCATCGAGCGCGGGGCGCTCAGGTCGATCATCGATCGGACCTTCCCCCTCGAGCAGGCGGCGGAGGCACACCGCTACGTCGAGAGCGGAGAGAAGCAGGGGCAGGTCGTCATCACCGTCGCGCGCGGTGCGGGCCTCGAGGAGGTCAGGATCAGCGGCGCGCTCACCCTGCCCCCTGCGCTCGCGACCTGACGCCAGGCTCGACCAGTCCCAGCCCTGACTACTTTCTGGCCTTCACCACGGCCCGGTGATGCGCGATCTGGGCCTCGGCATGCTCGGGGGACTGGAGCGCCGCGGCGCACTTCGTCTGCAGCGCGTCACCCGTCTTCGTCTCGAAGAACGACCAGAGGAGCACGTCGCCTGCGAGAATCGGCCGCGACGAAGGCAGCGCAGAAGACGAGCAGGCCCTTCATGGCCGGCCTCGCTCGAGCCGCGCGCGGATCTGGTCCGGTCTCTGGAGGTCGGGCGGCAGGCGTGCCGCGGCCTGGCGGGTGCACGCGTCGATCGCCGCGCCGTCGTCGATCGGGTGGAGCGGCTTTTCCCACGTGGCGACGTGAGCCCAGCGCAGCGGTTCCCCGCCGGCGACGGGCAGGAGGAGCGGCTGGTTGATCACATACGACACCGCGTCGGGCTTGATGATGGAGGCGTTCACGATCACCTCCGGCACGCTGCGCTGATCGACGTCGTCCATGGTCAGGACCGTGCCCGGGGCGAGGTCGCGTTTGGCGATCACGACGGGAACGAGCAGCCACCCCTTACGGGCGAGCGAGGCCTCCCGCTTCGTGTACAGCCAGGTCCCGCCTCCACCGATCACCAGGCCGAGGCAGGCGCCAACCACGGCGCCGACGATCAACAGAGAGGCCTTCCGGTCCTGCTCAGGGCGAGCGGTCGACATGGCGGGCGAGCCTACTCAGACTCGTTCGCGCCTTACTCCAGTCCGATGGCGGTGCGGAACGCGGGGTCGTTCGGCGCGTCGACGGTGAAGTGCGCCATCTGGCCGCCGAGCGCGTGGATGCCCGATTCCCACGCGATGTCGAGCTTCACCTTGCCGTTCTTGTCGGTGCTGAGCGCGAAGTTCTTGTTGATGGTGTCGCGCAGCGCGGCCTTGTCGCCGACGCCGAACGAGTCACCCTCGATGCCGTCGGGCCCCTTGAGCTTCGGCAGGCGCGCGGCGATGTCGTTGACGAGGTCGTTCATCTGCTTCGGGCTGATGAGCGAGTCGAGCGTCACCTGCTTGCCGGTGCGCGCGTCGAAGGTGTTGATGGCCGAGCCGTTCGAGGGGTGCGCGCCGCCGGTGTAGAAGCTGCCGCCTTCCGAGATGCTGAACAGCTTGCCCGCGGTGCCCGCGCCGCGGATGCCGGAATCGGAGCTCCAGTCGAGCTGCATCCAGTCTTCCTTCGGCGCCTTCTTGGTCGCGTTCACCTCTTCACGCCACTCGGTGGCGGTCTGCTTGAGCGCCGCGGCGCCCTCGCCGATGGAGAACTTCTTCCCGCCGGGGCCGCTGATGTCGAGCTGCGTGGTGCTCTGCTCGATCGACACGTCCTTGCCGTGGACCTTGTCGCTGTCCTTCTGGGTGAGGTTCTTGAGCTCGGCGGTGAAGCCCTTCGGCACCGAGACGCCGTCCGTGGTGTTCGGACCGTCACCGATGCGCGCCGCGGTGATCTTGAGCGCGCTCGCCTTGCCGGCGCCGGCACCCCAACCTGCGGCGGCCGTCTGCGCGGTCTGCGCGGGGGCCTTCGGCTTCGAGGGGGCTGCGGGCTGCGGGGCGGTGCGGACCTGCGGAGTGTTCACTTTGCCGATGGCCATGGGAAATCCCGGGGTGAAAGAGAGGGCCCGGACTCAAGCGTCCCCCTTTGGGGGTTGCAAGTACCTGCACCCACATCAGCTACTTCGCGCGCAGGCTTTGCGTTGTGCCATCCTCTGGCTGCCCGCTGGCCGCTCGGGCCCCACAATGCGCCGCACGCTCCTCCTCCTCGTCTCGTCGTCGGCGCTCCTCGCGGGGTGCAACTGCGGCAAGCCGCAGGGGCTGCTCGAGACGTTCGGCGTGCTGGTGGCGAGCCCCGAGGTCGACTTCGGCCCGGTGACGGAGTTCACGCAGAAGACGCTGCCCCTCTCGCTCGAGAACCAGGGCCGCGGCGCGCTGACGTTGTCGCTCGAGCTCGAGGCGGGGACGAGCGGCGAGTTCACCATGGGCCCCGCGCCGGTGGAGCTGGCGTCGGGCGCGAAGGTCGACGTGGAGCTCACCTTCGCGGCGCTGGGTGCCGGTGAAGACACGGGCGCGGTGATCATCACCTCGGACGAGCCGGATCGCGGGCCGGTGCGCGTGCCGCTGCACGCTGGCGCCATCTTCCCGGTGTTGATCTTCGACCAGGATCCGCTCGTGTTCGCGCCGGTGACGTCGTCGCTGGTGACGAAGCAGGCGGTGATCCACAACGTGGGCGGCGCGACGCTGCACGTCAACTCCATCGGGGTGCACCCGAGCGGGAGCCCCGACTTCTCCATCACCCCGCCGGTGCTGCCGCTCAGCCTCGCGCCCGACGCGTCGGTGCCGGTGTCCGTCACGTACGCGCGCAGCCTCAACACCACTGAGGGCCTGATGCTGGTGGTGAGCGACGACCCCGACGGTGGCGATCGGTCGCTGCGGCTGCTGCCCGACCCGGCGCGCGTCTGCGGCGACGGCCTCGACAACGACAACGACGGGCTCACCGACTTCCCCGACGACATCGGCTGCACCAGCACCGAAGACAGTGACGAGTTCAATCCTCCCGAGTGCGTCAACGGCGGAGCGCAGCCGTGCGGCTCGACCACCGGCGCCTGCCGGCAGGGAACGCGGGTGTGCGCGAACTCCATCTGGGGCGGGTGTGATGGCGGCGTTCGCTCGAGCCCAGAGACGTGCAATGGGCAGGACGACGACTGCAACGGCATGAGCGACGAGAACCTCTCTGAGCTGTGCTCGATCAATGGGTGTCCCGGCGCGCGCGCGTGCGTGCCCAACTCGGGCACCGACGGAGGCCTCTTCACTGCGTGCATTCCGATCAGCTCGATGCCCGAGGTGTGCAACGGTGTGGACGACAACTGCAACGGCGCGGTCGACGAGGGCGTGGTGCAGACCTGCACCGTGTTCGGTTGCCTGGGCGTGCGCGTCTGCGTGCCGGGCACCGACGGTGGCTTCACCTCGTGCATGCCCACCAACCCGCTGCCGGAGTCGTGCAACGGGGTGGATGATGACTGCAACGGGGTGGTGGACGAGGTGCCCGATCTCATCTGCGGCATCGGGCCCTGCCGTCGCGTGGCGCCTGCCTGCGTCGACGGCGGCATCGGCGCGTGCCTTCCGGCCAACCCGGGCACCGAGGTGTGCAACGGCGTCGACGACGACTGCAACGGAACTGCCGATGACAGCATCGCGCCGCTCAGTTGCGGCACGGGCGCTTGCACCAACACGGCGCTCGCGTGCTTGATCGACGGAGGCATGAACGTCTGCGTGCCGACGCCACCCTCGGCAGAGACCTGCAACAACATCGATGACAACTGCAACGGCGTGCGTGACGAGCAAGCCGATGGCGGGGCGCTCACGCAGGCCTGCTACACGGGCCTGCCCGCCGGCACCCGAAATGTCGGTCGCTGCCGTGAAGGAGCCTCGAGCTGCGCTTCCGGTTCGTGGGGTGGCTGCGTCGGAGAAGTGATCCCCGGAACCGAGACCTGCAACAACATCGACGACAACTGCAACGGCTCGATCGATGACGGGCTGGCCAACCTCACGTGCGGCGTTGGCGCGTGCTTCCGCTCGGTGACGGCGTGCGTGGGCGGCACTCCCCAGACCTGCACGCCGGGCACGGGCAGCGCAGAGACCTGCAACAACGTCGACGACAACTGCAACAACCAGGTCGACGAGAGCCTGACGCGTGCCTGCTACACGGGCCCTGTGCCGACGAGACTGGTAGGCCGCTGCCGCGACGGCACGCAGACGTGCACCACGGGGACCTGGACGGCGACGTGCCCCGGACAGGTGCTCCCGAACCCGACGGAGATCTGCGGCAACGCGATCGACGACAACTGCGCGGGCGGGGTCGACGAGGGATGTAGCAGCTGCGACCCGCTGACGATGGGCACCTGGTACTCCCACCACTCCTTCAACCCCGCGACGGGGCTGCCCACCCCGAGGAACGTCTCGCAGTTCGCTCAGGTCGAGATGGCGGCCACGCGTATCACCGCTCCGGCGGGCGCCTTCCCCCTGACTATCTCGCACGTGCGCGTGCTGGGCCAGGCACCGCAGAACTACACCATCCTCATCTACAACGACTCCTTCGGCGTACCAGGCAGCCAGCTTGGCTCGCAGGCGTTCACGGCCGATGGGCAGTATCAGGTCGTCGCGCTGACGACCCCGGTGACCGTGGCGACCAGCCAGCCCCTGTGGATCGCGCTCCAGGGCGCTGCCGACTCGATGACGGTTCGCGGCGACGGCGACGGAGAGGCGACCTCGAACCTGATCTATGGCTGCGACCTGTACTGGCCCCCGACCTGCCTCGGCTCCTGGTCCTGGAACACGTTCAACAGCTTCGGAACGTCGTTCGCCCTCGTCGACGATCTGATCATCGCGATCGCCAAGTGCCCGTGACGCGCTGATGCCGACGTTCCACCCCGACCTCCGCCTCGCCCGGTTCTTTCCGAACTTCTCCTTCGGGCCGCGCACCGCGTCGATGGTGCGAAAGCTCACGGGCGGCATGAGAGCGCCGACGCTTCCTCCGGGAGTGACGGTCGAGGTGGTCACGGTGCCGGGTCCGCCGGGCGCGCCCGACATCACCTTGCGGCTCTATCGACCCGACAAGCTCGCACCTGCCTCGCCCGCGCTGCTGTGGATTCACGGCGGCGGCTTCATCATCGGAAACCCGAAGCAGGACGAGCTGGGCAGCGCGGCCTTCGCGAAGGACCTGGGCATCGTGGTCGCGGCCGTTCAGTACCGGCTCGCGCCGCAGCACCCCTTCCCCGCCCCGCTGCATGATTGTTACGCCGGGCTCGAGTGGCTGCACGCGAACGCCGCGACGCTCGGCATCGACCCGGATCGGATCGCCATCGGTGGCGCGAGCGCAGGCGGAGGACTGACCGCGGGCCTCGCCCTGCTCGCGCACGATCGGCAGCGAGTGAAGCCGGCCTTTCAGCTGCTCATCTACCCGATGATCGACGACCGCACCGTCACGCGCACCGACGTCGATGCTTCGAGCGTGCGCATCTGGTCAGTCGGCAGCAATCGCTACGGCTGGCGCTCCTACCTCGGGCAGGAGCCGGGCAGCGACGGCGTCTCGCATTACTCAGCCCCGGCGCGGCGTGAAGATCTGTCCGGCCTGCCGCCCGCGTGGATCGGCGTCGGCACGCTGGATCTCTTTCACGACGAAGACCTCGCTTACGCAAAGCGCCTGGGCGAAGCGAAGGTCGCCTGCGAGCTGACGATCATCCCGGGCGCGTACCACGGGTTCGACGCCATCTCGCCGAAGGCCACCGTCTCGAGGGCGTTTCGTCAGCAGCAGGTCAACGCGCTGCGAAGAGCCCTGTTCCCCCCGGGGTGAGCTTCACTTCGTCAGCTTCACGTGCTCCATGCGCTTGTCGCCGCGCGACAGCTTGAGCGGCTTCGTGAGGCGGGGCTTGCCGTCTTCGAGCACCACCAGCTCGAGCTCCCCCACGGGGACGCGCGAGGTCAAGACGCCTGGTTTTTCTTCGATCGTGAGGTGCGGCAACCAGGCTCCCCCGCGTCGAAAGCCGACCTCAGGGTGCTTCGCGTTCGTGATGGTGATCGTCAGGGTGGCGTCGAGCCGGTGTGCCGTCAGCTCGAGGTGCAGCTCAGCGCCTGATTTCGCCTCGAGCCGCACCTCTTTGCAGAGGAGATCGGAATTCGCGCCGCGGCAGTTGACCGCCTGGGACCCTTCGAGCAACGAGACCACGCGAAACGCTCCACGCTCATCAGTGGTCGCATGCCCACCTCCGAAGGCGACCTCGACTCCGCTCGCGAAGGCGCCCGCGTCATCGCGCACCACGCCGACGAGGACAGGCGCGCGCCCGAGGCGCACGGCGGCACTGGTGCTGAGCAGGTCCTCCGTCGAGTTCAGGAAGTCGGGGTGACTCACCAGGATCGTGACGGGAGGTCGCGCAGGGAGCGTGGCGATGCCCTGGGCGCTGGTGGACACGAAGGCGGCGTCTCCAGCGACGCGCACCTCGGCGTTTGCGACCGGCGAGCCGTTGGTGTCCTTGACCACGACTTGAATGGTCGGAGCTGCCGCGAGGAGCATCGAGATCGCGAGGATCATATCGGGCAACCATACCCGCCTACTTCTCGGGCAGGTTCGCGCGAATGACGCGCTCTTCCTCGCCGAGGGCGCGCACCGCGTCGAGGGCGCGATCGGAGATCCGCTGCTCGGCATCAGGGCCGTCGGGCACGCCGTCGAAGTCGAGGGGCTTGCCGAACACCACCGTGACCGGCCCTCCCGTCTTCAGGTAATTGCCCGCGACCTGGCGAACGAAGTCGTTGCCCAGGCCGTTGATGAAGACGGGAATGACCACCGCGCGATCGCGCGTCGCCTTGATGATGCGGCCCACGCCCGGGCGGGCCGGCAGCAGCGTGTACGGATCGTTCGACTTGTTCCGCGTGCCCTCGGGGTGCAGCCCCACGAGCGCGCCCCCGGCGCGGAGCAGGCGGACGAGCTCGTCGACGCTGGCGCGGTTGAGCGCCGTCTTGTCGCGATCGCGAAAGAGCGGCGGGTACATCGCGAAGAAGCTCATCGCGCCGTTCACCGCCAGGCCGAGCGGCGAGTCGTAGAAGAACTGCGAGCGCACCGGGAACATGAGGCGCTGCTCGAGGCCCCGCTTCACGATCACCGACGAGACCACGAAGAGATCGAAGAAGCTGCGGTGGTTCGAGACGAGGATGGTGCTCGTGTCGCGGCCGAAGGCGGGGAGCCGGTCGACGCCGTGTACGTGGAGCAGGTTCCGCGTCGAGACGTCGATCCAGTTGGCGGAGAGGCGCCGCTGCAGCACGCGGATGACCCGGTCCACCGTCGCCGAGGCGAAGGTCCGCCGCACGAACTTGATCTGCCAGCGCTCGACCGCGGTGAGCTCGTCGAAGTCGAGGAGATCGCGCGGCGACTCGGAGGCCTGTGGTGCGTCGCGCGAGCTCAGAGCCTGGTCCCTATCACCGGCGCCGAGCGGCCACGTCAGTACTTGAGGCCCTTCACCAGCCCGCCGTCTTCGAAGCGGTTGCCGATGGTCCCGATGCGCACCCCGTAGGCGCTGCCCATGGCCTCGATGGTGTGCACGCCGTCGCCGACGCTGATGGCCACGTGGTGGCCGTTGAAGAGCAGGGCGCCGGGGGTGCGCGCCGCTTCCTGCACGCTGATCCGCTGGGTGGCGCCGCGCTGGTTCTGCGAGCCGTCGGGAATGGAGCCGCCCGCCTGGTGCACCGCCCACTGCACCAGCTCGGAACAGTCGAAGGTGTGCGGATCCTTGTCGTCGAGCCGCACCTCGGCCCCGAAGACGTACCGGTCACCGTTCTGCTTGAGGGCGAGGCGGAGCATCTCGGCCGCCGTGCCGGGACCCTGCGCCCCCGAGGTCTGCACGGGGAGGTCGACGCCGCCGGTCTGGTTCACCGCGGGCCCCTTGTCGTCGAAGCCCGTGCTGGTGATCTTCTCGTAGTTGCCCTGGAGGCGCTTGAACTCGGAGAGCTCGAGGGTGCCGTCGATCTTCCCGCCGGTGGCCGCCTGGTAGGCCTTGAGGGCCTTCTCGGTGCGCGGCCCGAACTTGCCGTCGATGGGCCCGGGATCGAAGCCCGCGGCCTTCAGCATCTTCTGCATCTCGTTCACCTTCGCGCCCTTGTGCCCGAAGGCGAGGCCGTTGGTCTCGGAGAGGGAGCCCTTGAAGGCCTGGTACGTGGGGCGGTCGTTGCGAATGGTGCTCATGGAGACATTCTCGTCGAACGGGAAGAGAAGTGTCGCCTCACGGCGCAACCGCCCGTTTCTACTCGACGGTCACGAGGGAGTAGTTCACCCGCACCTGGCCGCGCGCGCGATCGAAGGTGATGCGCGAGCCGTCGGCGCCCGTCACCTCGACCACGAAGTTCTCCGGCAGCTCGGTGTCGGCCGCGGCATCGGGGCTCCATGAGGGCGGCGACTTCGTCACCCGCCACTGCCCGTTCGCGATCAACAGCGACACCGCCTGGCGCACCCGGATGGTGCAGCGCTCGGGCGACGAGGCGTAGTGCACGTCGACCTCGAAGGTCTCCTTCGTGGTGGGCAGGTTCCGCGGCAGGTACATCGCCATCTCCATCGACGAGAGGCTCGCCGGCGAGAGGTAGAGCCGCCCGATGTCATCGACGTCGAGCGGCAGCGACATCTGCAGCGTGTCGTGCGCGGGCTGATCGAGGTGGAACTTGTTCAGGTCCCACCCTGCCCCCATGCCGCCGTCAGTCGCGACCCAGTTGAGCTTCTTGAGCCCGAGGTCGCGCGCCTCCGAAGACAGCCCGGGGATGACGCGCGTCACGCGCACGGTGGCATCGAGGAACGCGGTGTCACGGTATTCCGGGTACACCTGAATGATCACGTTGCGCAGGTCGGTGCTGCGCCGCACCTGGCGAACGCCCGCATCGACGCCCGCGTCCACCGCGCCGCCGCCACACTTCGCGCAGCCCGAGAGCACCACCGCCAGCAGCACCCACCTCAAGCGCGCTTCACCGCCTCACGCCACTTGCCCAGGTGTTGCGCGCGCTCCCCTTCGCTCATCTTCGGCTTGAACACCTTGTCGGCCTTCCACACCCGGCGCACGTCGTCGGCGCTCTTCCAGAAGCCGACGCCCAGGCCTCCGAGGAACGCCGCGCCGAGGCTGGTGGTCTCGACGTTCTTCGGGCGCACCACGTTCGTACCGAGGATGTCGGCCTGGTACTGCATCAGCAGATCGTTCTTCACCGCCCCGCCGTCCACCTTGAACGCGGGGATGTCGCGGCCCGAGTCGAGCTTCATCGCCTCGGCGAGATCCTGGATCTGCAGCGCGATGCCCTCGAGCACGGCGCGGGCGAGGTGGCCGCGGGTGGTGCTGCGATCGATGCCTGCGAAGAGGCCGCGCGCGTCGGGCCTCCAGTGCGGCGCGCCCAGGCCCGCCAGCGCGGGCACGAACACCACCTCGCCGCTGGTCTTCACCGTCTTCGCCAGCGCCTCGATGTCGCTCGCCTTCTTGATGAGTCCAAGTCCATCGCGCAGCCACTGCACCGCCGCGCCCGCGATGAAGCACGAGCCCTCGAGCGCGTAGGTGGTCTTGCCGTCGAGCTTCCAGCCCACGGTGGTGAGCAGCCCTGCTTTCGACGCCACCGGCGCTTCGCCCACGTTCATGAGCAGGAACGCGCCGGTGCCGTAGGTGCACTTCGATTCGCCCGGGGTGAAGCACGCCTGCCCGAAGAGCGCGGCCTGTTGATCGCCCGCCATGCCGGACACCGGAATGCCGTCGGGCAGCGACTTCATGCCGCGCGTCATGCCGTACACCTCGGCGCTGGCGGCGATGCGCGGCAGCACCGAGCGCGGCACGTCGAGCATCGACATCATCGCCTCGTCCCACTCCAGCGACTGGAGCCCCATCAACATGGTGCGGCTCGCGTTCGACACGTCGGTCACGTGCGAGGCGTGGCCGGTCATCTTGTAGACGAGCCAGGTGTCGATGGTGCCGAAGGCCAGCTCCCCCGCGTCGGCCTTCGCGCGCGCGCCCCTCACCGAGTCGAGCAGCCACTTCACCTTGGTGCCGGAGAAGTACGGGTCGAGCACCAGGCCCGTGGTCTCCTTCACCTTCGCCTCGTGACCCAGGGCCTTGAGCTCGCCGCAGAGCGCCGAGGTGCGGCGGTCCTGCCAGACGATCGCCTTGTGCAGCGGCTTGCCCGTGCCGCGGTGCCACAGGCCCGTGGTCTCGCGCTGGTTGGTGATGCCGATGGCCGCGAGGTCGCTGCCCTTGATGCCCGCGCTGCGCAGCGCCTTCGCGATGCACCACTCGGTGGACGCCCAGATCTCGTTCAGGTCGTGCTCGACCCAACCGGGCTTCGGGAAGAACTGGGTGAACTCCTTCTGCCCCACGCCGCAGACGCGCAGCTTCGCGTCGAGCACGGTGGCCCGGCTGCTGGTGGTGCCCTGGTCAACCGACAAGACGTAGCGCCTGGAACCCATGGCCGCGCACGCTATTGCTAGTGTCCTTGCGCGTGAAGCTTCCTCATTCACTCGCGCTGGTGTGCCTGCTGTCGATCTCGTTCCTGGAGCGTCCCATGGCCCTCGGTCAGACCCCGAAGTACCCCCGCGCCAAGGTCAGCTTCGAAGACTTCAAGGAGCTGGTGGCCGCGGTCGAGCCGCACCGCGCCGCGCGCCTGATCGACTTCACGACCTTCCTCAAGAAGAGCAAGGAGCCGAACGTCATCATCCTCGATTCACGCTCGGCCTTCCGCTTCGAGCGGATTCACCTGAAGGGCGCGCGGCACCTGGCCTTCACGGACTTCACGCAAGCCAACCTGGCGAAGGTGATCCCAGACCCGGAGACGACGATCCTCATCTACTGCAACAACAACTTCGAGGGAGACGAGGTCGACTTCGCCTCGAAGGTCGCGCGCCCCGGCGGACTGCAGGGCGATCGCGCCGCCACTCAAATGCGGCAGCAGGAGAAGCCGAAGATGATGGCGCTCAACGTGCCCACGTACGTGAACCTGTATGGCTACGGGTACCACAACGTCTTCGAGCTCAATGAGCTGCTCGACGTGAAGGACCCGCGGGTCGTCTTCGAAGGCAGCCTGATCACCAAGCCGGTCCTGCCGCGCTGATCGGCCGCTCGGGTACCCGATGACCGGTGGGGTCGCGCGCACCCGACTCCGGGCGGTCACTGTCATTCGTCACCTGGATCGCCGCAGCGATCTCGCTTCGTTGCCGCCGAGCCGCTCGTCACGAAGGTGACGATCGCGGTGGCGCCCTCCTTGCTCACCGCCTCGCCGGGTCGAAAGCAATGGCGAGACGCCTGCAATTCTACGTAGCGCTGGTGCTGCTCACGTTGGGCCCGGGCCTGTACTTCTTCATGTCGTCGGCGGTGACCCGGCTGACGGACCGGCAGACGACGCAGCGCCTCGAGGCCATCTCGGCCCTCGCGGTGGACCTGGCCGACGCGCGCTACCCCGGCGAGTGGTCGGTGAACGAGGGTGTGCTGAGCAAGGGCGGCCACGCGCTCAACGGCGACGTGGCGCTGGTCGATCGCGTGCGCGAGCTCTCGGGGGCGGCCACCACCCTGTTCGCGGGGAACACGCGCGTGGCGACCAACGTGCTCAAGGCTGATGGCACGCGGGCCGTGGGGACCACCGCGGCCGCGCAGGTGACCGAGGCGGTCGAGCGCCGCGGCGGGCGCTTCGTGGGCGAGGCCCAGGTGGTGGGGCGGCCCTACGCCGTCGTCTACCAGCCGCTGCGCGACGCGAAGGGCGCGGTGGTGGGCATGTTCTTCGTCGGCATCTCGCAGGACGAACTCGCCGCGCAGCTGCGGGGGTTGCGGCTGCAGTTGGGCGGCATGTTGACGCTGTTGCTGGTGCTGGGTGTCGCCGGCAGTTGGTGGTTCTCCCGCAGGCTGTTGCGGCCGCTCACCGAGGCCACCGAGGTGCTGATCAGCTCGGCGAACCAGATGGCCGGCAGCTCCAGCCAGCTCTCGACCGACAGCGAAGCCAGCACCCGGCGCGCAGGGGAACAGCAGCACGCCCTGGAACAGGCCTCGGTGATCGTCGGTTCGGCCCAGCAGAGCATCAACCACTCCTCGGCCGAGGTGGCTGAGCTCGAGCGCTTGACGCGCGCAGCGCAGTCGTCAGCCGTCACCAGTCATGACGAGGTGGCGCAACTGCACGCGGCCGTCGACGCGATGAAGGAATCGGCCACCGCGGTGGGCGCCATCATCAAGGACATCGAGCAGATCGCCCTGCAGACGAACCTGCTCGCCTTGAACGCCTCGGTCGAGGCCGCGCGCGCGGGGGACCAGGGCCGGGGCTTCGCGGTCATCGCCGAAGAAGTGCGCAACCTGGCCGTGCGCGCCAGCCTCGCCGCCCGCGACTCATCCGAGCGGCTCGGGGAGAACGCGCAGCGCTCGATCGAGGCGGCAGCGCTGGCCGCAAGGGCCGACGAGTCGCTCAAGGCCCTCGAGCTCTCCGTCGCGGGCATGTTCGAGCGGGTCGAGAGCCTCTCGGGCAAGACCGGCGAGCAGGACCGCAGCGTGAACGAGCTCGCCCGCACGTTCGCCTCCTTCGACGCGTCCGTGCTCCAGGGCGTCGCCTCGGCAGAGCAGGAGGCCGGCGTGGCCAGGACCATCGAGGTCAGCACCGAAGCGCTGCTCGACCTGGCTGGCGACCTCGGGGCGCTGGTGAACGGCTCCCGCCGGAACGAGGTGCAGTGACGCAGTGAACTCAGGCCCTGACGGAATGTGCTCGCGGTGCTGACTCAGCGGCCGGGCTGACAGTCGCCCGGCGCCGGATGCCGCGGGTCGGCGGCGCCCCTCGCGCGGAAGAACGCGCAGCGGTTCAAGTCGACGCCGAGCTGCCGGCCTCCGCCGTAGAGGGCGACCTGCGCGTCGCGGTAGCCGAGCAGGAAGGCCGTGAGGCGGTCCTGGTCAGCGTCGGAGATCCACCCGCTGGCGTCGACGGGCAAGCGCAACGGCCCGCCCGACACCGACGCGGTCGCGACCAGCTCGGCGTCGGGCTCGCACGCGGTGGTGGCGTTCGCGCTCGGGGTCTCGTGCGGCGCGGTGTGCGGTTGGGTCAGCGACTTGTCGACCAGCTTCGGCGGCCTGATCGTCGCCAGGCGAATGAGCGAGTACGCCACGTCCACCGCGAAGGGAATGGTCGCGTACAGCAGCTCGCAGCTGACGCCAGAGGTGGGATCGCCGCACTTCGAGCCGAACCCGATGGCGAGGCCGATGCCGATGGCGCCCTCGAGGATCACGGGCAGCCAGTGCGCCTGGTACCAGCCGCCCTGGTTCTCGTACGTCTTGTGCACGCTCCACACGCGATCGACGCCGCGGGTGACGTCTTCGCAGACGACGTGCACGCGCGGCCCTTCGAAGACGAGCCGGCGCTCGGGCAGGGTCTGCACCTCGCCCGTGGGCCGGCGCTGCTCCACGTCTTTGTACGAGTGCTTCCCCGAGAGCAGGTACGCGCCATCGATGAGCAGCCCGCACGACGGGGTGAGCAGCGCGGCCAGCAGCAGCGCGAGCGCGCGCGTCATGGAGCGACCCTGACCTGGAGCTCCCAATGTCCGCGCAGCACCAGCCCACCGGTGCCCTGTGGCTCGGGGACCCAGACGTAGCCTTCGCCGGGCGGCAGCTCCCAGTGGCCGTCGATCCAGCTGAACTCGCCGCGCGCGAGCTCCCAACGCCAGTAGCCGTGCAGCCAGATCGCGCCCGGGCCCGGGGCCACGCCCGGCGTCTCGGCGCGCGGCGGGGGTGGGCGTTGCGCGCCCTCGTAGAAGCCGGGCGACCAGACCCAGCGGCCGCCCACGAGGATCCAATCGCCGCGCACCCACTGGGCTCCGGAGAACGGCGGCGCCGGCGGCGTCTCCGCGTACGCCGTGGGCTTGCCCCAGCGTCCGGGCGTCCAGACGAAGCGCACGTTGACCCAGGTCCAGTGCCCGGCCTGCCACGGTGCACCGGGGCCCGGCGGCTCTCCGCGCGGCTCGTCGAGCGGCGGTGGGGCCTTCCAGTATCCGCGCTGCCACACCCAGCGGCCCTCGGTGCCCTCCCACGTCCAGTACCCCGGCGCCCAGGTGCAGCCCGCGTTGGGCGGCGCGCCCGTCGCCTCGACCTGCAGCGCCGGCGCCGCGGGCGCACGCCACGAGCCACCGTGCCAGACCCACGCGCCCTTCCCTTCGCTCCAGGTCCACTGCCCGGGAATCCACGTCGCGCGCGGCTCGACGGGCGCAGCGGGATGTTCGGTTCGCGGCGAAGGCTGCGGGGGACGTTCTTTCGGCGGTCGAGGCGTCGTCACCTCGACCACCGCGGGCGCGGGCTTCGGCGGCGCGTCGACCTTCGGAGGCACCAGCTCGATGATCTCGTAGCTCAGCGACGCGCCAAGGAGCTCCTGGGGCACCTCGGACCAGAGCGCGATCGTGCCGGTCTCGTCGAAGGCGTTGAGGTACGTCGCGCGGTACTCGGTCTCCTGCGCACAGCGGCGCTCGCGCTCGCGCTCGAAGGCGAGCTGACCGGTCCAGGTCTCGGTGGTGACGGTCTCCCAGTGACCCGCGGGCCGCTGCGGCATCGGCACGACGAGCGCAGCGTCGACGGTGACCGAGGCAGACGCAGGCTGTCCCGGAAAGGGGAGCGGTCCGTCTTGCGGCACAGGCGGTGTCACGGGCGCCGCGGGCGGGGGCGTGGGGCGCGGCGCCATCGGGGGAGCCTGGGGCTGAACCCGTTCTCCACTCGCACGCAGCGCAAGCAGGTCCTGCCAGCGCGCGTCGTTCGCGCCGAGCGACTCGGTCTCCCCGTCAGGGAACGCGAGCACCAGCTTCGGCGCACAGCGGGTACGCAGCGTGACGTGGATCTCGAAGTCGTGGCCCTGGTGGTCCGCCCGCCTGGGAACGCGGATCTCGAACGGTCCGTTGAAGCGGCCATCGGGCAGCCGCACGCTGTCGCTCTGCAACGGCACACGCTGCACACCCGCGCAGCCGAGCGACATCACCACCAGCGCTGGAGCCAGCCATCTCACGCGCCCTCCATACCTGAGTCGGGCGCCAGAGATTCAATCGCGACTGACGGCCGCGTGCGTGAGCTCGACCATGATGCCGCAGTGGAGGCAGTTCATCCGCACGGGCCAGCCTGGTTGATCCTTCGGCACCGCGACTGGCTTGCCGCAGCGCGCACAGGCGATGTCCGTGGCGCCGAGGAGCACGCGCTGCCTCCACGCCAGGAACGCCACCAGCGGCCCGAGGATGATGGCCAGCGGGAGCGAGCACAGATGAAGGTGCGGTGCGGGCACCACCAGCAGCATGAAGTTCGAGACGAGCAGCGCGATGGTCGAGACGATCACCATTCGCCCGAAGGCGCGGCGGAGGCGTTCCCAGCGGCCCAGGTGACGCGCGGCCAGCGTCACCACCAGCCCCGGCCGGGTCGAATCCATCATCCCGATGCGCACTGACGTCGGCTGCATTTGCACCTGTCCTCTTACTCGATTTGCCCTCTCCCCCTCGGGGAGAGGGAGACACTGAGCGACAATCCGCTAGTGTTTCCGCCCTCGTGAAGCTGTCCTTCAAGTGCCTGGTGGTGACGCACACCAGCGGTCGCGTAACGGTGACGCCGCTCGAACTCCCTGAGTTCGCGGTGCACGGCCGGACCCTCGAAGAGGCGCGCTTCGAGCTCACCCTGGCGCTCGACGATCGCATCGGCCGCTCGCACCCGCGCCACCTCTGGCGCTACTGCAACCCCGGCAGCGGCGAGCTCGTCACCTTGAGCGTGCCCGTGCTCCCGCTGCACGGTGAAGCAGCGGTGGAGAAGGCGCCGCTGATCCTCCACGCGCTCGAGAGCCCGGCGCAGGCAGGCCACACCGAGGCGCGGCTGCTCAGCACCGAGCTCCGCTTCTGGTTCAAGGCGAAGGGCGCAGCGCTGATCACCGCGGCGTCTTCGCTGATGACGGAGCACCTCAAGGACTTCAGCCCCGACGCGCTCCTGCGGCTGCGCGTGGAAGGCAAGGCCGAGCTGCTCGACCTCGACGTCGAGGTCACGCCGTTGCGCCTGGCGTCGTTGAAACGCAGCGAGCTGCGCCTCGAAGAACGTCCCCCTCCGAAGGCGCCGGACGAAGAGCCCGAGAAGACCGACGAGCTCGACCCCGAAGACGAGCCGCCCGAGCCGACGGAAGAAGACGAGTGGGACGACGATCGCCCGAAGAAGAAGCCGGCGGTGAAGCCGAAGCACAAGGCCACGCCCACGCTCAATCGCCTCGGCGTGAAGTGGCACCAGCTCGCGAAGGAAGGCGCGTTTCCCCTCACCTTCGGCCGCGATGCCATCGTCGAGCAGGTCCGCGCGCACCTGCTCTCGAAAGACCCCGAGCCGCTCGTGCTGCTCGGCGCCGCCGGCGTGGGAAAGACCGCCGTGCTGCAAGAGGTCGCGCGCAAGCTGGTCGCGCAAGGCACCGACGCGAAGCCGGCACGGCCCTTCTTCCAGCTCGACAGCTCGCGCCTGATCGCCGGCGAGGGCTTCTTCGGCGACTGGCAACGCCAGACCATCGACGCGTTCGCCGAGGCGCACGAGGCCGGAGCGCTCCTCCACCTGGGGCGCCTGGTCGACCTGCTCGACGCCGGCAAGAGCGCGCACAGCGATGACAACGTGGCGCAGCTGCTCCTGCCCACCCTCGCCGCGCGCGACGTCGCGGTGGTCGCCGAGGCCACCCCGCAGGAATGGGCGCGGCTGCGCGATCGCAACCAGAGCTTCGCCCGCCTCTTCGCCCCCCTCACCATCGAGGAGCCGACCGCCGCGGAAGGCGCGAACATCATCGCCCGCATCGCCGCGCACGAAGGCAGCAAGCGCGAGGTGGTGGCCGAAGCGCCCGCGGTGGACGAGGTGCGCACCCTGGTGCGCCGCTTCCGCCCGTACGGCTCACCGCTGGGAAACGCCGTGTCCTTCCTCCGCCGCCTGCTCGACGGCGCGGCGCACGCCCGGCTCCCGCGGCTCACCCGCGCCGAGGTGGTGCGCCGCTTCTCCATCGAGTCCGGTGTGCCCGAGGAGCTGCTGCGCGACGATCTCCCGCTCGACCCCGCCGAGGTCCGCGGCTTCCTCGGCGCGCGGGTGATGGGTCAGCCCGCGGCGGTCGCGCGCGTCGCGCAGGTGGTGTCGGTGATCAAGGCCAACCTGGCTGACCCGCTGCGGCCCGTCGCCACGCTCTTGTTCGCCGGGCCCACCGGCGTGGGCAAGACCGAGCTGAGCAAGGCGCTGGCCGAGCGCGTCTTCGGCTCGAAGGACCGCATGGTGCGGCTCGACATGGGCGAATACGCGGGGCCCGATGCGCTCTCGCGGCTCATCGGCGACGAGAGCACCGAGGGCTACCTGGCCGCCGCGGTGCGCAGGCAGCCGTTCTCGGTGGTGCTGCTCGACGAGCTCGAGAAGGCCCACCCCGCCGTGTTCGACGCGCTGCTGTCGGTGCTCGGTGAAGGCCGGCTCACCGACGGCCGCGGGCGCCTCGCCGACTTCCGCAGCACCGTGCTGGTGATGACGTCGAACCTCGGGGCCCAGACGCTGCGCGCCCGGGTCGGCTTCGGCAGCGGCGATGGCCCGAGCGACGAGGCCGGGCTGCGCGCGCACTACCTCGCCGAGGTGCGCCGCTTCTTCCGCCCCGAGCTGTTCAACCGGCTCGACGAGGTGGTGGTGTTCGAGTCGCTCTCGCGCGAGCACCTGTCCACCATCGTGCAGCGCGAGCTGAAGAAGGTGTCGGCGCGCTCGGGCTTCGGCCGGCTCGACGTGGCGCTCTCGCCCTCTGCGGACGTGGTGGAGAAGCTCGCCGACTGGGGCTTCGAGCCGCGTTACGGCGCCCGGCCCCTCAAGCGCGCGCTCGAGCGGCGCCTGGTCGTACCCGCCGCCGCGCACCTCGCAGCGCACACGCCCACTGGTGCGAGCCGGCTCGAGGTCTCACTCGAGGCGGACCAGCTGTCGTTCGTCTCGCACTCGGTGCCGCGCTCGGTCGACGGTGTCTCGAGGGCCTCGCTGCTGGAGCTCTGTGAGAAGGCTGCGGGGCTTCGCGCCGAGGTGCGCGCGTGGGTCCGTTCGCCGTTGATGCGCCAGCTTCGCGACGGACTGCGCCTGTTCGAGCGCCTCTCGCGCATGCCGTCGTACTGGGAAGATCGCTCTCTGGCCGACGAGCAGTCGCGCCGCGCCACGGGCACGAAGACGCTCTGGGAGTCCTTCGACCAGGTGCGCGCGCAGGCCGAGGCTGCGGAGGAGCTGGCGTTCGAGGCCTACGGCCTGCGCGCCAGCCACTCGGCGAAGGACCTGCACCAGGCGCTGCACACGGCGCGCGACGCCTTCGAGCCGTTGACCGAGCGGCTCTTCGCCAGCCTGTATCCCCCGGTGAACGCGGCGACGCTGACGCTGGTGCCGGGCCGCGGCGCGTCGCACTGGGCGCACTGGCTGGTGAGCATCTACGGGGTGTGGGCGAAGAAGCGGGGCCTCACCGTCGAGCTGAGCCACCTCGCGCCGAAGACCAACGAAGAGAAGAAGGCCGATGAGCTCGAGCGCGCCCGCTCGGCGGCCGCGAGCCGCACCTCGGCCCGAGAGGTCGAGCGTGTGCTGCAGCAGCAGGGCGTGAGCGCCGCGGTGAAGGTGTACCGCGACAAGACCGGCGTGGGCCTCAAGGAGGCCGTCGACGCGGTCCACAAGCTCAAGGCCGCGCTGGAGAACCCGGTGGTGAGCAGCCACGAGTGGAAACGCGCGGCGCCTGCCATCAACGCGCCGTGGGTGGCCCTCGCGCTGCACGTGCACGGCGACGCCATTCCCATGCTGCTGTCGGCCGAGCACGGCAGCCACCGCATTCACGCGGAGGGCTCGTCGTTCACCGTGAAGGTGCGCTTCCAGCCCGGCAACGTGAAGTTGAAGGAGCTGGGCCAGCCAGAGCAGCTCGACGTGTCGATGCCCAACGCGGAGATCCGCCGCATCTGGCCCACCCGGAAGGGCCAGGAGCACGGCCTGCTCAAGGATCTCCGCACCGGGACCGACCACCCCGCCGACGCCGACGGCTTCGTGCTCAGCCACGTGCTCGCCGCCTTCGTGCGTCACCGCGTCTTCGGCGCCCAGGAGTCAGAGTGGATCTGAAGCTGCCCCTGGTGATCGCGCGCGAAGGTGGGCGGCTGATGCGCTGCTGGCTGCCGCATTGGCCGATGGTGAAGGGCGAAGGCGTGAGCCTGTCTGAGCTCAAGGACGATCTCGCGCTGATGGTGATGGAGCGCTTCGAGGCGACGCCCACCGGCGAAGCGTGGCGCTACCAGATGGCGCCGCACCTCAAGCTCAAGCACGTGAAGCTCGACACCGTGGCGCGCGATCGCGAAGACGGCCGCGCGTACACGCTCAAGGGCCGCCTCGCGGTGCTGCTGGAGAAGTGGCCCGGCGACACCTTCTGGGTGGCCACGCCCACGCGATTGCCCGAGCTCGCCTTCCCGCTGGAGAACCCCGACGCGCTCGAGCCGGCCCTGCGCGCGCGCCTCTCGGAGCATTGCCTCAAGCACCGCATCGAGAGCCTCGCCGAGTGGAACGTGGAGCGCGACGAGCGCCTCGACGTGCTCGAGGTCGACGCCGACGCGCCCACGATTCTCCCGCGCGGGTCGCTCAAGCAGAAGGCGCGCAAGCCGAAGAAGGCGAAGGCGAAGCCGGGGGTGCCCGTCGAGCCAGAAGAGACAGAGGAGGAACGCGAGCAGCGCCGCGCGCGCGCCCGGCTCTCGGTGCGCACGCTGCGGCAGATCGGCAAGAACCTCACGCACCAGGCGCGCGATGGAGATCTCGGCCGCGCGTTTGGCCGCGAAGGCCTGGTGGCCGCGCTGGTCGACACGCTCGAGAAGCGCGAAGGCGCCGCGGTGGTGCTGGTGGGCCAGGGCGACGTGGGGAAGACGGCGATCATCCACGAGGTGACGCGCCGGCTGGTCGAGCGGCAGGCCGGCGCGACCGCGCGACGCGATCTCTGGCGCATCGACGGCAACCAGTTCATCGCGGGCATGTCGTACGTCGGCCAGTGGGAAGCGCGCGCCCGCGAGCTGTGCACCGAGCTCATCGACACCGGCGACGTGCTGTTCGTCGACGACCTCGCCTCGCTCATCTACGCGGGCCGGCACAGCAAGGGCGACACCCACGCGGCCCAGTACCTCGAGCCTCACCTCGGGCGCGGCGAAATCACGGTCATCGGTGAGTGCACGCCCGAGCGCTTCGAGCGCATCCGCGAGGAGGCTCCGTCGTTCGCTGCGCTCTTCGACGTGGTGCAGGTGCCTCCGATGACCACCCGCGAGACGCTGCCCGTGTTGCTGGGCGCGGTGCGGGAGCTGGAGTCAGAAGAAGGCGGACCCTCGCCGCGCATTCCGCCCGACGTGATGGAGCTGGTGCTCGAGCTCTCGGGCCGCTTCTTCGCGCACCTGGCGCTGCCGGGCCGCGCGGTGCGGCTCGTTCACCGGGTGCTCGCGGGCCCGGGCACGCTCGAGGGCCACACCCGCCGCTACAAGGCACCCGACGTGTACGAGGCGGTGCGGCGCGAGACGGGGTTGCCCGACTTCATCCTCGGAGGGGCGCCGCCCAAGACGCGCGAGCAGATCATCACCGAGCTGGGCAGCCAGGTGGCAGGGCAGCCCGAGGCGATCGAGGCCGTGGCCGACGCGGTGCTCGCGCTGCAGTTCTCCGTGCAGGATCCCGACAAGCCGCTGGCGAACCACCTCTTCGTGGGCCCGACCGGCGTGGGCAAGACGGAGACCGCCAAGGCGCTGGCGCGCTACCTCTTCGGCTCGGCCGACCGGCTGGTTCGTTTCGACATGTCCGAGCTGTCGAGCCCGGGGTCCATCATGCGGCTCATCGGCGCGCCCGGCGCTCCCGACGGCGAGCTGATCACCGCGCTGCGCACGCAGCCGTTCTGCGTAGTGCTGCTCGATGAGATCGAGAAGGCCCACCCGCGCGTGTTCGACGCGCTGCTCCAGTTCCTGGGCGAAGGGCGGCTCACCGACGCGCACGGCCGCACCGCCGACGGCCGCAACACCGTGGTGGTGATGACCAGCAACCTCGGGGTGCGTGAGGCGGCGAGCCAGGCGGGCTTCGGCCGGGCGGACACGGAAGGCGCGGCGCAGCACTACCTCTCGGCCGCGCGGGCGTTCTTCAGGCCCGAGCTGTTCAACCGGCTCGACCGCGTGGTGCCCTTCCGCTCGCTCGACAAGCGCGCGCTGAGGAAGGTCGTCGAGCACGCGCTGGCTGAGCTGCTGTCACGCCGCGGGCTGCGGCGCAGCAACGTGCTGGTGGATGTCGAGCCGGAGCTGCTCGAACTGCTCGTCGACCAGGCGTTCGATCCGCGCTACGGCGCGCGGCCGCTCAAGCGCGCGCTGGAGAAGCGGCTGGCCGTGCCGCTGGCGCACCACCTGCTGCGGCGCGACGCGAACGACCTCGCGGTGATCGAGCTGCTGCGGCAGGGCGACGAGCCGAGGTTGTCGGTGCGCATGTTGTCTCCGGCGCAGCCCGTGCGGGCCGCTCACCCCGAGCGGAGTCGAGGGGCCGAGTCGCCGGCAACCGATCACCCCGAGCGGAGTCGAGGGGCCGAGGAGTGGACCCTGCCCCAGCTCAGCGCAGCAGCGCGCGCTGCGCAGGAGCGGATCGCCGACCTGCTCGCGTCTCCGCAGGCCCTGCGCCTGCGGAACACCCGGCGCGCCGCGCTCACCGCGAAGAAGCAGGTGGCCGCGTCCTCGGCGCTGCTCGACGGCCTGGAGACCCTCGCGGCGAGGCTGGAGGAGCTGACCGAGGGCACCCTCGATGCGTCGAACTACGACGAGCAGGAGCTGCCCATCTCGAAGCACGAGACCGCTGGTTACGACCGCCGCGCCCGCTTCGGCCTGCGCCCGCGCTCGGGGTTCCAGGGCGTCGTGTACGCGGTGAACGCAGAGGTGTTGATCAACAGCAGCGCGCCGGTGCTCGTCACCGCTCTCGACGAGCTCGAGCTGCTCGCGGATCAGCTGCGCGCGAGCGAGAGGCCGGATCAGACCGCGACGATTCTCTTCGAGCCTGTCGGCCCGCCCTCGCCCGCCGCGGTCGAGGCCTTCGCGGCGTCGCTGCCCGACCTCGGGGCCCTTGCCCTCGGTGAGACCGCGGATGGGTGGGCCGAGGTGAAGAGCGAGCCCTGCCGCCGCCGCGCGTACGTCTTTCATGGCGCGGGGGTCGTCGAGCAGCTCGAGCCGTGGCTCGGCTACGCCCGCCTCGAGGTCGAAGGGAAGGACGGTGCGCCACGACGCGCGCTGGTGCGCGCGGTGCTGCTCACCGGTGGCGATGGCACGCTCGAGGGTGCTCGCCTGGTGCTCGCTGAGTGGGACGAGCGGCAGCGGACGGAGCGCGAGGCGCGGCGGCAGGGGGCGTCGATTCCTGAGGAGGTGTGGCCCCGGGTGGTGTTCGAGCGCGCGGCGGTGGGTGGCGTGGGTCGCTTCGTCTCGAGTGGCCTCGAGGGCGCGCAGTCGCTTGCTCACCTGGCGGCTTGTTTGCGGGCTCGGAGGCTGACTGAGGGGCCCCTCACCCCGGCCCTCTCCCCGCTTCGCAGGGAGAGGGAGTAATGGCGACTCGCGTCTTTCAGCTGTTCGTCCGGCGCTTTCCGCAGATCGGGTACGCGGCTCATGTGCTGGGCGAGCCCCACCTCGCCTCGTTCGCCGAGTCGATGCCTGACGTGTACTCGGACCTCACCACCGTGTGTGGCCGGCTCCTCGATCGCGGGCTCCTGCACGAGAGCGGCGTGGTGCAGCCCTTCACCCTCAAGCGCGTCGACCTCTCGCTGCGCGCCATGCAGCGCGGCCGCCTGCTCGACGTGCCCATGCGCTTCACCGTGCTCGTGCGCGCCGACGCGGCGCCGCTCAAGGGGAAGGCGCCGCGCGGCCCGGTGCGGGTGGTGGTGCCGCGCCTCGACCTCGAGCACACCCTGCAGGACCCCGCCGACTTCGACGGCTTCGTCGAGGAGATCATCCGCCACGAGCTCCACCTCGCCCCGCTCGAGCGCCTGCTCGAGGTCGCGTACGTCGGCGAGGAATCGGTGCGCACCCTCACCGTCACCACGAACTACAACCCGCGCACCGCCGCGCGGAAGGTGAAGGCGCCCGAGAAGCCGAGGCGCGAGCCGCTCCCGCCCGGGCTCTCGGAGGCGTGCCGCCGGCTCTCCGACGAGCGCGACGCAGGCACCGTCGAGCGAGCGTTTCAGCGCGACGCCGACGTGGATCAGCTCGCCGACGCCCTCACCGGGCACTCGCGCGGCAGCGTGCTGCTGCTCGGGCCGCCGATGGTGGGCAAGACGGCGCTGCTGCATGAGCTGGTGCATCGCGCGGCGGCGGCCCCGGTCGGCTCGCCGCTGCACGGCCTCGAGATCTACTCGACCAGCGGGTCGCGCATCGTCGCCGGCATGCGCTACCTCGGCGAGTGGCAGGACCGGGTGCGGCGCATGGTGAGCTCGCTGCGCACGCGCAAGGCGGTGCTGCACCTCGACTCGCTGGGCGAGCTGCTCTCGGCCGGTTCGTCGCGATCCGACAGCGGCCTGGACATCGCGCGGCAGTTGCTGCCGTCGATCGAAGCGGGCGACCTGCGCGTGGTGCTGGAAGCCACCGCGGAAGATGCTGCGCGCGCCGAGCGCACCCACGGGGCGTTCCTGCGGGCGATGCGAACGCAGGTGGTGCAACCGCTGCCCCCGGTGCTCGCCCGGCAGGCGCTCTCTTCGGCCGCGCGCCGGGTGGCGAGGCAGCGCCGCGTGACGGTGGTGGACTCGGCGCTCGATCGCGCCGTCGACCTGGTGGACCGCTTCGGCGAGGCAGGGGGCCTGCCCGGGGCGGCGGTCGACCTGCTGCGCGCGGCGACGCGGCCACCACCGGGCGGGAAGCTCACCCAGGTCGACGGCGAGGCGGTGACGCGCGCGTTCGTCGAGCGCACCGGGTACCCGCGGGAGATCATCGACCCATCGGTGCCCCTCGACCCCGAGCGCGTACTCGAGAAGCTGCGCCAGCGCGTGGTCGGCCAGGAGGAAGCGACGCTGCTGCTGCGCAACCTCGTCGTCACCTTGAAGACCGGCCTGTGCGATCCCTCGCGGCCCCTCGGCGCGTACCTGCTGCTGGGCCCCACCGGCGTGGGGAAGACCGAGTCGGCGCTGTCGCTGTGCGCGTACCTGTTCGGTGACGAGAAGCGGCTCACCCGCTTCGACATGGCCGAGTACGCGGCGCCCGGCAGCGCCTGGCGGCTGGTCGCCTCGGGGAACGCCCAGGGTGGCTCGCTCACCGCGCGGGTGCGGGAGCAGCCGTTCGGGGTGGTGCTGCTCGATGAGATCGAGAAGGCCGACCCGGGCGTGCACGATCTGCTGCTGCAGCTGCTCGGCGAAGGCCGGCTCACCGACAGCAGCGGCCGCACCGTCAGCTTCCGCAACACCGTGGTGCTGCTCACCTCGAACCTCGGCGCGGAGTCGTCGGGCAGGTCACTGGGCTTCGGTGATGCACAGGTCGAGTACCGCGCGCATTACCTGGCGGCGGCCAGCCAGTTCTTCAGGCCCGAGCTGGTGAACCGGTTGGATCAGATCGTCGCGTACCACCCGCTCTCGCGGGAACACATCAGGCAGATCGCCGCGCGGGTGCTCGACCAGGCGTTGAGCCGTGAAGGCCTGCTGCGGAGGGCGGTGAAGGTGAAGTACGGGCCCGCGGTCGTCGACCGCCTGGCTGAGCTGGGCTTCGACACGCGGTATGGCGCAAGGCCGCTCAAGCGGGCCGTCGAGCAGCATGTGATCTCGGCCATCGCCGCAGTGCTGGCCGAGGCAGGCCAGAAGCCGCCGGGCGCAGTGGAGCTGGTGGTGGTCGACGGCGCAATCAAGTGTCTCCCTCTCCCCGAGGGAGGCAGTTGAAGTAGGCCTCTCGACTCGACTTCGCTCAACGAATCGCGACTTGTTGCGAAAGCGCAGACCAGATCGCGTCGAGGCTGAGCGTGCCCTCCGGCACCGAGACGTGGCCACTGCCCACGCGCCGCACCTCGATGCTCCCGATGTCGGACATCGATGCGACCGCCGGCGGCATCAGGCTCAGCTGCTCCGGTGAGATCGTCGCGCCGACGGCATCAACGGAGTAGCGGCACTGCAGCGCAGCGATCCGCTTGAGCCGGAGCCCGGTGATGCCGTCGGTCGCCACATAGCGGCTCAGAGACAGCTCGACGACCGGCGCGCCCAGCTTCGCGGGCGACCAGGCCACCTGCAGCGCTCGCGACCGATCGATCTCGATTGAACAATCTGACGAGGTGCAGGCCGGCATCGAGACCGTGAAGGGACTCGGCGCCGGCACTTCGAGTCGGAAGGGGGAAAAGCCGGCGGTGCTCGCAGTCACAGCGATCAGCTCGCCGCCGCTCCACATGCGCGTTGGCCGGGGTGAGTACGATCGGTAGGGCAACGTGAGGGTCGTGGTCATCGGGTCCCCGCCGCCGCCGTAGAACGTGAAGCCTGTGAAGGTGAGCTCGCCCCAGGGCTGCGAGGGCACATCGAAGCCTTCGTCATCGCCACATGCGATGAGCGTGCAGCCTTCGCCCACGGACGATCGCGTACACGCCTCGGCCACTCCAAGCGTTGCCCGCAGAGAGTTGCCTGAGGATCCGCTCGGGCCGACCTGATTGACGATCAGGATCGAGCCGATCGTGGCCGATGGCGGCGGCCCGGGGCGCGTCGGTTCCATGCAGCCGCACAGCAGCGCCAGGAGGAGCACCTCATTGAGGGTGGACATGGCCGGTGCCTTCCTGTTTGGCGGCGCGGTGGCAGCTCGCTTCTGTCACCGAGTGAAGTTCAAGAGCTGATCGACCTTGATGGGCAACGACGTGGGGCCCGACTGAACCTGCGCGTTGAACGTGACCTGCGCGTTCCCACCGCGCACCGCGTTCACCGCCGCGCCGGCAGCTCCGAGGAAGCTGATGGTGAGCGGCAGCGACACCTGCTTCGCGCCCTTCCCCTCCATCGCGCCCAGGTTGCCCGTCGACAGCGTGCCGATGTTGCTGCCCGCGATCGCGATGCTGCCCGTCACACCCGCAATCGGCAGCGCGTAGGTGTTCTTGTTCGTCACCGTCAACGGGAACTCCACCGTCGCGCCCGAGATCGTGATGCTGGTGACCTTCGGGTTGGCGAACACGATCGCCGGCAGCTTGGGCACCTCGAACTGGCCTTCCTTCGCGATGGGAAACTTGATCACGCCGATCGGCGTCGACACGCCCAGCGAGCCTTCGGCGCGCCAGCTCGCCATGTCCTTCGTGAGGAAGGTCTCCACCACCGCCGCCACGTCGGTGAACTTGATGTTCGCGGGGAAGTGCAGCTCGCTCGAGCCGTTCGCCGCGATCTGCAGGCCGTTCTGCGGCGCCCCCGCCACCACCTGCTTGCCCTCGATGAACAACGCGTAGTCCACCGACGCCAGCGAGATGCTCACCGCGTTCGGGTTGTGCAGATCCCACACGGTGTCGAGGTTGAGCCCACCCAGCGAGATGTCGTTGAGCACCATGGTGCGGAAGGTGAACGTCGGCTCGGCGCCGCGCACCGCCGAGGAGTTGAGCAGCTCGCGCAGGAACGCGCAGCCGGGGAGGACTGAGAGGCAGAGGACGGCGACGAGGAGTCTTTTCATGGCAAGGTGGTGCGCACGGGGTGTCCCATGTCGCGTTGGTGCCGGAAGGATGCATCGGGACCGTGCTTCCCGCTGCTCAAATCGCTGCTCGGGAAGCGCGGCGTCCAGGTCGAGCTGTCGGGCGGCATGTCTTTCATCGACGAGGTCGTGAGCCTCGAGGGTGACACGGGCGCCGAGGTCGCCGTATTCAGCAGCAGGCGCCGCGTCGCCGTTCGCGACATCGAGCTGGTGCAGTGGGTCGCGGACCTGAGCTGATCAGTTCTTGCCCTCTCCCCCTCGGGGACAGGGAGAAACTCTCTTCACCTTCTCCGGTTCTTCAGGGCAGGAAGCCTTCGACCGACAGGTACCGCTCGCCGGTGTCGTAGCAGAACGTGAGCACCCGGCTTCCCGCCGGCAGCTCGGCCAGCTTCTGCTTCACCGCCTGCAGCGAGGCGCCGGAGGAGGCGCCGACGAACAGGCCTTCTTCCTTCGCCGCGCGCCGCGCCATCTCGAACGCGTCGAGGTGCTCGACCTGGATCACCCCGTCGAGAAGTTCCTTCTTCAGGTTCTTCGGAATGAACCCCGCGCCGATGCCCTGGATGGGGTGCGGGCTGGGCGCGCCGCCCGAGATGACCGGTGACTTCGCCGGCTCCACCGCGAACACCTTCAGCTTCGGCCACTTCGGCTTGAGCACCTCGGCCAGCGCCGTGATGTGCCCGCCCGTGCCCACGCCGGTGATGATCGCGTCGAGGCCCTCGGGGAAGTCCTTCAGGATCTCCTGGGCGGTGGTGCGGCGGTGCACCTCGAGGTTCGCCTCGTTCTCGAACTGCTGCGGCATCCACGCGTTCGGCGTCGCCGCCACCAGCTCCTGCGCCCGCGCGATCGCGCCCTTCATGCCCTTCTCCCGCGGCGTCAGGTCGAACTTCGCCCCGTACGCGGCCATCACCCGGCGCCGCTCGATCGACATCGACTCGGGCATCACCAACACCAGCTGGTAGCCCTTCACCGCCGCCACCATCGCCAGGCCGATGCCCGTGTTGCCGCTCGTGCCCTCCACGACGGTGCCGCCCGGCTTGAGCAGGCCGCGCCGCTCCAGATCCTCCACCAGCGCCACCGCCACGCGTTCCTTGATGCTGCCCGTGGGGCCGACGCGCTCGACCTTGGCCAGGAAGGTCGGCGCCAGGTCGGCGCAGACGCGCTGCAGCCGCACCAGCGGCGTGCCGACGGCCAGCGAGAGGATGCTGTCGTGGATCACGGGGTCTCCTGCGTGCTGAGGGCGGCGGTTGCCG
>JAUXRX010000064.1 GCA_030681645.1 Archangium sp.
GTTGTCGCGGTCATCGGCCTTGCCGTCGCCGTCCGCGTCATCGGTGTACGCCAGGGTGATGCCGTCGTCCGTGTACGCGACCCACACCGAGCAACCACAGCCGCAGCCGCAGCCGCCGCCTTCCTCGCCCGGGCGGCCGCACGACGCGCCGAGACATTCCGGGTTGTCAGTGCCCTGCGCCAGGACGGGCACCGACCACAGCGCCCCGACCACTGCCACAGCCACCCACAGGTTTCTTCGGCTCATGTGCGACTCCTTTTGAGAACGTGAACTGCGCGTACGGTCAGCAAGCTCCGATCCACCCGCCGAGCTGCTGATTCATCAATGACTTACGAGGGCGCGGCGGCCGGATTGGGGGGCCAGCCCCTCAGGTCGAGTGGGGACCCCACTCCTCAGTAGCCGCTGACGAAGTCTTCCGAGGTGAACGAGATGATGCCGCGGGGCCGCCGCGTCGCGGGCGGGGTGAAGACCACCTGCGGAATGAAGAGGGCGCCGATGCCGGTACCGCGCGGGTCGTTCTCGCGGCCGACCTGCATGTACAGATAGATGTCGTTGGTGCCCTTGGGAATGGTGAGCCCCGAGCCGTCGGGCGAGGGCCGCGAGAGGGTCGGCACCACGGTGAGGTTGTAGACGTTCATGTCGTAGCAGGCGCGCCCGTCGGGGGTCGGCGCCGCCGGTTTGATCGAGTACCCGTACCCGCGTTCTTTCTGGAACTCGATGTCGGCCGAGATGGGGTCGGTGTGGCTCTCGATCTCTCCCACGTTGCTCAGCCCGTCGCGCTCGTCGTCCTGCAGGTCTTCGGGAATGAGGGGGTTGGTGCCACCGAGGTGTTCGGCGAGATCGGGCAGGCCATCGCCGTCGCTGTCGGCGATGCACGCGTCGGTGCCCAGCACGCGCTCCTCGCAGTCGTTGAGGCGATCGCCGTCGGTGTCCGTCTCGGCGTTGCAGCCGGTGATGACGTTGATGTTCGCGCCGTCGTCGGTCCTCTGCGGGCGGAGGCCCATGCGCAGCTCGACGCCGTCGCTGATGCGATCGCCGTCGCTGTCGACGTTGGTGGGCTCGGTGCCCAGGGCCGTCTCGTCGTCGTCCGAGATGCCGTCGCCATCGCTGTCGACCAGCACCTCGCCGTTGCGGGACAGGGTGTTGCGGTTCATCGCGATCAGCCGCTTGAGAATGAGCGCCCGCTGCAGCGAGGCGTAGTTGAGCGACGAGAGGGTTCGCTCGAGCGCGTCGGGCGTGGTCTCGATCAGCTCGGTGCCACCCGCGCGGGCGATCGCGGCGGCCTCGTAGCGGGTGGTGACGTCGGCCGTGTTGCGCACGTACACCGGCTGAATGGTGACCTCGCCCGCGTTGTAGCGGCGCGCCAGGCCCTTGAGTTCCTCGGTGACGCGGCTCAGCTCACAGGCGCTGCACTCCGACTCGTTGGGGAGGAAGGCGTTGCAGCGCGGCTCGATGCCCGCGTTGAAGGTGGGGTTCGCGCAGCTCGTGTCGGGCGAGAGGATGACCTGGACGATGTAATAGCGGGTGCGCGCGACGATGCCCCGGCAGCCGGTCTGCATGTCGCCGCTGACGATGCTGTGAGCCAGCTTGAGCGGGGCGCGGTGAGAGACGGGCCCTGATTCCTGGAAGGTGCCGTAGCGGGTGATCGCCTGCGCCACCCGATCGTCGCGCACGAAGCTGCCCTGAAAGCCGGTGGCGATGGCGTGGTAGCCGACCACCGCGAAGGAAATGTAGGGCGTCGAGAACTGGCCGGTGACCGACTCGAGCGAGGCCACCACGTTCTCGACGATCTGCGTGTCGACGCCGGTGCCGCCCTCGAGCGCGAACACCACCTTGACGGGGAACGCCTCGCCCGCGGCGAGGGGCACGCACGCGGTGCCCTTGAGCTCGGCGCGATCGGGCCCGCTGGGGCCACCCGCCCCCGCGGCGTACAACCCGGAGTCCGTGCAGCTCACCGCCAGCACTGCGAGCACGGAGCCGAACCACCAGCGGCCGCAGGCCGCGCGAGACGACACGGGGCGCAGCGGAGAGTCGGCCGGGGTGAGGCGACCCAGGAACGCCGAGAAGAGAGCGAGTCGTCGCATAGGCGCCGTACTCTACTCAGAGGTTCAACTGAGTCGATCACCGTCGGGGAGGAGAACTTCACCTCGCACGGAAAGACCCACCTACAACGACATCACGTACGCGAGCAGGTCGTCGCGCTCTGCGTCGGTGAGCAGGTCGGCGCGGCCGTGACGGGGGGCGTACTTCTCGGTGGCGGCGCGCAGGGGGAAACGGTCGTCGACGCGCACCGAGCCGTCGGGGCGCACCGCGAGGCCGGCGAGGCCGGTGGTGAGCATGGGGAACACGTCCCAGCTGCCCACCAGCGCGGGCGTGCCGAAGCCCTCGAAGCGGGTGTTCTGCTGGTCTTCGCGCAGCGGCATGAAGCGCGGCGTGCCCACGTCGATGAAGCGGCCGCGCGTGGCGGGGTCCTGGTCGGTCGTGAACTGCGGCGCGGGGTGGCACGGAGCACAGCCTGCCTTTCCCTCGAAGAGCTTCAGGCCCTCGAGCGGCTTGCCGGTGCGCCCATCGGGCAGCACCAGTGAGAGGACCGGCGCGCCGTCGGCGCCGACGAAGGGGTTGGGCGGCGTGGGGATCAGCGACGCGTAGAGGGTGAGCGCCTCGATCTCGGTCGGCGAAGGGTCGGGGTTGTGGAAGCGGTTGCGCGAGCCGACGATCTTCGCGGTCTCGCCCATCGAGTGCGTCGAGGCCGGAGTGAAGTACGGGGGCGTCTCGCGGCTGCCGCGCACCGTGGTGCTCCGGTAGATGCGCAGCGGCATGGTCTTCTCGAAGAGCACGCCCTCGCCGTGACCCTCGAGGTGACACGCGTCGCAGCTCATCGCCGTGCGTCCGAGATCGGCGAAGAAGAGGACCTGGCCGAGCCGGCGGGTGGGCTGGGTGAGCGCGTTGGTGACGGCGTACTGCTCGAGCCACCCGGCCTTGCCGGGGCGGCTCACGTCGAGCACCGCGATGGTGCCGGTGAAGCGCTCGAGCACGAAGAGCCGCTTTCCGTCTGCCGAAAGGCTCAGCGCCCGGGGGCCGGCGTGCAGCGAGGCGCCCGCCCTGCCCTTCACGTTGAAGTCTTCCGCCGGGCGGATCGAGGGGAACCGGGCCGGGGGGCGCAGCGCGACCTCCTGGACCAGCGCCTTCGCCGCGTCACCGCTGGCCAGCTTCTTCGCGTCGATCACCCGCACCAACCCCAGCCCCACGTCTGACGCGTAGAGCAGCCCGCGCGCCTCGTCGAGGACCAGCGCCTCGGTCACGCCCGCGCCGAAGCCGAGGTGGCGGCGCCAACCCTTGCCCAGGTCGACCGCGCCCACGCCGCCGTTCATCGACACCTCCATCTGGTCGACGTTGGGGCCGATGTTGGGGCCGATCGACGCGACGAACGCCGTCGACAGCCGGCCCGACCACGCCAGGCCGCGCGGCGCCTTGCCGTTCATCACCTGGGCCGAGTACTTCGCGGTGCCGCCCCCGACGATCGGCGTGCCGGGCCCGGGCTCGATCGAGCCCTGCACCGCGCCCGTCGAGGGGTCGAGCAGCTCGAGCACTCCCGTGGCCAGCGAGCCCACCAGCAGCGACTTGCCGGCGAGGATCAGCTCGCGCGGGTTGGCAGCCACCGGCGTGCGCCACAGCTCCTTGCCGGTGGTGAGCTCGATCGCGCTCACGCTGTCGCGCGCCTGCTCGGCGACGAAGGCCTTCCCCTCGTGAACGAGCAGGCCCGAGGCGTTCGCGGGCGCGGGCAGCGCGCGGCGCGCTGAGGGGTCCTTCAGGTTGATCAGCACCAGGGAGCCCGCGAACTGGTGCACCACCACCAGCCACTCGAGGCCCGCGGCGTCCACCCAGGTGGCGAGCGCAGCGGGCCCGTCGTCGACCGCGAGCGCGGTCACCTTCTTCGTGGCGAGCTCGAGCTGGAAGACGGTGTCGGTGGGGCCGCTGAGCGCGAACAGCAGGGCCGAGTCGCGCGACCTGGCCAGCGCGGTGAGATCGGGGAAAGAGGTGTCGTTGATCAGCCGCAGCGACGCCTTGCCCTCGGCGCCATCGATCGAGACCTCGATCAGCGCCTCGGGAAACGAGCCGGCCTCGAGCCCGGCCGGGAGCCGCGCGAACGCGTGCTGCGAGTCGACCACCACCAGCGGCACGCTCGTCGAGGCGGGCGCGCCGAGCGAGAGCTTCATGCCCGCGGAAAGACCTTCACCCGTCACGCTGATCGGCTGGCTCGTCTGATTCGAGACGAGCCGGGGCCCCACGGTGAGCAGTCGCGCCCGCGGCCCTGCGTCGGGAACCGGCGCGGGGGTCGATGTGTCTGGCTTCGGGCACCCCCAAAGCAGCACCAACAACAGGAAGAGGCCGTGATGTCGTCTCACGTGAGGTGGAGTAGCACAGGGGCTGAGTGTCCTCCGCAGTTCGTGGTGTCCTCCCCACGGTCCTGTCATCATCGACGGCCCGTGTAATCCTTGACGGTGTGGCACGGCGTTCGCTTTCATCTGAGGCAATCCATGCGCCCGATTCTCTTTGTCCTTTCAGCGCTCGTCGTCGTCGGCGCTTCCAACGCGTTTGCACGCCCGCCGAAAAAGGCAGCCCCAGCGGCAAAGAAGCCGCCGAGCGTGCCCAACACGCCAGCCCCCTCGATGCCCGAGGCAGCGCCCGCCCCCTCGGCCGATTCGGGCGGAGCCCCGGCGGTTCGTGGGCCCACGCGCATCGATTTCGACGACCGGCTGATCCAGGGCCAGTCGAACAAGTCCGGTGCGGTGTACCTCTACGACCGCAAAGAGCTGAAGATCCGCTCGATGATCAAGAAGCGGGAAAACTTCCGCGACGAGATCGTCGGCTCTCTCTACGACACTTGAGCGCCACCGCTCTGCCTCGCACCGCATCACGAAGGAGCTTCACTTGAGCGGACAACCGACCGTGCTTCAGGTCGTCATCATGCGTGATGGCCTCCTCGTCGGAACAGAGGTCTTCGTGCCCGGCCAGTACACGCTGGGCTCCGGTGACGGCGTCGATCTGCGCCTCGACGACCCCAGCGTGGGCGCCAGCCACGCCTTCCTCTATTTCCAGAATGGCCGCGCGGCGATCCAGGACGGCGGCAACGGCGCGACCTTCGTCAACGGGCACAAGGTGACGGCCTGCGAGGTGCGGCCCGTCGACGAGATCGCGTGCGGTCCGTTCACCCTCAAGATCCGCGTGATGGGCCAGAAGCCCGCCACCAAGCAGGCGCCTCCCGCCAACATCGGCGCGCTGCTCGGCGGCCCCCCCACCGGCACGCCCCAGCCCCAGCAGCGCCCCGCGGCCGTCCCCGCCCCTCCGGCGCAGGCGCCCCGCCCCGCCGCCGTGGCCGCGCCGCCGCCCGCGGCCAGGCCGCAGCCTCCTGCCACGGTGGTCAGCAACCGGCGCATGAGCACTGCGCCCCAGCCGGCCGAGCCGGTGGTGGCCCGTCACCTCCGGCCGGTGCCGACCGATGACGCCGAGCCGCGCACCGAGAGCGTCTCGCTCGGCGCCGAGATGCTGGCCCCGACCAGCAATCGCAACAACCTCATCGAGACCGGCGAGGAGATGCTGACGATTCCGCTCCCGTCGCCGGCCAGCGCGGCGGCCACGGTGCAGGCCCGCGCGCATGCCCCCGGCCCCTCCCCCGCTGCCCGCTCGGCTGCCCCGCAGGCTGCGCCTTCGAAGCACGGCCACGGCGCGCGCCAGGCCCACGCGCCCTCGAAGTCGACGGGCGTGGCCTATTCGCCGGGGGTGCCGTCGGCTTCCGAAGGCAAGGGCAAGCCCAACCTCTTCGTCGAGCTCTACTGGGGCGACACGCGCAAGTACTCCAACTCGTACCGCACCATCGACCCCAAGAAGAAGCTGGTGGCGCGGGAAGACGACCAGGCGCCCCTGCCGCTCTTCGGCTTCCCCATCGAAGGCGACTTCGTCTTCGCCGAGCAGAAGGCGGACCTCTACCGGGTGTACGTGCCCCCGAATGCCGCCGTCGAGCGCCGCGCGCAGGACGGCAAGTTCTACCCGGTGCAGCTCGAGACGCTCGAGACCTCGCCCGACTCGCGCCGCTGCATCACCCTGGGCACCGGTCACGCCGTGCGCTTCAGCACCGGCCGGGACGTGATGTTGATGGCGTACGTGCAGCCCGCCATTCCCAGGCCCTTCGTCAACCCGCTCAAGGGGCTGCCGTGGCTCGCGCTCGCGGTGCTGTCGTTGTTCATGACCGCGTTCGGCGTGTTCGTCTTCTACTTCGCCGAGCTCCCGCTCGACGCCGACTTCCAGGCCAAGGGCGTGAGCCCGGTGGCGGTGAAGCTGATCGCCCCGCCCAAGCCCGAAGAGAAGAAGAAGCTCGAGAAGAAGCTCGAGAAGCTGAAGAAGGAACAGAAGAAGCCGGAGGTCGCCAAGAAGGTCGAGAAGCAGCAGCCCAAGGCGATCCCCCAGGAGACGAAGAAGGCGCTCAAGAGCATCGAGAAGCTCGCCGCCGCCGGCCCCGCGATGAAGGACCTGCTGGCCGCGGTCGACAAGCTCGGCTCGGGCCCCGGCGCGAAGAACGCCAAGAATGACTTCAAGCTCTCGGGGCTGATCGGCAAGGCGCCGATCGCCAACGCGGGCATCGGCACCTTCGGCCTGGGCGGTGGCGGGGCGGGCGGCATGGGCATCAAGGGCGCAGAGCTGCTGCGCGGCAAGGGTGGTGGCGGCATCGGCGCGCTCGGCGCGGGCAACATCGGCAAGGGCTCGGTGGCCGGCACGGTCACCCGCGCCTCGACGCGCGCCATCGGCGCGCAGGGCACCATCGACAAGGAAGCGGTGGCGAAGGTGATCAACTCGCACCTGCACGAGGTGTCGAGCTGCTACGAGCGCGCCCTGCTCAAGACGCCCGGCCTCGCCGGCAAGATCGTCCTCGAGTGGCAGATCACCGTCACCGGCAGCGTCGGCTATGCGAAGACGAAGTCGTCGAGCATGCAGAGCGCCGCGGTCGAGAGCTGCATTCTCATGTCGCTCAAGACCTGGCGCTTCCCCCCTGCGAAGGGCGCCGGCGTGGTGATCACCTATCCGTTCATGTTCAACAGCGTCGGATACTGAGGCTGAGACCGCCTCGGGTTTCTTCCAAGCTCGCGACATTCGACTTGAAATCCTGACGACCAGCGACTTGCATCCCGCGTCGTCATTTCCTTCGGGCTCGCGCTTTCGCGTGGGAGAGGTGGACGTGCTGAGAGCACTCATCATTGCGTTGTGTCTGTTCGTGCCTGCGGTCGCTTCGGCACAGCAGCAGGACCTCGAGAACCCGGGGAGCGTCAGCGCGGTCCAGGAGCGCACGTTCCGCATGCGGCACGAGCTCGACCTCTCGGTCGGCACGCTCCCGCTCGACGCGTTCTACGTCGGGCTCTTCGCGCAGGTCAGCTACACCGCCCACTTTTCCGACACCGTGGCCTGGACCATCGGCCGCGCGGCGTACAACTACGCGGCGCGCACGGGCCTGCGCGAGCGGCTCGAGCGCCAGTTCAACGTGCTGCCCACCGCCTTCGAAGAGGTGCAGTTCTTCTTCGGCAGCGACCTGCTGTGGACGCCCTTCCACGGCAAGCTCTCGGTGGTGAACAAGTGGGTGGTGCACGGCGAGGTCTTCCTCATTCTCGGGGCCACGCTCTTCAAGTTCACCAACGCCTTCCGCCCCGCGGTCAACCTCGGCCTCGGCGGCCGGGTGGTGCTCACGCCCAACGTCAGCATTCGCCTCGATCTCACCGACAACGTGGTCGTGCCCGTCGGTGGCGGCTCGGTGAGCTTCACCAACGTGATGACCGCGACGCTCTCGCTGGGCATCAACTTCGGGGCCCCGGAGTGAACCTCGTGAACGGTCCGTACAGAGTCCTCGTCGCCGTCTGTGCCCTGGCCGCGAGCAGCACCTTCGCGCAAGACGCGGCCGACGAGCCCCAGGCCGTCAGCGCCGTGCAGGAACGCGCCTACCGCATGCAGCACGAGCTCGCGCTGTCGGTGGGCCTGCTGCCGCTCGACCCCTTCAGCAAGGGCCTGTTCGCCCAGGGCAGCTACACCGCGCACTTCACCGACACCTTCGCCTGGCAGATCGGCCGCGGGGCCTACAGCTTCACGGCGAAGACCGAGCTGCGCAACCAGCTCGAGCGCGACTTCGGCTTCCTCCCCACCGCCTTCGACGAGATCCAGTTCTTCTTCGGCACCGACATTCTCTGGAAGCCGCTCTACGGGAAGCTCTCGGTCGCCAACAAGTGGGTGGTGCACGGGGAGTTCTTCCTGATCTTCGGGGCCACCGTCTTCAAGTTCACCAAGGCGCTGCGGCCCGGCGTCGACCTCGGCCTGGGAGGGCGCCTGTTCCTGAACAAGGTGCTCAGCCTCCGAGTCGACGTGGTCGACAGCGTCGTGATCCCCCTGGGCGCAGGCCAGACGTTGACCAACGTGATGGCCATGACGCTCTCGCTCGGAATCAACATCAGCGCCACAGAGTGAGGAAGCGTCCACTCATGAACCGGTTCATCGCCCTGTCCATTCTCGGTTCCCTCGCGGCCTTCGCGCAGGAACCCGTCTCTGCCCTCTCCGACGCCGGGGTGGGTGATGCCGCGGCCGCTGCCGCCGCGGCGGCGCCCTCGGGCCCCGGTGGCGCCACGGCCACGGCCGCCGCGCCCGCGCCCAAGAAGATCGACCCGAAGATCTTCGATGAGGCGCTCAACGACTACTTCACCGGTCACCCCAAGGACGCGGCGCCCAAGCTGTTCGACTACACCGAGAACCTGCCCTCGACCGACGAGAACTACGCCTGGGCGCAGTTCTTCCTGGCCAAGTCGCTCATCGAGATCAACCTGCGCCACGCGGGCGCGGTGTACCTGGCCCGCATCGCGCGCGAGCGCACCAACCCCGCGGTGCTCCCCAAGGCGCTGGAAGAGCTGCAGAAGCTCACCGATCTGCCCCACGACGAGGTGATGATCGACGAGCAGGTGTTCGGCGCGCTCGACCTCGGCTTCCTGCCCGAGGAGGTCGCCGGCTACGCCCACTACCAGCAGGGCCTGGTCGACCTGCGCGTAGGCAACGAGCGCTGGGCCACCACCCACTTCTCCAAGCTGCCCGAGGGCTCGGCCGAGGCGAGCCGGGCGAAGTACGCGATGCTGGTGACGCGCCTGCGCACCGCCAAGCGCGAGATCCCCAAAGAGATGGTCGACCAGTTCTTCGAGCTGGCGAAGGACGAGAAGCTGACGCTCGAGGCGCGCAACGACGCGATCCTCGCGGTGGCGCGCTTGCGCTACGAGACGCAGGACTACAAAGGCGCGCTCGAGGCCTACGACCTGGTGAAGCTGCCCGAGCTCGACACCGGCCGAGCCACCCTCTACCTGGAAGAGGCCTGGACCCGCTACCAGCTGGGCCAGGTGCACGCGGCGATGGGCCTGCTCACCACCCTCGACGCGCCCTCCTTCCGCGAGGAGTTCCTGCCCGACAAGTACCTGCTCAAGGCGCTCATCTATCGCGACCTCTGCCACTACCTCCCCGCCAAGCGCTCGGCCAAGGAGCTCACCCGCAAGTACGCCGACTCGCTCGAGGCGGTGCGCGAGCGTGAAGACCTCACCCTCGACAGCCGGCTGCTGCGGGCGGCGTCGGCGCGCGGCAACACCAAGCGGGCCCGCAAGTTCCTCGAGTCGCTCGACCTCGAAGGCGAGCAGCTGGGGCGCTACGCCGGCACGTTCGGCGATCGCATGTTCGGCTACATGACCAGGCTCTACGATCTGGCGCGCGCCGAAGGTCAGCGCGTCTACACCGAGCGCCTCAACGACTCGGTGCGGGTCGAGGCCGACAAGCTCCTGCGGGCGGCCGAGCAGGTGCGCCTCATGGAATACGAGGTGGGCCTCAAGCTGTACGAGCGCGTGAAGCGGGGCGCCAAGCTGGTGGCCCTGCTCGAAGAAGAGCCGATCAAGGACGACCAGGTCGCCTTCAAGTTCGTCGACGAGTACTGGAACGACGAGCTGCGCGACTTCAGGTTCTCACTCAAATCCCGTTGCATCGAGGAGACGGCCCGATGATGGCGCTCTCGTCGCTGGTGTTGGCGGTGGCGCTCGCCCAGGCCCCCAACTCACAGCTCGAAAATCCGCTCCTCACCAAGCAGCGTGAGAAGCAGGAGCTGATCGAAAAGCTGCGGCGCGACATCTTCAAGGTCGATCGCAGCATCGGCGAGACCGACAAGCTGATCGCCAGGAGCCGCAACGCCCCCTACCTGCCCGACCTGCAGTTCCGCCTCGCGGAGCTCTACGTGGAGAAGAGCCGGTACGTGTACTACCTGCAGGCCGAGACCCGGCCCGAGGGCATCAAGGGCGCGATGGTCTCGCCCGAGACCAAGCTGCTCAAGCAGAAGGCGATTCAGATCTACACGCGCGTGCTGCGCGAGTTCCCCGACTTCAAGGACGCCGACAAGCTCACCTTCTACCTGGCGCACGAGCAGCGCGAGCTCGGTGAGTTCGACGCGATGCTCAAGACCCAGGGCGATCTGATCAAGAAGTACCCCAGCTCGCCCCTGCGCCTCGACGCCGAGCAGATCCTCGGCGACTACTGGTTCGACAAGGCCGACCTGAAGCAGGCCGAAGAGCACTACCGGGCCATTCTCGACGCGCCCCCGTCCCCCGTGCACGACCTGGCCCGCTACAAGATGGGGTGGATCCGCATCAACCAGGCCAACCACGCCGAGGCCGTGACGTTCTTCGAGGCCGCCGCCGCCAGCGCGCCGCTGCCCGGCGTCGACGTGGCCAAGGCGCTGTCGGTCAAGCGCGAGGCCCTGCTCGATCTCGTCTACTCGTACACCGAGGCGCGGCCCGCCAAGGGCGCCATTCAGTACTTCGAAAAGCTGTCCGACTCGCGCGCCACGTTCTCGCTGGCGCTCGACAAGCTCGGCAACCGCTACTTCATCAAGCAGCAGTACGAGTTCGCCATTCCCGCGCTGCGCAAGCTGCTCGAGATTCAGCCTGACCCGGAGCTCGAGGTCGAGCGGGTGGAAAAGCTGTACGACTCGCTCAAGGCCAGCAAGGGCAAGGTGCAGCCCAAGGCCGAAGACGTGATGTACCTGGTGCGCGCGGCGGTGCAGATCAAGACCGACCCGGCCCGCGACGAGGTGGCGCGCAAGAAGGTGCTGGTCGAGCTCGAAGAGATGGGCCGCGACCTGTCGACCATCGTGCACGTGCAGGCGCAGAAGAAGGAAGACAAGGCGCTCTATCTGGAGGCCGCCGCCTGCTACGAGAAGTACCTCGCCCTCTTCCGCCCCAAACAATACGCGACGGTGATGATGCAGAACCGGGCCGACGCCCTGTTCGCCGCCAAGCGCTTCCCCGAGGCGGCGCGCCAGTTCGAAGAGCTGGCCCGCTACCTCGACTCGACCAGGGGCGCCGGCAAGGACGACAAGGCCGCCGCCGCGGACCCCAACAAGCTCGACCTCACCAAGGAGCCGAAGGCGGGCGAGAAGCCGAAGGACGCCAAGGCCGCGGCCGTGGCCTCGGTCACCAACACCGCCGGCACCAAGACCATCGGCGGCGAGATGAAGTCGCACGACGAGGCGCTCTACGGCGCGCTGCTGGCGCACTATTCCTCACTCAAGCCAGGCGAGGTCGAGCGGCTCAACGCGTTCGAGGTCGCCGACGCGCGGCAGGCCCTCAAGCTGCTCGGTGCGCAGTACCTGGGCCGCTACCCGAAGAGCGAGCACGCGCTCGAGGTGAAGTTCAACATCGCGCGCGCCTACTACGAAGACGGCGACTACAAGAAGTCGGCCGAGCTGTTCAAGGAGTTCGCCTTGAACCATTCCGATCACAAGGACGCGCCCGTCGCCGGCAACCTCGCCTTCGACTCGCTCCGGCAGATCAACGACTTCAAGGCCATCGACGAGTACGGCAAGGCCTTCCTCGCCGCCAACCTGCCCCCCGCCTTCAAGAGCGACGTGCAGAAGATCCTCACCCAGACCAAGAGCGAGGCGCTCGGTGAGCTGGCGCTCAAGTCGTCGGAGGCGACCGGCGACGTGATCACCGGCCTCTTGCAGGTGGCCGACGAGAACAAGGGCCAGGAGATCGGCGAGAAGGCCCTGTACGGCGCGTTCGCCGCCGCCCGCGAGAAGCGCGACCTGCGCCGCGAGCGGGAGATCGGCGACCGGCTGATCAAGGAATACGGCAAGTCGCAGTACATCTCTGACGTGATGCTCACCCTGGGCCGCCACGCCGCCGAGGCCGGCCGGTTCCAGGACGCGGCCGCCTACTTCGAGCAGATGGGCCGCCAGTTCGCGGGTGATTCCACCGGCCTCGACTCGATGCTCGCCTCGGCGCGCCTGCGCACGGCGATGGGCGACTTCCCCGGCGCGGTGAAGGTGCTCGAGACGACCATCGAGCAGGCCGGCGCGCGCAAGGCCGAGGTGCTGGTGCTGCTGGCGCAGACGTACATGAAGATGCGCTCGCCCGCGAAGGGCCGGGCCACCGCCGAGCAGGCGCTCAAGGTGGACAAGACCAACGCCACCGCCGCGGCGATCGTCGCCGAGGTGGCGGCGAGCAACCCCAACGAGAAGCTCGAGCCGTTGATCGCGATGATGACCACCATCACCAACTCGCCCAACGGCGTGGGTGACGATGCGGCCAAGGGGCTCTGGTACGTGGGCGACATGCTCTATCGCCAGTTCAAGGCGATCCCCGGAGACAAGATCGAAGAGAAGGTCGCCGCGCTGCAGCAGATGCAGGGCGTCTTCCAGCAGGCGGCGTCGATGGGCAGCGCCGAGTGGGCGGTGGCGTCGCTGTGGCGCATCGGCAACGGGCTGCAGAACATCGCCGACTCGGTCGAGGCCACCCCGGCCCCCGCGGGCCTCAAGCCCGCCGAGATCGAGCAGTTCCGCGCCGCGGTGAAGGCGCAGGTCGACCCGCTCAAGGCCAACGCCGACAACACCTTCCAGACCTGCGTCAGCCGCGCCGAGTCGCTCGAGGTCTTCACGGCCGCCGCCATCGGCTGCCGCAAGAAGGTCGACGAGGCCTCTTCGCCGCTCAAGGGCCCGCCTGCCGAGCGCGCGATCAACGTGGAAGAGCTGCAGAAGAAGGCCGAGCTCACCCAGAACGCGGCCGAGTTCGAGGCGCTGGGCATCGCCTACCTGGGCGCAGGCCAGGTGAACAACGCCATCCTCAACCTGAACCGCGCCATCGAGATCGAAGACACCCGGGCCTCGGCGCACTCCGCCCTGGGCTACAGCTTCCTGCTCAGCGGCGACTCGGCGTCGGCGCGGGGCGAGTACGGCCGCGCGCTCGAGGCCGACCCGACCTTCGACAAGGCGCGCGCCAACCTGGCGGGCCTCAAGTGCCGCTACCTCGACGTGGTGGGCGCCAAGCAGGAAGCCGCCGTGGTGAAGGACGGCGCGCTGACCGGGGCCGACGTCGATCCCGAATGGAAGTCGTGCAAGTGAGCTTCCCGGGCCGCCACGTCGCCGCGCTGGGCCTCGCCCTGTCGGCGCTGGCCTTCTGCGCGTGCAACAACGACCCGAGCAAGACGCCGCCGAAGTTCCGCCTCGAGGGCAGCCTCGGCCAGGTGATGGACGTGGGCTACGACGTGGCCCGCATCGATCTCACGGCCGCCGACGTGTCGCTGACCTTCGTGCGGCTCAAGCCGGTGGGCTCGCCGGGCGCCGACGACGGGGGCGCGGTGGGCATGAGCGAGGACTACCCGGTGAAGATCGGCTACCGGCTGCTGGGCGACCCGGTGGGCGGGCGCGTCGACCTCGCCGCCCTCGACATGAACGGCGCGCAGCGCGGCACCATCTCGCGCAACGTCGCCAACGATCCGCGCAACACGCTGCCGCTCATCTTGCGCGGCACGCTCTACTTCGATCGCCCGCTCGACCCCAACGCGGTGGTCGGCGGCGATTTCCACATCACCTTCGAGAACGGCATCGAGGCGGCCAGCGGCCGCACCGTCTTCTCGAAGTCGTTCTCGGCCACGGTGCAACCATGAACCTGCGCAACCTCCTTCTCCTCTCCTCGGTGGTGCTGTTGTCGACGGGCTGCGGCCTGCGGCGGGTGCCCCTCGACGTGCTCGACAAGCTCCCCTACGAGGCGAAGATCGAGCTGCTCGAGGCCGAGAACGATCTGGCGCTGGCCGTCGATCGCCTCGACGAGGCGCGCGCCGAGGTGGCCCGCGCCAGGGACCAGATTCGCCGCGGCCGCGATCGGTATTCTGCCGCCCGCGACGAGGTGAGCGCCGCGGCTGACGAGAACAGCAGGGAAGTCGCCGAGCTCGCGGTGGTCGAGGCCGACAAGCGGGTGGAATGGCTGCGCGCCAAGCAGCGCCTCAACGTGCGCGAAGAGGACCTCGCCGAGCAGAACCTCGTCTGCGCCCAGGCCCGCTACGAGGTCTCGCGCCTCACCGCGGCCCGCAAGGCGAAGCTGGAAGGCAGCGAGACGCTCGACCCCGAGAAGTTCGAGGCCCAGCTCAAGGGCTGTGAAGAGGACTACGCCGCCCTCAAAGAGAAGGCGAAGGAGGTCGGGGCGGAAGCAGAGACCATGCGCGCCGACTGGGACACCGCGCGCGCCGCGCTGGCCAGGAAGACCTTCGACGCCCGCGCCAGCCCCTTCGTGGAGTGAGTGATGACGCTCGCATTTGCCCTCAGCCTGGCGCTCGCCCAGCCCGCCGTCGATCCTGACGCGCTCCGCCGCACGGTGGCCGTCGAGGCCGCCACCGTCGAGAAGGCCCCGGACGACACCGAGGCGCTCTACCGCCTCGGCCTGGCCCACCTCTCGCTGGGAGAAGCGAAGAAGGCCATCAAGCCGCTCGAGCAGCTGGTGAAGGCCGACGCCGAGTCGGTCGACGCGAAGCTGCTGCTGGCCCGCGCGTACCGCGGCGCCGGGGAGATCGACAAGGCGAAGACGCTGCTCGACCAGGCGCTGCTGGGCATGCCCGACGACTCGTCGCTGCACGCCGAGCGCGGCCAGCTGGCCCGCGCCACGGTCGACCTGCCGGGCGCGGTGCGCCACTACCGGAAGGCGGTCGAGTACGCCCCCGAGGACGCCGACCTGCTCTTCAACCTGGGCGAGGCGCTGCAGGCGAGCCGCAACCTGGAAGACTCGATCGCCGTCTACCGCAAGGCGATCGCGCTCAAGCCCGACCTGTCGCAGGCGAAGGTGAACTTAGGGAAGGCGCTGGCCGAGAAGGGCCTGTTCGGCGAGGCCAAGGAGATCCTCTCGTCGGTGAACAAGGACACGCTCACCGACGCCGAGGCTCACTACAACTTAGGCGTCATCTTCATGCGCGAGGGCGCCATCGGCCAGGCGACCACCGAGTTCGAGCGCACCCTGGCGATCACCCCGCGGCACGCGCAGGCGCTCAACAACCTGGGCGTGGCGTGGGACGCGCGGGCCGACACCAAGAAGGCGCTCGACTACTTCAAGAAGGCCACCGCCGCCGACGCCACCTTCGCCGAGGCCTGGTTCAACCAGGGCATGAGCTACATGAAGCTGAACAACCAGCCGCAGGCCACCCGGGCCTTCGAGCAGGCGCTCAAGCTCGAGCCGGGCTCGACCGGGCCCTACGTGCAGCTGGGCACGCTG
>JAUXRX010000001.1 GCA_030681645.1 Archangium sp.
CGGCGTGACGGGCGGCGGCACCGGCGGCGGCGTGACCGGCGGCGGCACCGGCGGCGGCGTGACGGGCGGCGGCACCGGCGGCGGCGTGACCGGCGGCGGCACGGGCGGTGGCGTCACCGGCGGTGGTGGTGGCACGACCTGCACCAACTGCACGACCGGCTGCTGCAACGGCACGTCGTGTCTGACCGGCACGCTCAACGTCGCGTGCGGCTCGAACGGCAACGCCTGCATCGTGTGTCCCACCGGCACCGGCTGCAGCAACGGCCAGTGCCTCGGCTGCAACGCCTCGACCTGCCCCAACGGCTGCTGCGATTCGAGCGGCCAGTGCCAGCCCGGCACCACCAGCCAGGCCTGCGGCCTCGGCAACGGCCGCGCGTGTGAGACCTGCCCCATCAACACCTCGTGCAGCTCGCGGGCGTGCATCGGCACTCCTCCCAGCGGCGGGCTCCCCGCGGCGGCGTGCACCACCGACACCGGCTGCCTCACCGGCGACGGGCTGAGCACGGGCGAGCAGGGCAGCTGCCTGCTCCCCACCGGTCCGAACCCCGACGGCGGCGCGGGCACGTTCCCCACCGGGTGGGTCGGCGGTTATTGCAACCCGGCCTGTGCCGCGAACGGCACCTGCCCCGCGGGGACCTGCGTGGGCATCTTCGGGGGCAGCTACTGCATGGGGAACTGCTCGGGACCCGGCACCGGCCAGGGCAGCTGCCGCCCCAGCTACGTGTGCCTGACCCTCACCTTCGCCGATGCCGGCGTCTCGCCGTGGGGCGCGTGCTTCCCCGACTGCCGCAACGCCGGCAACGGCTGCAACCCCGGCAGGACCTGCAACTCGCTGGGGTACTGCCAGTAGGAATGAAGGTGCTGACCATCGACGAGCTGCAGAAGCTGGTCCCGCGGGTGACCAGCACGTGTACCTGCGCGAGAACGTGGTGACCTCGAACATCTCGTCGTCGCTGGTGCGGGAACGCGGGAAGAACTACGAGCACGCGAAGCTGGTCGCGCTCGTGCCCGAGGTGGTCTGGGACCGCGCTCGGTTAGCCTGTCCCCCTCTCCCTGCGAAGCGGGGAGAGGGCTGGGGTGAGGGGCCTAATTGATGGTGTTGTTGGCCAGCGTGACCACGCCGTTGAGCGTCAAGGCGCGGCCCTCGAGGGCGGTGCCCGCCCCGACGGTGATCGCCGCCGCGCCGAGCAGGTTGCCCTTGAAGGTCGAGCCCGCGCCCAGCGTGACCGCCCCGCTCACCTGCCAGAAGACGTTCGCGGCGCGGGCGCCTCTGATCAGGCTCACGCTGCTGGTGGTCGCGCCGGTGTTCAGCGCCGCGTCGATCTGGAAGATGAACACGGCGTCGGGGTCGTCCTGCCCGTCGAGAACGAGGGTGGTGTTGAGCGCGAGCGCGGCGGCGTTCGAGGTGTAGATGCCGGCGGTGAGCGTGCGGCCGTCGAGCGTGGCGAGGCTCGCGGTCGGCGTGAGCGCGGCCGCGGCGCCGTACGCCACCAGCAGGTCGGAGTGCGCCTGCGTCGCGGCGGCGTCGTTCAGGTGCGTGGTGCCGCCCACGGTGATGGTGGCCGCGCCCATGAGCGGGGCGCCGGTGCTCACGCCGAGATCGCCGCTCAACGTGGTCACGCCGGTGTTGGTGAGGGACGCGCCCAGCACCGAGTACGTCTGGGCGCTGCGCAGGGAGATGAGCGCGGTGGTGAAGGTCCAGGTGCGGCTCGCCTGCAGCGCCAGGCCGTTGAGTCCCTTCGCCGCCGTGGTGAGGGTGGCGGTGTAGACCCGGTTGGTCTCGAGCGGCACCGTGGGCAGGAAGGTCGCGGTGCGCAGGGCCGCCTCGAGCGTCACCCCCCCGTCGAGGCCCGTCACCCCGCGCGTGAGCCTGAAGGTGGCCGGGGTGAGCGTGGTGAAGTTCATCGGCTCGCTGAAGGTCGCGGTGATGGGCTCGTCGAGCGCCACGTTCACGGCCAGGTCGAGCGGGGTGTGGGCGGTGACCACCGGGGGCGGGCCTGCGTCGCCCGGTCCTGCATCCGGGCCAGCGTCTGCGGGGCCGGCGTCGGGAACGCCACCGTCGGGAACGCCACCGTCGGGTGTGCCTGCGTCTTCTGCTCCTGCGTCGGGGAAGCCCGCATCAGGGGCGCCCGCGTCCTGGCCGGCGTCCGCGCCTCCGTCGGGTGCTCCCGCATCGCTCGGTCCCGCGTCCGCGCCTCCCGCGTCTTCGCCGCCCCCGTCGGTCTCGACGATGGTCACGCAGAACGCGCGCTCGACGTCGCACTGTCCGCCGGGCCCACCACACTCGGCGTCACGCACGCACGGCGTGGGGTTGAAGCACGCCGACAGCAGCACCACGCCCAGCAGGGGAACCCATCTCATGGCAGCCTTCCAGTGAGCAGCAAGGCCCCGCCGCCGGCGATCGGCACCACCGTGGCCGCGGGCCGGTCAGGGCCGAAGAAGTAGAGGCCAGCACCCACGACGGCGAGCCCCGCGCCGACCGCGAGCAACGCCACGCCCGCCGACTGGGAGCGCTGTACGTCGGCCACCTTGCCGGCGTCTTCGTGCACCACCCGCACCACGCCCTGGCTCACGTTGGTCCGGGGCGCGAGCGTGGTGGTGAAGAGGATGCCGCCCACCACCATGCTGACGACGCCCACGCTCGCGCCGATGATCGCCGGCGTGGCGAGGGGCCGGTTGATCAGCGGCCCAGGCGCGAGCACCAGCGTCACCGGCGGCGCCGCCGGGGCTTCCACCTCGCGCGGCCGGAACGGCGGAAGCTGCGCCACGTCGAGCTCGACGAGCAGCTGGTTGAGCGCGGCCCGCGCCGCGTCCCGAAAGGGCGCCCCGCCGAGGGGGCGCTTCACGGTGCGCAGCGTGCGCACCGCCAGCCCGTCGTCGCGCACCACCCGGCCGCTCGCCAGCACGTTGCCGTCGAGGTCGAAGTCCACCTGCGCGTAGAAGGCGTAGAGGCTGCCGGCGAGCTTGCCCAGCTGGGCCACGCAGGCGTCGTCGCGGGAGCAGTTGCGGTCGCGCAGCGCGAGGAGCGCCGCGCTCAGCTTCGCGCCGTCAGGCACCGAGGCGCCGGCCGCGCGGACCATCATCGGCAGCAGCGCGCGCAGGTCGTCCTGATCCTTCTGCGTGCAGTCAGGCGCGGTGCGGATGATCTCCAGCGTAAACGGCGCCAGCTCCGGCTTCGCGTCCTGGGCCTGGGCGCCGGTCGCGGCGAGCAGCCCCATCATGATCAATCGTCTCATCGTCCCGTCACCTTCTGCTTGAACGCCGCCAGCTCGAGTCCCACCGCCCGGCACTCGGTGTCGCTGGCCGCGGCGTCGATCGCCGCGCTCAACGGCCGCTCCCGATCGGCCGCCCAGAGGGTGACCTCTGCGGCCGAGGTCGCGGCCCGCGTGGCCAGCTCGTTCAGGTCGGCCCGCGCGCGCTTCTTCCATTCCGCATCGGGAGCGCAGGGCGCGACGGGAGCGAGCGGCACGGACACGGGCGCCACCGGGGCGGTCGAGGGGAGGCGGGGACGCCGGTTCGCCGGCTTCAAGAGCGCCAGGTCCATCAGCTCCTCTTCGGGGACGACGAGCTCACTGGGCGCCACCTGCGCGGGCTCCGGCTCCCGCAGCTCCAGCGCCGGCTCGGGCGCAGGTACGGGCGCGGGCGTGGTCTTCGCCCCGGCCAGGACGGGCGATGGAGCAGCGGCGGGCGCTGGAGCCGGCGCGGCGCCCCAGAAAGACCAGCCCGCGACGAGGCCCAGCAGCAAGACCATCACGCCGCCCACCAGCAGCCGCTGCCGCTGCTTCGGCCTCGGGTTGGGCGCGGGGGCCGGCTCGGGCGGGAGCGGGTTGGGCGTCACGTGCGTCGTCTGTTGATCGAGGTTGTGGAAGACGCGGCGCAGGCGCTTCCTCACCGTGTCGGCGCTGGAGGGCCGATCGGCCGGGTTCTTCTTGAGCAGGTCCGCCACGAGCTCGCTCAGGCCTTCGGGGAAGTGAAGGTCGCTGGCCGCCTGCTCAATCGTGGGCGGCGCCTCGCGAACGTGCTTGGTCATCAGGCCGAGAATCTGCGCGCTCTCGGGGAGGTCGAAGTCGACCTTGAACGGCAGGGTGCCGGTGAGCATGCGAAAGAGCATCACGCCGAACGAGTAGAGGTCGCTCTGCTTGCTCGCCTGCAGCCCGGTGGCCTGCTCGGGGGCGATGTACTCGGGGGTTCCCGCGATGCCCGACTCCGAGGCGTTGATGCTGGGCCTCGCGGCGAGGGGCGAGGGCTGGTGCTTGGCCAGCCCGAAGTCGAGCAGCTTCACCACCTCGCGCCCGCCCGACATCTTCGCCAGGAACACGTTCGAGGGCTTGAGGTCACGGTGGATCACGTCGACCGAGTGCGCCGCCGAGAGCCCGTCGAGGATCTCATCGCAGAGCTTGAGCGCGCGTTCCGGCTCGAGGCGGCCTTCCTCGAGCAGCTCGCGCTCGAGGGTGCGGCCGACCAGGTATTCCATCACCATGAACTGGCGCCCGTCGGCGAGCGGCCCGAAGCCCACGATGTCGATGATCGCCGGGTGCTTGAGCGAAGAGAGCGTCTGCGCCTCGCGGGTGAAGTTGCTCGACGAGGTCGCGTCGGCCGCCACCTCGGGCCGGAGCACCTTGATGGCGAAGTGCCGGTTCAGCAGCGGGTGCCGCACCCGGTAGACCAGCCCCATCGCCCCCTCGCCCAGGGCGTACTCGACGACGTACCCGCCCACGGTCTGGCCCACGAGTGGATCTTCGACGGGGGGCTGCATGAGCACCCCTGCGGGGAGCACGGTTCGCGCCATGTCGCGGGCCGAACAACGGCGGCCCGTTGGCTCGGGAGAGGGGCCGCGGGTCGGTCGTCTTGATGGAGGCCCGACTTCAGATCGATTGGATCAGCGCGTTCGAGGCGAGCCCGCGCGGAGGGGCCTACTTGTCGAGCTTCGTCTCGGGCTTCTGCCCGGGGGGCTCGGCGTCCTTCGCCGGCAGGGAGGGGGGCTCGGTCACCGCCTCCTTCGCCGACGGCGGCTCGGTGGTCGGGGCGTGGCTCACCACCGAGAGCCGGGGCAGCTCGGAGTCGGCGTACTGCAGCAGCGTCGCCACCAGCGTGAGCACCAGCGGGCCCATGAAGATGCCGGCGAAGCCGAAGACGCTGATGCCGCCGAGCAAGCCCACGAAGACGAGCAGCGTCGACGCGTTCGAGCTGCCCGAGATGATCATCGGGCGGATGACGTTGTCGCTGCCCGCCACGAGGATGATGCTCCACAGCACCAGGAAGATGGCCCAGCCCGTCTGGCCCTGGGCGATCAACGTCACCGCCGCGGGCACCCACACCAGCGCCGTGCCCACGATGGGGATGAGCGAGGCGAGCGCGCCCACCGCGCCGAACACGAGGGGCGAGGGCAGCCCGGCGATGGCGAAGCCGATGCCCACCAGCGTGCCCTGCACCAGCGAGGTGACCAGGGTGCCCAGGACCACCGCGCGCGTGACGCCGCCCAGCGTGGCGGCGAGCTCGGTCTTGCGGTGCGAGGTCATCGGCACCAGGCGAATGCCGCGCTCGAGCATTCCCTTCCCGTCGCGCAGGAAGAAGAAGAGCAGGAACATCGTGAGCGCGAACTGGGTGAGCACGTTGAACGCGCCCACCACCACCGTGCCGCCCAGCGAGGCCACCTGCTGCAGGGCGCCCTGCGCCGCGTCGGCCGCGGACGAGATGATCTGTTCCTTCGAGAGCGAGGTGAACTCGCCCGTCTTGGTGAGGATCGCCTGCATCGGCTTGAGCTCGAGCACCAGCTGCAGCGCCGGCAGCTTCCGCTCGAAGGCCTCGGCCTGGAACCTGGCCAGCAGCTCGCCTGCCTGGCGGAGGAAGGCGAAGACGAAGATGGTCACCGGGCCGGCCACCACCACGAAGGCGGCCCCGGTGAGCAGGCCGGCGGCCAGGGTGGGCTTCTGACCGCGCGCGAGCAGCTTGCGGTTCGCCGGCTGCAACATGAAGGCGATGAGCGAGGCCCACATCAGGGGCGCCGCGAACGGCGAGAGCAGCCTGAAGAGCGCAAAGCCCAGCACCGCCGCGGTGACGAGGCCGAACACGCGCGCGTAGTAGCGAGAGGGGGTGAGGGTCACGGAGCCCTCTCGTAGCAGAGCCGCCGGGGGCCTGTTATCGGTGAGGTGAGGGCAAGCTCGTCGGGGTGTCCCATGAAGAAACCTGCAGAGGAGTTCCTGGCCGTGGTGGTGGCTCTGGCGATTCTCGGCCTCCTGGGAATGGCGTTCGTGTCGTTCGTCACCGTGAAGGGCGATTTCCAGGACAGCGTCCCCGATGGTGGGACCCAGGCCACCGCGAAGTAGGGACTCAGAAGCGCGCGATCGTCATCAGCCGTGGCGCTGGCAGGTCGAGCTGCACCCCGGGCACGTACCCGGGGATGGGCGTCGGCGGCCCGCGCCGTGGTTGTTGGTACGGCTCGAGCCGCTTCTTGATTGCGTCTCTGCGCTCGACCAGGCGGGCGCGCTCGTCGGCCATGTCCGACTCGGCGTTGTTGCCCAGCACCGCGCAGATGAGCGCCACCAGGAGCGCCGAGCCGCCCAGCACCGTGAGCACGCCTCCGACCGCGAGCAGCGCGCCCGCGGAGAAGACCGAGCCCGTCGCGCCGATGACCAGCAGCGGAATGCCCGGCAGCAGCAGCACCGCGAACGAGAAGCCCAGCGCCATGCCGGCCACGAAGCCGGTGGGCACGCGTGGCCTGAGCTCCATGATGTGACCGTTGAGCACGCGCACCTCGCGATCGAGCGCCTGCACGTCGTCGTCGGAGAGCAGCGCGTCGCCGGGGATCAGCCTCGCGGAAGGCGAGAGGTCGGGCGTGGCGAGCAGGATCATCGTGAGGCCGAAGGCGAGCACGCGCCTGCCATAGCATTGGTGCGCGCCCAAACCCTGCGCCACACTGCGCGCCCATGCGACCTCTCCTTGGCGTGTTGCTCCTCTCTGCTTCCCTCGCGCTGGCGGCGGAAGACCCCCTCACCTTCGGCATCTCGCAGCCCTACGGCGCCGAGGCGGCCGACAAGGTGCCCGCCGTCGTCGAGCCGTACCTGACGAAGGCGCTCAAGGGCCCGGTGAAGGTGGTGCACTTCGCGACCTCCGAAGAGCTCGCCGAGGCGCTCGCCGCGGGCAAGGTCGACCTCGCCTGGATTACGCCGCTCGCCTTCGTGCGCGCCTCGCAGAAGAACCCCGGCATCGCCGCGCTCTCCAAGGCCACGCGCAAGGGCTCGCTGTTCTACCGCGCGGTGTTCGTCACCAAGCAGGGCTCGGCCCTCACCACGCTCGCGCAGCTCAAGGGGAAGAAGGTCGCCTTCGTGTCGAAGTCGTCGACGTCGGGGTACCTGTTCGCCCGCGAGATGCTGGCGAAGGAGAACCTGAACCCCGAGGGCTTCTTCGGTGAGGAGGTCTTCTCGGGCGACCACCCCGCGGTGTGCAAGGCGGTGCGCGAGGGCAAGGTCGACGTGGGCGCGACGTTCGCTTCCGAGCCGGTGGAAGGGAAGGCCGTGGTGGCGACGGGCTGTGAAGATGCGCCGCCGGTGAGTGACTTCGCCGTGCTCGCGTCGACGGGGAACCTGCCCAACGAGGTCATCGCGGCGCGCGACTTCTTTCCGCCCAAGCGGGTGAATGACGTCATCGCTACGTTCGGGCGGATGGATGGAACGCCCGAGGGGAAGAAGGTGCTCGAGGCGTTCCGCGTCGACGGGTGGGGCGTCGCGGTCGATGGTGACTTTGCGCCGGTGCTCGATTTGCTGCGGCTCAAGAAGCCTGCGGCGGAGCCGGTGAAGGAGCCGGTGAAGAAGGGCGGGAAGAAGAAGTAGGCCTCGATGGTGCGCGGTGATGAACGGTTCGAGGGCCGGGCCGGGCGCGACCAGGCTCCTCGGCCTCGGGCGTTTCGTTGACGAAGTGCACCTGGCTTCGATCAGGTGAGGGCCGTTGTCTCCTTTGTTGACGATGAGGCGGGGTCGGGAGGGGGCTGAAAAGCGTGTCCCCTTTGATGACAAATAGCCGGCCCGCGTTTGTCATCAAAGAGGACACGCTTTTCAGGGCCCCTCCGCCGGCCTTTCGGCGTCATCAAAGGAGACAACGGCTCACCGCCGGAAACAGGCTGACCTTCGCGTCCTTGCCCGAAGCCGAGGGGCCAGCGCGCGACGAGCACGGCGGAGATCCCCGCGACACCGCGTCCCATCAAGGCCGTCGACTACGGCGCCGGCTCGATGCGGCAGGCGCCCTTGACCGTCCCCACGCACACCAGCGCGTAGCCGTCGGCCTTCTCGCCATCAGACAGGCACGCGTCGTCGGGAATGTGGATCTCCCCCGAGAGCACCTTCACCCGGCACACGCCGCACGCGCCCATCTCGCAGCCCGCCGACAGGTTGAGCCCCGCCTTCCGCGCCGCTGCGAGCACGTGCTCACCATCCTTCACCGGGAACGGCTGCGACTTGCCGCCCTGCACCAGCTCGACGGTGACGACGGCGCCGCTGCCGCCCTCGTCGTGCGACATGGTGAACTTCTCCTCGAGGATGGGCACCCCGGGGAACCGCGCCAGCGTCGCCGCGCGCGCCATGTCCATCATCGGCTCGGGCCCGCACATGCCCACCACGTCGGGCTGCTGCTGGCTCGCCAGCAACGCGCCGAACACGTCCTTCGAGGGCGGGCCCTTCGGTGCCGCGGCCGCGTCGTCGAGCAGGTGAATCACCTCGAGCTTGCCGCCGCTGCTCGCCACCAGCGCGTCGAGCTCGGCTTTCAGGATCTGCTCCACGCCGGTACGGTTGAAGTCGAGCAGGCAGATGGGCGACGGCCAGCCCTTCTTCTCCTGCTCCTGGAGGATGGAGAGGAACGGGGTGATGCCGCTGCCGCCCGCGATGAACAGCGCGCGCGTGAAGGTGGCCGGGAGGATGAAGTGGCCGTACGGGCCCTTCACCTCGAGCACGTCGCCCGGGGCGAGCTTCTCGGTGAGGTGGGTCGAGACCTGCCCGTCCTTCACCTTCTTCACGGTGAGCCGCAGCGCATTCCCCGGCGCCCGGCTGAACGAGTACGCGCGCCATGGCATCGCCGCGGTCGGCCGCAGCAGCACGAACTGGCCCGCCTTGAAGTCCATCGTGCCGTCGACCTCGAAGCTGATGGTCGAGGGCGTCTCTTTGGTGACGGTGGTGACCTTCCACGCGAGCGTCGGAGGCGGCGCCGGGCGGGCCGGTGCGGGGGCCTTCTTCTTGAACAGCGAACTTAAGAAACCCAAGGCGGTACCTCAGCGGGCTGCGGGAGCCCCCGAGGCCATATCACCGACCCGCCGCCTGCGGTCACCAGTCGAAGACCCTGGAGAGGATCGCTGAAGGCTGCGTGAAGCCCGGGTTCTTGATCAGCGCCGGCGCCGCCGCTGGCCGAGCACACCCAGCAGCGCCAGCACGCCCCACGCCTCGAGCCCGCTCGTCGCGCCGCAGCCACAGCCGCGGTTGAGCGCGGGGGAGAGCCGCTCGTTGCCGTACGCCACCAGCGTGCGAGAAGAGCTGAAGCCCGCGTCCGACGGCGGCGTCCCCGCATCGGCCACGCCCGCGTCACGCACTCCGCCGTCGGGCCGCACGCCACCATCGGGCCGCACCCCTCCGTCACGAATGCCCGCGTCGAACGGCGGCAGGCCCCCGTCGAACACGTCGATGCCGCCGTCGAAGAGCACGCCCGCGTCGGCCGGCGCGCCCAGCACCTCGATCCAGTCGACGTGGTACCCGTAGCGCACCTGCGAGCCGTCGCTCACCAGGCGGATGTTGACCGTGTCGCCCGTCACCGCGGCAGACCAGACGTTCGCCTGCGTGCCGCTGAAGACCTGGAAGAGGTCTCCGTCGCCGTTGGTCACGTAGACGTTGTCGCAGCCCGTCTGGAAGCACGAGTTGTGTGTCTCGAGCTCGATGCGATCGAAGTGCACCACCAGCCCCGTCGCGCCCGGCACGCTGAGCGTGCGCACCTCGTCGGTGCTCGAGGCGTAGTTGCCCAGGCCATCACGGTTGGGCCCGATGGACACGGGCATGCGGGTGAAGGCGCCCGGCGCGGCGGGCGGCGTGAGCAGCCGCGAGAGCCCGTGCGCGATCATGCGGCGGCGAATCAGCGGGCCGTTCACCCCGCCGTTCAGGTTCAGGTCGGCGGTGATCAGCGCCTGCGCCGCGGTGAAGAAGACGCCGTTGCCCGCGAGCAGGAAGTGGTGCTCGAGCACCAGGCGATCCACCAGGTCGCCGCCGAGCCGGCCGCGCAGGTCCCACAGCGCTGACGACCACATCTCGCCGTCGGCGTGCACCTCGTTCTCTTCGGCCTCGGGGAAGTGCTTGGGGCTGTCCACCCGGCGCAGGCACTTCGGCGTCTCGGTCGAATACGAGGTGCCGTCCCAGTCGCCCACGCAGGCCGGGTCGCTGAGCTGCGCGTGCCCCGCGTCGGGCGCGAGCGCGAGCGAGAACGACGCCGCGAGGTAGTCGCCGAAGCCCTCGCCCATCGCGCCCTCGTCGGCCCCGCCGAAGTTGGGCACCTGGTTGTCCTGAATGCTGTGGCCGTACTCGTGGCACACGATGTCGGCGTCTTCCGCGTCGTCCACGCCTCCGCGGCCGAAGTTCAGGCGCAGGTTGTTGCTCGAATAGAACGAGTTGTCGGCGGTCTGCGCGTCGACGATCGCTTCCTGCTGGCGGTTGTTCACGTTGGTGAAGCCCAGCGCCTGAATGCGGGCCTGCGTGCGGTCGAGGTGGAAGTAGACGTTCGCCTGCTCGAAGCCGAGGTTGTCGCGGGTGAAGAGGAAGTCGTTGGTGGTCGAGTTCACCCGGGCGGCCATGCGCGGGTGCGTGTTGGCCCAGGTGCCGCTGGTGTTGCCGGTGCCGTCGAGGCGCGGGAGCACCACCTGGAAGCGCGCTGACTCGAGCGTGGGCGTGGTGGCGTCGTTGCCGTCGACGAGCGCGGTGTTGCCCGTGGACGCCACCGGGTTCATGTCGAACACGTACGCCCTGCCGTCGATGAACTTCACGCCGTCGCGGCGGCCCAGCTCGTCGCCCGTCGCTGCGTCGACGTAGAGGGTCCAGTCGTGCGGCGGTGACTCGGTCGCCACCTTCACCCGCCACGCGATGCGGGGAACGCCGGCCTTCGTCACGTAGATGCCCCGGGCCGCGGTGGGCTCGGCAAAGGAGTCCCCCCGTTCATCCCGAGGGGAGTCGAGGGAGAGCAGCACCCTCGCCTGCTCGATGGCCGCGGTCGCGCCGAGGTCACCCAGCTCCACCACCGTCGACGCCTCGTCCTGGTGCTCGAGGTTGACCGCGCGCACCTCGCGCCGGGCGCCGTCGTCGCGCACCAGCACGATCACCTCGCCCTCGAACACCGGCAGCGTCACCGCGCCCACCCGCTGCTCCTGGGCAAAGCGCAGGTAGGTGCCGGCGAGACCTTCACGCGTGGTGGACAGGGTGAGCGAGCTGCCCTTCCTGTCGAGGTGGAACTCCGCGGCGCGGCTGGCGAGGAAGGCGCGAGCCGTGGCTTCCTTGTCGAGGGTCGAGCTGAAGAGCGGACCCCCGAGCAGCTGGGGGCGGTCCTTCGGCTCGTTCCACAGCGCGTCAGGCGTCGAGCGTGAAGCGGGCGGTGCGACGGGGGCCACCTCGCAGCCTGCGAAGAGCGCGAGGAAGAGGGCGGTACGGAGGTCGAGACGCATGCGAGTCACCTGGTCTGGGGCCAGCGACCCCCGGGTTGCTGGTCGCGCCGCTCAGTGAGGCGTCGCTCCCGTGGGCCTTGTAGCAGGGAGGCTTCGGTCCGTGTGGTATGCGCAGGTCGAGATGAACGCGTCCCTGTCGCTCTCCATCGTGGTGCCGGTCTATAGCGGCCAGCCCTTCCTCGAGGGGCTGGTGCTCCGGCAGGAGGCGCTGCGCGCGCAGCTCGAGGCCTCCGACCTCCCCATTCGGCACGTCGAGTCGATCTTCGTCTGCGACGAGCCGGTCGATGGCTCGGCCGCGTTGCTGGTGGGGCTGGCGAGGTCGCGGCCCTGGATGACCGTGCTGCACCTGGGCAAGAACATGGGGCAACACAGCGCGACCGCCGCGGGCATGCTGCACACCTCGGGCGACTGGGTCGTCACCATGGACGAAGACGGCCAGCATGATCCGCTGGCGATCATCGACCTGCTCAAGGCCACCGTGCCCACCAGCCAGGACCTCTGTTACGCGCGGCCGCTCGCGGGCGTGCACGCGTCGACCTGGCGGGACGCCTCGTCGCGCTGGGCGAAGCGGCTGGTGGCGTTCCTGGTGGGCGATCGCTTCGTGCCCCTGTTCAACAGCTTCCGGTTGATCAGGGGCGGCGTGGCGCGCTCGGCGGGCGCGCTGGCGAGCTACGACGTGTACCTCGACGTGGCGCTGCGCTGGTTCACCAGCCGCATCTGCACGGTCGAGCTGACCTTGAAGGACCCGCGGGGCGGGGCGCAGCGCTCGGGCTACACCCTGCGCTCGCTGCTCACGCACCTGCGCCGGTTGCTGATGAGCTACCACCTCACCGTGCTGCGCTACGTGATGCTGCTGGGCTTCGCCACGTCGGCGAGCTTCGGGCTGCTGGGCTTCACCCTGTTGGTGCAGAAGCTGATCTCGCCCGACAGCGTGCCGGTGCAGGGGTGGACGTCGATCTTCGTCACCACCTCGTTCTTCGGCGGGCTGACGCTCTTTCTCCTCGGGCTCATCCTCGAGCGGCTCTCCACCATGCTCACGCGGGCGCAGGGACACCCCGCGTTCTTCATCGTCGATCGCAGCCGCGACGGGCTGTGGACGGCCGCGGTACCGAAGCAGGTCGCTGCGTGAGGTTGCTGCACCGCTCCTCGGGCCTGGATCTGATCCTCGGGGTCGGGCTCGTCGGTGAGCAGGTGGCCGAGGCGGCGCGGCGGCTGCCCGGCTCGCGGCTGCTCAGTGACGAGACCATCCCCACCGACTGGGACGACCTCTCTCTGGACGCCGCCTCGGCGAAGGTGCGGGAGCTGGCGCCCACGCGCGTGCGGCTGTTCTGGTGCGCAGGCAAGGCCGGCTTCGGCGCTGACCCGGCGCAGTGTGATGGTGAGCAGCGCCGCTTCGAGACGGTGCTGCGCTGGGCCGAGCGGGTGGAAGTGCCGCTCGAGTTTCACCTCGCCTCGTCGGCGGGTGGGCTGCACGAGGGGCAGCTGCTGGTCAGCTCGCCTCACGCCGTCACGACCGCCAGGCCGTACGCAAAGTTGAAGTGGGAACAGGAACAGGCCCTGGCCGCCTCGAAGCTGGGCGCGCGGTTCGTGTACCGCCTCTCGAGCGTCTACGGCCTGCCCGCGCCCTCACGTCGCCTGGGCCTCATCTCCACGCTGGTGCTCAACGCGCTTCGGCACCGCGCCACGTTGATCACCGCGCACGCCTCCACCCAGCGCGACTTCGTGGCCGCGGCCGACGTGGGCCGCTTCATGGCGCTCGAGGAGAAACCGGAAGGCCTGCACTACCTCGTGTCCGGAAATCCGCTCTCCATCTGGGCCCTGCAGCTCGCGGTGGAGCGTTCGTTGCTGCGGCCGGTCTCCGTCGTCTACTCGGTGCGGAAGGACAACGTGGAATCGACGAGCTTTCTCCCCTCCATGCGTCCAGCTCACTGGGACGCGAGCTCGGTCGAGAGCAACCTGCCGAGAATCGCCCAGGCCGCCCAGTGTCTCCCTCTCCCCGAGCGGACAGGCGGTCTCGCGCCTCGAGGGAAAGAGAGGGTCGGAGAGAGGGCGAGCCCTCACCCCGGAGGAAGCGGTTCGCCCCAGTAGAAGATCGAGATCACCACCAGCACCGCCAGCGTCACGATCACCACGCCCAGCACGCCGAAGCCGAGGAACCGGCCCAGGCTGAACGGCTCGACCGGAGCGACCGCCCGGTACCTGCGCACGCTCACCACCAGGCCGAGCACTGCCGGCAGCCCCAGCAAGAGCGTGGGATAGAAGATGACGTCATGCGTCCCGACGTCGAAAGCGAATCCCAACGTCGAGATCAACCAGCCGACCGACAGCCCGAGCAGGCTCGAGACACGCATGCGCCGGAACCTCTCACGCTTACTGGCCCGAGGGGAGCGCCTTGAACCCGGGCCCGTTGTCCGGAGTCACCTTCGTGCCGCCCGACACCGGCTTCACTTCGCCCACCGCGAAGGTCACCACCCGGTTCTTCTTCGCCCCGTTGAAGGTGCCCGCCACGTTGACCACCAGCGTGCCCGACGCGCCCGTGTAGTCGACGTCGAGCTGCGTCGCCTCGCCCTGCTTGTACGCGCGCGGGCTCGCTTCGGGCACCAGCGTCAGCGTGAGCCCGTCGAGCGCGCTGAAGGCCACGCTGGCCTGCTCGGCGTCCGCCTCGAAACGAACGGTGAGGCGCGCGTGCGTGGGGGTGAGCTCGGCCGTGACCTCCGCGGGCGCGGCGGGCTTGCCTTCACCCGAGAGCGGCGCGGACACCTTCACGTCGGCCTGATGAGTGCACGACACCAGCGCGGCGGTGGAGAGGGCGATGAAGAAGCGGTGCATGTGAGACCTCGCGTTCATTGGATGGTCACCGTGATGTCGTAGTTCCCGGGCGTGGCGCCGAAGCCGGTCAGCACCAGCACGTACACGACGCCTGACTGCGAGCTGAACGAGAGGTTCTCCGTCCCGCTGGTGTTCGCGTCGGCCTGCGCCAGCTTCGCGCCGCGCCGGTACAGCGTGATGGCGACGTCCTGGGTCGAGCTCGCCGAGGCCGCCACCGTCGAGCCGTTGCCGGTGAAGACGTAGTACTGATTCTGTTCCCAGCTGTTGGGCGAGTTGCCGCCGCCCAGCGCGATCGTCCCCGAGTACGGCAGCGGCGCCGGCGTGTACATGCCGCTGAGCCCCGGGTCGCCCTCGCCGAAGGCCGAGGTGATGGGGCCGATCTGATAGTGCGCCAGCAGGTTGTCGAGCGCGCCCGCGTTGACCCCCGGCTGGGCCTTGAGCCCCGCCACGAAGCTCGCCAGGGTGGTCATCGCGTCGGTGTTCTTCTGCGGGCCCACCAGCACGTCGGTGATGGGCCCCAGGCCCACCCCGAAGCCGTCGAAGGTCTCGTTGTTCCCGTCGAAGATGTCGTACAGCACCCGCAGCACGCTCGACTCCGAGAAGCCCGACGGCGTCGGGTCGTCGGTCACCGCAGGCTCGGTCTCGGCGTCGAAGCCGAAGCCAGTCATGCTCGCGCCGGCCCAGCTGGTGTCGATGTACATGGTCTCGGGCAGCACCATCGCCGCCACCGAGTTGCCCCACGCTTCCCCGAACGCGATGCGCGGGTCGAGGATGTCGCCGGGCCCGTGCCGCCCGCCGGGGCTGTCGGAGCGCGCCAGGTTCGCCTCGAAGAAGTGCCCCCACTCGTGGACGATGACGTGCGAGTCGAACTCGTCGGTGTCCGCGCCCTCCTTCCCCAGGATGTAGAGCTCGTTCTCCGCGGGGGAGAAGTGCGAGGTGCCGATCTGCCCCAGCGCCTTGTCGCCGGCCTGCGGCACGTTGTTGGGGCTCCAGTTCACCTTGAGCGCGGGGAACACCAGGGAAGGCCGCGCGGCCATGAAGGCGCGCGACGCGGTGAACATCGAGTCGAGGATGGCGAAGGGCGCCGCCGCGCGGTTGTTGGGGTCGTAGCCCGCGCCCGTCCACCCGTGCGGCGCGTGCAGGTTGACCGTCTGGTTCGCGCCGGTGAGCGCCGAGCCCACCCCCCAGATGAGGCCGTCGGTGTTGTCCTTGATGGTGATGGACGGCTCGACCGATTGCGTGAGCGCGAAGAGCTGCAGCGCGCCACCACCACTGGGCGTGTACGAGATGCTGAACGAGCCGTCGCCGCCGGTGGCCGTCGCGCTGATCACGCTGTTGCCCTGAAGGACCTGCACCACCCCGCGCCGCACCGGCCGGGCCGCCGCGCGGGCGAAGTCGATCGCCGCCGTGCCGCCCACCGTGAACGTCTCGGGCACGAAGTCGTAGGTGACGCGCCCCGTGACGGTGACCGAGCCGGTCGTGCCCCCGCCCGTGCCGGTGATGCCGCCGCCCGTGCCGCCGCCGGTGCCGCCGCCGATGCCCCCGCCCGCGCCGCCGCCGGTGTTGCAGGTGTCGCAGGTCTCCGGGCAGGCAGTGGTGGCGAGGGCGAGCAGTGTGCCCGCGCCCAACAGCAGCAGCGTCCTTCGCGTCCCGAGCTTCATCTGTGCGCTCCCCGTTTGGTCGGCGCGGGCACAGTTGCGCAACCCGGGCGAAGGCGCCAGTCCCTGTTTTTGGTGAACCGCGTGGGCGACTTCAGGGCTCAGATGGGCCATGGAGAAGCCCATGGACCTCGGAATGAAGAAGACGCTCTCGCTCTCGTGGGAAGCCGCGCTCGAGGCCGTGCCCGCGGCGCTGAAGGCCGAAGGTTTCGGCGTGCTCACGCGCATCGACCTGCAGGCCACGCTCAAGGAGAAGCTGGGCGTCGACTTCCGCCGCTACACCATCCTCGGGGCGTGCAACCCGGGCTTCGCGCACCGCGCGCTGGGCCAGCGGCTCGACGTGGGCCTGCTGCTGCCCTGCAACGTGGTGCTGTACGAGGCTGACGACGGCAAGACCGTCGAGCTGCGCGTCATCGACCCGATGCAGACGATGGCCCCGATGATGGGCGAGTCCTTCACCGCGCTCGCCAGCGAGGTACGCACGAAGCTCGCGCGCGCCGTCGATCAGCTCCCGGGAAAGTGAGTGTCTCCCTCTCCCCGAACTCGCGCTTCGAGGGAGAAGGAGGGTCGGGGAGAGGGCAAGCCCTGATGAGGCCGCGAAACTGACTTATCCTCCGCGTGTGCGTACCCCGACCGCGTTGTTCCTCTGCCTCGCCGTGTCCGCCTGCAAGGCGAGCCCGCCCCCGCTCGACCCGAAGGCGACGGTGCGCTTCCTCACCGCAGAGGAAGGAGAAGTCGCCCCGCAGCTCGTGCGCCGCATGACTCAGGCGAAGGCTGATCAGCGCCGCGTGCTCGTCTACGTGAGCGCGCCCTGGTGCGAGCCGTGCCGCGTCTTCCACACCGCGGTCGATCGCGGCGAGCTCACCGGCAAGCTGGGCGCGCTCGACCTGGTCGCCTTCGACGCCGAGCCCGACGCCGAGCGGCTGCTCATGAGCGGCTACGAGCAGCGCTTCATTCCCGCCTTTCACGTTCCCGGCGCCGACGGGCGCGCGAGCGCGAAGCACCTCGAGGGCTCGGTGAACGGCGCCGGCGCGGTGGCAGACCTCGTGCCTCGCATTCTCGAGCTGCTCAAGTGACGCCTCACTGCAGCGGCTGAACGCGCGTCACCGGGCCGAACTGTTCCCAGTCGAGCGTGGCGTCGAAGGCGCCCGAGATGACCACCTGCAGGCGATCCGGCCGCAGCGAGCTGGCGAAGAAGGCGCGCAGCTCCTCGAGCTCGACCCGCGCGAGCTGCTCATCGACCGGCCGTGGATCCCAGGCCTCGCGATCCTGCAGCCGCGCGCGCGCCGCCTCGAAGCTGCGCCGGGTGGCGCTGCCGCGGTGGTGATCGAGGCGGAGCCCGCTGGCGATCTTCCCGGTGATCACCTCGTCGAAGGGCCATCGTTCCCACCAGCTCTGCACGATGGCGATGGTGCGCCGCACCGCCTCCACCGCCACCTCCGAGCGGGTGGTGAAGCGCAGCCAGGTGGCGCCGCTGCCCGGCCCCACGTCCACGTCGCCGGTGATGGAATAGACGTGGCCCATCTGCTGGCGCAGCTCCAGCTGCAGCCTCGAGAGCAGGCCCACCAGCAACACCCGCGCGGCGGCGCGGTGCGGGCTCCCCGGCGCGAGCCCGGGGCCGAGCAGATCGACCTGCACCTTGTTCGTCAGCGGTGAGGGCACCAGCCAGAGCCAGCGGGAGGTCGGCGTGGGGGCCGGGGGCAGGTGCTTCATCCGCGAGCTGCCCTGCAGCCCGGCGAGGGGCGTGAGCGCCGCGGTGAGCGAGGCCTCGGTGAGGTCTCCCGCGACGGAGAGGACCAGGTTCGCCGGCTGAAGGCAGAGGCCCGCGTGGGTCTTGAGCAGCTCGTCGGTGATGCTGCGCACGGTGGCCGCGGTGGCCACCTGGCTGAGCGTGGGCACGTTGCCGTAGATGGCGCGGGCGCGCGTCCTGCGGGCGAGCCGGGCGTGGCGCATCACGGGCGAGTCGAAGCGCGTGGCCCAGCGCTCGCGGTTCTCGATCACAGCGCCCAGCTCGAAGCGCGGGGAGGCGAGCGCGTCGCGCAACAGCTCGAGCGCCGGGCCGAGCTCGGCGGTGCCGACAGTGAAGGTGGCCCAGGACTCTCCGTCGTCGGTGGTGACCGAGGGGTCCACACCCAGCTCGGCCGCCACCCGGCGCTGCGCCTTGCTGTCGCGCGCGCCCGCCCCCGCGCTGAAGATGAGCCCGAGCATGGCCCCGGTGAGCTCGGGTGAGCCGGCCGGCTCGTCGCCGCGCCCACAGCCCACCAGCACCGCGACGTCCACCAGCTGCGAGCCGTGGTCCTCTGCCCAGAACACCTCGAGCCCGTTCGGCAGCAGCAGCCGCCGCGGCGCTTCCACCGAGCGCGGGCGCGGCGTGGCGGCGAAGGTGACGGGGTCGTACTGCAGCGACGCCGGCAGCACCCGGCCCGGGCCCACCGTCAGCGGCGCGCAGCCGGCCAACATCACGAAGCAGAGCGGGAACCTCATGGGGCCATCACCTCGACCACCCAGGCCTTCTCCGCGGTGAAGCCCCGCGTCACCTCGAGCACGGCGTCGAGCGCGACGTCCTTGTGGCGGGGCACGAAGACCTGCTGCCAGTCATGGGTGAGGAGCACCCGCGTCGCCAGCTCGTCGGCCAGGCCGCGCCGGGTGCGCAGGTCCAGCAGGCGTTGCCGCTCGAGCGAGACGCGCGCGCGCACCAGCTCGTCGTCGGTCGGCACCCACGCCGCCAGGTGCTGGAAGAGCTGCGCGCGGGCCCCGGCGGCGTCGCGCGTTCGTCCCAGCTGGAGGGCGATCACCAGCAGGTGCCGCTCGTGCACTCCGGGACCGGTGGTGACGTGGGCGGCGTTGATCAACCCGCCGCTGTTCTTGATCAGCTGGTGGAGGGCGCCGTCTTCGCCTCGCAGCAGCTCCTCGACCACCTCCGACGGAGGCGAGCCCGGGTCGAACACCGGAGGCCGCTCGAAGCCCACCAGCACCCAGCTCTCCGCGCCGCTCACCCGGGTGACGCGGGGACTGGTGAAGGCGACGCGAGCCGGCAGGTCGACGGGGCGACGTGGAATCTGCGCGAAGGTGTCGGCGAGCCAGGCGCGCGCCTGCGCGGGGTCGAAGTCGCCCACCAGGCAGCCCACCGCGTTCTCCGGTGCGTAGAGGCGCTCGTAGAAGACGTCGAGGCTGCGGGGGCTCATGGCGCGGAGATCGCGCTCGAGCCCGCCCACCGCCCACGCGTAGCCGCTGCCCTCGAAGGCGAGCGCCCACATCACCTCGAGGCCCTTCGAGAGCACCGACGAACGATCGCGCAGCTCCTGGATGACGACGTCGCGCTCGGTGCGGAACTCGCGGAAGACGGGCGCGGCGAAGCGCTGCGCCTCGGCGGCGAGCCAGAAGTGGAGCTGCTCGCCGGGGAACTCGCCCCAGAACGAGGTGGTGTCCTTCGAGGTCCACGCGTTCGCCTCCACGCCCTGCACCGCGAGCATGCGCTTGAAGGCGGTGGAGTCGCCCCGCGCACGCCATTCCTCGTCGACGGGCACGAGCTGCGTCTCGAGCCAGGCCGCCTCGGCGCTGCCGCCAGTGCCCGCGCGGAGCTGCTTCGCCAGCTCGTGCGTCAGCCCGAGCGCGCGCTCCTGCACCGGGGCCTCGAGCCGCCAGCCCCGCCGCGAGCCCACCAGCGGCGTACCGGAGAAGGCGAGGTGCTCGAGCAGGTGGGCGACGCCGGTGGCTCCAACGCGCTCGTGCACGCCCCCGGCGCGAACGCTGACGAGGCCTGAGACGAGACCGCCGTCGGCGCGCGGGAGCAGCACCCAGCGCATGCCGTTCTCGAGGGTGACCACCTCCACGGCGGGCGCTGCGCCGGCCTGCCCCACCACCGCCCAGACCACCAGCGCCAGCCACATGGGCCTGACTCTATCCGCTTCTTGTCTCCCTTCCCTGCGAAGCGGGGAGAGGGCGGGGTGAGGGGCAAGCCACCGGGTGCTATCTCTGGCGCATGAACCTGCTCGTTCGTGCCGCCGACGGAGTGGCGCTTCACGCCGAGGTCACCGGCTCGGGGAGGACGGCCCTCCTCTTCGTGCACGGCTGGCTGGGCTCGGGCCGCTGGTGGGACGCGCAGCGCGACGCCTTCGCGGCGGACTTCACCGTGGTGCAGGTGGACCTCGCGGGGCACGGCGCGTCGGGTGGCGAGCGCGCGTCGTGGTCGGTCGAGGCCTGGGCAGGCGATCTCGAGGCGGTCGCCTCGCGCGTCGACGCCGACCGCCTGGTGCTCATCGGTCACTCGATGTCGGGCGCGAACGTGGTGGTGGCGTGCCCCCGCATCGCCCGGGTGCAGAAGGTGGTGCTCGTCGACACGCTCAAGAACCTCGACCAGCCGATGTCGCTCGAACAGGCCCGGCCGATGCTCGACCTCTACCGGAAGGACTTCACGCACGGCGTGCTCAACGTGCTCCCGCGCTACCTCTACGCGCCGCAGACGCCCCCGGAGGTCATCGCCCGCCTCAACGCCGAGTTCCTCCGCGTGCCGGGTGAGCGCGCGGCGACGTTGCTCGAGCCCCTCTACCATTGCGATCTCCAGCAGGCGGCGCGGGCGGTGAAGGTGCCGGTGCGGGCCATCAACTCTGATCAGCAGCCCACCGCGCTCGAGGCGAACCGGCGCTGGTTCGCCGACTACGACTTCGAGCTGCTGCACGGCGTCGGGCACTACCCGATGCTCGAGCGGCCCGCCGCCTTCAACGAGGCCCTGCGCCGCGTGCTGGCGACGTGACATCATCCGCGCGGTGATGTTCCCGCTGCTGCTCGTGCTCGCGGTCTCGCCGGTGGAGGCCTCGCACCAGCGCCTCGGCCAGGCGTTGAAGCGCGAGCTCGAGCGGAAGTCGATGAGCCTGGCGGTGGGCGGGCCGAACGAGCTCGTGCTCCGCCTCTCAGGGGACGTGTTCGAGCGGGTCGACCCACTGTGGAAGGCGCTCGGCGCGGTGTTCGAGGAATCGCGGCGCCCCGGCGCGCCCACCTTCCGGGTGGAGCTCGAGCCGCAGGAGCACTGCGTGCAGCACCGCGACACCGCGCGGCACTACCTGTTCGACAAGCGCAGGGCCGACGTCACGCGCGTGGTGGTGTGGGGCCGCTGTGGGGCGGAGGCGCCCGATGAGCCCTCGAGCCAGCAGCTCGGCGCGCTCACGGTGGAGGCGCGGCGCTTCCTGGTCGGCGACGGGGCCGAGCTCGACGGGGTCGCCTTTCACCTGAGCAACGCGAGCGACGCCGGGGTGGAGCTGGCCGTCGACGGGCTCGAGCTCTTCTCGCCGGGCGACCCGGTGCAGGTGCGCGCGGTGCCCATCACCGGCGTGTGGTTCCAGGCGGAAGGCCAGCCCATCGTCACCGTGCGCGAGAAGGTGCTCAGCGTGCCCGCGGGCGCAGGGGTGCAGGTGATGCTGCAGTTCGAGCCCGCGCGTGCGGATCGCCGCACCTCGCAGCGCCGGGTGCGGGTGTCGCTGAAGGGTGAGCGAGCGGCGGTGGTGGGGCCGGTGGTGCGCATCGGCTTCAGCGAGCGCTCGGTGGACGGCGTGAAGCCCTGAGCGGTGGCCCCTCACCCCGGCCCTCTCCCCGCTGCGCAGGGAGAGGGAGACAGGTGGACTCCTGGTCAGGACAACTGCCAGAAGGAGCCTCGTGAACGAATCGCAGGCGACCCTCCACGATGCCGAGGACACCGACTCGGGCGGCGGCGGCGGCCGGCCCCTGCGGCTGCTCGTCTTCTCGGGCGAGACCCTCACCACCCACCCGCTGCCGCCGGGGAGCCACCTGCTCATCGGCCGCGCGCCGGAATGCCACATCCAGGTCGACGTGCCGGCGCTCTCTCGCAAGCACGCGGAGATCCGCGGCGGGCCGCCGGTCACCGTGGAAGACCTGGGCAGCGCCAACGGCACCCGCCTCCGCGGCGCCAAGCTGAACCCGGGCGAGCGGGCGCGGCTGCGCGTGGGCGACGCCATCGAGGTGGGCCCGCTCACCATCGTGGTGCAGCGCGACAAGGAAGCCGTCGACGCGCGCCCGCGGCGCCTGTGGACGCACGGCTACTTCGAGGGCCGCCTCGAGGAAGAATGCGCGCGCGCCGAGTCGTCGGGGGTGGTGTTCAGCGTCTTGCGCCTCAAGCTGCAGGGCACCTCGTCGCCGCAGCTGGTGCAGGAGACGCTCGCCGCGCTGCTCGCGCCCACCGACGTCGTCGCGTCGTACGGCCCGGGTGAGTACGAGGTGCTCATCGCCGGGGGGAACCCGCAGCCGTTGATGCAGAAGCTCTCGCTCGCGCTCGACAAGCGCGAGGCGCACGTCATCGTCGGCGCCGCCACGTTCGGCAAGGACGGCAGGGACCCCGACGCGTTGCTGTTCGAGGCCAACCGCCGGGTCGAGGTGGAGCGCGCCAGCACCGAGCACGCGGCGTTCGGGAAGGTGTCGCCCAAGGGCGTCATCGTGGCCGACCCGCAGATGCAGGCGCTGCACGCGCTGGTGCGCAAGGTGGCCGCGGGCGACATCTCGGTGCTGCTGCTGGGCGAGACCGGCGTGGGGAAAGAGGTGTTCGCCGAGGCGATCCACGCCTCGTCGCCGCGCGCGGGCAAGCCGTTCCAGAAGTTCAACTGCGCCTCGTTCACCGAGACCCTGCTCGAGAGCGAGCTGTTCGGGCACGAGAAGGGCGCGTTCACCGGCGCGGTGAAGGCGAAGGCGGGCCTCATCGAGAGCGCGAACGGCGGCAGCGTGCTGCTCGACGAGGTGGGCGAGATGCCGCTCTCGAGCCAGGTGAAGCTCTTGCGCGTGCTCGAGGCGAAGGAGGTGTTGCGGGTGGGCGACACGAAGCCGCGGCCCATCGACGTGCGCTTCATCGCCGCCACGCACCGCGACCTCGAGGCGCAGGTGGCGAAGGGGGCCTTCCGCCAGGACCTCTATTTCCGGCTCAACGGCATCTCGTTGGTGATCCCTCCGCTGCGCGAGCGCGTGGCCGAGCTGGAGAGCCTCGCGCGTCACTTCATCGGCCGCGCGGCGAAGCAGTTCGGCCGCAGCCCCGAGCCGCAGCTCACCCCCGAGGCGCTCTCGATGCTGCAGGGGTATCGCTGGCCGGGAAACCTGCGCGAGCTGCGCAACATGCTCGAGCGCGCGGTGCTGCTGGCGAACGATCGCTTCATCGGGCCGGATGATCTGCCGCTCGACAAGTTGACCGCCATTCCGCTCACCCGGCCCGCCAGCGACGCCCCGAGTGCGGCCACGCCTGACGCCGAGGCCGAGCGGGCGAAGCTGGTCGCGGCGCTCGAGCTGCACGGGGGAAATCAAACCCTGGCCGCGCGAGCGCTGGGCATCTCGCGGCGCACCATGCTCAACCGCCTCGACGCCTACGCCATCCCCAGGCCGCGAAAAGGAAAGTGAGCCCGGTGAAGGAGGCGCCTCGAGTCCGCCCGGTGTGAGCGGAACTGGCCCCAATCCGTTCAGCCCGAGCGAAGTCGAGGGTCCTTCTCAACACCCTCCGAGGGGAGAGGGCTGACCCTTCCGCTGCCGCCGCCGAAGCACCAAAGCGAGACCGAGCAACCCGAGCGGTAGCGCCGGAGCCGTCGAGCAACTATTCGTCGTGAACGTGAGAGGGAGCTCACCCTCGCCTCCGTCCACCACCTCGCCGCCGTCGCGCAGCCCCGCATCGACGCCGCCATCGCGCGCGGCGCCCGCATCGACGACCGCGCCCGCATCGACGAACACGCCCGCATCGATCAGCCCGCCTGCATCGATCAGCCCGCCCGCATCGATCAGCCCGCCCGCATCGACGGACGCGCCCGCATCGACGAAGACGCTCGCGTCGGGCACGCCTGCATCGGGAATGAGCACGCTCGCATCGACACTCGCCCCCGCGTCGATCGGAGGCATCACGCCGGCATCGAACGTGCGCACGCCGCCGTCCTCCTGCACGCAGCCGCCCTGGAGGTTGCAGGTCTCCTCGAAGGGCACACAGGCGGGCACGCCCGCGCCGGTGCTGCAGAACACCCCGCCCACGCAGGACCCCATCTGGCAGTTTGAGGTGACGCACGTCGAGCCCGAGCCGAAGCAGGGCATCGCCTCCCCGATCATGACGGAGGTGAGCTGCTCGACGAAGACCGCGCCGACGCCCTGGTAACCCGGCGCGCCGATCGCCGTGGTGCCCGTGGGGTCGATGGCGAGGCTCGCGCCGAAATTCGCGGCCGGCTCGGTGATCGTCTCGGCGACCACGCCCTCGTCGCCGATGAAGCGGTACACCTGGTTGAGGCCCGGCTCGCCTACCCACAGCACGTCGAGGCCGGGCGCGAAGCCGCGCTGCACCGCCAGCGCGCTGCCGAAGCTCTGGTGGGCGCCTGCCACCCCGTAGAGGCGCTGGCCGGTCTGCGTGAAGACGTGCACCGCGTTCTCGTCGCCGATGGCGAGCTCGAGGCCGGGGGCGTGGTGGAAGTCACCGACGGCCAGCGTCCTGCCGAACATCACCGACGTGGCGTCCACCGCCGGGATGACCTGCTGCGGGGTGGCGATGCCGGAGACCCTCGCGAAGTCGAAGATCGAGACCTCATGGGTTCCGGCGTGCGTGACGGCGAAGCGGTTGCGAGTGCCGGGGAACCAGAGCACCACCGCGCCGAAGCCGGTGGTGCCGACGATGGCCAGGCCGCGCGCGAGCCCGGTGGTCGGCTCGAAAGCCTGAACGGTGGCCGTGCTGCCCAGGAGCACGGGGAGGCTCGTGTCGTCGGAGCGATCGAGCGACATCACTGGCGACGACGTGAGGTAGCCGACCCACGCGCCCAGGACCTCCTTGCGAACGCCGGCGTCACCGCCCGCCAACATCAGCGGGGAGCCGAGCAGACCTTCGCAGGTGACGGCGCGGCCCAGGCCGTCGCCGAGCGCCGTGGGCATGCTCATGGACCCTGATTGCCAGGCCGTGCCTGTCCCCGGAGCACCGGCGACGAAGCCGCTGCCACGGCACGCCGCGAGCGTGGCGCCGAGCTGCGAGCCAGTGGTGCCGACGAACACGGGCATGCCCACGAGGGCCTGGCGACGATTGTCCCGAGCCGGCGCATCGGGAGCACAGCCCCAGAGCGCGACCGCAACCGACACCGCCGCCCACGTCTTGTCTCGGGGAGAGGGCGAACCCCTTCGCTTCCGACGCGCGAGCAGCAGGCTGATCATCACCATGGGGAAGACGGAGCTCGTCGAACAACTTCTCGCGGTGAAGATCCACTTGTCGTCGCCGCCAGCATCAGCGGTATCACCGGCTCCCGCATCGACGGTGCCCGCGTCGACGGCGCCCGCGTCGACGGCGCCCGCATCGACGGTGCCAGCGTCGACGGCGCCCGCGTCGACGGCGCCCGCATCGACGGCGCCCGCATCGACGGCGACGCCCGCATCGACGGCGACGCCCGCATCGACGGCGCCCGCATCGACGGCGACACCCGCATCGACGGCGACACCCGCATCGACGGCGACACCCGCATCGACGGCGACACCCGCATCGACGGCGACCCCCGCATCGACGGCGACCCCCGCATCGACGGCGACCCCCGCGTCGCGTCCCGGGAGGGTGAGGACCACCACGCCGCCGTCAGCCAACACGCACCGGTCCGCCCCGGTCGAGACGTCGCACTGCGCCCCCGGCTCGCACGCGCCGACCAGCGCCTCACAGAACACCCCGCCCCGGCAGGTGCCGCGCATGCAATTCGAGGCGAGGCACCCGACGGTGGTGTCGCATTCGCCCACTTCTCCGAAGGCCGTCCCGAACCGCACCTGCTCGCTGAACACCGCGCCGCGCCGGGTGGAGTTGGGAAAATCCGGGGCGCCGATGGCGAGCTCTCCGAACCCATCGAGCGCGAGGCTGGCGCCGAACCGCACGCCGCCGGGGGAGAGCTGGTCGACGATCCCCGCGTCTCCGACGAAGTTGTGAATGCGGTCGAGCGCGGGCTCACCCACCCACAACCCGTCGAGGTTCGTCGCCCAGTCGTTCTCCACGACGATCGCGGCGCCGAAGCTGTTCGACGCGCCGGTGAGCGTCTGGATCAGCGTGCCGTTCTGCTCGTAGATGTCGACCGCGCCCTGGCTCCCGACGATCACCTCGAGCCCGAGACGCGGAGAGACGTCGCCCACGGCCAGCGACAGGCCGAAGCGCGGGCGCGCCGGGTTGATCAGCGGAGGCATCACGTGAACCACGCCCCCGTCGGGGAAGAAGTCGTAGAGGTCGACCCGGGTGAGCTCGGGGCTCGCCACCGCGAAGCGTGCGCCGGTCGGAAACCAGGTGAGCACCGCGCCGAAGCTGTTCCCCGTGCCCATCAGCGGAGGCGACACCTGTTGGAAGGTAGAGGGGTGAAGAAAGCGCACCACGCCGCCCGCCTCGCCCACCAGCACCGGCAGGGTGGTCGAGGAAGCGCGCGAGAGCGCCACCGTGGGCGTGTTGCTGATGGTGGCGGAGCTGCCGCCCGTGACCTGGAACAGCTTCAACCCCGCCAGGCCGCCGCTGAGAATGCGCAGCGACCCGGCCATGCCGTCGCAGGCGACCGTCTGCCCGAGGTTCTCGGGGCCGGCTGGCGTCATGCTCGCCCCGAGGTGCGGCGTCGCGGAGCCCACGCCCGGCGCGCCGGCGACGAAGCCGGTGGTGCGGCAGGACGCGAGCACCTGCCCGAGCCGCCCTCCGTCGGGGCCCTGGAGCTGGGGCAGGCCGGTGAAGGCCTGGCGCAGCGCCGGCTGATCTCCCGGGTCAATCGGGGCACAGCCGAAGAGGAGCGCCAAGACTGCCAACCACCGCATGCGACCACTCTAAACTGAGTTGGCTCGCGCGCGGCGGCTGCGCTCAAGTGTCCGCCCATGACCACCACCACCTTCGAGCTCAAGGGCCCGCCACGCGAGATTCATGACGACGCGGTGGCCGCGCTCGACGCCGCGCTGGGCAAGCTCTCGACGGGTCAGTTGATGCACGCGTTCGATCCGAAGCGGCTGCTCACCTTCGAGCACGGCGGACCCGCGGTGTGGAGCGTGGCCAGGTGTCCCATCGGGCACCACGAGCTCCACGTGACCTACGGCCTCTCGGCGCTCATCGACCCCGCGCGCGAGGGCACCGGCTACGAGCTGTCGCTGCGCGTGCCGGCGTACCCGGGCGGCGGGCTGGGTTGGGCGCCCTTCTTCCTGCGCATGCTGGGGCGCTACGTCGTCAGCTCGAAGCGCGAGCTCGAGCTCGGCGAGTACTTTCCGTTCTTCAAGCCGATCAGCCGCGTGCCTTTTCCCCCCGAGGACCGCATGTCGGTGCCTCACACCGAGATGGACAGCGTGGCCTTCACCGTGGATCCGAACGTGCCGTTCGTCGAGACGCCGCGCGGCCGCCTCGAGGTGCGCCGGGTGGTGGGCCTCTTCCCCGACGAGCGCGAGCGGATGGAGCCGTGGTCTGTGCAGGGCGTGCTCGACCTGTTCGCGCAGCGCTCGAAGGACCTGGTCACCGACATCGGGCGCAGCAGCTACACGAAGGACCCCGCCTTCATCGCCGCCTGCGAGGCGGGCTCGGCGCGCGACGGCAGCCGCTATGGCTACCTGGCCGTCGAGGGCCTCGGCTGGGAGCAGCAGGGCCGGGAATACGTGGTGCGCTTCCCCGGCGGGCACGACGCGAAGCGCATCTTGCGCATGGTGAGCGCGCGGCTGGGGCACGGCCAGCACCTGCTCATTCACGACGTCGACCCCGACCGGAAGCACGCGGTGGTCTTCACCCCGGGCAAGGCGCTGCAGGTGAAGCAGAAGGGCAACGACCTGGTCATCCAGCTCCCGCTCGATTTCCCGCTCTTCGCTCAACTGGGAGAGGAACCTTTCGAGGCGACCTTCGACACGGGGGCGGAGTAGACCGGCCTCATGATGCTCGGGGTGATGACGGTGATGCTGCTCGCGGCGACGGATGCCGGGGCGCCGGTGGCGAAGTTCTCGATGCGCGACGCGTACGACTCGCTGGTGAAGCTGCAGACGGTGGCCTCGAGCCCGGCGGCGCTCAGAGATCCGAAGAACGCCGCGGCCATCACCGCCGACCTGGCGAAGCTGGCGGCGCTGTCGCACGCCTTCCCCTCGGACCCGAAGGGCCAGGAGCCGGCGACGGCGGCGCTCTCGTCGATGTTCTCGAAGTACGCGGCCGAGACGGTGCGCCGCTTCGAGGCGCGCGAGACCGACGTGGTGGCGATGCGGGTGCGCACGATGGTGGGGCTGTGCTTCACCTGCCACACGCGCGAGCGGGCGCCGGTGGACTTCGACGACGCGCAGAAGCGGCTCGACGCGCTGGGGCTCACCGGGCTGCAGCGCGCGCAGGTGCTGGCGGCGACGCGGCAGTTCGACGAGGCGCTGTCCGAGTACACGAAGCTGCTCGAGGCCACCCCCGCCAACGAGCGCGGCCTGCTCGAGTACTCGCGCGCCCTGCAGGACACGATGGCGCTGCTGGTGCGGGTGAAGGACGACTCGGCGGCGACGCTGGTGCTGCTCGACAAGCTGCTGGCGCGGCCTGAGCTGCCGGCGTTCCTCAAGGGCAACCTCGCGGCGTGGCGGAAGGACGTGGTGGCGTGGAAGGCGGAGAAGTTCGACGCGCAGAAGGCGAAACCCGAGGCGCTGTTCGCGAAGGCGCAGGCGTTGATGACGAAGGCGAACACGGGGGGCGGTCCGTTCTCCGTCGACGAGCGGCGCGACGTGACCTGGCTGCGGGCGTCGGGGTACTTGAACCTGGCGCTGGGGAAAGACCCGAAGCTCAAGACGCGCGGCGAGGCGCTGTACCTGCTGGGCGTGTGTGCGGGGGCGCTGCGTTCTCCGCTGTGGTGGGACGTCGACCTGCTCTTCTTCGAGGCGTGCGTGCGGGAGAACCCGAAGACGAAGGTGGCGAAGCGGTGCTTTCAGCAGCTGTCTGATCGCGTGTACCTGGGCTTCACCGGCTCGGCCGGCACGTTCATCCCCGAGGACGAGCTGCAGCGGCTCACCGAGTTGAGGACGCTCACGGAATAGGATCAGTGTCTCCCTCTCCCCGAGGGGGAAGGCGGACTCGAGGGCAAACACCGCCCGTCCACCGTGGCTTCCGGCGCAGCACGCGCCGCGCGAACCCTGCAAAGCAGCCCTCACCTGCTGCGCGGCCGGTGGACAGCACGTGTCACCACGCGCATGGCGGCGGGGCCTGCCCTCCACATCCGTGACCGCACTCGACTCCGCTCGCGGTGAGCTGAGCGCCATGTGGTCAACCCTCTCGGCCTGAACCGGGCGCTCACGACCAGGCCGCGCGCATCGCGCTGACAGGTGGCACCGTGGAAGCCCCGCGCCGCAGGGCAGCCAACTTGTCCGTCCATCGCAGCCGGCCCGCGTAGAAGCGATCGATCAACGCTGGCTCGTGCCGGTAGAACGACTCGAACACCCTCACGCGCGCCTGCGGCTCGGCGCCGCGGAACAACATCCGGTTGAGCAGCCGAAAGAAGCGCATCTCGCGCCAGTGCAGATCCGCCGCGCCGTTGAGCAGTCGTGTCAGTTGATCCGCCTCGAGTGAAGGCTGGGCGCCGATCAGCTCCGCCGTCGCAGCGGCAAACGGCAGTGAGTAGCCGGTAGTCGCGTGAAAGAACCCGGCCGCGACGCCGACGGTCGGCCGGGTGAGCACCCCTGGTGCGCCCGAGAGCGGAATCGGCAGGGCTGCTGCCTCTTCTCGGAGGACGCGCTCCACTTCCCACCCCCGGCTCGCGAGCCACGTCGCGATCCCGCTGCGGAACGCTTCCGCGTCGAGCGAGGGCGTGTCGCTGTAGCGGGTGTCCTCCACCAGCACGCGCCTCTCGTCCCAGGGGAGCACGTAGACGAAGCGGAACCCGTCCAACTGCGGCACGGTCGCGTCCATCAGGAGCGGGCGCGTGAGGCCGTGGGGCTGCTTCAGCAACACCTCCTGCCCGAGGAACTTCTGGAAGCCGTCCCTCGACTCCGCTCGGGATGAACGGTCGGGGTCCACCCACCCTCGACCATCGATGACCACGCTCGCCTCGAGCGTGGTGCCGTCGTCCAGCACCACCGACGTCGCCTTCACCTCGCGCACCTTCACGCCCGTGCGCAGCCGCTGCCCGAGCCGTGACGTGACCTGCTTCGCGAAGTCCTCCGAGCGCACCGCGAAGTACGTGCCCGGCAATGACCGCGAGAGGCCGGGAAAGGCGACGTCGTAGCCACGCCACGACGCCGAGATGAACGGCCGGAGCCACTCGAGCGTCGCCGGCGGCACGTCGCTCTCGTGAAAGCACCAGGTGTGATTTCCACCGGGCGCCGCTCCACCTTCCAGCACCAGCAGGTCGAGCCCGGGCCAGCGCGCGAGCAGGCGGTCCGCCAGCAGCCCGTTCGCCAACCCCGCGCCGACCAGGATGATCATCGCGCCTGCCCCGCCAGCAGCGTCTTCCGCGCCGGGGGCGCCGGCACACCCGCGAGCAGCCCGCGCAGCGGCACCGACTCGACCAGCTCTTCCCGCAGCCCGTCGGCGCGCAACAGCGCGTTCGCCGCCACCAGCCCGCTGCTGAACGCGGCCTCGAGCAGCATCGCCGGGAAGGGCAGCTTCACCCAGTCACCCGCGCACACGAGCCCCTGCACCCCGCTCTCCGTCACCGGCCGCCGCGCGTGCTGCCCCACGTGGAACGCGGTGAAGTCGCGCCGCAGTTGAAAGTGCTCGTGACGGACGGTGAGGCCCTTCAGCTCGGGCAGGAACTGCACGCACTCCTCGAGCAGCAGCGCGCGCACCTGGTCATCGGGCACGTCGTCGGGCACCGCGTAGCTGTGCAGCTCGAGCACCGACCCGCCGTGCCGCGCCACGTAGCGCGCCGACTCCGCCTCGGTGCGCTCGTAGAAGGTGATCGAATCGAGCAGCCGCTGGCGATCCGTGATCACGAACACCGGCAACGTCGCCCGCGCGGCCTTGTCGATCCACACCCGCAACACCGCGTAGCGCTGGCCCGGCTCGATTTCGTTCAACGTGGCGGCAAGCCCATCGAGCCCCGTCGCACCCGAGAGGATCGCCCGCGTGCCCACCACGTCGGTCGCCAGCACCACCCGCTCGAAGTCCTCGCCGTTCACCCGAAAAGACGCACCCTGCTTCGCCAGCCCGGTCACCGGCGTACCCAGCTTCAGCGTCACGCCCAGCCGCTCGAACTGCGCGCGAATCGGCCCGAGCAGCGAGACCTCGTAGTCCTCCACCGGGTGGTCGTAGGTGAGCCCGCCGTCGTGCCCGAGGAAGTAGAAGTGAAAGCTCTTCACCAGCTCTCCCATCGAGAGCCGGTCTTCATCCGCGAAGAACACGCGCGCGAAGGTGTTGAAGGCGAGCTTGAGCCGCGTGGGCAACTGCGCGAGGCGATCGAACTGCGCGAACGACATGCCATCCAACTGCTCGAAGGTGCGCTTCGGGTCGTACTCGAGGAAGAGCCCCATCAGGTCGCGCGTGGGCGCCTTGAGCGAGTCGCCGAGCCGGTACACGCCCCGGTCCGCGAGCGAGAGCAGGTTCAAGATGGGCGTGGTGTCCACCTCGCCGAACGAGAGCTCCTCGCCGCCCTTGAAGAGAATCCGGTAGTCGCTGATGGCGCGGAACTTCTGCCGCACGCCCAGCGCGTCGAGGAAGCGGTTCAAGTTGTAGTAGTGCCGGAAGAAGGCGTGAAAGCCGTGGCTCACCCACTCCGTCTCTCCGGGCGCGTGCTGCACCGGCCACGAGCCGAGCTTGCCGCCGAGGTACGGCTTGGCCTCGAACACCGTCACCGCGTAGCCGCGCGCCGCGAGCGTGGTCGCCGCCGAGATGCCCGCCACCCCACCCCCGATGACCGCCACGCGGCGCGCCCGGTCCGTCTTCAGCGGAAGGCGCGGGTCGACCACGTTCACCGCCACCCGATACGGACCCAGCCGCGCGCGCACCAGCAGGCGCACCAGCACTTTCCAGCCGAGCGCCAGCACCACGACGAAGGCCAGCGCTCCCAGGAGCCAGCTCACGCTGACTTCTCCAGCAGCTCAGGCGCGACGCGGGGAACGAAGGGCCACGACGGAAGCTGCGGCCGCCCCAGCTCCTTCGCGAGGTAGTCGGCGGCGATGTTCGCGCTCTCCATGATGGTGAGCAGCCCGCTGCCCGGGTGCGTGCCGCCGCCCACCCAGTAGAGCCCGTCGAGGTGCGGCGACTTCACCTTCGGCCGCAGCGGACCCAGCTGCGTCCAGTTGTGCGAGAGGTTGAAGACCGCCCCGCGGAAGACGTTGAAGTCTTCCTGCCAGGTCTTCGCGGTGAAGGTGCGCTGCGCGCGAATGTGCTTCTTCACGTCCTTGAAGCCCACCTTCTCGAGCCAGCCGGGAATGCGCGCGCTCAGCTCGCGGGTGGCCGTCTCCCAATCGTCCAGGCGGCTCGTGTTCGGCGTGGGCACGAGCACGTAGAGCGTGGAGTGGCCGTCGGGCGCGCCGGTGCCATCGGTGGGCGTGGGGTTGCAGACGTAGAAGGGAGGGTCGTCCACGTCGAGGTGGAGGTCTTCCAGCGACGCGCGGTCCGTCTTCCGTGCCGCTTCCGACAACGAGATGACGTGGTGAGGCAGCTCGTCGTACCGGCGGTCGAGCCCCAGGTACATCATGAAGGTGCTGCAGCTGTACTTGGCGCGGTCGAGCGAGCCGTCAGACAGCCGCGTGCCTTCGCGGTGCTCGGGGCGGATCAGCTTCGTGGCCGCATAGGGAAGGTCTGCGTTGATCACCACCACGTCGGCGGTGAGCGTCTCTCCCGAGGCGAGGCGCACGCCGGTGACGCGCTTGCCCTCGACCAGCACCTCTTCCACCGGCGCGCCGTAGCGGAACTTCACGCCCAGGTCCTCGGCGCAGCGGGCCAGCCCCTTGCTGAGCGCGCGGAAGCCGCCCTTCACGTGCCACACCCCGAACTGCAGCTCGAGGAAGGGGATGACGCTGAACACGCTGGAGCAGGTGGTGGGGTGCAGCCCCAGGTACTTCGAGGGGTAGCTCAGCGCGAAGGTGACGCGGTCGTCGTGGAAGAACGAGTCGAGGTGCCCGTAGAGCGACTGCCACGGCTTGAAGCGCAGCGTGTCCATCAGGCGCCACGGCGCGTAGTAGGCGAGCGAGTCGGCGTGCGTGCAGATGAACTTCTCGTAGGCCACCGAGTACTTCTCCCGCGCCTCCGCCATCCAGCGATCGAACGCGGCGGGGTGCTTCGGGTTGAGCTTCGCGAGCGACGCGCGCAGCTTCTCGAGGTCGCTCGAGGTGTCGAGGCTCGTGCCGTCCCAGAAGTGAATGCGCGTGTTCGGGTCGAGCTGCTGCAGCGTGACGTAGTCCGAGAGGCGCTTGCCCGCCCGGCGCACGATCTCGTCGAGCACCTCGGGCAGCTGCATGATGGTGGGCCCGGTGTCCACCTCGTAGCCGTCGAACGACATCCCGCGCATGCGGCCGCCGGGGACCGCTTCCTTCTCCACCACGGTGACCTCGATGCCCAGGCCCGCGAGGTTGATGGCGGCGGCGAGGCCACCGGGTCCTGCTCCGACGATGAGTGCTTTCATGGAAACTCCTTGAAGAGGCGGTCCCAGTCTTCGGGGCCGTTGATGAGGGTGATGCCGTCGGGTTGACGCTTCGCGCCCACGCCGCCCGCCACGACGCGCGTGCCGGGGGGGAGCGTGCCCACCAGCCCGTCGAGGGCCTTGCCGCCGCGAATGGCCGAGAGCGCCACCACGTCGGGCTTCACGGTGGTGACCACGCGGCGGAGCTGCGCGAACGGGGTGCGGGCGCCCAGGTAGGTCACCTTCCAGCCGGCGTGCCGGAAGTGCAGCGCCGCGCCGAGCAACCCGACCTCGTGTTGCTCCGAGGGGAGGCACGCGCACACCACGTGCCGCTTCGCCTGCCGAGGCGCGTTCGAGAGCAGCGAGATGAGGCGCTGCCGCGCGGCGTTGGTGATCAGGTGTTCCTCGGAGATGGAGAGCGTGCCCGCGTGCCACCGCGCGCCCACCTCGCGCAGCAGGGGCGCGACGAGCACCTCGAAGAAGACCAGCGGGGGGCTGCGCAGCCCTTCGTCCATCAGGGTGTCGATGGCGGCCTGGTCGAAGCGCTGGGCGGCGCCGAAGAGCTCGTCACGCCAGCGGGTGGGGTCTGCTTCCCTTCGACGCGAGCCGGCCCCGTCATCGACGAGCTTCACCGCCTCGGAGATGGGCACGCCCTGCTCGGTGAGCTGCTTGAGGCGCTTGAGCAAGTCGATGTCGGCGCGCTCGTAGCTGCGGTAGCCACCGCCGGTGCGCGCGGGGCGGGGCACGCCGTAGCGTCGTTCCCACGCGCGGATGAGGTTCTCGCTCACGCCCGACAGCTCGGCGGCGACGTTGATGCGGTACGTCGGCTCGACGCTCATGCCGCCACCCGGGTGCGGAAGTCCGCCATCCACCGCACGAAGGGCGAGCGGAAGCGCGCGAAGTCGGCCGCTTCGCCCAGCGTGTGGTGGCCGGGCCGGGCCGTCTCGAAGCGCGCGTAGAAGGGGGACGACTCGAGCAGCCGCTGGCCGCCGCCCGAGGGGACCTCGAGGCCCCAGCCGGTCCGGAGCAACACCGTGCGCTCAGGCGCCGTGCGCGTGACCGAGGTGCCTGAATCGGTCGCGAGCACTTCCCACCCGGGCAGCGCGCCGTGTTCAGGGCGGTACAGCACGCGCGTCTCGGTGGGCGTGTGGGTGCGCGTCCAGCTCCACCGCTTCAAGTCGCTCCCGAGCAGGCGCGATCCGGAATTTCCATCGTGGTACCCGGGCCCGCTGAACACCAATTGCCTCCCGGGGGAGAGGGCAAACACCTCGCCGCGCCCCCGAACGCCGAACGGATGCCAGAGGTGCGCGAGCCCGTCGACGAGCATGACGGGTTCGGAATGCAGAGCAGCGGCCTGCACCACCAACTCCGCCCGCACCGGCCGTCGCGACCACGGCGAACGATCATCGATGCGAGCGAAGACCCGGCCGTCCTCGCTGCGCTCGAGCGAAGAGTGCCCGATGCGAAGCGAGCGGCCGTCTGCACTGAGCGACGCGTCGGCATACTCCGAGAGCACCCAGGCGATCCGCCGGCCGTGCCGATACAGGGCGAAGTTCACCGCCGCGTGCTGGGTCGGCAGCGCCCGCTCTCCGTAGCGGGCCGAGAACAGCGACCCGAGCATGAAGATGGCGACGGCCGAGTACTCGTCCGACGAGACGTCGAGGTAGTACCACCGGTACGAGCCGGGCTTCGTCGGCAGCTCCAGGGTCCCTCGACTCCGCTCGGGATGAACGGTGTTCCCATCGGGATGAACGGTGGTCACACGCCCTCCAGGTGGGCATGGGCCAGCTGCGCCGCGAAGTGACCCGAGAGCATCACCAACGGCACCCCGCCGCCGGGGTGCGTGCTCCCGCCCGAGAAGAAGACGCCCGGCGTCGACGACCTGATGCGGGGGCGCTGAAACGTCCCCAGCCGGCCGTGCGGAAGAAACCCGTAGATGGAACCACCGGGCGCGCCCCGCATCGCCAGGTCGACCGGCGTGCGCTGCCCCAGCACGAGCACCTCGTCGCGCCTCAGCCCCGGGTGGAGCTGCAAGAGCGCGCCGATGCACTTCTCGAGCAACACCGCCGAGCGCGCCGGCCACGCCGCCGCGTCGGCCTCACTGCGAAGCGCGGGTGCGTTCACCATCGCGAACACGCCGCTGCGGTTCGGCGGCGCCATCGTCTGATCCGTCGCCGCGGGGTGGCAGAAATACAGGGTCGGGTCAGAGGGGATCTCGCCCGAGAAGAGCTCGGAGAATTCCCGCGCGTAGTCTCCGCCGAAGACCACGTGATGGTGCGCGAGCGGCAACCGGCGCTGCACCTGCAGCAGCGCGACGTAGCCCGACAGCGCGAGCTCCCGCGTGCCCAGCGGCTCGTCCGCGAACGGATCAGCGTTCACCACCACCGCGTCGAACGGCGCGTCGCCCACCACCAGCTCCTTGCGATGCGCGGTCCAGCGCGCGTGTTGGCCGAACTGCACGTCGACGCCGAGCCGCCCCAGGGCCAGGTGCAGCGCCCGCACCAGCGCGCCCATGCCGCCTTCGACGTGGTGCACGCCCTCGGCCCGCTCGAGGTGGGGAATGAGGGCGAACGCTGCGCTCGCGTGGAAGGGCGAGGCGCCGGCGTAGGTGGCGAAGCGGTTGACGAACTGGCGCAGCTCGGGCGAACGGAAGTGCCGCGCCGCGAGGCCGTCGAGGGTGCCGAGCTGCAGGCCGGCCATGAACGCCCCGGGTCCCCGCTTCATGGCGCGCGCGAGGAATTGCGGGAGGCCTTCGAAGGGCGCCTCGAGGTACGGCTCCCCCGCGGCGCGATGGATGCGCGCGGCCTCGGCATAGAAGCGGTCCAGGCCGGTTGCTTCGCCGTCGCCGAACTGGCGCGCGGAGGCGAGCGTGGCGTCGAGGTCTTCGAAGCAGTCGAAGGTGCGGCCGGGCCAGGAATAGCGCGCCTGCAGCGGGAGCCGGTGGAAGCGGGGCAGCAGGTCGAGGGCGCCGATGCGCTCGAAGGTGGCGCGCACCACGTCGGGCATGGACAGCAGCGTGGGGCCGGTGTCGAGCGTCACCTCGGCGTCGAGCACCTGCGCCTTTCCCCCGAGGGTGGAGGAGCGCTCGAAGAGCGTGACCCGGTGGCCGGCGTGGGCCAGCTCGGCGGCGGCGGTGAGGCCTCCGAAGCCTCCTCCGATGACGGCGACGCGCTTCATCACCTGTCTCCCTCTCCCCGGAGGGGAGAGGGTCGGAGAGCGGGCAACCCGGTCCTGTTCCTCGTCACCAACACGCCCAGGAGCCTCAGGAGCTTCCCCCCCAGCGACACCGAGGCTCGCGACGAGAAGACGTCGAGCTTGCGCCGCTCGATCACCTCGAGAATTCCGCCGTACACGGCGGCCATCACCCGCACCACCCGCCGCGAGCCGAAGCCGCTCAGCCAGGGCACGCCCTCGAGCGCCGACGCGTAGAGGGCGCGAGCCCGCGCGATCTGCCCGGTGATCAACCGCTGGAGGCCCTCGGTCATCCGCCCCTCGCGCAGCGTCGCCTCGGTGACCCCGCACGCGACGAGCTCGTCCTGCGGCAGGTAGATGCGCCCCCGGCCCAGGTCTTCCTTCACGTCGCGCAGGATGTTCGTCAGCTGCATCGCCCGCCCCAGGTCCGCCGCGTGGCCCAGCGCCGTCGGGTCTGTGGTGCCCAGCAGGGGCGCCATCATCAGCCCCACCACGCCCGCCACCCGGTAGCAGTACACGTCGAGCTCCGCCCACGTGGCGTAGCGGCTGCGCGTGAGGTCCATCTCCATGCCGTCGATGAGCTCGAGGAACGGCTGCGCCCCGATGCCGAAGCGCCGGGCGGTGTCGAGCAGCGCGTGCAGCTCGGCCTGGGGCCAGGGCGCGAGCGCGCGTACCTCGCCCCGCTCGAACAGCGCCTTCACCATTTCCCGCACCTCGTCGAGGGACCGCGCCGCGTGCTCCACCGGCGCCTCGTCGATGAGGTCGTCCAGCCGGCGGCAGAACGCGTAGATGGCGAACGCGCCGCGCCGCCGCGCCCCGAAGAGGATGAGCGAGCTGAAGTAGAAGCTCTTCGCGTGGTGCCGCGTCACCGCCCGCGCCGAGGCGTAGCCGCTGTCGAGGAGCGCGCTCACGCCGCCTCCGCGGTGCGTTGCCGGGAGGTCGCCTCGAGGATCGCGTCCACCGCGAAGCCCGCGCTCAACATCACCGTGGGCACGCCCGTGCCCGGCTGAATCGAAGCCCCGCACCAGAACAGCCCCTCGACGTCGGGGTCCGTCACGCGGGGGCGGAAGGGGCCGATCTGCCAGAAGTTCTGGGCCAACCCGAAGTTCGCCCCGCGCGCGAGGTGGTGCTCCGTCTCCCACTGGTGCGGCGTGAGCATGCGCTCGGCCACCACGCGCCCGCGCAGGTCGCCGTACCCCTCGGCCTCCAGCCGCGCGAACACCTGCTCGCGCACGGCCGGACCTTCCACCTTCCAGTCCGGTCCGTCGTCGGCCAGGTGCGGCACCGGCACCAGCACGTAGAGGGCGTCGTGCCCGTCGGGCGCGAAGCCGCGGCCCGTGCGGCCGGGCGCGTTGACGTAGAAGCTCACGTCGGCCGGCACGCGGTGCTGCTCGAAGATGTCCTTGAAGCTGCCGCGGAAGTCGCGCCCGAAGAACACGTTGTGGTGCAGCAGCCCGCTCACCTCGCCCTGCACGCCCAGGTAGAGCATCAGCCCCGACGAGGTGAACTTCTGCCGCGAGACCTTCGCCACCCGCGGCGCCCGCACCGGCTCGGGCAGCAGCCGGTCGACCGCCTGGGCGTAGTCGGCGTTGCACAGCACCACGTCGGCCCGGCGCTGCGTGCCGTCGTCCAGCTCCACGCCCACCGCGCGGCCTCCTTCCACCAGCACCCGCTTCACGCCCTGGCCGTAGTGCAGCGACACGCCCTCTTCACGGCACACCTTCTCGAGCGCCAGCGGCACGTCGTGCAGCCCGCCCGCGGGGAACCAGATGCCGTGGGCGGCCTCGGTGTACGGCAGCAGGGAAAAGACCGCCGGCGCTTCCCACGGCGAGATGCCCAGGTACATCGTCTGGAAGCTGAGGGCCTGCTTGAGCCGCTCGTCCGAGAAGAAGCGCGAGACGTGCGGCCACAGCTTGCGCAGCGCGCCCACCCGGATGATCTCCGGCACGTTCGACGGGGTGACGAAGTCGAGGACGCTGCCGAAGTGTTTGGTGACGAAGTGTTCGAAGGCGGTGTCGTGCTGCTTCTTTCCCTGCGCGAGGAAGTCGAGGTAGCGCCCGCTGCTGCCGGCCTCGAGCCGCTCCAGCTCGGCGGCCATCTTCGAAGGCTCGCTGAAGAGGGTGAACTGCGAGCCGTCGCGGTAGTGCACCCGGTAGTGCGGGTCGCACCGCGTCAGCTCGAGGTAGTCGGACAGCTTGCGGCCCACCGCCGCGAAGGCCTGCTCGAGCACGAAGGGCATGAGCAGGATGGTGGGGCCCAGGTCGAAGCGGAAGCCGTCGAACTCCACCCGGCCGCAGCGCCCGCCGGGACCCGGCTGCTTCTCGAACAGGTCCACCTCGAGCCCCGCGTGCCGCAGCCGCATCGCCGCGGTGAGCCCGCCCACGCCCGCACCGATGACGAGGGCCTTCACGAGACCCTCACGGCCATCGCCTCGAGCATCCCGTCGAGCAACGGCACCACGGGGGAAGCCGGCAACACCGCCAGCCGGCGGCGCGCCTGGGCGGTGACCTTCGAGACCAGCCGCTCGGTGGCAGACAGACCACCCCAGCGCTCCACCTCGGCCCGCGCCTCGGCCAGCGTGCCGGTCGACGGCTGCTTCCACAACGTCTCGAGCCGCGCGCGGCCCGCCTCGTCAGCGCGGATCCACGCGGCGAGCACGGGGAAGGTGCGCTTGCCTTCGAGGAAGTCACCACCGCCCGACTTCCCCGCGACCGCGTCGTCGCCGAAGAGGCCGATGACGTCGTCGCGCAGTTGATAGGCGAGGCCCGCGCTGCGCCCCACCGAGTCGAGGGCCGACACCAGCGCGGGGCTCGCGCCGCCCAGCATCGCGCCGCACACGAGCGGCGCCACGAAGCCGTACTTCGCCGTCTTGAGGCGGGCCACCTTCACCGCCTGGGACAGCCGCACGAAGGGCAGCGGCTGCCGGGTGAGCGCCAGGTCGAGGTGCTGCCCGGCCGCGGTGTGCCGGCAGACCTCGAGCATGTACTGCGTGGCGCGCACCGCGGCGGGGGCGGGCGTGGCCAGCATCGCCTCGAGCGCGCGCGCGTAGAGATGGTCGCCGGCCACGATGGCCAGCGACTCGGCCTCGTGCGGCGAGCCCGGGTGCAGCGCCTCGAGCGCGCGGTGCAGCGTCGGCCCACCGCGGCGGCTCTCCGCCCGATCCGCCACGTCGTCGTGCACCAGCATGAAGGCGTGCAGCAGCTCGAGCCCCACCCCGAAGTCGACGATCGACTCGCTGTCGATCAACTGGGTCGCTCCGCCTCGGCCAGCCGTCCGCGCCACCGCGTAGCCCGCCGCCAGCAGCGTGGGGCGCACCCGCTTCGCCGGCCGCAGCGCGAACTCCGTCACCACCTCGCGCGCCTTCGTCCACAGCGGGTCGATGACCGCCTCGTCGGCCGGGCGCAGCCACTGCCGCAGCGCCCGCTCGAGCTCGAGCTGAAAGCCCGCCAGCCCCAGCTCATCCAGCTGCAACGTCGCCATGTGGGTCATGCGGACTCTCCGTTCGACGGTTCGTGTTCATTGTTTGTATAATGTTCGTATAATGTCGAGTCAACCCCAAGTGCCGGTGTTATCCAGAGGGTGATGGGACCTCTCGGGGCGCTGTTGATCAGCTCGGTGATGACGGCGGGGCCGGCCTGGCAGCGGGAGGCCCGGGCCGACTTCGCGGCCGACCCGGCGTTCCAGGCCGACGGGGGGGTGCAGCTCTACTTCGGGCTGATGCGCCCGGACGAAGCGGCGGCGTTCCGGACCCTCGACCTCAACGGGCGCGGCGAAGCGGAGCACGTGGCGGTGGTGCGGCTGTCGTACACGCTGGAGAAGGACGCCTCGTTCTTCACCCGCGAGCGCGTCACCGACCTCTCGTACGTGCAGGCCATCGCGCCGGACATGGACGTGAGCCAGCAGCCCGACGGCGGCTTCCACGTGGGGCGCCTGCCGGCCAACGACTTCTCAGTGCGCTTCTTCGCCGACGCCAGCGGGTTCCCCGCGCAGCTGAAGCTGGCCCACGAGCCGGGGACGCCGGCGTCCATCGTGGTGCAGGAGAACACCGGCTTCTCCCGGGTGATGGGCATGCGCACCGCCGAGGCGAGCATCACCTGGACGCTGCACCACGCGCTCGCGCCCGGGCGCACCCGGGTGACGGTGTTGACGGTGAGCTACCTGCACAACCTGCCCCCGTTCTTCCTGGGTGGCGAGGCGCGCATGTTCCGCGAGACGGTGGAGAACGCGCTGCGGTTGATCAGCCGGCTCCGCGCGCACCCGCCCTGACGCGCGGAGCACAACGGTACCCTCCGCTGCGACCAGTGGGGGCGCTACGATCGGCCCGTGCTGATCAGTTGCGAGAAATGCCGGACGACGTTCATGCTCGCGGACGAGCTCATCCCCCATGCGGGGGCGCCGGTGCAATGCACGCGGTGCCGGCACGTCTTCAACGCGAGGCGACCCGATGCTCCGGCGGCGCCCCGTGAGCCCAGGTCCTTGTTCGTCAACTGCGAGAAGTGCACGACGGTCTTCTCTCTCGACGAGGCGCTGGTGCCCGAGGGCGGAGCGACGGTGCAGTGCTCGCGGTGTGGCCACTCGTTCTGGCTACCGCGCGACCCGCCTCGCGACGCGATCATGTTCGGTGGTCCGCCGCAGTCTCCACCGGCAGTCGAAGAGAGCTACCGCAGCGAACGAGGTCGAGTGACCTTCGGCGCACCGCAGGCAGCGCCGCCACGCGATCAAAACGCGAGGACGATGACGTTCGGTGCTCGCCTCCCGGAACCCGGCTCGCCCCTGGTCGAGAACTCCCGGGCCGACCGCCGGCTGTTCACGGCCAACCCGTTCGACGAGCGCCTCCAGGCCGCGGCCCCTGCACCGCGACCAGAGAAGCCACTGCTCGACTCGCTCTACGCGCGGGTGTTCGCGACGCCTGACGACGACGCGCCGCGCATGGTGCTCGCGGATCACCTCAGCGAGCTCGGAGATCCGCGGGGTGAGTTCATCGCCATTCAGCTCGCCGAGCCCGACGGGCCCACGGGCCTCGCGAAGGGGCGGATCAAGGAGCTCAAGCGTCACTTCGATGCGTGGCTGCCGGCCGGCGTGGAGCGGAGCACCGCCGTCTTCCGCCGGGGCTTCCTGCACGCATGCCGGTGGATCGCGCCCACCGACGCCTCGCACCGCGAGTGGAGGACGGTCGAGGAGCTCGAATGCAGCGGCGCCCGCGGCGCGGCAGACTTCTACCGCGGTAGGCTCTTCGCGAGCGACGCGCTGCCGAGGCTCAGGACGCTCCGGCGGGCGGAGGCGACAGCCTTCGCGGCGCTGGCGAGCGGTCCGGTTCGCGAGCGGCTCGCCATGCTGCACACGTTCCACCTTCCGTTCGACGAGCTCCGCGGGCGCAGCGGTGCCCTCGCGCACCACTTCCCCGAGCTGCACACCCTGGACCTCGAGGGGACGGCGCTACCGACCGACGGGCTCGCGTTCCTGTGCGAGGTGCTCGAGTTGAGGGCCACGAAGCGCGTTCGCAGCGCGGTGCAGCGCCTGCGGTTGGATGATCCGGACGCGCGGCTGCGCTTGCGTGAGGCCCCCGAGCTCGTTCGCGCAGCGCCGGGGCTGGCCGTGTCGGTCTACACCGACGTCGAGCGGCTCTGCTGCGTCGAGTTCAGCGGGGGCCGAGTGCGCCTGTGCCACCGGGGGTCCGTGAGCACGCACCTGCTCGAGCAGCTGGTAGCGCGCGCGCAGCGGGAAGGACTTCCGTCCACCCTGACGCGCGTCGAGGAGATCTCCTGAGGCCAGGAGACGCTCGTCAGCCCGGCTGACCGCGCGCGGCCTTTTCCACCGCCTCGCGGTTGGCGGTGATGAACGCGTCGACCTCGGCGTCCTGCAGCTCGAGGTCGCGCAGCACGCCCGGGTACACCAGCTTGAAGGCCGGTGAGTCGAGCGCTTCCCGCAGCAGGAAGCTCGTCTTCAACACCGCGGCGCCGAAGAGCTTCTGCTCGCGCGTCTTGCTCATGGACTCACTCGTCCTCGTCTTCGTCGTCGTAGTCCGGCATCACCTGCTTCTTCGAGATGACGGTGAGCTTCTCGGGCGTCAGCACCAGGCGGCGCCAGTGGCCTTCGCCCTCGGCCTTCGCGGTGACGCCCTTCACCCCGTCGGCCGCCTTGAGCATCAGCGCGCGCGCGTCGGGGGTCAGCAGCATCACCCCGTAGAGCCGGCCGTGCTTCGCCGACTTCTCGGCCAGCAATTTCCCGGCGGCGGTGAAGGCGGGATCAGGCGCGGGCGTGAGCGCGCGCTCGTCGGCCTGGCCACCCCGGCGTTGCTGCTGAGGGGGTGGCGGGGAAGAGGCGCGCTCGGGCTTCTTCTGCTCGGCGCGCGGCGGCTGATCAGCGCGCTTCTGGGGCGGCTGCTTCTCCCGCTGTGGCGCGGCAGCTTGCGGAGCAGAGGGCGCAGCGCTGGGCGCCCCTCGACTCCGCTCGGGGTGAGCGGGAGCACTCCGCTCGGGCTGCGCGGGGGCGGGCTCGCGCGGCTCACGGGGCTGGCCCGGCATGCGCGGCTCGGGGAAGGCGTCGACGCCGAGGTTCACCCAGCGGCGCGGCACGTTGGGCCGGTTGACCACCTTGTTGAGCCAGAACTGCACGCAGTCCACCAGGTAGCTGCGCTTGCCCGCGGTGATGCCGGGCAGCTCGCCCTCGAAGTGCACCGCCACGCCCAGGCTGCCGTCGGGCATGTCCTTGAAGTCGAGCGTCGCCGGGTACTCCATCAGCTTGAACACGTCGCCCAGCAGCGTCTCCACCTGGGGGCGCTTGTCCGCGGGCACGGTCGCCAGCACTGCAGCCGCTTCGCTCATGCCTTCGCTCCCGCCTCGGGTCCCTTGCGCGCCAGCCACTTCCTCAGCGCGTACTGCTGCGCGATGGACAGGAGGTTGTTGGTGAAGATGTAGAGGGCCAGGCCCGCCGGGTAGTTCATCATGATGGCGGTGAAGAACACCGGCATGATCCAGGTCATCAAGAACGCCTGCTGCTTGTCCATCATCTGGGGCTGCAGCCGCTGCGTGATGATCATGGTGACGCCCAGCGCGAGCGGCATCAGGTAGGTCGGGTCTTTCGAGGTGAGGTCGCTCCACACGCCGTAGAACGGCTCGCCGTAGAGCTCGTAGCTGGTGCGCAGGGTGGTGAAGAGCGCGGCCCAGATGGGCAGCTGCAGCAACAGCGGCAGGCACCCGCCGAGCGGGTTCACCTTGCCCTCGCTGTAGAGCTTCATCGTCTCGACGTTCTGCTTCTCGCGATCGTCGGGGTACTTCTTCTTGATCTCCTCCATCTTCGGCTGGAGCTTCTTCATCGACTCCGCGCTCACCATCGCGCGGTGCGTGAGGGGCAGCAGCAGCAGCTTGACCATCACGGTGAGGAGGATGATGGACAGGCCCCAGTTGCCGATGGCGCCGTGGAAGAAGCGCATGAAGAAGAGGAGCACCTTGCAGATGACGGCCCACAGGCCGAAGTCGACGGTCTTCTCCAGCTGGGGGTCGAACACCGCGGGCGTGCCGTCGGGGCCGGGGCCGTGGGTGCCGATGGCCTGCAGCAGGTTGAGCTCCTTGGGCCCGAGGAAGACGCCGAAGTTCCGGGTCATCGACTCGCCCGACTGCAGGGTGACGGGCATGAACAGCGCGGCCTGGCGCTCGGCGGGCTTGGCGGTGACCAGGCAGCGGCCCTCGACGGCGCCGTCCTTGGGCCAGATGGCGGTGAGGAAGTACTGCTGGTCGATGCCCACGAAGTGCAGCGGGCCCTTCTTCTCTTCGTCGTACTGCGGAGCGCTGCCGCAGCCGAAGATGCCGCCACCTTCACCGGGCGGCGTCTTGCGCAGCACGTCGTCAGCGACGCGGCAGAGCACGGAGGCCTGGTTGCCGATGCCGCCGAACATCGAGGGCGCCTGCTCGGCGTCGGGCACGATGGCGCGAATCGCGTGCACGCCCAGCTCGCCGGTCTGCGCGGTGGCGCTCACGTTCTTCACCGTCACCGCGAGGCTGGAGAGGTAGCCGGACGGATCGGTGTCGGACGCCGGGGTCTGCGCCCAGGTGAAGGTCTTCGTCACTTCCCAGGGGCCTGCGGTGGTGGAGAACACCACCTTGCCCGGGCCCTCTTCGACCACGGCGTAGCGGGTGGTGGCCGGCACCGGCGTGGCGCCCAGCAGCGAGACGGCCACGTTGGGGCCCACGCCCGGCACCGCGCGGGCCAGGTTCATGTGCGGCGCGGGCTCGAACTTCGCGCCGAAGAGCTTCTTCCACCCCTCGAGGATGGACAGCGACTTCTCTTCACGCTCGCGCTCGCCTGTCAGCTCGGCGCTGCTCAACCCGCCGCCTTCGCTGGTGAAGGTGAGGTTCGTGGTGGGCCGGGTGAGCTTCACTTCCTTCAGGGGCAGCGCCACCGGAGGCGCCACGGCCACCAGCACGATGCCGCCGTCCTCGAGCAGGCCACCGTCGACGAACACGGGCGTGGGCACCGGCACGGGCGTGGGCGGCGCCACCATGGCCACCGCACCACCGAAACCACCGTCGACCAGCGCGACGCCGCCATCGAGCTGCGCGGCCAGGGCCGCGGCCTCGGCGTCAGCCTGGGGCTTCCAGACGAGCTGGGTCCACACGAGCGTGAGCCCGAACGAGAGCGCGATGGCGAGGAGAAGACGCTTCTGTTGATCCATGACCTATCTGTCTCCCGGGCCCTGAGACGGACCGGGGTGAGGGGCTGGCGGGAGGCCCAGCATCGGATGAGGAGGCGCGTTGAGCCGCGCGACGATCTCAGGCTCGGAAGCAGCGAGCAGCACTTCGGCCTTCACGCCATCGCGCGGAGGCACCGGGTCGAACCCGCCCGGGTTGAAGGGATGACACCGGGTCACCCGGCGCGCCGCCAGCCAGGTGCCCTTGAAGGGCCCGTGCACGGCGATGGCGCCCATCGCGTACACGCTGCACGACGGGTGGAAGCGGCACATGGGCGGCAGCAGCGGGGAGATGGCCCACTTGTAGAAGCGCAGCGGCAGCAGCAGCACCTGCACCACCAGGGAGCGAATCATGTCTTGAACTTCTGACCGAGCTCCCGCTCGATGCGCTCGTAGGCGCGGACCATCCGCGGCCAGTCGGCCTCTTTGGCGCTGCTTCTGGCGATGAAGACCATGTCGAGGCCTTTGGGCAGGCTGGCTTTCCGCACACGGAACAGCTCTCTGAGTCTTCGGCGAATGCGGTTTCTCACCACGGACGGGCCCACCTTGGTGGACACCGTGAGACCCAAACGCGTCAGCCCGTCTGCTCTTCCATTCGGCAGCACCAGGCACAACAGGCAGTCCGCGGTGAGCTTGTGGCCCTTGTCCTGGACGCGCAGGAACTCGCTGCGACGGCGCAGGCGCACCTCCTTGGGGAAGGTGAAGCGCACCTGGGGCGTCCCTCGACTCCGCTCGGGATGAACGGCGTCGGGCACGACTTACTTCGCGTACGCCTTGCCAGCGAGGCGCTTGCGGCCCTTCGCGCGGCGCTTCTTGAGAATCGCCTGGCCCGCCTTGGTGGCGTTGCGCTTGCGGAAACCCACCGCGCGGTTCTGCTTCACCTTGGACGGCTGGTACGTCGGAATTCGCTTGGCCACGAAGTGGCTCCTTCCTTCAACGGTTGCTTACGGGAAACGCCTGAGCGGTCAGTCGCTCAAGAGAGGCTCGGCCCTTATTCCCCCCGCTCGCGACTCGTCAAGAAGAACACTGACTTTCTGGTCGCTGCGCCTGCCCGCGCTCCGCTTCGCTTCGTGCGGTAGATGCGCCGTTCCGGCGCATCGCGCAGCTCCGGTTTCTGGTCGCGCAGCTCCGGAAAACGGCACCGGCAGTCGCTGCTCGAAACCCCTCCACAAGTGCTGTGGAAAACTCTGTGGGGTCTGTGGAAAACCCCTCCATTCTCCCTGTGGAGAGTGTGGGAAAGTGGCCCCGAAAGGCCCTCGCGGCCTGTTTTGCAAAGCACGTACTGCAGGTCACATCACCGAGGCGCCTCCCGACTTTCGGGCAAAGGAGATTGTGATCGGCTTCCACAGGTCGGGACACCCGTCGCAACCTCGCGGGACACTTCGCCTTTCGAGAAGTTCTTGATCACCAAAATCGGGCGTGTGTATGAGGCTTCCCCTCCCGCTTCCGCTCCGTCGTCATCCGCAAAACTCTTCTTCGTTCCTGGTGTCGTCGACATGGCCGATTCGACGGTAAGTGCCCGCAACCTCTGGCAGAACGCGCTCGAGCAGTTGCGCAATGACGGGCAGCCGTATGTGGTGTCCCAGCTCATGCAGTTGCAGCCGCTCTCGTACGAGGCGGGCGCACTCACGCTGGGCGTCGAGGATCTGTTTTTCCGCGACTGGGTCGACGATCACTACTCCGAGCTGATGGGCGGCGCCCTCACCCGGGTGATCGGAACCGCGGTCAAGGTGCTCTGGCAGAAGGTCGAGAAGGGCGAAGTGACGGCGGCTTTGCCTCCCGCACCTCCAGTCTCACACCTGCGCCGGCCGGCGCGGCTCAACGATCGCTTCACCTTCGAGACGTACGTGGTGAGCGATTCGAACCAGCTGCCCGCGGCGGCGGCGTACGCGGTGGCCGAGTCACCGGGGCGCGCCTACAACCCGCTCTTCATCTACGGCGGCACGGGGCTGGGCAAGACGCACCTGCTGCACGCCATCGGCAACCGCATCGTGCTGCGCAACACCAGCGCGCGGGTGCTGTACCTGTCGAGCGAAGAGTTCACCAACCAGTTCATCGAGTCGGTGCGCGACCAGCGCATGACGGAGTTCCGCCGCCGCTTCCGCGAAGAGTGCGACGTGCTCCTCATCGACGACATCCAGTTCCTGGGGAAGAAGCAGGAGACGCAGAACGAGTTCTTCTACACGTTCAACGCGCTCCACCAGATGGGCAAGGCCGTGGTGATGACGTCGGACACGGTGCCTTCCGAGATCCCCGGCCTGGAAGATCGCCTGCGCTCGCGCTTCGCGATGGGGCTGATCACCGACGTGCACGAGCCGAACTTCGAAGCGCGCGTGGCGATCCTGAAGAAGAAGGGCGCGGCCGACGGGGTGAACCTCACCGACAAGGTGACGCACTTCATCGCGCGGCACGTGGCGAAGAACGTGCGAGAGCTCGAGGGCGCGTTGATCAAGGTGACGGCGGTGCACGCGCTCACCGGGCAGCCGCTGACCGAAGAGCTGTGCGCGCAGGTGCTGGCGGACATGATCCCGGCGGCGAAGGCGCTCGACACCGAGGCGATCCAGCGCGAGGTGGCGCGGTACTACAAGCTGGCGGTCGACGAGCTGCGCGGCGAGCGGCGCGTGAAGCACGTGGCGCACGCGCGGCAGGTGGCGATGTACCTGTGCCGCACGTTGACCGCGGCCTCGCTGCCGGAGATCGGCAAGCGGTTCAACAAGGACCACTCGACGGTGCTGACCTCGGTGCGGAAGATCGAGAACCTCAAGGACAGCGACGCGCAGCTGCGCCTCGAGCTGGGTGAGCTGAACCACAAGCTCGCGACGGTCTGACCGTCTCCCTCTCCCCGAGGGGGAGAGGGTCGGGGAGAGGAAAAAACACCCTGTCCCAGGACCGTCCTCCCGGGTGTCGAAACGCCATGAGACTCGCGACCGTGCTGCTGCTCTCTGCCTGCGCCGGAACTCCCCCAGCCCCGGACGCGGGAACGGACGCCGGCCTCGACGCCGGCCCGCTCTGCCGCGGCGTGCCCGCCCGCCTCACCGAGTACCTCTGCGTCGAGCCCGGAGGCGCCGGCGCGCCCCGCTGCGAGCCCACCCTCGCGGCCGCGGTGGCCGCGCACTTCACCGGCAACTGCGACGCGGGCCCGGGAATCCTCGGCCACCTCTCGCTGGGAGAGTGCCCCACGCTCGAGTCCGTGCGCTGGGTGTACGGCTTCCCCGGCGACACGTACGAGTGCTTCTACGAGCGCGACGGCGGGCCATCGGTGGGCGGCATCAACTTCTCCGACCACGGCGTCATCGTGGCGGGCCAGGTCGGCGACTGCTCGACCATCACCCCATCCACGTGCCGCGACGGCGGCTAGATTGAGTTCTTCGCGGCGGGCTGCGTTGTCAGCCGTCCCTTTGCCAGGAGAGCCCTGAACGCAGTCGAGCTGACTTGACGAACGTGTCGTCGGTGCTCGGCTCGCAAGGCTGAGCGAACCCCGTCGTCAGTTCACGCGAGCAATTGATGCAGCCTGGCCGTCGCCGCTTCCACCTCGGCCAGCGTGCCCGATGACTCGGTCACCTCGCTGTCGACGATCGCCGAGGCGAACTGCGCGATCAGTGCCTTCGCCTCGTCGTCATCCCCCGCGCCGAGGTTCTGCATTTCCCTGTGCACCCTGCGCACGGCCACCAGCGCCCCGTGCAGCTCGCGGCGCGCGTGGCGGTTCTTCCGCCGCTGCTCGGCGTCGAGCGTCGGCTCGGCGCCGCGGTGCTTCTCTTCCTGCTGCGCGAGCGCCTCGGCTTCCTTCGTCGACAGGTCCATGCGCGCGTCGACCTGCACCGCCTCGGTCTTCCCGGAGGCCTTGTCCGTCGCCGTCACCGAGAGCAGCCCCTCGGTGTCCATGGCGAAGGTGACCTCGATCGCGTGGTCCTTGCGCAGGTGGCCGTCGAGCCCGCCCAGCACCACCTGGCCCAGGCGCGCGTTCTCGTCGGCGCGCTTGCTCTCGCCCTGCACCACCGGCACCCGCACCGCCTTCTGGCCGTCCTGCCCCGGGTAGAACACCTCGGTCGCGCTGCAGGGCAGCATGGTGTTGCGCTTGAGCAGCGGCTTGACCAGCCCGCCCGCCACCTGCACGCCCAGCGACGCGCCGACCACGTCGAGCAAGAGCGTCTTCCCGGTCTTTTCCACCAGCTCCGCGGCGTGCACCGCGGCGCCCAGCGCCACGGCTTCGTCGGGGTCGACGCGCGAGTCAGGCTCCTTGCCGAAGTGCTTCGCCACCAGGCTGCGCAGCAGCGGCACGCGCGTCATGCCGCCCACCAGCAGCACCACGTCGACCTGCGAGGCGCCCATCATCGCGTCCGACAGCGCCTTCTCCACGATGGACAGCGCGTGCTCCGTCTTGGGCCGCACCAGCTTCTCGAAGAAGTCGCGCGTGAGCATCGACTCGAGGGGAATGCCGCGACCCTTCGCGTCGGGCGCCAGCACGGTGGAGATGCGGGAGAACGCCGCCGTGGACACCTCGCGCTTGGCCCGCTCCGCGATGATCTTCAAGTACTGCACGGCCACCCGGTCGTGGGTGATGCGCTCGCGCGAGGGCGCGTCCTGCACGTGGCTGAGCAGCCACTGCACCAGCACGTTGTCGAAGTCGTCGCCGCCGAAATAGGGATCGCCCGCGGTGGCGAGCACGGTGAACACGCCGTCCTTCACCTCGAGCACCGAGACGTCGAAGGTACCGCCGCCGAGGTCGAACACGAGCGCGGTGCCGGTGAAGCCGTTGCTCAGCCCGTAGGCCATCGCCGCCGCGGTGGGCTCGTTGAGCAGCCGCAGCACCTGGAGCCCGGCGATCTCCGCCGCCTCGCGGGTCGCCTGGCGCTGGGCGTCGGTGAAGTTCGCGGGCACCGTGATGACGGCCTTGCGGACCTCCGCGCCGAAGAGATCTTCCGCGTCGCCGCGCAGCTCGGACAACAACATTCCCGAGACCTGGACGATCGGCAGCGTCGTCGTTCCCAGCTTGATGCGCACGTCTTCCGTCGGCCCTGCCACCAACGTGTAGGGGTAGAGCTGCCGCGAGCGGGCCGCGAGCTCCGGAGTCCACCGCTGGCCGATGAAGCGCTTGGTGGCGGAAGCGACCATGTCGGGCGCGGTCTCGGCCAGCAGGCGCGCCTCTTCTCCGAGCACCCGCCGGCCTGACTGGGTGATGCCCACGAGCGAGGGCAGCAGTCGCTGTCCCGTGGCGCGCTCGATGATGCGTGGTTCACCTGTTGAGGCGGTGGCCACCGCGCTGTTGGTGGTGCCGAGGTCGATCCCGATGGAAGGCTTCACGAGGTTCTTGAGGTTACGCCCTTCTCCCGAGGGCGGAAACTTGCTGCCAGAACGGCGGTCAGCGAATCACATGTGGGCACAGCGTGGGGTGAGTGGTTACACAGCGGGAAATGCACGCTCTGTTCCTGCTCTGGCTCGCCGCGGCGCCGCTGCCCGCCTGGAAGGTGCCCCCCGCAGCCCTCAAAGGGGTGAAGAACCCGGTGCCTGCGGTGGCGAAGGCCGCCTCGGTCGAGCGGGGTCAGGTGCTGTATGCGAAGGAGTGCTCGTCGTGTCACGGCGCGCTGGGTAAGGGCGATGGGCCCGATGGCATGTACTTCACCACGCCGCCGTCCGACCTCACGGCGCCGACGGTGAAGCAGCAGAGCGACGCGGAGTTGTTCGTGAAGCTCACCCAGGGGCGCGGTGACATGAAGAGTTACGAGAAGGTGCTCGACGCCGCGCAGCGGTGGGACCTGATCAACGCGGTGCGGGCGATGAAGTAGGGGAAGGCCCGCCCTCCCGCCGCGAAGAGACAGAAACTCGCCCCGCTGCGTGCGTTGAGTAGGACCTCGCCCATGGGGCTCCGAGGGGTAGCGCTGCTCGCATTGGCGAGCGGCTGTGTCGCGGTCGATTTGAGCAACAAGCCGGTCTTCGCCGAGCTCACCTACGGAAAAGACGACCGCGTCGCGCCGACGCCCAAGACGAACTTCCAGCTCTACGCCGCGCTCCAGTTCGAGGTGATGGGCCCCTGGCAGCAGCCGGTGCCCGCCGCGCAGTGCCTCGCGTCCCTCGATGGCGCCGACCTCGAGCGCATCGGCCGCGCCACCGCCGGCACGCGCGACCCGTCGGCCTGGGCGGCGAAGTTGTGGACCGAGCTCGCCACCCTGCGCACCCGCCCCGCCTGCACCGCGGGCTTCGCCGCTGATCCGACGCAACTGGCGTACGCCGTGGGCGGTGCCTCCAGCTCCGTCTTCGACTTCGCCGAGCTCACCTGGCTCGACCCGGCGAAGAAGACCGCGACGTACGCCGACGGCGCCGACGCCCTGCGCAGATTGGCGCGGGTGCTGGAGCTGACCCCCGCCTCGCAGCAGGCGCAGAACGAGCTGCCCACCCTGGCGATGGCCGGCGGCGCCGCCAACGGCGCCTTCACCGCTGGCGTGCTCTACGAGCTGCTGTCCGCGCGCGAAGAGGCCCTCGGCCGCGCGCCGGCGGCCGACCGCGCCGCGCTCGACCAGGCCTCCCGCTTCAGCGCGGTGGTGGGCACGAGCGTGGGCGCGCTGCTGGCGCAGCTGCTCGAGTTCTCCATGGTGGACGACACCCACCTCTCCCCCGAGCAGCAGGCGTTCCTCGACCAGTGCAACGCGTACACCCTCGAGCCCGAGGTGTCGCACCGCGACCTCTCGGGGGGCAGGTCCGGCTGCTTCTCCCGCTGGCCCGCCAGTCCCTTCCCCGAGGTCGCGCCGATCCCCGGGCGGCCCCTGCAGAGCTGCGCGCTCAAGCTGCTGGTGCACTCCTTCGCCGACGTCGACGAGTCCGATCTCCTCTGCTCGGAGCCGGGCTCGGTGGCGCGCGCGGTGGGCGCGCTGGGCCGCCCGCGGGTCAACCTCATCCGCTTCGATCCGATGCAGCACCTCTCGCTCGACGACCTGCTGCGCCTCTTCGGGGAACGGATGGCGCAGAACGCGATGACGCGGGTGGTGGTGTCCACCGAGACGCAGCAGAACCAGCAGCTCGGCCTCGACGAGCGGGTGTGCCCCGCGGCCGATCGCACGCTGTGTCTCTCTTCTTCGGTGATGGCCTCGGTGGTGCTGCCGCTCTTCGCCCGCCCCGTCTCGCAGACCTGGTCGGGCTTCGCCCCCACCGGCGAGTGCGGCATGTGGTTCGACGGGGGCCTGCGCTCGCTGCTCCCCAGCGCGCGGGCGCTCTCGTTGTCCCGCGCCGGGCCGCTGCTCGGAAATCCCTCCGCGCTGCGGGTGCTGGCCATCGACACCGGGCGGCTCACGCCCATTCCTTTCGCGCGGCCCCGCCGCATCACCGACGCCGCGCTCAACGCGCTGGAGCAGTACTCGAGCGAGCAGGACATCTCCGAGCTCGCCGCCACCCAGCGCGCCGCCGAGCTGCGCGACGCGGAGATCGCCGCGCTCCAGGCGCTGCTCGCGCCCCCCTCGGTGAGCCCGAGGCTCTCGCGGCCGCGCGCAGATGATCCACGCGTGCACGGCATCTACGTGCCTTCTGACGTGCCCGACTGGGTGGTGGCCGGCGCGGGGTATTCGTTCGACCGCTACGTCATGCGCGGCCTCTTCTTGTGGGGCCGGCAGGTCGCGCGCCGGCAGCTCGGCGCCGGCATGGACCTCACCTCGCGCCTCGGCTGGCCTGCGCCGATGCCTGCGCTGGTGACGACCGTCATCGCCGAGCGCGTGGCCAACGACGCGCCGTTCGCCGAGTGGCTGGCTGACTATTCGCAGCCGGTGTGCCCCGCCTTCGCCGACTGGCGCCTCGAAGAAGGCGTGCGCCGCATCAACGCCGAGATGGCGACCTGCGTGGAGGCGGCCGACGGCCCGAAGTACTTCACCTGCCCCGCCGGCGTGTGGGACGCAGGAGGGACCCAGTGAACGCGCTGATGCTGGTGGCGGTCCTGAGTCTGGGCGCCGCGGACACGGACTCACCGGTGCTCGCGGGGATTTCGCTCAGCGGCGGCGCGCGCGGCACCGTGCCGCCGGAGGCGGTCTTCAACTTCGGGCTCCAGGGCTTCTTCGGCCTGCGCTTCGGGCCGGTGCGCTTCGGCACGCAGGTGCGCGGGCTGTTTTCCACCCAGCAGGCGCTCGACGTGGGCGGCTTCTTCACCGTCGACCTGGTGCGCGCCCAGCTGGAAGCGCGGCTCTCCCTCGCCCTCTTCACCGGCTTCGAGGTGATGGGCCGGTGGCTGCCTTCACGCGCGCCGCAGTGGACCGCGGTGACGCTGGGCGTGTTCGGCGTGCGCGCGCTGGGGCTCTCCTTGAGCTTCGCCGGCGGCGCCGAGTTCCCCCTGCCGCAGGGCGCGGTGGGGAACGGCGAGGTGCGCTTCGGGGTGGAGCTGGTGGAGCTCATCACCTTCTTCAAGCTGCAGTCGGAAACCTCGCTGCCGGTGTTCTGAGCGCGTGTAGATTCCCGGGGGCATGACGGAGCGCCTCATCTTCGGCAACTCGGTGGAGGGGATGTTGCGCGCCCTGGGCCCCGGGCTTTCCCCTGCGCTCAAGAGCGAGCTGGTCGCGCTGGGGGTCAACCCCGACAAGCTGCTGCCCGCGTACGGCGTGCCCACCTACCTGCAGCTGCTCGACTTCATCGGCGGCAAACGTTTCCCCGAGCTGCAGGGCAACGAGCGCGATCGCGCCCTGGGCCGCGAGTTCATCCGCGGCTTCGGCCAGACCTTCGTGGGCAAGGCCACCCTCTCGCTGGGCCGGGTGCTGGGTCCGATGCGGGCCACGCTGCGGCTGACGCGCACCATGCGCACGGTGAACAACTACTCCACCTCGGAGGCCATCCCCGCGTCCGACAGCTCGGTGCACGTGTGGTGTCACCCGGTGCTGCGGCCCTGGTACTACGTGGGCGTCTTCGAGCAGGCGGGCCTCGAGCTGCACGGGCCGTCGTACGTGGTGGAGCTGCACAAGTTCGAGGGCGAGCGCGCTGATTTCCTCGTGCGCTGGTGAGATTTGTTGCCGGAGAACGTGGCGGGGTGGATACTGAACACCCATTCAGGAGCCACCATGACCGACCTCGACGTGCTTCCCGCTGATCTGCAGCAGCTTCTCCAGCTCTTCTCCTCTCTGCCCGACGTGCGTTTCCCCGAGCTCGACCCGGGCGCGCTGCAGGTGGCCGTGGCGCGCGCGAAGGAACGCCAGCTCGAGCTCACCGCCCTCGAGGCCCAGCGCGAAGCGGCGCGGCTCGCGCTCGAAGAGGAGCAGGAGCTGCTGCTGCGCAAGGGCCACCGGCTGCTGGCGTACCTCAAGGTCTACGCCGAGCACGACGAGGTGCTGGCAGAGAAGGTGACCGCGCTCACCCTGCCGCGGCTGCGCAAGCCGCTGGCCACGGCCGGCGCCGCGGAAGGTGAGCCGGTGCCCGCACCGAAGAAGCGCGGGCGTCCCCGCAAGGCGTCGTCGACCGACGCGCTGTTCTCGGATGAAGGCGCGGCCGCGAGCCCGTAACCCGCTCACCCCGGGAGTCACCGTTCGGGTCGGGATGAACGGGCTATTTCGGGGCCATGAAGCTGCCTAGAAGCGCTTCATGGCTCCGAAGAAACCGACGCCTGCCCCGCCCGCCCCGTTCACCGGTTTTCCGAAGCCGGGCATCAGCTGGTTTCAGAGCCTCGCGGTGGCGCAGAACCGCGAGTGGTTCCAGGCGCACAAGGCGGGCTACGAGCAGCTGTGGCTCTCGCCGATGCAGTCGCTGCTGGCCGAGGTGCGAGCGCCGCTCGAGAAGCTCTACGGGCGCAAGCTGGGGCCCACGAAGATCTTCCGGTTGAACCGCGACGTGCGCTTCAGCAAGGACAAGAGCCCCTACAAGACGAACGTGGCGGGGCTGATTCCCTTCGACGGCTTCAAGCCGATGGAAGGACCCGCCGCGCTCTACCTGCACCTGGGCCTCGAGGAGGTGGTGGCCTTCGGCTTCTACATGCTCGAGCCGGCCAGCCTGCAGCGGCTGCGCAAGCTGCTCATCGACGAGAAGACGGGACCGGGGCTGGCGAAGCTGATGGCCGCCGCGCAGAAGAAGGGCCTGCTGCCCGACGCGATGGAGAAGCTCAAGCGGCCGCCTCCGGGGGTGCGCCCTGATCATCCCCGGGTGGAGTTGCTCAAGCACAAGGCGCTCGCGCTCAGCCGCTCCGACGTGCCGAAGAGCGTGCGCTTCGGGGCGGGCCTCAAGGCGTGGGTGCTGGAGCAGGCGAAGGCCGCGGCGCCGGTGGTGAAGTGGGGCCTCGCGCAGAAGCTCTGATTGGTTCGCCCTCTCCCCGACCCTCTCCCCCTCGGGGAGAGGGAGACATTGACGCCTGGAACACGTCTGCCTGCGTGGTCGGACCCGGAAGAGTCAGTTGAGGTTGCGGTCGAGCGGCGCGACGCGGGGCAGCGCGGCCAGCGAGACGCGATTGCGGCCCTGGTGTTTCGAGGCATAGAGCGCGGTGTCCGCCCGGTGCAGCAGCGCCTCGAGCCCCTCTTCCGAGCGGGCCTGCGCCACGCCCACGCTCACGGTCATCGAGGTCTGCCGCCCTTCGAAGCTGAGCACCAGCGCGGCGGTCGCGGCGCGCACCCGCTCGGCCACCACGAGCGCAGCGGCCTGGTCGAGGCCGGGCAGGAGCACCGCGAACTCCTCCCCGCCCAGGCGTCCGAGCGCGTCGGTCTCGCGCACCTCGGCCTTCACCGCTGCGGCGAACCGGCGGATCGCCTCGTCGCCCATGGCGTGACCGAAGCCGTCGTTGAGCGCCTTGAAGTGATCGACGTCGAGCACGAGCACGCTGGCGGTGCGCCCGCTCGCGCGCGCGGCTTCGGCGCGGAGGAGGAACGCGGCGCGGTTCAGCGCGCCCGACAACGCGTCGTGTTCCGCCTGGTGCTCCAGGGCCAGCTCGAGGCGGAAGGCCCGCTCGCGCGCTCCGCGGGTGAACGAGGCGAGGCCCGCGGCCGCCCCCATCGCCGGCACGAGGAAGAGGTGCATCATGAAGAACTCGCGCGGCGGGGAATGCATCACCAGCGCGCCCACGTTCGCGGCGAGCAACAACAGCGCGCCGCCCACCAGCCCCGCCTTCATCGACGAGGCGAGCACCGCCACGAAGGGCACCAGCAGCAGCAACGAGGCGAGCACGAACACCCGGCCGTCGGGCAGCCGGCTGCCGAGGATGATCACCCCCGTGCCCGACACGGCGGTGCCCAGCAGGAACAGCACGTCGGTGCTGCGCCGGAGCGCAGTGAACGACGCGCCGTAGAGCGCAGCCAGCGAGCCCGCGATGAGCAGGCGCACCGGCGCCGACCAGCTCAACAGGGAAGGCTCGAGCGTCGCTTCCCACACCGCGAAGACGACGAAGAGCGCCGCGCCGGTCAGCAGGCTGAAGCGCACCGACGCGAGCAACTGCCGCCGCAGGCGCGCGTCGAAGCGGCTCGAGAATTCCAGGTCCAGGGGTGCCACGGTTCCTCCACCCTTCGTCCTTCCACCTCGCGTGCCATTCACGACGCCGCGCGCCTTCGATTGCCTGCGCAGGAAACAGCGCAACCCCGGCCCGGAATTCCGCGGGGCCAGGGCCGGGGTAGGTGCGGCTGCGTCAGTTGCCCACGCTGACGGGCACGGTGCGGACTGACATTCCCGTCAGGGCGGCCCGCGCAAAGGTGAGGTGGTCCCACGCCGTCACCGACACCTCGCCCGGGCCGGAGATCGACGGAGCCACCACCGTGGCGCCGAGCGTCGAGGTGATCACCGTGTCACTGGGCGCGCCCGGCCCGTCGACGAACAACGACGCGCCGTACTGGGTGGCGCCGGCCGCCGCGGTCCACGAGACCTGCAGCGGTGCGCCCGGCGCCACGCGCGCGCCTGAAGCGGGGGCGGTCACCTCGAAGCGGGCCGGCACCGTCGCCTCGAGCAGCAGCGGGGAATAGCCCGCCAGCTCGACGCTCACCGTGTTGCGACCGATGCGCAGCACCGAGGGCGCCTGCTCTGAGAGTGAGTAGGCGAGCCCCGAGCTGTCCAGGGGCAGGGGCACGCCGTTGACGGTGACCAGCGCGGCCCCGGTGGTCACGCCCTGCGACTGCACCAGCACGAAGGCGTCGAGGCCGCCGTCTTCACGCAGCGAGATCGACCCATTGACCGCGGGCGTCGCCCACACCCGCACGCCGCACGCCACCTCGGCGTCCGGGTTGGCGTAGGCCTCCGGACAGACGATGATCGCCAGCCGCGGGTCGCCCGTCATGCGCAGCGGAATGGGCGTGTCCAGCGGCAGCACCTGGGGCGCGAGGAAGGGGCTGGTGGCGCGCAGCAGGTTGTAGCCGGGCACCATGCCGGCGCTGGCGAGGCCGAGGTCGTCGGCGCGCTTCACCCAGGCCACCAGGTCGCGCTGCTCGCTGCTGAAGAAGTCGAAGGGCCCCGCGCCCGCGGTCGACCCGAGGATGCGGTCAGGCGAGGTGCCGGCGGTGGTCACCGAGAGCTGGCCGTCGCCGTCGAGGTCTTCGTACGCGAGCAGCTGGCCCACGGCCGCTTCGCCCTCGGACCCGTCCTCGGAGCGCACCACCTCGAGCGCCGCCTGCGCGGGCGGGCCGTAGAGCCGGAAGGTGAAGTTCTGCGGGAAGGTGCCGCTGTAGGCGACCTCCTCGGTGGCGATGGCGCGCGGCGGCGTGGGGTTGTCACCGGCGAGGTTGGGGTACCAGGCGATGGCCAGGCGCACGCCCGAGCCGACGGTGAGCCCTTCCTTCAAGGTGAGCTGGCCACCCAGCGTCACCAGCGGCGGACCCTTCCAGGTGCCGTTGACCGCGGGCCCGCAGGCCATCCACACCATGCACAGCGCGACTGAGATGAGCTTCTTCATGTGCGTCCTCGATGGGGCCGGAATGGCCCTCTCCTCTCGAGACCGGCCTGGCCGGGAAGAATGGGAACTCAAAATCGCACCCCCGCGCCGAGCGCGCCTTCGACGCCGAAGGTGAACGCCGGCTGGTTGAGCGCGGGGAGCCAGCGCAGCAGGCCCAGCACGCGCGCCTGCACGAAGACGCGCTCGCCCAGCGAGACCTCGGCGCCCACCGTGGGCCCGGCGGCGAAGCCCACCGTGGTGACGGGCGGCACCGAGCCGCCGTAGATGAGCCGCAGCGTCTCTTCGGCGTCGCGCCTGACCACCTGCGAGAGCAGCCGCGCGTCGGCCACCACGCCCACCAGCGGCACCACCGGCCACTCCAGCCAGCGGTAGCCGGCGTCGAGGCGCAGCGTGCCCGAGCTCTCCGCCACGCTGAGCTGCTCGCCGCGGTACTGGCGGTGACTGCCCAGCAGCGACACGCCGGCCCACCACGCATCGAAGCCGCGCCGCAGCCCCACCCCCGCGCGCCAGTCGAGCCCGGTGGCGAGCAGCGGCTCGTTGCCCAGCGCGCCCTGCGCCAGCAGCGCCCAGGGCCGCACGTCGAGGTAGCCGCCCTTGAGCGCCACCTCCCCGAAGCCGCGCACCTCGAGGGCGCGCTCTTCCACCGTGCGCCGGCCGCCGAAGGGCAGCTCGAGCGAGGCGAGGCCCACCTTGAGCCCGAGGCGCTTCTGCACCAGGTAGCGGCCCGGCGGCACGGCGAGCGAGAGCGGCTGGCCGCGCACCTTGTTCACCTCGGCCACCACGTCGGGCCGCGGCTGGCTGGAGAGGATGAAGTTTCCCTCGGCGTCGTCTGGGAAGACGATGACGCTGCGCCCGCGCTTCGGCGCCGCGAGCGAGAACTCGCCCGCGCCGGAGAGGTCGAGGTCGAAGGTGGGGTGCTGGCCGCCGCGCGCCGCGCCCTCGACCGTGCGCCGGAAGGAATAGCCGTACACCTCGGCCAGGGTGACCGCGCCATCGCGATCGGCGTCGGCGTCTCCGCGCAGCCCGGTGAGGAGGTGGTGGGTGAAGAGCCCGCCCTTGAGCACCGACAGCTCCTGGCTGGCCTCGGCCGGGCCGCTCGAGCTCAGCAGCGCCAGGCCTCGCACGCCCGCCGAGGTGAGGCTCACCTCGAAGTCGGGCGCGGGGGCGCCGCCCTTCTTCCGCACCAGCACGCCGCTGTCGCACGCATCGACGATGCCCAGCTTGAGCCGCGCTGGCGCGGACTGGAGGAAGCCGCGCAGCGCGTCCAGCGGCAGGCGCGTTCCGCCGAGGTGAAGCTCACCCGCGCGCGCGTGAGAGGACACGTAGACGATGAGCACCACCTCGCGGCCCTCGGCGGCGAGCTCTTCCACGCGGCCGCGCGCCTCGGCCAGCTTCTCGCGCACCACGTCGGCGCCCTGCCCCAGCACCACCAGCGCGCGCTCGGGGGCCACGTCGCCCAGCTCGACGAAGAGGCTGGCGACGCGCTGCGCGTCGGCCTCGGCCCAGGCCAGCGGCGCGTCGGTGGGGTCGCCCAGGTTGTGGCCGATGGCCACCAGCACGCGGGTGGGCTCGGCCGCGTGGGCCGAGGCAGCGAGCAGCAGGAGGAGAACGAAACGGAGTGAGCTCACGGCTTGAGGAGACGCTGGGTGGTGACGACGCAGCCGGCGCACTTCAGCTCGACGGACGGCCGGGTGGACTGCCCCTTGAGCTGCTGCGCCAGCGGTGCGGTGTCGAAGGGCGCGCGGCTCCAGACGGCGACGAGCCACTCGGGACCCGGGCTGTCGTCGAGCACCACCGTGCCCGGGAGCAGCCCCTGCGACTGCTTCACCGGCGCGCCGGCCGTGCCGGCGAAAGGCCAGAACACCGTCGTCGCCTCGGTGCCGTCGAGCTCGAACACCGCGAGGTAGCCGTCGGCCGGGGCGTCGTAGCCGAAGCGCAGCGAGTCGCCCGGCTTGACCCGGCCATCGGGGGGCAGCAGCGCCGGCTCGGCGTCGCCGCGCTTGAGGAAGACGCGCAGCGGAGGGCCCTTGAAGGTCACCCCGTCGTCCGGGGGCGGCCTGGTGACGAAGAAGAGCACCAGCGCGGCGGCCACCGGCGCGAGCACGCCCAGCCAGCGCCACCACGGCGTGCGCGGGCGCCCGGCGGCGCGGCGCTCGAGCTGCTTGAGGAAGAGCTCGGGGGGCCGGGCGCGGGCAAAGGCGTCGGCGTCGGCGCGCAGCGCGGCCACGTACGGACCACACTGCGCGCAGGACCCGACGTGAGCGGCGAAGGGCTGCGGCTCGCCGGCGGCGAAGGCCTCGAGCGCGGCGGCGGGCGGGCACCCGGTGCCGCGGGTGGGGGGTGTGGGCGTCATCGCGGCGCTCCTTTGAGGTTCGTCCGGGTGAAGACCTCGCGCACGAGGGCCTCGAAGACGGCCAGCTTCTTACCGATGGTCTTGCGCGAGATGCCGGTGCGCTCGGCCATCTCTTCCTGGGTGTAGCCGTCGAGGTGGTGCATCACGCCCAGCTCCGCGGTGCGCTCGTCCATGTTCCGCAACGCCAACCCCACCACTGCGCGCACGTCGGGGCTCGCGTCGGTGGTCCGTCCGTCCAGCGCGGGCAGCTCCGAGGGATCCACCGTCACCTCGCGGCGCTTCGCCCTCAGGTCGAAGCAGACGCGGGTGGCGATGGTGTAGAGCCACCCGAGGTCGCTGCCGGTGGCCTCGGGCCGCCCGTACTTCTGCACCCGCAGGAAGACCTCCTGGAGCGCGTCGTCCGCCTCGGTGGCGGACCCCAGCAGCGCTGCGCACCGGCGCTGCACGTAGTACCCGTAACGGGCGTAGAGAGTGGCGAGCTGCTGAGGGTCCACGGTCTGGGGGCTCCATAGCGTTGACTGACCGAGGCGCCAAACATGGGAACCACACGTTTTAGCAGGCGCCTCGACTCCGCTCGGCGTGAACGGAACTGGCCCAAACCGTACAGCCCGAGCGAAGTCGAGGGCCCCTGCTTCGAGCTGTTGCTCACGGCGTGACGAGCTCGACGGGCACGTTGACGCCCGAGGTGCCGAGCGAGAGGTGGCGCCCGACTGGGGCCATGGCCTGGGCCGAGACGGAGAGGCTCGCGGACCCGAGGTCGCCTGGCGTGGTGAACACCATCTGGCTCTCCGTGGTCGTGCCGAACCACCCGTTGCCGACGTCCGGCACGAGCGACACGTCGTACGAGCTGGCGCCCGGGGCGGGCATCCACGTCACGGTGAGCTCGCGGCCCGCGGGCAGCTGCGCGCCGGCGCGCGGGGCCTCCAGGGTGGGAGCGCGCGGCAGCACCACCTCGAACGACACTGGCTCGAAGCCCGTGGCCTCGACGCGGAGCTGGTTGGAGCCGGGCTGGATGGCGAGGGGCGTCAGCTCGATGAGCGCGTAACCACCCTGCCCATCGGCCGGCAGCATCACGCCGTTGAGCAGCACGCGCGCCCCGGTCACGGCGCGCTGCCCCGCGGTCACCTGGACGCTGGCAGCCACGCCGAACGCGTCCATCGAGAAGAGCACGGCGGCGACGTGAGGCGCGAGGTAGACGCGCTGGCCGCAGGCGAGCTCCGGCGTCTGGGCGGCGTACGCAGGCGGGCAGAACATGAGGCCCGGCCGGGAATCACCGCTCAGCCTGAGCGTCACGTCGGTGGTCGTCGGCATCGCGACGGGCCGGGCGAAGGGCCGGTCGATGGTGACGAGGTTGAAGCCGGCCACGAAGCCCGTCTCGTCGGGGCCGAGGTTGCCCGAGCGCCACACCACCAGCGTGTGCACCCCCGGCGTCTCGAGGTCGAAGGGCACGGCCCCCGCCGCGCTGCCATGGAGAAAGTCCGAGGTGCTCCCGTCGGCGCCGATGGTGAGCGCGCCGTCACCATCTGCGTCGCGGAAGAGCACCAGCGCCCCCACGGAGTACTGACCGGCGCCGCCGCCTGGCGACTGGAAGTCGACGCGGGCTTCGGCAGGCGGCTCGGCGGTGACGTCGAGTCGCCAGCGCGCCGCCGGAGGGGAGCCGAGCACGGGGCCGCTCACCGACGCGCGCGGGCTGGCGGGCGCGGTGGGGTCGAGGCCGGGGAACCAGAGCAGCCCGGCGCGCAGGCCCGAAGGCACGGGGACTCCGGGCGCGAGCTCCAGCGGTCCCCCGAGGCGGAGCAGCGCCTCAGGCTGGTGGCCGGCGTCGGGCTCGCCTGCGTCGGGAGGGACCTGCTGGCCTGCATCGGGTGGCTCCTCCGGCACGCCGGGCGGCGGCCGCTGGGGCCCGGGGCAGGCCAGCAACGCGAGGGTGGCGACGGAGAGGAGAGCGGCGGCAGAGAGGCGGCTGGACATGGCGAGGTTCCCACTGGCGTCGAGGAATTCGGCGCTCTGCAGGAAGGACCGGGCCAGACCCCGTTTCTGGGAACCGGGGTTCTTGCTTGATCTCCAGCGCGTTCCGTCCTTCGAAGGTGCTCTCACTCCACTGAAGGGGACCCCATGAGCAGCGAGGCGCCGCGGAACTCGTACCTTGATCAGGTGGTCGCGCAGCAGCAACGGCTCGAGGTCGACCTCAAGGCCAAGCGCGCGCCGATGAACCAGATGGCGGCTCCTCCGGCGGCGATGCGGCAGGCGCGCGGGCGCAGCGACACCGGCGAGGTGCAGCTGGCGTCCATCGAAGGTGCCATTCGCGCGCAGGGCGCAGGGCCCGCCCCGTCGAACGCGGTGGAGGTGCGGGTCACCGGCATCGGCCCGTGGAAGACGGTGATCGTCCCGCCCAACGCGTACGTGGTGCACACCCGGCGCGGCCACGCAGACCCGCTGCACCTGGGCCTCGGGGTCAGCTTCCGCTTCAACCCGTACGTCGACACGTACCTGGCGGTGCCGGGCGCGATGCAGACGATCGTGATCAACGCGCACTGCATCTGCAAGGAGCTGCAGGGGCTGCTGGTGCAGGGCTACGTGCAGTGGATCATCCAGGACTTCGGCACGGCCTACAAGAAGCTCGACTTCGGCGACGCGGAGGACCCGATGCGCCTGGTGAACCTGCAGCTGCGCGAGCAGGCGGAGGCGGCCATCAAGGACAAGGTCGCCACCATGAGCATCGACGACGTGCTCTCGGACAAGCAGCCCATCATCGCCGAGCTCACCGCGCGCCTGCGCCACGTGGCCGAGGGCGAGGGCTCGAGCGACAAGGGCCTGGGGCTGCGCATCGTCACCGTGCAGATCAAGGAAGCGGTGGTGAGCAGCGCGCGCCTCTGGGACAACCTGCAGAAGCCCTTCCGCGCGCAGCGGGCGAAGGTGGCGCGGCTGGCCGAGCTCGAGTCGGAAGAGGTGATCAGCGCGCGCGAGGCGGTGTCGCAGAAGGTCCGCGAGACCACCCAGATGGAGACCGAGCGCGAGCTGTCGACGGTGCGGGCGCGCAACGAGGCCGAGACGCACGACCGCGAGCAGGCCGAGCGGCTGCGGCGCTCGCAGCAGGAGCAGACCGACGCGCTCGCCCTCGCCCAGGCGCAGCAGGCCACCGCGCTCAAGAAGGTGGCGCTGGAGATGGCGCGGGTGGCGGCGGAGGCCGAGGCGGCCACGCTCAAGCTCACCACCAAGCACGCGCTGGAGCGGCTGCAGGCCGACGCCCAGAGCGCGCTCGAGCTGCTGCGCGCGGACACCGAGAGCAGGAAGGCCGCGCTCGAGGTGGCCACGCTGGGCGCGCGGGAAGAGGTGCAGAACCGCATCTCTCCCTCGAACCTGCAGGCGCGGATCATCGAGTCGCTGCCGCAGGTGATGGAGAAGATGCCCAAGCCCGACGAGCTGCGCTCGGTCACCATCGGCGGAGGCGGCACCGACGGCCAGTCGCTCGCCGGCGTGGTGGCGCAGGTGGTGTCGGTGGTCAACGCGCTGCAGGGCGTGGGCAGGAACGGCGCGCCGAAGCCGTGATGGTCTCCACGCGCAGCGGGAGCCGTTCTCCCTCTCCCTGCGCAGCGGGGAGAGGGCCGGGGTGAGGGGCGGTCCCTCGACTGCGCCCTGCGTAGAGCGCCAGCCCGACGGCGACGAGGGCGACCACGTCCGTGGGGTCTTGCGTGAGAGACACCTTGCTCAGCGCAGGGAGCGCGGTGCCGCCCAGGGACGCGGCCAGCGCATCGAGCGGCCAGCGGGCGACACCGAGGACGACGCGGTACGCCTCTCCCGCCGGGCCCCACAGCTTCACGGCGGCGAAGGTGACGGCGGTGCCGAGCGCTGCGACCTGCAGCACGCGAGCAGACGGACGCCAGGGCTGGCGCAACAGCACGTGGCCCAGCTCCCAGGCCGCCTGCAGGAGCAGCGGGAAGAAGACGAGCCCGGCGAAGTCGGACAGCTTTCCGGTGACGAGCCCGGGGTGATGCGCCTTGGCCCAGTGGTCGTTGATCACCAGCACGCCCACCGACGCGAGCACGGCGGGGTGAAGCAACCCCTCTGCGGCGACCGGGCGGCTCATCGCTCGATCAACGTGAAGGACGCGCCAGGCGGGTTGGGGTTGAGCGCACCCCCAGTCACCGCGCCGTTGAACACCCAGGAAGCGCTCACGCTGCGCTCGTCACCGGGGGCGAGCGAGAGGTCGAGGTCCACGGCCTCGGTGCAGGCGGTCCCCACCGGGCAGCCCACGAAGAGCGCCATGGAGGTGGGACTGGAGCTCGTGCCCGCATCGCCGATGCGCACGAAGAAGAGCTCATCGCCCGCGTCGGGGGGAGGCCGCCCTGCGTCGGAGACTCCGCCATCGACCTGGACGTACCCGGGCATCACGAAGCCGTCCCAGCTGACCCGCAGCGTGGCGGTGAGCGGAGCGCCGCCGTCTGGCCCCGGGGCGTTGGCCTCTGCGCTCAGCGTGGCGAGGTAGCGCTTCGTCACCCGGGGCTGGGCGGCGTTGAGCACCGCGTCTCCGGTCTGCTCGAGCTCGAGCCCCACGGGCGGGCTGACCACCGGCGAGGTGGCGATGCTGGCCACCGCCGTCAGCAGGAAGGTGAGGGCGGCGAGGGCGCTGCGGAGGGTGCGAGGAATCATGGGGCTGGGCGCACAGCAAGGCGTGGGCCGGGCGCAGCCCTGCGAGAACCACAGGTTGTGCGTACGGATCGGCGGCGGTCACGACATCTGCGTCACAGGGCCAGGTCCGTCCGTCCCGGCCGCGGCGCAGCGGGCTGACCTGGGCTCAGCGCTTCAACACCACGTGCACGACCAGCTCGACCTCGTCCTTATTCCTGATCAGCCCAAGCGCCGCGCTGTACGGCTTCACCCCGAAGTCGCTGGTCTTGAAGCGCACGCTGGCATCGCCTTCGACCTGCTGGTCGCCGGCCTTCACCTTGATGGGGAAGAGCAGCTCCTTCGTCACGCCGTGGAGTGTCAGCTTTCCCAGACACTGCAGAGCGCCGCTCTCTTCCCGGTACACCTTCGAGACGATGAAGCCGATGGTGGGGAACTTCGCGGCGTCGAGCTGCGCGTCGGACAGCAGGGTCTCGAGGATCTTCTTGCGATCGTTCTCCGGCACCGGCGTGTTGGGCAGGTGGTACTTCCGCCGCGCCTCGGGCTCGTCCGGCACCAGCGAGGCCGCCTCGACGGTGAGCTCGAGGGCCAGTGACTCGGGCTTGCCCGCGTCGTCGAGCGAGGCCTTGCCCGAGACCTTCCCTGCGCGAACCACGTGGTCATGCGCGAGCGGCGCGCCCGCGCCCGCCTTCCACACCTTCACCACCAGCTCGGTCGCGGGGAGATCGAGTGTCCACGGCTGCGCGACGGCGACGGTGGAGACCAGGGCAACGGCGAACGGCAGGCGAAGCATGGGCCTCTATAAACGGGGGGGCCGGGCTGTGCCGCGATTCCCGACATGTGGCCCTACCCGGGAATAGGCGTGGCCATGACTGACATGAGAGAGTCCCCTCTGGCCGTGGCGGAAAAATGAAGTGGGCGCGGCTGATCAGGAGAACAAGATGAAGACTCGCACTTCGCAGTGGCTGTTCATGCTGGTGGCTGGCGCCACGCTCACCTTCAACGCCTGCAGCTGTCCCGGCGCGGTGGGCGCGGACTGCCAGTCGGGCGCGGACTGCTCGCCCACCCTCACCTGCCTGGACACGAAGACGTGCGCGACGAAGTGCGCCACCGACGCCAACTGCGCCGCGACGGAGAAGTGTTCTGCCTCGCACGGCTGCGTGCCGAAGACGGGCTGCGGCGCCGACGGCGACTGCAACAGCGGCCAGGCCTGCACCAGCGAAGGCGAGTGCGCGCAGAGCTGCCAGGGCATGGGGAGCTGCGGGAGCACGGCGGTCTGCCTGCAGAGCGGTACCTGCACCAGCAAGTGCACCGGCGCGGCCGACTGTCCGGGCGGGAAGTGCTCGACGGTGGGCGGCTGCGTGCCGATGGGTGGCTGCGGCGCGAAGGAAGACTGCGCGGCCAACCAGCTGTGTGACTCGCTGGGCCGCTGCGCGAGTGACTGCCGCACCGCGGGCGGCTGCAACCCGGGGTCGACCTGCGGCACCGACGGCCAGTGCCTGCCCGACAACCCGGACGGCGGCGCGACCACGTGTGGTGGCGAGCTGTTCCAGGCGGCGAAGGTGAACTCGAACATGTACATCGCGTTCGACAAGTCGGGCTCGATGAACGACCCCATCGCGGCCGGTGGCATGTCGAAGTGGGTGATCGCCACCACGGCCATCAAGCAGGTGACGGCGCAGTACGAGTCGCAGATCCAGTTCGGGCTGGGGCTCTTCCCCGCGGGCGGCGGCACCAGCCAGCGCTGCCTCGCGGCCCCCACCTCGGTGACGGTCGGTGACCTGCGGGCGATGCCCATCGCCACGGCGCTCGACGGCGCGGCGCCCGGCGGCAACACGCCCATCGGCGCGGTGCTCCAGTCGGCGGGCAACGTGCCTGAGCTGGTCGACGCAACGCGCGCGAACTACGTGATGCTGGTGACGGACGGCACCGAGACCTGCAACGGCAACGGCGTGCAGGCGGCGACGGACAACCTGGCGATGAAGGGCATCAAGACCTTCGTGATCGGCTTCGGCGGCGGGGTCGACGCGACCAACCTGACGGACATCGCCGTGGCGGGCGGAACGCCGCGGGCGGGCATGCCGAAGTACTACCAGGCTGACGACGCGGCGGGCCTGCTGGCGGCCTTCAACCTCATCGCGCAGGGGGCGCTGGGCTGTGAGTACCGGCTCGCGGCAGCGCCGCCTGATCCATCGAAGGTGTTCGTCTACGTCAACGGCGTGCTGCAGAACCGCGACGTGACGCACGCCAACGGGTGGGACTACTCGCCGGCGACGCTGCGCATCACGTTCTACGGTGGCCTGTGCAGCCTGGTGGCGACCGACGCGACGGCGCGCGTGAGCATCGTGTACGGCTGCCGCGACGACACCCTGACCGAGGTCGATCGCCGTGACGGTGGCGCGCGGCTGCCCAACGGCTCGGCCTGCACCATCAACGCCGACTGCGCCAACAACCTCTGCTCTGCGGGGCTGTGTGGCCTGCCGGTGGGCGGGAACTGCACCACGGGCAACGACTGCGCCTCGTCGATCTGCACCGGCGGGAAGTGTCAGCCCGGCATCAACTGACGCTGTGCTCCCTCTCCCCGCGAGCGGCCGCGAGCGGGGAGAGGGTTGGGGTGAGGGGCGAGACATTGCACCTCGCGCGCCGCTCGGGGTTCATGCATCCACCATGCGACGCCTCGCCTTGCCCCTCGTCCTCGCGCTGAGCGCCTGTCCCTCTCCCGTCGGAAGCGAAGGACCCATCGGGCCTCAAGGTCCGAAGGGAGACCCCGGCGCGACGGGCCCTGCAGGTCCGCAGGGAACGACCGGGCCCACGGGCCCGATGGGCACCCCGGGCGTGGACGGCATGCAGGGCCCCGCAGGACCGCAGGGCCTTCAAGGTCCCGCCGGCTCCGTGCTCGTGCTCGACGGCGGCGTGGTGGTGGGGCCGGCGGGGAGCTCAGTCCTGGTGACGCCCGTGACGCCGGGTGGAATGCCCTGCTCCAACGGCGGCGTGCGCGTCACACAGCTCTCGGACGGAGGCATCACGCACCTGTGCAACGGCGCCGACGGGGTCACGCCGCGGCTCACCACCACCACCCTGCCGCTGCTGAGCCCCCAGTGCGCCACCGGTGGCCTGCTGATCAACCTCCCCGACGGCGGCGCGACCGCGGTGTGCAACGGAGCCACGGGCCCCGCAGGGGCGATCGGCCCGCAGGGCCCCATCGGTCTCACCGGGCCCACCGGCGCAGTGGGAGCGACCGGACCCGCCGGCATGACGGGCCCCGCCGGAGCGACCGGCCCCCAGGGCCCCATCGGCCTCACTGGCCCCGCGGGCGCGACGGGATCGACCGGCCCTGCAGGCATGACCGGAGCGACGGGCGCGACGGGACCTGCGGGCATGACGGGTCCCGCTGGAGCAACGGGCGCCGCCGGACCCCAGGGCATCCCGGGACCGCTCGGCCCCGTCGGACCGATGGGCCCCGCGGGCGCGGTGCTCTACCTCGACGGCGGCGTGGTGCTCACCCAGCCCACCGATGTCCGCCCCGTGTTGATGGGCTACACCGCGTTCGTCTCGAACGGCGCCATCGGCAGCCGCACCATCGCCAACGCGCGCTGCCACACCGAGTACCCGGGCACTCACCTGTGCAACCAGACCGAGTTCCGCACCGCGCGCTCGCTGCTGCCGGTGCCCGGCGGCGTGGGGGCGTGGCTCGACTATGCGTACAGCGCCACCGCGAACGACCCCGACTTCAGCGTGCCGTGCAACAACTTCACCTTCGCCACGGGGGGCTCGTATGGGTCCGCCATCGCGCTCCCCACCGGCACGACGGTGAACAACACCAGCGCGACGCCCAACTGTGGCTCGACGCTCCCGCTGGCCTGCTGCACCTCGCCCTCGTACGCGCGGCTGCGCGGCTACACCGTCTTCACCTCGAACGGGGCGATCGGCAGCCGCACCATCGCCAACGCGCGCTGCAACACCGAGTACCCGGGCGCGCACCTGTGCAACCAGACCGAGTTCCGCCTCGCGCGCTCGCTCTTGCCGGTCCCCGGCGGCGTGGGCGCGTGGCTCGACTACGCGTACTCGGCGACCACCACGGATCCCGACTTCAGCGTGCCCTGCAACAACTTCACGTTCGCCACCGGTGGATCCTATGGGGCTGCCATCGCGCTCCCCACGGGGACGACGGTGAACAACACCAGCGCGACGCCGAACTGCGGCTCGACGCTGCCCCTGGCGTGCTGCGACTGACGAGCACCAGGTCACGGCTTCCGCTGGGCCTCCGTGGTATTGGGTTTCGATGGCCGCCGCGGGCGCTCCAGCCGAAGAGGTCATCTTCTCCGACGCGGTAGAGGGGCTCTTCCTCAAGGGCCTCGGTGAGCGCGTCACCCCGGAGCTGCGAGAGGAGCTCAAGGCGGTGGGGCTCGATCTGACGCGCCCGCTGCTCCCCGCGTATCCACGCACGGTGTGGAACGCCGCCATTCCGCTCGCCGCCGCCCACGCCTGGCCGCAGCTCGACATCGCGGAAGCGCACGTGCTGCTGGGGCGCACCATCATCGACGGCTTCAAGTTGACGCTGCTGGGCAAGGCGCTCGCCGGCATGGCGAAGGTGCTGGGCCCGATGCGCACGCTGGGGCGCATGCGCTCGAACCTGCGCACCGGAGGCAACTACAACGAGGTCACGCTCACACCCGAAGGGCCCACGCTGGTGCGCTTCTGGATCAACGAGCCCTATCTGCACCCCGGCTACGTGAAGGGGCTGTTGCAGGGGTCCCTCGAGATCAGCGGCGCGCGCAACAGCACGGTCGACGTGGTCTCGGTGGACGACCGGGGGACGCTCTACCGGGTGGCCTGGGACGCGTGAAGGCGGACGCTACGCCTTCACCTTCTTCATCTCGGGATCGTAGAGCGGCTTGATCGACGGCAGCGCGGGGTAGCGCTTGCCGTTGATCTCCAGCTCCCAGGTGCCGGCGTCGAGGTACTTCTGATCGACCACCTCGTCGCCGCCTTCGATCATCGCCAGGCCCACCGCGCCGCCGACGGTGAAGCCGTACGAGGCCGCGCGCACGTAGCCCACCGCCTTCCCATTCCGCCACACCGGCTCGGCGTGGAACATGAGCGGCGCGGGGTCCTTGCAGAGCACCTGCAGGATGCGGCGCTTGAGCGGTCCCTCGGCCTTCTTCTTCACCACCGCGTCCTTCCCGATGAAGCCGTCGGGCTTCTTCAGGTCGACCGCGAAGCCCAGGCCTGCCTCGAGCACCGAGTCGGTGTTGTCGATGTCGTGGCCGTAGTCGCGGTAGCCCTTCTCCATGCGCAGTGAGGCGAGCGCCTTCAAGCCCGCGTGGCGCAGGCCCAGGGGCTCACCGGCCTTCACCAGGCGGTCGTACACGTGCACCGCCTGCTCCGCGGGGATGTAGAGCTCGTAGCCGAGCTCGCCCAGGTACGTGATGCGCACGCAGGTGACGCGCGCGAAGCCGATGTCCAGCTCGGTCACCTGGCGGAAGGGGAACGCCTCGTTCGACAGGTCCACCGTGGTGACGGCCTGCATCAGCTCCCGCGAGCGCGGTCCCTGGATGTTGATCTGCGCGTACGCCGAGGTGACATCGGAGCAGAACGCGTGGCCGGTCTCGAAGAGCCGCTTCATCTTCGTCTCGACGTGGCGGTGCGCGGTGTCGCTGGCCACCACGAAGTAGTGGCGATCGTCGAACTTCGTCACCGTGAGATCGGCCTCGAGCGTGCCGCCCTCGTTGAGCCACTGCGTGTAGGTGATGCGCCCGGGCTCGGCGTCGACGTTGTTCGCGCTGAGCTGGTTGAGCAACCGGCCCGCGTCGCGGCCCTCGACGCGGAACTTCGACATGAACGACATGTCCATGAGGATGACGCCCTCGCGCGTGGCGCGGTGCTCGGCTTCCCAGTTCTGGTACCAGTGCTGCCGGCCGAAGCTCAAAGGCCCCGGGTCCGGCGTCTGGCCCTTGCCCGCGTACCAGTCGGCGCCTTCCCAGCCGCTGACGTCCTTGAAGTACGCGCCCTGGCCCACCAGCCGCTCGTGAATGGCCGAGCGCTTCGCGTCGCGCGCGGTGGTCATCGAGCGCGTGGGGTAGTGGCACTGGTACACCATGCCCAGCGACTCCACGGTGCGGGTGCGGCGGTACTCGGGGTTGCTCTGGTACTTGTGCAGGCGGTCGATGTTCATGCCCGTCACGTCGACGTCGGGCCGGCCGTGCATGATCCAGTGCGCCATCACCTTGCCCATGCCGCCACCGGTGAGGATGCCGATGGAGTTGAGCCCCGCGGCCACGAAGTAGTTCTTCACCTCGGGCGCTTCGCCCACCACGGGCCGGAGATCAGGCGTGAAGCTCTCGGGGCCGCAGAAGAACTTCTTGAGGCCCGCTTCCTGCGAGACGGGCACGCGCTTCATCGCCTTCTCGAGGTACGGCGTCATGCGATCCCAGTCGGGGGGAATCTCTCCGAAGCTGAAGTCTTCGGGCACGCCGCCGACCTTCCACGGCGCGCACACCGGCTCGAACATGCCCACCATGAGCCCGCCGCCCTCTTCGCGGAAGTAGCCGTACGAGCCCGGGTCCTCGAGCACCGGCCAGTCGCGGCTGATGCCCGGAATCTTCTCGGTGATCAGGTAGTAGTGCTCGGCCGACTGCAGCGGAATGTTCACGCCGTTCTTCTCGCCGAGCTGCCGCGCCCACATGCCGGCGCAGTTGACGACGTACTCGCAGCCGATGGTGCCGAACGGCGTGTCGACGCCGGTCACCGCGCCCTGCTTCGTCACCACGCCCAACGCGGGCACGCCTTCGAGAATGGTGGCGCCCTGCAGGCGCGCGCCCTTGCCCAGGGCCATGGTGACGTCGACGGGATCCACCCGGCCGTCCTTCGCCACGTAGAAGCCCGCGAGCACGTCGTCGACGTTCGCGATGGGGAAGAGCTCCTTCACCTGCTTCGGGCTGATCTCCTGCACGTCGATGCCGCAGTAGCGGTTGAACGCCGAGACGCGGCGGTATTCCTCGAGGCGATCCACGTCGGCCGCGACCTCGATGAAGCCGCAGGGCTTGAAGCCGGTGGCCTGGCCCGTCTCCGCCTCGAGACGCGCGTAGAGGCCGGCGGTGTACTTGCGCATCTCGGTCGACGTCTCGGAGGTCGAGCCGAAGGTGACCATCAACCCGGCCGCGTGCCAGGTGGTGCCCGAGGTGAGCTTGTCGCGCTCGAGCAGCACCACGTCTTTCCAGCCCGCGTGGGCCAGGTGGTAGGCGACGGAGGTGCCGATGATTCCTCCGCCGATGACGACGACACGCGCATGCTTCGGGACGACGGGCTGAGACATAGGGCGCGGAATCTACGCCGGGCGCCCGCGTGCCGCTCACTTCTTGATCAGTCCACGATGAAGAGCTTCGCGCCGGTGGCAGTGGACGAGCGGTGCGCCGCGTCGCCGGAGTCGCTCACCGTGTAGCTCATGCCCGGCTTGAGCTTGAAGGTGCGGCCGTCGCGCAGCTCGGTGTCGAGCTCGCCTTCGAGCACGTAGAGCACGTGGCCGCGTTCGCACCAGTGATCAGCGAGGTAGCCGGGCGTGTACTCGACGATGCGGATGCGCAGCGTGCCGATGGTGAAGGTGCGCCAGAAGGCGCTGCCGCGCTCGCCCGGGTGCTCGACGGGCGCGACGTTGGACCAGTCGGTCACGGTGAAGGGTGAGTCGGGGAGCTTCATTCCTGCAACACTTGCACAACTGCCCCTCACCCCGACCCTGTCTCTCCCTCGAGGCGCGAGTTCGCTCTCCCCGCCCGCGGGGAGAGGGAGCAAGATTGACCCATGCGCTGGATCGACTCGCCGCCCTGCCCCCCGATGGAGGTCGCTCACTCGTCGGACGAGCGCCTGGAAACGAAAGGCCCCAGCACCGGCACCCGCGTGGCCGGGGGCGCGACCGCCGCGTTCGGGGGCGTGTTCGCCGCCATGGGCCTGCGCTTCCTGCGCCTTCCGATTCCAGGTGCGTTCAAGCTCATTCCCCTCGCGTTCACCGCCATCGGAGCCACCGTCGCCGCCGTGGGCGCGTCGAGCGCGTTCTCGAGCTGCAGCGCCGAGGCGAAGCGCGGCGAAGGGCTCTTCCTCCGCTGGAAGCTGCCCACCCGCCCCGAGCGCACCGTGCACATCCGCCCCGTCGAGCTCGAAGCCCTCGAGGTCACCGAGCACGCGCACCACCGCAGCAACGAGTACGGCCCCGACGACGTGGTGATGGAATTCCAGCTCGTCGCCATCACCAAAGACGGCCGCGCCTTCCCCTTCGAGTCCTTCGGCACCCGCACCCAGGCCAACCTGCGGAAGGTGGCATTCGAGAAAATTCTGCTGAGCGCGAAGTAGGAAGCCCCCTCGGTCCAGCGCGTATACTCGCGCGCTGTGCGGGCACTCTTCGCGATGGGTCTCCTCGTGCTCCTGGGCTGTCCGCTGCCCGGCAACGTCCTCTATCGCTGCGACGAGAACGGCGGCTGCGCGGTCGAGGGCCTCACCTGCGCCGGCGACGGCTTCTGCCACCCCTCGGCCGAGGTGCTCGAAGACGGCGGGCTCGTCACCGATGGAGGCGACTGCGTCCCCCGTGACCTCGCGGCGGCCTGCGCGGCCGTCGAGTGCGGCTTCGTCAACGACGGCTGCGGCGTCGAGCAGGACTGCCACCGCGACTGCCCCGCCCCGCAGGAGTGCGGCGTCAGGGAAGCCAACCGCTGCGCCGTCCCCTCGCTCTGCACGCCCGAGGGCTGGTGCTGGGAAAACCCGCTGCCGCAGGGCTTCACCATCGCCGCCTCGTTCCGCGTCGACGAGCGCCACACCTGGTTCGTCGGTGAGAACAGGCTCGTGCTCTTCTTCGACGGCGAGCGCTCGTACTTGCAGGACCCGCCCGCGCCGCCTGGCGTCGACCTGCTCGGCATTCACGGCACCTCGCCCGACGACGTCTTCGTGGTGGGCAACAGCGGCGTGATGCTGCACTTCGACGGCACCCGTTGGCAGCGCGAGGGCACGCTGTCGAACTTCACCAATCAGCTGCGCACCGTGTGGAGCTTCGGCGACGGCGGCGCGCTCGCCGCGGGCCCGGGTGGGCGCCTGCTCAGCCGCGCCGCGCTGGTCGACCCCTTCTCCCGGTGGACGCTCGAGACCTTCCCTTCCGTCGAGGAGATCCGCGACGTGTTCGCTGATTCGTCAGGGGGCGTGTACGCCGTCACCCGCCGCAACGAGCTCTTCACCCGGCCGCCCGGGAGCACCAGCAACTGGATCCAGCTCGACACCGTGCCGCTACAGGAGACGTGGGCCGGAATGGCGCGGGGCGACGGGCTCACCTTCGGCGGCGTCAACGCCAACCGCGCGAACCTGGTGCACCGCGACCCCGACGGCGGGTGGCGTCAGCTCACCGACGCCGGCTTCGCCACGCTCGAGTTCGCGCCCGGGGACGGCGGCGTCTTCGCGCTGAGCAACGGCAGCGACTTCGCCTGGCTCAGCGACACCGACGAGTACACCCGCTTCGTGGTGCAGCCGGGGCAATGGAACACCGGCGTGGCCCTGCCCGGCCCCCGGCTGCTGCTCTCCGGCATCGCGGGCGCGATGGCGGTGTCAGGGCTCGACGGCGGGCTCACCTGGCGCAGCACCGGCCGCGTGCAGCGCGGGCACTCGCTCAACGCGGTGTGCGGCTACGCGCCTGGCGCGATGTTCGCGGTGGGCGGCATCGACAACAACGCCGCCTGCGCCACCTGCAAGGTGCGCTGGCTCGAGCGGCAGGTCACCACCTCGGGCGTCTCGTGGACCTCGAAGGACTTCCAGCTCGGGAGCACCACGCAGCTGCTCGCCTGCTTCGCCGAAGATGCCGACCACGTCTGGTTCCCCGGCAACGACTCGAAGTTCGTGTACCTCGACGCGGGTCAGCCCTTCTACGGCGACTTCGGCGGCGGGCCCCTCTACGGGCAGTACTCCGGCGCCTGGGGCCATGCCGACGCGGGCTATTTCTTCACGAGGCGCGAAGGGCGCGAGGTCACCACCTCGGCCGACGGCTTCACCGGCTTCGCGCAGCTCGACTCACTCGCGCCTGGCGGGCTGCGTTCGGTGTGGGGCTTCGGAAGTGACGACATCTTCGTCGCCGGACTCAACGGCGCGACCAGCCACTTCGACGGCGTGACGTGGACGCCTTCTTCAGCCGGCAGCATCGACTTCGCCGCGGTGCACGGCGCGCGGCTTCCCGGCGGGGAACGGCGCTACGTGGCGGTTGGTTCAGCGGGCGCGTTGTTCTCGGTGGTCGGTGATGCGGGCGTGCTGACGCAGGTGAGCAACGCGGTCAGCTTCTCCGGCACGTGGGTGTCTTCGAGTGGCACCGCGTGGGCCGTGGGCAGAGCGGCGGATGGTGGCGCCTTCGTGATGAAGAGCGAGCCGGCGGGGCCGTGGGTGCTCGAGCCGCTCACCTCGCCGCGGCCGGTCACCGGGGTGTTCGGGTTCGACGAGACCATCTGGGTCACCGGCCCGCAGGGGATGGTCTTGCGGAAGGGGGAGTAGCCCCCCTCGACTCCGCTCGGGGTGAACGGCTCCGCTCAGCCCGAGCGGAGTCGAGGGCGGTCTTCAGCGCGTCCAGTGAATCGGATCGCCGTGCCGCTGCTTCGCCTCGAGGAACACCTTCTCCACGTGCCGCACCGCCGCGTCTTCGCGCAGCCGGAACTGTTCCCGGTACTCGGCCGCCTTCGTGAACACCTTGTGTGACGAGCCGGGCTGCTCGGAGTCCACCGCCAGCGCGTCGTGATCAGGCAGGCAGCGGCGCCGCTCCAGCTCGGCGGGCTTCTTCAGCTCCTTCGGGTACGTGGTGTACCAACGCCACCACTGCCCCGAGATGAGCTCGCCCTTCCATTTGCCCTCGGCGGTGTCGACGTCGTGCGAACACCCCGGCCGCTCCCCCCACTGCGAGAAGTCCCAGTCGAGGTGCGAGAGGTCGGTGCTCGCGTACAGCGGCAGCTTCCCCTGCGTCGGGGTGTTCACCGACGGGTGCGCCCACATCGAGTGTGAATAGAAGTCACAGATGGCGTGCACCGCGTGCGCGAAGCCGATCAGGTCGGGCTTCTCGAGCTTCTTCTCCACGCGCGCCCAGCCCGCGTCGATGTAGCCGAAGTCGAAGTGCGCCCGGGGGTCGTAGCTGAGCACGTTGGCGTCGGCCCAGAAGCTGGCGTCCTTGATGATCTGCAGGCTGTGCGTGTCGATGCGCCCACGCATCGCCAGGTCGTAGACGCTGTTGTGCACGTCGGTGGCGAAGCCGGGGTCGAACTGCTTCCAGAACCGGGTGCGGTCCTCGAGGTAGTCGCCCAGCGCCTTGTATTGCTCCCCGTGCGGCGAGCGCACCCGCCAGAGGTGGTAGCGATTGAAGACCACGAAGGGCACGTACTCGACCTGCGTGCGCGGCCGTTCCCTGCGCTCGAGCGACTTCGTCCTGCGGCTGCGGCGCTCGAAGGTGAGCGGCTCGAGGATCTGCCAGACCCCGCCCTCGTCCAGGTACATCACCCACGCGTGGTGGTGCTTCACCGCCCCCCGGCCCCGGGTGTGCTCGACGAGGTAGCCCATCGCCACGCGCACGCACGACGGCGAGATGCCGGTGGCCTCGAGCAGCGCCGCGGTGAGGATCGCCAGGTCTTCACAATCGCCGCCGCCGTTGGCGAGCGTCTCGGCAGGGAACATCCAGTCGCGCGCGGCCCGGCCCGTGCGCTCGTACTCGAGGCTGGCCACCCACTCGCGCACACAGCGGGCGCGGAAGTCGTAGTGCCCCGGGCCGCTCACCGCGAAGCGTCGCGCCTCGGCGTCGGAATGTTTGCGCATGAACGCCCGCACCGCCCGGCCCACCACCGCGTCGCCCTCGATGCTGAGGTACTCGCGGATGTCGATGTCGAAGGGGCCGCCCCCGGGCACGCGGCGCGCGGCCGGCACCACCGAGGAGAAGATGTCGTCACCCGCCCAGCGCCACTTCTGCCACGGCCGCACCGCAGTCGATTGGAAGCACATGGCTCAGCTCACCTGCGCCTTCGGCTTGGCCTTCTTCGAGGCGTCGGCGTGGCAGATCATGTCGATGATCACCGTGCTGGCGAGGATGAGCACCGGGTCTTCCCCCGCCTCGACCTCCACCCCGTAGGTGTCGGTGAACGAGAACCAGCGCTTCGACACGGTGGCCACCGTGCGGCTGCCGCGGGTGAAGGTGTATTCGTGGTCGAGCAGGCTGCCCTGCGCCTCGAGGTCGTCGGGCCCGGGCACGTCGACGGTGAAGCCGCAGCGGAAGAGGTTGATCAGGTCCTTCTTCACCACCGCCACGCACTCGCCGTCCCGCAGGATCTCGTACGAGGGCGTCAGCGCGATCAGCCGCTCGCGGATGAAGGCGAGCTCCTTGCCCTGCAGGTCCTCGAACGCGAGCTTCTCGCGCAAGAGCGTGAAGGCCCGGCCGTCCACCTGGAAGACCGCGTTGCCGGCGTCGTCCTTGATGGTGAAGTCGTCGCCGAACGAGAAGAGCTTCTGCTTGAGCAGGTAGCGCATGGCCTGATTCTAGCTCAGGCCGGCCCCTCACCCCGGCCCTCTCCCCGCTTCGCAGGGAGAGGGAGGCTCAGGCGCGGATGCAGGCCTCGAGCTTCGGGAAGGACATGTAGAGCTGCTCGACCGAGTCGAGCAGGAACAGCCGCGGCTGCATCTGGTCGATGCGGAACTCCTGCGCGCAGATGGTCTCGACGTCGAAGGGCACCACCTCGGGCTGGTCAGACAACGCGTAGCTGCACTCGCCCACGCTCGAGGCGATGCCCGCGCCGAAGATGCGGCGGCCCTGCGCGGTCTGCACCAGGCCGAACTCGTTGGTGAACCAGAAGTACCGCTCGAGCTTGCGCAGCCGGGGGGCGTCGTCGAGGAACTGGCAGGCGAGCTCGCCGTAGCGCTGGCAGTAGTCCGCGTACGCCTCGTCGGCGTGGAAGGGAATGTGGCCGTACAGGTCGTGCACCACGTCGGGGGCGGGCGTATAGTTGAGGTCCTTCCGGTCGCGCACGAAGTAGCCGATGGGGAACTTCCGGTCTCGCAGCAGACGGTAGAAGCCGGCCCCGTCCTCGAGGCCCTTCACGAACACGCCCCGCCAACCGGTCAGGAAGGTGAGCTTCGCGTTCACCTCGTCGAGCGCGGGAATGCGGTCGGTGTCGAGCCCCAGCGCGTGCAGCCCACGCATGAACATCGGCACCAGCTGCGATTCCCGGTGCTTGCGGTGAATGCCGGTGATGGCGGCCCACGTGCCGTGGTCCTCCTCGGAGAAGGCCTGCGGGGGCATGGCCATCGGGGTGGGGGCGACACACTGGAGCATGGGCCAAAGGTAAGAGCCGCCCCCTCGAATCGATAGTGACAAAGAGGCATCAGTCTTTGTCGAGAGGACTGACACTTCTGGCTGACATGCGTTCAGCTTCCCGTCCAAGACAAGCGGTTGCAGGTGGCTAGAGTGCCGGCCGTGCTGACCGCCTTCGTCCTCGCCAGCCTCACCGCGGCGCCCCACAAGCTCGCCGCGCCCGAGTGGTCCACGGTCAACATCCCCGCCGACCTCGCCTCGTTCTATGCGGGCGAGGTGGCCCGCGTACTGCGCGGCGAGGGCTTCGAGGTGATCAGCTCGCGCGACATCGCCACCGTGCTCGGCTTCGAGCGGCAGAAGCAGCTGCTGGGTTGCGCGGAAGACGCCAACGCCTGCATGACCGAGCTGGGCGCGGCGCTGGGCTGCGACGGCATCCTCACCGCCAACCTGGCGCGGCTCGACGACACGTACCAGGGCAGCCTGCGCATCCTCTCCACCGACGGCAGGACGCTCGCCGACGAGCGCGTGGAAGCGACCGGCCAGAAGGCCCTCGCCGAGGCGCTCGAGGCGGCGGCGCTGCGGCTGGTGAAGAAGCTCCGGCCGCAGGTGCCCCCGCCCGGGCCCCGGCGCCTCTCGTGGATTCCGCTCGCGGCCGGGGTGGCGCTGGGCGTGGGCGCCGGCGTCTCGCTGGGCGTGGCGAACTCGAACTTCGTGCAGCTCGACGCGAGCGGCGAGGCGAAGGCGCTGCAGCTCGCGAACGAAGGCAAGGCGCTGCAGGGTGCCGGCTGGGCGATGGCCGGCGTCGGTGCCGCCGCGCTCGCAGGTGCTGCGCTGATGTTCGCGCTCGGAGGTGACCCGCCGCCGGTGACTCCGCAGGTGAGCGTCACCAGCGGCGGCGCGGCGCTGAGCCTCACCGGAGCGTTTCCATGAAGCGGCTCACCCTGGTCCTCGCCGCGGTGATGGGTGGCTCCTGTCTCGACTTCGATGCGCGCCTCGAGAGCTGCCGTGACGGCGGCGTGTGGGTCTGTGGGGCCTTCGACGCGGGCCCCATCGACACCCGCGACGCAGGAGCGGACGCGGGCAACCCCGACGCAGGCACACCCGACGCGGGAGTTCTCTGGCCGGCCGTACCGCCCGGCGACGGCGGCCCGGTGTGCAATCGCGGCTGGTGCTGGGACCACCCCCGCACCTCGGGGCATACGCTCAAGGCCGTCTGGGGCACCTCGGCGGACGACCTCTGGGTCGGCGGCGATCTCGGCACGCTGATCCACTTCGACGGCACGGGCTGGACGTCGTTCGAGCAGGACCCGCGGCTCCACTTCGAGTCCATCTGCGGTCACGACGGCGTCATCTACTTCGCGGCCGACACGAACGGCGTGGGGGGGCTCGACCGGCTGCTCCGGTTCGACGGCGCCTGGTCGGCGATCAACGACACGGGCGACGACATCAACCAGATCGCCTGCGGCAACGACGGGCTGTGGATCGCGCGGGAAAGGGGCGCGTCGCGCCTGGCGTGGGGCGCAACCACCGCCACCGCGTTGTTCGACACGCAGCCTGGCGAGCGCTGCCTGGGCGTCGCCGAGGTGGGCCCGGGGCAGTGCGTGCTCGCCTGCATGGGCGACGGCGTCGGCACTCCCTTCGTGCGCATGCGCCAGTGCGACGGAGGCCTCGAGTACGAGGTGGTCGACGACGGCGGCCTTGGCGCGAGCTTCGGCGTGCGGGACCTGTGGACTGACCCGCATCGGGGCGTACTGGCCGGCCTCACCGGCATCCGCGCGCATGTCTGGCAGCGCGACCTGGGCTGGGCCCCGGCGTGGAGCTCGAGCGGCGGCAACAACGAAGACGTCTACAGCGGCGCGCCCTGGGCGAACGGCAGCGTGGCGGTGGGCGCAGGCGGGGTGGTCGACCTCACCGACGCGGGCGCCACCCGCCGCCAGGTGGCCTCGAGCGGCAACAGCTACCACTTCGGGGTGTGGGCGCCGCCATCGGGCAACGCGTGGATGGTGGGCGAGCGGGGCTGCATTCTCGAGCGGGACGCCGGGGCCTGGGTGCCGCGCTCACCCTGCGCCGTCGGCTTCGAGGACTTCGCCGCGGTGCCCCGGCTCTTCGCGATCACCTCGTCGGCGCTCTACGAGCGGAGCAACTCGGGCTGGGACCTCGTGCGCACCCTCGAGCCCGGCCAGGTGGCGCTCTGGGAGAACCCCGACGGCGGAGGCTTCGCGCACCTCTCGGCCACGCGCCTGCGGTGGAACGCCTTGCTGCTCCCCATGACCTTCAGCGGCGCCACGTCGATGTACGTGGCCTCGGAGAACCGCGTGGTGGTCGCCCAGGACAACGGCCTGCTCGTCGACACCAACTTCTTCGACGGGGGCACCCGGGCCTTCGACGCGGGCGTCCTCATCCTCAGCCTCACGGGCGAGCCCGATGGAACGGTGTGGGCCGCCGGCGAGCAGGGGGTGCTCTTCCGCTCGACCAACGCGACCAATTGGACGCGGGAGATCATCACTGGCTACACCGGGCGCATCACCGACTTCCAGACCGCGTTCGGGCGGCAGTGGGCCGTCGCGGGGGGCAACGAGGTGGCCACCCGCACCGCTGACGGCGGCAGCTGGGCCGTCCACACCTTCAGCCCCGGCGTGTTCCACCGGGTCGTCCCCGTCGATGACCAGCGGGCGTTGCTGCTGGGTGACTCCGAGCACGCGCTGCGCATCACCTCGAGCTTCGCCGAGATGACCCTCTCGCCCCCACCGGTCGAGGTGAAGGGACGCGTCATCATGCAGGGCGACGAGCTCTGGACGCTCGGCTGGGCGGGCGGCGGCGTGCTGCGCTTCCCCGTGCCGCCCTGAAGCGCGACGGCCTCAGCGCTCGGCCACCCGGGCGAAGTGGTGGGCGAGGCGCTCGAGCAACAGGGTGTTCTCGGCCTCGGCGGCCTTCAGCTTCGGCAGGCCCGCGCGCAGCTCGTCGACGTTCTTCTCGTAGAGCGCGAGCAGCTCGAGGTCGCGGGTGAGCCACTCGTCGTAGGCGGCCGCGGTGAGCTCGGGGTGGAACTGGAGCCCGAAGCTGTCGCCCAGCCGGAACGCCTGCTGGGTGTAGCGCTCGGTCGAGGCGAGCAGGGTGGCGTTGGGCACCGCGGTCCAGGTGTCTTCGTGCCAGTGCGCCGCCATCGACTTCGCGGGCACGCCCTTGATCACCGGGTCTTCCAGCGCGGCCTTCGTCCACCGCACCGGGGCGACGCCAATCTCGAGGCCGTTCTTCCCCGCGCTCACCTGCGCGCCCGCCGCGGTCGCCAGCAGCTGCGCGCCCAGGCACAGCCCGAGGCAGGGGCGACCCAGCGCCACGCGCTCGACCAGCAGCGCCAGCTCGTCGCGCAGGAAGGGGTGCTGATCCGTCGCCCACACGCTCATCGAGCCGCCCAGCACCACCAGCAGCTCGGCCTCGAGGTCCTTGTGCTCGACCCCGCGGAAGCGCCTGGTGAGGGTGAAGCCGGCGTCGAGCAGGGGCCCTTCCAGCAGCCCCAGCCCCTCGTGTGTCTCGTGCTGCAGCACCACGGCTTTCACGAAAATGCCTTTCGAAATGCGGGCTGAAATGCCCGCCGAAACGTCAACCCCGCTGGCACTTCTCTCACGAAAGGAGACGTCGCCCGAGCGTGACAATCCGACATGTCGCCTCTCACCACACTCTCGACCGTCTGGCGTCAATACCGCCCCCGGCCCGATCCGCACTCCGGGAGCCGGCAGCTCGTCGCCGCGCTGCGTGACGGCGCGTCGCTGGGAGACGCCCTGCAGCAGACCGCGGCCCTCCTCGCGAAGATCTCCGTGCACGAAGCGGCGGCCCGCTTCGATGGCGGCGTGCTCGCGCTCTTCATCGTCGAGGTGCGCGACTCGCTGCGCCGGCAGCTGCTCGAGGCCTCGGCCGCCCTGGTCGACGCGCCGGTCACCACCGCGCTGCGCAGCGCCGCGAAGGCCGTCAACGAGGACACCTTCGTGCAGCACCTGATCAACTCGCTGCTCGCGGCCACCGACCTCTACGTCGAGTCGATGCCGGTGCAGTACCTGAACGAGACCCGCTGCCGGCGCGAGGTGACCGCCCTCTTCCAACGTTCGCTGTGCGTGCTCCTCACGCGCACCGACGCCGCGCGCCGCTGCGGTGAACGCAGCCGCCGGGTCGAGTTCATCCCCATGCCCCAGCCCTCCCGGCCCGGAATTTGAGCCCCGCCACCCTCCTCCTCGCGTTGCTGTTGAATGGTGGCAGCCCGCTGGAGGACCACCTGCCCTGGGACGGGGTGAGCGTTCGCGTGGTGGTCGACGAGGCCTCGGGCCTGCGCCTGCCCATTCCACTCACCGGCGTGCTGCTGCAGTCGCGCCACTTCGCCGACGCGAAGGCCGCGCAGCAGATGCGCCACGTCTTCACCCTGTCCAGCGCCGCCGGCGAGGTCGCCGAGGTGGCGGTGTTCGAGAACCCGAAGCAGCTCGCGCTCGAGCCCTTCATCGCCCAGACGCTCGGCTTCCTGCGGGTGAGTGAGCACGCCGAGCTGACGTGGACCGCCACGCCCGCGAAGGTGAGCGCGGTGCTGTTCGAGCACCCGCGCACCGGCCAGCAGTACGCGCGCCGCGCCGCGGTGTTCTCCCTCGGCGGCCTCATCATCGTGGTGTCGTGCCGCAACCTCGAAGACCGGTTCTCCGCAGGCGCCTTCGCCGCCTTGCTCGCGGGCCTCGAGGTGAAGCGATGAGGCTCGCGCTGCTGCTCGCGTTGATCAGCGCGACGCCCGCGCTGGCCGTCTTCCAGTGCGGCGCCACCCAGGACACCTGCCCGTGCGGGGCGAACAACCCGTACCCGTGCTGCGACAACGGCGGCAACTGCACCTGGTACGCGTGGCACAACGCCTGCTGCAGCCTCGACGTGGCGCTCCCGTCGTGGGGCAACGCCAAGCAGTGGACCGGCAACGCCCGCGCGAACGCGTCGTACGCGGTGCAGAGCGCGCCGGTGACCAACTCGGTCTCGTGCCGCGACATCGGCACCTACGGGCACGTGGGCTTCGTCTCCGCGCTCAACGGCGGCGGCCGCATCCAGGTGCAGGAACAGAGCTGCTGGGGCAACTACGGCGCGTCGAGCACCAACTACGCCTCGACGTACTTCACCGGGGGCTTCATCACCCGCGCGGGCCAGGTGGCGTGCAGCCCGGGTGACTCGCAGTCACGTTCGTGCGGCAACTGCGGCACCCAGTCGCGCGGCTGCGGCAACGACGGCGCGTGGGGCGGCTGGGGCGCGTGCTCGAGCGAGGGGGCCTGCGCTCCCGGCACCGAAGAGGAGAAGACCTGCGGCGACTGCGGCGTGTCGAAGCGCTCGTGCTCCTCGAGCTGTCAGTGGAGCGGGTTTGCGGCATGCGAGAGCGCGCCGGAGGCCCTGGCGGACGCCGGGACCTGCCTCACCGGGAAACACGGCGCGTGCGGCGCCGGTGCGCGGCGATGTGAGCAGGGGCTCTTCACGTGCGAGCAGGTGGCGAGCCCGGTGCCCGAGACGTGTGACGGCCTGGACAACGACTGCGATGGCCTGACGGATGGGCCGGGCGTGTGCGTGGTGATGCTGAGCGCTCCGCCGACGAATGAGCCGGAGCCGACCCGGGTCTCGATGCAGAGCGTGGGGTGCTCGAGCACCGGAGCGTGGCCGGCCTTGATGCTCGTGTTGTCGTTTGCCCTCAGGCGGCGTCCCAGACCTTGCAGCCGATCAACCCCGCCAGCCGCTGCGCCTCACTTCTGATCGCGCCCAGCCCCGCGTGGTCGACCACGTTGATCCGCTCGCCGCTGCCGAGCACCAGGTTCAGCTCGTAGCTCCAGTAGTCGGGGTCTTCGCTCGCGGTGACGCGCTCCCTGATCAACTGCACCGCGTGAATGGCGCTGAACGGCACCGGCCCCTGCCTGCGCGTGAAGACCCGCGCCTCGCCGTCGAACACGAGGGGCCGGGGCCAGAGCACGTAGACACCCACGGCCACGAAGGGCAACCCGAAGAGCGTGGGGAACCACTGCAGGGCGAACAGGCCCACCACGCTGACGGTGACGCCGACGGCCAGGAAGACCCCGCCGAAGGCCTTGAGCCCCAGGGTCGGCCGCATCTCCACCCGCTTCGGTCCCAGGTCGATGAGGCGGTGCGTGGTGAAGTTCGCGCCGCCCTTTACCAGCGGCGTCCACTGCGTCTGCGAGGCCACCGGGTCACCGAACGACAGGGGCTGTTTCACCTCCGCTGCTGGTCGCATCGAGGGAAGGTTACTTCCGGAAAGCACCGCGACGCCGCATCATTGATGCCGTGAGCGGAGAGAAGAAGCCCCCCGGGGCGGTGGAGGCCACGCTCGACGACCTGCCGTCGGTGGACACCACCAACCGCATCTTGAAGCCGGTGGCGACCATCACGCTCGACGAGGAGCCGCTGCCCGAGCCGTCGGCCACCCAGCTGCTCGACCCCATCACCTCTCGTCCGTCGATCGACGAGGTCCCCACCGACCCGAAGCAGCGGGCCCGCCCCACCACCGCGCACGCGCCGGTGCTCGACGTGCAGGCCGACGCGGTCGCGACCCAACCGCGCCGCCGGGTGTCGCTCAAGTCAGACGCGTTCGAGTCGGCGGCGGCGTTGACGCCCGCGTCGCGGAAGGATGACGGTCACCGGGGTCCGCCCTCGGCCTGGCAGAAGACCTCGGTGTGGACGCCGGGGTTGATCGTGCTCACCGTCGTCGGCGTGGCGATGCTGCTGCTCGCGCTGGTGGTGCTGCTGCGGTCCTGAGGGCGTGCCCGTTCATCCCGAGCGGAGTCGAGGGATTGGCGCCCAGGCTCGCAGGAAGTCGCCCCTCGACTCCGCTCGGGGTGAACGGTGACGGGCTCGAACCGCTATTTCGATCGACCCTCTCGGGGTGAACGGGGGCGACACGTTTCGTCACACGCGTTGGTAGCCTGCGCCCCATGCGCGTGCTGCCCGCCCTCTGTGTCCTGCTGGTCGCGTGCCCCGAGCGCCAGGCACCCGAGCGGGGGCTGATGCTCACCTACAAGAAGCCCACCTCCGACCCACTGCGCTCGGTGGTCGACCGCCGCCTCGCCCAGCTCAAGCTGCGCGCGAACCTGCATGAAGACGGCTCCACGCTCACCGTGCGCGTCGCCGAGGGCACCGATGTCTCGCGCATCAAGGCGCTCTTCGCCCAGACGGCGCACCTCGAGTTCTGCGGGGAGGACGGCGCCGTCGCGGGGCAGTGGTGCGAGGCCAGCTGGCCTTCGGGCATCACCACCGACAGCGCGATGCGTGCGTGCGCGCTGCTCGGGCCGACGCGCAAGGCCCTCGAGGCCGCGCTCGGCGCCGACGCGGGGCTCGCTGCTGCGGACGGCGGCGCAGATGCCGGGCCGGGCGACGCAGGTGCGCGTACGTTCGCTCCTGCGCCGCGCTCCATCGCCTTTGGCACGTCAGGCACGCAGGCGACCGCGTTCGCCGTCACCGGCTGCTTCTCTCCGCGCGTGGTGGCCGCCGACGTGCGCGACGGGAAGGACCAGCCAGGCGCGCTCAGCCTCGAGTTCGACCGCGCCGCAGGCCGTGACTTCGCCGCGCTCACCACCTCGCTGGTGGGGAAGCGGCTGATCATCCTCCTCGACGGCGAGGTCCAGTCGGCGCCCGTGGTGAGGGAACCCATCACCGGCGGGAAGGCCATGCTCACCACCGGCCTGCACGACCGCGAGGCGATGGAGGTGCTCGCGGCCAGCCTCGTCGGAGGCACGCTCCCCGTGCTGGTGCTCGAGCGCGAGGGCACCTGGGGGCCCCCTTCGCTCAAGCGCTAGCGCGCGATGAAGGTCTGCCCATCACCGTCGTGCTGGAGGTAGCTGGCACCCAGCCCCACCGCGAAGCGGAACTCGAAGGTCGGCGCGAACACGCGGCGGAAGTCGTCGAGCGAGAGGCGCACGTGGTGACAGCGCGTGCGCCCCCACGCCTCCTCGCCCACGTACTCGGCGACCATCGGGTAGACGTTGCCGTCGGCGAGGCTGATGTCGATGATCTTGAAGCGCACGGTCAGCCCCGCCTGCCAGGCGATGCCAGCGAGGCGGGCGGCGAGCGTCTCTGCGTCCCACAGGCCCTTCTCCGTGATGGTGACCGAGCTCTTCTTGCCCTCCGCGTCAGCGCGCTCCACCCGGGCACCCTCGTCGGTGTAGCTGACGCGGGTGACGTAGCCGTTGGCCTTCTTCACGGTGGAGCGGGGCGTGCCATCGGGCCGGGCGCGGTGCTCCACCTGCCAGTCCGGGTGCGTGCCGTCGATCAACACCTCACCGTCGACCCGCGTCACCGTCCAGGTGAGCGCCTGCTGCCTGGCGTTGATGAGGGTGGTGGCGCCCGCCCACGGGAAGGCGTCGCTGCTGGGCACGGGCGGTGGTGGCGGCGGTTCACGCGTGAGCGGCGGCGTGAGCGCGGCGTCTTCCTTCGAGAACCAGAACGCTCCCGCCAGGGCCACCACGACCACGGCGAGCGCGCTGCACGAGATGAGTCGCTTCACGGCATCCCCCGAGATGCACGTGCTTCAGCGCGCGGTGAAGACGAGGCCATCACCATCGTGCTGGAGGTACTTCGCTCCGGCGGCGGTGGCGTAGCGGTACTCGAAGCTCGGCGCGAACATGCGGCGCAGGTCGTCGAGCGCGAGGTGCACGCGGTGGCAGGGCGCGTCGCTGCACTTCTCCTCGCCCACGTACTCGGCGACCATCGGGTACGTCGTGCCGTCGGCGGAGTCGACGTCGACGATCTTCATCTGCACCTTCTTGCCCTTGCTCCAGGTGATGCCCGCGAGGCGCACGTCGAGCGAGTCGCCGTCCCACAGGCCCTTCTCCTTGATGGTCGCGGTGCTGACCTTGCCCTTCGAGTCGGTGCGCTCCACCTGCGCGCCCTCGGCCGAGTAGGTGACCTTCGTGGTGTTGCCTCCGGCCTTCTTCACCGTGGTGAGCGGCGTGCCGTCGGGCTTCGCGCGGTGCTCGACCTGCCACTTCGGGTGCACGCCGGTGATCTTCACCTCGCCGTCGCTGCGCGCGACGGTCCACACCAGGGTCTGGCCCTTCTTGTCGGTGAGGGTGGTGGCGCCGTCCCAGGGGAAGGCGTCGGCGAGGGCGACGGTGGAGAGGCTGAGGGTGAGGCAGGCGATGAGTCGGGTCATGACGGCTCCAGGGGTGAGGTGCGGAATCACTTCGTTGAGCCGAGGAAGTTCGGCGTGGCGGCAGAGACGGCGAGCGCGACGTACGGAGACCCGGAGAGGTACCGCTCGTGCGTGTAGAACAATACAGCGACCTGGGCTGTGACCTCGCGCAAGGGTCCCCACTTCGGGGACCGCAGCGAAGCGACGGGACCGACGCGGTTGTAGAAGCCATCGGGCCCGAGGCTCCAGGCGAGCTCGTCCGCGGCGCCGATGAGCAGCTCGGGCCGGCGGCCTTCCGCGTCGAGCACCGCGTAGAGGAGCGCACCACCGCCGGTGATGACGGTGTCGCTGCGCGTCTGCACCACGCCGTAGAGCTCGTTGACCCAGTACTGGCCGGGCGAGTTCATCATCCAGCGCTCGATGCGTGCGCCCCCGACCGCGATGATGGGGCCCACGCGGCCCATGAGCTGTCCCTCGAGCCAGAGCCGGTGCCCGGTCTCGGCGGTGCCCTCGGGGTTGTCCTCGAAGTTGATGGGGTGGAAGTCGCAGCGCGGGTCTGACTTCTCGATCCGCGCCAGGCCCGCGCAGTCGGTGGGGCTGCGCAGGCTGCCCATCGCGCCGAAGTAGCCGACGAAGTGGTACCCGCCCGAGAGCTTGAAGAACGAGGCCGGCTGGAAGTCGACCTGCGCGCCGACGTGGGCGAACACCGGCGCCACCTGGGCGCTGAGCGCGACGTTGAGGAAGTTGTCGTGAAAGAACTCGGAGTCCGAGAGGTAGAGCCCCTTCTTCGCGCGCAGCTTGAGGTCGGCGAGCATGCCCAGGCGCTGCAGGCTGAAGGCGACCTGGCCTTCGGCGGCGAGGTCCCAGGAGGTGGGCGAGCGCGCGGGTGCGGGCCCTTCGGTGGCGACCACCGGGGCCTCCTGGGCGAGCGCGAGTGACGAGGTGGCGCTGATCACCGCGAAGACGAGACGAATGGACATTGGGTCGGCCCCGAGCCGCGAAATGCGGACGACCCCACCTCTGCAAGGAGCGCGGCAACGCGGCTTCCGAGGAGTGTGGAGCGGTTGCGCGCGGGGGCCTTGTGAAGCCCACCTCACGTTGTGCAGACCCCTGCACGCTGGAAGAAGCCGGGAGCGCTCGAGTGAACACGCCGCATCCCACGGCTTCGCCATCTGGGTGGTCGAGCTCGCGCCGCGCCCGGAGAGCAGAAGTGGAGAGCCGTAGTCAGAGTGGTCGGTCATCAGGCCCCGGGGACGCACGGCTTCCCGGGTTTGCGTGGCCGCCCTCGCGAGCTTGCCCCTCGGCTTCCGGCGAGGACGCGAAGCTGGCGCTGCGCGGAGGCCCGGGCCCGGGCCCGGCCTGCCTGCCCACTCTGACTGTGGCTCTCCACTTCGGGGGGCCGGGAACTGGAATCGCCTTCGCATTGGGCAACTCGAGGCGAGAGACATGGGCGTGGCCCGAGCGCTTCCGTTACAACGGCGCGCCATGAAGACCATCCTCATCACCGGGGCCACCAGCGGCATCGGCCTCGAAGCCGCCGTCATCCTCGCGCGCGAAGGCCACCGCGTGGTGCTCGTCGGGCGCGACGAAGCGAAGACGCGGCGCTCGGTCGACGAGGTGAAGCAGCGCTCGGAGAAGCCGAACGTCGAGTCGCTGCGCTGCGACTTCTCGTCGCTCGCGTCGATCCGCGCGCTCGCCGAGGCGTACCGCGCGAAGTACGACCGCCTGGACGTGCTCATCAACAACGCCGGCACGGTGAACAACGAGCGCGGCCTGACGAAGGACGGCTTCGAGCGCACCTGGGCGGTGAACCACCTGGGCTATTTCCTGCTCACCAACCTGCTGCTCGACCTGCTGGTGAAGAGCGCGCCCGCGCGCATCGTGGTGGTGGCCTCGCGCGGGCACTACCGCGGCACCATCGACCTGGAGGACCCGGGCTTCGAGAAGGGCGGCTACAGCATCATGGGCGCGTACACGCGCTCGAAGCTGGCGAACGTGATGATGACGCGATCGCTCGCGCGCCGCCTCGCGGGCAAGGGCGTGACGGCGAACTCGCTGCACCCGGGCGCGGTGCGCACCAACATCTGGACGGGCGCGCCGGGCTGGTCGCAGCCGATCCTCTCGGTGCTGAAGCGGCTGTTCATGATCAGCCCCGAGGAAGGGGGCCGCACGCTCAGCTACCTCGCCACCGCACCCGAGGTGGAAGGGAAGACCGGCCTCTACTTCAACGACAACAAGGAAAAGGAGTGCGGCGCGCTGGCGAAGGACGAAGCGCTGGGCGAGCGGCTCTGGGTGAAGAGCGCCGAGTGGGTGAAGCTGCCTACGGCAGGTTGACGTTGTCCCAGATGACGGTGCTCGCCGCCGGCTCCGGCATGTAGGTGCCCGCGCCGATGTCGATGCTCATGTCCATGAAGTCGCTCCTGAACGGCGTCGGCATCGACTCGATCTCCGCCCAGGTGCCGGCGTCGTCTTTCGCCTCGAGGAACAACCTGCCCGTCTGCTCCCGCATGCGCAGCGACTGACGGCCCGCCAGCGGCACGTCACCGAGGATGGTGGTGTACGTGGCGTTGTCTGCCAGCTGGATGATCAGGTAACCCGAGCTGACGATGATCTGCAGACACCGCGTACCCGTGGCGTAGTCGCAGCCGCCCGCGAAGGCCTGCATCGATGGCAGGGTCTGGTCGCCGGGGTTGATCAGGTCGACGCGCAGCTCGGAGTCGAGCAGGTCGTAGCGCTGCCTCGCGTGGATGGTCGGGTAAAACGTGCTCGCGGGAGTGGTGCGCACCTGGAAGCGCTGGTTCACCACGGCGCAGCTCAGGTCCACCTGGTCCCAGACCGACGCGTCGAAGCCTCCTGAGTTGAAGTCGTCCTTGAGCTGCGCGAGCTTCTGAATGCAGACACCGCCCGCGCCGCAGCGCGAGTTCACGCAGCCCGCGTCGGTGGTGCAGATGGCCGAGCAGCTGGTGAGCAGCCCGGTGCAGGCGTAGTTCCCCGGGCAGGCGGGGGCAGGCGTGCGGCCGGCCTGGCCGGGGCGGCATCGGCCTTCCTGGCCCGGCACGTCGCAGAAGTCGCAGGGGCCGTTGCAGGTGTCCGCGCAGCAGCGGCCGTCGATGCAGCGGTTATTCTGGCAGTCGCTGTTGAGCGTGCAGACTCCGCCGAGGAGTCCGCCTGCGTCACGGGTGGTGCCGGCGTCGACTCCTGCGTCGGTTCCTGCGTCTTTCGTTCCGGCATCGGAGCCCGCATCCTGGGCTCCCGCGTCCTGGACTCCCGCGTCTTCCGTTCCGGCGTCGGTTCCGGCGTCTTCGACGGCGGCGTCCGCGCTTCCACCACCTCCTCCGGTTCCATCCGCGACGCAGAGCTGGGCGCTCGCGTCACAGTGGTAGCCGGCGACGCACTGATCAGACGCGGTGCAGAAGTAGTCGCGTGACTCTGTGGCGGTGCCGCAGACGCAGCTCGTGAGCAGGAGGAAGCAGAGGCTGAGGGCGCGCTGCTTCACTGCGGTGAACGTAGCAGTGTTTGCCCTCTCCCCGACCCTCTCCCCCTCGGGGAGAGGGAGACATGCGTCAGCTAACGCAGCGCCAGCCAGACCGCGAGGAAGCCCAGGCCCGTGGCGAAGAGGAAAATTCCAGACAGCAGCACCACCATCTTCCACTTGCCGTCCTGGTAGTTCGCGCGCGTGTCCGCCTCGGGATCCGACTGCTCCTCGAGGAAGTCGTCTGACGCTTCGATCTCCTGCACCAGCGACCGCTCGACCACTGGCTCTTCGGCCTCGGCGAAGGTCACGCCGAACCCCGTGCGCCGCGACTTGCCGTGGACGATGGGCTGGGTGAAGCGCGGGTCCTTCGCGGGCGTCGGCGTGCCGTCTTCCGCCACCGCCGGCGCGCCGTCTTCGCGGCCGGGATCGGTGATGTCCTGATCGTCCTTCGGGATGAAGTCGGCCGACGCCAGCACCGCCGTGTGCTCGAACGCCAACGCCGTCGGCGGCACGTACGCCACCCGCCGCGTCTTGTCCGACGCCGGCAGGTTGATGGTCTGCCCGTACACCGCCTCGTGCAGCACCGCGTCTTCGCCCGTCTTCTCCTTCGCGAACACCCGCGCCAGCAGCTCACCCACGTCGCTGTCACGCACGTCGGGCGCGTAGCGCGTGCGCAGCTTCTTGAGCGCCTCGCCGAACTCCGTGGCCGTGGCGTAGCGGTCTTTCGGTTCCTTCCGCAGCGCCTTCAAGATGACGTCGTCCACGTCCTTGGGGATGGACGGCATGGTGGCCGAGGGCGCGTCCCACACCGGGTTGGCGGCCTTGCGCCAGCGCTCGATGGGGTCGCCCTTCTGCGGCAGCGCGTGCCACGAGAGCAATTCCCACAGCATCACGCCGCACGAGTAGATGTCCGCGCGCCCGTCGACGATCTGCTTCTTCGCCTGCTCCGGCGCCATGTACGTGAGGTTGCCGATGACCACCCGCGGCGCGGTCTGCTCTTCCTTCAGCGTCGACTGCGCGGCGCCGAAGTCGATGATCTTGATGTCGCCCTTGTAGCTGATGCACACGTTCGCCGGGCTCAGGTCGCGGTGCACCAGGTGCAGCGGGTTGCCGTTCTCGTCCTTCGAGTCGTGCGCGTACTGCAGGCCCTGGCACACCCGCTCGCCGATGAGCAGCGCGATGCCCAGCGGCATGTCGACCTTGCGGTCACGCAGGCGCTTGGTCATGCGGCTGACCGTCTTGCCCTGCACGTATTCCATCGAGAGGAAGTATTCCCCCTCGACGTCACCCATCGCGTACACGCGCGCGATGTTGTGGTGGTTGAGCCGCACCACCACCTTCGCCTCGTCGAGGAAGCGCCCCACGAAGGCGCGGTTCGCCACCAGGTTCGGCAGCACCTTCTTCACCACCACCGCGCGCGGAGCCGCCCCACCTTCACGCGCGAGGAAGACTTCGCCCATGCCGCCGGCACCGATGCGACGGATCAGCTGGTAGCGGCCAAATGGCAGCGGCGCTTCCGGCGTGGGATCCTGCAACATGAGGGAGGAAGTGTGGGGGCGGCGCTGCGCCTGAGCAAGCGAATGGCCAAGCGCCTGTGATTGGCGCCTGAACGTCTCGATGCTGTCCGGTCCCGAAGTCATGCGCCCCACCACGTCAGCCGAAATGTATGCCTTATTGTCGACACAACGCGTCAAAGGTTGCCCACCCCTTCAACTTGAAGCAATTTCAGATACTTACCTACGAACTACCCGGACAAAGCCGGGGTCCGGGTCGGTCAACACGAGGTGGTGCCGGCCCACGCGGAGCACCCCGCCCGGCCAGAAGCTCAAACGGGCCGAGTCGCGCTCCACCGTGACCAGCACCCGCTTGTTGCCTCCGACGCTCAGCCACAGCGGTATCCGCTCGAAGGCGAAGGCCGGGGTGGTCACCGGCTCGGCTGCATGGAAGAGCACCAGGCGCGCGGGCGCGGCCTCGTCGGTCGGCCTGACGAAGCCGCTCACCTCGGGCCCGCGGGGCTGCTCGAAGGTGTTGGGGGTGCGCCACACGTACCCCGGCTCGAGCCCGACCACGTCTTCGAAGTTGGTGCAGCTGCTGAACACGCAGCGCGCCGGGCTCCAGCGGTAGACCGTGTCGTTGTCTTCGGCGAAGTACGCGAGCGGCGGCCCCACCTGGCCGTCGAGCTGGAGCTCCTGCACCAGGGGGCCCGCCGGCTTGAGGTGCACCAGGGTGAGCCGGCCGTTCGACCGGAAGCGCAGGGCGCGATCGACGTCGTGCATGCCGGGCGTCGCCACCGAGGGGAAGTTCTGAAAGCTGTCGGTGAGGCGCACGCCGCCGTCTTCGAAGACGCGCCGCTCGAGCGTGTTGCTGGTGGCGTCGATCGACCAGAGCACGGAGTCCACCACCACCAGCTGGCCCCCGGCGAACTGCACCAGGCCTCCGTCGGACGAGCTGAGCGACACGCGCCCGGTGGCCCGCTCCTCACACGCCACCGTGTCGTCCGAGAGCGGCCAGAGCGCGTTCGAGAGGCAGTTGGCGCCCTGGGGAATCGGCACGCGCGTGGTGAGGCCGGCGAGCCCGTCGGACGCCACCTCGAGCAGCAGCGAGCGCGCGCCGAGCGAAGGCTCGAAGGCCACGCGAACGGTGTGGAGCCCGGCCTTCGTGGGGGTGAAGGCGACGTCGACCTTCACCGCGCCGTTGACGCCGAAGCGCGCGGGGGTGCCCACCTCGGCCGTCAGCTCGCGGTTGTCGGGGTCGAGCACGCTCACGTCGACGCGCAGCGTGTCGGACACGCACGACGAGAGGGGGGCGAAGAGCGTGACGTTCTGCGAAGAGCCGGCGAAGCCGAGGGGTGGCGGCGCGGCGCCGGTGCCCCCTCCCACGCCCCCGGCGAAGCCCTGGTTCACGTTGCCGCCGAGGTCGACGAGCACGCGTTGGCAGTCAGGCTCGATGGGCGGCGGGCAGGCCGCCAGCGCGACGAGCGTGAGCAGGAGGGGCAAGTGGCGGCACATCGGCCGGAACATGCCGTTCATCGCGCGCGGAGTCGAGGCATCGGAGCGGCGGCGAAGGCTGATCAACGCTCGAGCCGTGGCGGCAGGACGATGATGAAGCGCGCGCCCCGAGGCTGCGCGTCCTCCACGGTCATCTGGCCGCCGTGCGCCTCGACGGCCTGCCGGCAGAACGCCAGCCCGATGCCGTGACTGGCCCGCGCCTGCGCGTCCTGCTCATCGACGCGGGTCCAGGCGGCGAAGATGCGCTCGCGATCTTCCGGCTTCACGCCGCGGCCGCGATCTTCCACCACCAGGCGCAACCCACCGTCGACGACGCTCAGCTCGACGTCCACCGGCTCGTTGCGCGGCGAATACTTGAGCGCGTTGTCGATGGTGTTCTGCAGCACGCGCGCCATCAGCGCCGGGTCGAAGTCGGCGGCGCCGTCCCCGGAACGCACCCGCAGCCGGCCGGGCGACGAGCGCAGCTGGAGCCGGGTGAGGGTGAGGGTGTCCTCGAGCCACGCGCGCACGAACACGCGCTGGAGCTGAGGCTCGAGCCGAAGCTCGGCGCTGCGCGCGAGGTCGAGCAGCGAGAGCACCATGCGATGGAGGTGATTGGCGGCGACGTGCGTGTCGCGCACCACCTCGACGGTCTCCTCGTCGCCCAGCGGCTGGGACAGGAGCCACTCGGTGTTCTTGAGCACCGGGGTGAGCGGGTTCTTGATGTCGTGCACCATCGAGGTGATGAAGCGGCGGCGCGATTCTTCGACGCTGCGCAGTTGCTCGTTGGCGGCCTCGAGCGCGACGGTGCGCCGCTTGAGCTCGAGGTGCGTCTCGACGCGCGCGGCGACCTCCTCGATGTGGACCGACTTGGCCACGAAGTCGACGCCGCCCGAGTGGAAGCCCTTCATCCGGTCGGGCAGCGCGCGGGTGGCGGACAGGAACACCACGGGCAACTGCTCGCCCGGCCATTGCTCGTGCAGCAGCCGGCACACCTCGAAGCCATCGAGGCCGGGCAGGTGCACGTCGAGCAGCACCAGGTCGGGGCGCCGGGTGTTCGCCAGGCTCAGCGCCTCTTCCCCATCGGCGGCGACGCGCACGGAGTGACCGCGTGACGCGAGATACGTCGAGAGGATCTCCAGGTACTGGGGAGAGTCATCGACCACCAACACATCGCCCGTCGCCATGGTGAGTCACTCCCCCTGTGCCCAGCAGAGGAAGTGTTAACAACAGGGGCCCAGAGTGACAAATCGCCCGGCAGAACCTGCCGGGCTCAGAGCGTGCTGGCGACCGCGCGCAGGGTGGCGGGCCCGCCGGTCTCGATGACGCCGCCATGTGAAGGAATGATGCGCGACCAGCCGTCGAGCGCGGCGAGGTCGTTCATCAGCTTCGCCACCGCGGGGAGGTCCCTGCCCACGCGCTTGCGTACCGGCCTGGGCAGCTTCGGCTCGGGGCCGGTGAAGCCGGCCAGCTTCATCAACAGCCCGACCAGGCCACTGGCGTGAGGGGCGTTGGTGAGGAGGTCGGCGACGAGCAGGCTCTTGCCGGCGATGAGCACGGCCTCGTGGGTGCTGAACCCGTCGACGCGGAAGAGCCGCAGCGAAGGGTCGAGGGGCAGCGCCGTGATGGGCTGGCAGGCGAGGCGCGGGGCGAGCTTCTCCACGGCGACCGCGGGGCAGTAGGCGGTGAGCCCCAGCCGGTGGGCGAAGGCCGCGGCGTCGAGTGCGTGGTACTGGTTGGGGACGACCAACTGCGCGGGCGTGCCGAGCGCGCGGACCTGGGCGAGCGTGGCGTCGTCGACGGGGATGGCGTTGTAGAAGAGCAGCGAGCCATCGGGCCGCTTCACCACGCTCATGCGGCGGTTCGCCCCGGGAATCCCGGGGATGTCGTCGTCGATGGTCCACAATCCGTCGTCGCGAGGGGTGAGCGGGCCTGGCCGGTACACGGTCCACGGTCGAGAGGTGGCCAACGTGTGACTCCCTCTCCCCGGGGGGAGAGGGTCGGGGAGAGGGCAAACATACACCTGCAATACTGACCCGCTCTGTCCGAGGGAGACAGTCAGTCTGGGTTTGTTAGCCTCGCAGGGTGCCCATCACCGTCCTGGAAGAGCGTCCGGAGTACCGACTGGGGCACGCGGGCTCGGTCTACGTCACCGTGTGGTTCAGCGAGCTCTCGATGGTCGCGCTCGACGCGCTGGCGAGGCACCACGAGGTGCTCGCGAAGAAGTACGGGAAGATCACCCTCGTCTCCGTCGTGGTGGGCGCCACGCAGGCGCCCGGGCCAGAGCTGAGAGAGCGCCTCCGCACCGAGACCGTGGAGCTGGCGAAGACCCGGCGCGGGAACATCGTGGTGGTGCTGGCGAAGGGCCTGTCGGCCATCATCACCCGCAGCTTCCTGGCGGTGTTGAGCCTGCTCAGCAGCGAAACGATGAAGGTGCCCGCGACGCTCGAGGAGGCCGCCGAGCAGGCGCGCAAGCTCGAGGGCCAGGACGAAGAGACGAAGCACAACGCCACGCTCGGCGCCGACCTCGTCGCCTTCGCCGCCCTGCCGCGGCCGAAGTGACCGCTTCAGCCGGCGAGGTCACTGCAGCTCGAGGGTGAGCCCGCCGTGCACGAGCTGGGTCGGGTCGGCGTCCCCCGAGTGGGTCATCGGCGCGTCGCTCTGCCCCACCGCGAGCACGTGCGCGTCCCGCACGTCGAGCGACCACACCAGCGCGTGACGATCGAGACCCGCGACGTCGAGCGCGCGCACCAGCGGCGGCGCGTCGAGCGAATCGAACACGAGCAGTGGATCTGCCGAGCGGGAGAGGCTCATGCCGCCGCTCCAGCGGTTCCAGTTCGCGCCGCCGCCGGCGACCAGTCCTTCGCCGGTCCACTTCACGGTGACCAGGTGTTCGGCGCGGCCGAGATCGATGAACTGCTCGCGCACCACCGCGCCGCCCGTCAGCTCGAGCACCGCGAGGTAGCCGTCGTAGGGCGAGAGGGCCGTGCCGCTCGGCGGCTCGAAGTAGAACGGCGGCTCCCCGTCCGGCCCGCGTCGCACGGCGGTGCCGGCGACGGCGAGCTGATCGCCGCGCGCCGCGAAGTCGAAGATCACGAACTCCTCGAGGCCTTCGGGGGCGAGCACGCGGGTGCCGAGGCGGGCTCCGGTGGGCGAGAAGGTGGTGACCGCGAAGGGTTGATAGCGGTGGGGGGAACCGAGCGAGCCGAGCTGACGGCACCGCAGGTCACCGATCTCCGCGAAGACGTTCTGCAGCGAGCGGCAGCGCGCCAGGGCCAGCGTGCGGCCGATGAGCACGCTCCCGTCGGGGCGCACTGACACCAGCAGGCGGGTCGCTGCGTCGAGCCAGAGGAACTCGTCGAACTGCCAGGCGATGGCGATGGGTGAGTGGCGGGCGTCGACCACGCGGGCCCACTGCTCGCCGTAGCCGCCGCCCGGAGCCCACTGCAACGCCACCACCGCCGAGATGAGGCCGCCGTCGTCAGGCGTCTCGACGCGCGAGAGCAAGCCGAGCACGAGGTCTTCCCCGCGCGCCTCGAGCCGCAGCCACGGCAGCCAGCCCGTCACCACCGAGCCATCCTGAACGCCCTTCATGCGGAAGGGCGCCGCCTGGTCCCCGGCCGGAATCGTGGCGGGGCGGGCGAGCACCTGGCGGTGGAGCTCACGGCCGTCCGGGTCGAGGCGAATGAGCTCGAACGCGTCGCGCGGGTGGTCGAGGCGCTCCAGGCCGAGCGAGATGTCACCCGAGGGGTGCACGGTGAAGTCGGTGAGGCGCTCGTTGGCCGCCTCGGCGCGTGACCACCGCTCGCCGTTCGCGTCGGTGCAGCGCAGGCGCCGCGAGACGCTCCCGTCGGGGTGACGCGTGATGGTGAACGTGAGCGTACGGTCGCCGGCGCGCAGCACCTTGAAGCCCGCCTCGCTGCTGCGCGGGGTGAGCGTCGAGGTGAAGCGTCCGGAGGTGAAGGTGTGCTCGAGCGCCGGGCCGCCGGCGTCGGGTGACCCGGCGTCTGGAATTCCCGCGTCGATTTCTTCGGCAATTCCGGCATCGGGGGTCGAGGGGAGCGCGCCACAGCCGAGCGCGAAGACCAGGAGTGAAGTGAAGGCTCGCATGCGTGCCCGGTTTGCAAACCGCGGGCACAGGGTGCCGAGTGAGAATTCGCGGAATTGTCAGCGCGGGGCGCGACGGTTCTGACGGGTCATCCCTCGGGAAAGTGAGGACCTCCCCGACCGTTCAGGAAACGCCGTACGCCGAGGTACCCAGGAATTCGCGCCAGGTCAGTCCTTCAGGGAGCTTCAGGTTTGCCCTCTCCCCGACAGGGTGCTCAGCGGACCAGCTCGCACAACGAGGGCAGGGCTTTCGCCAGCGCCGGCCCCGGGTGGAGCAGCGCCTTCGTCGGCACCGTCACCCACTTCGCCTTCTTCATCGCGCCCAGCTTCTCCACCGCGTCGCGGCCTTCCTTCACGTCGGCCGCGTCGATGACCACGTCGGGCGCGAGCATCACCGCCTTCTCCAGCGAGAACGTGGGGTAGGCGGTCGGCGCCTTCTCGGCCGCGTTCTTCGCCCCGCAGTCCTCGAGCAGCTCGTGCGCGAAGCTGCCCGGTCCCGCCACCACCAGCGGCGCGAAGCCCACCACGAAGAGCACCAGCTTCGGCTTCGCCACCGTCACGTTGCGCTCCTTGAGCCTCGCCGCCGCGAGCTCACCCACCAGCGTCTTCGCCTGCGCGTCGCGCCCCAGCACCCGGCCCAGCTCGGTCATCGCGGTGGCCACGTCGTCCACCGTGGTGAGCGGCAGCGCCAGCACGGAGATGCCCAGGCGCGCGAGGGTCTCCACCGCCTTCTGGTTCCCCGGCGACTTCGCCACCACCACCAACTGCGGCTTGAGCGCGATGATGGTCTCCACCGAGAGGTCGTTGAAGCCACCCGCCTTCGGCAGCTTCGCCACCTCGGGGAAGTCGCAGAAGCGCGAGACCCCGATGAGCGCGTCCCTGCCCCCCAGCGCCAGCACCGTCTCGGTGAGGCTCGGCGCGAGCGAGATGACCCGCTTCGCCGGCACCGGTGGCGGCGGCCCCAGCCACTGCGCCGGCGAGGCCGCCAGGATGACGAGGAGGACGCTCACCGCGAGACGATGTCCGCCACGTTGGCCACGCCCGTGGTCATGCTCACCGGGCACACGTTGAGGGCCGCCGTTCCACCGCGCACCTCGCGAACGCCCGCGTCAGTGACCTCGAGCACCACCACCCGGCCGCCGTTCTGATCAGACAGCAGCACCTGCTGGCCCGACACCGCGAAGCGGCCCGGCATCATCGGCATGCACGCCCCGGCGTCGACGCCGCACGAGCCCGACGAGCTCCAGGCCGCGCCGAGCCGCGCGTCGAGCGCGTCGAGCACCACCACGCCCGCCGCCGTCACCGACTCCACCGAGAAGGTGGGCGAGTAGGTGATGAGCCCTCCGCAGGACACCACGAGCGAGTCGCCCACCGCGCCCAGCCACTGCGGGTTGAGGCAGTCCGAAGCGCCGAGGTCGATGACCGTCACCGCGTCGGTGGTGGGGTCGACGCGCGCGACCAGGCCCGGGCCCTCGGGCGCGTAGGTGTCGGGGTTCAAGTTGTTGAGCGCGACGTAGAGCGCGCCGCCCTTCGCGATGACCGCCCACGGGCGCGCCACCGGGGCGCCGCCGTCGAACGCCTTGAGGTCGAGGTTCTTGAACGAAGCGCGGCCCGCCAGCGTGGGGGCGGCGGGGTCGGTGATGTCGAGCTTGAGCAGCTCCTGGCCGGCGTCGGCCGCGTCGGCGCCGTAGCCCCCGTAGGTCGGCACGAAGAGCTTCGCGCCGAGCTTCGCCACGCCCTGCGGGAACGAGTTCATGCCGAGCGCGATCTCGGCCACCGTGCCGAGCGTGAGCGTGCCCTCGACCCCGGCATCGAGGCGGATGATTCCCGCGTCGGTCCCTTCGCGCAGCACCGTCAGGGTGCCCGAGCCCGCGTTGACCACGTAGACGAAGGGACGGTCCACCAGCACCTGGTTGGGCACCGCGCCCGTGGTGGAGGCGAGCGCGCCGAGCGCGTACGCGCCGGTGACGGTGGGCGAGGCCGTGTAGAGGCGGCGATCCGTACCGTCGGCGGCGAGCAGCGTGGTGCCGAGGCGGGCGAGCGCCGCGGGGTTGCTGCCCACGTCGGACAGCGGGCCCTTCACGCCGGTGGTGGGGTCGAAGCCGACGAGCTGGCCGCTCCAGTAGCAGGCGGCGACCGCCTCGTAGTCGCAGACACCGCCCTTGCACTGCTGGCCCTGCGCGCAGACCACGTCACACCCGCCGCAGTGGCTCTCGTCGGTGAACGAGTCGACGCACGAGGCGAGGCAGCGGAGCAGGCCGGGGCTGCAGCTCGTCTTGCACAGGCCCTTGCCCGCGTCGGCCTCGAACTCGCAGACCTGGCCGGTCGCGCACGCCGCGCCGCACGAGCCGCAGTTCTTCGAGTCGAAGTCGGTGTTGGCGCAGGTGCCGTCGGGGCAGAGCGCCGAGCCGGGCCGGCATTCGCAGGTGCCGCTGTTGCAGTCCTGCTGCGCGCCGCAGGCCGTGCCGCAGCTGCCGCAGTGCCGGCGGTCGGAGTTCGGGTCGATGCAGCCGGTGCCGCAGGGCAGCGTGCCGGGCTTGCACACCACGCCGGTGGGCGGGCACGCGGTGAGGAGCGTGAGAGCGGCGAGGGAGATGAGGGTGAGCTGCTTCATGTGGAGTGTTCCTTGATGAGGAGAAGTCATGGACCGTTCATCCCGAGCGGAGTCGAGGGACCGAGCGCGAGTGGAGAGTCAGTGCCCCCTCGACTGCGCTCGGGGTGAACGGATTGCGATTGCGATACTTCGGCTCTGGGAGCGTCCCACGCGATGCCGACGGTCACGTAGAGCGCGCGGGGCGGGAGCGGATAGCCGTCGAGGTCCTGCGTCTGCACGTCGAGCAGGTTCTTGAGCTCGACGCTCACCGTCACCAGCGGCGCCTTGAACGGCCGCGCCGTGAGGCCCACGTTCACGAACGCCCGCGCGGGCAGAGACAGGGTCTCGGTGCGGTTGGTGAACTGCGCCGACTGGAAGAGCACCTCGGCGCGGCCCTTGAGCCAGTCCGGTCCACCCGAGACGCGCGCGTGCAGGCGGTGCGCGGGGCGGAAGGGCAACGACTTCAGGTAGTAGCGCGGGTCGTCCTTCTGGTTCTGCGTGTCGAGGAAGGTGTAGCTGGCGACCGCCTCGAGCCAGCGCCACGGGGTGACGGCCGCTTCCACCTCGAGCCCCGCCACGCGCGCCGCCTGGAAGTTGTACGGGCGCGCGAGGTTGGGCGGGTAGTACTCGTAGCTGATCAGGTCTTCGTACAGCGAGAGGAAGCCGGTCGCGCTCACCCGCGCCTGCTCGTTCTTCCACGCCGCGCCCACGTCGCCGGTGAGCGCGCGCTCGGGCCGCAGCTCGGGGTTGGGCAGCATGGTGCCCTGCATCACGTAGAGCTCGGTGAAGGCGGGCGGCCGGCTCGCCTGGCCCGCGTTCGCGCGCACCGAGAACCCGCGGGGCAGCTCGGCCACCGCGCCCACCTTGGGAGAGAACACCACGAAGCGGCCCGCCACGTCGACGCGCGCGCTGCCGTTGAGAGCGAAGGCGCCGTCGAAGAAGAGCACCTCGTCACCGAGCATCGCGGCGAAGCGGCCCCACGAGGGGTTCACCCCGCCCGGCGCTGCCAGCCAGTCGCCCCCCGCCGACAGGAGCGCGGTGACCCCGTGCCGCCCCGCGAAGAGCCGCGAGTAGACGGCCTCGACGCCGAGCGAGCGCTCCTGCTGGTGGTAGGTGCCCGCGCCGAAGAACGTGCCGCGCAGCGTGGTGTCGTCGAGGCGCCCCCACGCCAGGGTGGACAGGGTGCCGCCGGCCTCGAAGGTGGTGCCGCTGCGCACCGAGAGCGTGCCGCGCGCAGTGCCCTGGGTCGCCGTGGCCGACGGGTTCTGCACCGGGCCCGCGAGCCCGCGCGCCTCGAAGCTGCCTTCGCCCAGAAAGTCGAGCTGCGTGGTTCCGACGCGGCGGCGGTAGCGGAGCAGGCCTCCGCCCTGGAGCGCGCCGTTGTTGTTGCGGGTGAGGGTGGTGAGCTCGTTGCCGGGAAGCGAGGGCAGCGCGTCGTAGCGGAAGTCGTAGGTGCCTTCGCTGCGCAGGCCGTGGAGCAGGATGAGGCCGTCACCGCCCAGCAGCTTTGTGGCGCCGCCCGCGGAGAGCTGGGTGGTGACGAAGCTGCCCTGGGTGACGTCGGCGAAGAGGCGCGAGGTGCCGTCGGGAGTGCGGGTGACGAGGTTCACCACGCCGCCCATCGCACCCGGGCCGTAGCGGGCCGAGCCGCCGCCGCGGAGCACCTCGATGCGCTCGAGCGCCGAGGTGGGAATGCGCGACAGGTCCATCGCGGCGCCGGGGCCGGAGAGGGGCACGCCGTCGAGCAGCACCAATACCGCGTTGGGCGCAGCGCCCCGCAGCGAGAGCGTCTTGCGCTGGCCCGCTCCGCCGGAGTCCTGCACCACCGCGCCGGCCGTGGTGGCGAGCAGCTCAGACGCGTCTTTCGCCTCGGCGCGCGCTTCCTTCGCGTCGCGCACGGTGAGGGTGGCTGAAGGGTCTCTCACCACGGGCGAGCTGGGCAGCGGCTCGGCCTGGGCGGCGGGCAAGGCGACGTCCACGGGAGGGAGCTCGAGCAAGCCTCCGTCAGCAGGACCCAGCGCCAATGAGAGACACACGACAGACGTGAGCACGTCAGGCCCTCGTCTCTCTTTTCGCGAAGAGAGAGGACATCCAGAGCTGTCGCTCTGCACCGACAGGCAGGTCTCTGGCTCCCGGTCTCCGCGTACCTTCTACGAGGAGGGTCCGGTCACAGTGGCGCGACCGCGCTGGAATCTCACCAGCTTCCCTTATGTGTGATGGCCCCCAACGGGCCACCTGTCGACGCGCCGCTTCTACGCCCTTTCATGGGTGCGTCAACCCGGACCAGTCGGGTAATTGGCGCCCCGATGGGATTCCTCGACCTGTTCAGGAAGCCGCCCGAAGGAAAGCGACGCCGGGTGCTCGCTGACATCCGCCGAGGGGGCGACGAAACGCAGCTCTGGTTCCGTGGTGAGCGGCTCTCGCTCGAGGCGCTCGCCCCTGGCGAACGGGCCTCCTTGTCGCGGTGGCCGACCACCATCGTGATCGAGGCCGACCTGGAGGCGCGTGCTGGGACGTGGGTGGTGATGTCCCTGGGGGAGACGCGCGCCCACCCGCGCACCGCCGCCCTGCGGGCCGTGGCAGACCTGCGCTTCTCCCACGCGCTGGCCTCGCTCGAGGAGCTGGGAGATGCGGTCGAAGTGGATCCCGAGCTGCTCGTCGCGCGGCTCCACGTGTACGCGCGCACCGCCCGGAACGACGAAGCCGAGGCCGACTTCTCGAAGCTCCTCGCGCACCCTGGGCTCACGCTCGAGGCCGCGCGGCTGGCCTATGAGTCCCTGTGGTCCGCGGAGCTGCACGAGCGCTGTGGCGCGGCCATGGCCGGGTTCGCCGAACAGACCGACAAGACGGACCGCGTGGGCGGAGCGATCTTCACGCTGCTCCTCGGGACGCTTCCGCGAGCGCACTGGGGCTCCCGCCTTCCCCTGCTGGCGATGGAGGAGCAGCTGGCAGACCGCGACCCGGATCTCGAAACCGCAGAGACCTTCCTCGCTGCGGTGAAGGGCACGGCGCCCGACACCGTGGTGGCCGCGGCGACCGAGCAGATCGCCCGGGCACGCAAGGCGCAGCTGGCGAAGGAAGTGAAGGCGGCCAGGGCGCTCCTCGCAGCCCGGCCGGACTTCGACGCAGTCGAGCAGTCCTTCAACGTGAAGCTCCCCTCGGCGCTCCGCAGCGCCTGGGAAGCGCACTACGAGGGCCGCACGGTGGGGTTCGGGTTCATCGCGGTGAAGAAGGACAAGCTCGACAAGCTCGCAGACCTCGCGAGGAAGCTCGAGCGCGCACTCGAGCCTGGGGAGCGCCACCCCGTCTCGGGGCGGCCCCATCAGTTGCTCCCCTTCGGTGAGGGCGAGCACGAGGGCGACTACTTCGCGCTCGATCTCTCGCAGCCCGCTGACGCCGGAGACTTCGCGGTGCGGGGCATCTTCAACCGTGGCACCGGAGGCGGGGTGCTGGCGTACGCCTCATCGGTGGCGTGGCTGGCGGCCAACGGAATGCCCAGGTACTGATTGAGTCTCCGCGGTGAGGGCGACTTCACCTCCTCATCGGGCACGCCGCTGCTGTCGGGGTGCCGGGCGCGACCGAAGGGCGGCTTCACCTGCTCAGCAGAATGAGCTCGGTCTCATCGGGTACGCCGCTGTCGGGGTGCCGGGCGCGACCCAAAGGGTGGTTGTTGTCGGCGACGATGGCGATGCGCCGGTCGGGCAGCACGGTCACGCCCTCGATGGTCCAGAAGGGGAAGGTGAAGGCGCCGCCATCGCGCGTGACGAGCTTCATCAGGTCGGCGACCTCGGTCCTCTTCACCACGGCTCCCCGCTGAGTCGGCAGCTCGAAGCCGATGAGCCGCTTGTACGCGGTCGGGTCTCCATCGGTGTCGTCACGTTCGAGCGCGAGGCCCGAGGTGGCGGACACCATCGTCACGTCGCCCACCGCGACCGCGCGCGCGTCGAGCGGAAATCGAAACGCGAGGCCGGTGAACTCGCGCCGGGCGAGGTCGAAGGAGAACGCGTGCAGCTCACGGGTGGCGTCGAGCGGCTTCTCCAGCATCGCGTAGAGGGTGGTGCCATCAGAGGACAGGGCCAGGTTTTCGAAGCCGCTGCTGCGCCCCACGTTCGCGGGAGCGGAGGGAGGCCCACCCTCGAAGAGCGCCACGGTGGGCAGAGGCCCGGCACCGAGGCTGGCGAAGTCGAAGCTCTGCAGGGTGGCGCGGGTTTCCCACGGCGTGCCCTTCAGCGTGGCCAGCACGTGCGCGCGCAGGGCCTCGACGTCGCCGGGCACGAAGCCCTTGGTCTCGATGTTGAGCCGCGGCGACGCAGCGTTCGGGTGCGCGCGGCCCCACGCCTCGAGGAAGTCGAGCAGCTCGCGCAGCGTGACCGGAGAGAACGCGCCGTTCACCCCGAGCGGAGTCGAGGGGCCCCGCTTCGCCCGTCGCGCCTCGACGAACTCTCTCGTGACTGGACCCACCTCGCGCCGCTGCTCGGGGAAGCGCTGCGAGAGCAGTCCGTCGCAGCGCCACCTCTTCAACTCCTCCAGGCGCGCAGTGCGCAGCTCGATTCCGCCATCGCGCGGGCCGCTGCACTTCGGCCCGTCCAGCCTGGCGTCGTGCCAGACCAGCGCGCCGCCGTCCGCGATGAGGGAGAGGTCGAACTCCAGCGTGGGCGTGCCCAGCTCGAGGGCCCGCTCGAACGCGGGCAGCGTGCTCTCGGGGCGCAGGCCGCGCGCCCCGCGGTGTCCCTGCACCTCGACGCCCGCATCGAGCGCGAGGGCGAGGTCGGGGCGATCGCTGATCAGCCCGTCGACGCCGAAGTCCACCAGCTCGCGCATGCGCACCGGGTCATTGACTGTCCACGGCACCACCCGAAAGCCCGCGGCGTGGAGTTGATCCACCAGGGCCTTCGAGGTGAGCAGTGAATAATCAGGCGAGACGATCGCCGTGCCCGTCGCCGCGCGGAGCCCGAGCATCGAGCGCACCAGCCAGGTGAGCTCGGGTGCGTCGACGGAGCGGAGCATCCCGCCGTCGGGCAGCGGCACCCGGTACGGCGGCTCGAGCAACACGCCGTTCGCGTCGAAGTGCAGCAGCGAGGGCCCGAACTCTTCGCCCACCCAGAAGGTGCCGTCGGGCGCGCGCACGAGAGACTCGGGGTCGATCTCCGCGCCGGTGAGCGGGCGGCCGTGGGGGTTCTGCAGGCGGAAGCGCAGCGTGGGGTGCAGGTGGCCGTCAGAGAGCTCGAGCGCGTACACCCCGGGACGAAAGTCGTTGGAGTTGTCGAGTCTCCCGAAGCCGTTGTCCGTGATGGTGAGCAGGCCGCCGTCGGTATCGAGGGTGAGGCCAGAGAAGCCCTGCACCGGCTGTCCGTGCTCGAAGGGCGTGGGGCTGAGCACGAAGACCTCGACGGCCCCTCGACTCCGCTCGGGGCGAACGGTTTCGGCCCGCGGGTGGTTCGCGCAAGCCACGAGGCAGAGCGACGCCAGGGCGAGGCGTGCGTTCACTTCAGCTCCGCCAGACGCCTCTTCTTCAGCTCGCTCAACTGCGTAGTCACGCGCGCGTCGTAGCCGATCTCCACCACACCTGCCGCGCCTTCACGCACGGAGCGTGCGGCGCCGCGCCAGCAACACGAGGGCGCCCAGCAGGAGAAACGAGTCGATCGCGCCACACCCACAACCGGTGGACTGAACGTTCTCCAGGCGACCACCGTCCGGCTGCGCGCACCTTTCGTCGGTGACGCCATCGCAGTCGTTGTCGAGGCCATCACACCGCTGCTCTTCTGCTTCCCAGGTGGGCCCGTAGTCCGCGCCGCCACACCGCGCGAGGCTGTCGAAATTGCATCTCGGGGAGAGATGCTGTGCGCCGGTGCACACGCCCACCTGCAGCTCGCACGGCAGGAAGTCGGAATCGAAAGCATCGGTGAAGCCGTCGCAGTCGTTGTCCTTGCCGTCGCAGCTGCGCTCGACCGGTTCCCAGGCTGCCCCGTATTGATCCGCTCCACATTCCGCAAAGCCGGTGGGCCGGCAGAGCTCCTGCGTGGTGATCGCGCCGGCACAGACGCCGAGCTGAAGCGCGCAGGGCTTCATCGCCACGTCATCGGGAGTTCCGTCGCAATCATTGTCGAGCCCGTCACAGCGCGTCTCCTCGAACTCATAGTCGAGCCCGTATTCGTCGCGCCCACAGCTCGCGCCCGGCGTGCAGTCGGTGATGGTGACGCCCGAACAGACGCCGAGCTGAAGCGCACAGGGAATCGCCCGCGAGATCACCCCGTCGCAGTTGAAGTCGAGCGAGCCGCACATCGCTTCGGACTGACCGAAGGTCGGGCCGTAGCTGGCGTCGGAGCAGGCGAGGAAGGCGCCGTTCACGCAGGTCGACGGCGTGTTGCGCGAGCTGAAGCAGATGCCGGTCTGATTTGCGCAAAGAGGCAACTCGAGCTGCGGGTCCGCCCCGTCGATGAGGGCGTCGCAATCGTTGTCGATGGTGTCGCACAGTTCACTCGCGCGCGGATATACCGCCGCGTTGGTGTCGTCGCAGTCACCGGGGTCTCGCGCCCAATCCAGGTCGACGTTCGCGAGGACCTGACAATCCGCGCTCCCGAAGGAGTCGTGATCTGCGTCGCGGCACACCAGCTGCGCGTTCCGCAGAATCGTGGTGACCACGAAGTCAGACCCTGGCGTCGCACCGATGGCTCGCGCGTACTGCCCTCCGAACGAGGCGCGCACCGCCGCGTGACAGACGTCGAGCCCAGGTCCAGCTTCGGGCGATCGGCTGGATTTCGTCTTCACTCGAGCTCCGAAGGACCCAACACACCGATATTCCATGCGTTTGCATGGATTCGGCTGCGCGGATCCGTTCACGTTGGGTTCACGCGTGCCTCCGTAGGGTCCGCGTCATGAAGAAAACCAAAGTCTGGGACCTCGCAGTTCGCTTGAGCCACCTGCTGTTCGGGGTGCTGGTGCTCGGCGCCTTCCTCACCTCGGAGGAAGACGACTTCATCCCCATTCACACCCGGCTCGGCCTGGTGCTGCTGGGCGTGGTGCTCTTCCGCGTGGTGTGGGGCTTCGTCGGCACGAAGCACGCGCGCTTCGCTGACTTCGTGCGCTCACCGAAGGAGGTGCTCGAGGCGCTGCGCGGCATGATGCGCGGCCAGCCCGGCCACTTCGTCGGACACAACCCGGTGGGCGCGGTGATGGTGGTGACGCTGCTGGCCACCCTCGTCACCGTGACGGTCACCGGCATCATCGTCTCGCAAGGTCCCGAGTGGAGCGGCCCGCTCTTGATGTCGAAGAGCGTCGCGCACTCCGTGAAGGAGGTGCACGAGGCCGCGGCGTGGGCGCTGCCGGTGCTGATCTTCTTCCACGTGGCGGGCGTGCTGCTCTCGTCGTTCCTCGAGAAGCAGAACCTGGTCGCGGGCATGGTGACCGGCTTCAAGCGCGCTGACCCCTCGACTCCGCTCGGGGAGACCGGCGGGCGCCTCGCGCGTACGGCGGGCTTCCTCACCGCGGTGCTGGTGGGCCTGGGCGTGGTGCTGCTGCTCTGGCGCCTCATGCCCATCGGCAGCGCTGAAGCCGCCACACCGCTGCTCTCGCGCTACGAGGCTGGCGCCCGCGCGGAAGACCCCACGTTCACCCGCTTCGACGCCGCCCGCGGCCGCGCCCTCTACTTCGAGGAGCACGACGGCCGCACCGGCAAGAGTTCCTGCGCCACCTGCCACACCAGCGACGCCACGAAGACGGGCCGCTCGCCCGTGGGGAAAATCATCGACCCGCTCGCCCCCTCGGCGAACCCCGAGCGCTTCACCGACGCCGCGAAGGCCGACAAGTGGTTCGACCGCAACTGCAAGCAGGTCCTCGGCCGCACCTGCACCTCGCGCGAGCGCGGCGACTTCCTCACGTATCTCGACACCCTCTGATCAGGAGACACCCATGTTCCGAAAGCCACTGCTCGCCCTCCTCGCCGTCACCCTGGCCCTCCCCCTGATCTCTCGCGCCGACGACGACGACGACGACGACGACCGCGAAGAGCACCACCAGAAGCGCGCGCCGCTGCCCCTCTCGAAGCCCTACCTCGCGGAGTGCGGGAGCTGCCACCTCGCCTTCCCGCCCTCGATGCTCCCGGCCCGCTCGTGGAAGGCGCTCCTCGCCGGCCTCGACGACCACTTCGGGCAGAACGCAGAGGTCGACGCCGCCACCCGCAAGGAGCTCGAGACCTGGCTCGTCGCCAACGCTGGCCGCGACGTGCCCGGGCCCACGCCGCTGCGCATCACCACGCTGCGCTGGTGGGTGCACGAGCATGACGAGCTCTCCCCGGCCACGTTCCAGCGAAAGGCAGTGATGAGCCCTGCGAATTGTGCGGCCTGCCACCCCGGTGCGAATCAAGGTGCGTTCGGCGAGCATGCTGTGAAGGTCCCTCGCGATGCGCCTCCTCCTCGCTGAAGACACGCCGTCGCTGGCGAAGAGCCTGGCCCAGGGCTTGACGGAGGAGGGCTACACCGTGGACGTGGTGGGCGACGGCGAGAGCGCGCTCCACCTCGCCACCGAGCTGCGCTTCGACGGCATCATCCTCGACCGCATGATGCCCCGCCTCGACGGGCTGGGCGTGCTGCGTGCGCTGAGGAAGCAGGGCGTGAAGACACCGGTGCTGCTGCTCACCGCGCTCGGCGAGGTGCAGGACCGGGTCGATGGGCTCGACGCCGGCGCAGACGATTACCTGATCAAGCCGTTTGCCTTCGCCGAGCTGCTGGCCCGCCTGCGCGCGCTGGTGCGCCGCGAGTTCGGCCAGACCTCGAATACCGTCGCGGTGGGACCGCTCGTGCTCGACCTGGGCGCTCACACCGCCTCGGTGAAGGGGCAGGTCCTCGAGCTCACCTCTCGCGAGTACGCCGTGCTCGAGCTGTTCGTGATGAAGCCCGGCGTCACCTGGTCGCGCTCGCAGCTCGCGGAACACCTGTACAACGAAGAGGCGGAGCGCGACTCGAACGTCATCGATGTGTTCGTGGCCCGGCTGCGGCGCAAGCTCGAAGCGGCGGGGTTGCACGGGAGTGAACTGATTACGACGCAGCGCGGGCTGGGGTACCGCTTCAACGTGGGAAAGGCGGAGTCATGAACGAGGGCCCCTCACCCCGGCCCTCTCCCCGCTGGCGCAGGGAGAGGGAGGCCAGGACATGAGCCTGCGCCTGAAGCTGGTGCTGCTCGTGCTGGGCCTGACGACCACGCTGCTCGGGGGCCTGGGGCTCGCGCTCGCCGGCTCGCTGCGCAACTGGACCACCGAGGTCGTCGACGGCGAGCTCACCCGCCGCGCCGAGGTGCTCATGCACGAGGTGAAGTTCGAGCACGGCACGCTCGAGCTCGACGACGACGACGACCTCGGCACCCGCGGCCTCCCCTTCCGCGTCGAGACCGAAGCGGGCGCCGTGCTGCTGGGCAGCGAGGTCGCCTGGCCCGCGGAGTCCCTCTCGGAGCTCGGCTTCATCACCACCCAGAGCCGCGCGGGTGAGCCGCTGCGGGTGCTCTCACGCGCCTTCACTCCGCATCACGGCCGCGAGCGGCTGGTGCTGCGCGTCGCCGCGCCGTTGACCGCGTTCTCTGGACTGGCCGACCGGTTCCGCACCGGGCTCCTGCTCGCGCTGCTGCTCGCCGCGGTGCTCAGCGCTGGCGGCGCGGCGCTGCTGGCCCACTGGTTCCTCGCGCCCATGCGACGGCTCTCGCGCTCGGTCGACGAGCTTGAAGCGAGATCCCTCACCGCCCGCCTCGACACCGGCAACCTTGGTCCCGAGCTGGGCCGGGTGGCCAGCGCCCTCAACGGCCTGTTGGGCCGCGTCGCCGCGGTGGTCGACCAGCAACGCGAGTTCATCGGCCGCGCCAGCCACGCCCTGCGCACGCCGCTCACCAGCATCCTCACCCAGTCCGAGGTGGCGCTGCGCAGGGAGCGCGAGCCGGACAGCTACCGGGCCACCCTCGAGTCCATCGCCGCTGCCTCGCGCGACGCCGCGCAGCTCGCCGACGGGTTGCTGGCGCTCGCCCGCGCTGACGCCGCTGCTCCCGCAGTGCGGGAAAGCGTGGTGCTGACGGAGCTCGCGGCGGAGCTGGGGCGCCTCTTCCGTCCCCGCGCTGAGGCGAGCGGTCTGCGCCTCGAGTTCGAAGCGCCGCAAGACCTGGTGCTGCAGGCCAACCGCTCGCGCTTGAGGGAGCTGCTCGACGCGCTGCTCGACAACGCGCTCCGGTACACCCCGGCCGGGGGGCTGATGCGCTTCACCGCGCGCGCCGAGGGCAAGGGCGTGGTGCTCGAGGTGTCCGACACCGGCCCCGGCATCAGGCCCGAGGAGCGGGAACAGGTCTTCGAGCGCTTCTTTCGGGGCAGCGCGGCGGCGGCGTCAGGTCAGCCTGGCAGCGGGCTGGGGCTGTCGTTGGTGAAGGCCCTCGCCACGGCTGAAGGTGCCACGGTGTCGCTCAGGGAGAACCAGGGCGGTGGAAGTGTCGTGATGCTCTGCTTCCAGAGGGAGTAGAGGTCGCCCCTCACCCCAACCCTCTCCCCGCGTGCGGGGAGAGGGAGACCAATTTATGGAATGGCTCGAGTACCAGGCGGTCGCTGCGTTCTACAAAGGCCGCAAGGCCAGGCGCAGCCACGTGCCCCTGATGCAACACATCGACGAGGGCCTCTCCGTGCTCGAGGCCCTCGGCGCCTCCGAGCGGGCGAAGCGCGCGTACTGCCTGCACCCGCTGCTGCAGGCCGATGAAGACCTGGCAGCCTCGTATGAGAAGGGCGTGGAGAAGCTCACGGATGATCCTGCCGTGCTCACCCTCGCCCTCGAGTACCGCAACATCGCCAACGCCACTCTCTCGCCCCGCCTCATCGCCACCGCCGACGAGATTCCCCTGAGCCCGCTCGAGGAGGTCAACGACATGCTCCGCGCGGACAAGGTGCAGAACTGGAAGGACTTCGTGCGCCACCACAAGGGCAACCACTCGCGCAGCGTCGAGCTCGAGCGCTACTTCAAGCTCTGGCACTCGCGCCTCGGCCTGAGCCAGCCTCGCGTCGCGCAGCTGGTCGAGCTCGCGGGAGCTCAGCGCGCGAAGTAGCGCGGCGGCTTGCGGGCGTGCGTCGCCTCTTCGAACGCGTGGCCCAGCGCCAGCACCTGCGCGTCACTCCACGCCGCGCCCACGAAGCTCAGCCCCACCGGCAGCTCGCCCACGAAGCCCATCGGCACGGTGAGGTGCGGGCAGCCCGCCACGGCGGCCGGCGTGGAGAACGAGGTGGTGTAGTGGTCGCCCAGCGCGAGGTCGGTGTGCCAGGCCGGCGCGTCGGTGGGCGCCACCAGCGCGTCGAGCCGATGCTTCTCGAGCAGGCCGTGCAGCGCGGTGCGCGCCAGCCCGCAGGTGGCCAGCGCCTTCTTGTACGCGGGGCTGGTGAGCGGACCCTTCTTCGCCGCGGCCAGGAAGTGCTGCTGGCCGAAGTACGGCAGCTCTTCCGCCGCGTGCACCTGGTTGAAGGCGATGAGGTCGGTGAGCTGCTTCATCGGCCCACCGCGCGCGCCGAGGTACGCGTCGAGGTCGGCCTTGAGCTCGAAGAGCAGCACCTCGAGCTCGGCCTCTTCGTACGCCGAGGTGGGGAGCTCGACGTCGACCAACACCGCGCCCGCGGTGGTGAGCGCGGCGAGCGCGTCCTTCGTCACCGCGGCCTGGCTCCAGCTCCGCTCCACCAGCGAGCGCACCACGCCCAGCCGCGCGCCGCGCAGGGTGGCCGCGCCGAGCCCCGCGGTGAAGCTCCCAGGCCGCTCACCCCGAGCGGAGCTCCCAGACCGTTCACCCCGAGCGGAGTCGAGGGGCCGGGCGTTGAGCGACTTCGGAAGCTTCGCGGTGGCCGGATCGCGCGCATCGAGGCCGGCGATGGCGTCGAGCACCAGCGCCGCGTCGTACACCGTGCGCGTCATCGGGCCCGCGGTGTCCTGGCTGTGCGCCAGCGGAATGATGCCCGCGCGAGAGACCAGCCCCAGCGTCGGCTTGAAGCCCACCACGCCGCAGACCGACGCAGGCGAGACGATGGAGCCATCGGTCTCGGTGCCGATGGCCGCGGCGCACAGGCTCGCCGCCGCCGCCGCGCCCGAGCCGGAAGACGAGCCCGAGGTGTTGCGGGTGAGCACGTAAGGGTTCTTCGTCAGGCCACCCCGCCCGCTCCAGCCCGACGTCGACGCGCGGCCGCGCATGTTCGCCCACTCGGACAGGTTGGTCTTTCCCAGCAGCACGGCGCCCGCTTCCCGCAGCCGCTGCACCACGAAGGCATCACGCGCAGGGGTGGGCGCGTCGAGCAACGCCAGCGAGCCCGCGGTGGTCTTCATCGCGTCGGCGCTGTCGAGGTTGTCCTTCACCAGCACCGGCAGGCCGTGCAGCGGGCCGCGGGGGCCCTTCTCCCGGCGCTCCTCGTCGAGCGCCTCGGCGATGCGCAGCGCGTCGGGGTTGCGCTCGATGACGCTCTTGAGGCCGGGGCCCTTCACGTCGACCGCGTCGAGGCGCGCGAGGTACGCCTCGACCAGCGCCTTCGCGGTGACCGTGCCTGAGGCGATGGCTTCGGCGAGCTGGCGCAGCGACTTCTCTTCGACCTCGTAGGCCGCTGTGGGGGTGGCGCCGAGCGCCAGCGTCGCCACGCCGCCGACGAGCAGCGTGCGGCGGTCCACCTTCATGCGGATCCGTTCGTCCCGAGCGGAGTCGAGGGACCCGCGGCAGTCGCCCCTCGACTGCGCTCGGGGTGAACGGTCTGGCCGACCTTCCGGCCTCCGCCAGGGAGCTTCGGCAGGGGCACGACGTCGAGCAGCACCAGCAGGCCGCCCACCGCGAGCGCGGCGAGCACCAGCAGCGCGAGGATGAGGCCCGTCCTCTTCGGGCGCACCATCTCGAAGTCCTCCTCGTCGTCGAACGAGCCCACCTCCGGCAACGAGGGCGCCGAGGCCTGCGGCTCGTCCATCGGCTCGGGCCTGAACGGCGTGGGCGAAGGCACCGGACGCCGCCCGGCGCGCAGGGCGGCGAGGCCAGGCAGCTCCCCGGGCTTGGCGATGGCGGTCTTGGCGCCCTCGTCGTCGTCCTCCTCCTCCCAGTCCATCGGGTTGCCCTTGTTGGTGATGGAGATGGTCTCACCGGTGACGGTGCGCTGGGGGACGGGCGACCCGCCGGCGACGACCACGTTGTTCGCGGCCGGGGTGAGCTCCTGCGAGGGGGCGCTCGCCCGGTCGGCCAGCACCCGCTCGCGCGAGGTGGTGGTGGCCTCGCTGGCGGTGGGCGGGGGCTCGGAGGCCATCTTCTCGGCCGTGTTCTTCCGCGCGGCGGCGAACTGCGCGCGCAGGTTCTTGATCTCATCCGGCAGCGCCGCGGCGGGAATCGTCTTGTCCCCTGCGTCGTCGTCGTCATCGTCCTCGTACTTGAACGGCGGGCGGGCGAGCGCGGGCGAGGGCGAGGTCACGCCGCTGGGGCTCGAGTTCTGGCCCGCGCCCGGCGGTGCGCTGGGTGAAGGCCCGCGCAACGCGCGCGGCCGGGCGGGCGAGGTGCCCTCCGAGGGAGCGGCCGGCGGCGGGTGCTTCAGGTCGCCCGGCATCACCCCGGGCCGGGTCATCTCGTTCTCCTCGCGCGGCATCACCACCCTGGGCGCGGTGACGAGCGAGGCCTTGCGCGGGGTGTCGCCGGGCCTGGGCTCGGCCGCCTGCCCGGAGCTGGCGGTCAGCGCCCCGGCGCGCACCTTCGCGAGCACGTTCTGCACCTTCACCTCGCCCGTGGTCTCCGAGCCGAACTCGGCCGACTCGAGCAGGCGGCGCGTCTCGCTGCGGCGATCGGCGAAGTGCCGCGTCACCACCTCGCCCAGCTGCTCCGGGTGCCAGAGCAGCCCGGGCGCGGCCTTCTCGATGGCGCGGGCGAACTCGAGCGCCGTGTTGAAGCGCTTCTCGCGGTCGCGCTGCAGTGCCTTGAGCACCACCGCGTCGAGGTCGGGGCCCACTTCCTTGTTCCACTTCGAGGGCGGCTGCACTTCCTCGCGGAGCGCGGCCATCATGCCCTCCTCGGCGGTCTTGCCGTGGAAGAGGCGCAGGCCGGTGAGGCACTCGTGCATCACCACGCCCAGCGCGAAGATGTCGCTGCGCGGGTCGAGCGGCTCGCCTCGAATCTGCTCGGGCGACATGTACCCCGACGTGCCCTTCACCATGCCGATGCTGGTGCGGCCGCTGCGCCCCAGCGCCTTGGCGATGCCGAAGTCGAGCAGCTTGGTGACGCCCTCGTACGTCACCATGATGTTCTTCTCGGCCACGTCGCGGTGGATGACGATCTGCCGCCGGCCCCGCGCGTCCGTGAAGGTGTGCGCGTAGTGCAGCGCCAGCGCGGTGTCCCGCGTCGCGGCCAGGGTGAAGCCGACGGGAATGGCCTCCTTCGCCTGGCGGCAGGCGCGCGCCATCTCCACCAGGGTGCAGCCCTGGATGAACTCCATGGCCATGAAGAGCTGGCCTTCGTCCGTCTCCAGCTCGAACACCTGCGCGATGTTGGGGTGGTTGAAGACGGCGGTGATGCGCGCCTCCTCGAGGAACATGCCCACGAAGTCTTCTTCGCCACCGATGTCGGGGAGGATGGTCTTGAGCACCACCAGCTTCTTGAACCCGGCCAGGCCCGTCTGATGGGCGAGGTAGATGGCGCTCATCCCGCCCGTCGAAAGGCGACAGAGCACCTCGTACTTGCCCAGGTGCCGGCGATCGAGCGGTGTGCTCGGCGCGATGAAGGAGTTGTTGCCCACCCGTGACCTGAGGGCAGAGTCTACCCCTTTGGCAGGGGGCGTCTCTTTTTGTTCGGGGTAGAAATTTCCCGTGGCGATGAAGCCTGTGCGCACACCAGCGCGGAGTCCGGCCTTCCCATCGCGCCGCGATGTCGAACAGTTCCTTGCTTGAGGCCTCAAGCTCTGCGGCCCACGCGCCGACTTGCGGGTTGGCGTCAGGCGCCGGGGAGGAGCCTCGCGCGCAGCCGTTCGCTGAACTCCTTCGGTCGATAGTAACCAGAAGCGCGCATGAATTCATCCGCGGCGCCTAGCTGTTCCCGTGCCTGCCGCAGTTTGCCCGTTGCGATGAAGCAAGCAGCAAGGTCGAGGGCCCGCGCCGTCTGCTCGGCAGGTGTCCGGCTCGGCGCCCTCTGTGCCAGTTCCATGGCTTCTTGGTTACGCCCCTCCAGAATCAGCAACTGGACCGACTCCTTTGCCTTCACGCCCAGCGACTCCTTCACGAGCCGATGCTCGGCGTCGAACTTCAGCGCCTCCGCCAGGTTCCCTCGTCTGATCGCGATCCGACTCAACACCTTCGCCCTGAGTCGTACGGAGTCACGATCCTTCCTCGTGATCGCCTTGAGAATCCTCTCGGCTTCATCGAGATTGCCGAGGCCTTCGTGTGCCCGCGCCACCAGAAAATCCAAGCTCTCGGTGCCTGTCGCGCTTGCCGCCAACTTCAGAGCGTCCTCGTAGCGCCCCTGATGAATGAGTAAATCGATCCGAACCCCGACAAAGAGGAGTTCGAACGGGAACTCCTGTTCGAACTCCTCGAGCAACCGCGCGCCTTCGTTCACCCGACCATCGAAAAGCGCCAACTGCACCAACCGCACGGCCGGCCCTCCTCCATCCAGGCCAATGTCCTGCTCACGGGCAACCGCCAACGCCAACTCGGAGTACCGACGAGCGGAGTCATTACTATTGTCGAGGTGATAATGAGTATGCGCAAGGCAATGATATACACCGAGTCTAACGTCTGCATTTGCATTCCAATCGTGACAACTGAACGCGAGCTCGAACCGGTGCGTCAAATCGCGCTGCTGCCTGAGTGATCCTCGCTCATGGAGTGCCTGGTGCACGCCGCGACCATCGTAGATCTCCCAAGCAGTTTCGAAGTCGTCGGCGCCCAGATAGCACTCGATAGCGAAGACGATTCGTTCGAGCGTCTCCGGGTCGTTGACACCATAGATGAAGACGTCATCCGGCGAGGCGACTGCCGCCCTCGCCCAGATGAGATGAGCCTGCCGAGAGCCCCCCTGATCGAACCAAGTCGAGAATGCGAGTTTCATCAACGCATGGGCCGTGAAGCGAGGTCTCCCATCCGGCCCCTCGAAGGTGTCGATGAACCCACGCTCGATGAGGGGGTCGGTAATCTCTTTCCTGATGCGCGCCCGCTCGTTTGCGGTCCGTGACGAAATCGTGGGCACGAGAATGTGCAGATCGGACTCCGTCATCGGCCGTAGGGGAATGCACAACATCTGCAGGAAGTGCCTTTGCTCCTCGCTGAGTTCGTCGCGCGACGCGGTGACGATGCGGGAGAGGCGCTCCCCTTCGGTCGAAGCGGAAAAGATGGCCGGATCACCGACGAGCAATTCGAGGGATCTCGCGGAGATTCGGTGCCGGGCCATGTAGAGCCCCGCAGCCCGCAGGCAAAGTGGATGCCCTCGAAAATGTGCGGCGCACTCGAGGAGTTCCTCTTCGGTGCCTCCGACTCCGAGCGAGCGAAGGAGGCTCGCCGCACCTTCTGGGTCGAGTTCAGCCAGTTCCACCTCGAGGTGTCCGCTCCTGCTCGTGAAGCCTTTCACTGGCACACGCGTGGTGAGAACGCCAAGCGCATGGCTCTGAGAGCAGATCTGATCAAGAAGCCCCAAGACTTCACCGTGCGACACCGCGATCTCTCCATGGTGCGCACTGCGCTCATCGCCGAGCGTCTGCGTGGTCTCCAGACCATCGAGCACCAGCATTGTCCGTTGACGCTCCAACGCATCTCCCACTTGAGTGCGTGCCCGGCGCAGTTGCACGTCGCGGTCGGCGCCACGGGTGAACCAGGCGGATGAATCACAGCCCAGAATGGCTCCGACGCTGGTGAGGAAGGTCTCGATATCTCGGGTTGCGCGCTCATAGAAGGAGAACCAGATCACTTGGTCGAAACGCTTCCGCCAAACGTCGCTCTCGATCAGATGATTGACGAAAGTGGATTTCCCCATGCCGCCGGGGGCGTGGAAGGTGATGAGGCTGATGTTGCGCTTCTCTATCGGATCGAACCCCGAGGCGATTGTCTCAGCGAGGCGCTTCAATTCCGCCTGCCGACCGACGAACTTCGCGGGAATTGGAAGGCGGTGAATCCGCATGACCTTGCGTTGGGCGCCGTTCGCCTGACCAGCCGCGGCAGGCCGCGGCCGGTCAGGATCGACAGGAGCGACAGGAGCGACAGGAGCGGGAGGCTGTGGTTCTGATGCATCGAGCGCAGCAAAGGCGCCAGTCTTCACTAGCATCCGCGTCGCAACGGCAGCGGTCGTACACGCGAATCGCGTCCACGCCTCCTCGCGCTTCCAACCAATGATGTCGCTTATTCCTCGGATCGTCAGGTAAGGCACGCCTCTCGGCGAACAAGCTGCAAGAGCACCCGCGGACTCCATCTCCTTGGCATCAATGCCCTTGATGACCTTTCTCCAGAGTTTCATCAATTCAGGATCCTTGACCAGCCGATCGCTCGAAGCGATTCCTCCAGCTCTGATGATGACCTTGCTGCGTTTGCGCAGTACGTGACTGTCAAAGGCGGCTTTGATCGACTTGTTCCAGGCCCCGTCGCGGGTGGTGCACTTGCCCCCTACTCCTGGCTTGAGAGACTTGAGCTTCGGCCATTTCACAGTTGCCAGCAGGGCCGGGAGGCGCTCGACGATTCGTACGGCCGTGATGTGGAGGTCGGGCGTGCTGGCGTTGTAGCGCCGCTCTCTTGTCCCGGTGTCCTCGATGGAGACGTCGATGATGCTGCTTGAAACGATCACGTCGCCCAGCGTGAAGTCCTCGCTCGGGATCCCACCTGCAATTCCGACAACAAGAACGAACCGAGGAGCGAGATCCTCAATCATCTCAGTGGCTGCACTCTGAGAGTGCTTATTGCCCTGCTTACACCGAGTGACGGCCACTCGCGCGGGACCCGCGGCAGTCGAGCAGAGACCTAGGTCGTAGTCTCTCCGTAAGCCTACACACGTTCTGCCTTCTCTGGGCGACCTTGGAAACACCGCGAGGACTGCGAGGTACTCTTCCTCCTTCATCGTGATGATCCCGACGTCGATGGTCCCTTTGACGCTTTGCGCTTTGGGCTTGGGTCGCATGAGCAAAGAATCTCGGCAAAAGAAACCAAGATCCAGAAAGAACGTTTCGGAGTTCGAACCAAGAACAGACGTCCGCGGGACGTGACTTTCCTTGGCACCAAAGTCGCCGCCCCCTGATTCGTCTCGGCGCTCGGCGCGCAGCTGGGAGAGCGACGATGGGCACCACCATCGAGCCTCCGTCACCGCGCCCAGCTCTCGGTCTGCCGGGTTGTCGTTCTCGTTCGCCAACGCTCGAGCTGCGCTTCAGGCGGAGGCGACGGAGGCAGACCGAACACCACCCGGGTCACCACGTCTTCGAGCACGTGGCGCGCTCCCGTCTCGGCCGCCTCTCGCGCCGCCTCGAAGATTGAGCCGCCACGCGCCCGGCCGAACCAACCGGTGCCGGCCGCGCCCCGCGCCGTCGCTCTTGAGCGTGAAGAACTCCCAGGTGAGCCACGGCGCCGCGAGGGCCAGCCGCTCGACGAGCCGCGCCTCGACGCGCTGGCCACCCCACCGCTCGCGCCCCTCGAGCGGCTGCTGCGTCGCCGCGTCGTACGGCCCGATGGACCGCGCCTCGAGCACGTCACGCGCGATGACGACCTTCTTCACCCGCTGAGGGCCCGCCGCGCCGCACCACGCGAGGTCGGCGCCGTCGAGCGCGCGCACCGCGGTCACGACCAGATGCTGCCCGCCGACGTCGAGCACGTCTCCGGCCTCGAGCGGGCGCGACCACGAGACCTGCACACGCGCGACCTCGCCCTCACGCCCGGCCGCGCTGACCTCGCCCACGCACCCGCCCGGAACGCGGAGCGACGCGTCGACCACCTCGCCGGCCTTCTCTCCGAAGATGGCGCGCAGCAGCTTCTCTTCGGGCGAGAGCTGCACCGCGTCGCGCGGCACCACCCTGCCCACCAGGAACATCCCCGGCCGCACCGAGGTGCCGACGCGCACCAGCCCGCCCTCGTTGAGGTGCGCGAGCGCCTCCTCGCCGACGTTCGGCAGGTCGCGGGTGAACTGCGCGCGGCCGTGCGGCGTGTCGACGAGGCCCGTCTCGAACCACTACGAGTGCACGCTCGCGAGCCGCTCGGCGAAGGTGGCGTCGACCTCGACGGTGCCCGGCGCGAGCAGGCTCGATTGAGCCACGCGCGCCTGCGGGCCGAGCGACACGATCGGGTGAGGAAGCGCAGTGCGGTGGTTCGCGTCGGTCATCGCGGCGCAGCGTAGGCTCAGGCGCTCCCCATGATGAAGACCACGGCGCAACTCTTCGAGCAGGGCATGGCGGCGATCTCCCTCTCGCACCACGCGGACTACCACTCGGAGTTCGTGGGCGACCTCCAGGACGCGGTGGCCGCGTTCGACCAGGTGCTCGCGCTCGAGCCGACGCACCTGCGCGCGCTGCAGGAAAGGGGCTTCGCGCTGGCGCTGCTCGATGAGCACGAGCGCGCGCTCGACTCCTTCGTGGCCGCGGTGTGCCTGGCGCCGGCCGACGCCGAGCTTCGCCTCGCGGTGGCGCAGTCGCTGCTGAAGCTCGAGCGCCCGGAAGCCGCCCTCGCGTCACTCGACGAGGTGCTGCGGCTGCGGCCGGGCGACCCCGAGGCGCTCTTCCGGCGGGCCTCGGCGTTGACGGCGCTGGGCCGCGACGCGGCGGCCGTCGCCGCGTGGGACGAGGTGCTCGCCCTGCCCGACAACCGGAGCCTCAACCTGCACGGCCGCACCATGCGCGTGCTCACCGGAGACTTCCGCCGCGACCAGGCGAAGGCCGCTCGCGCGCTGGCCCTGGGCAGGCTCGGCCGATAATCGCTGCGCGACCCCTACTGACTCGGGCCCGGCTGACGCGGAAGCCCGCCTCGAGCGGCATGAGCACGCCCAGCATCTCGAACAGCTCCGACGGCGGAGACCGCAGTGAGTGACGACGACGACGAGGAGCCAGCGAAGCAGCTCGAAGTGGTGACCGAGCTGGACGAAGCGGCGTCGCTGCGCCGCTGGCCTGCGCCGCAGTCGGTGTCTCCGCCCCCCCGGCCGCTTCGGCTCATCAAGCGCCTGCTTGGAGCGGACGCACTTTTCTGGACCGTGGCCACGGCCCTGTGCATCTAGGGGCCGAATGAACGCCGCTCGGCCTCATCTCCAGCCCGTCAGCGACCGGGAAGCAGCGGAGCTCGCCGAGCTGGCCGCTGGCATCGCCCGCGGCGAGCGCGAGGCCATCGGGCGCTTCTTCGACCGCTTCGAGCGTGAGGTGAACCGGTTGGTGTGGACGATGCTCGGCGCCGACCCGGAACACGACGACCTCGTCAACGAGGCCTTCGAGACGATGTTGAAGAAGATCTCCTCGCTCCGCCTTCCCGGGGCGATGTACGGCTGGGTCCGGCAAATCACCGTCAACACCGTGCGCATGGAGCTGCGACGCCGGAGGTGGCGGCTCTTCACCTCGAATGACGAAGCGGTGCTGACTCACCCGGACCTCAACGTGCCCGACGAGCAGGAACGGGCGCGGCTGCGGCACCTCTACGCCGCGCTGGGGCGGCTCAACCCTGACGACCGGACCCTGGTGGTGCTGCGACACCTCGAAGGCCTGGAGCTGACCGAGCTCGCCGACACGCTCGACTGCTCGCTCTCGACCTTGAAGCGCCGGCTGGCGCGCGCAGAGCACCGCCTCGCGCGGACCCTTGGCAGAGGTGAACATGAGCGGTGAATCTCCCTTCGACCCGGCCCGGCGTTCGCTCGGCAACGGGCCTTCCGACGGGCGGCGCAGCCTTCAGCGCGTGCGGCTGCTGCGCGGCCAACCGCGCCCTTCGGCGAGGAAAGTCGCTGTGCCCCTGGGCCTCGGCGCCCTCGCTCTGGCGGGCGCGCTGGGCTTCGTGCTGCTCCGGCCCGCGGCGGTGCTGGTGCGCGACGGCGCTGGCCCGATCGAGCCGGGCACGCTGCTGGTGGCCGACGGACCCCGCGAGCTGGCCTTCTCCGACGGCAGCCAGGTGCTGCTGCAGGGAGGCAGCGCGGCCCGCCTCGAGGCCGTCGACCCCGACCGGGTGGAGCTGGTGCTCGAGCGGGGGCACCTCGAGGCGCACGTGATGAAGGGCACAGGTCGCACCTGGCGCTACCGCGCGGGCCCGTGGGCGGTGCGGGTGGTGGGCACGAGGCTGAGCATCGACTGGCGCCCTGAGCGCGCCGCCGTCGAGGTGTCAGTCACCGAGGGGGCCGTCGAGGTGTCAGGGCCTCGCGGCGCGACGGTGTTGGTGCGCGCGGGTGAATCGCTGCAGCGCTCGCTGCAAGCGAGCGCAGCGCCGCAGCCCGAGGCGCCCACGCTGGTCGGCGAACCACAAGCCGCTCCAGATGACCTGCGACGAGAGGCGCCGCGCGGCCCCAGGCGCGACCCTGCCCCCGCACCGCCGCCCGTGCCGGAAGCGCGCGAGGCGCGGGCCTCGTGGAAGGAACTGCTCGCGCGCGGGCTGCGCGCACAGGCACTGGAGGAGGCGAACGCGCAGGGCGTCTTCGCCGCGTCGCTGGAAGACGCCGATGCCCTGACCCTGGCGGATGCCGCGCGGCTGGAGCGGCGCAGTGACCTGGCCCAGCTGCTGCTGGCGCGGGTGGTCGAACGCGCCGGGCCGGACGCTCCAGAGGCCGCCTTCCTTCTCGGACGGCTGGAGCTCGACGCACACCGCGTCGAGGTGGCGCAGGACCTCTTTCATCGCTCGGTGGAACTCGCGCCCGAGGGGCCCTTCGCAGAGCAGGCCAGGGGCCGGTTGCTGGAACTTCTCCTGGACAAGCGCGACCTCCCTGCGGCGCGGGAGATGGCCCGCGAGTATCTCGAGCATCACCCCGGCGGTGCCTGGGCCCAGCTGGCCCTGCGCCTCGAAGCAGGTGGCTCGCGGTGAGCCTGCTGGTGCTGGTCGTCCTCGCTGGCGTCGACGCCCTGCCGCCTTCGCCCTCCGTGATCCTGGAGGCCGTCGACTGTCCCGAGGCGCTCACCGCCGCGATTCGTGACGAGCTCGAGGTGGCCGGGTTTCCCACGCTGGTGGCGTCGCGCAGCGCGCCGCAGGTCGCGTCCGTCATCGCGCGGTGCACGGGCGACCAGGTGGTGACGCGCATCGAGGACCGCATCACCTCGAAGTCCGTGGAGCGAACGCTGGCCTGGACGGCGGGCCCCCGCAGCGAGGTGCTGGTGGCCATTCAGGTGGTCGAGCTGCTGCACGCCAGCCTGGCAGAGACCCGGTTCGCCGCGCTCACGCACGTGCCGCTGCCGGTGGAGCGGTTTCTTGCCGAGCGGGAGCCCACGCCTCCAACGCCCTGGGAGTTCTCAGCCGCGGGCGGGGTGATGTTCGCGCCCGGCGGGTTCGGGGTTCAGCCCGCGGTCTCGGCGGAGGTGTCGCGCGCGGTGTCGTCGTCGCCCGCGTGGCGCCTCGAGTTCGGAGCGGCGCTGGCCGCGACGGTTCACGCGACGGTGCTGCGCAGCACCGGAGGTCAGGCCGACGTCGGGTTGGTGGAGTCGTGTGCGCTGGCGGCCGCCGCCTTCGAGCGGGGCGGGTGGACCGCACGTCCCCGGGTCTCGCTGGGCGTGCTCCTGGTCTGGGGGGTGGGGCGCGCGGGCGGCGACTACGGCGCGGCCTCCGGAGCCACGGCGACCTTCGAGGTCGGGCTCGCTCTCTCTCTGGCTCGCGCCGTCACCTCGTGGCTTTCGGTGAAGGCGGGGTTGGGCGTGGCGGTGACGCCTTTCCCAGTGCAGGTGCGGCTGCCCGACGCGACCACGTCGATCGGATTGCCGGTGCTCTCGGCTCAGCTGGGCGTGGTGTTTCGGTGAGCCGCGAAATCGGGCCGGTGCATCTGGAGCGCAGGAGGCTTCAAATGAACGTTCGGGTGCTGCCGGTGATGTGGTTGCTGATGCTGTCACAAGGGTGCACACCGACGCTGACGCCGGTGTTCGCGCGCCAGGCCACGCCGCTCACGGCCCAGTCGAATTCGCCTCGCGTGCTCTGGCTGCTCGACAACTCGGGTTCCATGTACATGCCGACCGACCCCACGGCTCCGGGTTGTCTCCCGGGCTGCGGAAACCCTGGCCAACAGTGCCCACCGACGTGCCCGACGAGGCAGACAGCGCTGCAGGAAGGGCTGGGGCTCTTCCAGGCCGCCCTCTCGCCCAGCACCACGCACGCCCTGGTGGTCTACCCGAGCGACCCGCTGTGCGGTCCACCGACCTCGTTCGAGGTCCTCGACCAACCGTTCCCACAGGTCACCGCGCGCGTGGCCGCACTTTCTCCTCAGGGGGGGACTCCCACGGCCGGCGCGCTGCAGTTCGCGGCCGGAATTGCACCGCTCGCGCAAGCAGAGACCTTCGTGGTCCTGGTGACCGACGGGCTCCCGAACTGCAACGCGGAGAACCCTCATCACGCTTGTTCTCTGCCGGACGGCTCTGACGGTGGGGTGGCCGACGCTGCCGCGGTGGCGGAGCAGCTCCAGGCGTGTCGATGTACGGCCTCCACCTGCTCGAACCAGCTGTGTTCACTCGGCTGCCTGGACGAACTGGGCACCGTGGCCGCGTCGCACCGGCTGGTCGAGCAGGAAATGCCGCTGATGGTGATCGGCCTCGGCGCCGACCTCGGCTCCGGTGTCGCGAGAGCGGCGCTCTCGTCCATGGAGATAGCGCTCGGGCCGGACTGCACCTCGGCCGTGGACTGTGGCGGCTCTTCATGCGGCGCCGACGGCCACTGCACCGAGAAGCTCTTCCTCGCGCCTACGGGGCCCGACTTCGCCAGGGCGGCGAGTACGCTGGCCGCCGCGCTCGAGCGCAGCGTGCGCTGCACCTGGTGGTTGCCGCGGCAGGTGACCGCGAGCGCGCTCGAAGTGGAGCTGGGAGGCGTGCTCGTCAGCCCCGAGGATTGGACGCTCCAGGGCGGCGCCGAGCAGCGAGTGGTGATCACCGGTGCACCCTGCGATCGGCTGCTAGCCGGCGAAGAGTCCCCCTCCATCTCCTGGCTGCCGCCCGCGGAGTAGCGCCGGCGTTCATTCCGTGCGGCGACCAGGCGCACGGGCTTCTCGATTCCGGACCCTGGAGCGGCCTTCACCTCAGGGCGCTGGCTGGCATTTCGAATCGGCGCACGTCGCCACCGGAGCAGCGACCGTCTTGCTGGAGCAGTCCTTCCTCGCGCCGACCTTCCGGAAGAACAGCTCGGCCAGTTGCTGGGGACCGCCCTTCGCCACCGAGGCGAAGCCACCACAGTCCGTGGGGATGACGGTGCACTGCGCAGAGGTCGAGCACGACCGCCACTGCTCCTGGAAGCCGCTCTCCATCAGGCCGCGCGTGAGCACGATGCGACCGGTGTCGACCTCCCGAGCCGCCACGGGTGAATCGTGCCGGAAGAAGTAGTCGAGCTCGAGCTCGGTCACGGTGGCCCTGCGAAAGGTGAACTCCTGGCGGATGTGGCGATCGCGGAGCGTGAGCTTCTCGCCGGGCGCGAGCACGACGTGGCCGTCGGGGCTTCTCTCGCCCTCTCCCTTCCCGTACTTCGGGAGAGCGTCCGAGGTCAGCACGACGAGCTCGACCGAGCCGTCGCGCGGAGCCCACGAGACCAGCTGACTCTCGAGGCCCACCTTGAGCCGCGACGCCTGGGCGCCATGGGTCGGGCGCGCCGCGGTGAGAGCAGCGGGCTCTTCGGCTCGACACGCACCCAGGGTGATGAGGAGACCCGCCGTCAGTCGTGCTTTCCACATGGAACCCCTTTGAGGCGATCGCGGCAGGAAAAGTTCCGCCGCCGGTCCCGACGCCGTCGCTACTGGCTCGTGCCCGGCTGACCCTTCACCAGGTGCTGCAGGTGGCGGAAGCCCGCCTCGAGCAGCATGAGCACGCCCAGCATCTCGAACAGCTCTTCCACCAGGAAGGGGTCGAAGAGGAACGCCTGCCCGATGAGGATGCGCTCGTGGTTGGAGTTGCCGTAGCGCCCCTCGAGGTGATCGATCACCACCGCGCCCAGTCCGTAGACGACCAGCCCCGAGATGGCGAGCACGCGCGTGCCCACCATCTCCTTCAAGGCGAACCAGCCGAAGGCGAGCGCCGGGGGCACCGCGAGCGGCACGTAGACGAGCGCCCAGTAGTACGAGGGAAACGTGCCCAGGTAGTAGGCGAAGGTGCCCGGCGTGGATGACTTGAAGAAGTCGCCCGCGAGGTCGCCCACGGCCTCGTGAATGGTGGCCGCCTCGTCCATCGAGAGGAACGCGGCGGCCGCCCCGCAGGTCAGCCAGAACGCGGTGGCGAGCCGGCGCCTGCGGGTGGCGCTCTCGTAGAAGGCGATGGCGAAGAAGAGCAGCGCGAGCAGGAGAATCTCTGCGCTGGAGAACCACGTGGGCACGTTGCGCTCGCGGTCGACGTTGAACATCTCGACCAGCGCCCGCGAGTAGGTGCCGCGCGGCGGCCAGCTGAAGACCATGTGCAGCACGGACACCAGCGCGATGCCGGCGAGCACCACCGCGCGCACGCGCACGTGAACGGCCCTCACGCCCTGCTCGAGCGTCATGGAGGCGGCCGGAGCTCTGCCAACCGCGCCCGAAACCAGGCGTTAGCGCCGACGCGCGTGCCGTCCTTGAGCACCACGGTGTAGGGCGTCTTGGTCTGACTCGAGTGATCAGCCACGTGCTCGATGAAGTCTTCGGCGCCGTGCACCATCGCGGCGCGCTTGCTCGCCTTCGAGCGGAGCCAGGTGGCGGCCTTCTGGTTGTCCAACACCTCGCCGTTGCGCTCGAGCGACGCGCCGCTGGTCTCGAAGGCGATCAGCAGCGCGCTCACCTCGCCCTGGGGGCTGAGCTTCACCGGCGCCTTCTTCTCGCTGCTCTTCTCACACGCACTCGCGACCACCAGCACCGCGAGCATCGACGTCCGCACCAGTTGCATGGAGAAACTATAGACCCCGCAGTCCGGCGCCGCCCGTTCCAGGTGACCAACCGGCGGGCCGGCGGTGGTATGTGGGGGAACATGGAGCCGTACCGGGCCTCGAGCGTCCACATCGCCGGCTTCGTCGCCGCGGCAAAGCGCCTGGGCTTCTTCGAGAAGGCCCTCCCGCTGCTCGCCCCCGAGACGAGGCACGTGCTCGAGCACCCCTTCGACGCCAAGTGGGTCCCGGCGCAGGTGATTCAGGACCTCACCGCGCGGGTGGCCGAGCAGTACGGCCCGGAGTGCCTCGACCCGCTCAACTTCGCCATGACCAAAGACTCGCTGGGCAGGCTGGTGCTGCCCATGCTGCGGGTGGCGCTGGCCATCACCGGGCGCTCTCCGGCGACGGTGTTCTCGAGGCTCGGTGACTCGGTGAAGATCGCGATGCAGGGCGTCAGCGCGAGCTGGCTCGCCACCAGCGCCAACGGAGGCGTGGTCACGCTGCGCTACCCCGAAGCACCACCCGCGGTCGTGCACCACGCCTGGCAGGGCGTCTTCCGCTTCGCCTTCGAGCTCACTTCGCGGGAAGGGCGGCTGGTGGCGCACCGGTACCTCGACGGCGGAAAGACGGTCGAGCTCGACGTCGCGTGGACGTGAGCGCGGTTCGTGAGCTCGAGGCCTTCCTCCTCTCGGCGGAATGGAGAGACACCGCCCGCGGCCTCGAGCTGACCCTCTGGGGCTCGTCGCCGACGGAAGGACCGGTGCGCGCCACGCTCACCGGGCAGGAGGCGGTGATGTTCGTGCCCCGCGCGTCGGAGACGAAGGCGGGGCGCCGGGTGCCGCGCGCGCTGCGCAGCCGCGATGGCGCCCCCGTCGACGCGGTCTACTTCACCTCGCAGCGCGCGCTGGTCGACGAGCGCGCGCGTCTTCACACCACCGGCGGGCTCACCCTCGAGGCCGACGTGAAGCCCTCGAGCCGCTTCCTCATGGAGCGCTTCATCAAGGGCGGCTTCTCGCTGCGGGGGCCCGCGAAGAGTGAACCCGCCGTGCTGCACTTCCACAACCCGGTGGTGCACGCGGCCGACGTCACCCCGAAGCTCCGCGCCCTCTCCCTCGACCTCGAGACCGACGGCTGGGACGGACCGGTGCTGTCGGCGGCGCTGGCCGGCTGCGGCCGCGAGCACGTGTTCATGGTGCAGAACGGCGAACTCGCGCCTCGAGGGAAAGACGGCGTCGACCAACCGGGGCTCTCCTTCCACCCCGACGAGGGCGCCGCGCTCGAGGCGCTCTTCTTCGCCATTCGCGACGCCGACCCCGACGCGCTGCTGGGGTGGAACGTGGTCGACTTCGACCTGCGCGTGCTCGACGCGCGCTGCCTGGCCCTCGGCCTGCCCTTCGCCATCGGCCGCGCGGGAGAGAAGGCGCGCGTGCTGCTGGGCGAGACGGCGCAGAACGTGAGCATCGCGCGCGTGCCGGGCCGGGTGGTGCTCGACGGGGTGGCGACGCTCAAGAACGCCTCGTGGGCCTTCGAGCGCTACACCCTCGAGCACGTGGCGCGCACGCTGCTGGGCCGGGGGAAGAAGCGGGCCGAGCACGTCGACGCGCTGGTGGAGATCCGCCGCATGTACCGCGACGACCCGGCGGCGCTGGCGGCCTACAACCTCGAGGACGCGCGGCTGGCGCTGGAGATCTTCGAGAAGGCCGAGCTGATCGAGTTCACCATCGCGCGCGCGAAGCTCACCGGGCTGCCGCTCGATCGCCAGGGCGGCTCGGTGGCGGCCTTCGACTACCTCTACCTGCCCCGCCTCCATCGGAAGGGCTTCGTCGCGCCCGACGTGGGCACCAACGCGCCGGCCGCGTCACCGGGAGGGCACGTGCTCGACAGCGTGCCCGGGCTCTTCACCCACGTGGCGTCCTTCGACTTCCGCTCGCTGTACCCGAGCATCATCCGCACGTTTCAGATCGACCCGCTCGGGCTCTGGTTCCCCGGGCCCCACCCGGTGACCGGGTTCGAGGGCGCGTCCTTCATGCGCACCGGGGCGATCCTCCCGGAGATCATCTCGCACCTGCACGAGGAGCGGACCAGGGCGCGCGAGGCGGGCAACGAGACGCTCTCGCGGGCCATCAAGATCCTGATGAACTCGTTCTACGGGGTGCTCGGCACGCCCGGCTGCCGCTTCTTCGACCCGCGGCTGGCCTCGTCCATCACCCTGCGCGGGCGGGAGATCATCGAGCGCTCGCAGGCGTACCTCGAAGCGCGTGGGCTGCAGGTCATCTACGGCGACACCGACTCGCTGTTCGTCAAGCTCGACCCGGCGCTCGACGAAGCGGCTGCCCTGGCCGAGGGCCGGCGCCTGGCCGAGAGCCTCAACACGTTCTGGCGCGAGCGGGTCGAGGCCGAGCACGGGCTCGAGAGCTTCCTCGAGCTGCGCTTCGACGCGCTGTTCCTCGAGTTCCTCATGCCCACCATGCGCGGCTCGGAGAAGGGCAGCAAGAAGCGCTACGCCGGCACCACGCGCGCGAAGGACGGCACCACGCAGCTGATCATCCGCGGGCTCGAGGCGATCCGCACCGACTGGACACCGCTCGCCCGCGAAGCCCAGCGCGAGCTGCTCACGCGCGTGTTCGCCCACCAGCCCTGGGACGCGTGGTTGTTGTCCCTGCGCGAGCGGCTGATGCGGGGCGAGCTCGACGAGCAGCTCGTCTACCGCAAGCGCCTGCGCCGGGGCATGAACGACTACGCCTCGGTGCCCCCGCACGTGAAGGCGGCGCGCCTGCTCGAGAGCGAAGACGGCGACGACACGCCGGCGTCCGAGGTCGAGTACGTGATGACCACGAAGGGCCCCGAGCCGCTCTCGCTGCGCACCGCGCCGCTTTCCCCTCGGGGCGCGAGCTCGCCGATGGACTACGCCCATTACCTCGACAAGCAGCTCGCCCCCGCCGTCGACGTGGTGTTGCACCTCCTGGGGACCTCGTTCGAGCGGATCGCCGGTACGCAGCTCTCGCTGTTCTGACCCGCCGGGCGTCTACCAGGCGAGCTCGGGCGGCACGCCCTCGAGGGTGACGACGGTCACGGGCAGCTTGAACCGCCTCGCGCGATCCTCGACGGCCCTCACCGCCTCGTCATCCACCTCGGCCCGCACGGACAACCGCACGCTGCTCGGGGTGAGCCAGCCCAGCTCGGCGAGGAGGTCCTTCCACGATCCCGCATCGGGCCCGGGGTCGGAGACGTCGACCAGCTCCAGGCTCCAGGCCCGTCCATCGCGAGTTCGCTGTTCCCGCTCGAGAATGATCAGCCGCTCCTCGTCGCGCAGCTCGACCCGGGTGACGTGGCGGGGGATCCACTCGAGCCCCATCTGGCCCAGCAGCGCCGGCATCACCTCGGCGGCCTCGGCGCTGAAGCGGAGCCGCTCGAGCCCGGGCAGGTCAGCGAGCCGCGGCAGCGCGTCGCGCAGCTCGCGCGTCGGGTCGAACACCCCGAAGTGCAACCCCAGCCAGCGCGGCGGCACGGCCAGTCGTTCGAGCACGTCGACCGCCTCGTCGGGAAACGCGGCCACGTCGACCGAGCGCAGCTTCAGCGGCAGCGCGTCGCGCGCCAGCGCCTCGAGCGCGGCGAGCTTCACCGGCCCCGCGTCTTCGAGGCCCACCATCGCCCTCGAGAAGCGCTGCAGCCCCCCGCGCACCCGGCGCACGGTGGCCCATTCCGGCGCGTCGCTCGCCAGCAGGAACTGCGCCTGCCGCACCCCCTTGACCGACACCACCGCCACGAAGCCGCGCTCGAACAGCGGCGGCTGGTCCTTGAGGTCGACCACGCCGGCCAGGGCGCCCAGCCACTCGCGTCCGTGCGCCTTGAGCAGCGCGCGCTGGCGCTTGGGGGAAGCGCCGGCGAGCTGAAGCGAGATGAACTCCCCACGCACGTCGCCCCGCTCGAGCAACACGTCGGCGAGCACCTGCCTGCGCCCCACGTCGCGCGGGTCGGCCCAGATGGGCGCAAAGAGCGAATCGACGGGCAGAGGCACGGCCGGCACGTCCCACTTCGTGGCCAGGAGCCGCTTCCGCTCGGCCAGGGGCAGCTCGGGCCCGGCAGGTCGCGCCGCCAGGCCGCGTTGCAGCAGCCGCACCGCGCGCGCGGCGAGCCCGTCGTCGAGCAGGTTGAGGGCAAAGCCCAGCTCGAGCGAGCGGAAGTGGGAGTCGTCGCCGTGCTGCTCCACGCAGTCGAGCAGCCTGCGGGTGAACTTCGAGGTGAGCGCCACCTCGACCTCGCCGACCAGCAGCTGGGTGGCCAGGGTGGCGATGCGGGGGTCCGCCGGCAGCTTCGCCAGCGCCTCGAACAGCGGCCAGAGGAGCGTGGCCGAGGTGGTGCGGGCGAACCCCTCGAGCTGGCGCAGCCGCGCCGAGAGCAGGAAGGCGGGCTCGTGCTTCATGCCCTCGAGCAGCGCCTTCGCCGCGTCGGTCTTCTTCGGCGGCAACCGGGGCAGCTCCACCGGGAGCTGGCCGCCGAGGTGATGAATGAGCGCGGACGTCGACGGGTGGCGCGCGGCACGCCACTGTGCGAGCAGCTCGTCGATGGGGGCTTCGGTCACTTCGCTGCTGTATCAAACAGCACGTCGACCGGCCTGGCGTCGGTGAGCTGATCCACCAGCTTCTCGAAGCGCTTCTCGAACGCCTTCTGCGCCTTGTCTTCCATCGGCTGGCACTCGCGGGCGAAGTCGTCGTCGTACTTCTGGCGCAGGCGCGAGGCCTTCTCCTCGGCGGCGGGCGAGTAGAACTTCACCGTGCTGTTGCTCATGCCAGAGGCCACGTCGCGCACGCGGTCGATCGCCTTCCACTGGCCCTCGTAGCGCTTCTCGATGCGGTCGCCGCAGGCCTTCATCGACTTCGAGACGGGCGCGTCGCCGTACTCGAGGTCGCAGCGCTGCCACTTGAGCTGGTGGGTGAACTTCACCGCCTTCGGCGGGGCGCGGCTGAGGTCCGCGATGTTGTTGCTGTACTCGCCCGGCCCTCCCGCGAAGAAGGCGCGGTCCTGGCTGACCACCACGGGCTCCCCGCGGAGGTAGCCGAACGAGCCCGGCACCGGCGCCAGCCACATCGCCGCCCACGCCTCGGCGTCGCAGTGATCAGGCATGTCGATCTCGAGCTTCGTGGCCAGCGCGCTGGGGAAGCTCTTCTTCTCGAAGTCGAGCGCGGCGTAGCGCACGCCGTTCTTCGTGCCGGTGAACTCGAGCTTCGCGCTCACCGTGGCCTTCACGTCGCGCGTCGCGCACAGCCCGCGCAGCTGGAAGGCCCGGCCACCCTGGTTCCCCACCCGCTCGGCCCAGTAGGTGAACTGCTGCGCGGCGGTGGAGTCGCCGGCCACCACCAGCTTCTCCTCCTTCACCTGCTCGCTGCCGGTGAAGGCGGCGTAGCGGCCCACCCACACCACGCAGTGGTTCTTCTTCACCGTGAGCGGCACCGAGAGCGTCTTGCCCTTCGTCTGCCCTGAGGTGGCCACAGTGCCCTGGAACAACCCCTGGAGCGCGGGGGCCGCGTCTTCGCGGTCGAGCGCGCTCGCGATGCGGGCGTCGAGGAGCAGCCGCTGGCCCTTTCCTGCCTCGTGCTCCGAGATGGCCGCGACCTTCTCTACGGCGGCGGCGAGCGCGGCGACCTCGGCCTCGCTGGGCACTTCCGCCGCGGCGAGGCGCTTGCGCACCTGCAGCTCGATGGTCCTGCCGTCCTCGATGGCCTGCTCGGCCCGGCGCCGGGCGTCTTCGCGGGCCCTGGTGGCCGCGCGGGCCTCGGCTTCGGCGCGCGCCTTCTCCCGCAGCGCGGGGCCGGCGGCGGTGGTCTGGCGCAGCTCGGTCATGCGGCGCGTGTCCTTGTCGGCGACGTTCTTCCACTCCTTGCGCACGCCCCTGGCGAAGGCCTTCACCGTGGTGTCGGTGGCGTCGAGCTCCTGCGCGGTGAGGCCGGGGTCCTGCAGCACGCGGTCCTCCGCGGCCTTGAGCGCCACGTGCGCGGCGAGGCCCAGGCGGGTGGTCTCGTTCCAGTTCTCCGCGTCGGTGAGGTTCTCGTCGACCGACTTGTACGGCGCGCCGTTCGACTTCATCGGGGTGAGCTGCGCGCGGATGGCGGCGAACTCCTTGCCCACCGCGTCGATGGTGGCCGCCTCGGCGGCGGCGTCTTCACCGAAGCGCTCGAGCAGCTGCTTGCGCGCCGTGTTCACCCGCTCGTTCAACACCTTCAGCTTCTCGTACTGGGCCTCGGCGCCGAACTTGATGGTGGTCACCCCGTTGGAGGTGGACATGTACGTGGCGCAGGCGGGGGCGAGCAGGGTGACGCCGGCGAGGACGAGGGCCTTCGTTTTCATGGTTTCTGCATGACCCGGAACAGGGCCCGGGTGTGAAGAAACTCAGCCGACGAAGGGATTGAGCAGCGGGACACCCAGGCCCTCGAAATCGGCCGTGTTGCGGGTGGCGACGACAGACCCCGTGACCTGCGCACAGGCCGCGATGAGCAGGTCAGCGAGCGGCCGGGGCCGGCCACCGCTCTCGGCCAGCCGCTTGAGCCGCCCGGCGCTCCGCGCGACGGCAGCGTCGACGGGGACGATCTCGATCGCCGAAGAAGCCAGCACGCCTTCCAGCCACTTCGTCAGGCGATCGCGCTTGTCCCCCGGCGCCAGCCGCGCGAGCCCGTACTCGAGCTCCATCAGCGACAACGCGCTTACCTTCACCGACGACTGAGAGAGCAGCCAACGGCCGACGGAGTCGGCAGGCCGGGCGCGCGTCGGCTCGCAGAGCACGTTCGTGTCGACGAGGTACATCAGCCGTCCTCGAAGGGGTTGGCGCGATCCACCTCGAGCACGCGCGCAGGCAGCTCCAGCTCGAGGTCTCCCTGCTCCTTCAGCTTGCGGGTGAGTTCGAGCAGCTCAGCCATGGCCGAAGGCCGTGGCTCCGCGCGGAGCTGCTGCAGGCGATCGAACTCCTGCTTCGAGATGACCACCGCCACGGCCTCGCCCCGATTCTCAATCACCTGGGGCCCTCGCCGGGCGCGTGTGAGCACCTCGGACAACCTCGCCTTTGCCTCTGAGACGCTCCAGCTCATGACCATGGAGAAGACTATTGGTGACCATCTATCTGGTCAACACGTGGAGAGCCGAATTCGCACCCCTGCCCGTCGGCGCTGCGTTAAGGCGAACGCCGATGCAGCTCGATCTCCACCGACACCTCGAGGGCTCTCACAGTCCACGCGCGCTGCTCGAGGTCGCTCGCTCTTTCGACCTGCGGACACCGCTCTTCTTCGACGCCGCCACCGACACCTTCCGGACCCCCGAGGCGCTGGCGGCGCAGCTGACCATGGCCGCGCCGTCCGACGACGCGACGGTGTTCTACCAGTGCATCGTGAAGGCCCGGGCCGCGTATGTGAGCGTGGACGCGATCCGCGCGCTCTCGGTGCTCGCCTTCCGCGAGGCGGCTGACGACACGGACGGCTTCGAGATGCGGCTCTCGCTGTTCTCGATGGCGCGCACGCTGCTGGAGAACCAGAAGGTGGCCTGGCGCGAGGTGCGGCCGGTGGACTTCGCCGAGCAGTCAGCGCGGCCGATTCTCCTCGCGGTCATCGCCGCGCGCGACGAGGTGCAGAAGGCCACGGGCAAGCCGATGCTGCTGCGGCTGGGGCTCTCGCGCACGTTCGAGAGCGAGCCGCATTACCGCGCGCTGGCCGACATGGTGGTGGAGCACGCGAAGGCGCTGGTGGGGCTCGACGTGCTGGGCATCGTCACCGGCGCCGACAAGGAGCCGTTGCCAGCGCCGCTGGTGCAGATCCTCGAGGGGCTGCGCGTGCACCTGCCCGACCTCACCATTCACGCCGGCGAGTTCGAGGGGCACGCGTCGGTCGATCGCACGCTCGAGCTCTCTCCGCGGGGCATCGGGCACGGCGTGCACTCGCTGCAGAGCGCGGCGACGCTGGAGCGCCTGGCGAAGGAAGGCGTGACCCTGGAGGTGTGTCCCACCAGCAACCGGCTGCTCATCCCCACCTCGCTCGGCCAGCTGCAGCGCGCACATGCGGGGGCCACGCCGCTCAAGGCGCTGCAGGGCGCGCACGTGCACTGCGTGCTGGGGAGCGATGATCCGACGCCGATGGGCACGTCGTTCCGCCGCGAGCTCGAGGTGGCCGGGGCGCTCGGCGTCGACCTGGCGCTGCTCGAGGCCGACATGATGCGGCGGTGGGCAGAGCTGACGAAGTCAGCATGAGAAACGTGTCTCCCTCTCCCCGAGGGGGAGAGGGTCGGGGAGGGCAAACACGCAGCTGCACCCGCGCCAGATCTGACGTAGGAGCCGCCCATGCGCGCCGCCCTCCTCCTCATCGTCCTCGCTCTGACCTCCTGTGGTCGCGAGATGGTCTCCTCCACCGCGCCGAACATCGAAGTGCAGCCGCTCGCGCTCGACTTCGGCCCCATCCCCGTCGGCATCCGGGTGAGCCTGCCGGTGCAGGTGCGCAACCTCGGTCGCAGCGCGCTGGTGCTCCAGCCCGTCACGGTCGAAGGCGCTGACTTCGCCGGCCCCACCGAGGTCACCACCATCGCCGCGGGCGAGCGGCAGACCGTCGAGCTGTCCTTCATGCCCACCATCGAGGGCGTGCGCGACGGCGTGGTGCACCTGATCAACAACTCCACCAACGATCCCGACGTGGCCATCGTCGTCACCGGCCAGGGCATTCCCCGCCTGGTCTGCGCCGAGTGCAACGCGCCGCCCGCGAACTACTGCGCCTCGAGCGCGGTGTTGATCAGCTACCAGCCGCACGGCACCTGCATCGGCAATCGCTGCGAGTACCAGGCGACCACCACCATCTGCGGTGGCACCTGCGTCACGGCGACCAACTCGTGCAGCGCGACCACCACCGACGCGGGCACCGATGCGGGCCTCGACGCAGGCACCGATGCCGGCGTCGACGCGGGCCTGCCTGACGCCGGTGCCCCCGACGCGGGCCTTGTCGATGCGGGAACGAGCAACGGCACCTTCACCACGCCGGGCGTGACGATGTGGCAGGTCCCCGCGGGCATCACCTCGGTCACCATCAACGCCTGGGGCGGTGGTGGCGCTGGCGGCGTGCAGACCGGCGCGACCGGCGGCGGCGGTGCGTTCGGGCGTGCCACGCTGGCGGTCACGCCCGGTGAGATGCTCGAGGTGCGCGTCGCCGAAGGGGGCGTCGCGCCGGGCAACGGCGCCGGGGCGAGCGCGTTGCTGCGCGGCACCACGCCGCTGCTCATCGTGGCGGGCGGCGGTGGCGGCGGCAGCGATGGGTGCTCGGGCTGCACGCCGTCCGCGGGTGGACGTGGCGGCGCGGGTGGTGCGCTCACCGGCCAGGCGGGCCAGAACTTCCTCGCGCAGATTGCGCCCTACTGCACCAGCGCGACGGGCGGCACCGGGGGCACCGCCACCGCGGGCGGCCTCGGTGGCAGCTCGGCCGGGTCCTCTCCGAACAAGTGCAGCGGGCAGCCGGGCGCTGCGAACGCGGGCGGCAGGGCCTCGGGGGTCAACGGCACCTGCGACATGGGCACCGGCGCCGCGGGCTGGCAGCAGGGCGGAGGCCAGGGCAACGGAGGCGGCGGCGGCGGTGGCTCGGGCCTCTTCGGCGGCGGCGGGGCCGGCTTCATCTGGACCTATTGCTCTGGCGGTGGTGGCGGCGGCTCGAGCTTCGTCGCCGTCGGCGCGACGCAGGCGATGCTGGTGGCGGGTGTCGACCAGGCGCAGGGCAACGCCTCGCAGAGCGCGGGCGCAGGTGCGGGTGGCTTCGACGGCGTGGGCGGGCTCTCGAACAGCAACGGCCAGCCCGGCCGCGTGGTGCTCACCTGGTGATCGTCGAGTCGACGCGAGCCCGGCGTGCCGCTCATCGAGCGGGGTGGCGAGGGTAACTCGAGGTGCACCTGGTGCCGGAGAGCCCGCTCCTCGCGAAGGAGAGCGTTGAAGTAGGCGCCTCGACTCGGCTCGGCGTGAACGGAACTGGCCGAATCCGTCCGTGGCGCGCACGGTGGCGACGGTTCTGCCGCGGTGAAGTGAGAGCCGGGCCCTCGCTCTCCCAGGCCCGTACACCGGGTGTACGACGCCGTCATCCCGGTATACGGACTGGAAAGCGCGTCCCGGCCTGGGTCACCTTCGCGTCCTCGCCCGAAGCGCAGAGGCATGCGTGGCACGAGCACGGAGCGAGACCAGCCCGACTGCCTTCGTCCGGGCCGTGAGCTGACTCACTCCTCCGCGAGGAACTTCTCGAGCTCGGCGACGGTGGCCGCTGGATCTTCCTCGTGCGGCACGTGGCCGAGCGCGTCGAACATCACGAGCCGGCTGCGCGGGAGGTCTTCGTCGAAGCGGCGCCCGTTGTCGGGGGGAATGAGCCGGTCCTGCCCGCCCCAGAGGATCAACGCCGGCATCGGCAGGCGCTTGAGCGTCGCCACGTCGCCTTCCGCGGGCACCTGGTCCATGCGGCGCCCGAGCGCGGCGCGGTTGCCGGCGCGCAGGGTCAGCTCGAAGTAGCGGTCGACGAGCTCGGGCGTGACCTTGCCCGGGTCTCCGTACACGTTCTTCACGCTGCGCTCGATGAGCCCGCGCGGGAGAAGCACCTCGGCCAGCACGCGCAGGCCCGGCGTCTGCGCGATGCGGAAGCCCAGCGGCACCGAGGTCGAGTTGCGCGGGTAGCCGCCGGCGTCGACCAGCACGAGCCGCGACACCTGCTCGGGGTGGAGCGCCGCGTACTCCCAGGCGAGGCGGCCGCCGTACGAGTTGCCTGCGAGCACGCAGCGCGAGACCTGCAGCTTCCCGAGGAGCGCGGCGAGCAGGTGCAGCGTGCGCTCGAGCCGCGCGTCGCCGTCGGGGAAGGGGCCGGTGAGTCCGAAGCCGGGCAGGTCGAGGGTGATGACGCGGTGGTGCTGCTCGAGGCGCGAGACCCAGCCCTGCCAGGTGTGGAGGCTGGCCGAGGTGCCATGCAGCAACACCAGCGGCGCGGGGTCATCGCGCGGACCGACGTCGCGCAGGTGCACCCGCAGGCCGTCGACCTCGAGGAACTGCGAGGGCGGCTGCGCCCAGCGCGCGGTGAGCGCTTCGACCGGGCGATCCGGTTCCCACGCGCGCGCGACGAAGACGACGAGCGCGAGGAGGAGAACGAGACCCAACACCTTCTTCATCGGCATGACGCTACACCTCTTCTCTCCCTCTCCCCGAGGGAGGCTGAACGGAACTGGCCCAATCCGTTCAGCCCGAGCGGGAGTCGAGGGCCGCGCGCGACCCCGCTCGGGATGAACGGTCCGCGTCGATCAACCCTGCGAGCGAAGTCGAGGGCGCTGAGGGACACATCGGCGCTGGGCTGGCGAAGGCCTGGGTGAAGAAGAGCCACTCCCTCGTGTTCGGCGCGCGCATCGTCGACGACCCCGAGTTCGTCACGCTCTGCGAGAGCATCGGCGACGTCGCCCTCAGGACTGCGCTCCCGGTTTCCGGGATTGAATTGGGTCAAGGACAGGAACGCGCCGCCAAGCCCGCGGAACTCGATCGCTCTCGGGCACCCGCTCCGTCGGTCACACGAAGTCTGGTGCTCTCACGGTTGACCGCCGAGTTCGGCGAGGGGGGCCGAGGCGCTGCGGCGCCGGTGAGACCGTCGGGCACTGGAGATCTTGGATGCAAGTCCCTCTGCCTGGGAAGCCTCCGGCGTGCCTGCTCACGGGTTGTTCGAGCTCGACGAGCTGCCGAGGGTCCGTCGTCCGGGTAGTCGTCAGGGCCAGAGCCTGAGGAGCACTGAGCCGCTCTCCGGAGCCGTGAAGGCCGTATTCCTCACTCCGGCGTCCGGAATCGAGAAGCCCGTGCTGCTGACCGCTGCACCGAATGAGCCGGCCAAGAGCAGCCCGCCATCGCCCGTCGAGCTCAGGGCTCCCACTCGATCCGGGCCCACCGAGCCGAAGTTTCGCGCCCAGCGCACCGCGCCCTCGCGGCTCAGTCCGATGACGAAGACGTCCTCGGTTCCCATCGACATGAGCGTCTGCGCTTCGACCTGGAGCTCGGAATGGTACGAGCCAGAGAGGGCGACGCCCTTCGCGGTGATCACGATGGAGCCGGCGCGCTCGATGCTCGGGCCCCCGAAGCCGCGCAACCAGACCAGCTCTCCTTGCCCCGTGAAGCGCGCGACGAACACATCGACGTCGCCGCGAGAGCTGATCGACGTCCCCTGGAGGGTCAGCGTGCCGCTGAATTCGCCCAGCACGTAGAGGTCGCCGTCGAGCACCATCGACGAGACCAGGCCTCCGTCGGCGAACCCGATGGGGCTCGACCACAGCTCCTGACCCGCAGGCGTGTACGCCGCCAGGAAGCCCGCGGTGCTCGTGCTGCTGAGCGTGACGCCGCCGAGGGGGAACGGCCCGGAGAACCTGCCCCCGAGGACGATCCCTCCGTCGGGCAACCCCAGCACCGTGCTCGCCAACGCCCTCGTCGTAAGCATCGCCGGCACGGCGAAGGACTGGAAGAAGCCTCCGTCGGCGTCAAAGGTCGCGCCGAAGAGCACTCTGGCTCCGCCACCGCCGATGAGACCACCGCCAAAGTCCATCGGATCGAGCAAGCCCCCGGAAAGGATGATGCCTCCCGCGGAATTGAGGCCCGCCACGGGAGCGCCGCACGAGCTGCCGCCAAAACCCTTCGACCAGACCCTGTTCAAGGCCTCGTCGTAGCGGGCCAGGAGCATGCCGTCTCCGGGGCAGTTGCCCACTCGCCCCACGACCTCGCCGCCGAGATCGAACGTGCGGCTGTAGCGCGCAGCGAGCAGAAAGCCCCCTCCAGCCATCGCGACCACCGATGCCGGAGCCGCGTTGCCGGTGACGGTGAAGCGACGCTCCGCGACGTAGCCTCCGTCGTCTTCCGCGTATTGGGCGACGAAGGGGAGGAGCGTGAAGTCTGTACTCGAGCCTTGCTCCGGCCCGCCCAGCGAGAACCGTCCAGACGCCTGGCCGCCGACCCAGGCCCGATCACCGGTGCCGTGCGAGATGTGCGTCACCGCCACGATCGACGTGGCAGACCCGATCGCTCGAGACCACTCCACGGCGCCGCGTCGAGGTCCCGCTGGGCACGGTGATGAGATTGACGGGCGAGCCTGATCAGTCGCGGCTGATCTCGATTCTCGGACCGTGCACCGGCGCGGCCCCGACGTGTGAGATCACCCTCGATGGGCGGCGGGCCGTTGATTACCGCTTCGCCGACACCTCGGGCGGCGCCGTGGAGTGGTCTCGAGCGATCGGGTCTGCCACCTCGATGGTCGAGGTGATGGCCATCTCGCACGGCACCGGTGATCGGGCCTGGGTCGCCGGTACGGGGTTCGGTCAGTACTCCCTGGGCGGGCCGGAGCAGGGCTCGAACGCGACCACGGCGTACGTCCCCTTCGTCGTCCAATACGGGGAAGACGACGGAGGCTACGTCGTCGAGCGCCGCTTCCCGACCGTGGGCTACGCTGCCCCGAGCTCGGTGGTGACGATGCCGACGGGAGGCCTGGTGTTCGCGGCCCGGTACAACAGCACGCTCGATCTCGGCGGTGAGGTCGCGGAGCGAGCCGTCGGCTGTGCAGGCGGAATGGCTCTGGCCCGGTACGATGAGGCCTTGAACCGGGTCTGGTCGAACGGCTTTGGAAACGCCTCGTGCGGCGCTCCCGTGGCGGGCCTCGATTCCGTGGGAGGCATCATCCTCTCGGGGTGGCTGTTGGATCGAATGGACTTCGGCGGCGGCTTCATCGGCGGCGCCCGCGTGCAGCGGCTCTTCGCGGCAGGCTTCGACGCCGACGGCGGCTTCTCCCAGGCCTTCGACGTGCCGACGATGAGCACGACGACGGCAGCGGCGAGCGCGGTGGTGGGGTTACCCGACGGAGGGATCGTCCTGGGAGGCTCGTTCCTCGGCCAGTTCCCGCTCGGCGGCGTCCCGCTCGACAGCCAGGGAATCATCTCCGGGTTCCTCGTCGCGTACACCCCTGCAGGCCAGGAGCTGTGGTCCCGTCCGCTCGGCGTGGCGACGGGGGGCGCGCTGGTTTCGTCGATGGCGCTCGACCCCGGCGGCGACCTCTACGTGCTGGGAGAGTTCAGCGGCACGTTGGCCCTCGAGGGGAGCTCGGTCACCTCTCGCGGCGACGTCGACGTGTTCGTCGCCCGCTTCACCGGGAGTGGTGACCTGATCTGGCTGACCAGCTTTGGCGGTCCGGGGCTCGAGCGGGGCGGCTCCATCGCGATCACCGCGAAGGGCGTCGCCGTCTCGGGCTCGTACAGTCCCGAGCTCCAGGTCGCAGCGCAAACACTCACGGCGGCGGGGAGTGAAGACGTCTTCGTCATCGGATTGAGCCGCGAAGGCGAGGTGCGCTGGGCGCGAAGCTTCGGCTCGTCGGGCGTGGATCGCGCAGGAGGGCTGAGCTCGACTGGCGACGGCGGGCTGCTGCTCGCCGGACGATTCGACGGTGTGACGGTGAACGGCACCGGCTTCTCGATTCCCGACGCTGGGCCCAGGACGACGGCGCCGATCAGGGCGGTCCGCAAGGGAGCCGTGCTCCTCAGGCTCTGGCCATGACTCACACGCTCACGGAGTAATTCGGGCGGCGGCCAGCTTCTCGTCCTTGCGCGCGCCCAATCGCTGCTGTGCCCAGGAGAGCTTCTCCAGCCCCGCTCGGAGCTTGCTGGGCGGAGTGTCCTTGAGCTGGGCGTTGAAGAGCTCTCCCTCGGTCTCCATGACCAGCAGGCGCGCGTAGTAGAGGCGGTCCTCCGCGAGGTGCGCGAGGACGACCATGCCCGTCAGCAGCGGGTGATTCATGGTGATGTTCTGGCCGCGCTCGCGCCCGTGCTCCAACTCCACGGCCAGTGCGTACGCGAATTCCCACAGGTAGCCGCACGTCTTCTGGTTGGCGAAGCGCGCCCCCCTGGGCAGGAAGTCGTTGAGGATCGCGCGCTTCGCCCGGTCGTATTCGCTCGGCGTCAGGTAGTGATCCCGAATCAGCGCCTTCATCAACGCGAGCACGTGGGCGGCCTCGCCCAGCGGGACGACGTTGATGTCCCGCTCGTCGAGGGGCGCGATCTCTTCCAGCGACAGCTCGGCCCAGTTGCGCTTGAGGCCGATCGACTTGCAGAAGGTCCCCACGCTGCCCCTGGCGAGGAAGTCGAAGGTGACGTCCTTGCCGTCGGTGAACGCGGACACTGCGTCCACGACGTAGTGGGCGAGCGTGTCGGCGTCAGCCCTGGCAGCGACTGCATCGGCGAACTTCGCGAACTTCGCGAACTTCTGCATGCGGTACCTCGTGCGTGGGAACGATCGAAACATCTTTCCACCGTGCGCCTCGTCGACGTCATGCAATTGCTGCATGACGTCCGGAGGCGGCGTCCGCACGGCCAATCCCTGCACGGGATGAACGCGTTCACGAAGGGAGCATGGCCATGTGGAACTCGAGGAAGAAGTCCATGAGGGACCTGGACGGGCACCACCTTCACCGTGCTGCTCCCCGCGGCGACCTGATCGACGTTCAGAGGTCGGAGCCGATCAGAACGCCACGCCGAGCCCCACGCGGAAGTGGGGGCTCCACACGAAGCCCTCGCCGTAGTCGAGGACGGCGCCGCCGACGCCCAACTGCAGGACGAAGTGACTGAAGATGAAGTTGTAGCCGACCGCCGCGCCAAACCCGAAGCCGAAGGCCCGGGGCGGGTTGGTGCCCGCGATGTACGCCGCGTTGATGGACGGCCCAATCCACAAGCCGCCGGGCGCGTTCCGGATGAAGTGGAACCGCAGCCCCACCTCGGGAGCGATCGCGATCACCTGGGCCGTCACGGGGGGATTGAACACGCCTCGGAACGCCACACCACGTCGAGTGCCACCTCAGGGGTCACGCGAAAGTCGTTGAGGCGAGCGCAAATCATTCAGCCTGCAACGCCAGCCCGAAAGCTGCTGAGCGGTGACGCTCCTCAGGCGTGAGCGTGGGGACCACCCGCTCACTCAGCGCTTCGTCGCGGGAGGGATGTAGCCGCCCGGCTGAGGGCTCTTGAACGCCGGCTCGTCACCCGTGAATTCCGGCTTCTCAGTGCCTTTGTAGCCCGGCATTTCCTCGAACTTGATGCCTCCGAGCATGGCGTCGAGCTGCTTCTCGGCTTCTTCCTTCGAGATGCCGATTCGCTCCTGCAGCTTGCCCAGGAAGACCTCCTTCTTGCCCTCGAGCAACTTGAGATCGTCATCGGTGAGCTTTCCCCACTTCTCCTTCAGCTTCCCGCCGACCTGTTTCGCCTGCCCCTTCAGTTGATCCCAATTCATGACGCTCTCCTTGGTGACGCGGACGCGCCCATCGCGTCCGGCGTGGAACGCCGCCTGCATCCAGATGGCCAACCGCCGCGCGCGGGGTGGAAGCCCGGAGGAACGGTGCGCAAGCGCAGTCTTTCCGTGCGCGTGCGCAGCGGTTGCTCGGGGACGAGGTCGAGACCCCGGCCGGTCGTCCGGGTCTTCGCTCTCGACCTGGTCAGCACGCCGCGGCGGCCCAATCGTTGCTGTGCGCCGCTTGTCACCCCAAAGGAGCTGCCCATGAGAAATACGGTATTGAAAGCGTTTGTGTTGGTGGTCTCGCTGGCTGCGTTGCCGGCCCTCGCGGTCGTCCCGGACGGGCTGATCACCTCGAAGACCAAGCTGTCTCTGTGGACGACCGCTGGCGTGCGGAGCACCTCGGTGCACGTCGACACGGACGACGGCGTGGTCACGCTCTACGGCAAGGTCCCCACGGCCGACCAGAAGGCCCTCGCCGAAAAGACGACGCGCGAGATTGCCGGCGTGCGCGAAGTGAAGAGCCTGCTGCAGGTCGTCGCCGAGGCGAACGAGAAGCAGATCGATCGCTCGGACAAGGAAGTGATGAAGCAGGCCGAGAAGCTGCTCAAGGCCGACGCCAGCCTCAAGGACAGCAAGATCTCGGTGAAGTCGGTCGACAAGGGCGTGGTGCTGCTGCGCGGCGAAGCCCGGACCTTCAGCGATCACCTGCGGGCCGTCGCCATCGTCGATCGCGTGCCGGGCGTGCGCCGCGTCGCCAGCGAGGTCAAAGGGCCCGAGAACTTCGGTGAAGACGAGCGCGTCACCTTCCTCGCCCCGCTCAAGCCCGCCGCCGAACCTCACCCCGGTGGCACGGACCTGGGCATTTCGGTCGCGGTGAAGTTGCGGCTGCTCACGGCCGCGCAGATTCCCTCGACGGAGATCAGCGTGGACACCCAGGACAACGTGGTCACGCTCTTCGGCATCGTTCCCACCGCTGACGTGAAGAACGCCGCGGCGGCCGAAGCCGGCAAGGTCGCGGGCGTGGCCCGGGTTCAGAACCAGCTCGAGGTGGTGGCCACCAGCCAGAAGAAGGCGGTCGACGCGAAGGACGACGACATCAGCCGGGACCTCGCTTTGGCGTTCAAGGATCGACCCGAATACAAGGGCATCACCACTTCGGTGAAGAACGGCGCCGTGCTGCTGACGGGCACCATCAATTCCAAGTGGGACGAGATCGCCGCCGTCCGGCTGGCCCACCATGTCCCCGGCGTTCGCTCGGTGGACGACCGGCTCAAGTTCGACCTGAAGCCGGACGAGTCGCTCCGCTACTAGCCACCCGGGCTCGAAAACTGCAGCACTCCTGCCTGGTGCCGGACGCGAGCCCGGCACCAGGCCGGCTCAACAAGGGCTGGGAAAGGTGCACGTCATGAGCAACACCACGCTGATCATCCTCATCGTTCTGGCCCTCATTCTGTTTGGCGGTGGCGGCGGCTACTACTGGAGCCGCCGGCACTGAAAATCTCTCGCTTCAAGAGCGCTTCATCAGCTGAACGCTACATGCCCGGCACCCTCCGTGCGTCGGGAGCGGGAAGCGTGGAGCCCTGCTCGTCAACGAGGCAGCCGCTTCTCGGGGCAATCAGGCGCTCACGCGTTATGACGCCCCATGAACATCGCGGTCATCGGCAGCGGACACATCGGCGCTGGGCTGGCGAAGGCCTGGGTGAAGAAGAGCCATTCCCTCGTGTTCGGCGCGCGCATCGTCGACGACCCCGAGCTCGTCACGCTCTGCGAGAGCATCGGCGCGCGCGCCACCACCATCGCCCAGGCCCCGCGCGACGCTGAGGTCGTGGTGCTCGCCATGCCCTTCGGCGCGCTCGACGAGGTGCTCGCCGCCACGGGAGGCCTCGCCGGCAAGGTGGTCATCGACTGCACCAACGCCGTCGAGCGCGGGGTGGGCCTCAAGTACGGCCACACCACCTCGGCCGCCGAGGAGCTGCAGAAGAAGCTGCCAAAGGCGCTCGTGTTCAAGTCGTTCAACGCGCAGGGAGCGGAGAACCTCGCCAACCCCGTCTACGGCGAGCTGCCCGCGTCGAACTTCTTCTGCGGCGACGACCCCGACGGCCGCCGGCTGGTGAAGAGCCTGGTGACCGACGTCGGCTTCGACGCGGTGGATGCGGGGCCCCTGAAGAATGCGCGCCTGCTCGAGCCGCTCATGCTGCTGTGGGTGGCGTCGTCGCAGGCGCTCGGCACGCGCGACCTCGCCTTCAGACTGCTGCGCCGATGAGCGAAGGGGTCGGAGTCGAGACGCAGACCTGTACTAAGGAGCGCCCATGATTCCCTCGAGCGATGCAGAGGTTCAGCAGTTCCTCGCAGCCCACCCCCTGTGGAAGCTGGAGGGCGGCGCCCTGGTGCGCACCTACGAGGCGCCCGCGTTCCTGCGCGGCATCACCTTCGTCGAGCAGATCGCGAAGCTGGCCGAGGCCGCTGACCACCACCCGGACATCGACATCCGCTGGCGGAAGATCACCCTGCGCTTCATCACCCACGACGCCGGCAACCGCGTCACCGCGATGGACACCCGCCTCGCCGCCGAATGTGACCTCGTCTTCGCCGCGCTATGAACACCGTTCCTCCCGAGACGCTCACCTTCCCGGTCTCGCTCCAACGCCACGCCTTCGGTCCCCGCCTCGTCGCGCGCGCCGGTGACGTGTGGCGCGCCATGCAGGACGTGGTGGTGGATCAATCAGCGTCGGTGGGCTGGACCCCCGAGCGGTACGTGCAGGCGAACACCATGTTCGTGGTGCGCACCATGACCGTGCGGCACCACCGCGAGGTGCGCATCGGGGAGGCGATGCTCGGCCGCACCTGGCCTTCCCGCGCGCGCAGGCAGATGCTCTTCACCCGCCAGGTGCGCCTCTTCGCGGGCGAAGAGCTGCTCGCCGGGGCTTCGCAGGAATGGGCGTACCTCTCGCGCGACCTGCAGCCCACCCGCGCCGGCCCGGAGATCTTCGAGGCCTTCAAGCTCATCGAGGGCTACCCCGAGGTCGAGCTGCCCTCGTTCGTCTCGCAGGCTGATCAGAAGCGGCACGTCTTCGATTTCACCACCTGGCACGGGTGGATGGATCCGCACGGCCACGCCAACCACGCCGCGTACATCGATTATTGCGACGAGGGCGTCGCTCGCGTGGTGGCGGAAGAAGGCGGAGACCCGCAGCGCCTCGTGCCCGTGGCCGAGACCGTGCACTTCCGCGCCGCCATCGGGGCCGGCGAGCTGGTCACCGTCGAGACGAAGGCCGCGGGCCATGCCCAGGGAGCGCGCGTGTTCGAGCACCGCATCCTCACGGGCGATCGCGTGTGCGCCACCGGCACCACGGTGCGCGCGGCGGCAACGTGAGTGTTGAGGAACGGCCCTCGACTCCGCTCGGGCTGAACGGATTGGGCCAGTTCCGTTCACGCCGAGCAGAGTCGAGGCGCCTGCCCACCGTTAGAAACTTGTACCCGCGGTGACACGGGGCGAGTCTAGGGGCCCCATGCGCCGCTCCAGTGAAGACGTCGGCTTCCGCCGCCCCTCGGGCGAGCTCCCCCGCCCGCCCGAGGCGCGCCGCTCGATGTCCCTGCACTTCAAGATCCTCGTCGGCTACGTCGCGCTCGCCGCGGCCATCGTCGGCGTCTTCTACGTGGGCCAGGCGTGGGACTGGCCGCTCAAGATCACCGCCGCCTTCATCGTCACCCTCGTGCTCGCCGTCGCGCTGCCCACCGTGCTCCTGCGCGTCGAGCGCGTGAAGGTGCTCTCGCAGACCGCCCTCGAGATCTCCTCCGGCGACATCAGCCGCCGCGTCGCCATGGCCGACTCCTCGGTGCGCGACGACCTCGACGAGCTCGCCGTGGCCATCGCCATGATGCAGGACAACCTGCGCGAGCTCGTCTCGTCCATTCAGCACACCGCCGAGTCCGTCGCAGACTCCGCCACCGCCCTCGAGGGCAACGCCGCCGGCGTCGACACCCGCGCCGCGCAGGTGGGCGAGTCGATGAAGCGCATCGCGCAGGGCGCCGAGGTGCAGAGCGCGCTGGTGACCCGCGCGTCGCGGTCCATCACCGACATGGCCGCCGCGCTGCAGCGCACCACCGCCTCGGCCGAGGAATCGACCAAGGCCACCGCCGCCACCTCCGCCGCCGCGCTCGAGGGCAGCACCGCCGCCAGGCTCGCCAGCGAGAAGCTGCGCAAGGTCTTCAGCCGCGTCGAGGCCGCCAGCCACGAGGTGTTCAAGTTCGGCGAGAAGACGCAGGAGATCAGCAAGATCGTCGACGCCATCACCTCCGTCGCCGCGCAGACCAACCTGCTCGCCTTGAACGCCACCATCGAGGCCGCGCGCGCCGGTGAGTACGGCCGCGGCTTCGCCGTGGTCGCCGACGAGGTGCGCAAGCTCGCGGAGTCCGCCGGCAAGTCGGCCGAGGCCATCTCCCGGCTGGCGCGCGACATCTCGCAGCAGTCGACGCACGTGCTCGGCGCGATGAAGGAGGGCATCGAAGAGCTCGCCCAGTCGCGCGAGGACGTCACCACCATCGTGCGCAGCATGGGCAGCATCAGCGACTCGGTGCGCAGCGGGGTTGAGAAGGTGTCGCAGATTCACGCCTCGGCCCGCGAGCAGCAGCAGGGCAGCGAGGCGATGGTGCAGGCGGTCAACGAGATCTCCGAGGTCGCGCGCACCAACCTGGTGGCGACCGAGGCCGTGAAGCGGGTCATCGAAGAGCAGACCACCGCGGTGCGTCAGATGAAGAACGCCACCGAGGAGCTGACCAACCTCTCGCTCCAGCTACAGTCCGTCATCCGGCGCTTCCGCGTCGGCACCTGACCTTTTCGGAGGCCCCACCATGCGCAGTCCGTTCCGCCTGCTGCTCGCATGGGGCGCCTTCGCGCTCATGGCGTGCCCTCCCGCGAAGCCCGCCAGCACCTGGTTCGACGTCACCGTGCAGCTCGCGCCCAGCCCGGCGTCGGTGTGCGTGAAGGTCACCACCACCGGCGGCGGCGTGACGAAGGAGACGGCCCCGCTCCCGGTCGCGGGGGCCGCCGAGGTCAACGTGCTCATCTACCAGGAAGACCTCCCCGTCTCGGTGACGCTCAAGGCGGTCGGCTACTCCGACGCCGAGTGCACCACGCCCACCGTGCCCGCCGAGGAGTCGGTTCCCGAGCGCGCCGGCTTCGCCTCGCCGCCCGCGAAGATCACCCTGCGCATGGTGAAGGGCCAGGGCCTCGACAACGACCGCGACGGCGTCTCGCCGCCCGCCGACTGCAACGACAGCAACCCCGCCATCAAGCCCGGCGCCGCGGAGCGCTGCGACGACGGCGTCGACAACGACTGCAACGCGGCGATCGACTGCAGCGACACCACCTGCGACCTCGACCCCTGCGGCGGGGGCGCGCTGTGCATGAACAGCACCTGCGTGGAGACGGCCTGCGGCGATCGCCTCGACGGAGATCGCGACGGCACCATCGACTGCGCCGACTCCGACTGCGCCACGAAGGCGTGCGGTCCGGGCGCTGGCACGGGGGCGCAGTGCGTGGGCACCCGCTGTCACGAGCAGGCCTGTGACAACGGCGCCGATGATGATCAAGACGGGCTGAGCGACTGCCGCGACGCCGACTGTCTCGGCGCGACCTGCGGCACGGGCGGCACCTGCGTGGCCGGCGTCGACGGTGGGGCCCAGGCGTCCTGCCGCGAGCCGAACGAGACGCTCTGCGGCGACGGCGCCGACAACGACGGCGACACGTTGGTCGACTGCGCCGACTCCGATTGCCAGGCGCGCGCCTGCGACGACGGCACGCTCTGCACCACCGGCGAGACCTGCACCGGCACCACCTGCGGCGGCGGCACCGCCGTCACCTGCGGCACACCTCCGGGCGCCTGCTTCGACCCCGCCGGCACCTGCGTGCCCGCGACCGGCCAGTGCAGCTACACCCCGCTGCCCAACACCAGCACCTGCTCCGACAATGACGCGTGCACCACCACCGATCGCTGCGATGGCAACGGCGCGTGCGTGGGCGTGGCCGTGGTGTGCGGCGCACCTCCCGGCCCGTGCTTCGCGGCCGGCGTGTGCCAGGCCGGCGCCTGCCAGTTCGCGGTGACGACGGGCGCAGCGTGCGACGACACCAACGCGTGCACCGTCGGTGATGTCTGCGCCAGCGACGGAGGGTGTGCCCCTGGCGCTCCGTCCACCTGCACGCCTGCCGAGTGCATGACCTTCACCGCGGGCGACTGCGAGGTGAACGGCACCTGTCGCTTCACCCCCGCCGGCAACACCGCCGCCTGCGACGGCGGCCTGTGCAACGGCAGCGGCGTCTGCCTGCCGGTGGATGCGGGGACTCCTGACGCGGGCACCGACGCAGGCACCGACGCGGGTACCGATGCTGGCACCGACGCGGGCGTCCCCGACGCCGGCGCGTGTGGCGCGGTGAGCGAGGCGTGCTGCGCGGGCAACACCTGCAACGCCGGCAACTGCTGCGACGGCGCGACGTGCGTCGGCAACGGCACCACCTGCTCTGGCAGCCGGGTGTGCACGGCCTCGGCCTGTCAGCCCTGTGGCGCACCGGGCCAGCAGTGCTGCCCCGGCAACGCCTGCACCGGGGGCGGCTGCTGCTCTGGCGGCAGTTGCCTCGCCTCGGGTCAGACCTCGGCCAGCGCGCTGGTCTGCTTCGGAGGCGCCATCGTGGCCTGTGGCACCAACGGCGCGCCGTGCTGTCAGAACAACGCGTGCGCGGGCTCGGGCCAGGCGTGCTGCGTGCACTCCATCTGCCGGCAGGACAACACCACCTGCGGGAGCACGTCGCTGGGCCTGTGCAACAACCGCGGCTGCCTCAACGACGGGTGCGGGGACAACGGCCAGGTGTGCTGCGGCGGCGACCCCAACGCCAACTCGGGCGCGGCTGACTTCTGCACCAGCTCGGGCCTGAGCTGTGCCGCCTCGAACGGAAGGTGCACGGCCTGCGGCGGCGCGGGTCAGCCGTGCTGCGACGGCAACGTGTGCAACGCGGGCGGCTGCTGCAACCGCGCCACCTCGCTCTGCGTCGCGGCGGCGGCGGCGTGTCCTTCCTCGCTGGGGACGTGCTCGGCCGGCGGCTGCGGCACCTGCGGCCGCCTCGGCCAGCCACCGTGCGCGAGCGGCGTGGCGTGCACCGGGCCCTTCGCCGCCGCGCCGGCAGATGGAGGCGTGTGCGCGCCGTGTGGCGGCAATGGACAGGAATGCTGCCCCTCGGTGAGCGGCGGGTGGTGTGGTGCGCCGTACGCGTGTGCCAGCGGCAATGTGTGCCAGGCGTGCGGCGGGGCCGGACAGCCGTGCTGCCCGGGCGGTACGTGTGGTGGGGCTCGCGCGTGCTCGGCGGCGACCAACGTCTGTAACTAGATTTTGTCCTGGGCGCTTCGGGCGATCCGCCCCTCACCCCAGCCCTCTCCCCGCTCCGCAGGGAGAGGGAGATGATCAGCTGATCAACGCTCGCACCGAGGCGGCCGTTCGTCTCGCCCGGGCGATGAACCGCCACTCCGTCAGCACCAGGTGAGCCACCGCCCGCCTCGCCCGGGCGAAGAGCGTGGCGGCGATCAACCCCAGCCCCAGCAGGAGCATGACGCCGGCGAGCTCAGGCTCGTGCCGCAGCAGCTTCGAGAGCGAGACGCCGAGCATCGCCACCATCGGCGTGACGAACAGCAACGCGAAGCCCAGCGTGGTCAAGCGCACCGCCTGCCCCGTGGTGTCCCGCGCGAGCGCACGGCGTTCCCCCTTCTCCAGGAGCTGGGCGTACGCGTCGGCTTCCCGCTCCAGCGCCTCGGCCAGCCACGAGAGCTGTTCGTCCGTGACGGGGCTCGCCTCAAGCTCCTTCAGGCGCGCCTGGGCCTGCTCCAGCGCGTCGCGTTCAGCGCTCATCGCCCACCCTCCAGCGCGAGCACTCCGAGCGTCACCACGATGCTCACCCCGCCCAGGGTCGCGTCGAGCGCCATGGCGCCGGTGCTCAACGCCACGCAGCCCACCGCCAGCACGAACATCCGCAATGCGGCGCGCTGGGCGCCTTCCCACACCTGCACGCCCCGCTGCTGCACGCGTTGGCGACGCTTGATCAGCTTTCCCAGCAGGGCGCGGGCCGAGGTCTCGCCCGCCTGGCGGGGCGCGAGCTGCGCTTCCAGCAGGGAGATGCGCTCGTGCGCGTCACGCAACGCTTCGGCCAGAACGTCTTCGTCACGAGGTGAGCGCATCGTCTGGGCGGAACCTCTCCCCGACCACGAGAATCATTGCGGCGGGAGGTCGTCGAGCCGGTACTTCTGCGCCTTGTTCTTCCCCGCCCCCACCTGCAGCGAGAGGTGACGCTTCACCCCGTCCTGCCCCGTCACCGTCACCAGGTGCGTGCCCACGTTGAGCGAGAACGACACCATCGTCCCCTGGCCCAGCACCTGCGACCCCTTCATCACCGTCGCCTCGGGGATCAGCACCAGGGTCACCTCGCCCTTCTCCCTGGGACCACGGGGCGTGTCGCCCTTCACCGGCGGGTCCTTCGGGGTGGGTTCCTTCGGCTGTGGAATCGGGTCGAGGGGCGGGGTGTCGGTGCCGGGCAGCTCCACCCCGGGGATCTTCGTCAGCACCACCGGCTCCACCACGTGCGGGCGCGACGACTCGACCGGGCCCTGCATCGCCTTCCACACCAGCAAGCCCACGCCGAGCGCCACCACCACCGCGAGCACCGGCCAGGCCATCGACGCCGAGCGGGGCGTGGGGGTGAGCGCCACCACCGCGTCGGTCGAGGCGTAGTCCTTCTCCTTCGGCAGCGAAGCGGGCGTGGGCTCGGACGCAGCCTCGAGCTTGCGGCTCGACACCTTCACCTTCTTCAGCTTCGAGAGCGACTTCCCTTCAGGGCGCGCTTCCGCCCCGGGCGCCCAGCCGCGCACCTGCTTGAGCTTGCCCGCCGAGATGGCCGGGCTCGGCTTGCGCCGCACCGCTTCCTCGAGCTCGCGATCGTGCGCGGAGGACCGGCGGAACTCCTCGACCGCGGCGCCGACCTCGCGCTCGTCCTTCTTCGCGGCCTCGAAGAGCCGCTGCGTCGAGGCGATCTTCTCCTCGAAGCGCTCCTTCATGAACTCGGCGCGCTCCTCGGCATCGAAGAGCAGGTGGCCACACGACGACGAGAGGGCGCGGGCCATGTCGCGTGCCGAGCGGTAGCGCAGGTTCAGGTCGCGCTCGAGCGCCTTCATCGCCACGGCCGAGAGCTCCTTCGGCACCGACGACTCGACCTCGGTGGGCGCGACGATCGGCTCGGAGAGGATCATCTTCAGCTCGGCCAGCTCGGTCTCGGCGGAGAAGAGGCGGCGGCCGGTCATCATCTCCCACAGCACCACGCCCAGGCTGAACACGTCGCTGCGGCCGTCGATGGGGTCGCCCCGCACCTGCTCGGGAGACATGTAGCCGGCGGTGCCCTTCACCGTGCCCGCGCGGGTGCGGGCGAGCGCGCCCTTGGCCTTGGCGATGCCGAAGTCGAGCAGCTTCACCTGCCCGTCGTACGTCACCATGATGTTCTTCTGCGCCACGTCGCGGTGGATGACGGGCGAGTCTTCACCGCTGGGCAGCTTGAAGGTGTGCGCGTAGTGCAGCGCCTGCGCGCAGTCGTGCACCACCGACGCGGAATAGCCCACCGGGAGCACCGCCTGCTGCTTGGCGCACGCGGTGACCACCTGGTTCAGGTCCTGGCCCGCGATGAACTCCATCGCCACGTAGAGCCCGGTGCTGGGGTCTTCGCCCATCTCGAAGACCTGGCAGATGCTGGGGTGCGAGAACGCCGCGGTGACGCGCGCCTCGTCGAGGAACATCTTCACGAAGTTCTCGTCACCCGCGGCCTCGGCGAGGATGTGCTTGAGCACCACGAACTTGCGGAAGCCGCCGGGGCCCTGCGTGGAGGCGAGCGAGAGCTCGGCCATGCCTCCCTTCGCCAGACGCGCCAGGACCTCGTATCGACCGACGCGCGAGCTCATCAGGGGCGTGAACGTTACCCTCATGCTTCGGCACTGGAGAGACTGTGTGAAACCCCTGTGGGGTGCCTGCGGAGAACCGTCACTTTTTCATCGGCCGATGTGGGGAACCCGACCTCCATGGACGTACATGTGGGACCCTGGGGAGAACCGGGGGGGTTGTCCACATGGCTGATTTCTGGAACCTGCCACATTCATTGAGGAATTCGGCTTGTCCACAACTCAGGCGCCTCTACTGCTTCTACGGCTTGATCAGATGACAGATCCAACAAGCAGAAGCAGTGGCATAGACCGAGCAGCTGATCTCCTGATGGCTCAAAAGAGCGAGACTCCCGCCACGTGACTGTCACCTCGCGCCACCTGCTGGGTCTGCTGGTGGTGCTCAGCGCCATGGCGGGCTGCAAGCGCAACGACCTCAACGGGGTGAGCAACGAGCTCCGCTTCGACCCGCCGAGCCTCGAGTTCGATCCCGCGTTCGCCGACGGCATCACCCGGCAGCGCGAGGTCACCATCGTCAACGACGGGCGCGCCACGGTCGAAGTGAGCTGGGACGGCATCGCGAGGCCGTTCGCCATCGATCTGCCCACCAGGCTCCCGCCAGGGGCCACCACGCTCATCGTGGCGTGGACCCCCGAGGTCCCCGGCCGCTTCTCGCAGCTGCTCGAGGTGCACGCCGATGGCCTGACCTCGCCCACGCTGCCGCTGGACGCGGCGGCTCACGAGCTTCCTCCGTGCGTGCCCAGCTCGCCCTGCGTGGCGTCGCACTTCGACCCGGCGAGCCAGGCGTGCGTCGAGGAGCCCGTCGAGGACGGCCTCGCCTGTGACCCGGGCACGCTGTGCCTGGTCGACGCGCGCTGTGAGGCGGGCCGCTGCGTGGGCACGGCGCGCACCTGCGAAGACGACAACCGGTGCACCATCGACGTCTGCTACCCGATGACCGGCTGCGAGTTCCTGCCCTCGCCGCCCTGCCCCGGTGATGGCGCGTGCCTCGAGGGGACGTGCGATCCCGCCACCGGCTGCGGCCTGCAGCCCCGCGAGGATGGCTCGTCGTGTGGCCGCGCGGGCTCGTGCACCATGGCCAACGTCTGCATCGAGGGCACGTGCGTGACGAGAGATCCACCCGACGGCTTCGTCTGCGCCGAAGAGAGCCCGTGCTCCGGTGAAGGCCGGTGCGTGAACGACACCTGCGTGCGCAGCGCCAGCCCGCAGGGCACCGAGCTGCTCCTGCCCAACTGGAGCTACGACACGGTGGCCTCCGCCGACCTCGACGCCGGCATGACGCCCTCGCAGCTGCACGACTTCGTGCTCGAGCCGGGCGGGGAGATGTCGCTGTCGGGCTTCTTCCACACCCCCGCGGTGCTGCGCGCGAACACCGCCGAGGCGCTCACCGCGCCCCTGGGCAGCTCCCGGCGCTGCATCCTGTGGAACACGAAGTACGTGTGCGCGGACTACCCCGCGTCGCCCAACGGCAAGGTGTCGGCGATGGACCTGGCCACCGGCGCCACCGCGTGGACCTTCGACATCCGCACCGCCCGGCCGGACTTCCTGATGACCGCGCCCACCATCTTCCTCGCGCGGCTGGTGGTGCAGGACAGCGACCGCCTCGCGGCGTTGTTCGAGGCGTACCCGCGGAACACCGCCAACGACACCCAGTGCCGCCGGTATTTCCTCGCGGTGATCAACGCCTCGGGGCAGCTGGTGCAGGCGCAGCAGGTCATCGATCCGCTGCTGGATGTCTGCAATCACCCGCACGCGTACGGCGTGGCAGCCGACTCGGGTGGCAACCTCTTCATCGCGTTCTCACCGACGGTGTCGCAGCAGGCGCCGCTGGTGCCTGACGACACCACGTTGATCACCAGCTTCTCGCGCGACGGCGTGTTCCGGTGGAAGCGGCTCAACGGCGGCATGCGGGGCGGCGAGCTGGCGGTGGCGCGCGGGCTGCTCTACGCCGAGTACACCAGCGTGGTGCTCGACGCGACCAGCGGCCAGCCCGTGTTCGCCCTGCCCACCGACCTGGGCCGCGCGGTGATTTCTCAGAGCCGGCTCATTCCCGCGCCGGTGGCGGGCTCGACGACGCTGTCGGGCTTCGAGGCCGGCGCCCTGCAGCTGCGCTGGTCGGCGGTGTTGCCCGGCCCGTGGACGTTCTGGTCTGACCAGGTGCGGCTGGCGAAATGGCAGACCTCGAAGGGACCGCGGACGGTGGCCTTGACCTTCGTGCAGGCCCCTCCCGGCCCCGGGCTGCAGTCGCAGTATGGGTTGTATGCCTTTGACGTGCAGGACGGCTCTGAAGCGTTCAACTGCCCGGTGGTGTTGCCGGCGCGCACTCCGCCGCAGCTGTTCGAGGTGGCCAACGGGTCGCTGGGCATCATGAGCGGCGCGCTCGACAGCCTGGGGAACCCGGGGTGCAGCAAGTGTGATCCTCCGCTGGCGGGGAGCGCGGGTGCGTTCTTCTCGGTGCCGACGCGGTTGATCTCCGTGGCGGACGAGCCGTGGGTGGGCACGTTCGGCGGCGCCGGGCACGATCACCGCGAGAACTGACGACGCGTGTAGTAGGTGACTCCCATGTCCCGCATCGCCGTCATCATGGGCAGCGCGTCTGACTGGGAGACGCTGCAGCACGCCGCCTCGACCCTCGACGAGTTCGCCGTGCCCTACGAGGTCCGCGTCATCAGCGCGCACCGCACCCCCGAGCTCATGTTCGACTTCGCGAAGTCGGCCGCCGACGAAGGCTTCGCCGCCATCATCGCGGGCGCGGGCGGCGCCGCGCACCTGCCCGGCATGGTCGCCTCGCTCACCTCGCTCCCGGTGCTCGGGGTGCCCGTGCAGTCGAAGGCCCTGGCGGGCGTCGACTCGCTGCTCTCCATCGTGCAGATGCCGGCGGGCGTGCCCACCGCCACCTTCGCCATCGGCCAGCCCGGCGCGGTGAACGCGGCCCTCTTCGCGGTGCGCATGCTCGCGGTCGGTGACTCGGCGCTGCGGGTGAAGCTGGCCGCGTACCGGGAAGCACAGGCGCAGAAGGCCCGCGCGTCGACCGCAGGGTTGGAGCCCCTCACCCCTCGAGGCGCGAGTTCGCCGTCCCTCTCCCCGCGCCGCAGGGAGCGGGGGAAACGACGCTGATGCCCACGGTCGGAATCCTCGGCGGCGGCCAGCTGGGCCTGATGCTCGCGGAGTCGCTCGACCGCCTGGGCCACGACGTGGTGGTGCTCGAGGCCGACGCCGATTCGCCGTGCGCCCAGCGGCGCTCGAACGTGATCAGCGGCGGCCCGGGCGATCCAACTGCCCTCGCCACGTTCTTCTCGCGCGTGGACATCGCCACCTTCGACTCGGAGAACACCCCGGCCCCGCCCCTGGCGCCCTGGGCCGCGAAGCTCGCCCCGTCGCTGCGCGTGCTCGAGATCACCCAGGACCGCGCGAAGGAAAAGACCTTCCTGCGCGACCAGGGCTTCCGCACCGTGAAGTTCGAGCTCGTCGCGCCCGGCGCCGACGTGAAGGCGGCCGTGCACCGCTTCGGGCTGCCCTGCATCGCCAAGTCGGTCCTCGGGGGCTACGACGGCAAGGGCCAGCACCGGCTCCTCACCGAGACCGACGTGAGCGCCCTGCCCGCGAGCGCGCCGGGTGGCTGGGTGCTCGAGGAGGTGCTCCAGCTCGAGAGCGAGGTCTCGTGCCTGGTGGCCCGCGACGCGCGCAGCTCGGTCACCTTCCCCATCTTCGAGAACCTCCACGCCCACCACATCCTCGACCTCACCGTGCTCCCGGCCCGCGTCGCCCCCGCGCTGCAGGACGAGGCGCGCCAGGTCGCCGACGGCATCGCCCGCGCGCTCGACCTGGTTGGGCTGCTCACCGTCGAGTTCTTCATCGGCACCGGCCGGGACGGGGCGCGCCGGTTGTATGTGAATGAATTGGCGCCGCGCGTGCACAACTCGGGGCACGTGACGCGGCAGGCCTGCACGGTGAGCCAGTTCGACGCGCTCGCGCGCATCCTCGCCGGGGTCCCGGTGGTGCAGCCCGAGGTGCACCGCGGGGCGTGGTGCATGGGCCAGCTGCTCGGCGAGGTGTGGCTCGCCCAGGGCCGCACCGGCGGCGCGCTCGACCTCACCGCGTGGAAGGACTTCCCCGACGTCGTCGATGTGTATGTGTATGGAAAGCGCGAGGCCCGCGCGCAACGGAAGATGGGTCACTTCGTGGTGCACGCCGACACCCCCGAGCGCGCGATGGAACGGGCGGTGCTCTTCCGCCAACGGCTCAGGGCACGCTGAAGACGCTCTCGAGCAGCTCCGACGCCGGCCGGTAGGTGGTGGCAGGCGCCTTCGCGGCCACCAGCTCCAGCACGTATTCACTCAGCGCCGCCGCCACGAACGGCTTGGGCACGAAGCCGCTGGCGCCCGCCTCGAGGGCTTCGTTCACGTGCAGGCGGGTGACCGGGCCGGTCAGCACCAGCACCGGCGTGTCCTGGCGCTGGCTGCCCCCGCGGATGGCGCGCAGCAGGTCGAGCCCTCCCGAGTACGGCATGTACCAGTCGGTGATCACCACGTCGTAGGGCGTGCGGTGGAAGAGCGCGAGCGCGGTGGCCCCGTTGGCGGCGGTGTCCACGTTCGGGAAGCCGAGGTCGTGCAGCAGGTCGCAGAGGCTCTCTCGCATCGAGGGGCTGTCGTCGACCACCAGCAACAACGCGTCGGCTCGGTTCATGAGGGGCGCTCAGCAGCAAGGACCGGGCCCCCGGGCCGAGCCCAGCGAACGCGGAGGCTTGGGTCGAGCACTGCATCAGACTGAAGGCCTTCCCCTTCAGTTCGGCGGTGCGAAGCTCGGCGCCATGACCGTCAAGACGCCCGCGCAGGCGCTGGCCCTGGTGAAGCGCGCCGGCCTGGTCACGCTCGCCGCTCGAGTCGAAGGGGTGCCGTGCTTCGTGGAAGCGGTGGTGGGCGAGCCCGTGCGCGGCAGCTGGTGGGGTCACCCGCAGGGCAAGCTCATCTTCGCCCTGGCCGAGGGCCTGGAGGACGCGCGCGAGGTGCTCACCCTCAAGCTCCTCGACGGCAAGACGACCTTCGTGCACCGCGCGCTCTGGCCGGCGTTGCTCGCCGTGGTGCTCGACGAAGGGTGGCGCAGCGCCCGCGGCCAGCGGCTCAGCGCCGGGGCCAGGTCGTTGTGGAAGAAGGTCGAGCTCGCTTCGCGGCGGGGAGAGGCCCCTGAGCCGGTGAAGGAGCTCGAGGCGTCACTGCTCGTGCACGTCGCTTCCGAGCACACCGAGCAGGGCCGCCACGAGAAGCGGCTCACCTCGTGGGGCCACTGGGCGAAGGCGCAGCAGGTCTCGCCCGGAAAGCTCAGCCCCGACGCCGCGCGCGAGAAGCTGAAGCGGGGCACCGCGACCGGGCTGTGAGGGCCTTCAGCTGATCAGCCCTCGACTTCGCTCGCGCCTCCGCTCGGGGTGAACGGTGATGAGCTCGACCGTCATTTCGATCGACCCTCTCGGGGTGCGCGACTCACGAGCCGCGGCAGGCACCCTGGAAGCAGGCGGTGCCCGCGGCGCAGTCGAGGCTGCGAATGCAGGCCTCGCACACCCCGGTGGCCTGGTTGCACCTCGGCGCGGCAGCAGCGGGGCACTGGGTGTCGTTGAGGCACGCCACGCAGCGGCCATGCGGCACGTCGCAGAACATGCCCTCGGCACAGTCCTCGGAGTCGTTGCACGCCGCGCAGACGTTCTGCCGGCACGCCTCGATGAAGCCCGGGCAGCCATTCCCGTCCACGCAGGGCAGCACGCACACCGGCGCCGAGGGGCTGCACACGTAGGGTGCGACGCAGCCCACCATTCCCCGGCAGGGCACGCAGCGCTTGGTGGTCGGCTCGCACGCCGGTGAAGGCGCCGCGCAGTGCGCGTCGGTCACGCACTCCACGCATTCGCCGCTCACGTCACAGATGAGCGGGCTCCTGCAGGGGTTGCTCTCGCTGCACATGCGCGAGTGCCCCGCGTCTTCGGGGAACACCACCGGGATGTTGCCGCACCCTCCCAGCAGGAAGAGGATGACGGAGAGACGAAGCTTCACTTCGGCTCCAGCACGAGCGTCTCTGCGTCTGCGCGCCCGAAGCCCATGGGGAAGCGCTGCAGGTACTCGCGCGCGGCCTCCTGGGCGGCCGGCCGGTCCTTCGCCGAGAGCCACTTCATCTTCTGCGCCAGCGCCGTCTCGGCCATCGGCGACCCCGGGTCGGCCAACACCGCCTCGAGCTTCTTCACCGCGCCGCTCACGTCGCCCGCGCGCTGCAGCGTCACCGCCTGCTGGTAGAGCTCGTTCTGGCGGGCGAGCCGGTCCTGGTCCTTCTGCAGGATCAGGATCCGCGTCCGTTCAGGCGTCCCTCGACTCCGCTCGGGAGGAACGGTGGTGCGCTCGGGCTGAACCCCGGTGAGCTCAGGCGCCGGTGGCGCAGGAGGCTCGTCCGCCACCACGGCTGCGCAGCGCGGCCAGGCCTCACCCGCGGCCAGTTTCTCTCCGTTCACCGACGCGGCGCCCTCGCTCACCTGCACCTCGGCGCGGCCATCACACCCCGCGCCAGCCTTCACCTTGAGCCGCGCCCCCCGCGTCGACACCTGCGTGTCGCCCGACTCGAGGAAGAAGGGCGCGTCGAGCGAGGTCACCTCGGCTGCGACCTCACCGCGGCGCACCACCACCCGCGCGCCCTCGTCGCGCAGCTGGATCGACGTCTCGGCCTGCAGCTGCAGCTTCACCCCGCGGGGGAGCTCGAGCGTCATCGCCGCCTGGCCCGATTCCACCACCGCCGCGTCGGCGAGCCGGTGGCCGACCTTCAGGGTGCCGCTCGACGCCACCACCCGCGCGACGCCCCGCGGCTGCGCCTGCCACCACAGCCCCGCTGCTCCCAGCAGCGCGAGGCCCGCAGCCAGCGCCCACCGCCCCGCCCCGCGCCCGGCCGGAGGCGTCGCCGCCACGTTCGTCATCGCCGCCTGCAGCGCCGCCACCGTGCGCGCGCGGGCCTCGGGCGAGTCGGGCTGCTCGGTCACCTCGTCGAGGGCCTTCTCGAGCGCCCGTGCCACCTGCTGATCATTCGTCGTCATGGCCCGGCCTCCTCGTCGCTCAGCGCTGCCAACAGCTCCGGCTCGGCTTCGAGCGCGGTGTGCACGTCGCCCCGGCCGCGCACCAGGCGCGACTGGGCGTTCGCCACGGAGATGCCGAGGATGTCGGCGATCTCCTTGAGCTCGAACCCGTGCACGTCGTGCAGCACGAACACCTGCACCCGGCTCTGGTTCAGCTTCGCCAGCACCGAGGCCACCCGGCGCAGCGCCTGCCTGCGCACGCTGGTCAGCAGCGGCCCGTCACCCGGCGTGACGGCGCTCTCCACCCTGGTCGCCTCTTCTTCGGTCGAGCCGACGGCGGCGAAGCGCTCTTCCAGCCTGGCGCGGCGGAGGCGCTGGTACACGGTGCGCGCGGCGATGGTCGAGGCCCAGGCGTCGAGGCTGCGCACCTGCGGCCGGCTGCGCAGCGAGACCACCAGCTCCACGAAGGCCTGCTGCACCAGGTCCTCGTGCTCGAGGGAGCGCGGGGCGAGGCGGCGAATGGTGCGGCTCACCACCGGACGGAGCCGGTCGTAGAGCACCACCGCCCGGCTCGACTCGCCTGCCGCCACCGCCTCGATGAGCGAGGCGTCATCGTCGGTGTCGTCGACGATGCGCAGAGGTGTGCGAGGCGGCGTGGTGGTGGCGAGCATCAGCATCTGGGGAGAAAGTGGCCCGGGTGGTTGGTCAGAAGGCATGATTCACAGCTCTCCGAAGTAGCCGAGCTCCGGCCGAATCCACACGGGGCCGACCTTCCCCAGCTCGGTCTCTCCCACTCGAACGGTCAGGCTGCTCGACACGAAGTGAGCGGAGAGGGCGAAGCGCAAGCCGTGGTGCGAGCCGAGCATGAGCCGGCCTTCGGCAGCGACGCGCAGGAGCGGCAGCCAGGTGGTGAGATCCATTCCGTTGCGGCTGAGGATGGGCGCGGCCACGCCTCCACCGAGCGCCACGGCGGTGGAGAAGCGCCCTCGCGTGAGCGGCACGGCCAGCTCGAGGAAGAGCGCCGGCTGCACCAGGGTGGTGGACGGCGTGGCGAAGAGCCCCACCTCCACCCCTGCCCCCAGCTGGAGCCAGCGGGTGAGCTCGTGCCGCAGGCCTACACCCAGCCCCGCCCCGCCGTTGCCGCGCACATCGACGCCGCCCAGCAGCGACGCTTCGAGCAGCCACGGGGTGGGTTGGCCGGGCGTCGCGGCCTCGGGGGCCGGCTCGAGCGCCTTCAGGTCTGCGTCGCGTTCGCGCACCATCGCCGCGAGGGTGAAGGCGGCCGCCTTCGCGCGATCTCTCACGGCGTCTTCGGCGGTGAAGCGGAGCACGCGGCGGAGGTCTCCCGGGATGCGCGCGGTGTGCAGCACCACCTCGACCTCGAGGCCGCCCGCCTGCACCGTCACCCACGCCACCGTCCGTCCGGGCGGGGCGCTCAGCCCCAGCCCCACCTCGGGAACGCCCTCAGGGAAGGCGTGCGGCAGAGCGTCCCTGAAGTCCCCGTGAAACGGGGTGAGCAGCTCTCCCACCAGCAGCACCAACAGCGTCGTCGTCAAGAGACCCTTTCCGTTCCACAGACCTCGCGACCGCGTGCCTGCTCACACCGCCGTCCCCCCACATCCGGACTATCCCCCCATGTCCACGCTCACTGAAGACCTTCCTCGCCCTGCACCGTCGAAGAGCGCGTGACGTACGAGGCGCTGCGCGCGCGGGTGGCGTCTGCGCTGCAGCAGCCGCCCGTTCTTCATGAGCGGAGTCGAGCGGCGATGGCGCGCTGATCAGCACTGCCTGCCCGCGCGGAGGCCCAGCCACTGAGCGGTGAGGAACTCCCCCGGCCGGGTCCCCACTCCAGGAGAAGTTGATGCGCTCAATCGTCGTGCTGTCCGCCTGCATGCTGCTGTCTGCGTGCTCTTGCAACAACGTGTCAGTCAACGCTGACGGTGGTGACCTCGACGGTGGCGGAGGCGCGGGAGGGGGCGTCGGCGGTGGCACCGCGACGGGCGGCGGCACGGCGGTCGGTGGCGGCGGCGGCACGACGTGCGGCAACCCGGGCGAGGCCTGTTGCGCCGGCAACACCTGCGGCGGTGGCGGCTGTTGCCTTGGGGGCGCGTGCATCGCGGCGGGCTCGACCTGCGGCGGCGCGCTCGGCGTGTGCACGGCGGGGAGCTGCGGCACCTGCGGTGGGCTCGGTGAAGCATGCTGCGCCAACGCGCAGTGCACCGCGACGGGTACGGCCTGCGTGGCCGGCAGCTGCTCTGCGTGCGGCGGGCTCGGCGAGGCGTGCTGCAGCAACAACACCTGCACCGCGGGCGGCGCGACCTGCCGCAACAACACCTGCACCGTCTGTGGTGGACCCGGTGAAGCGTGCTGTGCGGGCCGGCAGTGTGACCTGGGCGCGGTGTGCAACGGCATGGGGGGCGGCACCTGCGCGGTGTGTGGTGGGCCCGGCCAGCCGTGCTGCGCGGCGAGCACCTGCAGCGGCGGTGGCTGCTGCGTGAACAACGCCTGCATCGCGGCGGCGGCGACCTGCCCGGGCATCGGCGGGGCGTGCACCAACGGCAGCTGCGGTACGTGCGGCGGCGCGAGCCAGTCGTGCTGTCCGGGCGGCGTCTGCACGGCTTCCGGCGTCACCTGCTCGGCGGGTACCAGCTGCGTCTCGTGCGGCGGCCCGGGTGAGCCGTGCTGCGGCGGCAACCTCTGCACCTCGCCCGCCACCACGTGCGCCGGTGGTGCGTGCGCGGCCTGTGGCGGTCCCGGCCAGCCCTGCTGCGCCGGCGGCGCGTGCGGCAGCGGTGCGGCGTGCGCGGGCGGGCTCTGCCAGGCGTGCGGAGGCGCGGGTCAGCCGTGCTGCGCGGGCAGCACCTGCGCGACGGGCTGCTGCGACGCGAACGGCACCGACCGCTGCATCGCCTCGGGCAGCACCTGCGCGTTGGGTGATCTCTGCCTCCCCGCGGGTCAGTGCGCGGGCTGCGGCGGCGTGGGCCAGCCGTGCTGTGGCGGCACCACCTGTGGTGGCGCGAACGTGCTCTGCAATGCAGCGGGCACGTGCGCGCCCTGCGGCGGCGCGTTCCAGCCGGCGTGCGGCGGCACCACCTGCAACGGCGGGGCGTGCCTCGACGCGGCGTCCGGCACCTGTATCCCCGCGGGCGCGGATGGCCCCGGCGGCACGGTGTGCAAGGGCGGCACGTTGACTGCGTGCGGCGGGGCGAACCAGCCGTGCTGTGCGAACTCGACGTGCGGCGCGGGCGGCTGCTGCGCGGGCACCACGTGCGTGGCCAGCGCGGCCACCTGCGGCGCGGGGCTGGGTACGTGCACCGGTGGCGCGTGCTCGGGGTGCGGCGGCAGCGGCCAGCAGTGCTGCCAGGGCTCGAACGGCGCGGCGGACTTCTGCAGCGCCTCGGGGCTGACGTGTGACGGGAACAACTGCACGGCCTGCGGTGGGCCCGGCCAGCCGTGCTGCGACGGCAACAGCTGCAGCGCGGGCGGGTGCTGCGACAACAACCGCAACAACGGCACCTGCGTGGCCGCGGGGACGACGTGTGGTGGCGGCCTCGGCTCGTGCCAGGGCGGTGGCTGTGTGTCGGGCGTGGTGTACTGCGGTGGCCTGGGTCAGCCCGAGTGCGCGGGCGACGTGGCGTGCACCGCGCCGTTCACCGTGCCGAACAACGGCATCTGCGTGGCGTGCGGCGGGCCGGGGCAGCGCTGCTGCGACTCGGCGGCCGGGCGGTACTGCGGCGCGGGCGCGACGTGCGGCAACAACCAGCAGTGCGAGCCGTGTGGCGCGGCGACGCAGCTGTGCTGCCTGGGCCGGTTCTGCAACACCGGTCAGACGTGCAGCAACAGCCGGTGCAACTGATCAGCTGTCTCGTGTTGCGACACCCTCCCTCTCAGGGCTCTCAGGGGGAGGGTGTTTCGGTTCGCAGGAAGACGCCCCTCGACTCCGCTCGGGGTGAACGGTGATGAGCTCGATCTCTCGGGCTCCTCTGATCAGCTCATCACCAGACGATGACGGCCGTGGCGCCGAGCGCCAGCCCGAGCGCGCCTGCCCCGGCGGCCAGCCCGAGCTGCAGTGACGCGGAGTCGTTGAGGGCCTTCGCCTGCGAGCTGCTCAGGTCCGAGTGGATGCGGCCGTCCTGACCGGGCGTTCCCTGGGTCAACTTCCCCTGCAAGGCCAGGCCATTCACCAGCAACCCCACGCCCGCCCCGACGGCCGCGAGGGCGACGGCGCCCAGCACGATGCCCCCGGCGTGCGAGCGCGGCGGAGGCGGAGGCGGGAGCAGGGGCTGCTTCACCTCCACCGGCCTCAGCAGCGTCGTCACCAGCGGCACGTCGATGGGCTTCGGCTCGACCAGCGCCGGCAGCACCCGCGCCCGGACGCGCTCGGCGAAGTTGTCGAGCATCGCCGCCGGCACCTCACCCCGCTTCGGCAAGAGCAGGGACTCGCGCTCCAGCACTTCCTGCGAAGCGACGTTGAAGAGCTCGAGCGCGAGGCTCTGATCAGTCGCGATCTGACTGACCGAGACCAGCACCAGCCAGCCCACCTCGAGTTGGCGACCCAGCTCCGCGTGGCAGTCGGGCTTTCCGCCGCAGGTCGTGCCGTCCTTGAGCGCGAAGGTCGAGAGGCGGCGCTGCGACTCGTTGAACTCGAGCAGCCCCGGCACCTCGAGCCGCTGCGTCACCTTGCTCATGAGGCCCGTCGCCTCGGCGGGGCTCACCGCGGTGCGGCGCACCAGGATGGTCGCGGTGTTTGGCTCGGCGGTCAGCAGCAGGAGGAGGACGTGCGAGACCATCGGCGCGGCAGTCTGTCACTGCTGCTCTCACAAGTTGAGCGCTCGCTTGGAGCGTCCACGCCCCAGCTCAATTCTGCCGGGTCGCGAGGGCATGCCGCGAGCCATTGCGCACGGTTGGCTGCGGCCTGGACGGTGCCCTTTGAGGGCGTCAGCAGTCTCCACTAACCTTCGGAGTGTCGGATGAGTGAGGAGTCGCAGTACGTCACGAGGCAGGAGTTCGAGACCGTGAAAGAAGAACTCAGGAACCTGTCGATCCAGGTGGCAGTGCTCAGCGAGCGAATGGACGCGCGGTTCGAGCAGGTCGATGCGCGGTTCGAGGAAATGGACGAGCGGATCACCGCAGGGTTCGGGGAGATCAAGCAGATCATCGCCGACAACCACGTGGCGCTGGTCTCCATGCTGCTCAAGCGCTGATCAGCTCACCGCGTCGCGAAGGTGCTGAGGTTCCCGCCGTTCTCGTTGCCCTGTGCATCCACCAGCGCGCCCGGCGCCAGCTGCAGCTCGTAGCGCCCCGTCTGCGTCAACACCGCGCTCACCCAGGCGCTCTCCGTCGGGCTCCAGGTGAGCGTCACGGTCGATGAGGTGTTGTCGGGCGCGAGCAGCGTGCCGGTCGCCGTTCCACCCCGCGCCAGCGCGCCGTCCCTCGGGTTCGAGTCCATGTCGCGCACCCGCCAGGCGCCCACCACGTCGTTCAGGCCCATCACGTACTGCGTCGGGTTCGGCGGAAACCGCGCCTCCACCGCGTACCGGCCATCGCTGGTGATGCGGCCCGTCACCCGCGCGCCCACGCTGGTGTTCTTCCGCACGGTGAAGGCCCGGCTGATCAACTCGTACGTCGACTGTGCGCCCCCCACCTTCGTGGCCCCGCGCGCCACCAGCCGGTAGCGGCCCAACGCCGTCGAGGGAATCGTCTCGAACTTCACGCTCCACAGGTGCCGCCGGGTGGTCGCGTCGGGCTCGGCTTTGTACGTCGGCGTCGAGGCGTAGCGGAGCATCAGCTCGGGTCCGTTGATCACCAGCCGCGTCGCGCTCGCGTGCACCGGCACGAAGCCCGCGCCCTCGTCGCGCTCCAGCGACACGCGCGGAGTGCCCAGCGCCGGGTCTCCGCCCTCGAACTCGAACGCGTGGGTATCCAGCCGCTCGGCGTCCAAAGGCTCGGTCACCACCGCCGCGGCGCCCGTCGAGTCCGTCACCGCGCGCGCCGTCGCAGGCGGCACTGCCGCGAGGTCCGCCGGCTCCTGCGGCTCGTCGATGGTGGCCACGAAGCTGTCGAGCTGCCCCAGCAGGTAGGGCCCGAACTTCCACCCGTACGCCGACACGGTGGGCTCGTAGCCGCCGCGCAGCCAGTCGTCTTCCTCGAGCAGGTAGCCGTAGTGGTCCTGCGCGTAGCCCACCGGCAGCACCGTGGTGGCGCCCAGCGGCGCGAGCGCGCTCACCATCTTCCGCGACAGCCCGGTGCCCGGCTCACCCGGCAACGAGAAGAAGAGCAGGTCTCCGATGCGCACCAGCGACAGCGCCGTCTTGAAGGGCTTGCGCGGCTCGAGGGGAAGACAGAACACGCCGCCGTCCGCGGGGTCCGACTTCACCGCGCCGCACGCGCCGGGCCCGCCGGCCGCGCACTGAATGCCGCCCCACTCGGGGAACTCGCCCTTCGCGTAGCCGAAGGCTTCCCGGGTGAGCAGCACGCCCCGCTCGCGGAAGTCCAGGCGCGCCTTCGCCGCTGCCACCCCGGGAAGGGCCCGCGCGTACGCCGCCTGCGCCAGCACCGCCTGGGCGCGCCCCTGCCGCTCGAGCTGCTGGAGCTCGTCGTGGCCGAACGGTCCACCCCGCGGCGACACGTCGCCCGCGGCGCCCTGCACGTACATCACGGGAATGCCCAGCGCGTCAGACGCGTAGAGCTCGAGCGCGCCCGGCGCCTCGGTCGACTGCAGGGTGTTGTCGCTGCCCAGCACCGTGCCGTGCATGGCGTAGTGCAGCAGGGCGCTGAGCGGCCGCACCGGCGCGCCGGCCTCGTCGACCTCGTCGATGCGCACCACGGTGAGCGCGGTGTCGCGGAAGTCGTAGCCGTAGACGGGGTCGTTCTCGCAGCGGCGGTCGTTGTTGAAGTCACCCGCCTCGACGCTGGCGACGCCCACGCTCACCGGCTTGAGCGCGCCGAAGGCCTCCGCGATGGCCTCGACGATGGCCGCGGTCATGCGCGTCTCCACCTCGGGGTCGTAGTGGTCCATCACCAGCGAGACGAAGTCGGTGCCGGTGGCCGAGCCCAGCCGCGCCGGCGGCATGATGCGCGCGGGCCCGGCGTGGGTGTGGGTGGCGTGCATGAAGACGTTCGCCGGCTCGCCTGCGGCGGTGAGCGTGGCGATGAGCCGGCTGCGCAGCGAGGGCGTGGTGATGGTGGTGTCGAGGCGGATGAAGGCCAGGCGCGTCAGCCCGTTGGTGAGCGCCACCACCCGCACCGTCGGCTCGGTGTGCACGCCCTGGCTGGCGGGGAACTGCTTCGCCCAGGGAGAACCGGGGTCGCTCGAGGGCCGGGTGCGCAGGTAGCCGCCCATGGCGATGCCCACCGGGAGGTCGAGGCGCCGGGTGGCGACGCCGGCCTGCAGGGGTCCCGGCTCTGGCGGCGGAGGCGGCTTCGGAGGCGGACACGCAGTGAGGACCAGCAGCGAGATGAGCGCGAGGGGGCGAAGCGACGACATGCACGACACCTACCCCATCAGCGCGCTCCGGTTCCATCGCGGCACCCCGTTCATCCCGAGCGGCGTCGGGGGATGAGGCTCCCCGAGCGGAGTCGAGGGGTCACCGCTTCTTCAGGCTGACCTCGACCGGCGCCAGCTCGCCCGGCTGCAGGGTGCGCTTCACCGCCTGAAACCCCGGCGCGCTCACCTCGAGCTCCACCGCGTGCAGCGCGGGCAGGTCGCCCGCCCACGGCGTCTTGCCCAGCACCGTCTCGCCGTACTTCACCGTCGCGCCCGGGGGCGTGCTGGTCACCAGCACCTGCCGCAAGGTCGAGGGTGCCGGGCCGCGCGCGCGAAAGGCGACGCTGGCCGCCACCAACAGGGCAACGCCGAGCACGCCCACCACCAGCGGCCAGCGCGCCCGCTTCACCTCGGGCACGGCGACCGGCTCGGGCGCCCGAGCCGCAGGGTTGAGCTCGAGCGCGGGCCCTTCCTCGAGGGCAATCTCTTCGCCCATGGACACGGGACGCGGTTCCGCCGGCCGCGCGACGGCGCTCGCCTTCGTCGGCCCGGCCGGCGCGGGGAGGGGCTGCAGCTCGGCGGCCGGCGCCAGGCGCTCCACCCAATTGCCGATGACGCGGGTGGTGATGCTCGAGGTGCCCGCGGAGGCGAGGCGCTCCAGGTCGAGCGCGAGGTCCTGGCAGTCGGGGTAGCGCTCCCGCGGCTCGCGGCGCAGGCAACGGGCCACCACGGCGATCAGCTCCGGGGACAGGTCCTGGCGCAGCGAGGCCAGCGGGGGGTATTCGCCGTGCACGATGGCGTGCACCGTCTGCCCCTCGTTGTCTTCGGGGAAGGGCCGGCGCAGCGTCAGCGCCTCGTAGAGCGAGACGCCCAGCGCCCACACGTCGATGGCCGGGCTCAGCGGCTCGCCGAGCACCTGCTCGGGCGCGAGGTAGCGCAGCTTGCCGCGCACCACGTCGGGGCTGGTGGTGCTCACCTCGTTCATCGCGCGGGCGATGCCGAAGTCGGCCAGCTTCACCGCGCCCTGGCGCGAGAGCAGCACGTTCTCGGGAGAGACGTCGCGGTGCACCAGGTCGAGGGGCCGGCTGGTGCCGGGGTCGACGGCGGAGTGCACGGCGGCCAGCGCCTCGGCCACCTGCGAGAAGATGCGCGAGACGAGCCGGGCGTCGGGGCGCTCATCGAGCCGCGCCGCTTCTCTGAGCAGCGTGCGCAGGCTGGCGCCCTCCACGTGCTCCATCACCAGGTACGCGGCGCCCGTCTCGTCGACGCCGAAGTCGGACACCGTGGCGATGTGCGGGTGAGAGAGGAACGAGGCGAAGCGCGCTTCCTGCTCGAAGAGCCGCAGGAACTCGGGCTGCGCGGCGTACTGCGGGAGCACCCGCTTGATCACCACCCGCCGCTCGAAGCCGCTGGTGCCGTCGAGCCGCGCGAGGAAGACCTCGGCCATGCCGCCGGTGGCGAGCTTGCCCAGCAAGGTGTACCGGCCCAGCGTCTGGCTCATCGGCGCCGCGAGTGTTGATCGAAATGGCGATCGAGCCCATCACCGAGAGGGGTCGGTCAAGAAGGCGGACTGCAAAGTTCATCCCGAGCGGAGTCGAGGGATGCGCACCCAGGCACCCAGCGACCGGCAATCAATCGGGGTTCTCCTTCTTCACCACCTTCGTGGCCTGGGCGCGGCGGCGCCCCTCGAGCAGCTTGTGGAAGAGTTCGCCCACCGGCACCGGAATGACGAGGAGCATCAACAGAAACCCTGCGCGCAGCAGGTTGAGCAGCACGCGCCCGCAGGCGCGGAAGAATCGGGACATGGTGAGACTCTGAGTTGAGTGAAGGGCACGAACGACGAGGGCGACCCCGTCGGTGCTCAGATCAACCAGGCGCGGTGCAGCAGGTACCGCCTCGAGCTCGCTGCTTCCGCACCGACGCGCCGGAACGACGCGCTTCCGCGCGTCCAGGCCCGGGTCGGAAAAGCCGCGGGCTCGACCCGCGCTTCAGGCGCCTCGCTCGGAGACGGCTGGGCGCCTGCCGTCTGGACGACGCGGTCTGCTTCCACCGCGGCGAGCGGCGCGACGAAGCCCATCAACGCCAGCAGGGCCAGGGCGAGTCGGCTCAGCAGGGAAGAGGAACGGCGCACGGGCCGAGCTTAACCACAAAAGGGCCGGTGGCTGGTGCAGCTGCCGCCCGGAAGGATGGGCCGGCGCCGTTGGCGTCGGTCACTTCACTTCATGCCGACGAACAGCGTCTGCACGTCGTCGTCTTCGTCCATCGCCGCCAGGAACTTCTCGACCTGCTCCCGGTGCTCGGGCGCCACGGTGACCGGGTTCTTCGCGCGCCACACCAGCGCGGCCGATTCGACCTTCCAGCCCGCGGCCTCCAGCGCCTTGCGCACGGCGTCGAGGTCGTGCGCCTCGGTGTAGAAGTGGGTGACGCCCTCTTCCCCGGCCTCCAGGTCCTGCGCGCCGGCCTCGATGGCGGCGGTCTCGGGGTCGACCCCCGCGGGGCCCTTCGCGTCGATGGCGCCGAGGCGAGCGAAGTCCCACGAGATGGCGCCTGAGGCGGCGAGCTGCCCGTTGCGGAAGTGCTGGCGGATGTTGCTCGCGGTGCGGGTGCGGTTGTCGGTGAGGCACTCGACGATGATCGGCACCTGGTGGGGCGCGAAGCCCTCATAGGTGACGGTCTCGTAGGTCACCTCGTCGTCGAGCTGGCCCGAGCCCTTCTTGATGACGCGCTCGAGCGTGTCCTTCGTCATCGAGACCTTCTTGGCGAACTCGATGGCGATGCGCAGGCGCGCGTTGGTCGACGGGTCAGCCCCGGCCTTGGCGGCCATGAGGAGTTCCTTGGCGGCCTTGCTCAGCAGCTTGCCCTTCGCCGCGGAGTTCGCCTCCTTGCCCTTCAGCTTCCATTGAGCGCCCATGGACGGGGTAATAGTCCACGGGTCCCAGGGTGTCTCCCTCTCCCCGAGGGGGGAGAGGGCAAGACCAACCTTCACCGGCTGGGCGTCACCACCACACCATCGAGCGTGAACAAGCCCTGCTCGGTGTGCAGCGGGTGCCTGGTCCCCGGGGCGAACTTCGCAAACGCCGCCTCATCAGGAGGAGCGATGGAGAGGGTCTGTGACTCGTCATACGAGAGCTCGACCGAATACGTCTCCCGGCGCGTCTCGCGTTCCTTCTCGCCCTCGCCCAGGCCCTTGTTCAGGTTCGACTCAGGCCACCTGCAGGTGACGTCGGTGCCGGCGGCGCGCACGGTGCGAGCGGGCAGCCATTCCCAGCGCACCCACGAGAAGGCCTCGGCGTAGCGCGGCTCGCTGCGGTACTTCGAGACCTGGCGGGTGCGTGATTCCGAGCGCGTCTTCGGGATCTGCCTGGTGCGCCGCTCGTTGCAGTACTTCGTGGTGCAGCTCCGCCCTCCGCCGGAGCACACGGTCTTGCAGGTGGCGAAGCCGTTCTTGTTGCTCTTGCAGCTCTCGTGGCAGCTCTTCGGCGTCGACGTGCAGTCCTGCCCGCACGAGACGCGCTCGGTGTACGACTCGGTGCGGTAGCCGTCGGGCACCTGCACGGAGTAGCGCTCGGTCTCGAAGTGGTCGAACACCTGCTCCTGGTGGTGCTCGCGCTGGCCCAGCGACTTCACCTCGAGCGCGTCGGTGGGGATGCTCTCCTTGAAGCCGTCGTGGGCGACCGCCTGCCAGCGCTCGACGGCGATGGTGCGTTCCCACTTCACGTCGGCGACGCGGGCCTCGAAGTCCTTGGGGCGGTTCTGGTTCCAGGCGATGAGCGCGCCGGCGCCGATGCAGCTGATCAGCGCGAGCACGGCCCCACCGGCAGCGAGCTTGAGCATGCGGCGGTCAGGCGGGGGGCCCGCGGGCAGCGGCCTGGGCGCGGGGGGAGGAGGCGCTTCGTCGGGCACCTCTTCGCCCTCGAGCGCCGAGGCTCCGCAGCTCGCACAGCCCCGGTCGGTGCGGCGTTGATCAGACCCGCAGTACGCGCAGCGCCAGTCGGGACCGGCGGAGGCCATCAGCAGGAGCGACGCCTCGGTGACGGAGGCCGCCTTCGACGGGTCCTCCGGCATCTCGTACTCTTCGGAGCCGTCCTTGGGGTTGTTGCATTTCTGACAGACCTTGAAGCGCCCGAGGTTCTTCGCGCTGCAGCTGCTGCAGCGCCACGTCATCTCGATCTGTCGGCTGCCCATCTCAGAAGGCGAACAGGATCCCGGCCTTGAAGCCCGGGTAGCCGGCCTCGGCGCGCAGGCCGAAGCTGCTCGAGAACATGTAGTTGATGCCGACGACGCTCACCCAGTCCGGGAACACGGGGGAGATCCAACCCGGGTGAATCTTCAGCGCGATGCCGACCTTCGCGTAGGCCGCGAACTTGTCGGTGATGTGGAAGGTCCACAGCGCGCAGACGGGGATCGTGAGGGAGAACGGCGCGTAATAGAAGAAGATGGTCGCGTCGGCGCCGAAGTCGATGCCGAACTCGTCGTTGACGGGCGGAATGAAGCCGTCCTTCACCAGCGGGATGTAGAAGCTCGCGCCAGCGCCGATGCCGAAGCCGCCGTAGTAGTGGCCGTAGGGGAGGATGGCGTGGATGCCCAGGAGCATCGGGCGCTCATGCGACGACGCGTCGAGCAGGAAGCCCGAGCGACGCATGCCCGACCCGCCGCTCTCCGGGGGAGGAGCCTCGTCTTCGGCGAAGGCGAGCGAGGAAACCACGACAGCCAGGAGCGCCACCCGTGTGAGGTTCTTCATGAGGCCATATTTAGCGCGCGGCGCGAGAGGGTCACTCGGAAAAGCTGGGTAGTCATGCACAACTAATGAATCCCAAGAGAAAGCCACTCAGCCCCAGCTGATCTGAAACCTGGCCGAGTGCCCGTCGAAGTCCGAGACGATCACCATCGGGTTCTTCGCCCCGGTGATGATCAGCCCCTGCTGAATCACCCCGGCGACGTAGTGGGGGTTGCCGTTGCACTCGTTGATGGTGCCTTCCCAGCTGGTGAGGCTGGTGGGCGCGAGGTCGGCCTGGATGTAGTTGTTGCCGCTGCCCAGGGTGCTGTTGATGCGCTTGAGCACGCGGACCGGGCCCATCAGGCGCATCACGGCGATGACCGCCTTGCCCATCACGGTCTCTTCGTGGCGGAGCAGCACCGCGTTCCCGAGCTGCCGGAAGCGCTCGTCTTCCGAGCCCTCGAAGAGCTCGGTGGCGGCGAGCTTGAGCGCGTCCTTCCACTGCGCGTGGGGCACGCTCCTCGGCTTGCCGTTCAGGTCGATGCCCAGCGCCTTGAGGCGCTGCTGCAGCGGCGGCGTGATGCGTTCGCGGAGGGCCTTGAAGAAGAGGCCCTCGACGGTGTGCTCGTAGACGAACCAGTCGGACATGGAAACCTGTCTCCCTCTCCCCGAGGGGGAGAGGGTTGGGGAGAGGGCAAACAGTCCACGACATCACTTCTTGAGGAAATTCCGTTCCCAGTCAGTCAACGCCTTGTCGAGCTTCGCGCGCCGCGCGACTGAATCAGCCGCCGCGGCCTCGATGCGATAGCGCCCGAGGAACTGGAGCGCGGTCGGGTCGAGGTCCTTCTTCTTCTTCGCGCGCGCGGTGAGCTTCGCGATGCGGTCCTTGAGCTGCTTCGAGGTCGGCGTGGGCGGCCTGCCCCTGCTCGGCTTCACCTCGGCGACGTCGGCACCGGCATCGTCTTCATCCACCCCGGCGTCGAGCTCCGCGACGGCGAGCGCCAGCCCCGCGTCAGGAGCACCTGCGTCCACCTCGGCGACGGCCGGCCCGGAATCGACGTCCACCATCGACGTGGGTGGGTCCACCGCGGCCACCGCCGGTGCGAGCACCAGCGGCTCGGGGCGCGTCAGCACGTACGTCACGCCCGCGCCGATCAACCCCAGCACCACCACCAGGCCCACCCACAACCCCAGCTGAGACCTCGGCTGCACCCTCGGCTCGGCGGAGGGGGTGAGGGGCGCGGGCGCCGCGGGCGCGGCGCGGTTCGGCGTCTGCGAGAACATCGGCGGCAGGGACGGCTGAGAGCCCGAGGTGCTGCCCGGTACGAACGCAGGCAGCTCCCGGTGCGAGCTGCGCGGCCGTGGATTGCCCAGCCCCACCACCGCGTCCTCGAGGGCGATGCGCACCTCGTCCACCGTCTGCGGCCTCGCCTCGGGCGCCTTGGACAACATGCGCAGCACCAGCGCGTCGAGCTCCTCGGGCAGCGAGGGCTCGAGCGACCTGGGCGACGGAGCCGCGGTGCCCACGTGCGCCACCATCACGTCCATGGGGGTGGCGCCGTGGAACGGCACTCTCCCGGTGAATAACTCGAACGCCATCACCCCCAGCGCGTACACGTCGCTGCGCGGGGAGATCGAGAGCCCGCGCGCCTGCTCGGGGGCCATGTAATCGGGCGTGCCCGACACGGTGGACTGGTTGGTCTGCTTGGTGTTGCCGTCGAGGCCGACCGCGCGCTTGGCCAGGCCGAAGTCGAGGATCTTGAGGAACCGCGTGCCGTCGGCCTGCCGGCAGATGAAGACGTTCGAGGGCTTCAGGTCGCGGTGGATGACGTTCGCCCGGTGCGCGGCCGAGAGCGGCGCGCAGACCTCGAGCAGCAGCTCGAGCGCGGTGATCAGCGGCACGCGCCCGCCGGGCTGTTTCTGTAGCCACACGTCGAGCGCCTCACCGTCGAGGAACTCCATGACGATGTAGGGGCGCCCGTCGGACAGCGTGCCCAGGCCGAAGATGTCGATGATGCCCCGGTGGCCGATGGCGTTGACCGATTCCGCTTCTGCGATGAGGCGGCGCACCTGGTGCTCGTCGCCCGCCACCTGCGGCTTGAGCACCTTGATGGCGACGCGCTTCTTGATGACCGGCTGAATGCCCCGGTACACGACGCCCATGCCGCCCTCGCCGATGGGCTCGATGACCTGGTAGTCGCCGACCTGCGCGCCGATGAGCGGGTCGGTCGGAGGGATGAGGGGATCGTCGGACACGGGGGGCGGCCTGCTCCATATTCCCACGGCGCCGGGCCGGTGACTCTTTTTCGGGGGACCGGTTTCTCTCGCCCGGTTGCTCTGGTCACCGTCAAGTCGCTGAGCGCGAAGTCACGAGGCACACAGGGAGCGCCCTCAGCGCCTCGACGGCACCAGAGTAACCGAGCTTCGGGCTACCGCTTTCCGGCGAGGCGCTCGAGCGCGGCGACGTAGCGCTTCGGCGCGGCGAGGTGCACCACGTGCGCGCTGTGCCAGCGCTCGACCTCGAGGGCCGGGAACACCTCCTTCGCCTTCGCCACGTCTTCCTCGCCCATCGCGCCCACGATGCCCTTCTCGGGGTGGCGGAACGAGTCGGCCTGAATCAGCAGCGCCGGACACTTCACCGCGCGCAGCGACGCGGCGTGGTCCATGTCGCACATGCGCCCGTCGGTGCACGCGCGGGTGAAGTCGACGTCGTATTCCGAGAGCCCGCGCACGAAGAGCCGCACCTGCAGGGGCAGCCACCAGAGGTCCACCGGCGCTCCCGGGGCGCGCGCCTGGTGCCGGCGAATCGCGCCGCCCAGCAGCCAGGCCATCGGCCTGGGGAAGTTCATCAGCTTGAGCTTCCCCTTCGTGGGGATGGTGAGCGTGGAGAAGAACGTGGCGAGGTCGGGCAGCGTCTCGACCACGTGCACGAAGAAGCCGTGCACCCAGGTGTCGTCGCGCAGGCGCGGCCACTCGGTGGTGAAGAGGGGCGGGTCTTCCATCAACAGCCCGCTCACCAGCTCTGGCGCGTTCGCCGCGGCCCAGAGCGCGATGAGGCCGCCCGACGAGTTGCCGCAACACACCGCGGGGCCCTTCACCACCTCGCGGAGGAAGGCGACGAGGTCCTTCCCGCAGCGCGTGAAGGAATACTGCCCGGGTGTGTGCTGCGACTTGCCGTGGCCGCGCACGTCGAGGGCGAAGACGTGGAAGCGCGGCGCGAGCAGCGGGAGCACCTTCTGGTAGCTCTCCCAGGGCATCGACTGGCCGGGCACCAGCACCACCGCGGGGCCATTGCGGGGGCCTTCGGCGTAGTGGTGCCTCACCCCGTCGAGCAGCACGTCGTGCTCCTCGAAGCCGTTCACGCTCGAGGGGCTCATGGCACGTCGAACTCCATCATCGTCACGCCGGAGCCCGCTTCTCCCGAGTCGGATTCCCCCGCGTGGAACACGGCCCTGGCCTCGGTGACCACGCCGCGGTTTCGCACCGTCACCACGAAGGGCACGCTCGCCGCGCCGACGCACTCGGCCCAGTAGTCGACGCGCACGATGTAGTGGCCGCTCGGGGCGGCGCGGCCGGGCGGGTAGATGATGTTCTCGGTGTCTGCTCCCGGGCCGCCTGCCGGGTCGGTGTCGATGCACGCGCCGTTGGCGTCGAGGTCGAGCTTGCCCACCGGCTCGCAGGCGAAGACGCCGCCGGTGCCGAAGTAGATCTCGCAGGTGCCAGAGAGGGGGCGTGGCTCGACGAGGTGGAGATCGAGATCGTCAGCGGTGCGCGGCGTGTTCTGCCACTGCAGCGTCACCTGCAGGGGCGAGTCGTTGCCGTTGAGCACGCAGACGCCGGCCTCACAGTGAAAGCCGCGGGGGCAGGTCTCCTGGGTGCCGGTGCAGGCGCCGGCGACGATGAGGGGGTTGCCACCGTCGGGCGCGACGGGGACGACCGCGGGCGGTTCGATGGGGCGCGGGTAGTCGACCAGGGCGGTCCTCCCGCAGGCCGCGAGCACCAGCAGCAGGAAGGGGAGCCCGCGGATCATCGGGAGCAACAGTGGGGCGCGCGCGGGTCCCGGGTCAAGTAACGTGCGCGCTTCCACCTTCAGGGGGCACACATGTTTCGTCGTCTGTCGAACAGCTGGGAGCTGACCAAGGCCAGCGCGCACGTCCTCTCCGCTGACAAGGAGCTGATGGTCTTTCCGTTGATCTCCGCGGTGATGCTGGTGCTGGTGAGCGCGGGCTTCATCGCGCCGCTGGTGCTGCTCGCGGACAAGGGCAAGGACGTCGAGGGGCCGCTGGGGCTCATCGTCACCTTCGGGTTCTACGTGGTGTCGTACTTCGTCATCTTCTTCTGCAACTCGGCGCTGGTGGGCGCGGCGTTGATCCGCCTGCGCGGCGGAGACCCGACGGTGGGTGACGGCTTCCGCATCGCCGCCGGCAAGGTGGGCGTCATCTTCGCGTACGCGGTGGTGGCGGCGACGGTGGGCATGGTCTTGCGGGCGATTCAGCAGCGGGCGGGCATCTTCGGGCGGATCATCTCGGGGCTCTTCGGCATGGCGTGGACGCTCGCCACCTTCCTGGTGGTGCCGGTGCTGGTGAACGAGAACATCGGGCCCATCGACGCGGTGAAGCGCAGCACCGAGCTGCTCAAGAAGACGTGGGGCGAGCAGGTGGTGGGCAACTTCGGGGTCAGCGCGGTGCTCACGCTGGTGGGCTTCGGGCTCACGTTCCTGTTCGTTCCCCTCATCGTGCTCGCCGCGGGCACGCAGAAGCCGCCGCTGGTGATGGGCGCGGTGGGTGGCTTCGTGGTCTGCCTGCTGGCGCTCGCGCTGGTGGGCGCGACCCTGTCGGGCATCTACACGGCGGCGCTCTATCGGTATGCGTCGGAAGGCCAGATGGGCGAGGGCTTCGCGCCTGAGATGGTGAAAGAGGCGTTCCGCCCGAAGTGACGCCTCAACCGCGGAGCGCGCGCAACACCGCAGCCCGGGTGCGCACCCACTCGAGCACCAGCGCGCCCACGTAGAAGCCCGCCAATCCGAAGATGAACGCCGGCGGGTATTCGCGCGGGTAGCGCACGCGATCCATCGTGACTTCGACGATCACGCCGCCCGCGCACATCACGAGCATGAACCACGCAAGCGCATCGGGGAACACCGAGAGGTGGGGAATCGGTGAGCTCGTATCGACGCGCGCCACCACGCGGGGAATGAGGAGACGAAAGAGCCCGCGCGAAGGAACGTTTCGGCGTCGACTGATCCGCAGCTCCGGCTCGGTACCGGTCACTTCGAAGTCCCCGGAGCGCATCAGCGCATCACGTCCGTTGTGCATGCTTTCCGCACCATCACAGGAAAGCTGGCGGTTCGGCCACCGCTGCGCGAGCAAAGAAGTAAGACCTCCGCATGGCGAAGAGCGTGCGACCGTTCCTGATGTTCCCCAGCAAGGCCGAAGAAGCGCTGCGCTTCTACGTGTCGGTCTTCCCGCGCAGCGAAGTGACCGAGGTGCGCCGCTACGTGAAGGGTGAGCAGGGCGTGGAGGGCACGGTGATGAAGGCGCTCTTCTCCGTCGGCGGTCAATCGGTGCTCTGCACGGACGCCGTGGTGAAGCACGCCTTCACCTTCACGCCGGCGTTCTCGTTCTTCGTGGAGTGCGACTCCGTGGAAGAGCTCAAGCGAGTGACGGAAACACTCGTCTCAGGAGGAACCACGCTGATGCCAGTCGGCGACTACGGCTTCAGCAAGCTCTTCGCGTGGGTGAACGACCGCTACGGCGTGTCGTGGCAGCTCAACTTCGGCTGATCAGCCGACCTTCAGCACCTGGCGGATGCGCTCGGCCTTCTGCGCGGGCGTGAGCCGGTCGTTCTCGAACAGCTTCGCCACCGGCTGCAGCTCGTCGCTCTCCCCGACGAAGCCGGCGAGCGGGCCCGAGAGCACACGCAGCAGCACGTCACCGAACACCACCTCGGGCGCGCGAGCTCCATCGATCAACGCGACGTGCGCGTCGACGAGCGAGAGGAACAGCTCCCGCACCTTCGTGAGCGTGGCGAGGTTCTCGAACAGGTCGGTCCCCTGCCCTCGCGTGGCGATGCGCTCGAGGGCGGCCTTCGGCTCCACGTCGACCAGCACCACCAGGTCGGGAACGGGGGCGAAGGCGCGGTTCTTCTGCAGCAGCGCGGCCGGGTCGAGCCCGCGCGCGCCCTGGTAGGCGACGGTGGAGTAGTAGTAGCGATCGATCACCACCAGCGCGCCGCGCTCGAGCGCCGGCTTGATCAGCGTCGCCACGTGCTCCTTGCGGTCGGCGATGAAGGCGGCGAGCTCGTCTTCGGGCGACATGCGGGCGGTGAAGCGCGCGTCGCGGATCTTCTTTCCCCACGGGCCATCGGTCGGCTCGCGCGAGCTGACCACGTCGAGCCCGATCGACTGGGCCCACGCGACGAACTTCTTCGCCTGGGTCGACTTGCCCGAGCCGTCGATGCCTTCGAACGCGAGGAGCACGCCTCTGGGGAGTCGCTGGGTCGGCACGGGCCCGAGAAATAGCACCGTCCCTCGACTCCGCTCGGGATGAACGGTGCTGAAAGTGCTCTCAGGTAACGAGAAAACAATCACCGAAACCTGTTTCGCCCGAGGGCGACAAGTCTTCATGCGTGTCGGCTCCTGGTTTTCGCGTCTCTTTCATCGTCGTGCCGTCGAGCCCGCGCCGCGCGCACCGACCACGCCCTCGCCCACCACCTCGCCGACGCAGCCGAGGGACACCTTCGAGCCCTCGGCGCCGATGACGGTCTCGTTGGGCAGGGTGACGGGCTACTCGGCGGCCGAGCGCGCGAAGCTCGACCAGGCCACGCGGCTCATCGGGAACGTGCTCAACAGCCGCGAGTTCCGCGACGCGGTGCTGGGCGCCACCTTCGACGGCAAGCCGGGGTTCGCCAGCGAGACGCGTTCGCCGCAGCAGGTGTACGCCGCCATCCGCGCCGCGAAGGAGAACTTCACCTCGGCGGCTGACGGTGATGTCGACCTGAACGTGGGCCTGGAGAGCTTCTCGTGGTTCCAGCGGAGCACGGTCGGGTACACCACGCCGAGCAGCGACACGGTCACCACGAACCGGCGCTTCTTCTCCGGCTTCACGCCTGCCGAGGTCGCGGGGCACCTCGGGCACGAGTGGTTGCACAAGCTGGGCTTCGAGCATGACTTCAAGGCCACCGCGCGGCGGCCGTCGTCGGTGCCGTACGAGCTGGGCGAGCTGATCGAGACGCTGGCGAAGGGCCCACTCACGCCGCTGTCGTGAGGTCGGCTGCTGCTCGGCAGCGAAGGCGGTCTGACTGGATCTTCCGACGGTGCTCGACTCCCACAGGCCCCTCACTGCGAGCGCTTGTTGACGCACTGATTCAGGCTTCGGCCAGTTGTCTCCTTTGTTGACTGTGAGGGAGGGGGGACCGACCCCACAAATCCCTGTCCTCTTTGTTGACGAAGGGTTGTCAACAAAGAGGACGAGGTTTTTGAGCCCCTCCGCCCCCGCCCTCACAGTCAACAAAGGAGACAACGTGACCGCGTCACCCTCGGGTCCTTGCCCGTTGGCTGAGGGGCCTGCGGGAGTCGAGCAAGGGGCAACCCTGCCCTACTGCCGTCCCCAGGGCTGTTGTCGAACGAACCACCTGTAATCAGGCCCGCGACTGCGGCGACTTCCCACAAAACCGAGCTGAGGGAACTCACCTGCATGAACCGAGGTCCTGAAGCCGTGCACCCGTCCCCGTTCGCCCTGGAGCAGCTGCTGGCCGGCCAGGCGAGCTCCGAAGTCACGAGCCACCTGCTGGTCTGCGAGGCCTGCCGCGCCCAACTCTCCGAGATGGAGCGCGCCGCGAAGACCTTCTCGGCCTCGCCGCGCAGCCTGCGCGCGAAGGACGCCGCCGCGCGCGCGGATCAACGCTGGAAGCAGCGCGCCGCCGCGTTGACCCTGGTGCCCGCGGCGCTGCTCGCGGTGTTCGCCGTGAGCGCGCTGACGAAGCCGCCGGAGCCTGCGCCCATCGCGCTCAAGGCCGCCGTGAACGCACCGAAGCTCCGCCAGGGCCGCGAGGTGCTCGAGGTGCGGCAGGAGCCGTGGCGCACCAACCTCCGCTCGATCCCGCTGCGGGGGCACAACGTCGAGTTCGGCCAGGGCAGCCTCGAGGCCTCCACCGACGACGGCCCCGCCCGCCCCTTCACGCTCGAGCACACCAAGGTCGACATCGACGTCACCGGCTTCATGCAGGCCGTCACCGTGACGCAGACCTTCACCAACCCGTTCCGCGCGCCGGTCGAGGCGCTCTACGTCTTCCCGCTGCCCGACGACTCCGCCGTCCACGACATGACCATGACCGCCGGCAACCGCGTCATCCGCGCGAACATTCAGAAGCGGGCCGTGGCGCGCCAGCAGTACGAGCAGGCGAAGGCCGAGGGCCGCCGCGCCGCGCTGCTCGACCAGGAGCGCCCGAACATCTTCACCCAGTCGCTCGCCAACCTCCTCCCGGGCGAGAAGGTGCAGGTCACGCTGCAGTACGTGGCGCCGCTCCGCTACGACGACGGCGTCTACACCCTCAACTTCCCGATGGTGGTGGGCCCGCGCTACCTGCCGGGCTCCGCGCTGCCGGGTGAGTCGCAGGGCAGCGGCACGAAGCTCGACACCGACGTGGTGCCCGACGGCTCGCGCATCTCTCCGCCGGAAGCGCGCAGCGGCCGCGACATCGAGGTGGCCGTGCGGCTCAACGCGGGCACGGTCATCGAAGACCTGTGGAGCGTCTCGCACCGCCTCGAGGTCGACCGCCCCTCGTCCTCGCAGCTGAGCCTCTCGCTCAACCCGATGGACACGCTCCCCAACAAGGACCTCATCGTGCGCTGGCGCGTCTCGGGCGTGCAGGCTCGCGCGGCGGTGCTCGCGGCGGGTGGCGCCTTCGCGCTCATGCTCAACCCCGAGAGCAAGGACCTGAACGTCCCTCCGACGCCGAAGGAGATGGTCTTCGTCATCGACACCTCGTGCTCGATGAACGGCGCGCCGCTCAACGCCGCCAAGCGCGCGATGACCCAGGCGCTGCAGCAGATGAACGCCGACGACACCTTCATGCTCATCGACTTCGCCGACAACGTGAGCTCGTTCTACGACGGGCCGCTCTCGGCCACGCCCAACGACGTGCGGCGCGCCATCGCCTACCTGAACGCGCTCCCCTCGGGCGGTGGAACGAACCAGCTCGCCGGTATCCGCCGGGCGCTCGGAGGCCGGCACGACCCGAAGCGCCTGCGCATGGTGCTGCTGATGACCGACGGCTTCATCGGCAACGAAGAGGAGATCCTCGCCGAGACCCGCCGCCTCCGCGGCGACGCGCGCGTGTTCGGCTTCGGCATCGGCAGCTCGGTGAACCACTTCCTGCTCTCGCGGCTGTCCGAGGAGGGGCGCGGCTTCTACCAGTACCTGCGGCCCGACGAAGACGCGAACGAGGCGGTCAATCGCTTCACCCGCCGCATCGCCCGGCCCCTCATCACCGACATCACCATCGACTGGGGCGGGCTCGAGGTGGCTGATCTCACCCCCGCGCAGGTGCCCGACCTCTTCGACGTGCAGCCGTTGATCATCAACGGTCGTTACCGCAAGCCGGGCGCGGGCACGGTGGTGCTGCGTGGCAAGCGCGGCGGCTTCCCCGTGGTGTTCGAGGCGCCGGTGACGTTGCCGGAGCTGTCGACGAACGGCCGCGCGCTGCAGATGGCGTGGGCGCGGCGGCGCATCGAGGCGCTCGGCGCGGTGCAGTACAACATCGCGCCGCCCGAGGTGGTCGAGCAGATCACCGCGCTCGGTCTCGAGTTCCACCTGGTCACGAAGTACACCTCGCTCGTCGCCGTGGAGGACGCGCCGGTGACCAACGTGCCCGCGGTCACGGTGACGGAGCCGACGCTCACGGCTGATCAGACCACGCCGGTGGGCGGCCGCTATGGCGGTGCCGCGAACAGCGGCGTGCTCGGGTACAAGGGCCCGCCGGCCACGGGAGAGGGCCAGGCCGACCTCTCGCTTCAGCTCAGCGCGCTCCAGGGAGACAGCGGTGGCGTCGTGTTGAGGGCGAAGGGAGGGGGTACCGCGTACGGGACAGGCGGGCTCGGGCTGCGTGGCACGGGCGCGGGTGGCGGAGGCGTGGGTGGGCTCGGCACGCTGGGCGCGGGTCGCGGACGTGGGGTGGTCGCGCCCATCACTGCGAACCGGGTCGTGATTTCGCCTGATCAGCTCCTCGGCGGTGACGGCGACCGCGTGACGACGACGACGAAGCCGTCAGTCGTGAAGCTTACGCCGACGGTGCCCGTGGCCGATCCGGCGAAGGCCGAGCCGCCTCCGCCGCAGAACCCGTACACCGACCCGAAGGCCGACGCGCTGGCCTTCATGCTCGCCGACAAGCAGTCCCCGCCGCCGGTCGCCGCCCCCCGCCCGGGCCCCGACCCGAAGCCGACCGACGACGAGCCGGAGGACGAATTCGCTTCGTCCTTCGGCGGTGCGAAGCGGGCGCTTCCGAAGAAGGATCCCCCCGGCTACATCCCTCCGGCTCCGGGTGGCTCCACCGCCGACGTGAAGGAATCGCTGGGCCAGACCGACATCATGGAAGTGGTGTTGGCGAACAAGGCCGCGCTGGCTGCCTGCGTGGAACGGCAGCACCGCCTGGCTCCCGGCACGTCGGGCAAGCTGTTGATGAAGTGGATCATCGAGACCAACGGCAGGACCAACCATGTCACGGTCGCCTCGGAGGAGTGGAAGAGCTCACCCATCGCCACCTGTGTCGCCCAGCTGATCAAGGTGATGAAGTTCCCGAAACACAAACAGCGCGGCGAATTCATCACCTTCCCGTTCAAGTTCTGACCGACCCATGGCCCTCGACATCGGCGAACTGTTCGAGCGGTACCACGGCGTCGTCTTCCGGCGCTGTCAGAACCTGCTGCGCGATCCACACGACGCGGAGGAGGCGGTGCAGGAGGTCTTCGTGGCGGCGATCTCGGGCTTCGGGCGTTTCCGCCTGCGCAGCTCGCCGCTGACGTGGCTGTACTCGGTGGCGACGCGGCATTGTCTGCAGCGGCTGCGCAACCAGAACACGCAGGCGCTCAAGCGCTCGCTGTTCCACGAGGAAGAAGCGGTGGAACACGACCTCGCCGGCCGCGCGGATCTCGAGCGAGCGCTGGCAAAGCTCTCCCTGCCCGAGCTCGAGCTGGTCACCCTCGCCTACCGCGACGGGCTGACCCACGAGGAGATCGCCCAGGTGACGCGGCAATCGCGCAAGACGGTGGGAAAGAAGCTCTCCGCGCTCTTCCTCCCTCTCCCTGAGAGGGAGAGGGTCGGGGAGAGGGCGGTCGCGAAGGCCGTGAGCGCCGCCTGACGAACAAATCGGACCCATCGGTGTTCTCCTCCACCGAATGGTCCCGGACGAAGCCCTCTACGAGCGCGCCCGCGGGGGAGACCTCGCGGCCTTCGACGTGCTGTACGCGCGTTACGAGCGGCGCGTGTTCGGCTTCGTGCAGCGGCTGGTGCAGGACCGGGCCGAGGCCGAAGAGCTCTTCCACGACACGTTCCTGAACATCCTCGAGGCGCCGCGGGCGTCGTTCGACACCGCGACCTTCGCGGCCTGGCTGTTCCGCATCGCGCGCAACCTCGCCCTCAACCGGCTGCGCTCGAAGAGCCGGGGCGCGCACGCGGCCACCCGCGTCGCCGCCATCGAGGACTCCCCACCGACTCCCGAGCAGCGCCTGGTGGAAGAGGAGCGCGCCTTCGCCCTCTCCCACGCCGTGCAGCGGCTGCCCGAGGGGCTCGCCGACGTCTTCCACCTGCGCAGCTCGGGGCTCTCGTACCTGGAGATCGCCGACGTGCTCTCCGTGCCCGTCGGCACGGTGAAGTCGCGAATGAACTCGCTGGTGCAACACCTCAAAGGAGCGATGCCATGACCTGTGACGACGTCACCCCTGCCCTGCTCGCCTGGCAGCTGGGGGCCTGTGAGAGCCCCGAGCGCGACGCCATCGACGTGCACCTGGCCACCTGCCCTGCGTGCCTGGGCCGCTTCCTCGCCACCAAGCGCATCACCGAAGACGCAGCGGCCTTCGACGAGCGGCCTGCCCCGGCGGTGCGCGAGCGGCTGCGCGGTCACGTGGCCCGCCGGGCCCGGCGTCCGGTGCGCACCAGCTGGGTGGTGGGGCTCGCGGCCGCGGCGTTGCTCCTCGGTTTCCTCGGGTGGCGCGTGCTCACGCCTGCCCCGCTCACCACGCCGCCCGCCGCTGCGGGACACGGCCTCGTCGACGCCGACGGGCCCGCCAACCTCGACGTCCTCTGAATGAAAGGCCTCCCCATGAAGACCCCACTGCTCCTCGCCCTGCTGTCCTGCACCGCCTTCGCCGACGGCATCGACGGCATCGACGACTTCGACGACTGGGCCGCGCAGCCGAAGGACCGCTTCGAGAACGGCGCGAAGACGTTCGAGGCGGCGAAGAAGGAGCTGCTGGAGAAGTACCTGAAGGACGACCTCACCGAAGACGACCTCTACCGCGCGGCGCTGGCGGGCATGCTGGCGCGGCTCGACCCGGCGATGCGCAGCTACAACCGGCTGCTCACGCCGGGCGAGTTCGCCGAGCTCAACGCCGACCTGAAGGGCGAGGCGATCGGCGTGGGGCTGCAGCTCACCTTCGAGCCGGCCACGGGCCGGGCAGAGGTGCTGGGCATCGTGCGGGGCTCGCCCGCGGAGAAGGCCGACCTGCGCGAGGGCGACGTGGTGCTGACCGTCGACGGCGCGTCCTTCAAAGGCAAACAGCTGCGCGACATCGTGTATGCGATTCGCGGGAAGGTGAACGAGAAGGTGACCCTGGGCGTACTGCGCGACGCGGCGGTGCTGACGAAGACGGTGGAGCGGCAGAAGCTCGTGGTCGAGTCGGTCACCTTCGAGGTGCTCCCCGGTGACGTGGCGGTCATCGCCATTCGCAGCTTCAACGAGACCACGCCACAGGCGGCCCGCGAGGCGCTGGCGAAGGCCGCGAAGGCCGGCGCGAAGGCGTTGATCATCGACCTGCGTGACGACGAGGGCGGGCTGCTGGAGAAGGCGCTGGAGACGGCGAAGCTGTTCCTGCCGAAGGGGAAGGTGATCACCCGCGTGCTGCACCGGGGAAACAAGGAGGAGACCATCGCCTCCGACGTCGAGCCTGTCTTCGGGCCTGTGCCCACGGTGGTGTTGATCAACGGGCACACCCGCTCGAGCGCCGAGCTGTTGGCGGCCGCGCTGCGCGAGGGACTCAAGGCGCCGCTCGTCGGCGCGAAGACCGCGGGGAAGTGGAGCGTGCAGAGCCTGAAGGAGCTGCCGAACAGGTACGTGCTCAAGTACACGCTCGCGCTCTTCCGCGCGCCGGACGGGAAGAGCTACGAGGGCGTGGGCCTCTCGCCGGACATCGAGGTGACGCAGGACGAGCGCGCCGCGGGACGCGCGGCCCGGCTGAAGGTGCCGGCGGAGCGCCTGGCGATCGACGCGCAGCTCCGCGCCGCTGCCAGCTTCCTCCGCCTCCGCTGAGGGAGACAGTTGAAGAAGGGCCCTCGACTTCGCGTAGCGATCGAGCCCGTCACCGTTCACCCCGAGCGGAGTCGAGGAGAGGCAAGTCAGCGCGGACCGCTGAGCACGCGCCTGCGCCGCGCGAGCAGCACGGCGATCAGCACCCCCGCGCCCGCGCCTGAATCGCAACCACACCCCAGCGCGTAGTCCGCGCGAGTGCAGCTCACCTCGACGGGAACGGTGATGACATCACCGCTGGTCGCCGCCTGCGCCGAGACCACCAGCTCCGCCGTGCCCACGTCACCCGCCGTGGCGGTCCAGCTCAGCGCGCCGGTGTCGGCGTCGAGCTCCACGCCCGCGGGTCCCGACACGAGCGACCACGTCACCTCCTCACTGGCGGTGAGCGCCACCTCGAGGCCGCGGCCGCACTGCGTCTCCAGCGGCCCGGGGCGGGTGATCTGCACGCCCGTGCCCGGCGTGACGAAGGGCGCGCTCCACCCGGACGTCGCCACGTTGTCGGCGAGATCCGTCGCCTTCACGCGGTACCGGTGCGTTCCATCCACCGGCGGAGCATCGGAGAACGGTGACGTCACCGCGCCCACGCTGGCCGCCACGCCATCGCTCTCCCGTTCGAGCACCACGCTCGCGAGCCCGCTCAACGCGTCGCTGGCGGTCCACGTGACCACGCCCTGCCGCGAGCCCGCGCGCGTCACCACGGGAGTCGTCACGTCGGGCAGCGCGCGATCGCTCAGCACGCCGTCGAGCCGGGCCGGCGCGCTCACCACCCCGCCCACGCGCGCCACGACCTCGTAGGCCCACGGGCCGTCCGGCGCGGCGTCGACGAAGGCCGGAGAGGTGAGCCCCGTCGCCACGCTCGTGCCCGCGTCGAGGGCGTCGATTCGCGACACGTCCCAGGTGAGGAGATAGCCGCCGTCGCCTGAGGCGTCCCAGCTGAGCTGCACCGCCGCGTTCGTCACCGCGTCGGCGACCTGCAGGCCCGTCGGCGCATCAGGCGGCCAGAGCACCACCGGCCGCGCCGCCGTGCCCGCGTTGCCGGCGCGATCGACCGCGGTGACGGAGTAGCTCCACGCCCCGGGGAAGGGCAGCACGTCGCTGAAGGTGATCGACGCGTCCGGCACGTGCAGCACGCTGGGAAAGCCCGCGTCGCCGTTGCGGCCGATTCGATACTCGGCCACGCCCGACGCGGTCGACGAGTCGTCCCGCGTCGAGGGCCAGCGCAGCAGCACCGCGCCGCCGTCGCGGGTGGCTGTGACGGCCGGCGTGCGCGGAAGCCCCTCGTCGACGAAGACCCGCAGCGGCTGCGACCAGTCAGAGACCTCGGGGCCCACGTGCATCGAGACGCGCACGTCCTGGTCGCCCGCGGGCAGCGTGACCACGAACACGCCGCTCGAGCCCCAGCCCGCGGGCTCCCAGGCGGTCGCTCCCCGGGCTTGCCTGATCACCGCGAAGCCGGTGGCGGTGAACGTGCCCGCATCCACCCTCAGGCGGACGCGGTCGATGGGGAGGTACGGGTACGTGGCCCAGGTGCCGCCGTCGAAGCGGGTGACGCTGAACGCCGGCGGGGTGACGGTGGGCGAGACCGGCACGATGAGCGGGCCCACGATGGCGGTGGGCCCCACGTTGCTCACGGCGTCGTGGCCGTGCACGCCGCAGAACCAGGTGCCCGGCCCGAGCAGGGCGCTGGCGGCGGGGAGCGGGGGCGTGAGGTCGAGCAGGCCCGGCGCCGAGACGCCGCCGTCCTGTTGGTCGAGGCGGGACACGATGAAGTGGTACGCCGCCAGGCCGCTCTCGAGGTCGCTGATGGGCGTCGCGGTCATCAGCAGCGCGCCGCCATCGAGGGTGGCGGTGAGCGAGGTCGCGCCCGGGGGCGTGCCGTCCATCTGGAACCAGGCGCTGGCCGACCAGCCCGACACCACGCCCGCATCGTCCACCCCGCGCGCGCGCCAACTGTAGAAGCCCGCGTCGGGCAGTGGGGCCGTGGTGTGGGTGTGCGTGCCGCTTCCGCTGCGGGGCTCCCAGCCGCTGTAGACGACCGTGCCGCCGGGGTTGCTCACCTCGAACTCCGTGGAGGTCACGTCGAGCGGCGTCGTCGGCGCGATGACGACGCTCAGGTTGGCGCGGCGGGCAGCCCAGCCGCCGTCGAAGGGGACGTCCATCACTGGAACCGGTACCGCCACCGCCATGGTGGCGGAACAGCACAGAATCCCGAACACCCCCGCGCATCGCATCAGGCGCCAGCGTAGCCTCACCCCCGGGCGGGAACTATTCGGCGGCGTCGGGTCGATGTGCGTGCTGGGCGCCCTTCTGCTCTGCTGCTCACCGTCTTCCGGCGGTGCACTGATCAAGGGCTGACCCGCGCCGGAGCGTGTACGGTGCGCACTCACTTCGCCTTCGGGGGTTCCCATGTCTGACGCCGCGGAGCAGGTCATCAAGCAGCACGTCATCTGGGCTTGCGGGGCGGGGCTCGTGCCCGTGCCCATCATCGACTTCGTCGCGGTCACCGCCATCCAGGTCGATCTGATCCGCCAGCTCTGCACGCTGCACGGCTCGAGCTACGAAGAGGCGAACGGCAAGATGTGGGTCGGCGCGCTCACCGGCGGCGCCCTCGCGCGCATCGGCGCGTCGGCGATCAAGGCCATTCCCGGCATCGGCAGCCTCATCGGCGGACTCTCGATGTCGATCGCCTCGGGCGCCTCCACCTGGGGCGTGGGCCAGGTGGTGAACAAGCACCTCGCCGCGGGCGGCACCCTCACCGACCTCAACGTGGAGAAGGCGCGCCAGCAGTACGAAGCCGAGTACGAGAAGGGCAAGGAGGTCGCGAAGGAAGCGAGCAGCAACCAGGGCTCGAAGGACGTCTTCGAGAAGCTCGACAAGCTCGGCGCGCTCAAGGCGAAGGGCGTGATCACCGAGGCCGAGTTCGAGGCGAAGAAGAAAGACCTGCTCGCGCAGCTCTGACGGATCGTTCTCCAGCCGCGCGGCAACCAACCGTTGTCCCCGAGGTGCGTCCACCCTCAGGTTGCTGAAATCATTCGAAAATTCGTGAATCTGGCCAGGGTGCGCGCGTCCATCGCGGCGCTGCACCCACCCTTCTTTCCCAAGGCCGACCATGAAGACCCGACTTCGCCTCCTCGCGCTGTTGACGTTCACCTCCACCGCCGCGCTCGCCCAGGACGTCGACCTCGACGTTGACCCGGTGACGACCGAAGTCGAGGTGCCCGGGATGAAGGTGAGGATGCGGGTGCAGCAGCCGATGGAAGAGGCGCCGCCCCCCCGTCAGCGCGCGCCGAAGCCTCCGCCGGTGCAGGTGATGGGCGTCGACACCTTCGACATCCGCTTCGAGATGAAGCCGCAGGAGACGCTGCGCCTGCTCAGCCCCGAGGGAGCGCACGCGGAGATCTGGGGTGACGACGGCAGCTACCTGGGCGGCTTCGACCTTCCGTGCGAGGTGCCGGCGCGCGCGGGGCTGTTCTACCGGGTGGTGATGACCGCAAACGGCGGGCTGATCTTCGACCGCAAGGTCGAGCTGCGGAACTACTTCGCGACCAACGTCACCATGCGCGGGGTGACGACGGCGGTGGTGACGAGCCAGCCCTCGCGGCGCGGCGGCGGAATGGTCGATTTCCCTGCGCTGGTCGAGGCGGTGAAGGCCGAGAGCTTCGGCGAGGCGAAGCTCGACGTGGTGCGCACCTCGGAAGGGGGGCTGACGGTCGATCAGGTGGGCCAGCTCGTCGACCTGTTCTCGTTCTCGGCCGAGCAGGTGAAGGTGGTGGAGCTCACCCACGCCCGGCTCGTCGACCGGCAGAACGCCTTCAAGCTCTACAGCCACTTCGCCTTCGACGCCGACAAGAAGGCCGTGAAGGCGATCCTGGGTAAGTAGGTGAAGTCGAGGGCGCTCCTTCACCAGGGAACCCTGCCTCCGAGGCGGTGTCAGAAGGGGCAACCGAGATGACGCGCCCCTTCGCGGCACCCCTCCTTCCCCTCGAGGCGCGAGTCCGCCTCCCCGGCCTCGCGCCCCGCACCGTGCGGCTCGCGGCGGCGTTCCTCGACACGCTCCTGGTGCTGCCGCTGCTGATCATCTGGCTCGTCGCGGCCGCGGGCAGCCTCGGGCTCTCGCTCGGTGCGCTCGCAGGCCACCTCAAGGAACGCCCCTGGCTCTCGCAGGCGGGCACCGTGCTCGTGGGCAGCGCGGCGTGGGTGGCGTTCGCCGCCACCAGCGTCGCGCTGGCGTGCCTCGTGCTGTACCAGTGGTTCCTGCTCTCCACGCGCGGGCAGACCATCGGCAAGCGGGTGATGGGCATTCGCATCGTCGACCTCGAGGGCCAGCCGGTCGGCTTCTTCAGCGCGCTGCTGCTGAGGAGTTGGATCTACTCGAGCGTGGTGAGCGCGGCGGTGAGCTTCACCAGCGTGCTCATTCCCTTCGCGGGGGCGATCCTCTTCCTGCTCGATTACGTGCCGCTGTTCGGAGAGGACCGGCGCTGCCTGCACGACTACCTCGCGGGCACGCAGGTGCGCTGGGTGCGGGTGATCGAGGTCTACGTGGGGCGGCTGGTCGGTGCGGTCGCCGGGGTGGCGCTCATCGGGGGCACGGTCGCGGCGGCGCTCAACCGCGACGCGCTCCTGGCGTTGCTCGAGAGCCCGCCCCCGGTCGTCGCAGCGGTGACCGCGCCTCAACCGCAGCCTGGACGACCTCAACCTCCTCCTCCGGCCCCTGAGCCGGTCGCGGTGGTCGTCGTCGAGGCGGCACCGGTGGAGAAGAAGCTGTACCAGTTCACCGATGATCGAGGCGTCGTGCACGTGACCGACGACCTGGGCACGGTGCCGGAGAAGTACCGCGCGAAGACCACGACGCCCTGAACGCTCGACTCCGTTCGTCCCGAGCGGGTCGAGGGATGGGAGACAGGTGAACGCTCGTGCGCTTTTTGGGACTATTTCGACCGCGCGCCGCGGGCCCGCCCCTCAGGCCCGGTGCGAGTCGACGAGGCGCTCGAAGGCGATGCGGGCGCGCTCGACGGCCTTCCGGTCCTTGAGCAGGCGCAGGTACAGGTTCATCACCATCATGATGCCTTCGAACTCGTAGGCGACCTGGCGCGCGTCGGTGTCCTTCGCGAGGTGGCCCTCGGCGACGGCGAGCTGCACGGTCTTGATCAACGCCTCGACCAGGTTCTTCTGCGACTCGAGCAGCACGTCGTGGGGGCGGCCCTGGCGGTCGTCGAGCTCGGCGTTGGCCTGCTGGAAGATGCAGCCCCCCGGCATTCTGGGGTCCGTCATCCAGTCGATCCACTGCTCGAAGATGCGCTGCAGCCGCGGCAGCCCGCGCGGCGCCTTGAAGGCCGGCAGCAGCACGCGCTCGGTGAAGCGGCTCGAGGCCACGTCGAGCACCGCCACCTGCAGCTCTTCCTTGCTGCCGAAGTGCGAGAACAACCCACTCTTGGAGAGCTTGAGTTCGTCCGCGAGAGCGCCGATGGTGAGGCCCTCCAGCCCGTCGCGGCCCGCAATCAGGAACGCGCGGTCGAGGATGCGCTCGCGGGTCTCGTCTCCCTTCGACATACCGGGAAAATAAGAACGGTCGTGCTGGAAAGCAAGGCGCTCTTCACTTGCCGATGCAGAAGCGGGCGAAGATGGAATCGAGCAGCGCCTCGCTCACGTCTTCCCCCGTCACTTCGGCGAGGGCGTGGAGCGCCAGGCCGACCTCGCCGGCCACCACCTCGAGGGTCGAGACCTCGAGCGCGGCGCGGGCGCGGGTGAGCGCGCCTTCGACCAGCTCCAGCGCGGCGAGGTGACGTTCGCTGGTGGCGAGCACCGCCGACGCCTCGCCGGCCCCGAGCCGGGCAGCCAGGTGCTGGCGCAGCTCGTCGAGGCCCAGGCCGGTCAGCCCCGAGACGCCGGGCCGCCCGTCATGGGGCGGGTGGAGGTCTGCCTTGGCCCACACCTCGACCCTGCGCGCGTCGTCGCATTCCGCGCGCCAGGCGGCGCGTTGATCAGCCGTCGCGTCGTGGGGGAGCACGAGCACCGCGAGGTCGGCGCCCACCAGCGCTTCCCGGGTGCGCGCGATGCCCATCGCCTCGAGCCGGCCGGCGTCGTCGCGCAGCCCCGCGGTGTCCACCAGGGTCAACGCGAGACCGTCGAGCTCGAGGCGCGCCTCGAGCGTGTCGCGGGTGGTGCCCGGCTCGGGGTCGACGAGGGCGCGCGCGGCACCGGCGAGCGCATTGAAGAGCGTCGACTTGCCGGCGTTGACCGGGCCGTAGAGCACCACCCGCGCGCCCCGGCGGATGAGCGCGCCGCGCCGCGCGTCTGCGAGCAGCGCGCGGACCGCGCCCAGGGCCTCGTCGAGCCGGGAGCCTGCGTCTGCGTCCGCGCCCTCGGCCTCTTCGGGAAAGTCGAGCGAGCCCTCGAGGTCGGCCTGCAGCTCGAGCAGCGGCGCGTGCACCGCTTCGAGGCGTGCGTTGAGCTCACCGGTGAGCTGCGCCGCGGCGGCGCGCACCTGGGCCTCGGACTCAGCGGCGACGAGCTCGGCCACGGCCTCCGCGCGGGAGAGCTCGATGCGGCCCGAGAGGAAGGCCCGGCGTGTGAATTCCCCGGGCGTGGCGAGCCGCACCCCGGGCTCGCGCAGCAGCTCGGCGAGCAACAGGGAGAGCAGGCGTGGCGCGCCGTGCGCGTGCAGCTCGATCACGTCCTCGCCGGTGAAGCTGTGGGGGCCGGGAAAGAAGAGGGCGAGCCCTTCGTCGAGCACGGCGCCCGAGGCGTCACGGAAGCGCGTGAAGTACGCGTGCCGGGGTGTGAGTTCCTGCGGAAGCGCGCGCGCCACCCTGCGGGCCGCGGTCAGCGCCGCCGGGCCGGAGAGACGGATGATGCCGATGCCGCCCGCGGCCGGCCCCGTCGCGATGGCCGCGATGGTGGACATGCGCGGCACCTACCACGTCTCCCTCTCCCGGAGCGGGAGAGGTCGGGGAGAGGGCAGGAACATGAGAAGCTCGCCCCGTGCGTCGCGTCGAGCTCCTCTTCTTTCCCGAATGCCCACACCTCGGCGCCGCGCGAACGCAGCTGCGACGGGCCTTCGAGAGGGCCGGGCTCGAGCCGGAGTGGACCGAGCACGACGTCACCCTCCCCGATGGCCCCGCTGCGTTCCACGGCTACGGCTCGCCGACCATCCTCGTCGACGGCGCCGACGTGACGGGCGCGCCGCGGGGCGACGGCGCCTCGTGCCGGCTCTACGTGGGCACCGAGCTGCCCGGTGCGCCGCCGCTCGAAGACCTCGTGCGCGCGCTGACGCACTGACGTGGGCTGCGGCATTGGCTGGCTCGAAGGAAGGCCGTTGTCCTGGTATCGGCTCGTGCCGAGCGCGCACAGGCCTCTCTCTTCGGGCAAGGATCCGAGAGTGAATCGGGCAGGCGGGCGGGTCTTTCTCCCGGGCGCGTAATGGACCATTACCGCGTGGTAATGGTCCATTACGCGGCTGAAAAAGGGGCGGCCGGCGCTCACCTTCGCGTCCTCTGTTCACCTTCGCGGTGAGCATGGTTGGTGGACCGTCGTTCGGTTGGGTGCTGCTGCCGCCAGTCGTCGCTGCGGTCGCCTCGAGCGTGCGCACCCTGCGACAGCGCTGGCGCTGGCGAGGCTTCGCGTGGGCGGCGCTGGTGTTGAACGGAGGAGCGATCATGCTGAGGCTGCTCGCGCTGGCCCTGCTCTTCACCGGTGCGCTGGGCGTACTGAAGGTCTGGTGAGCGCTGTCACGCTGCCGCCTCGGTCAGCGCGCGTGCCCCGAGCGCACGAGTCAGCTGCGGGAGTAGGTGCTCTCACATGAGTTGCCCGCGGTTTCTCCTCCTCGTCCTCCTCGCCAGCTGCGGTGCGCCGATGGACGAGGCGCTCTTCGAGACCGATGCGGGCTTCGGTCCAGTCGGAGTGGACGCGGGCCAGGACGCGGGTCCGCACGTCGACGCCGACGCTTCGGATTCAGGCGCTCCCGACGCGGCCGTGTCCGGGCTCGACGCGGGAGCGCCGGACGCAGGGCTTCCCGACGCAGGACTTCCCGACGCGGGCGCCTCGCTGCGCATCGTGGTGCTGAGCGACCTCAACGGCAGCTACGGCTCGACCACGTACGAAGCCTCGGTGCACCAGGCGGTCGCCGCCATCACCGGCACGGTGCGGCCCGACCTGGTGCTGATCAGCGGAGACATGGTGGCGGGCCAGCAGGCGGGCCTCGACTACGCGGCGATGTGGCAGGGCTTTCACGCCGCGGTGACCACTCCACTCACCGCGGCCGGCATTCCGGTGGCGCCCTCCCCCGGCAATCACGACGCCTCGGCGTACGCGGGCTACCAGGCCGAGCGCGACGAGTTCTCGAGGCAGTGGACGCCTTCGCGGAGGCCCGCGGCGTCTTCTTCATCTCGCTCGACGCGACCACGGTGGCGCCGCTCTCGGGGGCGCAGCGAACGTGGGTCGCTGCCCAGCTCGCCGCGGCCACCGCGTACCCGATGCGCATCGTCTACGGCCACGTGCCGATTCACCCGACCACCGTGGGCCGCGAGACCGAGGTGCTCAACGACACCGCGTTCGAGACGCTGCTCCGCACGCACGGCGCGCTCTTCATCGGAGGGCACCAGCACGGCTACTTCCCCGGCGCCGCGAACGGCGTGCGGCACGTGGTGACGCCCTGCATCGGCGCGGGGCCCAGGCCGCTCATCGGCACCACCGCGCCGTCGGCGCGCGGCTTCCTGGTGATCGACATCGCGGCTGATCGGATCACCTCGCTCGAGATGCGCACCGGCGCCGGCTTCACCTCGACGCTCCCGCGCTCTTCGCTGCCGCCCGAGCTCCGCTTCGGCACGCACCTGCTCACCCGCGACGATCGCGCCGGATACTGATCAGTCGGGTACACTCGCCCGCGTGTGGCGGCGGCGTGTCAGGCATGCAGGTCTCTTTGCTTCGGCGAAGGACCCGCTCCGGGGTTGCCCCGGGGCGTTGGTGAAGAAGAAGGCGTTCCATCGCGAGGGGCTGGGTCCACTGTCGTGGACGTCCCCCGCCGCAACACGTGAGTCGCTGACGCTCACCGCCGCCACACACCTCTCCTGGAGCGCGCCGTGAGGAGCCGCCGGAGCGAGGTCAGCCAGGCGCTCGCGCACGCGTTTCTCGCCGGCACCTGGCACATGCGCTCACTCATGGCGCGCGGCGATACGGCGGTCGGATCAGGCGAAGCCTGGTTGCGGGAGCTCGCCTTTGCCGTGGTGCAGCGCTGGCCTGAGCCCCCGCTGCATCGCGCTGAGCAGCTGAGCGACTTCATCGCAGCCAACGCCTTCTTCCAGGACGCGTGGAGGAGGAAGGAGATCCCCCGGGGCCGTCCGAAGCTCCTCCTCTTTCACCGGAAGATGGGCGCGCGCCGCTGGCCGGTGCGCAAGCTCGACACCGTGGGTGACGTGGCCGCGTGGCTCGAGGTCGACCCCTCAGCGCTGTCGTGGTTCGCCGACACGCGGGGCCTCGAGCGCGCCGCACCTGCGGAGGCCCTCAACCACTACCGTCGCCGCTGGGTCGAGCGGGGCGAGCGGCTCCCGCGGCTGTTGGAGGCGCCGAAGGATCGGCTCAAGGCGATGCAGCGCCGGATCCTCGACGAGGTGCTGGGCCCGATTCCGGTTCACGACGCCGCGCACGGCTTCGTCCCAGGGCGCTCGGTGCTCACGCACGCCGCGCTGCACGTCGGGCGTGAGTTCGTGGTGCGCTTCGACCTCGAGTCGTTCTTCACCAACGTCGCCACCTGGCGCGCGCACGGGGTGTTCCTCGCGGCGGGCTACTCCTCGCAGGTTGCCGCGGTGCTGCTCGGCCTGTGCACCACGCGCACGCCCGAAGTGGTGCTCCGCGAAGCGCCGCGGGCCGAGACGCTCACGACAGAGCGCTTCTTTCTGCAGCGCCGCCTCGCTGATTGGCATCTCCCGCAGGGCGCGCCGACCTCCCCAGCGCTGGCCAACCTCGCGGCGTGGTCCCTCGACCTGCGGCTCGCGGCGGCGGCCCGACAGCGCAAGCTGACCTACTCGCGCTACGCCGATGACCTCGTCTTCTCGGGCCCGGCGACGTGCTCTGCCGGCACGCTCACCCAGTTGGTGACGCTCATCGCGCGTGACGAGGGCTTCCGGATCAACGCGCACAAGACTCGGGTGATGAGGGCACACCAACAGCAGCGGGTCACGGGCGTCGTGGTGAACGTGAAGCCCAACATCTCCCGCGCCGAATTCGACTCTCTGAAGGCGTTGCTCCATCGCTGCCGGCTCAAGGGGCCGCTCAGTCAGTCGACCGGTCGCGTCGAGGACTTTCGCGCCACTTTGCAGGGGCGCATCTCCTGGGTCACACAGCTCTCGGCCGCGCGCGGGGCGAAGCTGCAGCGCGAGTTCGACGCCCTGCAGTGGGGCGAGGTTTGACGGGCTCGGTCGATAGCGATCGAGCCATCACCGTTCACCCGACCCGAGCGGAGTCGAGGGGCGACTTCCTGCGAGCGTGGGCGCCCATCCCTCGACTCCGCTGGGGACCAACGGGTTGATGGAGTGTTCACTTCACGGCGTCGACGCGCAGCACGGCGCCGCAGTACGGATCACCCGTCTCGGCCGAGAACGCCTCGCCCTCTTCGAGCGTGATCGTCTGCTGCTCACCCGTCACGAACGTGCCCTTTGGCAGCTGCGCCACCGCGTCGGCGACCGACACCTTGCCCACCGGCCGCAGCTGCGCGCCCGAGTAGCGGGTGATCTGCAGCGCCGGCCCTTCCTGGCTCACGCAGAACGCCAGCAGGCACCCCGAGTCATCTTGCGCCCGCACGTTGGCGCACGAGCCGTGGCGGAGTTCGATTCGTTGCACCTTCGCGCCCGCGAGCGAGCCCCGCGGCGCTACCACCACCGACGCCCGTGCCGTCTTCAGCGAGTCGAGCTTCACCGCCCCGAGGTCGCCCACGCCCTTGTCGTCCAGCTCCACCGTGCGCCGTATCGGCGCGTACCCGTCGGCGTCGATGTTCACCGTGTACTCGCGGGAGGCGATGGCCTTCACCTCGAAGCGGCCCGCCTTGTCGAGCTCGATGGCGGTGTGGCTCTCCTGGGGCGCCAGGTAGAAGCGCGCGGCGGTCACGGGCTTTCCGTCCGAGGAGAGCGATCCCTTCATTGTCACCAGTACGCCGGGTTCCTTCGGTGCTGCAGCGAGCAGCAGGGTCAGCAGCAGGGTCTTCATGGCAGCTCCATTCCAGCGTCGTGTTGGCTCAAGTACTCGCGCTCCTTCAGCGCCTCGGGTCGCAGGCACCACGCGTCGGCCGCGAGCGCCCGCACCTGGGCCTCGGTCCCCTGCCCCCGGAGGAAGCGCACGCAGGCGAAGGTGAGCGAAGCGCGCGTGCCAAGGCGATGGGCGCAGGTGCCCGCACGCCGTGCCGCCCAGCTCGCAGCGCAGGCTTCACTCTTCAGCTCGCACGACGGCACGTGGCACCAGTCGGAGTCGTCGCAGGGAGCAGTGTCCTGGAAGAGGGCCCACTGAGGAATGGCCGGCGCGCCACACAGGTACCCCAGCCGGCTGATCAGGCGCGTGACCTCGGCGTCGTTCGAGGTGCGCCCCCAGAGCAATTGGTCGAGGGGGCGCCGCTGCGCGAGGCAGGTGAGCGGGCGCTTGGTGAGCAGCCGCATCGCCTGGGTGTACCGGGCCCGCTCGGCTTCCGGCGACAGCCCCGGCGTGAGCGCCATGGCTGATTCCAGCCGTGGGCCGCAGGGTGCTTCGCCCGCGTCGATCGACGCGTCGGGAGTCCGTGCCGGGGGAACCAGGCGGTCACCCTGAGCGGAGACGGGGGGCGCGTCCTTCTTCGCGAACCAACCCCAGCCCACCTGCTGCGCGTGGAGCACCGCGACGCCGATGACGCCGACCACCGCGGTGACGATCAACCCCTTCACCACCGCGCTCGCGCCCGCGGGAGGAGTCGTGGGCGCCTCGACCGTCGCCGCCAGCGCGGCGAGCAACTTCTCGGAAGGCACCAGTGGCTCGGTGGCGTCGCGCCAGCTCTTGAGCTTGTCGTCGAGATTCATGGCTCGAACCTCCGCCGCAGCGTCTGTCGCGCGCGCACCAGCAGTTGCTCGGTGGCCCCTTCACTGCGCTCGAGAACGAGCGCGACCTCGCGCGTGGGCAGGCCCTGCACTTCCTTGAGCACCAATGCGGCGCGTTGGTCTTCCGGCAGCTCGGCCATCGCGTCGGTCAGCTCGCGCAGCGCCACGGCTGCGTCGGGGCTCGCCGACGATTCCCGCTCTTCGACCGGAGGGACCGCGGCCTGCTTCTTCACCTGCCGCAGCCGGTCGAGCGCGACGTGGGTGACGATGCGGTAGAGCCAGGTGCCGAGGCTGCTGTCGCCGCGAAAACCCCCGCGCCGCAGCTCGGAGATGGCCTTGATGAAGGTTTCCTGCACCACGTCGTCGGCGTCGGCCGTGTTGCCCAGCAGGCGGGCCGCGAGGCGATAGAGGGCGCCCGCGTGGGTGAGCGCCTCCCGCTCGAGTGCCTTCACGTCGCTGGGCGCCACGGCCGCCGTCATATCCCTTGGACGTTCGGCCCGCCGGGTTCCCTATGGCACGTGGTCGGCCCCTCACCCCAACCCTCTCCCCGCTGCGCTGGGAGAGGGGGAGGACTCAGCGCCGCGTCGCCACCACGTGCACCCCGCCGCGCGGCCGCAAGGTGATGACGGGCTCGGGCTCGAAGGTCTGCCCGGGCACGAGCGAAAGGTGCACCTTCTGCATCACGGTGGTGAGGATGAGCTGCGCTTCCACCGTGGCGAAGGTGTCGCCGATGCACTTGCGCTGCCCCATGCTGAACGGGAGATACGAGCCGTGTGCGCGCCGCGGGTCTTCGACGAGCCAGCGGTCAGGGTCGAACGCGAGCGGGTCGGTCCAGAACTCGGGCAGGCGGTGAATCGCCCACGGAGAGATGAACACGAGCGCGTCCTTCGGCAGCAGGTACCCCTCGACCAGGTCGTCTTCCACCACCCGGCGGCCCAGCGACCAGACCGGCGGGTAGAGGCGCAGCGATTCCCTGATGACGTTCATCGCGTACGGGAGCTTGTGCACGTCGGCCATGGTCGGCAGCGCGGTGCCGAGCACGCCCTTCGCCTCGGCCACCATCTTGCGTTCCACCTCGGGCGCGCGGCCCAGCAGCGCCATCGTCCACGCCAGGTTGTTGGCGGTGGTCTCGTGGCCCGCGAGGAAGATGGTCATCACCTCGTCGCGCAGCTGCCCGTCGGTCATCCCCTCACCCGTCTCCGGGTCTCGCGATTCCATCAACATCGCCAGCAGGTCGTGCCGCGGTCCACCACCCTTGCGCCGCTCGGCGATGAGCCCCAACACCACCCGGTCGAGCTCCTCGAGCGAACGCTTGAAGCGGAGGTTGGTGGGCGTGGGCAGCCATTCCGGCATGGAGAGTGGATGCAGGGTGCGGTGGATGAGGTGCTCGAGCACCACCGTCAACGCCGCGCCCACGTGATCAGCCTGCTTCGTCACGTCGGCCGACAGCAGCGTCTCGCCCACCACGCGCAGGGTGCAGCGCATCATCTCGGCGGCGAAGTCGAAGGGCTTGCCCGGCTCCCAGCTCTCCACCATCTCGTTCGCGGCGCGGGTCATCACCTCGCCGAAGCCGGCGAGGCGCTCGCGGTGGAACGCGGGCTGCGCGATGCGCCGCTGCCGCTTCCAGAAGGCGCCGTCGCTGGTCACCAGGCCGTTGCCCAGGACCAGCCGCAACATGTCGTAGCCGCGCGTCTGCTTGACGTAGTTCTTCGCGTTGGTGACGAGCACGTGCTGCACCAGGCCGGGGTGGCCCAGCACGTAGCCCTCGAGCGTGGGCAGGGGCAGGTACGTCAGCGGGCCGTACTTCAGGGTGGCGCGCTCCATCACCTCGAGTGGGTTCCGCTGCAGCTGGGGCAGCACCCCCACGAGGGGCCTCGCGCCCGGCAGCGTCGGCGGGGTGTGAAGGGGCATGGCGATGGTCGCGTTCATGGTGCAATGATGTGAGTAAAAGCTCGGTTCAACAACTCGCTTTGCCCCTGCCCACAGGTCCTCATGGCTCCGCCCCGCTCCGATTCCCCCCGCAAGAAGCCCACCCAGGCCCGCGCCCAGGCCACCGTGGAGGCCATTTTGCGAGCCACTGCTCACATTCTGCGGACCGCCGGTTGGGACGCCTGCAACACCAACGCAGTGGCGAAGCGGGCGGGCGTGTCGATCGGCTCGCTGTACCAGTACTTCCCCTCGAAGGAGGCGCTGGTGGCGGCCCTCGCCGAGGAGCACGCCACGCTGGGGCTGGGGGTGTTGATGGAGGCGGTGACGGCGGCGCCGCGCGGCACGCTGACTTTCGAAGACACCGTGCGGCACTACATTCGCGCGATGGTGGCGTTGCACGCGGTCGACCCGAAGCTGCACCGGGTGCTGGTGGAGCAGGTGCCGCGGCTCAAGGGCGGGCTCGACGTGGTGCGGCGGGTGTCGACGCAGTCGGCGGCGCTGGTGCGCTCGTGGCTCGAGACGCAGCGCAAGCACCTCCGCGCGGTCGACCTCGACGTGGCCACCTTCATCCTGGTGACGGCGGTCGAGTCGGTGGCCCACCTCCAGGTGCTGGATCGCCCACCCCAGCTGGACCAGGAGGCGCTGGTGGAAGAGCTGAGCGAGCTGGTGCTCGGCTACCTCGGGGTGACGCGGCGGGCTTCGCGATGATGCTCGCCGAGAAGCTCGAGGGCGCGGTGGACGGCATCGGGCTCTACGGCCTGGCCCCGCCGCGGCTGGAGATGGCCGAGGACCGCCAACGCGAGCTGGCTGATCAGCAGCGCGCCCGCATCGAGGCGCTCGGCTGCGATGGCCTGGTGGTCTACGACATCCAGGACGAGGGCGATCGCAACGCGGCCCCCCGCCCCTTTCCGTTCCTGCCCACGGTCGACCCCTCGGCGTGGGCGGCGGCGCTGGCGCCGCTGCCGGTGCCGGCGATCATCTACAAGTCGGTGCCCGGGGCGAGCGCAGAGACGCTGAAGGCCTGGCTCCGCGGCCGCACGGGGCCGGTGGTGCTGGTCGGCGCCCCCAGCGCGCGGACCGGAGCGCTCAAGCTCACCGACGCCTACGCGCTCGCGCGTGAGCAGGCGCCGCAGCTGGTCGTCGGGGGCGTGGCGATCCCCGAGCGGCACCTGCGCAGCTACGAGGAGCACCTGCGCATGCTGGCCAAGACCGCGGCGGGCTGCCGCTTCTTCGTGACGCAGGCCGTGTACGACGTGAGCTCGTCGCTGTCGGTGTTGTCCGACTACGCGCTCGAGCTGGGGCGGCGCGGCGAGCGGCCCAGGCCCATCATCTTCACCTTCGCGCCCTGCGGCTCGGCGCGCACGCTCGACTTCATGAAGTGGCTGGGCATCTCGTTTCCGCGGTGGCTCGAGAACGAGCTGCTGTACAGCCCGGACATCCTCGAGCGCTCGGTGCGGCTGTGCGAGCGGAACTTCCGCGAGCTCAAGGCCTTCGCGCGGGAGAAGAAGCTGCCGATGGGCTTCAACGTCGAGAGCGTGTCGATCCGCAAGGCGGAGATCGACGCAGCGACGGCGTTGTTTCACGCGCTGCGTGCGGCCTCGGACGAGACCCTTTTGCCGGCTGGCGCGTTGGACCCCACATGATGTTCGTCTACCTCGCGATCAGCCTCATGGCTCCGCCCCAGGGCGCCGTCGAGCTGAGGGTGTATCGCTCGGCCAGCGAGCTCCCTCCCCTCTGGGCGAAGGTGTTGCCCGCAGACTTCGACTTCGGGAACGAGATGCTGGCGAGCAGCGCCAGCCCCGCCCAGCGCGTCGAGCTGGTCGCCGGCGCCCGGGTCGAGCGGCCAGGCACCACGGTGTACGTCGCCGCGCCCCGTGAGCAGGTCGAGCCGCCCCGAGAGTGTCCTCCCTGCCGGGGCGTGCAGGACTCGCCTGACTGGGGGCGCCTGCAGAAGTCGATGGTGCCGCCCAGGGAGGTGGCGCTGCCGCCACTCTTCCGGCTCGCGCGCGCACCCGGCCGGGTGTTCCGGCTCCCAGCAGGCCCGCTCGCCGCGGTGTTCTCGCGCGACTGCCCGCCCTGCCTGGCCCCGTGAGCTACTTGCGTCGAATCGTGATGCCCTGGGAGTAGCGGAACAGGCCCCAGGCCACGCAGCCCATCGAGAGGATGCCGCCGATGCGCACCGCGTAGAACCCGACGTCTTCGGGGAGCTCCTTGCCGAGCGTCTCGGTCATGATGAAGCCCAGGCCCAGCGCGAGGAGGATCGCCGCGCCGAAGCCCATCCAATACAGGCCGACGGTGGTGGGCGGGCCGGTGAGGCCGATGTCGGAGAGCGTGAAGGTGCCCGGCGAGAGCACGTTGGTCCCCGGGGAGAGCTGCGCGTTGGGAAGGTCCGCCGGCATCGCGCCCACCACGCTGTTGATCAGCACCTTCGCCGATTCGTCGTCGAGCCCGGTGGCCTTGAGCTTCTGCAGCATCTGGTCGGGGGGCAGGCCCTCGGCCTTGAAGCGCTTCACCAGGTCCCAGCTGGTGCCGTTGGGGGTGGGCTCGGCGGTGGCGCCCGGCGCGCTGGGCGCCGGCGTCGGGGCGTCCGGACTGGGCTGGGTTTCGCTCACGAAGCACACGCTGCGGGACCGCAGGCAGCCTGTCAACGTTCGAGCCGGTCCACTGGACCAGTGAAAGTGTCTGATTCTGGTCAGTCGACTGGTCCAGCTTCGGTGGTGTCAGCCTGTTCGGCGCGCCGAGTCCTCTGGTACAGGGTCGCGCTCTGCATGCAGTCGTTCGACGTCATCGTGGTGGGTCTGGGGCACGCGGGTTGCGAAGCGGCGCTGGCGTGTGCGCGCATGGGGCTCTCGACGTTGGGGCTCACCCTGCGGGCAGACCGGGTGGCGATGATGAGCTGCAACCCGGCCATCGGGGGCACGGCCAAGGGGCACCTGGTGCGCGAGCTCGACGCGCTCGGCGGGGAGATGGCCTTCGCGGCTGACCAGGCAGGCACCCACTTCGTCACGCTCAACGCCTCGAAGGGGCCGGCGGTGCGGGCGACCCGGGTGCTCTGTGAGCGCGACGCGTACGCGGACGCCATGCAGGCGACGCTGCGGGCGCAGCCGGGGTTGGCGGTGCTCGAGGGCGAGGTGGCGGCGCTGGTGACGGAGGCCTCGCGGGTGGTGGGGGTTCGGCTGCAGGACGGGCGGGAGTTCGCGTCGGGGGCGGTGGTGGTGACGACGGGCACGTTCCTGCAGGCGCTGATGCACGTGGGCGAGGAGAAGTCGGTGGGCGGGCGGCTGGGGGACGCGGCGGCGACGGGGCTCTCGGGGAACCTGCGGGCGCTGGGCTTCACCCTGGGGCGCTTCAAGACGGGGACGCCGGCGCGGCTGCTGAAGGACTCCATCGATTGGGGGCGGTGCGAGGCGCAGCCGGGCGAGGTGTCGCCGCGGCCCTTCTCGTTGCGCACGGCGCGGTCCCCTTTCCCACTCCGGCCGCAGCTCCAGTGCGCGATCACCCACACCACGCCCACCACGCATCGGATCCTGAGGGACAACCTGCACGCCTCACCGCTCTTCCAGGGGGACATCGCGGGGCGTGGGCCGCGCTACTGCCCGTCGCTGGAGGACAAGGTGGTGCGCTTCGCGCAGCGGCAGCGCCACACCGTGTTCCTGGAGCCGGAGGGAGAGCGGTCTCCGCTGGTGTACCCGGCGGGGCTGTCGACGAGCATGCCAGCGGAGGTGCAGCTGGCCTTCCTGCGGAGCATCCCCGGGCTGGAGGCGGTGGAGGTGGCGCGGTTCGGCTACGCGGTGGAGTACGACTTCGCGCCGCCCACGCAGCTGCGCGCGACGCTGGAGACGAAGGGGGTGGCGGGGCTGTACTTCGCGGGGCAGCTCAACGGCACGTCGGGGTACGAGGAAGCGGCGTTCCAGGGGTTGTTGGCGGGAATCAACGCGGGGCTGGCGGTGCAGGCGGCGCCGCCGCTGGTGTTGGGCCGGCACGAGGCGCACGGGGCGGTGTTGCTGGACGAGCTGGTCTCGAAGGGGGTGGACGAGCCGTTCCGGATGTTGACGAGCCGCAGTGAGCACCGGCTGACGCTGCGTGAAGGCAACGCGGAGTTCCGGTTGCGGGGGCACGGGGCGCGGGTGGGCCTGGTGAGTGAGGCGCACGCGAAGGAGACGGTGCAGCGGGCGGAGCAGGTGCGGGGTGAGGTGGCGCGGCTCGAGGCGACGCGGCTCATCACCAGGCTGCGCCGGCCCGAGGTGACGTACGCCTCGCTGGGAGCGGAAGACGTGGAGCGCCCTGCCCTGCCGGCCGAGGTCTGCGCGGAGGTGGAGGTCGAGGTGAAGTACGCGGGGTACGTGCGCATGGCGCAGGTGGCATGGACGCGCCGCGGAGACGCGCACGACGGCTGGAAGATCCCCACCGGGTTTCAGTTCCGCGAGGTGCGAGGGCTGGGGGCCGAGGCGGTGGAGAAGCTCGAGCAAGCGCAGCCGGACACGGTGGGTCACGCGAGGCGAATCTCCGGGCTGACGCCGGCGGCGGTGAGCCTGCTGTTGATCGCGCTCCGACGTTCCGCATGAACACCTCTCCCTCTCCCCGCGGGGGAGCGCTGGGGAGAGGGCGAACCATCTCGCTGTTCCACGTGGAACGGTGAAGCGTGAAGTCCGCAAGTGAACGCGTTGTTTCACGTGGAACGTGCGACCTCGCCTGCCCTGTCCAGCCGCCAGTGAGATCGCGGGCCCTCAGTGGTCACGACCTCGGCGTCGCTTGCGCGATGTGCCGAGGTGAGGCGCCGACATGAGGTGCCGAGAAGTCGAGAGAGGACGTGAAGAGAGGACGTGAAGAGCGGACGTGAAGAGAGGACGTGAAGAGATGACGTGAAGAGAGGACGTGAAGAGATGACGTGAAGAGAGGACGTGAAGAGAGGACGTGAAGAGAGGACGTGAAGAGATGACGTGAAGAGATGACGTGAAGAGAGGACGTGAAGAGAGGACGTGAAGAGAGGACGTGAAGAGAGGACGTGAAGAGAGGACGTGAAGAGAGGACGTGAAGAGAGGACGTGAAGAGCGGACGTGAAGAGGTGAAGAGAGGACGTGAAGTGGCGACGTGAAGTGGCGACGTGAAGTGGCGACGTGAAGTGGCGACGTGAAGTGGCGACGTGAAGTGACGACGTGAAGTGCCGAGGTGAAGTGCGACGTGAAGTGACGACGTGAAGTGACGACGTGAAGTGCGACGTGAAGTCCGCACCTCCGGCGCGCTGTTTCACGTGGAACGGTGCGGCCTCTCCCCTGCCCCACTCGCAGGAGAGGATCGTGGCCTTCGTCCCCCAGGCCAGAGCGCTGGTCGAGTCCTCGTCTCGACAGACGCTGCGTCTCGCATGGACTCACGACCCTCGATGTCGCTGTGCGTGGTGCCGATTCGTGAAGCGCCGATTCGTGAAGCGCCGATTTGTGAAGCGCCGATTTGTGAAGCGCCGAGTCGTGAAGCGCCGAGTCGTGAAGCGCCGAGTCGTGAAGCGCGAGTCGTGAAGCGCCGAGTCGTGAAGTGCCGAGTCGTGAAGCGCCGAGTCGTGAAGCGCCGAGTCGTGAAGTGTCGCCGTGAAGTGTCGCCGTGAAGCGCCGACGAGAAGAGCCGACGTGAAGAGCCGACGTGAAGAGCCGACGTGAAGTGCCGACGTGAAGAGCCGACGTGAAGTGCCGACGTGAAGTGCCGACGTGATGTGCCGACGTGAAGTGCCGACGTGAAGTGCCGACGTGAAGGGCGACGTGAAGGGCGACGTGAAGGGCGACGTGAAGGGCGACGTGAAGGGCGACGTGAAGGGCGACGTGAAGGGCGACGTGAAGAGCGACGTGAAGAGCGACGTGAAGGGCGACGTGAAGGGCGACGTGAAGGGCGACGTGAAGTCCGCACGTCCAGTGCGCTGTTTCATGCGGAGCGGTGCGGCCTCTCCCCTGCCCCACTCTTGCGAGTGGGATCGTGGACCTCGTCCCCCTGGGCGAGACCTCGTCTCGACAGACGGTCCGTTCTCATGGACTCACGACCCTCGATGTCGCCGGGCGTGGTGCCATTCGTGAAGATTCGACGCCGACGAGAAGAGCCGACGAGAAGAGCCGACGTGAAGTCCGCACGTGAAGTCCGCACGTGAAGTCCGCACGTGAAGTCCGCACGTGAAGTCCGCACGTGAAGTCCGCACGTGAAGTCCGCACGTGAAGTCCGCACGTGAAGTCCGCACGTGAAGTCCGCACGTGA
>JAUXRX010000006.1 GCA_030681645.1 Archangium sp.
GCAGTGCGAACGGAAGGGCTTCAAGATGCAGCCGTCGTTGCTGGCGAGCTCGGCGACGAGGTGCTTCTGCTCGAGGTTGATTTCCTTCTCGTAGCGCTCGGCCAGCTGCACGCCCCAGCGCACGATCGTCTCGGACATCGACGAGAAGTAGATGTAGTCGGTGAAGACGTCCTTCGGGTCGAGCTGGTGCGTCAGCTGCACGTGCGAGCAGGTGGCGCAGAAGGCGATGGCCAGCGGCGCCTTCGTTTCCTTCGGGAAGTCGGCAGGGCCCGAGAGGAAGCTGTTCACCGGCGGCATGTCGCCCAGAGAAAGGATCGGCTCAAGCTTCGCCTGGCCGCAGATACGGCAGTTGGGGATCGGGGTGGCCATGTCAGTTCACTTTCGGGACGAGCAGTGAGGCGTGACTCCTGCCACAGCTGCGACAACGCTGCTACACACGGCTGATGCGCATCTCCGTCATCGGCGCTGGCTACGTCGGGCTCGTCGCGGGCACCTGCTTCGCCGACTCGGGCAATGACGTGGTCTGCGTCGACATCGACCACCAGAAGGTCGACGCGCTGAACGCCGGCCGCATTCCCATCTACGAGCCCGGCCTCGAGGACCTGGTGAAGAAGAACGCCCGAGAGCAGCGGCTCTCGTTCACCACCGACCTCGCCGAAGCCGTCGGGCGATCCCAGGTGGTGTTCATCGCGGTCGGAACTCCACCCCTCGACGCAGCTCGGGGTGAACGGACCGGGGAAGCCGACCTGCAGTACGTGCTCGCCGCCGCCCGCGACATCGGCCGCGCGCTCACCGGCTACACCGTCGTCGTCGACAAGAGCACCGTGCCCGTCGGCACCGCCGACCTGGTGCGCGAGGCGATCGCGAAGGAGACGAAGCACCCCTTCGACGTCGTCAGCAACCCCGAGTTCCTCAAGGAGGGCGCCGCGCTCGACGACTTCCTCAAGCCCGACCGGGTCGTCATCGGAACCGAATCTGACTCGGCCCGGGCGGTGATGGCTGAGCTCTACGGCCCCTTCGTCCGCACCGAGAACCCCATCATCTTCATGGACACCCGCTCGGCCGAGCTCACCAAGTACGCCGCCAACGCCATGCTCGCCACCCGCATCTCCTTCATGAACGACATGGCCGCCCTCTGCGAGAAGGTCGGCGCCGACGTCGACCTCGTGCGCAAGGGCATGGGCGCCGACAAGCGCATCGGCTACCCCTTCCTCTTCCCCGGGGTCGGCTATGGGGGGAGCTGTTTTCCGAAAGACGTGAAGGCCCTCGTCGCCACCGCCCGCGAGCACGGCATCGAGTTCGACCTCCTCCGCGCCGTCGAGCGCACCAACGAGCGCCAGAAGAAGCTCCTCGTCGCCAAGGCCGTGAAGCACTTCGGTGGCGATTTGTCGGGGAAGACCTTCGCGGTGTGGGGCCTGGCGTTCAAGCCGAAGACCGATGACATGCGCGAGGCGCCGTCGGTCGAGGTCATCGAGGGCCTGCTCGGCAAGGGCGCTGCCATTCGCGCGTTCGACCCCGTGGCGCAGGAGACTGCGCGCCGCGTGCTCAATGATCGCGTCACGTTCGTCGAGCGTCCGTATGACGCGCTCAGTGGGGCTGATGCGCTGTTCGTCGTCACCGAGTGGAATGAGTTCCGGCACCCCGACTTCGAGCGCATGAAGGCGTTGATGAAGTCGCCCGTCGTGTTCGATGGGCGGAACATCTATTCGCCCGTGAAGATGAAGGAGCTGGGCTTCACCTGCTTCAGCGTCGGCCGGAAGTGATCGATGACGGGTCTTGTTTGCCCTCGCCCCTCGGCGCGAGGGAGACACTTCGCCGCACTTGTTGACCCAGCGCACCTCTCTCACCTACGCGTGAGGGATGAACGTCCTCGTCACCGGCGGCTGCGGGTTCATCGGGTCGAACCTGGTGAAGTACCTGAGGAAGCACCGGCCCTCGTGGAAGGTCGTCAACCTGGACAAGCTCACTTACGCCGGCAACCTCGAGAACCTCACTGACCTCGAGAACGATCCCCAGCATGTCTTCGTTCGCGGGGACATCGGCAACCGCGAGCTCGTCGACCACGTCATCCTGAAGGAGAAGATCGACGCGATCATGCACCTCGCCGCCGAGAGCCATGTCGACCGCTCCATCCTCGGTCCCGAGGCCTTCATCGTTGCCAACGTGCTCGGCACCAACGTCCTCCTCGAGGCCGCTCGCCACGCCAGGCTCTCCCGCTTCCTCATGGTCTCTACCGACGAGGTCTACGGCTCGCTCGGGCCCACTGGCCTCTTCACTGAGACCACTCCTCTCGATCCTTCGTCTCCGTACTCGTCGTCCAAGGCCGCCGCCGACCTCATCACGCTCGCCTACGAGCGCACCTTCGGGCTCGACGTAGTGGTCACCCGGTGCTCCAACAACTACGGCCCGTACCAGTTCCCAGAGAAGCTCATTCCATTGATGGTCGCCAATGCCATCAACGACAAGCCGCTCCCCGTGTACGCCGATGGCACCAACGTTCGCGACTGGCTCCATGTCGAAGACCACTGCGCCGCGCTCACGCTGGCCCTCGAGAAGGGCAAGAAGGGCGAGTGCTACAACATCGGCGGGGACTCAGAGCGCCAGAACATTCAGATCGTCAAGGCCATCCTGGCTGTGGTGGGGAAGCCGGAGTCGCTCATCAAGTACGTCAAGGACCGCCCGGGGCATGACAAGCGGTACGCCATCGATGCGTCGAAGAGTAGGCGCGAGCTCGGGTGGGCTCCGTCGCATGTGTTCGAGAAGGCTCTCGGCGACACCGTGAAGTGGTACCTCGACAACCGTCCCTGGTGGGAACGCATCGTCAGCGGCGCGTACAAGACGTACTTCGACTCGCAGTACGCAACGCGGCTGAAGGGTTGACTCATGAAGATGCGCGCGCTGGTGACCGGAGCCAATGGGTTGGTGGGCGGCAGGTTGGTGCGGCTGCTCGCTTCGCGGGGGCATGAGGTGTTCGCCATGGGGCGCGGGCACCAGCGAGTCTTGCCCTCGCCCCCTCATGGAGAGGAGACGATCCCTCAGTATGTTTCCGGCGATCTCGGGGATACCGACGGGCTGGCTCAGTCACTTCGCGAGATTCGCGCTGACGTCGTCATCAACTGCGCCGCCATGACCGACGTCGACGGCTGCGAACGCGAACCCTCTCACGCGTACACCGCCAACGTCGAAGGCGTCGCCACCCTCGCTCGCAGCGCTCGGGCGCTCGACTCGCACCTCCTCCAGGTCTCCACCGACTACGTCTTCGATGGGGACGCGGGTCCCTACGATGTGGATGCCATCCCCAACCCCCGCGGCGTCTACGCCATCACCAAGCACATGGGCGAAGAGGCTGTGCGCGCCCTGTGTCCCAGGGGCAAGTGGACCATCGCCCGCACAGCCGTCGTCTACGGCTGGCCCTCCACCGGGAAGAACAACTTCGGTTCGTGGCTGATCGAGGCGCTCGGCGCCGGGAAGACGGTCAAGCTCTTCACCGACCAGCGGGTGACACCCAGCCACGCCGGCAACGTGGCCGAGATGTTGGCCGAACTCGCAGAACGCCGCATGGCCGGCATCTGGCACACCAGCGGCGCCGACGTCGTCGATCGAGTCAGCTTCGGGCAGAAGCTCTGCGCCCGCTTCGGGTTTGACCCCTCGCTCATCCACCCCAGCAAGATGGCCGATCTGAACCTGCCCACCCCACGACCCGCGAAGAGCGGTCTCAATGTGAGCCGGACTCTCGAAGCACTCGGCGCGAAGCCGCTTGGGATCGACGCCGCCCTCGATCGTTTCTACGCTGAATACAAGGGAAGCACCTCATGAAGGGCATCGTCCTCGCGGGTGGATCTGGAACGCGGCTGTACCCACTGACGCGCGTCGTCTCCAAGCAGCTCCTCCCGATCCACGACAAGCCGATGGTGTACTACCCGATCAGCACGCTCCTCCTGGCCGGCATCCGCGAGATTCTCATCATCAGCACCCCGCAGGCCGTCCCGTCTTTTCGCGAGTTGCTGGGCGACGGCTCGCAGTGGGGCGTGTCGTTCTCATACGCAGAGCAGCCCAGCCCCGATGGCCTCGCCCAGGCCTTCATCATCGGCCGCGAGTTCGTGGGGAAGGACACCGTCTCGCTCGTGCTCGGCGACAACATCTTCTTCGGCGAGGGCTTCAGCGGAATTGTGCAGAAGGCCGCGAAGCTCACCACCGGCGCCACCGTGTTCGGCTACCAGGTGCGTGACCCTGAGCGGTACGGGGTGGTCGAGTTGGGCCGCGATGGGCAGGCCCTCTCGATCGAAGAGAAGCCAAAGTTGCCGAAGTCGAACTACGCCATCACCGGCCTCTACTTCTTCGACAACGACGTGCTCGACATCGCACGCACGCTCAGACCCTCCGCCCGTGGCGAACTCGAGATCACCTCCGTCATCGAGGCATATCTTGAGCGCGGCACGCTGTCGGTCGAGGTCATGAGCCGCGGCTTCGCGTGGCTCGACACCGGCACCCACGAGTCGCTCATCCTCGCCTCCCAGTTCATTCACGTCATCGAGAGCCGGACGGGCCTCAAGGTCGCCTGCCTCGAGGAGATCTGTTGGCGAATGAAGTACCTCGATGATGCACAGTTGGCGAAGCTCGCAGAGCCGATGCGGAAGAACGACTACGGGCAGTACCTCCTCTCGCTGTTGAAGCACCCCGATCGCCGCTGAACGTCGACACGGCCTCTCGGGCTGCTCGTTGTGACGCTCTACGCTCCGGAGTGCGAGCAGTCGATCTTGTGGAGCGACCCTGCGATCGGGATCGAGTGGCCGACCAGGAGCCCTTTGCTTTCGAAGAAGGACCTCGAGGCCAAGCCGCTTTCGAGTTTGAGGTAGGCGGTAGTCAGGCCCCTCACCCCGACCCTCTCCCCGCTTCGCAGGGAGAGGGAGTTTGCTACTTGAGTTCCTCGACGAGTCGATCGAACTCCCGCTTGAGCCCCGTGGCCTCACAGGTCTGCTGCAGCTCTCCGAGGTCCAGGTCCGGGTTGCGGGCCACCAGCTCCAGCACGTCCAGCCTCGACTTCGGCCCTCCCGCGTACAGCTTGAGGGCGATGAGATCCTTCAGCGTCACCAGGCGCAGCTTTGATGGGGCCAGCCGGCCTTCCAGCGCGCCGTCGATCGCCCTCTGGCCCGGGTTCCGACGCGGTCGCAGCGGGTTGTAGAAGTTCACCACCTCGAGCTTGCGGATGCCTCCGCCCTCGATCACCAGCACGCCGCCCAGTGGGTCTTCAGTGTCGGGCAGCCGGCACTCGACCTCGAGCCCTGCCTCACGCAGCGTGCGCCCGACTCGCTGCAGCACCGTGAAAGGATCTGTCGCGCAGCCCAGGTCGAAGTCGCGCGTGTGACGCGGGTAGTTCCACGCCGCGCAGGCCATCGCGCCGATCACCGCTGATCTCGCCCCCGCCTCGTCCAGGAGCGCTTGCACCCGCTCCGCCACCTTCACCGTCTTCTTCATCACCGACCGGCTCACCGGTGGGCCGCTCCCAGGTCGTCGTCACCCAGCTCCATCGCCTCGGCCATGCGCTCGTACGGGGTGAGCTTTCGCACCCGCGCGAGCTCTGCTCTCCAGGCCGCGTCGGCGCTGCGGCTCGGTCGTTGTCCCGGCATTCGCTCCGAGAGCTGCGGGAGTGGTACGGGCTGGGCGGTGAAGGTGCCGAGGTGACGGCTCACCAGTTCGCGTGGCGGCGCTGCCCCGAGCGGATCGTGGAGGAGAAGCAGCCGCCCTGCTCGAACTTCCATCGAGAGGCGGATGAAGTAGCTCACCGCCTCGGAGACCAGCTCGCTCCGGCTCAGGCCGAGCTCCCTCGCCAGCTTCGCGAGCTGCTTTCCGTCGGTGTCCGAGATGGTCGCGTCGACTCGCATCGGTACCGTAGAAGTACTGCAGTTCTGCGGGGTGGTGCAAGTGAGCCCCTCACCCCAGCCCTCTCCCCGCTTCGCAGGGAGAGGGAGCACCTATTCTCCGCTCAGCTGCTTCATCATGTTCTCCAGCTCCTTCACCATCTTCGGGTCGAGGCTCTTCGTTCCCCCCGTCAACATCGCGTCGAGATCCAGGATGCCCAGGTCTTCGTCGCCGTGGCTCTCGTTCCACCAGCGCTGCCGCAGCGCTTCGAGCTTCTTCGCTGACTTCGGGTTCTGCTTTGAGAGCTGCTCCGTCCACGTCTGGCTCGTCACCCAGCGGTAGCGGTTTCCTTCGACGTAGGTCCTCAAGGCCTTCTGCCACGCCTCGTCTCCCACCAGCTTCCGCTGCTCGTCGAACAACAACGGCGCCTTCCCGTAGATCAACGCCGCGTACTCCCGGTTCGACTGGTACTCGTGTGTCGCCCGGTTCGCTTTTCCGTCAGCGCCTCCCAGGAGGCGATGCAGGTGGTAGGCGGCCTTCAACTGCCCCTCCCGCATCTGATCCGCCGCGGCTTTTCCCTGCCGCCACTCGAGCAGCAACAGCGCCAGGTGCTGCGTCAGCGCCTCGTCTGCCACCGGCTCGGCGATCGGATCGCTCCCCACCAACAGCGCCGTGTACTGGTGCGCCAGCTCGTGATCGATCGTGAACTCGAGCGTGTTCTTCATCAACTGCCCCAGGCCCGGCCCCAGCATCGCCATCACCATCGCGGCTTGATCGCCTCCCAGTCCCAGCGCCTCGAGCGGATCCGTCTGGCCGGACAGCAGCCCCGACGACACCGTGATCAACCCCGCGAACTCCATGCCGCCCGCCCCGTTCACCAGCCGCATCTCGACCACTCGCAACGTCTTGAACGGGTAGGGGCCCAGCTTCGCCTCGAGCAGCTCGAGCGCCTTCCCCACGTGCTCCGTCACCTGCGCCGCCTGCTTCGGGTCGCCTCCCGGCAGCAGCACCGCTTCCACCGTCACCTCGCCCACCTGCTTCGTCGTCACCTTCGCGCCCTTCAGCAGCAGCAGCGGCAGCTCACGTGCGGCGGCGATCGTGTACGCGTAGCGCACCGCTCCTTCGCCCGTCGGCACCTCGCCTACCGCCTGCCCGCTCGACACCGCTCGCCACGCGGACGGCGCGGAGACGCTCACGATGAAGTTCGAGGGGTCGAAGGTCCCCAGGTCTCCCAGCCCCGAGGGGCCTTCGAAGAGCTTGCCCGCTCGCTCGGGGGGAATCATCGGCATGAGCCCCACCAGGGACACCACGTCGTCGCTCGCCGCGAACGCGCCGTAGTCGCCCACCGGCCCGTCGACCTGCAGCGTCGTCAGCCCTCCCGCGTCTTTCCGGAGCCTGGGCACTCGCGCCTTGAGCTCGACCTCTACCGTCACCTGCTGGCCCTTTTCGACGTCCAGCTTCAGCCGGTAGAGCGAGGGGTCTGGTTGGGCCAGGCCCACCGCCACTCCGTTCACCTTCGCTCTCGAGAGGACGACGGCCCCCGGGTGGTTCGCGTTCGGCGTGCAGCGCAGGAAGAGCTCGGCCGTCTTGACCGTGATGGTCAGCGACACCTTGCCCGTCACCAGCCTCGCGGAGGGATCCACCACGAAGTCACCGCGGTAGAGGGGGAGTTGGCCGGCGTCTCCGAGGACTGCTTCCACCCGGGCTCGCTCGCCTGGTCGCAGGGAGGTGAGGGCGATCTGCGCTTCCGGGCTGAGGTCGGCGGCGAAGCAGGGGAGGGCGACCAGGACGCTCGCCGTCAGCGCGCGGAGAAGGTGGTGGATGGCGTGCTCACTCTTTGACATCGCCCGCCCCCTCGCCCGCTCTGTTGAGGCGGAGCACCCGCTCGGCCTCTTCGCGCTCTCGCGCCAACTCGGCGCGCAGCTCCTTCTCGCTGGGAAGGTACAGCTGATAGCGGGACGCCAGGACCTGCTTGTTGTTCTTCGGCAGGGTGATCTTCACCATCGCCTCATTCTTCTCGGAGCAGAGGACGATGCCGATGGTCTTCGCTTCATGCGCGACCCGCTGAAACCGGTCGAAGTAGTTCACGTACATCTGCATCTGCCCGAGATCCTGATGGGTGAGCTTTCCGAGTTTGAGATCGACGAGGACGAAACAGCGCAGCAACCGGTTGTAGAAAACCAGATCGACGTAGAAGTGGTCGCCCTCGAGCGTGAGCCGCTTCTGCCTCCCGACGAAACAGAAGCCCTTGCCCATCTCTCGAAGAAACTCCTCGATTCGGTCGATGATCGCCTGTTCGAGGTCACGCTCATGGGCGGTGGCCTTCTCCTTCAGATCAAGAAACTCCAGGACGAAAGGGTCCTTCAAGACGTCCCCGGGAACAGCAACCTGTTGTCCCTTTCGAGACAGGATCCGTACAGTCTCTTTGTCGCGGCTCGTCACCAGACGCTCGAAGAGCAGTGCGCCAAGCTGTCGCTCCAGCTCGCGCACTGACCAGTTCTCGCGTGCCGCCTCGATCTCGTAGAACGCGCGCGCGTCTGGCTTCTCGATGGTCAACAGCAGGCGATAGTGGGTCCAGGACAGCGCGGGCGGGAAGAGAGGTCCCTGGTCAGGCGACGATTGGTGCCTCGTTGAGGCACCTTTCGTGGGCGGCTCGAAAAGGTGCCTCGACGCGGCACCTTTGGCCAGCGGGAGCGCTGAGCCGCGGGGGAACGCACGGTAGAACTGTCGCATGCGCTTGAGGCCGGTCAGATTGAAGCCCTTGCCGAACTGACGGGTGAGCCTGGTCCCCAGCGATTGCAGCAGCTGGTCACCGTAACCCGCGCGCCCACCGTGCTGCTCGACCTCGACGATCTCGCGACCGATGAGCCAGTAGGCGTGGACTATCGCCGTGTTGACCGTTCGCGCGACGCGCGCGCGCGCTTCGTCGAGGATGAGAGCGATGCGGCCATAGAGCCGGTCCTCTGCGGGAACGCGAGTGACATGGGCGAGCCCGGAGGCCTCCCGACGCTCCTCCTGACCGCCTCGCGATACAGTTTTCGCACCGGCTCGGCTTCTCGCTCCCTTCTTTCCTGGTGCGCGCTTCCCTGGATCCCTGGCCATGCGACCTCGAACATTTCCGTAGAGACGTCCACCGCCCACTCGAGCCGCGGCCCTTCACGACGAGTCAGTTCACGCTGCTTCGCGGCTGCCGCCTCGAAGCCCGCCAACACCTTCAGGGCGATCGCTCGCTGCTCTTTGAGGGGGGGCGCCACGCGGACAGTGTAGCTCATTGCGACGCCCCTCACCCCGGCCCTCTCCCCGCTTCGCAGGGCGAGGGAGCGGAATTCGCCCCTCACCCCGGCCCTCTCCTGGGTCGCTTCGCCTTGGCGCATCTTCCGCTTCGCTCCAGGTGCGCTGGTGCCGCGTTCCGCTGCACCGGCTCCGCTCGTCTCCCCGCTTCGCAGGGAGAGGGAGAACGGGTAGATGCCCCCGCATGGCCGAGCCTCTCGATGTCACGAAGATCCTCACCGGCAAGCGCGTGCTCTTCGCCGGCGCCACCGGCTTCGTCGGCAAGGTGTCCCTCTCGATGCTCCTGCACCACTACGGCGAACAGCTCGCCCACGTGTTCGTGCTCGTTCGCAAGGGCAGCAGCAAAGACGCTCACACCCGCTTCTTCGACAAGGTCGCCACCTCCGAGCCCTTCCTCCCCATTCGCGAACGCCATGGCGAGGGCGCCATCGAGTGGTTGAAGGCCAAGTGCACCATCCTCGACGGCGACATCACCGATCCGTGGATGGGCATGGACGAGACGAAGGCCCGCGCGCTCAAGGGCAACATCGACGTCGTCATCAACTGCGCCGGCCTCGTCAGCTTCAACCCGTCCCTCGAGGTCGGTCTCAACGTCAACACCCACGGCGTGAAGTTCCTGGTCGAGGCCTGCCTCCACTGGGACGTGCCCCTCGTGCACATGTCGACGTCGTTCGTCGCCGGCAACCGCAACGGCCTCGTCTTCGAAGACGAAGAGGTCGTCGGCTATTTCCCCCGCCGCAACGAACTCGATGGCCGTGACTTCTCGCTCGAGCAGGAGCTCGTCGACGCCGAGAAGACCGTCCGCCGCCTGCGCGAAGAGGCCGATGACAAGGCCCTCGCGTCCACCTTCCGCGAGAAGGCGCTCACGCGCTTGAAAGAGGAAGGGCGCGACTGGAAGGACGAGAAGACCCTGCGCCTCGCCGTCGGCCGCGAGCGCAAGCTCTGGCTCACCACCCGCCTCGTCGAGGCCGGTATGGAGCGCGCCAACCACTGGGGCTGGCCCAACACGTACACGTACACCAAGTCGCTCGGCGAGCAGGTGATCGCCGGGACCCCCGGCCTCCGCTACGCGCTGGTGCGCCCGTCCGTCGTCGAGAGCGCCCAGAAGTTCCCCTTCCCCGGGTGGAACGAGGGCTTCACCACCTCGGCGCCGATGATCTACTCGTGCATCAAGGGCCAGACCGCGCTCCCCGCCAGCGCCACCTCGGTGCTCGACATGATCCCCGTCGACCAGGTCGCGGGCTCCCTCATCGCCATCACCGCCCAGGCGCTGCGCACCCCCGAGCGACGCGTGTACCAGCAGGCCACCGGCGACTCGAACCCCTTCATCGCCAACCGCTCGGTCGAGCTGGTGGGGCTCTACAAGCGCCGCCGCCTCCGCAACAAGGACACCGGCAACCAGACCTGGAATTCCCTCAAGAGCCGCATCGAGCCCAAGCCCGTCAGCAAGACGTTCTTCGAGCTCACCAACTCGCCGCTCTTCGCCAAAGGCGCCGCGTGGCTCAACAAGACCATCGACGAGAACCGGCCCACCTGGGGCGCGCCGAAGTTCAACGCCGCCCTCGACAAGGTGAAGCTGCAGCTCGACGACGTCACCGAGCAGACCGGCCGGGTCAACATGATCGTCGACCTGTTCCTGCCCTTCATCTGGTCGAACCGCTTCGTCTTCCGCTGCGACAACACCCGCTCGCTCTACGTCGACATGCCCGCGCACGACCGCGCGAAGATCCCCTGGGACCCCGAGGCCATCGACTGGCGCACCTACTTCCTCGAGACCCACATTCCCGGCCTCGAGAAGTGGGTCTTCCCCGGCCTCGATGAAGAGACCGAGAAGCGCAAGACGGTGCACGCGTACCGCGACCTGCTCGAGCTGCTCGACGCCACCACCCACGAGTGGCGCCACCGCGTCGCCTTCCGCATGTACGAAGGCGAAGAATCGCAGCGCTTCACCTTCGGCGAGGTGCACCACTACGCCGCCCGCGTCGGCAGCGCCCTGCTCGCCAACGGGGTGGTCCACCAGGACCGGGTGATGCTCGTGGGCGAGAACCGCCCGGAGTGGGGCATCGCGTTCTTCGGCATCTTGCGCGCGGGCTGCACCGCCGTGCCCGTCGACAAGGAGATCTCCGAGCAGGAGATCGTCAACATCGCCCGGCGCAGCGAGGCGAAGATCTGCCTCGTGTCCGAGCAGCTGCTCGAGAAGCACCCGAACCTCGAGAACACGCTCGCCACCGCGGGCCTCGCCACCCGGGTGATGGCGCTCGCCGAGGCGCTCGCCGGAGATCCCCTCGCGCCCAACGGCATCGGCGCGGTGAAGAAGGGCGCGGCGCCTGATGACGTGGCGTCGCTGCTGTTCACGTCAGGGACCACCGGCACGCCCAAGGGCGTGATGCTCACCCATCGCAACTTCTCGGCGCTGGTGGCCAAGCTCGGCGGCACGTTCGACATCGGCGTCGGTGACGGGGTGCTGTCCGTGCTCCCGCTGCACCACACCTTCGAGTTCAGCGCGGGCTTCCTCACCCCGTTCTCCCGCGGCGCCGAGGTCGCGTACCTCGACGAGCTCACCAGCGATCGCATCGGTGACGTGCTCGAGGGCGGCAACATCACCGGCCTCGTCGGCGTGCCCGCGCTCTGGCAGCTCTTCCACCGGAAGATCACCCAGGAGTTCGCCTCGCGCCCCAAGTTCATCGAGGAGGCCATGAAGGGCCTCATGTCGATCAACGCCGAGCTGCGCAACCGCCAGGGCATCAACCTCGGCAAGCTCCTCTTCTGGCCCGTGCACCGGAAGTTCGGCGGCAACATCAAGTTCCTCATCTCGGGCGGGTCGGCGCTGCCCGATGACGTGCACAAGGCGTTTCATGCGCTCGGCTTCACGCTCGATGAGGGCTACGGGCTCACCGAGGCGGCGCCCGTGCTCACCGTCACTCACGCGGGCAACAAGCGGCTTCCCGGGACGGTCGGCAAGGCGCTGCCCGGCGTCGAGCTCAAGATCCACGAGCCTGATGGGGAAGGCGTCGGAGAGGTCACCGCGCGCGGCCCCAACGTCATGGCCGGGTATTTTCAGGACCGCGAGTCGACCGCGGCCGTGCTCAAGGAGGGTTGGCTCTACACCGGCGATCTCGGCCGCATCGACGAAGAGGGAAACCTGTTCCTCGTCGGGCGCCGCAAGGACGTCATCATCGATGCCAACGGGAAGAACGTGTACCCCGATGAGCTCGAGGAGCTCTATGGCGTGCACACGCACTTGAAGGAGCTCAGCGTCGTCGGGCTGCCTGATGAGAACGGCGGCGAGAAGGTCGCTGCGCTCGTGGTGCCTGATTACAAGGACCGGCCTCGAGAGGAGGTGCGCAGGGAGCTCGAGGAGCACTTCCGCGGCATCTCCGGCGAGCAGCCGTTCTACCGCCGGGTGAAGGTGCTCCGGTTCCAGGACGCCGAGCTCACCCGCACCAGCTCTCGCAAGGTGAAGCGGTCGATGGTCGTCGAAGAGCTCAAGCGCCTCGAGAAGGCCGACGCGAAGGCCAAGAAGGACGGCGAGCCGACGGATTGGCTCACAAAGGTCATCGCTGACGTCATTCAGAAGGAGCTTCATGAGGTGAAGCCCGAGTCGCGGCTCCAGGTCGATCTCGGCTTCGACTCGCTCATGCTCACGGAGCTGTCCGCCGCCCTCGAGGCGGCGGGGGTTCCGGTCACCGCTGTCAGCGATCTCACCAAGATCAACACCGTCGATGACCTCCGCCGCGTCGTCGCTGCCTCCGGCCGCAAGCCCGCTGCCGAGGTGAAGGCTCGCGAGATCTCGAAGGAGGTCGCCCGGAAGAGAGACAGCGAGCTCGAGCTCAACCTGCCTGACGGCGTCGCCGATGCCGGTCGCAAGGCCCTCGATGCCGGCCAACGCGCCATCTACGGCGGATTGTTCGACGTGAAGGTGAAGGGGAAGGCGTTCATTCCCCAGAACCGGAACTTCCTCGTCGTCGCCAATCACGCCAGCCACCTCGACATGGGCCTCGTCAAGGTCGCCATGGGAGAGCAGGGGCAGCGGCTCGTCGCGCTCGCCGCGCGGGATTACTTCTTCGATTCGCCCTTGAAGCGGGCGTACTTCGAGAACTTCACGAATTTGATTCCGATGGATCGATCGGGGTCGCTGCGGGAATCACTGCGGCTGGCGGGCGAGTCGCTCACCCAGGGCTTCAACCTGCTCATCTTTCCCGAGGGCACGCGGTCGCCCAATGGCGAGCTCATGGAGTTCAAGCCCACGACCGGCTACCTCGCGCTCGGGTTCGGGGTCGATATTCTGCCGGTGTATTTGCATGGCACCCATGACGCGCTGCCGAAGGGAGCGTGGTGGCCGAAGTTCGAGGGCCTCGAGGTGAGGATTGGGCCCGTGCTCGAGCTCGATGGGCTGAGGGAGAAGGTGAAGGGGCTCGCGAAGAGTGAGGGGTACCGGCTTGTCACCCGGATGGCGGAGGAGTCGGTCAGGGCGTTGAAGGAGGGGAGGAGCTTGCGGGCGGAGGATTTGAGCGTGCCGGCGATTCCGGTGAGGGAGCGGAGAGGGAAGGTGGCTCCTTGAGGTCGGTTCTCGGGGGCGGGGTTCCGGTCGGTGTCGGAGGCGGGGTCGGTTTCGGAGGCGGGGTCGGTTTCGGAGGCGGGGTCGGTTTCGGAGGCGGGGTCGGGGCCGGGATCGGGATCGGGATCGGCTTCGGGATCGGGTACGGGGTCGGCTTCGGGCGCAGGTACGGGGTCGGCTTCGGGAGCAGGGGAGGGGTCGCTCTCCGGCGCTCGTCATCCGGGAGTACGGCGCCGTACACCCGGATGACACGGTTGAAAGCGATGCCCCGGCCGGCGTCACTTCGTCGAAGCCAGGCTCACCTGGTCACAAGATGCATCGCGCCGAGGGCCTCTTCGGGCGGGGCACGGCAGAAACCCTTCACGACTCGCGTCTTCGAGGCAGCCTCTTCATGAACATTCTCGTCACTGGCGGTACCGGCTTTCTCGGGACTCACCTCGTTCCGCTGCTTCGCGCACAGGGCCACGCCCTCACCCTCATCTCCCGCAGCAAGCCTCCCGCGGCGTGGCTTGCGGGCGAGCACCCCGTTCGCCACGTTCAGGCCGATCTGAAGGACCGTGAGGCCGTTCGCGATTCACTGCGCGGCGTCGAGGCGATTTATCACCTGGCCGGTCTCGTCAGCTTCAAGAACGAAGACGGCCGCAAGATGTACGAGCTCCATGTCGACTGCACTCGCGAGCTCCTTCGCGACGTTCGCACCCTCGGCACCAAACCCCGCGTCATCCTCGCGTCCACCTCGGGCACCATCGCCGTCTCGAAGGAAGAACGCGTCGGCACCGAGGCCGATGACTATCCCATCGAGACCGTCGGCCGCTGGCCGTACTACCTGTCCAAGATCTACGAAGAGAAGCTCGCCCTCGAGTTCTGCAAGAAGGAGGGCATTCCCCTCGTCGTCCTCAACCCCTCACTCCTCATGGGGCCGGGCGATGACCGGTTGTCCTCGACCTGGACCGTGGTGAAGTTTCTTCAGCGCGACATTCCCGCGATGCCCGGCGGTGGCATGAGCTTCGTCGATGCTCGCGATGCCGCTCAGGCCGCCGCGAACGCCCTCACCCGCGGCGAGCTCTACGGCCGCCACCTCATGGGCCTCAACTTCTCCATGAAGGAATTCTTCGAACGCCTCGAACGGCTCACCGGCGTCGCCGCTCCTCGCATGAAGCTCGGCAAGAGCCTCAACATCTTCGGCGCGTACGCGCTCGACCAGGTCGCGAAGTGGCGCGGTGAGAAGCCTTCCATCGATCCCCAGGAGGTCGAGGTCGGCGAACATTGGTTCTGGTGCGACTCCAGCAAGGCTGAACAGCAGCTCGGCTTCGTCGCTCGCGACCCCTACGAGACCCTGCATGACACCGTGCACTACGTGCTCGGGAAGCTGCCTCCGGGCGAACTGCCCGGACTCAAGGGCGCGCTGGCTGAGCTTCGCGCGCGGTAGGGAGGGAGAGGGAGCTACGTCAGGGCGTGGGCGTGGGCGGGGTCTCGGGCGTCGGCGGGATCTCGGGAATACCCGGCGCCGCTGCTTCGATCTTGTCCGTCGCCATTCCCAACGTCTCGGCCCCGGCCTGCCTCGCGCCGTCGAGCGCCGAGACCAGCTTCGCGTAGTTGGTGCGATCGTCGGCCGTGAAGAAGACCAGCCGCTCGCCCTTCTTCTTCGCCGCCAACATGCGCGCCAGCTTGTCGATGTACTCCTGCTGCGTCGGCATCACGTCGAGGTTGATCTTCATCTCGCCCGATTCCGACACCGTCACCACCAGCTGATCCTGGGGGAGCTCTTCCTGCTGCTCGACCTTCTCGCTCTCGGGCACCTTCACCTCGATGTCCTTCTCGAGGAGCGGCGTCACCACCATGAAGATGATGAGCAGCACCAGCACCACGTCCACCATCGGCGTGATGTTGATGTCGGAGTTGAGGCCGGTCTGCGGCTGCACCGAGATCTTCCGGCGCTTCTTCCCGATGCTCACTTCTTCACCTCTTCCACGCCCAGCGCGATCGACTTTGCGCCCGACTTGCGCGCCAGGTTCATCACCCGCCGCACGTCCTCGAACACCAGCGACTGGTCGCCCTTGAGCAGGATCCGCTGGCTGGGGTTGCTGATCAGCTTCTTCTGCAGCTCGACCTGGAAGCCTTCGTCGTCGTAGCTGTCGCTCTCGATGTAGATGCGCTTGTCCGTCGTCACCGAGACCACGATCGGGTCAGCGCCGCCCTTCTTCTCGTCGTCGACCTTCATCGCCTTCGGCAGCTGCACGTCCTTGCCGCGCTGAAGCATGGGGGTGATCACCATGAAGATGATCAAGAGCACGAGCACCACGTCCACCATCGGGGTGACGTTGATCTCGGCTTTCAGGCCCTTGTGACCGCCAACGCCCATTCCCATGTGATGGCTCCGGTGGGGCTGTGCTTACTTGGCGAAGTGTTTGCTGACCACGTCGAGGAACTCGTTGCTCGATTCCGAGAGGTCGACCGAGCGCGCGTCGACCCAGCCCTGCAGGAAGTTGAAGGCCATCACCGCGGGGATCGCCACCAGCAGGCCGAACGCGGTGGTGATGAGCGCCTCGGAAATGCCGCCCGAGATGGTGCCCAGGCCCCCTGAGCCCGTCGCCGCCATCTGCTGGAAGGAGTTCACGATGCCCATCGTGGTGCCCAGCAGGCCGATGAAGGGCGCCGTCGAGGCCACCGTGGCCAGCACCCCCAGGCCCCGCTTGAAGTTCTGCACCTCGCGCGCAGCCTGCCGCTCGAGCGCCCGGGCGATCGAGTCGATCGCCACCTCTTTGCTCGCCGGCGCCGTGCGGAAGGCCGTCAGCCCCGCGTTGATGGTGCGGCCCAGGTGCCCCACGTCTTTGGTCAGGCCCGCCGCCGCCGCCGCCCCCAGGTCGCCGCCCGAGAGGAGCTTGGCCATCTTCTCGGCGAAGCGCACCGATTCCGAGCCCGAGCGCATGAAGACCACGATGCGCTCGAACATCACCAGCAGGCTCGCGATCGACATGATGAGCATCGTGAGCACGATGAGCTTCGCGAAGATGCCCATCGACGACCAGAGATGTCCGAATGAAAAGTCCATGGGCGCGGGTTCCTAGTAGGCGCTCGCTCCCGAGCCAACCTGTTTGATCTCAGCGGGGCATCTTGAAGGTGAAGTTGTAGACGTAGTCGATCGCCACCGGACGCCCCTGGTAGACGCACGGGGTTGCCTTCATCGACTCGAGCCGTTTCACCACCGTCTCCGAGAGATGTGGGAGCGGCTTGAGCACCCTGCAGCGGGTGATGGTGCCGTCCTCGAGGACGTTGCACTTCACGATCATCGTCCCCTCGATCCGCGCCTCGAGCGCCTCGCGGGTGTAGAGGTTGGTGGCAAGCGAGGTGCGATCGATGGTGGGCACGGTCATCCCTTCGCCGAAGGGGAGCACGTCCGTGCCCGTGCCGCCCAGCGTGCCGCCCACCACCCCGCCCACCACGCCGCCGACGACGCCACCCACCACGCCGCCTTCGACGCCGCCTTCCACGCCGCCCTGTTCTCCTTCGGGCTCGGCTTCAGGCTCTTCGGGCTGCGGTTCGGCCTCCGGCGGCTTCTCGAGGGGGATCTCCTTGGGCTGAACCAGCACGTCCTTCTTGATCTTCTTTTCCACCTTCTTCTCTACCTTCGGCGTGTTGCTGCCGGCGGGCGGAGGCGGCGGGGGCGGGGGAGGCGGCGGCACGGCGGCGAAGAACTTCACCTCAGAGAGGTCTTCTTCCACCGGCGGCGGCCGCGTGCTGAACCAGGTGACCAGCCCGAGGAGCGCGACGTGGACGACGACCGAGATCACGGTGCCGACGCCAAAGCGGCTCTTTGCGGCATCGGCCTTGTGCAGGACGGAGTCAAACATGGGGTCTGGGCCTCATAACAAATTCATGTCCTTTGCGTATCGAGTGGTTGACACCGATGTGGGCCCGGGTAAGGAAGACCCCGCAATTCGTTCCTTCCTGGAGGATCAACCGCGTGCGTCCAACAAATCGGCTGTACCGAACCGTGCTCCTTTCGAGCGCGCTCGTTTCGTCGCTGGCCTTCGCCCAGGGCACCGCTGTCGTCACGGGTATCGTGACTGACGCTGCCACGAGCAAGCCGGTTCCCGATGTGGTGATCACCGCGACCTCGAGCGCGCTGCAGGGCGAAGAGGTGGTCGTCACCGACTCCTCTGGCTTGTATCGCCTCGCCCAGCTGCCCGCGGGCGTCTACACGCTCAAGCTCGAGAAGGAATCGTTCAAGCCCTACTCGCGCACCGACATCAACGTGCGCACCGACCGCACCGTGCGCGTCAACATTCAGCTCCAGCCCGAGGCCGTGCAGGGCGACACCGTGGTCGTCGTGGGCCGCCCGCCCACCGTCGACGTCGGCTCGACCACCACCGGCATCAACGTGGGCAAGGACTTCATCAACAACATCGCCTTCATCCAGCCCAACGGCTCGGGTGTGCGCAGCTTCGAGTCGCTCGCCTCGGTCGCGCCGCAGGTCATCGCCGACGAGTACGGGTTCGGCTTCTCGGGCGCGCAGTCGCCTGAGAACCTCTACCTGGTCGACGGCGTGTCGACCGGCGACCCGGCCTTCGGCACCAACGGCGCCCAGTTCCCCATCGAGTTCGTCGAAGAGGCGAACGTGATCACCGGCGGCTACATGGCCGAGTACGGCCGCGCCACCGGCGGCGTGCTCAACGTCGTCACCAAGTCGGGTTCGAACGAGTTCCACGGCATGGTCTGGGGCAACTGGACCCCCGGCGCGCTGCAGGGCACGCCCAAGACCATCGACAGCGCGGCCTCGTCGATCCTCCTGCAGCCCAAGCTGCTCAACACCGTCGACTTCGGCGCCCAGGTCGGCGGCCCCATCATCAAGGACCGCCTGTGGTTCTTCGTGGGCTTCGCGCCCTCGTTCAACTGGGACCAGACCACCCGCTCGCTGCGCGCGTTCCAGGAAGTGACCGACCCCGTCACCGGCGAGGTCACCGAGACCAACCCCACCGTGCCGGGCTCGACCCGCACCCGTGAGGAGCCCACCCGGGCGTTCTCGTACATCGCCAAGCTGACCTTCCTCATCAACGCCGACAACAACCTCTCGTTGTCCGTGGTGGGCTCGCCTTCCAGCGCCGAGGTGCCCTTCTCGTTCAGCGAGCGGCGCAGCACCGCCAATGGTTGGAAGGGTGGCGCGATCACCACCGCCGACACCAACACCCTCTCGCTGCGGTACCAGGGCGGCTTCCTCGACAAGCACCTCCTGCTCGACGCGAGCGTGGGCTGGTTCCGCCTGCGCTCTGCCACCCTGCCCAACGACGGCAGCGGCTTCTCGAACACGGCCGGCGACGGCACGGCGGCGGGCACGCCGGCGGTGGTCATGCGCCGCTCGCGCCCCATCACGGCCTACGAGACGCTCACCGCGGAAGGCGCGGCGCTCTGCTCGCAGCCCGACACCAGCTGCCCGGGCTCGGTCGCGGGTGGTGACACGTACACCATCGGCGGCTTCGGCTTCCTGCAGGACGCCACCCTGGACCGCCTCCAGGGTCGCGCGTCGGCGACCTTCCTCTTCCAGGGGCTGGGACACCACATCATCAAGGCCGGCCTCGACATCGAGCACCTCCGCTACGACCTGAAGAAGGCGTACTCGGGCGGGGTCCTCCTCCGCGAGCTCGGCAACGGCACGCGCTTCGACGACTACCGCCAGTACGGGTACTTCACGGGGCCCGACGAGGCGACCCGCCAGGCCGTGATCAACTCGGTGCCCACCTCGAACAGCGTCGGGGCCTACCTGCAGGACAGCTGGTCGATCATGGACCTGGTGACCCTGAACATCGGCCTGCGCTACGAGAACCAGCAGCTGTTCTCGGGTGACGGCTCGCTGGGCATGACGCTCAACAACATGCTCTCGCCCCGCATCGGCGTGATCTACGACTTCACGCAGCAGGGCCGCAGCAAGCTCTTCGCGAACTTCTCGCGCTACTACGAGGCGATGCCCATCGACATCGCCGACCGCGCGCTGACGGGTGAGAACCAGTACCAGTTCCAGCACGCCGTCGCGGGCAACCGCTTCGCTGCCGACCCGGCGAACAACCCCGGCTGCGACCCGCTGGCGAGCATCGACCAGGCCCTCAACCAGTGCCAGGACCCGCTCAACACCCGCCGCGTCAACGCCATCAACGGCGGCGACTACGACCCGAGCGCGGCAGGCCTGCAGACGGGCGCCGGCAAGACCCCGGTCGACCCCAACCTCAAGCCGCAGAGCAGCGACGAGATCGTGGTGGGCGGCGAGTACGAGGTCATCTCCGATGGCCGCGTCGGCGTCACCTACACCCGCCGCTACATGAACTCGGTCATCGAGGACATGTCGGTCGACGAGGCGTCGAGCTACTTCATCGGCAACCCGGGCGAGGGCATCTCGTCGCAGTTCCCCAAGGCGGTCCGCGACTACGACGCGGTCACGGGGTACTTCAACAAGGCCTTCAGCGACGGCTGGATGGGCCAGGTCTCGTACACGTACTCGTCGCTGCGCGGTAACTACAACGGCCTGTTCCGCCCTGAGACGGGCCAGCTCGACCCGAACATCAACGCCGACTTCGACCTGATCTCGCTCCTGCCCAACCGCACGGGCCCGCTCGACGCCGACCGCAACCACTTCATCAAGGCGTACGCGAGCAAGGAGTTCCAGGTCACCAGCAGCTTCAGCCTGGTGGCGGGCCTCACCTACGAAGGCCGCTCGGGCGCGCCGATCAACTACCTCGGCAGCCACGCGCTGTACGGCCCCGACGAAGCGTTCGTGCTGCCCCGCGGCGCGGGCGGCCGGCTCCCCTGGCGGCACGCCATCAACGCCAAGGCGGGCGTGCGCTACAAGATCAGCAAGGACAACGTGGTCGAGTTCACGGCCGACGTGTTCAACATGTTCAACTTCCAGGCGGTGACGGCGGTCGACCAGACCATCACCTCGTCCGAGGCGCTGCCCTTCCAGACCAGCGCGACGGACCCGCAGGCGGCGGCGTGCCTGGCGGGCAACAACCTGCCCCACTGCAGCACGCCCACCCTGGACGCGAACGGCGACCCGGTCATCGGAGCCGACGGCAAGCCGGTCTACGACCTGCCCATCATGAGCGGAAGCGTTCCGCTCACCACCGCCGACCTCAACAGCAACTTCAAGCGTCCCACGGCATACCAGGCGCCCATTTCTGTGCGCTTCGGCATCCGTTTCAGCTTCTGACCGGGACCAAGGGAGACACGACAATGTCCAAGAATCTTCGAATCGTCCTCTTTGGTCTCGTGGGTGCGGTGGCCGGCTTCGGCCTGCAGGGGTGTTTCGCGCCCCAGCCGTTGCCCGAGTGCACCGTCACCAACTCCACCACCGCGCTGTTCCTGCCTCCGTACTTCACCAAGCTGGTGAAGGTGGACGGGACGGGGGCGTGCTCGACGCTCGATCACATGTACACCGGCGTGCAGCGCTTCCGCACGCAGGCCAGCGGCGGCGCCTTCACCCTGGCGGTGCGGGTCTCGCCGGTGGTCGACCCGTACCTCGGCTACATCTACACGGGTGACACCGACATCACGAACAACTGCGTCAACGAAGAGGACTGCCAGGGTGGCGACGACCCGGCGAACAGCTGCGTGGTGAGCCAGACCGACGGTGGCCTCGAGCTGTTCGACGGCACCCCGGTGGACGACATGTCCACCACGCCCGACGGCGGCAGCTACGACCTGGCCAACGAGTGCGGCGTGGTCGAAGAAGCGGTGGAGCGCCTCGACCCGACCGATCCTGACGGGAAGAAGCTCAACGCCATCGGCAAGATGCCGCAGTTCCCCACCGCGGGCATCTGCAGCGTGACCGAGTTCACCGGCGGCGTGCAGAACTTCCAGGAAGAGATGATGGCTGACGGGACGACGCTCCCGGCGGTCACCCACAAGGTGGACTTCACGAACTTCAACGTGATCAACACCGCCAAGGTGCCGGGCACGGCCTACACGGCCGAGATCAAGTACACCGAGGGGTCCTGCGTGGCGAACTACAAGGCCATGGGCTTCTGGGTGGGCTCCTTCACGGGCGACCCGCAGATTCCCTGCAGCGACACCGCGGCCGATGCTGACCCGGCCAAGGGTGACGGGCCGGACTGGTTCGACCCGACCCACATCCTCGTGACCTCCGACGAGTGTGAGCCGCTCGCCGACCTGGACGCGGGCCGGCAGTTCGGCACGGGCATGAACCCCAGCTTCGCGCCCAAGTGTGACACCACCCTGGGCGTGTGCGTGCCCTCGGTGGATCCCACCACCCTCAAGTAAGCGGCAGCGCGCGCGAGTTCGACTCGCGCTGCGCTTCGTGAGAGAGCCCTCGCCCCCACCCGGGAGCGGGGGTTCTGTCTTTGTGCGCCCCGGCGCTCTTCCGCTGGACGGGTTACGCTCGACACTTGGCCACTTCGCGTCACCAGCTGATCGACGGACTCCGCACGCTGCAGGCGGCGGAGACGGGCACGCTCTTCAAGCAGGCGCGGCTCAACGTGGCCATGTGTTACCCCAGCCCGTACCACGTGGGCATGAGCAGCCTGGGGTTCCAGACCATCTACCGCGAGGTGCACGCGCACCCGGACGCGACGGCCGAGCGGGTGTTTCTGCCCGACGACGTCGAGGCCTGGCGGGCGGTGCGGGCGGTGCCTTCGTCGATCGAGACGCAGAAGCCGCTCAACCAGTTCGACCTGCTGGCGTTCTCGGTGGCCTACGAGCTCGAGGTGACCGGCATCTTCGAGCTGCTCGAGTCGTCGGGTTTCCCGGCGCTCTCGAGCGCGCGGAGCGAGGCGATGCCGCTGGTGGTGGCGGGCGGGCCGCTCACCTTCAGCAACCCTGATCCGCTCGAGCCGTTCGTCGACGTGCTGCTGCAGGGCGAGGCGGAAGATCTGATCGCCCCGCTCCTCGACGCGGTGTTGCTGGGGGGCGGGAAGGCGGCGGTGTTGGCGCGGCTGGCCCACGTGCCCGGCTTCCGGGTGCCCGGGCTCTCGCCCGAGTCGACGCGCGGCTTCGTGTGCAAGGCCAGCGACGGGCGGCTGCCGGCCCGCTCGCAGATCGTCACGCCGAACACCGAGCTGCGCAGCATGTTCCTGATCGAACCCGAGCGCGGCTGCTCGCGCGGCTGCCACTACTGCGTGATGCGGCGCACCACCAACGGGGGCATGCGCACGGTGCCGGTGGACCGGGTGCTCTCGCTGATTCCCGAGGGCGTGAAGCGGGTGGGGCTGGTGGGCGCGGCGGTGACCGATCACCCGCAGATCGTCGAGCTGCTCGAGACGCTGGCGAAGGACGGCAAGGAGGTGGGCATCTCGTCGCTGCGCGCCGACCGGCTCACCCCGCGGCTGGTGGACGCGCTCAAGGCGTGCGGGGCGCAGGTGCTCACCGTGGCGTCCGACGGGCCCAGCCAGCGGCTGAGGGATCTCGTCGATCGCAAGCACTCCGAGGCGCAGATCGTCAGGGCCGCCGAGCTGGCGAAGGCCGCGGGCTTCAAGCGGCTCAAGGTCTACAACGTGATCGGCCTGCCCACCGAGACCGACGCCGACATCGACGAGCTGGTGCGCTTCACCCTCGAGCTCTCGCACATTCTCCCGGTGGCGCTCGGGGTGGCGCCCTTCGCGGCGAAGCGGAACACCCCGCTCGACGGGGCGCCGTTCGCCGGCATCGACGTGGTGGACAAGCGGCTCGAGCGGCTGCGCAAGGGGCTGAAGGGGCGGGCCGAGCTGCGGCCCACCAGCGCGCGCTGGGCGTGGGTGGAATACGTGATGGCGCAGTGCGGGCCCGAGGCGGGGCTGGCGGCGTACGACGCGTGGAAGGCGGGCGGGGCGTTCGCGGCGTGGAAGAAGGCGTTCGCGGCGCGCGACGTGCGGCCGTTCGAGGCGAAGCGCACCCCTGATGGGCGGCGCAACGCGGTGGCCTGGCCGTCGGTCGGTCAGCGCGCAGGGCCCCTGGCGATTCCAGCGGGAGGTGGCGCCGAGGCTGCGCCGCCGCAGGTGACCGATTGGGGACCGCTCGATCTGAAGGACTCGGCGCGCTGATGCCGGAAGGGCGGTCGGAGCGGCTGGCCAGCGTCGCCCTGCTCGCCGCCACGGCGGTGTGGGGGGCGACCTTCGTCACGGTGAAGGACTCGCTGGCGGCGTCCGATTCGTTCACGTTCCTGTCCCTGCGCTTCGGGGTGGGGGCGCTCGCCGCGGTGGTGTTGACCCGGGGCCGGGGCTTCTCGCGGGCGCTGCTGCGCCCGGGGCTGTTGCTGGGCGTGCTGCTCTTCGGTGGCTACACGCTGCAGACGGTGGGGCTCGAGACCACCACGCCGGCGCGCAGCGCCTTCATCACCGGGCTGACGGTCATCTTCGTGCCCCTCGTGAGCTGGCGGCTCAACGGCCAGCGGCCGCCGGTGCGGGCGTTCGTCGCGCCGCTGGTGGCGTTGATCGGCCTGCAGCGGCTGACGGGCGTGTCGCTGGCGGATCCCGTTCCCCTGGGAGACGCGCTCACGGTGGGCTGCGCGGTGATCTACGCGGGCCACATCTCGGCGATGGGCAAGTGGGGCAGGGGCGTGCCCGCGTTGCCGCTGACCGCGGTGCAGCTGGCGGTGGTGGCGGTGCTGTCGGCCGCGTCGCTGCCCTTCGTGGCTCGGCGCTTCGAGCCGACGGCGGCGTACTGGGGCGCGGTGCTGTTCACCGGGGTGGTGGCCAGCGCGCTGGCGATCGGCACGCAGGTGTGGGCGCAGGCGAAGATCAGCGCGGTGCGCGCGGCGGTCATCTACTCGCTCGAGCCGGTGTTCGCGTTGCTCTTTGCGCTGGTGATGGGGCTGGGCGTGCCCACGTCGGCGGAGCTGGTGGGCGGGTGCTTCATTCTGGGGGCGGTGTTGATCTCCGAGGTGGACTTCAAGGCGCGCCACTCGTCTTCGAGCACGGCGTAGATGAAGGAGCTGCACCACTCGCCCTTGAGCCACCAGTTCTCGCGCAGGTGGGCCTCGCGGATCATTCCGGCCTTCTCCATCAGGCGGGCGGAGTGGAGGTTGCGGGGGTCGCAGTCGCCGTACACGCGGTGCATGCCGGCGCCCTCGAAGGCGAGCTCGAGCACCGCGCGCAGCGCCTCGGCGGCGTAGCCCTGGCCCCAGTGGTCGCGACGCAGCTGGAACCACACGGCCGCCTCGCGGTGGTCGGGCCGGTCGATCTTGAAGCCTGCGCGGCCGAGGTAGCGGTCGTCTCCGCGGAGGGTGATGGCGAGATCGAAGATGGTGCGGGGCAGCTCGAGCGCGGCCTTGATCGAGCCCTCGAGGTACTTCTTCGTGCCTGCCTCATCGAGGACGTCGTTGCTCTGGTAGCGGACGATCTCCGGGTCGGTGTCGAGCGCGCGGGCCTCGCGCCAGTCGTCGAGGCGGAGCTCGCGGAGCACGAGGCGAGCGGTCTGCAGGCGCAGGGGTTCGGTGGGCATCGAGCGTTCTTAGCCTTCCAGCCCTGCCTGGAGGGAACGTGGGCGTCAGGTGGTGTGGCCCCGCGCTCGTCGCCCACGGGCCTCTCGCCCCCGGGCGAGGACGCGAGAGTGCTCCTGGTCTGGTGATGCTCCTCCCGTGCGCCCTTCGCTGGGCGCCGCATCGTGGTCACCCGGAGTCGCTCACAAGTGCGCCGCACGTTGGGCGGCGGCCGGTTGATTGTCTCCTTTGATGACAATGAGGCGGGTGGGGACGCGCGTGAAAAACCTTGTCCTCTTTGTTGACGGCCCAGGTGTCAACAAAGAGGACGAGGGTTTTCGGCCTCGCCGCCCCCGTGTCAGCGTCAACAAAGGAGACAACGCCGGGGCTCTCACACACGAGCTGATGGGAAGCTTCCCGCCGCGCAGGACTCCTCAGTGCGCGAGTCGGCCGGCAGCTGTGAGCACCTGGTCGAAGCTGCGCTCAGCTGCACCACGAAATGCTCTCGGTGAGGGGCCGCCCCGTAGAATCGCGGGCGCGTGACCTGGAACTCACCGCCTTCGCCAGTGCCGTTTGTCTCGGGAACTCGCACGGCCCTTCGCGCGGTCTCTCCCTGCCCCTCTCTTTCCCTCGAGGCGCGAGTTCGCCTTCCCCCTCGGGGAGAGGGGAACACGTCCACGACCGTCCACGCCTTCTCGCACTGTGGATGGAGTGAGGACGCGCCACTCGTGCCTTCACCCGGTGAGAAACCGCTCTCGTCCGGACGCGGAGCGGCCACTCCGGGCGCTGCTGGCTCGCCGCTTGCGAGCATCACCCTCCGGAGGTGGACCGATGCTGGCTCGTGTGAAGTCCGGAGCGCTGATGGGCGTGGACGCGGTGGTGGTGGAGGTCGAGGTCGACATGTCCCTGGGCATGCCCTTCTTCAACGTCGTCGGGCTGCCCGAGGGCGCGGTGCGCGAATCGAAGGTGCGGGTGATCTCCGCGCTCAAGAACGGCGGCTTCCAGCTCCCCGCCAAGCGCATCACCGTCAACCTCGCCCCCGCAGATCTGAAGAAGGAAGGCGCCACCTTCGAGCTGCCCATCGCGCTGGGCGTGCTCGCCGCCGCCGGGCTGATCGAGCCCGAGCCGCTGCAGGCCTGGCTCTTCGGCGGGGAGCTCGCGCTCGACGGGGCGATGAAGCCGATTCGCGGCGTGCTCCCGCTGGCCATCGCCGCGCGCGACGGGGGCTTTCGGGGCGTGATGGTGCCCGCGGCGAACGCCGCCGAGGCCGCCCTGGTGGATCGCATCGAGGTGCTGCCGGTGGAGTCGATCTCCCAGGCGGTGATGCACTTCACCGGCGAGCAGCTCATCACCCCGTACGATCGCAACCGCCCGCACCTCAGCCCGGTCGTCGATCTCAACGCCGTCGACATGGCCGAGGTCCGCGGCCAGGAAGACGTGAAGGACGCGCTCGAGATGGCGGCGGCTGGCGGCCACAACGTGCTGCTCTGCGGGCCGCCCGGCTCGGGCAAGACCATGCTGGCGCGGCGGCTCCCCGGGATTCTCCCGCGCATGACCTTCCAGGAAGAGCTCGAGGTGACGCGCATCTACTCGGTGCTGGGGTTGCTCCCCGACGGCCAGTCACTCATCAAGGAACGCCCCTTTCGCGCGCCCCACCACACCATCAGCGACGCGGGCCTGGTGGGCGGAGGCCCGATGACGCGACCCGGAGAGCTCTCGATGGCGCACCGCGGGCTGCTCTTCCTCGACGAGCTGCCGGAGTTCCGCCGCCACGTGCTCGAGGTGCTGCGCCAGCCGCTGGAGGAGGGCGTGGTGCGGCTCGCGCGCGCCAACCAGCACGTCACCTATCCCTGCCAGGTGATGTTGATGGCGGCGATGAACCCGTGCCCGTGCGGCTTCTACAAGGTGGCCGATCGCGAGTGCGTCTGCGGCGACCAGAAGGTGACCGACTACTTCACCCGCATCTCGGGGCCGCTGCTCGATCGCCTCGACATCAGCATTCCCACGCGCCCGGTCGAGGTGAGGTTGCTGGCGCTGGCGCACCGCGGGGCGAAGACCTCGCAGTACTTCCGCGATCGCGTCGAGGCGGCCCGCGCGATCCAGTCGCACCGGTTCCGGGACGCCCCCGGCATCTACTGCAACGCGCAGATGGGGCCGCGGCTGCTGCAGGAACACGCGAAGTCGACGGCGGGGGCGACGCGCCTGCTCGAGCACTCGGTGAAGAACTTCCAGCTCTCGGCGCGCGCGCACGACCGCATTCTCAAGATGGCGCGCAGCCGGGCCGATCTCGAAGGCCATGAGCTCATCACCGACAGCGACATGATGTTCGCCGTCGGCTGCCGCGTGCTCGACCGCGCCGGCTGGCTGCCGCGCAAGATCGCCCACACGTCCGCGTCCTGGTCGATGCCTCCGCTGGCAATCGACGACGAGGGGCACCCGGAATAGGGTGCGGCGACATGATTCGAAACTCTGTTTCTTCTGGTCGCCCCGGCCGCGGGCTCTCCGCTGCGCTCCGTGCCCTGAATGCGCCGTTCCGGCGCATGCCGGTGCTCCTGGCTGGTCGCCCCGGCCGCGGGCTCTCCGTTGCGGTCGTGGCTCTGCTGGCGTTCGCCGGCTGTGTCTCGGTCAACGACGCGCGTGAAGGTGGCGCCACCCGCAACTGCCGCTTCGAAGAGCGCTGCGGCAACATCGGCTCGGGGCAGCGCTACGCGAGCTTCGCCGACTGCCTCACCGACAAGCGGAAGTTCTTCCTGGATGCCTGGCCCACCGAGCGCTGCGACGGGCGCATCAACGGCGAGAACCTCAACGTCTGCTACCAGGCGATCGAGAACACCCAGTGCAACAACGTGGTCGACTTCTTCGCCACCCTCACGAAGTGCGAGGCGTCTGACGTGTGCACCGCGGGCGCGCCGGCCGGCTGCAACTGCAGCAACGGGCAGACCTGCTGCAGCAACGCGTGCACGAACCTGCAGACCGATCGGAACAACTGTGGCGGCTGCGGCACCACCTGTGGCTCGGGCCTCAGCTGCCAGAGCGGGGTGTGCCGGTAGCCCCTCGACTCCTCTCGGCTGAACGGTGCTCGAATTCGCCCGGCTGAACCGGGCTGGCTTCAGCGCGGGCCGAAGGACGAGAGCGCGAAGAACGCGCGGATCTTGTCGTTGGTCTCGCGCAGCCGCGAGCTCAAGGTGCGCACGAACGTCCAGAGCAGGGTGGACGCGAGCTCCTTGTCGGTGAACATCACCTCGTCGAGCTTCTCGCGCGACAGCTCGTAGAGCAGGCAGGTGGTGTGCGCGATGGCGTCGGCGCTGCGGGGGCCTTCTTCGATGAGGCTCATCTCGCCGAAGTACTGGCCGCGCTCGAGGATCGCGAGGGCCTCCTCGCCGATGCCGGGCACCATCTTCGAGATGCGCACCTTGCCCTCGACGATGATGAACATCGACGTGCCGGCTTCCCCTTCCTTGAAGATGTGCGTGCTGCCGGGGAACTTCGACTCCTTGAGGGCGGCGGCGAGCTTGCGCAGCTGTGCCGATGTCATGCCCTCGAACAGCGCGACTTTTCTCAAGATTTCGACGTCCATCGGCTGTAGTTCGTAGCACACCGAAACCGAAGTCCGAGTTTCTGCATCTCACGCCCGTTACAAAGGCCCCTGCTCAGGAGTGTCATGGAGACCCGGAAAGTCGTCATCGTCGGCTCAGGTCCTGCCGGTTACACCGCCGCCATCTACGCGGCGCGCGCCAACCTTTCGCCGGTGGTGTTTGCGGGTGGCCCCTCTGAATCAGACGCGCGGCGCGTGCCGGGCGGCCAGCTCATGATCACCACCGAGGTGGAGAACTACCCGGGCTTCCCCGCGTCGATCACCGGCCCCGAGCTGATGGAGGCGTTCCAGAAGCAGGCCGAGCGCTTCCACACCGTGGTGCACATGGAGAACGTGGTGAAGCTCGACCTGAGCAAGCGCCCGTTCCACGTGAAGGGCGAGAGCAAGGAGTACCTGGCCGAGACGGTGATCATCGCCACCGGCGCCTCGGCCAAGTGGCTCAACGTGAAGGGTGAAGACGCCTTCATGAACCGCGGTGTGTCGGCCTGCGCGACCTGCGACGGGTTCTTCTTCAAGAACACGGACGTGATCGTGGTGGGCGGCGGCGACACGGCGATGGAAGAGGCGAACTACCTCTCGAAGATGTGCAGCACGGTCACGGTGGTGCACCGCCGCGACTCGTTGCGGGCCTCGAAGATCATGCAGGAGCGGGCGCTCAACAACCCGAAGATCAAGTTCATCTGGGACTCGGCCATCGAAGAGGTGGTCGGCGACGAGAAGGGCGTGACGGGCGCGATCGTGAAGAACCTCAAGACGGGCGACTCGAAGAAGGTCGACGCGAAGGGCGTCTTCGTGGCGATCGGCCACGTGCCCACCACTGAGCTCTTCAAGGACACGCTCAAGCTGCAGGCCAACGGCTACCTCTGGGTGCAGCCGGGCACGGCGAAGACGAGCATCGAGGGTGTCTTCGCGTCGGGCGACGTGAGCGACGCGACCTACCGCCAGGCGGTGACGGCGGCGGGCACGGGCTGCATGGCCGCCATCGAAGCCGAGCGCTGGATGACGGAGCACGGCATCTAGGGCCGGAAGCACCCGTCGGTGAGCTGGCCCATGCCGTTGGCGCAGGCGAGGGACTTCTCATTGAAGGCCGCGCGCGTGGCGGGGGTGCAGGTGGGCAGCCGCTCGACGCAATCGAACCAGGTGTGCAGCGCCGTCTCATCTTGCGTGCTGCACGCGTTCATCGAGTCATCACACTTCGCCGTGTCGAACGGCGCGCCGGGCAGGGTGCTCTCGGCGTAGCAGGCAGCGTGCCGCTCGCTGAAGCTCTTGTTGATCGCGGCGCCGCGCTCGCACACGTCGGCGCAAGCCGTGAACAGCAGCACCACCACCGTGACGACGATCGCCCGCACCAGAGCGTGACGCTCGCACGCAAGCCCGGCCTCCGCAAACGGCCCGGAGCGGAACGCGCCCCGTTCCCGAAGCCGCCCCGGTCCCCGATCCCGAAGCCGCCCCCGGGCTCCTCGACGCATGCCTGCGTTCCCGATCCCGAAGCCGCCCCCCGGGCCCTCGACGCATGCCTGCGTTCCCGATCCCGAAGCCGCCCCCGTTCCCGATCCCGAAGCCGATCCCGATCCCGATCCCGGCCCCGACCCCGACTCCGACTCCGACCCCGACACCGACCCCGACTCCGACACCGACACCGACCCCGACTCCGACTCCGACTCCCGGCTCCGCCCCCGCAGTCGTTCCGCTCGGCCCCTCACCCCGACCCTCTCCCCGCTTGCGCAGGGAGAGGGAGGGAGAAGGTCACCGATGAGGCGGAGTCCTCGGCCGTTCAGCCGCGAGCCGATGCGTCTCCCTCGGCTTCCTCCTCTGCTTCACGGGCTGCCGGCACGCCTCGACCAGAAGGCACGCCAGCACCACCATCAGCAGCCTCACGCCGCTTCCTCGGCCGGCGCCTCAGGCCCCGGCGCCGCGATGTCGCTCGGCCTGGCCGCCTGCAGGATCTTCGCGGCGACCTTCTCCTGCTCGACCGGGTGTTCCCTCATCCACTCGATCGCGCGCTCCCGGCCCTGGCCCAGGCGCTCGCCGTCGAGCGCGAAGTGCGAGCCGGTCTTCTCGATCAGCCCGAGCGTGACGCCGAGATCGATGACCTCGCCGGCGCGGCTGATGCCGCGGTTGTAGATGATGTCGAACTCCGCCTCCTGGAAGGGCGGGGCGACCTTGTTCTTCACCACCTTCACCTTGGTGCGCGTGCCGATCACCACGTCACCTTCCTTCAGGTTCCCCGCCCGGCGGATCTCGCACCGCACCGAGCTGTAGAACTTGAGCGCGTTACCGCCGGTGGTGGTCTCGGGGTTGCCGAACATCACCCCGATCTTCATGCGGATCTGGTTGATGAAGATGATCGTCGTGCCGCTGCGGCTGACCGCGCCGGTGAGCTTGCGCAGCGCCTGGCTCATCAGCCGCGCCTGCACGCCCATGTGCGCATCGCCCATCTCGCCCTCGATCTCCGCCCGCGGCACCAGCGCCGCCACCGAGTCGATCACCACCAGGTCGACCGCGCCCGAGCGCACCAGGTGCTCGGTGATCTCCAGCGCCTGCTCGCCGGTGTCAGGCTGAGAGATGAGGAGCTCCTCGACCCTCACCCCGAGCTTGCGCGCGTAGCCGACGTCGAGCGCGTGCTCGGCGTCGATGAAGGCCGCCACGCCGCCCTGCGCCTGCACCTGCGCGATCGCGTGCAGGGTGAGCGTGGTCTTGCCCGACGACTCGTTGCCGAAGATCTCCACCACGCGCCCGCGCGGCAGCCCTCCGACGCCCAGGGCGCGATCGAGCCCGACCGACCCGGTGGGGATCACCGCCACCGGCTGAATCTCGGTCGACTCGCCCATCTGCATCACCGCCCCCCGCCCGAACTGCTTCTCGATCGCCGCCACCGCCGCCGCCACTGCCTTCAACTTCTCATTCAGCTTCCCCATCGCCCTGCCTCCCGCTTCGTGTTGGGCGGAGATGATTCCCCGCGCAGCGGGCAGCTGAGCAACGCGTGTGCCGACGCCTGCCCGTTCGGACGCGCGACGAAAGGGGTGAAGATGCGCATGGGGCGTGGACGCTCCACCGCGACTCTCAGCCGCCAAGAGGGTCGCTCCGCTTCCGGCTGTCTCGCGCAGCGTTCCGCTGCTATCGGCTGCGCTCCATGAACATGGACTCCCCCCTCTCCGCCGCCGTCGCGCTCATCGGCGCGCTGGTGCTGTTGCGCTTCCAGGCGTGGCGCGCGGTGCTCTGTCTGCGGCCCCAGTCGGTGCGCGTCGAGGTGGACACGCCCGCCGACGTGACCGCCATTCCTCCCGAGCTCGAGGACACCTGGGGCGAGCTCAAGAAGCTGGGCTTCACGCTGCTGGGAGCGCACACCGAGAGGGCCCCGCTCACTTCCGCCCACTGGTTCCTCGACGCGGTGCACCCGACGCACCCGGTGGTGGCCTCGCTGTGCGTCTCGCCCGACGAGCAGGATCACCTCGTCTTCCTCACGCAGTCGGAGCGCGGCTTCGTGATCACCGCGAACTACCGCCGCCTCTCGTTCGAGGTGCCCGGCGCCTACCTCGCAGGTGGTCTCGACGGCGCCACGCCCGAACGGTTGCTCAAGGCGCACCTGCGCCGCGTGCCCGAGATCGGCGCGCCGAAGGTGCTCAAGACCATCGAAGAGCGCGTGGTCGCCGCCCGCGAGTGGTATTCGCGATCGGGAAAACCTGAGTTGCGTCAACAGCATGCAGTTGGACTGTTGTGGACGCTCGGCGCAGTTGGCATGGTGGGCGCCGCTTTGTTCAGGCTCGTCGCCTGACGGAAGACAAAATCAAAATGAAGAGCGCATCGAAGCACGAAGAAATCTACTTCCTGGCAGGCAAGCGGACGGCGTTCGGCACGTTCGGAGGCGCGCTCAAGGATCTCTCGGCCACCGATCTCGGCGTCGAGACGGCGAAGGCCACCCTGGCGCAGTCGAAGGTGAGCGCGGAAGACGTCGACCACGTCATCTACGGCAACGTGATGCAGACCAGCCCCGACGCGATCTACCTCGCGCGCCACATCGGGCTGAAGAGCGGCGTGCCGGTGAACGTGGGCGCGCTCACCCTCAACCGGCTGTGCGGCTCGGGCTTCCAGGCCTACGTGAGCGCCGCCGAGATGATGCTCACCGACCAGGCGCACTGCATTCTCGCGGGCGGCACCGAGTCGATGAGCCAGGCCCCGCACATCGTCCGCGGCGCGCGCTGGGGCATTCCCCTGGGCAAGAGCGGCCTCGAGGACACCCTGATGCAGGGCCTCTTCGACACCTACCCGAACCTGCCCATGGGCATGACGGCCGAGAACCTGGCCGAGCAGTACAAGCTCACGCAGGAAGACGTCGACACCTTCAGCGTCACCAGCCAGCAGCGCTACCAGGCCGCGCACGAGGCGGGCCGCTTCACCGCCGAGATCGCGCCGGTCGAGCTCAAGTCGAAGAAGGGCACGACGCTCTTCTCGAAGGACGAACACCCGCGGCCGGAATCGACGGTCGAGGGCTACAAGAAGCTGCCGAAGGTCTTCAAGAAGGACGGCGTGATTCACCCCGGCGCGGCCTCGGGCATCAACGACGGCGCGGCCTCGGCGTTGCTGTCGACGCGCACGTTCGCCGACAAGAAGGGCCTCAAGCCGATCGGCCGCCTGGTCAACTGGGCGGCGGTGGGCTGCGACCCGCGCATCATGGGCATCGGCCCCGCGCCGGCCATTCGCAAGCTGATGGAGCGGGCGGAGTTCAAGCTCGGCGACATCGATCTCTTCGAGGTGAACGAGGCCTTCGCCCCGCAGTACCTGGCGGTGGAGAAGGAGCTGGGGCTGCCGCGCGATCGCACCAACGTGGACGGCGGCGCCATCGCGCTGGGCCACCCGCTGGCGGCCTCGGGCGCGCGCATCACGCTGCATCTGTTGTACGAGCTCAAGCGCAGGGGCGCGCGGTACGGCGTCGGGAGCGCGTGTATCGGTGGCGGGCAGGGCATCGCAGTTCTCGTGGAGGCCATGTGACGAACGTTCCTGATGCGAAGGCACTGCGCGATCGCGCCAAGCAGCTGGCTGAAGAGCGGCGCACCGAGCGGAAGAACCGCAAGCGCAAGTGCAGCCTGTGTGGCACCGAGGAATCGGAGAAGACTCCGTTCGTGGCCCACCCCGACGGCATCGGCCCCTCGTGCAAAGAGCCTTCGCTGTGTGAGAACTACCGCGCCAAGGCGGCGGGTCTGCGCTGACCTCACCCCCGGCCGGACTGCCAGTGTTCCATTGAAGCGGCTCTCGGAAACGGGCATGTCACAGCCGGGATCCGTGTTGTGGGTGCAGGATCCCACCAGCGCAGCAAGGGCCGGGAGGGACCCCGGCCCCACAGAGCTCAATCCTGGGCGAGGGACATACTGATCATGGCGATTCCGCAATTTACTGGAGTGAAGGTGTTCTCGACGACGCTCGCGCGTGACCGCGAAGTGATGGGCGAGAAGATCACCACGTGGCTGAAGGACAACCCGAACGTGGAGATCGTCGACAAAGAGGTGACGCAGAGCTCCGACAAGGAGTTTCACTGCCTCACGGTGACGCTCTTCTACAAGCCGAAGTAAGACGGGGCGCATGGCGCAGCAGGTCCAGTTCGTCCTTCCCTCGTTTCGCAATGCTTCGACGGCGCTCGCGGTCGCGGTGGTCGCGGCGTCGGTGTTCTGGAAGGTCGCGTTCACGGCGGGCGTGGTGTTGTACCTGGTGCCCCAGGACGTCTTTCGCGGGCACGTGTGGCAGCTCGTCACCTGGTTGCCCGCCGCCATGCCTGACACCGGCTCGGTGATCTTCAGTGCGCTCATCCTCTGGGGCACGGGAGGGAGCCTCGAGCAGCTGTGGGGCAAGCCGAGGTTCCTGCGCTTCGTGCTGGTGACCACCTCGTTGGGAGGCGCGGCGACGCTGCTCACCGCGCTCGTGTTTCCGGCGATCGGCGCTTTCCCGTTCTTCGGCGGGAACATCATGTCGGCCATCGTGTGGGTCGGCTACGGCTGTGCCATCTGGGAGCGCAGCACCAACATCTTCGGTTACCCGCTCACCGGCCGGACCTTCGCGATGATCGGCGTGCTGCTGTTGGCGCTCAACGCGGTGTTCAGCCAGTGGTACCTCCTCATCGCCGAGGCGTGGGCGCTGGCGTTCACGTTCGCCTACGCGCGCTTCGGCTTCCCCTCGGAGTTCATCATTCGTTTCCGCTCGTGGCAGCTCGAGCGGGACCTCAAGAAGCGCTCGTCGCACCTGAAGGGCATCGACGGAGGCCGGCGCAACGTCGGCGGTGACTCCGACAAGTACCTGCACTGAGCGCCGATGCTGCGTTCGTTTCTGTTCCTCGCCGTGGTCGCCTCGAGCGCCTCCTTCGGGTGGGGCTTCGATGGGCACCGGCGGCTCGCGTCGTTGATGCAGGACGCGATGCCCCAGGGCCACTGCCTGCGCGCGTGGTTCGCGGCGCGGCAGACCACCGCGCTGCAGGACAAGGCCTGCGATCCCGATCGCTGGCGGGGCAGCGACCCCGCCGAGGCGCCGCGGCACTACCTCGAGATCGACTGGGTCACGCCCATCACGAACTACCCGCGCGACTTCGCGGCGGTGGTGGCGCTGCTGGGCGATCGCAACGCGTCGAACAACGGCATCGTGCCGTGGCACGTCGAGGTGAAGTACGCCGAGCTGGTCGCGGCGTTCCGGGCGAAGAACCCCACCGCCATTCTCGACACCTCGTTCGTGTTGTCGCACTACGTGTTCGACAGCTTCTCGGTGCTGCACGACACGAAGAACTTCGATCCCAACAACGGGCTGCACGCGCGCTGGGAGTCGGACATGTTGAACGTGGTCGCCAACATCAACGGCGTCACCACGCTGGCGGCGACGTATTACGGCACCGCGGGCCTGGCTGACCCGAAGCACAACGTGTTCGACGTGGTGATCGCGGGGAACGCGCTGGTGAACCAGTTGATCGCGGCCGACACCGCGGCGGCCGGGAGCATTCCCACCCTGTACTCGAGCACCCGCGATCTCACCGCGCGCCGCTGGGCCGACGGGGTGACGGTGATGTCGTCGCTGCTGTGGACGGCGTGGGCCGAGGCCGGGAGCCCTGAGCTGACGGGCTTCTCTCCCGGTTGTTCGCGCGCGGTGCCCGCGGCGGAGATCGTGCTGCGGGGGTATCCGCCGGTGGGCGGGTTCGTGCATTCGGCTGACGCGGGCGTTCCTGATGCGGGCTCGAGTCCGGTCGATGCGGGGGTGGGTGGCGGGGCGGGTGGGGGAAGTGGTGGCGGTGGTGGCGGCGACACGACGGATCCGGGTGGATGTGGCTGCAGCACCTTCTCCGTCGATGCGGTCCTGGTGCTCGCTGGTTTGCTCGCATTCGTTCGGCGCCGTTCGCCTTGAGGAAACGTGGGCGTGGCGGATCTCGTCCGTGCCCGATCCGTGCGAGCCCTCGGCACGACGCGAGGACGCGCATGTGACGTGGTGGGCCTCTCCCGGCGCGCGTACTGGTCCAGTACTCGCTCGGGAAGGAGACTGCCGCGCCGACGGTGACCGCGCCTGCTGTTTGGGTCGGACAGCCAGCTGCGCGGTGCTTCTACGCCTCGGTGGGGCCGTCGCTCTCCCAGCCGAGTAATGGACCATTACCGCGCGGTAATGTTCCATTACGCGCCCGGAAAAGCCGACCCGGCCGGGCGGTGACCGAGTCGAAGCCAGGTGCAGCTGAGTTACCCGGGGTGCGAGGAGAGAGGCTCGCCCTGCGGAGCCAGCACCACGCCACACCTTCAACCACCGCCCACCATCCAGGCAGGAACCATCGCGCACTCTCTGCGCACCCCAACGCCAGAGACAGTCATCGCCGGTTTGGGCTAGTGCCACCCGTGGTGTCCCGGTCTGCCGTCCTCCTCATCACGACGCTCCTCTTCACCTCGTGCCGCGACGAGGCCGCCGAGGCGTTCGCACGCGCCGACCTCCAGTACCGCGCGCTCCTCGACCAGGCCGCGCGCCCCGAAGACGCCCGCTTCGACGCCGTGCTCTCAGAGCTCAAGAAGGTCCCGGCCACCTCGAGACACTTCGCCGCCGCCCAGAAGCTGCTCCGTGGAATCGAGGCCGGCCGCAGGACCCAGGTCCGCACGCCGCTCGCCCTCGGCCCCAACGGCCGTCGCGCCCCCGCCCTCGAAGCCCAGCTCGCCGCCTGCGCGAGGCTCGCCGTGATCGCCGCTTCCGACGGCGGAGTCGACCAACGCGCGCTCGCCGGCCTCGAGGCCTGCCGCAAACAAGCCGAGCAGCTCGAGCTCCGCTTCTCCCACCCCGAGGAGTACGGCGACGGAGGCGAACACCATGACGAGTGATCGCGACCTCCTCCAGGCGCTCTTCGTGCAGCAGCTCGGCTTCGCGCCCGCCGGCGAGGTGATGGCCGCCGGCGCGCAGTGGCTGGTGCAGCGCGAGACCGGCGCGAGCCTGGGCGACGTCCTCCAGTCGCGCGGCGTGCTCGACGCCAGACAGCTCCAGCTCGTCGAGGCCCTCGTCTCGGAGGCGATCGCCGCGCACGGCGGTGACGCGGCCATCACGCTCCGCAGCCTGCCGCCGCTCTCCCAGGACAGCCTCTCGGGCCTCGCGTCCACCCTGCGGTCCGGCGAGGCCAACGCCACCCCCGAGAAGCTGGACCTCGCCGCCGCCACCACCTCGTTCGACAGCCTCGAGACCCCCGAGAACATCGGCGTCGAAGCGAAGGGCCGCTACACCTTCGACACCGGGAAGGGTGGCAAGGTCAAGGAGCTCGGCCGCGGCGGGGCAGGGCGCGTGGTGGTGGCGCGCGATCACTTCCTCTCGCGCGACGTGGCGATGAAGGAGCTCCACCGGGAGATCACCCAGAACGTCAAGTTCGACACGCTCCACGTGCGCAACCTCGAGGCGCGCTTCCTGCGCGAGGCGCGCGTCACCGGCCAGCTCGAGCACCCGGCGATCGTCCCCGTGTACGAGCTGGGCCGCCGGCGCGACGGCACGATGTACTACACGATGCGCCAGGTCCGCGGCCGCACCCTGGCGCAGGCGCTCACCGACACGCGCAGCCTCGAGGGGCGCCTCGCGCTCCTGCCCGATCTCCTCACCGCCTGCCGCGCCGTCGCCGCCGCGCATCACCGCGAGGTGGTGCACCGCGATCTCAAGCCGCAGAACGTGATGCTGGGGCCGCACGGCGAGACCTCCGTGATGGACTGGGGGCTCGCCCGGGTGATGGGCCGCGCTGATCGGCGAACGCGCGCCTCGAGCGCAGACGGCACCGTGCAGCTCGCGCCCGATCTCACCGGCGGCCGCGATCTCGGGCCCGTGGGCACGCCCTCGTACATGTCGCCCGAGCAGGCACAGGGAAACCGCGACGAGCTCGACGCGCGCTCCGACGTGTGGGGCCTGGGCGCGATGCTCTTCGAGATCCTCACCGGCCGCGCGCCCTACCTGGGCAAGAGCCCGTGGGACGTGCTCGCCGAGGTGCGCAGCAAGCCGCCGCCCCGGGTGCTCTCACTCTCGCCCGCGGCGCCCCCCGAGCTCGTCGCCGTGTGCGAGCGCGCGCTCGCGTGGAACCGCGATCACCGCTACCCCCACGCCGGTGAGCTCGCGCTCGAGCTCGAGGCCTTCCTCGCCGGCAAGCGGGTGAAGGCCTACGAATACACCCTGGGCGAGGTGGCCGGCCGCGTGCTCAAGCGGCACCGCGCCAAGGCCACGCTCGCGCTGGCGACCTTCACGGCGCTGCTGGTGCTGGCCGGCTTTTCCGCCGTGAGCGTGGGCCGCGAACGCGACGAGGCGCGGCAGATGGCGCGCTTCTTCCTCGCCGACGTGGCGCCCACGCTCGCCGACGTGCCCGGCACCTCGGAGGTGATAGGTCAGCTCTCCCACAGCGCGCTCGAGGCGTTCTCCGCCGACGTCGATCCGCTGAACGGCGCGCGGGAAGACCGGCTCCTGCTCGCCCGCACCTGGAACGGCCTGGCCCACCAGCACTGGCGCCTGGGCAGGCGCCCCGAAGCCCGCGAGGCGCTCGAGCGCGCCCAGCGCATGCTGGGGCCGCTGGTGGAGCAGCGCCCCGACGACCCCGACGCGCTCGCCGCGCAGCTCGAGCACGAGGTCTGGCGTTCCGATCTGCTGATCGACGAAGGCAGCGAGGCCGAGGCGCTGGCCCTGCTCGAAGGCCAGCTCGAGCGCGCGCAGCGGGTCCGCACCCTCGCCCCCGGCTCGCCGCCGGTGCTCTCCGCGCACACGCTGCTCCTCTCGCGCATCTCGATCATCCGCTACACGCGCGGGGAGATGCGGCTGGGCATGGAGATCTCGAGGCGCTCGCGCGACTCGGCCTGGGAGTACTACCGCGCCGCGCCCGACGACCTCCACGCCGCCGTCAGCGTGCTCGACGAGTCGAACAACCTCGCCCTGGGCCAGTTGATGACCGGCGCGCGCGCCGACGGGCTCAACACCCTGCGCACGGTGATCGAGCTGGCCCAGACGATGCGGGCCCGCCGCGATTCCCGGGCGCTCCAGGCCGGGCACGCCACGGTGCTCGCGTCGCTGGCGCGCGGGCTCCACCCCGTCACCGACCGGCAGGAGCGCCGCCGCGTGGTGGCCGATGCGCGGCGCCTGCTGGCCGATCTGATCGCCGCCGATCCCGGGCGGAACAGCGAGCTGTCTGACGCGTCCGAGCTGGCGCTGCTCGACGGCGATCTCCCCGGAGCGTGGCAGTACGCCGAGCGCGTCGAGGCGTTGGGCCTGGGGGCCGAGTACGACGCCGCCGTGCTCAGCGCCGCCTTCGCCATCGGGCAGGACGAGCTCATCCGCCAGAAGGCGCGCGCGCCCGTGCCCGGGGCTCCGGCGGCGGTGGCCCTCTTCGGCGCGCTGGTCGAGGCGCTCGCGGGCAACACGCTGCTGGCGCGGGCGCACCTGGCGAAGTGCGAGGAGCTCAAGTGTGCCGAGGTGGTCGATTGGTTCCCGGCCGCGCTGCTCCATCGCGTCGAGGGGCGCACCGACGCCACTGCGTTGATGCTCAAGAAGCTGGCTGAAGACACGCCGCTCACCATCGGTGGTCACGAGGCGCTGGCGAAGGGCTTGCGAGCGCTCGACGCGCACCTGGGGGGTGAGCCGTGAACGGGTGGCAAAAAGGGGACAGGCTGCTTTTGCTCTCCCTCCTGACCTCGAGGACGGCGAGCAAAAGCAGCCTGTCCCCTTTTTGCAGGCAGCCCAGATGACTGCCCCCGGCGACATGCTGCTGGCGGTGCTGGGCGTGCAGCTCGGCTACCTGTCCGCCGACGACGTGCTCGGCAGCGCGCGCGAGCTCGCCCAGCCCGGCGAGAAGCGCACGCTCGCCCAGTTCCTGGTCGAGCGCGGCATGCTCGATCGCGCCCGCGCCCAGGTGCTCGAGCGCCTCGCCGCGCGCGCCTGCACCACCGCCGGTGGCGACGCCGCGCAGACCCTCGAGCTGCTCCCCGCGGAGGTGCGCCAGCTCACCGCCCAGTCGGGTGGCCGGGCCGACGCGCAGCCCGTTCAGCCCCGCGCCGACGTCGTCGACGAGCAGCCGCACCGCTACTTCGCCGCGCCCCGCGCCGACGCGCCGCCCCGGGAGCTCGGGCGTGGCGCCTTCGGCAGGGTGGTCTCGATGCACGACACCGTGCTCGGCCGCGACGTCGCGTGGAAGCAGGCGTACGCCGCCTCGCCCGAATCAGACGCCGCCCTGATGGAACAGGCCCGCCTGCTCGCCCGCCTCGATCACCCCTCGGTGGTGCCGATCTACGAGCTGGGCCGCGACGCGAAGGGCGCGGTCTACGCCACGCTGCGGCAGGTCACCGGCGACACGCTCGCCGAGGCCCTCACCCGGGCGAGCGGTCTCGAGGAGCGCCTCGCGCTCCTGCCCGCCGTGCACAGCATCGCGCGCTGCGTGGCGATGGCGCACGAGGTGGGCGTCACCCACCGCCGCCTGTCGTGCAACAGCATCTCGCTGGGCCGCTTCGGCGAGGTCTACCTGCTGGGCTGGGGCCCGCCCGAGCCAGAGGGCCTGGCCGAGAGCGCAGAGGGCGCCCCGTTCATCCCGAGCGGAGTCGAGGGGCGAGGGCGCGGCGGCCCCTCGACTTCGCCCGGGGTGAACGGAAGCGCTGCTCCGAACAACCCGCTCGGGGTGAGCGGCGACGTGAAGGCGCTGGGCGCCATCCTCCACGAGGTGGTGACCGGGCTGCCCGCGCCGGTGATGGGCACCGTGCAGGTGCGGGGCGCGCCCGACGATCTCCTCGGGCTGTGCCGCAGCGCGCTGGGCGGCTCGCTCGGGACCGCCGAGCAGTTCGCCAACGAGCTCAAGGCCTACATCGACGGCCGGCGGCTCGGCAGCTACCGCTATTCCTCGTGGCAGCTGCTCAAGCGCTACGTGCGCCAGCACCGCCTCTTCTCGCTGATGGCGCTCACCGCGTCGATCCTGGTGCTGGCCGGCGTGTTGACGGCGGCGTCGCGGGTCCGAGAGGAACGTGATCGCGCCCGCCTCTTCGCCCGGCGCTTCCTCGACGACGTCGCGCTGCGCCTGCGCCCCCAGCCCGGCGTCGAGCCGCTGCTCGAGCAGGTCACCACCGCGGCGCTGCGCCACTACCAGCGCACCACGGATCTCCAGAGCGCGCCCCGCGAAGAGCGGCTGCGGGTGGCGCGCGCCATGGCCCGGCTGGGCGTGGTCTCGCTCTCGCTCTCGCGCCTCGACGAAGCCCGGCACAGCCTCGACTTCGGCGACGTGCTCGCCCAGGGCCTCGCGGACGAGTCGGCCACCGACGGGCAGGCGAGGGTGGTGCTGGCGCAGACCGCGGTCGCGCGCGCGGGCATGCCCGGGCTCGACGCGGCGCAGTCGCTGCGCTGGGCCGAGCGGGGGCGGGAGCTCGCCGACCAGGCCCTGTCGCTGATGCCCGACTCGCTCGAGGCGCGGCGGGCGGCCGCCAGCGCGCGCATCGAGAGCGCCCTGCGCGAGAGCGAGCCCGCCCTCGCCCAGCGCGACTTCGACGAGGCGGTGCAGTTGCTCGAGCTCCCCGCGAAGGAACCGACCGAGGAGCTGGCCCGGCGGCAGGCGCTCGGCGCCGCGCTGGTCGAGCGCACCGGCTGGCGAGCGAAGGACGCCCGCGGGGAATACGCCGCCGAGGCGCAGCAGGTGGTGGCGCGGTTGGCGAGCCTGCGTGAACGCACGCCCGATGATCTCGAGCTCCAGCTCGACGCGGCGCGGGCCGAGCTGCTGCTCGCCGAGGCGCTGGAGGTCGCCGACGCCGGGAAGTCGCAAGCGCATGCGTCGAATGCGGCCGCGCTCGCGCGCGAGGTGGTGAGCCGCCGGCCGGATCGCCTCGAGGTGGCGGTGCTGCTGGTGAAGGCCACGCTGCGCGCGGGACACGCGAAGGAAGCGCTGGCCGCGGCGCGTGGTTTCGCCGCGCGCGGGGTGAAGCCGGTGGAGCCGCTCGTCGCAGAGGCCGCGTTGTTCGCGGGTGACTTCGAGGCGGCGCGCACGGCGGCGGGGCAGGAACAGTCGCCGCAGCTGGTGCTGATCCGCGCGCTCGCCGGGGCGTGGCTCGAGCGCCCGTCAGACGCGGTGATCCAGGCGCGGGCGATGAAGGCGACGGTGGTCGGCGTGGGGTGGCCGGCGGCGAGGCTCGCCCGTGCGCTCGAGGGCGTGCCGCCGGGGCCCGGTCTCGGGGAGGTGGCGGTGCGGCGGTTTGCCCAGCAGTGGAACGAGGTGGGGGTGGACGCGGCGCTCGGCGAGTTCATCGGGACGCTCGAGGCGCAGCTTCAGAAGTAGCCCCTCACAAGGAGCCCCTCACAAGGAGCCCCTCACCCCGGCCCTCTCCCCGCTCCGCAGGGAGAGGGAGAAAAAGGTGATTGTTGGCGTGACCCTTTCGCCCTGTTAGTCCCGCGCGTCATGAAGATGCTCATCGCAGGATCGTTGCTGACTGCCTCGCTCGCCGCGGCGCAGACGGTACCCAGCGCAGACGTCGAGCAGCTCTGGCTCGATCCTGCCGGGCGCGGCTCGCTCTTCGTCGGCAACGGCCGCACGCTCGACGCCACCCAGTTCCGCGTCGGCGTCGCGGGCTTCTACACGCACGGGAACCTCCGCACGACGCAGGCCGGCACCTTCACCGATCTCCTCCAGGATCGTTTCGGCTTCCAGGTCTTCGGCGCGCTCGGCCTCACCGACTGGCTCGAGCTCGGCGCGAACGTGCCCGTCTACGTCTACCAGCAGGGCACCACCGGGCTGAGCCTCGCTTCCGCGGGCCTCGGCAACCCCTGGCTGCAGGCCAAGGTGAACATCCTCGACGCGCACAAGCCGATCTCCCTGGCCGTGGTGCTCGGGGTCGGGCTCCCGCTCGGCACCAGCGCCGCGCAGGGCAACGGCGGCTTCGAGGCCGCGCCCCGCCTTCAGGTCGGCCGGGTGTACGACGCGTGGCAGTACGGCATCGAGCTGGGCTACCTCCACCGCACCACCGTCGACTACCAGACGCTCACCAACAGCAGCGCCGATCGCGTGGGCAGCCAGCTCTACGTGGCGGCGATGGTCACCACCGTCAACCCCGAGGGTCCGCGCGGCGAGTTCACCGTTCGCGGCTTCATCCCGCTCGCGGGTGGGCAGCCCGGCGTCGAGGGCCAGCTCGGCTTCCGCTGGGCGCTCGGTCCCGTCGAGCTGATCGCCTCTGCCGGCCCGGGCTTCGCCGGGCAGACCACCACGCCCGCGGTGCGCGCGTACTTCGGCGCGGCCTTCGCCAACACGCCGATGACCCAGCCCACCTGCGCCGAGGGCCGGGCCTACCAGCTCGCGGACTGCCCGGACCTCGATCGCGACGGCGACGGCGTGAAGAACGCCAGCGACCAGGCCCCGTTCGACCCCGAAGACAAGGACGCCTTCCAGGACGAAGACGGCGCGCCCGACCCCGACAATGACGGCGACGGCACCATCGACACCCTCGACGACTGCACCGAGGTCGCCGGCCCCGCCGCGAACCGCGGCTGCCCGGACACCGACCAGGACTCAGACGGCGTCGTCGATCGCCTCGACCAGTGCGTCGATCAGCCCGAAGACAAGGACGACTTCGAGGACTCGGACGGTTGCCCCGAGGCCGACAACGACAAGGACGGCTTCGCCGACGGCACCGACGCGTGCCCGCTCAACCCCGGCATCTCGCAGGAGCGCGGCTGCCCCGCCAAGGACACCGACGGCGACACCGTGTTCGATCACGAAGACAACTGCCCCTCGGAACAGGGCGTGCCCGAGAACGCCGGCTGCCCCGCCGCGCAGAAGCAGCTCGTGATCATCACGGTGGAGAAGCTCAAGATCCTCGACAAGGTGTACTTCGACACCGGCAAGGCGAGCATCCAGAAGCGCAGCGACGCGCTGCTCACGAACATCGCGCAGGTGCTCACCGTGCACCCGGAGATCGCCCTCATTCAGATCGAAGGCCACACCGACACCGTGGGGGTGCCCGAGAAGAACAAGAAGCTCAGCCAGGACCGCGCCGACTCGGTGAAGGCGTACCTGGTGAAGAAGGGCGTGGCCGAGAACCGGCTGCGCGCGGTGGGTTTCGGCCAGGAGAAGCCGGCCGAGACGAACGAGACGCCCGCGGGCCGCGAGGCCAACCGGCGGGTCGAGTTCAACATCGTCTCGCAGTGACTGAGTGCTACTTCAGGTCTTCGAGGAGCGCCGTGACGCGGCTCAGCAGGGTCTTCACCGTGGCCGCGTTGCCGCTCTCGAGGCCGGCCTTCACCTCGCGCATCAGCGCCAGCACCCGCTGGTAGCGGAAGTTGAGGGAGTCGAGCCTGTTCTGCAGGCTGGGTTCCTCGGCCACCACCGCGTCGGCCGCGGCCTTGAGCGCGTTCATCTCGGCCACGCGCGAGCTGAGCGAGGCGAGCCGGCGCTGGCGATCGACCGCCGCCTTCACCTTTTCCTGGATGATGGTGACGTGCGGGAACGGTTTCTCGAGGTAGTCGACCGCGCCCAGCTTGAGCGCCTCGAGGATCGAGTCGGCGTTCGGGTACGCCGTCATCACCAGGCAGGTGCAGTCGGGCTGCCGCTGCCGGATGAGGCGGATCAGATCCAACCCCGATCCATCGGGGAGATTCTTGTCGATGAGCGCGCAGCTGAACTTCTGGCCGTGCACCATCGCCGTGCCTTCGACGAGCCGGGCAGCAGTGAAGACGGCGAACCCCGCCTTCTTCAACGCCACCTTGAGCACGTCGAGCACGATGGCCTCGTCGTCCACCACCAGCACTGAGTCGGGATCCATCGGTGGCGGAGTGTGCTTCGACCGCGCTTGACGGTCCAGCGTAGCGAGCGTCAAGGTGCGCCCCATGAGCGACCGATTTCCAGTGTGGGTGTCCGTGACGAGAGATGACGGGCGGGTAGAGCAGGTGCGCGTGGGCTCCGCGGTGAAGACCGGCGAGGGTTTCACGGTGGCGTTCGACGCGATGGTGATCGGCGCGACGCCGATGAGCGCCGCGCCGAGGGCCGCTGCCGCCGCGCGCCCCGCCGCGAGTGCAGGCCGTCCCGCGCCGGCCGGTGCGTCCGACGGAATGCTGTTGCCCAACTACGGGCGGAGCAAGGGCATGCCGGTGGTGGGCGCCTCGGTGCAGGATCTCGAGTTCTACGCCAACGGCTCACGCCGCTCGCTGGCCGACCCGAGCAAGGCGCGCTGGCACGACAAGGAGAAGCAGCTGCTCGCGGCGATCGAAGCGGAGATCGCCCGTCAGCGCGGGGAAGACCCGCCGCCGCCGTCTTCTGATGACGGCCCGCCGCCTCCGGGCGACGAAGACGCGCCCTTCTGAGGGTGGTCCACCACGGCGGCTTCCTTCCACACGGCCGGCTCGTGCATCGCGGGCCGGCCGACCAGCACCTCGTGCGGCTGGAAGTAGCCCTTGTAGGTGAGCGACGCGCAGTCCTGCACCCGGTAGCCGAGGTACATGTGCTGGCAGCCCAGCTCGCGCGCCATCTCCACGCAGCGCATCACGTTGCCGATGCCCGGTGAGAGGCGCGCGATGTCGGGGTGGTAGAAGAAGTACGCCGCGCTGAAGCAGTTGGGGGTGACGTCGACCAGCCCCAGCGCCACCAGCCGGGGCCCGTCGTACCAGGCCATCTCGCGCCCGGTGGACGAGGGGAAGGCGAACTGGGTGGCGTACTCGTCTTCGGTGAGCTGCGTCGGTTCCCAGCCGCGCGCGTCCTCGCGGGTGCCGTGCCAGTGCTGGTGCAGCGAGAGGCGATCGGCGTCGATGCGCGGGCGCCCCATCTCGACCCGGAACCGGTTGCTGCGCTTGAGGGCGCGGCGCTGCGAGGCGGTGGGCTGAAAGCGGTGCACGTCGAGGCGAATGGAATGGCACTCGCCGCACGGCGTGCACGCCGGCCGGAAGTAGGCGGGGCCGAAGCGCCGCCAGCCCCGAATGAGCATCTCTTCCAGCTCGATTGGGGTGACGTCGACCATGAGGCGGTACTCGAGCGAAGCCTTGACCGTCTGCAGGTAGCTGCAGGCGCGGGGTTCTTCGATGAAGTGCCGAACGAGGCGTGCCACGGGGGGACACTTTCGCATTGGGGCGGTGCGGATGGAATCAAAGCCCCGCTCATGAGTATGAGTGAGCACCATGAACGACTCCCAGTGGGACGCGAAGCTGAAGTCCTTCCTCAAGAAGACCGGCGACGACTTCAAGCGCTTCGGGACGGACGTGAAGGAAGAGGCGCAGAAGCTCCTCACCGAGGTGCAGGATCCGAAGCGTCAGCAGAAGCTGCGCGACGGGCTCAAGGACGTCGGGGTGTGGGCCAAGAAGACCGCCGAAGAGGTGGCCACGCTGGTCGAGACCGGGGTGAAGAAGGCCGAGGGCGCCATCGAGAAGGCGACTGACAAGGCGAACGATTTCCTGGTCAAGCCGGTGGGTGGCGAGACCGCTCCGCCCGCGGCGGGCAAGAAGGCCGCGGCTCCGGCTGCCACGCCTCCGTCGCCGCCTCCCCAGATGGAGGAGGCGCCTGCGCCGGCCCCGAAGAAGACGGTGGGGAAGGGCGCTGCGAAGAAGAAGCCCGCGGCGAAGAAAGGTGCTGCGAAGAAGACGATCGGGAAGAAGTCGCAGGAGAGCTGAGGGGCTCTGAGAAGGCGTGGTGGTTGAGGGCCCGCGTCCGTGCGCGACCCGACCAGGCCCCTCGCTCCGGGCGTTCGTTCTCCTCACTCAGCGAAGCGTTGTGATGGTCAGGGCGGGCCGGGTCCGAGTCCACAGGCGCCTATGACGGAATGAAGGTCACTCGCGTGATGACCTGCATTCCGACAAGGAATCGCTCCAGATTGGTGCAGTCCCGTCGCGTTTCTGGCGCCCGAAGCACGCCCCAGGCACTGCCGCAGCGGAATTTCTTGTCGAGATGCAGGTCATCACGCGAGCGACCTTCATTCCGTCATAGGACCCCCTGAGGGACCCTCTCGGCCCTGGAGGTCGTCAACAAAGAAGACAAGGTTTTCGGCCCCCCCCGCGTCACCAGCATCAAAGGAGACAGGGTTGCTGCAACATGAGCCCGACCTCGATCCCGTGCGGTTCCCTGCCCGAGGTCGAGGGGCCAGCGCGCAACTCGCACGGAAGGAGCCTTGTTTCACCACGCTCTTGAAGGCGTTCTTCCTTGAAGGCATCGATCCCCGCCGTCCCTCACCGCTTCTTCCCCTTCATGAACCGCTGCTCCGGCCCCGCCGGCGCGTAGATCTGGATCGCCACGAACGGCCCGTTCGCGTCACCGGGCACCTCGGCCGCGTGCTTTTCCCCTTTGGGGAGGTGCACCGTGTCACCCGCGACCAGCACCACTGGACCTCGCCCCAGCGTGAGCGTGCATGAGCCCTCCAGCACCACCAGCGTCTCGCTCGCCTCGTGGGTGTGCTCGGGCACCTTCGCCCCCGCCTGGAGCACCAGCCGCGACACGGCCACGTCCTTCTGAAGCGCGATCGCCACCTCCCCCTTGTCTGCGGCGATGGCGTAGCGGGGCGCGTCTTGACGGCGCACCAGGGTCGCGCCATCGGCGCCGAGCAGGAGGCCAAGCAGGAGCAGGGTCGTCATTCAACCATCACAGCAGAATCGTTCGGTTTTCCTCTGAGGAATCTCCCTCGTTTGGGGCAGCGTTGTGGTTGACTCCATCACTGTGAAACAGCCTGGAGACAAAGGTTCGTTCAGCACGTCGATTGGTCAGGACGTGCTCGACGAGGCCTTGAAGTCAGTCGAGAAGCACTCGGGCAAGCAGGAAGCAGAAGCTCCTGCCCCGCCGCCCTCCGCACCGAAAGCCGCGCCCGTGGCCGCCGCGCCCGCCCCCGAAGCGCCCGCCGAGGCGCCGGCTGAAGCGCCCGCCGCCGCGAAGAAGGAACCCCGAGACGACGAGATCGAGTCGCTCAAGCTCCAGGTCGAGTTCTCCATGGCCAAGGGCCGCGAGCTCATGGGCAAGATCAAGGACGAGCACGAGAAGATGCTGCGCGCCGTCGCCGATCTCGAGAACTACAAGAAGCGCGCCCTCAAAGAGAAAGAGGAAATGCAGAAGTTCGGCAACGAGAAGCTCCTCAAGGACTTCCTGCCCGTCTTCGACAACTTCGATCGCGCGCTCGACGCCGCCAAGTCGGCCGCCGACTTCGAGAGCCTGCGCAAGGGCGTCGAGATGACCCGCAAGCTCTTCGAAGACACGCTGGGCAAGCACGGCGTGAAGGCCTTCAGCGCCAAGGGCCAGGCGTTCGATCCGAACCGGCACGAGGCGATGACCGCCGCCGAGACGACCGACATGCCGCCCAACCACGTCTTCACCGAGGTCCTGCGGGGCTTCACCCTGAATGATCGCCTCGTCCGGCCTGCGCTGGTCGTGGTTTCCCGGACGCCGTCAGCGCCCGCACCTGTTGCAGCAGTTGAGAGCACTTCGCCGGGCGAGCCCGACGCGACGAAGCCGCAGTAATCGAGGGGGACATGTCAAAAGTCATCGGTATCGACCTTGGTACGACGAACTCTTGCGTGGCGGTGATGGAGGGCGGTGAGCCCGTCGTCATCCCCAACAGCGAAGGCAGCCGCACCACGCCTTCCATGGTGGGCATCACCGAGAGTGACGAGCGCCTGGTGGGGCAGATCGCCAAGCGGCAGGCCGTCACCAACCCCGAGTGCACCATCTACGCGGTCAAGCGGCTCATGGGCCGCGCCTTCGATTCGAAGGAAGCGCAGCGGGCCATGTCGATGGTGCCCTACAAGGTGGTGCCGTCCGACAACGGCGACGCCTGGGTGGAGATCCGCGGCAAGCGCTTCAGCCCTCCCGAGGTGTCGTCGATGATCCTCGTGAAGATGAAGCAGACCGCCGAGGACTACCTGGGCGAGCCGGTCACCGAGGCGGTGATCACGGTCCCCGCGTACTTCAACGACGGCCAGCGCCAGGCCACCAAGGACGCCGGCCGCATCGCGGGCCTCAACGTGCTGCGCATCATCAACGAGCCCACGGCGGCCGCGCTCGCCTACGGCCTGGACAAGAAGAACGAGGGCAAGAGCGAGAAGGTCGCCGTCTACGATCTCGGCGGCGGCACGTTCGATATCTCGATCCTCGAGCTCAACAGCGGCGTGTTCGAGGTGAAGTCGACCAACGGCGACACCTACCTGGGCGGCGAAGACTTCGACAACCGCATCATCGACTGGCTCGCCGATCGCTTCAAAGCGGCCAACGGCAACATCGATCTCCGCAAGGACCGCATGGCGCTGCAGCGCCTCAAGGAGGCCTCCGAGCGCGCCAAGCACGAGCTCTCTTCCGCCACGGAGACCGAGATCAACCTGCCCTTCATCACGGCCGACGCGACCGGGCCCAAGCACCTGCAGGAGATGTTGGACAGGGCCACGTTCGAGAACATGGTCAAGGAGCTGGTCGATCGCTCCATCGAGCCCTGCAAGCTCGCGCTCAAGGACGCACAGGTCACGCAGCAGCAGGTGAACCAGGTGCTGCTGGTGGGCGGCATGACGCGCATGCCGGCCATCCAGGCCAAGGTGAAGGCCTTCTTCCAGAAGGAACCGCACAAGGGCATCAACCCCGACGAGGTCGTGGCCATCGGCGCCGCGATCCAGGGCGGCGTGCTCAAGGGCGAGGTGAAAGACGTGCTCCTGCTCGACGTCACGCCGCTCTCGCTCGGCGTCGAGACGGCCGGTGGCGTGTTCACCAAGATCATCGACAAGAACACCACCATCCCCTGCAAGAAGAGCCAGGTCTTCAGCACCGCCACCGACAACCAGCCGCTGGTGAGCGTGCACTGTCTGCAGGGCGAGCGTGAGATGGCGTCAGACAACAAGACGCTGGCCCGCTTCGAGCTCGTCGGCATTCCGCCCGCGCCTCGTGGCGTGCCGCAGATCGAGGTCACCTTCGACATCGACGCCAACGGCCTGGTGCACGTGTCCGCGAAGGACCTGGGCACCGGCCGCGTGCAGCAGGTGCGCATCGTGTCGAACTCCGGCCTGACCGAAGCCGAGATCCAGCGGATGATCGGCGAGGCCCAGTCGAACACCGAGGGCGACAAGAAGAAGAAGGAACTCGCCGACCTCCACAACAACGCCGACGGCCTCATCTACACCACCGAGAAGTCGCTCGAGGAGTACGCGTCGCTGCTGGGTGACAAGGACAAGGGCGAGATCAAGAGCGACCTCGAGAACCTGAAGAAGCAGCTGGGCACCAACGAGCCCAACCGCATTCGGGACGCCATCAAGCAGCTCGAGGGCAGCGCGTACCGCATCGCCGACGCGATCTACAACGCCGAGTCGAAGAAGTAGGGACATGCCGACGCCGCCACCGCTCCGCTTCGACTCGGTGGACGAAGAGGTCCGGTTCCTTCGGGGGCTGGTGGCCGTGCAGCGCCTCGCCGACGAGGTGCTGGAAGATTGCATCGAGCGCCAGCTGGGGCTCTCGGCGGCCGTCGACGTGTTCCTCGCGCAGTGCGCCCGCATGATCCACGCGCGGGGCGCGTTCGCGCAGATCCTCGGCAGCAACGGGCCGGTGCTCACCCGGGTGTGGGGCAACGAGTACTTCGACGTGAGCACCTGGGCCACGTACCGGGGCGCGGTGCCGCTGGGCGACCAACGCACCGTGTTCGTCTCGGGGCTGACGCTGGGCCGCACCTCGCTGGGGTCGATCGGCTTCCTGTTGCCGGGCACCTTCGGTGACGGCGGCAAGCACGTGCTGGCGCTGGTGGAGGCGGTGGGGGAGATCCTCGACTCGGCGGTGCTGTCGTTCATCGCGCTCTCCGAGGGGCAGTCACCGCTCGATCGCCTCGAGACGCTGTCAGACTCGGGCGAGCTGAGCCCGCATGCGCGCATCGGCAAGTACGAGCTGCTGCACCCGCTCGGCACCGGCGGCATGGCGCAGGTGATGGTGGCGCGCACGGTGAACCCGGGCGGGGTGTCGCGGCTGGTGGCGCTCAAGCGCATCCTGCCCAGGCTCGCCGACGACGAGGTGATCGTCGCGCAGTTCCTCGACGAGGCGAAGCTGGGCATGCGCCTCAACCACCCCAACCTGATCACCTTCTACGACTTCGGCAGCGCGGCCGGCTCGTTCTACATGGCGATGGAGCTGATCAAGGGCGTCGACCTCGATCACGTCATCTACTGGCGGCACGGCCCGCTGCAGCCCGAGCTGGTGAGCGCGCTGGTGTGCCAGGCCCTCGAGGGGCTCCACGCCGCGCACGAGCTCAAGGCCGACGACGGCGCGCCGCTGGGGCTGGTGCACCGCGACCTCTCGCCTCACAACGTGATGTGCGGCTTCGACGGCCGGGTGAAGGTGCTCGACTTCGGCGTGGCCAAGATGAGGGACCAGCGCACCGTCACCCTGCCGGGCATCGTCAAGGGCAAGCCGCTCTACATGTCGCCCGAGCAGGCCACCGCCGAGCGCATCGATCGCAGGAGCGACATCTTCTCGATGGGGCTCATTCTCTTCGAGGCGCTGCTGGCGCGCCGGGCGTTCGATCAGAAGGACGACACCAAGACGATGGAATCGATCGTCAACGACACGCTGGCCCGGCCCGCGGGCCTGCCCACCCCGCTGTGGGAGGTGATCGAGCGCGCCCTGCAGAAGGAGCCCGAGCGGCGCTTCCGCAACGCGCTCGAGATGGCGCAGGCGCTGCGAGAGGCCGCCACGCCCATGAAGGACCACGAGGTGGCGAACCTGCTGTCCACGCGCTTCCCCCGCCGCGTCACCGAGGTGCAGACCTGGGAAAAGACCAGCAGCACCGCGTCGAAGGCCGAAGCCGCGCTGCGAACTCCAACCTGATCTCCCTCTCCCCCGGAGCGAAGCCGGTCCAGCGGAACGCTGGGCGAGCGCAGCTGAAGCGAAGCGGAAGATGCGCCGAGGCGAAGCGACCCAGGGAGACGCAGCGGGGAGAGGGTCGGGGGTGAGGGGCGAATTGGCGGAAGCTGAGCCCCTCACCCGGCGCTGCGCGCCGACCTCTCCCCGCAAGCAGGGAGAGGTGATCACCCCCTCAACAGCTGCAGCGCCTCGCTGAGCGACTCCACCCCGAGCACCTCGAGCCGCGCGTTCTCCAGCCGCCGCGCGCTGGCCTTCGGAAGAATCACCCGGCGAAAGCCCATCTTCGCGGCCTCCACCAGCCTCGGCTCGATCTGCGACACCGCCCGCACCTCACCGGCGAGCCCCACCTCGCCCAGGATGAGCGTCTGCGCATCGATGGCCCGGTTCTGCAGCGATGACACCAGCGCCGCGCACACCGCGAGATCGCTGGCGGGCTCGGTGAGCGACAGCCCGCCCGCCACGTTCACGAAGATGTCGCAGCCCATCAGCTGCACGTCTTCCTTCTTCTCCAGCACCGCGGCGAGCAGGGCCACCCGGTTCGAGTCGACGCCGATCGCGGTGCGCCGCGCCGTGCCGTAGCCGGTGGGCGCCACCAGCGCCTGCACCTCGACCAGGATGGGGCGGGTGCCGTTGAGCGTGGACGTCACCACGCTGCCCGACGCGCCCTTCGGTCGCTCTGACAGGAACAGCGCGGAAGGGTCGGGCACCTCGGCCAGCCCCGAGCCCTTCATCTCGAACACGCCGATCTCGTTGGTGCTGCCGAAGCGGTTCTTGTGGGCGCGCAGGATGCGGAAGGGGTGCCCCCGCTCGCCCTCGAAGTAGAGGACGGTGTCCACCATGTGCTCGAGCACGCGCGGCCCGGCGATGGCGCCGTCCTTGGTGACGTGGCCCACCATGAAGGTCGGCACGCCCGTCTTCTTGGCGTAGCTCATCAGCCGGCCCGCGCACTCGCGCACCTGGCCCACGCTGCCCGGCGCCGACCCCAGCTCGGCCAGGAACATCGTCTGGATGGAGTCGATGATCAGGCACCCGGGCGCCAGCTTCTCGGCCGCGCCCAGCACCTTCTCGAGATCGGTCTCGGCGAACACGTGCAGCTGTTCCCCCGTGACGCCCAGGCGCTCGGCGCGCATGCGCGTCTGCCGCAGCGACTCTTCACCCGAGACGTAGAGCGCGGGCCGGTCTTTCGAGAGCCGGTCGACCGCCATGAGCAGGAGCGTCGACTTGCCGATGCCGGGGTCACCGCCGATGAGCACCAGGCTGCCCAACACCACGCCGCCGCCCAGCACCCGATCGAGCTCGGCGATGCCGGTCAGCCGCCGCGACTCGCTGGAGCTCTCTACCTGCTGCAGCAGCACCGGCTTGTCCTGACCGCTGGCGGCGCCCCAGGCCGGCCGCGACTGGCTGGCGCTGGACAGCTCGGCCTCTTCGACCATGGACCCCCAGGTGCCGCACTCGGTGCAGCGCCCCAGCCACTTGGTCGCCTGGTAGCCGCACGACTGGCAGGTGAAATGTGTCTTTGCTCGAGCCATCACGCCCTCCTTCTCATGGAAGCGGGCGTTGTACCGCGCGGCACCGACATTTTCGGTTCAGCAGACGACTCCCGGGTGCACGACGAGATTGAGGGAAGCACGCGACTCCGGGGGAATCGACAAGGGCTCGCTGTGAGCCGACGCCGAAAACCGCAGAAGGCTGCGAACGACGGGACTCCGCTGGGCCCGAGAGCGCGACCTGGTGTGTTGCCTGGCTCGCAATCGCCTCGATGAGACGCGGGTTGTCAGTTCGCGCTCCTTGCTCAACCGGGCTTGCCCCTCGACCTTGCGCTCCTCGTGCACCTCCTGACTCAAGCTGAGCCTGGCGGAGCGTTTCAGCTCCGCCAGGTGACCCGGCTCGTCAGCCGATGGTGCCGCAGCGGTTGGCGATGCCGCCTCCGCCGCAGCTCTCGGTGGG
>JAUXRX010000016.1 GCA_030681645.1 Archangium sp.
CCTTCCGCTTCGCTTCAGTTGCGCTTGTCCAGCGTTCCGCTGGACCGGCTCCGCTCCCTCTCTGGTCGCTTCGCCTTGGCGCACCTTCCGCTTCGCTTCAGTTGCGCTTGTCCAGCGTTCCGCTGGACCGGCTCCGCTCCCTCTCTGGTCGCTTCGCCTTGGCGCACCTTCCGCTTCGCTTCAGTTGCGCTTGTCCAGCGTTCCGCTGGACCGGCTCCGCTCCAGCAGGGAGAGGGAGACAACCGGCGCGACTCGCCCGACAATGCGCGCCATGCGAACCGTCGTCTTCGTCGTCCCGTACCCCGCAGAAGCCAGTCTCCGCTTTGCCCGTGCCTTCGCCGAGCTCAAGGGCGTGCGCCTCATCGGCCTGGTGCAGAAGGCGCCCACCGGCGCCGCCGCCAAGCCATTCGCGAACTTCGTGAAGGTCGATGACGCCTTCGACCCCAGGCAGCTCGTCGTCGCCTGCGAGAAGGTGCGCAAGCGCTACGGCGGCCTGCACCAGATCGTCGGCGTGCTCGAGCCGCTCCAGGTCGCGCTCGCCGAGGTGCGGAAGTTCTTCGGCATTCCCGGCACCGACCCGAAGACCGCCGATCTCTTCCGCGACAAGTCGCGCATGAAGGACGCCCTGCGCGCCGCCGGCCTGCCCTGCGCGCGCCACAAGCTCATCACCTCGCTCGCCGATGCCGTCTCGTTCGTGCAGCAGGTGCACTTCCCCATCGTGCTCAAGCCGCCCGCGGGCGCCGGCTGCAAGGCCACCTGGCGGATCAAGAACCTCGACGAGCTCAAGGGCGCGATCGAGGCGGTGCACCCGCGCCCGGACAACCCGACCCTGGCCGAGGAGTTCCTCAAAGGGCGCGAGTACTGCTTCGACACCATCACGGTGAAGGGCAAGGTGCTCTTCGAGAACGTGAGCCGCTACTACCCCGGCCCGCTCGAGGTGACCGAGAACCCGTGGATCCAGTGGTCGGTGGTGCAGCCGCGGTCGATCGCCGACCTCGAAGACGCGCGCGCGCTGGGCCGCAAGTGCATCAAGGTGCTCGGCCTCGCCACCGGCTTCACCCACATGGAATGGTTCCGCCGCGATGACGGCTCGCTCGCCATCGGGGAGATCGCCGCGCGCCCGCCCGGCGCCAACTTCGTCGAGATGATGGGCTTCGGGCACGACGCCGACATGTACAAGGCGTGGGCGCGCGCGGTGACCGACAACGCCTTCGACGGGCCCTACGAGCGCAAGTACGCGGTGGGCTGCGCCTACCTCCGCGGCATGGGCCACGGCCGGGTGCAGCGCGTGGTGGGCGTGAAGGAAGCCAACGCGAAGGTCGGCGCCATCGCCATGAAGACGCGGCTGCCGCGCATCGGCCAGCCCAAGTCGGATCACTACGAGGGCGAGGGCTATGTCATCGTGCGGCACCCCGACACCGAGGTGGTCAAGGCGGCGGTGAAGACCATCGTCGAGACCATTCGCATCGAATACGCATGAACCTGCCCGGCTCGGTCGATGGTGTCCTCGAGGTCACGACGTTCGCCGCGGCGGGCAGCCGGAAGTGGCTGCTGATCGAGGTGCCCCACGGCGCCACCCGCAAGGGCGACTACGACGCGGTGGTCTCGAAGCTGAAGAGCACGCTGCCGGACGAGCTCGACCACTTCTTCTTCGTCAACACCGACATCGGCGCGCCCGAAGGGGCCGCCTGGCTCGGCAAGACGCTCAGCGCGCAGGGCATCAACGTGGTGGTGGCGCGGTGTCTCATTCCCCGCACGTTCATCGACACGAATCGCGTCATTCGCTCGGGAGGAACGGGGGAGGCGGGCGTGGTCGTCGACGGGCTCACGCCGGCGGTGCCCGGGTACATCGACTCCCCCGACGACGCGACGTGGCTCACCGCGCAGCACGCGCGCTACCACCAGGCCGTCCACGCCGCGTACCAGGAGGTGTGCCGCGGGGCCGATGGCCTCGCGCTGCAGCTCCACTCGTACTCGCCGCGGTCGGTGTCGATCGAGAAGACCGACGGGAACATCGTCACCGCGCTGCACGCGGCCTATGTGCCCGAGGTCTACGCGAAGTGGCCCGAGCGGCCACCGGTGGATGTGATCAGCGCCCTGGCCGACGGGAGCTTCCGCGCTGCGCCGAAGCTGGTCGACGCGGTGCTCGCGGCGTACGTGGCCGACGGCATCGCCGCGAAGGAGAACGGCACGTACCACCTGCACCCCGTGGCCATGGGGTACGAGTACGCGCGCGCGTACCCGGACCAGGTGGTGTGCGTCGAGCTGAACCGCGGGCTGGTGGCGGATCCATTCGTGCCGTTCGGCGTCTCGCCCATCAGCGAGGCGAAGGTGGCGAAGCTGGTCGCGCCGCTCGGCCGGGCGCTGGCCGCCGCGCTCGCGTAGCGGGCTGGTCGTGACTCGCAAGCTGCGCGCGGGTGCGACAGTGGCCAGCCGGAACGGGGCAGACGCAGACGCGCGGCGCCCGGCCGCCTCACCCAGCGAGCTGCTCTCGGAGCTGCGCTTCGAGCTTCTCTTCCTCGGCGTGGGCCGTGCGCAGCCAGAAACGCAGCTCGGCGAGGGCCGCCTCGAGCCGGGCCACCTCGGGCCCTGGCGACGTCTGTGTTTCCCGCTTCACGGAGCCCGGCGGTGGTTGTGCAGCGCTCTTCACAGCGGGCCCACCCGGTTCGACCGCTTCCCCCTCAGAATGCTGCTTTGACGTGCTCATGGGCGCCACCCAGAGCAACCGTCGTGCCCTGCGCGTCAGCTGCCGCGCCGGGGAAGCGCCAGGCGTGCGCGGAGGGGCTGGAGGCGGGCCTCCAGTTTCTCCTGCTCGGCCTGGGCGGCGCGCACGAATTGGCGCAGTTGCTCGATCTCCGCTTCGAGCGCGGCGAGCGCCTCGTCGTCGGTGAGCCGCGGGTCGGCGTCCTTCACCAACTCGTCGTCGCTCTTCACCTCGCCCACATCGCGATGCCAGCGCCCACGATGGCGCCGAGCCCACAGGCCACGTAGACAACCGACTGTACCCGCGGCCTGGGCGGCAGGCGCTCGAGCGAGCGCAGCTCAGACCGCAGCCACCGCACCGAGTCCTGCGCGGCGTCGAGGTCTTCCCGCAGCTCGTCGCGCAGCCGCCGCGCCTCGATCAACCGGTCCGCGGTAGGGAGGAAGAGTACGCCTTCGACGGCTTCCACTTCCGACTGCGGCTGGCCCGAGGTCACCATGGCGGGCTCCTTGAGCAATCGCCGTGCCCTGCGCGGGAGCCCCGCAAGGTCGACCCCTTGCGAGGCGTGCCGGGTGACACAGCGACTGACACAGGCGCTCGATGACCGGCCTGCTCGAGCCAGGCTACGGAGGGCCGACCTTCTCGGCGGGCGCCGCGCCTTCGAGGCGCCGCACCGAGAAGCCCTTCGCGTCGCGCTTGAGCAGGGCGATGGACTCGAAGTTGTGCGCCTGCCAGCGCAGGCTGCCGTCGTAGAAGAAGGTCATCGACACGCCCTGCGCCGCCGCGTCGTCCACGAGGTGAAGCAGAAACGATACCGTCGACGAGTTGAACTGGATGAGGTGCTCGAAGTGCAGGTGCAGGTTGGCCCGCCGGGTGGCTGCCTCGGCCAGGGTCACCTTGAAGTAGGCCCGCAACGCCTCGCCGGGATCGCGTGAGTTGCTCGCACCCCTCCAGACGAGCTCGAGCCCGTCAGGAACGCCGCCCACATCGATGGTCAAGTCGCCGAAGACAGTGCCGTGCATGAAGCCCCCGTGTCGGTGCTGAGTCTACCCAGTGGCCTGCGGCGCGGCTGCGAAAGATGGCAGCAGGGCGCGCTTGGTGTTCTGGTTCGGGGGTCATGGTGAATCTGCAGGCCGACGACCTGTTGATCGAGGTCGATGAGCGCGAAGCGGGAGTGCTGGTCCTCAACTGGCTGGGGCGCTCTGCCAGCCGGAGCCCGGGCGCGGTGTTGCACCCCTGGTTCGAACAGCTCTTCGGCGTGGCGCGCGAGCGGGGCGCGGCCCTCGAGATGCGCTTCGAGCGGCTCGAGCACTTCAACTCGTCGACCATCGCGGTGCTCATTCAGCTGATCAACTCGGCGCAGGACCGCCGCATCAAGCTCACCGTCCGCTACGACGCCAACCTCCGGTGGCAGACGCTGAGCTTCGACGCGCTCCGGCGCGCGCTGCGCCCCTTCGACGGGGGCACCGACCAGGTGCAGGTGCAGTTCGTGGCGCAGTAAAGCCCCTCACCCCAGCCCTCTCCCCGCTTCGCAGGGAGAGGGAGCTAGCTCACCCGGCGCAGCATCACGATGGTGAGGTCGTCGTCCTGCCGCTGCTGGTAGGCCTCGACCCGCCCGCGCACCAGCTTCACCGCTTCGCGCAGGGGCACCTTGCCGGCGATCTCGGCCAGCACGCGCCGCAGCCCCGCCTCGCCGAACATCACCCCGTTCGCGTTCGCCGCCTCGGTGAGGCCGTCGGTGTGCAGCAGCACCCAGTCGCCCACCTCGAGCGCGATGGTCTGGTCCTCGATCGAGCGGCGCACGTCGTCGACCACCCCGATCCACGGGCCCTCGTTGGTGACGATCTCCACGGTGCCCGTCTTCGCGCGCCAGACGAAGAAGTCCTGGTGCTTGCCGGCCACCACCAGCCGGTCGTCTTCGAGGCGAATGACGTTCAACGTCATGTACCGGTGGCCGCCGAGGCGCGAGACGTTGTCGCGGATGACGCGGTTGGTGTGCACGAACACGTCTGACGGCGTGCGGTTCGGGTTGGCGTTCACCAACGTGGCGATCGCCGTCTGCGTCATCATCATCACCAGCCCCGACTCGACGCCGTGGCCCGACACGTCGCCGATCGCCAGCCAGCGTTCCCCGTGCGGCGTCTCGAAGAAGTCGTAGTAGTCGCCCCCGACCTCTTCGGCCGGCGACATCGACGCTTCCAGCTCGTAGGGGCCCAGGCGCCGGTTCTTCGGCAACAGCGAGGTCTGGATGCGCTGGGCGACCTCCATCTCGCTCCAGAGGCGATCGCGCGCCTGCTTCAGGTCGGCCCGCGAGGTCTCGAGCACCACGTTGGTGTCTTCGAGCTCGGCGCGCAGGCCGAACTCGCGCTGAATGAGGCGGTACCGCGTCTCGCTCATGGCCACGATCAACACCACCGACGAGAGGAGGAAGTAGAGGTTGTTCACCAGTGCGCTCATCGGGAACGGCCCACCGAAGAGCAGGTTCGCCCCGGTGTACAGCCCCACCGTGAGCAGTCCGTTGATCGCCGAGTGAATGGAGCGCCACGGCAGCAGCACGTTGATGGGGAAGATCACCAACATCAGGCCCACGTAGTACCCGGAGTTGAAGCCGCCGAGGTCGACCGTCATCTGGACGATCATCCAGCACACCAGCGTGTTGAGGACGTAGCCGAACACGTACGACAGCACCGAGGGCCGGCTGAGCCGCAGCACGGCCAGCATCGCGAACGCGGCGAGCGTGGCCAGCCCGCGATAGAGGGCGAAGCGGCTGAGCAGCTCGCGCGGCATCGTCACGTAGTCGAGCAGGAGGAACAGGGGGACGATCACCCCTCCGAGCACCGCGATGATCTTCATCCACTCGTGGACGAGCCCGTCGCGGTACGCGGTGAAGCGCGGTCCCAGGGCCTGCTGGGGGGGCGGAGGAGCGGTCAAGCGGCCCGCTCCACTCTGAGGATCATCTGGCAGCCGGTCGCGTCGTAGCCCACCGTCACCCTGGCCTCGGGGAGCCCGGTGGTCAGCGCCAGCATCTCTTCCTCCGTGCGGTAGTAGAGGACCCAGTCGCACCAGTAGGCCATGTAGAAGCGCCCCGGGTTCTTCTGGTGGTAGTTGCCCACCACCAACGCGCCGCCGGGGGCGACCAGCTCATAGAGCCGCGCCAACACCGCCTTCGCCACGGGAGGCGTGAGGTAGTCGAACAGCCCCATGCTGTAGATGAACTCGAATTGCCCCCACCGCTCGACCGCGCCCTTCCTCCGCAGCAGGGTGCGCACGGAGTCGTTGACCAGCGACAACTTGCGCGGCCCACCCACCCGCTCGATGGTGCTCCGCGCCACGGCCAGCGCCTCGTCGTCCTGATCGAGCAGGGTCACGTCGAGCCGTTGCGGGTCGACGCCGCCGCCGACCAGAATGTCCTCGAGCTCGCGCGCGGGCCCACACGCCACGGACAGCACGCGGTAGGGCCGGGCGTCGCTGCTGTCCAGGTGCGCCTTGAGGAGCCGGGGCAAGAGCACCCGGCGGCTGCGCACGGCTTCTGCAGCGATCGACTGCACCGGGTGCTTGTGCATCAGCTTGTTGAAGGCCCACACGCCCTCGTACCGGTTGTCGTAGATCATCTGCATCATGGTGGCGTCGCCTGCATAGCCCCTGGGCTTGAGGTTGGTGCGCTCCATGATGGCCGAGCCGATGATGAAGGGCCAAAGCTGCTGCCTGAAGTAGTACCCGTGCCGCTCGTGCTGTTCGGGGGTGAACTCGCGGACCAGCGCCGCGAGCTTGTCGAGGTTGGCGTCGAGGAAGCGGAAGAACTCGGGGCCCGCGCGGCGCAAGAGGATCTCCTGCGCTGCGACGCCCACGTGCGGCGCCTCCTTCGAGAAGGTGCGGTCCTGCTCGTCGAAGAACTTCTTGTAGACGGTGAGATCGTAGATGAGGTCGGCGACGAAGCCGCGGAAGCCCTCGGTGACCTCGGTGCGCTGGGCCAGCACCAGCGGGAGTTCGTTGAAGAACCCCAGCAGGTTTTTGAGGCGCCCCTGGTCGATCAGCACGTGGCAGTCGTAGACGTCGTCGACGAAGACCAGCTGATCGTCTTCGCCCACCAGCCGGCACCCCGAGAGCGTGAGGGTGCGCGCGGGGTGCTTGACGATGAGGCGGGGGAAGGTGGTGCGCGGGGGCGGCTGCTCGGCGAAGCGCACCCGCAGCGACAGCCCGGACGCGGCCGAGACATGGGCGGCCCATACCCGGCCGGCGTCGTCATGGAGCTCTGCGGGGACTTCGGTGTTGCTCACGAGAGGCTGGCCCCCAGTTGATAGACGGCCGACATGGCCAGGCGCCCCGTGCCGGTGACGTAGAAGTCGAGCAGGCAGCGGGCCTCGTAGGCGATGCGGCACAGGCCCAGCCCGCTCTCGCCTTCCTGGTAGCTCTGCGACGAGACCTGCTTGAGCCGCTCCACGTAGGCCTGGAAGGGGCTCTGGAACCCGCGCATCCACTGAATGCGATCGTCCAGCCGCCGCACCGAGGCCGGGTCGTCGATCACCGGGTTCTCGACCTCCACCACCACGGCGCGCGGGGAGACCTCGATCGCCAGGCTGAGCACGTCGTCGTCGCGGGTCCAGGTGCCGTACTTGATGGCGTTCTCCATCAGCTCGGAGGCGGTCATGGCCATGGCGTAGGCCTCGTTGCCGTCGAGCCCGCACTCGATGAAGAAGGCCTTGAGCGGGGCCCATTCCCTCTTCGCGGTCTCCCAATCGGGTGAAAGGCGCTTCTCGAGGCGCTTGTGGAGCAGCCGTCGCGTCATGGAATCTTTCGTCCTGTGGGACCGTCGTCGCGGCCACTGTACCCCGGCCCCCGCTCGCTGGATCATTTCCAGCCAGCCTCTCCCCTGCCTCCAGCGGGGCTAATGGCTACAGGTACGTTTCTCGACAGGGGCCCGGCCGTCGCTCTACATCGCCCCATGGCCAACGCGACCATCGACACGCTGCTGCTGTTCTCCCTGCCCGCCTCGGGAAAGTCGGAGGTGCGGCGCTACATGGACCAGCTCACCCCGCAGCAATGCCGCGACGACTTCAACATCGGCACCACGCTGCAGCTCGACGACTACCCCTACGTGCACCTGATGCACCGCATCGACGACCTGTTGCTCGAGCACGGGTGGAAGAACGCCTTCTACCGGGGGCCCCACCGGCCCTTCGTCGACGAGTGGACCTGGGCCGCGCTGATCGAGCTGCTCAACGAGGACTACCGGAACCTGGTCGAAGGCAAGCAGGTGCAGGTCAGCAGCGCCGCGCAGCACCTGTTCGATCGCCTCGACGCCGCGCACGAGCGGGCGGGCGTGCGGCCCCTGCTGGGCGAGGTGCCCTGGCGCATTCGCGTCAAGGTGGGCCAGGCGCTCGAAGCGGAGTGCCGCAAGGAGCTCGACACCCTCAACAAGCAGAACGCGCTCGACAAGAAGGGCAAGACCATCGTGATGGAGTGCGCGCGCGGCGGCCCCAACGGCATGGACTTCCCGCTCACGCCGCCGTTCGGCTACTCGACGGCCTTCGCGCACCTCTCGCCCACCATTCTCGAGCGCGCCAGCGTGCTCTACATCTGGGTCGAGCCGCAGGAGAGCCGCCGCAAGAACATCGAGCGCGGCCGCCCCGATGGCTCGGGCAGCATTCTTCACCACAGCGTGCCCGCCGAGGTGATGCTGGGCCAGTACGCGAAGGACGACATGGCGTACCTGCTGGAGCAGAGCGATCGCCCCGGCACCATCCGCGTCGACCGCGTGCTCGAGCACGGCGGCAAGTACGAGCCGAAGGCGTACTACCTGCCGGTGGGGCGCTTCGACAACCGCACCGATCGCACCTCGTTCGTGCGCGAGGCGAAGGAGAAGTGGGCGAAGCCCGACGTCGAGCGGCTGCACGGCGGCCTCAAGGTGGCCTTCGAGCAGATCGACGCTGCGCGGTGATTCGTCGCTGTATTGACCGCGAGCGCGGCCACCTGCGATAGCGCCCCCGTGCGCACCCAGATCCTGTCCTTCGTCTTCGGTTTGACGCTCCTGCTGCTCGCGCCGGCCTGCCCGACGAAGGACAAGTGCAGCGCCTTTACCTGCAGCGGCTGCTGTGACGCCACCGGCGCCTGCCTGGCCGGCAACGGCAACCTCGCGTGCGGCGCCAACGGAGCGCAGTGCTCCCTGTGCCAGGGCGCGCAGAGCTGCACCTTCGGGGTGTGTGGGGGTGCAGGTGCGGGCGGGGGCAACACCGGTGGCGGCGGCGGCTCGGGCGGCGGGGGCGCCGTTGGAGGCGGCGTGGGCGGCGGCTCGGGCAACCCCACCGTGACCCAGTTCTGCACCGACGCGATCACCGCGCAGGCCGACCACTACGGGGCCTGCGGCGTCTACAGCCCCGCGGGGCTCGCCGAGCAACGCGCTGGTCAGCTCGCGCGCTGCAATTCTGCGGGCGGCATCTCGGCGGCCTACGCCGATGGCCGGGCCACCTTCGACGCCACGGCCGCGGCGAGCTGCCTGGCCGCCGTGCGCAACATGACGTGCACCAATACGTCGCCGCCGGGCTACGAGAGTTGTTACGCCGTCTTTCCGGGCGTGGTGCCGCTCGGAGGCTCCTGCTATTCCAGCACCGACTGCACGAGCGCGGGCTACTGCAACACGTCGATGACCTGCCCCGGTCAGTGCGTGGCGCGCGTCGCCCTCGGCCAGCCCGCGACACGCGACGAGCAATGCCCTGCCAACGCCCAGGCGTATGGCGGCGTGTGCGTGGCGCGCATCGCGCTGGGTCAGTCGTGTGCACCGACCGGAGGCGTGACGGACTCGCACTACTGCGTCGATGGCGCGACGTGCGACGCCTCGGACCTGTGCGTGACGCGGACGCCCACGCTGCTGCAGGGTAATGGGCAGCCCTGCAACACCACCACGCTCGAGTGCGGCGTCGGCCTGAACTGCATCGCGGGCACGTGCGCCCCGTACGTCACCGCGGGCAACGCCTGCGACAGCGTCCGCCGCTGCCAGTGGGACCTCAGCTGCAACGCGGCCAACGTCTGTGCCGCCCCCGCGGCCGCGGGCGCGACCTGCGGCTCGGGCACCGGCTGCCGCAGCGGGCTCTTCTGCAACATCCCCACGGGGATGACGACGGGCACCTGCGCGACGCGCCGCACGGTCGATCAGACCTGCACCTACGCGGGCTACGAGTGCGACCTGGCGCTCTTCTGCACGGCGACCGCAACGACGATGACGGGCGTGTGCAAGGCGCCCTACGCCCCCGGCGCGGCCTGCCGGTACGACGGCTCGTACCAGCAGTGCGGCGCGGGCTACTGCACCGCGACGAGCACCGTCGTCACGGGGGTGTGCGCCAACAGGAAGACGACCGGCGCGTCGTGCGTCACCAGCCAGGAGTGCCAGAGCTCGAGCTGCACCAGCGGCGTCTGCGACCCGCCGGGCTACTGCTACGACTCGACCCCCTGATCGAGGGAACGGATTGTCAGCCGGCTGTCAGCGGTGAACGGCGCAACGTGACGGCGCTGTCCTGCTGCGCAGCGTGCGCACGTCATGGGTGCGTCATGGGTGCCTGAGCCCGCACGGTTGGGTTCGGCCGGGCGTTTGCTCCCCGCTGGGGTCCATGAACCTCCCACTGCTGGTGCTGGTGACGGCGTTGTCGGCGTCGGGCGCAGGTGACGAAGACCGGGAACGCCCGGGCAACACCACGGAGATCTCCTTCGGCTACCTCGGCCAATGGACCGACGAGCGCAACCGCGCGCTCGAGCTCAAGCCGTCGTCGGCTGATCCGCCCTTCGCGGGCTCGGTGACCGACCCGTTCCTCGGGGCGCCCTACGGCAGCGCCATTCTCGCCGGGCCGGTGCTGGAGTGGCGCGGCATCTACAAGCAGGTGCGCCTCACGGTGGGGGTGCGCTTTCCGTTCTCGAACTTCCGCCCCAGTGACACCGCGCAGCAGGTGGTGCTCGGCGGGGTGACGCACGACGTGCTGGTGCGCTCGATGTCCTTGTGGGACTTCCGCACGGGCATCGGCTTCGAGCTGCCCTTCAGGCGGGTCTCTCCGTTCATCGACGTGCTGGGTGACGTGCAGACGATGACCACCCAGTTGTCGATCGACGGCGTCACCGCCACGTACACCGGGCGCGCGTTCTCGCTCGGCGGAAGGCTCGGGGCGCGCTACCAGGTCGATCACCTCTTCGTCGCGCTCGCGGCCGAGGCCACCGCGCTGGGTCCGCTGCGCGTGGGCGGCACGCTGCAGGTCGGGCTGGGGTTCTGATAGTTGGGGGCCATGCGCTTCGAGGCCATGGTGCTGCTGGTGGTGGGCGCGGGTTGCGCGAAGTCGACGCTGGTGGGCATCACCGAGGCCGAGGCGAAGGACAAGCTGGCGGCCTGCGCGCACGGGCCCGGCGCGCTGGCGAAAGACACGCTGCCCTCGAACGCGAAGTACGGCGCGAAGATGCCGATCGATCACTTCGTGCTGGTGATGCAGGAGAATCGCTCGTTCGATCACTACTTCTCGAAGCTCGGCCACGGCGGCGTGCACGTCGCCTCGGCCAACGCGCAGAACCCGGCCAGCGACGGCAGCGTGGCGCAGCGCTACCACGAGACGCGGTACTGCCTGACCGACGTGAACCACGGGTGGAACGGCTCGCACCGGCAGTTCAACGAGGGGAAGAACGACGGCTTCGTGGTCACCAACGAGCCCAACGGCGAACGCGCGCTCGGGTACTACGACGAGACCGATCTGCCCTTCTATTACGGGCTCGCGCGCACCTTCGCGATCTCCGACATGCACTTCTCGTCGGTGATGGGGCCCACGCAGCCCAACCGCATCTACTACTGGGCGGGCACCTCGTTCGGCGCGATCAAGAACGGCATTCCCCCGCAGATGGTGAACAACAAGCCCACGCAGAGCCTGTTCACCCGGCTCAACGACGCCGACGTGCCCTGGAAGTCGTACGTGAGCGACGTGGCCTCGCCGGCCGTGTTCGTGGGGCTGCTCAGCAGCAACGACGAGAACTTCAAGCCGCTCGACCAGTTCTTCGTCGACGCGGCGGCGGGTGAGTTGCCGTCCGTGTCGGTGGTGGAGGCGTACTTCACGGGCGGGGTGCGGGCTGATCAGGACGACGAGCACCCGGCGGGCAACATCCAGCGGGGGCAGGCCTTCACCCGGCGGGTGGTGGAAGCGGTGATGCGCTCACCACAGTGGCCGCGCACCGCGATGGTGCTGCTCTACGACGAGCACGGCGGCTTCTACGACAGCCAGCGGCCGCCGGCGGCGTGCGAGCCCGACGAGCTTCTTCCCATCGGCGACGCCACGCGGCGCTTCGATCACCTCGGCTTCCGCACCCCGCTGATGGTCATCTCGCCGTTCGCGCGCAGGAACTACGTCTCCCACGTGCCGGTGGATCACACCGCGGTCACCCGCCTGGTGGAGGCGCGCTTCGACCTGCCTGCGCTCACGAAACGCGACGCGAACGCGTGGCCCCTGCTCGACCTGTTCGACTTCGAGCACCCGGACTACTCGGTGCCCGAGCTGCCCGAGGCGGTCATCGACGCCGAGCGCGACGCGCAGTGCAAGCGCGACTTCCCGTGACCAGCTCCGCGCCTCGACTCCGCTCGGCGTGAACGGAACCGGCCCTTCTCAGTCCGATCACGCCAGACCGAACAAGCCGGCAAGCCACCGGGTGACCTCTCCACCCAGCACCACGCCACCCACCACCGCCGGGACGAAGCCGATCGCCGTGCCGAGCATCAGCCGCGGCAGGGGCACCTTCAACACGCCGATGAGCAGCTGCGCGGGGTGGAGCGTGAAGGTGGCGACGCGGAAGAGGATGACGCCGACGAGTCCGCGCTCGGTGAGCCAGCTCTCGTACCTGCGCAGCCGCGCTGGAATGCGGGCCTGCACCCAGTCGAACGCGACGTAGCGGGCGAAGGCCACGTTCACCATCGCCGAGCCGAAGGCGCCGGCCAGCGCGAGGATGAGCGCCAGCCAGGTGGGCCAGATGAGCCCGGCCACCACCGTGAACATGTTCCCCGAGAGTCCGAGCGGCTGCAGGAAGGTGAAGGTGAGCAGGTAGATCGCCACGCCCCAGGGGCCGTACCCGCGGATCAGCTCGGCGGTGTGCTCGAGCGAGAAGGTGTCGAGCGCGCCCGAGGCGAAGAGCCCGATGACCAGGGCGATCACCACCGCCACCAGGGCGAGCTTGAGGGCGCGGGGACTCACGCCCTCACTCTGCCAGTCAGAGCTCGCCGCAGGGGATTGACGGGAAGCGGTGGTGCTTCTGGTGGTGCAGGAAGCTCGAGATGACCGCGCTGTGCGTCCACGCCAGCGCGCGGGCGATGGAGAGGAAGAGGCGCGGAGGCCGGTGCGGCAGGTGCGAGGCCCAGGCGGCGGCGGTGAGCTGCATCACCACGTTCGTGACCACCCAGGCCGCGCCGATGGTGGAGCGGGAGGTCAGCGCGAGCGTGGTGGCGACGAGCGCGGCGAGGGTCTCGGCGGCGAGCCAGCGGCGCTCTCGCGGGCGGGCCACCCGGAAGGACTCCACGCGGTACTGCGCGGTGTTCATCGGGCCGGCCAGCACCGCGCGCCAGAGGGGCAGGGTGGCTCCCACGCCTTCGAGGTCGTCGCGCTCGAGCGGGCGCGCGTGGTGGCGCAGGTGCATCAGCCGCATGCCGTGACCTGCGACGAGCATGGGGAACGAGGCGAGGCTGAGGGCGAGCTCGTTGAGGCGGCGGGGGAGCCCGAGCGCGCCGTGCGCGAGGTCGTGGGTGAAGGCGAAGGCGGCGAGGTGCAGCGAGAGGGCTCCGAGGAGCGCGAGCGGGGCGTGGTGCGCTCCCGCCAGCAGCAGCGCCAGGCTGAGGGCGTGGCGGGCGGCGTGTCCCATCAGTGGTTTCACCTGCAGTCGGGGTGCCATGGCTTCTTCCTCCTTCACTGGACGTGCTGAATGATGAGGAAGGTCTGCGGGAAGGACTGGGTGGGTTCCATGGGGGTACTTCCTTTCGCAAGGGAGTACCGGAGGGGCGGGCGGTGGTTGCGTGTTCGGCGCCCCCCGGCCCTCTCCCCGCTCCGCAGGGAGAGGGAGCTTCAGGGCACGGCTCGTTCGATCATCTGGCGCAGGCCATCGACGACAGGTGGCACGGCACCCGCGATGACGCCCAGCACCCACGCCGGCTCACGGTGGAGCTGGCGCCCCAGCCGCCACGCCTCGAGCCGCGCCAGCGACGCCAGGTAGGTGACCGCGAGCAGCAACCCTCCGCCTCCCAGCGGCACGTACGCGGTGAGCGTCGCGCTCGGCCCCAGCACCGCCACCCGCGCCAGGTACGTGCACAGCGCGAACGCGCCCGCGAGGAAGGTGGCGCGCGCGAAGGGCAGGGGGCCTGAAGGGCGCGCGGTGGTGAGCCCGGCCTTGCGCCAGTGCTGCCGCAGCGCCCCCACCGCCGCGAGGGCCACCCCGAAGAGCGCGGCGGCCGCGAGGACCCACCCGGTCTCGAAGCGGGCCACCGTGTAGAGCCGGCCGTCGGCGAGCGCGCGCGTTCCGAGCGCGACCAGCGGGGGCACGTCACCCGCGGCGTGAACGCGCGGCGTCAGGCTCACCACGCCTGCCCAGGCGATCGCCGCGAAGGCCACGGTCATCGAGACGGCCACCGCGCGGCTCCACAGTTGTTCTTCCGCCGGCAGCGCGCCCGCCTTCTCCAGCGTGACCTGGCTGAGCGCGAGCTGGAACTTGCGCGCCGACTCGAAGCGCGCCTCGGGCGTGGCCGACATCGCGCGGCGCACGATGGCGTCGAGCCCGCCGGGAAGCGGAGCGCCTTCCCCGAGCGGCGCCTGGCCGGTGACGAGCTGCCGCAACATCGCGCCGAGCGCATAGACGTCGGCGCGCGCCGTGGCCGGTGCACCGGCGAGCACCTCGGGCGCGACGTAGCCCGGCGTACCCATCGCCGCGCCGGGCCGGGTGAGGCCTCGGCCCGCCAGCTCGCGCGCGATGCCGAAGTCGGACAGCTTCACCTCGCCCGCGGGCGTGAGCAGCACGTTCTCGGGCTTCACGTCGCGATGCACGAGCCCCGCGTCGTGCACGGCCTGCAGCGCCTCGCACACCGAGCCCATCACCCGCACCGCCTCGCGTGGCTCCAGCGGAATGCGGGACGCGAGCGTGCCGCCTTCCACCAGTTCCATCACCAGCCACGCTTCACCGTCTTCTTCGCCCGCGTCGAACACCTGCACCACGTTGGGGTGCTTGAGCTTCGCCAGCGCGCGCGCCTCGAGCGTGAAGCGGTCCTTCAGCTCGGGCAGCGCCTTCGAGAGGAACTTCACCGCCACGAAGCGGTCCAGCTTCACGTGCCGCGCGCGGTAGACCGTGCCCATGCCGCCTTCCCCGAGGGGCTCGAGCAGCTCGAGGCCCGCGAAGGTGGGGCTGTGCGTGGTGAAGAGACACTTCGGGCAGGGCCCGTCACCTCGCAGCTGACTGCCGCAGCGCACGCACTTCATCGGCTGAGCGAGTCCAGCAGCGAGCTCACCTCGGTCTGCAGCTCGGCGCCTTCTCCCACGGTGTGGGCCACCTCGGCCTCGACCAGCTCCCGAAAGCGCAGCCGGGCGCGGTGGAGGAGCGACTTGAGCTGGGGAATGGAGACGCCGAACTCGGCGGCGGCGTCGCGGTAGGCGGGCGGCTCCTCGCGCGGAGAGAAGAAGCGGCGAATGAGCTCGAAGTCGCCAGCGCGGCTGCTCCATTCCTGCTCGAGGCTCTTCATCGAGCGCTCGAAGACGGCGACCGCCCACGCGCGCTCGAACGCGAGGTCGGGCGTGAGCGAAGGGTCGGCGAGGCGTTCGCCCAGCGCGAGATCGAGCTCGAGGGGTCGCGCCTCGCCTCCCCGCTTCTGCGCGGTGGCCTTCTCGTGCTGACGAATGAGGAAGTTCTCGGCGGCGACCTTGAGGAAGCCGCGCAGCCGACCGCGCTCGGGGTTGAGCTGGTCCACCACGTCACGCTCGAGCAGCTCGAGACACAGGCCCTGCACCGCGTCGGCCGCTGCCGTGCCATCGAGACCGCGCGCGCGGAAGAGCGCGTAGAGCGAAGGCCAGTACGTCGAGAGCAGGTGCCTCCACGCCTCGGCCCTCGCCTCGGGTGACTCACGCGCCGCGAGGATCAGCGTCCACCGGGTGGTGGGAAACGCGCTCATGCGCGCGACCGTAGCCACCACCTGCGCCCGAAGCACGAGCATCGATGAGGCGCGGTGGCCGGGTGGTAAGAGCCCGACAGGGGAGACCTCAAGGGTGTCGGCGTCTTCGCCGTCGGGGCCGCAACAGTCGGTCTGGTGCTGGCGCCTCCGGTCGATCTCATGCTCGACGTGCTGGGTGTGCGAGCGCTGCTGACAGGCCGGATGGGTCGACTCGGTTCAAGATCATCGCGTGAGGTCGGCGTCCCGACCAGGCTCCTGGTCGTCGAGCCGGTGGAGAAGCTCAAGCGTGGCCGGACAGGCTGCTTTGCCTGCAGTCGTCAGCGCGTCCACGCTCGATGTCCGCGTGGGAAGGAGCCGCGCTCCCGGTACGGCTTCCGCTGGGGCCTGCTGGCGCGCAGCCGGGGCGATTCAGAAAAGCAGCCTGTCCCCATTTTAGCCGGGGAACACCTTCGTCTTCCGGCGGGTTCCACGCTGGACTGTTACAGTCGGGCGCCCCTTGTTCGAGCCGTCTTCCCCAGCTTCTGCACCGGAACCACCGCGCCTCCCGCCGCCGGCCCCTTCTTCTGACGGCCGCGCGTTGCGCCTGCTGGGTGAGGTGCGCGCCGCGCAGGCCCGCGCCCTCCAGACCCAGGGCGTGCTGCTGGCCGTGGTCGTCTTCCTCGTCATGCTCGTCGCCGGCTCGTGGGTGGGGGCGCACGTGCCCCGCGCCGGGCTGGGGCTGATCCTCGCAGGCGGCGTCGCCGGCCTGGGGTTGCTGGTGCTCTTCAGCGTGGTGCTCCCGCGCCGCCGGGTGGGTGACGACGCGCGCACCGCCCGCACGCTCGCCGCGCAGCTGCCCGAGCTGAACCTCGATCTCCTCGCCGCCGTCGAGCTGTCGAAGGCGCTGGGCACGCGCGAAGACTTCTCGCCCGAGCTGGCGCGCGCCTTCTTGCGCGACGTCGACGCCCGGGCCGCGAAGCTCTCGGTGGGCAAGCTCATCGACCAGCGCCCCACCCAGCGCGCCGCGATGACGCTGGTGGCCACCGTGTTCCTGCTGCTGGGGCTGCTCGTCTTCAAGGGCGCCACCCTGCGCGCCGGCCTGGCGATGGCGCTGATGCCCGCGGAGTCCGCCGAGCCGCTGCGCCGGCAGCCCATCACCGGCGACGTCGAGCTGACCTACCGTTACCCCGTGCACACCGGCCTCGAGGTGCGCACCATTCCTTCGAGCACCGGCGACGTGAGCGCGCCGCAGGGCACCGAGGTGACGGTCAAGACGCGCGCGGATCGCGACGTCGAGGGCGCGGCGCTGGTGCTCAACCCGGGCGGCAGGCGCGTGCCCCTGCGCCTCGAGCGGCGCGAGCTCACCGGCAGCTTCGTGGTCAACGAGAGCGGCACCTGGCACGTGGTCTTCCTGGACGGGAACGACGTGGTGGCCGAGGGGCCGGATCAATCGATCACCGTCGAGGCTGATCAGCCGCCCCAGGCCCGCATCACCGCGCCCATCGACGGGCTCGAGCTCGACCCCAGCAAGCAGGCCATCACCCTCAAGTTCGACGCCTCGGACGACTACGGCCTCTCGGCCCTCGAGCTGGTCTTCACGCCCGAGGGCGGCGAGGCGCGGCGGGTGTCGCTCAAGCCCGACGACGGCCGCACCACCCGCGGCACCTTCATGTGGGACCTCGCGCCGCTCGCGCTGCGCCCGGGCCAGCAGGTCGCGTACTACCTCGAGGCCACCGACAACGACGCGGTGAAGGGGCCCAAGAAGGGCCGGTCGGCGACGCTGCGGGTCAAGCTGTACAGCTCGGCCGAACACCGCCGCCAGGCGCTGGCGAAGGCCGAGGTGCTCTGGGGCCGCCTGGTCGATCACCTCGCCGATCGCATGGAGGCGCCTGACCGGCCCAGCCCCACGCCCGTCGACGCGGCGGTGGCGGGCAAGCCCATCGACGAGCGCGGCGTGCAGCTCGCGGGCGACATCGGGGTGCTCGCGCAGGAGATCGGCGAAGAGCGCGACCCTGCCGAGGAGCTGCTCTCGACCCTGCTCAACATCAGCGCCGAGCTGAACACCGACGTCTCGCAGGTCGTCTCGCAGCGGCGCGTGCTGCTGCGCATCGCGGGGCGCGAAGGCGGGCCCTCGGGCAAGAGCCAGTTCGTCGACGGCCGCAACGGCGCCTTCACCCAGGACATCGCGCGGCGGCTCTCGGTGTCGCTGGCCACCGACATCCAGCACTCCGAGAAGAACGTGCTCTACCTCGAGGCGCTGCTCGACCGGGCCAAGCTCGACGCCATCCGCGAACTGGCCAACCAGCTGCGGGAAGATCGCAAGGAACTCTCGCGCCTGCTCGAGGAGTTCGTGCGCACCAAGGACTCCGCCAGCCAGGAGGCGCTGCTGGAACAGATGGAGGCGCTCAAGCAGCGCATGCTCGAGCTGCAGCAGCGCATGGCCGAGCTGAGCAAGGGCATCCGCGACGACTTCATGAACGCCGAAGCCCTGCGCCAGATGCAGGAAGACATGGGCCTCGAGTCGAAGCTCGACGAGGTGGAAGAGCTGGTGAAGAAGGGCGACGCCGAGGCGGCCCTCAAGAAGATGCAGGAGCTCTCGATGGAGCTCGACCAGTTCCTCGAGTCGCTCGACGAGGCGGGCGAGCGCGCCGACGAAGAGAGCGACCCCGAGCTCGAGCGCATGTTCGGCGAGTTCGAGAAGAACCTCGACGAGACCGCCCAGAAGCAGCAGCAGCTCGCCGACCGCTCGAAGGCCCTGCGCGACAAGTACCGCGAGCAGCAGAAGGAGCGCATCGCCAGGCAGGGCGAGGCGCTCAAGCGCGAGCTCAAGGAGAAGCTCGAGGAGCTGGACAAGAGCTGGAAGCAGCTCGACGGCGATCGCATCGGCTTCCGCTTCGAGGAAGTGCAGAAGGACGCCATGCAGGCGCGCGACAACGTGCAGCAGTCCCTCGACGCCAACGACTTCGATCTCGCCTCCGAGGCCGCGGACCGCATGGAAGAGAAGGCCGCGCAGATGGCGGCCCAGGCCGGCGAGTCGCGCACCAAGGACGAGCTGTTCCAGAACCCGCCCGACGTGCGGCGCGAGTCGAAGCAGGTCCACGACAAGCTGCAGCGCGACTCGAAGAAGGCGCAGGACGTGGCGGCCAAGCTGCGCGACCTCTTCCCCCAGCCCGGCGAGCAGATGAGCGAGGGCGATCGCCAGCAGATGTCCGAGATGGCGCGCTCTCAGCGGGCGCTGCAGCAGCAGGCGCAGCAGCTGCAGCAGCAGATGGACGCCATCGGCGAGCGCGCGCCGCTCTTCGACGAAGACACCCAGCAGCAGATGGACCAGGTCGGCCAGCGCATGCAGGGCGCCGGCGAGCGCCTCTCGGGCAAGGACGCCAGCCGCGGCTTCGGCGAGCAGCAGGGCGCGCTCGAGGGGCTGCACGGCATTCAGAAGGCGATCGCTGACGCGAAGAACGGCAAGGGCGGAGGCAAGGGCAAGGGCATTCCATTCCCCGTGCGGCGGGGCGGCGGCCGCGGGCGGGGCGGCGGGTCGGGCAACGAGAAGGTGGAGCTCGTCGACGAGGACCCCACCGCCGGCTCGCGCGAGTTCCGCAAGGACGTGATGGACGCCATGAAGCAGGGCGCGCCCGATCGCTACAAGGACCAGAACAAGAAGTACTACGAGGAACTGGTCAAGTGAGCCGGCTGCTCCTCGTCCTCGTCCTCGTCGCCCTGCCCGCCTTCGCGCAGGACGACCCGCCCGCGCACCCGGAGCTCAAGGGCGAGGCGAAGGCGCGCATTCAGAACCTCGACCAGTACCTCGAAGACTGGGACCTCGAGGCCGCGAAGGCCGAGCTCACCGCGCTCGAGAAGCTCGCCCCCGCCGACGTCGAGCCGCTCGCGTACTACCAGGGCCGCATCGCCTTCGAAGAAGGCCGCTACGCCGACGCCCGGCAGCTGCTCGAGAAGGCCGGGCTGACCGACAAGCCGGGCAGCTGGGTGCGCCTGGCGAAAGACACCGACGCCATCATCGGCAACACCGAGCGCGCCGAGAGCGCCCACTTCATCTTCCTCTACCCGAAGGGGAAGGACGCGGTGCTCGTGCCCTGGGCGCTCGAGGCGCTCGAGGCCATCCGCGCCGCGCTCGAGAAAGACCTCGGCTACGCCCCGCCGGGGAAGATTCGCGTGGAGATCGTCTCGTCGGCCGGTGAGCTGGCGAAGGTCTCGACCCTGAGCAAGGAAGCGATCAAGACCACCGGCACCATCGCCATCTGCAAGTTCAACAAGCTGATGGTCACCAGCCCCAAGGCGGTGGTGACGGGCTACGACTGGCTCGACACCGTCGCCCACGAGTACGTGCACCTGGTGGTGAGCCGCAAGAGCCGCAACACCGTGCCCATCTGGATGCACGAAGGCCTGGCGAAGTACCTCGAGTCGCGCTGGCGCGGGCCCGCGGGTGGGGCGATGACGCCGCCCACGCTCGCGCTGCTCGGCAGCCGGGTGAAGAAGAACCAGCTGGTGCCCTTCGAGAAGATGCACCCGTCGATGGCCCTGCTGCCCACCGCCGAAGACGCCGCCACCGCCTTCGCCGAGGTCTTCTTCGCCATCAAGCTGGTCGACCAGGAGGGCGGGCCGCAGCCGCTCGAGCGCCTCCTCGACGCGATGAGCAGGGGCGTGAGCGATCGCGCCGCCATCGAGCTGGTGATGAAGCGAAAGTGGCCCGAGTTCGAGAAGGCGTGGATGACGTCGCTCAGGAAGCAGCCCTACCCGAAGGAGCTGCTGCCCCCGTCGAGCTGGGAAGTGAAGGAGCTGATCGAAGGCGCGGGCGCGAAGAAGGAACCGAAGAAGAAGGGCCGCGAGGTGAGCTTCGGTGACTTCGCCGAGGTGAAGGAAGTCGACGCCCGCCGCGCCGCGCACCTGGGCGAGCTGTTCCGCGAGCGCAAGCGCATGGGCGCCGCCTCGGAAGCGTACGGCCGCGCGTACAAGGTGGTGGGCGACAAGTACGAGTCGGTGTCGAACAAGTACGCGCTCACCCTGCTCGAGCTGCGCAAGTACGACGAGGCGGCGGTGGTGCTCGAGGGCAGCCTCAAGCTGCACCCCGGCAGCGCGTCGACCAACGTGCACCTGGGCCGCATTCACCTGCGCGGCAAGCGCTTCGAGGCGGCGAAGAAGGCGTACCTCGACGCGCTCGCGGTCAACCCGTTCGATCCCGAGGTGCACCTCGCGCTCTACGCCGCGGCCGACGCCCTCAACGACGGGGCGCTCAAGGCGCGCACCAAGGACGCGGTCAAGCTGCTGCTGCAGGTGGACGACGCGGTGGTGGGGCCGCTGGCGAAGAAGTTCGCGCAGTCAGACGACCTGGCCGAGACCAACCTCGCGCCCGAGCCGGTGCGCCCCGCGCCCGACGCCGGCTGAGGCCCTCACCCCTCGCGGAGTGAAGGCCCCGGGCCCGCGATGGGTCAGCGCGAATCGAAGCCGAGGGTGAGCATCGGGGTGATGGTGACGATCGACTGGGTGGTGGTCACCGGCGGCGAGAAGATCGGCTGCCGCGACCAGCCCAGGGTCATGTCGGTGTGGAACAACAGCAGGCCCTCGAAGCCGAAGGTGAACCCGGGCCGGCGGAACGTGGGCGGCCGGCTGGCGGCGGTGGCGAAGCCGAAGCGCAGGCTGAGGCCGGGCTTCCACACGCCGCTGAAGCCCGCCGCGGGCGGCTCGGCGACGCTGACGAGGCCGGTGCCACCAAAGTTGAACATCGCCAGGCGGCCCCACGCGGCGACGGGTCCTCCCCCGAGATAGAAGAAGTCGACGGGCGAGAACTCGGCGATGGCGCCGGCGTGGATGAGGAACGACCCGCCGACGCCGAGGCTTCCACCGCCCGAGAGGTAGGCGCTGAACTGCCGGCTGGGCTGGTAGCCGAGGCGCGCCTCGGCTTGCAGCAGCAGCTGGCCGATGGGGAGGATCGCGCCCACGCTCGCCGACAGGCCCCAGCGCACCCGGCCACCCGTGTCTTCGAGCGGCGCGTCGGTGAATTGCTGCGCGAAGGCGCCGGTGGAAAACACCGCACAGAGGAGCGCCGCTCGCATGGTCTCAGTGCCCCGTGGCCGCGACGATCAACCCGATGATCAACACCACGAGGCCGATGGTACCGAGGATCGCCCCGACGGTGGCACCGAAGACCCAGGTGCTCGTCGCGGCGCTGACCACCAGGAAGCCGGTCGCGGCCAGCCCCAGCAGAATGCCGCCCGCGGTGAGAATGCCGGGGCTCGACTTTCTGCCCTTCGGCACGGGCTTGCAGACGCCCGCGCTCCACTTTCCGTCGCCGAGGTCCTTGTAGTCGTCACAGGTGAAGCCGGTGCCGCACTCTTCCGCCTGGACGCAGGCGATGCCCTCGCTCGTCTTCGCGCCGGTCTCGGGCCCGGGCCCGGTGGCGCCCCTGTCCACCGGTGCCGGTTCGGTCCCCGCGTCGGGCGCTCCGTCGATCGCCGCCGGGCCCCCGGTCACCGGGTGGAAGGCCGACGAGTCGATGCCACCGCTCTCACCCTGCCAGAGGAGCGAGGTGCCGATGGCCGCGCCCGCGCGCCGCTCGAGCTCGGCGCGGGCGCCGTGGCGGGCGGCCACCTTGTGCATCTTCCCCGTGTACTCGGCGATGGCGAGGTCGGGCGACTGCCTCAGGCGCGCGCACGCCTGGGCCGACACGGCGCGCAGCTTCGAGCGCTGCTTGAGCGACACCCCGAAGGACGCGGCGTCTTCGTCGAGCCGGCCCATGATGCGCATGCCCAGCTGGGGATCATCGCGCAGCGCCTTCGAGACGCCGGCGCGCTCGGTGGGCGAGAGCCCCTCGAGCATCGACGTCATGCCGAACATCGCGTCGTCGAACTCGCCCATCGAGTCACGCAGCCGCTGCTGCACGCCCGCGTGCGCCATCTGTTCAGGCGGGAGCTCCTGCACCGTGCCCACCAGGAGCAGGGAACGCAGCGTCTTCTTCGCCAGGTCCTCGCCGTGTTGCACCCGGGCGGTGAGCCCGGGCTTGTCGAGGAACTGAGCGAAGAAGGAGCGCGCGTCGATCGCCGCCCTCGCGCCGTCGAGCTCAGCGAGGAACCCGCCCATCTCGGCGGCGCCCACCGAGGCGGGGTTGGCCAGCAGGCTCGCGCAGCCCGAGCCGCCCACGCTCGCCAACGCCCCCAGCTTCAACAGCTCGCGTCGATCCATCGCGTGAAGATTGCCCTGCTCGCGCCTGCCTCCGCCAGCGGCACGTGCTCAGCCTGACGAGAAAGGTGTGCAGAAAGCTGCACAGGCGGCCGCCCAGGCCTGGCGGAAGACGGCCCCGGTGGCGCGCTGATTGCTTGAGCTGGCCTCGAGACCGCACGAAGCCCGGGCGAGGACCCTGAGGAGTGAGTCATGTCCATCGAGGACAAAGAGATGCCGCTGCGCATGAGGCTGGTCACCCTGGTGCTGGGGTTGGTCTTCCTCACCTCGGGCGCGACGAAGTTGCTCGGGCTCTCCACGCTGGGGGACTTCTTCGTGCACCTGCGGCTGCCCCCGTGGATGTTGCCCGCGGTGGGTGGGGCCGAGTTCATCGTGGGCCTGCTCACCTTGAATCGCTCCACGCACTGGTACGGCGCGGTGGGCGTGGCGGTGATGATGATCGGCGCAGCGCTCACCCACGTGATGACCGGCTACCTGTTGCCGATGGTGTTCCTCAACGCCGCGCTGCTGGCGGCGTCCGTATGGGTCGTCGTGAAAGACCGCCCGTTCTTCCTGCGCGTCATCTGAGCGGTGAAGCCCGACTGAACCGCGCGCAGCCGATGCGGGCCGTTGCCGCAAGCCGTGCGTGAGGGCTGGAGGAGGCTGCCATGGAAGCGAACATCTGGCCGCGCGAGCCGGCGTGGCCCACCGCGTCGAGCCGGTCCCGGGCCTCGCGTCTGGTGGGCTGGTTGTTCCAGGGGCCGGCGCAGGCGAGGTTCCAGCAGGACGTGCTGCGCGAATCGCTCGAGGCGCTCCCGGTGCGGCGGCTCATGCGCACGCAGCTCGATCGACTCACGCCGGGCCTGCCCATCGAAGACTTCGTGAGCGATCACGTGCTGACCGAGGATCAACACGCCTGGCCCGTGGAGTCGGGTGGGGTGCTGCTGGGCCTCGTGTCGATGGAAGACCTGCGCAAGGTGAAGCGCGAAGACTGGGCCCGCACGCCCGTGGGCGAGGTGATGAAGCCGGCCGCCCAGCTCGCCGCGCTCTCACCCGAAGCCCACGCCGAGCAGGCGCTCGAGACGTTGGCCGACCGGCAGGTGGAAGAGCTGCCGGTGCTCGAGCACGGCCACCTGCTGGGCCTGGTGCGCGGGCAGGATCTGCTGCGCTGGCTCGCGACCCGGCGATGAGGTCCTTCACCGGGGCGCGGTGGCGCGGATGACCCTGGCGGGCCGGCCTGCCACCTGCTCGAAGCCTCCCACCACGTCGACGAAGCCCTGCTCGCGCAGGAGGGCCGCCACGGCCTGCGGGTCGACCTCGGCGAAGTGGCTCGCGTGCGCGCGCCGTTGCCGCATCTGCTCGAAGAACGGGTGTGTCGGGTCTTCGAAGTCTTCGTCCACCAGCAGCACCCGGCCGCCCGGACGAACGACGCGCCGCAGCTCTGCCGCCGCCTTCGCGACGCTGGTCCAGTGATGCACGGTGTTCACCGTCCAGAGCGCGTCGATGCTCGCGGCGTCGAGGGGCAGTGACTCTGCCGCGCCATCGAGCACGGTGACGTGGCCGCGTCGGGGGCTGGCCAGCAGCCGAAGCTTCAAGATGCGCCGCATGAAGGGCGTGGGGTCGACCGCGAGGACGTGGGCCCCGCTGCGCGCCGCCGTGAGGGTGGCCGGCCCCATGCCCGCACCGAGGTCGACGACGCGTTCACCGGGCTGCGGTCGCACCAGCGCCACCACCGCGTCGCTCACCGGCGAACGCCACATGACGGGGAGCAGGCTCAGGTACCGGGCCAGCCCCGAGAGCCCCCGGTCGTGCGCGTGCCCATGCCCGTGTGGTTGCTGCCCATGCGAATGATGATGGCTCACGGGCAGGGAATAGCGCGAACCGCCCCCCTGGGCTCGTTCGATGGCCGCGGCTCAGCGCTTGGGGAACCCCACGGTCTGCGCGAGCAGCACCTGCTGATCGTGCGTGAGCTTCAGCGCGTCGGCGACGGCCCCGCGGTCCATCCACGCGCGCAGCACGGTGGAGAGCCCGGCGCTGGCGGCGAAGAGGTACACGTTCTGGGCGATCGCCCCAGCGGCCACCGAGGCGTAGCGTTCGCGCTCGGACACGGGCACCAGCGTCATGCGGGCGTGATCGACCACGTAGACGAGATCGAGCGGCGCCTGGTCCACGAAGTCCTGGTACCCGGTGACCCGCCGCACGTCGGTCGCCGCCACCAGGTGGAGCGCGTGCGCGGTCGCGTCGTAGAGGTACGTGCCCGTGCGCAGCGCCACGTAGAGGTCGATCTCCTGGCAGTCGATGGCGGTGGGCGCGGTGCGGTTGCCGTCGGGCCGGTTGACGCCCCACGCCGCCCAGAGCAACGAGGACAACACCGGCAAGGGCAACGGGTCGGGCGAGAAGTCGCGGCCCGAGCGGCGCTGCGAGAGCGCGTCCATCAGGGGGAGCCCTCCGTGCTGCGGGGCCGGGGGCAGGGCGATGGTCGCAGCAGACGCGCCCACCGCGGGCTTCGGCCTCAACTTCCCCATCAGGCCCAGCGCCAGCCGGCTCAAGGTGCTCATCGCGCCCTCCTTCGTCGTTGCTTCGAAGGTACGACCCCGGGCCGCGGGCGGAAGGGCCGCGCCCGGGAGAACGGGCGGGACGCGAGGGCCCTTCACAAGGCGATGAGGTCTCTGACCGAGCCGTAGTTCTGCTCGTGGATCGCGCCCACCCGCACGCAGCGCACCATGCCCTTCGGGTCGACCAGCACGTGAATGGGGATCGCCGCGCTCCGCTCGACGCCCAGCGCGTCGAGGAAGGGCCCGAAGTCCTCTTCAGAGCGGATCCAGCTGATGGGGCCGGGCAGGTTCTTCCCGCTCCATTCCTCGAGCGCCGGCTGCGCCGAGGTCTCGTCGATGCTCAGCAGCTCGAAGCCGATCGGCAGGCTCTCTCGCGCGAACGCCTCTCGCCAGCGGTTGAGCACGCCCATCTCTTCGACACAGGGCTTGCACCAGGTGGCCCACACGTTGAGCCAGGTCCACCCCTTCGGCTTCGTGGGCTCGGCACCGAACGCCCGCAGCGCCGGGGGCACGAAGCGCTTCGAGGTGGCGCCGGTGGCGGGGTAGCTCTTGTCACAGAAGGCGGTGGCGCTGGCCTGGGTGTTCTTCTTCACCGAAGCGAAGCGCGAAGGCGGGGGCCCCGAGGGCTTCTCGTCGCAGCCGCTGAGCACCAGCAGGGACAGCAGCAGCGCGTGGTCAGATCGCACAGTCGATCCACGCGACGAAGGCGCTGCGGTTGATCTCGGTGGCCGTGCATTCCCCGGCGCGCGAGCGGTTCCAGGTGCAGAACTCGTCGCCGAGCTGCGCGTACTGCTCGCCCAGCCACAGCAGCCCCACCTGGTTCTTGAGGTCCTCGTCCTTGAACTTGCTCTGGAGGTGGGTGAGCACGCCCCTGGCCCGCTCGCGGCTGAGCGTCTCGTTCATCTCGGACGCGCCGTCGGTGCTGGCGCGCGAGACCACGAAGAAGAAGCTGGCGCCGCGCTGGTCGCTCCACGCCTTCTCGATGGTGCTGGCCGCGTCGGGGTCGAGCTCGGTCTTGCTGGCGTCGAACTGGATGATGTGGGCGCGCTTGCTCAGCGGCTTGAAGAGCGCGTTGAAGTCGTCGCCCGAGAGCGCGGCGACCTTCTTCGCTTCCATCGGCTGGCAGCCGCGGCCCCCGCCACCTTCGATGAGCCCACACGCGCCGGCGACGCGGCGGATGATCGCCTTGAGCTGGGGCGTGCAGTAGCTGTCGTCGGTGACGCTGGCGATCGCCACGTCCTTCGTGGCGCTGGCCGTTTCCTCGAGGCGGGTCTGCGCCGCGTTCGCCCACACCGCCACCAGCACCACGGGGATGGCGATGGTCACGCCCAGCAGGCCCCACTGCTTCGTCCGTTCGTTCATGGCGCGGTCTCCGGCTCAGGCGTCGCTTCGGGTTCGGGCTGCGCGGGTGGGTCCCCCGGGTCCGCAGCGGCGGGCCTGGGCGCCACGGGTTTGGGGGCGGGCACCGGCGCGACCACCACCGGCCTGGGCGGCGGCTTGAGCTGCGCGCGCGCGGTCTTGCCCTGCTTCGAGAGCATGCGGCTCAAGGTGAACTCGAGGCCGAGGTCGCTGTCTTCGTCGCACATGCGCGAGTTGCCCACGAAGAGCTGCGGCGTGAGCACGGGAATGGCGTTGGCCACCGCCCAGCGCAGGCTCTTGGTGAGCTTGCTCTTCACCAGCGTGCCCCCCAGGCAGCCCTTCACCTTCGGGAAGGTGGTCTCGATCTTCGTGCGCAGCGCGCCTTCGTCTTTCGCGGCGAGCTCGCGCAGCTTGTCCTGGTTCTTGAAGGCCCACTTGAGCACGTCCTGCGCGGCCTTCTCGTCCTTCGGGCCGCCGCCCACGCCGCCCGCGCAGAGCATCGCCTCGCTCACCGCGCAGGCGCCGGGGTGCAGCGCCTCGGTCACCATCCAGTTGCAGGCCGGGTCGAGGGGGAAGAGCACGGCCTTCAAGTCGAGGCGCTTGCGCAGGGCGCTCGCGCCGAGCCGCTCGTCGAACGCCTTGCAGGCCGGGCAGAGCGGGTCGAGCACCTCGATCGCCGCTTCGCCTTCACCCGACGGCAGGGGGATCATCACCCCGTTCGGATCATCTCCGCTCACCAGCGAGCCGCAGCCGGTGAGCGAGGTCTTCTTGTCGGGGGCGGGGGTGAAGAAGAGGTAGGTGGCCGAGAGCACCGCCACGAAGCCCACGCCCTCGAAGAACCAGAGGGCGAAGCGGCCCTGGACGGGCTGGTGGTCGGGCGCGGCCGGGTTCTTCAGGTGCGTGAGCAGCGCGCCCACGAAGACCAGCGCGCTCGAGAGGTAGATGCCCACGCACACCTTGCAGGTCTCGCCCACCTTCGCGACCGAGAGGTAGCCGTAGATGAGCGACATCAGCACCGGCAGCGCGGTGGCCGCGAGCAGCAAGGTGGTCTCGGCGCGGCTCGGCTTGCCGCGCCAGAGCAGCAGGCCGGCGCGGTAGACGAGGAAGGCGAAGGTGGCCAGCGCCCACAGGCTCACCGGCACGCCGCCCCAGAAGCTCTCGCGGAAGAACGAGCTGTACGGGCTCATCATCACGGCCTTGCAGCCGCTCTCGCCCAGCTCCTTGCCCGCGCCGGGAATGAACGAGCAGTGAATCGCGTGCACCTGGCGATCGAGGTGCTGCATGAAGTCGCTGGTGCTCACGGCCGCGAAGACGCTGCCCAGGAGCGCGCCGAGGACCGTGACGATCAACGGCCCGCGGGTCGCGGTCGCCCCGTACGGCAGCTCGGCGTCGAGCGGCTGGCTCTCTTCGGGTGATTGCATGGGGCCGTCGTAGCACCGGTCTCCCCCGTCCGGGCCCGATTCAAAGCTCGCCAGAAGCCGTCGTCGAAGGCGAGATATGGCTACTTATAAAAGGGCCATCAGTCGCCATATCGTGGCCGCGAGAGGCCGTTCTGGCTAGAGAGGCCGCATGCCCCGCCTGGTCGCCCGTCACGCCGAACGCCGCACGCTCGACGAGGCGCTGCGCTCGCCCGACGCCGAGCTCATCGCCGTGTACGGCCGGCGCCGGGTTGGCAAGACCTTCCTCATTCGGGAGGCCTGCGCCCGCGAGACCTGCTTCGAGCTGGTCGGGGTTCACGACGGCGATCTCCCCACCCAGCTGCGCGCGTTCGCCGCCTCGCTGGGCAAGGCGAGCCGGGCACCGTCAGAGCCCACTCCACCGCTGGACTGGCACCAGGCCTTCGGCCAGCTCGCCACCTTCCTCGGCGGACGCCTCAAGCGCCGGGCCACGAAGCAGGTGGTGGTGTTCGACGAGGTGCCGTGGCTCTCGTCGCGCCGCTCGGGCTTCCTGCCCGCCTTCGAGCACTTCTGGAACAGCTGGGCCAGCCGGCAGCCGCGCCTGGTGGTGGTGCTCTGCGGCTCGGCCGCGTCGTGGATGCTGCAGAACCTGGTGCGGCAGCGGGGCGGGCTCCACAACCGCGTCACCCGCCGGCTGCGGGTCGAGCCGTTCTCCCTGGGCGACACCGAGGAGCTGCTGCAGTCGCGGGGCGTGACCCTGGGCCGGTACCAGACCGTCGAGCTCTTCATGGCGCTGGGCGGCGTGCCCCACTACCTGGCGCAGGTGCGGCCGGGCGAATCGGCGGCGCAGAACATCGATCGCCTCTGCTTCGCCCGCGACGGCCTCTTGCGCACCGAGTTCACCGACCTCTACGCCTCGCTCTTCGAGCAGGCGCAACGGCACGAAGCGGTGGTGAAGGCGCTGGCGAGCCACCGCCGGGGCATGACGCGCACCGCCCTGCTCGACGCCGCGTCGCTCGGCTCGGGGGGCGCGGCCACCAAGGTGCTCGACGAGCTCGAGGAATCGGGCTTCATCCTCCAGGTGCCCCGCCTCGGGCGCGCCCGGCGCGACGCCGTCTATTGGCTCGCCGACGAGTACTCGCTCTTCTACCTCACGTGGATCGCCGGGCACCGGGGCAGCGCGGAGGGCGTGTGGATGCGCAAGCAGGGCACGCCCGCCTGGCGCGCCTGGTCGGGGCTCGCGTTCGAGGCCCTCTGTCTCAAGCACGTGGGCGCGATCAAGGCCGCGTTGGGCATCGCAGGAGTCGAGACGGTCGAGAGCGCGTGGGAACACCGGCCCCCCCGCGCGGCGTCGAGGGTGACCGACAAGCAGCACCGCGACGGGGCGCAGATCGACCTGGTGATCGATCGCGCCGATCGCTGCATGAACCTGTGCGAGATGAAGTTCAGCGAGGCCGAGTTCGCCGTCGACAAGGCCTGCGCCCGCGACCTGCTGCACAAGCGCGACGTGTTCCGCGACGTCACCGGCACCACCAAGGCGCTCTTCGTCACCCTCGTCACCACCCGGGGCCTTCGTGACAACGAGCACGCCCGGAGCGTGGTGGCCCGCTCGGTCACGATGGACGCGCTCTTCGCCCGCCCTCATATCTCGCCATAAGTCGCTCGGACTGGCGAGCTATGGCTACTTATAATCCCCCGGCCCGGCCGGCGCGCCGGCTCAGCGGCGCTTGATCACCTTCGAGAGGTCGATCACCCGGGTCAGGTCGCCGTCGATGGTCTTCGACGCCGCGCCGGTGGGGAGCGCCTCGGGCGGCACGTAGTCGAGCGGCCGGCAGGTGAGCACCACCACCTGGGTCTGCTGCGCCGCCTGCCGGAGGGCGTCGCGGAACCAGCCCAGCCGCGCCGGGTCGGTGTGCACGAGGTGGTCGTCGAGCACGATGGCGCTGCCGAGCTGGAGCGCGATGGCCAGGCGCACCAGCGTGGCGAGGTGATCCCGCGTGCCCACCGAGAGCGCCGCGAGCATGTCGCCCGGGTTCGACTGCGCGCCCGGCACCTCGACGCCCGTGGCCGTGAGCGACGGGTCGAACTTCACGGTGGGGTAGCGGCCCTTCGTCAGCTCGGCGAAGCGGGACGTCACCGGGCCCGCCAGCGCGCTGCCCAGGCTCGAGCTGTCTTCCTTCTCGGCCTCGCGCACCGCCTCGACGAGCAACCGCCAGGCGGCCGCGTCCACCTCGAGCAGGTGCTCGCGCGCCTTCGCCACCATCACCGCCTCTTCGAGCTCACGCACCTGCTCGCGGGCCTGGGGGCCGCCCACCTTGCCCAGCGCGCCTTCGGCGTTGGCGAAGTCGCGGCCGGCCTGGTCTGCCGCCAGCCGCGCCAGCTCGACCGCGCGCTCCCGCTGGCGGAGCTCTTCTGCCGAGAGCACCTCCACGTCGGCGAAGGTGGCCAGATGCCTGGTGGCCGCGTCCACGCGCGCCTGCACCGCGGGCCCCTCAGCCGCGTCGAGCTGCGCGGCGGTGGCGTCGCGTTCACCCTGTCTTCCGCTCTGCGCGGCGCGCGCGGCCGTCACCGCGCCGGTCGCGCTCACCACCGCCGCCTCGGCCAGCTCGAGCTGCTGCTGCGCCAGCTCGAGCTTCGCGGCCGCCTGCTTCTTCGCGCCGGTGCTCTCCTGCTCGAGCCGCTCGAGCCGCTCCGCCCCCTTCGCCAGCGCCTGCTCGAGCGCGGCGAGCGCCTGCTCGAGGGCCGCCACGTCGTCGACGGGGCCGGGTGCCTGCGCCTTCGCGTCGGCGAGGCGGTGCCCGGTCAGGGCGACCTCACCCTCGAGCTTCGTCACCAGGGCCGAGGCCTGCGCCAGCGCCGCGGAGGTGGCCTCGTGGTGCTCGCGCACCTCGCGTTCCCACGAGGGGCCCATCGCCTCGAGCCCCCGGGCCAGCACGTCGAAGGGCAGGGCGCCCACCGCGCGCTTCTTGTCCTCGAGCTGCGCTGCGTTCGGAGCGCCGGCGGCCTTCTCGTCGAGCATCGCCGAACGTTCCCTCAGCGACCTCGCTTCGGCCTCGAGCTGCGCGGCGCCCTGGCGCTGGGTCTTCACCCGCTCGAGCTGCTCGGAGAGGCCCGAGAAGAGCTCGGTGAGCTCGGCCAGGGTGCGCACCTGGGCGCGCTCGAGCGCGGGCAGGGCCTCGGCCTTCCAGCGCTTGCGCAGGTGTTCGGCGTCCTTTCGTTTCTCCGCGGCGCCCACCACCACCTCGATGTCCACCAGGTCACCGATGGACAGCTGCACCCGGCGATCGGCTTCGATCGAGTGCTCCTTCATCACCTTCTTCTCTTCGGGCGTGTTCTCGTCGGCGGTGCTGCGCAGCAGCAGCGTGCTCTTCGGGCGCACCACCACCGTCACGCCGCCGCCCAACGCCGCGTCGGCCAGCTCGAGGTCGCGGCGCAGCTTCTCGAGCGCGGCGCGCCGCTTCTCGTCGGGCAGGGCCTCGCGCCGGGCCGCGAGCTCGTCGTCCAGCGTGGTCGCGCTCTTCTGCAGGCCCAGCGCCTCGGCGGTCTTCTTGAGCGCCTCGGCGCGCGCGGCCTGCGCCTCGGCGCGCCACTGCTCGGCCAGCCGGGCGGCCTCGCTGGCGTTGCGCCAGTGGCCGTAGTTCATGATTCCGCCGGTGAGCGCGGCCTGGCCTTCGGCCTCGCTGCGCTTCGCCTTCGCTGAGACGAGGCTGGCGGTGAGCCGCTCGAGCTCGGCGCCGAGCCTCGCGCGCTCGCCTTCGGCGCGGCGGGCCTCTCTCGCCTTGTCCAGCCGGTGGCCGAGCTCGGCGCGGCTGACCGAGTTTTTCGCCTGCTCTTCCTTCAACGCGGCCCGCGCCACCGCCCGCTCTGCTTCCCCGTCGGCGCTGCTCGCCTTGCGCAGCACCTCTTCGGCCTCCCGCAGCGCCGCGGCCGCGGTCTTCACCTGCTGCTGGGCGGCCTGGAGGGCGGCTTCCTTCGCCTGCACCTGCTGGCCGAGGGCGGCGAGCTCTTCGTCGAGCCCCTTCACCTTCGCGGCGAGCGCCTCGAGCCCGGCCAGCGCGCGGCGCCCGGTGGCCAGCTTCTCTTCTGCGGCGCGCTTCTCGGTGCCCCGCTGGAGCCCGGCGCGCGCGCGCGCGAGTGACTGCTCGGCGAGCTCGGCCTGCTGCTGGGCCTCGAGCCACGCGTCGTGCAGCCGCCTCACCTCGAGCTCGAGCGAGGCCGACTGGGACAGCGCCTGCTGCTGCACCATCAGCTCGTCGGTGAGCTTCTTCACCTGCTCGGAGGCGAGGGTGAGCGGCGCGTTCTGGCCGGTCTTCTTGCGGCCCGTCGCGGTGAAGTAGAGCTCGTGCTCCTTCTGCGCGGCGTCGAGCACGTGGCGCACCAGCGGGTCTTGCGCGAGGGCCGAGAGGGCGGCGGTGAGGCGCAGCTTGCCGCTCGAGTCGGCGTCGTCGGTGAGGCTGCTGCGCAAGATGCCGTCGACGTCGGTCTGCGCGGCGAGCAGCGCGTTGGCGAGGAAGCTGTCGGGCATGCCCCTCGCCCCGCCCCGCCCACCCGGAGTGGCGAGGCCCCAGCCCAGGAGCTTGCGCAGCTTCTCGTCGACCTGCCGCTCGTGCGCGTCGACGCTGAACTCGCGGCCGTCCTTCGAGAAGGACAGGGTGGCCTCGTTCTCGGTGAAGCGCTTGACCACCCGCCAGTACTTCGCCACGCCGGTGAGAAAGGTGAGGGTGACGACGGGCGTCACCGCTTCCTGCCAGGGCACGTAGTCGGCCGCCGCGCTCGAGTTGCTCGGCAGCAGCAGCGCCGCCCGCACCGCCACGCCCAGCGTCGACTTGCCCAGGTCGTTGGGGCCGTAGAGCACGTTGAGGCCCGGCCCGAACTCGAGCTCGGCCGAGGCGATGGCCTTGAAGTTCTCGACCTGGAGCTTCGACAACTTCATCAGGCGGCTCCGCCTTTGGCGCCGGCCAGCGGCCCCGGGTGCTTCGACAACGAGAAGAGGTGGAAGAGCGCGCGCTCGGCGGCGGCGCGCTGCTCGGGCTTCTGCGCCTCGAGCCGCAGCCGCTTCACCGCCGCCTGGAGCACCGCGGGGAGCCCGGCGGCGAGGGCGTCGAGGTGGGTGAGGTCGAGCGAGAGCTTCTCGCGGTCGAGCTCGAGCACGCCCACGCGCGCGTGCGTCGACGCCGAGCCCTCGAGCGTGCCCAGGAGCGCCTCGGCTTCCTGGTACTCGACGGTCGACACCCGCAGGTCGAGGGTGAGGCGCAGCACGCGCGCCGCGAGGTCGGTGCGCCTCGCCAGCAGCCGCAGCTCGTCCATCGACTTCACGGTGAGCTCTTCCCACTTCCACTGCCCCACGGGGCGCTTCTGCACCATCGCCTGCCGCGCCCGGTTGATGAACACCAGGGCCACGTGGCCCGCGTCGTGCTCGTCGAACGCGGTCGGCTCGGGCGTGCCCGGGTAGATGGTGGGCGGTTGCTTGCGGTCTGGAGGCACGAAGCGGAAGCCGTGGGTGTCGCCGATGGCGAGGTAGTCGAGGCCGCGCTCGAGCGCCGCGTCCTTCGAGATGGGGAAGTTCGTCTTCCAGTCACCGGCGTCGAAGGTCGAGCCGTGCACCAGGCCGATGCGCACCCGGGCGTCGCCCGCGGCGCGGAGGGGGATGGCGGCGGTGGGGTCGCTCTGGCCCGCGCGCGAGAGACAGGGCACCGCGTAGAGCACGCAGTCGTTGGGCAGGGGCACCTCGAGCAGCTCGCGATCGACGACGCGCACGAAGTCGGGGAGCGCCTTGCGGAACGAAGGGTCTTTCCACACCGACTCGGGCACGAGGGGGTCGTGGTTCCCGGGCAGGAGAAAGACGGGGCGGTGCTTCCACTTCAGCCCGTTGAGCACCTGCAGCAGGGCGCTCTTGAAGTCTTCGTCGGGCTGCGCGGTGTCGAAGAGGTCGCCCGCGCAGAGCACCGCGTCGACCTGGTTGCGCTCGGCCTCGTGGAAGATGCGCTCGAGCACGTCACGGCGCGCGCGGGAGAGGGTCCTGGCGGCCTCGGGGCTGAAGCGGGGGAAGCGGCGGCCCAGGTGCCAGTCGGCGGTGTGGAGCAGCTTGAGCACGATGTCGTCCTCCGTGCGTTTCATTCGATGACCAGGTCGAGATCGAACAACGTCTCGAGGCGGGGTGGGGCGTAGCGGCGCTGTTGGATGTGCGCCTGGTGCTGCTGGAATCTCGGGTCGTCGCGGCGGGCGAGGCGCTCGTATTCCTCTTCCACGCCGTCGAGCTGCTGCTGCAGGGCGGTGCGGGCGCGCTCGGCGTCTTCGCGCGCTTCCGAGCCGGTGGCCCCGTCGCGGCGCTGCGTGGCCAGCTCGAAGCGTTCGGCGAGGGCCGCCTTGCGCTGGCGCAGCACCAGCAGCCGGTCTTCCACGAAGCGCTCGCCCTGGATGGTGGCGCGCTCGAAGCGGTGGTGTTCGGCCGAGTCGATCTCCGCCTGCGCGAAGAACACGGCCTGCTCGACCGCGTCCCCCATCACTCCCTCTGCCTGCGAAGCGGGGAACGGCGGACTCGCGCCTCGAGGGGAAGGAGGGCCGGGGTCAGGAGCGAAAGCCGAGCCGCCGCGGGTTGCGGCGGCGAACTGAAGCGACCCGGAAAGAGGGGCAAAGCGCGTCTGCAAGAGGCGAAGTGCCGTCTCGGCGTCGAGCACCTCGCCATCGCCGCACACCACCACCGGCAGCAGCTGTTCCACCCGCTCGAAGCCATCGACGCCGAGCTTCACCAGCCGCAGCCGCGCCGGGCCCTTCTTCACCCCGGCCATCTTCACGCTCACCGCGGGCCACCTCGACTCCGCGCGCGCCGCATTCACCGCCGCGACCACCAGGGGGTGCGAGACGTGCAGCGGGCCGTGCACCGCGCCCTCGAACTCGAGCATCGAGCCCGCGCCGGTCTGGCTCGCCTTCCACGTCACTGCGCGCGCGTCGAGATCGCCCGTCACCACGCGCAGCAGGTCGGCGTCGAGCTCGGCCAGGGCGGCGGGCAGCCGGGCCTGGTGTCCGCGGAAGACCTGCTGCACCTCTTCGTCGAAGCGCTCGGCGAGCACGCTGGCGGTGCGGGCGCTGGTCTCTTCGAAGCGGCGCCGCTCTTCGGCGACGCGATCTCGCAGGGCCCGCAGCTCGTCGTGCACCTCGTCCACGGTGCGCGCGCGCTCGTAGATGCGGCGCAGCTCGCCTTCGAACTCGGCGCCGATCGCGCTCACCAGCACCTCGCCCGAGGTGTGGGCCCCGCGGTGGAGCACCTGGTCGCTCGCGTCGAGCACGGTGCCGAACAGCTCGAGCTTCTGGCTCAGGATGTCGAAGGTGAGCCGCTGCGTCTCGTTGTCCTTCGCGAGGAAGTTGATGACGGTGACGTCGTGCTGCTGGCCGTAGCGGTGGCAGCGGCCGATGCGCTGCTCGATGCGCTGCGGGTTCCACGGCAGGTCGTAGTTCACCACCGTGTTGCAGAACTGCAGGTTGAGGCCCTTGGCGCCTGCCTCGGTGCTGATGAAGACGCGCGACCGGGTCTTGAACTCGTGCACCAGCGCGAGGCGCACGGCGATCTCGGTGCTCACGGCGCCGCTGCCCCCTCGACTCCGCTCGGGGTGAACGGGGGGCTCGGGGTGAACGGAAGGCTCGGGGTGCGCAGGCACCTCTTCGCGCCAGCGGGCGAGGGCGGCCTTCGCGCGGGGCGATTCGTTCTGGCCGCTGAGCAGGGTGACCTCGTCGTCGGTCACCACCCCGCTGCTGATCAACCGCTCGCGCAGCGACGCCTGCGTGACCAGTGACTCGGTGAAGATGACCACGCGATCGCTGCCCTGGCCCGCCCGCGCCCGCCCGGACACGAAGGTGAGCGCCGCGTGCAGCGCGCGGAACTTGCTGTCGTCCTGCGCGATCTTGCGCGCCCGCTCGACGAAGCCCAGCACCCGCCGCTGCTCGGCCTGTATCTCCGCCGGAGCCCTCGACTCCGCCCGGGCGGAACGGGCTGGGCCTTCCTCCACCACCTCTTCGAGCTCCTCGAGATCCGACTCGGGCTCGTCGGGGTCCACCACGCCCTCGAGCATGCGCTGCAGGCGGCCGGCCACGCGCTCCAGGCTCGCCCGCAGCGCGGCGGTGGAGCTGGCCATGCGCCGGTGAAACCCGATCAACAGCAACTGCCGGTGCCGCCCCTGGAACGCGATGATGCCCGGCTCGAGGATGTACGCGGTGACGTCGTCGTACAGCGCGCGCTCTTCTTCGCTCATCGCGTACTCGAACAGCCGCGCCTCGCGGTTGACGAAGGGCTTCTCGAGGAAGCTCTGGGCCTGCCTGCGCAGGGTGCGCTGCAGCACCTGCTTGAGCCGTGAGCGCAGCTCGTCTTCCTGGCCGGGCGCGACCTGGCGATCGTCGGCCCCGCAGAACACCGCGCGGAAGGTGGGCAGATCGCCCAGCAGCGTGCCGAGCGGGTCGACGTACTGCACCAGGCCCCACAGCTCGGCGAGGTTGTTCTGAATCGGCGTGGCGGTCAGCAGCAGCACCGGCGTGCGGCCCAGCACCTCGCGCACCCGGCCCGCGGTCCGCGCGTGTTCCGAAGAGGCGTTGTAGTCGCCGGCCTGCGTGTACCGCTTGTAGATGCCCGCGAAGACCTCGTGCGCCTCGTCGATGACGCACAGGTCGAAGGGCGCAGCCGCCGCCAGCGCCTTCTGCCCGTTCTCCGAGCCCGCCGCCTCGCGGTTGATCAGGAACACGCCGTCGCCGTCGAGCGCGCCCGGCTTCGACGAGCCCTCGCGCGCCTCGACCTCGAAGAGCTGGAACAGCTCCTGCCGCCACTGCCCCAGCAACGACTTGGGGGCGATGAGCAGCACGCGGCGCGCGCCTTCGGCCTTGAGCTGCGCGATGACCAGGCCCGCCTCGATGGTCTTCCCCAGGCCCACCTCGTCCGCGAGGATGCAGCCGCCTTCCCTCAGCCGGGCCAGCGCGAAGATGACCGCTTCGATCTGGTGGGGGTTCGGGTCCACCTTCGCGGCCCGGTGCGGAGAGGTCGAGCGGCGCCCCTCGTCTGACCGGCGCAAGCGCACCAGCTCCTCGGCGAGGTAGCGGCGCTGCGCGGGGTGGAGCGGGCCTGACGGCCAGGAGGACACGGGGGCTGTCTACTCGACCCCCGGGCGATCAGAAGCTCACTTCGTGTAGCCGAGCACCCGGTACACCGCGCGGCCCAGCCATTCGCGCAGCGCCCGGGTGGTCTGTGACAGGTACTCGCCGCGGGGGGCCAGGTGGGGGTCGAGCGACGGGTCGCGCATGCGGTAGTCCACCGGGAGCACGTCGGCCTCGAGGCCCACCGCGCGAAAGCAGCCCACCGAGCGCGGCACGTGGAACGCGCTGGTCACCAACAGCACCTGCCGGGCGCCCAGCGCCTCGAGCATCGGCTTGCTCAGCGAGGCGTTTTCCCGGGTGTTGTTCGCGTGGGGCTCGACCAGCACCTGTTCCTTCGGCACGCCCAGGGCGATCAGCGCTTCGGCCAGGTACTGCGCCTCGGTGCGCAGCTCGCCCCCCAGCTTCCCGCCGCTGACGATCGCCACCTTCGCCTGGCCGCTCAGCAGCAGCCGGCGCACCTCGAGCAGCCGTTCGACGTTCTCGTTCCATGCCGGCTCGTCGGGCAGGCTGCCCGCGGGCGACACCACTCCGCCCAGCAGCACCACCGCGTCGTAGCTGACGCCCTCGCGCACCGTCGATACCACCCCCCGCTCGAGGGAAGCCCAGAGCCGGTTCGACACCGCGGGCAGGCAGCAGAGAAAGAGGGTGGAGAGCCCGAAGCCCACCAGGCCCAGCGCCCGCCGCCGCCTGCTGCTGCCCCGGGCCAGCAACACCACTCCCGTCAGGGTGGCTACGCCGCTCCACCAGAGCGGGTCGATGGCGACGTCGAGCAGCTTGGAAAGGACGAAGAACACGGGCCGCTGGTACCACGCCGGGTGTGCTGAGGATGCCCACATTGATTCTCTGAGCGGGGCGCCGCCCTGCGGTACGCTCTGACCCGCTGTGCTCCCCTGTCAGGGCCCCACTGGAGCACGAAGGTGATCAACACCATGCAACGTCTCCGCTTCCTGACTCTCACGTCATTCGCGGTGCTCTCAGCGTGCACCCCGCCTGACGCCGCCCTCAAGGTGAACGTCACGGTGCGCGCGATGGGCACCTCGCGCGTGCGCGCCGACTGCGTGCGCCTCACCATTTCCAACGACACGCAAGAGCTCAAGTCGCTCACCATCAAGCGCCCGGCCGACGACGACGCGGTGTTCGCCGTGCGCCGGGGCAGCGACCTGCCCGCCACGGTGAAGGTGCAGGCCTCGGGCTTCATCGGCACCGACTGCAGCGACGACAGCACCCTCAAGCTCAACGCGCAGGGCGAGGTGGTCAGCGCCGACTTCCCCAGCTCGGGTGTCACCGAGGTGGCCGTCTTCGTCGATCCACCCAACACCAGCCTCGACGCCGATCGCGACGGCTTCGTCTCTGCCGCGCGGGGCGGGCTCGACTGCAAGGACGACGACAACACCGTGTTCCCCAACGCGGGGCAGATCTGCGCCAACACCGGCGACACCGACTGTGACGGGCAGAACGGCTGTGACGACTCGGAGTGCGGCAGCGCCACGGTGTGCCTCGATCCGCCCGACCGGGTGCAGATCACCACCAGCGTGGCCACCATGCTCCGCTACGAGTGCCGCGGGCCGTTCCGCGTCGAGCTGCGCAACGCCAACGGGCCGCGCCTGGCCATTCGCGACACCGCGGTGACGCTCAGCGCGTCGCTGGCCGGCGTCACCGTGCACGGCGTCGCCACGTGCACCGACGCGCCGTTGACCTCGCAGCCCATTCCCTTCGGTCAGTCGAACTTCGAGGTGTACCTGAAGGCCGACGGCATGGCCTTCGGTAACACCACCCTCGAGGCCACCGCCGCGCAGGTCGCCACGCCGGGCCGCGCCATGGTCGAGGTGCACCCGCAGCCGATCGATCACATCGAGTTCACCTCGCCCGCCCGCACCGTGACCGCGGGGTCGTGCAGCACCGAGCAGGTCACGCTCGAGTTCCGCGACGTCATGAACCGCCGCACCGACGTCGACGCGCAGACCACGGTGACCCTCGCCTCGGCGCCGGGCACCGGCGACATCTTCTTCACCGACGCGGCGTGCGCCACGCCCGGCTCGACGACCATGCTCCAGCCGGGGCAGGGCACCGTCGCCGTCCATCTCAAGGCGGTGACCGCGGGCACCGCCACCCTCACCGCCACGCCCAGCCCCAGCCCTCCGGGCGCCCTGCGGACCCAGCTGCTCACCGTGCAGCCCGCGGCCGCCACCAAGCTCGCCTTCACCAACGGGCCGATCGTGCTCAGCACCACCCAGATGTGCTCCGCGGGGCTCTTCACCGTGCAGCTGCAGGACCAGTTCGACAACCCGGTCGCCGCGAGCGCCGCCGTGCCGGTGCGGGTGTCGGTGACCGGGCTGATGGGCGTGCTGCTCTTCGACACGTCCACCATGTGCAGCGCCGCGGCGCAGACGGACTTCAGCATTCCGGCGGGGGCCGACTCGGTCTCGTTCCGCGCGCGGGGCATGACCGCGCCGCCGAACCTGGGCGACATCACCGTGCGCGTGGCCAACGGCGCGGCCATCACCGACGCCACGCAGGTGCTCCGCATCTCGGCGGGCTTCGCCAGCAAGTTCGAGTTCAGCGGCGGGGCGCAGAGCCCGCTCGCCAACGTGTGCAGCGCCAACCCTTTCACCGTCTCGCTGCTCGACGCCGCGAACAACGCCGCGTCGTCCGCCACCAACCAGACCATCGCGTTGACCACGCAGCCTGCGCCCGACATGAGCTTCGGCTTCTACGGCGGCGCCGGGTGCACGGCCCCGCTGCCCGCCACCGGCATCACCATTCCCGCGGGGCAGACGAGCGCGCAGTTCTACTTCCGCGGCAACCGCGCGGTGGCCGCCTTCGAGATCCGCGGCAGCAGCGGCACCCTCAGCCCGCCGCCCACCTTCCTCCCCGGCAACTCGATTCGCGCGGCCGCCCCCGCCAGGCTCGTCTTCACCGCGCCGGCCACGCAGACCGCCGCGGCGGGCACCTGCACCCCCGGGCCCTACGTGGCGAACCTGCTCGACCTCTTCGACAACCCCACCAGCTTCACCACCCCGCAGACCGTCACGGTGACCTCGAACCCCACCGGGCTCCCGGGAGGCAGCCTCACCGTGGGCGCCACCACCTGCAACGTGGGCAACACGGTGCCGCTCGCCGCCGGCGCCAACCAGGTCAGCTTCAACGCGCAGCACACCGTCACCAACGCGAACTATCTGCTCACCGCGGCGGTCGGGGGCTTCTCGACGCTGACGCCGGTGACGCTCAACGTCACCCCGGGCCCCTCGACCCTGCAGACCGACATTCCCACGGGGGGAACGGTCAACCTCATCGCCGGCGTCTGCCAGCAGGTCACCCTGGCGCGCCGGGACATGTTCAACAACGCCGCGCCCACCACCTCGGCGGTGGCGCTCGCCTTCCCGGCCTCGACCCTGTGGGACGTGTACACGAGCGCCAATTGCAGCACGGGCCTGGGCGCACCCATCAGCATGACCAACGCCTCCACGGTCACCTTCTCGGTGCGCCCCAGGACGTCGGGCACCCACGTGATGACCGCGAGCATCCTGGCGATGTCCCAGCAGGCGCTGGTGACGTTCGTGGTCGCGCCCTTCACCCCCACGCTCGTCTTCGAGGTGCCGGCCACCTTCGTGGGCACGGCGACGGCTTCGCAGACCGCGGGCACGGGCTGCACGCTGGTCACCGTGCTGCGCAGAGACCTGCCGTACCTCAACGACGTGCCGCTCGGCGGCAGCGGCGGCAACCTCACCTTCACGCTCGCCCCGGGCACCACCGCGCACACCGGCACGCCCTGCACCACGGGCAACGCCACCACCTCCATTCCCCTCACCGCGACCGACGCGCGCGCCAGCTTCTACGTGAGGGCCACCCGCAGCAGCCCCACGGGCGGGCCGGCCACGCAGCTGGTCACCCCCGCGCTCGCCGCGCAGAGCGCCAACCTCACCCTCACGGTGAACCCGGGCCTGCCCGCGCTGAGCATCGTGCTCCCGGTGGGCGGCATGACCACGGTGGCGGCCAACCAGTGCCAGCGCGTCAACGTCGAGCGGCGCGACCCCAACAACAACCTCGTGCCGATCGCCGGCGCGATGAACCTCACCGTGACGCCGACGGCGAACCTGGAGATCTTCTCGTCCACCGACTGCACCGGCCCGGCCATCACCAACGTGCCGGTGACCTCGGGCTCGTCGACGCGCGACTTCAGCATTCGCAGCACCCTGGCCAACCCCGCGGCGCGCGGGTTGACGGTCACCCTCGACGGGCAGAACGCGCCGCTCTCGCTCACCGTCACGCCCGGGCCCACCACCCAGTTCAACGTGCTCGGCCTGCCGGCGACGCTGGTCTCGGGCGCGTGCGCCGGGCCCATCACGTTGCGGCGCCGCGACCAGTGGAACAACGACACCTCGAGCGGGCTGATCAGCGTGGCGATGTCGTCGACGCAGTTCCAGTTCTCGAACGCGGCTGACTGCTCCAGCGCGACCACCGGCCTGGCGGTGGGCATCGCCGACACGCAGGCGGTGTCGAACCAGTTCTACGCGACGGCGACCCTCGCCGGTCTCTCGACCATGTTGGCCACGCTGGGCACCGCGACGGGCAGCGGCAGCTTGACCGTGGTGGCCGACGTGCCTTCGCAGCTCGCGTTCACCACCCCGGTGCGCACCTTCATCGCGAGCACCTGCGCGGGCGCGGGCAACGTCATCACCGCTCAGCTGCGCGACGCCGCCGACAACCCCGCCACCGCGGGCGTGGGCGGGGTGACCGTCACCGCCGCGTCGACCTCGGGCGCGGGGTCCTGGTTCAGCAACAACACCTGCGCGACGCCGGCGCCCGGGGGCGTCTTCACCATTCCGCAGGGGAGCGGCTCGGTCTCGATGTTCTACCGCGACACGGCGGCCGGCACGCCCACCGTCAGCCTGACGAACGGGTCGGGCCTGGCGAACCCGGCCAGCCAGGTGCACACGGTGACGGTCGGCCCCCCGGCGCGGCTGGTCTTCACCACCCCGGCGCGCACCTTCACCGCGGCCCAGTGCGGCGGGGCCGCCAACGTCATCACCGTGCAGCTGCAGGACCTCGCGGGCAACCCGGTCAACGCGGGCGGTGCGGGTCAGAGCTTCACCGCGGCCTCCAGCTCTGCCGGCCCGGTGGCGTGGTTCGTCGAAGACACCTGCTCGGTGGCCTCGGCCACCGGGAACTTCACCATCCCCAACGGCAGCAACAGCGTGAACATCTTCTACCGGGACAACCGGGCCGGGAGCCCGTCGATCAGCCTCACCAACCTGACGGGCCTGATGAACCCCACGCCGCAGGTGCAGACGGTGAACGTGGGCGCCCCCGCGGTGCTCGCCTTCACTTCGACCGCGCAGACCGTTCCTGCGCTGGGCTGCTCAGCCCTGACCACCGTCACCCTGCAGGACGCGGGGGGCAACGCCGTGAACGCGGGCATGAATCGGGACGTCACGTTCTCTGTCGCGCCGGCACCGCCGAACGTCACCTTCTATTCCAACGCCGGCTGCACGACGGCGCTGACGGCCGACATGGTCACCATGGCCGCCGGGAGCTCGACGGTGACGATGTACTTCAAGGGCGAGAACGCGGGCTCCGTCACCCTCACGGCCGACACGCCGACCATCACCCCGGCCACGCAGCCCGCCACCATCGGGGCCGCGACGCCCACCCAGCTCGTCTTCACCACGGGCCCCACCACGGTGGAGGCCGGCTTCTGCCTGCCCGTCACGGTCGAGCGGCAGGACGCGCTCAACCGCGCCACCAGCCCTTCCTCGGCGACGACCATCACGCCGAGCTTCTCTCCGGTGAGCGGGGCGAGCCTGTTCAGCAACGCCACCTGCACCACCGCCCTGGGGGCCACCTTCCCCATCGCTGCGGCCACGAGCAGCACCACGGTCTACGTGAAGGGCATCAGCGGCGGCATCACGTCGACCACCATTCCCACCAATCAGCTCTACACGTTGACCGCGACCAGCACGCCGCTCACCGCCGACACGCTGGGCATCACGGTGCAGCCGATGGTGCGCAGGAAGAACGCGGCGTGCACCTTCGCCGCCAACGCCAGCACCGCCACCTGCGCCATCACGCCGACGCTCGCCGACATCACCCGCACGATGCTCTTCTACCAGGCCACTCCGGACAACGGAGACAACCCGGCCGAAGACAACGCCACCTGCCGCCTGGACCCCAACGGGGGCGTGGCCCAGGTGGTCTGCACCCGGGTGGCGTCAGGCGGCGCAGCGGCCGTGCCGATCGAATGGCAGACCTTGAGCTTCGCCTATTCCTTCGCCAACGGCGGCGTGAGCGTGCAGCACCTGAGCGGAGGCTGCACCACCGCCCAGGCCAACGCGATGCCCCTCGACGTGACCATTCCCACGGCGGTCACCCTGGGCCAGAGCTTCGTGCTCTTCAGCAGCCGCACCGACGGCGCGGACAACGACGGTGAAGACTTCTTCACCGCGCGGCTCGCGGGCACCGGCACGCTCAGGTTCGCGCAGTCAGACCCCTCGACGAGCTGCGTGCGCGGCGTCGACTTCGAGGCCCAGGTGGTGAGCTGGGCCGGGTCGGCGGTCGTGCGGGGCGTGCAGACGGGCGGCACCGGGGCCAGCTTCACTGCGGCGCAGAACACGAGCGGGCCCACCTTCCTCCTCTATTCCTCGCGCATGACGGGCGACACCGCGGGCGGCAACGACACCATCTGCCGCCGGCGGCTGCGGGGGGAAATCACCAACGGCACCACCCTCACCTTCACCCGCGGCTGCACGGGCGCCGACATCCAGGACATCGCCTGGGAAGTGGTGCGCCTGCCGGTGACCTCGCCGGTGAGCTCGGTGCAGCAGGTGACCGCCAGCACCACCAGCGGGCAGACCAGCGTGGCCGTGACGCCCTTCACCGCGGTGGACCTGACGCGCTCGGTGGCGTTCATCGGAGGGCAGGGCCCGGGCGGCACGGCGACGGGCAGCACGACCTACACGGCGACCGACCGCGTGGGTGCAGCGATGGCCAGGGCCGTGCTCACCTCGACCACCGGTCTCACCTTCACCCGCGACTCCAACGACCTCATCGGGTCCTTCACCGGCTACGTGGTGCAGGTGACTCCCTGACTGCAGAGGTGACGCCCCCCGGTCTGGCGGTTACAACGCTCGCTCCATGAGTGAAGTGAGCGGAGAAGACCTGAAGGCCGTCGACGCGTTGGCGAAGGCCCGCGCGTCGGTGGTGGAGCAGATCGAGAAGCGGGTGGTCGGGCAGCGCGACGTGGTGGATCACCTGCTGATCAGCCTCTTCTCTCGCGGCCACTGCCTCTTCGTGGGCGTGCCGGGCCTGGCCAAGACGCTGCTGATCAGCACCCTGGCCGAGGTGCTCAACCTTTCTTTCAACCGCATTCAGTTCACGCCCGACCTGATGCCGTCCGACATCACGGGCACTGACATCCTCGAGGAAGACCGCGCCACCGGCCGCCGCGAGCTGCGCTTCATGAAGGGCCCGCTCTTCGCGAACATCGTGCTGGCCGACGAGGTGAACCGCACCCCGCCCAAGACGCAGGCCGCGCTGCTGCAGGCGATGCAGGAACAGCGGGTGACGGCGTCGGGCCGCACCTGGCCGCTCGACCCGCCGTTCCTGGTGTTCGCCACGCAGAACCCCATCGAGCAGGAAGGCACCTACCCGCTGCCCGAGGCGCAGCTCGACCGCTTCATGTTCCTGGTCGACGTCGGCTACCCCTCGGCGGAAGAAGAGGTGCAGATCGTCAAGCAGACCACCGGCGGTCACACCGCGACGCTCTCCAAGGTGCTCTCGCCCGAGCAGATTCTCGCGCTGCAGGACCTGGTGCGCAGGGTGCCGGTGCCCGACCACGTGGTGAAGTACGCGGTCGACCTGGTGCGCGCGACGCGCCCGAAGGAACCGGGCGCCTTCGACTTCGTGGCCAGGAACGTGGGTTGGGGGGCGGGGCCGCGCGCCAGCCAGTACCTGGTGGTGGGCGCCAAGGCCCGCGCGGTGCTGGCCGGGCGCTTCGCCGCTTCCGTCGACGACGTGCGCGCGCTGGCGCGGCCGGTGCTGCGCCACCGGGTGTTGCCGAACTTCACCGCCGAGTCGGAGGGGCTCACCTCGGTGAAGCTGGTCGACATGATCGTCGAGCGCATCAAGCCCGCCTGAACCCATGGCCGCCCGGAAGCCTGCACAAGCCAGGAAGTCACCCGCGCTGGCCTTCGCCGTGAAGCTGGGCATGAAGCCGCCGCCGGCGGTGGTGCATTTCAGTCTGAGCTTCCGGGCCCCCCGGCAGGGCCGGTACCAGCCGCCGGACTACGAGCTGGTCATCGATTCCACCCGGGCGAGCTGGTGCACGTACCGCAACTACAACGCGGCGCCGCGCCCCATCGAGCCGGAGAGCGTGATGGTGCCGGTGGAGATGACGAGCTTCGTGCTGCTCTCGGCCAGCAAGGGAGTGGACAGGGCGAAGGTGGCTGCCTGGGCCCGGTCGCTGCTCACCCACGCTGATTAGAGCTGTCACTTCGGCGCTCGATCGCTGAACAGACTGCTTGGCAGCGGGCCGTTCGGGAAAGAGACTGGCGCCTGCCATGTCCACCGCTGCCCACTACAAGCCCAACGTCCGCGACACCCTGTTCAACCTCTTCGAGTTCCTGGAGATCCAGAAGACCTCGCTCGGCAAGGCGCCCTTCGGCGATCTCGACGAGGCCACCGTGCGGCAGACCATCGAGACGATGGTGCCGGTGTGCGAGGGCATCATGTCGGAGGCCTTCACCGAGGGAGATCGCATTCCCCTCCAGTTCGACCCGAAGACGGGCACGGTCACGCTCTCGCCGCTGATGCAGAAGGCCTTCGCGGCGTACTTCGAGACGGGCATGAACGCCCTCGACCTGCCCACGCACCTGGGCGGGCTGGGCGCGCCTCCCACGCTGGCGTGGGGTTCGTTCGAGTTCGTCATCGGGGCCAACCCGGCGGCGGCGTTCTCGTTCTTAGGCAACGTGCTCGCGCGCATCATCGACTCGCTGGCGACCGACGCGCAGAAGAAGCGCTTCGTGGGGCCGATGCTCGAGCACCACTGGGGCGGCACCATGGTGCTCACCGAGCCCGACGCCGGCAGTGACGTGGGCGCGGCGCGCGCGAAGGCGAAGCAGGTGAAAGACGACGTCTGGCACATCGAGGGCGTGAAGCGCTTCATCACCAACGGCGACATCGGCGACGCGGTTCCGAACATCATTCACCTGGTGCTGGCGCGGCCCGAAGGGGCGGGGCCGGGCACCAAGGGCCTGTCGATGTTCATCGTGCCCAAGTTCCTGGTGAACGAAGACGGCTCGCTCGGTGAGCGCAACGGCGTCTACTGCACCAACCTCGAGAAGAAGATGGGGCTCAAGGCCTCGGCCACCTGCGAGATGACCTTCGGCGACAGCAAGCCGGCGGTGGGCTGGCTGGTGGGCAACGTGCACGACGGCATGCGGCAGATGTTCCACGTGATCGAGCACGCGCGCATGGCGGTGGGGCTCAAGTCGATGGCCACGCTGTCGACGGCGTACCTGAACGCGCTGGCGTACGTGAAGGAGCGCAAGCAGGGCGCCGACCTGATGAGCGCGCGCGACAAGAACGCGCCGCGGGTCACCGTCATCCACCACCCCGACGTGCGGCGCATGCTGATGCTGCAGAAGTCGCACGCCGAGGGCATGCGGGCGCTCATTCTCTTCAACGCCTCGCTGCAGGACCAGGTCGAGCTGCTGGGCGGCCACAAGAACGAGGCGGCGGCCGAGCCGAACGCGCTCAACGACCTGATCCTCCCGCTGATCAAGGGCTACTGCAGCGAGAAGGTGTACGAGCTGCTGGGCATGTCGCTGCAGTGCTACGGCGGCTCGGGCTACCTGCAGGACTACCCGGCCGAGCAGTACATTCGCGACCAGAAGATCGACTCGCTCTACGAGGGCACCACGGCGATCCAGGCGCTCGACCTGCTGGCGCGCAAGGTGGCCAAGGACGGCGGCGCCACGCTGCAGGGCCTGATGGCGCGCATCTCGAAGACGCTGGAGACGAACGAGGGCGGCGACGCGCTAAAGGCAGAGCGGGCGGCGCTGGCCGAAGCGCTGGGCCACCTGCAGACGGGCCTGGGCGCGCTCATGGGCAAGCTGGGCGAGTCCGTCTACCACATGGGTCTGCAGGGCAACCGGGTGCTGTTCTCGCTGACCGAGGTGGTGATCGCCTGGTTGCTGGTGCGCCACGCGGCGGTCGCGCTCGACAAGCAGAAGACGGCCACCGGGCCGGACAAGGCGTTCTACGCAGGGAAGATCGCCTCGGCGCGCTTCTTCTGCGCAGAGGTGTTGCCCAACATCGAGCTGGCGATGAAGCAGGTCGAGAAGAGCTCGCTGGCCATCATGGAGCTGCCCGAAGAAGCCTTCTGACTCATTCTCCCTCTCCCTGCGAAGCGGGGAGAGGGGCGGGGTGAGGGGCATTCAGCGCGAAAGGCGCGGGGGGCGTGACGCCCTCGGTGGCCAGCAGCCACTCTTCGAAGCAAGGCTCCCAGCGACCGAGGAAGCGGGCGTGGTCGACGAAGCGGGTGATGATTTCGCCCGGCGTGCGTTTCCTCAGCTCGGTGCAGCTGCGCGTCGCGGCGAACTCGTGAATGCGCGCGCAGTCGGGCAGCGTGCGCGCAGCGAGCCGTTGCAGTTCCTGGCGGAGCGCTTCTTCGGGGAAGCCCTCCACGCCCGGGTCTTCCACGCGCACGGTGTAGCTGCTGCTGCGGTCGGCGCAGGTGACGTGGAGAGTTCCGTCGAGGCGCTGGCCCTGGAGCGAGCTCTCGAGCTCGAAGGTGCGCATCGAGTCGTCACCGCTCTTCTTCTTCTCGGGGGGCGCTTCCACGCAACGCATCGTGAGCGTCGCGCCCACGCCCGGGGGCAGGGCGGGGAGCGGGGTGGGCATCGGGGTCTTGCAGCGCCAGCGGGGTGCTTCCCATTTCCCGGTGCCAGCGAGCGGCGGGGCTTCGGGTCCTCCGAGTTCTTCAGCGAGCCGGCGATGGAGCCAGGCCGCCTCGGGTGACGCCGCCAGTTCCCTGGCGCGAGCGAGGTGATGGGCCTGCGCCGCGTCGCGCAGCTGCTCAACACGTTCGCTCACCGCGGGCAGGGCGCGGAAGAGGCTGGCGACCTGCGCGGCGCGCCCGGGTTGCTTCGCCGCGATGGCGGCCTCGACCTGCGGCCAGAGCTGGAGGCGCAGCGTGTCGAGCATCATCCTCGCCTCCGTGCGCGCGGGGCTCGCCGCCGGGGGGAGCAGCGAGAGCACCTCGGCAGCCCGCTTCGCCCGGACCTGCGGCTCGAGCGCGGTGGCTTCGTCGAGGCACGCGCGCGCGGCGGCCTCGGGAGACGAGGGTGGATGTTCGACCACGCACCGCAGCTGCGCGCAGGGGCTCCGCTCGTCGCACATCGACTCGGGCACCTCGGGCGGCGGTGACGTGGTCTCGGGGGCGTCGACCTTCAGCTTGTTCAGCTCGACGTCGTCCAGTCGTTCAGCGCCGGCCGCCGCACCACTCCGATTCACGCGCAGCCGCGCCTCGAGGAGGAGCGGCTCGAGGTTGGCCACGTCTTCACCGAGCGTCTGGGTCATCAACGCGCGCAGGTCGTCGCGGCGATAGGTGGCGCTCAGCGCGTCGAGTTCCTGCTGCACGGCCTCGACGCCGCGCGCTTCACGCAGCGCCAGCAACCCCTCGAGCACGTGGCGCGCGCAGGTGCGCCTGGCGGTGTTGAGGCGCGAGGCTTCTCGCACCAGCGTGTCGCCGGGTGCCTCAGTCAGCAGCGCGTCGAGCTGGCGGCGGGTCTGCTCATCGAACGTTGCGAACGACTCGCAGCTCGCGGCGTCACGTGCGAGCTGGGCCGAAGTGGTCGCGCAGCTCGCCAGCATCAGGACCAGCGCGGGCGATCTCGGAACGAAGCGCGTCAACGCGGTGCATCCTGCCAGAGGGCTCTGAAGACGCGAGTCACTCGAGATCTCGATGGGTGCCCCTCACGCGCCTGCCTCTCGGCCTCGCGGCGAGGGCCCTCATGTGACGGCGCCGGGCCGGCCGCTCTTTCAGCGCCGTACACCGGGTGTACCGCGCCGTCATCCCGGTATACGAGCCGGGGAGTCCGACCCGGCCTGGCTCAGCTTCGCGTCCTCGCCCGCGGTCGAGGGCCTGCGCGTGACGAGCGGGGCGGAGACCTGTGTTCACCACACTCTTCGAGGCACCCACTGGACAGCACTGCCCACGCTTGGGAGCTTCCACTCCATGCGCACGATCCTCTTGATGGCGGTGGCGGTGGTGATGAGCGGTTGTCCCGGTCCGGGCCCGAGCGGCACCGGCGGTGGCGGTGGCTCGACGATCGGCGGCGGTGGCGGAGGCGTCGCCACAGGCGGTAGCGGCGGCTCACTCGGCGGCGGCGCCGGAGGTGGCGTCACGGGTGGCGGAACGGGCGGCGCGACGGGCGGAGGCACGGGCGGCGCGACCGGCGGCGGCGCGGGCACCGTCACCTTCGACACCTTCGCCTTCTACCGGCCCGTCCTCCTCTCCGGCGCCGACGGCGTGCTCCACCTCGTCTTCAACACCAACACCTCCCCCTCCACCGTGCAGTACGCGCGCTGCGCTTCCGACTGCGGCATCGGCACGAACTGGGCCGTGACCATCGTCGGCACCGACGAGTTCACCGGCTCGACGCGCATGGTGATCGGCACCGACAACCGGCTGCACCTGCTCTACGACATCACCCGCACCGCGGGCTCGAGCGAGCTCATCTACGCCACCTGCGCCAGCAACTGCACCCAGTCCGCGAGCTGGACGAAGACCAACCTCGCCTCGCTCTTCGGCGGCGGCTGGAGCTCGCCCTCGAACGGCACCCCGCTGGTCATCGACTCGCAGAACCGCCTCACCTTCACCGTCGACCGGAAGATCTACGCCAACGGCGGCGTCACCCTGGCCACCTGCGCCTCGGGCTGCAGCACCGTGGGCAGCTGGTCGGTCGGCACCATCCGCGCGAGCGGCACGCGCACCGTGCTCGCCGCGCGCGGCACCACCCTGCACCAGCTCATCGACAACGACACGCCCAGCGTCAACGCCACCTCGCTCGCGTACCGCACCTGCACCGGCAACTGCACCGTCGAGGCGAGCTGGCAGGAGCTGCCCAACCTCTTCTACTACGACGGGCAGAAGCCGCTCGCGATCGCCGCCACCGCTCAGGGCGGCGTGCGCGTCGTCTACAACCAGGGCCCCACCGACGCGAGCCAGCCCGCGAACATCAAGGCCCAGGACAACAAGATGCTGGTCTGGGGCTGCGACTCGAACTGTCTGCAGCTGTCCTCGTGGAGGGGCTTCATCACCGGCGCGGTGGGTGACGGCGCCGACGGCATCGCCTTGTCCGAGCAGGCCGGCTCGATGGTCATCTCGGTGAGCAACACCGACCGCGTCTTCGCCCGCTACTGCGGCTCGGACTGCCTCACCGACACGAACTGGATGAGCGCCGACGTCGACACCACCACCGCGATGACCGCCGAGTACGATCCCTTCGCCCTCACCGCCGTCACCTGCAGCGGCACGCGCCCGCAGGCGGCGACCTGGCACTTCGCCCACGGCGTCGTCGCCATCCGCCCCGACGGCTCGGTGGCCTTCGCGCACGCGGCGTCCATCTTGCGCACGTGCACGGGCGGGACCTCGGTCGTCTACGTGCCCGGCTTCGGCCGCCTCGTCTACGTACCGTGAGAAATGAAAGCGGGAGGACCACGGCCGTGATGGAATCAGCACCTCCATGAAGGTCGGCGATTGCCCCTCATGCCGTGCCCCTGTCGAGTTCCGCCCGGGCGCGGGCCAGGTGAAGGTCTGCGAGTTCTGCCAGACCGTCGTCTTCCGCGGCGAGGTGAACCTCGAGTCGCTGGGCAAGGTCTCCCAGCTCGTCGACACCGAGTCGCCGCTCAAGGTGGGCCTGTCCGGCCGCTATTCCGGCACGCCCTTCACCATCGCCGGCCGCATTCAGAAGTCGAACCCCACCGGCACGTGGGACGAGTGGTACCTCGAGTTCGAAGACGAGCGGCACGGCTGGCTCGCCGAGTCGGAAGGCGAATGGAAGCTGCTCTTCCCGCTCACCAACATCGCCGTGCCGAACGTGAGCCAGCTCGAGGTGCTCGGTTCCTTCGCGCTGCGCGACAAGAAGTTCGTGGTCGAGGAGAAGAACCAGGCCGACACGGTGTCGGCTGAAGGGCAGCTCCCCGACTTCAATCGCAAGCACGCCTACGTCGACGCCACCGGCCCGAAGGGCGTGTTCTGCACGTTGGACGAGGCGGCCGGCACCACCGAGGCCTTCGTGGGCAGCTTCGTCACCCTCAAGGCGCTCGGCTTCGACCCGAACGACTTGAGCCCCACGCCGAAGCGCGCGGCGCTGCGCCAGGCCCGCTGCACCCAGTGCAACGGCCCGCTCGAGCTGAAGGCGCCCGACGCCGCCAAGCGCGTGGCCTGCCCCTACTGCGGCGCGCTGCTCGAGGTGCAGGGCGGGGCTCTCAACTTCCTCGAGATGCTCGAGAAGCCCCCCTTCGAGCCGCGCATTCCGCTGGGCGCGACGGGGAAGCTCCACGATCCGACGGACGAGAAGCCGACGGGCGATGCGCCGGAGTGGACCTGCCTCGCCTTCCTCATTCGCAGCTGCGAGGTCGAAGGCACGCGCTACCCGTGGGACGAGTACCTGCTGTGGAACAAGACCGAAGGCTTCCGCTGGGTGATGCACAGCAACGGTCACTGGACGTGGCTCAAGCCCATCCCCGCGGGCGAGGTCGACCTCAGCTTCCGCATGGCGAAGTACGGCGGCCAGAGCTTCCGCGGCTACCAGGAGGTCTTCGCCGGCACCGACTACGTGGCCGGCGAGTGCTACTGGCAGGTCACCGCGGGCGAGCGCGCGCAGGCCCGCGAGTTCATCGCGCCGCCCAGGTCGATCAACATCGACGAGACGGGCACCGAGGCCACCTTCACGCTCGGCGTGATGATCGAAGGCGACCTCATCGCGAAGACCTTCGGGCTCAAGACGAAGCTCAACCCCGCGGTGGGCATCGCGCCGGCGCAGGTGAACCCGTTCTCGAAGAAGTCGTCGGAAGCGTGGACGTTCGCCGCGCTCTGGGCCGGGGTGCTGCTGGTGCTGGTCATGGCCTTCTCGGCCCTGGGCACCACCGAGACCTACTTCTCGGGCACCTTCTCCGTTCCGCCCGGCGCCGCGCCCGGCAGCCCCGAGTCGCAGCGCTTCAGCGAGCCGTTCGAGGTGAAGAAGTCGGTGCCGCTCGAGGTGAAGGTGAACGCCCCCGGGCTCTCGAACAACTGGCTGGGCGTGTCCATCGACCTGGTCAACGAGAAGACCAACGAGGTGATCGCCGTCTACGCCGAGCCCAGCTACTACTCGGGCACCACCGACGGCGAGAGCTGGTCGGAAGGCAGCAACGATCAATCGAAGTCGACCGACGTGGTGGAGGCCGGCATGTACGTGCTGCGCACCACCCCCAGCTACGAGCCCTCGCGCCCGACGGACTACGGCGTGACGGTGGCGGCGGACGATGGCGCGGGGGTGTGCTGCCCGCTGTTCATCTTCATCATGCTGCTGCTGGGGCCGCTCTATTACACGCTGCGCGCCAACGGCTTCGAGACCGCGAAGTGGAACGACGCGGTGTTCCAGACCTCACCGGGCGTGAGCACCTTCCCCTACGCGAAGAACGACGATGACGATGATTGACGGGAGCACGCGATGAAATACTTCGGAGGCATTCTGGTGCTGGCCTATGCGGCCCTGCACACGCTGCGAATGGACCGGTTCCCCGACGAAGAGCGCGGCGAGCTGCCGGCGTCGGTGCGCACTGCTCCGGGCGGCATCTTGATGTGGCACGACGGCTTCATGGGAGGCAAGTGATGGTTAACCTCGACGCACTCATCCGCGGCGCAGTCGCCTCGTTGCTGTTCTCCGTCATCGGCATTCTCGTCTTCGTGGCGGGCTTCTTCGTGGTGCGCAAGCTCCTGCCCTTCGACGTGCACAAGGAGCTCGAGGTCGACCAGAACACCGCGGTCGGCCTGGTGGTGGCCAGCTTCATCCTCGGCCTGGCCTTCATCGTGGGGATGTCCATTCACGGGTGACCCCCCCGTTCACCCCGAGCGGAGTCGAGGGGCCGAGCCGAGTCGAGGGAGCCCGCAACTTCCCCGCCGCCCGCGTGTTGAGCCCTTCAGTGCCCCGACGCGCGCTCCTGCTGGTGCTGGTCGCCGCCCCGTGCCTGGCCCACGACGTGTCCGTCGACGTGAGCGGCATGAGCACCGTGGCCAGCGCCGACAACCCGCGCACCGGCTCGCTGGGCTTCGGCCTCTCGGGCTCGTACGACTTGAACGACGCCTGGTCGCTGATGGGCATGGCGGTGCTCACGCGCGATCTCGCCACCCGCACCCCTGAAGCGTCCAGCCCGGGCAGCAACGTCTGGCTCTTCAGCCTCGGCGCGATGTGGCTGCCCACCGACTCGTTGATGACGATGCTCACCCTGACGGCCAGCCCGCCGGTCGAGCAGTTCAACGCGACCACGGTGGCGGTGCCGCCGCCGCTGCTCGAGATGTTCCCGCAGCTGCCTCCCACCATCGACGCCACCATCGCCAGCCGCACCTCGAGCTTCGGCGCCATGTGGAACGGGCTGTGGAGCTCGAGCGGCCTGTCGGGGTTCGAGCACACCGTCGACGTCACGCTGGGCTTCACCCGCTTCAACGTCATCCAGCGCGCGGTGGTGCCCGACACCTTCGCCGGCCGGCTGCTGCAGCGCGGGTGCGCGGAAGGAAGGCCCGTCGACGTGTGCCCGCTGGTGCTGGGGGTGGCGTCGCCGCTGTGGCAGGGCCGCTTCGGCGCCGGCTACACCGCCACCGTCCTGCAGAAGACCGACGTGGGCCTCGACGCGACGTACTTCCTCTACGACAAGCCGCCCACCGAGGTGGGCTACTTCTCCCTCGTCTCGCTGGGCCGCGAGGTGGGGAGCGGCGTGCCCGTGCTGCCCGTGCAGCTCTCGCTGCGGCCCCACGTCTCACACCGCTTCGGCCCGGTGACGGTGAAGCTGGGCTACCAGTACGGGCTCTACACCGAGGGGCTGGGCGCGCTGCACGCGTTGACGGCGAAGGTGAGCTGGAAGGTGACGAAGCGCTGGCGGCTCTCGCTCGCGCTCACCGGGCAGCTCGATCTGGCCGGGGGCGTGGCGAGCAATCGCGGCGGGCAGGCGCTGTTGGGCGTGCTCTACGCCTGGTGACGCTCCATGATGCGTCCCATGCTCGAGTTCTGGTTCGACTTCGCCAGCAGCTATTCGTACGTCGCCTCGCAGCGCGTGGAGGCTCTGTGCAAGGAAGCGGGCGTGCCGATGCGCTGGCGGCCCTTCCTGCTCGGGCCCCTCTTCACCGCGCAGCTGGGCATCAAGGACTCGCCCTTCAACACGCAGCCGGTGCGTGGCCGCTACATGTGGCGTGACGTGGAGCGGCTCTGCGAGAAGTACGGGCTGCCCTTCAAGAGGCCCGAGACCTTCCCCCAGCGCAGCATCCTCGCGGCGCGGGTGGCCTGCGTGGCGTTGGAGAAGCCGTGGTGTGCCGACTTCATTCGCGGCGTGTTCCGGGCGGAGTTCGGTGAAGGCAGGGACATCGCCACCCACGCCGTGCTCGGTGACGTGCTCTCGTCGATCGGCGTCGACCCGGCGAAGGTCTTCCCCGAAGCCGAGCTCGACCCGGTGAAGCGGCAGCTGCGCGCGTTCACCGACGAGGCGACGGCGCTGGGCGTCTTCGGCGCGCCCAACGCGGTCGTCGGCAAGGAACTGTTCTTCGGCCAGGACCGCCTCGAAGACGCGATCGCCTGGGCGAAGAAGCACCCCTGAGTCTCCCTCTCCCTGCGAAGCGGGGAGAGGGCGGGGTGAGGGGCGAACGAATCAGCCAGGCGTCTGACAAGCCTCCTGCACCGCCTGCATCATGCGCGCGCAGTCCTGGTCCTGGGCCCTGCCCTTCGCGACGCAGCGCTCCACCGCCCAGGTGGCCGAGAGCATGATCTCCGAGCGAGGGGGCACGCCCTCGCAGAACCCGGCGGGACGCGCGGCCTTCCCGAGGCACGCCTTGAGGAAGAGCTTGTGCTCGGCCTGGTCGACGATGCCGTTGCGCTCGCCGAGGCGGCGCAGCGCTTCATCGACGCACTCGTTCGAGTCGTGCTGGTACGCGAACGCCGAGCCTTCCTTCTTGGCGCGTTCGCCCACGCCCTTGAGCTTGTCCTTGTTCTCGTTGAACCAGAAGTAGGCACCAGCGCTGCTGAGCCCGCACAGCAGCACCATCACACCGACCAGCGCGAGCACGACCTTGAGCCAGGTGGGCACAGTGACTCCCTCTCCCCGAGGGGGAACGGCGGACTCGCGCCTCGAGGGAGGGCCGGTTCGGGGAGAGGGCCAGCCTACTCTGAAGGAAGGGCGGCGACGGCGCGGGTGCGACGGCCCCTCACCCCGCCCTCTCCCCGCTTTGCAGGGAGAGGGAGGCCTACTTGCGGTGAGGGCGCGGCGCCGACGGGCGTGGTCCGGGCAGCTCGGCGAGCCTGCGGGTGATCAGCGCCTTGGGCAGCATCGAGGGGCGCAGCTCCAACACCGCCGCGAAGTACCGCGCCTGCGCCTCGCTCGCGTAGCTCAGCTCGGCTGATTCCCCCGCGGAGGACTGGACCTGCACCGTCCACTGCTTCTGCTTGCGAATCACTGCGGTGGACGTCCAGTTCATGAATGCGCCTCCTGCGGGAACAGCGCGCATCATGCCTGTAGCGGTCGACTCCGAAAGTTTTCGGCCAGGCCCTTCGACGCCGCTCGCCACGCCCCCGGTTCCACGCGGAGAAAATTCACGCCGCGAAGATCTTTTCTTCGCGCGCGCCGTTCGAGTCCTCCCACTTCAGGAGGAAATCTCATGCCCCGTCAGCTGGCCATGGCGCTCGTGTGCCTGTTCGCCGTTCCCGCAGTCGCCGCTCCGCCCGCGTTGACCGTCTGCAAGCGGCCCGAGGTCGCGGCCACCAGCAACCGCCAGGGTGACGCGAAGGCGCGCGAGGCCGCGCACAAGGGCTTCACCTATCTCGCCGCCGCTTCCATCGCGTGGACGAAGGCGAACCAGTGCTTCGGTTGCCACGTGCAAGCCGTCACCATGGAAGCGCTCACCGCCGCGCGCCACCACCAGTACGACGTCGACCCGAAGGACATCGACGCCATGGTGGCCGCGCTGTCCCGCGGCGTCACCGCCGGTGGGCACGCCACGGGCGTGGCCTTCGAGGGCGCCGCGTGGGCCCGCTACGACAAGTACATGGACGACAAGCAGACGAAGCAGCTGCTTCAGTACGCCGACGAGCTGATGCGCATTCAGGCCGAAGACGGCTCCATCGTCGACGACGACGCGCGGCTGCCCATCACCGGCGGCACCATGCAGACCACCTTCCAGGCCGCGCAGACCTGGCGCCAGGCGTACGCGCGCACGGCGAACGACCGGTACCTCTCGCCCATGCGCAAGGCCGAGCGCTTCCTCACCCGGCGCTCGGAGAGCTGGAAGACCGCCGAGGGCGTCTACGTGCAGGACCTCTCGTTCGCGCTGCTCGGGCTCGCCTCTGCCGGGGTGACGCGCAGTGAGCCCGCCTCGACCCGCCTGCAGCGGATGATCCTCTCCCGCCAGAACAAGGACGGCGGCTGGGCGCTCGACGGAAAGAACAGCGACGCGTTCGCCACCGGCCAGGCCATCTACACCCTCAAGGTCGCGGGCTTCTCCGACAGCGACCCCGCCATCGCCAGCGCGCTGGCCTTCCTCCTGAGCAAGCAGAGCCCCGACGGCGCGTGGCGCACCGCGAAGAGCGGGCAGAACGGCAGCGAGAAGGGCGAGACGATGTGGGCGGTGCTCGGGCTGGTCACCGTCGACGTCGCCAGCATCGCCGTCAGCGGCCTCACCGACGGCCAGCACGTGTCCGACACCGTGACGGTCGACGCGAGCGCGCTCGACAACCAGTCGGGAGGCATCGCCGAGCTCTCGCTCTCGGTCGACGACGTGAAGGTCGCCGTCGAGTGCGGCCCGAAGCTGCGCTTCGGCTGGGACACCACGAAGCTCACCGCCGGCAAGCACGTGGTCGACGTGGTGGCGCTCAACGGCAAGGGCAAGCAGAGCCGCCGCCGCCTCGAGGTGTTCGCGGGCGACGTGTTCCTCACCGAGGTGGGCGCGGTGTTCGACGACGCCACGCAGCAGACGAAGGTGAGCCTGCGCAACATCGCCGACCCGAAGCACCAGGGTCAGGTCGAGGTCGAGTTCTGGAGCCTCGAAGAGAAGAAGGACACCCCGAAGGCGCGCGTCTTCACCACCAGCGTGAAGGCCGAGCCCGGCGCGACGCAGCTCTCGTGGGACGGGAAGGACGAGAAGAAGGCCCAGCTGCCCCGTGGCCGCTACCTGGCGAAGGTGAGCTTCAAGGACGCGAAGGGCGGGGTGCGGCAGACCGAGTCGGCGCTCTTCCTCCACGACAGCGACCGGGTGCAGCGTGAGACCTACGGAGAGGTCGAGGGCAACCTGAAGCTCGGCGCGCTCGGCATCGGCAGCAGCAACACCTTCGTCGACCTCGTGGACGACGACGGCAAGGTCATCCAGAGCGCGCGCTCGACCGAGCAGGGGAACTACCGCTTCAAGAACGTGACCCCCGGCAAGTACAAGGTGCGCGCCCGCAAGGAAGGGTACGCCCCGCGCGAGCAGGACATCTCCACCAGCGCGAACGCGCCTGCCACCAAGGCCGACATGGCCTGGTGATCATCCTCGGCGCCGCCGGGTGTATCCTCCCGGGCGATGCCGACACGGACCCTGCTCGTCGCGGTGCTGCTCACGCTCGGCTGCGCTCCGAAGCCCGGGCTGGAGCTCAACCGCGATCGCCTCGACTTCGGCGAGGTCGAGGTCGGCGGCACGTACCGCGCAGCCGTCGTGCTCACCAACCCGGGCGAAGCGAGCCTGAAGCTCGACGGCATCAGCCTCGTCTCGCCGCTCTCCGAACTCGAGCTCGAGGGGCTCCCGCTCGCGGGTGTCGAGCCGGGTGGGACAGCCGTGGTCCGGGTCGTCTACCGCCCGGTGGCAGAAGGAACGGTGAGCGCGGTGCTCCGCATCGCCGCCGCAGACGGCAAGGGCCCGCGCGAGCTGCCAGTCGTGGGCCGGGCCGCGATCCTGAGCGCCGCCGTGCAGCCGGAGCCGGGGGCGAGCTGTCCGGGTGTTGCAGGGTCGATCGACTTCGGCGCCGTGACGAACGGCGATGCGGGCATTCGGCTGGTGACGGTCGAGTCGACGGGCACGGGGAGCATCGCGATGCTCAAGGCGACCTTCTCGCCCCCCGACGCCGGCTTCACCGTCGCGGGCCTCGCCGCGGCCCGCTCGCTCGCGCCGGGCCAGCGCGCCACCTTCACCGTGCGCTACGACCCGACGCTCCCGGGCCCGCAGTCGGGCACCCTCACCCTCGAGACGAACTCGTTCCTCGTGCCGCGAATCGAGATCCCCATCTGCGGCACCGGCCTGGTGCCGGTGCTGTGCGCGTCGCCCGCGAACCTCGCGTTCGGAGCCGTCGCCCCCGGCACGTCGAGCACCGTTCAGCTCACGGCGACGAGCTGCGGAAACCTCCCCGTGACGCTGCGGAGCGCGCTCATCGTTCCCGACACCGCCACGGTGGGCGGGTTCAGCCTCGCGCCGTCACAGGTCCTCCCGCAGACGCTCGAGCCCGGCCAGAGCACGCTCATCGACGTGCGCTTCGACTCGACCTCCGCCCTCACCGCGCGGAGCAAGGTGCAGCTCACCTCGTCGTCTCCGGTGACGCCGGCCCTCTTCCTGCCAGCGGGCGCCAACCTCCCTCCGCCCTGCAACGCCACCTTCGGCCCGACCTCCTTGCACTTCTACAAGGACCTCGCGGCGTCGCAGCCGGTGAGCCTCACCAACAAGGGGAATACCGATTGCCTCATCGAGCGCGTCGAGTTCCTCCCCGCAGGGGCCGACTTCGTCCTCGAGCGCCCGCTGCAGCTGCCGGCGGTGCTCGCGGCACGCTCGACGATGGAGTTCACGGTGAACTACGTGCCGCCGGGTACGGCGAACACCCCGACGAACGCCACCCTCGAGCTCGAGCTCGACTGGGTGCACGAGGTGCAGCTGCGCGGTGACCCGCGCCCCCCGACGGGTTGTCACCTCGTGCCGCACGTGAGGGCGATCGACTTCGGCCTGGTCGCGCCGGTGGGCACCCCGAGCCGCGAGCTGCGCCTCACCAACGTCGGGAGCGACCCGTGCACCATTCATGGCATCACCTTCGACACGCCGGGCTTCTCGAGCTTCAACCCCACCACGACGGTGCCTCCGCAGGGCCAGACCCTCATCACCATCGGGTACGTGGGGCCCACCATCACGGCGAGGATGACCATCTCGAGCAGCGACGAGGATCAACCGCAGCTCACGCTGCCCGTCGTCACCGGCCACGTTCGTTGCGACCCGAACTGTGCGTGCACGGCCGGGCAGACGCCCACCTTCTGGCGCTTCTCCGGCAGCGTGGGGAGCGCGGTGACGCCTTCCGGCAACACCACCGTGGGCGCCTACATGGAGAGCTGCGACCCGAAGCGCTGCGCCGCTGGCGAGGTCGCCGTGGAGGTCGACCGTGGGGTGATCGAGTGCGCGGGCGTGCCGCCCGATTGTGCGGCAGGCACCAGCTTCGAGCTCCAGGGCCGGGAATGGGCCTGCGTGCCCTGCGCGCTCATCGTGCAGTACGGCAGCATCTTCTCGGGCGAGCGGGCGTGCGCGCCGCTGCCGAACCTGAGCTGTGGCTCGGGTCTGTCGCCCACCTTCGACGCGAAGGGGAAGGCGTGGCGCTGCATCTCGACCTGCGACAACGGGCTGTACGATCAACGCACCCTGGCCAACGGCACGCTCGTCTGCATCCCCTGTTGACTCCCTCTCCCTGCGCAGCGGGGAGAGGGTTGGGGTGAGGGGCCCTCCATGCCGGGCCTCTAGCTGAGGCGCGCGAGGAGCGCCGACAGGCTGGGAAGCACGTCGACGCCGCAGCGAGAGAGGCGCTCGCCCGATTGGTGGCCGCTGGGCACGAGCAAGCACCTCACCCCCAGCGCGCGGGCGACCTCGACGTCGTGGTCAGTGTCGCCCACCAGCACGGTGCGCAGAGGGTCGACCCCGCTGCGTTGCATCCACTGCTGGCCGACCTCGATCTTCCCCGCGGCGTAGTGATCGTCGAGACCGACCAGCGCCTCGAAGTGCGCGTGCACGTCGAGCCGCCGCGCCTGCGCCTCGAGCCGCGCCTGCTGGCTGGCCGAGAGCACGCTCTGCCTGAGCCCCAGAGAGGCGAGCCCCTCGAGCGTGCCCCGCGCGTCGTCGCGCAGCGAGCAGGCCGCCTCACGCGCGGCGTAGCCTTCGATGAACTCGGTGCCGATGACCTCGAAGGTCTCGCGCTCGAAGTCGAAGCCGAGGTCGCGGTAGTAGTCGCGCACGGGGAAGCGGAAGGCGTCGGCGTAGCTCTGCGCGGTGAGCGGCGGGAGCCTGCGGCGCGCGAGCACCTCGTTCATCACCTCGACGCAGAGCGCGGCGTCGTCGAGCAGCGTGCCGTTCCAGTCCCAGATGACGTGTGTGGTCGATGACATGGTTGTCCCGCGGGAGATTGTTCCCCGGGGACCATAAGAAAGGTTTTCACCTTGAGTTGCACTGCAGTGCGGGGGCCTGGCCAGATCGCCGGTCTCGCCCGCGTCGCGGTGCCTATGTCGAGCAGCATCAAGCCTGTGCATGTCCGCGGTCTGCTCGAACCGGACACGGCGTCGGCGTTCTGTCGTCTCGGGAGGCCTGTTCACCAGCGGGCGCGAGAACGACGATCACTTCATGAAACCCCTCCGGCCAGGAGAAAACTGAGAACAGAAGTGTGACCCCGTCGGCGCCTGGCCGTCAATGGGGGGCCCGCGTTGTTCCGCCGAGAAAGTCGATGAGGCGCTCTCGGCAGGTGTCGCACATCACGCCACTTCGTTCCCAATGCACCTGGTCTTCCCAGTGGCCGGGGTCGTCGGGGCCGTGCTCGAGCTGGGTGAGGAGCGCGTTCATTTCGTCGGCCGTGCCGGCGCCGGTGGTGTCGACGGCGTCCTGCTCGCCTTCGATGGCGACTGCGAAGCGGTAGTACGGCTCGGCCGGCTCGAGGGTCCGTTCGCAGGAGGCGCACTGGCGGGGCGGCGGCACGGGCGCGAGTGTACTGACTTGCCAGCGCTACTTCTGGGGGCGCGCCGGCGCGGTCGACGCCGCGGCCCAGTCAGCCGGGTACGTCACGTAGAACACGCGCGTGCGCCACGGCGTACCGAACAGGATCTTGCTGCCCTTTGGAATGTAGAAGACGTCGCCCGCGCGGCCCTCGAGCATGCGCCCGTCGATGGTGATCTGCAGCACGCCCTCGAGCACCAGGTCGACCTCGTCGTAGTCGAGCGACCACGGAAACGAATCTGCGCGGCCCCAGCTCATGATGCCCGCCGTCATGGGCGAGCCATCGCGCGCGGTGATCACGTCGGCGAGGCCGACGTTGCGCTCGGGCCCCGCTCCGGCAAAGCGCTCCAGCTTCACCGACTCGCCGCGCACCAGCACCAGCCCCGAGGGGTCGACCGTGCGCCCGGCGGTGCTCTGCTCGACCGCCTTCGACGACGCCACCGGCGCCGGAGCCAGATCGAACGTCACCCCCAGCTCGTGCGCCTGCGTCCACGCCTCGGGCGTGATGATCGCCAGGCCGCGCGGCGCGGAGATGCGCAGCCGACCGGCCGCGGCTTCCGACGCGACGACTTCCCCTGTGATCAGCCGCTTCATCCCGGAGCGATCGGTACCACATTCACCGGCGGCCCTCTCCGTTTCCGGCGGGCGTCTTCCCCCGTTACGGGGTGACCCGTCTCGCACGGCGAGCTGGCCGAGGCGCACGTGGCGGTCGACGCGACGCACATCCTGCGGGGGCTGGCCAACCGAACGGAGGAGGCCAGTGCGTGCTGTGACGTCGTTCAGCGCGGCGCTACTCGTTGCCGCTGTAGGTGACGCGCGAGCCGCCGCTCGTGTCGATCGATCGCGTGAGCGGGTTGCCCGTCACGGTCACCGTGGAGCCCCCCGACGCGTTGCCCTGCGCCGACTTCGACGCGCGCACGTGCAAGGTCGACCCGCCCGACGCGTTGACCGTGACGTCCTGCGCTGCCACGCCATCGGTGTCGACCTGCGAGCCGCCCGACGCATCGACGATCGCGCTCTGCGCGAGACCGAAGACGTCGACGTGACTTCCACCCGAGGCGTTGACGATCACCTGCGTCGCCTCGAGCCGCGAGAGCGCCGCCGTGCTTCCGCCCGACGCATTGAGGCGCCACTCCACGGCCTCGGTGGCGTCGGCGTTCACGTGAGCACCACCCGAGACGTCGAGCCCCACGAGCAGCGGGTTGCTGATGTCCGCGACGATGGTGGCGGTGGGGTTGAGCGTGAAGTTGGGGACCTTCCTGACGATGAGCGTGTCGTTCTCGACGAAGACCTGGAGGAACGCGTGCAGGTTCTCGTCGGCGGTCAGCGTCACCGCGCGGTCGCCGCGAGCGATGGTGGCGCGGATGCCGCTGCCCACCGACACCTTCGAGAACGCGCTGACGGTGCGCTGCTGCGGGACGACGTGACCATTGCCGACCTCCATCGCGCAGGCACCGAAGGCGAGCGCGGACAGGGTGAAGAAGGCGGAGCGGATGAGCGGCGACATATCGACCTCCATTGCGTGCCCGGGCTCTTCCCCGGGCTTCGTCTCCTTCGGGTGCAAGACGGACGCCCCGAGCCGATGACGCAGGACTTGCGCTTGACTCGTTGGCGCTCGTTCATCGATGAGCGCACGCGTGAACTGGCGCTCCGTGCCCGAGGTGGGAACCATGCTCGGGCTGCGCCTGGTCGCCGCCACGCTCAGGCTGTTCGGGCGGGGCGCCGCCGCCGCGCTGCTCTGGCTGGTCTGCTGGTACTTCTTCGCCTTCTCCGGGACCGTGCGGCGCGCCTCGGTCGAGCTCTTCACCCGGCTGAGCGCACCCCGGCAGGTCCACCGTCACCTGTGGACCTTCGCGCGCGTGGCGGCCGATCGGCTCCTCTTCCTCACCGGAGCGACGCGCGGGCTCACCGTCCACCTCCACGGCCACGAGCACATCATGGCGCTCGCGGCCTCGAAGCGCGGGGGCCTGCTGCTCGGCGCGCACCTGGGCAGCTTCGAGGCGATGCGCTCACTCGCCGCGCAGTACGACGTGCCGTTGCTGGTGGTGGCCGACTTCCGCAACGCGCGGCGGATCAACGCGCTGCTCGAGCGCTTCAGCCCCGAGCTGAGGGTTCGCCTGCTCGAGCTGGACCCCGAGGCCCCCACGGGGTTGCTGGCGGCGAAGGACGCGATCGAGCGCGGTGAGCTGGTGGCGGTGCTGGCCGATCGCGCCACGCACCGCGGCGCGCGTGACGTGACCGTGCCCTTCCTCGGAGGCACCGCGCGGTTCCCCGCCGGCGCGCACGTGCTGGCCGCGCTGCTGCAGTGCCCCGTGTTCTTCGTGTGCGCGCTCTTCGAGGCGCCGGGCACGTACGAGGTGCACTGCGTGCCGCTGTCGGAGCGCGTCGAGCTGCCGCGCGCCGATCGCGCTGGGGCTTTGCAGCGAGAGGTCGAGCGCTACGCTCGCGTGCTGGAAGACTTCACCCGCCGCTCACCGCTGAACTGGTTCAACTTCTTTCCCTTCTGGGTCGACTCGTGACGGAGACCAATCTGCTCGCGCGCTACGCCGCGCAGCGCCTCGCCTTTGCCCCGCTCATGTTCCAGGCGTGCCGCGCCATGCGCGACGTGGGCATCCTCGAGCGGCTGGCGGTGGCGCGCGAGCGAGGCCTCACGGCCCCTGAGGCGGTCGAGGCATGCGGGGTCTCGCGCTACGCAGCAGAGCTGCTGCTCGAGGCGGGCCTCGCGTCGGGCCTGTGCACCTTCGAGGACCAGGCCACCGCGCCGCGCTTCTTCATCACCCCGATGGGCGTGTACTGGCTGAGGGACCCGCTCACCCGCGTCAACGCGGAGTTCAATCACCACGTCTGCTTCAAGGGCGCGTTCCACCTGCGCGAGGCGCTGCTCGAGGGGCGGCCGGCGGGGTTGCCGGAGATCGATCGGACCGGCGCGGCCACGGTGTACGAGGCGCTCCGTTCGCTCTCACCCGAGGTGAAGCGCGCGTGGTTCGAGTTCGATCATCACTACTCCGATGGCGTGTTCGAGCAGTGCCTGCCCGTGGTGCTCGCCGGCGCGTCGTCGATCGTCGACATCGGCGGCAACACCGGGCGCTTCGCGCGGCTCTGCCTCGAGCGCAGCCACGCGCGGGTGACGCTGGTCGATCTCCCGGGCCAGCTCGCGGTGGCGGGTGAGAACCTGGCCGAGTTCGGCGGCCGCTTCACCCTGGCGCCGGCCAACCTGCTCGACCCGAACGTGGCGCTGCCGGCGGGTGCGGACGTGTACTGGTTGAGCCAGTTCCTCGACTGCTTCTCCGAGGAGCAGATCCGCTCCATCCTCACCCGGGTGCGCGCGGCGATGCGGCCCGGGGCGCGCGCGTACATTCTGGAGACGTTCTGGGACCAGCAGCAGCACGAGGCCGCGCGGTTCTGCGTCATCGGCACCTCGCTCTACTTCGCGTGCATCGCCAACGGGAACAGCCGCATGTACCACTCGCGGGTGATGAAGCGGCTCTGCGCCGAGGCGGGGCTGCGGGTGGTCAGCGAGGTGCCCCACGTCGGGCTCTCGCACACGCTGCTGGCCTGTGTTGAAGGCTGAGTCACTCAGTAGACCCGAAGCAGCTTCGCCCGAAACTCGTAGCCGACGCCCTTCACCGCTGCGGGCACGAGCCGGGTGAGCGGCACGCCCATCACGCCGGTCTCGGGCAGGTACGACATCGTCTTGTCGAACGGCGTGGCGCCGGGCCAGCCCTCGATCTCCCAGATGCTGCGCAGCTCGCTCGAGCGGAACGCATCGGCAGGAGGAGGCCCCGCGGCGGCGATGCTGGGCGGCCAGGCCTTGAGCACGAACGCATCGAACGCGGGATCGATCGACGCCTTGAGGATCGTCGTCTTCGTCTGGTTGGTCTTCGACTGGCGCAGCTCGAGGGTGAGCGTGAGCAGCGGCTTGTTGTGGGTGAGGTCGGCGTACAGCTCCGTCGCCTGGGCCAGGGCCTTGAGCGCCTGCTGATCAGGCTGGGTGATCTTCTCGGACAACCGGGGCGCCTGGCCGGGAGGACCGAGGTTGGGGTTGCCGCTCTTGCCGTACTCTGCGGTCGCGGTCTGCATGCGTTCCGCGAGCACCCGGCCGGCGAGCTCGGGCGACGCGCGCAGGCCCTCTTCCTTCGCGCGCCTGTCGAGGCCGGCGCGGCCCGCGGCCCCGATGGCGGTGAGGTACGGGTGGGGCAAGCCGTTCTGGGCGCGCGCGTCGGCGAGCAGGTCCTCGGTCCAGCCCTCGACGCGGCCCTTCACCCGCTGCTTCTCCTTCGCGGCGATGACGTCGGGGTCGAAGCGGGGATCATCGGGGTGAATCGTCTCTCCGCGGCTCGGTTCGACCGCGATCGTTCCGGACTCAGAGGTGGCGATGCGCTCGGGAAACAGGGTCATCGCGGTCGGCCGGTCGGCGCGCGGCGAATCGCTGGAAGAGGGCGGCGGGGAACTCGACGAGGTGTCGCCGGTCTGGGGAACAGGCTGGCGGACGGCTGTCTTCGCCGGCGACTTCGCGCGCGGCTGCTCCTGCTTCGCCTCGGGTTCCTTCTCCTTTTCCTTCTCCGGGGGAGGCGCGATCTCTTCGAACCAGAGCTCACCGGGGCGCTGCGCGTGCGGCTGGGGCCGGGTCGCTTCGACGGCGAGCCACACGCCGATCAGCGCGTGCAGCACGAGCGAGCCAATCACCCCGATGCGCAGGCTGGAGTGCTTCACAGCAGCGCCGCTCGCGTCTTCTCGGGGAAGTGTTTGAGGGCCTCACGCTTGCTCAGGCCGCTGAGCTGGTCCTGGTGTGCGCGCACGAAGGCGAGCACCTGGGCTTCGCTGTACGGCGCCTGCGCCCGCAGCGCCCAACCGATGGCCTTGCGCAGCCAGAACTCCTTGCGCTCGAGCGAGGGCAGCATCGTGGCGAAGAGCAGGTCGAGGTCGGTGTCTTCCTTGAAGGTGAGCTGCGAGAGGATCGCGGTGCGCTGCTTCCACAGGTGCTCGTCCTTCGACCAGCGCCGGAGGATGGGCTTCATCGCCTTCGGGTCGTTCTTCAGCAGCGTGCCCACGCGGTGCGCGGCGATGGCGTCGACGGTGTCCCACCAGGAAGAGCCGACGATCATCTCCTCGTACAGCGGGAGCACGTCGACCTCCTGCCAGGGGCGCGCGGCGCGAAGGCCGGTCCATTCCATCGCGGCGTACCATTCCTCGCGGTGGTCGGCCTTGCGCCAGAGGTGCCTGGCGACGGCGAGCCAGTCCTGCTTCGTCGCCACCGGGTGCTGCTTGAAGACCTCGCGGCAGAGCTTTCGCACGGCGCCGTTCGAGACACCCCAGAAGGCCATGGTGGTCTTCATGTACGCCTGCATCGATTTGGCCCGGACCGGGTCGGCAGCGTCGCGAAACCGCGCGACGAGCGCAGAACGCACGGCCTCCGGGTCGATTGCGGTCTTCTTCGCAGCCATCTCTCTCCACCCTATCAGCCTTGCCCCCCTCTCCCTGCGGAGCGGGGAGAGGGCCGGGGTGAGGGGCGCAGTCAGGGCACCGGCAACTGAACCCACTGCGAGATCTCTGCTCCTCGATCGAACACGACCACGAGGCGCTTCCCGTCGGGGCTGAGGCTGAGGCCCTCGGGCTTGAGGCCACCGGAAAAGCGATGCAGCAGCACCGGCTTCGCGTCGGGCTTCCTCAGCAGCCAGATCGCGCCACCCCCATCGGCCTTCCCTGACTTCGGAGCATTCGCCGCGAGCACGAGCCGCCCGTCAGACAGAAAGAGCAGATCAGTCACGCCCTCCGGCACGGGCTTCCCCTCGGCGTCCGGCACCTCGAGCTTCGGCCGCGCCCACGCCACCGCGGTCAGCGTCGCGGGCTTCTCCTGGTCGAACGCGCCCACGATGTTCTCGATGCGCATGATGGCTGCGTGGCCGTTCTCGTCGAGCGGCGCCTTGAGCCCGACGAACAGCGCGCCGTCGCGGAAGGCGAGCGCCTCGATGTCGAGATCTTCGGCGCGTGCGCTGATCAACGTCGTCAAGTCGAAGCCGCCGCGGACGAGCAGGCGTTGCTCCTTCAGCTCGAGCCAGAGGAGCCGACGCCGAATGGGCTTCGACTTCCCCTTCTTGCTGATGGTGTGCGAGGTGGTGAGGAAGAACGTGCCCGGCGGGCCGGGCGTGATGCTCTCGGCGTCGTCGAGCGCCTCGAGGCCCTCGAGCACGCGCGGCGCCGCATCGAAGCGGCCCTTCTCGTCGAAGGTGAGCACCCACGGCGCGTGCCAGGTGGGCGTGTCGAGCAGGCCGGTGTCGTCGCTGATCGCCAGATAGCGGCCGAGCGCGGGCACCCAGGTGACGCCGCTCAGCTCGGGGTTGCAGGTCTTCGCCGTCAGCTCCGCCGGGACGACCAGGTCGGCAGGGACCGGCGTTGCCGCTATAAGGACGAGCAGGAAGAGCACGCCGTCGTTTTCTCACGTCCCGCTGGACTTCGCAGCCCGCGTGCCCAATGTCTGCGCGCAGATGGAGCAAGCGCTTCGGGAAGACATCGTTCGCCACTGCCGGCTCCTGCACCAGCGCGGCTATCTCGCGGCGAACGACGGCAACGTCTCGTCCCGGCTCGACGGGAATCGCGTCCTCGTGACGCCGTCGGGCGTGCACAAAGGCTTCCTCGAGCCGGGCGATCTGATCGTCGTGGATCTGAAGGGGAACAAGCTGAGCGGGACGCGCGAGCCGACCGGGGAGATCGCGCTGCACCTGCGCGCGCTGGCGCAGCGGCCTGACGCGACCGCGGTGGTGCATGCACATCCACCGCTGGCGATCGCGATGTCGCTGACCAAGAAGAAGCTCGATGGAATTCTGCCCGAGGTGACGTTGTCGCTCGGCCGACTGCAGGTGGTGCCGTATGCGCGCCCGCTCACCGATGATCTCGCGAAGGCGGTGGCCGCTGCCCTGGAGCACTCGGACGCGGTCATCCTCGAGCGGCACGGCACCGTGGCGGTCGGTCGCACGATCGCGGAGGCGTACGGGCAGACCGAGCGCATCGAGCACGCGTCGCAGGTGTTGTGGTCGGCGTATGCGTTGGCCGCTCCCCGTCCGGTGGATGAGGCCGAGCAGCGGGCGTTGTTGCGGATGTATGAGAGCAGTCGTTTGAAGAGGTAGCCCTCTTCCCCGGAGGTCATCGATGATTCGCCCACTGGAATGGCAAGGCAGCGCGTCGGACGGTGAGCTGCGGATGATCGATCAGCGGCTGCTCCCTGCGCAGGTGTCGTGGGTGAGCTGCAGGCGCTCCACCCAGGTGGCCGCGCGCATCGCTGACATGACCATTCGGGGCGCGCCCGCCATCGGGCTCGCGGCGGCGTACGGAATGGTGCTCGCGTCGCAGGAAGCCGACGACGCGGCGCTCAAGGGCGACCTGCGCCGGAAGTTCCTGGTCGTCGCGCAGGCCGAGCTCGCGGCGACGCGGCCCACGGCGGTCAATCTCTTCTGGGCGCTGGAGCGATGCGGCGCTGCGCTCGAGGCGGGCGCGAACACCGGGGCGTTGCTCGAGGTCGCGCGGCAGCTTCACGAAGAAGACGTCGCAGGCAACCGGCGCATCGGGGAGGACGGCGCGAAGTTGATCACCGCGGGCATGGGCGTGCTCACGCACTGCAATGCGGGCGCGCTCGCCACGGGCGGGTGGGGCACCGGGCTCTCGCCCCTCTTCGTGGCGCACGAGCGGGGCGTGCCGTTTCACGTGTTCGTCGACGAGACGCGGCCGCGGCTGCAGGGCGCGCGCCTCACCGCGTGGGAGCTGGACCAGGCCGGCATTCCCCACACCCTCATCTGCGACAACATGGCCGCGTCGTTGATGCGCGCGGGGAAGATTCAGCTGTGCCTCACCGGCGCCGACCGCATCGCCGCCAACGGGGACGTCGCGAACAAGATCGGCACGTATGGGGTGGCGGTCGCGGCCAAGCACCACGGGATTACGCTGGCGGTGGCGGCTCCGAGGTCGACGTTCGATCTCAAGATCGCGAGCGGCGCGCAGATTCCCATCGAGGAGCGGTCGCAGGATGAGGTCACCCAGTGGGGTGACGAGCGGATCTGCCCGAAGGGGACGAAGGCGTTCAACCCCGGGTTCGATGTCACTCCGGCGGAGTTGGTGACGACGTTGCTCACGGACCGCGGGGTGATTTCGCCGGTCAACGCAGCGGGCATTGCTCTGGTGTTGAAGGGGTAGGGGGTAGGCCCCTCACCCCGGCCCTCTCCCCGCTTCGCAGGGAGGGAGGACGGTCAGAACAGCCGGCCGATCAGCGGCTTCAGCTTCTCTCGCGTCTGCTCCGAGATCTTCGACTTGTCGGTCCACAGCCCGAGGTCGAGCGTGTGCTGGCACCCGCAATCGCCCTGACAGCGCTCGGCCACCAGGGTCACGGCCTTGCGCAACGTCTCCAGCGCCAGCGCGGTCGCCGCCTCGAGGTTGCCGATGATCTCCTGCAGCAGCTCGTGCGAATCGAGCGACGCCGGGTGAGGCCGCCAGCAGTCGTAGTCCGTCGGCAGTGACAGGTACGCGCAGCAGAGCTCGGCCTCACGGGCCAGCTTCGCCTCGGGCATCGCGGTCATGCCGATGAGGTGCGCGCCCCAGCTCCGGTGCAGCTCGCTCTCGGCGCGGGTCGAGAACTGCGGCCCTTCCATCACCACCAGGGTGGCGCCGTCGTGCACCTTCGCCTTCGTGGTGCGCGCCGACTCGAGCAGGATGCCCCTCAGCGTCGAGCAGAACGGGTTCGCCAGCTCGGCGTGCACCGCGCACTCGTCGAAGAACGTGGTCTCGCGGCGGAACGTCTTGTCGATCAGCTGATCGGGCACGACCAGGTCACGCGGGGCGATCTCTTCGCGCAGGCTGCCCACCGCGGTGCTGCACAGCAGGTGCGTGACGCCCAGGGTCTTGAGGCCGAACAGGTTGGCCCGGTACGGCACCTTCGACGGGCTGTGCACGTGCCCCGCGCCATGCCGCGCCAGCAGCGCGACCGGCACGCCGTTGAGCTCACCCGTGACGATCGCGCCCGAGGGCTTGCCGAAGGGCGTGTCGAGCGAGTGTTCCTGCCCGTGCGTGAGCTGCCCGAGCGCCTGCCCCAGCCCGCTGCCGCCGATGATGCCGATTCGTTGAAAAGCCATGACGCTTAGTAGCGCACCAGCGCCCGGGAAGTGGGGCCGAGTCGCTTGCCGCCGTCGAGGAAGCCGAGCTCGATCACGAATTGAAAGCCGGCCACCACCGCGCCCTGCCGGCCCACCAACTGCGCCGTCGCCGCGGCCGTGCCGCCGGTCGCGAGCAGGTCATCGACGATCAAGACCCGCTGCCCTGCCTCGAGCGCGTCAGTGTGCAGCTCGAGCACCGCCTCGCCGTACTCCAGCGCGTACGCCTCGCGAATCGTCTTGTACGGGAGCTTGCCCGCCTTGCGCACCAGCACCAGCGAGGTGGAGAGCCGCTCTGCCAGGCCCGCGCCGAAGAGAAAGCCGCGCGACTCGATGGCCACCACCGCGTCGACCTTTCCGCCCATCCACGGCTCGGCGAGCGCGTCGAGGGTGCGCCCGAAGAGGGACGCGTTCATCAAGACCGGGGTGATGTCCTTGAAGACGATGCCCGGCTTGGGGAAGTCAGGCACGTCGCGGATGGTGCGCTGCAGCTCGAGAGTGAGGGTCACCGGCGCCGAGTAGCGCACCCCGATTCTCCGCGCAAACTTCGCCGGACCTGAGGTGGATCAAGGACTCCGCGGTGCACCTCACACACGGTGCGCGCCTTCTCACCCCCCTCCGGAGCTGAAAATGGAACTCGATCACCGCAAGCTGTACCGCCTTCCCTGGAACGCGTCGGACAACGTGCTCTCGTGGCTCGAGCCCACCAACAAGTGCAACCTCTCGTGCGAGGGCTGCTACCGGGAGAACGACGGCACGCACAAGACGCTCGCCGAGGTGCAGTCAGACCTGGACACCTTCGCGAAGTGGCGCACCTACGACAGCGTGTCGATCGCCGGCGGCGATCCGCTGCTGCACCCGAACGTGGTGGAGATCGTGCGCATGGTCGCGCAGGGCGGCCACAAGCCCATCATCAACACCAACGGCGTCGCGCTCACCCGCTCGCTGCTGGAGGACATGAAGAAGGCGGGCCTGGTCGGGCTCACCTTCCACGTCGACTCGCACCAGGGCCGCGCGGCGCCGTGGCGGGGCAAGGGTGAGCTCGAGCTCAACGAGCTGCGCCTGCAGTACGCGAAGATGGTGGCAGAGGTGGGCGGGCTGTCGTGCGCGTTCAACTCCACCGTGTACGAGGACACGATCAAGTACGTGCCGGATCTCGTGCAGTGGGGCGCGGATCACATCGACATCGTCAACTCGATGATCTTCATCATGTACCGCGCGGCCACGACCGAAGGTGACTTCGAGTTCTTCCGCGAGGGCAAGAAGGTCGAGGTCAAGCCGCTGGTGTACGCGGTGGACGAGCTCAAGCAGCGCAGCGACATCCGCGCGCCGGAGTTGGTGGCGAAGATCCGCGAGCGCTTCCCCGACTTCTCACCGTCGGCGTACCTCGGTGGCACGGAGAAGGCCGACAGCTTCAAGTGGCTCTTCACCGGGCGCTTCGGGTTCCCGAAGAACGGGTCTGACAGCAAGGTGATGGGCTACGTGGGCCCGAAGTTCATGGAGCTGGTGCAGAACGCGCATCACTATTGGAAGGGCACGTACCTGGCGTACTCGCCGCAGTGGACGCTCGAGTCGGGGCGCTCGACGATGGCGATGGGGCTGATCGAGCCGGGCGTGCGGCAGACCGCGAAGAACTGGTTCAAGCACCTCCTGCGCAAGCCGTTCGACGCGCGGAAGAAGCTGCACTTCCAGTCGATCATGATGATCCAGCCGATCGACGTGCTGCCCGATGGCCGGCAGAACATGTGCGACGGGTGCCCTGACGTGACGGCGCACGACGGGCAGATCGTCTGGAGCTGCCGTCTGGAGGAGTACCGGCAGTACGGCGGGCTCATCACCAGCGCGCCGCGGGCCCGGGTCAATTGCAGCCAGTCGATGTCGTGCAAGTCGGGCAACTGCGATCACGAGCACAAGATCCCGGCGAAGGAGCCGGTGAAGCCCACGGCGCCGCTGAGCTGAGACGACGTGCCTCCCTCTCCCCTGCGGGGGGGAGGGCCGCGCGGCCTCGTGCTCGAGCGGCGCGCGTTTCATCCTGACCGGCCCGGTTCCGCGAGTAAGGTCCGCACTCCTTTCCCAGGAGTCCCCGTGCAGCCCCAGCTGACTACCCGCGCCATCGTCGTCGGCATGCTCATCGGCGCGGTGATGTGCCTGTCGAACATCTACGTCTTCTTCAAGACCGGCTGGTCGATGGGCGTGACGCTCACCGCCTGCATCCTCGCGTGGGCCGCCTTCAAGGGCCTCAACGCGGCCGGGGTGTCGAAGGCGCCGCTGGGCATGCTCGAGAACAACGCGCTGACCACCGTCGCCTCGGGCGCGGGCTACATGACCGGCGGCGGCAACATGGCCGCCTTCGGCGCGCTGCTGATGGTCACCACCGTGCGTCCGCCGTCGGTGCCGCTGATCGCCTGGTTCGCGGTCATCGCCGCGCTGGGGGTCTTCGCGGCCATTCCCATCAAGCGGCAGCTCATCGACGAAGAGAAGCTCCCTTTCCCCACGGGCACGGCCACCGCCGAGACGCTCCGGTCGATTCACGGCGAAGACGCGGGCGGTGACGTCGAGGGCTCGAAGAAGGCAAAGGCGCTGGCCTGGGCCGCGGGCTTCGGCGCGCTGGTGGCGTTCTTCCGCGACGCCAAGGCCCCGTGGATGCCCTTCAACCTGCCGTCCGCGATCTCCCTGCCGGTGACGCTCGCCGGCCACGCGCTCAAGGACTGGACGCTGCTGCTCAAGACCGAGGTGGTGCTGTTCGCCGCCGGCGCGCTGATGAGCTTCCGCACCGGCTGGTCGCTGCTGCTGGGCGGCGGGCTCACCTACGCGGTGCTCGCCCCGGCCCTGCTCGCCAACGGCGCCATCACCGGCACCGGCTACAAGGCCATCGTGGCGTGGACGCTCTGGCCCGGCGCCGCGGTGCTGGTGGGCAGCGGCCTCACCACCTTCGCCCTCGACTACAAGAGCGTGCTCAAGAGCCTCTCGGGGCTGACCGCGATGTTGCCGTGGGGCAAGAAGACCGCCGCCCCGGTGGAGGACCCCGAGGAGTGTCCGGGCTGGTGGTTCCCGGTGGGCTTCCTGGCGCTGAGCCCGGTGGTCATCTTCCTGATGGGCTGGCTGTTCCAGATTCCGTTCTGGGCGGGCCTCATCGCCGTGCCGCTGGCCGTCTTGATGGGCTTCATCGCGGCGCGCGTGACGGGCGAGACCGACGTCACGCCCACCAAGGCGCTGGGGCCGGTGACGCAGCTCATCTTCGGGATCATCACGCCGGGCAACATCAGCGGGAACATCATGTCGGCCAACGTCACCGGCGGCATCGGGCTCCACTCGGCCGACCTGCTCACCACCCTCAAGACGGGCAAGCTCCTCGGCGCGAGCGCCCGGCAGCAGGCGCGCGCTCAGCTCTTCGGTGTGCTCGCCGGGGCGGCGGTGGTGGTGCCGGCCTTCAACCTGATCATCCCCGACCCCAGCGTGCTCGGTGGCGACGACTGGCCGGCGCCGTCGTGCCTGGTCTGGGCCGGCGTGTCGAAGGCCTTCTCCAATGGCATCGGCGCGCTGCCTGAATCGGCTCGGCTGGCCGTGTTCGTCGGCCTCGCGCTGGGCGTGGTGCTGGCGCTGATGGAACGCCTCTCGCCCAAGCACCTCAAGGCGTGGATCCCCTCGCCGTCAGGCCTCGGCATCGCGATGGTGATTCCCGGGAGCAACGCGGTGGCGATGTTCATCGGCTCGGCCGTGGCGGAGTGGATGCGCAAGAAGCGCCCCCTGCTCGCTGAGCGCCTGGTGGTGCCGGTCAGCTCGGGGCTCATCGCCGGGGAGAGCCTGATGGGCATTCTCCTCGCGCTGCTCATGTTCGCCGGCTTGCTGAGTCGGTGAAGTTGGCCCCACACCCCGGCCCTCTCCCCGCTCCGCTGGGAGAGGGAGGAGATTTCAGACCGGCGCGCCGCGGGCCAGCTCGCGCAGCCGCGGCTCGTCGAGGATCCGCACCTCGCGGCCCGAGGTGATCAACCCCGCCGTCTTCAGCGCCCGCAGGCACCGCGACATCGTCTCGGGCCTCAGCCCCAGCAGCGCCGCCACGTGACGCTTCGAGAACGGCGCGTGCTGGCCCGACGCGATCAACGTGCCGCTGCTGAGCACGAAGCGCGCGACGCGCGAGACCGCTGAGCCGCTGCGCAGATCTCCGTCGCGCTCGACTCTCAGCAGCTCATCGAGCGTGAGCTGCAACAGCGCGCTCGCGTTCGAGGCCAGCTCTGCCGAAGGACCGAAGCCCGAGCCCTGCAGCCCCGTGCGCTGCCGCACCGTGGTCGGCGTCGCCGTGCACACCACCGCGTCGGTGAGCGCCTCCACCGACGCGCGCGCCGTCTGACCGCGCAGCGACTCGAAGCCCAGCAACGAACGCGGCCCGCGCACCGCCGCGCCCAGCTCCTGGCCCGCGGAGTCCGTCGCGCTCATCGCCAGCAGCCCGCTCTTGACGAAGATCAGCTCACGGGGAACTTCTCCCTGGGGCCACAGCTGTGTTCCAGCCGGGACCTTCCGGGGGATGAAGGCACAGCCACCGCTGGAACCGAGCGGACATTCCGTACACGAGGGGACCGGGGCGTCGAGCATGTACGAGAGGGTAAGGCCCCCGGGTCGCCTGTTTCAAACTGTGTCGAGTTGAAACATGAACGGAATGATGAAGATCAACTAATTCCCAAGTCTGTCGAATTAAAGCCGTCCGGTTCGAAGAGGAGCACAAAGAAGCATGACCACTCTCAAGCCACGACCTGCGACGCGCTCCTGGGCTGAACCCTGGAAGGTGAAGATGGTCGAGCCGCTGCACATGCTCACCGCCGATCAGCGCAGCCGCGCCATCGCCGAGGCCGGGTTCAACACGTTCCTGCTGCGCAGCGACGACGTCTACATCGACCTGCTCACCGATTCCGGCACCAACGCCATGAGCGACTGGCAATGGGCGGGCATGATGCTGGGCGACGAGGCGTACGCCGGCAGCCGCAACTTCTACAACCTCGAGGCGGCCATCCAGAAGCACTACGGCTACCGCTTCGTCACCCCCACCCACCAGGGCCGCGGCGCGGAGAACATCCTCTCGCAGATCTGCATCAAGCCCGGCGACTACGTGCCGGGGAACATGTACTTCACCACCACCCGCCACCACCAGGAGGCGGCCGGCGGAACGTTCGTCGACGTGGTCGTTCCCGAGGCGCACGACCCGCGGCTCGAGCTGCCCTTCAAGGGCAACGTCGACCTCAAGGCGCTCGCCGCGCTCATCGAGAAGGTCGGCGCGAAGAAGATTCCCTACGTGTGTGTCGCGGCCACCGTGAACATGGCCGGCGGCCAGCCCATCTCGATGGAGAACATGAAGGCGGTGCGCGCGCTCACGAAGCAGCACGGCATTCGCATCTTCCTCGACGCCACCCGCGCGGTGGAGAACGCCTGGTTCATCAAGCAGCGCGAGGCCGGCTACGCCGGCAAGACCGTGGCCGAGATTCTCCTCGAGTTCTGCTCGTACAGCGACGGCTGCACCATGTCGGGCAAGAAGGACGCGCTGGTGAACATCGGCGGCTGGCTCGCGCTCAACGACCAGGCGCTCTACGAGGAGGCCTCGAGCCTGGTGGTGGTCTACGAGGGGCTCCACACCTACGGCGGCATGGCCGGGCGCGACATGGAAGCGATGGCGCGCGGCATCGTCGAGTCGGTGCAGGACGACCACATGCGCTCGCGCGTGGGCCAGGTCGAGTACCTGGGCGAGAAGCTGCACGGCTGGGGCGTGCCGGTGGTGCGGCCCATCGGCGGCCACGCGGTGTACCTCGACGCGAAGGCCTTCTATCCGCACATTCCGCAGGACCAGTTCCCCGCGCAGGCGCTGGCGGCGGCGCTGTACGAAGACTCGGGCGTGCGCGCGATGGAGCGCGGCATCGTCTCGGCGGGGCGCGACAAGGTCACCGGCGAGAACCACCACCCGAAGCTCGAGCTGGTGCGCCTCACCATTCCGCGCCGCGTCTACACGCAGGCGCACATGGACGTGACCGCCGAGTCGGTCGCGGCGGTGTGGGACGAGCGCAAGAAGGCCACCGGGCTCGAGATGGTCTTCGAGCCGAAGCACCTGCGCTTCTTCCAGGCGCGGTTCAAGCGACGGTGATCTTGATCACCTGCACCGGCGTGTTGGGCCGGTCGTCGGTCGTCGGGGTCATCTCGATCTTCTTCACTACGTCCTGACCGTCGATGACCTTGCCGAACACCGGGTGGCGCGAGGCGCCCGGCGAGAACCAGTCGAGGAAGGAGTTGTGCACGGTGTTGATGAAGAACTGGCTGCCGCCTGAGTTGGGGCGGCCGGTGTTCGCCATCGACAGCGTCATCGGCTCGTTCGAGAGCTTCGCGGTGAACTCGTCCTTGATGTCGCCGTGCGGCGGCCCGCCGGTGCCCGCGCGCGAGCTGTTCGGGTCCTTCGAGTACGGGCACCCGAACTGGATCATGAAGTTCTTGATCACGCGGTGGAAGTGGAGGCCGTCGTAGAAGCCGCTCTTCGCCAGGGTGATGAAGTTGCCGGCGGTGAGCGGCATCTGGTCCTGGAAGAGCTCGACGGTGAAGTTGCCGAGGGAGGTCTCGAACGTCGCAATGGGGTTGGCCATGGGGCGAAATGTACGCATCCCGGGGCGCGCTGATGCAGAATTCTGTTCATGACCTCACTCGTGCTCAGCGTGGTGGTGATGACCTCGAGCGGCGGGCTGCTCTCGGAGCGCACCCCGGCCGCGGGGATGTTGGTGGGGGCGGTCGATCTCAACGCCGCCGGCGCGAGCTACGCGAACATGACGGTCGACCAGTTGACCGTCGAGCGCATGCGCCTCGTGGAGACGATGCCGTCGCTGGGGCTGGGCATCGCGTTGACGGCGGTGGGTGGCGGCGTGCTGCTCACGGGCCTGGTGATCCTCGGCTCGGCGTATGAGCTCATCGTGGTGGGGCTGATCGTCATGGCCGCAGCCGTGCCGCTGTTGATCATCGGCCCCATCCTCCTCTTCGGGGCGCTGCGCGAGCGGCGCGAGGTGCAGACGCAGGTGCGCCTGGTCGACCAACGCATCGCCCAGCTCAAGCGCGACGAGTTCGCGCCTCCTCCGGTGCAGAACGACCCGGGCTTGAACGAGGTGCCGCCGCCTCCGCCGGTGCGGCCCCCGGGCTCGGAGTTCGCGCCCCACGTTCCTCCGCAGGTGCTGCTCGCGACCTTCTGAGTTCGGCTGGGCCCCTCACCCCGCCCTCTCCCCGCTGCGCAGGGAGAGGGAGACCAGCGCGGCCTTCACCTCGGCCAGCGCTTCGGCGAGCGTGAAGGTCACCCACGGCGACTTCTTCACGTACGACTTCCACTTGTTGCGGCTGCCGCGGCTCTGACCCCAGGTCGGGTCGTCGAACATCGCGTCGAACGTCGAGAGCGGCAGGCGCTGGCTCTCGAAGGCCAGCTCGATCGCCTTCTTCGCCACGGGCAGGTCGAGCTTCACGTGCCGCAGCAGCAACACCAGGTCGGCCACCGTCTTGGCGTGCCAGCGCCCGCGCGGGCCGTGCTCCACCAGGCTGTGCGCCTTCCAGCCGAACATCACCTCGGCGCTCACCGCGCGCCACGGCAGCCCCCGCACCTCGAGCACCGACGGCGGCGCCGCGAGCAGCTCGCCCCAGCCGAAGTCCACCTGCACCGCCGCCTCGCCGCGCTGCAGCCTGGCGCGCACGCCGGGGAAGTCGGTCTCGGCCCAGATGGTGATGACCTCGACCGCCACGCCCCTCATGGTCGCGAACGTCTCCTGCACGCGCGGCGTGAGCGACTCGGGCGTCCAGCTTCCGTCGACGAGGAAGTCGATGTCTTGCGCGCGGCGACCGGGCACCCAGCGCTCGGTGAGCAGGCTGCCGCGCAGCACCAGGCGCTCGCGGAGCGGCGAGGCGTGCACGTGGGCGAGCGTCTCGTCGATCATGTGCTGGTCGCGTCGCCCGGTGAGGCGCCGCTCCAGTTCATCCAGCCCGCGTCGATCTGCGGCGCAGAGTCGTGCACGGTGAACTCGCGCGCGCGGTTCTTGAGCGGCACCCCCAGCGTTCGCACCTCGTCGAGCACCTTCTCGAAGCGCGCGTCGGCGGTGAGCCGGCCCACCCGGTACGAGCGCAGCGTGACGAAGCGCTCGGGCGCCGGCTTGCGCAGGTTCCTCGAGACGTAGCCCCCCTGGCCGCGGCAGCGCTCGATCAGCACCGCCTCGTCGAAGCCCTCGGGTAGCAGCACCGTGGCGTGGTGCTCGAAGTAGGTCTCCATCGGGAGCGCCGCGGCAGCCGCGTCGTCTTCGGGGGCGCCGAACGCGCGGCCCGTGGCCTCGATCTTCACGCGCGTCACCTCGAAGCCGTCGCGCACCAGGTCGCGTGCGAGGGAGAGCACCTGCTCCTGCACCTGCGGGAGCGTGCCCAGGTGGTAGCTGCCGGTCATCGGCTGCTCGGCCTGCGCGGTGCCTTCGGGCATCACGATGTGCAGGCACTTCACGCCCCACTTCGCGCAGCTCGCGGCGAAGGCGGTCAGCTCGCAGGGCCTCACCGTGACGTGCGCCTCGAAGTAGCCGGGCGTGCCCTCACCACGCACGTGCGCTGCCAGCTCGAGGAAGGGCCGCTCGCGCATGTTGATGAGGAACTTCGAGTCGCCCAGCTCGGCGACGGTCCTGGTGTAGCCGTCGGGGATCCACACGCGGTCCCACCCGTAGCCGCCGGTGCCGCGCGGGGTGGCAGCGACCGCTCCTTCTCCGGAGCCGGTGAAGAGCTGGACTGAGCCGTCGCTGGTGGCCAGCGCGACCACCACGCGCGTCGCACCGCGCCGGCCCGCGTAGCGCTGGCAGAAGCCCTCGTCGCCGAGCGCGCGGAACTCCTTCTTGAAGCTCGCGCCCGACATGGGCGCGTCGCCCTCGAGCTGGAGCGAGGTGTTCTCGACGAAGCAGGGGCGCTGGAGTTCCCCGAACGCGGCGCGGGCGCGGAAGGTGGCGACGTCCTCCAGGGCGCTGCCGGGACCCTTCGGCAAGCCGAGCCGCGCGAAGGTCACGTGCAGGCCAGAGAGCAGGCGCGCCGTCTCTTCCGGCGCCCACGAGTTGGCTGTGACGAAGACGAGCGGGGGGCTCATGGCGGGTGAGTGTATGCGCGGGTGACGGGCCTGGCTCGTGGGCCTGACGCTCAGTACCTCGTCGAGGAGTCGAGCTGCGACAACGCAGTCTCCAGGGACTGGAACGGCGCGGCCGCATCTCGCTTCGCGGTGGTGCCGTTCGCGGACTCCACTGCGCGCGTGCCGGTCTGCCAGAGCGCGACGAGGGGCCGCGGCGGCGATCATCTTCATCCCGAGGTCGTCACACTCGCCACCGGCTGATCCGTCCAGTTCCACACCGCGGGCTGGCCGGAGTTCTCGGGCAACAGCGCGCCGTCGGTCTTCCCCGGGCGCACGTACTTCGCGCGAGTCACCACCACGCCACCGCGCTCCACACGCCACATCGCGCCCTCTGCGCGGTCCAGCGCGCCGTGGTGACCGAGCTCCCCGAGCCGTGCATCGATGACCTCGATCTCCACGGCCGCGCCCGAGTGCAGCAGGTGCGGTCGCGCGAAGCGGTCCCCGAGGCGGTCCTCCAGCGCGGGCGTGGACAGCGCCGCCCCGGCGGAGAAGAGATCGAACGCGACGAACGGCTCGTGGCTCAGCCGGTACCGCGTGCTGTGCGCCAGAGCGAGCCACTCACCCACCAGCCACTCACCCTCGCGCAGCACCTGGTCGAAGCGCGCGGCGTGCACGCCCACCCAGCGCGAGAACATCTGCCGGCCCGGGTTCTGCGAGAGCGCCGCGCGCCAGCCCTCGCGGCCCAGCGCGATCACCTCGCCCTGCTTGAGCAGCACCGCCACGCACGAGCCGTCGAGCTTCTCCTGCACCACCACCGTGTCACCCGGCTCGCCCTGCTGCGTGCAGCGGCGCGCGAGCGGGCGCGGCGCCACCTTGTCGGACGAGCCGGTGCGGCTCCCCGGCAGGTGAGGAATCTTCGGGTACGCCTTCTGGCCCAGCTCGTTGGGCGGCTTCACGCCCGGCCCCGGCTCTTTCCGGTGGTGGTGCCCCCCGCGATGATGTGGGCCAGCCGCAGCGGCTCGGGGATGACGCCGTGCTGGGTGGTGCGCTCGAGCATGCGGGCGGCCTCGTCGAGCGAGAGCCCGGCGCGCTGCACCCAGAGCTCACCGCAGGCCTCGGGTGGGCCGGCCGCTTCCATGAGGGCGCGCTTCTTCTCCCACTCGGGCATGGCCATCACCGCCTTGAAGATGAGCTCGAGGCGCGGCTTCTTGCGGGTGACCACCAGCACGGGCAGCTCGAGCCTGTCGGCGAGGCGGTTGATGTCCACCACGTTGAAGCCGGCCACCGTGATGCCCTGCATCATCACCGCGCGCACGTGGGTGAGGTCCTTGTCGCGCACGAGGCGGGCCATCACCTCGGTGGCGTCGTCGCCGTCGCGTTCCACGGTGTCGCGCACCACGATGTCGAGGCGCGGGCCCGAGCAGACGCACCCGATGAGCGAGACGCGCCCGGTGCTGCCGCGCGTGAAGGGGGCATCGTCGAAGCCGATCACGTTGCTGAGCCGCCGTGCCCACCGTTTCTGCATCATTCACTCCTGTCGTCGCGTCGCCCGCGCGGCTGACGGTGTGCCCCCCGACTCCGCTCGGGGTGAACGGAGCTCCTCAGGCCCGCGGCACGCTGACCTGAAATCGCGCCCCCTGCGGCGAGGTGTCCAGCAGCCGCAGCTCCCCACCCTGGGAGCTGATCAACCCCAACGACACCGGCAAGCCGAGCCCGGTGCCCTTGCCCTGAGGCCGGGTGGTGAAGAAGGGCTCGAACAGGTGCGGCAGCGCCTGCTCTGACACGCCCGGCCCGTTGTCCCGCACCGTGAGGTGCACGCGCTGATCGGCCATCGAGACGCTCACCTCCAGCTCGGGCGCGGCCTGGCCCTCGACCGCGATGGCCGCGTTGGCCAGCAGGTTGGCCAGCACCTGCTCGAGGAGCGCGTCGTCGACGAGGGCACGCAGGCCCCGTTGCCCGCTGATGGTCACCTCGGGGCACCGGGGCACGCTCACCCGCAGGTTCCGGGCGGCGCGCTCGACCACCACGTCCACCTCGCAGGGTGACGCCTGCACGTCGACCTTCCGCGAGGCGACCCGGCCCGCGTCGTTCAGCTCGCGCACCACCCGCACGATGCGCTCGGTGGACTGGGTGGCGTCGCTGAGCGCTTCGGCCGCGTCGTCGGGGGGCTTGCCGCCGGCCTCGAGCGACTGCTGCACGTAGCGCAGGTTCGAGAGCACCACCGCGGCCGGGTTGTTGATCTCGTGCGCCACGCCCGCGGTGAGCTGGCCGATGGCCGCGAGCTTTTCGGAGTGCGCGAGCTCGCGCTGCACCTGCGCCAGCTCCCTGGTGCGCGCCTCGACCTCGAGTTCCAGCCTGTTCGAGAGCTGCTCGAGGCGCCGCGCGTCGCCGATGAGGCGGTTCAGCTCGATCAGCCCGTACGCGACGATCACCACCAGGAAGCCCAGGTCGACCAGCAGCGGGCTGGTGATGAACCTCGCGGTGGCCAGCGTGTCGTTGACGCCCAGCACCACCAGCAGGGCCGCGCCCAGCACCGGCAGGCGATGGGTCCACCCCTCGTTCCAGCGGCGGAACGTGCGCACCGCGATCACCCCCATCGCGAAGAGGAAGTAGAGCACCCCCACCACGCCCAGGCTGGAAGGCTCCGGCGTGCGGTAGGTGAGGTCGAGCCACTCGACCCGGAAGCTGGTGATGCGGTCGGTGAAGATGACGCCGGGCACCAGCGAGGCGATGGCCACCACCACCCCCGTCCACGCCACGGCCCGCTCGAAGCCGGCGAGGGGGCGCTTGTCTCTCGCCTCGAGGAACATGAACCACGCCCCGCAGTGCAGCCCGGCCACGCTGACGCTCGCCTGCCCACCCCATCGCACCACCTCGTCGGAGAAGGGCAGGGTCTGGGTGAAGTCGCACACCGAGTAGAGCGCGGCCGTCGCCGACACGGCCGAGAGCCAGCGGGTGTCGCCCCAACCGGGCGCGCGCGACACCCGCAGCCAGATGAAGGCGAAGAGCAGCGAGCATGAGGCGCTGATCAGATCGACGGAGGAAGCCAGGTTCACGAAGAGTGAGGCCAGCCTACTACTCCCCTCGCGCTTTCCCGTGTCCGTTGGGGGCCGCGCGGGTACGGTTTGACTCGTGGATATCCGTCGGCTCAAGGAGCAGGCTTCCCGCCTCAGCGCCGAAGGGCGCCTCGAGCGCGCCGAGGTGCTGTACCGGCAGATGCTCACCCTGCAGCCGCGCGACTCGGGGCTGTGGCTGCGGCACGCGGAGGTGCTCAAGCGGCTCGAGCGGCGCGAGGCGGCGGTGACCGCGTACCGCATGGCCGCGCAGCTGTTGATGGACGTGGGCCACGGACACCGCGCGGTGGCCTGTCTCAAGCTCGCCCTGGAGCAGCGGCCCGAAGACGTCGACCTCGTCACCGACATCATCCGCTACGAGCTTCGCCAGCGCGCCCAGGAGCGCGAGCGCCCCAGCCAGCAGCGCGCCCTGCCCGACGCGCCGCACGAGCCCGTCGAGCAGCTGTTGGCGTTGCCGATGCTGCCGCAGGTGCCGGTCGAGGTCGAATCGCCGCTCGAGCGCTGGCCACAGGTGCGCCGCGTGTCTGAGACGGAGGTGGCGATCAAGCCCTCGCCGTTCGGGAAGTGGGTGGTGCTCAGCTCGGCCACGACCCTCGAGGTGCGGTTCCTCGAGGACTACCCGGTCGATGAAGCGGCGCTGTGGCTGGAAGCGCCCGGCAAGTGATCAACCCACCGGCTGCGGTTCGATCACCCCGACCAGCCGTCCCGGGTTGAGCAGCACGTCGTCGAAGGACTGCGCCCCGGGGTCGGCCCACACGCGCACGTTCGCGCCCTGCACGTGAATGAAGCCGGCGTTGTTGTCGATGAAGTCCGACAGGCGCAGCTGGGTGGGCAGCTGCACGGTGCCGTCGACCGAGCCGGGCGCGAGCACGAAGGTCGCGGCCTGTTCCTTGAGGCCCGAGGCCGGGGTGGTGCGGGTGGGCCGGGTGCCGGGTGAGAGCACCACCAGCAGGGTCTCGGTGCGGGAGAGCTGGAAGAAGGGCAGGGTGCCCACCTTCGCCAGCACCACCTCGGTCATCGGGTACCACGCGTTCTTCGACAGGTACTGGGCGAAGCCGTGCAGCTGCGCGAGGTGAAAGGTGCCTTCGAGCCAGCCGGCGCCCGTGAGCACGCGCGCGCGGACCTGGTGCTGCAGGTGTTTCTGAGGCGTCGTCATGGGCTGCTTCTAGACAGCTTCCGGGTCGGAGTGGATCCCGTTCGGGTGAACGGACCACGCGAGGTTTGCGGTGCCCCTGCGCAGGACGTGCAGCGGGACGAACGGCCTCCCCGTCGATCCACCGGGTTGCGGGGGATCAAGAAATGCCTCAGCGGTCGGGAGAGGAGACGCCCATGACCATCGTCTGCGCGACCCATTTCACCACCTCTTCGTCTGACGCCGTCGCCGTCGCCGCCCACCTGGCGCGGCGCACCGCACAGCCGCTCTGGCTGGTCTGCGTGCTCCCGGGGCTGCCGCTGGGGCCCAGCGGCCCGAGAGAGAAGACCGTCACTGACGCGCTCCACCTCGAGGCGGGCGTGCTGAGGGACCAGGGCCTCGAGGTGGAGGTGGCGCTGCTGCACGGTAAGGTCGAGCGTGCGCTGGGCCGGCTGTGTGCCGACGTGCGCGCGCAGTTGCTGGTGATCGGCGACACCAGCCACACGAAGAACTCGTTGTTCGCCACGCCGGTGGACCGCATCGCGTACGGCGTGGCGGTGCCGTTGATCGTGGTGCGCAGCAGGAAGCCGTTCGAGGCATGGGCGAAGGGCGAGCGGCCGCTCAAGGTGCTGCTGGCCATCGACCACACCTGGAGCTCGGCGCTGGCGCGGGAATGGCTGGGAGGGCTGGCGGCCTACGGCCCGCTCGACCTGCTGGCGACGCACGTGTGGAGCCCAGCCGCGGAACACTCGCGGCGCGGGGGCGACAAGCCGATGCTCGATTCCGACGAGGCCTCGCTGGCCGAGGTGCTGATGCACGACGCCACCGCGGCGCTGGTGGGGTTGCCCCCGAACGTGACGTGGCGGGTGCAGCTCGAGGTGGGCCGCGGGAACATCGGGGTGCAGCTGCTCACCATCGCCGCGCGCGAACAGGTCGACATGATGGTGCTGGGCACGCACCCGCACAAGGGGCCGCTCGCCCGGCTCACCTCGGTCTCTCACGAGGTGCTGCAGAACGCGCTCATGTCGGTCGCGTTGGTGCCCGGTGAAGGGGCGCCCGCCGAGGAGCTGGCCCGGGCCACGCCCACGTCCGCGCGGGGGCTCAAGGAGCGCCCGCGCCGCAGCACCTGATCAACCCGGCGTCATCCAGCTCAGGGTGAAGGCTTCCATCGAGCCGTGTTCCTCCCACGGCGGGGCGTCGGGCTGGATACCCGCGGCGCGGCGGATGGCGCCGATGAACGACTGCCACGCCTCGGGCACCGGCTGGCCCGGGAAGAGCGCGGGCACGCCCGCATCGGTGCCGCTCAGCCGCAAGGCCATGCGCGCCCCCGCGCCGCTCTCGAGCACGAGATCGACCCAGAGGCTGCGCGCCACGATGCCGCCGTGCACCGCGACCACCCGCTCGAACGGCACCCGCTTCGCCACGCCGTCCACGGCGAGCTCCAGCCCTTCGCGGGTGGCGGCGACGAGGGCGACTGCGATGACCTTCGGTCCCACGGCGGCGACGGGCGCGGGCGGGGCCTCACGCTCCGGCTCGAGCAGCGCCCGGGCCTTGATGGCGAGCGCCCCGGTGCCGGCGGCGACCGCTTCGATCAGGCTCTCCACCATCTCCGGTGCGACGGCCGGCCGCGACGCTCGCAGCCGCTCGACCAGCTGCCACGCGAACGCCTGGGAGAACGCCTTCGCATCGACCGACGGCCAGAGCCGCGTCAGCGTCACCTCGAGGGTGCGGTCGGCCTTCTTCGGCAGCATCGGCCGCAGCACGCGCTCGAGCCGGGCCACGCCGCGCCGGGTGAGCACGTCGGCCTCGGCCATGAGCAGCGCCGCGCCGGGGTAGTCGGGTGCCTCCTGCTGCAGCTCGATCAACCGCTCGCGCGCGACCTCGGCGTCGCCCCGCGAGAGCGCGGCCGAAGCGTCTGCGAGCAGGCCTTCCCGTTGGGCCCGCTGCTCGCCCGACTCGGCCACCGTGAGCAGGGCCTTCTCCGAGCCGAGCGCCCGCATGCCGAGCGCGACCAGCCCACCGAGCATGAAGCCGCCCACGTGCGCGCCGGTGGCCACCCCGCTCGCGCCGCCGTCCTTCAAGTCGAAGAGCTCGCGGCCGAACCAGAGCACCCCGCAGATCCACGCGGGCACGTGCACCGAGCCCACGAAGATGCGGATGAACCAGAGGAAGTAGTGAAAGCGGATCTTCGTGGCGGCGAAGCGCAACGCGAACGCGCCCATGCACCCGGCGATGGCGCCCGACGCGCCGCCGATGCTGGCGGGGCTGTCGCGGCTGATCAGGAACTGCACCAGCGACGCGACCAGCCCGGCAGAGAGGTAGAACGCGAGGAAGCGCCGCCGTCCCCACGCCTCCTCCAGCAGCGGCCCCACCAGCCAGAGGAAGAGCATGTTCCCCAGCAGGTGGAAGATGTCGAAGTGCACGAACAGGTTGGTGAGCCAGCCCACCTGCGCGAAGCCGCGCGTGGGCACGAGGCTCAGCTTGCGCTCGACGCCGCCGGCGCGGTCGAGGCCGCGTACCACCAGCATCTCGAACTCCTTGCGCTGGGCGGCCAGCACGTCGGGCGCGGGCAGCTCGCCCTCGTAGTCGTCGTCGACGAGGTACGGCTTGTCGTCGGCGAAGGTCTGCGCCTCGGCGAAGGTGAACTGCGGCGGCGGCTGGTTCTCCACCAGGCCCGTCCACACGAACAGGGCCACGCACAGCGCCGCGATGACGATGGTGACGACCGGCTTCCGTGAGGTCTCGGCGGTCGAACCGGTCGGCAGGAAGAAGAACACGCGGTGGAGAGGATACCCCCCGCGTGCAGCCGTGTATCAGCCGGCGTGCTGCATCGCGCTCACCGGCTTGAGCCGCGCGGCGATGAACGAGGGAATGACCGAGATCACGGTCACCACCCCGGTGATGAAGGCCACGGTGAGCACCACCCACTGCACGGTCGGCAGCACCACCAGCTTGTCCGAGAGCAGCACGAACTGAACGCCGATGGGGAGCGGAACGTGCGCGGCGTTGAGCACGAACGAGAGCACCACCCCGACCACCGCGCCGCCCAGCGTGGCGAGCAGGCCCAGCAGGAAACCCTCGGTGAGGAACATGAGCAGCACCGAGGTCTGCTGCATGCCGATGGCGCGCAGGGTGCCGATCTCGCGGGTGCGCTCGCGAATGCTGATCCACATCACGATCATGATGCCCACGCCGATCACCTGCAGCAGCACGGCGCCGAGGAAGAACGAGAGGTAGCTCATCAGGTCGACGGTCCACGCCACGAAGCTCACCTCGTCGTGCCAGTTGGTGAGGTCGAGCCGCTGCCCCACCCACGGCTCGCGCGAGACGTTCTCGAACTTGAACCAGAAGGCCCGGCCGTCCTCGTCCATGATGGTGTAGCCGGCGCGGCTCAGCCCATCACGCAGCCTCGCCTGCACCTTCTTGATCTCGTCGAGGTCGGCGGTGGGCAGGTAGATCTGCAGGGCGCCGGTGGTGTCGTCCTTGAGCTGGTAGAGCTGGCGCAGCGTCACCTCGTTCATGAAGCACGAGAACGAGCTCATCATTCCCATGCCCTTGACGATGGCCACCACCGTCACGTCGACGGTGTTGTTGGTGCCGCGGGCCGTGGGCGCCGAGATGGTGAGCGCGTCGCCCACGCGCACGTTGAGGGTCGCCGCCTGTTCCTCGAACAGCATGATGGACCCGGGCTTCGCCAGGTCTTCCAGCTTGCCTTCCTTCACCTTGAGCGCCTTCTGCAGCCCCTGTTCCTGGGTGATGTCGATGCCGCCCAGGCCAATCATGGTGGAGCCGGTCTCGCTCACCACCTTGGCCCAGCCGCGGCCGCGCGAGGCGACGTAGAGCAGCTCGGGCACTTCCTTCTTGATGGTGACCAGCACGTCCTGGGCGCGCGTCACCACCGGCGCGGCCTGGCCGGCGGTCACCTTGAAGAAGCCGGCGACGTTGATGTGGCCGCTCATGAGCGTGGTGCTGATCTCGATGAGCGAGCGGTTCATGCCTTCGCCGATGCCCAGCATCATCACCATCAGCGCGGTGACCATGCCGATGGCCGTCATCAACACGCCGGTGCGGCGGCGGTGCTGCCACAGCGAGAGGAAGGCGATTCGCAGGAGCATGAGCATGGCGTCAGGACTCCGAGGCTTGCATGGCGACGATGGGCTGAATGCGCGTGGCCAGCACCAGCGGGAAGATGACCGCGATGACGCTGACGACGAGCGTGACGAAGACGGCGAGGACGATGCCCGAGGCGGTGAGCTCGGGCCGCAGCACCGGGCCCGAGAAGAAGAAGTAGAGCTCGTCGCGGAAGGCGGGAATGCCGCGGAAGTGCAGCCAGCGCACCACCAGCGCGCCGAGCCCCGCGCCCACGGCGCCGAACGAGAGCGCCAGCATCACCGTTTCCATCATCACCATGCCCAGCACGAAGGGCCGCTGCGCCCCGATGGCGCGCATGGTGCCGATGGTGGTGGTGCGCTGCAGGGTGGCGATGGTCATGCCGATGGTGACGACGATGAGCGCGAAGAAGGCGAACGCGCTCACGATCGCCACCAGCAGCAGCCGGAAGAAGTCGATGAACTTGCCCAGGAACCCGGCGGCCGAGCTCCAGCCCACCACCAGCGTCTTCGGCTTGGCGCCGTCGAGCAGCGCCTCGATGGGGGCGATCTGCGCGTGCTCGAGGGTGGGGCGTTCGGCCTTGAGCGCGTCCTTGAGCGCGAGCAGCGCGGCGACCGAGGGCTTGAACTCGCCCTTGAGGCGGGCTTCCTCGAGCTTGACCACCTCGCCCAGCGCGAAGCCGAGCATGCCGGGCAGCTTGCCCTCGTCGACCAGCGCCTTCGCGGCCGCGGTGCGCGCGGCATCGGGAGGAGGTGCGTCGACCGAGAGCAGCTTCTCGATCTCTTCCTGCGTGCGGAGCTGCGCGACCTCCGAGCCGTCCTTGAGCAGCACGGCGGCGTGCATCACCACGCCGTCGTCGATCTCCTCGAGGGAGAAGGTCTCACCCAGGCGCCGCGCCTTCGCGGTGGGGCCGTCCTTGCCGGAGAAGCCGTCGTCGAAGGCCTTCGCCGTGACCTCCTGCACCACCTCTTCGTCGCCTCCGAAGAGGTCGGCCTCGGCGGTCTCGCGGTCGATCTGCTTCGCGCCGGTCTCCTTCTTCATGGCGTCCTGCTCGGCCTTCTTCTCGTTGGTGAGGAAGCCGTAGAGCTCGCGGAAGGTGATCATGTCGACCAGCGCGTTGGCGCCGGCGAGCGGCGACTTCTCGAGCCCCTTGAGCTCGAACACGCCGTACACCTTCACCAGCGCCGTCTGCAGCGAGCCCGAGCGGCCGAAGCTGCGCAGGGTCATGGTGTCGCCCACCTTCACCCGGTAGAGCGAGAGCATGGGCGCGAGCTCCTTGTAGAAGAAGGCGTAGCGGGCCTCGAAGTTGTCGTCGGTGACGCTGAAGAAGTCGGTGAGCAGCTTCGCCAGGTCGGGCTCCTTCGAGCCGAGGAAGCCCTGCAACTTGCCGATGGCCGACTGGGTGCCCAGGCCGTCGAGCTGCAGCACGATCTCCCGGGTCTGCGCCTGGTTCTCCTTCACGAAGCGCTGCAGTTCCTTGTCGCTCTCGTCCGAAAGGGTGCGGCCGGCGGCGCGCGCGTCGCGGATCTTGTCGAGGCGGCGCGCGTTCTTGAGCTTGAGCAGCTCCTCGGTGAAGAAGCGGGGCAGGAGGATGCCGCGGTGGCCCGAAGGCACCTTCGTGCCCTCGACCACGGTCATGCGGTCGAAGGTCTCCTGGTACGCGTCGAGGTCGGTGCCCAGGTAGCGGATGAAGAGCATGTCGCTGTCCGACACGATGGGCGCGAGCCGGTTCTCGAGCAGCTCGAGGTGGCCGAACGGGTCGGCGTCGAAGCCGGCCCAGAACTCGTCGGAGCCGGCCTTCGCCAGGACCTCGCGGGCCTGAAGGTCGAGGTCCTTCTCGGCGGTGAGTTCCTTCTCGCGCTCGAGGTCCTTCGAGAGCACCGCCACCATGTTGCGCACGTGGCTGATCAGGCTCTGCTTGCGCGTCTCGAACTCGGCGGCGGGCTTCTTCGTGGCTTCTTCATTCTGCTCGGAGATGAGCCTGCGAAGCTTCTCGAGGGTGACGTCGACGGTGTTGCCCGAGCTGAGGATGGACGTGGCCGCGCCCATCGGCACCACCCGGGCCACGTTGGGCACGGACAGGAGCTTCGCCTTGACCGCCTTGAAGTCGTCGATGGGCGCGAGCGACGAGTCGGTGCCGTCGACGCGGCCGTAGATCTCGAGCCCGTCCTTGCTGCTGGCGCCGTAGACCTGCATGTGGCCGGTGATGCTGCCGATGATGCTCTTGGACAGCGCCTCGTCGAGCGTGGAGAAGATCGAGCCACCCACCACCAGGAGCGCCGCGCCGAACAGCAACACCAGCCCCACGAAGACGTTGAGCATGCTCGACTTGATGTTGGCGAACGCGATGCGGACGAGGACGAGCGCTTTCGAGAACATGGCGACCCGTCGTTAACGCATCACGTCTCCATCCGCTCGCGTTTCCTCGACCGCTTCAATGCCAGGTGATGGCGTAGATGTTGGTGGGCCCGAGCGACGCGCAGGTCGTCGACCCGAACGTCGCGGGCCAGGGGGCGTTGATGTCGGGAATGCCCGCGGCGCGCACGCACCGGCTGACCAGGGGCGTGCCTCCCGAGCGCAGTTGCACGTTCGAGGCCCCGCGGTACGCGATCCAATACGTGCCGCCGGCCAGGCTGTTGCCGAGGGTGAACTCGCGCTCATTGGTGCCCGCGAAGGTGACGGGCATGGGCGAGAGCAACGCGGTGAGCGACACCAGGTTTCCAGGAACACCGCCCGCGTCGGTGTAGAGCGCGAGCTGCAGCTGTCCTCCTCCCACGGCCGCGATGACGCCGTAGCCGAACACGTACTCACCGGCGGGCACGGTGACGGGGTACGCGTACACGGTGCCATCGGCGAGGGTGGTGCTCGAAGGGGCGACCGTGGTGAAGCCGAGGGCCAGGGTGCGCTCGACGGGCGTGACGGGAACGAAGACCTGCGGAGTGACGGACGAGGTGAGGGTCAAGATCGTGGGCGCGGTGATTCGATCGAGGTCGCGGTCGACGGCCACCTCGAGGTTCTGCGGGGTGTTCCAGCTCGAAGGGGTGAAGGTGACGCCGCCCGTGTTCACCACGTGGGCGTCTGCCGCGCCGGGGATCGAGCCGGTGACGGTGACGCTCGAGGGCGGCTGGAACGCGAGGCGCACGCCCACGAGCTGGGTGGACCCCTCGTTCACGGTGACCGTGCTGACCGACGGAACGATCGCCTGCGTGTCGTCGTCGGTGACGTTGACGGTCACGTCGACGCTGGGCAGACCGGTCGACGACACGCGCACCGTGGCCGACTCGTTGACCAGGTTGGTGTCCTGCGTGCCGCCGAGGACCGCGTTCTGCGAGGTGGCGTAGTTCGCCGGCGTGAAGGTGAGGCTGGTGGTCGTCACCGACACGCGCGTCACGTCGAGTGACTGCACCGTGACCACCACGTTTCCCGGCGGGCGATAGGCGAGGCGCACGGCGAGGGTGGTGGTGTTCCCCTCGGTGACGGTGAGGGTGGTCTGCGGCACGAACAGCGCCTGGGTGTCGTCGTCGGTGACGTTGACGATGGTGACCTTGTCGACCCCGGCGAGGGTGGTGGTGATGCTCAACTGCTCGGGGTCGGTGTCGTCGTCGGGCAGGGCGTTGACCGTCACGGACTGATCGATCAGCGCGTTCACCGGCGTGAAGGTGAACGAAGGCGGCACGAGGAGGAGCCGGGTGGGGTCGTCGGCCACCAGCGTGACGGTGACGCTGGACGCGGGGCGGTGGCTCAGGCGCACGGCCAGGGGGCTCGACGCGGACTCGGTCACGTTGAGCGCCGGGCTGACGATCACGCTGACCACGTCGGGGTCGTCCACCGTCACCTGCAGCGTTCGATCGGCGAGGGCCGGCGCGCTGGCGGTCACCACCCCGTTCTCGTCGGCCACGTCGTCGTCCGTCACGCCGCCGAGGACGAGGTTCTGCGGGGTGTTCCAGTTCTGCGGCGTGAATTGCAGCGTCGGGGTGGTCACGGTGAGCGAGCCCGGGTCGCTCGAGACGAAACTCACGGTCACCGGGGCCGGGGGCTGCGCGGTGAGCCGCACCGGCACGAAGCCGCCCCCGTTCTCGGGGATGGTGGTGCTCATCACGCTGAACGCGATGCCCAGCGCGTCGTCGTCGTTCACCTCGACGGTGAGGGTGGCGGGGGTGAGCCCGGCGCCGCTCACCACCAGCGTGGTGGTGCCGTCGGCCGCGTCGCCGTCGTCGGTGCCGTTGACGGTGAGCGTCTGGGGGGTGAGGTAGTTCGCCGGGGAGAACGAGAGGCTGGCCGGGGTGACGCTGGCGACCGCTGGGTCTCCGGTGGTGACCGCGAGGGTGAACGTGCTCGCGGGCTCGAAGGCCAGCGCGACGGTGACGGTGGCCGAGCCGTTCTCGTTCACCTGCACCGTGCTGCCCGGTGCGAGCACCACCGACTGGGTGTCGTCGTCGGTGACATTGACGGCCATCACCACGGGCATCATTCCCGGTGCCGAGAGCGTGAGGTCAGCGCTCGCCGGCACGAGGTTCTGGTCTTCGACACCCGAGACCGTCACCTGCTGCGCGATGTTCCAGTCGGCAGCGGTGAAGGTGAGCGTGGTGGGGCTGGCGCCCGCGGCGAGCGCGTCGGACGAGACGATCGTGACGGTGACCGGCGCGCCCGGGGCTTGCGTCAGCCGCACCGCCATCGAGGCCTGGCCACCCTCGGTGACCGCGAGCGTGAGCGATTGCGGCTCGACGAGGAGCTCGGGCAGGCCCGCGTCGACGTCACCACCCCCGCCGCCCGTCGTGCCTCCTCCACCACCGCCCGTCGCGCCTCCTCCACCGCCGCCCGTCGTGGCGCCGCCGCCGCCGCCCGTCGCAGTGCCGCCGCCGGTCGCGCTTCCGCCTCCACCTCCGCCCGTGCCGCCGTCCTCCGCGGGCGTCGGCGGGGTGCAGTTGCATGCTGAGAGGCACACCGCTGCCGCGCACCACACCGCCGTCCAGAGTCGGTTCATGGGCCGCAAGTCATCGCAGGAGGGCGGGCAGGTCAACCACCGGCGGTGCGAACACCGTCAGGGCTGGTCGAGCACCTCGCGCACCTTGGCCAGCAGCGCGTTGGGTTCGAAGGGCTTCTGCGCGCCGCTCTCGACGCCACCGTCGAAGCCGCAGGTGTGTTCACGAGCTCCACCCGCCGCCTCCGCCTCTTCGCGATGCGGGTCGGCGACTCCTACCAGGCGCGGCTTTTTCGGAACGCGCAGGGCACGTTGAAGCGCACTTGGAGGTGCGGCAGACCCGTCGAGGCTACTCCTTGGGTCTCGCGTCGCGGTGTCGAGTCTCCGAGGGTGCGGGCGCTTCCGCTTTCCCTGAGTTGCTCGAACTCTTGCCCAGGCAGCACTTCTTGTACTTGAGCCCCGAGCCACACGGGCACGGGTCGTTGCGGTTGGCTGGCGCGCGCTTGATCGCGAACAGCCGGTGGATCTCCGCGGCGTGGGCGCGCATCACCTCGCGCCGCCTGATCAGCAAGCCGTCGATCGGCTCTTCCGCCACGAACGCGGCCCAGACCTGCTTGAGGGTCTCGCGGTCTCGCCCGTGCGCCTGAAAGAGCGCAGCGGCAGGGTACGTGGGATTGAGCGCCACCACGCCTACCGAGGTCACGTCGCCTTCGCCCGGCTCCAGGCGCGCCACGAAGATGTTGATCTCCTCGCAACCGCAGCCTGGCTCGACGCAGTAGAAGTCGGTGAGCGCATACGCGGCACCACCGGCCTCGAGCTCGAACTCCTCCTCATCGGGGTGCACGTCCTGCCACGCCACGTCGAGCCCCGGCTTCCACCAGGACCAGTCCTCCTTCCTCCAGTCGATCGCTGCGGGACGGTGTGCCTTGCCCGCAGCGAAACGCGCGCGGAGCAGCTCGAAGAGCTCATCGTCGAGCTCGGCGTTCAGCCATTCCAGGGCCCAGTCCTGCGAGAAGGGTGCGCCGTTGACGTGGGCGACTTCTCGAGTGTCGACGTCGACTGACGCACACAGCACGCCGTCGTCGCGCGCGCCGCCCTCCGACTTGCGTGCGAGCGTGACCCGGCCGTCCCCGATGCAGGCGCCGACCAGGTCGTCCCCAGCGCGCCACCCGCGGACCACAATGCCGCGGCACGGGCACGTCGACTTCACGCACATCTCGGTGGAGATGGCGAGCCCCTCGCGTCGACCGTCCGGGCCAACGCGCCACAACAGCATCGGGCCGTCAGCGGACAACTGGCGCGCGAGCGTCGAATCGGGCTTGAGCATTGGCGCCGATTACTCCGCCGACCGCTTCCGAAACAAATCGATTGTGCATCCGCCGCCGACTGCTCAGGGTGCGGGCGGGGCGGAGGTGGTTGATGGCGAGAGGTGACACGGCGGCGCGGCAGATCAGGTTGTACTTCCTGCTGCTCGACACCGGTGCGCTCTCCGTCGAGCGTGCGGCGCAGCAGCTCGAGTGCACGACCCGCACCATCTACCGCGACCTCGACGGGCTGCAGCGCACGGGCTTTCCCGTCGTGCAGGAGCAGACGGGCAAGCAGGTTCGCTGGCGCTTGATGGATGGGTACAAGCGGCAGCTCTCGGTGCAGCTCAGCGCGCAGGCGGCGGTGGCGTTGGTCGCGGGAGAACGCTTCCTCTCGGCGATGGAGGGGAGCGCCTTTCATCACGACGCGCGCAACGCGGTGGCGAAAGTGAGGCACGCGCTTGATCCGCAGATCCGCTCGCGAGTCGACGCGCTGATCGGACGCGTGTCGCGAGTGCAGCGCCGGCCAGAAAGCTCGGAGGCCACCGGGTGCGCCTCGAACAGGTGCTGGACGCCGTCGAGACCGCTGAGGTGCTCGTGCTGCAGTACCGCAAGCTCGATGCGCCGCGGGCGGCCCGGTACACGGTGGAACCGCACTCCGTGCACATGCAAGGCGCGTCGGTCTACGTGGTGGGCTGGGCGCGCGAGCGCAACGCCCCGCGGATCTTCCTGCTCGACCGCATCGAGAAGCTCGAGCGAACGCACGAGACCTTCACCCGGCGCGAGGGCCTGGGCCCGGGCGTGTTCGCGCAGGGTGCGTTCGGCTTGTGGGACGGGCCGGATGAGGTGGTGCGGCTGCGGTTCAAGGGCAGCGCCGCGCGCATCGTCGCTGAACAGGAGTTCCACCCCACGCAGCAGCTCACCTGGAACGACGACGGCAGCATGACGCTGGAGATGAAGGTGCCGGTGTCGCCCTCGCTCCGAGCGTGGGTCCGGAGCTTCGGGAAGCGGGTGGTCCTCGTTGCACCGTCGAATCTGTTGGAGGAGCTGTGACCTGCCCTGTCGATCCCGTCAGCTATCACCTTCTGCGTGAGGCACCTTCCCGAGCGGCGCATCGATGGTCGCCATCGGGCACCGCAAGAACCGGAGAAATACATGGCCGCAGCATTCGAGACTGACTTCGAGACGCTGACTGGCCATGCGCCGTTTCCGTGGCAGCACCAACTCTTCCTGTCGTTTGTGGAGGGCCGAATTCCGACTCAGGTCGAGCTGCCAACGGGCCTTGGCAAGACGTCGATCATCGCGCTCTGGCTGTTGGCGCTGCGCCGCAAGGCGAAGGTGCCGCGTCGGTTGGTCTACGTCGTCAACCGACGCACCGTGGTCGATCAGACCACTGACGAGGTCCAGCGTCTTCGCGAGCGCTCGGCGCGCGACTTTGAGATCTCCACCTTGCGCGGCCAGTTGGCGGACAACCGGGCATGGTCGGCGGCCTGGTGAATCTGCTTCGCGCGGGGCTGGCTCACGCGCTCCTGTCCAGACTCGAGCCCAGCGCGCAGGACCTGGTGGTGTCCTCCCTCGAAGGCCTCCTCAGCGCTACCGCGAGCTTCCAGAACACGGCGGTGCCCCTGAAGGCCGTCGCAGAACGAAAGCCGCGGTACTCCACGCGCGTTCGCCGCTGAATGCTCCGCAACACCGCTTGCCTGCGGCACTCATCGCTTCGCTGCTGCGGGCGCGATGATGGCGCGTCGTCAGCGCTTCCCGCGTTTCCCGGCCGCTCTCCGTCCACCAGCCGAGACGGAGACAGTCGGCTGCCGGGTCTGCGGCCGAGGCGGGCGAAGGAGCACCCTGTCTGCTGCGCTCCGCTCCGCGTCGGTGAGCGGACCTCCGGTCCTGGCCAGCATCATGTCGAGGAGGTGCGCGAGATCGCCCATGATGGGCTCGGCGTGTGCGCGAATGGAGCGTCGCTCCCTCAGGCCGCCACCGAAACGGTTGCTGACGGCGCCCAGAGCATGTGCGCGGGAGGAACGTCGAGCAGCGACCTGGGGTCCACCATTGGCTTCCAGGCCGGCGCTGGCAACTCGAGCGTCGGCACGGACGCCTTCCACTGCGCCTTGAAGGCCTCGATGGCCACATCGAAGAGCTGATGTGACAGCTTCATCGCGTCGGCCACCTCGAGATGCTGCTCATCGCTCAAACTCGAGACGTGGATGTTCGTTCGCAGCACTTCGTGGAACTCACGCAGCACCGCCTCGGGAGTCGCGTCGGCGCTCTTGACGCGCTTCATCGCCGCGTCGAAGTGCGCGCGAACCAGATTGGGCACGTCACTGAGCATGGCGCCGAGAAGTGGATCGATGCCGAGCTTCTTCACATCGACGCCCATGGCGAGCGCTGTCCAGGTGCCGGTGTCGCTCTTGCCCACGACGAGCACTGCAATCGGAATAGAGACCGCGTTCGGATCCACCATGTCGGGGCAGAAGCTCAACGTGACCACTCGGAAGTTCAGCTTCATGGCGTCTCCTTCAAGTAATGCTCCAACGCTCCGCGGAGCAATCCTCTTCGAGCCAGCAACCCGGTCAAAATGGGTGTCGCTTCTTCCTCGCGCAACCACTGGAACGGAATCCGCCTGACGATGTTGGTGATGACCTCATCGGAGAGTGCCTCGATGCGTTTGATCGTGTCGCCCACTGCGTCGGCTTGCACCCTATCGCAGAGCCGTCTGGGAAAGGGCGCAGCCTGACAGTTCAGGTGCTTACCCTCGTCCCAGCCGCCCATGATGCCCATTGAGAATGCGTAGTCGAGGAACACGAGGCTACCCTCGCCTGAGCGACCGCTCTCACTGCCGAACACGATGTTGCTGGGCTTGAGGTGGTCCGTCTGACCCAGCCACGTGTCCATGACCAGGGCGCGACTCGCGAACGCTGGCACCCGCATCAGCATCGGCTCGAACTCCACGGGGACTTCCCGGTCGAGCCGGTCGTCGATGGCGCCCCACGAGAGTTGAATGGGGAACATCACCAGCGAGACGGCCACGTGGCGCTCGGCGTCAGCCGTCTTCTCATTGATGGTCAGGAGCGCTGGGGGCACCGAGACCCCGAGCTCGAAAGCGAGATCTGACGCGAGCTTCTCTCTTGCGGCGCGCCGGTGATGTTGTCGCTTGATCGGCTTGAGGTACGCCCTGCGTCCTGGGAACGCGCTGAGCTCAACGAAGAAGCCGCCCGCTTCGCCGTTCTTGTCGAACTCGAACAACCCACCACCCTGGCTCCACGACCTCGACCAGGTCCCCGGCAGTTCAACCTGCTCTCGCCACACCTTCGCGAGGCGCTCGTTCTCGCTGCTGAAGCTCGCCGTCGTCATTCGAGGTCCTCCGCCCGGAAGAGGCGCCTGTGGCCGTCACTCCATCGCGCCGATGATGGCCTTCGTGAACTCGGCGGTGTTCGACTTGCCGCCGAGGTCGCCGGTCTTCACCTTGCCCTCGGTGTACACCTTCCACACCGCGTTCTCGATGCGCCGCGCGTGGTCGGGCATGTCGAGCCACTCGAGCATCATCACCGTCGACATCAGCAGCGCCGTCGGGTTCGCCAGCCCCCTGCCCGCGATGTCGGGCGCCGTGCCGTGCACCGCCTCGAACACCGCGCAGTCGGTGCCGATGTTCGAGCCGGGCACCAGGCCCAGCCCGCCCACCAGCCCCGCGCAGAGGTCGCTGATGATGTCGCCGTACAGGTTCTCCATCACCATCACGTCGTACTTCTCGGGGTTCTTCACCAGCTGCATGCAGAGGTTGTCGACGATGACCTCCTCGGCCTGGATGGCGGGGAAGTCCCGCGCCACCTTGCGGAAGCAGTCGAGGAACAGGCCGTCGGACAGCTTCATGATGTTCGCCTTGTGCACCGCAGAGACCTTCTTGCGGTTCTTCCGCGCGGCGTATTCGAAGGCGTAGCGGCAGATGCGGGTGCTGGCCTTCTCGGTGATGATCTTGATCGACTCGACCACGCCGGGCACCACGATGTGCTCGATGCCGGCGTAGAGGTCTTCGGTGTTCTCGCGCACCACCACCAGGTCGACGTTCTCGTAGCGGGTCTTCACGCCCGGCACCGAGCGCACCGGCCGCACCGAGGCGAAGAGGTCGAGGCGCTTGCGCAGCAGCACGTTGGCCGACTGCTGGCCGGTGCCGATGCCCGTGGCGGTGGGCCCCTTGAGGCCGACGCGGTTGCGCATCACCGATTCGATGGTCTCGTCGGGCAGGTTGGTGCCGTACTTGTTCACCGCGTCGGCGCCGCAGTCCTTGTACTCGTATTCCAGCGGGGCCTTCGCCCCCTCGAGCACCTTGCGAACGGCGTCGCACACCTCGGGGCCGATGCCATCACCGTTGATCATCGTGAGCTTGCGGGTGGCCGGAATGGTCGTGGTCATGGCGGGGATCTAGGCCCCACCCCGCGGGCAGTCACCCAATAATGGGGTGTTGCCGCGAACAGGTCTGACGCGACACCTCTTCCCCCGGCTCCAGCTGCGCTACCCTTGGGGCCGTGCAGTTGGATCGGATCAGAGAGAAGGTCTGGAACGGCGAGGTGCTGTCCGACTTCGAGCTGCGTGAGCTCGAGACGGCCGCGCAGCGCGAGGGCGGGCCGATCTGGCGGACCACGGTGGCGCAGGCGTTGATCAACGCCGACGCCATCAACCAGGCCATTCCCATTCTCGAGGCCGTGCGCCGCGACTTCCCCGGCGAGATCCAGGCGCACCTCGCGCTCGGGCGGGCGTTGATCAGCCTGGAGAAGTGGAACGAGGCCGAGGCGCCGCTCAAGCGCGCGCTCGAGCTGAACCCGGGCGATCCCGAGCCGACCAAGGCGCTGGCCACCCTGGCGATGCGCCGCGGTGAGTGGGCGCGCGCGAGGGCGTGGGTCGACGAGGTGGTGCGCGTGGACCCCCTCGATGAAGAGGCGCAGCTGCTGCGGGCCGAGCTCGAGCGCCTGGCGCCGGGGGAGCTGAAGGAGAGCGCCCCCTCGCTCGAGCGCTTCACCCGCGCGCTGGTGGAAAAGCTGAAGGCCCAGTCGACGCCGCACCTCGTGGCGCGCGGGCAGCTCACCATTCGCCTCGGGCGGGGTGGGGTGGCGCGCTTCGACCTGCCCGCGCTGTTCGCCGATGCGGCGCGCACCGGCCGTTCGCTGCCTGAGTCGGTCGACATGCTCGCGCGCGACTTCGCCGAGCGCAGCCTGGGCATTCCCAGCGGGCGGCTGCAGCTGCTGGCGAAGGTGCTGCCGGTGGTGCGCGACTCGGCGTTCCTCGAGCGCGGTGAAGGCGCCGCGCGGCGCGAGGGCCCGGCGGGGCTCTGGTTCTTCTTCGCCGTCGACGATCCCGAGGTGGTGCTCTACGTGCCCGAGGGGTTGCTCGCCTCGTACCGCATCACGATCGAACAGCTCGACGAGTCGGCCTGGAAGAACCTCGAGGCGCGGCACACCGAGGTGCGCGCGCTGGAGCTGGAGCAGGGCGCGCTGCGGCTCTCGGCCACCACCACCGGGTTGTGGGCGCTCGCGCACGGCGACGGGCACGACGCGGCGCGGCTGCTCACGGTCAGCCACCAGGCGGCCATCGAGAAGACCTGCGGGGCCGGGCCGCTGCGGGTCTACCTGGGCCTGCGCGAGCTGGTGCTGTTCTGCCGCGAAGACGACGCGACCTCGGTGAAGAAGCTCGAGGGCCTCGACGCCGCGCGCGAAGGCATCGTTGGCGCGTGGCGCCTGCACGAGGGCAAGCTCACCTCGCTGCCCGAGTGGGACCTCGACGACACCGTGCCGTAGCCCATGCCCCCCCGTTCACCGCGAGCGGAGTCGATGGGTCGAGGAGGCAAGCCCCGCTCACCCCGAGCGGAGTCGAGGGGCCCGGCGGTCCTGCTCGCCCTGCTGCTCTCGGGCTGCACGTGCGCCTCGAAGCCGGCACCCGCGGCCGTCGACGCCGGCCAGCGGTTCCGCAAGGTCGACCTGCACGTGCATGCCTCGCCCCGGGCGGTCCCCCGCCTGCTGCGCCTGATGGACGAGCGGGGCATCGACGTGGCGGTGAACCTGTCGGGCGGCTGGCCCGGAGCGGGCCTCGAAGAGGCGCTCGAGGCTGCCGCGAAGACGAACGGCCGCGTCATCGTGTTCGCGAACCCGCCGTTGCAACTGCTTGCGTACGACCTCACGCCCGGGCAGCTCGCCACCGAGCTGGAGCAGGCGCATCGGCTCGGGGCGAAGGGCGTGAAGTTCTACAAGGCGCTCGGGCTTGGCTTTCGCAACGCCGACGAGTCGCTGCTGGCGGTCGACGACCCGAAGCTCGACGCGTTGTTCGAGAAGGCGGGCGAGCTGGGCATGCCCGTCTCGATTCACACCGGAGACCCCATCGCCTTCTGGAGCGCGCCCGACGAGAAGAACGAGCGCTTCGACGAGCTCGACGCCCACCCGGGCTGGAGCTACTTCGGGAAGGAGGCGCCCTCGTGGGAAGCGCTCTTCGCCGCGTACGAGCGCCGGGTGGCGCGCCACCCGCGCACGAAGATCATCGGCGTGCACTTCGGCAACGCCCCCGAGCTCCCCGAGCGGGTCGCCGCCATGCTCGACAAGTACCCCAACCTCTTCGTCGACACCGCGGCGCGCGTGCCCGAGCTGGGGCGAAAGCCCGCGGCGGTGCGCGAGCTGATTCTGCGGTACCCCGAGCGCGTGCTCTTCGGCACCGACCTGGGCGTGGGCGAGGCGCCGGAAGACCTGATGTTCGGCTCCACGGGCCTGCTTCCTCCCACGCGCGCGGACGCAGACCGGTTCTTCTCCGCCACCTGGCGCTTCTTCGAGACGCGCGACGAACACTTCGCGCACCCCACGCCCATCCAGGGACGGTGGACCATCTCGGGGCTGGGGTTGCCGCCCGAGGTGTTGCGGAAGGTCTATTCCGAGAACGCTGATCGGCTGTTGGCGCCGGCGAGCGACCGATGAAGCGGCTGGCCGGACCGGCGCTCGTGGGCCTCGTCGTCGCAGGGAGCGTGTCGTGGCTGCTCTCCCGGGGCGGACCTCCGAGCCACGCCGTCTCGAAGTACCCCGCGCGGTTCGCCGTGCGCGGCCTCGACGTGTCGCATCACAACGGGCTCATCGACTGGCCTCGCGTCGCGCAGAGCGGCGTGTCGTTCGTCTACGTGAAGGCGAGCGAAGGCGGCGACGTGGCCGATGCGCGCTTCGCGGAAAACCTGAGGGGCGCACGGGCCGCTGGTCTCAAGGCCGGCGCATACCACTTCTTCACCTTCTGCCGGCCGGGTGAGGACCAGGCGAAGCAGTTCCTTTCGCTGGTGAAGATGGCGCCAGGAGATCTTCCTCCCGCGGTCGACGTCGAGTTCGTCGGCAACTGCCGCGATCGCCCGTCGCGCGAGGTGGTCCGGGAGAACCTCGAGCAGTGGCTGTCGCTCGTCGAGCAGGCGCTCGGCCGCAGGCCGGTCATCTATTCCACGCCCGACGCCGCGGCTGAGTTCCTGGGCGGGTTGCCCCACGTGCTCTGGCTGCGCCAGCTGCCCGGAGAGCCCCAGCGGCCCTGGGCGTTCTGGCAGTTCGACCCCAGCGGCTCGATCCCCGGAATTGCGGGCCCGGTCGACCTCGATGTCTTCGCCGGAGATCGCGCCGCGCTGGACGCGTTGTAGCCGCGGGCGCAGAGTCTTCGACGATGCGAACGCTCTTCATCCTCCCCCTCGTCGCCACCGTCGCGCTCGCGCAGGGCAAGCCCACGCCTGCACGTGACGGAGGTGTCACCACCTCCCGCCTCGTCGCCGTCGATGCGGGTGTGCCGCTCGTCACGCCCGGCCCCACGCCCGAGCTGGAGAAGCTGCGCAAGGAACTCAACGACCTCAAGCTGCGCACCACCGAGCTCGAGCGAGCGCAGCAGGCGAAGGTCGACGCGCTCAACGCCGAGCTGGACAAGCTGGGGAAGAGAGTCGACGAGCTCAAGACCCAGCTCCAGAAGGTCGCCGAGGCCGAGGAGCGGCGCTCGGACGCAGAAGAAGCGGCCGCGGCGAAGAAGGTCGCGCTGGCCGCCGCCAGCACGAGCGTGAACGCGGTGCTGGTGCAGCTGGCCAGCGGCAACACCAGCGGCATCGAGCCCTCGCTGCGCTACGCCGAGAACACCTTCACCGGCAGCGCGCAGAAGGACGTTCAGCTGGCCCGCTCGGCGCTGGGGCAGGGTGACGTGGCGGCGGCGCGGTTGCTGTTGTTGCTGGCGCTCATCGAGGCCGACTCACAGCGGTAGGGGTGTAACTTCTGCTCACGCGCTGTGGGGGCCCTCGACTTCGCTCGCAGGGTCGGCCGAAACAGGGGTCGTGCCCCGTTCATCCCGAGCGGAGTCGAGGGATTGGCGCCCAGGCTCGCAGGAAGTCGCCCCTCGACTCCGCTCGGGGTGAACGGTGACGGGCTCGATCGTTATTTCGCTCGACCCTCTCGGGCTGAACGGATTGGCCCGATTCCGTTCACGCCGAGGGAGAGCCTATGATGCGGGCATGGGCAGACTCATCATGGGCATCATCACCATCGCCATCGTCGGCTACCTCGGCTACCGCGCGATGTACGGGCGCATGCCCGGGGCCGAGGGCGCTGGCACGCCGAAGCAGCGCCTCGAGAACGTGCAGAACGCGGCCAATCGCATCGAAGAGCTGCAGCAGAAGGCGGCTGACGACGCGCTCAAGAAGTCCGCTGAGTAGTCACTTCGGCGCTTCGACGGGGGCCGCCGCCGGCTCGGGCTGCTTCGCTTCCTTCGCCTCTGCTTTCTCGGCCGCCGCGGGCGCCGCGTCGCCCAGCACCGAGTCGCTGCGCGCCGCGGCCGGGAGCAGGTGGTCGAGCTTTCCCAGGTACCAGGCGATGCCTACCGCCAGCAGCACGATGAGCGTGAGGTAGAGCCACCACGGGCGCCGGGCCTCGGCGTACGGGTCTTGCTTGTCGAGCCTGCTGCCCTCGGGCAGCACCGCGGTCTTCGTCAGCGACGCGCCGAACGGCACGTTGAGCATCGCGTGCGCGTTGACCGCCCACCCGTTCGCGTCGAGCAGCGGGCCGATGTTGCGCTGCCGCAGCTTGAGCCAGGCGATCAACATCGACGGCCCCGAGATGAGCCCGAGCAGGCCCACCACGCCCAGCGGCATCCACAGGCCCAGCCCGAAGAACGACTGCAGCAGCGCGCCCATCGCCGCGGTGATGCCGCCGACCGCGACGCCGAGGGCCGCCACCACGCCGATGTCGAGCTTCTTCGGTTCCTTCACCACCTTGCCCTCTTCGGCTGACTTGCCCACCGTGGTGACGCCGTCGGCCAGCAGCGCGTTGCTGTCCTTCTCTTCTTCGGCGGCGCGCTTGGCGACCTGCTCCTCGACGAAGCGCAACACCTTCTTGTACGGGCTCCAGAACGCCTGGCGAATCGAGATGGGGTTGTCGATCAGCTTGGTGATGGTCGCGTCCCAGTCCTTGCCCTCGCGGTCCTTGAAGAGCCCGTTGCGGCCCACCATGAGGTTGTCCGACTCACCCGAGGTGAACGCCGCCACGATGGTCATCTTCTCGTTGGTCGCCGGCCGCGAGCAGTCGCAGTACGCCAGGTAGCCGCGCGAGAGCGGCGCCATCACCGCGTGCCTGGCCTGGTCTTCCACCCGAATGGTGAGCTGGCACTCGCGCTGGTCGAGGAAGAGCGTGCCCACCTGGAAGATGGCCGGGCGCTTGCGCTCGTAGAAGTCCTTGAAGCTGACGAAGTTGTTCGCGAGCTGAAAGAGGTCGCGCGTGTAGCGCACCAGCTTCTCGACCGAGGCGATGGAGTTGGCCGTCGGTTCTTGCGCCTTCTCTTCGGCGAAGAGCGGGTCGAGCAGCGCCTTCGACGCCTCGGTGTGGAGCACCTTGAGCCGCTCGACGCCCAGCTTCTCCACCACGCCGCCCACCTTGCTGCCCTGCCACGCCTCGAACGCGGCGAGCTTCGCCTTGGCGGCGAGCCACTGCGCCTCGGTGAGGGTCTTCTGCTCGCCGAGGATGGGGGTGACCGTCTTCGCGGCGAAGATCGCCAGCGCGGCGGCCCAGGACGGGTTCACGTTGTCGAAGAGCGGCAGCGCCTTGTGGCCCTCGATCTTCGAGAGGGGGAAGCCCTTGATCTCGTCGCTGGTGATGGTGAGGTCCTTCGCGGCGACGGCGAGGTATTCCTTCTCTTCGCGGTTGAGCGCGGCGGCGGCGCGGCTGTCGAAGGCGGTCATCGCGCAGCGGGCGAAGTAGTCGTCGACCTTGGCGCGCACCACCCTCATCGCCTCGAACGCCGCCACCGTGCCGGTGCCCAGCGGCATCAGCGAGGCGTCGGCCTCGCCCTTCGCGAGCCAGGTGACGTACTCGCTCACCGCGGTGAAGAAGGCCTTCACCTGCTCGGCGTTGACGCCCTTCTTGCCGCTCTTGTCGTCGGTGCTGCCGATGGTGGCGATGACGTCGAGCACCAGCTGCTTCTGCTCGGGCGTCTTCGTCGACTCGGGCGGGATGACGCCGTCGCCGTTGAAGGCCATGTCGTGGAAGGCCTTCACCGCGGCCGCGCTGTCGGGCACCGAGATGCTGGTGGCGTCGGCCTTGCCCAGGCCCTGCAGCACCGTCTTCGCCGCCTGGTGGATGCGCTTGCCCTCTTCGACGTCGACGTTGATGGCGGCGAGCGGGAGTTCAGCGGGCGCCTTCAAGAAGTCGTCGGGGTTCTTGAGCAGCGCGCCGGCCCACTTCACCGCGGTGATCAGCTCGGAGGCGCGAATGCGGCCGTCCTTGTCGCTGTCGATGAGCTCGAGGGTGCGCGCGTCGAAGGCGAGGCCCCGGGTGGGGCAGGCCAGCGCGACCCAGAGCTTCCAGTCGAGCTGGTCCAGGTTGATGAAGTCCTGCCCGTTCTCGAAGCGGACCTGATCGAAACCACCAGCGCGGAAGAAGCCGAATGCCCGGGGAGCCATGGGCGCGTGCATACCCGGCACGGCCGCGAGTGGCGGCGAAATAATCGGGGAGTCAGGTGCGCCCCTTCTCGGCGTCGAAAGGAGCAGATGCCCGGCCGAAGAGGCCCTACACGCACAACCTCAAGCCGCACATGCCGGTTCGAATCCGGTCCCCTGCACTCGTACGCAGGGGTCGTCTAAGGGACAGGACGGCGGCTCCTCCAACGGAATGAGGCTTCCTCACTCGGGCATCACTTCTCCTTCCGAAGAAACGAATCTTCGGGCTTGAGCAGCATCACCAGCAGCGCGCGGTTCAAGTAGGCCAGCGCCGCGGTGAGCTCTTCCGAGGCGGTGCCGGCGACGGCCTGCTTCCTCGCCGCGGCGAGCGCTTGCCTGTCGTCCGTCATGCCCATCAAGGCGGTGACACGGCGCCGGCGCCCCAGCACTTCCTCGATGGCCTCGTGCGCTTCGGCGTCACTCATCAGCCCCTCGTCGAGGCTCGCCAGCGCGAGGCACTTGAAGGTGCTGCAGACGCCGGGGCGGTCCTGGTACGTGGTGCACTTGCACCCATCGAGCGCGGGGCAGGGCAGCAGCAGGTGCCTGCGGTCCTTCGACACGTTGACCCGGTCGCCGTAGCGCATGGCTTCTTCGGGCGTGATGGCGGCGACCTCGAACATGGTGCCGTCACAGCAGAGTCCGCACGACAGGCACAGCGACATGGCGTGAGGCCTTTCTCAGTGCACGAAGCCGTCGCGAGGCGCCTCGGCGCCCTGCGCCACCTTGAGCAGCGTGAGCTTGCCGAGCGAGGCGGCGTCGAGCTTGTTGCCGCGCTCGGGGAAGCCCAGGCCCCGGCTGCTGAACTCGGGCACGAAGAGCAGCGGCGTGGCCTCGCCGTCGTAGCCGAGCTGCACCAGCTGGTTGGTCTCGTAGCGGGTGCACTGCTTCGAGCAGCAGAAGAAGGTGTCGTTCACCGCGTACAGGCCCTCGGGCGGCAGGGGCGAGAGGTGCTGCGCCGCGGCGTCATCGGGCAGGGTGTGCCCGCGCGCCTGCCACGAGGCGCGGTTCGCGCTCCACCGCTCGGGGAGGTAGAGGCCCGCGCCGGGATCGCCGTGGTTGTGGAAGTAGACCAGCCGCCCCGCGGGGATGCCGGCGACGCTCTGGGTGGTGCGGTACAGGCCGCAGGGTGGGAGTGCCATGAGCGGAGCCGATAGCAGCGGAACGCTGCGCGAGCCAGATGGGAGCGACCCGGGTCATGAGCGGAGCCGATAGCAGCGGAACGCCCCGGGTATTCCTAAGCCCCTGTCTTCGTTTCCGCAGGGAGCGCGACCTTCACCTGGTAAGCGATGCTGCTCGGTCCCACCGTGACGGTGTTCAGCTTTGCGTCGATGTGGCCTGCGCGCAGGAAGGCCACCATGCCCGCGCCGAGCACGTTGCCGAAGATGGGCGTGGGGTTGGGGAACTCGGTGAGCTGCGCGTCGAGCACGTCACCGGTGAGGGTGAGCTTCATCTTGCCCAGCGAATAGAACTGGCTGAAGGCGCGCTCGGTCGAGGTGAGCGCGAGCTTGAGGTCTTCCAGGCGGGTGAGCGAGCGGAAGGTGCCGGCGAGGTTCCTTTCCGCCAGGCCGCGGCCGACCGTCTGCGCGTTGGCCAGCGTGCCCTCGTGCCGGTGCTTCACCAGCCACTCCAGCGCGCCGATGTGGAGCGCGCCGGGGATCCACCCGATGGGCAGCACGTGGGCGGGGTCGAACTGGGCGGCGTCTGCGGGGAAGGCGCGGGCGAGCTCCTTGAGGGTGTCGTCGCCCCATTGTTCCCGGACGTAGTGCAGCAGATTCAGCCAGGCGAAGCCCTTCACCTGCAGCGCGTCAGACATGCGGCGGACCATATGCCTTCGCTCGCCCGGGTCGATCTCCGTTCTGTCGCCCGCGCGCCTCAATTCGACTGGATCCCCTGGCGCCCCGGCTCCAGAACGGCATCAACCCAGGCGAGCTCGCCGCTTCAAGATTTCTTCGGAGGCCCAAGCATCGCCATCGCCAGCCCGGGCCGCACCGTGTTGATGGCGTGGCAGTGGGTGCAGGTGACGTTCTCCACCCGGTGCTTCACGGCGGGCTCGGGCAGGGGCGCGGCGCACTTCGAGCAAGCGAGCCTGCGCTCCTTCAGCTCCTCGTGGGCGAGCTCGGTCAGGCGGGCGCGGTACTTCTTCATCGTCTGGGCTTCGAACGCCTCGATGGCGTTCATGATCTCGGTCTCGAGCGCGCGGCCCTGGTCCTCGAGGTTGCCCGCGTGCTCGCCGAACTCCGGCTCGAGCTTCGCCCAGGCCGGGCCGATCTTCTCGCGCAGGGCGAAGAGGCGCGCCTTCACCTCGTTCTGCGCGGCCGACATGGGGCCGGGGTCGATCACCTCGGTGGCGATGATGTCGGTGAGCCCGGCGTCGGCTTCTTCGAGGATCTCCCCGAGGCGCGCGCGCACCTTGCCCAGGAAGGTCGACCAGCGCGCCTCGACACCGCTCGCGGCGACCGGCTTCACCGCTCGACTCCGTTCGCAGAGAGGGCGGCCCCTCGACTCCGCTCGGGGTGAACGGGCGTTGCTTCGACGCTGCTCACGAGACGCCCTCGAGCTGTCCCCCGCAGAAGGCGCAGGTGAGCGACTCGCCCAGCCGGGGCGCGCGGCAGGTGGCGCAGGTGAGCACGTAGCCGATCGACGCCTTGAAGCCGCCGTACTGGTGCTGGTTCGCCAGCGCCTTCGCGGCGCCGAACATGCGCTTCTTCTTCTCGGTCGCCTTCGTGCGGTAGTGGTCGAGCGCCGACGACGCCAGGGTGTGCAGCGAGGTCTCCACGAGCGCAGCCTGCTCGGCCGAGAGCGTCTGGCGCAGCGGCGCCAATCGCGTCGACGCCTCGCGCGCGAGCGACTCGAGGCAGCCCTGCACTTCCTTCAGCGGCGCGCCCTTCGTCTGGCCGTCGGCGCGCACCTGCTGGTACCGGGCGTCTTCGCCCTCGCGCGGCACCTCGAAGCGGGCGAGCCACCGGGCCCACGCTTCGGGGCACTCGCCCGGCGGCTCGACGTCGAGCGCGGTGTCGACGAGCTGGGTGAGCTCGGTGGTGATGCGCGTCCACTCGGCCAGGAATCGATCGGCCGACATGTCACACGTCGAGATCCGAGTCGGGGTCGTCGACGCCGGCCATGTACTTCTCGGTGTACTTCGCCTGCAGCACCGGGAACTGCTCGGTCATCAGCTTGATGTCGGTCGACATCTTCTGCGACCAGTAGGCCGACGCGTTCGACCAGTCGACCGCGGTCATGTTGAAGACCTTCTTCAACATCTGGTTGGCGTCCTTGCCCTGCTGCGCCCAGCACCCCTGCGCCGTCATCACCTCGACGTAGCGGTCGAACGTCATCGAGCCGGCCGCGCCCTTCGCGTTCTTGCCCGCGACCTTGTCGTTGATGCCCATCGACCCCGAGGCTTCCTGCGCGCTCGCGCCGTACTGGCCGACTCCGCCTGCGGCGAAGGCCTTGCCGTACTCGGTCATGATGGCGGCCGACGCCATCGGGTCGCTCTGATCAGACATGCGCGCCATCCACGCCTCGGACACGCGCGCGAACTTCGCCTCGTCGAGCTTGTGCTTCGCCAGCAGCTTCACGAAGGCCGGGCCCGTCACCGACATCTGCTGGGCGGCGATGGACGCGTAGACCTGCAGCGACACGCCCTCGATGGGGTCGAGCATTCCCGGCTTCACCGCGTTCTTCATCGCGTCGCGCGTCTGGGCCTGGCGGGCCTCGAGCGCTGCGTCGGTGAACTCCGGGTCGTTGCCGTAGTGGCGCAGGAAGGTGTGCTGCACCCGCTTCCAGTGGTTGCGGTTGCGGAAGCCGTGCTGCTCGAGCGCCGCCTGGTACACGTCGTCGTCGTCTTCACCCTGCGCGGCCTCGAGGGCGAAGTTCACCTTCCAGTACTCGACCCACTGGCTGGGGCGCAGCTTTCCCCAGTCGGGCTTGAAGTACGTCTTGCCGTTCTTCTCGAACGTCATCGCGTCTTCGTCTTCGTCGTCGTTGAAGCCCATGCCCTCGTGGCTGACGTAGTCCCACTCCACGCCGAAGCGGTCGAGCGGGCGGCCGCCGGGCCCGAGCTTCTGGGGGGCGTCTTCTTCTTCGTCGTCGGAGTCGGAGTCCGAGTCCTCTTCGTCGGACCCTGACTCGTCGTCGTCGAGGTCCTCGCCTTCGTCCTGCTCGTCGAGGCCGGCGCACGTCTCGGGCTCGTCGTCGTCCGGCTCGAGGGCGGGGTTGGTGTTGGTGCTGCCGGCCGCGCCCTCCTCGGCCTTCATGCGCGCCTCGAACTCGGCGAACGTCTCGTCGCTCATCATCGTCTGCGAGTCGTTGCCGATGAAGGACTCGGTCGGCTTTCCCTTCGGCTTCGTTGGAGAAGTGGGAACGGCGGCCCTCACGGGCGGGCCGGGCTTGCGGGGTGGAGGAGGCGGCATGAGCCCCGAAACTCACCCGGAAAAGGGCTCAGTCGCAAGCACCCTCAGGCGAAGCGGCGGCCGCCGATCAGTCGCGCTGGAAAGAACAGAATGGCGCGAAGCAGGGTGAAGACGCCGTCGACCGCGACGCCCAGCAGGCGGAACGGAAGCAGCACCACCCAGATGAGCGGGTAGAGCACCAACGCCAGCAAGGCGACGGGCCAGCAGAAGACGAAGAGCAGGAGCCAGAGGAGCAGCCGCATGTTCCTTGTACGGAGGCTGCATGCGCCGATTGCGCCCAGGCTCGCAGGATGTCGCCTCGACTCCGCTCGGGGTGAACGGTGACCGCGGTGCAGAAATCAGAAGCCGCGCGCGCGGAGCCAGGCCACCAGCGACCCGTAGAACGGCTTGTGCCGCCAGTCGTTGCCCAGGCCGGGGCCCAGCCCGCCGATTTGACCGATCTCGTCGAGGTGATCCGCCGGCACGCAGCCGAGGAAGGTGCCCCACTTCGCCGACGCCACCGGCACCAGGCCGTCGTTGGGCACCGGGTCGAGGATGTTCGGGCTGATGATGAACTCGGTGGCGTCGAGCATCGGGCTCAGCGGGTCGACCGCGTCGTCGAACGCGCGGATGAACGGCGGCCGCGTGCCGTCGGCGGCCTCGCAGGTCTCGGCCGCGCGCCGCAGCGCCGAGCGGCCCGCCACCGAGTAGTAGCGCACGCCCGGCTGGTCGGTGACCCGCGCGTTGAACCCGGCCATCTTCGCCGTCTCGAACTGCGCCAGCGCCGAGGTGATCGACGACCGGCTGCTGGCCTCGCTCCAGAGCGGCGACGCGGCGAGGTTGACGATGGCGTCGACCGCGGCGCGCGCCTGCGGATCAGTCAGGCCGCGGCTCACCAGGTCGCTCACCGGCGTGCCCCGGTGCGGCGTGCTCACGGTGACCACCGCGCCGATCAGCTCGGGCCGGCGGTTCGCCACCAGCCGCGCGTCGAGCCCGCCCTGCGAGTGGGCGATGAGGTTCACCTTCGCCGCGCCCGTGCTGGCGAGGATGGCCTCGATCTCCCGCTCGAGCTGTGCGCTGCGCGTGGCCGAGTCGTTGAACGGGTCGACGGTGGGGGTGAAGACGAGCAGCTCGCCTTCGGTGGCGAGCGAGTCCTTCACTTCGAAGTAGTAGGTGAAGAAGTCGAGCCCCGCGAAGGTGTCGAAGCCGAAGAAGCCGTGCGAGAGCACGATGGGGTACGGCGGGCCACGGCCGGCGTCGGGTGCTCCCGCGTCGGGTCCTCCCGCGTCGGGTGGTTCGCCTCCGTCGGTGACCCGCTGTTGCTGGCCCCCATCGGTCTCGGGCACGCCGACCAGTGGCGGCGTTCCGCACGCGGTCGCGGTCGCGACGAGAGAGAGGGCCAGCAGGCTGCGGCGCATGGGCGCGGTTTACGGCCGCGGCGCTCCGGGGGCAATCGCCCGGTCCCGGGGTGACACGTGCTGGTGTCAGCCGAGGGAGGCAGTCAACGCGATGCCGCCCCTCATCATCTTGATGGAGCCTCGCGACTCAACCGCTCGCATCGACTCGGGTAGCGGGGCTGGCCCGATAGCTGCGTAGCGAGCGGCCATGAAGAACTTCGCTCGCGCCGCCCTCGTCTCGGTCTTCGTCCTCTCGTCTGTCGCGGCTGCGCATGAAGACTTCGACCACCAGCATGACCATCACTCGGGGTCCCTGCTCGACTCGAGCGCCCAGTCGCGGCACTTCCTGCTCTCGGTGCACGGCGTGCTGCCCTACGGCCACTTCCGCTACGGGGGCTTCCCTATCGGCGTGGGCGCGAGCTTCTACATTCCCATCCTCCACAACGGCTTCATTCCGCCCGTCAACGACGAGTTCGGCCTCGACTTCGGCGCCGACGCCATCTTCTTCCTCGGGTACCGCTACCCCGTCGCGCTCTGGATTCCCGTCTCGGTGCTGTGGACCTTCCACTTCAGCCCCGCGTTCTCCGCGTACGTGAAGGCCGGCGTGGCGCTGCGCATCTGGCCCGGAGATCCGCTCCCGCTCTACCCGGACTTCGTCGGCGCGGTCGGCCTGAGCTGGATGTTCTCGTCGGGCGTGGGCCTGCGCGTCGAGGCCGGCTACCCGGGCGTGAAGCTCGGCCTGCTCTTCGCCTTCTGATCCAGCTCGGCGTGCGGCCCGGTGAGGGGCACGAAGCGGACGGCGATCAGCTTCTCTTCCGTCACCTCGCCGCTCGCCGACCGCTTCACCAGGCGCAGGGTCATGTCGTCAGGCTCGCCCACCGGGATGATCATCCGGCCTCCCGGCGCGAGCTGTTCCACCAGCGGGGCGGGCATCACGCTCGCGCCCGCGGCCACCACGATCGCGTCGAAGGGCGCGGCCTCGGGCCAGCCCAGGTACCCATCGGCCACCCGCAGGTGAACGTTGGCGCAGCCCAGCCGTTCCAGCACCGGCTTCGCGCCGCGCACCAGCGGCTCGATGATGTCGATGCTGTAGACCTGGGCGCACAGCCGCGAGAGCAGCGCCGTCTGGTATCCGCACCCGGTGCCCACCTCGAGCACGCGTGAACCCGGTCGCAGCCGCAGCTGTTCCAGCGTCCAGGCGATCAACGAAGGCTGGCTCGTCGTCTGCCCTTCACCGATGTCGAGGGGCCGGTCTTCAAGCGCGTAGGGGCGCTGGCCCGGCCGCAGGAACGCCGACCGGGGGATCGATTCCAGCGCCTCGCGCACGCGCGCATCTGTGATGAGCAGGTCCACCATCGCGGCTTCCCAATCCATTCCGGCTACACCCTGAAGTTGCGACCGGACCGTTCCGTGTCAAGCCGATGCACGGCGATCGGTGACCTGGGTCTCGCGCAGCGTTCCGCTGCTACCGGCGGCGCTCTGGGTGACGGGTCGCTCTGCCTCGGCCAAACCTCCGCTTCGCTCCGGTTTGTCTCGCGCAGCGTTCCGCTGCTACCGGCGGCGCTCCTTGTCGATTTCCTCGGGGTCGACGGGGTGCCCACAGAGGAACCCCTGCACTTCATCACAGCCGAACCCGGCCAGGAGTACGCGCTGTTCCTGCGTCTCGACGCCTTCCGCGATGATGCGCAGCTTGAGCGCGTGGCCCATGGCGATCACCGCCTGCACCACTGCCTGATCAGCTGGATCCGACAAGACGTCGCGCACGAAGGCGCGATCGATCTTGAGCCGGTCGAGCGGCAGCCGCTTGAGCTGCGCCAACGAGGAATAGCCGGTGCCGAAGTCGTCCATCGAGAGGCGCACGCCCAGGGCCTTGAGCCGGCCCAGCAGCTCGGCGGTGGCCACCGGGTCCTTCATCACCACGCTCTCCGTCACCTCGAACTCGAGCAGCGTCGGCGCGACCCCCGTCTCCTTCAGCACGGCGGTGACGTGCGTGAAGAAGTCGGGGTCCTGCAACTGCACCACCGAGAGGTTGACGGAGACCGAGAGGTTCCACGCCTTCGCTCTCAGGGCCGCCTGCCGCAGCACCCACGCCCCGATGGCCCTGATGGCGCCCGTCTCTTCCGCGAGGTGAATGAAGCGATCCGGCGGCACCAGGCCCAGCTCGGGGTGCTGCCAGCGCAGCAGCGCCTCGACCCCCAGCAACGTGTCGCCCACGATGGGCCGCTGCGGCTGGTACTGCAGCCTGAACTCGTCGCGCTCGAGCGCCCGCCCCAGCGCGTTGGCCAGGGTCATCCGGTCGAGGGTGCGCGTGTTCATCGCCTCGGTGAAGAAGCGCGAGGTGTCGCGGCCCGCCTCTTTCGCCGTGTACATCGCGGAGTCGGCGTGGGTGAGCAGCACGTTGGCGGTGTCCCCGTCCTGCGGGAAGACGGCGATGCCGATCGACGCGGTGAGGCTCAGTTCCTGGCCGCCCACCGTGAGCGGCTCGGCGATGGCCGCGCGCACCTTGCTCACCACCGCCAGGCTCTGCGCCGGGCTGTCGAGCGCGGTGAGCACGATGGCGAACTCGTCGCCGCCCATGCGCGCCACGGTGTCGCCTTCACGCACCGCGTCCTTGAGGCGGTAGGCGATCTCCATCAAGAGCGTGTCGCCCTCGTACGGCCCGACCGTGCCGTTGATGCTCTTGAAGCCGTCGAGGTCGACCATCATCAGCGCCACCTGCTGGCCGTTGCGCTGCGCCACCCCGGTGGCCTGCGCCAGGCGATCTCGCAGGAGCGTGCGGTTGGGCAGCCCGGTGAGGTGATCGTGCTGGGCCAGGTAGGTGACCTGGGCCTGCGAGTCCTTCACCGCGGTGATGTCGGCGAAGACGGCCACGTAGTTGGTCACCGCGCCCGCCGCGTCGCGGATGGCGTTGATGGTGGTCCACTCGCAGTACACCTCGCCGCCCTTGCGCCGGTTCCACAGCTCGCCGCGCCACGAGCCCTGCGTCTTCAGGGTGTCCCACAACGAGGCGTAGAAGGCCTGGTCGTGGCGCCCCGACTGCAGCAGCGACGGGTTCTTGCCCAGCACCTCGTCGACCGCGTAGCCGGTGATGCGGGTGAAGGCCTCGTTCACCGCGATGACGGCGTTGTGCTCGTTGGTGATCAGGATCGCCTCACCCGAGGTCTCGAACACGCGCGAGAAGAGCCGCCGCTCGAGCTCGTTGCGGCGCGCGCCGGTGATGTCGCGGAAGAAGCCGACCGTGCGGTTGACGCCGATGGGCGCGGTGGTGAGGCGCACCGTCACCGGGCCTCCGTCCCTTCGCCGCAACAGGAGCGTCTCGGCGTTGGTGACGCCGAAGGGGTTGGTGGTCGAGGGTAGCCCGTGCGATTCGATGAAGTCGGCCACCGTGCGCTGGGTGAGGTCGCCGGCCCTGCAGCCCAGCAGCTGCTCCATCGCCGGGTTGGCCTCGATGACCACGCCCTTCGAGTCGACCACCACCACCCCGTCGGGGGCGTGCTCGAACAGGGCGCGCAGCCGGGGCGCGTCGAGGCCGGCCTCCCGGGGAACCCACAGCGCGACCGCCGAGGCCTCGTGGCCGGTCATCGGCATGCTGGCGGCGGCGACCTCGATGACCTCGCCCGAGCGGGTCTTGAGGCTCACCAACGGCACGTGGGACGGAGAGGCGGGCACCGGCGCCTGGGTCACCGCCGCGGGCAGCGGGGAGGCGCGGCCGAGCACCTCGTCTCGAGACCAGCCGAGCAGCGCCTCGGCGGCCGGGTTCCACAGCACCACGTGGCCGTGGGAGTCGTGAGCGACGAAGGCCACCGGGAGTGTTTCGAGCAGCGCAGCCAGCTGACGCACGGACATAGAGGACCTCGGACGGTACTCGTTACTGCTTGATCCGCCTCAAGACTTCCGCCGCGGGGAGCGCCGACCCGGTGGCACCCTCAGAATGTGTGAGGGGCGGCCGCGACGCGCCATAGAAGTTGCGCGGCCTTCGCGGGCGGCCGTCAGCGGTCTTTTTCCCGAAATGAATGGCCTCGGCGCTTTGACGCGGGGGCCCCAGGTGTGATCTATGCCTCCGCCCCCGCGCGTCCGCGCGCCGCCTCGCGGGGACTCGATCCAGCGTCGCGCATCAACAGCTTTCGGGGGACCTCATGACCCAGCCCAAGTCGAAGTCGTCGAAGTCGAAGTCGAAGAAGACCACCACCAGTTCCACCGCGAAGAAGGTGAAGCGCACGGCCACCGCCGTGAAGCCGGTCGTGGTCGAGCTCGAGACGGTCGCGACTCCCGAGCCCATCTTCACCGCTGCCGCTGCCGCGACGCCCCAGGTCGTGAGCGCGCCCGAGCGGGCGCCCGCTCGCCTGGTGACCCGCGCCGAGTTCATGGACCTGGTGCGCAAGGAGGCCTACCGCCGCTACACCGCGCGCCGCGCGTTCAAGCAGGGCTCGCCCTTCCAGGACTGGGTGAACGCCGAGGCCGCCGTCTCGGGCAAGCTCGCCGCCGAAGGCGCGCGCCTCTCGTAAGCGCTACTGCGGGAACAGCACCCGGCCCGGGGCCCCTTCGAGCCCCGCGGCGGTGTGGCAGGTGTTGCAGTCACCGTTGGTCTGCGCGGCCGCCATCGCGTTCACCTTGCCGTTGGCCTTCACGCGCGCCTTGTAGGGCACGGGGACGGTCGCGGTGGTGCTCAGCGACCGGAAGTTGCCGGCCGCGTTGATGGGCAGGGTGAGCTTCACCACGTCGTTGGTGTCGAGGATCTCCACCACCGCGTCGGACGGCACCCCGGCCGCCGCGCAGAGGTCGGCTTCGTTGGGCACCGAGTACGCCGTGCCCATGAAGAAGAACGCCTTGTCGGGCTCGGGCTGGCCGTTCGGGTTCTGGCCCTGGAAGTTCTGGCCCAGGTGACAGGACCTGCAGGCGAAGCCCGGGTTCATCTGCTCGTTCTCGACGGTGCCGCCCTTCCAGCTCTGGCCGCTCTCGCACGCCGGCGCGGCGCCGAACTGCGGGGCGAGGGTGCCGGGGGCCTGGCCGCAGGTGAAGAGGACCAGGGAAGACAGAACGATGAGGGGCGCGCGCATGCCCGGGGGACCCTGGCGCACCTGCTTCGGCCACCCAAGCCCCAGTCTGAGAAATCTCTTATCGCCCTCACAAGCGGGCCGGGGCCGCTGTCCGTACAAGCCGCCCGATGCCTTCGCTGCTCGCACTGTTTCTCACCGCCGCGCCGCTGAGCTTCGACGACGCGCTCTCGCTGGCCGCGCGGGCCCCGCAGGTGGCGGCGGCCGAGCGCGCGGCCGCGGCGAGGCGGGCGAACGCGTCGACCGTCTCGTCGCTCCAGTCGAACCCCACCCTCGGGTTGCAGCCCGGGGTGCGCACCAACGCGACCGGCACGGGGCCGGAGTTCATCGGCACGCTCACCCAGTCGCTCAACGTCTCGGGCTACTCCGGGGCGCGGCGCGAGGCGGTCGCCCTCGAGGTGGCCCAGGCGCAGGGCGGCGCGCGGCTCGAGGCGCACCTGGCGCGGCTCTCGGTGGCCGACGGGTGGCTGCGGGTGTGGACCGCGCAGGGCGTGCTCGCCGAGGCCCGCCGCGAGCTGGACCTCGCCAGCGATCTGGGGGGCCGGGTGGGGCGCGCGGCGCAGAGCGGCGCCATCACCCGGGCCGACGCGGCGGCGGTGCGCGCGTGGGTGGCCGAGGCGCGGCTGGCCGTGCTGTCGGCCGAGGGTGAGCTGTTCGACACCGGCGTGCAGCTGAACCGGGCGCTGGGCCTCGACGCCGCGGCGCCCGCGCAGGTGGCGGCCGAGCTGCCGGAGCTGGGCCTGCCGCAGGTCGAGCAGCTCGCGCAGAGCCTGGGCCGCGCCGAGCACGCGCCGGCGGTGAAGGCCGCGCTGCAGCTGAGGGACGCGGAAGAGGCGCGGGCGCGCGAGCTCGTCGCCTCGAAGGGCACCTGGCTCCAGGTCGGCGCGACGGGCGGCCGCGAGGGCCTCGGTGACGTGGTGGTGCTCGGCACGCTCGCGGTGACGATTCCCGTCTTCGACAGCGGCGAACGTGACGCCGCGCCGCTGCACGCGGCGGCCACGCAGGCGGAAGGCGCGCGGCTGCGCGCGCTCGCCGAGGCCCGGGCAGAGCGGGTGCTGGTGACGCACGAGCTCGAGCACACCCGGGAGACGCTCGAGGTGGTCGAGCGGGAGCTGGTGCCCGCCAGCGACGAGGCCGCGCAGGGAACGCAGCGGCGCATGGAGGCAGGCGAGGCCACGTCCCAGGAATGGGTGCTCGCGCGTCGCGCGGCGCTGGCGGCGCACAGCCGGTGGGTGCGGGCCCGGGCCGAGCACGCGCTCGCCCGCTTCCGGGCCCGGGAACTCGTCTCAGTCACTTCGGGAGAATCACCATGAACACCTTCGAACCCCCTCTCCCTGCGCAGCGGGGAGAGGGCCGGGGTGAGGGGCGCAGGCACTCGGCCCCTCACCCGGCGCTGCGCGCCGACCTTTCCCCGTTGTTCGCAGGGAGAGGTTGCCACCTCCTCGTCCTTCCGCTGCTCCTCGCGGCCTGCGCCGAGGCGACGAAGCCGGCCGTCGAGGCGCCCACCCCCGCGCCCTCGAGCCCCTCGTCCACCACGCGCTGGGTGAAGGTGCGGCTGGCCAGCGACCTCGGCCTGCTCGACGCGCCCGCGCGCGTGCTCCCTGCCCCGCAAGGGGCCGCGGCGCTCTCGCCTCCGCTCAAGGCCCGGGTGGTGCGGGTGCGGGTGCGCCACGGCCAGCTCGTGGCCGCGGGCGAGCCGCTGCTCGACGTGCTCATGCCCGAGGCGGTGCAGGCCGCCGGCGCGCTCTCGGCGGCGAACCTGAAGGTCGAGGCGTGGGCGCGGCGTGAGGCCCAGCTCCAGGCACTCAAGGCCGAAGGGCTGGCGCGCGCCACCGAGCTCGCCGAGGTCGAGGCGTTGCTGGCGGGGGCGCGCGCCGATGCGCAGTTCGCGCGCGCCACGCTCCGCGCGGCCGGCATCGGGGACAAGCAGGCCGACGCGCTGCTGCAGTCGGACGGCACGGTGTCGCTGCGTTCGCCCATCGCCGGGGTGGTGACCGACGTCGACGCCCGCCTGGGCGAGGTGCGCGAGCCCACCGGTAAGCCGCTCGTCGAGGTGGCGGGCGAGAGCGAGGGCCTGGTCGAGGCGCGCATGCTCACGGAGATCGTCAGCGGCGTGCCCGCGCAGTTCATCGCGCCCGACGGCATCGTGGTGCCGCTCACGCTCGTCTCGCTCTCGCCCCGGGTGGAGACGCGCGATGGGGCGCGGCTGGCGTGGTTCAAGGCGACGTCGGGCACGCTCTTCACCGGCACCGCGGGGCGGGTGCGGTTGTTTCCGCTCGAGAGCTGGCGGGCCGTGCCCGCGCAGGCGGTGGGCGGCGACGGGGCGGGAGCGCACGTGTTCGTGCGCGTGGGCGAGAAGGCGGTGTCGACGCCGGTGAAGCTGGTCGAGCGCTCGGGCGCCGAGGCGATCGTCGAGGGCCTGGCCGTCGACGCAGAGGTCGCGGCCGACGCGGCCGAGGTGACGCGATGAGCACGCCTGTCCCCCTCTCCCTGCGAAGCGGGGAACGGCGAACTCGCGCCTCGAGGGCGAAGAGGGTCGGGGTGAGGGGCGTACGAACTGAGCCCCTCACCCGGCGCTGCGCGCCGACCTCTCCCCGCTGTTCGCAGGGAGAGGTTTCGTGATTCGCAAGATCGCCGAGTTCTCCGTCGATCACCGTGGCGCGGTGGTGGCCCTCACCTTTGCGCTCGCGGCCATCGCCCTGGGCATCGGGCTGCGCCTGCGGCTCGACGCGCTGCCCGACCTCACCAACAACCAGGTGCTGGTGCTCACCCGCGCGCCCGGCCTCACGCCCGAAGAGACCGAGCGCATCGTCACCCGGCCCATCGAGGTGGCGCTGGGCGGCGTGCCCGGAATTCTCGAGCACCGCAGCCTCTCGCGGTACGGCATCTCGTCGGTCACCGTCATCTTCGAAGACGACGTGTCCCCCTGGCTGGCGCGGCAGATGGTGTCCGAGCGGCTGCTGGGGGTGGACCTGCCGCAGGGCATCGATCGCCCCGAGCTGGGGCCGCTCACCGGCGGCCTGGGGGAGATCTTCCACGTCACCCTCTCTTCCTCGCGCCGCACTCCGGCCGAGCTGCTCGAGCTCGCCACCTTCCGCGTGGCGCCCCTGCTCAAGGCGGTGCCCGGCATCGTCGAGGTGAACTCCTGGGGCGGAGCGCAGCGCACCCTCGACGTGGTGGCTGATTCTTCGCGCCTCGCCGGCCGCAACATGACGCTCGACGACCTCAAGGTGGCGCTCGAGGACGCCAGCGGCGCGGTGGCCGCGGGCGCCCTGCCGCGGGGCGAAGGCCAGGTGCTGCTGCGCGGGCTGGCCCGCCCAGTGACGCCGGGCGAGCTGGGCACCGCGGTGGTGAACGGCAACTCGGTGCGCGCGGCCGACGTGGCCGAGGTGCGCGAAGGCACCATGGCCCGCCTGGGCGCGGCCACCGCGAACGGCCGGGGCGAGACGCTGTACCTGATGGCGCAGATGCTCCGCGACGCGAACGCGCTCGAGGTGATGGGCCGCATTCACAAGGCGATGCCCGAGGTGCGGGCGCTGCTGCCCGACGACGTGCGCCTCGACGTGGTCTACGACCGCAGCGAGCTGGTGGGCGGCACCCTCAAGACGGTGGCGAAGAACCTGGTCGAGGGCGCGCTGCTGGTGATCGCGGTGCTGCTGCTCTTCCTGGGGAGCTGGCGCGCGGGCCTGCTGGTGGCCAGCGTCATTCCCCTCTCGATGTGTTTCGCCACCGCGGCGATGACCCTCTTCGGCATTCCCGGGAACCTGATGAGCCTGGGCGCGCTCGACTTCGGCCTGCTCGTCGACGGCGCCATCGTGCTGGTCGAGGGCATCTTCCATCACCTCCACGAGCGCAGAGACCTCACCCCGCGCGAGCTGCGCTCGCAGGTGCGCGAGCTGTCGGGCAAGAACGCGCGGCCGGTGTTCTTCTCGGTGCTGGTCATTCTGCTCGTGTACGTGCCGGTGCTCTCGCTCACCGGCGTCGACGGGAAGCTGTTCAGGCCGATGGTGCTGATGGTGGTCTTCGCCCTCACCGCGGCGCTGCTGCTCTCGGTCACGTACGTGCCGGCGATGGCGAGCCTGGTGCTGCGGGTCAAAGACATCCCCCACGAGGACCCGCTGCCGGTGCGCTTCGTCGAGTGGCTCTACCCGAAGCTGCTGCAGCCGGGGCTCTCTCGGCGGCCCTTCGTGGCGCTGGGCGCGGTGGCGCTGCTCGGGGTGGGCGCCCTCGTGCTGCACACCCGCGGCGTCGAGTTCACCCCGCAGCTCGACGAAGGAGACCTGGTGGTGCAGACCACCAGGGCCGCCGACATCTCGCTCGAGGCGTCGGTGGCCCAGGCCCTGGCGATGGAAAAGGTGCTGCTCGAGCACTTCCCCGGCGAGGTGAAGCAGGTCATCTCGCGCATCGGCAGCCCCGCGGTGGCCACCGACATCATGGGCCTCGAGCAGGCCGACGTCTTCGTGCTGCTCAGCCCGCGCGAGCAGTGGCGCAACGGGTGGACGCGCGAGCAGCTGGTGGCCCAGATGCAGCAGACGCTGGAGAAGTTCGCGCCCGGCGGCGAGCCCGCCTTCACCCAGCCCATTCAGATGCGCTTCAACGAGCTGCTCGGCGGCGCGGTCACCGACGTCGCGGTGAGCATCTACGGAGAGGACCTCACCGAGCTGCGCACCCACGCCGACGCGCTGGCCGCGCTGGTGACGAAGGTGCCCGGCGCGCAGGACGTGCGCGTGCTGGCCCCGCCCGGAGTTCCGCTCACCACGGTGCGGCCGCGGCCGGTCGACTCGGCGCAGGTCGGCTTCTCGGCCCGCGAGGTTCTGGAAGCGGTGCAGGCCGCGCGCGTGGGGCTCGACGTGGGCGTCACGTACGACGGCCAGGTGAAGGTGCCGCTGCGGCTGCGCCTCGATGGCGCGCGCGACGCGTGGGGGTTGCCTCACCTGCCCATGCCGGTCCCCACGGGCGGGGTGGTGCCGCTCTCGCGGGTGGCCACCATCGACACGGTGGAAGCGCCGGGCCTGGTCAACAGGCGCAACGGCGAGCGCCGCCTGGTGGTGGGCTTCAACGTGCGCGGCGCCGACCTGGGCAGCGTGGTGGTCGAGGCCCAGCAGCGCACCCGGGAAAAGCTCGCGCTGCCCCGCGGTTATCGCCTCGAGTGGGGCGGGCAATACGAGACCTTGACCGAAGCGTCGCGCAGGCTTTCGCTGGTCGTGCCTGGTGTCCTCATCCTCATCCTCGTCGTGCTCGCCATGACCTTCTCTTCGCTGCGGCCAGCGTTGATCATCCTCGCGTTGGTGCCCTTCGCCAGCGTGGGCGGGGTCGTCTCGCTCTGGCTGCGCGACATGCCCATCTCGCTGCCCTCGACCATCGGCTTCATCGCGTTGTCGGGGCTCGCGGTGATGTGCGGGGTGGTGTGGGTGACGCAGGTGCTCGAGCTGGAGGCAGAAGGCGCTGCGCCGGACGTCGCGGCGCGCGAGGCGTCGCTGCTGCGCGTCAGACCCATCCTGGTGATGTCGTTGGTGGCGGCGCTCGGCTTCGTGCCCATGGTGCTGGCGACCGGCGTGGGCGCCGAGGTGCAGCGCCCGCTGGCGACGGTGGTGGTGGGCGGGCTGCTCTCGGCCACCTTCACCACCCTGGTGGTGTTGCCCGCGCTCTACCCGTGGACGCGCCGGCGCAAGAGGGCTCCATGATCTGGGTCGCTCTGCTCTCGCGCAGCGTTCCGCTGCTGCCGGCTTCGCTCCTGTCTCGCGCAGCGTTCCGCTGCTGCCGGCTTCGCTCCTGTCTCGCGCAGCGTTCCGCTGCTGGCGGCGCCGCTCCATCTTTCTGGGTCGCTCTGCCTCGGCCAGACGTCCGCTTCGCTCCCGTCTGTCTCGCGCAGCGTTCCGCTGCTGGCGGCGCCGCTCCATCTTTCTGGGTCGCTCTACCTCGGCCAGACGTCCGCTTCGCTCCCGTCTGTCTCGCGCAGCGTTCCGCTGCTGGCGGCGCCGCTCCATGAAACTGCTCCTGGTGGAGGACGAGCCGAAGATGGCGCGCATGCTCCAACGTGGGCTCGCGGAAGAGGGCCACTCGGTCGACGCCTGCGCCACCGGTGAAGAAGCGTACGCGCGCGCCACCGACGTTGCCTACGACGTGGTGCTGCTCGACTGGTCGCTGCCCGACACCGACGGCATCACCCTGCTCAAGCGGTGGCGTGACGCGGGGCTCTCCACGCCGGTGATGATGCTCACCGCGCGCGGCTCGACGGGCGAGAAGGTGACGGGGCTCAAGGCCGGCGCCGACGACTACCTGGTCAAGCCGTTCGACTTCGAAGAGCTGCTCGCGCGCCTCACCGCGCTCTCGCGGCGCGGCACCGCGGCGCACGGCGCGCCGAAGTTCAAGAGCGTCGAGCTCGACACCCGCCGCCGGCTCTTTCGCCGCGCCGACAAGGAAGCCGAGCTCACCGCGCGCGAGTTCACCCTGGCGCAGGAGTTCTTCGCCCACCCCAACGACGTGCTCTCGCGCACGCGGCTGCTCTCGGCGGTGTGGGGCACCGACTTCGAGGGAAACCCGAACGTGGTCGACGTGTACGTGGGCTACCTGCGCGCCAAGCTCGAGGGCGTGGGCGCGATCGACGTGGAGCTCTGCGCCGTGCGCGGCATCGGCTACCGCCTCACGGGCCGCGAGCCGTGAAGCTCTCGCGGCGGCTGTGGTTGCTGGGGGCTGCGCTGCCGGTGGTGGTGCTGGCCGCGGTGCTCGGCATCGCAGACCGGCTGTACCACCTGTCGCTCGAGCAGGCGCTCGACCAGGCCCTGCTCAGCCAGGCCGCCGTGGAGAGCGTCAGCCTCTTCGATGGGCCGAACAACGAGCCACACCTGCACATGGCCACCTCGCCGTTGACCGAGAGCGTGCGGCCCTTCGCGCCCGAGGGCACGCTGTTCGGTCCCGAGGGTGAGGAGGTGACGCGGTACCCGCCTCCGAAGGTCGCCGGGGTGAAGGAGCGGCTGCTGCCGAAGGCCGGCGTGCACCTGCCGGAGTTCGAGACGCGCGAGGTCGACGGCGAGCCCCGGCGCGAGCTGGTGGTGACCGTGAGCGCGCCGGGTGGGGGGCTCCACGCGCTGCGCCTGTCGGCCTCGATGGCGCAGCTCGATCGCTCGGTGTCGGCCTTTCACCAGGTGGCGATCGGCACCACGCTGCTGTCCGCGCTGGTGCTGGTGGCGGTGCAGCTCGCGCAAGGGCGGCGCCTGCGCGCGAGGCTCAGGGAGCTGCAGGAGCACCTCGAGCAGGTGAAGCGTGGCCAGCTCGACCAGGTGCTGCCGCCGGAGACCGAGGGAGACGAGATCGCCGACCTCCGCCTGGTGCTCGCGGGGGCCACGAAGGAGCTGCAGCACGCGCACGCGGCCTGGGAACGGTTGCTCGCCGACGCGGCCCACGAGCTGCGCACGCCGCTCACCCTGATGCGCACCAGCCTCGATCTCGCCTTGCGGCGCGAGCGGAGCGCCGAAGAGCTCAAGGAAGCGCTGCGCGACGCGCGGCAGGAGGTCGATCGCCTCGCGGTGCTGGCGACGCGGCTGCTGGACACGGTGTCGGTGGGGAAGGGCGAACACGCTCCCAGCGAACTCGCCGCGCTCACGAAGGAAGCCATCGCGGCGGCGAAGGCCGAAGCCGAGAGCCGCGGCGTCGTCATCAGGCTCTCCGCGCCACAGACCGCGCAGGCCAGCGTCGATGCGGGCGGCGTGCGACAGGCGATCGACAACCTGCTCAGCAACGCCATCCACTTCGCGCCGGTGGGCAGCGAGGTGACGGTGACGCTCGAGCAGAAGGGTGGAGGCTGGACGCTCTCGGTCGCCGATGGGGGCCCTGGCATTCCACCAGCGGAGCGCGAGGCGGTGTTCGAGCCGTTCCATCGCGCGACGGGCGAGCGCCGCGGGGCGGGGCTGGGGCTGACCATCGTGCGCGAGGTGGCGCGCCAGCACGGGGGCCGGGCGTACGTCGCCGACTCTCCGCGCGGCACCACGGTGGTGATCGAGTTGTCTCCGAGCGGAGTCGAAGGACGAGGGACGGGTTGACGGTGACCCCTCGACTTCGCTCGGGGTGAACGGTTTGCGGCCAGGGTGCTACACGGTCCACGTGGTCTCCCCGGCCGAAGTCGAAGCAAAGCTCCAGTCGATGTTCATCGACGCCCCGGGCACCACCCTGCGCCGCGAAGACCTGAAGAAGGCGGTCGAGGTGGCCGCGCTGCTCAACGAGCTCGAGCGCGCCGGCCGCGGCACCCTGGTCGACGTCGCCGCGGGCAAGGCCTACCTCGGGCTGCTGGCGGTGGAGTTCCTCGGCTTCGAGCACCTGGTGGTCATCGAGCGTGACGAGCGGCGCCTGGCCGACGTGCGCCACGCCATGGGCCACCTCACCCGCCCGGCGAAGATCGAGCTGAAGCGGGGCGACGTGAACGATCGCTCGCTCTGGCCCGAGTGCCCCGCCGTGGTGACCGCGCTGCACGCCTGCGGCCCGGCGTCTGACGCGGTGATCGACGCGGCGCTCGCGAGCGAGACGAAGTGGCTCCTGCTGGTGCCCTGTTGTTACGGCGCGACGATTCCCAGCTGGCCGCTCGCCGAGGCACAGGCCGAGAAGCTCGGCGTGCCGCGCCACGCCGAGGCGCACAAGCGCTTCCTCCAGTCGATCGTCGACGCCGAGCGCATCTTGAGGCTCGAGGCCGCGGGCTGGGAGACCACCGCGGTGCCCTTCGTCGCGCCGCACGTCACGCCGCACAACCTGCTCTTGCGGGCGCGGCGCCTCAAGGAACCCACCCGCATGGACGACGCAGCGCGAAGACGCGCGAGGTTGCTCGACGCATGAGCGCACCACTCACAGGGCTCGAGGCGATGGAGGTGCCCGGCTTCTCGTACCTCCCCGGCTTCATCACCGAGGCGGAAGGCGCGGCGCTGCTGCAGTACTTCGGCTCGCTCAAGCCGCTGTGGGAATCGCGCTACGTGGGCGAGGAGGCGAAGCGGGAAGGGCAGGGCTCGCGGCGCCTCACCCGGCCCGTCTACTGGCTGGGCGCCTGGCAGTTCGCCTGCCTCGGCTACTACTCGTTGCCCAATCACCAACACGAGAAGTGCCTGCGGGCCGAGCCGATCCCCGAGGTGATGCAGAGCATCCTGCGCCGCCTCGCCCCGAAGCTGGCCGGCCACCAGGACGCGTCGGAGCAGGGCCAGGCGCCCAACACCTGTCTCATCAACTACTACGGCACCGAGCTCACCCGCGATCGCACGGGCCGCATGCAGCCGGTCGACTACGCGCGGCTGCGCATGCACCGCGACGGCGAGCCCGGGCCGGTGGTGATGTTCTCCATCGGCCGCCCTGCGCTGTTCGAGTTCGTCGACGGCGCGACCCCGAAGGACCCCGAGCTGGCGTTGTGGCTGCAGGACCGCTCGGTGGTGCTCTTCAGCGGCCCCCACTTCAAGGACCACCTGTACCACCGGGTGACGCGGGTGCTGCACGGCGACACCCCGGCGATGCCCAGGGTGCTCGAGGGCTTCAAGCTGATGCGGGTGAGCGTGTCGTTCCGCTCGGTGCCCGAGGCGCACATCAAGGCGCTGCGCGAGTTCAGCGCGCCCGCGCAGGCGCAGGTGCGGGGCTACGTGGAGCAGCTGGCCGAGTCGTCCGCGCACTTCCGCGCGGAGCTCGAGCCTCGTTGATCAGGGCGAGACGAACCAGATCCCGCTGACGCCCTCGTCGTTGCCGGCGGTCACCATCGTGCCGTCGTCGAGCTCACCCGCGAGGCCGGTGCGCGAACCGCCGCAGGTGACGCCGATGCACGCCACCGACTGGAACAGCTCGATCTTGTCGACCCAGTCAGTGCCGTTCCACGCGGCGGTCCAGTAGTGGACGTCTGCTTCTCCGTTGATGTCGAGCAGCGTCGAGCCGTACTGCCCGGTGCCCGGGTTGTAGGTGCTGGCGTAGACCGTGGGCCAATCGGAGTTGCCATAGAGGTTGGCGAACACGCCCAGCCGGCCGTCCGCACGCCAGTAATAGAAGCCGGTCGGAGGCGGGCGCCGCGACGGGTGCAGCCAGGCGCCGTCGTAACTGAAGAGGCCCACCACGCCCTCGGCCCTCGGCACGCGCGGGCTCACGCTCTGGAACGACAGGTTCACGCCCTCGGGGTTGCTGGTCATGAAGATCGGCCCCGAGACCTCGGTGCCGTCGAAGTACGCGTAGCCGGTGGGCTGCGCCACGTACGTGACCACCGCCTGGAAGGGCACTGCCGGCACGGCCGACTTCACGAAGGCGTCGTCACGGCCGCGCACCAGCTCGAAGGTGAGCGGCTCGGCGATGGGTCCGGCGATGCGCTCGAAGGCCGTGCCCGTGAAGCGGTAGACGAAGTACTTCTTCGCCGCGGCGTTGCCCGAGCAGATCAACACCTCGCCGTTGCCCCGGCCCATCGACACCGGGGGACCGTCCGCCGAGACCTGCGCGGTGAAGTCTTCCTTCGCCCCCGCGGCGTCGACGCGCTCGAGGCGGCCATTGAGCAGCGACCACACCTTGCCCGGGCCCGCGGACACGAAGGCGGCGTCGCTCGTCATCACCTTCGTCCACGCGCTGCCGTCGAAGTGCACCAGGCCCGTGTCGCTGGTGTGAAAGAGGTCCTTCGTGTTGGCGCCGAAGTAGCGGCCGACGACCGCGTTGCCTTTCACCGCGCCGTCGTAGGTGAGGCGCTGCGAGCCTCCGCATGCGCTGAGGAAGAGCACGAACACCGTGAGGCGCTTCATCGCTTCACCCCCTGGAACAGCCCGCCACCCTGGACGGCCACCAGCAGCCGCGTGGCGTTCTGGTGGGCCGCGTAGAGGTGATACCCGTAGAAACGATCGGCCAGCACGGTGGGCGTGGTGCCGTTCACCTCGACGAAGGCGCTGAGCCGGAAGCCCTTGAGGTCCTGCGCGTCCATGCCGAAGAGGGCGCCGCTCGCCGCAGGCGCGATGACGTCGGCCGTTGCGCCCGCTGCGAGGTACTGGAGGCCCGCGCTGGCCTGCGCGCTCTGCGGCAGCGAGGCGAAGGTGCCCAGGTCGCCGGGAAGGTCGGCCTTGAGGAAGGGGACGTCGTTGTTGGTGCCCTGCATGTAGACGGTGTCGCCCAGGCGAGCGTGGCGGCACAGGCCCGTGAACGGCCCGAAGGCGCGCCGCACCCGCAGTTGACCGTTCATCGCGCGGACCACCGCGCCGACGCCGATGACGCCGGCTTCACCGGTGGGCAGCGCCATCAGGCAGTCGCGCGGCACGTTGGTGACGCTGAAGGTGAAGCCGGTGTTGCTGAGCACGGGCATTCCCGTGGTGTCGTCGACGAAGTTGGTGCCTGGCACTGCGGTGACGGCGCCGTTCTCGATGACGGCCAGTGAAGGACCCATCACGTGCACCTTGCCCCCCGAGGGGCCTGCCACGGTGCAGCCGTTGATCAGGTACGCCGTCGAGCCGAGCCGCGCGGTCTCGTCGGTCCAGGTGCTGCCGTCGAAGTGCATCAGGTGCGTGCCGCACGCCCAGATGTCGTTGGCCGAGATCACCGCCACCGAGTCGAGCGCGCCCTTGAGCCGCAGCCCTGCGCTCTCGCCCGAAGGGATGCTGAACCGCGCGGTCACCTCGGTGCCGTTCCAGCGCTCGATGGCAGCGCCGAGCAGCCACACGTCGGTGGACCCGGGGATTTCGGCGATCTCGTAGACCTCCGTGCCGGCCCTGGGGCCGCGCACCTGCGACCACGCGAACGTGCCATTCACGACGGCGAACGAGCCGAGCACGTTCTTTCCGTCGAGCTGGAGAGGGGGGTACGAGGTGCCGCCGTCGGACGCAACTTCAGGCGCGCAGGCGCAGAGCGCCAGGGCCAGGGAACTGAGGTACCGCATGTCGGGAACACCTTGTCGAGGAGAGCGGGAGAGCGGGCAGTCTACACAAAGCGCAGTGGGTCGAACGCGCGCAGATCGAACGGGCTCGTGCCGCGCTGCACCAGGTCCGCGGCGAGCTCGCCGAGCACGCTGGCGAACTTGAAGCCGTGGCCCGAGAAGCCGCCCAGCACCACCACCGGCTTGCCCGGCAGCGCCCCCACCAGGAAATGTTCGTCGGGCGTCATCGAGTAGAGGCAGGTCTTCCTGCGCTCAGGCGGCGCGTCGAGCTCGGGCAGGTGCGCGCGCAGGTACTCGCGCACGGGGTCGCTGTCGGCGTCGCTGGTCGCGCGCTCCACCGTGTCGGCCGTCGTCACCGCGCCACCCTTGTGCTGGCAGACCTTGGGCCCCAGCCCGTCGAACGCAGGCAGCCCGTAGAAGCTGCGGGTGGCGTCGACGAGGTGAATGAAGCACGGCATCACGCGCGGCTGCTTCGGCTCGGGAAACCAGCACTGCACCTGGCGCCGCACCACCAGCGTGCTCCCGAGCTCCTGCAGCCACGGCTGGGTGTGCCACCACGGGCCCGCCGCCACGACCACGCGCGTGGCGCGAAGGGAGCCCCGGTCGGTGGTGACCGTGACGTCGTCGTGGCCGAGCTGCACCGAGAGCACGCGCTCGCGCCGCAGCTCTGCGCCGTGCTGGAGCGCGAGCCGAACGTGCGCGCGGGTGCAGGCCTCGACCGCGAGCAGCCCCGCGTCCTGCTCGAAGACCGCGACGTCGCCCGGGGCCGGCACGAAGAGCGGAAACCGCGCGTGCAGCTCGCCGGCCGAGAGCACCTCGTGCGGCAGATGATGTTCGCGTGCGCTGGCGAGCACGCCGCGAATGAACTCGTGCGCCGGTGGCCCGATGTTGAGGCAGCCGGCGAGGTGGAGCAGCGGGGTGCCGCTGTCCCGTTCCAGCTCGCGCCAGAGCTCGTAGGCGCGCTCGAGCAGGGGCACGTAGGCGCCGCCTTCGCCGTACGCCTTGCGGATGACGCGCGTGCCGCCGTGCGACGAGCCGCGGTCGTGCGCCGCGTCTTCCGGCGTCGCGTGCTGCTCGAAGCCCACCACCTTCAAGCCTCGCCGCGCGAGGTGCATCAGCGCCGCCGAGCCCACGCCGCCCACGCCGATCACCACCGCGTCGACGTTGTTCATGGGGGAGGAGGGGTGAGGGTGAGCCACAGCGCCTGCTTGCTGACCATGAGGTACATCACCAGGGCGAGCGGCACGCCCACGAGGGTCCCGAAGACGCTCCACCACGTCATCGCCCGCTTCGTCTTCGGCCAGTCGTTTTCGAGCGCCGCGGCCACCAGCTTCTCCTGCCAATGGAGGACGACCGTCACCGAGAAGAGCGAGGTGAAGACCATCATCGCCACGGCCTCCACCAGCCACGGCTGCGCGCGCACGCCGCCGAACACCGAGGCGAGGCACAGCCCGTTCCACACCGCGAGCTGCACGCCCGGCGTGGTCAGGTACATGTCCAGGTCGGCGAGCGTCTTCGCGGCGAAGGCGAAATGCGGGCGGTCCTTCTCGAACAGCGCCACGGCCAACCACACCGGCCCGGCGACCAGGTTGCCGAAGAACATCATCACCCCGACGAGGTGCAGCAGCTTGTGCACCGGGTACGAGAAGTAGAGCGGCAGGGGAGCGGTGAACCACGCCATCGCCAGCGCGCCGAGCGCGATCACGTTCGAGACGATCGACACCTTCGCTGACGTGGTCATGTGGCCGAGCAGACCCGGCGTCGACGCAGCAACAGCAGGCCCAGCGCGAGCAGCGCTTCCTGCCCCGACGAGCAGCCGCAGCCGTCCGGCTTCTTCGGCTCGGGCGGGACCACCTCCACGGGAGGCGGCCCGCGCACGGTGATCGCCGTCACCGCGGGCGCCGAGGCCGAGTTGCCGTCGCTCACCGTCAGTTGCACTCTCACCTCGTCGAGGCCGGTGACGTCGGGCAGCAGCACCCGCACCGAGGCGGTGCGCGCGGCCTCGAGCTGTGCCGGGGGGCCGCTGACCTGCGTCCACTCGTAGGTGAGCGGGTCTCCCTCGCTGTCGTAGCCGCTGCCCGCCAGGGTGAGCCGCTGCCCGGGGACTCCCTCGGCCGAGAGGGGCGCGCGGGCGGTGGGCGTGCGGTTGACGTTCTTCACCAGCACCCGCTGCTCCACCGGCGGCGAGGTGGCGCGGCCATCAGAGACGCGGAGCTCCAGGGTGACCTGCGTGTCCACCGAGACCTCGGGCGTGGTGAAGCCGCTGCCGCGGATGACGCCGGGCGGTCCGGCCGTCTGGGTCCACAGCAGGTCGATCGGCGCGCCTTCAGGGTCGTTGCCCGAGCCCACCAGCTCGATGCGCACGCTCTCTTCGGCCTCCACGTCGGGACCCGCGGCCGCCGTGGGCGGCTCGTTCACGCACCCGTCGACCACCCGGCCGCCGAGCGCGTCGACGTCGAAGTTGAGGCCGAACGTCACGGTGGTGGTCACCGGGTCCGGGCCGAGCGCGGGGCTCTGGGTCGACACCTCGAAGGTGCCGTCGCTCACCACGCCCAGGTTCGCCAGCCGAACGGGGATCGCCACGGTGGTGCGCGCCAGCCCCGCCAGCGCGCCGATCGGCCAGGTCGTCCCCGAGGGGAACTGAACGCCCGGGCTGCCGGAGGACACCGTGAGCCTGCTGCCGGGAATGGGCGCCGGGTCGCCGTTGCGCACGGTGATGGTGAGCATTCCCTGCTCGTCGGCGTCGAGCACGCCGTCGCGGTCGCAGGTCAGCCCCGAGTCGTCGAGGGCGATCGGCCCGAGCAGGGTCGGGTTGCCCACGCGGAAGCTCTCCACCACGGGCACGTTGGTGAAGTCGAAACGATCGGGCGCCACCGCGCCCCGCCCCAGGCCACGGCGCGCGAAGGCGTTCCAGAAGTGCGCCGCGTCGATCGGATCGTTCGCCGTGGCCGCGGCGAGCAGCGCGTCGCGGCCCTCGGTGAAGGTGGGCGTGAGCGGCGTCGCCTTGTAGGCGGCCACCAGGTAGCGCTTCATGCGTGCGCGCGCCTGCTCGAAGGTGAAGCGGGGGTCGCGGAGCAGCTCGACGTAACATTCCCACAGCGCCACGGCCCACACCTCGCCGGTGTTGTGCGTCTCGGAGTTCGGGTAGCCGGCCAGCAGCGGAGAAGGCGAAGGGCTCGCCGGCAACGGCTCGCCGTCGGCGATGTGCTTGAAGGTGAGCGGGTTCTTCGTGAAGTCGACGGAGAGTGGATAACGCCTGAAGCCCCAGTAGTGGCCCTGTGCGTCGGTGGCCGTGGTGGCCCAGCCCGACAACGAATACGTGCCCTGCCAGTTGGGGTTCGACGCCACCAGCGCGTCGGCCGCCTCGACCATCAGCAGCGCCGCGTGGAAGTCGCCCCAGCCTTCGCCCATGCCGATCGACTGCACCTGGTCGAGGCCATTGCCATCACCGATGAGGCGGTTCGAGATGAAGTGCCCCCACTCGTGCGCCACCACCCCGTTGTCGAGCGCGGCGTCGCGGGTGGGCGTGCCGTTGAGGTTGGTGAACACGCCGAGCTGCATCACCGGGTGGGCCCCGTCGGCCGGGGTGTACATGTTGGCGTTGTCGGGGGTGTCGCCGTCCTGCGCTTCGGCGAACAAGGCGTCGTTGGCCAGGCCCCCGCGCCCGAAGTTGAGGGCCTGCGCGTTGCGCCCGGCCTCGTCGAAGCCGTCGTCGTAGAACCAGTCGTGCAGGAAGTTGGTGACGTAGAAGAGCTGCACCACCGAGGCGCGTCGCTGCACCGGGTTCTCCACGCTGGTGCTCGCGTCGAAGAGCCAGCCGAAGGTGTCGGCGGCGGTGGTGGTGCCCAGCACGTCGGAGCCCGTGGTGTAGCCATCGGGGAAGAACAGGTCTGCGTAGGCGCGCACGTTGTTGCCGCGCGTGTCGGTCGCTCCCGGCGCGAGCCAGGGATCGCTGGTGGACAGCCCCGCGTGCTCGAGCGTCACCACCTGCTGCGGCGCCGGCGTGGGTGACAGGCCGTTGGCGAAGCCGGTCGGGTGCGGCGTGGTGTCGACGCCCTGGGGACCGGGGAAGGGCACCAGCGTCGCCGGGTCGGCCCACACCGAGAACGAGTGCGAGACCACGAGGTCGTGCACGAAGAGCACCTCTCCATTCACGGCCGACACCACGAAGGAGAAGTGGCCGAGCTCACCGTAGAAGGCCGGCACCACGCCCGAGGCCAGCGGGAAATAGACGGGGCGGGTGCGGGCGCCGCGCGTCCCCTCGAGCGTCCAGCGGGTGTAGCCCCCTTCATCCACGCCCAGCGGTGTCGCGGCCTCGAGGCTCACGCCGGTGAGGTGTTGGTGCGCGCTGGCGAGCGCTGACTCCGCGCGCAGGGAGAACGCGCCGAGCGGCGTGACGGCGGGCGTGAGGTAGCCCGAGAGGGCGATCAGTGCGAGGTGGCGGTCGAGGACCACCTTGAGCTCGTCGCGGAAGACGCGCACGCCGCCCACGCGCTGCTGGAAGGTGACGACGAGGGCGGTGCCGTCGTGGAGATCGTGCAGCCCGGTGACCTGCGCGGTGGCCAGGTGCGCGGGCGTGGTGCGGTAGAGCGCGGCGTGGGCGACGAGGTACCGGCGCGCGGCCTCTTCGGGCGTCAGCGCGCGCACGGGCTGCTGGCTCCCCGGCCCGGCCCAGAAGAAGGTGGGCACGCCGAGGCGCGGCTCGCTGCTGCTGACGTGCCCCTCGGCCCAGGGGACGAGGGGTCGCGCTTCGTGCACCTCACGGAAGGCGTCCTGGGCGCCCGCCAGCAACGGGAAGAGCAGTGCCCACGACGCCGCGAACCTCACCATGTGCCGAGCGTCGCACGATGTGCGTGCCTCGTGTATGGAGTCTGGCCATGGGTCGGCTGGTGGTCGTGGTGATGGGGCTGACGGGCGCGCTCGGCTGTGTGGAGCGCTGCGTGGCTGGTGAGTCGAACGCGTGCGCGTGCACCGACGGTCGCTCGGGCCAGCAGGTCTGCGGTGACCTGGGCACCTTCCAGGCCTGCAGCTGCACCTCGAAGCCCGACGCCGGCCCGGGAACCGACGGCGGCACGGTCTGCTCGACCACGAATCCCCTTTCGGTGGAGCTGAACCAGCCGCTGCGGCTCGCGGTCGGCGCCGGCGTCACCGTGCGCGCCTCGAGCGAGGCGACCCGCTTCCGCTGGACCCTGGTGGGTGAGCCCGTCGACGCAGGCCTGGTCGAGTCGCTCCCGGTGGCCAGCCTGCAGTTCGACCGCCCGGGCTCCTGGTGGCTGGAGGTCGACGTCTCCAGGCAGCAGAACGGCAACTGCCAGGAAGGCCACGGCCGTGGAGGCCTGCTCACGGTGGTGCCCACCACCACGCTCCCCCTCGTGGTGGTGGACGTGGCGTGCTGCGACGTCGAAGGCCACGCGTACGTGGTGTCTGACGGTCCGCCCACGCTGTGGCGGCTCGACGGCGACCAGGTGAGCGCGCCGACCCCGCTGGCGCGCCGTCCGAAGCGGCTCGCCCTCAGCAACGACGGCTCGATGCTCTTCGTGGGCCAGGACGCCTTCGTCTCCACCTACCGGGTGCCGTCGATGGCGCTGCAGTGGGAGCTCCCCATCAACGGGGTGGTGAGCGGCCTCACCGGCGACACGCAATACGCGTGGCTCTTCACCAACGCAGACGCCACGCGCCTCGAGCTCGCCAGCGGCACGCTGAACGCGCAGACCACGTTCAACCTGTGGTCCTCGGGCACCATCACCGGCGCCGTCACCCTGCCCGACGGCTCGCTCGTGCTCGACGAGAGCGGGTACCTCCGCCGCGTCATGGTCACCTCCGGGGTGTTGAGCCGGCCGCTCTCCACCGAAGCGCAGAGCTGCGGGAACCTGTGGGCGTGGCCCGGGCGCCGGGAGTTCTACGTGGGCTGCCGCGACACCTTCGAGGCCGCGCCCGACGGCGGCCTCAGCTACACGGGCGTCTTTGACGAAGGGCCCGACCGCGTCCGCGCGCTCGGGCGCAGCGGCGACGGCCGCCTGGCCGTGGTGAGCGGCTTCGAGCCGAACCGGAACGTCAGCCGCTTCCGCTTCATCAGCCCCGAGACCTTCCAGACGCTCGAGACCAGGGACATCGGCTTGTGGTCTTCACCCGAGAACACGCACCTGCTGCCGCGGTGGCTGGTGCCGCACGCCGACGGCGGGGTGAGCGCGCTCACCCCCGTTCCCGACCTCGGCCTCACCTGGGTGGAGTACTTCCCGTGAGGCGCTGGCTCGCGACCTGCGCGTTGGCGCTCACCTTCAGCTTCAGCTGCGCCCCCCCGTGCGTGCCCGGCGAGACCACCGCGTGCACCTGTGGCGATGGCCGCGCCAGCGCGCGCATCTGCCGGGCGAGCGGCCAGTTCGATCCCTGCGTCTGCTTCCCGGCCGCAGATGCCGGTACCGACGGGGGACTCGACGCAGGCCCTGTCCCTGACCCTGCGTGCCGGAACAATCGTCCTCCGTGGCTCCGCATGGTGGGCCCCGTGGTGGCGCACCTGCCGATCGGCGGCGTCGACGTCGCGCCGCCGCAGTTCGAAGATCCCGAGGGAGATCGGCTCACGTTCACCCTCCAGGTCTTCGACGCGCCGGATGGAGGGCCGCTCGGCCCGCCTCAGCTCCTCGACGGCGGCCCCCTGCGCGTGACGCTGCCGGCGGCCGGCGAGTACGCCCTCGAGGTGCGCGCCGCGGACGGTTGCAGCGAGACCGCGTGGAAGGTGCGGGTGACCGGCGTGAACGGGCGGAGGTTGCCCTTCGAAGTGACGGCAGGGTTGTGCTGTGACGACGCCCAGCGGGCGTGGGTGGGCGCCACCAATCCCCCCCGGCTGCTCCGCCTGGAAGCGGACGGCGGCTGGGAGACGCTGGCCCTGCTCGCGCGCAAGCCCACCAGCCTGAGCCTCAGCCCCGATGGTGGGGTCCTCGCGGTGGCGCAGGACTCGCGGGTGTCCTTCTTCCAGACCGGGCAGGCGGCGCCCTGGGTCGCCGACCGGACCACGCTCGTCGGCCATCAGCCCTCGCTGGTCGTGTTGGGACCCGCGGCGGCCTGGACCTTCGGTGACTACGGGGCGCAGGGCATCGACCTCGACGGGGGCGCGGCCTCGCCCCTCGACTACCGCATTCGCGCCATGAACCCGGCGCAGGGCGCGCTCACCCGCGACGGCCGCTTCGTGGTCGTCAACACGGACGGGCGAGCCGTCGAGCGGCTGTTCGTGAGCGGCACGCAGTTGCTGGTGCTGCCGTTCACCACCGCCTCCACTCAAAGCTGCGGCGGGTTGTGGAGCTCTGCCGACCACGCGCACTTCTTCACCGGGTGTGGCGAGGTGTTGGACCCCGGCGATGGCGGCCTCGCGCACGCTGGCACGTTGCCCGAGGGACACGGGACGCTGGTGGGCCTGGGAGATGACGGGCGGGGGAGCCTGGTCGCCGCGTTCTCGCCCACCATGCCGGGCCGCGATCAGACCGTGCTCTGGGTCGACGCGCGCAACTTCGCCCTGACCGGCAGCGCCACGCGCGAGCTCAACGGCGCGGCGCTCGCGGAACGCCTGCTGCCTGACTTCGTCTTCCTCGACGCCGAGGGCGCGGCGAACGTGTTGACCGTGTTGGACGAGCCCTCGTCCACCTGGTGGGAGATCCTCAAGTGAATCGTTTCGTGTGCATGGTTGGACTGATGCTGGCTTCCTTCGTTCAGGCGCAGGAAGCGGACGCCGGCCTCGCCGAGCCGCCTCCGGCCCAGGCGCCCGTTCCCGCGGTCGCGCCCGTGGCCGCGCCTGCCCCCGCCGCACCTGCGCCCGTCGCCGCCGCGCCCGCGCCCGCGCCCGCCGTCGCCAGCCCGGCACCGCGCCCCTCCGCACGGGACCGCCGCCTCGGCAGCTTCGGCTTCGGGTTCCTGGGCACCACCTCGGTGCTGCGCTCGAGACCCATCACCCTCCAGGACCCGTTCACCGGCCGGCCCACCACGACGGAACAGCGCAGCACCGTGCCCGTGCTCGGCGTGCGGTGGTGGACGCCGTGGCAGCGGCTGGGCCTCGAGCTGGGGGTGGGGGTGATGGTCTCCACCAGCTCGGCCGAGCAGGTGGTGGCCAACGGGCTCGACCTCACGCCCGGGCCGGAGAGCTTCGAGTGGGTGGTGCACGCCTCGGCGCCGCTGGTGCTGGGCAGCACCGAGCACGTCATCTTCTTCGTGGCACCGGAGTTCCGCGCGGCGCGCTCCACCATCACCACGGGCGGGGGCATGGCCACGCCCGACTTCGCGTGGACCATCGACTTCAGCGCCAAGGCCGGCGTGGAGATCTTCTTCAGCTTCATCGGCCTCGACAACCTGTCCATCGAAGCGGGCGTGCGGCTGGGGCTGACCCACGAGTACCGCAGCAGCACGCTGTCCACGCCGCTGCAGCCGGAGCGCTTCAACACCAGCTCCACCACGCGCTTCGCCACCTCGTTGGTGGCCAACCCCTGGGACCTCTTCACCTCGACCCTGGCGGCCCGCTACTACTTCTGAGGCCGGTGCCGCTGCCGGGGGCGGACCTGTGGTGAGCGCGTCGAAGCCACCCTTGCGGTTGGTGCCGGCGGCTCACTCGTCTGCGAGCGCGCGCAGGGTGGCCAGCCGCGCTTCGAGCCCCCGGCGCTGGGGCCTGAGCAGCTCGAGGTGCAGGGCCTGCGCTGACTCGTCGCGCTCGAGCGAAGCGACCTCCCGCTCGAGCACCCTGAGGCCTGCCTTCGCGGCCTGCCGTTCCACCGCGCGGCACGAGCGCAGCTCGGCTTCGTCACCGTCGATGAGCGCGGCCGGCTCACCCGCGTCGATGGTCTCGAGCGCGCCGGTGCGGCGCCAACGCAGCCGGCCGGCCTTGCCGGCGGTCAACGGCACCAGCCCACATCGACCCGGCCCGGCGATCCACCCCAGCACCATGCCCTCGGTGACGGGGGCGCCGTTCTCGACGCGCCACTCGAGCACTCCGTCGATGGGAGCCAGCACCTTCATCGAGGCGGGAGAGCCAGCCGCGACGCCTCGCGGTTCGCTACTCTCGTCAAGGGCATGAAGACACACGGCTTCGTGGGCGGACGCGACGTGTTGGCCCTGGCGGCGCTCGCTGCGTCGGTGGTGCTCGCGCTGCGGCTGGGGGGTGGGTGGCCGCTCATCGCTGGCTCGGTCGTGCTGGGCCTGGGGGTCTACGTCGCCACGTGGGTCGCCGGGCGCCGTGTCCACGTCGAGCTGGGCTGCCTGGTCGCGCTGCTCGAGGTGGCCCTCGTCCTCGGGGGTGGGCACTTCCTCCACGCCGCCCTGCTCAGCGGGGGCTTCGAGGCCGCGCGTGCGCGCTGGCTCACCCTGGGCGGCACCGTCGGGCCGCTGGTGCTGGCGGCGCTGGTGGTCGCCCGCCTCGACCGCACGCCCGGTGACGGCTGAAGAACGCTTCGGGTCAACGCTCGGCCCTGCCGCTTCGTCTCTCGGACTCCCCGCGGCGGGAGAGGGAGAAGGGGTAAGCTCTCGCAGTGTCGCCCCTGTCTCCAGTGTTGCTCGTCGGTGCGGGAACGGGCGAAGCCACCTGCGGCATCCTCTATCTGGCCAGCTACCTGCGGCGTCACGGCATCGAGGCGTACGTGCGCCTCACCGACGCCGACGAGTCGGAAGAAGAGGTGACGCGCTCGCTCGAGGGCCTCCTCGCCCACGTGCGGCCCCGCCTGGTGGGCATCAGCCTCAAGTGGTTCCACCACGTCGCGCGCGCGAAGCTGATCGCGAAGACGCTCAAGAAGATCGACCCGAAGGTGCAGGTCGCGATCGGCGGCAACACCGCCACGTACTTCTGCAAGGAGCTCCTCGGCTGGGACAGCATCGACCACGTCATCCTCGGTGACGGCGAGGTGCCCCTGCTCGCGCTCTGCCGCGGTGACGCCGCTCAACCCAACGTGGTCAACCGCGCCTCGCCGAAGCAGGCCCACGGCTACGTCGACGGCACCACGAAAGGCGACGTCTACTACTCGCACTTCGACGACATCTTCCTGAGCCAGCTCGACCTGCACTCCTTCTCGGGCTGGGTCGCGCCGGGCAAGGGCTGCGGCGAGAACTGCCTCTACTGCGGCGGTACGCGCGGCATGCAGAAGGCCACCTTCGGGCGCGCGAAGCCGTTTCTGCGCCCCGTGGAGAGCGTGCAGAAGGACCACCGGGAGATCGTCCCGCGCACCTGGCAGCTCCGCTACGACTTCGCCGGCAGCACCGCCGCGTTCCTGGAGGACACCTGGCAGGGCGTCGATCTCTCTCGCCACTCGACCACCTACTTTCTCTGGGGCGTGCCCCCGCCCGAGCTGGCCGAGACGCTCGCGGCCCACTTCCAGCGCGTCTACATGGTGCTCGACATCGGCTGCTTCTCCGAGAGCCAGCGCCAGGAGACGATGCGCCGCGGTCTGCTCAAGCCCTGCCCGTCGGACGCCGAGCTGTTCGAGGTGATCGAGCGCTGCCGCCGTCACCCCAACCTGCAGCTCGAGATCTCCGGCATCGCGGGGCTGCCCTTCGCCAGCCGCGCCACGCTGGAACAGGAGCACCGCCTGGTGGACCGCGTGCTCGGCCTCGGCTGCTCCATCGGGTACCAGCGGCTCGAGGCGCAGCCCGGTGCGCTGGTCACCGAGCACCCCGAGCGCTTCGGGATGACGGCCGAGGCGAAGACCTTCGGCGAGTTCCTCGACTACTTCGAGAGGCTCGACCCGTCGGAGCGCACGGTGCCCATGGTGCGCTTCGACGACGCCGCGCTGGAAGACGCGGTGCAGCGCACGTCCGATGAGATCGACGCGAAGGTGTGGGCGCACGCGGCGAAGAAGAGCGAGGTCGCCGTCGACGGAAAGACACGGCTGGTGAACGCCGCGGTCTCGACGCAGGAGTTCGCGCTCGGCACGTGGCTGGGCAGCTGGCGCGTACCCGCGCGCGTGACCCAGGAGAAGGTGACGGTGGTTCGCTCCATCGACGGCACCGGCCTGTCGTGCGCGCCGTCGGTGAGCCGCCGGAAGTTCTCCGACCCTCTCCTGCAGCAGGGGGAAGACGGGGCCGCGCTGCTCGACGTGCTCGCCGCGTTCGAGCGGCCCACCGCGGTGAACACCGCGCTGAAGCAGCTTCAGAAGAAGGCCCGCTTCGACCCGGAGTCCGCGCGCGAGGTGATCGATCACCTCACCGCGGGCCGCTTCCTCCAGCCAGGGTGAGCTTGTCGGGCAATCATGAAAAATCCGTATTTCCAAAGATGAGCACTCTCGTCGGCGCACTGATTGTCGATCTGGCTGCGGCCCGTTCGACGGGTGAATAGAGCCTGCTCACGGGCTCCCACTGCGAAGGAGAAAGCACATGCGATTCATGGTCCTGGTGAAGGCGAACGCGAAGTCCGAGGCCGGCGTCCTCCCCAATGAGAAGGAGCTGGCGGCGATGGGGAAGTTCAACGACGAGCTGATCAAGGCGGGCGTGCTGCTCGCCGGCGAGGGCCTGCACGCCTCGTCGAAGGGCGCGCGGATCAAGTTCGGCGACGGCAAGCGCACGGTCGTCGACGGCCCCTTCGCCGAGACGAAAGAGCTCCTCGCGGGCTTCTGGCTGGTGCAGGTGAAGTCGCGCGAAGAGGCGATCGAGTGGTTCAAGCGCGCCCCGTTCCCCGACGGCGAGGAGCTCGAGCTGCGACAGGTCTTCGAGGAGTCGGACTTCGGGGAGCTGGTCTCGAAGGTGCCGGCGGTGTTCGAGGCCGAGCGCGACTTCCGCGCGAAGAGCTAGTTGTCAGGAGGCTGAAGGTGTTTCACGGTCCGCTCCGTGGACACTCAGCGCACCATCGACGCCATCTGGCGCATCGAATCGGCCCGGCTCATCGGCGGGCTGACCCGGGTGGTGCGCGACGTGGGCCTCGCCGAAGAGCTGGCGCAGGACGCGCTGGTGGCCGCGCTGGAGCAGTGGCCGAAGGCGGGCGTTCCCGACAACCCCGGCGCCTGGCTGATGGCCACGGCCAAGCACCGGGCCATCGACTCGTTGCGCCGCGGCACGCTGGTCGCGCGCAAGCACGAAGACCTCGCCCACGAGCTCGAGCGCTCGCTCACGCCGGATCTCGACGCCGCGCTCGATGATCACGTGGGTGACGACCTGCTGCGCCTCATCTTCGTCTCCTGCCACCCGGTGCTCTCCACCGAGGCGCAGGTGGCGCTCACGCTGCGCCTGCTCGGCGGGCTCACCACCGTGGAGATCGCCCGCGCCTTCCTCGTGCCCGAGCCCACCATCGCCCAGCGCATCGTGCGGGCGAAGAAGACGCTCACCGAGGCGGGCGTGCCGTTCGAGGTGCCGCGCGGGCCGGCGCTGGTCGAGCGGCTCTCGTCGGTGCTGGGCGTGCTCTACCTCATCTTCAACGAGGGCTACTCCGCGACCGTCGGTGACGACCTGATGCGGCCCACGCTCTGCGACGACGCGCTGAGGCTCGGCCGCGTGCTCGCCCAGTTGGCGCCGCGGGAACCCGAGGTGCACGGGCTGGTGGCGTTGATGGAGCTGCAGGCCTCACGCTCCGCCGCGCGCGTCGGCCCCGACGGAGCGCCGGTGTTGCTGCTCGACCAGGACCGCTCGCGGTGGGACCAGCTGCTCATCCGCCGCGGCCTCGCCGCGCTCGAGAAGGTGGGCGGCGCGGTGGGCCCGTACGCGCTGCAGGCCGCCATCGCCGCCTGCCACGCGCGTGCCCACACCGGCGCGGAGACCGACTGGCAGCGCATCGCCTCGCTCTACGACGTGCTCGCGCAGGTCAGTCCGTCACCCGTGGTCGAGCTCAACCGCGCGGTGGCCCACTCCATGGCCTTTGGTCCCGAGGCCGGGCTCGCGCTGCTCGAGCCGCTCACCGACGCGCTCGAGGGTTACCACCTGCTCTTCACGGTGCGCGGCGATCTGCTGGAGAAGCTCGGGCGGGGTGCCGAGGCGAAGGCCGACTTCGAGCGGGCCGCGGCCCTCACCCGGAATGCCAGGGAGCGGGCGATTCTGCTCGAGCGCGCCTCTGGCAGACTCCCCTCATGAAGCTGGAAGAGCTGGGCCTGGATCCTGCGTTGGCGCAGCAGGCCGCCGAGTTGTGTGGGCCCGACCTGGTGCCCGCGCGCGTCACCGCGGTCGACCGAGGCCGCTACCTCATTCGGGGCGAAGGCGGCGAAGTGCCCGCAGAGCTGACCGGCAGGTTCCTCCACCTCGCCGAGTCGGCGACCGAGCTGCCTTGCGTGGGCGACTGGGTGTGCGTGCGGTACCGGGACGGCGGCACGCTCGCCAGCATCCACCAGCTCGTGCCACGCCGGTCTGTTCTGCGGCGCAAGGCCGCCGGCCGCGACGTGGAGTTCCAGTTGCTCGCCGCCAACCTCGACGTGGCGTTCATCGTGCAGTCCTGCCACTTCGACTTCAACGTGCGCCGGCTGGAGCGCTACCTCGTGATGGTGCGCGATGGTGGCATCGACCCGGTGGTGCTGCTCACCAAGACCGATCTGATCAGCCCAGATGACCTGGACCGCCTGCTCGACCGCATCCGCCGCATGGGGGTGGACGCGCCCATCGTCTGCCTCAGCAACCTCACCGGCGAGGGCGTCGACCGGGTGCGCGAGCTCATCGTGCCGGGCAAGACCTACTGCCTGCTCGGTTCCTCGGGCGTGGGCAAGACCACGCTCATCAACCGCCTGCTCAGCGAGGACGTGCTCGAGACGCGCGAGGTCAGCCACACCGGGGAAGGGCGCCACACCACCACGCGGCGGCAGTTGATCGTGCTGGCGCAGGGCGGCCTGCTGATCGACATGCCCGGCATGCGCGAGCTGGGCCTGCTGGGCGCGGGTGAAGGCCTCGATGAGACCTTCGCCGACATCGACACGCTCGCCGCGGACTGCCGCTATCCAGACTGCACCCACCTCAGCGAGCCGGCCTGCGCCGTGCGCGCGGCGGTCGAGCGGAACGAGCTGAGCGCAGAGCACCTCCAGAACTTCTTCAAGCTGCGCAAGGAATCAGAGTTCCACGAGATGTCGCACCTCGAGCGCCGTCAGAAGGACCGGGCCTTCGGCCGCTTCCTGCACCACTACAAGAAACACCACGAGTGACTGTCGATCTGGCGGCTGGCCGTTCGACGCCTCTCTTGAAAGGAGCAACACATGCGATTCATGGTGGCGCACAAGCTGACGAAGGAGATCGAAGAGGCGACGGGCCCGGCCGACCCCGAGCTGGTGAAGAACATGGGCGGGCTCATCGGCGAGAGCATCAAGGCCGGGGTCTTCCAGAACGGTGCGGGGCTGAGGCAGAGCGCCTTCCGCACCCGGCTCACCTTCAAGGGCAGGGAGTGCATCGTGAAGCCGGGGCCCTACCCGGGCTCGAACGAGCTGCTCGCCGGCTTCGCGATGATCAAGGTGAAGACGAAGGACGAGGCGATCGACTGGGCGCGCAAGTACGCCGGCGTCGTGGGCGAGGTCGACCTCGAGCTGGGGCTGGTGGTCGAGGGGTGGGATCTCCAGGGCAAGCCGAAGCCCCCCGAGGCGCCGCTGCGCTTCCTCATCCTCCACATGGCTGACCCGCGCACCGAGGCCGGCACGCCTCCGTCCGAGGGCGAGCGGCAGCGCATGGGCGCGCTGATGGACGAGATGAAGAAGGCCGGCGTGCTCGAGTGGGCCGAGGGCGTGCGCCCCAGCGCCGAGGCGTCGCGGGTCACGTTCAAGGGAAAGAAGCACACGGTGGTCGACGGGCCCTTCGCCGAGAGCAAGGAGCTCATCAGCGGCTTCTCGCTCATCAAGGTGGCCACGAAGGAAGAGGCGCTCGCCTGGGTCGAGCGCTACGGCACCATCCTCGGGGACATCGAGGTCGACCTGTTGCGCCTTCACGACATGGCCGCGTTCGCGGGCTGAAGGCTCAGGTCGTGAGCGTCAGCTCGTAGCTCAGGGCGTAGATCGAGCTGCTGAAGATGAGCTTCTCGCCGTCAGCCATGCCGCAACCTGGCCCGCATCAAGCCCGTCGCGCTGACCGCATGCTTTTTGTGCGGGCGGAGCGCGGTACGTGCGCGTGCGGCTCTTCGCGGGCTGCTGACTCGCGGCGCAGACTGAACCACGAAGCTCCAAACTGAAACGCCGGCCGAGTTGCTAATGAGTTCATCTCGTTGAATTAGTTTGGCTGCGGCGGTGGCAGCGCTTTTGCCTTCCTGCCGGGCCATGAGAATTCACCAGGGAGCCCTCGTCGCCGTACTGCTGTTCTCCGCCTGCACCGCGGGTCCCGAGGGGCCGGAAGGCCCGGCCGGCGCGCAGGGACCCAGGGGTGAGAGCGGGGCCACGGGAGCACCGGGCGCGAGGGGCGTCGAGGGTCCGACCGGCGCGACGGGCGCGACCGGGGCCACGGGCGCACAGGGTGACGCCGGCGCCCCCGGGGTGAGCAGCGGCACGCTGGCCGGCGTGGTGCGGCTCGAGAGCACGAAGGCCCTCGCGGCGAACGTGACGGTGTCGCTGGTGCCCAACCCGCAGCTGCCGGCGACCACCGACGCGACGGGCGCGTATGCCTTCGCCGACCTGCCCAGCGGCGTGTACGAGGTCACCTTCGCCGCAGCGGGCGCCTCGCCCACGAAGAAGACCATCTCGGTGCTGGCCGCGCGCACCGCGACGCTCGACGCGCTGCTGCACGACTACAAGGCCGCGAGCGAGCCGTGCATCGTGTGTCACGCCGGGACGAACACCCAGCTCATCGCCGACTACAAGGCGAGCACCATGGCGCCGTTCGTCTCGTGCCAGGACTGCCACCTCGACAACCCGGCCGTGGTGAACGACTTCGGCCCCGACCACCGGCTGCGCACCGCGCCCGAGACCTGCGCCGGCTGCCACCAGGACCAGTACCGCGGTCACCAGTCGAACCGGCACTCCATCGGCATGCAGCGCGTGTACGAGTCGGGCCGCTACGACGACCTGCCGCCGTGCTCCACCGGCGCGAACTCCCTGGGCTCAGGCGGCGTCGCCACCTGCACGCAATGCCACAACGTCGAGCAGTCGTGCGATTCGTGCCACAGCCGCCACCTCTTCGACGCGAAGCAGGCCCGCGCGCCGGTCTCGTGCGCGACGTGCCACATGGGGCCCGACCACGCGCAGTGGGAGATGTACTCGACCTCGAAGCACGGCGTGCTCAACGCCACGCGCGGTGAGCAGGTCGGCCCGTCGTGCGCGGGGTGCCACATGCCCAACAAGGGCGTGAAGCCCGATGGCGGCGTCTTCACCGACCACGACCTGTCGTTCGGCCTCGCGTGGGGCCCGGTGGGCGGCGCGGCGTCGCACGTGAGCTTCCGGCGCGGCGGGCAGTTGCCGTACGTGCTCACCGGCACGACGCTCAGCGCGAACCCGGCCTTCGACCCGGCCGCGCCGTACGACATGACCCTGCCCGCTGACGCGGGCGCCGACCCGGGCTCGCTGTATTACCCCCTCGACAAGCCCGGGAGGATCGTCCAGGTCGCCGACCCGCTGGCCGTGCTCAACGCGCGGCGCGCGCAGCTGCAGCAGGTCTGCACGAAGTGTCACGCGGCCTCGTTCGCGTCCGAGCGCCTGGACATCGCCGACGGCCTGCACCGCAACGTGACCTCGGTCGTCAACGAGGCGAAGGACATCGTCTACGCGCTCAACTACGACCGCCTGCTCGAGCCCGCGCCGAGCGGCTGGGTGCGCCCGGGCAACCCGGACACCGCGGCGGAGATCGTCCTCGCCGGCACGCAGCTCTACCGGAACCTGTCGGCCATCGAGCGGGTCTTCTTCAAGATGTACAAGTACGACAACGTGAAGGCGTGGCAGGGCGCGTATCACTTCAACCCCGACTACGCGCACTGGTACGGCTGGGCCGAGCTGAACATGGACCTCACCGACATCGCAGACGAGGCGGGCAAGCTGCGCCGCGACGCCGCGCTGCAGTGGGCCATCGAGAACGGCTCGACGACGGTGTGGCAGGTGCCGTACCAGGGCGTGGTGTACGCGACGGGCTCGATGACCAAGCTCTACGATCTCTACGCGCCTGATGCGGGCAGCCAGACCATCTACCCGTACGGGCCGACCGCGCCGCCCGTGGCCTACGACGGCGGCACGCTGTTCGTCTTCCACTGACCGCACGCTTTTCGTGGCGTGCACCCCGGGCGCAGCAGGTGCGCTGGGGGGCCGCGCCGCGCAGGTCGATGGTGGCACCCGCGATGCAATCGCAGCCGCGGGAGGCTCTTCATGCTTGGACGTCTCGCGTTCGTGCTCGCCCTCGGGCTGCAGGCCTGCAACTGCGGTCCGGTCAAGCCCACCACCGATTCCGGAACGCCCACGCCGCTGGACCTCGGTGAGACCGTCGCGGTCCTGCAGGCGACGATGCCTGCGTCCGGCTCCGTCATCACCGCACCCGAGGGCCTCGTCGCGGGGCTCGAGGTGAGGGTGCCCGCGGGCGCCTGGCCCACGGCCGCGTCGTTGACCGTGCGCGCCACGCCGGTCAATGCCGTACACCTCGATGGGGTGCGCGCCGGTTCAGCGCTGGTGAGCTTCGAGACCGACGCCACCGCGCTCGCCGAGGAGCCGCTGGAGATCTTCGTGCCCGGCACGGGCACCGCCGACGAGTTCGCCATGGTGTTCGGCTACGACCGCGCCACCGGTGAATTCGAGGGCATGCCCTCGTACCCCTCGGAAGGCGGCACCACCTTCTTCACCCGGCACTTCTCGGAGTACCTCACCCTGCTCACCCTGAAGGTGAAGCTCGATGAGCCGATGGCCACCGCCTTCGTCTACGGCACCGACGACTTCCCCATGGTGAACGACGGTTCCTTCGTCGCCCCCGGCGGCTTCTGCTCGGGCCAGGCCGTCTCGGCGCTGCACTACTGGCAGGAGCGCCGCCGCGACGGGGGCGTTCCGCTGGTGGAGTACGCCGACCAGCGTCCGCCCGGAAGGACCGCCTCGACGCGAGAGACGCAGGCCTTCTTCTGGGACGATCGCCGCGCCTGGCGCGTCACCAGCGCGGTGCAGACCCGGTCGCTCTACACGGCCGAGCGGAGGAGCTGGTGGCGGGTGAACGATCGCCAGTACACGAACCCCTCGCTCACCCACCAGCTGCTCACCGCGGCGCTCTACGTCTCGAAGAGCCCGCAGTACCTCAACATCCAGCGCGACCAGGGGGACGGGGGCGTGGCGGGCCACGCGTTGATCGCCTTCGGCAAGGAGAACGCGCCGGGCGGCATGCAGTTCCTCATCTCCGACCCGAACTACCCCTGGCGCGAGGACTCCACCGAGCCGCGCCGGCTCACCTGGCTGAACGCCGACGCCGGCTTCGTTCCGTACCAGGGCCGCCTCAACGCCACCGACCCCACCCGCGCCTTCCCCCGCATCGCCTACCTCGGCACCTGGGCCTACCTGCCGCGCGAGCAGGTGCGCGAGCTGTGGGCGAAGGCGCAAGCCGGCGAGCTCGACGACGTCTTCCCCGGCGCCAACCTGGTGGCGCTCGCCGGCACCCCGGGGAACCCCGAGCGCGATCTCGTCGACGGCCTGGTGAGCACCGATTCCACCCTGCGGGTGGCGCTCAACCCGAAGAGCTTCCCCTGGTCACTCACCGTCTACGACCCGCAGTTCACCTCGCTCGCCTGGGCCAGTGACGTGCTGGACGAAGACTCGGCCGACGTGGTGCTCTCCCCGGGCGACAACGTGCTCGGGGTGCTGGTGAAGGGGCGCCCGACGGGCGGGCGCGAGGCCTTCGTCGACTTCCGCTGGGTGACGGTGCGCTACACGCCGCCGCAGCCGGGCGAGCCCGTGCTGCTGGGCTCGGTCACCTTCACCTCGCCGGCCCGGTACGTCGAGGTGGTGGGCACCACGGCCTACGTGATGCTCGACGCACAGGGGCTCTCCCTCGTCGACGTGTCGCGGTCGAACGCCCCTGCCATCCAGGTGGTGGCCGACGTCGCGCCGCACTCCACCGGGCGCGGCGTAGTGGTGACGCCCGAGCAGTTCGCGTTCGCCGGGGTGGGCAGCTTCAAGCTCATCGACGTGCGCAACCCGCTCTCGCCCGAGGTGCTGTCGGCGGTGGGCTTCAACGCGGACTGCGGGAAGCTGGTCACCCGCGGCACCTGGGCCTTCGTCGCCTGCGGCAGGAAGAGCTACGTGAGCGAGGGCCTGCTGGGCATCGCCACCATCGCCGACCCCACCAACACCACGCTCAGCCGCGGCATCTCGGGCATCACCTGGAGCAGCACCGTCAAGGACGTGGCCCTCTCGGCCAGCGGCACCACCGCCTTTCTCCTCGGCAGCGCCGGGACCGTGGCCTCGTTCGACGTGAGTGACCCGGCCTCACCCGGGCTGACGCCGGTCCACGTGCTGGCTGGCACGTCGGGCACCTCGTTCGCGCTCGACCTCGAGGGCACCCGGCTCTACGTGGGCGCCAGCGCCCTCAGCATCGTCGACGTCTCGAACCCGGCAGCGCTGGTGAAGCTGGGCGGCGATCGCTACCGCGACGTGCGCGACCTCGACGCGGTGGGCTCGACCCTGGTGGCGGTGGGCGTGGTGGGCGACGCGGGCCGGGTGTGGTTCTACGACGTGAGCAACCCCGCCTCGCCCACGGTGACGAAGACGCTCGAGCTGGTCTCTCCGGCCACCGGGGTGAAGGTGGTGGGCAACCGGGCCTACGTGACCACCGCCACCGCCAGTGGAGCGGGGAAGCTGCTGATCATCGGGTTCTGATCGACCCGCCGTCGAGCTCGAGGGGCCGGGGCTCGCTGGGGTCGGGCCCGGCGTCCTGTGGGCCCGCGAGCGCGTCGACCGACATGCCGAACAGCGGCCGCACCTTGCTGCTGCCGAAGAAGAAGAGGTCGCCCACCGCCAGCACCACCCCCAGCGCGAACAGCACGGCCACGGTGATGGCGAGGAGCTTGAGCACCGCCTGCCCTGCGCGCGCCATCAGCGATCGCGCCGCGAGAGCTGGGCCACCGCGGTCTGCAGCTGCGTCTCGAGCTCCTGGCGCTTCTCCTTCTGCGCGCGGCGATCGAGCGCGGCCTGGAGCGTGTGCACCAGCAGCGCGTTGCTGCGGAAGGGCTTGGCCAGGTACCCGTCGAGGCCCAGGGTGGTGAGCGCCAGCGCCTCGGGGGCGGCCGTCATCAACACCGTGGTGAGCTTCGGGTACTGCGCCCGCGCCTCGAGCACCACCTGCGTGCCGGGCATGAAGGGCAGGTTCTTGTCGCAGAGCAGGATGTCGAAGCTCGCGTCGAGCAACCGCATCGCCTGGCGGCCGTCTTCGGCGAGCACGACCTCGTAGCCGGAGTGCTGGAGCACGTGCGCCACCAACCTCCGCACTGCCTCGTCATCGTCGACGACCAGGACGCGTTTCATGGCCGGAACACTCCTCCAGGTCGGGCCCGGCGTCTCAGGAAAAGCGGAGGGCGTCACGCTTCGGCGACGATTGGAGTTCTTCACGGGGAATGGACATACTCACGCGTTTCCACCCCCCCCGAGGACCAGCCCATGCCGACTCCCCTTCGTGGCTCCACGACTCCGGTGACGACTCCCACGACGCCGGCCACGCCCGCCGTCCCGGTGACGACGCCCGCGACGCCAGCCGCGCCCGCGCGAGGTCCCGCTGACATCTACTCGAAGGCGCCGAAGGCCCTGAAGGCGCAGCCCGCCCTCCCCGGCGCGTTCGAGCTGGGCGATCTCGGTGGCGCGAAGGTGTCGGTGATGCCCGACGGCATGCTCGCCCTGGGCGCGGTGCCCACCAGCCTCGCCGAGCAGATCCGCGCGGCGAAGGTGGCGGTCAGCCAGGCGCCGGACAACCAGCCCTTCGCCAACGTGAACGACGTGCAGACGCTCAAGACCGCCGCCACCTCGGCCGCGAAGCTCTACGAGACGCTGCTGCGTCCGCCGCGCAACGACTCCGAGATGCTCGAGTTCCGCGCGGGTCGCGCCGCCGCGATGGGGGTCATCGAGGCCGCCGCCCGCCGCGCCGGCCAGCTGGGCGACGTCGACGCGCGCGACGGCCTCACCCTCGGCCTCATGTTCAGCGCGCAGAAGGAGCCGTACCGCCCGCTCAAGGACTTCGTGTTCGAGAGCTCGCTCTCGCGCGCCGAGAAGGGTGAGCTCAGCAAGACCCGCACCGCAGAGGTGGCGCTGTACCCGCCCAAACCGCCGTACGACAAGTGGCTCAAGGACGGGAAGATCAGCATCGTCCACTACACCGACGACAACGGCTCGCCGCGCGCGGACAACGTGCAGCTCTACGTCGATCGCGGCTTCAAGAAGAAGGAGAACGCCGACGGCAGCACGCTGCTGACCCGCAAGGCGAAGGACGGGAAGCCGGCGATGGAGGTGCTCATTCCCCCCGCGCCCACCCACGACAAGCCGCCTTCGCTCTTCGAGAAGATGGGCGACGCATCGGTGGACATGATCATCTACGCGGGCCACGCCGGCTACGGGAAGCGCGTGGAAGACGCCCTGTCGAAGGGCGTCAGCGGCACCGGCGACGGCAAGCTGGTGATGCTGCTGCAGTGCTACGGCGAGGGCAGCATCGAGTCGGTCAAGCGCACCTTCCCCGACGCGCAGCTCATGTCCACGCGCGAGGCGTCAGACGACAACTACGACCTGCCGCTGCTCGAGAACATGTTGGACGGGTTCGACAAGGGCAGCGCCTACGACACCATCGTCAAGACCAACACGAGGGAGTTCAACTCGTGGGTGAGCACGCTCGAGCCGGCGAAGCCCGGTGAAGAGGGCATGAACGCCGACGACATCCAGTTCTACAAAGACCACCCGGTCGAGACGCACTACTTCTTCCCCAACTCCCGCAAGGTGATGATCGAGAAGCTCGATCGCGATCGCGACGGCGTGCAGGACGTGGGCGACACCATGTTCAACGTCGTCTACCCGAAGCGCACCGACGCGGCGGGTGGGTACGATCCGCTCGACCCCGGCGCGCCGCTCGACGGCCTCGAGGGCACGGCCGTCACCGCGGCCGTCGGCCAGCTCAACCTCTTCGCGCGCTACGCGGTGCTGCCGCAGGGCCTGCTGGGCAACACCCCGTGGAACCCGGAGGTCTTCCAGCCCGCCGGCTTCTTCGAGGGCAATGGCACCGACCTCAGGGCGTTCAAGTTCGAGGTCGACCAGGCCAACGGGAAGATCAAGGTGCAGGTGAACTCGAACTTCGCGCACGCGCCCGCCGAGGCGATGGGCCGCATGCTCGCGCTCGAGGCCGGCCAGTTCCTCTCGGGCCAGGCCAACCTCGACAAGAACAAGGCCGCCGCGCTCTCGCTCTCGATGCTCGAGCGCATCCACCACCAGGAAGGCGACGGCGGTGGCTGGAGCAACAGCAAGATCGAGACGGCCGCGGTGAAGGAGCAGTTGCTGATGCAACGCTACGGCCTGGGCATCTCGCTCACGGACCTGATGGCCGCGTCGGGCAACCCCGACGACTTCACCGCCGCCACCTTCGACGCGCTCGTGCAGAAGGTGCAGACCACCCCGGCGCTCCAGGGCTTGTCGACCGTCGCGCCGAAGCGCGCCACCGAGGCGCTGGTGGTGCCGGCCGACATGCAGGTGAGCGGCAGCCTCGAGCGCGACGCCCTGCAGACCCTCGTCGGGCGCCTCGGCGTCACCGGCACGGTGGACGCGAACGAGCACCAGTGGGGCACGTGGACCTCGCCCGGCTCGCGCCTGGTCGTCTCGATGAAGGACGCGCAGGACAAGCCCTTCTACGTGTCGCTCGGCATCGACTCCGAGGGCGTGGTGCGCGCCGCCTCGCGCATCGCCGCCGCCGAGCTGAGCGCGCCGCCAAGCTGAGCGCGCCCCGTTCATCCCGAGCGGAGTCGAGGGACGACCTCCCTCGCCCCCTCGACTCGGGGTGAACGGGATCACCTCTCCACCTGAACGGGCTCCACCGTGCCGCTCCCGGATCGTTACCAGCAGTTCCTCGCTTCGCCACGCCCGCCCTCACCGATGTGGGCGTGGCTGCCGGCGAGCGAAGAGGCCCCCACCGCCACCGCGGCGATGGCTGCGTTGACCGCGCGCTTCGGGGCCGGGCTCTCGATGCAGATGGAGTCGCCTCCCAAAGCCCCCGGCGCGGCCTGGGAGATCAACTGCCGCGTTCCGCAGGGCCGGACCTTCTCGGTGTGGGCGCAGCGCAGCGAGAAGGTCGAGACGCTGCACCTGCAGAATGATCATCACGTGCTGTCGGAGGCCGAGAAGCAGGACCTCGCCAGCAGCGTGTGGTCGCTGGGGGTGGTGCTCGTCTTCGGCGACGCGCCGCTCGACGACTTCCACTTTCAGCTGCAGGCCCTCATCGCCGTCGCGCCCCAGGCGGTGGCGGCCTTCGACGTCGCCGCGTACCGGCTGCACCACGCCGAGTGGGTGAAGGAATCGGCGCGTTCGGCCGCGCCCCCCTCGCCGACCTCGCTGTTCGTGATGCACTTCGTGAGCGACGCCGGCAAGCCGGGGTGGATCCACACGCACGGGCTCGATCGCTGCGGCCGCCTCGAGCTAGAGCTGTTCGACATCACGCCCGACGCGAGCCGCCTGTTGAGCGAGCTGGTCAACAGCACCGCCGCCTTCTTCCTCGAGCAGGGCCTGCCAGCGCCGGGTGAAACGGTGGAGGTGGGGCGCGATCTCCCCCTGCTCTGGCTGCCCTGGGAAGAGGCCCTGTCCCGCGTGGCGCCGAGGCATGGCGGAGGCAAGGCCGATCGCGACGCAGTGCACGGCAACCCCACCGCGGTGCTCTTCGCCCCGGGAAAGAAGTTCCTCGGCTTCTTCGGCAGCGGGCTCGCGTCGGCGGCGTCGCACCTGCCCGTGCTCGAGGGCTCGCCCATTCTCTACGTCTCCAACTCGCACACCCGTCGCATGGAGGTGCTCTCGCGCGAGCGCCTGCCCACCCTCAAGGCGTTGTTCGGAAAGCTGGGCGGCAACGAGCAGTTCAAGTTCCTGGTGAAGCTCGGCTACCCCACCGCCGACCCGGAGCAGTTCGGCAGCCGCGAGCACATCTGGTTCGAGGTGCACAGCTTCGGCGGCGAGCACGTCGACGCCACCTGCATCAACCAGCCGCACTCGGTGCCTGCGTTGCGGGAAGGCCTGCGGGGGCTGCACGCGCTGTCGTTGATCAGCGACTGGACCATCTTCTGCCCGGTGGGCCGCTTCGACGCCGAACGGGTGGGGCTGCTGGTGCACGTGCTCGAGAGCGCCCCCGACGAGCTGCGCACCCAGCTGGGCCTCTGAGCCTGCTCCCCTCGGGGCGCTGCGGTGGGCCCGGTGGGTTGTGGACGGACGGCCGACGTGTTTGGAGGGCACATGACGAACGCGAAGTGGATGATGGTGGGGTTGATGCTCGGTTTCTCGGCGAGCGCCGCGCTCTCCTGTGGCCCTGCGGTGAAGGCGTGCGGCCCCAAGGAGTGCCCCTTCGGGTGCTGCGACGAGCGCGGCTCCTGCCAGGTCGGCTCGTCTGATTCGCAGTGCGGCGCGCAGGGCAACGCGTGCACCGCGTGCATGCTGGCGCAGCGCTGCCAGCTCGGCCTCTGCACCAACCTCGGCTCGGGCGGAGGGGGAGGCGGCGGGGGCACCGGCGGAGGCACCGGCGGCGGCATCACGGGTGGCGGCGGTGGCGTCACGGGTGGCGGCGGTGGCGTCACGGGCGGCGGCACCGGCGGCGGCGTCACGGGCGGCGGAACCGGCGGCGGCGTCACGGGCGGCGGAACCGGCGGGGGCGGCGCGTGCGGCCCGGGCAACTGCGGCGGTTGCTGCAGGTCGGGCTCGTGCGTGCTGCCGCCCAACAACGGCAACAACACCACCTGCGGCTCAGGCGGTGGTGCGTGTGTCGACTGCGCCACGCTCAGCGCGATCTGCAGCACCTCGACCTTCTCCTGCGTCTTCGGCCCCGCGGGGGGTGGAACGGGTGGCGGCGGAGTGGGCGGAGGCGGTGGAACGACGTGCACCGGCTGCATGAGCGGCACCACGTGTATTCCGTACTCCACCTCGTCACAGGCCACCTCGACCTGCGGCGGCGCCGCTGCCTCGTGCCTCTCCTGCACGGGCGGCCTCTGCTCCGCGGGCAACTGCACCACCTCCCCTCCGACGAACATCGTCTCGAACGGTCGCGTGCGCCTCGTCGATGGCGACGGGCTCACCTCGGGCCGGCTCGAGGTGTTCGCGAACGGAGGCTGGGGCCAGGTCTGCGACGACGAGTTCGATACGACCCTCAACGGCCCGAACGTGGTGTGCCGCGATCTCGGCTTCTCAGGGGCCAGCTCCCAGGCCAGCGCCACCGGCGTGGGTGACTTCTTCCTGCTCGACGACGTCGTCTGCGCTGGCACCGAGGCACAGCTCCTCTCGTGCGCGCACAGCCCGTTGGGTGTCGAGAACTGCGATTCTCCCGAAGCGGTCTTCATCACCTGCGGCCCGTGACGACTTGAACTGGAAGACGGGGGGGCCCTGTGCGCGGCGCAGCTCGTCGAGGTCTGGCTGAAACGCCCGGCCGCCGTTGCCCAATCGCGTGATTCGGGTCTGCGCGTCGGAGAGGTCGACCCGGCCGAGGCTCTCGAAGGCGGCGTTGAAGGCCCTGGAATACGCGGGCAGGGTGTCCTCGAGCGAGCGTTGGGCACAGCTGGTGGTGAGCGCGAAGGCGACGAACAGCAGCAGGGCTCGCATCAGCGAGAATGGAGGCCGGGATTCCGGCGCATTCGGGAGTGTCGGTGAGCCCGGGTACAGTGCGCGGACCTTGCGACTGCTCCTCGTTCTCGTCCTCTGCAGCAGCTGCATCCGGTTTCCCTCTTACCGCGCGTTGATCGAGCCGGGCGCGACGGGCCGCATCGTCTTCCGTGACGCCGCGGTGTTCACCGGCACCTCGACCGAGCTGCTGCAGCACCAGGACGTGTGGGTCGAAGACGGGTTGATCACGAAGGTGGTGCCGACCGACACGAGCCCCGCGGAACTGGTCATCGACGCGAAGGGGAAGACGCTGATGCCCGGGCTGGTCGACGCGCACGTGCACACCACGATGAACCCGCTGCCGCCCTGGTATCCGGCCTCGCCCAACCCCACGCACAACCTCGACGCCTTTCTCTACGCGGGCATCACCACGGTGAACGACCTGGGCGGCAGCTGGGAGGACATCGTCTCGTTGCGCCAGGAGATCGCCGAGGGCAAGCGCCTGGGGCCACGCATCTACTTCGCGGGGCCGATCATCACGCACGCCGGCGGTTATCCGGTGAGCATGATCCGCCAAGCGTACGGAATGCTGGCCGACCTGGCGATCGGCACCAGGCTGGCCACGGAGATCAGGACGCCGGAGGAGGGCGCGCTCGCGGTGCGCAAGCGCTTCGCGGCGGGCGCCACGATGATCAAGGTGGTCATCGCCGACATTCCGCGCAACGCCCCGCGGATCACCGACGCCGAGCTCGACGCGATCGTCAACCAGGCGCACCAGCTCGGCCTGCACGTCATCGCGCACATCGACACCAGCGAAGACGCGTTGATCGCCGCGCGGCACCACGTCGACGCGCTCGCCCACGGCGTCGAGACCACCGTGCTCACCCCGGAGCAGGCCGCGGAGCTCAAGGCCTCGGGCATCGTGATGGTGCCCACGCTCGTGAACTACGAGCGGTTCTGCCAGATCGCCCAGAAGCGCTACCGCCCGCTGAAGCTCACCATCGAGTCGGAGCCGGCCGAGGTGATGGCCCAGTTCGGCCCCTCGTATGTCGACGGCGCCATCCTGCCGCCGGGGTTCTTCAAGTGGGGCGACGAGCTCGAGGCGAACGTGCAGGTGCGCTCGACGAACGTGCGCACCGCGTGGGAAGCAGGCGTGCCGCTGATCGGCGGGGCCGACTCGATGGGCTCGGTGGGCACCTTCGCGGGCGATCTGCACCACGAGCTCGAGATGTGGGTCGCCGCGGGCATTCCGCCGGCAGAAGCGCTGCTCAGCGCCACGTCACGCGCGGCGAAGTTCATCACGCCGCGGCCCAGCTTCGGCACCATCGAAGTGGGGAAGAGCGCCGACCTGCTGCTCATCGACGGCGATCCGCTCCAGGACATCAGCGCGACGCAGAAGCTCGTCACCGTCGTCGCGCGCGGAAGAATCGTTCAGCGGCTGACCCAGTAGCCCTCGACGCTCGGGCTGAACGGGTGTGCTCGGGCCGAATGGGTGGAGGTGAACGGGTTGGAACCGCTCACCCCGAGCGGAGTCGAGGGGCGACTACTCCGTCCAGCGGCACACGTACTCGAACACCCCGGGCCCACTCTGCGTGCACGCCACCGTCACGTTCTTCGCGCCGACGATCTCCACGGTCGCGCGCACCGCGGTCCCATGACACTGCGCGAGCAGCAGCGGGGTCGCGTGGTCCGGGCACTCGAGCCGCAGCCGGCCCTCGTTCCCCTCGAAGTGCACGACCTTCAACGAGGTGCCGCGATGGAACTGCTCCCACCGCCCCGCGACCACGTTGACGATGCGCTTGACCCCCAGCATCCGGAAGAGCATCGCGTAGATGGGCCCCTCGATGATCTTCCGGTTCGCCCGGTACGCGAACTCGACGTAGGCCTCGGCCGAGGGGAAGCAGAGGTCGGCGCACGCGAGGTAGAGCGCGAAGGCCTTCACCTCCGAGATCCACGCGCTCGGAGGCGGCAGGTGCTTCACCATCTCGGCGATCGGCTTCGGCAGCGACGAGAGGTGCTGCTGAATCGGCACGCCCTCGAGGAAGCTCTGCACGATGCTGCCCTTCTGCTGCACCTGGGGGAACGAATCGAGCCCCTGCGGCAGGCTCGCCAGGTAGGCGTTGAGCAGGGGCGTCTTCGGGTTCGGCCCTGACTTCGGCGTCAGCTCGGCGGTCTCGTTGCCCCGCGCGGGCGTGGACGTGTCGGTCGCCTTGCGCATCGCCGGCGTCTCGATGGACCCGGGCACCGCCTCGTCGCGCACCTGGAGGAGGAAGGTGCGCACCACCTCGTGTGGATCGCCGGTGAGCAGGCCGCGCAGCGCGAGCTGGACGTCGCGGCAGTTGGCGAAGCGCTCGGCGGGCAGCGGTCGCAGCATGCGCATCACCACCGCCTCGATCGCCGGGGACACGCTCACGTTCACGCTCGTCGGCTTCGCCACCTCGCCGTCGATCGCCTGCTTCAGCAGCGCCACGTCGCTGGGGCCCGCGTTCGCGCGCCGGCCGGTGAGCAGTTCCCAGAGCACCAGGCCCAGCGCGAACTGATCGACGCTGGCGGTGAGGGGCTCGCTGCGCGCCTGCTCAGGCGCCATGTACGCCAGCTTGCCCTTGAGCACGCCGGTGGCGGTGCGGGTGCTCTTGTCGACGCTGGCGGCGATGCCGAAGTCGAGCACGCGCGCCCGGCCGTCGCGCCCCAGCAGGATGTTCTGTGGGCTGATGTCGCGGTGAATGAGATCGAGCCGGGTGCCGCGGGCGTCGCTCAGCTCATGCGCGAACGCGAGGCCCAGCGCGGCGTCGGCGGCCACCGCGACGGCGACCTGCCAGGGAATCGCCAGCGACTGTGCCTTGCAGCGCTTGAGCAGCTGCCCGAGGTCGAGGCCTTCGACGTACTCCATGGCCAGCACCCAGGTGCCGTTCCACTGCCCGAACTCCTGCACGTGCACCAGGTTGGGGTGCTTCAGCTTCGAGGCCAGCTTCGCCTCGTCGAGGAACTGCGCCACCATCTGCGGGTCGCCCGCGAGGTGCGGCAGCAGCGTCTTGATCACCACCGTCTTGCCGTCGTCGCCACGCGCCAGGTGCACCTCGCCCATGCCGCCGACCGCCAGCCGGGCGCCCATTCGATACCGATTGAGGACCAGGTTCGAGGCAGGCACCCGGGCAGTGTAGCCGAGTAGACCGATCAGGAATCGAACCTGAGCAACCAGAGGTGCAAGCCCCGGCGCCGCTCCCAGCGGTCAGCCCATGTGTGTGTGTTGGACAGGCAGCGCCCCGTCAGGGAATTGAACCCAGCTCATCGGTTGGACAGACCGACCGCCACACCAGCAGCGTCACGGAGCTTCATCCGCCAGGAAGGGATCGAACCTTCGGCCCCTCGGTTATCTGCCGAGTGCTCTTCCACTGAGCTACGGGCGGGAGTGGTGAGAAGCGGTCACGCGATCACGCGCGCCGCGGCGGGAATTCGATCTCGACGATCCTGGCGGCGCTGGGTGGTCATGCGCGTCGAGACGCGCGCTCCACGAAAGTCCTGACAGTCAGGGCGCGCAGGAGACCGGGTAGCGGATCTCCACCGGGTCCGTCGCGGGCGGCGCGTAGAGCGCGGTGAAGCGCACCGCGTTGGGCGTGGGCTCCCAGGCCCACACCGAAGTGCCGCCATCCGTCGTGGCGCTCACGTCCTGCCCTGCGACCGCCACCGTGAAGGGCAATGAGCCCAGCGGGTCCGGCGTGGCGCGCAGCGGGAACACCGAGCGCGGCCCTGTGGTCTGCCCGGCGATTTCGTTGAGCAGCGGCGACCAGTCGGTCGCGCACACGTCGAGGATCTTCCCGCCCGTGGCCTGCGTGTAGGTCTGATGCCCGACGCGATTGGGGAACCAGTTGACGTTGCAGCCCGGAGCGCTGGGACCCGCCGGTCCGACGACGTCCCACCGAAGACTCCCGCCCGGCTTCACCGGCAGGATCTGGTTGATGACGTAGGCGCCCTCGTTGGTGTCGGTGATGCACAGCACCTCGAGCGGCGCGTCGGGGCGAAGGAACCCGCCGTTCTTCGCGGGGTCGATCACGAACGGTGCGGTCAACGCGGCCAACACCGGCACCTCGCAGGACTCCATGATCATCTGCCGCCCCGTCCAGGCGGTGAGCTCCGCGAAGCGCGTGGCGAGATCGGGAGTCGACGGCGTGAGCCACTTCGCCCCGCCCGGCGTTCGACGAAGCGCCCCGTCGTCGTAGCTGGCCGTGAGGACCCCGAGGCGGAAGTCGATGTTCCGGCTCTGCAGGGCCCCGAGCAGGTTCGGGAGCTGTGAGCCCAGTCTCATCGCGTGCTCCATCATCGAGCAGGAGTCGTCGATCACGAGCAGCACGTCGAGCTTGTTGCCCCGCGGCGGAAAGAGATCGGTGTTGAGCCCGGTCGCGTTCGCCTCGCCCAGCAGCGGCACGATGGTGTGCTTCGTCACCATCGCGTCGACCCAGCTCACGTCGATGATGCCCCGCGAGGGTCCCACCGCGAACGGCGTGTAGCGGGCGGTCAGCGTGAAGCTGTCGTCGGGCGGCAGGGTGCGGGGCAGGGCGGCAGCGAGCGAGAACGACGAGAAGCCGGGCAGCGTGGCGCTCGTCACTTCCAACGTGCGCGTGCACGTGTTGCGCACGGTGATGGTGCGGTCCGCCGAACGGCAGCCGGTCTGCACCATGGCGAAGTCGACGGGTGACGGGGTGACCGAGAGGCACGTCAGCTCCAACTGCGCGTCGAGCGGCACGCGGGCGAACCCGTCGGGGTGGTTGAGCTCGAGCCTCAGCTCCGCGGTGACTGACACCACGGATCGCGGAGGTGCTGCCCGAGGCCACGCCCGGACGGTGACCCGCAGCACTTCACCAGGGCCGACCGACTGCCGGCCCACCGGCGCGTTCACCACGCTGAAGAGGGGCTCTGTCTGCGCCGGCAGCTCGGGTCCGACGTCGATGCGACTGACCTCGCACGCCTCGGTGCCCACGTTCTCGAAGATGACCTCGAGGTCGCGGATCTCGGGCGCGGTCAGCACTCCGAACGAGAGCGCAGGCGGCACCGAGAACTGGCAGGTGGGCCGCGCCACGACCTCTGCCGTCACCGGCACCGTGCGCATCGACGCGGTCGGATCGCTCGAGAACAGGCGCAGGTCCCACGTCTTGATCCCGGGCGTCGTGGCCGTGAGCGTCACCGGCACCACGGTGAGCGCGTCGACGGGGACGCTGAGGGGCGCGGCCGTGCAGTCCCCCGCGCACAGCTCTCCCGGGGGTCCGCCGCTGGTCGACTGCACGTCGAAGAACGCCCGGAGCGCGGTCTCGGGTCTCGACGGCATCACGTCGATGCCCACGTTCCGCAAGGTGAGCATCGCTGACGCGGTCGCCGGCGCGCCGTCGTAGAGCGGAATGGTGCCCAGCTCGAGGTGATCCGGCGTGAGCTCGAGCGCGGGGCCGATGCCGATGCCTCTCAGGTTCACCGAGTACGGGCGCCCGGTGGCCTCGAAGGTGAGCTGCCCTGCGAGCCCGCCGAGGCTCTCGGGGGCGAACTTCAGCTGCAGCGTCGCTTCCCCCTGTGCGGGCACCTCGAGCGTCGCGGGGCCGACGAGCGAGTAGGAAGCGCCAGAGACGGCGAGCGAACGCACCTCCGCAACAGCGTTGCGGGAGTTGGAGAACGTGCCGGTGATCAGGACAGAGTCACCTCGCAGCACTGCGCTGAATGCCTCGAGGGTGAATTCGAGCGTGCCTTCGTCTCCACCGTCGACGCCCGCGTCTTCCATCGGAGGAGGAGGGGGCAGGCACAGGCAGCCGCTCAGCCCCACCAGGATCGGGAGCAGCTTCATCGTTGCTACGGTCTGGCTCCGTCTCATGAGCAGTGTTTGATCAGACTTCGGCGGCGAGCGGAAGGTGGTGCTGGCGTGAAGGTCAGGGGTTGCAGGAAACCGAGGACCGCGTTGGGCATGCCTCGAGGTGCGCGGTGATGGAGGGTTCAGTGCCGTGCTCGTCGCGCGCTTGCCTCTCGGTTTCAGGCAAGGACGCGAAGCTGAACGCCCGAGAGGTGCCCCGGCCGCGTCGCTTTTCAAAGCGCGTAATGGACCATTACCACGCGGTAATGGTCCATTACGCCTCCGGGAGAGCGAGGCCGGCCCCACCTCTTCACCTGCGGAACCACGCCCCTGCAGGCCGCTGTCGACGACTTCCACCCCGGATCCTCCGATCAACCCTCGCGCACCGAGAGCACGACCTTGCCGCGCGCGCGACCCATCTCGAGATAGCGATGGGCTTCAGCGGCGTCCGAGAGGGGGAACACCCGGTCGATGACCGGCTTGAGCGCGCCGGTGTCGACCAGCCCGAGCGCGGAGCCGTAGCGCTCGGTGAAGTCGGGCAACCCCGGCGTGATGCAGGCGATCCGCCCGCCCCTCTTCTCGGTGGCGATGCCCGGCCGCAGGTCGAGTTCGTGTGAACCACGGTTTACGTGAAAGTGGATTCGAGTTATCATCAGTCACATGAAAGTGAACTGCGTGCTGGTCGGTCTGGCAGTGGTGTTGGCGGGGTGTGGTGGCCGAAACGAGAACCCCAGGGCAGACGCGGGGTGCGCGGCGGGGTCGCTCGACGCGTGCGAGTACCCGGTGCGCGGCGGGGAGCTGACGAAGCAGACGGTGATGGTGACCGACGCCGTGACCGGGCGCGTGCTGCCGGTGCTGGCGCGCAAGCCCGTGGGGGCGGGGCCCGCGCCGGTGGTGGTCTGGTCTCACGGCGGCGGCCTCAACGACGAGGGCCAGCTCCTCAGCCCCGAGTGGGGTGACACGCTGGTCACGCATGGCTTCGTGGTGCTGTCGATCGGGCACGTCGAGGTGAACACGGCGACGGCGCAGGCGCTCTGCGTCGAAGGCATGGTGCCCGCCGCCGAGTGCGTGCCGCCCGCCGACGAAGACTCGGGGTTGATCGCGCTGGTGAAGGCGCGTGACGTCATCGCGGTGCTCGAGGCGCTGCCCACGCTGCAGCTCACCGGCGCTGAGCTGGACCTCGCGCGCGTCGCGGTGATGGGTTGGTCGGCGGGGGCGCGCGGCCCGCTGGTGACCCACGGCACGCGGTTCCTGCCCACGGCGTCGGCGCCCATCTACTCGGCGCCGCACCCGCGCCCCGTGGCGGTGGTGGCGCTCAGCCCGATGGGGCCCGGCTACGGCGGGTTCTACGACGGGCCCAGCGGGTCCTCGTGGGACCAGGTGCGCGGGCCCGTCTTCGTGGGCACCGGCGACAACGACACCAAGCCCACCAAGCCCGACCTCACCGGGGCGACGCGGCGCATCTCGTGGGAACGGCAGCCCGCCGACGGAAAGCGCTGGCTGCTGTACTCGAAGCTGCCCGACGGCACGGGCGGCCACGGCACCTACAACCTCAGCGATCTCCGCTCGAGCGACGCGCGGGTCGCCCGCTTCTCCCGGGCGCTGCGCTCGGGCGTGCTGGCCTTTCTCGACGCGGAGCTGCGGGGCGACGCCGCGGCCCGCGCCTGGCTCGAGTCGGGCAACGCCCGCACGCTCGCGGGCGACGCAGACTGGGAGCACAAGTGAAGTCGAAGCGCCGCGCCTACCGCATGGGGGCGCGCGCCGAGGCCGCCGCAGAGACGCACCGCCGCATTCTCGAGGCGGCCATCGAGCTGTTCGGGGAGAGGCTCTACGACGACGTGTCACTCGCCGACGTGGCCGACGCGGCCCAGGTCACCGTGCAGACGGTGCTGCGCCGCTTCGTGTCGAAGGAGGGCCTCACCGAGGCGGCGATCGCCCGCGGCGTGGAAGAGGTGCGCAGCCAGCGCTGGGCGGCGCCCGCGGGTGACCTGGCCGCGACCGTGCGGGGCCTGGTCGAGCACTACGAGGCCTGGGGCGCGCGCAGCCTGCGCTTCCTCTCGCAGGAGGCGCGCACCCCGGCCATGCGCAAGCTCACCGACGCCGGGCGCGTGCTGCACCACGAATGGGTCGATCACGCCTTCGCGGCCCGGCTCTCTGCAGCGAAGGGCGCCGCGCGCGAACGGCTCAGGGCGCGCCTCGTCGCCGTCACCGACGTCTTCGTGTGGAAGATCATGCGGCGCGATCTCGGGCTCTCTCGCGGCGCGACGGAGCTGACCCTGCGCGAGCTCGTCGCCGCGGTCCTCGCGTGAAGGGAGCGCTGCCATGAAGGTCCTCGTCTACACCTCGCCTGCGCGCGGTCACCTCTACCCGCTGGTGCCCACGCTCGAGGAGCTCCGCCGCCGCGGCCACCAGGTCGCGGTGCGAAGCCTCAGCACCGAGGTCGAGCGGGTTCGCGCGCTGGGCTTCGAGGCCGAGCCGATCGACCCGGCCATCGAGGCCCGGGAGATCGACGACTGGAAGTCGAAGTTCCCGCCGGCGGCGCTGCTCGCGGCCTGCCGCACCTTCGTCGACCGGGGCGCGCACGAGGTCGGTGACCTGCGCCGCGCCATCGCGCGGGAGCGGCCCGACGTGCTCTTCACCGACGTCAACAGCTGGGGCGCCGCTGCCGCGGCCGAGAGCTCGAAGCTGCCCTGGGCCGTCTTCGCGCCCTACTTCCTGCCGCTGCGGGCGCCCGGTGCGCCGCCGTGGGGCCTGGGCCTCGCGCCGCAGCCGGGGCTGCTCGGCCGGGTTCGCGACGCGTTGCTCTGGCCGGTGGTCAACGCGCTCTACAACCGGGTGTTGCCCGCGGTGAACGCCCTGCGCGCGAGCGCCGGCGCCGCGCCGTACCGCGACGTGGCCGACTTCGCGCAGCGCCCGCCCTGCATCGTCTCGTACACCGCCGAGCCCTTCGAGTACGCGCGCGCCTGGCCTGCGCACGTGCGGCTGGTCGGCCCCGGCGTCTGGGAGCCGCCCTCTGAGCCGCAGCCCTCGGCGGCTGCTGACGCGCGGCCGCTGGTGTTGGTCACCTGCTCCACCGAGTTTCAGAACGACGGCAAGCTGGTGGAGACCGCGCTCGCGGCGTTGGCCGACGAGCCGGTGCGGGTGCTCGCCACCACGGCGTCACTCGACCCGGGCCTGTTCCGCGCGCCCCCGAACGCGCGCGTCGAGCGCTTCGTTCCCCACGGGCCGGTGCTCAGGGAAGCGGCCTGCGTGGTGTGCCACGGCGGCATGGGCATCACCCAGAAGGCGTTGTCGGCGGGCGTGCCGGTGTGCGTGGTGCCCTTCGGGCGCGACCAGCTGGAAGTGGCGCGGCACGTCGAGGTCGCCCGCGCGGGAACGCGACTGCCTCCGGCGCGCCTGTCTTCCGAGCGGCTGCGGCGGGCGATTCGCGAGGCGATGGCCCTCAAGCCGGGGGCGCTGCACGTGGCCGAGCGCTTCCGCAACGCAGGGGGCGCCCGGGCGGCGGCCGCGGTGCTCGAGGGCCTCGTCGCCGCGGCAGCCGCGCGCTAGCTTCACGCCCTTCCACCCGCCGTCGGAGTCACCCCATGCCCAGCACCCGCCGCCCCGGTCCGCGCCCGATCCTCAACCCGATGCCGAACCGGCCGACGAAGCCCGCCGTGAAGCCGACGGTGAACCCGCTGCCGAACAAGCCGACCACGAGCCCGTCGTGGGTGAAGCCCTCGGTCAACCCGATGCCGAACCGGCCCACGAAGCCGGCCGTGAAGCCGACGGTCAACCCGATGCCGAACAAGCCGACGAAGCCGGCCGTGAAGCCGACGGTCAACCCGATGCCGAACAAGCCGGCGAAGCCCGCGGTGAAGCCGACGGTCAACCCGATGCCGAACAAGCCGGCGAAGCCGGTGGTGCGCCCCACCGTCAATCCGATGCCGAACACCGTCAAGAACGGCTGAGATGCTGAACTTGGCGGCCGTCGATCGCGGGCTGGCGAGCGTGCAGCGGCGCTTCTTCGACGAAGCGTTGCCCCCCACGCTCAGCGCCGCGGCCTTCTCCTCCTTCGATGCGACGCGCTACGACCCCGAGACGCTCGCGTGGGGCCGGGAGTCGTGGCAGCTGCGCACGCTCGACGAGTACCGCTCGCAGGTCGGCTTCACCGAGCTGCTGATGGAGCTGACCGAGCTGGGCTGCGCCTTCGACACCGTCACCGCCGCGGTGCGGGTGGTGCGCGACGAAGCGAGGCACGTCGAGCTGTGCCGCCGGCTGGTGGTGGCGCTGGGCGGAACCGACGAGATCCCCGGCGACCCGAAGTACGTGCGCAGCGACCCGCGCGAGCCGCTCGAGGTGCGGGTGGTGCAGAGCATCGCGGGCAGCCTGTGCATCGGCGAGTGCCTGTCGACGGCCATCCTCGCGGCCACGCGCAAGGTGACGAAGGACCGCCTGGCGAAGGAGGTCGTCACCGCGCTCACCCGAGACGAGTCGTTCCACGGCCAGCTGGGGTGGACGTTGCTGCCGCAGCTGTGGCCGATGCTCGACGTGAAGCAGCAGCGCCGCGTGCGCGCGCGCATCGGTGAGGACCTGAAGAGCGCGAAGGAAGCCATCTTCGAGGGCTGCGATGGTGATGACGCGAAGGACGCGCGCAACCCGTTCGGTCACCTGAAGAACGCCGAGCGGCACGGGGTGTTCGAGCAGGCGCTCGAGCGCGACGTGCTGCGCCGGTTCCGCGACCTCGGCCTGCTCAGCAGCCGCCGCGCTGCACGCTGAGGGCGCGTCTCAGAGCGCAGCCTCGGCGCCTGCGCTGCTTCTGTTCCAGTGCTCGATAAAGGCGATGGCCTCCCGTAGCTTCGGGAGCGTCCTGGCCTTCGGCCGGAGTTCATTCGACTTCAGCGCGTCGAGCAGCACCCCGTGACGCTGCGCCTTCGTCTTGGCAGCCGCCATCGCGGGTTGTCAGTTCGCGCTCCTTGCTCAACCGGGCTTGCCCTCGACCTTGCGCTCCTCGTGCACCTCCTGACTCAAGCTGAGCCTGGCGGAGCGTTTCAGCTCCGCCAGGTGACCCGGCTCGTCAGCCGATGGTGCCGCAGCGGTTGGCGATGCCGCCTCCGCCGCAGCTCTCGGTGGG
>JAUXRX010000023.1 GCA_030681645.1 Archangium sp.
CGGGTTCTCCGACTGCAACGGGTTCTCCGACTGCAACGGGTTCTCCGACTGCAACGGGTTCTCCGACTGCAACGGGTTCTCCGACTGCAACGGGTTCTCCGACTGCAACGGGTTCTCCGACTGCAACGGGTTCTCCCACGGGCACGGGTTCTCCCACGGGCCCTCGCGTCGCCACCGGCCCCGCTTCGACGGGCGGGGCCCTCTCCCCGACCCTCTCCCCCGCGGGGGAGAGGGGGACGGCGACGCCGACGACCACCACCACGACCACGACGACGGTCACGACCTCGACGACCACCACGACCGGCGGCGTGACGCTGGGCGGCCCCACGGCCGAGCGCGAGAAGGCCCTCTCGGCCGGCCTCCTCGAGAAGTGGCGCTACTTCCTCGTCGAGCAACAGAAGATCGAGGGCGACGCCGACTGGGTCGCCGGTTTCCTCGCCTCGCGCGAGCTGCGTGATTGCCGCTGCGTGCGCCCGGTGCCCGGCGAGATGGTGCGGCGCCTCGAGAACAAGGACCGCATTCCCCAGCTCGAAGCCGACGACGAGAAGAACACCCGGTGCGAGCTCTGCCTCCTCGACTCGTTCCCGAAGTGGAAGGTGCGCGCCCAGAAGCAGTGCGCGCTGGCGCTCGAGCTGACCGAGTTCGAGCTGGGCGTGCTCCAGCGCAGCGACGATGGCAACGGCTTCCCTCCCCGGTGCGCCGAGGCCGCGAAGCAGAAGCAGGCCGGCGGCGGCACGGGCCCGAAGTCCACCGTCTCGGTCAGCAAGCTCCCCACTGGCAACGCCCCGGCGAAGGGCGGCGCGTACATCATCACCAGGGCGCCAGATCCGCTCGCCGCCGCCGGCGACTTCCTCAAGCCCAGCGAGTACGCGCCGATGCCCCTGCGCGAGGAGGGCCGCGTCTACGTGCGTGTCTTCACCAGCGCTGCCTGTGTCGCCGAGGTGCTGCCCGGCCCGGTGCAGGCGCGCACCGGTGACCTGCTCCCCGTGCCTCCTTCCGCGAAGGAGATCACCGTGCGAGGCGCCTGCGGCGGCTTTGCCGAGATCTACTTCGGCAAGGAAGAGAAGCCTCGCGTGGCCGAGTCATTCGCCAGGAATCAACCGCTTCGCCTCCAGTTCCGTCCATGAGCATTCCCGGGAAACTCGTCGAAGGTGTCTTCAAGCGCGTGCTCGCGGCGGACCTCACCCCCGAGTTGATCACCAAGCTGGCCTCGGTCGGCGTCGACGTGTCCGGGCCCATGGAACCGACCTACCCGCGCACCACCTGGTACCTCGCCGTCGAGCTCACCGCGAAGACGCTCTTCCCTGAAGACGGGCTCCCGGTGCAGCTGCGCAGGCTGGGCGGGCACATCATCTCGTGCCTGCAGTCGCGGGGCATCATCAAGGGCGCCTGGCTCTCGATGGCGCGGCTCATGGGACCCCGGCGCGCGCTCAAGCAGGCGATGGACTTCACCGATCGCAGCCCGGTCAAGGTGGCCATCACCGAGCGCGCGAAGAACGAGTTCTCGATCTCGGTCGATGACACCGAACAGCCTGACTTCCTCGCGGGGCTCCTCGAGTCGGCGATCGCGATGCTCGGAGGCAAGGCCCCCGAGGTCTCCCTCGAAGCCACGCGCGATGGCTCCTGTCACTTTCGCGCCACCTGGAGATGACCGCGCTCTTCCCGTTCGGAGCCGACCCCCGCTCACCCCGAGCGGAGTCGGGGGGTGCCGAGCAGGAGAACCGTTCATCCCGAGCGGAGTCGAGGGGCGCCATCACCGTCGGCACCGAGCACGTCACCGCGCTCGACCTCGCCCACGCCACGGAGGCCCTCCGCGCGCGCCTCACCGCGGCGGGCTTTCCCCCGGGCTCGCGCATCGCGGTGTGGACGCAGGGCTCGCTCGAGACCGCCGTCGCCCTCGTCGCGGGAGCGGCGGCCGGGTACGTGCTCGTGCCCATCGACCCGAAGCTGGGTCCGCTCGAGCTCAACCACATCGTGAAGGACGCGGCGCCACTCGTCGCCTTCGCCGCTGATCCGGCTGCGGTCGCGGGCCGGATCGCCGTCGAGACCCTGCCGCTCACGCCCGCGCTTCGGCGGTACGACGGTCCGGTCGGGCCCACGCGTGAAGTCGACGACGAGCCGCTGCTCATCCTCTACACCAGCGGCACCACCGGCCTGCCCAAGGGCGCGGTGCTCACCGCCCGCAACGTCGCCTTCAACCTCGACGCGCTCGCCCGCGCCTGGCGCTGGACCGCGGCCGACACGGTGGTGCACGCGCTGCCGTTGTTCCACGTGCACGGACTGGTGCTCGGCCTGTTCGGCTCGATCCGCGTGGGCGGCGCGCTGCACTGGTTCCCGCGCTTCGCGCCGCGCGAGGTCGCCGATGCGCTGCGCCTGGGCACCACGGTCTTCTTCGCGGTGCCCACGATGTACCACCGGCTCTCCGAGGCCGCCGAGAGTGACCCGGAGGTGGTCCACGGGCTGCGCCACGCCCGCCTGCTGGTGAGTGGCTCCGCGGCGTTGCCCCAGCGAGACCAACTGAAGCTCGAAGCGCTGACCGGACGCCGGGTGATCGAGCGCTATGGGCTCACCGAGACCTTGATCAACTGCGCGGTGCGCCTCGACGATCCGCCGAGCGCCGGAGTGGTGGGCGCCGCCATCGAAGGCATCGAGCTGAAGCTCGTCGACGATCAGCGCCGCACGCTGGGCGCCCGCGACGACTCCACGCTCGGAGAGATCGCCGTGCGCGGGCCGCACGTGTTCGCTGGCTACCTGAACCGGCCTGACGCCACGGCCGCGGTGAAGGACGCCGACGGCTGGTTCTTCACCGGCGATCTCGCCTGCATGAACGCCGCGGGCCAGGTGCGCATCGTGGGCCGCCGCGCGACGGATCTGATCAAGTGCGGCGGCTACAAGGTCGGGGCAGGGGAGGTGGAGGCCGCGCTCCTCGAACATCCCTCCGTGCGAGAGGCCGCGGTGCTGGGCGCGCCTGACGCCGACCTCGGCGAGCGCATCGTCGCGTACGTGGTGCTGAGCACGCCCACCGAGCCCCAGGTGCTGCAGGACTTCGTGGCCAGCCAGCTCTCACCGCACAAGCGGCCCCGCGAGGTGCATGTCATCGACGAGCTCCCGCGCAACGCGATGGGGAAAGTGGTGAAGGCGAAGCTGCGGCTCCCATGAGCTGTGGAATGAATGCCGCGCTCGTTGATCGGCCGCCAGGCTGCCTCGTGGCTTACTTCGCCCGGGCGCCTTTGAGCTCCAGGGCAAGTTGCCAAAGGTCCTCGAAGATGGCCGCGGAGGCCTCTCCGTCCTCCTGGCGAGTCGCCGCGGTGTTGACAAACAAGATCACCCCGATCTGTTTGTCGACATCCGACAGCATCATCGTGACCAGGCCGGGATCGGCTCCATTGTGGCCGATTCTCGCGAGTGACTCTTTCGTCGCCCAGAAAATGCCGGAGTTCAGCGAGCCCTCACCGCTCAGTTTCACGTTGTCTGGCTTGTTTGCAGGGCTGAACTGGAACCTGAGCATCTCGTCGACGGACTCCTTGTCGAGGATGCGCACGCCCTGGGAGGCGCCCCCGTCCAGCAAGGCGATAAAGAATCGAGAGAGGTCTTCGACGGAAGTCCGCAGACCTCCGTCCGGGTAGGTGGTCAAGCCATAGAGCTGGATGGGCACGGCGAGTCCCTGCGCGATGTACAGGTTCGAGTGCTTCGCCAGGTCGACTTCGGACATCAGCCAACCCGTGTTCTTCATCTTCAGGGGCGCGAAGAGGGTCTGCTTTGTGTACACGTTGAACTTCTCACCGACGGCCAGTTCGACGATGTAGCCGGCCAGACCGGCGCCGATGTTCGAGTACTCACGATGCGTCCCCGGCTTTGAACTCAGGAAGTTCTCCTTCGAGTAGTTCTTTCCGTCCGATGCAAGGTAGTCGCGCAGGAATCCTCCGAGGGCCTCCGGAGAATCGCGACCGAAATGATAGGCAGCGGCGTAGACAGCACCCCGGTCGGTGATGCCGGAGGTGTGCGTCGCCAACTGTCGCAAGGTAATGGGCTCGTCCGGGAAGAATGGATTGGCCACCTTGAACGGCAGGTACTTGGTGATGTCTTCGTCGAGGGAGAGCTTTCCGTCCTGAACCGCGCGCATCAGTGCTGCGCCCGTGATGGTCTTGCTGATCGACCCGATGTTCATGATCGTGTCTTTGGTGAACGGCACCCCACGCTCTTTGTCGGCGAATCCGTATCCTCTGGTCCAGACCAGCTTCCTGTTGACGATGATGGCCGCCCCCAGCCCCACGATTCTGGCGTCTTGCATCCGTCGCGCGATGGAGCGGTCAATCGCAGGACCCGGGAGGCTGGCCGGCACAGGTTGAACTTCGCCCCCGGCTGCGGCCTGTCCGGAAAGAAGGACAGCGCCCGCCACCGCGACGGCAACACACACTGTCTTGAGGGACACGTGACCCCGATTGCGGACAGGAAACTGGTACTCGGGCGGCAGCCCCGCCTGGGTTCAGCGCTCTGCGAGGAACTCGATCAGGTCGATCTTGGTGAGGATCGCCACGATCTTCTGCCCCTCGCGCACCACCGCCACGTTGTCCTGCCCGAACACCGCCCGCAGCTGCGGAATCGTCGTGTCCATGGTCACCACGCCCTGCAGCGGGCTGACCAGCGCGTCGATGGTGTCGTGCAGCTTGTAGTTCCCGGCGATGAGGCCGTTGAGCAGGTCGTACTCGTGGATCATGCCGATGGTGGTGCCGTCGGCCGCGAGGATGGGCATCTGCGAGATGCCGTGCTTCTTCATCGTCTCGATCACCTCGCCGATCTTCTCGCCCTTGACCCCGGTGATCAGCTTCTGCTGCTTGCCCTTGAGCACGTCGCGCACGGTGCCGGGGCCCTTCTCCTCGATGTACCCCATGTCCTTCATCCACTCGTCCGAGAAGAACTTGCTCACGTACGCGTTGCCGGAGTCGGGCAGCAGCACCACGATCACCTTGCCCTTGCCGACTTCCTTCGCCAGCTCGACCGCGACGTGCACGGCCGCGCCCGACGAGCCGCCCGCGAAGATGCCTTCCTCGCGCGCCAGCCGCCGCGCCATCAGGAAGCTCTGCCGATCGTCGACCTGCCGCACCTGGTCGACCACCTTGAAGTCCATCGCGCCGCACACCATGTCTTCGCCGATGCCCTCGACCTTGTACGTGTGCGACTCGCCGACCTTCCCGGTCTTGAAGTAGCCCGTGTAGATCGAGCCGATCGGGTCGACGCCCACGTTCTGGATCTTCGGGTTCTTCTCCTTGAAGTACTTCCCCGCGCCGCTCATCGTGCCGCCCGTGCCCAGGCCTGAGACGAAGAAGTCGAACTTCCCGTCCATCTGGTTGTAGGTCTCGGGCCCCGTCGAGAGGTAGTGCGCCTCGATGTTGTCGGGCGTGTGGTACTGGTTTGGGTAGAAGGCGCCGGGCGTTTCCTTCACCAGCCGCTTGGCCGTCTCGTAGTAGCTGCGCGGATCGTCGGCGGCCACGTTCGTCGGCGTCACCACCACCTGCGCGCCCATGCCCTTGAGGCGGTTCACCTTCTCCGACGACATCTTGTCCGGCATGGTGAAGATCGACTTGTACCCGCGCACCGCGGCGATCATCGCCAGCGCGAAGCCGGTGTTGCCCGACGTGTTCTCGATGATGGTGCCGCCCGGCTTGAGGCGCCCGTCCTTCTCGGCCTTGTTCACGATGTGAACGGCCATGCGATCCTTGATCGCTCCGCCCGGGTTCATGAACTCGAGCTTCACGTAGATGGTCGCGTCCTCCGGGCCGACCAGCTTGTTGAGCTTGACGATGGGCGTGTTGCCGATGGCAGAGAGGACGGACTCGTGGACGTTCGAGGGCATGGAGCGCACATACACCACCGCCCCGCCGCGCGACTACTGGACCTTGCGAACCTTCTGGCCCTTCATCAGCGATTCGATGCGCTCGAGCACCTCGGCCTTGTACACGCGCGACCCGCAGTTGGGGCAGGCGCCCTGGGGCACGTCGGTGAGCACCACCACCTTGGCGTTCACCGTCAGGCGCACCTCCACGAAGCGGTTGTCATAGACACCGCTGCACGGGCAGCGCCCGTAGTCGCGTCTGGCGTAATCGGCCATGAAGTTGGCGTACCATAGCGCCCCGTGAGCACGCGCGTACCCCCGTCGAACAAACCTCCGCAGACCCAGCCCACCGAGCGGGCCCGGCGGAGCACCCGGCCCCAGGCCTCCGACGACAAGCCGAAGCTGATCAAGCAGGAAGCCGCCGAAGAACAGGCCCTCAGCCCCGAGGCCGCGCTCTGGGCCGGCCAGGACATGGACCGCTCCCTCGAGATCCGCGCCTCCGACATCGAGCAGCGGATGGCGGAGATCGCCCAGTCAGAGCAGGCCGAGAAGGAAGAAGGGGCCGAGCACGGCGCCGAGCAGCGCGACAAGGCCGAGAAGAACGAGAAGAAGGGGCTGTTCAAGGTCTTCTCCTGGCAGAAGCCCGGCCAGCAGCCGAAGACCGACGCGAAGACGCTCCTGCAGAAGCAGCAGGAAGCGAAGCAGGAGGCCCTCAAGAAGCAGCCCGCCTTCAAGCCCACCGTGCCCACCAACCTCACCGGCATCAGCGCGTCACGGCTGCAGGCCGTCGGGCAGGTCTCCCAGCTCGCCGGCAAGAGCGTGGGCACCGAGCGCCCGCCCGACGCCTTCTCGCTGCTGAAGGAAGCGCGAGAGAAGGGCGTGCTCTTCGTGGAAGACGCGCTCGCCGAGGGGCATTCCGAGGACAAGGACGATCCCGAGCACGCCGCCGCCGTCGAGGAATGCATCGCCCAGTGCTTCGGCGTTCGGGGCATCTTGCGCATCGGGCCCGGTCACAACGACAAGAACGAGAAGATCATCGTGGTCGCCACCACCCACGGCTTCACCGACGCGTCGCTGCAGAAGGTGCCCGAGAAGGTGCACAAGTTCGCCACGCTGATCGCCATTCCGTTCGATCTGCTCCCCCTCAAGCGCGAGCGGCCCTGAGCGGTTCTTGAATCCCCGGTCATCGTTCGCGAACGGAGATCGCCTCAACTGGGCGGGGGAGTAAGAAGCTGGTCATGGATCTCGACACCCAGCTCCGCGCCCAGGTGGAGCTCGCCATCGGCCGCTCCGTCGGGGCAGCCCCCGTGCTCAAGCTCAAGGGCGACGCTTCGAACCGCTCGTACTACCGCGTGGGCACGGCGCCCGACTCGTGGGTGCTGATGGTGATGCCGCCCGACTCGCTCAAGAAGAGCGAAGAGGCGAGCAAGGGCCCCGCGCCCACCGAGCTGCCCTTCATCAACGTGCACCGCTACCTCTCGAAGCTGGGCGTGCGGGTGCCGAAGATCCTCCGCTTCGACGAGCCCGCCGGGATGATGGTGCTCGAGGATCTCACCGATCAGACCTTCGAGGCGGCGCTGGCCACGGGCGATCGCACGAAGCTCTACACCCAGGCCGTCGAGCTGCTCGCCCAGCTGCGCGCCCGCGCGGAGAAGAACCCCGATCCGGGCTGCCTCGCCTTCACCCGGGCCTTCGACGAAGAGCTCTACGACTGGGAACTGCACCACTTCCGCGAGTGGGGCCTCGAGGCCTGGAGCGGCAAGCTGCCCACCAACGCCGAGCGCGCCGAGCTCGACGCCGCCTTCCGCCGCATCGCGAAGGAGCTGGCCGCCGCGCCCCGCGGCTTCACCCACCGCGACTACCAGAGCCGCAACCTGATGGTGACGAAGGGCGAGCTGGTGGTGATCGACTTCCAGGACGCGCTGCAGGGCCCGCGGCAGTACGACCTGGTGGCGCTGCTGCGTGACAGCTACGTCGAGCTGCCCCGCGACTTCGTCGACGCCATGCTCGACGTGTACATCGCGGCCTTCGCGAAGGAGACCGGCGAGAAGATCGAGCCGAAGCCGTTCAAGGCCTTCTTCGATCTCCTCACCGTGCAGCGGAAGCTGAAGGACGCGGGGCGCTTCGAGTTCATCAACCGGGTGAAGGGCAACCCGGGCTTCCTCGTCTCCATCCCCGCGTCGCTGCGGTACGTGAAGGCGGCGTTCGACGTGCAGCCGCAGCTCGCGCCGCTGCACAAGCTGATCGCGCACTACGTGCCCGAGCTCGCGTGAGTCAGGTAAATGGGGACAGGCTGCTTTTCCCCCTGAAGGTCAGCTGAGAGCAGCGGGGGAAAAGCAGCCTGTCCCCATTTACCGAGGGAGCCATGAACGCGATGATCCTCTGTGCCGGCCTCGGCACGCGCCTCCGACCGCTGACGAACCGCTGGCCCAAGCCGGCGATGCCGCTGCTGGCGGGCCCGCTGTTCCGCTACTCCGTGGCCACGCTCAAAGGCGCGGGCATCACGCAGATCGGCATCAACACCCACCATCTCCCCGAGGTGATGGAGGCCACCGCCCGTCGCGAGCTCGAGTCCCTCGTGGTCTCCCACGAAGCGGACGAGATCCAGGGCACCGGGGGAGGCATTCGGGGGCTGAAGGACTTCCTGCGCGATGACGACTTCGTGGTGCTCAACGGTGACGTGCTGTTCTCGGTCGATCTGCGGCCGGTGATCGAGGCGCACAAGGCGAGCGGCGCGGCGGCCACGATGGTGCTGCTGCCGATGCCCGAGGGCGAGACGTACAACGCGGTCGAGCTCGACACGTCTCAGTCAGTTCGGCGGATTGCGGGCAAGGGTCCGGGTGGCGACCGGCTCACCAACTGGCACTTCACCGGCGTGCACGTGATGACGCCGGCCGTGTTCGACTTCATGGCCGCGACGGGGGCGGAGGACATCAACCGCGACGTCTACGTGCGCATGATGGAGAAGGGCCTCACCATTCGTGGGCAGGTGCTGCAAGCCGGCGATGTGTACTGGTCGGACCTGGGTACGCCGCAGCGCTACGCGGCCACGCACCAGCAGCTGCTCTTCAACCAGGTGCCGCTCGCGTCGTTCGGTGATCGCGGCCCGTTCGCCGGTCACCCTCGCGGTGAGGGCAACTTCTGGAAGCACCCGACCGCGCAGGTCCACGCCGACGTGAAGGCAGCCGGGCCGGCGTTCTTCGGTGAGAACTGCGTGGTGGAAGAGGGCGTGCGCATCGGCGCTGCCGTGTCCGTGGGTCGTGGCGCGAAGATAGGGAAGGGCGCCCGGCTCAACCGCGTGGCGGTGCTCGACGGCGCAGAGGTGCCGGCCGGCGCGCAGTTGATGGATCAGCTCGTCGGGCCCGGCGTCAGCGTCGGTACTGAGCCAGCACGCACGTGACGTTGTCGTTGCCGCCGTTGGCGTTGGCCGCGTCGATCAGCTGAGCGCACGCCTTGTCGAGATCAGACTGGCTCTGCAGGATCTGCTCGATCTGCTTGTCCGGCACCATGCCCGAGAGCCCGTCGGAGCAGAGCAGGAAGATGTCCCCGTCCTTGGGCTCGACGCGGTTGATGTCGACGTTGACCGTGTCCTTCATGCCCAGCGCGCGGACGATCACGTTCTTGTGCGGGAAGGCCTCGATCTCCTCGGGCGTGAGCTTCTTCGCCTTGAGGTAGTCGTTGAGCAGCGAGTGGTCTTCCGTCACCTGGCGCAGCGTGTTCTCGCGGAAGAAGTAGACCCGGCTGTCGCCCACGTGCCCGACCACCACCTCGCTGTCCTTCGCGAAGTAGACGGTGACGATCGTGGTGCCCATGCCCTTGTACTTGGTGTCGGCAGAGGCCTTCTCGAAGATCCGCATGTTGGCGAGCTTCACGCCCGTCGCGAGCCGGTTCTCGTCGTAGTTCTTCTGCTTATCCATCTTGTAGGGCCAGGTGATCTCGAGATCCTGGCTCGTCATGCGGAAGAACTCGGCGACCTCTTCCACCGCGATCTTCGAGGCCACCTCGCCAGACGAATGCCCGCCCATGCCGTCGGCCACGACGAAGAGACGCTCCTCCGGCAACAGCAGGAGGTTGTCCTCGTTGTGGTTCCGCTTCATTCCGACGTGGGTCTGGCCGGACACTTCGATTTTCATGGGCGTCGCAAGGCTCAAGGAAGAGGCAGACTGAAGCAAACGTCCCGCGCCACGTAAAGCAGCATCACGACATCGTCTCGAACGAAAGTCGGTCGCCCGCTTTCGTTTGACTTGCTTCGGCGGTACCAGCCGGCAGCTCCAGCACCGACTTTGCACCAAAGTAGACCTTGCTCACCCGCCAGGGGGGCATGGCGTGGCAGATGTCGACCACCTGCTGGGAGGCGTCCAGGAAGACCGCGTCGATGGGGATCTTCATGAAGAAGGTGTGGATGCTGTTGCACGGGGCGATGTGCAGGCCGTGCCCCACGGGCAGCTCGGTGACGCCCATCAGCCCCTTGAAGCGCTGCATGAAGGAATCGGCCCGGGCGGCCTGATCGGCCAGCGGCGTGTTGCGTGTCAGGTTCATCACGCGGTAGCGCATCGGCCGTGCAGCCTACCCCCGCGCTCCCCACCTTGGCTCGACCGTTCACCCTGGTCCTCGTTTCACCCCAGATCCCCCCCAACACCGGCAACGTCGCCCGGCTCTGCGCCGTCACCGGCTGCAAGCTCGTCCTCATCGAGCCCCTCGGCTTCTCCATCTCCGACAAGGAGCTCAAGCGCGCCGGCCTCGACTACTGGGACAAGGTCTTCTTGAAGCTCTACCCGAGCTGGGCCGCCTACGTGGCCGACACCGGGGGCGCGCGCCGCTTCCTCTTCACCGCCCGCGCCCAGGCCGGTCTGTGGGACGTGCGCTTCGAGCCGGGCGATCACCTGATCTTCGGGGCTGAGCCCACCGGCCTCGCCCCCGAGATCCTCGAAGGGGGGGAGGGCACGAAGGTCTGCATCCCCATGCTCGAAGATCGGCGATCACTCAACTTATCGACCGCCGTGGGAATCGCCGCGTTCGAGGCGCTACGCCAGGTTCGGGGCTAGACTCCGCCCTCAATGGGCAACCCGCAGGTCGTCGAAGCGCTGTACAAAGCCTGGCTCGATCGCGCGACCGGTTGGTTGACGTGCACCGCCAATGGCCGCGAGACGCGCATTCCCTTCCGCGAGGGCAGCGTCGTCGGCACTTCGCTGGGGTCCGGCTTCGGTTGGCAGGGCACCGTGCCCGCCCTGGTGCAGAGCGGCCGCCTCGGCCTCGCCCAGCTCGACGCGTTGTGGGCGCGCGGTGAAGCGTCGGCCTCCGACTCCGACACGCTCGACGAGCTCGGGGTCGTCCCCGCGGAGGCTGAGTCGGCCCGCGTCCTCGCCAGCATCCGCGAGACGGTGCGCGTCGCCGACGGGGTGCGCTTCGACGAAGGTGACGTGGGCAGTGGCGATCTCGTCAGCGGTGCACGCGTGGTGCGCGAGGCCTGGGCGACCCTGACCTCGGCTTCTGCCGAGCCGCCGTGGTTCCAGCTGGCCGACCTCGACGCGGCCGCGCGCTGGGAGCTCTCCGACGACGATCGCCGCTGGCTCCAGGAGTTCGCCCAGTGGAAGCAGCCCGAGGGCGTCACGGTGCAGCAATTGGCCCTGCTCGAGGTGCTCACCCGCAGCGGCGTGCTCGACTCGGTGCCCGCCGAAGAGATGCGCCGCCGCGAGGCCGAGCGCGTCCGCCAGGAGCAGGAAGAGCAGGCGCGGATCGCCGAAGAGGCGCGGCTCCGTCGCGAGGCCGAAGAGCGCGCTGCGCGGGAGGCCGAGGAAGCACGGCTTCGCGCGGAAGCTGAAGAACGTGCCCGCCTCGAAGAAGAGGCCCGCCTCGCCGAGGAAGCACGGCTTCGCGCGGAAGCCGAAGAACGCGCCCGGCTCGAGGAAGAGGCCCGCCTCGCCGAGGAAGCACGGCTTCGCGCGGAAGCCGAAGAACGTGCCCGGCTCGAAGAAGAGGCCCGCCTCGCTGAGGAAGCACGGCTTCGCGCGGAAGCCGAAGAACGTGCCCGGCTCGAAGAAGAGGCCCGCCTCGCCGAAGAAGCGCGGCTTCGCCAGGAGGCCGAGGAGCGGGCGCGGCTGGAGGAAGAGGCCCGGCTCGCCGAGGAAGCGCGGCTTCGCCAGGAGGCCGAGGAGCGGGCACGGCTGGAGGAAGAGGCCCGGCTCCGTCGCGAGGCTGAAGAGCGCGCTCAGGCCGAGGAACAGGCGCGGCTGGCCGAGGAAGCGCGCCAACGCGAGGAGCGGGAGCGGCTCGCCGCGGAGGAAGCGGCCCGGCTCGAAGCAGAGGAGCAGGCGCGGCGCGAGGCAGAGGAGCAAGCCCGACTGGCCGAGGAAGAGCGCCAGCGCGTAGAGCAGGCGCGACTCGCCGCGGAAGAAGCGGCGCGCCTCCAGGCCGAGGAAGAAGCCCGCCTCGCCGCGGAAGAGGAGGCCCGTCTCGAAGTTGAGCGCGCCCGCCTCGTTGCAGAGGAGCAGGCCCGGCTCGCCGCAGAGGAGCAGGCGCGCCTCGAGGCGGAGGAGCAGGCGCGGCTCGAGGCAGAGGAGCAGGCGCGGCTCGAGGCCGAGGAGCGGGCTCGCCAGGCGGAAGAAGCGGCGCGGCTCGCGGCGGAAGAAGCGGCGCGGCTCGCGGCGGAAGAAGCGGCGCGGCTCGCGGCGGAAGAAGCGGCGCGGCTCGCGGCGGAAGAGGCGGCGCGGCTCGCGGCGGAAGAGGCGGCTCGGCTCGCGGAGGAAGAGCAGGCGCGGCTCGCCGCGGAAGAGGCGGCGCGGCTCGCGGCGGAAGAGGCGGCGCGGCTCGCGGAGGAAGAGGCGGCGCGGCTCGCGGCGGAAGAGGCGGCGCGGCTCGCGGCGGAAGAAGCGGCGCGGCTCGCGGAGGAAGAAGCGGCGCGGCTCGCGGAGGAAGAAGCAGCGCGGCTCGCGGAGGAAGAAGCAGCGCGGCTCGCGGCGGAAGAGGCGGCTCGGCTCGCGGCGGAAGAGCAGGCGCGGCTCGCCGCGGAAGAGGCCGCGCGGCAGGCGGCAGAGGAGGAAGAGGCGCGCCTCGCCGCCGAGGAGCAGGCCCGGTTCGAAGCGGCTGAGCAGGCCCGGCTCGCGGCAGAAGCGGTGGCGCGCGCCGCGGCGGAGGAAGAAGCGCGGCTGGCAGCCGAAGAGCAGGCGCGGCTCGCCGCAGAAGAGGCAGCGCGGCTCGCGGCAGAGGAGGAAGAGGCGCGCCTCGCAGCCGAGGAGCAGGCCCGCTTCGAAGCGGAAGAGCAGGCCCGGCTCGCGGCAGAAGCGGCGGCGCGCGCCGCGGCGGAGGAAGAAGCGCGGCTCGCCGCAGAAGAGGCAGCGCGGCTCGCGGCAGAGGAGGAAGAGGCGCGCCTCGCCGCCGAGGAGCAGCAGGCACGGCTCGAGGCAGAGGCGGCCGCGCGCGCGGCGGCGGAGGCTGAGGCAGCACGGCTCGCGGCCGAGGAAGAGGCGCGGCTCGCAGCGGAAGAGCAGGCGCGGCTGGCGGCGGAAGAAGAGGCCCGGCTGGCGGCGGAAGAAGAGGCCCGGCTCGCAGCCGAGGAACAGGCGCGGCTGGCGGCAGAAGAAGAGGCTCGCCTGGCTGCCCTGCGTGCAGAGGACGAGGCCCGGCTCGCGGCAGCGGAGGCGGCGCGGGTCGCTGCAGAAGAGCAGGCCCGGCTGGCGGCGGAAGAAGAGGCGCGTCGCGCCGCGGAAGGGGCCCGTGACGACGGCGCAGAGCGAGAGCGGCTCGAGAACGAGGCGCGCCGCCGCAGGGCAGAAGCCGCCGACGCCGCCGAAGAAGAAGAACTCCACGCCCGCGAATCGCAGCTCCGCTCTTCCGAGCAGGCCCGCGCGCGCGCCGATGAAGACCAGCGGCGGCTCAGGGCCCAGCAGCAGCGCGAGGCGCTCCTTCGCGCCGAAGAAGAGGCCCGCCAGCAGGCCGCGGCCAACGCCCGCCGGCAGGAGGAAGAGGAGGAAGAGGCGCTGCTCCTCGCCGCCCAGGCCGCGCGCGTTCGCGTCGAGGCAGAACGTGCCCAGGCCGCCGCCCAGGCGCAGGCCCAGGTCCAGGCTGCCCAGGCCCCCAGGCCGGTCGATCAGCAGTCGCTGCTCGAGCGCATGAACGCCGCGCTCCGCCAGGCGACCTACGTCGGCCCCGCGCCGTCCGCTCCGCCCGCCGCCGCCGCCGCTGCCCCACCGCGCCCCCGCGAAGAGAAGACCGATCCCCACTTCGTCGCGCCGGTGCACCTGAGGGAGCCCGCGCCCTCCGCTCCTTCTGCCCCCGCGCGCAAGCCCCTCATGCTCGGTGGCCAGGGCCAGGACGAGGCCGATCTCTGGAGCCTCGTTCAGCCCGCCAGCACCGCCGCGCCCGCTCCGGGCGGGGTGCAGAGCTTCGAAGAGGCCCTCCGCCGGGTCGATTCGAGCCTCGAGGCCCTCGTCGGTCCCCCCACTTCCGACAGTGAACAGCTCGTCGAACCGATCATCGAAGCGGAAGTCGTGTCAGTGTCGCCTGGATCCACGATGACGTCCCGCATCGAAGACCTCGAAGGCAGCGCACCCATGGACTCCGCGGAGGCGGCACGGCTGCGCCGTCAGCGGCTGCTCAAGCGCGCCATGGAGAACCTCGGGGCGATGCCGCCGCGCAGCAGCGACTCGGGCATCACCAGCTCCGGCTCGGGCATCACCAGCTCGGGTTCGGGCATCACCGCCACGCCCGCCGCCAACGCCGCGCCCCCCACGCCCAGCGCCGCCGAGCAGCAACTGGCGGCGCAGATCGAGGCCCGGCACGCCCAGCTCAGCCGCAAGGACCTCTACCTGACCCTCGGCATCGCGCCCACCGCGACCAAGGACCAGGTCAAGGCCGCCTTCCTCAACCTCGCCAAGATCTTCCACCCCGATCGGCTGCCCCCTTCGCTCCCCCACCTCGCCCAGAAGATGAGCGCGGTCTTCGAGGGCATCCGCGAGGCGTACGAGACGCTGCACGACGAGAACAAGCGCGCCGCCTGGACCGCCGGCCAACAGAGCCAGCCCAGGCCCCAGACGTCCGCCCAGCAGGCCAGCGACCTCTTCAAGATGGGCGAGGTCTTCTTCAAGAAGCGCGACTACAAACAGGCCGAAGCCCACTTCGGGAAGGCACACGCCGCCGACAAGGGCGCCAACAGCCTCGCCGCGCAGGCCTGGGCCATCTACATGGACCCCACCCGCAAGGCCGAGGGGCCCGCCGCCCGCCAGATGATGCTCAAGGCGCTCACCCTCGACGCCAACAGCGATCGGGCCCACTACCAGCTCGGGGTGATCGGCCGCGTCGAGGGCGACATGGACCGCGCCGAGAAGCACTTCCGCGAGGCGGTGCGCGCCAACCCCAAGCACCTCGAGGCCAACCAGGAACTCCGGCTGATCGAGATGCGCAAGAAAAAAGCCGACCCCAAGAACAAGGGCGGTGGCGGCTTCTTCGGCTAAGTCAGCGGTGGAGCCAGCGGCTGATCGCCGCCCGCTCTTCGTCCCGCAGCACCACGAACTCCACCCCCATGCCCGCGATCTGCCCCGGCTCGGGGAAGCGCCTCACCCAGGCCACCCGCGCCTGGGCCTGCACCGCGCCCGCCCCGGGGACCTCGAAGGACAGCGAGAGCGACTCACCCTGCTCGAGCAGGAGGTCCGACTTGAGGAAAGCACCGCCCGTCGACACGTCCGCACTGGTGAAAGTGAGGGTCCCGGCGCCCGTTGCGTCCCGGGCGGAAAAGCGGACCTCGACGGCCGCGCGTTCTTCTCTGCGGTGCTCGGTCGGCATCTGATGCATTGGAAACGTTGACACCCCGCGTAGCAAGACGAAACATCCGGCCACTTCCCGTACGAAAGGGCGTTACCCCGTGGCAAAGCAGCACCTCCTGCTGGTCGATGCTGACGCGAAGAGCCTTCGCGTCATGGAGGTCAGCCTCAAGAAGGCCGGCTTCCAGGTGACGACGGCCATCCACGGAAAGGACGCCCTCGAGAAGGTTCAGATCAGCCCGCCTGATCTGGTGCTGTCAGAGACGCGCATGCCCGAGATGGACGGGCTCGAGCTCTGCAAGGTCCTCAAGAGTGACGAGCGGTTTCGTCACATTCCGTTCGTCTTCCTCACCAATCAGAAGGCCGTCGAGTCGAAGGTGAAGGGCCTGGAGCAGGGCGCCGACGACTACCTGACCAAGCCCATCTACATCAAAGAGGTCGTCACCCGCGTGCGGATGATTCTCCAGAAGGTGGAGAAGGACCGCAGCGAGAAGAAGGAGACGAAGAACGGCTTCGTCGGAAACCTCTCCGACATGGGCGTCGTCGATCTCGTGCAGACGTTCGAGATCGGCCGCAAGACGGGCGTGATCAAGCTCGAGGGCGAGCGCGCCGGCGTCGTGTATTTCAAGGAAGGCCGCGTCGTCGATGCCGAGCTGGGCCGGTTGCGCGGCGAGAACGCGTTCTACCGGATGCTGAACACCTTCGAAGGCAAGTTCGAGGTGTCCTTCGTCCCCATCGATCGCGCCGAGCGCATCGAGGTCTCCACGCAGGGCCTGCTGATGGAAGGCATGCGCCGCCTCGACGAGTGGGGCCGCATGCTCGAGCAGCTGCCCCCGCTCGAGACGATCTTCGAGCTCGACTACTCGCAGCTGTCCGATCGGCTCGCCGAGATCCCCGACGAGGTGAACGGGCTGCTGCGCCTGTTCGACGGGCGCCGCAACCTGTCGCGCGTGGTCGACGACTCGGACTTCGAAGATCTCGCCGCGCTGGGCATCATCTCGAAGCTCTACTTCGAGGGCCTGATCAAGGAGGTCGGCGCGCCGCCAGCCGAGGCCGATCGTCCGCGCAAGCCGGGCATCGAGGAGTGGCTCAACACCGGCCCTGCTCCCACCGGTGGAGAAGCCGTGGGCCCGCCCTCGGTCACGCCTGCCGGCACCTTGCCGCCCGCCGTGCCGCCGGTGCCCGCGGTGGTGCCGCTGCCGCCCGCGGTGCCCGCGGTGGTGGAAGAGATCGAGGCCGCCGAGCCCGAGCTTCCCCCGATGCCGGTCGACGAAGAGCCCATCGAAGTACCGGTCGAGATCGAGCCCGCGGCCGTTCCGCTCCCGGGCTCGGCCGCGGCGTCAGCGCCGAAGGCCGAGGTGCACCGCTTCGAGCCCCGGCCGCGCGGGTCGACCCCGCCGCCAGCGCCTCCGGCGGTGCCGGCGGTGAGCATGCCCTCTCCGGTGCCCGCGGCCGCGCCCGCAGACACCCAGTTCCTCGTCGAGCAGCCCCCGCGCGAGCTCGAGCGTGCGCGACGGCAGTTGCTCGATCAGTGGGCCTCCATCGAGGGTGAGGGGCTCCAGACCAGCTCGTCGTGGGGCGCCACCTCGGGGTGGAACCGCTACGAGCCTCGCAACTCCCCCGCGCCTCAGCCCGCGCCGCCGCCGCCTGCACCGCCCGCGGCCCCGCCCGTGTTCGGTGGCGCGGCCCTCGAGCGCAGGGACCTGACCCCGGCGCCTCCGCGCGCGATCTCCCCGCCCGTCTCGCTGATGCCCCCGGAAGACCTGGTTCCGATCGAGCCGGTGTCCGAGACGGTGACGCCGGCGACCCGCATTCCGACCCCGCCGGTGACGCCTCCCACGCCGCCGCCGGTGGCTGCCTTGCCCAGGCCGCCGGCACCGCCCCAGCCGCCGCCGCCCGCTCCTCCCCCCGCGGCGGTGGTGACACCGGTGGGCAAGCTCAGCGCGCCGAAGCCGCCCCCTCCTGCGCTCGAGGATCAATTCTTCAGCGACACCGAGGGCGCGAACTCCCAGCCGCTGTCGCTCGAGAACCCCATCCCCATTCGGGGCAATCGCACCTGGGCGCTGGTGATCATGGCAGGGCTCGCGCTGGGCATCATCGTGGGCATCATCATCGCCAACGGCAGCCCGGGTGAGCAGCCGGAGACGATCGACTCCGGGGTGACCGTGGTGGTCGCGCCGGTCGACGCGGGTGAGCCCGAAGCAATCGACGCGGGCGAAGCGGTGATCGCGATCGTCCCGGAAGACCTGGTCGACGCGGGCGAAGCGCTGGTGGAAGCGCCGGCCGACGCCGGGGCCGTGGCCCTGGCCGCGAAGGACGCGGGCCTGGCCGTGGCGATCGCCGGGCTCGACGCGGGCGCCGCGGCGAAGGACGCCGGGCTCGCCATCGCCATGCTGGTGAAGGATGCGGGGCCTGCCGTGATCGACGCCGGCGTGCTCGCGGTGGCGGTGAAGGACGCTGGCGCTGCGATCGCCGTGGCCCCGAAGGACGCGGGCACCACCGTCGCCCTCGCCCCGAAGGACGGGGGCACCACCGCGGCCGTGCCTGACGACGCCGCGCTGGCGAAGCTGGTGGACGACGCCAAGGCGGCGCTGGTCGGCCAGAAGTACCGCAAGGCCGTCAACCTGTACCGCGAGGCGCTCAAGCTGCAGCCCGAAGACGCCACGCTCCGTTCCGGGCTGGGCATCGCCCTGGTCATGTCGGACATGGGGTACAAGGAAGCGATTCCGTACCTGAAGGACGCGGTCAAGGACGACGCGGCCAACGCGCAGGCGTGGCTGGCGCTGGGCATCGCGTTCCAGAACCTGGGCCGGGACGGCGAGGCGAAGCAGCCCTACCGCGAGTTCCTCAAGCTCAAGCCCCGTGGCGCGCAGGCCGACGAAGTGCGTGCAGCGCTGCAGGCCATCCCCTGAACTCCTGAGCTCCCTCTCCCTGCGAAGAAGCGGGGAGAGGGTTGGGGTGAGGGGCGAACAGGTATAGAGCACCGGCGTGCTGTGCCTGGGCATCGAGACATCCTGTGACGAGACGGCCGCCGCCGTGGTGCGAGACGGACGAGTCGCGCTCTCCGACGTGGTGTCCACCCAGATCGACATCCACCGCCGCTGGGGCGGAGTGATCCCCGAGCTCGCCAGCCGCAACCACGTGATCCAGGTGATGCCGGTGATCGACGAGGCGCTGACGAGAGCGCAGGTCACGTTGGATCAACTCGACGTCATCGCGGTCACCTCGGGCCCCGGCCTTCAAGGAGCGCTGCTCGTCGGCCTGCAGGTGGCGAAGTCGCTCGCGCTGGCCACGGGAAAACCGCTCGTCGGGGTCAACCACCTCGAAGGTCACCTGCTCGCCATCCGCCTCGCGGCCGATGCGCCAGAGCCGCCGTTCCTGGGGCTCGTCGTCTCGGGAGGCCACACCACGCTCTACGAAGTGCCCGCCTTCGGTACCTACAAGAAGCTGGGCACGACGCGCGACGACGCGGCGGGCGAGGCCTACGACAAGGTGGCGCGGCTGCTGGGGCTGCCGTACCCGGGTGGGCAGCCGATCGACGAGCTGGCGCAGAAGGGCGATCCGAAGGCGATCGCCTTCCCCCGCGCGCTCAAGAGCCACGAGGTGCTCGACTGGAGCTTCTCGGGCCTGAAGACCTCGGTGCTGCACCACGTGCAGACGCACGGCGTGCCGACGGGCCAGGGCCTCGCCGATCTCTGCGCGTCCTTCCAGGAAGCGGTGGCCGACGCGCTGACGAAGAAGGTGATGCTGGGCGCGAAGAAGGCGGGCGCGAAGCAGCTGGTGCTCTGCGGCGGCGTGGCGGCCAACTCGCGCCTTCGCGGCCTGGCCCAGGAGCGCGCTGATGCCGCGGGCGTGAGGCTCTACCTGCCGCCGAAGCGGCTGTGCACCGACAACGGGGCGATGATCGCGGTCGCGGGCGCCGAGGCGTTCAAGCGCGGCGTGCGAGCCGATCTCTCCCTCAACGCAGATCCGTCCTGGAGGCTTTGACGATGGCTGAACACCCCAGGGACATGCTCAAGCGGTTGCACCTGCAGCCCAAACACAGCTGGGGCCAGAACTTCCTCTCGGACGATCGGGTGCTCGAGCGCATCGCCGAAGAGGCGCTGCTGAGGCCGGGCGAGGCGTGCCTCGAGCTGGGGCCCGGGTTGGGTCACCTCACCCGCTTCCTCCTCGAGACCGGCGCGAAGGTGACCGCGGTCGAGCGCGATCGCGACATGGTGAAGGCGCTCAACGCCCAGAAGCTCGAGGGGCTGACGCTGGTCGAGGGCAACGCCGCCGAGATCGACTTCGCGAAGGCTGCGCAGGCGGACCAGGTGGTGGTGGTGGGAAACCTGCCGTACCACCTGTCGAGCCCGATCCTCTTCGAGGTGCTGGACCAGGCCGATCACGTGCCGCGCGCGGTCTTCACCCTGCAGAAAGAAGTGGTCGAGCGGGTGGCCGCCGAGCCGGGGACGCGCGAGTCGGGCGTGCTCACGGTGATGCTGGCGCTGCGCTTTCGCGTGGAGAGCGCGTTCGAGGTGCCGGCCGACCTGTTCCACCCGCCGCCGAAGGTGGACTCCGCGGTGCTCAAGCTGACGCGCCTGCCGAAGCCGCGCGCCGAGGTGAAGGACGAGCTCCGCTTCCGCAAGGTGGTGAAGGCGGGCTTCGCGCAGCGGCGCAAGACCTTGAGCAACTCGCTCAAGACCGAGAAGACGCTCACCACCGACTGGGGGCCGGTGCTGGAGAAGGCGGGGGTCGACGGCCAGCGCCGCGCCGAGACCCTCTCGGTCGAAGAGTTCGCCGCCATCGAGCGGGCGCTGGGCTGACAACCTGCACTCCACCTGATTCGCCGGGGGTCCTCCACACATGCGTTCTGCCATTCCCTTGTCGGTCGTCGTCTTCCTGCTGGCCGGCTGTCCCGAGGCCCCGGCCTCCCAGGGCGTTCCAGGGCCCGTGGGTCCGGTCGGTCCTGCAGGGCCGAGTGGTCAGCGCGGCGACAAGGGCGATCCGGGTGATGCGGGCCCGGCCGGGCCGGCTGGACCGGCTGGACCCGAAGGACCGCAGGGGCCTCAAGGTGTCCAGGGCGCGCCCGGGCAGGTGCTGGTCCTCGACGGCGGAGTCGTCAGTGGCCCTCCCGGGGCCTCCGTCACGGTGACTCCCATCGCCGCGGGGGCCGCGTGCCCGGCTGGAGGCATTCGGGTGACGCAGGTGTCTGACGGCGGCATCAGCACGGTGTGCAACGGCACCTCGGTGACGGCGACGCTGCTCGCGTCGATGAGCGTGCAGTGCCCCGCGGGTGGGGTGCTGCTCTCCCAGCCCGACGGCGGCGCGCTCGCGGTGTGTAACGGGCAGGTCGGGGCTCAGGGCGCGACCGGCTTGACGGGTCCAGCGGGCGCGACCGGCGCTCAGGGGCCGCAGGGCGTGCAGGGCGCGCCCGGGGTCGCGGGTCCTCCGGGGGCGCAGGGCGCAACGGGTGCAACGGGTGCAACAGGGGCGACGGGTGCCCAGGGTCCGCAGGGAACGCAGGGCATACCGGGGATTGCCGGTCCTCCCGGCGCGACGGGAGCGCAGGGCCCCGCGGGGCCTCCGGGAGCGGTCCTGCTCGTCGACGGCGGCCTGCCGGGCGGCGTGAGTGATCGGGTCGACTTCGCCGGCTTCACCACGGCGACGTCCAACGGCGCCATGGGCGGCACTCCGGGTGCGAACGCGCTGTGCAACGCCGAGTTCGCGGGCTCGTACTTCTGCCCCGAGAGCGATTACCGCCTCGCGGAGACGGGGCTCGCGCCGGCCTCCACCGCGTGGATCGACGATCCCCGCAGCGCCTCGGGTTCACGCACCAGCTTCCGCTGCGACAACGGTACCGGCATCAGCTGGAGCTCGGGCAGCGTCGGCGACAACGGGTTCTCGCTGAGCACCATCGGCGGCACGGCCTACGTGGCGTGCGATCAGGTCAAGCCGCTGGCGTGCTGCCGGCGCAACGCGCGGGTGGTGGTGCGTGGCCTCACCACGATGACCTTCACCGGCAACCTCGGAGGCGTTCCCGGCGCGAACGCGAAGTGCAGCGCCGAGTTCCCCGGCTCGTTCTTCTGCCCCGAGAGCGACTACCGCCTCGGCGAGACGTCCATCGCCCCCGGCACCTCGGCGTGGATCGACGACCCCCGCAGCGCCTCAGGCAGCCGCACCAGCTTCCGCTGCGACAACGGCACCGGCATCTCGTGGAGCTACGGCGGCGCCGCCGACAACGGCTTCTCGCTCGGGCCCACCGGCGGCACGGCCTACGTGACGTGCGACCTGGTCAAGCCGCTGATGTGTTGCCAGTTCCGCTGAAGGCTACACGGGCAGCTCGGGCGGCGGAGGCGAGTCGTCCCAGATGCCGATCCACTCGGCCTCGAGGGCCGAGTCATGAAACAGCAGCCAGCTGCGCTTCGGCAGCCGGCCAGCCCGAAGGGCTTCACGTATTGCCGGAACGGCCTTCTTGACGTCGAGCAGCGCCAGTTCGACGTACGAGTAACGGAGTCCGGTGCCACCACCGATCACCGCTCCGAGGTCCTTCGCCAGGGCGTTCTCCAGCGCGTCCTGGATCTCGCCCCTGTCGGCGAAGCCCTGCGGGTCGAGGCCTTCACTGCCGTCCATCTTGAGGTAGCAAAACGTCTCGCCACACCGACTGAAGCGCTCCGAAGCGAACGGGAGATCCGAGTGTGCTCGCTGCCACATGGGGAGGAAGGCGGTCGTGCCGACGAGAAGGTCGTCCTGCCGACGGTAATCGGACTTCTCCTCCGGAGTGAGTTCGAGGACGAAGTGCTTTCTCTCGGACATCGACTCGAGCATCGTCTGCGCAGGCAAACGATGGCGGCCGAGGAGCGACGTGAACTCAGCCGGCAGTTTGCCCAGGGCGTTGAGCTTCGCGCCGGGTGGGCTCGTGGACTCCACCTCGATGGCGTCCACGAAGGTGTCCATCAGGTGTTCTCCGAGAAGGGTCTCCGCAGCCACGAAGGCGGCCGCTCGCACCCCTTCCAAGCCGGCGACCGCCTTCGGGACCAGGAAGGTCAGGTCCACACCGAAGTCCTCGTTGCTGCTGAGCATCACGGTCCATCCGTCCAGGCTGATCGCGGTACGTCCCATGACCACGCGGCTCGCCGTCTCGAGCGGTGCCGCGAGCCGGCCCGTGTAGAACTCGAAGCCTGTGCCGACGGGTGCCCGCGCGAGCAGCGTTTCGACCAGCGGCCACAGGAAGCGGTCACGCTCGGGGGTGAAGACGAGCCTGTGTTTGCCGCCCTTCAGCGGAGGGCCGAACTCCCACATCAACCGTTCATCCACCGCGGACAGCTGACCCATGAACTGAGGCACGTCGAATTTCAGTCCACGCGAGAAGCAGCCGTCGACTCTGTCTGCATGGCTGGCAAAGGCGGCCCACCACTCGTCAATGCGGTGGAGCGCCGCTTCGCGCTCCTCCTTCTCGTGGAGATTCCTGTCGTCGGTGAAGCGAAAGCGCACGCCTCAGCTTCGCGTGCAGAAAACCCGGGGGCCAGTGCTTTGGCGCGGGCGTTCAGCGCACCTGCTTCGGTCCGAGGGTCTCGAGCACGAGCCACCACGAATCACCGACGCGCGAGGCGCCGACAGCGAGGCCCTGGACGTCGGCCTTGAGGAGAAACGCCGCTTCGCTGGGCCGATCGATCGCGGCCAACGCCTCGCTGTTCCCGTGCTCGCCGTCCCGCGCCTTGTACTTCCAGTTCACCACCAGGTAGCCGGCCGCGCGCAGCGCCGCTTCGCTGTCCGCCGGTGATTCTGCGCGGAGCTCTGCGCGGCGCCTCACGATCGCGTCTGCCGCTGGATCGCTCTCGAGGGGCGCGAGGCCAGCCTGGGCTCGCACCTGCTGCGCCCACGCGCGCGCCGCCACTTCGAGCTCCGCGGGCGTGCTGCCAACCTCGAGCGGCACGTCTTCCACTCCACCGACCAACAACGGCACCAACATGGTCGGGCCCTTGTCCTCCGAGAACCTGAGCTCCAGCCAGTAGCGCCCCGGCGTCGAGGGGACGGTCAGCTGCTGGGGTTCCCAGGCACCGCGCTGGTCGACCAGCGCCAGCCGCGGCTCGCGCTCGCCCGGGGCGTACACCTGGACAGCGCCGTCGTGGACGCCGGCGACGGTGCCCTTGAGGGTGATCACCTCACCGGGCTTCGGCTGGCGGGGGATCGGCTCGAGGACCAATCGCGAATCAGCGAGCAGGAGCACCTGGGCGGTGGGCGTGGGCCCGGAAGCGCGCGCGATGCCGAAGCTCTTGCCGCCGAGGTCCTTCACCTTCGCGAGCTCCTCTTCCAGCATCTCGTCGAGCCGCATCACCCGTTGGTTCGAGCCGGTGACCCAGCCCGCCCAGAGGCGGTGATACCCGGCGGCGATGCCGTGTCGCCGCAAGAGCCAGCGGAGATAGGTGGCGGGCGGGACCTCGTGCCAGAGCCGGTAGTCTTCGGCGAGCACCCGGGCGACTTCGTCGAGCCTCGCGTCGTGCACGAGGCCCTGCCCCCGGCCCGCGGCGAGCACCCGGTTGGACAGGGCCGAGGCGCCGCCGTCCGCCAGGCTTCGATACTCCTGCGCCGCCGGCACTTGTCCGGGCCCCGGAAAGCGGTGCACGCAGCTGACGCACAGCAACGCCGCCAGGCTCCAGCTCGCTCGGCGCAAGGTCACGCTCTCGTTCCGGAAAACCAGCTGCCACTGCCGAGCCCCGCGGAGTGGGCGTATTGGCCCGACGTCCAGGTCCAGCCCTCGAGGCCGGCCACCATCTCCTGCAGCTCGGCGGGCTCGTAGATGCGCATCGAGCTGACGGTGCCGTCCCACGCCGAGACTGCGAGCGCGACCGGACTGAACCAGGTGAGGAGTGCGCGGGCGAGGCGTCGGTCCTTCGCCAGGGCAGGGGTCGCCAGCAGCGCGGCGATCCCCACCGGCGCCATGGCGAGGAACGAGACCGGGTTGCGCACCAGGCTCTCGGCGATGAAGACGCCGGGCGCGCCGGCACACGCGCCGAGGATCGCCTGCTTCGCGAGGTCCGGCGGAAAGTGGTGGAGCGCGTTGATGATCACCCGCACGCGCCCGGCACCGAGGGCAGGGGAGATGTGGGTGGCGTCGACCGGCTCGGCCACGAAGTCGAGGCGCTCGGAGCGCAACGATTCCCACTCGGCGATGGCTGGGAACAGATCGGACATGAGGAAGTGCACGTCGTGGCCGCGCTTCGCCATCGCGTCACAGAGGATGGCGGCCGGTCCTCCTGCACCCGCGCAGAGATCGAGCACCTGCGAGGTGCCCGCCGCGTCGAGGCAGCGGGCGAGGGGCGCGACGAGGCCGTCCATCAAGCCGCCCCAGCGGATGGCGCGGCTGAGGGCTTCCACGATCGTGTCGCGGAGCACCGCGGGCACCCACGGGGAATCGTTGAACTCGAAGAGCTGGAAGCGCGGCAGGGCCAAGGTCTTGCCCTCTCCCCGCCCTCAGTCCATCGGGTGGAGCTTCTTGAGCGCCGCGATGACCTTCGCCTTGCGCGGCGGCTGCTGCGGAGGCGGCTGTGGCTTCTTCTCCACCGCGGCCTTCGCTCGCGCCAACACGGTCAGCGGGATCTTCACCTGCTTCTTCACGCGTAGCGCTTCTGGGCGATGGCGCGCAGAAGCCCCCCGTTGGCCTCGAGGAAGCGGCGGAACTCGCCCTCGTCGAGACGCATCTTGGTGAGCACGCCGTGGATGAGCTCGTCGACCGGCCGCGCATCGGCCTTCTTGAGCTCCATCGCGATCTTCAGCATCGCCACGCCGTAGAGCGGGCTCGCGATGAGATCAGCGGGCACGCTTTCGGTGGGTGCAGCTTCCAGAGCGACGACCCTCGACTGCTTCCCCCTCGGGATGGCCATGACATGACCATACGTGACGTGACATGTGAGGTCAACGAACGACTTGATCTTGTTGGCATTTCTTTGAGTTCCGTTGCACGCGCAAACCCGGTGTGGTTGTGTGCCGACCTTCATTTCGGGCCGGTAAATCGGCCTCGGCGCGCATGAAACTGGACCACCGCTACATCGTCGTCGAGGGTCCGATTGGCGTCGGAAAGTCCTCGCTCACCAACATCGTCGCGGAGCGTTTCCAGGCTCGCCGCGTGATGGAAGTGGTGGAAGAGAACCCGTTCCTCGCCAGCTTCTACGGCGACCGGGCGAAGTACGCGTTTCAGACGCAGATGTTCTTCCTGCTCTCGCGCTTCAAGCAGCAGCAGGAGCTCTTCCAGCAGGACCTGTTCGCCTCGGTGACGGTGAGCGACTACCTGTTCGCCAAGGACCGCATCTTCGCGGCGCTCACGCTCGACGAGAACGAGATGGGCCTCTACGAGCGCGTGTTCGACGCCCTGGGCCCGCGGGTGACCAAGCCCGATCTCGTGATCTACCTGCAGGCGCGGATGGACGTGCTGCTGGGCCGCATCAAGAAGCGGGCGCGCGACTTCGAGCGGAAGTTCGACGCGAGCTACCTCGAGTCGCTGTGCAAGTCGTACAACGACTTCTTCTTTCACTACACCGACACGCCGCTCCTGGTGGTCAACACGAGCGACATCGACTTCGTCAACAACCCGGAAGACCTGGAGAATCTGATGCAGGTCATCCGCCAGACACGCAAGGGCACGGTGCATTACCAGCCGCTCCCCAGCAGGAAGTAGCATTCGCGTTAAGACGTACCCAGTCCTGGTCGACGGCGACTCGAGAGAGCGGCGAACCGACAGCAGCTCAGGGCCTCACCCGCAGTCCACAGAAGCAGGAGGTGAACCGTGAAGAACCAGGTCACCATCCACACGCTCAAGAAGCTGAAGACCGCAGGTCAGAAGATCTGCATGGTCACCGCCTACGATGCGACGTTCGCCCGGCTCTTCGACGAAGCGGGGGCTGACGTCCTCCTCGTGGGAGATTCCGTCGGCATGGTGGTGCAGGGTCACGACTCGACCCTGCCCGTGACGATGGACCAGATGGTCTACCACTCGCGCGCCGTCACCCGCGGCGCCAAGCGGGCGCACGTGGTGGGCGACATGCCCTTCATGAGCTACCAGAACTCGGTGGAAGAGGCGGTGACCAACGCCGGCCGCCTGGTGGCCGAAGGTGGCGTGGGCAGCGTGAAGCTCGAAGGCGGCGCGGAGTTCGCCGACGTGGTGACCCGCATCGTGCGCGCGTCCATTCCCGTGATGGGGCACCTGGGGCTGACGCCTCAGTCCATTCACAAGATGGGCGGCTACGTGGTGCAGGGCCGCGACGAGGACACCGCGCGCAAGCTGCTCGACGACGCGGTCGCGCTCGAGCAGGCCGGTTGCTACGCGCTGGTGCTCGAGGGGGTCCCGCTCGAATTGGCGAAGACGATCACCTCGCGGCTCTCGATTCCCACCATCGGCATCGGCGCGGGCAAGCACTGCGATGGCCAGGTGCTGGTCTGCTACGACCTGCTGGGGCTCAACCCGCACTTCAAGCCGAAGTTCGTGAAGCACTACGCGATGCTCTCGAGCGACGTGAACGGCGCGGCGAAGGCGTTCTTCGACGAGGTGCGCACGGGGTCGTTCCCCGACGAAGAGCACTCCTTCCGCAGCACCACGATGCGCCTGGTGGCCTCGAACCCCGACGTCGAGACGACGGAGCGGGACGAGAAGCACAGCGTGTTCGGCGTACCGGTCTGACCCATGGCTGCTCCAGTCGTCTGGAAGACGCCGGGTGAGGTGCGAGCCTGGGTCAAGTCGGTGCAGCTGCTGGGGCAGCGCATCGCGCTCGTGCCCACGATGGGGTTTCTGCACGAGGGCCACCTCTCGCTGATGCGGGAGGGCGGCAAGCGGGCCGAGGTGGTGGCGGCGTCGATCTTCGTGAACCCGACGCAGTTCGGGCCCCAGGAAGATCTCTCGACCTACCCGCGTGACGCCGCGGGCGATCTGCGGCGGTGCGGCAGCGCGGGCGTCTTCGGCGTCTACATGCCCGAGCCGTCGACCGTGTACCCGGGCGGCTACCAGACGTACGTGAACGTGGAAGAGGTGAGCCAGGGCCTGGACGGAGACAAGCGGCCCGGTCACTTTCGCGGCGTGGCGACGGTGGTGGCGAAGCTGCTGGCGCTCTTCCGCCCTGACGTCGCGCTGTTCGGCGAGAAGGACTACCAGCAGCTCCAGGTGATCACCCGGCTCAACGCCGATCTCGAGCTCGGCGCCGAGATCATCGGCATGCCGACCATCCGCGAGACCGACGGCCTGGCGATGAGCTCGCGCAACTCCTACCTCTCGCCCGACGAGCGAAGACGGGCGCTGGGGCTCTCGAGGGGGCTGTTCGCGGCGCAGAAGGCGGCCGCCGCGGGTGAAGCCGACGTGGCGAAGCTGCTCGCGCTGATCCGCACCGAGCTCGTCGGAGTGCAGGCGCGCGAGGACTACGTCGAGCTCGTCGACGCGAGAAAGCTGACGCCGCTCACCGTGCTCGAGAAGGGCACCCCCGCGAGGGCCCTCGTGGCCGCCTTCATGGGCAAGACGCGCCTGATCGACAACGTCGCGATCCAGCTCGGCTAGCCTGATCTGCTGGCAGAACGTCTGCATCCTCGACATTCACCAGCTCTTGTCTCAAGAGGGCCGCCTCATGGCCGAGAAGCCCAACGCCGACGAAAAGCTCATCTGCGAGAACCGGCGCGCGCGCTTCGACTACCAGATCGACGACACCATCGAGGCGGGCCTGCAGCTCACCGGCAGCGAGGTGAAGGCCCTGCGCGCGGGCGAGGCCAGCCTGTCCGACTCGTACGCCTCGCCCGAGAAGAACGAGCTGTTCCTCTGCAACGCGCACATCGGGGCGTACAAACCGGCGTCGGCTTTCAGCCACACGCCGATTCGCAAGCGAAAGCTGCTGCTTCACCGGGTCGAGATAGACCGCTGGGCGACGAAGGTGAAGGAGCGCGGTTACTCGATTATCCCGTTGGTGATGTACTTCAAGAACGGGAAGGCGAAGATCCGCCTCGGGTTGGGCAAGGGAAAGACGGGCCTCGATCGGCGGGACACGATCAAGGACAGAGAAGCGAAGCGTGAGATGGACCGCGCGATGCGCAGACGGTGACGACGTGACGGATCGGAAACTCAAAGAGAAGAAGGACCGCGTGCTGGAAGCTCTCGAGCAGGGGATGACGCAGATCCACCTCGACGCCCGCCGCCCCGGAGTCCTCGTGCCTGAGAAGTTCCGCGCGGAGCACCACCTGGTGCTCAACATCTCGTACCGCTTCGACCCGCCCGATCTCTCGGTGAGCGAGTGGGGCGTGCGGCAGACGCTGTCGTTCGGAGGCAGCCGCTTCACGGTGGGCGTGCCCTGGTCGGCGCTCTACGCGGTGGCGTCGCTGGCCACGCGCGATTTCTGGATGTTCGCCGACGACATGCCGCAGGAACTGGCCGAGGCCGCGACCGAGAAGGCGAAGCTGCCCCCGATGCTCGACCCCGACTCCGAGAAGTCGAACGCCCGCGCGGTGCTGCGCGAGGTGGTGATGGAGAAGCGGTCGGACGGCGACGAGGGCCCACCGGAGCAGCCGACGGCTCCGCGGCGCGGGCACCTGCGAGTCGTCAAGTAGGGCGCCTCGACTCCGCTCGGCGTGAGCGGAAACCGGCCCGATCCGTTCAGCCCGAGCGAAGTCGACGGCCTGCCTACTGGCGCTTCTGCCAGGCCGTCAGCCCGGCCTTCGCCCTGCTGACCACCGCGCTGCGCAGCATCGGAGTCCACCCCAGCAGCGCGCCTGCGGGGCCGAGCGCCTGCCGGCTCCAGCGCCAGAAGTCGAAGCTGTCGACGTGGCGCACGATGCGGCCGTTGGCGAAGGTGAAGCTCGCGTCGATGACGTTGTGCACCTTGCGCTTGCCGCCGAAGCGGTACCACGCCTCCCAGTGCGCGGCGCCGGTGGTGTCGTCGGCCTTCACGTCACGGAACTCGAGGCGGAACTCCTTCGCCTGCTGGCAGAGCATCGTCCACATGTCGCCGACGGCCTTGCCGCGGAGGTCGGGGAAGGCGGGATCGGTGAAGTGCGCTTCGGGGGCGTAAGCCGCGCGCATGGGGCCGGGATCCTGCCTGGCGAAGGCGGTGTAGAAATCGGTGATGAGCTGCGCGTTGGGGTGGAGGGCGCTCATCGCCTGACGACCAGCACGGGGCAGGGGGCGTGGTGCACCACGCGATCGCTCACCGAGCCGAGCAGGAAGCGCTGGGCCGCGTTGTGACCGCGGGCGCCCACGACCACGAGATCGGCCCCGAGCGTCTTCGCCACCTCGCAGATGACGTCGACCGGCTCACCGAGCTCGACGCGGGTGCTCACCTTGAGGCCCGGCCGTTCTTTGGCGATCTGTTCCACGAGCGCCTCGGCCTTCTTCACGTCTTCCTGCGAGCGCGCTGACGAGGTGGTCACGTAGCCCGAGAGCGGGCCCACCGGGATCACCTGCGGGGTCTCGATGACGAAGAGAAAGGTGAGCTGCGCCGACATCTGCTCGGCGAGGCCCATCGCGAAGTGAGACGCGTCGATCGAGGGCTTGGAGCCGTCGACGGCGACGAGGATGTTCTTGACCATGACTGCACCGTCTTACTTCTTGAGTCGGATGTCGAGGGTCGCCGGCTTGCCACCCCGCAGTTTGCCCTGCCACGGCTGGTAGCCCGCCAGCTTGAGCACCAGCGTCGTCTCGCCGCGCCAGACGTTCTCTCCGGCCCAGGGCGTCTCGCCCACCGTCTTGCCGCCGATGATGATGGTCGCGCCGGTGGGCGTGGAGCTGATGATGATGGGCTCGCGCTCGCCGCCCGCGGTGAGCTCGTCGAGGAGGTTGGCCTCGCGCACGCCGTCGAGCGACTGAAGGTCGAGCTTCGGCTTGAAGTAGAGCAGGGCGCCGAGCCCGCCCAGGCCGGCCACGAGCGCGCCGATCACCAGCTTGAGGGCCCAGGGCCGCGCGTTGCGGGCGCGGAGCTCGGCGCGGTAGTTCTCCACGCGCTGCTCGATGGCCTTCGGGGCGCGCGCGGCGAGGTGGAGGTTGGCCTCGGGGGCGGGGCTGGGCGCGGGCACTCCGGCCTGCTCGACGCGCTCGAGGCGCTGCTCGAGCCGGCCGTCGGCGCCGAGGGCCGCCGGTCCCTCGCGGATGTCGTCCTGCTCCTTCGGATCGGTCACCGCTGCATTGTGCCGTGAATTCCATGAAACCGGGCGGACGGAGGCGTATGGCGAGGTGGTGTCAAAGCCTGCCCTGAGCGCAGCCGAAGGGCCCCGGGTCAACGGAATCGCCGTCATCGCCGTGTCGTCGCTCTTCTTCGGGCTGATGGCGGTGCTCACGCGGTTGCTGGCGGGGAAGGTGCCGGCGGCCGAGGTCGCGACGGTGCGCTTCGCGGTGGGCATCATCGGCTGCGGCTTCCTCTTCGCGTGGAAGCGCCGGCGTCCCAACTTCGCCCAGTGGAGGCTGCTGGGCCTGCGCGGGCTCTTCGGCGGCGTGGCGGTGGTGACCTACTTCTTCGCCATCGAGCGGCTGGGGGCGGCGCCGGCCACGGTGCTCAACTATTCCTCGCCGATCTACGCGGCGGCGTTCGCGGCGTGGTTCCTGGGGGAGACCTCGACCTCGATGCGCAGGGTGGGCCTGGTGGTGGCCACCTCGGGCGCCGCGTTCGTCACCTTCTCGACCGGCTCGGTGACGAACCCCTTCGTGCCGGACGTGGGGGCGCTGGCGGGCATCCTCTCGGCGGTGACGGGCGGGGCGGCGATGACGGTGATCCGCAAGCTGCGCGACGACACCGACGCGATCACGGTGTTCTTCGCCTTCTGCATCGGGGGGCTGGTGGTGAGCGCGCCGCTCGCGGCTCCGGGCTGGGTGCCGCTGTCAGGCTTCCCGTTGTTCATCTGCCTGGTGATCGGCGTGCTCTCGATCGGCGGTCAGATGCTCTTCACCTGGGGCATGGGCTTCACCAGCGCGACGGCGGGCAGCGCCACCACGCAGCTCGTGCCGGTGGTCGCGTGGACGCTGGCGCTGGGCTGGCTGGGTGAGCCCGTCACCCTGCTCGGAGTGGTGGGCGCGGTGCTGTGCGTGAGCGGCGTGCTGCTGGGCGTGGTGCCGTGGCGGGAGGTCATCCCGGCGCGACGGACAGATCCTTGAGGTACTCCCACTGGTAGATGCCGGTGGTGTGCAGGTCGCCGAAGGTGAACGAGAGCGCGTAGTTCCCCACGCTGTGTACTTCGATGACCTTCATGTCTTCGGGGATGGTCTCGACCTCGAAGGTGCGCTTGCCGCTCCACTCTTCGACGCAGCCGGCGCACGGGCAGTACTGGCGCAGCCGGCGCGCGGCGACCTTCGTGCTGACGCCGTCGCTCCAGGTGAGCGCCAGCTCGCGCTGGTCGCGGCTGAGCACCACGGCCGTCACGCTGGTGGTCTTCTTCTTCGGCTTGACGGAGTCCCAGATGCTCACGGTTGTTCCTCCACGAGGGCGATGATCGCGGTCGCCAGGCGATCGACGAAGCCGTCGATCAACAGGTTGGGCCGGGGGCGCTCGTCGGCGAGCAGCCCCTCGGCGTAGGTGACGTCGAGCCCGAACTCACGGCGCAGCGGCGGCACGTTGGCCAGGTTGACCGCGAAGTCGGGCTGGCTGGGGTACTTCACCAGGCGCTGCTGCAGCGAGGTGGCGTCGAGGTTGAAGCGCTCGACCAGGCCGTACACGCGAATGGTCTCTTCGACCGGGTTGATGTTGAAGAGCTGGAGCGGCCAGATGATGAGCCCGAAGCCGAACGCGAGGTTCTTGAGGGTGCGATCGCTGGCGATCGTCTCGTTGCCTTCGATGATGGTGCGCACCACCGTCACCGGACCCTTGAGCAGCTGCGCTCCGGACGTCGAGGTGACGCGCCAGCTCGGCCTCCGCACCTGCACCTGGGCCATCGCGCGGTGCTGCAGCTCGACGAGGGTGGCGGGCTTGGCGAAGAAGGGCTTCTCGGAGACCTGGCGGGTGATAGCGACGGTGCTCGGCCCCGTGGTGCCGAAGCCCGCGCCGAAGCCGAGGCCGGGGTTGCCGTAGCCGGTGCCGAGCGTCGCGTACTCGGTGCGGGTGGACGTCTGCAGCTCGGCGAGTTCGAAGAGCGGCTCGATCACCACGTTGCGGGCGATGCGGGGATCCTCAGGCGTGAACGCCGGATCGCCGATCAGCTTCGCGGTCGCGCAGCCGGAGAGCGCAAAGATGAAGAGCAGGGGAGTGACCCGCCGGGAGACCATGAGCGTGCCCTATACCGAGTCCGGGAGAATTGCCCGCCTCTGTAGGTGCGCCGATGCCCTGCTGCTCGGAAGCAAAGGCGGTCTGGCTGGATCTTCCGACGGTGCTCGACGCGCACAGGCCCCTCACCGCAGGCGCCTGTTGACGCCCTGATTCAGGCTTCGGCGAGTTGTCCTCTTTGATGACCGCGAGGCCGGGGGAAACGAGCGCGAGAAATCCCCCGTCTGCGGACCACAGGTACCGCGCGATGAACTCTCTGCGCGGCTGCTCACCGCGTTTCGGTTCGAACGGGCCAGTGACGAAGAACTGCCGGCCGTCTGCAACTCGTCCCACGTGTGTCGCGTGGCGGTCGTCGTGTTCGATGTCGATCAGCGTGGGCGGCCCTTCGTGCATGACGTCCTCATTGCGACGATAGACTGGTCCGAAGAGGCGCGCCGTTGTTGCGCGCTCTCCCAGGCGGTTGGCCGCTGCTCAATTTCCGGATAGATTTCCGGAAATGAAGAACCCTCAAAAACGCGCGCTCACCGCTCATCGTCGTCAGCAGAAGGCGAAGGGGATCGTGCGCGTCGAGGTCCAGGCGGCCGCAGGCGACGCTGCCTTGATTCGGGAGGTCGCGGCCGAACTCCGAAGCGGCACTCGGCGAGCTGCGGAAGTGAGGAGTCTTCTCCGGCGCTCCCTTCGTCCGCGCAAGAGCCTCCGCGAACTCCTGGTCATGGATGTCGAGATTCCTGACGACGTCGTGGACAAGGCGTTCGCCCGCCAGCGCGACCTGGGGAGAGAGGTCGATCTGTGAAGTGGCTGGTCGACACGAACGTGCTGTCCGAGCTCCGAAAGAAGGCGCGCTGCGATTCGAACGTGGCGCGGTGGGCCGAAAGCGTTTCGGAAGAGTCGATGTTCACGAGCGTGCTGGTGATCGGTGAGATTCGCCGCGGGATCGGGTTGGTGGCCCGAAAGGACGCGGCCCAGGCTCGCGCGTTGAGCAAGTGGCTCGATCAGATTCGGGTCGCCTTTGCTGGGAGGACCCTCGAGATCACCGAGCAGATCGCGGAGGAGTGGGGCCGGCTCGGGGTGCCTGAGAGGCGGCCGGCTGTCGACGCGCTGCTCGCTGCGACCGCGAAGGTCCATGGCCTCACCGTCGCGACTCGCAACACGATCGATTTCGGCTTGATGGGCGTGGAGGTCCACAACCCCTTCCAACGGTGACTCAGAGCCGCCGGTGCTGCAGCGCGGGCAGCGTGCGCCGCACCTTCGCCAGGTACTCGAGGTCGAGCTCCGCCATCGCCAAGCCCTCACCCTCCGACGCGCGCGCGACGACCAGCCCCCATGGGTCGACCACCATCGCGTGACCCCAGGTGAGGCGATCCTTCGGGTGCCTGCCCTGCTGCGCCGGCGCGATCACGTACGCCTGGTTCTCGATCGCGCGGGCCCGCAGCAGCACCTCCCAGTGATCCTTCCCCGTCATCAGGGTGAAGGCCGCCGGCACGGTGAGCAGCACCGCCCCCGCCTCGGCGTGGCGACGGTAGAGCTCAGGGAAACGGAGGTCGTAGCAGACCGACAACCCCACCTTGCCCACCGGCGAGTCCGCCACCACCACCTCGGTCCCCGGCGCGACGGCCGCCGACTCGCGGTAGGTCTGCCCGTCCCCCACCTCGACATCGAAGAGGTGAATCTTCCGGTACACCCCCAGCCGCTGCCCCTCGGGCCCGAACAGGACGCTGGTGTTGAACAGGCGCCCCCCCGGCGCCCCGGCCTCGAGAATCGAGCCCGCCAGCACCGAAATCTTCAATGATCTTGCGAGCTCAGCCATGCGCCCGAGGGTCTCGCCTTCCAGCGTCTCGGTGTTCAGCTTCCGCTCGGCCTCAGGGCCCATCCACGAGAAGTTCTCAGGCACTCCGACGAGCTGCGCCCCTGACTCCGCGGCCTTGAGAATCAGGCGGGTCGCCGACTCGAGATTGAGGGCCTTGTCGGCCCCGCTGGTCATCTGGACAGCTGCGATGCGCATGGGCCGCTGTTTACACGGGGTGGGGTGGTGTCGTAGATGCCCGTCACCAATTTTTCGGAAACCGAAAAGTGGGCCGGGGTGCCCACTTTTTTCATTTCAGGGGGTCGATCGCAGTGGCCGAGCCGAGCAGCAAACAGAAGGTGGAAGAGAGAGCGCAGGAGCTCTGCGAGCCGCTGATCGCGGCCGAAGGGCTCGAGCTGCTCGATCTCGAGTTCATCCGCGAGCACGGCGGGTGGATCCTCCGGCTGTTCATCGACAAGCCCGGCGGCACCGTCGGCGTCGAAGAATGCGCGCTGGCCAGCCACGCCGTCGACAAGGCCCTCGACATCGAAGACTTCATTCCCCACGAATACAGCCTCGAGTGCTCCAGCCCCGGCCTCAACCGCCCCCTCAAGAAGTCCGCGCACTTCGAAGCGGTCAAGGGCAAGCAGGTGCGCATCAAGACCTTCGCGCCGCTCTTCGAGCCGCCGCGCAAGAACTTCCTCGGGACGCTTCGTCAGGTCTCGGCGGACGCAGTGACGGTGGAGGTGGAGGGCGCAGGCCCCTTCACCATCAACCTGAAGGACATCGCCCGCGCGAATCTCGAGTTTCAGCCGTAGTTCATAGTCGTAACCACATACAGGCCGTCATCTGGCGGCCGAGGAAAAGGAACACCCATGACCCCCGCCACTGCAGCCCTCCGCCTCGACGACGTCCTCACCCAGGTCGCCAAGGACAAGGGCATCGACAAGACGATCCTCGTCGCGACCCTCGAAGACGCGATGAAGACGGCCGCCAAGAAGCACTTCGGCCAGGACCGCGCGCTCGAGGCCAAGTTCGAAGCCGGCAAGGGCGTGGTGGAGATCTTCCAGGCCATCACCGTGGTCGATCAGGTCACCGACCCGCTCAACGCCATCAACAACATCACCGTGGCGCAGGCGGCGGGGCAGGGCATGGAAGTGCAGCCGGGCGACGAGCTCGTCTTCCAGATCTTCTACCGTGACGAAGACGCGCTCGAGGCCAAGGCGCAAGACGAGCAGTACGGCGACATTCTCGGCCTCAAGACCTTCCGCCGCGGCTTCGGCCGCATCGCCGCGCAGACCGCCAAGCAGGTGCTCCTGCAGCGCACGCGCGACGTCGAGCGCGAGAACGTCTTCAATGAGTACAAGGACCGCAAGGGCGAGATCGTCACCGGCATCGCGCGCCGCCTCGAGCGCGGCAACCTGATCGTCGACCTCGGCCGCGCCGAGTCCGTCCTCCCCGTGCGCGAGCAGGTGCCGCGCGAGGTGTACCGCCCGGGCGATCGCGTGCAGGCCTTCGTGCTCGACGTGCTCCGCGAGGCCAAGGGCCCGCAGATCATCCTGTCGCGCGCTTCGGTGAACCTCCTCACCAAGCTCTTCGAGATGGAAGTCCCCGAGATCGCCGAAGGCATCGTGGTGATCGAGGCCGCCGCCCGTGAGCCGGGCCGCCGCTCGAAGATCGCGGTGAGCAGCCGCGACGCAGACGTCGACCCCGTCGGCGCGTGCGTCGGCATCAAGGGCAGCCGCGTGCAGGCCGTGGTGCAGGAGCTCCGCGGCGAGAAGATCGACATCGTGGAGTTCGACGAAGATCCGGCGCGCTTCGTGTGCGCCGCGCTCGCGCCCGCCGAGGTGAGCCGCGTGATCATCGACGAGGCCAACCACGCCATGGAAATCATCGTGCCCGACGACCAGCTCTCGCTGGCCATCGGCCGCTCGGGCCAGAACGTGCGCCTCGCGGCGCAGCTCACCGGCTGGAAGCTCGACATCAACAGCGAGTCGCGCGTGAAGGAGATGCGCGAGTTCGCCGATCGTTCGCTGGGCGTGCTGCCCGGCGTCACCGACATCCTCGTCGAGACGCTCTACGCGCACGGCTTCCGCATGGCGAAGGACATCGCCGAGGCCAACCCCGAGGTGCTGGCGCAGATCCCCGGCATCGACGCCACCAAGGTCGCGCCGATGCAGGAAATGGCCCGCAAGCAGATGGTCAACGACGCCATCGAGCTCGAGAAGATGCAGAAGGACCGCGAGCAGCGCCGCCTCGAGGAAGAGCGCCGTCACCCCGACGAGCTCAGCCAGGAAGAGCGCCTGGCCCGCGTGCGCGGCATCGGCACCACCAACGTCGACAGCTTCAAGCTGGCCGGCTTCGGCACCGTGGAAGAGATCGTCAAGGAGATGGATCTGACCCGCATCGGCAACGTGGCGGGCATCGGCATCAAGAAGGCCCGGCAGATCAAGGCCGCCGCCGAGCACTACATGAACGAAGAGAACAAGCGGCGCGCCGAGCTCGACGCGCTCAAGAAGGCCCAGGCGCCCGCCCCGGTCGTCCCGGCGGCTCCTGCGGTCTGATCAGTCAGTTCACGCGGTAAACGAAAGTCACTATGAGTGAGGAGCCCAGGCCGCCCGTACGAACGTGCCTGGGGTGCGGAAAGAAGCAGACGAAAGCGCTGCTCCGGAGGCTGGTTCTCGACGAGAAGAACCAGCCCCTGTTGGACAGGTCGCAAGGCGCCCCTGGCAGGGGGGCGTACCTCTGTGGACCAGGCTGCCTCCAAGCAGCCGTGAAGCGGAAGGCCTTCCAGCGGGCCTTCAAGAAGAACGTGGCGCTGGATGTGACCAACCTGGAGGCGGCCTTCCTGCGGCAAACCAACGACTGAGCTTCAACAACAATTGGTTCGCTGTTCTCCGGCTGCCCGCAGCACGTCCCAGCTTTTGGGTCCCATCCCCCTCGCTCCGCGCGGTTTCTCGCGGCTCGTTGGCACGGTTCCTTCGCTGTCTTTCCTTCCTCACCTGAAGTACGGGGGTCTCGCCCTATGTCAAAGAAGCGCGTTCATGAAATCGCCAAAGAGCTCAAGGAGAAGCACGGTATTGAGTTCGACAACAAGCAGGTGGTCACGGAGCTCGTGAGCCTGGGTTACGACGTCAAGAGCCACTCGTCGTCGCTCGAAGACGACCAGGCCATCGCGGCGGTGCAGAAGATCGTCGAGAAGCGCAAGCCGAAGGCCGCGCCCGCTCCCGTCGCCCCCAAGGGCTTCGTGGTGCGCCGCAAGGTCGGCGAGAGCACCGTGGCCACCCAGGTCGCTGCCGGCGCGAAGGTCGATCTGCCGCACACGCCACCGCCGGTCGCCGCGCACGTCGAGCCCGAGCCGGTCGTCGAGCTGCCCGCCGACACGCACACCGCCGTCGCCCAGGCGGTGCCCGTCGCCAACATGCCCGCCGCCACCGAGCACGCGCCCGTGGAACCCGTCGCGGCCCCGGTCGTCGCGCCTCCCGAGGTGCCCGTCGCGCCCGTCGTCGAGGCGCCCGTTCAGGCCGCTGCCGCCGCCACCCCCAGCGCCATTCCGCCTCCGCGTTCGTCGGCGCCCCGCGCCCGCGCTTCGGCGCCGCGCCCCGGCGCCGTGACCGTCGCCCCCGCGGCCGCGCCGCCCCCGCTCGCCGTGCCGCCCATGGTGCGCACGGCCCAGAGCATCGGCGCCCGCCCGTCGGCGCCCTCGCGTGTCGGCGTCACCATGCGCCCCAGCGTGGGCGGCCCTGCCGGCGCCACCGCGACCGGCCCCGCCACCTCGGCGCCCGTGCGCACCGTGCCCACGGCCACCCAGGCCGTCGTCGTCAGCCGCCCGCTCATCCCCATCAAGCGGGTGACGCCCAACCAGCCCACCGCGGGCCGCTACCCGATGGCGCCTGGCAAGAAGGCCATCGGCGTGGTTCGCGAGTTCAAGGTGGTGCCTGCGGGCACGGCCGGCGCGAAGGACTTCGGTGACGCGCGCCGCAAGGAAGCAGAGCGGCGGGGTCCTCCCGGTGCCGCAGGTCAGCGCCGCGAGAAGGAGAAGGAGCAGTCGACCACCTCCGACATCAAGGAGCTCATCTTCGGCCGCTCGGCCATTCCGGTTCGCGGCAAGAAGCGCAAGCCGACCAAGAAGGGTCAGAAGACCCTCATCACCGAGATGGCCGGCGACAAGAAGGTCATCAAGGTCCAGGAAGGGATCACGGTCAGCGAGCTGTCGCAGCGCATGGGCGTGAAGACCACCGAGATCATCAAGAAGCTGATGCAGGCCGGCAAGATGGCCACTGCCACGCAGACCATCGACGTCGACACCGCCGGCATCCTGGCGAGCGACTACGGCTGGACGGTGAAGAAGGTCGGCTTCGAGGTGGAAGACTTCCTCCCCACCCTCGAGGACAAGCCCGAGAACCTGATCACCCGCCCGCCGGTCGTCACGGTCATGGGTCACGTCGACCACGGCAAGACGTCGCTGCTCGACGCGATCCGCAAGGCGAACGTGGCCAGCGGCGAAGCAGGCGGCATCACCCAGCACGTCGGCGCCTACACGGTGAAGTCGAGCAAGGGTGACATCACCTTCCTCGACACCCCGGGTCACGCGGCGTTCAGCGCCATGCGCGCGCGCGGCGCCAACATCACCGACGTGGTGGTGCTGGTGGTCGCGGCCGACGACGGCGTGATGCCCCAGACGAAGGAAGCGATTCAGCACGCGCTGAAGGCCGAAGTGCCCATCGTGGTGGCCATGAACAAGATGGACCTGCAGGCCGCCAACGCCGACCGGGTCAAGAAGGAACTGGCCGACCTCTCGCTGCTCGCCGAAGACTGGGGCGGCGAGGTGATCATGGTGCCCGTGTCTGCCAAGACGCGCATGGGCCTCGACCTGCTGCTCGAGAACATCTCGCTGCAGGCCGAGGTGCTCGAGCTCAAGGCCGACCCGAACCGTCCCGCCACGGGCATCATCCTCGAGGCGCGGCTGGAAAAGGGCCGCGGCCCGATCGCCACCGTGCTGGTGCAGGAAGGCACGCTGAAGAAGGGCGACGCGCTCGTCTCAGGCATCCACTTCGGGCGCGTTCGCATGATGCTCAACGATCGCGGCGAGCTCGTCGACGAGGTGAAGCCCGGCTATTCGGCCGAGATCATCGGCCTGTCGGGCGTGCCCACCGCGGGCGACGTGATCAACGCCGTGGCCGACGAGAAGGCCGCCAAGCAGGTCGCCGATCACCGCATCTTGAAGGCGCGCCAGGCCGAGGCCGGCAAGACCAGCCGCGAGTCGCTCGAGGATCTGCTCGCCAAGCAGAAGGCGTCGGACCAGAAGGAGCTCAAGATCGTGCTCAAGGCCGACGTCTCGGGTTCGCTCGAGGCCGTGGCCGACGCGATCCAGAAGCTGTCGACCAAGAAGGTGAAGGTCACCATCGTGCAGAAGGGTGTCGGCATGATGACCGAGACCGACATCGGCACGGGCGAGGCCTTCTCGGCCGTGGTGATCGGCTTCAACAGCAAGCCCGAGTCTGGCGCGGAGAACGCGGCCAAGCACAAGGGCGTGAAGTGGCAGACCTTCGGCATCATCTACGAGCTCCTCGACGGAGTGATCAAGATGATGGAGGACCTGCTGGACCCGATCCGCACCGAGAAGAAGATCGGCAAGGCAGAGGTGAGGAACCTCTTCAACGTGCCCAAGCTGGGCACCATCGCCGGCTCGGCCGTGACCGAGGGCGTGATCAAGCGCGCGTCGATCCTCAAGCTGGTGCGAGCCAACAAGCAGGTCTTCCAGGGCAAGCTGGCGAGCCTCAAGCGCTTCAAGGACGACGTGAAGGAGGTCACGATGGGGTACGAGTGCGGTATCGGCATCGAGGGCTTCTCCGACATTCAGGCCGGGGACATCATCGAGGCCTACGAGGTCGAGGAGACCCGCCCGTCGCTCAACTGAAGTGAGGGCTGCCCGGCCTCGAGGGAAGACCTCGGAGGCCGGGTGGTTGATCGAGCGGTCAGAGCCGCCGTGTCGGCACGTCGCTGGAGTCTCCCATGTTCGTCTGCGTCTCCCGAGTCACCCTCGACATTCCCGCCGCTGGATCGCTCAAGGCCAAGCGCCAGGTGCTCCGGCGGGTGACCGATCGCGTGAAGGCGAAGTTCAACGTCGCCGTCGCCGAGGTCGAAGACAACGACGTGCTCAACCGCGCCGTGGTGGCGATGTCGGTGGTGGGCAACGATCGCAGTCACGTCAACGAGATGATGGACAAGATCTTCCAGTACATCGACGACATGTACCTGGCGCCCGTCAGCTCGCGCGAGCTGGAGATCCTCTCGTTCGGCGAAGATTTGTTCCAGGGGGTGGCCCCGGGGGGCGACCTGCTCCTGACCATTCCGCGGGGTGAGCGGTCGCTGGCCGAGGCAGAGGGGCTGGGGGCGTGGGAAGACCGCCACGCGCGGCAGGTGCCGCCGCCTTCCCCGTCGGCGCCGGCCGGCAAGAAGGCGAAGAAGAAGGAAAAAGAAGTGAACCTCACCGACGCCCGAGCAGTGGCGCGCAGCCTGCGGAATCGCCGAGAGTGGGAAAAGGAGTAGCGCACCATGGCCTCAGTTCGTCCTGACAGGGTGGGAGCAGAGATCCAGGCGGCGATCGCCGACCTGCTGATCCGCGGTGCGATTCACGACCCGCGCATCGGGTTCATCACGCTCACCGGCGTGAAGGTGTCGCCCGATCTCTCGGTGGCGCAGGTCTACTATTCGATGATCGGCACCGACGAGCAGAAGGCCGAGACCCAGGCGGGGCTCACCGCGGCCAAGGGCTTCGTGCGCCGCGAGGTGACCAAGCGGGTGAAGCTGCGCATCTCGCCCGAGGTGTTCTTCACCTTCGACCCCTCGCTCGACGAGGGCGACAAGATCGAGCGGCTGCTGAAGGAAGTGCGGAACAAAGAGGGCTGGTGAAGTGAACGGGGTGCTGGTGGTCGACAAGCCGAAGGGCATCACGTCGTTCGACGTGGTGCGCGAGGTGCGGCGCGCGGTCGGGGTGAAGAAGGTCGGTCACACCGGCACCCTCGACCCGATGGCCACCGGGGTGCTGCCCATCTGTATCGGCGACGCCACGAAGATCGCCCAGTTCATCACCGAGGCCACCAAGGCCTACGACGCCACCGTCAAGCTGGGCTCCACCACCGACACGCTCGACGCCGAGGGCAAGGTGCTCGAGACGAAGCCGGTGCCGCCGCTGACGCGCGAGCTGATCGAGGCGGCCTTCGCAAAGTTCCGCGGCACGTTCGCCCAGACCCCGCCGATGTACTCGGCGGTGAAGATCGGCGGAAAGCGGCTCTACGAGCTGGCCCGCGCGGGTGAAGAGGTCGAGCGGGCGGCGCGCCAGGTGACGGTGTTCGAGCTGACGCTGCGCGACTTCTCGGCCGACGAGATCCAGCTGAGCGTGACGTGCAGCAAGGGCTTCTTCGTGCGCACGCTGGCGGCCGAGCTCGGCCAGGCGCTGGGCACCGCGGCTCATCTCTGTGCGCTCCGGAGGACACACAGCGGCCCCTTCACCATCGCCCAGGCGATCCCCCTCGCAGACGTGGTGGCGCAGGGCGCGGCGGTGGCGGCGTCCCGGCTGGTGGGCCTCAATGATTCGCTCAAAGACCTCCCCGCGCTCACGGTGACCGAGGCCGAGGCCACCCGCGTGCGGCATGGCGGCGTGGTCGAGGTGCCGGGCCAGCTCACCGGGTTGCACCGGGTGCTCGAGCCGTCGGGGGCGCTGCTGGCGGTCGCCGAGGCGACGCGCGGCCGGCTGGTGTACCGCCGGGTGCTCCTGCCCGAGTGACCGGGCGAGGCCTTCGACTCCATTCGGCCGGGGTGAACGGTCACCCGGAGGGCGCGGTGATTTCCCCGCCGCACGCGGGAGCAGGCCGTGCCATGCTCCCCATGGCGCACCCGATGAACATCACCGTGATCATCCCCAGGACGTTGCAGGCTGCCTGTGAGGGCAGGGCGAAGATCGAGCTCGGCGTGCCCCCCACGTCCGACGTGGCCGACATCATCACCACCCTGATGACGCTGTACCCGGGCCTGAAGGCCTTCGTGGCCAACGAGAAGCGCCCGCTCAAGCAGCACTTCGGCGTGGCGCGCTCGGGGGCGAAGGTCTTTCTCTTCACCAGCACGGCTACCCCCCTGAGCTGAACGACTGTAGGGTCGTTTCTCCATGGCCGATGGACCCCAGACGCCCTCCCGCTTTGCGGCGTGGCTGCAATCGCTCGCGGTGCCCCGCCCGATAGCGCTGGGCGGAGTCCTGCTCGGGGTGTCGGTGGCGGCGGCCTTCCTGCTCACCCCCGGCCTGTCGGGCCAGCGGATCCCCGAGCTGGGGGAAGACAGCATCGGCCGGCCCTTCGCGGCGAAGTCGGTGGCTGTGTTCAAGGCGAGCCGCGACTTCGAGGTGCCCGACGAGGGGCGCACGCAGCAGCGGCGCGACGAGGCCCGCGCGCGGGTGCGCCCGGTGTTCGACTACGAGTCGATGGTCGAGTCGAAGGTGAAGCACGGGCTGCGCGAGGCCTTCGCCCAGATGCAGGAAGTGGCGGCCGCCCACGTGGCGAAGGCCGAGCCCGCGAAGAAGGGCAGCCCGGCGAGCAAGGAAGAGCAGGAGCTCCTCAACGTGCTGCGCGAGAACCGGCGCCTCTTCGAAGCCTCGGCCGTCGCGCCCGACGACGAAGACTTCGAGGTGCTGGCCCAGGGCCGCTTCGGGCAGGAGCTCGAGCAGGCGACCATGACGCTGATCGAGCTGGCCTACCGCGGCAAGGTGGTGGCCTCGCGTGACGAGCTGTCGCGCATCGACATGAACGGCATCACGGTGCGCATCGTCGGCGGCACCACCGAGTACGAGATGACGACGTCGCAACCCGGGGTGTTCGACCTGAAGGAAGTGAGCACCGAGCTCGATCGCTTCTCGTCGGTGCCGGGCAACCTGCTGCCCGACTCGCCCACGCCGGTGCGCCGCGCGGTGCTGCGCCTGGCGCGCAAGCAGGTGCGGGCCAACCTCACCGTCAACATCGCGGAGACGGAGGCGCGCCGGAAGGCCGCCTGGGAAGCGGTCAAGCCGGTGATCCTGTCGATCAAGAAGGGCCAGCGGATCATCGGCGACGGCGAGCTGGTCAACGAGCAGCACGTGCTGGTCACCCGCAGCCTGCGCGCGCAGACCAGCGAGCTCGATCTGCTGCAGCTCCAGCTGGGGGGGGCGGGCATCGTGGCGCTGCTGGTGAGCGGGGCCTGGCTGTTCTTCACCGCGTCGCTGCGGCAGTTCCGCCCCTCGCGGCGCGACGTGGCCTTCATGGGCCTGCTGGCGACGGGGTTGCTCGGGGGGCTGCACCTCTGGGTGCTGGTGGCCGACGTGGTGCACGACGGCTACCCGTCGATCCCCATCGAGGCGCTGCAGTTCGCCTTCCCCGTGGCGGCGGGGGCGATGCTGGTGCGCTTCGTGTTGTCGGAATCGAGCGCGCTCTTCTTCGCCATCATCTTCTCGGCGCTGGCCGGCGTGCTGCTGGGCAACTCGCTCTCGTTCTTCCTGTTCTCGTTGATCACCTCGATGGTGGCAGCCGATCGCATCGGCCGGGCGAAGGACCGCGCCGGCATCTTCCGCGCGGGCTTCGCCACGGGGGCGGTGGGCTTCGGGCTGATGATCTTCATCCAGCTCGCGGCGGCGAAGGGCCTGGGCCTCGAGGCGCTGTGGAGCGGGGTGTTCGCGCTGCTGGCGGCGGCCTTCCTGCTGCCGTCGCTGGTGCTGGCGCTCACCCCGCTGGTCGAGGGCATCTTCGGCTACGCGTCTGACTTGAAGCTGCTCGAGCTGGCGAACCTGAACCACCCCGCCCTCAAGGAGCTGGTGCTCAACGCGCCGGGCACCTACCACCACAGCATCGTGATGGGCTCGCTGGTGGAATCGGCGGCCGAGGCGATCGGCGCCAACCCGCTGCTCGCGCGGAGCTGCGCGTACTACCACGACATCGGAAAGGGCCGGAACCCGGCCTACTTCGGCGAGAACCAGAAGGGCGAGAACGCGCACGACAAGCTGGCGCCCTCGATGAGCGCGGTGATCATCAAGCGCCACGTGACCGAGGGGCTCGAGATGGCGCGCGAGTACAAGCTCCCGCGGCGGGTGGCAGACGCGATCCCCGAGCATCACGGCACCCGGCTGGTGGGCTTCTTCTTCCACAAGGCGCAGAAGGAGCTGGAGGGGCGTGAAGATGGAAAGCCGCTGGACGAGGCGCTCTTCCGCTACCCGGGGCCCAAGCCGCAGTCGCGCGAGACGGCGCTGGTGATGATCGCCGATGCCTGCGAGGCGGCGAGCCGCTCGATGCCCGACCCGACCACCGAGAAGCTGCGGGCGCTGGTGCAGAAGATGATCAACCTGATCTTCAGCGAGGGTCAGCTCGACGAGTGCGAGTTGACGTTGAAGGACCTGCACCTGATGGGCGCGTCGTTCACCAGCACCCTCGAGGGCATCTACCACGCGCGGCCGCAGTACCCGGCGGGCGCGGTGGGCGGGGGCAAGCCGCCCGAGCGAGACGTGATGAAGCCGCTGTCGGTCGTGAAGTGAAGAAGCGGCGCAAACCAGCTGCCTCCCTCTCCCCGAGGGAGGTTGGTGAAATAGGCTCGACTCCGCTCGGCGTGAACGGAGCTGGCCGAATCCGTTCAGCCCGAGCGAAGTCGAGGGCCCTTCTTCAGCACTCCCCGCAGGGGAGAGGGCAAACCCTCACGGTCCTTTGCAGTTCGAGAAGCACCCACGCAAAGACCCTGAGCCGCCTCGCGGAGTCGTTCGCCAAGACGCTGAAGCTCAGTGACGTCGAGCTCTCCCTCTCGCTGGTGCGGGATCCCGCCATCCGCAAGCTCAAGCGCGAGTACTTCGGCATCGACGCAGCGACCGACGTGCTGTCCTTCCCCGCGGGCGACTTCCCCGGGCCGGGAGCGCGGCCGCTGGGCGACATCGTCATCTCACTCGACACCGCGAAGCGCGCCGCGAAAGACCTGGGCACCACGCTCGAGCGCGAGCTGGCGCTGTACCTGGCGCACGGCCTGCTTCACCTGCTGGGGCATGATCACCAGACCCGCGCGGACGCCCGCAAGATGGAGCGCCTGGAGCGGAAGCTCCTGGGTCACGCGGGCATGCTGGCCCGCTCCGACGAGCTCTGATCAGGGCTGGGGTGAGGGGCCTACGGCCGACCTCTCCCGAGGGGGTTCACTACTTCACGCCGTGCATCAGCTTGTTCACCTGCGGGGCGAGCACGAAGTACAGCGCCCCGACGATCAACCCCGCGAAGGTGAGCTGCAGGAACACGCCCTGGTACTGGCTGAGCTTCTCGCCCATCGAGAGGATCTTCGGGGTCACGCCCTCGACGGCGCTCTCACCGCCGGTGGCGATGGCGGCGATCTTCCCGGCTGCGTAGTTCGCCACGGCGATGGACAGGAACCAGCCGCCCATGGCGAGGCCCGTCTCCTTGGGGCGCGCCAGCTTGGTGACCATCGAGAGCCCGATGGGCGAGATGCAGAGCTCGGCGACGGTGTGCACCAGGTACGTCAGGGTCAGCCACACCCACGAGATCTTCGCGCCGTCGGCGACGAAGGACTTGATGGCGAAGACGAGCACGGCGAACCCGGCGCCCACCATCACCAGGCCGATGGCGAACTTGCGGGGGATGGACGGGTTGATGGAACGCTTCTCGAGCCACGGCCAGAGCGCGGCGATCACCGGCGCGATGGCGACGATGAAGACCGCGTTGACCGACTGGAACACCGAGAAGTGCTTGACGAAGCCGGGCAGCCACTCGGCCTGCGGCATGTTCACGTGCTCTTGCGCGAGGAAGTTGAGCGACGAGCCCGCCTGCTCGAAGAGCGCCCAGAACACCATGTTCCCGACGAAGAGGATCAGCATGGCGATGTAGCGGTGGAGCTGCGTCTTCTCGCCGCTGCGCACGCCCGAGAGCACGAAGTACACCGCGAGGCCCACCAGCATCAGCGCGAGCACGCCGCCCAGCACGTCGCTCTTCGAGAGCAGGAAGTACACCGGCACGGTGAGCACCGCGGCGCCCGCGACCACCTGGAACACCGGCGCCCAGCCCTCGCGCCCCGGGTGGCTCGCGCCGACGTGACCCAGCCAGCTGCGCAGCGACTGGAAGACGGCCAGGCCGAAGACCATGCCGATGGCGGCGGCGACGAAGCCCCAGCCGTAGCCGTACTTCGCGCCGATGACGCCGGCGCAGATCAGCGGGGCGAAGAACGCGCCTGCGTTGATGCCCATGTAGAAGATGGTGAAGCCGGAATCGCGGCGGGCGTCACCGGGGGCGTAGAGCTTGCCCACCATGGTCGAGATGTTCGGCTTGAACAGCCCGTTGCCGACGATGATCACCGCCAGGCCCATGAGGAAGGTGGTGAGGTCGGGCGCCATCAGCATGAACATGCCGGTCGCCATGATCGCGCCGCCCAGGAGGATGGAGCGCTGGTACCCGAGGATGCGGTCGGCGATGAAGCCGCCGAGGATCGCGGTCATGTAGACCATCGAGGTGAAGCCGCCGTAGGTCAGGCTCGCGGCCGACTTCGCGCCGTCACCGAGGTGCGAGAAGAACTGGTTGGCGACGTGCGCCGCCAGCATCGCCCGCATGCCGTAGTAGCAAAAGCGCTCCCAGAACTCGGCGCCGAAGAGCATCCACAGCGCCCGCGGGTGACCCAGCATTTCGCCCGGGGGCGGGGGCAGGAACTCGGGCACGGCTTCGGGGGAATTGGCAGCCATCTCGATGCTCCCTGGCAGGTTGCGGAGGGCGCGGTGTATCGGCTCCAGCGCCGGGGTCAATGACGTTTGGCGCTCTCAGCGGGGGCCGGGTGGCCATGATGCACGGCGTCAGATGGGCAGGGAATCGTCACGGCGCCCCTTGAGCGCGGCGGATGGTTTGCGTAGACGCAGGCGCCTTGTCCTCTCAGCCGGTCCGCTCACTGCCTGTCGATCTGGAAGAGCTCTCCATCGCCCTGGAGGCGGAGACGGCCGATCTGCGTTGGTACTTCGACGTGCAGACCGGCGAGGTGCTGCTGGTGACGCACGAGTTCGAGCCGGCGGAGCATGGCGGGCTGACGATCACCGAGATCGAGAGCGAGCCGCAGCGCTTCGTGCGCATTCCGCCGGGCAACCCCCAGCGCGTCATCGAAGACATGCAGGCCTTCGTCACCTCGCTGGGTGACGCGAAGCTGCAGGAATCGCTCGAGCTGGCGCTCTCTGCCTCGCGCCCCGAGCGCCGCTTCAAGACCGCGCTCTCGTGGCTGCCCGAGCGGCAGCAGCAGTGGCACGTGTGGCACCGCGAGCAGTGTCAGCAGCGCGCGCTGGCGTGGCTGGCGAACCAGGGCATCGTGCCGACCGCTCGCGCGGCCTGAGACGGTCCCTTCTCACGAACTCAAGGCGCGGGAGCAGCCACCACGGGCTCAGGCTTCTCGGTCGCGCGCAAGAGCATCAGCAGCACCAGCGCCACGAAGCCCACCCCGGCGAAGGCGAACCAGAGGTAGTGCGAGTGCAGGTACTCGGTGGGCATCGGGCCGCTGCCCCCCAGCGCTGCCAGCCGCTGCGCCTGCGCTGCCTCTGAGAGCGTCTTTGGGTCTGGGCAGAACGCCTGCAACAGGTACCCCGAGGCGATGAAGCCGAAGAGCCAGGCGAAGAAGGTGTTGAGGTGGCAGTAGCCCATGTACAGGCCTTCCTGCCCCGCGGGCGCCTGCTTGCTCGCGTACTCGAGGTAGCGCGGGCTCAAGAAACACTCGGCGAAGCCCTGCAGCGCGATGCCCGCGAGCATGGTGACGGTGACGGGGTGCAGGCCGCCCAGCGACACGGCGCTCCCGGTGAGCACCGCCGCGAAGGCCATGGTCAGCGCCGAGAACGGAATGATCGCCAGCGCGATCAGGATCGAGGTGATCGGCTTCCACTTCTTCACCAGCTGGGTGATGGGGACCACGCACAGCACCACCACCGCGGGGTTCACGTTCGCGTACCACTCGGGGCTCGCGCCCTCGCCGACCATGCGCAGCACGTACTTCGGCATCGAGGCGTACATCTGGCCCTGGATCGCCCAGAACCCGGACGTGATCAGGATGAGCGCCATGAAGCGCGTGTTGCGCAGCACCACCTTGAACCCGCGGATGGTCTCGTCGAAGCCCTTCGACAAGGCCACGGTAGCCTCGGGCCGGTAGAAGAGGATCACCAGCACCAGCGCGATGGCCGCCACCAGGCCCGAGTAGATGGGGATGTACTGGAGCCCCAGCTCGGCGCGCACCGGCTTGGCGATGGTCTTGCCTGTGAACGAGCCGATGTTCACCATCATGTAGAAGAGGCTGAAGGCGCGGGCCCGGTTGGTCGCGTCGCTGGTGAGCGAGACGGTGCCGGTGATGATCGGCTTGACGAAGGCGCCGCCGATGCACACCAGCAGCAGGCCGAAGGGCACCAGCGCCTTCACCGGGAAGAGCCCGACCATCGTGTAGCCGACCGCGAGGCAGGCGAAGGCGAAGGTGAGCGAGACGCGGAACCCGAGGCGATCAGCCAGCGCGCCGGTGACGAAGGGCAGCAGATAGAGGCCCGACGAGAAGATGCCGCTGATCCACCCCGACTCGATGTCCGTGAAGCCGACGACGTTGGTGAGGAACAGGGCGAGCGCGATGAAGGTGCCGTAGTAGGCGGCGCGCTCAAACAGCTCGATGACGTTGGCCACCCAGAAGGCTTTGGGGAAGCGCCAGGTGGCTTCAGCAGCAATCGCAGCGGACATGGGCGCTTCGTAGCCCAGCTTCCTACGGAGGGAGCACGGGATCGGGCTGGAGCGGTCCGAAGGGGGGCGCCGGCGCGTTTCCCCTGGCCATCGCCGCGAGGTGCACGGCGCGCGCGCGCAGCTCCTTCTCGTAGAAGGGGCTGACGCTGCGATCGCTGCGCGTCTGCACGAACTCGGCGTCGGCGGTGTGGCAGGCGGCGCAGCCCACCACCTCGAGCTCCTGCCGCAGCGTGGGGAAGCTCGCCGCCGAGGCCGCGCCGGCGAGCGACAGCGGCACCCGGGGGATGCCCTGGGTCACGCGAATGGACTGGGCCCGGAAGCGGTCGGGGAAGAGCACGCGCCGTTGAGCGAGCTGCGCGGCGTTCGCGTCGACCCAGGCGAGGAAGTCGTCCCGGAGCGCGCCGGGCGCGTTGAGCCTCTCCACGTCGAGCTGCTGGAACATCGGCGGGTTCTCCACTCCGCCGTCCGCCGCGGGCACCCACTGGCGCCACTCCCAGGGGGCGAGGGTGAACTCCACCGTCTCGAGCAGCGCGAAGCGCTCGTGGGTGAAGCCCTCGGCGATCGTCGTGCGCAGCGCCGCTTCGAAGGCAGCGCCCTGGAGCCCGCTCAGCGCCGCCCACCTGCGCGCAGTGCCCTCGCAGGTGACCTGGCCGTTCACCACGTCGCCCTCGCCGAGCGGTTGGTTGAAGAGGAACAGGGCGTGGAACGGCTGCAAGGTGAGGTCTGAGCTCGAGACCGATGCGCGCAGCTCGCCGCAGTGGCCGCCGGGCACGAGCTTCGCGAGATCGATGCGGTTGTGGATGCCGGTGACCTTGAAGGGGAGAAGCGACAGATCCCACTGCGTGGGATCGGCCCCCTGCTGCGCGATCACCGCGTCGATGAACTGGGCGGGCAGGGCGCGCTCGGAGTGCGCCGTGGTGGCGAAGCGGTGGAACCACTGAGAGAGGAGCGCCCCGCCGTGGCCATCACCCGCGGCCACGGCCATCAGCTTCGCGAACGAGATGACCTGCGCATCGTCGACCACCCCCGCGTCGTTTCCCCAGAACAGGCTGCGGTCGACGGCGATGTCGGGGATCTGCACGACCCCGGCGTCCGCGCCCGCGTCGGTGCCGGCATCCACCTCGACCCCCGCGTCCGCGCCGCCATCGACCCCCGGCTGGGGCTCCGGCTTCGGCCCACAGGCCAGGAGCAGCAAGCCGCAGACGAGGAACGCGTGACGCACGCGGCGCATTGTCGTCAATGCGAGGCGCCCGCGCACCTGAGCACTCGAGTTCACACTGAGCATTCCGGTCCCCAATTGTGTCTGGAAGCGGGGCTCGGCTAGGTCAGCGCCCCATGCGCGCACTCGTGGTGATGACCCTGGTAGCGAACGCCGCCCTCGCCGCCACCAGCCCACTGGCGGTGAGCAGCCCGATGGGCGGCAACGGGCACAACGTGAGCTTCGACGGCCGGCTCTTCGTCATCCGCACCAATGCGGGCTGGGAAGCGCGCGTGCTGCGGCCCCAGGCGGTGACGGTGACCGCCGGCGTCCCCGACCTGGCCGCGGCCTTCTCGTCGCCGGTGATGGTGCAGAACGACGTGAACAACGAGAACGCGCTGGCGCTGTGCGAGGCGAGTCCGCAGCCGACGCGGTGCAACCCGGACGGCTCTGCGAACGGCTCGGGGAGCCATGCCTGCTACGACGTGTTCGTGATCGACTCCGACGCGATCGCCGCGGCGCCGGCGAACACCCTGCGGCGGAGGCGGCTGAAGGTGGTGGTCTCGGCTCCCAACACCGCGAACTCGGCGATCTCGAGCTTCTCGTGGACCGAGCCGGCGCTGAGCCCGCTCACGCCCACGCTGCGCGGCATCGAGCCGAGCGTCACGCGCGATGGAAAGTTGATGCTCTGGCAGGGGCTGCCGGCGAACAACGGGAACATCGACACCATCGTCTATTCCTACAACGCCACGCCCTGCGCGCTGAGCGGGTGGACCGCGCCGAAGAGCATCGCGGCGATGTCGACCGACGTGAACGTGGCGGGGCGGTACCGGCTGGCCGAGCGGCCCCTGCGCGATCCGGGCGGCGTGGCGTTCGCGCCCACGCAGGTGGTCTACGGCGGCTACCCGTGGATCTTCCCCGACGGCGAGGCGGTCAACTTCACCGCGGTGAACATGCCGTGCCGCAGCGGGCCTCCGAACGAGGATCCACCCGGCTGTGGTCCCCGCCGCAACGCCCTGGCGATCATCGGCTACCCGACCAACTGGCAGCTCGCGCACATCGACGGCGCGGTGAACCCTGACACCGACAACACGGTGCGGCTGTTCTTCTCGTCCCCGGGGCCGATGGGGGCGATGCCGTTGCCCGTGACCGCCGGGCAGGACGTGTGGCCCTTCTTCGGGAGCAACACGCAGAACTACGGCGAGATCGTCTTCGACGACGGGCTCGATGGGCGGTACGCCGGGTTCTGGCACTTGAACGAGTTCGTGAACTCGGCGGGCAACTACGATCGCGCGCGCACGGCGGACAGCTCGGGGTACTCCAACACCGGCACGCTGCGCGGCGGCGCCAGCTTCCCGCTGCGCAACAATGGTCACCTGGGCAAGGCGGTGGCCTTCGATGGCGTGAGCGGTCGGGTCGAGGTGCCGAACGCGGCGAGCCTGCAGCCGACCAACGCGATCACCATCGAGGCGTGGATCAAGCCGGCCTCGTCCCCCGACTGCGACGCGAACAACAACTACCGGCTGATCCTCGGGAAGCCCAACATCAACGGCGCCTACAGCCTCGTGCTCGAGGATGACCTGAGCCTGCAGGCGCGGGTGAGGGTGGCGGGCGCGGTGCAGTACGACATCCGCTCGATGGCCTCGCTGCCGGTGGGGCAGTGGACTCACGTCGCGTTCCAGTACGACGCGGCGAGCGGGGTGATGAACTTCCTGGTGAACGGCGTCGAGACCTCTCGCGTGACGCGCGCGCCGGCGCTGCTCTCGGGCACCACGGATGCGCTCACGTTCGGTGGGCCGGGTGTGCGGCCGGCGTGCCCTCCCACGGGCGATGGCGCGTTTGCCGGTGAGCTCGACGAGGTCGCGATCACGCGGGCGTGGCGGTACGGCATGTCGCCTTCCGGCACGGGGACGGGCGGTGGCGGTGGTTCGACGGGTGGTGGCGGCGGGTCTGCGACGGGCGGCGGCTCCGCGACTGGCGGCGGCTCTGCAACTGGGGGCGGCTCCGCGACTGGCGGCGGCTCGGCGACGGGCGGCGGCTCCGCGACGGGCGGTGGCTCGGCGACGGGCGGCGGCTCCGCGACGGGCGGCGGGTCTGCCACGGGCGGCGGCTCCGCGACGGGCGGCGGCTCGGCGACGGGCGGCGGCTCCGCGACGGGTGGCGGCGCTGCGACGGGCGGCGGCGCTGCGACTGGCGGCGGCTCTGCGACTGGCGGCGGCTCTGCGACCGGTGGCGGCTCTGCGACTGGCGGCGGCTCTGCGACTGGCGGCGGCTCTGCGACCGGTGGCGGCGGCGGTTCGGGCGATCCTGTCGGCGGCGGCTGTGGCTGCAGCCCGGGGATCGCTCCCGACTTGCTCGTGCTGCTCGGGATCGCGTCCGCACTCCTGCGCCGTCGACGTCGCTGACACGAAGCGCGTTCACGTGCCGGCAGAGGTCGATCGAGTCACGCCTCGAGGAAGGCAGTCGTTCAGTTGATGGGCCAGTTGCCCGCATCGGACGAGCCCTCGACCCCGGGCAAGGTCCGCGAGGGTCAGCCAATTGACTGGCCTCGGTACCTGAGCGCCAGCCGCAGCCGCTTGACCACGTCCGCGCCGCCGAGGAGGTCGAGCTGGCTCCACGTCACCGGCATCACGCGCCACCCCAACGCCACGAGCCGCGCTGCGCGCAGACGGTCGTTCTCGAAGGCCTCGCGTGTCCCGTGAGTGGCGTAGCCGTCGCACTCGATGGCGAGGTGATGCTTCGGGTACGCGAAGTCGACGTGAAACGGCTGTCCGAAGTCGTCGCGGTGCTCGCACGCAGGCGTTGGCAGCGGCAGCTGCGCTCGCTTCAACAGCCGCCAGAAGCGCACCTCGAGCGCGCTCTCGAGGGGCGTCTTGCGCGCGCGGCAGTCGGCAAGGATCTCGGAGAGCCCTCCTGTTTGCCGACCCTGCAGGCCGAGTTCTCTCAGTCGACGCGCCACCCAATCGGGCGCCGCGATCTCCTTCCGCCACGCTTCCTCCACCGCGATCGCCAACGCCTCGTCGTCGAGAGTGCTGGCGAGGTCGATGATCGTCCGCGCCCCCGTCGTGACCGGGATGCCGCGAACGAGCCGAAGGTCGGCCTCTTCCAGCGCCTTGCTCCGGTGAAAGACCACCCCCGGCAGCTTGCGCGAGATCCCCGGCGGCGTGGTCACCTCGATCGCGCCCTTCCCCAGGTCCACACCCAGCAACTGAGCCGCCGACCGGTGACTCGCCACCGCGCCTTCTCCGGCCCAGAGCAACACCGCGAGCACGGCCTGCTCGTCGGTCTGTGATGCCGCCGCCCGTCTGAAGACCCGCGGGCGCACCCGCTGCCAGACGCCGCGCCGCACGAGCCGTGAGAGCGCCGCGCGGCTCAGCCCCGCAGAGGTGGCCTGCTCGTGCGTCATCAACCCATGTTGCTTTCCCGCAAGCCGAGCCAACTCGGAGAACGACCGCTTTCTGTCAGCCGCCATGTCCCGATGTTCGCCTGTTCCGGAATCAACACAAAGCCGAGTTCAGCTCGATCGGGGCGCCATCCTTCCAGCGGATAGCGCTCCGAATGGAGCAAGTTGAGTCGCGTCGACGCGAACTGTGTTGATTGCGGAACAAGTCAGCGCTCGAGGAACTGGGCGAACTCGGGCCAGCTCAGCCGAGGCCCAGGCGCGGAGGGCGTCGGCCACCGCGCGCGCCGGCCCGCCGAGGGGGCGCGTTCGCTCGAGGCTCAAGCTGTCGAGCACCTGCGACCAGCGCTGGCCCCGGGCGTGCCACACGGCCTGGCTCATCGCCGCGACCGATGAACGCTCGACCTTCAGGGTGGCGAGCTCGCGTGCCAGCTCGTCAGCCCGCGAGCGCTCGTTCTGCAGCGCGGCGATCAGGAGCAGCGCGGGCGCGGCGATCATCCTCAGCGGCTTTCCGCGCATCGTCTTCGAGGCGCTGTCGAGGGCCACGCGCGCTTCCTCGAGGCGCCAGAGCCAGAGGTACGCGAAGCCGGCGTTGAAGCGGGGCAGCGGGTTGCGCCCCATGTCCTTCTGGGCCTCTTCGAACGAGGCGAGCGCCTCGACCAGCCGCCCTTCGCTCAAGAGCGTGAGGCCGCGGTTGTTGGCGTGTGCCCCGCGCACGGACCTGCGGAACAGGACGACGAAGACCGCGAGCACGCCGCCGAGGAAGACCAGGAGGCCCAGCACGGGCGAGTCGAAGGTGATGCGATAGCCCAGCACGAAGACGACGAAGAGGAAGACGAAGAGCGTGAGGAACAAGACCGGGCGGGACACAGCCGAAGTACCTCACCTCGGCCCGCGGTTCGCGAGCGCAAATCAGCTGGCGACGCGCTGCCCGACCCGCTGCTTCCGGCCCTTCTTGAGCACGTGCTGCAGGTACTTCCCGGTGTAGCTGGCCTTCACCTCGGCCACCTCTTCCGGCGTGCCCACCGCGAGGATCTCACCGCCGCCGGTGCCCCCTTCGGGCCCGAGATCGATCACCCAGTCCGACGACTTGATGACGTCGAGGTTGTGCTCGATCACCACCACGGTGTTGCCCGCCTCGACGAGCCGGTTGAGCACCACCAGCAGCTTCCGCATGTCCTCGAAGTGCAGGCCGGTGGTCGGCTCATCGAGGATGTAGAGCGTGCGCCCGGTGGACACCTTGGCCAGCTCGCGTGACAGCTTGATGCGCTGGGCCTCGCCGCCCGAGAGCGTGGTCGAGGGCTGACCGAGCTTGATGTAGCTGAGCCCGACGTCCTCCAGCGTCCTCAGCACGCGGCTGATGTCGCGGTGCACCTCGAAGTGCACCATCGCCTCGCGCACCGACATGTCGAGGATCTCGGCGACGTTCTTCCCCTTGTACCGGACGCGCAGGGTGGCCTCGTTGAAGCGCTTTCCGCCGCACACCTCGCAGGGCACGTAGACGTCGGCGAGGAAGTGCATCTCGACCTTCTTCACGCCGTCGCCCTCGCACGACTCGCAGCGCCCGCCCTTCACGTTGAAGCTGAAGCGGCCGGGGGTGTACCCGTACGTGCGCGCTTCCTGCGTCTGGGCCAGCACCTCGCGGATCGCGTCGAACACCTTGGTGTACGTGGCCGGGTTCGATCGCGGGGTGCGGCCGATGGGGCGCTGATCGATGTCGATCACCTTGTCGAGGTACTCGAGGCCGACGATCGCCGCGTGCTTCCCGGGGATGTCGCGGGTCTCGTAGATGTGCCGCGCCAGGGCGGGGTAGAGGATCTCGTTGATCAGCGTCGACTTGCCCGCGCCCGAGACGCCGGTCACCGACACGAAGAGCCCCAGCGGAATGTCGACGTCGACGTTCTTGAGGTTGTTCTCCTTCGCGCCCTTGATGGTGATCTTCTGCTTGCCGGGCTTGCGGCGGGTCTCGGGCACCGAGATCTCCATGCGCCCCGAGAGGTAGCCGCCGGTGATGCTCTTCTCGTTCGCCATCACCTGCTTCGGGGTGCCCTCGGCGATCACCTCTCCGCCCAGCTCACCGGCGCCGGGGCCGAAGTCGACGATCCAGTCGGCCTCTTCCATCGTCTCTTCGTCGTGCTCGACCACGAGCACCGAGTTGCCGAGATCGCGCAGCTTCTTGAGCGTGGCGATGAGGCGCCCGTTGTCGCGCTGGTGCAGGCCGATCGACGGCTCGTCGAGGATGTAGATGACGCCGGTGAGCTCGCTGCCCATCTGCGAGGCGAGGCGAATGCGCTGGCTCTCGCCACCCGACAGGGTCGAGGCCGCGCGATCGAGCGACAGGTACGTGAGCCCCACGTCGGCGAGGAACGAGAGCCGCGAGCGGATCTCCTTGAGCAGCTCGGCGGCGATGGTCGCGTCGTTCTTGCTCAGGGGCAGCGCCGCGAGGAAGTCGAGCGCCTGGCGGATGGTCATCTTCGAGAGGTCGACGATGCTGTTGCCGCCCACCTTGACCGCGCGCGACTCGGGGCGCAGGCGCTCGCCGCCGCAGGTGGGGCAGGGCTTATCGCTCAAGAACTTCATGTAGTACTGCTTCATCGACTCCGAGGTGGTCGAGTTGAAGCTGCGCCACAGCTTGTTGACCAGGCCTTCCCACTCCATCTTCCAGCGGGCCTCGCCCCACTTCATGGTGAGCTCTTTGCCGCTGCTGCCGTAGAGCACCACCTCGGTCTGCTTCTTCGGCAGCTGGTTCCACGGCGTCTCGAGATCGATGCCGAAGGCGCGCGAGAGCGTGTCGACGAGATCCGCCGTCCACCCTTCGCCGCGCGACACGCCCGAGGCCCACACCTCGACGGCCCCGTCTTTGATCGACCGCGTCTTGTCGGGGACGATCAGATCGGGGTCCATCTCGGCGCGGGTGCCCAGGCCGCTGCACTCGGTGCACATGCCCAGCGGGTTGTTGAACGAGAACGAGGACGGCGCCAGCTCAGGGAACGAGAGCCCGCAGTGATGGCAGCTGTTGTGCTCGCTCATGGTGCGATCGGCCGCCTTCGCGGCGTTCTCGTCGGTGACGATCAGCACGCCCTTGCCTTCGCGTAGCGCCTGCTCGACCGAGTCGGTGAGGCGGGGGCGCAGGTCGGGCTTGAGCACGAGGCGGTCGATGATCAGCTCGACGTCGTGCTTCGTCTTCTTGTCGAGCTCGAACTTCTCTTCCAGCGAGCGCACCTTGCCGTCGATGCGGGCGCGCGGGTAGCCGCGCTTGAGCGCCTCGGTCAGCAGGTCCTTGTGCTCACCCTTGCGGTTGACCACGATCGGCGCGAGCAGCTGCACCTTCGTGCCCGCGGGCGACTTCATGATCTCCTCGACGATCTGCTGCGCCGACTGCTTGCCCACCTTGCGCCCACAGTTGTGGCAGTGCTGCACGCCGATGTTCGCGTAGAGCACGCGGAGGTAGTCGTGCACCTCGGTCACGGTGCCCACCGTCGAGCGCGGGTTGTTCGACGCCGCCTTCTGCTCGATCGAGATGGTGGGCGAGAGGCCACGAATGGTGTCGTAGCGGGGCTTTTCCATCTGCCCGAGGAACTGGCGGGCGTAGGCCGAGAGCGACTCGACGTAGCGGCGCTGGCCCTCGGCATAGAGGGTGTCGAAGGCGAGCGAGCTCTTGCCCGAGCCGGAGACGCCGGTGAAGACCACCAGCTTCTTCTTGGGGATGTCGAGGTTGACGCCCTTGAGGTTGTGCTCTTTGGCGCCGCGAATGCTGACGAAGTCGGGTTCGGCCATGGGGATTGCCCTGAAGTAGCGCCGTTGGGGCACGCGCGCCGCGCGACTTCGCCCGGAACGGGTGTTCAGGTCAAGACTTCTGGGACTGACCTGCCCGACATGGTGAGTTCCCCCCGATGGAACTGCTCACGCTGCCCAAACCGGGTGACGGTGGTGACTTCGCGGCGGGGCTCTCGGACTTCCTCTCGGGCCTGGGCGGAAAGAAGATCCGCTGTCCGAAGTGCGGCTGGCGGCCCCGCAAGGAGGACCTCTGGTCGTGCGGCCCACCGTGTCACACGCTGTGGAACACCTTCGACACCGCGGGGCGCTGTCCTCGCTGCAGCAAGGTGTGGCTCCACACCGCGTGCCTGAGCTGCCACCAGTGGTCGCCGCACGTCGACTGGTACGAGCCTGACCCCGGCGCGGGCACCTGATTTCCAAAAGGCGGTGGCCTGTGCCATGAGGGCGCTCCATTTTTTGCGGGGGATCGCATGCGCGTAGCTCTGGCGGTGGTGCTGCTGACGTTGGGGTTTGGCTGTGGAACGCCGATGAAGCCGCAGGTGTGCGTGCCCGGGAAATCGGAAGCGTGCGTCGGTGCGGGCGGCTGCCCCGGCGGACAGCAGTGCAACGCAGACGGCACCGGCTTCGGTTCCTGTGACTGCACCAGCACCGGCACGGGTGGTGGCGGCGCGACGGGCGGCGGCACCGGCGGCGGCGCAACGGGCGGCGGCACCGGCGGCGGCGCGATGGGTGGAGGCCAGGGTGGCGGTGGAGGCGAGGTGGACTCCGGAATCGACGCGGGAATCGACGCGGGCCTCGACGCGGGCTTCGACGCGGGCTTCGACGCGGGCATTCCCGACGCTGGACCTCCGCCGTGCGATCCGACCCCGACGGACGGTGGCGGCACCGGGTGTCCTTCTGGTCAGCGCTGCACGTGGGTGGCCCTGACGATGACGACCGGCGTCTCGACGTGCGTGCCGATGGGCACGGTCGCCGTCGGAGGCACGTGCATGCCCGCCAACCCGCTGTTGTCGGGTTACGACGAGTGCGTGGCAGGGAGCGTCTGCATCGGCACCACATGCACGCAGACCTGCTCGCTCAACATTCCCACCAGCTGTGGGGCGGGCGCGACCTGCGTTGCGTACTCGGGCCTGTTCGCCAACGAGCCCGACGCGCCTGCGACGGGCGCCTGCGTGGCGACGTGCGATCCGCTGGCGATGATGCCGTGCCCGACGGCGGGGCAGGGGTGCTACCTCTTGACCAGCTCGACGACCACCACCTCGGTCTGCGCGGGTGCAGGCACCGTGATGCACGGCCAGACCATCACCGGCACCTCGTTCGCGAACTCGTGCGTGCCCGGTGCGATGCCGCGCAAGATCTTCGGTACCAACACGAACGAGTGCGGCGGGCTGTGCCGCCCCGCCGAGGTCACGATGGGCGTCAACGTGTCGAGCGAAGGGGGCGTGACGCCCAACTCCTGCCAGGTGCGCTGGGGCGCGGCGGCGCCCTCCGACGTCATGGCGGGCGAGTCGTGCCGCTACTTCTGGGCCCGCGAGCCGTTCGACGCGCTGAGCCCTTTCAGCAACACCCTGGGCTTCTGCTTCAAGCACGCCGCCGCGTCCTACGATTCGAATGGCGACATGACCCCCGACGCGCCGTTCCCCCGTTGCACGACGCTGACCACGGGCGACGTGTTGCCGCCGATCAGCAACCCGGCGGGCAACGACGCGCTGTCGTTCTGGTGCGTGGAGAAGCCGGCGATGAAGCGGGCCGAGCGGATGGAGAAGCAGCCGGCTTCCTGGGTGCCCCGGCTGACTGGCTGGCGGTAGCGAAGAGACCCGGCTCCACCGGGAAGGCGGAGCCGGGCGGGTTCATCAGTCGCGCTCGTCGAGCAGGTAGCGGTTGGAGATCGCCTTGAACGAGAGGCGGCCTCCCAGCACCGCCGAGCGCCGCGGCGTCGTGGGGCGGATCACGATGCCCTCGCGCTGGTTGGTGGTGCCCGCGTACGTGCCCTCGGCCTTCGCCAGCAGCGAATCGACGGTCTCGTCGAAGCGCTCTCCCTCGAAGGCGAGCGGCACCGGCTGCAGCGCGTGCTGCGCGCAGAACTTCCGCAGCTCGTCGTCGCCCAGGTGCTCGCCGGTGCGCGTGTCGTAGAGGTTGAAGACGAAGAGGCTCTTGTCCTTCAGGCCCACCGGGTTCTTCTGCACGCCCGGGCCGACGATCTCTCCCTGGATGGCGAGCGACGAGCCGGCCAGCACCTCGGCCAGCCGGTGCTTCTTCGCCACGTACCAGTAGAGGTTCTCACCCTCGGCGATGGAGTGGTTGCGACCGCACGCGTGCAGCGCGCCGTCGACCATCACGAAGGTCGAGCTGGTGCCGTCCATCTTCACGGTGGCGATGAAGGGGTGCCCGCGCAGCTCCTCGAGCACCTGCGGCACGGCTTGCACGCGCAGCTCGTCGGTCTTCGGGACGAGCGACGGGAAGGCCGCGCGCCAGTCGCCCATGCCGCTCGGCGCGGGCGGCTCGTACTTCGTCACCCCGAGCAGCCCGGTGATGCGGGCGATGGAGGCGAGGGCGCGATGCATGGGGTCTCCGGGGTCGGGGGTGTACCCGGCTGACCACGCAGCCGCTCGAAGCTGACGGCCGGTCAGGCGACGGTGAGCTCAACCGGCATCTTCCCGCAGGTGGCCTGCGAGTCAGGTCGGCCTGGGGTCCACCGGTGGCGTCGCAGCTCCTGAGCTCAAGGACTCTGGAACTTGAAGGGAAAGTTGAACGCCGTCACCCCGTCCGCGCTCGGCGGGAATTGAAGGGTGGCAACCACGTCGGCGATGCAGCGGCTGACAGGGTGCGCCGCGAAGTCCCGGTCGCGCACTCCGATGTTCGCAACCTCTCCGCTGGGCTGGATGTCCCAGATCAGCACGAGCTTTCCTTCCGCCTTGTACTTCCAGACGCATGCGCCGATCGCGTCTTTCTGGGCGAGGATCACTGCCGCGTATTGGGCCTTCACTTCCGGAGTGGCCTGCCGGAGGTCGGCGAAGCCGCTCCGCACTGCCAGCGCAACGCCAGAGGAGCCGTGCGTTGCGCATGCGCTGAGCAGAACCGCGACGACACCCAGTGCACGAGGCCAATCGGCGACGAGGCTCATGATGGGCGGAGTAGCACGCCCCACGGGCTGTCGATGAAAGGCGCGCGTATTCGACTCGTTCAACTCCTTGAGGATGGCCGCGATGGGGCTCAGTTCATTTGAATGCAATCAGATCGTATTCAATCGATTCGGGGCTTCAGCTGCAGGTGCCGGGCCTTCTCGGCGCGTTTGGCCGACAGCTCCACCCCCACCGCGTCGAGGCCGTGCTGGTTGGCGACCGCGAGCATCGTGCCCACCCCGCAGAACGGGTCGACCACGGTGCGGGTGGCGGTGTGCTTCGTGAGGAACGCGGCGATCGCCTCGCACGCCTCGAGCCCCATCGCGCGCGCCCAGGTCATCTCGCCCAGGCGGGGCAGCACGTCGGCGAAGGCCTGGCCCTTCTCGAGGCGCTTGCTGCGCGAGAAGCACAGCAGGTGCGCGTACGCGGGGCGGCCGAAGGTGGTGATGCCCGCGGGCGCGCGGCAGACGACCTTGTGCCAGAGGCAGAAGCTCCCCGCGGCCTCTGCCCCGGCCGAGACCAGGAAGCCCTTGTCGACCCAGCGGCCGTCGAGCTTCACGTCGGTCTGGTAGAAGATCGCCACGCCCTCGTCGTCGAGCTGCCGGCAGATCAGCGCGGCCGTGTCGATGAACCACTTCCTCCACCCCGCGAAGCCCAGCCCCGGCACTTCCGAGCTGTCGGGCATCGACGTCACCACCGCCACCTCGGGGCCGAACTTCTGGCTGGCGAGCCAGGCGACTCCTTCGGTGCAGTGGACCTCGCGCGTCGGCATGCCGGGCTCGCTACACGACTGTCCCGGACATGGGGAGTGAATCGGGCGGGTTCCTCCGCTAAGAGCCGGGCCGCGACTGCATGGTGTCCCGCCATGCGAACGCCACCGAGGGGGATCCAGATGATGAAGACGCTGCTGAGCTGGTCGTGTTGTGCCCTGCTGCTGCTCGCCGTGCCTGCGCAGGCCCGTGATTGGTTCGTGCGTGAAGGCGCGAGCGGCGGCGATGGCTCGATGAACAAGCCCTTCGGAGATCCGTGGCAGGCGCTCGACAAGTGCGAGGCGAACGACGCCATTCACGTCGCGGGCGGCAAGTACTTCGGCCGCAGCAACACCGGGTACTGGGTCATTCCCTTCGATGGGGTGCAGCTCATCGGCGGCTACGACAAGGACTTCAAGGAGCGCGATCCCTGGAAGAACCTCACCCAGCTGCTCTGGGACAAGACCTCGAAGAACTGGCCCAAGGAGGTGCGGCTGGGCTCGAACGCGAAGAACACGGTGGTCGACGGCCTCGTGCTCGACATGCGCGAGCAGAATAAATACGCGGACGACGCGCAGACCGGCCGCGCCGCGGACCCCGGGCAGGAGCACGCGATGCGCTTCTCCATGCCCGTCACCGTGCGCAACTCGATCATCATCAACCCGGGCGAGAACGGCATCGTCTGCTCGCAGGGCTCGACGCTGGAGAACAACCTGGTGCTCAACGCGCTGGTGTGGGGCGTGGTGATCAACTCGAATAGCGCCGAGGCGAAGTCGGTGGCCACGGTGAAGAACAACACCATCGCCTTCTCGTACGACGACCGCGCCGCCGGCAAGGGTGGCTATGCGGGCGCGGCGATCGCGGTGAAGGGCGCGGCGAACATCTCGAACAACATCCTCATCAACAGCGACAACAGCGCCGTCTACATGTCGGTGCTGACCGAGAAGGTCTCGCTCACGGGCAACGTGTTCTTCCAGAACCTCTTCGCCAACCTGTCGTTCGGCGTCGATGGCCGGACCACCTCGATCGACGACTCGGGCATGGACTCGCTCGACGAGGTGGGCCTCAAGGCCTTCGAGGGCAACGAGGTGAAGAACCCGCAGCTCGAGTTCGACCCGAAGTGGATGGACAAGGCCAGCAAGCGCACCGCGGCCCAGCCCGGCAAGCTGGTGATGGACGACTGGAACAAGAGCCGCCAGCTGCTGGGGTTGCCCATGATCGAGAAGGGTGGGGCGGGCGCCAGCGGCATCGCGCCGGCCTACGAGCTCGACTGGGCGCTCAAGCTCTTCTCGCCGAAGGCCAACGTGAAGGCCGGCGCGCGCAAGCTCAAGCTCGAGGTGAAGCTGCAGGGCGGTGACTCGGGGCCGCAGCGCAGCTACACGAAGAGCGAGCTGTCGAGCTGGCTCGCCAGCCCCGCCTCGGTCGACGGCAAGCCGCTGGAGATCGTGGTGGCGATCGGCAGCGTGGCGAACATTCAGGGCATCCCCTCTTCGTTCAAGAAGGACGATCACGCGGGCGCCGATCTCTACGAGACCACCGGTGAGCACCGCCGGGTGATCGGGTTCTTCAAGAAGGGCAGCTCGGCGCAGCGGGTGATCGAAGAGAACTCCGGCTGGTACCGCGGGCAGGGCAACCCCGACCGGCTCTTCCTGGCGCGCGGCGTGGCGTACGCGCTCTCGGGGGTGGTGAAGGGCGGCTTCTTCGTCGACAGCATCGAGGCGTACGACGCCAGCGCCTCGGCGGCGGCGGCGGCGCGGCCGGCCGGTCGCGACTGGTTCGTGCGCGCAGGCGCGAGCGGCGGAGACGGCAGCAGGAGCAAGCCCTTCAAGGACCCCTGGCAGGCGCTGGAGAAGCTCGAGGCGGGCGACTCCGTGCACGTGGCCGAGGGCGAGTACTGGGGCAAGCTCAAGGCCGGCACCTGGAAGATCGACACCACCAACGTCGCGCTCATCGGCGGCTACGACAAGGACTTCACCGAGCGCAACCCGTGGACGCACCCGACGCGGCTGCTCACCCCGGCCGACTTCAAGGGCACGAAGGGCGGCTACACCATCGAGGGCGTCGACGATCACAGCGGCGCGATCGTCGATGGCTTCATCTTCGACAAGAAGACGCTCAACCAATACGAGAGCGACGGCGACCTCCAGTACGACAAGTCAGACAAGACCGAGCACATCTGGCTGGCGCGGCCGGGCTGCATCATCCGCAACAACGTGTTCCTCAACGGCGCGTCGGCGGCGCTGCGCGTGGCGGGTGGGCAGACGATCGAGAACAACATCTTCATCAACCACGTGTACCGGACGGTGAACGCGGGCGGCGGCTTCGGCGGCACCTTCGTGTTCAGGAACAACACGGTGCTCTTCTCGTGGGACCCGGTGCGCTTCGGGGAAGGCCACGGCTCGAACGGCAACCTGCTCTCGCTCGAGGGGCGCGTCGAGGCGGTGGTGGACAACAACATCTTCGAGTTCGCAGACAACGACGCGATCCGCATGGCGGTCGAGGCGAAGGACGTCGAGCTCACCAACAACACCTTCTCGAAGAACCTGTGGTCGGTGATTCAGCGCACCACCGACTGGACCGCGGTCGACGAGAAGGAGTTCAACAAGCTCGAGGACCTCAAGTTCAAGAAGTGCTCGGGCAACCAGCTGCTCTCGTCGGGGGTGCCGCTCGAGCGCACCTGGTTCGACGTGTACCTGTCGCGCGTCGCGCCGGTGCGCGGCAAGGTGCAGATGGACGACTGGAACCAGCTGCGCGAGCTGATGGGTCAGCCGGTGATCGCCACGGGCGGCAAGCCGGGCTCGGGCTTCGCGCCCGCGTACGACTGGGCGAAGGCCGTGCAGCTGTTCCCGAAGAACCCGAAGGTGAAGGCGGGCGCGAGGGCGAGCACCTTCCCCGCGAAGTTCACCGGCAAGGCGCCGGAAGCCGAGGTTGCGTACGACTACGACGAGACCACCTGGGACGTCGCGCGGAGCAAGGACGACTGGGAGAAGCTGGTGGGCAAGCGCGTGTCGCTCAAGCTGGTGATCCGCTCCACCGACAACCAGTACTTCCTCGATGACATCAAGAAGGACGACTACACCTGCTTCACCGCGATCGGGCCCGAGGGCAACGACAGCCCTGGCCTGCCGCTGCGCCTCTATGTGAAGAAGGGCACCAGGCCCGAGCGCGTGGTGCGCCAGGCGAAGAGCTACAGCTCGGGCCCGGTGCAGCAGACCTACGTCATCAAGGGCGTGGTGCGCAGCAACCGCCAGATGGTCGCCGAGGCGGTCGAGCGCGCCGACTGAACGTCACAGGTTCGTCACTTGCTGCTGCCGGGACCAGCGCCTACCAGTGAGCGATGAACCGACTCCTGATCTGGGTGTGGGGCACCTTCGTGGGCCTGGGCTCGGCGACGATGTTCCTGACGACGTCGATCACCATGGCCCTGGCGGTGGGCGGTTCGGCGGCCGCCTGCGTCTGGTTGGCGACCTCGAAGGTGGCCGCAGATTCGCGGCGCCGCCTCGAGGCGTTCGTCGCGGCGGCCCGCGGGCTGCCCGTCACGCACGAAGACCCCTTCTTCGTGCGCGAGGTGCAGATGGAAGCGGTGGTGCACCGCGAGAACGCGCGCAGGCTGGTCACGCTGCGGGCGGCGTTCGATGGGCTGCCCGAGGGCGTGTGGGTGACCACCGCGGACGGCACGGTGCTCGAGCACAACGCGACCCTCAAGAAGCTCCTCCGCGGCAAGGCGGAGCTGGTCGGCAGGCACCCGCGTGAGTTCGTCGACAGCCCGGAGCTGCTCGGCGCGATCGACGCTGCCTGTCACGGTGGCGCCAGCCTGTCGCTCGAGGTCGAGCTCGCGGCGACGCGGCTGTGCGTGCAGGTCTCGCCGCTCGCCAACGCTCCCGGGTCGACCGCCGTCTTCACCCTGCCTCACGCCTGAGGGTTCAGTCGTCGATGAACACGCCGGGGAAGTTCTTCTTGAACTCCCCCGGGGTGAGCCGGAACACCCCGTCGTCCTGGCCGTCGCGCGCGGGCTCGCCGCGGCCCCAGGGGTTGCGGAGTTCGACGTACCGCTGCCCGTTCTCTTCGCCTGCGCTGAGGACCGTGTACGCGTGGCCCGGCACCAGGCCCGCAAGCTCGGGGCGGAAGGTGGCCGCCGTGACCGGCTGGTTGCGGCGCAGCGCCCGGTCGATGCGATCGAAGGTGCCGTCAGTGCTGAAGAAGAAGTTGAGCCGGGTGCTGGCGTACTCGCCGGTGAGGGCCTCCATCACCTTCGAGGGGAAGTCGCCTTCGATCTTGTCGTAGCCGCCGTGGAGCTGGGCGTAGGCCTTCTCGATCAGCGGCGCCCAGAGTTCCTGCGGCATCTGCCCCCTCGCGAACACGGGAATGACACCGAAGTAGCGGGGCAGCTGGGCGTCGATGCGCACCTCGTGCCCGACGAACCGGTAGCTCGCCGGCGCCCGCGGCCCGTGCGACACCTGTTCCCTCTTGAACAGGCGCACGGTGAAGGTGCCATCGGCGTTCTCGGTGATGGCCTTCTTCAACACCTCGGGCCGGCTCTGCGCGTAGGCGGAGAGCGTGGCCACCAGGTAGCAGTCGCCGAGCGCGCCCTGCACCGGGTCCTTCGCCTCGACGTCGTTGATGTAGAGGCTGTCACCCGTGCCGGTGCCGTACGTCACCGCGTTGGCGACGACCCAACCGGGCATGGACGGCTGCGACAGCGCGGGCCCGCGCACCGCCGGCGCCGGGGTCGAAAAGTCGTCGGTGGGTGAGGGCGCCACGGGCTCCGTCGCAGCCGCGGGAGCGCTCGGCGCAGCGACCGTGGTGTCGGACCGGACGGCAGGTGGATTGCCGAGTCGGGTGATGGGCATGCGGCAGCCTAGTCAGGGATTGACGGGGAAGTCCCAGACGAGCGGGGCGATCACGTCCATCATCGAGGCGCGCACCACGGTGGTGCCTCCGTCGGCGAACACGTACACGCCGCGCGAGCCGGGCTGATCCGACAGGGTGGCGATCGCGGCGTCGTCGAGCCACCAGTTGCACAGCTCGGTGACGTCGAGCTGCGCGCCGTCGGTGTACGTGGCCACCGCGCGGAAGCGGCGTGGGCCCTGGAACGGCGCGCCCAGCGAGCTGGAGATGTGCGTCGGCCCGGGGCGGATCTCGAGGGTCGCGAGCAGCGCGTCGCTCACCTCGAGGGGGATCTGCAGGCGCAGTGGGCCCACCTCGAGGTCGAGCAACGTCGCGCCGGGGTGAGCCTCGGCGGTGATCTTGAGGCGGTCGCCCGCGAGCGCCGAGGTGAGCTGCGGCCCGTGGGTCACCACCGCCACTGGGGAGAGGTTGAGCTGCGCGCCGTCGGTGAAGGTGCCGAGCAGCACGAAGGTCGCGGCCTGGCCCACGAGCAGGCGGCCGCCGCCCAGGCTGGCGCTGAGCTCCACCAGCACCGGCGGCGTCACCTGCACGTCGTAGGTCGCCACCAGGCCGGCGTACCGGGCGCTGATGGTGGTGAGCCCCATCGCGTGGGTGATCACCGCGCCCCCGGACGTCACCTCGGCCACCCCGGGCTGCGAGGAGGACCAGCTCGCCGCCGACGAGACGTCGACGCGGGCGCCGTCGTCGAGCTGGGCGAAGACGGCCAGCGCCTCGGAGCGCCCCTGGGCCAGCTGCAGGTCGGGCACGTCGAAGCCCAGCTCCGCCACCAGGCGGGGGTGGACCATGACGTCGATCCAGATCGACGCCTGGTCCCACGTGGCGGTGACGCGCGCCCGGCCGGTGGCCCGCGCGAAGAAGACCCCGCGCAGCGCGCCGTTGGTCGAGAGATCGACCACGTTCGAGTCCGACGAATGCCACGCCGCTTCCGTCGAGACGTCGCGGGTCGAGCCGTCAGAGAGCACCGCCTGGAGCACGAGGCGCTGCGTGTCTCCGGGGCGGATGGTGACCGCCGGGGCGGCCATGGCGATCCTCACGAAGCGCGGCGCCGAGACCTCGACGTTCACCGAGTGCTGCTGGGAGAAGTAGACAGCGCGCACGAGCGCCGGGCCTTCCGCGCTGCCGACCACCACCCCGGCCTCGGTGAAGCTGAGCGGGCCCTGCGCGAGCCAGGTGGCGCGCTCGGTCACGTCGAGCGAGCTGCCGTCGGAGAACCGCGCGCGCGCGGTGAAGCGGCGGGTGTCACCGCGGGCCAGCGTGCCGCTGCTGGTGCTCGAGACGGTGAGCGATTCCAGCTCGGCGCCGGTGGCGTTGATCTCGATGGGCACGGTGCGGCCCTCGAACGTCCCCTGGAAGCGCGCCAGCCCCACGCCACGCAGCTGCACGATGCCGGTCGCGCCGATGCTGCCGATGGTGGGATCGGCGCTCGTCCAGTCCGTGTCCGCCGTGACGTTGACCCGCGAGCCGTCGCTGTAGAGCGCGGTGGCCTCGAGCTGCAGCGCGCTGTGCGTGGGGAACTCGACGCCGGGCACCGCTACGGTGAAGTGCTCGAGCGTGACGATACGGGTGGGGGTGGCCTGGTTGCAGGCGGCGAAGGCGAGCAGGAGCAGCGCTGATTTCTTCATGGGCGGCGTGGAGCAACGCGCGTGCCCGGCACGGTCTGCCGGGTGCCAACCGGGTCACCGGCGGCGCGTGTGTCATCGGGGACCGCGCAGGTGACTTCAGCTACAAGGCGGCCATCTCGTTTTCCCGAGGGGGATGCCGTGAGCTTCCACCGCCTGCTGCCGTTGAGCCTCGCCGTTGTCGTGGGTTGCACCTGTGGGGACAAGGGCAAGACGCCCACCGACCCGATGAACCCCCAGGGTCAGGACGGCACCCGCCAGCTCCAACCACTTCCGACGGCGCCGTCGCTCAACGTCCCACAGGAGGCGCTCGCCGGGGCCGGTCAGAACCTCACGGTGGTGGCGGCGCGACCCCAGGGTGAGCAGCAGGGCGAGGTGCGCCCGACCGTCACCTTCTCCCGCCCCGTGCAGGGCCTGCAGGAAGTGGAAGACACGCGTGCGAAGGACGCCGCGAAGCCCTTCGCGAAGATCGAGCCCGCGCTCGACGGCGAGTGGCGCTGGCTGGGCAGCGCGTCGGCGGAGTTCGTGCCGAAGGGCCTGGTGCCGTACTCGACCACCTTCACGGTCACCGTCCTCAAGGGGCTCGCCGCGCTCGACGGCGCGAAGCTGACCGAGGACTACACGTACACCTTCACCACCCCGCGGCTCGAGCTGCAGGACGTCTCGCCCGCGCGCGGCGATCGCTGGCTCAAGCCCGACAGCACCATCACGCTGCTCTTCAACCAGCCGGTGGCCGCCGCCGACCTCGAGAAGGCCCTCAAGTTCACCACCGGCTCGGGCGCCTCCATCGCGCTCAAGGTGGAGAAGGAGGTCTCGATCGAAGACGAACGCCGCGCGAAGCTCGAGGAGGCGCGAAAGAACGGCCGCTCGTACGACTCGATGGGCGACGAGGGGCGCGGCTACCGCAACCGGCAGACCCGCTACATCCTCAAGCCGCAGACGAGCCTGCCGCTCGATCAGTCGCTGTCGCTGCAGTTCGATCCGTCGCTGCACGGCAAGGAAGGCGCGCTCACCATGACCGTGCCGGTCGACGTGAGCTGGCGCACCTACGGACCGCTCAAGCTCGAGAGCGCGCGGTTCTGTGAAGGTGACTGGCGCTGCCCGTACGGCCCGCTGGTGATCAACACGACCAACGAGGTCGACCTCGACACCCTCAAGACGCGAATCAAGGTGACGCCCGCGGTGGAGTTGCTGTGGGACTCCGCCTCGACCAGCACGCCGCACTCGGAATGGGAGATCAACAACAAGCGCCCCACCATCACCATCCCCGGCAAGTTCAAGGCGGGCACGCAGTACAAGATCGAGATCGCCGCGGGCGCGGGCGACATCTTCAAGCAGTCCGCCGCGCAGGGGCTGACGGCCACGCTGCAGACGAACGATCTCTCGTCGTCGCTCATCACCGGCGGCTCGCTGGGCGTGGTGGAGAAGACCGACGGCGCGCCGATCGTCCCCGTCGAGGTGAGCAACCTGAAGACGCTCAACGTGAGCATGTGGAAGCTCACCGTGCCCGAGCTGGCGAAGCTGCTGGGCAGCAGCAACGAAGACGACGTCTCTTCCGTCGGCCGCGCCGCGGACTTCAGCGGCGACGAGAAGCTCACCTATGGGCGCAACCTCGCGCGGGTGCACCCGCTCAAGCTCGAGAAGATCTTCGGTGCGGGCGTGAAGTCGGGGCTGGCGCTGATCAGCGTGAACTCGCCCGACCTCGAGTACAAGCCGAAGAACGGCTTCCAGCAGGTGGTGCAGGTCACCGACCTCGCCGCGCACATCAAGATTGGGCCCAAGTCGTCGCTGGTGTGGGTGACGCGGCTGTCCGACGGCAAGCCGGTCGCCGACGCCGACGTGCAGATCTTCGACTCGGCGGGCACGCAGGTGTGGGCGGGCAAGTCGAACGCCGAGGGCTTCGCTGACGCGCCTGGCGCGGTGTCGATGAAGCTGAAGAACCCGAAGTACCAGTGGGAGGTGCCGTTCTCCCTCGTGGTGGCGCAGAAGGACGGCGACATCTCGGCCACGGCGAGCACGTGGGACAGCGGCGTCGAGCCCTACGAGTTCAGCCTCAGCCAGGGCTGGGAAGGCGAGCGGCCCGACTCGGCCAGCTTCGTGTTCACCGATCGCGGCATCTACAAGCCGGGCGACGAGGTCTTCGTGAAGGGCGTGGTGCGGTACCGGGTGCTGGGCGAGCTGCGCGCTCCGGCCGAAGGCAGCGCGCTCACCGTGACGCTCACCGACTCCAAGGGCGAGAAGGTGAAGACCGAGACGGTGAAGGTGACGAAGTACGGAACCTTCAGCCTGAAGGCGACGGTCGGCAAGGAAGCGCCCACCGGGTATTACTCGGTCAGCGCGAGCGGGAAGATCGCCGGCGGCGACGTCGAAACGTCGGGCTCGTTCCGCGTCGAGGAATACCGCGCGCCGCAGTTCCGCGTGGACGTCGAGGCGAAGAAGAAGTCGCTGATCGCCGGTGAGCCGCTCGAGGCCACCGTGTTCGCCCGCTACCTGTTCGGCGGCGCGATGAACGACGTGCAGGTGAAGTGGAGCTCGCAGCGCAGCAGCACCACCTTCTCCTCGGAGAACGGCGTGGGCTTCACCTTCAGCCAGGAGACCTGGTGGTGGGACGACAACGAGCCGCACGAGTCGAGCGGCTTCTTCGCTTCGGGTGAGGGCAAGGCCGACACCACGGGGGCGCTCGTGGTGGCCGCGGGCAAGACCGAGGCCCCCGGCGAGAAGCCGTACTCGTACACGTTCGAGGCCGAGGTCACCGACGTGAACCGCCAGTCCGTCGCGGGCCGCGCCGAGGTGATGGTGCACCCCGCGAGTTATTACGTGGGGCTCCGCTCGCCGGCGTACTTCCTCCAGGTGGGCACGGAGTACGGCCTCGAGGCGCTGGTGCTCGACACCGAGGGCAAGCGCACGAAGGGGAAGAAGCTCACCGTCACCGTCACCAGCCGCACCTGGAAGTCGGTGAAGCAGAAGGACGCGTCGGGTGGCTTCACCACCATCTCCGAGCCGGTGGAGACCGAGGTGAAGAAGTGCGAGCTCGAGAGCGCCGAGGGCATGGTGCCGTGTCCGTTCAAGCCTGAGACCTCGGGCTTCTTCATCGTGCGCGGCGCGGTGAAGGACGAGCAGGGCCGGCAGCACTCGTCGTCGATGGGCGTGTACGCGACCGGCAACGACTGGGTGGCGTGGCAGCGCAACGACACGGACCGCGTGGAGTTGGTCACCGACAAGACGAGCTACGACGTGGGCGACGTCGCGAAGGTGCTGATCAAGTCGCCGTACCCCGAGGCGAAGGCGATGTTCACGGTCGAGCGCGAGGGGGTGCTGTCGCGCCGCCTGGTGGACCTGAAGGGCTCCGTGGTCACGGTGGACGTGCCGATCACCGAGGACATGGTGCCCAACGTGTTCGCCGGGGTGTTGATCATGCGCTCGCGCGTGAAGGAGGGCGGCCTCGAGACCGGCGACGATCCCGGCCGGCCCAACGCGCGCATCGGCCTCATCAAGCTCAACGTGGAGAAGAAGACCAAGCGGCTCGCGGTGGCGGTGAAGACCGACAAGAAGGACTACCAGCCGCGCGAGACGGTGAACGTCAGCCTCGAGGTGAAGGACTCGGCGGGCAAGCCGGCGTCGGGTGAGGTGACGCTCTATGTGGTCGACGAGGCGGTGCTGCGCCTCACGAACTACACGGTGCCTGACCCGATCGCCTCGATCTACCCCGAGCGGCCGCTGTCGATGCGCCTGGGCGAGCCGCTCCTGCACCTGGTGCGCAAGCGCTCGTATGGCGAGAAGGGTGAGGAGATCGGCGGTGGTGGCGGTGACGGCTCGGGCGGCGGCTTCCGCAACCTGTTCAAGACCACGGTGCTGTTCAACCCCACGCTCGAGGTGCAGGACGGCGTGGCGACGACCTCGTTCGCGCTGCCCGACAACCTGACGTCCTTCCGGATCATGGCGGTGGTGATCACCCAGACCGATCGGTTCGGCAGTGGTGAGACGAGCGTGCAGGTGAACAAGCCGGTGATGGCGCTGCCCGCGATGCCGCGCTTCGCGCGCGTGGGTGATGCGTTCGAGGCGGGCGTGGTGGTGCATGCGCACGGCAGCAGCGGCGGCGAGGTGACGGTGACCGCCACGGTCGAAGGGGGCGGGGCGCAGCTCACCGGGCCGGCGGAGCAGAAGGTGATGATCAAGGAAGGCAGCCCGCGCGAGGTGCGCTTCGGCTTCAAGGCGATGCGGCCGGGCGTCACCGCGTTCCGCTTCAAGGCGGTGGGCGGCGGGGCGAGTGACGGCGTGGAAGAGAAGCTGCCGATCGAGCTGGCGGTGGAGATGGACGCGGTGGCCACCTACGGCGACACGACCGACCAGCGCGTGGAAGGCATCACGCCTCCGAAGGACGTGTACGACGACATGGGCGGGATGACGGTGTCGATGTCGTCGACCTCGCTGGGCGGGTTCGATCGCGGCTTCCAGCAGTTGATCGAGTACCCCTACGGGTGCCTCGAGCAGCAGTCGTCGCGGCTGGTGCCGTTCATCGCGCTGCGTGAGATCGCCGGCCAGTTCGGCGTGCCGTGGCCGGGGCCGGACAAGAAGAAGGCGGCGGCGAACGACGAGTTCAACGCGCTGATCAACACGTACCTGTTCGGGACGCTCGACGTGTCCGAGAAGAAGGACCCCGACGAGGTGATCAACTCGACGGTGAAGAGCATCCTCGCGCTGCAGGACGGCGACGGGAGCTTCCGGTACTGGCCGTCGTCGATGTGTTCCGACGCGTGGAGCAGCACGTACGCGACCATGGCGCTCTTCCGGGCGAAGGAGGTCGGCTTCACGGTGCCGGCCGATCGCATCGCGCGCGCCGAGAAATACCTGGGCAACGTGGTGGGCGGGAACTGCGGCAATTGCTGGGGCGACATGTACTGCGGCGACGAGACGCGGGTGTTCGCGAGCTACGTGCTGGCGCGAATGAAGAAGCCGAAGCCCTCGAGCTACGGCGAGTTCTACGCGCGGCGCGACAAGCTCTCGATCTTCTCCCGCGCGCTGCTGGCGAACGCGATGTTCGTGGGTGGGGGCGATCGCAAGCAGGCCAACGCCCTGATGCAGGAGATCCTCAACAACGCGAAGGAGTCGCCGAAGGGGCTGTCGATCGCCGAGGTGCAGAGCGCGACGTACGCGACGCTGTTCAACTCCGACACGCGCACCACGGGGGTGGTGCTGCAGGCGCTCACCGACATCACGCCGGATCATCCGTTCGTGGGGAAGATGGCGAAGTACCTCACGGGCGTGCGCCAGGGTGACGGCCAGTGGCGCACCACGCAGGAAGCGGCGTGGTCGTTGATCGGCCTCACGCAGGTGCTGCGCACCAAGGAAAAGGACACGCCCGACTTCAAGGCGTCGCTCACCATGGGCACGGCCGAGTTGATGGGGATCGCGTTCAAGGGCCGCTCGATGAAGACCGAGGTGAAGGCGGTGCCGATGAAGGAGCTGCTCGCGAAGTCGGGAGGGGCCGACCAGAAGCTCACCTTCAAGAAGGAAGGCGCGGGCGTTCTCTATTATTCGGCGCTGCTCAAGTACGCGCAGAAGGAGATGCCCACGAAGTCGCTCGACAGCGGGCTGTTCGTGCAGCGTTGGTTCGAGCCGTACGCCGGTGGTGGGCAGTCGACCAGGTTCTTCGCGGGCGACCTGGTGCGCATCCGCGTGCGGGTGGCGTCGAACCAGGAGCGGCACTGGGCTGCGTTCGAGGTGCCGTTGCCGGCAGGGCTCGAGCCGGTGGACACGTCGCTGGCCACCACCGCGAAGCTGGGGCGCTCGCCCGACGAGGAGCAGCGCGACGTCGGCTACGAGAACGAGGGTGGGGAAGACGGGTACGAGGGCGAAGCGGAGGAAGAGAACCTGAACCCGTGGGCGTACCGGTTCTGGAGCCCGTTCAATCACGTGGAGATGCGCGACAGCCGCGTCGTCATCTTCGCGGATCACCTGCCGCCGGGAGTGCACGTGACGAGCTTCGTGGCGCGAGCCACCACGCCGGGAGTCTTCGTGATGAAGCCGGCGCGAGGCGAGCTCATGTACGAGCCCGAGGTCTGGGGCCGCAGTGAGGGAGGCACGTTCACCGTCGAGCTCCCCACACCGGTGACGCAGAAATGAAGTCCCTGTCTCCCTCTCCCCGCAAGCGGGGAGAGGGTCGGGGTGCGGGGCGACGCAAGTACCTGGTGCTCCTGCTGTTCCCGCTGATGCCGCTGCTGGCCTTCATCGCCGCGCCACTTCCACCAGGCCTCCTCGACTACCGAGCCATCACCTCAGTCAAACTGCTGGCCCGCGACGGCTCACTCCTGAGAGAGATCCGCAGCGCGACCGACGGGCGCTCAACGCCGTTGCTGAGCGCAGACATCCCCGACGAAGTCCGCACCGCCTTCCTGGCCGCGGAAGATCACCGCTTCCACGGCCACCTCGGCGTCTCGCCCATCGCGATGGCCCGAGCCGCCAGGCAGAACCTGAAAGCCGGGCACGTGGTCGCGGGAGGCTCGACCATCACCCAGCAACTCGCCCGCACGCTGGTCCCGCGTCCCCGCACCTTCCTCGGGAAAGCCCACGAAGCGCTCTGGGCGATGCGCCTCGAAGCGCACCTGACGAAAGACGAGATCCTCACGCAGTACCTGAACCGGGTGCCCTTCGGGAACAACACCTTCGGGCTCGAAGCGGCGGCGCAGCTCTACTTCGGCAAGCGGGCGAAGCACCTCTCGCTCGGGCAGGCGGCGATGCTGGCATCGATCCCCCGGGGACCGACCGCGTACGATCCCTACCGGCGGCCCGGTCAGCTCGACGAGCGGCGCACCTGGGTGCTGAACCGGCTGCAGACCACGGGCCTCGCGTCGAAAGAGCTCGTGGCCGCGGCGAAAGCCGAGCCCCTCGATCTCACCGCCTTCGCCGCCGCCTTCCGCGCGCCGCACTTCGTGGAGTTCGTGGCCGCGCACCTGTCGGACTGGGGCCTCGCGCAGGCCGCGGTGGTCGAGACCTCGCTCGATCCGCGCCTGCAGCCTGAGGTCGAAGAGCAGATCGCCCAGGAGATCGGCCGCCTCACCGAGCGGCGCGTCTCTTCCGCGGCGAGCCTCGTCGTCGACAACGAGACCGGAGAGATCCTCGCGTACGCGGGCTCCGCCGACTTCTTCAACGATTCCATCTTCGGGCAGAACGACGGCATCCAGATGCACCGGCAGCCGGGCTCGGCGCTCAAGCCGTTCATCTACGCCGAGGCCTTCCAGCACGGCTACACGCCGGCGACGGTCATTCCCGATCTCGACACGGCCTTCAACGCGCCGAAGGGCAGCTACTCGCCGAAGAACTACGACCGCCGCCTGCACGGCCCGGTGCGAGCGCGCGAAGCGCTGGCGAACTCGTACAACGTGCCGGCGGTGCGGGTGGCCGACGACGTGGGGCTCGGCAACGCGCTGGCGGTGCTGCGGCGCGCGGGCTTCGACTCGCTCAAGGCGGGCGCGGAGCACTACGGCCTGGGGCTCGCGCTGGGCAACGGCGAGGTCTCGCTGTGGGAAGCGGCGCGCGCCTACTCGGGGCTCTCACGCGGGGGCGTGGTGCACCCGCTGGTACCGGTGCTGCGCGCGTGGGACGCGGAGGGCCGTGAGCTGCCGGTGCGGCGCGACCTCAAGCCGCGTCGCTTCGCCGATTCGCGGGCGGTTTCGTTGGTGACGCACATCTTGAGCGACAACGCGGCGCGCTCGCGGGCGTTCGGGCTCGACAACGCGCTGCGGCTGCCGTTCCCCGCCGCGGCGAAGACGGGCACCTCGAAGGGCTACTCCGACAACTGGACGGTAGGCTTCACGAAGGAGCGCACCGTCGCGGTGTGGGCGGGCAACTTCGACGGCACTCCGATGATCCAGGTGTCGGGCATCACGGGCGCGGGGCCGATCTTCAAGCGGGTGATGACGAAGGCGATGAAGGACCTCGTGCCACGGCCGCTGGTGGATCGCCGCGGGCTCGACGCGGTGGGCATCTGCCCGCTGTCGGGCAACGTCGCGGGGCCGAGTTGTCCCGCGGCGATGGAAGAGCTCTTCATTCCCGGCACCGCACCCACGCACTCCTGCGAGATGCACGGTGAGCTCTCGGCCACCTTGTCGCCTGAGCTGAAGCAGCGCTGCCTGCAGCTCGCGGCCTCGCAGGGCCGGCTGGTGGATCTCGGGCTCGACTTCTACGACTGGGCGAAGAACGAGGGCCTGGCGCGTGAGCCGTGGCTGAACGCCGCGTGCATGGGGGGCGCCGAGCGCGAGGGTGATGCGCGCGTGCTCAACCCGCAGCACGGGGGTGAGTTCCTGCTGCTGTCCGATCTCCCGCTCGCGGACCAGGCGATCCCCGTGCGCGTCCGCGCGTCGTCGTCCTCGGGGCCCCTCGCAGTCTGGGTCGACGGCGAGCGCGCGATGGAGCTGCAGCCACCGTTCACCGGGCACCTCCCCGCGACGCAGGGCGCGCACGTGATGGAGGTGCGAGATCGCACCGGGGCGCTGCTCGACACGGTGAAGTTCGTGGTGCGACGGTAGCTGTCTCCCTCTCCCCGAGGGGGAGAGGGTCGGGGAGAGGGCAAACACCTCAGCATTGGGAGGTCGATTGATGAAGGTCTGTATCGTCGGGGGTGGAATCGGAGGGTTGACGGCCGCGATCGCGCTGTCCCGAGCGGGCCATGCGGTCACGCTCGCCGAGCGCGCAGAGCAATTTTCCCCGGTGGGCGCGGGCATCATCATGGCGCCCAATGCGGCGCGGGTGCTGGCCAGCCTGGGCGTCGATCTGGCGCCGCACGGCCACCCACTGACCTTCCTCGAGATCCAGGACGCGCGGGGTGCGGTGCTGCAACGCATCGACACCGGGCGCAACGCGGAGACCTTCGGGCCGACGTACGCGCTGACGCGGCCGGCGCTCAGTGAGGCGCTGCGCCGTGCGCTGCCGGAGAGCGTCGAGGTGTTGCTCGGGCACGAGGTCACGGCCCTGAAGGAAGACGCGACGGGCGTAGAGGTCACGGTCGCTGGAGCGTCGCGGCGCGTGGACGTGTTGATCGGCGCCGACGGCCTCAACTCCGCGGTGCGGCGCGCCACGCTGGGCGAGCACCCGCTGCGGTACAGCGGCGTCACCTGCTGGCGCGGGCTGGTGGAGAACCCCGGCTTCACCGGTGCGCTCGAGGTGTGGGGCGGGGCGGCGAGAGCCGGCCTGGTGCCGCTCAAAGACGGGCAGCTCTACTTCTTCCTGGTGCTCACGGCCCCACGCCGCGCACCGACGCTGACCTGGCCGGCGGGGTTCCTCGCGGCCTTCGGTCACCTCGGCGCCAACGTCGGACGACTCTTCGAAGCGATGAAGCAGGCGCCGCCGCTGCACCACGATCTCGAGGAGCTCGACGCGCCGGTGTGGGGAACCGGGCGGGTGATCCTCCTCGGCGACGCGGCGCACGGCATGACGCCCAACCAGGGGCAGGGCGCCGCGATGGCGATTGAAGACGCCTTCGTGCTGAGCCGCGAGCTGGCCGCGGGCATCGACGGCGCCTTCGAGCGCTACCGCGACGCCCGGCAGCGACGGGTGCGGGCGGTGCAGCTCGACTCCCGCAGGCTGGGCCAGGTCGCGCACTGGGAGAACCTGTTCGCTCGCGCAGCCCGCGATGGGTTGATGCGGCTGCTCCCGGCGTCGGTCGGAGATCGCCAGTACCGCCGGGTCATCGAGCCCGGCCTCGCGCTGCTCAACTCGTGAGGCTGTCAGGAAAGCGCCCAGCGCACCGTCAGGACTCGTCGACAGCGCCGCCTGGCAGCAGAGGCCCTACACGCACTCTGGTAACGCGGCTCGCAAGAGCTGCTTCGGGTTCGAATCCCGGCTGGGCCTGCATGGGTCCGCCAACACTGCGGCTTCCGCACTCGGGCGGCGCTGTCACTTTTCCTTGAGCGGCTGCGAGACGGCCGCACCCACCTTCGCCAGCTTCGCCCGCTTCTCTTCGCGCCAGCCGTGGAAGAACAGCATGCCGATGCCGCCGAGGATGGCGAGGTCGGCCACGTTGAAGACGCCGGTGCGCAGGGGGAAGCTGCCGATGCGCAGCGAGCCCAGGCCCAGGTTCATGAAGTCGACCACGCTGCCTTCGAAGCGCGCCCGATCGATCCAGTTCGAGAAGCCGCCCGAGGCGATCAGCGAGTACGCCGCCACCTGCAGGCGATCGAGCTTCGTCTTCCAGAACACCTCGCTGAACAGCGCGTAGAAGGTCAGCGACAGCAGCAGCAAGCCCACCCCGATGGTGAGCACCCAGTACCGCGCCCCCGGAGGCAGGCTCGCGCCCAGCGACAGGAAGGCGCCTTCATTCGTCGCCCATTGCAGCCGGAACAGGTCACCCAGGTAGATGCGGGACGGGGTGTCTTTCAGGTACTGCGTCGCCAGCTGCTTGGTCCATTGATCGAGCACCACCTGCGCGATGAAGACGGCGAAGAAGACCGGGAGGCGGGGCGTGACCATCGCCGCCCCACTTGGCACGCCGACCCGCTTTCCGTCCACCTTCATGTCCCTGGTCCCTGGTCGCTTCGCCTTGGCGCATTCTCCGCTGCGCTTCGGATGCGCTGGTCCAGCGTTCCGCCGGACCGGCTCCGCTCCGGTCAGAAGCGCCCGCTCAGCGCGAGGCCGTTCGGCATGGGGGAGACCCGCGCCGTCACCGGCCCCACCCGGCCGTGCAGCAGCGTCGGCATGAGGATGCCCGTGGCCAGGCCGAGCGCCGAGCCGAGGAGGATGTCGGTGGTCCAGTGCTTGTCGGCCGCCAGCCGCAACACCGCCGTCGCGGTCGCCATCGGAATGCCCACCGCCCACACCACCCACGCGTGCCGATACCCCCGCAGGCTGGCGATGGTCGCCGTCGAGGCGGCGAGCGCGAAGGTGAAGGTCGAGTGGCCGCTGAAGAACGAGAGGTTGTTGTCGGCGGGGTCGTGACCCCCGGCGAGCAGCTCCGGTGACGCGCCGACCGTGTACGGCCGCCCCCGGCCCACCGCGAACTTCACCGCCTGGTTGAGGCCCAGGATGCTGAAGGTGGCTTCCAGCACCAGCACCAGGTCGACGGGGAAGGCCTCGAGAAACACGCCGTCTCGCCACGAGAGCAGGGCGTCGAGGCCGACCATCGCCAGCGGCACCCCCACGAAGCCGATGAGGTTGCTCGCCACGTGCGCCGGCCCGATGCCCTCGGCGCTGGGGGAGAGCGTGGGGTTGAACACGCTGCGCACCGCGGTGTCGAAGCCGTTCGTCGCGCACCACCGGCACGAGGGGGCGGCGAGCTGCTTCTTGAAGGCGAACTCCGAGAGCACCCAGCCGGTGATCAGCGCGCCGGTGACCGGAATGTCGACCTTTGGCTCCCAGCGCAGCCTTTGGGGCGCCGCCTGGGTCAACATCACCGCCAGAACGAGGGAGCTGAACATGGGGCCAGACGGTAGCGCTGTCTTGGAAGGCGCGCCCGGGGTGTGTAGAGGGGACCCACGTCATCCTCGGGAGGTCTCATGCGGGTCGAGCAGGCTGAAGTCGTCATCACCGGTGCAGGTCCGTCAGGCGCGGTCGCGGCAGGGCTCCTGCGCAAGCAGGGTCACCAGGTGCTCGTGCTCGAGAAAGAAACGTTCCCGCGCTTCTCCATCGGCGAGAGCCTGCTCCCCCAGACGATGACGTACATCGAAGAGGCGGGCATGCTGCAAGACGTGGTCGAGGCCGGCTTCCAGTACAAGAACGGCGCGTCGTTCTCCTGGCGCGGCAAGACCACCGAGTTCGATTTCCGCGACAAGTTCACCGAGGGCTGGGGCACCACCTACCAGGTGCAGCGCGGCCGCTTCGACAAGGTGCTCGCCGACGCCGCGCAACGCATGGGCGCCGACGTGCGCTACCGCCACGAGGTGACTGCGGTCGACGTGTCGGGCCCGCCGAAGCTCACCATCCGCTCGGACACCGGCGAGCTGTACCAGGTCGAGACGAAGCTGATCCTCGACGCCAGCGGGTTCGCCCGGCTGCTGCCGCGGCTGCTCGAGCTCGAGCGGCCGTCTGCGTTCCCCGTGAGGCAGGCGTACTTCACGCACGTGGAAGACCGCATCGCGGCGAAGGGCACGTTCGATCGCAACAAGATCCGGGTGGCGGTGCACCCGGAGCACCAGGACGTCTGGTACTGGGTCATTCCGTTCTCCGACGGCCGCTGCTCGCTGGGCGTGGTGGCCGAGGCCGCCTTCCTCGATCGCTACCCGGGCGACGAGATGACCAAGTTGAAGACGCTGGTGAACGAAGACCCGAACCTGCGCGAGCTGCTCGCCAACGCCGTCTGGGACACCCCGGCCCGCACCCTGCGCGGCTACGCCTCGAACGTGAAGCACCTCTGCGCGCGCGGTTACGCGCTGCTGGGCAACGCCGGCGAGTTCCTCGACCCCGTCTTCTCGTCGGGCGTCACCATCGCGCTCACCTCGGCGAGCCTCGCGGCGAAGTGCGCGCACCGCGAGCTGAGCGGCCAGACCGTGAACTGGGAAGCGGAGTTCGCCGAGCCGCTGCGCAAGGGCGTCGACTCGTTCCGCGCCTTCGTCGAGGCCTGGTACGCGGGCAGCTTCCAGAAGATCATCTTCCACCCCGCGCCCCAGCCGGAGATCCGCCGGATGATCTGCTCGATCCTCGCGGGCTACGCGTGGGACACGAAGAACCCGTACGTCGCAGAACCGAAGCGGCGCCTCAGCGTGCTGGAGCAGGTGTGCGCGCAGGCCTGATCCTCCTCGTCGTCGTCGCAGGGTGTGTCACGACTCCGAAGCCTCGGCCCGAGGCGGAGTTCGGGCTGCGCCTCGCGCCGGCGTCGCTGGGCCGCGAGCTCGCGCTCACCCAGCGGGTGACGGTGGTGCGCGGTGAAGAGCGGCGCAGCTTCGACGCCCAGCTCGAGGTCGACGCGAAGGCCGTGCGCATCGCCGCGGTGGCGATGGGGCAGACCATCGCCACGCTGTCCTGGGACGGCACGTCGTTGGAGCAGCAGGTGTCGCAGCACGTGCCTCCGGCCGTCACGGCGTCGAGGATCTTGAGCGACGTGCAGCTGGCGTGGTGGCCCGTCGCGGCGATCCGCGCGGGGTTGCCCGCGGGTTACGTGCTCGAGGAAGGCACGGCGAGCCGGGCGGTGACGCAGCACGGGGCGCCGTTTGCCTCGGTCGCGTACGAGGGCAGTGCCCCGGCGTGGAGCCACGTGCGGCTGACGCACCAGAAGTTCGGGTACGTGCTCGACATCGAGTCGGTGGAGGCGGCGCCATGAGGCTCGTCTCTGCGGCTTCCTCTGCCTGCGCGCCTCGAGGGGCAAGAGGGCGGGGTGAGGGGCCAGGGCATCAGCTCGCCCCTCACCCGGCCTGCGGCCGACCTCTCCCCGCTGCGCAGGGAGAGGAGAGAACGTGAGCGCCTGGCTCTCAGAGCTCGGCCTGGTCTGTTCCCTGGGTGAGGGCCAGGCCGCGGTGCGGGAAGCGCTGTTCGGCGGCGCCCCCTCGGGCGTGGCGACCAGCGACTTCTTCTCGGCAGACCGGCCCCTCGCGCTCGGCCGTGTTGCGGGGGCGACCCCTTCGCTCGCACATGCAGCAACCGAGTTTCGCAGCCGCAACAACGGCCTGCTCTCCCTCGCGCTGGCCCAGCTCCGCCCGGCGGTAGAGGCGGCGATCGCCCGCCACGGCCCGGCGCGCGTCGGCATCGTGCTCGGCACCAGCACTTCGGGCATCGGCGAGGCTGAGCTCGCCATCGACGCGCAGGTGAAGACCGGCGCCTTCACCCCCGGCTACCACTACACCCAGCAGGAGCTCGGCTCGCCCGCCCGCTTCCTCGCCACCACGCTCGGTACGCGCGGGCCCACCTCGGTCATCTCGACCGCCTGCAGCTCGAGCGCGAAGGCCCTCGCCTCGGCGGCGCGCTGGCTCGAGGCCGGGCTGGTCGACGCGGTGGTGGCCGGCGGGTCCGATTCGTTGTGCCGCTTCACCATCGCCGGCTTCAGCGCGCTCGAGTCAGTCGCCGCCGAGCGCTGCAACCCGATGAGCCGCAACCGCAAGGGCATCAACATCGGCGAGGCCGCCACGCTCTTCCTGGTCACCCGCGAAGAGGGCCCGGTGCGCCTGGCCGGGTGGGGTGAGACGTCTGACGCGCACCACCTCTCGGCGCCGGACCCGGGCGGGAAGGGCGCTGCCGAGGCGATGCGGCTGGCGCTCTCGCGCGCGCAGCTCGGCGCGAAAGACATCGGGTACCTGAACCTGCACGGCACCGCGACGCCGCAGAACGACGCGATGGAAGCGCGCGCGGTGGAAGCGGTGCTCGGGCTCGACGTGCCCTCGAGCTCCACCAAGCCGCTGACCGGGCACACCCTGGGGGCCGCGGGCGCGCTCGAGGCCGCGCTGTGCTGGCTCACCCTCACCGACGGGGCGGGCCGGCTCCCGCCGCACTGGTTCGATGGGGAGCGCGATCCCGACCTGCCGCCGCTTCACCTGGTGCAGGCCGGCCAGCGTGGCCCCGTGCGCGCCGCGCTCAGCAACTCGTTCGCCTTCGGCGGCAGCAACGCTGCCCTGGCGCTGGTGCGGAGCTGACCTGATGGCGCGCTCCTTCGACGGACCCATCGCCGAGCTGCTCCCCCACCGGGGCGCGATGCTGCTGGTCGATCGGCTGCTCGCCGACGACGCGGAGTCGGTGCGCGTCGAGGCCACCATCAAGCCGGGCGAGCTGTTCCTCACCGACGAGGGCATGCCGGGCTGGGTGGGCATCGAGCTGATGGCCCAGACGGTGGCCTCGTGGGCCGGCCTGCGCAGCCTCGAGGCGAAGCGGCCGGTGCAGCTGGGGTTCCTCCTCGGCACGCGGAAGTACCAGTGCTCGCGGCCCTTCTTCCCCGTGGGCGCGCGGCTGGAGATCGAGGCCCGGCAGGAGCTGGTGGCGGAGAACGGCCTGGCCGTCTTCGCCTGCCGGCTCTTCCTCGAGGGCGAGGTGATCGCCACCGCGCAGCTCAACGCCTTTCAACCTCCCAACGTCGACGAATACCTGCGAGGGCTGCTCAACCATGGCTGACCTGGAGCCGAAGGCTGCGCGAGACAACAGCGGACAGTTGGCCGAGGAGCGGCGACCCAGCCAGACCGTCCTGGTGACCGGCTCGTCGCGTGGCATCGGCCGCGCCATCGCCCTGCGGGCGGCCCGCGACGGCTTCGACGTGGTGGTGCACTGCCGCTCGCGCGTCGACGAGGCGAAGGCCGTGATGGAACAGATCACCGCGCTGGGCCGCGCCACCCGGCTGCTCACCTTCGACGTGGGCGATCGCGCCGGCGCCGCGGCGGCGCTCGAGGCCGACGTGGAGAAGCACGGCGCCTACTACGGGGTGGTGTGCAACGCCGGCATCGCCCGCGACACGGCGTTCCCCGCGATGACCGGTGAAGACTGGGACAGCGTCATCCACACCAACCTCGACGCCTTCTACAACGTGCTCCGCCCCCTGGTGATGCCGCTGGTGCAGCGCCGCAAGCCCGGCCGCATCGTCACCATCTCGTCGGTCTCGGGGGTCCTCGGCAACCGGGGCCAGGTGAACTACAGCGCGGCCAAGGCGGGCATCATCGGCGCCACCAAGGCCCTCGCGCTCGAATTGGCCAAGCGGGAGATCACCGTCAACTGCGTGGCCCCCGGGCTGATCGAGACCGAGATGCTCACCGAAGAGGTCGTCAAGCACGCCCTCGAGCTGATCCCGGCCCGGCGCCTGGGCAAGCCCGAAGAGGTCGCAGCCGCGGTAGCCTTTCTTCTCTCACCGGAAGCAGCGTATGTGACCCGGCAGGTGATCTCGGTGAACGGAGGCTTGGGCTGATGCGACGCGTGGTGGTGACAGGAGTCGGGGCGCTGAGCCCCCTCGGCAACGACTGGCCGACCGTGTTCGCGCGCCTGCAGGCGAAGGAGAACGCCGTGCAGGTGATGGCGTCGCTCATGGAATACGAGGGCATGTTGACCCGCCTCGCCGCGCCCACCGCGCCCTTCACCCTCGACGAGAAGGCCTACAACCGGAAGACGATGCGCGGCATGGGCCGGGTCGCCACCATGGCCACCCGCGCCTCGGAGTACGCGCTGCGAGAGGCAGGGCTCTTCGGTGACCCGTGGATCAAGACGGGCCAGATGGGGGTGTCCTACGGGAGCTCCTCGGGCTCGCCGGTGTCGATCGGCGACTTCGGCCGGATGCTGATCGAGAAGACGACCGAAGGCATCACCGCCACCACGTACATCAAGATGATGTCGCACACGGCGCCGGTGAACGTGGGCGTGTTCTTCGGGCTCACGGGCCGCATCATCCCCACCAGCAGCGCCTGCACGTCGGGCAGCCAGGGCATCGGCTACGGCTTCGAGGCGATCCGCGGCGGGGCCCAGGTGGCCATGCTGGCCGGCGGCGCCGAAGAATTCGACGCCACCCAGGTCGCCGTCTTCGACACGCTCTTCGCCACCAGCACCACCAACGACGAGCCCAAGCGCACCCCCCGGCCGTTCGACGCCAACCGTGACGGCCTGGTGCTGGGCGAAGGCGCCTGCACGCTGGTGCTCGAGGAGCTGGAGCACGCGAAGGCGCGGGGCGCGAAGATCCTCGCCGAGCTGGTGGGCTTCGGCACCAACAGCGACGGCACGCACGTCACCAACCCGAACAGCCAGACCATGGCCCAGGCGATGCGGCTGGCCCTGGCTGACGCGAAGCTGCCGCCCGAGGCGATCGGCTACGTGAACGCGCACGGCACCGCCACCGCGCAGGGCGACGTGGCCGAGTCGGCCGCCACGCACGCGGTGTTCGGCGAGCGCATGCCCATCAGCAGCCTCAAGAGCTACATGGGCCACACCCTGGGGGCCTGTGGGGCCCTCGAGGCGTGGATGACGGTCGAGATGCAGCGCGAGCGGTGGATGTCGCCCACCTTGAACCTCGAGACCATCGACCCGAAGTGCGCGCCGCTCGACTACGTGCGCGGCGAGGGGCGGGTCATCGACACCGAGTTCGTGATGACCAACAACTTCGCCTTCGGCGGCATCAACACTTCGCTGATCTTCCGACGCTGGTCCTGAAGCCGCTGTTTCTCCCGCTCGCCCCGGGTTGCTCCCCGTTCCGTCGGCGCGCCTCATTTCGCCCGGCCCCGCTGGCGCCCCGGCTCCAGAACGGCATCAACCGAGGCGAGCTCGGGGAATAGTAGTAGGAGCGTCTCATGGCGCGCTCCCCCCCCTTCCGACGCTTCACCCACCCCGACGGCCGCCAGTGGGAGATCCGCCTCGCGGGCAAGGTGGTCGAGCTGCGCATCACCAGCGAGGGCGAGACCGTCTCGCGCCGCCGGCCCTTCGACGCGCCGGTGCTGGGCGCCAACGATCTCGACGCGCTGGTGCGCGAGCAGCTGGCCGAGGGCTTCACCGAGCAGACGCCGCCCGAGTGGAAGCGCCGCCTCGACGAGCTCGTCTCGTTCTGGGAAGCCGATGACCCGGGCTTCGACGCCGACGTGCTGCGCAGCCAGCTGCTCGAGGGCGGGGAGCCCCTGGCGAAGGAGACCATCGAGAAGCTGACCTGGTGGGAGACCGGCCAGCCGCGAGATCCCGCGCTCGCCCGCACCTGGCTGCGCGAACACGTCGACCAGATTCTCCCCGGGTTGCTGCTGGCGTTGCGCTACCCGGACCACCAGGTGCTGCTCAACGTCGACGCGCTGTTCGCCGAGATCAAGGAGCCGGGCGTGATCGAGGCCCTGCTCAGCATCGTCGAGCACCCCACGCCGAACGAGGGCGACCGGGCCGCGCACATGCCGCTCTCCGCGCTGCTCGCGCTGGGCAAGCCCGACGGCGACACCGCCCACCGGCTCACCCAGGCGCTGGCGTCCGACGACTTCCGCGTGCGCGACGTGGCGGCCGCGGTGCTGGCCGAGTTCTCCACCGACGAGGAGCTCTTCGCGGCGCTGTGGAAGCGCAGGGTGCTGGCCCGGGAATCCGACGGCACCTGCTGGGCGATGATGCGCGCGGCCGAGGTCTGCCGTGCGCCCGAGCTGCGCGACTTCCTCAAGTGGATGCAGAAGAGCCCGCGTTTCCGCACCCCCGGCTACTCGGAGCGGATCGGCGACGCGCTCGCCAGGCTGCGAAATCGGTAAAGGTTGCACCGGCCGCAACTCGATGTGCAGGACTTGCGGCGGCTCGACTGCGTTCGGGGGGACGGGGCAGGGATGAGCTGGCGTCCTCCTTGCTTTCCATGAGGCCATGAAGCCCCTCATTCGCGACTCGATGACGCAGTCGGTGCACACCATCGGTGCCTCGCTGACGCTGGCTGATGCGGCGCGCGTGATGAAGAAGCACAAGATTCGCCACCTGCCGGTGCTGGAGAGCGGGGCGCTGGTCGGGTTGCTCAGCGATCGCGACGTGCAGGTGATCAGCTCGATGTCGGAGCTCGATCCCACCTGCATCCTCGTCGAGGACGCGATGAGCCAGGCGCCGTGGACCGTCTCGCCCACCACGCCGCTGCTGGAGGTCGCTCAGCACATGGCTGAGACGAAGATCGGCAGCGCGGTGGTGATGGAGAACGACAAGGTCGTCGGGGTGTTCACCACGACTGATGGGATGAGGATTCTCGCGGAGCTGATCGCGCGGCAGAGCTGAGGATTCCGGGGTCCGGGTTCCGGGTTTGCTTTCTCGGTTCTCGGTTCTCGGTTCTCGGTTTTTCGGTTTCGGTTTCGGTTTCGGTTTCGGTTTCGGTTTCGGGGGCGGGGTCGGCGACGGGATCGGGATCGGGATCGGCTTCGGGATCGGTCTGCGGGCGCGGTTTCGCTGGACGGGCGGCGGTTTGGTTAGAACTGCGCCATCAGGATGGTGGTGTCGGGCCCGCGCACCTGGGGCGGGGGAATGTCTGACGGGGGCGGCGCGTACTGGCGCGGCTGCTGCGGGGTGGTGGGGCGCATTCGCTGGAGCTGCTCTCTGAGCGACTTCGTCTCGTCGTCGATGCGCTTTCGCTCCTCCATGCGGTTGTAGAGCAGCCACACCCCGATGGCGACGAGCGGCAGGCCCACGCCCAGGCAGACCGCTCCGACGATGAGGAAGGGGTTCAGGCCCCCGCCGAAGAACGCCGCGCTGCTGACCGCGAGGTAGAGCACCCCCAGCAGCGCCACCGTGCCTCCCGCTGAGACGAGGGCGATGCCGCCGCCCAGGCCGGGGCGCTGCCTCTTGAGCGCGTCGAGGTCGACCTGGAGCTGCTGCGCTGAGACCTGCGCCTCGCTCGCCGGCGCCGCCGAAGGCAACAGCGGGGGCGGCGCATCGGCCTGGGCGAACAGCGGGGCGTCGTCGAGGAGGTGGACGCCCTGGGGGGCACCGATCTGCGAGAGGACCACGAGCGTGAGCGCGAGCATGACCCGCGGGACCCTACGTTCAAGCCTCGCGGATCTCGACCTCTCTCTTTCCGAGCGCGGCTCGCAGCGAGTCTTCGAAGCTCTCGCGGCGAGGGTCCGTCGCCGGTACGTCGGTCCACACCACGGCCCGGTGCACGGCGGGAATGGCGAAGTTCTTCAGCCGCGCCCGCCACTGGATGCGCGAGAGCGGCGCCGAGTCGCGAGACAGGCCCACGTGCACCTCGAACTGCCCACACGGCCCCATCACCAGGGGCACCGCCGCGAAGAAGCGCGGCCTCAAGTCGGGGCGCACCCAGAGCTGGCTGCGCCCACTCCCGCGCGCGGGCACGAAGCGGCAGCCGAGGCGGCGCTTGTGGGTGAAGAGCCCGTCGTCGATGAGCGCCCGGCAGAACCCCAGGAACACGGTGCGCGCCGAACGTTCCCTCGCCAACTGGAAGATGGCCAGCTCCAGCGCGGCCGTGCGCTCAGACAGCAGCACCGGTGACTTGAGCGAATCGAGCCGGAACCCGTTGCGGTCGTAGTCGAGGCCCTCGGGTGTATCGAACAGCGCCGCCCCGCACACCGGCTCGCCCCGGTGCGTCACCGTCAACACCCCGCCCCCGCGCGCCAGCCGCTGTTGCAGGGGCTCGAGCGAGGCGATCACCTGCTTGTCGCCGAAGCGCGCCTCGACGTACGGCCGGTGCAGCGTGCGGAAGAACACCTCGAGCGCCTCGGGCCGATCGCTCACCGACCAGTCCCACTCGCGCCCGCGCGACACCTTGCGCAGGCGCCGGCGATGGGCCTTCGAGCGCACCGAGCGGATCTGCGCTTCCACCGTGGGCTCCACGTCGAGCACGGCGTCGAGGAAAGGGGAGTACCGCAGCACCCCGGCGCGCGGCAGGGGCAGGGGCTCGGCCACCACCAGCACGTCGGGCTTGAGCGCAGCGCCCAGCTTCGGCTGCCAGATGCCCTGGAAGAAGACGCTGCACTGTTCCCGGTGGGCCGCGGCGCCTACGTACGTGATCGCCAGGGGCTGCTCACTTCCCTTGAGCACCCCACTGAGTTGATGAAATGAAGCCCCGCTGCGCAGCAGCACCCAGGCATCACGCGCGGGGCTTTCGCCGTTCTCAAACATCGACGCTTGACCGATCCCGTCGTTTCATTCATCCGCCCCATACACCGTGCTCTTCAACTCGCACCTGTTCCTCTTCGGCTTTCTCCCGCTGGCGCTGCTGGCGGTGTTCACTCTAGGCCGCCTTGGCTTCCGGGGAGCGCTCGCTGCGCTGACCATCGCGAGCATCGGGTTCTACGCCTGGTGGGACTGGCGCAACCTGGGCCTGCTCATCCCCTCGCTGCTCATCAACTTCACCTTTGGCCGCCTCCTCACCCGTGACGCCGGGCGCACCGGCGGGCACGCCAACCGCGCGCTGCTCGCGGTTGCCATCATCTTCAACCTGCTGCTGCTGGGCTACTTCAAGTACACCGACTTCGTGCTCAGCACGGCCACGGCGCTCACCGGCGTGCCGTACGCGCTGCGCCACATCGTGCTGCCGCTGGGCATCTCGTTCTTCACCTTCGAGCAGATCGCCTACGTGGTCGACAGCTCGAAGGGCAAGGCGCGCCCCTACGGGTTCCTGGAGTACTGCGTCTTCGTCACCTTCTTCCCCCACCTGATCGCCGGGCCGATCATCCAGCACGACGAGCTGCTCTCTCAGATGGACGAGCGCATTCGCACCCCGCGCGCGGACAACCTCGCGCTGGGATTCTCGATGCTGGCCATCGGCCTGTTCAAGAAGGTGGCGCTCGCCGACACCGTCGCGGTGCACGTGGCCCAGGTCTACGACGTGCCCGCGAGCGCCCCGGTGCCCACCCTGGCGGCGGCCTGGCTCGCCACCGTCGCCTACTCCATCCAGCTCTACTTCGACTTCTCGGGCTACTCGGACATGGCGATCGGGCTGGCGCGCATGTTCAACCTCAAGCTGCCGGCGAACTTCGACTCGCCGTACCGCGCGCACAACATCATCGACTTCTGGCGGCGCTGGCACCTCACCCTCTCGCGCTTCCTGCGCAACTACCTCTACATTCCCCTCGGGGGAAACCGGGGCAGCACGCTGCGCCGGCACGTCAACCTGCTCATCACCATGCTGCTGGGTGGGCTGTGGCACGGGGCGGGCTGGGGCTTCGTGATCTGGGGCGGGATGAACGGGGTGTACCTGGTGATCAACCACCTCTGGCGCGGCTTCATGGGCCTGCCGAAGGACAACGCGCCGCCGAAGGAACGCTGGCGCCTCGAGCTGGGGCTCACCATCACCTTCGTGTTGATCATGTTCAGCCGCGTCTTCTTCCGCACCTCGTCGCTCGAGGGGGCGGGGCGGGTGTTCGCGGGCCTGGCGGGGGAAGGGGGCGCAGGCCTCTCGCTCTTGCGCGCGGAGTGGCAGTCGATCGCCCTGTTGGTGGTGCTCTATGGCTGGTGCCGCTGGGCGCCCAACAGCCAGCAGTGGCTCGCCGAGAAGGACCCGGTGCTCAGGCCCGTCGAGGGCGCGGCGCCGTGGCAGCTCAAGTTCAACCGGCGCTGGGCCCTCGGGCTCGCGGCGCTGGCAGGCACCTCCCTGCTGCTCCTCAACCGGGTCAGCGAGTTCCTCTATTTCCAGTTCTGACCCCGTGCACACCGAACGACCGCTCACCTTCCTGTTGTTGCTCGTGGGGCTCCCCACGCTCGCCATGGTGGCGACGGGCGGGGTGAGCCTGGGCATCGATCCCTTCGGGCTCTACCGGGTCGTGCCTGCGCGCGAGGGCCTCAACGCCCAGAAGCCGCGCCAGAAGGGCCACGAGCGCATGGTGCGCGCAGCCGACCTGGCGCGATTGGCGCCCGACGCGTTGATCCTCGGCACCTCGCGGGCGCAGGTGGGTCTCGACCCCGAGGCGCCGGCCTGGGCGGGCGTGGCCACCCGCCCGGCGAACGCGGCGTTCTCCGATGGCAGCCCCTACGAGGCCCTGCGCTACCTCCAGCACGCCGACGCGCTCTCGCCGGTGAAGACGGTGGTGTTCGGCGCGGACTACCTGAGCTTCGTGGGCAAGACGCGGTTCACCTCGGACTTCACCGAGTCACGGCTCTCGGTCTCGAAGCAGGCCGAGCCGCAACCGTTCTTCCGGCTCGACGACGTGCCTTCGGCCCTGCTCAGCCTCGACACCCTGCGCATCAGCCGCCGCACCGTGCTGGAGCAACAGAACCCCAGCTACTTCTTCGACACCGGCCGGCGCCGCCCCACTACGATGGAGGCGCGCATCGACGAACAAGGTGGCGCGAGGGGGGCCTTCATGTGGAGTGAGCGCGACTACGCCGACAGCTACGTGTGTGCCCAGCCTGCGCGGCTCGACACGCACCTCGCGGACTTCGATGCGCTGGTGGCCTGGTGCAAGGAGCGGAAGATTCGCCTGATCGTCCTCTTCTCGCCCTCGCACGTGCGCAGCCTGGTGCTGCTCGAGGAGGCTGGCTTCTGGCCCGAGCTGGAGCGCTTCAAGCGCGCGCTGGCCGAGCGCTCGGAAGGCTTCGAGCTGTGGGAGTTCGGCGGCGCCGACCCGCGCACCACCGCCGAGGAGGTGCCTCCGCCGGGCGACACCTCCTCGCGCAGCCGCTGGTACTGGGAATCGTCGCACTACAAGAAGGAGCTGGGTGACGTGGCGCTCGCGCGCGTGTTCGGCAAGCCCGTCGACGAGGCGCTGGCGGGTTGGGGCGAGCCGATGACGGCGTCCACCTTTCCCCTGGTGCTCTCGCGGGTGGCGAGCGAGCTGGCGGCGTGGAAGAGCACCCACCCGGCCGACGTGGCCGAGCTGAAGGCCACGCTCACGGCGGCCCGCGCCGAGCCGCACTGCGAGGCGGCGCCATGACCCGCCGCTTGAAACCTCTCCCTGCGAAGCGGGGAGAGGTCGGCCGCAGGCCGGGTGAGGGGCGCTTCCGATCAGCCCCTCACCCCAGCCCTCTCCCCGCTGCGCAGGGAGAGGGAGGCGGCGGCACTCCATGATCGAAGTGCGCGTGCACCACGAGCTCTCGGAGCTCGACCCGGCGGCGATGGAGAAGGTCAACGCGAGCTCGAACAGCGCGTCGCTCTTCTCCAGCCCCACGTGGCTCAAGTACTTCCTCGCCCACGATCCTTCCTTCAAGGAGCGCGGCGCGACGCCCTGGCTCCTGGCCGCGTGGGAAGGCGGGGTGCTCAAGGGCTACCTCGCGCTCAAGCGGGTGCTCGAACGCGGCGGCCCGGTGCTCAGCTCGCTGATCTCGCTCGAGGTCGAACGGCCGGGCGTGGTGGCCGCCCCCGAAGATCTCGCCCGGGTGAGCCAGGCCTTCTTCCGGGTGCTCCTCGGCCGCGCCTCCGAGTGGGACCTGCTCGAGTTCTTCCAGCAGGACGCCGGCTCGCCCCTCTTCCACGGCCCGGCCGAGCTGACCGGCCGGCACTGGCTGCGCCGGCTGCCTGACCGCAACAGCAACGTGCTGGCGCTGCCCTTCAGCGACCTCGCGGCGTACGCGGCGTCGCTCTCGAAGAACATGCGGCACAGCACGAAGAAGCAGCTCAAGGGGCTGCTCGCTTCGCCCGGGCTCACCCTGCTGACCGCGAAGAACCCCGCGGGGTGCAGCGCCCTGTTCGAGGTGTTCCTCGACATCGAGCGGCGCAGCTGGAAGGTGCGGGTGGGCGCCACGGTGGGCGAGCGCGAGGCCCTGTACCGCGCGGCCTTCGCAGACCCCTCGGTGGAGACCGTCGCGTGCATCGCCTCACTCGACGGCCTGCCGATGGCCGGGTCGATCTGGGTGCACTACGGCAGGAACACCTACCACCTGCAGACCATCTACTCGGAAGCCCACGAGGGCCTCGCGCCCGGCACGCTGATGATGGTGGTGACGCTGGCCGACGCCCTCGAGCGCAAGAGCGAGGCCTTCGACATGCTCCCCGACTTCAGCCACTACAAGGCGCGCTGGGGCACCAGGACGATCGAGACGCAGTGGGTGCAGATCTTCAGGGTGGGCAGCCAGCGGCACCTGCGCGCCGTCGCGGGTGACTTCTGGAGGCGGGTGAAGCCGAAGCCCGCCGATGACGCGACCCGGGGCAAGAACCCGTACAAGGTGGCGGCGGGCACCTCGTCCGTCGAGGTCCCGGCCGACCGGCCGCGGCTGGCGGCGCTGCTGGCGCAGGCCCGCGCGGCCGGCGCGATCGAACAAGACGCCGCGGCGCTCTCCGCGAGGAACCCGTTCTCATGAAGCTGACGGTCGACCGGGTGGCCTCGCCTGAGGCGCTGCGACCCGAGTGGGAGCAGCTCGAGCAGGCCACCTTCCCCCGGCTGCCGTTCTCGAGCCCGCGGTGGACCTCGCTCTGGCTGCGCCACTTCGGCCAGGACCGGGCGCTGCTGAGGGACGAGCTGGTGCTCTACGCGGTGCGTGACGAGACGGGGAAGCTGCGCGGGCTCTCGCCGATGATCCTCACGCACCGGCCTTCCATCGGCCCGGTGCAGACGCGGATGCTGCGCATGATCGGCGCCGATCCGAACATCACCGAGCTGAGCGGCCCCATCTGCGCCCCCGGGGACGGGCCCGCGGTGATGGAGGCGCTGCTGGCGCACCTCGAGGCGCACGCGGGCACGTGGGACCTGGTGTTCTTCAACAGCGTGCGCGACGGCGCCGGGGCGGTGCTGGACCGACGGGGTGACGTGCACTGGGGGCGTGAGTCCCCCGACTTCGTGCTCAAGCTGCCGGCCACGTGGGACGCGCTGAAGGCGACGCTGGGGCGCAACCTCAAGGAGTCGCTGCGCAAGTGTTACAACTCGCTCAAGCGCGACGGGCACACCTTCGAGCTGCGCGTGCGCACCGGGCCAGACGAGATGCGCGAGGCGCTGGCCCACTTCTTCCGGCTCCACGCGGCCCGGGCGAACCTGTCGGGCACGGTCGACCACCTCGACGTGTTCGAGCTCGATCGCTCGCGGAACTTCCTGCGTGACTGCATGAACGAGGCGGCGCGGGCGGGCGAGGCGCGGGTCTTTCAGCTGGTGATCGGCGGGAAGGTGGTCGCGACCCGGCTCGCCTTTGCGCTCGGAGATCAGCTGTACCTCTACTTCTCCGGCTTCGATCCGGAGTGGAAGCAGTACAGCGTGATGACCACCACGGTGGCCGAGGCGATTCGCTGGGCGATCGAGAACCGCTTCACCCTGGTCAACCTGAGCCCGGGCCGCGACGTCTCGAAGACCCGGTGGGACCCGGAAGAGATCCCCTACCGCCAGGCCTGGCTGCCGAGCCGTTCGTTGCGCGGCGCCCTGGTGCACCGGGCCTACGTCGGGCTGGGTGATCGCACCTCGCGCCTGGGGCGCATGATCTCCTTCGCGAGGCGGCATTCCTGATGAAGCGGGTGTTGCTGGCCGTCGCGGTGGTGGCGCTGGCCGTGGCTGGAATGCTGGTGTCGCGGTACCGGGCCAACCGCATGGTGAGCCCGTACGAGTACGAGGTGCGCCCGCTCGCCGAGGCCGCTGCCGAGGGCCTGCGGCTGGGGCTCGAGCCGGTGCAGGTGGGCACGCTGAGGGGCTTGATGCGCAGGCCGTCGAGTGGCCACGCGTGGTTGATCTACTGGGGCGGCAACACGTCGTCGTACTTCAAGCACGCGGTGGACACCCTGGTGGGGTTCGCGCTGCCGGCGGACATCGGCGTGCTGCTGGTGGCGCCGCCCGGCTTCGACTCGGAGGGCGTGCCTTCGCCCGAGGGGCTGGAACGTGACGCGGTGATGGTGCGCGAGTGGCTCGAGCAGCACGAGGCGGCGGAAAAGATCGTCACGGCGGGCTACTCGATGGGCATCTACCCCGCGCTGGTCGCGGCGGAGCGCGGCGTGGTGGCGACCGTGGTGATGGGCAGCGCGACGCTGTTCGAGGCGGGCTACCCCGGGTGGATGATGCATTTCCGCGAGCCCGATCGGTACCGGATCAGGGCGACGCCGCCGAAGGTGCCGGCGCTGGCGATTCAGGGGGAGCTGGACGAGCTGGCGATGGGGCGCGAGGTGGCGCAGTGGCTGGGGGCCAGGCTGATCGTCCTGCCCGGGCTCGGGCACGTCGAGACGCGCACCGACCCCACTGCGCTGCGCGAGGCGAGCGCGTTCATTCAGCAAAACCTCTCCCTGCGATAGCGGGGAGAGGTCGGCGCGCAGCGCCGGGTGAGGGGCGCGCAGTGCAGCGGTCAGAGCGTGCGCATGCGAGCGATCAGCCCGCGCAGGTCAGGCTCGAGCATGCGGTCCTCGATCAACGGCTCGACGCCCACGTGCTCGGCGAACGCGAGCACCGGCGCGGGCAGCTTCGCGCCCGATCGCGCCTTGAGGAACACCGCCTGCCGGCAGGTCACCACGTGAGCCGCCGCGACCTGCTCGGTGAGCTCCAGCACGCGCAGCGCGTCACGCGCGGCGATGGTGCCCAGGCTCACCTTGTCCTGGTTGTGACACTCGGTGCTCCGCGAGAACACGGACGCCGGCATGGTGAGCTTGAGCGCCTCGGCGGTCCACGCTGACGCGCCGATCTGCAGCGCCTTGAGCCCGTGGCTGACCGAGGCGCGCTGCCCGGTGGCGCCACTGAGGTTCGGCGGCAGCCCGTGGTTGAAGCGCACGTCGACGAGCAGCGCCATCTGGCGGTCCATCAGGTCGGCCAGGTTGGCGATCACGTTCTTGAGCGTGTCCATCGCGAGCGCGACGTGGCCGCCGTAGAAGTGCCCGCCGTGCATGATCCGCCCGGTGTCGGGGTCGATCAGCGGGTTGTCGTTGGCGCTGTTGAGCTCGTTCTCGATCAGGCTGCGCAGGAAGGGCAGGGTGTCTTCCACCACGCCGATCACGTGCGGGGCGCACCGAATCGAATACCGATCCTGCAGGCGCGACTCGCTCCGCTCGGAGCCCGCGAGATCGTCGCGGATCCACCCGGCGGCGCGCTGCTGGCCCAGGTGCGGCTTGGCCTGGAACAACCGCTCGTCGAAGTGATGCGGGTTGCCGCCCATCGCCGCCGAGGCCATGGCGGTGAGGTGCGCGCTGAGGCGAGACACCTTCTCGGCGCGCTCGTAGGCGAGGCAGGCGAGCCCGGTCATGACGGCGGTGCCGTTCATGATCGCCAGGCCCTCCTTCGGCTTGAGCTGAATGGGGACGATGCCGCGTTCCTTGAACACCTCGGCGGTCGATCGGCGCTGCCCGTCGACGAACACCTCGCGCTCGCCACACAACACCGCCGCGACGTACGAGAGCGGGGTGAGATCGCCGCTGGCGCCGACCGAGCCTTCCGACGGAATCACGGGCAGCAGGTCGTCGACCAGCAGCCGCTCGAGCTGGCGCAGCATGGGCACGCTCACGCCCGAGAGGCCCTGCACCAGCGACTGCAGCCGCGCCGCGAGGATGGCGCGCGTCTCTTCGATGCCGAAGGCGGGGCCGAGCCCGACGCCGTGGTAGGTGAAGAGGCGGTGGCCCAACTCGGGAACGAGCTCGGGCGGCACGGGCGTGGTGACCGAATCGCCGTAGCCGGTGGTGACGCCGTAGATGATGCCGCGCTCGGCGAGAGTCCGCGCCACGTGCGCCGCGCCGGCTTCGATGCGCGCGAGGAAGGTCGAGTCGCCGGAGAGGCGGGCGTTCTTCTCCCTGCGGGAGAGCGCCGTGACGTCCTCGAGGTGAAGGGGGTGGCCGTCGAAGGTGAGCAGCTGCGTCATGCTGAATCGGCTGTAGCGTGCCGTGCGGCCCGTTGCAGCAACACAAATTGGCCCCGAGAGGGCAAACCCAAAGTCCACGCCGTTTGGTACAAGGCCCGCGTGGAGGTGGTCATGGTTTCGTTCCGGTCGATCGTGTTGGTGGCCCTGGCGCTCGTTGCCGCCGGCTGCGGCGGCAACAAGAACAGGTACCTTCGGAAGCAGGCGGGCAGAGACCTCAACTGCTCGGAAGGACAAGTACGCCTTTCGACGGTCTCGAAGTCGGGCGCGCAGTACCTCGCCGAGGCCTGTGGCCGCCGCGCGGTCTACACGTACTCGAAGGACCAGGGCGCGGTGCGCATCTCGGCCATCGAGGGCGCGAACGTGCCCGGACAGCCGGTGGTGATGCCGCCCCCGGGCAGCGGAGACCCGTACGCGCAGCCGCCCCCGCCGCCGCCCCCGCCTCCGCCGCCCTCGCCCTGACGCATGTGGCTCGGACTGCTGGTTGCCAGCGTCTTGTCGCAAGCGGCAGACGCCGGCCCACCCGTCACCCCGAGCGAAGGGGCGCCCAGCGAGGCGGCCGATGCCGGCCCCGTGATCGAACCGCCCACCGCGAAGTGCACCGGCGCGCCTGAGTACCCGCCGTCCGAGCGCGCGAGCGGCATCCAGGGCACGGTCGCCCTGCGCATCACCCTGGACGCCGATGCAGGGGTGACCGCCAGGGCCGTCGTCTCCTCGCCCGGACCCGCCTTCGAGGCCGCGGCGCTCCGTTCGCTCGACGACTGCCAGCTCATCCCCGCGCGGGTGAACGGCGTGCCCGCGCCCTCGATCATCGAGCTGGCGATCGTGTTCGTGCCGCCGGTGCTCCCATGGACGCTGGAAGGAGAGGTCGTCGGCGCCGAGCTCGGCGAGCCGATCGCCGGCGCGAACGTGAGCCTCGGCACGAAGGAAGTACGCACCGATGCCCAGGGTCGCTTCACGCTCGTCTTCGACACGCTGCCGCCGGGCGACCCCTGGGTGACGGTGGAAAAAGAGGGCTACGCGCTCAAGGGCTTCCCCGAGCTCTTCAAGAGCGGCCAACGCACCACCGTGCGGTACGGCCTGGTGAAGAGCCGCGGCTTCGAGACGCGCGTCGAGGGCAGCCGGCTGCTCGCCTCGGTGCCTGACGCAGACCGGACGCCGCAGGTGAGCCGCTTTTCCCTCACCCGGGCCGACATCGATCGCACGCCCGGCGCGTTGGAAGACATCACCCGCGTGGTGCAGCAACTGCCCGGCGTGGCGGCGGACCCCGACCTGCTCGCGAACTTCTTCGTGCGCGGCGGCGGGCCCGACGAGACGATCGTCTTCATCGACGGCGTGCCGCTGAGCAACCCGTACCACCTGGGGGGCTTCGCCAGCATCATCAACCCGCTGCTGATCGACTCCGCCGACTTCTACGCGGGCGCCGCGCCGGCCCGCTACGAGCCCGCGCTCTCGGGCGTGCTCGACGTTCGTTACGTGCGCGGCGACGTGAAGAAGGTGAAGGTGATCGCCGACGTGTCGATGCTCACCGCCAAGGTGCGCGCCGACGTTCCGCTCGGGCTCGAGGGGCTCTCGGCGGTGGTGAGCTTCCGCCGCAGCTACTTCGAGGCGTACTTCGCGGTGCTCAAGGCCTTCAAGCTGTTCGGGCAGAACGTGGTGGCGCCGGACATCACCGAGGCCTTCGTGCGCGTGGCCTACCGGCGCGGCAAGCACCTCACCCTGTTGACGTTCACGCACGCCTCAGACGGCCTCAACTTCGTGGTCAAGCCGGGCGAGGAGGTGCTGATCAACTTCGCGGGCGACCTGAAGTTGGCGAACAACGCGCAGATCGTCAGCCTGCGGCACGAGGTCGATCTGCCCGGAGACAGCGAGCTCACCTTCACCGGCGCGTACCTCAGAGATCAGAACGCGTTCGACGTGAAGGGCACGATCGACCTCGCCACGCAGGCGCTGCGGCACGACGTGGTGCTGCGCGGCGATCTGAAGTGGGTGTTCTCGAAGCAGAACCGCAGCTCGGCGGGCGTGCAGTACGCCTGGCGGCAGGTCGGCCTCGCCGGCACCGTGGCCGACTCGCGCAGCGTGGCTCCCTGGGCGCGCGAGCCGATCGTCGAGTCGTACCGGCCCGCGCTCGACATTCGACCGTCGCTCACCCGCAACCTGCTGTCGATCTACGCCGAGCACACCTTCGTGCCCATCGAGCGGCTCGCGTTCGAGGGCGGGCTTCGGGCGCAGTACGACGTGACCAACTCGGTCTTCACCGGCTCGGCGCGGTTGGCCGGCGCGCTCACCTTGCCGACGCTGACGGTGGTGAAGCTGTCGGGGGGCTACGTGCTGCAGCCGTTGCAGACGCCGCTCGCGCTCGATGCGACGTATGGGAACCCGCTGCTGCAGCCCGAGCGGAGCGCCCAGCTGATCGGCGCCATCGAACAGCCGCTGCCGTTCGAAGCGCTGCTGCGCCTCGAGGGGTGGGGCAAGTGGATGTCGAACCTGGTGGTCAACCCCGACACGGCGCTCGCGGTCTCCGAACGCGAGGCGGCGGGCCTGCCCGTCTACACCAACGGCGGCACCGGCCTCGCGTACGGCTTCGACCTGATGCTCTTCGGGCGCACGCGCCACTTCTCGTACAACCTGGGCGTGGGCGCGCTGCGGGCCGATCGGCAGAACCCGCTCGGCACGCGCGCCACGAGCTACGCCGTGCAGTGGGAACAGCAGTTCACCGCCGCGGCGGGCGTGTCCTGGTCACCCAACTCGAAGTGGCTCTTCACCACGCGCGCGAACTTCCGCACGGGGCGGCCGTACACGCCGGTCGACAGCTTCGAGTTCAATGGGTTCGACAAGACGTGGCTGCCGCAGTTCGGCGAGCCCTCGAGCGCGCGCTACCCGTTCTTCTTCGAGCTGAGCCTGCGCGGCGAGCGGCGCTTTCAGTGGGGCCCGCTGTCGTGCGCGGTCTACGTCGAGGTGCTCAACGTGACGAACACCCAGAACGTCTTCTCCTGGGTCTACGGGCCGGGCGGGAAGGGCGTGCAGCCGAACCAGGGCCGCTTCACGCACCTGCCGATTCGCCCGTTCCTCGGGCTGCGCGGCGAGTACTGACGAAGGCCAGGCGCGCTTCACACTTGTTCATGGTGACGGCCGGGGCGGGCCACTACCCTGCGCCATGGCCAAAACAGCGATGGTGACCGGAGCGTCTGGTGGCATTGGTCTCGAGTTCGCCGAGCGGTTGGCGAAGCAGGGCTACCAGGTGACGCTGGTGGCGCGAGGCGAAGCGAAGCTCAAGGAGCACGTGGCGCGGTTGGGCGCAGGGCATCGCTTCATCGCCGCCGATCTCTCGGTGGCCGCTGACTGGAAACGCGTCGCCGAAGACGTGCGCGCCTCGAAGTACGACCTGCTGGTGAACAACGCGGGCGTCGGAGTCTATGGCGCCTTCGCCGACGGCCCGGTCGAGCCCACCATGGCGATGATGCGCCTCAACATGGACAGCCTGGTCGAGCTCTCGCACGCGTTCCTCCAGGTGGCGAAGAAGGGTGACGCGCTGCTCAACGTCGCCTCGACGCTGGCGCTGCTCTCTTTCCCGGGGGCGGCGACCTACTGCGCCACGAAGGCGTTCGTCACCGCGTTCTCCGAGGGGCTGTGGTTCGAGAACAAGCCGCGCGGCATCTATGTGGCCGCGCTGCTGCCCGGGGTGACGAAGACCAACTTCCATGAGGCCGCCGGTGGTGGCGCCGAGAACGTTCCGCCCGAGGGCATCACCCAGACGTCCGCCCAGGTGGTCGACGTGGCGATGGGCGCGCTCGAGAGCCGCTCCTCGCCCACGGTGCTGACCAGCTTCACCAACAAGGCGATGGTGTTCTTCAGCACGCGCATGATTCCCCGCAAGACCATGGTGAACATCATGGGCGGCCAGTCGCCGGTGAAGCCGCAGGCGCAGCTGAAGGCCTGACCCCTCGACTCTGATCGGGGCGAACGGTATTGCCCGTGAATGCGCCGTCTCCTCGTCCTCTCGTCGCTCCTGTCCGGCTGCTTTCTGGCGCGCGCCCAGCGGAACAACGACGACCTAGCCACCATCACCACCCTGCGCGGCACGCTGCGCACCGCCTCGCCCACCGGCAAGCCGACCTGGGTGGTCCTCTACAAGCAGATCGACGGCCGCTGGACCCGCTACAGCCAGCTCGTCTTCCAGCAGCCGGGCTCGTACGAGTTCCTCTGTCTCGAGGGCCGCTACACCGTGGTCGCGTTCGAAGATCAGAACGAAGACTGGGTGCTCCAGCCCGGTGAGCCGGTGGCGCGCTTCGGCTCGAAGGACGGCATCACCGTCATGAGCGGCCAGCCGCTCGAGTCGGTCGACGTCACCCTGGGCACGCTCGCCGAGCCGCTGGGCTTCGAGGTCGCGCTCGCGAAGAGCGACGAGACGGTCACCGACGAGCTGGTGAAGGTGCACTCCGGCGACCTGGCCACGCTCGCCGACGAGCGCTTCTCACCCGAGGCCGCTCAGCTGGGGCTGTGGCAGGCGGCTGACTTCGCCCGCAAGTACGGCGTGGGCGTCTCGTTCCTCGAGGCGTATTCGGCCCAGAAGACCCCGGTGCTCTTCATTCACGGCGCCGGTGGCACGCCTCGCGACTTCCAGCAGCTCATCGAGAAGCTCGATCGCACGCGCTTCCAACCGTGGGTGCTCAGCTACCCCAGCGGCATCCGGCTGCAGCTCGCGTCGATGATGGTGCGGCAGATCGTCGACGACCTGCAGCAGCGGCTCGGCTTCGCGAAGCTCCACGTGGTGGCGCACAGCATGGGCGGGCTGGTGGCGCGGCACTTCGTCAACGAGGTGCTCCAGCGCGGCGCGCCCATGTACGTGGCGCTGCTGGTGACCATCTCCACGCCGTGGGGCGGGGTGAAAGCAGCGAAGGGCGGGGTGGAGCGCTCGCCCGTCGTCCTGCCTTCGTGGATCGACGTCGCCGAGGGCAGCTCTTTTCTCACCGTGCTCACCGAGAAGCCCTTTCCGCCCGAGCTGCCGCACTACCTGTTCTTCGGCTTCGAGGGCGGCAACGGCAGCGACGGCATCATCGCGCTCAAGAGCCAGCTCGAAGAGAAGATGCAGAAGGCGGCGAAGCAGGTGTTCGGCTTTCCCGACGATCACACCGCGATCCTCCGGAGCGCGGCCGTGGCCGAGAAGCTCAGGCTGGTGCTCGCCTCGCCCTGAGGCGTCGCTTCGTGGGACAGTGCAGTGACTGACGTGGCCTGCGTCTCCATGACCCCGACTTCAACTTCACGCCCGCAGCGCGCGGGAACCACGCTCGTCCGCTTTGGCTTCGTCCCCGCGGTGCTGCTCGCCGCGATCGCGTCGATCGTGTTCCGTGACCAGGGCCGGTCGTGGGCCGTGGGCACCGGCGTCGACTGGGCCTCGGTCGTGCTGCTCAGCCTCATCTTCTTCATCTGGCTCACCGAGCGGATCTGGCCGGCCAACGCAGCGTCGAACGGGCACCTCTTCGGTCCGGAGCCCGGAGGGCTGCGGCGCGATCTCGTCTACCTCTTCTTCATCACCCAGCTCAGCGCGCTGTTGATCGCGACCACCGTCGCGCCGCTGAAGTGGGCCGGCCTCCACTTCGATGGGGCGTCCGGGTTCTGGCCCTCGCACGCGCCGTTCGCCCTCAGGGTCACCCTCGCGTTCTTCGTGGTCGAGTTCTTCTCGTACTGGCTCCATCGCGCGGCGCACCGCTTTCCCCTGTTGTGGCAGTTCCACAGCACCCACCACGTGATCACCCAGCTCAACGGGCTCAAGGCGCTGCGGACCCACCCGGTGGAGAACCTCATGTTCTACGTGGTGCGCACCGTGCCGCTGATGTTGCTCGGCGCGGGGCTCGACGAGGTGACCACCGCCACCATGTTCGGAGCTGTGCTCGGGGTGTTGTCGCACGCGAACGTGAGCGTCTCGGAACGCGGGCTCGGGCTGCTCGTGAACCTGCCCGGGTACCACGCCGTGCATCACTCGCCTGAGCTCAGCGAGAGCAACTCGAACTACGGGTGCCACACCATCTTCTGGGACCGCGTGTTCGGGACGTTTCACGCACCCACGCCCGCGCTCGTCGGCGTTCATCCCGTGGGGACGCGGTCGATGTGGCGCGAGCTGGCGTGGCCGTTCTACCGCAAGGTGCAGTGAGGCGCGGGTGGTGGGCCATGCCCTGGTCTGCCTCGGGAGAGGGCGATGATGGCACTGGTATTGCTCTGGCGATCCGCACATGCGCCTCGGGTTCTGCTGCTTGCTGGTGATGAGCTGTGCTTCCGTGCCCACTCCACGGCAGGTGCTGTGCGGTGACGCCCCTGACTGCACCATCGACCCCGCGGTGCAGCAGATCGTCGAGCAGGAGCTCGATCGCCTCGCCGCGCACCGCCGCTCGGTGATCGTCGTGATCGATCCGTCCACCGGCTCGCTGCTCGGGCTCGGTGGCCGCGACCTGGGCAAGTCGTCGCCGTGGCTCGCGGGGAAGCTCGCCGTCGATCCGGGTTCCATCATGAAGAGCTTCACCATCGCGGCCGCGCTCGAGAGCGGCGTCGTCGACGAGACCACCGAGGTCGCCGGGGAGGGCGGCCGGTGGCGCCGCGAGCCCGATGATCTCATCACCGACCACGTCGCCCACGGGATCATGAGCGTCGAAGACGTGCTGGTGTACTCGTCGAACATCGGCACCGCGAAGGTGGCGGTGCGCCTGGGCCCCGAGCCGCTCGCCGAGCTGTATTCCGCCGTCGGGCTCGCCAGCGCGCCCCTGCGCCAGATGCGGCCCGGCGTGGTGCCCGACCTGCGCACCGCGGCGCCCGCCATCGCCGCGCGCGTCGCGTACGGCGCCGAGGTCGAACCGACGCCCCTGCAGCTCGCCTCGTCGTTCTCGATCTTCGCCGCGCAGGGCCGTCACCGCCCCCTCAGCGTCACCCTCGCCGGCCAGCGCCCCGCCACGCAGGTGATCACCGAAGCGACCGCCGCGCGCATGCAGCGCCTCCTCGCGCAGACCGTCGCCCGCGATGACGGCACCGGCGCGCCTGCGCGGCTTCCCGGGCAGACCATCGCGGGGAAGACCGGCACCTGGCAGCTCCAGGAAGGGGTGAGCTGGGCGAACTTCGTCGGCTTTCCCGTCGAGACCTCGCCCCGCTTCGTGGTGCTCGTCGGCATCGAGACCACCTCGCCCGGCTCCGGGGGAGGCACGCTGGCGGCGCCCAGCTTCGCCCGCGTGGTGTCGCTTCTGACCGCCCCCCCGCCGTGAATGAGGCCTGGGGCACTCCATCGCGCAACACCGTCTCGAACACCGCGACCATCCACCTGGATTACGGCACCTGGGCGGGGCAGGGGGCGCCGATGACGTTCGAGGTCGACGACGACAGCGACGGCACCATCGAGCAGACCCTCATGGTGACCGACGACGGCGACTGAGCTAATGGCCGGACGTTCCGTGCGCGTCGAGTTCGCCATCACTCACTGGGCTGCTTGGGCCCCCGGCCTGACCTCTCAGGAGGCGTGGCGGGGGTGGGCGGCTGCCCCTCCCATCGCGCCGCGCGGGCCCGAGACGCCGCCGCTCACCGAGGTGCCTGCGATGGCGCGGCGCCGGGTGGAAAAGCTGGGCCGCCCGGCGTTCCAGGTGGCGCAGTGGTGCCAGGGCGAGGCGCGCGGCTTTCCGTTGATCTTCGCGTCCAGGCACGGGGACCCGGGGCGGGGGGCAGACCTGCTCACCTCGCTGGCGAAGCACGAGCCGCTCTCCCCGACCAGCTTCGCGCTCTCGGTGCACAACGCGATCGGCGCGCAGTATTCGATCATCCGCGCGGACACGGCGAACGTCACCGCGGTGTCCACCGGGTTGTTCACGCTGGAATCGGCGGTGGTGGAAGCGGTCGCCCACCTCGGGGACGGTCACGACGAGGTGATGATCGTCTTCTACGATGCGGGGCCTCCGCTGATCTTCGCCGGGCACTACGACGAGCCGGGCGCCGACTTCGCGTTTGCGTGGCGGCTCACCCGCCCCTCGGCTCCGCGCGGGGCGAACGGGGTGTTCTCGCTCGAGACGGCCGACGTGCCCCCCACCCGCTCCGAGGTGCTGCCGCACGGGCTCTCGGTCTTCCGCTTCTTCCTCGGCAGCGAACCTTCCTACGCGCGTGGGGACAGCACCGCCGGGTGGAAGTGGAGCCGCCATGCTTGATCGCGCCTGGCGCATCGTCGCCACCGGCTTCTGCTTCTTCGTCTTCGGCAGCGCGGGCGTGCTGCTGGGCCTCTTCTGCGTCCCGGTGCTGCTGCTCTTCTTCCGCGACGAGGGGCGCCGGCTGCGCGCCTCGCGGTTCATCGTTCACCACTTCTTCCGCTTCTTCATCGGGCTGATGAACTTCGTGGGCGTGCTCGACTACGAGCTCCACGGCATCGAGAGGCTGCAGCGCCCGGGGCTGCTCGTCCTCGCCAACCACCCCACGCTGATCGACGTGGTCTTCATCATCTCGCTCATCCCCCAGTCGGGCTGCGTGGTGAAGTCGGCCCTGGCCCGAAACCCCTTTACCCGGGCGCCGGTGAAGGCCGCCGGCTACATCACCAACGACGCCGGCCTGGCCATGGTCGACGACTGCCGCACCGCCCTGGCCGGCCAGGAGACCCTGGTGATCTTCCCCGAGGGCACCCGGACCCCGTTGTCAGGGGAGGTCGAGCTCCAGCGGGGGGCCGCCAACGTGGCCATTCGCTGCCGGAAGGCGGTGACCCCGGTGGTCATCACCTGCAACCCAAGGGGCCTTGCTAAGAGCCAGAAGTGGTACAGGGTGCCCCCCAAAAGGATGCACTTCGTGATCCGTGTTCACGAGGATCTTCAGGTAGACCCCTTTCTGGAGTCTGGAGCCGCAGAACCTGTTGCAGTCCGGCGGCTGAATGAGCATTTGAGATCGTTCTTCGAGCAGGAGTCAGGTCGTGCAGCCCCTTGAGCAGGAACTCGCGCAGTTCATCATCGACACCCTGTCCCTCGAGGACGTGAAGGTGTCAGACATCGATCCGTCCGCGCCGCTCTTCGTGAAGGGGCTGGGGCTCGACTCCATCGATGCCCTGGAGCTCGGTGTCGGGCTGCAGAAGAAGTACGGCATCAAGCTGTCGGCAGACGCGGCTGAGACGAAGAAGCACTTCGCCTCGGTGCAGGCGCTGGCGGCGCTCGTCACCACTCACCGTGGGGCGCTGTCATGACGAAGGACCAGCTGTTCATGAAGTGCGTGGACATCCTCCACGAGACGTTCGACATCGACAAAGACAAGATCAAGCCCGAGTCGCGGCTGTACGAGGAGCTCGACATCGACTCCATCGACGCGGTCGATCTGATCGTCCGCATGAAGCCGATGGTGGGCAAGCGCATGCAGCCCGAGGCCTTCAAGGCCGTGCGCACCGTGCAGGACGTGGTCGACGCCCTGCACACGCTCATTCACGCAGACGCGGCGCCGCCACCTCCTTGATGTCGTGGCCAGAAACCTCGCCTTCGCTGCGCTGACGCTCTCGTACCCGCTGGCCATCTGGCTGCTCGGCGAGCGGGTCGAGCCGCGCTGGCTGGCGTTGTCGCTGGTGCTGCTGGGCGCGCTGCGCCTGGCCGCCTCGGGCCAGCGAATGTGGGTGGGGCTCGCGCTCGGTGCCTTCGCCCTGGCGGCGATCACCGGCGTGCTCAACGTGGGCTGGCCCTTGCGGTGGTACCCCGTGTTCGTGAACGGCTCGCTGCTGGTGCTGTTCGGGGTGACCCTGCTGCGGCCGCCGTCGATGGCCGAGCGGTTGGCGCGGTTGCGAGAACCCGAGCTTCCTCCGCACGCGGTGGAGTACACGCGCAAGGTGACCTTTGCGTGGTGTGGCTTCTTCATGATCAACGGCTCGATCGCCGCGGTGACCTCGGTGTGGGGCACCGACGCGCAGTGGGCGCTCTACAACGGCGGCATCGCGTACGCCGCGATGGGGCTGTTCGCCGGGGTGGAGTACCTGGTGAGGCTCAGGGTGAAGAAGCAGCAGCTGGACTCGCGCCTGGGTCAGGGAGAGGGCGAGCCATGAACCTGCCCCCGCACCTGGAAGCCGCCGCACAGGCCTGGCGAGCGACCTTCCGCACCGGGCCGAAACGCCTCGCCCTCTACTTCGACGATCGCCAGGCCTTCACGGCCGCCCTCTTCGCCGCCTGGGCCGAGCGCAAGCAGGTGGTCCTGCCGGGAGACGTCCTCCCCGCCACGCTCAAAGCACTCAGTTCGCACGTCGACGCCTGGGTCGGAGACTTCCCCGCGAAGCTGACGCTCAAACCCGGTGCCGCCATGAGCGAGCCCTGGGTGGACCCCGATCGCGAAGCCGAGGGCCTGGTGGTCTTCACCTCGGGCACCACCGGCGTCCCGAGCGCGATCCCCAAGCGGCTGCGCCAGCTCTTCGACGAGGTGAAGACGCTCGAGGCCACCTTCGGCCACCGCGTGGGGGCCGACGCGAAGCTCTTCTCCACGGTCTCGCACCAGCACATCTACGGGCTGCTCTTCTCGGTGTTGTGGCCGATCGCGACGGGGCGCACGTTGACCGCGCGCCGGCTCGAGTACCCCGAAGAGCTGGAGCAGGAGCTGGGCCTGGGCCCCTGCGTGTTGATCTCGAGCCCCGCGCACCTCAAGCGCCTGCCCGACGTGGCGCCGTGGAAGACGCAGCTGCGAGCGGTCTTCTCGTCGGGGGGCCCGCTGCCCGAAGAAGGCGCGGCGCGCGCGAAGGCCGTGCTCGGGCATCAACCGATCGAGGTCTTCGGCAGCAGCGAGACCGGCGGCATCGCGTGGCGGCAGGGCACACAGTCGACGTGGAGCACGCTCTCAGGGGTGGAGATCCGCAGGTCGGCCGAAGGCATGCTCGAGCTGCGCAGCCCGCACCTGGCCGACCCGGCCTGGCTCACCACGGCTGATCGCATCGAGCTCGCGGGCGACACCTTCAAGCTGCTCGGCCGCTCGGACCGGATCGCGAAGATCGAAGAGAAGCGGGTGTCGCTCGAGCTGATCGAACGCACCGCGTGTTCCACGGGCCTGGTGAGTGAAGCGAAGGCGGTGGTCATCGAAGGGGCGCGGGTCACGCTGGGCCTGGTGGTGGTGCTCACCGGGCAGGGCAGGGCGCTCGAGCGGAAGGACCTGGTCGATCAGCTCAAGGCCGCCCTCGAGGTCGCCGTGGAGCGGGTGGCGCTGCCGCGGCGGTTCCGCGTCGTCGACGCCCTGCCGGTGAACGCGCAGGGGAAGGTGACCGAGGCAGCGCTCGTGTCGCTGTTCATCGAGGGGCCGTGTCTCCCTCTCCCCGAGGGGGAGAGGGGCGGGGACAGGGCGAACCAACCCACGATTCCTCCCGGCGCGATTGGTTCGGCGCACGTCGCGGGGACCGACCCGAAGTGGCTCGAGCGGACGCCGACGCACGCGGTGCTCTCGATGACCATCTCGCCCTCGCTGCGCGTGCTCGACGGCCACTTCCCCGGGACGCCCGTGGTCCCCGGCGTGGCGCAGCTCGACTGGGCGGTGGGCTGGGGCCGTGAGGCCTTCGGGTTCACCGGCAGGTTCACCCGCCTCGAGGTGCTCAAGTTCCAGGCGCTGATGTTGCCCGGTCACCAGGTGAAGCTGGTGCTCGACTGGAACGCCGAGCGGTCGACGCTCACCTTCAAGTTCACCTCGGAGACGGCGAGCTATTCCAGCGGCCGGGTGGTGTTCTCGTGACCGCCCTCGACTTCGCTCGGGCTGAACGGTCCGCTCATCCCGAGCAGACTCGAGGGACCCTCACGTGACACCGGTGGTGATCATCCCCGTGTACAACCACGAGCACGCGATCGGCGCGGTGGTGGCTCAGGTGCGGAAGCACGGCCTCCCCGTGCTCCTGGTCGACGACGGCAGCAAGCCCTCGTGCGCCACCGTGCTCGACGGGCTGGTGAAGGAACCCGACGTCCGCCTCTTCCGGCGCCCGCAGAATGGCGGCAAGGGCGCGGCGGTGATCTCGGGCCTGGAAGAAGCACATCGCCTCGGCTTCACCCACGCCGTGCAGATCGACGCCGACGGCCAGCACGATCTCGTCGATCTCCCGAGGTTCCTCGAGCAGGCCACCGCCAACCCCGACGCGTTGATCACCGGCCAGCCGATGTACGACGCCTCGGTGCCGAAGGGCCGCCTCTACGGCCGCTACCTCACGCACGTCTGGGTGTGGATCAACACGCTCTCGCTCGCCATCAAGGACTCGATGTGCGGCTTCCGCGTCTACCCGCTGCCGCGCACGCTCGCGGCGATCGTCCCTTCCATCGGCAAGCGCATGGACTTCGATCCCGAGATCGCCGTGCGGCTGGTGTGGGCGGGCACGAAGGTGATCAACCTCCCCACGCACGTGACCTACCCGACCGACGGCGTGAGCCACTTCGACGTGCTCTGGGACAACGTGCGCATCTCGGGCATGCACACCCGGCTCTTCTTCGGGATGTTGCTGCGGCTGCCGTCGATCCTCTGGCGCAGGGTCTTCGGGAGATGACTGCGCCCCTCGACTCCGCCCGGCGGGGTGAACGGACCACCCACTGGGGCAACGTGGGCGAGGCGGGCTTCGCGGCCGGCACGTGGATCCTCTACTTCATTCAGCGCTACCTCGGCCGCTGGCCCTTCCGGGTGGCGCTGGCGCCGGTGCTGCTGTTCTACGTGCTCACCGCCAGGCTCGCCCGGGCCTCGAGCCGCGAGTACCTCACCCGGCTCGGCCTGCCCTCGAGCTTCCGCACCACGTACCTGCACATCGGCGCGTTCGCCGAGTCGCTGATGGACAAGACGATGGCGGTGAGCGGGCGCTTTCCGTTTCACACGCTGCGCTTCACCGGCCGCGAGGTGATGCTCGACTCGATGGCGCGCAAGCAGGGCGGGGTGCTGGTGACGGCGCACATGGGCTGTCTCGAGGTCTGCCGCCTCGCCGCCGAGCGGAAGGACGGCCCGAAGCTGAACGTGCTGGTGCACACCCGCCACGCCGAGCGCTTCAACTCGGTGCTGCAGCGGCTCGATCCCCACTCCCAGGTGAAGTTGATCCAGGTGACCGACGTGTCGCCCGCGACCGCCGCGCTGCTGGCCGAGAAGGTCGACGCGGGGGAGTTCGTGGTGATCACCGCCGACCGGGTGCCCCTCTCGGACTCCACCGGGCGCACCGTGGCGGCTCCCTTCCTGGGGCGCACCGCGTACTTCCCCATCGGGCCGTGGGTGCTGGCCTCGGCGCTCAAGTGCCAGGTGATCATGTTCTCGGTGAACCGCGAAGACGACACCTACCGGGCGCGCTTCGAGAAGCTGGCCGAGCGCGTCGAGCTTCCCCGCGGGAAGCGGGAAGAGGCGGCCGCGGGTTACGTGGCTCGCTACGCGCAGAAACTCGAACAGCTGTGCCGCGAATCGCCCTACGACTGGTTCAACTTCTTCCCCTTCTGGGAGCCGCCGCGTGCCTGAGCTTTTCCACGAAATCGAGGTCCGCCCGGCCTTCTACGATCTCGACCCGATGGCGGTGGTCTGGCACGGCCACTACGTGAAGTTCTTCGAGCTGGCGCGCGCCGCGCTGATGGAGCGCTTCGACTACGGCTACGAGCAGATGCGCGAGTCCGGCTACCTCTGGCCGGTGGTCGATCTGCGGGTGAAGTTCGTGCGGCCGGCGACCCTGCACCAGCCGCTCAAGGTTCGTGCAGAGATCACCGAATTCGAGAGCCGGCTCCGCGTCGAGTACGTCATCACCAGCGGGATCTCCGGTGAGAAGGTGACGAAGGGGCACACCCTGCAGGTGGCGGTGGACGCGAAGACCATGGAACTCCAGTACGTGTGTCCGAAGATCCTCTGGGAGCGGCTCGGGGTCTCGCCGTGACGGCGCTGCTCCTGCTGGCGCTCGCGGCCTCCGGTGACCTCGCCAGCCAGGTGAAGGCGAAGCTCGACCCCGCGCCGGTGCAGCAGGGCACGTTCGAGCAGGCCAAGCAGGTGAAGGGCTTCAAGCGGCCGCTCAAGTCGAGCGGGACGTACGTGGTGACGAAGGGGCAGGGCGTGCAATGGAACACGCAGAAGCCCTTTCCTTCCGAGCTGACGGTGAAGGCCGAGGAGATCTCGTCGATGGCGAACGGGGCCGAGGTCTTCCGGCTCGACGCGAAGGCCGAGCCGACGGTGAGGTTGATCACCCAGCTCCTCTTCTCGCTGCTCGCGGGAGATCTTTCTGCGCTCGAGGCCCACTTCACGGCGAGCGGTGAGGTGAAGGCCGAGGGCTGGCACATCGAGCTGCAGCCGAAGTCGGAAGCCCTCAAGAAGGTGTTCGCGAGCATCACCCTCGACGGAGATCGCGCCGTGCGATCAGTGCTCCTCAAAGAACTGAACGGAGACTCCACCGCCATCACCCTTTCTCCCTCTCCCCCCGTGGGGGGAGCGGGCGGGGGTGCGGGGCGACCCTGAAGGCGCTGTCGCTCATCTGGACGCTGCTCGCCGCGGCGCTCCTGGCGCACCAGGTCCACCTCTGGACGGGAGGCCTGCAGGTCGAGACCGATCTGCTCTCGCTGCTCCCCAGGGACGAACGCGATCTCGCCGCCGAAGAAGCGCTGCGCCACCTCTCGGACGCCGCTTCGCGCTCGGTGGTGGTGCTGATCACCGGGCCCACCGAAGCCGACTCGCTGGCCGCCGCCGATCAGTTCGCCGCCGCGCTGAGCCCAGCTCACCTGAAGCCCATCGCCGGGCCCACCGCGGACACCTCAGTGCTCAATGAGTTGCTCCCGTATCGCGAGCGCCTGCTCACCCTCGCCCAGCTGAAACGGCTCGCCGGTGCGAGCCCCGAAGCGCTCGAGCAGCGCGCGCTGCTGCAGCTGCAGCAGCCGGTCGCCCAGCGCCTCGGGGAGTTCCGCGACGATCCTCTCCAGCTCTTCCCCGAGTTCCTGCGGGAACGCGCGCTGGCCACGAAGGTGCGGCCCGTGGGCAGGCACCTGGTGGTCGGGCACTCCGTCCTCCTCCGCTACCAGCTCGCCGGAGCGGCCTTCGCGCTCGACGGCATCGCCCACCTCGCCACCGCGCTCGACGAAGCGAAGAAGGCGCTCCCTTCCGACGTCGAGGTGCTCGCGGCTGGCGTTCCGCTCTTCGCCGAGGCCGCGGCCGTGCAGGCGAACGCCGAGGTGAGCACGGTCGGTCTCGGCTCGCTCCTGGCCATCCTGGTCATCATGTGGCTCGCCTTCCGGTCTCCGCGGCCGCTCCTGCTGGTGGTGCTCTCGGTGCTGATGGGCGTGGCCTCGGGCCTCTCGGTCTGCGTGCTGCTCTTCGGCAAGGTGCACCTGATGACGCTGGTGTTCGGCGCGGGGCTGGTCGGCGTCGCCGAGGACTACGGCATTCACTACTTCGCCTCGCGGCAGGCGCAGCCCGGTCGCGATCGCCGCGAGCTCTTGCGTCACCTCACGCCGGGCCTCTTCCTCGCCATGCTCACCAGCGTCGCGGGCTACGTGATGCTGGCGATCGCGCCGATGCCGGGGCTGCGGCAGGTGGCCGTCTTTTCCTCGGTCGGGCTCGCCGGCGCCTTCCTCACCGTGCTCGCCTGGTTCCCCACGCTCGATCGGGGCGAGGTGAAGCCGACCCGGTTCGCGGCCGCCTGGGCCGCGACGCGCTCGAAGTGGCCGGCGCTCTCGGGGCGCGCGCTGGCGGTGGCGGTGCTGGTGAGCTCGCTCGTCACCGCGCTCGGCTTCTCCCGGCTCTCCGCGCTCGACGACATCCGCGCGCTGCAGACCAGCCCGAAGGCGCTGCTCGACGCGCAGCGCACCATCGCCGCGCGCATCGGCCTGCCCAGCCCGGCCCAGTTCTTCATCGTGCGTGGTGACAGCGAGGCCGAGCGCCTGGAGCGCGAAGAGGCGCTCGCCGCGCAGTTGGACGCGCTGGCCCAGCGCGGAGTGCTCACCGGCTACGACGCCGTCTCCTCGTGGGTCCCTTCGCCGCGCCGCCAGGAGCAGCAGCAGGGCGCCTTCGTGCGCGCGCGTGACACCGTGCTCACGCGGCTGGCCGGGGAGCTCGAAGACGGGCCACTGCCCGCGCCGTCGCCGCTGCTCACGGTGGACACGGTGCTGGCCACTTCGCTGGGCAGCGCGCTCGCGCCGCTCTGGATGAAGGACGCGAGCGTGGTGCTGGTGCACGCGCCCGACCGGGAGCGGCTGTCTGAGCTGGCCCTGCTGTCGTCACTCCCCGGAGTGCGCTTCGTCGATCGCACGGCCGAGCTCTCGTCGCTGATGCGGCGCTGGCGCGTGGGCATGAGCGAGCTGCTCTTCGCGGGCTACGCGGTGATCTTCCTCGCGCTCTTCTGGCGCTTCCGCGGCCGCGCGTGGCGAGCGCTGCTGCCCACCGCCGTCGCCTCGGGCCTGGCGATCGCCACGGTGGGTTTCCTGGGTGAGCCGCTCACGCTCTTCCACGTGCTCGCGCTGTGGCTGCTGCTGGGCATGGGGGTGGACTACGGCATCTTCCTGCTCGAGCACCCGGCGGACGGCGGCGAGGCCTGGCTGGCGGTGGGGCTGGGCGCGGTGTCGACGCTGCTCTCGTTCGGCCTGCTGGCCGTGTCCACCACGCCCGCCATCCACGCGTTCGGCGTCACGCTGGGCGTGGGGGTGAGTTTGGTCTGGCTGCTCTCGCCGCTCACCCAGCAGAAGGCCTGACTACGGCCACCAGTCCGCGAGCTTGATCTTCAACTCGGGAAACGGGGCGAGGCCGCTGAGCGTGTCGGACTCAGACCAGGTTCCGAGCAGCTGCCAGGCGCTGCCCACCAACTCGAACGCCTCCAGCACCCGCGCGTTGGGATCGATGAGCCAGAGGTGCGGCACTCCCTGCTGGGCGTAGAGGCGCCGCTTCGGCCCCAGGTCTTTGAGGCGGGTGGAGTCAGAGAGGATCTCGCAGACCCAGTCGGGCCTCGGGCGAATCGGGTTCTCGTCGAAGCGGTCTGCGAACCGCTCGCGGCGCCAACCCGTGACGTCGGGCACGACCTCTTCGTCCGTCGGAAAACGGACGGAGACCTCGCTGGCGAGCACCCATGCGCCGCCCCGGCCTCCGGGCCCGCCCTTCTTCAGCAGCGAGACGATCTCGTCCTCAGCCGTCTGGTGGCGCAGGTTGGGCCGGCCCATGACGTAGGCCGCCCCGTCGATGACCTCCCCTGACGTGCCGTCGGGCAGCGCCGCGAGCTCCGCGAGGAGCTCGGCGTTGGTCTTCAGGCGCGGCGCGGACATGAGGCGAGTCTAGCGGCTTGCATTGACCCCTGCGATGCGCGGAGTAGTTTCCGGGCCCTCAATCTCCACGAGGGGGAAGCACCCATGGCGACGTCGAAGTCCAAGAAGCCCGCAGCGAAGAAGCCGGTTGCCGCGAAGAAGCCTGCCGCCGTCAAGCAGCTGCCTGATTCGGTGGCGGTCAAGACGCTGGGCTCGCTGCCTGCGCTCACCGGCAAGCTGCGCGCCGCGTTCCGCTCTGCCTTCACCGACGAGCAGTGCGACGCGTGGGGTGCGCAGACGAAGGCGAAGAACGTGATCGACGAGGCCGAGAAGTTCGTGGCCACCATGAACCGCGCGCTCAAGGACAACACCGACGTCACCTATTCGCGCCGCCGCCTCACGTTCCTGTGCGAGCTGCTCGTGCTGCTCGAGGACGAGGTCGCCCACACCACCGACACCACCGGCGCCGATCTGCGCGCGACCCGCGGCGCTGCGCTGGCCGTGGCGAACAACGCGCGCAAGGACCTCGCGCGTCGCCTGCGCGCGCTCGCGGGTGGCCAGCAGAAGCTGCTGGGTGAGGTTGCCCAGGTCGCGCCGGCCGCCGAGACCTCGCCGACCGACGTGCAGGACTCGCTCACCGCGACCATCGACCTCGGCGTGAAGCTGCGCCGCAACGAGATCATGGAAGCGCTGGCGGATGACGTGGGCCTCACCGAGGCGCGGCTCAACAGCGCCTACGCCGCGCTCGAGGCGCTGGCGGGTGCACGATCGGTCTCGCTCAACGCGGCCGCCCACGAAGGTGACGCGCCGTCGGTCAACCGCATCGAGGGCCGTGTCCTCCGCGAGATGCGCCTGGCGCAGCGGCTGTTCAACGAGTCGCGCGAGGCGGGCGTCAACGTGCCCGCGCTGATCGCCGGCCCGAGCCTCAAGGCGATCTTCGGCAAGGCCGACGCCGTCGAGGCGCCCGCGCCGACGCCTCCGCCGCCGAGCTGATCTCACCTGCCTCCCTCTCCCCGCGGGGGAGAGGGTCGGGGAGAGGGCGACCCTGCCGCCCGTGAGCGCTTGCCGGGTTCCTGAAGCCACGTGCCGGGCTTCCGGAGAGCAGTTGCCCTGTGCCTGGGGGCACTTGCCGTGCTCCCAGGGGTACTTGCCGTGCTCCCGAGGGCACTTGCCGCGCTCCCGAGGGCACTTGCCGTGCTCCCGAGGGCATTTGCCGTGCTCCCCACCACACTTGCTGCGTTCCGCTGGGCACCTGCCTCGCTCCGCAGGCGCACTTGCCGCTTTGGTTTGCCCTCTCCCCCGGCACTGAGATCGATCAGTTTCCGATCAACGGCGTCGGCGTGCCCGGGCTCACCAGCCACAGTTGGTGCGAGGCGCGCGTCACCGCGACGTGCAGGCGGCGCCGGCCTTCGTCGGTGCCCGGCCAGTGCATGGCGCTGGCGTCGGCCACCACCACGTAGTCCCACTCGAGGCCCTTCACCGAGTCGACGTCGGTGACGTCGAGCCCCGGCGTGAAGGGGAACTCGCCGCGCTCCACCAGCCGCGTGTTCTGCAGGTGCGCCACCAGCTCGTAGAACCGCTTCGCCGTCTGGGCGTCGGCCGTGATCACCGCCACCGACGCGTGCGGCTCGGCGTCGAGCAGCTCCTTGAGCGCCCCCGCCAGGAACAGGTGCGCCGGGGCCTCCCCGGGGAAGTGGAAGCGCCCCACCGGCACGCCCTCGCGCGACGCCTTCACCGGAGTCGCAGGCGCGAGCGGCCCCAACACCTGCCGCGCCAACTCGGCGATCGGCCGCGGACACCGGTAGCTGGTGGTCAACCGCACCGTGGCGGCGCCCGCCGCGCCCGCCACCTCGAGGCTCCGCGGCCAGCCCGCGAAGGACGAGTGCGTCTGCTGCGCCTCGTCGCCCGCCAGCGTGAGGCCCTCGAATTCCCGGGTGGTGGCGCGCAGCGTCTCGAAGTCGAACAGCGAGAAGTCTTCCGCCTCGTCGAGCACGAGGTGCGAGGCCTGCGGCAACTGCAGGAGCGAGCGCCACGAGAGCATCGAGAGCAGCAGCGGCAGATCTTCGACGTCGATCGAGCCCGCCAGCTCGTCGGGCGTGCCTTCGTCGAGCCCGCGCCCGTCGATGGCCGTGCGCATCGACTCGTCGGTGATGTCTCGCGCGTCGAACCGGGTCTGGAGTTGAAGCGACGTGTGCTCCACCGTCTCGGCGATCGCCGTGGTGGGCAGCGTGCCACCCGCCGCGCTCACCACGCGCGCCAGGAACGCCGAGTCAGACAGGAACAACGCCAGCTGACGCCACAGCGGGCGCACCTCGGCCTTCACCGTCTTCTCCTTCGAGATCACCTCGCGGAGCGCGTCGTAGAGGGCAGGGTGGCGCTTGAGCGAGGTCACCAGCGCAGGCGGCTCGAGGTTGACCCTCGGCAGGGGCCCGAACGCACGCCGCGCCATGCGCAGCAGGAAGTCGTCGAGCGTGTGCACCACCTCGGGACCGACGTCGTCGTCCTTCTCGGGGGCCGGCAGCAGCGGCGCCAGCAGCCGCTGGGCCAGGCGCGCGAGGCCCTGCTCGGGCACCACCACCCGCGCCCGCACCAGCGGGATCCGTTCGGGATCTCCCACCGTCAGCCGCGCCAGGCGGTGCAGCGCCACCGTCGTCTTGCCGCTGCCTGCGCTGCCGAGCACCAGCAGCGGCTCGTCGGCGGGAGCGGCGATCGCGGCGTACTGCTCTGCGTCGAGCAGCGCGGTGACGTCGACGCGCGTGCCCTTCGCCTGCGCGCCGACCGAGACGCCGAGCTGCCCGTCGCGCGCCGAGGTGCCCGCGCCTCCGGTGGCCAGCGAGCTGGTGCCGCGCGACCGCCACGTGCCGTCGACGTCGCGGAACAGCGAGAAGTCGTCGCCGAGCAGCTGCATCAGCTTGCCCTGGTGAATCACCACCACCCGGCGCATCGTCACCGTGCCCGTGGCCAGCCGCCCGGGGAGCTGCTCTTCGAAGTGATCGCCCTCGCGGTAGCGGTAGAAGAGCTGCGCCACCGGGGCCACGCGCCAGTCCACCACCCGCAGGTTCTGCCGGGTGTCGATGAAGGTGCCGTGGCCCAGCAGGTAGTCGCGCGACTCGCCCTCTTCCTCCAGGCGCAGGTGGGCGAGGTAGGGCGAACGGCCGTCGGGCAACACCGACTGCGTGCGCGCGGAGAGCTGTTGGCGCAGGGCCAGCTCGTGCAGCAGCGTGCCCACGTCGTCTTCGTCTTCAGCCGCGGCTTCTTCACGCAGGCTGCGCAGCTCGTCGGCGGACACGGTGAGGCGCGCCACCGGCGTCGCGGCTTTGGCCGCGGCCAGGGCGTCCTGCACCTTGAGGAGGAAGGTCTCTTCTTCCGCGAGCGCGGCGGCTTCTCGTTCGCTGAGCGTGCTCATCGGGGCGCGCACCTTACCGCCTTGGCCCGCTCGCGCCGAGGCGTGATTGTGCTGCTTGCAGCGGCTTCCTCGTGCGTTACATGAAGCCCGGCATGCGCGCGCACCTCCATTCCCTGGCTCGATGGTCGCGGCTGGTGATGGCCTGCCTGGCGGTCGGGGCCGCGGTGAGCCCTGCCCAGGTGGCGAGCGCGGCTGAGCCGGTCGGCGTGGTGCAAGGTGGACCCGGGAAGAAGCCCCTCGCGGTCGCGCCGGTGGTGGCCGCTGTCAGGCCGCCCCAGGCAGCGTTCGTGGGCGAAGCCGCTCTACCGGACCTGCCGGGCCTCGTGCGCGCGACCCTGCCACGCGCTTCGGGGCTGGCGCTGTTCCTGCTGCATCGCGCGCTCCTGCGCTGAGCGGCTCGGACGCCCTCCACCCCCAGTTCTCTCTTTCATTTCGACGCGGGCCGTCTCACGACGGGCCTGCCAGGAGCACTTCCATGAAGCTCGCAGCACACCACCCGTTTCTGTCGGCGAAGAAGAAGGCGCAGTACCTCGAGTTCAACGCGCAGCGGTCGAAGGCCTGGCCGGTGCCCTTCGAAGAGAAGATCGTCGAGACCGCGCAGGGCCACACGTTCATCCGGGTGAGCGGGCCCGTCGACGCGCCGCCCCTGGTGCTGCTGCCGGGCGGAGGCACGCATTCGCTGATGTGGATCCCCAACATCGCGGGGCTCTCCGCGCACTACCGGACGTATGCGATCGACAGCATCATCGACGTCGGCCGCAGCGCGAACACGGTGCCGATCAAGACCGCCGACGATCTCACCCAGTGGCTCGAGGACCTCTTCGAAGCGTTGGGGCTCCGGTCCGGAGTGCGGCTGGTGGGGCTCTCGCACGGGGCGTGGTCGGCCGCGCAGTACGCGCATCGCTTCCCCGCTCGCCTGGCGAAGGTGGTGCTGCTGGCGCCCGCCGGGTGGGTGTTGCCGCTCAGCCCGAAGTTCCTCTTCTCCATGATGCGGGTCGTGCTCTGGCCCCGCCGCTACTTCATCCGCAAGGTGTACCTGGAGAGCCTGCCGCTTCTCGTGGCCACGGGAGAGGCTGGCTTGAAGCTCATCGAAGAGATGACGGAAGAGCTCGCGCTGGCCTTCGAGTGCTTCGGGCTCATGCGCATGTCGAAGCTCCTCGAGCCGGTCGTGGTCGAGGACGCGAAGCTGAACCTCGACGTCCCCACCCTGTTCGTCGTGGGCGAACACGAGACGATCTACCCGGCGAAGGCCGCGCTGGACCGGCTCGCGCGGGTGGCGCCGCAGATCAAGACGGCGGTGATCGACGGCGCGGGGCACGAGATGACCTGGCTCAAGCCAGACGCGGTGAACCGCGTGGTGCTCGACTTCCTCGACGCGAGGTGACTCGCGGGTGGAATCAGTTCGAGCAGCAGGCCAGCGGCCGCACGGCGCTGCACGAGTTGAGGGTGTTGGAGTACGCGTAGTCGCCGAACGGGTCGATCCACGCCGAGTAGGTCGCGGTGCCCGAGCGCCAGCTGTTGCAGGTGTAGGTGGTGTCGCGGTCGCGCGGCGTCACCGAGGGCGCGCTGCTCGAGAGGTACCGGGCGCCATCGATCCACGCGCCGGTAGCGGGTACGGGCAGGGCCGAGCCCGCCTGCTCGTACTCGCGCGAGGTGCACAGGTGCGCGCCGGGGAACTCGGCCGCACACTTCGCGTGCGCTCCCTGGAGGCCGCCCAGGTTTCCGTTCGAGGTCAGGCTGGTGAACCCGCGCACCCAGCCGGACTGGGGCGCGCGGCAGCAGAGGAGCGGGCGCAGGGCGCTGCACGAGCTGGTGACGTTGGAGTAGGCGTAGTCGCCGAAGGTGTCGACCCACGCCGAGTACGTGGCGGTGGCCGAGCGCCAGCTGCTGCAGGTGTACGTGGTGTCACGGTCCCGCGGAGTCACCGAAGGCGCGCTGCTCGAGAGGTACCTCGCGCCATCGACCCACGCGCCGCTCGCGGGAATGGGGGTCGCCGCGCCGATGAGCTCGTACTCGCGCGAGGTGCAGAGGTGGCTGCCGGTGAACTCCGCCGCGCACTTCGCGTGCGCGCCCTGCAGGCCGCCGAGGTTGCCCGCGTAGATTCCCACCGTCACCCCCGCCAGGCTGAAGCCTTCGTTGCCGGCGTAATCGGGCGTCGAGCCGGAGCCGCCGCCGGATCCGCTCCCCGGCGGGCCCATCGCCCCCGGCGCGCCGTTGCAGGCGACGGTGGTGGCGGCGCCTACGGAGAAGCGGCTGCCTCCGTAGGGGCACGTGGCGTCACCGGCCGAGAGCGAAGTGACCGTCACCGAGGTACCCGCGGGCCCGGCCACGCCCGTTGCGCCCGTCGCACCAGCGGGGCCGGTTGCACCAGCCGGCCCTGTTGCACCGGTCGCACCGGTCGCGCCAGCGGGACCCGTCAGACCTGTCGCGCCAGCCGGACCGGTCGCACCGGCCGGACCGGTCGCACCGGCCGGACCCGTCGCACCGGCCGGACCCGTCGCACCAGCCGGACCCGTCGCACCAGCGGGACCCGTCGCACCAGCCGGACCCGTCGCGCCCGCGGCCCCCGGCGCCCCGTTGCACACGAAGACCGGCGCGCCCCCGTCCACCGAGAGCCGCGCTCCACCGAATGCGCACGCGCCCCCGTCGATGGCCGTGAGGCTGACCGACGCGCCGGAGGTCCCGGCAGCACCCGCGGCACCAGCGGGCCCGGCCACGCCCGGAGCGCCGTTGCAGATGACCTGCGGCGCGCCTCCATCTTCGAGCGACAGGCGCACGCCCCCGGCGGGACACAGGGTGTTCGGCGCCAGCACGGTCATCACCACCGACGCGCCACTCGGCCCGGCAGGTCCGGTGACGACGCCACCGTCCAGTACCAGCACCTCACCGCGAGGGCCCTGAGGGCCGGCCGGGCCGGGCTCCCCTCGCTCGCCCCGGGGACCAGTCGCGCCAGCGGAGCCAGCCGGCCCTTCGGGGCCCGCCTCTCCGGGGACAGAGGGGCACGCCGCCAACACCAGGACGAGGGACGACAGGAGGATTCGGCTCACGACGGCCTGACACCCGGGCGGGGTGGCGAGCGCAGAATTCGTGCGGGTGGCGGCCCGTGAGACCTGGGGCGGCCAGGGTGTATCGGACGTGGGAGCGCTCACCTCGGCAAGCGGCTCCCTCCCCAAGGACTTCTCGTGAAACCTGGCCTCGCTCTCGTCTCCCTCCTCGTTCCACTCGCGACGTTTGCGCAATCGGTCGAGGCGACCTCGCCGCCTCTGCCGCTCGTCGAGCCGGTACACGCGGCCGCCCCCGTGCTTCCGGGCTGGAACCTCGGCGCGGGGCTCGGTTTCGTCGCCTATGACTCGTCCGCGGTCCTGCTCGCGGGGAGCACCACGACCTCCGCCATGGGCATCTCCACCTCGCCGCGGATCACCGTCCTCCTCGAACGACGGGTCGGTGAGCAGACGTTCCTCACCTTCCAGGTCTTCGCGGCCTATCGCGCGAGCCAGGATGACACGAACAAGGACCTCTTCTCCCGCCAGCTGACCCTCGAAGGCACGGTCGGCCTGCGAAGGGTCTTCAACCCGGGGGGCGTCATCGAGGTCTCCTGGTTCGGGAGCGCGGGCGTGAGCTACGGCGACACGGAATGGCGCTCGCTCATCAGCTCGTACGATCCGCTGACTGGTGGCAACACGGTGATGACGTTGCAGACGGTCCGAGTCCATTCCTTCAGCGTGGGCGCCCTCACCGGCCTCACCCTCGAGCGCGAGCTCGTCTCCGGGCTGGCCCTGCGTCTGTCGAGCAGCATCCTGGGGCTCAACTACGGACTGACGAGAAACAGGCTCACGCTGGGAGACACTTCGACCGATCGTCAGGGCCACGGCGTCGAGCTCGGCCTGCGCTTCAGCCCGTCGATCGAGCTGCGCTACGCCTTCTGAGCGTGCTCACGGCCGGCTGCGCAGCGACGCCTCGCTGCGCTCGAGCGCCAGCTCCACCCGTTTCCGCTCGGAGACGTCGCGCACCAGCACCACCGCCTCGTCCGCGCCAGAGCGGGACGCCCGGGCCTCGTAGTAGCCGGTCCTGCCCTCCAGTCTCAGCTCGTACTCGAAGGCCTGGGTGGCGCCGGTCTCCACCGCTGCGGTCACCGCGCGCAGGTACGCCGCGGCGATGGGCAGGGGCAACAGGTCCTGCACCGGGCGGCCCACGCGCTCCTCGCGGCGCGCCACCACCGGCATGCCGCGCGCTTCCATCACGTCGCGGTAGGTGCCGTCGGTCGCCACGCGCACCACCAGATCGGGGGTCGCCTCCAGCAGCGCCCGCAACCGCGTCGCTTCGGCCTCCAGGGCGGCGACTCTGGCACGGAGGTCTTCGAGCTCGGTCGGCATCCCCGCAGCATATCCCCGCGTCGGTTGGCGGTGCGCGGGCGTGCGGGGCTTCCGGCGTCGCCTGTCTCACTCTCGTCGTGCACCCCGCGTTCACCGTGGGTGCACGACGAGATTGAGGGAAGCACGCGACTCCGGGGGAATCGACAGGGCTCGCTGTGAGCCGACGCCGAAAACCGCAGAAGGCTGCGAACGGCGGGACTTCGCTGGGCCCGAGAGCGCGACCTGGTGTGTTGCCTGGCTCGCAATCGCCTCGATGAGACGCGGGTTGTCAGTTCGCGCCCCTTGCTCAACCGGGCTTGCCCCTCGACCTTGCGCTCCTCGTGCACCTCCTGACTCAAGCGAAGAGCAGCTGGGGGGGGCCGCCTTTTCGAGGTGTGTTACCGCTGATACGCGATGGTCGAGTCGGACTCGACTATCGCGTATCAGCGGTAACCTACCTCG
>JAUXRX010000024.1 GCA_030681645.1 Archangium sp.
GGGGTGCACGACGAGATTGAGGGAGGGCCGCGATTCCGGGAGATCGACAAGGGCTGGACCGAGCGAACTGCGGCTCTCGCGCGAGTAACGTCGAGAAGGCTCGAGGGGTGTGGTGAAGGAGGGCTTCCTTCGTGCCCGGAGAAGCGCCCCTGTCTGGCCGTCGCTCCCAGGCGTGTAATGAACCATTCGCTCCCGGTAATGGTCCATTACGCGCCGCGGAGGAGCGACCTGGGCTGACCACTCCCCGCGCGACCTCAAGCTGCTCGAAGTGATCGTGCACCCCGCGGTGACCTGCCGGCCGGGGAAGGGCTGTTCCAACAGCCCTATTCGACCCGGCGTCGACCACTTCGTCACATGAGCGTCCTCGCCCGAAGCGAGAGGCAAGCTGGCGACGTGCACGGACGAGATCCAGCCCACCCGCGTCGCCTCGAGGCGCTGTTCCCGATATAGCCTGCCCCCATGCCCGACATCGCCTCGCGCAAGTTCGTCGAGACCTTCCAGCGTGCCTTCGCGAAGTCCGGCCGCCTCAGCGACACCGACCTGAAGGCCCTCAAGACCGCGCAGAACTCCATCACCAACGCCACCGACCGCGCCGCCGCCGAGTCCGTGATGTCGATGCTCAAGCATGACCACGAGCTCGACGCCTTCGAGGTCGCGCCGATGAAGAAGGCGCTGGGCGTGCTGGTGGGAGTGACGCACGGCCCGCTCCCCGCCGATCTCGCCAAAGTCCTCGAGCACGCGGTGCCGCAGGCCAACGTGAACGTGAAGCACTACGAGCTCTCGTTCGACGTGAGCGGCAAGGGCCCCGACTTCCCCGCGCGCGCCGTGGTGGAGCTGGACAGCAAGGCGAAGGGCGAGGTGGTCCTCGAGGCGAACCCCGACCGGCTCAAGATCACCTCGGTGAAGGTCGCCGGCAAAGACGTACCCTTCATCATGAAGGACGGGCGCATTCACGTCACCGCCGCGGGCGCGAAGGCGATCGAGGTGAACTACACGGTGAAGGCCGTCGACAAGGGCGACACCGCGTACGGCCTGATCAAGGACAAGTACTCCGGCCGCATGTGGACGATGACGTGGCCGTACAACACGGGCGCGCTCTTCCCCTCGAACTCCGCGCCGGCCGACGGGGTCACCACGCGGGTCACGGTGAAGGTCGGCCAGGGCATGGAAGCGGTCGGCACCGGCACGAAGGCGACCGACGGCACCTTCGCCACGAAGTCGCAGGCCCCGGCGTACGCGTTCGCCTTCTACGCCGCGAAGGACTTCCAGCTGGGCGACGCGGGCTCGAGCAAGGACGGCGTGGCGGTGAGCGGCTTCGGCACCACGCAGGTCCCGAAGGCGCTGCGCGACGCGTACATGAAGACCGCGAAGGACTCGCTCGACTTCTATTCGCAGTGGCTGGGCAAGTACGACTACGGCAACACGCTCAAGCTGGTCGAGCTCGAGGGCGGGCTGGGCGGCATGGAGCACACGGGCGCGGTGGCGATCATGCTCTCGTCCGCGAAGGACCCCGACTACGGCAAGGAGACCGCCGCGCACGAGACTGCCCACCACTGGTTCGGCGACAACGTGCGCATCGCGGACTGGGGCGATTTCTGGATGAGCGAGGGTTTCACCAACTACGCCACCTACCGCTTCTTCCGCGCCGACCAGGGCGAGGCGAAGTACACGCAGCTGCTCGACCGGGCGAAGATGGAGCTGCGCGACGCGCTCGAGGCGAACCCGCACGCACTCTCCGCGCCTGCGAACACCGACGTGAACGAGATCTTCGACTCGGTGCCCTACGAGATGGGGCCGTGGATGCTGCGCATGATGGAAGCGAAGCTGGGCACCCCGAAGATGGACTCGCTGCTCAAAGACTGGTTCCAGGCCAACCGGCAGAAGACGGTCTCGACCGAGCAGTTCGTGAAGTTCGCGAAGGCGAAGACGGGCACCGACTTCGGGCCCTTCTTCAAGGAATGGAACTCGCTGACGGCGGTGCCGTCGTTCCACGCCGACGTGAAGCTGGGCGGCTCGAAGGTGAAGGTGACGCTGGCCGCCGCGAACAAGGTACCGAAGGGCATCGAACTGCCGCTGCTGCTCGAGGGCACGGGCGGCAAGAAGAAGACGGTGATGGTGGACCCGAGCAAGCCGTTCGAGGTCGACGCGGGGTTCCCGGTGAAGAGCGTGAAGTGGGATCCCGAGCGCACCGTGCTCGCCTTCGTGCGCTAGTCGAGACGCTGCAGCCACCGGCGCTGCACGAGATCGAAGCGCGCTTCGAATCCGTGCCAGAAAGCGAACGCCGGGCCTCCTCCTGCTGCGGCCCAGCACGAGGCGAGCCAGGGGAAGAGCAGCTCGCTCAGGATCTCATCACCCTCGTCTGGCCAGTCAGGTAGCTCCGCCCAGTCGTCGGGCAGGAGATCTTCCTCGAGCGAACAGAGCGTGACTCGCTGGCTCCACGGATCGAGTTCGATCTGCGCGGCTTCGCTTCCGACGACTCGACTCAGCGCGTCCTGAATGGCAGCGGTCAGCGCCGAGCCTCTCGCGTCCATCGCCTCGATCACGGCGCGCCGGAAGGCCGCTTCTGACATCCCGCCACTCTACGCCGCGCCCGATCCTCGTCCACGCCGCACGGTCGAAGCCAGCACGAAGATCAACCACGAGCCAGTCAGCGCGAGACCGACGCCGAAGAAGCGCCACTCGCCCGTCATCGCGCCGAGAACGCCCCCACCGAGCGCAAGCAGATGCAGCACTGCTCCGACACTGACGAGCCGATCCGGCAACAACTCCCGCGCTGACGGCACGCCCGGCTGGCCCACCAGCGGCGCGCACCAGTGCATCCACACCAGGAACGGCACGATGCGCATCAGCATCCCGTGCACCACCGCGCCGGCCCAGCCCCAGAGCACGATCACTCCATAGAGCCGCGGCATCCACTCCAGCGAAGTCCACGCCGACAACGCGCCCAGCACGAGACACACCGGAGCCATCACGAGCGACACCCACCACAACCACAACGTCGCGTCCCTGCGCTTGCGCTTCCGCGAGACCAACGCCCGCAGCGCCCAAGCCGGTTGCACGGCCCACACCGCGACCGCTCCCGGCGCGATGAGCCACGGCACGACGGAGTACGGCACCACGCCCAGCACCGCGATGCTCAACGTCACCGTCGACACGGCGACGCCAGCCAGCACCACCCGGGTGACGCGAACTGACGGCGCTGCCACCAGGTAGAACATCGGCAACACCTGCCACGAGACCGCGCTGATCAACCCGCCCAGCCACGCGACGAAGCCGAGGTGCGCGTGCGCGAGCCGCAGCGCCAGCCAGTCACCGGTGAACACGTGCCCACCGCGCGCCCACGCCAGCCGCAGCCCCGCGACGCCCACCGCCGCCAGCGCGAGCAGCGCCAGCCGCATGCCCCACGACGTCGGCGTGTGCATCGGGCTCCGCGCTGCCGCCCACGCCGCGGGAATGAGGAACGCACCGAGCGCCGACGACAACAACCCGACCGCCGCGAGGAACAGCGAGGCCTCGTTCGTCGCCTGCGCGGCGATGAGCGTCCCCGCGCCCGCCAGCAACAGCAGGTGCACCAGGTGCGCAGCACGAGGCATCGGCACCACCGCGCCGGCCACCACCGGGAGCATCTGGTACAGCGCGCCCAGCATCACGAAGAGCAGGAAGCCCACCGTGCCCAGGTGCACCAGCGCGAGCTGGTTCGGGTCTCCACCCAGCAGCAGCGCTCCCGCGGCGATCAATGCGAGCGGTGCGGTGAAGAAGAAGCTCAGCGGCACGCTCAGCGGCGGACCCTGGTCGGGGCTGATGCCCGGCACCGGCGAAGCTGGAGAGGACCTCATCGGGTGAGCCACAGCAGCGCGGTGCCATCGGGCCGCATCGCGATCTCGTATTCCACGCCCCGCGCCTCGAGCAGGCCCCGCAGCGGCACCGGGTTCCTGGGGAGGCGCGCGTGGAACACCTCCCCGGGGCCGAGGCGGGAGAGCGCGAGCAACACCCGCTCCATCGGCCCGGGCGGCTCGAGCTCCGTCAGGTCTTCGAGCGCAGGCAGCGCACGCCGGCCCGCGCGCACCAGCCAGGAGCCGTCAGCCTGAGCATCGGCCGTCACGATCAGCCCCGCATCGCGAAGGCCCTGGAGCGGCCCGGTGGACTCGGCCGGTACGAGCACCTCGAGCACGCCCTGGTCGACCAGGGCCGCGGCGGCCACGAGCGTCTCTGCTGCTCCACTCTCAGCACGCGCGCGCAGATCGAGCACCCGCACCCGCGAACCGTGGCGAAGCTCGAGCGGCATCGCGCGAATGCTAGCCCGAAGCCCAGTCGATCGATGCCGTCTCCGCGCTCCGGCCGCAGTGGTCTCATGCCGGTCGAGGCGAGCCGGAGATTGAGCCCCCCGCAAAGTCTGCGCGGAGCCGGCAGGAGCGCTCGTGGTATCTGCCGCCTTTCGAGGCAACCATGGCGAAGACGAGCGACGGACTGATCACCTTCTTCACCGACGATCACCACGAGTGCGACGAGGGCTGGGCGGCCGTGGAAGCGGCGGTGACGGCGGGCGACAAGGCGAAGGCGAACACGCTCTGGCCGGAGTTCTCGCAGCGGCTCGAGCACCACCTCAAGATGGAAGAGGAGGTCCTCTTCCCCGCGTTCGAGGCGGCCACCGGCATGCGCGGCGGGCCGACGTACGTGATGCGCGCCGAGCACACCCAGATGCGCGGCGTGGTGGCCGAGATGGATCGCCGGGTGAAGTCGGGCGACCTCGACGGACTGCTCGACCAGGGCGACACGCTGCTCATGCTCATTCAGCAGCACAACGCCAAGGAAGAGGGAATGCTCTACCCCATGGCCGCGCAGGTGCTCGGCGCGCAGTGGGGCGATCTGGCCGCGAAGCTCGCCGCGCTGCCCTGACCTACTCGAGCTGATCGGCGTCGCGGCAGACCCGCGTCACGATCGCCCGCAGCTGCGCGTCGCGGCTCGAGCCCGCGGCCCTGGTGGAGAAGATGCCGAGCAGCTTGCGATCTCCTCCGCGGACGCCCACGAGGCTGAGCTTCAACGCCCGCGGGAAGATCTCGAGGCTCGGCCTGAGCACGATGGCAGACGAAGTGGCCGGGCCTTCCACCACCGCCGCGCCGCACCTCCGCAGCTCGTCGCGCAGCCTTCGGTCGACCTGCTCGATCAACGCGCGCTGCTCGACCGTCTCCTCTCCGTCGCGGCCCCAGCTCACCACGTAGACCCGGCGCGGCGCGGCGACGGCGAACGTTCCTGCGAGCAACACGGCGAACAGCGCGAGGCGAGCAGACATGACTCTCCGATTGGTCGAGGCGTGAGTTCGCCGCGCTGCGAACGGCTTCGTTCGCAGGAGGTGACGCGAGGGGCTGTGAGGTGAGCGCTACGGGGTTGAACCAACCTGTTGCACCCGACGGTACCAGCGCGAAATCACCACGCGAGTTTTCGGCCCTTCAGCGGCGCAACGAAGGCGCCGCCTGGCCCTGCACCCAGTAGCCGCCACCCTGCTCGATCGTCTGCACCACCACGCGTCCGTTGGCCTCGACCAGCCCCGCCCCGGTGGCGCCCGCGAGCGCGCGTTGGGTGACGAACAGCCGCCCTGCCCCCAGCCGGCCGCCCGCGGTCCACGCGTCGAGCGTCTCCTGGTGCGGCGAGTTCACGTAGGCCTCGTTGATGCCGCCCACCACCGAGCGGGTGCGGCCGTCGTTCGGCGCAGCGGCCTGCACGTAGTTCGAGTTGCTGCTCGTCTTGCGGGCGTGGTGGTTCGCGTGCGTGACGTCGATGCCCAGGGTGCCGAACACCTGCGGCTGGCTGTTGACGAGGAACGACTCGAGGTCGGGCTCGGTGGGCACGCCCGAGCCGCTCAGGTCACCCGCGAAGAGGAAGCGGAACGCGCCGTGCCGCACCAGCCCCACCACCGAGCGCGCGTTCTCTTCGTTCACGTCGGTGACGCCGAAGGCCGACGCGGCGACGGGCGTGCGGCCCTGCAACATGAAGCCGTTCGCACCGAGCAGGTCGAGGCGCGCGCCTCCTCCCAGGTCGATGAACGACGGGTCTCCCGTGGCGTCGTCGTCCGTCGAGCCGAGGTCTCCCAGGGTGAGGCCGGGGCACGACGTGGCAGGCGAGCGCGCACCGATGACACAGGGTGACTCGGGCGCGGCGGTGCACAACCCGAAGTTCTTCGCCGTGAACGTGCCGCGCAGGCGCAGGCACACCTGCTCGAAGTCGGCCTCGTTCACCGCGGGCCCGACGTCGACGAAGCCGCGGTGCACCACGCCGTGCGTGGGAACGATCGCCTCGGCGCCCGAGGTGAGCGGCTCGAAGCCTCCGACGTGATCCGCGTGAAAGTGGGTGAGCAGCACCCATTCCACCTCGAGCGGCGCGCGCGCACGGTAGCCACGGGCCACGGTGAGCCAGGTGGTGTTGAGTTCACGAATCGCCGCGCGCAGCTCGTCGTCGTGGTTGGAGTTGCCCACGTCGATCACCACCAGGGTGCCATCAGGGCCGATGACGATCGCCGCCTCGCCCGTCTTCGGAATGAGGCCCGGTGCCAGGTCGAGCTGCCACACCGTCACCTCGCCGGGCAGGGGACCATCGGGGCGCGCGCCCGCATCGAACGGAGCGAGCAGCTGGCCTCCGTCGGTCCCGGCGTCGACCATCACGCCTGCGTCTTCGACGGCGGCGTCGGCTACCAACACCGGAGGAGGCGGGCACGCGCACAAGGACAGCGCGCAGAGCCAGCCGAACCGCACGCTCACCTGCACCGGCCCGACGTGTGGTCGACGAAGGGGGAGCCGGGCACGCCGACGAAGTCCGTCTCCCAATCGTCGGGACCCAGGCGCAGCCGCAGCACCCCGAAGGTGTCGTTGTTTCGCACCACGCTGGCCGGGTGCACCTGGGCGAACTCGGAGAAGCCCGCCCCGCCGGTGCCGACGGTCAACTGCACCACCCCGGCGTCCGAGAGCTGGCCCGTCTCATCCACCGGGCCGAGGCGCTCGTAGAAGTGCTCGTGGCCGTTGAGCACCAGCTCGACCTGGTGCTTCAGCAGCAGCTGCCAGATGGGCCTGGCCCGGGTGAAGTTGCCGTGCTTGCCCGAGTTGAAGCGGGGGTGATGCCAGTACGCGAGGGTGCACTTCTTCGTGGAGCGGGCGAGATCGGCCTCGAGCCACGCCAGCTGCTCGGACTCCGCTTCGCACGAGACGTGCTCGCAGTTGTGGTTGGTGTTGAGCGCTACGAGGTGCCAGTCGCCCAGGTCGAAGCTGTAGTAGCCCTTGCCCGGCTCACCCGCGCGGGCGCCGAAGTAGCCGAAGTAGCCGGCCGCCTCGCTGCCCCAGTACTCGTGGTTCCCCGGCACCGGCCAGGTGAGGTCCTTGAAGCGGCCCCACGTGGGTCCGTAGTTCTTCTGGAAGTCCTCGAGGCGTCCCTGCGGGTACTGCGCGTCGCCGAGGACGAGCACCGCCGCCGGGTGCTGCTGTTCCACCAGGGTGGCGGTGAGCTGCTGGGCGCCGAGCGTGGGCTCCGAGATGTCGCCTGCCGCGACGACGATGATCGAGCCATCGCCGGAGCGCGCCGCCGGCATCGCCTTGAGGCACCCGCTCATCACGAGGACCACGGCGAGGGTGAGGGGTCTCATCGGGGCCACCTTACACGAGGCATTCCCGCCCCGAGGAATGGGAACGGCGGCGCGACGGCCCGGCTACGGTGCTCCATGGGTTGTTCGCGATCGTCGTTGCTCCTGCTGGTCACTCTCCTCTCTGGCTGCGGCTTCGGAGTCGGCGCCTTCCGCGGCCGGGAACGCTTCGGCACCTTCGCCACCAACGACCAGTCAGGCGTGCGCGAAGGCTACGAACGCGTGCAGACCGAGACCTGGACGGACGTCGGCCAGGAGTTCGGCGTGTCGGCCGGCTTCAAGCCTGCGCTCGTCTTCGCCGCTGCGCCGGGCGGAGGTCCAGTCGGCGTCGGTTACGGCTTCGACGTGCACCTCAACCTGCGCTGGCGGATGATCGAGCTCACCGGCGGCTACGTGATGGAGCGCGCGGACTTCGAAGGGCCGCAGCGCGTCGAGCGCAACGGGCTCCACGTCGGGCTCAACTACTACCTGCTCATCGGCGACAGCCCGCTCATTCCGTACGCGGGCGCGGCCTTCCAGGTGGGCGACGTGTGCTTCGGCGCGGAGGGCTGCGAGAGCGCCAAAGCCGAAGACGCGTGGGGCGGCCGGGGCACGCTCGGCGTGGCGCTGGTGCTGCCCGAGGCGCTCTTCGAGCAGGACCTCATGCTGCGGCTCGAGGGGCGCTTCATCGGCTCGCAGTCGGTGTCGGTCGGCGGCCGCACCGGCCCGTTCCTCGGCGGCGCGCTCGCGCTCGAGGTGCTGATGTTCTTCTGAGCTCAGCGCCCCGCATCGGCGGGCAGCGGGAGAATCGGGCCCTCGTCTTCTTCGCTGAGCAGCCACTGCAGATCCTCGAGCTTCGCCGGCGGCATCTTCACCAGCCGCTCGAGCAGGGCGGGTTCGCAGCCCAGGCCCCTGGTGTCGCCGAGGAACGACTCGAGGCTGCCCGGCGGCGCCCAGGGGCGCAGCGAGGAGTGCAACGAGAGGCCCTCGAGCACGGTGGTGCACTTCATCGCCGAGCACTCCAGCGCGCGTTTCCGCACCGCCTCGGGCACCCCGGGGGCGACGAACCAGCCGCTCTTCACGCCGGTGATCCGGTGCGCGTCGAGGGTGGAGGGATCGAGGGGCGGCGGGAATGAGGACACGTCGACCCCGAGCCGGGTGGCCTGGTCCCTCGCGCGCACCTCCATGCGCAGCAGGGCCACGGCGATGGCCTCGCCGACGGCGATGCTCATGGTGTGAATGAGGCGCGCCAGGTGCCGCACCTCGACCACCGCGTCGTTCCAGTCGCCGTCGCGGTACGCCCGCGCGAAGCGCAGCTTCACCTGCGTCTGCATGGTCAGGAAGTTGGGAATGTTCGAGGCGATGGCGGACAGGCTGAGATCATCAGCCGCGCCGTCGCCGGCGAAGGTCCACACGTCGTAGGCGAGCAACTGCTTCATCCAGCTGAAGTCGAGGCCGGCGAGGTCGGTGTCGGTCACCGTGAAGAGCCAGTCGACCCCGGCGTGCGCCTTCACCGCTTCGGACACGTGGAGCGAGCCGTAGCGCGCGGGCGACCCTTCCCAGTCGACCCGCGAGGCCATGAAAACGGCGGCGTCACGCTTGCCCGGCGCGTCGGGAAAGAGCGGCTGCTTCTGGAGCTTCGCGTTGAGCTCGCAGAAGCGATCGAGCTCCTCGGCCGCGCGCTTGCCGTTGCGCTCGAGCTTCGCGCGGATGGCGCCGTCGGTGAACGTGCGCAGCGCTTCGGCAGCCTCGTTCGCATCGACGCCCGTCGCGCCGGCGTCGAGCGCAGCCCCACCCGGCAGGCCTCCGCGGCCAGGACGCTGGGCGAGCTCGTCAACGTCTGCGCGGGGTGACGGAGCCGCGGCGATGAAGCCACGCGCGGGTGCCTCACGTTCGGCGGGCGAGGCAGGCACAGGCGATGTCGCCTCCACCCCGCCGTCGCTCGCGAACCAGGCCAGCAGCGCCACCAGGACGAGGACGACGGTCAGCAGCGCGGCCCTCCTCTTCGTCATCACCCGCTCTTCTTACTACCGGCCTGCGCGATTCTTGATGTTCCCTTGAGTTGCGCCAGTCGCCGCGCAGGCATACCGATGAGGCATGAGAACGCTCCTCCTGACTCCGGTGCTCGCGCTGCTGGCCTGCTCTCAACCGCCCGCGATCGATCGCGCGGTGGTCAAGCTCGAGCTGATCTCGGCGATCCAGCGCGACCTGCTCGTGGCGATGGAAGCCGAGAAGAGCGCCGTGCTGGCGAGCGCCGATGCCGAGTCGGCCGCCTTCGCTGCCGAGGCGAAGAAGGCCAACGCCGAGGTCGAGCGCGAGCGCCTCGAGGTGCGCCGGCTGGTGGAGATCGACGGCCGGCCCACCGAGCTGGCCGCGCTGGCGAAGTTCGACGCGGCGTGGACCGACGTGGTCGCGGTCGACGAGCGGCTGCTGGCGCTGGCCGTCGCCAACACCAACCTCAAGGCCTCGCGGCTGGCCTCGGGCGAAGCAGCGGCGGCGGTCAACCAGCTGGTGGATGCGCTGGCGGCGATCGAGGCGGTCACGGCCGACGCGAAGGTGCTGCGCGAGCTCTCGGGGGCGGCGGTGGCGGCGCTGCGCATTCATTCGCTCCTCGCCCCGCACATCGCCTCGGCCGACGAGGCCGAGATGACGAAGCTGGAAGAGCAGCTGCGGGGGCTGGGCTCCATCGTCGAGCAGGCGCTCGCCAACTCGCGGAAGAGCCCGCCCCCCGCGGCCCGCGAACGCGCCGCCGAGGCCTGGGAGGCGTGGGCGCGCTACCAGCACCTCAACACCGAGATCGTGAAGCTCTCGCGGCTGAACACCAACGTGCTCTCGTACGACATCTCGGTGCACGAGAAGCGCAAGGTGATGATCGCCGCGCAGAACGCGCTCGCCGGCCTGCTGGCCGAAGTGAAGAACGTGCCGCGCGCGACGCGCTGATCCTGCAGCAGCCTCAGGACAGTGCAGATTTCACGCGCGCCCCGCCCGCGGCTGCGCGCGCTTCGAGCGGCACGGCCGATGCTCGAGCTGCTCCTGAGAAGGAGGGACTGCCGAGCCCCTTGATGCGCCTTTGACGTGCCGGGGCCCCCAATTGATGCCGGCCTGAGTGCGGGGCCGGTACACGTCTGGGCCAACGGAGGCTGCACATGCGTACGTTGTTCCTGTGGTGCTGTGGTCTCACCTCTTCCCTGGCGTTCGCCCAGGAAACCGACGGCGGCGCCGGGCTGGACGGAGGCGCTGACGTCGCCGAACAGCGCGAGCGCGATCGGCTCGGCGGTGAGTCGGCCGCCGCCCTGCTCGGAGCAGAGACCGCCGCCGGTAAGTTCACCTTCGCCGGCACGGTGGAGGCCTTCTACCAATGGAACTTCAACCAGCCCACCGACGGGGTGACGGCGTTCCGGGGGTTCGACAACCGGCACAACACCTTCACCATCTCGAACGTGGTGCTCGACGCCCGGTGGGACTTCAAGCGCGTGGTGGGCCGGCTGGCGCTGCAGGTGGGCCACACGCCTTCCAGCTACTACCTGGCAGAGCCCGGGTTCGGCGCGGGCGCAGGCACCAACGCCACCGGCACCGAGCTGTGGAAGTTCATTCAGCAGGCGAACGTCGGTTACTCCTTTGACGTGGGCCGCGGGGTGCTGGTCGACGCGGGCCTCTTCCTCTCGCCCATCGGGCCCGAGGCGATCCAGGTGAAGGACAACTGGAACTTCTCGCGCAGCAACCTCTTCTTCGGGCTGCCCTTCTACCACGCGGGGGTGCGGGTCTCGGTGCCGCTCACCGACCGGTGGACCATCACCATCGCCGGCTTCAACGGCTGGAACAGCGTGGTGGACAACAACGACGGCAAGTCGGTGATGGCGCAAGCCACGTACACCATCGAAGGCAAGCTCGCGGCGAGCTTCCTCTACTTCGCCGGCATCGAGCGGCCCCGGGGTGCAGCGGAAGGCCAGCCCTGGCGGCACCTGCTCGACGCGCACGTGACCTGGATCACCGGGCCGCGGCTCTCGCTGTTGCTTCACGTGAACGGCGGCGTGGAACCCAACGCCCTGGGCACCTCGGCCTGGTTCGCCAGCGCGCTCTACGGCCGGGTCACGGTGCTCGACTGGCTCTTCGTCGCCGCGCGCGCCGACGTGTTCCTGGAGCAGACGCCCACGGGCGCGGCTTCCATCTTCTGGGCCGCGCCGTGGATGTCGTCGCAGACGCTCACCGTCGAGGCGAAGCCTCACCCGCAGGTCTCAGCGCGCCTCGAGTACCGCCACGACGAAGCCGGCGGCGCCGTCTTCTCGAATCGCACCGGCCCCCTCGCGGCGCCGCGGCAGGACACGCTCACGCTGGGGATGACCACATGGTTCTGAAGGAAGGGACACTCCCATGAACGACCTCGTCGCCGTGCTGACCCTCTTCTCCCTCTTCGCCCTCACCCTCGGCTTCGTCGCGCTCTGCAAGCGCGTCTGACTGGAGTCCGCATCATGTCCACCCTCGTCTGGCTCGGAGGCGGCGTCGCCCTGGCGCTTCTCGGTTACCTGCTCTTCGCGCTGCTCTTCCCGGAGCGGCTGTCATGACCGCGCACGCCGTGCTGGAGACCGTGGGCTCGCTGCTGCTGCTCCTGCTGCTCGCCGTGCCGCTGGGTGAAGGGCTCGCCCGCCTGCTGGGAGAGTCTCGCGGCCCCACTGCGTTCGAGCGAGGCCTGTACCGCGTGGCCGGGGTCGACCCGTCGGAAGAGATGCCGTGGACCCGCTACGCCGCCGCGGTGCTGCTCTTCAACCTGCTCGGCGCGCTGGTGGTCTACGCGCTCCAACGGTTGCAGGCGGTGCTCCCGCTCAACCCGGCCGGACTGGCCGCGGTGAACCCCGACGTGTCGTTCAACACCGCCGTCAGCTTCGCCACCAACACCAACTGGCAGGCCTACGGCGGCGAGACGACGATGAGTCACCTCACCCAGATGGCGGCGCTCACCACCCAGAACTTCGTCTCCGCGGCGACGGGCATCGCGGTGCTGATGGCGCTGATCCGCGGCTTCACCCGCTCGCACACGAAGGGCCTGGGCAACTTCTGGGTCGACCTCACCCGCACCACCCTGGTGCTGCTGCCGCTCGCGCTGGTGGTGGCGTTGCTGCTGATGGCCACCGGCGTGCCGCAGACGCTCGCCGCGGTGGTGGATGGCGCGGCCACCGGCCCCGTCGCCTCGCAGGTGGCGATCAAGCAACTGGGGACCAACGGCGGCGGCTTCTTCAACGTGAACTCGGCGCACCCGCTCGAGAACCCCTCGCCCGCCTCGAACCTGATCGAGTGGGTGTCGATCCTCCTCATCCCCGCGGCGCTCTGCTTCACCTTCGGCAGGCTGGTGAAGGACCGGCGCCAGGGGGTGGTGCTGCTCGCCGCGATGCTGCTGCTCTTCCTGCCGCCCACCATCCTCGGGCTGTGGTCCGAGCAGCAGGGCGTACCCGCCCTGGCGCAGCTCGGCGTCGACGCGTCGGCGGGACACCTGGAAGGCAAGGAGGTGCGCTTCGGCGTCACCTCGTCGGTGCTCTGGTCGACGGCGACCACCGCGGCCTCGAACGGCTCGGTCAACGCGATGCACGACAGCCTCACTCCGCTGGGCGGGCTGGGGCCGATGGTGCTGATGCAGCTGGGGGAGATCGTCTTCGGCGGCGTCGGGTCGGGGCTCTACGGAATGCTGCTGTACGTGATCATCGCGGTCTTCATCAGCGGGCTGATGGTGGGCCGCACGCCCGAGTACCTGGGCAAGAAGATCGAAGCCAAAGAGATGAAGATGGCGGTGCTGGGCATTCTGCTGCCCTCGGCCTCGGTGCTGCTGGGCACGGCGCTCGCCTCGCGCGTGGGCACCGCGGCGCTGGCCAACCCCGGCGCGCACGGCTTCTCCGAGCTGCTGTACGCGTTCAGCTCCGGGGCCAACAACAACGGGTCTGCCTTCGCTGGCCTCACCGTCAACGGCACCTTCTTCACCACCGCGATCGGCGTGGCGATGTGGATCGGCCGGTTCTGGGTGATCGTCCCCGTGCTGGCGATCGCCGGCTCGCTCGCCGAAAGGAAGAAGGTGCCTCCTTCGGCGGGCACGCTGCCCACGCACACCCCGCTCTTCGTGGTGCTGCTCGCCGGCACCATCGCGCTCATCGGCGCGCTCACCTTCGTGCCGGCGTTGGCGCTCGGGCCCATCGTCGAGCACCTGCAGATGAGGGGAGCCGGATCATGAGCCGCCCCCTGCTCGAGGGACCCATCGTGCGCCGCGCCCTGAAGGACGCGGTCCTCAAGCTCGACCCGCGCCAGATGGTGAAGAACCCGGTGATGTTCGTGGTCGAGGTGGGCAGCCTCTTCACCACCGGCCTGTGGCTGCACGCGCTGGTCACCGGCGAGGGCGACACCAGCCCTGGCTTCGTGCTCGCGGTCTCGGTGTGGCTCTGGTTCACGGTGCTCTTCGCCAACTTCGCCGAGGCGATGGCGGAGGGCCGAGGCAAGGCGCAGGCCGACACGCTGCGCAAGTCGCGCAAGGACGTGCAGGCGAAGAAGCTGGCGAGCGCCGAGCGTTCCGCCGTGGTGACGCACGTGTCTTCGTCGACCCTGCAGAAGGGCGACCTCGTGCTGGTCGAGCCGGGCGACTTCATCCCCGGCGACGGCGAGGTGGTGCAGGGCGTGGCCTCGGTCGACGAGAGCGCCATCACGGGCGAGAGCGCACCCGTCATCCGCGAGAGCGGCGGCGATCGCTCGGCGGTGACCGGTGGCACGCGCGTGTTGTCCGACTGGTTGGTGGTGCGCATCACAACCGAGCCGGGCCAGACCTTCCTCGACCGGATGATCGCGATGGTCGAAGGTGCGAAGCGCGCGAAGACGCCCAACGAGATCGCGCTCGAGATCCTCCTCGCGGCGCTCACCATCGTGTTTCTCCTCGCCACGGTGACGCTGCGACCGTTCTCGGAATACGCCGTGGGCGCGAACGGAACGGGCCTGCCGGTGCCGCTCACCATCCTGGTGGCGCTGCTGGTCTGCCTCATTCCCACCACCATCGGCGGGCTGCTCTCGTCCATCGGCATCGCGGGCATGGACCGGCTGATCCAGGCCAACGTCATCGCCACCAGCGGCCGCGCGGTCGAAGCGGCGGGCGACGTCGACGTGCTGCTGCTCGACAAGACCGGCACCATCACGCTCGGCAACCGGCAGGCCTCCGAGTTCATCCCCGCGAAGGGCGTTGACCTGAACACCCTCGCCGACGCCGCGCAGCTGGCCAGCCTCGCCGACGAGACGCCGGAAGGGCGCAGCATCGTGGTGCTCGCCAAGCAGCACGGGCTCCGAGGGAGAGAGCTGGGTGAGCTCAGCGCGAAGTTCGTGCCCTTCACCGCGCAGACCCGCATGAGCGGCGTCGACCTGCGCGAGCGCCAGGTGCGCAAGGGCGCGGCCGACGCCATCGCCCGCTTCGTCGAGTCGCACGGCCAGCAACTGCCCGCCGACGTGCGTGACGTGGTGACCGGGGTGGCGAAGCAGGGCGCCACGCCGCTGGTGGTGGCCGATCGGGGCCACGTGCTGGGCGTGGTGAAGCTCAAAGACGTGGTGAAGGGCGGCATCAAGGAGAAGTTCGCCGAGCTGCGCCGCATGGGCATTCGCACGGTGATGATCACCGGTGACAACCCGCTCACCGCCGCGGCCATCGCGGCCGAGGCCGGCGTCGACGACTTCCTCGCCGAGGCCACGCCCGAGCAGAAGCTGGCGAAGATCCGCGACTACCAGTCGCGCGGTCACCTGGTGGCGATGACCGGTGACGGCACCAACGACGCGCCCGCGCTGGCGCAGGCCGACGTGGCGGTGGCCATGAACACCGGCACCCAGGCGGCCAAGGAGGCGGGGAACATGGTCGACCTCGACTCGAACCCCACCAAGCTCATCCGCATCGTGGAGATCGGCAAGCAGATGCTGATGACGCGCGGCGCGCTCACCACCTTCAGCATCGCCAACGACGTGGCCAAGTACTTCGCCATCATCCCCGCGGCGTTCGCCGCCACCTACCCGGCGCTGCGGGTGCTCGACGTGATGCAGCTCCATTCGCCGACGAGCGCGGTGATGTCGGCCGTCATCTTCAACGCGCTGATCATCGTGGCCCTCATTCCCCTCGCGCTGCGCGGCATCACCTACCGGCCCGCCGCGGCCAGCCAGGTGCTCGGGCGCAACCTGCTCATCTACGGCCTGGGCGGAGTGGTGCTGCCGTTTCCCTGCATCAAGGTGATCGATCTCCTCATCTCCCACCTGGGGTTCGTCTCATGATCCGCCCTGCCCTCGTGCTGCTCGTCTTCTTCACCGCGCTCACCGGCGTGGCCTACCCGCTCTCGTTGACGCTGCTGGGCAGCTCCACGCTCCGGCCCGGCGCGGTGGGCCGGGTGTTCGACAGCCCCGACGTGTTCTGGAGCCGTCCCACCGCCGGCAGCGCCCTGGCCAGCAGCGGCTCGAACCTGGGCCCCACCAACCCGGCGTTCCTGGAAGCGGTGAAGGCCCGGGTGCTGGCGATACGAGCGGCGCACCCCGGCCACGACGAGCCGGTGCCGGCAGACCTGGTCACCGCGAGCGCAAGCGGGCTCGACCCCCACCTCTCGGTCGCCGCCGTGAAGTACCAGGTGAACAGGGTGGCGCTGGCGCGGGGCGTGGCCCCGGAGCAGCTGATGCAGCTCATCGACTGGCACACCGAGCCGCGCTTCCTGGGGATCTTCGGGGAGCCCCGCGTGAACGTGGTGCTGCTCAACTCAGCCATGTCACCCCACCCCTGATCGCGCGAGGCTCCACCACGTGAACGCCGACGCCGAGAATCGCCGCCCCGACCCCGACGCGCTGCTGCGCCGGGTGATGGCCGACGATCGCAAGCGCACCCGGCTCAAGCTCTTCTTCGGCTTCGCGCCGGGCGTGGGCAAGACCTACGCGATGCTCGAGTCGGCGCGACGGCTCGAGGCGCAGGGCGTCGACGTGGTGGTGGGCGTCATCGAGACGCACGGCCGCAGCGAGACGGCCGCGCTGCTGGAAGGCCTCGAGGTGCTCCCCCGAAAGCAGCTCGAGTACCGCGGGCGGATGCTGGAAGAGTTCGACCTCGAGCGCGCGCTGACCCGCAAGCCCGCCGTGCTGCTCGTCGACGAGCTGGCGCATACCAACGTGGAAGGCAGCCGGCACGCGCGCCGCTGGCAGGACGTGCTCGAGCTGCTCGACGCCGGCATCGAGGTGCACACCACCTTGAACGTGCAGCACGTGGAGAGCCTCAACGACGTGGTGGCGCAGATCACCCACGTGCAGGTGCGCGAGACGGTGCCCGACGCGCTGCTCGATCGCGCCGACGGCATCGAGCTGGTCGACCTCCCACCCGAGGAGCTGCTCAAGCGGCTCTCGGAGGGCCGCGTCTACCTGCCCGAGCAGGCGCGCCACGCCAGCGAACACTTCTTCCGCCACGGCAACCTGCTCGCGCTGCGCGAGCTGGCGCTGCGCCGCACCGCCGAGCGGGTGGACACCGAGGTGCAGGCGTACCGGAAGCTGCACGAGATCCAGACCACCTGGCCCGCGGGCGAGCGGATCCTCGTGTGCGTGGGCCCCGCGCCCGCCTCGGCCCGCCTCGTGCGCGCGGCGAGGCGCATGGCCGCGGGGCTCCGCGCGCCGTGGCACGCGGTCTGGGTCGACAACCCCGTCACCCCGTTGGGCCGGGAAGACCAGGAGCGCCTCGAGGCGCACCTCGCGCTGGCCGAGACGCTCGGGGGCGACGTGGTGCGCCTGAGCGGGTCTGCGGTCGCCGACGAGCTGCTTTCCTGGGCGCGTGGGCACAACGTCACCCGCATCGTGCTGGGCAAGCCGACGCACACCTGGTGGCGCGATCGCCTGCGCGGCTCGCTGCTCGACGCGGTGGTGCGCGGCAGCGGCGACATCGACGTGCTCGCGCTCTCGGGTGACGACGACGCGCCGGCGCCGCGCAAGCCCGAGCCGCGCCCCTCGCAAGGCCCCTGGTGGCAGTGGCTGGCGAGCGTGGTGATCGTGGCCGCGACCGCGGCGCTCTCGTACACGCTGCGCCTCGCGCTGCAGATCCCCGACCCGGAGATGCTCTTCCTCCTGGCGATCATGCTCACCGCGGCGGCCTTCGGGCGCGGCCCGTCACTGCTCGCCGCGGCGCTCTCGGTGGCGGCCTACGACTTCTTCTTCGTGCCCCCCAGCTTCACCTTCAACGTGAGCGACACGCGCTACGTGCTCACCTTCGCGATGATGTTCGCCATCGGGGTGCTCATCTCGGCGCTGGCCAGCCGGCTGCGGCACCAGGAACAGGCGGCGCGGCAGCGCGAGGCCGACACCCGGGCGCTCTTCACCCTCACCCGCGATCTCGCCCAGGCCACCGAGGTGGAGGCCCTCACCACCTCGCTGTGCCTTCACGTCGTCGACGTCGGCGGCGGCGCGGCCGTGGTGCTGCTGCCCACCGAAGGCAAGCTCAGCCCCGCCGCGGCCTGGCCCGCCAGCACGAAGCTCGAGGCGAACGACCTCGGCGTGGCCCAGTGGGCTCACGAACACCGGCGCGAGGCCGGCCTGGGCACCGAGACGCTCTCGGGGGCGCGCATCGTGGCCATGCCCCTGGCGAACGGCTCGGGCGTGCTCGCCTGGCTGCCGGGGAGCGACGGCATCGACCCGGCCCGGAGCGCGCTGCTCGAGGCGCTGGTGCGCCAGGCCGGCGTGGCGATCGATCGGTTCCAGCTGTCCGAGGCCGCGAAGACCGCGGTGCTCAAGGCCCGCACCGAAGAGCTGCGCAGCTCGCTGCTCTCTACCGTCTCGCACGATCTCCGCACCCCGCTGGCGGTGGTGACGGGCGCGGCGCAGACGCTCAGGGACGACGCGTCGATCGACCCTTCCACGCGCGGCCAGCTGCTCGACACCATCTGCGACGAGGCCGAGCGGCTCGAGCGCATGGTGCGCAACCTGCTCGACATGACCCGGGTGCAGGCGGGGGCGCTGAGCGTGAAGAAGGAATGGGTGCCTGTCGATGAGCTCATCGGCAGTGCGCGCTCCCGGCTCGACAAGGCGCTCGAGGGGAGAGCGGTGACGGTGCGCACCGCGCCCGAGGTGCCGTTTCTCCAGGTCGACCCGGTGCTGTTCGAGCAGGTGCTCTTCAACCTCCTCGACAACGCCGCCAAGTACACGCCGAAGGGCAGCCCGCTCGAGGTGGAGGTGACGAGGGGCTCGTTGGGCGCGCGCGTCCTGGTGATGGACCGCGGGCCGGGCGTGCGGCCGGAAGAAGCAGAGCGGCTGTTCGACAAGTTCTTCCGCGGCGCCCAGCACGGCGTCGCAGGTGCGGGGTTGGGGCTGGCGATCTGCCGTGGCATCGTCACCGCGCATGGAGGGCTCATTCACGCAGAGGAGCGGGCGGGCGGCGGCGCGAGCTTCGTGGTCGATCTCCCCATCGAGGGCACGCCGCCCGAGGTGCCAGCAGAATGAGTGACGGCCCCGTGGTGCTGCTGGTGGAAGACGAGGCGCAGATGCGCCGCTTCCTGCGCGCCGCGCTCACCAGCCACGGGTACCGACTGGTCGAGGCGGAGAAGGGCGGCGAGGTGGTGGGCCTGGCCACCAGCCACAACCCCGAGCTGGTGCTGCTCGACCTGGGCCTGCCCGACATCGACGGCTTCGAGGTGACCCGGCAGCTGCGCGAGTTCAGCAAGGTGCCGATCATCGTGCTCTCGGCGCGCGGGCGCGAAGACGACAAGGTGGCCGCGCTCGACGCGGGCGCCGACGACTACGTCACCAAGCCCTTCGGCATGAACGAGCTGCTGGCGCGCATGCGCGTGGCGTTGCGGCACCGCGAGGGCCTCGCCACCGACGAGCCCGTGCTCGAGTTCGAGGGGCTGCGCATCGACTTCGCCCGGCACGAGGTGCTGCGCGAGGGCGAAGCGGTGAAGCTGACGCCGCTCGAGTTCAAGCTGCTGGGCTGCCTGGCGAGAAACGCCGGCAAGGTGCTCACCCACCGGCAGCTGCTCAAGGAAGTGTGGGGGCCTTCGCACGGCGACGACACCCACTACCTGCGCGTGTACATGGCTAACTTGAGGAAGAAGCTGGAGCGCGATGCGGCGGCGCCGCGGTTCCTGCTCACCGAGCCCGGCGTCGGGTATCGGTTGAAGGACTGACGGCGGAGCGGACTGCCCCTCACCCCGGCCCTCTCCCCGCTTCGCAGGGAGAGGGAGCACAGAGGTCAGTACATGGTGAAGCTGCCGTTGACGGTTCCGCCCGCCGACAGCGTCATCGTGAACGAGCCAGCGAGCGTGGGGCTCACCCGGGTCAGCGTGAGCGACGCGCTCGAGGCCTTACGCTCGGCGTAGAGGCGCAGGTCCGCCGTCTGCACGTCCTTGATGTGTGACGCGCCGCTCAGGCCGCTGCCGATGGTGAGGGTGCCGACGGCACCGGGGCACACGGTGAGCTCGAGCACCGCGCCCTCGTCGCTCGAGTTGGGGTCGAACACGACCAGCCGCAGCTCGTCGTCGATGGCCGCGAAGCCCTGGGTGATGGACACGTTGCCCGCGGGGATCGCCGCGCACGACGCCACCGTAGTGACCGCGCCGCTGAGCGAACCGTCGCCCTGCTGGCCCTGGCACGCCCCGGGGTTCGAGCCCGGGTTGCACTGGCCGGCCTGGCAGACCCAGCCCACCGGGCACTGCGCGTTCGACGTGCACTGCGGCGCCGGAGGCACGCACGCACCGGCCTGGCACACCTCACCGCGCGCACAGTCGCTGTCGACCTGGCACACCGGCGGCGTGAGGGTCACGCACTGGCCCGCCGCGCAGAGCTGCCCCGCGGCACAGTCGGCGTCGACCACGCACGCTGGAGTCGTAGGCACGCACACGCCGGCCTGGCACACGTTGCCCGCGGCGCACTGCGCGCTCGAGGTGCACTGCGGAGGCGGGGCGCGCACGCAGGCGCCGTTGCTGCACACCTCGCCGGTCGAGCAATCGGCGGTCGACTGGCAACCGGGCGCCGTCTGCACGGCCTCCACGTCGCCCGAGAAGCTGCCCACCAGCCGCCCGCCGATGCCGCCGGCCTGGGTGAAGGTGACCGAGCCGCTGGTGGCGAGGTGGGTGGGGTTGCCCGACTGCGAATCGAACAGCCCCGCGTAGAAGTGCACGTTGTCGATGGCGTGCGCGCCGACGGTGAAGGGCACGTCGGCGATGATGCCGAAGAAGCTGCCGGGGTTGCCGGTGAGGTCGCCGATCATCACGTAGTGCAGCGTGGGCTGAGCGGACGCGTCGACGACGCCGAGCGAGCCGTTGCCCCCGGTGGTGGACGGCGCGACGGTGAAGCTGCCGGTGCCGATGGTGGGGTTGCCTGACGAGTTCGCGTCGATGATCGGCGCGTCAAAAGTGGCAGTGGCCGCCAGCCCGATACCACCCAGCGCGTCGCGCGCCTGCGCCTTGACACTCTGGGTGTTGGGCCTGGCCAGGGTGACCCCGGGGCCGTTGGTACAGCCTGCAGCGAGCAGCGCGAGCAACACGAGTCCACACGACGTCGTCGTCTTCATTTCGAGCCTCGATCAGTTGTGAGTGTGCGAGCCCCCCGGCCTCCCCATTGGCGACTCGCGGCCTGTCAGTCTCAGTCGCTGGTGTCGGCATTCATGCGCGGTGAGAAAATTCCTCACGGTAGAGTCTGGCGGCCCGATGCCCACCCTTTCGCGCCCGACCGCCCTCACCCTGGTCTTCTTTTCCGGGGCGACGGGCCTGCTCTACGAGTTCTGTTGGTCCAAGCGGTTGGCGAACTGGCTGGGGAATACGGGGCAGGCGCACGCCATCTTGCTGGCGACGTTCATGGGCGGCCTGGCGCTGGGGGCGTGGCTGTTCGGCCGCCGGGCGGACCGCTCGAACCGGCCGCTGGCGCTGTACGGGATGCTGGAGATCGGGGTGGGCCTGCTCGCCCTGCTCTTCCCCACCATGCTGGACCTGGCCGGCTCGCTCTACGTCTCGGTGGGGAGCAAGGGGGGCAACCCCGCGCGGCTGGTGCTGGCGGCGGTGACGGTGCTGCCTCCGACGTTGCTGATGGGCGGCTCACTGCCCGCGATGACGCGGGCGCTGACGAAGAGCCTGGCGACGGCGAAGGGCACGCTCGCCTCGCTCTACGCGGTGAACTCGCTGGGCGCCGCGGTGGGCAGCCTGCTGGCGGGTGTCTTCTTCGTGCCGGTGGCCGGGCTCGCGGTGACCGAGCGCTTCGCGGTGTTCTTCAATCTCCTGGTGGGCGTCATCGCCATCCTCGGCAGCCGCGCCCCGGCCGCCTCGCCGAGTGAGGCCGTTGACGACGCCCCACCGCAGCGCGTGTACGGAGAAATGGCGGTGAAGGCGGTGCTCATCGGCACGGCGCTCTCGGGCTTCACCGCGATGCTCTACGAGGTCACGTGGATCCGCCTGCTCTCCATCATCATCGGCGGCACCTCGTACGCGTTCACGCTGATCCTCTCGTGCTTCATCTTGGGGATCGCGCTGGGCAGCTTCTGGATCGCGCGCAGGCCCGAAGGAGATGCGCTGCGCACGTTCGGCTGGCTGCAGCTCGGCCTGGTGGTGGTGGTCTGCCTGACCATTCCGCTCTACCGCCGCCTGCCGTTCGTCTTCTTCCAGCTCACCCAGCTGCTCCGGCCCGACGACTCGTGGAGCGTGTACCTCTTCCTCACCTTCGTCTTCTGCGGGCTCTTGCTGGTGCCGCCCACCTTCCTGATGGGCGCGAGCTTCCCCCTGGGTGCGCGGGTGGTAATGCGCAGCAAGGAGAGCGTGGGCGGCGAGGTCGGGCGCGTGTACCTGTTCAACACCGTGGGCACGATCGCAGGCTCGCTCGCGGGGGGGCTGCTGCTGCTGCCGCTCATCGGCCTCGAGGGGAACTTCACCGTCGGGCTCATCGCCAACCTCGTCGCCGCGGCGGTCTGCCTCTTCGTCGCCGCCGAGAAGAAGCCGCTGCTGCCGCTGATCGCCGTGGGCGCGCTGGTGCTCTTCAGCGCGGTCACCACGCGGGGCTGGGCGACGTTCATCTCGCAGGCGGGCCGCTACCGCGAATGGCACGGACACTTCACCCGCTTCGACAGCTTCGAAAAGCAGGCGCTCACCCGCGCCGAGTCGCTCTTCTACGCCGACGACGTGTTCGCCAGCGTGATGGTGGCGCAGCAGAAGGGCACGCACCGCTTCCTGCGCATCAACGGCAAGGCCGACGGCTCGAACGGGCGCGGCGATCTCGACACGCAGACCCTCGCCGCGCACATGGGCGTGCTCACCCACCCGGGCGAGGTGAAGAAGGTGCTGCTGGTGGGCATCGGCGCCGGCATCACCGCGGGCTCGCTGCTCGCGCACGGCATCGAGCGGCTCGACGTGGTGGAGATCAGCCCCGCGGTGCTCGACGCGGCGAAGCTCTTCTCGGCCGACAACCGCAACGCCCTGGAAGATCCCCGCTGCCACGTGCACATCGAAGACGCGCGCACGTTCCTCACCCTCTCTCCCGAGAAGTACGATCTGATCGTCAGCGTGCCCAGCAACCCCTGGGTGACCGGCGTGTCGGGGCTCTTCTCGCGCGACTTCTTCCGGGTGGCGCGCGACCGGCTCGCCCCCGGCGGGCGCATGGTGCAGTGGATTCACACCTACGAGTCGAACGAGGCGCTGGTGAAGCTGGTGGTGCGCACGCTGCGCGACAGCTTCGAGCACGGCACCACCTGGCTGGGGGCGGCCGACATGCTGCTGGTGGCGAGCCGCGAGCCGCAGACGTTCGACCCCGAGGTGATGGCGCAGCGCATGTTGCCTCCCGCGGTCGCCGAGGATCTTCGCCGCCTCGGCATCACCCGGGTCTCCACGCTGCTCGCGCGGCAGGTGCACTCCGACGAAGGACAGCTCGCGTTCGCCGGCGAGGGCCAGGTGAACACCGACGATCACAACGTGCTCGAGTACCTCTCACCCATCGCGTACTTCATGTCGGGCGAGGCGGTGTCGCTGTTCGACGAGCGGATCTCCGGCGGCGACGCGCTGGCCTTCAGCGCCTGGGCGAAGAAGAGCCCGCTCGATGGCGCGGCGTGGGGCGAGCTGTACGAGACGCTCCATCACGTGCACGGAGAAGGTGACCCGCTGCTCCGCTCGGTCGCAGAGCGCTGGCTGAAGGAGTCGCCCGGCGAGTACGCCCCCAGCCTCGCGCTGGCGCGCACGCAGGCTGCGCAAGACGATCTCACCGCCGCGCTGGCGACGCTGACGCCCCAGGTGAACGCAGAGACGCCCAGCGCAGAGGTGATGACGCTCTACCTCCAGTCCGTGGCCAGGCTGCGGGCGCAGAGCGGCAGCGTGTTTCATCCACCCGCGGTGATGGTCGATCTCGAGCGCGCCCGGCTCGTGCTCAGGCGCACTCCGAACGACACCGAGCTGAGCGAGGCCATCGACGCGCTCGCGCCCTGACTGGGTGGCGGCGGACCCTTCTCGAAGTTCAAGCCGGGAAGAATCGGGGCAGAAAGGCACGCGGGCTGCAATCTGACGCTGCGCGGCACCGGAGGTTCGCGCAGCTCCCGATTATTCGGGGCCGGCGGAGCAGAAGATTGAATCGACAAGCAGTACGCGGCGAAACGGTTGCATCTCCGGGCCCATCCCGCGCACCGTTGACGGAGGTGACACGTGACTCGCACAACTCGTTGGTCCCTTGGCTTCCTGGTCGCAGCAACGTTGATCGCTCCCAACGTCCAGGCGGACGACCCGAAGCCCGACAAGAAGATCGAACGGTTGTGGAAGTCGAAGTGCTCCTCGTGTCACGGCCAGGACGGCAAGGGACAGACCGAGAAGGGCAAGAAGATGAAGGTCGCGGACTACACCACCGCCGAGTGGCAGAAGGCCAAGACCGACGAGGTGATCAAGAAGGCGATCGCCGACGGCTTCAAGGGTGAGAAGGACGGCGTGAAGCAGGAGATGGACGGCTACAAGGCCGACCTCACTCCGGAACAGATCGACGGGCTCGTGGTGTTCACGCGCTCGCTCGGCGCGAAGTAGCCGATGGCCTGTTTTACCAACTGAGTCAGTGCCTCGAGCGCGGCGACGTCGCGGTCGGTCTGCGCCGAGGCACCGGAATAGGAATCAGTCAGCGCAGCGGCGGCAGCCGTTCTTGCTTGCCTTCGGAGCGCCGTCGAAGGACGAGGCGGCATGCTCCTTCGCCTCATCACTCTCTGGGTGACGGCCGTGCTCGCCACGGGCTGCTACGAGTGCAACCAGGAGAACTGCAAAGACGGCTGCTGCAGCGCCGAGGGCGTGTGCATCGTCGCGCCGACCAGCGATCTCGAGTGCGGCATGGGCGGCGTGCTCTGCCAGAACTGCACCGAGAAGCCCGGGTTCGCCTGCCTCCAGAGCACCTGCCAGTCGAAGTGCAACACCGTCTCGTGCCTCGGCTGCTGCACCCAGACCGGCGTCTGTGTTCCCCCGGCGTCGCAGACGGTGATGGCGTGCGGAGGGCGCGGTGAGGTCTGCGTCTCCTGCGCCAGCAACCAGCTCTGCGAGCGGCTCTCGGTGTCCATCGCCGGGACGTGCTGCGGCCGCGCCGGCCGCAGCTGCAACGTCTCGTACGACTGTTGCTCCGGCCTCACCTGCCGCCCCAACGGCACCACCGGAGGCCTGACGTGTCAGTGAGGCTGCTCGTGCTGGCCGCGCTCGTCCCCTCGCTCGCGTTCGCGCAGACGTGGAACGAGTCGTTCTCGCAAAAACAGCTCGAGGAGCTGCTCTCGGGCTCCACGCTCAAGGTGCTGGTGGTGGGCGCGGGCGAGCCGGCCGACGAGGTGGCGCGCGCCGCCGAGGCCCTGCGGGCGCGGCTGCGGCAGAGCGGCCTGACCTCGCTGGTGATGGACGGCGCGGCGCTCGGCGTGGCGCGCGACGACAGTGATGACTCGTTGCGACGGAAGGCCGTCACCCTGCCCTGGGACCGGCTGCTGATCGTTCGCGTCTTCCCCGGCGTGCGCGACGCGGCGCCGACCGCGGTGGTGACCGTGTCCGAGCCCGCGGGCGCCACGCGCCGTTCGCTGGTCGTCACCCGGGGCGTGATGGTGGTGCCGCTCCCTGCGCCTGCGCCCGCACCGGTGCCCGCGCCCGTGGTGGCACCACCACCACCGCCTCCTCCGCCGGCCCCCGCTCCCACACCCGTCGCGCCTCCGCCCCCCCCCCCGCCGGCGCGCGATCCACGAGAGCTCCACTTCGGCCAGGCCATCGCCACGAAGAACCGCGTGGGGCTGGTGGAGAAGGGCGTCTACCTCGGCACGAAGCGCATCAGCAGTCTCGAGCTGTACCAGCAACTGGGCCGCGCCGACTTCATCGAGCGCTACCACGCGCGCGTCAGCCTGAAGCGTACCCTGGGCATCATCGGAGGCGGCGCGAGCGCGGTGGGCCTGGTCGGCATCCTCATGAGCGCCACCACCCGCTGCATCCGGCGGCAGGGCACCGCGACGGGCCGCTGTCTGCAGACCGAGCTTCCCGACCTGACCATTCCCTCGGCGATCGTCGCAGGGTTGGGGGTCGGGCTCATCGTCACCGCGCTCGTCTTCCCCGGTGAGCCCGTGGCTGCGGAAGAGCTGCTGCCCGCGATCGACACCTACAACGCGGGGATCGTGAAGAAGCCGGCGGTGACGCTGCGCCTCGAGCCTTCGGTGGGCGCCGACGGGGCGGGGCTCACCCTCCTCGGTTCGTTCTGAGCTGAGGCCGCGTTTCAGCCGGGACCCTTCATCACTTCATCACCGAGCCGAGGAAGAGCGCCGTGAGCAGTCCACTCAGCGCGCCCGGCACTGCGCCGACGACCATGGCAATGCGCGCACCTCCGCGATGCTCGTGAATGCGCGGCGAGGTGAACCACCAGCCGAGCCACGCTGCCAGTGCATACCCGAGGCCCCCACCCAGCGCCTTCAACGCGGCGAGGCCGACGTCAGCCCAGGTGAGTCGCGTCGCCGTGCCGAAGTACTCAATCGCCGAGGCGTGGTGCAGCGCCTCGCCGATCAACAGGCCCGCGCCTTCGCCGAGGCCGCTCAGCACGAGGCCCCAGCTCAACCCGAGCAGAACCCGCACGAGGGGCATCAGCGCCTCCGCCGGGGCTGCGTCAGGCTCAGGCGCTGCTCGAGGCGGGCGATTTCCTCGAGCGCGCTCCGCAGCTGCTCCTTCGGCCCCGGCGAGGCGAGGAGCCGCTTCACGCCTTCGACGAAGCGCGGAGGGGCGGGCTGCTTCTTGAGGCGCAGCTCGGCCTTCTCGAGGCGGGCCCCGGCGCGGCGAAGCTCGCGTTCGGTCTTCGCCGCGGTCGCGCGCGCTGCGTCGAGCTGATCACGCAGCGCGCGTTCGCGGGCCTGGTGTTCACGCTCACGCTCGCGCCAGTGGGCATCGAGCTCGCGGCGGCTCTCCTTCAACTGCGCCACCAGGGTCTCGAGCTCGGCGACGCGGCCTGCCAGCGGCGTCTGGTGCGCGACGGTCAGCTCCCGCGTCAACCGCTTCACTTCGCCCTGCGCGGCCTCGAGCTGGGCGCGGAGCCCACGACTGTCGATCATTCGGGTGGAGTGTAGTGCTAGCTCGCAGGTCATGAGCTGGAACGATGTCTTCGCCGCTACCGCCCTCGAGCAGGCCGCGCTGATCCGCGCAAAGTCGATCTCCTGCGAAGAGCTGTCGCGCGCCTACCTGGACCGCATCGACGCGCTCGAGCCGAAGCTGAACGCCTTCGTCACCACCTTCCGCCGCCGGGCGCTCGCCGATGCCCGCTCGAAAGACGCGGCCTTGAAGCGGGGCGACGACCTGCCGGTGTTCCACGGCGTGCCGATCGGCATCAAGGACCTCAACATGGTGCGCTGGTCACGCACGCGCATGGGGTCGAAGGGAATGATCCCCTTCGTGTCGCCGGTCGACGATCTCACCACCGCGGCCGTGCGGCGCGGCGGCTTCGTCATCCTCGGCAAGACGACCACCTCGGAGGTCGGCGCGATGCCGGTCACCGAGCCCGACATTCACGCGCCCACGCGCAACCCGTGGAACACCGGCCACAGCCCCGGCGGCTCGAGCGGCGGCGCGGCGGCGGCGGTCGCGGCGAGGATGCTGCCGATCGCCCAGGGCTCGGACGGTGGCGGCTCGATTCGCGGGCCCTCGTCGTTCTGCCACCTGTTCGGCATCAAGCCCTCGCGCGGCCGCGTGGCGAACGCGTTCGGCCGCGAAGACAGGGAAATCCTCTACACGAGCGGCCCCATCGCCCGCAGCGTGGAGGACGCCGCCGCGCTGCTCGACATCCTCGCGGGGTTCGACGTGGGGCGGCCCCACTGGGCGCCCGCGCCCGAACGAAAGTACCGCGCGTCGTCGGCGACGCCGCCGGGCCGGCTCAAGATCCGCTTCGCGACGAAGGCGCCGATCGGCACGACCGACCCGGAGATCGCCGCGGCCGTCGAACGCGCGGCGCGCGTGCTCTCGGACCTCGGGCACGACGTCGACTCGGCCACGCTCCCGGAGTGCACGCTCGAGGAGTTCCTCCCCGTCTGGCAGGACCTGGTCGCGAGCGTTCCGCTGATTCGCTGGTCTCGCGCCCAGCCGATCACCCGGTGGCTGGTCGAGGCGGGCAAGAAGCTCACGCCGGGGCTCGCCAGAGAACGGCGGCGGGCGCTCGAGGCACGGTTCCTCGCGGTGTTCGACCAGGCTGACGTGTGGCTCACGCCGACCACGCCGGTCGCCGCGCCCCGGGTCGGCGCGTTCGCGAATCGGCCGCCGGAAGAAGCGTTCAACGAAGCCGCGCGCATCGGTGGCTTCACCGCGGCGTTCAACATCACCGGGCAGCCGGCCTCGAACGTGCCGATGGGGCTCACCGGCGCGGGCTTGCCGATGGGGCTGCAGATCGCCGGGCGAAAGTTCGCCGATGACGTGGTGCTCGCCGTGTCGCGGCAGCTGGAGGTCGCGATGCCCTGGCGTGAACGGATTGCGCAAATCGACTGAGAGCCCTGCCTCCCTCTCCCTGCGCCAGCGGGGTGAGGGGCCGATCGCGTGAACCAGCGCCGCCACTTGCGCTCCAGGCACGGCCACTCCATCGTTCGGAACTCTCGGGCGTTGCGGAGGTCGGTTTGCGTCGACAACTTGGAGCACTGGCCTTCGTCCTGGTGGTGGGTGGCCTCCTCTGGTGGCTGTGGCCGGCGGAGCACCCGTCCCCCGCGGCGACCTCCGCGAACGAGGGCGCACTGCCAGCACAGCTGAAGGCGTCCTCGTGGAATGCGCCGATCGAGCAACGGGGCGTGCGGCGCTTGACGGGTGTGGTGGTGCGAGATGGCCGCCCGGTCGGAGGTGCAGTGGTAACCGCCGTCGCGGCCCACGGGGAAGACGTGCTCTCCGACCTTCCCTGCAAGTGCGACAACCACTGCGGCCAGATGCTGCTGTCCTGCGGTTGCGCCGAGGCCTCCGGCCAGCTGGTGGAATTGGTCGCGGCACGAACAGGTGAAGGCGTACCGCTCGCGCGCGCCACCAGCGACGCCGAAGGCGGCTTCGTGCTCACCGGCCTCGACGAGGAGACCCTCACACTGTTCGCAGACGCGCCCGATGCCGTGGGTTGGCTGCCGAACGTGGCCTCCGACGCGCAGGACGCGCGGGTGGTCCTCGCCCAGGGGCGCACGATTCACGGGCGGGTGGTGTCGAGCGACGGCAAGCCCGCGAAGGGCGCCCTGGTCACCGCGATCTTCGCTGCGCACAGCCGCTTCTTCGACGCCGTCGCCGATGAGAAAGGCGAGTTCCGCCTCGGTCCGCTCCCGCTGGGCGAGTACGCCGTGGTGGCGATGCTGGGTGGCCTGCTGCCCGATCACAAACAGGTCGACGAAGACGAACACGAGGCGCTCGAGCTCGAGCTGAGCGTGCCGCGCGCGCTGTCTGGCGTGGTGGTCGCCGATGGTGCTCCCGTGGCTGGCGTCACGGTGGCGCTCGAGGGCATGCACCGCAAGCGCACCGTCATCACGGACGCGAAGGGCGAGTTCCGCATCGAACGCCTCCGGCCCGGAAAGTATGAGCTCAACGCCGAGTCTCCGAAGGGGCCGGGCAGCGCTTCGACCTTGCTGAGCAAACACGAAGATCTGACGGGGCTGACGATCACGCTCGAGCCGGGCCAGCCCCTCGAGGGTCGCGTGGTGACCGAGCGGGGGCAACCCCTTCACGAAGCCCGGGTGTCGCTGCTCGTCGACAAGAAGTGGCGGCACACCGACTCTGACGAAAAGGGCGCTTTCCGTTTCGAGGGCGTCACCGCAGAAGAGCACCACCTCTACGCGCGGCAAGATGGGTTCCTCGACGTGCGCGTCATGGCGCGTGGGGGTCAGTCAGGAATCGAGCTGCGCATGCCGCCTGCCGCGCTCCTCTCCGGGCTGGTGCGCACGACCACCGGAAACCTCGTCCTCGAGTACTCCGTCAGAGCGAGGGCAGTCGACGGCGGTGACGAGGATCAGCACGACGTGAGCCAGCGCACGAGCGATGGGGGCTTTGCCCTTGAAGTCTGGCCGGGTGACTACGACCTGAGAGTCGACGCGCCGCCGCTCGCGGGGGTGACGGTGCGGGTCTCCGCGCCCTCGACCAGCGTCGTGGTGACGATGAAGCCGGGGGCGAAGATCGCGGGCACGGTGCTGGACTTCGAAGGCCAGCCGGCCCCCGGAGTCACCGTCGCCGCCAGCACTGCAACCGACGAGGAGGAGGTGACCACGGGCGCCGCAGGCCGCTTCGAGTTCGCTGGTCTCGAGGCGGGTGAATGGGCGGTGACCGCAGCGGTCCACGACGGGCCCTGGCTGGTCTGGAGCGCTTCAGGCGCCGCCACCCTCGCCGAGGGCGCGACGGCGGAGCTCGTCCTTCGGCCGCGGGAGGGCGCCCGGTTCGCGGGAGTCGTGCTCTCATCCGAAGGCGAACCCGTGTCAGGCGCTCGAGTGCACGCCCTGCAAGAAGAGTGGGACGGCGGCGCCGAATCCGAAGGAGCGAGCACCGCGACCAGCGACAGCCTCGGCCGCTTCCGCCTTCATTCGCTCCGCGCAGGGCCGGTGTGGCTCACTGTCGAGGTCGATGAGGCCCGGATCAATGGGATGTTCAGCGAGAGTGCGCCCGACGAGAAGGTCGTGCTCAAGCTGGATCCCGGCAGCAAGATCTCGGGTCGGGTGGTGACGAGCGATGGCCGGCCCGTCCGCGCGTTCAAGGTCGACGACATGGAAGTCGACTCAGAGGACGGGCGGTTCTCCTTGCCCGTCCCGAGCTACAGCACTTCGGTGACCTTCCAGGTCTCGGGCTACGCCCGGCTGCTGAGGCGCGTGGAACTGAAGGATGGAGACAACCCGCTCGGCGATGTCGTGATGCAACGCGGGAGGCCCGTGAGCGGTGTCGTGCGCGACGCCCGCTCGGGCGAGCCGATCCAGGGCGCGCTCATCGACATCGCTCGAGATCAGGCGGACTTCGACTTCAGTCTCTACCAGGACAAAGGCGCCGTGAGGTCGGATGCCCAGGGGCGCTATCGCCTGCCGGCCGTCGATGCCTCGGCGACGCACCTCCTGGTCTCAGCGCCGCGTCACGTCTCGTCCTTCAAGGCGCTGGTGGGCGACTCCGTCGATTTCGAGCTGCAGCCAGGCAGTCAGCTCAAGGTGAGCGTCATCGATGCGAGGGGTGCCCCTGCCCAGGTGGGCTTCCTCCGAGCCCTGGGGCCTGAGGGTCGAACCTGGCGCGACTACCGGGGCTCTCCTCCTGGAACCTTCGAAGCGAGCGACCTCGCGCCAGGCGTGTGGTGGGTGTCGGTGGACTCGGACCACGCCTACCGGGGAGCATCGGTCACGCTGGGCGAGACGCCGACCCAGCTCGTCCTCTCCGAAGTCACCAACGGGGTCACCATCTCGGTCAACGTGGTTGGCGGTGCGGAGAAAGTGCTGCTCCTACCTGGGACGCTCCCTCGGGCTGAGCGGGTATTTTCGTTTCTGACCTGGGGCGGCACCGTGTCCGTGATCAACGGCGTGGCGCACGACGTGACTCCGGGCACCTGGACCGTCATGGCGATACGCGGCACCTCGCACGAGGCCGCCGTGCAACCCATCGAGGTGAAGGCGAGCGGCAACCCGGTGTGGACGATCACGCCGCAGTGGCAACAGCTCAGCGAAGCCGACTTCACGCGTTGAACTCCGGGCGAAATCGCGCAACACGCGCCTGTGGTAGACGTCCCTCATGGGGTGTCGGCGGTGGTGGATGGGGGCGTTGGCCCTGGCGCTCAGCGCCTGCTTCACGCCCGTCGGCGACGGCGCTGATGCCGCGACCGACGCCGCCTCTCCCATCGGGCCTGCCGGCGGCCAGCTCGCAAACGGAGAAGCGACGGTCTGGTTCCAGCCCGGTGCGCTCGCCACCGCGGTCCATCCCACGCTCACTCCGTACGACGTGACTGCCCCGCCCGGCTATCGGCCCATCGGGCCAGGATGGCTCGCCGGTCCGGAAGGCCTTCAGTTTGGTCGCGCCGTCAGCCTGACGCTGCCGATCGACGGCGCCTCCATTCTTCCGGGCGACAAGCTCTTCGTCATGACCGCTCCGCTGGGCGGTGCGACGTTCGAGCTCCTCGACGCCACCCGGCTCGGCGAGCAGGTGGTGGCCTTCCTCTGGCACTTCTCCGTCCTGCTTCCCGTGACGCCCATCCGCCCGGACGCGGGAACGGTCGACGCAGGCGCAGACGCTGGGAATGCCGTCGATGCCGGTGCGCCTGACGCGGGGGCACCCGACGCCGGCATCGATGCGGGTCAACGCGCTGACGCGGGCTGGGACGCAGGCGTTCCGGCCGGGTGGGATGGAGGGTGTCGCGGGGGCGCCGACTGGAGCGTTCTCTGCGGAGAGCCGACCAGCAGCACCGACGGTGGCTCGTGCCGCCTCTCGGCGCCGTGTGCAGGCGGCGCACGCGTCGCTCAATGCGAGCACGGTCGCTGCGAGTGTCACGTGGGAGGCGTGGTCACGAGCGTGGCGACCGGGTTCTCCAATTCCTGCTTCAGCGCCTGGAGCTGCGTCTGTGGGTTTCCTGCGCTGTGTCCCGGTGTCGACTCGGCAGCCCCCGCGGACGCACGCCCCGGAACCGGCCAGTACCCTTTTGGGACCAGCTGCATCGACGGGTACGACTGCCTCGACGGCGTCTGCCTGCGCACAGCCTCGAACTCGGCACACTGCATCGCGAGCTGTCGGAGCGCGGGAGCCCGTTGTCCCTGTGGTCAAACCTGTCGGTGGGTGTCCAATCTTGGCGAACTCTGTTTGCCCTAGCAGCCTTGCCGTCGCGCTGCTGCTGTCGGCGTGCGTCTGCGACCCGGGTCCTCCGGTGGGCCCAGAGGACGGTTGTGTCCCGACGTCCTGCGCGGCCGCACGGGCCGAGTGCGGCGCCCTCACCGATGGCTGCGGCAACACGCTCGACTGCGGCGCCTGTCCCGCGCCGCTGCGCTGCTCACCCGGAAACAAGTGTGTCCTCAACTGCGAACCCATCAGCTGCGCGAGCGCCGGGGCGAACTGCGGGGTCCTCTCCGACGGCTGCAGCGCCCTCGTCGACTGCGGTGCCTGTGCGGCACCCGAGACCTGCGGAGGAAGTGGCATTGGCAACCGCTGCGGCTGCACGCCGTCCAGCTGCGAACAGCAGGGGCTGACCTGCGGACTGGCCGGGGATGGTTGCGGGCACCAGCTTCAGTGCGGCGAGTGCCTCCCGCCTGAGACCTGCGGGGCAAGCACACCCGGCCGGTGCGGCTGCACCCCGCGCTCGTGTGTCGAGCTCGATGCGTCGTGTGGCCAGGTGGATGATGGGTGTGGCGGATCGCTGCTCTGCGGCACCTGCATCTTCCCTGAGACCTGCGGAGGCGGTGCAGCCGCGCGGCATTGTGGCTGCGCGCCTCGAACGTGCGCTGACGCAGGCGTCGCCTGCGGGCCCCTCGACGATCGATGTGGCGGCACGGTGCAGTGCGGCAGTTGTCCGGCGCCCAGCTCCTGTGGGGGCGGAGGCGCCGCAGGGCAATGCGGCTGCACCCCACGAACGTGCGCGGCAGCGGCTGCGGCCGATGCGGGCGTTCAGTGCGGAACCACCCCGGACGGTTGCGGCGGCTGGATGCGCTGTGGTGGCTGTTCGGCGGGAGAGGCCTGCGGCGCCGGAGGGCTGGCGAACGTCTGCGCTCCGCATCGGACCTGCTCCAGCACCTGGTGCCCCGAGTATCCGTGGCCAACGGCCCTCCCCGTGCGGCAGCTCCACGGGACCTCGCCCGATGACCTCTGGATCGTCACGGATGAAGGACCCGTGTACCGCTGGGACGGGACTGACTGGTACGCCTCGGCGACCTCCTCGCCGCTGCATTCAATCTGGGCTGCGACCGCGGACGACGTCTGGGGCGTCAGTGATCGTGTGCATCGATGGAACGGTTCGACCTGGCAGGTCGTGGCCCATCCCCCCAGCCCCGCCCTCACCCGCTTCTTTCGCGTGCGCGGGACGAGCGCTGACGACGTGTGGTTCACCGCTACGGGGACCTTCGTCCTGCGCTGGAAGCCAGGCGGCTGGTCCACCTGGCGGGTGGGCACTGCCGGTGGAGCCGCTTACCTTGGGCCCTTCTGGCCGACCGCCAGCGACGACGTCTGGGTTCCGATCAACCTGCAGCCGATCCGGCGATGGAATGGCCAGGCGTGGCTCACCCACCCCGCGACAGGTAATCTCCCCTCCGATGCATGGGCGAGCGGCCCGAACGAGGCGTGGTTGACGTATTCATCCTCGAACGACGTCTCTCGTTGGAATGGGCAGGCGTGGACCCGACTCTCCCTTGGTACTGCGGTCCCTGCTGGCGTCGACGCAGTCACCGGCACCGGCCCTGCGGACGTGTGGTTTGCCGGGGACGCCCTCGTGCACTGGGACGGTGGAGCAGCTGCCGTGGTCCCGAAGCCCGACGTCACGGCCAGGCTGACCTCGGCCTGGGCGGCCTCGGCCGACGCGCTCCTCCTGGGCACGGAGCGAGGAGGTGTCTTCGTTCGCCAACCCGATGGTGGCTACGTCACCCTCGCCGAAGGTGGCGACGCCCGGGCGACGAAGGACCTCTGGTGGTCCGCGGGCGCCACCGACGGCTGGGCGGTCGGCAACGGGGGCCTCGCCCTCCGCTGGAATGGGCGCGAGTGGCGTAAGGCGACGGTGCCCACGAACGCTGATCTGCTCTCCGTGTGGGGCAGCGCGCCCGATTCGGTCTGGATCGTCAGTGACGGGGAAATCCTCCGCTGGGACGGGACGAGCTGGACTTCCGCGGCGTCGACCGCCCGCCTGACCACCGTCTGGGGAACGAGCTCGACTGACGTGTGGGCCTTCGGGTCACTCGGCTTTCTCCACTGGAATGGAGCTCAGTGGTCTTCCAGCCCGGTCCCGTTCCAGAGGGTTCCTGCGCCCACCGTCGTGGCCGCGTGGGGCGCAAGCTCGAGCGACCTCTGGGCGGTCGGGACCGCCGGAGCCATCGCCCACTGGAACGGGGCGAGCTGGACTGAGGTTTCGCAGACCCTCACCACCGCCACGCTGATCGCCGTCTCCGGCACGGGCCCGAGCCTGGTCGAAGCGATCACTTCGACCGGGGTGCTCCACTTCGATGGCAGCACCTGGTCGGCTGCGCCATCCCCAGCGACGGCGCCACTCACCGGGTTGTGGTTCGACCCGCAGGGCGTTCGCTGGCTCTCGACCCAGTTCGATCTGTATCGGAAAGACGGCGCCGGCGAGACGCGCGGTCCCTCGGCGCCTGCCCCCATCACCAAACTGAAGGGCGGGTCCGGCGGGCTCAGGGTGCTCGCCGGTGGCAGCATCCTGAGACACGGCCCGTAGCGGGGCTCACGGGACGAAGGTGGCCGGCCGCAGGAAGCGGCGCACCAGCACCGCGAGCGAGGCCAGCACCACGGCAGGCAGCAGATGAAATACCGCGACGTGCGCCACCGTGCCGTTCGAGCAGTGCAGGTGCAGCGCGAGCGCGCCACCTGACGCCGCCGCGAGCGCGCCCACGAAGACGTGCGAGGGACTGGCCGCGAAGCGCGTCGAGATCAGCAGCAGCACGCTCACCGGGATCAACGCGATGCCGCACTCCACGAACGCGCAGCCGATGCCCCTGAAGAACGGCGCACCCGGGTCGAAGCCCGACGCCCCCCCGATCGCCAGCAGCGAGGCGAGCACGAAGCCGCCTGCGACCAGCAGCCGCGCCGTCATCGCGCCCGGCCGCAGCCAGAGCACCGAGCCCACCGCCATCACCAGCAGCCACGCCACCGCCACCACCGAGCGCATCGTCATCGAGCCGTGCTGCAGGTCCGACCACGACATCGCCGCCGACGCGCCCACGCCCATCACCAGGTTGAGCGCGAGCAGCACCAGCCCGTCCATCCACCACGGGCGCGGCTTCGGGTGCGCCGCCAATTCTTCACGCGCCGCGCGGGCCAGCGCCTGCAACGCTTCGTCTGATCTCGGCGCGGCACCTGCGCCACGCACCGCGGCGTCGAGGCGCTCTTCAGGGGTCTTCATGGCCACACTCCCTTGAGCAGCTCGCGGAGCCGCTCGTAGCCGCGGTGCGCGCGCACCTTCACTGCCGATTCCGTCACGCCCGCGTTCGCCGCGATCTCCGCGAACGAGAGCCCCTCGTACCGGTTGAGCACGATCGCCTCGCGCTGCGCTTCGGGCAGCTGCGCCAGCGCCTGCTTCACGGCCTTCTCCAGGCCGGGATCCCGCTCCACGCCCGGCTCGGCTTCGGCCTCGGGGAGCTCGCCGTCGTCGGACACCGCCTCGAACTTCGTGCGGCGCCGCCAGTCGCGCGCCGCGTTGGTGGCGATGGCGTACAGCCACGGCTTCACCTTCGAGCCCCGCAGAAAACGCCCGCGCCCCTTCACCATCGAGGCGAAGGTGGTCTGGGTGAGATCGTCGGCCACCGCGGCCGAGCCGCTCAGCCGCTGCAGGTAGCCGCGCAGGTTGCTCACGTGACGGCTGAACAACGCGTCGAAGGCCCGTGCGTCTCCGTCGAGGAAGCGCTCCATCAGGACCTCGTCAGTCGGCTCGCTCGTCACGGGAAGGTCCGCACCTTAGCAACACCGCCACCATGCCCTCGGTGAACCAGCTCTGCAGCGCCTCGAAGGCCGCCACGCCGCCGTCATCGAGCTCTTCGAAGGGCTCGAGCAACGCGGGCAGCGGCGCGCCGTCGATGAGCCTTCGCAGCGCGGCCGCTTCGAGCGCAGACACGGCGGCATGGAAGGTGACGAAGCCGGTGCGCCAGACCGCCACGTTCGTCGGGGTCGCCACGCTCTCGGGGACCGGCTTGCCGTCGCGTTGGGCGCGCAGCGCCGGGATTGGATCGCTCGCGAGCTCCAGCACCCGCACGGAAGGGTGCGCCTTCAGCTCGAGCTCGCCCCAGGTCTCGGGTGCGTGAGCCTTGAGCTGCTCGAAGGAGATCACCGGCGCGTCCTGCGCGAGGAAGCTCTCCGCCCTCGCCCACTCCACCGCCGCGACGTCGTCGTGCAGGAAGCCCGCGAACGAGCGGCCCAGGCGATCGAGCGAGTGGTGCGTCGAGGGGTGCTCGCGCAGGTAGTCGGCGACGTGGGCGTCGAAGAGCTCGTCGCCGAGCCTCGCGCGCACCGTGGGGAAGGCGTCGCGCAGGACGTCGCGCATGCGCAGCCAGTACATCTCTGCGTAGACCTCGATGCGGGCTTTGGGGGACAGCGGCGGGTGTTCGGCGACCAGCGCTTCGGCTTCGGCGGTGACGGGATTCGAATCGGTGATCGCGGCGAAGAGAACGTCGTGGAATGCCCTCGACTCCGCTCGGGCTGAGCGGAGCCCTCCGTTCACGCCGAGCGGAGTCGAGGAGCCCACCACGGGAACGACGGCCCTGGCCTTCTCCGCCTCGGCCAGCAGCGTCTCCAACGGCGGCACCGCGTCGTCCCATTCGATCAACGTGGGCACCTCACCGAAGCGACCCTTCGCCCGCGCGTACAGCGCCCACACCTCGTCGCTCACCGGCCCATCGTGCGTGTCGATGATCAGCTCGGGCCGCCGCTGGTGCCCCGCGAGGTGGATCTGCTTCACGTGCTCGACCGGCACGCCCGCCAGGTACGCGTCGGGATCGAACCCGTGGTTGCGGCTCGAGACGAAGATGTTGTTCACGTCGAGCAGGATGTCGCAGCCCGCACGCTTCGCGACCTGCGCGAGGAATTCCCACTCGGTGAGCTCACTCTCCACGAAGGTGAGGTAGCTCGACGCGTTCTCCAGCGCGATGCGCCGGCCCAGGAAGTCCTGCACCTGGCTCACCCGCTCCACCACGTGCCGCACCACCTCTTCGGTGAAGGGCACCGGCAACAGGTCGTGCGAGTAGCGCCCGTGCGCGCGGCCCCAGCACAGGTGGTCCGACACGATCGCAGGCTCGATGCGGGTGATCAGCGCCTTCCAGTCCTCCAGGTAGCGCGGGTCGAGCGGCTCAGCGCTGCCGATGCCCAAGGACACCCCGTGCAACACCACGGGGCGTTCCCTGCGCACCTTCTCGAGCACGGCGAGAGGCCGGCCGCCCACGCCCATGAAGTTCTCCGAGATCGCCTCGACCCAATCGACGGCCGGGGCCGACTCGAGGAACTCCCGGTAGTGCTTCGGCCTGAGCCCGACGCCGTACCCGAGAGAGCGCATCGCCTTACATCTTCTTCTTGTCGGCGAGCACCTTGCCGCCCCTGGTCTTGCAGTCCGCCGCGCTCAGGCTGATCCAGCCCTTGCCCTTGCACTCGTTCATCCCCGCACAGTCGTGGGTGGCCTGGCCGCACGCGCCCTTGCCCTTGCACTCGTTGACGCCTTCACAGCTGACCTGCGCCGCTTCCTTCGCGTCCTTGCCCTTGGCCGGCTTCGGGTCAGCCGCAAACGCGGACAACGAGGCGACGGCAGACAGCAAGATCAAGCCCTTGGTGGTGTTCTTCATCTGTGTTCCCTCCGGTGATGGGTGCCGCCCGAAATGGGCTGGTCACGTTGCGCGCATTACGCACGACCCCGACGAAAGGTTTCACTCGTCGAGGACCTCGCGCACGCGCCGCGCGAGGCCGTCTGCAGAAAAAGGCTTGGGAAGGAAGTGGAGGTTGCCGCGCGCCAGGGTCGTCTTGGCCTGCTCGTCGGGAAGGTAGCCGCTCGTCAGCAGCACCTTGAGCCTGGGGTACCGCTCCACCAGCTTCTGCACCAGCGTGGTGCCGTTCATTCCCGGCAGCCCCACGTCGGAGACCACCAGGGAAATGCCGGCGAACTGATCTTCAGGAAGCGAGAGCGCCTCCTCCGCCGAGCCGACGTCGAGCACCGCGTAGCCGCGCTCCACCAGCGCCCGCCGCGCCACGCGACGCAGCGCCGGTTCGTCTTCGACCAGCAGCAGCCGCTCGACGCCGCCGATCGAGATGTTGGCCTCGGTGTGGGGCGCGGGCTGCTCGGCGGCGATCGGCAGCACCACCCAGAACGTCGTCCCCTTCCCCATCGCGCTCTGCACGGTGAGCCCGCCGTTCGCGCGCAGCGAGATGCCGTGACAGGTGGGCAGCCCCAGCCCGGTGCCCCGCGCGCCCTTGGTGGTGAAGAACGGCTCGAACAGGTGCGCCATCACCTCGGACCCCATGCCGCAGCCGGTGTCGGACACCTCGATCACGAAGTAGCGGCCCGGCGCCAGGTTGGCCGGGCGCCGCCGATCGTTGGCGTCGAGCGAGAGCGCGCGGGCGCTCACCCGCACCGGCCCGCCCTCGGGCATCGAGTCACGGGCGTTGAGCACCAGGTTGAGCAGCAGCACCTGCAGCTGCCCCGGCTCGATGCGCACCGCCACGCCCGCCGCGTCGATCTCGAAGGAGAGCTGGTGACGCTCGCCCAGCCCGCGCACCAGCACCGCCTTGAGCCCGTTCAGCTCGGCGTCCATCGCCAGCACCTGGGGCGCGCCGAGCGGGCGCCGCGCGAACGAGAGCAGCCCGCGCGTCAGCTCGGCGGCGCGCTCGGTCGCGTCGCGCACGTCGGTGAGCACCTCGTCGTGGGCCACGCCCGCGCGGCGCACCACCACGTCGATGCCCGACTGGATGACGGCGAGCACGTTGTTGAAGTCGTGCGCGATGCCGCCGGCCAGCCGCGCGAGGGCCTCGAGCTTCTGGGCCTGCAGCCACTGCTGCTCGAGCTGCTTCTCGCGGGTGATCTCCTTCACCGCCCCCGTGAGCTTCACCAGCCGCCCGCCTTCGAGCACGGGCCGCATGGTGTCGCGCAGCCAGCGCGTCTCGCCCGAGGCATCGATGATGCGGTACTCGCCCACGAGCGGCTGCCCCTGCTTGAGCGCGCCCAGCATCTCGACGGCCTTCTGCCGATCTTCGGGGTGAATGATGGACAGCCAACCGCCACGGGCCCGCACCTGCTCGGTCGTGAAGCCGACGATCCGCTCGAACGAGCCCGCGACCACCCGCGGCACGGGGGAGTCCTCCTCGTCGCCCAGGTACACGTAGTCCGAGGTGAGCTCGCTGATCAGCCGCAGCGCGGTGGCGCTCTGCTCGAGGGCGAGCTGCGCTTCCTTGCGGGGGGTGATGTCCATCACCGTGCCCAGCATGCGTTGGGGGGTTCCACCGGCGTCGCGCTCGACCCGGCCGCGGCACTCCAGCCAGCGGACCGACTCACCCACCACGATGCGGTGCTCGAAGTGCAGGGGCGCGGCGCCGGGCGCGAGGCACGCCTCGATCAGCCCCTTCACCCATTGCCGATCATCCGGGTGGATCGCCCCCAGGTAGCGCTCGAACGTTCCATCGAAGGACCCCGCCGGGAGCCCGAAGAGCCGCTCGATCTGCGGCGACCAGCGCACGGACTCGCTGCCCACGACCCAGGACCACAGGCCCACGCCCGCGGACTCGAGGGCCGCTTCGAGATCGTCACGCAGAAACAGTGCGCCAGGCAGTTCGATGAAGCCTCCCCCCGAGTCGGCGCGAGTCTCGCAGAGGGAGAAGGGGCTGTCAGCCCGGGGGAGGCATGGGGAGCAACCCGGTGCGCCGCCGCAGCACCCCCACCACCCAACCCGGCGCCAGCTGCATCAGCAGACCCAGCAGCTTCGCGCCGAACCCGGGCACCACCAGCGCGCGCCCCTCGAACAGCCCGGTCAAGGCCCTGTCCGCCACGAAGGCGGCCTCCACCATCACCCCCGTCTTCTTCGCCAGGTTCACGTCGACGCGGCTGTCGTAGAGGCCGGTGGCGACCGCGCCCGGCGCCAGACAGGTGACGTTGACGCCCCAGGGCAAGAGCTCGTGGCGGAGCGCGTCGGCGAAGTCGAACAGGTAGCGCTTGCTGGCGCTGTAGATGGCGATGCCGGGATAGGGCCGGAACGCCGAGATGCTCGAGACGATCAGGATCTGGCCGCGGCGCCGCTCCCGCATCTCGGCGCCGAAGAGCCGCGCCAGCATCGTGGGCGTCACCGCGTGGAGCTGGAGCATCGCGTTGACCTTCGCCCCGGGCATCTCGGCCACCTCGCCGAAGTGGAGGATGCCGGCGTTGTTGACCAGCACGCCCACCTCGACGCCGCGCGCCTTCGCCTCGGCGTAGAGCTCAGGCCCGGCCTCGGCGCGCGCGAGATCCATCACCACCGCGTGCACCTCGACCCCGTGCGCCGCGCGCAACGAAGCCGCGGCTTCAGCCAGCTCCTTCTCGCGGTTGCTCACCAGCACCAGCGGGTGCCCGCGCTTCGCCAGCCCGCGCGCCAGCTCGAGCCCGATGCCCGAACAAGCCCCGGTGACGAGCGCCCAGTCCATCGTCACCCGGGGGCTCCCGGCAACAACCGGCGCAACGCCTCGGGTGGAGGCTCGCGAAGGTGGCAGGCCATGTTCGTGGTGTAGATGCGCGCCGCGCAGTAGTTGCAGTGGTCGCAGAGCGACGGCGAGTCCGCCGTCTTTCCCTCGAGGCGCGAGCCCGCCTGTTCGCGCTGGAGCCGGTTGACGAAGTCGGGTTCCCGAATGAGCGCGCGCGCCAGGGCGATGGCCTCGAAGCCGCTCGCCAGCACCGTGTCGGCCGCCGCCTGGGACGCCACGCCGCCGACGTAGACGAGCGGCAGCTTCACTTCCTTGCGGATCACCTTCGCGTCCTCGAGGAAGTAGTGATCGGCGTACGGCACGGGGGGAATGAGCCACTCGCCGAACGCGCCCAGGAAGGCCCTCATCCACCACTGCGGCATCAGCTTGCCCATCACCTTCGTCGGCATGGGCCCGCGCATGATGTACATCGGCGAGCGGCTGACGAACCCGCCGCTGAGAATGAGCGCGTCCGCGCCGTCCTGCTCGAGGGTGCGCGCCACCTGCACCGCCTCGTCGAGCTCCATGCCCCCCGGAAAGCCGTCGCGGGTGTTCATCTTCACCAACACCGCCACGCTCGAGCCCGCGGCCTTCTTCACCTCGGCCATCGCCTCGCGCATGAAGCGCATCCGCCCCTCGAGCGCGCCGCCGTACGCGTCCTTGCGGCGATTGGTCGAGGGCGAGAGAAACTGGCTGATCAGATAGCCGTGGCCCGCATGCACCTCGACGGCGTCGAAGCCGGCGTCGCGCGCCAGCCGCACCGCGTCGCCGAACGCGCCTGTCACCCGCTTGATCTCGTCTGCCGACATCGCCTTCGGCCAGGTGGGCCCATAGAGGTTGAACTTCGCCGAGGGCGCGAGGGCCCGCCCGCCCGCCACCGCCCCGTTCGCCGCCATGTTCCCGCAGTGCCCCAGCTGAATCGACACCTGCGCCCCCGCCGCGTGCACCGCGTCCGTGAGCCGGCGCAGCCCGGGGACCGCCTGCGGCCTGAGCCAGAGCTGGTGCGGGAAGGCGAGCCCGCGCTGCTCGACGGCGGCGTAGGCGACGGTGCTCATCCCCACCCCGCCTTCGGCCACCGAGCGGTGGTAGGCGACGAGCGCGTCCGACACCTCGTGGCCCGGCGACATGCCCTCGAAGGCCGCCGCGCGGATGGTGCGATTCTTCAGGGTGAGGGGGCCGAGCTGCACGGGTTCGAAGAGGCGGTAGGACATCGCGCTCATTCTCCTCCTCTCCCCGGGGAATTTCTCCTCCACTTTTTGCGGGGCACGGCGTACGCGGCTGGGGGGAGTGAATGTGATGACGCCCATCGAGAAACGAAACCTCATCGCGCAGTGGGCCTTCGACACCAGGCCGGTGCTGCTCCGCTTTCACCTCTGGCTCGAAGACGTCGAGGTCGAGCGGGCGCAGCCCGAGGCGGTGTCCTCACACACCTTCACCCCCCGCGACATCGCGCGCTGCCTCGCGCTGACCTCGGCGGCGACCGCGCTGGGCACGAAGCTGTTCGGCCAGTTCGGCGAGGGCAAGGGCCTCGACAAGCAGGGCTACAACCAGGTGAAGAAGGCCGCCGACGCGGTGAGCGCGTACATGATGAGCGAGGGCCTCTGGCACCTCACCCGCTCGCTGCCCGAGAACCACGCCCTGATGGTGTGCCTGGGCGAAGGCCTCATGCCCAAGGCCGGCGAGACGCCCGAGATGGGCGCCAACCCGCTCCTGGGCTTCGGCCGGGTGTATGCGCGGCCCGAGGTGGCCCGCTTCGTCGACGGGCAGGTGCGCCGGCTGCTCAACGACCCCACCCCCCGCTTCGACGACTTCTACGAGGCGCTGCGCCACAAGGGCATCACGGTGTGGGGCGCCGCCGTCGACACGCTCGAGAACACCTCGCGCTTCGCCGAGGGCAAGGACACCGGCCCGATGTGCGTGCTCCACCTGTTCGACTCGCCGCTGTCCGTGACGCGCCCCTACGAGGCGTACTTCGGCAACCTCACCGTGCCCCGCCCGGTGGCGAAGGAAGCAGAGCGCCGCTCGGTGATGCTCGACTGGGCCACCCCGCGCGCGCAGGTGCTCGACGTGATCCAGAGCACGTACCCCGGCATCAAGAGCCAGAACGTGCACGTGTGGACGCTGGCGGGGAAGAGCCGCGTCAAGCGCATGAGCCGGCTCTGGGCCGAGTGGACGGCGCTGGGCGTGCACCTGGTGGAGGACGGTTGGGTGGCGCCCACCGGCATCGCCACCTTCAACGACTCGGGCACCTACGCGCCCACCTTCCTGGTGAAGTCGTGGGTCGACGCGCAGGGCGAGACCCACATGTTCCTCTGCGACGGCTACGCGGCCACCGCCGAGGCGATGCAGGCGGCCAGCCTCTCGGAAGTGCTCGACGTCGACTCGACCATGTCGGTGCTCTCGCCCACCTTCGAGCTGCCGCACGACGAAGAATACGCGCTCATGCGCAGCGCGCCCGACGCGTCGTTCGGCAACCAGGTGAAGGACCCGGCGGTCGTGGCGCACTACCGCGACTCGGTGCGCACGGCCGAGCTGTCGAACGTGCCGCTGCGGCAGCGCACCCTGCGCGCGCAGGACTTCCTGCCCGAGAAGCACTGGCGGGTGCTCGCCTCGGTCGGCTACCTCTGCGACGACCCGTACACGGGCACCACCGGCGTGGAGAAGCTCGACGACCTCCGCTACCGCGTCACCACCCGCCTCTTCACCCACGCGGCCTCGAGCAAGATCACCTTCACCCTGCGCCTCAAGGACAGCCTCGAGGAATCGCGGCTCATCTTCAGCCCGCTGCTGGTGCGCTTCCTCGACGGCGACGACTTCCGGCAGCGCGCGGTGAAGATCTCGGACTCGGGGCGCATTCGCAACGAGCTGCAGACGCTGATCAGCCAGGCGCTCGAGTACGACGGCGATCGCATCAAGGTCCACTTCGACCGCATCGACGACAAGGTGCTGCCGAAGAAGAAGCAGGAACAGATCCGCGAGATCCTCCAGTGGTACCGCACCGAGCACCCCGTGTGGTTCGACTGGCTCGAGCTGTGCGGCTGAGCTCGGTTGCGCTGGTGCCGTCGAGGCGCTGAGGGCGCTCCTGTGCACCTCGACTTCGCGCTCAGCGACTCGACGGTGACCAGCGCAACGAGCGGGGGAAAGTGGGGGAAGCGCGCCTCGTCAAGAACCTGACGCGGCGGCCGCCTGAACGCCCCGTTAGGGTTTTGCAGGGCGGGCATTTGATCGGCACTTCACTCCTCAACTACCGCATCGTTCGCCAGCTCGGCGCAGGAGGCCTGGGCGTGGTCTACGAGGGCGAGCACCCGCTCATCGGGCGCAAGGCCGCCCTCAAGGTGCTCAACCCGCAGGTCGCCGGCGATGAGCAGATGGTGGCCCGCTTCCTCGCCGAGGCGCGCGCGGTCAACGCCATTCGCCACCCCAACATCGTCGACGTCACCGACTATGGGCAGGCCAACGGTCACTTCGTGATCGTGATGGAGCTGCTCGAGGGTGAGACGGTGGCGCAGCGCCTCGAATCGAGGCCGCAGCTCGAGGAGAAGGCGGTGATCGCCATCCTCTCCCAGACCGCGTCGGCGGTGGGGGCGGCGCACGAGCACGGCATCGTTCACCGCGACCTGAAGCCCGAGAACCTCTTCCTCACCTGCTACCCCGACTATCCCGACTTCGTGAAGGTGCTCGACTTCGGCATCGCCAAGCTCCTCGGCTCGCAGCCCGGGCAACGCACCAGCCCCGGGCTGATCATCGGCACGCCGGCCTACATGTCGCCCGAGCAGTGCCTCGGGGAAGAGACGCTCGATCACCGCAGCGACGTCTATTCGCTGGGCGTGGTGGCGTGGCGCCTGCTGGCGGGGCGGCTGCCGTTCGAGGGCAACGCCATGCAGATGATGCACGGGCACCTGGCCGGCACCGCGCCTTCGCTGCGCGACTTCGCCACGGTGAGCGACGCGCTCGACCACGTGATCAAGCGCTGCCTCGCCCGCAAGCCCGAGGAGCGCTTTCCCTCGATGAAGGAGCTGCGGCTCGCCCTCTTCGCGCTGGGGGGCCGCGCGCCCATCGCCTTCTCCGCCGACGAGGCCTCCCCGCTCAAGGCCGCGCCTCCACCGGCAGCGCAGACCAGGCCGTTCGCCGTGGACTCGAAGACGGCGCCCCTTCCGCCCCCGGCGCCCGCGCCGCTGAGCCGGAGCGAGGAGGAGCATGATCGGCTGCAGGCGATCGCGCTCGCCTCGAAGCTGAAGGACATCATCTCGAAGCGGCTCCAGTCAGACACGCTCAGGCTGCCCTCGCTGCCCGAGGTGGCGATGAAGGCGATCGAGCTGTGCAGCAACCCCGACGTGCGCTTCGCGGCGATCGCCGCCCACCTCGAGAAGGACCCCTTCATCTCGTCGCGGCTGCTGCGGGTGGCGAACAGCCCGGTCTTCGGCGGCATGGTGCGGGCGACCACCATGGAGAGCGCGGTGGCCCGGCTGGGGATCAAGCAGCTGCTGGGCCTGCTGCAGGAACTGGCCGCCGAGCAGGTCTTCTCCTCGAAGGACGCCACCATCCGCAACGCGTTCCGCGGCATCTGGGAGCACTGCCTGGGCGTGGCACACCTCGCGCGCGATCTCGCCACCGAGCTCAAGACGCTCGATCCGAACACGGCGTACCTGGCGGGGCTGTTCCACGACATCGGCAAGCCGGTGGTGGCGGCGCTCCTGCTCGAGGTGGAGCGCGGCGCCTCGTCGCAGAGCTTCGTGAGCGGCGGCGTGTGGCAGCGGGCGATCGAAGAATGTCACCGCGACGTGGGGTCGATCATCGCGTTCCGCTGGTTCCTGCCCCGCGAGGTGGCGGCGGCGGTGGCCAGCCTCGAGAGCTACGACTACCGGCGCGGCCGGGCGAGCTGCGTGAACGTGGTTCGGGTGGCGAACGCGCTGTGCCAGCGCGAGGGCCTCGACGTGCGCGCGGTGGACCCGGCGATCGTGGCCAGGGTGATCGTCCAGGGGCGGCAGCTGTTGCGCCTCACCGACGAGCAGCTCGAGCACGCCGTGTCGGGGATCGCCTCGCGGGTGCAGGCGCTCACCCAGGCCAACCAGAACGGCGAGGCGTCGACGCGGGTGTTCAACCGCACCGCCTCGTAGCCACCTCCCTGAAAACTCATTCCCTGGAGCGTTTCGCTCTACGCTCCCCGGTCCGTGCGGCTCCTCGCGCTCCTCCTCCTGCTCCCGGCCACCGCGTGCGTGACGGTGCCCAGGCCGCGCGCAGCGATCGTGCTGCCGCCCTCGGTGTGGCCGCGAGACACCCTGCTGCACTGGTACGACATCGAGGGTGACACCGAGGCCGAGCTTCGCGCCCAGCTCGACGCGCGGGGGCCGGAAGGGCACGACGCGTACACCGCCTGGCACGTGACCTGGAAGTTCCCCTTCCTGCAGACGGAGGAAGGCTGCACCACCGGCCCGGTGACCACCGCGGTGCGCGTCAACGTCACCCTGCCCCGCTGGAAGGCCCCGGCCGACGAGCGAGATCCACTGGTGCGCAGGTGGCGCCGCTACCTCGACGCGCTCAAGGAACACGAGTCGGGGCACCGGGAGACCGGCTTCCGGGCCGCCACCGACATCACCGAGACGTTGCCCGCGTTGCCACCGAAGCCGACCTGCGAAGAGGCCGAGGAAGCCGCCAACGCCGCGGCGCGCGAGGTGCTCGAGCGCTACCGCGCGGGCGACCTCACCTATGACGCCGAGACCCGCCACGGCGCCACGCAGGGGGCCGTCTTCCCGTGACCCCGAATGAGCCGATGGTGTTCAGCCAGGCCGTCGAGGGCCTGCTGCGCGCGCTGGGCAACCGGCTGGACGACGGCGCGAAGGACCACCTGCGGGCGCTGGGCCTCGACGTGCGCGCCCGGCTCGAGCCGGCCTACCCGCTCGCGGTGTGGACGCAGGTGATGCGCTACGCGTCGACGCTGGTGGCACCGGGGCGCCCGCCGGCCGAGCAGATGTTCGAGCTGGGGCGCCGCTTCATCGAGGGCTACTCCGAGACGCTGGTCGGGCGCGCGATGCTCACCGCGCTCAAGGTGCTCGGCCCACGACGCACCCTCGAGCGCATGAGCCGCAACTTCCGCTCGGGAAACAACTACACGCAGACGAAGCTCGAGGCGCTCGGCCCGACTGACTTCACGCTCTGGTTCAACGAGGTGAAGGAGCCCGAGTTCTACCGGGGCATGTTGAGCGCGGGGGTCGACCGCAGCGGCGCGAAGATCGTCACGGTGAAGACGCTGAACCACGACGCCACCGGGGCCACCTTCTCGGTGAAGTGGACGTAGCGGGCTTCCACCCGGCGTGAACGGAACCAGCCTCAGTCGCCAGCCAGCGAATCGGAAGCCTGCTGCAGCATTTCCTGGTTCTGCTCGCCGATCTTCTCGATGTGCTTCTGCTGCTTCTTGAGCTGCTCGGCCTTCTTCTTGTCGGCCTCCGACGAAGCCGTTTCCTTCTCCTGCTGCGCCTGCTCGCGCTGAGCGAGGTCCTTGCTCCTGGCGTCGAGCTCGGCGGACTTGCGGTCGAGCTCCTGGGCCTTGCCGGTGTCGGCGGGCGCGACGGCGGCCCCGGAGTTCTCGGACGCAGGTGAGGCGTTGGCGTTGGCCGCCTTCACGGTGCCCTTCTTCCCCTTGAGGATCTGCACCTTGCCCTGGGCGAGCGAGGTCGAGCTCAGCAGCGAGGGAGGACTGAGCGAAGAGAGCACCAGGGCGGCGAGGGCGAAGGTCATGAGGCAGAGCCTACCGTGATCTCAGCCGGGGAAGTCTCAGGGTTGCGGAAACGGCGGAGCGGGCCATCAACCCCTCGGGAGTTGCCAGAGGCGCGCGCGCCATCGAGGCTGCGCCGCACGATGCGCTCCTGCCTGCTCGTCTTCGCCCTCACCCTCTGCGCCTGCCCTCCCCCGGTGCCGCCGCCCGCCCCGCTCGAGCTGAGCGGAGACGGCTGGAACCTGGCCGCGCTCGACGGCGGCGCGCTCGCCTTCACGCGCGAAGGCGCCCCGCTGGTGACCCTGCCGCCCGACGCCTTCCAGGTCGGCGTGGTGAGCCGGCTCGAGGACACCAGCAGCTCCGATCCGTACTGGCTGGTGGTGAACGACGGCGTCTTCACCCCCACGCTCCCGATGGGCTTCGCCTGGCGCGCCGCGACCGGGGCGACGGTGAGCCGCGAGGGCGATGCGCTGGTGATCGCCCTCACCTTCACCCGAACGCTCACCGCCACCGTGCGCGCGACGAAGGCCGCCGACGGCCACGTGGTGCTCCGCTTCGTCCCCGAGGGCACGGCCACCATCGGCTACCTGCGCCTGAGAGCCGGCGTCGACGCGGCCGAGGCCTTCTACGGCCTGGGCGAGTGGTTCGACGGCGCCAACCACCGGGGGAAGCTGCGGCCCCTGCAGCTCGAGGCCGATCTCAACCTCGAGAGCGCCGCTTCGGAGAATCACGTCTCGGTGCCCTTCCTGGTGGGCTCGCGCGGCTGGGGGCTCTTCGTCGAGACGTACCGCCACGGCGTGATGGACGTGGCGAAGACCGACTCCGCCATCGTCGACACCATGTGGGGCACCGCGGAAGAGAGCGCGCTCGGGCTCACCATTCACCTCTTCTCGGCTGCCGACGCGCTCGACGTGCCGCTGCAGTACTACCGCGTCACCGGCTTTCCCCGCCCGCCTGCCGACTGGGCGACCGGCCCGTGGATCTGGCGCAACGAGAGCCAGGACCAGGCCGAGGTGGAAGACGACGTGCGGCAGATTCGAGCGCTCGATCTCCCCACCTCGGGGATCTGGATCGATCGCCCCTACGCCACCGAGGTGAACACCTTCGACTACGACCCGGCGAAGTTCCCCGACGCGGGCGCGATGGTGAGCACCATCCGCTCGGCGGGGCTCAAGCTCGCGCTCTGGCACACGCCGTACCTCGCAGAGCTGGCCCAGCCGATGCGCGCCGAGGCCGACCTCAACGGCTACTTCCCCCCGCAGCAGGGCACGTGGCTCAACCGCTGGAGCGCGCCGCTCGACTTCACCAGACCCGAGGCGGTGACGTTCTGGCGCGGGCTCATCACCCGCTACACCAACGACGGAGTGGAAGGCTTCAAGCTCGACTTCGCCGAAGACGTGATCGCCGGCCTGTCCGGGCGCAGCAGCGGCTGGCGCTTCTTCAACGGCGAGACCGATCGCACCATGACCGACGGCTACTCGCGGCGGTACCACGACGTGTACCGCTCGGTGCTCGCCAACAACGACGGCTTCCTGCTGGTGCGGCACGCGCGCTGGGGCGAGCAGAACATGGGCCTGGTGGTGTGGCCCGGCGACATCGACGCCACGCTCACGAAGTTCGGCGAGCGCTTCACCGAGCGCGGAGGAGACAGCGTGGTGGGCGTGGGCGGGCTGCCCTCGGCGATCCGCGCGGGGGTGGGGCTGTCGATGTCGGGCTTCCCGTACTTCGCCTCGGACACAGGCGGCTATCGCCACTCGCCTCCCGACAAGGAGACGTTCATGCGCTGGGTCGAACACTCCGCGCTGATGCCGGTGATGCAGACGGGCGATTCGTCGAGCCAGCCGCCCTGGCTCTACACGCCGGAGAACGGCCGCGACGCCGAGGCCCTCGACACGTACCGCGAGTTCGCGCGGCTGCACCTGCGGCTGTTTCCGTTCTTCTGGTCGCACGTGAAGTCGATGGCGCAGACCGGGCGGCCGGTGGTGCGGCCGTATGGGCTGCAGTTCGCCTCGCTCGGCGTGCACCCGGAAGACACGTACGCGCTCGGTGATGAGCTGTTGGTCGCGCCGGTCGAGACGAAGGGCGCCACCACCCGCACGCTCATCAAGCCGCCGGGCCGGTGGTTCAGTTGGTGGGACGGCGCGGAGCTCACGGGCGAAGCGGGCGCAGCGGTGGTGGTGCCGGCGCCGCTGAAGGCCCTGCCGCTCTTCATTCGCGAGGGCGCGTTGGTGCCGATGCTGAGGCCGGGCGTGGACACGCTCTCGCCCGCGACTGATCCGGGCGTCGACAGCTTCGCCGCCGAGGCGGGCCCGCTCTGGGTGCGGGTGCAGCCGGGAGCCGCGCCGTCACGCTTCGACGTCTTCGATGGCACGGTGCTCGAGCAGACCGGCGCGCAGCTGAAGGCCACGCCGGGGACGCGCTTCACCACGTCGGTCATCTGGGAGCTGCGCGGCGTCGCGCGCCCGGCGTCGGTCGAGCACGGCGGCGCGGTGCCCGAAGTGCCCTCGCTCGAAGTGGTGACGAGCGGGTTCACGTTCAGCGCGGGTGTGTTGCTGATCAAGACGCCGCTCGATGGCCAGTCGACGATCCTGAAGTGAAGCTACTCCGGGTCGTCGCCGAGCAGCACGCCCACGCTGATCTCGATCACTTCGAAGGGCTCCGCACGGACGCGTTGAGCGCGGTCGGCGATGAGCACGTTCAAGTACCCCTGCGGTTCATGCCGGAAGACGTTGAGGGTCCCGGTGTCAGGGTCGAGCAGCCAGTAATACGGAACGCCGGCTGCGTGGTAGTGGCGCAGCTTCCGGATGGTGTCGTTGTGGCGGTTCGAGGCCGAGAGGACCTCGCAGATCCAATCAGGCCGGAGGACGACCGGTCTGGTCAGCGGAGGTTCCGGGAGCCGCTCTCGCCGCCAGCCCGCGACATCAGGCCGGAAGCCGTTGGGGCCGAGCTGAAGGTCGACCTCCGGGAGAATCCACCAGCCGCCGCCACCCGGGCCCGAGCTGCCCGGCCTCCGATGAAAGTGAGGGCGCAGCAGCGCGATCACGCCGCCCTGTGACAGCGCGTGAGGAAAGTCGGGGAGCGCCTTCTCGATGAGCTCACCGTCGATGAGCTCGAGCCGACGCTCGGATGGCGCCGCGAGCCACTCCTCGAGAGTGTGGTGTTTCCCGCGCTCGGTCATGCGCCTGAACGATACCACTCCCGCCCGCCTCGCCTCATCCCACGCCCTGTTTGCCATGCGGCGGTCCTACCAGGAGCGACTGACACGCCCTGATCAGGTCTCACGGCCGACCGGGCGGCAGCGCGCGTCGCAACGAAGCCACCGCGAGGAGCCGTGGGTCTGCTGCACACTGGAGCTCGAAATCGGTCGCGGCCTCCCGAGCCTCCGAGAACCGGCGCGCCTTGACCAGCTCGATCAGCAACGCGAGCCGTACCTCGGGGTGGAGCACTCCGCCCGGGAACCGCTCGAGCGACTCGCGCCAGACCTGCAGCCCCTCTTCGAGCGCGCCGCGCTTCACCTCGGCGACGCCCAGCTCATACAGCGCCGCCTGCGCAGCCAGCGAGTTGCCGTCCGCTTCGCTCCGCAGACAGGCTCTCGAGGCGGTCGCGTCGAGACTCGAGCACCGGGACTCCGAGGCTGGCGCGAGCTCGAGCAGCGGCCCTGGAATGACCGGAGCGGGAGGCCACGTGAGCGACTCGCCGCTGCGCACCACGCGCACGACCTCGTTCGCGCGGAGCACCACCTGGCCTTCGTCGACCTGAATGGTGGTTCCCCCTGAGACGACCTCTGCGAGGAAGCGACTGCGCGTCACCTCGAGGACCACGTCGGGCGTGCGAATGAGCAACGGCTCATCTGAGGGCGTGGTCATCCACAATCGGCCCGACTGGAGCGTGACCTCGTTCGGCGCGGGGCTCGACCAGCGCGAAGCCGCCGTCGCGAGCACGACCGTGCCGGGCGAAGGGGGCGGCTGCACGGGGCGAAGCGCGACGACCAGGCCGACCCCGCACATGAAGGACAGGACGAACGCGGGAATGAGCCGCGCGACAGGCGGGCGGGCGAGCACCGCGCGCGCCATCAAGTCGTCCCAGCCATCGGCCCGCAGGGGCGAGGCCTCGACACTGGCGGCAAGCGCGATCTGGTGCTCCGCAGGAGTCTGCGCTCCGTCGCTGAGGCGCGTAGGAGGCGTCATGGTTCGACCTCGTCTCGGGTGAGTCCGCTGGTGCGCGACTCGATCAGGAGTTGGCGCTCGAGGGAGGCCGTCACCTCCTTGCGTGCGTGGAACAGCCGGGTCCAGACGGTCTTGAGCGGAATGCCCAGCGCGGCGGCGATCGCCTCGCCAGGCAACCCCTGGAGCTCGAACAGCACGAACACCTCGCGCTTCGCCTGGGAGAGTGACTCGAGGGCGCGTGTCACCCGCTTCTGCGCGTCACGCTGCTCGACCGTGCGTGAGGGCGCGTCCACCACCGCGGTGTTCTCGGTCTCTCCGAGGCTGAAGAACCGGCGAAGGCGCGCGGCGCGGCGGCGGGTGTGCGCGAGCCTGACCGCGACTCCGTAGAGCCACGCGTGCGGCGAATCGGCGCTCGCGAGATCATCGATCCTGGTCAGCGCCACGAGGAAGACCTCCTGCAGCAGATCGTCGGCGTCCAGCTCGGGCGCCAGCCGCGCCAGGGTCTGACGCAGGTTGGCGCCGTGAGCGAGGTAGAGCCGTCGCACCTGCTCCACCGTTGCTGTGCTGGCGCGAGCCATGGCCTGGTCGAAGATCACTCGAGAACCAGAGTGCGCGGGCGGCCGCAGAGCTTCACGAATTCGTCAGCCGCCGAACGCGCGGACCTCGAGGCCGAGGAGGAGCCCGCCAGTCAAAGGGCGCAGGTCGAGGACCGGCCCCAGCCCTTCGAACAGGAACCGGTCGCCCTGGCTGCGCAGACTGGCGAAGGCGCGCAGGTGAGCGAAGAGCGGACCGGCGAGCCGAAGGGAGGCGCCCGCCGAGAGCACGCCTCCCAGGCCCGCCAGCTCGAGGCTGCGGGTTCCGTTGAGCCCCAGTCCCAGCGCCGCGATGCGCCAGAGCCGAAACCCGAGCGCGAGGTCGAAGTGAAGACGGTCGAGCGGCTCGAACCGCACCCGGGCGGAGAGCGAGACCCATTGCGAGGTGGTCTCGACACGAGCGCCGCCGAGATCGCCAGCTCGCCCGCTCTCGAGCCCGCCCTCGAGCAGGGCTCCGAGCCGGCCGAAGCCCAGGCCCACCTGGAGCTGCCCCAGGCCCGACACGGCCGGCGTCGGGCCGACACTCGCGCCTCCCAGGGCGGCGAGGTCGAGGGTGAACGCGGAACCTGCGGACTTCGGCGCCTGCTCGACTGGCTTCGACACTTCGTTTCGGGGAGGGCGTGGGCTGTCGACGCTCGAGGGCGGGAGGAAAAGGGGTTCGGGCTCTGGCAAAGGCGGGGCCGCCGGCTCGGGCAGCGCTTCCGGCTCAGGGGCGATCACCACAACCGGACGGGCGGGAGGCGGAGGCAGCGTCTCTGCGCTGTCGATCGACGGCAGTTGGCGGGCCCACGAGGTGATCAGCGCCGCGACGATGCGCTCGACCGCGTCACACCCCTCCTGCTGGATCGGCACCGTTCGCTCGAAGGAGGCACCGGGCCGGGTGGCCTTGACCCTGACCTGACGCCCATCGGGTCGAAGCGTCACCACCAGCCTGGGACCTGATTCAGCGATCTGGAGCCCGGCGTTCTCGAGCCGCGACACCAATCGGCGCTTTTCGAGACAGGTGATTCCCGGCGCGACCGCGACGGAGACCTGGCTTGTCCCGAGGAAGAGAACTGCAATGCCGGCCAGGGTCACCGCGTCTTCATACCCTGAGCCCGGTTGCGCTGGGGTGGAGTCGCCCGTCACTTCGCGTGAAGCTCAGGCGCGAGTCCCGCACTTGAGTGATTGACCCATGCGAACCCCAACGCTCGTCGCCGCCTTGATGCTCATCACCTCATGCTTCGTGCCCTCGGTCGATCACACCTTCTCGATGGACGGCTCGATCATTGGGGCAACCGGCGGGGGATCCGGTGGTGGCGGGGGTGGATCCCAGCGCTGCCTGCTCGTCACGGGGTTGAACGAAGTGGTCTGCGTCTCGCTCAGCCCCGTGGTGTGTGGAGGTACGGTCTGCGCCTCGGGAGAGGTGTGTTGCCAGACGACGGGCGCGTGTGTCGCTCCGGGTTCGGCGGCCTGCCCGAAGCTGCCCACCACCTGGCGCTCTCCGGGGGCCACGGCGTGCGGTTCGAGCGCGGACTGCGCGAGCGGCGAGTACTGCATGATTGATGAAGTCCAAGCCGGGGCCGGGCCTCGCGGCGTTGCCCGTTGCATCGGGAGTGGCCACTGCCAGAAGTTGGATCAGTGCCCGTTTTGCGGCCCCACGGGCTCGGAACGATGCCGGGTGTGCGGATGCGACGGGGTGACTTACGAATCGACTCAGGCTGCGTGCGTCGCAGGCGTCTCGGTGGCGACTTTCTCGCACGGCTCGTGTGGCGCCTCGTCGGGTATCGCCGATGCCGGAGCGTTCACGATCGCCTGCGGCAACTCCGCCCAGTGCCCGGCCGGGGCCCAGTGTTGCGCCCTCACCGGCAAGTGCTTCGACGCCTCCGAGCCGTGGCGCTGTGTGCTGCAGCCCAACGGCACCGTGCTCGACTGCGCGACCCAGAGCGACTGCAACCAGGGCTCGGGAGGTGGTTCCGGCAACGAGCCGCCGACGACGCTCTGTGACGCCAATTCCTGTACGGGGCCAGGTCTCTGCGGCCAACGTGGCTCGCCGAGCAGCTGCGGCGGCGAGGTGGTGCAGGTCTGTGGCTGCGATGGAGTGACCTACGTGAACGCGTGCTGGGCCCGCGCGGCGGGCGCCCGGGTCGCGAGCGCAGGAGCCTGTCCCTGATTTTCAGGGAAGGACGCGAAGCGTGTGCGCCCGCTGCACGCGCCGCTATGGATGCCGGAACTCGAAGCCCGGCCCTCCGCAGAACCACCTGAGCATCGGAATCCGGCATCTGCGGCGCCGGGGCCGGACGCAGCCAGCGTTTCACTGCGTCGGAGAGGCTGGTTTGCCCTCTCCCCGACCCTCTCCCCCCCGGGGAGAGGGAGACTGCTTCGACGGCTTCATGCTCTCGCGATCCTGGAGCCGGCGGATCTCCGCTTCGATCTGCGCCAACTGCGCGCGGGTGTCGGCGTGCCAACGGTACTTGCGTGGGTCCTCGAGCACCTTGCGGCTGCGCTCGGCCAGCCACTCGAGATCGGCCAACTGCCGCTCAATGGCCATGACCATTCCTCCTCACCCGGTCGATCTCGTCGTCGCTGCGGCGATCGTCATGCAGCTGGAAACCCTGGCCCCCCCCGGTCCATGGCCACCAGGGGACCGGCTGCGCCGTGTACGCCTGGAGCGTCCACAGCGAGCCAGTCGAATACCCAGCGAGCCGGGCCGGGTTGAAGGTGCTCGCGCTGGTGATCACCCCGCCCAGCACGCCGTTCGGCCCGCTCACCACGTTCAACGTGCAGCCGGCGAGCACCAGGCCCGCTTGCGGCACGTTGTTGCTCGACAACGTACAGGTGCCCAGGCCCGTGTACCGCCCCGAGGGCAGGTCGAAGACCGCGTAGAAGTTCTGCTGGAGCCCGGGCGGAAAGAGGAAGTTCGTCAGCTCGACGCACGCGGTCGCCTTGCCGATGCGCAAGACCTGGTCCACCACGATGCGCCCGTCGACCACGCGCACGTGCTGGCTCCACAGGCTCGCGCCCAGCTTCACGTTCACGCGGAACGGCGCCTGCGCGCAGATGGTGTCGTCGGCGGGGAACGCCGGGTCTTCCACCGAGCGGAATTGGTACGAGACGTCGTTGGCCTGACCGAGCGCGAGCGATGAGAAGGTGAGGACCGCGAAGACGAGAGTGCGCATGATCAGCTCCAGGAGATTTCGTAGTCGGTGTCCAGCAGCCCCACGCGCTGCCCCTTCGCCTGCACCTGCTTGCCGCCGATCGCGGTCAACACCTGGAGCAGCACACCCTCGTGGTACGGGTGCGGCATGAAGTCGCGGCGCATCGCGAAGATGCAGTGCGTGGGCGTCTTCCACGTCACCGAGCGCGTGCCGTAGCTGACGGCGGTCTTGTAGCCCGAGGCCAGCGAGTTCATCATTCGCCGCGGGTCGCTGCCCGCGAGCATCAGCAGCGTCTTCCCCACCGCGGTGCCCAGGAAGTCGTCGGTCGCCTGCCGGCCCAACGAGCGGATGCCCTCCTCGAGCGCGAGCGGCGTCTTGCCCCCGCCGACCAGCTCGGCGGCGACCCAGGCGAGCGGGAGGAACTCGGCGATGGGGTAGTTGAAGAAGTCGACGAACTTGCGCCCCTCTGCCGCGCTCTTGAGCAGCTCGAGCCCCGAGGCCCCGCGCGCGCGCTGCGCCGCGTGGAACAGCCCGTTGCAGAACATGCCCTTGCAGGTGTCGGCGGGCGTGGCGAGCGCGACGCGCTGCGCGAGGTCGTCGACGTCGATGCGGAAGGGCGAGGAGACCGGTGCCTGCGGTGAAGTGGGGGTGGACTGGAGCATGGTTTCTTTCAGGTGAAGAGGAGCTGCGCACCGGCGTGAACGTTGGCCCCGACCGCGGCGAGGAGGACCAACTGCTCACCGCCCAGCTTCACCGTGCCGGCCTGCAGATCCTCCGAGAAGAGGACCAGCATTCCCGCGGCCGAGGTGTTGCCGTAGCGATCGACGTTGATGGCGACGCGGTCGGCGGCCAGCTCGGCCTGGCGCACGAAGAGGTCGAGCACCCGGCGGTTGGGTTGGTGGAAATAGAAGCGCTGCACGTCGGCCGAGGTGAAGGGCGTGCTCGAGAGCACCTCGCTGACGCACTCGCCCATCACCCGCGGGTAGTCGCGCGCTACCAGCGGGCCGTTGACGATGAAGGCCAGCTCGGCGTCACTCGCGCGGTGCTGGTGCACGTGCTTGAGCGACCCGCCCCCCCGGCGGAACACCAGCTCCTCGTGCGAGTTCATCGACATCGACGAGACGATGCGGCCCGCTGCACCGGCGTCCCCGCGCAGCACGATCGCCCCCGCGGCGTCGCCAAAGACGTACATCGAGAGGAAGCCCGAGAAGCCCTTCTCTCCGGCGACGGGCGCGAACTCGGCGGTGTAGGTCTGGCGGTTGACCAGGGGCGAGGTGAACGCGCTCGCCACCACCATCACCGTCTTGAGCGCGCCCGATTCGAGCATCTTCTTCGCCAGGTCGATCACGTACGGCGTACCGCCGCAGCCGTCGTCGATCACCATCGCGTACGCGTCGCGCCGCATGCCCAGGCGCGCGTGCAGCTCCATCGCGTCGTGAGAGAAGTTGAGCTCGTCGGGCGTGCAGGTGACGACCAGCAGCGCGTCGACCGAGCTGGGCGACACGTCGGCCATCGCCAGCGCGTTGCGCGCCGCCACCTCGCACATGTCGGAGTTGGTGATGGGGTAGAGCCGCTCGCCTTCCGGCGGGGGGATCGCCACGCCCGTCTTCTCGTCGAAGTCCCAGAGGAAGCGGCGTTCCCTGATGCCGGTCTTCTCCAGGATTCTCTCTGCCGACCAACCGGGGATCGCCTTCGCGATCCGCTCGTTGCTCACGATCCGTTGCGGTACGAAATGTCCAACGCCGATGACACGTGCATTCGCCAAGGTACTGCCTCCGCCAAGGTCCCAAAGCAGGGGCCGGACCAACTCCCAACACCTTGGAATCAGGGAATGCTGACGCGCGTCATGATTCACGAATGAAGCATTGGTGCACTACTTCAGGGGACGAGCGATGCTTCACCAATGGCGCATGTATTACTTGAGCGAACCAACCGGAGACCCTTCCACGTTCGCGTGGTGACGGAACCGGCGATCAACCGGTGCTGGAGCGTGAACCTGAGCCTGACCGGCATCGGGCTCATCGGGAGCCCCCGGCAGGGAGAAGGTCCGCGCGAAGGACAGGCGCTGGAGCTCGAGGTGTTGTTGCCCACCGAGGTGACGCCGCTGCGGGCGCGCGGCGAGGTGCGGTGGCGGCACGATGCGGGCTCGCACAACGAGCACGCCGCGTCGGCGTTCGGGGTGGTGTTCACCGGCTTCGAAGACGACGGGCGCATTCGCCTGGCGCGCTACCTCGAGGGGCCGCCGGTGCGCGTGGCGGTGGCGTACGCAGACGCGGCCAGCCGGCAGCTCTTCGAGGAGGCCCTCTCGGACGTGGTCCAGCTGGAGTTCGGCCAGGAGAACCCCGAGGTGGAGGCGATCCTCGCGCGCGGCGACGTGTCGGCGCTGGCGATCTGTGGTGACGACGAGGTGCAGGCGATGCTGCTGGTGCAGCTCGCGGCGGCGGTGACCGAAGACAACCTCACCTTCGAAGGCAAGCCGCGCGATCTCGCCGCGCGCATCGTCTACTGCGCGCAGGGTGAGGCGGCGCACATCGCCTCGCTGTTCAACGAGAAGAAGCTGTACCGCCGGGTGTCGTTGCCGCTCACCGACGAGGCGCTGCGCGAGGCGGTGATGGACGCGTGTGGCGAGCACGCCATGCGCGTCGAGCAGGAACGCATGGCGCAGGAACTCGAACGCAACCTCCAGCGGGAGCGGGCGTTGCGGGCGGGGCCGGTGGCGTTGCCCATCGAGGAGGGCCCGGGGTTCCAGAGCCCGGCGATGCTCTCGGTGCTGGAACAGGTGCGCACCGTCGCTCCCTACAAGGTGTCGGTGCTGCTGCAGGGCGACACGGGCACCGGGAAGGAAGTGCTCTCGCGCATCGTGCACCGCATGTCGGATCGCCGCGACGGGCCCTTCGTGGTGCAGGACTGCGGCACGCTCACCGAGACGCTGCTCGAGAGTGAGCTGTTCGGTCACGTGCGCGGCGCGTTCACCGGCGCGGTGTCGGATCACCCCGGGCTGTTCGTGCTGGCCGACGGCGGCACGGTGTTCCTCGACGAGATCGAGAACACCACGCCCTCCCTGCAGGCCAAGCTCCTGCGCGTGCTCGAGACGGGCGAGGTGCGCGCCGTGGGCGGTACCCAGACGCGGCGGGTCGACGTGCGGCTGGTGACGGCGAGCAACCGCGATCTCTCGGCCGACGTGAAGAGCGGGCGCTTCCGCTCAGACCTCTTCTTCCGCCTGAACACCTTCACCATCGAGGTGCCGCCGCTGCGCTCGAGGCGCGAAGACGTGGTGGCGCTGTCGCGGTACTTCGTGGACTTCTTCAATCACCAGCACCGCAAGGGCGTGATGGGGCTGTCGGTGGCGACCGAGCGCGCCCTGCTGGCGGCGCCGTGGCCGGGCAACGTGCGTGAGCTGCGCAACGTGATCGAGCGCGCCGTGCTCCTGTGTCCGACGGGCGCGTTGATCGAGCCGGCCCAGCTGCCACCCGCGTATCGGGCGACGAGCGGAGAGCCGGGCACCACGCTGGTCTCGCGCCTGGCCGACACCGAGCGCGAGACGCTGCGAGACGCGCTGGCCCGGCACAACGGCATCGTCAGGCGCGCCGCCATCGAGCTGGGAATGAACCCGGTGACGTTCGCGAGGCGAGCCAGAAAGCTGAGCCTCGTGCCTCCCTCTCCCCGAGGGGGAGAGGGTCGGGGAGAGGGCAAAACGAGCTGAGACCTGCTCCGCGACGAACTCCAGCGCGCCCGCGACGCCAGGGCTTGAGCGGGCCCGTGTGCTCAGTCTGCTAGAGTGAACTCATGGATTCCGCGGAAGAAACGTCCCGCCGCGCCGCTGCTCGAGCGGCGTGGCCGGGTCTGAAGACGACCCTCGCCGAGGCCCCCGGCGCCGAAGACCTGAGCGCCAGCACCACCACGGAACAGCGCCTCGCCATGATGTGGGACCTGACGCTCGGAGCCTGGTCGCTCACAGGTCTTCCTCTGCCGGACTACACCCGCGCCAACATGCCTGGCCGGCTGGTCCGCCCCGGGGATCGATGAGCGTCGAGGCCGGGCTCAACCCAGACTTCGTCGATCTCCTCGAGGCCTTCGCGAAGGCACAGGTCGAGTTCATCGTCGTGGGTGCGCATGCCCTCGCTGCGCACGGCGTGGTCCGAGCCACGGGTGACCTCGACGTCTGGGTACGCCCCTCGCCTGAAAATGCCTCGCCTTCCTCGGCCGCGAGGCGCTGCTTCGCAACAAGCGCGCTGCCGCACGCCCGAAGGACCTGCTCGACGTCGACCTGCTGGAGCGGCAGCGCCCCTAGCGGAACACGTAGCGGATCGTCACCGGGTAGTGATCAGACGTGTTCGACACGTAGCCCGGAATCGACGGGATGGTGGCCGACGCCGAGCCCGTCACGTACGACGAGAAGAGCGGCGCGGTGAAGAGCTGGTGATCGATCGCCGCGCTGGAGCTCGCGGTGGTGCGCCGGTTGGCGTCAGACAGCTCCTTGGTGCCGAAGCGGTAGCGCGTGGAGTCGCTGACGAAGTTCGCGTACGGCGACGGGTTGGGCGACGCCGTGGAGACGTCGACGTCGTCGTTCCAATCACCGATGACCATCACGTTGTCCGCGGCGCGGCCATCGAGGTACGCCTTGAGCGAAGCCGACGCGGCCACCCGGCGGTTGTAGCTGTCGAGGTCTGAGTAGGCCTTCATGTGCAGCACGATCACCGACACGTCGCGCGTGATGCCGTTGCCGGTGACGCGCACGCGGACCTCGAGCGGCGGGCGGCCACCGAAGTCGTAGCTCGACGTGGTGAGGATGAGCTGAGCCGAGAGCACGGTCACCTTGCTGGTGCGGTAGAGGACGGCCACCTTCTGCTCGACGGCCGAATAATAGAAGGTCCCCGCCTGCACCTCGGTGGCCACGACCGCGGCGTACCCGGGCACGTTGGCGACGACCGACGCGAAGTCGGTGGTGCCGACGATCTCCTCGATGCCCCAGATGTCCACGTCGGCTCTGTTCCGCAGCACGGTGGTCACGTTCGTCGCCTGCAGCGCGTTGTCGCGCGGGCCGAGGAAGCCGCCGTCGGGTTCCATCACGTCGCCAAACCACTCGATGTTCCAGCAGCCCACGGTGACCAGCAGCCCGCCGTCGAGCCCTCCTCCTCCACCACCGCCAGTCGCGCCGCCCCCTCCACCGGTCACGGCACCACCACCACCACCGCCCGTCGCGCCGCCACCACCGCCGCCGGCCGCGCCGCCACCTCCACCGCTGGCCGCACCGCCGCCTCCACCCGTCGCGCCGCCACCTCCGCCGACCGAGCCACCGCCGCCACCCGCCCCGCCACCGCCGCCGGAACCAACGACGAGGAGGCAGAGCCCGCCTCGACACTCCTGGCTCAACGCGCACACCGCGCAGGTAGAGCCGTTGACGCCGCAAGAGAGGGTGCTCGCGTTCGACTGGCAGCGGTCCTGCTCGTCACAACAGCCGCCACAGGTGTCCGGGGAACACTGCTTCCCGCCCTCACAGCCGAAGAGCACCAGCGCCGCTGCGATTGAGAACCACGACCTCATCCCCGCACCCTAGCCTCCCGGTCGGTCGCTGTGATCACCGCAACCGACCTCAGGACTGGCCCGGAAGCCTGATTCGACGCATCAGCGTGGCTCCCCCGCAGGCGACATCGGGCTGATTCCGGCAGCGCTTGCCGCTACAAACGGCCCATGGCCTTCCAGTTCACCGAGCTCCTCCCGCTGCACCACGACGACACGCCCTGGCGGCTCCTCACGAAGGACTTCGTCAGCACCTTCGAGGCCGACGGCAAGACGTTCCTCAAGGTCGACCCGCGCGCGCTGACGCTGCTGACGAAGACGGCGATGCGCGACATCGCGCACCTGCTGCGCCCCGGCCACCTGCAGCAGCTCAAGAAGATCCTCGAGGACCCCGAGGCGTCGAACAACGACAAGTTCGTCGCGCTCGACCTGATGAAGAACGCGAACATCGCGGCGGGCGGCGTGCTGCCCATGTGCCAGGACACCGGCACGGCGATCATCAAGGGGAAGAAGGGCCAGTACGTGGTCACCGGCGGCGGCGACGAAGAGGCGATCAGCCAGGGCGTGTACGCGACCTACACCGAGACCAACCTGCGCTACTCGCAGCTCGCGCCGCTGACGATGTACGAAGAGAAGAACACCGGCAGCAACCTGCCCGCAGAGATCAAGCTCAGCGCCACCGACGGCGACGTCTACAAGTTCCTCTTCATGGCGAAGGGCGGTGGCTCGGCGAACAAGAGCTACCTCTACCAGGAGACGAAGGCGCTCCTGAACCCGGCTTCGCTGATGAAGTTCCTCGACGAGAAGCTGCGCACGCTGGGCACCGCGGCCTGCCCGCCGTACCACCTGGCGGTGGTCATCGGCGGCACCTCGGCCGAGACCGCGCTCGAGACCGCGAAGCTCGCCTCGGCCCGCTACCTCGACACGCTGCCCACCAGGGGCTCGGTCACCGGCCACGGCTTCCGCGACGTGGAGCTGGAAGGTGAAGTGCACAAGCTCACCCAGCGCCTGGGCATCGGCGCGCAGTTCGGCGGGAAGTACTTCTGTCACGACGTGCGCGTCATCCGCCTGCCGCGGCACGGCGCGAGCTGCCCGGTGGCGATCGCGGTGAGCTGCTCGGCCGATCGCCAGTGCCTGGGGAAGATCACGCAGGACGGCGTCTTCATCGAGGAGCTGGAGAAGGACCCGGCGAAGTTCCTCCCGGTGGTCGACGAGAAGGCGCTGGGCGGCGAGGTGGTGAAGGTCGATCTCAACCTGCCCATGTCCGAGATCCGTGCGCTGCTCTCGAAGTACCCGATCAAGACCCGGCTCTCGCTCTCGGGGCCGGTGATCGTCGCGCGCGACATCGCCCACGCGAAGCTCAAGGAGCGCCTCGACGCGGGCCAGGGCTTGCCGCAGTACTTCAAGGACCACTGCGTCTACTACGCGGGGCCGGCGAAGACGCCGGTGGGCATGGCGAGCGGCAGCTTCGGCCCGACCACCGCCGGCCGCATGGACTCATACGTCGATCTCTTCCAGCAGCACGGCGGCAGCTTCGTGATGCTGGCCAAGGGCAACCGGAGCAAGGCGGTCACCGACGCGTGCAAGAAGCACGGCGGCTTCTACCTCGGCAGCATCGGCGGGCCCGCGGCGCGGCTGGCGCAGGACTGCATCAAGAAGGTCGAGGTGCACGAGTACCCGGAGCTGGGCATGGAGGCGGTGTGGAAGATCGAGGTCGTCGACTTCCCCGCGTTCATCGTGGTCGACGACAAGGGCAACGACTTCTTCGCCGCGCTGATGCCGCCCGGCACGAAGGCGTGATCAGTTTTCGAAGGTGAGCTCGAGGCGCTTGCTGCCCAGCCCGTCGACCGACACGTCGACCTGGCACACGCCCGGCTGCAGGTTCTTCACGAAGAAGACCCGCGTCACGGTGAAGTCCACCGTGGCGCCGAGGGAGCGCGCGAGGGAATGGGTCCCTTCGGTCAACGTGCAGAGCCCCGGCGTGGCGACCACGACGCTCTTCGCCCGAGGCGTCATCGGTTCCACGCAGACGTCGAGGCCGAGCGCCTGCAGCCGGAGCTCGACGGGCACGACGCTGCGGACCGCCTGGGGATCCGGCGTGGCCGGGAGGAGGGTGAAGGCGTCGATTGTCGCGGGCTCGTAGACCTGCACCGGCAGCTCGAACGGCCTGCCGAGCGAGGTCTTGAGCGCGGTGCGCACGGGTGCAGCGGGCGTCTGGAACGAGGTCGGGCCCGCGCCGGGCACGGGCACCAGCGCGCCGGAGTCGATGGGCACGACCAGCCCCTCGGTGAGCAACGGCGTGGGGCCGTCTGAGATCTTGATCGAGAAGCTGACCTGCGTCGACGTGGGGAAGCCGTAGACCTGCCCAGGAGAAAGGGTGAAGCACTCGTGCGAGAGCTCGGCCACCTCGGGGAGCACCGCGGTGAACTTCTTGCCCTTGCTCGAGCTGGCGCCGCTCTGATCGACGCCAGTGACCGTCACCGTCGTCTCACCGGCTTGCAGGGCGGTGAGGCGAACGCTGTCGGCCCCCGTCACCTCTGCGCCGAAGATCGCGGGGTCGTCGATCTTCACCTCGGTGATCGCGGTGATGCGGTTGCCGCCGCCGATGTCCGGCGCGCACAGCGGCAGCGACGGGTCGGGCTTGCAGTCGTACCAGCGGCCCCACTGGTAGCGGATGGTGGTCGACGCGCCGACGGCGAACGGCTGCGGCGGGGCGAACAGGTCCAGCGACCAGCAGTCGGCGCACGATACGACGGAGAACAGCAACCCTGCGTAGAACGACTTTCGCATCTTCACGCAGCCTACCTCAGCGGACGACTTCGGCAGGCAGCGGGTGCCCCAGGAAGTGGAGCGGGCTGAAGGAGTAGCCGTAGGCACCCGAGCCGCGCACGCCGATCAGATCGCCGAGCTGCGGCTCCGCCAGCTCGACGTCGGCGCCCAGGGTGTCGAGCGGCGTGCAGAGCGGGCCCACCACCGTGCGCATCACTCTCGGCGCGCCAGGCCGCGAGAGGTTGACCAGCGGCAGGTCGAGCTTCCCGAGGTGACCGGTCGCGCCGAGGTGATGGTTCATGCCGCCGTCGAGCACCACGAAGTGTTTGCCGCGCGAGCGCTTCTCCGAGACCACTCGGGCCACGTAGAGACCTGCCGGGGCGACCAGCCAGCGTCCCGGTTCCACCACCGCCTCGAGCGCCTGGCCGGTGGAGGCGCGGTACTTCTCGAGCATCGCGCCCAGGCGCTTGCCCGCGGCTTCGACGTCGAGTTCCTCGCTGCCCAGCACGCCGAAGCCGCCTCCGAAGTTGATGGTTCGGACGGGAATGCGGCGGTGCACTTGTTCGGCGAGATCGAGCGTCGCGGCGGCCGCGGCAGAGAAGGCGCCCACGCTGGTGCACTGCCCTCCGGGGTGCACGTGGATGCCGTCGAAGTCGATCGTGCTCGCGTGGCGGAGGAGGTGATCGGTCGCGAGGGCGAGTTCTTCCTCGTCGATGCCGAACGGGCTCGGGCCTCCGATCATCGGTACCCGGTACGCCTGGGCTCGCAGAGACGGGTTCAGTCGCAGCCGCAGTCGCGGCCGCGGCTGCGGTTTGCCCTCTCCCCGACCCTCTCCCCCTCTGGACCGGCTCAGCTCCGGGAGAGAGGGAGACAGGGCGTCGAGCTCCCGGATCGACTCCACGCTCAGCAGCACACCGTGGCGAATCGCAGCCTCCAGCTCGTGCTGCGTCTTGCCTGGACCCGCGAAGCTGAGCTGCTGCGGCGCCCAGCCACAGCGCAACGCCAGCTCGAGCTCACCCAGCGAGGCGACGTCGAGCCCGTCGACCAGGCCATGCAGCGCGCGCAGCACCGCTTCGTTCGGGTTCGCCTTGACCGCGTAGAGCAGCGTTGCCGGCATCGCCGCGCGCAGCCGCCGCGCCCGCTCGCGGAGCACGCTCAGCTCGTAGAGATAGAACGGCGTACCGTGCTGCTCGGCCAGCGCCTGCGCGTCGTCCGCGGTGATCACTTGAAGAGGTCCAGCTGCGGCTCGTTCGACTTCTTCGGCGCTGGCGCCGAGCCCTCCTGCACCTTCTCGGGATCGAACAGCGGCCCCTCGAACACCGCCGTCACCGGGCCGTGATCGCTCGTCCCAAACTCGCGCACGGCGGTGCACGAGCGCGCCTGCTTCGTCACCCCCTCACTCGTGAGCACCAGGTCGAGGCGCCAGCCGATGTTGCGCTCGCGGTATTGCCGCCACGGCGCCCACCAGGTGAAGAGCTCGCCGTCGTCAGGCGCGAAGTGCCGCCCCAGGTCCGTCAGCCCCTGACTGAAGAGCCTGTCGATCAACGCGCGCTCGCCGCTGGTCTGACCTGTGAGCTGCGGGTCTCTGAGCTTCTCGTGCACGTCCCGCTCGGTGTGCGCGACGTTGAAGTCACCGCAGAGCATGAGCCGCTTGCCCGCCGCGTGGCGGTCCTTCGCGAAGTGAATGAGCGACTCGAGGAAGCGCACCTTGGCGTCGAAGTCCTTCCCGCCGTTCGGAATGTAGAGGGTGGCGAGCTCGAGATCGCCCAGCGCGACCACCGACCCGCGGCACTCCATGTCGAATGGTGGATGGCTGATCGCCGGCCGCACCGGGCACAGCGTCTTGCTGATGAGCAGCGCCACGCCCGAGTAGCCGCCTTCCCCGTGCCAGTGGGCCCAGTAGCCCTCGGGCTCCTGCAGGCTCACCGGCACCTGGTGCGGTGACGCCTTTATCTCCTGCAGGCAGAACACGTCGGGCTTCTCGCGGCGCAGCCACTCGAAGACCTGCGCCTCGCGGGCGCGCACCCCGTTGACGTTCCAGGTGGAGACCTTCATCAGCCGCGGCGCTCGACCCGCAAGATGGTGTGGAAGAAGCCGCTGACGACGAGGCCTACCCTCGCGCCCTGCGCCAGCCCGGTGATCAGCCCAGGCTGCGTCTGGTAGTCGGCGCCCGACACGCGCAGGTGGGCCGTCGAGGTGTTCTTGTCGGTGACGATCTGCAGCGACTCGAGCTGGCCCTCGACGTACTGCGGCGCCACCAACGCCTCGAAGGTGAAGGCCGCGATCGCCACCGGCACGATCGGCACGAACAGGAGCAGGATGGAGGCGAAGAAGCCGGCGGGCTTCAGCACCGACGGCGCCAGGACCGCCGCGCCGGTGTACGCCACCCAGAGCGTCGTCGCGACGAGCACGAACACCACCTGCTTGAGGCGCCGGCCCCGCTGCGCCGTGTCCCAGTCGAGCGGCGGCGTCGAGTCGTTGTCCCGGTTCCGCATGAGCGCGCCGACGCCCGAGATGATGATCAACGGAATGATGACCACGTCGGCCAGGGTGAAGAGCACCGTGAGCCAGGTGTACTTCACGTAGTACGTGCCGCCGTTCCAGTACGCCTGCCGCTCGATGAAGAAGCGGCCCGGCTGGTGCTCTTCGCCCGAGACGAAGAAGCTCGCGATGAGGGCGACGACGAACCCGACGATGATGAGGATGCCCATCAGGCCACCCTTCTGAGGTTGGTTCGGCTGCATTGGGTCGAGCAGCCTAGATCAACGGGCCCGGTACTCGGTGAGCCGCATCGCGCCCCGCGCGTCGAGCTTCCCTTCGGCGAGGCCGGCGGCGAGATCCCGGCTGGCGGTCGCGGTCGAGAGCTTCACGTGGAGCCGGAGATAATCGCGGCGCGAGAACCAGCGCCGCTTGAAGTGGAGCGCGAGCAGCGAGAACTCGAGGAAGCGGGTGCAGTGGCCATCGCGATCGGCCGTTCGGAGAGTCTCGTAGTACCGGCGCTGCCTCTCGCGAGCGGGGCGGCTCCGGCCCGGCGCAGGCTTCGCGGCGCGGGCGTCGAGAGCGCGCATCGTTTGCGGCGCGGATGACGTGGGCGCGCCGGTGGTTACGTCATCAACGAACACAGACATGGAGGCCATATGAGACGCGTGTTCACGGCTTTCGCGATCGTTCTCGCAGGGTGTGTCGTCCGGGTGCCCCCGCCCGTCGTGGCGCCACCGCCGGTGGTGACGGTGAGCATCGACACCTTCGGCCCGCACCTGGATCCGTACGGCGTGTGGATGGTGGTGCCCGGGTACGGGCGCGTGTGGCAACCGTCGGTGCGGCACGTGGGGCTCGACTTCTTCCCGTACGGCACGGGCGGACACTGGGTGTACACGAACGCCGGCTGGGTCTTCGACAACGACTATCCCTTCGGCTGGGCGGTGTTCCACTACGGCCGCTGGTTCCGTCACATGGACCACGGGTGGATGTGGATACCGGGCAACACCTGGGCACCGGCGTGGGTGAGCTGGCGCACGGGCGGCACGTACATCGGCTGGGCGCCCCTGGGTCCGGCGGGTGAGCTGGGCTTCCACCACCGGCACTGGTGCTTCGTCGACAACCACCACTTCAGGGAGAGGAACGTGAGGGTTCACTCGGTCGGTGAGCACGAGTTCCACGGGGCGGTCGCGCTGACGGCGCCGGTGCACGCAGCGGTGGGTCCACCTCCGTCGTTCGTGTCGCGGCAGCCCATCGTTCCGTTGCCGGTGAGCGATCTGCGCGGTTCTGGCCGGGTGGTGCCGCCGCCTCCCCCGCCGGGTCGCACCACCGCGGCGTTGCCGCCGCCTTCGCCTTCGCCTCCGCCTCCGCCGCCGGCTCCGCGGGTCGAGCCTGAGCGCCTGGCACCTCCGGCTCCCGGCCGATACGAGCCGTCGCCGCCGCCCGCCCGCTTCGAGCCGTCGCCTCCGCCCCCCGCGCGGTACCAGCCGACGCCGCAGCCGCCCGCGCGGTACCAGCCTCCTCCGCCTGCTCGCTTCGAGCGGACGCCGGTGCCTCCGCCCGCGCGGGTCGAGCCCGAGCGCCTGCGCATGCCGCCTCCGGCGTACGGCTCGCCGCCGCCTCCGGCCCCGAGCAAGAAGAAGGTGGACGTGCCTGCGCCTCCGCCTCCGGGCAAGCAGCGGCTGATCGTTCCGCACCCGCAGAGCAAGTAGGCCTGACCCGCCGGAATAGTGGAGAGGGCCCGTTCATCCCGATCCGAGCGGAGTCGAGGGATGGGGCCCACGCGCGCAGGAAGACGCCCCTCGACTGATGCTCGGGGTGAACGGGGATGAGTTCGATCGTCATTTCGACCAACCCTCTCGGGACGAACGGGGTGTGAACCCCGCGCCGTCTGCGCACTGGTAAGACCTCCCCATGCGCACGCTCCGCACGCCCGAGACCCGCTTCTCCTCGCTCCCCGACTTTCCCTTCACCCCGCGACGCGTCGACGTCGGTGGGCTCGAGATGGCCTGGGTCGAAGCCGGCCCCGCAACCGCGGCGCCGGTGCTCTGTCTTCACGGCGAGCCGACCTGGAGCTTCCTCTACCGGAAGATGCTCCCCGTCTTCGCCGCGGCCGGGCACCGCGCGATCGCGCCCGATCTGATCGGCTTCGGCCGCTCAGACAAACCCACCGAGCGCAGCGACTACACCTACCAACGCCACATGGACTGGCTCACCGCCTTCGTCGAGCGGCTCGACCTCACGGGCATCACCCTCGTCTGCCAGGACTGGGGCGGGCTGCTCGGGCTGCGCCTCGTCGCCGAGCACCCCGAGCGCTTCAGCCGCGTCGTCGCTGCGAACACCTTCCTCCCCACCGGCGACGTCCCCATGCCGAAGGCGTTCTTCCGCTGGCGCGACTTCTCGCAGACCACGCCCGACTTCGACGTGGGCGACATCGTCTCGAAGGGCTGCGTCACGCCGCTCACGCCCGCGCTGAAGGCGGCCTACGACGCGCCCTTCCCCGACGACACGTATAAGGCTGGGGCCCGGCAGTTCCCCACGCTCGTGCCGGCGACGCCGGAAGATCCCGCCACGCCCGCCAACCGCAGCGCGTGGGAGCGCCTGGCCGCGTTCGAGAAGCCCTTCCTCACCGCGTTCTCGGACCAGGATCCCATCACCCGGGGGGCCGACGCGTTCCTCCAGGCCGCGATCCCCGGCGCCGCGGGCCAGCCGCACACCACCATCACCGCCGGTGGGCACTTCCTCCAGGAAGACCGCGGCGAGGCGCTCGCGAAGGTCGTGACGGACTTCATCGCCGCCACCTGAGACAGCGCGCCGAAGGAAGCGCCGAAGAAGCAGAAGCGAAAGTAACTCGTCCCCGGTCCGGTCTAGAGTGCCCGCCATGGACGCCCGCTCGTACCTGACGAAGGTTGGTCTTTCGGTCGACGTCGCAGCGGTGCGCGAAGCCCAGCAGGCGCTCTGGGCGATCCTCGAGGAAGCGAAGAAGGCCAGCCTCCCCGCCACGCCCTCCGCGCTCAACGCGCTCTACACGTACAAGGTGCCGAAGCTGTCCGCCGACGGCACCTGCTCGCTTCACGCCGAGCTCGATCCCACGCCGTACGATCTCTCGAAGGTGCTCGGCGGGCGCTCGGTGCAGAACTCGTTCTCGCTGCTCACCCTCGACGCGCTGGTCGAGTCGGTGGCGCAGCAGAGCGCGGCCGACTGGCTGGGGCTCTACCAGCGCCGCGACCTCGCCGCGGGCCCCACCCTGGTGAAGCTCGCGTACCGCGGCGTCGAGAGCCGCCCCGAGTTCCCTCTCACCGAGGCCTTCGCCAGGACGTCCAACAACGCGGCCGTCGCGCTCGACGGCAAGGCGCGCGTGGTCCAGGACGTCCGCGCGCACGTCGCCGGGGGCGGCGCGTATTACGAGTGCGATCCGAAGGTGCAGGCTGAGGTGTGCCTGCCGCTGCTCGATCCCAACGGCAAGGTCATCGGCGTGCTCGACGCGGAATCGACGAAGGCGTCGCACTTCACGCCCGAGCGCCTGGCGCTGCTCGTCTCGCTGGCGACGGAAGTGACTTCGCATCTGCCGCGGTGAACGGCCTGGGCGACTTCCTGCGAGCCTGGGCGCCAAATCCCTCGACTCCGCGCGGGATGAACGGGGCAGGAGCCCTCTTTCGGCGGCCTCTCAGGTGACCGGCACGGCCTCGAGCATGCCGAAGCCGATCAACCGCTCGGTGGCGTCCTTCACGTCCTTCGCGCTGGTGCCGCAGTCGCGCAGCGCGTCGGCCGCTTCCTTGAGGGTGTGGCCGGCGATTCCGAACTCCACCAGGTACTGCGCGTCTTCCGGGGCGAGCCCACGCGGGGCGCTCCAGGCCTTGCGGGCGGCGTCGAACTCGGCGCGGCCGTGGCCCGTGCGCGCGGCGGCGATGGTCACCTCGTACGCCTTGACCGCTTCCTGGCCCTTCTCGGACAGGCGGAACTTCTGCGATCGGCCGTAGCGGACCTTCTCGGGTTTGGACTCGTTCAACATGCGGCGCACCTTACGCTCAATTGAAGCGCAGCGCCGCTGCCTGAAAGGTGGACTCGCGCCTCGAGGGAAGCAGTGCGCTCAGCGGGTCCGCAGCTGCGGCGCCTGGCGCAGCGCCTTCTCGAGCGCCTCGACCTTCACCGGCTTGGCCAGGTAGTCGTTCACGCCCGCCTTGAAGCACGCCACCTCGTCGTCGGGCAGCGCGCCGGCGGTGATGGCGATGATCCACGGCTGGGGCCTCGCCCACGACCGCACCTGGCGCGTCGCCTCGAGCCCGTCCATCTCGGGCATGTGCACGTCCATCAACACCACGTCGTAGGGCGCCTTCGCCAGCGCGGCGAGCGCGTCGATGCCGTTCTCCACCAGGTCGGCGTGGTAGCCGAGGCGCTCCAGCATCTTCACCGCGATCTGCCGGTTCACGTCGTTGTCCTCGGCGAGGAGGATGCGCAGCGGCGGCCGCTGCACCGGCGCGGGCACCGCCGGTTTCTCCACCATCACCGGGCTGGCCTGCGCGGGCGCGCGCACGGTGAACCAGAAGGTCGAGCCCCTGCCCACCTCGCTGCGCGCCCCCACCGCGCCGCCCATCAGCTCGGCGAGGTGCTTGCTGATCGCCAGCCCCAGGCCCGTGCCCCCGAAGCGCTTGGTGGTGGAGAGATCGACCTGCACGAAGGGCTGAAAGAGCCGCGCCAGGTCGGCTTCCGAGACGCCCACGCCGGTGTCCGTCACCTCGAAGAGCAGCCGATCGTCTGGCGCCTTCGCCACGGCGATCTCCACCGAGCCGGTGAGGGTGAACTTGAGCGCGTTGCCGGCGAGGTTCATCAACACCTGGCGCACCCGGGTGCGATCTCCGAGCACGTGGCGCGGCACGTCTTCCTGGAAGCGCGCGGTGAGCGTCACGCCCTTGCCCCTCGCCTGCGCGCCCAGCAGGCCCAGCAGCTCGTCCACCACCCCGCGCGGCTCGTAGCTCGCCTCTTCGACGATCAGCCGGCCCGCTTCGATCTTCGCCAGGTCGAGCACGTCATCGAGAATGGTCACCAGCGCGTCGCCGCTCTTGCCGATGGTCTCCACCAGCTCATGCGTGTCGGGGTCGAGCGGGCGCAGGCGCAGCAGCTCGGCGATGCCCACCACCGCGTTCATCGGGGTGCGCAGCTCGTGGCTCATGTTGGCGAGGAAGGTCATCTTGGCGCGCGCCGCCGCCAGCGCCTCGTCGCGCGCCACCACCAGGCTCGCGGTGCGCTCGGCCACCGTCTTTTCCAGCGTGGCGTGAACGTCCTTGAGCTCGCGGTTCGCGACCGCCAATTCGTCGCTCGCCTTCCGGGCCCGCGAGACCGCGCGCTGCAGCCTCTTGAGCGCCACCAGGAAGACGGCGGTGGTGACGCCCAGCGTGAGCACCGCGGTCAGCCCCCGGTACGCCACCGTCGTGCTCGCGTCGGGGGGCAGCCAGCCGCCCGCCTCGGCCGCCAGCAAGCCCAGGCTGGCGGGCACGCTCAGCGCGCAGGTGATGATCGCCGCGCGCGCCGAGACGAGCACGCCCGCCAGCACCGTACAGAGAAGATAGAGGCCGACCGTGCCGGAATAGAGGCCGCCGCGGTTGATGCTGATCGCGCCGACCATCGCCCAGGCCACCCCGATGAAGAGGTACGCCGCCGGCCGCACCCGGCCTGCGCGGCTCAGCGCGAAGGTCACCGCGCACACGGTGAGCAGCAGCCCGCCGATCAGCGTACCCGCGTCGGGTCGCGCGCCCCCCAGCAGCCGCGCCGCCAGGCCCACCGCCGCCGACGTGCCCACCAGCAGGGTCGCCAGGCCGAGCACAGCCGCTGCGTCTTCTTCGCCCTCGAGGCGCGCGCTCGCCAAACCGCTGTCGTCGGGTCGATCAGCCACGTTTTGATCCCTGTCAGATCGCGCGCGCCTCGTCGACGCCCCAGCCCCTCTCTGCTCCGATTCTCAGATCCTGAGACGGCTCTCCCGAGAAATTTCCATTCCGAAGGGACGGGTCTGGGCCCCCCGTGGTGATCGCTCGTTGCCGCGTGGTAAGTCGCGCGCCGTGCGCATCCCACACGTAGGTCTTGTCTGGCTCGCAGTGATCGTCGCTGGCTGCGAATGCCGTCGCCCCGTCACCTCTGGCATCTCCGGCGAAGTGCGTTGGGAATGGGAGACGGCCTCGGGTCCTCAGGGTGATTCCTCGGCGCGGGTCGACTTCCCGCCCACCACCATGGGTTCGCGCCGCGAGCAGGTGCTCTTCGTTCAGAACATCGGCCGCGCCGCCTTCACCATGACGGAGTTCGCCAAGCTGACCGGCTCTCCGGTGACGCTCGGGCTGTTCGCCGAGCCCAACTCGGCGTTCGAGGTGCGGTGGATTCCCGACGTGGTGGTCAACCCGACCGAGAAGACCCCGGTCACCGTCATCTTCTCGCCGCCGATCACCGAGCCCGAGCGCTTCGTCGACTACGCGTCTGAGGTCGAGCTGCGCGCGTCGGGTGCGCCGCGCTCGGTGCTCACCATCAACGGCCGCGCCATCGCCGGTGAGTGCGACGTGCCGTCGGTGATCGACTTCGGCTCGGTGCCGATCGGCAGCGCGCTCGATTCGCTCATCCCGCTGCGCAACGACGGCGCCGCGCCGGTGATGGTGTCGGCGGGCGGAGTGACCGGCGCGCCCGTGGGCGTGTTCGGGCTCACCGGCCTCGACAACAACGGCAAGCTGCTGGTCAACCCGAACAGCGCGCCGAACGCGACGGTGAACTTCAAGCCCACCGACGCGGTCGACTACATGGGCGAGTTCGTGATCCGCCGGGCCGAGGCGTGCCCGCAGCGCACCGTGCAGCTGCGCGGGCGCGGCGTGGTCTCGTGCCTCACCTGGCGCGCCGACCCGCCCGATGACACGGGCAACGGGCTCCACTTCGGCAGCGTCGCCCCCGGCACCGCGGGCGAGGGCACCGTCACCTTCATCAACGCGTGCAGCCTCGACATCGAGCTCTCGCGCCTGCGCACCTCCGACACGGCCTTCGTCGTCACCGCTGCGGCTGCGGGCGACCTTTCCAGGCTGCTGGTGCCCGCCTCGGTGCGCGACGCGAACCTGGCGTGGGTCGCGGGCACCGCGGTGACCTCGCTCGACTTTCGCCCCACGGTGCTCGGCCCGAAGACCGGCCAGCTCCTCTCGAGCACCTCGCTCGCCTCGCAGCCCGGCCTCGCGGTCAGCCTGCGCGGCTTCGGCGGCGGTCCCCGCATCGACGTGCGTCCTTCGCCCGTGTTCGCGGTGGGCCGCGTGGGCTTCACGCCCGGCGCGATGCCCGGCACCTTCGCCCAGCGGCAGCTGCGGGTGGCGAACATCGGCAACCGGCCCATGCCGGCTGATCCGCGCGCCAACCTGCGCCTGGGCGTGATGGGCCAGGGCACCAACTACTTCAGCGTGCGCGCCATCACCGGCGCCCTCGACGAGCTCTGCGTGGGTGATTGGGACGCCACCAGCAACACCTGCGCGGGCACGCTCAGCGCCGCGGTCTACGACGCGCTCAACGGCATCGAGGCCGCCGCCGGCTCGGCCATGCAGCTGCCGGTGCGCGTGGTGCCGCAGAGCGCGGGCCAGAAGGAATGGGAGCTGACCATCTACTCGAACGACGTGGTCACCCCCGCGGTGACGGTGCGCATCACCGCCGAGGCGATCTCGGTGCCGCCGTGCAACTTCACCGTGGCACCGGTGAACCTGGCCTTCGGCATCATGGACATGCCCCAGGTGCGCGACCTCACCTTCACCCTCACCAACCTCGGCACCACGCCGACCGAGGTCTGCTACTTCAACGGGCTGGGGCTGTCGGCCACTTCCGACGACACCTTCACCCTCCCCGGGGTGGTGCCTGACCTGATGCTCAACCCGGGCCAGAGCCAGACGGTGACCGTGCGCGCCCAGCCGCTGCGCACGCCGCCCACGCCGACGCAGGTGGGCGGCATGGTGCTGTTCAACGTCTCGACACCCGGTGCGTCCCAGGGCGCGGTGGTGCTCTCGGCCACGCTCGCGCCCGCGTGCATCACCTTCACGCCGAACCCGGTCAACTTCCTCGACACCGAGCTGGAGTGCGGCTCGCCCGAGCGGGCGGTGGTGATCAGCAACACCTGCGCGCAGACGGTGACGCTCAACAGCACCATCCTCACCAACCCCGCCAACGCGCCCGCGGGCTCGGGCACCTGCACCACCGCGGGTGGCTGCCCGCAGTTCGCCATCACCGCGGCGCCCACGGCCGGCCCGCTCGCGCCGGGCGCCTCACGCACCATCCTGCTGCGCTTCCGCCCGTACCTGGTCGGTGCGGCGACCGGCGAGGTGACCGTCACCATGCAGCAGGGCACGCAGGCGGTGCCCTACGCGATTCCGCTCAACGGCACGGGGCGCGCGCGCACCATGGCCGGCTGCGGCGTGACCGCGATGTGCCCCGGCCCCATCACCGTGAACGCCAACAGCACGGTGACGCTCTCGTCGTCGGTGATGGCGCCCGGCGCGACCACCTGCAACTGGACCGTGGCCTCCCGGCCGGCCACCTCGAGCGGCACGTTCTCGGCGCCGACGAGCTGTACCAGCACCACCTACTTCGCCGACGTGGTGGGCACGCACGTCGTCAACTTCAACGTGTCTGACGGCCTGGGCGGCACGGCCCAGTGCACCACGCCCATCACCGTCAACCCCAACGGCGACCTGTGGATCGAGCTCACCTGGGATCGCCCCAACGACATGGATCTCCACCTGCTGCACCCCACCGCCGGTCCGAGCAGCTCGGCGAGCAGCTGGGGCAACACCACGTGGGACTGTCACTTCCGCACCCGGCTCCCGTCGTGGGGCGCGGGCGCGCAGGCTGACCCCAGCCTCGACCGCGACGACATCAGCGGCCAGGGCCCGGAGAACACGCGCATCAACACCCCGTCACGCTCGTTCATCTACACGGTGGGCGTGCACATGTACTCGTGGGCCGCGTCACCGAGCGCCGTCACCTCGACCCTCAAGGTGTATTGCGGCGGTCAGTTGATGACCACGCGCACCCGCACCATGAGCACCACCAAGGACATGTGGGTGGTCGGCACCATCGACTTCAACGCCGGCACGCCGTGCCTGTTCACGCCCATCAACACCATCGTGGGTGGCGTGAACTGATGCTGCTGGCAGCGCCTCTCGCGCTGCTGTTGCTCGCCGCTCCGGACGACGGCCGGGGCTCGCCCGGTACCACCCCGGAAGACGCGCGCGCGCAGCGCAGCCTGGCGCGGTTGAGGCTCGGGCTCGGGGGCGGGGTCCAGTTCGGGTTCTCGGGGTACTCGCCGGCCTTCGGCCTGGGCTTCGCGGGGGACCTCGGGGTGATCGTCGGCGATCGGTTCTCGATGTTCGTTCACGCGGAGGTCGGCACCGTGGTGGTCACGCTGATCGCCTCGGGTGGAATGAGCGCGGAGTACGTCTTCGGGGAGCACGTCAGCGCCGGGCTGGGGGTCGCGTTCTCCGCGTGGGCGCCCCTGCTCTCCGGCGGCCAGGGCTTCTACGGGCTCACCTTTCCGGTTCGGCTCAACTTCCTGACGGTGGCGAGGCAGGCGCACGAGACGCGGCGGAGCGGGCTGGTCATCGGCCTCCAGGTGGCGCCCGGCGTCAGCCTGCAGCCGACGTACTACTACCAGGTGGGGTACTCGCTGCCGCCCGAGGCGGCGATCGCGGGGACGATCACGGTGGGGTATTCGTGGTGGTGATCAGCCGGCTTGCACCATGAGGACGTTGGCGACCGCCCGAGTCCCGCCCGGATCGGTCGAGCGCTGCACCAGGCCGCGACCTTCTCTGCGCACGTCACTCCGGGGGATGAAAGGAGAAGAGCGTGACCACGCCCGTGAGATCGCCCGCCGCGATCAGCCCATCGAGGGGTGACCACGCCACGCGCGTCACCTCGTGGTCGAGCGCCGGGAGCTGACCCGCCTCCACGCACTCCGGCACGGTCCAGAGGCGCACGCTGCGGTCGAGGCTGCCGGTGGCCAGCGTGCGCGCAGAGGGTTGAAAGGCGGCGCTGGTGATGGCGGCGGTGTGAGAGCCGTGACAGTCGCGAAGCAGCTCGCCGGTCGCGGCGTCGTAGAATTTCAGCCGGTCACCGAACTCGACGAGCACCGCGCCGCCGGGAGAAAACACGAGGCCCCGGACACCGGGGCCGAAGTGCGTGCTGATCACCCGCCTGGCGCGCGGGTCGAAGAGCACCACCTGCTCTGATTCGAGCCACCACGCCACGCGGGATCCCTCTGACGAGACGGCGACGCCGGCGACCCGCTTCGCCGGCTCCGTCCACAGCTTCGCGCGGTGCTCGAAGTCCCACCCGTCGACTCCCTCGTCCGAGGCCACGTAGAGCCGCTGATCGGGAACAGAGAACGCCAGGCCGTTGACGTTCCCCCAGCCGGAGATTCGGAGCTGCTCGCGCCGGGTCAGATCGACGGCCGAGAGCAGGGTGACCCTGCCCTCGTCGGGCGCAGCGATCAACGCGCCACCGGGGGCAGGAACGAGGTTGAACCCGGGCATGGGGCCGAGGCGGAGCGCGTTCGGCACGCTGACGCCCGCGTCCAGGCCCTTGCCGAGCTCGATGGAGTGGAGCCTGGTCGGCGTCATCCACGTCAGCCGCGCGCCGTCACCGGAGAAAGCCAGCCCTCCGACGATCTGTGGACCCGGGCCGGGCGCGTCGTCGACGATTCGCCGCGAAGCAGCGAGGCCCGAGACGTCCCAGCTGACGGTTCGGCCCGAGTAGTCCAGGCAACGCAGTCGGGCCGCATCGTCCGAGAGCCAGAGCGCCTTCGGCTGAAGGCAGCTCAGGCGGCCGAGCGGATTGAAGTCCCTCGCGTCCCACAGGACGACCGAGTCGTCGGTGCCCGCGGTCGCGAGCGTTCGCCCATCTCGCGAGAAGCGCAGCGCCGCGATGGCGCGGCGATGACGCGAGAGCGTGTGCTCGAGCCGCTCGCCTTCAAGGCCGAACACGTCGACCTGTCCCACCTCGTTGCCGACCACCACCTTCCGCCCATCGGGGGAAAACGTCACCACGGTGTAGGCCTTCTGCTGGCCAGCGAGGGTCTTGAGCCTGACGCCGCGCACGGTGTCCCAGATGGCCAGCTCGCCCAGCGCGTTGGCGGCGGCGAGCTGCGTGCCGTCGCGCGAGAACGCGAGGCAGGTCATCGCGGCGAGGGGGCCTTCGAGCGTGGACCGCAGGGCGCCGGTCGCGGCCTCATGAAGCTCGACCGACCCGTCGCGACGACCGATGGCGAGCGTCGCGCCGTCACTCGAGAACGCGAGCGCGGCCGAATCAGGAGCGCCCTCGACCACGAGGTCCTGCCCCGCGACCCTCAGGCCCGCCGGCGTCCCCCAGGCCACGGCCCGCCCATCGGGCGAGAGCGCGAGGCTCATGGCGCGGGCCTGAATCGAAGGAAGCGGCCACGCCTCGCTCGGGTCGTCTTCCCCTGCGAAGAGCCGGATTCCGTCCTCGTCGTGGCGCATGACCAGCCGCTCGCCACTCGCGTCGAAGGCAGCGCGAAGGACCGGCGCCCCGAGCCGAGGGTGCCACGAGGGACCCGTGGCCGGCACCAGCGGCGCCAGCAGCGCCTGGCCCCACAGGGACCTGGGCGTGGAGCCGATTCGCTCGGCCTTTCCATACAGCTCGACGGCTTTGGTCCAGTCGAACTCGGCTTCCGCGCTGCTCGCCCGCTCGTGGAAGCTCTTGCGCAGGTTGATCACGTTGACTGCCAGGAGCCCGCTGGCGACGAGCGCGGCGAGGGTGAGGAGCACGCCGCTGGCCGCCACCACGCGGGTCAGGGCGGGGTTGCGCTTGACGAAGCGCCGGAACAGCTCGAGCGAGGAGTACTCGTAGACCGAGACGCGACCACCGGAACGAAAGGCCTCCAGCTCGCTGGCCAGCTGGCGCGCGTCGGAGATCCGCTCGACGGGCGAGACCCGCAACGCGTGCTCGACGATCGCCGAAAGCTCACGCGGCACGCCAGGTGCCGCGACGCTCAGCGGCACGTACCGGCCCTCGCGCACCTTGAGCAGCAGGTGCGCCACCGTCAACGCCTCGAACGGCGGCTTGCCCGCGAGCAGCTCGTAGAGCATCACGCCCAGGCCCCAGACGTCGGAGGCGGGCCCGACCTTCTCGACGCCCCCGGCGGCCTGCTCGGGGCTCATGTACAGCGGTGTTCCGATCACCGAGCCGACCTGCGTCCCCGACGGGCCGAGGGAGTCGGCGACCGGGCGCACCGGACCGCTCTCATCCTCGCTGCCGAGCACGCGCGCGACTCCCCAGTCGAGCACGACGGTCTCGCCGAACTCGCCGACCATCACGTTCTCCGGCTTGAGATCGCGATGCACCACGCCGCGGCTGTGCGCGTAAGCCACGGCGTTGCAGACGTCGACGAAGTGGCTGAGCAGCGCGAGGCGGTCCACGAGGGCGTGGACGCTGTCGAGGGCGGTGCGCAGTGAGCGGCCGCGGACGAGCTTCTGGGTGCAGTAGAGCGCGCCGCGCTCGTCGCGGCCGATCTCGTAGACGGGGACGATGCCCGGGTGCTCGAGCTGACCCGTGATCTTCGCCTCGCGAATGAAGCGCCCTCCGGGGTCGAGCGGCTCGCGGAGCTGCTTGAGCGCGACCTCGCGCCCCATCGCGGAGTCGACCGCGAGGTAGACGATCGATTGTCCGCCACGGCCCAGCTCGCGCCGCAGGTCGTAGCGGCCCTGCTCGGCGACCGGGAGTCCATCGCCGGCCACAGGGGCCGGAGGAGAGGTCAGCGTCGCGTCCTGAAACTCTCCGGGGAGGCTGGGCATCAGGAGCGCAGCCAAGCAGAAATGCGCGCGGCGTGTGGCCCGGTGCACGCGGCGGACACGTGGCCTTCAGTCTTCGTAGCTCCCGTACGGCTGGCCCAGCTTGTTGGTGTGCGACCCCGACTGGGCCGGGGCGGCGAGCTGGAACTCGGCGGTCCCGCCGGTGGGCCCGATGTCGACGGTCTGGGTGGACAGCGCCTGCCCGCCCGCCCACGCCGACACCTGGTGCGAGCCGAGCGGCACGTTGTCGATGGTGAAGCTGCCGTCGCGGCCCACCTTCGCCAGCAACGGCCCCGGGGTCACCATCAGGGTGGCGCTCATGCGCGCGTGCAGGTTGCAGAAGATCTCCACCACGCCCGGCTTGTTCATCACCTTCGACTTCACCGGGTCTCCCGCGCGCAGCATGCCGAGATCGAAGTTCTGCCCGGGCGTGAGCGAAAAGACGTTGTGGTAGACGACGTCGAGGTTGGGGAAGGTCACCCGCGTGCCGCTCGGCACCGCCAGCAGCCGCGGGTTGAACTGCTTGTCTTCCTGCTTGATCTCCACCGCCCCACCCGGCGCCGGGCCCTTCACGTCGGTGACGAAGACCCACGCCGGCCCGCCCGTGGTCACGTGCACCCTGCCGGTGAGCGACGCGGTCTTCGGCGCCCTCGGCGTCACCCGCTCCCGTTCTCCGCTCCCACCCCGCTCGGGGGGCTGCACGGTCAACGTCGCAGGCGGGAGCGGCGCGGGCGCCTCGGGCTCGGCGATCTTCGGCACCGCCACGTCGAGCCCCTTCGCCGCCTTGATCATCTGATCCGTGCACTCGTTCTGCAGCTCGAGCATGCGCACCAGCAACGCGCGCTGCGCACTGAGCTCCTTCTCGAGGCGGGCGATCTCCTCGCGCGCCGACACCACCTTCTTCGGGTCGGCGGCGTCACTGACCCCCGCCAGCACCAGCAAGACCACCAGGTAGCGCGACATGACCGGCTCCTCTCGTCAGTACGCGAGCACCAGCGAGCTGGTGAACACGTCGTTGGGCACCGCGGGCACGCCGCCGTACTCGCCGTTGAACAGGTACTCGGCCTTCAGGGTGACGTGCTCGTTGAGGGACAGCCGCGCCCCGGCGGTGACGCGGAAGGACCGGGTCAGGTACGCGCGCTCGTCGCCGAGTGAGACGAACGCGTCGCGCAGCTCACCGCGCACCAGCACGCCCACCAGCGAGGTGATGCGCCAGGCCACCGTCAAGTACGCGCCGTGGTTGAGCTGCAGGGCGTACACCTGGTCCAGGGCCCGGCCCGGGGCCAGGCCGCGCAGCCACTGCGCCTCCACGTCGACGCGCCCCTTGTGCCAGAGCAGGTCGACGCCCACGAACCAGAGCGCCGAGCCCGAATCGAGGGCGCGGTCCTGCGGGCCCCACTCGCCTGACACGCCCAGCTCGAGCTCACCCAGCGGGGAGTTCTCGAAGGGGCCGAAGGGCTTGAGCGAGATCCGGCCCGACACCGTCTTGCCCGCGTTGCTGTCGATCTCGTCGTAGAAATGAAACTGCTCGGTGGTCGACGAGCCGTTGGTGAAGGCCAGCGCGAGGGTGAGCAGGTCGCCCTTGAAGAGCTTGCTGCGCACCTTGAAGCCCAGCGGCGTGCCGGTGGTGTAGCGGGCGATCAACGAGGGCGTGACGCCGAAGCGGGTGTGCGCCTTGCGCTGGCGGTATTCCACGCCGAGCAGCGATTCCATCTTCCCCACGAAGATCGAGGTGCGGCGATCGTCGGTGGGCATCCACTCGAGCTGCGCGAGATCGACCTCGAACACGTCGCCCAGCGCGAACTGCGAGCCGGTGCGCGGCATCAGGTTCACCGAGGCCAGCAAGAGCAGCTGCCCCCCCACCGCCGCCTGCGCCCGCAGGTTGACCTCGTTGACGATGAAGCCCGGCGCGCCGCGCGAGTGCACCGAGTCGAAGCGCTGTGAGCCGGCCAGCTCGCCGAGATCGGCCGCCTCTCCGCGCGTGTTCACCGCCGGGGCCAGCAGGTCTCCGTAGAAGACCCAGGCGTACTGGCCCGCCAGCTCGGGGAAGGCCGCGTTGCCGAAGTCTTGCCGCACCCCCACCCCGGTGCCGAACGGGATGAAGAAGCCGAAGTCGAGGTAGCCGCCGAAGCTCACCGGCGAGAGGAGCGGCGGGCCTTCCGGCACCGGGGGGCTCTCGACCGGCGCAGGCAGCACGTCTCCGGGCGTCACGGGGAAGAGGATGTCGCCGTCAGCGGTCTCCACTTCATCGGAAGGCTGCGCCAACACCAGCAGCACCAGGCAGAGCGTGCTCATGGCGGTTGCCCCGGGCTCGAGGTGAGTGCTGCGGGCAGCGGCGCGCCGGTGAGCGAGCGGAGGAAGGTGACGAGATCCGACTGGTCCTGGGCAGTGAGACCCAGCGGCTTCAACTGCACCCCGGGTGTACCGCTCACGCCAGCCGATGCACCGCCTCGGTCGTACGCAGCGACCACCGCCTCCAGCGTCGGATACACGCCATCGTGCATGTAGGGAGGCGTCAGCTCGACGTCGCGCAGGGACGGTGTTCGCCACGCGCCCTGGAGCTCGGGCCCCAGCTCACGCTGCACGTAGCCCAGGCGCGAGGTGTCGGTGGCGTCGTCGCTCCACTGCGAGTCGCGGCGGAAGGCGTTGGTGCGCAGCTTCGCCAACCCGTCACGCGCGCCCCAGGGAAGGCAGTTGCGTCCGGCCACGCAATCGCAGCGCCCCCCCGCGGGGCAGTCGGCCTCGGTGGGCACCGCCGGCCCCAGCTGCGGCGCTCCCACGTTGTGGAACTGGCTGTCGGACAGGAGCGGGGTGTTGTGACAGTCGATGCACGAGGCCTTGCCCACGAAGAGCCGCGCGCCCCTTCGCTGGGCGGGGGTGAGCAGCTCGCTGGCCGGCCCCTCGGCCACGAACCGATCGAACGCCGAGTCACGGCTCACCAGGCGCTGCTCATAGGCGGCCACGGCCTTGGAGAAGTTCACCAGCACCCGGGTGATGGCCTCGCGGTCGCGGGCTTCCATGCAATCGAAGGCGTCGTGGAACGGCTCGGTGAGCGAGTCGGGCTGGCAGCCGGGCACGGCTCCGGGTTTCCCCGCGAGAGGGAAGCGGGGCCAGCACGAGGCCGGCGTGGACGCCACGTTGCGGCACGGGGTGGGGCACGCGCCTGCGACGAGCGTGCACTGGCCGGTGACCAGGTCGAGCTGCGCGCGCAGCTGGGCGGAAGTGCCCTCGAGCGGCAGCGGCGTTTCGCGGAACACCGCGTCGTACGCGCCGCGGTACCCGTCCTGCAGCAGCCAGGCGACCTGCAGCCGTGTCGAGGCCATCGAGACCTCGCTCTCCATCACCGCGACGATCTGCGCCCAGAGGGAGTCGTTGCGGCCGTTCCAGTAGACGATGCCGTAGTACGCGGCGTTCACCGTCGGCTGCGCGTTCACGTCGTACCAGCCGGCGCCGACCGAGACGGTGTTCGGAATGGAGGTGAAGTCGGCACCTCCGCGCCGGGGATCGTGACAGCTCACGCAGGCCAGGCCCGTGGGTTGTCCCTTCGGCGCGCGCGCGTAGGGGACAGGCCGACCGAGCGTGTCGACCAGGGTGGCGGTGCCCGAGGTGCGGGTGTCGAAGTAGAGCGCCTGGCCCAGCGCCGCCGCGGCGGGGTCGTTCGCGAACTTGTTCGAGCGATCGTCGGGCGGTTGCTCGGGGAGGCCGGCGAGGGACTGGAGGAGTTCCCAGTCTCTCGTGCTGAAGGTGCAGCCCCTGGTGTCGCAGAAGAGGGCGTCGGCGGCGGTGCAGCCGGAGAGGAGGAGTGCCAGCAGCACCAGGAGCGCGGACTCCTCGACCGTGATCGCGGGCCCCTCACCCCGACCCTCTCCCCGCTGACGCAGGGAGAGGGAGCTGGTTGGCGTCATGGGCCACCTCCGCGCCAGAAGCCGAGGGCGGCGAAGAGCAGCGCGGCCAGCGGCACGGCCCAGGCGAAGAGCTCGAACGAATCGGCCGGCGGAGGCCCGGCGGCCACCAGGTAGCGCGCGGCGTCGCTCACCTCGACGGTGGCGGTGGGCTCGAGGCGCCAGGTGGTGGGCGGCTGAGGCGAGCTCGTCCACACCGGCCGCCCCTCGAGCATGAGCGCCAGGTGCACGCCCGCCGCCGCGGCCGCCGTCGCCAGCGCCGCGTCCGCGACGCGCACCCCCACCACGAGCAGGCCCGCGCGCCGCTCCCCCACGCGGATCACGCTGACGGCGATCTCCACCACCCGGTCGTCCACCATCCACACGCCCGTCGCCGCGCCTTCCTGCGCGAGCGCCGTCTTCACCACCGCCGACGAGGCGAGGTCGAGCCCCTCCATCTGGGGCGCACCGCGCGCGGCGATCACCCGCCCCTCTGCGCTCAGCAGCGCGAAGAGTTCCTGCGAGTCGAGCTTCTGCAGGTCCTCCAGCAGGTCGTTGGCGGTGGCCTTGTCGAGCTCCGCCATGCCCGCCGCGGCCTGGAGCCGGGTGTCCTGCGCGAGCACCTGGGCGCCCGTCCTCACCCGGTCCTGCGCGGTGCGCCGCAGCAGCGCGATCAACTGGGCGCCCCGCTCGACGCGCGCGGTGCGCTCGGCGGTGACGCCCGCGCCCTGCGTCAGGCGCACGCCGACGAACCACGCCAGCGCGAGCGCCACCCCGACGATCGCCGCGACGCTGAAGACCCGCTTGCGGCGCGACGGCGCGAGCGACCCGGAAGCGGTCAAGGTGCTCATCGCGTGCCTCCCCCCAGTGACAGGTCCTGCGGCCCGGGCACGACCACGATGCCGTGCGTCGAGACCACCCGCCCGCCCTGCACCACCTCCGCCACCTGGCGGCCGAGCGGCAACAGCACTTCCTGGTCCGCCAGCACCACCTGCCCCGCCACCCGCACCGCGGCGCCACGCGGCAGCTTCGTGAAACGCACCAGCCCCTGGTTCGCCACCAGCGTCACGGTGCGCGCGGCCGTCTCACCCTCGCGCAACGCCAGCTCGCCGGTGACGCTGGTGTAGCCCGGCTTCTCCAGCCGGAACTGCAGCGGCGCCGAAGGGTCGAGGCCGTTGAGCGTCACCGGCGTCACCCGGCCCGACGGCTCTCCGCGCACGAAGACGTGCGCGCCCGGTGGTTCGCTCACCAGCTGCGCGCTCGCCAGCACCGGCGGCTCGGGCGGTTCGCGCGTGGAACGCATGGTCGCCAGCGCCGCGAGCGCCAGCGCCCCCACGCCCCACAACACGAACAGCACGAGCTGCCAGACCGGACGGCCGCGCCGGCGCCCCCCCATCGAAACCACCGGCGCCGGCGCGGCGTCCCACCGCAACCGGGACAGCTCCTGGTACGAGTTGGCCACGTTGGTGCCGCGCGCGATGGCCAGCTTGAGCTCGGCGCGCCGCGTGCCCCCCAGCGACTGCACCCACTCCGCCACGTCGCGCGCCGTGGGAGGCAACACGTCGGTGCGCAGGTAGTGCTCGAGCGCGTCGCGCATCTCACCCGCGGTCTGGAAGCGCTGCAGCGGCTCGTGCGCGAGCGCGTGCTGAACGATGGCCTCGAGCTCGGGGCTCACGTCTTCGCGGAAGCCACTGAGGGGCGGCACCTCGCCCACGCTCGCCGCGGCCATGGTCGCCGCCGCCGAGTCGCGCACGAACAGCCGGGTGTTGGTGAGCAGCTCCCAGAGCAGAATCCCCAGGCCGAAGACGTCGGTGCGGCGATCGACGGGCGCGCCGGTGAACTGCTCCGGGGCGAGGTACCCCAGCTTCCCCTTCATCACGTTCGCGCCGGTCTGAAAGGCGTTGCCCCGCGCCTTGGCGATGCCGAAGTCGACCACCTTCACCTGGCCGTCGTAGGTGACGATGACGTTCGACGGGCTCACGTCGCGGTGCACCAGGTTCAGCGGCGCGCCGTTCTCGTCCGTCAGCTCGTGCGCGAAGTGGAGCGCATCGGCTGCGCGTTCGACCAGATGTGCGGCGAGCTCGGCCGGGACACGGAGGTTGCCCGCGGCGATGACGTCGTGGAGTTGGCGCAGGTCTTCGCCGGGCAGGTACTCCATCGCCAGGAAGTAGCTGTCTCCGTCCTGGCCCAGCTCGTAGATGCGCACAATGTGCGGGTGGTCGAGCCGCGCGGCGAGGCGCGCTTCGTCGAGGAACATCTCGAGGAACGCGGCGTCTTCCTGGTGCGAGGCGAGCACGCGCTTGAGCGCGACGACCCGGGAGAAGCCCTGCACCCCGACCTGCAGGGCGAGCCACAGCTCAGCCATGCCACCCTTCGAGAGAGGGCCCACGACGCGGTAGCGCCCGGACGCCTCCGAAGGAACCTGACGCGTCTGCGTCGGCTCGAGTCTGGTCTCGCCGATGGCTCCCATCGGGTCACCCCCCGTGCTGCACCACTGTCCGGAGGTAACTGCGGAGCAAGATCAAGGCCACGAAAAGCCCGGCCCGCAAAAGCAGCGCGTGCGCCGCTGGTTTTTTCGCGACGCCGCGGCGGCTTGATCCGGTTTGGGCGATCGCCTAAACCACCTGCCCAAGATGACTCCTGATCAGACGAGAGCGCGGATCCTCGAGGCGGCAGACGGGCTGTTCGGCACCCTGGGCTTCGACGCCACCACCACGCGCGACATCGCGGAGCGCAGCGGCGTGAACAAGGCGTTGATCCACTACCACTACGGCAGCAAGGACGAGCTGCTCGCCGAGCTGCTCGACGGCTACTACGCGCGGCTGGGCGAGGCGTTGGCCCCGGCGCTCACGAGCGGTGGGCCGGTGCGCGAGCAGATGGACGCGGTGCTCGACGCGTACGGCGACTTCCTCGCGGCGAACCTCACCTTCTGCCGCATCGTGCAGCGCGAGGTGGCGAGCGGCCGGCACATGGAGCGCATCGTCGAGCGCACCCTGCCCACCCTGCAGCTCGGGGTGGACTGGCTCTCTCGCGCGCTGCCACGCCCACCCGCGGGCCTCGAGGCGGCGCAGTTGCTCACCAGCATCTACGGGATCGTCGTCACCTACTTCACCCACGGCGAGGTGCTGCGGCGCCTGACCGGGGCCGACCCCTTCACCCCGAAGGCCCTCGCCGCCCGCAAGCGCCACGTGCGCACGGTGGCCGGGCTGATGCTCACCGCGCTGACGAAAGGAAAGTCATGAGCCTGCACCCTGCGAACGAAGCGCAACGCGCCCGCCTGCTCTCGGCCGAGCACTGGCTGTGCACCGAGCGGGCGCAGCTGTACACCGAGGCGCACCGCGAGACCGCCGGCGCGCACCCGTCGTGGCGCGCGGCCCGCGCCTTCCAGCACGTGTTCCAGGGCATGAGCGTGCGCATCGAGCCCGACGAGCTGCTGGTGGGCAATCGCAGCTCGAGGTCGATCGCGCCGCCGCTGGCGCTGGAGCGCGGTGACTTCTCGTTCGTCTTCAAGCACCTCTTCGAGAGGCTGCAGGCCTTCGGGTACCGCATCGATGACGGGGCGCGCGCGCAGCTCTTCGAGGAGCTGATGCCGTACTGGGAAGGCCAGACGGTGCGCGCGGACAAGCTGAAGGCGCTCGAGGCGCACGGGCTCACCAGCGCGCTCAACCCCTCACCGCTGGCGTTCTACCGCCGGGCCCGGGCGTTCGGCTTCGACGCGCTCGCGAAGCTCGTGCCCGAGGGGCTGCCGCTGCCAAAGCTGCTCAAGGCGATGCGCGCGGGCGCGGGGGACAACGTGAAGGGCCGGGGCCGCTGCACCGACACCCAGGCGCACATCGTGTTGGGACACCGCCGGGTGCTGGAGAAGGGCTTCTGCGGCCTGCGCGAGGACGCGCGCGCCCGGATCGCGCGGGGCTGCACCGGAGAGCAGCGCGAGTTCCTCGACGCGGTGGACCTCACCTGCGAGGCGATGCGCGACTTCTCGCAGCGCTTCGTGGAGTTGGCCCGCGCGCAGGCGGCGGTGGAGCCCGACGCTCGACGGCGCGAGGAGCTGCTGCAGATCGCCGGGCGGTGCGCGCGCGTGCCGTGGCTGCCTCCGCGCTCGTTCGAAGAGGCGGTGCAGTCGGTGTGGTTCACCCAGAACGCGGCGATCATCACCTACGGCGCGGGCAGCGGAATCACTCCGGGGCGGCTCGACCAGCTGCTGTGGCCCTTCTACGAGGCGGACCTCGCGAGCGGCGCGCTCACGAAAGAGCACGCGGTGCGGCTGCTGGAAGAGCTGGTGATCAAGCTCAACAACAACGTGATCATCTGGCCCAACCTCGGCGGCGTGGAGCTGAACCACCTCGGCTCCGACGTTGAGAACATCACGCTGGGCGGCGTGGACGTGCACGGCGAAGACGCCACCAACGAGCTCTCGTACCTGTTCGCCGACGCGATCGAGAACACCAACCTCGCCACCACCGCCTCGTTCCGCGTCTCGGCGAAGAGCCCGCATGCGTGGGTGCGGCGGGTGGCGGCGATGCACAAGAAGACCAACTCGCCGGCGTTCCTGTGCGACGAGACGGCGATCGCGGCGATGGTGCGCGACGGGTATTCGCTCGAGGACGCGCGGCAGTACTGCCTGGTGGGCTGCGTCGAGCCCAGCGGCCACGGCGACACGGCGGGCGCGACGGGCGGCACCAAGGTGTACTTCCCCACCGCGCTCGATCTCGTCTTCAACCGCGGGCGCACCAGCTTCTTCGGCAACCAGGACGGACCGGACACGGGCGACCCCGCGGCCTTCGCGTCGTTCGACGACTTCCTCGCGGCCTTCTACCGGCAGCTCCAGGTGATGGTGGATCACGTGACCGAGGCGACCAACCTGCGCGATGCCATCTGGGCGGCGCGGTTCCACAACCCGCTCATCTCCTCCACCATCGACGGCTGCGTGGAGAACGCGACGGACATGACGGCCGGCGGCGCCCGCTACAACTTCAGCGCGGTGGGGGGCGGGGGCCTGGGCACGGCGGTGGACTCGTTGTCCGCCATCCGCACCCTGGTGTTCGAGCGGCGCGAGGTGACGATGCGCGACCTGAAGGCCGCGCTCGCCACCGACTTCCGCGGGCAGGAAGCGCTGCGGAAGAAGCTGAGCGCCGCGCCCCGCTTCGGCAACGACGACCCGGTGGTGGACTCGCTCGCCGCCCAGGTGGTGGCGCGGTTCTGCGCGATGGTGAGCGCGAAGAAGACGGTGACCGGAGGCACCTACAAGGCGAGCCTCATCTCGTACGGGCTCAACGTGTACGAAGGCGCGCTCGAGCCAGCCACGGCTGACGGGAGGCGGGCCGGCGCGCCGCTGTCGAACAGCATGTCGCCATCGAACGGCGCAGAGCGCCGCGGCCCGACGGCGGCGATGAACTCCCTGGCGCGCATCGACCAGACGGCGATCGGCTACGGCAACTCGCTCAACATGCGGCTGCCGCTGGGGCTGCTCGATTCCGAGAAGGGCGTCGAGAGCGTGGCGCACCTGGTGCGCGGCTACTTCCGCAGCGGCGGCTTCCACGTGCAGTTCAACGCGGTCGACGGGAAGACGTTGCGCGCCGCGCAGGCCGAGCCGGAGGCGTACGGCGATCTGATCGTCCGCGTGTCCGGCTATTCGGCGTACTTCACGCGGCTGGGGCGGACGATCCAGGACGACCTGATCGCGCGCACGGAGTTCGTCACGTGCTGAGCAGCCCGGTCTTCGACATCCAACGCTTCTCCATTCACGACGGGCCGGGCGTGCGCACCACCGTCTTCCTGCGCGGCTGCCCGCTGCGCTGCGCGTGGTGCCAGAACCCGGAAGGGCTCGAGGTGGTGGAGACGAAGGACGACTGGGTCCCGGGGGTGATGCGCGAGGTGTGCGCCGATCGCACATACTTCGAGGTGAGCGGCGGGGGGCTCACGTTGTCGGGCGGGGAGCCGCTGCTCGAGCCCTCTCGGGCGCTGACCCTGCTGCGCGCGGCCAAGGCCGAGGGGCTGCACACCTGCGTGCAGACCTGCGGCGCGGTACCGACCTCCACCCTGCTCCAGGTGTTGCCGCTGGTGGACCTGTTCCAGTTCGACCTGAAGCACGTCGACGAGGCGAAGCACCGCGAGTGGACCGGCGCTGGCACCGCGCGCATTCACGCCAACGCGCGGCTGTTGATCGAGCGCGGCGCGAACGTGCAGTTCCGCATGCCGGTGCTGCCGGGGATCAACGACGACCCCGAGCACCTCGGCCGGCTCGCCGCGTTCCTCGCCTCCCTCGGGGTGAGCGCGCTGCGGCTCGTGCCGTACCACCGGCACTACCTCGCCAAGTACGAGGCGCTGAATCAGCCTGCGCGGCTGCCCGCGCTCGAAGCGCCCAGCGCCGCCCAGCTCGCGGGCGTGGTCTCCGGGCTGAAGACACGCGGGCTCGAGGTCACCGTCGACGGCGCGTAGCGGCGGCGCATGGCGAGCCTGCTGGTGGACTGCTGGGAAGGTGCAGCGCTTCGCAGTCGGCTGCAGGGGAACGCCGCCGCTGACCGCGATGCTTCCAGTCGGCCCCCGCTTCGTCAGCGGTAGCCCTGCGCCTGCAGCGCGAAGAGCTTCGCGTAGCGGCCGCCCATCTCGACGAGCGACTGGTGACTGCCCAGCTCGGTGAGCTTGCCGCCCTCGAGCACCGCGATGCGGTCGGCCATGCGCACGGTGCTGAAGCGGTGGCTGATGATGATCGCGGTGCGGTCCTTCGCCAGGGCGCGGAAGCGCTCGAACAGCGCGACCTCCGCCTCTGCGTCGATGGACGCGGTGGGCTCATCGAGGATGAGGATCTCGGCGTCGCGCATGAAGGCGCGCGAGATGGCGAGCTTCTGCCACTGGCCACCCGAGAGCTCGTGGCCCTTCTCGAACCAGCCGCCGAGCATGGTGTCGAACTGCTTCGGCAGCGCCTCGATCACCGCGCGCGCGCCGCCGGCATCGGCCGCGAGCTCGATGGCCTGGCGGTCCTCGACCTTCGAGGGCTGGCCCAGTCCGATGTTCTCCGCCGCGCTGAATTGGTAGCGCACGAAGTCCTGGAACACGGCGCCCACCCGGCCGCGCAGATCGCTCGCGTCGAGGTCTCGCAGGTCGATGCCCCCGTACCGAATGGCGCCCTCGGTGGGCTCGTAGAGGCGCAGCAGCAGCTTGATCAGCGTCGACTTGCCGGCGCCGTTCTCCCCGACGAGCGCGAGCTTCTCGCCCGGCTCGAGGCGCAGGGTCACGTCGCGCAGCGCCCAGTCGTCGCGGTGCTGGTACTTGAAGCTGACGTGATCGAACTCGAGCGCGTGCGGCCCGGGCCCGAGGGTCTTGGGCGGCACGGTGCGCGACGCCTCGGCGGTGGTGGGGAGCTCGAAGAAGCGCTGCAGGTTCGAGAGGAAGAGCGCGTCTTCGTAGCTGCCGGCCACTGCGGTGAGCACGGCCTCGAAGGCGGCCTGGCCCTGGCGGAAGACGCCCAGGTAGAGGACGAGATCGCCCACGGTGATCGCGCCCGCCGACGCGCGGCCCGCGACCCAGAGGTAGCAGACGTAGAACGCCGCGAGTGACACCGCGCCGAGCAGCGTGCCGTAGAGGAGCCGCTTGAGGGCGAGCTTGCGATCCTCCGCGAGGAACTTGGCGAAGAGCGCGCGGTAGCGCCCGAGGATGAGCGGGCCCAGGCCGAACAACTTCACCTCTTTCACCGTCGAGTCGCGGGTGAGGATCCATTCCAGGTAGTTGAGCTTGCGGCCCTCGGGCGCGCGCCAGGAGTAGAGGCGGAAGCGCTCGCCCGACATCTTCGTCTCGGCGAGGAAGGACGGCACCGCCGCGGCGAGCAGCACCAGGCCGCTCCACCACGCCACGCTCCACAGCAGCACGGCGAAGGAGGACAGCGTGAGCAGGTGGCGCACCACGGTGACGGCGTCCATCGCCAGGGCGAGCGGCCGCGACGACGCCTCGCGCCGCGCGTTCTGCATGATGTCGTAGGTCTCGGAGTCTTCGTAGTGACGCAGCTCGAGCGTGAGCGACTTCTCGAGGATGCGCTCGTTGAGCAGGTTGCCCAGGCTCACCCGCAGGAGTTCACGCGAGAGGCCGGAGAACCGGCCCACCAGCAGGGCGACGAGGGCGAGGGCGAGCTCCCACGAGACGTAGCGCCACACCAGCGCCTGCGCGGCCTCGGACGGCTGCGTCGAGGCCTTCACCACCGCGTCGATGATGAGCTTGCCCACCCAGGCCATCGTCGCGGGCAGCGCGGCCTGAACCAGGGTCAGCCCCGACAGCAACAGCGCGTTGCTGCGCGAGGCTTCCCAGACCAGGCCCAGGGCGCGGGGCAGTTGCTGCAGGAGCTCTCGGGTCGTGAGCTTGCGCTCGGGGCGGGCGGCCATGAGCGCCTGCAGATAGCGCGCGCGGGCCCCGGATGCTTCGGATCATCGGGCAGGAGCCGGAATCACCACTTCCACATCGACGTGTGGCAGGTGGCGCACTCGAGCACGCCGAACGGGTGCGCCGCGGCGTTCCTGGCCTTGCCCCGCGCGGCGTCGTTGGCGTGGCAGTCCCAGCACTCGTCGACGAGCCCCACCCAGCGCTGCGCGGTGTGACAGCTCGCGCACGGCGCCATGAAGTGCCGGCCCCGCAGCGGCCACCCGGTGCGATCGTGATCGAAGCGCACCAGGCGCCAGCGATCGGCCAGGTGGCAGTCGTCACAGCCCTGGCTGAGCTGTCCACTGTGGGGATCGGCGTGACACTCGGCGCATCGCGCCGACGGAGGCGGCCCCTCGGGCTTGTGACACGCCCCACACGGCAACACGGCGTGCCTGCGCTCGAGCGCGAAGCCGGTCTTCTGCACGTGCGCGAACGCCATGCCGCGCGCGCTCGAGAACGGACCCTTCGTGGGATCGTGGCAGGCGGCGCAGTCGGCGCCGAGCTCGGGCCCGTGCTGCGCGTGGTGGCAGGTCTCGCAGCCCACCTTCGTCGCTGCCGCGAGCGCCTTGCCGCGCTTTCCCTCGTGACAGCCCTCGCACGAGACCTTCGCGTGGCCACCGGTGAGCGTGAACCCCGTGCGCGCGTGCTCGAAGCCCACCACCGGCTTGAACGCGGTGGTCGAGTGACACTGCTCGCAGGCCGCGCCGAACTTCCCGCCGTGGCGATCGACGTGGCACTGCGCGCAGACCTTCGGCGCGTCGTTCAACTTCGAGTCGGTGTGGCAGAGGTTGCACGCGGTGGTGGCGTGCTTGCCGGTGAGCGGAAAGCCGGTGTGCCGCTCGACGGTGAAGGTGGTGGGCTTCCACGCCTCTGACGTGTGACACGCCGAACACTCCCCGGTGGCGCTGGTGGAGCCCTGGTGTGGATCGGCGTGGCAGTGACTGCACGCGGCTTCCTTGACGTGAGGGGCCGCCGCCATCAGCACGGTGCTGGCGAGCGCGCCCTGCAGCCAACTGCCCCGCGCGGCCTTCTTCGGCTGCGCCGGGTAGCCCTTCGTCTTCGCCTCGTGGCACGCCTTGCAGCTCGCCTTCGCGTGCTTGCCGATCAGCGGGAAGCCCGTCGACGCGTGGTTGAAGCTCGAGCGATCGAAGCCGTCCGTGGCGTGGCACTTCGCGCAGGGCCCGAAGTCGCCGTGCGCGCGGTCGCCCTTCTTCTGGTGACAGCCTTCGCACTGCAGCGGCAGCCCGCGGAATTGGGGCGCCGCGCCCAGGGGAGAGTGGCAGCTCTCGCAGGCCACCTTGAGGTGCTCGCCCGTGAGCTTCAGCTTCGCCCGCTTGTTGTGGTCGAACTGGTTCTTCTTCCACGACACGGCGCTGTGGCAGAGGCTGCATTCACCGAGCGGCTCGTGCTTGCGCTTCTGCTCGTGGCAGCCGCTGCACAGCGTCGGCGCGTGGGTGAAGTCCCAGCCCTTGTGACAGCCCAGGCAGCTCACCGTCTGGTGCAGCTGCGGCAACGTGCAGGTGCAGAACGCGTGATCGAACTTCGCCGGAGTCCACGCCTTCACGTCGTGGCACCCGTCGCATGACGCGGTGGTGCCGCCATGCGCCTGCTCGTGGCACGCAGCGCACGCGACGACGGCTTTCAAGTTCGCGCCCTTCGCGTGACAGCTCACGCACTGCGTCTTCGCGTGGCCCCCTTCCATCGAGAGCTTGTGCTGGCCCAACAGGTGGAGCGCGGGCTTCCACGCGTCGGACTTGTGGCACGCAGAGCAGGCGGTACCGAGCGCGCCCTGGTGCGTGTCCTTGTGACAACCCGCGCACGAGTCGGCCATCTGCGCGACCGGCCTGGTGTGGCACGTCTTGCACGCCACCTTCTGATGCGCGCCCACCAGCGGCATGCCCGTGAGGTCGTGGTTGAACGACGCGCGCGCGGCGGCCTTCGTCTGGTCGGCGTCGGCGCCCTTGTGCTCGGTGTGGCACGCGCTGCACTTCTGCGCGGCGACCGCGGCGTGGAACTTCCCGAGGTGCTGGTGACACGAGAGGCACTTCTCGTTGGGCAGCCCCTTGAACGGCATGTGGCAGGCATCGCAGTCGTCCGCGGTGTCGGCGTGGGCGCGGCTCGGCGGACCCGGCGCGGTCGACGCACGCCACCCCTGGCCGGCGAGGAGCAACAACGAGAGCGTGAGCGGGCTCACCATTGCTTCTCCAGTCGGGCGCCGAGCTGAACGAAGAAGCGGCGCTCGCGGCCGTCGGTGAGGCTCTGCTCGAAGTCGAGCCCGGCGAACCAGATGCCCGAGCCGTAGAAGGCGCGGACGAAGGCGATGCGCTGCGCCTCGAGCATGAAGGGGCTCAGGTCAGCGGGCTTGTCGGGCCCGTCGCCGTACGGCGTGTACGTGCGGCTGGAGAGCGGGAGCGCGCTGCGCTGCACGTTGCTCGCGCCGGCGGCGAGGTCGAGCCCGTTCCATCTCCAGCCGAGCGAGGCCGACCAGTAGCTGCGATCGGACGGCGCGAGCTCGATGCCCGTCTGCACCATCTTCTCGTACGTGAAGCCGCCGCGCAGACAGAAGCCGTACGCCCAGGCGGGCGCGAGGTCGGCGGTGGCACCGACGCGCCACTCCTGCCGATCGGGGCGAACCCGAAAGCGCACCTCGGGGCCCAGCCAGCCGAGCCCGAACGGGCGCCACTTCACCCGCAGGCGGTTGTCCATGAAGAGCGGGGTGAAGCCGTCGGCGGTCACCTGCGGATCGTCGGGATCGAGGCGGATACCCGCGCGATACAGGCCGGCCTGCTGGAAGCGGAAGTCGTACGAGAACCGCAACGTCTTGAGCGGCCGCACCTCGAGGAACGCCACGCCCGCGAAGAGGTCGACCGTGCGCGCGTTCAGCTCGACCGAGTTCCACGTCGGCCCGAGCACGTAGCTGGCGCGTTGCGCCATCGAGAGCTCCGCGCCCACGACCAGCCAGTCGACGGGCCGGCCCACGCCGCGCGCCGACGCGGAGAAGGCGTCGAACGACTGCACCGTGTCACCCAGCGGCACCTGGTCGCGGTTGAAGGTGGCCGCGAGCTCGGCCTGGACGCGCGGCAGCGTGAGCGCGACCGAACCGCCGAGCGCCGGCAACAGGGTGGTGAGGTCGACGTTGCCGGTGCGCGTGCTGGTGATGGCGCGCCGGCCGCCGAAGACCTGGAACACCAGCTTCGAGACGTGCAGCTGCGCGCGCAGGCCATCGACCGGCAGCAGGCCCGCCGACGGCACGAGGAAGCGGCCCACGCCGATGAAGAGCAGCTTGTCGAGCAGATCGACCGAGACCTCGGCCTTGTAGAGCAGGTGAATGGCCGGCGCGTTCGGTGAGCTGCCTGCCACGGGCTGGCGGCCCTGGTAGTCGAAGTCGACGTGCGCGTGCCGGGAGAAGGCGGTGGCGTAGACCCGGGCGCGAAGGCCCAGCTCGAGCGCGGTCAGCTCTGGGGGCGTGCCTGAGCCCGGCTCGTCGCTCACCACGTTCGCCGCGAGGAGATCGGCGCTGGCCTGCGCGTCGATCGTCCCCTTCACCGACGCGCCGCTCACCACGTCGACCTCGAGCCCGGCGTCGAGCGAGCCCTCTCGACTCCGCTCGAGGTGAGCGGGGGCCTGGTCGGGCGAACCGGCCCCTCCGTTCGCCTCGAGCGGAGTCGAGAGGGGCAGCGGAGAACCGGCAGCCGCCTGGCCCAGCGATACGAGTGCGAGCGCGGTGAGGGTCGAGATCATTCGGCGGTGAACGACATCGCGTACATGTACGAGAGGACGACGTGCACCACCGAGAGGACGTACATGATCGTCGCCAGCGGGCGGTGGAGGACGATCCATCGCTGGAACACGCGCTCGGCCGCGGTGAGCGCGTGCAGCCTGCGCTGCAGCTTGAGCCGGCGCTCGAGCAGCTCGTGCGCCTCGGGCTTGAGGTTCATCGAGGGCAGTGAGCGCAGCGCGCGGCGCGTGGCCAGGTCGGCGCTGATCAACCCTCCGAACGACTGAGGCGCCACGCTCAGCTTCACCAGCGGCTCGAGCTCAGAGGGCACCGCGCCCATCTTCGCGAGCTCGTCTTCCACCTCGCTGGCGGCCATCTGCTCGCCACCGAGCGTGTGAGGGATGAAGGAATAGAGGTAGCGCCCGAAGATCCCCGAGAAGAAGACCACCGCCACCGCGGCGAAGTTGAGCACCGCGGGGTTGAGCAGGTTGACCCCATACCCGCGCGTGAACACGTGCAGCGAGTGGAAGACCACGCACACCATGCCCTGCACGCCCAGGAAGATGTGGAAGTGGAGCCAGGCCGAGAGCCGCGCCATTTCCCGCAGCGCGCGGGAGCGCCGCGCGATGGAATAGACGAGCATCACCACCATCGAGCCCAGGCCCACCCACCCGAGGTTGACGCTGAACGCCGACGTCGGCGACGGAGGGTCGGTCACCCACCGCCACGAGAAGGCGGCCGTCTCTGCGACGATGATGAAGGCGTAGATCGCTGGCAACACTCGCCGCATGAGCCGCGGGAGGTTACCCGCCCCGTCAAGATACCGACGCAAAATCTGCGCTGCGATGGTCGGGGGTCGGTACGATGCCGACGTGGACCTCGTGCTCGGGCTTGGCGCCGTCGCCATCGTGTTGATCGTCGGCTTTCAGCTCTGGTCAGCCCGGCGCGCGGGGCGCAAGGAAGAGGTCTCGCGTCAGCAGCACAAGCAGTCGGTCGAGCGCAACGTGCAGCCGGTGAGCCTGCACCCGGTGGTGAACCTGGGCGCGTGCATCGGCTCGGGCGCGTGCATCACCGCGTGCCCCGAGAAGGACGTGCTCGGCATCGTCGACGGGAAGGCGCGGCTGCTCAACCCCAACGCCTGCATCGGCCACGGCGAGTGCCTGCGCGCCTGCCCGGTCGAGGCGATCACCCTGGTCCTGGGCACTGAGAAACGCGGCGTCGACATTCCGCTGCTGGCGGGCGACTTTCAGTCGAACGTGCCCGGCCTCTTCATCGTGGGCGAGCTCGGCGGCATGGGCCTCATCTACAACGCGATGACGCAGGGGCTGCAGGGCGTACGCGCGCTGCTCAAGCAACCGCCCGCGAAGTCCGAAGGCGTGCACCAGCTCGCCATCGTCGGCGCAGGCCCGGCGGGGATCGCCGCGGCGCTCGCGGCGCTCGAGGCGAAGCTCGACTTCGTGATCGTCGACCAGGAATCGGTGGGCGGCACGGTGCTGCACTACCCGCGGCACAAGATCGTGATGACCCGGCCGGTGGACCTGCCGCTCTACGGGAAGCTGAAGGTCACCGAGGTGAGCAAGGAAGCGCTGCTCGCCACGTGGGAAGACATCCTGGTGAAGACGGGCCTGAAGGTGCGCACGGGCGTGCGCGTGGACGACGTGAAGCGCGACGCCGAGGGCGTGTTCGAGCTGGGAACGAGCACCGGGCCGATTCGCGCGCGGCGGGTGATGCTGGCGATGGGAAGGCGCGGCAGTCCGCGCAAGCTGGGCGTGCCGGGCGAGGAGCTGCCCAAGGTCTGCTACCGCCTGCTCGAGCCGGAGAACTACACGGGCTCGCACTGCCTGGTGGTGGGTGGTGGTGACGCGGCGATCGAAGCGGCGATGGCGCTGAGCGAAGCGGGGGCCACCGTGCAGCTCTCGTATCGCGGCGAGGTGTTCGATCGAATCAAGCCGAAGAACCAGGAGAAGCTCGACGCGTCGGCCGGGGTGAAGGTGCTCTTCAAGTCGCAGGTGAAGCAGATCCGCGCAGACGGGGTCTCCCTCGACGTCGCCGGCCAGGTGCAGGACCTGAAGAACGACTACGTGCTCATCTTCGCGGGCGGAGTGCTGCCCACGGCGTTCCTCGAGAAGGCGGGCGTGCAGGTGAAGACGATGAAGGGTGAGGCGTACGCGCCGGCCAACCGATGAGAGGGCCCCGCAGACAATGGGTGGCGATGGCGCTGCTCGGAATCGCCTGCACCCCCGCCCCCGCGCCGCCGAAGCCCGAGCGGCCGCACCCGTACTTCGAGATCGACTTCGGCGCCCACGCCAACGTCGAGTGCGTCTCTTGCCACGCGCTGACCAACACCAACTTCGCGCAGTTCGAGTGCACGGGCTGCCACGACCAGGCCACGGTCACCCCGAGACACGCGGCCGTGAGCGGCTTCGAGTACGCGAGCCCCGCCTGCTACGCGTGCCACGCCACCGCGCCGGGAGCGTCGGATCCCACGCAGAACGTGGCCGTCACCGCGCTCGTTCCCACCTGGTCGAACACCACCATCCTGAGCGTGACCGCGACCGACGAGTCGCTGCCGATGGGCATGAACCACGCGAGCGCGCCGGGCAGCTCGTGCGCTGACTGCCATGTCAACGCCGACCTCGGCCACTTCTACCCGGGCCAGCTCCACGGCTCGTTGCTCGCGTTGATGCAGCCGCAACCCACCACTTGCGCCGGTTGCCACGCCGCGAGCGCGCCCGTGGGCTTCGTGGGGCCGACCGCCACGAGGCCGGCACGGACGCCGCCCAGTGGAGAGATGAAGCACGACGCAGTGGCCTGGGCCGCCGGCGCGCCGACGACGACCGCGTTGGTCACAGCCGACTGCAGCACCTGCCACGTCGCGCCGTCGATCCTCTCCGCGGCCAGCTGGAAGACGAACGCCTCGTTCCACGCCGCGCTCGCGGTGCAGCCCACCTCGTGTCTCGACTGCCACGCGAACACCCGCCCGGGGCTGCTCACCTCGACGAACGCCGCGCTCCCGCTCAACGTGGTCATCGATCACCAGGCAGCGGTCTGGCTGGGTGACTGCGTGACCTGCCACGGCGCGAGCACCAGCACCTGGGCCGGCGGCCGCTTCCACCCCGCGGGAGTGCCGACGCCACCGAGCTGCCTGCCCTGCCACGAAGCCGAGCGCCCCACCTTCTACGACGGCGGGTGGAGCGGTCCTCCCTTCGACTACGTGACCAACGTGAAGGGCATCCCTCACGGCGACGGGCAGGACTGCGCCGTGTGTCACCGGCAGGATGCGGGGCCCCAGCCCGACTGGCGCGGCGGCTCCTTCCTCCACGGCCCGGCGAGCCGCTCAGCCACCACCTGCGTGGTGTGCCACACCACCCAGCGCCCGACGGTGCCGGTGTTCGGCTTCGACCACTCGCTGTCGGGCACCGGCGACTGCTTCGGTTGCCACCAGCAGACGACGCAGTTCACCCAGCTCAGCGACTGGGATGGCGGGCAGCAGTACCCGGGCGCCAACCTGATCAGCTCGACTGATCAGTTCATCACCGTCACGCAGGTGCTGCTGCGGCGCGGCGGACCGAACAACCTGGTCACCGGAACTGCGTCGACGCGCGTCACGCTCTTCAACGCGATGTTGCACACCTCGAGCGCGCTGCCGGCTGACGCGGGCCTCGCGCCGGGCGCTGCGCCGGGAGATCCCACCACGTGCTGGCACTGCCACACCAGCACGCCGGGCACGACGAACGTGGTGTCGTTCGCCGAGGGCCGCTTTCACGCCTCGCTCACCGGCTACCGCAGCACGCCCGACGCGGGGATCACGAGCCTGGGCCAGCCCACCGATCGCTGCGCTGACTGTCACTCGAACATGCGGCCCCGGGGCATCGTGCAGGTCGACGCCGGCGTGCGGCCGATGGATCACTTCGCCGACGCAGGCACCGTCTCGCAGCTCGACTGCTCCACCTGCCACGCGAGCCCGGGTGGAAGCTGGAGCGACGGCGTCTTCCACGCCAACGGCCCCCCGCAGCCCGGCGACTGCACCGGGTGTCACTTCACGCTCATGGCCGAAGCGCCAGTGGTCGACGTCATCAGCGCCGCCAGCCCGAGCTACCAGATGAAGCACCGCTCGACGCAGCTCACCTTCCAGCGCTGCGACCGCTGCCACGCCACGGCGCTCAGCTCGCGCAACTGGAGGCCCGGCGCGTTCCACGCGAACCTCACGCCCCAGCCGGGCGCGTGCGTCGACTGCCACGGTGGCACCACGCCGACGCACGCGTCCCAGAGCGCGCTCAACGGCCAGTGGATGAACCACGCGGTGGCCGTGGTGACGGCGAAGGACTGCGCCTTCTGCCACGCGGCAGACGCGAAGCCGGTGGGCGGCCAGTGGAGCACCTCGACCCGCTTCCACCTCGCGGGCAACGCGCCGACGACCTGTCAGAGCTGCCATGGCCCCGCCAACGGAGGTACGGGTCACAACGTGCCGGCGGGCCTCATCGACACGGCGACGATCACCAGCGCGAGCGCGTCGACCGGTCGAGCAGGCGTCAACGTTCAGCTCTCCCACGAAGACCTCAACGTCACCGCGCGCGACTGCAACTTCTGTCACACCGCCCCCGGCACCACCTGGGACCAGGCGAGCTTCCACGCGCGCTTCACCGGCGGCGCGGCCCTGGTGATGAACGGCTCGACGGGCCGCTGCAGCAACTGCCACCTCAACGTGAAGCCCGACCCCGGGTACGCTCCGCAGAACCACGCGGCGTTTACCGGCACCTCGCCGATTGACTGCGCGTCGTGTCACGGCTGGCCGGGCACGGGCACACCCGCCGCGCCGAACTGGCGCCGCGCGGGAGCCGCCGCTGCCCCGCCCACCATCAGCGTCGGCGGCTTCACCATCGGAGAGCCCCCCGCGCCCAACGCCACCACGCTTCAAGCCGGCCTCAACAACCTCGCGCACCCCGCGGTGAGTGGTTCGTGCACCACGTGCCACGCCACGGCCAGCGGCGGCCGCGGCGCGCACGGGTACGACCACGCCCTCGCCCCCGCGACGGGCTGCGCGTCGTGCCACGAGGCGGGCAGCGACCTGGTCGGCTCGCCGTGGACGTTGAACGCACCGGGCGCGGCACAGCTCCCTGCGCAGTGTGGCCTGGGCAGCGGCACCGTCGCCGATCGCGGCGGCGACACCCGGCCCGTGGGCATCACGAGCCTTGCCTGCAGCGCTTCCGCGGCCAGCCTCATGTGCGGCACGCAGAATTGCGCGCTCAATCACTTCTTCCCCGCTGACTGCGGCGAGTGTCATTTGAAGCCCGCCGGGGGCACCGCCACCACGCAGACCGGCGCGGGCTACGTGGGCCGCTGGCGCTTCCAGCACTTCTTCGGGGCACCGGCGCAGCAGTCCACCTGCTGCAAGTGCCACGCGGGCCCCAGCTGCCGCGGCTGAGCTGCGCCCCTCACCCGGCCTGCGGCCGACCTCTCCCCGCTTCGCAGGGAGAGGTAGGATGCACGCATGCTGACCATGGTGGTGCTGGCGCTCCTCTCGAACGGTGACGAATGGGCGCCGATGCCCGTGACGCCGCCGGCTGCCGCGACGGGCGCGGTGAAGGCGCCTGATCTCTCCCCGCGCGCGCGCTACGAGACAGCCACGCGCTACCTGGCCGGAGGCAAGCCGTCCGACGCGTCGGCGATCCTCGACCTGCTGATCGCCGAGCTGCCGCGCGTGCCCGAGTATTTCGCGGCGCGGGCGCAGGCCCAGCTCGCCCTGCGGGCGCCGCTCTTCGCCGCCGCCGACGCGCAGTACGCGCTCACCATCAAGCCCGAGCTCGTCTCCACCCGCTTCACGCTCGCGGCGGCAGAGGAAGCGCTCGGCCACGCGGCGAACGCGGCGTATCACTACCGGCTCTACGCCGACTCGACGAGCACCGACGTCCGCGACGACCTTCGGGCCGAGGCCCGCGCCCGCGCGAACCGGCTCGCGCCCCAGCACGTCGTCGCCGCGCCGCCACCAGCGCCCACCTACGCCGCGCCTCTTCCGCTGCCTGCGGCGCCGCCGCAGCAGGCCCGGGCGCCGGAGTGCCGCATGGGCTCGAACGGCAGGCAGGCCTGTGGCTTCAACTGCCGCATGGGCAGCGATGGCGTGACCGCCTGCGCCGACACGCCCGACGGCGTGTGCGCGATGGGCAGCAACGGGCGCATCACCTGCAGCCAGCTCCGCGGCGCGGGCGAAGCGACGGGCGGGCCGCCTCCCGAGTGCCGCATGGGCTCCGACGGCCAGCAGGTCTGTGGCTACAACTGCCGCATGGGCAGCAACGGGCACTTCTACTGCGCCAGCCGATCCGACGGGCAGTGTGCGTTCAACTCGAACGGCACCTTCACCTGTCCGTAGGAGCGGACGTCAGCACCCTCGTGAGGGCAGTCGCTCTCGGGCGCTGAGAAACGCGCAACTGCAGCGCGCCCTCCCGGAGAACCAGGGGTGTCTGCCCTGCGCCCCATCCCAGCCCGCCCCGCACCCATCCCCCGGGCGCCGCGCTCCGGCACGACGATCTCCGTGGGCCCGCGCGCGGTCTCGCTCGACACCTTCAGCCGCGTCGGCGTCTCCGCCCCGGCGACGAAGGTGGCGGTCGACACGGCGACGACGGCCGGAGTGAGCGTCACCCCCCGCTCCATCTCGGTGGCCGTCGACACCATGACGCGCGTGGGCGTGCTGGCCCCCGGGACGAAGGTCGGCGTCGATACTCGGACCGCGGTGGACGTGGTGGTGACGCCACGCACCGTCGACGTCACGGTGGACACCGCGACCCTGGTCAAGGTGAAGGCCCTGCTCGCCAGCGTGGCGGTCGACAGCGCCACGAAGGTCGAGGTGCACGTGGCCCGCGAGGCCATCGACGTCACCGTCGACGCCCGCACCCGCATCGAGGTGGACCTCGGTTGGTTTCACCGCACCGTCGAGCTGGGCCCGAGGTTCAAGCTGCGCCTGCCGCTGCCGGCCGCGCTCCTGGGCGATCATCGCGCGCGCCTCCCGCCCCCGCGTTGAACCTGACCGGGAAGTGCTAGAGCGGCGCGATGTCCTCTCGCCTGTTCGCGCTGCCAATTCTCGCGCTGACCGCCTGTGCCACGGTCGCCCCGCCGCCGAAGAACGTTCGCCTGATGACGGTCAACGAGCCGCCGCGCTCAGCCGAAGCGCCCGCTTCGAAGGCCACGCACGCGCCGACCTTGATCCGCAACGGCACCGTGCTCACCGCCGCGGGCCAGGTCTTCGAGAACGGCCACGTGCTGCTCGTCGACGGGCGCATCGCCGAGGTCGGCCAAGGCGCGGGCACGGCCCCCGCGGGCGCGCTCGTGCTCGACGCGAAAGGCGGCTTCGTCACGCCCGGCCTCATCGACACCCACTCGCACGTCGGCGTGTACGCGTGGCCCGGCACCATCGGCTCGGCCGACGGCAACGAGATGACCAACCCCAGCACCCCGCACGTGCGCAGCGAGAGCGGCTTCTGGCCGCAGGACCCGGCGATCTGGCGCGCGCTCGCGGGCGGCGTCACCACCATCCAGGTGCTGCCCGGCTCGGGCAACGTCATCGGCGGGCGCAGCTTCGTGGCGCACCTCAAGCCCGAGGGCTCGGCGCGGGCCATGCGCTACCCGGGCGCGCCCGAGGGCATGAAGATGGCGTGCGGCGAGAACCCCAAGCGCCACTACGGCGGACTCAACCGCGAGCCCGCCTCGCGCATGGGCGTGGTGGCCACGCTGCGCACCGCGCTGCAGAAGGCGCTCGAGTACCGCCGCGCCCAGCAGAAGTGGCAGCGCGATCTCGAGCTGTGGCGCGCGAAGCACACCGCCGAAGAGGGCAAGCCGCCGCCGCCCACGGCGAAGCCCGACGGCAGCCCGGACGATCCCCCCGAAGGGCCTCCGCGCGACTTCGGCATGGAGACGCTGGCCGGCGTGCTCGACGGGAAGATCCTCGTGCACCACCACTGCTACCGCGCCGACGAGATGCACCAGGTGCTCGACGTGGCGCGCGAGTACGGCTACCAGGTGCGCTCGTTTCACCACGCGGTCGAGGCGTACAAGCTCGCCGACCGCCTCGCGGCCGAGGGCACCGCGGTCTCCACCTGGGTCGACTGGTGGGGCTTCAAGATGGAGTCGCTCGACGGCATCCCCCAGAACGTGGCGCTGGTGCAGCGCGCGGGCGGGCGGCCCATCCTCCACTCCGATTCCGCGACCGAGATGCGCAGGCTCAACCAGGAAGCGTCCAAGGCGCGCGCGGCGGGCGTGCGCTTCGGGCTGCAGGCTTCCGACGACGAGGTGCTGCGCTGGGTGACGGCGAACCCGGCCTGGGCCCTGGGCATCGACGGCGACGTGGGCACGCTGGAGAAGGGCAAGCGCGCCGACGTGGTGGTGTGGAACGGGAGCCCCTTCAGCGTCTACACCCTGGCGCAGCAGGTGCTCGTCGACGGCGCCGTCGTCTACGACCGCGCGGGGCACGACGTCCCCATCTCGGACTTCGAGCTGGGGCTGGTCGACGGAAAGGACCTGCCATGAGCGCGGCGATGCTGTTGAGCGTGGTGCTGAACGCGGCGGTGGCCTTCGAGCACGTCAACGTGGAGATCGGTGACGGGCTGGTGCTCACCGACACCACGGTGGTGGTGGTGGACGGCCGCATCGCTTCCGTGGGGCGCGGGCCCGTGCCCGAGGGCGCGACGCGCATCGACGGCGGGGGCACGAAGACGCTCGCGCCCGGGTTCATCGACGCCGCCTCGCCGCTGGGCCTGCGCGAGGTCGACCTCGAGCCCTCCACGCTCGACGAGGCGATGAACGGCGCGGTGCTGGTGCCCGGCTTCCGCGTGGCCGACGGCTTCAACCCGCTCTCGGTGCGCATCCCCTCGGCGCGGGAAGAAGGCGTCACCGGCGCGGTGCTCGCGCCCGGCAGCGGCGTGCTCGCCGGCACGGGGCACTGGGTCGTCCTCACCGGAACGATGAGCTCGATGCCCGACATGAAGAAGCCGGTCGCCATGTTCGGCGACGTGGGCAACGGCGGGGCCGCGCTCTCGGGCGGCGCGCGCGGAGGGCTGTGGCTCAAGCTGCGCGAGGTGGTGGCCGACGCGCGCTGGTACGCGAAGAACAAGACGGCGGTGGAACAGAACCGCTCTCGCGCGCTCGCGCTCTCGCCGCTGCACCTCGAGGCGTTGCTGCCGGTGCTCGAGGGCAGGCTGCCCCTGGTGCTCTCGGCGCATCGTGCGTCCGACATCCTCGAGGCGGTGCGCTTCGGGCAGGAAGAGAAGCTGCGCGTGGTGATCGCCGGCGGCAGCGAGGCGTGGCTGGTGGCGGCCGAGCTCGAGGCGGCGCGCGTGCCGGTGCTGTTGGTGCCGTCCAACCTGGTGCCGGGTTCCTTCGAGCAACTGCGCGCGCGCGACGACGTGGCCACCAGGCTCGACGCCGCGGGCGTGAGCGTGGCGATCGCCTGCAACGACATGTCGCGGCGCCGCCTGCGGCAGGAAGCGGGCATCGCGGTCAGCTACGGGTTGCCGCGCGCGAAGGCGCTGTCGGCCATCACCCTGCAGCCGGCGAAGGCGCTGGGGCTCGACAAGGACGTGGGCTCCGTCGAGCGCGGCAAGCGCGCCGACCTGGTGTTGTGGTCGGGCGACCCGCTCGAGCTCTCGTCGTTCGCCGAGAAGGTGTTCATCGCCGGCGTCGAGCAGCCGCTCGCGACGCGGCAGACGAAGCTGGTCGAGCGTTACCTCCAGCGCGTGAAGCCCGCCGCGAAGAAGCGGTGAGCCCAGCGCAAGGCGTCTCACCCGGGTCTAGAGTCCACGCTCCTTGAGCACCTCGAGCACCGCGTCCTTCACCAGGCGCATCACCGTCTCCTGCGTGATGTCCGGGCTGCGGCCGTGACAGCGCTGCCGGTTGGGGCAGGTGCGGCACGAGTCCTTCTCGGGCTTCGCCGTGCGGCTCGAGCTGCACGCGCCATCGCAGTTGGTACAGGAAGAGTCACACATGTCAGGGCAGCCTCGTCGCGAGCCAGCGCACCAGGTCCATCGCCGAGATGACGCCAACGAGGTGACCGTCGTCGGTGACGATGGGCACGCGATCGACGCCGCGGCTCGCCATCAGCCGCGCCGCTTCCCCCAGCGTCGCCTGCTGCGTCAGCGTCACCACCTGCGTGGACATCGCGTCTTCGACCTCGAGGCGCAGGCCCGACCCGAGGCGGACGCGCGCCAGCGAGGTGGTGGACACGATGCCCACCAGCACGCAGTTGTCGTCGAGCACCGGCGCCGAGGTGACGCCGGCGAACTCGAGGAACTCGGCCGCCCGTTCCGCGTCGAGCTCGCTGTCGAGGCAGGTGACCTCGGGGCTCATCAGCTCACCGCAGCTGCCGTGCGGATCAGCCGCGGCCAGCGGAACGCGGCACTCGACCCAGGCCTGAGCGCCGCTGAACACCTCGCGCTCGAAGCGCGGGCAGCGCTGGCACGACCTGACGAAGCGGGCGTCGAGCGAGAGCGGGCAGTGCACCGTGGCGTCGCCGGAGAACGTGTCATCGCACGTGGCCGTGTGCGTTCGCCGCTCGGGGAGTCTGACGGTGCACTCGGTTTCGCTCGTGCCGGGCATCTGCAGCCATCAACCCACCGCGCGAGGGGCAAGTCACCCCATCACCTGGAGCAGCGCTGATGCCAGTGATGAGTCAGGAGGGTGGGCTTCGCCGCGCGCGAAGTTCCCTGACGATGGCTTCCTGTGCTTCGGCGTCGAGCGCCTCGTCGAAGAACGGGAAGAGCTCCGCTTCCTCCAGGGCCAGGTGGTCCTCGAAGTCGGTCTCGAGGGTCGACGCGGCGGCGGCGAGCTCCTTGTGCAGCCCGGGCTCGTTGGGCCGCTGACGCACTGCCTCGAGGGCAGAGGTGAGCGCGTCGAGCCGCACCCGGTGGGCGAAGTGCTGCGCGCGCATCTGCGCCATGGTGGCGTCGAGCGCGGCCGAGTGACCGGCGAGGCGGGGCCAGAGGCTGTCTTCCTCGTCGCGCACGTGCAGGGGCAGCGCCTCGGTGAAGTAGCGCAGGCACTGCGAGGCGGCGTCCTTCACCTCAGCCGCGGGGAGCTCGGGGCGCGCGCCCACGGTGAGGGCGAGGCGGGCGAAGCGGCGAATGCGCGTGTGACAGGCGAGCAGGAGCCCCAGGAGCGTCTCAGGGGGGTCCCCCCGGGCCACGCCGTCAGGCAGCCCCAGCTGCACCAGGTTCATCGAGACGCGCTTCTTCATGAGCCCGGCGCGCAATGCAGCAACGCGGCCATCGGCCGGGGTCAGGCGGCGCGGGCCTCTCGGCTCGGCGCAGGGTGGGCGGCGGCCCCGATTCGTTCCTTTTTGGAACCCTGGAAGAAACACCCGAAGAGCAGCGCGAAGTAGCCCAGCTCGATCGGCTCGGGCAGGCCCAGCTCGAAGCGCTCTTCCGGCGCGGGGCAACGGTAGGTGCCGAAGAGCAGATCGCACCACGGCGCGAGGTTGGCGAAGTTCGCCACGCGGCCCGGGTGCCGGGCGTGATGCCACGCGTGCACCTCGGGGGCGCCGAGCAGCCAGCGCAGCGGCCCCAGCGGCACCCGCACGTTCGAGTGGATGAAGATCGACCACAGGCCGCGAAAGAGGAAGAAGGTGCCCACCACCTCGACGCTGAAGCCCAGCGCGAGCGCGGGCAGGTTGAGCACCAACTGGCTGAGCAGGCCGTCGAGCGGGTGCTCGCGGTGCGCGGCCACCCAGTCGAGGTGCTCGGCGGAGTGGTGCACGCGGTGAATGCGCCAGAGCGGCTCCCACGCATGGCAGGCGCGGTGGAACCAGTAGATGCCCAGGTCGCCCAGCGCGACGATCTCCGCCGCCTGCAGCCAGAACGGTTGCCCCGCGAAGCCCGCGCGCACGCCTGGCGGCACCCAGCCGCCCAGCGCGAAGGAGAGCGCCTCGAGCAGCCAGATCGCCAGCCCGCCCCAGAGCAGGTAGTTGCCCAGGAAGAAGGCCACGTCGAGCGCGAGGCGCGGGCGGCGCCACGGCTGGTGGGCCCGCGCGGCGAAGGCCCACTCCAGCGGCGCGAACACGAGGGCGAGCAACGAGGCCGCCACCACCGTGTCCCTCAGCGTGTGCAGCACGGTCATCACCGGGCGGCGTCGTCCACGTGCTGGGTGAGCTGGCCTGACACGCTCGAGTAGCCCTCACCGTCTTTCTGGAAGCCGACCGTGATGCTCCACACGTCCAGCACGTCGTCAGAGTCGAGGTTGCCCGCGCAGCTCGCAGTCAGCTCGCACTCAGGGCAGGTGCCCTTCACCCCCAGCTTCGCCTGCAGCGCGGGCGGGAGGGCCGCGTCGAGGAGTGCGGGAACCGCGTCGGGAGACCTGGTGGTGTCGACCGGAAACGCCTCGTCACCGAGTGCGCCGGGCCCGAGCCGGTACTGATAGCGGTTGCCCTTCTCGGGGAGGAAGCCGACCTCGGCGTACTTCGGTGAAAAGCGCGCGTGCTCCTCGTAGAACGCGCGCTCGGCGGTGGCGATGGAGCGCAGGTTCGATTTGCACTCGCTCTGCCACGAGCGATCCTGGAAGCGCATGAACTTGGGCGCGGCGATGGCCACCACGCCGCCGATGCAGAGGATGATCGCCACACCCACGCCGGAGAGGACCACCGCCACGGCCTTCGTTCCCTTGCCGCGGGGCTCGCTCATCGTCGAGACCATAGCCGGTCGGTTGCCGGGCACCTCGCTTGCAGCGTGGCGGCGCCGTGCAGCTCCTGCGTCCACCGCCGCGCCAGTTCGCGTGCGGCATCAACTGCGAAGCGGAAAGACCTGACGGTGGTCAAGGCAGTCCATCGGCGCCGTGTGCTGAGGGGCTGGGGCGATGATCTCCCCGAGCGACGAGCAGGCCTGGCTGCGTGGGCCCCCGCTTCCGGGGGGCGTGGCCTCGTCGTTGTGGGCCGAGCTGCTCGACGGCGACCCCAGCCAGCCCTGGCTCGTGTTTCACACCGGAACGGTGCGAACCACCTTGAGCCGCGCCGACGTGGCAGCGCGCGCGCTCGGCTGGGCCGCGGCGCTCCGGCAGGCGTGCCCCGGCCTGCAGCGGGTGGGGGTGCTGCTGCCGAACGGGCCTGACTTCGTGGCGGCCTTCTTCGCGGCCCAGGCCCTGGGCGCGGTGGCGGTGCCGTTGCCCTGGCCCGTGGTCGACGGCGCGCCGGACAAGCTGATCGAATCGCTGCGGCCGGTGCTCGGTCGTGCCCGGCTCGACGTGCTGGCCACCACGCCGGGGTGCGCGGCGGTCGATTGGGGAACCCCGGTCGTCACCGAAGGATCAGCGAAGCCGTTCGTCCCGGGCGAAGTCGAGGGACCCCTCGCCTTCATGCAGTTCACCTCGGGCTCGACGGGCGATCCGCGTGGGGCGGTCATCTCTCAGCGGGCCGCGCTCGGCTCGGCTCGCGCGATGGCGAGCGCGCTGGGCCTCGGCCCTTCCGACGTGGGTGTGTCGTGGCTCCCCTTCTTCCACGACATGGGGCTGGTCGGGGTGCTGCTCACCTCGCTGGTGGCGCGCTTCCCCGTGCACGTGCTGCGGCCGGGCGACTTCCTGATGCGCCCGCGCCGCTGGCTCGACCTCGTGTCGAGCGAGCGCGCCACGCTCACCGTGGGGCCGAACTTCGCCTGGGAGCTGCTGGTGCGGCGCGTCGCTGCCGACGGCCTCGACCTCTCGTCGCTGCGCTGCGCGCTCAACGGCAGCGAGCCGATTCACCGCACCACCCTCGACGGCTTCACCACGAAGTTCGCGCCCGCCGGCTTCAAGGCCGACGCGTTCCTCTCGGTGTACGGGCTGGCAGAGGCGACGCTCGGCGTGGCGTTCTCCCGGCCCGGCGCGCCGAAGCCCGACCTCGACGTCGCCGGCCGCCCCGTGCCATGCGTGGGCGCGGTGTTGCCGGGCATCGAGCTGTGCGTCGCCGACGCCGATGGCCGGGTGAAGCGCCCGGGAGAAGAAGGCGAGCTGTGCGTCCGCGGCCCCACGGTGATGTCCGGCTACTTCGAGCACGCCGACGCGACCGCCGCGACGATGCGCGGTGACTGGCTGCGCACCGGCGACCTGGGCGTGGTGCGCGGCGGCACCGTCTACGTGACCGGCCGCGAGAAGGAGCTGGTGATCCAGGCGGGGCGCAAGTTCCACCCGTACGACATCGAGCGCGTGGTGGCCGCCATGGTGGAGGCCACGCCCAACGGCGTCGCCGCGGTCTCGCGCCCCGACGCCGCGCAGGGCAGCGAGGGCCTGGTGGTGGTGATCGAGCTGCGGCGGGTGTCGGGCGCGATCGACCCGATGTTGATCAAGGGCGAGCTGCTGCGCGTGCTCGGCGTGCGCGCCGACGTGATCGAGTTCGTCCCCGCGGGCACCCTGCCCCGCACCACCAGCGGCAAGGTCAAGCGCAAGGCCATCTCGACCGGTGTCTCCAGTGTCTCCCTCTCCCCCCTGAGCGGAGCCGGTTCGCCTGGAGCGGATCAGAAGGCGCGCCAGGGCGAAGCGCCCCCGGAGGCGGGGGCGCCTCGAGGGGAAGACAGGCTCGGGGAGAGGCCCGCGCAACCATGAGCGAGATCCTCGTCCTCGGCGCCGGCGGCTTCCTCGGCCTCAACACCGTGCGCGCGTTCCTCGACGCGGGCATCAAGCCCCGCTGCGGCCGCCGTACGCGCGGCAACGTGCTGGGGCTGCGCGGCCTGGGCACGCAACTCGTCGTCACCGAATTCAACCAGCCCCTCAGCCTGCGCGAGGCGTTCCGCGGCGTCGACGTGGTGGTGCACGCCGCCGCGCACTACCCGCGCTTCTCCCTCGAACCCGCAGAGACGATCGCCCGCGGTCTGTCCGAGCTCGACGCGGTGATCGAGGCCGCGGTGGCTTCGGGGGTGCGCCGGCTCGTCTTCGTCTCGAGCACCGCGACCGTGGCACCGAGGGACGCCGCGCCGTCGAACGAAGACGACGTGTTCTCGAGCTGCCCCGACTGGGGCACGTACCACGCGCTCAAATGGAACCTCGAGCATCGGTTGCGCGACGAGGGCCGGCTCGAGGTGAGCATCGCCTGCCCCGCGGCCTGCCTGGGCCCCTTCGACTGGAAGGTGGGCACGTCCGCGCTCCTGCTCGCGACCGCGCGGGGCGCTCCGCCTCCGCACCCGGTGGGCCGCATCACCACCGTCGACGCGCGCGACGTCGGCGACGCGCTGGTGAAGCTCGCCACCATGGACGAACCGCCCGGGCGGCTCATCCTCGCGAACGAGACGTCTGACGCGCACGAGCTGCTGGTGAGGCTCGCCGAACGCTATGGCTCGGCCCAGCCTCCGCCCGCGCTCGAGGCCGAAGCGGCCCGCCTGCTCGCCGACGCCCAGGAGAGCGAAGCCGCGCGCGCAGGTGGCCGCGCCGCGCTCGCTCGCGAGCTGGTCGACCTCATCGTGCACTCGCCCAGGCTCGACGCCTCGCGATCCCGGAACCTCGGCCTGTCGTACCGGCCGCTGTCCGACACCCTCGACGCATGGGACTCGTGGGCCCTGCGCATGGGTCTCCTCCAACGCCCACGACCGGAGAAGTCCGCATGACCGACGACGTCCTCAAGCAGCGCATCTTCTCGATGATGGCCCAGCTCTCCGTGGTGAGGGCTCCCGACATCCGCCTCGAGCACCGGCTGCGTGAGGACCTCGGCCTCGACTCGGTGTGCTCGATGGAGCTGCTCTCGATGCTCGCAGAGGAGCTCGACCTCGACGTGCCGATGGAAGAGGCGGCCCAGGTCACCACCGTCGCCGCCACCATCGACATGGCGAAGCGGCACCTGGCTCTCAAGCAGGTCGCGGCGGCGTCGTGAGTTTGCCCTCTCCCCGACCCTCTCCCCCTCATACTGGGTCACTTCGCCTCGGCGCATCTTCCGCTCCGCTTCAGCTGCGCTCGCCCAGCGTTCCGCTGGATCGGCTCCGCTCCGGGGGAGAGGGAGATGCGTTTGCGAACACCGTTCGCGACTTCGCGAAGCGCAACCTGCGCTCGCTGGAGATCGATCGCGAGCACACCATTCCCCCCGCGATCCTGAGCGGCCTGGCGGAGCTGGGGCTCTTCGGGGTCACCCTGCCCACCGAGTGGGGCGGCGCGGGGCTGTCGGCGCTCGACGCCACCCGCGTCGTCACCGCGCTCGCCGAAGCCGATCGTTCGGTCGCCACCACCGTGGGCCTCCACCTCGGCCTGGGCACCCGCGGGCTCGTCGCCTGGGGCACCCGCGCGCAGCAGGAAAAATGGCTGCCGCGGCTCGCCGCCGGTGAGGCCATCGCCGCCTTCGCCACCACCGAGCCCGAGGCGGGCAGCGATCTCTCGGCGCTCAAGAGCGTCGCCGCCGCCGGCCCCGACGGGGCGCTGCGGCTCTCGGGCACCAAGCTCTACGTCACCAACGGCAGCTTCGCCTCGGTGCTCACCGTCACCGCGTCCACGCCCGGTCTCGGCGGCGCGGCGCGCGGCACCAGCCTGCTGCTCATCGACCCGAAGACGAAGGGCGTGCTGCGCCAACCCGAAGAGCGGAAGCTGGGGCTGCGCGGCTCTTCCACCACCGCCTTCATCTTCGACGACGTGCAGCTCCCGCCCGGCGCGGTGCTGGGTGAACCCGGCCAGGGCGCCGCCCAGCTCGCCCACGTGCTCTCCTGGGGCCGGATGCTGCTCAGCGCGGGCTGCGTGGGCACCGCGCACGCTGCGTTGCGGGCCGCGCTCGATCACGTGCACCACCGCCGCCAGTTCCACCGCGCGCTGGTGCAGCAGGAAGTGGTGCAACACCAGCTCGCCCGCGCCAGCGCGATCGCCTTCGGCATGTCGGCGCTGGTGGAGACCGCCGCCAGCGCCGAGCAGGACTGGGACCTGCTCTCGCGCCTCACCACCAGCTCCAAGGTGTTCTGCAGCGAGGCAGCGTTCGAGTTGGCCGATCTCGCCATCCAGCTCCACGGCGGCAGCGGCTACATCGAAGACACCGGCATGGCGGTGTTGATGCGCGACGCGCGCGTCACCCGCATCTTCGAGGGCGCCAACGACGTGCTCCTTACGCACGCGGGGTTGATGGAGCTCACCCAGCCGGCCACGCCGCCCACCGATGAAGCGCTCGCGCCGCTCTGGCGCGCCGTGGCCGCCCGCCGCGACGCCATGAAGGGCGACTCGAAGGGCCTCAGCGTGCGCGCGCTCAACCGCAAGGCCGAGCAGCACGCGCTGGGCAAGGCGGTGGTCTGGCGCGACGCCGCCACTTCCGCCACCACGCTGGCCCGCACGCCCCTGGAGCACGCCGCCGCCGCGGTGCTCCGCGAAGAGGCGCTCACCCTGGCCGCCGCCCACCCCCTGCCCGCAGGGCCCACCGCCGTACTCGTTCAATCGCTCCTGGAGGGCGTGCTTCCGTGAAGATTCTCTTCGTCTACCCCCGCTTTCAACGCCACGCCGAGGCCCACCCCGAGCTCAAGAAGTGGGTGCCCATGAACGAGTACCTGGGCTCTCCGTCGCTGGGCATCGCCGCCATGGCGGCCGTCACGCCCGACGACATTCAGATCGAGTTCCGCGACGACCGGCTCTCGCCTGCCGACCGCGCGACCGACGCCGACGTGGTGGCCTTCAGCTTCTTCACCCCCGCGGCGACGCGCGCCATCGAGCTGGCCGCGTTCTTCCGCGCGCAGGGCAAGAAGACCATCGCCGGCGGCATCTTCCCCACCATGATGCCCGAGCTGTGCGAGCAGCACTTCGACGCGGTGGTGGTGGGTGAAGGCGAGCCCATCTGGGCGACGGTGCTCTCCGACCTCAAGAACAGGTCGCTCAAGCGCCGCTACAAGGCGCCCGAGATCCCCGACATCACGAAGCTCCCGCAGCCGCGCGTCGAGCTCTACCTCGCCAAGGAAGCGGGCGACTTCAAGCCCGACGACTACCCGGTGCAGCTCTCGCGCGGCTGCCCGATGTCGTGCGTGGCCTGCGTGCTGCCCACCTCGATGACCAAGTCGCTGCGGCACTTCTCGATCGACCACGTGGTGGGCCAGCTGGAGCAGCTCAACAAGCACGGCAAGCGCGCCTGCCTCACCGAGGACACCAGCTGGTTCCCCGGCGCCAACGCCAAGCAGCTGCGCCTGCTGTTCGAGCGCATCGTCTCGCACGGGGCGCCGGCGACCATCAGCTACATCGGCATCTCGATGCCGCTGATCATCACCTCGACGCCCGACATGCTGAAGCTCGCCAAGCGCGCGGGCGTCGACATGTTCTACCTGGTGGGCGGCTTCGACCCGATCACCAAGGGCGCCTTCACCGGGAAGGACCCGAAGAACCTCGCGCGCGCCTACGAGGCCATCAAGAAGAGCCTGGATGCGGGCATCGAGCCGTACACCTCGTTCCTGCTGGGCAACGAAGACGACGACGAGGGCACGGTCGACCGCATGCTCGAGTTCGCGGCGAAGAGCGGCATCACCAAGGCCGAGTTCGCCATCTTCACGCCCTACCCCGGCACGCCCGCGTGGATCCGCCTGGAGAAGGAAGGGCGGATCATCGACCGCGACTGGGGCCACTACAACGACGCCAACTGCGTGTTCGAGCCGAAGCTGATGTCGGCGAAGCAGGTGACCGAGGGCTACCTGCGGCTGTGGCGCGACTTCTATGCGGGCAAGGACTTCTCGGACAAGTGCGTGGCCGAGCGCACCATTCAGTTCTGAGGGCGGCTGAGGAACTCGTCGCGCGCCCCCTGGGTGAACCACCGCGGGGTGCTCGAGGCGCCGCTCGACCGAGATGGCGTCGAAGCGCTCGCGCACCTCGGGCGCGCGGCCGAGCACCTCGACGCGGTACTGCACCCTCAGTTCCCAGTGGTCTTGCACAGCGGTCTCGGGTTCAGTGCGCCGCGTGCGTACCTGGCTCGACACCGTTGCGCGATGGGACCTGAGGTCGAGCCTCGCCCTGCAGGCGCGCCGGGCCCGGCTGCCCAACCTGCTCTTCGCGACGCTCTCGTGGTCGGGCGCCGGCGGGGTGTGGTTCGCGCTCGCGGCGCTGCTGATGGCGACCCACCGGCGCGGCGTCGAGTTCATCCCCCGTCAACTCGACTTCGCGGTGGCGATGCTGGCGGGCCTCGCAGCGCTGTTCGTCGGCGGCGTGATCAAGCGCGCGGCGGGGCGGCGGCGGCCCTTCGCCACCGGCCAGGGCGTCAACGCCGCCATCTGGGCGCCGGGCCCCAGCCGCTCCTTTCCGTCGACCCACGCGGCCACCGCGGTCGCGCTCGCGGTGGCGCTCTTCGCCATGGCGCACCCGCTCGCGCCGTGGGTTGCGCTGTGGGCCTGCGGCGTCTCGCTCTCGCGCGTGTGGCTCGGCGTTCACTTCGCCTCAGACGTGCTCGCCGGCGCATTGCTCGGGGCCGGCCTGGGCCTCTTGCCGTGGACGCGCGTGGCGCAGAGCGTGACGGGCTGAGCCGTCAGGACTTCTTCACGAACTCGCTCTTGAGCGACATGGCGCCGAAGCCGTCGATCTTGCAGTCGATGTTGTGGTCACCTTCGACGAGGTGAATGTTCTTCACCTTCGTGCCGACCTTGAGGGCCGAGGTGGCGCCCTTCACCTTGAGGTCCTTGACGATGACGATCGAGTCGCCTTCCTTGAGCAGGGTGCCGTTGGCGTCTCGCACCACCAGGCCCCCTTCTTCCTCGGAGGACGCGGCGGCTGGCGCGGTCGCCGACCACTCGTGCGCACACTCGGGGCACACCAGCAGCGCGCCGTCTTCGTAGGTGAAAGCCGACTTGCACTTGGGACACGGAGGAAGGTCGCTCACGGACTGCGCCTTACTACAGTCCTCACCGTGGACCTCAGAGACCAACTCCTGGCGTTGCTGACCGACGGGCCAGGAACGGTGCAGATGCGAGCCCTGCTCGAGCTGGGTGAGACGCAGCTCTTCGGCACGGTGGAGGGCGCGGCCTTCGCGCACGCCGAGGCCGCGCTGGGCGTGCTCATCGGGAAGCCGACGGAGAAGACGCTGCGTGAGCTGACGCTCTGCGGCCTGCCGCCTGAGCTCCTCGCGCGCGAGCCGGTCGAGCTCGCCGGCTACCGGTGGGAGCCGGTCTCGCTCTCGACGGGCGGAGGCGAAGGCCGGGGGAACGCGAAGCGCCTCTCGCCGGCGCAGTGGCCGCTCCTGCCGCCGGAGCTGTCGGCGAGCGTCGCCGTCGCGATGGAGCGCCGCGCCGTGTTCTTCGAGGCGGTCGACGGTCGGCCGGCCGCCCTGGCGTGGGCCCCGCTCAAGAGTGAGCGGTGGTTCGACCTGCACGTGGAGACGCTGCCGGCGTTCCAGCGGCGTGGCCTCGCACGCAGCGTGGTGCAGGCGGTGGTCGCCCACGAGCGGCACGAGGGGCGCTCGCCGGTGTGGGGCGCGCCGGCCTCGAACGTCGCCGCGGTGGCGCTGGGCCGCTCGCTGGGCTTCGTGGACTGCGGGCAGATCCTCTGGCGGGCCACGAAGCGCGTATGAAGGGCGCATGAGTGACTCGTTCTTCACCGTCGACGGCGACGGCTTCCTTCCCCAGGTGCACGCGACCGGCCCGTGGAGCACCGACTTCCTGCATGGCGGCCCTCCGTGTGCGTTGATCACCCGCGGCTTCGAGCGCGGCCTGCCCGATGACTTCCAGCTGGCGCGGCTCACCTTCGAGCTGCTGCGGCCGGTGGGCTTCGCCAGGCTGACGCTGCGCACCGAGCTCGACTCCACGGGCGCGAACGTACGGCGCGGCACGGCGGTGCTCGAGGCCGACGGCAAGCCGCTCATCCGCGCGCAGGCCACCGCGTTCCGCAAGGTGGCGGTCGAGGTCGACCTGCCACAGGAGACCCCGCCTCCGCTCCCCGGCAGCCTCACCTCGTACGTGTTCCCGTTCTTCGCCTGGCCGGTCGGCTACCACACCGCGATGGAGGTGCGCTTCGCGCGCGGCGCGCTCGGCCAGTCGCCCGTGGCGGTGTGGATGAGGATGAAGGTGCCGCTGCTGCCCGGTGAGAAGCCGTCGCCCTTCGTGCGCGTGGTGTGCGCGGCGGACTCGGGCAACGGCGTGGCGCAGGTCGTCGACTACGAGCGCTTCACCTTCGTGAACGCGGACCTGTCGTTGTCGCTGCTGCGCAGGCCGAAGGGCGAGTGGGTGTGCCTCGAGGCGCACACCATGGCCACGAAAGATGGCGTCGGGTTCTCGGACACCCGCCTGTGGGACGAGCAGGGGCCGATCGGCCGCGGCTGCCAGGGGCTGGTGGTGCGGCCACGCGTCGCTGCGGCGGCTGCAGAGTGAGGGGCTGCCCTCTCGGGAAGAGGGAGAACAGCTCACGCCGGAGGGCGTCCAGACTCCCGGGAGCCCGCCGTACGTTGGCAGGCGACGCGTGGAAGACCACGCGGGGACAGGACGACTCCGAAGAGCGGCGCCGGTAGGGAGGGGGCGCCCGGCGTCGACTTCACCCACTCTGTTGCCGGCACCCGGCCAAAACGATCACAACGAAAGCGTCACGCGCGGCGCACCCTCTGCCACCCCCTCGCACACCCTCACCTTCCGACCCGACCAACGCGCTTCACCAAACGGCCGGTACTCCGCGAGCAGCGCTGCGCCCGTCACGGCGTCGAGGAGCAGGTCGTACTCGGAGACCCCTGTGGGCAGCGGCTGCTCCCGCCAGAGCTCGCGGGGCTGGAACACGCCCTGCCCACCCAGGTCGAAGCGGGCCTCATCGTCTTCGAACACCACGCTCGCCTCGCGGCAGGTCATCCGCTCGTCCGCGGCGGGCCAGATGAAAGCGCCGACGTCGGTGAACCAGGGCAACGGCCGCGCGAGCTCGGGCTCGAGCCCTTCCCAGCGCTGCGCGGCGAAGCGGTGGGTGTAGCGGCGCGCCACCTCGGGCCCCACCGCGCGCATCGCCCCGTCCTTCAACACGTGCAGCTGCGCCAGCCAGTAGCTGCCGTCACCGCGGAGCTGATCCGTTCGCCACTGGTGCGTCACCGCCAGCAGCGCACACCCCTGCGGCTGCGCCACGAACGAGTCGCCGTAGTCGACGGTGAGGAAGGACCCAACGGGCTGCCCGGCCTGCACCACCATGTGCCGCCACCACTCCACGCCCAGGCCGTTGCTCACGCCTTCGCGCACCGACACCACCGACTCCAGGTTGCCATCACCATCGAGATCGACCCGGGCGTGGCGCAGCGCCCGCGGATCGAGCGCCGGAAAGAGCCCCACCGGCCAGGTGGCCAACCCGAACGAGAGCTCGGCTTCAGGCACATCCTCCGCGGGGGAACACAGGCACGCCTCGCCCGCGCAGGCCGAACGGCGGCACCGCGCGTCGGGTTCCTTCACCACCGGCTCGACCCACTCCACCTGCGGACAGGGTCTCCAGTCCGGTGCGCGCCTCGGCGGCCTCCACGCGGGGAGCGCGAGCGTCTTCTCGCCCTCGGGCACGAGCAGCCCGCTGCCCCACTGGATCGCGTCGCCCTGCAGGTGATTGAGCGAGCGCAGCCGGGCCACGCTCACGCCCGTCTTCAGCGCCACGTGGCTGAGCGTCTCGTCGCCGACGCGGTAGACGCGCCACCCCTCGGCTCCGCTCGGGGCAGGCCCAGAACACGAGAGCACCACCAACGCGGCCAGGAAGAGTCGGAGTGAGGGCATGGGGCGACCCGCCTGCAAGCACCGAGCGCGGCCCTGAGAGAACAGGCGGAGACGCCTGCTGCTGCTGCAGGCCGGAGTGCCGCTCCAGGAGCCGATGGTGCGCTGGGGGCCGTTCGTGAGGCCGGCAAGATCGGCGCGATCCGCCGCTGAGCCTCACTCCACCGGGCAGGGGTACTCGACGTCGACCTCGGCGTCGGCCTTCACCGAGATCACCTGCACCGGACCTGCGACCGTGTTGCCGGCCGCGTCGTAGCAGTCGAAGCGCACCTTGTGATTGCCGGCCTTCGCCTTGATGCCCAGGAGGGGCGAGCCGCCCAGCTTCTTCCCGTCGAGATAGACGTCGGCGGTGTCGGAAGCGCGGAGGTTGAGCATGCCTTCGGGTGGCGGCGCCTTGGGCTCGGGCGGCTTGGCGACGACGGGCTCGGGCGGCTTCGCGGCGACCGGCTCGGGGGCCTTCTCGGGCGTCTTCGCCGCCACGGGCTCGGGCGTCTTTTCCGGGGTCTTCGCCAGCACGGGGGCGGGCACCTTCTCCGGGGTCTTCGCGGGCTCCGGCGGCTTGACGGCGACGGGCTCTGGCGCCTTGACGGCGACGGGCTCCGGCGTCTTCGCCGGCACCGGCTCCGGCGTCTTCGCGGCCACCGGCTCCGGCGTCTTCGCGGCCACCGGCTCGGGCGTGTTCACCGGCTCGGGCCCTTTCGGCAGGCCTGCAACCGCGACCAGGCCCGGAAACTGACGCAGCGAGAGCTCAGGGGCGGTGCGGGGAATCACGGTGCGCGGAGCGCCGCTCTCGGTGAACGCCATCGCGAGCGCGCCTGCGCTGCCCAGCCCGAACAACACGACGAAGATCCATTTCACTGCTGCCACTGACTACCTCCGCGAATGACCCACGCATTTCTTTCACTGGAAAGGCCTCGGTGCACTCCCTATAGGCAGGCCGCACCCAGCTCCGGGAGAATACACATGTTTCTGACCCTCGCCTTGTCCGCGCTGCTCTCGCAGTCAGATGCGTCCACCACGCCGACGGTTCCCCCCGAGCTGAGCGCGACCGATCGCACCGTCATCGCCGCTGAGAAGGCCGCCGCCGCCGCTGAGAAGGCCGCCGAAGCCGCCCTGCGCATCGCCGACTTCGTGGCCCCCACCGCCGCCCAGAAGGCGGAGGACAAGAAGAAGGAGGGGTGGATCGGCAACCTGGGCGTGGGCCTCACCTTCATCACCGGCAACAGCCAGACCCTGACCCTCACCGGCAGCGCCGCGGCGGACCGGAAGTGGAAGGTGTGGGCGATCGGCGCGCGGCTCAGTGGCGCCTACGGCCTGACCAACCCCGACACGAACGCGACGGCGGCCACCTCGACCACCGCCCGCCGGGCCTCGCTCTCGGTGCGCGCCGACCGGAGCTTCGGTGAGAGCTTCGCCGCGCTCTACGTGCAGCTCGGTTCCGAGTTCGATCACATGAAGAACGTCGAGTCGCGCAGCATGGGTGAGTTCGGCGCGGCCCTCACCTTCTTCAACAAGAAGGAAGGCGACCTCGAGAAGCTCTACCTGCGGGTCGACCTGGCGCTGCGCGCCGGTTACGAGACGCGCTTCCAGTACTTCCCGGTGGCCAGCTCGGTCACGGACTACGGCATCGTCATCCTCGCGCCCCGCGCGGCCATCACCTTCCGCTGGAACTTCAACAAGGACGTGCGCCTCACCGAAGAGCTGGAGTTCATCCCCTTCCTGCTCGCGCCCACGCTCGGCCGCCTGTTGATCAACAACAACACCAAGCTCAGCGCGAAGCTGACCGAGAACCTGGCGCTGACGACCGCCGTGCTGATCAACTTCGACTCGCAGCCACCGGAGGGCTCGGGCGGCCTGCTGCGCAAGACCACCGACGTCGCGCTGACCGTCGGCCTCGAAGCGTCCTTCTGATCAGCTGACGGCGCGCAGGCGAACGGGCTCCGGGGGCTTCGGCTTCGGCGCCCGCTCCTTCAAGCCCGCCCACATGCGCGAGAGCAGCCCGCCCTTCGCGCCCTCGGCCAACGCCCCGCTCGGGTCTTCCGCGTACGGCTTGCGCGTCTGCATCACGTAGTCGAACCACGGGTGCGTCACGCACCAGTTGGCGTTCTGGTCCTTGCCCAGGTGGTGATCGACGTGCCACGGGAGGTGCTCTTTGGCCCACTCGAGGTCGAGGTGGCTGCGCTTGTGCGCGCGGTAGTACCGGATCATTCCGAACCAGAGCGTGCCGGTGAAGAACGGCGCGACGGGGAAGAGCGGCACCGCGGCCAGCGCGCCCAGCGCGAGCGCCAGCGCTTCCTTCCCCTGCGGCGACCAGGTGAAGACGCTGCGCGTGTACTGCGGGTCGAACATGCCGTTCTTGAACGCCTCCCGATGGTGCTCGTGCCAGTGGAAGGCCCAGAAGCTCTTCCGGTTGCGGCCCAGGCCATGAAGCATGTGCTTGTGGAGGAACCACTCTCCGGCGTTCGAGACGGCCAGCCCGATGGGAATGCCCAGCATGTGCGCTCCTTGAGTTGAGAGGAGCACATATGACCGAACGGTCATTTCATTTCAAGTCCACTTCACCTCGTAGGTGGTGGCGAAGTCCTTCGTCTCCAGCACGCTCACGGTGAGTCCCTTCGCGCCGGCGTGCGTGCAGCCCGACTCGAGAATGCCCCGGTAGAAGCCGGGCCTCACCGTGTAGTTCACGTGCACCTGGTGGTGATTGGGCGCGAGGGACGTGAGCGTGCCTTCCGAGAAGTTGTTGGCGGTGCGCAGGTTGCGGGTCAGCCGCTCGAGGGTGCGACGGGGCCCGAGGATCTTCAGCATCGCCATCAGCGCCGAGCCGATCAGCGTCTTCTCGAAGCCGCGCACGTAGAGCCGCCCCACCTCGGTGTAGCGCTCGAGCTCGGGCAGGTGGGCGAAGCGGCTGGCCGCGCACGCGTCGAGGATGTCGAGGTGGGACTGCACGGGGTACGCGGCGTCGAACTTCTCGCCCTTCACGCCCGCCTTGAGGAACGCGGCGCGCTCCTGCGGCGTGAGCGGCGTCAGCGCCCTGTAGAGCCCCTCCATCGACTGCCCGAACACCACCTTCTCCCCACTCATGGACCCTGTATATCCCGCTGCACTCCGGTTCTCTGGGTCGTTCCGCCTCGGCCAGATGTCCGCTTCGCTCCCATCTGTCTCGCGCAGCGTTCCGCTGCTTTCGGCTGCACTCCGGTTCTCCGGGTCGTTCGGCTGCACTCGGATCAGGGGTGAAGGGTCAGGCGGGCGTGATGCGCGTCCTCTTGATCCTCTCGATGCTTGGCCTGGGCGCAGCCTGCTCCTCGACTTCGGCTCCGAAGTGCAGCACCAGCAACTGCACCGGCTGCTGTGACTCGGCCACCGGCGAGTGCCTGCCGGGCAACGTGGAGAGCGGCTGCGGCACCAGCGGGCTGGTCTGCTCCCAATGCGGCACCGACACGTTCTGCAACCTCGGCTTCTGCGTTCCCCGCGGGAGCAACGTGGGTGGAGGCAGTGGCACTGGCGGCGGCTCCGGTGGAGGAAGCGGCGGCGGCGCTGGCGGCGGAGGCGGCGCGGGCTCGTGCGGTCCCCAGACGTGCGGCGGCTGCTGCGCGGGCGGCGTGTGCCTGCCCGGCAACGTGGTGAGCGCGTGCGGCAGCGGAGGCCAGGCGTGCAGCGCATGCACCAACGGAACGTGCAGCGACAACCAGTGCTCCGGCAGCACCTGCAATCCGTCCAACTGCCAGGGCTGCTGCAACGGCAACCGGTGCGAGACGGGCTTGTCGGCAGCGACCTGCGGCGCGGGCGGCGACACCTGCAGCGCGTGTCCGAGCGGCCAGAGCTGCAACGCCGGGCAATGCAGCGGCGGCTCGACGTGCAACCCGGCGAACTGCGACGGCTGCTGCCAGGGCGACGTCTGCCAGCCCGGCACCTCGACCAGCGCCTGCGGCGCCTCCGGGCTCACCTGCAGCGCGTGCACGAACGGCCAGACCTGCGGCGCGGGGCGGTGCACGGGGGGCTCGACCTGCAACGCGGCGACGTGTCCTTCCGGGTGTTGTCAGGGCGGCGTGTGCCAGGCGGGCACCTCGAACGCCGCCTGCGGCACCGGCGGCAGCACCTGTGGCGCCTGCGCCGCAAGCGACTCGTGCGTGAGCGGCCAGTGCACCTTCATCTGTGACGCCTCGACGTGCCCGAGCGGCTGCTGCCAGGGCAACGTCTGCCAGCCGGGCAACACCACCGCGGCGTGCGGCACCGGGGGCGGCGCGTGCGCTTCCTGCGGCACGGGGAGCTGCAACGGCACGCAGTGCGTCTCGGCGTGCAACCCGACCAACTGCCCCGGCGGGTGTTGCCAGGGCAGCGTGTGTCAGCCCGGCACGATGATGGCCGCGTGCGGCAGCGGCGGCGCGACCTGCGCGGTCTGCGGCAGCGGGCAGGCGTGCAACGGCACCTCGTGCGGCTCGACCTGCAACGCCACCACGTGTCCGGGCGGCTGCTGCCAGGGCGACGTCTGCCTGGCGGGCACCTCGACCTCGGCCTGCGGCGGGGGCGGCGCGGCCTGCGTGGCCTGCTCGGGGAGCCAGGCCTGCAGCTTCGGGCTCTGCTCAGGCGGCGGCGTGCCGGGCGACGGCTGCGACACCGCGCCGCTGCTCACCCTGCCGGTCAACCTGGGCCAGTCGCTGGTGGGCCACGCCAACGACTTCGTCTCGAACGCGACCAACAACTGCCACGGCACACCCGGCATCGATCGGGTCGTGCGCGTGTCGGTGCCCGCCGGGCAGCGGCTCAGCGTGACGGTGACGCCGACGGTGAGCACGTTCGACCCCACGGTGAGCCTGGTGACGGGCTCGGCGACGGCCTGCGTGGGGGCCAGCGCGATGTGCGTGGCATCGATCGACACCGGCAACGCGAACCAGTCCGAGACCGTGACCTGGACGAACACCGGCAACACGGCGGCGACCGTCTTCATCATCGTCGACGACTACGGCGCCACGGGCACCAACGGCACGTACACGCTGACCGCGAGCGCGGCGGCCCCTTCGGCGGGCGAGAACTGCGCGCTGCCCCTCAACGCGACCAGCGGCGTGGCGGTCTCGCGCACGCCCTCGACCTTCGCGGATGACTACCAGGGCACGGGCACCGGCTGCCTCACGCCGTCGGTGGGGCCGGACTTCGTGCTCGCCTACACGGTGCCCCACAACCGGAGCCTCTCCATCACCGCGACGCCGGCCAGCGGGCTCGACGTGTCGGTGAACTTCGCCACCAGCCTCGCGGCGTGCGGGGCGCGCACCTGCGTGGCCAGCGCGAACGCCGGCGCCGCGGGCACCGCCGAGTCGACCTCGTGGAACAACACCACCGGCGGCACCGTGACGCTGTTCGTGATCATCGACACCCCGGCGAGCCCCACCGGCTCGGTGAGCGTGGTGGGCACCGAGGGCGCGATCATTCCCTGCGGCTCGGGCAACTGCGCCAACGGCTGCTGCTCGGGCGGGGTGTGCGTGTCGGGCACCAGCAACTCGGCGTGCGGCACCAACGGCGTCACGTGCGCCAGCTGCAGCACGCCCTCGCAGTGCAACACCAACCAGGTGTGCGCGGCGACCGAGCTGCCCACGGGCGCGTCGTGCACCTCGACCACCCAGTGCTACCAGCCCATTCTCGGCTCGGCGGAGTGCCGCACCGCGTGGCCCGGCGGCTACTGCACCGGCACCTGCCTGCTCACCGAGCAGGTCTGCGGCGGCTTCCTCGGGCTCGCGTCGGGCTGGTGCACGCCGGCCGGGGAATGCCTGCAGGACTGCGCCAACCCCGACACCGGCCAGTCGACGTGCCGCAGCGGGTACGTGTGCGACTTCAGCAACGGCGCGGGCAGCCAGGGGGTGTGCCTGCCCCGGTGTCAGCAGGTGCCGTGCGCTTCGGGCACGTGCAACACCTCGGGCTACTGCCGCTGATCCAGCTTCACGTAGCGATCTTCCCGCTCTTCACAGACGCAGCAGCGCCGGGTGAGCACGGTGATCTGTTCCTCTCCGAGCCTCACGGTCTCGGACTCGTCGACCACCTTCCAGCTGTGCCCGCGCGGGCACATCAGGCTGGTGAAGAGGCTCACGCCCGCCTCGAGCGACCGCACCTTCACGGCGTTTCCGGCCAGCTCGCCGGGCGAGGGCGTCTTCTGCTTCGCCGCCTGCCGCCAGCTGCGCGAGTTGCTGCGGGCCACGAAGACGAGCACCAGCATCATCACCAGCCCGCTCCCCACCGCGCCGAAGCCCGTCAGGTACGGGTGTTCCTCCGCCCAGCCCGGCTCGTCAGACAGCTCGGGCAGGTCGGGGAGGATCGAGGTGTTCGGCCGCACCGTGTAGGCCATCAGCGCCCAGGCCTCGGCGGTGGCGCGGCGATAGCTGGTCACCTCTGCGGGCAGCACGCGGTCCTTGAGGGTGTGCACTTCCCACTGCAGCTTGAGCGTGTGCCCGGACACCTGCTGGGACACGGCCAGCTGGAACGTCGGGTGCGCGATCACCCGGTTGGTGAGGGCGAAGTCGCCGCCCGGCACCTCGTCGGCTGACTCGTAGATGATCAGCTCGCGGACGCGCAGCGGGTACCAGATCGCAAACGGCCAGGTGCGCTCCTGCCGGTCGAGGGGCTTGAGATCACGCGCGGCGGCGATGGTGAGGAAGCGGTGCGCGTCGCCGACGAAGAAGTCGCTGGTCTCGTACTTCTCCTTCAGCACGAAGACCTCGGCGCCCTCGTCGTCGTTCCAGCTCAGCTCGATGGGGTTGAGCTTGCGCTCGAGATCGTCCTCGCGAGAGCGGCGCTGCGTCCTGGTGAGCTGTTCCTGCGTGGCGCTCTTGACCTGCCGGCGCAGGGTCGACGCCTCGTGCCCGCGCGCGGTGGTGGTGATGGTGAGCGTCGCGGTGCCCTGGCGGGTCGGCACCGCCCAGTGCTGCTCCACTTCCCAGGTGGGAATCGAGGGCACCTCGAGCGGGATGTCGTCGAGCGCGGTGACTCCCGGCTTCACGGTGAGCGCGTGGTGGTAGCGCGGCTGGGACATCTGTTCGACCTCGCCGCGGCGCAGGGTCATGGTGGGGTCGATGAAGCGGGGGCCGCCCGGCAATGCGACCTGCACGATGGCGTGGTTGAAGGCGTCGGGCGAAGGGGTGAGCTTCGGCAGGCGCAGGCCACCCGTCGCGTGCACGAGCGCCGGCCACGCCTCGAGGCCCGCGGCGCGCAGCAACGAGACGAGCAGCAACGACTTGTCCTTGCAGTCACCGAAGCCGCGCTCCAGCACCCACTCGGGCGGGTGCGGGCGGTGGCTGTTCTCGCCGATCTCCACGCCCACGTAGCGCACGTCGTCCTGCACGAAGCGCACGATGGCCCGCGCGCGCTCGGCTTCGGGCAGCTTCTGGAAGCGCGCCACCTCGGCGCCGAACCGCTCTCCAGGCGCAGGCCCGGTGAAGAGCGAGCCGGCCCAGGCCGCCACCTCGGCCCAGTCGGTCCAGTCGCTGAACTCGACGTAGGGCGCGGGCTCGACGTCGGCGGGCATCGAGGCCTCGAGGTGCGCGGCCTCGAGGCGCTTCAGGTCCCACTCGAAGACCTGGTGGCCGGGCTCACCGCTCGTGGTGGGCGTCTGCGCGCCGCCGTGCGTCTTCACCTGCAGCGGGCGCGGCCGTTCCCACGAGAGCCTGAAGCGCGAGCGCTCGGTGGGCTCCATCGACGACTGGTATTGGCGGTTGGAATAGCGGCCCTGGAAGACGGGGTTCTCCCCGCTGCGCGTGGAGGCCACCTCGACGATGTCGCCCTCGCGCAGGTCGCGCAGCTCGATGATCAGGGTGAGCCGGCCGTCGTACATGCCCACGTCGAGCAGGCTCTCGCGCTGAATCACCCGCGCGTCCTCGGGGTCCCACGCCACGCGGCGCTCGCCGTCACGCCAGATCCACACGCCGTGGAGCTTCAGCTGCTCCCACGAGGGGTCCCACCCGAACTCCTGCTTGGCGAGGTTGCCCACGCCGGTCTGCGAGAGCACCTTCCAGGCCCGGTGCTGGAATTCTTCGACGGTCTTCTCCACCCGCACCTGGGTGTCGTCGAGCAGCAGCCGCGAGGCGCCGTCGGGCGCGATCTTCGTGGTGGGGATCTCGACCTTCTCGACCCAGGCCGGCGGCTCCCCCACCGGAGGGAGGGGAAAGGCCGCCAACAGCACCGCCAGCAGGACCGCCGTCATGTGCCGAGTATGGCCCTTCTACGAGCTACAGATCGAACCCGTAGAACGTGTCGATCTTCTTGTCGCCCGGGCTCTTCTTGGTGAAGTGCACCGTGCCCATGAACGTGCCGCTCTTGCCGCGGTCGCCGTACTCCTGGCCCACCACGTAGACACCGGCCTTCACGTTGGTCGCCATCTCAGGCGCCACGATGATCGGCCGCGGGGTGGTGTCGACCTTGATGGTCTTGCCCGTGTACTTGCAGAGCTGCGCGTAGCTGATGGTGCCGTTGCTCTCGATCTTCAGCGGGTGGTACTTGTCGTCGACGCAGTCGGCTTCCGGGTACGTGTAGGCCGAGTGCTTGAACTTGATCTCGAGCCCTTCCGGCTGCTTCGCCACCGAGACGACCGTGCCCTTCGCCGAGGTGTCTTCCGGGTTGTAGGGGATGCTGCCGCTGTAGTTGAACTCGCTGTAGAGCGAGGTGAGGCTGGGCGCGCGCCACTGGAAGTTGCTCAGCGAGAAGAGCAGCTTGGGGCGGTCCTTGAGCGCCTCGGCCAGGGCGTCGACGACCGCGTAGTACGCCATCGAGCGCGGCCCGCGCAGATCGCGGCCCTTGCGCACGAGATCGGACAGCACGCCCGGCAGGCCCACCACCTTCTCGAACGCGCTGCACACGGCGAGGCGGCTCATCAGCAGGTTGGCGATCGGGTCGACGGAGGCCTTGCCGATGACGGCCTTGTAGTCGTTGAGCTTGTAGCCCTTGAGCACCTTGCCCACGTCGCCGCGGAGCTCGGCGGTGCAGCCCTTGAGCACCTTGCGCGAGGGTTGGCCCAGCTTCACCTCGAACGCGTTGGACCGGGCGATCTCGGCCTTCCACTGCGCCGACACCTTGTCCCACTCGGCGTAGCCCTTCTTCGGGGCGTCTTTGAGGATCTCCGTGTAGTCGGGGTCGCCCTTGCTCATCTTCTCGACGGCCGCCTCGTAGACCTTCTGGGTGGCGCGAATGCGCGAGACCATCTCGTTGGCGACCACCCGCGCGTAGTCGTTGTACGGCTCGGCCGAGAGGAACTTGTCGAGCGCGGCCTGGTCGAACTGCTGCAGGTCGCGCTGCACCACCGCGAACTCGAGCATCGACGCGTTGCGCATGGTGTCCCTGGTGGGGAGCATCGCGTTCAGGTCCTGCCAGGGGTTGTCGAGCGTGTTGAAGAGGTACACCAGGCGAATGACCTCGTTGGGCGGATCGCCGAGCGGGTCCAGGTAGAAGCCGACGTTCTCCACCCAGGCGTTCTCCTGCCACATCGTCTGGTTGCCGCGGGTGGTGCAGGCGAAGAAGGCGAGCTGCGCGTCACCGAACGCCTTCTCGCTGCCGCTCACCTCGGGTGAGAGCTCGAGCGCCTTGCACAGCGCGGCGCGTTCAGCGGCGAACTTGTCCTTGAGCACGCGGGCCTTGAGCGACTTCTCGGCGTCGGCCTTCGACTGGCGCGTCCAGTTCATCCACTTCTGGAGGATGTAGGCGCCTTCCTGCTGCCAGGTGGGGTCGTCCTTGCGCCAGCAGAGGTGCGCCGCGCCGTCGATGGTGCCCTCGATGCCGTACTTGCCGTCGACCGTGCGGTAGAGGCGCCGCGCGTCCCAGCGCTCGCTCACGTCGACGCCCTCACACCAGGCGAGCGGCCCCGGCTTCACCTCTTCGACGCCGGGCTCGGGCTTCTCCAGGTTGAAGCCGTCCTCGGTGAAAGCGAACTTCTCTTCGTCGGTGGGCTCCTTGCCCTCGTTGTCCTTGTCCTTCTTCCACTTGGCGATCGACTTGATGATCTGCGCCTCGGCCTCGGCCTGGGTGCAGCCGCACTCGTTGATCCACTTCTGCAGGAGGATCCGCGCGGCGTTCTGCCAGGTCGGATCATCCGGAAGCTCGCAGAGCTGAATCGCCGCGACGGTGAAGCTGGTGCCGCCCGAGACGGTGCGGCGGAGGCGGCCGCGATCCCACCCGGTCTCACCGAGGAACGGCCCCTCACACCACGGCGCCTTCCCCTTGAGGGCGGCGCGATCGAGCGTGCCGCGGGGCTTCACGTCCTCGATGTCGTCGGGTTCAAACGGGACTGCCGACACCACGAGCAAGGCGAGCAGTGTGTTCATGGCTCGGGACTCTGCCTGAGCGAAGCGGCTGAGCCATGAATTCCTCACCGAGCCCTGAGCCGAGGTCAGCCCGGGGTTTGGTTGGCCAACCCAGGTCGAAGGCATGCAGCCTGGCCCGAACACCCACCGCGCGGTGAAATCACGGCTTAGCCGGAATGAACGCGCCGGGAATGAGACGGCCGGCCCGCCCCTCGGTCGCCACCTCGACGAAGGGCTCGTCGTCACCAGGGCGTTGATTCGAGTACGTCGACATCTCGGCGCCACGTGTCGCCTGCCCCTTGCGATGGGCCAGCCCGAGTCGCGACCCGTCGGACACGTCGAGCTGCGCGTGACTGCTCCCCTGCTGAGACCACCGTCGGAGCTCGAGGCGTGCGAAGCCGTCGTTCACCAACCTGAGCCCGGCAGAGAGCCCCTGCTCCTTCGTGCCCGACTCGAGCTGGAGCGATTCTGGTCTGAGGGTCGCGGTCTTTCCGTTCGCCGAGACGATGATCTGTTCGGCTCGCAGCTCGCGAACCGAGAGATCGGCCTTCTGTGGCGCTTGCGCCATCAGCACCACGCCTGTGAGGGCAACCGCGAGCCCGCCGGTGAGCCACTGCAGACGGCGAACACTGCGCTGAAGTGAGGCGACTCGAGGGTCGAAGGGGTCCATGAGCGGCGCATCGACGCACCCTGAAGCCGATGATTCAAGAGTGCTGGGAATTGGGAGCCCGCGAAGGAATATTCGGTGCCGACCTCGAGGCCCGAGACCAGGAGCGTGCATGTCCGGGCTCGGTTCGCAAACCTGGCAAGGCGCGATTCCCCTCGCACCGGGCGGTCAGCGCCGCTGCCCGAGCGAGCCGGGCTGCGCGGCGTGGCCGCTCTTGAGGGCGACGAGGCGCTGCGACGAGTAGATGCCGCGGTGCCCGGTGAGCACGTACGCGAGCACCGCGACGATCACCACGTGGGGGAAGATGCCGACGCCCAGCAGCTCCACCGCCATGATCGACAGCGCGAGCGGCGCGTTCGAGGCCGCGGCGAAGACGGCGGCGAGCCCCACGCCGGCGCCCAGCACCACGGGAATGCCGAGCAGGTGCGCGAGCGCGGCGCCCAGCGCGGCGCCCACGAAGAACAGCGGAGTCACCTCGCCCCCGGGAAAGCCGGCTCCGAGCGCAATGGCCGTGAAGACCAGCTTGAGCGCGAAGACGGTGAGCGGCAGCGCGGGGTCTTCGAACGCGCGGAGAATCGTGGGCACGCCGAGCCCGAGGTAGTCGCTCGTGCCGACCAGCTTCCACAACGCCACCAGCGCCACGCCGCCCAGGAACATGCGCACGGAGAGCCGCGGCACGCGCTGCTCCCCCTGTTTCTTCAGGAAGTGCACCAGCTCGATGAACACCACCGTCACCAGCGCCACGGCGACGGCGAACACCACCCACTTCAAGGTGAGCAGCGCGGAGAGCTCGACGTGCGGCACCACCGGGTACACCGAGTGCGTCACGCCCAGCCTGCGCGTGACCAGGTCGCCCACCACCGCGGCCACCAGCGCCGGCACCAGCGCGTCGTACTTGAGCCGGCCCAGCACGATGAACTCGAGCCCGAACACGGCGCCGGCGATGGGCGTGCCGAACACCGAGCCGAAACCGCCAGCGACTCCGGCGGCAAGCAGCTGAAGCCGCAGCTCAGGCCCCACGCGCAGTCGATGGGAGATCCAGTCGGTGAGGCTCGCGCCCATCTGCACCGCGGTACCTTCACGCCCCACGCTCGCGCCGAAGAGGTGCGCGGCAACCGTGCCCAGCAACACCATCGGGGCCATGCGCAGCGGCACCTCCGGCCCCTCGTCGTGGATGGTGTCGATGATGAGGTTGTTGCCGGCCTTGATGCGCTCGCCGAAGCGCTCGTACACGAGGCCGATGAAGAGGCCGGCCAGCGGGAGCGCGTAGACGAAGCGCTCGTCGCGCGTGCGCACGTTCGTCACCACCTCGAGCAGCAACAGGAAGATCGCCGAGGCGACGCCGCAGACGAGGCCGACGAGGGCGCCGAGCACCAACCACTGGCCCAACGTCACCAGGTGCGTTCTCGCGGCCTTCACCCGGCGGAGCGTGGGGCCAGGGTGACAGCACGTCAAAAGATCACCCGCCCACCTTGCGCAGGTAAAAAAGGGGACAGGCTGCTTTTGCCCGACGGGGTTTCAAGTCGCCCAGCGAGGGCAAAAGCAGCCTGTCCCCTTTTTTACCCCTCTTTCGCTCAGTCCAGGAACGTGGGCTGGCAGGCGTAGCGGGTGCAGCCGTTCTGCCAGCTCACCTCGGAGTAGCCCTCGTCGCACGCCGGCACGAAGGCGGCGCAGTACATCGGCTGGGTACAACCGGCAGGCACCGAGCAGCGATCAGCCGTGCGCTCCCAGGCCGCGACTTCGGTCGACGCGCAGGTGGACGGCGGCATCTTCGGGCAGCTCACGGTGCGATCCGGCAGCTCGACGAACACCTGGTGGGCGGTGACGGTGACGTGGTTGTTCTTGCGGACGATCTTCCCGGCCACGATGATCGAGGTCGTTCACCACCGCATCACTCGACGCGACACCGCAACCCGCTGAAAGAACTGCGATCGAGAGTGCCAGGGCGCGCATGGTGGGTCCGTGTGCGACATTCGCCCACTGTGTTCAAGTGATGCCTCGAGCTCGGCGCCATTCGCCTGCTGAGCAACGGCAACGGAGTAGGACCGCGCCCGATGCTCCTCTCGTTTCTGCTCCTCGTCACCGCCCAGCTCGATCCGTCCCAGCCCGTCTCGCAGCTCGGAGGCGACTACTGGCAGGGCACCGCAGTGAAGCCGGGAGAAGTCTGGGGCGTCGCCGATCTCCACGCGCACTTCTTCAACCACCTCGGCTTCGGAGGTCGCGTGCTCCACGGCGCGCCCAACGCCCCCGGCGGCATGCGGCAGGCGCTCAGGAGCTGCGCTGCCAATCACGGCGAAGCGTACGGCCTGAGCACCGCCGTCCTCCCTGAGCCCGCGCACCCCACCTCGGGCTACCCCACCTTCGAGGGCTGGCCCCGCTACGACACGCTCATTCACCAGCAGGCCTGGGTCGACTGGATCCGCCGGGCCTGGCAGGGCGGGCTGCGGCTGGTGCAGATGGACGTGCAGAACACGCCCTACCTCGGCACGCTCTACCGCACCGCCAACGGCCTGCTCGTCAAAGGCGAGCTCACGCCGGTCGCGGTCGACGACGCGACGGCGCTCGAGGTGCAGGTCGGCGCGGCGAAGCGCTTCTTCAACGAGGGCCCGGGCTCGGACTTCGCCGCCATCGCGTACACCGCCGCCGACGCTCGGCGCATCATCGCCTCGGGGAAGCTGGCGATCGTGCTGGGCCTCGAGGTCGAGTCACCCGGCAACTTCATGCACGAGTCGCAGCTCGGCGCCGACCCGCGAAGCCCGGTCGACGCGCTGGTCAAGACGCTCTGGGAAGCGGGCGTGCGTCACGTCATCCCCATTCACCTCCAGCGCAACGCCTTCGGGCACCCCGCCGTCTTCAACCCCACCCTCAACGGAATGAACTTCGCCGCGACGAGAGACTTCTACGCCACCACCGACGCGTTCGATGGAGGCGTGCGCTTCGCTCCGGCGCTCGCCTCGGCCAACCCCATCACCGGCCTGGTGGAGGTCGCGGGCCACTTCGCGGGCAAGCGCAGCTTTCCGCAGGCCAGGGCGATCGCCGCGTCGGAAGGGCTCACCGACGCGGGCGTGCTGTTCGTCGAGACCCTGATGCGGCAGGGCTTCGTCGTCGACGTCGAGCACATGTCCGAGCTGGCGGTCGATCAGACGCTCGCGCTCGCGGTGAAGAGGAACGTGCCGGTGATCAGCTCGCACGCCGACTTCCGCGAGCTCTCCTTCGGTACGCGCGTCACCTGGCACGACGGTGGGTACACCAGCGAGGTCAACCCGCTGCCCTTCACGGAAGACTCAGCCCAGAGCTACGGCACCTCGGAAGCGCTCAAGGTTCGCACCGAGCGCAGCCGCACCCCGCAGCAGCTCGCGCTCATCCGCAAGCTCGGCGGCGTGGTCGGCGTGCAGCTGGTCTCGAAGGGCGTCGGGGTGAGCTGGCGCGACCGCGTGCCGCTCGACTGCGACGCGTCGTCGAAGGGCTTCCTGCAGCTGGTGGCGTACGGCGTCGAGCACCTGGGCGGGGTGGCCATCGCGAGCGACGTGGGCGGCTTCGCCACCCTGCCGGCTCCGCGGTTCGGCACCGAGGCGTGCCCGGGCGCGCGGGGCGACGCGGTGCGGAGCGCCAACGGCCGGCTGCGCAGCCAGGCGCTGGCCCAGCGAAACGGCGTTCAGTATCAGACGAAGCTCACCTCCATCGGTCCCTGGCGTTTTCCCCAGAAGAACGGTGCGCCGTTCACCGACGAGGAGACGCGCGCCTGGCTCACCACGGCGCTCGCCGTGACCTCCGCGCGCACCCCGGCGACGAAGGCCGCCGCCCAGCGCCTGGTGCTCGAGCGGTGGACCGCCATGAACGAGGGGCCCAACGCTCCGCTCTCGCGCTCCCTCGCCGGCAAGCGCGAGTTCGACGTCAACCTGGACGGCGTCGCCCACTACGGGATGATCCCCGACTTCTTCCAGGACTCGACCAACGTCGCCCGCGCGGCCGGTGCACCAGAGCTGATCGCCCCTCTCTTCCGCAGCGCCGAGCAGTACCTGCAGATGTGGGAACGCCTCGAGCGGAGTCGGAAATAGCGATCTCGCCCGTCACCGTTCACCCCGAGCGGAGTCGAGGGGCGACTTGCTGCGAGCGTGGGCGCCAATCCCTCGACTCCGCTCGGGATGAACGGGCATTTCGGCCGACCCTGCGAGCGGGCCCGCTCCGCCGCGGGGGAGTCAGTCCTCGTGAACGGAACCGCTCAGCGCCGGGCAGCGGCCTTGCTCGCCACCGCGCTCGGGGCCGAGGCCTTCCGGGTCGCCTGCCTGCGCAGGGCCCCCGTGCGGTTGACCCGCCCCACGCTCTTGCGCGTCGACCTGCGCGACGCCTTGCCCGTCGCCGAATCTTCCAGCGCGTCACCCTCCTTCTTTCCCGCGCGCACGGACTCGTTGCGGGTCCCGCTCGAGCCGCCGCCCTTCTTCCGGTCAGAGGCGCTCACCCCTGGGAGAGCCGTGTCGACCGGCGCGTTCCGGGGCGACTTCACCTGCTTGACCCTCGGGGGATTCGCAGCGCGCTGCTGTTTCACTCGGAACGCCTCGGCTTTGGTCGTCATGGAGCGTGGCGGCTGCAAGGGTGGGCCCAGCCGCACCCGTGACGGAGGGCGGGCACTTGCGCCCGCGGCGCCATCACTTCGAAGGACCTGCTCCATCAACCCGCTACTGCGGAACGAAGCGCAGCCCGCCGCCGCTGATGAGGCTGGTGGGCGAATTGAACCCACGCAAGATCGCCTCGGTGCCCGACGGGCTCTCGAGCCCCACGGTCGCCCCGCCGCCGCCGAGCAGGTTCGCGTTGCCGCCGTTGAGCTGCAGCGAGCAGTAGTGGAACTCGATCACGTTGTTCGTCTCGCGCAGCTTCGCCTGGAAGCGCAGCCGCTCGGGGCCCGCGGTGCCGCTGAGGAAGGCCGCGTCGAACCACTCGACGGTGAAGGTGCGGTTGGGCGCGATACCGAACTCGGCAGAGCGGATGCGCGTCTGCCCGGGCACCGCGGTCAGATCGTCCCACAGCGGCGCGACGAGCGCGTTCGGGAGCCCCGCGGTCGGCATCGTCTGGTTGGAGAACGAGCCGTTCGGCACGCCCGCGCCCGAGGTGTGCAACTGCACGAAGCCGTTCATCGCCGCCGAGTAGTGCGACACCGGCACGTTGAAGAACAGGAAGGGGAAGCCGGGCGGCAACGGCAGCAGCGGCGTGGTGGCGTCGTCTTCGATGACCGGGTTGGTCCCCGCCCCCAGCACGTCGGGCGCCATCGAGAGATCGTCGCAGGCCGCCGAGATGTTGGTCATCGAGTACGGCGTGCGGAACGCGCTGACGATGAACTGGCCGGTGGTGGTGGCGAGCGCGCCGCTCACGGCGATCAGGTAGTCCTTCGGGGCGGTGGTGTCGTTCTGCACGGTGACGCGCTCGGCGGTGGTGACGCCCGGCAGATCGGATGAGCCTGCACACGTCGCCGCGCCGCACGCGTCGAGCACGCGAAGCCCCAGGTCGAAGTTGGTCGGCGACGCCGCGATGAGCACGCGCTCTCCGGCCGCGAGGGTGATGCGGTAGTACTTGGTGAGCCCCGAAGCCGTGGGGAGACAGCCGACCGGTGGGGCGCCGCCCCCTCCGAGCGACTCACTGAGCGACGTGCCCACCATCATCGGCGTGGCCCCCGCGCAGAAGGCGTTGCCGGCCGAGGGCGTGACGCTCGCCAGCAGGCTGAACTGGCCGCTCGCGGGCGCGCCGGTGCTGACGCCGCTGACCGCGACGATCCACGTCTGCGTGGCAAGGGAGGAGTTGGTGGTCACCACGCCCTCGACGCCCGCGGGGGTCGGCGCGGTGCTCACGTCGCTCGAGCTGCAGCTCGTCGAGCCACAGCTGGTGAGCACCCGCACGCCGACGTCGAGGCCGTTGACCGCGGCCGGCGTCGCCACCGCCTGCAGCGTCGTTCGCCCCGGCACGCTCACCGAGTAGTAGCGCACGTAGCCGCTCTGCGAAGGCAGGCAGACGTTCATCAGCGGCAGGCCACCCGGCAGCGCCGCCTCGCCGGCGATCGCCAGTCCAGAGGGCAGCAGGGTCGGCGTGTCACAGAAGGCGTTCGACGCCGCGGGGGGGCTCGCCGTCGCCGCGCCCATCGCGAAGGTGCCGCCGCTGCCCACGAGCGAGCTGCTCGCCACCACGATGTACGTCTGCGCGAAGTTGGCCGGGTTGGTGATGCGCACCGACTCGGTGAGCCCGCCCGGGACGTTGTCTGCGAACACCGCGCAGTTGATCGCCGCGCACGACGGGAACACGCGCAGGCCGAGGTCGAAGACGTCGGGCGTACCGCTCACCGTCACCGCTGAGCGCGGGGGCACCACCACCGAGTAGTAGCGCACCCTGCCCGCCTGCGCCGGCAGGCAGCTCGAGAGCGGGGCGCCGCCGGTGTCGATCGCCTCTCCCATCACGGGTGCGCCGTTGACCGCGAGCGGCGTGGCGGCGCTGCAGATGATGTTGGATCCGGAGATCGACCCCAGCTCCGCCACGATGTCGAAGGTGCCGTTGAGGCCGCTGGTGGTGGCGCTGACCGAGACGATGATGCTCTGCGCCCCCATGGTGCGGTTCTCGTAGTTGAGCACCTGCGAGGTGGTGCCCTGCGCGAAGCTGGTGCACGAGGTGGCGGTGCACGAGCTGAGCACGCGCGTGGTCATGCTCACCGGCACCGGGCCCGTGGGCGTGACCGTGATCGCCGCGCGCTGGTTGGGCGGAACGTCGACGCGGTAGAACAGCTGCCCGCCGGCCGCCGGGAAACACGCCGCGCTCTGCAGCCCGCCGGCCGCCGAGGCCTGGTTGCGCACGAAGACGCCCGAGGTGAGCTGCATCGCCGACGAGCACACCGCGTTCGTCGCCGAGACCACCGTCGCCGAGAGGCTGTACTGGCCACCCGCGGTCCCGCCGCCCCATTCCTTCACCAGCACCGTGTACGTGCCCGGCTGCAGGGTCGCGCTCACCCGGCTCAGCACGCCGATGTCGGGCGTGTCGTCGTTGCAGCCGAGATCGGTGGTCGCGTTGCAGCTCGCGCGCAGCACGATCACCGTGTCGAGCCCGCCGCCGGTCTCGAGCACCACGTTGCTCGGCGTGGTGACGGTGAGCGTCCAGAAGTCTTCGATCTGCGTCGACTGCGTCGAGCAGGTGGGCAGGGGGAAGCGCGCCGGGCCCGAGGTCAGGGTACCCATGACCGTGGTGTTGGGCGTGAGCACCCCGACCGACGGCGCCGGGCAACCCGTGCCGCACATGCCGCCGCCGCAGAGCTGGCCCACCGGGCAGACGGTGGTGCACGAGCCGCAGGTCGCGGTCGAGTTGAGATCGGCCTCGCAGCCGTTGGCCGGCAGCGCGTCGCAGTTCGCGAACCCGGGCCGGCACTGGATGCCGCAGGTCGACATGTTGAAGCAGGTGGCCATGGTGTTCGGCCCGCCACCGGGGCACGCGTTCGAGCAGCTGCCGCACGTCGCCGGCGTTGACAGGTTGGCCTCGCAGCCGGTGGCCGGGAACATGTCGCAGTCGGCGAAGCCGGGCCGGCACTGCGCCCCGCACACGCCCATGAAGCACGACGCGACCTGGTTGGGCCCGGTGCGGCAGACGTTGCCGCAGACGCCGCAGTTCCCCGGCGTGCCGAGATCGGCCTCGCAGCCGTTGGGTGCGAAGAAGTCGCAGTTGCCGAAGCCCGGCGAGCAGCTCAGGCCGCACACCCCCATCACGCACGACGCGGTGGAGTTGGGCCCCGAGGGGCAGCGGTTCTGACAGGCGCCACACGTCGAGGGGTCGGAGAAGTTCGCCTCGCAGCCGTTCATCGGGTTCAGGTCGCAGTCGGCGAAGCCCGCGGCGCAACGCAGGCCGCAGGTGCCACCAGAGCAGGTCGCCGTCGCGTTCGCGCCTTCCGGGCAGGGGCGGCCGCAGCGCCCGCAGTTGTCGAGGTCGACGCGCAGGTCCTTGCAGCCGGAGACGCACAGGGTCTGGCCCGGGCCACACGTGCCGCCGCCGCCACCTCCGATGCCACCTCCGATGCCACCTCCGATGCCGCCACCGATGCCGCCTCCGATGCCGCCGCCCATTCCGCCACCGATGCCGCCACCGATGCCGCCGCCCATTCCGCCGCCGGTCGCACCTCCGCCTCCTCCGGATCCGCCGCCGAGTCCGCCATCGGGGACATCGACGCAGCCGTCGGCCGTGCACACCTGCCCGCGGGAACAGTCGGTGGCGGTCTCACAGATGGTGCCGGTCCTGCCGCAACCGAGCGAGAGCACCGCAGTGAGGGCGAGGAGCGGGAGGAAGAAGGGCTTCACGGCCCCGACTATTAGCACGGGGGCTGGCGGGCGATTCTTCTCGGCCCCTCGCTCGGGGCGAACCGTGAAGTGCCCCGCGCACTGTGCAGCGGGTTGCACACCCGCGGGCCCTGGCTCCCCGCGAGAGCTGGTGGACCCGAACTTGCTTCGGTTGCGCACATGACTTCAGACTCTTCGATGCCCGACGCACTCCCGGCCTCCACCGACGCCAAACCGAGCGCGTACCGCTGGGTCGTACTGGGCGTCTTCATGCTGGTGGCCGGCCTGAGCCAGATGTTGTGGCTCAACTACGCGCCGCTGCTCACCACCGTGCAGACGAAGTACGGCGTGAGCGAGGGGCTGGCGGGCGTGCTGCTGCTCGTCTTCCCGCTCATCTACGTGCTGCTCTCGGTGCCGGCGGGGCAGCTGACCGACCGCAAGGGCTACCGGTTCTCGGTCGGGCTCGGCGCCGCGTTGATGGCGGGCTTCTCGTGCCTGCGCATCTCCGAGGGCAACTTCTGGGTGCTGCTGATCGCCCAGACGGGCATCGCCGTCGGCCAGCCGTTCGCGGTCAACGGCATCTCGAAGCTGGTGGGCGACTGGTTCACGCCCGAGCACAGCGCCATCGCCACGGGCCTGGGCACCATGGGCATGTTCATGGGCATGGCGGCGGGCATGGCCGCCACCCCGCCGCTGGTCGAGAGCCTCGGCTACCAGGGCGCGATGGTGGCCTTCGCCGCCATCTCGGTGAGCGTCTTCGCGGCGTTCATCCTGCTGGCGAAGAACAACCCCCACGCGAAGCCGGTGGCCGAGGTCGCCGCGCCGTCGATGGTGTCGTTGCTCAAGAACAAGAAGCTGCTGCTGCTCTTCACGGTGGCGTTCCTCGGCCTGGGCTTCTTCAACGGGCTCACCACCTGGCTCGAGCCCATCCTCGCGCCCAACGGGTTCGATGCGATCAAGGCAGGCGCGGTGGGCGGCATCCTCATCGTGGGCGGCATCATCGGCGCGGTGGTGGTGCCGGCGATCTCCGACGCGATGCGCATGCGCAAGCCCTTCCTCATCGGGAGCGTGGCGCTGGCGCTGGGCGCGCTGGTGCCGGTGGTGACCTCGCACGACGAGACGGTGGTGATGATCTCGGCCGCGGCGCTGGGCTTCTTCTTCCTGCCGGCCTTCGCGCTGCTGCTCGACATGTGCTCGACGGTGGCGGGCGAAGCGGCGGCCGGCGGCGCGACGGGCCTGCTCATGCTCTTCGGCAACGGCGGCGGCGTGGTGGTCATTCTCGCGATGGTGTTCGTCAAGGGTGACGAGCCCACCTTCATCCGCGCGGTGTACCTGCTCTACGGCATCGTCGCCCTCGCCATCGCGCTCGCGTTCGGCGTGGCCGAGACGATGGTGAAGAAGGTCGCCGTCGCCCAGCCTGCCTGACCACGTTCGCAGTGCGACACCCGGGGGGCTCTTCGCGGTCGTGGGCGTGCTGACCCGTGGCTGACTGCGTGCCGGTTCGGGGCGCGTTAAGAGCGGGCATGACCGAACTGACCGTGCAGCGCCACGAAGAGGGGCACCGGGGCGCGTTCTTCGTCGAGCGCGACGGCGCGCGCATCGCCGAGCTGACCTTCACCCGGGTCAACCCCTCGCTGGTGATCATCGACCACACCGAGGTCTCCGACGCCCTGCGCGGACAGGGCGCGGGCCGCAGGCTGCTCGACGCCGCCGTCGCCTGGGCACGGGAAACGAAGACGAAGTTCATCCCCGTCTGCCCGTACGCGAAGGCCCAGTTCGACAAGGACCCGTCGATCCGGGACGTACTCTCGACCTGATTCCACCCGGGTCGCGTGGGGCCCGCTCGTCCGTCTCGACTCAGCACCGAGCGTCGCAAGGCCGCGAGGAGATGCGTGATCCACACCGGCACGGCGATTGCGGTGCGCCCGCTCGGCATGCCAGTCCCCGCCGTCGCTTCGTCGCAGTCGAGCGCCTGGGCCGCGCGGGTACGGCTTCACGCGGTGACCCTGCTGCTCGACCAGCTCAAGACGAGCCTGTCGGTCTCGAGCATGGTGGCGATCCTCTTCACCTTCGGGCTGCGTGATTCGATCTCGTCCCGGACCCTCGTCGGCTGGCTGACCGGGTTCGCCGTCATCACCGCCTGGCGCTGGTGGGGGCGGCACCAGTTCCGCCGCCAGCCCCTGACGCGGCTGGCGCGGGTCGACCAGTGGTACCGGAGGACCCTGATGGGCTCGGCCCTGGGGGGCGGCTGGTGGGGTGTCGGCTTCGCGATCGGTGCCTCGGGCTCGAGCTCGGCGCGCGTCCTGTCCATCGTGATCTGCGCGGGCCTCGTGGCAGGCAGCCTGGGCTCGGCCCTCGGGTCTCGCGCGGCCATGCGCCTCTTCAGCCTGCCGGCGCTGGCGGGGCTGATGGTCTCGCTGACCTTGCACGCCGGGAGCGAGACCGACTGGTTGCTGTTGCTCGCCCTGGGGCTCTACACCCTCACCCTGCAGCGCACCTCGTCCGAGGTGACCGAGCGGGTGCTGCAGAACTTCGAGCTGCTGGAAGCGCAGCGCACCACGGTGGAAGAGCTCGAGGCCACCCGGGACACGGCGGTCTCCGCGGTGCGGGCGCGCACCGACTTTCTCTCGGTGATGAGCCACGAGATTCGCACCCCGCTCAACGGCGTGGTGGGCATGACCGCGCTGCTGCGCGACACGCCGCTCGACGTCGAGCAGCGGGAATACCTCGACACCATTCAATTCTCCGCGGAGGCGCTGACCACCCTGGTCGACGGCATCCTCGACCTCTCCAAGATCGACGCGGGCCGGCTCCAGCTCGACCCGGCAGACGTCGCGCTGGCCGACGAGCTGGCCCGCCTGGCCCGGCTGTTCCGGCCGCGCGCCGACGAGCGCCACCTCGCCCTGGTGCTCGAGCTCGACCCGGGCCTGCCTCAGCGGGTGCACCTCGACTGGCCGCGGCTGCGGCAGATCTGCATCAACCTGCTGGGCAACGCCCTCAAGTTCACCGAGCAGGGCTCGGTCACCTGCCGGGTCGGCCTGCGCGACGGCGGCCTGTGCCTCGAGGTCGCGGACACCGGCATCGGCATGTCGAGCCAGGCGCGCCAGGCGCTCTTCCAACCGTTCGTGCAAGCCGACCTCAGCATTCACCGCCGCTTCGGAGGCACCGGGCTGGGCCTGTCGATCGCCCGCCGGCTCGCGCGCTTGATGGGCGGCGACATCGAGGTCACCAGCGCGCCGGGCGAGGGCTCGTGCTTCACCGTGCGCCTGCCCCTGGTCGAAGCCGCCGGGCCTGCCCCGGTGGCGCAGCCCCTGCTGCGCAGCGAAGACGGCCTTCCGGCGAGGGTGCTGGTGGCCGACGACAACGAGATCAACCTGCGCATCACCAGCAAGCTCCTCGAGCGCGCCGGGCACCGGGTGGTCACCGCCTCGGACGGCTCGGGGGCGCTGGCGAGGCTGCTCGGCGGCGAATTCGACGTGGCGCTGATCGACGTGCAGATGCCGGGCCTGAGCGGGCTCGAGGTGGTGAGCGCAGCGCGCGCACGCGGGGTGAAGACACCGATGCTCGCCCTCACCGCCAGCGCCAGCGTGGAGGACCGCCGCGCCTGCGCAGAGGCGGGCTACGACGAGTTCCTCACCAAGCCCATCGGCGCAGGCGCGCTGCTCGATTCGGTCGAGCGGTGGCGGGTGCCGCGCCCCGCTGCCTGATCGCCGGCCGCGCTACGGTCCCGTGCATGTCAGACCCGTCCGGGGCCGAATTTCCGCTGAAGGACTTCCTGGTCGCGCTCCCCAGCCACTGAGCCGTACGCTGTGGTCGCCGTGCACCAGACCCTCCAGAGCCTCGTCCCCGAGTCGTCGCGCGCCGCGGTGGAGGCGCTGCTCGCCGCGCCACCCACGGCGCTGATCGACCCCGAAGAGCTGAAGGGCGACGCGGAGTCCCAGGTCGTCGCGCTGTGCGTGCTGGCGGCCGCCAGCCCCGAGCTCTCGCCGGTGCTGAGCGCAGGCCTGGACTGGCTCTCGACCCGCCTCCTCTCGATCTCCGAGGCCAACCAGGGGCGCTACTGGCACCTCCGCGGGGTCGCCGCCGCGCGCGAGCGTGACTTCCTGCGCGCCACCGTGTCGATGAACCGGGCGTTGTCGCTGTCGACGCCCGCCTATCGCCCGCGCGTGCACGACTCGTTCGGCCGCCTGCTCCAGTCGCAGGGCCTGGTCGAGGAAGCACGCGTGGAATACCGCACCGCGCTCTCGCTGCGTGAAGCCGACGAAGAAGGCGCCGCGCTCACCTGGGGCAACCTGGCGCGCCTCGAGCTGGAGAACGGCCACTGGCTCGCGGCCCGCGACGCGTTCCAGAAGGACCACGACATCGTGCTGCGCAAGAGCCCCGATGCGCTGCGCCTGCGCGCGCAGCTGCTCACGCACCTCGGTGAATGCGAGCGCGGCCTGGGCAACCACAAGGGCGCGCTCTCGTACTTCGAGCGCGCCCGGCAGATCGCCGAGCAGGCGGGCGACACCTTCGGCCACGTCATCGCCACGGTGAACCAGGCGCGCGAGCTGGTGCACCTGAGGCCCGCCGCCGCGGGGCCCATGCTCGCCTCGGTCGAGGCGCACATCGCCACCGTGCCCGCGGCGCAGCGCCTGACCCTGTCGGCGCTGCTCGAGGTGACCCGCGCCGAGCACGCCGCCATGGAACAGCGCACCCTCGACGCCGAGGCCGCCTTCGTGCGCGCGCTCGACGCGGTGGAACGGTCCACCCTGGTCAGCCCCATCGAGCACGCCCTCATCGCCCGCTCGGCGGCGCGCTTTCAGACCGAGGTCTTCGGCGGCGGCCGCAACGTGGAATACCTGCAGCGCGCGCTGCGCCTGCTCGACGCGACCTCGGCCACGGCCCTGCGCGCCGACGTAGAGAACGAGCTGCGCCGCGCCAGCAACGACGCGTGGACGTTGCACGTGGTGAGCCGCTTCCTCGGGCGCAGCGCGGTCGAGCTGGCGATGCGCGAGGCGGGCCAGGCCGGCTTCCGCGGCCAGCGCGTCGAGCTCGCGGTGCTCTTCGCCGACCTGCGCGGCTTCACCTCGGCCGCCGAGGGGCTGTCGCCGGGCGAGCTGGTCGACGCGCTCAACCAGATCCTCTCCCGCATGGCTGCGTGCGTGGAGACCATGGGCGGGCTGGTGGACAAGTTCGTCGGCGACGCGGTGATGGCGCTCTACGGGGTCGAGGTCGCGCCCGCGAAGGCCGCGCGCGACGCGGTGCGCTCGGCGTTGTTGATGCAAGCCGAGCTGGAGCGGCTCAACCGGCACGCCGGCAAGCTGGGCTCGTTGCAGATGGGCGTGGGCGTGCACTTCGGGCCCGCGGTGCTCGGGCTCATCGGCAGCGCGCAGCACCGCAGCTACACGGCGCTGGGCGACACGGTGAACTTCGCCTCGCGCCTCGAGGGCATGACCAGGCAGCTCGGCGCCACCGTGCTGGTGAGCGGCGCGGTGGTGAGCCACTTGAAAGACGGAGACTTCGTGTTGCGCGCGCTGGGCCGCTACGCCCCCAAGGGTGCGGCGGTGCCCATCGCGTGCTTCGACGTGATGGGCGAGGCGCGCGACGCGGCGCTGACCGGGCCGCTGCAGGAAGAGCTGGCCGCCTCGCAGGGGGCGGTGACCGCCGCCGATGCCGGCGAGCCCGGGGCCGCGCGCAAGCTGCTCAACGAGGCGCTGGTGCTCGCGAAAGGCACCCACCGCGAGACGGGGTATCGCCTGCGCCTCACCGCGATCGAGGGCGGCGACCCCGTGGTGCGGCTCTCGGAGAAGTGACGTTCACGAACCCGTCAGTCAGTTGAGGTTGCCACCGCTGGGGTTGGCCTGGGAGCCGTAGCCGTTGTCGGGCAGGTTGTAGCTGAGGATCCCCTCCACGACGACGATGTCGTTGCCCGTGCGCGGCACCATCGTGTCGGAGACGCAGACCGCACCCACGATGACGTTCTGATCGTTGTCGCGCCCCCAGTCCTCCGCTGCCGGAAGGCCCTCATCGGCGTTGTCCCTGATGTAGATGAACACGTCGTCACGGCCGTCGCCGTCGAGATCGGTGAAGAGTTCAGGGTGCGCAGGGTGGAACGTCGTCCAGAAGGTCGTCGCCGTCGTGTCCACGAAGCCCGTGTTCCAGGCGGACTCTACCGGGTTGTAGACCGCCGGCGTGGACAGGTAGGTGTTCCAGTTGGCGAAGTTCCGGGCGAAGTACGCTCGCGCGAACTGCAGGCCGCTGGCCGCGCAGGTGTTACGAGCCATGCTGCGGGTCGAGGCGATGGTGCGCTCCCGTTCCTGGTGAACGTACAACATCAGCCCCGAGACGATGGCGGCCAGGAGCCCCATCATCAGGAGCACGGTGATCATCGCAGCGCCTCGCTGGCTCTTCATAGATTCTCCGCGCCAAGGTTCACGAGCTCAACGCGCCGCGTGTACAGGGTGCGCCTGAAGCCGTCGGGCACCACCGGCAGCGGGATCACGTGGTCTTCCAGGTTCTGCGGCGAGGTCTCGTTCGTCAGCAGGACCGTGCCATTGGAGGCGCGGAGCGTCCTCAGGCTGCGGGTCATCAACGAGACCCGCACCGCCTTGAGGCCGGGAACGAAGTTCGGGCCCAATGGACCATTGGCCCAGGTGATTTGAGCCGGGTCACCGCTGAAGGTGGGGTCGCTGCCGATGGCGAACTGCATGTCTTCTACGCCCAGTTGAATGAGCCGCGGCGTGCCCGTCGGCGCAAAGCCCTGAGACACGGAACCGACCCTGCCCGGCTCCATCATCAGGGAAGGCACCCCGTTGAAGGGGGCGATGAAGTAGTGCTCGAGCCTCACGGGCATCACCAGATCGCCCTTCTGAAAGCCCCGCTGAGGGTGGTCGGCGAAGTTGGCCACGCCTGATTCGTCGAACCCGAGCGAGACCCCCGGAGGCGAAGCCGTGAAGACCGGATTGGTGAGCAGCGCCCCGCTGGACATGTTGGTCGCCATCAAGATGTTCTGCGCGGCCGTCAGACCACCGCCGCTCAAGCCGGCCGTGGTCAGGCCGCCGGAGCAGCGGGCGAAGATCGCGCCGAAGCCACTCCGCTGAACGGTGGTGGCCGCGCCCTCGTCGACGCAGGACTCGAGGAGCGCCTGGCGATGCGTGCGCACCACCCAGAGCTCGTCTGGTCCCGTGGTGCTGTTGACGATGATGACGGGGCTCGTCCTCACCACGACGGCCCCGTGGGCCACGTAGACGCCCCCCGACATGCCCAGGCCCGCAGACTGGAGGGCGCTGGTGAGGGCCTCTCCACCCATCCGCGCGGCCTCGTTCGCGTCGGTGATCTCATGGCCCCTGCGGGACACGTTGACGCCCTGGATCACGATGGTGGTCGTCATCGCGACCACCACCACCAGGATGCTCATCGACACCATCAGCTCGATCAGCGTCATGCCCTTACGGTTTCCCTGGCTCATTGGGCAAACACCTCGCGCCCCACCAGGGCGCTGTCGGTCGTCTGCGCGGCTTGCGCCTTCTTCTCGATCACCCGCACCCACTGGGTGGTCACGAAGGTCCCGGCCGGCACGATGCCACCAGGCGTGAACGATGCGGCGCTCCTGGTGGCGGCCACTTCCCTGCAAAAGACCCCCTGGGGAATGTTCGCGTCGGCGCAGGTGGTGATGCTGGTGGGGCATGCAGGGGTCGAACCGCTGGTGCAGCGCATCAGCATCCCGTTGCCCCCCACGAAGAAGAGCGCCCCGGTGCTCAGGTCACCTGCCACCACCACGCTGGGGTCCATCGTCCAGTGGCCGGTGCCGATCGCCTCCAGCGGAGGCATGGTGGTCGCGGTGGTGGCGGTCGCCGCAGTGTAGAGCTGTTCCTTGTTCTGGAGCCGCACCCGGGACAGCGTGTTGTCGATCAGGACGGACTTGTAGAGCAGGCGCTGCCCCTCGAAGAGGGACTTGTTGGCGGCGATGATGCCCGTGATCGCCCCCACCGCCCCCACCAGCATGATTCCCAGCGCGATCATCACCTCGAGCAGGCTGAAGCCGCGCCTGCGCGATTCGACGGTCCTCATCTCAGCAGCCTCCTGATCCAGCCCATGAGGCGGTAGGCCAGGCCCTGGTTGTTGTTCACCGTCAATGCGGGGTTCAGCGTCGAGGCGGTCACCACCGCTGCGGGCATGCTCGCAGCGGGGGTGTAGTTCATCGAACCCGTCTGGGAGCTGACGACCCCCTTGAAGGCACCGGTCCCCTTGTCGCGATAGACCGCCACGCCGCCATACGAGGCGCGGGTCCCGGCGAAGCCCGCGGTGAGCGCTCCAGTATCGGCGGTGCCGAGGTTCACCGAATAGGTCTGGCCCTGGACGGTGGGGGACACGGCCATCACGTCGCCGATCTTGTCGTAGGCGGTGGCGAAGTACGCGACCGAGCCGGCGACCGTGATGGTGCCATGCACCCGCTCGCCGAGCGCAAACACCCTGGGGAAGTCGGGCACTTCCTGCATCACGCCCTTCGCGCTGGCCAGCAGCACCGAGCCTGCGGTCCAGGCCGTGATGCCGTCGAGCTCGAGACCACCGACGGTCTGCACGGGCACCTGGCGTGGCGTCTCGTAGAGCGCGACGTGCAGGCGGCCCGCCACGGTGGTCGGGTCGGAAATCCAATCTGCACCGGCAGTCCCGAAGATAAGAACCCGCTCGTTTTCATACGGCTGGAGCGACAGGCCCGGTGCGATGCCGCTGGGCACGCGTGCCACCGCGATGTTGGTGGTGATGGGCTGGGGGTTGGCCGCCGTGGACACCGTGTCGAAGGCGGGGAACTGGCACGGCAGCGCGGTGGTACAGCCCGCGAGATCGGTCGAGACGTGGATGTTCTGGCCAGTGGCGGCGTCGAGTTCCCAGATTCGGCCCTCGTGGTCTCCCACCAGCAGCACTCCCGCGCCGTCGGCACCCGTGAGGACGGTGGCGACCACCGGCACGGCGTTGTCGCTGGGGCCCGGTCCATCGTAGGGGCGTTCCCACTGCCACATCATCTGCCCGGTCGACGCTTCAATCGCATACACCTGAATGCCCTGCCGGCCAGCGGACATGTTCGACACGGCGAACACCACGTAGGCAGGTTCCAGGCCGACCCGAATCTGTGAGCTGGTCAGACCCGCGGTTCCGCCGAGATCGCGGTAGTCATAGGCCTTCTGATACCCCACGAAGTTCTGCCTGAACTTCGACGGGACGGCGTTGTCCCAGACCATCTCGTACTTGGGCGCGAGGTTCGGACCGGGCATCTGGCCCAGCGAATCGGTCATCAGGATGTTGGGCGAAAACTTCGGCGTCGAGCCGATCTGGAAGAGCGACCCGGTGTTGTCCCACAGCAGGCGGGGCAGCAGCGGGTTGGTCACGTCGAGCGCGAGAAGCTCGGTGCTCTGCCGCCCCAGCGAGAGGAGCAGCACCGAATGCCATTCCCGGATGCCCGTGCCAGAGAAGTCGGCGAAGACGTCCATCACCACGGGCGAGGAATCGACCTGCGCGCCGTTGGTCTCGAGCCAGGGGAGTTGACTTGCGGGAAGGAAAGACCACAGCTCGGTTCCCCTCGGGACCGCGGTGCCCGAGGCGAAGTCGGCTGCCCAGTCCTTCTTGAACTTGGCGGCAGGGTGGTTGTCCTCGTTGAACGTGACTCCGTTCGGGCCGGTGTAGCCGTCCCCGCCTCCGATGTAGAATGCATGCAATTGACCGTCGTAGGCGGCGGCGAAGGCCACGGTCGGCCGCGGAGCGCCGTTGTCCACGATGTTGGGAGAAGGCTCCAACACCGCGGCCGTGGAGTGAACGAACCCGCCGAGGTGTGCCCGGTTGTCATTGAGGTCCGTGCAGTCCCCGTCGCCCGGCGAGAAGTCGGCATTGACGCCGGTGTAGCAGAAGCCGCGCACCCGCTGAACCAACCACGCCGCTGCAGGCGTCTCGTTGATGAACTTGGCGATGTTCGCGGGGGCACAGCTTGGGTTGCCCCAATCGTTGCCGCTGTTGACCTTCGAGAAGTTGAGCATCTGCTGCACGTCGCACAACCCGTCCGCGCCGACGACCATGTGCAGCCCCGGCTCGAGGCCGTCGAAGGTCGGCGTGGTGACCCGGGCGTCGTACCCCATCACATCGACACAGTTGGTGACGACAGGGGGGCAGGCCATGGTGGTGTCGAACTTCTCGCCGTCGATGGCCTCGGGCTTCCAGCCGCCTTGAAGCTGGTTGTTCGGCGCGTTGGCCCCACCCGCCATCGTCGTGCTCGAATAGTCCTTGGGGTAGCCACCGACCCAGGTGATGAGATTGCGCAGGCCAGGCGAAGGGCTGATGCCGGTGGGTGTGTTGAGTTCTGACGAGTCGAAGATGAGGGAAGAGGTGAAAGACTGCTCACCGGCACTCAAACCACTCATCGAGTGAGAGCGGAAATGGCCTGGGTAATACGGCCACACCCAGCGCTTCTGGTTGGGCACGTTGCTGGAGTCGAAGTTCCTCACTGCGGCGTTGCCTGAATACCCGCTCACCGCCGAGAAAGTCGGGGTGATGACCTGGTCGACATAGGCGGGGGCGTTGGCGCTGGCGTAGACGATGGTGGGTCCCGCGAGGGCGCGCTCAGACGAGATCGGGACGCCGCCGAGGTTGAGCATCGAGTTGAGCACGATGCGTGCGCCGAGAGGCTTGGCCGAGACGTCGTGACCACCGACGTAGATCATGACCCCCTTCTGGTCGTCTTCCTGGCCCATGTCGAAGACGTCGTAGTCATCGGTGAGGTCGGCGTCATTGCGATACACCAGCATCCGCGAGACGTAGGTGCGAAGGAGCGAGCCCGTGCTCACCTTCGGACGCTGGTGCGAGACCGTTCCGCTCTGGCCGTCGAACATCCAGTCGGCGACCTGCGAGAAGATGTTGCCCGGCGCGAGGAAATCAGCGCAGGGTTTTCCCTGGCCCGGGTCGCTGCAGTTTCGCAGGTTGGAGGACAAGGTCGTGTTCACGTAGTCGATGCCATTGGTGAACATGAATCTCGGCGGCGAGGCAGCGCTGCCGATTGACCCCTCGAAGCTCCCGATGCTCGCGCACTCGGCCATCATGTTCCCTCCGCTCTGCACGAAGGCCGTCAGCGAGACGAACGCCGCGGAGTCAGCAGCGTTGTTGCTGTCCCAGTGGGGCGCCCAGTAGAGCCGGTAGGTGGGGTAGGCGCCGGTCTTCTGATTGAGGATCCCCGTGGGGTAGGCGGCGTCGGTGAATCTGAGGTCTGCCAGGCCCATGCGATTGTAGATGGACCCGGCCTTGGCCTGAGCAGCCGTCGCCGGTGTACCCGCAGTGGCGCCGCTCGAGCCGTTGACGGTGCACCCCGAGACATTGCCGATGGCGCAGCCCTGGCTGTCATTTCCGTTGGTGGCGCCGGCCGCAGTCGACCTGAGCCAGAGCCCGGAGATCTTGAGGTACTTGTCGAGCACTCCCGCGCTGCCGGCGGTGCCATTTCCGAAGCTGGGGTCGAAGAGCGCGAACGGCGGGGGGGGAACGGTGATGCGGCGTTCGACCTGGGCGTTGAAGCCCACCGTGGCCTGGTGCATGTTCACGTAGTGGCAGGCGCTCGAGTACTCGATGTTGCTGACAGTCGCCACGGCGCTGCTCATGGTGCTGGCCGCGGCGGCGGTGCAGCTCGTGATGAAGGGGCTGAACGCGATGAGCGGAAAGGCGTTGGCTCCCGTGTCGCCGGACTTGAGGAGATCCCACACCTTCTGGGCGTCGGCGGCGTCGATGATGAAGGGGCCTCCGCTGTAGGTGATCTTGGTGAAGTTCGGCGTGGTGAGGTTGGCGGCGCTCAGGGCGTTGTACCGGGGCCACGCCTCGGTGCTGACGAACGTGTTGAGGGGACCCACGGCGAAGGTGGACCCAGCCGCAGGCCAGGCTCCCCAGGTCACGTTCACGACGGGCTGTTCGGTGAGGTTCTCGATGCTGAAATCGCACCCATCGTTCCACTTCGGGTCTGCCGGGGTCGACACCGCGGCGTCGAGGACGGCTGTGTTGGTCGGCTTGCACCGGTTGACCGACTGCTTGGTCGGGTCGTTGGCGATGTAGATGGTCACCGGGGCACTGGCGTTGCGGTGGCCCGCCTGGTTGGCCTGCAGAATGCGGTAGACCAGGCCATAGGCTGACACCGAGCCCGCCTGCGACTGGAAGGTCGACTCCATCGGAATGATGAGCGCCCCACGGGAGAAGGGCACGTTGTCCGCAAATGCGGCACCAGCCATCAGCGCACAGAGGAGTACAGCTCGAAATCGGGTCATGGACGAGCCCTCGGGAAGGATGCGACCAGCCTGGTAGCAAGACGCATTCCCCCCCCAACGATCCCTCGTTTCAGAGCGTTGGGGGCCCACCTCGGCCGCCGAACGATCCCCCACCAACGCCCTCGCAAGAAGTAGCGGCCACAATTTGCGACTGGGCACATCAGCCCACCCGGGATCACGGGACCTGCCTGAGCAGCCCCTGGGCCTGCACGTTGTCCGGGTCGGCACGCAGCAGGGCCTCGAGGTGGCGCCGCGCCTTGACGAAGTCACCGCGCTCCATCGCCATCCGCCCGAGGTTCCCCAACGCCTTCACGTGTGACGGGTCGAGGGTGAGCACCTGCTCGAAGCGCTGCTCGGCCCGCGCGAGCTGGCCCTGGCGCCTGGCCACCAGCCCGAGATCGAAGAGCGCGCGGGGATCGCGCGGATCGCGGCGGGTGGCCTCGAGCAGCAGGGTCTCGGCGCGAGGGTACTCTCCGAGCTGCGCCAGCAGGCCCCCGAGGTCGATTCGAACGCGATTTTCAGACGGGTTCATGCGCAGGGCCACTTCGAGCTCGGACACGGCTTCGCGGAGCTTGCCCTGGGCCGCGAAGACCGAGCCGAGCCGGTCGTGAGAGGACCACTCGTCCTCGGCGGCCAGGGCACAGCGCAGGGCCACCACGGCCTCGTCCCACGCCTTGAGGCGCGCCAGGCTCTTGCCCAGCGGGCCGCAGACCCGGTGGTCCAGCGGATCGGCAGCGGCCGCGAGGCGGAATTCGGCGACGGCCTCGGCCGAGCGGCCCGCGTTCTGGTGGAGGATTCCGAGGTTGTAGTGACCCTGGGCGTAGGCGGGGTCGATGGCCACGGCGAGTTCGAAGATGCGAGCGGGTGGATCTTCCGAGGGCAGCGGGAACAGCCCGCGAAACGCCGACAGGCCCAGGCCGATCAGGGCGAAGAGCCAGAGCTGGTAGTTGGCGTAGTCGAACCACCGCGAAAATACCCCCGCCGCCTTCACAGGTTCTCCCGGACCTGCGGCTTGCGCACGCGCCAGAGGAAGGAATCGAAGTAGTAGTGGGTGAGCGCGATGCCCCCGAGCAGCGACTGGAACGCGGTTGGATCGTATTGGTGCGGCTCCGCTTCGACGAAGCTCTTCACCACGACGACGGTGGCGGTCCAGGTCGCGATCACGCCCAGGTAGAGCAGCAGGCCCCGCTTCCCTGCCAGCGCCATGAAGAACCGCGACGTCTCCTTCACGCCGGCCCGGGCGCGCTTCTTGTCGTAGTGCCAGACGAGCACGGCGTACTGCACCGAATGGTAGATCTTCTCGTGGGCCGACAAGAGGAAGATGTTGGTGGTGAGGTTCATCAGCGCGTGGCCCGCCGTCACGCTCACCAGGAAGAGCTGCTTGCCCAGGCTGACGGGCAGACCCGCAGCGCGCCGCTTCACCAGCGCTCGCACGTAGAAGCCGGCGCAGACCAGGGTGGCGAGCACGGCCACGCCCCGCACCACGAAGATGGTCATCGGGGCCGCGAGGTGCGGGAGCCCCAGCACGTGAAGCTGGACGAGCAGCGGCGTCAGCAGCCCCATGTTGAACGTCATCAGCATCAGCGCGCTCGAAACCAGCAGCGCGAAGTCGGTGCGGCCAGAACCGGGTGGCCCGCTCCTGGCCTCGTACAACCGGAGGAAGCCGTAGTTCTGCAGCAGGGCGTGAGCGCGATCCCAGAAATACATGACGAAGGCGACCACCATCGGCTGGTTGCGCGTGACCCAGGCGAAGGTGAAGAACAGCACCGGGAACAGGATGATCTGAAGGCGGTTGGCGCGAAACTGGGCGCGATCACCCAGCGCCCGCACCCAGGTCGGGGCGTAGTGCCCGAGGGTGAAGGTGAGGTTCAGGAACACGAACAGCCGCGCTGGCTCGACGAGGTGGCCCAGCCAGAGGACCAGGGGCGCGCTCAGGAAGGCGATGCCCGAATACAACGCGAGGTCTGCTGGCGCGCTGATCAACCACGAGGCGGGCCTGGCGACGGGCGCGGCCATGGCTAGTTCGGGCTCGTCGTCTCGTAGCCCTCCGGCACCGGGGCGCCCGGCATCAGCCGCACCGGCTGCCGCTCGGTGGGCTCGACCGCGGGCCCCGGGGCCACGCCCGCATCGACCACGACCACCACGCGGCTCTCGCTCTTTCCCCAATAGCCGCTGCGGGTGAACAAGTAGCTGGTCACCGAGCCCGGAGCGCCGAAGCGCTTCACGCAGTCTGCGCTGGGGCCGACCACCTGCGTGGTGGCCACGCCTCCGTCGCTGATCCGGCCCGGTGGACCAGGTGAGAAGCACTTGCCGAAGAGGGCCACGAAGGTCTTCTCTTCCATCCCCGCGACCAGCTCCAGGCTTCCGGCGTCGGTCGAGACCACGCCGGGCACCGCTTCGGGCGCTGGGGCGCTGTCGGTCGGTGGAAATCGACCCGCGAAGGGATCGGCTGGTGGTGGATCCTTCGGCTTCGGGGCCCTCTCGCGCGCGACCCGGGCCTGCTCGGCGCGCAGCTTCGAGGCCAACGCAGCGGCGCGCGGCTTTTCGATGGTGTCCTCCGGCACGGCGTCAAGGCCCACCAGGACGGCCTTCATCTCGTCGGAGTCGAAGGCGTCGTCTCCCTCGCGAGCGATGAGGATCGATTGCCTCGACTCCAGATTGTAGAACTCCGCGCTCGTCTTCTTGCGACAGCCGGACAGGCCCATCAGCAAGCAAAGCAGAACGATTCTCATGGGTGAACTGTCCCCCTGCTTCCCGCATCACGCAAGTTTGGTTCGAGCCGCACTCCACGCAGGCCCGCTCCACGCTGACGCTCCAACGACCGGGTGCTACTCTTCACCCATGCGTCGACCTGGCATCGCCTTGACTCTCGCGTTTATCTCTTGCGGCCCCATGACGGGCCTGGCCGACCTGTCGGTGACGGTCAGCCGACGCGAGCTGACCAATGACGGGAGCGAGGCCACGGTTCAAGTGACGGCGACGACGGCGCTGGGCAAGGTGGGTTCGGGCACCGTTCACGTCGAATCGAGCGCCGGTTCCCTCAAGGACGGCGTCGACCTCACGCTCGACTCGTTCGGAACGGCGCGCACACCCTTCACCTGCCCAATCGCCGCCGATCCCGGTTGCGATGGACGGGTCACCTTCACCGCGAGCTGGAACGCCGAAAAACAGACCCTTTCCGGACAGACGAACGTGTCGGTGATCCCTCCGCCGCCGCAGGGAGGTGGCTCAGGCGGTGGCGCGGGCGGCGGCACCGGCGGCGGCGGGACCGATCTGTCGGGCATACCGTGCCCCGGCGCCCGCCGGATCGTGGTGTACCAGGAGCCGAATGCGACGACCCCCATCCTCGACGAGCCCCTCGGGCTCGGTGCCGGCAACCAGTGCACATCCTCCAGGTGCGAGTTCGTGGAACTCAGCGGGGGGGGCGTCGTCTACAGCCTCGTGCTGCTGTCGGTCGGTTCGCCGTCGGGAACGCCTCTGGCGGCCGACCCCACCCAACGCACCGCCGGCAGGCTCGGGGACGGCAGCGTCTATCGGCTCCAGTTCGCTGCCACAGGTCTGGACTGCGCCTCGATGCCGGGACACGTGTTCAAGATCGAGGAGCTGACGATCGGTGGGAACAGCCTGAGCTCGTTCATCATGCGCTTCGAGTGCCAGCCCGCCACGGGCGAGAAGCTGAGGGGCTGCGCGCACTACTGACTTCAGCCGTTGCGGAACGCAGGCGAGGGCCGGGGCGGCGTGAGCGCCCCCGAGCGCGTCTCGGTGGTCGGCGGGAAGCGCACGGTGAACGTGGTGCCTTCGCCGTCGGGGTTGGCCCGCGCGGTCACTTCGCCCAGGTGCGCGTCGACGATGCGCTTGACCACCGCCAGCCCCAGGCCCGTGCCGGTCGCCTTGGTGGTGAAGAACGGCTGGAACATCTTCTCGGCCGCGCGCGGCGTGAGCCCCACGCCTTCGTCCTGCACGCGCACGGTGAGCCAGGGCACGCCGCCCACCGGCTCGACGGTCGCGCGCACGGTCACCGTTCCGCCCCGGGGCATCGCCTGCGCCGCGTTGACGATGAGGTTGACCAGCGCCTGCTTGAGCAGGTGCGCGTCGAGCGGAAACGCGGGCAGCTCGCGGGGGAACTCGGTGAGCACCCGCACGCTCGAGTGCAGCGTCGACTGCGCCGCGGCGTCGACCGCGCTGGCGATGATCGGCTCGACCGCCATCGGCTTCTTCACCAGCTCGTACGGGCGCACGAAGTCGAGCAGGTCGCCCACGATGCGGTTGAGGCGGTCGGCTTCTTCGCCCACCATGTTGAGCAACATCTCGGAATCGCCGGTCGGCCTCAGCAATCGCTTGAGCGTGGTGAGCGAGTTGAAGATCACCCCCAGCGGGTTGCGCACCTCGTGCGCCATCACCGCGGCCAGCTCACCGAGCGCGGCGAGCCGCTCGTGGCGCACCAGTTCCTGCTGCGTGCGCGCCAGCTCGTCGTACGAGGTCTTGAGGTCGCCGTAGAGCCGGTTCGCCTCGTCGTAGAGCCGCGCGCGCTCGAGCTGCGAGGCCATCTGCACGCCTAAGATCTCCGCCGAGCGGATGTCGTGATCGCCGTAGGCCACGTCGCGCGTGCGCGCGAGCGAGAGCAGCCCCACCGGCTTGCCCTCGATGTTGAGCGGCACCACCGCCATGTGCAGCAGCCCCTCGCCCACCACCAGGTCTGCGCCGTAGGGGAGATCCTTCGCGGCGACCGCGAGCGGGGCGCGCGCGAGCGGGTTCTCCGGGTCGATGCGGAAGCGCCGGTACTCGTCGACGAGGCGGCCCTGGTAGCCGAACGCGTCGCCCACCAGCACGAAGTCGCCGGAATCGACGTCGAAGCGGTGCAGCATGCCCGCGTCGCTGTCCGAGGTGCGGCACACCGTCTCGAGCGCACGCCGGCACAGCGCCCGCGAGTCGGCGCGCGGCCCGGAGATCGCCAGCTCGTGCACCAGGTCGAGCTCGGCGCGCCGGCGCTCGAGCTGCTCGAAGCCTTCCGACACCTCGATGGCCGAGCCGAGCTGAAGCGCGAAGAGGCGGATGATCGCCAGGTCCTCTTCCTTGAGCTCGTCGTGCATCAACACCAGCGCGCCCCAGTGCGAGCGGCGCACGTGCAGCGGGGCCACCGCGCAGACGTGGGGCACCTGCAGCACCAGCGCCTCCACCGGCTCCTTGCCGTTGAGGTGGTGGTAGCCGCGCAGCGCGTCGTGCAGCGAGGTCAGCAGCACCGGCTCTTCGTTCGCCGTCACCATGCGGAACTCGCCGTCAGACCCCAGGCTCTGGCGATCGCCCGGCACCAGCAGGGCCTTGAGCTCGGTGAGGTGCGGCCTGGGCGTGAGGTAGCGGATCCAGTAACCGCCCTCGTCCATCGAGATCACCGCCAGCTCGAAGCCCACTTTTTCGAGCCCCTGGCCCGCGGCGGCGACCAGCTCGGTCACGAAACGCGCGCGCTGAACCTCGAGCGCCGTCTCCGTCAAAGCCCTCAGGAGGCCGTCGCCGTGTAAAAGCGCTTTCGAAGTGGACATCAACGCTCCTGAAAAAGGGCCCTGACTCTCTCAGGACCCAAGAAAAGTACCCTGAAAACGGGTATTTAGAAACAAGTAGGTGTGCACAGGCGATAACAGTCACATGCGCAGCCTGTTCGTCGCCCTCGTCGTCGCCGCCTCTTCTGCTGTCGCTGCGCCTTGTGTCGAGCTGCCGGTGCTCTTCATCGTTCAGGACAAGTCGGGCTCGATGAACTTCGCGCCCGATGGGACGACTGCGACGGCGGCCAACCCTTCCAAGTGGAGCATCGCGCGGCAGGTGGTGCCCGCGCTCGCCAGCAACTTCAACAACCGGTTCCGCTTCGGCGCAGCGATGTACCCACAGAGCACCACGACCTTCAACTGCACCACGGGCACGGTGGTCACGCCCATCGCCGACACCACCACCGGCATCACCAGCGCCTACACCACCGCGGTCCCCGGCGGCGGCACCCCGACCGCGGCCTCGCTGCTGGCGGTGCGCTCGCACCTGCTCGCGCAGGGCCTCACCACCTCGGCTTCCGTGCTGCTGATCACCGACGGCCTGCCCAACTGCAACACGTCCCTCGACGCGAACTCGTGCACGCCCACCACCGCGGGCTGCGGCCCGACGCCGGCGGCGAGCTCCTGCGCGCTGGGCTCGAAGGACTGCCTCGACAACAACGCCACCGTGGCGGCGGCGGCCCAGCTCTTCGCGTCGAACATCAAGGTCTTCGTGGTCGGCTTCGACTCGAACCTGGTGGCGGGCAACAACCGGGCGGTGCTCGACGCCATCGCCGCGGCCGGCGGCACGGGCTCTTCCTACCCGGCCTCGAGCCAGGCGCAGCTCACCTCGGCCCTCAACACCATCGCGGCCAGCACCGCCACCTGCTGCAAGGACGTGTGCACGGCGGGCGCGGCGGTGTGCAGCGGCTCGGGCGCGCGCTCGGTGTGCCAGCTCGACGCGGCGATCGGCTGCACCACCTGGACCACGCAGCAGTGCGGCAGCGGCAGCACCTGCAGCAACGGCAGCTGCCAGGCCTGCAGCAACGCCTGCACCGCGGGCGCGACCCGCTGCGCCAACGGCGACGCCGAGCAGTGCGTGGCCAACGCGCAGGGCTGCACCTCGTGGCAGACGGCGGAAGTCTGCGGCTACGGCGAGCTGTGCTCGGGGGGCGCGTGCAGCTCGTGCCAGGGCTGCACCATGGGCGCCTCGCGGTGCACCGCCAGCGGCGTGGAGACCTGCGAGTGGAGCGTGCTCTCGGGCTGCACCCAGTGGCAGGCGCGCACCTGCGCGAACGGCAGCACCTGTCAGAACGGCAGCTGCGCCAGCTGCAACAGCACCTGCACGGCGGGCGCGCAGCGGTGCGCGGGGAACACGGTGCAGACCTGCGTGGCCGACGCCTCGGGGTGCACGAATTGGCAGAGCGGCCAGGTGTGCGCCAACTTCTGCAGCGGCGGCGCATGTGGCACGTGCGGCACGAGCTGCACCGCCGGCCAGACGCGGTGCCAGGGCGCGGGCGTCGAGACGTGCATCATCGACACGAACAGCTGCCCCGCGTGGGGCCCGGCGCAGCAGTGCAACGCGAACAGCTTCTGCCAGGGCGGCGTGTGCAACCAGTGCGCGTCGTCGTGCACGCAGGGCAGCAAGCGCTGCGGCGCGAACGGCGGCACCGAAGAGTGCCGGCTCGACGCGATGGGCTGCACGGCCTTCGTGCCGGCGGGCCAGTGTGATCTCGGCGCGGGCGAGCGCTGCGAGCTGGGCGTGTGCATTCCCCCCTGCCAGAACGCGTGCACCCGGGGCGCCGCGCAGTGCAGCTTCGGGCGGCCCCAGAGCTGCGAGCAGGGCCCCACGGGCTGCTTCATCTGGCGCGACGAGCCGGTGTGCGGAACGGATCAGCAGTGCGTGACGGGCAAGTGCCGCACGGTCTGCGCGAGCGACGAGTTCGAGACCTGCCCCGCCGGGGAGCTCTGCACCGGCCTCACCGAGGGCCGCTTCTGCCTGCCGGGTGAGGTCGACGCGGGCGTGCCCGCCGGCGGTGGCGCCGGTGGTGGCGGCGGTGCTGTCGACGCAGGCACGGGCGCCGGCGGTGGTGGGGGGAGCAGCTCGAACGGCAGCGGCACCGAGACCACGCCTCAGCCGAACGGGCGCATCGGCGCGGCGGCGATGGGCTGCAACTGCAACTCGGTGGACGCGGGCCTCATCCCCCTGCTGGCGCTGGGCCTCACCTTGCTGCGCCGCCGCCGCGCTGGCCGTTAAGCTCTGGGCATGGCCTTCAAGACAGTCGCGGAGTACCTGGCAAAGCAGCCCCGCCCCGCGCAGACCGCGCTGAAGAAGGTGCGCACGATCATCCGCAAAGCAGTACCGGGCGCAGAGGAAGTGATCAGCTACCAGATCCCCGCATACAAGCTGCCGGGTGGCGCGGTGATCTACTTCGCCGGCTGGAAGGAGCACTTCTCGCTCTACCCCGCGACGGGCCTGGTGGCCGAGGTGCTCGCCGACGAGCTCGAGCCCTACAAGGTGAGCAAGGGCACGGTGCGCTTCCCGCTCTCGGAGCCGGTGCCGGTGAAGTTGATCGAGCGGTTCGCGAAGCTGCGCGCGAAGGAAGTGAGGGGGCTGGTGAAACAGGCCTCGACGTCGCTCGGCGTGAACGGAACTGGTCCGATCCGTTCAGCCCGAGCGAAGTCGAGGGCCCCCGTTGCCAACTCGTGACTTGTCCCCCCACCCGCCGCAGGATGCCCCCATGACGTCGCTCGTGCTCCTGCTTGCGCTCTCGCAGACCGGATCCCTCCCTGAAGAACAGCCCGAGCCGCCCCCGGAGGCGCGCGTCACGCCGGAGCCCCGCGCCCCCGAGCCGCCGTCGGTCTTCACCCGCTCTCTCCTCGCGACCGGCGGTGGAACGCTGGCTGGAGGCGTGAGCCTGGGCATCGCGATGCTGCTGGTGGGCACCAACGTGAACTTCGACCCCAACTTCGCCACCGCCGCGCTCTCGGCCTTGATGATCACCGGCGTGGCGTTCGCGATTCACGAAGCGCTGGGGGGCCGCGGGGAAATCACCCTGAGCTTCCTGCTCACCGCGGTGGTGATGGCAGGCGCGGCCGGGCTGTCTGCCGCGATCTCCGGCGGCGATCGCCTTCTCGCCCCCGTGCTCACCGCCGCGATCGGCTCGTTGCCGGCGGCAGCGGCGGCCGTGTTCGGGCTCGAGGCCACCTCGCCCAAGGCGAAGACCCGCGTGGCGATCGCCTTCGGGCCCACCGGGTTCCACGGCACGTTCTGAAGGCTATTGGCAGGTGCCGCCCAGGCACTGCTGCGTGCCGGTGCACACCTGGCAGGGGTCTCCGCCGATCCCACACGACATCACGGCCGGCGAAGCACACGCCTTGTCCGGCTGGCAGCACCCGAACCGGCAGTTCTGCGCATCGCAGCGGGTGAAGACGCACCGCCCGCCATTGCAGGTCTGATCAGTGCCGCAGCCGACACAGATGCCGCCGTCGGCCCCGCAGGCCACGTCGTCGGTTCCCGACCGGCACGCCCCGATTGGATCGAGGCACCCGCCGCAGGCCGCCGCCACGCACACGCCCACCTCGCAGCGTTGATCAGCCGCGCAGGTGCCGCAGAACGCCCGCGACGGTCCGCACGCGTCGATGTTGTTGTTCGGAGCGCAGGTGCCGTCGGGCAGGCAGCACGAGGTGTTGCACGCGCACCCGGTCGGGCCCGCGTCGACGATGCCCGCGTCCACCACGGGCAGGGCCTCACACTTCGCCGCGGCGCAGCGCTCCTGGCTGGTGCACCGCACGCAGGCCTCGCCGGCGCTGCCGCACTCGAGCCGCGATGCGCCCTCGACACATTCGGTGGCCGACGCACAGCACCCGTCACACGTCGACCGGTCGCATGGGCGCTGACAACCGAACACGAAAAGCATCACCACCAGCAGGCTCCACCGCATGTACGGGCCACTCTGACAGCGCGGGCAGGCCCGGCCAACGGCCCAGAACGTCCTGTGTCAGGATGCGCCCCATGCGCAGGCTCACGCTCATCGCCCTCACCCTGGCGGTCACCAGCTGCAAGTGCGGCAGCAGCGGGGTGTCGGGCCGCTTCGGCGAGCTCGTGATCGTTCAGGTGGGCGCGACGGGCCGCGAGGTGCTCTCGCGCGAGGCGACCCTCACCCTGCCCCCTTCGTTCATGGAGACGGCCGGGGTCGCCGAGGTCCCCGTGCGCAACATCGGCCAGGAGGAGATCGTCATCGTGTCGGTCACCCGCCTCGAGGGTTCCGAGGCGCTCTCGCTCGAGGGCGCGGCGGGCATCGCGGTCGGCGCCGATTCCGACGCAGCGCTGCCGGTGGCCTTCGCGCCCCCGCAGGTGGCCGACGCCACGTTGCCCGACGTCACCCACCGCGCGAAGTTCTCGCTGGCGCTCTCGGGGGCACGCGAAGGTGAAGCCGAGCTGATCGTCGAACTGGTCGCGCTCGCGGTGGCGCGTGACTGCTTCGTGCCCAGCGTGATCGACTTCGGGCTGGTGCCCCTGCAGCAGGCGGTGGTGAGCCCGCTCGCGCTCCAGAACGGGCGCGCCCTGCCCGCCACCACCACCGTGGGCGCGCTGGGGGGCGCCGACCCCAGCGCCTTCTTCTTCGACGTGATGAGCCCGCTCGAGATCCCCGCGGGCGGGCGCGTCGAGGTGCCGGTGCGCTTCTCCCCGCTCGAAGAGCGGGCCTACGCGGCGACCGTGTCCATCCAGCGCGGCGGCACCTGCCCCGCCGCCGAGGTGCGCCTCATCGGCACCGGCAGCAACCAGGCGATCTCGTGGAACCCCACCCAGCTCGACTTCGGGCGGCTCCCCCTCGGCGTGGCCGTCACCCGGACGGTCACCGTGGTCAACAACTCCAACGTGGCGCTCTCGCTCGCGGGCTCGGTGGCCTCGGGGGAGTTCACGCTCGAGCCGGGCACGCCCACCGTGATCCCCGCGCGCGCCAGCGCCGGGGTGCAGGTCACCTGCGCCCCCCGGACGCTGGGCCCGCTGGCGGCGACGCTGGCCCTCGACATCGGCACGTTGCCGGTGACGCCCGCGCGCGTGCCGATGACCTGCGTGGGTGGTGGCCCGCGCATTCGCGTCGATCCCAACCCGCTCCAGTTCGGCCAGGTGCCGCTCAATTCCATCGGTACGGCGGTCACGCGCCGCCGGCTGCTGGTGCAGAACGTGGGCACCGCGCCCGCGGCGGCGGGAGATCCTTCGAACAACCTGGTGCTCGGGCGCGGCGGGGCGGTGCCCTGGTTCGCGATCGTGCCGAAGAACGGCCGCACGCGCGCCGAGGAGTTCACCGTCGCGCTGCGCGGCACCTACGACAACACCGTGGGCCTGCCCGCGGTGGCCGGGCAGAACTTCGCCGAGTTCGAGGTGTTGATCGCCCCCACCAGCCAGGGCGTGCGCGAAGCCGACCTGCTGGTCTATTCCAACGATCAGAACGAGCCCGCCGCGCGCATCGCCATCACCGCGGTGCCGCGCCAGCCAGAGGACTGCCGCCTCACGGCCACGCCGGAAGGCGCCGACTTCGGGGCCACGCCGCGCGGCGCGGTGCTCAACCGCATCATCACCCTCGCCAACGCCCCCGACGCGAGCGGCGCGACCTGCCTGGTGAGCGGCATCGAGATGGCGCCGGGGTCCAACCTCGCCTTCCAGGTCGCCGACCCCGCGATCTCGAGCGTGCTCATTCCGCGCGGCGAGGCGCGCACCGTTCGGGTGCAGGCGGTGGTGCCGGGTGACGCGAACGTGGGCGACTACCTGCGCGGCTCGCTGCGCTTCAACGTCAGCGGCGAGAACGGCCCCCGCGAGCTGCCCGTCGACCTCAAGGTGAGCCGCTGCCTGGTGGTCGACCCGCCGCTGATGGACCTGGGGCTGGTGCAGCAGAACTGCACCTCGGGCTCGAAGAACGTCACCCTCTACAACGTGTGCGGGCTGCCCATCACCATCGCCGGCTCGTCCACGCCAGGGCTCCCCTTCCGCATCACCAGTTCCCCGCTGGGCGCGGGGCCGGTGATCCTCGACCCCTCCAACCAGCTCACCATCCAGGTGGCCGTGGCGCCCACCACCGTGGGCAGCTTCACCGACGTGATCCGCGTCGACACCGAAGAGGCGGGTACTCCGTACTCCGAGGCCGTGGCGTTGCGTGCCAGGGCGGACCCCATGGGCGTGCAGCAGGAATCCTTCACGCAGGGCACCGCGGAGGTCGACATTCTCCTCGTGGTCGACGACTCGTGCTCGATGGGTGACGAGCAGGCCGCGCTGGCCACCAACTTCGCCGCCTTCATGAGCTCGGCCGCGACCAGCAATGGCAACTGGCACATCGGCGTCACCACCACCGACGCCTTCGCGCAGAAGGGCGTGCTCAAGCGCGAGCCCTCGAACCCCGCCACCCTCACCCCCAACACGCCCAACGTGGCCTCGCTCTTCGCGCAGAAGGTGCTGGTCGGCACGGCCGGCAGCGGCCTCGAGCAGCCGTTCTCTGCGATGGCGCTGGCCGTCGCCGAGCCCAACCGCTCGGGGTTCAACGCAGGCTTTCTCCGCGCCGACGCGGCGCTGGCGGTGGTGATCGTCACCGACGCGGTCGAGCAGAGCCCCAACAGCGTGGGCTCGTACCTGACCGCGCTTCGGGCCGCGAAGGGGCAGCGCTCGGAGCTGGTCTCGATCTCAGTCGTGGGGCCCTTCACCCCGCCGGGCACCACCTGCATCACCGAGGGCCTGGTGGACACGGGCCGCTACCTGCCCGCCATCACCGGCACCGGCGGCGTGCAGTCAGACATCTGCACCCTCGACTGGGCCACCGATCTCCAGGCCATCAGCCGCAGCGTCTTCGGCGCCCGCCGCATCTTCGAGCTGGGCAGCACCGCCCGCGGACCCAACGACATCACCGTCACCGTCGACGGCGTCACCCTGCCCTCTTCGGCCTGGCGCTTCGATTCCACCAACAACGCCGTCGTGCTCGACACGGCCCCGCCCCCGGGCGCGGTCATCGCCGTCGACTACCGCACCGCCTGCTTCTGAAGATTCCGCCCAGCAGGGGTTGCGCGGCGCCTTGACCATCGTTAGAGTTATATTGACTCTTACGGAGGTCACATGGTCCGATATCTCAAGACGACGCCGACCCAGTACGTGATGCAGTTCAAGTCGGGGAAGGTGAAGCGCGAGGGCGCGGGGTTGAGCTTCTTCTACTGGGAGCCCACCTCGACCCTGGTGGTGGTGCCGCTCTCGAGCGCCGACGTGCCCTTCGCCTTCCAGGAATCGACGGCCGACTTCCAGACCATCACCGTGCAGGGGCAGCTCACCTGGCGGGTGGCCGACGCGAAGAAGCTGGCGACGCTGCTCGACTACTCGGTGACGCGCGCGGGGCAGTGGAAGAGCGACGACCCGCGCAAGCTCGAGGAGCGGCTGGTGCACACCGCCCAGATCCTCACCCAGGGCGTGGTGGGCAAGCTCTCGCTCACCCAGGCGCTGGGCAGCAGCGAGGCGCTGGCGGCCACGGTGCTCTCCGGGCTGCGCGGGGCCGAGGCGGTGAAGCTGCTGGGGGTGGAGCTGCTCTCGGTGGCGGTGCTGTCGGTCAAGCCCACGCCCGAGATGGCGCGCGCGCTCGAGGCCGAGGCGCGCGAGGGGCTGCAGCGCAAGAGCGACGAGGCGATCTACGAGCGGCGCACCGCGGCCGTCGAGTCGGAGCGCCGGGTGAAGGAATCGGAGCTGCAGACCGAGGTGATGGTCGAGCAGAAGCGCCGCCACATTCGCGAGACGAAGATGGCCGCCGACATCGCCATGGAGAAGGAGCGCGAGGCGCTGGTGGAACAGACCGCGTCGAATGACAAGAAGGCGGCCGAGGCGCAGGCGTGGGCGCTCACGAAGCAGCTCGAGCCGCTGCGCACCATGGACTGGAAGATCCTCTCGGCGATGCAGGCGGGCGGCGGGGACCCCGGCAACAACATCGCGGTCGCCTTCCGCGAGCTGGCTGAGAACGCGGGGCGGATTGGCGAGCTCAACATCAGCCCTGACCTGCTTCGCTCGCTGATTCCCTCGACAGTGAAGAAGTAGCGGCCCCTCACCCCGGCCCTCTCCCCGCTGACGCAGGGAGAGGGAGAAAGGTGTCATGGATAAGCTCATTCTCGTCACCCGCAAGACCCGGCTCGAGGCGCTCACCGAGCGCTTCAACACCCAGGCGCAGGCGAAGTTCTACCTGACCCAGGCGGGCCTCGACTTCGCCGACTACGCCCACGAGCACGAGGTGTACCGCCGCTCGCTCGAGAAGGTGCAGGCGGCGGTGCAGGTCGGCCTGCCGGTGCAGGTGATGGAGCGCGCCCTGGTGAGTACCTACCTGTTCGCGCCCAGCGACGTGGTGGTGGTGCTCGGGCAGGACGGCACGGTGGCGAACACGGCGAAGTACGTGGGCCACTGCCCCATCCTCGGGGTCAACCCCGATCCCGAGCGCTTCGACGGCGTGCTCCTGCCCTTCCGGGTCGACGGGTTGCGGCGCGGCCTCGACGCCACGCTCGGCGGCCGCGCCACGGTGAAGGAGGTCACGCTCGCCGAGGCGGTGCTGTCCGATGGTCAGCGCCTGCTCGCCTTCAACGATCTCTTCCTCGGCGCGCGCACGCACGTGTCGGCGCACTACCGGGTGCGGCTGAACCAGCAGAAGCACGAGCGCCAGTCATCGAGCGGCATCATCATCTCGACCGGCGCGGGCTCGACGGGCTGGCTGTCGTCGGTGTGCAACATGGCCTCGGGCATGTCGCGGCAGCTCGGCGGAGAGGCGCTCGAGCCCATTCACCTCGCCTGGGACGCGCGCCGGCTCTACTTCGTGGTGCGCGAGCCGTTCATCTCGAAGAACTCGTCGGCGTCCTGCACCGCGGGCTACGTGAACGAAGGCACGCCGCTCGAGGTCGAGTCGCTCATGCCCAGCGGCGGCGTCATCTTCAGCGATGGCATGGAAGACGACGCGCTGTCCTTCACCTCGGGGCTGGTGGCGCGCATCGGCCCCTCGAAGCAACGGGCCCGCCTGGTGATCAGTTGAGCTCGACGCCGGGCGGGAGCCGATCGATGCCGCGCACCTCGAAGGCCTCGAGCGAGAGCGAGAGATCGCCCAGCTCGAACAGCCCGGCCCAGTTCCACAACGACCCGTCGCTCGCCACGTGGACCCACAGGCCCACCAGGCCGTTCGCCATCTGACTCACCGTCAGCTCGACGGGCACGGTGAGCCGCGCCACCTCGAGCGGGCTGTCCCCGCCCGTCGACAGCCGCAGCGCGGTGTGGATGTTCACGGTGATGGTGCCCTTCGCCCAGCCCAGCGTGCCGTCACCGAACCAGCGCACGGTGAGCACCGCGGGCTCGGCCAGCGCGAAGCTCACCCGGCTCAGCGTGAGCCCGTTCGGCGGCACCTGCTGCGCCGTGAAGGTCACGTCGGCGAGCGCGGCATCGAAGCGGGTGACGCCCAGCCGTGGCCCGCTCGTCTCCGTCCCCGGCTCGGTGAAGGCGTACCCCTCGAGCCAGCCGTCGACGAGCGCGATGGGCACGGTCGAAGTCACGCCAGCGAGCACGCGCCGGGTGCTGAAGGTGCCCAGAGAATCGACGGGGTGAACCCGGAACTCCGCGGTGTCGAGCTCGAGGCGTTCGCGCGGGGTGAGCTCAGGCGGGGCGAGAGCGACGGTGCCGGCCGGGTGCTCGAACACGGGCGCGAAGTCGTGACCGCAGCTGGAGAACCCGATGACGACCAATGCAGTGAGCAACGGTCTCATGACGAACCTCCTGTGAGGAGGCTAACCACGGGCCCTGCAGCGGCAACGCCTCACCAGGCGACGTCGAAGACCTCGACTTCGCGGGAGATCTCCTGCTGCGCGCCGATGCGCTCGCCCAGCAGCTCCATCGCGTCGGACAGGTGCATGGGCGTCAGGCCGCTGCCCAGCGCCGAGGGCACCAACCGCTCTTCCGTCAGCAGTGGACGGTGCATCACCTGCCAGGCGCGGGCGAGGTGCTGCGCGGCGCCACCGGCGATCACCTGCTCGGCCCAGGCGTCGAGATCCGCCGCGAAGGGAACGAGGCGCTCGCTCACGGGATCGAAGCGCACCACCGCACCTTCTGCGTCGACCGCGAACTGGCGCAGCACGGCGTCCATGGCGAAGAAGGTCAGCCGTTCGTCGAGGTCGAACCAGCGGCGCCAACCGGTCGGCGCGTTCCAGGCGGCGAGGCCGGGAATCGAGCCGGTCGTCTCAGCAGGCAGCACCAGCAGCGCGGCGTCGAGCGCCCGGAACCCGTTCTTGAGTTGGTACAGCCCGCGGAGCGCGCGAGGCAGCCGCGTTCCGGGGGACGGACCCGACAAGCGCCCCACCGCCAGCGACGCCCGATTGACCAGAAAGGAGAGCACGGCCTTCCCCTTTCCAAGGTCCGTGCCGCACGTCGTCTCGCGGACTTGCGCGGGCGGGCGCGGCCGAGGGGCAGGACATTGAAGTCAGGGGGCCATGGATCTAGCGATACATTCGCCGCCCTGTGACGATCCATGAGTTTCTCGATCTCCTCGTTCGTTCGGTCCACCTCATCGCCGGCATCATGTGGATCGGCAACTCGATGCTCTTCAACTGGCTCGATCGCAACCTGGAGAAGGCGGCCGGGCGGGAGAACGAGGTCGGGTACGAGGGCAAGATGTGGATGGTCCACAGCGGGGGCTTCTACGAGGTGGAGAAGCGCCAGCTCTCGCCCGGGCAGATGCCGGCGAAGCTGCACTGGTTCAAGTGGCAGAACTTCACCACCTGGGCCTCGGGCATCGCGCTGCTGGTGGTCGTCTATTACCTCAACGGCGGCGCGTACCTGATCGACCCGGCGGTGCGCGCGCTCGGGGTGACGCAGGCGATCGCGTTCTCGGTGCTCTCGCTGCTGCTGCCCTTCACGGTGTACCACCTGATGTGGCGCACCATCGGCAAGTCGGCGCCGGTGATCGCCGGGCTCGTCTCTCTGGCCGCGCTGCTGGTGGTCTCGTACGCGCTCACGCAGCTCTTCTCGGGCCGCGCGGCGTACCTGCACGTCGGCGTGCTGCTGGGCACGGTGATGACCGGCAACGTGTGGCTGGTGATCGTGCCCAGCCAGCGCATGCTGGTGAAGGCCACCGAGTCGGGCCAGGAACAGGACTACGCGCTCAACCAGCGCGCCAAGCAGCGCAGCATTCACAACAACTACATGACGTTCCCGTTGCTCTTCATCATGTTGAGCAACCACTTCCCCGGCACGTACAGCCACCCGCTCAACTGGCTCATCCTCTTCGTGGTGATGTTCGCGGGCGCGGGCATTCGGCACTTCATGAACATCCGCTACGCGCTCTCGAGCACCGCGGCGTGGCTGGGGCCGATCGCCGGCATCAGCCTGGCGACCACCGTGATCCTCTTCGTGCTCACCGCGCGGCCCGCGGCGGCCACGCCTGAGCCCACCACGAAGAGCACGGGGAAGCCGCCGGTCACCTTCGCGCAGGTGCAGGGCATCATTCAGACCCGGTGCGTGACCTGCCATTCCGCCACGCCCACCGAGCCGATGTTCCCGGTGGCGCCCACCGGCGTGATGTTCGACTCGCCGGCGCAGATCCTCATCCTCGCGCCGCGCATCAAGGAGCGCGCGGTGGTGACGAAGACGATGCCGTTCATCAACAAGACGGGCATGGCCGACGAAGAGCGGGAGCTGCTGGGCCGGTGGGTCGACGAGGGCGCGCACGGTCAATGACTCCCCGTTCACCCCGAGTGGAGTCGAGGGGCCCATGAGCCCGGAGGACCTCCCCTCAGACGCAGACGTGCTGCTGCAAACCCTCAAGGGTGAGGCCCAGACGCTGGTGCGCAGCCCCAGCTCGACCGTCGCGCCGCCGCAGGACGGGCGGGTGGGCCGCCGCGCGCTGGAGATCCTCAAGGGGCTCGTCTTCGACCCGAAGGCGCTCACCGACGAGGGCCCGCTGGGCCAGGGTGGCATGGGCGTGGTGCGGCTGGCGAAGCAGGTCGCGCTCGATCGCCACGTGGCGGTGAAGTTCCTGCGGCCCGAGCACCGCAAGCAGAGCGACGTCGAGGCGCTGCTGTCTGAAGCGTGGCTCGCCGGCGCGCTCGAGCACCCCAACATCCTCCCGGTGTACTCGGTGGGCCTCGACGCGCAGGGCCTGCCGGTCATCGTGATGAAGCGCATCGAAGGGCGCACCTGGACGACGCTCTTGCGTGACCCGGCGGCGATGGCGGCGCACGCGCCGGGCAAGGCGCCGCTCGACGAGCACCTGCGCATTCTCCAGCAGATCTGCAACGCGGTGCACTTCGCGCACGCGCGCGGCGTGGTGCACCGCGATCTCAAGCCTGACAACGTGATGGTGGGCGAGTTCGGCGAGGTCTACGTGGTGGACTGGGGCATCGCCACGCGGCCGGGCCCGTGCGTGCAGCTCGCAGGGACGCCCGCGTACATGGCGCCCGAGATGCTGGGAGGTGCAGGCGCGACGATCACCGAGCGCACCGACGTGTACCTGCTGGGCTCGATGCTGTTCGAGGTGCTCACCGGCCGCGCGCCGCACCGAGGGGAGACGCCCCAGCAGCTGGTGAGCCACGTGCTGCGCTCGAGCCCCACGCTGCCGGCCGAGGTGCCCGAAGAGCTCGCTGACCTCGTGGTGCGGTGCATGAAGCCGAAGCTGGAAGACCGGCCCGAGAGCGCGCTCGCGGTGCGCCGGCACCTGGAGGCCTTCGTCGAGCACCAGGGCTCGTTGGTGCTCGCCACGCAGTCCGAGCGGAGGGCCGACGAGCTGCGCGAGCTCCTCAGGCAGCCGACGTGCGACGCCACGCGGGTCTACGGGCTGTTCGCCGAGTGCCGCTTCGGCTTTCAGCAGGCGCTGGCGGCGTGGAGCCACAACACCCACGCGCGGGCGGGCCTCGACGGGGCGCTCGAGGCGATGATCCACTTCGAGCTGAAGCAGGGCTCGGTGCAGGCGGCGCGCGCCATGTTCGCCGAGCTCGCGAATGGTGACGCCGGGCTGAGCGCTGCGCTCGAGGCTGCCACCAGACGCGAACAGGAGAAGGTGAACGAGCTGGAGCGCCTGCAGCGCATCGAGCGCCAGCTGGATCCGCGCACGGGCAGCACCGTCCGGTTGATCGTCAGCGTGGTCGTCGGGGCCATCTGGGCGGTCAGCCCGATGCTGGGGGCGGTGGTGCTGCCGCGCTACGGCGACTTCGAGATGATCTCCACCGCGCCGCTGGCGCTGTTGTCGGCGGTGGTGATCGCGGTCAGCGCCTTCCGCACGAAGGCGCGCACGAAGCTGAACGGCCAGCTGTTGGCGGTGGTGCTCTTCGGCATGGTGGTGCAGGCGACCTTCGTGACCAGCTGGTACCTCGCGAACGGAGACCTCGGCCGGTACGCGGTGCCGGTGCTGTCGGGGTTCTGGTTCGTGGTGAGCGGCGTCATCACCGTCTCGCTGCTGCCGCCGATGTGGCCCACCGCGCTGGCCTACCTGCTCTCGTCGCTGGGCGCGTTGTGGTGGCCCGAGCTGCGGTTCGTCTTCGCGTCGACAGGCAACCTGGCGCTCATCATCAACGCCATCGCGGTCTTCCGGCGGCAGGGCCCGGGCCCCTGAGCAAAAGCTGCACTCCGATCGCCCCTCGCGGGTGAGGCGAGCGTCGTGTGCCGCGTCATCCCACAGCTCCTGATGTGCTCGCTCGCGCTGGGCTGCGCGAAGCCACCGATCCACGTCGCGCTCGACAGCGCGGGCGGGCTCGCGAAGGGCAGCCGGGTGTACGCGGCCGGCGTCGCGGTGGGCGAGGTGGAATCCGTGCGGGTGGACGGAGTGCAGGCCGACGTCGCCTTCACGCTGCGCCCGGGTCACACGCTCTCGTTGCGGGCCGACGCGTGCGCCATGAGCCTCCCCGACGAAGGCGGCTCGCTGCTGCTGTTGTTCCCCGGGAAGGACCTCGAGCGCCTCTCGCCCCGCGCGGTGCCGGGCTGTGAGCCGGGGGAGCAGCGGCTGGTCACGCTCAGGCAGCTGGCGAATGCGGGAGGAGACGCGCTGAGCCAGTCGATTCAGCGCTTCCTCGGCGGGCTGAGCCCCCGCGACGCCGGCCCGCTGGAGGCCTGTGGGTCGCTCTCGGTGAGCCGGCTGCGGGTCGAGCAGGTGAGCGCGGTGCCGCTGCTGCTCCCATCGGGTGGGAAGCGGCTGTGGTTGTCAGTGGAGAACCGCGGCGAGAGCCCGGTCTCGCTCGACACGGCGACCTTCCTCGACGCGCGCGGCACCATCGCAGCGCAGGCGCACGTGCCGGAGGAGGCTGACCTCTTCATGTCGATCTCCATTCCGGCGCACACGCGGCGCGAGGTGAGCGCGATCTTCGCGGGCACGAAGGCCAACCAGGTCAGCGCGGTGGAGATGAAGGCGTCGTTCCCCGACTCCGCGCCCGGTGGGGCCTGCAGCGTGCGCTGGCCGCTTTGATCCAACGATCTCCCTGACTCTCCCGGAGCGGGAGAGGGTCGGGGAGAGGGCAAGACCCTTCAAGGGCCGCCGTCGCGAACGCCGCCGTCGCTGTAGTCGCCCGCCGGCCGGTACGAGAACGTCGCCACCCCCGCATCACCGGCGACCGCGTTCGCCTGCGCCTGGGTCATCAACTCGAGCGACGCGGTCGAGCCCTTGAGCTGCGCATTGAAGAACGCCACGCCGAAGTGATTGATGAGCGGCTGCGCGATGGTCGCAGGAGGCGACGTGGGCCCGCACCCGTCGTTGAGCACCTTGCGCACGTCGGCCCCGGGAATGTCGAGCCTCACCCGGTCGACGATCGACGCGAGATCGAACGCGCACAGATCCGAGAACGTGAAGTGCCCGCCGTGCGTGATGTCGAGCAGCCACAGCGGATCGCGCATCACCAGCAGCGTGGGCTCGATGCTGGTGTCCCATTCGAGCGTGCGGTCGTCGTGCGCCGCCTGGATGTGCACCGGAATGCCCAGCACCACCGGCTGCGCGAGGCCCAGCCACGCCACGTTCGCGTCCACCGGCGCCTGCGGAACGATCGCCTTCACCCGCTTGTCGATCGCGGCCACGCGCAGCGAGGTGAGCGCGCCGAACGAGTGCCCGGTGACGCCGATCTTCTCGAGGTCGAAGGTGCCGAAGAGCGGATCGTCTTCCTTGAGGCGGCCGAGGCGGTTGAGCAGGTACGTCACGTCGACAGGCCGCGTCTCGATGCCCACCGCGACGTTCTGCAGCTGCCCACGCACCACGTCGTAGAGCGTGCCGCCCTCGTGGTCGGTGGAGACGACCACGTAGCCGTGCGAGGCGAGCAGCACCGTGTAGTACGTCGACTGCCAGCGGATGGCGGCCTGCCCGTGGCTGAAGACGATCAACGGGAACTTGCCGTGCGCGCGCGTGGGCTCAGCGTCGCGCACCGCGGCGGTCTTCAGCGGTGGAATGGTGCCGACGCCGATCGACGCCTGCTGCTCCGGGGTGAAGACCTGGAAGATGTCGTAGTCGACGGTGGGCTGGCCGCGCGTCGACTGCACCGCCGGGTACCAGATCTCGGTGACGAGCAGCCGGGGCGTACCGTCGGGCTTGCGGCGGCCGGTGTCTTCGAAGGTCACCGTGCGCACGCCCACCGGGTACGGCCCGAACTTCGTCGGGTCGGGAGCGGCGGTGGCAGACGCCTCTTCGAAAGGGAGCGGATCCGTCGGAGGCGGGGGAGGAACGGGCGCGCTGCAGCCGAGGGCCACGAGCGTGAGGACACAGAGACGGAACATGGGCACGGGCTCTATCAAATCGTCAGGGAGGAGGCGCAGGGGGGAGGAAGATGATCCCGAAGCCCTGGGTACAATCGATGCGCGCCTCTTGCGTGAGCTGCGCGGCCTTCTTGTCGAAGACGAAGCGCCGCAGAGGCAGGTCGAGCTTGCGGCCCTTCGCCATGGTGCCGATGTCGACCACGAGCTGGCCGGGCAACGTCATGCGGCAGCGCACCCAGTTGCGGGTGCCGTGATTGGTGACGAACCACGTCTTGCCGACGAGGCGGCCGTCGACCTGCAGCGTCGGCGGCTCGATGGGCGGCAGAGGAGGAACGTCCGTGGCGGGCGGACCCGCGTCCCGTTCATCCCGAGCGGAGTCGACGGGCGCGACCACCACCGCCATGCCCGCGTCCCGTTCGCCCCGAGCGGAGTCGAGGGGCCCCGCGTCAACGACCGCGTCGGTCCCCCGCGCGGGTAGCAGCGCGACGACGATGGCCACGACGGCGATCACTGCGACGAGACCCACCACCAGCAGCGCCGGGTTCCGCTTCGGTTTGATCAGCTCGATCTCACCCGTCGAGAGCGGCAGCTGCGCGCGCGGCGCGACGGCCGCCACGTTCACCTGGACGCTTGGACGCTCTGGCGGAGCGCTCTCTTCCCCAGCGCTCGGGCGGAGCACGGCGGGGCGCGCAGGAGACGTCTCGCCGGGCGAGGCTTCAGCCCGGGCAGACAGGACGGAGGGCCGCGCGGAAGACGTGAGCGCGGGGCCATCGGGTTGAGCCGCGCTCTCCTCGGACGGAGCAGCAGACGTCTCGATGGCCGGGAGCGCGGCTGCCGCGCCCTCCTTCCCCGAGACGAGGCCGGGCCGCGCGGGCGACGTCTCGAGAGGTGAGCCCTCCGCGCGAGCCGTGACGACAGCTGGGGGCGCAGGAGAGGTCGACTCGGGGCCAGCCGACGCCGGGCGCGACCCGGCGCCATCAGCCTGCGCGACGGCCGACGACGGTCGCGCGGCGAGCGTGAGCGCCTCGACGCCAGGGCCAGCGGTCGTGAGCTCACCCGGCGTGGCCCCTCGACTTCGCTCGGGGTGACCGGGGGCCTGCGTGAGCGCCTCGACGCCAGGGCCGGCGGTCGTGAGCTCACCCGGCGTGGCCCCTCGACTTCGCTCGGGGTGACCGGGGGCCTGCGTGAGCGCCTCGACGCCAGGGCCGGCGGTCGTGAGCTCACCCGGCGTCTGCAGGTCCACCGGGCCGCCGGCCACCGTCAGCTCGGGCCGCGCACCTCCCGGCCGCGAAGGTGCGGTGGCGACGCCCGTCTCTGCGTGCGGGCCTGCGGGCACCGGAGGCCCCGCGCGCACCGCCGTCTCGGCGAACATGTCGATCTTCGGCCGCTCTGCGTCGGGCGGCGGGCTGCGCTGCGTCGACACGCGCGTGAGCAACTGCCGCTGGGTGGCGAAGTCGGTCGCGCAGCGCGAGCGCACGTACTGCCCCAGCTGCGGCTTGTTCGGCGGCGGCCCCAGCTTGAGCAGCTCGCCCATCAGCGCCTGCGCGAACTCGTCGGTGCTGGCGTAGCGGCCCTCGGGCAGCGGCGAGAGCGCCTTGAGCACCACCGCCTCGAGCGACGGCGGCACCTCGGCGCGCAGCGGCACGATGGGGCGCAGCGTGGGGTGGGCCATCGCCACCACCATCTCGGTGAGCGTGCCGCGCTTCACCCACGACTGGTTGCTCATCAGCTCCCAGGCGACGATCGCGAGCGCGTACTGATCGGCCCGGTGATCCACCGCCTCGCCGCGCGCCTGCTCCGGCGCCATGTAACCGAGCTTGCCCATCACCGAGGCCTGGGCGGTGTGGCGCGAGCGGGCCTCCGACTTGGCGATGCCGAAGTCGATGACCTTCACCTCGCCCTCGTACGACACCATGATGTTGTGCGGGCTGACGTCGCGGTGAACGATGTTGAGCGCCGAACCGTCGAGCGCGGCCTTGCGGTGCGCGGCGCCCAGCCCGTCGGCGGCCTGGGTGATCAACGCCACCACCAGCGGCAGCGGCATCAGCTCCTTCGCCGCGCGCACCTGCTCGTGCAGCCGCCAGAGGTCGACGCCCGCCACGTACTCCAGCGCGAGGAAGAGCTGGCCGTCGGCCTCGTTCATGTCGAGGACCTGCGCGATGTTCCCGTGCGAGAGCTGGGTGAGCACCCGCCCCTCGTGCAGGAAGCGCGAGACGAAGTCGGCGTCCTTCGCGATCGACGGCAGCACCGTCTTCACGATGCACAGCTTCTCGAAGCCCGCCGCGCCGGTGAGCCGGGCCAGCCAGACCGTACCCATGCCGCCCTCGCCGAGCTGCTCGAGGAGCTCGTAGCGGCCCAGCCGCTTGCCGTCGGTCATGCTGGCCTCTGGGGGAACATCACGGCCGAGCGTACCCGGGATTCACCGGCCGTCATCGGAGATGCCGTTCAGGCAGGGCGGCGCTGCGCCCTGCGGGTCAGGGCGAAGGCGCCCAGGCCCAGCGTCGCCACCACGGCGATCCACCCCAGCAGGCTGGGGCTGCGCTTGAAGCCCTCGTAGAACATCCACCCCGCCGAGAGCACGTACACCGCCGCGCACCCGAGGCTCACCATCGACGGGTTCCTGCCCTTCGCCTTCGCCACGAAGAGCCCCGCCACGGTGAGCGCCGCGAACAGCACCAGGATCGCGCCGACGTTCGAGAGCACCGAGCGAACGTCGTGGGTGAAGAGCAGCAGCAGCGCGATCGCCCCCTGCAGCAACACCGCGCCCGTGGGGGGCTTGCCTTCCTTCGACGCCAGGACCGCGGGCAGGAAGCCGTCCTTCGCCATCGCGGAATAGACGCGCGGCCCCACCATCAACATCGCGCTCATCGCCGAGATGAAGAGCAGCAGCATCACCGCGCTCATCACCTTCGCCGCCACCGGCCCCAGCAGCGCCGCCATCACCGCCTGGCCGAGCGTCACCTGGTCGAACTGGCCCTTGAGCGAGGTGAAGTCGTCGTACTGGAAGACCACCGTGCCCTGCGCCGGGGTGAGGTTGGCCACGAAGATGAAGTTCACCACCAGGTAGAGCGCGCCCACCGCGAGGCAGCCGATGAGCATCGCGCGCGGCACGTTGCGCTCGGGCTGCTCGAACTCGTCGGCCGCGTAGATGGCCGCGTTCCACCCGGAGAAGGCGAAGGCGATGAAGAAGAGGCTGCCCAGCACCTCGCTCACCGGCGCCGCGGCGGGCGACGGCGGCACCCAGGTCGGCCACGAGAGCGACCCGAAGCCCAGGCCCACCAGCACGAAGGCGGTGAGCAGCAGGACCTTCACCACCACCAGGCCGTTCTGCACGCGCGCCGAGAGGTGGAGCCCCAGCGCGTGCACGCCAGTGAGCACGATGATCAGCAGCGCCCCCACCAGGCGCGGATCGAGCCCGGGCACCACCGCGCGCGCGAAGGCCCCCGCGGCCAGCGCGTCGAGCGCGGTCGGCGCGGAGAAGCCCACCAGCAGCGAGGCCCAGCCGGCGAGGTAGCCCAGCGCCGGGTGCATCAACGAGGAGAGGTAGCGGTACTCACCGCCACCTTCCGGGACCAGCCTCGCGACCTCGGCGTAGGCCTTCGCGCCGCACAGCGCGAGCACGCCGCCGATCACCCAGGCGAGGAGGATCTGCCCCGGCGTGAGGCTCTGGGCCATGAAGCCGGTGGAGAGGAAGACGCCTGCGCCCACCATGTTGGCGATGACGAGGCCGATTCCAGACTTGAGACCGAGAGTGCGGGGCGACACGGAGCGCCGGACTTAGCAGGAAAGCCGCCCCTCACCCGACCTCTCCCCGCTTCGCAGGGAGAGGAGATCAGACCTTCGGCAGGGCGGCGACCTGCTCGAGGAAGGCGGTGCCCCGCTTCGGGTCAGACATGAACACCCACGCGGCCAGGCCCTGCAGGCTCGCGTGCGTCTCACCCTCGCGGTACGGCTTGCCCTTCTTCCGGTTGTGAATCGCCGCGCGCAGCCGGCGGATGACGTCGCGTGACACGCGCGCCGCCGGCACCTGCGGACCCGCACCGTTGACGGTCAGCCCCGTCACCCGCTGCGCCGCCCCGCGCCGGAGCACCTGGGTCTTCTTCGCGTGCAGCGTGAAGCCCTCGCTCTTCAAGATGTCCTTCACCTTCTCCACCAGGATGCCGAGCGCAGGGCGCTTCCGCTCGGCCGTCTTCCTGAACGAGAAGGTCAGGTCATCGGCGTAGCGCGTGTACTTGAAGCCCAGGTCCGTGGCCAAAGCGCTCAGGCGCACGTCCATGCGCAGGCACAGCGCGTTGGTGATGGCCGGTGACGTCGGCGCGCCTTGCGGCAGCGCGCGCGGGCCGGTGGCCACGTGCAGCGTCTTGCCTCTGAACTCCACCAACTGCCGCGGCGCCTCGGTGGCCAGCAGCGCCAGCAGCGTCGCCACCTGCTCGGTCACGCCCGCCTTGCGCAAGAGGCCCTTCACCCGCTTCCAGTGAATGGTGGGGAAGAAGTCCTTCACGTCGAGCTTCACCAGCACGTCGGCGTTGGCGTGCACCAGCGCGTTGGTGAGCACGCTGCGCGAGGGCAGGAAGCCGTGCGCCGCGCCGTGCACCGCGAGCTTCTCGAAGTAGTTCCGCAGGGCCCAGCGCTGCAGCTCCTTGAGCTGCGGCAACGGCGCGGTGATGGTGCGCTGCCCGCCGCTGCGCTTGGGCACCTGCCACGAGTGGTAGTGCGTGCCGGTGTCCACCTCGCGGTGGAACGTCATCCACCGCAGGGTGGCGATGGGAATGTCCATCGCCGCGGCGAGCTCGGCGGCCGTCTCCCACGCGGGCAGGCCGTTCTTCTCGGCCTTCGCCTCGCGATCCTTGACGTCGAACTCGTCGGGGTCGGTGCGCTCGTCCCAGTGCACCGTGTTGCCCAGGAAGCCGATGGTGCCGAAGCGCCGGGCCTCGTTGGCCAGCGCCTTGAGCTTCTTCCGCTCGGCGCGCTCGGCGACCTTCTTCTCCTTGAAGGCCTTCTTCTCGTCGTCGGACATCGACTCGGGCGCCGCGGCCTCGGAGTGCCCCGCCTCGAGCATCTTGAAGCGCAGCCAGCCGTCGACCCCGCCCTTCTCTTCGATCTCCAGCCAGCGCGCGCCCGCGATGGTGCGCGCCTTGTCGAGCTCGTCCTTCTGCGCGTCGGTGAGCTTGGTGCGCGGCGGGCTGCGCGTGGTGAGCACCGGCGGCGCCGCGGGGACGTTCAGGTCGATTCGGTTGGTCATCGAGACTGCCCTCCTGCTCCGTCGACATCGAACTGCTCGTCCCGCCATCGAGTGAGGTGCCGAAAAGCGCCACCTTCTCTCCTGGGGCTCGGTAGCCTCACCGGCTCTCCCGTACTAGGCGCGTAGGCCTCGTGGGAGAAACTGCGTTTGCGCAGTTGTCTCAGCTCTCCCACGAGGCCTACGCGCCTAGTACGAGGAGAGCCAAGAACAGGCTACCTAGCGGAGTGTGTTGGACCAATCTCCAGAGCGGCGCAACGCCGCTCCTGCGCACTGAAGCGCGAAGGCTGATGTTCCTCGACACCTCGCTCTATGGCGGGACGTTCGTTTCGATTCGTCTACGGAAACTCCTTCAAAGGGACCGCCTTCGTACGACGACTGCGGCCCGGGTGGTGAAAAGTTCACGCCATCGAGTGAGGTGTCGAACAACGCCACCTTCTCTCCTGGGGCTCGGTAGCCTCACCGGCTCTCCCGCCTGATCACCATCGTGACGGCCGGAGAAACTGCGTTTGCGCAGTTGTCTCAGCTCTCCGGCCGTCACGATGGTGATCAGGCGAGGAGAGCCAAGAACAGGCTACCTAGCGGAGTGTGTTGGACCATTCTCCAGAGCGGCGCAACGCCGCTCCTGCGCACTGAAGCGCGAAGGCTGATGTTCCTCGACACCTCGCTCTATGGCGGGAAGTTCGTTTGGTTCGTTGCGTGTCTCCGTTCACCCCGAGCGAAGTCGAGGGTCAACCTGCGTCGATGAAGCCGTCCTTCGTGAGTGAGTCGAGGCGCGCGAAGTACGCGTCGCGCGCCTGGGAATCTGAGTCGAACCACGTGCGCTGCTGCCGCGGCTCTTCGCTGCGGGGGCCCCAGAGCACGCGCACCAGCTTGTCGTCGAGCGACACCCGGTAGACGAGCTCCTGGCCCGTCTGGCGGCGCACGAAGGTGCGCGTCTCGGCGCGAATGAGGGCGCGGCCCTCGGCCGTCTGCCGGAGCTCCTCGTCGTGCAGCTGGCGGCGCTGGTGGAAGATGCGCAGGGCCAGCAGGTGTTCGCACGGCCCTTCGCGCAAGCCGGCGCGCTTGAAGTGCAGGCAGGTGCAGCCCGCCCCGCGCACGCGCCCTTCGCTGTCGAGGGTGAAGCTGGGGCTGAAGGTGCGCCGCGCCTCGAGGTCCTCCACCTCGCCGGACAGCTCGGTGCCTTCGCTGCCGAGGTCGTGCACCCTGGTGAGCCGCACCGCGCCTTTGTCACCCAGCAGCCGGTGCGCCAGCTTCTCGCGCTCCCCACCGAAGCGGATGAGCGAGACGTCGATGGCTGCGTCGAGCAGCTGGCGGGGGCGGTACTCGCCCTTGACCAGGTCGAACAGCGTTCGGCCCTTGAGGCACTCCAGCTGCAGCGCCGCGCGCACGTCCTTCGCGGGAGCGCCCAGCTCGCGCACCATGCCGTCGAAGGTGGTGGGGCCGTGCTTCTGCAGGTGTGCGTGCGCCCTCTCGGCCAGGGCTTCGGCAGAGGCGGGCGGCATCAACGCGTCGAACGCCGAGGCGCTCGACCAGCCGGAATCGGTCCAGCCGGTGAAGCCGACGGTGAGGCTGCCGCGGTCGGCGCCGAAGTCGAGGGCCCAGAACACGGGCAACCCGGCACCCATGAGGTGGACTCTTGCCGCTTTGACATGGGGCAAGGCGCGCATGAGCGAGAGCAGGCGCTGGCGCCCGAAGATGCGCACCACGCGCGGCGTCTTCCCTGCGTACGGCGCGCCGTGGCACTCGAGAACGATGTCGAACGGCTCGATCACGATGCGCGGCTGGGCGCCGGGCACGAGCTCGAAGCGAATGCCGCGGGGCGGCTTCTTCGCGGCCCGGGTGCGGAGCACGAAGAGCAGGTTGTAGAGGTCGATCGGCGCGAGCTCGGCGACGGACGACGGGAGCGTGGCGGCCGACTGCACCTGCACGAAGTTGCGCAGCCAGGCCCAGGGGACCTGGCGGGTCTGCGCCGGCGAGGGCGCGTCGCCCCGGCTGGTGGCGTCGAGAGAGACGGGCTGCCAGCTGCGCATGCGCTCGAAGCGGGCGATGAAGGCCTCGTCGATCGACAGGGTGGTGCTGCCGTGCGCGGCCTCGCGGTCCTCGAACAGCGCAGAGGGAAGAGAGAGGCGCGCGTAGCTCGACTCGTCGCGCGAGAAGACCTCGAGGGAGACCTCGTCGGGGCTGACGGTGAGCACGGGCTCGAGCACCTGCTGCGGCTTCTCTTCGTTGCCGAGCTGCTGTTCGAGGAAGGCCTTCTGGGCTTCCCAGATCTCCTTGTTCGCCTTCTTCCCCTGCTTGGTGAGGTAGGCGAGGTAGACGGCGAGGTCCTTGCGCTTGTAGCGGAGGTCGCTGCCGAGCACGTCGAACGCGGCCATGAGCGCGTCGCGGAAGAGCGCGGGCGACTTCACGGTGCCGCGCACGCCGACCTGGCCACGAGAGCCGTCGAGCGCGAGCGTCACCTGGGCCTTGCCCTCCTGGGCGATCAGGGCGCTGGGGCCGGCGTACTGCACCTTCACGTCACGAACGGCGCTCATCGCTGTACCCCCTCTCCCTGCGAAGCGGGGAGAGGGTTGGGGTGAGGGGCGACTTGCGCCTCACCTGAGCCCCTCACCCTGACCCTCTCCCCGCTGGCGCAGGGAGAGGGAACAACTGCGAGTTCACTCATCGTCGTCCTCGTCGTAGTCCTCGTCCTCGTCGCCATCGCCGTCATCATCGTCCTCGTCATCACGAGCGGGCTTCGCCGCCGGAGCCGGCATCATCGCGTCAGCCAGTTCCGGGTTGGTCGCCAGCTGCGCCAGCTGATCAGCGGTGAACCACTTCGGCATGTTCGCGCGCCGCACATTGGTGCGCTGAGCCCTCCGCAGCGCCCTGAAGGCCGCCTCGCGCAGCTCCGGAGTCCCCCACGGAGCGCCCTTCGGAGGAGCCTCTTCCTCCTCGTCCTCCTCCTCCACCTTCGGCTTCGCGACCGCCTTCGGAGGCGCGATCCCGCGCAGCTTCACCTCGGAGTACCCCTTGCCGGTCTTCTCCTTGATGAGCTTCTCCATCTCCTTCACCGCGGCCTCGGGCGACGCGAGCTTCTTGGGCTTCTTCTGCCCCGCCGCGCCGATCTTCCCGAAGCGCACGATGCACATCGTGTCCTGCACCACGACCTCCCAGAACTTCGAGCTGTCGTCTTCCTCGTATTCGAAGCGGCGCGAGCCGGGCATGGACACGTCGGGGCTGGGACCTGAGTCCTCATCACCGTCTTCGTCCTCGTCACCACCGTCGTCATCGTCCTCGGGCTCTTCCTCCTCCTCTTCCCCACCGCCCTCGTCGTCGTCGCCGCCCTCACCCCCACCCGCGCTGAACGCGAGCTTGGCGAGGAACTCAGCGACGGACTCACCACCCATGCGCCCCAGCGCCAGCAGCGCCGCGCGCTGCACGGCCTCGCTGGCGCCCTTCTCTGCCTGGGCCATCAGCGCGGTGGGATCACCGGCGCCGATCAACTTGGGCAGCATCACCGCGCGCGCCGCCTCGGTGGCGAGCATCATCGCGTCGCCCTTCACCGCGTCGAACGAGAGCGAGTCGAGCGGCTTGCTGCTCTCGATGAGCGCGATGGCCTGGGCGTTGTTCGAGCTCACCAGCGCCGACACCGACGCGCGCCGCACGCCGCCGTCGATGTCGGCAGCGCCCTTCGTGAGCACGGGTACCGCGCCAGCGCCGGCCTTCTGCAGCACCCGCGCAGACTCGGCGCGAACGCTCGCAGGCGCCGGAGAACCACCCGACAGCGACTTCGCGGCCAGCTCCTCGACCTCGCGAGAAGCGTGCAGCGTCGCGGCCCAGAGCAGGCGCAGGAAGGCGCTCTCTTCGGCCACCTTGTCGGTGCCGACGCTCTTCGCCCAGCGCGTGGCCGTGCTGGTGGCCGCCGCCACCAGGCTCTTCGCCCGCTGCTGCTGTTCCACCGCCGGCAACGCCGTGCCCGCGAGCGCGTGACGCGCCATCAGCCACGCCATGTCGTCGCGCACGCTCGCGAACTCCGACCCGGCGTACTTGACCAGCGCATCGGTGGGCAGCGAGGTCCGCCGGCCCAGGCCGTACTTCACCTTGGCGCGCAGGTCGGGACGCAGGCGCGGGTTGGCCAGGCGCTCGAGCAGCGGCGCAGGCTCGGCCTCGGCCAGCAGGTACGCCAGCGCGGGCCCGGAGATGTTGGGCAGCTCGCTCGACGCCGCGGCCATCGCGACGCGAAGTGGATCGGTGGGGAAGCACGCCTCGAGCGCCTGGAGCGCCGTGTCGGCCAACTGCCACTGGTACAGCGCGCGGGTGAGCACCTTCTCGCTCGACTGATCGGCGAGCACCGCCAGCGCGCGGATCGCCTCCTTGCGCACCTCGACGTCACGATCGTCCTCGGCCGCGACGATCTGCTGCAGCCGGCCCAGCGCGCGATCGTCGCCGACCCAGCGCAGGCCACGCACGCCCGCGAGGCGGAAGTTGCCTTCGAGCGCGTTGGCCTCGACCAATTCCAGCACACGCTTCTTCACCTCGACGTCGGTGAGCGCGCGGAACAGGCGCCCCAGCGCCTCGATGGCGGCGGCGCGCACCAGCGGATCCACCGGTGCCTCTTCGGTGCCACCGGCGGCGAGCAGCTCCATCTCTTCCAGCGCGCGGATCTGCCCGGACGTACCGAGCGCCAGCACCGCGCGCACCTGCTCCTCGACCTCGCCCGCGCGGGTGAACAGCAGCAGCGGCCGCAGCGCCGCCACGTGCTGCTTCGCGGCGAGCCCTTCGGCGGCGTTGAGCATCAGCTCACGCGCCCCCTGGGCGATGACGGCCTCGAGCGCGGCGAGCGGCGCGCCGTGCTTCTCGACGCGCTGGGCGTAGCTGCCCACGGCCTGCACGCGGGTGGCGACGTCGCGATCTCCGAAGAGCGAGATGAGCAGGGTGTCGTTCTCCGGCTCGGTGCCGATGTCGAGCTCGCGAGCAGCGGTGCAGCGCAGCACCGGGTCCTTCGCCTTCACCGCGGCGCGCAGGGTCTGCAGCACGCCAGCGGCGACTCGCGGGTACTTCTTCTCTTCCTTGAGATACTCGCGCGACGGGGCGCCCTTCGCGGGCGGCCGGCGGTGGTTGCACAGCAGCAGCGCGCCACTCAACGCAGCCGCGCGGACGTCGGGCGCGGCGTCTTCGAAGCGCTCGAGCACCGCGGCCAGCCCAGCCTGGCGCCGGGTCGACGCGAGCGCGGCGATGGCGTCGCGCTTGAGCGTGTTCATCGGAGCGGGATCCGCCGCGGCCGGCATCGCCGACAACTCCTGCAGGTGCGTGGCGAGCGCGAGCGCAGCCGCGTCAGTCGCGCAGGTGCCCAGCGCCGTCCGCGCCGCGGCCAGCGACGGGCCCTCGGGAACGAGGAACGCCGCGAGCGCGGGCACCGCCGAGTCGTCCTTCCGCTCGGCCAACAACTGCGCCGCGAGCAAGCGCACGTCGTCGCGATCGCTCTCCAGCGCCTTGCGCAGCGCGGGCAGCACGCGCGCGTCCTGGCTGGCGGCGAGCTTCTGCAGCACGCCCAGGCGCAGGTCGGAATGAGGGCTCGCCAGCGCGGCCATCAGCGCGTCGAGGCTCCCGGGGCCGACGCTGCGCTCGAGCAACACGAACGCCTGCTGGCGCACCTCGGTCACGTTCGACGACAGCGCGTCGATGAACCACGGCCGCGCCGCTTCACCGCGCGCGTTCAACTGCTCGAGCGCGAGCAGCCCGACGTCGGCCGACGACGACGCGAGGGCATGACGCAGGGCGATGTCGGGCGTGGCCTCGAGCAGCTTCGAGAGGCCGGCCATCGTCTTCTTGCGCACCAGCGAGTCTTCGTCGTCGAGCGCGCGCACCAGCGCGGGGATGACGGAGGCCGGCCTGGGGCTGCCCGCGCTCGCCATCTCGATCATGCGATCGACGACGTCGCGCCGCACCCGGCGCACGGTCTCATCGGGGTTCGACAGGCGCAGCAGGCCGACGTACGCGCCGAAGGAGATCCACCGGCGCACCTCCAGCTCCTTCGAGTCGGACGCCGGCACCTTCGACGACGCGCCCGCGAAGAGCTTGCGCAGCCAGTCCTTGCGCGCCACCGCGTCGGTGCTGGCCCGCCCCCGCTGGTTGGTGTCGGGCACCGTCGTCTCTGAGGCGGGACGAATCGTCACCACCCGCTTCACCTCGGCGAAGAACTCGAGCGGCTTGCGGCGCAGCAGCAGCGCCTGGCCAGCCGAGTACCGCGCCTGCGGCGTATCAGCGCCGAGCAACTGCAACAGGCGCATGGCCGCGCGCTCGCGTTCGCCATCCTCGGGCCAGTCCTTCATGTCGCCGGCCTTCTCGGGCTTCGGAGGGCTGACGGCGGCGAGCAACAGCTCGGTGTACGCGCTCACGTCGGCGCGCAGCTCGAGCGCACGGGCCGCGGCGTAGCGAACGTCGGGCCGCTGGGCGGACAACGCCGCCGTGAGCAGCTCAGGCTCGTTCGCCTCGCGCGCCGCGCGCAGGTCGCGCGCGAGCAGGGTCGCGAAGAAGGTGTCGGACAGGTAGTCGTCAGCGTCGTCCAGCCCGAGAAAGAGCGCGTTGTCGCCGGCGGGGCCGAGCGCGACCAGCGCACGCAGCGCGCCTTCACGAATCGGCAGGTGCGGGTCCTTCAGCGTGCCGGTGAGCACGGCGAGGCCGCGATCGTCACCGAGGCGCGCCAGGCCTTCGGCGGCCCAGCTGCGCACCGCGACGTCGGCGTGGCTGAGCGCGTCGAGCAGGAACGCCTCGTGGCCCGCGTTGCACAGGCCGCGCGCGGCCTGCTCCCGCACCGCGGGGTTCTCGTCCTTGAGCAGGGGGTCGGCGAAGATGGCCGCGGTGCGGTTGCTGCCCAGCGTGGCCAGCGCACCGACGGCGCGCGCGCGGAGCGGCTCGAGCCAGGCAGCCGGGTGACGCAGCTTGAGCTCGGTGTCGAGCACGAGCCCGCGCATGGGCTCGATGATGATCTCGTCGCCGCGCTTCGCGAGCAGCTCGGCGGCGCGCACGCGCAGCTCGAGGTTGTCGCCCATGAGCCCCGCGGTGAGCGGGCCGGCGTCGTCCTTCACCAGCGCGTCGACGCTCTCGATGGCGGCGAGCTTCACCGGCACGGAGAGATCGGTCAGCGCCTTCACCAGCGCCGAGCGCAGCGTCTCGGCCTCGGGCTTCCCGGCGAGCGCAGCGGCGCGACGGGCAGCGGTGATGCGGGTGGCGACGGCTTCGGACTCGAGGCCCTTCTGCCAGGGCTTCGCCGCTTCCTTCCCCAGCAGGCGGGACAGCGCGGTCAGCGCCGCGTCACCCACGCCCGCGTCGCGATCGACCACGGCCTTCTCGAGCCGCTCGAGGATCCACCCCGGCGTGCCCTTCGGCGCCGGCTGATCATCGTCGTTCGGCGTCTTGGCGATCAGCGCGAGCTGGCGCACCGCCGCGAGGCGGAGGTCGGCGAACCGGCACTGAAGCGCGCGATCGATGGCGGCGGTGGCGTCCTTCTCGTGCCACGACCAGAGCGTCTTGAACGCCTCGCCGCGCACCCCACCCGCCTCGTCTTCCAGCGCGTGTCCGAGCAACGTCTCGGCCTCTTCGCTGCGATCCTTCTGAGGCAGGGCGACCAGGCGGGTGAGCCCGCGCTTGCGCATGTCCTCCCAGGCCGAGCGCAGCAGGATGCCGGCGAACTCGAGCGGCGACGCCTCGTCCTTCCGCTTCGTCAGCCCATCGGCCGCGGCCGCGCGGACCGCCGCGTCCTTGTCGTCGGTCATCGAGGCCACGCGCTGGCGCGCCCGGGGATCCGCGAGGCCGGCGAGCGTCTGGGCCACCCAGATGCGGTGCGCGGCAGGCTCTTCGCGCGACAACTGCAGCAGCGCGCTGATCGCCCGCACGTCGCTCGAGGCCACCAGGAGACCGACGGCGCCGCGGCTGGCGATGTCCGTCGCGCGCGCCGACATGGCCACGAGCAGCGGGGTCAGATCATCTTGCGTCAGCTCACCAGGCTTGCCGGTGAGGTTGAGCTTCCCGCGCAGCGTGGCGAGCTGCTCGGGGTTGGGGTCCTTGCCGCCGTTCGCGCGGCGCAGCACCTCGGGCAGCTCGAGCATCTTCTCGAGGATGAGGCCCAGCGAGGGGCGCTCGAGCACGCGCACCACGAACGCGACCTGCCGCACCACGACGTTCTCATCGTCGAGCGCACGGCCGCTGATCGACTGCAGCGAAGGCAGCTTCCCCTGGAACAGCGCGCGCACCAGCACCTCGGCGCGCACGTCGGCGGTGCCCTTCTCGAAGCCCATCACCAGCGCTTCCACGCCCTGCGGGAAGACGGCCTGCAACGCGTCGAGCGCGGACAGGCGCACCGCCGGATCCGCGTCCTTGAGCAGCCCGGCCACCAGCGCGGGCACGAGCGGCACCGCGGGATAAAGAGGTGCGAGCGCCTTGAGGGCGCTGATGCGCACCGAGGCCACGGCAGCGCGGAGCCCCTCGCGGTACGCGAAGAACGGCTGGTCCTCGGTGACGGCCAGCGCGTCGAGGCCGGCCTGGGCGACGGCCGCGTCCTTGTCCTTCACCAGCGTGCGCAGGACGGCGCGCGTGTCCTTGCGCGGCTTCTCCTTGAGCGTCTTCGCCAGGGTGAGGCGCACTGAGTTTTCGCGATCAGCCGCGAGCAGCTCGAGCAGCGGCAGCGCCTCGGCCTCGGGGATCTTCGGGAGATCCTTCGCCAGCACTTCCTTCGCCGCCCGCTGCGCGCTCTTGAGCTGCGCGGCGTAGTGGGTGAAGCCGTCCAGCCCCTGGTGCGTGGTGTCGGGCAGCGCGCCTTCGACGCTCACCTCGAGGAAGGTGAGCTTGCGCCCGTCACCACCGACGACGATCTCGATCTGCGACTTGCGCGGGTCGCTCTCGACCAGCGCCATCGCGCGCTGCTGGCTGTCGGCGGCGTCAAAGGTCTTGCTGCGCTTCTTGTCGTCGAGGCGAACCGTGCGGACCTTGCCGTCGAGGCCGGTGGACACGAGCCGATCGCTGGTGTCCTTCGCGCCGTCCTTGGGGGAAGGCAGGAACGCGAACGCCGTCGCACCACCGGCATGGCCGGTGTCGCCTTCGCCGCGCACTTCGCACTCGACCGCGCCTTCGAGGTACCAGAAGCGCACGGTGCCATCGTCACCCGTCGACGCGAGGCGGCCGTCGCGAGGCGTGAAGGCGAGCGCCATCACCGCGCCGCGATGACCTTCCATCTCGCGCGGGTCCTTCTGGCCGAACGTGAACAGGCGCACCACGCCGTCATCACCGGCCGCCGCCACGCGGTTGTTCGCGGGATCGATCGCCACCGCGCGCTGCGGGCCCTTCGCCACGAACTCGTACTTCTTCGCGCCGTCGGCCCAGACCGTCACCTTGCCGTCGACGCCCGTGCTCGCGAGCAGCGCACCGGAAGCCGCGAGCGCGGTGACGCCGCCCGGGTGAGCGAGCGTCGTTCCGGCCGCTTCGCCCGACGTCGGGTCGAAGCGGTAGAGCTGGCCATCGACTCCACCGACGACCAGCTGCTTGCCCGAGAACACCAGCGCCGCGGTGTGCGTGGGGATGGGCAGGGTGCGCGTGACCTTGCGCGTGCCGGCGTCGAACAGCGTCACCGCAGACGCGGGGTCCGTGCGGGTACCGCCGATGGCGAGCATGCGGCCGCTCCCGGCGAGGGCGCGGACCTGCTCCAGGTGTCCGATTGCGTAGGTGGCCATGTGGGGTCAGCCCTTCAGGTGAAGACCGACATCGAGATGGGGGTGCGCGACCTTGAGGCTGGTGAGCGCCGCGAGGCACGCCTGCCATTCACCGCGGGCGATGCTGCCGGAGAACTCGAGGAAGAGCGGCGAGACGGCCCGCGCGAAGCCCTCGTCTTCGATGGCGAGCGCGCGGGCTGCTTCGATGGCGCGGCGCTTGGCGGCCTGCGCACCCGAAGAACGCCGCGGCAGCTCACCCTCACGCGCTTCAGGGCTGCGCCCCGGGGGAAGTCCGAACAACAGCGTGCGGAGGAAGTCCTGCAGCACGGGCACGTTGCCGAAGCGGCCGGCGTGCTCGGGCAGCTTCGCCGGACCCCTGGGCTTCCAACCCTCTGGAAGCGACGCGGGGCGGTGGCGTTCCCAGAGCATGCGCACGGCCATGGTGCGCACGCTGCGATCGGCGCTCTCCATCAACCAGGCGAGGCGCTCGGGCCCACCGAGGCGGCCGTAGTGACGCGCGATCATCTCCATCGCGACCTCGCGGCTCTGGCGGATGCGGCTCTCGGTGAGGCGGAACACCTGCGCGGGATCGATCTCTTCGACGGTCAGCGTGCAGGCGAGGTCTGCCGTCGGCGAGCCAGCGTTCTCGAGCGCGTTGGTGCAGAGCACGCGCACCTCGCGGTTCTCGCTGTCGGCCAATTCGTAGACGCGCAGGTGGTAACCCCAGCGGCGCAGGTCAGCCTTCGTGATCACCGTGGCGAAGCGGCGCACGTCGGCGCGCGAATCGAACAGCGCCTTCCAGTACGGCTCGGGCGAGTACTGCGCGAGCGTCAGCTTCGGGGTGATGGCGTTGGCCACCGCCTCGGGCTGCTGCGGACCGACCGTCGGGTGATGGCAGCGCAGGTACGTCTGCGCGAAGACCCGCACCGGATCCGGCTCCTTGGCGCCCGTGGCCAGCTCGAGGAGGCGCTTCACGCCGCGCTCCACGTCGCCGTCACCGAAGTCGCGCGGGTCGACCTGGCCGAGCAGCGTGCGGGTGGCAAAGCCAGACAACGTGGGATCCGTGCGGCGCGCGAGCGCGAGCAGCCAGGGCAGCCCGATGGTCTTGAAGCTGGCGTGCGTGCTGAGCAGGTGCAGCGCGAGCTCACGCACCGAGCGATCGAACACGAGGCCCTTCACCGCCTCGACGTCGAGCCCGGGCAACGACTTGGCGCGGCGCAGCTGTTCGTCGGCCACCTCGCGGAAGGGGCGATCGGTCAGCAGCGCCATCAGCCACGGCGCGCCGAGGTGCTCGGCGGCGATGAGCGGCATCAACTGGCGGGTGAAGCGCACCAGGTTCTGGGTGAGCGCGGTGTCTTGACGGCGCGGATCAGCGAAGAGCGCCTTGATGAAGTTCGCGAGCTGGTCGCTCTGCTTCACCCGCTCGGCGAGGTACTTGCGCGCCCAGTCACGCTGCGTGCCGGTGCCGTAGACGAGCTCGACGAAGAACGCGTCGGTCAGGTCGGCGCGATCGAACTGCGCCTCGAGGCGGGTGATGGCCCAGTTCGCCGTGACCTGCACGCCGAGCATCTTCGAGAGCAGGGGAAGGCCGAGGGTCTTCGCGGGGACGGTCTCGAGCACGGACATCGCCCAGGCGCTGGTCTCTGGCGCTCCGGTGATGGCGTAGTCGACGACCGTGGCGTGCGGCAGATCGGTCGCGTGCGCGCGCGCGTACTCGACGGCGTATTTGCGCACGGCCGCCGAGGGAGACATCAGCAGCGAGAGCACCGCGGGCTTGAGGCCGAGGCCCTCGAGCTTGGCGGGGTGCAGCTCGGGGGTGTTCTGGAGGATGTCGACCAGCAGCTCGTGCACGGCGGCGATGGGCCGCTGCGCCAGGCGGGACAGCCACGCGACGTTGGTCTGCCGCAGCTGCTGGGGGAAGTGCTTCTTGAGCTTGGCGATGGCGAACTTCGCCACGTCGTTCTGCTGTGCGGTCTCGAGCAGCACCATCAGCGGATCAGGGGAGAGCTTCCACGCGTTCTCGAAGTACTCCTCGCTCGCGCTCATGATCCGGCCGCAGGCGACGCCGTGCCAGGTCGTGGCGTCCTTGCCGAGCTGGTTGAGGGTGGCGGTGGCGAAGACGGGGTACAGCTCGGGCACCGCGCGGGCGAGGTTGCGCAGGTAGCGCCAGCCGCGGCGCTGCAGGTAGACGATGGTGCCGCGGGTGACGGCGCCACCAGCGCCGCCGCTCGACTCGAGCCGGCCGAGGATGGCGCCGAACAGGAGCGCGTCCTGGCGCTCCTCGGCGAGCTTGTAGATGCGCTTGAGCCCACCCCAGAGACCGCGACCCAGCGGGGCCGAGCGGGCCACCTCGAGCAGCGCGGCGCGGTTGGGCTCGCCACCGGCGAGGTAGAGCTCGAGGAGGAAGTCGGCGAGCAGGTACTTGCCCGAGGGGGGCGGCTCGGGCTGGGTGAGGTAGCGGCGCCACAGCAGCGCGACCTTCATGCGCTTGACGGACTCGCGGTATTCCTTCTGCGCGTCCTTGAGCATCTGCTCGAAGCTCTCGGGCGTCAGCGCGCCTTCGGGGACGTTCTCGGGCGCGGGCTGCGGCTGGGCCGCGAAGTGAATGATGGCCTGTGCGAGATCGGGCGCCTGGCCGCGAGCCAACGTCTTCAGGTCGTCGAGCGTGATGTCGGGACGATCAGCCATGAACCCCTCCGTTCAAAAGCGAGCGGACGCTAGGTCAGGCGGTCAGCGGATCACCAGATCATTTCCCTCTCCCTGCGAAGCGGGGAGAGGGTCAGGGGGGTCAGGGTGAGGGGCCCACTCATCGCCACGGTTCAGCGTGCTTCTCGAAGAACACGGCAGCCTCCGACTTCGAGACACGGCCTTCGACGACGCCGAGCACGAGCTCGACCAGTTCATCGCTGCTCGCCTCGACCCAGATCGAGTTCATGCCGAGGAAGGTGAGCGCCACGCCCAGTCCGACCCGCTTGTTCCCGTCGACGAAGGGGTGGTTCTTCACCAGGTGGAAGAGGTACGCCGCAGCCTGCTCGTGAATGGTCGAGTGCAGCAGTTCCCCGAACATCGTCGCCCGGGGCATGGCGAGCGCCGACTCGAGCAGCCCGGGATCGCGCAAACCGGTCGCGCCGCCGAACCGCCGGATGCTCTCAGCGTGAATGGCCAGCACCTCGTCGAGCTCGAGGAACTCGAGCTTCATTCCGCGAGCTTCTTGAAGGCACCCGCGTAGGTCTCGAACACGCGGTCAGTGACCTTCTTCAGCTTCGCGTCGCGCTTCTTGCCGCGCACCGGAGCGATGAGGATGACCGAGCCGTCGGTGGAGATCTCGAGATCAGTCTCCGCATCGACGCCGAGCCGCTCGAGCAAGGGGCGGTCGAGCACGATGCCGAGACTGTTGCCGATCTTCGTCAGGCGTTTCTGCATCGTTATAACGTAGCCGCCGCACGTTATAACGACAACACCCCCGCCATGGCCGACCCCAACCTCACGGAAACCCTCGCCCAGAAGAACCCCAACGCCTACCGCGCGCGCTTCAAGCGGCTGTCACTCCCCGAGCAGCGGGCGCACGCCGACTCGCTCTCGCCCCAGGCGTACGCCGGTCACTGCACCGCGCTGGGCGAAGTGCCGTCGGTCAACGTGCACCTCACCGCCGCGGGCGCGTCCGTCGACTGGCTTCGCGTCGAGTTCGGCGGCCTCAAGGTCACCTTCGAGAAGGTCACCTGGGCAGATGCGGCCCGCCACCTCTCGACCTCGCTCGCGGCGCTGCCGGGCGTGGGCGTAGCTGGCTCCCTCATGCTGGGCGCGGACGCCATCGCCGCCGAGCAGTCACTCGGGCCTGGCCTGCGTGCGCTGGGCTGGTCACTGACGGGCATCGAGTTCACCACCACGAACACCACCGACGGCGGCAGGGTGCGCGCGCCCTTCGCGACGGCCGCGACCATCATCCTCGAGGGCTCGACGGGCGCAGGCCCGCTGCGCGGTCACGTCTGTCTGGCAGAGCACCAACTGGAGACAGCCGAGCCCGCGTGGCAGGCGCTCTCATCGCGGCTCGGCACGCCGTGGCGCCGCACCTGAGGGCTACTTCTCCTCGTAACCCTTCTTCGTTTTCTCGGCGACGAGCTTGTTCGCCTCGGCCTGGGTCTTCTCGGGGCTGTCGAAGTCCTTCTGGGTCATCTGCCCGTCGGTGCCGATCTTCCCGTAGCGCGTGTAGAAGGTCGTGCCGTCGACGCGGATCTCCCAGAACTTGGACGAGCTCCCCTCGATGAACTCGAAGTACCGCGCGCCCTCTTCACCCGACTTCGACGACTTCCCACCAGCCGCGGCAGGAGCCGGAGCGGCCTTCTTCGCCGCCGGAGCCGCAGCCGCCGCAGGCTTCGCCGCCGGAGCGTCATCGTCCTCCTCGTCATCGAACGGGCTCTTCTTCTTCGCAGGCGCAGCGGCGGCAGCGCCACCGCCGATCTCCTTGAAGCCCTTCGCCACCTTCTCGGCGATCTTCTTCGCGGTGTTCTCAGTGGCCTCGTCGTCGTCCTCGAAGACCTTCTCCTTCACCTCGCCGAAGCGCACCGTCTGCTTCATGCCGTTGGTCTCGATCTCCCAGAAGTAGCGCGTGTCACCATCGGTCATCTCGAAGCGGCGGGTGGGCATGGGTCCTCTTTTCACGACGGGTGCTGCGGGTGGGGGTGCTGCGGTCTTCGAAGCGTGCACGCCCTCGACCCGGCGCGTGGTGCTGCTGTGAAACTTTCCGTCGATGCGCTCGCCGATGTAGCTGGGGAAGCGCGGCGTGCCGGAGTTCGACAGCTCCTGGTAACGGAAGGTGATGATCGAGCCGATCGCGGGAGGGTTCTCACGCTCTACGTCGGAGAAGCCGGTGCCCACGTTGAACTTCGTGCCATCTGGCAGCTCGACCAGCAGCGCGCCCAGGCGGCCCTTGTGACGGCCCGCACCGGGCACGTGACCGAGTACGCGCGCCTCGGTGTCGTGAAAGCTCTTCACCTTGAGCAGCGTGTTCGAGCGGCCCGCCTCGTAGCGGGACCGCGGCTGCCGCACCATCAGGCCTTCGCCGCCCAGGCCCTCGACACGCGCGAGCTCGGCGCGGAGGTGTTCGGTGCCGTTGCACAGCTCGTGCTTGTGCGCGACGAGCCACTTCACCTTGAGCGAGGTGAGCGTCGACTCGATGAAGGCGACGCGCTCTTCGAACACGCCGCCGTGCGAGGGCGCATCGAAGACGACGTACTGGAGCTCCTTCCACAGCTCCGACGCGTCCTGCCGCTTCACGATGCCCACGGTGCGCTGGAACTGCTTGCGCCCGCCGAAGAGCTCGCCGTCGAGCGGTGACTTCGGCAGCGGCTCGGTGAACCACTTCGGGGCGAAGAACTCGTTGCCGAGGCGCGAGATGAAGCGGGTGCCGTCCCAGTACGCGCGCACGCCGTCGAGCTTCTCCGAGAGCCACCAGCCGGTGAGGTCGACGTCGTTCTCCCACTTGTGCGCGAGGAGAACGGGGGGGCCCTCGTCATCATCGTCGTCAGGGGTGTTGTCCCCCGGCGCTTTGGGAGGCTTCGGCGGCTTCGGTGGCCGCCCGGTGAGGTTGGCCGACGAGCCGAGCCGCTTGATCTCAGCCTCGTCACCGCGCAACGCGCGCAGGTGTTTGCAGGTGCGGATGACGCCGGCGCTCTGGTTGCGCCACGCGGGACAGCTGCAGGAGTAGACGCCGCCGGTGTTCTTGAGCGTGTAGATGGAAGAGCCGGAACCCTTCACTTCCGTGCTCTCTCCGTCGGCGAGGTCTGCGGTCACGGATCGGGTTCTAGCGAGCCCGGTCGCGCTGAGTCACGAAGATGATCAACCCTGTGCTATGCGCGCCGGCCATGCTCGCTCTGCCGCTGCTCGCGATCCTCGCCCAGGCCCCCGCCCCCGCGCTCGACTTCACCGAAGAGGCGAAGCTGCTCTTCCGCATCGTCGCCTGCGGGAACGACGCGCCGCTGCCCGAGGGAATGGACGCGAAGATCGTCGAAGAGCACTGCAAGGAGCTCAATCGCCGCGCCGACAAGTACCGCGAGACGTGGATCAAGGACGCCTCGCCCTTCATCCAGGCCCTCAAGCCCGCGGGCCTGCCCACCACCGTCGTCTACCCGTTCGGCGGCGGCGATCTGATCAGCGCGATCACCACGTACCCGGAAGCGAAGGAGATCACGACGATGTCCCTCGAGCACGCGGGCGATCCGCGCCGGATCAAGGGCATCACCGGCAAGCAGCTCAAGGCCTCGCTCGCGCTCATCCGCTCGACCTCGTCGGGCCTGCTCACCGCCAACGACTCGAAGACCGAGAACCTGATGAAGGGCCAGCGCGGCGAGATCCCCGGGCAGCTCTCGTTCTTCCTCATCGCGCTGGCGGTGCACGGCTACGAGCCCATCTCGCTCAAGTACCTCAAGACGAACGCCGACGGCTCCATCCGCTACCTCACCCAGACCGAGCTCACCGACCTGGAGAAGAAGGAAGCGAAGCTGCTCAACAAGGTCTGGGTCGCGCCTGATTTCTCCGAGGCCTTCGACAACCTCGAGCTCATCGCGGTGAAGAAGGGCGGCGACCCGGTGAAGGACCGCATCGTTCACCGGCACTTCGCGCAGAACCTCGACGACGATCACTTCGGCAAGGACGAGGGCATGAAGAACTACCTCAAGGCCCGCACGCCGATCGTGGCGATGACCAAGGCCGCCAGCTACCTCCTCTGGCGCGACGCGTTCTCGACCATCCGCAACTACCTGCTCGACAACATGCTCTTCATGGTGAGCGACTCGACCGGCATTCCCCCGAAGTTCGCCAGCAAGGCCGGCTTCGTCCAGGAGACCTACGGGAAGTTCGGCCAGTCGTTTCTCGGCGCGAGCGCCGACTACAACGCCGACTTCGTCAAGCTGTGGAAGGACGCCAAGCCGCTCGCCTTCCGCTACGGGTACCTCGACAAGGCCCTCAGCAAGCACATGCTGATCACGAAGAAGGCGCCGGCGAAGTGACCGCCCCCCGGCTCCGCCCCTCGACTGCGCTCGGGGCAGGCTCGGAGAGGTGAACCTTCTGCTTCTCATGGCCGTGCTGGCTCAGGCGCCTGATGCAGGCGCCGTCACCGAGCCCACCACGCCCGCGCTCGAGCTGATCGGCCGCACCACCGAGAGCGAGTACGTCGAGCAGCTGCTCGATGACGGTAAGCACATCCGCTTCGGCACGACGGAGAACGGCCCCGTGCACGTCTGGCGGCCGCGCAACTACCGCAGCGACACCGCGGTCACCGTCATCTACCTGCACGGCTTCTTCACCTCGGTCGACCAGGCGATGCGCGAGCACCAGCTCACCTCGCAGTTCCGTGACTCGGGCCGCAACGCGCTGTTCATCGTTCCCGAGGCCCGCAGCTGGCGCACCGACCCCGTGTTCTGGCCCGAGCTCGAGAAGCTGCTCGTCGCGGTGGAGAAGCGCGCCAGGCTCAAGCGCCCGAAGGGGCCGATCGTGTTGCTCGGTCATTCCGGCGCGTACCGCACCATCGCCGGGTGGCTGCCCCACCAGAGCGTGGGCCAGGTGCTGCTGGTCGATGGCATGTACGGCAACGAGGCGGAGTTCAAGCAGTGGCTCGACGTGCCGGGGTCCACGCACCAGCTCGTGCTCGTCGGCTTCGACACCCAGCAGCGCGCGGAGTGGTTGATCAAGCGGCGCGCGGCTTCGGTGCAGCTCGACACCCTGCCCTGGCTGTACGACGAGCTGCCGCCCGCCATCCGCAAGGCAGCGCTGGTGAGCGTGCAGTCGGAGCGGCTCGATCACATGCAGCTCGTCACCGACGGCCGGCTGCTGCCGTGGCTCCTGCACGCGTTCAGGTGAGGGGGCGCGGGCCCGGCGCGAGCAAGCGGCCTCCCAGCATCGTGAGCAGCCCCGACAGTCCGAACGCGGCGATCCGCAGCGGGCCGTGAAGGTGAGTGGTGTCGTAGAGCAGCAACTTCGCGAGCGCCGCCACGACCAGCACCACGCCCGCTCCCGCGATCGCGCCGTCTTCGCGCTTACTTCCGTGAACGACGAACCACAGCCCCGGCGTCAGCCAGAGCAGCGTCATGACGAGCCGTCGCGCGACGTACCGGTCGCCCCCGAACTGAACGTCGAAAAAACCACTGGCATGAAAGAGGTGGAACGAGGCCGCCATCGTGAACAGCAGCCCAGACCAGGCGAAGCCCTGGAAGACGAGAAGGCGGTGTGCCGAGCTGGCGCCGCCGCCTCGCTCCGCGTGCAGCCAGGCAAGCGACGCGAAGGTGCCGGTGCCGATCGCCAGCGCGACGAGCGCGAGGACGTCGAGGCTCAACGAGTAGCCGCCGGCGGCCGCGCAGAGCGAAGCCAGCGAGAGCAGCGGGCCCGCGCGTGGAATCTCCCGGCGCTCGAAGTGGAAGGTGCCCAGGGCGGCCAGCACGCTGAACGCGAGGAGCACGATGAGCGGGCTGACCAGGGTCTCCTTCCAGAGCAGCAGCAGCGCCACGAGTAGCAACATCGTCCCGACGCTCTGCAGGATGCGCGAGCCATCGAGCCACTGCGCGGGTCGAGCCGCGCTTCGAACCGTACTGTCCATGAATCGCCTCACCGTTCTCGAGAAGACGGGAAGATCCGTGATCTGCGCCCGAACCGGAATCGGCCGAATGTCCGTCGGTCAAACGACCGATGCACGAATCGGTCACGGGACTGCGCAGGTTCCTTCGTAGCCCTCGGGCGGACTGCCGCAGGTAGCGTGGCAGCCGATGCAGCGCGACTCGTTCGTGCCCTGGACGTGGCGGGCGGCGGTGACCGATTGCCATTGCCAGCCCGCATCAGCCTGGCGCGTCATCACCGTCCACTGCAGGACCGGGCCGGTGCAGGTGACGTCTCCGAAGTCGCGCTCTTCCTTGAGCACGATGGCGCCGGGAGGGAAGCCAGCGTCGCGCGTGGTGTAGGGCCCGAGAGCAGCCGGTGACGCGAGGATGCGGATGTTGTGCGAGTCGTGCTCGGCGCTGGGGCGGCAGTCGCGCACTTCGGTGAAGGTCTTCGCGTAGTCCGCGGGGAAGTCGGGCTCCGGCTCACAGCCGAGGAACAGCAGCGCCAGAATGAACACTGTCTCCCTCTCCCGAAGGGGGAGAGGGTTGGGGAGAGGGCACCGCATTTTCACTTCAGCTTCACCACCCGAACGCGGTTGTTCCCCGTGTCGCTGATCTTCAGCAACCCGCCCACCCACTCGAGGCCATAGGGCCGCTTCAGCAACGCCGCGCCCGCCGGGCCATCATCACCGGTCGTGCCCGCTGTGCCGCACGTGCCAACCACGGTGTGAATCACCCCGGCCGCATCGATCGACCGCACGCAGTGGTTGTAGGTGTCGGTGAAGTACAGCGTGCCGTCATCGCTGAGCGCCAGGTCGACCGGGTTGTTGAGCAGCGCCGACGTCGCCGGCCCCTCGTCGCCCGAAAATCCCCGCTGCGCCTCGCCGTTGACCGGCGCCGTGCCTGCCACGCGGTGCACGATGCCCTGCGGGTCGATCTTCCTGATCACCGCGTTGCTGGTGTCAGCGAAGTACAGGTTGCCGGCAGGGTCGAACACCATCCGCCCGCCGGGATCCGCCGACTGACCGAACGGCTGCCCGATGCGCATCGCCGTCGCCGGGCCCTCGTCGCCGCCATACCCCGGCGTGCACGGCTTGCTGCACGTATCGGCGGGAACGCCGCAGGTCGTCTTCCCCGACGACATCGGACACGCGACCGGTGCCACGCCCGCCGCGCACGGCCCCGGCCCCGCGGGTGCGGGAGCGTCGATGACGCACCGTCCAGCGAACAGGCTGATGGTCCCCGCCGCGTCGATCTTCCGCAGCACCATGTTCGCCTGGTCCATCACCACCAGGTTCCCCGCAGGGTCGAACACCAGGCTCGCCGGCAGATCGAGCGCGGCCGTGAGCGCCGCCGCGCCGTCACCGAAGTACGCACGCCGCCCGTCACCGCACGTGTCGATGATCGCGCCGCTGGCCAGGTCGATCTTCCGGATCTTGCTGTTGTGCCACGCCGCCACGAGCATGTTGCCTGCGGGGTCGAACACCATCGCCGTCGGGTGGTTGAAGTCGGAGTTGGCCGGATCATCGAGCGTGCCGCCCAGCTCGCCGCGCCCCGCCACCGGGTAGATCTTCCCGTCGGCGTTCACCTTGCGGATGCGGTGGTTGTTCCAGTCGAGCAGGTAGAGCGTGCCGTCGGCCGCGGTGAGCGTGTCCATGGGCAGCGACAGCTCGGCGTCGATCGCAGGACCGTCGTCACCGGAGTAACCGTTGGTGCCCACCCCGGCCACCGTGCAGATGTTGCCGACCTTCGAGGTGTCGCACGGCTTCGGAGGAACGGGGCCGCAGGCGAGAAACACCGCCAGCAGCAGGAAAGAGAGCCGGTTCATTTCGCCACCTTGAGGATGCGGCTGTTGATGGTGTCGGAGACGTAGAGGTGGCCGTCGCGATCGAACTCGATGCCGAACGGACGGTGCAGCTTCGTCTCGGTCGCGAGCCGGTCGTCGTCGGCGTCGAGCCCCATCTCGCCCGTGCCCACCACCGTCGACACCACGCCCGAGGTGAGATCGATCGCGCGGATGCGGTTGTTGTCGGTGTCGGCCACGTAGAGCCGTCCGTCGGGGCCGAGCTCGAGATCGCGCGGGTTCTGGAACTGCGCCTCGAGCGCCGGGCCATCGGCGAAGCCGCCCACGCCGCTGCCGGCGATGGTGGTGATCACGTTGGTGCTGAGGTCGATCGCGCGAATGCGGTGGCTGAGCGTCTCGGCCACGAAGAGCTTGCCGTTGCCCAGGGCGAGGCCTCCCGAGGGCTCGGGGTTCGAGCCGGCCTCGAAGTTGAACGACGCCATCAACGCCGGCCCGTTGTCGCCGCCGAACGCCTTCATGCCGTTGCCCGCGACGGTCGACATCGTCCCCGTCGCGGAGATCTTCCGGACACGGAAGTTCTGCTGGTCGAGGATGTAGATGTTGTCCTGCGCGTCGACCTGCAGCGCCTTGGGCTGCTTGAGCAGCGCGGTCTTCGCCATCGCCCCGTCGCCCGAGAAGCCCGCCCCCGCGCCGCAGGAGATCGACACCCGCTCGGTGCCCGTCGCGATCTTGCGCAGCTTGTGGTTGTGCCACGCCATCACCAGCATCGTGCCGTCGGAGAGCTGGCCGAGATCCGTGGGGTGGTTGAGCTGCACGTCGGTGCCCACCGCGCCTTCGGCCGTGGTCTCGGCGGGCGCGCCATCACCCGGGAAGATCGGGTCGACCCAGCCGACCACCGTCTTCATCTTCCCGTCGGGCAACACCTTGCGGACGAGGTGGTTGTTCCAGTCGATCAGCCACGGCGTGCCGTCGCTGGCGAAGTACATGTCCATCGTCCAGTAGAGCTTCGTCGAGAGGCGATCGAGCCCGTCGCCGTTGAAGCCGAACACGCCGGGCAGGCCGGCCCACGTGCACGCGTGGCCCGTGGTGTCGCACTGCTTCGGAGGCGGAGGCGGCGGACCGCAGGCCGCGAACACGACCGCGGCGATCAACAGGGACGCTCTCGAGCTCATGGTTGGATTCCTGGAATGGATGGACCGCGGTGAAGAAAGACGCCGTCCCTCAGTGGAATGGTCAGCACGTTACCCCCGGCTGCCCAGACTCCGCCCGAGGGATCGACCCAGACGGAGTGCAGCGACTGCGACAACGAAAACCCGGTGCTCTCCTCGACCCAACCGCCGTCCGCTCGTGCGAAGACCGTGCCGTACTGCCCGACCGCGAAGCCGGACTCTTCCGTCAGACAAACGCCAACGAGCGCGGAGGCGCCGGGCGGGCTCGCGTTGGTCCAGTCCGAGCCGTCGTTCTCCACCAGCTTGCCGGTGCCGAAGCCCCCGACTGCAACGAAACCGCGGGAGTTGGCGTGCACCGTGAAGAGCGCTTCGCCCGTGCCTGCGGACCCTTGCGTGAAGGCCACCCCGTCCCAGTGCAGCACCTTGCCTGCGCTGCCCACCAACCAGACGTCGGTGGCGCTGCGACCCCAGACCTTCCACAGGGCATCGGTGTCAGCCAGCGCGGTGGGGAAGCCGGGCGCCGATTGCCAGGTGCCATCTTGCAGGCGCCAGGCGAACGCGCCCTTCGCGCCGCCGCTCTCCGCCCCGACAGCCCAGACGTCTTCCGGGCTCGCCCCCCAGATTCCTGAGACCACCGCCGTGCCCGGCGTGGACATTCGGGTGAAAGTGCCGGTTTCGTAACGGAGCATGAGGCCGCCCTCCCCCCCGAGGTAGACCGGCCCGTCCTTGAAGCCGAACACCCACCAGAGATCGCCGGTGACGCCGGTCTCGAGGCGGGTCCACGCGGTGCCGTCGAAGCGGAGCACCAGCGGCCCCTTGCCATCTGCCGCGTCAGACCCGACCGTCCACACGTCGCTCGCGCTCGTGCCCCAGACCGAGAGCAGCGCGTTGGGGAGCTTCTGCGCGACCACCTCCCACTTCGGCGGCGGGGACGGCGGCGGACAGGCGCTCAGCGCCAGGAGGAGTGTCAGGGTGGTTCGCTTCATGGGTCTTGCTCTCTTTGTTCAGAAGTTGGCGGCCACTTCGAACCAGAGCGTGCGCCCGTACTGCGGCACGGTGTCGAAGCCGGCGCCGGTCGGCGTGGGCAGGGCCGAGCGCACGTCGAGCAGGTTCCGCACGCCGGCGAAGTAGCGCAGGTGCGAGAACTGCCCCGAGAGCCCGAGGTGAAGGAAGAGCGCCTCGCCGATGCCCGGCCCGCTGCCCGTCGAGCGCGGGGAGTTGTACGTCGCCTGCACCGAGAGCCGCACGTCGTCCTCGTGCAGCGGCACCACCGCCTTCGCCGACACCAGGTGCATCACCGTGCCCGCGGTGATGTCGGGGCTCGCGTCCCACAGCTTCACGAAGGAGTAGCTCGCGTCGAGGAAGAGGCTGCGGCTGGGCTGCCAGCGCACCTCGGCCTCGGCGCCGGTGGCGTAGATGCGCCGCGACGAGTTGCGGTTGACCAGGCACTGCTCGGTGTTGGGCGTGGCCCCGCACTCGGGTGGGTCGAGCTCTTCCTGCTCGACCACCACCAGCGCGTCGATGAAGTTCACGTAGCCCGACACCGACGCGCGCAGCTCATCGGTGAAGTCGTGGCTGTGCTCGGCCTCGATGGTGGTGATGGTCTCGGGCTTGAGCGCGCCCGGCGGCCGCTGCGAGACGAAGTTGTCGCTGTAGTAGAGCTCGTAGATGTTGGGCGCGCGGAAGGCCTGGCCCGCGACCAGCTTGGTGAGCCCGCCCTGGTAGGGCCGCAGCACCAGGCCCACGCGCGGGGTGACCGGCACCGCGGCGAGGTCGAGGTACTTGTCGAGCCGCACGCCGAGCGTGAGCGAGAGCCACGAGGTGATCTTCCACTCGTCGAGCAGGTACGCCGAGAGCAGCGTGCGCTGCCGGTTCTCCAGCGCCGGGCTCTCGCTCACCTCGATCAACGAGTACTGCTGCACGAACTGGTGCTGCCCTTCGAGCCCGATGGTGAGGTGGTTGCCGTCGAAGAGCCGAAGGCGCGCCCGCACCTCGACGCCGCCCCAGTCCGCGCCGCCGAAGTCCTTCTGGCTGCTGAGCGGGCCGTCGGGGTCCGCGCCCTCGTACGCGTACGTGCCGAAGAACCGCGAGCCGTCGTAGTACGCGCGGGCCGCCAGCGTGAACCTGTCCCAGTCGTGTTCCCAGCGGAGCTCTCCGAAGCCGCGCGCGTCGAGGTACTGGGTGCCCGGCGCGCCGACCACCGTGCCGTACGGCGCCACGGGGATCTGCTTGAGCCTGTGGGTGAGCTTGGTCGAGAGCGTGAAGTCGCCCAGCCTCGCCCGCACCGTGCCGCCCAGGGAGCGATCGGCGTCGTTGCCCACCACCAGCCCGCGCGCGCCGAGGTCGGTGGTGGGGTCACCCGACGACACGAAGCCGCCGCCCGACGCGAGCACCGACGCGCCCTTGCCCGCGTAGCTGGCCGCGCCCCGGGCCTTCACCGCGCCCAGCCCGCCTGCGCCGAAGACGGCCTCGAGGTTGCGGTCGCCGGCCACCGCCTCGCGGGGCACCAGGTTGATCACCGCGAAGAAGGCGCCCGTGCCGTACAGCGCCGAGCCGGGGCCGCGGACGATCTCGATGCGCTCGATCTCCGAGAGGTCGACGTCGAGGTCCCTGGCCGAGTAGCCCTGCCCCGCCCACACGTCGTTCATCGCGTGCCCGTCGTAGAGGATCAGCACCCGGGTGTTGAGATCGCCCGGCGGCGAGAAGCCCCGCACCCCCAGGTACGTGTAGATGCGGTCGTCGCTCAGCGAGATCCCCCGCACGCCCTGCACCGCCTCGGACAGCGTCTGGTACCCCATGGCGAGGATCTCCTCGCGGCCGATCACCGTGATGCTCGCCGCCGCTTCGTCGGCGTCGGTGAGCGACTTGCTCGCGGCGCGCACCTTCGGCGGCGCGAAGCGCAGCACCGCCGCCACCCGCAGCTCGGCGTCGGCTGAGATCTCCACCGTGCTCGAGAAGGTGCGCTGGTCTTGCTGCGAGACCTGAAGCTCGTGCCTGCCCACCGGCAGCACCAGCACGGTGGGGGTGAACCCGCTGTCCTTCCCGTCGATGCGCACCAGGGCGTTCTCGCGGTTGGCGGTGATCACCAGCTTGCCCGTCGGCGGCGGCAACGCGCTCAAGACCGCTTTCGCTTGCACCGTCTCGTCAGGCTTCACCGTGATCAGCAGCTGCGACGAGGTGAAGCCGGGGTGGCTCACCACGAAGAGCCGCTGCCCCGGGGGAAGGGTGAGCTTCGCCGGGACCTTCCCCAGCTCGGGCCCCTCGGCGGTCTCCCGGATCGAGGCGCCGGCCGGCTCGCCCAGCACCTCGACGGTGCCCACGACGGGGTTGAGCGTGAGCGACACCTTCGCCGAGGCGCCCAGGCGCGCGGTCACAGCCACCTCGGCGGTGCGCATGCCCGCCTTCGCCGCCCGCACCTTGTGGCCCCCGGGCTTCATCGCCAGGGTCACCGGAGATCGCCCGCGCGAGCCGAGATCCTCGCGATCGATGAACACGTCGGCGCCGGGCGGCTCGGTGTTCACCACCACCAGGGCCACGTGCGGCTGCAGCCGGGCCAGCGCCCCCCTCACGTCTTCCACGTCGCGGGGCGAGGGGTTCCGGCCCAGCACGTCGTTGTAATAGCGGTACGCCTCGTCGTAGCTCTTGAGCGCCTCGTAGCAGCGGGCCACGTTGAACAAGACGTTCTTGTTCGGCGCGAGGCGGTCTGAATGGAAGTACGCGGCCAGGGCCTTGCGGTACTCGCCCTTCGCGTAGGCCTCGTTGCCCGTCTGGAAGGAAACGGAGGCCTCGTCGGCCGTGTTGTCTGCGAGAGCGGATGAAGCGAGGCAGAGAACCAGCGCGGTCACTCGCATGGGGTGCACGATAGCCCGTTGTGGTCAGCGGTCCGTTCTGATCTCCAGCCCGGGCCCGGTGGGCTTCTTGCCCACCACCTTCTTCTTGAGCTGCACCACCAGCGACGGGCCGTCGGCAGCCGACACCGAGATCTTCTTCGGCTCGAACCGCTCGAGGCTGAACACGGCGGTGCGCACGATGCCGGCGCGGAAGGCCACGGTGACGGGCGCCGGGCCCAGCTCGACGCCATCGACCAGAACCTCCGCCCCGGGTGGCTCGCTCACCAATTGAACCTGCGTCTCACCCGGCATCGCCGCGGGCACTTCCGGCGGCGTGGGCGCCGCAATCGCCGCAGCAGCGACCGGCGGTCCCTTGGGGACGGACACGCCCTCGGGCGGCAACGAGGCGTTCTTCACCACCAGGGCGATGCCGACCGCGGCGACCAGCAGCACGCCGATTCCCACGGCGACGAGCAGGCCGCGCGAAGACGGCTGGCTCACCGGCTTCGACTCGGCGGTCGTCGGCGACGCCACCCGCCTGCGCGAGCTCGAGCCCGTGCCCGTGCCCACCGAGACCGACACCGACTGGGGCCGCGGCGTGGCCGACGGCGCGAACTGAGGCAACGAGAGCTGGGCCGCGCCGATCGGCGTGCCGGGGTCCATTCGCAGCCCCGAGGGCGAGGCGTCGTCCGCGAGCTGATCGAGCCACGCGGGGTCGCGCTCGGAATGAATGCGATCGGCGTAGAGCGTCTCGAGGAAGGCCACCAGGTGCGCCGAGCTCGCGGGCAGCCGCTGGGCGATGGTGAAGTCTTCGATCGCCATGCGCAGGCTCATCGCGTCGTACTTGCGCGCCTCGGGCTCGCGCTGCAGCACCCCGAGGATGATGTCGTCGAGCTCGGGCGGCAGCGCGCGGTTGACGGTGGACGGCGGCGGCACCTTGCACGCCCGCACCTGGTGCAGCGTGAGGGGCTCGTTGTCGGCCTTGAACAGGCGCGTGCCCGTGACCGATTCCCAGAACAGGACGCCCAGCGAGAACACGTCGGACCGGTGATCGATCTCCGCGCCCGACGCCTGCTCGGGCGACATGTACGAGAGCTTGCCCTTGATCACCCCGGCCGCCGTCTGCTGGATCTTGCCCGCCGCCTTGGCCACGCCGAAGTCGATCAGCTTCACCGCGCCGTCGAAGCCGACCAGCACGTTCTGCGGTGACACGTCGCGGTGCACCAGGCCCAGCGGCTGCCCCGACGCGTCGCGCGCCTTGTGGGCGTGATCGAGCGCGGCCGCGGCGTCGGCGATGATGCGGCAGGTGACCCCGAGGGGAATGGTCTTGCCAAGGCGCACCGCGTGGCGCTGCAGGCGGCGCAGGTCGTCGCCGGCGACGTATTCCATGGCGAGGTAGTGCGCGCCTTCCACCTCGCCCATGTCGAAGATCTGCACGATGTTCGGGTGATTGAGGCGGGCGGCGATGCGCGCCTCGTCGAAGAACATGGTGCAGAACTCGTCTTCCTCGGCGAGGTTGGGGAGGATGCGCTTGATCACCAGCAGCTTCTCGAAGCCCTGCTGACCGGCGATGCGCGCGAGCAGCACTTCGCCCATGCCACCCGAGGCGATCTTCCGCAGCAGCTGGTACCGGCCGAAGTGAAGCGCCATCCGCCCCGTCAACATAGTCCGTTCAGCCGGAGCGGAGTCGAGGGGCGACGCCTTCTGCCCAGAGAGATATAGGGGGCCTCCCCGTGGCCGACCACCTGCTGCTCGACAGGAACCTCTTCCTCACCCGCTTCGGCTCGAGCGATCCGAACAACCGCGTCTTGCGCCGGCTGCACGGGCTGGTGACGGCCGACGACGCCTGGCTCGCCGACAACGGCATCGAGTGGCTGGAAGACGTGGTGCACTGGCTCTTCGAGCGGGGCCAGGCGCCGGGCAGCCGGGAGGGAGAGCGCGAGCTCGACACCCGCACCCGCCTGCTGATCACCGCCGCCGAGGAGCTGCCCCCGTTCGCCGAGAAGCTGCGGGGGGCGATGGTGCGCGCGCTCATGGGCAGCTCGGCCACCCTGCTCTTCACCGACACCGGCGTGCCCTCGAACTTCGGCTTCTGGGGTGAGCTGGTCGAGCGCTTCTCTTCGAACCTGCTCCCCTCACCGCCCGTGGGCCGGGAGGTGAGCCGGCTGCTGGGCCGCCTCATCGACTCACCCGCGCGCGCCGACTGGGTGCTCTCCATGCCCGAGGGCACGCGCGCGAAGCTCACGGCGCTGCTGGGCCTCGATACCGAGACGGTCAAGCGCGCGCTCGACCCGGGCCTGAGGGAAGCGGCGGTGCTGCTCGCCTCGCGCATCGCCACCCAGGGCGTGAGCGATGACCTGCGCAAGCGCATGCCGGCGATGGCGGTGGCGGGCTCGCCGTTCCTGCTCATTCCAGAGCACGTGAAGGGGCTACTCAGGGGCGAGCTGTCGCTGGCGCCGCTGCAGGCGACCATCGTGGCCTGCCGCAGCTGCCTGCGCGACGTCACGGCCAGCCTCGACGAGACGGGCATCAGCATCGACCTGGTGTTCCGGCTCGAGCTGGTCAACGCGCTGCTCACCCGCCTCGGGCACCTGGTCACCATCCTCTACGGGCTCGAAGAGGCGCGGGAGCTGGCGCTGGTGCAGCTCGAGCGCGAGCTCATTCGCGGCACCGTGGCCGACCGCACCCTGGGCGCGCTCTGGCAGTCGAGCACCCGGCTGCTCGCGCGGCGCGTGGTGGAGCGCGCCGGCAGCTCGGGCGAGCACTACGTCACGAAGACGCGCACCGAGCAGCAGCAGATGCTCGACGCGGCGGCGGGCGGCGGCGCCATCACCGCGGTGATGGTGTTCACCAAGTTCTTCATCGCCTTCGCGCACCCGCCCCCGTTCTTCGACGCGCTCTTCGTGGGCCTCAACTACGCGTGGGGCTTCGTGGCGATGCAGCTGCTGCACTTCGCGCTGGCCACCAAGCAGCCGGCCATGACCGCGGCCACGCTGGCGGGGGCGATCGAAGCGCAACGCGACGAGGAGAGACCCGAGCTCTCGCCGCTGGTCGACCTGGTCGCGCGCGCGAGCCGCACCCAGTTCACCGCGCTGGTGGGGAACGTGTTCGTGGTGATCCCCTTCGCGATCGCGATCGGCCTGCTCTTCGAGGCGACGTCCGGTCACCACGTGCTCGACACCGCGTACGCCGAGAAGACCATCCGCATCCACGACCCCATCTTCAGCTCGACCATCTTCTCGGCGGTGATGACGGGCGTGTGGCTGTGGGCGGCGAGCCTGATCGCCGGCGCGGCTGAGAACTACTTCGTGCTGCGCGAGCTGCCCGGCGCGATCGCCACCAACCGCACGCTGCGGCGCGTGTTCGGCGCTTCGCGGGCCAGCCGGCTCTCGCGCTTCCTCACCGAGCAGGCGAGCGGCTTCGGCGGCAACGTGGGCTTCGGGTTGCTGCTGGGCTTCATGCCCATGCTCTTCGTGCTGGTGGGGTTGCCGCTCGAGGTGCGCCACGTCACCTTCGTCACCGGCCAGCTCGCGTACGCCGGCCTGGCGCTGGGGCCCGAGGCGTTCGGGCGCGCCGACTTCCTGTGGGCGCTCCTGTCGATCCCGATGGTGGGGTTGATCAACTTCGGCGTCAGCTTCACCTTCGCGATCGTCGTGGCCCTGCGAGCGCGCGGGCTGGGCGTGCGCAGCCAGGTGACGCTCGCCCGCGCCGTGCTGAGGCGCTTCCTGAGCGGCCCCCGCGAGTTCTTCCTGGCGCCGAAAGACGACCCAGGTGACGCAAGTGTCTCCCTCTCCCCCGCGGGGGAGGAGAGGGCATAGCCAAAACCTCCAAGTGCCGATGGATGTTCAGGAGCCCGAGGCTTCCCCTTGCCATCCACCACCTGTACCAGCCCCCGCATGCGCCTCACCCTCGTCACCACCGTCGTCCTCGCCAGCGGCTGCCTGAGCACCGCGTCCCAGACCGAGTTCCAGTCCACCGGGGCGGTCACGGTGAACGCGCCCTTCAAGCCGCTGCAGAACCCCGACCCGGTCAAGCCGTTGTCGGGCACCGGCCCGGTCTCCTGCGCCGCGACTGACGGCGGCACGCGCTTCATCGACGCGACCGACGCGTGGAACCTGGGCGCCACCGGCCTCAAGCTCACCGGCAACCGGCTCACCGTGGCCGACCTCGACGGCGACGGCTACCCCGACCTGGTGGTGCACGCGGTCTCTTCGAACGCGCGCCAGTCGCTCGACGGCGGCAAGCGCCTGGTGTGGCAGTTGATGAACCGGCCCACGCCCGACGGCCAGTTCCGCACCTTCGTCGACGAGTCTGGCAACGGGCTCTTCGAGGTGCTGGGCGGCTCGACCACGCAGTACCGCTCGGCGCAGCTGGCGGTGTTCGGCGACGTCGACAACGACGGCGACCTCGACGCGTTCTCCGGCACGTACACCGACCCGAACCGGCCCGACACCGACCCGGGCGATCGCAGCGAGATCATGCTCAACGACGGCACCGGCCACTTCACCATGGCCACCGAGTCGGCCACCACGCCGCTGCCCACCGAGCTGATGCCCACCACCAGCGCCGCCTTCACCGACGCCGACCGCGATGGGCGCCTCGATGTCTTCGTGGGCAACTGGTACGAGGCGTACGGCTACAGCTACCTCGGCGTGCAGGCGCGGCTGTTCCACGGGCAGGGCGACGGGCAGTTCACCGACGTCACCGCCACCGCCAACCTCACCACCGACAACACCGGCTTCGGCACCTTCACCAACCACCGCCCCGCGTACGGCGTCACGGCCTGCGACGTCGACGACGACGGCGCGCCCGAGCTGATGGTGAGCGCGTACGGCCGCCAGCCCAACCTGCTCTACCGCAACGACGGCGCCGGCCGCTTCGTCGACCAGAGCGTGGCCTCGGGCTTCGCCAGCGACGGCAACGCCGACTATCGCGACAACGAGAACTTCCGCTGCTGGTGCACGGTCAATCGCAGCAACGCCAACTGCCAGGGCGTGAGCAACCCGTCGATCGGCTGCCCCAACCCGGCGAGCGCGAGCTGGGGCGTGGGCACGGACGATCAGCCGTGGCGCAACGGCGGCAACACCTTCACCACCTGGTGCGGCGACGTCGACGGCGACGGCAAGAACGAGTTGTACAACGCGGAAATCCACCACTGGTGGGCGGGCGGCGCGAGCGACTCGTCTGAGCTCTTGAAGAACGTGTCCACGGCGGGCTCGGCGCGCTTCACCAGGCCCGGCAACGCGGCCACGGGGCTGCGCTTTCCCCACCCCAGCACCGACTGGAACGAAGGCGGGCTCATGGCCGCGGGTGGCGACCTCGACAACGACGGCCGCCTCGATCTGATCGCCGCGGCCAGCGACTACGCCGACCAGTTCGGGCTCATCTTCCAGCAGCAGGCCGACGGCACGTTCAACGAGCAGGGGCTCGCGTGGGGCCTGCGCCACGAGTGCATGTCGGGCCTCGCCGTGGCCGACTTCGATCGCGACGGAGATCTCGACGTGCTCGCCGGCGCCAGCACCGCTCGCGACTGCGCGCGGAAGTGGCGCACCAACGAGGTGCGGCTCTACGAGAACGTGGCGGTCGACTCGAAGTGGCTCCTGCTGCACCTCGAGGGCGACGGCAGCACCACCAACCGCGCGGCGATCGGCGCGAAGGTGACGGTGAAGGCCGGGGGACGCACGGTCACGCGCGAGGTGTCAGGCGGCTACGGACACTTCGGCATGCAGAACGATCTCACCGTGCACGTGGGGCTCGGCGGGTGCGAGGGCGCTGACGAGGTGACGGTGCGCTGGCCTGATGCGCGCGGCACCACGCAGGTGTTCGACCGGCTGCCGGGCAATCAGTTCATGCGGCTCAAGCAGGGCGCACCGGAGGCGTTCCAGGTGCGCTGAGCTTCTCGCGCCTGGGCGCGCCTCGATGGCGATCTTGATCTCGAGCTGCGCCGGGGCCGGACCCTCATCGACGGCCTCGACACGGAAAGAGGCGCTGGGCCTCACGAGTCAGCTGGATCTTCGCGGGGAGCGGTGGGGCGCGAGTCTCCCAGACTCGTACACCGGGAGTACGGCGCCGTACACCCGGTGTACGGATTGAGGAAGGCGACCCGGGCCGGACCAGCTTTGCGCTGCTCGCCCGGCTGCCTCCTTACGCCGTCTTCGCCGCAGCCGGAGCCGGCGCCAGGGGCGCAATCGCCGCCCGGGCCCGATTGAGCATCTCGGCCTCGGCGTTGTCATCGGCCTCGACGTTCGACGCCGCCACGCGATCCTGCTTCACGTTGTTCCGGGCGCGCTTGAAGTCGAGGTTGGCCTTCGCCTCTTCCTGCAGCCGCTCGCCGCGACGCTCGACGCTCTGCGCGAAGCTCGACTGCATCTTGTCGAACGTCTCGCCGATCGCGTTGAAGAACCAGTCGAGCTTGAAGAACCGGCCGATCTTGTCGAGCAGGCTTCCCCCGCTGCCTTCGGCCGGCGCGGTGGGATCGATGATCTGCTCGGTGGTGGCGAGGCGATCGACCTTGAGGCCCACCGCGTCGACCACCGCCGTCGCTTCCTTGACCACCTTCGACTGCTCATCGCGCGCTCGCCGCAGCTCCTTCGCCAGCTCGTTGCGGAGCTCGGCCATGGCCTTCTTCGACTCGGGCGTCTTCGGCAGCGCATCGACCTTCGCGCGCAGCTCGTTGATCTTCCGCTGCGACTCCTCGGACCGCTTCACCAGGCCATCGAGCTTGCGGCGCGAGCCGCCGTCCATCCGGCCGCCGCGGCGCTCGTGGTATTCGCGCAGCGCCTCGGTGCGGGTGCTCAGGCGCGAGTGGCCCCACTTCTTGTCGAGCACCTCGACGCGATCGACGATCTCGCCGGCGAGCTCCTTGCGCTCCACCCGGGCGGCCTCGACCACCTTCTGCTGCTCGGCGGGGGCGAGCTTCTCGAAGGCCACCGGATCGAGCTCGACCTGCCTGGGGGCATCACCCCAGAGCGCCGAGGGGCTGGCCGACCTCGAGACGTTCTGCTGCTTCGGGAGCAGGTCCTTCTGAGGCGCGGCCTGGCCGGCGTACTCGGTGACGGGGCCCTTCGGCACGGTGACATCGGGGGCGCTGGGGCGGCTGACCGACTGGATTTTGGGCGTGCTGACAAGGGAGGAAGAGCGCTCGATCTTCGGCATAGGCGCGCATGGTATCAGGACACGCATGTCTGCACCCGTCGCGGTCATCCCTTCGCGCTACGCGGCCACCCGCTTCCCCGGCAAGCCGCTGACCTTGATCAGCGGCAAGCCCATGGTGCAGCACGTGGTCGAGCGCTGCCTGCAGGCGAAGTGTTTCTCGAAGGTGGTGGTGGCGACGGACGACGAGCGGATCAGCGCGGCCGTGCGGGGCTTCGGGGGCGACGCGGTGATGACCTCGCCTGCCTGCGCCTCGGGCACCGATCGCGTCGCGGAGGTGGCGGCGAAGCTGGGCCTGTCCGGTGAAACCGTGGTGATCAACGTGCAGGGCGACGAGCCCGCCGTGCACCCGCAGTCGCTGATCACCCTGGCGCAGGCGTTCGATGATCCGTCCGTCGAGATGGGGACGCTCATCCGCGTGCTGAAGGCAGAAGAGCGCGCCAACCCCAACGTGGTGAAGGCCGTGCTCGACGAGGCGGGCTTCGCCCTCTACTTCTCGCGCGCGGACCTGCCGTATCAGCGCGACGCCGTCTCGACCCCGCGCTGGGCGCACCTGGGGCTCTACGGCTACCGCGCCCGCGTGCTCAGCCGCCTCGCCACCCTGCCCCCCACGGTGCTGGAGAAGACCGAGTCGCTCGAGCAGCTCCGCGCGCTGGGGCACGGCATCCGCATCGCGTGCAGGGTCACTCCACACTCGTCCCAGGCGGTCGATCGCCCTGAAGATGTCCCCCTGGCTGAAGCGGCGCTGGCCCGCCTGGCGTGATAGTGCAGCGGCCATGTCCACCCCATCGCTGACGCAGGCGCTCGGCCTCTTCTTCCAGGCCCACCCGTGGCACGGCGTGACGCCAGGTGAGAAGTCGCCGGAGATCGTCACCTGCTACATCGAGATGGTCCCCACCGACGTCGTCAAATACGAGGTCGACAAGGCCACGGGCATCTTGAAGCTCGATCGTCCGCAGCGGTACTCGAACCAGCCGCCCTGCCTGTACGGCTTCATTCCCCGCACCCTGTGCGACCTGAAGGTCGGGGAGCGCTGTGCCGAGCGGCTCGGGCGCACGGGCATCAGCGGCGACCAGGACCCCATCGACATCTGCGTGCTCACCGAGAAGCCGATTCAGCACGGCGCCATCCTGGTCGAGGCGATCCCGATCGGCGGGCTGCGCATGATCGACGCCAACCAGGCCGACGACAAGATCATCGCGGTGCTCAAGGGCGACAACGTCTACGGCGGCTGGAAGGACCTCAAGGACGTGCCGCCGCAGTTGATCGACCGGCTCCGTCACTACTTCCTCACCTACAAGGCGATGCCCGATTCGCCCACGCCGCCGGTGGAGATCGCCGAGACGTACGATCGCGCCGAGGCGCTCGAGACGATCAAGAAGTCGTTCGAGGACTACCGCGTGAAGTACGGGCAGCTCACCGACCTGTTCGCACCCAACCGGTAGACTGGGGCGAGGACTCCATGTGGTCCATCGCGATGAACGCCGAGCGGCAGCGCGCGCTTGATGACCACCACCCGTTCGAAGTCGTGTTTGCCCTGCTCGAGGGCGAGGAAGATCTCCGCCATGCCGCCGACCTCGAGCCGGTGCACCAGCTCGAAGCTGCCGAGGTGAACCTGGGAGGTCGCGTCCGACATCACGGGGAGCCGTCGGTCGCCGCGACCTCCGTCGAGCCGCCGCCAGCGCTCCGTGCGTGCCGACGCTCAGAAGTCTCTGACGTCCCCGTCCAGAGGGAACAACTCGGCAGGCGGTAACGGGGCCGAGGACAGCGTCTCGAAGCCGTGCTGCCGCGGCAATGGCGGCGCAGGTACCGAGGCTCTGGGCTTCGAGGAAGACTTCGCCCTGGGCGGCGCAGCCCGGTGACCGTCGGTGGAGCCGTTGACCAGGCGGCCCAGAGCGGCCACGAAGGTGCCCAGTTCAACGGCCTGAGCCGCGAGTTCCTGACTGGCAGCGGCCGACTGCTCGGCGTTGGCGGCGTTCGACTGGGTGATGCGGTCCATCTGCGTCACCGAGTTGGCGATCTGCTGCACCCCGGTCGACTGCTGGTCGCTCGCGCCGGCCACGTCTGAGACCAGCGCCGTCATCGCGCGGGCCGAACCTTCGATCTCGCACAGCACGGCGCTCACGCCAGCCGATGCCGCCACCCCGCCGTCGGCGTTCTTCTGGGACTCCTCGATGAGAGTCGCGGTGGTGCGCGCAGCCTCGGCGCTGCGCTGGGCGAGGTTGCGCACTTCTTCGGCGACCACGGCGAAGCCCTTGCCCGCATCACCGGCCCGCGCCGCTTCCACCGCCGCGTTGAGCGCCAGCAGGTTGGTTTGAAATGCAATCTCGTCGATGGTCTTGATGATCTTCGCGGTCTGCGTCGCCGAGTTCTTGATCTTCGCGATCGCCGAGCCCAGCTCGATCATGCACGTGGTGCCCCTGTCTGCGGTGGTGCCCGTGTCCTTCGCCGCGGCATTGGCTTTGCGCGCGGTGTCTGCGTTCTGCCGCGACATCGAGGTGACCTCCTCCAGCGACGAGGAGACCTCCTCGAGGCTCGAGGCGCTGGTGCTGGCGCCGTCGGCCATCTGCTGGCTACTGGACGCCACCTGACCGGCGGCCGACGCCACCTGCTCCGAGCTGGCCGTCAGGCCAGCGATGATGGCGGTGATGCTCGAGGTGATGGACCGGGCGAGGAACAGGCCGAGGACGAGCGCCAACACGGCGCCGAGGATGATGCCGCCCCACACCAGCACGGTGATTCGCTGCTGTTGACCGGCGGCCTCCCTCCGCGCCTCCTGCGAGTGCTTGCTGACCACCGGCCCCAGCTCGCCCAGGAGCTTCTGGACGTTCTTCAGGTGCCGGGTCGTCTCCTCGCTGTAGACCGCCAGGGCTTCCTGGCGGGAGGCGGGGCCCTTGCTGAGCAGGAGATCGATCGCCTGAGCAGACTCGTGCAGCTTCTGATGGGGCTCCTTCAACTGATGGAGCAGCTCTCTGGTCTCGGGCATCACCGCTTCGGCTTTGGCGCGCTCGTCGCTGAAGTACCACTTGCCGAACTTGCATCTGGTCTCATCGGTCTCGACGCCGAGCTGCACCAGGCTCGGGTCGCCCCGGAACTGCCCAGCCTTCAGAGCCCAGTTGAGGTGGTCGATTTCGCGCTGCAGCAACTGCTCGGCGATGCCGTTCGAGTAGCGGGTCATCTCGCTGAGCTCTTCTGAAGCGCGCAGACCACCGAGGCCCATGATCCCGACGCCCACCACCAGCACGCCCACGCTCAGGAATCCGCCAATCAACTTGGTGCTCAGCTTGACGTTGCCCATGTGTGTCTGTCCTCGTGAGTGCGAATCCCCCCTCGCCGCCCCTTCCGGAACTCGACATCAGCGAGCGCAGCGCGAACGCCAGATTGAATTGGCATCACGCCGCGTGACTGACCGTCTTGAGTCCTGCAGTGCGCCCCCGGAAATGCGCCTGACCTTCGTTAGCGAACGGCTCGGATGCAGGCTTCGTTCCGCGGCCGATCTGCCGCTTCGCCGAAGGCGCTGTTCATCGAAAAGGCGGCACTTGCGCCGCAGCGAGCGCGTGACGCGAGTGGGTCGCGGAGTTGCGTCCGAGTCGTCGGTGACACCGAGGCGGTGTGCGGTGGATCTCGGTCACTGGCTGGTTCGACCCCACGGAGATCGCCTTCGTGAGCGTGGTCGGCGGAGGGTGTTGAGCCAGCGCGCTGCAGGCTGACGCCTCAGAGCTCCAGAGGCTCAGGGCGTCTCGTCCTGACAGAAGGTGGGAGCCGCGCAGGTGCCGTTCGTGCAACTGGTCCTGCACTCCTGGAATCGGGTGCAGGTTGCGAAGGTGCTCTTCTGGTTCGCGCACACCCCACCCAGGTGGCCCGACGCCTGAAGGCGAACCCTTCGAGCGGGGCGCCGCTGCCGGTCCCGGCCCCGCCGCGGCAGACGCTGGGCGATCGGCTCAGGGCGCTGGTGCAGGCCGAGCTGGGCGCGCACGCGGCCCAGGCGCTCGAGCTGATCGCGGCCGGAGGAGAAGACCCGGCCCGGCTCGCGGCGAGCGCCGTCGAGGTCGAGCGGCTGACGCGCTTGTTCATCGACAAGCGGAAGGCCGATGAGCTCGGCCGCAAGCTGCGTGACGAGTTGGGGCGCTGAACAGCAAAGGAGTTCACATGGAGTACGCAGCCTACGGTCTGGTGCTGGCGGCCATCCCGGTGATGGCCGTCAACGTGGTGCGGGCGCTGCGGCTGTCGCGGCGGCTGGTCGGAGGCGAGATCGGCCAGACGTGGGCGATGCTCACGGGCCTGGTCGGGCTCTTCTTCGTGGGCTACCTGATCTCGCCCGCGGCCATCTTCTTCAAGCTGCCCGTCGAATACCTCAACCTGAGGGTCTTCAGCGTCTTCCTCTTCGGAGCGGTCTTCGTGTCGGTGGTGATCAGCATCGTGGGCGAGACGCTCGGCTTCCTCAAGCTGCTCAAGTAGCGGCCCGGGGGAAAACGAGTTCGACTGCATCGCCCGCGTGGCCGTGTGGGACTGCGACAGGGACAGCCGGCGCTACAGCTACAACGTGATCGTCTCGCCGATTTTCGAGAAGTAACGGCGGGCGCGGTGCGCTGGTAGCGGTGCGACTCGTCAAGGCCGCAAGCGCAGCACCGCGCGCTGAACCGTCACCAGGACCCGTCTTCGAGGAGGATCGCGCTCGCCGGGTCAGAGATTCACCCACCGACCGCGCCATCCCGGGGGAACCACATGCAGAAGCTGCGCGCGAGGAGTTCACCTTCGACTGACATGCTTCTTCACCAGCTCTCTTGGCGTCGGCCTGGGATCAGGGGCATCGAACGCTTCTTCGACGATCTCGAAACGCCCGTTGTCGAACGAGGTGCCCGGAGCGCTCTCCCTCAACACCAGCCGCTCCCGCTTGCCCTCCGAGGCGAACACGCGCGCGCGGTAGTGACAGTAGGGATTGTTGCCGGGGCGACCGAAGAGCGAGTGCGCCGTGAACGTGCAACCACCCATGCACGTCGCGGCGAACGGACAGGTGCGGCAGAAGCCCCAGAGATCTTCGACGGTGCGCGTGCGCGCGAAGGCGAGCTGCGGTGTCTGATTCCAGATCTCCTCGAGAGGACGGTCTTTCAACGAGCCGCCGATGTAGTGGCGGCTCTGCAGCGAGGGGCAACCCTTCACCGCGCCGTCGGCCTCGATGCCCATCACCAGTTTCCCCGCCTGGCAGCCGTTGAAGTGTTCGGTCAGCCCCTGGCCAGGCGAGCGCAGCAGGGTCTCCTCGGGTCCGAAGTAGCCGAGGTTGTTCCCCGCCTGAATGAGGACGCCGTCGCCGAACGCGCGCTCCTTCAAGCGGGCGAGCATCGGCATCAGGGTGAGGAGATCCCACGGCTGCAACAACATCGCGGGCCGGTCAGCGCCTCGCCCCAGCGGCACCGTGAGAATCACCTGCCAGGCCACGATGCCTAACTCACGCAGATGTTCGTACAGCGGTTCAGCGTCGTCGCGATTGAGCCGGTTGAAGTTGGTGTTCGCTGCGATGCGCAGGCCCGCCGCCTTCAAGTACTTCAGCGCTTCGGTCGCCGCGGCGAAGCTGCCCCGCGAGGCACGGAAGAGATCGTGCGTCCCTTCGAGCCCATCGATGCTCACGGAGACCGAGTGCAGCCCTGCGTTCGCCATCTGCTGCGCGAGCTCAGGCGTGATGCCGCGGCCCCCGGTCGTCATCGTCGGCCGCACACCCGCCTTGCGGAGCGCCCGAATGATCTCGAGGAACCCGGGGTGGAGGTACGCCTCCCCGCCGATAAGTACCACCTCGAAGGCCTTCATCGCCGCGAGCTGTTCCACCACGGCCAGCGCGGCCTCGGTGCTCAGCTCACCTTCACGAGCTGTCCCCGCGCGAGAACCGCAGTGCGTGCACGGTTGATCGCACGCCAGCGTCAGCTCCCAGACGACGTAGGCGGGGCGAGGCGCCTGCTTCAGATCGAAGCGGCGAAAGACCTCATCACGGGGATCCGCCATCGGCCTTGTAACAAGAGTTCGAGGGATCTCTGGCCGGCACGCCGCCGTCTTCGAGGTAAGTGTTGCAGTCGCCCGGGCATCCATCGTTGCTGCCGTCGAGCTGGCGCGAGGTGCAGGGGGCTCCGTAGATCGCCACGCAACTGGTGGCGCCGGTGGCGACGAGCGCGACCAGGCCCGCGGCAGTGACCCACCTCTTCACGCTCGAGCGCGGCTCGACTGCGCAGTTGGGACAAGCGGAAAGCGACTCCGGGACCAGACCTCGACAACCCAGACACTGCTTCACGTGTACCCCCCGGAAGAGAAGAGCGCTCAGTGTGGCCGACTCCGGCGACGACGTCACCCCGCGTGAATCGGAGACATCCGAATCGTTGAGTGCGCGCCAGTCGGCGGCCCAAGTTGCCACCTGTGCCGGCGACTTCTTCGGCGGAGCCGACTTCTTCACCGGGAGTCGGGCGCCGAGCTCGAGCTCAAGGTGGAAGGCGAGACCGGCGCGCTTCTTGGCGCGGCCTGGGCGCTTCAGCACGGCGACGTCGCTGGCGCAGCAGTGGGACCCACAATGAAGGCCCTCGCCTGCAGCTCATACTCAGCCAGGCGGTCCGGCGTGATGGCGAGAGGACCCAGCGGCAGCGCACCGCGATGGCGGTCGCCCCCCTCACAGAGCTCGAGGAACGCCGCTGCGATCAGGCGAGTGCGTCCTGGAATGTCTCCCTCGATGACCGACACGTCGTGCACGGCGATGAGCAGTCGGGCGGCCAACTGAACGTCCAACGAGCGCCAGACCAACGGCACGTCGAGAAGCTCGAGCGCGTTACGCGAGTCCTTCGCCGCCAGGGCGGCCTGGGCACGCTTCATCAGCGAGATCAGCTGACCGGCTGGGCTGTCAGCCTCCTCGCCTTGCAGCGCATCGATCCAATCTGGCCAGCCGGCGACGCTGCAACCCGTCTCGTCCTCCGAGTTGGCCGCCTCGAACGCTTCCTTGGCCTCGGCGAGCCGCCCCAGCTCGAAGAGCGCCAGCCCCCTGACGTGTTCCAGGTGAGCCCCGGCGCGTGGAGGGAATTCCGAGCGCGGTGCGCTCTCGAGCGCGCCCAGCACGCCGGTCCAATCACGTTTCTCGAGGGCCTGCTCCGCGCGGTCCAGGACTGTCGCAGGGTGGCGTGGGAAGAGATCGCGCAGCTCGTTCATGACGTGCTGGGCGCCAGCAGTCTGGCCCACGGATCGGAGATCGCCGGCGAGCGCCGCCAGCCCGTGCGGATCGTGCGCGAGGTCCTCGCAGGCCAGCTCGAGCGCTTGTTGGACCACCGCTGGGGGCACCGTGCGACTCAGGGTCCGGACGATCGGCATGAGCTCGGTCTTGCGCCACGGAGCGCACGCGAGGCCATCGGACGACGCTCGCAGGTCGGGGACCGCCGCAAGTCCGCTCAGCGCGGGCGGCCCAGCCGTGAGTGAGATGCAGCTCAGGCCGCTCTGCTGTGCAGCGACGAGCACGACTCGCTGCGCCTGAAGATCCTGAAAGAGGTAGCAAGGCTGGGGACAGGGCAGCCGCCAACGCCTCTGCAACTTCCCGTGCTCCATGCCGTAGCAGACCAGCCAATAGACACGCTCGACGTCTGGGTAGAGCACGAACGAGGCCTGGGCCTCGAGACTGGTGGCGACGATGACGATGCCGTCATTGAACGAGTCCGTCAGCTCCTCCACGAGCTCAGAGGGCGCGCCGGCACCTGGCTGATGGATGATCTGGATTCCTCCCGGGTCGGCGCTCTCGTCTGCGTCGACAGGTCGGGAGACCATGATCAATCCCGCTCCGATGGGAGCGGCAGCCACCTGGCTGGCTTGCGGGGGAAGCGTGGTGTCCACCGCGCCGCCTGGTTCGTGAAGCGCCCCGCCCCTTCGATCACCAGCCACCCACACACGCGCTCCGCGCTCGGTGGCGACGAGTCCCAGGCCGAACGCGTCCTTCGCCAGCTCGCGGTGCATCCTTCCCCGCTCGAGATCGACGATGCGGATCTGCGGGGTCTTCGATCCGTTCGCGACGCGGAGCCACTGGAAGCGCCCGCCCAGCGGCGGCAAGGCCTGCTGGAACTTCTCACCGGCAGGGAGCTCCATCCCCGGAAACCAGGCCAGCACATCCCAGGTCCGAGTCGAGAGGCGCACCGAGACGCCGCCCGCCGTCACCCACAACGTCTCGCCCTCGACGAGCGCCTCGGGAAAAGGAAGCGCTTCAGGGGTCTGCAATGCGATCAGCAACACCACCCGCTGCTGCTGCACGTCGATCTTCCGCACGAAGAGCTGATCACGGTGGCTGGTCACCCAATAGGCGAAGGCGCCGCTGTGCTCGAGCGCGTGGCTCGGCGCCGCGATGAACCTGAGGCGGGCGAGGTCGCTGGCGTTGCAGTCGGCCGGTGAGTCCCAGGTCTGAACGCGAAACGATCTCCGCAGTCGTTCGGTGATCGTCTTGCGGTGACCGATCCACGGGCCCTGATCTGCCGTCTCGTCTCGCTCCGCGGTATTGAGCAGGAAGAGCGCGTCGAGCTCCCGCCCTTCCCCCAGCAGCGCCTCGAACCGTTGCAGCCGCGAGGAAGACTCCAGCCGCGCGCGCGCCACGTCTGCGACTTCGCGGCACTGCTCCTTCAGCTCGGAGGGGCCGGAGAGCACGAGCTGTTCGGTCAGCGTGACGGCGCGGCGCCAATCGCCGGCAGCCAGCGCGGCGCGCGCAAGCGCGAGGCTCTGCAGCGCCTCGCGCTGGGCGATCGCCTCTGCGTGGGCTGCCAGCTCGGCCAACACCGCGCGGCCCAGCTCGAGTCCACGGAGGCGCTCCCGATGGCGCGTGACCAGCGCGTCGCGGAGCTCTACCGGAGCGCGGGTGGCCTCCCGGAGCGCCAGCACCGCGGCGAGGTCCTTCCGATCGCCGCTCGAGCCGAGCTCTTCCAGCCAATCGAGGACCGGTTCGCGAGCGGTGGCCCGCACCTCTGCACGATCCTCGAGACCGAGGGCGAAGTACGCGGTGAGGGCGGCTTCATCGACGCAAGCGCCCAGCCGGGTCATGACCTCGGCCCGCCCCCTCGATCTCCGCGCCGCGTCGAGGCGGGCGGCGGCGGCGCCGATACGCGCTTCGAGCTCTGGAGCACCGAGCTGCCTGGCCTCACTCCACAGGGCGATCGCCTGGTGGTCATCACCCGCGGCACAGGCCGCCTGCGCATCACGCTCGAGCTGGGTGAGGCGCGCCATCAGGGCTTTGGATTCAGCCTCGCGTACGACTCGGCGAGCCGAGCCGCTCTCCGGCCATCGCTGGAGGATCTCTCGCGACTTCCGTTCGGCCGCCTCGCTTTCACCAGCGGCGAGGAGCGCGTCGAGCGCCCGCTCTGCCGGCTCGCGCTGGGCCGTCTTGAACTCAGCCAGCGTTTTCTCAGCGATCAGCAGCTGGGGCTCGGCCGGAGCGAGCGCCCTTGCTTCTGCGAGGAGCCGCGTCGCCTCGGCCACGTCGCCGTGTGAAACGCAGTCCTGGGCAAGGAGGCAAAGGGGGCGCGCAAAGGCGGGCTCGTGATCGTGCTTCAACCACTTGCGACACGTCACTGCGTCACCCAATTGCGCCGCGGCGACCGCGAGGAGAGCGCGGACGGACGGGGTGAGCTGACGGGAAGACAGGCTGGGGGAGAGCGCGAGCGCGTCCTGCCAGGAGGCAAGGTCGTCGAGCACTCGAAGCAGGGCCAGCATCGGCGCCTCGTCATCGGACTGGCTGACCGCGGTCTCGAAGCACTCCCTGGCCCGAAGCAAGTCGAACTGATCCAGCGCACGAAGACCTTGCTGGAACGCGTCTGAGTCCGCTGCGATCGCACGCCTGGGACGCGGCGCCCCGCTACCGGTGACGCGCCGCTGCGATTCAACCGTATCGAGATGAAACTGGACCTTGCTCCGGGCCTCGGACTCGAGCTCAGACAGCACTGCGTGGCACGCGTCTCGGTCCTGGGGTCGGTAGCGCACGCTCAGCACACCTGGCTGCCCGGGGACGACCTCGAGGCTGAGTTCGTCGAAGAACTCGACGATGAGGCGACTCTGAAGTCGAGACTTCAGCGCGTAGGCGCGGCGTTCATCCTCCGGACGGAGGTCTCGAGTGGTTGGGTTGACGGCATGAATGGCGGCGACGAGGTCGGGCGCGCGCACCCCATCCCGGCGGAGAAGGGCTTCGGCATCACGAGTGGCGTCATGGGACTTCTTGGCCATCGGATCGTGATGAGACTAAATCTTTCCTGGAGGTTTCCTCCGACGATGTTCGGCGCGGCCGCGAGTCGCAACTCTGGCGCAACCGCACCCGACGTGTTGCAAGCGATCGCATGTGTTCGTTCCTGACCCTGGGTGTCGAGGGAAAGCGGTCTGCCGCGCTCGAGACGGCGTTGCTGACGCTCAAGCTCGAGGTGAGCCGGGAGGTGAATCCGCACGTGGTGCCGCTGTTCCCCGCGGGCGACGTGCTCTTCATGGTCATGCGCGGTGGCTGCTCGTGCGACCTGCGCCCGCTCGCGCCGGACTCCCCGCGGGACGAAAAGCGGCGCCGCCGGGGCCAGACGGGCTCGAAGCGGCCGAACCTGTACTCCGATGCGCTGCTCGCGGCGTTACGGCTGCACGCACCGGTTCGCGCGTTCTTCCACGAGGTGTCCGGCGATCAGTTCAAAGAGGCGGTGCCGCAGGGCGCGGTCGCGTCCGTGATCTCCTGAGAGCGCCGGTCGGCCTCCCGATCGAAGACGGGGGGTGAGCTTGCTTCACGCCGCCGAGGCCACCGGCTGCAGGCCACACAACCGCTCGCTCAGCTCCCAGAGGCGCGTCGCGAGCCCCGCGTCGCGGGCCCGCTGCGCGGTGCGGCGGACAGCCCGATTCGAGAAGTACTCGCCGGAATAGGCAGCGGCCTCGGGAGAGGTGGCCAGCCAGATGAGGGTGTCGGCGCCCTGCTCGGGCGAGCGCGCCAGGACGGGCGACACCACCGAGAGCAGCCGGGCGATGAAGCCCCCGTTGTTGAGCGCGAAGCCGCTGGCCACCCAGCCGGGGTGGAAGCAGTTGGCGATGACGCCGGTGCCCGCGAGGCGCCGGGCCAGCTCCCGGGTGAAGAGGACGTTGGCCAGCTTGGAGTCGGCGTAGGCGGCGGGGATGCTGTAGCGCTCCCGGGTCGCGACCGTGTCGAGGTCCATCTTCCCCACGGCCTGCGCCCCGCTGCTGGTGCTCACCACGCGCGCACCCGGGGTCCGCTGCAGGAGGTCGAGCAGCCTCACCGTCAAACTGGAAGTAGCTCAGGTGGTTGAGGGCGAAGGTGCGCTCCAGCCCGTCGCCGGTCACCTCGCGACTCTTGAAGACGGCCCCGGCGTTGTTCACCAGCACGTCGAGGCGGTCGTGGCGCGCGCGGAACGCCTCGGCCACCGTGCGCACCTGGGCGATGCTGGAGAGATCCGCGAGGAGGTAGTCGACCTCGGGATTCCCGGTCGCGGCCTTGAGTTGCGAGACCACGCGCTCCGTCTTCTCGGGGTTGCGGCCCACCAGGGTGACCGAGCCGCCCCGCTGGGCGAAGTGCTGTGCCGCGGCCTTACCCACGCCTTCGGTGGCGCCGGTCACCAGGAACGTCTTTCCTTTGAGGGAGTCGGACATCGGACCCCGTCTACAACAGAAGGCTGTATCTGTATGAACCCCACCCGGCTCTCGGAGTGCCGGGCCCTCGTGCTGGAGATCTCCATGGTCGAAGACCGCAAGCGGGGGGCTGGGGGCGCGGTGCAATCGCGCGCCGGCACATCGATGGCCGCACGCCTCGCGGGGTTGGTGATGCTCGCCGCGTGCAGCGCCCCACCCACGTACCTCGACTTCGGCACCCAACGCACCACGCCGCATTCCGTCTGCTCGAAGCGCATCGACGCCGGGTGGATCTACGCGAGCATGCCGACCGCCTGGGACTCGCCCGGGGTCCGCATCGGAGAGCTGGGGTCGACGTCTCCGCTCTCGGCCAACAGCACCTGCGGCGCCAGCTGGGACTGCAGGTACTTCTACCTGCGCACGGTCGACGCCGGGCACAACCTCGTCGAGTGGTGCGACCGCAGCCGGGTCACGGTCTCCAGGGGCGCGGACGGCGGCGACGTGGTCGAAGCGATCGCCTGGTGCCCCTCACGCCTCGTGCGCCTGAGGGCTGACGTCACCGGCCCCTGCCCCCCGTGACGGTCATTCAGCGACGTGCAGGCGCAGCACCGACGGCCCGCCCAGCTCGAGCGTCTGCTCGGCGAGCAGCGGCTGCTTGCTGCGGAACCACGGCGTCTCGGTGTTGAGGTGGGCGGAGAGCGCGGGGTAGTTCGACGAGCTCACCCAGAGCCCGAGCCGGTGACCCGGCTGCAGCACCCACTCGGTGGGGAAGAAGTCGATCTCGACCTTGCGCACCGAGTTCGGCTCGTACGGCACCCACTGCTCGTCTCGCGCCGTCGGCAACCGCAACGTCGCCGCGCCGTCGCTCACGTGCACCGCGCGGCCGTCAGCGTCGATGTCGACGAGCTTCCCGTAGAACGCAGTGTCCTTCGCGGAGCTGCGCACGCTCAGCTCGAGCCGCATGGTGCCCGCGATGCGCCGGGGCGCGGTCAGCACCGGCGTGGCGAAGCGCACCACGTCACCGCGCGCGCAGTCCCACGTCTGGATCAACGGACCCGGGGTGAGCGTGCCCGCCACGAGCAGCTTGAGCCCCAGCCCCCGCGCCCCGCCCTCGCTCGGCCAGGGCCGCATCGGGTTGTAGCGATACGAGAGCAGCGAGGGCGTGCCGGCTTCACCACCGAGCACCCGCTGCGCACACGGCTTCGAGTCGCTCACCTGCGGCTGCAGCACCAGCACCTCGTCGCGCGTCGGCGGAGGCCAGGCCTCGCGATGCACCGGCTCGAGCTCGCCGCGCGCCCAGCTCGTCACCCCGGTCTCGGGGAACGGCAGCGGCGCGCCCTTGAGGTGGTGCAGCAGCCAGGGCACCGGCATCTTCCACAGGTACTGCCCCTCGGCCCCGGGCATCTGCACGTCGCCCGGCTGCATGCCGATGTGACTGGTGGGCAGCAGGGCGAGGTGGCTGCGTTCCCGGCTGCCCAGGCGGGCGAAGGTGTCGAGCCCGGCCACCAGGAACGGATCGTCGAAGCCCTCGATGTAGAGCACCGGCACCTGGATGTGCGGCGGCACGTCTCGCAGCTTCAGGTTGGCGGGCAGCGCCCACACCGGTGACGACGGCAGCGAGGCGTCGAGCCAGTCGCGGTACCACTCGCGCCGGCCACCGAACGCCTGCTCGTCGCACTCGAGGTGCGGGCGGTGCGCCAGCGCCACCTCGAAGGACCGCTTCGCGTCGTGCGGCCGTTCGCGCGAGGGCATGTACGCGGCCCACGCGGTGATCAGCTCGTGCGGGAAGAGCCCCCGTTCCGAGAGGACGGGCCGCAGGTCGGTGCCGAACACCGCCAGCACCAGCGTCTTCACCTTCGCCGGCAGCTTCGTCGACGCCGCGAGCGCGGTGCCCGCGAGGTAGCTCTGGCCGTAGAGCGCGATCGACTCGGCGAAGGGCTGCGCGTCGAGCCAGGCGAGCGTGTCTTCGCCGTCGTCCACCTCGTGAATGAGCGGGTGCCACTCACCTTCGCTCTCGCGCTGGCCGCGCACGTCCTGCACCACGCAGCCCAGGCCGTAGCGGGCGAACACGCTGCACGAGAAGGTGAAGAGGATGTCGCGTGGGTAGGGGTTGCGCATCAGCACGATGGGCGCGCGCTCGAGGCCGCGCGGCATCAGCACGTGCGTCTTGAGCTTCACGCCGTCGCGCATGGTGACGTCGACGTCTCGCCAGGAGCCTTCGTCGTGCGTGTAGTCGGGCAGCCCGTTGCTCGAGCGCACGATGTTCTGGGGGAGGGAGCAGGACGCGAACAGCGCGAGCGAGAGGGCGAGCGGAAGACCGAAACCGCTCGTGCAACGACGGCCCTGGGGTGGCGGTGTGTCCAGGTTCGCTGCGTGCTCGTCCCGCGCAGGCTCCTGGCTTCGCGGCGAGGACGCTAAAGTGACGAATTGGCTGAAATGGCCGACGCGAGAGACCAGCGTACAGCCGGCTGTACGGTGGTACCGCGCGTGGCCGTTCAGGAGAGTTGAACTGGCCGAAGCCCGAGTCACCGAGTCAACAAACGCCCGCGGCGAGGCTGTTCCGACCGCCTTCCCATGGGCTTCTGGAAGAACCATCACTCGCTCTCGAAGTCCTGCGCAGACGACCGCGTGGTGTCGGCGCGCCACAACACGGGGGCCCCCGTCGCCTTGTGCCGCGCGGCGTAGATCAACTCGGCCACCCGGCGGAACACCCGCTCGGTCACGCCCGAGCGCTTCAGCACCCGCGCGAACTCGTCGACCTCGCGCGGCACCACGCCACCTTCGTGCAGCGCGCACGTCTCGAAGATGACCTCGAGCGCGCCTTCCATCTCCGCGTACGTGACGCCGAGATCCGCCTCGGCGGTGCGGCCCTTCACCAGCCCCGCGTCGGCAGGCTTCGCCGCCAGCCGCTTCGCCAGCCGCGGGTCCTTCAAGCCCAGCGCGTACGCGACCAGGCGGCGCACCTCGCTCTTGTGCAGGCTCCCCAGCGGGGACAGATCGGCGCCCGAGCCCTTGGTGTAGTACCCGACGAAGCCCTCATCGAGATCGCCCGTGCCCACGTAGAGCGCGCCCTTCGCTGCCGCCTCGTGGAACAGGGTGGTGGTGCGCAGCCGCGTCTTCAGGTTCCCATCGGCGTTCGCGGCCTTCGCGGGGGTGAGGAGCCCACGCATCGCGGTGAGCGCGGGAAACAGGTCGATGCGCTTCACGGGGATCTTCAGCGCCGCGCACAGCAACCGCGCGTCGCGCTCGTCACCTTGCTGCGATTCGCAGGGGAGCACGTAGGCCGTCACGTTCTTCGGGCCCAGCGCGGCCGCCAGCACGCAGGCGGTGAGCGAGCTGTCGACTCCACCGCTCACGCCGAACACCGCGCGCTTCACCTTCGCGAAGCGGAACCGGGCCTTCGTCCACGAGACGAGCAGCTCGAAGGCCTGGGGCGTGTCGTAGCGGGGAAGGCCGGCGAAGCGCGAAGCGAGCTCGCGGATCTTCGGGAGCCCCTCGCTGCGGCTTCGCGCCAGCGCCTTCAACTCCAGCGCCAGCGCCAGATACCTCTCCATTCATTCGCTCCGGAGAGGGCTTACTTCCCGCCGCCCCTGCGAATCGTCGGCGCCGGCTTGGGCGCGGGCGCCGGGGTCGTCTTGACGGTCCTGCCCGAGCTCTTGCCGCCGCCCGTCTTCACGGTCTTGCCCGAGCTCTTGCCGCCACCCGACTTCACCGTGGTCTTCGCCTTCCAGCCGGTGGTGGTGGTGGTGGTCTTCGTCTTCGCCCCGCCCGTGCTCTTGCCTCCGCCGGTGCGCGTGGTGGACGTGGCCTTGCCGGTCGATTTGCCACCACCACTGCGGACCGTTGCGGTGCTGCGATTCGCGACCTTGGGCATGGAATTTCCTTTGGGGGGGTGCTGCGGGGGTGCGCGACCCTACCTCAGGTCGGAGGGCATGTGCGCGGGGGCCGGCTTATACGAGCCCCATGACCCTCCCCACCCGCCACCTTGGAAAGCTGTCCGTCTCCGCCCTGGGCCTGGGCTGCATGGGCATGAGCGAGTTCTACGGCCAGACCGACGAGGCCGAGTCCATCGCCACGATTCACCGCGCGCTCGAGCTGGGCGTCACCCTGCTCGACACGGCCGACATGTACGGGCCCTTCATCAACGAAGAGCTGGTGGGCAGGGCCATTCGCGGCAAGCGCACCCAGGTGGTGCTCGCCACCAAGTGCGGCATCGTTCGCGATCCCTCCAACCCGGGAAAGCGCGGCATCGACGGGAGCCCCGAGTACATCCGCAGCGCCTGTGAAGGCAGCCTCAAGCGCCTCGGCGTCGAGGTGATCGACCTCTACCAGCTGCACCGCGTCGATCAGAAGACGCCCATCGAAGAGAGCGTGGGGGCGATGGCGAGGCTGGTCGAGGAAGGCAAGGTGCGCTTCATCGGCCTGTCCGAGGCGGCGCCCGAGACGCTGGAGCGCGCTCACAAGGTGCACCCGCTGTCCTCGGTGCAGAGCGAGTATTCCCTGTGGACCCGCGACGTCGAGGAAGGCGTGCTCGACACCTGCGCCCGCCTCGGCATCGGCTTCCTCGCCTATTCCCCGTTGGGGCGCGGCTTCCTCACCGGGCAGATCAAGCGAATCGAGGACCTCGCGACCGATGACTTCCGCCGCAACTCGCCGCGCTTCCAGGGTGAGAACTTCGAGCGCAACCTGGCCTTGGTGACGCTGGTCGAGGCGATGGCGGCCCGGAAGAACTGCACGCCCTCTCAGCTCGCCCTGGCGTGGCTGCTCTCCCGCCGGCCCTTCGTGGTGCCCATTCCGGGGACCAAGCGCCGCAAGTACCTCGAGGACAACGCCGGCGCGGTCAGCGTGTCGCTCACGCCCGAGCAGTTGATGGAGATCGACACGGCCTTCCCCCTCAACGTGGCGAGCGGAGAGCGGTATCCGCCCTCCGCCATGGCCTCGGTGCGTCGCTGAAACTCACCCGCCGCAGCGCAGGTTGACGGTGCCCGAGCGGCCAGCCGCCGTCTCCCAGTTCGCCACCGCCGTACCGTCGTAGCTCATGGTCACGGTGAAGCGGCCCTGCGTGTGCACGATGGTGCCGCCCGCGGCGGGGCAGGTGCCCTTGCAGCGCTGGTAGCCGCTGACGACGGTGGTGCCGGTGCGGACGCCGGCCTTCGTGGTCCACGTGCCGTCGACGGTGACGCACTCCGCGGTGGGATCGTACGTGACGGTATACGTGCCCTCGCGGCTGATCGAGCCACCGCGCGGACCCGTGCCGCTCGAGTTCGAGACGACGTCGGCCTTCTTGACGCCGTTGACCTGGGTCGCGAGCACGGTGGCGTTGACGTCGATGACGGCGCTGTTCGCCTTGATGCCCGTGCCGCTGATCACCACCTGCACCGCGCCGCCCGCGCCGCGCGAGTAGACGGCAGTGAGCGTGCCGCTCACCTTCACCAGGCCGTAGGGGCCGGTGCAGTCGACCATCACGTAGGTGACGGTGGCGCCATTGACGGTGGTGGTCAGACAACCGGCCGGCTTGAGGCGGGTACCGACGCGCGTGGCGGCGGTGCTGGCGAGGTTCTCCGGCGTGGCCGACATGGGCTGCGTCACTTCATCGGACAGCTCGCTGGTGAGCGCCGATTCTGACGAGGTGACGACGGCCGACTCGTCGGCATCCTCGGCGGAGTCGAGCTCTTCACCACGGCCACAGCCCAGCAAGGACAGCGACAGCACCACGGCAGGGAGGAGGAGGTTTTTCATAGGTCCCGCGACGAACCCGGGACCCCGGGAGAAGTTGCGGGCGGGGCTCGCAGCGCGTGGGCGGCCGCCACCAGCGCGACCAGGAGCGCGCTGCCAACCAGCTGATGAGACAAGCCAAACCACAGCAGCGCACCTGCGCGCGTGGCGTAGAGAATCGTCAGCACCCCCAGCACCACCTGGACCAGGCCCAGGCCCACCACGAGGTGACGCTCGAGCTTGAGCGTGCTCCGGCTCGACCACCACCAGGCGGCGAACGCGAGCAGCAGGGCGTAGCCGAGCGTGCGGTGAATGAAGTGCACCGAGAGCGGGTGTTGCCAGGGCAGCTCGGTCCACACCGCGGCGGGCAGCCACTGGCCGTTGATGGTGGGCCAGCTCGGCGCCATCAGCACGGCCTTGAGCCCCGCCATGAACGCGCCCCAGGTGAGCTGCAGCGAGAGCAGCGCGACGAGCAGCCAGGTCAGCTGCCGCAGCCGGGGCGTCTGGGCAACCGGCACCGGCCGAAGCACGGTGAGCGCCGTCCACACCAGCGCGCAGAGCAGGAAGAGGGCCAGCATCAGGTGCGCTGCGAGCCGCAGGTGGCTGACGTAGACCAGCTCGACGAGACCGCTGGCGACCATGAACCAGCCGAGCACGCCCTGCAGGCCGCCGAGCACGAACAGCGCGAGCAGTTGTTTCCCCAGCCCGCGCACCTGGCCGCGCAGCCAGAACACCAGGAAGGGCACGCCGAAGAACACGCCGAGCAGCCGGCCCCACAGCCGGTGGAACCATTCCCAGAAATAGATGAAGCGGAACTCCTCGAGGGAGAGGTGTGACTTGAGCTGGATGTACTGGGGAATCTGCTGGTAGCGCGCGAACGCCTCGGCCCAGCCGGCGTCATCGAGCGGGGGGATGACGCCCAGCAGCGGCTTCCACTCGGTGATGGAGAGACCCGAGTCGGTGAGCCGGGTGATGCCGCCGAGCCCGACCTGGACCAGCACGGCAGCCGCGACGAGGAAGAGCCACCAGCCGACGGCCCGGGGCGAAGGGGAAGACATGCGCGGCTCTTTCCCACAAACCGGCGCTCATGGGGCGACCACCATCAGGCGGTCTAACCCAGGCGCGAAGGTGCAGCCTTCCCGCGTGAGCACGACTGGTCGGACCACTGCGGCGCTCAGCCCCTCACCCCAACCCTCTCCCCGCTGCGCAGGGAGAGGGAGACTTGTGATCCAGTTCGCACCAGTGCTAGCAACTGGTCGGACCAGTTATGGCGCCCACCCCTGCCCCAGCCCGCCGCAACATCGCCGAGCGCATCGCCCGCACCCTGCGCGCTTCGATCGTGAAGGGCCGCCTGCAGCCCGGTGAGGCCCTGCCCTCCGAGCGGGTGCTGGCCGAGAAGTACGACGTCAACCGCTCCTCGGTCCGCGAAGCGATGAAGCGGCTGCAGGGCTGGGGGCTGGTCACCGTGCGCCAGGGCGGCGCGACCCGGGTGGCCGAGGTGCTCCTCGACGCCGGGCTCTCGCTGGTGCCTGAGCTGCTCGAGGCCGGAGGGGAGCTGGGCCTGGGCGTCCTCCACGATCTGCACGAACTGCGCGGGCTGCTCCTCGGCTGGAGCGCCGAGCAGGCGGCGCTCAAGGCCGACGCGGCGTCCGTGGCCCGCCTCGACACCCTCGCCCGCGCGCTCGCTGAGCCCCGGCAGAAGGCCGCGGCGCTGCAGTCCCTCGACTACGACTTCTTCGAGCAGCTGGTGCTCATCTCGGGGAACCAGATCCTCCTCTTGTTCTCGAAGGTGGTGCGCGACGTGTACTTCCGCGCGCCCGAGCGGTTCCTCCCCATGTACCGCGCCGACGTCTTCGACGCGGACAACCACCGCAAGGCGGTCGCGGCGATTCGTGCGAAAGACCAGCGCGCCGCCGGTGACGCCATGCGCGCCCACGCCGCCACCGCCATGGCGCTGCTGCGAAAGGTCCAGGCATGAGCCCCCTCATTCTCGAGAAGGAGCTGCCCGACAACGCGCTCCGCTTCTCGGGCCAGCACGGCCACGTCGAGAGCTACTTCTTCCGCGCCAACCACCCCACCCGGCCGCTGGCGCTCTGGCTCAAGGCCACGGTGCTCGCGCCGCTGCACGGGCCCGCACTCGCTGAGAGCTGGTTCATCTGGTTCGACGGTGAGCGCAACACCACCTTCGCGCACAAGCAGACGCAGCCCTTCTCGGTCGCCTCCTTCGCGGGTGACGTGGAGCCGATGATCACCGCCGCCGGGCTCACCTTCGACGTGCGCGCCGCGGGCTCGGCGCGCGGCACGGTACCGGGCCCCGCGGGCACGGCGCGCTTCGACCTCACCTGGACGAAGGACGAGTCGCCCCTCGCGCAGCCGCTCTCGATCCTCCCCTGGCGGCTGCTGCGCACCGGGCCGTTCCCCAAGTCGAAGCTGCTCACCCCGTTTCCGTCTCTGCGCTACTCGGGCCAGGTCGAGCTGCCCTGGGGCACCGAGACCCTGAAGGACTGGCCAGGCATGCAGGGCCACAACTGGGGCAAGGAACACACCTTCGAGTACGCGTGGGGCCAGTGCCTCTTCCCCGCCGACGACGCGATGGCTGAAGGCTTCTCCGCGCGCGTGCGCGTGGCGGGCACCACCACCCCGCGGCTCTCTGCGCTGGTGGTGCGAAAGGGCGGCCGCGTCTTCCGCTTCGACGCGATCTTCGATGCGTGGCGGCAACGCGCCGAGGTGTCTGCTGATCGCTGGTCCCTTGCCCTGAGGGGCAGCGCCGGAGAGGCCACGCTGGAGATGGACGCGACGAAGCGCCCCATGGTGTGCCTCGGCTACGACAACCCGAACGGCGAGCGCTCGTACTGCTTCAACAGCAAGCTCGCCGCGGTGACGCTGACGGTGCGCCCGAGCGACGGCGCGTCGTTCACCTGCAAGAGCGCGCACGGCGGCGCCCTCGAGTTCCTCCGCCGTGAGCCTGATCCCCGCTTCCCCAACGTCGTCTGAAACGAGCACCCCATGAACATCGCCTTCGTCGAGACCATGCGCGGCTTCATCACCCCGAAGTCCGGCCCGTCGACTCCGGTCGACTTCAACGTGCGCGCGTCGGGAGGCGCAGGCGGCCGCTTCACCCTCACCGGCGTGGTGCACGCGGGCCCGTGGATCGACGAGACCACCTGCGAAGGCACGCTCCACCTCTCGGCGATCCCGGCGCGGCTCGCGTACGACGTGCGCTTCAATGCCGCTGACGGGCGGGCGCTGCGCCTGCACGGCGCGAAGAAGCCGAGCCTGTTCTCGCCGATCAAGGGAATGACGGTGTTGCCGATCGCGCTCTCTGACGACACCGGCGCGGTGTTGGCAGAAGGCGAGCTGCGCTTCGACTTGACCGAGCTGCCCGGCTTCCTCGCCTCGTGGCTGCCCCGCCCATCGCGAGCGCACCGCCAGCTCGAGGCGCGTCGCGTCGCCGTGGCCCGCCAACAACTGGTGTCCGAGTGATCGCCCTTCTCCCTCTCCCTGCGCAGCGGGGAGAGGGCCGGGGTGAGGGGCGCACCGAACGCCGTGCCACTCTCCACCGCGCCCCTCACCCGGCGCTGCGCGCCGACCTCTCCCCGCTTTTCGCAGGGAGAGGTGCAACATGCTGACCCCCTCCGAGCGCACGCAGCTCGAGCTCCTCGCCGAGACCGCCCTGCCCGCGGGGCGCATCCTCCCCGGGGCGACGGCCGCGACCGTGCGACGCCTCGAGACCTTCCTGGGTGAGCTCCCCCCCGCCGCCCTCGCCGGCTATCGCAAGCTCATCTTCTCCCTCGACGCGCAGGCGCTCCTCCAGACCCGCACCCGCTTCTCGAAGCTGCCCTTCGGCCGCCGCGTGGAAGTGCTGGATGCGCTGGAGAATGGCGAGGCCACCCGGCTCCTCCTCCGCGGGCTGCTCGCCCCGCTGAAGGTCGCGCACTTCGACGACCCCGCCGTCTACGCCGCGCTGGGCTGCCGCTTCGCCGTCGACCCGCCGCTGACGAAGGAAAGGAACCGCTGGCAGGAGCAGGTGCTCGACGCCGCCACGCTCCCCGAAGGCGAGCCGCTCGAATGCGACGTGGTCGTCGTCGGCACCGGGGCGGGCGGTGCACCGATGGCCAAGGCCCTGGCCGAGCGCGGCCACGCGGTGCTCCTCGTCGAAGAAGGCCCGTACTTCACCCGCAAGGACTTCACCGGCCGCCCGGTGCAGATGATGAAGCAGATGTACCGCCAGGGCGGCGCGACGGTGGCGTTCGGCAACACGGCCATCCCCGTGCCGATCGGCCGCGGCGTGGGCGGCACCACGCTGATCAACTCGGGCACCTGCTTCCGGCTCCCGCGCGAGGTGCTCGCCTCGTGGCGCGCCGAGGGCCTGCGCGACTTCACCGACGACGCCCTCACCCCGTTCTACGAAGAGGTGGAAGACGTCATCGGCGTCGGCCCGTCCACCGCCGCCGCGCTCGGAGCACCCGCCCGAATCATCGCCCGCGGCTGCGACGCGCTCGGCTACTCGCACCACGCCCTGATGCGGAACGCACCGGGCTGCGACGGCCAGGGCCTGTGCTGCTTCGGCTGCCCCACGGAAGCCAAGCGCAGCACCAACGTCTCGTACGTGCCGCTCGCGCTCGACAAGGGCGCGCAGCTCATCACCGGCCTGCGCATCGAGCGGGTGCTCACCGAGCGGGACGCCGCGGTCGGCGTGAGCGGCGTCGCCACCGCGGACGGGCGCAAGCTCACGGTGCGCGCGAAGGTGGTGGTGCTCGCGTGCGGCACGCTCAACACCCCCGCGCTGCTCGAGCGGAGCGGGCTGTGCGGCACCTCGGGCCAGCTCGGCCGCAACCTGTCCATCCACCCCGCGTCCGCCGGCCTGGGCGTGTTCGACGAAGAGGTCAACGCCTCGCGCACGGTGCCGCAGGGCTACGCCATCGACGAGTTCAAGCACGAGGGCCTGTACTTCGAGGGCGGCCAGGTGCCGCTCGAGCTCACCGCGGCGACGCTGAGCGGCTCGGGCCCGTCGTTCGTCTCGTTGATGGAACAGTTCAACCAGAGCTTCACCTTCGGCTTCATGGTGAAGGACACCTCGCGCGGCCGGGTGAGCGCGAGCGCCAGCGGCGAACCGAGCATGCGCTACAGCGTGAACGAGCACGATCGCGCGCTGCTGCAGCGGGGCTTCGCCATCCTCTCGCGCGTGTATTTCGCCGCGGGCGCGAAGGAGGTGCGGCTGCCGGTGCTGGGCTTCGATCGCCTCAGAAACCTCGACGACGTGGCGAAGCTCGAGCGGGCGAAGGTGCCCGCGCGGCACATGGATCTCACCGCGTACCACCCGCTGGGCACGGCACGCATGGGCGTGGCGCCGCTCAACTCGGTGGTCGACGAGACGAACGAGGCGCACGACGTGCATTCCCTCTTCATCGCCGATGGCTCGGCGGTGCCTTCGTCGCTCGGGGTCAACCCGCAGCTCACCTTGATGGCGATGTCGCTGCGCGCCGCGGGCTTCGTGCACCGCCGCCTCGAGCGCCTGCAGCGCGCTTGACCTCGAGTGGAGCCAACCGTTCACCCCGAGCGGAGCCGGGGGGCGCTCTCAGCATCGCGTCTTCTCACCTTCGCTCGACGTGTACGGAACCTGCACTCGCAGCGCCTCGAGCTTGTCGAGGATCAGCTCGAGGCCGAAGTCGAACTCCTTCGCGTACGAGTAGCCGGGCCGCAGCACGTGCTTCATCGTGAACTCGACCAGGTTGGGGAGCGCCCCTTCGGGGAGCTTCTCGAAGATGGCCTTCGCGACCTCCTGGGTGTCCTGCGAGCTCTCGGCGTCGAAGGGTAGCTGCAGCTCCTGCAGCACGAACCCATAGAGGTAGGCGTCGAGCAGGGAATACGCGTGCGCGGTCAGCTCGAGGGAGAACCCGCCCTTGCGCAGGCTCCCCAGCACCGCGTCGTGGTGCAGCAGCGTCGCCATGCCCGGCGCGGCGCGAGACTCCATCAGGCTGATCGCCCACGGGTGCCGGGTGAGCGACGCCCGCGCCGAGTGCGCCCGCTTGCGCATCTCGTCCTTCCACGCGCCCGTCCCCGCCGGGAGTTCGATCTCCGCGAACACGAGATCCACCATGCCGTCGAGGATGACGCTCTTGTTCGGCACGTGGTGGTACAGCGACATCGCCTCGACCCCGAGCTGCTGGGCGAGCTTGCGCATGGTGAGGGCCTCGAGGCCCTCTGCGTCGGCGAGCGCCATCGCCACCCTCAACGCCCGCTCGCGGCTCAGTGTTTCCCGCTGCTTGCCCTTCTTCGTCTTCGGCATGTTGACATCCTTACACGGTAAGGTTACTCATCGCCAGCATCCTTACAACGTAAGTCCACCGAGGAAATCATGAACGCAATGACCGTCCCGATGCGCAGCGCCCTCCAGCAGCAGACGATGCAGGCGATCCTGCAGACCACCTACGGCACCGCCGACATGTTCCATCTCGGCACGCACGTCCGCCCCACCCCGGGCAAGGGCGAGGTGCTCATTCGCGTGCACGCGGCCGGCATGGACCGCGGCACCTGGCACCTGATGGCGGGCAAGCCGTACCTGATGCGGCTGGCGATGGGCTTTCGTGGCCCGAGGAACCCGGTGCCCGGCCTCGACGTCGCGGGCACGGTGGTGGAGCTCGGCGCCGGCGTGACGCGCTTCCAGGTGGGCGACGAGGTGTTCGGCATCAGCAAGGGCTCGTTCGCCGACTACGCGTGCGCCCGCGAAGACAAGCTGGCGCGCAAGCCGGCCCACTTCAGCTTCACCCAGGCGGCGGTCACGGGCGTCTCGGGGCTGACCGCACTGCAGGCCCTTCGCGATGCGGGGCGGGTGAAGGCCGGGCAGCGGGTGCTGATCATCGGCGCCTCGGGCGGCGTGGGCAGCTTCGCGGTGCAGCTGGCGAAGTCCTTCGGCGCGGAGGTGACGGGCGTGTGCAGCACCTCGAAGCTCGAGGCGGTTCGCGCGCTCGGCGCCTCGCGCGTCATCGACTACACGAAGGAGGACTTCAGCAGCGGCGCTGAGCGGTACGACCTGATCCTCGACATTGCGGGCAACTCGCCCCTGGCGCGGCTGCGCAAGGTGCTCACCCCTTCCGGCACCATCGTCTTCGTCGGCGGCGAAGGCGGCGACGCGCTGACCGGCGGCATGGGCCGCCAGCTCGGCGCGATGGTCCGCTCGATGTTCAGCAAGCAGCGCTTCGTGATGAAGCCGCCCAACGAGAACGCGGCCGACCTCGAGGTGCTGCGCGAGCTCGCCGAGGCAGGCAAGTTCTCGCCCGCCATCGACAGCACGTGGACGCTGGCGCAGGTGCCGGACGCGATGCGCCAGCTGGTGGCCGGCAAGGTGGCGGGGAAGATCGCGATCACCGTCGCTGAGCGCTGAGCCGCATGTTCTGGTGCGGGGGATGGCTTCCCCGAGCAGGGCCGACTGGCTCATCCCCGCCTCGCTGATCGCGCTCGCCTTCATCCCCGTCGTTGCTGGAACGCACCGCCTGGTGATGCTGGCAGGCGATGGGCCGATCACGCCCGAGAACACCCGGTTCTTCGCAGCGCCGCTGCCCGTGGTGCTGCACATCGTGAGCGTCGCGATCTACTGCCTCGTCGGCGCCTTCCAGTTCCATCCGGGCTTTCGGCGCCGAAGCCCGGCCTGGCACCGCCGCGCGGGCTGGGTCCTCGTCGGCGCCGGGCTCGGCTCGGGCCTCACCGGCATCTGGATGGCGATGACCTACGCCATCGTTCCGGCCGACAGCGCGCTGCTGCATGCGTTTCGGCTCTTCTTCGGGGTGGCGATGGTGGTGTCCATCGTCCTCGCGGTCGTCGCGATCCGGCAGCGAAACCTCGTCGGCCACCAGGCGTGGATGGGCCGCGCCTACGCGATTGGCCAGGGCGCGGGCACCCAGGCCGTGACGCAGGGCTTCATGTTCGTGCTCTTCGGGCCGCCGGACGAGCTGCGCCTCGCGCTGATGATGGGCGGGGCCTGGGTGCTCAACCTCGCCGTCGCCGAGTGGCTGCTCCGCAGGCGGCCAGCTCCCGCGCGGCAGGCAGCCGTCGCCTGAAGAGTCCGACTCACCATGACGGGCGGCGCCGGGTTCCTCCCCGCCGAGGGCCGATGTCCGCCTTGCCGGACACCATGCATGACAAGCCGGACATTCTTGAGGCAGAATGTCCGACAAGATGGACAGGAAGAGACTCCTCACCGAGCTGGGCACGCGGTTCCGGGCACTCCGCGAAGAGCTGAAGTGGACCCAGCAGCGGCTCTCGGCGCGCGCTGGCGTGAGCCGCGACACGATCCACCGCCTCGAGCGCGGTGAGGTGGTCGACGCCTCGTCACTCACCCGCCTGCTCGACGCGATGGGCCAGCGGCTCGTGTTCGAGAAGAAACCGGCGCTCCGGGCCGCCGACGTGCGACGGATGTTCGCCGAGGTGCACGAGGACGCAGACCTGTGATCGACTTTGAACACAGGGTCACTGACCTCGACGTCGACGTCGGCTCCGACCACCGGGTGGGCAGACTCACTTCGCCACTTCGGCCGGGTCAGCTGAACAGGCGGCGGCGGCGCAGGCGCATCATGCCGCCCCAGACTTCCTGCACCGGCACCGAGAGCAGCTTCGCCACCACCTCGTCGCGCGTCGGCACGATGTCGTCGTCGTGCTTCGGCTCGGGCACGTCCACGCCCTGCTGGAGGCGCTCGAGCAGCCGGCGATCGAAGTCGAGGTCTTTGAGGAACTGCTGCGTCACCGTCTCGACGATGCGCATCGCGGCGTCCGGGCTGGTCGCGTCCGAGTACGTGCCGCCCGTGGAGATGGAGAGCCGGCGAAACGACGACTCCATCACCTGGTCGTTCGGCGAGAGCGAGAGCGCGTGCACGAAGAGCCCTTCGGTCTCCATGCGATTGGCCACGTCGTCCAGGGTGAGGCCGGTGGGGTCGACCCTGTAGCTGTCACCGGGCGCGCCCACGCTGTGCGGCGGCGCGTCTCCGATGAGGATCACCACCCGGTAGCTGCCCTGCGCCCAGGGCAGCTCGAGGCACCTCAAGAGGCCCGCGAACACGGCCTCGGGCGCGTCGCCGCCGCCATCGACCTTCGCGTCGTTGATGGCCTTGCGCACCTTCTCCACGTCGGTGGTGAGCGACTCGACCTGCAGCAGCTTCGGGCCGTCCGAGTGATCTCGGTAGCCGACGAGACCCACCCGCAGGTCGTCGCCCAGCTCGGTCTTCAGCGCGTCGAGGATCCGCCCGATGTGCGCGCGCGCCGAGGCGATCAGGCCACCCATGCTGCCGGTGAGGTCGACGCAGAAGACCAGATCGAGGCGGCGGAGCATGGCGGCACAGGGTAGCGGAAGGCACGGGCCCCATGGGTGGCCTCGTTTCTTGTCACCTGAGTGATGGATCATCACCCCGGACGGCCCAATGCGCGTTAGGGGGAGTACCGACATGGAAATTCCGGCCTCGCTGCGCGCCCTCCTGCTCTCCAACCACCAGCCCCTGGGCCTCGCCCTGGGAACGCCTCGCTCTGAGCTCAAGCGGCCAGACTGGTTCCGCCCCAGCTCGGTCGAGCGCTGGAGCTTTGCCCAGGGCACGTTCGAGGGCACCGAGGTCGCGTGGACGCTCGACCCCAGCTCCGGCCTGCTCTCGGAAGCGCGCGTCATCATCCCCCGGAAGAGCGGCGCGGAAGCGCTCGTCGAGGCCATTCACGCGCTGTTCCAGGCGGAGTTCGGCAAGCCCCGCCTGCTCAAGCGCAACGAGGAGCGCGCCTGGACCATCGAGGCCGGGCTCAAGAGCACCCTCTCGGTCAGCGTCCGGAGCAGCCCCAACTTCGGCGGCGTCATCGTCGTCAACCTCGCCCTCGCGAAGGGCCAGCGGTGCGAGCCGGTGGAAGCGCCGCGCCAGACGTCGATGAAGGTGCCTGCGTCACTCGAGACCCTCATCGCGAAACACTTCGACCTGGTGCTGGGCACGAAGATGGACGAGCGGGGCCCGACCGAGCTCAAGTTCTCCGACGCCAGGGGCGCCTTCCCGAAGAAGGGCACGCTGCAGGCCGAACTCGACGGCGGAGAGCTGGAGTCCGTGCGCTTCGAGCTGCCCGACTTCGGGGAAGAAGGCGAGACGCACGCCGACGCGTACGCTGCGCTGCTGGCCTCCCTGACCGCCCGCCTCGGGAAGCCGAAGAGCACCAAGAAGATCACCGACACGCTGAGCCGCCGCGAAGCGGTCTGGAACCTCGACGACGGCAACGCGATCGAGCTCTGGAGCGTCGATTCGTGCACCACGACCCAGGACGTGCCGAACCGGCTGGTCGGCGTCGTCTACCGGGTCGCGGAGTAGACCTTACGGCGGGCAGCTCGGACTCTCGCGAATCAGGAGCGTCATCCTGGGGGCCGTCCGCAGCTCCAGCGTGCGCGTCGAGAGCTGCCAGTTCCAATCGGCCTCTCCCACGCGCGCGCCGTCGACCCACACCTCGATCGGGAAGACCGGAACGACCGGCAGCTCGTAGCGCGTGGCCACGGGGGGCACGGGAGGCGGGGCCGGCAACCGCCAGCTCTCGCAGATCGACCTCGCCGAGCCCCCGAGCGCGGTGGTGGCGAACGAGTGGCCGCCGTCGTCGAAGTCTTCGACGGCGCAGCCGCCGTCGCCGCGATCGATGGGCGGACCGATGACGTCCCAGCGGATACCCGCGTCAGCCAGCGTGGCAATCGAGGTCGAAGGGAAAGGGCTCTGCTCGGGCGCGTCGGTGATGCAGACCGCGCGGCGCCTGGTGCCGGTCCTCCAGAAACCCGGGGGAAGTTGCGCCGCGGTCTCGAGGCACCGCTCGACCTCGTCACCCGTCGAGGGCGTGCGCGCCAACGCCTCGTCCACCCCCGCGGCGAAGTCGAGCTGATCGTTGTCGAAGAACGACAGCCCGCGGCCGGGGGTGAGGGCCACGCCACCGGTGCCGATGACCCCGACGCGGAGCGGCCCCGAGTACCACCGCAGATCGGTCACGTCCGCGAGGACCTGCCTGTCCACCGCGCCGCGCCGGGCAGCGAAGGTCGGCGAGCTGTCGAGGACGACCAGGAGATCGACGCGGGGCTGGTAGGCGACGAAGGAGAACTCGCGGGGCCCCTGATCTGAACGGAAGCCCCGGAGCCCGATGGCCCCGGCGAGCTCGCCTTCCACCTGAAACCGGAGGAGCGCTTCATGCGCACCGGGCACGCCGCCGAGGAACTCGGCGAGACCCGACCAGGACTCCCCCGGAGCGAGGCGCCGTGGCAACGAGGTGAGGCTCGAGAGCGTGAAGGGCTCGGTCAGCGGGGCGACCACTGCGTCTTCGAGCTGCCGGGGCACCGGGCACGCGTTGGTGACGCGCAAGGGCCGCTGCAGCACCGGGCAGCCCTGGTTGAGCGTGTCGAAGTCGATGGTGGAGGGACTGAGCTCGAGGCAACCGGGCGCGGCGGTGCCGAGGCCGACGAGCGCCACCGTCACCGGCGCCAGACCGGCTTCGCGGGGCGTGAAGGTGACCGCGGCGCTCACCACGGAGGCGAAGGCGATCTCGAGCATGAGCGGCACCTGAAGCCACACGCCGGGCTCGAGCGTGAGCGTGGTCTGCGTCACGCAGCGCGGACCCAGGCAGGCGGGCGCCGTGGCGACCACGTCGACCAGCACCGGGGTCTCGAGGTCTCGAACCCGAATCGACACCGTGCCCTCGCGCCGGGCGAGCTCGCGAAAGCGCAGCGGCGCTCCGCCGACGTCGACCAACGCAGCCGAAGCCTCGAAGGAAGGAGAGGTCAGCGGCCCTGCGTCGACGACCACGGGCGCGGGAGCGGGGGCGGGCGGGGCGCAGCTGACCGCCGAGAGAACCCACACCACCAGCAGCCCGCCGCGCATGGGTCCGGTGTAGCGCGCCTCGAGGCCAACCCGCCAATCGGCCTGGCTTCTCACAGGGGTGCGGCCCGCACTTCGACGGCGTGAACGGCTCCATCTCCACCGTTGACGCGGGGGGCGCACTTAGGAAATACCGGCCTATGCGCCAGCGAAAAACCAAGTTCATCTTCACCACCGGCGGCGTCGTGAGTTCCCTGGGCAAGGGAATGGCCTCAGCCTCGATGGGCGCGCTGCTCGAGAACCGCGGCCTCGACATCACGCTGGTGAAGTTGGACCCCTACATCAACGTGGACCCGGGCACGATGAGCCCGACCCAGCACGGCGAGGTGTACGTCACCGACGACGGCGCCGAGACCGATCTCGACCTCGGTCACTACGAGCGCTTCACCAGCTCGCACATGTCGCGGCTCAACAACTTCACCACCGGGCGCGTGTACCACTCGGTGATCACCAAGGAGCGGCGCGGCGAGTACCTGGGCAAGACCGTGCAGGTGATTCCGCACATCACCGATGAGATCAAGGCGATGATCTTCGCGGCCGCGGAAGGCCACGAGGTGGTGTTGATCGAGGTGGGCGGCACGGTGGGCGACATCGAGTCGTTGCCCTTCCTCGAGGCGATCCGCCAGATCCGCTACGACGTGGGCGCGGGCAACACCTGCTACGTGCACCTGACGCTGCTCCCGTACATCGCGGCGGCCGGCGAGGTGAAGACCAAGCCCACGCAGCACTCGGTGATGAAGCTGCGCGAGATCGGCATTCAGCCCGACGTGCTCATCTGCCGCACCGATCGGCAGATCGGCAAGGAGATCAGGGACAAGATCGCCATGTTCTGCAACGTGGACACCGGCAACGTGTTCACCTCGCCGGACGTCGCGAGCATCTACGAGCTGCCGCTCGAGTTTCACCGGCAGGGGCTCGACGAGCGGGTGGCCGAGATCCTCAACATCTGGACGCGCGGCCCCAAGCTGGAGAAGTGGGAGCGCATCGTCGAGACCGTCACCCACCCCGGCAAGGGCGAGGTGCGCATCGGCATCGTGGGCAAGTACACGGAGCTGCGCGAGTCGTACAAGTCGCTCAACGAGTCGCTCATTCATGGCGGCATCGCAAACGACTGCAAGGTGACGCTGGTCTTCGTCGACTCGCAGGAAGTGGAGACGAAGGGCGCCGAGGCGATGTTGTCCGACTGCCACGCGGTGCTGGTGCCCGGTGGGTTCGGCGTGCGCGGCACGGAAGGCAAGATCCTCGCGGTGAAGTACGCGCGCGAGAAGAAGGTGCCGTTCTTCGGCATCTGCCTGGGGCTGCAGATGGCGGTCATCGAGTACGCGCGCAACGTGGTCGGGCTGACCGGCGCGAACTCGCTCGAGTTCGACGAGAAGACCCCGCACCCGGTGGTCACCATCATGGAGTCGCAGGTCGGCGTGAAGGACAAGGGCGGCACCATGCGGCTGGGCGCGTACAACTGCGCGCTCAAGCCCGGCTCGCTCGCACAGCGGCTGTACGGCGCCGACACCATCAGCGAGCGGCACCGTCACCGCTTCGAGGTGAACAACCAGTACCGCGGCAAGCTGGGTGAAGCGGGCCTGGTGTTCTCGGGCACGAACCCCGAGCTCGATCTGGTGGAGATGGTCGAGCTCGAGGGTCACCCGCACTTCGTGGGCTGCCAGTTCCACCCCGAGTTCAAGAGCAAGCCGTTCGCGCCGCACCCGCTGTTCTCGGGGTTCATCCGCGCGGCGCTGCTGCAGCGGGACCGGAAGTAAGTCGAAAAGCAGTTCCCTCTCCCCGAGGGGGAGAGGGTCAGGGAGAGGGCAAGCACCCCGCGTCGAGTTCGCGGAGCGAGTACTCGGAGCAACCCGCACGACAGCAGCAATCAGGGATCGGTACCGAACGCCACCGGCCATCTCCCCACTCCTCACACTCTCGCGGGACAAATCTGTCCCAGAGGTAGGTCTGAAGGTCTGCCAACCCATCACCGTTCTCATCGATTTCGAGTTCGGTGACAAAATGTGACTCGGTGACGCACCCGAAGACTTCCTTCGGCGACCACCTGGAGCAGCGCTCAAGGTACCAGTTCCCCTGGAAGAGCATCGGACGCAGCGGAAGGTGAGGCCGATTCATCAGTGCCCAACCGGCAAATGCGAGAAACGTGCAGGCCAACAGCAGACCCGCTGGCCAGAGGCGACGACTCAAGGGGCCCCTACCGGTCGCTGAGCTGGATGCCAAACGCGAAGGACGACCACTCGCGTAGTGTGGACTTCGTAGAAGAGGAGAAAGCGTGACCGTCTCAGGACAAGGCGACGCGTCTCGGACGTTGATGATCGACCCCTCACGCGCTGTCCCACGCGGGGCATCGCCTGGAGCAGCATGGCTGCGGCACTGACCTCGTCGCTGAAGATGTTCTTCGCGTCGCGGTTCTCACGCCACCAGATATCGGCTGCGACGACGTCCTGGAAAGCGCGAGAGGACCAGCTGACATCCACTCACCGCCGACGGGCGAGCGCTGCGAGGACGGTCTGAGTGTCGACCAGATTCCCCTGCCTGACGCTCTCCGCCGCCTCCATCAACGCCGCCCACTCCGCGTCCGTCACCTCGATCCCGTCGCCGTCTTCCTCGTGAAGACGAACGTCAACCTCTGCGCCATCCGGCAGTTCCTCCTCCAGGATCACGACCCGACCCGAAACACGACCGCGTGCGACTCGCATGTGCCCACCATCCCAAACAAACGAAGTACTACTCAAGAGACCAACCCGCCCTCCGAACAGGAGGACGGGCAGCACCACTCCTCTCAGCTGCCGTACGGGTTCGCCTGGTTCTGGTTGATGTCGCGAGCCAGCCAGTGGTTCGTGCTCTGGATGCTCACCATCGTCACCAGCACCGCGTCGCGCTCATCGGCCGTGAGGTCCGCGCCGAGGTACGCCTTGCCGAACTGGTAGTACTCGAAGCTCGCGATCCACCGGCCGTTGCGGCGAATGTGGAAGCCCGACGGCCGCATCGGCGCGCCCGAGGCCATCTGATCGGTCGACTCGAGATCGAGCGAGATCTCACCGACCTTCACCGAGCCCTGGAACACCTGGCGCTTCGCCTCATCGACCAGCAGCTCGAACCCGGAACCGCCGCACTTGTACGTGTGCTTCGAGAAGTCCTTGTTGCCGGCCCGCGCGCCCTGCTGCAGCGTCTCGCAGCTCACGTCGAGCACCGGGTTCGCGCCGCGCTTCACGATGAACGAGCGCTGCTGGTGCTGCTTCGCGTTTCCGATGCTCTGACCCCAGGGAAGCTTCACGCTCATGCCGACCGTCTTCTGCACGGCGAACTTCACCTCGGGGATCTCGTAGTCGAGCAGCTTCGTGCGCGCGTTGATGCCCTGCTCGAACGGCGCGACGGTCGGAGGCACTGCAAGGTTGGGCAGCTTGATGTTGCGGGGACCGCAGGCGGTGAAGGCAAACGCGGCGAGGGCGATGACGAAGAAGCGGTTCATGGTGGGCTTTCTGGAGTTGGGGTGAACGGCGGACCTCGCCTGTGCGGCCTGCGTGCCAACGCAACCGCCTGATTCCCTGTGGACTGAGACGGAAACGGGGTCCCGGTGGGGGGACGCTTCGCCCCTCACCCCGGCCCTCTCCCCGCTGACGCAGGGAGAGGGAGACTGGTATTGGGCCTTCATGCCCACGCCGTCCATCACCCTCGCTGGCGCCACCGTTGGCCCCGGCAATCCGCTCTTCGTCATCGCCGGCCCCGACGTCATCGAGGCCGAAGACTTCGCCATCCGCCACGCGAAGCGGCTCAAGGAGATCTGCGCGAAGTTCGGCGTGCCGTACGCCTTCAAGTGCAGCTTCGACAAAGCCAACCGCACCTCGATCAAGTCGTACCGCGGCCCCGGGCTCGTCGAAGGCCTGCGCGTGCTGGCCAAGGTGAAGAAGGAGGCCGGCGTCGCGATCCTCACCGACGTGCACGAGATCTCCCAGGTGGCCGCGGTCGCCAAGGTCGCCGACATCATCCAGGTGCCCGCCTTCATGTCGCGCCAGACCGATCTCATCGTCGCCGTGGCGAAGACCGGCAAGGGCGTGAACATCAAGAAGGGCCAGTTCATCGCCCCGAAGGACTTCGCTCACCAGGCGAAGAAGGCCTTCGACTCCGGCAACCTGAACGTGCTCGCCACCGAGCGCGGCGCCACGTTCGGTTACAACAACCTCGTGGTCGACATGCGCGGCTTCGCCCAGATGCGCGAGGCCGGCCTCGTCACCTGCTTCGACGCCACGCACTCGGTGCAGCTGCCTTCAGCTGGCGACGGTGAGACGGCCGGTGAGCGGAAGTTCGTGGGACTGCTCGCGCGCAGCGCCGCCGCGGCCGGCATCGACGCGCTGTTCACCGAGGTGCACGAGAACCCCGACAAGGCGCTCTGCGACGGCCCCTGCTCGCTCACCTTCGAGCTCTTCGAAGAGACGCTGCGCGACGTGCTCGCCATTCGCCGCGCGCTGGGGCACCAGAAGTGACGCCTGCCGACCGCGCCGCGCACATCAAGGCCATCGTCTTCGACGTCGACGGCGTGCTCACCGACGGCGGCCTCTGGTACGGCCCCGCCGGCGAGGTGATGAAGCGCTTCGACGTGAAGGACGGCCACGCGATGGTGCTCGCGCGCCTCACCGGCCTGCCCATCGCCATCCTCACCGCCCGCAACTCGCCCATCGTCGAGACGCGCGCCCAGGAGCTCAAGCTGGCGAAGGTCTTCCAGGGCCGCCGCGAGAAGGGCCCCGCGTTCGAGGAGCTCTGCGCCGAGCTCGGCTTCCCCTGCGCAGAGGTCGCCTACATGGGCGACGACGTGAATGATCTCCCGGCCTTGAGCCGCGCGGGGCTCTCGGGCTGCCCAGCGGACGCCGTCCCCCAGGTGCGAGAGGCAGTGCACTTCGTCTCCGCCCGTGTGGGGGGCCATGGCGCCGCCCGGGAGCTCGTCGAGCTGGTCCTGCACGCCACCGGTCGCTGGGAACAAGCGCTCGAGCACGCGCGGAAGTAAGCTCCCCCCCGTCATGGCGCTCAGATCCAACGTCGGGAAGCTGAAGGATCTCCTCTTGAAGGCCCGGCTCATCGACGAGTTCCAGGCGCGCGCCGCCATGGGACGCCTCGAGCAATGGGGAGGCCGCCTCACCGGCATCATCGTCGACATGGGCTTCGTCGATGACGAGACGCTGATGAACACGCTGAGCAAGGCGCTCAACCTGCCCACCATTCACCTCGGCATGGTGCAGCGCGACGGCGCGCTCCTCTCGAAGCTCGACGCCGAGTTCTGCACCGAGCACGGCCTCTTCCCCGTCAGCCTGCAGAACCGCGTCGCCACCATCGCGGTGAGCGACCCCACCGAGCTCGACACCATCGACGCCCTCTCCTCGAAGCTCGGCGTGCGCGTGCAGATCGCCGTGGCCTCGGAGAACGAGATCCGCGCGGCGATCCAGAAGCACTACCACGGCAAGGTCACCCCGGCGACGCGCGACAAGAACCGCGCCCGCGACGCGCACATCTCGGCCACCTCGGGTGAGGTCTTCGAGCTCGACACCACCAGCCCCACCCGGCCCACCAACTCGTCTTCGAACGTGTCGCCGCAGCAGCAGTGGATGAACAAGCCCCCGTCGGCCAACACCATGCTCGACGAGTTCCTCGACGAGGGTGACAGCCCCCCGAAGGCCCAGGGCTTCACCGCCGAAGAGGTCGCCCGCATCGAGGCCGCCCAGGTGAACCAGGGGAAGGCCGCGGCGATCCTCAGGGCGCTCCAGGCGCTGCTCACCGAGAAGGGCTACCTGCGCTGAGCGGTCCACTCCGCTCGCAGGGTGGCCGAAATAGCGGAGGGGCCCGTTCATCCCGCGGAGCGGTGCCGAGACGGTCCGTCTCCCGCGCAGGTCTGAGGTCACGCTCCACTTCCGCTCTCGTGCGCCGAGAACCCGCTCTCGTCGCGACGTGATCGAGCGCGTGGCAAGCCACCTGCAGTGGTGAGTCTCCGCGGGCGATCCTGCCCCTGTTCGGAGAACACGATGATCTACGTGATGGAGTGCGGTCCGGTCTTTCACTCGAAGCGCGCGCAGTGGGTGGTCCTCTCGCTCGACTCGTCGACGCGACGGGTGATGACGCGCGTCGCTCCCACGCGCGAAGAGGCACGCCAGTCGATGCGCGCCGACCTCGGCGGGGCACCTGCCGCCTGCTGCCCGTCGCTCGCGGGCCTGGGCTGGGAAGTGCAGCCGCCACCCGATGAAGTGCTCGCGCTCACCGCGGTCACCCTCGTCGGGCTCGAGCACCAGGACGTCCTGGGGCCGCTCGCGTTCTCCCGCCAGACCGAGGCGCTGCTGCGCGCCGGCGCGATGTTCCTCGACACCGCCCCGTGGCGGCAGTTCAACGCGTACGAGCCGCTCCACGTCACCTTCGGGGGCGAGGTGACCCGGGTGGTCGCGGTGGGAGGCTCCGGCACGCTGCCACCGAGCTTGATCATGCTGCCCGATCAGCCCGCGTTCGAGCGTGCGCAGCGCGACGCCAGGGCAAAGGGCGGCTTCGACGACGCGGTGATCATCGGCCTCGACGATCCGCCCGATCTCGTCAGCGACACCATCGAGCTCGCCTTCGGGGAGGCGTTTCACCCGCGCCTGCTCCGCTTGCACCGCGGCAAGCCGACGAGCTTCAGCGCAGACGATCTCTTGCGCCTCACGGCGGCGCTGGCCGCGGTGACCTCGCTCGCCGCCGGCAGGGCCGTCGGCCGCGCAGTGGTGGGTGAGCTCGAGGCGATCGTCGTGCCCTGCCGCGCGCAGCCCAGCCAGCGGAACTGAGCCCCGCGCCCGTGAGCAGAGCTGGCATCGCCTCAACTGAGCCTCGGGGTGCTGGAGCGTGAACGGCGTTCGCAGGCCCCGCACCAGACCCGTCATTCCACCTGCATCGCCGAGACGCGCTCTCCTTCATGCCCCTCGGCAAACTCGAAGAGGACCCGTTGCGCTGGTTGCGAGCCCAGGACCACCGCCCCGGTCGCGAGGGCCGTCCGCTGCGTCTCCCGGTAGAGGAGCCGGTCTGCGCTCAAGGTGAGCGGCTCGCCCTCATGCTCCATCACCGAGGCCACTCCGGTGACCACGGCCCAGGCGCCGACCGGGTCCCACTCGAGGGCACGGCCCTGGTGGCGAACGAAGGGTCCGTGCGTAAGCTCGAAGGGCGCCTCGCACAACACCACCCGATCGCGCCGGAGGCGCAAGGTGCTGCCGGAGAAGGTCCAGCCGGCGGCGGCACCCCGCACGCCTCCGCTCGCCGTTGCCGCGGTGGTGCTCAGGTCGAACTCGAGCTTGGAGATCGTCACCTCGCCCGTCGCCGTCCTGGCCGTGACGTCGTGCGCAGTCATGCTGCCGCCAACCAACCTGAGTTCCCTGGCCGCGACGCGGGCGGCCAGCTTGTCCTTGCGCCACACCCGCATCTCCACGCGGGTGAGCAGCAGCTCGTCGCGCCCCACCTTCATTTCCGGCACGCGGCAGGCGGCGAACACCCCGCCGAGCGCCAGCGCAGCCATGAGCTTTGCCTTACCGGAACTCATTCTGGCAGGCGTTGCTCAAGCCACTCGCCAGGCTCTTGCACACGTCCGCACGGCTGGACCAGCTGCCCTGCGCCTGCAGCGTGCAGGGCTCGAGGCGACGGAAGCAGTTCACCATCACGTCGATCTGCTGGCGATCGGCCGTGGTGCAGACCGGGAGATGAAGTCGGCACTGCGCCTCCGAGAGGAACCGCGAAGGCACCGCCTGAGAGGAGCAGACGCCGACCGCTGACTGGTACTCGCCGAACAACTGCGAGAAGCCCGCGCAGGAGTCACCTGAGGCCAGGCTCACGCCCTGCCCTCCATCAGGGGTGGTGACGTACACGACACCGCTGGCGCCTCCTCCGCCCCCCCCAACTCCCGCTCCGCCGCCTCCACTTCCGCCTCCCGTTCCGGAGGGGGTGATGCAAGCGCCTGCGAGGCACTGTTGCCCTGTCCCACAAGCGCTACAGGTCAAGCCGCTGGTGCCGCACGCCAGCGTGCTCGTGCCACCTTCACACTGCCCGCTCGCGTTGCAGCAGCCCACGCAGTCGGTGCACTTCGAGGAAGGACCGCAGGCCGCGAGGCCCGCCGCGCCCGCGACGAACAGGGTGAGGCTGGTGAGGAAGATGGTGGCTCGCATGGAACTCCAGCAAAGAGGAGCCGCGGGCCTACCCCAACGGATTGTCGTTTCAACGCGAAACGTCCGTGGGCAAGTGCGTGGGCCTACCTGCGCTCCGGGCTCAACACATAGGGCACGCGCACCGAGACCTCTTCATCGAGCGCCGCAAAGCGCACGCCCTGCATCGCCGAGGTGACGCAGCGGGTGAACGTGGGCCGGTTCAAGTCATCGCTGACGCGCAGCCCGTCGACCCGATTGGGCGGCGCGAGGTCGAGCTCGACGATGACGGTACCCCTGAGCTGTGGTTGCTCCTTGAGCTCATGCTCGAAGCACGTGCGAACGGCGGCACGCTTGGCGGCTGCGATCGCCCTGGCGATGTCCTCTCCGTTGCCGTCCTTCGCGGGCTCTTCGGCAGGCGGTGGCGGCGGGCTCTCGAGACGCCCGGCGACGGGCTCGGCCTGCGGCGCGTCGGGAGGGATGCCCTCGGGGGAGGGTTCCGCTTGCGGCGCTTCGGGCGGCGGTGGCGTGGGCTCCGCGAGGACAGGCTCAGGCGCCACGACGCGAGGAGGTGTCGGCTCGGCGATGACGAGCGGCGGCGCGCTGGCGGCCACGGCCGGTTGAGCTGCGCGTGCCCGTCTGCGGGTCGCGGCACGCGAGGGTTGGCGCGGAGGAGTCACCGCCCGGACCACCTCGGCAACGGACGCCGGCGGCGCGGCCGGCGCAGGCAGCGCGACGGGGTCCGGGGCGGGCGAGCCGGAGAGCAGCCAACAAAGGAGTGCCAGGGCCACGAGGACGACGAGGGAGAAGACCACCCGGGCATCACGCACGGGAGGTTGGTTGCCGGACCCCGGCGAGACGATCACCGGTCAGCGGGGTGGCGCGTTCCCGAAGCTGCCCCAGCCGTCGAGGATGCCCTCGAACGCTTCGGCCGCGGCCGCCAGCTTGTCCTGCGCATCGACGATCGCCGCGTGCGTGGCGATGAGCTCGCGCGTGCAGGTGCAGCAGAAGCCGTCGTCTTCCGGCTCGACCAGCGGCGCGTAGCCCAGCGTCTTCACCAGGCCCGCGAACGAGTCAGCGCTCTTGCGATCGGGAAAGACGACCGTGAAGTCGACCGGCATGGGCTTGCCCATGTCGGAGCCGAGCTCGGCGATGCGCCGCAGCTCATCGCCGTCATCGTCGTCGGGGTACGCGCTCACTCCTCGCCCGGGCCTTCATCGGGCGCCGGGGGAGGCGTCGGCGCCACCGGGGGCGCCTCGGGAGCGACGGCGGCGACTTCACCTTCCACCGCCTCTTCCTTCGGCAGGTGCGAGATACCCACCACCTTCTGCGAGGCGTCGTCGAGGGTGATCAACCGCACGCCCTGGGTGTTGCGGCCGATGACGGAGATCTCCTTCACCCCCATGCGGATCAGCACGCCACCCGAGGTCACCAGCATCACCTCGTCGTCGTCCTTCACCTGCACCGCGCCCACCACCGGGCCGTTCCGCTCGGTGGTCTTGATGTCGATGATGCCCTTGCCGCCGCGGCCCTGCACCCGGTACTCGTCCTCGACGGTGCGCTTGCCGTAGCCGTTCTCGGTGACGGTGAGCAGCGTGGTGCCCTTCTCCACGACCTCGGCCGAGACCACCGCGTCACCCGGCTCGAGGGTGATGCCCTTCACGCCGAACGCCGAGCGGCCCATGGACCGCACCTCGGTCTCGTTGAAGCGAATCGACATGCCCTGCGCGGTGCTGATGAGCACGTCCTTGGTGCCGTCGGTGATCTTCACCCCGACCAGCGCGTCGCCGTCGTCGATGCCCAGCGCCTTGAGGCCCGACGATCGCACGTTCTCGAAGGCCGTCAGGTCGGTGCGCTTCACCACGCCGTTGCGGGTGACGAAGAGCACGAACTTGTTCTCTTCGAACTCGCGCGTGACCAGCACCTGCGCCAGCTTCTCGCCTTCCTGGAACTGCACCAGGTTGACGATCGGCTTGCCCTTGCCCGAGCGGCTGCCCAGCGGCACCTCGTGCACGCGCAGCCAGTAGAGCTGGCCGCGGCTGGTGATGGGCATCAGGTAGCTGTGCGTGCTGGCCACGAAGAAGTCGGTGACGAAATCTTCTTCCTTCGTCGTCGCCCCCGTCTTGCCGCGGCCACCGCGCCGCTGCGCCCGGTACTCGGACACCGGGGTGCGCTTCACGTAGCCGGCGTGGCTGAGCGTCACCACCATGTCTTCGTCGGCGATGAGGTCCTCGGTGGACATTTCGCCCATGTCGCCCACGATCTCCGTGCGGCGCGGGTCGGCGTAGCGCTCGCGGATCTCCTTGAGCTCGTTCTTGATCACGGTGAGCAGCGAAGACTCGTTCGCGAGGATGTCTTCGAGCTTGGCGATCTCCCGCGACAGCTCGAGCAATTCCTGGAACAGCTCTTCCTGCTGCAGGCCGGTGAGCCGCTGCAGGCGCATGTCGAGAATGCTGCGCGCCTGCGCCTCGGAAAAGCCCGGGTCGTACTGGCGCGAGATGCCCACGTACTTCGGCTCGGCCGCCTGCGCGCGCGAGACGATCGCGTCCATCGACTTCTTCGCCGAGCTGAAGTCGAGCTTCGGCAGGTTCTTGAAGCTGGGCGACTGGTACAGCGCCGGCGAGACGATGTTCATCAACGCCCAGCGCGCCTCGTCGGGGTCCTTCGACGCGCGGATGGTGGCGATGATGTGGTCGAGGAAGTCCTTCCAGCTGGTGGCGACCAGCAGGCCCTCGACGATGTGCAGGCGGTCCTTCGCCTTCTTCAGCTCGAAGCGGCTGCGCCGGGTGACGACCTCGCGGCGGTGCAGGATGAACTTCTCGAGGATCTCCTTGAGGCCCAGCGTGCGCGGCTGGCCCTGGTCGATCGCCAGCATCTGGATGCCGTAGCTGATCTGCAGCGAGCTGTTCTGGAACAGGTTGTTGCGGACGATGTCGGTGATGGCGTCGCGCTTGAGCTCGATCACCACGCGCATGCCCTGCATCGAGCTGTGGTCCTCGATGTTGCTGATGCCTTCCACCCGCTTCTCGCGGACCAGGTCGGCGAGCTGCTTCACCAGGACCTCCTTCTTCAACTGGAAGGGGATCTCCTTGATGATGATGCTCTCGCGGCCGGTCTTCTTGTCGACCTCGACCTCGACGCGCGCGCGCAGGGTGATCGACCCGCGGCCCGTCTCGTAGGCGCGGCGAATGCCCTCGCGCCCCGCGATGATGCCGGCCGTGGGGAAGTCGGGCCCCTGCACGAACTTCATCAGGTCCATCCAGGTGGCCTTCGGGTTCTCCACCAGGTGCACCGTGGCGTCGATCACCTCCCCCAGGTTGTGCGGGGGGATCTTCGTGGCCATGCCGACGGCGATGCCGTCGCTGCCGTTGATGAGCAGGTTGGGGAAGCGCGCGGGCAACACCATCGGCTCGCGCAGCGAGTTGTCGTAGTTGGGCTGGAAGTCGACGGTGTCCTTGTCGAGATCGTGGAGCATCTCCTCGACGAGGCGCTCCATGCGAATTTCCGTGTACCGCATGGCGGCGGGTGAATCGCCGTCGATGCTGCCGAAGTTGCCCTGCCCGTCGATCAACGGCGCGCGCATCGACCACGGCTGCGCCATGCGAACGATCGCGTCGTAGACCGACTGGTCGCCGTGCGGGTGGTACTTACCGATGACGTCGCCCACGATGCGCGCCGACTTCTTGTACGGCCGCGCGTGCGTGTTCGACAGGTCCTGCATCGCGAACAACACCCGGCGGTGCACCGGCTTGAGCCCGTCACGCACGTCGGGCAGCGCGCGCCCGACGATCACGCTCATCGAGTAGTCGAGATAGCTCTTGCGCATCTCGTCTTCGATGGACCGCTGCACCAGCTGCCCGATGTTCGAGGGCGGCTGAGCAGGTGCTGCAGGAGGCGCGGGCGGGTCGTTGATCTCGTCGGACATCGGTGCCCGGTAAGTACCCGCAAAAGGGTCCCCAGACAACGACCGAAACAGCGCTGTAGCGCCTGTTTTCCCCGGTTATTCCGAGTGCTTACAGACGAAGTCTCACTTCACCTTCTTGTACTTGCTGACGTTGGTGAAGGCCTTCTTGTTGGGCAGCGTTCCGGTCTGTTTGAGCTCCATCGTCTTGCCGTCTTTCGACAGCGTTCGACGCACGCGGGAGAGCTCGGCGCCCTCCTTCGCGACGATGGTGTCGAGCGTGGCGGCGTCGATGAGCTCGAGCGTCACCTCGACGCCGTTGACCAGGGTGGGCTTGTTGAAGACCAGCTCGTGTTCGATCTCGCCCTTCTTCGACTTCGGGTCGAGCCACTCGGCGCGCATGAACAGGCCGCCCTTCTCGGGCTTGACGAGGATGGTGGCCTTCCTGGGCGGGTTGTCGAACTCGAACTTCGACTCAGCCGGCAAGAGCTCCCACGTGCCGACGAACGCCTTCGACGTGTCTTTCTTCGCTGCGGCCTGTGCCATGGATCACCAGAAGGGGTTGAGGTCGACCTTGTAGCCACCGACGGAGAACTCCCCGTCCGTGAAGTCTGCGACGGCGTCGACGGTCTTGCCGGCGAGCCTGCCCACCTCGCCGCCGAAGTCCGCCAGCGCGCCGAGCGCATCGCGCGCGTAGCCGACGCCGGCCTTGGCGAGCGACTCGAGCTTGTCCACCGCGTAGCCGGCGACCTGGCCGCCGATCTTCGCGAGGTCCTTGAGCGCGTCCACGCCGGCCGAGCCCAGGTCCTTGAGCCCGTCCAGGAAGGCCTTGCCGCCCTCAGTGAGGTTGTCCTTCCAGGCCTTGGCGACCTCCATGAAGGCCTTGGCACCCGACTGGACCAGGTCCTTGCCGAGCTTCATGGCGAAGTCGAGGCGCGCGTCGATGAAGTCCTTGATCGCGCCGGCGGCCTTCTTCGCGGCCTCGCCGCCAGCGACGACGATGTTCTTGAGCGTCTGGCCCGCCCAGTCGCGCACCTTCGCCGCGGCCTCGCCGGGGTTCTGGATGACGTACTTGAGCGTGTCGACCGCGGCCTCGCCCGCGTTCTTGAGCGTGCTGATCGCGCTCTGGGCCAGGTCGAGGCCCTTGTTGCCGAGGGCCTTGATGCCGTCCCACGCCTGCTTCGCGATCTCGCCGCCCTTGGCGAGCGCGTCCTGAATACCCTTCTTCGCCATCGCCCCCACTTCGCCGGGGTGCGTCGCGGCCCACGCGACCAGGTCGATGGCCTTGCCGCCGAGCTCGACGGCCTTGTTCACCGCGGCCTTGAGGCCGTCCTTGGCGCTGGTGATGAGCTCGAGCGCCTTCTCCTTCGCGGCGCCCTTGAGGTTCTCCCAGCCCTTCTGGAGGTTCTCGAGGGTCTCGACGCCCTTCTTGTAGATCGCCTTCCCGGCCTCGGTGCCGAGCTCGAGCCCCTTGCTCACCATGTCCTTCACGCCCTCGACGGCGATCTTCGCGGCCTCGCCGGGGTTCTTCGCGATCCACTCCAGCTTCTCCAGGCCCTTCGCCCCGAGCGCCTTGGCGTCGTTGACGATGCTGGTGAGCGTCTCCTTCGCCGCCCTGGCGAGCTCTCCGCCCTTCTCGATCACCGTGTTGTAGGTTTTGATCGCCGCGTCGGCGACGGCCTGCCCGTACTTGCTCGGGTTGCGGATGACGTCGGCCAGCGCGTGCATCATCTTGCCCGCGGTCTTGAGCTGATCACCTGCGGCCTCTGCCGTGCTCACGCCGATGAACTTGGCGAGCTCGACGGAGCCCTTGGCGCCCTTCTCCACGCCCCACTCCAGCAGCTGCGCGGCCCCCTCGGGCCCCATGTACGCGATGGTGCCGACGGGGTCGACGGCGGCGCCCGCGAGATTGACGGCCTTCACCCAGTCCGGCGCCTTGTAGTTCTTCGGGTCGGCCTCCATCTTGGCCTTCTCCGCCTCGAAGCCGATGTCGATGGCGAGCTCGGCGGCCGAGAAGGCGACGCTGACCGCGATGTCGACGCCGACGCCCACGCCGGTCGCGTCGAGCACGATGCCCACCACGCCGTCAGCCGCGTTGAGCTTGGCGGCGTTCATCGCCAGCATGCCGAGGTCGCGGTTCTTGTCGCGCAGCTCGACGGCTTCCATGCCGTACTTCACCGCGTCGATCGCGTTGGGGATCGCGCCGGCGACCGGGATGATCTTGATCAGGTTCTTGAGGGCCTTGGCGGCGACCTCACCGGTGATCTTCGCCCCCATCTTGCCCAGGACCTTCTCCAGCACCTGGAGGCCCTGGCCGACGATCTTGCTGCCGCCCTTCTCCATCACCGGCCCGAGGACCTTGAGGCCGTCCTTGAGCGCGTCGGGCGCGAGCTGGTCGGTGAACTTCACCAGCGACTTGAGCGCCGGCTCGTCGAAGTCCTTCACCATCTTCGACATCACCTTCGCGCCCTCGTCGTCGAGCTTGGTGGCGAGCTTGGCGAGCGACTCGGCCATCTCCGGGTTCTTGAGCGCCTTCTCCAGCACGCCGTGCTCCATGCCACCGAGCGTCGAGAGCAGCCGCTTGCCGGCGGGCGCGTCGAGGGTGGTGAGCTTCTTCGTGAGCGACTCGAGCGCGGCCTTGTCGGTGATGCCCTTGAGCACGCCCTCGAGCTCGTCGGGGCCCACCTTGGTGGCCAGCTCCGAGAGCTGCTTCGTCTGCGCTTCGGTGAGCGTGGACGCGAGCTTCGGGTCGAGGCCCTTCACCGCCACCTCGGCGGCCTTCACCGCGCCGTCGGCGATCTTCTCGGCGTCCTTCACGCCCTTGCTGGTGAGCAGGTCCTTGAACGCGGTGAGGTTCTTGCCCAGCTCGGGGATCTCGGACGCGAGCTGCGCGCCGGCGATGATCTTGTCGCTCGCCGAGGCCTTCGGATCGAGCAGGGTGAGCGCGGCGCCAGCGGCCTTGAGCGGCCCGTCGAGCACGCGCAGCTTGTTGGCGAGCTTGGCCGAGTCGGCGCCGGCGAACTCCTTGATCGCCTCTGCGAGCTCGAGCGTCGACTTCGCCTTCTCGAGGCCGGTCTTGCTGGGGTCAGACCAGGTGGCGATCGCGCCGACGAGCTTGTCCGCGGGGCCCAGCGCGGAGAGGGTGGTCTTGAGCACGCCCTCGAGATCCTTCGGGGCCACGGTGTCGCCCACGGCCTTGGCCAGCTGCAGCGCCGCCTGGGTCTTGTCCGCGACGCCCTTGGTGCCGTCGGTGAGCGTGGACAGCGCGGCGAGCGCGTCCTTGTTGGTGGCGATCTTCACCAGCTTGTTGTCTTTGACGCCGAGCTTCTCGAGCACGTTGCCCATCGACTCGGGGAAGTTCTTCGACAGGTCAGAGAGGCCCTGCAGCTTCTCGGCGGCCGTGCCCGTGGCCACCTTGTTCATCGCGTCGTACGCCTTCTTGACGGTCTCCTTGTCGGCGCCCTTGAGCTCCGGGAACATCTTGGGGAGGTCCTCGGGGTTCTTCGGCAGCTTGTCCGAGACCACGGGCGGCGGGGTGCCCCTGGCCTTGGTGATGTCGGCGGCGCTGGGCGCGGTGGGCCGGCCATCGAGCGCGACCGGCTTCTTCTTCACCCCGGCGAACGCGTCCTTCTTCGCGGCGTCGGCAGCGGCCTTCTTCTTCGCGGCGGCGGCGGCAGCGGCCTTCGCGGCGGCCTCGGCGGCCTTGCGGGCGGCTTCGCGGGCGCGGGCCTCGGCAGCGGCTTTGGCGCGGGCGGCATCGGCGGCAGCGGTAGCGGACGACGGAGCGTTGCGAACGGTCATGGCGGGGATCCTCAGGAGGGCTGCGGAGAGACGACCAGAGTGGAGTGTCGCCCGGGCGGCGTCCCCGGTTGCGTGCGCGGAAGATGGCACGCCAACCGTGCTGGATCAGCCGACAAACGAAAGAGGCGTCACCTCGCGGCGACGCCTCAGGAAAGGTGCGACAAGGTGGGCCCCTCGACTCCGCTCGGGGTGAGCGCGGGTCAGTCGAAGGCTGCCTCGAGCTTCTTCATCACGCGCTTCTCGGCGTCGGAGATCTTGAACGCCACGCCCATGAAGCCGCCTGACGCCTCGGCCATCACGCGGGCACGGCCCAGCACGGTCGCCTTCAACATCGCCTTGTCGTCAGGCTTCATCTTCGCGACGAGCGCCTTCACGTAGTCGGTCCAGAGGGTGAGCCAGGTCGGCTCCGGCTTCTCGGCGATCCACTTCTCGAGGTACTCGAAGGCCGCGCTGTCCTTCTCGAGGCCGATGCTCTTGGAGGCGTCCATGATGGCGGTGCGCTCCTGCTCGTCGATCTTCCCGTCGGCCCACGCGACCTCGATGACCGGGAAGAGCGACATCACCAGGGTGGCTGCGCCGCCGAGCTTGAGGTCAGCGAGCATCTCGAGCACCTGCTCGTCGGCGATGCCGGTGAGCTTCTGCAGCTCTTCCTTCGACGACTTCTTCGCCGCCGCGTCCTTCATCTTCTGAACGAGTTCCTTCTCGTGCTTCTGAAAGAACTGCTCTTCGAGGGCCTTGCGGCGATCGTCCAGGGAGTCGGTAGCCATGCGCCGTGTTTGCCAGCGCGGGCCCGCGACTTCAACTCACTTTGCTGCTCACTTCCGAGGACGCGCCTTCACGTCGATCGTGGAGTGGCTGAGCCAATACCGGAGATCCTCGGTCAGCCCGCCCTTCTGGGCAGCGGTCTCGGGGGTGGTGGGCAGGCCGAGCACCAGCTTGGGGCGCTCCTCGCGTTCGCGCAGCATGCGCACCACGAAGCGCTGCGTCACCGCGGGAATGAGGGTGATGTCGGGCACGTAGACCACCGCGCGCGGGCTCGAGATGGAGCGCTCCAGCGCCTCGGCGTCCTTCGCTTCGATCAGCCCCGCGCCCTCCAGTTCGTGCGTGGCGGCCACGGCGAGGGCGCGGCGATCGGCCTCGGTCCCTCCGTAGAGCAGCGTGGAGACCCTGTTCTTCTTGAGTGCGTCGAGCGAGTAGGTCATCGGGTTCCTTTTATCGTCTTCAGAAGCGGCGCTGTGCGGCGAGCGCCTCGTCGAGCTGGGGCGTGACGCGGAAGAGCGGCACGGGCTGGGTCTTTCCCTTCACCCGCACCGGGGCGAGCGGCTCGAGCGGGCCGACGCTGGCGAGCGCGGTGGCGGTGCCTTCACCCACCAGAATCTCGCCCGGGCTGGCGAGCGCGCAGAGGCGGCTGGCCACGTTCACCGTGTCGCCGATGCAGGTGTACTCGGTGCGCCGGGTGTTCCCCAGGCTGCCCGCGAGCACGGGCCCGGTGTTGAGCCCGATGCCCAGCTCGAACTGGGGGCCGTCGGGCTGGAGCGCGTTGAGGGCCTGCAGCTCGGCGTGCATGCGCAGGGCGGCGCTCACCGCGGCCGCGACGTCGTCGTCGTGCCGCACCGGCGCGCCCCACACCGCCATCAGCCCGTCGCCGAGGAACTTGTCGAGCGTGCCGCCCCACTCCAGCACCGCGTCGGCGAGGCGGCCCAGCACCTCGTTGAGCAGGCGCATCACCTCTTCGGGAGGCCGCGACTCGGCGAACGAGGTGAAGTTGCGGATGTCGGCGAACAGCACCGTCACCACCCGCTTCTCGCCGGTGAGCACCACGTCGCCGTTGCGCAGGATCTCCTCGACCACGGCGTCGGAGGTGTAGCGGGCGAAGAGCCTGCGCATGCGCTCGGTCTCGCGGGTGCGGCGCAGCACCGAATCGACGCGCGCGGCGAGCTCCTGCATCGAGGCGCCCTTGTTCACATAGTCGTCGGCGCCCTCGCGCAGCCCCTTCACCCGCTGCGTGTCGGCGTCATTGGCGGTGAGGATGATCACCGGCAGCGAGCTGGTGGGCCCGCTCTTCAAGCGGCGGCACACCTCGCTCCCGTCGAGCCCGGGCATGTCGAGATCGGTGAGCACCAGGTGCGGCTTGAGCACGTCGATCTGCTCGAGCGCGAGGAAGGGGTCGTTGAAGCAGATCACCTCGTAGCCCTGCGAGGTGAGGCCTTCCTGCACCAGCGCGCAGGCCAGCTCGCTGTCGTCGATGACCATCAGGCGCAAGCCGTTGACCGGCGCCATCAGCTCGGCGGTGGTGGTGCGCGCGGGTTCGGGTGGGGCGGGCGACATGCGCTGCTGCAGGCCCAGCGCCTCGTAGAGCTGCTTGTGGTTGATCGCGCCCTGCTCCACCAGCACTTCCCCCAGGCGCTTGCCCGTCTTCTGCTGCGAGGCGAGCCCCGTCTCGACCTGCGCGTCGCCCACGTAGCGCAGGCCGATCAGGATCTCGCCCAGCGGGGGGCGATCGAGCACCACCGCGTCGCCCTTCTGCACCGCGATCGAGAGCGCCCGCTGCAATTGCCCGCGCGTCAGGTAGCCCAACGAGAGCAGCGCCTCGCCCACGCGGCTGCCGGTGAGCGGCTGCAGGGCCAGCGCTTCCTGCACCTGTCCCTCGGTGACCAGGCCCTGCTGGATGAGGAAGTCGCCGAAGCGCCGGATGGGATCAGTCATGAAGCCAGCGGCGGAGTGTACTCAAAGGCCGCCCGGCTTCACGTTTCCGGGCACCCCGCGTGAACCCTTCTCCAGCCGCGAGGCATCTCGACGGCATGGATCAGGTGCGGCGCGCGACGCTCACGGATGGACCGGCGGTGGTGAAGGTGCTGGCCCGGGCCTTCGCCGATGACCCGAGCATCGACTGGGCCATCCGCGGGGACGGGGGCCGGCCGCGAGGCATCGAGCTCTTCTTCGAGACCGTGCTCGAGCGGATGACGCTGCCGTTCGGCGACGTCTGGACCACCACGGGTGGTGTCCGGGGCGCTGCGCTGTGGACCCCTCCCGGGAAATGGAAGCTCGGCCTCGTCGAGCAGCTGCTGATGGCCCCGGCGATGCTCTCTGCGTTCGGTTGGCGCCGGCTGGGGCGCGCGCTCGACAGCATGAAGGTGGTGAACGCGCACCACCCGCCCACGCCCCACTATTACCTGCAGTCGATCGGCGTCGCCCCCGAGCACCAGGGCCACGGACTGGGCAAGGCGCTGATGCAGCCGGTGCTCGCGCGCTGCGATGCCGAGGGGCTGCCTGCGTTCCTCGAGACCGCGCAGGAACGGAACCTGCCGCTCTATCGCTCGCGCGGCTTCCGCGAGCTCAGCCGGGCCGCGCTCGCGGGCGGTGGGCCGATGATGTACTTCATGTGGCGCGACCCGCAGTGACGGCCCTCACTTGCCGACGACGCGCCGCGCCTGCACCGCGCGCTGCAACGCCTCGAAGGTCTGCGGCACGCCCAGGGTGTTCACCCGGTTCACGAAGAACGTGGGCACCTCGCCGCCCGGCGCCGAGAGGAGTTGATAGGTGACGAACGTGCGGGTGCCGCCCTCGCGCGGCTCGAGCTGCCACAGGCCCTCGTTGATCCGCAGCCGCACCACGCCCGCCGTCACCGGGCGCGCTGCATCACGAGCCTCCGGAGCGGCCTTCCACGAGAGCACCTGCCGGCCGGCCTCGACCGACTCCGTCAGCTCGACCAGCGTGTCGCGCGGGGCGATCAACGGCAGCACGTAGCGCAGGTAGAGCAGGGTCCGCCCGGGACCGTCGCGAGCCACCACCACCGCGGCGTCCGTCGACGGCATCGTCTTCACCCAGCCCTCGAAGTCCGTCAGCACCGCCCACAGCTCGGCGGGTGTGGCCTCGAGCAGCGCGGTCGCCTTGAGCTCGTGAACCGGCACGCCCTCTCTCGCCCGGGTGTACCAGTGCACTCCGGCGGCATGACCCGCGGGCTCCCACCGGGGCTCAGCCAGGAGAACCAGCGACAACAGCAGTCCCGCGCCCATGCGGTTGCAGATGCCGGGCCCGGCGGGAAGGGTTCTTTGGAATCTTCCGCGCTGCCGCGGGCATCTCCACGGCCATGAGGCTGCTGAGCACCCGCGAAGTGCGCACCGCGCTGCTGGCGACGGGCGTGGGCCTGGCCGCGGTGGTGGGGGCGGGCCTGCTCGGGTGGCCCGGCGCCCCCTTCGATTGCGCGAGCAACCCCTGTTACTGCGAGCTGCCGACGGCTGGGTTCGTGCGCCAGGTGGGCAACACCTGGAGCAACCTGGGCGCGGTGTTCGCGGGCCTGCTGGTGGCGGTCCGTTCCGCGCGGGAGCGGGCGCAGCGGGAAGCCGAACACCGACCCAGCGCCGCGCACGACGTGCTCGGGCTGCTCGCCCCCCCGGCGCTGGTGTTCCAGGGCGTGGGCTCGATGTTCTTCCACGGCGGGCTCACGCAGTGGGGTTCCGCGCTCGACGCCATGAGCATGTTCGCCATCGCGGGGCTGCTCGCCCTGACGCAGGCGGTGCGGCTGGGTTGGCTCGACGTGCGGGGGCTGGTGCGCGGCTGGGGGCTGCTGACCCTCGGAGGTCTGATGGTGGGCCTCTGGAGCCCACCGCTCGTGGCGACCCTCATGTTCGGGCTGTTCCTCAGCATTCTCGCGACCGAGGTGGTGCTCAGCCGGCGCGGCCGCTCACCCCGCCCCTCTCTCTTCCGCATCGGGCTCGCCACGCACGTCGGCGCGATCGCCGTGTGGTTCCTCTCGGCGGGGGAAGGGCTGCCACTCTGCGCGCCCCACAGCATCTGGCAGGGGCATGGGCTCTGGCACCTCGCGGCAGCGGGCGCGGTCACCTTGATGGTGCTCCACCTGCAGCGCAACCTGGATCGCGGCCCAGCCACAGCGACCGGCTGATGGCTAGGGCCCCGCGTCGGGCTGCGCGCAGAAGGCTCCGGAGAGCGGGCCGACGCCCCCATCTCGAAGGGCGCCAACGCAGAGCCCCGAGCAGCACTCGGCGTCGCTGTCACAGGCAAGGCCCGTGACCCCACACGCACAGCCTCCATCGACGCACCCCTGCGATCGGCAGTCGTCATGAATGGTGCAGGCTGCGCCGGGGAGCGCGCGCCGGATGCAGCGGTTCCCGCGATCAACCGTGGGGATACAGACCCCCGACGGGCAGTCGGCGCCCTTCAGGCATTCCGAGAAGACACAACCGCCCGTGACAGCCGCCACCGCCAACAGCATCGCCAACCTCATGAACGGAACGCTACTCGCGGCGCGGCGCCACCCGCTACTGCGGTGGGGTGACCTGGAAGAAGTGCCACGCGACGTGCATGCGGGTGAAGGGCCACACGCCCGGCTGGGCCTCGACCGGGACCGTCTTGAACCCGGAGATCCCCTGCTCGCCCCGCCCCAGCGGGTTCACCGAGCGATGCCCCTCGGTGAGCATCTCGGCCAGCGACGGCGCGCTGGGCCCGAGGAAGCCCTGGTGGAGCTGGGTGGTGTACGCGTCAGTCCAGGTGAGCCAGTTGTCGATGTTCAGCTCCTCCACGCAGACGTCATCTGGCATCGACCACATGCGCGTGTGGTACCGCGTGCGCAGCGCCAGGGGGGCCAGCGGCTCGGAAGACACCTTCGTCACCGTCCACTGCTCGTCCGCCACCACGCCTTCGAAGAGCACCCGCACCCGGCCCGTGGACGGGTTGCCTTCCGCTTCCAGGTCGACGAAGTCGTCGCACGGCGGATCGTTGTCGGCGTCGTCGCGGTAGACGACGTTGGGGAACTTCACGTCGGCGGTGCTCTCGCCGTGGAAGTTGCCCTTGTCGTCACGGCTGATGCGCACGACGTGGTCCTCGCGCCAGTCGCGGCTCCCTTCCACCAGCACGTTGTCCTCGAGCTCGGGCATCGAGGCCTGCACCAGGTAGTAGTAGTGGATCCACCCCACCCAGACGTCGCAGCCGTTGAGCGCCTCCTGGATCTTGTCGTCGAGTTGCTTCAGCTGCGCAGGGTTCACCGCCAGCAAGATGCCCTGCTCGGCGAGGTGGAACATCTCGCTCACGTGGCCGCAGCCCTCTTCGTTGAGCTCGATGTCGATGAGGTCCTCGACCATGGTGCGCCCGCGGTCGACCAGGTCCGTCACGATGTCGTTGCGGCCGGCTGCCGTCGCGCGCGCGGCCGCCGCCATCAGCGCGCTCTTGCCTGACTCGTCGGGGTGCCGCGAGGCGAAGTCTCTGGCCGCGTTGGCCACGTCCTCGATGGGGGCGGTGCTGCCCGGGTCCCACAGGTTCGACGAGGTGTCGCCCCAGCCGTCGCCGGTGGAGTCGGGCCCGGCGCCGCCGAAGAGCCCCTGCATGGAGAAATGGGTGAAGGTGCAGCGCACCCACTGGGGCTCCACCCGGCTGCAGGCGGCGGCGTCCATCACCCAGCGGCCCTGCGCGGGGTCGAAGGTGCCAAGGGTGGGCGGCCCGAAGCGGTCAGGGTGACGCAGGCGCAGCTCGATGGGGTTGGTGGGCTGCATCACGTCTTCGCGGTTGGTGGCCTCGATGGAGAAGGCGCGCTGCAGCTTCAGCGCGGTGGCGCCAGTCTGCGGGGCGAAGGCCATCGGCCCCAGGTCCTGCGGGCGAATGGTGGCGAAGGCCACCGTCACGGGGAGCATGAACCCCAGGAGCGGCACGCGCAGCTCGGCGTCAGGCTGCTTCACGTTTCCCACCACCAGGGTCTGCTCGGCCAGCGGGTCGACCTCGGCCAGCAGCTGAAGGGGCGTGAGCTTCGCGAGGAGGATCTTCTTCCCCCGCAGGGCCACCGGGAGTGGCCGGGTCCACGTGGTGGCGTGGCCGGGGGCCTGGAGCCTCGTCCACCCGGCGGCATTGGGGGCGAGCGTGCCCGTGGCGACCCCGTTGCGGTCGGTGAAGGCGGCCACCCCGTCGAAGATCGCGGAGGCCACGGGCGCGCCGCCAGGCTCGGACACGTGCGCCATGAGGTCACCGGCCTCAGGCAGCGTGCGCGGCGGGGGCGTGGGCTTCTTCGGACCGCAAGCGGTGAGGGCCACGACGCAGACCAGGAGCCGCTTCAGGCGAGCTGCACGCATGACCGCTCAAAGTGCAATTTGGGCACCTCGCGGGCGCCGAGCGGCTGGACCCGCACGACCGCAACTCCTGCGGCGGCGCGCCCCCGGCGGCGCAGGCCATGCGGACGATCAGTGGCCGACGCGGAACATGGCCATGAGGATCTCGAAGAGGATCAGCACCACCACCATGGTCTCCAGCGTGAGCGCGCGGCCGGTGTCGGTCTCGCCCTTGAGCAGGCCGTAGGTCTGCTGCAGCAGGCGGTGCTTGCGGGTGACGGCCTCGGTCCAGCGGGCGATGCGCAGCTCCTTCATCGCGCCCTCGTAGACGCGGGCGAGGTACACGTCGCCGACGATCTTGAGGGAGTTCTCCACGCGCTCGATGAACTCGGACAGCTCGATCAACGTCTGCATCAGCTCGCGCGCCAGGCGCTTGTACGGGCTGAAGAGGATCATCGTGGGGCGCTGGCCGACCACGTCGTACATGCGGCCCAGCTCGGCATCGAGCACGCCGTCGTAGTAGCGGAGCTCGAGCAGCTGCGCGTTGGCGATCTCCAGCAGGTCGACGATGTCTTCGCTGCCCGACGGCTCGTAGACGAAGGCCGCGTTCCACTCGAGGATGGCCAGATCGTTCGGCGTGTAGCTGAAATGATCCGCCAGCACCTCGCGCTCCTCGGCCGCCGACAGCGCGTCCTTCTCGCCCAGCAACAGCCTCGCCAACCCGGGCGCGGCGAGCACCTGCTCGGCGGTGGGCTTGCCCTCGAGTTCGCGCGCGAAGATGACGGTGTAGCCCTCGGTCTGATCCCAGAGGTGGGCGCCCTCGAAGTTCGGCTCGAGCAGCTTGCGCAGCTTGGTGACCTCCTCAAGCGCGAGCGCGTCGAGCAGCTTGCTGTCGTACAGCTCGTCGGCCACGGGGATGAGCTCGTCGATGGTGGTGCCCTTCGGCACCGGCAGGCGCACCGAGATCGAGATCGCCCCGTGGTGGAAGAGCGCGGCGCTCACCTTCACCTCGCGGCCCTGGCCCTGCACGGTGAGCGACCGCGCGCCGAGATCGACCAGCAGCGGCGGGTCGGACAGCTGGATGAACTCGCTGCCCTCGCGCCGCAGGGAGAGGCGGCGAATCTCGGCGCCCCCCCGGGCGATGAGCGCCCTGCATTCCTCGAGGCCGATGGTGTCGGCCACGTCGAAGATGCGGGTGCAGAGCAGGTCTGCGTCGAGCAACCGGAGCATTCCCGCGATATAGCGCCAACCAGAGGCGCCTTCTCACGCCTTCCGGGGGCAACAAATGAAAACTCAGCTCGACTTCATCCAGGATCACGAAGCGGCGCGTGCGGGCGACCTGTGGCTCACCCAGCCCACCGGCGGGGGCCAGGTGAAGACCTACACCTTCGGCTCGGCGCTCGACGAGGCGCGGAGAATGGCGAGCTACCTGCAGTCGCTCTCCCTGCCTCCAGGCAGCCGCATCGCCATCTTCTCGAAGAACACGGCGTGGTGGCTGATGGCCGACCTCGCCATCTGGCTCTCGGGCCACGTGTCGGTGCCCATCTACCCGACGCTCACCGCGGCCAGCATCAGGCAGATCCTCGAGCACAGCGGCGCCACCCTGGTGTTCGTGGGCAAGCTCGACGGCTTCCCCGCCATGGAACCCGGCCTGCCCGAGGGCGTCACCCGGGTGGCGTTGCCGCTCGCCCCGCCCGTGCCCAACGCGCTCCAGTGGGAAGACCTGGTGGCCAAACACCCGCCGCTCGCGGGCCGCGTCACCCGCCCGCCCGACGACCTCGCCACCATCATCTACACCTCGGGCAGCACCGGTGAGCCCAAGGGCGTGATGCACAGCTTCAAGACCATGGCCTCGGCCTTCGTGTTCGCCGACCTGGCGCACATGAAGCCGGAAGACCGGCTGCTCAGCTACCTGCCCCTGGCGCACGTGGCCGAGCGCGCGGTGCTGCAGACGACCAACTTCAAGGTCGGCTACCAGGTGTTCTTCGCCGAGAGCCTCGACACGTTCTTGAAAGACCTGCAGCGCGCCCGGCCCACCCTGTTCGGCACGGTGCCGCGGCTCTGGCTCAAGTTCCAGGCGGGCGTGTTCACCAGGATGCCCGAGGAGAAGCTCAAGCGGCTGATGAAGATCCCGCTGGTGAACCGCATCGTGAAGAAGAAGGTGCTCAAGGGCCTGGGGCTCGACCAGGTGCGCTGGTCGGTGACGGGCTCGGCGCCCACGCCGCCCGAGCTGCTGCGCTGGTACGGCGAGCTGGGCCTGAAGATCGGCGAGGTCTACGGAATGACCGAGAACTGGGCCATCTCGCACATCGCCGAGCCCGGCGGAGACCACGTGGGCACCGTGGGCGTCACCCAGCCCGGCGTCACCTGCCGCATCGCCGACACGGGCGAGATCCAGGTGAAGAGCCCGGGCACGATGCTCGGGTACTACAAGAACCCGCAGCTCACCGCCGAGACCGTCGACGCCGAGGGCTTCCTCCACACCGGCGATCGCGGCGAGGTCGACGCCAGGGGCCGCCTGCGCATCACGGGCCGGGTCAAGGAGCTCTTCAAGACGAGCAAGGGCAAGTACGTGGCGCCCGCGCCCATCGAGAGCCAATTGCTGGCGCGCGGTGAGCTCGAGCAGGCGTGCGTGTCGGGCGCCAACCTCGCGCAGCCCTTCGCCCTGGTGGTGCTCGCCGAGCACCTGCGCAAGGCCCTGGGCGCGGAAGAGAAGGTGCAGGTGACGAAGCTGTTGCAGCTCGCGCTCACCCAGATCAACGCGAAGCTCGACCCGCACGAGCAGCTCGAGAAGCTGGTGGTGATGCGCGAGGAATGGACGGTGGACAACGGGCTGCTCACCCCGACCCTCAAGCTCAAGCGCCAGGCCATCGAGGCGCGCTACGGGCCGAACGTGCCGGAGTGGTTCACCCTGAAGGAGACGATCGTCTGGGTGAACTGAGCGCGGCGTTCAGGGAGCGAACATCTCTCCCAGCACCTGCAGGACCGCAGCTCCCGTCGCAGGGTCGAGCGCTCCGACGCGGCGGGTGAGCCGTGACTTGTCCAGGGTGCGGATCTGGTCGACGGCGGCGACGCGGGCCTTGCCGCGCACGCGGGTCGCTGGCCGAAATGGGTACGTCCTTCCCGTCGTCAGCGGCACCACGACGACGGTGCTCAGGTGCTCGTTGAGTTCGTCAGGTGAGACGATCGCTGCGGACCGGGTCTTGCGCTCGGCGCCGACGGATCGAGCGAGACCAGGTAGACGTCGAACCGCTTCATCACCACACCGCGTCGAAGTCGTTCGCGAGGTCCAGGAGTGCACGATCATCACCGCGCTCGTGGCACGCCTTCGCCGAGTCAGCCCAGCCTGTGCGGGTCGAACTCACGGGCGTCAGGTCTGACCGAGCAGCGCGGTCGCGTCGAGGCGGCCTTCTTCCCACCCCAGCACGAGCGCCAACTTCTTCGCCTCGAGCGCCACCGACTTCATCGACGCCGACTCGCCCTGCTGCTTGCGAATGGCCTTGGCCTGCTGCAGCAGCGCGCGCGCCTGGAAGCGCAGGTCTCCGCAGCGCGCCCCGGCCAGGGCCGCCGCCTGGTACGCGGCCGCCGCGTCGGGGAAGCGCTGCTGGTAGGCGAGCACCGTGCCCATCGTGGCCAGCACGCGCGCTTCGGCGAAGGCCCACCCGGCTGCCCGCCACTTCGTCAGCGATGACTCGAGCAGGGTGAGGGCCTTGCCCACGTCGCGCCGGGCGAAGGTGATGGTGGCGAGCCGCGCCTCGAGCCGCGCCGCGAGATCGACCTCGCCGTGCCAGCGGGCCAGCTCCGCGCCCTCGGGCGCGAGCCGCCTCGCCTGCTCGAGCGCCTGCGACGCGCCGTCGAGATCGCCCTCGACCTCGCGCGCCTCGCCGCGCTCGGCCAGCACCAGCGCCAGCACCCGGCCCCCGCCCGCGGCCTGCTCGGCCGCGTTGAGCACCTCGACCGCCTTCACCCGCCGGCCCTCGAGCCGCAGCACGCGCGCCTCGAGCAGCAGGTATTCCGGCGAAGGCACCGGCAACGCCGCGGCCTGCGCGCTCACCGCGTTCAGCAGCGCCCGCGCCCGCGCCGTGTCTTCCACCACCAGCGACTGGGCCGCCGAGCGCGCGAGCGCGTCGACCTGGCCGCGCGCCTGCGCCTCGTACGGCGGCATCAACCCCATGGCCGCCGAGAGCCCCGCCCAGGCCCGGCTCGCCCCGCGCGGATCGCGGCGCGCCACCGCCAGCTCGAGCACGTGCTTCCACAGCGGCGCCCCGCGCGTTCCATCGCCGGCCGCGGTGAGGTGGCCGGCGAGCTGCGCGTGGTCGACCGAGGTGGCGTCGGCCGTGCCCCGCGCGATCAACGCCGCCGCGGCGGCCAGGTGCGTCGCCTGCGCCTCGGCGGGGGCGAGCGGAGGCACCGCGCCCCGCGCTGCCGGGCTGGTGAAGCGGCCCCGCTTCGGGGTCTCGCTGGTCAGCCACCCCGAGGCCTGCAGCAGCGGGAGCACCTGCGGCACCACCTGGGGCAGCAGGTCCTTGAGCAGCGCCTGGTCGAAGCGCGCGCCGAGGATCGCCGCGGTCTGCAGCACGAGGCGTTGATCCGACGGCATCACGTCGATCGCCGCGCGCAGCGGCCCGGCGGGGGGCGCGCCCAGCCGCGGCTCACACAGCTCGACAGAGCCTTCGCCGTCGGTGAGGAGCCCGCCGTCGTCGAGCCAGGCGAGCAACTGCAGCGCGGTGGCCGGGACCCCGTCGGACTGCGCGTGCACGTACTTCGTGAGCGCCGGGCCCGCCACCGCGCCCAGGGCCACGCTCACCAGCCGCTGCACGTCGGCCTGCGAGAGCGGGGCGAGCGCGACGGTCTGCAACCCGGTGAGCTTCGCGTCGAAGGGCGAGGGCGCGGCGAGCCCGACGATCAGCTCGCGAGAGGCGGGCCGCGAGGCCATCACCCCGAACGCCTCGACGCTGCCCTCGTCCATGGTGTGGAGCCCGTCGAAGACCAGCACCATGGGCCGCTCGGCGGCGACGGTGCGCAGCACGCCCCGCAGCGCATGCACCGCCTGCCCTGCGGTCATCAGCACCGGCAGCGGCTTGACCCCCGCGAGGTCGAGCGCCGACTGGCGCGCCGAGTCGACGATGGGGAGCTGCTCGAGCGCAGCCGCGAGCCTGGTGAGCCGCTCGGCGGGGTGCACTCCGACGGCCGCGCAGAGGAGCTCGACCAGCGCGCCGAACGCTTCGGGGAGGCCGGTGGTGCCCTGCGCGAGGGCCTTCTGCTTGCGGGCCATCGCCACGAACTGGTTGGCCAGGCTGGTGTGGCCGCTGCCCGCGGGCCCCGTCACCAGCAGCGGCGCGACCACGCCCTGCTGCAGGCTGGTGAGGCGGCGCTCGAAGGCCTCGAGCGGGGGGCGGCGGCTGATCAGCTCGGGCGTCACCCGCGCACGGCGCTTCGGGGCGCCGCAGGCGACGAGGCCCTGCACCTCGGTCGAGGCGAGCTCGCACAGCCGCGCCGCGGGGGCGGAGATGCGCTGCTCGAGCCAGAGCGTGTTGGCGCGCCCGCTCGCGAGCTGCCGGCGCGACTTCTCCACCACCTGCGGCGCGAGGGGGAACGCGGCCGACGCGGCCAGCCCCCGCACCGTCGCGGACACCCGCAGCCGCGCGCTCTCGACCGCGACCAGCTCGCGCGCGGCCAGCATCGCCCGGGTGGCGCGCCCCGAGGGCCGGCCTCCGCCCCCGATGAAGCCGAAGGTCACGCCCTCTTCGTCGGTCGCGGCCACGAAGCCGCCGCTCCGCGTCACCGCTTCCTGCACCCGGGCCAGGCACGCTTGACCGGGCGCGCTCGAAGGCAACGGGCCGAGCACTTCCAGCCGCGCGAAGACCCCCTCACCCGCCTTCTCGGACACCGCGGCCGGGGCGCCGGCCGCCTGGGCGGGTGGGCGCGAGCTCGACGAGGCCGGGGCGGCCGAGCCCGACGAGCCCGGGAAGACGGCGGAGCCCACCGAGGTGAAGAAGTCGTTCGCCTCTCCGCCCAGCACCGGCGCGGCCTCGGGCGCCACGGTGGGCGCGGCCGACGGCGCAGGCGCGGGCTGCCACTCCGCCGCGGGCGGCCAGGGCGCGGACGGCTCGGGCACGAGCTCGGCGAGCGGCACCGCGGGCTCTCCCGGCGCGTGGAGCGCCTGCCGCAGCGCTTCCCGGAAATCGATCACGTTCTGGAACCGGTGCTCCCGCTCCTTCGCCAGCGCCTTGAGCACGGCCGCGCAGAGCTGGGGAAAGGCCGCCAGCTCGGGCCGCACCTTCGCGGGGTCGACGGGCGCCGAGGTGAGATGCTGGCTGATGACCTTGCGCAGATCGCCGCCGACGAAGGGTGGCTTGCCGGTGAGCAGCTCGTAGGCCACGCAACCCATCGCGTAGATGTCGGTGCGGTGATCGAGCTCGTCGGCCAGCGCCTGCTCGGGCGCGAGGTAGGCGGGCGTACCCACCACCACGCCCATCTGGGTCAGCTTGCTGGTGCTGGTGGTGGCCAGGGCGTCGCCGAGGCGCGCGATGCCGAAGTCGAGGATCTTCGCCCGGTCGCCGCCGTCGCGCCGGTGCCCGAGCATGATGTTGGGCGGCTTGAGGTCGCGGTGCACCACGCCCAGGCCGTGCGCTTCGTTGAGCCCGTCGAGCACCTGCGCGAGGATCTCCACCGCCTCAGCGGGCGAGAGCGGCCCCCGCTCGACCCGCTTCTCCAGCGTCTCGCCCTCGACGAATTCCATGGCGAGGAAGAGCTGGCCGTCGGTGGTGCGGCCGAAGTCGAACACACGCACGATGTGCGGGTTCTCGAGCCTGGAGACGAGCTGGGCCTCGCGCTCGAAGCGGCCCCACATCTCGGCGTCACCGGACAGCGCGCGGCGCAGCATCTTGAGGGCGATGGGGCGCTTCAAGAGCACGTGCTGCGCCCGGTACACCTCGCCCATGCCGCCGGTGGCGAGGTGCGCCTCGATGCGGAAGCGGCCGTCGACCATGGTGCCGGGCTCGAGCCGCTCGGCCCGGGCGTCGTCACCCGGCGTGGGAAGCGGCTCGGCCTGCGCCGGGGTGACGATCACGCCTCGAGGCGCGAGTCCGCCGATCGGCGCGATGCGCATGCGGGTGGTGGCGAAGATGCCCGACGAAGCGAGCCCGTCGCGGAACTCGAGCACGAACTTGCAGACGGCCTTCCACGAGGGCTCGTCGAGCATCACCTTGAGCCCGACGCTGCCCGACTCGTCGAAGTCGGCGGCCTCCACCGTGCCCCGCAGCTCGAGGCGCGCTTCGACCACGGTCACGTCGATGTCCATCACCGCGCCCGGCTCGACCTCGTCGGGGTAGGGCACGAAGCACGACGGCCCCCGAGCGATGAAGGCCGCGCGGAACTCGTCAATCGAGTGAAAGGCGACGCCGCATCGAATCGACCCTGCCAAGACGCCCCCGCGTGAGAAGGCCGTGAGTCTCGCACGGCTGGGGCGGTTCCTGCGCGGACAGAAACCAGGCGCCGTCGAACGTCAGGCGGGGGGCGCGTTCTTCTGTTCCCAGACGCCCCGCGCCCGGAAGACGCGCTCGACGTAGAGCGCGTGCAGGGCGTGGAGGGGCGCGGCGACCGGCTCTCCCTCGAGCAGGGCGACGGCCTCGGCGATGGCCTCGAGGGTAGACCTTCCCGCCTCGAACTTCGAGTCGCGCAGGCGGAGGACCTTCGTCACCTTCTCGGGCAGGGCGAGCTTCGGCACCGCGTGCAGCGCGGGCAGCTTGGCGTACATCCTCCGCACCTGCCGCCAGGTGCCGTCGAGCACGACCAGGCGGGTGACGCCGGTGCCGTCCCACGGGGCGCTCTCCTCGGTGGGGAAGAGGAGGTGGGTGCCGGCGCCTACCAGAGCGGGCAGCTCCGTTCGGGCGGGCTCGGAGTTCTCGCGGAAGTCGAGGATGCGCAGGTTCGGCATGGCCAGCGCCGCGATGCGGGCGGTGCCGGTCGACTTCCAGCTCTCGCGCTCGTGGCGCACCACCAGCACCTCGGTGCGGGTGCTCACGGTGGGCATGGTGCCGCAGACGCAGAAGGCATCGAGGATCCAGCAGCGTTGGCAGCGGCCCGGCTGACCCTTGTTGGTGAAGGAGCGCAGAGTTCGGGGCTCATATAAGGTCCGCCGCATGTCGCGCAGCGACTTCGACTTCGAATCACGGCTGGTACCGCTCCTCCTGGCGTACGCGCAGCACCGGGGCGTCGCGATCGAGCCGCTCATCTCCAGGCACAAGCTGCCGGCCGACGTGCTCGCCCAGCCGCCGGGCAAGGTGCCGATCACCACCCCCATCTCGGTGCTGCCCGCGCTGGCCGACGACATCGCCGCGGCCTTGAACGACCCTCACCTGGGGCTCGAGCTCTCGGCGTGGCTCCCGCGCGGCGCCTACGGCGTGGCGGAGTTCCTGATGCGCGCCGGGCCCACCCTGCGCCACTCGTTCGCGAACCTCTCGCGCTTCAGCGGCATTCTCGCGCCGGGCCAGACCTTCCGCTTCGAAGAGACGGCCGACGAGGCGCAGCTGCACCACAGCGTCACGCTGCGGCCCGGCGCGATCGGCCGGCACCTGGCGGAATATTCGACCGCGGTGATCGTGAAGACCTTCGTGCTGATGAGCGGCGCGAAGCCGACGCGCGCGTGGTTCACGCACTCCCGCCCGCGGGAGCTCGACCTGCAGCGGCTGTCCCAGGGCCTGGCCACCCACGAGATCACCTTCGACGAGCCGACCAACGGCTTCGCCCTCTCGCGCTCGCTGCTCGACGGGCCGGTGCACGGAGGTGACGCGGCGCTCTACACCTTCCTCGAGGAGCACGCGGTCGCCGCCCTCGCCTCGCGCCCGCGCACGGACGATCTGATCGACAAGGTGCGCCACCAGATTCGCGAGGCGCTCAAGCAGGGTGAGCCCAACGTCGAGCGGCTCGCCACCCGGCTCAACATGAGCGGCCGCACCCTGCAGCGCCGCCTGTCGGATCTGAAGACGTCGTTCCAGGAAGTGCTCGACCTGGTGCGCTTCGACCTCGCGCGCGCGTACCTGAAGGACGTGCGCCTCGACGTGAGCCAGGTGGCGTACCTGCTCGGCTACTCCGAGCTGCGGGCCTTCGATCGCGCCTTCCGGCGCTGGGCCGACAAGTCACCGACCGAGTGGCGCAGCGAGACATGAGCGCGGCCCCGATCGACCTGAGGAGCGACACGGTCACCCGGCCCACGGCAGCCATGCGCGAGGCGATGGTGCGCGCCGAGGTCGGTGACGACGTCTTCGGCGACGACACCACGGTGAACCGGCTGCAGGAAACGCTCGCCGGTCAGCTGGGCTTCGAAGCCGGCCTGTTCTTTCCCTCGGGCACCCAGTGCAACCTCGCCGCGCTGATGGCGCACTGCCAGCGGGGTGATGAGTTCCTGGTGGGGCAGGAAGCGCACACGTACCTGCACGAGGGCGGCGGCGCGGCGGTGCTGGGCAGCATTCAGAGCCAGCCCCTGGCGCAGGCGCCCGACGGGACGATTCCCCTGGCGTCGATCGAGGCGGCGATCAAACCCGCCGACGATCACCACGTGCGCACGCGGCTCCTCGCGCTCGAGAACACCATCGGCGGCAAGGTGCTGCCGCAGGGTCACGCGCAGGAAGCGACGACGCTGGCGCATCGCCACGGGCTGGCCACGCACCTCGACGGCGCGCGGCTGTTCAACGCCGCGGTGAAGCAGCAGGTCGAGGCGCGGGTGCTGGTGCAGGGCTTCGACTCGGTGTCGGTGTGCCTGTCGAAGGGCCTGGGCGCCCCGGTCGGGTCGGTGCTGGTGGGCACGCGCGCGTTGATCAAGGAGGCGCGGCGGTGGCGCAAGGTGCTCGGCGGCGGCATGCGCCAGGCAGGCATTCTCGCGGCGGCCGGGCTCTACGCGCTCGAGCATCACGTCGCGCGGCTCGCGGAGGATCACTCGAACGCGCAGGCGCTGGCCGGGGGCTTGCGCGGGCTGCCGGGCCTCGAGGTGGAAGCGCCGGAGACGAACATCGTGTGGGTGAACGTGGCGGCGCCGCTGGCGGCGAGGTTGGTGCCGGCGCTCGCGGAGCGCGGCGTGCTGGCGACCGGAACCACCCGGGTGCGGTTCGTCACGCACCTCGACGTGAGCGCCGCGGACGTGGCTCGCGCGGTCGCGGTGGTGCGGGAAGTAACCTCTCCCAGCGGCTGCTGAGATCGGCCCCTCACCCCGACCCTCTCCCCGCTACGCAGGGAGAGGGAGGCACCTGATCACTTGAGCGTGTCGACGTACTCGCTGAGCAGGTCGAGGGCCTTCTTCACGTCACGGCCGCCCTCGCGGGTGGTGAAGTCCTGGCGCAGCTTGTTCGCCTTGACCGTCAAGGTGAGCGCGGCGACGCGGGCGTCCTTCGTGGTGCCGTCGAACTTGAGGGTGGTGGCATCGGAGCCGCTGAGCTCGAGCCGCGAGGTGCCGCCGCTGCCGTGGTGCGTGGCGACGAGGCGGGTGCCTTCGAAGGAATAGATGGTGGCCGAGGTGACCGTGGTGCGGTCGGCGGCGGTGTTCGTCTCGAGCACCGAGGTGCCCGCCCCCACCAGCCGGAGCGTCACGTACTGCACCGGCCCGTCCTTCGCGTCGGTCTTCCAGGAGCCCTCGAGCTTCTTGAGCCGCTCGAAGGCCGCGTTGCCGTCGACGGCAGGACCGGCGGGGGGCGCGGCGAAGGACAGGGCGACGAGGAAGGCGAGCGAGTGCATGAAACCTCCGGGGCGGCGGAGTGTAGGGGGCTGACGCGCCGGTCCCGCACCAAATTCGAGAAGCCCAGCGCGAGGCGCACTACGCTCCTGGCATGCGCCCCACCCTCCTTCTCTGTGGGTTGTTGCTCGGCTCGGCCGCGCGGGCCGGGGAGCCGTCTCCTCCCCCGGTGATGCCGACGGAGGTGGCCGAGCCCGCCCTGCCCCCGGAGTTCCTCGACCAGGCCCTCAAGGTCGACGTCGACAACCGCATCACCCGGGGCCGGGCCCAGGCGCCGCTGACGCACCGCGAGCTGTTCCAGAAGCTGGGCCGGGCCGACCTGCTGGCGAAGAGCGACGGGATGCTCACCCGCAGGCGATGGCTGATCGTCGGCGCCGTGGGGCTGAGCACGGCGGCCATCGTGGCGGGGAGCATTCTCATCGCCACCGCGCCCAACCTGGCCACGCCAGCCTGCGAGAACTCGGTGCAGGTCTACAACGAGATCTGCGTGCCCCGCGCGAACCAGCACAACATCTCGGGCACGGCGATCATCGTCGGCGGCGTGGTGGGTGCGCTGCTCATGGCCGGCTTCGCCTACGGGAGCGACCCCGCGGTGCTCACCCGTGACGAGACGGTGTCGCTGGTGGGCACCTACAACTCGCAGCTGGCGCGCCAGTTGCGGCGCCCGCCCGCCGGCCTGCGCCTCCTTCCCATGGTGACGCCCGACGGGGCGTCGCTCACCGCTTCACTGCGTTTCTGATTCGAGGGGACCTGAACATGAAGAAGCTCTGCTTCGCCCTGGCGCTGGCTTCGCTGTGCGCGTGCAAGGACCCCGAGCCGTTCGACGTGGCGCGGGTGAAGGGCAGCGAGCTGCTCGCGAAGAGCGACTTCGCGGGGGCGGCGACCGAGTACGAGAAGTCGCTGCAGCTCAAGCCCGACCAGGACGCCAAGGTGTGGGATCGCGCGGCCTTCGCCAACATGAAGGCGGGCAACTACGACCGCGCCGCGGAGCTGCTCGAGAAGAGCCTGGAACGCCGGCCCGAGCTGGCGGCGAAGAGCGACACGCTGCGGAACATCGCGGGCATGTACCTGCAGCAGGCGAAGGACTCGGCCAACGCCGAGAAGTACTTCCAGAAGGCGGCCGCGCTCGACCCGAAAGACGAGCAGGCGCTGAGCTGGCTGGCGGAGATCTCCTCGCAGCGCGGCGGGGCGCGGCAGCAGACCGCGGAGCCGCAGCCCGAGCACCTCAAGGTCGCCCTGGAGCGCTACGACGCGGTGATCGCGCTCAACCCCGCCAAGGCCGACGCCTACGTGAACAAGCGCATCGTGCTGGTGAAGTACATCGAGTTCCTCAAGAAGCAGAAGGTGTCGATCCTCGCGGACGCGGAGAGCCAGAAGGCCGACAAGGAAGCGTTCGCCGACATCCAGCAGCAGGCCACCGACACGCAGACGCGCATCGATGAGCTGATGGGCCAGCTCGAGACGACCACGAAGAAGCTGGGCGAGGTCAACAAGGCCGCGAAGGCGGCCAAGTAGCGCCTCGACTTCAACTACTTCCGCAGCCAGTCCTGAATCGGCGTGTAGCTGCGCGCGCCGCCGGCCTGCGCCTCGAGGGCGCCCACGCCCATGCGGGCGGCTTCCATGGTGGTGAAGTACGAGAGCCCGCGGGTGAGCGCCTCGCGGCGGATGGTGTACGAGTCGGAGATCTCCTTCTTCCCCGCCGTGGTGTTGATCACGAGCGCGATCTCCTTGCTGATCATGCGATCGACGATGTGCGGGCTGCCCTCGCGCACCTTGTTCACCCGCTCGGCGGGGATGCCCTTGCGCCCCAGGTAGTCGAGCGTGCCGCCGGTGGCGCAGAGGGTGAAGCCCAGGGTGCGCAGCCGCTTGGCGAGGTCCACCAGGCCCGGCTTGTCGTCGTCCTTCACCGAGACGAACACGGTGCCGCCACGCGGGAGCGCGGACCCGGTGGCCAGCGTCGACTTCGCGAACGCCGCGTGCACGTTGGCGTCGAGCCCCATCACCTCGCCGGTGCTCTTCATCTCGGGCCCGAGGATGACGTCGGTGTTGGTGAAGCGCGCGAAGGGGAAGACGCTCTCCTTCACCGCGTAGTGGTGCATCTCGGGGTCCTTGGTGAGCCCCTGCTCTGCCAGCGTCTTGCCCGCCATGCAGAGCGCCGCCACCTTCGCCAGCGCCACGCCGGTCGCCTTGGCGATGAAGGGCACGGTGCGCGACGCGCGCGGGTTGACCTCGAGCACGTAGATGGCCTTGCCCTGCACGGCGAACTGCACGTTCATCAGGCCCACCACCTTGAGCTCGCGTGAGAGCGAGATGGCGATGTCCTTGAGGCGCTCGATCACGTCGGGCGCCAGCGAGTGCGGGGGCAGCACGCAGGCCGCGTCGCCGCTGTGCACGCCCGCCTCTTCCACGTGCTCGAGCACGCCGCCCACGATGCAGGCGCCGGTGGCGTCGCACACGAGATCGAGGTCGACCTCGGTCGCCGACTGGAGGAACCGATCGATCAGCACCGGGTTCTCCGAAGACGGCATCAACGACTCGCGCATGTAGCGATCGAGATCCGCGCGGTCGTAGACGACCTCCATGGCCCGGCCGCCCAGCACGTACGAGGGGCGCACCATCACGGGGTAGCCGATGCTCTCGGCGGTCTTGTGGGCCTCGTCGGGCGCGCGCGCGGTGCCGTTCTCGGGCTGGCGCAGGCGCAGGCGATCGACGAGCTTGCTGAAGCGCTCGCGGTCTTCGGCCTGGTCGATCGCGTCGGGGGTGGTGCCCAGAATGGGAACGCCCGCGGCCTCGAGGGGCTTGGAGAGCTTGAGCGGCGTCTGCCCGCCGAACTGAACGATGACGCCCAGCGGCTTCTCGCGGTGGATGATCTCGAGCACGTCTTCCATCGTGAGCGGCTCGAAGTACAACCGGTCGGAGGTGTCGTAGTCGGTCGACACCGTCTCGGGGTTGCAGTTGACCATGATGGTCTCGAAGCCCGCCTCGCGCAGGGCGAAGGCCGCGTGCACGCAGCAGTAATCGAACTCGATGCCCTGCCCGATGCGAATGGGCCCGCTGCCGAGGATGACGATCTTCTTCCGGTCGGTGGGGGGCGCCTCGTCCTCTTCTTCGTAGGTCGAATAGAGATACGGGGTGAACGCCTCGAACTCGGCGGCGCAGGTGTCGACGCGCTTGTAGACGGGGCGGATGTTGCGCTTCCACCGCTCCTCGCGGACCACCTTCTCGGTGGTGCCCAGCGCCTGCGCGAGCTGGCCGTCTGAGAAGCCGCGCGACTTGTGCATCTTGAGCTCGGCGTCGGAGATCTTCGAGAGCGAGCCCTTCGCCTCGATCTCGTTGAGCTCCTTCACCAGCGCCTCGAGCTGGCGGAGGAACCAGGGATCCATCGCGGTGAGCGCGTGCACCTGCTCGACCGTCATGCCCAGCTGGAACGCCTCGAGCACGATCCACGGGCGCTCGGGGGTGGGCACGCGCAAGAGCTCCTCGCGCTCGGCGGCGGACCGCTTCATCGCCTCGGCCTTCGTGGGAATGGGGTGCTTGCCCTGCTCGAGCGAGCGGAAGGCCTTCTGGTACGACTCGCGGAAGGTGCGGCCGATGGCCATCACCTCGCCCACGCTGCGCATCATGGTGCCCAGGGTGCGCGGGCTCTTGGGGAACTTCTCGAAGTTGAACTTGGGCAGCTTCACCACCACGTAGTCGATGGTGGGCTCGAACGACGCCGGGGTGTCGCGGGTGATGTCGTTCTTGAGCTCGTCGAGCGTGTAGCCGATGGCCAGCTTCGCGGCGATCTTCGCGATGGGGTAGCCGGTGGCCTTGCTGGCCAGGGCCGAGCTGCGCGAGACGCGCGGGTTCATCTCGATGACGACCATTCGGCCGTCCTTCGGGTTCAGCCCGAACTGCACGTTCGAGCCGCCGGTGTCGACGCCGATCTCCCGCATGATCGCGAGCGAGGCGTCGCGCATGCGCTCGTATTCCTTGTCGGTCAACGTCTGCGCGGGGGCGACGGTGATGCTGTCGCCGGTGTGCACGCCCATCGGGTCGAGGTTCTCGATGGAGCAGACGATGATGCAGTTGTCCTTCGAGTCGCGGACGACCTCGAGCTCGTATTCCTTCCAGCCGAGCACCGACTCGTCGATCTGCACCGCGTGCACGGGGCTGGCCGCCAGCCCGCCGGCGCAGAGCTGCTCGAACTGTTCCTGGTTGAAGGCCACGCCGCCGCCGGTGCCGCCGAGGGTGAAGCTGGGGCGGATGATGGAAGGGAAGCCGAGGTCCTTCACCAGCGCGCGCGCCTCTTCCATGGTGGTGGCGATGCCGGCCTTCGGCAGCTCGAGGCCGATCTTCTCCATCGCGGCCTTGAAGAGCTTGCGGTCTTCGGCCTTGTTGATGGCCTCGAGGGAGGCGCCGATGAGCTTCACGCCGTACTTCGCCAGGATGCCCTGTTCGGCGAGCTGCTTGGCGAGGTTGAGCGCGGTCTGCCCGCCCATGGTGGGGAGCAGCGAGTCAGGCCTTTCCAGCTGAATGATCCGCTCCGCCGCCTCGACGGTGATGGGCTCGATGTACGTGCGGTGCGCGAAGTCCGGGTCCGTCATGATCGTCGCCGGGTTGCTGTTGAGGAGGATGACTTCGATCCCCTCTTCCTTCAGCGCTTTGATCGCCTGGGTGCCGGAATAATCGAACTCGCACGCCTGACCGATGATGATCGGACCCGAGCCGATGAGGAGGACCTTCTTGATCTCTTCGCGACGAGGCATGAGGCGCCCTGCTATCCGAGCGCGCGCCGGGGCGGAAGCCGCTTCTGTTCCCCCTCTCCCCGCCGAGCGGGGAGAGGGTCGGGGTGAGGGGCAGACTCAGTAATAGACAGTGGGCCGAACGAACCGGAGGCAGAACCGGTCGCTGGTACCCCGCTTCTCCCCGGCCGCGCCCGGTGACGCGCTCCAGTCGCGAGTATCTTCGGGATTCCGCAGAAATTCCCCCGAGGCCTCGAGCTTGAAGCCGGCCTTCGTCACCTCGTCGCGAACGACCTGTTCGTCAATCCGATGCAACACCTGCACGTCACCTACACCGGTGCCCGCCTTCGCCGACGAGTCGCAGACCACGTAGGCGCCGCCCATCTTGAGCGCGTGGTAGACGGCCTGGTTCATCTGGAGCCGGTCGACCTGGAGCCAGACGCTGTCGTGGTAGATGGCGTTGCTCACCACCACGTCGAGGGTGCGCTCGAGCTCCGCGGGGAAGGGATCGCCCAGCTCACGGTCGAGGCGCTTCGCGTTGGGGAGCCGGGTGAGCCGCTCGCTCCACGGTTTCTCGGCGAAGCGCTCGAGGATCAACTTCGGGTTCTCGCCGTACACCACGCCGTTCGGGCCCACCGCGCGTGAGAGCAATTCGGTGGTGTAGCCGCCACCCGCCATCAGGTCGGCGACGTGCATGCCCGGCCCGACGCCGAGGAACTGGAGGAACTCGGCTGGCTTGCGGCCCGGGTCGAGGGCGCGGTCGGCCTCGGTGCGATCCGGCGCGGAGACCAGCGCCTGCACGCTGGCCAGCGACAGCGGCTCGATGCGGTGGACACAACCGGACAGCAGCAGCACGACGACGACGCGCACGTTGAGCATCGCGACCAGATAACCCTGACACGCGGGTCACGCGAGCCGTTGCGCACCGCTGCACCATCGCTCAACCACCTCGATCCGCAGGCGGGGCGCGCTGGTCTGCTTCGTGCTTCGCGGTCCGGTCGGCCGGTTTCGGAGCGGAACATGAGAGTGATGCTGCTGTGGGTGCTGGTCGCCGCGCCTGTCTTCGCGAGCGGCATGTCGGTCTGTCTCGAGTGGGAAGTGGTGGACGCCGGGGCCCCCGAAGATGGGGGCTCGGCCAGGGTCGCGGAAGACGGAGGCATGTCGATCTACCAGGCGCCGCCGCGACGCTGTGTGCGCTACGGCTTCCAGGCCTACGACCAGCCCGGCTGCGCGTCCGTGCCGGCGGAGTCGCTCATCCTGCTGGCGCTGCTGGTGGCGCGATGGCGGCGTTGATCGAGCTGGCCGACGTGGCTCGCACCGAGAGCTACCGGCTGGTGATGCGCGTCGCTCCCCTGCGGGCACTGCTGCTGCACCGCCAACATCGCCTGACACTGCTCGCCGCGGGCTCGTTCGTCGTGTCGACCGCGCTCGCGCTGAGAGAACCCATCTTTTCGCTCTTCTTCGGAGCGGCGGTGCTCGGCGTGCCACACCTCATCGCGGGCGTACGGCACCAGGCGGTGAAACGAAGGCTGAGCCGGGTGACCCGCGCCTGCGCAATCGGCTCGCTCGCGGTCGCGCTGCTGCTGGTGAGTGGAAACGGAGGGACCTGGTGTTGGCCGGTGTTGATGGCGCTCCTCGGCGCGGGGTTGATCTCCGAGTCGCGTGCCCTCACCGCCCTGCCCGTCTCAGCGGCGACCATCGCGATGGCCGCATTCCCGGGCATGGCGATGCTGACGATCACCCACCTGCACGCCGTGAGCTCGCTCACCTATGCCGCGAAGGCTGCCCGGTTGCGAGGCCTCAGCCTGTGGCCGCTGCTGGCATGGTTCACCACGTTGACGCTGCTCGCGCTCGCTGGCGTGCTCGATCCCCTGATGGCGGACACGCCGTGGGTTCCGGCGCGCGCCTTTCAGTCGATCCTCGACGAGGTGCAGCTCACCGCGGCGGGAGCGGGCCCGGCGTGGCTCAAGCGGGCGGTGTTCATCTACGCGCTGGGCCAATCCCTCCACTACGCGGTGTGGCTGCGGTTGATGCCCGAGGTCGACCGTCCCACGCCCAACCCCAAGCCGTTCCGCGCCCAGCTCGCCGCGCTGCGCGCGGATCTCGGAGGCTGGTTGTGGCCCGCGGTGCTCCTCGCGGCGATCGTTCTGCCTGCGATGTTGCTCGGACAGGGCGCGGCGCGGCAGCTCTACTTCACGCTCTCGTTCTTCCACGTGGGCCTCGAGGCGGCCGGCCTGATGGCGCTGGGCCGAACGGACGGGACCCGCCTGGTGACCCCTCGACTCGACGAACGGTGAAGGAGGGTATGTCTGCGGCATGAGCCGCCTCTTCGACGCCGCGCACCGGAATGACCCGCTGGCCCTGGCGCAACTGCTCGACGCGGGCGAGGCGCTCACGAGCTCCGACAGCAAGGGCTGGACGGTGCTGCACTACGCTGCCGACGGAGGCGCGCTCGAAGCGGCGACGCTCCTGCTCGACCGTGGCGTCGACCCGAACACGCTCGACCGCTTCGGCAACACCGCGCTCTTCCGCGCGGTCTACGAGAAGCACGCCGAGCTGGTGAAGCTGCTGCGCGCGAGAGGAGCCGACCCGCTGCTGGGCGCAGCGCAGTTCGCGCGCATGGTGGGAGGCCCGATGGTCGCCTGCTTCGCCGACCTGCCCGCCGACCTGCCGCCCGCACCGAAGAAGGAAGCCGAGGTGATGACCACGGGCCGCATTCCCGACGGGGCGCCCGGAGCGAAGTGGCAGATCGAGCACGACCGGCTGTGGAAGCTGCTCGTTCCGCCGCGCGGAGATGCGCCCACGGTGCAGGGCGAGGTGATCCGCTGCACCGGCAAGCTCGCCGACGAGGCGTACCGGAACGGCAACATGAACTGGGGCCCACGCTTCGAGGCGATGTGCCTCTTCCTGGGCGAGCGGCTCGCGGACAAGACGGTGTTCAGCGCCGACGAGGTGCTCGCGCTGCGCCACGTGATCGGGGAGGTCCGCAGGGAACACGACGAGCCCGACGTGAGCGGCGCGGGCAGCACGTACTACCGGCTGAGCGAGGCGGCCGTGCGCTTCTGCCACCTCAAGCCCGAGCTGGTCGCACACGTCATGGCGGTGGAGACCACGCCGACCGCGAAGCCGCCCCTCGTCCGCAAGCGCCGCCCCTGACCGCGCAGCCCAGTGCACGTGCTGAGCACCCCGCTGCACGCGTGCGGACCGGGTCTGCTCGGAAGGCGCGCTGGCCCGGTCCGTGAACTCCGCCCGGTCTCACTCGTCGGGGGGGGAGAACCACATGAAGCTTCGACACGTCTTCACCGTGAACTCGATCATCTGTCTCGTCTACGGCGCACCCTTCGTCGCGGTACCTGCGCTGCAGCTCTCGCTGTACGGCACGCCGCCCAACGGGCTGGGGCTGCTGATCGGGCGGCTGTTCGGCGCACTACCTCGCGGCGACGCGCCTGGGTGAGCGGGTGGCTCGTGCCTTCGCCGAAGACCTCAGCGCCGGGGTCTTCCACGTCGAGGGCCTCGGGCCTCGTGACCTCACCGCTGCGTGGGCGCTGATGAAGCGCTATCCGCGGCTCCCGCTGGGCCTCGTCGACGCAGTGGTCATGATCCAGGCCGAGCGTCTCAAAGCCCGTGGGATCGTCACGCTCGACCTGCGTCACTTCCGCGCAGTGAAGCTGCAAGGAAACCCGAAGTTGCTCCCGCTCGATGGCTGAGGCGCCACGCTCAGTGGTACGCAGCGCCATGCGCGACCGATGGCTGTGGCTGTGCACCACCTTCCTGCTCACCATCTCGGGCTGTCAGTGTTTCGTCCCCGTCGATGAGCCCGACGGGAGCGTCGACGCCGGCTTGTCCTGCGCCCGCGCCGCCGACTGTCCCGGCGCCGAGCCGGTCTGCGAGCCGTTCGTGTGCGGCCAGTGCCGTGCCTGCCGCGCCTCAGCCTGCCAGCTCGAATCGCAGATCTGCCCCACACCCGACGGAGGAACGGACGCGGGAGTCGACGCGGGCACGGACGCCGGCCAGCCCGCGGGCGATGGCGGTTGCATGCGCGCCGCTCAGTGCACCGGCGTCCCTCAGCCCACGTCCACCTGGTGCAGCAGCGGGTCGTCGCGCGACGCCGGCTTCAGCTGCATCGCCAACACCTGCCTGTGGGAATGCCCCCTCACCAGCGCGGGCCGCACCTGCATCGTCGACATGGGCAGCTACTGCCTGCGCTGCGGCGGCGACGCCGGCACCACCTGCCCGCTCTCAGGAACGTGCCCGGGTGGGCCGAGCACCACTCAAACCGCGATGGTCGAAGCGGGGTCCACGTGCACCACCTGGCCTGGCACCACCACGCCCTTCACCGACGTGAGCATCATGCGCACGGCGAGCGCGCAGTGCCGCTACGCGATGAGCGGGGCGAACCAGTTGCTCGGGGACTTCTGGCGCATGGACGACGGCACCTACCTCGCGTTCTTCCCCGGCTTCGGCGGCTGGTGCACGGGCCGCTCGGCCATCACCGGGGCACCGCGCAGCATCTTCAGCTGCCCCTCATGCCAGTTCGTCCTGATGGGCTTCGAGTAGCTGGCTAGGCTGCCGGGCCATGAAGACCATCCCGGTAGACAAGACGCTGTCGGACAAGCTGGTGGGCGCGTTGTCGAAGAATGCGCTCTTCCACGGGCTCAACCCCGAACAGCTCACCTCGGTGCTCGCCGCCGGGCAGCTGCAGCAGTTCGAGAACAAGGAGACGCTCACCAAGCAGGGCGATCTCTCCGACTCGTTCTACGTGATCCTCAAGGGCGAGGCGTCCGTGCGCGCAGGCGCGGAGGACACGATCGAGCTGGGCCGGCTCAAGGTCTCCGATGCCGTGGGCGAGATGGGCATCCTCCTCGACCAGGCGCGGAGCGCCACGGTGATCGCCGAGGGCCAGGTGCTGGCGACGCGCTTCGAGGCCAAGGCCTTCCACGGCATGTTCCAGAAGATCCCCAGCTTCGGGCTGGCCACCTCGCGCATGCTCGCGGCGCGGCTGCAGAAGGCGTCGCACCAGATCCCCCTCCCCGACTTCGAAGGCAGCACCACGCCTCCACCCGAGGTGCTGTCGCTGTTGCCCATCGACTTCCTCCAGCGCCACCGGGTGCTGCCGCTGGCCGTCGAGGGCAACGTGCTCACCCTGGGCTTCGTCGACGATCCCAACTCGCAGGTGCTCAGCGGCGCCCGGCAACTGCTGCCCAGCATGGAGCTCAGGCCCGTGGGCATCTCGAGCCACGCGCTCGACGAAGCGCTCGGCGGCCAGGGTGGCGTGAAGGGCTGGAGCGCGCCGGTGGAGTCCGCGGCTCCCTCGGAACCTTCCGCGACGAAGAGCTCGCCCAAGCTCGACGCGATGCTCAAGCGCGCGGTGGCCGAAGGCGCGTCAGACCTGCACCTCTCAGCGGGGCACAAGCCGCGCTGGCGCGTGGACGGCGACATGCGCGAGCTCGCCGACGCCCGGCCCCTCGGCGAGAGCGAGGTCTACGAGCTGCTCCAACCGATCATGGCGGAGCGGAACAAGAAGCAGTTCGACGCCGACAACGACACCGACTTCGCCTACCCGTTGCCCGGGGTGGCGCGCTTCCGCGTGAACCTGTTCCGCGATCACCTCGGCGTGGGCGCGGTGCTCCGGCAGATCCCCGACAAGATCCTCACCTTCGAGATGCTGGGGCTCCCGCCGGTGATCCGCGCGTTGTGCGAGCACACCAAGGGGCTGGTGCTGGTCACGGGCCCGACCGGCAGCGGCAAGTCGACCACGCTGGCGGCGATGATCGACTTCATCAACCGCAACAAGAAGAAGCACATCATCACCCTCGAGGACCCGATCGAGTTCGTGCACAAGAGCCAGGCCTCGCTGGTGAACCAGCGCGAGGTGGGGCCGCACACCAACACCTTTGCCCGCGCGCTCAAGGCGGCGCTGCGTGAAGACCCCGACATCGTGCTGGTGGGAGAGATGCGCGATCTCGAGACCGTCTCGGCCGCGCTCGAGACCGCGAACACCGGCCACCTCGTGTTCGGCACGCTGCACACCTCGACCGCGGTCTCGACGGTCGACCGGATCATCGGCCTCTTCTCTCCCGAGGAGCAGCCGCAGATCCGCACCGTGGTGGCCGACGTGCTCAAGGGCGTGGTGGCGCAGACGCTGCTCAAGAAGAGCGGCGGCGGGCGCATCGCCGCGCTGGAGATCCTCGTCACCACGCCGGCCGTGTCCAACCTCGTACGCGAGGGGAAGAACCACCAGATCGCCAGCGCGATGAGCATCGGCAAGAGCCTGGGCATGCAGATGCTCAACGAAGAGCTGGCCCGCCTCGTGACCGAGAAGAAGGTCGAGTACGAGGACGCCCTCGCCAAGTCGCTCGACAAGCCCGACCTCGCCAAGCGCCTGGGGAAGACCGAGCAAGCCAAATAGCCGTCACCCGCGCGACTCTCCCTGTTTTTGGCAAGGGACAGGACCCGGGGGACCCGGCTAGGCGGCGCGTCCCCCATGAAGTCATCAGTCCTGTTCCTGCTCGTCCCCGCCATCGCTTTCGCCCAGAACGCCGACGTCTCCGACCTCTCCCTCGAGTCGCTGCTCGATACGCCCGTCGAGGTCACCCGCGATGCGCGCTCAGCGCGCGAGTCTGCCAGCGTGCTGTTGGTGGTGACCCGCGAAGAGGTGCTCGCGTCGGGTGCTCGCGACCTGCTCGAGGTGCTGCAGCTCGTGCCCGGCTTCACCTTCCACCAGGACGTCGAAGGCGTGGTGGGCGTGGCCTTCCGCGGGCTGTGGGGCAACGAGGGCAAGGTGCTGGTGATGCTCGACGGGCAGGAGATCAACGAGATCCTCTACACGGGGCCCCAGTTCGGCCACCACGTGCTGGTCTCGCAGATCGAGCGGGTGGAGATCATCCGCGGTCCCGGGTCAGCGCTCTACGGCGGCAGCGCCGAGCTGGCGGTGATCAACGTGATCACCCGGTCGGGCAAGGACCTGCAGGGCGCCGCCGTCTCGGGCCGCTACGCGCAGGGCGAGACGGGCTTTCACGACTGGTCGCTGGGGGGCTCGGTGGGCGGCAAGCACGACGCCCGGCAGCTCGAGTGGAGCCTGCACGTGGCCGGCGGCCAGGGGCGGCGCTCGCGGCGCACCTTCGACGACTTCTCCGGCGGCAGCGCGACGCTCGGCGACGACGCGCTCGACCCGTTCTTCATCACCGCGGGCGCGAGCTGGAAGGGCCTCAAGGCGCGGCTGCTGTACGACGACCAGACCATCGGGGCGACGGTGGGCTTCGGCGAGGCGCTCCCTCCCGGCTCGCGCTTGCGCTTCCGCACCGCGCTGGCTGACCTGTCGTACGAGTGGAAGCTCTCGGACACGGTGACCCTCAGGCCGCGGTTGAACGCGCGCCTGCAGCTGCCCTGGCAGATGCTCGACGAGAGCTCCGACCTCTTCTACGACAAGAGCGCGCTGCGCGTGTTGGCGGGACTGGGCGCGCAGTGGAACGCGGCCAGCTCGCTCACGGTGAGCGGCGGCATCGAGGGCTTCGTCGATCACGCCTGGCTCAACGACACCCGCATTCTCGGCGCGCAGACGGCCTTCGGCGACGCGAACCAGGTCTCGTACGGCAACTTCGCGGCGTGGGTGCAGGGGCAGTGGAACACGAGCGTGGTCAACGTGACGGCGGGCGGCCGCCTCGAGGTGCACTCGAAGGTGGGCGTCAACGTCGCCCCCCGCGTGGCGCTCACCCGGCAGTTCGAGCGGGTCAACGTGAAGCTGCTCTACGGCGGCGCCTTCCGCAGCCCGGGCATCGAGAACCTGAACCTGGGCCCCGGGCTCAAGGCCGAGCGCACCCACGTAGCGGAAGCGGAGGTGGGCGTGGAGCTGGGCGACGTCGGCTTCGTGAGCCTCAACGGCTTCTACACGCTGCTCATCGCGCCCATCACCTACGGGTACGACGCGGCCACGAACGAAGAGAGCTACCGCAACGGGGGCGCGCTCTCCACGGCGGGCGCCGAGGCGCTGCTCAAGCTGCGCGGCAGCCGCGGTCACCTGAACCTCTCGTACTCGCTGGCGGTGCCGGTGGTGGCCGAAGACGTCGACACCTACCTGCGCCCGGGCACCACCACGCACCTGCTGGGCATGCCCACCCACAAGTTCACCGCGTCGGGGAAGCTGGTGATGAACAAGCACCTCTCGGTGGGAGGCAGCGCGGTGTTCCTCGGCGATCGCTACGCCTTCACCTCGGCCACCGACCTGCTCGATGGCGTGGGGCGGGTGGGCTGGGTCGGCGAGGCCCTGCTCCTGTCGGCGTGGCTCGGGGTCGACGCCATCGGCGGCACGCCCGGGCTGTCGGCGCAGCTCGGCGTGGGCAACCTGCTCGACGCGAACGTGCTGTTCGCGCAACCGTACGACGGAGGTCTGGCCCCGATGCCCGGGCGTGGCCGCGAGTACTTTCTGCGGCTGAGCTACGCGCTGGAGTTTCTGAAGTGAGGGCCGTCGTCGTCAGTGCCCTGCTCCTCGCCAGCGCAGTCCACGCAGAAGACCGCGTCCCCGACGCGCTGGGCTTGATGGTGATGCTCAAGGTCGTCAGCTACGACACCGCCTTCGCCACGCACGGCGCGGGCGACTTCGTGGTGCTGGTGCCGTACGCGGCCGGGCAGGAAGCGAAGGCGGGCGCCATCTGCGCGGTCGGCGCCGCGCTCGAGGTGAAGACCATCAAGGAACGGCCCTTGCGCTTCACCCCCGTTCCGCTCGGTGAGCTGGGGGCGAAGAAGGGGGCGGCAGTGCTGCTCCCGTTCGGGGTCACGCCCGAGGTGCTCAAGGCCACGCGGGAGAAGGCGGCCACCGACAAGCTCTACGTGCTCGCGTTCGAGGAGACGCCGGTGCGGGAGGGCGCGCTGCTCGGCGTGGCCCTGGCCAACGGCAAGCCCCAGCCGCTCATCAACGTCGCGGCGATGCGCGCGCTCGGCGCCGACTTCGGGCCGGTGCTGCGGCTGGCGCGCACCTTCCAGTAGCTCACGCCTCTGGCGGCAGCTTGAGCAGCGCCAGCGACGTGGCCCACAGCCGGTCCTGCGTGGCGACGTCGAGGCCGCCCGGAGAGGGGCTCTTCTGCCGGGTGCCCTCGAAGTACTGACCGCTGGCGAGGTCAGGAGAGGTCGCGAGGTGCAGCGGCCCTTCGGCGCCCTCCTTCGGGGTGAGCTTGCCCCTCGGGTTGCGTGCGTTCTCCGGCGCCTCGCGCGAGAGCTCGGTAGCCACGACCCCGGGGTGCACCGCGTTGACCGTCACGCCACGCCCCTCGAGCCGCCGCGCGAGGCCGAGCGTGAAGAGCACGTTGCACAGCTTCGACTGCCCGTACGCCGTGCCGCCGTGGAAGCGGCGCACCTTGAACTGGAGATCGTCGAAGTCCACCCCGGCCTCGAAGTGCATCGACGAGGTGAGCACCACCACCCGCGACGGCGCGCTGAGCTCGAGCAGGGGCCGCAGCGCGTGGGTGAGGAAGAAGGGCCCCAGGTGATTGACCCCGAAGGTGAGCTCGAAGCCGTCTTCGGTCTTGCGGCGGGTGCGGGGCCAGACGCCGGCGTTGTGCACCAGCAGGTCGAGGCGGCTGAAGCGCGCTTCGAACTTCGTGACGAAGTTGCGCAGCCGGGCGAGGTTGGCGAGGTCGACCTGCATCAGCACGGCATTCTCGTTGCCGGTCTCGAGGACCAGCTGCGCGCGCGCCGCCTCGCCCTTCTTGAGGTCACGGCAGCCGAGCACCACCGTGGCGCCCCGCTCCAGCAGACCCCGCGCGAGCTCGAAACCGATGCCGGTGTTGGCTCCCGTGACGATGGCGACCTTGTCCTTCATGGGCCGCTTGTCTCACGAACAGGTCAGGCTGGCTTGAGCGTCAGCCCACCGGTAGCCGGGTCGAACACCACGGCCCACTTGACGCCGTCCTCGGCGGTGAAGCGGGCGGTGTAGTCAGTGTTGGACTTCGCCTCGTTGAGGAGGAACTTCACGTACGGCTTGTCGCGGGCGAACAGGGCCTTGAGCGCCGCGATGCCGGCTGGGTCACCCGCGAATTCCATGGGCCGGGAGCCTACTTCTTCTTCGGGCCGGCGAGGTTGTCGTGAGCGACGGTCTGCGCCCGGTCCGGGCTCGAGGGGTCATCGAGGAAGCCCTGGATGATCGCGGGCATGTTCGGCGGGTTGGCGGCGGCCTGCCACGACAGGGTGGTGACCCCATCGCTCAGGTCGAGCCACTTGATGATCGAGCCGCCCACCTTGCGGGTGACGTTCTTCACCTGCCCGTGGCGGATGAACGAGACCTTCTGGCCTTTCTTGCCTTCGATGATCATGAAGCGCCGGTTGGTCACCACATAGACGGTGGTGGTGGCCATGAGCCCGGCGATCAAGATGAAGATCCCGATGAAGCCGATCAGCATCAGGATCCCGAGGATGATCAGGAACGGCTTCTGCCAGCCCGGATCTTCGCGGTGGTAGTAGACGACCCGCTCGCCCGGCTCGAGCACGACCCCGAAGACCATGCCCGCGGGGGTCACCATCTACTTGGCCAGCAGCCCGCGCTTCTTGAGGGTCGATTCCATCGAGCCGGGGTTGATGTCGCGGCCCTGGGCCACGCGGTCATTCCACGTCTCGCTCTTGCCGATGGTGCCGGGCACCTCGACCATCGAGATGGTGCCGGGCACGGGGCAGACGAGGTGGCAGAGGTTGCAGCCCACGCACTCCACGTCGTCGATGACGGGGAGGTGCCGGCCGATCGCACCCGCGGCCTTCACCGGCACCTCGGGGATCGACGCGGGGATGTGGGTGTGGCCGGCCTTGACGTGCTCCTCGTGCGTGCGCCCGGGGATGAGGATGCACTGGTGCGCGCCGTCCATGCAGGCGACGTGGCAGAGGTTGCACCCGATGCAGCTGTCCGGGTTGATGCGCGCCTTCAGGTTGTAGTTGAGGTCGAGATCTCCCCACTCCGAGTACGCGCCGATGGCCTTGCCGCGCAGCTCGTTGACCGACTTCATCCCCTTGCTGTCGAGGTAGTCGGACAGGCCTTCGATCATGTCTTCGACGATGCGGTAGCCGTAGTGCATCACGGCCGTGCACACCTGCACCGAGGTGGCGCCCAGCGCGATGAACTCGGCCGCGTCGCGCCAGTTCGAGATGCCGCCGATGCCCGAGTACGCCATGTGCTTCGTGAGCGGGTTCTTGGTGAGCTGGCTCATCATGAACAGCGCGATGGGCTTGACCGCCGGGCCGCAGTAGCCGCCGTTGGTCGACTTGTTGCCGACGCGGGGGTTGGGCACGTAGCGATCGAGGTCGACGCCGAGCAGTGACTTGACGGTGTTGATCAGCGAGATGGCCGGAGCCCCACCACGCGCCGCCGCTTCACCGGGCTCGTTGATGTCGCCGGTGTTGGGGGTGAGCTTGATGATGACGGGCGTCTTTGCGTACTCCATCGCCCAGCGGGTGATCTCCTCGAGCACCTTGGGTTCCTGGCCGACGGCGCTGCCCATGCCGCGCTCGCACATGCCGTGCGGGCAGCCGAAGTTGAGCTCGAGACCATCAGCGCCGGTGTCTTCGGCCTTCTTGATGATCTCCTTCCAGTTCTCGCGCGTCTCCACCATGAGCGACGCGATGAGGGCGTGCTTGGGGTAGCGCTTCTTCACCTCGTACATCTCCTTGAGGTTCACCTCGAGGGGGCGGTCGGTGATCAGCTCGATGTTGTTGAGCCCCATCATGCGGGTGTTGCCGTAGTCGTTCGCCCAGAAGCGCGAGGTGACGTTGGTGACGGGATCACCCAGCGTCTTCCACACAGCGCCGCCCCAGCCGGCGTCGAAGGCGCGCATCACCTGCGGCCCGGAGTTCGCGGGAGGCGCTGACGCCAACCAGAAGGGGTTGGGTGACTTGATTCCACAGAAGTCGATGCTCAGGTCGGCCATGGTTACTTCGCTCCCAGCGCGCGGATGATGTCGCGCACGGCAATCTTCGCTTCCTGCACTGCGTTCACGACCTCTTTGCCACCGTTGACGCAGTCGCCGCCGCTCCACACCTTCGCGTGGCCGGTGCGCCCGGTCTTGGGGTCGACGGTGATGTTGCCGTGCTTGTCGAGCGCGACGCCCGGGAAGCCGCTGGCGATGGTGGTGGCCGTGGCCTGCCCGATGGCGAGCGCGACCAGCTCGCACGAGAGCGTCTCTTCGCCGCCTGACACCGCTTTTCCGTTCTCCGCGCGGGAGAGCTTCACGCCGGTGAGCTTGCCGCCCTCGGCGAGGAACTCGGTCACCACGCGGTGCTCCATGAGCCGCACGCCGTGCTTCCGCGCGCTGGCCAGCTCGTGCACGTAGCCCGACATGCCGTCGACGCCGCGGCGGTAGACCATCGCGACGTCGGCGACGCCGAGCAGCTTGAGCTCGTGCGCGATGTCGATGGCCGTGTTGCCGCCGCCGATGACCAGCGCGCGCCGCACGTGGTCGAGCTTGAGGGCCGGGTCAGCCTTGATCATCTCGATCAGGTCGACCGCGCCGTACACGCCCGCGCTGCCCTCTCCAGCCACGTTGAGCTTCGAGTCGGCGCCCAGGCCCAGACCCAGGAACACCGCGTCGAAGTCCTTGAGCAGCGCCTCGGCAGAGACCTCGCCCATGCCCGCCTGGCCTGCGACCACCGAGACCTCGGTCATCAGCTGCACGTCGCCCAGGCCGAAGACCCACTCCATCTCTTCGAGCGCCTGCTTGCCCGACTGCTTGTAGGGCGCGATGCCCAGCGAGTTGAGCCCACCGGGGATGCTCTTCTTCTCGAAGATGACAGCCTGGTGGCCTTCGAGGGCGAGCAGGCCGGCGGCGGCGATGCTGGCGGGGCCTGCGCCGACGAGGGCGATCTTCTTGCCGGTGGGGGGCTTCTTCGCCGGCATGAGAGACGCCATCGACCTCGTCTCGAGCGTCTCTTCGGTAGCGAAGCGCTGCAGGCGGCCGATAGCGATCGGCTCGCGGCCCCACGCGTTGTAGACGCACGCGCCGGCGCAGAGCACCTCGACCGGGCACACGCGCGCGCAGGACGCCCCGAGGATGTTCTCCTTGAGGATGGTGCGCGCAGCGCCCGTGGTGTTGCCGGTGCTGATCTTGTGAATGAAGTTGGGAATGTCGATGCCGGTGGGGCACGCCTTGATGCACGGCGCTTCGACGCAATAGAGGCAGCGGTTGGCCTCGGTGACGGCTTCGGCTGCTGAGTAGGCGGGCTTCGATTCGCTGAAGCGCTGCTCGAGTCGGCCGTCGGGCAGCACGGGAAGCGGGTGCATCGAAACTCCTTGAGAAGAAGGGGTCGAGAGGGTGGCTTTCCGATCCAGCCCTGTCAACGTTCGCGCGCATGACGCAACGGGACGAGGTGAGACGGCTCTTCGAACGTCAGCGGGCGAGCGGTCGCTTTCCCGGAGGGCAGCTGGTGGTGCGCCAGGGCGGCGCGGTGGTGCTCGACGTGGCGGTCGGCGTCGCTCGCGGGTTTCGCCCCTCAGAGGGAGAGGCGCCCGTGCCGGTGACTGCGGCCACGCGCTTCGCGGTCTTCTCGGCGAGCAAGCCCGTGGTGGCGCTCGCGCTGGCCATGCTCGAGGAGCGCGGCGTGATCGATGTCAACGCGCCGGTGGCGAAGTACTTCCCCGCGTTCGCGGCCAACGGGAAGAGCGAGATCACCGTGCTCGAGGTGCTCACGCATCGCGCGTGCGTCTTCACCCCGGAGCTGCTGGCGAGACCTCGCGACTGGGCGAGCGAAGAGAAGGTGCGCGACGCGCTGGTGCAGGCGAAGCCGCGTTTCCCCCGGGGCACGCTGGCCTACATGCCGTACGAGTACGGGTGGATTCTGGCCGAGGTGGTGCGGGGCGCGACGGGCCGGAGGCTCGACGAGTTCATCCACACCGAGATCTCCGCGGCGGCGGCCATTCCGGGCCTGCGCTTCGGAGCGGTGGCCTCGGAGTTGGCAGGTCTGGCGAAGACGTACTGGCTGAGTTCCGGCTCGGTGAAGGTGGCGGGCGTGGAGCTGTCGACGACGTTCGAGCACGACAACAACCTGCCCGAGGTGCTGACCGCGTTCGTTCCCGGCGCGGGGCTGGTGTGCACGGCGAGTGACCTGGCGGAGTTCTACGAGGTGCTGGTGCGCGGCGGCGTGACGCAGTCAGGAAAGCGGCTCGTCACCGCCGAGACGCTCAGCCGCTACACCACCGCAGGCGGCGCGGCGTACGACCGGAGCAACCGCCTGCCGCTGCGGGTCGGGCGAGGCTTCCTGCTCGGCTCGCTCACCCCTTCCATCTACGGCTGGTGGGGCACGCAGCGCTGCTTCGGTCACGCGGGCGCGTTCTGCACGCTCGCGTGGGCCGACCCGGACAGAGACCTGGCGGTGGCCATCGTCACCAATGGCAACCGGGGGCCGTACGAGAGCCTCTTCCGGTTCGCGCCGCTGGGCACGGCGCTGAGATGAGTGTGACGGCCCGCCACCACACCCCGTTCATCCCGTGCGGAGTCGAGGGAGTGGGACGGGTGTTCGGGAGCCGGTCGCGGCAGCGCTGTCGCGAGTGACGTGGCCGCGTTCTTCGCGGGCGCCGCGGGTGCAGGCTCGTCTGCCGCGGCGGCTCGAGCGTTTCAGTCACACCCAACTCGCTGAGGACGCGGGGAAGGCTCGGGAGTCGTGACCCACCGCGCGTTGCGATGCGCACGAGCCATCGCGCAGCCGGGCGGTGGAAGCGGCGAGATCGCCATGGGGGACGATGACGGCCCGATTCGTCCGCTACCCTCGCCATGACTGAGGACCAACTGGAGCGGCGTGACCTAGACTGAGCGCAGGAGGCGGGATGACTCGTCGGGGAACAGCTTTGGCGCTGCTGGCCGTGCTCGCGTGCGGCTCGGGTTGCACCGACAACAAGACGAAGATGCGTGAGGCGCAGAAGAAGCGCGACGCGGAGAAGAAGGCCCAGGAAGAGAAGGAAGCCGCGCGCCTCAAGGCGCTCCAGCCGAAGGTCGATCGCGCGAAGCTCGACTCGTTCTGGGACGACCCCACGTTCCTCAAGGTCTCGATGGGCCGCCCGTGTCCCGACGGGTTGTGGTCGATCTTCCCCGGCGCGCCGGGCGAAGGCGCCGAGCAGGAGCGCAACGAAGCGAAGCGCGCGGAGCTGGTGGAGAAGATGAAGAACGCCACCTTCGTGGTGCTGCTTTCCCACGGCAACGGCGTGACGATGCGGAAGTACAACCCGAAGAAGAAGGCGCTCACCGTCGAGGTCGATGGCCTGGTCGAGTGTTACGACGGGCTGGGCCTGCTCTCGGTCGCGTGGGGCGAGCCGGCCAAGCCCTTCCGCCCACCGCAGCCCGATGACGATGAAGAAGAAGCGGCGATGACCAGCCCGCAGGCGGTGTGGCGGGCGCAGCCGCTGCTCTTCCCCCTGCCCTTCCCCAACGCGGCCGAGGCGAAGAAGTTCCGCGACAAGGCGGGGCTGGGCATCGAGACGCGCATCGTCTTCAAGCTGGGCAAGGTCGAGACTGACAAGAAAGTGCTCAAGACCGAGAAGCCGCTGCCTGACGCGGGGGCCGTGAAGGAAGAGCTCGACTGGGGCGCCGGGCGGCTGGTGCACGTCGAGGTGCTCGGCGTGCGGGTGGGCACCGACTTCGAGAAGACGATGCTGGCAGAGAAGCGTCGGTAGGCCATGTCCGACGCGCGCGAACTGCGCGCCGCGCTCGAGAAGGCGCAGGCGCGTGTGAAGGTCCTCGAGAAGGAACGAGCCGCGACGAGCGGGCTTCAGGCCGAGGCGGACCAGCTCAGGGCCGCCCTGGAGGAAGCAGAGAAGAGGTCTTCGCGGGTACCAGCCCTCGAGGAGGAACTGACGACACTCCGCGGCCGCCCGCGTGGCCGCGACTACCTCGAGCTCCTCGCCGAAGTGAATCGACTCACCTACCGGGTCGACGCGCTGCAAAAGACAGATGGCATCCGGGATCTGCTGTCGCAGGTGGCGACGCTCCGCGAGCAACTCGCGTCCGAGAAGGAGGCCGGGGCTGCGCTGCGCGCACGCACGCCCGACAAGGGGCAAAAGGAGCTGCAGGACCAGGTCGACCGGCACGCCGCGGCGCTCAAGCAGCTCGCGGCCAGGCGGCTCGGAGTCGAAGAAGAGCTGAAGCAGGTCAAGGCCGACCGAGAGAGCCTCGCGGCTGAACTCACCGGCCTCAGGGCGAAGCTGAAGGAGCTCACCACTGAACTCACCGCGCTCAGGGCAAAACTGAAGGAGATCACCACAGAGCGGAACCAACTCCGCGCCTACGCCCCCCGAAGGTGAGCAACCAGCCGTGGATCCTCCGGCGCTTCTCCCCTAGCTTCCGGTCCTCTCTTCGAGGAGGAACGCACCTTGGCGAACTCAGTCCGCGCAGGCCTCATTCAGTGCAGCAACCCGATCAACGACGAGTCGGTGCCGGTGAAGAAGGTGCAGCAGGCGATGCTCGACAAGCACCTGCCGCTGATCGAGGAGGCTGCGAAGAAGGGCACGCAGATCCTCTGCCTGCAGGAGATCTTCAACGGGCCGTACTTCTGCCCCGGGCAGGACAAGCGCTGGTACGCCGCCGCCGAGCAGATCCCCGGGCCGACCACGCACGTGATGGCCGAGCTCGCGAAGAAGCACGGCATGGCGATCGTGGTGCCGCTGTACGAAGAAGAGATCCGCGGCGTCTATTACAACACCGCCGCCGTCATCGACGCCGACGGCAAGTACCTGGGCAAGTACCGCAAGCAGCACATCCCGCAGACGTCGGGCTTCTGGGAGAAGTTCTTCTTCAAGCCCGGCAACGGCGGCTACCCCGTCTTCCAGACCCAGTTCGCCAAGGTGGGCGTGTACATCTGCTACGACCGCCACTTCCCCGAGGGGGCGCGCGCGCTGGGCCTCAACGGCGCCGAGGTGGTGTTCAACCCGTCAGCGACCGTCGCGGGCCTCTCGCAGTACCTGTGGAAGCTCGAGCAGCCGGCGCACGCGGTGGCCAACGGGTACTACGTGGGCGCGATCAACCGGGTGGGCACCGAGGCGCCGTGGAACATCGGCAAGTTCTACGGAACGAGCTACTTCGTGAACCCGCGCGGGAAGATCATCGCCGAGGCCAGTGAGGATAAAGACGAGGTGGTGGTCGCCGACCTCGACCTCGATGCCATCGATGAAGTGCGGCAGGTCTGGCAGTTCTACCGGGACCGCCGTCCGGACGCGTACCAGGACCTCGTTCGTCCCTAATTTCAAACAGGAGCCACAACCATGGGTCTCGTCATCAGAAATGGAAACATCGTCACGTCGAACGCGGAGTACACCGCTGACGTGTATTGCGACGCCGGGGTGATCAAGGCGATCGGCAAGGACCTCGACGTGCCCGCGGGCACCACGGTGGTCGACGGCTCGGGGCAGTACGTCTTCCCGGGCGGCATCGACGCGCACACGCACATGGAGCTGCCCTTCATGGGCACCACCAGCGCCGACGACTTCTTCACCGGCACCGCAGCCGGCGTGGCGGGCGGAACGACGAGCATCATCGACTTCATCATCCCCAACCGGAACCAGAGCCTGCTCGAGGCCCGCGACTTCTGGATGAACAACGCGAAGAAGTCGGTCGCCGACTACGCGTTCCACATGGCAGTGACCTGGTTCAGCGAGTCGGTGAAGAAAGAGATGGAGCACGTCTACAGAAACGACGGCATCCAATCGTTCAAGATCTTCATGGCGTACCGCGGGGCGATCGGCGTCGACGACATCGAGCTGGTGCAGGTGCTCGACGTGGCGCACTCGCTGGGCGCGCTGGTGACCTCGCACTGTGAGCACGGCGACGCGGTGGTGGCGCTGCAGACGCGCCTGTTCAACGCGGGCAAGACCGAGCCGAAGTACCACCCGCAGAGCCGGCCCGCGTACCTCGAGGGCGAGGCGACCAACCGGGTCATCCAGCTCGCGCGCGTGGCGGCCGACGGACGCAACGGCCACAACAGCCAGGCGAAGGACTCCCAGCCCATCTACATCGTGCACCTCACCTGCAAGGAGTCGATGGACGCGGTCTACCGCGCGCGCCAGGAGGGCCAGCGGGTGATGGTGGAGACGTGCCCGCAGTACCTGCTGCTCGACGACGCGGTGTACGAGAAGCCGGACTTCGAGGGCGCGGCGTACGTGATGAGCCCTCCGATTCGGCCGAAGGGTCACCAGGAGTACCTGTGGAACGCGCTGTCGAACGGCGCGATCCAGACGGTGGCGACGGATCACTGCCCCTTCCGCCAGGCGGATCAGAAGATCGCGGGCAAGAACGACTTCCGGAAGATCCCCAACGGGGCGGCCGGCATCGAGAACCGCATGTCGCTCATGTACACGTACGGCGTGGCGACGGGCCGCATCTCGCTGCAGCAGTACGTGGACGTCACGTCGACGCAGGCGGCGAAGATCTTCAACATGTACCCGCGCAAGGGCGCCATCCAGGTCGGGTCCGACGCCGACCTCGTGCTCTATGACCCGAAGGGCAGCTCGAAGATCTCGGCGAAGACGCATCACCAGAAGGTCGACCGGAACATCTTCGAGGGCTTCGAGCTCAAGGGGAAAGTCGCGACCACCGTCGTGAACGGCAAGGTGCAGTGGCAGGACGGCGACTTGCGCGTCGAGCGCGGCGCGGGGCGGTACCTCAAGCGCACGTGATCCTGCTCTCGGCGGCGCTGGCACTCACGCTCGGGCAGACCGTCGTTCCGCTCGCATGTGCGGACGGAGTGACGATCGTCGCCATCGACGCAGGGCCGAGTCAGTCACCGGTCACGGTGGCGGAAGCGACGAGCTTCGCCGAGCTGGCCGCCATTCGTCGCGAGTTGCCAGTGCTGACCGCAGCAGCAGCAAAGCGGGCTCGCGGGAACCCGGAGCTGGTGCTCACTCAACACGTGAAGATCTCGGCTCCGGACGAGGTCTTCTTCGTGGTCCGCGCTGAGCTCCGCGAGCTCGGACGCGACGCACAGGGAGCGCCCGCCCAGGTGGTCGTGTGGCAAGGCACACCACTGGCCGGACTCACGAGCCGTGGATCGGCCAGAGACATCCTCAACATGCGTATCGAACAGGCAGTAGTGCCAGCACTGCGAGAGTGCGCCTCGACCGCCAAGCGAAGCGCGCCGTAGACTGCGCCCATGACCGCGGCGAAGCAGAAGCTCACCATCGAGGAGTACCTCGCGCAGGAAGAGCTGACGCAGGAGCGCCATGAGTTCGTCGCGGGCGAGGTCTTCGCGATGGTCGGTACGACACCGCTGCACAACCAGATCAGCGGCAACGTGCTTGCTGCGCTCCGGACCGCGCTGAAGGGCCGCCCATGTCGCGTGTTCATGAGCGACGTCAAACTCAGAGTGAAGAAGGCTGACGCCTTCTACTACCCCGACGTGTTCGTCACGTGTGGGGCTGCGAACCCCGCGAAGGAAGCAAAGCTCGCCGAAGACGCCCAGCTCGTGATCGAGGTGCTCTCCGAGGGCACCAGCGCGTACGACCGCGGCGACAAACTCCACGCATACCGGAAGCTCCCTTCGCTTCAGGAGTACGTGCTCGTCTCGCAAGACCTTCGCCGGGTCGAGGTGTACCGCCGCGGCCCTGACGTCGGGTGGACCTTCCTCACGTTCGAGCGCGACGACGTCGTGAAGTTGGCGAGCCTCAACTCCGAGCTGAGCCTCGCGACGATCTACGAGGACACTGACGTTCCATGAAACAGATCGCGCTCGCGTTGAGCCTGCTGGCCGGCTGTGCCACCCCCTGGCTCCAGGTCAAAGACGCGAAGACCATCGAAGAAGCGCGCAAACAGCTCGGCTCGTACACGCCGAGCGTGACGCCCTACCCGCCCAACGCCGAGGCCTGGTACTTCGGCAAGAACGAGTGCGTGCTCTTCATCGACGGCAAGGTGCGCTTCTCGAAGTCCAGCTGGCACTGGACCGAGCGTGACGGGGTGCGCATCAACGCGCCTGCCCACCAGCAGGAGCAGGTGCTCTGCGCCCCCTCCCAGATGGCCTCCCCGCCCTGAACAAATCGGGCCGGCAGATTGACCCTGTCGGGCAGCCGTAGTGAGGATGGCCCCCCTTCCGCTGCACCCCGGGGAAATCCACATGCCGACGAAGATCGCCGACCGCGGTATCGCCACCGTCTACAACAAGCTCGAGACGCAGCGCGCTTCCGACCCGAACGTGAAGCTCGGCCAGCAGCAGGTGATGGAGCTGCTCGCGCAGATCGGAGACAAGTCCGGTGCGTCGGCCAGCAGCGTGCTCACGAAGCTGCAGCAGCCCGGCCTCTCACCCCAGGCGCAGATCGATCTCGCCAAGAAGGGCATGAGCGCGAACGAGAAGAAGGACCTCGAGAAGATCCTCGACTCCGGCACCGTGCCGCTCGCCCCCGGCGCGAAGGAGTTCCTCGAGGCCGTCGTCGGCCGCGCGGCGGCACCGGCCACTCACCCGACGGGCTGGGGCGCGACCACGACGCCTGTGCGCCCGCCGGTGACTCCGACCACTCCGACGGTGATCAACCCCACCACGCCCGGTGTCGTCACGCCGACGACGATCCCCACCGCGCCCGCGGCGCCCTTCGCCACCAACACCAACATCCTCCACTTCAAGGGCCCGACCACCATGGAGGGCGCGAAGCTCAAGCCCGAGGTGCTGGCCGGCGCGTACAAGGGCATCAGCGCCGAGAAGTTCGGCACCACCGACGTGCTCATGCCGCAGGCCGACGGCTCGATGAAGCCGATCAACGTGCGCGACATGCAATACGACCTGGGCAACGGGAAGGTCGGCATGCACCTCATCGCCGTGAAGGACGGCGACCCCGCGGGCAACAAGCAGATGGACGATCACCTGCGCGCCAAGATGGGCCTTGGGCCCAACGACCCGATCTTCACCCTCATCTCGTACGTGCACCCCGAGGAGCACACCGGCGACATGAAGGCGCTGGGCACCACCATGATGAAGACCGAGGGAGGCACCACCCACCTCGGCGCGTACATCGGCGGCGGGCGCACCACGAACTCGCCCGAGAACTACCACTCGTCCACCTGGAACGTGAAGGGCTACCCGGCCAACGTGCAGATGGTGTCGCTGCAGGGCGTGCCGCAGGGCGAGCTGAACAAGAACCTGCTCGCCGCCGACACCGTGCTCAACAAGGGCGTGAAGTTCCCCAGCGACTACAAGAACGACGTCCTCAAGACCGTCGATCTCAACACCACGCTCCAGTTCTATCGCGACTGGATCAAGGACGAGCCGTACCTGAAGACCGATCCGCAGTGGGCGACGTACTGCGCCGAGCACAAGACCATCTCCACCAACATCGGCCTCAACGTTCCGCACAACCTCGAGAGCTTCAAAGAGATCTTCGGCGACGAGGGCGCGCAGCTGTTCGAGAAGTTCAAGGTGAAGTTCAAGGCCGCGAACGGCCGCGAGTTCACCCCCGCCGACGAGACCCACTTCGAGCCGCTGTGGAAGAAGGAGGGACTGAGCGCGATTCAGATCGCGCCCTTGAGCAAGGCCGAACACGACGCGTACCAGGCCGCGCGCTTCGACGGCTCGCTCGCCAATGGCACGTTCAGGGGCCCCCGCCCGCTCGCCGCCGGCCGCGGCATGGCGTGGAGGCCGGAGAGCACCGCCGACCTGGTGAAGAACTTCATGGAGACCTACGCCAACTTCAAGGACGTGGGCGGCTACGCCTCGGCAGCCACCATCATGGGCTTCAAGGACGTCATCGGCCCGCGCATGGGCATCGACGACAAGAAGTACTTCGAGACCGCCGCGCCCATTCTCAACAAGATCATGGTGGCCGAGGCGATGGCCCGCGCGCCCGGTGACGCCGCCGGCCTCGCCGCGTGGAGCGAGAAGGCCGCGGCCAGCCTCTACGTGGCGTTCGGAGGCCTGGTGACGGACTTCCGCCCCGGCGGCACCATCGACCCGGCGCGCATGGGCCTGGCGAAGATGTGCATGCAGGGCGTCACCGCGGCGGGGCCGCAGATCGCCCAGATGGCGAGCCAGCCCGCCGACAAGCGCGCCGACCTCGCCTACGGGTGGATGCGCGGCGCGATCGCCGACGATCTCGAGAAGGCGCGCTCGGTGGCCGTGTCCGATCCCACCAAGACCGAGATGTACTCGCCGCCCGCCGTCACCAACCGCGTCGCGAACGGGCTCGTCGAGAGCAGCAAGTTCGTCAGCATCAAGGTGATCGCCACCGCCGTCGACGCCAGCGAGGTGCAGTGAGTCGCACCGCTGACCGAGCTCACCGTTCACCCCGAGCGGAGTCGAGGGGCGACGTTCTGCGCGTTTCGGCGCGACGAACGGGTTGCGGAGTGCTGGTTGCTGTCTCGGCCGCGCTCCTCGTCGCCTGTGGTCCTCCGACGGCAGTCGACGACGCAGGCACAGGCGGCGGCGCGGCCACTGGTGGCGGCTCGGCCACTGGTGGCGGTTCGGCGACGGGCGGCGGCTCGGCGACCGGCGGCGGCTCGGCGACGGGCGGTGGCTCCGCGACGGGCGGTGGGTCCGCGACGGGCGGTGGAGCTGCGACGGGTGGCGGAGCTGCGACGGGCGGCGGAACCGCGACGGGTGGCGGAAACCCCTTCGTGGGTGTCGACCCACTCGCAGACGCCGGCCCCGCGCTGCTCATCGACGCGGGCTTTCAGTTCACCGAGGGTCCCCAGTGGATGCCCTCATTGGGCGCGCTGCTCTTCAGCGACATCCCGGCCAATCGCATCTTCCAGTTCACGCCACCCTCCATCCTCAGCACCTTCCGCACGCCCAGCGGAAACTCGAACGGCCTGGCGCTCGCCCCCGGTGGAGACCTGATCGTCTGCCAGCACCAGGGCCAGGTGATGCGGCTGCGCCCCGATGGCGGCACCACCACGGTGGCCGCGAGCTTCGACGGCGGCACCTTGAACTCGCCCAACGACGCGGTGGTGCGCAGCGACGGCACCATCTTCTTCACCGACCCGACCTACGGCGGCACGGGCACCGTCGGCTTCCGCGGGGTGTACCGGGTCGCACCGAACGGCACGACCTCGCTCGTCCATTCGACCGCCACCGGACAACCGAACGGGGTCGCGCTCTCACCCGACGAGTCGATCCTCTACGTCGCCGACTCCCAGCTCTCCGAGGTGCGCCGCTTCGACGTCGCGCTCGACGGCACCACCTCGAACGGCGCGCGCTTCACGCTCACCAGCGCGGGAGGCCCGGGTGGGGCCGGCGGCGACGGCATCACCGTCGACGTCAACGGCAACCTGTACGTCACCACCTCGGTGGGCGTGAAGGTGTACCGCCCCGACGCGGGCTACCTCGGGCGCATCACCGTGGGCCAGGAGCCTTCGAACTGCGCGTTCGGCGACGCCGACGGTCGCACCCTCTACATCACCGCGCGCACCGGGCTGTTCCGGGTGCGGCTCAACGTACCCGGGCCGTACTGACCGACCCGCCCGTCGTGGCCTCGATTCGGCCGCCGGGAAGTAATACAAGCGCCTCGTCAGTCCCTACCCGGAGAACAGCCATGCAGAAGCCAGCCAATCCCCCCTCGTTCGGCGCGAAGAGCTACGCCTTCACCGAGTACGTCAACATCAAGAACTGGATCGGCGGGAACTGGCGTGAGGGCTCGTCGGGCAACTGGCTCGACATCGAGAACCCGCGGCACGGCAAGGCCATCGGCAAGATGACCATCAGCACCGCGAAGGACGTGGAGGCCGCGGTCGAGGCCGGCAAGAAGGCGTTCCCCGCATGGCGTGGCACGCCGATGCGCGAGCGCGCGCAGGTGCTCTACCGGATGAAGGCGCTGATGGAGCGCGACCTCGACGAGCTCTGCTGGCTGGTGAGCCACGAGAACGGCAAGACGTACGCCGAGGGCAAGGGCGACGTGGAGAAGGGCATCGAGTGCGTCGAGTTCGCCGCCTCGCTGCCCATGATGGCCGACGGGGGCCAGCTCGACGTGAGCCGCGGGGTGAACTGCCGCGTGACGCACGAGCCGCTCGGCGTGGTCGCCGGCATCGTGCCCTTCAACTTCCCCGTGATGGTCCCGCTGTGGATGGCGCCCAACGCGATCATGGCCGGCAACGCCTTCATCCTGAAGCCGTCGGAGGTCGTGCCTTATGGCGCGATGAAGCTGGCGTCGCTGTGGCAGGAAGCGGGGCTCCCCGACGGCATCTTCAACGTCGTCAACGGCCAGCGCGAGACGGTCGAGGCGATCGTCGATCACCCGGAGATCAAGGCCGTCGGCTTCGTCGGCTCGACCAAGGTGGCGCAGATCCTCTACGCGCGCGGCGCAGCGGTGGGCAAGCGCATGCTCTGCCTGGGCTCGGCGAAGAACCACGTGGTGGTGGTGCCCGACGCCGACGTCGCGCTCACCTCGTCGAACATCGTGGCCTCGAGCTACGGCTGCGCGGGCCAGCGCTGCATGGCCAGCTCGCTCATGGTCGCGGTCGGTGACGTGCAGAAGATCATCGACGGCATCGCGGACCACGTGCGGAAGATTCGCCTCGGGGAAGACATGGGCACGATCATCTCGGCCGCGTCGCGCGAGCGCATCCTCAAGCACATCGAGGCGGCTGAGAAGGCGGGCGCGAAGGTGGTGGTCGACGGCCGAGGCAAGAACGTGCCGGGCGCCGAGGGCCATTGGATCGGCCCCACCGTGCTCGACAACGTCACCATCGACATGCCGGCCGGCTGCGAGGAGATCTTCGGGCCGGTGCTCTCCATCGTTCACGTCAAGACGCTCGACGAGGCGATCAACCTGCAGCACAAGAGCCTCTATGCGAACGGGGCGGCGATCTTCACCACCTCGGGCGCGGTGGCGAAGCAGGCCAGCGAGCGGCTCGAGGCCGGCATGGTGGGCATCAACGTCGGCGTGCCGGTGCCCCGTGAGCCGTTCTCGTTCGGTGGCTTCAACAGCTCGAAGTTCGGCCACGGCGACATCACCGGGTGGGATGGGTTCAGGTTCTGGTCGCGCCCCAAGAAGGTCACCGAGAAGTGGGCTGCGGCTTCCGATGCGAGCTGGATGAGCTGAGGGAAGAGTTGGCCCCTCACCCTGACCCTCTCCCCGCTTGCGGGGAGAGGGAATTTCGTTTCAACGGAGAGAGAGAATGAGCAGCCAGTACCTGGGATACCCGAACGAGTTCGCCAAAGAGCCGATGCCGACCAACGAGATGGTCGCCCTCTGCAAGGAGCACACGCTCTACACCTGGTCGGCCGGCAACACGGTCAACCCCCTGCCCATCGCGCGCGCCGAGGGCGTGTACCTGTGGACGCCCGAGGGTCAGAAGATCCTCGACTTCAACGCGCAGCTGATGAGCGTGCTGGTGGGCCACGCGCACCCGCGGGTGATCGCGGCGATGAAGCGGCAGCTCGACGAGCTGATCTTCGTCTACCCGCAGACGGCCACGCAGGTGCGCGCGCGGCTGGGCAAGCTGCTGAGCGAGATCGTGCCGGGCATGTCGAGCTTCTTCTTCACGCTCGGCGGCGCCGAGGCCAACGAGAACGCGGTGAAGATGGCGCGGCTCTTCACCGGCCGGAACAAGGTGCTGGCGCGCTACCGCAGCTACCACGGCGGCACGCAGCTCACGATGTCGCTCACCGGAGACCCGCGCCGCTGGGCCAGCGAGCCCGCCTCACCCGGCATCATCCACGTGATGGATCCGACGCCGTATGAGTTCAACTTCGGCAAGACCGACGAGGAGCGCTGCGCCAATCACCTCACCTACCTCGAGGAGACCATCAAGATGGAAGGCGGCCACACCATCGCCGCGATGATCGTCGAGACGGTGACGGGCACCAACGGCGTGCTGGTGCCTCCGAAGGGCTGGTTCAAGGGCCTGCGCGCGCTGCTCGACAAGTACGGCATCCTGCTCATCTGCGACGAGGTGATGGCGGGCATGGGCCGCACCGGCAAGATGATGGCGTACGAACACTTCGACGTGGTGCCCGACCTGGTGACGATGGCCAAGGGGCTCACCTCTTCGTACTTCCCGCTCGGCGCGGTCGGCATGAAGAAGGCCATTCACGAGCACTTCCAGAAGAACGTGTACTGGGGCGGGCTCACCTACAACTCGCACCCGGTGGGCCTGGCCACGGCCGAGGCGGTGCTGCGGGTGACCATCGACGAGAAGCTGGTCGACAACTCGGCGAAGCTGGGCGCGGTGATGCGCAGCGAGATGGACCGGCTGCAGAAGAAGCACGTGTCGATCCTCGAGGGGCGCAACATCGGCCTGTTCGGGATGATCGACCTGCGCAAGAACAGCAAGAACGAGCCGCTCGCGCCGTACAACGGCTCGCACCCGGTGATGCCGAAGCTCGCCACCTTCTTCCGCGACAACGGGTTGTTCACGTTCACGCGGTGGAACAACTTCACCTGCAACCCGCCGCTCACCATCACCGAGGCGCAGCTGAAGGAAGGGTTCGCGATCATCGATCGCGCGCTCGAGCTGACCGACGCGGTGTTCGAGGGCTGATCGCATGAACCGGCGCGCGCTGGCCTGGGTCAGCGCGGCCGTGGTGGCGATCGTCGGGGTCTCGTGGTGGCTGAGCGCCGAGGTCGCGGCGCCACTGCCGGTCCCTGGCCCCATCGTCGAGCCGGTGGCGTCTCCTCAGTCGGTGGCGATCCCAGCGCTGCTCGTGCCCACGCCGCTCCCCGAGCCCGTGGACGCAGCGGTCGACGCAGGGTCCGCGGTGCTGGCCGAGGTCGAGATCGAGGTCTACGAGAACGGGAGGCGGCTGGTGGGCGCGCGCGTGGAGCTCGAAGGCCCGGGAGGCCGCGTGGGGCGCCCCACCGACATCATGGGCTTCGCGCGCTTCACGCTCGCAGAGGGTCCATGGAGGGTGACCCAGCCCGAGCGCCGCGCCCGGGTGCCGAGGATCGACGGCGGCAAGTGGCGCGACATCGAGCTGGCCCTCGAGCGGGCACGCACCACCCCGCTCGAAGTGAGGGCGCCACTCACCCGGCTGCGGATAGACCTCCACACGCTCAAGCGGGTGCGCGGACGAGTCGTCGACCTGCGGGGCCGGCCGGTGCCGGGGGCCGCCATCACCTCGCGCAGGTACGAGCTCGACGCCGACGCCATCGTCGGCGTCAGTCGCGGTGATGGGTCGTTCGTCTTCGAAACCGAAGACGACCCGGTGTTGATCCAGGCGCACTTCGATCGAGCGCGTTCGACCCTGCGAGGCGCCGGCGCGGACGAGACCACCCTGGTGCTCGAGCCCTGGACCACGTTGAAGGTGCAGGTGCAGGGCCCCTTCAGCGACGTTCCCGCCCACGTGCGGGTCCTTCACCGCGGGGACTTCGCGGCTGGCGGCAGGAGCGACGAGCCCATCCTGGTACCGGTCGGGGCGCTGGAGCTGCTGGCCCGGCGTGGCGCCAACGGCGCGGTGTTCTCTGGCAAGGCCTCCACGACCACGACGATGTGGCGCGACGAAAACGAGGCACAGATCTCGCTTTCCCTCGCGGCCCCGCTGCGGGGCATGGTCGTCGACACGAGCGGTCAGCCGATGCCCGGCATCACCGTCGTCGCGCGCGAGCTGGACTTCGCTGCCCAACTGCAGCTCGCGGACGGCGGCTCGCCCGCCACCGAAGAGATCTACGGTCCCTCGACGGTCACCGACCCGCTGGGCGAGTTCAAGCTGCCCTGGCCGGGGCTGCGCTCTGCCGTCCCCGTGTACATGGTGGCCGTGACCGGCCTGTGGCGGACCCATCGGCTCACGCTGGTGGGCCTCGACGAGACGGCCCCGCTGACGGTGGAGATCGCCCCGGCGCCATGATGATGCTCGACGAACATCACGTCCTTGACGCTGCTGCCCCGGAGTTCGACTGCGTCGCCCGCGGTGCTCGAGGGCTGGTGAGGTGAACCGGCGCGCGCTCGCCTGGCTCAGCGCCGCCGTGGTGGCGATCGTCACGGGTGCGTGGTGGCTGAGCGCCGAGGTCGCGGCGCCACTGCCGGTTCCCGTCGTCGTCCCCCTGGTGGTGCCTCCGCCGCCAGTCGCGATCGCAGCGCCGCCTGCGCCCACGCCGAGCCCCGAGCCGGTCGACGCCGCCGTCGCGAAAGAGCCGCTCGACGCCGGGCGCCTCGCCGAGGTGGAGATCGAGGTGTACGACGATGGGGTGCGGCAGGTCGGCATCCGCGTCCAGCTCGAGGGCCCGGGAGGCCAGCGAGAGGGCCGGCCGCTCGACATCATGGGCGTCGCGCGCTTCACGCTCGTGGAAGGCTCGTGGCGTGTCACTGCCCCCGCGCGGCGCAACGTGAGCGTCGTGAGCGATGGAGGCAACCACTTCGATGAGCTGCGGGCGCTCGCCCTGGCCCGCACGACGCCGTTCGAGGTGCGGGCGCCGGTGACTCACCTCCGCCTCGACCTCGCCCGGCGGCGGACCGTCCGCGGACAGGTGCTCGACGTGAAGGGCCGGCCCGTGGCTGGCGCAGCCATCGACCTGATCCAGGAAGTGCCCCGCACCCGAGACCTGGACCTCGCCATCAGGCTGAGGGGAACGGCCGCGGTCACCGACGCGGTGGGGCGCTTCGAGTTCGAGGCAGACACCGAGAGCGTGGTGATCCAGGCGTGGTCGGGCAATTCGCGCTCGCTCCCGCGCCTGGTGAAGGCGCCCGGCGAGCGGACGCTGGTGCTCGAGCCGTGGACGCTCCTGCAGGTCAAGGTCGTCGGCGCGGGCAACGCGCCAGCGTGCCTGCGCGTGACCCGGCGGGGGGAGTTCGTGGCGGAAGGCTCGTCAGACAGACCCATCGAGGTGCCAGAGGGCGCGGTGGACATCTTCGCGATCCGCAGCGCCTGGGGCCGTGCCTACTCGGGCCGCACCGAGGCGACCCGTGCCGAGGTCGAAGACGGTGAGGCCCTCGTTCGCCTCAAAGCGGTTCAGCCGATCCGGGGGCGGCTGGTCGACGCTTCGGGGTGGCCCGTTCCGGGCGTGACCGTCAGCGTGGGCGCAGTGGACCCCGCGAGCGCCGAGATGCTTCCAGATGGAGGCGTCGTGTGGCCACCCGCGCCCCGCGCCGGAGCCTCGGCCGTCAGCGGCCGCACCGGTGAGTTCAGTCTCACGGCGGCAGCCTGCGACGACCCCACCTGGTTGGTGATGGCCGGCGGGGCCTGGCGCACGACGCGACAGGTGCTGGTGGGGCTCGACGACGCGCCGCTCGAGGTGCCGATCGAGCCCGTGCCTCAATGATGTTTGACGAACATAATGTTCATGAAGCATCATCTGTCGCATGGAGCTCGACTTCGTCAACCGCACCGAAGAGCTGGCACAGCTCGATGAGCACGCGCGCGCCGGGGGCCTGCTGGTGGTGTTCGGGCGGCGGCGGGTAGGCAAGACCCGGCTGCTGACGCAGTGGCTGAAGCGCCGAGAAGGCCTCTACAGCCAGGCCATCGAGGCCTCGAAGGAACAACAACTGCAGCAGGTCTTCGACGACCTGCGCCCCCAGCTCGCGTCCAGCATCGTGCCGAGGAGCTTCGGTGAGCTGCTCGAGCTGCTCGACCTTCAGGCGAAGGACTTCGTGTTCTGCCTCGATGAGCTGCCCTACCTCGTCGCGGCAGACCCTTCGCTGCCCAGCGTGCTGCAGCGCTGGATCGATCACCGCAAGCGCAAGAAGAGCTCACTCATCCTGGCCGGCTCGAGCACGCGGATGATGAACGACCTGTTCCTGAACCGCGGCGCCCCGCTCTTCGGCCGGGCCAGGAAGATCCTCGAGGTCGCTCCGATGAGTTACCGCGCGTTCTGCAAGGCGTGTGGTCAGAACCCGGCGTCGAAGGAAGCGTTCGTTCGCTTCTCCCTCGTGGGCGGCGTGCCGAAGTACTGGGAGCTGGTGCGGCGCGGTCAGAGCTCGATCGCGCTGGCCGAGGAGCTGTTCTTTGGCTCGTCCCCTGCCCTCGAGTTCGAGCCGTCCCGCCTGCTCAAGGACGAAGGGGTGCTGGGCCTCACCGCGCCCGCGGTGCTCGAGGCCGTCGGCCGCGGCTCACACAAGCCGTCGGAGATCGCGGCTCGGCTCGGCACTCCGCAGACCAACCTGTCGCGGCTGTTCCAGGTGCTGCTCGATTCGAAGCTGCTCGAGCGGGAGCTGCCCTTTGGCGAGAGCGTGCGCACCACCAAGCGGACCCTGTACAAGTTGGCGGATCCGACCATGCGGTTCTGGTTTCGCGTGTACTCGCCTCATCGATCGCGGTGGCGCACGTACTCGGCGGCGGAGAAGCAGAAGCTGCTCGAGGATCACGCGTCGACGGTGTTCGAGGACCAGCTGCGCGCGCGGTGGCCGGGCAGCTCGCGGTACTGGGAAGCCGACGTCGAGCTCGACTTCGTTCGGGAAGACGAGGCTGGGCTCGTGGTGAGCGAGGTGAAGTGGGCGACGCTCGGGAAGGGCGAGGCGAAGGCGATGACGGGGGAGCTGGAGAAGCGGTTTCGCCGGACTGCTCTTGGACAGACGCATGCTCACGCGCGGTTCGAGGTGCTCGACGCGGGCGCGTTGCGGTTGATCGGCGAGGGCCCTCGACCTCGCTCGGGCTGAACGGATTGGGCCAGCTCCCCACAGCCCGTCTTCGTACTCAGAAGAACTGGTACACGCCGAAGCTGAAGCCCGGCGTCGGACGCCCCACCAGCGTCACCGCTACGTCGGCGCGTACTCCCGTCTTCACCAGGCGCGGCACCAGCAGGCGCAGACCTCCACCCGCTGAGAGCAACGGCTGCACGTGCTGGTCGTCATCAGCGAGCGCTCCATCGACGAAGGCTGCGACGACGATCGCGAACCAGGTCGAGTCGAACACGGTGGCGCGCAGCTCGGCGTTCACCAGGGCGAAGCGCTGCGTACGCACCAGGCTGTCGGCGTACCCGCGGATCAGATCGAGCCCGCCCAGGTAGTACCGCAGCTCGGTCGGCGCGTCGGTCGACAGCCCGCCCTGCACCCGCACCGCCACGTTGAAGCGCTCGCCCAGCAGCTTGAACCAGAGCAGCTCGAGGAAGAGCTGTGCGTAGAGCGGCTGTGGCGCGGTGAAGGCCGAGCCCAGCGTCTCCCTCAACTCGAACGACCAGCCGGTCTGCCGCAAGCGCACCGTGTCCACCCGGCCCATGCGCACGAAGCTGGTGAGCTGACCGGCGAAGAGCGTGGGCGGCAGCACCGGCGCGCCCTCGAGTGGATCGAGGTACTCGTCGCGGAACACCTCGAGCTTGAGCCCGGCGCGGGTGACGTCGTTGAGCTCGCCGCTCACCTCCGCGATGCCACCGAGGCGGCGCCGGACGTACTCGGGCCTGGGGCGGAACAGGTAGTCGAGCTGGATGAGCCCCATGAGGCGCTTGCCGAACAGCCGCGGATCCCTGAGCCACCCCTGCCCTCCGTTGTAGAGGTCGAACCGCTCGTAGCGCACGCCCCACTCGAGGTAGCGCCCGAACCAGTTCACGTCGTTGGCGCCCACGCGGAACCACCAACGCCCGCCTCCGATGCCGAACGAGAAGAGCGGGTTCAACGAGAAGCGCTCTTCGAGCTCGTAGACCGCGACCCGGCTGCCGTCGTCGCGCACGAGGACCTTCGACTCGATGCGGCTGAAGAGGTCGGTGTTCCACAGGCGCGTGGTGCCCAGCTCCCAGGCTTCCTGGCTCACCAGCTCGCCCGCGCGCCAGGGCAGCTCGCGGAGGACCACGAACTCCTTCGTCCACGAGACGCCCTTCACCTCCACCGTGTCGATGCGCTGCGGCCACTGGCTGAGGACCAGCGTGAGCAGCAGCGCGCTCACTGCACGGCCGCCGCGTCGACCACCGAGCGGAAGAGCAGCTCGAAGCCCCGCTTCACCTGCGCCACCGGCACGCGCTCATTCTTGCCGTGCATGGTGCCCAGCAGCTCGGCGTCGATCTCGAACGGCACCAGCCCAAAGGCCTTCGTGCCCTTCGGCCGCGCCAGGTTGGAGTCGGTGAAGCCCGGCGAGATCGCCGGCCCCGCCACCACGTCGGCGCGCCCGCGCGTCAGGTTCACCACCAGCGCGTCGAACAGCGGATCGTCCCAGGTGGACTCGGTGGCCGGCTCGGACTGGATCACCTCGAGCTTCACCGACTCACCCAGCAGCGCACGAAGCTCGGCGAGCAGCGTCTCCGGCGCGGTCCCCGGCAGCACCCGGCAGTCGACGATCGCCGCCACCTCCGAGGGGATGACGTTGGGGGCACTTCCCTTTCCTTCGAAGCCGGTGACCTGGCAGGTGTTGGTCAACGCGGCGCGCGTGGCCGGGTTGCCCATCAGCTTTCCCGTGACGAAGAGATCCACCAGCGAGGGGTGCGCGAGGATGAAGCCGGTGAGTCCTCCGCGCTGAACGCCGACCCGTTCGAGCAGCTCGTACAACGCAGGGTGAATGGCCGGCCTCGGCTGGCGCGCGTCGAGCTTGTCGATCGCCTCGATCAACTTCCCTGGCGCACGACCGGGGACAGGCGTGCTCCCGTGGCCGGCCTCTCCGCTCGCCGCCACGCGCAGCCAGAGCGTGCCCTTCTCTGCCACGGTGATGGGAAAGACGGTCTGGCCTTCGAACAACAGGCCCTGCAGGCCGATGCCGCCCTCGTTGAGCAGCACGCCGCAGTCGAGCTCGGACCACATGGTGTCGACGAGCTGGTGCATGCCCCGGTTGTCGACCTCTTCATCTGCGACCGCGAGCAGCAGCACGTCGCGCTGAAGGGGAATGTTCAGGCGTTTGAGCCACACCAGCGTCATCAGCTCGAGCGCGCCCATGCCCTTCATGTCGAGCGCGCCGCGGCCCCACACCGCGCCGTCCTTCACGGCTCCGGAGAGCGGCTGCGCGTCGACAGGCCAGTCGGCGTCGTTCGCGGTCACCACGTCGAGGTGCGAGAGCAGGCAGAGCGGCTTCTGCGTCGGGTGCGCCGAAGACAGCCGCGCCACCAGCGAGCCGCGGCCGGGCGCGAACTCGTGAATCGTCGAGGCAATGCCTTCCTTCGCGAGCAGCTCGGAGAAGAACGTGGCGCCGCGCGTCTCGTTGCCGGGCGGATTGCGGGTGTCGACGCGGAGGTAGTCGGACAACACCGTGACCACCTCGTCGCCGGCCTGGTCGAAGTCGATCGCGAGCACACGCTGCGCAGGCAGCACGGGTGAGACGGTGGCGCAGGCGGGGAGCAACGACAGGAGCAGCAGCGCGCGCATCCCGCGCACGTCGCAAAGTCGGGCTGAACGGTCAAGGAGTGTCTCCCTGCTCACCGCTCCCCTCGAAAGGAAATGGCGGAGCGGCTCGACTCCGCTCGGGGTGAACGGGGGCGGGGGAACCTGTTTAGATGGCCCCGCATGTACCGCGCTCTCCTCCTCGGCTTTCTGTTCCTCGGGTGCAACTCCACCCCGCCTGCGCTCGCGCCTGACGCGGTCGACGCCAACCTGCGCTGGTTCTGGATCAACGGCGACTCGGCCGACGACGCCACGTTGATCGACGCCGCTGGCAAGCTCGCCGTCTCCGGCAAGGCCGACACCCGCACCACCCCGCTCAAGGGCCAGATGCGCGAGCGGCTCGAGGCGGCCGACCTCGCCAGCACCGGGCTCACCGAGACCGACCCCTCCACCGCGCGCGGGCTGATCATCGTCAACCTCTTCGACTGCACGCTCGACAAGCTCCAGGCCATCCTCATCGCGCAGGATCAGAAGAGCCAGTACACCGACGTCTACAAGTCCTACGACCGCCGCTACACCAGCGACGTCGACGCCTTCACCGGGGGCTCGAAGAACACGCTCACCTGGGACGTCGACGTGCAGGCCGCGCTCCCCGTCGACGACGTGTACACCTCGCTCATTCGCGGCGGCATTCGCCGCGTGCCCGCGCCCGCCGATGGACCGACGAAGGGCCCGTTCCTCGTCACCCGCACCTGGCTCACCGCGCCGGCCACGTTCTCCAGCACCAGCACCAGCTACTTCAAGCAGGACTACCAAATCGAAGTCTTCTGGGAGCACAGCCCCGGCCGCATCTTCCACGGCTACGGAATGTGGAGAGACATCAAGGCCTTCAACCTCACCTTCGAAGACAACGGCTTCTTCAACATCGTCCTCGACAACCTCGTCGCCTGGGACACGAAGACCGCCGAGCTCTGCAAGAAGTAGGGCTGCAATCGGGCGCCGGCCGGGCCGTAGGTGGCTTCATGACCGACACCACCACGAAGACCTGCCCCGCCTGCTTCAAGGACATCGACCGCCGCGCCTCGCGCTGCTCCTTCTGTGCCCAGCGGCAGGGTGACGTCGGCATGTACCGCGACGTGCCCGGGCGCGTGGCCGGCGGGGTGTGCGCCGCCATCGCGCTGCACTTCAACTGGGACGTCACGCTCATGCGCATCGCGTTCGTGGTGAGCCTGGCGCTGCTCGGCCCCATTCCCATCTGGGTCTACGTGGCCGCGTGGCTGATGACGCCCTTCGCGCAGGACGGCAAGGCGCCACTGGGGCGCTTCATGGACTGGGTGGGGAAGTTGTTCTCTCCCCCGCAGAGTGGCGTGGAAGAGGTGAAGTAGAGGTCTGTTGGCCGCCCCGAGAGACGACGCATCGCGCCGCCGGCTCCTTCGCGCGCGTCCGGAACCGCAGAGGTCTCAAGCGGGAAGAGGCTCGACCGAAGACTGGAGAGGGGCCTGAGAGCACCAGGCCCTCGGCGTGGAGCGTGTTGGCTCTCCACTCGGGCGTGGACGCGCCTGTGACGCCCACGGGCGGCTCTCGTTTCAAGGCAGGTTACCGCTGATACGCGATAGTCGAGTCTGACTCGACCATCGCGTATTGGCGGTAACAGACCCTGAAAGGGCTCAGGGGGTGGGCGCGGTCAACTGCTCATCGCCGAGTCGAGCGCGTCATAGAGGCTCGGGCCGCGTCGAGCTGCGGGCGAGCGTGCCCGTCGGGGGCCGGCATCCAGCGACCAGCCGCCATCCGATGAAGGCCAACGCAGCCACCAACATCAGGAAACCCAACTGCCAGCGACGCCGCCCCATGCGGCCTTGATAGTCGTTTGCCCCTCGGGGAGAGGGAGACACTTGATCAGTGCGCTCTCGCGGCGAACATGAAGAACAGCCCGACGATCAATCCCCACACCGCTGAGAGCGCGAGGCCCGCGAGCGCCTGGAGCCGGCCTTCCAGCTCGGGCTTGAGGGCGGTGCGGATGAGGCTCGCGATACCTGACACCACGCTGGTGAGCACGCTCACCACCGACAGCGGCAGCGTGCAGAACGCCACCAGCGGCACCACCGAGAACGCCGCGAGCACGAGCGCCCCGATGCCCCCTGCGAGGCAGAGCACCGACAGCGGATCGGCCGGGCGGGTCGTCTGCTCGTCGGTCACAGCTTGTCGCACTCGGCCGCGCCGGTGATCACCCCGATGGGGATCACCTTCTTGTGGCCATCGGAGATCGCGTTCCACTTCGCCGCTGCCACCGTGCAGGTGTAGGGCTTCTTGTCGTCACCCATGAGCGCCAGCGTGTACTTCTCGTTGCGCGCGCCTTCCCGCTCGGAGCCTAAGGAATTGCCCGTGCGCGAGAGGTTGACCGGCGGCCAGTTGGGCGCGGGCTCGGTGCCCTGCCCCGCGGCCTTCGCCGTGCGCGCCACCTTCCACCGGTCGATCGTGAAGCGGCAGCGATCGTCGTAGATGGGCTCCTCGCGGTACTTGGTGCGGCATTCCTGCTTGCGCTCGAAGGTGCCGTCGCCGCGATCCACGTCCCTGGTGGTGCAGGTCTCGCCGTCGGCGATCTTCTTGGTGCTGCGCTGCTCGCGCGAGCGGCTCACCGAGTACGCGCCCGAGGGCATCGAGTCGCACCACGCGCTCTCATTCACCGCCGTCATCCGCTCGACGTCGATGGTGCGCTCCCAGGTGTGCCCCGTGACGGTGACGCCGACGTCCTTCGTCCAGAACATCGCCACCAGGCAGAACGCCACCAGCACCGCGATCACCCCGCCGATGATCCACGGCAGCTTCGACTTCTTCGGCGCCACCTGCGCGGGCTTCGGCGCCGCGCTCGAACGATCGGCGACCCGGTTCACCTCGGCCGAGCCGTCCATGGGGCTGCCGCAGCTGCGGCAGTTGTTGCACTTCGCGCCGTTGGGCGTCTTGCAGGCCGGACACTCCTTGTCGGCGCCGTCGTACTCGTGGTTCGCCGCCACCTCCTTGCCCGGGGGAGGGAAGTAGCGCCGGCTCGCGTCCTGCTGCGCGCCGCAGCTCGGGCAGAACTTGTTCGACTTGCCCAGCAGCGCCTTCGTCTCGCAATAGGCGCAGTCCCAGAACATCTCGAACACGCCCACCGTCTTGCTGGTCTCGCCGGGCACCGCCTGCGCCTTCGCCTCGAGCCCTCCGCCCAGCTTGCCGCCGGTGATGCGCTTCAACTCACCGCGGTCGAACCACGCCGCGCCGCAGGCCTCGCAGAGATCGAGCTCGATGCCCTTGTGCACCAGCGGCTTCATCGCGCCCTTGCCGCACGAGGTGCAGGTGAGCGGCTGGGCCTGCTGCTTCGCCGCCGCGAACCCCACCATCGTCTGCAGGTCGCTCAGCGAGAGCCCCAGCGAGGTGAAGAACTTCTGGCCCGTGTCCCAGTCGACCAGCACGCCGGTGCACTTGCCGCAGACGTGCGCCTTCGTGCCGGGGCCGAAGACGTCGTTGGTGGGAGTCAGCGGCGTCGCATCTCGGGGACAGAGCGGAGCGGTCACGGCGCGCACGATACCTCCCCGCGAGCCCGGGGGAGCCTCAGATCGGCACGGCAGCCGTGGAGTGCCGCGCCAGGAAGTCGGCCAGCCGCGGCAACACCTCGTCGGGCGCGTGCAGCCCCAGCACCAGGTCGCCGTGGCCGTAGTCGGTCGAGAAGTGCTCGCTCAGGCCCACCCGCACCAGCTCCACCGGCCCCGAGACCAGGTCCTTCACCAGGTGCGCCGCCGCGGGGGGCGCCAGCAGATCGCGGGCCCCGGCGATGGAGAGCACCGGCGCGTGGATGGCCTTCATGCCCTTGCGGTAGTCGAAGCCGTCTTCGCCGTCGAAGGCGTTGGTGCGCACCCAGCGCGCGAACTGCCGCCCCACCCCGCCCGGAATGTCGGCCGACACGTGGGCGATCGCCTGGCGGATGACCATCGGATCCATGTTGTCAGCCCGCACCAGGTACTTGCCGATCGGATCGGGTGGGAGCCCCAGCGGCCACGCCTTGCCCGCCAGCTGCAGCGGCAGCGACGGCAGGCGGAAGGTCGGCCCCAGCGCCGCCACGAAGCGCTGCACGCCGGGCTGGGTGTCGAAGGTGAGCGGGCTGCCCAGGGTGGCGATGGCCCGAATGGGCGCGGTGGGGTTGCGCGCCAGGTGCGCGTAGGCGAGCAGCCCGCCGCGCGAGTGGCCCACCCAGGTGACGCTGGCGGGCCCGGTGGACAGCACCGCCGTCAACGCCGCGGCCACGTCGTGCTCGGCCTCGATGTCGAAGGTGGCGCCCTCCGAGCTGCCCGCCAGCCCGCCGCGCAGCTCGAGCACCCAGGTCTCGAAGCCGCGCCGCGCCAGCCCCCGCGCCACGGAATAGCGCTCGTCGAAGTCGAGGTTGAAGCGGTTGGTGCCCAGCGAGTGCCCCAGAATGACCGGCTCGACGAAGCGCCGCGGCCCGCGCGGGTGGTAGCGCCCCAGCGCGATGGCCGTGCCGTCAGCCGTGGGCACCCGGTACAGCTCGTCGGGCTTGAACACCAACGGAGGGGGGAGGCGGAACGGCATCGCGTGCCTCGAACTCCTACCAGATGCCGGCCGCCCCGTTCCGCGCGATGCTGGCAAGGGTGAGCTTCTCCAGCGAAGTCGCCGCTCGTGACCTGGCCCAGGGTGACCTCGAGGGCCTGCGCGAGCGCTACCCGAAAGAGTGGGACCGGGTCTCGGGCGAGCTGCTCGACGCGCTCTCGAAGGGCAAGGCCGAGGCGGCCGCCGCGTGGCTCGAGGCGATGAAGGCCGACGCGAACCAGTGGCAGGCGCGGGTGACGAAGAGCGCCGGCAACCCGAAGGTCTACGAGGCCGCCTTCCCCCACCTGCTGCGGCACCGGCTGGCGCGGCTGGCGCTGGCGAAGACCTCGACCGCGCTGGCGGCCCGCGAGACGACGGGCACCGTGCGCCTGGGCCTGTGGAGCGGCACGCTCATTCAGCGGCTCTTCTTTCGAAAGGGCCTCGAGCGGAAGCCCGCGTCGCTGCGCGCGGTGCGCTTCTGGTGGAAGTGGATCTTCGATCGCCGCCTGCTGATGCCCCTGGTGCAGCCGCGCGGCATCTACTGCTTCTATTCGCAGGAGCTGGTCGCCGCGCTGGTGACGCTCATCGCGGGGCGTTCCTGCCTCGAGCTCGCCGCGGGCGACGGCACCCTGGCCCGGTTCCTCTCGGAGCGCGGCTGCCCGGTCACCGCCACCGACGACGCCAGCTGGAGCCACGCCATCTCGTACCCCGCGGGCGTGGAGCGGCTCGACGCGAAGAGCGCGCTGCGCAAGTACGCGCCGAAGGTGGTGCTCTGCTCGTGGCCGCCGCCCGGCAACCCGTTCGAGAAGGTGGTGTTCGACACGGCGAGCGTCGAGCTCTACGTGGTCATCGGGAGCCGTCACCACTTCGCCGCCGGCGACTTCCCTGCGTACGAGCGCCAGGCGCACTTCGAGTGGCAGCTCGACCCGGCGCTCTCGATGATGGTGCTGCCGCCCGAGCTCGATCCCGCGGTCTACGTGTTCCGGCGCAAGCCGAAGCTCAGCCGTGCAGGAGCACCGGCTTGAACTGCGCGGCGTCGCACGAGGCCAGCACGTACCGAACGCCGCCGTGCTCACCCACGAAGCCCGCGCCGATGCCCGGCCCGTGCAGGTGGCCGTACACGCACACCTCGGGCTTCCACGCCTCGAGGGTGCGGGAGAACGCGGTCGGAAGCCCGTTCGAATACAGCGGGGGAAAGTGCACGGCGCAGACGCGGATTCTCGGGGTGGCCGCCTTCGCCTCGCGCGCCTTCGCGTCGTCGATCGACAGCTGCAGCCGGTTCGTCTCGCGCACGATGTAGTCGGGCTTCTGCACCACGTCGCCCATCTCGCCGCCCGGCATCGGCGGCGCTTCGGGCGCGGTCCACAGCCGCGAGCCGGCGATGAGGTACGGGCCCACCTCGACCGCGGTGTTCTGGATGAAGCCCTTGAAGCTCTGGAAGGGCTCGAAGAGCTTCTTGAGCTTCGAGCTGGAGTCGCCCCACCAGAAGTCGTGGTTGCCGCGCAGCAGCACCTTCTGGCCGGGGCGCGCGTCGAGCCAGGCGAGATCGTCCATCACCTCGGCCGGCCGGGTCGCCCAGCTGATGTCGCCGGCGACGATGATGCAGTCGTCGTTGGTGACGGTGGCGTCCCAGTTGCGCTGCAGCGGCGCCGGGTGCTCGGCCCACCCGAAGCGATCCATGTCCTTCTTCCGCTCTGACGGAAGGTGCGTGTCACCGATGGCGAAGAGCCGCATCGCGCTTCAGGGGTACCGGCAGTAGGTGCCGCAGGCCAGGCCGCCATCGGCGATGCTCTGCCCGGGGGCACACTGTGCGTTGGTGGCGGGCCGGCAGGTGTTGCCCGTGGAGCAGACCTGGCGGCTGGTCTGGCCGGGACACGTGGGCGAGGTGGCTGGGTTGCAGGTGCACCGGCCGCTCGTGGCCGCGGGCTCGGACGCCGCGCAGACCTCGAGGCTCTGACAGGTCTGGTTCGCGCCGCAGCTCAGGCCGCAGCCGCCGCAGTTGGCGGTGTTGATCGAGGTGTCGACGCAGGTGCCGGCGCAGCAGCGGGACGCAGGGCGGCCTCCGCCTCCGCAGAGTGTCCCGTCGGTCACCGGGGTGTAGACACAGCGCCCGGTGCCGGCCTCACAGGCGCCGATCGGGTTCTGGCAGGTCGCCGGCATGTTGCAGACCACCGCCGTGCCGCGCATGCAGGTGCCGCCGCCGCAGGTCTCGCCCATCGTGCACACGTCGCGATCGTCACAGGCCAGGCCCCCGCAGTCGGGGTCGGCGCAGTCGGTGAGCATGTCGCAATCGTTGTCTCGCGTGTCGCCGCAGAGGGTCTCGCGCGTCTCGCAGGTCCCCGCATCGGCCGGCCCCGCGTCGAGGGGCCCGGCGTCGGTCGACAGGCAGAGGCCCGCGTCAGAACAGAGATAGCCGAAGTCACAAGCCCCCGTCGTCGGCTCGCAGGGCTGGGGCTCCTTGAACTGAGCTTCCACCAGGAGCGAGCAGCCCGAGACCCACCCTGCCATCAGCACGACACCAGACCAGCGCATGAACACTCTCTACTCTCCCGCTGGCCTGAGTTGATCTCCGTTCTGCCGCCAGCGCCAGAACGGCATCAACTCAGGGGCTCAGGGGCACCGGTGCTGGTGGCGGAGGTTGGTGTTGGTGGCGTCATGGTAGACGGCGTGCATGATGCCGATCGGTGAGGCCGCCAGGGAAATGTAGGTCCCGGAGTCGGCGGGGGTGTCGATGCTGGTGATGGTGAACGGGGTGGCCGAGGTCGCCCGCACCGCGTGCTTGAGGTCGTACTGGTAGACCGTGCCCACGAGGAAGCGCCGCCCGTAGGCGATGTGCAGCGCACCGTTGGGGGCGTACTTCACCGCGGTGTAGCGGCCCGTGTCTCCCGTGGCGTCGACGATCGAGGTGGTGAAGGTGGCCGCGGCCGAGGTCTTCGTGGCCAGGCGCAGGTCGAGGGCCGTCGCGTCGAAGTGGGTGATGGCCACGTCGTTCGCCGGGCTCACCGCCAGCGAGATGAAGTGGCCCACGCTGTTGGTGGTCTCGATGGTGATGGGCGCGCTGAACGACGGCGCTCCGCTGGCGCGAGAGGCGTAGCGGAGATCGTCGTTGGTCGCGTTCTGCCAGGCGAGGTGCACCCGGCCCGTGCTGTCGACCGCGATGGCGCTGTAACGCCCGGTCACGCCGGTGGCGTCGATGGTCTGGGCCGCGAGGAAGGGCTGGCCCACCGGCTTGTGCACGTAGCGCAGGTCTCCGTTGCTGACGTCGTGGTACGCGATGTGGACGCCGCCCGTGCCGTCGACGGCGATCGAGGTGTACTGGCCGGTGTTGCCGGTCGCGTCGACGATGTTCGTCGCTTCCCACGCGCCGCCCGCGGGCTTCGAGACGTACATGAGGTTGGCGTTGGTGGCGTCGTAGTAGGCGACGTGCACCCGGTCGGTGGCGTCGACGGCGATCGAGGTGAACTGGCCGGTGGTGCCGGTGGCGTCGACGACCTGCGCCCCCCACAGGCCACCCGCGTTGCGCTCGATGTACTTGAGGTCGCTGTTGGTCACGTCGAAGTAGGCGATGCGCACGCCGTTCGACGCATCGGTCACCAGCGAACCGAACTGGCCCACGTTCACCTGCGTGTCGACGGGCACCACGGTCCAGGTGGAGCCGGCGGCCAGGCGGGTGGCGTAGAAGAGGTCACCGGCGGTGACGTTGTAATAGGCGACGTGCACGTTGCCCGACGCGTCGGTCTTGAGCGTGGGGTACTGCCCGATGTTGTCACCGGTGTTGGTGAGCAGGTTCGAGAGGGCCCAGAGGCCGCTGGGCGTGTCGAGGCGCGCGTAGCGGAGGTTGGTGTTGCCGGCGTCGTAGTGAGCGATGTGCACCCGGCCGGTGCCGTCGACGGCGAGCGAGGCGAACTGGCCCACGGTGTTGGTGTTGTCGACCGTGACCGCCGTCGTCCACCCCGCGCTGGCGGGCGGGCGGCTGATGTACTTGAGGCTGGTGTTGGTCACGTCGTAGTAGGCGAGGTGCACCCGGCCCGAGGTCTCGACGGCGATCGAGGTGTACGTGCCCACGTTGCCGCCCACGTCGAGTGACTGCGCCGCGCCGAACGCGCCCGCCGCGGGCTTGCTCACGTACCGGAGATCCTGGTTGGTGGCGTCGTAGTAGGCGATGTGCACCGTGCCGTCGGCCTGCACGGCGATGGAGGTGTACTGGCCCACGCTGCCGGTGGTGTCGGCGTTGAACTGCGTCCACACCATCGAGGCCGCGGTGCGGGTGGCGTACTTCAAGTTGGTGTTGGTGGCGTCGTAGTAGGCCACGTGCACGCCGTCAGCCGCGTCGACGGCGATGCTGGCGAAGCTGCCCACCGAGCCGCCGGTGTCGATGTTGCTGATGGCCCAGCTGCCGCCCGCGGGGCGGTAGCCGTACTTGAGGTCGAGGTTGGTGGCGTCGGCGAACACCGCGTGCATGCCGCCCATCGAGTCGATCGCCAGCGACGCGTAGCTGCCGACGTTGCCCGCCGACGAGATGGTGCCGCCGCGCCAGAAGCCGCTGGGCGCGTGGTAGGCGTAGCGGAGGTCGAGGCCGGTGGCGTCGTAGAAGGCGGTGTGCACCCCGCCCGCGGAATCGGTGGCGACGGAGGTGAACAGGCCGCGGCTCGCCGCTTCGCCCGTCTCGATGGTCTCGGGGTTCCACACGCCGGGGCTGCAGCCACAGCCCGGGTCGATCACCCCGTCACAGTCGTTGTCCACGCCGTCGCAGGTCTCGTTCGCGGGGCCGGTGCTCCCGGTGCAGGCGCCCCACGTGCCCGCGGTGCAGGTGCGCACGCCGGCGACACAGGCGCCGACGTCGCTGCCGCAGGGCGTGGTGCTCGCGTTGGGCGTGCAGGCGGCGGTGAGGCAGACGCCGGCCGAGCAGATGTTGGTGGTGCAGTCGGCGTCGACCACGCAGGTGCGGGTGGGCATGCAGGGGCCGCAGGTCGCGCCGCCGCAGTCGACGTCGGTCTCGTCGCCGTTGAGCACGCCGTCGCCGCAGCCGGGCGCGGTGCACACGCGGGGCACCACGGTGGAACACGAGCCGCTCACGCAGTCGGTCGCCGTCATGCAGCCTTCACCGTCGGGGCAGGTGGGGCAGGTGCCGCCGCCGCAGTCGGTGCCGGTCTCGATGCCGTTGCGCACGGTGTCGGCGCAGCTGGGGGCCTCGCAGAGGTTGCCGGTGCAGACCTGGCTGACGCAGTCGGCTGCCATGCCGCACATGCGGGTGTCGGCGCAGGCGGGGCAGGTGCCGCCACCGCAGTCGACGTCGGTCTCGGCGCCGTTGCGCACGGTGTCGTTGCAGACCGGCGCCTGGCAGGTGGTGGCGGTGCACACCCGCGAGGCGCAGTCGGTGTTCATCACGCAGCTGCGCGTGGTGGCGCAGGCGGGGCAGGTGCCGCCACCGCAGTCGACGTCGGTCTCGGCGCCGTTGCGCACGGTGTCCGTGCACGAGGCGGGCGAGGTGCAGATGAGGCCGGTGCACATGCCGGTGTTGCAGTCGGTGCCCATCACGCAGGCGCGGCCCGCGGAGCAGGTGGGGCAGGTGCCGCCGCCACAGTCGACGTCGGTCTCGACGCCGTTCCGGATGCCGTCGGTGCAGCTGACCGACGAGACGCACACCAGGCCCGTGCAGCGGCCGGTGCTGCAGTCGGTGCCGGTGACGCAGACGCCGCCCACCGGGCAGGTCGCGCAGGTGCCGCCGCCGCAGTCGACGTCTGACTCGGCGCCGTTGCGGATGCCGTCGGTGCAGGTCGCGCCCGAGACGCACACCTGGCCCACGCAGCTGCCCGAGCCGCAGTCGGGGTTGCCGCCGCAGGCGCGGCCGAGCGCGCAGGGCAGGCAGGTCCCGCCGCCGCAGTCGACGTCGGACTCGGCGCCGTTGCGCACGCCGTCGCTGCAGCCGGCCGCCGCGACGCAGACCTGGGCCGTGCAGGTCGAGGTGATGCAGTCGGTGCCCATGGTGCAGGCGCGCCCCAGGGCGCACAGACCGCAGGTCGAGCCGCCGCAGTCGACGTCACTCTCGGTGCCGTTCTTGAGCCCGTCGGTGCACGAGGGCGCGCTGACGCAGCGGCCCGCGGTGCAGGTGCCCGACTGGCAGTCGGTGCCGGCGACGCACACGAGCGTGCCCGCGCAGGCGGGGCAGGTGCCGCCACCGCAGTCGACGTCGGTCTCCGCGCCGTTGCGCACGCCGTCGGTGCAGCTGACGGCGCGACAGACCTGCGCCACGCAGTTGTTGGTTCCACAGTCGGCGGCGGACGTGCAGGCCTTGCCGGCCGCACACGGGTTGCACGAGCCGCCGCAGTCGACGTCGGTCTCGGTGCCGTTGCGGGCGCCGTCGGTGCAGCTCGTGCCGGCGTCGGCCGGGTTCACCGGGGGTCCACCACAATCGGCGCAACCAGCGAGGACGAGCAACGACAGCAGCAGGGACGACTGGCGCATGGGTTCTCCGGCTCGGGCCGTGGGGTGGCCCATTTCTTCAGCGGGGGGACTGCGGCAAGCGCTGCAGAGTAGGTCGGAGCGCGCAGGCGAGTACAGTTTTGGAAACACGGGCCATCCCACCCTCGCATGCAAAGTGGAAGGACCTGCCACACCGGAGAAGGCGCACGTTCGCGGTCGAGGTCGCACCGGCCTCCAGCGAAAAAGTGCGCATCCGCCGCGAATAGCGGGCAGGATGCGGACCGCGCGTGGGGGCACGCGCGGCTCAATCACTCCGTTGGAGGTCGATTCATGAAGCGACTCTTGTTCGCAGCACTGGTGAGCGTCGCGGTCGCGACCACCCAGGGCTGCACCTGCGGCGGGGCGACCCCCTCTGATGACGCGGGCACTGGCGGCAGCGGCGGAGGGCGCACCGGCGGCGGCTCGGGCGGCGGCGTGACGGGCGGCGGCTCGGGCGGCGGCGCGACGGGCGGCGGCTCGGGCGGCGGCGCCACGGGCGGTGGCGGCGG
>JAUXRX010000031.1 GCA_030681645.1 Archangium sp.
CAGACCGCGGCGTAATTCACGCAGCGCGACTCGCTAGAAACCGGCTCTCTGATGGCCGACCTCGCCGCTGCAATTCGCCCGCCCACCAAACAGCGAGCGCGATCATCAGGCTGGACCCGCTGAACAGCGCGCCTCAGAACAGTCGACGGGAATGCCCTGCGCCCGCGCCGCGTGGATGATGGTGACCGTACTGAGCGCCTTGCGGCTGAAGACTTCTTCCCAGGCCTGGGACTCGAGGTAGCTGCCGTGCATTCCGAAGAGCTCGGACAGGTTCTCCACCTGCGCGGCGTTGCCGTCCCGCGCCAGCGGCGTCAGCGAGTCCGTCGCGTCGATGAAGTACAGGCCCCAGCGCACCGACACCGGCACGCCGTTGCTCTCCGTCACCAGCAGTTGCCTGCCCGCCAGTGACTCGAAGGCGTCCATCACGACGACGTGGCCGGTCAGCGCGGCGAGGCGCCGCGCCGAGGTCTGTCCGCGGTGCGAGTACAGCGCCTGCACTGCATGCGCGGTGGCCTCGGCCGCCTCCGGGCTGCCTGAGGGCAGTCCCGTCATGCCTCGCCGCTGCGTCGCCACCCACTCGTCCGTGGTGACGCCGCCGCTCAACGACAGCGCATACACACCGCCCGCCACGAGGCGATGCGTGAAGGAGCGCGGGCTGCCCTGCGGCACCGTCGTTCGCACCGCCAGCGCCTGGCTCGTGCCCACCAGCGCAGGCGTCCCCCGCGCGACTTCGACGCCATCCAGTCGCAGCACCGGCACCACCTGCACCTGGAAGGGCACCACGTTGGTGATGTCTCCCGCGGCGAGCAGCGCGGAGACGTCCGCCGGGGTCGCTCCCACGTAGCGCAGCGCGAGCGAGTGGTACCCGAGTTGAGCCAATTCGAAGGACGCGCTGAGTCCTCCGCCGTCGACGGACACCGTCCAGCGCATGGAAGCCGGTGGCCTCGCGAAAGTGAGGAGGCTCGCCAACACCGTGCCTGGGTGTTCGACGGGCAACAGATTGAGGGGCGCCTGGGTGAGGGTGCCCAAGTAGAGCGCCTCGTCCAGCGTGTTGCACAGGTTTGCCGCGCGCGCCGTGGCGAGGAGCTGCGCCTCGTACATCGCCTGTGGGCTCTTCGTCTGCGGCGCTGCGAGGTAGTCCGCCTGGCTGAAGGTGGCCGCGCCCTTCAAGTTGGCCACCGGTGCCCACCGCTGCTGCTTGAGGCCGGCGTCGAGCCGCACCCAGTGAGACGGGCCACCCGCGGCGCCGTAGCGGCCCTCCGCGGTGACGAAGGCGCGCACCCAGACGCGCTCGATGACGAGCTGCGTGCCGTCGGGGCTGAGGGCGTTGGGTACACCCACGCTGCCGAGGAGCTGGGCGGCTGCCTGTGCTGTCTTTGCGCCCGTGAGGGACTCGGCCTGTGCCTGGCTCAAGGCCACGGTGCCGTACTCGTACCGGGCTGGAATGCCCGCGCCCCGCAGGAGGGCGATCAGCAGCGAGGCGGTGTCGAAGTCGTTGCCCGCGCCCTCGCGCAGCGTCGCGTCTGCGCCCTTCTTGCTGCCGAAATAGAGCTCGGGCCGGATCTTCGTCAGCGCGAAGTTGTAGATGGCCAGCGCGCTGCTGCCGGTCTGCTGAAGCTGCGCGGCCACGGCCGGAGTCCGGGTCGTCTCAGGTGTCTGTGCTGTGTCTTCCGGTGCGGGCGGAGGGAGCACGCCCAGGAGCGGTAACATCAAGCCATAGTCCGACATGAGCGAGGCCAGCCGCGTTGGTGCGCGCACGGGCGTCAGCGCCATCTGGCTCGCCTCGACTTCGCTGCCGTCACTCAGCACGACTCGGGCTCCGTCGCCGGCCGAGGCGTAGAGCTGCTCGAGCGTGGGCGATAGCGCGCCCTGCTTCGGCCATTTCGTGCGCGGCTCCTCGGGCCGCACGGGCTTTGGCTTCGCCTGCGGCGCCTTGGTCTTCGTCGGCGGGCCCTTCGGCGCGCGCGACACGGCGAGCTTGAAGCCGGGGGCCGCCAGCTCGAGCGAATTGCGCGCCGCCTCGGGGGAGAGCGCGAGTGCCTTCGCCTTGGAGGCTGCGACCGAGAGGCGCGCAGCCTTTTCCTTCCCTTCGATGCCTCTCGCCAGATTCGCGCTGCGCACGCGCTGAATCGCCTGCTTCGGGCTGGCCGTGTGCTGCGTCAGCTGCTCGAGCCCGGCCGCCTGCCGGGCGGCGGCCGCCACTGCCTGGGCCCGCTGGTACTCAGCGGGATTCGCGAGCGCCTCCACCGGCAGCTTGAGCGTGGCTGCGAGCGCGACTCTCCGCGCGTCGGCCTGGGACTCGGCGTCCGCTGCTGCCGCCCACTGCGTGCCTCCACACAGAAAGTGGGCCGCCAGCACTGCGAGGAGCCCGCTTCCGCCCCGGAATAACTTCGAATCGCGCCTCATCGCCAGCCCCCGTGCCCATGATCGTCGTCGTCATCATCATCGTCGTCGTCATCATCATCGTCGTCCTGGCCGTCGTCGTCGCAGTCGTCTTCGCCTTCCACTTCGCACGCCGCGGAGGCGCGTCCGCAATGATCGCCGGGCGGCACGCCAGCATCCTGCACGGTGGACCCACTGCACGGCTGCGCCTCCTGGAGTCGCCAGGTGGCCTGCGTCGCGCCGCGCTTCGAGTCTCCATCGTGAACATGGAGCCGCACGTCGTCGACGGTGCGCATCGCGCCCGCGCCCACGCCGTTGGTGCAGCGCTCGAAGCGGTACCGCAGGCCCGCCGCCACGTCGGATGATCGACGCGGGTGCGCAACCGGACTCCCGCCCCTGTACTCGCAGCGCGTGGTATGTCCCGACAAGCTCAGGAAGAGGTAGGCCTTCTTGTTGCCTGCGTTGCCCGCCGTGACGTCGAGCGTCCAGGGCACGGCGACGCGCACCGGGGAGGAGAAGCGGAAGCCGGCGTCGTACCAGCGCGAGGGCGAGTAGCGGCGTTCGGCGATGAAGCTCAGGTCGACACACTGGCCGCCAGTCGCCACCACCTCAAAGGTGACGGTGCGCGTCGCGAGGTTCCCCGCCGCGTCTTCGGCCAACACCGTCAAGACGTGCGTGCCTGCCGTGCTCACCGTGGTGCCCGAGGTGAAGAGCCCGCCATCCAGCCTGATGCTGGTCGTCAGCGCGGTCGCGTCGTTGAACGTGATGACAGGCGTGAAGCTCGACCCGCTCGCGCCATCCGTCACTCCGGTGATGGTGATGGCCGGCGCGGTGAAGTCGAGCGTGAAGCCGACCAGACGCTGCGCGGTGTTCCCCAGCGCATCGGCCGCGCTCACGATGAGCAGGTGAGCACCCTCCGCCGTGACCGGAGTACCAGACAGCCACGGCGCCCCGTCCAGCGTGCCGAGCACCTGCGCGAGGTGGGCATCCGTCACGGAGAAGAGCGGCGTGAGCGGCATGGCTGAGACCTGGCCACTGACGACGCCGGTGAGCTGAATCACCGGCGGGGTCGCGTCGAGGGTGAAGTGGAGCGTGCGGGTCGCGACGTTGCCTGCCCCATCCGCGGCACTCACCTCGAGGGCGTACGGACCATCGGCGCTCACGACTGTGCCGCTGGCGAAGGGAGCGCCATTCAGCGTCGCGGTGAGCGTCGTCAGGTTGGCGTCAGTCGCGGCGAACGTGGGTGTGACGGGGCCACGCAGCAGCGCTCCATCAATGACGCCCGTGAAGGTGATGCTCGGCGGCGTGAAGTCCAGCTCGAAGCTCAACGCGGCAGCGCTCGAGTTCCCCGCGGCGTCCGTGGCCGTCACGCTCAGGGTGTGCACGCCTTCGGTCGTGATGAGGCTTCCCGAAGCGAAAGGGGCCCCGTCGAGCGAAGCGGCGGTCGTCACGGACGTCAGGTCCACCGCTGCGTACGTCACCGTCACGGGGGTATTGAGGAGCGCCCCGTCGGTGACTCCAGAGATGGTGAGCACCGGCGGGCTGGTGTCGAGCGTGAAGGTCCTCGTCTCCGTCGTCGCGTTGCCTGCGGCGTCGATGGCTGTCACCACCCAGACGTGCACTCCGTCTGCAGAGACCGGGTCTCCCGAGGTGAATGGCACGCCGTCGAGGGTGGACGTCACGGAGACCAGGTGGGTGTCGGTCGCGGAGAACGCCAGCGTCGGGGGTATCGAGATGATCGCGCCGTCAACCACGCCGGCCAGCGCCAACACCGGCGACGTGTCGTCGAGGGTAAAGCGCACCCGCACCCAGGTGATGTTGCCGAAGACGTCCTGGGCCGTAACCTCCAGCACGTGCGCCCCCTCTGTCGCGACGGCGGTGCCGGAGACGAAGTCCGCACCATCCAACATCACCACCGCGCTGAAGGCGTGCGCGTCGGTGATGGTGATGACGGGCGTCACCGGAGCCCGCGCGACGTCGAGATCGCTGACGCCGGTGACGAGCACCGAGGGCGGCTCAGCGTCGATGATGGGCACGGCCTCGAGCAGCACCCGGTCCACCACGCGCCCGCCCAGGCGCACCACGACGAGCTTCTTGCCCGGTGACATGCCCACGGTGGACAGCGTGAAGCTCGACGTCGAGCTCGCTCCCGCGGCAAGGGACACCACGGCGCCCGTCGAGCTCTCCGGCTGAAGCGTGGGGCCGGACGCGTCGAGGAGCTCCACTGCCAACACCTCGCTGGAGAGCGGCGCGCTGGTGGGGTTGCTCAGGAGCACGGAGACCGGCAGCACGCCTCCGACCTGGAAGGTGGCTGGCGCGGTCGTCTGCGCGCTGACTTGAAGCGCGGCGTCGACCACCACGTTGAAGGCCGCCTGCGCCTGGGCCAGCAGCGCTCCGCCGCGCCGCACGTCGAGGCGCGCCATGTAGAGGCCCGCTCCCGCGCTTGGACTCACGTCGAAGAGCGAGAAGCCGGAGAAGCGGCCAGCCACCGGCAGCACGGGCAGCTGTCTCAACTCGGTCTTCAGCGCAGCCCCTCCGGGCTCGAACACCGTGAGGGTGACCTCTGTGCCCTGCAGCACCACGTTGCCCGAGGTGTTGTCGATCACGAAGGACAACAGCGCCGCCTGTCCCGGAAGATAGCTGCCCCTGTCAGCGGTGAGCGCAGCCACCGCCGCGGGCGCCCCGGCCACCACCGTCACCAGCGCTTGGCTCTGCGCCACCAGGCGGCCGCTCTCCACTGCCGAGCTGCGCACCACGTAGCTGCCCGGCGCCGAGCTCCCGGTGTTCCACGAGGCGGAGAGGCCCGCGCTTCCCTGCTGAGGCACCACGAGCCGGCTCGCGGCCAGGACGTTCGCGGTGAGGGCGCCCGTGGAGGAGAAGACCTGCGTCGTCACCTCGAGCTGTCTCGCCTTCGGGCCAGTCGTGCTCGCGCTCACCGAGATGCCAACCGGGGTCAGAGGACCGGCGCTCGACGGCGCAGCGACGACGGTCAGCTCGACCTCGGCGGAGATGACCTCGAGCGCGAGCGCGCGCGTGTTGTTGCCCTCGTCGAACTCCGCCACCGCGTTGGCCGGGTCGATGGTGGCGAGGAGCGAGCTCGAGCTCAGCCCCGCGGTCAGCGTCAGGGCGACCTCGAACGACTCCCCCGCGCCGAGCCCAGGCACCTGCGCCGACTCACCCGAGGAGAGCGTGAGCAGCGTCGCGGCCGAGGCGATTCCGAAGTTCCGCACCACCAGCCGCGCGGCGACGGCCTCGCCGGGGAAGGCGGGCGTGGGCGTCAGCACCGCGGAGACGAGCTGGAGGTCTGCCTGGGTGGCGTCGGTGAAGAGCGCCTCGAGCGTCGCCACGTTGTTGCTGACATCGCCGTCACGCGCCGCCGCCGCATCCACCGTGAAGGACAGCGTCCGCGCACCCACGCGCGCGCGCGCATCGACGTTCAGCGTGACGGACTGGCCAACCGCCAGCGCGGGCACCGCCGTCAGGCCGAGCACCTCGGCGTTCCCGGTGGGCCCATCGGCGACGGTGAGCGTCGTCGCCTGGCACGGCTCGGCGCCGAGGTTCTCGACGGTGGCCGACAGCGCCACGTCGCTGCCCGGCGAGGCGGCTGGCGGACTCACGGAGAGCGAGGTCGCGACCAGCGCCGCGTCGCAGAAGGTGGTGGGCGCCCGCACGAAGAAGGTGGTGCAGCTCTCGTTGTTCTCTTCACCCGATTCTTCCAGCGCGCTGTCGAAGTTCGCGACCGCGCACAGCGTGTGCATTCCTTCAGCCCCCGCCGTCCAGACGAGCTGAGCCGTGGCGCTGCCGCCCCTCACCGCGAGCGGGCCCGCGACGGTGGCGGTGCCGAGCAGTTGGCCGCCCTCCGTCCGCTTGCCCTCGTAGAAGCCGACCGCGACTCCGGAGGCAGGCAGGCCACCTTCGTTGCGCACCGTCGCGGTCAGCGTGGTGGGTTGGCCCGAGGTGGCCGGCGCTGGCGCCGCGAGGCTGGCGAGGAGGTCAGCCAACAGGCGCGCGGGCTCGACGTCGAACTGCTGGTTGTAGGTGTTGTGCGTCGTCCACCAGCGGTAGCCCGCGTTGCCGGCCGCGAGGCGCAGGTCGTCGCCGATTCGTCCCTTGATGAGGTTCCGGGTCGGCCACGTGGGCGGCATCGGCTTCCACTTCGGGCTGTGGAAGATGAGCGCCTCGGCGTCTGCGTAGTGAGGTGCTCCGAACGTTGGCGAGGCGTTGGGGCCGCTGGAGTGTGTGACGATGACGTGGGCGCCCGGAGTCGTACCGAGGTTTGCGACGACGGAGGGCGGCGCCCCGTTCTCTCCGCTCGAGCAGCCGCTGCCCGACAAGTCCGTGTCGGGCACCGCGATGAGCTCTTTCCCGTCTCGACCATCGAGGAGGAAGAAGGGCTCTGCGCACGCGGCCACGATGGCCTGGGGCCGCCCCTTGCCCAGGAGGTCCGCGAAGGTGACGCGCGAGCTAGTGGCGGTTCCGTTGAATTGACCCGCGCGGGTCGTGCTCTCCCACGTCAGCTGGCCGTCACCGCGGTACGCGGCGAAGCGGTTGGCCAGCCCCGCCGCGGCGAGCCCCGAGAGGCGGTCCCAGCGCCCCGACGCCACGTAGGGACGCCCGTCTTGCCTCAGGGCACCGACGGCCTGATGCCAGAGCGAGTCGAGGCCAAACGTCGTCCTGACGTGGGGCGCCGCCAGCGAAACCGCGTTCGAAAGATCGCCCCCGCCTGCGATGGCCTCCGGCAACCCATCGAGGTCGAGGTCCGCGACGGAGACGTTCGTCGTCGCGGCGAAGGTGGGCGCGGCCCAGAGCAGGCTCCCCGTCGCGTCGTAGAGCCCCAGGGGCAGGTTCGGCCGCTCCGCGAGAATGGAGTGCTCACCAGTGCCATTCACGTCGAGGATCTCGAACTCCCCGAAGCTCGAGCCCGAGAGGTTCAACGCGAAGTCGAGCACCGACGCCCCTGTCGCAGCGTCGAAGGCGTGCAGCCTGGTGTCGGCCGTCACCAACTCGGGCGTGCCGTCGCCATTCAGGTCACCGATGGCGAGCCTGCGCCTCGAGTCGTAGCCGCCCACGGTCTCGAGCCACTGCCAGCTCCACTTGAGGATGCTGTCGCCGCGGTGCACGTCGAGCTGCACGTTGGGGAAGGCGCCCTGCTGCGTCGTCAGCACCACCACCTCACCCAGGCCGTCTCCGTCGACGTCGAGGAGCACCACGTCACCCGAGTTGCGGCCGGGGTACTCGCGCTTCCAGCGGCGCACGTAGCGCCCGTCCGCCTCGCGGCCGAGGACTTCGACACCGAAGATGTCGTCGACGCCATTCCAGATGCGGTAGCCGATGACCAGCTCGGGAGTCGCATCTGCGTCGAGCCTGCCCACGCGAACGTGCTGGCCGTAGATGAAGGCCGAGTTGGAGGGCCGATCTGCGATGGCGACCTGCACGATGTCCTCGAGGAAGAGGTGTCGCCCCGCGCGCTGCGAGGGCCCGGGTTGGATGCGCGGCATGACGGCGACCAGGCGCACGTGCACCTCGGGCACTCCCTCGGGGCGGATGAAGTCGAGGCTGGTGGTGGTGGTGCCGTTGGCGGCGACCTGCACCTGGGTCTCGCCCAGCTGCTTCGCCCAGGGCTTGCCAGGGGCGCCCTGCCACCACTCGACGAGCGCGCTGCTGGTGAAGCTGCGCAGGTTCTTGATCACGGCAGTGGCGTGCACCGCCTCCCCGACGTCGGCGCCCACAGGGTCGAAGTGCAGGTCCTTCGCCTGCACGCGGAGGTCGGAGGTGTCGGTGCCGACGCCTTCCTCCATGCAGTTGTCGTTCTCGTTCGATTCCTCCACTGCGTTGGAGGCATCGAGGCAGACCTCGATGACACCCGAGACGAGCTCGACGCTCTGGAACGCCACGGCCCGCGTCTCGTTCGCCGTCAAGGTGATGAAGCGGCGCTCGAGCTCCTCGCGCGTCTGGCCCAGGTTCACCACTGCCGAGACGGTGACGGAGGCGAGGCCGGTGTTTCGGAAGGTCGCTACGATGTCTCTTTGATTTCCGGTCGGGGTTCGAAGCAGCAGGGTGGTGGTGAGGAGATTGCTCCCCGCGCGCGAATTCACGGACAGCGTGTAGACGTTGTTGTTGGGGTTGGTGTCGTTGCTCGCCTGCACGCGAAGCTCGACCGGCCCGGCTTCATTCACCACCATCGGCAAGCTCAGCGGCACGCTCGAGTTGGCGGGTACCAGCTCGAGCACCGTCTGGCCCAGGGTGCGCCGAGAGCGGGAGTCGATGGCGCTCACGACGACTTGCCGCGCGTCATTCGCCGCGAGATTCCGGACGGCGCCGGCGAGCGTGAAGGGCACGCCGTTGGTGACGTTCGCTGGCGAAGGGAAGTCCTGCTGCAAGAGGGCGACGTCGACCGGTGCGTCGCCCCCCAGCTCGAAGAAGCGGAAGGCAGCGTTGTTGTTCTCGTCGGACTCGGAGAGCAGCTGCGAGGGGTCGACCACCGCCCAGATGGGCGTGACGCCGCTGACGCCAGCGAGCGGGAGCAGCACGCTGCCCGTGAAGGCCCCGTTGCGCGTCAGCCCCGCTGGAACCAGGAAGGAGCCCACGGCGACGCCGGTCTGCGGGCTTCCCTTCCAGACCTGGAGGGCGACCGCGCTCTGCAGCGTGCTCCCCAGATTTCTCACCGTGACGCTGACGGTGGCCTGCGCAGGGGTGGGGCCGGCGGTAAAGCGGATGCTGGTCGAAGCGACGCTGAGGTCTGCTTCGACGCGCACATCGAGCGGCGCGGACGACATGTTGTTGGTGCGATCGAGCTCGGGGTGAAGTCGAAGGGCGTCGATGTCCGCTTCGATGACGTAGCTGCCGCCCAGCGCGGCGGTGCTGAAGGGCACGGGGAGCAGCAGGGACTGTCGGGGCTGGAGCGGCGGCAGCCAGGCGTCCGCGAGGAAGACCGACGCACCTCCGCCAGCCGGCGTCGCGGTGAGCCTCACCTGAACTGCCGGGGCCGCGGCTCCGGCGGCGTTCCTGACGTCCACCGTCGCGATCACCGGGTTGCCCTGCGTCACCTGCCCCGCGCTCAGCTGGAGCAGGGTGCGGCCCGAGATGAACTCACGCCGCATGGCCCAGTCAGGCGCGCCGCCATTCAGGGCGCGGAGTGCGAGTGACGTGGCGCGCACCGTTCCCCAGCTTCCGTTGGCGCCCTGCGTGGCCAGCAGGTACGCCCGCGCTCGGCCCGTCGCGAGCGTCACGTCGGTCTCACCCGACTCCAGCGCCATCACGGCCAGGGCGGTCGCCGCCGGAGCACCGTCGAACTCACCACCCAGCCCCTGAAGAGACGAGAGACAGCCGAGGAGCCGGCCTCTGGTGAAGGCCAGCGAAGGGGAAGAGGAACCGCGGCGCAGTGCCAGGGCGGCGAGGGCGGTGAGCTCCGCGGAGGCCGCGTTGTCGGCCCAGCTCAGGCAGCCATTCACATCCAGCAACGCGGAGAGCCGGAAGGCGAGAGACCCATCGAAGGTGGGCTGGGTGAGCAGCGTCCACGACAGCAGCCACGCCTCGTCCGCTTCGAAGCCCGGGGCGTGACTGGTGACGAAGGGCACCGAGAACGAGAAGGCCGAGTCGCGGATCGCCCACGCACGTCGGAGCAGGAGCTCGTTGTCAGGGCCCGCCGGCGTCGTCCCCAGCGCGACGAGCGCCGCCTGCGCCTCGGGCTCGGAGAGGAGGCCGAGCGCGCGATAGACCTCGAGCGCCTCCTGCGTCGCCACTGTTTCGTTTTCACCGGCGGCGCTCAGGAGCCCGTCGGGACCCTGCTGCTGCCGAAGCCACGTCAGGCCCTCGGTGAGTGGATCAGCCCAGGCTACCGACGCCGTCACCACGACCAACGCAACAACGACTCGCATCGTGTGCTCCCTCGCCCGCGCTCGCCTTCAGCCGAATCCGAGAAGCTAGGCGCGCAGGGAGGGGCCGTCGATGTGCGCAGATACGCGCTGGAAAAAGGCGTCAGGGCGGTACAGCACGGTCAGCGGTCAGCTGATCCGCGCGATCGCTCGCTGCGTGGTGCGGTTGAAGCGAATCACCAGCGCCACGGCCACCACGGTCAGCCCCGCCGACAGCCCCCACCACAACCCCACCACGCCGTAGGGCCCGCGCACGCCCAGCAGGTACGCCACCGGCAACCCGATCACCCAGTGCCCCACCATGTTCGCCCAGAAGGTGAAGGTGGTGTCACCGGTGCCGCGCAGCGCGCCCGCCCCCACCGCCTGCACGCCGTCGGAGATCTGAAACAGCGCCACCACCACGAAGAGCGCGATCACCAGCTCCACCACGTTCGCGTCCTTCGACATCCAACCCGCCATCGCGTGGGGGAAGAGCAGGAAGACGACCGAGGCGAAGGCCATGAAGACCGCCACGCTGCCGAACGCGGTGAGCCCCGCGGTGCGCGCGGCCGGCGTGTCGTCACGGCCGATGCCCCACCCCACCCGCGTCGACGCCGCCGCGCCGATGCCCGACGCCACGCAGAAGCTCAAGCTCGCCCAGTTGAGCGCGACCTGGTGCGCCGCCGCCGCGGTCTCTCCCAGCCGCCCAGAGAGCAGGCCCGCGAGCGAGAACACGCCCGACTCCGCAATGAAGTGGAGCCCGATGGGCGCGCCCAGCTTCGCGGCCTTCAGCACCTCGACGCGATCGAAGCCACGCACGGTGCCCTTGGGCGCGGGGCCGAACCCGAAGAAGAGAATGCCCAGCTGCAAATACGTGGAGCCGACGGTGGCGATGGCCGCGCCCATCACGCCCATCGCGGGAATGGGGCCGAACCCGAACACCAGCAGCCAGTCGAGGCCCAGGTTGGCGACGTTCGCCACCACCATCGCCCAGAAGGTGATGGCCACCTTGCCCACGCCGGTGAGGTAGCTGCGCGCGGTGACGAAGAGCAGCACGCCCGCGATGCCCGGCAGCCGCCACCACATGTACTGGCGAGCCCCCTCCGCGACCGAGGGCGCCACGCCAAACGGCTCCAGCGTGAAGGGGATCACCGCGACCGGCACCATCACCACCGCGCTGGTCAGCAACGCGAGCCAGACGCCGTGCCAGAAGTGCCTCCGCGCCTTCGTCTGGTCTCCGGCGCCCACGGCCTGGGAGACGAGCGGGTCGAGCGCCATCATCACGCCCATGCCGAAGAACATGCACGTGAAGGTGAGCGAGTTGCCCAGGCCCGCGCCCGCCTGCGCCGAGGCCGAGAGCCGGCCCAGCACCCAGGTGTCGACCAGCCCCATCAGCGCCTGGCCCGCCTGCGCGAGCGCGAGCGGAAGTGCCAGCTTCCACAGCGCGCTCAGCTCGGAGGGTTCACTCGACGCGGACATCTGAGGCTGTGACGGCGCGCTCTACGGAACCTGAAGGAAGTTGGCCGAATCGACGGCGCCCTTTTCAGGCTCGCTGTCCTCCGGCTCGGTGCCCTTCTTGCTGCAGCGACGAGTGCAGCGCGCTCGGGCGACGCGAGACGGCACGAACTGCGAAGCGAAAGCACCGCCAATCCCCCGAAGGTCGCGATGAACATCGAGCGGCAGAGCGCGAGCGAAGAGCGCGGAATCGCGGGTGCGTGGGTGATCAATCTTCCGAGGAATTGACGCGTGCGGCACTTCAGCCCGCGCATGACGAGAGAGCCATCGAGACTGCTGCTGTTGCCCAGGGGGAACGACGGACTCCTGCGACTGAGCCTCACCGGGCCGTTGAGCGACGAGCTGTCCTCGGCCCGACGACTGCGGCTGCTGAAGGAATTTCTGTCTTGGGCGCGGCCGGCGCCGCTGCACGTTGTGATTTCTGCGGACGAGACGGGAAGCTGGTCGTGGGCCGCGCGCTGGCAAGCGGCGCTCGCCGCGACGCGGTCCGAACGGGTCTACGTGTTCCACAGCCTCGGGGACCGCCACGATGGACGGTGACACGCGGCCGGCTGAGGTCCTGAAACTGCATCTCGTCGATGGCCTGTCGGTGCGGGCCATCGCCAAGCGGCTGAACATGTCGCGGAACACCGTGCGCAAGGTGGTGGGCCGCGGGCCGAAGAAGCCGCACACCGCGACGACGCCGAGAGCATCACTGCTGACGCCGTACGAGGCGAAGGTGAAGGCGCTGCTCGACGAGACGCCCGAACTGAAGGCGCCAGCGGTGCTCGAGAAGCTGCGCGCCGCCGGGTACCAGGGCGGCGTCAGCATCCTGCGCGACCGGATGCGGCGGCTGCGCCCGCTCGAGAAGGAGGCCTTCCTCAAACTGCATTTTGAGCCCGGCGAGGCGGTGCAGATCGACTGGGCGGACTTCGGCTTCGCGCTGCC
>JAUXRX010000032.1 GCA_030681645.1 Archangium sp.
CAGACCGCGGCGTAATTCACGCAGCGCGACTCGCTAGAAACCGGCTCTCTGATGGCCGACCTCGCCGCTGCAATTCGCCCGCCCACCAAACAGCGAGCGCGATCATCAGGCTGGACCCGCTGAACAGCGCGCCTCAGAACACTTCGGCCGAGGTCCGCGACGCCGCAGCACCGCGAGTTGCTGGCGCAGCACGAGATTCTCCAGCACCAGGTGCGCCCTCCCTTGCATCGAAGCGAGCGCCAGCGCGCACACCATCACCGCCACCCAGCAGCGGCGGCGTGAGGCGCGGCCTCACGCTCGGCCTCGTGATCGCCACCACGGCGGCCGTGGTTGAGGCATCAGGCCCAACGCGAGGCAGAGCTGCCGGTGAAGTCGCGGCGGGCCAACGTGGCGTTGTCTAAGGCTGCGCCGTGGGCCGCTTGAGCTCGCTCTTCGCAGGCCCCGCCTCGTCGTCCTCGTCGAGCTTTGATGCGGGCCGGGGGGCCGTGGGCGTCGGCGTCGCGGGCTGCTTCTTCTTCGGCTCAGGCTTCACCGTGGCGACTTGCTTCGACGCCTTCTTCACGGGCTCTGGCTTCGCGACGGGCTCGGCCTTCTTCGCCGGCTCGGGTTTCGCCACGACGACGGGCTCGGGCTTCTTCACGGGCTCGGGTTTCGCGACGACGGGCTCCGGCTTCACCGGCTCGGGCTCGGGCTTCGCGACGACGGGCTCCGGCGCCTTCACCGGCTCGGGCTTCTTCGTCTCGACCTTCTTCGGCTCGTCGGGCGCGGCCAGCGGCGTGAGCGTCTGCGACACCTCGAGCCGTCCACCACCGCCGGTCAGCTTCACGTTGCCCGGCGCGTAGCCGTCCTTCTCCAGCCGCAGCTCGAGCGAGGCGCGGTTACCCTGGCCCAGCGTCTGCTCGAGATCGATGGGCGTGACTCCCAGCTTCTTCCCCTCGACGATCACGCTCGCGCCCGCAGGCGTCGACTCGACGTGGAACACCAGCTTCGTGGGCGCGGCCGGCTTCACCATCGCCCACGTGCCCAGCACGCCCGCGACGGCGGCCACGAAGAACCCCGCGACCAGCAGCACCGACGGCCCCCGCGACGGAGGCGGCAGCACCACCGGCGGCTCAGGCGGTGGCGCCACGATCGGCACCGCGGCCTCGGTCTTCGGCTGCTGCGGCTCCGGCTCGTTGCGCGTCGGAGGCTGCACGTCCTGCAGCGCGAGCAGCAGCTCTTCCATCGACTGGAAGCGATCCATCGGCGACTTCGCCAGGCACCGCATCACGATCGCCCGCAGCGCGTCGGGCACTGCCTCGAACTTCGAGGGCGTGACCAGCGGCGGCACCGGCTGGTTCACGTGCTTGAGGATCACCTCGAGCGCGCCGGCCCCGCTGAAGGGCGGCTTGCCGCTGAGCATCTCGAACAGCATCGTGCCCAGCGAGTAGATGTCGCTGCGCGGGTCGGCGCGGTTCTTCTCGCCCTGCTCGGGCGCCATGTACGGCGGGCTGCCCATGAGCATGCCCTGCTGGGTGATGGCCCGGCCCTCGAGCTCGTGGCCCTCGACGAACGACTTCACCAGGCCGAAGTCGAGCACCTTGACGAAGTCGGCGTCGTCGTCGGCGTGCAGCAGCACCACGTTGCCGGGCTTCAGGTCGCGGTGCACCACGCCCAGCTCGTGCGCCTCGCGCAGCGCGCGGGCCATCTGCTGCCCGATGCTCAACACCCGGTGCCACGGCAGCGGCCCCTTCGTGAGCAGCTTCTCGAGCGTCTCGCCGTCGAGGTACTCCATGGCGAGGAAGAACAGGCCGTCGCGCGTGCTGCCGTAGTCGAGCACCCGCACCGTGTTGGGGTGGTTCAGCTTCGAGGTGAGCGCAGCCTCGACCAGGAAGCGCTGCTTGAAGCTCTCGTCGCGGCCGGCTCCATAGCGGGAGTCGAGCAGCTTGATCGCCACCGCGCGGTTGAGCGGCAACTGCACCGCCCGGTACACCTTGCCCATCGCGCCCTTGCCGATGACGTCGACGATGCGAAAGCGGCCGTCGATGGTCTGCCCGATGAGCGGGTCGAGCGAGTCTGCGGCGACCTCTGCCGTCGGAGACTCTTCATGCTCGCCTGAGTTGGTCACCTCGCTCATGGGCTCGGGGGAGACTACTCCCGGGGCACCACCACCGGATACTGGAGCAGCTGGCACTCGATGGGCCCGTTCCACAAGTCGGTGCGCTTGTTGGGGCGGCGGCCGAAGGCGCTCTCGAAGGCGGGGTTGCCGGCGAGCACGGCCATGCGCCAGCCCTGCCAGCGGCCCAGCGACTTGCCCAGCATGTGGAAGAAGGACTTCATGCCCTTCTGCCCGCCGTCGCCGATGCGCTCGCCGTAGGGCGGGTTGGTGATGAGCAGCCCCGGAGGCCCCTCGGGCGGGTCGCTCTTGAGCACGTCGGCCTCTTCGATGCGCACGGCGGTCGACAGGCCGGCTGCCACCACGTTGCGCTTCACGGCCAGCAGCGCGTCTTCGTCGTAGTCGCGGGCGATGAATTGAAAGGGGAGCGTGCGCTGCTGCGAGATGGCCTCGCGGCGCAGGTCGTCGAGCAGGGGCTTGGCCTTCGCGGCGAACTCGGGCCAGTTCTCCAGGGCGAAGTGGCGCTTGAGGCCGGGCGCGCGGCGCATCGCCATCCACGCGCCTTCGATGACCAGCGTGCCCGAGCCGCACATCGGGTCGGCCAGCGGCTCTTCGCCGGTGTAGTTCGCGGCCATGAGCAGGGCGGCGGCGAGCGTCTCCTTCAGCGGGGCGATGGTGGTCTTGATGCGGTAGCCGCGCTTGAAGAGCGGCTCGCCGCAGAGATCGAGCGAGAGGGACAGGGTGGTCTTGGCCAGGTGCGCCACCACGCCCACAGTGGGGTTGTGGCTGTCGACGTCGGGCCGCGAGCCATACTTCTGGCGCAGCCGATCGACGATCGCGTCCTTGAGCTTGAGCGCGACGAAGCCGGTGTGGGTGTGCTCGGAGTCCTTGAGCGTGGCCTCGACCGCGAAGGTCATCTTCGGGGTGAGCCAGTCTTCCCACGGCACCTGCAGCGCGGCCTCGTAGAGCCCCTCGGCGCCCACGGACTCGAACTCGCCGAGCGGGTAGAGCACGCGCATCGCGATGCGGGAGTGCAGGCAGACGCGCAGGATCTCGTCGAGCGCGGCCATGAAGCGCACGCCGCCCCGATCCTGGCGGATGCGCTTGCAGCCCTGGGCCTCGAGCTCCTGGGCCAGGAAGGGCTCGGTGCCGCGGGTGCAGGTCGCGAAGATGGGGAGGCGGACGGCCATGCAGCGGCGCTATCCCAGCGCGCGCCTCCGAGGGAAGGGAATTGGTCCCTTCGTCGGGGGCGCGGGGTTACGCCTGGGGCCATGAAACGGCTGCTGCGCGTGTTCCAGTCGAAGGGGGAAGCCGACGCAGCCGATGCTGACTACTGGCTCACCCGCCCGGTGCCCGAGCGCATCGCGGCGGTCGAGACCCTGCGAGCGTTCAGGCATGGAACTTCCGCGAGACTGGCAAGAGTTCTTGTCGTCACTCAACGCAAGCAAGGTGCGGTACCTGGTGATCGCGAGTTTGCCGAAGACGAAGAAGCGACGCTGAGCTAGGCCCCATCGCGTGTTGGGCCTCCTCTACGTCCTCGTCATCTACGCCGTCGTGCTCGTGCTTCACCTCGTCGTCCCCGGCCGCTGGGTCGATGGCTACGTCATCGATCCGAAGACGAACAAGCCGCTGCGCTACTACTTGAATGGCCTGAGGGTCTTCTTCCTCTCCCTCGCCGCGTGGGCGGGCGCCTGCTGGAGCGGCCTGCTCGCGTGGGACGCGTTCTACCTGCACCGCTGGGAGATGCTCGCCAGCGCCTGCGCCCTCGGCCTCATCTTCTCGGCGGTGATCGTCTTCCGCGCCCCGAAGGTGAAGGGCGTGCTGGCTGACTTCTACCTGGGCCGCCTCGACAACCCGCAGGCGCTGGGCGGCCGGCTCGACGCGAAGATGTGGCTCTACCTCATCGGCGCGATCATGCTCGCGCTCAACCTCTACTCGTTTGCCGCCGCGCACCTGCTCGCGCACCGCGACGATCCCTCGCCGGGCGTCTTCATCTCCACTGCGCTCTTCACCTTCTTCCTCGTGGAGTACCTCAACTTCGAAGAGGTCCACCTCTACACCTACGACTTCATGGCGGAGAAGGTCGGCTTCAAGCTCGGCTGGGGCTGCCTCACCTTCTACCCGTTCTTCTACGCGGTCGGCCTCTGGAGCCAGGCTGACCAACCCAACCCACACACCCCCGCGTGGGCCCTCGCCGGCTGCGTGGTGCTCTTCTTCTCCGGCTGGGCGCTGGCGCGCGGGGCCAACCTGCAGAAGTTCCATTTCAAGCGCGACGCGACGCGAAAGTTCCTCGGCATGACGCCCGTGGCCCTCGAGGGCCGGGTGCTGGTGAGCGGCTTCTGGGGCCTCTCGCGCCACATCAACTACCTGGGCGAGCTGCTCATGGCCTCGGCCATCACGCTCGCGCTCGGGTACCCGGGCTCGTGGGAGCCGTGGCTCTACCCGCTCTACTACGTGGTGCTGCTCTTCCCCCGGCAGCACTTCGACGATCTGCGCTGCGCCGCGAAGTACGGGCCGCTGTGGGGCGAGTACGTGAAGAAGGTGCCGTACCGCATCATCCCCTTCGTCTACTGACAGCGCTGTCAGGTGCGACAGCGTCGTCGCGGTCCGCGTCACGTGGCGCGAGCGTCGACGGGGATCTTTGCTTTGGCCAGCAGCGTGCATCCGGCCGGTGCATGAAGACTTCGACCCTGATGTTCGTGGTGGCCGTGGCGCTGAGCGGCTGTGGACCGCAGTCGCTGGTGACCGATGGCACGTATCAATCCGATGGTACCGGTCCGCTCCCCAACGCGTCGCTCGTGATCGATCTCAAGGCGAAGACGGCGTCGGTGACGCTGTCGGGCACGAGCACCGCCGTCGCGCTGCAGTTGACCGCCGTCCCCGCCGCGAGCTGGGAAAAGGGGTGCCCGACGAACGTGAGCAGCGTCGCGGTGGAGACCTTCACCGTCGCGCCCGATCCCGCGGTGCTGGGCAGCCTCTCGCTCGCGGGCCCGAAGCTGCTCGCGGGCTGTGGGCTCGACAAGGGCGATCCCGACACGGTGATCCTGGAGGGCACAGGAGCGCCGAACGCCACCCGCTACCAGCTTCACTTCCAGCGCGTCGTCCGCTGAGCGGTGCGGTCGCCCGCGAACGCATGCCCTCGATGCCGGAAGAGCGTCCCATCACGCTCCGCCCCGACTGGCTCTGCGAGATCGTCAGCGAGTCGAGCTGCCCCGCCATCGCCCCTCACCCCGACCCTCTCCCCGCTGGCGCCTCATGATTGATCAGATCTCTGGGCCAGGAGCCAGCCCTCAGCAAGCGCTTGGAGGGCGCGCAACGCTCGCCAGAGGATGAGGAGCCCCGGTGGGCCATTCTGTTTGAGATGGCCGCCGTAGCGAGCAAGGGCGACT
>JAUXRX010000037.1 GCA_030681645.1 Archangium sp.
CCGTCGTTCGGCGGCGTACTGCTGGTCGCAGGCGTGCGGGGCTTTCGGCGTCGGCTCATGCGCCGCGTAGATCACGCCCTTCGCGCCCCTGTCGATCCCCCCGGAATCGCGGGCTTCCCTCAATCTCGTCGTGCACCCCCCGTTCACCGTCACCCACGCAGATGTCGGACCCCGGGTGTAAGAGCGTCACGATGTCCCGCCGGCTCGTGGTCGTCCCAGACTCAGATCGGGTGGAGCAGTGGCTCCTCGATCAGTCGCGCCAGACGGACTTCGTGGATCTGCGGGGCATCTGCACGTTGTCCGAGCTGGTGGAGCGGTGCGACCCCGCCGGCACGTCGCGGCGGGCTCCGGCGGACCCGATGCTGGTGCGCATGGCGTTCGGGAAGCTCGCCGCCCAGCACGCGGTGAACGCCTTCGGGGTGGTCGCGCACTCCGCCGAGTTCGCGGCGCAGGCGCAGGAGCTGGTCAATCACCTGCGCGGCCAGGCGATCACCGCGCGTCAGCTCGAGGCGGCGGCAGGGCAGGTCGAGGGCAGCCTCGGCGCCCGCGCCCGGGCGCTCGCTGCGCTGTGGCGCGCGGTCGATGCGTTCCTCGACGAGCGCCGCCTCGTCGATCGCGCCGACTGGTGGAGGCTCGCCGCCGAGCGGGTGAGCGCCGATGGCCTGCCGGTCGCGCTGCGCGGCTTCGAGGCGATCGAGGTGCAGCACGTGCACGACGTGCCGCCGTCACGCCTGGCCCTGCTCGAGGCGCTCGCGCGGGCGTGCAACGCGGCGGGCGTTCGTTTCACGTGGCGCTGGCCCGCCAGTGGCCACGCGGCGACCGACGCGTTCATCATCAACACGGTGCGCGAGGTCGAGGCGCGGTGGCAGTCGCTCGACGTCGAGCTCGAGGCCGATGTGCCCGACGGGCCGCTCGCGTGGATCGGGCAGTCGATCTTCTCGGATGACGTGCGGCCTCGGGAAGCGCCGGAGCTGTCGGCGTTCTGCGCGCCCTCGACGCGGGACGAGGTGCGGGAGATCGCGCGGCGCGTGCGGAGGTTGATCTCGGCGGGCGTTCCTCCCGAGGCCATCGGCATCGCGTATCGCGATCTCGCGGACGACACCGAGCTGCTCGTCGAGGCGTTGTCGGAGTTGGGGGTTCCGGCTCGCGCGCGGCTGGGCATGCCGTTGGCTCAGAGTCCTCATGGCCGGTTGGCGTTGTCGGTCTTGCAGTTGCCCGAGGACGGTTTCCCTTCCGAGGACGTGGCTTCGCTGCTCGAGAGCAGGGCGGTGAAGGTGCTCGGTGCGGAGGCCAGCGAGCCCCGGCGCACCTTCAGGGAGGCGGGGATTCGGGATGACGTGGTGGGCGCCATCAAGACGGGGCCCTCTCCCCGACCCTCTGCCCCTCGGGGAGAGGGGGCTTATTCCGTGCGCCTTGCGTCGCTGGCCCAGCGCAAGAAGGAAGACAGCCGCCGGGTGAAGCTGCTCGCCGAGGCGGTGGAGCGGGTGATTGGCTGGTGCCTCGACGTGCCTGAGCAGGGCACCGCGCTCGAGCTGCTCGAGGCGTGGTGGGACGTGGTCACGAAGCTGGGGCTGCTCGAGCCGGCGCGCCGCGGCGCGGTGCCTCCGCTCGCGGGATCCATGTCGGGCGAGGTCGATCGCGCGCTCGCTCGCGACCAGGCGGCGATCGAGGCGCTGGCCATGCTGCTGTCTGACCTGAAGGACGCCCTGCAGCGCAGCGGGCTGGGCCGCCAGTTCATGAGCCGCCGCGACTTCGCTCGCTGGGTTCGCCTCGCCGCCGCAGAGAAGAACCTCGTGGCCCGCGGCCCCCGCGCCGGCGCGGTGTGGCTCATCGACGCGCGCGAAGTGGCCGGCCGCAGCTTCGCCCAGCTCTTCCTCGGGGGCTTGCTCGACGGCCGCTTCCCCGGCCGGCCCACCCCGCTGGCGCTGCTGAGCGAAGACGAGCGCGGCGTGCTCAACCGCGCCGCGCAGCTGCCCCTGTTCCGCACCGCGGTGGGGGAGGGCGACGTTCGCCTGCCCACCCGCCTCGCCGAAGATCGGCTGCTGTTCCACCTCGCGCTCTCGTCGGCCGCGTCCGTCACGGTGAGCCGCGCGCGCTTCGACGACGGCGGGCGCGAGCTGCTCGCTTCTCCTTTCCGCGACGCGCTCTCCCGCTGCGTGTCGGGCTTCCGCGAGGTGCCCGTGCATCGCGCCGCCGCCGTCCGCCTCGATGAGCTGCAGAGCGAGGCCGAGCTCAGGGTGCGCGCCGCGCTCGAGGCGCTGGGCCCGGCCATCACCCGGCAGACGCAGCCCGACCCCCGGCGCGCCGCGCTCGGGGAGGCGCTGGCCGGCGAGGCCTGGTTTCAGGACGCGAAGGCGAAGAGCCAGATCGAGTCTGAGCGCCTGCGCTTCTTCACCGATCCGTCGATCCGCCCCGGACCCTTCACCGGGCAGCTCGACGGCCCCGTGCTCGAGGCGCTGCAGTCGCGGCTCGCCTTCGACGCGGAGCACCCCATCGCCTCGTACGAGCTGAGCAAGTGGGGCACCTGCGCGTTCCAGGGCCTCGCCGCCAACGTGCTCAACCTCGAGGCGGGCGAACGCGCCGACGAGGAACTCGACTCGCGCACGCGGGGCAGCTTCTGGCACGACGCGCTCGCGAAGCTGGTGCCTGAGCTCACCGCCGCCAACCTCCTGGGGAAGGACGACCCTTCCGTGCGCGCCCGGGTCGAGGCCGCCGTCGCCGAGGGCGCTCGTGACACCGCGCGCAGGAACGCCACCGGTCACCCTGCGCTGTGGTCGCTGGCCCAGGAATGGGCCGTGACCGTGCTCCATCGCGTCGTCACCGGGCGGGAGGCGCAGCCGTTCGGGCTCGCGCGGCCGAAGTACGTCGAGGTCTCGTTCGGCGATCGCCGCGCCCCCGAGGAGCTGCGCGAGGTGAAGCTGCCCGGCGTGGGTCCAGAGGAGCGCGACGTCTTCCTCACCGGGCGCATGGATCGCGTCGACGTCGCCGAGGGCGTGGTCGGGGTGCTCGACTACAAGACGAGCGTGAAGCGCTCGCTCGGGCAGGACTTCCTGCGCAGCGAGTTCCAGATGGCGATGTACCTGCTCGCGGTGAAGGCGCTCATGCCCGGCGCCGTGCCCACCGGCGCGTGGCTGGGGCTGGGCCGGGCCGAGCTGAAAGGCGTGTCGTCGGTGCTGGGCGGGTCGTCCGTGCAGGACCTGCTCGCCGTCGATGAGTTCTCCCGCGCCCGGCTGGCGAAGGAGGGCAGGCCCAACCTGGCGAACTCGGTGCACGGGCTGCTGGGCAAGCTGCGCACGGGGGACTTCGGCGCCCGGCCGGTCGATTGCGCGTACTGCGAGCTCAAGCCGGTGTGCCGGATCTCGCAGCGGCAGCTCGCGGAGGACGCGTCGTGAGCCGCAAGAAGCAGAAGGTCGTGAACGTCGATCAGTTCGATCTCTTCTCCCCTCTCCCTGCGCAGCGGGGAACGGCGGACTCGCGCCTCGAGGGAAAGGAGGGTCAGGGTGAGGGGCCGACTGAGCCCACTGAGCCTCCAGCCGAACTCGTTCTCGATTTGAAGTTTGCTGAAGTTCGCCCCTCACCCCAACCCTCTCCCCCCACGGGGGGAGAGGGGGATACGGGTGAGATCTCCCTTCCCGCGGGGCTCCGCCTCGAGCGCAACCTCGCCATCCTCGCCGGTGCCGGTGCAGGCAAGACCTACAGCCTGGTGACGATGTGCCTGCACCTGCTCGGCGGCGCGCGCACCGGCTTCCCGCCCATCGCCTGCGCCGAGCTCGGCCTGCTCACCTTCACCGAGAAGGCCGCCGACGAGATGCGCAGCCGCCTGCGCGAACGCCTCGACGCGCTCGCCGAAGGCCGCGGTGACGAACCCTCATTGAAGGAGTCCTTCGAGGCCGCAGATCTGCCCTTCCCCCAGCCGCGCAAGTGGCGCGCCATTCGCGACGAGCTCGGCGCCGCCACCATCGGCACCTTCCACTCGTTGTGCACCCAGCTGTTGCGCCGCGCCCCACCCAACAGCGGTGTCTTCCCGCACTTCGAGCTGCTCGACGAGCGCGACGCCCGGGTGCTGCTGCGCGATCTCGTCGAACGCACGCTGCTGGGCCGGGTCGAGCGCGGCAGCCCCCTTCGCCAGCTCGTCGCCGAGATCGGCTTCGGCCGCCTCGTCGAAGGCCTGGTGCCCATCGCCACGCGCATTCGCGAAGAGGGCATCAGCCCCGACTACGTGCCCGTCGCCGACGGCCCCACGCTGCGGGCCCTGTTCGCGTCCCAGCTCGAGGCCCTCAAGGCCCTGGTGCGCAACGCGCCGATCACGAAGCCCCACCAGCTCGAGCGCCACCCGGGCGCGGTGAGGGCGGTGCTGGGCCTCACCTGGGACACGGGCGAAGCCGGCCTGCAGCAGCTGGGCGAGGCCCTCAAGAAGGTGAACGGCTGGCAACCCCTGCGCGACGCCGCCGAGGCGCTGTCGCAGATCTACGGGGCCTGCCTGGTCGCGCCTTTTGAGGCCGAGGTGCGCGAGCTGCTCGTCGACGTGGCCACCGCGCACGAAGAGGCCCTCGCCTCGCGCGGCGTGCTCGACTTCACCGGCCTGCTCGTCCAGTCGAGGAACCTGCTGCGCGACTACCCCGAGGCGCGCGCCGACGCGCAGAAGCGCTTCAAGGCGCTCCTCGTCGACGAGTTCCAGGACACCAACCGCCTGCAGCTCGAGCTGGTGCTGCTGCTGGCCGAACGGCGCGAGGGCGCCCCCCGGCCGGTGAGCCAGGCGTTCGAGGTGCAGCACCGGGAGATCGTCCAGCTCCCCCAGGAGCCCGGCTTCCTCGCGATCGTCGGAGATCGAAAGCAGTCGATCTACGAGTTCCGCGGCGCCGACGTGAGCGTGTTCGAGGTGATGGCCCGCGCCATCGAAGCCAACGGGGGCGGGCGCGCGTACCTGCGCCACTCCCGCCGCTCCACCGCGCCGCTGCTCGCCGCGCTCAACGCCGGCTTCACCCAGGTGCTCGGCCCCAGGACCGTGGGCGAGGTGCCCGCGGACTTCGAGGTCGTCTACGTGCCCGAGCACGACGATCTCTCCGCGGTCCGCACCGGCGCGCCGCAGGGCGTGCCCCTGCTCCAGCTCGAGGACTCACGGGTCGGCCCCGACAAGCGCTCCGCCGAGCTGCAGCGCAACGCCGACGCCGAGGCGGTCTCCCGCGCGGTGAGCCACGGGCTGGGCGGCGCGTGGACGGTGATGGAAGCGAAGACCCACGTCGAACGGCCCGCGCGCGGCGGCGACGTGGCGATGCTCTTTCAGCGCTTCACCCAGCTCGAGGTCTACCGGCAGGCGCTGGTGCGCCACGGGGTGCGGCACCGCGTGGTGCGCGGGCGCGGGTTCTATGGTGCGCAGGAGATCGTCGATCTCGCCTCGCTGCTCGCGGTGCTCGCCGACCCCGATGACGCGCTCTCGCTCTCGGCCGTGCTGCGCAGCCCGCTGGTGGGCCTCACCGACGCCGAGTGGGTGGGGCTGGCGCGGCCGGCACCGGGTGACCCCGGCCGCTGGGGGCTCGACGCGCGGCAGGTGCTCACGGGCGTCGCGGTCGAGTTCCCCGCGGCCGTGCTGACCTTCAGGCAGCGCTACGCCGCCCTGCGCGAGGAGCGCGATCGCCTCGGCCTGCGCGCCCTGCTGCGGGTGGTGCTGGAGGTCTTCGAGTACCGCGTCGCGGTCGCCGCCGGGCCGTTCGGTGAGCAGGCGCTGGCCAACCTCGACAAGCTGCTCGTGCTGGCCACCTCGCGGGAGAGCCGGGGCGTGGGGGTGTCGGCCTTCGCCCGCGAGCTGCTCGAGCTGGCAGACGAAGCGCCGAAAGAAGCGCAGGGCGAGGTCGTCGACGAGCTCGACCTCGAGGCGGTCACGCTGTGCACCGTGCACCAGGCCAAGGGGCTCGAGTGGCCGATCGTGGTGATGCCCGATCTCCCCACCATGCCCCGCAGCGAGAACGCGGCCGTGCGGTTCGATCGGGTCCTCGGCCTGAGCCTGGTGCGGCCGCGGGCGACCACCGAGCTCCGCTCGCGCTCAGCCACCGAGATCAGCAACCAGCTCAGCCGCCGGGCCCGCGCCGAGAACCTGCGCCTGCTCTACGTGGCCATGACGCGCGCGAGGGACAGGCTCGTGCTCGGGCTGAGGCCGCCTGGCGCCCCGGTGAACACCTGGGCCAACGACCTCGACGCGTTCTTCGCGCTGCGGGTGGCCGGCGAGCGGCCCGAGCACCTCGACGTGGCCGGGCTGGCGCCGCGCAAGCTCGAGTCGGCCCCCGTGCTGCCCGGTTCGCGCGCGGAGATCGACGCGCTCATCGACCAGGTGCGCGCCCCCAGGCCGAGCACCACCGCTTCGATGGTGCTGCCGGTGACCCAGCTGCAGGACCTCGTCTCGTGCCCGCGCCGCTTTCACTTCGCGCACCAGGTGGGTCTCTCGGAGCGGCCGGTGAACTTCGAGAGCGTCGAGCTCGCGCCGCGGGGCGAGCTCGACGACGACACCTCGGGTGACGCCGACGTGCGGGTGCGCGGCACGGCGGCGCACCGCCTGCTCGAGCTGACCCCGCTCTCGGCGGTGGGCACGCCAGCCCTGGCCGGGGTGCTCAAGGAGCTGCGCCGCACCACCGGCCTCGAGCGCGTCGCGGGTGATGACGTGCTCGGCTGGGTCGAGCGGTTCTGGAGCTCGGCCTTCGGGCGATCGCTGGCGACCGCGACGGTGCACCGCGAGCTGCCCTTCGCCCTGCGCCTCGAGGGCGGCGAGGGGCCCGGCCTCGTGCTGCGCGGGCAGATCGACCTCCTGGTGATCCAGGACGGGGCGCTGGTGGTCATCGACTACAAGACCGCCACCATGCCGGCCGCCGCGGTGGAGCCGTACCGCTTCCAGCTGGGCTGCTACGCGCTCGCCGCGCAGCGCTTCGTCCCCGGGAAACGGCCCGTTCGGGCGGGCATCGTCTTCCTCCGCGACGAGGCCCCCGGGCCCCACTTCCTGCCGGACTTCGACCCCGGCCAGCTCGTCGCGCCGCTCGCGCGGGAGTGCGCCGGGTTGATCGAAGCCCAGCGTTCCGGCCAATGGCCCGGCCGCCCGAAGGATCGCTGCGACGCCCTGGGGTGCGGGTATGTCTACCGATGTCACCCCTGACCTGCAGCGAAGTGCTGGCAGCGTCCGGAACGTGCGCATAGAAGCGACGCATGCCGAACGTCGTCGTCGTGGGCGCCCAGTGGGGCGACGAAGGAAAAGGGAAGATCGTCGACCTGCTCACCGAGCACGCCCAGGTGGTGGTGCGCTTTCAGGGCGGTAACAACGCGGGCCACACGCTCGTGGTCGGTGGCCAGAAGACGGTGCTCCACCTCATTCCTTCGGGCGTGCTGCACGCGGGGAAGACCTGCGTCATCGGCAACGGCTGCGTCATCGACCCCACGGTGTTGATGAAGGAAATCGACGCGCTGCGCGCCCGCGGCTACCTCTCGGACAGCGCGCAGTTGATGATCTCCGAGCACGCTCACGTGATCTGCCCGTGGCACAAGCACCTCGACGCGCTCCGCGAGAAGGCGCGCGGGGGCGGGGCCATCGGCACCACCGGCCGCGGCATCGGGCCGGCCTACGAAGACAAGGTCGCGCGCCGCGGCATTCGCATGCGCGATCTGCTCGACGGTGATCGCCTGCGCCGCCGGGTGAAGGACCGCCTCACCGACGCGCTCGAAGAGATCAGCCGCCTCGCCCGCCAGGCGAAGATGGACGAGCCGCTCCTCGACATCGAGGCGATCGTCTCGGAGTACCTGGTGCTGGGCAGCCGCTTGAAGGAGTTCGTCGGCGAGGCCTCGCTCTTCCTCTCGGAGCACGTGCGCAAGGGCACCCGCATCCTCTTCGAGGGGGCGCAGGGCACGCTGCTCGACGTCGATCACGGCACCTACCCCTACGTCACCAGCAGCAACACGGTGGCGGGCAACGCGGCGGTCGGCTCGGGCCTGGGGCCCACGGCCATCGACAAGGTGCTGGGCATCACCAAGGCGTACACCACGCGCGTGGGCGGGGGCCCGTTCCCCACCGAGCTGACCGACGCGACGGGCGATCGGCTGCGCAAGGTGGGCGACGAGTTCGGCGCCACCACCGGCCGCCCGCGGCGCTGCGGTTGGCTCGACACCGTGGTGCTGCGCTACGCGTCGCGCGTCAACGGCCTGTGGGGCCTGGCGCTGACCAAGATGGACATCCTGAGCGGGCTGGAGACGCTCAAGGTGTGCACGGCGTACGAGCTCGACGGTCAGCGCGTGACCGAGCTGCCCGGCGACATCGAGGAGTTCTCTCGCGTGCAGCCGATCTACGAAGAGCTGCCGGGCTGGGAGCAGACCCTCGCCGGTGCGCGCACCATCGACGATCTGCCCGCGGCGGCGCAGCGCTACATCCGCCGCATCGAGGAGATCGTCGGCATCCCCGTGGTCTGCGTGTCGGTCGGCGCTGAGCGCGGCGAGACGATCCTGCTGCAGAACCCGTTCAGGAGTTAGCCCCTCACCCCGGCCCTCTCCCCGCTTCGCAGGGAGAGGGAGGTCACTTCGAGCGCATCTGCTCGGCGTGGTCGATCGACTTCACGGCCTTCTCGACGTCAGCCGATCGCCCGATGATGAACTCGACGAGAGGCCGCCCATTGCCGACGATCTTTTCGTCGGTCAGCCGAATCACCGCAGTGACCTCGACGACAGTATCGACCTCGCCCTCGCGAACGAGGGCCTTCGTCCACGACTCCGACTTGCCCCTGGTGCTCAACGTGAGCACGCGCTTGCCCGGCTCGCCGCCCTCGACCACCTTCACGTCAGGGCTGCCACCCAGCTGCTCGGCGTAGAACTTCTTCACCTTCTCGAAGCGCATGGGCAGGCGGAACACCTTCTGCCCCTCGGTCACGGCGAGCGCCTTGCCGTCGATGGAAGGGAGAGGGAAGGGCGCCGCCAGCGTGAGGCTCAGGAGGAGGGAGATCATTTCTTCGGGCCTTTCGCCGCGCTCCTGAACCGGGTCAGCTCGAGCTCGAGGGTGAGGATCTTCTTCTGCAGCTCGGCGGTGCTGTCGTCGGCGGCGGTGCACGCGGCGCGCGACTGATCGAGATCGTCGATGGCCGCCTTGAGCTGCCCCTTCACCTCGTCGTTCGCCTTGAGCGCGGTGGCGGTGCGCAGCCGCTCGTCTTCCAGCCGCGACCGGCCGAGGATCAGCACCCCGATGGTCATGGCGATCGACACCGTCAACAGCATCCACGGCAGGGGGGACGGACGGCTCTGGCGGCCCACGGCGGGCATCTCCAGCGACTCTCGTCGAACGTCGTCCCAGGGGCTGCTCATGTGCGCAGGCAGCTTACAGCAACCGAAGCTGCACGGTCGCAGGAGGTTCCAGGCAGCCCGCGTCGTCGACCAGCACCGAGTTGACGTGCTGGGAAACCGGGACGATCTCCAGGGGGGAGACGTGCCAAGGCTGGAGCAGCATCTCGAGCGAGGCGAGATCGTGGGTCGGACCCGAGAGCCACCGCTGCCGCCCTTCGCGATCGAGGAACACCGGCATTCGATCGTGCAGGCCCTGCAGCTCGGCCGACGCGCGCGTGGTGATGATGGTGAAGGTGTCGAGGTCGAGCCCGTCGGGTGAACGCCACCGGCTCCAGAGCCCGGCCATGGCCAGCAGGTGCCCGTTCTGCTGGTGCACGAAGTGAGGCAATCGCTGCGGGCCTTCGTGGCGCCACTCGTAGAAGCCATCACACGGCACGAGACAACGGTGCGTGCCGAGCAGTTCCTTGAAGGCGGTCTTCTCCTTGAGCGTCTCGGCGCGAGCGTTGATGAGCTGGTGAGCGATCTTCGCGCTCTTCGCCCAGCGCGGCAGCAACCCCCACTGCGCCAGCACCAGCTTGCGCGGCGCCGCGTCGAGGATGACGGGGGCGGCCTGCATCGGCGCGATGTTGTAGCGCGCGGTCAGCGACGGCACCTCGTCGAGGTGGAACTCGTGCTGGAGATCGAGCGCGCTCGCCTTGAGCACGTAGCGGCCGCACATGGGTCAGACCACGATCAGCTGCAGCGAGGGGTCGAGGCGGTGCAGGTCGCGCGGGTCGCTCGTCACCACCGGTTGCCGGGCACGGCGCGCGCAGACCACCACGTGCGCGTCGACGATGTCCGCCGTGCGGCTCTGCGCGAGCAGCACGCCCACCCGCGTGGCGTCGGGGCCATCGAGGTGGGCGAGGTCGGTGCTCACCTGGCGGGCGAGCCTGGAGAGCCGGGCCTGCCTGGCGGGGTGACGGATCGCCTGGGCGAAGGCTGTCGCCGGCACCGTGACGCGCTGGCCCCTGCGGGCGGCCTCGGCGAGCAGCACGAGCACCTTGCGCTCGTTCCGGTCGAGCGCGATCAGCCCACCTGCGTCGAGGGTGAGCCCGCTCACGCCGTCTTCCTGCGTTTCCGCGTGCCGCCGCCGAGGATGCCGTCGGCCCAGGCCCGCTCCTTCTTCGTCACCGGGCCACCGGTCTGGGCCAGCGCCTCGCCCAGCATCGCCGCCCAGCCGTTGGCGTCCTGCAGCGCGATCCCCACCGCGTGCTTCACGAACCCGGAGACGCTCGATGCCCTGTTGGCCTCGACCAGCCGGCGCACCGCTTCGACCTGTTCCTCCTCGAGGGTGATCGTGATCTTGGTCGTCGCCATACCGAAGACCATACTCGCGCCGGACGCGGCTCTCAACCCGCGCCGGGGGCAAACGGGTTAAGAGGCGCCCATGCGCCGCGGCGTCCTCGCATTGCTCGTCCTGACTGGCTGTGAGCTGGCGCCTGCGCCGGCCGAAGACGCAGGCGTCGAAGGGGTGCCCGACGCGGGTCCCGTCGATGCGGGGCACAAGGCCGACGCCTGCGCCGCCACCTTCGGCACCGCCTTCACCAACGCGTTCGGGCGCGCAGACGGCACGGTGACCGCGGTCGTCCCCCCGGCGTGGCAATGCCCCCTGCCCAACGGAGATCACCTGGTGATCCAGGTCTCCATCGATGGCGGCGTGCAGCGCCTGGTGGTCAACCTCCAGTCCAGCTTCGGAGATCCGAACGTCCGCTTTCGGACGCTGACCGCCCCGCTCCCCTCGCCCGTGTACGAAGAGGGCTGGCACCCCGGGCTGGCGCTCGACTACCCCTCGCTGGGGCTGCACAGTGACGCCGGGTGGGAGCCGCTGTCGCTCGAGCAGGTCGCCGCGCGCGTCTATGACGCGATCCCGCTGGGGGCGCCGCTCTCGGTGTACTCGACCAGCAGCGGCGGCGCGTACGCAGCGAGCGCGCACTTGATCCACCGCAACGGCCGGCAGAACGACGGTGCGATCATCGTCGATCCGCTCGGAGCCAACCCCACCTGGCTCTTCTTTCACTTTGCCAACCAGGCCTTCTGACCCCGCCGATGCGCCTCACGCGACGCCTCTTCTTCATAGGGCTGGGGCTGACGGCGATGATCGCCGTGGGGAGCTACTGGTGGCAGCTGCCCGGTCTCGCCGGCTCACGCGGCATCGCGCCGATCGGCGCCGGCATGGAAGGGTTGCGCGGCGCCGGTGACGTCGGCTTCTTCGACGCGCCCACGCTGCTCTGGCTCTCGTCGTCCGACGCGATGTTGCACCTGCTCTGCGCCATCGCCTTCTTCAGCGCGGCGCTGCTCGTCGCCGGCCTCGCGCCGCGCATCGCCAGCGTCACGCTGTGGGCGAGCTGGCTGTCGCTGGTGCAGGCGGGCTACCCGTTCCTCGCCTTCCAGTGGGACGTGCTGCTGGTGGAGAGCGCCTTCTGCGCCGCGTTCTTCGCGCCCCCCGGGCTGCGCCCCCGCCTCGCCACCGAGCCCGAGCCACACGCGGCGTTCCGCTGGGTGCTGCTGGTGCTCGCCTGCAAGGTGACGCTCGAGTCGGGCATCGTGAAGCTGGCGAGCGGAGATCCCTCGTGGCGCGACCTCACCGCGCTCACGTACCACTGGTGGTCGCAGCCGCTGCCCACGTGGACCAGCGTGCTCATCGCCGGGCTGCCGATGTGGCTGCAGCAGCTCATGTGCTTCCTCATGTTCGTGCTCGAGCTGGCGATTCCCCTCATGGCGCTGGGGCCGAGGCTGATGCGACTCACGGCGGCCGCCGGGCTGACGGCGTTGCAGGCCGCGCTCTTCGCCGCGGGGAACTACAGCTTCTACAACGTGCTCACCTTCGTGCTCGCCGTGCCGCTGCTCGACGATTTCGCCCTGCGCCGCCTGTGGAAGCGCGCCCCCTGGAGCGACGCCGCACTGAGCGGCGCGACCAGTAGCACCGGGCTGCCGCCGGCCCCCCCGAAGCCTTCCCGCTGGCCGTGGGCGGTGCTGGCCACGTACGCCGCGATCAGCCTCGGCATGTTCTTCGGCCGGCAGCTCGACTCGCGGCTGCTGCGCGCGGTGCGGCCCTTCGACACCGTCAACGCCTACGGCGCCTTCGCGGTGATGACGAAGTCGCGCGCGGAGATCGTGGTGGAGGGCAGCGTCGACGCCGTCACCTGGGTGCCTTACGGGTTCCCGTGGAAGCCAGGCGACCTCACCCGCCGGCCCGGCTTCATCGCGCCGTGGCAGCCGCGCCTCGACTGGCAGATGTGGTTCGCCGCGCTCGGCTCGTGCGCGAGCAACCCCTGGGTGGTCTCGCTGCAGCAGCGCCTGCTGACGGGCACGCCCCAGGTGCTGGCGCTGTTCGAGACCAACCCGTTCCCCACCGCGCCGCCGCGCTACCTGCGCACCCGGGTCTTCCAGTACCGCTTCGCGCCGTGGTCCGAGCAGGGCGTGTGGTGGACCCGCACCGAGACCGGGCCCTACTGCCCTCCCGTCATGCTGGGGCCTGATGGCTCGGTGGTGCGCGCGTTCTGAAGCGTGTTTGCAGTCGGCACCCGTGTCGTCTACAGCTCTTCGCGTGATGGCAAACACGCGAATCGGCGGTTGGGGGCGACAGTTCGTCGAAGGAGAGGAGCTCCAGCCGGAGAGCCTCGAGGGCGCCCCGCCCGTGCTCTTCCGCGGCCTGGGCCGGAGCTACGGCGACTCGTCGTTGCCCGCGGCGTCGAGCCCGATCGTGGTCAACACCACGCGCGCCAACCGCATCATCCACTTCGACTCGGCCACCGGCGTGCTGCGCGCCGAGGCCGGCCTGTCGCTCATCGACATGAACCGCACGTTCCTGCCGCGCGGCTGGTTCACGCCGGTCACGCCGGGCACGTCCTTCGTCACGCTGGGCGGCATGGTGGCGGCCGACGTACATGGCAAGAACCACCACGTCGACGGCTGCTTCGGCTCGCACGTCAACCGGCTCAAGATGCGCGTGGCCGACGGCCGGGTGCTCGAGTGTGGGCCCGACCTCGAGCGCGAGCTCTTCCTCGCCACGGTGGCGGGCATGGGCCTCACCGGGCAGATCCTCGAGGTCGAGTTCGGGCTGCGCCGCATTCCCACGCCGTGGATCTGGCAGGAGAGCGAGCGCGTCGGCGACATCGACGAGTACATCGCCTGCCTCAAGGACTCGGCGAAGGACTGGCCGATGACCGTGGGGTGGATCGACTGCCTCACCCAGGGCAAGCACCTGGGCCGCGGGTTCCTGATGAAGGGCCGCTGGGCACAGGCGCACGAGGCGCCCGCGCGCTTCCCGAAGGAGCTCCCGAACATCCGCCTGCCGTTCACCGCGCCGGAGTTCGCGCTCTCGCGGCCCTTCGTGCAGGCGTTCAACTTCGCGCTCTACAACTCGCACTGGCCGAAGAAGAAGGTGGGCCTCACCGATCCGTTCCGCTTCTTCTACCCCCTCGACTTCGTGCAGGACTGGAACCGGGGTTACGGCAAGCGCGGGCTGACGCAGTACCAGTGCGTGCTGCCTGACTCGGCCGGCACCGGCGCGGCGCGGCGCTTCCTGGAGGTCCTCTCGAAGCGCGGCGGGGCCAGCTTCCTCTGCGTGATCAAGGACTGCGGCCCCGAGAGCCCGGCGTACCTGTCGTTCCCGAAGCCGGGCATCTCGATCGCCCTCGACATCGCGGTGCGCGACGACACGCAGGCGCTGATCGACGCGCTCAACGAGCAGGTGCTGCTCGAGGGTGGGCGCATCTACCTCGCGAAGGACCAGTTCACCCGCCCCGAACACTTCCGGGCCATGGAGACGCGGCTGCCGGCCTTCGAGGCGGTGCGCGCGAAGTGGGATCCCGAGAAGCGCTTCAAGAGCGCCCAATCCGTTCGCCTCCTCGGAGACTGACCCATGCGTCGAGTCGCAATTCTCGGTGGAACCCGCGGCATGGGCCGCGCGCTGGCCCGCCGGTTCGTCGAGCGGGGTGACTGGGTGGCGTTGCTCGGTCGCGACGACGACGAGCTCGCGCGCAGCAAGGCCGATCTCGAGGCCCGCGGCGCGCCAGGCGTGCGCGTGGTGGTGGCGAGGTGTGATCTCGAGGACACCACCTCGTTCCGTCCCGCGCTCGAGGGCGCCGAGCAGGCGCTGGACGGCCTCGACACGGTGGTGGTGACGGCGGCCGTCTTCGCCACGCAGGAAAAGCTCGAGGCAGACCCGGTGCTCGCGCAGAAGATGCTCACCGTCGACTTCGCCAACACCATCGTGTTCTGCGAGGAGGTGCGCAAGAAGCTGCTGCTGCACGGCAAGGGCACGCTGTGCGTGTTCAGCTCCGTCGCCGGCGATCGCGCGCGCAAGCCGGTGGTGCTCTACGGCGCGGCGAAGGCCGGGCTCTCGGCGTACCTCGAGGGGCTCGATCACCGGTACCGCAGCCAGGGCCTCACCACCGTGTGCGTGAAGCCGGGCTTCGTGAAGACGGCGATGACCGCGGGGCTGCCCACGCCGCCGTTCGCCGGAGAGCCAGATGACGTCGCCCAGACGGTGATCGAGGCGATCGACGCCGGCACGCCCGTGGTCTACGCGCCGCCGATCTGGCGCGCGGTGATGACGGCCATCAAGGCGATGCCCCGGTTCATCATGAGGCGCGCGAAGTTCTGAGCGGGACAGGTCACTTGATTCGGCTCAGCAACGCCCGAACCGTCGAGCTGAACCCGTTCTCATCGAGCGCCGCTTCCAGCTTCCGCAGCGCCAGGGTCGCCTCGAAGGCTTCTTCCCGGCCCGCGTCGTCGAGGTCGTGCCACGCCGGGTGCGCTCGGATGGTGCCGTCGACGTGGCGCTCGCGGTGGGCGCCGGTGACCTGCTCGAGCAGCAGCTCTTCGTCGCGCGTCATGTGAGCTCCCCGTCGAGGTGAATGCCGGCCTTCTCGAGGCACTCCTTGAGGAACTTCCGGGCGCGCGTGAAGTTCTGCAGGAAGGTGTTGAGCGACATGCCCAGCCGGGTGGCGAGCGTGGTGTCGTCGATCGTTCCATCAGCGGCGAGCCGCTGCTCCAGCGCCACCTTCGGCTGGCCGGGCAGCTTGTCCTTGCACCGGCCGATGTGTTCCCTCAGGTGCGGGTCGGGGGTGATGGGCGCGATGGTGGCCTCGGCGCTCAGGTGCTGCTCGAGCGCTTCCTGCTGATCGGCCCGGCCCTGGCGGCGCCACTCGGTCACCGCCACGTTCCGCGCCGTGCGCATCGCGAACCGCAGCAGGGCGTTCGGCCTGCCGTCGTGGGTGAAGCGGGGCACCACCTGCCAGATGCGAAGCAGGGTCTCCTGCAGCACCGCCTCGGTGTCGACCGACGTGGCGAAGGGGCGGAGCGCGCTGCGCAGCGGCTGCTCGACGGAAGACGCCCAGCGGGCGAACGCGTGGGCGTCGCCGCTGACCATCGCTCCGAGCAGCTGCAGTTCCTCCGTCATCGCGTTCTCCAGATCTCCAGGCTCGGAGCCGGGTGGCGGCTCCGAGCCGAAGAGAAGATCACATCAGAGGACGATCTCGAGCACTTCGTTGCCGTTGCTCAGGTGAATCGTCGCGGGCTCACCGACCCGCTCGTCGACCTCGAGCACGAGCGTGATGATGAGCCCCAGGCCGTACTCGCCTTCGGCCGTGGTCATCGCCATCACCACCGGCGCCTTGACGGTGGTGCCGTCGCTGAGCTCGAGCCGCGCCTCGCCGCCGGGCGCCCACTTGATCGGCGAGGTCACGTCGATCTCGATGATCAACCGCTTGCCCTGGCGCCGCAGCTTGCCGTTGAGCCGCCGCGTGGCCGCCGGAGCCGGCTCAGGCGCTTTCGGCGCCGCACCGGGAGCAGGGACCTTGCTCGACTCGTCCTTCTGCTTCTCGGAGGACCTCTGGAAGAGCCGCTTCGCCAGGTCCACCAGCCCCTCCTTCTTCTGGTTCTTCGGAGGGGGAGGCGGCCCCTCATCGCGCTTGGACTCGGGCGCGCTGCGCCGGGCCGGAGGCGCGATGCCCCCGGTGCGGGTGGAGAGCCGGTCGGCCGGCGCGTTGAGCTCTTCTGCGTCGCCTTCGTCGAGCGACATGCCGTCGTACGAGGCGGCGGGCTCATCGGCCTCGGCGGGAGGCACCGCGGCGAACGAACCCGTCGCCGCCTTGTCGTCGGCCCGCGAGCGCTCCGCCTCTTCCTGGCGCGGCATGCTCAGCTTCGACATGACGGGGGCCGCCATCGACCGGGCCTTCCCCTTCATGCCCATCGGCGCCGCGGCAGCCACAGCGCCTGCACCACCCATCGGCGCCGCGGTGGAGCTGCGCAGCCCGAGCCCTTCGGCTGACATGCCGAACGGCAGCGCCTGGGGCATCGTCTCGGTGCGCCGCGGGGCGCGCGGGTCGACCATCTGCCGCGCGCTGACCGCCACCCACGAGGTCATGCGGGTGGAGATCTGGAAGTCGATGCCGAAGCGCTCGATCTCCCTGTCCAGCTCGGCCTTGTTGCCGCCGGTGGCCACGCCCAGCTCGAGGTCTTCCACCACCTCGCGGGCGTAGAGCGTGGTCACCGCGTGGCTGCCTTCGCCGTGCGTGGTGGGCCGCACCATCACGCGGTCCTCCACGTCACCGTCGGCGCTGCGCGAGCGGATGATCACCTCGCCGCCCTCGGGCCGGAGCTTGAGCGACACGAGCGCGGGGCTCCCGCCGAACAGGTCGGGAATGCGGGCCGGCGCCGAGCCGAGCACCGCGCTGCCGCTGATCTCGACGTCGGTCAGCAGCGGCGCGTTGGTGCGCGCGAAGAGGCGCTGCACGAAGGGCTCGGCGTCTTCGCCGATGCCGATGATCAGCTCGACGCCACGGCCCGCGCGGGCCGCGGGCAGGGTGAGGCTGCGGTTGACGCCGCTGCCCACGCCCACGGTGTGCACCCGCGAGCCCTTCGGCAGGCGCTTGCTGATCGCGTCGAGGATCTCGTGCTCGAAGCCGATCTGCCCGTCGGTGATCAGGATCACCTGGCGCTGGCTCTCGCCCCGCAGCGGCGCGAGCGCCTCGAGGATGCCGGCCTTCATCTCGGTGCCGCCGCTCGCGCGCAGCCGGGCCAGCCAGGCCTGCGCGTCGCGCCGGTTCGCCTCGGTGGCGTTCACCGCGCCCCGCTTCCACCGGCGCGGCGAGTTGCTGAACTCGATCAGCTCGAGCTGGTCCTGTTCGGTGAGCGAGTCGACCAGCGCCGCGGTGACCCGGCGGGCCTGGTCGAGCGGCGAGCCCGACATCGAGCCCGAGGTGTCGAGCAGCACGATCAGATCGCGCGGCAGCGGCGCCATCTTCGCGTCGACCGACGGAGGCACGAGGGTGAGCAGGCCGTACGCGGCCTCCGAGGCGAGGCCAGAGGCAGGCCGGCTCACGTCGAGCTCCGTGCCCACCTGCATTCCCGAGACGCGCCAGCGCACCACCACGTCACGGTCCAGCCCCGCGCCGCGCTCGTCGGCGAAGGTCACGTCGGTTCGTTGGAGGCCCCGGCCGCTGTGCAGGGTGTGGCTGGGGCTCTCGGGCCGGGCGTTCTCGGGCAGTCGATCACGAATGGACATCGACAGCGCCAGCTTCACCGGCAGCTCGCCGTCGGCGACGTCGACCGAGACCTTCGCGTGATCTGCCACGCGGCCCTGCGCGCCCAGGTAGCGGGGCGCCACCACGGTGGGGAAGCGCCATTCCCACGCGCCGTCGGGAAGCCAGGTGAGCTTCTGATCGATCTGCACCTCGCAGATCACCTGCGTGCGCGGGGGCACGTTGCCGACCTCCTGGGTGAAGAGGCTCGAGCGCTCCTGGTCGAGGATCGCCGCGGTGCGCCCCTCGAGGATCGCGTCTTCGAAGCGCTGCCGCGCGCGCTGCTTCGCGTCGACCTGGCCCACCACGCGCTCCTCGCCGATGCGGAAGGCGAAGCCGCTCACCGCGCCGTCGGCCGGCAGGGGCAGGGAGTAGGTGACGCGCAGCGGCTCGTCGTGCGGGTTGCGGAAGGTCTGCTCGAGCGTGATGCGCACGAGGCCACCCTTCGCGTCTGCGGCGAGCGAGGCGCCGACCAGCGGCAGGGCGCGGCCGTCGAGGGTGACGAGGCGGCCACCAGACGACTCATACGGGGCGGGAGACGACGGGGTGCGGGGCGCGAACGACATGCGGTCCATCCTTTCGTGAGGGGTTCAACCCCTCAACGAGACCGTGCCGTTTCTTGTGACAGCCCTTTTCCCGTGTCCCCGAGGGAAGGGCCAACCCACTGATAAGACGAGCCTTTAGGGAGTCCGGAGCAGCGAAAACCCCGGCGGGCCCACCAGCACCAGGTCCCCGCGCGACCGGCTGGTCATGGCGGTGGCCCGCGCGGGCACGACGATGGCTTCCCACTTCGCGTCCCCGAGCTGCCGATACAGCTTCGTCGAGGTGAGGGCGAAGCGCTCGGCCACGCCTGGCACCTCGGTGAAGGCGAACACGGGCTCAGGCAGCGCGGTGGTGCGCCACCCGGGTGAGGGGCCGGCGACGATCACCCCGGACGTCGAGGTCGCGCCCTCGCGTTCACCACCGAGCCACAGGCCTTCTCGCCCCGACTGCGCCACCGCGAGGCGGGCGGTGAGCGGCATGGGCAGGTTCATCCACTGGGCTGCGGCGTAGCGCGCCAGCATGCCGTCGCCGGTGGCCCACACCTCGTCGCCCTGGCTGGCCATCGCGAGGATCGGCGTGCGCAGGTCGAGCTTCGGCTGGATCGAATCGCCGACGATGGTGGACAGGATCCCCTTCGCCGAGCCGACGTGCACCTCGCCGTGCGAGTCCACCGCGACGGCGCGATACGAGTCCTTGCCGGGGAAGGGGAGCTGCTGCAGCGCTCCATCGACCTGGCGCAGCAGCACGCCGTCATCACCGACGATCACCGGCGCGCCGTTCAGATCGATCGCCACTGCGCGCAGCGCCACGTACACGCCGCTGGGCACCACGTTCCACTGCCGGCCCACCAGGTGGAGCACGGCGCCGCGATCACCCACCGCCCACGCCGTGCCGTCACCGGCCGAGGCGATCGCGAAGAGCGGGCTGAGCGAGTGGGTCGACACCACTTCCCAGTCGACGGGCGCCACCACCAGCGCCGAGGCGATGCTCACCTGCGTGGTGGCGTGCAGCGCGGCCCACTCAGCGGCGAGCCGCACCGTGCCGGCACAGGCCGCTTCTTCCTCGGGGGAGCACGCGTAGGTCGCCGTCGCGAAGCCGTCGGTGAGCACCGCCTGGTCGCCGCCGATGAAGTGACCCACGGGCGCCGTGAGGCGCACCACACCCCCCGCGGGCTTTCCACCCACCTCGAAGGCGCGGATCTTCAAGACCACCCGCTCGGCCGCGCCGTCGAACGACGAGCGATCGGGCGAGAGAAACAGCCCCGCTTCTTCGGCTGCTGGCTCGCAAGCGGCCAGGGTCATTGCTGCGGTGAGCACCACCACGATGCGAGCTGTCGTCATCACACACCTCCAGAAGGCCTGTTCGGCACGACGTGGAGATGCATTCAGGGGGCCACCCGCGCCCCTCCCTTCGCACCGTCAGTCGACCTCGATGGTGAAGTGAAACGCCGGCACCTGGTCATGCCCGTGGCAGCTCACCTGGTAGCTGGTGCCCGGCCCGGCGGTGCGCGGCACTTCGAAGCGGTACGTGAGGAAGTCTTCACCCCGCTTGAGCGCCGCGCGGAGGCCCGGCGCGTACGACACCCGGCCGACGCCCGCGCCGCCGTACGCCTCGCACACGAGGTCGAGCGTGCCGCCCGCGGCCAGGAAGAGCCGCTGACCCTGGAGCGCCTCGCCGGGGTTGGCCGAGTGGCCCTGCAGGCGGAGGTACTCGAGGTCTCTGCCCGCGTCGGGGAGCACCAGGCCGGGCGCTGGCTTCTGAACGAAGAACTGCCGTCGGAAGAGCGGAGCTTGTTTCATGAAGCCATTATCGACGAGCGCCACCCGGCCGTCGCGAGGGTCACGGCCCACCTGGGCTGCGACGTCCCACGCGCGAAGTCCGCACAAGCAATCGTCGCGAGATCCCGGGCGGTCGGCGGCGACCTCCCGCGCGCGCGGGTCAGGCCTGACCGGACGGCGGCCGTTGACTCACCTGCTTCTCCAGGCTGCTGAGGCGGGTGCCGAGCTGATCGAGCATCGCGTCCATCTTCACGTGGAGCTGGGTCACCTCGAGCCCGGCGCGAATGTTCGCCTCGTACTCGACCTCCGAGCGCGCCCGTTCCTTCTGCTCGGACCGGTTCTGGCTGATCAGCACCATGCACGAGAGGAAGATCGCCTCGAGCGAGACCACCATGGTGAGCAGGCCGAAGGGGTACGGGTCGAAGGCCTCGATGCCGGGGAAGAGCTTGACGTTGAGGCTGATCCACACCGCGAACCAGGCCGCGTGCACGAGCAGGAAGCTGAAGCGGCCCGAGAAGTCGGCGGCGGTGTCGGCGATGCGCTGCACGAGGGTGACGCGCTCTTCGGCGGCCTCGTTGGGAGAGAAGCGGGGCCGCACGCCCAGCAGCCGGTCGGCCTCGCGCAGGCGGCGGCCGATCACGCCCAGCACGTCCATCGCGGCGGTGGGGTGCCGGGCGAAGAGCTTCTCGAGGTCCTGCCGATCGATGCGCAGGGCGCGCGTGGCCGAGAGCGCCTGGGCCGAGGCGCTGCGCGACTCGCCGTCGAGCAGCGAGAGCTCGCCGAAGAAGTGCCCCGACTTCACCGTCTCGAAGACGATGCGCGAGCCGGTGCTGTCTTCGATGAAGACCTCGACCTCGCCCGACGCCACGATGAAGATCGCGCCGCCCGGGTCGGTGCGGCGGAAGATCATCTGGCCGGCCTGGAACTCCACCTCGTCGAGCTGGGAGGCCAGGAGCTCACGCTCTTCGTCGTTGAAGCGCTCGAAGAGGGGCACGGCGGCCAGCAACTGCGTATCGGCGGGCATCGGGTGCGCGGTTTCAAGCCCCCCCGCGGGCGGAGGCAAGCGAGAAATGGTGAGGGCGCGGTGCTTGCACAAAGGCGAGCGCAATGGTGGCCTCCCGTTGGTGCAGGTGGGTCATCGACAATCAGGCGGGTCGTGGACGCCTCAGGAGGATGACGATGGAACCGCTGGATTGGGGCGCTCTCAGGGAAAACTGTGCTGGTGACGAGAGTCTCGTCAACGAGGTCCTCGACCTGTTTCGCGGTGAGGCGGGGGCGTTGCTGTCCGACGTGGGAAAGGCGATCGACGCCGGTGACGCGGTGGCGGTGAAGCGGGCGGCGCATCGGCTCAAGGGGGCGCTGGTCAGCCTGGGCGCCAGGCCCTCGACCGAACGGGCGCGGGCGCTCGAGGCGTGCGGCGGCGCGGGCGAGCTCGCCACGGCGCCTGACCTCTATGCCCAGCTGGAGACCGAGATGGCGCGGCTGTTGAGCGTCATCTCGTTACCTCAGGCCGCCTGAACCCTCAGGCGGCGAACTGTCTTTCCACCAGGCGGCGGTAGAGCCCTTCGGTGCCGACCAGGTCGGCGTGGGTTCCCGACTGCACGATGGCGCCGGCGTCGAGCACCACCACCCGATCGGCGCCCTTCACCGTCGAGAGGCGGTGGGCGATCACCAGGGTGGTGCGCCCCTTCATCAAGCGCTCCAGCGCCTCGCGCACCAGGTGTTCGCTCTCGGCGTCGAGCGCGCTGGTGGCCTCGTCGAGGATGAGGATCCTGGGATCCTTGAGGATGGCGCGGGCGATCGCCACCCGCTGCTTCTGCCCTCCCGAGAGCTGAATGCCGCGTTCGCCCACCAGCGTCTGGTACTTCTCGGGGAAGGTGCTGATGAAGGGGTCGGCGTTGGCCAGCTTCGCGGCGGTCTCGACCTCGGCGTCGGTCGCCTCGGGCCGCCCGTAGCGGATGTTCTCGGCCACCGAGGTGGAGAAGAGCAGCGGTTCCTGCGCCACCACGCCGACCTGCCGGCGCAGCCACTCAGCGTCGAGTTCCGAGAAGGGCACGCCGTCGAGCTCGAGGCGGCCCCCCGCGGGATCGTAGAGGCGGTAGAGCAGCGAGGCGATGGTCGACTTGCCCGCGCCTGAGGGGCCGACCACCGCCACCACCTCGCCCGGCTTGAGCGCGAGCGAGAAGCCCTGCAGCACCTTCGCGTCGGGCCGCGTCGGGTAGGAGAACGAGACGTCCTTGAACTCGACTCGCCCCTGCACGGCGGGCAGCTGCCGGCCCTCGGTCGAGGGGATCTGGGGCTTGCGGTGAAGGAGATCGAACACGCGCTCGGCGGCGCCCGCGGCGCGCTGCACCTCGGTCCACAGCTCGGCCAGGGCGGCCAGGCCGAAGGCCATCTGCATGGTGTAGAAGAGGAACGAGAAGAGCGCCCCGGGCGAGAGTTCCCCCGACGCCATCATGCGCGCGCCCTTCCAGAAGACGAAGTCGCCGGCGCCGAAGGCCGCGAAGAACGCGATGCCGAAGAACATCGCCGAGAGGCGAATGCGCTTGAAGGCGAGCTGCAGCGAGTGGTCGACGGCGTCGCGGTAGCGCGCGACCTCTTTCTTCTCGGCCGCGAAGCCACGCACCGTGCGGATGCCGCCGAGCGACTCGACCGCCACCTCGCTGGCGCGGGCCAGCGCGTCTTGCGATTCGCGCGAGAGCTTGCGCACGCGGCGCCCGTAGAACACCGCGGCCAGCGCCACCGGGGGCACCACGCCCAGCATCATCAGGGTCAGCTTCGGCGAGGTGTAGAGCAGCATGCCCAGCGCGCCGGCCGCGATCATGAGGTTGCGCAGGACCATGCTGAGGCTGGCGGTGACCGTGTTCTGCAGCACCGCGGCGTCGCTCGACAGGCGGCTGGAGAGCTCGCCGGTCTTCTGGGTGTCGAAGAAGCCGATCTCCTGGCTCAAGAGCGACGCGTACAGATCGCCGCGCAGCTTGCTCACGATGCGCTCGCCCGCGCGGCTGTAGATGAGGAAGCGCAACGCCGACGCGATGGCCGTGGCGCCGAAGATGAAGATCAGCACCACCGCCATCTGGTCGACGCGGTGCAGATCGACCGCCCCCGCCTTGAGCCCGAGCAGCGACTCGTCGAACAGCGAGCCCATCGCCCGCGGGAAGGCGAGGTTGCCCATGCTGCTGCCGACCAGGAAGACGGTGGCGAAGGCCAGCGGCCAGCGCTCGGGCCAGGCGAGTGAGTAGAGGCGCTTGAGGGTGACGGGGAGCGGGGGGCGCTTCTCGTCTTTCTTGACGTCGGGTTTCTCAGCCACGCGCCTACCCTAACCACAGGTACGCTGAGGCACACACCTCTTCACCCTTCTTCAAAAGAAGGCGTCGCCACCGCCGTTCGCCTCGAAAGATCGTCGGCGGTGAAGGGCGCGCGGGTAGCATGCGTTCCCAGAATGCCGTCCCCGGAAGATGCCGTCCTCGGCAAGATCGCTCTCCACTACAAGTTGGTCACGCAGGACGCTCTGAACGCAGCGGTACAGCGGCAGGGCGCATCATCGAAGACGCTGGGCGACGTGCTGCTCGAGCTCAAGGTGATCAGCGTCGAGCAGCTCAAGTGGCTCCAGCAGGCTCAAGCGCAGTACCTCGCCAAGCAGGCGGGCCCCTCACCGTCAGCGCCCCGGGCTCCGCCGTCCGCGCCGTCCGCGCCGGCGCCCGCACCCGCGCCGGCCGCGCCGCCGTCGGCGCCCCGCCCTCAGGGCCACGTGGTGAACCTGCCCGCGAGCGCGCCTCCACCGGCGGCCATCCGGCCTGCGCCCAGGGCAGGCGCGATCACCCTCTTCGACGTACTGGCGAAGGCCGTCGAGGCGCGCGCGAGCGACGTGCACATCCATTCCGGGGCGCCGCTGCAGATGCGCATCGGGGGCGTGCTCAAGGAACTCAAGCTGGGCCAGTTCACGCCCAGCGAGGTCGAGGCGATCATCCGCCAGGGGCTCACGCCGGCGGAACAGAAGATCCTCGAGGAGCAGCAGGACTACGATCTCGCGCTGGTGATGCCGGGCCTGGGGCGGTTCCGCGCCAGCTTCTACAAGCAGCAGCGCGGGTACGACGCGGTGTTCCGCCCCATTCCGCTCAACCCGCCGACGCTGGGCGAGCTCGGGCTGCCCAGCAGCCTCGCCAGGCTCGCCGACTTCCACCAGGGCCTGGTGCTCTTCACCGGCCCCGCGGGCTCGGGCAAGTCGTCGACGCTGGCCGCGATCGTCAACATGCTCAACGAGTCGCGCAAGGACCACATCATCACGGTCGAGGATCCGATCGAGTACGTGTACGCGAAGAAGCAGTGCGTGGTGAACCAGCGCCAGGCAGGCAAGCACACGCTCTCGTTCGCCAACGCGCTGCGCGCGGCGCTGCGTGAAGACCCCGACATCATCGTGATCGGCGAGCTGCGCGACCTCGAGACGATCCAGCTCGCCATCACCGCAGCCGAGACGGGTCACCTGGTGCTGGGCACGCTGCACACCAACAACGCGATCCGCACCATCAACCGGGTGCTCGACGTGTTCCCGCCCAAGCAGCAGTCGCAGATTCGCGCGATGGTGTCCGAATCGCTGCGCGCCATCGTCTCGCAGCGCCTCATTCCCACCAGCGACGGCGCGCGCCGGCTGCCCGCGCTCGAGGTGCTGTACGTCAAGCCCGCGGTGAGCAACCTCATTCGCGAAGAGAAGACCTTCCAGATCCGGTCCATCATGCAGACGGGGCGCGGCGACGGAATGACGCTGCTCGACGATTCCATCGCCGACCTGGTGAAGACGGGGCAGGTCAACAAAGAGACCGCCCGCCGCTTCGCCGAAGATCCCAAGCGCTTCGCCTGAAGGTTCAACGCCATGGCTCGCCTCGACGTCCTCTTCAAGTACCTCAAGGAGCAGAGTGGCTCCGATCTCCACCTCGCGGCGGGCATACCGCCGCACCTGCGCAAGCACGGCGTGGTCGCGCCCGTGCCCGACTGGCCCAGCTTCACCGACGAGAGCCTGCGCTCGCACCTGCAGGAGCTGGCGAACGAGAAGCAGTGGGCGCACTTCGGCACCAACCTCGACCTCGACTTCGCCTACGCCCTGCCGGGCGTGGCGCGCTTTCGCGCCAACTACTTCAACCAGGAGCGCGGCGCGGCGGCGGTGTTTCGCATCATTCCCGAGCGCATTCGCACGCTCGAAGAGCTGAAGGCGCCGCCCGCCCTCGCGCAGCTGGCGTTGCTCGAGCAGGGGCTGGTGCTGGTGACGGGCCCGACGGGCTCGGGCAAGTCGACGACGCTGGCGGCGATCATCGACCAGGTGAACACCCAATCGGCGCGCCACATCATCACCATCGAAGACCCGGTCGAGTTCGTGCACCAGAACAAGAGGTCCACCCTCTCGCAGCGGGAGGTGGGCGTGGACACCAGGAGCTTCGCCAACGCGCTGCGCAGCGCCATCCGCCAGGATCCCGGGGTGATCCTCGTGGGCGAGCTCCGTGACATGGAGACCATCTCGCTCGCGATCACCGCGGCCGAGATGGGCGTGCTGGTGTTCGGCACGCTGCACACCAACAGCGCGCCCAAGACCATCGACCGGGTGATCGACGCGTTCCCCACCGATCAGCAGCAGCAGGTGCGCACCATGCTCTCGGAATCGCTGGCCGCGGTCGTCTCGCAGCTCCTGCTGCGCACGCCCGATGGGGCGGGGCGGGTGGCGGTGCACGAGATCCTGCTCAAGACGCCGGGCCTGCCCAACGTGATCCGCGAAGGGAACACGCCGATGATCAGCTCGATCATCCAGTCGGGAAAAGGGCAGGGCATGCAGTCGATGGACGACGTGCTCTTCAAGCTCGCCACCGAGAAGAAGATCAGCGCCGAAGACGCCTTCCACAAGGCGACCAACAAGGCGCGCTTCGAGCCGATGCTGGAAGAGCACTGATCGTGGCGCTCGGCGCAGCAGGCGATTAGTCGGTCACCCCATGCTGACCACGACCCTGCTGGCCCTCACCCTGACCGGAGCTCCCATGAGCGTCTACGACTTCTCCATGAAGACCATCGACGGCAAAGACGTCTCGCTCAGTGCGTACAAGGGCAAGGCGCTCATGATCGTCAACACCGCCTCGCAGTGCGGCTACACCCCCCAGTACAAGGGGCTCGAGGCGCTGTACCAGCAGTACAAGGACAAGGGCTTCACCATCCTCGCGTTCCCCTCGAACGACTTCGGCGGCCAGGAGCCGGGCTCGAACGAGGAGATCAAGAAGTTCTGCGAGCTCAAGTTCAAGACGAGCTTCCCCCTGTTCGCGAAGATCGCCGTGAAGGGCGACGCGGCTGACCCGCTCTACAAGTACCTCACCGGGCTCAAGGACAACGGGGGCGAGGTGAAGTGGAACTTCAACAAGTTCCTGGTCTCGACCGACGGCGCGGTGGTGGCGCACCTGCCCTCGGGCGCGGAGCCCACCAGCGACGAGGTCAAGAAGCAGGTGGAGGCTTTGCTGCCGAAGAAGTGAGCCGGGTGAGCAGCGCCCGCAGCTTCGGATCGACTCGGTCCCACAGCTTCACGCAGACCCAGGTGCAGAAGATCAGCGCGGCCACCAGCACCCAGAACAGCGGCCAGTCGGCCTTCTCCCGGAAGTAGCGGGAAAAGAGCCCGACCCAGCGGTGGTACAGCAACATCTCGTGGAAGAAGTACGCCGAGAGTGAGGCTGCGCCGAAGCCGCCCAGCCACTTCGCGAAGGGGGTCTGCGCGCTGGTGGGCCACTTGCGTTCGATCAGCCTGAAGATCGCCACGATGCCCAGCACGTACGTCCACCGTCGCGCGGCGTCGGCGGGATCGGTGACCCAGAAGTTGTGCGGCGGGTAGAGCGCGGCGACCTGGTTCTCGAACCAGAAGAGCAGGGTGCCCAGGCCCATCAACAGCGCCAGCCAGCCCCAGAGCTCCTTCTCGGACTTCATCGCGCCGATGGTCGCGCCGAAGCTGGCGCCGAGGAACACGTAGCCCGCCCACGGCAGGAGCGGGAACGCGGCGCCGGTGGTGTCGTCGAGCACGCCGGGCTTGTTGTTGAGGAAGAGCTGCCAGAAGCCCGTCACCTGCTCGCCGAAGGGCGAGACGCCGAAGATGAACAGCGCGATCAACAGCGTCACCCAGCGCAGCAGCTTCGGCCGGGTGGACAGGCCCACCAGCAGCGGCATCACCAGCAGCAGTGAGAGCCCGATGCAGTGGAGAATGTCGATGCGGAAGAACCACTTCGGCTCGCGGTAGACGGGGAACCAGATGAAGTTGATGTAGCTGGCCACCAGCAGCACCTCGCCGATGCGCTTGAGCGTCTTCTTCGCCTGCTCGGAGCGCCGGCCTGCCAGGCCCGCGCGCACCTGCACCAGCGCCAGCGCGAAGCCCGCCGAGAAGATGAAGGAGGGCGCGACCAGGCCATCGATGCGCACGAGGTTCTTGAAGAAGGCCTGCTGGTGGATCGCAGGGAGCAGCAGCACCAGCGCGTGCGTCTGGATCATCACCAGCACCGCCACGCCACGGAGCCAGTCGAAGGCGTAGATCCGCGGAAGCGGGGGCGTCATTCGTGCTGATGGTACCCCGGCGATGGGCTATCAATCGCCCATGAGTTCAACGGACCACGACGACCCGAAGAATCTCCCCGTCCCCTGGACCGCACGTCCCGAGGCCGACATCGAACATCACCGCCGCGAGTGGACCTCTGGCAAGCGCGGGGGCGGGCACGTGCCGAAGGACTTCGGCTGGGCCACCAACCCCAAGCAGCACCAGGAAGAGTTCGGGGCGAGCCAGCTGACGGCGCCGATCAGCAAGTGAGCGGAGCCGGCCTGACGGGACGTCAGGCCAGCCAGGCTCGCAGCGAAGCGGAGAACTGGCCAGGGCGAAGCGACCAGAGAGACAGCCCTCACGGCTGGTTGATGAACGGCCCCTCGGGCGTGTCGACGATCGCGTAGCTCCCCGCGAAGAACAGCGCGCGCACCGCCGTGCCCGTGGGCAGGCCATCGGAGTCGTCGGTGAAGGTCACGCCATCGTCGGCGCTGCTCTTCAGCCCCCCGTTGCCGCCGGCCCAGAACTTCGTGCCGTCGCTCACGTAGAGCAGCACTCCGCCGGCGATGGGGTTCGCCGCAGGGCGGAAGGTGTTGCCGTAGTTGTCGCTGCGCTGCTGCCCGTCCATCCCCGTCGAGACCACGACGAACGCGCCCATCGCGGCCAGCGCCTCCACCGGCCCTCTCAGCGTGCTCGCCGTCCAGTTCCGGCCGCTGTCGATCGACTCGAATAGCCCGCCGCTGACGCCCCACGCGAAGAGCTTCTGCTGCGCGGGTGCCGCGACCAGCTGCGTGAGCGGGGCAGCGAAGACCGCGGTGTTCACCACGCTGCGCCGCACGTACGGGCCCGAGAGGGTCTGCGAGGCGAACAGGCCACCGGTGGTGGCGAGCAGGAAATCGGTCGACTTCTTCACCAGCGTCCAGCTCGGGGTCGAGGGCGCGGTGGTGACCTGCGTCCAGGCGCCATCGAGCACCTTCACGTAGAGCCCGCCGCCCGCGGCCCCGGCCGCCGTCATCACCAGCGACTGGTCGATGCGATCGAGCGAGGTCGGCTTCACGTCGCCGGTCAGCGGCGTGGTGACCGTCGCCCAGCGCGTCTGCGTGGCGTCGAGCGAGAGCAGGCCCTGGTCGCTCGCCACGTAGAGCACGTTGTCGAGCACCGCAGCGCCGCGCACCCGCGCACCGGCCGGCCAGCCGTCGGTGCGCTTGAGGTACTGCTCGTACTTGATGGGCTGCGGCCCGGCGTCGAAGGGCCCCGCGTCGAACCCCCCGGTGCCGCCGTCCGGCTCGCCCGCGGTGCCTTCGCAGCCTGCCAGCAGGAAGGTGAGGGTGGCGGCGCAGAGGCCGAGCCGGGTCGAGAGCTGCGTCATCGGGTGACCTGCCTTGCGAGAAAGTCTCCCAGCTTCAGGAGCGCGTCCTGGCCAATGGTATGCCCTCCGTCGAACGGAACGAACTCGTGTTGCATGCCCGCCTCGAGGAAGAGCTCCTTGAGCCACTCCGAGGCCGGGTACGGGAGGATGGGGTCCTGCCGGCCGTGCGACTGGAACACCGGCAGCCCGGCGCGCGCCTTCGCCTTCGCCCTCCACGCGTCTTCGATCAGCAGCGTGCCCGAGAGCACCACCAGCGCGCCGGGGGCCTCTTCCAGCCGCAGGGCGACGTCGGTGGCGATCATCGCGCCCTGGCTGAAGCCCCCGAGGATGATCTTCGACATGGGCAGCCCGGTGTGGGCGGCGACGTCCTGCACCAGCGCCAGCATGGCCTTGCGCGCGGCCGGCATGCCCTCCGGCTCGACCTTGCGGAACTCGCGCTGCGCCGCCTCGTCGTGGGCCAGCCGCTGAATCGCCATCATGTCGATCAGCCACCACGCCCGCGATTCGCCGAAGCCCATGTCCAGCTCGAGCGGCGCGGCGGGAAAGTAGAAGCGCACGTCGCGCAGCGCGGGCACCTGCCGCGCCAGCTCGGGGCCGAGGCCGACCAGGTCGTCTCCGGGCGCGCCGAAGCCGTGACAGAGGATGAGGGCGGCTGTGGGGGCGGTCTGGGTGGCCTGGAAGATCTCGACGTCCAGCCCCGCGATGACGGTGTGCATTTCTCCGTGCCCGTACACACCGCCGGGCCCTGCGACAAGAGCTTGACCCAGGCGCGCCGCTGTATTGCCGTGCCGCCCGTGGCATTCACCCTCAGAGTCACTCAAGTCGGCACCGAAGCCGAAGAGTTCACCTTCGACACCGGTGAAGCCCGCCTCGGCCGCACCGCCGACAACGACGTCGTCATCAAGGACCCCTCGTCTTCGCGCAGCCATGCGCGCGTGTACGAAGAAGAGGGCCGCTTCTTCGTGGAGGACATGAAGAGCGCCAACGGCACGAAGCTCAACGCGAAGACCGTGAAGGCGCCCCTCGAGCTCAAGTCGGGCGATCGGATCACCATCGGCGACGTGACGCTCGAATTCGTCACCGCCGACTCGAACGACACGGTGCTGGGCGCGCCCTCGTCGACGGTCGACGACGCCGCGTCGGAACCCGAGGAAGATCCGAACGCCACCATGCTCAAGCCGCCGAGCAAGCCGGCCGCCGCGGTGATCGCGCGCGCGAAGAAGCCCCCGCCGCGGCGCGTGACGCCCCCTCCCGAAGAAGCCGAGCCGCCCGCCGACGAGCCTGAAGAGGAGCCTGCAGAGGAACCTGCGGCAGAAGAGCCCGCCGAGGAGGAAGAAGAGGTGGGGGAATCGACGAAGAACTTCGCCGTGCCGCCCCCGAAGGCGCTGCAGAAGCGGCCGGCGGCGCTGCCGGCGCGGCCTTCCCGGGCGCTGGCGACCACCGCCAGCAAGGACGAACCCGCGGCCCTGTCGGCGGCCGAGCGCGCCCGGAACCGCCGCGAGCTGCAGAAGTCGACCAGCGGCAAGGCGATGTTGTTGTGGTCAGACCTGCCGCTGCCCGGGAAGATCGCGGTCGGCGTGCTCGGCGGTGGCGCGGCGATCGCCATGCTGGTGCTGCTGGTGATCGCGGTGATCCCCAAACGTGTCGACAAGAAGGTCGAGCAGCTGACGCTCTCGCCCAACGGCGAGCCGATCCCCGAGTCCTACGGCGCGGGCGACGACGTCGACTTCGAGCGGCCCGACATGAAGTCGTTCACCTTCAGCTTCCAGTCACCCACGAAGATCGTCGGAGTGCTGCACTACCAGGCGCGCGACTGCACCAAGGAAGAGGTGTCGATCGAGCTCAACGGCGCGCCGCTGGGCCACGTGCCGCCCGACACCGTCGAGGTGGCGCAGCGCCAGCTCGAGGTCGTGCTCCCCTCGACGCAGCTCAAGCTCAACGACGACAACGAGATCGTCTTCGACAACGTCAACAACCCGCCCGGCGAGGACACCTGGCGCATCTGGAACGTCTGGGTCGAGGTCTTCCCCATTCCCGAGATGAGCGCCGAAGAAGCAGGGCGCCGCGCCAAGGAGGATCTCGAGCGCGCCGCCAAGATGTACGAGCTGAGGGCCGTCGGAGCGATGAACCTGTTCCGCTCGTGGAAGCAGTACCGCGACGCGTGGCTCCTGCTCGAGGCGACGCCCAACCGGCCGCCCGAGCTGCTGGAGATCGCCAGGTCGCGCATGCGGGAGATCCGCCCGGAGCTCGATCGCAAGTGCTCCGGCATGCTGGTCGACTACCAGAAGGAGATAAACCAGAAGTACCCCAACATGGCCAACGCGAGGCAGGTGCTCCAGAACATCCCTGCGCACTTCGAGAAGGAGCACCCCTGCTACGGCATGAGCCGCGGCCTGCTGCGCAGCCTCGAGGATCTCTCCGGCGCGGAGTGATTCGGCGCTATACCCGCCCGCCATGGAAACGCCTTCTGGTGCGAAGCAGCGGTCCCCCTGGCTCTACGTGTTGCTCGGCTGCGGTGGCCTCGCCGGCCTCATCTGCCTGGGGACGATGATCGTGGTGGGCCTCGGCGTGAAGGCGGTGAAGGACGTCGGCGAAGGCGTGACCGACCCCGCGGAGCGGCAGAAGAACGCCCTCAAGCAGCTCGGCGCGCTCCCCGAGGGCTACACGGTGGTGGCCAGCCTGAGCGTGTTCGTCATGCAGACCACCATCCTCACCGATCGCGAGATGCTGCCCGACGGCGGCTTCGTGCTCGGTGACGGCCACACGTTCTCGTATTTCCGCGTGATGGCGAACGACAACAACAAGCGGGCCCGCGACTTCCTCCAGGGCAAGGACACCGACCCCGCGGCCCTCAAGCAGAACGGCATCAACATCGACGCCAAGGACATCGTGAAGCGCGGCCAGCTCACCATCGACGGGCGAAAGTTCTCGTACGTCGCCTCGCGCGGCCGCCTCGAGGGCCAGGGCCAGGGCGGCGCCCCCGAGGCGGGCTTGAACAACGCCATCCTCTTCGAGTGCCCCGGTGAGCAGCTGCAGGTGGGCGTGTGGAGTCAGCTCGACCCCGCCCCCGAGAAGACCGCCGAGGAGCTCGACCTCGCCGGCACCGTCGCCGACGAAGCGCAGCTGGCGAAGTTCCTCAAGCCGATGAATCCCTGCGGCAGGTAAGCTCGCTCAATGCTCCAGCTTCTGGTTGCTGCGTGTCTCGCCATCGGTGATGGCGGGGCGGGGGAAGATCTCGCGGCGGATCCGTACGGTTCGACGGGGGACACCGTGGCCGTCGACGCGGGCGAGGCCCCCGACGCGGGCGTACCGGTGGATGCGCCGATCGCCACGCCGCTGCCCGACCCGCTGCCCCCCGCGCCTCCGCCGGGTGAAGCCGAGCGCCGCGATGGCAGCAAGCCCGAGTTCGTCAAGGGTGAGCTCTCGATGTACCTGGGCAGCGATCGCCTCGCGGTGAAGAACACCCGCATCGGCGTGGCGGCCGGGCTCGATCGGTTCCTCGACAGCTACTACGCGCTGATCGAGCCGATGGTCGACCTGCGGCTCTTCGACGCGAAGCTGGGCATCGGCATCGGCGTGCCGCTGCGGATCGAGATCGTCAACCTCGCGCAGCTCGAGGGCAAGCCGTTCGCCAACGCGGGCCGGCTGCGCGTCGAGGACTACGACACGTTCCACGACTTCGGCCGCATCCTCAAATACATCACGTACGGGCGGAAGGAAGACCAGATCTACGTCAGCGCCGGCCAGCGCTACGCCTCGTCGATCGGCCACGGCGCGATCACCCGGCGCTACTCGCCCAGCATCAACCCCGACTACCCGCGCGCCTCGGCGCAGGTCGACATGTACAACGACTATGGCGGCTTCGAGCTGATGACGAACGACCTGCTCGAGTGGAACCAGCTCTCGGGCCTGGCGTTCTTCAAGCCGCTCTCGTTCTTCAAGCCGCAGAACCTGATGGCGAAGACCTTCTCCATCGGCGTCACCGGCGGCCTCGACTGGGCAGCGCCCTTCACCATCTCGGCCGACCAGTACAAGTCGCGACTCGGCGTCGATGGCCGCCCGCTGGTCACCTCGATGAAGCCCGCGGCGTTGATCGGCTTCGACGCCGAGATGAAGGTGGTGAAGACCGACACGGTCGACATCAAGCCCTACGTCGACTACTCGCTGCTGTTCGGCGGCGACGGCGGCTTCACCGCGGGCGTGCTGGGCCGCTTCAACGTGGCCGCCTCGAGGGAGGTCGTGCACGCCTTCCGCCTGGTGGTCGAGGCGCGCTTCCTCGGCAGCCGCTACGCGCCCAGCTACTTCGACACGTTCTACGAGGTCGACCGCTTCGCCTACCTGAACAAGGACTACCGCACCGATCAGACCGTCGGCGCGGGCAACTACGTCCCCAAGCAGCGCTACCTGCTCGAGACCGGGTTGCAGCAGCGCTTCGGCTACTACGTCGAGGGGAGCTGGGGCGTGCGCAACGTGGTGGGCCTCACGCTCGCCCTCGAGGGCACCAGCGCGTCGCCGGCGGTCAACTTCGTGGCGCACCTCGAGGTGCCGGTGCTGAGCTTCGTGCAGGTGTTCGGCAGCTATTACCTGCGCGGCGTCGAGTCGTGGACCGAGCTGGGCACGCCCAACTTCCCCGGGCGCCAGGGCGTCATCGGCCTGTTCGGCGACAAGTCGATCGCGTTCGCGGGCGCGCGGCTGAAGATCCTCCCGATCCTCTTCCTCAACGGCCGCGTCTACAAGACGTTCCGCGTGAACGCGGACCTGGGGCGCTTCGACAACCAGTTCGGCTTCGCGGTCGATCTCGAGATTGGCTACGAGTTCCGCAAGGCCGAGCCCGCGCCGCCCCCGAAGGAAGAGCCGACCCCGGCCCAGGGCTCCGCGATGGGCACGTCAGCGATGCGCTAGTCGGCGCAGGCGCGTGCGCGTCGTGTCAGGGCTGCAGCTTTTTCTGCTGGGCGCGTCGCCTGGTGATCAGGATCGCGCCCACCACGCCAATGGTCGCTCCGACGCCAGCGCCGGGGTTCAACCCGATCGTCTCGTGGAGCAGGCCCAGGGTCAGCCCAGCGACCAGCCCGGTCCCGATCATGATGGCGACGATCACTCCCCAGCTCATCGGCGTCGCAGTGGTCATGGGCCCAGCCTACTCTCTCGAACGGTCTTTCTGGTCACCGTCGGGGTGACGACCGAACTCAGGGTTGTCTCAGCGCCGGGGCCTCGATGCGCGGCGGTGGTGCGCTCGCGGCCCACCCACCCGCCACCACCACCAGCAGCAGCCCCGCGACGCTGGCGAGGCCCACCGGGTCTCCCAGCACCACCACGCCCAGCACCGCGGCGGTGAGCGGCTCGAGGTAGGTGAAGAGCCCGACCAGCTGGGCCTCGAGGCGCTGGAGGCTGAGGTTGAAGAGCAGGGCGGCGAAGAGCCCGTTCACCGCGCAGCCGAAGAGCACGATCGCCAGGCCCCGATCGACCGAGGTGGGGATCACCTGGCGGCCCAGCACCACGAAGAGGATCAGCGCCGAGACCGCCGCGTGCAGCGACATCACCGCGATGGGCGTGAAGGACTTCGCCGCCCGGCGGCTGCCCAGCACCACGCCCGCGTAGAAGATCGCGCTGCCGCCTCCGAGGAGCGCGGTCACCTCCCAGCCCGCGGTCGAGCTGCCCTGGTTGAGCACGAGCGCGAGGCCCGCCAGCACCACCGGGCTCGCCCAGAGCGCCCGGGTCGAGCCCCGTTCACCGAGCAGCGCGGGCGCGGCGAGCGCGACCAGGGTCGGCGCGAGGTAGTGCGAGAGCACCGCGACGACGATGGGCCCGCGCTCCAGCGCCGAGAAGTAGAGGACCATGTTGCCCGCATCGGCGAGGCCCACCAGCAGCAGCGCCCACACCGCGCCACGATCCGCGAAGGCCGCGCGCTTGAACACGAAGGGCGCCGGCAAGGCCATCACCACCAGCGCCAGGAAGCCGATGCTCACCCCGGCCGGGCCACCGGCGCGCGTGTACAGCGGCCAGGTGCCCCACAACGTCGCCGCCACGGCGATCAGCACGATGCCCGTCGCCCGCTTCGTCACGGCCCCGCGCCGGCCCAATCGCTGATCGTCATGGCGGCATCCTAGTACCTCGAGACGGTGATTCTGACCCAACGACGTACGCTCGGGATGAACGGTGACCACCTTCACCGTGGCGACGAACGAATGTCGTGATGCCGTCGACCTGGGAATGGAGGTACATCCGCGCTGGCCGGCATGTCCCTTCGAACCGCCACTTCACTGCGACGACTCGCCAGCGCCTTCGGCGTCACCCGGCTCGCGCGGCTGACCGGGCTCGACCGCTGCGGGGTGGAGGTGGTGGGGGCGGTGAGGCCGCGCGGGCACGTGCTGCAGGTCTCCCAGGGGAAGGGGCTCACGCTCGAGCACGCGCAGTGGAGCGCGCTGGGGGAAGCGATCGAGCTGTCCGCGGCCGAGAGCCCCGAGGCCGCCTCGTTCGCGTTCCGGCCCGCGCCGGACGACTCGCCGTGGGACGTGGGCGGCCTCTCGGTCGCGTGGGTGGAGGCCGCGCGCCTGGTCGATCGCGAGCCGTGCCTGGTGCCGGCGCAGAGCGTCTATTGCCCGCCTGCCGGCACGTGTTGGCTGGGGCCGTCGGTCGTCACCTGGCGCTCGAACGGGCTGGGCGCGCACCCGACGTCGCGCGCCGCCGCCGAAGAACACGCCGTGCTCGAGCTGGTCGAGCGTGACGCGCTGGCGCGCGCGCTGCCTCACGGCTGGACTCCGCACGAGGCGCTGCGACGGCTGGTGACGAGCCCCGCGGGCGCGCGGAGCCTCGGGGCGCGCGGCTTCGCCTGCTTCCTCTTCGATCTGGGCGTCGCGGGAGGGCTCCCCGTCGCCGGCTCGCTCCTCTTCGATCTCGAGGGTGGGCCGGTGCCGTTGACCGCGGGCTACGCGTGCCGTCGCTCCTGGGCCGCCGCGGCCGAAGCCGCCTGGCTCGAGGCCGCGCAGTCACGCCTGACCGAGATCCACGGCGCCCGCGAAGACGTGATGCTCGGCGAACGCGAGGACGGCGCCGAGCTGCTCCGTGCGCTCGAGGGCGTGACCCCGCGGCCTCCCTCGCGTCGTGTCGAGCGCCGCCCCCTCTCGAAGCTCGTGGGCGGTGACGTGGCGCTGGCGCAGCTGCGCGCGTCGCCGTTCGTGGTGAAGGCCGTCAGCCCCACGCTGCTCGTCTCGGAGCTGCTGTGAGGCGAACGCGCGCGAAGCCGCGGGCCATCGTCTTCCTCGGCCCCAGCCTCCCGCGGGAGGAAGCGGGGCGCCTGCTGCACGCCGACTTCCGCCCACCAGCGCGGCAGGGCGACGTGTTCCACGCCCTCACCGCGCGCCCCGACGTGATCGTGCTCATCGACGGCGTCTTCGAGTCGGCGCCTTCGGTCTGGCACCACGAGCTGCTGGCCGCGCAGGCCTCGGGGATCGCGCTGCTCGGCGCCAGCAGCATGGGCGCGCTGCGGGCGGCCGAGCTGCCCGGCGTCATCACGCCCATCGGCGAGATCGCCCGCCGCTTCGTCAGCGGTGAATGGAACGACGACGCGGCGGTCGCGCTCCTGCACGCCGACGCTTCGCAGGGCTTCAGGCCGCTCACCGTGCCCTGGGTGAACGTCTGGGCCACCGCGCAGGCCGCTCGCCGCGCCGGCGTGCTGTCGGCCGCGAAGGCGCGGGCGCTCACCACCCTGGCCGAGGCGCAGTTCTACCAGGCGCGCACCTGGCGCTCGCTCTTCGACGCGCTGGGCTGGACCGAAGAGCTCCGCGAGCGCGTGCTCGGCGCCTCGGTCGATCTCAAGGCGCAGGACGCGCGGGCCGTGCTCCGGGCCGCCGCGAGGCTGCGTCCGCGCAGGCGTGCCCCGGCGGCCGCGAGGCTCTCGTCTTTCGTCCGGCGGACGCGGCTGTCGGCGCAGGGCGTCACCGAAGAGGGCGCCGCGGAAGGCGTCAGCACCCTGCTGCTGGCCGACTTCGCCCGCCAGGCCGGCATCGTGCCCCGGCCGCGGCGCGTGGCGCACTTCCGCGAGCAGCTGTCGGGGCCCTTCGCCGCCGATCAGCTCGAAGCCTGGGCCGAGGCGCTCGCGCTCGAAGAGCTGGTGCTCGCCTCGCCCCAGCTCTTCGTCTCAGATGGTCCTTCACGCCTCGAGGGGGCCGGCCTTGCGGGCGCGCGGAGGCGCAGCTGACGACGCGCGTTCGAAGCGCACGCAACATCTGCGCTGCGGGGCCGAGCGCGGGCGACCCGGCGTGGCTATGCTGGGCTCGTGCGAATCGTCAGCTACAACGTTCGCTATTTCGGTCACGGCCTCAAGGGGCTCGCGAGCACCGCGGCCTCGAAGAGCAAGATCGCCGACGCGCTCTCTGCGCTCGACCCGCTGCCTGATCTGGTGGCGCTGCAGGAGGTCGAGACGAAGTCCCTCCGGTCGAGGGTGGCCGTGCGTGACGCCCACCCTGCCGAGAACCAACTCGAGGGCTTCCTCAGGCACCTGAGCACCGACTTCAAGCGCCTGGGCCGGGTGATGCCGTACCGCGCCTGGTACTTCCCCGCGCACGTGTACCGCCTGGGCCCGATCAAGCTCTACACCACCGGCCTGGCCATGCTGGTGAACTCCCAGCGCCTCGAGGTGATCTCCGACAATGGTCACCGCCCCCACGCCATCACCCACCACCGCAGCGAGACGCTCAAGCAGGTGAAGCAGACGCGCATCGCCGCGCACCTGCGCCTGGAAGATCTGCAGGGCCGCCGCTTTCACCTCTTCAACACCCACCTGTCACTGCCGACGCCCTGGGCGAAGGAGTTCTGGGCCCAGCCGCAGAAGATGGGCTTCGGCAAGAACCAGCTCGCCGAGGCCCGCGCCGTCTCGCAGTTCGCCGAGGTGACCGCGAAGAACGAGCCGTACCTGGTGGTGGGCGACTTCAACACCGCGCCCGCGACGCCCGTGTACCGGTACCTCACCGAAGACGCGAAGCTGCGCGGCGCCCAGGAGCAGCTCAAGCAGATCGATCTCGAGCGGCCCGACGCCTTCGCCACCGCCGGGTTCATGCGCTTGCGCATGCACCTCGATCACGTCTTCGCCTCGGGCGACCTGAGCTTCATCGATCTGAAGGACACCCACACCTTCGGAGATCGTTCGGGCCCCTTCAGCGGCCTGTCGGATCACGTGCCGCTGATCGCCACGTTCGATCTCGGCTGAAACACCGAGCGCGTCTCGAGATCGAACAGCTCGTAGCTCGCCGGCAGCACGTGGTTCATGCCCGCATCGAGGAAGTACAGCCGCGCCCCGGCAGGCGTGCCCCGCGCGTACCGCACCGTCTCGCCGTCGATGCACATCGCGCGCAGCGGCCCATCGCTCGGCGCCGCGTCATCGGCCCAGGCGCCCAGCAGCTCGCGGCACTTCTTGTCGCGGATGTGGCCAATCGCCTGGGGGAACGCTTCGGGCAGCCCGCGGGGGTCGAAGCGCCGCCGGGGAGGCCCCAGGAACTGCGGGTCGCCAGACGGCACCGCCGGGCGGTGAAAGAGCACCCCGCGCGCGACGCCGCGTTCAGCCGAGCCGGGGTGGTGGAGCGGGGTGAGATCGAGGGGCCCGCCGGTCCAGCCGGACACCCGCTGATCGAAGAACCCGTTGAGGCTGGCGGCGGCCGCCTGGGCGTCGCGGGGGACCTCGCCGATGAGCGCGAAGTCGTCCTCGGTGACGCCCGCGTGCACCAGCAGGAGCCCTTCGTGGGCGTGGGCCAGGCGGAAGCGCCGGGTGCGCACCAGCTCGGTCACCAGCCGCTGCTGGTCGGCCGCGTAGCAGGAGAAGTCGCGCGCCAGGCACTCCGCGTCGGGCACGTGGGGGTAGCGGGCGAGGAAGGCGCGGGAGGCCTCGGCGTCGGGTTTCCCGCCCCGGTACGCGGCCATCGCCAGCGCCCAGGCCGTCTCGAAGGCCGCGTCGTCGGCGAAGGGCGACAGCTCGCACACCCGCGCCAGATCGTGGTTTCCGGCGAGCAACACCACCTGGTCCGGCGGGTGGGCGCTCAGCCACGCCAGCAGCGTCGAGCCGTCGTCGGTGGCCTTCCTGCGCTCGGAGACGTGGCCCCAGTCGAAGTGATCGCCCATCGACACCAGCTGCACGTCGTCGCGCAGCCGGCCGTCAGCGGCGATCAGTCCGTGGCGGTCGAGCACTGCGAGCACCGTGGCGAAAGGCGCCTGGGGGTCGCCCATCGCCACGTGGTGCTTGAAGGCGCGCAGGCTTCAGAGCTCCGCGAGGTTGCCGGTGTAGAAGCCGTCGATCAGCTCCTTGTACTTGGCCTCGACGACCTTGCGCTTGAGCTTGAGGCTGGGCGTGAGATCGCCGTCTTCGAGCGTCATGTCCTTCGGGAGGATGGCGAAGTTCTTGATCGACTCGTAGCTGGCCAGGCCCTTGTTGAGCTCCTGCACGAAGGGCTTGATCAGCGCGTGGGTGCGCGGGTCCTTCACGATCTGCTCGTAGGTGCCCTGCACGCCGTTCGTCTTGGCCCAGTCGGTGATCGCTTCCTTGTCGAGCGCGACCAGCATGGTGCAGAAGTTGCGGTTGTTGCCGTGCACCAGCGACTGGCTGACGTACTGGCAGACCATCTTGAACTTGCCCTCGATGTTCTGCGGCGCGACGTACTTGCCGCCCGAGGTCTTGATCAGGTCCTTCTTGCGGTCGGTGATCTTGAGCAGGCCCTCTGCGTCGACCTCGCCGATGTCGCCGGTGTAGAGCCAGCCGTCCTTGATGGTCTCCGCGGTCTGCTCGGGCAGGTTGTGGTACCCGCGCATCACCCCGCGGCCCTTGATCAGGATCTCGCCGTCCTCCGCGATCTTCAGCTGCGTGCCGGGCAGCGCCGGGCCCACCGTGCCGAACTTGAAGTTGGTGGGGCGGTTGACGAACGACGCCGCGCTCGTCTCGGTCAGGCCGTAGCCCTCGAGGATGAGCAGGCCCGCGCCGTGGAAGAACTCGGCCATCTCCCGCGAGAGCGGGGCGGAGCCCGAGACGAAGTAGCGCATGCGGCCGCCGAACCGATCCTGCAGCTTCGAGAACACCAGCTTGGTGGCGATGGAGTACTTCATCGCGAGCAGCCCGCCGGGCTCCTGGCGCTTCTGGCGCAGCAGCGAGACCTCGCGGCCCACCTCGACCGCCCACTTGAAGATGCTGTACTTGAGGCCGCCGCCCTTCTTCGCCCCCTCGATCACCTTGTTGTAGACCTTCTCGAAGATGCGCGGCACGGCCGCCACGAAGGTCGGCTTCACGTGGCCGAGGTTCTCGACGATCTTGTCCACCCGGCCGTCGATGGCGGTGTGGAAGCCGATCTTGAGCTGCGCCACCTCGAGCACCTTGCCGAAGCTGTGCGCCAGGGGCAGCCAGAAGAACTGCACGTCGTCGGGCACGAGCAGCTTCATCTCGTCGATGCCCTCGGCCTCGTAGACCCAGCAGTCCTGGGTGAGGATCACGCCCTTGGGCTTGCCGGTGGTGCCCGAGGTGTAGATGAGGGTGGCGATGTCCTGGTTCTTCACCGACTTGCAGACCGTCTCCCACTCGGCCTGGGTGGCGGCCTTGCCCTTCTCCATCAGGTCGTTGAGCGAGATCACCCAGCCGTCGGCGGTGCCCTTGCCGTCGAAGGTGATCACGTTCTTGATGGTGGGAATCTTCGCGCGCACCGCCTGCAGCTTGGCGACCTGCTCGTCGTTCTCCGCGAACACGTAGCGGGTGCCCGAGTCGTTGATGATGTACTCGCACTCGTCGGGCAGGTTCGACGGGTAGATCGTCGTGGTCGCGCCGGCCGCCCCGAGGATACCCATGTCCACCACCACCCACTCGTAGCGGGTGTGGCTGAGGATCGCGACGCGCTCTTCGTTCAGCAGGCCGATCGCGCGCAGCCCCATCGACACCTGGCGCACCTGCTCGCCGAACTGCTTCCAGCTCACCTGCTTCCAACCAGAGCCGACCGGGTAGCTGAAGGCCGTGTTGTCGGGGGTGGCGGCGATGCGGTGAAGCAACATCTCGGGAACGGTCTGGAAAGACGCCATCTGCGGCTCCGTCGTGAAGGTGGTCAGCGGGCGCACTTTACGGACCAGAAACAAAAGAGCCAGCCCTCGTGACGAGAGCTGGCCCCTGGGGTGAGACGGTGAGGACGGGTTACTTGCGCGCTGCCGCGTCGGCGGCGTTCTTCTCGCGGAAGTTCTTCATCATCGTCTCCTGCTCGCTCTTCGGCACGGCGGCGTACTTGGCGAACTCCATGGAGAACTCCGCCTTGCCCTGCGTGCCCGAGCGGAGGTCGGTCGAGTAGCCGAACATGGTGTTGAGCGGCACCTCGGCGACCACGGTGACGTGGCCTTCGGCGGTGCCGGTCTCGAGGATCATGCCGCGGCGCTGGTTGACCTGGCCGACGACCGAGCCCTGGAACTCGGAAGGGGCGCGGACCTCGACCTTCATGATCGGCTCCATCACCACCGGCTTCGCCTGCGCGTAGCCCTCACGGAAGGCCATGATCGCGGCCATCTTGAAGGCCTGCTCGCTCGAGTCGACGTCGTGGTACGCGCCGTCGTTGATCACGCACCTGATTCCCACGACGGGGAAGCCGATGAGCGAGCCCTTCTTGATCGCCTCCAGGAAGCCCTTCTCGATGCCGGGGATGTATTCCTTGGGGATCGTGCCGCCGACGGTCTCGTTGACGAACTCGTACTGTTCCACGGCGTCGCTGGGCAGCGGCTCCATGTAGCCGCACACGCGGGCGAACTGGCCTGAGCCACCCGTCTGCTTCTTGTGCGTGTACGCGAACTCACCGCGCTGGGTGATGGTCTCGCGGTAGGCGACCTGGGGCTTGCCCGAGACGACCTCGCAGTCGTACTCGCGGCGCATGCGCTCCATGTAGATGTCGAGGTGGAGCTCGCCCATGCCGCTGATGATGGTCTGGGCCGATTCCTCGTCGCGGCGCACGCGGAAGGTGGGGTCTTCGCGGGTGAAGCGGCTGAGCGCCTTGCTGAAGTTCGCTTCGCCGGTGCGGTCCTTGGGCGAGACGGCCAGCGAGATCACGGCGTCGGGCACGTGCATCGAGGTCAGCGTGTAATAGAGGTCGGGGCTGGTGAAGCTGTCGCCTGACGTCGCCTCGACGCCGTAGAAGGCCACGATGTCGCCGGCCTTCGCCTCGTTGAGCTCTTCACGGCGATCGGAGTGCATGCGGAACATGCGGGGCACGCGCTCTTTCCGCTGGCCGCGCGAGTTGTTGATGATGGTGTCGCCCATCTTCACGGTGCCCTGGTAGATGCGGAAGTAGGTCAGCTGGCCGTACTGGTCCTGCTGGAGCTTGAAGGCCAGGCCCACGAACGGCATCGAGAAGTCGGACTTGAGGATGACCTTGGCCTCGGCGTTGCGCTGGTCGAGGGCGACGTTCTCGACTTCCGGGGGCGAGGGCAGCAGGGCGCAGACCTGGTCGAGCAGCACCTGCACGCCCTTGTTCTTGTAGGCGGACCCGCACATCACCGGCGTCATCTTGAGCGAGATGGTGGCGCGGCGGATGGCGGCGCGCAGCTCTTCGGCCGAGACCTCTTCGCCGCCGATGAACTTCTCGGCCAGCTTGTCGTCGACGTCGGCGACCTGCTCGATCATCATCGCGCGGCGCTTCTTCGTCTCTTCCATGTACTCCGCGGGCACGGCCTCGCAGCGCACCTTCTCGCCCTTCTCGCCGTCGAAGAAGTACGCCTTGAAGTCCACCGGGTCGATCACGCCCAGGAACTTGTCTTCGGCGCCCATGTTCACCTGGATGGGCACGGCGTGGTGGCCGAGCTTCTCCTTGAGCATGTCCACGCAGCGCAGGTAGTTGGCGCCGGCGCGGTCCATCTTGTTCACGAAGCAGATGCGGGGAACGCCGTAGCGCTTCATCTGGCGGTCGACCGTGATCGACTGGCTCTGCACGCCGGCCACCGAGTCGAGCACGAGGATCGCGCCGTCGAGCACGCGCAGCGAGCGCTCGACCTCGATGGTGAAGTCGACGTGGCCGGGCGTGTCGATGATGTTGATGTTGTGTTCTTCGATCTGGTTGAGCGAGCCGGTCCAGATCGCGTACGTCGCCGCGGACTGGATGGTGATGCCCTTCTCGCGCTCGAGATCCATCGAGTCCATGGTGGCGCCGACGCCGTCCTTGCCGCGGACTTCGTGAATCTCACGGATCTTGCCGGTGTAGAACAGGATGCGCTCGGTGAGCGTCGTCTTGCCGGAGTCGATGTGAGCGGAGATGCCGATGTTGCGGATTCGTTCGAGGGGGATCGGAGCCATAGCGGCGGGCCGCGTACCGAAAGCCCGCTTGAAACACAAGCACTGCCCGCCTACAGAATGCCTGCATGTCCGATGAGGCTCCGGCGCCGGGTCCTGCGCTGCCCACCTTCGAGCCTCACGAGCGCGTTTGCGGCAACTGCAAGCTCTGGCGCGCCCATTCCCTGGATGCGGTCAAGGGCTGGGTGGGGAACTGCCGGGTGCAGCCCAACCGGGGGCTTTTCGTGCCCGCGGCCCCCCTCTGCGACGCCTTCGTGGGGCGCCACGAGACCGTCACCGCCACCGCTTCAGCCGTGGTCGCTCGCGCCCGCGCGCTGAAACCCATCGGGCCGCTGGTGCGCCGCGCTGATGGGCGTGAGCAGCTGGTCGACGCCCCTTCCCGGGTGGCGGCCGTCGACCCTTCCACTCCCATCGACTTCGAAGGAGACAGCATGACGCGACAAGAACTGATGGAGCTCTTCCTGGAGGCCTCGGGCCTCGCCGACGTCCCCCTCGCCGGCAAGTGGGAAGGCGGCACGGTGCGCCTGATCCCCGCTGACGAGAAGCTCCAGGCGAAGGACCTGCCCATCGACGCCATCTTCCACAAAGTGGTGATGGTGCGCGATCGCCTGCGCACGCTGGAGCAGAAGATCAACGGCCACCCCAAGCTCAGCGACACCGACAAGGTCGACATGCAGCAGTACGTGACGCGCTGCTACGGCTCGCTCACCACCTTCAACGTGCTGTTCAAGGACAAGGCTGATCAGTTCGTCGGGCAGAAGGACGGGAAGGACGACTGAAGCCCACGGGGAGGCGGTCGGAACCGGTCTGAGGCCTGTGCTCGACTCGCACAGGCCTCTCACCCCCCGGGCGTTTGTTGACGCACTGATTCAGTCTTCGACGCTCAAAGGCCACCCAAGGTACCAGCGTACAGCGGGCTGTACGCTGGTCTCTCACGTCGTCCTTCGCGGCAATTCGTCACTCTCGGGTCTTCGCCCGTGGCCGAGAGCCTGCGCGCGATGTGCATGAAACCGACCCAGCGACACCACCACCCAGGGCCTGGGTGTCTCAACTCCCGTTCATGCTGCGACCTCGCGCACCACCGCGCCTGAACGGAGAACCTCGAGGGAACGTTCAGGCCGGCGCGGGCTCGAAGTCTTCGCGATCGCCTTCGGCCACCGCCGCCATGTGCGCCATGAGGCGGGTGCGCCCCCGGTTGAGCGCGCTCTTCACCGTGCCCTCGGGCAGCCGCAGCATGCGGGCGATCTCCGGGTACGAATAGCCGCGCAGATCTCTGAGCGTCACCACCAGCCGGTGCTGCTCGGACAGGTGCTCGAGGCCCTCGAGGAACAGCGCGTGGCGCTCGTTGCCCACCGCGATCTCTTCCGGGTCCACCACCGAGCCCTGCGGGCTCTCCAGGCGCCCGCGCCGCTTCTTCGCGCGCAGCGAGTTGATGGAAGAGTTCACCAGGATGCGGTGCAGCCAGGTGGTGTACGCGGCCTTGCCGTCGAAGCGCACGTTCTGGCTGAAGAGGCGGGTGAAGACCTCCTGCACCACGTCTTCGGCCTCGTCGGCGTCCCGGAGGATTCTGCGGGCGATCGCCAGCGCCCTGCGGCGGTGCTGGCGGTACAGCTCGGTCATCGGGGGCAACGCGCTCATGGCAAATGGAAACGACCCACCCGCCACCTCGATCTACCGCCGCCCCGGGCGGCCAGAACCCCCTTGAATCAGGGGTCTTCGACCTGCAGGCCCCATTCCTTGAGCCGCTTGAAGAGGGTCGAGCGGCCGATGTCGAGCTCGCGGGCCGTCTTCTCCCGGCTGACGTAGCGCTTCAAGGCGCTCTCGATGATCAGCCGCTCGCACCGGGCAAGCTGGGCCTCGAGCGTCATGCCCGGCGTGCACTCGAGCTCGACCGAGACCCGCGGCTGATCGGGGCGCGGATCGAAGGTGAGATCGCCCGCGTCGATGTTCTGGCCCTTGCGCAGCAGCAGCGAGCGGAAGATCACGTTGCGCAGCTCGCGCACGTTGCCCGGCCACGAGTGGTTCTCGATCGCCTGCATCGCCGCGGGCGTGAGCAGCACCCGCTGGCCGCGCGGCGCGTGCAGCTTGAGGAAGTGTTCGGCGAGCAGCTTCAGGTCGCCCGGCCTGGCGCGCAGCGGCGGCAGGTTCAGGGGGATCACGCAGAGCCGGTAATAGAGGTCTTCGCGGAACTTGCCCTCGCGCGACATCGCCAGGAGATCGCGGTTGGTCGCCGCCACCACCCGCACGTCGACGGTGATGGGGCGGGGCGCGCCCACGCGCTTGATCTCGCCCGACTCGAGCGCCCGCAGCAGCTTGGCCTGCAGCTCGAGCGGGAGCTCGCCGATCTCGTCGAGGAAGATGGTGCCGCCGTCGGCTTCCTCGAAGGCGCCCTTGCGCGCGTTGAGCGCCCCGGTGAACGCGCCCTTCTCGTGGCCGAACAGCTCGCTCTCGATCAGCTCGCGCGAGATGGCCGCGCAGTTGACGGGGATGAAGGCGGCGCCCGAGCGGTTGCTCTGCGAGTGAATGGCGCGCGCCACCAGCTCCTTGCCGGTGCCCGACTCGCCGAAGACCGCGACCGCCGCCGTCGAGGGCGCGACGCGATCGATGAGCTCCACCAGGCTCTTCATCGACGGGTCGGTGCCGATGAGCCCGTAGGTGCCGGTGGGGCCCTTCGACGCGCCCTGCACCGCGGGCTCGATGATCAGCTCGCCTTCGCCCACGCGCAGCGTGGTGAAGAAAGGCACCTCGGCTTCGAAGAGCCGCACGTTGCCCAGCCAGGTGCCGTTGGTCGATCGCTGGTCGCTGACGAGGAAGCGGTTGTGCTGCCTAGTCACCTTGAGGTGACGGCCCGAAACGAAGCGTTGGTTCAGGACGAGGTCATTTCCGGCATCCTTGCCGGCAGTGAACGCTTCCGTCTGCAACTTGTGCGTCGTTTCCTGCGAGCTGGTGCGCAGGCGCACCTGCGCGGGCATGAGCGGCGCGTCGGTCGCGTCGGCCCGTTCGAGCAGCTCGGTGCGGGGCCCCAGCTCGGTGGCGTCGCTGTCGCTGACCGCCGACGTCTTGCGGAACACCGCGCGCCACTGGCCCAGGGCGAGGTCGGCGCCGTCCTTCACCTCGCCCTCGGTGGTCTTCTCGCCGGCGACGAGCGTGCCCTTGCCCGAGAGGTCCTGGATCACGCAGCGCCCGTCTTCCAGGTGGAGCGCCACTTGCTGACGCGAGACCTCGGGATCGGGGATGACCACGTCGCAGCGCTCCCCCCGGCCGAGCACCACCCGGTCCTCGCCCAACGTCAGCCTCAGAACTTCTTCCCCCCGCCGGAAGAACACGAGCTCAGCCATGGGCGGCGACCTACCATGGGGCCGGTGGGCACACCAAGGCCCACACCCGGGCCGTCACGTCACCCTGACCGATGGAGGTCTACCGGGGGAAAGCGGACACTCCGCCCCGTGATCCCTCTCTCGCGCGAAACAGGCCAGGCGGCCGTGGAGACGGCGATCACGATGCCGCTCGCGCTCTTCATGGTGTTGGGCACCCTGCAGCTCTTCATGCTGCTGCAGGGGCGGCTCTTCGCAGAGCACGCGGCGTACTCCGCGGCGCGCGTGGGGGTGGTTCGCCACGGTGACTGCACGGCGATGACGCACGCGGCGATCGCGGCGCTGCTGCCCAGCTTCACCTCGTACCTGGGCGAGGCGACGGCCGGCGCCACGCCCGCACAGAAGCTGGCCACCGCCTTCGCGCTGCGCACGCGCAACAAGCCCTTCGAGAACCAGTACGACCCGAACGCAGACGATCCGCACACCGGCGCGGTGGTGTGGATCTTCAGGCCCTCGCCGCGCGTCTCGCAGGTGAGCCGCCAGTCGGAAGACGACTTCGACGACCCCGACACCTCGGGGTACCGGCTCGAGCTGCGCGTCGTGTACTGGTACCCGCTGCGCATTCCGTTCGCGAACTGGGTGATGGCCACCATGTACCGGGCCTACTTCGGGCTGGGTGACTACACGAAGACCAACCCCCTCATGCCCACCCAGCAGGCGCGGTGGACGCAGTCGGGGGCGCGCTCGCTCGACGGCTTCCGCACCGAGTTCCTGCGCCGCTTCAACGCGCAGGAATACGTCTTCCCCGTGGTCGGCACCGCCGCCATGCGCATGATGACGCCCCCGCGCCGGGCGCTCTTCCGCCGTCAGAACTGCGAGCCCACCCCATGATGATCGCCCGGCTTCGCGCGGCTCCGCGCGGTCAGAACATGGTGCTGCTCTCGCTCACCATGTTGTTCCTCGCCCTCATGGTCACGATGACCATCGGCCTGGGCCTGCGCATCCGCCAGAAGCACGAGCTGCAGAACCTCGCGGACGCGGCCGCGTATTCGAACGCGGTGCTGACCGCCCGCACCTTCAACAACATGGCGGCGATCAACCGGCTCGAGGTCTCGTACTGGGTGGCGCAGTCGGCTGATCAGTCGCTCATCTCGTGGACGGGCTACGCGCGTGGGCTCGCCAACGCGCCCAGCAAAGCCGCCAACTCGCTCAGGGGGACCGCCTGTGTGACGCGGCTTCCCCTGGCCACCAGGAGCCAGGTGAGGACACAGCTCGGCCAGCTGTCCACCGACATCAGGGACTACGTGAGGGACGAGCTCATCACTCCGGGCTGGCGCGACATGGACCGTGCGGCCGGCATCGAGTCCTGGGGAATCCAGCAGAGGATCGTCGCGCTTCGTTCCGAGCTGCAGGATCAGCGCGGCGAGTTCTACCGCCAGGTGAGGACCCAGCAGTTGACCCAGCAGATCATCGCCGAGTCGCAGCAGGACGACGTCTCGGTGGTCCTCCCGCCCGGGCCGGTGAACCAGCCCACCGGCGCGGCGGCGGTGTCGATGCGCGAGGTGGACTGCGACTTCAGTACCGGCGTCGACGAGTCGATCACCGGCTTCGACACGCCCGCCGGCTCCGGGCTCTGCCTCCGCTCGACCTGGAGCCGCAACATGTACATGGCGGCGATGGGCTCTCGCGGCCACCCCTTCCTCGTGTCGAGGCCCGACCAGCCCACGAAGATCGTCGGCGACGTGAGCCGGATCGTCGCCAGGGGCAGCCGGCTGTCCCTCCAGATAGGCGGCAAAGGCGGGAGCGCGTACTGGGCCACCAGCGAGAACCACGGCGTCAGCTCGTCCGCCGCCCGTGCCTGGGGTGACGATCACGGCTCGATCACGCTGACCGCGGCGGGCTGCACCTGGACCGAGCAGGTGGGCGCGCACGTCATGTCGACCGACTACACGGACACGTCCGATGAGCACGTCTGGTATCCGTTGCTCGGGGCGACCGAGACGAAGGAAGAGAAGTACCACACCATGGGCAAGTGCGAGCCCTTCTGCCCCTCGGTCTGGGTGCGCACCGTCGGCTTCCAGCCCGACGAGTCGGCAGCGAACGTCTGGGGGCAGCCCAAGGCGGTGGTGGCGATCCAGCGCGATCTCACCATGAAGAAGTTCCCCTGGGAGCTGCACTTCAGCTTTCCCTTCAGCGCCACCGGGCCCGCCAGCGAGTGGGACGGGCGCGGCCAGAAGCTGCACACCCGCGCCGGCAATGGCACCAGCATCGCTCGGCAAGCCGCCGTGGCGACGGGCATCGCCTACTACCACCGCCGCGAGCACTGGGACGAGTTCCCCAACCTGCTCAACCCCTTCTGGCGCGCCACCCTCGTGCCCATCGACATCGACGACGCCCCCACCGACATGGGCCGCGCCCTCCCGGGCAACGAGTACCGCTGGCAACGCGACGCGTACCAGGCGCTGCGCCAAGCCGGCTTCGAGGGGCTCCACTGATGAGCCAGCGCATCGGAGCGAAGCGGAGAACTGGCCAGGGCGGAGCGACCAGAGACCCCGGAGCGGAGCCGGTACAGCGGAACGCTGTACCAGCCAGGCTCGGAGCGAAGCGGAGAACTGGCCAAGGCGGAGCGACCAGAGAGACAGGCCAGGCCACGCTGGAGCTGGCGCTCGGGAGCATCGTGTTCGTGGGCGTGCTGATGATCGGCATCCACATGGCGGAGTACGCGCAGCTCTCGCTCAAGGTGCAGGACGCCCAGACCTTCGCGGTGTGGGAAGCGTCGGGCCGCCGGGTGCAGACCCGCGAGGTGAGCGGCGCGACCTCCACCACCCCGTTCAGTCGCACGCTCGACAACACCACCGGGGTGGCGCCGCGGGCCGCCCAGCGCTTCGCCGACTTCAACGGGCTGGGCGACAGCTCGAACGGTGACGTGATCATCCGCGCCCTCACGGAGGGCAGCGGGGTGCAGGTCAGGTGCGAGGAAGACCGCTCGCTCGCCTACCTCGCCTCGCCGACGGCGCGGGTGGTGTACCAGGAGGAAGGTGGCCTGCGCTGCAGCGCGTCGGCCCAGGTGAAGGCCATCAACATTCCCCGGCGCTTCCTCCAGCGTGACAGCGGCGGGTTCTTCAGGGAGTCGATCGTCCGCAGCGCCCCCATTCCCGTGTGCGGGATGGGGCTCCCCGTCAACGGGGCCTGCCGCGGCGCGCTGGCGATCCTCACCAATGACTGGGGCCTGGCGAACGAGGAGACCGAGGAGTGCAAGAACACCTGCACCGCCTCACCGTATCGCGGCCTGGTGGAGTCGATGTTCGAAGGTGGCGGCACCAAGGGCGCCGACTTCGCGGCGAGGTACGCCGGGCCCCCGGGGACCACCGCCGACCGGTACCACTTCAGCTACTCGGGCGTGGAGTCGGGCATGGTCGACTACGTGGGCGGCGAGGGCACGCCGAACTTCATCACCGGCGGCGCGGGCGTCTCGGGGGGCATGGTGGAGAGGCTGAGCCACCCCAAGTGTTTCCTCGGGAAGAACTGTCCGTGATCGGAGCGGTGGTGGTGGTGGCGCTCGTCCTGGGCGCTCCCCTCGACGCAGGCCCGCCGCCGTTCTCGTGGGACGTGCCCGGTCAGCTCGAGCTGGTGCCGGTGGGGAAGAAGCTCGAGGGCGCGGGGCTGCCCATGGTGATCTTCCTGGCGAAGTCGAGCTGGGACCTCGACCGCCTGCTCCTTCACTACGCCGATCGCTTCGCCGCGGCGGGCTACTTCATTCCGCCGAAGATGGGCCGCATCAAGGGCCTCAAGCTGCCGCGGGTGGTCGCGCTCGACGACGTGCACATGGTGAGCTTCCTCGTCTACGGCTGGCCCGAGCCCGACGGCACCACCACCCTGGTGCTGGGCGGCGCCGACCTGAGGCACCGCAAGCCGGCACAGGCGGGTTCGCTGCCCGTCTTCCCCGGGGCGAAGGCGCCCACCAGCTTCGACGTCGAGTTCGCCACGGCGCTCTCGTTCACCGCGAAGGCCACCCAGGAAGAGGTGATCGACTTCTACCGCTCGGTGCTGCCCTCGGGCGGGTGGAAGGAGCGCGAGCCGGGCACCTTCGTGAAGGGCGGCCGGGCGGTGCGCGTGCTGGCGAAGAAGCAGGGTGCGGAGCTCTCGGTGGTCGTGCTCGATCAAGCCGACGACGCACCGCTCAGCGCAGCACCGCCGTGACTCAGCGGAACTGGGGGCGCCCCAGGTAGCCGGTGAGCCGCCCCAGGCGCCACGTCGGGTCTTTCGGGTCGGCGCCGATCATCGAGAGCGCGCTGCCCAGCAGGCCGAGCCGCTTCTGGAACTCGGGGTCGGGCTTCACCCGCACCTCCACGTTCGGCTCGGAGTACTCGAGGCGCTTGGCCAGCTTCACCGTGCCACCGATGTTGACCTCGAGATCGGCGCTCTTGCTCTTGAATTCCTCGATGGTCGCCGCGCCCTTGTCGATCTTCACCTTCCCGGTGAGCTCACCCAGGAGGATCTTCGGCAGGTCGACCGGCGTCGGGTCGGGCCCGAACTGCGCGATGGTGATGTTCGCCGTGCCGCCGTTGATGGCGAGGCCCTTCGTCTCGAGGCTCATCGTGCCCGACGCCTGCGCCAGGTCCGGCTCGGCCTGCGCGTTGGGCGCCGCGCCCGCGAAGGGAATGGTGACGTCGAGGTGCGCTTCGATCTCACCCGCGAGGTCGACGCCCGACGAGGCCTTCAGGTTGCCCTTGGCCAGATCGATGCCTTCCACGTCGACGCGCAGGCGGCGCGTTCCGGTGAGGCCGGTGAGACGGCCGCTGACGTCACCGCCCAGCATGCTCAGCTTCACCGCCACGCCCGGGGGGAAGAACGACGGCCCCACCGAGAGCGAGTCGATCACCAGCGGCACCGGGGCAGGGGTGTCGTCGCCGGCCTTCAGCTCGAGCACCTTCGAGATCTCGACCTTGCTGGCGCGCACGGCGAAGAGCCCGGGCCCCAGCGAGCCCATGCGCAGCGCGTAGCCCTGGGTCAGCGCGATGCTGCGAAGGCTCTCCCGCGCGGTGTCATAGGGGAAGGTGAGGAAGAACGTCGCGACGAGCGCGAAGAGGGCGAAGGCGGTGTAGCCGACGATGCGCTTCCAGAGGCTGGTCTTCTTCTCGGCCATGATCTCTCACTTCAACTTGTAGGTGGCGACGGTCAGCCACGCGGTGACGGTGCCGTTCTCGGGAGTGGCGCTGTTGGGCCTGGGCTCGAGGCGCAGGTACTTCACCTTCACGATGCCGGGGCCGGCCTCGATCGCCTGGAGGAAGTCCACCAGCCGGTTCAGCTTCACGTCGGTGAGGGTCACCTCGACCGCGCTCTCCACGATCTTCGAGCCCTCCAGGGGCACGTCGGCCTTGGGGTTGATCGACGGCAGCTCGATGCCCGCGGGCTTGGCCTTCTCCTCGAGGTAGCTCACCAGGCGCACGTTCGACGCGCGGAGCTGCGCCTCGAGCGCGTCCTGCCTGGCCTTCGCGTCGCGGTAGCCGGCGGCCAGCGTCTGCACCTCGTCGAGCTTGAGCAGCTTCTCCGCGGTGCGGTGGCGGATCGCCTCGGCCTTGTTGCTGAACGAGAACGACACCATGAAGACCACGAACACGGCGATGGCCAGCCCGGCGCCACCCACCATGCGCTTCTCGCGCGAAGAGAGCGCCCCGAAGGACGTCTGGATCGTCGCCTGCAGATCGGTGATGGCGCTCATCCCTGGGGTGCCTCCACGTCGGTCGGGCACTCGACCTGGATGTCGAGGCGGGTGGTCACCTTCGTGCCGTCCTTGCTCTTTTCCACCCGGCCCTCGTTCACTTCCTTGAAGCAGTTGTAGGTCTTGAGCGCGCCGATCAGCTCCTCGAGCGACTTGCTGTTCTCCGTCTCGCTGCGCAGCGAGATGCGATCGAGATCGATGACCACCTGGTCGAAGGTCACCTTCATGTCGGGCGGCACGTGCGAGGTGAGCTCGGCCAGCAGGGTGGCGGCGGTGCGCGGGGGAATGCCGGCGGCCGGGCTCCCCTGGCCCTTGAGCATCGAGAGGGCGATGGTGAAGTCCTTCTCGCACTTGCCCAGGATGCGCTGGGTCACGTCGCAGAGCACCGCGTCGACCTGCTTCTCCCGCCGCTCCAGCACCGAGTTGCGCACGATGCCGCTGGCGATGAGCAGCACGAAGAGCACCACCGCGAAGGCGGCGATCTGGCCGAGCTTGTCCGAGGCGAAGTCGAAGTCGCTCTTGAAGCCGAACTCGCCGCGCCGCAGGTTGAAGCGCGGGGCCTTCGCGCCGGTGGCCGTGCCGCGCAACGCCAGCGCGTACGCCTGCGCTGCTTCCTGGCGGCCCACCCCGAGCGCGTCGCGCGTCTCGCTGGGCAGCTCGAGCAGCTTGCAGGGCAGGTTGAGATCGCGCCCCAGCTGCTCGGCGATGCCGCGCAGCTTCGAGGTGCCGCCGCACAGCAGCAGCACGCCGATGGGGCGGTGCGCGCGGGCGTTGTACGACTTGAGCGTCGAGCGCAGATCGCGCAGCACCGGCTGGAGCGCGCGCATGAACGCGCCGCCCGCCCGCTCGGCCTCGGCGCCCACCACCTCGGTGCCCACCGCGCCGTGTTCCTCTTTCCAGGCCTGGGCGTCGGCGAGGCTGATCTTGAACTCGTTCGAGAGCGCCCTGGTCAGTGACCAGCCGCCGCCGGCGAAGGTGCGGGCGAACTCCACCGCGCCGCCGGGCTTGCCGATGGCCACGCTGCAGCGCTCGTGGCCGAGATCGAGAATGGCCACCGCCGCGTCGCCCTCGACCAGGGTGCCGGGCAGGGTGTTGAGCAGGCTCTGATAGACGAGCCCCGCGTGCGTGACGATGCGCGGGTCGAGCTTCACCTCGCGCAGTGCCTCGAGCATGGGCGCCAGCTCGGTCTTGCGCGCGACGCCGACCAGCAGCTGGGCGCCCTTGTCGTCGGCGATGCCCACCTGGTGATCGAACACCGCGTCGTCGAGATCGTAGGGGAGCTGGCTCTCGACCTCGAAGGCGAGCGTCGACTCGATCTTCTTCGGGTCGCTGAAGGGCAGCGAGATGGGGTGCGTGGCCAGGGTGGTGCCGGGCAGCGACACCACCACCGAGTCGACCAGCGCCGCGCCCTGCTCCACCAGCCGGGGCAGGGCGGCCTTGAGCCGGTCGATGGGCGTGCCGTCGGGCGGCACGGGGGCGGTGAGCCAGCTCTTCACGGTCGCCCCGCGATAGGTCGTCTCGACGATGACGGCCTTGAGCGTGTGGCTTCCCAAATCGAGGCCGAGGACGCGCGCCATGGGTTATTCCTCTCTCCAGTAAACGAGCCGGCCGAGCGTGTCGTCGAGCCGCACGACCGCGGTGATGGTGCGCGTGACGTCACCGGCGCTGCCGGTGGCCCGCACCCGGTAGGTGGTGCTCTTGTCGCCGATGAAGGTGTTGCCCTGCACGTTGTTCTGAATGGTCGGGTTCACGGGGATCCCCGCGGCGCCGACCAGGTTGACGAAGTCGACGGCGCTCATGCCGAAGAGCGCGAACACGCGGGCCGAGCGGATCTTCTTGATCAGCGTGTCCATGAAGATGGGGTCGGCCATGCGCGGGTCGGGGCGGAGCGGGTCGGCCACCGAGCGGATCGCCACCTCGAGGAGGATGGGATCGTCGGTGTTGATGTTCAGGCGCGAGTTCACGTTCGGGTAGACGGTGAACTTCTCCTTGAACGCCGCCATGAAGCGGTCGTTCACCCCGTGCACCATGAACACCTCGTCGAGGCTGTCGAAGCGGGCGTTCTTCGCGCGGTACGCCGGGTCGTACTTCACGTAGCCGCCGTTCTCGTCGCTGAAGCCCTTGAGGAACGGGTCGCCGTTGGTGGAGAAGTTCAAGGTGCTGCCCGTCTCGTCTTCGTCGACCCAGTCGCGGAGGTTGGTGATCACCTCGACGGGGGTGAGCTTCACCCGGTTCGAGTCTTCCTTCTCGAAGAGGAACTCGTACTTCTTGTCGCCCAGCGTGGTGACCAGCTGGGCGAGCAGCGCGCGGGCGGCGCCCTGGGGCGCGTCGAGGCGCGCCAGGTTGATGCGCTCTTCCTCGTCGGTGATCACCGTGTCGAAGCAGCCGGTGAAGCTGCCGAAGCGCCGGGTGGACTGCGCCTCGCCGAGCTCGGGCATCTCCTTGTCGAAGTCGAACTTCTTGTCCAACGACGAGGTCTTCAGGGGCGCGCCCTTCTCGTCGTACTCGGGCACCATCTGCGCGAGCATGTGGCAGTCGATCTTCGCCATCTTCCACAGCTGGATCGACATGCTGCCGCCGCCAGCCGCGGGGGGCGCGGCGCCGGGGGTGCCCGGGGCTGTGGTGGGAGGCAGCCCCAGCGCCTGCGCGAGCCCCGGGGGCAGGCCGCCCATCAGCTGCTGGAGCATGCCCCCCAGGTTGGGGATCTGGATCGCGTCGAGCTGCTTCTGGAAGCGCAGCATCAGGCGCGCCATGCCGATGCCCGACTTGGCCAGGTAGTGCGCGCGGAGCTCGTCGCGCTGGTTGGTGGCCAGGCGCAGCTCGACCACCGAGTTGTAGCGGACCTCGTTGGCCACCAGCGCCAGCACCGCGATGCCCACGAGCACCAGCAGCATGGCCACGCCACGCTCTGATTTCCTCCCTCTCCCCGCGCGCGGGGAGAGGGCCGGGGTGAGGGGCAGCGTGCCTGAGCGGAGCCGGTTCCTCATTCGTACCTCGGGAACTCGGTGTTCAACATGATGCGGGTCTGGGTGGTGTACTTGACCTCTTTGCCGCTCTCGTCGACCGCGGTCAGGGTGATCTTCACGCGCGTGGGCAGGATGCTCTTGCGCTCGGTGCGCCGCGTGTCCCACTCGTCTTCCCACTGCTTGCGCTCGCTGTTCCAGTACTGGAACTCGATCTTCCTGGCGCCCTCGAAGAGCGAGTCTTCGGTGCCGCCGCGCTCCATGCGCTCCTCGAGCAGCGCCTTCTCGCGGCGCACCAGGTCCATTCGGCCCTTCGCCTTCGGGTCGGGCGAGCTCTTCACCTGGTACTCGACGATCATCTGGTCCGATTCCTTGGCGTCGCCGTAGAGCCGCTGGTGCGAGAGGGTGCTGAAGAGCAGGGTGTCGCGCTTGCCCACGAAGTTGGTGGGGCGATCGTAGGCGTCGCGGTAGCGCTTGCTGTCGTAGCGATCGCTCACGTAGGCGGCGCCGATCTCGCGCACCATGCGGTTCATCGCGGCGCGGAGCATGCGGTAGTGCTCGGCCTGTCCCTCGATGATGTCCTTGTTCTGGATGGTGGTGTTGAAGCTCACGCCGATGATCACGCCGATGAACGAGGTGATCGCGATCGCGATCACCACCTCCATCAAGGTGAAGCCGCGCGTCTTCATCGCTTGATCAACCCGGCCGCGTTGGGGCTGAAGGGCCGCACGCCGTTGAGGTTCAGGTTGTTGAGGGTGGGGTTGGCGAGCGCGTTCTGCCCGGCGGGCATCAGCGCGGCGCCGGTCTCGTCGACCCAGCCCACGCCGTTGGGGGCGGGCCGCGGGGTGCCCACGGCAGCGGTGCCGTCCTGGCGAACGAGACCGCCGCTGGCTGCGTTGGGGGCGCCTGACGCCGCCGCCGCGCCGCCGTTGCGATCGCTGCCCGGGCCGATCGAGACCACGTGCGTGACGAGGTCGATGCTCTCGGTGAGCTTGCCTTCCTTCCAGGTGACGGTGAGGTGCACCTCGCGCACCGACTTCTGCAGCTGGTCGACCATCTGGGTGAACTGCTGCTGCGCCATGCCGGCCATCGGCCCCAGCGCGCCCATGAGCCCGCCTGCGCCGCCGGGTCCGCCCTGTGCCGCCGCCGCTGCCGCCCCCGCGCCCACACCACCGCTCGCCGCGCCGCCACCGAAGAGGCTGCCGAGCATGCCGCCCGCTCCGTCCTTGCCGTCGCCCATGGGCATGTTGAAGAGCGCGCCGAAGAGCTGCTCGGGCGAGAGGCCGTTGGTCTTGGGGACGATCACCTTCGCGCGCCACTTGAAGCCGGGCCAGCCTTCGGCGCTGAAGTCGCCCGCGTCTTCTTCGTCGTCGGCGGTGAGGGGCTCGTCGTAGAGCTTCTGCTCGAGGTCCGTCATCTTCGAGCGGGCCAGCAGCGTCGCGACGGTGAGCTTCTTCGCGTAGACGTGCGAGTAGACGGCGCTGGCGTTGATGTCGAGCACGGCCACGAGCGAGACGGCGAGAATGGACATCGCCACCACCACCTCGAGCAGCGTGAAAGCGCGATTTCTCATGTGCGCGGCACCTCGAGATCCTCGCTGTGGATCTTCGTCTTGCCGGTGAGCGGAGAGATGGTGAGCGTCCAGGCGTTGTCGCCCTGGCGCACCCACACCTGCGCGCGCTCGGTGTAGCCCTGCGGGAAGAAGTACAGGTACGCCACGCCCGTCTTCGCGGCCAGGCGCTGCTTGCTGGTCCACACCTCGACGCGCACGTTGGCGGGCAGGGTCCTCTCGACCACGTCTTCGTTCGAGAAGTCCGAGAACTTCGCCGCCTCGTCGACGCGGTTCTTTTCCTGTTCCTGCAGCTGCTGCAGCGTGGGCGCGTCGTCCGAATCGAGCCGGCGGAAGCGCGGGTCGTCGGCGATCTTGTCCTTGCGCGGCTCGCGGGCGGCCTTCAGCTCGTCGTCACGCTTGAGCATGGCGGTGGCGCCCGACTTCGCGCACTCGGCGCGCCAGGTGACCGCGGCCTCGTCGTCCTTCGGGGCGGGGAGGTTGAAGACCAGGCGGCAGGTGCGGCCCGAGAGCGCCGCCGTGTCGTAGAGCGCGCGAATGGTGCCGGCCAGCTCGGTCGAGGCTTCCTTCGCCTTCGCGCCGGTGAGCGCGCCCACGCCCATCACCACCGCGGCGAAGAGCAGGACCACGATGGTCAGCGCCACGCTGATCTCGATCAGCGTCATGCCTGAGCTCCGGCGCCTCCGAGGGGCACCGTTCACCCCGGGCGGAGTCGAGGGGCGACCACAGGCGAGCCTGGGCGCCCATCCCTCGACTCCGCTCGGGATGAACGGGGGGCGGGCCCTGTCTGGGTCGAGGTTGAAGGCGCTCACGAGAAGACCCTCAACAGCACGTCGATCACCAGCCACACGCCCGCGCTGGCGCCCAGCGCCACCGCGATCGTGAGGGGCGAAAGCCCGGTCTGCCTGTCTTCTTCGCCTGGCTTCTTCATGGGGTGGTCCGGTTACTTCTTGGTCCCCGTGTCCTTCGACGAGATGTCTGCGTCGCTGTCGGCCCCGCCCGGCGCGCCGTCCTTGCCGTAGGACATCACGACCGGCTTGCCGCCCTCGTTGAGGTACACGTACTCGTGGTCCCACGGGTCGACGGGCATCTTCTCGAGGATCTGCGCGTCGACCACGGCCTTCAGCCCGCCGCCCGTGTCGGGGTAGTTGCCCTTCTTCGCGTAGTAGGTCTTCAGCGCGTTGCCGATGTTGGCGATGTCGAGGCGCGCGCGATCGACCTTCGCCTGGTCGAGCTGGGGGATGACGGCGATGCCGACCGCGGCCATCAGCAGCGAGAGAATGGTGATGACGACGATGATCTCGATGAGGGTCATGCCGCGGGTCGAGCGGCGGCGCTTGGTGAGGAGCTTCATTGCTTCTTCCTTTCAGACGTACAGAACGAGGGCGGCGCAGACGAGCGTCGCGGCGAGCGTGAGCAGGGCGCCGGTCACCAGGCGCTGGATCAACTGATCATGAACACTGGAACCGTGCATGGGAGTCCTCACCGCACCATCGAGTTCATCTGCAGAATCGGCATGAGGATCGAGAAGGCCACGAAGGCGATCACCGCGCCCATGAGCACGATCATCATCGGCTCGAGCAAGGCGGTGAGCGCGCCGATGCGCACGTTGACGCTCGACTCGTAGCTCTCGGCGACGTTGAGGAGCATGTCTTCCAACTGGCCCGAGCGCTCCCCGATACCGACCATGTGGTAGACGAGCGGTGGAAATTCGCCCGACTTCTTGAGCGGCGCGGCGATGCTCTCACCCTCACGAATCGCGTCGCGCGCGGTGTCGATCACCGCCGACATGGTGCTGTTGGTGATCACGTTCTTCACGATGTCGAGCGCGGTCAGCAGCGGCACGCCCGACTTGAGCAGGGTGGCGAGGGTGCGGGTGAAGCGGGCCACCGACAGGTGCCGCACCAGCGGGCCGAACACCGGCACCTTGAGCACCACCTTGTCCCAGACCGGCTTGCCCGATTCCGAGCCCGACCACTTGTAGAAGCCGATGGCCGCGAAGATCAGCCCCGGCACCACCACGAACCAGTAGTTCTGCAGGAAGTTGCTGCTGGCGATGAGCAGCTTCGTCGTCCACGGCAGGTTGACCTTCATGTCGTCGAAGATCTTGGTGACCTTGGGCACCACCACCGTCATCAGCATGATCAGCACGCCGCCGCCGATCACCAACATGATCGCCGGGTAGATCATCGTGCCCACGATCTTCTGCTTGAGGCGGGCCTGGCCTTCGGTGAACTCGGCCAGCCGCAAGAGCACCGAATCGAGCGCGCCCGAGCTCTCGCCCGCGCGGATCATGTTCACGAACAGCGGCCCGAAGATCTTCACGTGCGTGTTGAGCGCGTCGCCCAGCGAGCTGCCTTCGTTCACCCGCTGCTTCACGTCCGAGAGGATGCGCTTCAGCTTCTCCTTCTCGACCTGGTCCACCATCGCCGAGAGGGCCTCGACCAGCGACACGCCGGCCTTGAGCAGGGTGGCGAGCTGGCGGGTCATCACGGCGATGTCGTCGGTGTTGACGCTGCCGCCGCCCAGCTTGCTGAAGTTGACCTCGGTGTTGCCCAGCGACGTCGCCTTCGCCTTGGTGCCGGGCCGCACGCTGCCTTCGGACTGCCCCACCACGTCGGTGAGGAAGATGCCGTCCTTGCGCAGCACGGCGCGCAACGTCTTGGGGCTCTCGGCTTCCTTGAGGCCCTCGACGTTCTTCCCGGCGGCGCTCAGGCCTCTGTATTCGAAGACTGGCATGGCGGCTTAGAGGTCCTCCTGGGTGACGGAGAGGATCTCGGCGATGGTGGTCTCACCGCGCGCCACCTTGAGCGCGCCGTCGTCGAGCAGGCACAACATGCCCTTCTCCATCGCCTTCTTCTTGATCGTGCCGGAATCGACGTTCTTGAGCACGAGCTGCCGGATCTCGTCGTCGAGCACGAGCAGCTCGTAGATGCCGGTGCGGCCGCGATAGCCGACCTTGTTGCAGACCGGGCAGCCCGTGGCCCGGTAGACCTTGTCGCCGCCCAGCGCGCGGAAACGATCCATGCCCATGCCGAGCTTGGCGATCTCCTCGTCGGTGGGGGTGTAGAGCTCGCGGCACTCCTTGCACACGCGGCGCACCAGGCGCTGGGCCATCACCGCCATCAGCGACGACGAGACGAGGAACGGCTCGACGCCCATCTCGACGAGACGCGTGACGGCGCCGGCCGAGTCGTTGGTGTGCACCGTGGAGAACACCAGGTGACCGGTGAGCGACGCTTCGATGGCGATCTGCGCCGTCTCCTTGTCGCGGATTTCGCCGACCATGATGATGTCGGGGTCCTGCCGGAGGAAGGCGCGCAGGCCGCTCGCGAAGGTCAGCCCGATCTTCGGGTTGAGCGGCATCTGGTTGATGCCCTTCAACTGGTACTCGACCGGATCCTCGACGGTGAGGATCTTCACCTCGGGCGTGTTGATGCGGGTGAGCGCGCCGTAGAGGGTGGTGGTCTTGCCGGAACCCGTGGGGCCGGTGACCAGCACGATGCCGTGAGACCGGCGAATGAGCTCGTCGAGCTCGGCGAGGATCGTCGCGTTCATCCCGATCTCGGCGAGGTCGAGCAGCGTGGCGCTCTTGTCGAGCAGACGCATCACGATGCTCTCGCCGTGCACCGTGGGAATGGTCGACACACGAATGTCGATGTCGCGGCCGGCCAGCTTGATCTTGATGCGGCCGTCCTGGGGCAGGCGCTTCTCGGCGATGTTGAGCTGCGCCATGATCTTCACGCGGCTCAAGATCGAGTTCTGGTACCGCTTGGGCGGCTTGATGATGTTCTGCAGCACGCCGTCGATGCGGAAGCGCACGGCCAGCTCGCGCTCCATCGGCTCGATGTGAATGTCCGACGCCCGCTCCTTCGCCGCACGGAAGAGCAAGGAGTTGACGAGGCGGATGATCGGGGCCTCGTCGCCGGTGTCGAGGAGGTCCTGGTCTGACTCGAGCACCTGCTCGGCGGCGTCGAGATCCTGCGCTTCCATCTCGCCGACCACCTGCTCGGCTTCGTTGATCGACCGGTCGTAGACCGAGTTGATCGCGTCGATGATGGTGCTGGCGCGGGCGACCTTCGCCAGCACCTCGCTCTCGAGCATGGTGCGTGCGTGATCGACCACCGCCGTGTCGAGGGGGTCGGCCACCGCGATCGCGACGAACTCACCTTCCCGCTTGAGCGGAATGAACTTCGCCTGCTTGGCGAAGTTGATCGGCACCTTCTTCACCAGCTCGGGGTCGACGTCGTCGATGCTGATCACGCCGACGTATTCGAGGTCGAGCTGGGCGGCGAGCGCGCGCGTGACCTGCTCGTCGGTGACGGCCTTGAGGCCGATCAGCACCTCGCCCAGGCGGCCGCCTTTCTCCACCTGCGCGGCCAGCCCCTCGTCGAGCTTCTCCCGGGGCATCCCGAAGGACTCCACCAGGATCTCCCCGAGCGGCCGCCCGAAGAGGTACGCGGGGCCGTGCGTGACCACGTGCGTGCGCTCGGTCACGGTGCGCTCGCGAATGTCGGTGGCACCGATGTTCATCAGTTGATCTCCGGCGGCTGCACTTTCAGCGTCTCGGGGTTCGCCTCTTGGACCGGCACCCCGGGCACCGTCGCGTCGGTGGGCGGGAGCACCGGGTTGGCCGGCGTGACCGGCACGATCAGGCGCTCGCCGGCGGTGCCGGGCCCGCCGTTCTCGAGGCGGTTCATTTCCTTGTTGATGATCTGGGTCATGCGCGCGAGGGGGCCCGACTTGCGCTGGAAGTCGATCGCCACGTCGTAGGTCGTCGACGCGCCGTAGAACTGCTCGACGAACTCCTGACGCTCCTTCATCTTCCGCTCGAAGATGCGGCGGAAGTCGCTCGACTCCCGAATGATGTACGGGGTGAGGAAGAGCAGCAGGTTCGTCTTCACCTTGCGGCGCGACTGCTGGCGGAACAGGTTCCCCAGCAGCGGAATGTCACCCAGGATCGGCGTCTTCGACACCGACTCGACCATGCGGTCCTGCATGATGCCGCCGATGACCACCGTCTCCTGGTCCTTCGCGATCACCGTGGTCTTGGCGCTGCGCTTCGAGGTGGTGGGGCCGAGCACCGCGTCTTGCGAGGCGATCTCTTCGATCTGCTCGTGGATGACCAGGCGCACGTAGTCGCTGTCGTTGATCTGCGGCTTCACCGTCAGCTTCAGGTCGACGTTCTGCCGCTGGATGGACCCGATGGGCGAGCCGCCCAGGCCCCCGAGGCCGCCCAGCGCGCCCAGGCCACCCAACTGCGAGCCCAGGCCCGACTGCCCCGCGAGGCCGGCCAGGCCGCTCAAGCCGCCGAGGCTGCCACCGGTGGAAAAGCCCGACTGGAAGGGCACGTTCTGCCCCACCGTGATCTCCGCCTCTTCGTTGTCCGTGGTGAGGATGTGCGGCGTCGAGAGCACGTTGACGTCAGACGACTTCTGCATCGCGTTGATCACGATGCCGAACGCGGGGATCTGCACCCCGCCGATCGACAGGTTGGGAATGGTCGGGCCCTGCAGGCCGGCGAGGAAGCCGCCCATGTTGACCAGGTTCGCGATCGACAGCGACGGCGGCAGGCCCGAGCCGCTGCCGTACTTGGTGCCGAAGAACACCGGCATGGTGCCGCCCTGGCCGTCGGGCAGGGGCAACCCCGCGTGCAGGTTGATGCCGAGGTCAGAGTTGCGATCGAGGTTGACCTCCATGATCACCGCCTCGACGAAGACCTGCCGGCGGCGAATGTCGAGCTTCTCCACCACGCGCACCAGGCTGCGGAAGTCGTTCTGGCTGGCGATGATCACCAGCGAGTTGGTGGCCTTGTCGGCGCTCACCTTCACCTCGCCCGAAAAGAGCTCAGCGGCGCCCGCGCCCGGCCGCACCCCGCCCGGGGGCGGCGGCGCACCGGACTTGGGGCGGTTCGCCGTGCCCTGCGCCAGCGTCTGCAGCGTCGAGGCGACGTCTTCGGCGTTGGCGTTCTCGAGGTAGTAGACGTTGATGCGCCCCTCGCCCGAGATGGGAATGTCGATCTCGCGCACCAGCGCCATGATCCGCTCGAAGCCCGCCGGGCTGGCGATCACGATGAGCTTGTTGGTGCGCTCGTCGGGGATGATCTGCGAGAGCGTGGCCGAGCCACCGCCTTCAGCGGCCCCGGGAGCGGGGATGATCGAGGCCACCCCGGGAGGCGGCGGGGCGGTGGCCACGATGCCCGGGCGCTGACCGGGCTTGTTGCTCTTCGACTCGAAGAGCTTGCCGATCTTGTCGGCGATCTCCTGCGCCGTGGCGTACTGCACCTGGATCACGCGGATCTCGTCGGCGGCCGCGCGCGAGTCGAGCTGCGCCACCACCTTCTCGAGGCGGTGCATGTTCGAGCCGAGGTCGTTGATGATGATGGTGTCGGGCTGGAAGGGGATGGTGTCGCCCGAGGGCGTGACCAGCTGCTGCAGCACGCCGCGCAGCTGCTCGATCTCGACGTTCTTCACCTTGAAGATCCGCGTCACCATCTGCTCGTTGAGCGTGTACGGCTCGCTGGTGTCGGTGATCGTGGGAATGGGGAACTGCTTGGCCCGCTGCTTGTCCACGATCTTCATGAACTTGCCGTGCTCGTAGACGGCGAGGCTGTTCGAATCGAGCGCTGACAGGAACGCGGCGTAGAACTGGTCGCTGGTGACCTCCACCTTCCCGTTCTCGGGGCCGATGATGGAGATCTTCCCGCGGATGTTCTCGGGGAGGATGAAGGTGCGGCAGGTGACGTCGGCCACCGTCTGCACCAGCTTCTCGATCTCGACCTTGTCGAAATAGATGTTGTAGCGGCCCTTGCGGCGCTGCTCTTCGCAGCTGGCGCGCTTGGGCGCGATGGGCTTCTCGGCGGCCCCACCGGGCGGCGGAGGAGGCGGCGGCGGTGCCTGGGCGAACGCGATGAGCGAGACGAAGGTGAGCGAGGCGAGGATCGTTCGGGTCATGAGCTGGTGCTTCACTTGACGTTGTAGGTCTTGCGGACTGCGGCGCCGTTGCGCTCGACCTCGATGTCGATGCGCGAGGACTCTTTGAGCTTCGAGTAGATCTCGAGCGCCTTCTCCGGGCTGTTCAGGTCGAACCCGTTGATGCGCTTGATCACGTCGCCGTTCTGAATGCCGATCTTCGAATAGATGGAATCGGGGCGGATGGAGAAGAGCTTGAAGCCCTGGGCCACGCCGTCCTTGAAGGCCGGCACGATGCGCGCCTGCATGGCCACGTCGTTGAGGTTGGCCAGTGTCTTGTCGATCTCCGCGCGGGGGATCTCGTAGTCGTTGTCTGAGAGCTGCTTGACGCCCGCGCCCAGCGCGACCGAGGTGGGGGCCCCGGTGTCCACGGCCCGGGCCGAGATCACCGGCGCCGCGATCGGCGGGGGCGCGCTGCCGTCACCCGGCGTGTTGTCGATGAACTCGCGGCGGTTGTTGTTGATCACGATGACCCGCAGGCGCTCGATCTCGACCACCTCGGCGCCCTGCACGCGATCGCCGATCATGTACGTGTTCGTCTTGAGGGTGACGATGTCCTGAATGCTGGCCACCGACCATTCGGGGAAGCCCTCGCTCACCAGCGTGCCCAGCAGCTTCACCCGCAGGCTCGTGCGCACCGGCGCGGCGTTGAGATCGACCTTGGGAATGGTCGGTTCCTGCACCACCGGCTCGGGCTTGGGCACCGGCAGGCCCAGCGACTTGGCCACCCGGTCGAGGTTGAGCGCGGCCATCGGCGTCACCCGCTGCGCCTTCACCGGTCCTGCCTTCCCGGTGGGGAGCGGCAGCATCGCCGTCTCGATGAACGTGTTCACCGTGCGCATGACCAGCCACGCCACCGCGAAGATGAAGAGCAGGTGGATCAGCCAGAAATGACGTTTGAAGAGGACTTCCACAGGCAGCGCAAACAGCAAGCCCGGTGCCACCTATTCCTGAATGGTTACGGCTGGTTGTGGCCGTTTTCAGGAACGGCGAGTGACATTTTGTCAGCGTCTTCGGGGGCGGGGATGCCAAACGCGGCCCCGGCGGCGGTCGGGGAGACTACCCTCCGCCCGTTCTCGTGGAGGGCGGCGATGAAATCGAGCTTCGGCGGGGTGGTGGTGGTTCTCGTGGCGTGCGGCGCGCCGGCCCCTTCGGTGCCGAAGGGGCCTCCTGCCAATGCGGCGCAGTTCACGCTCCAATGTCCCGAGCGGGGCCTGCGCGCGTTCGATCAAGCGCGCGGTCTCGTCACCGGTGTCCCGCTGGCCTGCGCCGCGCACGCCGCGGATCGCCAGGGGACGCCGTTGAAGGACGTGGCGGTGTCTTTCCTGGTCGAAGCGGGCCGCGTCACCGCGGAGCCACTCACCTCCGCCACGGGGAGCGCGGCGGTCGCCTACGAGACGGCGCTCCCGCTGCCGGCCGCGGTCGAACCGGGCATCTTCTCGTTCACCCCGCTCAACGACGCGACTCACACCGGAGCGTTCCTGGCGCCCTTGTGGATGATGCCCTTCGACTGGAACGAGAACCCGGTCCTCTTCGGCATGAACGCCACGCTCAGGGAGCCGCGGCGGCCCGACCCGCTTCGGCCCCAGCCGGACGGGGGCGTGCTGCAGAACAACCCTCGAGACAACCTGGTGACGCTGATGGCCTGGGCTGACGGGGAAGAGGGTTTCGTCGACGCCAACGCCAACGGCACGTGGGACCCGGGCGAGACCTTCATGGATCTCACCGAGCCGTTCCTCGACGTCGACGACGACGGCACCTGGACCGAGCCCGAGCAGTTCATCGACACCAACGCCAACGGCCGGTGGGACGGGAAGAACGCCGCGTGGGACGCGCAGACGAAGATCTGGGTGCAGGAGCGCGTGTTGTGGACCGGAGTCCCCGCCCCGGAAGACGTGGCCCTCACCGTGCCCGGCGTGACGGGGCACCGGCCGACGATGGGCTCGAGTCCTCGCGTGGCCCTCAGCTGCACGTTCTCTCCCTGCGCCTCAGCCGGGAGGCTGGAGGTCGTGGTGTTCATGTCGGACCCCTGGTTCAACCGCCTCGCGCATGAAGGCTCGTCCGACGAGTGCCGCCTGGCCGCGCCGCCAGCCGTGGTGGTCACCCCTTCCAGCCTCGCCCTGTCTGCCCAGAACGAATGGCCGGCCAGCCAGCGCTTCCTGGCCGTCGTGAGCGACTCTCGCGATCCGGCGACGCCTACCCCGAGGCGCACGCCACCACTCGACTTCACCGTGCCCTTCTTGTGCACCCTGAGCGCCACCCGCAGCCAGCCGGCGGCTCAGTTCGTCTTCAACGTGATCACGGGCTCCATCGAGTAGGGCTCAATCGATGAGGCCGTTGAACGTGAGGTGGACCAGGTCGGTGCCACGCTCCGAGCCGTCGTTGAACCTGCAGAGCACCGTCGCCGAGATCTTCAGCGGCGGAAAACCGCTCGGCCGATTCGTGGTGGGGTTGTTGGGATCGCGCACGTCGGTGACCGTCAGGCTGCCGGTCCACCCCGCGGGCGCGTCGAGCGTTCCGTCGACGTTGGTGATCACCGGGCCGAAGGTCACCGGCGGGGTGCCCTCCTGCGGCGCCATGAAGCAATGCGGCTCGGGGCCGGACCGGGCCATCGCGTTGAACCAGGGGTCAGACAGGTAGAAGCGGAACACCCCCGGGAGCCCGGTGCGCGGATCGATTGCGCTGGCGCAGGGGAGCGTCGGGCACTGGAGCGTCAGGTTGTTCTGGCTGAGCGTGGGCTTGTGGCCGACGACGCCGGGCCACAAAAGCCAGGCGTCCTGCAACGCGAGCTCTCCCGTCCACAACACGCGCTCCTGCACCCAGACCAGCGTCTCTGCGTCCCAGCGGCCGTTCTTCCCGTCCCACGTCGAGTTCGCGTTGGCGTCGACGAAGACCTCGCCGGGGTCCCACGTGGCGTTGTCGTCCGCGTCGACGAAGGGCTCGGTGAGATCGTCGAACGGCTCGTCGCCGTCCTGCGTCCCGTTGCCGTTCGTGTCGGTGAAGTTCTCCTCGCCCTTCACCAGGGCCACCAGCGTCACCAGGTTGTCGCGCGGGTTGTTCTCGACGCGGCCGGTGCCGTTGGCTTTCAGGCGAATGGGGTCTGGCCGGCGCGGCTCGCTGCGCGTCGGGGTCACGGGCTCCAACGTCAGGCTCGGGCTCTCCACCCAGAGCTCGGGCCGCATCCACGCCGGGGCGAGGGGTTGGCCGGTGTGCACGTCGTCGATCGGCGGCGTCGGCACGCTGCCCGGGCTGACGTCGAGCGGCGCCGGCATCGACACCTCGTGAGTCACCTCGATCACGCCCTCGGCGTCAGCGGGGCCAGCAGCTCTCAGCCGTCCGGCTTCGGTGAGCAGGGTCAGCGCCACGCCTGCGAGGGGCGCGCCCTGACGATCACCGACCGTGGCGCGGCACGGCAGCGCCGGGCCGGCCAGGAGGCTGCGCGAGGCGTCGAACGCGCGAACCGAGTGGCGCGGACACTCGAGCTTCAGGTGCCCCGCGCTGACGCGGATCGCCTCAGGCGGCGGCTGCCCCTCGCACCCGCTCATCACCACGACCGCCACCATCCACCGGCGCATGAAGACCTCTCGAAGGGCAGGCTACTCGGATGAAAACCTTTGGGGTCGACTGGAAATCGGGGTGCCCCATCGCTAAAGGGCCGCCATGCGATTCCCCGGGTTGGCCATGCTGTTGCTCGCAGGTGCTGCGCAGGCGCAGGTGACGAAGACCACCACCATGGTGACGGTGCCGAACTGCGGCGCGGCGTCCGCTGCTTCCGAGGTCGACGTCTACCGTCCCACCGGGGTGGGGCCGTTTCCGCTGGTCTCGGTGGGTCACGGCTTCCAGAACAGCAAGGACAACTACGCGGGGCTGGCCCAGGCGCTCGGCGCGGCCGGCATCGTGGTGGTGGTGCCGCAGTTTCCGAGCCTGCTCTCGGCCTGCGGCGCGGATCACGCCCGCAACGCCCGGGTGATGATCGCCGCGATGGACCAGCAGATCACCGCGGGCGGCATCGACACCACGAAGCTGGGCTTCGCGGGCCACAGCGCCGGTGGGCTCGCCGCGTTCCTCGCCGCTGCGCAGCGGCCGGTGGCGGCGGTGGTCCTCTACGATCCGGTGGAGAACTCCAACCTCGGCACGCCGGTCGCGAGCACGGTGGCCTCACCCACGCTCTTCCTCTTCGCTGAGCCGGCGACGTGCAACTCGCAGGGCAACGCGGTGCCGTGGTTCACCGCGATGCCGGGGCCGAAGGCACGGCTCAAGGTGGTCAACGCGAACCACTGCGATCCGCAGGAGCCGATCAGCGGCATCTGCACCTTCGGCTGCGGCGGCGCTGCGGCCACCAGCACGGTCCGATCGGCGATCTTCAAGCGCTACGCGGTCGACTTCTTCGAGCGCTACCTGCTCGGGCAGACCATGCCGTGCCTCGAGGCCACCGCGCAGACCGACGCCACCGCAGGCACCATCACCGCGGTCGACTTCAGGCTCGGAGGTTGTGGCGCCGTCGACGCGGGCGTGGACGCGGGCGTTCCAGTTGATGCGGGTACGCCGGTCGACGCGGGCCTCATGACGGACGCAGGACCGACCGTGGACGCTGGGGTGGATGCGGGTCAGCCGATCGATGCGGGCACCGTGGACGACGCGGGCATCGCCGGCACTGACGCCGGAATCACCGCGCCTGCCGATGCCGGCGAAGTCGCCGATGCCGGCGCCAATCCCGTCGCGCCTCCCACCGGCTGCGGCTGCAGCGTGAGCGACGCGTGGGGCCTGCTCTCACTCGCGCCGCTGCTGCTCGTCAGAGCTCGTCGGCGAGCTCGAAGCGCGGGTTGGTGACCTCGAGGGTCTCCTTCGCGGTCGCGATCAAGTGCTCCAGCGCGCGCTCGCGTTGCTCCGGTGAGAAGGCGTTCGCCTTCAACGCCGAGGCGAGCTCGCGGTTGAGGTCCTCGAGCGTGCCCTCGGTGGCGAGCAACGCCTGGAGGCGCGAGCGCTCTGCGCTGCTCCGCGCGGGCTGGGTGCGCAGCTCGCCGGCCACGACGGTGGCGAGGTTGGCGGCGATGAGCACGCGAAACTGGAGCGCCTTGTCGGCCTCGAGCTTCGGCACCACGTCGGCCATGAGGAAGCTCGCCACCGCGTCGAGCAGCGTCGGGTGATCAGGACGGTTCTGCATTACAGCCTCCCTCGGCGAATCAGCCGCAGCGCTTCGAACTCCATCTCGACGTTCCGGCGCGCGATGGCGATGAGCTCGAGATCGCGCTCCTCGCCCGACAGGTAGCGCTCGCCCTGGAACACGCTGCCCACCGCCCAGCGCAGGTTCCCGCAGATCTCCCACCACAACACCTGCTCGACGTCGACCTTGCGGCCGCTGGCCTGCTCGTAGGCCTCGTAGAACGGGGCCCGCGCAGCGAAGCCGCCGATGGGCTTGTCGAGCCGGTTGAAGCGCCAGTCGCGCACCGAGATCCACGCGAGGTCTTCGTACGGCGAGCCGAAGTGGGAGAACTCCCAGTCGAGCAGCGCGGACAGGCCCTCGGGAGTGACCAGGAAGTTCCCGGTGCGGAAGTCGCCGTGCACCAGCACCACCTCCCCGGTCTTCGGCAGGCGCGCGTGAAGCCAGCCCAGCGCGAACTCCACGGCCGGGTACACGCCGGGCAACCCGTCGAGCATCTTGCGCAGGTCGTCGAGCGCGGCGCGGGCGGGCCCCTGCGGGGGAGCGGAGAAGGGCAGGGCGGTGGCCGGCGTCACCGTGTGCAGCTTCGCCAGCGTCTGTGCCAGCTCGGTGGGCAGCTTCGCGCGCGCGGCCTCGAGCTCGGGGTTGCGCACGATGCGCCGGCCGATCGCCTCGCCCTGCGCCCACTCGAGGAAGTAGGCGTCGGCCCCGTCGCGCAGCAGGTTGGGCTCGAGCCAGCGCACGCCCGGGGTCTTCACGCCTGCCTTCACCGCGGCCCTGATCACCTCGAACTCCACGCGGCGCTTGATGCTGCCGGGCAGCGAGGTGGGCGCGTCACTGCGCAGCGCGAGCCGCAGCGGCGCGCCGTCGACCTTCAGCTCGACGCGGAAGTTCTCCTGGCACGCGCCGCCGTGCAGCGGCTTCACGTCTTCCAGCGTCGCGCCGTGGCGAGAGAGCGCTGAGCGAATGCGTTCGACCCGTTCGTCCATGGGCGGAACCTATCCCTCCCGGTCGGTTGCCGTGATCTCCGTCGAGCGGCCGAGCCCACGAAGAAGCAGTGCCCTCGGCGGCTCGACGGCATCACAGCAGCCGACTCCGGGCCTTCTCGCGGGCGTCCTGAGTCGATCTCCGTTCTGCGCGCGCGGCGCTCACCACTGCGCGTAGCCGACCGTCAGCAGCGCTGAGAACGCCGGTGTGCCCGCCGTTCTGGCTCCGAAGGTTCTACCGCTCGAGTCCACGACGACCACGCCTCCGGCGAACTCCAGCCCGATGAGCAGGCCGCGCCGGAACAGCTCGTGCGCAGAGCGGATCGCCGGCCCGAACCCGACACGGATCGGCACCATCAGCGCGGTGGTCAGGCTTCCTGAATCCGCCCCGCCAAAGGCCTTGTACGCCACGCCCGTTCCCAGTGCCCAGTGCTCTGCCAACGCGTAGTCCAGCGCTGCCGCGACCCCCAGGTCAAAGGTAACGATGTTCGTGAAGGCCGAGAGGCGGGCGCCCACCGAGAAATGGTCGTTGAACAACGCCCCCGCGTCAGCCATCAGCCCGAAGCCCGGCACTGCCGCGCCCGGAGGAAAGAGGAGCGCGCCGCCTATCGCTGAGATGGCAAAACGCGGTCGCACTGCTGCGCGCCGGTCCTCGATCGAAGAGGGCTCCCCGACCGCCTGTCCCAGCGCCACCGCCACCATCAGACTGAGCAGCACCCGCGCACGGTAGGGCTTCGGCTCCCCAATCACAATCATGGCCGGCCGGGCAGGTGGCGCCACCCGGCCATGGTTAGGCAGTCAGCAGGGAGGACGAACATGAAGACAGACAGCGCACCGGCCCCGGGCAGGGGCCTTCAGAGCGGCCTCTGGGGCGCACAGCTCGCCCTCGCGGCCGTGTTCTTCGTCGCGGGCCTGATGAAGGTGACGCAGCCCAGCTCGCAGTTGGTGGACAGCATTCCCTGGGGGGCTGAGGTGCCCGCTGCGCTGGTGCGCTTCATCGGCACCTTCGAGCTGCTCGGCGCGATCGGCGTCATCGTTCCGGCGGCGACGCACCTGCTGCCGAAGCTGAGCGGCTTCGCGGGCGTGGGCCTCGCCACCCTCACGGCGCTGGCCACCGGCTTCCACGGCATGCGCGGCGAGTACGCGAACCTGCCGCTCACCCTCGCGCTCTGCGGGCTGGCCGCGTTCGTGGCGTGGGGCCGGTTGCTGCGGGCCCCGATCTCGCCGCGCGGCATGGGCCGGCCGGCGGGACCCGCTGCGAGGGTCTGACCGGCGTTTGCGGTACCTTCGGTGCTCATGAGCGTCCGAATCGAGAAGCAGGGCCCCGTCTTCACGGTCGTCATGCACCGCCCCGAGGCCCGCAACGCAGTCGACCGGCCCACCGCTGACGCGCTGGTCGAGGCCTTCCTCACCTTCGAGCGCGATGAAGAGGCGCGCGTCGCCGTGCTCTGGGGCGAGGGCGGCACGTTCTGCGCGGGCGCCGATCTCAAGTCGATCGGCACCGAACGGCAGAACCGCGTGGAGTCGAGCGGCGCGGGGCCGATGGGTCCCAGCCGCATGGACCTGTCGAAGCCCGTCATCGCCGCCATCGCGGGGCACGCCGTCGCAGGTGGGCTGGAGCTCGCCTCGTGGTGCGATCTGCGGGTGGCAGAGGTGGATGCCGTGTTCGGCGTGTTCTGTCGCCGCTGGGGCGTGCCGTTGATCGACGGGGGCACGGTGCGGTTACCGCGGTTGATTGGTTTGTCGCGCGCGCTCGACCTCATCCTCACGGGGCGGGCGGTCGGTGCGGACGAGGCGCTCGCCATGGGCCTGGTCAATCGTGTGGTCCCGAAGGGCACGGCGCGGGCTGCCGCCGAGCAGCTCGCTCTCGAGCTCGCTGCGTTTCCTCAGTTGTGCATGCGGGCGGATCGGTCGAGCGCGATGCACCAGTTCGATCACGACCTGCCCGAGGCGATCTTGCGGGAGTTCCAGGGCGGGCTCGCCGCGCTTCATGCCGAGGGGGTTTCGGGGGCGGCCCGGTTTGCTGGCGGGGCAGGGCGGCATGGTGATTCTGGTTTGCCCTCTCCCCGACCCTCTCCTCAACTTCCCTGAGCGATTTGCGGAGAGGGAGACATGAGGTGACGGCTTGGGTAAACGCCCGCGCATGACCGCACGCGTGGACAAGCAGTGGAAGGACAAGGGGCTCACCGGCTACTCGACCGAGGCGATCCTCGGGACGCTCGGACACTACGGCGTCACCCTCGACGAGGCCGCGTTCAAGGCCACCGCGACCTCGCGGTTCCCCCTCGAGCTGGCCATCGACTGGAAGCCGAAGTGGACGGGCACCGGCCAGTGGGCGCCCTTCCCCTACGCCGCGGCCAACGAGCTGTTCAACCGGCTGCTCCCCGAACAGCCCGTGCCGATGAAGACCGCGCACATTCTCCTCGACCTGATCGCCAACGGCCTCAAGACCGTCGCGGGCAAGGAAGACGCCAACCTGGGCGGGGCGTTCAAGAACTGGGACGAGCTGGTGCCGCGCCTGCCCGCGAAGGGTGAGCGCCGCGACGCGTTCCTGCGCGAGCTGGTGACGTTCCTCGAGTCGTGGGCGCAGACCTTCAACGAGCTCCCCGAGCGCCTCGCGAAGGCCGGGAAGAAGGACGAGGCGATCCGCTTCGCCCTCGTGCACGAGGTGCTCTTCACCGACCGCGAGGGGTGCATGACCGCGCTGGTGCGCGCCCAGACCGGCGAGCGGGAAGCCGCCGTGGCCGACCTGAAGATGTGGGCCGAAGACGGCGCCCGCGACGTGTTCGCGCGCTACTCCGCGCTCGACGCGCTGTTCCAGCTCGAGGAATTCGAGGTCTGCAAGGGCCTGGGCATCACCGTGTTCGACGAGGCCGCGAAGCAGGAGAAGTGGGGCCTGGCTGACTCCATCGCTCACCTGCTCGGCCACATCGTGCAGAAGATCGGCGGCGACACGGCGTTCATGCGCGAGGTGCGCAACCGCCTCGATCGCGCGCACGCGCACACCGGCGGGCATCACTGAATGGAGCGCGTCGACAAGAACTGGCACACCCGGGGTATCGACACGTACCCGGTCGCGGCGATCCTCGGGTCGCTCGGCCACTACGGCGTGCCCATGACCGAGGAGCGCTTCCTCGCGCTCACCCAGGAAGACTTCCCGCTCACCATCGCCATGGGTTGGCACGAGCACTGGAAGGGCACGGGGCAGTTCTCGCGCTTTCCCGCGGCCGCGGCCGAAGAGCTGTGGCGCCGGCTCAAGGGTGGAGAACTCGCACCCACCGATCTCTCGCTGGCGCTGGTGAACCTGCTCACCTCGCTCAACGAAGCGCTCGACATGAAGCCCGATGACGGCACCCTCGAGACCCGCTTCAAGGTGGTCGAGGCGTACCTGCCGCGCGTTCCTGCTCCCGGAGATCGCCGCGAGAAGTTCATGGCCGAGATGGTCGGGTCCATGGGCGAGTGGCTCGAGGTGTTCGACGGCATGGCCGAGGCGCTGGCGGAGAATGACCAGCCTGCGCTCGCCGATCGCTTCGTCGTGTTCGAGGAAGCGCTCTTCCCCGTGCGTCAGGGCACCGCGGCTGCGCTGGTGAAGGCGGCGAAGGGTGACCAGTACGGGGCCCTGGTGGACTTGAGGCTCATCGCCGGTGACTCGAAGCGCGATGACTTCACCCGGCTCAGCGCGATCGACGGGTTGTTTCAGTTCGACCAGGTCGAGGACGCCAAGACCTTCACCCTCGAGCTGGTGGACCGCGCCGAGAAGGAGAAGGACGTCGAGCTTGCGAGTGAGGCGGTCGAGCGGCTGACGCGGTTGCTGCGGATTGATCCGAAGCGGGTCGATCGGGCCGAGCTGCGGACTCGCGTCGAGCAGCTATCGCGCGTGCTCGAGGCGTCGCAGGTGGAGAAGAAGGGCTAGACCGGCTTCGCTCCTGGGGGAGAGGGAGGCACTTCCGCGGGCTTCGCTTCTTCTTCGGCCGCGAGCTTGCGGTAGATGGTGCGCGCCGCGATGCCCAGCATGCGGGCCGCGAGGTTCTTGTCGCCCTTGGTGTGCCGCAGCGTCTCGTGGATGACCCGCCGCTCGATCTCTTCCATCGGCGTGCCGATGGGGATCACGATCTGCGACGCCGAGCCGATCGGCCCCCGGCGAATCGCCTCGGGCAGATCTCCCACCTCGATCGTCTCGCTGCGGCACAGCACCACCGCGCGTTCCACCGCGTGCTCCAGCTCGCGCACGTTGCCCGGCCACGCGTAGTTCTCGAGCACCTTCGCCGCCTCGTCCGAGAAGCCGCGCATCACCTTGCTGTTCTTCGCCGCGTACCGTCGCAGGAAGTGTTCGGCCAGCAAGGGCACGTCTTCGCGGCGGGAGGCGAGCGAGGGAATGCGCACCTCGACCACGTTGAGCCGGAAGTAGAGATCTTCGCGGAAGCGGCCTTCCTGCACCTCGCGCTGCAGGTCCTTGTTCGTCGCCGCCACCACCCGCGTGTCCACCTTGATGGTCTGCGTGCCACCCACGCGCTCGACCTCGCCCTCCTGCAGCACGCGCAACAGCTTCACCTGGGCCGACGCGCTCATCTCACCGACTTCATCGAGGAAGAGCGTGCCGCCGTTGGCCCGCTCGAAGCGGCCTTCCTTCTTCGCCACCGCGCCGGTGAACGCGCCCTTCTCGTGACCGAACAGCTCGGCCTCGAGCAGGCTCTCGGGCAGCGCCGCGCAGTTCACCGCCACGAACGGGCCCTTCACCCGCGGGCTCGACTCGTGAATGAAGCGCGCCGCCAGCTCCTTGCCCGTCCCCGATTCCCCCAGCAGCAGGAGCGTGGCCGTGGTGGGCGCGACCTGGCGCAGCAGGTCCATGAAGGCGCGGAAGGCGGGTGACTGGCCGACGAGCGAACGGGGCCCGAGCGCGGCGAGCTGGGCCTTCAGGTCGCGGTTCTCGGCGACCAGCGCCTGCTTTTCCATCGCCTTCTGCACCGCCTTCACCAGCGAGTGGCGCTTGAGCGGCTTGGTGATGAAGTCGTACGCGCCTTCGCGCATCGAGGCCACGGCCGTCTCCACCGTGGCGTAGGCGGTCATCAACACCACCTCGACGTCGGGCCGCATCGCCCGCGCCGCGCGGAGCAGCGCCTGGCCGTCGATGCCCGGCATCATCAGGTCGGACACGATGATGCCGACCTCGGGCTTGCGCAGGTGTTCCAGCGCTTCCTGGCCGTTCGCCGCGCTCAGCGTGGCCACGCCCTCGCGCTGGAAGATGCGGCAGACGGACTCGAGGTTGGCGCGGTCGTCGTCGACCACGAGGACGGTGGAGCTCAAATCACCTCAGAGGCAAGTGTTGTCGAAGTCACAGAAGTTCGAGCAGCAGTCGTAGTCGTCGAGGCAGCCCGAGTTGCTCACCAGGCACGAACACACCCGCGTGGTGGCCGTGGGCGAGGTCTTGAAGCAGCTCATGCGGGGGTTCCCGCACTCGGGATCGGGCGGGGGGCCGTAGCTGGTGCACTGCTGGTAGCAGAGCCCCAGGTTGTCGCCCCAGAACGGGTCGAAGCTGCAGAAGCCGCCTGCCGCGCAGTTGGGTGAGTCGCCCCGGCACACGCCGATGCAGTAGCCCATCGGGTAGTCGGGGCCCGTGAAGCAGTTGCCACTCTCACAGTCGCTGCCGATGCTGCACGTCGCGCCATAACGGGCACGCCCCTGATCCAGGTTGCCGCAGCGCTTGCTCCACGGATTGCACCCGTAACCGGTACCGGAGCCCGCGCATTCCGACGTCGCGCTGCAACCCGGCAGGCAATAGTTGTTGTTGTTGCCCGGGGTGCCGTCGGGGTCGTAGCAAATGTACCCCGCGCGGCAGGCGCCGGCGCCCGAGATGCCGGTGCCGGTGCAGCGCGCGTAGCAGGTGCCGCCGCTGTTGCAGAACCCGGTGTTGCAGCCGGTGGCCGAGCCCGGCGTGCAGGGCGTGGCGTTGCCGCAGGCCCCGTTGGGCGCGCCGGTGGCCGCCTCGGTGAAGCACTTGTTGCCCGCGCACTGGCCGTCGGCGAGGCAGGGCTTGCCGTCCTGCAGGCCCGCGCAGAGCCCTGAGCCGGTGCAGCTGCTGTCGCCACAGTCGATCGCGCGATCGCAGTCGTTGTCGACGCCGTCACCGCAGAGCTCGGTGCCCGCCCCCACGCAGTCGGTGTCGGCGCAGTCGGCGCGCGTGTCGGAGTCGTTGTCGGCCCCGTCGCCGCAGTTGATCTCGGTCTTGCGGTTGAGCGCGCAGGTGCAGCCCATGCCGCAGGTGATGCCGACGCAGTTCGGGTCGTCGCAGTCGGTGGCGTTGTCGCCGTCGTTGTCGAGGTTGTCAGCGCAGTTCATCTCGGTGCTCACCCCGCCACCACCGGAGCCACCCGTGCCTCCGCCACCCGTCGCGCCGCCGCCCGAGCCACCCGTGCCGCCACCGCTCGCGCCACCACCAGCGCCGCCGCCGGTGCCGCCGACCACCTTGATCCCACCGATGCAGGTGCAGTCGAAGCCGCACGAGATCCCCGCGCAGAGCGGGTCGGCGCAGTCGGCCTTGGTGTCACCGTTGTCGTCGATGTCGTTGTCGCAGCGCTCGCCCATGCCGCGGCACGCCGCGTCCTGGAAACACTTCGGATCGAGGCAATCGACCTTGCCGTCGCCGTTGTCGTCAGCCTTGTTGGTGCACGTCTCCGGCCCCAGGGGGCCGGGCGCAGGGGGCTTGGTTCCGCAGGCAGATCCCACCACGGCGGCGAGGATCAGCGGCGTGAGACGAGACGGCATGAGGGTTCCTCGCAGCGGGGCGGCCAGCGTCCCCACACGCTACCACACCCTTCAGTCTTCGCTCTCGGCCGCGGGCGCGCCGCCCATCTTGGCGAGGTCTTCCTTGTTCACCTTGCCCGGATCGATCTTCTTCGTGGCGTCGATCATCTTCCCAATGGTGTCGTCGAACTCGAACTCTCCGTCCTTCTTGAAGCGGAGGAAGTTCACGCGCGCGACCACGTAGTTCTTCAGGTACGGCGAATCGAGGCCCTTCTCCTTGAGCGCGGCCACCACCCGCACCACCTCGTCGTCCCACTTGAGCAGCAGGTCGGCGCGCGCCTCACGCACCGCCAGCGCCTCGTCGACCGGCTCGTCGAGGAAGCCCTCGAGCCGCTTCACCACCGAGGTGTACGCGCCGGCCGAGAACCGGGGCCGCTTCTCGTAGGCTGCGCCGAAGGTGATGAAGTGCGGCTCTTCGAAGAAGCCGATGAAGTCGCTCTCCTTGCCGGCCTTCGCGCCCACCAGGCCGCGCAGCATGCGGATCACCTCGAGCGAACGCTCCTTCAGGTTGTGCGCCTTCTCGGTGTTGAGCGCGAGGATCTGGAACGCCACGTCCTCCTCGGGGATCACCAGCGCCACGATCGACTTGAGGCCCAGCAGCTTCGCCGCGCCCAGGCGGTGGTTGCCGTTGGGCGTCCAGTACTTGCCGTCCTTGCGCACCGCGATGATCGGGTCGAGGAAGCGGCCCACCCGCTCCATGGCGTTGGCCAGCTTCTTCACGTGCGTCTCGCTGCGATCACGCTGGTAGGGCGTGGGCTCCACGATGTCGATGGGCAGGGCGGCGATCACCACGTGCTTGCCGCCGAGCGGTTCCTTGTAGCTGCCGACGATCGTGCCGCCGTCGCTCTCGACCAGCTTCGCCAGCTCGAGCCCGTCGAGGGACGCCGTCATCTCCTTCGCGCCCAGGCCCTTGCTCTTCGCCTCGACCTTCTTCCTGCGCGCAGCCTTCGGCTTCTTGATGATCTTCTTCGCGGCCATGGGTCACTCTCCTGAAACGGTCAGTTCCTTGAAGCGGATGGTCGAAGCGCCAGTCGAGCCGTGGAAGGTGAGGTCGTTTCCGATGGCGTCGAGCTGCATCAGCATGTCGTTCAAGTTTCCGGCGACGGTCACTTCCTGAACGGGTCGGGTCAGCTCGCCGTTCTCGATCCACAGCCCGTTCGCCCCGCGCGAGTACTCGCCGGTGACGGTGTTGGCGCCGTGGCCGAGCATGGCGGTGACGTAGAACCCGTTGGGGATCTCCCCGATGATCTGCTCGGGCGTCTTCGTGCCGGGCTCGAGCACCAGGTTGTTCACGCCGATCGACGGCAGGCTCCGGTAGCCGCGCGACGCGTTGCCGGTGCTCTTCGTCTTCGCCTTCCGCGCCGTGAACGCATCGTAGAGGAACGCCTTGAGCACGCCCTTCTCGAGCAGCGGAGTGCGCCGCGTGGGCACGCCTTCACCGTCGAAGGGCGAGGTGGCGAGGCCTCGCTTGCGCAGGCCGTCGTCGATGAGGGTCACGTGCTCGGGCGCGATCCTTTTCCCCAGCTTCGCCGCCAGGAACGACGACTGCTGGAACACCGCGTCGCCGTTCGCCGCGCCCGCGATGCTCGAGATGAAGCCGGCCGCCATCGTCGGGTCGAGCACGATCGCGCACTTCTGCGACTTCACCTTCTTCGCGCCCAGCAGCCGCACCGCCCGCTGCGCCGCCTTCGTCGCCACGCTCTCGGGGCTGGCGAGATCCTCGAAGAAGCGCTTCGCGTCGTACCAGTACGAGGTCTGGAGCTGCCCGTTCTCCGAGGCCACCGGCGACGCGTACAGGTACACGCTGGTGCCCTGGTAGCTGCCGTGCACGCCCGCGCTCGAGGCCAGGTAGACCTCGGTCACCGACTCGCCCGCCCCCACCGAGTCCATCGCAGTGATGCGCGGATCGAAGGCCTTGATCACCTTCTCCATCTCGATCGACGCGTTGATCTTCCAGTCCGGCGGAAGACTCGCGACCTCTTCGTCGAAGAGCGCGCCCACGTCGGGGAACTTGCCCAGGGTGTCCTGGTCCGGGAGCCCGTTGAGGGGGTTGGGCGCCGACATCTCGGCCAGCGCGATGGCCCGGTCGATGATGGTGTCGAGCGAGGACGGATCGAAGTCGCTGGTCCACACGAAGCCGAGGCGGTTCTTCACGAACACCCGCACCCCCACGCCCTTGCTGGTGGCCTGGGTGAGATCCTCGATCTCCCCGTCGCGCACGCGCACGTCGGCCGAGCGGCCCACCTGCAGGAACGCCTCGGCCTGTTTGGCGCCGCGCTTGAGCGCCCGGGCCACGATCTTCTTCGCGAGCGCTTCGTATTTCGCCTGGCTCATCGCGCCACCTTCGTCCCGCCGACCGTCATGTTGTCGATGCGCAGGGTGGGGAGCCCCACGCCCACCGGCACGCTCTGCCCGTCCTTGCCGCAGGTGCCCATGCCCGGATCGGGCTTGGGATCGTTGCCCACGCGCGTGACGTTCTTGAGCGCGTCGGGGCCCACGCCAATCAACGTCACGCCCTTGAGCGGACGCCCCAGCTTGCCCTTCTTGATCTCGTAGGCCTCGCTCACCCCGAACACGAAGTTGCCGTTGGTAATGTCGACCTGGCCGCCGCCGAAGTTCGCGCAGTACACGCCCTTGTCGACCGACTTGAGGATGTCCTCAGGCGTCTCTTCACCGGGCGCAAGGTAGGTGTTCGTCATGCGCGGCAAGGGCAGGTGCTTGAACGACTCGCGCCGCCCGCTGCCGCTGCTCTGCTGACCCATCAGCTTCGCGTTGAACGAGTCGTACATGAAGCCCTTGAGCTCACCCCGCTCGATGAGCACCTTGAACTGCGCCGCGTTGCCCTCGTCGTCGACGTTGAGCGAGCCGCGCGCGTTGGCCATCGTGCCGTCGTCGATCACGGTGACCAGATCACTGGCCACCTTCTGGCCGAGCTTGCCGGTGAAGAGCGAGGTGCCCTTGCGGATGAAGTCGGCCTCGAGGCCGTGGCCCACTGCCTCGTGGAGCAGAATGCCGCTCCAGCCCGGCGCCAGCACCACCGTCTGCTGACCTGCCTCGGCCTCGGCCGCGCCCAGGCCCGCGATCGCCTGCCGCGCTGCCTCACGCGCGACGAGCTCGGGGGTGAACGTGTCGAAGTGCTTGAACGAGACGCGCCCGCCGCCGCCGTACGAGCCGGTGCGCCGCTCGCCCTTCTTCCCCTCGGCCACCACCATGGTGGAGATGCGGCAGAGATCCTGCGTGTCCTCCGCGAGTCGCCCGGCGGTGTTGGCCACCAGGATCCGCTTGGTCGAATCGGCCCAGCTGCACATCACCTGCTTGACGCGCTTGTCATAGGCGCGCGCCGCCTTGTTGGCCCGCACCACGAGATCGCGCTTGAGCGCCACGTCGACGTCGGCGAGGTGATCGTCGAGCCGGTAGAAGGTGGGGAGCGGGGTGCGCGTCACGTGAAACGACCGCTCGCTGCCGCCGCCGTGCGCGATGAAGGCCGCCGTGCGCGCCGCGCGGAAGAGGGCTTCTTCGTCGAGATCGTCCGAGTACGCGTAGCCGACCTTCGCCCCGCTGATCACCCGCACGCCCACGCCCTGCGAGAGGCCGTTCTGCGCGCTCTTGACCTTGTCTTCCTCGAGCGTCACCGCGGTGAACTCGTTGCGCTCGACGTACACCTCGGCGAAGTCGGCCCCCCTTTCCATGCCGGCCGAGAGCAACCGCTCACACAACTGAACGGGCAGGAGGGGGTGGTACGGGGTGGGAACGGGGGCCCGCTTCAGGGCTGTTGAAGTCCGAGACATGGGCGCGAACACTAACAACGCCCCCGCGCTCCTCCTGCTAGAGTTTTCCTCCGTTCATGGCCCCGCCCCGGAAAAGCGTCACGCGTGGAACAGGCGATCTCGAGAACGATCCCGAGCGAGAGAATCGCACGCAGGCGCGCGCCCCCAATCCGGCCGTCGAAGATCCGGAAGTGAACAACTCGACCCAGGCCCGCGCGCCCAACCCGCTCTCGAAGAAGATCCGCGCGACCCCGCGGGATCCCGAGAAGAACAACAAGACCCAGGCCCGCGCCAGGGCGCCCGACCTCGCCGCCGAAGACGAGGGCTCGTACCGCACCGGTCAGAACTACCAGGCGCCCGATGAAGAAGAGGGCCTCGCCGGTGACGTGAGCCTCGAGGGTGATGGGCTCGAGGCGCTCGACCCGGAGATCGGCTCGCGCACCAAGGCGCTCCCCGCGCTCGAGACCGAGGGCACCGCCGGCAACACCGACGACGAAGAGGGCGCCGACGACGCCAACGCCACCCGCGCCGGCCCGCCGCTCAAGCTCGAGATCATCGCGGGCCCCGATGCGGGCAAGAAGAAGAAGTTCAAGGGCGTCCGCATGGTCATCGGGCGCACGCCCGGCGTCGACCTGCTGCTCACCGACCAGTCCGTCTCGCGCCGCCACGTCGAGCTGATCTACGGCGACGACGGCGTGCTGATGAAGGACTGCGGTTCCGGCAACGGCACCAAGGTCAACGGCGTCAAGGTGGCCGAGAAGAAGCTCGAGCACGGCGACGAGATCGCCATCGGCAAGACGAAGATCCGCTTCGTCGACGAGCTGGCCGCCTTCAAGAAGGCCCGCGAAGAGAACGAGAAGAAGGAAGCCGAGAAGAAGGCCGCCGCGGCCGAGAAGAAGGCCACCGGCGAGAAGAAGGCCGTCTCGGCCGACGGTGAAGAAGCGCCCGCCGAGGGCGAGGCCGCGGAAGGCGAGGCCCCCGCCGAGGGCGACAAGCCCGAGAAGAAGCCCGGTGGCCGCGTTCGCCCGGTGCGCACCTCGCGCAAGGACGGCGCCGACGGCGGCTTCGCCGCCAAGTTCAAGGCGCTCCCCAAGCCGATGCGCCTGGGCATCGTCGCGCTCGTCGCGGTGGTGCTCTTGATCTTCATCGGCGGCATCGCCCTGAGGCCGCCGCCTCCGCCGCCCGTCGATCCCGCGAAGATCGTCGCCGACCAGAAGATGCAGGAAGCCCGCAACGCCGCGCGCGACGGCGACTACGAGCGCGTGGCCACCCTGGTCGAAGAGGCCGAGAAGCTCGTGCCCGGCATCGACAAGACGAAGCTCGGCGCCCAGGCGAAGGAAGAGCTCGGCTTCATGGGCGCCCTCGACGAAGCGAAGCGGGCGATCGAAGCCAGGCGCTTCGAAGACGCGCGCAAGGCCCTGGCGAAGACGGGCAAGGGCAGCGTCAAGAGCGAGGAGGCGAAGGTCAAGGTCATCGCCGCGCTGGAAGAGGCCGAGGTCGCCTACAAGAAAGAGAAGATCCTCGAGCTCATCGCCGCCGGCGAGGTGGAGGCCGCCAAGGCCGTGCTCAACGAGCTGCCCATCGAGCAGCAGGCCGAGTCGGGCCAGGCCGTCGCCGAGTTCGAGCGCCAGCTCGAAGAGCAGAAGGCCCTCGACGCCAAGGACTCCGCGGCTGCCGCCCGCAACGCCGCCGCCAACGCGAAGGCGCGCAAAGAGCAGGAAATGAACGAGGCCATGGTGGTGGTCGAGCGAAAGTTCGCCGGCGCCGAGTGGGATCGCGCCGCCAGCGAGTGCGCCCGGGTGATGGACTCCTACGGCAACGAGAAGGAAATCTACGCCCGGGCCAAGAAGCTGCAGGCCCTCATTCCCAACTTCGGCCGCAACTACGACGAGGGCATGAAGAAGTTCCGCCAGGGCACGCTCGCCCAGGCCGCCAAGCCCCTGCGCTCGGCGCACCAGCTCTATCTGCAGATCGGTCTGCGCGCGAACAAGTACGGCGAGGAGCTCCAGGACAAGATCGGCGCCGCGGCCATCGTCGCCGGCAAGGAAGCCCTGCTGCGCGACGATCTCGTCACCGCCTGGCAGATGTTCAGGGACGCCGCGAGGTTCGACCCCAACGACTCGAAGGCGCGCGCGGGCCTCGATGACGTGGCCGGCAAGGCCGAAGATCTCTTCCAGACCGCCTACGTGATCCGCGACCGGGACCCGCGCGAGGCCATTCGCAAGTTCAAGATCGTGGTGCAGGTGACCGACGCCGGCTCCACCGTCCACGAGAAGGCCAAGAACCAGCTCGCCGCCATGGCGCCCTGACCGCGTCGGCTTCCCAAACCCCAGACCCGAGACGAGACATGAGCCAATCACTGCGTGAGCTGGGGATGGACTTCGTCGCCGACCAGAAATGGGAACGCGCCCTGGGCGTGTTCGCCGAGGCGGTGCGCCGCCAGCCCTCTGACCACCGCGCCCGCGTGCTGGCGGCCCGCTGCTACCAGAAGCTGGGTGAGACCGAGCGCGCGGTGACCGTGCTCCAGGCCTGCGCCGAGGGCCTCCTGCGCCGCGACTACCTGCTCTCGGCCATCGCGGCCTGCCTGCAGGCCCTGCCCATGGCGCCGAAGGAGAAGCGCATTCGCGAGACGCTCACCCGCATTCACGCGCGCGCCGCCCGGGTGGTGGGAGGCCGCGCCGGTGGCCCGCCTCCGCTGCCGCCCGAGAGCATGTACGACGGGAAGTCGGACACCGACCTGATGACGCTGCAGGGGTCCGACCTGTCCGACCAGGCCATCACCGTGCTCGGCTCGGTCGACTCCATCTCCACCGCCGACCCCGCGGCGCGGCCCCCGCTGCCGCTGTTCGCCGATCTCGAGCGCGACGCGTTCGTCGACCTGGTCGAGCTGCTCGACTACCGCGAGCTCAAGGAGGGCGAGGTCATCTGCAAGGAAGGCCAGACCACCGATCGCATCTTCGTGCTGGTGGCGGGCAAGGCCGAGGTAAGCCGGCAGGTGGAAGGCGAGGCGAAGACGCTGGCGTTCCTCGGGGGCGGGTCGATCTTCGGCGAGATCTCGATGCTCACCGGCGCCGCACCCACCTCGACCATCACCGCGGTCAGCGACTGCGATCTCCTCGAGATCCAGCGGGAGGACCTGAACCAGATCGCCCGCACCTTTCCCTCGGTGCCCGGCGTGCTCGCCACCTTCGCGCAGCAGCGCATGGCGCGGAACCTGATCGCCACCTCTCCCCTGTTCGCCATCATTCCCGAGGCCGATCGACCCGAGCTGCTCACGCGCTTCGACTTCAAGGCCCTGGCCGCGGGTGAGAAGGCCATCTCCGAGGGCGAGCAGGTCAACGGCCTGGTGCTGGTGCTCGCCGGCGAGCTGGTGGTGCAGAAGGAGGACCCAGCGGGTGGGGTGGTGAGCCTCTCGATTCTGCGCGAGGGCGACATCGCCGGTGAGATCGCGCTGCTCAAGGGCCTGCGCGCCACGGCCACGGTGGCCGCCAGCCGGAAGACCGCGGTCGCCATTCTGGGGCGCGTCGCGTTCGAGACGTTGATCAAGCAGCACCCGAAGATCCGCGAGTACCTCGAGGGCCTGTCTGATCGCCGGCTCAAGATGATCGGCGAGGCGATGCGGCCCATCGAGATCCTCGACGCCGACGAGCTGGTGGTGGAATCGGCATGAACCCGCGTCAGCTCGCAGGCCCGGTCATCGCGATCGTCGTCGCGCTGGGCGTCTACTTCCTCTGGCCGAAGGAGAAGCTCTCGCCCGAAGACGAGATCCGCGCCCTGGTGGCGAGGATCGTCAAGCAGGCCGAGAAGCGCGACGCGTCGGGCGTCACCGAAGCCCTCGCCGAGCCTTTCCGGGGAGGCGGCCTGGGCAAGCAGGAAGTGAAGCAGCTGCTGGTCGGCCAGTTCTTCCGGGCCCAGGCGATCGTGGTGCTCAACCCGCTGCTCGACGTGACGGTGAAGTCACCCACCGAGGGCAGCTTCAAGGGCACGTTCCTGTTCGGGCGCGACGGGGCCGCGCCTGACGCGACCCGCTACGACATCGAGGCTGACGTGGTGAAGGGCGATGACGGCTGGCAGGTCGTGACTGCCACCTGGGCTCACTGACTGCCCCTCACCCCGGCCCTCTCCCCGCTGGCGCAGGGAGAGGGAGGCGAGGCATCACTGGATCAGCGGCTTCGCCTCGGAGACCCAGACCTTCGCGATCTCCTTCTGGTTGGCTGCCTTGAGCCGCTTCTCGACGTCGGTGAGCAGATCGTTGAGCTTCTCGCGCGGCTCCTGCGCGGCCTTCATGCGGGTGAGCGCGAAGGCGTAGTTCTGGCAGCCCGGGCCGTATTCCTTCTTCTGGAAGAGGATCTCGCCCATCGCCATGTACGCCTCGGGAATGCGGCCCGAGCCGTCCGGCGGGGTGATGTCGACGAGCAGCTCGCCGGCCTTGTCCCATTCCTTCTTCTCGATCAGCAGCGCGGCCTTCGAATAGTAGGCGCGGCTCAGGTTGAGGCTCTTGGCGGCGATGGCCTTGTCGAAGGCGGCCATGGCGTCGTCCTGCTTGCCGGCGGTGCGCAGCAGCTCGCCGCGGGCCAGCCAGTAGCGGTCGTCGCGGTCGAGGTAGATCTCTTCCTTCCCGTCGATGGTCTGGTTCTTCACGTTCTTGAAGAACGTCTCGTACTTCGAGAGCAGCGCCATCGCCGCGTCGGCCATGCCGGCCTTCTGCAGGTTGGCGGCGCCTTCGAAATAGAAGGTGGGCGACGAGGGCGACTTCGCCACCACCAGGTCGTAGGCCGCCGGCGCGCCGGGGTCCTTCTTCAGCGCGAGGGCGTTGGCCTTCGCGTGCAGCGCCCACGGGTCGTCGCCGTTGAGGGCGATGGCCTGGTCGGCCGCGGTGATGGCGGCGTCGTACTGCTGCTGGATGTTGAGGATGGCGGCGCTGATGGCGAGCGCGCGCGCCTTCTGCGGCGCCGAGAGCTCGGCGTCGCGGGTCTGCAGTTCCTTGATGATGCCCTCGGCATCGCCCACGCGGTCCTTGCGCTGCACGCGGGCCAGCGCGAGGCCGAGCCGCGCGCGGAAGTGCTCCGAGTTGATGCCGGTCGCCTTGGTGAAGGCGTCGAGCGCGCCGGGCGTACCCTCTTCCATCAGCTCTTCGCCCCAGCCCGAGGCGTAGTTGATGTCCTTCCAGGCCTTGTCGACGGCGGCCTTGTAGCCGACGCCGGCGAGCTTCAGGTTGCCCTGGTTCTTCATCGCCTGCGCCTGCGCGTAGAAGATGCGCGCGCCCGAGCCGCCCTTCTTGCGCAGGTCTTCCACGAAGTCCTCGGCGCCCTTCGCGTTGCCGGCGGCGACCATCATCATCGCCTCGACGCCGTAGCGGTCTTCGGTCTGGGCCTCGGCCTTCTTGGCCTTCTCGAGGAACTCCCTGGCCTTCGCCTCGGCGCCGGGCTCGTGGTGGATGAGCCACATGTCCGTGTACATGGCGGCGGTGAAGGCGTTCGGGTCGCCCGCCGAAGGATCCTTGGCGAGCGCCTCCTCGGCGATCTTCACGGCCTTCTTCATGTCGTTCAAGTTGCCCTTGAGCGCGGTCTGGCGCGCCTGGGTCATCAACTCCGCGATGTCCCGCTTGTTCGAGCCGCGGCGGTACACGAGGAAGACGGTGACGGCGAGCAGCGCCGCGACGATGACGATCTGCACCATCGCCGAGCCGAAGCTCTCGCGCTTCTTCCAGCCGCCTTCGTTCTCTGTGTCGGTTGCCATGTCGGGACGCCTCAGTGAGCGAACAACAAAAGTTCAGGAAGCGCGGCCATATATCGACCGCGTTTCGGGGGTGTCAACGAGTGTTCACTGGGGCTTCGACGATAAAATCAGCCGCCGGCGGTCAGATGCCGGACGTGATCTTCCATTCCTGCTCGCCCACGCGCTTCAGGAGCATCTGCTTGATGTCGTTCTCGCTCTGGGTGCGGGAGCTGTAGTCGGGCATCTTGAAGGACAGCTGGTAGCTGTAGGTGACCCGGGCGACCTTCTCCTCGGTGTCGAACTCGATGCGGCGCACGGTGACGTCGAGCTTGAGCTCGCTCACCTTCGACATGCGCGCGGCCAGCTTCCCGGGCAGCGAGGCGTAGTCGAGGTCGTCCTCGGGGGCCGAGCTGCCGCCGTCATCGCGGAAGGACTCGTCGGTGAGCTTGAGCAGGGCGTCGGTGTTCTTCGACTCGACCGCCACCCGGTACTTCTGCAGCACGTCGATCACCGCGCGCGTCTCGCTGGTGTCGTCGAGGTCGGTCCCGGGGATCTTCTTGGGGGTGCAGCCGGTGAGGGCGAGGACCAGGACCGCGACAGGGATCAGCGTGCGCATCGTGTGCTCCATCAGACTGTATGGCCGGGACTGACGAGCCCGGCTTGCCAAATTGTCACTCCGCGCCCCGCTAACCCAGCGAAAGCCGCGTTCCGGCAGGAGAAATTGCACTCACCGTGCCGTCTATCTGGTCGCTCCGCCCTGGCCAGACTTTCGCTGCGCTTCAGGCTGTCTGGCCCCGCTCCGTCCTCACGATCTCGGCCAGGAACCGGTTCATCACCGCCGCCTCGGCGTCGAGGATCTTGATCCCCTCGCGGTGGATGACCGCCTCGCCGATCAGCGCGATCGGCTTGAGGAAGAAGGGCAGCCGCAGGGCGATCTCGCCCTCGAAGGTGCGCTCGCACTGGCCGCCCACGTCGCGGAAGCGCAACGTGCCCACGTTGTGCAGCATGCCCTCGATGGCCTTGCTGGTCGGGGTGTTGGTGAAGGTGAGCTCCTTGCGCGCGCGATCCCACGTGGAGTCTTCGATGAAGGCGAACCACTCGGGGGGCACGGGGTTGGGGCCGATGTGGCCGATCACCGGCCGGGGCAGGTAGCGCACCCGGCGCCGCAGCTTCGCGCCGTCGTCCTTCTTCTCCAGCACCTGGGCCTCGAGCAGCACGCCGTGGTGGGCGATCACGAAGGGGAGGTACCGCTCGTCGAACAGCGCGCGCTCCACTTCGTCGACGGTGCCGTTCAGGCGGTGCCGGGCCTCGAATCGCATTCCAGCGCCGGGAACTACCTCAAGGCCACGCGAAGGCACAGCGCTCGATCCAGTCGGCGGCGCGCGCGTCGAAGGCCCCACCGAACGTGCCGGGCGCGGCCCACTTGCGCACCCGGTCGCAGCGGCCCACCGCGAAGGCGGCCTCGAGGGCGAGGCGCGTCGTCTCCTTCGCGATCGCCGCCGGGAGCGCTTCGCCCAGCAGTTGCTCGAGCACGGGCAGGGCGGCCGCTGACTCACCGGACTGCTGGAGGCGCCGGCCGAGCAGGTAGCGCACGCTCCACTTCTGGGCGCTCGCGTCGCGCAGCAGGAACAGCTTCACGTCGTCGTCGCCGGGCTGGAAGTAGCGGCGCACCGCTTCCACACCGAGGCCGTCGAGGCGGACCTGGGCGGTGCGTTCCATCGCCGGGGAGATCTTCCGCTCGATAATGCGCGTCCACAGCTTCGTGGCCGTCTCGAGGTCGCCGTCTTCCTGCGCGAGGTCGGCCCGCGCGAGCGCCGCTTCGGCCCAGGGTGAAGGCTCTTCCTCGAGCCGCTTCAGTTCGGCCTCGAGCAGCGCGCGGCTCGCTTCGTCCTGCGAGAGCCGGCGCAGCGCCTGGGCCTCGGCGAGCACGTGGCTGGGCTCGTCGGGCTGCAGGGCGTGGCAGCGGGCGAGCAGGTCTCGGGCGCGCTGCGGGTCGGTGGAGAGCGCGCCGCCAGCCTCCGCGGAGAGCCGGCCCACCTCTCGCGCGCAGGGCCGGTCGAAGAGGCTGCCCCGCTTGAAGCGGGCGAAGGCCTGGTTCACCGCGTCGGGCTCGAGCGGCACGGTGTCGAGGAACGCCTCGTAGTCCTTCGCCAGCGCGGGGAGCGGCTGCCCGAAGGCGCGGTCGAAGTCGCCGTCGCGGTAGAGCTCGCGCAGCTTGTCCTTGCCGAAGCGGTCCGAGAGGAAGCGCAGGAAGCTGCCCGCGGTGGTGTACGCGCGGCTGGGCGGCGCCCCGTAGAAGCCCTGCGGCGTCATCAGGCTCGCCACCTCGGGCAGCAGCCCCTTCTTCTTCATCGCCGCGGTCCACTCGTGCAGCGAGAGCTCGTCGACCGGGTTGTCGGCTGCGACCGCGAAGCCTTCGATCACCCCGACGTGGGGCTGGAGCCCGAAGAGGCTGGCCGCCACGCCGAAGGGTGGGGCGCCCCACGGCGCGGCCATCGCGTGCACGAGCTCGTGCTTGATCACCGGGTGAGGGAAGGACAGGCCGTGGACGTGCACCTCGCGCCGCCAGGGCTTGGCGAACTGGGTGTTGGCGGCCCCCACCAGGCGCTGCTTCTCCTCGGCAGAGCGGTAGAGCCAGACGCGCACCTTCCCCGGCGGCGGGCCCCCGAAGAAGTCGGAGATCTGGTGATGCCGGAAGCGCAGGTCACCCAGCACGCGCGAGACCTCGGCGTCCGAAAGTCCGCTCGGGTAGTGGAGGACGAGCTCTTCCGTCTCCACCTCGCCGCCCAGCGCACGGGCCAGGGCCGCGTCGGTCATGCGGAAGCCCAGCGGCGTGCCCGAGGACTCGATCACCACGAAGACCGCCAGCAGGGCGACGCCGCGGCGACGCTGGTGCTGCAGGAGCGCCCCCAGGCCCCCGGCGAGGCAGAGGGTCGCGAAGCGGAACCAGAGCAGCGAGGCCGGTACGGACAGCTCCTCGTCGTAGAGCGGGCCGGGCAGGTAGCCGCCGAGGTGGTTGAACGCGAACACCTGCGGGCCCGTGAGCAGCGGCCAGGCGGTCGAGAGCGCGGTGAGGGTCACGAAGCCCAGGTACACGAGGAAGGCCAGCCACCAGCGCTTGCTGATTCGGGCGGCCAGCGCACCGAGCACCGCGACCAGGCCGGCGCTGGGGACGATCAGCAGCGGCACGAAGGCCACGCTGGCGAAGGGATCGCAGGGCGTGCCGAAGCGGGTGCGCAGCGTGGCCATCAGCAGGGCAGGGGCCGCCGAGAGGGCCAGAAGGACTGCTGATGCCGAAGGGGTGGGGTCTCTGCGCGCGGCCGCGATGGTCAGCCCTCCCCCCGCGAAGGTGAGGACGAGCGTGAGCCCGCTCGCCAGCTCGTAGCCGGGTTGGTCCATCAACGGTAACCACGTGAGCGCGACGCCCACACTGGCCAGTGCCACCCACCAGATGGCGACGGCCCGCCCAGAGAGGAGTTGAGTCACGCGAAACAGGACTTCGCGCATCGAGCGCACGTATACTCCGCCAACATGGTCGCCGATCAGAAAGCAGGGCCCGAAGGCCGAGAGCACTTCCGGGCGCCGATTGAGCTCAAGGTTGACTACAAGAAGCTCAATTCGTTCTTTGCCGACTACACCAAGAACATCAGCAAGGGCGGCACCTTCATCAAGACGAAGAAGCCGTTGCCCATCGGTACGCGCTTCCTCTTCAAGCTGTCGGTGCCCCAGCGGCCGGCGCCGTTCGAGCTGATCGGCGAGGTGGTGTGGGCTGCCAACGACGGCGAAGAGCCGGGCATGGGCATCAAGTTCGTCTACTCCGACGACTCCCAGCGCACCGACTTCGAGAGCGTGGTCGAGCACCTGATGACCGACAGCCTGGGTGCAGATCTCGCGGGCCGGCTGCTCAACAAGCCGATGAAGACCTGAGGTCGTGAGCCGCGTGCGTTGGTCGTTGGTGGTGGTGCTGGTGCTCAGCGCGTGTGAGTCGCAGGGCGGCAAGCCGCCGGCTCCACCGCCCGCGCCTCCTCCTCCGCCCCAGACGAAGCCGGCGGTCACCGACATCACGGCGCAGGACTACGTGATGCCGAGGCTGCCGCGCGCGCGGGTGACGCTCGTCGACGCGTTCGGTGGCAAGCACCCGGTGGACGTCGAGGTCGCGTGGAATCGTGATCAGCGCACCCGCGGGCTGATGTGGCGCACCGAGCTGGACGAGGGCACGGGCATGCTCTTCGTCTTCCAGAAGGACTCGTTCCTGTCGTTCTGGATGAAGAACACGCTCATTCCGCTCGACATGATCTTCATCCGGTCAGACCTCACCATCGTGGGCATCGTGGCGAAGGCGGAACCGAAGACGTTGTCCGCCCGCGCGCCCGACGAAGAGTCGATGTACGTGCTCGAGGTGCCGTCAGGGTGGAGCGAGAAGATCGGGCTCAAGCGAGGGCTCAAGGTGAAGATCGACGGCATTCAGGGGATTACGCCCGCTCCTTGAAGCGCCCTGGGTGGGTGGTGGGCCAGGGTTTGCCACCGCGCTCGACCCGAACAGGCCTCTTGACCTCGAGCGAGCACCCGAGATTGACGAATTCGTCGCGAAGTCTGACGTGAGAGACCAGCGTACAGCCCCGTGTACGCTGGTACCTTTCGTCGCGATTACCTGGTCGAAGCCATCATCAGCGCGTCAACAAAAGCCCGGAGCCGCGGGGCCAGCCGGACGAATGCGCGGAAGCCCAACCCTGACAGCCCCGGTCCCCTGGGGCTTTTCCCCGCCTTCAGTTCTTGATGCTCCCGTCGGTGGACGGCGCGATCGACTCGGGGCTGGTCGCGCTCACCGGCGAGACCGGCTGCTGCTGCTGCTGCTGAGCGATCGCCGTGACGAGCGCCGCCTCCGCCGCCTGCGCCTCGAGCGCACCCAGCTCCGCGCTGGTCGCGACCTCGTGAGCCAGCTTCGCCTCGTCACCCTGAGACAACGCCAGCGCGTTGAGCTTGCGAGCCACTGCCGCCATCTCAGCCGCGCGCACGGTCGCGTGCGTCGAGCGCATGCCGATCAACGCCACGCGAGCACGCTCCAGCAACGCCACCTGCGACTTGAGCCGCGCCAGCACGCGCTCCCGCTTCAGGCGCAGCTCACCGAGCCGGCCCAGCTCCTCATTGAGCGACCGCGCCGCCGCCTCGAGCTGCTGCCGCGCCACAGAGTCACGCGCCGCCTTGGCGCTCGCCTGGAGCTCCGCGATCTCCTTCTGCAGATCCGCATGCGCGTTCTCATGCACCTGGGCCTCGACCCCCGCCCACTCCCCCGCGAGTTCAGCCGCGTCCTTCGTCAGCTTCTGCAGCGTGCGCGCCAGCTCCTCGCGAGCTGCGTCACGGGGCAGGGCGGCCAGCTGCGTGCCCGCCTGCCGGTACAGCGACAGCGCGCGGGTGATCTGCGCGGCGAACTCGCCTGAGAGCGTGGGCAGCAGCTCCTCGCACGCAGCCTCGACCGGGTCCGCCTTGAGCGCCACGTGCGACGCCAGCGACCCGATGCCCGCGAACAGCGCGATCACCACCCCGCTGATGGCGAAGTTGAGCACCTGGGGCGTGGCCACGTCGGTGAGCCGCGACGAGAGGATCTTCGCGACCTCCGTCCCAGCGACCGCGAGGCCACCCGTGGCGAGCGCCGTGCCCGCGTAGTGCAGCGGCCCCGGACGATCAGCCCCGACGTTGCCCTCTTCACCGCGCTCGGCCAGCCGCGCCTTCACCATCAGGGCGCCCGCCGCCGCGCCCGCCATCGCCACCGTCCACGCCGCCGAGAAGCCGAACAGCCACGGCACCGCGGGGAGGAAGATGGACAGCGCCACCAGCAACGCCCGGTCGAACTTGTCGCCGCGCACGCAGGCCAGCGAGGTGGCCACCAGCGCCAGGAACGACAGCGGCACCTGCAGCTGGAGCCGCTGCGCCAGGAAGGCCAGCACCCCCGCCCCCGCCCCGGCCGCCAGCGCCCGGGTGACGTTTCGCTCGAAGGCTTCGCGGTGCTGCAGCTGAATGACGGCCGTGTTGGACATGGTCGTGGGTGCCCTTGAAGGTCAGTACGTGGAGCCCATCAGGCCGTAGTCGCGACGCGCCTGGGTGCGGATCTGCTTCTGGAGGATCTTCCCGTCGGCCTCGCTGTTGGCCTGGTCGATGCCCACCTCGAGCTTCTTCTGGTTCGCCCGGTCTTCCATCACCGCCGGAGCCCCCGCCACCGCGCCCGCCTCGTCGAAGAGGATCTCGTTGAGCTGCAGCAGCTTCCGCGCCCCCTCGCGGTCACCCTGCTCAATGGACTCCGCCGCCTTCGCCGTGTTGTCCGCCGCCCGCGCCCGGGCCGCGAAGACGATGGCGTCCTTGTCGCGGTTGTCCATCACCACCTTCACCTGGTCGGTGGTCATCGCCGAGAGCCGCGCCTCGCCGTGCACCGCGCCGTCCGCCAGCACGTCGAGGTAGCTCAAGTCGAGCGCGCTCACGTCGATCGAGTCACCGGCGATCACCCCGTCGACCGTGAAGTGCGCCACCACCCGCTCCTGCTGCGCGGCCGCGAAGTCGGGCAGGGCCACCGTCACCAGCTCGGCGTCACCGTCCATGCGGCGCGTCACCTGCGAGTACCCCAGCACGCGCTGCAGCTGCGCGCCCTTCGGCACGCGGAAGGTGAGGCTGACCCCACGCGCCACCTGGGTGCTGGCCGCGTTCAGGTCCTTCTGGAAGATGGCCCCGAGCTGCGCCGCGTCCTGCAGGAAGGCGTACGCCCCGGCGCCCACCTCTGCGAACGACGACATGAGCTGCTCGTTGAAGTCGTCACCGACGCCGACGCTGCTGACCGACACCCCGTAGGTGCGGATGTCGCGGACGATCGCCGTCAGGCCGTCGGCCTCGATGATGCCCTCGGTGGGCTGGCCATCGGAGATGAGGATGAGGCGGTTCACCTTGAAGTCGTTGCGCGCGGCCAGCAGCACGTCGCGGCCGGTGGTGAGGCCCGCGGCGATGTTGGTGCCGCCGTCGTCCCAGATGCCGTCGACGTAGGCGAACAGCTTCTCCTTGTTGCCAGGGGTCGCCAGCATGCCGTCGAGCGACTTCACGTCGCTGCCGTAGTGAACGATCGCCAACCGATCGGTCGGCGAGAGCTGCGAGATCAGCTGCCGCGCCGCCTGCTTGGCCTGGTTGAGCTTGAACCCCGACATCGAGCCGGAGCGATCGATCACCAACGCCAGGTTCACCGCCGACCGCGCCGCGCCCGGCACCTCGACCGCCCGCAGGTCGACGGTCGCGAACACGTCCTGGTGGCCCAGCGAGATGAACGGGTGCGAGAGCCGCCCCGTCATCGACAGGCTCCCGTTGCTCACCGTCTTCGCCGGGTGGACGTTGACGATCGGCTCGTTGGGGTGGGTGTTCGGCGTGGGTTTGGTGAAGCGCGGCACGCCAGCCACGAGGGCGATCAGCGCCAGCACGCCAGCCACAGCGAGAAAAATTCCAGTGCGATTCATGAGGTACCCCGGTGGTGTGGAACCAATGACAACCCGAACGTCGTCCCCGTTGCACGTTCGGGCGTGACGTTCGATCTGCTCTGCGAAGAGCAGGCCAGCGGTCAGACGAGGTCCCAGTGATTACGGGCGGGTGAACGACCACGCCAGGGTACGGGTGATGCCTACATGCCCCCGTCGGCCAAACCGCGGGCGCAGAAGTTGGGGTCGCGCACACCGGCGAAGCCACCGTCACCGGCCGTCAGGGCCGCGAGGGTCTCAGGCGAGAGGAGCAGGGCGCGACACCGCAGCGCCTTGGGTCCCTTGTCGAGCTCGGGATCGAAGGACGGGCACTCGGTGCCCGGCACGCACTGGCGCGAGCAGTAGCCCTGCGCCGGCACGTCGACGCTGGCGTCCGAGGTGAAGAACGAATCGCGCACGCAGATGAGGTCTTCGCACTCGATCGAACCGATCGCGATGAAGTCCTTGTTCTGGCCCTGCGCGTTGCGAACTTCGCCCTCGAGCAAAGGGAGAGGAATCCCGCCGTCCGGGTTGCGCTTCACCAGCTGGCACGAGTTGTTGAGATCGGTGGCAGGCTTGCAGCCAGCTCCGAGCACACCCAGCGTCGCGGCGACGAACAACAGGCGGTTCATTCGACCCATCTCCTGACCTTGATGCCCCGACGTCGACGACGAAGCGCGCGCAAGGTACCACACGCCCTCTGGAGATCGACACTTCACAACGGACCCCCAACAGGTAGAGTCCGCGCCGCTGTACAGGCAAGGGGCTCGGCGCCGCTTTGGTGCCGAGAGGGAACATCTAGCGTCGCGGAGATGCACATTTGACTCGGAATCTGGCTGCGGCGTCGCTCGTCGCGCTCCTGTTGGTTGGGGGACGCGCCTTCGCTCAGAATCAGTTCGAAGGTGTCGACCTCTCGGGTGAAGAACCCACGAAGGAAGAGCCCAGGAAGGAAGAGCCTGACGTCGCCGCGCCTCCGCCGAAGCCGGTGAAGACCGCGACCGACGCGGCGCCCACGGCCGCGAAGAAGTCCGACAACCCCGCCGTCGAGCGCGACACCACCCAGGACGACCGCGTGAAGTCGGTGCAGCGCAAGCTCTACACCAAGCGTGGCCGCTTCGAGCTCGCCCCCGCCTTCATCATCAACGTCAACGACGCCTATTACACCAAGCTGGGCGGGGCGATCCGCGCCGCCTTCTACCCGCATGACTCGCTGGCGATCTCCGCGCGCTTCTCGCTGATGCAGACCAGCCCCACCGACGACGTGAAGACGGCCAAGCGCAACCTCTTCAGCCGCATCTTCTTCTCGGTGCCGGTCTGGTCGATCATGGGTGATCTCGAGTGGAGCCCGCTCTACGGCAAGGTGGCGATGTTCAACTCCATCCTCCACCTCGACGGCTACCTCATCGGGGGCGGCGGCGTGGTCTACACCGAGACCTCCGCGGTGGCTCTCCCCGGTGCGCCCGCCCAGGCCGACGGCTCGCCCGCCGCGCCGCGCGGCGTCAGCCCGGCCTTCGACCTCGGCGTCGGCCTGCGCTTCGTGGTGAAGGACTTCATGGCCGTCAACGTGGCGCTCATCAACACCACCTACGTCGACACGCCCACCGGCACGACCAAGGGCGTCACGCAGAACCTGATGCTGGTCAACCTCGGCGTCTCGATCTTCCTCCCCTTCAAGTCGACCTATAAGGAGGCCGAGTGATGAACCGGCTCCTGTGGCTGGCGCTGGCCCTCGTGGCCGCTCCTGCGTTCGCAGCGTCTGAAGATGAAGCCGGCGACGTGTCGGAAGTGGACAAGGACTCGTCCGGTCCCCTGAAGGACCGCGTTCGCCCGGTCTCCGGCCACCTGTTCCTGATGGACGGCCGCTTCGAGGTGAGCCCCGGCATCGGCCTCTCGCTGCGCGACGCCTTCTGGCAGAAGGTCGGCTTCGGCGCGGCCTTCACCTACCACTTCACCGAGGCCGTCGGCGTGTCGGCCCGGGGCACCTACAACCTCTCGCTCATCTCCGGCGCCGCGCAGATCTGCGACCCGGTGGGCGGCGGTTGCGCCCTCCCCACGGAAGCCGAGCTGAGCACCGCCAACGGCCAGCCCGCCAACGTGTCCTTCGGGCGCATGTCCTTCCTCGCCAGCGTCGACCTGCAGTGGGCGCCGCTCTACGGAAAGCTGGCGTTGTTCTCGGAGAAGATCCTCAACTTCAACATGTACGTGCTCGCGGGCCCCACCTTCCTCCTCTACGGCCCGCCCGGCGCCACGGAGTTCACGGTCGGCGGCAACGTCGGGGTGGGCTTCCGCTTCTTCCTCAACGAGTGGCTCACCATTCGGCTCGAGGTGCGCGACGTCATCTACCTGGAGAAGGGCCCTGCCGAGCGCGCCGCGCTCCCCAACAACGACTCGTTCCGCAACCAGTTGATGGCCGAGTTCGGCTTCTCGATGTTCTTCCCCACCATCTTCCGTGAGGAGGGCTGAGATGCGCCTGACTCGTTTGCTTGCGTTGGTGGTGATCGCCGGCTTCGCAGCGCCGTCGTACGCCCAGATGAACTTCGAAGGCCTCGACCTCGGCGGCGGCAAGAAGAAGCCGAAGAAGAAGCCCGAGAAGAAGCCCGAGAAGAAGCCGGAAGAGAAGGGCACCGGGGAAGTGCCGCTGCCCGAGGGCGGCCTCGACCTGAGCAAGCCCGTCACCGCCGAGCCCGAGAAGCCGAAAGACACCAAGCCCGCCGCCACGATGTCGTTCGACGCGGTCGACGTGTCGGGCAAGACGGGCGATCGCCAGAAGATGGACGCGGCGATCACCCAGTTCAAGAACGACAACTTCGAGCCCGCCGCGCTGGCGTTCTTCGACATGAGCCAGGACCCGGCGATGGCCGGGCTGGTGGTCGAGTCGGAATACTGGCTGGGCAAGAGCCTCTACAAGCTGGGCATGTACCACTCGTCGCTGCAGATGTTCTCGAAGGTGCTGGCGCGCGGGCCCGCGACCAAGTTCTTCAAGAGCTCGCTCGAGTGGCTCTTCTTCATCGCGCGCAAGACGGTCAACGAGACCGTGGTGCTCGACGAGATCGCCCGCTACTCGAACTACGAGTTCCCCGAGCGCTTCCGCAACGAGTTCCGCTACCTGCTGGCCCGCTACAACCTGGTGCGTGGCAAGGCGCTCGACGACGCCGAGCAGACCGGTGAGGCGACCAAGGCCTTCGAAGAGGTCAAGCGCCTGGCCCTGATGATCCCCCGGGGCGACGTGTTCTACCCGCGCGCGAAGTACCTCGAGGGCCTGGCGTACTTCCGCGAGAACAAGCTCGAGGTGGCGCTCGAGGCGATGAAGGAAGTGGTGCGCTCCACCCGCCAGGCCGAGGGCCCGATGACGGCCGAGGCCAAGCAGCTCAAGGCGCTGCGCGAGATGGCCTTCATGCAGCTGGCCCGCACCCACTACGGCGCGAAGCAGAACCGCTATGCCATCACCTATTACGACAAGGTCGAGCGCGGCGGCGTGCAGTGGCTCGAGGCCCTCTTCGAGGCGTCCTGGGCGCACTACCGCATCGGCCAGTACGAGCAGGCGCTCGGCAACCTGATCACCTTGAGCTCGCCGTTCTTCCGCGACGAGTACTTCCCCGAGGCGCTGATCCTCAAGGCCGTCGTCTACTTCGAGAACTGCCGCTACCGCGAGTCGCTCACCATCATCGAAGACTTCGAGAACATCTACGGCCCCGTGCAGGACGAGCTCGACGTGCTGGTGAACAAGAACATGGAGGCCACCGAGTACTTCAACGTGCTCGACGAGGTCCGCAAGAAGAACAAGGCGGGCGAGAAGCTCAAGGGGACCGACGAGATCCTCGAGCGCATCTTGAACCTCGCGCTCACCGACAAGGACCTCAAGAAGACGGTCGACTCGATCGCCGAGCTCGAGGGCGAGATGGACGCGGTGGGGCAGAAGGGCGACACCTTCAAGTATTCCAACCTCTCCAAGCAGGTGATCGAGCGCCTCAAGGACCAGCGCCAGGCCCTCATCGGCAAGGCCGGCCTCATGGCCAAGGCGAAGCTCGACTTCGAGCTGGGCCAGCTCAAGACGCTGCGCGCGAACGGTTTGCGCATCAAGTTCGAGACCACCTCGATGGAAAAGGACTTCCTCGAAGAGATGTTGAAGGCCGGTGGCCAGAAGTCGGTGGTGAAGAACTACCGGTACACGGTGGCCGTCTCTGACGACCAGCTCTACTGGCCGTACGTGGGTGAGTACTGGCGCGACGAGCTCGGCACCTACCAGTACACCCTGACCAAGGGCTGCATCGAGCGCGACAGCGCCAACACCAAGAAGGAATAGCCTCGTGAGCCAGCGGCCGGTCACCATCGCCTTCGATGTGATGGGAGGCGATCACGGCCCGCTGGAGATCGTGCGCGGTGCCGCCCAGCTCACCCTCGACACGCCGCACATCCACGCGCTGCTGGTGGGTGATCGCACGCTGATCGACCAGGCGCTCACGCAGGTGCGGCACAACGCCGAGCGGGTGGCCGTGCACCACGCCAGCGAGTTCGTGTCGATGCACGAGAAGCCCAACGCGGCCCTCGACGCCAAGAAGGACGCTTCGGTGATCGTGGCTGCGCGGCTGGTGAAGGAAGGCGAGGCCGACGCGATGGTCTCGGCCGGCAACACCGGCGCGGGCGTGCTGGCCTGCGCGCGCACCTTCACCTTGATCCCCGGGGTGCGGCGCGCCGCGCTGGCCACCGTGTACCCGACGGCCGTGGGGCGCGGAGAGAAGAACGACCCGTTCAGCCTGATCCTCGACGTGGGCGCCACCGTCGACGCCTCGGCCGATGACCTGGTGGCCTTCGCGGTGATGGGCTCGGCCTACGCGCGCATCATCTCGAAGAACGAGAACCCCACGGTGGCGCTGCTGAGCAACGGCACCGAGGCGCAGAAGGGCCCGGCGCGCGTGGTGGAGGCGAACCAGAAGCTCCAGCACCTCGCCGGCCTGCGCTTCATCGGCAACGTGGAGGGCGTCGACATTCCCAAGGGCACGGCCGACGTCGTGGTGTGCGACGGCTTCGTGGGCAACGTGTGCCTCAAGATGCTCGAGGGCGTGAGCGAGACGGTGATCGAGCTGGCCCGCTACGCCTACAAGGAAAAGCTGCTCTGGCGGGCGGGCCTGGCGATGTTGTCGTCGGGCATCGAGCGCATCAAGGAGGTCACCGACTGGGAACAGTACGGCGGCGCGCCGATCCTCGGGTTCGACCGGCTGTTCATCAAGGCGCACGGGCGCTCGAAGAGCCGCGCCATCACCAACGCGGGCAAGGTCGCGGCGCGGGCCGTATCGAAAGACCTCGCGAACGCGATTCAGGGCATGCTGCCGAAGTCGTGAACGCGAGCGAACCCAAACTTCCCATTCGGCGCATCTACCGGTGGGATCTCGACAAGACCTACCTGCAGACGGAGTTCGACACGCTCCGTCAGCTGGTGCGCACGGCGTTCCAGAAGGCGCACGAGAAGAAGGCGATCCCCGGGGCGGCGGCCTTGATTCGCGAGCTGCGGGCTTCGGGTGATTCCCGGCTGTGCATCGTGTCGGGCAGCCCCACCCAGATGCGCACGGTGCTGGCCCAGAAGCTCAAGCTCGACGGGGTGGAGTTCGACGAGCTGGTGCTCAAGGACAACCTGCGCAACCTGGTGCGGGGGCGCTTCAAGGCGATGCGCGGGCAGGTGGGCTACAAGCTGCCGGTGCTGCTCGAGAGCCGGGCGCGCGCGCCGGTGGACGCCGAAGAGGTGCTCTTCGGTGACGACGCCGAGGCCGACGCCTTCATCTATTCGCTGTACGCCGACATGGTGGCGCACCGGGTGTCCGAGCCGGTGGTGCACCGGGTGCTCGAGGCGGCCGAGGTGTATCCGGACGACATCAACCGGGTGATCAAGCAGTGGAAGGAGATCCCCCAGGCTGATCCGGTGCGGCGCATCTTCATCAACCTCGACCGGCTCACGCCGCCCGCCGCGTTCGCGCACTACGGGCCGCGGGTGGTGCCGATCTTCAACTACTTCCAGGCGGCGCTGGTGTTGCTGGGTGACAAGCACCTCACCGCGCCGCAGGTGCTCAGGGTGATGCTCGAGCTGGTGCAGACCTCTGGGTACAACCTGCTGACGCTCTCGAACTCGTTCCAGGACCTGTTGCGGCGCGGGCTGCCGATCGCCGGGGTGGCCGAGGCGCTGGTGGAGGCGCTCCAGGGGCCGGCGGCGATGTTCCAGGCGGTGCGGCCGATGCCCGACATCATCGCGGCGTTCAGCAAGCGGGTGGCGGCGCTGGGGGCCCAGCCTCCGCCTCCGAAGGTGCGCGACATCGACTACCTCTCGATCCTCGACGACGCCCGCCCCCGGACGCACAAGAAGCGAAGCCGGTAGCAGCCGCAGGCTGCGCGAGACAGCTCGAAGCGCAGCGGAGAGCTGGCCGAGGCGAAGCGACCCAGCAACAAGAAGCGAGGCCGGTAGCTCGACCTTGCAACCTCTCCCTGCGGAAGCGGGGAGTGGTCGGCCGCAGGCCGGGTGAGGGGCGTCGGGTCGATTGGCCCCTCACCCCCACCCTCTCCCCGCTGCTGCGCAGGGAGAGGGAGCCAGCGAGGAACGGTCTGGCTTTTACCCCTCGATTTCGGGGTATATGGCCGCGCACCTCGTGACGGCCCCGGCTCTTCAGCCATGCGGCTCTGCGATCGGGGCTGCGTCAGGAACGTGATGACCACCGACAATCCCGCCCCAGAGCAGGGAACCGAGCCCGCGCCCCAATCTGCAGACTCCACCGGCCCCCGAGGCCCGGACATCGAGCCCGAGCGGCTCGACCCCGACGCGGTGCGCGTGCTGCTGCGCCTGCGCCAGCACGGCCACGAGGCGTACCTGGTGGGCGGTTGCGTGCGCGACCTGCTCATCGGCCACGAGCCGAAAGACTTCGACATCGCCACCAGCGCCACGCCGAACCAGGTGAAGGGGCTGTTCCGCAACTGCCGGTTGATCGGGCGCCGCTTCCGCCTCGCCCACGTGTACTTCAAGGGCGGGAAGATCCTCGAGGTCTCCACCTTCCGCGCGATGCCCACCATCGTCGAAGAGCCGCAGCCCTCCGAGGCCGCCGAGGGCGAGGTGCACTCCGAGGGCACCGAGCACATCGCCGCCGCCGACGCCGAGGCGCTCACCGCGGTGGAAGAGGGCCAGGAAGTGCCCTCCACGCCCGTCGCCGACGTGCAGGACGAGGCCGAGGCGCCCGAAGCGCCCGACCTGCTCATCACCGAAGACAACACCTTCGGCACCGCCGTCGAAGACGCACGCCGCCGCGACTTCACCATCAACGGGCTCTTCTACGAGCCCTCGGTGGGCCGGGTGTACGACTACGTCAACGGGCTGCGCGATCTCGCGCGCCGCGAGATCCGCACCATCGGCGACCCCGAGGTGCGCATGCGCGAAGACCCGGTGCGCATCCTGCGGGCCGTGCGCTTCGCAGGGAAGCTCGGCCTCGACATCGAGTCGCGCACCTATGCCGCGATGGAAGGCGCGGTCGAAGATCTGCAGCGCTGCTCTGCGCCCCGCCTGCTCGAGGAGACCTTCCGCCTCTTGCGCGGTGGTTACGCGCGGCCCGCGCTGCAGCTGGTCGGGGCGCTCGACGCGCTCAAGAGCCTGCTGCCGCCCGTGCACGAGTACCTCGAGGGCCAGGAAGCCGAAGGCGTCACCGAGTACTGGCGCTTCGTCGACGCGATGGACGCGTCGGTGCGGCGCAAGGCGAACTTCGACGACTCGATGCTGCTGGCGAGCATCCTCCTGCCGATCTCGCTCGACGAGCCCGAGCAGGCAGGCGCCGACGACGAGAACGGCAAGCCGCCCACCGTGGCGCAGGCCATCGAGCAGCTGCTCTCGCAGCTGGTGCAGAAGGCGCGGCTGCCCCGGCGCATCGCCGAGCGGTGCCGGATGATCCTCATGGCGCAGCGCACGCTGGCGGGTCTGCGGCGCCGCCGCGGTGGCCTGATGGGCTTCCGCGGGCACCCGCTCTTCAACGAGTCGCTGGCCGTGTTCGAGGTCTGGGTGGCCGCCACCGGCGAACACCAGGAGCAGCTCGAGAAGTGGAAGACCGGCGCCGCGCCGCAGCCGACCACCGATGCCCCCGGTCCCCGTCGCCGTCGCCGCCGCCGTCGTCGCGGGGGGGGGGGGGGCGAGGCCGGTGGTCCGCCCCAGTCGTCGCCGACGCCAGAGTGAAACCGAGTACCTCTCCCTGCGCGAGCGGGGGGAGGTCGGCCGCGGGCGGGGTGGGGGGCCTCACTGAATGAACCCGATCGTCCACGCCGAGCTGTCCTGGCTCGGCGCGCAGAAGCTCACCGAGCGCCGCGATCGCATCCTGGTCACGCTGGGTGGGGTGCTGCCTGATCTCGACGGGCTGGCGCTGCTGGGCGGGGAGGATCTGTACGGCCAGTGGCACCACGTGTTGACGCACGGGCTGTGGTCGGCGCTGGCGATCTCCACCGCGCTGGCGCTGCTGGCGAAGCGGAAGCTCGCTGTCTTCGGGCTCGCGTTCGCCGCGTTCCACCTGCACCTGTTCTGCGACCTGCTGGGCAGCGGGCCGGGCTGGCCCATCTATTACCTCTGGCCGCTCAACCGCGAGCAGCTCCTCTGGAGCGGCCAGTGGGATCTCGCCAGCTGGCAGAACAGCGTGATCGGCCTGGGCGCGACGCTGGCGGTGCTCGCCTGCGCGCTGCCGCTGGGGCGCACCGCGGTGGAGCTGTTCTCGCTGAAGGTCGACGCGAAGGTGGTGGCCGCTTTGCGCGGACGCTTCTCCCGCGAGAGGCCATAATCTGCGCATGACCGCCCGGCTCGTCGTCCTCGCGTTGTCGTCGCTGCTGTGGGGCTGCTCCACGAGCACGCCATGCCAGCAGCTGCAGTGCGTGCGTTCGTTCGCCTGCCGGACCTCGTGCACGGCGCCGGTGACGCTCAACGGCTGTTGTTCTTGCCCCGCGGGCACCTTCGACGACGTAGGCATCTGCCTTCCGGACGGTGGGCAGGCAGACGGCGGGCCCTGAACGGGTCAGTCCTCCGGCGGAGGCGGCTCTTCGTCGCGCTCCACCCGGGGCTGCTGCTGCCTTCGCTCCCGCTCGGCCTTCGCGGCGGTCTCGCGTTTGTCCTCTGAGTAGAAGCCGTCACGCGCCTCGTCGGGATCGTCCTGGCGCAGGTCTGCCGTGACCACGGCCTTGCTCCCGAACTTCGAGGCGATCGCGTCGAGCGCCAGGTTCAGCTTCTCGCTCTTCTTCGGCGGCTCGTCGGCTGCGAAGAGGCCCAGTTGATCGTCACCGCCCGTCAGCTCCTGGCCCGACACGCCGGTGAGGCGGATCTTCCGGCGCAGGTCGGCCTTTTGCAGCAGCGTGAGCGCCTCGCGGTACAGCAGCTGCCCGTCATCGGTCGCGACGTCGAGCGTCACCCGCCGGGTGATCTGGGTGAAGTCCGAGTACTTCACGGTGAGCTGCACGCACCGCGCCTTCACGCCCGACTTCCGCATGCGGCGCCCCACGCGCAGCGCCTGCGAGTGCAGGTGCGGCTTGAGCGCCTCTTCGCCCAGCAGGTCTTCCTCGAAGGTGTCCTGCGCGCCGACGGACTTCGCGTAACGATCGGGCACCACCACGCGCTCGTCGAGGCCGCGCGAGAGCTCCCAGAAGTGCTGGCCCGACGAGCCGAGCTTGCCCACCAGCCACTCCAGCTCGTGCGAGGCGACGTCGCCGATGGTGTTGAGCCCGTGCCGCTTGAGCACCTCCTCGGTCTTCGGGCCCACTCCCCAGAGGCGTGAGATCGGCAGCGGCGCGAGGAATTCACGCGAGGTGCCGGGCGCGACCTCGTGTTGGCCGTTGGGCTTGGCGAAGTCGCTGGCGATCTTCGCCACGAACTTCACCTCGGCGATCCCGGCAGAGGCGGGGAGCTCGATCTCCTTCTTGATCTCCGCGCGAATGCGCCGCGCGATGTCGCCCACGGTGCCGAAGAGCCCGAGTGAGCCGGTGACGTCGAGGAAGGCCTCGTCGAGCGAGAGCGGCTCGATCAGCGGCGTGTAGCGCTCGAAGATCCGGAACACGGCCTCGCTCGCGTCGACGTAGGCCGAGAAGCGGGGTGGCACCACGATCGCGCGGGGCGCCAGCTTGATCGCCCGCGCCATGGGGATCGCGCTGCGCACGCCGAAGGGCCGCACCTCGTAGGACGCCGCGAGCACCACGCCGCGCTGGGGGTGGCCGCCGACGATCACCGGCTTGCCGCGCAGCTCAGGCGCGTCGCGCTGCTCGACTGACGCGTAGAACGCGTCCATGTCGATGTGGATGATCGCCCGGGTCATGGCGGAATCGAATTAGCAGAGACGACCGACAGCGGAGCAGGCCCCCTCGCAGGGGTGGCCGAAAGAGGGCACGCCCCAGGCGCGCAGGAAGACGCCCCTCGACTCCGCTCGGGGTGAACGGTGATCGCCATTTCGATCAACCCTCTCGGGGTGAACGGAGTGGGCCCGGGCGTCAGCCCGCACTCGGCAGGTGCTTGTCGAGCACCTTCGCCAGCTCGGGGGGCAGGGGACTCTCGACGCGCAGGAACTCGCCGGTGGTCGGGTGCCGCACGCCTAGCGACACCGCGTGCAGGAAGAAGCGGTTGAGCCCGGGCTCTTCCACTCCTCCGTACAGAGGATCTCCGACGATCGGCGCGCCCACCGCGGCCAGGTGCGCGCGCACCTGGTGCAGCACCCCGGTGATCAACTTCACGTCGACCAGCGCATACGAGCCCCGCCGCGCCCGCACGCTGAACTCGGTGATCGCCGGACGCCCGTCCGACACGCCGGGCACCACGTGATCGCCCGCATGCGCCAGCGGTACGTCGATGGTGCCCTCGTCGGCCAGCGGCCCCTTCACCAGCGCGAGGTACTTCTTCTCGACCGCGCGATCTTCCGAGAACGCGGCGCGCATCTTTTCCCACGCCGCGCGGGTGCGGGCCGCGAGCAGCACGCCCGAGGTCTCGACGTCGAGCCGGTGGCACAGCCCCGCCTCGCGCGGGTCGTCGCCCACCACGCTCATCTCCGGGTACCGGGCCACCAGGGCGTTGGCGATGGTGCCCTGCTCACCGGGCTGCAGCGGCTGCGTGGGCACGCCGGCGGCCTTGTCCACGAACACCAGCGCGTCGTCTTCGTGCAGCACCCGCAGCTCGAGCTTCGTGTCGGCCATCGCCGCGGCCGACGCCTGCGCCTCGGGCACGTCGACCTCGAGCGCGTCGCCCACCGCGACCATCAGGCCCTTCTTCGCCTTCTTGTTGTTGATGCGCACCGCGCCGTCTTCGAAGAGCGCCTTCACCCGCGCGCGTGACAGGCCCAGCGCCTCGCCCACCACGAGATCGATCCGCTTCCCCGCCGACGTCGTGTCCACCTTGAGTGAGTGCTTCATTCGATGAGCGCCTCGTACACCTCTTCCGCGGTCTGGAACCGATCATCTGGCTCCTTGCGGATCAGCCGGTGCGCCACGCGCGAGAGCACCCGGTCGCTGCGCGAGTTGAGCGTGCTGATCGGCGTCGCCTCGGTCTCCAGCACCTTCTGCCAGAGCTCGTAGGGCGTGCGCGCCTCGAACGGGGGCCGCCCCGCCAGCAGCTCGTAGAGGATGACCCCCAGCGAGTAGAGATCGGTGCGCGTGTCGAGCTTCTCCCCGAGGATCTGCTCGGGCGCCATGTAGCGGAACGTGCCCACCAGGCGGCCGTCGGCCGTCACCGCGCCGTCGTCGCTGATGTACTTGGCCAGCCCGAAGTCCATCAGCCGCACGGTGCGATCTTCGTCGACCATCACGTTCGACGGCTTGAGGTCGCGGTGAATGAGCCCGTACCCGTGGATGTACGCCAGCGCCTCGCACAGCTGCAGCATCGCGTCCTTGAGGCGGCCGATGCGCTCGGGCGTGTTGAGCCGATCGATCTCGCTCTCGCTGGGCCTGGTGCCGACGGGCTTGTCGTCCCCGATGGGGAGATCGAACGGCAGCTTGAGCTCGCCCGACATCGAGACCGGCGTGTCGGGCTCGTCGGCGAGATCCGCCCAGGCCCTCACCCGATCAGGGCCCTCTTCGAAGCTGTCGCTGCCCGAGTATTCCTCGCTGGGCGACTCTTCCCCGAACGCGGCCAGGTTGAACACGCCGCTGTTCGCGTCTTCGTCTTCTTCGTCGGCGTCGGAGTCTTCTTCGGCGGCGGGGCCCACCACGGGCGTGGTGCCCACGTGCCGATGCGCGGAGATCGCCCGGGCGAGCGCGGCGTCGCTGGCGAGATCCTCCTCGGCCAACGCCAGGTAGTGACGCAGCGTCAGGCCCTCGACCAGCTCCATCGCCAGGTACGGGTACCCCTGGAAGACGCCCGTGTCGTAGACCTTCACCACGTTCGGGTGAGACATGTGCTGCAGCGTCTCGAACTCGCGGGCCAGGCGCCGCGCCGCCCGCGGATCGAGCGCGGGACCGGTCGAGAGCAGCTTGAGCGCGGCCACTTCGCCCGTGCGGCGGTCGATCGCACGGTACACAGTCCCCACGCCCCCGCTGCCGAGGGTCTCCAGCACGCGGTACGGACCGATGACTTTGGGGGCCATGCGCGCGCGAATGGTACCCGAAACGAGCCGTTGGGAAGGGCCGTGCGACCGTTCGCCGTGGGTGTGGAAGTGTGAAGGCCCCCGGCGTGTCAGGGTGATGACACCCGACGTGCAGATCACCCTCGACGCGCGGCGCCTTTCGGGTAGGTTGCCTCGCCTTTGAAAAAGCCGGTCGTATCGATGGAATCAATCTCAGAACTCGAGAGTCGGCTCAAGGCGCGCCCCCTGCCGCGGCACGTCGGCATCATCATGGACGGCAACGGCCGCTGGGCCGAGGGCCGCGGGCTGCCGCGCGTCGAGGGCCACCGGGTCGGCTCTGACAGCGTGCGCGAGGTCACCCGCTGCGCCCGCCGCGTCGGGGTCGAGGCGCTCACGCTCTACGCCTTCTCTTCGCAGAACTGGGCCCGGCCCGCCGACGAGGTCGCCGCGCTGATGGACCTGCTGCGCGAGTACCTCCTCAAGGAGCGCGAGGAGATCTTAGGCAACGGCATCAAGCTCAACGCCATCGGTGAGCTCGACAAGTTGCCGAAGTACGTGCGCGAGCCCCTCGAGGCCTTGCGCGCCGAGTCGGCCGCGAACACCGGCATGACCCTCACCCTGGCGCTGTCGTACGGCGGCCGCGAAGAGCTGGTGTCGATGGCCCGCCGCATCGCCGAGAAGATCCACAGCGGCCAGCTCGAGCCCGCGGCGGTGAGCGAGGCGCTGGTCGAGGCCCTGCTGTGGACCGCCGGCCTGCCGCCGGTCGACCTGGTCATCCGCACCTCGGGCGAGCGGCGCCTGTCGAACTTCATGCTCTGGCAGACCGCGTACGCCGAGCTGGTGTTCTCCGAGATCCTCTGGCCTGACTTCCGCGCGCGGGAGCTGGTCGACTGCCTCGCTGCGTTTCAACAGCGCGAGCGGCGCTTCGGCATGACTGGAGCGCAGGCGCAGACGTTGCCCTTCCGTCGAAAGAGCTCGTGACGGACAAGAACAAGAACCTGATGATCAGGTTGATCTCCGGGCTGACGCTGCTGCCCGGGGTGCTCTACCTGCTCTACCTGGGGGGCTGGTGGGCGGCGGGCCTGCTCGGCTTCGCGGCGGGCGCCTGCGCGTGGGAATACATCAGCATCACCCTCAAGGGCTTCACGCCCGTGGCCTGGCTGACGGTGGTGGCGGCCGCGGCGATGCCGATTCTCCCCATCGCCATGCCGCTGCAGGCCGCGTCGATGATCTCGGGCGCGACGGGCCTGGTGCTCTTCGCCGGCTGGGCGTGGCACCTGCTGCGCGGGCCCCTGCCCGAGGCGCCGGTTCGGACCGCGCACCTGTTGATGGCCTTCATCTACGGCCACGGCGGGCTCACCGCGCTCGCGGCGCTGCGGCTGGTGCCGGACTTCGGCCTGATGTGGGTGGTGTCGGCCCTGGTGATCACCTGGGGCAACGACACGATGGCGTACTTCGCCGGCCGCCTCTTCGGGAAGCACAAGCTCTACCCCGAGGTCAGCCCCAACAAGACCTGGGAAGGCTTCGCCGGCGGCTTCGTGGGCGCGATCGGCTTCCTCTTCATTCAGCGGGCCTTCTTCTTCCCCACGATGACGGTGATCGACTGCTTCGTGCTCGGCATCCTGGGCAGCCTGCTGGGGCCGGCCGGCGATCTCTGCGAGTCGATGCTCAAGCGCGCGTACCAGGTGAAGGACTCCGGGGTGATCATCCCGGGGCATGGCGGCATGCTCGACCGCATCGACGCGCTCATCTTCAACGCGCCCATGGTGTTTCTGTACGTGCAGTTCGTCAGGCCTGCGCTGGGCTGAACGCCCACCGCTGCGGCAGAAGGGCCCTCGACTTCGCTCGGGCTGAGCGGAATCGGCCAGTTCCGTTCACGCCGAGCGGAGTCGAGGCGCGCTCCTGCGCAGCGAGAGGGAGCGGATGAAACCGGGCGCGGTGCCGGTTAACGTGGCCTCACATGGGCGCCTTTCAGGACACGATCTACTTCGCCATCTTCCTGGGCGTCCTCGTCACGGTGCACGAGGCGGGGCACTTCTTCGCCGCCAAGTGGGCCGGGGTGAAGGTGCTCAAGTTCTCCATCGGCTTCGGGCCCAAGCTCTTCAGCTTCCGGCGGGGTGAGACCGAGTACCAGATCGCCGCGCTCCCGCTGGGCGGCTTCGTGGCGATGGCAGGGCACCACCCGGGTGAAGAGGTGGCGGAAGAAGACGCAGGCCGCACCTTCCTGGGCGCGGTGTGGTGGAAGCGGGTGATCATTCTGATGGCCGGGCCCGCCGCCAACCTGATCTTCCCCATCATCGCGCTGTTCTTCGTCTACCTGGGCGACTCGACCGAGTTCACCCCGCGCGTCGGCGCGGTGGAACCGGGCTCCCCTGCGGCCGTGGCCGGGCTGCGGCCGGGCGATCTGATCGTCAGCATCGATGGCACGCCGATTCGCACCTTCACCGAGCTGTCGAAGATCGCCGGCGCCAGCGCCGACCGGGAGCTCGCGCTGGTGGTGGAGCGCGCGGGCAAGAAGGAGGCGCTCAAGGTCACCCCGATGAACGTCGAGACGCTGGGGATGATCGAGATCTCCCGCAAGGGGCGCATCGGCATCTCGCTGGCCGAGCAGGCGGCGGTGCTGGGCGTGCCGGCGGGCTCCGCGGTCGAGGCGGCGGGGTTGCGCACGTTCGACCGGGTGATCCAGCTCGACGACGAGCCGGTGCGCACCGCGCGGGAACTCGAGCTCGCGCTCGACAAGGCGAGCGGGGCGGTGAAGCTGAAGGTGGTGCGGTTCTCGTCGCTGCACGAGGGGCTGGTGCTGCCGGAGATCGTCGCGGCCGAGGTGCCGCTGGGCGAGGGCGCCGGGCTCGCGCGCATCGGCGCCGAGGGCGGCGACGCGTACGTCTGGGAGGTGCGGCCCAACACGCCGGCGGCGGCGCTGGGCATCAAGGTCGGCGATCGCTTCACCGCCGTGAGCGGGCAGGCGGTGCACTCGGTCGGCGCGGTGGAGGATCGCATGGCCCTGGCGCGGAAGCGCCGCGTGGACATCGAGTGGCGCTCGGCCGGGGAGAAGAAGACCGCGACCGTCGGCCCCTTCGTCCCGGAAGGGAACGCGAAGTACTGCATGGCCCCCACGGACTTCGGGGTGCGCTTCGGCGCGCCCGGGCTGCCGATGGCGCCGATCGCGGGCGACACGGTGACGCTGCACTTCGGACCGGTGGAGGCGCTCCAGGCGAGCCTCAAGAAGCTGCCCGAGGGGATCATGTTGATCGGCCGCATCCTCGCGAAGCTGCCCACGGGCGAGGTGCCGCTCGAGTCGATGGGCGGGCCGGTGCAGATCTTCCAGGTGGCGTCGCAGACCGCCGAGGCGGGCATGGGCGCGTTCCTGAGCGCGATGGCGATCGTCTCGGTCAACCTGGCGCTGGTGAACCTGCTGCCGATCCCGATCCTCGATGGCTTCGGCATCCTCACGGCGTTGTGGGAGGCCGTGCGGCGGCGCCCGGTGCCGATGAGGGCGCGGGAGATCGCCACGTACTTCGGGTTCGCGGTGCTGGCGCTGTTGATGGTCGTCGCCTTCAGAAACGACATCGCCAGGCTGCTGTTCTGCTGAGCGAGCAAGAACGACAAGTGTCTCCCTCTCCCCGCGGGGAGAGGGTCGGGGAGAGGGCTTTCCAGTCCTCTCTCCGCTATGAGCGCTCGCAGTGATCCTGTCCCTCGACTGCTCGACCCTGACGCTCTCGCTCGCGCTGCTGCGCGCTGACGGGACGCTCGTCGAGTATCGACTCGTCGGACCGCCGCAGCGGCAGAGCGAAGTGCTGCCGGGCGAGATCGAGAAGCTGCTCACCGCGCACGGCTTCACGCTCCAAGACGTGACCGGCTTCGTGGTGGGCCTGGGGCCCGGCAGCTTCACCGGCCTGCGCATCGGGCTCGCGACGATCAAAGGCCTCGCCTACGCGCTCAAGGTGCCGATCGTCGGGGCGTCATCGCTGGCGGCGCTTGCCGTCGAGGGGCCTCGGGAGACTGAGTTGTTCGCCACCGCCGTGGTGAAGAAGGGTGAGTTCTACGTGCGGCGCGTCGCCCCTCACCCCGGCCCTCTCCCCGCTGCGCAGGGAGAGGGAGAAAGGTCGATGACCCTTGCCGAGCTCGCTGACGCGCTCAAAGCCGCGCCTGCCGCCCGGATGATCGGCCCCGCGCTCACCGACTGGCGTGCCCCGCTCGAAGCGCTCGGCGTGCCCGCGGCGAGCTTCCTGGCCGGACCGCTCGTGCCTTCCGCCGTCGCGCTGGCCACCCTCGTCACCATGCCCGCCGCGTACGACGCCCAGGCGCTCTTCGCCCTCGAGCCCCACTACCTGCGCGGCTCTGGCGCAGAAGAGAACCCGAAATTCCCACCGCTCCCCGGCGTCGAGCCGAAGGCGCGCCTCAAAGAGGACTGACCCATGTCCGATCCCATCATCGCCGTCGTCGGAGCCACCGGCACCGTCGGCCGGCAGATCATCGCCTCGCTCCAACTCCACGACGTCGAGCCCGACCAGGTGCGCTTCTTCTCGAGCGAGGGCTCGGAGGCAGAGGAGCTCGACTACGAAGAAGAGACCCTGCCCACCGAGAAGCCCGGCCCCGACGCCTTCCGCGGGGTGCAGGCGGTGATCATCGCCACGCCCCCGGACGTGGCGCGGCGCCTCGGTCAGCAGGCCCAGCAGCAGGGCGCCTGGGTGGTCGATCTCTCGGGCGGTTACCGCGTCGACGCCAGCGTGCCGCTCGTCGCGCCCGGCGTGAACGACGGCGTGCTCGATCGCCCCTTCACCGGCCGCATCGTCGCCATCGCCAGCCCGGCCACGCAGGCGCTGCTCTCCGTGTTGCAGCCGCTGCGCGCGAAGTTCGGCCTCGTCTTCGCCGACGTCACCATGCTCTTCGGCACCGCCTCGCGAGGCCAGAGCGGCCAGGAGCAGCTCTCGAAGCAGACGGCCGCGCTCATGAACGGCAAGGACCCCGAGGTCGAGGTCTTCCCCCACCGCATCGGCTTCAACGTCATCCCCGCGGTCGGTGGCTTCGAAGGCCCCCTGTGCGACGCCGAGCGCCACGTGCTGGTCGAGGCCGCGCGCATCTGGAGCGGCGAAGCGCTGCCCGCGCTCACCGCCACCGCGCTCACCGTGCCCACCTACCACGGGCTCACGCTCGTCCTGTCCGCCCACCTCAACCGGCCCGTCGACGCTGACGGCGTCAGGGCCCTGCTCAAGGAAGACCCGGGCCTCAAGGTGCTCGACGATCCGTCGCAGAACATCTACCCGATGCCCATGCTCACCACCGACGACGCCACCACCCACGTCGGCCGCATTCGCGCCCTCGGAAACCGCGTTCAGCTCGTCGCCGCCACCGACAACGTCTTCCGGGCCGCTGACACCGCCGTCGACCTCGCGCTCAAACTCGCCAACCGCACGTGACATTTTGTCAGTCCCCGCGCGGCCCCGGTCGCTGAATTGCCAGTAGTTACAGGACGTTGAGGCGTGTCGTCGGTGGCCTTCAACTTGCTCAAAACTGAGGCCTCATGACGCTGCGTCTCGCCACACTCTGCACCCTGCTCGTCGCCCCATTGTCGCTGGCGCAGACTCCCAGCCTCGCCATTCTCCGGGTCGACGATCCCAATCTCGACACGTACACGTTTGGCGCGAGCCAGTGCAACGACACCGTCACCCTGGCCTGGTCCAACACGCTCACGATCAGCCTCATCCAATGCGTCCAGAATCCTCTCAAGATCTGGTCGACGTCAGGGGAGTGTCAGGACACCCCCGGCGCCAATGACAAGCGCTACGACGACGTGCCTGCTCTGACGGTCAGCACCGTGCGGCAGGGCAACTTCAGCGTGAAGCTCTCCGAGTTGCCCGGCTTTCGCACCACCGCAACGGCTGACGGCGGCACGGTGCAGCCTTGCGGCAGCGCCCTGACCACGATCGAACACCGGGTGTGCGGCAGCGTCTCCTACGCGCTCGCGAACGGAGTCGGAGGGACCTGCGGTACGGCGATGCCGTACCCGGCCACGTCGCTCAAGCTCATCTACGACACGAAGCCGCCCGCCTCGCCGACGATCACCGAGTACGCCGCGCAGGACATGGCGGTGCGCCTGGGCTTCACCGTCGACTCCGACGCCACCGTCGTCACCATGGAAGTGCAGGGCCCGACCGACCCCGATTGGCGCGAGATCGCCGAGACCGCCGCGAGCAACGGGTCCATCCGTGGCGACGGCCTCGAGAACAACGTGCCCTACTTCGTGCGCCTGCGCGCGAGGGACGCCGCGGGCAACGTGAGCATTCCCACCACCGAGCTCCAGGTGACGCCCATTCGCACCCTGGGCTTCTGGGGCTACTACAAGGAAGCGGGCGGGACGGAGCAGGGCGGTTGTTCGGTGGGCGCGGGCCTGGTGCCGCTGCTGCTGGCGGCCTTTGCCTTCCGTCGGGCGCGCAAGCAGGTAAGGAGGGCATCCTGATGAAGACCTCACTCACGCTCGCCTGCGCGCTGGTGGCCTCGGTCGCCTCGGCCCAGGAACACTTCGAGCTGTCCGGCAGCAAGAAGCGGCTCGAGTCGCCGCGCTCGATGTACTTCGAGGCCAAGCTCTCGCCCTACACGCCGCTGCTCGATCGCCCGTTCATGGATCTGCCCGAGGAGCAGCGCCCCTACTACGCCGTGTTCGGCGGGGGGGCGATGCTGCTGGGCGAGATCGAGTTCGACTACCAGTTCTTCCAGAAGTTCGGCTCGCTCGCCGGTGGCCTGTCGGTCGGCTACTCCGAGAAGTTCGGCCTCTCCATCGACGCCGTCAGTGGTCAGCGCGTCGACCAGAGCACCGGGCTGCGCATCGTCCCCATCAAGGCGCTGCTGGTGTACCGCTTCGACTGGGCCAAGGAAAAGTTCCACGTCCCCCTCGTCCCCTACGTGAAGGCGGCCTTCGTGGTGATGCCGTGGTGGGTGGTCAACGGCGGCAGCGTCGAGCTCAGCGGCATCCAGCGGGGGGAAGGCGTCAAGTTCGGCCTCTCGGGTGTGCTCGGCCTCGCCCTCGAGCTCGACTTCCTCGACAACCGCCTCGCGCGTGACTTCGACAGCAGCGTCGGGGTCAACCACACCTACCTGTTCGCCGAAGGCACGCTCCAGGAAATGAACCTCTTCGCGGCCACCGCCCGGGCCATCGACCTGAGCTCCGCGCACTTCATGTTCGGTCTGGGCTTCGAGTTCTGAAAGGCAGCCTCGCGGTCGCCCTGCTGTTCGCGCTGACCGGCTGCGTCCGGCCGGTGCGGGTGGAGACGCGGGAGACGCCCGTCGAGACCGGCCTCGAGGTGCCCTTCGTCGCCGAGGGCGAGCGCCGCTGGGACTTCGGCGATCAGTCGCCTGCAGTCACCGCGAGGCAGACCACCCACGCGTTTTCCCGCGCCGGCCGCTACGTGGTGCGCAGCTACGAGGGCGAGTCGCTGCGGGAGCAGGTCACCCTCGTCGTCTCGCCCCGGGCCGCGTTCCACCTGGTGCCGCCCGACGCGCGCTTCGCGGTGATCGCGCGGGGCCTCGAGGACTTCGCGCCCGCCGTCGACTTCGGGGAGCGCCTCGCCGGGCCTGAGTCGACCCAGTCGTGGCTCGACGGCGCGCCGTTGCTCGGCTGGGCCTTTGAGCAGGCGAGTGCGGGCAACGGCGGGCTCGTCGACGCGCGCGAAGGGCTCGCCACGTTCGCGTGGGAAGACGCCGACGACACCAGGCTCAGCGTGGTGGGCATCACCGACGGGCCGGGCGCCCTCGCCGCGCTGAAGGCGTGGCTCGTCGAGCACGGCTGGGCGGCGCTCAGCCCGGTGCAGGGTCTGTGGCGCTACGAGCAGGAGACCCGTGCGCTCGATGTCTTCGTCGATCGCGGAGCCCTCTACGCCGTCGACGCCCCGCTCACGCACCGGCTCCCCGGAGCGCAGGCGCGCATCGCCGCGGCGCCGGCGCGCGGGCTGGAGTCGGATGGCGCGGTGGCCTCCGCCCTCGATCAGCTCCCCAGCGGAGGCCTGGTCCTCTTCTCCCGCGCGCCTGAGGCGCTGAGCTGGCGCTTCGTCACGGCCGCGGTCCGCATCGCGGGAGACGAGGCGCGGCTCGAGGGCCGGCTCCATGGGCCTGCGCCGCTCTGGGCCGCGCAGCCCTCGCTGCCCGGAACACGCCTGCTCTCGCACGCACCCGAAGGGCCGGTGCTGGTGGCGGCCGCGAGCCTTCCCCCGTCGGAGCTGGCGGCGCTGTGGCTCGGCGCTCCCGGCACCCCGCGGCGCAAGCAGCTCGAGCTCGAGCTCCTCGCCCAGGGCACCGACGTCGAGCGCGCCGTGGCGGCGTTCGCCGGGGTGTTCGAGCTCTGTGTGTACGCCGACGTGCCCGGCTTCGTGCGCACCACGCTGCAGGCGGGCGGGCGGCCACAACCGCAGGGCACCGTGCTCTTCGAGGCGCCGGTGGTCTCAGCCGAGCCGATCGAGGCGCTCGCCGACGCCATGGCCCGCCGCTGGGAACTCACCCTCACCAAGACGCGCGACAAGCAGCTGCGGCTCTGGCGTGGCCCGGCGTTCGGTCGCCCGCTCGAGGCCGCGCTCACCGAGAAGTCGCTCTTCGCGAAGGCCGGCTCGGCGGTGGACGGGCGCGAGCCGGTCGACCTCAACCAGGTGCTCTCTTCGCGCTTCGACGGCGCGTTCACGCCCGGGCACGTGTCCATCTACCTCGACGTCGGGCAGCTGCGGCGCGAGCTGCTGCAGCCCCGCCTGATGCCGGACGTCGATCCCCGCAGGCAGCTCACCGCGCAGGCGTTGGCGGTGACGCTGCTCGATCGGCTCTCGCAGCTCGACTCGGCGCTGTTCGACCTCTCGCCCGCCCCGGAGGGCGCGACGATCCAGGCCGTGCTGCGGTTGCGACCGAGGGAGTAGCGGGCGGGAAGGGTCTTCTCGGCGTGAGCATCACTGTTGCCTCACGAGGCAGCATGGCTGACGCAGCTGAAAGAGACGCCCTGGGACCACGTCATGTGCGGATCCTCGTCGCACAGCCGGGGTGCATGCCCGTACGAGCTGTGGGCAAACCCTGATTCACTCCACCTCTCCCGGCTTTTCCCTCTGGGGATGAACTGCTCAGCCCTGCTTCGGCCTGCGCGTCGGCCGCGGCGCCGGAGTCGGTCTCGGCGGCGGCTCGGGCTCGACATCGGGCTCGACCGCGTCGGGATCGGCGACGTCCGGCTCGACGACGTCAGGATCCAGCTCAGGGATCACTTCGGGCTCTTCCGGCGCGATCTCAGGATCCGGAATCGTCGTCGGCACTTCGATCGGCGGCGTCTCGGCTGACCCCGACGAGGCGGCCTTCATGATCAACCCGCAGGTGCAGCAGCCCCCCGCGAGGAACATCAAGCCGATCACGATGGCGACCCACTTGAGCGCCGAGGACCCCTGCTGCGGCTGCGCGGGTGGCTGAGTCGCCTGCCGCTGCACGGGCGGCTGGCTCACCTGCAACGGAGCCTGCGCGACGGGCAGGCCCGTGTTCGCCGCGCCCGTCGACGGCACCACCCACCCACTCTGCGCGGGCGGGAGGCTCTGCTGCGCCTGCGCGACGGGGACGCCTGTGTTCGCAGACCCGCTCGAGGGCACCACCCACCCGCCGCCACTCTGGGCCTGGGGCTGCGGGGTGGCCTGGGGCGGAGGCGCCGAAGGCCTGGGGGCGGGCGTGTGCGTCTTGTCCAGCCCCGGCGTGGCCGGAATGAACGCCGGCTGCGAGCCGCTCTGCGACGGCAGGAACGCGGGCGTGCTCCCCGGCGGAGGCAACCCCAGGGCCGAGCGCAGCGCCTCGGCGAACTCCTGGGCCGACTGCCAGCGCTGGTGCGGCTCCTTGGCCAGCCCCACCATCACCACCTGGGCGAGGGGCAGGGGAACGTTCGGCGCGATCTGGTTGAGCGGCGCCGCCTGCTCGGTGCGCACCTTGACGATCAGGTGCGCGTAGCTCTCGGCGTCGAAGGGCAGCTGCCCCGAGAGCAGCTCGTACAGCATCGCCGACACCGAGTAGACGTCGGCCCGCGCGTCGACGCTGCGCGCGTCGAAGAACTGCTCGGGCGCCATGTACGAGGGCGTGCCCATGGCCACGCCCGTCATGGTGAGGCCCGAGGTGCCCGCGTCGCCGTGCATCTTCGAGATGCCGAAGTCGAGCAGCTTGACGAAGTCGCGCTCGGTGCCGCGCTCGTCGCGCCGCCGCACCACGAAGACGTTCGCCGGCTTCATGTCGCGGTGCACGATGCCCTTGGCGTGCGCGGCCGAGAGCGCCTCGAGCGCCTGCAGCACCACCATCACCAGCCGCAGGTGCGGCAGCGGCCCCTGCTGCGCGGCCAGTTCCTTGAGGTCGAGCCCGTCGAGGAACTCGAGCGCGAGGAAGGCCTGGCCGTCAGCGGCGAGCCCTGCGTCCATCACCCGCACGATGTGTTCGCTGCCCACCGACGCGGCCGCGCGGGCCTCGCGCAGGAAGCGCTCGAGCATCTGCTGATCGGCGCCGAGGCTGCGCTTGAGCAGCTTGAGGGCCACCGTGGCGTCGGTGTGAACGTGCTTCGCCAGGTAGACCGACCCGAAGCCGCCGGCGCCGAGCAGCCGCTCGACCTGGTACCGATCGACGCGCGTCCCGATCACGCCGGGCTGCTGCATCGACTCGCCCGTCACCGGACACTTCGGGGCTCCGGGCGGGTGTTCTCTCCCGCAGTGCTGGCAGGCGTTCATCCACCCGCAGTTGTAGCCGTTCACCCGGCGGAACCGCGTGCTATTCGTGCGCGCCCGTGACGTCGTCTCCGCCCGCCCAGCAGCCCCGAACACCCTGGGCGGAGATCGCCATCGCCGCGCTCCCGGCCGCGCTGCACGCGGTGGTGCTGCTGGGCCGCCTGCACCCCGACGAGCTCTTCCAATCGCTCGAGGTCGCCCTCAACCGCACCTACGGCTTCGGCGTCGTCCCCTGGGAATGGCAGGTGCCGCCCAACGCCGCCACCGCCACCCAGCCGTGGGGCATTCGCAACCACGCGGTGCCGATGCTGCTCTCGCTGCTCTTCAGGGCGGGCGACGTGGTGGGGCTCAGCTCGGTCTACGCGCGGCGGATCCTCGCGGAGGTGCCGCAGTTCCTCCTCCACGTGGCGATGCTCGGCGCGGTCTGGCGGCTGCTCGCGCGCCGGGTGAACACGCCGCTCGCGCACCTGGGGCTCTGGTTGGTGGCGCTCTACGGCCCGCTGGTCTGGTTCGCCGGGCGCACCATGTCGGAATCCTTCTCCACCGCCTTCCTCGTCTGGGGCCTCGAGCGGCTCGATGCCGACGACGCCCCTCGGCTCCGCTCGGGACAGGCTGGGCCCGGCTGGTGGGCCTGGGGCGGGGCGCTGCTCGGCCTGGCGCAGGTGACGCGCTACGGGTCGGCGGCGGTGATCATTCCCGCGATGCTGTGGCTGCTGGTGGCGAAGCGCTTCCGCACCTTCGCCTTCGCCACCGCGGGTGGCCTCGTCATCGCGTTCGGCCTGGGCCTGCTCGACAAGCTCACCTGGGGCGAGTGGTTCCACTCGCTCATCCACTACGTGCGCTTCAACGTCGTCTCGGGCGCGGCGGCGGCGCAGTTCGGCCAGCAGCCCTGGTGGACCTACCTGCCGCGCCTGTTGCTCGCGCCTTTCGCCTTCGTGGGGCTCTTCTTCGCGGTGCGGCGCGATCGTTGGCTCAGGCCGGGCGTGGGGCTGCTGCTGGCCGCGGCCGTGCTCGCGGCGATCCCGCTGCTCCTGGCCGCCCATTTCCCCAGGCTCGTCACCCTCGCTCCATGGTTCGGCCTGCTGGCGGGCTGCGCGCTGGGGTTCCTGCTGCTCGAGCGCGACACGAAGCAGCCCTCGCTCTTCATCGCCGCGGCGCTCGGCTACGTGTTCATCCTCTCCGCCACCGCGCACAAGGAAGACCGCTTCCTCTATCCGGCGCTCATCCTCCTCAGCGTGGCGGCGGCGCCGGGCTTCGTCACCTGGGTGGGCGAGGCGTGGTCGAAGGGCACCGCGCGCAGGGCCGTGGTCGGCGTGATCGCAGCGTCCGGCGTCGCGTTCTTCGTCTTCCCCTCGCCCTACGACGTGCAGCGCAAGGAACAGTTCCAGCTCGCCGCCCGGGCCAGCCGCGGCGTCACCGGCATGGTGATCATGAACGAGGGCATGTGGGGCTCGCCGGGCTACTTCTACCTGGGCGCCAACGTGCCCTGGTGCCCCTGCGATTTCCCCCACGACGGCTGCTTCCAGTTCGCCACCCGCGACCCCCGCTTCAACCGCGGGCTCTACTGGAGCAACGGCAGCGAAGCCGAGAAGCCCCGCGACGCGCAGGCCAGGGCCGCCTTCGAGAGCGCCGGCTTCCGCTTCGTCGAGCAGCGCGGGCAGGCGTCGTTGTTCGAGCGCTGAGTTTTCGGAAAAAGAAAATCCCCGTCGTGGCCGAAGCCGACGACGGGGACTCTCAAAAGGGACGGCCAGGACACACGCGAAGTAACGCTACCGTTGCTTCCTTCCGGACCTGGCGGGGTTCACGGCCCCGCGTTGCCCTGACCAGAAGATCTTCATTCTACTCTCTTACTGCGGAGAGGGTGGGATTCGAACCCACGATACCCTTTCAGGTACACACGCTTTCCAGGCGTGCGCCTTCAGCCACTCGGCCACCTCTCCAGGAAACGCCGCGCCGACGGCGAGGCAAGCGGAGAGCGTAGGATTCGAACCTACGGTACCGTTACCGGTACGCCTGATTTCGAGTCAGGTGCCTTCGACCACTCGGCCAGCTCTCCAACGACCTATTCAGTTTTGGGTCCGCGCGCCCGAAGGCCCGCGAAGAAAATCTTGAGCGCCTGGCTGCACGCTTCACTCATCACGCCGCTCGTCACTTCGACCCGGTGGTTATGCCTCGGATCGACCGCCAGGTTGTAGAGAGAACCGACCGCCCCTGCTTTCGGGTCTGCCGCACCGAAGACCAGCCGCGTCACCCGCGACTGCACCAGCGCCCCGGCGCACATCGCGCAGGGTTCCAGCGTCACGTAGATGGTGACGCCCGAGAGGCGCCACGCACCGACGGCCTGCGCGGCCTCGCGCATGGCGTTGAACTCGGCGTGGGAGAAGGGGTCCTTGTCGATCTCGCGCCGGTTGTAGCCGCGCCCGATGATCTGACCGTCTTTGACTGCGACCGCCCCGACCGGCACCTCGCCCAGACCTGCTGCGGTGGCCGCCAGCTTCAGCGCCTCTGCCATGAAGTCATCGTCGGTCATGGTTGATTGCGCTCCGTGAGGGATTCGAACCCCCGGCCTTTGGATTCGTAGTCCAACGCTCTATCCAGCTGAGCTAACGGAGCTTTTCATCAACAAAACCGACTTTGCGGAGTGAGAGGGATTCGAACCCTCGATACACTTTCGCGTATACAGGTTTAGCAAACCTGCGCCTTCAGCCGCTCGGCCATCACTCCACAGCGAATGACGAGACGTCCTGTCAAAGAACTGCTTCCTACGGAACAGGTAGGATTCGAACCTACGAACGCCTTTCAGCGTCTGCGGTTTTCAAGACCGCCGCCTTCAGCCGCTCGGCCACTGTTCCTGACTGCGTGGACCGACGCCCCTGACACCAACTCCCGACCGTCAGGGGGCCGCTCCAGTACAGCAAGCCCTTCGTGACTGCAAAGGGTTTTCAGATCGCCACCAGCTCCTTGATTCCGCCCATGTACGGCCAGAGCACCTCGGGGAGCCCGACCGAGCCGTCTTCACGCTGATAGTTCTCGAGGATCGCCACCACCGTGCGCCCCACGGCCAGGCCTGAGCCGTTGAGGGTGTGCACCAGCTGGGGCTTCTCGCCGGGGGCAGGCCGGTAGCGAATCTTCGCCCGCCGCGCCTGGAAGTCGCTGAAGTTCGAGCACGAGCTGATTTCCCGGAACGCGTTCTGCCCCGGCAGCCAGACCTCGAGGTCGAAGGTCTTCTGCGAGGCGAAGCCCATGTCGCCGGTGCACAAGAGCGAGCGGCGGTGATGCAGCCCCAGCTTCTGGAGGATGTTCTCCGCGTCGGCGACCAGCGAGTCGAGCTCCTCGAGCGAGGTGGCGGGGTGGGCGAACTTGACGATCTCCACCTTGTGGAACTGGTGCATGCGAATGAGGCCGCGGGTGTCCTTGCCGGCGCTGCCCGCCTCGGCCCGGAAGCAGGGCGAGAAGGCCACGTACTTCACCGGCAGCGGCCCCTCGAGGATCTCGTCGGCGTGGAAGTTGGTGACGGGCACCTCGGCCGTGGGAATGAGGAACAGCTCACGCCCCGTGACCGTGCGAAACGCGTCTTCCTCGAACTTGGGCAGCTGGCCCGTGCCCGTCATCGACTCGCGCGACACCAGGTAGGGCGGCAACAGCTCGGTGTACCCGCGCTTCGTGTGCTCATCGATCATGAAGGCGACCAGCGCCCGCTCGAGCTTCGCCAGCGCGCCCTTGCTGAAGGCGAACCGCGGCCCTGACACCTTCACCCCGCGCTCGAAGTCGAGCAGGCCCAGCTTCTCGCCCAGCTCGAAGTGTTGCTTCGGGGTGAAGAGGAAGTTCGGCTTCTCGCCCCAGGTGTGCACCACCTGGTTGCCCTTCTCGTCGGCGCCCACCGGCACCGTCTGGTGCGGCACGTTGGGCACCATCATCATCTGCGGCAACAGCTCGTCTTCGATCGCCTTGAGCTTCGCCTCCTGGTCCTTGATGACGACGCCCAGCTCCTTCATCGAGGCCTTGAGCTCGTCGGTGCGCCTGGCGGGGTCCTTCATCGCCTCCTGCACGCGGTTCTTCTCGGCCTGGTTCTTCTCCAGCTCGATGTTGAGCTTCTTGCGCTCGGCGAAGAGCTCCTGGAACCGCGAGAGGTCGAGGGTGCCCCCCCGGTCCTTCAAACGGGCCAGCACCACTTCGAAGTTCTTCGCGACTTCCTTCAGATCCAGCACGACGCTCCTTCAGTTGCCTTCGAGGAAGTAGATCAGGTCCTTGATCTCCTTCTTGTTGTCCGCCTCGGGACGCAGTTCGAGGTACTTGTTGAACGCGGTGATCGCGTCCTTCTTCTTGTTGATCTCCTGGTTCACGAAGCCCAGCTCGAGCCACGCGTCGGCGTTCTCGGGCTCGGCGGCCACGGCCTTGCGGTACCACTCCACCGCCTTGGGGTACTGCTTCTTTTCCCGGTAGGCCTGGCCCAGCTTCGCGAAGGTCTGCTTGAGGTCGGGGTCGGCCTCCAGCGCCTGGAGGTAGCTGGTGATGGCGCCCGACCAGTCTTCCATCTTCACCTGGGCGTCGCCGATCAGCGCGCGCACCGTCAGGCGGGAGGGATCGACCGAGAGTTCCTGCTGGTAGTAGTCGACTGCCTTCTTGAAGTCGTTGCGCTCGAAGTAGATCTTCCCCAGCGCCTCGTGAACGTCGGCGTATTTGGGGTCGACCTCCAGCGCGAGCTTGAACTCGGTGATCGCGTCATCGCCCTTGCGCGCGTCGGCGAGAATGCGGCCGTACCAGTACAGGTAGAGCGGGTTCTTCGAGTTCGCGTCGAGCGCGCGCTTCATCGCCTCGATCGCCTGGGTCTGCTCGTTCTTCGCGTTCTTGAGCCTCGCCAGGTAGAAGTTGCCGTCGGGGTGCCCGGGCTCGGCCACCAGCGCCGAGTTGAGGTGCCCCAGCGCGCCGGCGAGATCGCCCTTGTCGAACTTCACGGCGCCCAGCGTCACCACGATCTGGGTGACCTTCGGTTCGGCCTCGTGGGCCGCCTCGAGCTCGGTGATCGCCTCGTCGAGCCGGCCCAGCTTCCACAACGCGATGCCGCGCTGCAGCCGCCCGCCGGGAATGCGCGGGTTGAGCTCGAGGGCCTTCTCGACCTGCGTGGCGGCCAGCTCGAACTTGCCGCGCTCCTGAGAAACGCGCGCGGCGCCGAGGTGCGCGTCGGCTTCGTAGGGGTTGAGCTGAATGGCCTTCTTGAACTCCTCTTCGGCGCGGTCGAGGCTGCGCTCGTGCAGCGCCAGCTCGCCCATGCCCACGCGCATGGCCGCGTTGTCGGGCGCCTGGGCCAGGCCGTTCTCCAGCACCGGGCTCGCTTCCTTGAAGCGGCGATCGCGCATGTAGTTGCGTGACAGGTACAGGTACGCGTCGATGATCTTCGGATCCGCGGCGATGGCGCGCTTGTAGGCCTCTTCGGCTTCCTTCACGTTGCCCAGCGCGTCGGCCACCCGGGCCGTCAGGTACGAGAGGGTGGCGTTGCCGGGGAAGCGGGTGTTGGCCGCCGACATCACCTGGGTGGCCTCGTCCATCTTGCTCAGGGTGATCAACGTCGAGAGCAGCCCCTCGGTGTACTCGAGGCTCTCGGGCTGGCCCTTCACCGCGGTGCGGTAGAGCGGCGCGGCCTTCTCGGGCTGGTGCAGGTCGGCGTACGCGTGCGCGAGCCGGCCGTTGGTGAACGAGTTGTTCGGGTCAGCCTTGAGCGCCTCTTCGAACAGCGGCACCGCCTCGTTGATCTTGCCCTGCACCACCAGCGACTCGGCCTTGAGCGCGAGGGCCTTGCCCAGCGCGTTGGGCGACAGGCTGGGGCGGCCTTCGTCGGTGAGCGCCTTCTCGAGCAGCTCGTTGCCGCGCTCGACCTCCTTGCGGCGGATGATCACGATCTCCGCCAGCTCGACCGCCGACCCCAGGTGGGCCGGGTCGGCCTCGAGCGCCTCGGCCAGCTTGCCCGCGGCCTCGTTCACCTCGTTCTGCTGCTTGTGCAGCATGCCCAGCCCGTGCAGCGCCTTGGCGCTCTTCGGGTCCTTCTTCAGCACGGCCTCGAACTCGGCCTTGGCCTGGGCGGGCTGCTTCTTCAGCAGGTACGCCTCGGCGCGGAGGAAGAGCGACTCGAGATCGTCTCCGTCGCGCGCGACGGCGTCGGCGATGCTGGCGAGCGCGGCGTCTGCGTCTTTTCGCGTGAGCGCGGCCGAGGCCTCGGTCTTGAGCACCTCGGGGTGCTTTTCACCGAGCAGCCGCACGTTGACGAGCTCGTTCTGCGCCTGCTCGAGCTCGGCGGGGTCGGCCTTGCCGAACTTGCGATCGAGGTAGAACACCGCCTGGCACCAGACCGCGCGCGCCTCGGGGTAGTCCTTGATCTGCAGCGCCTGGTTCGCCGATTCCTTCGCCAGCTTGTAGGACTTCCACGTGTCCTGCAGGAAACCCTTGCGGGCGACCTGGAGGTAGCCGAACTCGCGGGTGTCGGGCTTCACCTTCGCGGGGAAGAGCACCTTGAGCGCGAAGAAGCCGTAGGGCGTGGCGAGGCCCAGGCCCACCCCGCCCACGATGGTGACGAGCAACAGCACCCCGAGGATGATGAAGGGGAGCTTCTTCTTGAAGGGGATGGGCTCCTTGCTCTGCACGACGGCCACCGCCGCCATGCGCCCCTCGTAGAGCTGCTTGAGCCGGTCCATCGACGGACCGCGCGCGTCGTCGACCTGCTGCAGCTGCGCCTGGGTCTGGGTGCGCGCCGGCGCTTCCATGAGGCGGGCGATCACGGCCTGGAGGGCGGGCTCGGTGCCGATGGCGTGCCAGCTCTCGGCGTCGAGCGAGACCTCTTCGTTGCCGAGCAGCTGACCGTCTTCGAGCATCTTGACGATCACCGCTTCTTCGAACGGGCCGAAGACCTTGCCGCTGCGCCGCTTCACGTGGAAGCGCCGCACGTTGAGCATCTCGTCGGGCTTGGCGCCGGCCTCCTTGGCCGTCTTGTCGATGAACGACAGCATCTCGAGGCCGTCGCTGGGCCCCGCGGGGCCCTGGCTGCTCTGCGGCAGCGGGGCGCTCAGGTCTGCTTCCAGATCGTCGGCCTGGGCCTTCTTCGAGGAAGCGCCCCCGGTGGGATCGAACTCGAGATCGCCGCCGCCACCGCCGAAGTCGACCTCGCCGAAGCCCATCGAGGGAGGCGGGGCCGCGGGGGCAGGGGGCGGTGCACCGAAGTCCAGGCCCTGCGCCGAGGGCGTCGAGCCACCGAAGCTGAAGTCGTTGGCCGGCGGCGGTGCCGCGGGCGCGTCGAAGTCGAAGCCTCCGGGTGCAGGAGCAGGGGGCGCGGGAGCAGGATCACCGAAGTCGAACCCTCCCGCGGCGGGAGGCGGCGGCGACGCGTCGAAGTCGAAGCCACCAGGCGCGGGCGCGGGAGCACCCGGAGCCGAATCGAAGTCGAAGCCGCCCGCGGCAGGGGGCGGCGGATCGGAGGGCGACTCGGAGAAGTCGAAGCCGCCGCCGTATTCGGGAGCGGGCTGCTGGCCGCCCCCACCGGGGAGCGGCACGCCGTCGTCGTACCCGCCGGAGCCACCGGGGAGCGGCACGGAGCCCTCCTCGGCCGGCGCGGAGTCGAAGCCACCCGAGCCGCCAGGCAGCGGCACCGAGCCATCGTCGTAGCCAGCGGGCGCAGAGTCGTAGCCACCCGAGCCGCCGGGCAGCGGCACCGAGCCATCATCGTAGCCAGCGGGCGCCGAGTCGTAGCCACCCGAGCCGCCGGGCAGCGGCACCGAGCCATCGTCGTAGCCAGCGGGCGCAGCGTCGTAGCCACCCGAGCCGCCGGGCAGCGGCACCGAGCCGTCGTCGTAGCCAGCGGGCGCAGCGTCGTAGCCACCCGAGCTGCCGGGCAGCGGCACCGAGCCGTCGTCGTAGCCACCGGCCGCGCCGGGGAGCGGAATGCCCGCGCCATCGGTGGCGAAGCCGTCATCGAGTGGAATGGCCGCGCTCGCACCCGGAAGGGGAATGCTGGCGCCGTGCTGCGACGGCCTGCTGCTGGCCCCGGGCAGAGGAATGCCGGCGCCCTGGGCGGGCCGGTTGCTGCCACCGGGGAGCGGCACTGCGCCGCCCCTGCTCTTCGGCATCGGGGGAGGCGCGGCGGGCGCGCGGGCGGAGGCGCCCGGCAACGGCACCGACGCCGTGGGGAAGCCGTCGTCGAGGGGAATGTCGGCCTCGCTCGAGAAGTCCTCGACGGGAGCCGGCGCGCGGCTGCTGCCCGGCAGCGGCACTGCACCGCCAGAGCTCCGGGGCGGGGGAGGAGGAGGCACGTAGGCCGGCGCGATCGCCGTCGCCGCTTCATAGGCGGCGCCGGGGAGCGGAACCGCGCCACCGCGGGGGGCGGCCTTCGGAAGGGGCGGGGGCGGGGGAGGCACGTAGGCCGGCGCCACGGCGGTGGCGGCGGTCTGAGCGCCGGGCAGGGGGACGGCGCCCCCGAAGTCGAGGTCGACCGACTTGCGCGCAGGCCCGGGCAGCGGAACGTCGCCCACCCGGGTCGCTTCTTCTTCCCAGTTCTGGCGCTGCGGCGCGGCGGCGCTGATGCCAGGCAGGGGCACTGCTGCCGAGGGCGAGCGGAAGGCGGGGTGCTTCACGTTCGTCGGAGGCGCGGACACCGTCGTCGCCCCGGGGATGGCGGCGGCCGGCATGGGCATCTCAGCGACGCGGGTCGATTCCTCTTCCCACGACTGGCGCTGAGGCGCGGCGGCGCTGATGCCTGGCAACGGCACGAGTCCCGACGGTGAAGAAGCGACCGGGGCCGGCTTGACCGGGAACACGTTCTGGCAGGTTGGGCACTTGATGCGCGCGCCGCCAGGCGGGATCTTCTTGTCGTCGATGTTGAGGACTGAGTTGCAGGACTGACACGAGACCTTCATGCGTCTCCTTGAAAAGGAACCGACGGGCGGCAGCAGGCTACTAGACGAACATGACGCTGGCGATTGTCCGTGTTAGGTGCCGCGCGCGTCATGTCTGCTTCTCCGCAGCTGTCAATCGTCATCCCCGTCTACAACGAGGAGGCCATCGTCGAGCAGGCGGCGACGGAGCTCTGTGCCGGCCTCGACTCCCGTGGCTGGGACTACGAGATCATCTTCGCCGAGAACGGCTCCCGCGACCGCACGCAGGAGATCCTCGAGCGGATGACGAAGGCCAACCAGCGCCTCAAGTGGTTCCATTCCGAGCGGCCGAACTACGGGGTGGCGTTGAAGGCCGGAATCGAGATGGCGCGGGGCGAGATCGTGGTGTGCGACGAGATCGACCTGTGTGACCTCGTCTTCTACGACCAGGTGGTGCCGGCGCTGCTGCGGAAGGAAGCCGATCTCATCGTCGGCTCGAAGGCGGCCAAGGGCGCCAGCGACCAGCGGCCGATCATCCGCCGGGTGGCGACGCGGCTGCACAACGGCCTGTTGCGGCTGAGCCTGGGCTTCAAGGGCACCGACACGCACGGCCTCAAGGCCTTCCGGCGCGAGCGGCTGATGCCGGTGATCGAGCGCTGCGTGGTGGACATGGACGTGTTCGCTTCCGAGTTCGTGGTGCGCGCCTGGCGTGAGAACCTCGACGTGCGCGAGATCCCCATTCAGCTGCAGGAGAAGCGGCAGCCGTCGATTCACCTCTTCAGGCGCGTGCCCAACGTGCTCAAGAACGTGGCGCGGCTGGTCTACGTGATTCGCGTTCGCGGCGAGTGAGCTGACGCGTGCGCCTGTCTGCCCTCTCGGTCGATCTCGACTCGCTCCCGCACTACTGCCGCATCCAGGGCCTGCCGGTGAGCCTGCTCGACGAGAAGGCGCTGCAGGTGGTGGCGACGAAGGCGATCCCCCGGCTGCTCGAGCTGTTCTCCCGGGCGAACGCGCCAGCGACCTTCTTCGTGATCGGCGCCGACGTGGCCACGCCCGGCATGCGGGACGCGCTGCGAGCGGCGAGCGCGGCGGGGGTGGAGCTGGCGAGCCACAGCCATTCCCACGACTACGCGCTCTCGCGAGGCTCGGCGGCGGAGATCGAGGCTGATCTCCTGCGCTGCGAAGAAGCGCTGGCGACGGTGAACGTGGTGCCGAAGGGCTTTCGGGCGCCGGGCTACACGCTGACGCCGGCGCTGCTCCAGGCGGTAGCGGCGCGAGGCTACGAATACGACTCCTCGGTCTTTCCGGCGACGCCCTACTACCTGGCGAAGGGCACGGTGATGGGAGCGCTCTCTCTCCTGGGTCGCCCCTCGGCCGCGATCCTCGATTCTCCGAGGGTGCTGCTCGCGCCGCGAACCCCCTACCGCCCGTCGCTGACGGCCCCCTACTCGAGGGGGGCGGCGCCGCTGGTCGAGCTGCCGATGGCGGTGGCGCCGCTGACGAGGCTGCACTTCATCGGCACCTTCGCGACCACGATGCCGTGGGCGCTGGTGGAAGCGACCTTCCGCTCGCTGCGGCGCGACACCCTCTTCAACTTCGAGCTGCACGCCGTCGACGTCCTCGACGCGACCGACGGAATCCCGCCCGAGCTGGCGAGGCAGCAGCGCGATCTCCAGGTCCCCGCCCGCACCAAGCTCGAGCGCCTGGGCAAGCTCTTCGCCTGGCTCGGAGCCGATCGCGATCGCGTCACAGTGCTCGAGGCCGCGCGGCGACTGCGCCCGCAGCTCTAAGTACCCGGGGGGGAAATCCTCCCCGAAGGCGCCCCCGTATCCCGAAGGCGCCCCCGTATCCCGAAGGCGCCCCCGTATCCCGAAGGCGCCCCCGTATCCCGAAGGCGCCCCCGTATCCCGAAGGCGCCCCCGTATCCCGAAGGCGCCCCCGTCCCCGATCCCGAAGCCGATCGCGATCCCGATCCCGACCCCGACCCC
>JAUXRX010000038.1 GCA_030681645.1 Archangium sp.
CGGGTCGCGCGCGGTGTCGGTGCAGGCGTTGCCGCACTTGCTGGTGCCGCCGACACAGGCGAGCGCGCACTGGCCTGCCGAGCACACTTCTCCGGCCGCGCAGGCGACTCCGCACATGCCGCAGTGGGCCGGGTCGCGCGCGGTGTCGGTGCAGGCGTTGCCGCACCTGGTGGTGCCGCCGACGCAGGTGAGCGCGCACTGGCCTGCCGAGCACACTTCGCCGGACGGACAGGCGACTCCGCACGTGCCGCAGTTGGCCGGGTCGCGCGTGGTGTCGGTGCAGGCGTTGCCGCACTTGCTGGTGCCGCCGACGCAGGTGAGCGCGCACTGGCCCGCCGAGCACACTTCGCCGGACGGACAGGCCGTGCCGCACGTGCCGCAGTGGGCCGGGTCGCGCGCGGTGTCGGTGCAGGCGTTGCCGCACTTGCTGGTGCCGCCGACACAGGTGAGCGCGCACTGGCCCGCCGTGCACGTCTCACCGCTCGCGCAGGCAGTGCCGCAGGCGCCGCAGTGGGCCGGGTCGAGCTGAAGGTCGACACAGGCGCCGCCGCAGACCGCGCGCGGCAGCTCACAGTTGCCGTTCCCCGGCGTGGTGGGCGCGCAAGCGGCGCCGAGAACGAGGAGCGGAAGGAGAGCGGCAAGGCAAACGAAGGGAAGACGAGGACTCATTTCTCTGACGATCTCACGCGAGTTCGTCAACGCCCAGACAGAACTCGCAAGCCCCACTCGGAAGAAAGGCCGCCGCGAGTGAACGCGACGGCCTCGAGCTTCAGCAGCTTCGCAGACAGTTACTTGCAGGCCGCGGTGTTGGGGCTGCTCGACGCGAGGCTGGCGACCGCCGCCTTGCAGGCCGCGGTGCACGTGTCAGCCGTGGCCGTGCCGGTGGTCCAACAGGTGCCGCCCGTGTCGTACGCGCCCTTGAGGGCCGCCGCCGAGCCGGGCGAGACCGCCTCAGTGCACGCGAGGTACTTCACACAGTCGGCCGAGGGAGCCGGGTTGCAAGCCGAGAGAGCGAGGACGGCAAACGCGGCGACGAAGCGAATGGAGTTCTTCAATTGGACCTGAGAGGGACTGCGAGGAGTTCAGCTGCGCGAAATGCGCGCGTGAGCGTCTACGTGAACACACCCTCGAAACCGATCAGAATCGGCCACGACACAGCACGACACGGCGATCGGCCCCTCACCCCGCCCTCTCCCCGCTGCGCCCGCTGCGCAGGGAGAGGGAGAACTAGCGGCAGACGCCGGGCAACGAGACCAGCACGCGCGCGCCCGGGCTGCCGATCAACGCCACCAGGTCTCGGCTGGCATCCGCGTTCAGCCTTGCCTTCGCGACGTCGACCAGCGGCACGCCCGCCCAGTAGTTCTCGGCCGTCGCGGAGAACAGCGTCGAGACCGGCGCACCGCGGGAGAGGCTCAGCCAGGGCGTCGCGGTGGCGGTACCGCCGAGATCGAGCCGGCCATCGTTGTCGAGGTCGACCAGCACGCGGGCGGTGATGGGCACCGGCGGCGCCGACACGAACACGAGCGCTCCGGTGCCGTCGCCCGTGTACACGCCGCCCGGCCCCACCAGGTCCACCTTGCCGTCGTCACTCACGTCGACGGCGAAGGCGGGGCGCGCCAGCTGCGCCGACGTGGTGACTGGCAGCCTGAGCAGGCCTCCGGCGGTGGTGTTCATCCACCAGCGCAGGTTGCTCGCGACGCCATCAGGCAACGCCACGTCTCGCAGGCCGTCGTTGTTGACGTCGGCGACCAGCGGCAAGTCGAGGGCCCCGGTGGTGGTCGGGCTGAGCGACGCGGCCGGCGCGAAGGAGCCGCTCCCCAGGTTCCGGTGCCATTCCAGCCGCTGGTCATTGAGCACCAGCAGGTCGAGCAACCCGTCGTTGTCGAGATCCGCGCTCTCGACCGCTCGCACTCCCGGCCCCGTCGCGAGCAGGGTCGGCGCGCTCAGCGTCGTCGCGGAGCCGAAGCGCACCTCGAGCCGCGGAGCCCCCGCTCCACCCGCGGGCACCGTGCTGCTGCACACCACGCCCACGTCTTCGGAGTGACTGCAGTCGTGAAGGCTCGCTCTCGCACACGACTGGAGCGCGGCCTCAGCGCCGGTGCAGGCCAGGTCGTCCAGCCAGATGGAGCCGGCACCGCCACCCGCGGTGAAGACCGACACGGCGCTCCCCCTGCGCAGCTGGCGGCAGGCCACGGTGGCGTCGTTCAGGTCGAAGAGGTCATCGCAGACCGTGCCCCACGCGCCATTCATGTACACCTCGAGGCGCCCGTTCGGCGCGAGCCGGACGTCGGTGGCCACCTGGGTCAACGTCACCAGGTCGTCGAAGCCATCCTGGTTGAGCTGGGCAATCACCGGCACCGCGTGACCGTCTCCGGGGAGCACCGGGCCCGCCGTCCAGCCTCCCGCGGGCGTGCTGTAGACGATGGCCAGGCCAGCGTCGGCGTCGCTCGTCACCACGGCCACGTCACTGCGCCCGTCGCCGTTGAGGTCGCCCGTCGCCAGCTGCGAACCCGTGGGCACCGGGAAGCCCTCGAGCGCGGGGAAGACGCCGCCCTCGTTGGGCACCACCATCAACGAGCCCAGCACCCGCATCACCAGGTCGGCGCGCGCGTCTCCGAAGGCGTCCACCACCGCGAGCCGGTAGAGCCCAGTGCTCGCGGCCATGTCTCCGGCGAGCACCTGGGGCGCGCTGAAGGAGGCGCCCCCGTTCTTGTAGACGCGCACGTCAGAGGCCATCACCACCAGGTCACGCCGGCCATCGGCGTCGACGTCGCCGGTCCCCAGCGCACGCACCGCGGAGGGAGAGGGGAGCAGGACCGAGGTGCCGACCACCGGGCCCGCGGTGAGGGGGAACACCCGCGTTCCCAGCGTGGGGCCCTGCACCGGCACCACCAGCTCGGGCACGGCATTGCCCAGCACATCGAAGAGCTCGAGGGGAGCGGTGCCGAAGGTCTCCCCCGCCGGCAGCGGCACGGCGACGGCCGCGGCGCTGTCGAAGGGCGTCGCCAGCATGCCGGTGCCGGGCATCAGGTAGACGGTCGAGCTGCCGGTGGCGAGCGCGAGGTCAGGCAGCGCGTCGGCGGTCAGCTGCCCCACCTGCACCGCGCTGATGTTCGAGACGCCCAGGTTCGCCGGGTTGGCCACGGTGCTGAGCGGGTTGCCGCTCGCCGCGCCGTTGCCGGTGAAGATCGCCGCGGACTGGCTCGCCAACGCGGTGCTGAAGGTCAGCAGCAGGTCAGCGGGGGCCGCGCCGTTCAGCTCGGCGATGGCGCCCGCGGTGGGAACGAGCGACGTGGCGAACGAGAAGGTCGCGAAGAGGCCCGCGCCGCCCACGTAGCGGTACACGGCCACGGTGGTGCCCGTGCCCAGCGCGACGAGCTCCGGCCGTCCATCACCGGTGAGGTCACCCACCAGCAGCCGCGTGATGTTGAAGGTGGAGCTGAACGCCACCGCGCCGAAGGTGCCGGTCGCCGCGCCGTTGATGCTCTGGCCGAGCCGCACCCGCAACGTGCTCCCTTCCGAAGTGGCCGCGTCCTGCCGGCCGTCGCCGTCGAAGTCCGCCACGGCCAGGGTGCCGTCAGCGGTGGCGAGGGTGGTGGTCTGCAGCATCGTCTTGAACGCCACGCCGCTGGTGCAGCTCGAGCGGCACTCGCCCTGCGTGCACTGTTCCGAGGCGAGACAGGGCACGCCACAGGCGCCGCAGTGGAGGTTGCTGGTCTGGGTGCTCACGCACACGCCGCCGCACCGGGTGATGCAGTCGGACGTGCACAGCCCGTTGCTCGCGCACACCCCGCGCTGGCCCGGAGGTCCGGTGCACACCGAGCAGCTCGGCCCACACGCCAGGGTGTAGTCGGCCGGGGCGCACACGTTGGCCGTGCCCGTCGAGGGGCAGGTGTTGGTGCCCAGGGGGCAGGTGGAGCCGCAGACGTACGGGCTGGTGGGGCCGGCCCGGGTGCAGGAGCGCTCCGAGCCTTCGATGCCCAGGGGACACGCGGTGCAGCTGGCGCCGCAGTGATCCACGCCATCATCGGCGACGCAGACGCCGTTGCACTTGTGGAAGCCGGTGAGGCACGTCACGTCGCAGCCGCCTCCCGAGCAGATGGCCATGCCGCCCGGAGACGAGGGGCAGGTCTCGCAGGTCGGCCCGCAGGAAGTGGGCGAGTCGGCCAGACACTCGCTGCCGCAGCGATTGAAGCCGAACGCGCAGGTGAACCCGCAGCTCCCCGAGGCGCAGGTCGCCGTCGAGTTCGCCGGCGGAGTGCAGGGCGTGCACGCGCTCCCACAGCTGGTGATCGCGCTGTCGCTCACGCAGGTGCTGCCGCAGGCGTGGAAGCCCGCGCTGCAGCTCAGCCCGCACGCGACGCCGTCGCAGGTCGCCACGCCGTTGGTGCTGGTGGGACAGGCGGAGCAGCTCGTGCCGCAGGAGGACACGCTGGTGTCGGGCAGACACTGGTTGCCGCACGCATGGAACCCCGCGTTGCAGGTGAAGCCGCAGCTGGTGCCGTTGCAGGTGGCCGTGCCGTTGAGGGGTGGCGTGCACGGCGTGCAGGCGCTGCCGCAGCTGTTGATGCTGTCGTTGGGCGCGCAGGCGCTGCCGCAGGCGTGGAAGCCCGGGTTGCAGGAAGTTCCGCAGGTGCCCTGCGCGGTGCAGAACGAGCTCCCGCCGGGGACGGTGGGGCACGGGGCGCACGCCGCACCGCACGAGGCGGCCGAGTTCGCCACGCATTGGTCGTTGCAGCGATTGAAGCCGGTGGCACAGGTGAAGCCGCAGCTGCCGCCGCTGCAGGTGGTGGTCGAGTTGGCGGGGCCCGTCGCACAGGGCGAACACGAGCTGCCGCAGCTGGCGATGGAGTTGCTGCTCACGCACTGACCGTTGCACTCGTGAAAGCCGATGGCGCAGGCGTAGCCGCAGACGTTGTTGGTGCAGGTGGCGAAGCCGTTGGGCCGGCCCCCCGGACAGTCGCCGCACGAGCTCACCTGGCGGAAGGTGAGGCAGTTGTCGGCGCCCGAGCGGGGGCCGCAGGCGGCACCCAGGCGCGCGCAGAAGGCCGCGTTCGATTCAGGGACACACGCGGTGCCGCCTCCCGTCGCGCCGCCTCCACCTCCGCCCGTCGCGGTGCCTCCGCCCGTGGCGCCGCCGCCGGCTCCTCCGCCGGTCGCCGCGCCGCCACCGCCGCCCGTCGCGACGCGCACGCAGGCCGCGTCCACGCACGAGTCGGCGAGCAGGCACGCGCTGCAGCTCACGCCCAGGGCGCCACAGGAGTCGGAGGTGTTCCCCGGCCGGCACGTCCCTCGCTCGTCGCAGCAGCCCGCGCAGGTCGAGGGTGAGCAGGTTGAAGGCGTGGGAGAGCAGCTCGCGAGCAGCGCGAGGGCCGGCATGAGCAGGGTCAAGCTGCGGAGAGCGCGGAGCATGAACGCGTCTACCGTGCGCGTCGCCGTCTGAGAAGGTGCGGCCCACGGACGAGGCGAACATGACCTGTGAGGGGTGTTTCCCTCACGTCCTCACACGAACAGGAAGCCGCATGGCCATCAGCAGCGGAGCGGCGATCGTTCTCGAGGGATCCGTTCGAGGCGGTCTGGCCACGGGTTCTCGGGGGAGAGCTCGAGGCGCGAGTAAACCGTCCAACCTCCAGCGACGGCTCCGACCGAAACCTGCGCAGACCCTCCCATTCCTAAGGACCTCCATCAGCAACACAAGGGCCTAAATGCGCCACTCGCAAGCCAGACACACAGGCAACCTGCACGGACGGAACAGTCGAGCCATCACAGCCACAAACTTCGCAACCGGGTCCCGCACAGAGGCCACACTCTGTGCGTTTTCGGCAGAACCCTACCGACCAACAACCCCCGTCTGCCAACTTGTCGCAAAAGCCATCCAAACAGTCTAAGTTCGACGAGCAAGTGCCCCGGGTCCGAGGCAATCCGTCGCATCGGCTCATCGAAGAGATCGCGCTAAGACCATCCAAAATGCAGGCGGCGGTCGGATAACAGCAGGCGTCGTCCGATTGACAGGCGGCTCTGCCGCAAAGCCGTTGAGGGTCAGAGATGGCGCAGACGGCAGTTGACGCGTCGGGATATGCGAGGCAGTACCCAGCGTCGATCTGGTCATGCCGACATGCCGGTCCATCGCAAACTGGCTGAAGGCAGCCGCAGAGGAAGAGGAAGACCAAGGTGAGGAGAGTGACTATTCGCTGCAGATCCACCTGACGCCCCTCTCCCGCCAACTGGGTGAGAGCCGTAGCTGAGGATGGGGCCGACTTCAATGGGTGCGCTGCCGTTTCAACCTGTGCCTCTTGCACCAATGAGATTGGTCGTGGTTCCCCAAGTCGGGTGCTTGGCGCACCGTGTTCACCGGCGTCGGCGCCGAAGGCCCCTGCTCGCCGCCGAGCGACTTGAGCAGCCTCAACGCCATCTCGCCCGTGCCTTCCTCGATCTGCTTCGACAGCTGGCGCCTACGCATCGCCTTCATTCCGACGCTGCCACCGTCACCGGCGTCCTCCACGCCCAGCGACAGCGACAATCTCGACCTCGCTGTGCGCTTGGTGGTGACCTCCGCCTTGTCGATAACATCCGCCGCACGGTCGGGCTGACGGATTGACCCAACGGACCCGACGTCTCGCGTGGATCTGCAATGGCCGGAGGTCTCGAGCTCGATGCCGTCGCGGGTGAAGCTGGAGGTGGAGCGCTTCCTCACCTGCGGCGACCTGCGGTTCGGCTTCGTCGAAGTCACCTGCAAGACCTGCGCAGCGTCGTGAATCGTCGCGTTCTGCTGCAAGAGCAGGGGCTGGTGCCCGTCCTGCACCAGGCGCGGGCCGCTCGACACGGGCGCCCACCTCGAGTCGGTGTTGCCGCGCATTGCGCACCGGCAGTGGACGTTGAGCCTGCCCTTCTCGCGTGTCGCCGTCTGAAAAAGTGTGGCTGCCCTGACGCGCGCGGAGCCATGAGGTATGAGCCGCGGCTCATGAGCTTCCACCGTCTCGCGTTGCTGCTCGGCCTCGTCACGGTGTCGGGCTGTGGAGAGACCGTCCCGGTCTGCAGCCCTTCCAACTGCCTGGGTTGTTGCCTGGCGGGCGTGTGCGAGCGGGGGCTCACCGCGCCCGAGTGTGGCAGCGGCGGGCTCGCCTGCCAGCAGTGCAGTCCGGGAAACACCTGCCTCGGAGGCCAGTGCGTGCCCGGGACCACCGGCGGCGGCACGGGTGGTGGCTCCGTCGGCGGCGGCGGTGGAGGCGCGACCGGCGGAGGCGGAGGCGCGGGCGGTGGAGTTGGTGGAGGCGGCTCGTCCGGCGGGGGCGTGGGCGGCGGAATCGGCGGCGGAATCGGTGGAGGCGGCTCGTCCGGCGGTGGCGTGGGAGGCGGCGGCGCTCAAGGTGGAGGCGGAGGAGGAAGCCCGGTGACCTGCCGGCTCGACACCGACTGCCCAGCCCGTTCGCGCTGCCTCGACGGCGGCACCAGCAGCGCGCGCTGCGTGGCTGCGTGCAGCTTCATCGGCTCGGCGGGCTGCCCCACGGGGACCTCGTGCAGCCTGGTCTCGATGGATCAGCCGGGCATCGTCTGGCCCGAGTGCGGGACCTTCGGCACCGCGGGTGAAGGCGAGCCCTGCGCGCTGAGCAACGACGGCTCGAACTGCCGCGCCGAGCTCACCTGTCTGTCGTTCAGCACGGGGGGGAGCCGCTGCGTGCGCAAGTGCGACGCCACTGCGCCCTGCCCCGGCGCCGGGCAGGCCTGCGCCGACACCGTCATCGGCACCACCGTCACCGGCCTCAAGTTCTGCAACCCGCCGCGCGACGCGTGCTTCAGCAACCCCTGCTTCGGCGCCAACCAGAACACCTGCACCGCGCAAGACGGCGTGGCGACCTGCAGCTGCAACGCGGGCTACGCCTCGGACGGCGGCGCGTGCGTGTGCCAGCCCCAGTGCAGTGGCCGGCAGTGCGGCGCCGACGGCTGTGGAGGCGCCTGCGGCACCTGCGCGGGCCAGGAGACCTGCACCGGTGCGGGGCAGTGCGTGTGCGTGCCCCAGTGCAACGGCAAGCAGTGTGGACCCGATGGGTGCGGGGGCACCTGCGGCACCTGCAGCAGCACGCAGCTCTGTACGGGCGCGGGCCAATGCCAGTGCGTGCCCCAGTGCAGCGGCAAGGTCTGCGGCACGGACGGTTGCGGCGGCAGCTGTGGCACCTGCCTCGCGGGCACGGCGTGCGACGGCACGGGCCAGTGTGCGCCGTGCACGCCCCAATGCTCCGGGCGGACGTGCGGCTCGGACTCGTGCGGAGGGAGCTGCGGCAGCTGCACCCTGCCCCAGACCTGCAACGCGAGCGGCAGCTGCGTAACCGTGCCCTGCAACCCGGTGAACCAGACCGGCTGCGGGGCCAACCTGCGCTGCCGGTGGAGTGGCAGCGCCAACGTCTGCGTCAGCATCGGCCCGGGCCAGCGCGGGGACTTCTGCACGCCCGACGACTGCGGCGCCGGGCTGACCTGCGCGGGCAGCGGCGGCTTCGAGGTGTGCAGGGAATACTGCAACACCAGCTCAGACTGCGCCTTCGGTGGTCAATGTGTGTACACGCTCGGCGGCACCACCACGAAGCTGTGCAGCAATTCCTGCAACCCGCTCTCCTCCGGCAGTTGTCCCGCGGGCCAGGGCTGCCACGTGCAGAACGTGGGCACCGGCGTGGAGGTCGCCGATTGCGGCGACCTGGGCTTCGGCTCGGCGGGCAGCTTCTGCTCCACCGCGGACAGCTGCCTGGGCGGGTACACCTGCGTGAGCAGCAGCTGCCGCAGGTTGTGCTCGCTGGGCTCCAGCTGCGCCACCGGGGCGTGCCTCAGCATCAGCGGCTGGTCGACGTATGGCGTCTGCCCGCTGTAGCTAGACTTCACCTGAGCCCATGGCCCTCGACATCGAACCACTGTTGAGCAAGCTCGCTGAGCTCGCCCCGCGCTTCGGGCGCGCGCGCGTGGACCTCGAGGCGATCGTCAGCCGCGGCAGGGCGAAGGACTACCGCGGGGTGATGCAGAACGCGCGGCTGGTGCTCGAGGTGCTGCTGCGCTCGCTGGTCACCGATGAGCTCAAGCAGACGCCCGGGAAGGCGATGCTGGAGGAGCTGGTCTCCCGGTTCCGTCAGCAGGCCAACGCCGGCATCATCCCCGCCCGAATCCTCGCGCACATGGGCACGGTGCAGGCGTGGGGCAACCTGTCGGCCCACGACCACGCCGGCAGCCTCGACGAGTCCGGCGTGCACGTGGGGAAGGACGAGGTGGTCGCCAGCCTCAACTCCGTGGTGGCGATTCTCGGGTGGTACGCCGAGAAGAAGGGCCTGGCGACGCCCCTGCCGCCCGGCGCCGCGCCGCCCCCCGGTGCAGCGCCCGCGCTCGAGCCGACTCAACCCCGTGAACCGGCCGGGCTGGGCCGCATCATCGGCGGGCGGTACCGCCTGGAATCGCGGCTCGCCGCCGGGGGCATGGGCGAGGTCTACCAGGCCACGCACCTCGAGCTGGGCCGGAAGCTGGCGCTCAAGCTCATGCGCGCTGAGCTGAGCCAGGACACCGCCTTCGTCGAGCGCTTCCGCCGCGAGGCGATGACCGCCAGCCGGCTCGGGCACCCGCACATCGTCGACATCATCGACTCGGGGCGCTCGGACGATGGGCAGTTCTATTTCGTGATGGAGTTCCTCGACGGGAAGACGCTCTCGGCGCTCATCGACGAGGGGCCCATGGCGCTGCCGCTCGCCCTCGAGCTCGTCACGCAGATCGCCCAGGCGCTCGACGTGGCGCACCGCGCGGGTGTCGTGCACCGCGATCTCAAGCCCGACAACGTCATGGTCCTCGACCGCCAGGGCCAGCCGTTCGTCAAGCTCGTCGATTTCGGCATCGCCAAGGTCGTGGTGGCGTCGACCGACACGAAGCTCACCACTCACGGCCTGATCATGGGCACGCCGCAGTACATGGCGCCTGAGCAGGCCGCCGGCCAGCCCCTCGACGCGCGCGCCGACGTCTACGCGCTGGGGTTGATCCTCTTCGAGTTGTTGACGGGCCACCCGCCCCTCACCGGGGAGACCTCCGCGCTGGTCATGTCGGCGCACATCTCGAGCGTCGCGCCGCCGCTGCCCGCGGTCTTTCCAGCTTCGCTGCGGACGCTGGTGGCCCGCGCGCTGGCCAAGAGCCCTGACACGCGCCCGCAATCGATGGCTGAGGTGTTGAGCGCCCTCGCCCGCGTGCCCCGTGAGCTGTCGAAGCCGTGGTGGCGGCCCGTGAAGGTGCTGCTGGGCGTGAGCCTCGTGGTGTTGGTGGGCGTGGTCGCCTGGAATGCGCGGCCCCGCGAGGCACCGGTGGTGCCGAGGGCCGACCCACCGCCCCTCGCCGTTCAGCCGGCACCCGAACCGTCACCGCCGCTCGCGGCGCCGCCACCTCCGCATGACGCCGAGCCCCTCGACGCGGGCAGCGCGCCGCCACGCCGGAGGCCGCCACCCAGGCAGCCCTCGAACCCCGTGAAGCAACCCCTCAACCCGGCGCCGGCGCTGCTTCCCGCAGACGGGCTGTGAGTCGTAGAGCGCCGTTCACCTCGCGCACCCCGAGAGGTCGATCGAAATGGCGGTTTGAGCCCGTCACCGTTCACCCCGAGAGGGTCGATCGAATAGCGGCTCGAGCCCGTCACCGTTCGGAGTCGCACCGCTCGGGGTGAACGGTGCTCCCTCAGGGAGTAGCCTCGACGGCGACGTGCTGCCCCCCCACCTGCAAGAGCGCCTCGAGCCGAACGCTCCCGCGCCCCGCGACGGCGACTACGTCATCTACTGGATGCGCATCGCCGCGCGCGCCACCGAGAACCCCGCCCTCGACGTCGCCCTCACCGCCGCCGCCGCGCTGGGAAAGAAGGTGTTCGTCTACCACGCGCTCTCCGAGCGCTACCGCTATGCCAACGACCGGCTGCACACCTTCATCCTCGAGGGCGCCCGCGACGTTCAGCGCGACTGCGCCGCGCGGGAGGTCGGGTATGCGTTTCACCTCGAGCGCGCCGGGAGTCGCGAGCCGGTGCTGCGGGAGCTGGCGAAGCGCGCCGCGCTGGTGGTGACCGACTTCATGCCGGTGCAGCCCCTGCTGCGGTGGGACGCGGAGCTGGCGAAGGAGGTGCCGCTGTGGCGCGTCGATGCGTCGTGTGTCGCGCCGGTGTGGAGCATGGGGAAGAGCGCGGAGCGCGCGTTCGAGTTCCGCGCGCTGGCGCAGCCGCTGTGGGACGCGCGGGTGAGCGTGCCGTGGAACGACGTGACGGCGCGGGGGCCCGCGTGGCTGCCCGAGCTGCCGTTCACTCCGATCGACCTGCAGCGCGCTTCGGTCGCCGAGCTGGTGGCGTCGTGTGAGGTCGACCACACCGTCGCGCCGGTGCATCACACTCCCGGGGGGACGAGCGCGGGGTTGGCGCGGTGGACGAAGTTTCGGGAGCAGAAGCTCGCTCGCTACTCGAAGGATCGCAGCGACCCGCTCAAGGAAGGCACGAGCCGGATCAGCGCATATCTGCACTTCGGGCACCTCTCGCCGTTTCGGGTCGCTCGCGAGGCACGCGCGGCCCTCTCCCCCGCGGGGGAGCGGGAGACAGGGTTTCTGGACGAGCTGCTGGTGTGGCGTGAGCTGAGCTGGAACTTCTGCCTGCACCACCCGAAGCACGAGACACTCGACGCGCTGCCTGCGTGGGCCCGCGAGACGTTGCGAGCCCACGAGCGTGACGGCCGCACCGCCCTCCCCTCGTTCGAGCAGCTCGCGCGCGCCCAGACCGGTGACCTGCTCTGGGACGCGGCGCAGCGCCAACTGCTCACGCACGGCGAACTCCACAACAGCGTGCGCATGACCTGGGGCAAGGCCCTGCTCGGGTGGACTCGCACCGCCCACGACGCGCTCACCACCCTGCTCGAGCTCAATCACCGCTACGCGCTCGACGGCCGCGACCCCGCTTCCTACGGCGGCATCCTCTGGTGCCTGGGCGCGTTCGATCGCCCGTTCTCTCCCGAGGTGCCGGTGCTGGGCAGCGTGCGGCCCCGGCCGACCTCCGAGCAGAAGCTCCGCTTCGACGTGGGCGAATACGAGCGGCGCGTGCACCGCCCCTCGCGAGGCAGCGCCCTCACCGTGGCCGTCATCGGCGGTGGCGCCGCCGGCGCCGCGGCCGCGCGCGCGCTCAAGGACGCGGGCCACGTGGTGACGGTGTTCGACAAGGGCCACGCACCCGGCGGGCGGCTGGCGACGCGGCATGAAGGTGAGCTCCGCTTCGACCACGGCGCGCAGTTCTTCACCGTGCGCGACGAGCGCTTCGCCCGCTGGGCCCGCGCCTGGTGGCAGGAGCGCGTCATCACCCAGTGGCGCGGCACGGTGGAAGGCGAACACGCGCGCGAGCACCCGCACGAGCTGGTGCGCCTGGTGGGCGCGCCGGGCATGGACTCCATCGTCAAGCGCATGCTGGTCGACCTCGACGTGCGGCCCGGCGTCGAGGTGGCCGGGCTCACGCGCGACGGCACCCGCTGGCGGCTGCTCGATGCGGGCAATCACGCGCTCGGCGAGTTCGACGCCGCGGTGGTCGCCACCCCCGCGCCCCAGGCCGCGATGCTGGTCGACCCCACCTCGTACGCCCTCGCCTCCCGCATTCGCGACGAGGTGGTGATGGCCCCCTGCTGGGCGGTGATGGTGCAGTTCGCCGAATCACCCGGCGTGGAATGGGACGCGAGCTACTCCACCGTCGGTCCGCTCGCGTGGCTGTGCCGGAACTCGAGCAAGCCCGAGCGGCCGGAGGGCGAGGCGTGGGTGCTGCACGCGTCGGCGGCGTGGACCCGCGCGCACCTCGAGGCCGAGCCCGAGGCCATCGTGCCCATGTTGATGGACGCGTTCTTCGCCACCACCGGCGCTCGGAAGATGGAGCCGCTCTTCGCCAGCGCCCATCGCTGGCGCTTCGCGGTGACCGAGAAGGCGCTGGGCGAGCCCTGCCTGTGGGACGAGGAGAAGCGGCTCGCGGTGTGTGGTGACTGGTGCCTGGGGCCACACCTCGAGGCGGCGTTTCTGTCGGGCAGCGCGGCCGCCGGACGGATCAACGCGATTCCGGGTGGGCTGATGGAAGAGGCCGACCCTCCGCACCGGCTGGAGACACAACTGACGCTGGGCCTCGTGCGCTGAGCAGCTTCGTCAACAACGCGTAGAGCCGCGCGATGTCCACCGGCTTGCTCACGTGCGCGACCATGCCGGCGGCGAGGCACCGCTCGCGTTCGTCCCGCATGGCGTGCGCCGTCATCGCGATGATGGGGGGGCAGCTCGCCCCGAGCCGGGCGCGGATGACCCGGGTGGCCTCGTAGCCGTCCATTCTCGGCATTTGAATGTCCATCAGGACGAGGTCGAAGGTGGCCAGCGGCGCGCAGGCGAGCTCCACGGCGGCCTGCCCATCTTCGGCGAGCGTGACCTGGAGGCCCGCCCGCTCGAGCACCCGCCTCGCCAACAGCTGGTTGACCGGGTTGTCCTCGACCAGCAGCACCTGCCGGCCCACCAGCGCGCTCGCCCCGGCCAGCGCTCCGGCGGCGCCGGCCGAGCGGACGTCCGAGAGCTCGTTCGCCTGCTCCGCCGAGGGCTCACCCACCTTGACGCGAAGGCTGAACTTCGACCCCCGGCGCGGCGTCGACTCGACCCGCAGCTCGCCGCCCATGAGCCGGGCCAGCTCGCGGCTGATGACGAGGCCCAGACCCGTACCCCCGAAGCGGCGGGTGGTGGAGGCGTCGGCCTGCGTGAAGGGCTGGAAGAGCGAGGCCAGCTCGCCGGGCGTGATGCCGATGCCGGTGTCGGTCACGCAGAAGGACAGCTCGTCCTTCGCCGGGCCGCCCTCGACGTGGAGCTCCACCCGGCCTTCGCTGGTGAACTTGATGGCGTTGGACAGGAGGTTGGTGAGCACCTGCTGGAGCCGGAGCGGATCTCCCACCACCACGTCCGGCACGCCGGCGCCGACGCGCACGTTCAGCGGGAAGCCCTTCGCTTCGGCGGCGCCTCCCAGCGTGTCCTGGATGGCGCCGAGGAGGCCGCGCAGGTCGAAGGGAATGGCCTCGATGGCCAGCTTGCCCGCCTCGATCTTCGAGACATCGAGGATGTCGTTGACGAGCCCGAGCAGGGTCTTGCCGGCCTGGTGAATCACGCCCACGTATTCGCGCAGCCGCTGCGGGTCGGGCTCGTCGACCCCCAGCTGGCTGAGCCCCAGGATGGCGTTGAGCGGCGTGCGGATCTCGTGGGACATGTTGGCCAGGAACTGGCTCTTCAGCTGGCTGGCCGCCTCGGCCGCGGCCCGCGCCTGCAGCAGCGCGGCTTCGACCTGGCTGCGCTCGGTGATGTCGCGCACGATGGTGACGACGGTGTCGTCGGTGCAGCGCACCACCCGGCCCTCGAAGCGCCGCTCTTCGCCGCGGACCGGGAGCGTGTAGTGGAGCTCCTGCGTCGCGCCCGACTCGAGCGTGGCGGCGAAGGCCTTCATGAACTGGGACGCCACCGGCGCGGGCAGCACGTCGGCGACCTTGCGGTGAAGAAAGTGGTCAGGGGAAACGAGGAGCGGACCCTGCGCGTTGACCGCCAGGAATTCCCCGTCGGCGCGGTTGGTGAAGACCAGGTCGGGGATGGCGCTGATCAACGCACGGTTTCTCGCGTGCAGCTCGTCGATGGAGAACCCCAGCGAGTGGGCGAAGCGCACCACCACCGCCGCGGTCACCGACACCACCAGGGTCACGGCGAGGGACAGGGCGAGCGCCTCGTGCAGGGAGCCCGCCACGAGCAGCCACGACGCGCCCTGCACCACCGCGCTCGCCACGGCGAGCGGCACGAACACGCGCGAGAGCCGCGCGGCCGTCGAGTCGCCGACCACCAGCCGGGTGGGGAAGCTCTCGGGCCCGGCGGTGGCGACCAGCGCGACGCCCAGGCACAGCAGGCCGAGGGCGGTGTTGAGGGCCATGGGTACGACGGCGCTCCCGTAGAGCAGCGGCGAGGGCCACAGGTACGAGAGGATCACCGTCAGGCCGACCAGCGCGGTCAGCGTACCGGGGACCGCCGTCCAGTCGCCGAGCCAACGAGCGGCTTGCTCCCGCCCCTCTCGGAGCAGCGACAGGAAGACGCCCAGCCCGGCGAGCGCGAAGGCGGCGCCGGTGGCCGGTGACATGGGCAGGCGCCCGCCGGGCAGCGAGAGGTCCGCACCCGAGGCCGCCACCAGCAGGCTCGCCGCGCAGGCCAGGAAGACCAGGGCGAGCAGCGCCCGCTTCGCAAGACCCTGCCAGGGCCGCCGCGCCTGGCGGAACAGCACCGCCGCGTAGAACAGGAAGAAGCCCGCGGTCGCCGGCGCCATGGGAATGAAGCCCGAGCCGACGCTGCCCAGGCGGCTGAGGCCCGGGAGCACGCCGAGCAGGCCCATGGAGGCGGCCACGGCCACGACCGTGGCGAAGATCCGAACCGTCCGGCTCTGGGTCGAGGAGGGCACCATGGAATGCGCGTCGATGAAGCGTAACGAGCGCACTCCGGGGATCGATCGAATCGGGCCGGGTCGGGCCCGACCCCGACGCCTCAGGTGACGATGCGCAGGACCGAGTCGTGGGCGGCCTTGCCGAAGGCGTCGTCTCGCAGCGCCACCACCGCGTAGCGATCCGAGTCGACGTCGACGAGGAAGTAGTGCTTCCCGTTGCCCGCTTCCTGCAGCACGGCGTTGAAGGCCGAGAGCACCGAGCCCAGGCTGAACGGGTGCAGGCCCGTCGCGGCGGTGACCAGCTTCACCTGCAGCACGTCGGGGGACAGCGACGCCAGGTCGCCCACCGGGATCTTCGGCGAGTCACCGAAGTGTTCGTCGAGCACCGCCAGCTCGTCGGCGCGGGCGAACTTCGAGAGCCCCTTCGAGCCGTACCACGCCACGCACAGCTTGCCCGCGAGCTCGCCGCTGAGCTGCTCGGCGCCGTCGGCCAGCCGCTTCGCCTCGTCGAGGGTGAGGCTCTTGAGGATGCCCAGCCCCTGCAGCTCGGCGAAGCCTTCCGCGAAGGGCTTGTGGTCGGGCTTGTCGTTCTCCACCAGCACCAGCCGCGCCTTGAGCTTCCCGCTCAGCAGCAGGCCGGTGATGACCTCCGCGGTCTGCCCCACCTTGAGGTCGGCGGTGGTGGCGACGGACACGTCGAAGTGCACCTCGTCTCCGGTCTCGAGCTTGATGTGACCCAGACCACGGGCGGCGTCGAAGGCGGTGATGGTTCCGCGGGGCATGCCGCTTTTTAGGGGCACGAGACCGGCAACTCCAGCGCCACGCCGTCTTCGTCGACGACGAAGAGCCGCTGCCCGCTGAGCGGACTGGGCGAGCATGCTCTCGCAATCTCGTTGGCCCCTTCCGTCGTGCGGCGGACGCACCGCGTTCCGTGATTCACGGGCAGCCCGTCGCGTCGCGGTCGGGCACCCAGTTGCAGTCGAAGGTGTGAACCTCGCCGGCTCTTCGCCCGCGGCCGGCACCGCTGCCGAGCATGGTATTCCAGAACCGCGAGAGCACCGCGTTGAGACCGTTGCTCGGCCCGCTCGGTGGATCATCGATGTAGATCATCGAACCGTGCACGTTGGGTTCGTTCGAGCCGTTGGGTCGCGAGACCTGCGGGTCACTCGGCGCATAGAGCCACTTGATTCGCGATGAGGTGTTCGGCGCTGTGATGCCCATCGCGCCGCTCATGGTGGTCGCGAACTTCGCGCGCACGGCGATCTCGGCGGCCGTGTTGTTCGCTGACTGAAGCGGTATCAGCGAGTTCGACATGTAGAGCTGGTCTTGTCGGTTCTGCCAGACAAGCGTGGGGAGATCGAAGCCGCCCTCACTCACCGGTCCGGTGATCAGGTCGTAGAGCACTGGGCCACTGATGCACTGCACCGCATCTTCCTCCGTTCGCGTCGCCGTGCACTGCGGCGTCAGGGCGGAATGCCAGGTGCTGGTCAGCGTCGTGAAGGCTTCGAGGCCGGTGCCGATGCCGAGCGCTTTGTAGGCAGGGTCATCCCATTCCAACGGCACGTACGATGCGGCGGGGAAGATCAGCAGCCGGCCCTCACGCGCAGCGGTCGGCAGATGCCGAACGGCGCGGTGAGTGTTGTTGAAGGCGCCGAAACCGCCGGCTGAACCACCGCGCCACAACACCCGCAGCGCGAGTGCGTCATCGAGGCCGTAGCGTTCGACGAGGGCCTGGAGCATCGCTTCGACGTTGAGCGCTCCGGTGTAGCGCCAGCTGACGCGGGTGCCCTTCCACGTGATGTCCGGTGCGGTGGTGGCGGTGCCCGTCCACAGATCGCTCGAGCAGTACTGACCCTGCACGAAGATCGCGTTGCTGAAGTCGTCGGGGGCAGACGGTGCGAGCTCGCTGGTGGCGCGATCGGCCGGCAACGTCGAGGACGACACGAGATCGACTGCGCGATTGCCGCAGCCTCCACGCGGGCTGGTGGTGTCGAACGCGCAGAAACCGCCGCCTTCGAGCGCGATCACCCATTGCGTCGGGAAGCCACCGTCGGTCTGCGCGGGCGGAAACGTCACGTCGAAGGCGTACTCGTCACCCACGTTGCAACGCGCGTCGGTCCATCGCGGGTCACGCAGCGCCGGACGAACGGTTTCTTTGAGACGACGGGTGGTGTCTCCGGCGCGGGTGCAGGTTCGAACGTCGAAGCCGGTGCCGGAGTCGCGACAAGTCGTCGTGCCGCTCGACCACATCGCCGCGAGCGACGTGCAGACCACGGAGGTTCCCGGCACACAGGCAAGCTCGCCCGCATCGTTCCCGGGCGGTACGAGCGAAGGCCCACACGCACACCACGTCAGCATCGACAGCAGAAGAATTCGCACCGGGGCATCAACCCGCGACAGGCCCGGGAGTTGCGTCGGGAAGCGCCGCCCGTCGCATCTGGTCAGGGGCACGAGACAGGCAACTCCAGCACCACGCCGTCCTCGTCGACGACGAAGAGCCGCGTGCCGCTGCGGTGAAGCCGCGGCAGGAAGAGCCCCGGTACGGCGAGCTCACGCCACGAACCCAGGCCCGCGTCGGCGGGCACGACCTCCCACACCGCGTCAGGCGTGGTGGCGAACACCGCGCCGCACAGCCCGGTCATTCCCGTCACGCCGTCGAGCAGCGGGGGCACCAGCCGCACCCGCGAGGGCAGCGCGAGCACCTCGCCAGACGCGGTGCCCAGCTGCACCGCCGCGCCTGAAAACCACACGCCCAGGGGATCGCGCCCGCTGACGGCCACTTCGCTCGACTTCCAGCGCTCGACGGTGCTGGCGGTGACGCGGAAGAGCCGGTTGTTCGCCACGACCCAGCCCTCGAGGAACCCGCCGTCGGCCGCGCGCAGCGCCCAGTCGTTGATGGGAAAGCCCGGTGCGGGCCGCAGCGTGGCCGAGAGCAGCACCACGCCACCTTCTTCTTCGACGCCTGCGTAGAGGGCGTCCCTGGTGGTGACGACGAGCACCTCGCCGCCGTCGGGCTGAAGCACCATGCGGGCGAGCGTGCCCTGGGGCTCGGGGTCCACCGGCAGCGCGAAGGGGAAGTCGTTGCTGCCGGCCCCGCTGAGCACCGCCCCATTCTCGAGCAGCTCGAGCCCCTCGCTGCCCTCGATGAACGCCACCGGCCTGGCCACGACGCCGGGATCGAGCCGGGCAAACAGGCTCAAGCCCAGCGGGAGGCCGCCGTCTAGCACCGGGGCCTCCGAGTAGAGGTCCTGCCCGTGGACGGCGATCAGCTCGCCCTCGAGCACGCCGAACACCTCGGGCCTCACGCTGAGGACATCGGTGACCTCGGTGTCGAGCGAGCGAGACCACGAGAGCTGGCCCTGCGCGGTGTGCCGCACGTGGCCGCCGCTGGTGCCCCAGGAGCGGTGGGCAGGTCGCGCTTCGAAGAAGTCGAACTGGCCCCCGGCGCTCGAGTCGTACAGCAGGTCGGCGCCGCCGCCCGGGTCGCTGCAGGCGGTGCGCACCTGGTCGGTGCCGGGCAGGGCGAAGTCGGCCTGCTGCCCGCAGGCGTAGCCGGGCACGACGCCGCCATCGCAGGGCAGCCCCGCGCAGACGAGGGTGGGAACGTACTGCGCGGTGATGCCCGCGCTGTCTTCGAAGGAGACCGCGATGGCGCCGCCCTCGAAGCGCAATCGCACCGCGCGCTTCAGCGGGGTGGAGCCGCCGTCGAGCGTGGCGAGGTCGACCAGCAGCTCGGCCTTCCCCGCCTGGGAAGGCACCTCGAAGAAGACCTGCTCGCCGCCGTCGCCGGGCCGCAGCACCACGAGCACCGGCTCGCCGCCGGCGTCTTCGGTGAAGCCAGCCGCGGTGACGTCGATGACGCCCGGGTTCAGCAGCGCGCTGGTGCCGTCGGGGGTGATGAAGAGCGCCTGGCCTTCACCGACCGCGGCGAACGCAGAGCCCGAGACCCCGCTCGCGTCATTCCAGGCGAGGGGCACCAGCTGCTCCACCCGGAACCCGGGAGAGAGCGGCACCGCGGGCTGGCCGCTGGTCAACAGCGTCAGCGCTCCCGAGCGGTGCTGCACCAGCACCGCCCCGGCGACCACCGCGACGTCGGCGGGGGGCTCGGGCAGGTCCACCTGGTAGCGCAGCGTCGAGAACCCGCTGCCCCACGGCGCGGCCTGCCCCACCAGCACGGCGCGCTCGAGCGTGCTGTCGCGCACCAGCGCGCTCTCCCAGACGGTGTGGGGCAGGCCGTCCGACTCGAACTGCTGCGGGGGGGACGTGCGCACGAGGTCGGCCGGCGAGGTGAGCGGAGAGCGGAGGCGCGCAGGCGCAGCGGCGGGGTTGAAGGCGCGGCCGGCCGATTCCTGCGAGAGGTCGACGCAGCGCCGCTCGCTCGAGCAGCGCCACGGGCTCGCACACTGCGTGTCGTCGTCGCAGGTGAACGCCGCGGGCCGCGAGGGGTCGAGACACTTTCCTTCCTGCCCGCAGAACCAGCCGCCGGTGCAGTCAGCCCGCGTGGTGCAGGTCACGTCCGCGCCGATGGACGGGTCGTGACAGAAGCGGTCCTTCAGGCAGACCCACCCGCCCACGCAGCCGGTGTCGTCGTCGCAGCGGAACGCGCGGGGCCGGTCGAGATCGACGCAGCCGGCGAGGGAGACGACTGAGAGCAGCACCAGGGCCCTCACGGAAAGCCTCCCGCGAGCCCGAGGCCGTTGAAGGTGGGCACGACCGCGAGCGAGGCGGAGTTGCCGTCACCGGGCATCAACACCAGCCCCACGATGAAGGACGCCGCCCCGGCGAGCACCGCGCCGAGCGCCACCCAGCGCTGCGTCTCGAGCAGGCGGAGCTGCGCCTGGTAGGTGCTGCGGGTGGCGAGCACTCCGGGCGTGCTGCCCGCGGCCTCGAGCACCGAGGCGAGCTGCTGTTCCTGCGAGAGGTGCAGCGCCCCCCACACCACCCCGAAGACCACGCCCGCCACGCCCACGCCGATGAGCGTGTACGGCAGCGCGCGCGAAGGAGGCGCAGGGAGCGGCGTGCCCGTCGCCTCGGCCACCGCGTACGGGAGCATCGCGCGGAGGTTCTCGAGCGAGCGCGCCAGCCGGGTGGCGCGCCCCAGCGGCTGGGCCTTCTGGGAGTCGAGCGTGGTGAGGGTGAGCTGCCAGGCCTCGCCCAGCCGCGCGAGCGTGCCGCTCATCACGAAGCGCGCGCCGAGCGCACCCGACAGCTCGGTCATGCAGTTCTTCGCCGCTTCGTCGGCGCAGCCCAGCAGCGCCTTCTGCCGCTCGAGGCCCAGCAGCGATTGGAGGTCTCTGCTCGAGATGACCTCGAAGAAGCCCGCGCGCTGCACCTCGCCGGTGGCGGCCTCGGTGAGGGGGGCGGTGAGCGACGCTTCGACCCCCGCACCGGGAGACAGCTCGAGCATCACCAGGCGGGGCTTCTCCACGCCCGCCGCACACAGCGACAGCAACAGCACGACGGGCACGGTCATGAGTGAGCGAAGGCTACTCTCAGAAGGCGCAATAGCCGAAGAAGCACGCGGTAATCGGGCCGATGCCGGGGTTGCAGCAATCGCCGTCGGCGTCGCAGGGCTCGTCGGTGCGGCCGCAGTAGCAGGCGAGGCTCGACGTGCCGCCGAACGGGGGCGCCTGGCACTGGTAGGGCGCGCCGCGGGTGCAGTCGGCCGCGCCGGCGCAGAGGTCGAAGCAGCGCCCGGTCTGGTCACTGGTGCCATCGCCCGCGCAGACGCCGTCGGCCGCGCAGGTCCCGCCCCTCAGGCACAGGCCGCCGCAGTAGCCGCCGCGGTCGGACAGGCAGATGCCCGTCTCGCACGCGGCGTTGCTGCCGCAGCTGGCGCCGTACTTCGCGAGGCCCTTGTCCTTCAGCTCGCAGCGGCGGCTCCACAGGTTGCAGCCGTAGTTCGCGCCGAGATCGCGTGAGCACTCCGCGTCGCTGACGCACAGCGGAGCGCAGGTGCGGGGGCCCTCGGTGTTGTAGGTGGTGTTCTCGTGGCAGGCATAGCCGCCGCGGCAGCTCGAGCCCGAGCACTGCTGGCGGCAGAAGCGGCCGTACTGATCCACAGTGCAGGCGGAACCGGAAGGACAGCCATACGACACGCCGGCGTCGAGCGCGCAGCCGTTGGTCGCGCCCACGCACGAGCCCGAGGGCCAGCCGCTCGCGCTCTCGGAGCGGCAGGTGCCCGAGGCGCACTGCGCGTTGGCGCTGCAGGCCTTGCCGATGATCAGCCCCGTGCACGACGCCGCGCAGCCCACGTCGGCGCAGTCGACGCGGCCATTGCAGTTGTCGTCGCGGTCGTCGGTGCAGTTGGTCTCGGCGCCGAAGCCCACGCAGTCCGCGTCGACGCAGTCGATCTGCCCGTCGTTGTCGTTGTCGGCCAGGTCGCTGCAGGCGGCCTCGGCGCGGGCGCGGTTGCGGCAGGCGCACCCGGAGCCGCAGGGCTGGGCGTCGCACCCGGTGTCTTCACAGTCGCGATCGCCGTCGTTGTCGTTGTCGAGGCCGTCGTTGCAGAGCGCGCCTGTCTCGGCCGCGCCGGTGCCGCAGAAGTTCGCCGCGCCGGTGCAGTCCGAGGTGTCGGCGCAGTCGCGCAGCCCGTCCAGGTCGTTGTCGGTGCGGTCGGTGCACGAGGTCTCGTGCCGGGCGCCGCCGGTGCAGGTGCAGCCGCTCCCGCAGGGGGTGCCATCGCAGTCGGGGCCATCGAGGCAGTCGATGCGGGTGTCGCCGTCGTTGTCGACGCCGTCGGTGCAGAGGGTCTCGGCCTTGAGCAGGTTGCGGCACACGCAGCCGGCGCCGCAGGACTGGGTGACGCAGTCGGTGTCGGCGCAGTCGGGCGCGGCGTCGCCGTCGTTGTCGAGCACGTCGCCACAGTTGGTCTCGGCGCGCGCGAGGTTCCTGCACTCGCAGCCGGTGCCGCAGCTCTTCGCGCCGCAGTCGGGGTCGGCGCAGTCGATGAGGTTGTCGCGGTCGTTGTCGAGGCCGTCGGTGCAGGTGGTCTCGGTGGCGCGCGCCTGGAGGCAGGTGCAGCCGGTGCCGCAGGCCTGGTTGGCGCAGTCGCCGTCTGCGCAGTCGGCGAGGGTGTCTGCGTCGTTGTCGAAGCCGTCGTCGCAGGTGCCTTCACCGCGCAGGCCGCCGCGGCAGGCGCAGCCGGCGCCACAGGTGGCGCCTTCGCAGTCGGGGTCGAGGCAGTCGGCGCGGGTGTCGCCGTCGTTGTCCTGCAGGTCGCCGCAGGCGGCCTCGCTCTTCACCCCGCCGTCGGTGCAGGCGCAGCCGGCGCCGCAGGCCTGGCCCAGGCACTCGGGGTCGGCGCAATCGAAGGGGCCGTCGTTGTCGTTGTCGAGGGTGTCGTTGCAGCTCGCGGGCGCCTCGGCGCCGCCGTCACCGCAGCGGGGGCGGGCGCGGCACTCGGAATCGGCGCAGTCGATGGAGCCGTTGCCGTCGTCGTCGAGGCCGTTGTCGCAGACCTCGAGCAGCAGGCACTGCGGGGCGGCGGAGCAGGCGGAGTCGTCGCAGTCGGTCTTCCCGTTGCGGTCGTCGTCGATGGTGTTGCCGCAGTCTTCGCCGATCTGCTGGCAGACGGGGTTGCTGAAGCAGCCAGGGTCGAGGCAATCGGTCTTGCCGTCGGCGTTGTCATCGACGCCGTTGGTGCAGATTTCCTTCTTCGGGGGCGGAGGCGTCTCGGGGACGCACGCGCCGAGCGCGAGGCTCAAGACCAGGCTGACGGGAAGGAGTCTCATGGGCGGGGACGGGCGATCCATATAGCGCAGACGCGGCGGGAGGAGAGGTCTGGGCAGCACCGTTCACCCCGAGCGGAGTCGAGGGGCTACGGTGCCCGCATGAGACGCCTCGGCCTCACCGTGCTGCTGGTCGCCTGCGGGCCGCCCGAGGAGCCGTGGGTGCCCCGCGCGTCGAACCCGGGCGTCTGCCCCTCCAGCTACGACACGGTGTGCAGGAGCCGGAGCGCCGACGTCTCGTGGTGCACGCCGGGCCTCACCTGCGTCTGGGAGCGCGCCCTCGCAAAGCAGACGGGCATCTTCAGCTGCGACGGCAACTGCAAGACGTACAGCCTGCGCTGAGGCGGTAGATCCCCGCGTGGTAAGACGAGCGGGTCAGTGAGACGCCTCCTGCTCTGCATGGTGATGATGGCGGCGCCGGCGAGCGCCGAGGGTCGGCTCTGGCTCACCGGCGGCGGCGCGTTCCGCGACCATCAACAGCTCGCGGGCGACGTGGTGGTGCTGCGCGTCGGAGGCACGCCCCAGAGCATCGCGCCGTGGAGCGTGCACCTGTCGGGCGCGTACTTCTTCAACAGCTTCCTGGGCCTCGCCTTCGAGGGCCGCGGCGAGCTCTTCTACGCGACGCAGGCGGGAACGCGGCCCGTGCCGCAGCCGGCCTTCGAGCTCACCCCCGCGGCCACGGCGCGGTGGGTGCCACTCCATTGGTTGTCATTGGAAGGCCAGCTGGGCTGGTCGTTCCAGCTCCGCTCGGGGATCCAGGGGGGCCCCAGCGAGCGCGACGTCTTCTTCACCGGTCCCTCGTTCGGCGCCGCCGTGGGGCTCACGCCCTCGCCCGCCTTCGGAGCGCAGCTCTTCTTCCGCGCGCAACCGGTGAACGTGGTGCTGGGCACAGCCGGAGCGCAGGCCGGGGCCTTCAGCGGCGGCGCCCAGTTCCGCCTGGGCGCGCTGCGGCTGGGAATCGTCCAGCTCGGTGTGGCGGTCTCGCTCGAGGTCTCTTCCGCGCGCCTGGTGGCCGCCGAATCGGGGGCCACCCAGCTCGGCGTGCGGGGCGGCGTCGGGCTCGCCCTCTCGCGCGTGGTGGAAGAGCGCGACGTGCTGCTCGAGCCCGTCGAGGGTGCGAAGGTGAGCCTCACCGGGCTCGCGATCACCTCAGAAGGTGCCTCGCTCGCGGGCGTGGTGGTGACGCTCGACGGAGAGAATCCCGTGAGCACCGACGACAGGGGCGCGTTCACCTTCGCGGCGGTGACCACGGGACCACACGTGCTCCGCGCGCGGAAGGACGGCTACCAGGCCGCGTTGCTCGAGGTGAACGTGACCGCGACGCCGGCACCGGTGACGTTGACGCTGCTGGTGCCGACGGGGCCGGGGCGCCTTCGCGGGGTGGTGCGCTCGGCCGAGGGCGTCATCTCGGGCGCGTCGCTGAGCGTCGGTGAGCAGAAGGCGGTCAGTGATGAGCAGGGCCGCTTCTTCCTCGACGCCGTCGGTCCGGGCCCGGTGAAGGTGCAGGTGAAGGCGGCCGACTTCCAGGACGCGGAAGAGGTGGCCCAGGTGCCCCCCGAAGCAGAGGCCACGCTCGACTTCACGCTCGTGGCGAAGGCGGCCGAGGTGCGCGCGACGCTGCGCGGGCTCATTCGCGCGAAGAGCGGCGAGGCGGTCAAGGCGACCGTGCGCGTGGTGGAGCTGAAGCTGAAGTTGCCGGTGAAGCCCGACGGCCGCTTCTCCGCCGACGTGCCCAGCGGGAAGTACACGTTGATCATCGAGGCGCGCGGCTACCTCACCCAGACGAAGACGGTCGAGGTGTCAGACGGGGACCAGGCCATCTTCCACGCGGAGCTGGAGAAGACGCGGTAGTTCACCTCTCCCTGCGAAGCGGGGAGAGGTCGGCCGCAGGCCGGGTGAGGGGCGCTTCGGGCGATCGGCCCCTCACCCCAGCCCTCTCCCCGCTGCGCAGGGAGAGGGAGTTTCGTGAGTGCGTTACGGCGCGCAGGCCGCGGGCACCGCGAACGACTCGACGATGGTGACGCCGGTGCTGGTGGCCGTGCCGCTCGCCCCCACGCCCACGCCGCGCTCGGCGAACGCCTTCCAGATGAGGCAGTTGTACGCCCCACCGCGGTTGTTCGACGCCTGCAGCATGCCGTCGCGCATGTGCTCGAACGCGGGCGTGGCCGGGGTGTAGTTCATGCCGTCGACGAAGAGCGTGAGCAGCGTGTCGTTCGGCAGGTTCGCCGCGTCGAACAGCTCGTGCAGGCGCCACATCGCCGCCGCGTAGACCTCACCGTCATCGTGCACCTCGGCGCCGGTCACCGCGCCGTAGGTGAGCGGGTAGCCCGCGTACGGGTAGCGGCGGATGCCGTTGGGGTTGCCGTACGCGTACTCGCCGACCTTGTCGTCGCCGTCGATGAGGAAGGCCACCACGTCGCTCGCGCCTTCGCCGATGGCGCCGGCGAGCTTGCCGCTCATGCCGCCGATCATGCGCCACGACAGGCCGTGCCCGTACTCGTGGAAGACGATGTCGCTGTCGAGGTCACCGTCGATCATCAGCGGCTGCTGCGCCTTCTTCCGCTCGGTGGCCACGGTGCCCGCCACCAGCAGCGCGCCCGTGTTCTGGCTCACCATCACCGAGGGGATCTTCACCTTGCGGTCCGTGCCGCCCATGGCGAACACCGCGTCGCCGCCCTGGTTGTTGATGACGATGACCGCGGTCGCACCGGCGGCCTGCGCGTTCGCCACCTTGATCAGGAACGAACAGGTGCCGCGCTGCACCAGCGCGACCTTGCCGGTGAGCGAGCCGAGGTTCGCCTCGCACCCGTCGTCCGTCGCGCCCACCGCGTCGGTCATCGCCGCCATGGTGCCGGTGATGCCCGTGGTGCTCAGCGCCGCGCCGAACTCCGCGCCCATCGCGCCGTACGAGGTCGCGTTGGCCAGCACCTCGTGCGTGTTGCCGGTGCCCGTCCACAGGTACATCTGCATGCGGGGCTTCTGGCCATCGGCCGGGGTGGCGAAGTTGGCGTTGTCGGTGCCGCTGCCGTCCTGCGCCTCGGCCTGCACCGGGTCATTCTGCGAGCCGCCCTTGCCGAAGTTGTTCGCCTGGAAGTTGCCCGCCGCCTCGTTGAAGCCGTGCCGGTAGAGGGTGTCGTGCGCGACGTTGTTGAGGAAGAAGAGGTTCTGCACCCCGCCCGCGCGGTTGGCCGTCACGGTGGGCGCCTGGGTGAGGTCGATCACCGAGAGGAACTGGCCGTTGGTGATCGACGTGCCGCCGCGATCCGGCCGGTTGTTGCCGTCGGCGTCGAGGTAGCTGTTCACGTTGTTGCCCACGATGTGGGTGCTCAGCTGCGTGCCGCTCAGCCAGCCGGCCGGCGACTCGACGTTGCCGGCGCCCGGGCCCTGCACCACCGCCTGGCCGCCCTTGAGCGGATCCTCGACGAACACGTTGTACGCGTCGTTGTTGGTGCGCAGCTCGACCGACACCACGGTGCCGTCCTCGGCGAGCAGGGTGTGGTGCAGCAGGTTCTTCTTCAGGCTCCAGGTCTGCACCAGGAAGCCGCCCTGCACCGCGCCGAGCACGTCGACGTAGGCCACGCGCTCGACGGTGGGGGCGTTGAACAGCTCGGCCGTCGGCTCGAAGGTGGTGACGTTACCGGCGCGGCCGCGCTCGCCCATCGCGACGGCGGCGTAGCCGTGGTGGCTCATCGCCAGGCGCAGCGCCTCGGAGGCCGGCAGGGTGGCCGCGCGTACCGGCTGCTCGGGAACCAGCGTGTCGATGACGTGCACCAGCGCGCCCGAGGGCAGCACCGCCGCGCGGGCGGAAGCGCCGACCACGCGCACGCCCCCGAGCTCCTGGGCCACGCGCACGTGCGTCACGCCGTCAGCGCCGACGCCCGACTGCTCGACCACGAGGCCCGTGCTGCTGCGCCCGAGGAAGCCAGCCAGCGCCTCCACCGGCATCGACGACGAAGGCGCGGTCAGCTTCTGCCCGGGCTCGGTCGCGAAGATGCGCAGGCTCACCGGGGCTTCGGTCGACGACGCGCTGCATGCCGCCAGCCCGCTCAGAATCACTCCGCTCAGCACCACTCGAAAGTTGGTCATGGCTCCCTCCCAGGAGAAGGAGCGCTCCTAGCTGCCACCAGAGAGGACCCGCAAGCGGCACGGCATTCTTTTCGAATGTTGAGAAAGCGAGAGTCAGCCGCGGGACCGCCGGCGCGCGGCGGCGAGGAGCGCGAGCAGCAACAGCGGTGCGGACGACGAGGCGTCGCAACTGCAACCACTCGTTCCGAACGACATCAGGCCCGCGTCGGGCGGGGCCGGTTCGCCGGCGTCGACCCCTCCGTCCGAAGGCGTCACGCCGGCGTCCCCGGCGGGCCCCGCATCGGGCGTTCCCGCGTCGACCCCGGCGTCCGGGGAAACGCCGGCGTCGGGAACCCCCGCGTCGAAGGGCCAGGCGAACAGGGTGCCGAACGAGCGCATGACGTGGAACCCGTCTGCGCTCTCGTAGCGCTGGTACACCACGACGCCCTGCGGCTTCACCCCCATGGTGGTGACGTGCGCCGTCACCCCGTTGAAGCGGCTCGCCTGCTCCACGAAGTCGAGGCGCTGGAGGTAGACGCTCTGCTCTTCGTTGGGAGTGACCTCCGACCAGGCGACGATCGGCGGGCTGGCAGACGCGAGGCTGTGCTGGGTGATGACGCCGCCGTTCGGAGTGGTCACGCCGTTGAGCGGCGTGACGGCGCCCGTGCCGAAGTCGACCTTCGCGAACGAGAGGCCGTTGCCGGCGCGCCACCCGAGGAAGAAGTTCACGCCGTCGTGGGTGACCGAGGGCTGGCTGGCCTGCGGCTGCGTGTGAAGGGGGGCGAGCGTGCCCAGCAGCAGCGCCTGCACGTCGCGGGGGTCGTTGCGCTGCCAGGCCAGCAGGCACTGCGACCTGAAGCAGGTGAGGTCGACGTCGCTGGCCGCGCCTGAGGCGTGGGTCACCAGCGGCGCGGGCAGGCCGGCCGGGGACACCGTCCGGGTGACGACGTCGAAGCCCAGGCCCTGCACCTGGCTCCACGCCACCATGAAGAGCGAACGCCCCTCGTCCCACGCGACCGCGGGCCCGGCGCCGGGCGCGAGGATGCCCAGGGGAATGGGGGTGCCGTCCCTGCTCGAGCCGGTGGTGAGCTGACCGGTGATGCTGCTGCCCGATTGCCGCCACGCGACGAGGTAGAGGGGGCCGTTCCCCGAAGCGGCGACGTCGAGCTGCTCGATGGCCTGGATCGGGTTGGCGAGCTGGAAGGGGCTGCCGAAGGTGAGCCCGTTCGGGCCGGCGACGACCTTCGCCGCCAGGATGAGGCTGGCCCCTTCGACCCACACCGCGAGGCCTTCGGTGCCGTCGTCCTTCATGGCCACGTGCGGAATCAACTGCGCGTTGGCCGCGCGCGACATCGGCTGCTGCTGAGGGTTGGTGCCGGCGAGGGTGAACGAGGCACCCATCACGTCACTGGCGGGTGGCAGCCCTTCGGTCCACGCGGCGTACAGCTTCGGCCCGGCCGCGAGCACGAGGTCGTTGGGCCGCGCGCCCGCCAAGAGCGTGGTGTCGCTGTTGTCGTTGAGGTTCCTGAGGTGGAGCGCCCCCGCTGAGAAGTAGCCGATGGTGGGCAGCACCCCCTGCGCTGTGGAGGTCCTCACGGCGGCGGGGCTGCTGCCCGCGGAGGGGGAGGAGAACATCGTGCCCATGCCCGAGAAGGTGGCGCCGGCGATCTGGGTGGGGCCCTGCTCCCAGTAGACGTGCGCCGTGTCTCCGACGCCGTCGGTGCTGAGCGCGACGGTGGGCCTCCTGGAGGCGACGGGATTCGCGGCCGGAGAGATGTCGAGCAGCACGGGCGTGGAGCTGCCGCTGGCCATGCCCCTGATGCCGGTGTTGGCGCTGCCGGCGCTCTCGCTCTCCCACGCGACGAACCAGCTCCGATCGCTGGCGGCGATGGCCGGGCGGGTGGCGATCTCGGTGGCGGTGTTGGCGGGCCGCACGAAGCGGGTTCCCTTGACCGTGCCGGACATGGGCACCACCTGCACGGTGGCGTCGGTGTCCACCCACGCGAGCACGCTGTAGCCACCGTCACCCGCCGCTGCGAGCGCGGGCTGAGAGCCCTGCACGACGAAGGTCTCGGGAGTCAGCGTGCCGCTCGCGGTGAACTCGCGGGCGTGCACCTCGAGGCCGGCATCAGGCCCGGGCGAGAACGTGTCCCACGCGATGAGGAACGAATTGCCCTGGCCGCAGATGGTGGGGCGCAGCTGGTGACCGACGCCCTGGCTGATGGGGATGCCGAATTGATCAGCGAGGCTCCCGCTGGTGTTGAAGCGCGCCCCGAAGATGTCGGTGCCCAGCTGCCGCCGCCTGTCGACCCACACCACCATGGCCACGCCCGAGGCGTTGACGGCGATGGCGGGCGTCTCCTCCTGAGACGGAGGCGGCCCGAAGCCGGGGTCGCCATCGAGCGGCACCTCGCTCGAGAGCACCGGGTCGATGTGCATGGGAAAGGCACCGGCGGCCTCGACGAGACTCCGCGGCACGCGCAGCTCGAGCCCACCCTCGACGCGCACCACGGGAATGGGGAAGCGGTGTCCCTCGCGGATGACGAAGGCGTTGCCGTAGCGGAGCAGGTCGGCGGCGCCGGGGCCCTTGAAGACGTGGCCCTCGCCGTCCTGGTGATGCCACGGGCCTTCGACGGCCACGCGCAGGGTGAGGCCGCCGCGGCCTTCGGGTGGGCGCTGCAGGGTGAAGGCGTGGGCGAGGCCGTCGGCGCCGTTGGTCCAGGTCTCCTCGAGGTCGCACGCGCGCGCGGTGCGGACGGTGCGGGGCGAGGCGGGGTCGACCTCGCGGGTGAGCGACCGGGTGAGGCAGCGCGCGCCGCGCTCGCGCCGCACGGACTCGAGCGAGAGGCGGAGCGGCTGGACACCCTGCAGCTCGAGCGAGCCATCGGCGTGGGACACGACGCGGTGGGTGGGCGTCGCCGAGACGCGGTCGGCGCCGTCTTCGAGGAAGGTGCTGCGCACTTCGCGCAGGGAGGAGACCAGGTCGGGGTTGGCGCCGAGGACGGAGGAGAGGAGCAGCGCGCTGATCATGTGCGAGGAATCCTCCATCCTCCGGGGAGCCGGAGCAACACACTCGCCCCGCGGGTGTGTGCAAGGCTGGGGGGCATGAGTACGTCCGTCGCCCTGCAGGCCATGTTTGAAGGGCTCTACATGCGCGCGCTCCAGCCAGAGGGCGCGTTCAAGGACCGGCTGCGCGAAAAAGGGTTCGATCTCGACCGGCAGCAGGTCAGCTACCCGATGTCCGTCTGGAGCGACTGTCTCGACGTGACGGCCGACGAGCTGTACCCGGGCCGGCCGCGCGCGGAGTCGTGGCAGCGTATCGGCCGGCAGTTCATCGACGGCTACTTCTCCACGCTGGTGGGGCGGATGATCGCCGCGATGTTGCCGTTCCTGAGCGCGAAGGCGTTCCTGGGGCGGGTGCCGCGGTTCATCACCACCGGGCTCCAGGGCGCGGTGGTGAAGCTGGAGTGGGTGGATGAGCAGCACGCGACGCTCACCATCGGCGGGGTGCACGAGCTCTCAGGGGCGTTCATGGCGGGCGTGCTCGAAGGCAGCTTCGCGCGCATGCGGGTGAGCGGGGCGAAGATCGAGGCGCAGCCGCTCACGGGGATCGACTCGGAGATCAGGGTGACCTTGCCGTGAGCGTGTCTCCCTCTCCCCGAGGGGGAGAGGGTCGGGGAGAGGGCAAACCGATCAGGGCAGGTCGCCGAACCGACGCGCTTCTTCGAGGCGGGGCCACGTCTGATCACCGCCGAGGATCCGCGCGATCAACTGCGCCACCTCGAGGCGTTCCTGAGCGGCCTCTGCGCCCGTGAGCACCTCGGCCCTTGCCTGCTTCAGCGCAGCGAGCCGGAACATCAGGTCCGAAGCGACCGGGCCTCCTTCGCCCTGGAGAGCGGTGAGCGTCCGCTCGGCGCACCCGATGGCGCCGTTGAGGTCGCGGCGCGCGAGCGCCACCTCGATGCCGACGAGGTCCGCCGCCTGGGCGTGGAAGGAGCTGAAGCGCTGCAGTTCCTTGAACTCACCGTGGGCGAGTATCGCGCTCGTCTTCTGCAACGTCTCGAGGTTCTGGGTGAGGAACTGCGCGAATGACGCAGCCGTCCCGGTGCCGCGCCACTCCGCAGTGTCGAGGACGAGCCGGCGCTCGAGCTCGAACGACTCGATGCTCGCGAAGAGGCGCGCCAGGCGCCGGTCTTCACGCGCGAGCGCGAGCGGTTCGGGGGCGACGCCCCGGCCCGTTCTCCAGGCGTCGGCCGCGCGGGCCGGCTCCGCCTCGTTCCAGTCCACGGTCTCTGGTCCGTGCCGCGCCTGCTCGAGGGCCACCTCGGCCGCTGCTGGGTCGCCCGAGTAGTGGAGCACCATCGCCTCGGTGAGGCTCGCCTCGGTCAGCCCGGAGTTCCGCACCTCGCCGGACCGCAGCCGCGCCAGGGCGCTCACCCAGTCCCGCTGCTGCATGAACGCGAAGCTCTGCTCGAAGAGGGCGCGCGCACGAATGGGCGCCAGCTGAGCCGCCTGCTCGTACCAACGCACCGAGTCGGCCCACCGCTTCTGCCCGTAGGCGAGGCGCCCGAGGGCCAGGAGGGCCTGTTCCCGCACCTGCTCTCCGCCTTCCTGCTTCGGGTCGGCGGGCCCGGCGAGGCGCTCGAGGATGGTGGCTGCTTCTCCAGCGCCGGCGCCGCCCTCGACGCGCACATCGGTCAGCATGATGGCCTTCAGATACTGCGTGCGCGCGAAGACCGGAGCGCCTGCAGGAACCTGTGCGCACAGCGCGAGGGCGTCGGCGTGCTTCCCGCGACGGAAGGCGATGCGCGCGCGCAGCCACGCGACGCGAGCCATCGCGGGTGCCGAGAGCGCCGGGGGGCTCGGCTTCTGGAACTCCGTGTTGAAGAGCGAGGGGATGAGGAAGTCGTCCTGGCGGAGCTCCTGGAGTCGCGCGAGGGTCTCCAAGCCGTCGACCTGATGGGGGTGCAGCGGCGTTCGGACGAGCCGGACTGCGTAGATGAAGGTGAGGTTGAGCAACTCCGCGCGCTCGAGGGCCTGCACCAACTCCCATTCCGCCTCGAAGCGACGGGGCGCGCCCTCGGGGCTGCTGGAGAGCTCCCGGTCGAGGGCGAGGATGGCGAGGGCGTCGGCCGTGGCGATGCGGACTGGGCGGGGGGGGCTCGGCGCCGGCTGATGCGCGCAGGACGTGATCAAGATGAGCGTGCACAGACTCCAGCGCATGGACGCCGACTATGCAGGGACCACCCCGAATCTGAAACCTCTCCCTGCGACGCGGGGAGAGGTCGGCCGCAGGCCGGGTGAGGGGCTCTCTTTCTGTGTCACGATGAACCCGATGCGCCGCGCGCTCCTGCTGATCACCCTGCTCACCGGCTGCGGACGGACCGCGCTGGTGCCGCCGGGCATCGTGCGCGAGCTGGTGTGCGGCGACGGCGTGGTGAACGTGGGCGAGTCGTGCGACGACGGGAACACCGACGACACCGACGCGTGCCTCACCTCGTGCGACTTCGCGCGCTGCGGTGACGGCGTGGTGTGGCAGGGCCGCGAGCTGTGCGACCCGGGGCCGACGCCTCCCGACGCGGGTGGCGCGTGCAACGGCAACTGCACCGTGCCCACCTGCGGCAACGCTGCCGTCGAGCCACCCGAGCGCTGCGACGACGGCAACCGCGACGACGAAGACGCGTGCTCGAGCCGGTGCCTGCCCGCCATCTGCGGAGACGGCCTGCGCCAGCGCGGCGTCGAGGCGTGCGACGACGGCAACACCAGCAACACCGACGCGTGCGTGGAGAACTGCCGGCTCGCGCGCTGCGGCGACACCTTCGTGCAGGCGGGCGTGGAGCCCTGCGACGACGGCAACACCCTCGAGACCGACGCGTGCCTCACCGGCTGCATCGCCGCGCGCTGTGGCGACGGCCTGGTGTGGACCGGCATGGAGCCCTGCGACGACGCGAACGTCGACGACGGTGACGCGTGTATTTCCAGCTGCCAGCTCGCGCGCTGTGGAGACGGCTTCCTGCAGCGCGGCGTCGAGCGCTGCGACGACGGCAACACCAATGACGGCGACCTGTGCGTGGCGGGCTGCGTGCCGGCGCGCTGCGGCGACGGCTTCGTGCTCGGGGGCGTGGAGGAGTGCGACGACGGCAACACCACCGACCTCGACGACTGCACCAACCGCTGCACGGTGCCGGTGTGTGGTGACGGCGTGCGCGCGGGCCGCGAGGCGTGCGACCTCGGCGCGGCGAACGGCGACACGCCTGCGTTCCGCATCACCCAGCCCTCGGGCACGCGCATCGGCACCGACGCGCTGGTGCGACGGGGCACGGTGCAGGCGTTCTACGACTACCGCAGCGCCAGCTCGCACACGGGCCTCGAGGTGGTCTCGGAGAGCCGCATCTATCTCTACGCGAACTCGCTCACCGGCCGGCTCTCCTTGGTCACCACGCACGGCATCGACTTCCTGGGAGCGGGCACGCCGCGCCAGCCGTCTTCCACGGTGCAGTTCGACATCACCGGCCTGCCGCCGGGCGCCGGCGTCGAGGTGGCCGACGACACCGCGGGCGAGTTCTTCCTCGGGCCGGTCGGCGCGGGCACGGCGTTCGGGAGGTGGACGTTCGACGCGAACAGCGACGGTGGCGCGCTGGGGGCGCTGCCCTTCCCCGGGAACTGGCGGATCACCGTCACGCCGCGCTTCATGACGGGCATCAGCACGTGGGGCTGGGTGCGCGACGACGCGATGCGGATTCCGTTGATCATGACGGAGCCCATCACCATCGAGGCGCTCGACACGGCCGCTGCGTGCCGCACCGACTGCACGGCACCGACGTGTGGAGATGGGCGCTTCGATGCGGGCGAGGTCTGCGACGACGGGAACACGGTGGGTGGTGATGGGTGCTCGGCAGACTGCCGGCGGTTGCAGTGAGGATGGAGGGCACTGAGGAAGGCGGTCGTCGAGGGCTGCGGCCGTGCGCGACCCGGGCTGGCCCCTCTGCTTCGCGCGTTCGTTTCGCTCTTTGAGCGAAGCGATGTGATGGTCAACGCGGGCTCGAAGCTCGAAAGGGCGACGCGAGGCACCACCGTACAGCCCGCTGTACGCTGGGCTCTCACGTCATGCTTTTGCGTGCGGAATGAGTCACCGCCTCGAAGCCCGCGCCTCCAGGAGCAAAAAGAGCCCGAGACCGAGGGGCCTGCACGGGTCGGGCACGCCAGCCACACCCGGACCGACCGCCCACCTCGAGGCTGATCACCTGCTCTCCTCCAGCCGAGTCGACGCGATCGCCGCGACGAACAACATCACCATCGCCGCCATCAGCGACGCGACGAACGAGCCATCGGGCAGCTTCGTCGCCTCCATCAAGAAGACGAACACCACTGACGCCTGGCCGACGAGCTGAATCAAACCACTCGAAGTCCCCTCGGGCGTGGGCCGGGTGATCTCCGCGGCGTACTGCATGCCAACCGGCACGGTGCTGGTGAGCCAGAAGCCCATCCACACGCCAGTGATGGCGAGCCAGGTGAAGTCGGTGGCGAACGCGAGGCCGAGCAGCCCTGGCGCGCCGAGCGCCATGCCCAGCACGAGATAGAAGCGGCGCTTGTGCTGCCTGTCTGACAGCACCGAGATGATCACCGCGCCGAACAACCCGCCGACGAGCATGAGCGCCCCCAGCGCGCCGGCCTGCGCCTCGTTGAACCCGCGCGGGCGGATGATGCCTTCGATCCACGTGGTGACGCCGTTGAACACGCCCATGCCCACGAAGAACACCGACAGATAGATGAGGAAGCTGGGCTGCCTGAGCGCCGACTTGAGGCCATCGAGCATGAGGGCGCGCGGCTCGTCGGTGACGCCGGGCGGCCGCTCCTTCGCGAACACCAGGAAGAGCACCGAGCTGACGGCCGCGGCGAGCCCGTAGACCAACTGCACTTGCGGAATCGTCATCGACTCGAGCAGCACCGGCGTGAGCGCCATGCCGAGCCCGGTACCGACGAGGTTGGCGAGCGTCACCACGCCGACCGCGGTCGCGCGCTCTTCCGGCGGAAACCACAGCGCCGCGCACTTCGTCCACGCGTTGAGCAGGAAAGGCTGCGCCGCCGCGAGCATGCAGGTGCACAGCATCGCCAGCGCGTAGCTCGAGCCCACCAGCCCGCGCAGCGGACCGAACACGGCCATCAACACCGCGCCCACGCCCACGCCGAACTTGAAGCCCTTCGTGTCGATGACCCACGACGCCGGAATGGAGAGCGGAAGGAACGCCACCATGTAGCTCATCGCGAACGCGCCGATACCCAGCTCGGTGGTGCCGTAGAACGCCGCGGCCTGGTGCGTGATGGGGGCGTAGGCGATCCACAACGTCTGGATGGTGAGGTTGATGAGCGCGAAGACCGCGAGCACGAGCCATCGTCGGGGCGAAGTCACCGCGTGCATCGTACAGTCGCGGCATGCGTGTGCCGAAGGCTGTCTGGGGACTGGTGAAAGAAACCGCGCGGCACCTGCTGCGCCGACCGGTGGTGGGGCTGGTGGCGGTGGCCAGAGACCCCCAGGGCCGGGTGGTGCTCATTCGCCGCGGCGACACGGGAGAATGGTGCCTGCCCGGCGGCACGCTGGAGTGGGGCGAGACGCTACGCACCATGTTGCCGCGCGAGCTGATGGAAGAGGCCGGGGTCGAGCTGCTCGAGGCCGGGGAGCTGCTGGGCGTGTACTCGGGCCCCGAGCGTGACCCCCGCTTCCACGCGGTGACGATGGTGGTGGCCGCGAAGGTGTCGGCGCCGCTGCGCCCGCCGATGAACCCGCTGGAGATCCTCGAGGTGCGCGCGTTCGAGCCGGGCACGCTGCCGAAGAGCCTGTCGCACGGCATGACCGACGTGCTGGAGCGCGCGCTGTCGGGCACGACGCACTGGGAGTAATTCACCCGTAAATCCGGCCTGAAAATGCCGCGAATCTGTCAGTGATCGCGACATTCCGCGCCTGCGCACGAGAACCCACCTCGACCGACAACTGCGCATGACCCTCTCGCGCGCCACCGTCCAGAACCGAGCTGCCGCCGTCCGCACCGCTCTCTCGAAGGCCGACACCAACCGCGACGGCAAGCTCTCTGCCGCTGAGCAGCGCAAGGCCACCACCCTGGTGGGCGGTGCTTCGGACGCCGCCCTGCTCGAGGCCTACAAGCAGGCGCGCATGGGCAGCGGCTTCGTGTCGGTCTCGCGCGCCCGTTCCCTGGTCAACCTGGCGCTGAGCCGGGCGATGGCCGCGGACGGCAACAAGAACGGCGTCTCGCTGGCCGAGCGCGCGAAGCTCTCGGGCCCCATCGCGCGCGCGCTGACCCGCGGCGCGTCGGGCGGCACGGTGCACGAGCCGAAGCCCACAGGGAACATCGGCACGTTCGGGCCGAAGGCGAGAAAGCTGGCCGCCGCCGCCGAGCGCCAGGCCCGCCTCATGAACACCCGCGGCTGGTGCGCGCGCGGAGTGAATCGTTCCCTCGCCGCGGCCGGGCTCTACACGTCCCCACTGCCGTCGGCGTACATGTACGCGAAGCGGCTCTCGGGCGACCGCCGCTTCCGCGAGATCAAGAACGTCAGCGACGCGCAGCTCAAGAAGCTGCCTCCGGGCGCCGTCGTCGTGTTCGCGCCCTACAACTCGCCCGGCAACCCGCACGGCCACATCTACGTGACGCTCCCCGGCGGCCGCGAGGCGAGCGACCACATCCAGGCGCGCTCCACCCGCGGTACGCAGCGGGTGTTCGTGCCGATCGGCTGATCGAGCCCGTCACCGAGAGGGTCGAGCGGAGTCGAGGGGCGACTTCCTGCGAGCCTCGGCGCCAATCCCTCGACTCCGCTCGGGATGAACGGGGCACGAGCCCTCTTCCAGCCGATCGTCATGTCGATCGACCCCGTGGGCTACACTCCCGCCCGTGGAAACCCCGACGTTGCCTGCCGATGAACGGCAGCTCTCTGCACCGACCCTGCTGATCATCGCCCGCGCCGGAGGCAAGGAGCTCGCCCGCGCGACCCTCGCCGCCGGCGGTGAGCTGACCGTCGGCAGCGACGACTCGAACTCCCTGGTCATCTCGCACGGCCAGGTCTCGCGAAAGCACCTGCTGCTGCGCCACCTCGGCACGGGCGTGCTGGCGAAGGACCTCGGCAGCAAGAACGGCACGAAGCTGCAAGACGCCAGGCTCACCGAGGCCATGGTGCCGGTGGGCGCGGCGCTGCTGCTGGGCGCCGTCGAGCTGCGGCTCGAGCCCCTCGACGCCGGAGAGGTGTACCGGCTGGGCGAGCTCGAGACCCGCTCGCCCCTCATGCGCAAGACGCTCGAGACGCTCGCGCGCGCGGCGACGAAGGACGTCACCATCCTCATCGAGGGCGAGACCGGCACCGGCAAGGACGTCTGCGCCCGCGCCGTGCACGCCGCCAGCCCGCGGGCGAAGGGCCCGCTCGAGACGGTGGACTGCGGCGCCTTCAGCCGCGAGCTCGCCGCCGCCGAGCTGTTCGGCCATGAGAAGGGCGCGTTCACCGGCGCAGATCGCGCGCGCGAAGGCGCCCTGGAGCGGTCCGACGGCGGCACCCTGTTCCTCGACGAGGTGGGCGAGCTGCCGCTCGAGCTGCAGCCGCTGCTGCTGCGCGCGCTCGAGGCCCGGAAGGTGAAGCGGGTCGGCGGAGACCAGTACGTGCCGTTCGACGTGCGCATCATCGCGGCCACGCACCGCGACCTCGACGCGCAGGTGAAGAGCGGCGCCTTCCGCGCAGACCTGCTGCACCGCCTCGCGGTGGTGAGAGTGCGGGTGCCGCGGCTGGCCGAGCGGCTGGAAGATCTCCCGCTGCTCGCGCGCGCCATCATCGCCTCGCTGGGCGAGCGGGCCCGCGGCTTCAGCCTCTCACCCTCGACGCTCGCGCTGCTGGAGAGCCAGCCGTGGCCCGGCAACGTGCGCGAGCTGCGCAACTTCCTCGAGCGCGCCTCGGCGCTCGGCCTGGAATCGGAGCCCGGCGACCCGAGCCAGCCCGGCGCGGCCTGGCCCGTCGACTACGCCGCGGCCCGGGACCGCGCGCTCGAGGCGTTCGAGAAGGACTTCGCGTCCTTCATCGTGAAGCGCGCCGAGGGCAACGTCTCGAAGGCGGCGAAGGAGGCGGGCATGAACCGCGCCTACCTGCACCGGCTGATCAAGCGACACGCGCTGTGAACCTGATCGACACCATGGTGGGCGAGTACCGGCTGCTGAGCCTGCTCGGCCAGGGGGGCATGGGTGAGGTCTACGAAGCGAAGCACCCCATCATCGGCAAGCGGGTGGCGGTGAAGGTGCTCAAGCGCGAACTGGTGGAAGACGCGTCGCTCTCGCTGCGCTTCATCGAGGAAGCGCGCGCGGTCAACGGCATCCGCCACCAGGCGATCGTCGACGTGTTCGGCTTCGGCACGCTGCCCAACGGCCAGCTCTACCTGGTGATGGACCTGCTCGAGGGCGAGTCGTTCAGCGCGTACCTCAAGGAGCACGCGCCGCTCGAGCCGCTGGAGGCGATGCGCTGGCTCATCGAGCTGCTCGACGCCATCGCCGCCGCGCACGACGCCGGGGTGGTGCACCGCGTCCTGAAGCCCAGCAACCTCTTCCTGGTCGGACCGCGGGGAAAGCGCACCCTCAAGGTGCTCGACTTCGGCATCGCGCGGCGGCTCAAGCGCGACGAGCAGCTGACCCGGCCGAACATGTTGCTGGGCAGCCCCAGCTACGTGTCACCCGAGCAGATCCGCGGCGAGGCGCACTTCCAGAGCGACCTCTACGCCATCGGCTGCATGGCCTGGGCGATGCTGGTGGGGCGCACGCTGTTCAAGGGCGAGGTGCTCGACGTGCTCAACCAGCACCTGTTCGAGAAGCCGGTGGCGCCGGGCACGCTGGTGCCGGGCATCACGCCGGCGCTCGACGCGTTCGTGCTCAAGCTGCTGGAGAAGGAGCCGAAGGACCGGCCCGCGTCCGCGGCGGTGGCGCGAGACGAGCTGCGGGTGCTCGCGCACGGGGCCGAGAGCCCCACCACGCAGCGCGGGCGGCCCGTGCTGGCCACGCGAGAGACGGGTGTTCCGGCGGCGCGCACCCTCGCCGAAGACGAGCCGGCAGAGACGCGTGAGCACAAGGCACCGGAGACGGAGACCGCCAATCACCGGCGACCGGTGACGGAGACAGCGCCAGAGCTGCAGCGGCCAGCGCCACCAGAGGGTCGGGGAGAGGGCAAACCAACCACCGACACCGCGCCTGAACTCGTGCGGCCCACGAACACCATCGAGCTGGAACCACCCGTCGCGCCCAGAAGCAACGTGGCCGGAATCCTCGTGGTGCTCGGCGTGCTGTTGCTGCTGGGTGGAGGCGTCTACCTCGCGACAGGCACGCCGACGACGGAACCCAGTCGCCCCTCGACTCCGCTCGGGGTGAACGGAACGCCCGCTCCGATGCCTCCGACGCCGACGCCGAGCCCAACCCCGATCGTCCCGAGCGAAGTCGAGGGACCCGCGCCCACCGCAGTGACTGAGACACCGAAGCGCCCCGCACCTCCGCCCCGTCCAGCCCGCGTGACCCCACCACCCCGCCCCACGCCGGAAGAGCTCCCCAGCCGAGGCCGCACCGCTACCGCGCCCAGCGCAAGCACGCTCGAGGCCCGGCTGAAGACCTACGAAGCCGCAGTGAGCGCGGGCGCAACGAAAGGCGGGCGGCTCGCCGCGACGATGATGCTGGACGAAATCAGGACCTTCCACGCGAAGTCGGCCACCGCGGCGGACCGGGTGGAGACGGAAGCGTTGCTCGATCGCTGGGCGCGCAAGTACCTGCCGTGAAGAGTCTCCACGGACCGCCTTGGTTGCGTTAGCTCGACAGCAGCCTGCAGGGACGCGCCGCATCAAGAGCGAAGCTCACGCCCGGAGCCCCGGAATCTCCCCGCTCACCTCACCGAACGTCGTCTGCGTCGAGCCCAGCGCACGCAACGCCGTGAGCAGCACCTGCGCCGGGTGCTTCCCCGTCGCCTTGAGGTGCAGCCCGCGCTGCAAGCCACCCACGCCGCCCGCCACCAGCATCGCCATGTTCTCGGTGCTGTGCGCGCTGATGGCGCGGCCGTCGGCGGGGTCGAACCCATGCCCGCCCTCGAAGCTGAAGACCGCGGCCGTGTTGTCGAGCACCGAGCGGTCTCCCTCGCGCGCCGCCTGCAGCCGGCCCAGCAGCCCGGCCCAGTGCTTCATGTGCCAGTTGATGCCCTTCGCCAGCGCCTGGGTGGTGTTGCCCTCGGTCTGGTTGCCGTGACTGCCGTGTGAGAGCTCGTGCAGGTCCGACCGCTGGCCGGTGATCTGAAACATGTTCAAGAAGCTCTGCGAGTTCGTGAACTGGAACAGCGTGGAGCGCGTCAGGTCGCAGATGAAGGCCATCGCCACCAGCTCGGTCATCACCTGCGCGCGGGCCTCTTCGCCGCTGTACCCGAGGTTCTGCGAGTACGTGATGTTGCCCTCGGTGTTGGTGACCTGCCCGCTGCCCACCTGTGGATCCGGCCCGGGGTCCATCGGCTTCTGACACAGCCCCACCATGGGCGGCGCCACCGAGGCCACGCGGCGCTCCAGCTCGCGCACCTCCTGGAAATGCGCGTCGAGCCGCAGGCGATCGCTCGCGCCCAGCTTCTCCCGGAGCTTCGAGCGCGCGGCCACCGAGTCGAGCACGCTGCGCCGCGTCTCCTGCAGCCACTGCTGGTGCGCCACCTGATCAGCCGTCAGCCCCGTCGCGTTGAAGTTCCCGAAGAGCGCCTGGAAGAGCTGCTGCGGGCTGTAGCGCGGGGCCACGGCCTGCACGCCGGTGCCGTTGGCGCGATACGAGATGTTGTCCCCGGTGCCCGGCGCGGCGCTGCCCACGTAGTACGAGACCTGCACCCGCACCACGAGCGGCTTGAAGGGCGTGTTGCCGCCGATCAACGCCGCGGCGAGGTGTTCGCTGGTCGGCGTGCTGAACGAGCCGCTCGAGGTCCGCGTGCCGGTGAGCAGGGGCGCCACCTGCTTGCCGTGAAAGTCGACGGGCTTGCCGCCGCTGGGCACCGTGCCGCCGTTCTCCGCCGCGGTGGGAATGCGCAGGCCGGTGATGACGGACACCTGGCTCTTGATGGGCGCGAGGTTGGTGAGCGCGGCCTTGAGGTCGTAGTTCGCGCCCACGGTGGTGGGGACGAAGGTCTGGTTGATGTCGCCGTCGTAGCCTCCGAGCGAGACGCCCGCGTAGCCCAGCAGGTAGCGCAGCGGAGACGCGGCCTGGGCATGCGCGCGGTTGCCCACCATCGCCTCGAGCCACGGGAGCGCGAGGCCGATGCCGGCAGCCCCGCGGAGCAGGGTGCGGCGAGAGAGCGGAGTCATGGCGCCTCCCGGCGCTGCGTGAAGGTGGGCTGGGTGACGAGGTCGAGCACGAGCTGGTCGAAGCGCCGGCCGCGCTCGGTGAACTGGGTGGTGAGCGCGTCGAGCAACGCGGCGTCGTCGGGCAGCTCGCGGCGGCCCACGCTGTAACGGAAGAGCTGCTTCACCACGCACGACTCGAGCGCGCCGCTGGAGATCATCAGCTCGGCCAGGCCCGCCGGCCCCTTGAACGAGCCGAAGCCGGTGAGCGAGCCGTCGCCGCTGATCAGACACTCGGGGTGATCCGCTTCACGGTCCCTGAACTTCCCCGCGCGGTCGTACTGCTCGAGGCCGAAGCCGATGGGGTCCATCTGCTGGTGACAGCCGGCGCAGCTCTGCACCGAGTCGTGCACGCGGTAGCGATCGGCCTTGCACACGATGCCGTTGGTCGCGGGCGGCGGCACGTCGGCCACCACGTTGGGCGGAGGCGCGGGGATTTCGGAACAGAAGAGCCGGTTGCGGATCCACTTCCCGCGCAGCGTGGGGCTGGTGTCGGCCTGCTTCACGCCGTTCGAGAGCAGCGCCCCGTGCGAGAGGATGCCCCTGCGCCCGGTGGAGCCGTAGGGAACCCACGCGCTGCCGGCGACCGGGCCCGTCATTCCGTAGTGCGCGGCCAGCGTCGCGTCGACCCAGGTGGACTCGGCGGTGAAGAGGCCGCGGTAGTCGGCGCGATCCTCGAAGACCACTTTGCGCACCAGCGCGGTCGACTCGGCCATCATCGCCGCGTTGAGCGCCTCGCTGTGCGGGAGGTTGGTGTAGCCCAGCCACATCGCGTGGAAGACCTCGACGCGCGCGCGGCCCTCGGGCTCCTCGAGCAGCCGGCTCGCGGCCGCGCACAGCTCGTCGGGTGTGGACAGCGTCCCCGCCTCGGCGGCATCGAGCAGCCAGTCAGGAGGCGTCGCACCCTGGATGAGGAAGCTGAGCCGGCTGGCCACCTCGAAGGCGTTCAGCTGGGCGCCCACCTCGACGCGAAAGAGGAACTCCGGGTCCTGCAGCAGCTGGCGGATGACCAGCCCCACGCCGGTCCAGAAGTCACCGCGCTGCAGCGCGAGCGGGTGCAGGCTCATGAAGCCCGTCACCTCAGCCTCGGTGAGCGGGCGGCGCAGCACGCGGCGGCCGAACTGGCGCACGAAGCGGCCGAGGCAGTCGGTGTCGTTCGCGGCGGTCGGGGTGCAGGGCACCAGCGCGGCGCGGCGCGTGGGGCTGGCGATGACGTCTGCTGCGAGCTGCTCGGCGACTCGCTCCGCCGCTTCGACCCACACGGCGCCGGCGAGCTGGGTCTCGGTGGCGTTGTCGAAGGGCTCGAGCTGCTCGCCCGGCATCAGGCCGAAGGCGCGGTGCGAGGTGTCGAGGGTGAGACGGGCCAGGGAGTTGTCGAGCTCGACGCGGGTGAGGCGGCGCAGGGCGACCGCGGCCGGCACTGGCACCGGCTTCACCTCTTCGGGCGGCGCCTGGCGCGGGGACTCCCCGACGCTGAAGAGCTCTCCCACGCAACCGGTCAGCGCGAGCAGAGGAATGAGGCGGAACCAGGCCATGGCAGGCCCAATCGCAAGCGGCGATCCACCTTCAGGGCGAAAGGTTGATCGCGATCACGGGCGCTTGGATGCGAGCTGCCCTGTGAACGGCAGTGGGCAGGTGACCCGCTTCGAGACAGCCCGGGGTGACAGCCCCACACCTGCTCCCCCGATGAGTGTGAAGATGTGGAGATGCGCACCTTCCTCGCAGTCGCTGTCCTCGTCGTCGCTGGCTGCACGAAGAACGCAGCCGCGCCCGTCGAGCTCGCTCCGGCGGCGGTGCGGCTCAAGCCCTCGCAGGGCGCCCTCACCTCACTGCTCACCGCCGAGCTCGCGAAGGCCCGCGCGAGAAACCTGCGCCCGTTCCTCGAGCTGCGCGCCGAGTGGTGCGGCCCCTGCAAAGAGCTCGAGGCGAGCATGGGCGACGCGCGCATGACCGACGCGTTCGCAGGCACGTACCTGATCAGCCTCGACATCGACGAGTGGGGCGAGAAGCTGAAGGCCGTCGACGTCGACCCCAGCTCCATTCCCGTCTTCTATGAGCTCGACGCGCAGGCGAAGCCGACCGGCCGGAAGATCGACGGCGGAGCGTGGGCCGAGAACATCCCCGCGAATATGGCGCCCCCGCTCAAGGCGTTCTTCGCCGGTTCCTGAAGAGGATGATCCGGATCGCTGCGGCCGGTTTCGGTCTTTCGGTTCGGTTTTCCGGTTTTCCGGTTTTCCGGCTTCCGGTTTCGGCTTCGGCTTCGGCTTCGGGGTCGGGGTCGGGGCCGGGATCGGGATCGGGATCGGCTTCGGGATCGGGTAGGGGGGCGGTTTCGGGAACTGCCTCTCTTCGGGGGCTGTTTCGGGAACTGCCTCTCCTCGGGGGCGGTTTTGGAACTGTCGGTTTCAGCCGACCTGCGCGCTGACGTCCTTGCGCGCGGTGTAGAGGTCCCAGAAGCGCGCGCCGACGGTGGCCGCTTCGATGACGGCCTTCCCCTTGTCGAAGGCCGTGCCCTTGACGATGCCCAGCACCACCACCTCACCGACGTACACCTGGCCGCGCAGCTTCTCGGCGAGCAGGCCCACCAGCTTGTGCTTGGCGGCGTTCGCCAGCGCGAGGCCCATCGAGCCCCACTGCGCCGCCATCGCGTCGATCTTCGCGTCGAAGTAGCCGAGGCCACCGTTGGTCACGAGCACCGCGCCATCCTTCTGCGCCTTGAGGTCCGGCAGGGCCTCCTGCACTGCCGCCAGCAGGCTGGTGGTGGCGATGTTCAGGGCCGCGTGCACGGCAGCGTCGTCGGCGCCCAGCAGGTCACCCGCCGCGCTCGTGTAGGCCGTCCACTGCAGCACGGTGATCGCACCCATCGCGTCGCGCACCTTGCGCACCACCGCGCGCGCCTGGGCCGAGTCACCGAGATCGGCGGTGAAGCCCCGCGCCTTGAAGCCCTTCTCCGTCAGCGCCTTCACGCCCGCGTCGAGCCGCTCCTGGCTTCTGCCCACCAGGGCGAGCTGAAAGCCCTCTCGCCCGAAGCGCTCAGCCACCGCCGTCGAGATGCCCGGTCCGAACCCCGCGATGATGATCGTCTTGCTCATGGTGCGCCTCGTACTGGTTGGCCGACGCCGCGGCAACGCTCTCGAAGGAAGTGGGCAGGAACTGCGGCTCTGAGGGAAGCAGTCGGTTGGTACTCGATCGCGCCTCACCCGGGCTTGCCCCTCTGCGCGAGCACTCCTTCGTCGCGAAGGGCGACGCCGGCCGGCGAACGGCTGTTCCCACAGCCCCAGGTGACCCGGCACCGACCCCGCTCATCGTGAACGGTTGGAGTAGCCTGCCCGCGGTGTCGCGCAAGAAGCTCAGGCTGGTTCAGCTCCCCGTTCCACCTCCTGCAGCGCTCGCGGCGACGGGCAACGTTCCCCTCGCAGCGGGCTGTCTGGGCGTCGCAGCCAAAGTGCACGGCTTCGCAGACCGCGTCGACGTCGAGGTGGTCGCGCCCTCACTCACCGATGGCTTCGGCGACACCCGCCTCGCTGAGCTGATCGCCGCCGATGAGCCCGACTACCTCGGACTCTCGCTCTACCTCTGGAACGTCGACCGCAGCCTGCACCTCGCCCGCGAGGTGAAGAAGCGCTCGCCCCGCACCAAGGTGCTCGTCGGTGGCCCGGAGGTGAGCGGCGACAACCGCTGGCTCCTCGACGAGCCGAGCCTCGACATCGCGGTCTCCGGCGAAGGCGAAGAGACCCTCGCCGACATCCTCGAGCACGAGCTGGGCGGCAGGGACCTCGCGGGCATCCCCGGCGTCGCGGTGCGCCAGGCGGGCGGCATGTCGCCCTTCGGTCCCCCGCGCGCCGCGCAGTTCGCGCTCTCGAGCTACCAGTCGCCCTACCTCGCCGGCCTCGTGCCCGTGGAGCCCGAGCGCTCGGCCTACGTCGAGGGCGCGCGCGGGTGCCGCTCGAAGTGCACCTTCTGCTTCTACCCGAAGGCCGCGAGCGGGCTGCGCGTGCTCGGCCCCGAGCAGGTCGAGGCCGTGGTCTCGGGGCTGCGCGAGCGCGGCGCGAAGGAGCTCAGCTTCCTCGACCCGACCTTCAACCACCGCCCCGACTTCGAGCCCGTGCTCGAGGCGCTCATTCGCGCGAACGCAGGGCGCACCATGTCGTTCTTTGCCGAGGTGCGGCCCGAAGGCCTGAGCGCGACTCACGCGGCGATGCTCAAGCGCGCCGGCTTCGACAAGCTGGAGATCGGCCTGCAGTCGGTGAGCGCGAAGACACTCAAGCGGGTGAAGCGGGGCGGCAACCCGGCGATGGTGGCCGCCGCCGCGAAGATGATGCGCGGCGAGGGCATCGACCTGCTGGTGGATCTGATCGTCGGCCTCCCCGGCGACACGGCCGACGACGTGGCGCGCGGCGTGGACTTCCTCGAGAAGCACGACCTCGGAGGCTTCGCGCAGGTGTTTGCTTTGTACGTGTTGCCGGGCACCGCGATGCGCGACACGGCCGTGGAGGACGGCCTCGTCTTCGAGCCTGAGCCCCCGTATCGGATCATCCGCACTGCCACGATGGACGAGCAGACCATTCACGACACCCTGCGCGAGGCTGAAGAGCGGCTCGGGCGCAGGCTCGACGAGAAGCCACGGCCGCACCTGGTGGCAGGAAGCCCGGGAGCGCTCGACGTCTTTCACCTCGATCTCGATCGCGCCGGCGGTACCGAGCGCGACGCGGCGGCGCGCCCGGGCGCACAGCACTGCGCGTTGTGGTTCGAGGGTGAGGATCTCTTCGCCCGGCGCGCCGAGCTGCTGCGGGCGATCGAGGCCCGGCAGGCGGTGGATCCGTACGCGACGCTCGACGTGGTGCTCGCGCCGGGCCAGCCGTTCCCGCTCGATCTGATCTCGTTGGTGCAGGCCCGGCTCGACGCGGCCCGGCCGTCGTACGCGACCCGTTCGCTCAAGCATCGGGGCGAGACGCACTCGCAGCGGGTGAGCGTGGTGCTGAAGGGCGACGCTCCGCCCGACTGGGTCGAGGCCGTGCGCGAACACGTGCAGGTGTTCAGGGAGCAGTCGCTGCAGCAGGCCGCGGCGGACGCGGCGCAACTCGGTGACGAGCTCCCCGCGGCACGCATCGTGGGCGCCGCGGGCGAGGGCGCTCACTTCAAGATGCTCGAGGACCAGGCCGACGCGGAGTGCGTCGTCTTTGCCGATCGCGCGCTGGAGGCCGTGTGGCAGCGCCGCGTGCTCGGCTACGGCGACGCAGGCCAATGAGCGAGCCGGCGTCCGGTCAATAGCCGACGCACCGCGACTGGTAGTCGTCGTACACGAAGCGCACGCAGCACCCGGCGCTCTGACAGGTGGACGGGGTGGAGCTCCACCCCTGGCCCTCCACGCAGCGCGTGATGCCAGCCGAGGCGCTCTCCGTGGTGTCCTTGCAGTCAGCGACGCACGACGACAGGGGCTCGGCCGTGCAGGCCCGCTGCCACCACCTGCACAGCGTCTCGCAGTCGGCATCGGAGTTCACGGCACAGGAGGCGAGCAGCAGTACCGCGGTCAACAGCAGGGTCGTGCGCATGGGCATTCCTCGTCATGGGTACTCGGAGTGACGGAACAGGGGAGCCGGTTGGCTGCCGGACTGCGCAGCGGCGGCGTGACGTCGATCAAGCCGCAGCAACTGCCGACGCGGCGCAGACTCCGCAGGCCACGGCTCACGGGCCTACCCACCACAACCTCGGTAACAGCCGTAGGACCCTTCACCGCCATACCGGCACGTGGACGAGCTCCCGCTCTTGTCGCAGTACCAGCAACGACCGCAGTCGCAGTCCGTGCCGCAGGTGCCGGAGCCGCCCGTCGTGCCCCCCTCCTGAGGACAGGCCGCGGAGTGGCAGTAGTTCTCGGCGACGTCGACGGAGATGCGCTTGAGCAGAATGTCGCCGCTCGTGCCGTCTTTGCAGTTGGCCGAGCGGTACAGGTACTCGGAGCCGCCTTGCTCGATGAGATACATCGAGTAGCGGTAGTCGGAGTCCACATCGCTTTGTCCACCGATGATGATGGTGTCCTTCACGATCGCGCTCACCTTCGGAAAGCAGCCGTAGCGATCCGTGCAGCTCGGGAAGACGGGCGCAGAGACCGTGTAGTTGCCGCATTGAAGGTTCGTCGCGTTGCCCAGCATGCCGGCGCCGCGGAGCTTGCCGCCGGGGCAGAGGAAGGCCCCGTAGCCGCTCATCTCGGTGCCCGACGCGCAGGTCGAGCCAGTCTGCGTGTACGCCCCCACGGCCCGGGCCTGCAGGCTCAGCGTGACGGCGACGCATTGGCCCGAGTCGTCGCAGCTCTTGCCGCCGGTGCAGCTGCCGCACGACCCGTTGCAGCCGTCTGGCCCGCAGACCTTGCCCGTGCACTGAGGCACGCACCCGCCCCCTGCGCCGCCACCACCCCCGCCACCGCCCCCGCCACCCCCTGCGCCGCCACCGCCAGAGCCTCCGACGCCGCCCCCGCTGAAGAGGGGAAAACCGGCATCGTTCACCGGTTGGGGTTGACCGCAGGCGACGAGCGCCAGAGAGGCCAGGAGGCAGACGAGGCGTGGTGTCTGGTGCATGGGAACCTCCGAGCTTCCGGCTCAGCAAGCACCACGCCACCACCTCGGGGCTGCGATGGATCAAGTGCGCAGCTTGCAGCAATTGCGCTCCTCACCTCGTCGTCTCGCCTGTGCGGGTGCTCGGCTCCGACGACGCCGGACGGTGATCAGGGCACACTCAGGCGGGAGCTGAACGGGACTCGCACATGACGGACGACGACGACGAACTGCCGCGCCGCTCGAAGAGGCCGCTCTTCGCCGTGCTCGCGCTGGTCATCGCGGGCGGCGTGGCGTGGAAGCTGCTGCACCCGCCGCCGAAGCCGGAGCTCCCCGAGCGCACGCTCTTTCGCAAGCTGCTGGTGACCTGGGTCATCGCTCAGGCCCGGCACGACCTCTCGGCTCCCGACGCGCTCGCCGCGTGCGTGGCGGCCGCGCAGCCCTGGCCCGAGGTCGCGAAGGCGATCGAGGCGCTGCCCGCCGCGTGGGACGATCGCGACGCGCTCGAGGTGGCCACGAAGAACCTCAACCGCGCCGCGCGCGCGAGCGGCCTCGCGTTCTGGGTCGACCCGCAGTTCCCCGACGGGAAGCCCATCCTCACCACGTACGAGGTGCTGCGGCGCTCGACGTGGGTCAGCGAGCCGAGCCGCGTCGAGGTGATCCAGGTGCGCCGCCTCGACACCCTCAACCTCGTGCTCGGCCTCCTCGGCCACGCGAGCGGGGATCAACCCGCGGTGCTCAGGGATCGCATCGAGATGTCCGTGCTCGACAAGCTGCGGGTCGACACAGACGACCGCCCCAACGCGGTGGACGACGCGGCTGCCCAGCTCTGGCGGGAGCACCTCACCCCGCTCGTCGGCGCCGCGGGCCTCGCCGAGGCGGATCGCCGCGTCAACGAACGGGAACGCCTGGCCAGGGCGATGGAGAAGCGGCTCAAGGGCGGGAAGATCCACGTCCCGCGGCCCGAGCGCCTGGTGTTCGGTGACTCGTACTTCGAGAACCTCGAGCCCTACACCTCGAACACGCGGCGCGGAGGTCCACTCATCCTCGCGAGCGACCTCCGCGCGCTGCGCCGGGCCGACGAGGCGCTCGATGACAGCGAAGGGCTGCGCGCGCTGCTGCAGATCATCGAGCTGGAATCGGAGCTCGTCGAAGCCCACGAGGCCCGCCACGACCTCGACCCGCGCGAGGTGAAGACGCCGGACCTGCTGCAGCACCTCGTCGGTGAAGACGACCTGCGCTTCGGGAAGATGGCCGAGCGCGAGCTGCGCGCCTTCATCGGGCAGCTCCACGACGGGCGGCCGCCGGCGTGCTTGAGCGTGGTGTCATTGGCGCAGCTCGCGCGCGGCCGGCACTCCCAGAGCACGCCGCATTTCTTCGCTGCGCACGCGCTGCTCTCGACGCTCGGTGGAGTCGATGGCACGCGTGGACTCGACGAGGGCCAGGTCATCGAGGTGATGAAGGCGCTGTGCGCGCTGCCCGACGACGAGCTGCGCCAGGGCGCCGCGGCGGCGTCAGAGACGCTCTACGGCGAGCCGCTGAAGCCGGCCCATCAACTGGTGGAGAAGCTCGATTCACTGAAGCCGTAGTGATCCAGGTCGCGGCCTTGAGGGCGCGTGGGGCTCGCGGGATCGACGCCGTGCTCGCCGCGCGCTTGCCCCTCGTCCTCGGGCAAGGACGCGAAGCTGACCCAGGCCGGGCGTCCTTTTCCGGGCGACCTCGCCCCACTCGCCTCACGTGCGGATCCTCGCCGGAAGTCGAGGGGCAAGCCCGGGTCGAGCGCGGCACGAAACCCAGAAACACCCCGCCCCATCGAGGCCTGTCGAAGATCGCTCACTGAAGCCGCTCGACCAGCGACGGGAGCAGCTCACCCGCGCGGGCCTCGAGCTTCACCTGCGCATCACCATCAGCGCGCGTCGGCCCGAGGTTGAGCACCGCGACCGGCAACCCCCGCTCGCGCGCGCGCAACACGAAGCGGTACCCCGAGAACACGGTGAGCGAGCTGCCCACCACCAGCAGCGCTTCGGACGAATCGAGCCGCGCGAAGGCGTCCTCCACGCGCGGGCGCGGCACGGAGTCACCGAAGAAGACGACGTCAGGCTTGAGCACCCCACCACACGCGCAGGCCGGCACCGCGAAGTCGCGCACCACCTCGTCGGGGAGATCGGCGTCTCCGTCGGCGAAGAGCGTGTAGCTCCAGTCGAGCGCATGCGGGTTCATCAGCTCGAGCGTCTGCTGCAGCTCATCGCGATCGACCTTCGCCTCACACGCCAGGCACCGCACCTCGGCGAGCGCGCCGTGCAGCTCGAGCACCCCGCCCTGCCCTGCCTTCTGATGCAGCCGGTCGACGTTCTGGGTGATGAGGCCGCTCACCTGCCGCCACCCAGCGAGCGCGTGGTGCGCCGCGTTGGGCTCGAAGTCGCGGAAGCGCGGCCACCCGAGCATCGAACGCGCCCAGTACCGCGCGCGGGTGAGCGCCTCTTCCACGAAGTCGCGGTGCTGAATCGGAGGCCGGCGGCGCGGGGGCGCGGTGGGACCGCGGTAGTCGGGAATGCCCGACTCGGTGCTGATGCCCGCGCCCGTCAGCACGCAGACCCGCTTGCCGCGGAGGAGTTCGACCAGGGCTTCCACTGAGCCACTCGCTCTAACGGACCGGGGAATTTCGTGCACCGGCCAGGCGGGCTCAGAGGAACTGAAAGCCGACTCCGAACTGCAGGTAGAAGAAGCCCCGGGTGCGGCCGTAGAGGACCGGAAACGTCTGCCAGGTGGCGTGCACCCGCACCCGCTCGAAGAGGCTCACCACGCCCACGAGCTCGAGCACCGGCTGCGTGCAGCTGCGCGCGTCGCCTCCCACGCAGGGCGCGGTGCCGAACGTGTCGAAGACGTTGAGCTGCACCCCGCCGCGCACCGAGAAGCGCGGCTGCAGCAAGCTCGAGGACACGGGCGAGAGGTGGAGCTCGGGCCCGGCCGACAGCGTGAACGAGACCCGGGGACGCACCTCGGTCGCCAGCGTCTCGAGCGCGCCCACGCCGAGCGCTGCCGTCACCTGCAGCCAGTGCGGCCTCCAGAAGAAGGGCACGATGCTCGCGCCGCCCTCGATGGTGGTGCCCAGCGACACGTAGCCGGAGAACAGCGGCGGGCTGAACTCGATGGTGTGCAGCGAGAGCCGCGCGGCCGTCTTCGCCAGGAAGCGCGTGGTGAAGGAGCCCTGCGCACCGGCCCACTCGTCCACGACCTCGTCGAGGCGTTCACGCATCGCCAGCTTGCCGCCGCGCGCCCGGGCCCGGCTGAGGCCCAGGTCCTTGAACTCGAACTCGTAGGCGCCGAGGAGCCGCATGAAGAGCTCGAACTCCGGCTCTTCCTCGAGGCGCTGGCGTTCCTCTGCGGGCAGCGGCTTGACGCCCGGCACCTGCGCGGCTTCCTTGCCTGCGTTCGCCTGCTCGCAGCGAAAGTGCGGCCTCGTCGCCTCGCGCTTCGACTCGCGGGTGGGGCGGCAGCGCTCGTGGAGCCGGTCGAGGCTCACCTGCAGGAGAATGCGGAAGTTCTCCAGCTCTGCGCCCTCGCACTCGGCGCGGTAGCGCTCGAAGCCCGGCTCCGCCATCGAGAGCAGGCAGAGGAACGGCGCCCAGTTCTTGCGGGCGGCAGCGTCACTGCCCCGCATCGCCTCGAAGTCGATGGGCTCCTCCTTCCAGCCCGGGCCCTCCTTCAGCTCCACGAGCGCGTCGTACATGCCGAGGTAGAAGTCGAAGCGGCGGAAGTCCTGCTCGAAGAAGCCGATGAAGGCCCAGAGGTGTTCGCTCGCCTTGGGCAGGTTGTTCATCGGCAGGTGCAGGCGGCCGGTGAGGTCGGCGCGCTCGTTGACCAACTGCCCCAGCTCGCGCGCCTGGGCCGACTCGACCATGTCGCCGCTCATCGACAACACGCGGGAAAGGAAGCCGGCCTCGGGAGTGGGATCGACGATGGGCGGCTCGGGAGGGAAGACCTCGGTGTCGGGGTCGAGGTAGAGGTAGCGCACCGCGGGTTGCAGCGTGGCGTCGGCGGGCGTGCGCGGATCGGCCCAGAAGAAGCGGCCCTCGCTGCTGCGCACCAGCCGGCGGTCGGCCAGCGTCCACGCCAGGCGCAGCGGGTTGTTGTCGAACACGCCGCCGTCGACGAAGAGGTCCTTGAAGTCGGGCACCACGCAGCGCGTGTCGCCGGGCTTGCCGTCGCGCCCCGGCTTCGAGAGGCAGTACTCGATGGGCCGCGGCTTGAACGCGAGCGGAAACGCGCCCGAAGCGAGCACCAACGAGCTGAGCTGGGTGAAGTTCTTCTCGGTGGCCTCGGGTGACTCGTCGTCGAGGAAGGGGAGCAGCGGCGTGGGCATGAGGCCGAGCGGGTCGACGTAGTTGGTGAGGCGGGGCGCCTTGCCCATGCCCCGGCCCTGGATGCGCACCACGAAGGTCTCGAGCGCGCGCGGGACCGTCAGCCCGTCTCCGATGCGGAGCTGCCGCGGCGTCACCCGCGTCACGGACACGCCCACCACCACGTCGCAGCGCTCGGGGAGCCCGGCGTTCCACACCAGCCGCACCCGCTCGATCGACTCCTCGAAGGGCTTGCCCACGAAGAGCGCCTCGTCGTTGGCGCGGTGAGGATCGAAGAGCTGGTCGAAGCCGATGGGCCCCCACACCTTCCAGCCCGGGTCCTGCATCGGGTCCGGGTTCGCGGGCAGGCACGAGCTGACGGCCGAGATGAAGGCGTTGGCGCTGCCGGCCGAGGCGCCGGTGACGACGCGCAGCTGCGACCGGCGGCTCGCCTTGTGGGCCTCGAGCGTGAGGTACATGAAGCCCGCCTCCCACGTGCCGAGCGACACGCCGCCCGAGATGGCGATGCCCACGGGCTCGACCGGCGCTTCGGCCGCGGCGAGCACGGAGGTGAGGCTCACGGCGATCGCGAGTGAGGAGAGCAGGGCTTTGCCGTACCACGTTGCATTGATTTGCGCGGCCCTCTCCCCGATCTCCCCCTCGGGGAGAGGGAGCGCTGTCGCCTCGCAAGCGACACTCGGCATCGAAGCGCCACCTGCTGTCTCCTGCGAAGCGACGGGGGCACGCAGATCCGCCCACCTTCGCGCTGGCACGTCGCGTGGATTGCCCGCGTGCATGCTCACCTCACTCAACCCCTCCCTCCGCGTCCTGCCCTGCACCATCACGCCTTCCCGGCCCGTGGCGCCGCCGGTCATCCGCACGGTCCTCGCGGTCGACTCGTTCAGCCCCACCCCGCGCGACGAAGGCCTGGAGCTGCTCGGCCAGAACCTCGAGCACGCGTGGAACTCACTCGACCCGTCGCGGCGCTTCTCCCCGGCCGACGTCAGGCGCGGCACCAGCGAGCTGACGCGCGCGCTGTTCGAGGCCCCCGAGTCGTTCCGCGACACCGAGGCGCTGCTGAAGTCAGGCGCGCTCCACGACGCGGTGAAGAAGCTGAAGCCCGGCCAGAAGCTGCCGCTGGTGCAGCGCTTCTCTTCGATGGAGGAGGCACACAAGACCCTCGGCCTGGCGCCCTCGAAGACGAAGCACGCCCCGAAGCCGAAGTGGAAGCAGCCCAACCCGAAGCCGAAGGGCCTCTTCAGCAAAATCTGGAACACCATCGTCCGGGAGCCGACGAAGAAGCAGCCGTTCTGGAAGAAGGCGCTCGCCGTGGTCGGTTCCTCCGTGGCGTTTTCGCTCTTCGACTACGTCGGCTTCAACATCGCGCGGAAGCACGACAAGGTCGGCCTCTACCGCCCGCTGCAGATCGCCGCGCAGGCCGGTCTCACCTTCTTCCTCAAGGAGAACTTCGGCTGGAAGACCGCCGGCGCCTTCAACGCGCTCTGGTGGACCTTCAACGACGACCTCCTCTACTACTCGTGGGCCGAGCTGCTGAACCCGGGCAACGGCTGGGACAGCAAGGGCAGCCTCGGGAACGTGCTCACCGGCGACCCGAAGGTCACCTGGGCGTGGTGGACGCCCGCCGGCCTGGTCAACATGCTGGGCGAGGGCAAGATGAGCGACCCCCTCTCGGGCAAGACGCTGCTGGTGCAGGCCGGTGTGGGTGCGGTGGTCGCCCTCACGCTGCTCGCGCTGGACTGAGGCAGCAGGGCTAGCATGCGCGTCGCCATGGCACTCGTGACGTCACTCGTTGCCTGCAGCATCGTCGCCTCGAGCCCCGCCTGGCTCGTCGTGCCCGGTGACGCGGAAGAGTCGTCGAACCTCGCCTCCATCGCGGTGGTGAAGGCGATGGGCAAGAGCGGTCGCGGGGCCGAGCTGGTCCCGTCCACCCATGCGGCGCGGCAGTGCGGGCTGCGGGCGGGCGTAGAGCAGCCGGCGTGCTTCGAGGCCGCGGCGCCGGGCGCGCGCGTGCTGGTGGTCAGCGGCGTGGTGCTGCGCGACCGCTTCGCGCTCACCATCGCCGTGCTCGCGAAGGACGGGGCGGTGCTCGAGGAAGCGGGCGACAAGGGCGCGCTCACCGACGTCGACGAGCTCGCCGTGACCACGCTCGGAGGCCTGGCGCGGGCGCTCGGGTCCCGCGAGACGTCGGATGCGCCGCGCGCGACCACGCTCGAGCCCGTGCCCAGGCAGGAAGCGCTCGTGCTTCCCGCGGCACCCGCCTCGCGGTCGCGTGCTCCGGCGTGGATCGCGACGGGCGTCGCCGCGGCGGCGGCAGGCGTGGCGGTGGCGTTCCTGGCGATGGGGTTGCAGCAGAAGTCGACGCTCGACGGGGCGGCGACGGGGGAGTTGCGTCACTCGCAGGCCGACGCAATCGCACAGCAGGCGAACACGGACTTCTCCGTCGCGCTCGGCGCTGGCGTGGGCGCCGCGGCGACGGGTGTGTTGGCAGGGGTGCTGTGGGGGTCACCATGACCGCCACCCGTTCACCCCGAGCGGAGTCGAGGGGCCACCAGCAGGCGCTCCTGGGGCTCTGCGCGCTCCTGGCCTCGTGCACGTGCGTGCGCGTGCCCGACCTTCTGTACGCGTGCGAAGCCGACGGCGGCTGCGACGTGCCGGGCTTCCGCTGCGACGTGGCGATGCAGCTCTGCGTGCAGGCGGTCGACGCAGGCTGCACCCGCACCACCTGTGAGGCCGCGAACGCGCGGTGCGGAAGCCTCAGCGACGGCTGCGGAGGCACGCTCTCGTGCGGCTCCTGCGCCCCTGGTGAGGCGTGCGGCGCGGGCGCGCTGCCCAATCATTGTAGCCCGTGCGACGCGGGCTCCCCCGACCTGCCCGACGACGAGTTCCGCGACACGAACTGCGACGGCCTCGACGGCGACGCACGCGACGCGGTGTTCGTGGATCCCACCAACGGAGACGACACCTCTCCCGGCACGCGCGCCGCGCCGGTGAGGAGCATCGGGCGCGCGCTCATGGAACGGAAGGCGCAGGTGCTGCTGGTCTCGGGCACGTACACCGAAGACGTCGACCTCGGGCCGACCGCTTCGCTCTACGGTGGCTACTCCACGCTGGTCGACGGTGGGTGGGTGCGAGGGACGAAGCTCGCCACCATCAACGGGACCGTGGCCGCCCGCAACCGCACCACGCCGCTCGACCTCGACTCGCTCGAGGTGAAGTCACCGACACCGGCGACTCCGGGTGCGCCGTCGGTGGCCCTCACGCTCGTCGACGTCGTCCAGAGCCGCGTGTCCCATTGCACCTTGTCCGCCGCGCTCGGCGCCGACGGCATGGACGGCGCGCCGGCCCCTGGCCCCGCGGACGCCGGTGAGAGCGGCGCACCGGGCGGCTGCGAGCTGGCCACCTTCGTCAACGGCGGCCTGGGAGGCCGGGCCTGCGAGGGGGGCACCGCGAGCGACCTGCTGTCCGCCGGCGGAACCGGAGGCCGCGGAGGAGACCCCAGCGGCTCGACCAGGCTCGAACAGTCCGGCGCGCCGGGCCTGCCTGCGCCGTTCGGCGGCGACGGGGGAGTTCCCTGCACCACGATGGGCTGCAGCGAACAGCGCGGGGCGAACGGGCAGCCCGGCATCATGGGCGCCGCGGGCGATGCGGGCAGTCCGGGTGACGAGCTGGGCGGCATCTCCTCGGCGGGAGCCTGGACGGCGAGTCGCGGGACGAAGGGCCAGCCGGGCAGACCCGGACGCGGAGGCGGAGGCGGCGGCGGCGGCGCGGCGTGGCCCGACGGGAGCGCGTCGTACGGCTGCAGCGGCGGTGGCGGGGGCGCGGGCGGCTGCGGGGGCGAAGGCGGGGAAGGCGCGCTCGGCGGCGGCGCTTCCATCGCGATGCTGCTGCACAACGCGTCGCCTCAACTGCACGACGTGACGTTGATCACCGCGGGCGGCGGCGCAGGCGGGCGCGGCGGCGCTCCGGCCAGCGGTGGCGAGGGCGGCGCGGGCGCGAAGGATCCTCTCGTCCCCGGGGTCGTCGGAGGACTGGGCGGCCAGGGTGGTGAGGGAGGCCGGGGCGGAACCGGCGGCGTCGGGGGCGCAGCGGGCGGCGGGCCTTCGGTGGGCGTGTGGTGCTCGGGGAGCGCGACGATCACGCCGGACGCGGGAACGGTGACGTTGGGAGCCGGCGGACAGGGTGGGCCTGGCGCACCGGACGGCGCCGTCCGCGCACGGGTGGACTGCCCATGATGAAGAAGAAGCACGTCGTCTTCCGCACCACGGCTTCGGTGGACGAGGCCCGCCGGCTGCTGCAGGCGCAGACGCTCTCCGGCTCACCGAACGCGGACAACTTCGCCGCGTTGATGAAGGACACGCTCAGCCGCGACAGGACGCCGTTCCGCGGGGAGGTCGAGGACAACCGCTTCAAGGTGACGCGCCGGGTTCGCGGGCGACGCGTGCGCATTCAGCTCGACGGCACGCTCGAAGCGAAGCCCGACGGCAGCACGGAGATCCGCGCGGCGATGTCGCCTCCGCCCACGCTGGTGCTCTCGCTCATCGCGGGGCTGATGACCTTGCTGATCATGTCCGGTGGGCTCGCTCTCTCGGGCGGCCCGCAGTGGTTGCTGTTGCTGCTGGCGGGGCTGCCCATCGCCGGCATCGCTTCGAAGTTGTACGACGCCGAGACCTCGCGCACGTTCAGCGCGCTGCGCGACGCGATTCCGGCGCAGCCGATGGCACCCGTCGCGCCCATCAGCGCGAGCGAAGAGGCGCCGTCGGTTCAGTCGCAGGTCCAGCTGAAGTGACCACGGCTGTCGCCTCGGCGGCGACGGGCTGAGAAGGGGGACTGGCCAGTGTCGCCTGCCGGGCGACGTCGCCGCCCTGTAACCGACCGGTCTGCCTCGGCCGGGCCGGGGGCACGCGCCGTGAAATGCAGGGCTCCATGACCCGCATCCTCTCGAGCCCGACCCTCCGCCAGCTCCGCCACGCCCCCCTCACCGAGACGAAGCCGCAGACCACGCAGCCCGTGGTCGTCGCGCCGACCGACACCTTCGAGAGCAAGGACCTCTCGAAGACGGTGCGCAACGACGGCGACGCGTTCGTTCAGAAGAAGAAGAACACGTTCGAGCAGCGGCTCACCGAGGTGAAGGACGCCCCCAGCGCGATGAAGTTGATCAACGCGGTGCTCGAGAGCGGCGACGGCAAGAAGGAGCGCCTCCAGGTACACCACGTCTTCGACCAGGCGCGCGTCGGTGGTTACCTCGACGCGACGCTGGAGCAGCTGAAGAAGACGCACCCGGCGAGCGAGGTGGTGGCCGAGCTGATCAGCCAGGCGAAGCCGACCATCCGCCCCGTGGAGATCACCCACCGCGGCACCATCGGCGACACGTTCCCCGAGAACACCATGGAGGGCATCAAGGACGCGGTGAAGCGCGGCGCCACCGGCCTGGAGATCGACCTCTCGTTCACGAAGGACGGGAAGATCGTGATGTGGCACGACAACGACCCGGCGGCCCTCACGGCCAACCTGCGCCGGTACGGGTTCGAGTCGGGCAAGTTCCAGCCGCGCATTCCGCAGGACGGCCTCGAGTGCATCGACCGGATGACGCTGGCCGAGGTGCAGAGCAGGCTGGGCTACAAGAAGTCGGAGGGTGACGACGCGAAGCTGCCTTACCAGGTGCCCACGTTCGACCAGGTGGCCGCGTACCTGAAGGAGCACCCCGAGGTGAAGACCATCGCGCTCGACGTGAAGATCGACGGCGACCGCGGCCTGCGGCAGCGCTTCGCCACCGAGCTCGACCGCGTGCTCACCGAGAACGGGCTCACCTCAGACCGGGTGTTCCTGATGCACCCCGACAAGGAGGTGGTGAAGGACCTCAAGTCGGTGCTGGGAAACAAGTACCCGCTCAGCCACGACATCGACCTTCCGGCGCTCGAGCACGACCCGCACTCGGGCGTGGTCACCGCGAAGGAGCTGGATAACTCCATCACGTCGATCGGCCGGCAGCCGTTCGGATTCGACGCGTACGACTCGTTCCTCGAGTCGGTGGAGCGCGACCGGAAGTCGATCGAGGCGGACAAGGAGAAGGGGTTGCCGTCGAAGAAGCTCTACGTCTGGACGCTGGATGACGAGCTGGAGATGCGCGAGGCGATCGCGAAGGGCGTGGATGGGATCGTCACGAACCGGCCGTTCATGTTGCAGAAGCTGATCAGGGCGTACTGGCCTTGATGGGCGGGGGCGTGCGGATCTACGCGGTGCCCGTCGCGCGCTTGCCTCTCGCCTTCGGGCAAGGACGCGAAGCTGACCCAGGTCGGGGGGCAAGCCCGCACCCTGCAAGGAGAAAGCCCTGCCTCACCGCGCCCGTTGCAGGCCGCTTCACCACTTCGTCCACGGCGTCGTGAGCGTGCCTGGGCCAACGACGTCGATCACCAGCTCACCCTTCCGCGCGCGCTCGAGCCGGCGCAGCGCTGGGCTGGCCTTCAGCAGCGCCCCGGCGATCCGCCAGCCCAACGCGTCGGCGTCGCCCGGATACGCCTTCGGATCGAACTTGAGCTCGACGCGCACCAGCACGTCACGCTTCACCCGCGACAGCTCGTACTTCACCGCGCCGCAGTCCACCGAGCGCACCAGCCCAAGCTGCTCCACCGGATGCGGGTGCCTCGCCACGAGCGGCTCGGCCTCGAGCGCGTCGACCACGTCCTGCGCGGCGACGAGCAAGCCGAGCGACTGTCGCTCGCGCCCCCGAAAGCGGATTCCCTGCTCCTTCGTCTCGGGGCACCTGGGCCCGAGCTCGACGAGATCGCCCGTCCAGTAGCGGAGCAGGGGCATCGCCTGCACGAAGGGCCAGAGCGTGGTCACCACCAACACGCCGACTCCGCGCTTCAACGGCCGGTGCGTGACCGGGTCGATCACCTCGGGCCAGACCGGCGGTGGCAGCCAGTGGTTGAAGCCACACGCCCGGCACTCGAGCGCCGCAGACGGCAGCTCAGAGAGGCTGAAGTTGTCGAACACCGGCGCGCCCCAGGCTTCCTGCACCCGCGCTCGCCAGTGCGGAGAGAGGCGAAAGCCCGTGGTGGAGATCCCGCGGACTCCGAAGCGTCGCGGGTCGATTCCCCGCTCGAGCAGGTGCGCGGTGAGCGGCATGAGCGCACCCGCGTTGATCAACAGGCGCTGCACGCGGCGGCCGTCGGGCTGCGGCTTCGAGAGGACCGACTCGACCAGGCGGAAGGCGTTGCGGGAATAGCTCCACGGCACGCGCAGCCAGTTGCGGCGGGGGGCGAGGTGATCGACGCCGTGATGCACCGCGCGCACTTCGAGCACCAGGGACTCTTCGGGCTCTTCTCCCAGCCAGTCTTCGAGGGCGAGGCGCTCGGCTTCCGTGCGGGGGACTCGGAGCACGTCGGCTCGCGGTTGGGTGCCCGAAGAGATGACTCCGGCGAAGGCCTTCGTTCCCTTCGCCAGCAGGGACCGCTGGTTTGCGATCGCGAGGTCCTTGGTCAGGAACGGGAGGTCGATCAGCTTCGCGTTCTTGCGGATTCGTTTTGCGTAGAAGGGCACGTTGGCTCGTGCCCATTGCAGGGTTGCCTCGAGGAAGGCGCGGCCATCGGCGGCGCGGCCCTCTCCCCGACCCTCTCCCCCTCGGGGAGAGGGAGACACTGGTTCCTTCTTCGGCTTCAAAACTTGCTCCACTTGCGCGTGAGCGTGTTCGGCCTCGTCAGCTCGATGATCAGTCTCCTCTGCTTCGCCCGCTCTGCTCGGCGCAGCGGGGGTGAGGCGCGCCTGAGGCTCTTCGAGAGTTCAGCAGCGAGCGCAGCGGCCTGGACCGGGAAGACACCCGGATCGAAGCGCAGCTCCACTCGCACGATCACCTTGCGCCCTTCCTGCTGCACCTCGAAGCGCGGCACGCCCACGTCGGGCGACTTCACCAGCCCCAGCTGCGCCGCGGGGTGAGGCAGCCGCGCCACTTCCGGCCGGGTGTCGAGGAAGGCCTCCACGTCCTGCGGGGTGAGGAGCAACTCGCCCTTGAGCATCGCGCACTGCGTGAGCCGCCCGCGGAAGACGAAGCCGCGCTCACCCCGCTCCGGGCACCGCGGCCCCAGCGCCACCAGGTCGCCAGTCCAGTAGCGGATCAACGGCATCGCCTGCACGAATGGCCACAACGTCGTCACCACCAGCACGCCCACCCCACTCTTCAGCGGGCGATGCGTGACCGGCTCGAGCACCTCCACCACCACCGCGGGCAGCTCGAAGTGATGATGCCCACACGCGTCGCACGCAGGCGCCGGCACCGCCAGCTCAGACAGGCTGAAGTTGTCGTGCACCGTCGCGCCCCACAGCGACTCCACCCGCGCGCGCCAGTGTGGCCCGAGGCGGAAGCCCGTGGTGCCGATGGCCTTCACCCGCAGCTTCGCGAAGTCCACGTCGTGCTCGTAGAGCCACACCGTCAACGGCACGAGCGCGGCCGCCCCGATGAGCAGTGACTCCACGCGCCGTCCGCCCTGCTGCGGCTCGAGCAGCAGCTTCTGCAGCAGCCGAAACGTGCTCGCGGTGAAGGTCCAGGGGACTCGCAGGGTGCCGTCAGGCGCACCGCCCTCGGGGAACCCGTGCTGCATCGACATCACCTCGAGGTGCAGCGCCCCTCGACTCCGCTCGGGGTGAACGGGGGGGCCGAGAAACCGGGCGAACGCCTCGCGCTCCGCGTCGAGCTCGGGAATGCGCAGCGGCTCGCGGTCGCCATGCTGCGTGCCCGAAGACACCACTCCCACGAAGGGTCCGGGGGCCATCGCCAGGAGCTGATCAGCGTGCTCGACCGCGAGCTCCTTGGTGAGCAGCGGCAACGCCTCGAGCCCACGCCGCCAGCGCGAGCCCCAGTCCTTGCGGTACCAGGGCGCTGCGCGCGCGTGCTCGAGAGTGAGCGGGAGCAGGCGCCGCCGCACCTCCGCGTCGCGGGGTGGAGCACCGCGCCAGGGCCACTCGAAGTCAGACATCCGAGCGCGGAGTTACTCGCCGCCGCCGGTGCTGCGCATGTTGCCCCAGTCGACGGTGTTGTTCGTGGTGCGGCCACCCGACTCGCTGCCCCCGGTGCGCACGGTGTGGGTGCTCGGCTTCGCAGGCTTGGTGGCCGCGCGCTCACCGCCGATGACGGGCTTCGCGGGTGACGGCTTCGAGGGCTTCGTGGTGACGCGTTCGCCGCCGGTGGTGGGCTTGGCGGGCGTGGTGGGCTTCGCCGGCTTGGTGGGCTTCGTCGAGGGACGCTCACCACCCGTGGGCTTCGTGGCCGGCTTCGTGGGCTTCGCCGGTTTCGTCGCCCAGCCGCTCGTGGCGCGCTCGCCTCCGGACTTCGCGGTCGGGCTGTTCGCCTTCCCCGTGGCCTTCGGTTTCGGGGCGGTGACGCGCGCTGCGTTTCCAGTGATGCGGGGCATGAGGGCTCCTCGGGGTTGGGGCGGGGAGCATAGGCACTTCACTTCGCCAGGGTCACGCGCGTGGCGACGGTGTTCTTGAACTTCTCCGCGTGCACCAGCCACGAGGCCGCGTTCTTCACGTAGCGGGCGGTGCCGGCGTCGTCCCAGCTGACGGCGAGCCGGGTGAAGCCGCCGTCCATCAGCAGCCGCTTCCCGTCCTTCTCGTAGGCGACCGTCACCAGGTTCCCCGCCGAACCGTAGAGCAGCGGCGTGAAGCCCTCGGGCAGCTTCGGCGAGCGCGCTGAGCCACCTTCGCCGTCGTAGAGCGCCTCGGTGCGCCCGTGCGCGGGAGTGAACTGCACGGTGGCGATGGTCACGCCTTCGTAGAGGTGCTCGAGGCCGGTGGTGATCAGGTGGCCCGCGCGCAGGCCGACCTTCGCGTCCCTGCCGTCGGCGATGTTCACCACCGCGTTACCGGCAAGGTTGCCTTCCATGCGCAGCCCGGGGACCAGCGCCGAGGCGACCCGGTTGGCGTCGACGTAGTAGGGATCGTTGTCGCCCCAGATGTACACGCCGTGGCCGGCGTCGAAGAACGCCTTGATCAGCGCGATGTGCTCGTCGTTGAGCAGCGGCGTGCTCGAGGAGATCAGCCAGAGCTCGCACGACTTCTCGAGGGCTTTCCGAAGGTCGGCGGGCGAGGGCGTCGCGCCGCTCGAGTACACCACCGAGGACAGGCCCTTCTCCTTGAGCGCGGCGCGCGTGTTCACCAGCGTGTTGCCCACCTGGTCGAGGATGAGCACCGTCTGGCCGTCGAACGCGCCATCCACTGCGAGGTCGTATTGATTGCCGCGCGCGTTGCCGTGGCCGTCCCGGCTGACGGCCTTCGTCGCTTCGGCCTTCCTCAGCGAGACCGAGCCGGTCTTCTCGTCGCGCACCATGTCGTACGCGGCGGCCGGCGCGTTCTGCCCGGCGGAGGGGGTGTATTGGGCGTGGGCGCAAAGCGCGACCAGGGAGATTGCTGGGATGAGGCGCAGGGAGGCTTGCATCGGGCCTTCAACGGCCCAGAGAGGGGAAGGATCTTCTACGGGCAACCGTTGATGGCGCTCCCGTTGAGGGTGATCGACGCGTTGGCGATGCGGCGAATCTGGCAGCAGTCATCGACGTGCGTGAGCACGATGCGGTTGGTGCCCGACACCAGGTACTGCGCCAGGTCCGCCGTCGCGCCGCCGCCGAGGAACGCGTAGCCGCCCACCACGCCGTTGGGATGGTTGGCGTTGTAGATGGTCACCTTCACCCCATCATCTACGTTGCCGATGCTCACGATCATGCTGTTCACCTGGTACCCGGACGGCAGCGTGAACGAGGTCTGGAAGTAGGTGAAGTCGCCGCCCGCGCGGCAGTTGCAGAGGTCGGGCCCGCCGCCAGCGCCACACATGGTCGAGACCGTGTCGAAGCTGATGTTCGGCGCCCCGTGCGGCGCCCAACCCGGGTCGTTCGCCGACGGAATCGTGGAGTACTGGTACTCGCCCGTGTTCCCGTTGCTGGGGAACGTCTGCGGCCAGCACGTCGGCGACTCGCCCTGGTGGATCTGCCACGGCGTCTGCCCCACCGTGCCGATGCACACGCAGCGCTCGTCCATGCCGTCGCAGTTCTCGTCGATGCCGTTGCCGCAGATCTCCGCGCTCGGCGTGCGCGCCGTGCAGCTGCCCCAGCCGCCCGCGCTGCAGGTCTCGGTGCCCGTGCCGCACATCGAGGCGCAGCCGCGCGTCAGGCTCTCGTCGACCTGCCCATCACAGTCGTCGTCGACGTTGTTGCAGACCTCGACGGAAGGCGCCGGCGCCGTGCAGACACCCCAGGCTCCCGCCGTGCAGGTCTCGGTGCCCGCGCCACAGGTCGAGCTGCACGCCCGCGCCAGGCTCTCGTCGATCTGCCCGTCGCAGTCGTCGTCGAGGCCGTTGCACACCTCGACACCCGGCTGCGGTGCCGAGCAGGTGCTCCACGCGCCCGCAGTGCAGACGCTGGTGCCGCTGCCGCACGCGCTGGTGCAGGCCTGCGTCAGCGTGTCGACGGTGCCGTCGCAGTCATCGTCCACGCCGTTGCAGAGCTCAGGCAGCGGGAGCACCTCGCCGCGGCACTCGCTCCACGCGCCGAACTCTTCGCCTTCGCAGACCTGCTCGCCCACGCGGCAGGCACCGACCCCACCCTGCGCTGGCGTGCCGCTGAAGCACCGCCGCGTCTCGCCCACGGAGCAGCTGCAGTCTTCGTCGACCGCGCCGTCACCGTCGTCGTCGAGGTGATTGCCGCACGCCTCGAGCACCACGCGCGGGCCCGCGTCGACCCCGCCGTCGTCGGCCACGGTGAACCAGATGGCCCCCGCGTCCGGCACGCCGGTGGTGTTGGTGGTGGTACCGCCGACGCGGAGCATGCTGCCGTTACCGCCGCAGACGCAGCCCGAGACGGCGAGAAGGGAGAGGAGCAGTGAGGAGCGCACGCCCAGCGGAACTGCAAGAATCGGGGAGGTGCAACCTCGAGTTCTGAGAATCTTTCAGCGGCTCAAGCCTGCTGATTCCGGGAGAAACGGTGCCCGTGGCTGATCAGCCGGTGGCGCGCTGCGCTTCGAGCGCATGCGCACGACGTCACCGCGGAGCGAGCCCCTGCTTCGCCCGGAGCCGGTTCACGTCGAGCATCCGCGCCATCCCCTCGCCACCTGCCGAGGCCCAGGACGCGAACTCGGAGAAGGCGCTCTCCGAGAGGGCCCAGGCGCGCAGGGCGAGGGCGGCGCGGCCGAGCCGTTGAAGGCGATCTCCCAGCAGCTCAGCCAGGCCTGCGATCAGCTCGACGCCGTGCTCCTTCGAGCGATCCACGGCGGCGAGCGCGGCGAACGCACCGTCCCAGTCGCGATGCGCGATGGCCGAGCGCAGCAACCGCAGCTCCGTGCCGGCGCGCGTGCCCGGCTCGTCGCGATCGAGCAGCTCTTCGTAGAGCGCCAGCTGGGCTGACCTCCACTCGCGGGCCAGCTCGATCGCCGGCGCCGGACCGTGCTTCTCCAGCCGCGCCCAGAGCGCCTGGTCGGAATACTCGGGGAAGAGCGTCGCGGCCTGCGCGCAGCGCTCGATGGCTGCGCAGTCCGTGGCGAGCTCGCCCAGCACCGTCGGTCGCACCGCGCGCGCATGCATCGCGAGTTGCTCGAGCGAAGGCGGGAGACGTGACGGAACCTCGCGCGGCCGCTCACGCTCCTGGCTGAGCTGCGAGTCGTCGTCCGCGTGGAGGAAGTACTTCTGTTGCTGCAACAGCGAGTTGCCGATGACGGTGATCGCCTGGTGCAGCGCCTGCGTGTACTCGCCGCGTGAATCGACCTCGGCCGCGCGCCGGAAGGCGCCCAGGGCCCTGCGCAGGTGGCCGCGCGTGGCGTGGATCTCGCCCAGGTGCAGCCACGCCTCGTGGGGCCGGAAGCTCCCCAGCGCCGCGCAGAACGCGTCTTCCGCCTCGTCGATGCGTTTGGCTGCGAGGTGAATGCGCCCCTCGTTGAAGCGCGCGTCGGGACTCCACGGGTGCCGCCGCAGCGCCGCCAGGCCCGCCTGCTCGTCCCCCAGCACCACGCCCAGCAGCCAGCCCAGCGAGTTCCACGCGTGCTGCGAGTGCGGGTGCGCTTCACACCACGGGCGAATCGAGTCCACCGCTTCGCGCGCGCGGCCCTTCGCGGCCAACGCCTCGGCGAGGTTGACCACGGGCCGGTGGTCGTCGGAGCTTTGCGCGAGCGCGGCCTTCAGCTCGTTCACCCCGCGGGAGAACTCGAGCTCGTCGTTCGCGCGCTGGGACGTGCGCAGCCAGCCGGCGAAGTTGAGCGCCTTCACGTTGCCCGGCTCGCGGGCAATCAGCCCGTCGAGCAGCGAGAGCGCGCGCGGGAGGTCGTTGTCCTCGAGCCAGGCGCGGTCGGCTTCTTCGAGCTCCACCCGGACGTCTTAATGGAATCGGGGAACGTGCCGAAGGGATGATCAGGTGGAGCATGTCTGCGAACCGCCGCACCTTCTTCAGAGTCCGCGCCAGCTTGCGCTTCACCTTCGCGTGGGAGGGTGGCTTCGAGCTGTTCCGCACCGTCGATGTGAGTGCCTGTGGGGCGTTCGTGATGCGTCACGTCCCGGCCGGGGCGATGCCGGGGCTCGGCGCAGAGGGCGAGTGCGCGTTCAACCTCGAGTCGATGGAGATCCGCGTCGCGGCGAAGGTGGTGCGGGTCGCGAGTAATGGGTTCGCGGTGCGGTTCCGGGCCGTGCCGCGCACGCAGGAGGATCGGATCTGCGGGTGGGCGTTCCGGCAGGAGACGCGCAAGGAGCCGTTCCTGGGTGAGTAACGGCTCTCCCTCTCCCTGCGAAGCGGGGAGAGGGCGGGGTGAGGGGCCAGTTCGGTCACCCGTCAATAGAACTGCACGCCCGCTTCGCGGAGCATCCTGGTGAGCCGCTGCATCGGCAGACCCTGGATGGCGGAGCGATCTCCCTCGATGCGCTGGAAGATCGCCTGCCCGCGCGCCTCGACCCGGTACCCACCCGCGCAGCCCTTCCACTCGCCCGTGGCCACGTAGCCGTCGAGCTCCTGGTCAGACAGCGGCAACACCGTCAGCCTCGCCGAGTCGACCTCGGTCACCACGAAGCCCGCACCCACCACGCACAGCCCGGTGAAGATGTCGTGCGTCTTCCCCCGCAAGGACCCCAACTGCGCGCGCGCGGCCGCCGTGTCCTCCGGCTTGCCCAGCGTCTGACCGAGCAGCGAGACGAGCTGATCAGACCCGATGACCAGCGCCCGGGGAAACCGCGCGTACACCGCCCGCGCCTTGCGCTCGGCCAGCATCGCCACCGCGTGCTGCGGCGGCGTGCCCGCCACCACCTCTTCACTCACCTCGGGCGCCACCACGCGAAACGGGAGCCCGAGCCCGTCCAGCAACGCGCGCCGCGCGCTCGAGGTCGACGCCAGCACCAGCTCCTCGAAGGGCCCCAGGTTCACGGCTGCTTCGGGGTCGCGCGCAGCTCGAAGTGGCCTGCGGTCATCAGCGGGGTGCGCTCGTCGAAGGTGAAGTCGAGGTACTTCGCGCCCGACTCCTTCTCGTCGCTGTCGAGCTTCGAGCGCCCCACCTCGCGGTCCTCCGAGTCGTACGCGCGCAGCTCGAGCGAACCGGCGAACGCCTTCTCGAAGGTGACGTACGCGGTGATGGTGTGCTTCGCGGTGCCCTCTTCGCCGCGCGCGGCGCGGGTGAGCCCCAGGCCGTTGGCCGCGACGCTCTCGTGCGGCTTGATCTTCACCTCCATCAGGCCCTTCTCGATGCCCTTGCCCAGCCCCTTGAACACCTCACCCGTGCCCTCGGCGATGGTCTCGGCGGCCTCCTTGCCTTCCTTCTTCACCGCCTCGCCCGCGCCCTTGAGCAGCTTCGCCTTGGTGGCGACGAGCAGGTTGCCTTCGTCTTCGGCGTCCTTGAGCTTCTCTTCGCGGCTCTTGCAGAAGCACCCAGCGAGCAGCACGGCGGTCACGGCGACGATGGTCAGGCGCATGGGCGCGCAGCATAGCCGCACGGTCAGGGCGGACCCATGACCTTCCCGCGCTTGAGCCAGTGGGCGCGGGCCAGCGCCGCGACCCGCGCATCGCCCGGCGCACTCTGGGTCAACGCCACCACGAACGGGTCCAGGCGGTGCTGCTCGTGGAGCCCCGCGTGCACCGGGAGGCTCTTCGCCCACGCCTCCAGGGCCGCCTCGGCCTGATGCAGATCGACGAAACACAGGGCGCGTTCGTGTTCGGCAAACGGCGCCGCCGCCGGCCAGTGGGCTCTCAACCAGTCCGCCTCGACGAGCGCACCCTGGGGGTCTCCCCAGCGTCGCCGGGCACCGGCCAGGGCGAAGTGCACGCTGGCCGCGTCGTGCAGGGCGACGAGGCTTCTTCCCACCGCACCACGTCGGTGGGGTGGCCCAACAACATCGTCGAGGGTGCTGCGTTCGCAGAGCGGTTGACCGACGATCTTCACACCGACACTCACGACCTGCACGTGCGTGTGACGTTCGGCCCGCCCCCCCCAGGGCGAGTGAAGAGCTTGCGTACGACCTTCAGACCACCAAGCGTGCGACGATCATTGGCGAAACCACCCGCGGTGGAGCGCACGTTACCAAGACGGTCTCGCTCGACGATTGGTTCGCGTTGGCGGTGCCGCACGCAGCCTCGATCAGTCCCGTCACGCACGGGAACTGGGAGGGCACCGGCGTGGTGCCGGATGTTCCGACCTCGGCCGATGCTGCGCTCGACGAGGCCCTGAAGCGCGCGCTCGCCGACCTGAAGCGTCCCTAGCGCGTCGGCGGCCAACGAAGGTTGGCGAACTGACGATCGAACGCGGAGGCACGGCGCTTTCGCTCACTTCGGCGATCCTCGCCCACAGCAAGAACCACACAGACCGGAGCGTGAACCGAGTACCCGGAAGAGCAGTACGACGATGCTGTCATTCGACCTTGGTAGGGCAATGACCTCTGGCAATCGCCGAGCCCGAACTACCTCGGTCTTGGCCAAGTCTGGCCGCCAATCAAGTTCTGTGGTGTCTGGTTTGCTGTCCGCAGTTCAATTTGGCCGCTCAAGACGAATAGAGTCTTCGGGGCGCCTGAAGCGATCGCTTTCGTGTCCAGTTGCTTCCCGTGGGTAAGCGTTTCCACGGAGGCGTTTAGCTGCTCGATGGCTTGCTCTGGTTCCGTTGTCAATATGAACTCTCCATTGCCGTTGGCTGTCGCTTCCCCAATGACGAGACTGACCTCGCCTCGAGCCAATAATGTTCCGCGATACAGCTCGACGGTGAGGATCGGAAGATCGGTTGCGGTACGGAAGTGAGTTCTTGGGGCGGCGATGACTTCCAGCGTCTTCGAGCTGAGTCGCGCGGGTTCCTCGCGGGTGTGCAATGAGCCGACTCCGTACTCCTTCTCATGTCCCGCATCGCCGAATAGTTTGCCCTCGAGCTGAAGAGACGAGTCGGAGATGCTCGACCCGAGCAGCCAGATAAAAGCAGCTACGGTCAAAGTGATTGCCCCTGCTGCTATCGCGACTCTCGAGAGCCGTCGGCCCGAGTGCTTCACCGTCGTCATGAAGCGCGTATAGCTCAGGGATCAGCGCGCCGTTGCTCGGAGTGTCGTCGTTGGTTTCGGCCTGATTCTGCGGTGACGACGTGCGAGGGTACGCTGATGATGCGCTGGACGTTTCTGGTGTTGGTCGGCTGCTCGTCTTCTCCCACCGCGCCGGCCGTGGCGAGCCGCGGCCTCGCAGCGGGCAACGAGATGAAGTCTGCTACGCGTCGCTGCCCCCCGCGGGCCAACCCGACCCGGCAGATGTGTTCTATTGGTCGGAGCCCATCGTGAACACCGGAGCAGCGTTCGTGTTCGGGGCTCGGAACGACACCGAGTTCTTGCCGAACATGAGCAGCGGTTCGTTCCAACCTGGCCCCTGCGAGTTGATCGCGATCGGTGGATTCGACGACCACGGCAGGCACACGCGGCCCACGCTTGGCGTCATGGTCCCAGAGGACAGTCACTCCGGTGCGGCTCATGGCTTCCGCGTTACAAGGCTGGGCACCGGCCCACTCGACTACGGGGCTAACCTGCACACTTGGGTCGAACCAGGAAACCGCATCTTCGCTCGCATTCTGTACAAAATGTCGAGACCGCCGGGCGTCGATTGTGCCTTGCCTGGGATGTTCGGACCCGTGGCCGTTCCATGAGATCGCTGCTCGCTGCCATTTCGCTGCTCCTGGTCGCCTGCGAGCCGCCCTGCGTCCCCGGCGAGATGTTCGGGGGCACTCCGCGCCAGTTCTTTCGGCCGGGGGGAATGCGTGTGCTCCTCCAAACCAAGATCCTCGCGGGCACGTGCCGGGGTGATGTTCCCCAGCCGACGCGCGCGAGGTTCGTCAACCCAGCTGGGGAAGAACGCGACCTCCTGATAGCCGACGGCGCCCCGTTGCGGAACTCGATCGCGGAGCTGGGCATCGCCTTCGACGCCAACGAGCCAGGCGAGTACCGCATCGAATTGCACTGGGGGCAGGAGGCGCGCGCCGCGAGGATCTCTCTTGTCGAGAAGCGCGCCCTCGCGAGAACACTCAACTTCCCGGAGCCGTGCGGGCCGCCACTGCGCTTCGACGAGCCCTCCTCGAAACTCGTCTGCTCGGCGATGGGCGGCGTCATCGAGCAGAGCCCTGAGGCGGTGCTGTTTTCGCTCGACGACGCAGAACTCCACGACACCGGTGCGGGAAAGTTGATCCTACGCGATGGCGGGATGGGGTGGTTGGCGCCTGACGCTTCCCTCGCCGATTGGTCGCCGGTGGCTACCGCTCCGTTTTCGAGGGGATTCCCGAACTCCCGGTCGCGCGTGGCGATGGTGAGGGCCAATGCCCAGAATGTCGCTTTCTGGAAGTTCGGTGAATCGGGCGACGCAGGGGGCGACGAAGTAGTGATTCGCGATGCGAGACAACTTTCGGAGGAACGCGCCCAGCTCTTCCTTCCTTCTTGCTCAGGTCTCGATTGCGTGGGACGCGAAATGGTCGTAGCGGACGACACCGTGCTCGTGTCCACGTTTCGGACGAGGCAGTGGCTCCGCCGCGAGTCTGATGGCGGGTGGCGTACCGCGGAGCGCGAGATCGTCGACCTCACAGACAGCACCGACATCGACGTCGCCCTGGGCGACACGTATTGGCGCTGTGAGAATGGCTCGTATGAGTACGGGCGGCTCGAGGACGGCGTACTTCGTGCGATCTTCACCGGTCCGCTTCCGTTTCTCGCCGGGTGTGGCGAAGTCGGGGGCGAGTTGCGACTCGCGGCCGCGCCGAACATCGTCGGAGGAAACCTCGCGGCCGGTGCCTTCGTTACCGACGCTGGGGTGACCTGGAGCCATGTCACCGATGACTTTGTCGGATTCTACGGCGACCTCATCTTCGGTGGCTACTCGTGCGGTCCCGGCTGCGCCAGGTCATTGATCGGCTGGCTCGAGTAGCAGTAACCACATGCCCGCCGCCCCGAGTTCGAAGAGGGCCTCCACTGTCTCTGCGCAGAGTTCTGCTTCGTTGATCGTGGCAGGACACGAAGAACAAAGAACAAGAAGAAGAAAGCGGGAAACCGAGCGGCCGGCCTGGTGAGGAGGTGAGCAACCCGGGCTGAGGGGTGACGAACACGAGCGCCAGCGTACGCCGTTTCGGTGGCCCCGGGCGGTGCGGCTCGAGTGAGCGCGCACACGGGTGACGTGACGGGCGACGAGGTCAGCGTGAAGCGGTGGGGGGCCCATCACATCGCGAGGAGCAGCTGCGGTGGAGCGGTGGCGGGAGGAAGCACGCGCGAGGGGAGCGCCACGCCGAGCTCGATGAGCCGCGCCTCGGCCTGCTTGCGGGTGGAGTGGAAGGTCCAGATGGTGCGTCGACCGCCGCAGGGGCAGCGCAGC
>JAUXRX010000042.1 GCA_030681645.1 Archangium sp.
TGCCTGCGACAACTGCGGCGCGTCTTCGAACTTCAGCCAGCTCGACGCCGACGGCGACGGCATGGGCGACAGCTGCGATGGCGACATCGACGGCGACAGCGTGCTGAACGCGGCCGACAACTGCCCCTCGATTCCGAACCGCGAGCAGCTCGACACCAACGGCAACCTCGCCGGCAACGTGTGCGACAACGACGACGACGGCGACGGCATTCTCGACACCATCGACGTGTGCCCGCTGCTGCAGAACCCGGGCAACGTGCCGGTGTCGGACGCGCGCTGCAACGCCGACGTCGACGGCGACAACATCTCGGACACCTTCGACAACTGCATCGGCAACGTGAACGCGACGCAGCTCGACACCGACCTCGACGGCCTGGGCGACGTCTGCGACCTCGACATGGACAACGACGGCATCTTCAACACCGCCGACAACTGCAGCCTGCTGCGCAACCGCAACCAGCTCGACGACGACGGCGACACGCTCGGCGACGCCTGCGACGCGAAGTACTGCGTGGTTGTCGACCCGGCGAACCGCGAAGACTGCCTCGACCCGAACGCCCCCTTCCGCGTGCACGCCGGTGGCCTGGTCACCCTGAAGGCCGGTGAGAAGTTCCGCCTGCCCCTGTTCGCGAACCGCAACGGCGCGGCCATCGAGTACACGTGGACGGTGGCGAGCCGCCCGTCGGCCAGCAAGGCCGCCGTGAGCAACCCGCAGGGCGTCGTCACCATGTCGCGCCACTGGGAATACGCGTACCAGGACGGCAGCGTGCCCTCGTTCATCGCCGACGTGGACGGTGAGTACGACATCCAGCTGCAGGCGAAGCTCGCGTTCGCCGACCGCGCGTACCCCGAGAACCGCGACTCGACCTCGTCGCTCAAGCTCAACGCCTCGCCTGACGGCAAGCCCGGCGCGGCCGCCTGCAGCGCCATCCCGATGGACGCGTCGCTCGCCGCCCTCGGCCTGGGCCTCCTCGCCCTCGCCCGCCGCCGTCGCAGCTGAGTCGGAGCGGCGGCGGTGCGCCGAGAGGGTGCCCGGTCTGAGATGTGACCTGTGCCCTCAGGGTGCGCGGTCGTGAACGGTCGAAGGACCGTGCCGAGCGCGGCCACGCCCTCGGCCTCGAGCGCTTCGTTCACGGATTCCACCAGGCTTCGTTCAGGTGAACGGCCCCCGCCGGATGGCCGGTTAGTTGTCATCAAAGAGGACAGGCTTCTGAGACCCCTCACCACCCCGCCTCGGAGTCATCAAAGGAGACAAATAACCGGCCACTCCGCGGCGACTTGCTCAAGGCTTGTCATCAAAGAGGACGAGCTTTCTGGCCCCCGCCCGGCCGGTCTCGTCGTCATCAAAGGAGACAATGAGCCGGTCGGATGAGGCACCGGTCAGCTTCGCGTCCTTGCCTGAAGCCGAGGGGCAAGCGCGCGCCGAGCACGGCAGAAGAGCCTGCCGATACCGCGTCTCATGAAGGCCGTCGGCTGCGGCGCCGGCGGGGCTGTTTTATGTGTACGTTCGGCCCATGGCGAAGAAGGTCGCGAAGAAGGCCACTCCCCGGAAGAAGCCGCCCCTCGAGCTCCACGGCTCGTGCGGCTGCGGCTCGGTGACCTTCACGGTGAAGGGGCCGGTGAACGACGTGGTGTGGTGCCACTGCTCGAAGTGCCAGCGCTTCCACGGCGGGCCGGGCGCGTATGCGTCGGCACCCCGCGGGGCGATCGTGTTCGAGCGCCGTGACGGGCTGTCCTGGTGGGACGCGTCACCGACCGCACAGCGCGGCTTCTGCAGGCAATGCGGCTCGAGCCTCTTCTTCAGCGACTCGAACGAGCCCACGCTCTCCATCTGCCCCGGGGCGTTCACAGCGCCGACCGGCCTCAAGAGCCGCGCGCACATCTTCATGGGCGACAAGCCCGACTGGTATCAAGTGAAGGACGGCCTTCCGCAGCACGCCGCGTACTGACTTCGTCTGGTTTCACCCGGGGGACACCATGTTCATCACGCTCGTCGTATCCGTCGCGCTGTGCGGCGCACCGAAGGTCGATCAACGCCTGGTGGGCACCTGGCTCGCCGGCAATGAGCCCTTCATCACCTTCGCGGCCAACGGCACCGGCACGATGGAAGAAGGCAAGGTGAAGTGGAGCTCGGACGGCGCGGTGGTGACCATCACCGACGACACCGGCGACGTGGAGAAGGTGACGTACCAGGTCGAGGGCGACGCCATGACCATGACCGTGGGTGGCTTCCCCGTGCAGTTGAGGCGCGCGGGCGCCGGGGTGGCGGTGAAGAAGCAGAGCGCCCTCGCGGCGAAGGCGGCGAAGGTGAACGACAAGCTGTCCGAGGAGGACGCCGACAGGGAAGCGATGGCGATGGCCCAGGCGTGGCTGGCGCAGAACGGCCAGGGCCAGGGAGGGCAGCAGCCGGTCGCGCAGGGCGGGCAGCAGCCGGCCGGTCAGCGGCGCGCCGCGGGCAATGATCAGCTCTCGCAGCTGCTCACGTCTTCCGCGTGGTGCAGCTTCTCGTACAACAAGATCTCCGGGACCTCGGCGCAGACGCGGGTGCAGTACTTCCGCAACGGCACCTGGTCGCTCGGTGGGCAGACCGAGACGTACAACTCGGGCGCGAACGGCACGGTGGCCGGCCAGTACAACTCGAACAACGGCGGCCTGTGGGAAGTGCGCAACGGGCAGCTCTACGGCAGCTACGGCAACGCGCCCGTGGAGCTGGTGCAGCCCTTCTCGGTCACGCGCAACTCGAACGGGTACCCCATCCTCAACGTGCTGGGGAAGGAATACTCGAGCTGCAACTGACCGAAGCCCTCGTGACGGCGATGCCAGAGCGCCCGGCACCCCAGACGGTTATCAGCCTGCCGGTGTCATCCCCGTTCATCGCCAGCGTCGCCCGCGCCCTCCCGCCGCACTACCACCCCCAGGCCGAGCTCTCCTCGGGGCTCCAGGCGTTGTGGTCGCAGCACCGCTCGTTCAACCCCGCGCGCGTCAACGCGCTGCACGACTCGGTGCAGGTGCGCGGCAGGCACCTCGCCATCCCGATGGCCGACTACCCGCCGCTCGACACCTTCGCCAAGCGCAACGACGTGTGGATCCGCGAGGCGCTCAAGCTGGGCGAGCAGGCGGTGCGCGCTGCGGTGGACAAGGCGGGCCTGAAGCTCAGCGACATCGACGTGCTCTGCTTCACCACCATCACCGGGCTGGCCACGCCGAGCATCGACGCGCGGCTGATGAACAAGCTGGGGCTGCGGCCCGACGTGAAGCGCCTGCCCCTCTTCGGGCTGGGCTGCGTGGCGGGCGTGGCGGGCACGGCGCGCCTGAGCGATCTGCTCCGCGGGTTCCCGAAGCAGACGGCGGTGCTGCTCTCGGTCGAGCTGTGCAGCCTCACGGTGCAGCGCGACGACATCGCGGTGGGCAGCATCATCGCGGCGGGGCTGTTCGGTGACGGCGCGGCGGCGATGGTGATCCGCGGTGGAGACGTCGCAGGCGATGGCCCCCGCGTGGTGGCCTCGGAGTCGGTGTTCTACCCGGGCACGGAAGACGTGATGGGTTGGGACTTCGTCGACTCGGGCTTCAAGGTGGTGCTCACCGCGCGCGTGCCCGACATGGTGCTGGAGAACGTGCGGGGCAACGTCGACGCTTTCCTCGCCAGGCACGGCCTCAAGCGCGGCGACGTGCAGCACTGGGTCGCGCACACCGGCGGGCCGAAGGTGCTGGAGGCGTTCGAGAGCTCGCTCGAGCTGCCGCCCGGCGCGCTGGCGCGGAGCTGGGAATCGCTGCGCTCGGTGGGCAACCTCTCGTCGGCCTCCGTGCTCTACGTGCTGTCGGATCTGCTCGAGGCGAAGGTGGCGAAGCCCGGTGACGTCGGCCTGATGCTGGCGATGGGCCCGGGGTTCTGCGCGGAGCTGGTGCTGCTGCGATGGTGAGCCTGTGGCTCTACTCGGGCCTCATCGCCCTGGTGGGGCTGGAGCGGCTGGTCGAGCTGCGCCTCTCGGTGAAGAACGCGGCGTGGGCGTTCGCGCGCGGGGGCAAGGAGTACGGCCTTCCGCACTACCGGTTCATGACGGTGTTCCACACGGCCTTCCTCGTCGCGTGCGTGGCAGAGCCGTGGCTGCTGGCGCGCCCCTTTCCGATGCCGTGGGGCTTCGGGGCGCTGGGGCTCGCGGTGCTGGCGCAGGCGCTGCGGTACTGGGCGATCACCACGCTGGGGCCGCGGTGGAACACGCGGGTGATCGTGCTGCCCGACGCGGAGCCGGTGACGGGTGGGCCGTACCGCTTCGTGCGTCACCCGAACTACGTGGCGGTGGTGCTGGAGCTGCTGGTGTTGCCGCTGGTGCACGGGGCCTGGCTGACGGCGCTGGTGTTCACCGTGGGCAACGCGCTGTTGCTGCGGGTGCGGGTGCGCGTGGAGGAAGCGGCGCTCGGTGCGCAGTACGCGGCGTCGTTCGAGAAGACACCCCGTCTGATTCCGCGCGCGTGAGGGCATGTCCCACGTCGGGGGGCCGTCGTGTCTAAGCTGGCAATCATGTCGAACCCGATGCGGTGGGTGTGTGGAGTGATCCTCGCGAGCGCGACGGCCGCATGGCCGTGCTCGGGCGAGCAGTGTGTTCGAGAGCCTCAGTTCGCGAACATCGATGGCGGCGTGCCGAGCAATCTCCTGCCGCTGGCCCTGACCGATCTCTGGAACGCGTTCTCTGGCAGCGAAGCGCGGGTTCGGCAGGCTGACGGCGGGCTGGTGGTGACCCAGCTGCGGGTCGTCGACAGCGCCACAGCGCTGGTCGACACGGCACCGCTGGTCGAGGGTGAGCGCTACCAGCTCGAGCGCAGCGCTGCCTGCCCCTCCTTTGGCGGCGGCGTCGATGCGGGCGGCTTCACCCATGACTTCGTGGTCCTCCCTCCGGTGCCGCTGCTCGCCGGCGGCGTGAGCATCGCCGTGGAGGACGCGGGGTCTGGGCCGGTCAACCAGTACTCGGGTGCCTCTTGCCACCAGGGCGTGCCCGGCTCGTTCGCCACCTTCCGCTTCGTCATTTCACCTGGCGCCGCTCCACTGCTGCCCTTCTACGCCTGGCGTTTGGAGCTCGAGCCGCTCGACGGCGGGCCCGCGGGAGAATGGCACTCGGAAGCGATCGGAACGCTCCTGGCCGACGGGGCGCTTCGGCGGGTCCCCAACGCGCAGCTCGCTCCCAGGCGCATGTCGACGGTGTTTCACAGCTGCGGAGATGGCGGGATTCCCGCCTCGCCCGGCTGGCCTGCTGGAAGCTATCGAGCGCAGCTGAGCGGCAGGTTGCTGGGCACCGATGCAGGCTTCGTGAGCACCAGCGCGGTGTTCGAGTTGGGCGAGTGCGAAGCAGCCAGCGACGCCGGACAGAGTGGGGTCGACGCCGGCACCGGCACCGACGCCGGACCGAGTGCGGTCGACGCGGGCATGGCGGCCGGAGAGTTCATCGGACCGTCGGCGAACCGGGGCTGTACGTCCGCTCCTGGCGCGCTGCTGCTCTGGCTCGCCGCGCTCGGGTTCCTCCGCAGGCATCGCGGGCACAGCTGATTCTGAGTCGCCCGCCGCGACCCCATCAATCTCCAGCGGTGGGCGCCAGCCTGACCGAGGCGCACCAGGACCGGAGTGCTAGATGACTCGCGTGAGCTCACCCCCCTTCGACGTGGCGATCATCGGGGGTGGGCCGGCCGGGCTCGCCACTGCCATCGGCGCGGCGCTCCGCGGGCTGAAGGTCCACGTCTTCGACAAGCAGAGCGGCCCCATCGACAAGGCGTGCGGAGAGGGGCTGATGCCATCGGGGCTGTCCGCGCTCGAGCGGCTGGGCGCGCTCAAGCACCTCGATCGAAGTGACACCGCGCCGTTCGAGTCGATCGTCTACGTGCAGGAGTCAGGTACACGCGCCGAGGGGAAGCTGCCGCCTCCCGGTGGATTGGGCGTACGTCGGCTCGCGCTGTCGGGTGCGTTGCGCACGCGTGCGCTCGAGGTGGGCGTGGTCCTCCATGAGCACAGCGGCGTTCGCTCGCACGCGCGCACGAACCACGGAATCGAGCTCAGCACCGACACCGAGACGTTCACCGCGGGCGTGTTGGTGGGCGCAGATGGCTTGCACTCCGCGACGCGGGAGCGTGAGGGCCTGGCCGGGCCCGTCGCCACGCTGCGGCGGTTCGGGCTGCGCAGGCACCTCGCGCTCGCCCCCTGGAACCGCTCGGTCGAGGTGCACTTCGCGCGCGGCGTCGAGGCGTACCTCACGCCTGCAGGGGTGAAGCGCGTGGGCGTGGCGTTCCTGTGGGAAGCGGGCGCCGTGCCGGGCGACATCGACTTCGCTTCGCTGCTCGCGCACTTCCCGGCGCTGCAGGAGCGGTTTCGTGACGTCGCGTTCGATTCGACGCCTCGTGGAGCGGGGCCGTTGCTGCAGCACGTGAAGCGGCGCGTCGCCCCGCGGTTCGCGCTGGTGGGTGATGCCGCAGGCTACGTCGACGCCATCACCGGTGAGGGGCTGAGCCAGGCGTTCGAAGGCGCGGAGGCGCTGGTCGCGGTGCTGCCCGAGGTGCTCGCGCGCGGCGGCGCGGTCGAGGCGTTTGCTCCGTACGAGGTGGCCGCCGAGAAGGCGTTCAGTCGCTACGCGCGGCTCGCGCACCTGCTGGTGTGGACGGCGAGGCATCCGCGGCTGCGGCGCTCGATCATCGGTGGGCTGGCGCGCTCACCGAGGCTGTTCGAACGAATCCTGAGGCAGGTCGCCGGGTAGTTCATCCCGGCGGTGATGAGCTCGATCGCTAGTCAGTTCGAGTTCGAGTTCGAGTTCAGCAACTCCCTCAGCGCCGGCGCCTCACCCGCCGCGAGCAACCCCGCGGCGAGCACGCGCCCCTCACCGTCCCCATGCGAGCCCGCTTCGGCGACTTGCTTCCGAACTGAACCCAACCGCAACGCCCACCGCACGAGCACCGCGAGCAACCCCACCGGCGCCATCGCCAGCACCCTGAACCCGAACGGCGTGAGCGGGCCCGACCTCGCCGCGACGCGGAGTCCTTCATGAGTCGCCTGCATCCACCGCCGCGCCGTGTGTGAATCGCTCAGTGCCGCCTCACCCTGCGACGCGGTGAGCATGAACGGGCACATCCACCCCGCGTGCGTGCGAATCCACCGCTCCAGGTCGCTGCGCACCTGCACCGGCACCCCGCCGCCGCGCAGCGCCGCCGCGAGCTTCGACACCCGCTCCGAGCGAGCGCCGTCCACCTCCCCCACCACCGTCGGCTGCACCAGGCGCGGCGCGTACGCCCACGTCAGCACTCCGTCATCGTCGAGAGCGCAGATGGCGCCCGGAAAGCCGGCCACCAGCCGTGCACCGAGCCGCTCGCGCCACGGTCCGTAACCCACCGCCGTGTTCACCAGCATCACCACGTCGCCTCGCGCGGCGATCAACTGCTCCATCGCCGCGTCCACCTGCTGCGCCCGAAGGGTGACGAGGATGAAGTCAGCCCCGGGCGCCTCGGCGAGCCGCTCGTACACGGGCACCCGCACCACCTGCAGCGCCGTCGAGCCCCGCGCGCGCAGCACGAGCCCCCGGGTTTCGATGCTGACCTTGCGAGCCCCGCGCGCCACCACGGCGACCTCGTGTCCCGCGTCCGCCAGCTTCGCCGCGAGGAGCGTACCGATCGCCCCCGCCCCGAAGATGGTGAACCTCATGTGGCGAAGAGCGCCTTCAACGATGGGCGTTGCAGCACCACGATGGTGAAGACGCCGAGCAGCGTGCCCAGCGGCATGAACACCACGGCCAGCAGCTGCAGCCCCGCGAGCACGAAGTAGAAGACCTTGAGGAGGTCCAGCTGCTCGTCCTGGTTCATGGGGCCTTCTTCGCCGAGAACCGCCGCATCGTCCCGTCGCTGCGCCGCCCGTCTTCCTCGATGGTGAAGCCCGCCGCCTCCACCGCCTCCACCGTACGCCGGTTCGGGTGGCAGCCCCCGGCGACCTTCGTCCACGCCGGCTGCAGGAAGTCCTGCACGCCGCCGTACCAACCCTCGCTGCGCACGTGCTCGAGCATGCGCAGCCGCCCCTCGGGCGCGAGCACCCGCTTCACCTCGGCCAGGCCCACCTCGGGCTTCGGCACGCTGCAGAACACCAGCCCCGAGACCACCGTGTCGAAGGCGCCGTCGCGAAACGGCAACGCCTCGGCGCTGCCCCGAACGAACAGCGCCTGCGGCGCGCGGTGGCGGGCCTTGTCGAGCATGTGCGGGTCGGGCTCGAGCGCGATCACCCCGGTGCCCGGCGGGTAGCGGGTCAGGTTGCGCCCCGTGCCGCAGCCCACCTCGAGCGTGCGGCCCTTCGCCCCGCCGGTGAGCCAGTCGCGCCAGCGCTTGAGGCCCGTGCTCTCGAGCACCCAGCACATCGCGTCATACAGCCAGGGGATCTGCTCCACGCCACGCATCAGGGCTGCCAGTACACCGCGTTGCTGCACGGGTCCAACCCGCCGTCCTGCCGCCAGGTGCGCGCGCTGAGGAAGCCCGGCGGCTGTTGGAGGTACAGGCCGGTGACGAGCTCGGACGGGTACGTACGGGCCACCGCCTGCCCGCTGCAGTCGGACGAGGGGAAGACCTCGACGCGCAAGCGGCCCGTGGGCAGCTGCCCGAGCAGCGGCCAGCCCTCGAGGAGCACCGTCGCCTCTTCCTCCGGCAGCGAGGAGTCGTGGACCCACGGTCGATCGGCCTCCAGGCAGAGGCTGTTGCCGGCGCGGTCGGTGTTCCGCACGCTGAAGGAGGTGGTGGCGTCGCGGGAGAAGGAGGGCTGGCTGACGAAACAGGAAGAACACGCGGTGAGCACGGGGCCGGTGCACCCCGGCGACTCGAACAGGCGGACCTCCCCCAGCTCGCCGGTGAAGTGCACGTACGCCTGCTGCCGGGGCGAAGGCGACGGGCTCGCCAGCCGCACCTCGAACCGCGGGGGGGTGGCGTCGTTGGTGAGCACCAGCACCTCGCACGGCGAGGCCATGTCTTCGTTGACCGCATCGACGGCGATGACGCGTGAGCCGTTCACCGGGACGTCGATGGAAAACCCGGGCTCGAAGAACTCCGCCGCGCTCAGCTCGGCGAGCGGCGGCGTGGTGCACGTGCCCTCGGAGAGCCGCACCCGCGCGAAGCCCTCGGCTGAGCCCGCCACCACGAAGTGGGTGCCCGTGCTGGGCGACCGGGGGCGCGACTCCACCGAGGGCCGGCCCGGGCGAAGGGCCGCGAGGTACCGCAGGCGCAGCGGCGACGAACATTCCGAGACGGCGCCCAGCGCAGAGACCGCGTTCGCCGAGAGGACGTTCTCCAGGCCGCGCACCAGCTCGACCTTCACGCCTTCCCGCAGCCCGGCGCCGGTGGTCTGCAGGTACACCGGGCCGGCGCAGGCCGAGTCGGTGAACACGCGCACGAGGACCTCGTCGGCCGCCACCCCACGCAGGGTGAAGACCCGGCGGTGCTGCACGGGCGCGGCCTCGTCGAGCACCGGCACCGACGGCAACCCGGGCGCTCTCGGCGCGGGCCGGCCACAGGCCACCAGCACCACCACCAGGCCGAGCCACCTCATCGGGTGGAGACCTCCGACAGCGCCAGGATGGGCACGAGCGCCCCCGCCTCGTCTTCGAAGGCGAGCCGCAGCAACACCGGCTTGATGAAGCCCGCCGCCCCCATTCCCAGGAAGACGCCCGGGGCGTTGCAGCGCTCGCCCGAGAGCTCCTGCAGCCGGCCGTCGAGGGGGCTGGTGCCCAGCTTGTTCCAGTTGTCGAAGTCTTCGACGAAGTTGAACTCGAGCCGCCCCTTCACCGCGGGGCGCGCCAGCACCAGGCCGTGGAGCGCGATCGGGTTCACGCTCACCTCGTGCTTGAAGTTGAGGACGATGGTGCGCGTGTCGGGCGGGAACTCGTAGGGCACGTAGCGGCCGTCGGTGAGCGGGCACGGCGTCACCTCGAGGTCGGGGCACTCGCCGCCCCGGCTGAGCGGGGGCTCGGTGGGGCCCGGCGTCTGGCCTTCCCAGGGCGTCTCCACCCGCCACTCCACGGGCACGATGTCGTAGCGGCCCAGCGAGTCGATGGGCACGGTGCGCCACTCGCGCTGGGTGCTGGCGGTGCGCCACTCGTACGGGCGATCGGGCGCGAAGGTGCTGCCGTTGAGCTCGGCCCGCCAGGCGACCCGCTCGTCGACCCGGTACTCGCTCACCCGCCACGCGCCCGCGGGCGCCACCTCGCCGAGCTCGCCCAGGGCCAGATCTGCGTCGGGAAACCAGAAGCTCTGGCTGATCACCGCGCCCGTCGTGCTCTCGGCCTCCACCCGGAAGAAGCGGCGCGCGTTCACCCCGCGCGTCACCTGCTGGCGAATGAGCGTGAAGGCGTAGCGGCCGGCCTCGTCGGTGCGGGTGAGCTCGAGCGGCTCGAGCGCGTCGCAGCGCGTCTCGGACGCCACCTGGTTGCGCAGCAGCCGCACCTCGACGCCGGGGCGGGCGCCGCCCAGGAAGTCGGTGAGCTGGCCCGAGAGCACGAACTGGTCTTCGGGCAGCGGGCAGCCCGCCAACAGCAGCAGCAGCAGCGCCGGGGCCCTCAGCTGCCGGAAGTCCGTCTGCGGGTGCATGGGCGCACGCGAACACACCTCCGCCCGCCGCTCAACCGGCTCGGCAGCCGCTGGCAAGGTTGCCAGCTGGCAACGTTGCCAGCAACTCAGGTCGCCTCGAGCCAGCGGAGCACGTTGTCGAGCGCCGCCCCCGCGGTGAGGGTCACCGCCGCGCCTACCCGCGCCCGTGCGGGGTCGAAGAAGTACACCTTCCCCTCGGGCGTCACTGCGGCCACCAGGCAGCGCCAGCCCAGCCGCTTCGCGTCGCTCAGCAACCGCGCCCAGGCCGCCTTCGAGAACCGGAGCGGGAGCGGACTGCGCTTCACCTGGATGCCTACCTGCACCCCTCCCCGCACGCCGAGCAGGTCGAAGGCCCCGCGCGAGGCACGCGATTGGTAGACCAGCTCGAAGCCGAGCTCCGCGAGGCTGCGGGCGATCTGCAGCTCGGCCTCGTCTCCGATGACGCTCATCGGCACCACCGCCCCACCCGGCAGGCGCCAGCGCAACCAGAGGGCGAAGACGGGGTCGACCAGCGACCAGCGCTGCTGCTCGTCGCGCACCACGGCGTCACCGAGCCGCTCGAGGTAGCGCACGGCCGCGCCCGACGAGGCGCCCGTCTTCCGGGCCACCTCCATGGTGCGCAGCGGCCCCTCGGCCAGGGCCTCGAGCGTCGCCGCCAGGGTGGCGGCGCTGCCCACCATGCGGTCGAACTCGCGGGCGAAGTAGAGGGACAGCCGGCCGGTGCGGGTGAAGAGGAGCTCAGAGAAGACCTGCCGCACCAGGCCCGCGTCGTAGGGCGGCTCGCGGCCGGTGAGCACCTCGCCGAAGAGCTGCAGGTAGAAGGGGTGGCCCCCCAGCACGCTGACCGCCTGCTTCGCCACCGCCGCGGGCACCGCGCGGCCGGGCGGCCCCGACTGCTGCAGCAGCGCCACCGCGTCTTCTGGAGCCATGGGGCCCAGTTCCATGAAGTCGAAGTGCTGGAAGAAGGGCGACCGCTCGCTCATCACCAGGTCCCGCAGCAGGCCGCGCTCGGACCCGCAGACGACGTAGGTGGTGCGGCGATGGCGCTGCCAGACGGCGCGGGCGAGCGCCAGCACGCCGCCGCGCGAAGCAGGCAGCTTGGCCAGCTCCTGGAACTCGTCCCAGGCGACCACGCAGAACTGCTTCGTCGCCACCGCGAGGCGTTCGGCCAGCCCGAGCGCGAGCTCGGCGGTCTTCACGTCGGCCGGGGCGACGCAGAGCGAGAGCAGGTCTGCCCGCAGGGCGCGATCGAGCCCGTCCCAGGCGCGCGCCTCGGGCAGCGCGGCGCGGTACTCGTCGGGCCGCGCGGCGAGCGCCTCGAGCGACACCCCCAGCTCCCTGCCGAAGAACGCATCGACGGTGCGGAGCGCGAGGCGGCGGAAGATGTCGAAGCCCAGGGGCTGGTCTTCGAAGCAGTCGAGCACCACGAAGCGCACGTCTTTGTGGCGGTTCTTCCGCACCAGCTCGAGCAGGAGGCTGGTCTTGCCCACCCGACGCACCCCGAGCACCGCCAACCACCGGGGGGCGCCGGCGCGCAGCTGCTCGACCCGGGCGGTCAGCTGCTTCAGCTCGACCACGCGATCGTGAAAGGCGACGTCGGTGACGGGCGTGCTGGTGCGGAACACCCGGGCGACCTTACGGGCGGGGGCCGGTGCTGGCAAGGTTGCCAGCTGGCAAAGTTGCCAGCACGACCCGGGCGAGCACGACCGGGCCAGACGTCGTACATTGCGCGGCTCGCACCAAGGAGAATGACCTTGAAGACGTTGGCCCCTTCCCTGCTCGCAGCCGCGCTGCTCGCCTCGGCCCCGGCGTGGGCGCAGCTGCCGCCCATCATCCAGTCGTCACAGCCCTACCAGCCGCTCACCGCGGGGACGACGGTGGCCGCGCTCAACGGCGACGACATGGGCATCCTGGTGCCGCTCGGCTTCACCTTCCCCTGGTTCGGGCAGAACTACACCCACGTGATGCTCAGCTCGAACGGGGTGATCGTGCCGGGCATCGCCACCACGACCACCTGCAGCACCGGCTGCCTGAGCAACGACGCGATGCCGTCGGTCAACGTGCCCAACCCCGCCATCGCCGGCTTCTGGGACGACCTCGACCTGCGCACCGCCAGCGGCGGCGGGCTGGTGCGCACGCTGCAGCAGCCGGGGCAGTTCACCGTGGAATACGCGGCGGTGGCCCGGTACGGCACCTCGAACGCGTCGAGCGTCACCTTCCAGATTCGCCTCACGGCGGCGGGCTCGGTCACCTTCCACTACGGCACGCTGGTTGGCACGAGCACCAGCTGGACGGCGACGGCCGGCTTCGAGAACCCCGGCGGCACGCTGGGCGCGAACCTGCTCAGCGGCTGCACCAGCGGCTGCACGCCCGCGAACTTTCCTCCCAGCGGCACGATGTTCACGGTGGGCGAGCCGAACGGGCCTGACCTGGCGGTGAGCTCGGTGACCATCTCGAACTTCGTCACCGCGATGGACGGCAACCTCACCTTCACCGTCAATTCCCTGCTGCGAAACTTCGGGCGCACCCCGGCCAACAACTTCCTGTGGCGCGCATACATCTCGCGAGACCAGCAGCTCGACCTGACCGCCACCGACGGCGGCGCCGACATGCAGGTGGCGGAAGGCGGGCCCGAGTCGCTCGAGGCGGTCGACGGCGGCTTCACCCTCGACGGCGGGCTCTCCACCGTGGCGGTGACGGCGAGCGCGGCCACCACCTCGGCCCCGGCGACCGGCGAATACTACGTGCTGGTGCAGGTCGACCCGACCGACGTGGTGATGGAAGCGTCCGAGGCGAACAACGTGGGCTCGACCACCTCCGCCTTCGTGCAGGGCATCGACCTGGTGGCCACCTCGGTCAGCGGGCCGGTCTCCACGGGCGGCGGCAACCCCGAGAGCTTCCCCATCAGCTTCTTCAACCGGGGCACCACGCCCGCGGGCACGGTGGGCTTCCGCATTCTCCTCAGCACCGACCAGGTGCTCGATGCGAGCGACTTCACGCTCTTCAACGGCACGCGCACCGTGAGCGGCGGCGAGACCATCAGCGAGACGGTGCCCGTCACCATTCCCGCCAACGCCCCCAACGGTCAGTTCTACTTCCTGCTGCAGATCGACGCGGCCGGCACGGTGACCGAAGCGAACGAGGCCAACAACGTGGCGGCCTCGGCCGCGCGCGTCGACGTGCGCCGGGCCGACCTGGTGAACGAGCAGGTGACCTTCCTCGACACCATCACCGGGCTCGAGGTCACCCAGGCGCGCTTCGGCGACCCGGTGCGGCTGAAGGTGCGCTTCCGCAACGTGGGCGGCGCGAACGCGAACACCTTCCGGGTGGCGATGGTGCTCTCGACCGACACCTCGCTCTCGCTGCTCTCGGACACGTACGTGTGCGACTCGTTGCTGCCGCTGGTGGCGCCGGGCACCACCTCGACCGAGACGACGCTCGACTGCACCCTGCCGCTGGCCAACGCCGCCGGCACGGCCTTCGGCACCGGGCCCTTCTTCCTCTTCGGCGTGGTGGACTCCACGGGCGCGGTGTTCGAGACGAACAAGGCGAACAACAGCCTCATGGTGGGGCCGATTCGGGTGAGCGCGCCGGGGGTGGACCTCGCCGTCTCGAGCGTCACGGCGCCGGCGTCGGCGGGCGTGGGGGAGATCATTCCCCTGGTGCGCACGCTGCGGAACATCGGCAACGTCGATGGTCCCGACGTGGCGTACCGCTACTACGCGTCGGCCAACGACATCATCACCTCCGACGACGTGCTCCTGCGCATCGTGGACAACGGCGGCCTGCTGCGCGACCAGGGCTCCATCACCCTCGCGCGCGGCGGGTCCGACACCGCCACCGAGCTGGTGCGGCTGCCGGGCACGATGCCCGCAGGCACCTACTACGTGGGCTGCATCATCGACCCGACCTTCAGCGTGGCCAGCGAGCTCGACCCCACCAACAACGCGCTCGCCTCGCGCAGCATGGTGGTGGCGCCGTCTTCCCTGCGGGTGGTGAACACGGTGTTGCCCGACGCGGTGGTGGGCCGGCCGTACTCGTTCCGCCTCGCGGCGGTGGGTGAGCAGGGGCCGTCGGTGTGGCGCATCGACCCGACGCTGGGCGCGGCGCCGGGCTGGCTGTCCATCGGCGCGAGCGACGGGTTGTTGAGCGGCACGCCCACGGGCGCGGGCGGCGCCGAGGTGGTGGGCCTCACGGTGGTGCTCGAGAACGGCGGGCGGCAGAGCGCGGTGCGCCTGGCCTTGCGGGTGCTGCCCACCACCGCGGGGCTGGAGATCACCACCACCATCCTGCCGGCGGTCGTCAACAGCAGCCTCACGCAATACCAGTACGGGCTCGGCGCCGCGGGCGGGGTGCGGCCGTACTCGTGGCGGCTGGCCGGGGGCACGCTGCCCACCGGCCTCGCGCTGGGCGCCGACGGCACGCTCTTCGGCGCGCCCCGCAACGCCTCGAACGGCGCGGTGCCGCTGACGGTCGAGGTGCGTGACGCCGTGGGAGGCCGGGCGACGCGGCCGCTCTCGCTGCGCCTCATCGCCCCGGGGGCGATCACCTTCCGCACCCTCTTCATTCCCGACGCGCTGGTCGGCCAGGAATACCTGCACGACATCGCGGTGGAGAACCAGGACGGCTCGGCGATCGCGCGGCCGCTCACCTGGCGCGTCACCGGCGCGGTGCCGGGCGGGCTGACGGTGACGCCGCAGGCCGAGCTCATCACCGTGGCGGGCCGCGCCACGCAGGCAGGCACCTTCAGCTTCACCATCAGCGTGGAAGACGCCAACGGCCGCACCGACAGCCTCGAGTTCACCATGACGGTGCACCCGCCCCGCTACCGCGTGAACAACACCCTGCCCGAGGTGCTGCACCCCGACGAGGTGGTCTCGCACGCGCTCACCGTCGCGCCGCAGGGCAACGTCACGTACCGCATCACCAGCGGCCAGCTGCCTCCGGGGCTCACCCTCGATTCTGCGGGCATGCTCTCGGGCACGGTCGCCTCGGAAGGCGCCGAGGGCCTGTTCGCCTTCGTGGTGGAGGTGCGCGACCCCGCGGGCATGACGGGCCTCACGCCGCTGTCCCTGCGCGTCGAGCGCGCGGTGCGGGCGCCGGGCTGCAGCGCCAGCGGTGGCTCGTGGCTCTTCTTCGGGGCGTTGCTGCTGCTGCGCCGCCGCCGCTCCGCGAGCTGAGCCTCCCAAGCGTTACTTGCGAGAAATACGCGCAACTATGAGTTTCCTCATAGCTGCGTGTATTTGCGGTTGGGTTTGGGAAGAGCGGCCCGGAGAGCGCGGCCGCCTCTTCGCCGCGGATGGCGTGCGCAGCCCAGGCGGTGAAGCGGGTCAGCGCATGGCGCGGCGCGCGCTGTCGAGGCCCGAGCTCAGCGTGTCGCCGGTGCGGGCGGCGCTTTCCTTGAGCGAGCGCATGATCAGGTCACCCGCGGTCGGTGCCGGCCGCAGCGCCGCGTGCAGCAGCGCGCCCAGCAACGCCCCGGCGCCGACGAGCACGCCCGCCGTCACCAGCGGGTTGGCGATCGCGGTCTTCTCCACCTTGTCGGCCACGCGGGACATCGTGCGGCGCGCCTTGCCCAGCTCCTTCTCCATGCTCTTGCTGGCCTCGTGGGCGGCGACCTCGATGGTCTCCTTCGCGCTCTCGATCGAGCCTTCCACTGACTTCTTCACTGCGTTGAGGCCGTTGGTGCTGGTGACGAGCGACATGGGTGACTCCGGTGTGTGAGGGTGAGTTGCGCTGCAGGCCGTTGCACCCGCCATGCCCCGCACGTTGCGAGGGGAGCGGGGCTGCTCAGCCGGTGATCCGGTCAACCTGATGGAGCCGGGCCATCAATCCGCTCACTGCATCGAGCGGGCGGTACGGGCGGGGCGCTGGAAGACCTTCACCGCCTGGGCGCGCAGGGCGTTGGCCACCTCGGTGGTGTCACCAGCGAACTCCACGCTGTCCTTCCCCTGCTTCAGGGTGGTGCCCTTCACGAAGAGCGGGCAGGACGGGCGATCGAACCCGGTGGCCACGGCGTAGGCCAGGTGGCAGTTGAGGCGCCGGTACGTCTGCGCCGCGGCGTCGGGCTGCTTGAAGGTGAGCTTGAAGCCGTCCTTCGCCCACTCGACGCTGCCGACGCTCGAGGCGAGCAGCGGACACGACGAGCGCTCGCCGGCCGACATGCCCGCGCAGGCCTGGTCTTCGAAGGTGAGCAGCGACTTCGCCGCCACGAGGTGCTGGTTGGCCTGGTCCATCTCGCGGTCAGCGGCGGCGAGGTGCACCTCGGTGGGGTTCCAGGACTCGAAGGCGGGATCGATGCCGAAGTTCTCCGTCCCCGGTGCGCGGGGGGCCGCCCGCATCGGGTGGTTGGGGTCGTACTTCGCGCTCTCCTCGTTCGCCTTCTCGACGTGGCGCGCCGCCAGGTTCTGGTGCTCGTCGACCGTCTGGTCCTTCACGTGGGAACACGACGCCGCCATCAGTCCGAGCCACAGCAGTGAGATGCGCATGGGGGTGCAGGCTGCAGCGCCCGTGCCGCGGGTCAGGGCCTCGCGTTCCAACCTGCGCGAACGTGCGGGAGGACGGCGGCGAAGGGTTTGCCGGTCTGCGCCTCGTCCCATTCCTGCGCCAGCTTCAGCTCGAGCTGGTCGTTCCACTTCTCGAATGCGGCGCCGTACTGCAGGTGCGCGCCGTGGCCGTAGCGCATGCCCTGCTCGGCGATCGTCCACTCGGACAGCGCGCCCGGGTTGGGCACGGCTTCGCCCGGAATCGGGGCGAGGCCCGAGGCCTGGAGCACGGTGTCGCTCACCTGTTGGTCGAGCTCCGTCCCTCCGGCGGCGAAGTCGGCGCGGGTCTGTTCCCAGTCACGCTGGAGGGCCGCCTTCACCTGCTCCCACGACGTGCTGTGGGGGTCCTTCTGCCAGTAGGCCGGCTTCCAGTCGTCGCTCATGCGCGGCCCTGCTGCATGCCGGGGGCCGCGGCCGAGCGCAGGCGGAGCAGGCCCGAGGCGGCGCTCCAGGCACGTCGATTTGATGCAAGACGCCCATCGAAATGACTCGACCGGCACCGGGGCGGCGTCAGTACCGCGCCTTCAGGCCGAAGAACGGCAGGATGATTGGCAACGAGAACGCCTGCCGTTGCAGCGTGCGCGTCTTGCCCGACGGCACCACGAGGTAGGTGTAGCCGAGCACCTCTGACGTCGCGCTCGCGTTGAACACGTCGAGGAAGCCCTCGAGCGTGAAGCTCTCGAACACCCAGGTGCGCGAGATGCGCGCGTCGAGGCGGGCGAAGGTGGGCAGGCGCGGCTCGTTGGTGAGCGTCTCGGGGACCCAGGTGGGCAGCAGCGAGCCTGCCTCGACGCCGGGGCGCATCGCGCGGCTGCTGATGATGCCGCTCTCGGGGCGCCCGGTGTTCAGGTGGAAGCCGAGGCTCACGTGGATGTTCCACGGCAGCACCACGCCGCCGGTGAGGTGGAGCACGTGCGCCTGGTCGAACTCGAACGGCACCCAGGCGTTCTTCACGGAGGTCACGTCGCCGCGGTCGTCGAAGTCGTAGACGGTGCGGTAGCGCTCGCTGCGCTGAAAGGTGTACGCGAGCCAGCCGAACCAGCGGCCCTGGGGGCGGCGGCGGATCATCAGCTCGACGCCATAGGCCCGGCCCTGGCCCGCGCGGGTGGCGCCGAGGCGGGTGCGGTTGTTGATCAGGTCCTCGAGCGAGTACTCGATGGGCCGGGTCACCTGGTTCCAATACACGCTGCCCGAGGCCTCGAAGTCGAAGGGCAGCTGCGCGTCGACGCCCGCCTCGACCTTCACTGCCTGCTGCAGGCCATCGCGCAGGCCGGCGAGGTCGGTCACCGGCAGGTTGAGCAGCACGGTCGGCGCCTGGTGCACGAGCGCGGCGCCGGCGCGGAGGCCGACGCTCTCGGTGAGCACGTAGCGCAGCACGGCGCGGGGCTCGGGGGCGACGCGGGTGGGGCCACCGTCGAGGAAGTAGCCGTCGAGCCGGAAGCCGACCTGGCCCGACCAGCGCCCCGTCTTCCACGACGCCTCGACGAAGGCGCCGACGAGCGCGCCGGTGGTGGAGGGCTCGCGGAAGCTGGCCGCGGCGCCGGTGGTGGCCGAGGGGTTGCGATCGATGTCGAAGGCGGTGGTCTGGCGCTCGGCCTCCGCGCCGAGCTCGAGCTGCACGGCGTCGGAGAGCGAGCCCTGCCAGCGCGCGCGCGCCTGCACGGCCTGCCGCGACATGAGGAACTGGCCGAAGGTGGTGCCTTCACGTTCACCCAGGAGGCCGAGCCGCTCGGTGCCCGCGAGCAGGCCGACCTCGAGCTGGCCTCCGTGCGCGGGCTGCCGCCAGGCGACGTCCAGGCGGTGGAAGGAAGAGGTGAGCAGGGCAGTGATGGTGCCGGGCCCGTCTTCACGGGTGCCCGCTTCGTCCATCACGCCGAGGGCGAGCACGCGCAGCTTGCCGTTGGGGCCGGTCCATTCGAGGCGGCCCTGGTAGTCGCCGAAGGCGACCACGGGCGTGGGGCGCGGGAGCTCGGGCGTCGACTCGAAGACCGCCTTCGTCACCGCCGCGGCGATGGGGCCCGCGTAGCTGACGCGGCCGGCGAGCGTGAGGTGGAGGTGGAGCGCGTCGATCGGCACCGAGACGAAGCCGCCTGCGTTGAGGAGATCGATCGAGGCGGTCACCTTCACCTGCGACGACGGTTTCGCCAGCCGGCCGTCGATGACGCCGCCGAGGAGCCGGCCGTAGCGCGCGGGGAGCACGCCGGCGAAGAAGTCGACGCGCTCGATGAAGTCGGGGTGCACGACCGCGGGGCCGGCGAGCAGGTGGTAGAGCTGCGGCAGCCGCACGCCGTCGAGGAAGAAGCCGGTGGCGGCGGGCTGCGAGCCGCGCACCACGGGGTACGAGAGCCCCGAGGCGATGGCGCTGACGCCGGGGAGCAGCATGGTGACGCGGAAGGGGTCGCCCTGGGTGCCGGCGATTTCCTGCAACTCGGTGCGGGAGAGCTCGACGCGCGCGGGGCCTTCCTCCCGGCGGGCGCGCACCACGGTCTCCCAGCCGAGGTCGAGGTGCTCGAGGCGGTAGCGCACCTCGACGCGCTCGGAGTCTTTCAGGGTCTCGGTGACGCGGAGCTGTCGATGGCCCGAGGCGCGCAGCGTGAGCTCGTGGACGCCGGGGGGGAGCGTGAGGGTGAAGCGGCCGTCGGCGTCGGTCTCCGCGAGCACGCCGGCGTCGGCGCTGAGCACGACCGCGAGGGGGATGGGGGTGCGCAGGCCGCGGGCTTCGATGGAGCCGGTGAGGGTGGCGGTCGGGTTCCCGTTCAGGGACGAAGTCGAGGGGCCCGCATCACTGAGGGAAGTCGGAGTTCCGTTCAGGGGCGAAGTCGAGGGGCCCGCATCACTGAGGGGAGTCGGGGCTCCGTTCAGGGGCGAAGTCGAGGCGCCCGCATCACTGAGGGGGGTGGGGACTCCGTTCAGGGGCGAAGTCGAAGCGCCCGCATCACTGAGGGGAGTCGGGGCTCCGTTCAGGGGCGAAGTCGAGGGGCCCGCATCACTGAGGGGGGTGGGGACTCCGTTCGGGGGCGAAGTCGAGGCGCCCGCATCATCGGGCGGCGCTCCGTTCACCCCGAGCGAAGTCGAGGGGCCCGCGTCTCCCGACGCAGCGGAGTCCCCGTTCACCCCGAGCGAAGTCGAGGGGCCCGCATCGCCTTTCGGCTGAGCCGCCGCCGCCGACGCGAAGACCAGTGCGCAGAAGAGAGCTGCCCGGAGCCTGCTGCGCATGCGACGTGGACCCTATCCTTCCCATCGGCCGCCGTGCTGCCTGCCTTCAGGGGCGTGGTGATGAAGGATCTCCTCCGTGCGCAGTCCCGGCTTGCCCCTCGACTTCCGGCGAGGATCCTCATGTGACGCGTTGGGCACATCTCGGGTGACGAGGCCGGGCTGGAACGCTGAGGGGGAGGACCACTCTCCCGAGCGCGTAATGGACCATGACCACGCGGTAATGGTCCATTACGCGCTGGGGAAAGCGACCCGGCCTGGTCAGCTTCGGGTCCTTCGCTCACCCTCGCCCAACCCCACTGATTCGCTGCCACTCTCACCCACTGAGAGCCACTTGCTCGAAGGCTTTGCGGTGCGCATCGTGTGAACTGGCGCATCGGCGCGCAGTGTTGCCCGCTGCGCTTCAGCCGGAACTAGTTGCGCAGCGAATGCAAATTCGGTCGCTTGCCGCTCGGGACGGAGTGGCCTCGAAGCTGCAATTCCGTCCCACCATGCGAATGACCAAACTGAACCAGTTCTTCCGTGACGCCGGCACCGCAATCTCCCGCAGCCCGGAGGTGCGCCAGGCGGTCCGTCAGGCAGTGCAACAGGTCGAGCAGCAGGTCGCGAAGAAGCTGACCACGCGCTTCTCGGATGGCTTCGAAGTCGCGAAGCCGAAGCCGGTCGCGCTCACCGCGCCCGCGTCGAACGCCAGTGACGCCGACTACGTGAAGGGGCTCTACCGCGACCTGCTCGGCCGCGAGCCCGACGCCGAGGGCTTCCGTTCGCACCTCTCCGGGCTGGCGGGCGGTGCGTCGCGCGAAGACATCCGCCAGGTGTTCCTGGGCAGCTCCGAGTACGCCGAGAGGCAGGCGGCGCCGGCCGAGTCGACCACTCCTGCGACGCCGAAGACGAACACCGCCGACGCGAAGAACCTGGGCCCGGTGCCGCTCGAAGGCTTCGACGGCCGCAAGCTCGCCGACTCCAGCCACAACACGGTGAAGTACCTCTTCGGCCGCGTGGCGACGCACTTCCCCCTCGACTCGGTGAAGGACCACGCCAGCGCCGAGGCGCTGCTCAACAAGATGGTGCCCGACCTCCAGGCCGCCGGGCTCGAGATCGTCGGCGTGAAGCGAGACAAGCTGCTGATGAAGACGCCGCTGGGCCTCGAGTCGATCGACGTCGTCCGCGGCGCGGGCGGTGGCAACCCCGGCTGGTGGTGGGGCGCTGACGGCTCGGTGGCCAGCCCGGCGGAGATCGCCAGCTTCCCCCCGCTGTCCTCGTCGCCGAACACGCCTGCGCCGACCACTCCGACGCAGCCGACCACGCCCACCACGCCTACCGGAGCGCTCGTGGAGCCCGGTGAGCCGCTGCGCACCGTGCCCCTGCTGCCTGAGTTCCTCGAGGCGAACATCGACAAGTCGAGCCCCGAGGCAGCCGTGCTGAGCGCCGCGCGCTGGGCCCGGGTGAAGTACGCCGAGCTCTTCACCCGCGCCGAAGACCGGAACGTCTGCGCGGAGATCATGGGCAAGGTGATCGGTGCCCTGCGCGTGGCCGGCTACGACGCCACCCGCGTGGTCAACCACGCCAGCATGCCCGACGGCGCCCGCTGGGGTTCCGACGCGGTGGTGCTCAACGGCACCGTGTTCGACGTGTACCGCGCGATGGGCCAGGAGGCCGCTCCCGTCGCCCAGAACATGGGCCCGTACGCGCCCGGCCGGCTGCGCGAGTAAGCGTGTTTTCCCTTGCCCCGAGCGAGCCGGTCCAGCGGAACGCTCGGGGACGGAAGCGGTCTCGGGAACGGTCTCGGGTACGGCTTACGGGATCGGGATCGCGATCGGGTTCGTTCACGGTGACACGGTCACGCGTTCGGCTGTCTCAGGGAGACGTCACCGTCAGCGACGTGCCGCTGTACGCCGTGTAGCCGCGAATGCCGACGTGCCACGTGCCCGCCTGTGGCGCGCGGAAGGTGCAGGTCTCGTCGTTGCCGTTCTTGTACGGGCGGCAGGTGTACGAGGTGGTCGTGGTGGCCGCACCGACGCGCACATAGAGGTCTGCGTCGCCCGTGCCGCCCGACATCACCACGGTGACGCTCTGGGTGCCCGGCGCGACGGTGAAGGTGAAGCGCGCGGTCGCACCCTTCGCGCCCGACAGGCCGCTGCGCGAGAGCAGCGTCTCGTTCGCGACCGGGCCCGGAGGCGGCGCGCCCAGGTTCGCCGTCTGGGCGATCCAGTTCGCGAACGACGCCACCCGCGAGTACATGCCCGGCGTGTTCGGCAGCGCGCAACCCTCGCCCCAGCTCACCACGCCGATCAACTTCGCCGCGCCGCCGGTCCCCACGAAGAGCGGACCGCCGCTGTCGCCCTGGCACGAGTCCTTGCCCGGCCGCGCCGCGCCGAGCTGATCAGCGCTCAGCGTGCCGTACGCCGCGCGCACCTGCGCCGCCGTGGACACGTCGACGTCGGCGCGCTGCAGCTGGTTGGGCGAAGCCCCGTCAGACGTGAGCGTGCCCCACCCCGTCACCGTCGCCACCCGGCCCGGCGCGAACGCCGCCGCGTCAGCCTCGGTCGCCACCGCGATCGCCTTCGCGTTGGGCCCCGAGAGATCGAGCGGCGCGTTGAGCCGCAGCAGCATCACGTCTTTGCCCTGCTCGCTGGTGACGTAGCCGGGGAAGGTGATGGCCTGCGCCACCGTGCGAATCTGCCCCGACGTGCGCATCGTGGTGAGCCGCGAGTGCCCCGCCCCGACCTTGTCCCCGACCGCCACTTCGCAGTGCGCCGCGGTCAGAATCCACGACGCGCTCAGGATGCTGCCGCCGCAGTACTGGTAGTACGAGCTGTCCATCACCGCGACCTGCCAGGGCGCCGCCGCGATGTCCGAATCGACGCCGCCCACGATGCGACCCTCGGCCGTGTCGAACGTGTCCTCGGCTTCACCCGACGAGACCACCGCGAGGTCAGGGCCACAGGCCATCAGTGTCGCCAAACCAATCAGCGTCGCGAGCTGCTTCATGAGACCTGCCCTGAGCAAGAGCAGGGCCGCTCACAAGTCGCTGATATTATTACTGAGGTCACATGTGGGGCGGAGTCTTCAAACCCGAGGTGCTCTGCCATGACTCGTTACAGTCAATGTCTTATCAGAGACTTACGGATGACTCGATTCAGGTCGACTGTCCGAGGCTCAGTCGAACTCGGGAGGCCCTGACCTGATTCGGGTCACTCAGTGTTGCTGAAGGCTCCAGACGACACTGAAGTGAAGCCCGGCAGCGACCAGCACCATCACGTGAAAAATCTCGTGGTACCCGAGGAATGAGGGCTTCGGGTTGGGCCAGCGGCGCGCGTAGACGCCGGCGCCGGCGATGTAGATGGCGGCGCCGAGCAACATCATCAGCGTCTTCGGCCAGCCGATGTCGACGGGCAGCCCGAGAATCATCGGCGCCGCGCACAATCCGAGCACCACGTAGGTCGCCGCGCGGATCATGCGGTTCCCGTGGCTGTTCACCAGGGCGTAGGTGATGCCCGCCGCCGCGCCCACCCACATGCCGATGAGCCCGAAGGACGGGCGGTCCGGCGAGAGGAAGATGGCGAACGGCGTGTAGGTGCCGGCGATGAGGAAGAAGATGCCCACGTGGTCGGCCATGCGGAGGCGGTTGCGCGCGGCGCGGCTCCAGTTGGGCCGGTGGTAGAGCGCCGAGAGCATCAACATGAGCGTGAGCGAGCCCGCGAACACCAGCCCGCCGACGTACCGCCAGCCCTCCACGGGGGCGATGCTCATTTCGGCCAGGCCGAAGAGCGCTGCGAAGAAACCGAAGAAGTGAAACGTGCCTCGCAGCCGCGGCTTCACCTTCACGACCGGTGAGACCTGACCCTGGCTGGTGAGCTCCATCATGCTGATCAAGATGACAGAGGCACTGTCACCTCATTGTCAGGAGCGGAGCCGTTCCAGCGGCAACCCAGCAACCTGGCCCAGCCGGCGTCAGGGCCGCTTGGTGAACAGGCTGGCGCGGGTGACGCGCTCGGGCGAGCCCGACGGCGGCGCGGTGAGCTGCGAGGGCTCGACCTCTTCCTTCACCGTGCCCAGGAAGTACTTGCCCAGGTGGTACGCGGTGCGGTCCCACGCGAAGCGCGCCTCGGCGCTGATGCCCTCGGGCGCCGCGTCCCAGGTGCTGACGGCGATGGGCATGCCGGGCTCGAAGGCGACGAACTCCTTCACGTGCTCCACCAGCGCCCTGCCCTCCTTGATCAGCAAGAGCGCCTCGTCTTCCGACAGCTCGTCCTTGCCCACCGCGCGCAGCACGCCGCACACGTAGCGCTCGCAGGTGCCCGGCCGGTCGTCGTAGGCGCTGCAGCCCTTGCCGGTGTGCAGCACGCACGGCTCGTCGAAGGTGGCCTGCTCGCTGCGGATCTTCAGCTTGAGCTGCGGGTACTTCTCCAGCTTCGGCAGGTCGTCGGGGACGAGCGTGACGTAGTTGAAGAGAGTTCCGTTGCAGCACATGCCGCAGGATTCACACAGGTCGATCAGAACGGCTCCGGGTCGTGAAGACGCCAAAGTGGGAGCGCCGGGGACAGCAGTAGCCGTGGAGTGCCGTCCTTGTAAAGGCCCGGCCCGCCCGGTGTCTCAGCCACCCCTCACTTCACCTCGGTCCACGTGCCTTCGTTGCCGGGCCCGGCGTGCCAGTCGAGGCGCGCCAGCCCCCGCGGAATCGTCGCCGCCGTGGCGGTGAACCACTGCACCCCGCTGCTCGTCTCGGGCAGCCCGATGGCCAGGTAGCCGCGCGCGTTCGAGTCGAGCGCCAGCTCGTAGAACCCGTTCTTCCCCGACGAGGTCTCCTTCACCGGCATCGGCTTGACCCCGCCGTCGGTGGCGTACGGCGAACGATCGAACCACGCCACCGGCGCGCCCTCCCGCGGCGCGCCCACGCAGTCCTTCTGGTCGCAGCGCTGCGTGAGCTGGCCGTACAGCCCCTGCGTGATGGTGAGCTGCGGCTCGATCTCGGTGCTGGTGCCACAGCCCGCCGCGAGGAGGAGGAGAAGCAGGTGGAGACGCATGGCGGGCCCTCCCTACTGCTCGATGCAGTGCACGTGCGCCGCGGTGGCACACGATTGGGGGTTGGAGAACGACCACCAGCGGTTGTCCCCCAACATGTAGAAGCCGTAGGTGCCGGTGCCCGCGCTGCTGCCCCAGTTGGTGCAGTTGCCGGTGTTGGTCCCCGTCGCCCCGGGCGAGCTCGAGCCGGTCCACGCGCCCTGCAGCCCGATGGGGAAGGTGAGGTTCGCGTGCTCCCACATGCCCGCGCCGTTGACGAAGTGGGTGAGGGCGTTGATCTCCGCCCCCGTGCCGATGAGCAGCCCCTCGATGGTCTTGTAGTTCGTCGCCGGGTTGAGCAGCGCCGCGGCCGTGCCCCCGGTGGGCGCGAGCCACGCCTTGACCGTGCCGGGCACGATGACCGGCTTCTCGGTGGTGCACAGCGCGTCGAACTCCCCCGGCCCCGTGACGGCGTTGACGGCGAGGGTGCCGTTGGTGACGTAGGCGAACTTCGCCGCGCCGGGGAACGCCGCCGGGGTCAGCGTGGCCGTCTTCGTCTTGCCCAGGCAGTAGAGCCGCAGGGTGAACGAGCAGTCGTAGTTGTTCTCGGAGGTCCACGCGCCGGGTCCCGCCTTCACCGAGCCGTAGGCTCCTGAGCCGACGCTCGAGGACCAGTTCGAGCAGGTGGCGCTGCCGGTCACCCCGTTCCCCAGCGTGCCCGTGGCGACGAAGGTGTTCGAGATGACGACCTCGCCGAGCTCGGTGCGGTTGACCGGGTGCCAGATCTGGTACGCCTGAATCTCGGCCTGCGAGTCGAAGACGGGCCGGGCATCCATTCGCACCCAGCCGCGGGCACTGCTACCGCCGAAGACGAGGCGGCTCAGCGCGTTCGAGCTGGAGCTCGAGAGCCAGGCGCTGAAGCCATTGCCCGCGCCGTTGTTGATGCCGGCCGCCGTCGCCATCTGGTTGCACTCGGTGTCTGCGTTGGTGGTGCTGCCGATGGCCGCTGCGCCCACGTAGGTGCGCGACGAGACGAAGATGAGGTTGCTGGTCATGGGCGAGAAGGTGGCCCCCACGGTGCGGCTCTGCGTCATCGTCACCGTGCAGTCGCGGAACGAGCCCGTCGACGCGCAGTCGCCGGTCCAGCCCGAGAAGAACGAGTCGGAGCCGTTGGTGGTGCGGGCCAGCAACGTGAGGCTGGTGCCCGCGGCGTAGAGCCCGGAACAGATCGTGCCGCAGGTGAGCCCGGTCGTGCTCACGGTGCCGGTGCCCGTGCGCGCGACGGTGAGGCGGAACAGGCCCACCCCCGAGACCGAGATGGAGATGGTCGGCCCCTCGGCGTAGGCCATGCGAATCACCCCCGAGCGCGTGCCGCCGACGCTCGGCCTGAAGGTGATGCTCACCGTGCACGAGCTCATCGCCGCGAGCGTGGCGCCGCAGGTGGTGGTGGTGGTGAAGTCGGTGCCGTTGGTGTTGCTGAGCACCATGCCCGTGGTGGCGAGGTTGCCGCCGTTGGTGATGGTCCAGTTGAAGGAGGCGCTGTTCACGCCGACCTCCCCGTTCCCGAAGTCATTCGTGGCGGGCATGCCCGTGAGCACGCCCGGGTTCTGGCCGGTGCCGCTGAGGCTGAGCGACGGGGGCGTGGCGCCGGTGACGCTCAGCGTGGCGGTGCGCAGCACGTTGTTGCTCGGGGCGAAGCTGACCCGCACCTCGCAGCTCCCGCCGCCGGGGAGCGTGGTCACCCCGCTCACGCAGTCGGCGCCCCCGCCGGTGAGCACGGTGAAGTTGGAGCCCGACGTCAACGAGATGGTGACGGCGCCCGAGGTCGCCTGCCCCGAGTTGCCCACCAGGTAGGTCATCACCGCAGACGAGCCGACGGTGACGTTGCCGAACGCGACCGAGCTGCCGGCCGCGGGGGCGAGCGTGAGGGACGCGGGGGTGAGGCCGATGCCGCTGAGCGAGGCGGCGGCCGAGCCGCCCGGGGTGGCGCTGACGTTGAGGCTGGCCGCCTTCGCGCCCATCGTGGCCGGGTTGAACGCCACGGACACCGAGCAGCTCAGCCCCGCGCCGAGCGTGCCGGTGCAGGTGTTCGCGAGGATGTCGAAGTCGGTGGGGTTGGCCCCGCCCAGGGTGGTGGCGAGCGCGACGCCGGTGCCCGCGGCCACGCCGCCGGTGTTGGTCACGGTGAAGGACCGTGCGGTGCTGGTGGCGCCGATGAGCGTGCTGGGGAAGCTGAACGAGGTGGGGTTCACCACCAGCTGCGCCGGCGAGAGCCCGGTGCCCGAGAGCGCCGCCGGGGCGGTGCCACCGGGGCTGCCCGAAACCTGCAGCGTGCCGCTCTTGCTGCCGGCCGAGTTGGGCGCGAAGCGCACGCTCACGGTGCACGTCGCCGCGGCGGCCAGCGTCGCGGCGGCGCAGGTGTCGCTGGCGATGGAGAACTCGGACGTGCCCAGGATGGCGGTGCTCAACGCGCCCGTGGGCGCGCCGCCGGTGTTGGTGACGGTGAAAGTGATGGGCGTGGTGCTCGAGGTGCCCTGCAGGAGCGAGCCGAAGTCCTGGGTGGCGGGGCTGATCGACAACGCCCCGGGGGCGATGCCCGCGCCGGACAGCGTGGCGCTGGCAGACGTGCCTGGCGCGACCACCGTGACCAGGCCGGCCTTCGCCCCGGCGGAGGTGGGGTTGAACTGCACGATGACGGTGCAGGTGCCCGCGGGCGGGAGCGCCGCGAGGCAATCGTTGGTCTGAAGGGAGAACTGGCTGACGTCGGCGCCCCCGAGCGTCACCGAGGGCACGCCGCTCGTCACCCCGCCCACGTTCTCGACGGTGAAGACCCCGTTCACGCTCGCGCCCGTCAGCACGGAGTTGAAGTCGCGGGTGGTGGGGCTGATGGTGAGCGAGGCGTTCGCGAGCGAGGTGCCGGACAGGGCCGCGGCCGCCGTGCCTCCGGGCGTGCCGCTCACGGTGAGGGTGGCGATCTTCGAGCCGGCGGAGTTGGGCTGGAAGACCGTGCTGACGGTGCACGTGCCGGCGGCGGCGAGCACCTGGCCGGTGCAGAGGTCGGAGGTGACGCTGAAGTCGGTGGCGTTCGAGCCGCTGAGGGCTGCGGTGAGCATGCCGGTGGGCGAGCCGCCGGTGTTGGTGACCGTGAAGACCTGGGTGGCGCCAGGAGTGCTCTCCTGCGTCGAGCCGAAGTCACGGGACATGGGCGAGAGCGAGACGGCGCCCAGGGCGAGGCCGGTGCCCGTGACCATCGCGCTGGCGAGGCCGCCGGGCGCCGCGCTCACGTCGAGCGTGGCGGTGCGGGCGCCGGGGGCGAGGGGACTGAAGCGCAGGGTGATCTGGCAGGTGGCGTTGGCGGCGAGCGCCTGGCCCACGCAGCCGTCGGCGGTGATGCCGAACTGGGTCGGGTCGGTGCCGCCGATCATCGTGGTGATCATTCCGGAGGTCTGCTGGCCGGTGTTCTCGACCGTGAAGGTCTGCACGCCGCTGAGGCCGCCGGTGGTGACCTGCCCGAAGCCCTGCATCGTGGGGGTGATGGTGAGGAGCGCAGGGCTCACGGTGCCGCCTCCGCCGCCGGTCGCGGTGCCGCCGCCGGTTGCGGTGCCGCCTCCGGTTGCGGTGCCGCCTCCGCCACCGATTCCGCCGCCGCTCGTCGCGCCGCCGCCACCTCCTGCGCCCATCCCGCCCCCGGTGGAAGTACCGCCGTCGGACCCGGCGGGCACGAGCGGTCCGCACGTTGCGAAGATCAGCAGGGCAACGGGCACGAACTTCAGGTGAGCAGGGTGTCTCATGGTCTCTCTTCGCAGGATTGGAGCGGCGCCCGGTACAGACACGGCAGGGACGCAGAAAAGCAAAACGCTCCAGCCACCACGACGGAGGTTGCCCGGCTCAGCCCCGGTACGTCCAGTGCCAGGGCTCGCCGTTGACGTCATTGACGAAGCCGTAGCGCCGCGCGTTGGCCGCGAGCCAGCGGTACGTCGAGCTGCCGTAGCCACCGGGCACGCTCAGGTCTGCCGACGTGCCGCCCTGGTGGTTGGAGTACCCCGGCCGCGCCGCGAGGTTGCCGCGCCCGCTGAGGTAGAGCGAGTAGAGGTAGCGCTGCTGGTCCATGGTGCGGAAGCCGGAGACCACCGACAGGTTGATGCCCGCGCGCGCAGCGTCGGCCTTCATGCGGTTGAAGGCGTTGGCCGCGTCGGTGCGCAGGAACTTGCCGTTGCCCACGCTGGAGACGGTGATGCGCGAAGGCTGCCCGTTGATGTAGCCGTCGACGCTGGTGCCCGCGGCGTTCTGCAGGGCCTGCACGTAGGCCGCGCCGATGGCCACGCGCTTCTTGTACTCGGGGGTCAAGCGCACGAGGAAGGTGGTGAGCTGGCCCGGGTTGAACGGCCTGCCCGAGGCCCGCGCGTCCTTCATCGCCTGGGTGAGCTTGTTGTACTCCTCGAGGTTCGGTGCGCGCCCCAGCTCGGCCTTGAAGACGCGCTCGAAGGTCGCGGCGTGCGGGTTGCGGGCACGGAAGTCGGGCCGCAGCGTCATCAGGCCCGAGAGGACCGCGCCGATCTCGAAGATGTGTTTGCCCTTGCCGGCGAGCCGCGTGGCCAGCCCCTCGACGTCACGGCGCTCGGTCGCCGTCGGCAGCCGGCCCAGCCCCGTGCGGAAGAGCTTGTCGGTGAAGGGAGAAAACGGGCCCCTCGCCACCCGGGCGGCTGCTTCAGCTGACCCCGGCGGAGGCGGCGGCGAGACACGACGCTGGATGGCGAGGCTCATGAAGAAGCATCGGGCCGGAGCCCCCCCGGGCCCGCCGCCGGGCTGTCAGCGCTCCTGACAACGAGGGGGAAATACCGGGCGGCGCCAGGGTCGATGCGGGTGGTGGCGACGCATTTCCTGCGGACGTCAGCCGCGCGCGCGCCTGATTCGACTCAGGGTGAGACGGCACGCGCGATGCTGCGCATGGGAAGCGGAGGCTGGTGGTGAGGCGAGCATTCGTGGTGCTGGTGGTCGCGGCAGCTTGTGGACCGGTGAACCCGGCGCCCGACGCGAGCGTCGATGACGCTGGCGTTTCCGACGCCGGCCCGATCGACGCGGGGTTCGACGCCGGCTTCCAGATCCTCGAGCGGCGCGACGCGGGGCCCCTCCTCACGGACACCGGGCTGCCCTGGTCCTGGGCGTCGGTGGAGGCGGTCATCTCCATCGCTCCCGCGGCAGGCACCGTTCGGGGGCGCTGGGTGCCGATCTTCCCCGTCGCGGTCGACCGCGCGTGGTCTGGTGGGGTGCTGCTCTTCGACGGTGGGGTGGTGGCCATTCCCTTCAACGAGCCTTCGGTGCTCGTCATCCACCCCACGGACGACACCTTCGTGCGGTGGCCGATCGACGGCGGGGCGGTGGCCGAGGGGTGGGAGGGCGGCGTGTTGCTCCCTGACGGCCAGGTGATCGCCATTCCGCGCAACGCCGCGCGGTTTCTCCGCATCGACCCCTTCGCGGGCACGGCCACCCCGTTCGGTGACGACCTGAGCGACGCCAGTGACGGGGGCCTGGGCAAGTTCCGCGGGGGCGTGCTGGGCCTCAACGGCCTCGTCTACGCCGCGCCTTCGCAGGCGACCTTCGTGGCGAGGCTCGACCCTTCCACGGGACGGGTGACCAGGTTGCCGGTGCCCCGGCCCTTCGTGATCGGCTCGACCCAGGGCGCGGTGCTCTTCCCCACCGGGGACATCGTGATGTTCCCCAGCGCCGACACGCCGGGGCTCCTCGTGATTCCCTCGAGAGACGGCGGCGTCGACGAGGTGTGGCTGCTGCCGCGCCCTGCGCCCCTCGGCCTGTCTGCCTTCACCGGCGGTGGGCTCATCACCGGCGTGGAGACCGCGATGGCGCCGCCGCAGCAGAACTCCAGCCAGCTCGAGTACGAGGCGGGCCTGTTCCGCTGGGCGCCTGAAGTGCCGGGGCTCCCCGCGCAGGCCGCGAACACGTACCTCTTCGGCGCGTGGTCGACCGACGGGCGCCGCTACTTCCCCCCGTACGGCACGGAGGATGTCCTCCGCGCGAGCGGACGCGGTGCCCAGCAGGTGCCACTCGACGCGGGCGTCGCGCTCTTCCGCGGGGTGCTGGGCGCGGTGGGGCTCCCCGACGGGAGAGTCATCGGCATTCCGCACTCCCGGTCGGCGTGGCTCGAGCTCACGCCCGACGGCCGGCGCACGGTGTCGATGGAGGCGATGACGTCGCCCTTCCTGAACAAGCTCTGACCGTTCACCCCGAGCAGAGTCGAGGGGCAACTGCTAAGGCGCCCGCATGAAGCCGTTGGTGACCATCGAATCCGCCCAGACGCCTGACGGTCTGCTGGCGCTCAAGAAGCGCGACGAGCACGACTTCCTCATCACCGTCGGCGGCCGGGTGCTGATGACCAGCACCGCGCACCGCTCGGAGGTCGCGCTCGGCGCGGTCGCCTGCAAGCGCCTGGCGACCTTCGCCTCGCCGCGCGTGCTGGTGGGCGGCCTGGGCATGGGCTTCACCTTGCGCGCCGTGCTCGACCGGCTGCCGAAGGGCGCGAAGGTGGTGGTCGCCGAGCTCAACCCGGCAGTGGAGCAGTGGTGCCGCGGCCCGCTCGCGCACCTCACCGACCGCGCCGTCGAAGATCCCCGGGTGACGGTCGCCATCGAAGACGTGACGAAGTCCATCACCCGCGCCGCCAACAGCGGGCTCGAGGCGCGCTTCGACGCCATCGTGATCGACCTCTACGTGGGGCCCGACGCGGGCACCGACAAGAAGGACCCGCTCTACGGCGCGAAGGCCGTCGACACGGCCCGCCGGGCGCTCAAGAGCGGCGGCATCTTCGCCATCTGGGGCGAAGCGTTCGACCCGGGCTTCGCCCGCCGGCTGGAGAAGGTGGGCTTCGAGGTGCGCCACGAGAAACCCGGCAAGGGCGGGCTCAAGCACGTCATCTACATCGCGCAGCGCGCCGGGAGCTGAGCGGGGACCTGACGTGGATCAACTCCCGGGGCCCCGAGATAGCGACCATTAGTCTTCGGGGTCGCTGCTGCTCAGGTCGGCGTTGTCATCGACGCCGCCTTTCACCCCGTCGGCCCCCAGCGAGATGACCACCGCCTCACCGTCCCGCAGCTCCCAGGAGAGCGGGTGATGCCACGGATCCATCGGGGCCGTCTTGAGCGCGCGCGACTTGATCACCGGCGCGAAGCCCTCGGAAGGATCCGGATACCGGCCGTGGCTGGCGCGGTACACGTCGAGCGCCGACGCCGCGTTGCGCACGTCCATCCGCGCGGTGTTGATCTGCGCGGTGCGATGCACGCCCAGCGCGTACACGCCCACGGCGCTCATCAGCATGCTGATGATGGTGATGACGACGATGATCTCGATGAGGCTGATGCCTCGGCGGCTCCGCTGTCTCTTCATGGCGAAACTCCAGGTCCCTCCCAGGAGCGCGCTGCGTGTGCGAGCGTCATGCCGCTCGTAGCCACGCGGAGTCACGAGCGGTGAGGCGCTGCGTCAGCCCTGATTGTCAGCGGCGCGCACGCGGGCGCTGCCACTGTGTCACTTGCCCGAGGACTCGAAGAGCCGCGGCATCGCGATGCGCACGTCGCGGAACTTCACCAGCTTCGAGTTGGGCACGCCGTCGTAGCTGAGGTCGATGATCAGGATGCCCTTCTCGTAGGACACCACGCGGTGGAGTTCCTTCTCTCCGTACGCGGTCACCTCGAGGTACGTCTGCCTGCCCACCTTCTTGAACGCGGCGGTGGTGGTCGGGGGCAGGGTGAAGTTGAGGTGGTTGAGCTGCAGCTTCGTGGGGTCGCGCTGGTTGATGCTCAGCGAGTACGACAGCTCGGCGCCGTCGGGCAGGTAGCGGCGCAGGTCGAACTGGAAGAGCTCGGCGTCGTCGTAGCTGGGGCTGAACTTCTTCTCCGGGTACGACCAGGCGCCCGCCTGGTACCAGTCGTACTTCGAGAGGTCCTCCGCCAGGGTGGGGTCGATCGGCCCCTGCTTGAGCTTCACCAGGGCCTTCGCGTCGAGGGGGCGTTTCGCCCGGGCCTCCTTCACGGCGGCGCGGAAGGCCTCCAGATCAGGCTGCTTCTCGATGGGCACCTGCGCAAACGCGGTGCTGGCGAAGAGACACAGGGTGGCGAGCCGCATGTGCTGAGCACAGCATGAATCAGCCGGGTCTCGTCGGCTTCGTTGCGCCCGTGCCCCGCCCAGCGGAGACTCGCAGGCCATGAGCGACACGCCGGACACGGTGCTGCTGGTCGACGACGAGAAGTCCATCCTCGACGTGCTCTCGATGGGCTTCAAGAAGGCCGGCATTCCCGTGAAGACGGCGATCAACGCGGAAGACGCCATCCTCCAGCTCGAGTCGTACAAGTTCGGCGCGGTGGTCACCGACAAGAACCTGCCGGGCAAGAGCGGGCTCGACCTGCTCAAGGTGGTCAACGAGCGCTACGCGCACTGCGCCCGGGTGGTGATCACCGGCTTCGTCAACACCGAGTCGGTGCTCGAGGCGATGCGGCTGGGCGCCGACGACTACCTGCTCAAGCCCTTCGAGAGCATCATGCTGGTGGTCGAGCGGGTGAAGCAGGCGATGAAGCACCGCAAGGTGCAGATGGAGCGCGAGTCGCTGGCGAAGGCGTTGCGCGAGATGGAGAAGTCGCTGCGCAAGAGCGAGTCGACCGCCTTCCAGAAGGGCACCGAGCTCGACCTGTTCCAGAACGTGGTGGAGCTGCGCATCGAAGACGCCACCCGCGAGCTCACCGCGCGCGTGGGCCTGCTCGAGGCCGAGCTCGAGGTGGAGAAGGAACGGCGCGCCGTGCTCAAGCGCACCCTGGCCGAGCTGTCGGGGAAGACCGAGGGCGAGCTGGCGAAGCGGCTCCTCGCCGAGGCCGAGATCCTCGGCTGAACGCCGGTCGCCCGGGTGACATAGTCCGCCCCATGTCCCGCCTCGTCGGCCTGGCCATCACCCTGCTGAGCAGCCTCGCGCTCGCCGCCCCCTACCGCCAGACCAGCGGAGGCGGCTGCTGCACGCTGGTCTTCGTCATCATCTTCGTGGCCATCTACCGCTCGGGTGGTGTCGACTGGGCGCGCGCGGTCGGGGCGGCGATCTTCCCCGGTGTGTTCGGGTGGTTCATCTGGCGCGACCGCGAGCTCGGCACCGGCTCCCGCTGGTTCGCGCTGATCACCGCGTCGCTCCACGCCTTCTTCTTCCTGGCGGGGGTGGTGCTCGCCCTGGCGGTGTCGGCGGGCGCGTTCAACGCGCTGGCCATTCCCGGGGTCAGCGGAGAAGAGAAGCCGCCCCCCGCCATCGACCTGAGCAAGATCCCCGAGGACGAATCGCTCGGGCTCCACCCCCTGTCCACCATCACCAGCGATCCGCCGGGCGCGAAGGTCTTCGTCGGCGGCAAGGAACGCGGCAAGACCCCGCTCGAGACGCCGCTGACCGCGGGCGAGAACAACGAGGTGAAGCTCGAGCTCGCCGGCTTCTTCCCCGCCACCCAGACGCGCATGCCCAACGCGCGCGAGAACCTCACCCTCACCTTCACCCTCAAGGCGGCGTCGCGGCTCGAGGTGAAGAGCGAGCCGCCGGGCGCCCGGGTGATGGTGGGCATGAAGGAAGTGCTGCCGCGCACCCCGGGCCTCTCCGCGCCCATCGACCCCGGTGAGACCGAGATCCTCGTGCTGCTCGACGGCTACCAGCCGCACCGCCAGACGATGGCGCTGCCCGCGGGCGACACCGAGCTCGAGGTCACGCTCTCGCCCGGCGTGAAGCTCGCCGTCGGCTCGACGCCCGAGCAGGCCGAGATCTACGTCGACGGGCTCTGGGTGGGCCTCACCCCGGCCTCGGTCTTCGTGGAGCCGAAGGGCAAACACGTGGTCGAGCTGAAGAAGGAACCGTACGCCACCGCGAAGAAGGTCTTCGCCTCGGTGGCCAAGCCCACCGCGTGGAGCCCGAGGCTCGTCGACACCGCGCGGGTGAAGGTGCAGGCGATCGTCAACAAGGCCCGCGCCCGCTACGACAAGGTGAACCAGGCGCTGGAGAAGGTGCAGACGCGGATCTCGCACATGTCGGCGCCGCCCCCGGCCCTCGAGCGGCAGCTGGCGAACCTCGAGCGTGAGATGGAGAAGGCGGCCATCGCGCTGGAGAAGGCCGAGGCCGAGCTCAAGGTCATCGATGAAGAACGTCCGGCGAGCCGCCCGCCGGCGCCGCCCGACACCGGGCCGGACTGATCTCCAGCCGCTGATCAAGCACTGACGGGCGGTCCGCTCTGTGATGAAAGGCCGCCATGGCCACGCTGAAGAAGCCTGTTCCTCCCCCTGTCGTCACCCGGACTTCTTCACCCGCGAGCAAGCCGATGCCCCCGCGGCCAGCGGGCGCGGCCCCGTCCCCTCGAGGCGCGAGTTCGCCGCTCGACCGGCCGGGCCGCACGCCCCAGCTCGACCCGCACGACGGCCCCGAGCACCGCCAGTTTCCCCGCGCCAAGATGACCGTGCCCTTCCGCCTGTGGATGGGTGAAGGCGACGACCTGCGCTTCGAGGCCACCCTGCGCTCGGGCAACGTGTCGGTGAGCGGCGCGTTTCTCGAGTCGACCTTCTTCCTGCCCGTGGGCACCGAGGTGCGCGCCAGCTTCGCCCTCGACCCCGAGGAAGATCCGGTGCTGGCGCGTGCGCAGATCATCCGCACCGAGTCTCCCGGCCGCGACGGCAAGGGCCGCACCGGCTTTGCGCTGCGCTTCGTCGAGTTCTTCGAGCAGAGCGAGGTCACCCTGGCCCGGCTCTTCCTCGGCGCCCGGCTCAAGGACTTCGCCCAGGAGTACCTCGCCTCGAAGCGCGCCCGCTCGCTCACCAGCGAGCTCGATCGCTGCGTCGACGCGCTGGCCGCGTGGGAACTGCAGAAGGTCACCACCACCGCCAGCCCCTGGGGCGAGAGCAGCGACTGACGGGCTGAACGGATTGGGCCGGTTCCGCCGTCGCCGCGATGCCCTCCTGGCCTCGTCCCGTGATGGAAATCTGCTGCACGGCCCTCACGGGTCTGTGAGGTCCAGACCGAAGCGGCGCGCCAGGTGTGCGACAGCGCTGGGGTTTGGGTTCGGCATCCCACCTGCACAGGGAGGTCCTCCGAAGGGGCAACTCGAGAGGACTCACACATGCGGCAGACCCTGATGTTCGCGGCGATGACGGTGATGACGGCGTGCGGCGCGAGCGGCAACACGCCGTGGGATCAGAACCACGACGGGCTGATCACCGCGTGCGAAGGCCTCAACCCCCAGGCGTGCGACGCGAACGACCGCTGTGAGCGCACCCCCGTGGTGTGCACCATGGAATGTCGCGACGACGGCCACGGAGGCTGTCTGCCGTGTGCAGGCGCCGACGTCTGCCGGCCGCTCCCGCCCCCGCCCCTCTTCGACTGCAGCCATCTCCCCTTGAACCTCTGCGCCGCGACGCCGCGCTGTGAAGTGGTGCACGCGCAGGCCTGCTCGGGTGGCGCCGAGGCTCCCTCGCCTTCCGACCCGTCGGTGCCTCCGCTGCCCCGCTGCGGCGTGCCCGATTGCCAGACCATCGACACCTGCGCGAATCGCCAGCCGGCGCAGTGCGAGTCACTCTCGAACGACGTGTGCCTGAGCCAGCCCGGCTGCGCGCTGCAGGCCTTCGGCGCCGTGTGCGAGATCGCCTGCGACCCCGACAGCGGCAACTGCCCGCCCTGCGCGATGCCCCAGCTCCACTGCATCACCTTGCCGCCGCCCGACGTCTGCGGCTCGCGCGATCCGAACGTGTGCTCGATGGACGGCCGCTGCGTGCTCGAGCAGGGCGCGGTGTGTGACGCCGCCTGCGCGCCCGATGGCACCTGCCCGCCCTGCGCCATTGCCTCGGTGCGCTGCGTGCCTGCGCCTCCGCCCGACGTCTGCGCGGGCCGCGACCTCAACAGCTGCGACTTCGACGGCCGCTGCGCGGTGCAGGCGTGGGCGTGCCCCGCCATCTGCAAGCCCGACGGCAACGGCGGCTGCGTGCCGTGCGAGGCGCCTCCGGCCGCGTGCGTGCCGGTGGTGTCGTCGTGCGAGACCAACGCCGACCGCGCCTCGTGCCTCGCGGCGGGTTGCTCGGTCATCGACCTCGGCCTCGCCTGCACCACCGAGTGCCGCGACGACGGCCACGGCGGCTGCCTGCCCTGCAAGGACTTCGTGTGCACCGACGGCTCGGGTTCGGGTGGTGGGACGCCGCCTCCGCAGCCGTGAACCGCTGACGAGTGAGTAGAGTGAGGGTATGGCCGACCCGAACGAGCGCCCCTTCAGCAGCGCGTGGACCATCTTGAGCCTGGTGCTCTTCCTCGCGGTGGAGCTCGTCATCGGGAACTGGCTGGGGCCGCTCATCGCCGGCGCGTACGTGTCGCCGATGTTCCACTACCAGGTGCAGATGCTGCTGCACCTGGGCGCGCTCTACCTCGGTGGGCTCGGGGTGGGCGTGCTCAGCCCGGGGCGCCGCCTGCTCGAGCCCGCGGTCGGCGCGTTCCTCTCGGTGCTGGTGGTGTTCCTGATGTCGTTCTTCATGCCTACCTGGTTCTTCACCTTCGATCTCACCAAGGTGCTCGTGGGCGGCGGCATCGGCTTCTTCGTGGCGCTGCTCGGCGCGTGGCACGGCGAGAAGCTGATGGGCAACCTGGGCGACAACCCGAAGCAGACCACGCGCGGCAAGCTGCGCGCGGCGATGTGGGAAGAGGATCTCTCGAGCCTGCCGCGCATCGATCGCGACCGCATCGACTAGCGCCTCGCCACAGTGAAGATGATCGGTTGCGTCGATCGGTCGGAATCCTCCCCGCGGGCTCAGTGCCAGCCCGAGGTGAAGATGACGACGAGCGCGAGGCCCCCCGTGAGGACCGCGCCGCCGATCGCCCCGAGCAGCAGCGGGAGCGGCCGCGCCTTTGCGTAGAACGCCACCACCATGGTCAGGGCCAGCACGCCCAGGGGGAAGGCCACGGACCGCCACGGTGTCTGGTCGCGCAGGTCGCGCCGCCCGCCACAGGCCACCACCGAGCCGTCGGCCAGCCAGGCCGCCCGCTGTCCCGCGCGCGCCGTGTGCTCGGTGGGCAGCGGTTCCCAGCGGCCGTCTTCGAGGGCGAGCATCGCGCCCGCGTTGGAAATGAACAGCGCCCGTCCCTGCGGGCCCGCGACCAGCGCACCCGAAGCCAGCGGCACGTCGAGCGTGCCGAGATCGTCCCAGGTGGCCGCGCCCGCGGGCAGGCGCCAGCCCCGGTACTTCTGCGCGGCGTCGTCGAGGATGAGCACGAGCGTCGAGCGATCGTCGAGCCGCGTCACCGCCTCGAGGGTGTCCGGCGGCACGGGGCAGGTGGGGAAGGGGGGGAGCGCCTCGCGCTCCGGTTCGGTGGTGAGGTGGCAGTCTCCCTCGGCGAGGGTGAGCGCCTTGCCCTCGTCGAGCATGAACCAGCGCGCCTTCGAGCCGGCGACCGGCTCCGCGGTGCGGGTGCGCGTGGTGGACTTCCAACCCGTGGTGGGGCTCCACTCCATCGGCTTCGCGTCGGTCGCCATCACCACGCCCTCACCGAAGGACCACAGCGCGGTGCAGTCGCCGCCCGGTCCACCGGCCACCCTTCGCCAGGTGGTCGAGCCGTGCTCGAGGCGCAACAACCCCTCGTCGTCGCGCGTGCTGCGCATCACCGGGAGGACGAGCATGTACAGCGAGACGGCCATCAGCAGGGCTCCCGCGATGACGCCGCCGATGAGGCTCAGAGCGAAGCGCATGGGGGCAGTCTGCTCCTGCATCGGTGCGCGCGGATCAACCGTTTCATCCGCTACTCTCTGGTCGAGGAGGGCTCGCACCATGGCTGCTGTGAAGGGCAACGAGGTGCTGGCGTATCTGGCGAAGGTCCCACCCGGGGTGCGCGGCGCGTTGCAGAAGCTGCGCAAGGTGATCCGCTCGGCTGCTCCTGAGGCGACCGAGGTGATCAGCTACCAGGTGCCCACGTTCAGACACCACGGCGGCCTGGTCGCGTACGGCGCGCGCGGCGGCCACTGCAGCTTCTTCCTCATGAGCCCGAAGATCGCCGACGCGTACGCCGAGGAGCTCGGTGAGTGGTTGTCCGGCCGCGCCACGCTGCGCTTTTCGCCCGGGCGCCCGCTGCCCGTCGCGTTGGTGAAGAAGCTGGTGAAGGCGCGCGTGAAGGAGAACGAGGCGCTGCGGAAGAGGTAGTCAGCCCACCGGGACGGGGCGCGGGAGCAGGTCGCCCGGAGTGCGCGGGGTCGCCGGGTCGAGCACCACCGGCCCCTGCACTGCGCGAGCGGTCTCGGCGTCGTCGCACCAGCTGACCGGTCGCTCACAGGTGCCGCAGTTGCGAACCCACGGCTCCTCAGTCAGCGAGAGCCCTTCCCAGCGCGCTGCGCAGCCCTTGTGTCCGCAGCGCTCTACCGGGCCTCGCGCGACCAGCGCCCTGAGGCTCGGGCCCAACTGCGGCGCCAGCGAGCTCAGCTGCGCGGCGCGGTTCACGTCGCCCGGCGCGAGCACCAGCCGGGCCCACTGCGCGAGCGCGCTGGCCCCGGACGTCTCGAGCCAGTCGGCGTACACGTGCAACGCGGCGTCGCTCTGCCGCGCGGCCTCGACCATGCCCCACTCGGGCGCGCTCAGCCGCTTGAGCGGCGAGACGCTGACGGTGAAGTCGCGCCAGCGCAGGACGTCGCCGGCGCTGAGCGTGCCGCGGTCCCGCAGCACTCCGTTGAGCCTCGGCGTCTCGGGCTTCGGCGGGTTCGGGCGCCGCTCGGTGGTCACGTGAAACGCCGGAGGGTCGTTCGGACGCCACCACTGAATGAACAACATCTCGGGGTGAGCACCGCGGCCGAAGTGGGCGTTTCGGGCCACCACCCCGTTCTGCCGGAAGGACAGCGAGCGCGGCGAGACGAACTCGATGCGTTGCGTTCTGCCCCCGTGGACCACGTCGAGCGCGAGCCTGGCCATGGCCAGACGATAGCGCTGGCAGCCCACCCATCTCACTGCCTGCCTTCACGGACTTCGAGCCACAGACACGACGATGCCCAGGAGTGCGTTGCTCGGCCTGTTGTTGCTCTCCGTGTCGGCCTTCGCCGCGGGGAAGAAGGCCAAAGCGCCCCCCGTGAGCGCACCCGCACCCGCACCCGCACCGGCCGTGGCCGCGCCGCCACCGGCGCCTGTGCCCACGCCAGCAACTCCTCCCGTCGTCACGCCGGTCGTCGTGGACCCCGAAGACCCGGTACCTCTCCCGGTGCTCGCGCCGCGCTCGGGGTTGCTGCTCGGCGCAGCCGGCGGAGTGGTGGTGCCCTTCTCGGTGTTGGGTGCCGGTGGACGCGGGGAGGTGCGGGTGAGCTGGGTGATGGCGAAGGCGCCGCTCGCGTTCTCGCTCTCCTTCGGCTTCGAGCAGCACACCGCGACGACCGCCGCCTTCCTTCCGCCGCCGGCCGGCGGCTTCGAGCGGGCAGGCATCGACAACCAGACGCTCTACCCGGCGCAGTTCCTGGCGCACGTGCTGCTGTGGCGTGACGAACGCAACCGGCTGCAGCTCGGCGCGGGCTACGCGCTGCTGGTCACCTGGAGCGAGACCCAGGCGCTGGGCAAGCAGCGCGAAGAATCAGGCGTGGGGCACGAGGTGGCGGGCGAGCTCGCGTACGCCCGGCGCTTCGGCCCGGTCGAGCTCGAGGTGCGGGCGCGCTACTCCGTGCGTCGCACCGCCGTCGGCGTCGCCACCGCGGCCATGGAGCTCCCCTGGTACCAGACCGCCGGCGTGCTGCTCGGCCTCGGGCTGTGGCCGTGACCTCGTTCGAACTTCTCCGAAAGGCCCCATGAAGACCTCCCTCACGTCGTCGTTGCTGCTGCTCGTCGTGCTCGCCGGCTGCGCCCAGAAGGACACCACCGCCCCGCCCGCACCGCGCGTGCACCCGGTGCAGAGCCCGACCAGCCGCACGAAGGTGGTGCTCACCGGAGCCGCCGAGTTCGGCGCCACCGTCACCATCTCCGGCGGCAAGGAGCCCGTCACCGTCGGCGCAGACGCCTTCACCGCCGAGTGGCTCGCCGAGGTGAACCTCGAGACCACCATCCCCAGCGGCGCGGTCTCGGTCACCAACACGCTGCGGGTCACCGCCACCGACGCCGCGGGCAACGTGAGCGAGGCGACCACGGTCGAGGTGAAGTTCGGGCCGGAGCCCGGCGTTCCCGCGATGCTCAGCTTCATGCTCACCGGCGCGGCCGCGGGCGGCACCATCACCGCTGGCACCGACGTCACCTACAGCTACACCGTCACCGACGCGTACGGCGGCCCGGTGGACAACCCGCTCCAGGTCATCCCGTCTGATCCGAACACGACGGTCTTCGACGACGGCATCTCGGGCACCGGCCTCATCCTCGGGTTCCAGCGCGCGGGCCGCTTCACCATCACCGCGCGCGCGTCGGGCGCGGCGGGCGTCTCGCAGCAGGTGCCGCTCACCGTGAACGTGGCCGCGGGGCAACGCTTCGTCGACCTGGGCCTCACGCTCACGCGCATGGCGACGGGCGACACCACGTCTGCGCTCACGGTGGTGAAGGACGTGTTCGGCAACGTGATCATCGACGACGCGAACGGGCTGTCGGCCGGGCTGACGCTCTCCTGCACGCCGCAGAACATGGGCACGCCCGCGACGGCCTGCACGAAGATGGGCAACAACTTCACCATCACGCGCGCGGGCGTCTACCGCATCACCGCCACGTACGACGATGGCACCAACCCCGCCGCGTCGAACGCGCAGTACGTCTTCGCCGAAGACGCGCCCGACGTGGAGCCGCCGGTGGCCACCATCACCAGCATCGTGTACCCGACCGGCGCCTCGCAGATTCCGCGGAACACCAACGCGCGCATCGAGGTGGCGATCGACTTCGCCGACAACAAGGCGCTGGCGACCGCGACCCTCTACGCCATCTTCGGCAACAACCCGGCGTGCATCTCGAACTCGGGCCTGCTGCTGCTCACCGGCCGCGCCACCGTCACCACCAACGCGTCGGTGCGGGTGCCGAACTGCGCCTTCCCTTTCGACAGCATCGGGCTCTTCGCGAGCGTCACCGATGAAGCGGCGAACCAGGGCTTCTCGTCGGTGAACACCATGCTCACCATCTCGGGCGCGGGCCTGGGCAACGTGGCGGGGCAGGGCGGCTACACGCTGGGCGTGGTGGCGGTGGGTGGCGGCACGCTGCAGCAGGGCAACGACGTGGCGTGGGACGGCGCGGCGCAGATCGCCTACGTGCCCTCGGCCAACAACCAGCGCCTCGGGGCGATGCTGCCGGACCGCACGCAGCAGACGGTGCGCGACATCACCGGGCAGCAGTACCAGGCGAACAACGGGCCCAACGGCATCGCGGTGACCCCGGCGGGCGAGCTCTTCACCGGGCGCTTCAACAACGGCAACATCGTCTACATCCCGCCCACGCTGCCGGTGAACCCGCCCTCGCTGGTGAGCGGCCTCATCGGCCCGGCGCGCCTGATCTACGACGCGCGGCCCACCACGCCGGTGCTCTGCGCCACGCGCACGAACGGGCTCAACGCGATGAACTGCTACGTGTTCAACGCGGCCACGCCCTCGCTCACCGCGAACTTCCCCACGCACCTGGTGCCCTCGCCCATGCCCACCGGCAACAACCAGGACCTGGCAGGCGCGGCCCTCGGCGCGCAGAACGCGGGCAGCTTCACCCTGTGGCTGCTCTACGGCGGCTGCGCGCTCTACAGCACCAGCACCAGCTTCAACGGCACCAACCCGGCGAACCCGGCGTTGTTGACGGTGACTCCGGCGCTTCCCACCACCTGCGTCGACGTGGCGGCGCTGCCTTCGGGTGACGTGGCGGTGTTGACCAGCACCTCGGTGGTGCGGGTGACGGCGGCGGGCGCATCGAGCCCCATGGTGACCGGGCTCAACCAGCCTGCGGGCCTCGACTTCGCGGGCGGCCAGCTCTTCGTGCTCGACACGGGGAGCCAGTCCATCCTCCGGGTCAGCGCGCCCGCGACGGCGCCGTTCTGACGCAGCCCCGGGGCTGAGCTGTTCAGCGCATCTGGCACCTGGCCGTGCGGGCCGTGGTGCCCGTTTCCACCCCGCCTTCCTTGTACCTGGCGACCGATCCGTCAGGCCCGCGCGCTCAGGCGCTACAGTCGAGCCATGAAGCGAGGCGCGCCCGCACCCGTTCGGCCCTTCCGCTGGGACCTGGTCGAGCCCGCCCAGCTGGGGCGGCTGCTGGAGGGAACCACTCCGCCGTCGCTGTGGTTCCTCGACGAGCTGACCCGGTGCGCGGCGAAGGTGCTCGCCCGCTCGGCTGACGGAGATCTCCAGTTCGTCGGCCGCTCCGCGGACAGCGTGTGCGATCTGCTCAGTGGCGCGCTCGCCCACACCTCGTGGGCCGAGCGGCTCCATCGTCTCCCGTTCTCGATGCGCGCCGACGGCACGCTCGACCCACGCACCGGGCGCCAGCTGCGCTCGAACCTGGCAGCGGCAGGGTGTTCGCCCGCCGCGCTCGTCGGTGCCCGAAGACCCCGCGTGTTCGTCGACCTCGTGCTCTATGGCGGAACCTTCGAGGCCCTCTATCGAAAGCTGAACGAGTGGGCGGCCGCCGATGGGGTCAGCCCGCGGGCGCTGCGCAATCGCCTTCGCTTCGTGGGCCTGACCCTTCGAACGCACACGAGCCCCAACACCTGGCGCTGGCAGCAGAACGCGGAGTGGACGGGTGAGCTGCCTTCCGGCGCGATCCAGAACGTCTCGCTCGAGAGCAGCGTGTGGCGCTACCTGGGGAACGACCAGCTCAAGCTGACGGAGTCGTTTCACCGGGGCCGGTGGGCCTCGGCGCAGGCACCGAAGCACGACGCCTTCACGCGGCAGGGGCTGCGCGAGGCCGTGGCCCTCGTGGAACAGGGCCGGAGCGCGGAGCTCCGCCGGACCATCGTCAGGCTGCTGGGCAGGGAGCCCACCTGGCGAGAGCCCTGGCTGCGCCGGCTTGCGGGCGAGCTGCGCGCGGCGCCCCCCAGAGATGTCCCACCTGGCCGTCGCTGAGGGTCGAAGGCAGATGAGAGTCATCCTGGGAGTGGCGGTCCTCGCGGTGGCCGGTTGCGCCCCGACCTTCCCGGTGTGCCCCGCCCAGCAGACCTTCTGTCCCTTCACCGCGCCCGTCAGGGGCGTGAGCGGGTCCTGCGTCTCGTTGGACGTGGACCTCTCGCACTGCGGCAGCTGTGACACCCGCTGCTTCGGCGCTCAGCGCTGCGTGGGCGGCGTCTGTGAGGGCTGCGGCGCAGCCGACTGCTTCCCTGCCTGCGAGAACACCAACAGCAACCCCCTCTGCTGCGGCGCCCCGTCTTCTCTTCAGTGCGGGCAGGGGCTCTCGTGCATCGGGGGCAGGTGCCAGCCAGACGTCGTCATGGTGTGCAGCCAACCCGGAGGTGTGGGCGACTGCACCAACCCCGTGAGAAGGGCTCCCAGCCCGCTCCCGCTCGCCATCGGCGCAGCGACCCACTCGCTCGGGCGACTCATCCTGGCCGACGACACGACGCAGACCCTGTCGGTCGCGATTCGAAGCGGCCTCGACTGGGCGCTCAGCTCGACGACGCCGATCCCCCGAGGCCCGACGCGATTCGCAGGCGACGGACTCCCCTGGGCCCTCAGCGCCGGCGAGGGCGTCGTCTGGCGCTTCGACCGCCAGCTGCCTGATGGTGGACTCGACCCGAGCACGCGCATCTACGTCGGAGAGGGCTCGATCGCGCTCGCTGCCAGCACGGACAGCGTCTGGGTGGCGATGGGACCCGTCGATGGAGGCCTGCCCCGGGTGCTGCAGTTCTCGATCGCTGACGGTGGTCTGGCGTTGGCCGCGACGCACCCACTGGACGTGCCGTCGAGCGACGGCGGCGTGGGGATTCCGGTGGCCATCGCGCTCAACACCGAGCCGCAGGTTCGTGACTCGGTCTACGTGGCGCTCAGAGACGCTCCTGTGTTCGTTCGTCTCACCGCGGGGGCAGCTCCCGTTCAGCTTCCCATCGGAGGGGGGTGCCCCGGTACGAGCGGCCTCGTCATGGGCATCCAGCTCACGCTCTTCCCGACCCATTGGGTCGCCCTCGTCTGCGCAGACAAGGTCGTGCAGGTCGAGCCGAAGACGAGCAAGAGCAGCACCTGGTTGGCGCCCGCGGGCTTTCGGCCTTCGTTCCTGGCTCGCTCGGAGAACGTGCTCCTGGTGGGCGACGCGCAGAGCGGAAGATGGACGGCGCTCGCCCACGGCGATGAAGATCAGCTGATCGGTTCGGGTGACGCACCGAGGCCCGCCTGCGCTGGCAGCGCCTCGGCTTTCGTCGTCTTTCCGTGATTCACCCGGCCCGAAGGCTCAGACGGTCTCGGTCGGCTTCTCGGCGTGCGTGCGCCAGATGAACGAAGCGACGTCGAGCAGGTCGCGCGGCTTCTGCCCCGCGGCGAGCAGCTTGGTCTGGGTGAGCGTCACCACCTCGTGGAACTGCGCGTAGCCGCGCGCGGTCACGGGCTGGGCCTTCTCCACCGCGAGGCCGAGCGTGGCGGCCTGGCTGGCGAAGGGGGTGGGCTTGATGCAGCTGTTGGTGGTCGCGTTGAACAGCGCGCCGAACACGGTGGCGAACGGCCAGCTCACGGTCTTGGGCTGCCCCTTCTTGTCCTTGAGCGCGACCGCGGTGGAGAAGCGCTCGACCCGCAGGCCGTAGTCGCCTTCACCGTGCAGCAGCTGCTTGAGGCCGGCGATGGCCGTGGCGCGCGCCTTGGCCTCGAGGCCGATGAAGGGAATCGAACCCTCGATGGGGAAGACGATGTTGGTGCCCTTGAGCAGCTTCGTGGCGCTCTCGAAGAGCTCTTCCGGGGTGGCGCTGGCGAAGCGCGCGGCCGACAGCTCTTCGCGCGCAGCGGTCATGGCGTTGGTCTTGTTGCCGCCCTTGCCGCTGGTGGCACCGGCGACGCCGCGCTCGTCGCTGGTGAAGCGCTCGCCCTCGAAGCCGCCGGGGAAGAGCTTCTCGAAGAAGAGGATCTGCTGGGCCAGGCTCTCGAAGCGGGCCACGGCCTTCTTGGGCAGGCCCGGCTTCTTCACCTTCTTGGGCCCCGTGGTGCTCGTGCGCGCGTGGCGGCTGTGCGACTTGGTCTCGAGCGAGGCGAGCGCCTTGGCGTCGAGGGTCACCTGCACCAGGCCCCTGGCCTTGCTCTTGATGAACTTCTTGCGCCCGCCGTGTTCGAAGTAGAGCACCCAGTGGTCAACGCCATCTTCGACTACGAGGCCCATGCCCCAATCCGGCTGACTCTCGCTCTTGAACACCGTGGTCGTCATTGTGAAGTACCTGTTGTCACCTCTTTCCACCGCTGACCACCCCCCCGTGCGGTTCGAGCAGCTAAGTCCCTGAGTTCACCCATGCCCGTTGGCCGGTCGTTCAAGCAGCAGCCCCCGAAAGGGACCTTCGACGCCATCGTCATCGGCTCGGGCATCGGAGGCCTGGTCGCCGCCGCGGCGCTGGCGAAGTACGGCCAGAAGCGCGTGCTGGTGTTGGAGCGGCACTATCGCCTCGGCGGCTATACCCACGTCTTCACCCGGCCCGGCTACGAGTGGGACGTGGGGGTGCACTACGTCGGCTCGGTCGGCGCGCAGGGCTCGCTGCGGCCGCTGTTCGATCGCCTCACCGACGCCCAGCTCGCGTGGGCGCCGCTGCCTGACGTGTACGACGCCATCGAGCTGGGTGAGCGCCGCTACGAGCTCGTCAGCGGTGCGAAGCGTTTCGTGGCGAAGCTCGCCGAGTCCTTCCCGGCCGAGCGCGGCGCCCTCGAGCAGTACGTGCGCCTCGTCAGCAGCACCGCGCGCAAGGGCCAGCTCGGCTTCATGTCCCGCCTCTCGCCGCCGCCCTCGACGCCCCGGGTGGTGGGCCACGCGCTCGAGAAGTCAGCCGCGCCCCGCTTCACCCGCGACGTGCTGCTGGAGCTGACCCGCAACGAAGAGCTGCTCGCGGTGCTCACCGGCCAGTACGGCGACTACGGGTTGCCGCCCAGGCGCTCCAGCTTCTCCATGCACGCGGCGGTGGTGGAGCACTACCTCGAGGGCGCGTTCTACCCGGTGGGTGGCTCGTCGCAGTTCGCCGTCACGCTCGCGCCGGCGATCGAAGCCGCGGGCGGGCACCTCGCGCTGTCCGCCGAGGTGGAGCAGGTGATCATCGAAGGTGGCGCCGCGGTCGGGGTGAGGCTCACCGGTGGAGAGGAGCTGCGCGCGCCGCTGATCATCTCCGACGCGGGGCTGCCCAACACCTTCGGCCGGCTCGTGCCCGAGGCCCATCGACCGCCCGGGTACGTGGACGCGCTGCGCCGGGTGGAGCCGTCGTCGGCGTACCTGTGTCTGTACCTGGGCTTCAAGCACACCGACGCCGAGCTGGGGCTCACCGGCACCAACCTCTGGGTGTACCCGGACGAGCGGCACGACGAGAACGTGGAGCGCTTCGCGGTGGACCCCGACGCGCCGTTCCCCATGCTGTACTTCTCGTTCCCCTCGGCGAAGGACCCCGACTTCCAGCGGCGGCACCCCGGGCGAGCCACCGTCGAGGTGATCACCATGGCCCGCTGGGAGTGGTTCTCGAAGTGGGCGGGCAGCCGCTGGCAGAAGCGCGGCCCGGAGTACGAGGCGCTCAAGCAGCGCTTCAAGGACCGGCTGCTCGACGCGGTGTACCGGCGCCTGCCGCAGCTGCGGGGCAGGGTGGATCACGCCGAGCTCTCCACGCCGCTCTCCACCGCGCACTTCTCGGGGCATCCCCGCGGGGAGATCTACGGGCTCGACAGCTCGCCTGCGCGCTTCGACCTGCCGCTGCGCGCGAAGACGCCGGTGCCCGGGCTGTACCTCACCGGCGCGGATCTCGCGTCGTGCGGCGTGGCCGGCGCGGCGTTCGGAGGCGCGCTCTGCACCGGGGCCATCCTCGGGCAGAAGGTGATGTGGGACCTGCTCTCCCTCTCCCTGCGAAGCGGGGAGAGGGCCGGGGTGAGGGGCGAACGGTCTCAGTAGTGAAGCTACCGCCACCCGCGGGGCTCAGCTCAGCAGCGGTGCTACACATGGGGCATGTCGCTCGAGCGTCCTGTCAGGGTCGCGATCGTCGGCGCCGGGCCGGCCGGTTTCTTCACGGCTGACGCGTTGCTGCGGCTGGACTCACCCCGCTTCGAGGTCGACATCTTCGAGCGCCTCCCCACGCCCTTCGGGCTGGTGCGCTCGGGCGTCGCGCCTGATCACCAGAAGATCAAGGGCGTCACCCGCACCTTCGAGAAGACGGCGAAGCACCAGCGCTTCCGCTTCTTCGGCAACGTCACCATCGGGCGCGACCTGAGCCACGACGAGCTGGCCGCGCACTACGACCAGGTCGTCTACGCGGTGGGCAGCAGCACCGATCGCCGCCTCGGCATCCCCGGCGAGGAGCTGATGGGCTGCCACGCCGCCACCGCCTTCGTCGGCTGGTACAACGCGCACCCCGACTTCCGCGACTTCCCCTTCGACCTCAAGGTGGAGCGCGCGGTGGTGGTGGGGGTGGGCAACGTGGCCATCGACATCGCCCGCGTGCTGCTGCGCGATCGCGGGGAACTGGCGAGGACGGACATCGCCGGCCTCGCGCTCGCGGCGCTCGAGGCGAGCACGATTCACGAGGTGGTGCTGCTGGCACGCCGTGGCCCCGCCCAGGCCGCCTTCACCGCGGTCGAGCTGGAAGACCTCACCCACCTGGCGTCGATCGGCGTGAAGGTCGACCCGGCTCAGCTCCAGCTCGACGCCGCGCAGCTCGAGGCGCTCGACGTGAACTCGCGGCGCAACGTCGAGCTCATGCGCAAGCTGGCCGCGAACCCGCGCGAGACCGCGCGCACCCTGCGGCTCGAGTTCCTCGCCTCTCCGGTCGAGCTGCTCGACGACGGGAACGGGCGGGTCTGCGGCGTGAAGGTCGAGCGCAACGAGCTCTTGGGTGACAAGGCGCGCGGCACCGGGCAGTTCTTCGAGCTGAGCGCGGGGCTCGTCTTCCGCTCCATCGGCTACTTCGGTGAGCCCATCGCGGGCGTCCCCTTCGACGCGAAGGCCGGCATCATCCCCAACGTCGAGGGCCGGGTGACGCGCACGCCGGGCGGCGAGGTGGTGCCCCACCTCTACGCCGTGGGTTGGATTCGCCGCAGCCCCATCGGGGTCATCGGCACCAACAAGGCTGATGGCCAGGCCGTCGCGGACCGCCTCGTGGAAGACGTGGCGAAGCTGCCGGCCGCGCCCCCGCGGCCCGAGTCGGAGATGATGGCGCTCCTCGCGCAGCGGCGCATCAAGGTCACCTCGTTCCATGAGTGGGCGAAGCTCGACGAGCTCGAGGTGGCCGCGGGGCGCGAGAAGGGCAAGGTGCGCGAGAAGTTCGACACCGTCACCGCCATGATGAACGAGCTGCTCCGCTCGACCCCATCAAACTGAAGGCGGCTTCCGGGCCCCCGAAACGCAACCCTGCGGAACTGGGCTGCGCCTGTGCGCGGCCCGAATGGTGCTGAGCACTCCTGCTCATCTCGTCTGGAGAACAGGAGCAGCCCGTGAAAACGAAACAGCTCGATACGTCAGGACACAAGTGGACGCTGCTCGGCGCGACCGTAGTCGTCGCTGCAGGCACGCTGGCCATGGGCGCGTGGAGCGGACTTCGCGCCAGGGCCCGTGCGTTGCTCGCGCCGCGTCATTCCGTGGAGGACACCGACGCGCGCAGTCGCATGGAAGGCGAGGGTGGCCCCTCACCCGGCGCGCTCCGGGCCGCGACCTCGTCCGCGGACAAGGCCTGATCTTGAACACCCTCGACCTCATCATCGCCGTCACCGTCCTCGTCCTCGTGGTCGGCGGCTACGGCGGGTACCACTGGAGCAAGAAGCGAGCTCCCCATTGAAAGGAAACACCATGCCTCGCGCCACCGTCGTTCCCCTGGAGTCCACCAATCACACGTTCTCGATCGATCTCGAGGCCATCAAGAAGCGCGCGCGCGCGCACATCGACGAGGGGGCCGTCACCGAGGGGTACCAGGGCGATCGGCGCACCATCCTCAAGCTGCTCAACGATTCGCTCGCGACCGAGCTGGTCTGCGTGCTCCGCTATCGCAACCACCACTTCATGAGCGCCAGCATCGGTGGCATCGCGGGCTTCGCGGTGACCGGCGAGCTGCTCGCGCATTCGCAGGAGGAGATGATTCACGCCGACCGCCTCGCCGCGCGCATCACCCAGCTCGGGGGCGAGCCTGACTTCGCGCCCGACACCCTGGCCACCCGCAGCCACGCCGACTACGCGGTGAGCAACTCGCTGCGCGGCATGCTGACCGAAGACCTGGTGGCCGAGCGCATCGCTATCGACACGTACACCGCCATCATCCGCTTCGTCGCCGACAAGGACCCGACCACCCGGCGCCTGTTCGAGGAGCTCCTCGCCCAGGAGGAAGAGCACGCCGACGAGCTGTCCGACTTCCTCAAGCGGCTGCCCATCGACGACTGACGCCCCGGCGGGGGGAGTCGTGTAGCCTCCCCCGCCATGGATCGACGCGACGTCCTCAAGCTGGGTGCGGTGGCGAGCCTGGGCGGTTCTGGCTGCGCCACCTTGTTGAGCAACCCGTCTGCCGTGGGCGCCGGCGACATGGGCGGCTTCCTCTCGTCGCTCGACACCGCGCTCGACGGCATCGGCAAGGGGAGCTTCTTCGAGCGGTTCCTCCCCACCGCGTCGAACCCCGCCGTCGCCGAGAAGGCGAAGCACGGTGAGGCGCTGACCAAGAAGACGCTCCGCTCGCTGCTGCTCGTCGGCACGCTGCAGGAGCTGCCCCCCGAGCAGTTGGCGCACGAAGGCGTGCAGCAGCGCCTGCGCGATTCGATGGGTGAGTTCGACGACGCGATGTTCGGCATGACCTCGATGCTCGAGGGCCTCTCGCCCACCGAGCGCGCCGAGGTCTCGAAGGCGCTGCAGGAAGACCCTCAGCTGGGCATGCGCGTGATGGGCGCGATCGACGACGAGGCCGCGGGCTTCGGCGTCTCGCTCAAGCAGCGCACCCGCCTGCGGGCCCTGTCGAGCCACACCTGTGCGCGGCTGCGGCGTTCTCCCGAGCTCACCCTCACCGAGTACACCGGCAAGATGCACAAGGTGGCGGCGCGGCACGGCGCGCGTTCGTCGGCCGAGCGCAACGCCGCGGCGATCGTGGGCAGCTCGCTCATCTGGCAGGGCCAGCCCGGTGAAGGGGGAGGCGTGGCTCCGGCCACCGGTGGGTTGACGCCGCCGCCGCCCCCGCCGCCGCAGGCTGATCAGCCCGAGGCGCGCGGCACCGACTTCGCGCCCGCGCCCGCGACCCAGGGCACTCCGGTCGCGCCGCCCGCGCGCAAGGGTCCCCGGGCGAGCCACGTGGTGCTCACCGCGGGCGGCATCGCGCTGGGGCTGGGCGCCACGCTGGTGGGCATCGGCTTCGCGACCTCGACGGCCACCCAGGGCGTCTCGCTCGCGCTGGGCCTGACCTTCGGCGCGCTGCTGGGCATCGCGGGCATCATCACCTTGATCATCGGCCTGGTGCTCCTGGCCGCGGGGAAGTGACGTGCACTTGAGCCATCCACCGTTCACCCCGAGAGGGTCGATCGAGAGAGCGATCGAGCCCGTCACCGTTCACCCCGAGCAGAGTCGGGGGGCGAGTTCCTGCGAGCCTGGGCGCCAATCCCTCGACTCCGCTCGGGATGAACGGGGCACGAGCCCCATTTCGGCCGAACCTGCGAGCGGAGTCGAGGGGCGGGCGTCTCGACTTCGCTCGACGTGAACGGACTCGAGATGAGAGTGCGTTCGCCCATCGTCATCACCGGGCAGGGCGCGGTCTGTGCGCTCGGGCTGGGCCTCGAGGCCATCTGGGCGGAGCTCGCCGCGGGGCGTGACGGCATTCGGGTGATCGAGCGGTTTCCCACCGACACGTTCAGCACGCACCTCGGCGGCATGGTGCCGGTGCCGGGCACGCTCGAGGTGGACGACCCGACGGGCTCGCGGGCGCTGTGCATCAGGTACGCGGTCGCGGCGGGGCGTGAAGCCATGCGAACTGCCTCCCTCTCGCCTGAGGGAAATCAACCCCGACGAATGGCGCTCGTCCTGGGCACGAGCATGGGCAGCCACCTCGGAGGCCTGCACGAAGGCAGCGCCGAGGTCGCCGCGGCGCTGGGCATCGCAGGCCCGGTGATCACCGTCTCCACCGCTTGCGCGTCCTCGACCAACGCCCTGGGCGTGGGCCGGGACCTGCTCGACGAAGGCCTCGCCGACCTGGTGGTCGCGGGAGGCGCCGACGTGCTCTGCCCGGAGATCTTCGCGGGCTTCCACGCGCTGGGCCTGTTGAGCCCCACGAAGTGTTCACCGTTCAGCGAAGCGGTGGGCACCACGCTCGGTGAAGGCGCGGGCTTCCTGGTGCTCGAGCGTGAACGCGACGCCACCGCGCGGGGCGCACCGTTCATCGCCTGCTTCTCCGGCTACGGCCTGTCAGGCGACGGCTACCACGCCACCTCACCCGAGCCGTCGGGAGCCGGCGTGGCGCGCGCGCTGCGAGGGGCGCTCGACGACGCGGGGCTCGCCGCGGCCGACGTCGGGTACGTGAACGCGCACGGCACGGGCACGGCGGCGAATGATCCGGCGGAGTGGCAGGCGATCAGCCAGGTGTTCGGCGAGCGGGTCGCGCAGCTGCCGGTGAGCTCGACCAAGAGCTACCTCGCGCACGCGCAGGGCGCCGCTGGCGTGCTCGAGCTGGTCGCCACGCTGCTGGCGATGCAGCACGGCCAGGTGCTGCCCACGCTGCACTTCACCAAGCCACGCCGGCGGGGACCGGTCGATCCGATCGCGCAGGACCGGCCGAGGGCGCTCGTGTTCGACCACGCGCTCTGCACGAACTCGGCGTTCGGCGGGGCGAACGCGGCGGTGGCCATCTCGCGCCAGGTGACGCCGCGCCGTGAAGTCACGCGCCGGCCGATCTTCATCTCTGGCGCGAGCGCGCTCACCCCACCGGGAGCCGAAGCCGTCCCCGTTCACCCCGAGCGGAGTCGAGGGGGCGCCGGACCGCTGGGTCCCTCGACTCCGCTCGGGATGAACGGAGGCAAGCGCCTGGCGCCCTTCCGCCTCGAGTCGCTCGTGCCCACCGCCGACACGCGCGGCATGGATCCGTCGGCCCGCGCGCTCACCGCGGCGGTCGCCCTCGCGCTCGGCGACGCGAAGCTCACGCTCACCGGCGCGGCCCGGGAGCGCACCGGCATCTTCGTGGGCACGACCAACGCCTCGCCCCTCGCGTGGGACGAGTTCCGCGGCAGCATCAAGGAGCGCGGGCTGGTGAAGGTCTCCGCGCCCGCCTTCACCCGGCTCGTGCTCAACAGCGCCACCGGCACCGCCTCGCGGCTGCTCGGGCTGCGCGGGCCGACCACCACGGTCACCTCAGGCCAGGGCAGCGGGCTCCTCGCCCTGGTGCTCGCAGCGATTCACCTCGACTCGCGCACCGACGCGGATCGGCTCGTGGTCGGCTCGGTCGACGAGGTCGATCTCGATCGCGACACGGGCCGCAGCGACGGCGCGGCGAGCCTCGTGCTCACCACGTTCCCCGCTGAGAGCTCCATTCGCCTCACCGGCTGGGCCACCGCGGGCGCTGACTCGCTCGACGACGCCATCGCCCACGCCTGCAAGATGGCCGCGGACCTGAGCGGGTTCCCCGTTCACCCCGAGCGGAGTCGAGGGGCGACAGAAGCCCCGCGAAGCGACGCGCTCGCGAGCGGCTCGCTGCTCTCGTGCGTGAACGCCGTGCACGCGCTGCGGCTCGGCCCCGGGCGCGTGCTGATCACCGATGTCTCGACCGCGGCGTCCTGCGCCGTGGTCATCGAACGGAGTGCGACATGAACCCTGGTTTGATGGCCTACCTCGAGAACCGCGCGCAGCAGTTGGCGCGCGTGCGGCGGGTGTTGATCGAAGACCTGCACGTGCAGCGCGAGCCCGAGGAGATCGACCCCGACGCGCCGCTCTTCGGCACGGGCCTCGGGCTCGACTCGGTCGACGCGGTCGAGCTGGTGGTGAGCCTCGAGACCGAGTTCGAGTTCCGGCTCGATGACGACGCGCTGGTGCGGCCCTCGATGCGCACGGTGAACAGCCTGGTCGACCTCGTGCTGCGCAAGCAGGGAGGCCGGCATGCCGCTCCCTGACGAAGTACGCGCGATTCGCACCACCACGGCGCTGTGTGACGCGTCGCACGTGGTGACGCTGCGGGTGGGCGGCGCGGCGGCCTTCGCCACGCTCGATCGCATCTGCCCGGCCGCGCTCGCCCTGCAGGACACGCAGCTTCGGCCCACCGTCCTGCTGCGGGAAGACGGCACGGTCTTCGCCGACGCGTACGTGGCGCGCGATGACGAGCGGTACTTCCTCATCTGCGAGGGGCCGGGCGCCGCCGAGCTCGAGGCGTGGGGGCGCACCCACGCCGCCCCCGGGGAGCTGCAGGTGGAGCGCCTCGACCAGACGCACCAGGTGTTGTCGCTGCACGGGCCCTGGGCGTGGGACCTGCTCGCCGCGTGCCTCGGCGCCGACGTGCTCGGCATGCCGTACCTGTCGTTCCTCCGCGGCGAGGCGGGCACCGTCTGCTTCCGCGCGGGGAAGACGGGCGAGTTCGGGTACGAGCTGCTGGTGCCCAACGCCGAGGTGCAGACGCTCCGCTCGGCGCTGCTCGAGCACGGCCGCGAGTGGGACCTCGCGCGGGTGAGCCTCGAGGCGCTCGATCACTGCGCCCTCGAGAACTGGTTCTTCAACATCCGCAAGGAAGGGACCGCGCGGCTCAGCCCGCTCGAGCTGGGGCTGCAGTGGAGGCTCGCTCCACGGAAGGACTTCGTGGGCGCCGCGGCGTTGAAGGCCCGGCGCGTGGAAGGGCGGCTGACGTGCGTGGTCGCTGACGGGCCGATCGCCGCGGCCGACGCGGTGCTGCTCGACGGGAGGCAGATCGGCAGGGTGCTGTCCGCGGGCGAGTCGCACACGCTGGGCAAGTGGATCGGCGCGGCGTTGCTCGAGCTGCAGCTGGCCGTGCCCGGAATCCCCGGGCTCGTCGTGAGGGGGCACGCGGCGCGCACCACGTCTCCGCCGGTGATCAACAACCGCAGCCTCTACGTGAGCCCGCAGCGGCACACGTGGGCAGACCGCAACTCCACGGAGTTCCCGCCGCTGGCGCTCGGGGTCCCGGGGTGAAGCGCTTCGCCGACGCGACGGTCCTCGTCACGGGTGCCTCGAGAGGGCTGGGGCGAGCGATCGCGACCGCCTTCGGCGCTGAAGGCGCGTTCGTGTTCGTGGGCTATCGCGTGGGCGCGGCCGCGGCAGAAGAGACGCTGCAGGCCGTCCGTGCCGCGGGGGGTGACGGCGCCACCGTCGCCTTCGACGTGACGGACGCCGCGAAGGTCGACGAGGCGGTGACCTCGATGCTCGGCGCGAGGCCCCGGCTCGATGTGGTCGTGAACAACGCCGGCGTGGCGCGAGACGAGCTCTTTCCGGTGATGCAGCGGGAGAGCTGGAAGCAGGTGATCGCGACCAACCTCGACGGCACCTTCAACGTCTGTCGCGCGGTGGCGCGGCCGATGATGGGCAAGAAGCGCGGCGTGATCATCAACGTCGCGTCCATCGCGGGCCAGCGGGCGAGCCCAGGCCAGGTGAACTACGCGGCCTCGAAGGGCGGGGTGCTGGCGCTCACGCAGAGCCTCGCCGTCGAGCTCGCGCCGCGCGGCATTCGGGTCAACGCGGTGGTGCCGGGGGTGTGCACCACGGGCATGGCGGAAGCGCTCGATCGCCGGGTGGTGGACGCGCGGCGCGCGCAGATTCCGCTCGGCCGCCTGGGCACGGGCGAGGAGATCGCGCGCGTGGTGCTCTTCCTCGCCTCGGATGACGCCGCGTACATCGTGGGCCAGGCGCTGGTGGTCGACGGCGGCCTGACCCTGTGAGCGTGGCCCGTTCATCCCGAGCGGAGTCGAGGGACGAGTGAAGGTCGCCTTCCTCTTTCCGGGCCAGGGCGCACGCAACGTGTTGGCAGGCGCGGAGCTCGCGCGCTCATTGCCAGACGGGGCGAAGCTGCTCGCGCTGGCCACGACAGTCGACGTCGAAGCCCGGGGCGGACGTGCGCTGGAGCGCACCGAGGTGCTGCAGCCCGTGCTGGCGGCGATCAGCCTCTCGATTCACCGGGCGCTGCTGCGGGCAGGCGTGGTGCCGTCGGTATTGCTCGGCCACTCGCTCGGAGAGGTTCCGGCCCTGGCGGCAGCGGGTGTGATCTCCGACGAGGCAGCCGTGAAGCTGGCCTCACTGCGAGGGTCGCTGATGGCGCGCGAGGCAGCGAAGCACCCGGGTGGATTGGTCGCGTTCTCGTCACTCGAAGCAGCCACTGCCGCCCTGTCTCCGAGGGAGCGTGTCGGAGAAGGGCCCTCGACTTCGCTCGGGCTGAACGGATTGGGCCAGTTCCGTTCACGCCGGGCGGACTCGAGGCTCCACCTTCAGCTCGCCGCCATCAACGCACCCGACGAAGTCGTCGTCTCAGGACCGGACGAAGCGCTGGCCGGCATCGGTGGCGTGCGCGTCCCCGTGTCGGGTGCCTGGCACAGCGACGCGATGGCGGGAGCGGTCGACGAATTCCGGGCGGCGCTGCACGCTCTCGAAGTCCACGACGCGAAGGTGCCCCTCATCCGCAACCTCGACGGGGCGCTCGGCCACTCCCTCGACGCACTGGCTGATCAGCTCACGAAGCCGGTGCACTTCACCGCGGCGCTCGCCACCGCGGTCGCGCAGGGCATCGACACCATCATCACCGTCGGCCCTGGCGCCGTGCTCCGCGGGCTCGTGCGCAAGAACCTCGGCACCAGCGTGCGCGTGCTGACCACCGAGAACTCCAGCGACTTCGAGAGAACCGTACAGGCGCTGGTGTAGGCCTCGGTGGGTGGAACACCGAAGTGACTGTCAAATCCCACTGCAGGACGTCTGCGATTGGAGCAGCGACAATCCCATCATGATCGACGGACCTCGCAAGCCCCGCCCCAGTGTCGCCCCCGCCAAGCCCGCCACCGTCGCGAAGCCGCCGCCGAAGGCGAGGCCTTCCACGCCGCCGCCCGCGAAGAAGTTCAACGACGCGTACTCGACTGGCCGCGCCCGGGCGCTTCAGCAGAAGACGACCGGCTTCACCGCGACCAGCACCACGAAGGGCGGCACCAGCATCACGCCGGCCGACGGTGGCATCAGCCTCAGCGCGAACGGCTCGTTCTCCACCGAGCTGAAGAACGCCAAGGGCTATGGCGTCTCGTTCGGCGTCTCGGCGCAGGCGTCGGTGGTCACGAAGAACGAGACGAAGGACGGCGTGACCTCCTTCTCCGTCTCGACCGACGCGTCGGTGAGCATCACCGGCGGCGCGAACACGCCCCAGGCCGGACTCACCGTCGGCCACACCGAAGGCATCAAGGCCTCCTACGAGGTGCGGATGCCCGAGGCCGCGGCGAAGGGCGTCAACCCTGCCACGGTGAGCCCGTTCGACCCGATGTCGATGCCCACCGGCACCGTCATCACCATGAACGGGTCGCAGTATTCGACCAACGAGTTCAAGGCGACGTTCAAGAACCTGGCGCTCGCCACCAAGGTGACCAACGAGTCGGGCGTGAGCGTGGCGGTCGAGAAGACCGGCGCCACCACCGTGCGCGTCACCGCCGGTCCGACCGCGGCCATCGACGCGTACAACGGCGTGGGCGTCGACTTCGGCGTGGCGGGCGTGATGCTCGGCCGCAACGACAAGCTCGCCTCGGCCACCCTGAAGACCGCCGAGTTCGACCTCGCCACGCCCGAGGGCAAGGCCGCGTACAACGACTTCCTCGCCAACGGCACGCTGCCGAAGGACAACGGCAAGGGCATCTCGAACGTCGCCACCATCGAGAAGCTCGATTACTCCTCGCAGACCCGCCTCGACGCCAACCTGGGTCCGCTCGAGATCTCGCTGGGCGGCGCGCAGAACACCGGCGCGCGCGTCGAGACCACGCTGCCCGACGGCACGAAGTCGGTGTCGGTCGACCTGCAGTACAGCGGCAACGTGCCGATGAACATCACCCAGAAGTTCGACAAGAACGGGAAGGAGATCCTCAGCGAGCGCCGCTACACGTACAGCCTGCAGGCGGACGACAACAACACCCAGCTCCTCAACGTGGCCATCACCGGTGACGTGAACAAGGCCCAGAGCGGGCCGGTGAAGCCGGGCCAGACCGTGACCATGCAGTTCACCGAAGAGCAGATGCGCCAGTACATGACCATGACGCAGAAGGCCTCGGACGCGGGCATGGGCTACGACGAGCTCGACGTGCTGGTGAAGGACTACGACGACAAGCTGATCAACAGCCCCGAGGACTTCGCGCTCGCGCTGGGCCGGAACCTGAACGGCGGCGACTACGCGCAGGCGGAGCGCATGTTCAACATCTCCGACGCGGCCGACGGGCAATACGACGGCGAGTACACCAAGCTGCCCGGGACCTTCGTGGTGAGCTGACGTAGAAGCGGGGCGTGAAGACGACCCTCGAGCTCGGCCCCGACGTGGTGCAGCGGTTGATCCCGCACCGGCGGCCGCTGCTGATGGTCGATCGCCTCGAGGCCTTCGAAGACGGCGCGCAGCCCACGCTGCACGCCGCCCGGAACATCTCGGCGAACGAGCCGGTGTTCGACGGCCACTTCCCCGGGCTGCACCTGTGGCCGGGCGTGTACACCATCGAGGGGCTGCTCCAGGCGAGCAACCTGCTGCACATCCTCTGGGTCGCGCGGCAGGAGGTGAAGGCGCAGGGCGGAGATCCCGAAGAGGTGTTCGCCGCGCTCAAGAACCTCGAGCTCGGCTACCGCCTTCACCCCGGCTACCAGCCTGAGCTGACGGAGAAGTTCAAGGCGCTGCTCGGGGCCGATCCGGATCCTGTCTCGCGCGGCGGGCTGGCGGGGGCGATCGACGTGAAGCTGACCGCGCCGGTGTTCGCGGGTCAGCGCCTCGAGTACCGGGTGACGTTGAGCCGGGTGGTCGAGCAGCTGCAGCGCTTCGAGGTCGAGGCGGCGGTCGCGGGCCGCACGGTGGCGAAGGGCACGGTGACGAGCTCGCGAGGAATGTTGCGGCTGCCCACCGCGCCGAAGGAATGATGCGCATTGGTTCCCCTGTCCCCGCGGGGGAAGGCGAACTCGCGCCTCGAGGGCAAGAGAGGGTCAGGGAGAGGGCCGCGCTGCTCCTGCTGGTGTGGTCCCTCACCAGTTGCACGCACCTCGTCTGGTACGGCCGCAGCGACGATCGCCGGCACATCGTCTCGGTCATCGAAGAAGGCGGCACGCAGCACGTGCGCTTCGACATGGTCGATGGCCCGCGCGTGCGAGGCGTGGGCGTCGACGCCCTGGTGATCGACGAGTCAGGCCACCTCGCGTACCCGGCCGAGCTTCCCGACGGCAGCTGGGTGCTGATCCGCGACGGCGTGCTCGGCCCGCACTTCGACGCGATCGGCGAGCTCCAGGCCCGCGGCGAACGGCTCGCGTACACGGCGGAGAAGGCCGGCAAGTGGCGCGTCGTGCACGATGGCCAGTCGAGCGAGGCGTTCGACACCATCCTCCCGGGCTCCCTCACGCTGGGACCCAACGGCCGGCTCGCCTTCGCCGCGCAGCAGGGCACCAGCGTCTTCGCCGTCATCGACGCTCAGCGCAGCGCGCCGATGGATGCGGTCGGTCAGCTTCGTTTCTCACCCGATGGCTCGCGCGTTGGCTTCGTGGGCAGGCGGCAGGGCGCGCGCTTCGTGGTGATCGACGGCGAGCAGCACGGCCCGTTCGAGTCCGTCGCCGAGTTGGAGCTGGGCCCACCAGACGTCTTCGTCGCGCGCACCGAAGGCGCCTGGCGCGTCTTCGTCGACGGACGACCCGGTGAGGGCTTCGACCGTATCGCGGGGCTCAACGGCACGGCCTACGCGGGGCGTCGCGGCAAGGAGGAGTGGATCGTCGATGGTGAGCGGACGCTCGGTCCCTTCACGGCGATCAAGTCGAAGCTCGCGCGCGACTCGGAGGGAAGGCTGGTGTTCGTCGCGCAGCGCGGTGACACGTGGACCGTGGTGACGGGCGAGACGGAGAACGCGCCGTGGGCCGAGGTCGAGGCACCTGCCCTCGGCGGGGCCCACGTCGGCTTCATCGCAGAACGGAACGAGCGCAGCGTAGTGGTGATCGACGGCAGGGAGGTCGCCACGTGGGACTGGGCGGGCTCACTCGTGCTCAGCCGTGATGGGGCCCGGTTTGCTCACCTGGCTCGTCGCGATGACAAGACCGTGCTCGTCGTCGATGGCGTGGAGCGCCAGGTCGACGTCGCCGTTGCGGGCACGCTCGCGTTCTCGAAGGACGGACGCAGGTTCGCGTGCGTCACCGGCGATCCGAAGACGCGCCGGCTGTTCATCAGTCGCGATGACGGCAAGCGGCTACTGGTCGACATGGAGGAGGTGGTGGCGGCGCTGTCTCGGGGGAACCCCGACGCGCTGCTCACCTCTCCCGATGTGACGCTGCTCAAGCGTTGGGTTGAGGCAGAGCTCGAACTCGGCCGCTGATTGGTTTGCCCTCTCCCCGACCCTCGTCACTCCTTCTTTCTGTCGAACACCGGCGCGGCCGAGGCGGGGCTGGTGAGGTAGGTGACGATGTCGCGCAGGTCGCTGTCCGGCAGCCGCGCGATGGTCCAGTTCGGCATCTGCTTGTTCTGGTGCCCCTCGAGCCGGCGCACGCGACGCACTACCCAGTCGGGCTCGTACAGGCCCGGCGCCCACACCGGCCCCACGCGGCCGTCGAGGTGACAGGTCATGCAGAACTTGTCGGCGAGCTTCTTCCCCTTCGCCGCGTCGCCGCCGGTCGGATCGCGCAAGAGCGTCTCCATCGAGCGGTAGGTGGTCGTGTAGTCGAGCACCGGCGCGCCGTCGGGGCTGATCGCGTCGATGAACGCCTGGAGCTGCTCTTCCTGCTCCGAGCTCAACCCCGAGCCGAGCATGTACTGCTTCTGGCAGATGCCCGCGGCCTTGCCCGCGGTCGCCGCGAAGCCGCCCCAGAACTTCGGGCGCTGGCCCGCGTTGTACATGGTGTTCGCCGCGCGCACGTGCCCGTCCTTGAGCAACAGCCCGTCGCGCTCGTCCTGCTTCGCGTGACAGTGGAAGCAGGTCATCTTGTTGCCCTCGCCGCCGGCCGCCGGGGAGTGGAAGAGCTTCTCTCCCTTCGCCTTCGCGTCGTCGCCCTTGAATTGGTACGTGAAGACGAGCGCCGGCTTCGGCTTGCGCGGCGGCTTCGGCTTCGGAGGCTTGGCGGCCGCGGGCTGCACCTGCGTCACCGTCGGCGAGACCACCACCACCGCCACCGGAAGAGGCGCACCCGGCGTCGCGGCCGTGGCCGGTTTCTCCTCGCGCTTCTCGAAGCCCATGTCGAAGCTGACCTGCGCCACGTCGCCCAGCTTGAGGAACAGCCGCTGCGGCCGCTGCACGTTGTAGTCGCTGAACGGGACCTCGAACCTGCCGCCCACGCGCACGTGACCCTCGGCGTCCAGCTTGAGCGTCACCGGCACCTTCACCGCGCGCCGCACGCCGTGCAGTTCGAACGAGCCCACCACCGTTCCCGTCACCGACGCGCCGTTCGCCAGCGCCGGCGCCGAGGGCCTCTCGATGCTGTCGATGGTGAGCACCGCCCGGGGAAAGCGGCTGGTCTCGAGGAACTCGATGCGCATGTCCTTGTCGCGTTGATCGATGCCCGTGCGAATGGAGCCGAGCTCGACGGCGATCGCGCCCGTGCCCTTGCTCCACGCCTCGGGAGAGAAGGTGAGGACGCCGCTCGACTGCCGGGTCTCGCCGATCACGTCGTCGAGCGGACCCTCGACCATGAAGCGCACGAAGCCGCGCGTCTTCACCCACTGCGGATCCTCCGCGAACGCCGCGGAGGACAACACCATCATCGATAGGAAGAGTTTCTTCATGGCTGGCTCCAGGACCTTCACGGCTCTTCGACGATGGACGAGCGCATCGGGCCCAGCAGGCCGAGCAGCTCGCCCTTCTCACCGGCCGGCACCTTGAACTTGTCGAGCGTCGCCACCAGGTGGCCCACCAGCGCGTCGAACTGCGCGTTGGTGATCTTCATGCCCGCGTGCGCCGTGCCCATGTCGCGCCCGGAGTACGTGCACGGCCCACCCGACGCGGCGCAGACGAGCTCGACCAGGCGCTGGCGCAGGCGCGGCACGTGGCCGACCGCGAAGCCCGAGTTGATCAGCTCGTCGCCCGCCACGCGGCCGAGGAAGTCGTCGATGACGGCCTCGATGGCGCCCTTGCCGCCGAGCCGCTCGAACAGGAGCTTCTTCGGAGCCTCGACGTTCGCCGGGGCGTCCGCCTTCGGAGGCGCGTCGGGGTCACCCGTCGCGGCGCTCGTCGTGACGCAACCGAGGAAGAGGATGAGAGAGAGAAGCGTGAATCGCATGACGACTCCTGGTGAGGCGAGAGAGGAATGCCCGTTCACGTCGAGCGAAGTCGAGACGGCGACCCCTCGACTGCGCTCGGGGTGAACGGAGCGCTAGAACCTGCCGAGCACGGTGACGCCGCCACCCGCCCCGGGGACGACGACGACGTCCTTCCCGAGGATGATGAAGACGACGCCCGTCACGGCCAGCGCACCACCGGCTGCGAACATGATGTTGGCCAGGCGCGCGTTGCCGATCGCCCCCTGGTCCTGCGCGTACAGCGTCGCCTGGTCGTAGCCCCCGGCCGCGAGCGAGGCCTTCACCGATTCGCGCGCGCCGTTCGAGGTGACGCCGAAGTACGTGCCCACGCCCGCGGCGGCGACGCCGAGACCGAGCAGCACGAACCCGACGGGACGCAGCGCCGAGCCCTTCGAGACCGGTTCAGCCTCGAGCCGCTCTTCGGGCTTCTCCGCCGGCGTCAGCTTCGCCTCGGGCTGCTTCACCGGGGCGTCGACCTTCTTCGGCTCTTCGACCCTGGCCACGGCGACGGGCGCCGGCGCGGTCTGCTTGATGGGCCTGCCCGCGGAGCCGAGGAACATGAGCTGGTCCTTGCGCTCGGACAGCGCCTCGGCCCACCACTCGACGACCTCCGCGTCGACGTCGGTCGCGGCCGCGCCATTGCTGAGCGACGCCTCGACCGGCTTCCACGCGCCGCCGTCCTTGCGCACGTAGAAGCGCACCCGGGCGATCAGCTTGAGCGGATCATTCTTCACGAAGAGCGAGATCTGCTTCACCCGGCCGTCCTGCGCGCCGGGGTCCAGGGGACCCAGCTCGATGCCGCCGTGCTCCTTGAACCACGCCTTGGCGGTGGCGATCACCGAGGCCACCTTGCCGGTGTACTTGCCGGTGAGGTCGCGCTTCGGCTCGAGCTGCAGCCCCGAGCGGAAGCTCTCCTCGGCCTTCTGCGTCTGGCCGAGCGCCGCCTGTGCCAGCCCGCGGCTCTCGAGCAACGTGAGCAGGCTCTCTCGTTCGAGCCCGCCCTTCTTCGCCGCCGCTTCGATCGCCTTGAGCGCCGCGTCGTACTTCTTCTGCGCCAGGAGCTGCTGGGCCTTCTCCAGGTCAGGGTTGCGCTGGGCGAACGCGGTCGCCGCCAACAACAGGAGCACTGCCAGGGAAGCGCGCTTCAATGGGTGCCTCCGTCGAAGAAGCCCTGCGAGTAGGTGATGGGCGCGTCATCGGGGAGCCCGAGAAACTCCGCCGCGGGCCTGGCCGCCGTCGGCACCGCTGCGCCGCCGTCGCTGACGCCGGGCGTGCCGTTGACGATGAGGTCGCGCACGTACTCGGTGAGCTGCACCGGGTTGACGCCGCCACCACCACCGCCGGTCGCGCCACCACCTCCCCCGGTGGCGCCGCCACCTCCGCCGGTCGCGCCACCACCACCGCCCATCGCGCCCCCGCCTCCACCGGTGGCGCCGCCGCCTCCGCCGGTCGCGCCGCCGCCACCACCACCCATGGCGCCGCCACCACTTCCTCCGATGCCGCCGTCAGGCGGGGACACCAGGGGCTCGCAGGAGCACCCCGTTCCCACCGTCGCGCAGAGCGCGAGCACGGCCATCGCATGTCTGAACTTCATCATGTGACGCCTTTCTCTCTCAGGTGCCCGAGTTGGGCGTCTTCAGGTAGGGGAACGTGCCGTCGAAGTCGGAGTCGTCCTGCAGCACGGCGTCGTGGAAGGGGACGGCCGCGGCCGGAGCGGCGTCCGTCGAGAGCAGCGCGCCCATGCTGACCCGCAGCGCGACGTCGACGACGTCGTCACCGGGGCGGCGGCCGTTGGGGAAGCCCGCGGGGTCGCAGGCGGCGTTGGTGCCACCGAGCGAAGGAGGCAGCACCACCACCGGGCCCATCGTCGCCGTGCGGTTCTGGAAGCACTCGAGCGCGCCCAGGTTGTTCTGCGAGCCGTTCGGGGTGGCGGGCAGCGCGGTGTTGAGGCGCACCATCTCGGCGACGGCCGGGGTGGCGTTGGTGCCGTTGAACGCGTTGACGCCGGTGACGCCGGTGAGGAACGCGGCGATGAGGTCCGTGCGGGGGAAGAAGCGGGGCGCCGGGGCCGAGAAGAGGATCTCGATGAGCGCCGGCAGCGTGGGGTTCGTCACGTAGGGCGCGAAGTTGCTGAGGTCGTCCTTCGGCTCGCTGCTGTTGAAGCGGTCCTTGTCGGGGACGCCGATCACCACCTCGTTCACCAGCGGCATGCCGAGGCGGCTCACCTGGGCCCACGCGCCACCTTCACGCGTCGGCACCTGGTAGTTGCCCTGCGGGTTGATGACGCGCGCCTGGCGCACGCTCGCGGTCGACCAGCCACCGACCACCGTGCCGCCCGCGGCGCTGGTGAGGCAGCTCTTGTCGATCTCCACCGCGATGGTGCTGACGTTCTTGGTGGCGATGCCGTTGGGCACGGCGCCGCGCAGGCCGGGATCGGTGATGACCGCGGCGGGCGCGTTGACGAGGTCGAAGATGGTGCCGAGGTTGACGGCGAAGCCTTCCTTGCGCTGGCCCACGAAGATCTTCGCGGGCACGCCGCAGCCGGGGATGGTGGCGGTGTAGACGAAGGTCGCCGCGTAGGCCGCGTAGCTGCCGCCGGGGAAGGTCTTGGCGCCGACGTTGTCGAGCGGCTTCTCGAAGACCGCGCCCTGCGAGTGGGTGACGGGCTGGACGGCGTTCGAGCGGCGCGCCCCGCGAATGAGGCCCACGGTGAAGGTCTCGAGCTGGCCCTGGCCCGGGCCGGCGCGGCTCACCCCACCATCACCGAGCGCGGTGGGGGTGAAGCCACCGTCAGCGAGGCCGATGGGGAAGGCGTTGATGAGGGGAATGGCGACGGTCTGCAGCGCGCCGCCGTCGGGCAGGGCGATGGGCAGAGTGACGCCGCGGTTTCCCTGCAGCGTGTTCTGGAAGCGGAACTGGAGGGTGATGTCCTCGACCGCGTCGCCGGTGTTGTCGAAGTGGATCTCGTAGAGCGCCTCGGGATCCATCGAGAAGTAGTTGGGCCCGCCGTACGCGTCCTGCAGGGGCTGGTAGTTCGCGATGGCGGTGACGAAGTTCGCCCGGCCGGGCTCGTAGCTGTTGAAGAGGTAGAAGTCGGTACCGTCGACCTTCGGGTTCTTGGTAATGAAGGGCGCTTCACGGTGGCTCGATGCGAGCGCTGACGACGAGAGCAACGCGATCGTTGCGACGGGGACCAACCAACGCATGAGGAACCTCCGGATGGGGCGTAGAGACGACGCGGCTCGCTATTCGAAGGAGGGGTGGGCTTCGGTTTTCGTGGTTCTCGCCTTCCTGTCGCTGGGCGGGTGCAAGTGCGCGGAACGGCAGCGGGCGGAAGATCTCGCCCGCCTCCCGCAGGGTTCGGGCTCGCTGCAGGACCAGCTCGCGGCCGAAGCGGCGGGGCGTCCCGGCGACACGGTCACCCTCGAGGCGATGATCGCAGCGCTGACGAAAGAAGGTGTCTCGTTCGCCGCGCCGCGGCAGGGCTTTGGCAAGAAGCTGTTGGCCACCTACTGCGCCTCGGCGGACTCCACCGACGGCATGATCCTCACCATCTGCGAGTACCCCACCGCCGAGCAGGCGAGCCGAGGTGAGGCCGAAGGGAAGGTGCTCGGCACGCAGCTGGCGGGCTACCAATCCAGAGTGAGGAAGAAGTCCGTACTGCAGCTCGTGGCCCGTTCGGACACGCCCCCGGAGCACGTGGCGAAGGTGCTCAGCACCTTTGACGGGTTGTGAATCGGGCGACCCTCCTGGTGTTGTTGGGTGGGCTGGCGCTGACGACGGCGTTCATCGTCGCGCCCGGCGCCGACCGTTCAGGCCCGTTCATTCCGCGCTCCGACGGCGAGGTGCTCGAGGAGGTGCCGAAGAGCGCGCCCCGGCCCACCGCGCCGCTGACCGTGGAGGAAGCGGCCGTGCGAGCGAAGGCGCTGATCGTCGAGGCGCGCCGCGCGGGTGGTGACCCCCGGCTGCTCGGCCGCGCGCAGGCGACGCTGGGGCCGTGGTGGAACGAGCCATCGCCTCCGCCGCAGATCCGGATTCTGCGGGCGACGCTCAAGCAGAGCTTCCACGACTTCGAGGGCGCGCTGGTGGATCTCGACGCCCAGGTCGCGGCGGACGCGGCGGACGCGCAGGCGTGGTTGACGCGCGCGACGGTGCTCTCGGTGCTGGCGCGCTACCCGGAAGCGGAGCGCTCGTGCGAGCCGCTCACGGGGGTGATCGCGGCGGTGTGCCGGGCGCAGGTGTGGGGCGTGACGGGGCGGGCGAAGGAAGCGGTGGCGCTGCTCGAGGGGTTGCAGGCCGCTCCGGCCGAGCGCGGGTGGGTGCTCTCGGTGAAGGGGGAGCTGGAGCGCTGGGCGGGTGACGATGCGCGCGCGGCGGCGACGCTGGAGCAGGCGTTGGCGCTGGAGCCGACCGACACGTACACGCGGCTGCTCCTGGCGCAGCTGCAGCTCGACGTGGGGCAGCCCGCGCGAGCGGCGAAGCTGTTCGAGGGCCGGCTGGTCAACGACGGAGAGCTGTTGATGCTGGTGCTCGCGCAGCAGGCCTCGAAGGCGCCCGGTGCCGAAGCGCGGCGCGCGGAGCTCGACGAGCGGGTGGCGGCGAACCGGCAGCGGGGTGAGACGCTGCACCAGCGCGAGGAGTCGAGGTACGCGCTCGCGCTCGAGGGTGACGTGGCGAAGGCGCTCGAGCTGGCGACGAAGAACTGGGCGGTGCAGAAGGAGCCGGCGGACGCGCGCGTGTTCCTCGAGGCAGCGGTGGCCGCGAAGGACACGAAGGCGGCGGCGCCGGTGCTGCGTTGGCTCGACGAGACGAAGTTCACCGACCCTCGGCTGCGAGCGCTGGCGGAGGAACTCCGATGAGTTCCCAATCAACAATCTCTCCCTCTCCCCGAGGGGGAGAGGGCAAACACCGCTACGCGATGCTCCTGCTCCTGGTCGCCCTCCCGGCGTCTGCGCACAAGGGTTCCGACGCGTACTGGACGTTGAGAGCAAGCGGACCGGTGGTCTCAGGCCGCGTCGAGGTCGCGCTGAAGGACCTCGAAGTGCTGGTGGGCCTCGACGCCGACGGTGACGGCAAGGTCACCTGGGGCGAGGTGAAGGCGAAGGACGCTGCGGTGCGCACGGCGCTCACCGGCGCGCTCGGGCTTGGTCAACGGGTTGGTTTGCCCTCTCCCTCTCAGGGAGAGGGAGGCAGTGTTGACTCCGCCTGTCCGCTCTCACTGGGCGAGTTCAGCGTCACCCCGCACTCCGACGGCATGTACCTCTCGGTGCCGGTGACGGCGCGCTGTGCAGCGAACGTGAGCGAGCTCGAGGTGAAGTACGCGTTGCTCTTCGACGTCGACGCGCAGCACCGGGGGCTGGTCTCGGTGAGTGGGGAGACCGGCGGCAACTGGACGGCGTTCACGAACAACCGGCGGGCGCAGACGCTGACGTTCACGTCCATCGGAGCGGGAGAGCAGACGGGGCTGGCCTTCTTCCAGGGGGTGCACCACATCGCGATCGGGTGGGATCACCTCTGCTTTCTCTTCGCGCTGCTGTTGCCGTCGGTGCTGCGCCGCGCGGGAACGGACTGGGTGCCGCGGCCGGCCTTCAAGCCGACATTGCTCGACGTGACGAAGGTGGTGACGGCCTTCACGGTGGCGCACTCGATCACGCTGGCGCTGGCGGCCTTCGGCTTCGTGACGCCGAACGCGAAGTGGGTCGAAGTCGCGATCGCGATCTCGGTGGCGTTGGCCGCCTTCAACAACCTGGTGCCCTTCGTGCCTGAGACGCGCTGGTCGCTGGCCTTCTCGCTCGGCCTGATGCACGGGTTCGGCTTCGTCGCAGCGATTCGGGATCTCGGCGCCGCGGGTCCCTCGCTGTGGCTCTCGGTGCTGGGCTTCAACCTCGGCGTCGAAGCAGGTCAGCTCGGCATCGTCGCCGTCTTCGTGCCGCTCGCCTGGCTCTTACGAACGAAGCCGGCGTACCGAAGGTTCCTGATGCCCCTGGGGTCCGCGCTGATCCTGGGCATCGCGTTGTGGTGGACCGCGCAGCGCCTCTGACCACGCCAAGCGCCAAGCGCCAAGCGCCGAGCGCCGAGCACCGCAGCCGCCAACGTGAGCCGTGAACGAAACCGATCGCGATCCCGATCCCGGCCCCGGCCCCGACCCCGACCCCGAAACCGAGACCGAGACCGAGACCGAGACAGACGCTCGCCGACACTTCGTGGGCCCCTCACCCCAACCCTCTCCCCGCTGCGCAGGGAGAGGGAGCCCGGTCAGTTCCGTCCGGGAAGAGTGACCGCCTCAGCCGGCGTCGCCGACGGCGCCCTCAAATTCGTCACACTCGACGCCGTGGTCTTCATCGTGACCTCGACCACCGCCGCCAACGCGCGAGCGCCACTCCCGACGGCCCCGCTCTCCATCGCCCTGAGCGACTGCAGCGCAACCCGCGCCGACGGCGTGCGGCGCGAGACGTCCCTCTGCAGCAACTGCATCACGAACGCCTCCAGCGCGACGGGAACATCAGCCCTCATCGCCCGCAGCGACGGCACCTGCTTCTCGAACACGTTGGTGAGCGTCGCCGCAGCATCCGCCGCGGAGAACAGCGGCTCACCCGCAAGGCACTCCCACAGCGTGACACCCAACGCGAACAGGTCGACTCGCGCGTCGAACTCATCGCCGGTGGCCTGCTCGGGCGCGAGGTAGCCGGGCTTGCCTTTGATGATTCCGGCCTCGGTGTGCTGAATGTGACTGGTCGAGCGCGCGATGCCGAAGTCGGTGAGCTTCACCTCGCCCAGCCGCGAGAGCAGCACGTTGGGCGGGTTGAGATCGCGGTGGACGAGGTGGAGCGCCGTGCCATCAGCAGCCCTCCGCTCGTGCACGTACTGCAGCGCCTCGCACAGCGAGATGGCGAGGTGCAGCACCGCGGGCACAGGCAGGCCGGTGCCCCTGTGCGCGCGAAGGGCGCGGCCCAGCGGCGGGCCGTCGAGGAACTCCATGGCGAGGAAGTAGCTGTCACCGAAGCGGCCGAAGTCGAACACCTGCACCACGCCGGGGTGGCTGAACTGGCTGCACAGCGCGGCCTCCTCGCGGAACATGCCGATGAAGGCCTCGTCTTCGGCGTACTGCGGCAGCACCCGCTTGAGCGCGACCACCTTCTGAAAGCCGCCCTCGGGGTTGTAGGTGGCGCGGAACACCTCGGCCATGCCTCCCATGCCCAGGCGCTCGTGCAGGAGGTACTTGCCGAACACGTCCTTCGCGCGCACGGCGGAGAGCGCCTCCTCGGCGCGGCGGTTCAGGTGGCCGATGAAGATGGCGGTGAGCACCGACGACGAGAAGAGCAGCAGCACGCGCGTGGCCATCATCGGGGGGCGCAGCGTCACCAGCACCTCGCCCTCGAGCTGCGGGAGCGCCACCAGCACATACAGCAGCGAGTACTCGAGCGACGCGAGCGCGCCCGCGCCGATGGTGAGCCACTTGTTCCCACGCAGCCCGGAGAGCGCGATGAGCGTGCCCCAGATGACGATGGGCGGCGCAGTGAGCGCGTACTGCGCGCCGCCCTGCTTCGCGTCGGCGAGGAAGATGAGCGCGGGGGCCGAGACCTCGATGGCGACGTTGAGCCACGAGACCACCGGGTGAAACCAGCCGCGCGCGATGAGGCGGGTGAGCCCGAAGTAGTAGCCGGTGAGCACCAGCAGGCCGCCCGCGAGGGTGAGCGAGAGCTGCGCCCCGATGATGGGCAGCAGCAGCAGCGAGAGCAGCGCGCTCACCCCTGCGATGCCGGCGACGAAGCGCGCCACCGAGGCCTCGCGCGCCGGTGCGTCGCGCGCGATGTGTTCGCGGAGCAGCTCAGCGGCGACGTTGGGAGGGCGCGACACGCGGCGCCCGTTACACCGTGAGAGGGGGGTGCGGTCAATGCACGGGCCCGCACTCATTTCCCCCCGGTAACCGCAGGCGAAGAGGCTCATACGCGGCAGCCGCGAGAGTGGATTTTTTCCGCCGGTCGTCGTCCGTCAGCCGAGCAGATCAGCGAGCTTCAGCATCGCGATCCGCATGCGCGTCTTCACCGTGCCCAGCGGCGTACCGGTGGCTTCGGCGATCTCACTCTGGGAGAGGCCCGCGTCGTACGCGTGCTCGAGCACCAGGCGCTGCTCGGGGGGCAGCGACGCGAGCGCCTCGCGCAGCCGCTTCGCCTCGCGAGTGGCGCCGACCTGGGCATCGGGGGCCGGCGCCCCTTCTGACCTCGGCTGCACCAGCAGGTTCTCGCGCAGCCGGCCGCGCGCGCCGTTCTGGCGCAGGCGATCGATGGCCCGGGTGCGGATCATGGTGAGGATCCACCGCTCGGGCGCGGCGCGGCGCGGGTCGTAGCGGGTGGCGCTGCGCCACACGTCGACGAAGGTGTCCTGCACCAGCTCCTCGGCCTCGGCGTCGTTGCGCAGCACGCGGCGCGCGACGCCGAACGCGCGCGGCGCGAAGCGCTCGTAGAGCTCAGCCAGCGCGCGCTCATCGCCCCGGACGATCCGGTCGAGGAGGGTCTGATCATCGAGTTCGCGCAGGCCGGGCTCCTCCGTCGGCGGGGGGAGAATCAGGCCGGCATGAGTGCATTGACTGACGCACACACGCAACCGATTCCATCGAATGCGACGAAGTCGTGCTCGGTGCCCGGAGCCATGTCCTGCACCTCGCCGCGCCACACCTCGACGCCCGTGGAGTCGCGGTAGCCGCCCTCGAGCACCAACACCCGCTCGGGCCCGAAGTGCGGGTGCAGGGGAAAGGTCGCCCCCGAAGCCAGCTTCACCAGCGCGGTGAGGGCCTCGGGCACCTTCGGGCCCGCGTTCACCGTCAGCAGCAGCACGCCCGGCGCGGGGCCTTCTTCCCAACCCTCGTTGCGCTCGGCGCGGGCGAGCAGCGCCGACGCGTCTTCGGTGGAGAGATCGAACAGCGCCGCCACCTGCGCGGTGAAGTACGAGAGGCGGCCGCTGCGCGCGCGCGCCAGCAGGGCTTCGACACCACCGGGCGGCGCAGCTTCTGGAACGCGACCCACCGTGCCTCCTTCGAGCGCGTCGATCGCCACGCCCAGCTTCGGCGCCGCGGCCTGGCACGCCGCGCAGCCGCGCACGTGGGCGAGCGCACTGTTGCGCTCCACCTCCGTGCCGGAGGTCCACAGCGTCACCAGCTCGTCGTGGGGTTCGCTCACTCCGAAGACTCCTGAGAGGACTTACGTACCTGTGCTCCGCGCGGATTTCGGCGGGACTACACCACTCCGCGCAGGGTGCGTGAAGGTCTTACCTCTCCCCGCTTCGCAGGGAGCGTTGAAGTAGTCGAGGGCCCTTCTTCAACAGCCTCCTTCGCATGGAGAGGGAGCTTAGACTCGCCTCCATGTGGCGGTTGGCGGCGGTGCTCGTGCTTTGTGCGTGCGTGAAGACCGAGCGCGACTACCAGCTCGAGCACGCGCGTTCGCTCACCCCGAAGGCGCTGGGCCAGCCCGCCAGCTCGAGCAGCACCGCGCCCCGGCTCGCGCCGCAGCCGCCGCGGGTCTTCACCGTGCGGGCGTGGGTCGACCTCGACTACCAGGCCCAGGTGCTGCACTGGAACGAGCGCATCACCTCGCAGTTGGCGCGGGCCAGCCAGGTGGCGAAGGCGGCGCTCAACGTCGAGCTCAAGCTGGTGGCGATCGAGTCGTGGAACCACCGCAGCGAGCGCGCCCCGCTCGAGGCGCACCTCGCGGCGCTGGAGAAGGAAGACGGCGCCACCGACGTGGACCTGGCGCTGGGCTTCGTGTCGTCGCTGGAGATCTTCACCGAGAGCCAGGAACAGCTCGGCCTGGCGCGGCTCGAGGGCCGGCACGCCGTGCTGCGCGCGATGGACAACGCGCCCGAGCACCAGGCCATCACCCGGGTCTTCACCAGGCTCGACGAGACCGAGCGCGACGCGCTGTATCGCGAGCGGAAGCTGCACAAGGAAATCACCCTGGTGCTCCACGAGTGGGGCCACGTGCTGGGCGCGCCGCACGACACCGCGGGCGACAGCCTGCTCAACCCGGCCTACGCGGTGCAGCGCACCCGGTTCGCCCCCATGACGGCGGCGCTGCTGGCGAGGTCGCTCGAGCTGCGCGACGCGAAGGTCGATCGCAAGACGTGGGCGAAGGAGCTGCACACCTTCATCCGCGCGGCGCCCGAGGGCTCGTGGAGTCTGCAGGATCTCGAGGGCACGCTCGCCGACCTGGAGCGGGTGATGCGCGGAGAAGACGCGCAGGCCGCGGCGGCGACGAGCCAGAAGGACCGCGCGTTGTTCAACGGGGTGCTGCGGCTGGTCGAGCGCGGCAAGCACCAGGAGGCGCTCGACGCGGTGCTGCCGCTGGTCGCGCGCGAGCCGGCGGTGCCCGGGGCCCACAGCCTCGCCTGCCAGCTCTCGGGGCTGATCAGCCTGGGCGCGCCCGAGACGATGAGCCGGTGCCGGGACGCTGTGGCGCTCACCCCGGGGGACGGGCCGGCGCTGCTGATGCTCGCGCAGGCGCAGGCGGCCACGAAGGCGTTCGCTCCCGGTCGCGTCACCTTCATCGCGGCGCGAGAACAGCTCCTCTCTTCACCGGCGGTCAGCGTGGAGACGTCGGCGGCGTTGGGGTCGGTGGCGCGCTCGCTGGGCTTCGTCACCTGGGCTGAGCAGTCGTCCGCGCGCGCGCCGGGCAGGACCGCCGCGGAGCAGGTGGTGGAATGGGCCGCGCGCAAGCGGCGGTGGTTCGGGCTCCCCGCGGGCGTGAGCTCGCCGTCACCCGAGGCAGAGCCGGACTACGTCGATCGCTTCATTCAGGTGCAGAACGAGCTGGGCGCCAACCAGCTCGCGCGCGCAGAGGCGTCGGTGGCCGCGCTGGAGAAGTCGTTCCCCGAGCTCCCCGGGCCGATGACGCTGCGCTGTGAGGTGTCGCTGCGGCGGCGCGCGAACGGCAAGGCCATCGCTGCGTGCGAGCGGGCGGTGGCTGCCTACCCCGACTCGTTGCAGGCCCACTACCTGCTCGGCGTGATGCACTCGATGGCCGGCCAGCACCGGAAAGCCGTCGAGCACCTCGAGCAGGTGGTGGCGGGAGACCCGACGGTCGACGACGCCTGGCAGCGGCTGGCGACGAGCTACGGCGCGCTCGGAGATCGGACCCGTCGCGAGCGCGCCATCAAGCGTGAGTGAGCGGTCTGCCCTCTCCCCCTCGGGGAGAGGGAGACGCTGGCGTCACGCCCACTGCACCGGCTTCTTCTCGGCGTACCAGGCGTCGAGCTTGTCGGCGACGGACGCCTCGATCTTCGTGCGCTTGAGCTTCATGGTGGGCGTGAGCAGGCCGTTCTCGATGGTCCACGGCTCCTTGACGATCACGAACGTCTGCAGCTGCTCGTACCCCGACAGGCCCCTGTTCACCTCGACCAGCCAGTCCCCCAGCTCCTTCTCCACGCGCGTCTTCACGGCCGCGTCATTCATCTCCTTGCGGATGTTCTCCGCGAGGATGACCAATGCGTACGCGGCCGGCTGCCCCACGCCCGACACGCAGGAGAGCTCGATGAGCGGGTGCTCGTTGAGCTTGTTCTCGATGGGGGCGGGCGAGACGTACTTGCCCTTGGCCGTCTTGAAGAGCTCCTTCACGCGGCCGGTGATCCGCAGCAGGCCGTTGGGCTTGCGCTCGCCCTTGTCGCCGGTGCGGAAGAAGCCATCTTCGGTGAAGCTCTCGGCGTCGAGGTCGGGGCGCTTGTAGTAGCCGATCATGCAGCCGGGCGACTTGATGAGGATCTCGCCCTCTTCGCTGAGCTTCACGTCGACGCCCTTGTACGGCACGCCCACGTAGCCGGGCTCGTTGGCCTCGTCGGACGAGAGGTGGCTGAAGGCGAAGTCTTCGGTCATCGCGTACCCCTCGAGCAACCGGAGCCCGAGGCGGCGGTACCAGCTGATCAGCTCGCCGGGGATGGGGGCCGAGCCGCTGCCCGCGAGGCGAACGGCGTCGAGGCCGAGGCCGGTGAGCACCTTCTTCCCCACGCGCTTGCCGAGGATGGGGATCTTGAGCAGGAACTCGAGCCGCGCGGGCGGCATCTTCGAGAACACGCCCTGCTGGAACTTGAGCCAGAGCCGCGGCACCGAGATGAACAGGGTGGGGTGCGCGCGCTTGAGGTCGGCGAGGAAGGTGTCGAGCGACTCGGCGAAGAAGATCTGCCCACCGCCCACCAGCATCGAGACGCACTCGATGTACGCGCGCTCGAAGACGTGCGCGAGGGGGAGATACGACAGCGCGCGATCTCCCGACCTGAACTCGATGCGGTCCCGCATGCCCTCGGCCGCCCGGGTGATGCGCTCGAAGCTGTGCATCACGCCCTTGGGCTGACCGGTCGAGCCCGAGGTGTAGATGATCATCGCCAGGTCAGTCGGCGCTCGCGCCACCCGGCCCTCGAGCGGCGGGGTCTTCGCCACGATGTCGTCCCAGCTCTCGCCCACGCCCTTCGGGCCCATGGGCATCGAGATCAACTTCACCCCGTCGGGCACGCCCTTCTGCTGCGCGGCCCACGAGTCGAGCTTGCCCACCAGCAGCACCTTCGCCTCGCTGTGCTCCATCACGAAGCGGATGGTCGCCTCGCCCTCGGTGGGGAAGATGGCGACGGTGGTGAACCCGCCGATCCAGATCGCCAGCTCGGCGATGAAGAAGTGCGCGCAGTTCTTGGTGAGCATGCCCACGCGATCGCCGGGCTGCAGTCCCAGGCTCCGCAGGTGCGCGGCCACCCGGCGCGCTTCGTTCATCACCTGCGCCCAAGTGTACTCCCGTGTCTGCCCGCCGCCGAGCGGCTGGATCAGGTACTTGTGCTGGGGGATCGTCGCTTCGTGGTCGTAGACGTAATCGAGGATCAGTTTGGGAGCAGTCATGGTCGGGGGAAGTTTGCCCCGCTACGGTGCATTGTCCATGAGCATCGACGCAGAGCGCGCGACGCCGCGAGAGCTGTTCTGGCTCAAGGCTGGCACCGCTTCCATCTGGCTGACCACTGCGCTCGGGGTGCTGCACCCGTATTACCGGTCGGTAGGCCACGACTGGCTCTCGCGCCTGGGCCTTCCGGACTGGCTGATGTGGGCCACCTGCGCGGGTGAGCTGGTGCTGGCGATCGTCATTCTCGTGCTGCCTCCGAAGTGGTGGCTGATGGCCGCGCAGGTGGGAGGCGTCACCGTCTTCACCCTCATCCTCGCGGTGCTCGAGCCGTCGCTGCTGGCGCACCCGTTCGGCCTGTTGACCAAGAACCTGCCGTTCGCCGCGCTGGTGATCACGGTGTGGTTGATCAGCCGTGAAGGGTGGACGGCGCGCGCGTCGTGGATTCTCCGCGGGGGCACGGCGCTCATCTGGATCACCGAGGGCCTCTTCCCGAAGATCCTCTTTCAGCAACCGATGGAGGTCGCGGTCGTGGCGAACAGCGGGCTGGTGCCGATGTCAGCGCCGGTGTTCCTGATGCTGCTCGGCTTCGCGCAGGTGATCTCCGGAGTGCTCGCGCTGGTGCTGAAGGGCCGGTGGCTGCGCTGGCTGTTGATGGCGCAGGTGGCGGCGCTGGTGGTGTTGCCGCTGCTGGTGAGCGTGCAGGACCCGATGTTGTGGTTCCATCCCTTCGGGCCGATGACGAAGAACTTCCCCATCATCGCGGGGACGCTGGGAGTGCTCCACCGATGTTCCCGCTGATCCCCGTGGTGAAGGCGCTGCACGTGCTGTCCGCGACCATCTTCTTCGGCGCGGGGCTGATGAGCGCGTTCTGGAAGTTCAGAGGAGATCAGAGCGGAGATCCGCGCGTGATCCTGTGGGCGCAGAAGCAGGTGGTGCTGGCCGATTGGATCTTCACCGTGCCGAGCGGGATCATCTCGCCGCTCACCGGCGCGTATCTCGTCTACGCCTACACGCTGCCGTGGACGACGCCGTGGGTGCTCGGGAGCCTCGGCGGCTACCTCGGCGCGATGGTGCTGTGGCTGCCCGCCGCGTGGATTCAGATCGAGCTGCGGAAGATCGCGACGCAGTGCCTCGCTGACGGCGCTCCACTTCCGCCGCGCTTCCACTCGCTCAATCGCAGCTGGCTGGCGCTGGGCGTGCCGGCGTTCGGCGTGAGCGTGTTCATCATCTACGCGATGGTGGTGAAGCCGCAGCTGTGGGGCCCCTGATGGGGTGCAGAAGCCTCCCTGTCTCCTGAAGATCTCATTGGTGGGCGACTCGACCGTCAGGTCAGCACGCTTTCCAACGAGACCAGGTGAGCCCAACTCTCCCGCGCACGGACGTTCTCCTCTTCTTCTGGCTCGCCGCGACGATCCTGGGCGCGGTCTTCAGCGCGTGGATCTTCCGCCTGCGCCGCGAGGTGACGTCGCGCCGGCGGGCGGAGCGACGCGAGACGCAGCGGGGCCAGTTGCTCGAACGCCTGGCCGCCGGGGCACCGCTGCGAACCGTGCTGGGGCTGATCGTCGCGGCGGTCGAGGATGACGAGCCGGGCTGCGCCTGCAGCGTGGTGCTGGCGGACGATCCAGGCGATGGGCTTTCCCGGGTGATCGGGCCCGGCCTTGCTCCGCACGAAAGTGCGCGGCTCGAAAGCCAGGCGCCCTCGGGCGAGCGCGTGGTCGGGGAAGCCCTGCTCAGCGGCTGGGCCCAGTGCTGCGCTCAACCCATCCGCGCGCCCTCGGGCAGCGTGGTCGGTACGCTGGTCGTGCATCACCGCGAGAAGTGCACCCCGACCGAGTCGGACTTCGAGCGCCTGGGGGTCTCCGCCCGCCTCGCCAGCCTCGCCATCGAGCGGAGCGCCGCCGCCGCCCGGAGTTACGAGCGCGAGGCCCACTACCGCTTGCTCACCGAAGACGTGTCTGACGTGGTGTGGAAGACGGACGCGCAGCTGCGCCTGACGTACATCAGCCCGGCTGATCAGCAGCACCGCGGCTTTCGGCCCGACGAGGTGCTGGGCCGCAGCGTCACCGAGATGTTCACCCCTGAAGGCGTCGCGGTTCTCGGAGCGGCGATGAAGCGGCGGGCCGAGGCCGAGGCGCTGGGTGGGCCGATGGGCTACGCGACCTTCGAGGTGCAGCATCGCTGCAGGGACGGGAGCCTCCTCTGGGGCGAGGTGCAATCGAAGCCCGACCGCGATGCCTTCGGCGGCATCATCGGGTACCACGGCATCACCCGGGTGATCGCCGGGAAGAAGAAGGCCGAAGAAGAGCTCCAGCGCACCAACCAGGAACTCCAGGAAGCGACGCAGCGCGCGAACGAGCTGGCGGTGAAGGCCGAGCGGGCGAGCGCCGCCAAGAGCGAGTTCCTGGCGAACATGAGCCACGAGATCCGCACCCCCATGAACGGGGTCCTCGGCATGACCGAGCTGCTGCTCGACGGCGAGCTGAGCGCCGGGCAGCGCAGCCAGGCCGAGATGGTGCGGCACAGCGCCGGCGCGCTGTTGACGCTGCTCAACGACATCCTCGATCTCTCGAAGATCGAGGCAGGCAAGCTCGCCCTCGAGACGGTGGACTTCGCGCTGCCCGCGCTGCTCGACGACCTGACCGCGCTGGTCGGGTTGCACGCCAGCGAGAAAGGCCTCGGCTTCGACTGCGCCATCGCGGCCGGCGTGCCCGCCTTCCTCAGGGGTGACCCCGGGCGCCTGCGCCAGGTGCTCACCAACCTCGCGGGCAACGCGGTGAAGTTCACCCAGCGCGGAGAGGTCGCGGTGCGCGTCAGCCTGGTCTCGACCGCGGGGGACCGGGTGCGGCTGCGCTTCTCGGTGCGGGACACCGGCATCGGCATTCCGGTAGAGAAGCAGGCGCTGCTGTTTCAGAAGTTCACCCAGGCCGACGCCTCGACGACTCGGCTGTACGGAGGCACCGGGCTGGGGCTGGCGATCTCGAGGCAGCTGGTCGAAGCGATGCGCGGCGAGGTGGGGCTGATCAGCAACCCGCCTCAGGGCTCCGAGTTCTGGTTCACGGCGGACCTGGGGCTGGGGGGTGAGCCAGTGACCCCGCCCGAGCCCCGGGTGGACGGCGCGGCGCTGCAGCAGTTCGACGCGCGGGTGCTGCTGGCCGAGGACAACCTGATCAACCAGCGGGTGGCGCTCGGCATCCTCGGGAAGCTGGGGCTGCGCGCAGACCTGGTCGGCAACGGCAGGGAGGCCTTGAAGGCCCTCGAGGCGCGGCCGTACGACCTGGTGCTGATGGACGTCCAGATGCCCGAGCTGGATGGGCTGGAGGCGACGCGGGCGATCCGCGATCCGGCCTCGCTGGTTCGAAACCACCTGGTGCCGGTGATCGCCATGACGGCCAGCGCGATGGACGGAGACCGTGCGCGGTGCCTGGCGGCTGGCATGAATGACTACCTGTCGAAGCCGATCGTGGCGCGAGACCTCGCCGACGCGCTGAAGATCTGGCTCCCCTGCTCGTGAACGCAGCTTCATCCTTCAGGTCGCCAGCACCCTGAACCACCTTCACCGCTCGACTCTTCGGAGGCTCCACCTGTTGCGCGTGCCGCCCAGGGAGGTGAGGTCCTCCTCCATCAGCGTGCCGTCTTCCTTGAGGTCGAAATACGGCTCGCCCGCGACCCACCACGGGATGAGCGAGTCGGGCGTGACGAAGGTCTGTTCGCTCCCGTCACCGGTGCAGTTCCCGGTGGTGGTGATGGTGCCGATGGTGCTTCCGCTGATGCCGCCGTACTTCAGCACCTCACCCAGGGAGAAGGTCGACAGGCTGGCGAACGTGGCGCCTTCACCGGTGGTGGCGTCGGGCGACATCTCGACGTTGGCCGTCGAGACCTGGCGGCAGGTGGGGAAGGTGAGCTCGGCGTGGTAGCTCGCCGCGCCGCTGACGACCTTGTAGTGCACCACGCCCGGCGTGGAGCCACCGGGCGGATCTTCGTCGACCTCGAAGGTGACGCTGGCCATCGAGCTGACGTTGGAGCGCACCTGGGCGGTGTCGTTCACCTGCGACCACCAGGTGTTCCCCATCCAACCCGCGCAGCCGGCCTTCGACGGCTTCACCTTCAGCGTGCCGGTGACCTGCTCGCCCCCGGTGTGCGAGTGGTTCGACAGCACCAGGAGCAGCTCGGCGAAGGAGCCCTTCCGCTCCAGGTTCGACGGTCCGAGATCGAAGCAGAAGCGGGGCCGCGTCTCGGTGAGCTTCACGGGCGAGCTGAGCCACGCGTCCGGGTTGTTGATCAACGCGTCGACGTCGAGGTGCTCGCGCCCAGAGAGGGCGCTGAGGTCGAGCTCGACGCGCTGGACCTGGCTGTCGAGCTCCACTCGCAGCCGGTAGTACCTCGCCGCCAACGGCTCGAGCTGAAGCTGCCGCGTCTGCTCCTGGTTGCCCGTGAGCGGGATCGCCTCTTCACTGGGGAACAGCGCGTTCTCGGGGTGCGCCGGGTCGCGCGCGTGGTGCCGCGGGCTGACCGGATCTCCTGGCAGCAACGACTCGTTCAGGTTGCGAATGGCAAAGTCGCGGAAGTGGTCTTTGAAAGAGAACACCCCGTTCAGCGCCGTGTTCGCGGCCGGGATGCCCGAGAGCCCGCCGGCGCGCGACCACAGGGCGGCGATGAGCGCCTCGTCTCCCTCGTGCTCCATGAAGAACGGCCAGATGTACGCGAAATACTCGTGGTCGCCCGCGGTGCTCAGCAGACCCCTGCGGCTGCCCTGGAAGCCGCCGAAGCGCTCGAGGTGCAAGCCCTGGTTCGCCGCGGGGCGGATCGGCGCGGTGCGGTTGACGTGCATCGACGCCCAGGTCGCCGAGGCCTCGGTGAACCACCAGGTGGTGAGCTGGTACATGTGCGCGAACTGGAGCACGTGGAACAGCTCGTGGATGACCGTGAGCTGGTAGTCGCGCAGCGCCAGCCGCCACGTCGGCAGCATCACGTAGCCGCTGCACGTGCCCCCCGCGTACGGCGGCTGCGGGAACGCCGCGCCTCTCACGCCTTCGATGGCGTAGTCGCCGCGTGCCCGTGGCGCATTCGCGCCGGGTGGCACCACGTACACGTCGATCGCCTCGTCACCGGTCTGATCGTCCTTCGCCGGGCCCATGCCCATGCGCGACACCATCGGCCCCCAGGCGGCGTCGACGACGCTGATGATCTTGTTCAGTTGTCTCTCGGCGTTCGCGTCGCCACCGCCCGTCCCGGGACACAGCGCCCAGGCGCGCACCGGGTGGGTGGCGCTGCGCAGGGTGATCCACTCGCGGGTGTCGCCAGTGCAGTGCGCGGCGTCGAGGAGCGCCTGCCGCTTCTGACTCCCGCTGGGCGCGCCTGCGTTGAACACGCTCTTCGGATCGTCGGGGCGTACGAGGAACGGCTCCAGTTGCTCGAGCAGGTGAGCCGGGAGCGTGGGCCGCGCGGTCTCGAGGTCTTCGATGAATGAGAGGTCTTCCTCTTCGGGCCCGGAGCCGACGAAGGCGGGCGGCAGGCGCGAGTCTCCGAACACGGCGTACGCGCGGTAGAGCAACGAGGTGCCGCGATCCAGCTCGCCCGTCGCGAGCGCTGCGGCGATCAACTCCTGCGCGCGTGGGGCCTCGGGCAGCACCTCGACCTGCAGTCGAACGGTCGAGGCGAGCTCGCCAGCGCGCCCCTCGAGGTCGAGCTGAAGCGGGCCGGGCGCGAGGTCAGCCGACAGGCGCAGTGGCAACTCGGCTTCGTCCTCTTCGGCGACCACCGGCTCGGCGAGTACGCCCGGCGGCAGGTTGATCGCGTTCAGCTCGATGGGCTCGGTGAAGTCCGGGCGGCGCTCGATGAGCACCCGCACGCGCCCGGTCGAGTCGCGCGGGGCGGTGACGGTGGTGGCGGCCAGCTTCAGCGTGAAGGCCGGTGGCGGTGGCTCCGCGCCTTCGTCGCGACGGCAGGAACTCAGCAGCAGGCCGAGGAGGATGCTCCATCGGCAGACGGATACGGAGGACATGGTCGCCTCCCCTCGCTGGATCGCCCGTCAGATAGCGACGTGACCGGCCCGCGCCATCCTCTCGATCGGGGAGCTGTCAGCCCCACGCGCGCCACCGCGTCGGCGCGGCGTCATGCTCTGAGTCAGCCGGCAGTTCCCTGAAGTGCATCGCTCCGCGCACCGGGGTGCTCGGCCGACTCGGCCCAACACGCACATCCAACGGTCCTAAGGTAGCTACTCCCGGGCGACCGGGTACGCGACGCCGCGTTCGTCTCCCTGAGATGAACGGGGCGCTCCCGCTGCCGTCACGCCGCAGTTCGTGGCGGTGAGAGAGGCCGTAACAAAATGAGTGGCCTGGTCACTCGAGCGCCCCGGTGGGCGCAGCGATGCGCCCCATTCTCTCCCTCTCCCCGAGGGGGAGAGGGTCGGGGAGAGGGCAAACTAGAAGTCGGCCGGCCGGCAGGTGTCTTCGCCCTTTTCGATGATGAACTCGCACGACGGCAGGATCCCATCGCTCATGCAGGCCGCGTGGAGGGCCGGTTTGCTCACGGGGTCGGGCAACGACACGTGCGTCACCAGCGAGTACTTCTCGGAGAACGTGTTGGACCCGAGCTTGAGATCGATCCACTTCCACCCGCTCGACTGCACGCAGTAGCCGCGCGCGTTCGCCTTTCGCGCCACCGCCGCGACGAACGGGTAGCCATCGTCCTTGAGCCGCCAGCCGCGCACGTGGAGTGACTTGAAGCCGAAGTCGATGATCCGCGACGCGGTGCCCTTCGGCTGTTCTTCCTGGATCACCTCTTCCACCAGGCTCACCACGTCACCGAACAGGTTCTGTCCCGAGCCGCCGCAGCTCGTGCCCGCGCTCGGGGCGAGGCCGCAGGTGAAGGCCGGCTGCGTTCCGGGGATCTCATCCGACGGGGCGCACTGCCAGTGCCCGCCAGCGCGAGGCCGGCCCGCAGCGGTGAAGAGGCTGAAGGTCTCGTTGAGGTCGCGCGTGCGGTCGCGCACGTAGAGCTCGCCCGCGGCCCAGACCGCGCACAGGCCCACCGAGTCGAGCTGCGCGGCGACGAGCCTCGCGTAGTCATCGCGTCGGGTGGGCAGCACCTCGTCGCCGTTGAAGAAGCCGGCGGGCTGCCCCACGTCGGTGATGGCCTGGGCCACGTCGCCGCGGAAGTCCCACTGCACCGAGCCGTAGTTCGGGTTCGCGTACGCGTCGTCGCAGGTCCCGTGGGTGCGGTTGAGCAGCCCCTGGCAGCTCGCGGGCAGGCCCGGGTAGTACCCGGCGTCCACGTGCACGTTGCCCGCATCGGGGACCGTCACGCCCGCATCGAAGCCGGCGTCGACCGGCTCGTTGGTGCCCGCATCGGCCACGCCCGCGTCTGAGGTCGTCACGCCCGCGTCCTGGCCGGCGCCCGCATCGTCTTCAGCACCCGCGTCGGCGGTGAGGACTGCCGCGTCAGGGATGACGACTGCCGCGTCGGGGATGAGTTCCGGCTCCTCGAGGTCCGACACCGTGCCCACGCAGCCCGTCGCGCTCACGGCGATGAGCAGCGCGACCACGACCTTGCGAGCGGCGAGTAATTCCCTGCAGACCTGCCCGCTCACCGCGGCGATCCACATCAACCCCGCGCGGTCGTCGAGGCGGCGCCAGACGCGCCCGAACACCTCCACTGCGGCGCGCTCCGCGAGGGCCTCCTCTCCCAGCGCTCGCCGGCAACGCGCGAGGATGCTCGGCCCGAAGCGACGGTAGAGCCGCTTGACCTCGTGGGCCTGCTCACTGGAGTGGGCACTGACCGGTCGCTGTTGCATGGCGCGCTACACCTCTCGTTGGGGTTCGCGGCTTTGGCCGCCGACGAGGGCACACATCGCAAGTTCGATGCCGGACGCGTGGTATGGCCGTGCCGATGTTCGATTCGCACGAGCGCGAGCTGTTGTTGAGAAACCCGCTCATGCAGCGCGTGCTGCGGGCACTGGAAGCGGGCCCCTCGACTCCGCTCGGGGTGAACGGTTCGGGTGGGCCCACGCTCGAGCGCGCGGTCGACGCCGAGCTCCAGAGCCTGCTCGGCGCGCCGCAGCTCTCCGACGAGCGGCTGGCCGAGGTGGAGCGCGCCATCAACGGCGCCCTGGGCAGGCTCCCTCCCGAGGCCACGAAGAAGCTCTTCGCGGGCTCGCTCGACGTGAAGGAGCTGGCCGACTTCTTCAGCCTCACCGTGGCGCAACTGCACCGCGCGTCGAAGGACTCGGCCGAGTCGAAGGCGCTGGGCCTGGGCCACCTGTGGAGCTGGTACTGGCAGCGTGAGCTCGTCGCGTACCGCCGCTTTCTGCTCAGCGGCCGCCGCAACCACGACCTGCTCGACCAGGTGCCTTCGTTCTGGCGTCCCGGGGTGGAGGCGAGGCCGTTCTGGAAGCTCGAAGAGCTCGACCCGGCGTTCCGCGCGCTCGAGGAAGCCGCCCCGCGGATCCTCGCGGAGCTCGAGGCGGTGCGCGAGAGCGGCCAGTGGTTGCCGTACTTCGGCGTGCGCGGTGAGCGCGATCTGCCGCTCGACGGCGCCGTCGCTTCACCGTGGAACGGCTTCTTCTTCTACCACCCGTTCAAGGGCCGCTTCGCCGCCCACCACGAGCGCTGCCCCGTCACCTCGCGCGTGCTCGAGGCCCTGCCCGGGCTCTGCCGCCGCGAGCTGGTGCTCTTCTCGGCGCTGGCGCCGGGCAGCGTGGTGCCTCCACACCAGGGTCCGTTCAACGGCCGGCTGCGCGTGCACCTCGCCCTCACCGGCGCGAAGGGCTGCTACCTGCGCGTGGGTACGCAGATCCGCCAGTGGGAGGACGGCAAGGTGCTCGTCTTCGACGACAGCTTCGAGCACCAGGTGTGTCACGACGGACCCGACACGCGCGTGGTGTTGATGATGAACGTGCTCCAGCCCGGGCTCGAGGTCGACGCGGTCGATCGCGCCTCGCAGAACAACGTGCAGAGCTACGTCGAGACGCCGGAAGATCAGGCGGCGCGTGAAGCGCTCGCCCGCGCGGGTTGGTGGAAGTGATGCACGTTCTGCGCTGACTTCGGGCCGGTACGGGCGTTGCTTGAGGGCTGCTCATGAGCCTCGTCCAGAAGATCCTGCTGATCGTCGCGATCGTGGTGGTGGGGCTGGTCGTGCTGGTGGGCGTGGCGCTGACCCGCTGGGGAGGAGGGAAGGCGCACGTCGGCCGAGCGGTGCGCCTGCCGGGCGCGAAGGTGCTCGTGGTGTACTACTCGCGCTCGGGGACCACGGCGAAGGTGGCCGACGCCATCGCCGCCGGGCTGGGCGCTGACGTCGAGCCCATCGTCGACACCGCCGATCGCGATGGCGTCGCCGGCTTCGTGCGCTCGCTGCGCGACACCATGGGAAAGCGGCCCGCCACCATCAAGCCGCTGACGGTGGACCCCTCGAAGTACGAGCTGGTCATCGTCGGCACGCCGGTGTGGGGCAACGCGGCGTCTACGCCCGTGCGGGCGTTCTTCGCCCAGTACCGCGCGCTGCCGAAGGTCGCCTTCTTCATCACCGACGGGCTCTCGTCGCACGAGGTCGTCTTCCGCGATCTCGAGTCGCTCGCTGGCCAGGCGCCGGTCGCGACGCTCGGGCTGGCGCAGGGTGAGGTGCTCGCCGGGCAGGACGCCGGCCGCGTGACCGGCTTCGTCGCGTCGCTGCGCCGGTGAGCTGCGACGCAGTCCAGGGACCTCGCCCCTCACCCCGCCCTCTCCCCGCTTCGCAGGGAGAGGGAGACCCTGCTTCGCGGCTTCGGCTTGACCATGTTGCCCTCCCGAGACCTCATCACAGCTCGTCCTTCCCCTCGTAGAACAGGTACCCCTCCACGCTCGGCGTCACCGGCGGCGGGGAGAAGCCGGCCTTGCAGCGTTCGCCGTACGTCACCCTGAAGCCGTCGCCGTTCTTGAAGGTGGCGCTCGCGATGCGGCCCGAAGAATCCCACTCGAAGGTCCCGTCGAGCGCGTCGTCGCCCGGGTGAAAGCCCCTCAGCCGCCCCGCGTCGTCCCAGTCGAAGGTGATGCCCGCGTACGCGATGAAGCGGCCTCTCTCGTCGTACTTGAAGCGCGTCGTGGCTCCCGCCGATTGGTACTCGCTCAGCCGGCCCGCCGGGTCGTACGCGAAGTCGACGCGGTAGCCGCTGCGCGCCGCGACCGCTCGCCCCTGCAGCGAGACGTTCTTCGTCTCGATCGACGCGAGCTTCGTCTCCGTCCACCGGTACGTGCGCGACTGCACCTGCAGCGCCGCCGGCACCTGGCTGCGGAACGTCTGAAAGCGCCGCGCCCGCCGGCCCGCCTCGTCGTACGCGTAGCAGAGCTTCATCCGGTAGCCCTCGTCCGCGCCGGTGCTGCTGTCGGTCTGCGCGAAGCGCGGCGACCGCGAGTCGCCCACGTACTGGATGACCGTGCGCGTCTGCTCGTTCATCGGAGCGTCGTAGACCGCCATCGGGGGCCGCCACGACGGGCTCCACGAGGGCTCGCCCGCGCCTGCGGCGAAGCACGCCGTCTTCTCCGTCAGGCGATGCGCTGCGTCGTAGCGCAACGTCGTCGCCGCCTTCGTGTGGGCCGAGACGACCTGCTCCTGCCGCACCAGGTCTTCGCCCTCGTACACGAGGCGATCGGTCAGCCGCCCCGAGCGGGTGTCGAAGCGCTCCACCACGCACGCCTCGGAGGTGAGCGGATCAGCGGCCGGGCAGGAGACTGCCTCGAGCGGCGCGGCGGCGGTGCACTCGGCGGGAATGCTCAGCAGCAGCGCCGCGAGCTCGTCCTGCTCGGACACGGCGGGCTTCGGTGGCGCACTCACCGGAGGTGGACGACAGCTCACCAGGAGCACACAGAGGAGGAGGCGCTGCATCGGCGTCCCCAGATACCCCGTAGAAGCGGCACCAGCATCAGCGGAAAGCACCACTTCTCTGCAGCCGCTGCGTGTTTCGAGGTGACGCCGCAACGTCTTCGCGCAGATCCGGCGGGGGTGTCGTCAGTGACGTGTGGGATGGCCCGCGAAGTGAAGGACTTTCGTCGGGTTTGGCAGGGAGGTCCGCTGCAAGGCGAATGGCTCGATCTGTGAAGCGCGCGGATTGCGCGGTCGTGTGCGCGACATCGGAGATCGAATGAGCGCGATGGATTTCTGGGTGCGGAACAGCCCCGCAGCGAAGTCGCTTGCGGAGACTGAGGCAGTGAGAGTCGCCGAGAAGCGCTTCGGTCTCCCACGACGTTCTTTCCTCGAGTTCACCGCGGCGCTGGTGGCGGCGATGGGCCTGCCCTCGACCGCGATGGGCGCCGTGGTCGCCGCGATGACCCAGCCGAAGAAGCCCTCGGTCATCTGGCTGCAGTTCCAGGAATGCACCGGCTGCACCGAGAGCCTGCTGCGCTCGGAACACCCGACGCTCGACAAGCTGATCCTCGACCTGATCTCGCTCGACTACCACGAGACGCTCTTCGCGGCGGCCGGTCACCAGATCGAGGCGGCCCGGCTCTCGGCGATGAAGGAGAACAAGGGCAAGTACATCCTCGTGGTCGAGGGGTCCATTCCCGTCAAGGAGGACGGCATCTACTGCAAGATCGGCGGGAAGACGGCCATCGACCTGGCGAAGGAATGCGCCGCCGACGCCGCCGCGGTGATCGCCATCGGCAGCTGCGCCTCGTGGGGCGGCATGCCCTCGACCTCGCCCAACCCGACCGGCGCCACCTCGTTGTCCAAGGTGCTCGGCAAGCCGGTCGTCACCATCCCCGGGTGCCCGCCCAATCCGTACAACTTCCTCTCGACCGTCGTGCACTTCCTCACCTTCGGTGCGGTGCCGGAGCTCGACGACAAGGGCCGCCCGAAGTTCGCCTACGGCCGGTTGATCCACGAGAGCTGCGAGCGGCGCGCGCACTTCGACGCCGGCCGCTTCGCGCGGGAGTTCGGCGACGAAGGCCACCGCCAGGGCTGGTGCCTCTACAAGCTCGGCTGCAAGGGCCCCGAGACGTACGCCAACTGCCCCACCATTCAGTTCGGCGACGCGGGCGCGAGCAACTGGCCCGTCGGCTGCGGTCACCCGTGCATCGGCTGCACCGAAGAGGGCATCGGCTTCCAGAAGCCGATCCACGCGCTGGCGGTGCTCAAGACGGTGACGCCTCCCACGCAGTTCGCGCGGCCGGGGGAAGAGCAGGGGCAGGGGGCCACCATGGTCACGGCCGGAGTCGCCGCCGCCATCGGCGGTCTCGCCATCGGCGCGGGCCTCAAGCTCGCCGACAACCTGGGCAAGCGCGACGACGCGAAGCCCGACACGAAGCAGAAGTGAGCGAGGGAGCCTGACCATGTCGATCGATCGACGCAGGTTTCTGAAGCTCGCCGGTGGTTCCGCCGGCATCGCAGTCGCCACCACCGCCGGCGTCGCGCAGGCGCGCCCCAACAAGAAGATGCCCGAGGAGGCCCTGGGCCTGCTGTTCGACGGCACGCTGTGCATCGGCTGCCGCGCCTGCATGCCCGCCTGCAAGGAAGCCAACGACATGCCCCCCGAGCTCACGCCGCTCAAGGTGGGCGGCGAAGAGGTGAACGCCCTGTGGGACGCGCCCCTCGACATCTCGGGCAAGACGCTCAACGTCATTCAGGCGTACCGGAGCGGCGACGGCACCCACAAGGACGAGGTGGAGAACGGCTTCGCCTTCACCAAGAAGTCGTGCCTGCACTGCGTCGACCCCTCGTGTGTCTCGGCCTGCCCCGTCTCGGCGATGGTGAAGGACCCGGTCAACGGCATCGTCAGCTACAGCGTCGAGGCCTGCATCGGCTGCCGGTACTGCGTGGCCGCCTGCCCCTTCGGCGTGCCGCGGTTCACCTTCGACACGCCTGACCCGAAGATCAGCAAGTGCCAGCTGTGCAAGCACCGCTACGCCGACGGCAAGTACAGCGCCTGCGCCGAGGTCTGCCCCACCGGCGCGACGCTCTTCGGCAAGGTGAAGGACCTCAAGGCCGAGATCGCCCGCCGCCGCGCGCTCGAGCCCGGCACGCTCACCACCTACCCGCGCGGGCGCATCGGCGACGGCGACACGTACCAGGCCAGGGCCGGCAAGTACGTCGACCACGTCTACGGCGAGAAGGAGATCGGCGGCACGCAGGTGCTCCACCTCTCCGGAGTGCCGTTCGAGCTGCTCGACAAGCCGGCGCTGCCTGACATCGCTCCGGCGGCGACCTCGGAGACCATTCAGCACGGCGTCTATTACGGCCTGCTCGCCCCCATGACGTTCCTCGGCATCCTGGTGGCGGCCGCGCGCCGCAACATGATCAAGGCCGGGGTCACGCCCCCCGACGTGCCGCCCGCGCCGAAGCCGGGAGAGAAGCCATGAGCGCCGAAGCTGGCAAGCTGCATCACCCCGCCCCCGCCCCGATGGGCGGCAAGCTGATCACCACCACCACCGTGTTCCTCTCGCTGCTGGTGCTGGCGATGGTGGGGGTGCTGGCGGTGCGCTTCGTGCTCGGCCTGGGCGCCACCACCAACATGAACCAGGGCTACCCCTGGGGCATCTGGATTGCGTACGACGTGGTGGCCGGCACCGCGCTGGCGGGCGGCGGCTTCTCGACCGCGATGCTCGTCTACATCCTCAACCGCGGCCAGTATCACCCGTTGATCCGACCTGCCCTGGTGGCCGCGCTGCTGGGCTACATGATGGCCGGCTTCTCGGTGATGTTCGACCTGGGGCGCTACTGGGACTTCTGGCACATCATCAGCCCCAGCTACGCGCAGCCCAACTCGGTGCTGTTCGAGGTGGCCGTCTGCATCATGGCCTACGTGGTGATCCTCCTGATCGAGTTCCTCCCGGTGGTGATGGAGCGGCTCGGCTGGGAAAGGGCGCGCGGCAGGCTCAACAAGCTGCTCTTCGTCATCATCGCCATCGGGGTGCTGCTGCCCACCATGCACCAGTCGTCACTGGGCACGCTGCTGGTGGTGCTCGGCCCGCAGATTCACCCGCTCTACCAGTCGACCATCTTGCCCATTCTCTTCCTCACCTCGACCGTGGGCATCGGCTTCGCCGCGGTGACGCTCGAGGGGGCGATCTCTTCGATGGGCCTGCGCAGGCCCTTCGAGAAGGAGATCCTCGCGCAGCTGCTTCAGGTCGGCCGCATCTTGATGGCCCTCTTCCTGGTGGTGCGCTTCGCCGACATCCTCTACCGCGGGGTGTTCGGCCTGGCCTTCACCCTGTCGGCGCCGATGGTCACGTTCTGGCTCGAGAACTTCCTCTATTCCGTGCCGCTGTGGCTGCTGGCCACCCCGGTCTCGCGCACGAAGGCGAAGCGGGTGTTCCTCTCGGCGATGGCGATGGCGCTGGGCGGCGTGCTGTACCGGATGGCGGCCTTCCTGGTGGCGTACAACACCGGCGCGGGCTGGCACTACTTCCCGTCGCTGGGCGAGATGACGGTCACCGTGGGACTGATCGCCTTCGAGGTGCTCTTCATCATCCTCGCCATCCGCCTGCTTCCCATTCTCCCGGCAGCTACGCCTGAGTCGGCCACGAGGACGTCATGACCAAGCGCATCACCATCGACCCCATCACCCGCATCGAAGGCCACCTCCGCATCGACTGCGAGGTGGGCGCCGACAACAAGGTCAGCGCGGCCTGGGCGTCGGGCACGATGTGGCGCGGGGTAGAGCAGATTCTCCTCGGGCGTGACCCGCGCGACGCGTGGGCCATCACCCAGCGCTTCTGCGGCGTCTGCACCACCGTGCACGCCATCGCCTCGGTGCGCGCGGTGGAGAACGCGCTCGACCTCGGGGTGCCGAAGAACGCCCAGTACATTCGCAACCTGATGATCGCCGCGCACGCGGTGCACGACGAGATCGTCCACTTCTACCACCTGTCGGCGCTCGACTGGGTCGACGTCACCTCGGCGCTGAAGGCTGATCCGGTGAAGGCGTCGCAGCTGGGCGAGAGCCTCTCGCCGTGGACGGGCAACGGGAAGAACGAGCTCATCGCGGTGCAGGTGAAGCTCAAGAACCTGGTCGAGAGCGGGCAGCTGGGCATCTTCACCAACGGCTACTGGGGCCACCCGGCGATGAAGCTGCCGCCCGAGGTGAACCTGCTGGCGGTCAACCACTACCTGCAGGCGCTCGAGTTCCAGCGGCAGGCCAACAAGATCGTCAGCATCCTCGGCAGCAAGACGCCGCACATCCAGAACGTGGCGGTGGGCGGGGTGTCGAACGCGATCGCGCTCAACAGCCAGTCGGTGCTCACGGTCGAGCGGCTGCTGGCGATCAAGGAGCACATCGACGCGGTGAAGGCGTTCGTCAACGAGGTGTACCTGATCGACGTCGCCGCGGTGGCGGCCTTCTACCCGGAGTGGACCACCATCGGGAAAGGCGTGACCAACTACCTCGCCTGCCCCGACTTCCCGCTCGACGAGAAGGGCACGAAGTTCGAGACCAACGGCGGGCACATCGCCAACGGAGATCTCGCCACCTTCAAGCCCATCACCAAGTTCGGCGACGAGTACTTCAAGGCCGGCGTCACCGAGAGCGTGAAGCACTCCTGGTACAAGGGCGGCAAGGGCGCGCTCCACCCGTACAAGGGCGAGACGAACCCCGACTACACGGACTTCAAGGAGAACGAGAAGTACTCGTGGGTGAAGTCGCCCATGTTCCTGGGCGAACCGGCGCAGGTGGGTCCGCTGGCGCGCGTGCTGATGGCGGTGGCCACCAAGGACGAGGAGGTCATCAAGCACCTCACCCGGCTGCTGGGCATCGTCGAGGCGGTGGGCAAGGTGAAGGTGCCGCTCGAGGGGCTGCACTCCACCATCGGCCGCCACGCCGCCCGCGCGGTGATGTGCGCGCGCAACGTGGAGATATTGGAGAAGCAGTGGAAGCTGCTCATCGACAACATCGCCAAGGGTGACGTGCACACCTTCGAGAAGCCGGTGTTCCCCAAGGGGGAGATCGAAGGCTTCGGCTTCCACGAGGCGCCGCGCGGGCTGCTCTCGCACTGGATCGTGATCGAGAACGGCGTCATCAAGAACTACCAGGCGGTGGTGCCCACCACCTGGAACGCCGCCCCGCGCAACGAGAAGGACCAACCGGGCCCGTACGAGGCGTCGCTGTTGAACACGCCGCTGGCGGACCCCGACAAGCCGCTCGAGGTCCTGCGCACCATTCACTCGTTCGACCCCTGCCTCGCCTGCGCGGTGCACCTGGTGGACGTCACCCAGCGGCCGATCGTCACGGTGAAGGCGCTCTGATGATGCAGGTGGTCGTCCTCGGCGTGGGCAACCTGCTCATGACCGATGAGGGCGTGGGCGTGCACGCGGTCAACGCGCTCGAGCGCGACTGGGTGTTCCCCGAGGGGGTGCGCTGCGTCGACGGCGGCACCTCGACCCAGGAGCTCCTGGGCGACCTGGAAGATCTCGACCAGCTCATCGTGCTCGACGCGGTCACCTCGGCCTCGGCGCCGGGCACGCTCATTCGCCTCGAGGGCGCGCAGGTGCCGCAGGCCTTCACCACCAAGTTTTCGCCGCACCAGGTCGGCATCGCCGATCTGCTGGCGATGCTCACGTTCTCAGGTCACGCGCCGAAGCGGGTGCTGGTGTTCGGCGTCGAGCCGGCGGTGCTCAAGCTGGGCATGGAGCTGTCTCCCGTCGTCGCTGGCCGCGTACCGGAGCTCTGCGCGCAGGTCATCGCCGAGCTCCGCCAGTTGGGGTTGACGCCCACCCAGCGGTTGAGCGAGGTCGCCTGACATGCACGAGGTCGCGCTCGCGCAGGGCATCGTCGACATCGTCACCGCCCAGTCGGAGCGCGACGGGTTCAAGCACGCGAAGGTGGTGCACATCGAGCTGGGCGCGCTCGCGAACGTGATGCCAGAGGCCCTCGTGTTCGGCTTCCAGTCGGCGAGCGTGGGAACGGCCGCCGAGGGGGCGCGCATCGAGTTCATTCCCCGGCCGGGCACCGGCTGGTGCATGGACTGCTCGGTCGAGGTCGAGGTCCCCGCGCGGGTGGCGCTGTGCCCGAAGTGTGGCGGCGTTAAGTGGATGGTCACGGGCGGCGAGCAGCTCCGCGTCACCGAGTTGGAGGTGGACTGAGATGTGCGCGACCTGTGGATGTGACAGCGAAGCCGAAGCCGGGGACGGACACGCGAGGCCCCTCGACTCCGCTCGGGGTGAACGGGATCACCACCACCACGAGCACCACCACGAGCACGAGCACGAACACGAGCACGAACACGAGCACGAACACGTGATGGCTGACGGCAGCGTGGTGAAGCACTCGCACCACGGCGACGCAGCGCGCGAGACGCGCCGGCTCAAGGTGGAAGAAGACATCTTCGCCAGGAACGACGCGCTGGCCGACGTGAACCGCCGCATGCTCGCCCACGCCGGCACCTTCGCGGTGAACCTCATGTCGAGCCCGGGCAGCGGCAAGACCACGCTGCTGGTGCGCACGCTCAAGGAACTGAAGGGCCGGCCGCTCGCGGTGATCGAGGGCGATCAGCAGACCGATCTCGACGCGAAGCGCATCGAGGCCACCGGCGTGAAGGCGGTGCAGATCAACACCGGCAAGGGCTGCCACCTCGACGCCTCGATGGTCGGCCGGGCGCTCCCGAAGCTGCCGCTCGAGCAGGGCGGGCTGCTGTTCATCGAGAACGTGGGCAACCTGGTGTGCCCCGCGAGCTTCGACCTCGGCGAGAACAAGAAGGTGGTGGTCGTCTCGGTCACCGAGGGCGAAGACAAGCCGCTCAAGTACCCCGACATGTTCGCGGTGGCCGACCTGGTGCTGGTGAACAAGATCGACCTCGTGCCGCACCTCGAGTTCGACGTGGCCCAGCTCGAGGCCAACGTGCAGCGCGTGCGGCCGGGCGTGAAAATCATCCGGGTGTCGGCGAAGAGCGGTGAAGGGTTCAGCGAGTGGCTCGGCTGGCTGCAGCGTCGCTGAACGCCTGACGAAGGAGCCTCGGCGACTCGATCAGTGGGCCGGCTCCACCGACCGCGACGCGTCGAGCGCGCCCCGCACCTTCCGGCCCAGCGCTTCCGGGGTGAAGGGCTTCTGCAGGGTCCTCGAGCTGATGCCGTGCCGGACCACCACGTCGTCCGGGAAGCCGGACATGAAGACGACGGGCACTCCCGGGGCCAGCCGCTCCATCGCCCGGTACACCTCGAGCCCGTCGCCTCCCGGCATCACCACGTCGGTCACCACCAGGCTCAGCGGCGAGGGTGCGAAGGTCAACCGCTCCGTGGCCTCGCCCAGGTTGCTGGCCACGAAGACCAGGTAGCCCAGGTGTTCCAGCGAGCGCGCCGTGGCCCGCCGCACCGACGGGTCGTCTTCCACCACCAGCACGCTTTCCCCCGGCCGCGCCCGCAACCCGCTGTCGTCGAAGACCTCGAAGACGTCGTCCGTGCCGGCCACCACGGCCGGGGCCATCGGCAGGTAGAAGCTGAAGGTGGTGCCGCGGCCAGGCTCGCTCTCCACCTCGAGCGAACCGGCCGCCTGCTGGACCGCGCCATAGACGATGGCCAGCCCCAGGCCGGTGCCCTTGCCGCACTCCTTGGTGGTGAAGAACGGCTCGAAGAGGTGTGCCTTCACCTCTGCGCTCATGCCGTGACCCGAATCGGCCACGCTGACCGCGACGTGGGTCCTCCCGGTTGCGCCCGCGGCGACGAACTTCCCCTCGCGCAGCATCGCGCCCCCCGTCTTGACCACCACCGTGCCGCCGCTGGGCATGGCGTCGCGGGCGTTGACGATGAGGTTCATCAGGGCCTGGTCGAGCAGGTTCGGGTCGGCGGCCACCTGCGCGGCGCTGGGGTCGAGCTCGAGCAGCAGCTGCACGTCTTCCCCGATGATGCGGTGGAGCAGCCGCCCGAGGTCCTTGATGCGCGCGTTCAGGTCGAAGACGACCGGGTCGAGGACCTGCCGCCGGCTGAAGGCGAGCAACTGGCTGGTCAACCCCCTGGCGCGCGAAGCGACCCGGCCGATCTCCGCCACCTCGTCCCTGAGCAGCCCTTCCCCTGGCCCCTCGTGTTCCAGGAAGCTCACCGAGCTCAAGATGACGGTGAGCAGGTTGTTGAAGTCGTGCGCGATGCCTCCGGCGAGGCGGCCGATGGCGTCCATCTTCTGTGCCTGGCGCAGCCGCTCCTCGCTCTCGCGCAGCGCGTCGGCGGCCCGGCGGCGCTCGGTGATGTCGCGGCCGAAGATGGCCGCGCCGATGATGGCGCCCTGCACGTCGCGCACGGGGTGGTGCGTGATCTCGAAGAAGCGCCGGGTGCGCGCTTCGTCGCCTGAGAAGGCCTCTTCCACGAACGATTCACCGGCGAGCGTCCGGTCGAGGTTCCGCTTCGCCAGCGCCCAGTCGGCCGCCGACTGGTAGTCGGGCATGCGGCCGCCCAGCACGATGTCCACCCCGTAGATCATCCGCATCGTCTGCGCGTGCGTGGGGTTGAAGCTGGTGTAGCGGTAGTCGCGATCGAAGCTGAAGATGCCGTCGCCGCTCGAGTCGAGCACGCTGCGCAGGATCGACGACGTGTCGGCGCGCGCCGCCTGGGCGTCCTTGAGCGCGGTGATGTCGGTGGCCGCGCAGACCACCAGGGGCCGGCCTTCCCCGTCCCAGGTGCGGCTCTTGTGCAGCAGGAAGGTGCGCTGCCGGCCTCCCAGGCTGACCTCCCGCTCGACCGAGCAGGGTGTGCCCGTTCGAATCACCTCGTCGTCCTCGGCCCGGTCCTGGCGCGCTGCCTCGGCGGAAAGGAAGGACTCGTCGCTCAGACCGGCCAGGTCCGGGCGCCCCAGCAGCGCCGCCGCGGCAGCGTTGATCAGCACGTAGTGTCGCTGCGCGTCCCTGACGAAGAGGGGCGTCACGCAATCGTCGAACACGTTGGCGGTGGTGCTGCGCTCGGCGTCGGGGGTCATGCGGCGAGCTCCTCGCCCGTGTCGATCAACTCCACGCTCAGCGGTTCGGCCACGCCGACGGTGCGGGCATAGTTCCGCAGGGCGGTCATCAACCCGAAGGTCACCTCGTGGCCGCGCGAGATGAGCAACGCCCCGGCGCGCGTGCGCACGTCGGCCGCCAGCACCATGCCCTCGCGCAGGTTCTCGATGGCCACGTGCTGGGCGACGCCCTGTCCCAGCACCAGGTCCTTGAGCCGGGCGCAGGCCCCGAGCACCTGGTCATCACCTTCGTCCGACGAGACCTGGAGCCGCCGCAGCGCCTGCGCCGGGGTGGCGCCCCCGCTGAGCGCCTGCTCGAAGGCGAGCGCGGCCCTCACCACCCGCACCTCGAGGGCCTCTTCGCGCGCGTGAGGGGGAGTGAGCACCAGGGCGGAGAGGATGGACCGCACCGCCTCGAGCCGGGGAATGTGCTTGAGCAACTGATCAGCCACCGCGGGCATGCGCGCCACCATGGCCGCCTCTTCCGCGCTCAGGTCCCTGCCGGTGCTCCACCGCGCCGCGGTCTCCGGGGGCAGCAGCACCGCGCCCACCTGCGAGAGCGAGGCGGCCACCTCGAGGGCCCAGGGCCGGGGCAGCTTCAGTTCGGTGGCCAGCGCGTCGACGATGCGGCGAACGCGGCGGGCCCGGCCGTGCGCCACCGGGTTGGCCAGGGCCAGCATCTCCGAGAGCGCGTCGATGCTGCCCGTCACCGTCAGCTCCAGCAGCTCGCGCTCGGACACCAGCAGCCGCCGTTGCTCCACCGCGGCGTCGAGCGCGGAGATGAGCTCCTCGGGCTTGATGGGCTTGAGCAGGAAGCGGAAGAGGTTGCCTTCGTTGATCGCCCTCACCGCCGATTCGAGGTCGGCGTGCCCCGAGAGGATGAGCCGGGTCGCCTCGGGCAGCAGCCGCCGGGCGTGCGCGAGCAGCTGCACGCCGTCCATGCCGGGCATGCGCATGTCGGAGACGATCACGTCGAAGGCCCGGCCCGCGGCGAAGAGCCGCAGCGCTTCTTCCCCGCTGTTGGCCAGGGTGAGCTCGAACCTGCCCCGCAGGATGCGGGAGAGCCCCACCAGCAGGTTCTGCTCGTCGTCGACCACCAGCACCTTCGGAAGTGCGGCACTCATGCGGCCTCCTCGTGCTGCTTCGATTTCAGGAACGGCGCGAGGTCCAGGCCCGGGTACGCCTTGCTCAAGACCTCGAGCTCCGCGTCGAGCCGCGCGTCGGGCGCGCCGCCTGGCTCGAGCTCTTCCAGCACCACCACCAGGCCCAGCGCCGAGGCGGGCGAGACCGCGGGCACCTCCGTCCACGGGCCGTGGTGCCGGGTCACCGCCTGGCGCACCTCCGTGGGCAGGCTCCAGAAGCCCAGCAGCGCCCCCCCGAGCACGCCGTGGTGCGTGCCCAGCACGCGGCGTTCCGCCAGGTCCCAGGCGCAGGCCGCGCGCGTCTTCTCCTCGGTGACGCGGGCGAAGGTGTCCGGGTCCCTGGTGGCCAGCACCACCAGCCCCACGTCGGAGAGCACCGCCGCCGTCTGGGCCGCGGCCGAGAACTGGGTCAGCCCGGCCTTCTCCAGCAACCGGCGCACGGTGCGGGCCCGCTCGAGGGCCACGAACTGCAGCTGCGCTCCGAGGGCCCCGGCCGCCGCGCTGCCATAGACCTCGGCCGAGAGCACCAGCAGCTCGATGGGCTTGAGCCCGATGAGGCGCACCGCCTCTTCGATCGACGGCACCTTGCGCGACAACCCGAACCAGGCCGAGTTCACCAGCCGCAGCACGTTGGCGGCGATCGACGGATCCGCGCCCACGATGCGCGCGATGCGCTGGAACGAGGGGTTGGGCTCGCGCATCTCGGCCAGCAGCGCAGAGAACGTCTGCGGCAGGGCGGGCAGGTCTCCCAGCTTGCCCACCAGCCGGCGCAGGGCGGGAGACTCGAGCAGGTCGCGCGAGACCAGCGCCTCCTCCACCAGGGCGAAGAGCTGCTGCACCTCGAAGGGCTTGGGGAGGAACTGGTGAACGATCTGCACCAGCCGCCGCGCCACCGCGGCCTCCACGTGGCCCGACAGCACCACCCGCACCACCTCGGGCCAGCGCTCGCGCACCATCCCCAGGAAGACCTCCCCGTTCATCGCGGGCATGCTCAGGTCGCTGAGCACCGCGTCGATGCCCCCCAGCTCCAGCCTCGCCAGGCCCTCGGCCCCTGAGTTCGCCGTCTCCACCGTCCACTCGTGGCGGTGGCTGCGCAGCGCCTTGCGCAACCCGTCGAGCACCGCCGGCTCGTCGTCGACGAAGAGCACGTGCCTCATGCCGCTTCCTTCTGGGCCTGCCCCGAAGGGAGGCGGACGCGGAAGGTCGTGCCCTCGCCCGGCACCGTGTCGAAGCTGATCAGTCCGCCGTGGCGTTCCACCACCCGCCACGCCATCGACAGGCCCTGCCCGGTTCCCTGGCCCACCGCGCGGGTGGTGAAGAACTGCTCGAACACGTGGTCGCGGACCTCGGGCCTGATGCCGGTGCCGGTGTCCTGGACGGTGATGACCACCATGTCTGCCTCGGACCAGGAGCGCACGGTGATCAACCCCCGCCTGCCGGTCTGGCTCCCCACGTCGGCGACGGCGTGGGCCGCGTTGACGATCAGGTTGAGGAACACCTGGTTGAGCTCGGCCGGGTAGCAGAGCACCAGGGGGATCTCGCCCAGCTCCACCTTCACGTCAGCCACGTACTTGAATTCGTTGCGGGCCACCTCGAGGGTGATCTGCAGGGCATGGTTGAGGTCGGCGAGTTCCTGTTCCCCACTGGTCGGGTGGGCGAACTCCCGCATCGACTTGACGATGGTGGCGATGCGGGTGAGCCCCGCGACCGATTGGCGCAGCGCCTGGGGCGCGTTCTCCAGGAAGAACTCGAGGTCGAGTTCCTTCGCGCTGGCGCGCAGTCGAGCCGCGTCTTCCGGCGCCGCCTCGCCCCGTTCAACCCGCTCGCACAGGTCGGCGGTCGCGCTCGTCATGCGCTCCAGCGCGGTCAAGCCATCGAGCACGAAGGCCACGTTGTCGCCGATGTACTGCACCGGGGTGTTGATCTCGTGCGCCAGCCCCGCCGCCAGGCGGCCCACGCTCTCCAGCTTGTGGGCCTGGCGCAGCTCCAGTTCCACCCGCCGTTGGTGCGCCGCGCTCCGGGCGCCCAGCAGCGCCACCGCGCAGTGCTCGGAGATGGAGCGGGCGAGGTTGGAGTAGTCGTCGCGCCTCGAGGGGAAGGCCAGTTGGTGCAGGCGCACCACCGCGACCGTCTCGCCCCGGGTGGCCAGGCGGAAGACGAACGAGTCGTCGCCCACCCAGGAGAACTCGTCCTGGAAGGCGGCGAGCAGGGGGCGCACCGCCGCCGGCGCCCCCGCCGGAAACAGCGCGCCGGGAACGCCGCGGGTGAAGGGCAGCAGCTCGACCTGGCGCGGCCCGAAGAGCGCGGTCAGCACCTCGACGATGCGCTCGACGGCCTCGGCCTCGGTGGGAATGCCCGAGAGCTCGCGCAGCAACTCCAGCGCCATCGACAGCTCGGCCAACCGCTCCTGGCTGCGGGCCAGCAGGGCGCGGGTGTAGAGCTTCTCGCGTTGCAGCCGCCAATGCCCCACCAGGCCCGAGAGCTCGGTCTTGAGGTGGTCCAGGCCCACGAAGAGGGTGGTGAGGGGCAGCCCCACGAAGGCGGCGAACTCGGCCGCGCGCGTGCGTGAGTCCGGGTGGATGCCGGTGTCGAGCAGCACCACCTGCTTCATCGACTCGGCGAAGAACTCGCGGGCATGGGCGCGCTCGAAGCCCCATTCCCGCACCCGGCTCAGCCAGTTGCGCACCCAGCCGGGCGTGACCACGAACCCGCCTTCGCGCTGCAGCGAGTTGACCAGGGCCTTCCCGGCCACCAGGTGGAAGCACTGGCCCAGCTTCACCACCTCGGCTTCGGACGGGTCGTCGTGGCTCACGCCGCTGCAGGTGAGGTCCCGGCGCTCGGTGTCTGGCGGCAGCGCGGGGGCACGATGGGTCGAGGCGCCGATGCAGCTGGTGGGCAGGGTCACCGCGGCCACGTCGTCGAAGCCCAACTCGGCCAGCGCGCCCTGGAATTCTCCGAGGAAGTTGGGACAGACGCCCAGTTGCAGCCTCACGTTCACGAGGTCCACCGCGCGGTGGTCTCGACGATGGCGTGCAGCACCTCGTCGCCGACCTGGAAGGGAATCTCGCCGTGGTTGTCCGCGAGGATGAAGCCGCCCCCGCGCGCGGCGGCGTCGAGCGCGCGGCGGGCGTGGAGAGCGGCCTCGGCCGGCGTCCAGTGCACCATCTGCACGCCGTCGAGGTTGCCCAGCAGCGCGACCTTGCCGGCGCAGCGGCGCTTGAGGTCGGCCAGGTCATCCTCGGCGCTGACTCCCAGCAGGGCCGCCCCGGTGGAGATGGCCGCGTCGAGCCGCGAGCTGATCTTCCCGGAAGCGAAGTGCAGCCCCGCGGGTCCGTTCAGGCGGGCCAGCACCCGGGTCGCGAGCGCCAGGCCCGCGGCCCCCAGCGAAGGGCTGGTGATGGTGCTCGAGGAGAGCGGGTCGAAGTAGGCCACCGCGGTGGCCCCGGCGGCGAGCTGGGCGTTGCCCCAGCGCACGGCGAAGTCGGCGTTGACGGCCAACAGCCGTTCCAGCAGGGCGTGGGCCGTACCTCCGGGCGCGGCCTCCGCGGCGAGGAGCAGGTCGAGATAGCCCGAGAAGCCCAGCTGCATCACCGGCACCGAGAAGGGCGAGAGCACCACGCCCAGCACCGGCACCTCGCCGCGGCTGCGTTCCCTGAGCGCGGTGATGGCGCGCAGCACCCGCTGCAGCCCCGGCTGATCGGCGATGACGGGCGCCTCGAGCCGGGGAATCTGCTCGGCGCTCTGCAGCAACAGGTCGGCCGAGTTGGGCGGGCCATCGGCGATGAAGCGGGTGTGGCCGCCCCAGGCCTCGTGCTCCACGGCCGCGTGAAAGAACGCGTACAGGCAGTCGTGACCGAACTTCGCGCGCAGCCGCAGCTGGCCTTCCACCAGGTGCGCGGCCTTCGAGCAGTACTCGGCGATGTCCAGCCCCAGCTCGCGCGCCCCGTGGTTGGTGAAGAGGAGGAAGATGGGCGGGCGATCTCCCTCGCGGTGGGAGAGGGCGGCCCGGGTGCGCTCCAGAGGCGTCATCACGCGGCCGCCAGGAAGCGATGCACCAGCTGCACCGCGTCTGAGGCGGTCACGCCGAACGCGCGTGCGCCCACCCGCTGGGCGAGGGACGGGTCGAGGCGGAACGGCGCGCCCCCCACGATGACGGCGACGTCGCGACCCAGCGAGGCCAGCTGGTCCACCAGCACGCGCACCCTCAGCGCCGACGGCAACATCAGCACCGAGACGAGCACCACCTCGTAGCCACCGGCGCACACCCGCTCGACCAGCTCGTCGACGGTGGTGCGGCCCAGGTCGGCGACGTCCACCCCGCTCGCGTCGAGGATGGAGGCGACCATGCGCTTTCCCAGCAGGTGGTGGTCTTCCAGCACCGCGATGGCCACCCGCGGTGGCCGCGTGGGCGCGCGGGGCGGACGGAGCCCGGACAACAGCTCCTCCACGATGCGGCCGGCCATGTAGACCTGCGAGAGCGCGATGGCGCCGGCGCCCCAGGCCTTGCCGATGCGGTCCAGGGCCGGCACCACAATGCCGTCGAGCCGCTCGGAGAGAGGACGCTGCGCCAGGGTGAGGAGGACGCGCTGAGACCCGTCACGATCGACGGACAGCAGCGCCTGCTCGAACTCCCGTGACAGCTCGTCCATCGAACTCCTCAGGGAATGGATATTCCCCGGCGATCAGCACCGCATTCCTCAGGCGCGAAGACTGGACGCAGATCAGCATCGTCAGGGAACTGACGCCGCCCCGGTCCGCGCCCATTTCAAGGCGGTCCCGTTTTCGGGCTGGCCGCAGGGGCGAACTGAAGGGGCGCCGGCAGGTCGGGGGCCCGGGTGATCACCGAGACCCACGCCATGGCGCCGAGCACGGCGATCGCCAGCAGCGTCAGCAGCACGGTGATCACCACTTTCCTGCCGAGGCTGCGCGGCGCCGCGGGCGGGGTGGCGTGCGCGATGAGCCCGACGAGCGGGAGATAGGGGCGCTGCTGCGGGGCCGGCACCGCGGCAACGAGCGGCCGGCTGGGGGCCTTGACGAACCGCCGCCCCTCCGCGGCCCGTGCCTGCGCGAGCCGTACCCTCACCACCGACGCGTCCGCGGGCCGCGCCGAGCCCTGCTTCTCGAGCAGCTCGCGCAGCAGCACCGACACCTCGTGCGGCAGCGCGGCGCCCACCGCCTCGGGGCTGGGCGCTTTCTGGTTGGCGTGCGCCAGCAGCAGCTCGGACACGCGATCCAGCGCGAGCGGGCCCGGCTCGAAGGGCAGCCGCCCGGTGAGCATCTCGAAGAGCATCACCCCGAAGCTGTAGAGGTCGCTCGACTTGTCCGGCGCGCCGCCGAGGGCCTGTTCGGGAGCGACGTATTCCGGCGTGCCGGCCACCATCGAGCGTGCCTGCTGCGGCGTCGCCCCCCGCGCGCCCATGCGCGCCGGCTGCTGCCGGGACAGGCCGAAGTCGAGCAGCTTGACCACCTCGACTCCGCCGCTGCCGTGCGCGAGGAAGACGTTCGCGGGCTTCAGGTCGCGGTGAATGACCTCGACGCTGTGCGCGGCCTCGAGCGCCTTGAGCGCCTGGTCGGCGACGAGCAGCGCGCGGTCGAAGGTGAGCCGCCCCTTCGCCATTTCCTGCTCGAGGCTCTGGCCCTCGAGGAACTCCATCACCATCGCCTGGCGGCCGTCGGGCAGCGGGCCGAAGCCCACGATGTCGACGATGTTCGGGTGACGCAGGGCCGACAGCGTCTGGGCCTCGCGCAGGAAGTTCTTCGCCAGCAGCTCGTCGGCGGCCACCTCGGGCCGCAGCACCTTGATGGCGAAGCGGCGATCGATGACCTCGTGGCGCGCCTGGTAGACCAGCGCCATGCCGCCTTCGCCGATCAACCGCTCGATGCGGTAGCCGCTCACCGGCACTCCGATGAGGGGATCGACGTGGCGGTTGGACTGGGCGGCCATCTCGTCCACAGCTGTTGCACGTCGGGGCCCAGCGGCCAGGTGGCTGATTTCAGGGCCGCGGCGGGAGAGCGGTGGGCCTCACTCCATCAAAAGGATGCAGGGGTCTTCAGCGCAGCTCGCTGAGCATGAGCCGCCAGCCGCCGCTGAGCTGCTCACTCCAGGCCAGCGCCAGCTCGCCGAAGTCGCCGGCCGCGAGCTCGACCTCCCCCACCGAGAGCACCCCGGTCGCCGACGCGTGGTTGACGAGCCCGGCGGTGCTCGTGATCGACGTGCGGGCCAGCGAGAAGGGGTCCACCGAGGCGAGCTGCAGCTGGGTGCCGCTCGACCAGGCCAGGAACACCGCGCCCCCGCGGGCCACGAGGTCGAAGCCGGTCACGGAGGGGATCGCCGCGCCGCCGCTGATCCACGACGCGCCGTTGTAACGGTAGAGCGTCAACCCGTTGCTGGCATCGCGCAGCGCCACCACCGCGCCGCCCGGGCTGCCCGCCACGCGCGCCTGGATGATGTTCGACGCGATCTGCCCCCTCGAGACGAACGACATCCCCGCCGGGCCCTCCCATTCCAGGGCCTTGTTGGTGTCGTCGACGTACACGATGTACCGCATCAACCCCGACACGGCGCCCGCCACCCGCGAGGGCGTCTGGGCGCTGGGGGCCACCGTCGCGACCGGCTCAGGCATGCTCATCCACGTAGTGCCCATGAGCATCGCCACGCCGAGGTTGGTGGAAGCGAGGGAGATGCCCCACACCCCGAAGCCGTCGCTGAAGAGCGGACCGGGCGGCGGCGCGAGGACCGAGCTCCACGTGGGAGTCGGCCCATCGATTCGCGTGGCCACGTTGACGTTGTCGACCCACGCGTGAATGGTCGAGCCCACCGCCACGGCGCGCCGCATGGGGCTGACGTTCGCGCTGGCCAGCACGCCCGACTCCGGCGTCTCGCTGGTGCGCAGGCCGAAGGCGGTGAGGCAGGGCAGGCTCTGGCAGGACCCGGTGCCGCCCTTGTAGCGCCCCACGGCGACGGGCCCCATCGGCGAGTAGGCGACGCCGGCGCTGAGGTCACCGGCGCTCAGGCCGATGGCGCCGTGCACCGAGGTGCTGACGAAGCGGAGCTGCGGCGTGGTGCGGGCCAGCGCCACCGGGCTGAGCGAGCCCCCGTCGAGCGTCGCGCCGGTCAACGAGAGCACCAGGGGTTGATCGACCTGGGGCGTCTCGAAGACGGCGACCACGCGGTTGTTGACGCCGTCGACGCGCGGTTGGAAGGGCACGCCCGCGTCGGTGCCGGCGTTGATCAGCTTGAGCGTCGTCGCGTTCACGCTCATCGGGTCGACCTGCGGGCTGAGCGTCATCCACAGCGCCAGCGAGCTGACGCCGGCATCGACGATGGCGAGCGGCGGCGGCAGCACGCGCACGGTGCGGGTGACCATGACGCTCGCCGGGCCCGCGCTGGCCTGCAGCCGCACCGGCCAGTCACCGGCCGTCATCCCCGTCACGTCGATGGTGGGCCCCACGCCCGCGGAGAACGACAGGTTTCCGTTCGGCGCCTGCCAGGAGAAGACGATGGGGTCCTGGCCACTGAGCGCGCTGCCCTGCGCCTGCAGCGTGAGCGGGGCGCCGCCCAGCGTCACCAGCAGCGGGTCAGGCGTCGCCGGCAGGATGCTCGCCGTCACCTGGTTCTGCGCGAGGCCCTGCACGGTGACCCGCCCTGCGCTGCAGTACTGCGGCAGGTGACAGACCGAGACCTCGGCCACCACCGGGCCGGGGGCGTTGATCAGCAGCGGCACGAGGGCGCCGTTGGTCGCCTGGAGCTGTCCGGGGCCCGACACCACGCTCCACGTGAAGCTGAGGGCGCGGCCCAGGTCTTCGCGGCTGCCGCTGGCGTCGAGCGTCACCGTGCGGCCGGTGAGCGAGTTGGGAAAGTCGACGCCCGCATCGACGCGCGGGCGGGGCGTGACGCGCACCGACCTGCTGGCCTGCGCGGTGAGCCCCTGGTCGTCGACCACCTCGACGCGCAGCACGTACTCGGTGGGCGCGGGCCCGGCCGTGAAGCTCTGCGTGGTGGCCGAGTAGCTGTCGTTGTCGACGAAGGGGGGCACGCCTCCGTCGAGCACCGTCCACCGGTACCGGAGCGGAAGGCAGTCAGGGTCGATGCTGCGCCCGGCGGAGAACGTCACCAGCTCGCCGTAGTCGACCAGCGGGGGCGCATCGACGAACGCCAGGGGCGGGCCGCCGTTCGCGGTGGTGCAGAGCGGGACACCGGAGTCAGTGGTGCCGCCGTCGGTTGAGGTGCCGCCGTCGGGCGGGGTGCCGCCGTCGGGTGGGGTGCCGCCGTCGGGCAGGGTGCCGCCGTCGGGCGTCACGCCCGCGTCGGTGCGGAGCGGAGGCCCGGCGTCGAGCGCGCCGCCGACCTCTCCGACGAGCGAGGGCTGGCCGGTTCCGCCGGACAGGACCACGTCGGGCAGGATGATGACGGCCGTGCCGAACACCACCACGTTGTAGAGGGCCGCGGGCTGCGCCCCGGTGCGGTCGAAGCGCGCGTCGAAGCGGCCCACGGACACGCCGGTGAACTGGTACGCGCCGGTGGCATCGGTGGTGGTAGGGGGGACGGGAACGTCACCCGCGAGCGTGACGGTGACGCCCGCGAAGCCCTCGCCCGAAGCGGTGAGCACCCTGCCGCGGACCACGCCCGGGCTCGACTCGGAGGCGCGGGTGAGGGTTCCATCAGCCACCGAGAAGTTTTCGCCGGCGCGCAGCACGAGCTCGCCCGACTCGAAGGGCTCGTAGGCGGCGCGCAGGGCGGCGAGGCGCACGGAGCCTTCGGGGAGCGCCTCGAAGACGAAGCTGCCGTCGTCGCCGGTGGTGGTGACGAAGGGCGCCCCGGGCACGAAGACCGAGGTGCCGGCGTGACCTCCCAGCGTCGGCACGTCTCCGCGCAGCAGCCTGCCGGACACCACGGCCGAGCGGCCCAGCATCACCTCGCCCAGCGAGACCTGCCGGCCGAGCCCGGCCCCCACGTCTGCCAACCGGAAGCTGCGCTGGCGATCGATCGTGCCATCGCCATCACTGTCGAAGCGCATCAGCGCCGCGCCCGTGCTGCTGGTCAGGCCCTCGAGCGTGAAGCGCCCGTCGTCGTCGGCGGTGACGGCGAGGTTGCTGCCGAGCAGGAAGACGCGCGCGCCCGCCGCGGGCTCGGCGAGGATCCGCCCGGCGCGCTGCCACACCAACCGCCCCGAGAGGACTCCGGGGCCGGGGGGAGGAGGCCGCGGTGGCAGGGTGAGGTCGTGACAGGCGGTGAGCAACAGGAGGAGACAAAGCGAAGGACGCAGCATCAAGGTGCGTGAGACTACCTGTCTCCCTCTCCCTGCGCAGCGGGGAGAGGGGTTGGGGTGAGGGGCGACCCCTCGCTGATTCACTGCTCCAGGCAGAGCAGGGCGTGCGCGCTGTGGCAGTAGTCCGAGCTCGTGATGGTCCAGGCAGTGGAGGTCGCGCCGTTGCCGAAGGTGCCGAAGAAGCTGGACGAGGCGCTGGTCCACCCGGAACAGGTGGCGCTCGACGACAGGCCACCGCCGGTGGTGCCGGTCCAGTACTCCGCTCCGTTGTAGCGACCCATCTCGTCGACGGTGATGGGGGCGAGCGGGGTGGTGGTGAGGTTCGCCTTGTTGTTGAAGGTGAGCGTCAGCCCTCCATCAGCGCTCTCCTGATGCCAGGGGCCGACGTCGGTCTGCCGGGAAGCGGCGCTCTCGGAAGGCGAAGAGAGCCACGCCTTCCAGGTGCCCGTCTTGTTGGCTGCCTGCGCGGCGGTGTTGCAGCGCGCGTCAGCCTGCGCCAGCCCGCCGAGGTCCCCCGTGAAGGCCACGCTGGTGATGAACAGCCGCTTGCGCGAGGTCGGCGGCGGCGGCGGGAGCGGCAGGTGGTTCTGCTCGAAGCACAGCAGCGCGTTGAAGTCGTAGCAGTAGGCCGAGGTCGACGAGGTCCACGCCGTGGACGTCGAGCCGTTGCCGATGGTGCCGAAGTAGTTGGAGGACGCGCTGGTCCACCCGGAGCAGGTGCTGTCCGACGCCTGGCCGCCTCCGCTGGTGCCCGTCCAGTATTCGGCGCCGGTGTAGCGCCCCATCTCGTCGACGGAGATGGCGGCGATGGGCGTGGTGCTCAGGTTCGCCTTGTTGTTGAAGGTGAGCGTCAGGCCCCCGTCGGCGCTCTGCTGGTGCCATGGCCCGACATCAGCCTGCCGGGAGTGGGCCGCCTCGGACGCAGTGGAGAGCCAGGCCTTCCACGTGCCGCCTTTGTTGGCGGCCCGCGCCGCGGCGTCGCAGCGCGCATCGGCCCCCGCCAGCCCACCGATGTTGCCCGGGCCGGCGACGCTGGTGATGAAGACGCGCATCGGGAGTGCCGCGCCGCTCCCTCCGCCCACCGCGCCGCCCCCGCCACCCACCGCGCCGCCGTCACCGCCCACCCCGCCGCCGCCGCCGATGACGCTGCGCAGTGTGCACTGGCCTGCCTCGCACGCCCAGCCCGTGGCGCACTCGGCGCTCGAGGTGCAGCGCCCCGAGGACCCGGTGCCTCCTCCTGAGGCGGTGGCGAGGCACATGCCGAGCTGACAGCTCTGGCCGGAAGGACACGAGAGGCAGGCGTTGCCCTGGCTGCCGCATGTGGCGGGGCCGGGTTGCTGGCAGACCCCGCTCAGGTCGCAGCACCCGAAGGGACAGGACCTCGAGTCACAATCCGGTGCGGGAACACCGCACGCGGCGAGGAACAGCAGGGAGAGCACCACGAAGCGAGACACGGACGTCCGGAGGGTCGACATGTCTCCCTGATACCGTCGGCTCTGCGGAGGTCTCGTGAGACGCGCAGCAGGCCACAGGTGTCTCTCCTGCATGAGCGACCCGAGCCCTGGGCGTTCCAGAGGTCACTGTCTGGACGACAACGAGCTGTTCGACCTGGCCGGCGGCCGCCTGAAGGAGACCGACCTGGTGCTGTTCGAAGCGCACCTCGATCGCTGTCCCGCCTGCCGCCGCGTCGTCGCCGCGGTGGCCCGTCGCGAGGCGCGCAGCTCCTCTGCGGCCGGTGAACTCGCGATCCAACCGCTCGACGTGAACGGACCCGATGAGCCACGCTTGCGGTGAAGCTGTTCAGAACTCCGACGGCGCCAGGCTCTCGCGCAGCGCGCGGTTGAGGCTCAACTGGAAGCCCTGCTGCGCCGAGGTCAGCAGCCGCTCGACCTCCTCAGGCTCCAGCTTGAGTGACTCGGCCACCTCCCGGCGCGTCTCGGCCTCGAGGGCCTGCTTCGCCTCGGCCAGCCAGCGCGCCACCGACGAGCGGTGCGCGCCGTAGAGCGGAGAGAGCTCGTCGATGGACAGCCCGTCGAGCAGGTTGAGGCGCAGGAGCGAGCGCTGCCTCACCGTCAGCGCGGCGACCGCGCGCTGGAAGGCCTCGCGGAACTGCGCCTGCTGGTCGAGGCGCACCACGCCCGATTCCCAGGCGCGCGCGTCGGGGAGCGCCGCGAGCGCGCCGTCAGACGCTTCGCGCCGGTCTGCCTGCTCCCGGTTCAACAGGTTGAGGGCCACCACCCGCAGAAAGCCCTTGAGCGAGCCGCGCCCGGCGTAGAGCTGCAGCTTGGCCGCGGTCCCGCTGGCCGGCACCAGCAGGCGAATGCGCAGCTGCTGGCACAGCTCGTCCTGCTCGGTCGCAGAGGCCCGGTGCCGCAGCGCCCGCACCACGCCGGCCAGCAGCTCGTCGAGCTCGCGCAGGGCCGCGGCGTCGTGGGCGAGGCACGCCTCGGCCAGCAGCAGCTCCTCGAGGCGCAGGCCCGTCAGCTCGGCCGCGCCTTCCACCCGGCGGGCGAGCGCCGCGGCCAGAGAGGGCCCGTCGATGACCTCGTAACGCGTCGCCACCGCCTCGAGCCGCGTCGCCAGCTCGTGGGCCATGGGCTCGTCGAGCCCTTTGACCTTCTCACGCAGGGCCTGCAGCACCACCAGGGGCTCGCGCATGGCCCCCGACCTACCACAGCGTTCACCGCTTCTCGAAGAGCTGGCCGTTGGCCACCCAGTACGGCCCCTGCTCGTGAGGGAAGGGCTGCGTGAGCCACGGCACGAAGGGGAAGGCCCGGTCGGACTCGAGCCACCGCGCCGTGAGCCGGTCTGGATCGAGCTCGATCGAACCGTACGCCGGGTTGTCGGAGTCGAAGCTGCACACGCCGCCAAAGTACAGCCGGCCGCCGAGGGCGCGGAGGCTGCCGGCCTGCAGCGTGCCCCAGCCTGCCCACGCTGCCCCGGCGTAGACCTGCTCGAAGGCGCCGCCGCCGCGGGGCAGGCGCACCAACCCCTCGGCGCTCAGCACGTACGCGGAGCCGCCGAGCAGCGCGACCGTGCCCTTCTGGTGCAGGTTCGTCTGCGCCAGCTCGAGGTCCGCCAGCGGCGAGGCCACGTCGCCCAGGGTTCGCCACAGGGTGCAGCGGTGTGGCTCGGCCACGCGGCACTGCAGGAAGACGGCGCCGGCCACGTCTGCCGCCAACGCGGCGATGAACTCGCCGGCCCCGGTGGCGTGCAGGCGCACTCCCTCTCCCGAGGCCGCGAAGCGATGGAGACCACCTTCCAGGCCCACGTAGTACCCGGTGCCCACCGCCACGCCGTTCGACGTGGGCGGGGCGAGGTTGGCGGCGGCGCGCCTCGGCGGAAGCCCGCGGCTCAGCACCACCAGGTCGCGGGAATGGAGCGTGGGCTGGGGGTTCCACGTCCACCGCTCGGCGATGTACCAGGCGCCGGTGGCGTCTTCGTCGAACCCCTTCACGTGCAGCTGCACGCCCGGCGGCGTGGCCTCGAGGACGCGCGGCGGGGCGCCTGCCGCGGCCAGCCACAGCGTGCTGGAGGTCGCCCCGGTGTGGTCGGTGGTGACGAAGCCGAAGCCCCCGAGCATCGGGCCCACGGGGTAGTGCCAGAGCGTGGCGGGGCCGACCTGCTGCTGCGTGGCGATCTCGGTGCGGGTGCCGCTGGCGACCTCGAGCACCAGGCAGTTGCCGCCGTTCGCGCAGCTCGTCACCCGCGGGGAGCCCCGTCCACAGGGGCCGGGGATGGTCGGGTCCAGCGCAGGGTCGAGCGGCCGGAGCGGCGTGACCAGCCCGCCGTCGCGCGCGGCCGCGCCCCCGTCCGCGGCAGCGCCACCGTCCACGCTCGCGCCGGCATCGACCGTCGCGCCGGCACCTCCGCCCGTGGGCCCGGCGACCATGGCGGGCGACGGGGGCGGTTCGTCCACCGGGTGCAGACAGCCGGAGACCAGCACCACGAGCGTCGGAGCGAGCAGAGAGCGGAGGCGCATTCCCCTTCGATACCGGCAGCGGCCGGCAGGTCTCACGCAGTCCGTTGGCGCCCGGCGCTGACGTGAGCGAGGCTCTGCCCCGTGAAGTGCCTCGACGAGAACCTGCTGCTCGACCTGGCGGAAGGCGCGCCCGGCCCCGCGACCCTCGCGGAGGTGGAGCAGCACCTCGATACCTGCGAGGCCTGCCGGCGCGCCGTGGCCGGCGTGATGCGCCTCTCGCAGACCGAGCTCACCCGGAACGAGCCGCCGCCGCTCGCGCCCGCGGCCCTCATCGGTGGGCGCTACGAGGTGCTGGGCCCGCTGGGCAGCGGCGCCATGGGCGTGGTGTACGAGGCACACGATCGCCAGCTCGACCGGAAGGTGGCCCTCAAGTTCCTCCGGCAGGCGCGGGGCGCGGCCGTCGACGACCTCGCCCAGCGCATGCTGCGCGAAGCCCGCGCGCTCGCGCGCATCAACCACCCCAACGTGGTGGTGGTGCACGACTCCGGCCTGCACGAGGGCCGCGTCTACCTGGTGATGGAGCTGGTGCGCGGGGCGACGCTCACCGCCTGGCAGGCCGGGCGGCCCTGGAGGGCGGTGCTCGACGCGTACCTCCAGGCGGGTGCGGGCCTCGCCGCCGCGCACGGCGCCGGCGTGGTGCACCGCGACTTCAAGCCCGACAACGTGCTGGTGAGCGACGACGGCCGGGTGCGCGTGTCGGACTTCGGCATCGCCCGGCTCGACGATGCGCCCGGTCCTCCCGAGGCGAGTCGGGGGACCCCGCCGGCCGAGCCCGACCCTGCCCCCGGCGCAGCGCCGCTCACCTTCCATGGGGCGCTCGTCGGCACGCCCGCGTACATGTCGCCCGAGCAGTTCGCCGGGCGCGCCAGCGATGCCCGCAGCGACCAGTTCGCCTTCTGCGTGGCCCTGTTCGAGGCGCTCTCCGGCACCCGGCCCTTCGAGGGCGAGACCCTCGCGGGGCTGCGCGACAACGTGAGCCGCGGCGGGTCGAAGCGGCTGCCCCCCACCTTCCCCCGGCGCCTGGACGCCGCGCTCCGGCGGGGGCTGCAGGCAGACCCCCGGCTCCGCTGGCCTGACCTGGGCGCGCTCCTCGCGCAGCTCGAGCTGGTGCGCCGCCCCCGCCGCGCCTGGCTCGTCGCCGCGGCCCTGGTGGTGGCGGTGAGCGCGGTGGCCGCGCCCGCCCTGGTGCAGCGCGCCTCGCTGTGCACCGGCGCCGCGGGCCGGGTGGAAGGCGCGTGGAACGACGCCGTGCGCGCCGAGGTGCAGCGGGCCTTCGCGGCGACGGGCTCGGTGTTGGCCGACCCCAGCTTCGAGCGCGCCGCGGCCCTGGCCGACGACTACCGCGCGGCCTGGGAACGCACCGCCACCGAGACCTGCGAGGCCACCCGGCTGCGCGGCGAGCAGCCGGAAGCGCTCCACACCGCGCGCACCATCTGCCTCGAACACCAACTGGAGCTCTTCGCCGCCACCACGCGCCTGTGGCGCCACGCGGACCGCAACGTGGTGGTGGAAGCGGTGAAGACCATTCGCGTGCTGCCCCGGCCGGCGGACTGCAGCGTCGAGGCGGCCCGGCTCTCCGGCTCCCAGCTCCCGGCAGACCCGCAGGCCCGCGAGCGCATCGCCGGGCTGCGCCTGGAGGTGTCGGCGGCGCTGCCGTTGAGCGCCGCCGCGCGCCACGCCGAGGCGAGGGCGCTGCTCACGCCGCTCGGAAGCCCGGTGGCCGCGACGGGCTGGCAGCCGCTGCTGGCCGAGCACGCGCTCGCGCTGGCCCGGGCGCACCTGGGCGAGTCGCACCTGGCCGAGGCCGAGGCGAGCGCCCTCGACGCGGTGGACGCTGCGGAGCGCTCGGCCGACCCCGAGCTGACGGCGCGCGCCCGCCTGGCGCTCTCGGAGATCGTCGGCGTGCGCAGGCTCCGGGCCGACGACGGGCCGAGGCTGTTCCGCTCCAGCGCGGTGGCCATCGAGAAGGCAGGGCAACCGCTCGCGCTCCAGGCGGCGCTCGCCGAGCAGCGGGCCGACTTCGCGATGGGGCTGGGCAGGGTGCCCGAGGCGCGCGCCGCCTTCCGCGAGGCGTTGGCGCTGAGGGAACGGGCCGCCGGGCCGAAAGACGTGTCTCTCGCGCAGCCGCTGCTGGGCCTTGCGCGCGTGGCGCTCACGCAGCTGGCCCTCGAGCCCGGCTGGGAGCAGCACCTGGCGCGGGCGCTCGAGCTGCAGCGCGCGGCCTACGGGGCGCGGCACCCGGAAGTGGCGCGCACCCTGCGCTACCGGGCGGCGCTCCTCGGCAGACATCAGAAGGGCGGCGCGGTGGCCCAGGCCCGCGAGGCGATCGAGATGGTGGAACAGACCGCGGGAGAGTCCCTCGAGCTGGGCTTCGCGCTCAGCTCGCTGGGCCAGCTGCTGCTGGAAGAGCAGCAGGTCGCGGAGGCGAGGGCGTCGCTGCTGCGGGCGCTGACGCTGCTGCGCCGCTTCCTCGAGGCCGACCACCCGACCATCCTCCTCACCCTGATGAACCTCAGCGGGAGTGCCTCGTGGGCCGGGCAGCCCGCCGAGGCCTTCGCCTTGATGGAAGAGCTGCTGCCGCTCGCCGAGTCACGCCTCGGCCGGAACAGCGGCAAGTGGGCGCTGCACTTCGTCAACTGGTGCGCGAGCGGGAGCGCCGCGGGGCGCGCCGACCTGGTGATCGACCGCTGCACCGCCGAGCCGGCGCGCATCGAGGCGCTGCTCCCCGATGACGCGCGGATCCCCTGGAAGCGGATCCTGGGCATCGTCTCGCTCAAGGCCCGCCGCTTCCCCGAGGCGCGGCGCCTGCTCGAGGAGGTGCGCCTGTCGGATGACGCGGGTGAGCAACGGACGGCCGAGGTCTACCTGCGCATGGCCGACGTGGAAGAGGGGCGCGAGGTGGCAGCGGCCCGGGCGTGGCTCGTTCGCCGGGCCGCGGCGCTGGCCACCGGCGGCGCGCTGGACCAGTTGCTGGGGAAGGAGATCCACCAGTTCCTCTCCAGGCCCGCCCCCCCGAAGGCGAGTCCCTGAGCTCAGTCGAGCGCGGGCCCGCAGGCTCGCGTGAAGTCCGAGTCGGCGAGGAACGCGTCGAGCACGGCCTTCCACGACGACCACTTGTGCGCCCCGGGCACGGTGAAGGTGTGCTGCTCGGGCAGCGCCGCGGACAGCAGCGACGCCGCCCTGCCCAGGCCGTCTTCGGTGCCCCAGCCCAGGTACAGGTTCGGGCCCTTCTCCGTGCCGGCCGTCACCGCCTGCAGCCACCGCCACACCTCGCGTTGGTAGGAGCTGGACGCGAGCGGTGCCTTCTCGGGACCCTTCCACTTCGCCAGGCCTCCGGCTTCGCGGATCTCCTCGTGCAGCGAGCGGTCACCGAGGAACGGCGCCAGCGCCAGCACGCCGGTCACCTCGTCGGGGTGGTCGTGCGAATAGAGCAGGGTGCCCATGCCGCCCATCGACATGCCGATGAGCCAGGTCTGCTGGTAGCCCTTCGCTCGCGCAGGCCCGATGACGTCGGTGGCCAGGCGCTCCACCAGCAGGCCCTTCGCGTAGTACCCGAGCGTCGCGTTCGCCGAGACGAGGTCGACCGAGAGCCCCTTCTGACGCATCGCCTCGACGAAGCGGTACTTCGTGAAGTCGGCCGCGCTGTCGCCCGCGCCGGGCAGGAAGACCACCAGGCACTTCGCGTGGCCGCCGGGCAGCTCGTCGCGCAGCGAAGGCATCGGCGACGGGGCGGGCAGCAACGCGGCGCAGCCGCCGAAGCAGAGGAAGAAGGCGAGCGGGCGCATCGCGCGAGTCTCGGCCACGGGCCCGGCGATGAGAAGCGACTCTTCGGATGCGGGTGGCGGCGTCGCGGTCACCCCGGTACCAATGCAGGTCTCGAGCCGGGGAGGATTCCATGACGACCGAAACGAAGTGTCCCTTCAACCACACCACCCTGGGCGGCGGGGCGACCAACGCCACCTGGTGGCCCCACAAGCTCAACCTGAACCTCCTGCGCCAGCACTCGAGCCGGTCCGACCCGCTCGGGGAGCAGTTCGACTACGCCGCGCAGTTCGCGAAGCTCGACCTCGCCGCGCTCAAGAAGGACCTCGCGGCGCTGATGACCGACTCGCAGGACTGGTGGCCGGCCGACTTCGGTCACTACGGCCCCCAGTTCATCCGCATGGCCTGGCACAGCGCGGGCACGTACCGCGTGGGTGATGGCCGGGGCGGCGGCGGCCGGGGCCAGCAGCGCTTCGCGCCTCTCAACAGCTGGCCCGACAACGTCAACATCGACAAGTCGCGGCGCCTCCTGTGGCCGATCAAGCAGAAGTACGGGCAGAAGATCTCCTGGGCCGACCTGATCATCCTCACCGGCAACGTCGCCCTCGAGTCGATGGGCTTTCGCACCTTCGGCTTCGGCGGCGGGCGCGCAGACGTGTGGGAGTCCGACCAGGACGTGGACTGGGGCTCGGAGAAGACCTGGCTCGGGGGTGACGAGCGCTACTCGGGCGAACGCGACCTCGAGAACCCGCTCGCGGCGGTGCAGATGGGGCTCATCTACGTCAACCCCGAGGGCCCCGACGGCAAGCCCGACCCGCTCGCCGCGGCGAAGGACATTCGCGAGACCTTCGCCCGCATGGCGATGAACGACGAGGAGACCGTCGCCTTGATCGCCGGCGGCCATTCCTTCGGCAAGACCCACGGCGCTGGAGACGCGGCGCTGGTGGGCGCTCCGCCCGAAGCCGGCCCCATCGAAGCGCAGGGCCTGGGCTGGGCCAGCACGTTCGGCACCGGCAAGGGCCGCGATGCCATCTCCAGCGGGCTGGAGGTCACCTGGAGCACCACGCCCACGAAGTGGGGCCACAGCTACTTCGAGAACCTCTTCAAGTACGAATGGGACCTGGGCAAGAGCCCCGCCGGCGCACACCAGTGGGTCGCCCGCGGCGCCACCGCCACCATCCCCGACGCGCACGATGCGTCGAAGAAGCGGCTCCCCACGATGTTGACCACCGACCTGTCGCTGCGCGTCGACCCTGTCTACGAGAAGATCTCCCGCCGCTTCCTCGCGCACCCGGAAGAGCTCGCCGAGGCCTTCGCGCGCGCCTGGTTCAAGCTCACCCACCGCGACATGGGCCCGCGCGTCCGCTACCTCGGGCCAGAGGTGCCGAAAGAAGAGCTGCTCTGGCAGGACCCCGTTCCCCCGGTCGACCACCCGTTGATCGACGCGCAGGACGCCGCTGCGCTCAAGGCGAAGATCCTGGCCTCCGGCCTCACGGTCTCGGAGCTGGTGTCGACCGCCTGGGCCTCGGCCTCGACCTTCCGCGGCTCGGACAAGCGCGGCGGCGCCAACGGGGCGCGCGTTCGCCTGGCGCCGCAGAAGGACTGGGAAGCGAACCAACCGGCCCAGCTGGCCCGGGTGCTCGCGGTCCTCGAGGGCCTTCGGACCACTTTCAACGCGTCAGCGGGCGGGAAGAAGGTCTCGCTCGCCGATCTGATCGTGCTGGCTGGCAACGCCGGCGTCGAACAGGGCGCGGCCAGGGCCGGTCTCCGCGTGACCGTGCCGTTCGCGCCGGGCCGCACCGACGCCACGCAGGCGCAGACCGACGTCGAGTCCTTCGCGGTGCTCGAGCCCCGCGCCGACGGCTTCCGCAACTACGTGAGGGACCAGGACCCCTCGGTGCCGGTCGAGGCGCTGCTCGTCGACAAGGCCCAGCTGCTCACCCTGACGGCGCCCGAGCTGACGGTGTTGATCGGCGGGCTGCGCGTGCTCGGCGCGAACGTGGGAGCGTCGCCCCACGGCGTGTTCACCGACCGGCCCGGCGCGTTGAGCAACGACTTCTTCGTCAACCTCCTCGACATGGGCACGGAGTGGAAGCCGGCCTCGCCTGCGGCCGACTCGTTCGTGGGCCGCGATCGCAAGACCGGCCAGGCGAAGTGGACCGGCACCCGCATCGACCTGCTCTTCGGCTCCAACTCCGAGCTGCGCGCGCTGGCCGAGGTCTACGCCAGCGCTGACGCACAGCAGAAGTTCGCCGACGACTTCGTGGCTGCGTGGGCCCGGGTGATGAGCCTCGATCGCTTCGACCTCGCGTAGTCCTGCCTCTCCCTGCGCAGCGGGCGCAGCGGGGAGAGGGCCGGGGTGAGGGGCGAATGCGGAGCAAGTGAGCCCCTCACCCGGCCTGCGGCCGACCTCTCCCCGCTTTCGCAGGGAGAGGTTTCAGGCACGAAATGTCGTACGACGCAGCGCATGGTTCGTTGGCTCACCGTCACGCTGACGCTGGCGCTCGCCGGCTGCGTCCACACCTTCCCGCCGCAATACGGCCTCGACGACCTGCGCGCCGATTCCGAGAAGTGGCCGGGGGAAGCGCTGGTGCACTTCCTGTCCCGCCCCGAGGCAGACGCGGCGGCGTGCGTGCGCTCGAACTTCACCCGGGCCGACTGGAAGCTGGTCGACCCCTTCGTCGCCTCGCTCGCGGGCTCGAAGGTGCCGCTCGCCACCTGGGGGGCGTGCGCGACGAAGTTGTTGCCCACCCTCGCGCCCGAGCACCGGGAGCATTTCCTCGCGCAGCTCGCGGACCTGACCTCGGCCTTCATCAGCCAGCCCGACTTCAAGCGCTTGAGCCTCGTGCACCAGCTCCTCTCCACGCGGGCGCGCGAGACTTCCGCCGCGCTGCGCGCGCTCAGACCGAAGCTCCGGTCGACGAAGCCAGAGGCCCGGCAGCTCGACGCGCTGCTCGCCGAGCTGCGACTGACGCTCGAGCTCGAAGACGGCCTGATGAACGGGGAGCGCTTGAGCCCCCAGGTGGTGTTGCAGCAGCAGGACGAGGGGTTGCTGCGGCGCATCGAGGCCCGCTGCCCCGAGGAAGAGGTGAGGACCTCGGCCCGCCGGCGCATCGTGCAGCTCCACCTCGCGCAGTCGACGGTGCCGGAGGTCAAGGCGCGCGCCGCCGAAGTCGAAGAGCTCGTGTTCGCGACGGGGAGATGGGCGCAACCGGTCGCGCGCCTGGCCGCTGCCGCGCCCCAGCCCGCGCTGACCCTGGGCACGGGCCTGCATGCGTCGCAGGACATCGCCTCCCAGCTGGTGCGCCTCTTCGTCGCCGGTGATGAAGCGCGCCGCGCCCCAGCGCTCGACCTGCGCCCCATTGTCCGCTTCCACGTGGGCTGGAGTCAGCCGCTCGGCCTCTGTGCCCCACCTGCGGCGCTCGACGTCACGCCGTGCATCGCCGCGGCCGAGGTCGAGCTGGGCACCGGCTTCGCCACGCTCGACGGCGACGGGGTGCTGCACGTGCCGCAGAAGCTGGCGATGGCCGACGCCGTCGACCTGACCCGCGCCGGCCTCGGCCTCGTCGTCCCGCTTCGACTGGGCGGGCGCCTCGCGCAGGTGCTGCAGGTGCCCTTCACCGTGCTCGCACCCAGCTCCTTCTGCTTCGAGGGCGAGCCCTCTTCTCCGGGCCCGGCGGTGAGCGCCGTGGTGGTGCCCGCCACCCAGGGGCTCCTCGTGGACGCCGTCGACGAGAAGGCGCGGCGCCGGCAGTTCGTGCTTCCGCGCGGGGCGAGCTCGTTCGAGTTCGGCAGCTGCGGCGGCCGCGGCCGGGCGGGGGCGGCCGGCTCGGCGGGGCTGAATGGCTCGCGCGGCAGCAACGGGTCGAGCGCGAGCTGCCCCTCGATGTCGGGCGGCAACGGCGGGCCGGGCGGCAACGGCTCGCCGGGCGGAGCGGGCGGAAACGGCACGCCCGGAGGTGATGGCGGCCCGGTGAAGGTCGAGCTGCTCTGTGGCCGCGCCTGTGACGACGAGCCCTTCGTCAAGGCCGTGATGCGCTCGCGGGGCGGCCTGGGCGGCGAAGGAGGGCCGGGCGGGCGGGGCGGCCGCGGCGGTGACGGCGGTGCGGGCGGCTCGGGCACGAGCTGCTACCAGAACGGAAAGAGCACCTACGCCTCGGGTGGCTCGCAGGGGAGCCGCGGGTCGGATGGCAGCGCAGGCGCCCCGGGGCAGCGTGGGGCGCCCGGCCACGATGGGGCGGTGCAGGTGCTGGTGCGGTGATCAACGCTGGCCCCCGCCGCCGTTCATTCGCATGATGCAGGCATGTGTCGATGGAGATGGTTGCTGCTGGTGGTCCCGTCTCTCGCCCTCGCGCAGACCCCCCGCGCGTTCTTCGACGAGGGCACCGCGCTCTACGCCCGCGGGCAGTTCGCGAAGGCGGCCGAGAAGTTCGAAGCGTCGTACGCGGCGCGCCCGGTGCCGGTGACGATGTTCAACATCGCGCGCTCGTGGGAACAGGCGGGCCAGACCCTCAAGGCGATCGGGTCGTGGCAGGCGTGGCTGGTGATGAGCCCTGCGGCGCCCGAGCGCCCCGAGGTGGTGCTCTCGTTGCAGCGGCTGGGCGACAGGCTGGCGAAGCTGGGCGTGCAGGCGCTCACCATCACCTCGCTCCCCTTGAGCGCGCGCGTGGTGATCGACGGAGCGCCCCGAGGCGTCACCCCGCTCACCGTCGAGCTGACGCCCACGCGCCACCTCGTTCGCCTCGAGCTCGAGGGCCGGGAGCCGCAGGAACGCGCGGTGGAGTTCTCGCTCGCCCACCCCGCAGTCGAGACCTTCGAGCTCGCGCCCGCGGGCCAGCTCGCGCCTTCGTTGCTGCAGGCGCAGCCGGCCCCTGACGTGACTGCGCCCGTGCCGTTCCCACGCCCCGCGGTGCCGCGCCCCACCGACCCCGACTTCGCCTTCTCATTGGGTGATGACGCGGTGCACGTGCACATCGAGACCAACAACCGCGAGGTGCGGCTCTACCGGTCCAACGGCAACCCCAACGGGGAATGCCGCGCGCCCTGCGATGTGACCGTCGTCCGCGCGGCCGACCTCTTCACCATCGGCGGCATGGGCATCGTCTCGTCGAACCCGTTCGTGCTGGCGGATCACCGCAAGAACGGCAAGGTGCGGCTCAAGGTGGGGCCGGGCAACGCGGGCCTCTTCTTCGGCGGCGGCACGATCCTCTCGACGATCGCCATCGCCGGGCTGTCCATCGCGCTGGCCTTCGGACTCGGCCAATCAAGCGACAAGGGGCTGCCGGTGGCCCTGGGCCTGGGCCTGGGCGTCCCGTCGGCAATCGGAGCCATCGCCCTGTTCGCGACCAACGGCACGAAGGTGGAGTTCAACCCGGACTGAGCTGGGAGAGGGCAATCAGAACTTGTTCATCGGCGTCCCCTGTGCGCCATGAAGCACCGCGTGGACCTCGGAGAGGATCGCCAGCGCCACCGACGCAGGTCCTTCACCCCCGAGGGCGAGGCCGACCGGCGCGTGCAGGCGCGCGAGCGGCAGGTCTTTCGGCAGCATCGCCAGCAGGTCCTTCGTGCGCTTCGTGGGGCCCAGCACGCCGACGTACGCGGGCAATGGCGAGCGCAGCACCGCCTCGAGCACGCGCGCGTCGAAGATGAGGTGATGGGACATCACCACCACCGCGCAGCCCTGCTCCAGCGGCAGCGCGTCGAGCTTCTCGGGCGAAAGCACGTGCGTGGTGGCCCCGGGAAAGCGCGCCGCCGACGCCTGTGCCGGCCTCCAGTCGACGACGTGCACGTCCCACCCCAGGGACATCGCCATCGAGTGCAGCGGCCTCGCGTCGTGGCCCGCCCCGCACAGCACCAGCCGCCGCGAGGGCTGCAGCGTTTCGACGCGGCCTTCCATCACGGTGAGCTGCACCGGCTTGCGCGTCTCGACCACTTCGATCATCGCGCGCGCGGTGGGCCCGTCGGCGCGGAAGGGCTCGAGGAGCACGTCGACCTCGCCGCCGCAGCCGAGCGCCACCTCTCCATCGGCCGAGGTGTCGTAGGTGTGCACCACGGGCCGGCCTTCGGACACGAGCCACGCCGCGCGGCGCACCACGTCGGCCTCGAGGCAGCCGCCGCTGATGCTGCCGGCCTGCCAGCCCTGGCTCGTGACCAGCATGCGTGCACCCGGCTTCCGGTACGACGAGCCGCGGGTGGCGACGACGGTGGCGAGCACGGGCGTCTCTCCCTCGGCCCAGGCGCGTCGCGCTGCCGCGAGGATGGCGGGTAGCTCGCTCACGCGATGGTCGCCGCTTCGAGCAGAGGGGCGATCGCCGCAGCCCACGCACGCCGCGCCGCCGCGATGGCGGTTGGTGCACTCACGCGATGGTCACCGCTTCGAGCACCGGGTCGATCGCCGCGGGTATCCTCACGCGCGCGAGCGGGGCGTCGATGTCCTTGAGGCCGTGTCCCGTGGCGATCACCACCACGGTCGCGTCCTTCGGCAGCGCGCGCGAGCTGGCCTGCAGCTTCACCAGGCCCGCGAACGCCGCGGCGCCCGCGGGCTCGGTGAACACGCCGGTCTTCGCGGCGAGCCGCGCCTGGGCGTCGAGAATCTCTTCATCCGTGACGGTGAGCGTCGCGCCCTTCGACTCGAGCACCGCGCGCCGCGCCCAGTGCGCGTTGCTGGGGCAGGTGACCGAGATGGAGTCGGCGATGGTCTTCGGATCCGCCGCGTCCGAATAGGTGCCGGTCTCGACGTAGCGGTGAATGGCGTCGCTCTTCTCGGCCTGGATCGCGAAGAGCTTCGGCAGCTTGTCGATCACCCCGAGCCGCAGGAGGTCGGAGAAGCCCTTGTGCACGCCCGCGAGGATGACGCCGTCACCGGCCGAGACGAACACCGCGTCGGGGGTGAGCTGCTCGGCGATTTCGAGCGAGACCGTCTTCTTTCCCTCGATGGTGAGCGGGTGGTACGCGGTGTTGCGGTTGAGCCCGCTGCGCTTCGCGGTGAACTCGAGCGAGAGCTTGAAGGCGTCGTCGTAGGTGCCACGCACGGGCACCACGCGCGCGCCCGAGAGCACCATCTGCACCAGCTTCGCCCGGGGCGCCTTCTCGGGCACGAAGATGAGCGCCTCCACGCCGGCCGACGCGCACACCGCCGCCAGCGCCGAGGCCGCGTTGCCGGTCGAGGCGCACACCACGCGCTGCTCCTTCAGGCGAAGGGCCTCGGCCGTGACCAGGAACGAGGCGCGGTCCTTGAGCGAGCCGCTGGGGTTCTGCCCGTCGTTCTTGAGGTGCAGCTTCGGTACGCCCAGCTCTTCACCGAGGCGCCGCGCCGAGACGAGCGGGGTGCGCCCGACGATGAGCGGGGGAAAGAACTCGGGCTCGACGGCGCACAGCAGGTTCCAGTCGGGGCGCGCGCGGTCGAACTTCGGGCGGATGCTGTCGACGTCGAAGACCGCCTCGAGCACGCCCTTGAGCGGGATGCCCGGCCGATACGAAGCGCCGCAGTCGGGGCAGAGGTAGCGCACGTCGGCGCGCGCGAACTCGCGGCGGCAGTCGGTGCAGCGGTAGATGAACGAGGGCACGGGCCGAGTCTAGGCAGGTGGCCGGCAGTCCACAGGCCAGAACGGATCATCGAAGCGAGGTGTGGGGCTTCTGGCCGAACCTGTTCACCGCGCAGGCGGCAGGTATGGTCGCGCGCATGGTGAAGCTGAACGAAGCCGTCCTGGACCGCGCGGCGAAGCTGTGTCGCGAGCGTGGCGTCGTCATTCCCACCCTGGCGCAGATGCGCGACGCCTCGAAGATTCCCGAGAAGGTGAAGAAGAAGCTGCCGGGCATCGGCCTGTGGGACATCAACCCGCTCAACCTCTTCCGCATCTCCTGGAAGAACGACGTGAAGAGCGGGCTCTACGGTGACGTGAACGCGTTCGAGATTCCGAAGGCGATCACCGGCGTCGACGCGCGCATCATCGGGCTGGTGGGCAAGTACTTCCCCACGGGCGCGCACAAGGTCGGCGCGGCGTTTGGCTGCCTGGTGCCTCGGCTGGTGACGGGCGGCTTCGACCCCACCTCGCAGAAGGCGGTGTGGCCTTCGACCGGCAACTACTGCCGCGGTGGTGCCTTCGACTGCGCGCTGCTGGGCACCACGGCGGTCGCCATTCTCCCCGAGGGGATGAGCCGCGAGCGCTTCGAGTGGCTCAAGAAGATCGGCGCCGAGGTGATCGCCACGCCGGGCACCGAGAGCAACGTGAAGGAGATCTACGACAAGTGCTGGGAGCTGCGCCGCACGCGCCCCAACGACATCATCTTCAACCAGTTCGAGGAGTTCGGTAACCCGTCGTGGCACTTCCACGTCACCGGCCCTGCGCTCGCCGAGGTGTACGAGAAGGTGAAGACGCCGAAGAGCAAGCTGGCGGGCTTCCTCTCGGCCACGGGCTCGGCGGGCACCATCGGCGCGGGCGACTATCTGAAGAAGCACTACCCCGGCTCGCTCATCGGCGCGGTCGAGGCGCTGCAGTGCCCGACGCTCTACAACAACGGCTTCGGCGATCACCGCATCGAGGGCATCGGCGACAAGCACGTGCCGTGGATTCACAACGTGCGGAACACCGACGCGGTGGTGGCGATCGACGACGAAGACACGATTCGCATCTTGCGGCTGTTCAACGAGCCGGCGGGGCAGGCGTGGCTGGCGAAGCAGGGCGTGGGGAAGGACGTGCTCGAGAAGCTGCCGTTGCTGGGCATCTCGGGCATCTGCAACCTGCTCTCGGCGATGAAGTTCTCGAAGTACTACGAGCTGGGGCCGGACGACGTGGTGCTGACGGTCTTCACCGATTCCGAAGAGCTGTACACCTCGCGCCTCGAGGACCTGCGGAAGGATCGCGGACCGTACGTCGAGGTCGACGCGGCGAAGGACCTCGATCGCCGGCTGCACGGCGCGCAGACGGATTACCTGCGTGAGCTCAACTACCGGGACCGCAAGGCGCTGCACAACCTGAAGTACTTCACCTGGGTCGAGCAGCAGGGGAAGACGAGCGACGAGCTGCGGCAGCTGTGGGATCCCGCCTACTGGGACGCGCAGTACGAAGAGGCGAACGGCTGGGACGCGTTGATCGACTCGTTCAATGCAAGAACGGGAGTCCTCGCGTCGATGTAGTGGTCTCCCTCTCCCTGCGCAGCGGGGAGAGGGTTGGGGTGTGGGGCCGACCGGCCGACCGGAAGGGCAATGCGCCCCTCACCCGGCCTGCGGCCGACCTCTCCCCGCTTTCGCAGGGAGAGGAAACAACCCATGGCGCACCTGCACCCGTACCCGCTCGGAAGACTCGCCAGCCGCATCCTGAGCGAGCTCTCCACCGGAGGGCCGGTCCTCGACTTCCCGCGCGCGAAGCTGGTCCGCGGCGCGGGAGGCCGCGACTGGTCCACCACGCTGCACGGAACGAAGGTGGCCACCCCGCTCGGACCCGCGGCCGGGCCGCACACGCAGCTCGCGCAGAACATCGTGCTGGCGTACCTCGGCGGCTGCCGCATCTTCGAGCTGAAGACCGTGCAGCTCATGGACGAGCTCGTCATCCCGCGTCCGTGCATCGACGTGCGCACGGTGGGCTTCAACGTCGAGTGGTCGCAGGAGCTGAAGCTCGAACAATCGCTCGAGGAATACGTGAAGGCCTCGATGCTGCTCGAGGTGCTGGCCGCGTCGGGTCAGCTCGGGCTCGACCCGGGCTTCGAGCGCTTCGCCTTCGACCTGAGCGTCGGCTACGACCTGAAGGGCATCCAGCACGAGCGCGTTCAGGCCTTCCTGCACGGCATGCTCGACGCGACCAAGGTGATCGATCGCCTGCGGCCCGAGCTGCCGAAGCCGTATCGCGACCTGCCCTTCCGCAAGTGCATCAGCGACACGCTCACCCTCTCCACGTTCCACGGCTGTCCGCCCGGGGAGATCGAGAGCATCACCCGCTACCTGATGGAAGACGTGGGGCTGCACTGCGTGGTGAAGCTCAACCCCACGCTCAACGGGCCCACCGAAGCGCGGCGGCTGTTCAACGAGGTGCTCGGCTACCGCTACCGCATCCCCGACGCGGCGTTCGCGAACGACCCGACCTTCGAGCAGGCGGTCGACCTGGTGACGCGGCTCGAGGCGACCTCGAAGAAGACGGGCCGCGGGCTGGGCGTGAAGTTCTCGAACACGCTGGTGGTGGAGAACGAAGGCGACTTCCTCCCCGCGAGCGAGAAGTCGCAGTACCTCTCAGGCCAGCCGCTGCACGTGCTGGCGATGAACCTGGTGGCGCGCTTCCGCGGCGTGTTCGGAGATCGCCTGCCCATCTCCTTCTCCGCCGGCATCGAGCGGCACAACTTCCCCGACGCGGTGGCGCTGGGGTTGGTGCCGGTGACGGTGTGCACCGATCTCCTGCGGCCGGGTGGCTATGCGCGCGCGTCGACCTACTTCCAGGAGCTGGGCACGAGGATGGACGCGGTCGGCGCGAAGACGCTCGACGAGTTCGTGCTGCGTGCCTACGCCCCGTTCACCCCGAGCGAAGTCGAGGGGGGCGCAGTCAGCGCCGCGAGGCTGCACAACACGAAGCACTACGTCGAGGGGCTGCTGAAGAACCCGCGCTACGCCTACGCAGCGAACTCGAAGCCCCCCAACAAGGTGGGCACGAAGCTGGTGCTCTTCGACTGCCTCACCTGCGACAAGTGCGTGCCCGTGTGCCCCAACCACGCCAACTTCACCTACGCGCTCCCGGCCACCACGCTGCCGGTGGTGAAGCTCACCCGCACAGCCGACGGCACCTGGAAGAAGACGACCGCGCCGCCGCTGGTGATCGCGAAGAAGCACCAGCTCGCCACCTACGCAGACTTCTGCAACGAGTGCGGGAACTGCGACGTGTTCTGCCCCGAGGACGGCGGGCCCTACGTGCTCAAGCCGCGCTTCTTCGGCACCGAGGCGTCGTGGGCGAGCGGCGGCGACGGCCTGTTGCTGCTGAAGGACGGCACGACGCGGGGCCGCTTCGGGGGCCGCGAGTTCTCGCTGCTGGGCACGCGCTTCTCGGGCACTGGCTTCGAACTCGACGTCGTCGAGCCCGAGAACCCGGAGGGCCGCGTTGACGACGGCGTGGAGATCGACCTGACGTACTTCCACATCCTGCGCTGGCTGCGAGACTCGGTGTCGTCGATGCCGGTCAACTACGTGAACGCCTGAAGCCTTCGCGCAGTCCTTGCGCTGAACCCTTTTTCTCCGCGCGGCGCTCTGCGGGCCGATGGGAGTGGCCAGGACAGTCCAGGGATGGGTGCGGCTGGCGCTGGCCTGGCTCAACGCGCGCATCACCTGGCTGGAGTACCGCCTGCGCGTCGCCCGGCCCTTCACCGTCGGGCGCGGGGCCCGGCGCGTCTTCTACCCGGGCTGCTCTCTGCCGGCGGCTGACCCCGCGCTGGTGATGAAGTCGTTCGAGTGGCTCAAGGCGCGCGATCCCGACGTCGAGCTCTGGTCCGACTGCTGCGGCATGCCCCTCGACAAGTTCTCCACGCCCGAGGCCAGCGCCCGCGGGCACCGCGAGACGAAGCAGAAGCTCCTCGACGCCGGCACGACCGAGCTCATCACCGCCTGCGGCAACTGCACCGTGCAGTTCAAGAAGCTGAAGGTGGAGGGCCTGAAGATCACCTCGCTCTACGCTCTGCTCGCCGAGGGCGAGTGGGGTCCGCGCGCGCCGGCCCTCGCGGCCACGGTGCACCACCCGTGCTCGGCGCGCATCGACAAGAGCCAGCAGGTGCACTTCAAGGCGCTCGCAGATCGCCTCGGCCTCACGCTCAAGAACGCCGACGACCCGAAGCACCCGCTGCCCTGCTGCCTGACGAAGGGCGAGTCGGCCGACGCCCGAAGGAAGGCCCTGTCCCAGGAATCACTCATCACCTACTGCGGCCACTGCACCGTGTCCTTCCAGAAGGACCTCCCCACCCGGCACGTGCTGCAGGAGGTCTTCGACTCGAAGGAGCGCTGGCGCCCGCGCGGCAAGCTGGGCCGCTTCTTCCAGTATCTCCGCCTGGCGCGGCTGGCCCGACGCGCTGAGGAGCGCCGATGATCCGCTGGGGACTGGTGGCCGTGCCGGTGCTGCTGCTCGCGGGCGTCGGGCTCTCCGGCGTCGAGCTCAGGCAGCTCGCCCTCGAGTTGATCGAGCTGAGCCGGAACGCGGGCCCGCTGGGTGCCGCGCTCTTCGGGCTGGGCTACGTGGCCGCGACGGTGCTGCTGTTGCCAGGCTCGGTGCTGACGCTCGGCGCGGGCTACGCGTGGGGTCCGCTCTGGGGCGTGGCGCTCGTCTCACCGGTGAGCGTCGCGGCGGCGACGGCGTCCTTCCTCCTCGGCAGGACCTTCGGGCGCGGCTGGGCAGAGCGCCGCCTGGGCAGGGATCCGCGGGTCGCGGCCATCGATCGCGCCATCGGGGAAGACGGCTTCAAGCTGGTGCTGCTCCTGCGGCTCTCTCCGCTCTTCCCCTTCAACCTGCTCAACTACGCGCTCGCCCTCACGCGGGTGCGCCTGCGCGACTACGTGCTGGCCTCCGCGCTGGGCATGTTCCCCGCGACGGTCCTCTTCGTGTACCTGGGCTCGCTGGTCTCGAGTGGCGCGCAGTTGCTGTCCGGCGCGCCCACCGCTGGACCTGCGGGCTCGGTGCTGTACTGGGCCGGGCTCGCGGCCACGCTCCTGGTGGTGGTCGTCGTCACCCGCAGCTCCCGGCGCGCGCTGGCGCGGGTGCTGGCCGAGCCGGGCTGAGCCATGTCGCCCCGCGTGCCCGTCGGCGTCTTCGTCAGGCCTCCCCGCCCGGGCGAGGTGAAGACGCGCCTGGCGCGGAGGGTGGGGCCCGAGCGCGCCGCTGCCCTCGCCGCCGCGTTCCTCGCCGACGTGTGGGCCGTGGTCTCTTCGCTGCCCTGGGCGCGGCCGGTGCTCGTGGGCACCGAGGCCGACGTCGCGGCCTACGGGCTCGGCCCGGTGGAGCTCTGGCTCCAGGGCGACGGCGACCTGGGCGCGCGGATGGAGCGGACGCTGCTGGCCGCGCTGGCGAACGAGCCGGCCGTCTTCCTCATCGGCGCTGATCTCCCGGCCCTGCCGGCGGCGCACCTCGAGGCGGCGCGCGCCGCGCTCACCCGCCACGAGGTGGTGCTCGGACCAGCCGACGACGGCGGGTTCTGGCTCATCGGCGCGCGCCGCTTCACCCCCGGCGCCCTCGCCGGGCTGACGTGGAGCACTGCGTCGACGCGGGCGCAGACCGAGACCGCGCTGATCTTCCACGGCCTCGACGTGGGGTTCGCGCCGGCCTGGTTCGACGTGGACGACCCGGAAGACCTCGACCGCCTCGAGGCGCTGCTGGCGCGCGCGCCCGAGGCGGCGCCGCGGACGGCCGCGCTGCTCCGGAGGACCTCGTGAGCCGCGTCGCCATCGTCATCCCGGTGCTCAACGAGGAGCGCGTCATCGCCCAGCGCCTCGACGAGCTCGCCGGCCTCGACGTCGAGCTCCTGGTGGTGGACGGCGGCAGCACCGATGGAACCCGCGCCCTCGTCGCCGCGCGCGCGCCGCGGGTGCGTCTGGTGGACAGCGCCCGCGGGCGCGCCACGCAACTGAACGCCGGCGCCCAGGCCGCCAGCGCGCCGGTGCTGCTCTTCCTCCACGCCGACGTGGCGCTCCCCGCAGATGCCCTCGCGCACGTGGAGCGCACGCTGAGCGACGCGCGCGTGGTGGCAGGCGCCTTCCGCACCTGGACGGTGGCCGATCGTCCCACGCGGCTCGGGCCGCTCCTCCACCTGGCCGACGTGCGCTCGCGGTACTCGAAGCTGCCCTACGGAGATCAGGCCCTCTTCGTGCGCGCCGAGGTGTTCAGGAAGCTGGGCGGCTTTCCCCTGCTCCCGCTGATGGAGGACCTCGCCTTCAGCCAGCTGCTGAGGCGGGAAGGCAAGGTGCGCATCGCCCCGTCGAGCGTGCGCGTCTCAGGCCGGCGCTTCATCGCGCACCCGTTGCGCGACACCTTCTTCGTCAACGTCTTCCCCGCGCTGTTTCACCTGGGAGTTCCTCCTGCCTGGCTGGCGCGGCTCTACGAGAACGTGCGCTGACGAACCCTCTGTGGGCACGGTCGGCTCCCAGCGCCGTATGTCTCTGACCGATACCCTCGCCGCCATTCCCTGGCCCACCGTCGCCGTCGCATGCCTGACGCTGGGGCTCGCGCCCTTCACCCCACCGCACATCGTCGAGAAGTTGGGGATGCTGTTCAGCGGCAAGCTGGTCAAGCCCATCGACTGGTTCGACCTCTTCTTCCACGGCGCGCCGTGGGGCCTGGCCATCGCCAAGGCCGCGGTGATGGCGACGCGCCCGGGCGGGTGAGCCATGGTGCCCGGCACCAGCTCGGTCCTCTTCGCGCCGCCACTGACGGGGTGGCAGACGAGCGATGGGCTCCACCTCGCGCTCGATGAGGCGGGGCCGAACTGGGTGGCCACCGACGCGCGCGGCGCCCGGGTGCTCTCGCTCGTCGACGGCCGCAAGACGGTGGGCGAGGTCGCCGCCCAGGCGCGGCTCTTCGAAGACCCGGCCCGCAACCTCCAGCACGTCACCTCGTTCCTCCAGGCGGTGCACCGGGCGGGCCTGCTCTCGCTCGCGCCCTTCGAGCGGGCTCCCTATGCGGGGCGGTCCCCGAAGCTCCCCTCCTGGCGGCTGCGCGAGCTGTGGCTGCACACCAACGACTCCTGCAACCTGACCTGCACGCATTGCCTGGTGTCGTCGGGCCCCGCGGGAAGTCACGGCCTGCCGACGAGCGCGCTGCTCGGGTACGTGGACGAGGCGAAGGGCCTGGGCATCGAGCGCGTCTTCCTCACCGGCGGCGAGCCCTTCCTCCGCAAGGACCTCGCGGCGCTGGTGGAGCGGGTGACCGGACACCACGGCCTCGAGCTGATCATCCTCACCAACGCCACGCTCTTCGACCACCCGGTGTACGGCGCGCTGCTCGAGCCGATGGATCGTTCGAAGGTTCGCTTCCAGGTGTCCATCGACGGCGCGACGGCGGCGGCCCACGACGCGCTGCGCGGCGCGGGCACCTTCACGAAGGCCACGGCCGGGCTGGCGCACCTGTCGGCGCTGGGCTTCGAGACCTCGCTCACGGTGGTGCCGCACCGCACCAACCTCGCGGGCCTGCGGGAGCTGCCCGGGCTCGCCCGGCGGCTGGGGGCGCGCTCGATTCACCTCATGTGGCCGCACAAGCGCGGCCGCGGGCTCGACCTGCTCGAGGGCTTCCCTTCGGTGGAGGAGCTGCTCGAGGTGACGCGCACCCTGCGGACGCTGGCGGGCGAGGCGGGCGTGCAGCTCGACAACACCCAGAGCCTGCGGGAGCGCGCCAACGCGGTGCCGGGCGTGAAGCACGACCTGGGCATGGCGGGGGTGGAGTCGTTGTGCGTGGGCCCCGACGGGCACCTCTACCCTTCGGCGGCCACCACGGGTGACGCGGCGCTGTCCCTGGGGTCGCTCGAGGGCCGCACCCTGCTCGAGGTGTGGCAGGCCTCGCCGCTGAGCGAGCGGCTTCGCAGCGCCACGCTCCTCGACAACCCGCGCGCCCGGGGCGAGCCGCTGCGCTTCATCACCGGCGGGCAGGACCTCGAGCACTCCTGGTTCTGGAGCGGCTCCCTCACCGGCGATGATCCCTGGGCGCCGCTGATCACCACCTTGATGCGCGACGAGCTCGAGGCGCTGGCCCGCGCGGGCCGGGCGCGGGTCCACCCCGGCGTGGCGGCGGCTGCTCCGCTCCTCTTTCACGCCATGGGTGAAGGGGCTCTGGCCTGCGGCGACGAGGTGCCCGGCGCGGTGCGCACGCTCCACTCGAACTGCGTGTTGTCCTTCGACGTCGATCGCCCCCGCGCGCTGATGCGCGAGTTCTACGGGGCGGCGGCGGTGGAGCCGAAGGCCGAGCTCTGTTGCCCGGTGCGGCCCTCGGCGGAAGACCTCGCGCACATTCCCCGCGAGGTGGTGGACCGCTTCTATGGCTGCGGCTCACCGGTGCAGGCCGCGGCGCTGAAGAAGGGCGAGGTTCACCTCGATCTCGGCAGCGGCGCCGGCATCGACGTCTTCGTGGCCGCGCGCCACGTGGGCAGGACGGGCAAGAGCATCGGGGTGGACATGACCGACGCCATGCTGGCCGTGGCGCGGGAGAACCAGCCCATCGTCGCCGGGAAGCTGGGCTTCGACGTGGTGGAGTTCCACAAGGGCGTGCTCGAGTCGGTGCCCCTGCCCGGGGGCCACGTGGACTGCGTCACCTCGAACTGCGTGGTGAACCTCTCGCCTGACAAGCGCGCGGTGTTCGCGGAGATCTTCCGGGTGCTGAAGGACCACGGGCGGCTGGTGCTGGCTGACATCGTGGCCGACCAGGCCGTGCCGCCGCACCTGCGCGTCAACCCGCAGCTGTGGGGCGAGTGTCTCTCAGGCGCGCTCACGGAAGCAGAGCTGTTCGCCGAGCTGGAGCGGGCGGGCTTCCACGGGCTCGAGGTGCTCACGCGCACCTTCTGGCGGGAGGTGGAAGGGTGCACCTTCTCTTCGGTGACGGTGCGCGCGTGGCGTCACCAGGCGGGGCAGGGCGCGACCACTCACCGCGCCGTCTACCGCGGGCCGTGGAAGAGCGTCGCCGACGAGCAGGGCCAGCTCTTCCGGCGCAACGAGCCCGTGGCCGTCGACGCCGCGACGGCTGCCCGCCTCACCCACGCTCCCTTCTCGACGTCCTTCGACGTCTTCGGGCCCGACGGAGAGCCACTGGCGAAGCCCGTCACGTCGTGCTGCTGACCGCGGGGCTCATCCTCCCCGCGGACCGGAAGGACGCCTGAAGGGCAGGAGCAACAAGCCCGGGAACGAGGGCTCTCCGCGCACCTCTTCCACCCCGATGGTCATCCCCAGCTGCCCTGCGCGCGGCTCCCAGCGGGCGGTGCCCAGCAGGCGGTCCCACCAGGACAGGTTGAAGCCGAAGTTCGAGTTGGTCTCGTCCGGCACCACCGAGTGGTGGACCCGGTGCATCGCGGGCGTCACCACCACCCAGCGCAGCAGCCAGTCGAGGCGGGCCGGCAGCGCCACGTTGCCGTGGTTGAACATCGCCATGCCGTTGAGCACCACCTCGAAGATGATGACCGCCGCCGGGGACGGCCCCAGCACCAGCACCGCGGCGAACTTGATGCCCATCGAGAGGAGCAGCTCGAGCGGGTGGAAGCGCACGCCGGTGGTGAAGTCGTAGTCGGGGTCGGCGTGGTGCACGCGGTGCAGCCGCCAGAGCGCGGGCACGAAGTGGAACATCACGTGCTGCGCCCAGATGACGAAGTCGAGCGCGGCCACGGCCAGCACCAGCTCGAGCCAGGAAGGCCCTGACCAGAGGTTGAGCAGCCCCCACCCGCGCTCGGCGGCCAGCGTCGCCATGCCGACGGCGGCGAAGGGGAAGACGAGCCGGACCACCACCGAGCCCACCAGCACCAGGCCGAGGTTGTGCGCCCAGCGGCGGAGCCTCGACTGCGTCATCACCCGCAGCGGCCGTGCCGTCTCCCACGCCGCCATGGTGAGCATCAGCCCGAGGAAGATGCCCAGGCGCACCTGGGGCTCGTGGGCCCTGAGGAAGGCGTCCACTCAGGCGCCGGGGAAGGAGGGAGACATGCAGCCTTGGAGCCCGTTGCGGCGGCGCGGGTTCTCCCCCCCGGCGAACCCCCTCTCCCTTCCGGTGCCTCTCACGGCCATGGCGCACTTCACCGGCTGCCTCTCGTGCGGGACCGAGCTCGTCTACCTCGAGCAGGCCGAAGCCATGACGTGCGCGGGCTGCGGGCGTGAGCATCAGAGCAACGCCCGCTGCGCCGGCGGCCACTTCTTCTGCGACGCCTGCCACTCGGGCGAGACGGCCGAAGTCATCGAGCAGCTCTGCTTCGATTCGCGCGAGACCGACCCGGTGGCCATCACGCTGGCGGCGATGAGGCACCCGAAGGTGAAGATGCACGGCGCCGAGCACCACTACCTCACCCCGGCGGCCCTCCTCGCGGCGTACTGCAACCTGCGCGGCGAGCCGGAGGAACGGAAACGAACGCTGCTGGCGGAGGCGAAGAAGCGGGCGGCCCAGGTGCCCGGCGGCACCTGCGGCTACTGGGGCACCTGCGGGGCGGCGGTGGGCACGGGCATCTTCGTCAGCCTGGTCACCGGCGCCACGCCACGCTCGAAGGAGCCCTGGGCGCTGGCCCAGGCGATGACCTCGGAGGTCCTCGGCACCTACGCGAAGCTGGGCGGCCCGCGCTGCTGCAAGCGCAACACCTGGGTGGCGACGCTCACCGCCGCGAAGTTCGCGCGGCAGCGCCTGGAGACGCCGATGAAGGCGCGCGGCGCGCGCTGCGAGTTCAGCGCCCTCAACCCCGACTGTCACCGGCAGGAATGTCCGTTCCACCCCCGCACCGGCCCCGACGCCGACGGGCGCGCCGAGGCGATGGTGTCATGAGCAGGGTGCTCTCGGTGGCCCTGGCCCTGTCGGTGGCGCTGCCCGCGAGCGCGGGAGGTCCGGCGCTCCTCGCCCCGGGGAGCGTGGCGCCCGACTTCACGCTGGAGCGCGCTGGGGGCGGCAAGCTGACGCTCTCGAACCTTCGGGGCCGGGTGGTGCTGGTCGACTTCTGGGCCACCTGGTGTCCGCCGTGTCGCGCCGAGCTGCCCTGGCTGGTGAAGCTGGCGAAGAAGTACGAGGCGCAGGGCGTGTGGCTGGTGGCCGTCAACCAGGACCGCGCCGAGGAGCAGCGCGCTCTCTACGCCGGCTTCGCGCCGGAGGTCCCCGGCCTCTCGACGTGGGCAGTGTTCGGCACCGACACGGTGATGCAGACCTGGCAGGTCGACGGCATGCCCACCCTGTACCTGGTGGACCGCAGCGGGAAGATCGTCGCCGGTCACGAGGGACGGCTCACCGAGGAGCAGGTGACGCGCGCCCTCGAGCAGGCGCTGCGCCAGCGCTGATTCATCTGGTAGGTGTCGATGCCATTGCGTGAAGGCCTGAAACCAGTGACGGGAAAGTTCAAGATCGTCGCGCTCTGGTGCTGGTACCGCGGCGCGGACTTCTATGGCTACCAGCAGCAGCAGGAGCGCCGCACGGTGCAGCGCGAGCTGCTCGCGGCCTTCGCGGCGGCCGGGCTCTCGCGCAACCCGGTGGTGGCGGGCCGCACTGACAAGTTCGTGAGCGCGCGCATGCAGGTGTTGAGCAGCCGCCTCGAGCACGAGGTCCCCGCGGAGGACCTCGTCGGCAGACTCAACGCGGTGCTGCCCGGCGATGTCGGCATTCACCTCGCGCGCGAAGTGAAGCCGGGGTTCCACGCGGCGTGGAGCTCGAACTCGAAGGAGTACCGGTACTCGCTGCGCGCCGACCAGCTCGGCGACCTCGCGCTGCTGAAGGAGGCCGCGGCGATGATCCCCGGCACGCGCGACTTCAAGGCGTTCCACTTCAAGACCAGCGAAGACAAGGAGCGCACGGTGAACTCGGTCGAGTTCCTCCCTGCGCCCGACGGGCTGACGGTGCGCTTCGTGGGCGAGGGCTTCGCGCGGCACATGGTGCGCATGCTCGTCGGCGGCATGACCGCGGTGGCGAACGGCACGGTGCGGCTCGAACACTTCAAGGCGGGCCTGCTCGAGCAGCGCAACTTCTACTGCCCCACCGCGCCGCCCGAGCCGCTCACGCTGTGGAACGTGGGCTACCCACCGGAAGCCGACCCGTTCACCGCCGAGGAGCGCAACACCTTCGTCTGGCCGCGGGAGGACCCTGCGCAGAAGGGAGCGATCCCGGTCAGTGGCCGCGAAGACTGATCGCGTCATGCGTTGGCGGGCCTCGATTCACCGCCGCTGCGATTCGCTGGACCGCCTCACCGGCATCGCCCTCGCGCGGCCGAAGACTCTGCGGCGCTTCGCGAAGTGCTCGCCGCAGAATCACGCTAAATACCTTCCTCACCCCGAGGGGAGAAGGACGGGAAGAGGGCAAACCGGAATGGCGGATTCCGCAGACCAGCGCAGGCATGCTCGCATCGAGGCGAGCCTCGTGTGCAACGTGGCCACCGCGACCGACATGTTCGAGGCCGTGGTCGCCAGCCTCTCGAAGCGCGGAGCGGGGATCATCGGGCCGCCCGGCGCCGCGGCGGAAGGTGACACCGTGACGCTGATGCTGGAGCGGACCGAGGGGCTGGTCACGGTCTCGCTCGCGGGCACGGTGGTGCACAAGGAGGAGCGCGATCAGCGCGGGCTGTACGACGTGGACTTCGAGCCGCTCCCACCCGACGACGAGGCGCAGCTCGTGCTGCTGCTGCAGTTGCTGGCCGCCGGGAGCGGTCAGGGCCGGCGCGCCCACCCCCGCGTCGCGACTCGCGTCGAGGTGGTGTGCCGGACCGACGACATCTTCCGCGGCTGGGTGAGCGACCTGTCGAGAGGGGGCCTGTCGGTCAAGTGCGTGAGAGACGTCGCGGTGGGCAAGCCCATCGACGTCTCGTTCGGGGTGAAGGGGCTCAAGGGGCTCGTCGAGGTCAAAGGGGAGGTGATGAGCAGCCAGCCGGTCGAAGGCGGCTTCCGGGTCGGCGTGCGGTTCATTCCCCTGTCGGTGGACGACCAGGCCCAGGTGAACCGCGCCCTCGACCTGCTGCTCGACATCGCCCTTCCCGCTGCGCAGATCGTGGAGGAGGAGGAGCCGTGATGGCCCACGCCTTCCCGGGGAGCTGCCCTTGCTGCTGACCCGGGAGTCCTGAGCGTGGACGAGGAGCAGAAGAGGAGGAGCCTGCTGGTGACGGAGTACTACGACGGGGCGGCCCGGGCGCTCGACTTCCTCGATGCCCATCAGCTTCTCGTCCGGTGCCCCGCGCTGGGAAGTGCCGCGGCCTGATCGCACTGCGCACCGCGGGCTTCTGGTGACGCTCGAGCGTCGTCTCGTCGCGCGTGCGGGTGCCGTCGACGATGGCTCGATCAGCGCCGCGTGTAGATGTCGAGGCGGGTGTCGCGGGGCAGGTTCCAGCCGCTGGGGTCGGGCCGCTTCAGCTCACCCAGGTCGACGTCGGCGATGATCAGCTCGTCGTGCGTGCTCTGGTTCTTCAGCACGCCGTTGGGCCCGGTGAAGTGGCTCTCGCCGAAGTAGGGCTGGTTCCAGGGCGCCTCGACGCCCTTTCGGTTGCTGCCGCCGATGAAGACGTTGTGCCGCGCGGCATCGACCTGGAACTCCAGGTGCCACATGCGCTGGCTCTTCGCCCCGAAGGTGACGGCGGGGCTGAAGATGAGCTCGGCGCCGGCGTGCGCGAGCGAGCTCATCACGCCCTCGAAGTGGCGGTCGTAGCAGATGGCCACGCCCAGCTTGCCGAGCGAGGTCTGCCACACGGGGAAGAAGGGGTTCTTCGACACGTTGCGCGGGCCGAGCGAGTTCCCGCCGTCGGAGCGCTCGTAGTAGTTCCCCTCGAGGAAGCTGCCCTGCTCGTTGGTGCCGTGGGGGATGTGCGTCTTGCGGTACGTGCCGAGGACCTCCCCGGTCTCGTCGATGACCACCGCGGTGTTGAAGCGGCGGCCTGACGGCGCAAGCTCGTAGAGGGGCGCGATGATGATCATCGACTGCTCCTGCGCCACCTGCCGCAGCGTGGTCACCGTCTTGCCGGTGTGCGCGTCTTCCGCGAGGCCGAGCCACATGGGGTCGTTGCGCAGCGCGAAGTAGGGGCCGGGGAACAGCTCACCGAAGCAGATGACCTGCACGCCCTGCTGCTTCGCGCTCGCCACCAGGGCGAGGTGGTGATCGACGTTCGCCTTGCGCACGTCTTCGAGGCGCCCCTCGAGGCGCTTCAAGTCCTCCGGCATGTCGGGGAACGCGTTGATGGTCTGGGTGAGCGCAGCGCGGATCATGGAGTGGAGCCGATAGCAGCGGAACGCTGCGCGAGACAGGAGCGAAGCCGGCAGCAGCGGAACGCTGCGCGAGACAGACGGGAGCGAAGCGGACGTCTGGCCGAGGCGGAGCGACCCAGAGAGATGGGAGCGAAGCGGACATCTGGCCGAGGCGGAACGACCCAGATCATGGAGTGGCGCCGGAGTCTCCCTCTCCCTGCTCAGCGGGGAGAGGGCTGGGGTGAGGGGCGGATCGCCCGAAGCGCCCCTCACCCGGCCTTCGGCCGACCTCTCCCCGCTTCGCAGGGAGAGGTTTCAGGGGTCGGGGCGAACGCAGGAGAATCATGGGCCCTCTTCTTCAGCCAGCGCGGTGAGCACGTCGAGCAACACGTTGACCCCATCGGCGCACTGCTTCGGGGTGGAGAACTCGCGCGGGTTGTGGCTGATGCCGTCGTATTCGCCGGGCACGAAGACCATGCCGGCGGGGCAGCGCGTGGCGAGCTCCTGGCAGTCGTGGCCCGCGCCCGAGACGATGCGTTGCGCGCTCAGCCCGCGCGCGGCCGCCGACTTCGCCACCAGGTCCTGCACCTTCGGCGAGAAGGCGATGTCGGGCGTGCGCGCGGACTGGCGGTGCACCAGCGTCACCTTCTCTTCGGCGGCGATGCGCGCGTAGAGCTCGACCAGCTCGGCCTCTGCCCGGCGCAGCACCGCGTCGTCGGGGTGGCGAATGTCCACGCTCGCCACCACGCGGTTGGGCACCACGTTCACCAGCCCCGGGTGGAACTGGGTCACGCCCATCGTGGCGCGGAGTTGATCGGTGAAGCGCCCGCTGCGCACCAGGTCTCTGAGCGCGAGCTGCACGCGCGAGGCTGCCATGCCGGGGTCCGCGCGGAGACTCATCGGCGTGGTGCCGGCGTGCGCGCTGCGGCCGGTGATGACCAGCTCGTGCCAGCAGATGGCCTGCACCCCGGTGACGATGCCGACGTCGACGTTGGCGGCGCGGAGCATCGGGCCCTGCTCGATGTGGCACTCCACGTACGCGTGGGGCGCGGCGAGCTCGACGGGCGCGGTGCCGAGGAAGCCGATGCGCTCGAGCTCGGTGCGCACCACGTTGCCGTCGCGATCGGTCAGGCCGTACGCGCGCTCGAGGGGTATGCGGCCCACGGCGACGGCGCTGCCGAGCATGTCGGTGCCGAAGCGGGCGCCTTCTTCTTCGCTGAAGAACGCGACGATCAACGGGCGGCGCGTGGTCACCTTCGCGGCGTTGAGCGTCTTGACCACCTCGAGCGCGCCGAGCACGCCCAGGCAGCCGTCGAAGCGGCCGGCGGTCGCGACCGAGTCGATGTGCGAGCCCGACATCACCGGCTTCGCGCGATCGTCCCGGCCCCTGCGGCGCCCGTAGACGTTGCCGATGCGGTCGATGGTCACCTCGAGGCCGGCGGCGCGCATCTCGTTGACCACGTGGGTGCGGCCTTCGCCGTCTTCCTTCGAGAACGCCAGGCGGCGCACGCCCACCAGGCCGCTGCTCTCGTCGGTGTACGCGCCGATGCGCCCAAGCGCCTCGAGGCTCGCGCTGAGCCGCGCAGAGTCGATCACGAGTCCCTCCCTCTCCCCGCGGGGGAGAGGGTCGGGGAGAGGGCCAGTCATCTTCATCGCACAGCCTCCATCCGAGCCCACAACGCCGGAGCCGCCTCGTGCGCCTTCGCGCGGATCTCCGCGAGGTCTCCGGTCACCAACCGTCCCTGCACCACCACGCGTCTTCCACCCACCACCACGTGCCGCGGCAGCTCACCGGGAATCCCCACCACCACGTCAGCCGCCGCATTGGCACGCACCTCGCCGAGCTTCTGCTCGAACAGCTCGCTCGCCAGCGCCTGGCCCGCGTGGATGCGCGCGTCGAGCACCTCCACCGAGTCTCCGTGCTCGCGCCCCAGCCGCGCCAGCGCGTTGGCTTCGTCGTCCATGTTCGAGCTCCAGCCATCGGTGCCCAGCGCCACCCGATTGCTCGCGCGCAGCGCCGACGGGTAACCCACCTTGTTGCCTTCGTTCGAGCGGGGGTTCTGCACCAGCCACAGCCCAGCCGATTGCGCGCGCCGGACCTGCGCCTCGTCGAGGTGCACCCCGTGCGCGATGATCGAGTGCTCGGGGAGCGCGCCCAGGTACATCAGGCGCTCGAGCGGTCCTTCGTAGCCGCGCTGCTGCGCGTCGAGCACGTCTTCAGCGTCTTCCGCGACGTGCACGTGCACGGGCGCGGCGAGCTTGCGTGCCAGCTCGCCCGCTTCGCGAATGGTGTCGTCGCTCACCGTGAACGACGCGTGGATGGCGACCAGGCCGCGCACGAAGGAGCGCTCGTTGGCGCGAATGAAGCGCTCGCACTCAGCCAGGCCGCGCTTCGCTTCCCCGGGGCCGCCGTTCCGCTCGGTCACGCCGTAGCCGACCGCGAGGCGAATGCCGAGCTCCTGCGCGCAGGTGGCCAGCACGTCGAGCGAGCCTTCGATGAAGTCGGGCGACTCGTGGTGGTCGATGAGGGTGGTGGTGCCGTTGGTCAGCGCGTCGGCGATGGCGTAGCGGGCCGAGGCGCGCAGGGAGTCTTCGTCGAGCGCGAGATCGAGCCGCCACCAGATGCGCTGGAGGATCTCGAGGAAGTTCGCCGGGGGCGGTGAGGGCCTTGGCATGCCCAGCGGGGCGAGCCCGGAATAGAGGTGGGTGTGGGCGTTGACGGCTCCGGGGCGGAGCTCGACTCGGGGGTCCCAGGCGCAGTCGAGGCGGAGGACGGACTCGTCTCCGGGGTGTGAACCGGTCGCGACGAGGCGGCCTCCTTCGGTTTGCCAGGACGGGCCCAGGGTGCCCCGGTCGAAGAGGATCATGCGCGGCCCTCCCCCCGAGGCATCTGCTTGATCATCTCCACTTGCTCCGGTCTCCCTTGAGCTTACCCACGCTCATCGCCTTCGAGGCGGGTGAGTCTTTCATCGGAAGCGTGAAGCGCCGCACTCCATCGAACGCTTCCAATGCTCCTGCGACTGCTCCGGCCGTGGGCACGAGGCCGATCTCTCCCACGCCCTTCGCGCCGAACGGGCCTTCCGGCTCGTGCTCTTCGATCAACCGCACCTCGACCACCGGCATGTCCCGCGGCCGCAACGCGCCGATGTCGCGCAGCTTCGAGGTCACCGGCATGCCGTTCTCACACGGCAGCTCCTCGGTGAGCGCGTAGCCCAGGCCCATGTGCACGCTGCCTTCGATCTGTCCCTCGCACGACCTCGGGTTCACCGCGCGGCCCACGTCGTGCGCCGCGACCACCCGCTCGACCCTGCCCACGTCGTCGAGGATCACCACCTGTGTCGCCCAGCCGTACGACGTGTGCGTCTTGATCTTCTCCACCTTCGCCCCGAGCGCGGTGGTGTCGTTGATCAACACGTCACCCTCGTACACGCGGCCGGTGAGCTGTTCGAGCCCGAAGCCGAGCTGGAGGTCGGCCTTCAGCTTCTGCGCCGCCGCCACCACCGCGTTCCCCGCGAACAACGTCGCCCGCGAGCCCGTGGTCTGCCCGCACCCGAGCGCGAACGTGCTGTCGACCTTCGGACGGAAGAGGCGCGCCTTGAGCCCGGTAATCTCGGCCGCGAACTGCTGGCAGATGGTGAGCAGCCCCTGACCCATCTCCGTGTAGCCGTTGTAGAGCGAGATGGTCCCGTCCTTCTCCACCACCAGCCGGCAGCGCCCCCACTCGGGCACGCCGTTGCCGATGCCGGAGTTCTTCACCCCGCACCCGATGCCCACCGCCTTGCCCGCGCGCTTCGCCTCGTAGAACACGTCCTTCACGGCCTCGAGCGTGCGGCGAATGCCCACCGACTTCTCCAACACCTGCCCGGTGGAGAACAGGTCGCCCACCGAGAGCAGGTTGCGATCGCGCATCTCGTACCCGTCGAGCCCCACCTTCTTCGCCAGCAGGTCCATGCAGCCTTCGATGGCGAACGACGCCTGGTTCGCGCCGAAGCCGCGCATCGCGCCGCAGGGAGGGTTGTTCGTGTACGCGGCCACCGCTTCCACGTCGACGTGCGGCACCTTGTACGGACCGCACGAGTGGCCGGCCGCGCGCTCCAGCACCTTGCCCCCGACCGACGCGTACGCCCCCGAGTCACCCGACAGCCGCGCCTTGATGGCGGTGAGCTTGCCGCCGGCGTCGCAGCCCACCGCGTACTCGAGGCGAATGGGGTGACGCTTGGGGTGCATGCGCACCGACTCCGCGCGCGTCAGCCGCACCCGCACCGGCCGCTTCGTGAGGAAGCAGAGGATGGACGCGTGCGCCTGGATCGACATGTCCTCCTTGCCGCCGAACGCGCCGCCGTTGGGCACCAGCTCCACCCCGACCTGGTCGACCTCGAGCCCGAGGAAGGCGGCCACCTGGCGTTGATCGTCGAAGACGCCCTGGCCCTGTGAGTACAGCTTGAGCCCGTTCGCCGTCGGCTCGGCCAGCGCGCACTCTGGCTCGAGGAAGAGGTGCTCGATGCGCTGGGTCTGAAACGTCTCGCGCACCACGTGGGCGCTCCGCGCCAGCACCGCGTCCACGTCGTCGCCACGCTTGATGATCGAGCGGCTGAGCACGTTGTCGTGGGTGGGGTTGACGCGCGGTGCGCCGGGCGCGAGCGACTGCTCGGGCGAGAGCACCGGGGTGAGCACCTCGTACTCGACCTTCACCAGGTCGGCGGCCCGGCGCGCGGTGGCCTCGTCGTCAGCGGCGATCGCCGCGAGCACGTCACCGACGTAGCGCACCTCTTCCCCCACCGCGACGAAGCCCGGCCAGTCGGAATAGAGGATGCCGTACCAGCGCTTGCCCGGAACGTCGGCCGCGGTCGCCACGCAGTGCACGCCGGGCAGCGCCCTCGCCGCCGACACGTCGATCGCCTTCACCAGCGCGCGCGGGTGCTGCGAGTACACCACCGCGCCGTGCAGCATCCCCGGCCGGGTGAGGTCGGCCACGTAGGGGCGATCACCCAGCACGGTCTCCAGGCCCTGGTAGCGCGGCAACGAGTCACCCACGCCGCCGGTCTCGAGCAGCGCCGGCAGCGCCTCGCCTGCCTTCGCGCGCGCGTAGAGGTCGACCGCGTCGATGACCTTCACGTAGCCCGTGCAGCGGCAGAGGTGCCCGTCGAGCGCGGTGGCGATCTCCGGGCGCGTCGGCTTCGGGTGGTGGTCGACCAGGTGCTTCGCCTTGAGCGCGATGCCGGGAATGCAGAAGCCGCACTGGATTCCGCCGGCGGACACGAAGGCGTGAGAGAGCAGGTCGCGCTCGGACTGCGCCACGCCCTCGAGGGTGACGATCTTCTTCCCGTCACACTTCTCCGCGGCGATGGCGCAGGTCGTCTTCGCCTGGCCGTCGATGAGCGCCAGGCAGCAGCCACACTGGCCCTGCGGGGCGCAGCCATCTTTCAGTGAGCGGATGCCGCAGCGCTCGCGCAGCGCCTCGAGCAGCGTCTCACCGGGCGCGACGTCCAACCGCTTCGGGACACCGTTGACGGTCAGGTTGATGATGGGCATGCGCGAAAACCGTAGCCCGATTCACGCCGCGCTTCCGGCCGTGCCCACGGCGCAGCTGTTCGCTCTCATCAGGTTCTGAAGCGCAGCCGCAGCCAGTCGCCCGATTCGATCAGGTCTCAGTCGCGCAGCTCCACCTCGAGCGAGCGGAGGAAGCGCGTCACCGGCAGCTCGAGCAGCCAGGTGAGCAGCTCGTCGGCCTGCACCGCGCCCCACGACCGGAGCACCGCCGAGCGGATGAAGCCGTGGCTCCACTCGATCGTGAGCGCGGCGTGCTCGGTGACCAGCGGCTTGAGGTTGCCGAGGAACTCGGTGTCGTCGGTGCGCAAGCCACGGATTCGCTCGCCCAGTGGATCGCCCAGGCTCAGCAGCCAGTCCGCGTAGACCTGCCAACACGCGTCGTCGTCGGGCGTCGCCATGATCGCCGCCTCGAGCCCCGGGTTGCGGTGCTCAGGCACCTCGACCTCGAGGAAGCGCAACGTGACGTCTCCCCAGGTGACCAGGTCTCCGTGCTTCATCACCGCGCGATGAACGGGGGCGTCGTTGATCATCGCCACCGCGTCGCTGCCGACGGCGATGAGCTGAACACCCTCGGGGCAGCGCCACACCCGCGCGAAGCCGCTGGCCACCGCGCTGTAGTTCGTGGTCACGCGCGGAAAGGGCGAGGCCAGCTCGAGGTGGCCCTGCAGGGGGATGCGCGCTGGTGGAACTCCGACGCCTTCGACCCAGCCGGAGACCAGCTCGAGGAAGTGGGCGCGGCGCGACATGCCTGAGAGCGTATTCCGCGGGGTCGGTTGCCGTGAGGTGGGTCTGCCTCGAGGGCGCCTGCGTCGGGCCACAAGGTAACGACCGCCGAGGCCGTGTGGAACAAGGTCTGGAACTCCTGAGCGGCAGCCCCGCGAGAGGGTCGGGAGACGTAGTCAATGATGACGTTGCGAGCGGGACGTCATCATTGACTACTTTTCGCGCCTCTCCCCCGCGGCCAGCCGTTCAACAGCTCATCGCTGAGTGCACCGAGCATCCAGGCGTTCGGGCCGAGAGGCCTGCTCGTCAAGGCGCCGGACAGGACCCATCCGCCACCGCGCCCGTCTGGGCTGCTCGAGCACCGCGGGAGGAGCTCCGACAGGGCGAGGGTGCCATGCGAGGCGCGCCGACGACAGAACGAGTAGATCGACCCGATGCGTCTCCTGATGGCCGCTGGGTTGGTATTGCTGCTCTCGAGTTGCTCGCCGCCTGCGCCCCGCTGCGACGCCCAGAGCTGCGCTGGGTGCTGCGACCTCGGCCAGTGCGTCGTCGGAAACACCCTCTCGCAATGCGGCTCACTCGGCGTGACCTGCGAGGCCTGCCGTTCCTCCGAGGTGTGCTCGCTCGGCCAGTGTGTGCTGGCGACAGGTGGAGGTGGCGGCTCGGTGGGAGGAGGAGGCGGCGCGACTGGAGGAGGAGGCGGCGCGACTGGAGGAGGAAGCGCGACTGGAGGAGGCAGCGCGACTGGAGGAGGCAGCGCGACGGGAGGAGGCAGCGCGACGGGCGGAGGAGGCGCGACGGGCGGAGGAAGCGCGACGGGAGGCGGCACGGGCGGCGCTGGTGACGCGGGCTGCACGAGCGACTTCGCCTGCGGCAGTGGGCTGGTCTGCGCGTTCGGGTTGTGCCTGGGCGGACAGTCGTGCACCAGCGACAGCGCCTGCCAGTCGCTGGACGCGCAGGACCGCTGCTACCGCTACGGCCGCCAGTGCACCTGCGACACCGTGTGCCGCGAGCGCAAGGCCCCGTGCGACGAGTGCACGAGCGATCTCGAGTGCGGCGCCGACGTGGTCATCTTCGGGCCGCCCGACGGCCAGGGCGCGGGGCGCTGCAAGACGCTCCCGAACGACTCGAGCGGCAAGAAGTACTGCAGCTACCAGCGCGTCGGGCAGTGCGCCTGTGGCACCGTCGACGACGGCACGGGCTTCTGCCGCCCGCAGTCGAACAGCTGCGCCCAGGTCAGCTGCAGCGCCGATCGCGACTGCCCCACGGCGCGCGTCTGCAGCCAGAGTCCCGACGCGGGGACCTGTGGCGGCGTCTGCGTGAACTGCTCGCCTCCGAACGCGACGCCGGTGGGGCGGCTCACGGCCTGCACCCCTGCCCAGGTCGCCGCTGATCCCGACTGCGCGGCCGGCATGACCACCTCGATCGCCGTCAGCCTCCCCGCCATCACCCCCAACGAGGTCACCATCTCGGCGGTCACCTCGACCGATGATCAGCGGGTGGCCGAGTTCCGCTTCACCTTGCTCCCACCGCTTCCAGGCGGCGCCACCACCACCTCGCTCGCCAACCACGGCGTGAGAACGCGGGCGAACAAGACGATCCTGTCGCTCCCCGCGTCGGGCACCTACCGACTGGGCCTCGAGGTCTGGGACGAGTGCGGTCAGAAGTCCGGGGTCACCGCGGTGATCATCGTCAACGCCTTCCCCTGAAGGCTTGCGCGAGAATTTTACGCCGGCCCTGCGGGAGGCGCGGATTCTGCGCCTTCCGCCGCTCGGCCCCGCCCAAGCGTGCGCAAAACGGGCGTTCCCTCCCTCGCGGGTGGCGCAATCCTTGAAGCGGGGGCCTCCTGCCGTTGCGCGTCTTCGCTCCGGCAAGGGACTTCGTGGACCTCCACCACACAGGCCGCCGCATCGCCGTGCAAGGCACCGTGCAGGGAGTCGGCTTCCGGCCCTGGGTGTACAAGCTCGCGCTCGAGCTGCGGCTCTCCGGCACGGTGAAGAACGGTCCCGAGGGCGTCACCATCGACGTGTTCGGCGCGGCGTCTGTGCTCGATCAGCTGCTGCTGCGCATGGAAACGGAGCTCCCCCCCGCCGCGCGCATCGAGCGCCTCGCCTGGGAGCCCCTCGCCACCGAGGCGCCGCAGGGCTTTCAGATCCTGAAGAGCGACAGCACCGGCGCGGCGCGCGCGAGCATTCCCGCCGATCTCGCCATGTGCGACGCGTGCCGCGAGGAGATCAACGACCCCTCGGCCCGGCGCTTCCTCTACCCCTTCACCAACTGCACCCACTGCGGGCCGCGCTTCAGCATCGCCACCTCGATTCCGTACGATCGCCCGCGCACCACCCTCGCCGGCTTCCCGCTCTGCGCGGACTGCCTCGCCGAATACGAGGACCCCAGAGACCGCCGCTTCCACGCGCAGCCCATCGCGTGCCCCGCCTGTGGGCCCCGGCTCACCTGGCTCGACGCGCTCGGTGAGCCCGTCGAGGTGGGCGAGCCGCTCGAGGCCGCGGCCGCGTTGCTCGAGTCGGGCGGCATCGTCGCGCTGCGCGGGCTGGGCGGCTTCCACCTCGCCTGCGACGCCACCAGCGACGCGGTGGTGCGTGAGCTGCGCCGCCGCAAGCACCGCGACGAGAAGCCGCTGGCGGTGATGGTGCCCGACCTCGCCACCGCCAACGAGCTCGCTCACCTCGACACCGCCGAGCTCTCGCTGCTCGTCTCTCCCGCCCGGCCCATCGTGCTGGTCACCGCGCGGCAGCCCAGCGCGCTCGCGCCGTCCGTCGCGCCGGGCAGCAAGCAGCTCGGGCTGTTCCTCCCCTACACGCCGCTGCACGAGCTGCTGCTCGCCAGCGTGAAGCGGCCCCTGGTGATGACCTCGGGCAACCTGTCCGACGAGCCGATGGCGGTGGAGAACGACGACGCGGTGTCGCGGCTGCGCGGCATCGCCGACGCCTTCCTCGTGCACGATCGCCCCATCGCCACCCGCACCGACGACTCGGTGGCGCGCGTGGTGAGCGGCGTGCCCATGCTGCTGCGGCGCGCGCGCGGCTTCGTGCCGCAGTCGCTGGCCGCCCCCCGGCCCTTCCTCGAGCCCGTGCTCGCCGTGGGCGGCCAGCTCAAGAACACCTTCTGCATCGGGGCGCGCTCGCTGCTCACGCTCGGCCCCCACGTCGGCGATCTCGACGACCTGTCCACCTTTCAGAGCTTCGAGGCGATGGTGGACCGGCTCGAGCAGTTCCTCGAGGTGAAGCCCGAGGTGCTCGTTCACGACCTCCACCCCGACTACCAGTCGACGCGCTACGCCAAGGAGCGCCGCTCGCGGCTGTGCATCGGCGTGCAGCATCACCACGCGCACGTGGTGGCGGTGATGGCAGAGCATGGCCTCGAGGGCCCGGTGCTCGGGGTGGCCTTCGACGGCACCGGCTTCGGCACCGACGGCACCGCGTGGGGCGGCGAGTTCCTCCTGGCAGATCAGCTCGGCTTCCAGCGCCTCGGCACGCTGCGCGCGATGCCGCTGGTGGGTGGAGAGCGCGCGATTCGCGAGGCGTGGCGGGTGACGCTCGCGGTGCTCGACGACGCCTTCGATGGCTCGCCCCCGCTCGATCGCCTGCCGCTCTTCGCCCAGCTCACCCAGCGCGACGTGCTCAACGTGCGGCAGCTGCTGCGCACCGGCTTCCAGGTCACGCCCGCGCACGGGGCGGGCCGCGCGTTCGATGCCGCCGCCGCGCTGGTGCTGGCCAGGCCCCGCGCGAACTTCGAGGCGCAGCTCGCGATGGCGCTCGAGCAGACGGCTGAAGGCGAGGTCGAGCCCTGGCCGTTCGAGCTGTGCCGCAGCGCTCCGTGGCAGCTCGACCTGCGGCCCATGTGGCGCGCGCTGGTGGGCGAGCTGCTCGACGGCTTGCCCGCGCCGGTGCTGGCGGCGCGCTTCCACGCCACGCTGGGGGCGGGCACGGCCGCGATGGTGCGCGCGCTGGTCGAGCGCGAGGGCGCGTACCCGGTGGTGTTGTCCGGTGGCTGCTTCGCCAACGCGCGGCTCGCGCGCGAGGTGGTGCGCCGCCTCGAAGGTCTTCAGGTCTACCTGCCTCATCGTGTGCCGCCGGGAGATGGCGGACTCGCGCTGGGGCAGGCCGTCATCGCCGCGGCCCGGCTTGCAGAAGGAGTGCGCTGATGTGCCTCGGAGCTCCAGGGAAGATCGTGTCGATCGACGGCCTCGTGGCCACGGTGGACTTCTTCGGTGTGCAGAAGGCGGTGAACCTCCACATCGTCGACGAGCCGGTGGTGGTGGGGGACTACATCCTCAACCACGTCGGCTACGCGATCCGGAAGATCCCGGCCGAGGACATCGAGGGCACCATCGCGATGTACCGCGAGCTGCTCGATGGCCCTCCCGGCGATTTGATGCGGGAGGACGTGGAGAGCGAGCGGAGTCGGGGAGAGGGCCAGACATGAACGCCACCCCCAACCCCACCGCCCAGCTCAAGTTCCGCGACCCCGTGCTCGGCCGCGAGCTGGGCGAGAAGCTCAACTCGGTCGTGGCGGAGATCGGCCGCGCCCCCGTGTCGGTGATGCACGTGTGCGGAAGCCACGAGCAGGCCATCGCCCGCTTCGGCCTGCGCAGCACGTTCCCGAAGGACCTCGACGTGGTGATGGGCCCCGGCTGCCCGGTCTGCATCACCGACGTGCCCGAGGTGGACGAAGGCGTGGCGCTCGCGCTGCAGGGCGTGCGGGTGTGCACCTACGGCGACATGCTGCGCGTGCCCGGCACGGTGAAGTCGCTCGCCGACGTCCGCGGCGACGGAGCCCAGATCGAGGTCGTCTACGGCATCGACCAGGCGGTCGCGCTGGCGCGGCAAACCACCGAAGAGGTCGTCTTCTTCGCCACCGGCTTCGAGACCACCGCCGTGGCCACCGCCGCGGCGCTGCTGGCCGGCGTGCCGAAGAACTTCTCGGTGCTCTCCGCGCACAAGTACATCCCCCCGGTGATGGAGATCGTCGCCGAGATGCCCGGTTCGCGCATCGAGGGCTTCCTCGCCGCCGGCCACGCGGCCGTGATCACCGGCTCGGGCGTGTTCGAGGAGTTCGTGAAGTCGCACCGCATTCCCGTGGTGGTGGCGGGCTTCGAGCCGCTCGACATCCTCGCCGCGCTGGTGAAGCTGGTGGAGCTGGTGCGCGATGGCACCCCCGAGGTGGTGAACATGTTCCCGCGCTGCGTCAGCCGCGAAGGCAACCGCGTGGCGCAGGAGCAGCTGTGGAAGGTCTTCAGCCCGATGGGGGGGCGCTGGCGCGGCATCGCGCACGTGCCCAACGGCAACCTGCGCCTCAAGGAAGAGTGGTCGGCCTTCGACGCGCGCCGCCGCTTCACCATCGACGTCTCGCGCCTGTGGGACTACGCGCCGCCGAAGCTGCTGGGCCAGTGCCTGTGCGGGGAGATCATGTCGGGCAGCCGCGGCCCGAAGGACTGCCCGCTGTTCGGCAAGGAGTGCGTGCCCGAGAACCCGGTGGGCGCGTGCATGGTGTCCACCGAGGGCACCTGCCGCATCTGGCACCAGTACGGCGGGCACCTCGACCTGCGGGGCGTGTCATGAATCCCATTCCCAGCCTCCACAAGCGCAACCAGCAGATCGCCATGCGGCACGGCGGCGGCGGGCGCGCGATGCGCATGCTCATCGAAGAGGTCTTCATGCGCGGGGCGTCCGACATTCCCGTGGACGGGGTGGGCCTGGCCGCGATGGACGACGGCGCCGCCATTCGCATCGGAGACCAGTACCTCATCGTCACCACCGACTCGCACGTCATCCACCCGCTGTTCTTTCCGGGGGGCGACATCGGCCGGCTCAGCATCGCGGGCACGGTGAACGACCTGGCGATGATGGGCGCGACGAAGCTGCTGGGGCTCACCTGCGCCGTCATCCTCGAAGAGGGCCTCTCTCGCGAGGTGCTGGAGCGGGTGCAGGCGTCGATGCAGGCCACCTGCCGCGAGGTGGGCGTGCCCATCGTCACCGGCGACACCAAGGTGATGGGGAAGGGGGAGCTCGACGCGCTGGTCATCAACACCACCGGCGTGGCGCTCACCTCGAGAGTGGTGCGCGACAACGGGCTGCGCGTGGGCGATCGGGTGATCGTCACCGGCACGGTGGGAGATCACGGCTTGGCGGTGATGGCCACGCGCAACAAGCTGCAGCTGGCCGGAGAGCTCACGTCGGACGTCGCCCCCCTGTTCGACCTGGTGCAGGTGGTGCTGGCCGCCGGGGGAGAGTCCATCGTGGCGATGAAGGACCCCACGCGCGGTGGCGTGGCGAGCGCGCTGCACGAGATGGCGGGGAAGGCGGGCGTGGGCATGCTGGTCTCGGAGAACGACGTCCCGGTGAGTGAAGCGGCGCGCGCGGCCAGTGAGCTGCTCGGCATCGATCCGCTGCACGTGGCGAACGAAGGCAAGGCGCTCATCGGGGTTCGGCCCGAGGCGGCCGAGCGGGTGCTCGCGGCCATTCGCGCCCATCCGCTCGGGCGCAACGCGGCCATCATCGGCACGGCCATCGCCGAGCCGAAGGGCAAGCTGGTGTTGGATACGGGCTTCGGCCGGCGGCTGCTCGCCGAGCCCGAGGGTGAGCCGCTGCCGAGGATCTGCTGATGGAGCCCCCGACGCCGCCCGCGGCCAGCCACATCCGGGTGACGCATGACGGCGGGGTGGGCACGCTCACCATCGATCGCCTCGCGCGCTTCAACTCCCTCGACGTGCAGACGGCGCGCGACCTGCGCAAGGCGGGACTGCAGCTCGCGCGCGACGAGAAGGTGCGGTGCCTGGTGGTGCGCGGCACCGGCGGCATCTTCTGCAGCGGCGCCGACCTGAAATACATCCGCGCGGGTGGTGACGCGAAGGACCTCGGCTATCTCACGCCCGAGGCGCGGGGCACGCAGCCGGGCTTCGGCGCCATCTTCAAGCAGATCCTCGAGTACCTGCACGCCACCATCTCCGAGCTTCGCCGCGCGCCCAAGCCGGTGATCGCGGCGGTCGACGGCGTGGCCGCGGCCGGGGGGATGGGGCTGGCGATGTGCTGCGACCTGGTGGTCGCGTCCGAGCGCTCGACCTTCGAGTACGCGTACTTCAAGACCGCGCTGTGCGGCGCGGAGAGCTCGACCTTCTTCCTGCCGAAGCTGGTGGGCCTGCGCCGCGCGATGGATCTCGCCTTCCTCAACCCGCGCGTGTCTGCGCGCGAGGGCAAGGAGCTGGGCCTGGTGAGCCAGGTCTTCTCGGACTCCACCTTCGACGAGGAGCTCACCGCACTGGCACGGCGGCTCGCCGTGGGCCCGACCGCTTCCTACGCGGCGGCGAAGCGGCTCATGAACGAGGCCGCGGGCGTGGACCGGCTCGACTTCCACCTCGATCGTGAGCTCGAGGCGCTGGCGCATTCCGCCGATAGCGAGGACTTCGCCGAGGGCATCTCGGCGTTCTTCGAGAAGCGCTCGCCCGTCTTCGGGGGGCATTGAGATGGGCTCGACGGGCGCTGCGTTGTTGCTGGGCATGGCCGCGAGCCTGGCGATCGTCCACACCGCCATCGGCGTCGATCACGCGCTGCCCTTCGTGGTGCTCTCGCGCGTTCAGCAGTGGAGCCTCAAGCGCACGCTGTTGATCACCGCCCTGTGCGGCGTGGGCCACGTGGCGTCGGCCGTGGTGCTGGGCCTGGGCGCGGTCGCGCTCGGCCTCGCGGTGGAACAGCTCGCCGCGCTCGAGTCGCTGCGGGGCCAGTTCGCGCTGGGCCTGCTGGTGAGCTTCGGCCTGGGCTACGCGGCGCTCGGGGCGTTCCGCTTCTGGAAGCAGCGCCCCCACCGTCACCTGCACGCGCATGGAGACGGCACGCACCACGATCATGATCACGGCCACGCCGACGAGCACGTGCACCTGCACGCCGAGGCGAAGAAGCGCGCCGTCACCGCGTGGACGTTGTTCGTGGTGCTGGTGTTCGGCCCGTGCGAGGCGCTGGTGCCGCTGCTGCTCGCGCCGGGCGTGATGCACGACACCGGCCTGCTGGTGGGGGTGATCGTGGTGTTCGGCTCGCTCACCGTGGTGACGATGCTGGTGCTGGTGACGCTGGGCGTGCTCGGCGCGCGGCTGGTCGACTTCGAGCGGTTCCTGGGCAAGCGCTCGGCGGCCGCGGCCGAGGTGATGGCCGGGCTCGCCATCGCCGCCACCGGCGGGGCGGTCAGCTACCTGGGGCTCTGAGGGAAGGAAAGGTCGGGTCGACGAAGGCCGGCCCCGCCCTGGCGAACAGGAAGCCCTGGAACACGTCGCACCCCATGGCCTGCAGGCACGCCAGCTCTTCCAGCACCTCGACGCCCTCGCAGATGACCTCGAGGCCCATCTCCCGGCAGAGGCTCGCCATGGAGCGCACCACCTTCTGCTTGGTGCTCGAGCGGTGGATGCCGCGGACGAGGGTCATGTCGAGCTTCACCACTTCGGGCTCGAGGTCGGCGAAGGTGTTGAGCCCCGCGTAGCCGGCGCCCAGGTCGTCCACCGCGATGCGGAAGCCCAGCTTCCGCAGCCGGTCTACGCGCGCGCGGAGATCGCTCACGTCGGTGAGCGCGGCGCGCTCGGTGATCTCCAGCACCACCCGGCCCGCGAGCCCTGCGAGCGGCCCGCGCTCCGAGTACAGCGCCTCGTCGAGCAGATCGTGGAGGTGCAGGTTGACCAGGAGCAGACCCCGCTCCGGGGAAGCGGCGAAGGGCTCGGGGGCCAGCTCGCGGACGCGCCGCGACACGTCCGAGACGCGCTTGAGCCGCTCGGCCACGTCGAAGAGGGCCCCGGGGTGCGCAATCGAGGCTTCCCCCGTGCGCACCAACGCCTCGTAGCCGAAGAGGCTCCGGTCGGAGAGGCGCACGATGGGCTGGTAATGCAGGTGCAACGAAGAGAGCGCCGCGTCGAGGCGCACCGAGAGCCCGCCCCGGTCGCCCATCAGCTTCTCCGGGCCGCCCAGCTCCTCGATGACCTGCCGTTTCAGCCTGGCCATGCGCGAGAGGTTGATGCACTGCCCGACGGTGTGGGCGAGCACCTTCCATTCGAAGGGCTTCACCAGGTAGCGGGTCGCCCCTTCTTCGACGGCGGCGATGGCCGTGCCCATCGTGGGGCCGCCGGTGGCCATCACCACCGCCACGTCGAGATCGACCTGGCGGATCTTCCTCAGGAGCTCGATGCCCGTCATTCCCGGCATCACGATGTCGCTGATGACGCAGTCGAAGGGCGGCAGGCCCTCGCCGAAGTGTGGAGCCGCCTCGGTCGCCGAGGAGGCCACCACCACCTCGTGGCCCGCGCTCTCCAGCGCGCGGGAGTAGACCCTCCGCACGCCTTCGTCGTCGTCCACCACCAGCACCCGCCCGACCTGGGCACCGTGGATGGGCTCGGTGGGCGGGGGGCTGGATGCGGGCAGGGTGTGCACGGGGTGACGCTCACTCATCCACCCGCCGGGCACAAGACCTCGAACGCGGTGGACGGCCCGTGGAATGCGACTGTCAGCGACACACCGCGGCGCCGCCCTCGTTGCCACAGCGGGTGAGCGTCTGCGCCACATCCATGCAATGGAGAATGTGAGGCCTGCAGATCGACTTCGTCGTCTACAACACCACCGAGCCGAGCCCGGGCGTCTACGAGCGGATCATGTGCAGAGAGAAGCGATGACGTCAGCGCGTCGATGGGCCGGTGGCGCGGGTGTCGTCGCCTTCGTGGTGTACGCCGCGACGCTGCACCCGGGAATTCCAGGAGGCGACGCGGGTGAGCTCGCGTCGGCCGCGTGCGCAGGGGGCGTCGCGCATCCCCCCGGGTATCCCCTGCACGGGTTGCTGCTGCGGCTCTTCGGGCTCTTCGGCTCGAAGCTGACGGCGTTCCACCTCGTCTCGGCCGTGTGCAGCGCGCTCACCATCGCGTTGTTGGTCGACCTGGTGGGCCGCTGGACGAAACGCCCTGCCGCCGGCCTGCTCGCCGGAGCCGCCTGGTTCGCTTCCCCGCTGGCGTGGCTCTACTCGACGACGGTGGAGGTCTTCGCGCTGCACGCGCTGCTCGTCACTGCGGTGGCGTGGGCGCTCACCAGGGACCTCGAGCGCGGCACGAAGCAGAGCGCGTTGCTGCTGGGCCTCTTCAGCGGGCTCGCGTTGACGCATCACCAGACCGCGCTGTTCGTGGTGGTACCGCTGCTCGCGGGCCGAATCGGTCAACGCACGTTCTGGCTCTGGCTGGCCGGCGGCGTGGTGATCGGCTTTACGCCGCTCCTCCTGCTTCCGCTGTGGAGCGGCAACGACACGCTGTTCTCCTGGGGTGATCAGCGCTCGCTCTCCGGGTTTCTCACGCACGTGCTCCGTCGCGAGTACGGCACGTTTCAGCTCGCGTCCTCAGAGAACGCCGGCACGGGCCTCGGTCCGTTCCTCTCGGCCTTCGCGCAGTTCGAGGCTCGTCAGTCCTGGGCGCTGGTCGCGGTGCTGGCGGTGGCCGGGCTGTTTCACGCGAAGAGACGATGGCTGCTCGCCGGCCTCGCGGCGCTCGCGCTCAGCGTGGGGCTCTTCGGCGCGCTGGCCAACCTGCCCCTCGACAACCCGCTCTTCCGCGACGTCGTCGCGCGCTTCTTCCTGATGCCCCACCTGCTGCTGTGCGCGGCCGCCGGCCTCGCGCTGAGCAGGCGGGACGTACGCTTCTCTATCGCGCTGGCGGGAGTGCTGGTGCTGTCCGGGGTGCTTCAGCGCCCGCACCACGACGCGCTCGCGGTGAAGAACTACGGGCTGGCGCTGCTCGACCAACCCGAAGGCGCGCTGGTGCTCACGCAGGGAGATCTCATCGGCAACTCGATGCGCGCGCTCCAGGCCTGCGAGCAGGTGCAGCCGGGGCTGAGGGTGGTCGATCAACAGATGCTCAGCTACGACTGGTACACGACCCGGCTGCGTCGGGTGCGAGCCGACCTCGTCATCCCCGAGGGTACGCGGTGGCACCCCACGGACAGCGGCACCTTTCGGCTCGCGCAGTTCCTCGGCGCGAACGCGCAGCGGCCGTTGATCGTCTGCGGCGGCTTCAAGGCCGGCGAGGCGATCCAGGTGCAGGCGGTGGCGTGGGGGTTGTGCGACCGCTTGATCCCCGCCGGCGCTCCGTTCGACGCCGAGGCGTGGTTCGAGGAGAGCGAGGCGCGGCTGCCCTCGCTCGGGTGGACGAGCGCGAACGCGCCGCAGGGCTCGTGGGAAGAGCGGGTGCGCCGAGACGTGTGGCACGCGCGCGCGCAGCGGGGGCTCACCGCGCTCAACCTCGGCATCGAGCGCAAGGACGACGTGCTCTGGCTGACGCGGGCCTGGGAGATCCTCCAGGACTGCGCCGAGCGCGACGAGGCGCCGCAGCCCAGCGTGTTCAAGAACCTCGGCATCGCCGCCGGCCGGCTGGGCAAGACCGCGGAGATGAAGGTCGCGTGGAAGCGCTACCTGGCCGTCGCTCCGCGAGAGGACCCCGATCTCCCCTCAATCCGCGCCCTGGTCGAACGATGAGACGCCGCGCCGTGGAGCAAGGGCTTGTAGAGGTGTCATGTTCGCGCGCATGAAGCGGCTCTTGAGTCCGCCGGTCTTCGCGAGCGCGAGGTGAGCAGATGGATCGTGACGTGCTGGGCTTCGAGGAGATCGAGCAGACGCAGGTCGCGCTCGTGGGCGGCAAGGGCGCGCACCTGGCGGCGCTCTCGCGGCTCGAGGGCATCCGCGTGCCGCCTGGCTTCTGCATCACGACGCACGCCTTCCAGCGGCTCATGAAGGAGGCGCCCACGCTCGAAGATCAGCTCGAGCGGCTGGCGCGCCTGAAGCCTGACGGTCGCGAGACGATCCACGCGCTCAGCGCTGAGCTCAGGCGCACGATCGAAGAGGTCGCCATTCCCGGCGAGCTCTCGTCGGCGATCACCACGCAGCTCGCGCGGTGGGGCGAGCAAGCCGCCTGGGCCGTGCGCTCCAGCGCGACAGCAGAGGACTCGCCCACTGCTTCCTTCGCGGGCCAGCAGGACACGTACCTGAACGTGGTGGGGCCGGCGTCGATCCTCCAGCACGTCAGCCGGTGCTGGGCCTCGCTCTTCACCGAGCGCGCCGTGACGTACCGCCTGCGCAATGGCTTCGACCACCGGAAGAGCCACATGGCGGTGGTGGTGCAGCAGATGGTCTTCCCGCAGGTGTCCGGCATTCTCTTCACGGCCGACCCCATCACCGGCCATCGGAAGGTCACCTCGGTGGAGGCCAGCTTCGGGCTCGGCGAAGCGCTGGTCTCCGGGCTGGTGAACGCGGACCACTACCAGGTGCGCGGCGGCGAGATCATCGGGCGGAAGCTCGCCACCAAGCGGCTCGCCATCGACGCCTCGCCTTCAGGCGGAACGCAGGAGCACGCGATCGAGCCGGAGCGGCAGCAGCAGCCAGCGCTCACCGATGCGCAGGTGGTGCGGCTCGCGCAGCTGGGCCGGCGAATCGAAGCGCACTTCGGCCGCCCCCAGGACATCGAGTGGTGCCTGGCCGGCGATGACTTCCAGTTCGTCCAGAGCCGGCCGATCACCACGCTCTTCCCCATTCCCGTGGCCGGCGACGCGGAGAACCACGTCTACGTCTCGGTCGGTCACCAGCAGATGATGACCGACCCGATGAAGCCGCTGGGGCTCTCGTTCTTTCAGCTGACGGCCGGCCGGCCCATGCACGACGCCGCCGGGCGGTTGTTCGTCGACGTCACCCGCGGCCTCGCATCACCGGCCAGTCGTGCGGCCGTCCTGGGGGCGCTGGGAAGATCTGATCCGCTGATCAGGGACGCGCTGCAGACCATCCTCGATCGCGGCGACTTCATCCCGACGCTCCCGGACCCGGGTCCCGCCCCAGCGCCGGCCGCGAGCGCGCCACCGCCGCTCGAGCTCGATCCGGCCATCGTCACCGAGCTGATCGCGCGCAGCCAGGCGTCCCTCGCCGCCGCGAAGCGCGAGCTCGGCAGCAGGTCCGGCGCGGCGCTGCTCGACTTCATCCTCACCGACCTCCAGGAGCTGAAGCGGTTCCTGTTCGATGCGAAGAGCCTGCAGGTGATCATGACGGCGATCGAGGCCACCTGGTGGCTCAACGATCGACTGCAGGCGTGGCTGGGCGAGAAGAACGTGGCCGACACGCTCACGCAGTCCGTGCCCCACAACGTCACCTCGGAGATGGGGCTGGCGCTCCTCGACGTGGCCGACGTGATCCGCCCGCATCAGGACGTGGTGGCCTTTCTGCGGCAGGTCGAAGACGAGGACTTCCTGGAGGAGCTGCCCGGGCTCGCAGGCGGGCGCGAAGCGCGGGACGCCATCGAGGCCTGGCTCGACCGGTACGGCATGCGCTGCGTCGGCGAGATCGACCTCACGAGGCCGCGGTGGAACGAACGGCCCACCACGCTCGTGCCCCTCATCCTCAGCCACCTCGAGAACCTCGAGAACCTCGAGCCGGGCGCCGGCGCGAGGCGCTTCGAGCAGGGGCGGCAGGCGGCCTCGAAGAAGGAACGGGAGCTGCTGCAGCGCCTGCGGGCGCTGCCCGACGGAGAGCAGAAGGCCGAAGAGACCAGGCGGATGATCGACCGGGTCCGCGCCTTCATCGGCTACCGCGAGTATCCGAAGTACGGAATGGTCAGCCGCTACTGGCTCTACAAGCAGGCGTTGCTGGAAGAAGCCGGGCGCCTGGTGCAGGCCGGCGTGCTGGCCGGGAAGGAAGACCTCTTCTTCCTCACGTTCCAGGAGCTGCACGACGCGGTGCGCACGAAGCGGGTGGACGAGCAGCTCATTCGCCAGCGCCAGGAAGAGTACAGGTCGTATCGAGCGCTCACGCCGCCTCGCGTGCTCACGTCAGACGGCGAGGTCGTGGCCGGGGCGTACCGCCGCGCGGACCTTCCGGCAGGCGCGCTGGTCGGCCTGGCCGTCTCGTCCGGCACCGTCGAGGGAAGGGCCCGCGTCATCCTCGACCTGGCGCAGGCCACGCTCGAGGCGGGCGACATCCTGGTCACCGCCTTCACGGACCCGAGCTGGACGCCGGTGTTCGTCGGAATCAGGGGCCTGGTGACCGAGGTGGGGGGCCTCATGACTCACGGCGCGGTGATCGCCCGCGAGTACGGCCTGCCGGCCGTCGTGGGCGTGGAGCACGCCACCCGGCTGATCCGCGATGGGCAACGCATTCGCGTGCACGGCACGGACGGCTCCGTCGAGCTCCTGTCTCCGTGATTCACAGGAACTGTGCGCCCAGCACCACGCCGGGCACGAGGCGCACGCGGTCCGACACGTCGAAGCCCCACGGCGAGAGCGTGCGCACGTCCTGCAACGCGTTGATGGCGATGTGCGTGTGCAGCTGCGGCCCCGCGAACACCGCGAAGCGCTCGAAGAGCTGGAAGCCCACGTTGAGCCGCGCGCCGGTGCTGAACACCGACGACTGCCACGTCTGCCCCGGCTGGTGGAGATCTTCGAACGAGCCCTCGAGCTCGCCGTACCACCGGCCGAAGCGCGCGCGCACCCCGAGGCCCAGGCCGTAGCTCAAGTTCACCTTGCCGTTCGCCCCGCGTGGATTCACGCCCCCCATGAGGAAGCTGTACACGTTCGCGCCGCCCACCTTCACCGCCACGTTGGCGACCGAGGTCTCGTTGGTCCACGCCGCGAGGTGAAGGTGGCCGCGGGTGATGATGTTGAGCAGGCCCACCGGCGCGTCGCTGGTCTGCGCGATGTTGAGCAGGCCCACCTGCGTGCCCCGCACCGTCTTCGCGATGTTGAGCAACCCCACCTGGGCGCCGGTGACGTCGCCTCCGATGTTCAACACGCCGACCTGCGCGCCCCAGGCCTCACCCCAGGCCACGTTCGCCACCGAGCCCTGCAGCCCGCCGAAGCCGCGGCCGGCGAAGTTGACGACGCCCAGCTGCGTGCCGCGCACGTCGCCCACGGCGATGTTGGCCACCGAGAGCTGGGCGCCGCGCACGTCGCCTCCCGCGATGGACAGGGCCGAGGCGTGCAGGCCCACCAGGTTCTGCGTCGCCACGGTGACCGTGGACAGGCTCAGGCCGGTGACGTCGCCGGTGGCCACGAAGACCGCCCCTCCCACGGCCACGCCGTTGACCGAACCCGTCTTGAGCAACGCGCCGCCGATGCCCACGCCGTTGACGGTGTCGTCGCTCCACGCGCCCACGCTGCCGAGCAGCAACCCGTCGACCGCGCCCACCCGCACCCCGATGATGCCCACCCCGAAGTTGACCCGGGGCGGCCGCGAGAAGCCGCCCGAGATGCTCAGCGGCGGCACGAAGGCGACGTCGACGGGGAGGTGCGGCCGCGGCTCGTCACCGCGCCGCACCGTCGCCTCGATCGTGGTCGAGGTGAGCAGGGCCCGCGTGAGCACCTGCGCGCCCTGCGGGCCGAGCGTGAGCTTCGCCTCACCCACGTGCCCTGCGCCGTCGTCCACCACCACGCGGTAGTCGCCGGCCTCGAGCCCCAGCTCCACGGGCTTGCCCGCGGCCTTCGCCACCTCGACCACCAGGCCGCCGTTCGCGCCCAGCACGTGCACGCGCCCGCCCAGCTGCGCCTCGAGCACCAGCTTCGCGTCGGACGCGCGGAGATCGGTCAGCACCAGGTCGCCGGTGCCGACGAGCTGAATGTCCCACCCCGGGCGCTGCGGGCCGGCGCTGGTGGACGTGGTGCGCGTGAGCGTCTCGGCGAACGCATACTGGTAGGCCTCGGCCAGCGTGACGCGCCCGTCGTGGCTGCTGTCGGCCGCGCCGCGGAGCCCCGAGAGGAAGAAGTGCGTGAAGATGCTCGCCTTGAGGCGCTCCGATTCCTGCGCGGCCTCGTCGGCCGACGAGCTGGTGAGGAAGGCGTGGCCGCTGAGCGACGACGACGCGTCGACCAGGAACGACGGCCGCGGCGCGCCGCCCTTGAGCAGGTTGAGCGCGCCCGACGCGCACGAGTCGAGCACCGCGATGCGCACCTGCGCGGGCAGCGCGTCGAGCTTCGAGCGCAGCTCCGTGTACGAGAGCCGCTCGCCCTTGAGCAGCAGCCCCTCTTCATCGCTGTGGCCCGAGTAATAGAAGAACACCTCGACCCGCGACGGCCCGCGCTCGGCTTCCACCAACCGCGCCTGGAGCCCCTCGAGCGCCTGCAGCAGCTGCGCGGGCGACGGGTCTTCCACCACCAGCACGTCGCGCGGGTCCACCCCGCCCAGCTGGGTGAGCACCTTCGACATCGCCCGCGCATCGGAGTTGGCGTAGCGCAGCGTCACGCGGCTGCTGCCACCGTCGTTGGCGCCGGCCACCAGCGCGAAGCGGCGCAGGGTGACTTCTGGTGCCTGCGCGATGATCAGGGTCGAGAGCAGAGCGAGCATCATGGGGACACCTTGTCGAGCAGCACGGAGCGTTGCGTGGCCGACGCCGGCAACGGTAACGGCCCGGTGCGCGAGCTGCCCTTCGCAGCGGCGAGCACCTCGGTCACGGAGAGTGGAGTGTCGGACGACACGAGGAAGAAGCGTTCGAAGCCGGGCGCCTCGTCGAGCTCGAAGGCCTGCGGGAGCGCCTTGAAGCCCGGCGCCGGCCGGGTGTTGCCGTCGAGCGGCCAGTGCAGCGTGGTCTGGCCCGCGCCATCGACGCTGACGATGACCAGGTGCTTCGCGCCGGACAGCTCGAAGGCCACCTGCACCACGTCGTGCGGCTTCACCCGCGCGCCGTCGGCGAGGCGCTCCGGGTCTTTCCCGGCGAGGCGGAACAGGCGCAGCGTAGGGCCGTCTCCCTTGAAGCGCACCTCGTCATCTCCCGGCATGGAGCGCACCACGATGCCCACGGTGAGCGCGGTAGCGACCGCGAAGGCGGGAACGACCCAGCGGAAGTTCGATTGCGGCTGGGGCGGGGCGGCGGTGCGGGTGACGCGGGCCGCGACGCGGGCCGGCGGGTGGGCGGTGAGGGTGGCGGCGTCGTCTTCGGCCAGCAAGTGGAGGCGCGCGCGCAACGCTTCGTCAGTGACGAGCTCGGCGGCGACCCGCGCGTGGTCGGAGGCGCTCAGCTCTCCCAGTCGGTAACGCTCGAGCATCCAGTCAGCGATCACGGGTTTCTCTCCTGCAAGGTCTTCACTCGTTCCGTGATGCCGCGCGCGCGCTTGCGCACGCCCGACACCGACATCTTCATCTCGTCCGCCACCTCGTCCCAGGTCATGCCGTCGAGGTAGTGCAGCACCGCGATGGTGGCCGTCGTCTCGGGCTCGTCGGCGAAGAGCCGGGCGAGCAGACTGCGGGCCTGGGTGCGCGACTCGACGTCGAGCTCCTGCGCGATGGACAACACCAGCTCGTCGTTCGCGTCCTCGGGCTTGCGGCGCACGGTGCGGAGCTGGTTGAGGCAGACGTTGGTGGCGAGGCGGAAGAGCAGCGACGAGCCACCGTCCAGGTGCTGATGGCGGAGCATGAGCACGAAGACGTCATGCATGGCATCGAGGGCGCGCGCGTCGTCACGCAGCAGCTTCCGGCAACGACGCAGCACCATCGGCCCGTACTTCGCGTACAGCTGCTCGACGGAGGCGCTCACCTGAAGCGCCCCGCCGGTCGCCGTGATCTGCGTCGAGCCCCCGCGCGCACGAAGAGAGAGTACCCCCGGCGGCGCGACGGCATCACGGCAACCGACGTCGGCGACGAGCTCACTGCGCGCCGAGACGGACATGGGAGCCGCCGGAGGTGTCGACCTGGCTCGAGGGCATGCCCACGATGGTCAGGGTGCTGCCCCCCGAGGCGGAGCCGGTGAGGGAGCCCGACACGCGCGCCTTCACGGTGCTGCCGCCCGACGCGTCCACGCGCAGGCTCTCGAGTGGCACGGCGGTGAACTCGAGGTCGCTGCCGCCGGACGCCGAGGCGCTCGCGCTGGTGGCCGCGCCGCTCACCTTCACCCGGCTGCCGCCCGACGCGTCGACGGTGAAGTCGGCGCTGGACAGGCCGGTGACGTCCACCACGCTGCCGCCCGACGCCGAGATGGGGAAGCGCGTCACCGGGGTGGCGGGGAGCGTGACGTGCGAGCCCCCCGAGGCATCGAGCGCCTCGAAGGCGTCGTTGCTGATGGTGGCGTCCATCGTCCGCACCGGGCCGACCAGCGTCATCGGCTTGAGGCGCACGATGAGGGTGTCGTCTTCGACGAAGGTCTCGATCAGCGGCTGCAGGTTGTCGTCGGCCTTGATGCTGAGGGCCCGGCTGCCCGCCGACGCCGTGGCGGTGATGCCCGACGCGATGGAGATCCGCCGGAAGGCGGGGACCTCACGGGTGGTGGTGGTGACGGTTCCGCTGGCGACGACACCCTGGCAAGCGGAGAGGACGAGGCTGAGGAAGACGAGGTTTGTTCTCATGATGCCCGTGGAACACCGGCACCCTGAAAAGCTGTCACCACGGGTCGAGATCGGGTTGCGAAACGTGCCTGCACCAACTATCTACAAACCATGAACAAGAGGCGTGACGCATGATGGCCCTGGCGGGCAGCTGGCTGGTGGTCGCCACCCTCTTCACGTGGGTGACGCTGTTCAGGCTGGGGCGCCGCCGCGCCCTGCCGCCGCCGGCGCTCCGGGCGAAGGTGCTGCTCTTGAGGCCCTTCGACGAGCCGACCGAGCGCGAGGTGAAGAACCTGTCTGAGCCGTTGGCCCCGGGCGTGCGGCAGGTGGTGCTGGCCGCGTTCCGTCCCCCCTCCGCGGTGCGCGGTGAGTGGCTCTTCTCCGATCCGCCCGGGGCCAACCGGAAGGCCGGCCACCTCAGCTACGCGCTGGCGTCGCTGGGGCGCGCGGGCGAGGTGGTGGTGTGCGCCGACGCAGACGTGCGCGTGACCGAGGCGCTGCTCGCGTCGTTGATTGCCCCGGTGCAGGGGGGCGCGGCGCTCTGCACGGCGGCCCCTGCACCCGAAGGCGCGGTCGACGCCGCGGGCCATGCGCTGCGCGGGCTGCTGTCGCGCACCCACCACGCGTTCGTCGCGCTCGACGCGATGGCCGCGGGCGCCCCGGCCGTGTGTGGCAAGGCGATGGCGCTCGGGCCCGCCGCCATCGACGAGCTGCCGCGGCTGGTGAACTGCATCGGCGAAGACCTCGAACTCTCGCGCCGCCTGCACGCGCGCGGTCACCGGGTGGAGCTGGCGGACGCGGTGGCCCGCACACCCGCTGCGTCGCAGACCCTGGGCGCCGCGGTGCAGCGCATCACCCGGTGGATGCAGGTGCTCCGCGCGCACCGGCCCGCGCTCTACCCGAGCATCCCGCTGGTCTTCGCGCCCACGATTCCCCTGGTGCTCTTCGCGGCGTGGTCGGGTTCGCCCGTGCTCCTGGGCCTCGCGGCGGGCCTCTTCCTCTCGAGGACCGCGCTGTCCGTGCGGCTGTCGGGCCTGAGCGTGAGCGCGTCGTGGGAATGGCTCGCGGGTGAGGCGCTCTTGCTCGTCGCCTTCGTCCACTCGCTGGTGCTCAGGGACATCGTCTGGCGCGGCCGTCGCCTCGCGGTGAGCGCAGGTGGGCTGATCAGGGTCGTGACGTGATCCGCGCGAACAAGGGCGGGCCGCTCGGGTGGCTCACGGCGCGCTACGTCGATTGGCGGCTGCGTCGGGACTTCCGCGGCATCTGGGTGCGTGGCGAGCTGCCGGCGTCAGACGAGAGCCTGATCTTCTACGGCAACCACCCCGGCTGGTGGGACGGCTTCGCCATGCATCACCTCTGCGTGTCGACGGGCCGCGACGGGTACTGCGTGATGGAAGAGCAGAACCTCGCGCGCTACCGCTTCCTCACCCGGCTGGGCGCGTTCTCGATTCGGCGGGGCGACGCGCGCTCGGCGGTCGAGTCACTCGGTGCCGCCCGGCGGCTCCTCGAGAGGCCTCGCGCGGTGGTGATCGTCTTTCCCGAGGGCGTGCTCACGCCGCACGCGCGTCCTCCGTTGCGGCTCGAGCGCGGCGTGGAGCTGCTCGCGCGCCGCTCGGGAGCGCGGTGCGTGCCGGTGGGGTTGCGCTACGCGTTCTTCGGCGACGAGCGGCCGGACCTGCTCATCGAGCTCGGCCAGGCGCACGCGCCCGCCGACCAGGCCACCTTCTCCGCGGCGCTCGACGGCGTGGTCAGCTCGGTGCTCAGCGCGCAGACGCTCGACGGCTTCAGGCCGTCTGCCCGTCGTGAGCGAAGCCAGGCGGCGGTGCTGAACGAGGACACGGTCCGTCGACTCCCGGGGTAGGTGGCCTCGAGGATGGCGGTGAGAAGCGATCTCGTTCGCGCCCGGCTCGAGCAGGCTCTCGGCGCGGGCAAGGATGTCAGAGGGACGAGGTGTGGGTGAGCGTCCGCCCGCGCGCGCCCACCGCCCGGCGCATGAGGCTCGCCCTCATGGGCGACGCCACCAGCCTCGCCAGGATGGCTGCACGCGAAGAGGATGTTCCTCTTCGTGATCGCAGTGCGGACGCGGAGGCGTTCGACCACACACCTCACTCCGACTGGATGTCGGTCGGGGCTCTTTCCGAGCGAAGACTGCCCTCCAGCGGGGCATTTCTGGCGCAGCGCTGCTCCACCTCTGGCGCTTTCACTCTCACCGGTCGAGAAGAGGAGCGAATTCTTCCAACTGAATGGCGGTCAGAGGTGTCTCGACCGACATTCAGTCGGAGTAGCCTTCACCGGTAGCCCCGGAGCGGCGCAGCCGAGATCGGAGCGAAGGTGGGCGTCCGTCTTGCCGAAATCCCGGCGCTCATGCCGCGGTCTGGGCGCGCTGCGCCGCCGTCTCCGCTCACGCGACCGCGCTCGGGCGGAGGCTCACGGCGAATGAGTCGAAGCCAGGTGCAGCCGAGCGAAAGAAAGCCCGCGGTGAGAGGCTCGCTCAGCGAAGCCAGCACTGGACGAGAACCCAGACTCACCGCCCCATCGAGGCCGGCCCACTTCAACCGCCAAAAGGCCAACGGTAGAGCTCCGCTGCGAAGTGGCCCGACACGCGCCCACCATCCACCGTCCCGGCGTCGGTGAACTCGAGCGTGCCGTTGCCGAGCAGCCCCTGCGGCACCGCCTGCTGGCCCTGGAACTCGAACGTCACCCCGATGCGGTTGAAGAGATCGAACGGCTGCGGCCCCGCCGAGGGATACAGCGCCGGCTCGAGCCGCACCGCCGCCGCGCTCACGCCGCCATCACCGAGCAGCGCGACGATGTTCACCCCCACGCGCGGGCCGTCGTTGCCGCCAGTGTCGAGGCCCGCGCCGCTGCTCACGAACGTGATCGGCACCGGCGCACCGCCCAGCGTCAGGTCGAGCGTGCCCACGCCGGTCATGAACGGGTTTGGCGCGCCCAGCGTTCCCCACGTCGTCTCGAACGTCGCCGCGATCGATCCCAGCCGCGCCAGGCAGGGTGAAGGCCGCGCCGCGCCCACCGCCGCCGGGGGATTGGCGAGCACGCCGAGCAACACCGTCCGCCGCGTGTCGATGAAGCGGCGCACGTTGGCCAGGCCCCCCGCGAGCTGCGGCTGCTGGATCGGGTGCATCAGCGGCCTCACCAACGCCTCCATGCGGCTCACCTCCGCCCGCAGCGCCGCCTCGTCGAACACGGTGTCGAGCATGAACCGCACGCGCGCGAGGTAGCGGGCCCGCGTCTCGGGCAGCTGGTACAGCCGCCGCGTCAGCTCCCCGCGCAACAGCAGGCCGTCGGGGTTGTCCGTGGTGGCCACGCCCGAGGTGAAGACCGCGTCGGCGCCCCACGGAATGAAGACGAACTTCGAGGTGGACGGGTCCCGGTAGATGAAGAAGTTGTTGGTGTTGCTCGCGTACCCGTCCCAGTGGCGCAGGAGCGTCTCCATCGCCCAGAAGTCGATGAACTGCGTCACGTCGACGAGCGGCTCGAGCCGCGCGAGCAGCTCCGCGTCTGGCACGGTGAGGGCGGCGGTCACCGCGGCGAGGTCGGAGCGGTCCACCACCGTGTTCTTCAGGTCGAAGGTGCGCTCGAAGGTGGGGTTGAAGTCGCTGAGCGTGCCCTCGTAGAGGTTGCCGCCCGCCTTGTCGAAGCGGCGCCGGAGCAGGTCCTTGTCGATCGCCTCGACGTGCGCGTACACGCCGAGGTCGGCGCCGTTCACCCGCACGTGCGCGTAGTTGCAGCGCGGCGCCACCAGGCCGGCCTTCGCGAACAACGCGTAGCCGAGGCACTGGCGGACGATCGCTGGATCCTGCTGCGCGTTGTTGAGCGTCATCGCGTCGAGCCCCGAGACCACCTGCCCGTCGAGGTACTCGTCGAACTTGAGCTTGAGCGAGGGCCGGTAGATCGACAGCGAGCCGAGGAAGCCCTTCTTCTTGATGGTGGCGCGGGTGAGCCGCGTGCCGTCGACCGTGACCGTGCCCTCGAAGGTGGTGAACGGCGAAGGAAATGGCTGCGCCGTGCAGTCGCCCCCCAGCAGGGTGAAGAGATCGCGCGTCTGGTTGCGCAGCGTCTCCCAGTCCGCGGGCGGGAGCTCCACGTCCACCTGCACCAGGTGCGTCTTCTCGAAGAGCGGCGCGGTCGGGTCTCCCGCATCCACCGGGCTGCCGGCGTCAGGGCGGGGCGCTCCGCCGTCAGGCGTGGTCAGCGGCGCCGGGCAACCGCAGACCAGCAGGGCGAGCAGGAACGGGCGGGTGGGGGACACGGTGAGCAGCAGACACTACACTGCCCGTCCATGCCGAACCCCATCGGTCCCCGCCCCGTCACCGCGCCCGGCGTCAACACCCCGGCCGCGCCGCCGCGCACCGTGGACGTCGGCAGCATCACCCGCGACGAGCTGGCGCGGCTCAAGCAATCGAGCCCCGCCCTGGCGCGCACCATCGAGCAGGCGAAGTCGACGTACGGCGACTTCCTCTCCCGCACGCCGGCGGCGCGGCTCACCGTCACCACGCCTTCGGGAAACGGCGGCGCGCCCGTGCTCACGCTGCTGCCGCCCGGGTTCGATGCCTCGAAGCCCGCCACCGTGCAGACCCACTTTCACGGGGACCACACCTCGGTCGCCGCGCCCAACGGCTCGCACACCGGCAACATCAAGGAGCAGCTGACGAAGGAGCCGCAGCGCGTCTGGGTGCTGCCCGAGGCGCAGGGCAACGTGGGCGGCGCGGGCACCGCCTGGAACAACGTGAAGGACCACGCCGGCACCGTGCGCGACGCGCTGGCGGGCGCGGGGGTGAGCGCGGCGAGCGGCACGAAGCACGTCGTCTCGGCGCACTCCGCCGGAGGCCGGGCCCTCGCAGCGGCGATGACCAGCGGCACCTTGAAGACTGATCAGCTGGTGCTGCTCGACTGTCTCTACGAGCGCGAAGCCGGCCCGGGCGCGAACACCGCCATCCTCGACGCGGTGAAGAACGGCGCGCTCGCGCAGGTGAAGGACGTGGTGATCGTCGCCACCGGCAGCTACCCGGCCGAGCGCAACGACAAGCTGATCGCCGCGGGCAGCGGGAAGGTGCGCATGGAGAAGCTCATGCCGCGCCAGGGCCTCTCGAACCACGAGGCCGCCGCGCGCAACCACCTCGTGCCGAAGCAGTCCTGGTCCTGATCAGGGCTGATCCCAGGAAGGGTTGATCGATCTCAAGGTCCGGGGCGGCAACTCCTGCACCCCTCGGTGACCACCGCGCAGGATGAGCGCCGGTCCCCCGGCAAGCCCCGTCAAGCGCACCTCCGCACAGCTCGCTCCACAGCCTCGCGCTCAACCGGCCGCGCTTCCTCGGAGAGCGTCGTCGAGCCGTGATCCTCGGGTGTTTACCCGAGCCTTTCTCGGGCATCCGCTCCGCTCAACTCATGACCGCACCTGATGGGCGCCGCTCCGGAGCGCCTTACGTTTGTAATCGAAAGGCAGGGCACACCATGACTCGATACGAAAGCAGGACGCAGGTTGGCGGCGGTTACTACTTCAACACCACCAGCTGGTCGCTCCACGCCGTGGACGGTGAGCGCGGCGAGCTGCCGGGTGAAATGGGGACCAGGTGGGTGCGGCTGCCCACCGTGGTGATGATCGCCGCTGCGGCGGTCTTCAGCCTGGCCTTCGTCCTCTTCCTCCCCGTCGTCGGCCTGGGGCTCTTCGCCTGGGTCGTCGGTGGAGCCATCGTCCGCAAGCTCGGCCACTTCGTGGTGCGCGCCGTGGAAGCCTTCGTCCACCTCTTCGCACCGCAGTGGCGCCCTGGTGAGGCCTGGCTGACCCGGCACGAGCCCACGCCCACCGCCGGCCCCGCCCCCGAAGCCACCCACGAAGAGCTCAAGAACGAGGTCGAGACCCGTCGCGCCGCCGAGGAGCTGTCCGAGAAGAAGTAGGCCCGCTGCGTGCAGGTTGATCACCGATGAGTCGCTCTGGCAGCGGAAGGAGTTTGCGATGCGCACATGGGGAAGGTGGTTGGCGCTGGTTGGCCTGGTGATGGCTGCCAGCGCCTGGGCTCGGAGCCGAGATGGTGGCACCGGCCCGCGCGATCGCACCGAAGACATGGCCTGCCTCGAATGCCACGGCGACAAGGACTCCGAGGCCTACCTCGAGGACGACTCGACGCTCTCCACCTTCGTCGACGCCGAGGTGCTCTCCCACTCGGTGCACGCCGAGGTCGACTGCACCGAGTGCCACACCGAGTTCAAGGGCCAGGGTGACAAACACAAGGCCACGCCCTTCGCCAACCGCCGCGCCGTGACGCTCGCGTACAGCAAGCAGTGCAAGGACTGTCACTTCCAGAACTTCACCCGCTCGCTCGACGGGGTGCACGCCGGGCTGCAGGCCGAGGGCAAGACGGAAGCGGCGGTGTGCGTCGACTGCCATGGTGGCCACGACATCGGCAAGGCCGCCGAGCCACGCTCCGCCATCTCGCGCACCTGCGCGAAGTGCCACGAGAAGATCTCCAACGTCTACGCCATGAGCGTTCACGGCAGCGCGCTCCAGGAGAAGGAGAACCCCGACGTCCCTTCCTGCACCGACTGCCACCGCGCCCACGACATCGCCGACCCGCGCCAGAACGCCTGGCGGCTCGAGACCCCGCAGATGTGCGGCCGCTGTCACACCGACGAGAAGATGATGAAGAAGTACGGCCTGTCGACGCACGTGCTGTCCAGCTACCTGCAGGACTTCCACGGCACCTCGGTGGCGCTGCAAAAGGGCACCAACGACGCGCCCGTCACCGCCCTGTGCACCGACTGCCACGGCATTCACGACATCTCGAAGGTCGACGCCCCGGGCTCGAAGGTGAAGGAGAACCTCGCCGAGACCTGCCGCAAGTGCCACCCGGGCTCGTCCTCGCCTGACTTCCCCGCGGCGTGGCTCTCGCACTACGAGCCGACGTGGGAACGCGCGCCGCTCGTGTGGGTGGTGCAGGGCGCCTACGACATCCTCATCCCCGTGATGATCGGCAGTCTGATCCTCCAGATCGCGCTGCACCTCTGGCGCGTGGTGGCCAACCGATGAGCACCTCCGACTCCGTCCGGCGCTTCTCCGCCCTGCAGATCTTCGAGCACATCGCCATGATGGTGCTCTTCACCGCCCTGTGCGTCACCGGCTTCCCCCAGAAGTTCTTCTCGGCGTCGGCCTCGCAGGCCCTGGTCGAGGCCTTCGGAGGCGTGGCCGCCATGCGCCTCGTCCATCGCATCTCGGGGCTGCTCTTCACGCTGCTGGCCCTCTGGCACCTGGGCGAGGCGCTGCTGCCCATCTTCCGGCGCAAAGCCAACCTGGGCATGGTGGCCACCCGCAAGGACTTCACCGACGCCGTCACCACGCTGCGCTACTACCTGGGCCTGACCCGCGAGCAGGCGCGCTTCGACCGCTTCGACTACCGGCAGAAGTTCGAATACTGGGGGCTGGTGATGGGCACCGTGGTGATGGTGGGGACGGGGCTCATCCTCCTCTTCCCCATCCTGGTGACCAACCTGCTGCCGGGCCAGATCATCCCCGCCTCCAAGGTGATGCACGGCAGCGAGGGGCTGATGGCCTTCCTCGTCATCATCATCTGGCACATCTACAACGCCCACCTGAGCCCCGAGGTGTTCCCCTTCGACACCTCCATCTTCACCGGGCGCATCAGCCGGCACCGCATGGAACGCGAGCACCCGCTGGAACTGGAGCGGCTCGACCAGGAAGCGAAGGCCCTCGAGGCCGCTGCCCCACCACCGCTCCCCGCGCCGACGGAGCCGCCCCCCGCCGAGCCCCCCGTCGCACCGGAGCCCGGAGGCCGTGGCTGAGCACCTCAACGAGGTCGTTCTCCAGTCACTGCTCGCCGCGCTGGTCGTGGAGGCGCTGCTGCGGCTGTGGGAGGTCGGCTCGCCTCACCTGCGCCTGGCCTGCCGGTCCTTCGCCTTCGTGGCGCCGCTGGTGCTCCTCCCGCTCTTCGAGCTGCTGGCGCCCTTCCGGCACGCGGACTGGTTCGCCGATGGCCCGGCGCTGATCGCCACCCGCCACCTCGCCGCGTTCTCGGTGGGCGGCATCGGGGTCGACCGGCTGTGGCCCTGGCCGGTCTGGGCGCTGGGCGTGCTGCTGCTCTCGAGGGACCTGGGGCCGCTGCTGGCCCGCGGCTCCCGCCCTCGCGGCCTCGCGGGCGAGGTCGACACCTCCCGGGTGGAAGCGCTGGTGCAGAGCCTCGCCGTCACCGCGGGGGTCAAGCCGCCCCGGGTGACGGTGGTGGACGCGCCGGGCCCGGTCCTCCTCTGCGTCGGGGTGTGGCGCCCCCGGCTGCTCGTCTCGGCCCGGCTCTTCGCGCTGCTCGACGAAGGCGAGCTCCGCGCGGCCGTCGCTCACGAGCTCTCGCACGTGCGTCGCCACGACGTGCTCGCCAGCTGGGTGATGCTGGGCCTGCGCGTGGTGCAGGCGTTCAACCCGGTGGCCCAGGTGCTCGGGCGCAGCCTGGCCTGGGAAACGGAGCTGCGCGCCGACGCCGACGCCGCCCGCTGGACCGGCCGCCCCGCCACCCTGGCCTCGGCGCTGCTCAAGGTGTTCGGCACGCCGGGGCCGCCGGCCCTCGGCGCGCTGGGGCTCACCGCAAGGCTCCAGCGCGCGCGCGTCTTCGGGCTCGAGGCCCGCTGCCGCCTGCTGCTCGCGCCCCCGGAAGATCCTTCCCTCGCACCCGGCCCCGGGCTGCTCGCGGCGGCCGCGCTCGGGCTCGTCACCCTGCTGTTCTTCGTCACCTGAGGTCCCATGCGCACTTCAAAGCCTTCGGGGTTGGCCCGGGTCGCACAGGCGGCCGCGTTGCTGCTGGTGGCGGGCGTCACCCTGCGCGCCTTCGATTGGTTGCCCCGCTCTGCCGCGCAGGAGCGCCGGGTCAAGGACATGCCCAGCATCGAGGCCGTCGAGCAGGCGGCCGGGCGCCGGCTGGCGCTGCCGGCCTGGTTTCCCCGAAGCCTGACCTGGCCGCCCTCGCGCGTGCAGGTGGCGGGCGCGGGCCCTGACCTGGTCGCGCTCGAGTTCGGCCCCGGCGATGGCGGCGTGCCCCTGTTGGTGCTCGCCGAGTCGGTGCGAGACCCGCTGCCCTTCCCCCCGGCGTTCTTCCCTCCGGGCCTGGCCCTCGGGACGCAGGCGCTGGCCTGGCGGGGCGGCGAGGCGCGCTTGTCCAGATTCCGCGGCGAGGACGGCGCGGCCTGGGTCGAGCTGGCGTGGGAGCAGGACGGGCAGGCCTTCGCCTTCCGTTCCCGCGGCTCGCTGGAACAACTGCTCGACCTCGCCGCCAGCGTGCATCGCGAGGGCCCATGAGCGCGCCGCGACGGTCCCGGCCGATCGGCACCCGGCTCTTCTCGCTCATCGGCCTGGGCATGATCGCGCCGACGCTGGTGATCGTCTGGGCGGGCCTGGCCACGAGCCGCGAGCTGGAGGTGCGCACCCGCGCCCGCGACCTGCTGCTGGCTTCCGCCGCGGCCGAGCGGGTCTCCAGCGTGTTGGCGGCCGGGCTGGAAGCGGCCAACGCCGTGGCCACGCAGGAGCCATGGACGGCGGGGCCGGCGAGCCGCGAGCGCCTGCGGGCCGCCGTGCGCCGGGCGCACGTGCATCGCCACGCGCTCTTCGACGCCTTCTTCGTCTTCGACGGTGCGGGGCAGCTGGTCGCCGGAGACACCGAGGGCTGGCAGGTCGACGGCACGGCGCTGGTCGCCGAGGGGCGGCGGCTGGGCCGCACCGGCTTCGCGGCGGCCCCCGCGTTCCCCGCGGGCCGGGAAGGGGTGGTGGCCCTGGTGCCGCTGCTGGACGCGCTGGGCGAGGTCCAGCTGGTGCTGGGGGCCCGCCTCGCCGCCGACTCACCGCGCCTGACCCGCCTGCTCGAGGACGCCGCCCCCGAGCCGGGACAGCTCGTCGCGCTCCACGACCTGACCGGTCAGCGCGTGGCGGGCGCGAGCTCCCCGGGCACCGTTCCCGACGATCATCCCGAGGTGCAGCGCGCGCTCCTCTCGGCGCGCGCGCCGACGGCCGGCGCCTGCCGTTCCTGCGGCGGAGGCGAGGGCGCGACCTGGGCGGTGGCCCCGGTGGGCCCTGCGCACTGGGCCGTGCTGGTGTGGCAGCCTCTCTCGCAGGCCTACGCCTTTCCCCGGCGCCTCGCGCGCAACGTGGGGCTGGCCGCGGTGGCGATGTTCCTGCTCGCGGGCCTCTTCGCCTGGGGCGCGACGGTGAGCGTGACCCGGCCGCTGAGCTTCCTCACCCGCGCCGCGGGAAAGATGGCCAGAGGCGATCTCGACGCGCAGATCGGCCCGCTGCCCGGTGACGAGGTGGGTGCCCTGGGCCAGGCCCTCGAGGCGATGCGCGTCTCGGTGCGCGAGGCGCAAGCCCGGGTGGTGCAGCTCAACGCGGGGCTGGAAGCGCGCGTGGCCGAGCGCACCCGCGAGCTGCAGGACCTCAACACCGCCCTGGCCACCCGCGAGCTCGAGCGCACCGGGCTGCTGCGCCGGGTCATCTCGGCGCAGGAAGACGAGCGCAAGCGCATCGCGCGCGAGCTGCACGACGAGACCAGCCAGCAGCTCGCGGCGCTGTCGATGGGCCTCGACGCCGCGGCGGTCACCGCCCCCGAGTCTTCCCGGGCGGCGCTGGCCCGCCTGCGCGTGCTGGCGGCCGCGGCCATCTCCGAGGTGCATCGCCTCATCCTCGACCTGCGGCCCGCGGTGCTCGACGACCTCGGCCTGGCCTCGGCCATCGAGTGGTGCGCCGATCGCACCCTGCGGGCGCGCGGCGTGGTGGTGCGCTGCGAGTTCAGCGGCATGGAAGAGCGGCTCCCCTGGGAGCTGGAGACCGCCGTCTTCCGCGCCGCGCAGGAGGCCCTGCACAACGTGGCGCGCCATGCCCACGCCGAGGCGGTGCTGGTGCAGGTGCAGCTGCGCGAGGGGCGGTTGAACCTCGAGATCGAAGACGACGGGCAGGGCTTCGACCCGGCCAGCGTGCCCCCGCCGCTGAGCACGGGGCGGGGCCTGGGCCTGCTGGGCATGCGCGAGCGGGTGGAGTCCTTCGGGGGTACGCTGACCATCGACTCGGCGGTGGGGCAGGGCACGCGCGTCCGGCTCGAGATCGTGCTGAACGAGGAGAAGCCACATGGGTGAGATCACCGTGGTCCTGGCCGACGATCATCGGATCCTGCGCGAGGGCGTGAAGGCGCTGCTGGGCTTGTCGCGCGACCTGTCGGTGGTGGGAGAAGCCAGCGACGGGCAGATGGCGGTCGAGCTCTGCGTCAGGCTCAAGCCCGACGTGGCGGTGATGGACATCGCCATGCCCGGGCTGGGAGGCCTCGAGGCCACCCTCGAGATCAAGAAGCACTCGCCGCGCACCCGCATCCTCGTGCTCACCCAGTACGAAGACCCGGAGTACGTGCGCCGGTTCCTCAAGGCGGGGGTCTCGGGCTTCGTGCTCAAGCGCACCGCGGGCAGCTCGCTGGTCGACGCCATCCGCTCGGTGCACGGCGGAGGCCTGGTGCTCGACCCCGAGGTGGCGCGCGAGGCGTTCAGCGACGCGGCGGCGGGGGCCACGCACGACGACCCGTGGGAAACCCTCACCGATCGCGAGAAGGAGGTCTTCAAGCTCATCGCCGAGGGCAGCAGCTCGAAGGAAGTGGCCCAGGTGCTCGACGTCAGCGTGAAGACGGCGATGAGCCACCGCGAGCACCTGATGGAGAAGCTCCAGGTGCACAACCGCGCCGAGCTGGTGCGGCTGGCGATTCGCCTGGGCGTGATGCGGGCCGATCCGCACGGGCCGTGAAGGAGCGGGCCCCGCCGGGGTATGATCCGCGCCGTGCTGTACCGCCGCCTCCTCGCACCCCTCCTCCTCGCCGCCGTCAGCGGCTGCAACTGCGGCGGTGGCGCGGTGCGCGTCGAGGTGCGCTTCGAGGGCTTCACCCCCGGCTGCCTCGAGGTGACGGCGACCGACGCCGCCACCGGCGAGGCCGAGTCGGTCGCGGTGCTGAAGGAGAAGTTCGGTGAAGGCAAGGCGATCATCGGCATCGGCGGCCAGGGCAGCCAACGCCTCGACCTGCGCGTGCGCTCCTTCGAGCGGGGCTGCGACGGGCCGGTGGTCGAGGAGGTCGTGCGCGAGTCACCGCTCGCCCTGCAGCCGCGCGTGGTCGCCGAGTGGGTGGTCGACCTCACCTCGGTCGACGCCGACGCCGATGGCTTCGCCGCCGCCACCCCGGGGGTGAAGGGCACCGACTGCGCTGATGACGCCCCGGCGCGGCACCCGGGCGCGGCCGAGACCTGCGGCGTGCTCGACCTGAACTGCGACGGGCTCGCGGGCTGCTTCGATCCACTCTGCGTGGGCAACACCTGCGACGACGGCGTGTCCACCAACACGCTCGACGTGTGCATCGGGGACGGCGGCTGCGCCGGGCGGCCCTTCACCGACTGCGCGCCCGGCACCTACGTCACGGCGGCGGGCACGCCCACCACCGACCGCGCGTGTGCGCCGTGCCCGAGCGCGACCTTCAGCGCGACGGCCAACGCACCGACCTGCACGGGCTGGAACGACTGCGTGCCGGGGCAGTACCTGGGCCTTCCTCCCAGCAGCAGCGCAGATCGCACCTGCCTGCCCTGCGCCGCGGGCACCTTCTCGTCAGTGCCCAACTCCACGGGCTGCGCGCCGGTCGGCACCTGCGCGCCCGGCAGCGCACCCACGATGCAGCCCACGCCCACCACGCCGCTCGTCTGCGGTCCCTGCGTGGCGGGGAACTACTGCGCGGGTGGGCTGGCCCCGGCCATTCCCTGCTCGAGTGGCACGTGGGACGACGACCTGAGCGCCGCGAGCGCCTGCGTGGATTGGACTGCGTGCGCCCCGGGCTCCGTCGCGTCGACCCTCGGCACGGCCACCACCAACGTCGTCTGCACCGCGTGCGCGGTGGGGAACTACTGCCCCGGGCTGCTGGCGCCGCTCGAGCCCTGTGCCAGCGGTACGTGGGACCACGACGCGAACGCCGCCACCGCCTGCGTCGCCTGGAGTCAGTGCGCGCCGGGCTTCTTCGTGACCGGCGCCGGCTCGGCGACGTCCGACCGCGGCTGCCAGGCGTGCGCGTCGGGCACCTTCAGCACCGTGCCTGACGCGGCTTCCTGCATGGCCTGGACTGCCTGCGCGGCCGGCCAGTTCGTCAGCGTCACCGGGTCGGCCACCACGAACCAGGCCTGCGCCGCGTGCACCACCGGCTTCACCACCACGCCCAACTCCGCGAGCTGCACCGCGTGGACGGCGTGCACCGCCGATACGTACGAGTCGGTGGCGCCCACCGCGACCAGCGATCGCGGCTGCGCGAACTACCGCAGCTGCCTCGATCGCCTCACCCGCATGCCGGGCTCGACCACGGGCTCGTACGTCATCGACCCCGATGGCACGGGCTCGAACGCGCCCTTCACCGTGACCTGCGACATGACCATCGCCCCCGGCGGGTGGACGGTGATCTCCTTCGAAGACTTCTCCACTGCCGCGACCGGCTGGTCCGACCCGCAGCGGGACACCACCTCGAGCTGCGCGATCGCCGCGAGCGCGATGCTCGGCGGGTACAACGTGTTCGGCAGCGGCGCCACCACCACCAAGGTCTTCCCGTTGTTGGGCATCACGCACACCCAGGCGCGCGTCGCGCTCGACTTCTTCGTCATCGACAGCTGGGACAACGAGCGCGCCCGCGTGAGCGTCGACGGCACGTACGTCTTCGACAACGCCTTCAGCCAGAGCCTGCCGGACGTCTGCGGTGGGCCCTGGGGCGATCGCTGGCTGCAGAGCGTGGTCGCCACGCCCGCACACACCGGCACCAACCTGACGCTGGTGCTGACCACCACGCTCAACCAGACCGCCAACGACGAGTCGTGGGGCGTCGACAACGTGTCGATCATGATCCGCTGAGCACCCGGAGTACGCTGCGCCGATGAACCGAACCCACCTCGTCGTGTTGAGCGTGTTCGCGGTGAGCTGTCTGTCTCCGGTCGTCGAGTTCGACGGTGGCTCGGGCGGGGGCTCGGCGGCGGGCGGCGGTTCGGCGACGGGCGGCGGCTCGGCGACAGGCGGCGGCTCGGCGACAGGCGGCGGAGGAGCGGCCACGGGCGGAGGCACCGCGACGGGCGGTGGAGGCGGCTCGTCGTGCAACCCGGCCTGCGGCGCCGGGCGCACCTGCTGTGGCGGGCAGTGCGTGAACACCGCGAACGATCCGTCTCACTGCGGCGCGTGCAACGTCACCTGCAGCGGCGCGACGCCGTACTGCGATGGCACCTCGTGCACCGCGCCCCCGTGCGGCATGGACGCGGGCGTGTGCGGCGCGGGCTCGAGCTGCTGCGGAAATTCCTGCTGCGGCGCAGGCCAGCTCTGCTGCGACGTGCAGGGCCCGGTGTCCGGCTTCCAGAGCTGCCACACCCCGACCCTCGCCGAGCCGACGTGCCCACAGGGCTGCGCGCCGCTCTGCGCGAGCGACCGGAACATCAAGAGCCACATCACCGCCATCGATGAGCGCGGCGTGCTCGAGCAGGTGGCCACGCTGCCGCTGTCGAGCTGGCAGTACACCAACGATCCCTCGGCGACGCGGCACCTCGGCCCCATGGCGCAGGACTTCCGCGCCACGTTCGGGCTGGGTGACACCGATCGCGCCTACCACTCCATCGACGCGCACGGCGTGTCGCTCGCGTCGATCAAGGCGCTCTACCGCATGGTGCAGGCGCAGCAGGCCCGCCTCGAGCGGCTCGAGGCCGAGAACGCCGCGCTGCGGTCACGGGTTGAAGCGGAGAACGGTGCCGCGCTCCTCGACCGCCCAGACGTCTGCCGCTGAGCTGCCCCACACGCTCCACAGGCCGTACGCGGTGCCGCTGGGCACGCCGGCCCACGCGGTGCCATTCCACCGGATGATGGTGCCCGCGCCGCCCACCGCCCACACGTCGGAGCCTGCGCCCCACACCGAGTAGAGCGAGCTGGTGGTGCCGCTGAACGAGTTGAGCCAGGCCGTGCCGTTCCAATGGAGGATGTTGCCCGAGCCGCCCACCGCCCAGACGTCGCTGGCGGTGTTGCCCCAGACGGCGAACAGGTTGGTGGTGCCCGCGGCGACCGTGTTCCACGCGGTGCCGTTCCACCGCAGCGTGGTGCCGCTCACGCCCACCGCCCACACGTCGTTCGCCGCGCTGCCCCACACGCCGTACAGCGTCTCGGTGGTGCCGCTCGTCACCGTCGACCACGCCGTGCCGTTCCAATGGAGGATGACGCCCGAGTGCCCCACTGCCCACACGTCGTTCGCCGCGGCGCCCCACACGCCGTAGAGCGCGGCGCCGGTGCCGCTCGTCACCGTCGACCACGTGCCGTTCCAGTGGAGGATGGTGCCCGCGCCGCCGACCACCCACACGTCCGTATCGGACGTGCCCCACACGTCTTGCAGCAGGTTGGCGGTGCCGCTCGCGGCCGTCGACCAGTTGGCGCCGTTCCAGTGCAGCAGGGTGCCGTTGTCGCCCACCGCCCACACGTCGGTCGCCGAGCTGCCCCAGACGCCGTTGAGCCACTCGGTGGTGGTGCTGGGCACGCTGCGCCACATCGCCGTCGCGCCGCCCCCACCACCGGTCGCGCCGCCGCCGCCGCCCATCGCCCCACCTCCGCCGCCGGCCGCTCCGCCTCCGGCCGCTCCGCCTCCGCCTCCGCCCATCGAGCTTCCCCCTCCGCCGCCCCCGGTCGCGCCACCGCCACCCCCACCGCCCGTGCTGGTGGTGATGCACGCGCCCGCGTTGCAGGTCTGGGTGGCCAGGCACACCGCGCAGGTGCTTCCGCCCAGGCCACACGATTGCGGCGAGGTCGCCGAGATGATGTCGGAGACGCAGCTGCCGTTGGACAGGCAGCCCGTGCATTTCGGCGTGGGCGTGCCGCACGAGGAAGCGACCGCGGCGAAGAGCAACGTCAGGCGAAGAGCGCGCACCATGAATCCTCCAGGGTCCGCGGTGTACGCGAACGCGGAGGAGGTGTCAGCGGCGCGGACCGAGCTCGGTGAGCCGCGCGTCGATCTTGTTCTGCTCGGCCACGTTGCCCGAGTGCAGTTGGCGCAGCTTGATCAGCGTGCCGCGCGCGTCTTCCTTGTGATGCAGCGCGAGCAGCACGTCAGCGAGGTCCTGCAGCAGCTCGGGCGTGGGCGTGCCCCAGGCCTGCGCGCTCTTGAGCACCCCGAGCGCCTTCTGCGCAAAGCCGGCGTCCCGGTAGGCCTGCGCCGAGAGCCGCGCGTAGTGAACCGCCCGGGCGTGGAAGCCCTTCGTCCCGAGCTGGGTGGCGAGCTCCTGCGCGAGCCGCGCGTCTTTCGGATTCGCCTCGACCCGCTCTCGCAGGGCGTCGAGTGGATCCGGCTTCTTCGTGAACAACCCCCCAAGGAATCCCATGGCCCTTGATTGACCCGGGCCAGATTTTTCGGCCACTCAGATTGACCCGCGCAGGTCGTTCCGCTGCGGTCAAACGACCGCTCGCAGGTCGGCCGAAACAGGGCTCGTGCCGTTCATCCCGAGCGGAGTCGAGGGATTGGCGCCCCGGCTCGCAGGAAGTCGCCCCTCGACTCCGCTCGGGATGAACGGGCCCGTCGAGACTTCGGGCCATGTACAGTCGGGCTTCATGTTTCCCCCCGACTCGCCGCTCTCAGCCTTCACCGCGGAAGAAGTGCAGGCCTTCTTCTCTGCCAGCACCCAGCGCAGCTGCGCCGCCGAGGAGGTGGTGCTCACCGAGGGCCAGCCCGGCGAGTCGATGTTCTTCGTGCTCGAGGGGCACGCCGAGGCGCGCATTCGCAGCGGCAAGGTGGTGCGCAGCTACGGGCCGGGCAGCTACTTCGGTGAGCTCTCGTTCATCAACCCCGGGCATCGCCGCGCCGCGACGGTGGTGGCGACGATGGCCACGCGCACGCTCGAGCTCGACCAGGCGAGCATCAAGACGCTGCTGGCCACGCACCCCCGGGCGATCTTCACCCTGCTGCAGCGGGCCTGTGCGTTCCTCGTCGACAACGAGCGCAACCTCATCGCGGACCTGAGGCGCCAGAACACCGAGCTGCAGGAGACGATCAAGAAGCTCGAGTTCACGCGCAACCGCTTGAGCCAGGAAGAAGAGACGGCGCGCACCGACGGGCTCACCGGGCTCTACAACCGGCGCGGCTTCGACGCCGAGCTGCCCATCTTCCTCGAGCGCGCGAGCGCGATCGGCAGCGGGCTGGCGTTGATCGCGATGGACCTCGATCACTTCAAGCCCGTCAACGACACGCTCGGACACGCGGCGGGTGACTTCGTGCTCAAGGGCGTGGGGGTGATTCTGCGCGACGGCGTGCGGAAGACGGATCTCCCCTGCCGGGTGGGGGGCGACGAGTTCATCATCCTGCTGGCGGACCTCAACGAGGCTGCCGCGAAGATGCGGGCCGAGACGCTGCGGGCGGCGATCGGCGTGATGCCGCACCCGGGCAACGACCAGGGCATTCGCATCACCTCGACGATGGGCGGCACGTTGTTCCGCGTGGGGGAGACCGCGGAGCAGTTGATGAAGCGCGCGGACGAGGCGCTGTACGCAGCCAAGCGCGCGGGGCGAAACCGGCTCGGCTGGGACTGAGCGCGGTCACTGCGCGGTGGAGGAGGTGCTCACCCGCACGCGCAGCTCGGGCTCGGCTCGCGGCGCCGGGGAAGGCGCGAGGTTGTACTCGATGCCCTGGAGCTCGAATTCGCCGTAGGCAAAGGGCCCCGTCGGGCTGTCGGAGCGCGCTTCTCCGCGCGTGCCCACGCGGCGCGGGCCGAACGCGCGGTACTCGCGCACGGGCGTGGTCCAGTGGTCCTTCACGAACGTGCCGTCGGCGGCCCGGCGTGCGCGATCATCAGAGCTGAAGTCCACCAGCTCGCCCTTCTGGTCGAACCAGAGCTCGGCGGTGATGGTCTCGGGGCCGCGGGTGAAGTGCGCGCGGGCTGAGCGGTCGTCCTTCGGTTCCCAGCGGATTGCCGGGTCGATCAGCGCGGCCGGGGCGAAGAAGCACAGGTCGTTGAAGAGGGTCACCGTCTCGGCGCGGTTCATCTCCGGGCCCTTCGCGTCGACCATCGGCACGATGGACAGCAACCGCACCCGGAAGGTCGCGGCGTCGCCGACGTAGCGGTGAAACACGTCGACCGGCAGCCCGGCCCGGCTCGCGCGCAGCAGGAACAGCCGGGACGGCGACGGACCGAAGAAGTTGTGTTGCTCGGCCTCGAACTCCATCCATGGCTCGGTGGGGCCGCCGCGAATCCGCCCGCGCCAGGTGAGCTTGAAGTTCGACAGCCGCGGCTGGCCGATCGCTCCGGTCACGCGCAGGTACTTCTGCACCGGCGCCGGCAGGTTCTCGAGGTCCTGCTCGGTGACCACGCCCACCGCGGGCGGGCGGGCCAGGCCCTCGTCGACCGCGGCCAGGTACTGGGCCTCGAAGCTGAAGGGTCCGTGCGCCGCGAAGCTGTAGACGATCGCGAGCAGCACCACGACGTTGGCGAGGGTGCCGAACTTCGCGTCTGACCAGGCGCTGATGATCACCACCTGGGAGAGCACGAGGGCGATGGTCCCTGCGATCCAGAACCAGCGCGCCGGCACGGCGAAGGCGGCCACCAGCATCGCCACCGTCGCCACCAGCCAGAGCACTCCCAGCGGCCTCGAGATGGGCTGATGGAGTTGCGTCAGCTCGGCCAGGCCGAAGGCCTTGAGGAAGCCCATGGAGTGAATGAGGCCGTGCAGCAGCAGTAATCCGGTGAGCGCCCAGCGCATGGGGGACTTCTCCTTCGAGGGAGTCTTCCGAAGATGCTTCAGGCGTGCCGTCAGCCCCGCTCAGGACGACCGGGTCGGGCCGTTCATTTTGCGTGGAGCCGCGGAGGAGACGCAGGAATCACGTCATCAGGCCACTTTGGGCTATGGGGCAACCATGGTCGTGGGCGGCTCGATGGCTTGTTCTCCTTCTGTCGGCTCGGGTGTCCCGTCATGAGCGCGGCCTGCGCGGTCCACCCGGGCGAGCCTGCCACCGGCACCTGCCCCCGCTGCGGGAACTTCATCTGCAGGCGCTGCGAGTTCGACGCGGCCGGGAACTGCTCAGCGTGCGCGACCCGCCTGGGCCCCGGGGCCATCGCCATGCCCTGGGAGCAGCGAGAGCAGCTCGGGTGGGCGAGGGCCTTCCTGGAGCAGACGAAGCTGGGGCTTCGCAGCCCACGGCTCTACGTGTCGGCCATCCGGCCTGAGGCGCGCTGGCAGGACGCCTTCAGCTACGGGTGGCTGATGGCGGGGCTGGTGGCCCTGTTGACGATTCCCTACAACACCTTCAACTTCTGGCAGCAGGGTCAGCAGATGAAACAGTCGCTGGCCCCGCTGGGCAACAGCGCCCCGGTGCTGATCATCAGCGACCTCTATGCGTGGCTCGGCAGCTACCCCCTGTTCGGCGCGGCCGCGCTCTCGGCCTTCAGCGTGCTCGCCTTCCCGGTGATGTTCCTGTTCACCACAGGGGCGCAGCACCTGGGGTTGATGGTCACCGGCGTCGCTGCTCGCAAGCCCATCAACGCGACCATGCTCGCCGTCGGGTATTCGCAGGCGGTCGCGGTGCTCATGGCCATTCCCGTGGTGGGCGGCTTCGCGTCGTTCTACCTGCTGGTGGTGCAGATCTGGGCCCTGCGCGAGGTTCACCGGGCGACCACCCTCCAGGCCGCCGTCGCCACCCTGTGGCCCACCGTGTTGGTGGGCTGCTGTGGCGCCTTCGCCGCCATCGCGTTCGTGGTGAAGCTGCTCTCGGGTCTTCGGTGACGCCAGCCCGCTGCGCAGCCCGAACGCGGGTCAGCGCACCCAGACGCGCCCGCGGACGTACGAGCCGGGGCTCCACGCGCCGAAGTTGAACCAGAGACCAGCGGTGCCGAGGCGGCGGATGCAGACGTGCGCGCCGGTGAACGAGCCGCCGAAGGTGCCAGCGCCGAAGCACCAGTGATCGGGACCGCAGGCGGGCGAGTCGGAGTCGTAGCACTGCAGCGCCGGGGCATAACTGGCCGCGGCGGTGGCCTTGCTCTCCACGCTGGTGGCGTAGGTGCCCGGCGTGGTGATGCTCCACCCGATCGAGCGAGCGAAGAGTGCGCCCGTGAGGTCAGGGCTCTCGACCTTCGTCTCGGCGCCGGTGCCTCCAGCGGCCTGCAGCGCGCGGATGTCGACGTCGGCCAGCTTCGCCACCGTGTCGAGCGACGAGCTCACCAGCCCGACGGCGTTCACCGCCGCCGGGTCGGCGTGGGCGGCCGAGGTCGCGTCGGTCTTGAGCACCAGCGTCCAGCCGCCTCCTTCGCTCACCATGTCGCAGTACGCGACCACGCTCGAGGTCCCGGTCGGCGTCAGCGCATAGGGGCCGCTGGGCAGAGAGGGATCGGCCAGGTGGAGCTGCTTGCACGACTCGGGGAAGCGGCACACCGCGGTGACACACACGCTGGTGAGGCAGTCGCCGTGGACGCCGCAGGCCTGTCCGGGGACGCAGCCGTCACAGACCGGACCGCCGCAGTCCACGTCGGTCTCGGCCCCGTTCTTCACCGAGTCCATGCAGCTCGCGCTGCCGCAGATGTTGCTCGCGCAGACCCCGCTGCTGCAGTCGGTCGGCGCCAGGCACGCGAGGCCCGCAGCGCAGGCCGGGCAGCCCCCGCCGCAGTCGATGGCGGTCTCCGTTCCGTTCTTGGTCAGGTCCGTGCAGCTGGGTGGCGCCGTGCACACGTCGTTGGTGCACTGGCTCGTGGTGCAGTCACCCGGCGCCAGACAGGCCCGGCCCACGCCGCAGGCAGGACAGCCGCCCCCGCCGCAGTCGACATCGGTCTCGGTGCCGTTCTCGACCAGGTCGGAGCACGACGGCGCCTGGCAGACGTTGCCCGTGCAGACCTGGCCGAGGCAGTCGACCGGCGCGAGGCAGGCCTTCCCGTTGGCGCACGGCCCGCAGGTCCCACCGCAGTCGATGTCGGTCTCGGTTCCGTTCTTCACGCCGTTGGAACAGGTCGGTGCGGCAGCGCAGACGTTGCTGTTGCACGCGCCGCTGCTGCAATCGCCCGGGACGAGGCAGGTCCGCCCCGCGCCGCAGGCCGCGCAACTTCCTCCGCAATCGAGGTCGGTCTCGGTGCCGTTCTTCACGCCGTCGGCACACTGCGCCGCGAGGCAGACGTTGGCGTTGCACACCTGGCTGCTGCAGTCGTTCGAAACGACGCAGGCCCGGCCGGTGCTGCACGGTGCGCAGCCGGCGCCGCCGCAGTCGACGTCGCTCTCGGTGCCGTTCTTGACCAGGTCGGTGCAGGACGGCGACGCGCAGACGCTGGAGGTGCACACGCCGCTGAGGCAGTCGGTGATCGCGCCGCAGGCCCGGCCGCTGCCGCAGGCGGAACAGGTCCCGCCGCAATCGGTGTCGCTCTCCGTCCCGTTCTTCACGGTGTCGGTGCAGAGCGGCGCGACGCAGAGGTTCGCCGCGCAGACGTGGCTGGCGCAGTCCGCGGTGCTGCCACACGCCATGCCGGCGGGGCAGGCCGCGCAGCTCCCTCCGCAGTCGATGTCGCTCTCGGCGCCGTTCTTCACGGTGTCGGAGCACGACGCAGCCGCGCAGACGTTCGCGGTGCACACGCCGCTCGCGCAGTCGGTGGTCGCGCCGCAGACCCTGCCGGTGACGCAGGGCGCGCAGGTGCCGCCGCAGTCGACGTCGCTCTCCGGCCCATTCTTGACGGTGTCGGAGCAGGAAGGCGCGACGCACCGGTTCGCGGTGCAGACCCGGCTCGCGCAATCGGTGGTCGCGCCACAGGCCTTGCCGCTGGTGCAGGGTCCGCAGCTGCCGCCGCAGTCCACGTCGCTCTCGTTGCCATTCTTCACCAGGTCGGCGCAGCTGGCCGGCACGCAGAGCTCCGCCGAACAGACGCCGGTGGTGCAGTCGGCGCCGGCGCCACAGCGCTGGCCGGTCGCACAGTCCGGGCAGAAGCCGCCGCAGTCGAGATCGCTCTCTGCGCCGTTCTTCACGCCGTCGGTGCAGGCTGGCGTGCTGCAGAGGTTGCCGTCGCAGACGCCGCTCACGCAGCCCGCGGGTGTCAGGCACGCCTTGCCATCGACGCAAGCGGGACAACTGCCTCCACAGTCCACGTCGACTTCAGTGCCGTTCCTCGCGCCATCCGAGCAGGACGTCGCCGCACACCGCGCGCTGGCGCAGACGCCACTGGCGCAGTCGCCGTCCGCGGCGCACACCTTGCCCTCGGCGCAGTCGGCGCAAGCGCCTCCGCAGTCCACGTCGGTCTCGACGCCATTCTTCTCGCCGTCGCTGCAGGACGCGGCGCCACAGGTGCCCCCGGCGCAGGACCCGCTCTGGCAATCGGCCGCTGCCGAGCAGGCCTTCCCCACGCCACAGCCCCCACAGCTTCCGCCGCAGTCGAGGTCGGTCTCGTTGGCGTTCTTCACGCCGTCGTCGCAACGCGGGACCGCGGTCGGGCCACAGCCCAGGAACAACGAGAGCAACGCCAACGCCCCACACCACCGGAAAGTGCTCAAGGTGCCTCCTGCGAGAACGGCGCGCAGCATGTCAGGCGCCTCGCGGGGAGGTGAGATCTTCTTCGAGAGGGAGGCTCAGACCCGGCTGTCCTCGTCGAACTCGAGCTCCACCTCGACCTGGGTCTCCTGATCGATCCGCGCCGTGCGATCGAGCCGCGACTGCGCCGTCGCCTTCACCACCAGCGCCGCGGCCGGCGTCGCCAGCACCCGCGCCTTGAACGCGCTCGCCGGGAGCCGCAGCGTCAGCACCGGCCCGAGGGCCGCGACCGACGCCGTCGCCGGTCCATCCGTCAGCACCGACAGCTCACCGAACAGATCTCCTTCACGCAGATCCGGATACCGCTCGCCGCTCGCATGAGACACCGCGCACACGCCGCGCAAGAGCAGGTGCACCGAGTCCGCCGGCTGGCCCTCGTTGATGATGCGCTGACCGTCGACGAACGTGCACGGCTGGAAGCTGGCGGAGATGGCCAACTTGTCCGCCTCGGGGAGCGCCCGGAGAATCGGGCTCGCGCGCAGCACGTTGGCCAGCAGCCGCTCGCGGTAGAACTGGTCGATCATCTGCCCCACGTGCGCGTGGCGCGAGACGATCTGTCCCATCGCGTCACGCCGGAACTCGAGCGCGATGCCGCCACCCTCGAGCAACACCGTCGCCAGCCGCGGCCCACCTGACACCATCGCCGCCTCGCCGAAGATGTCTCCTGTCGCCACCTGCGCCACCTTGCGTTGCGCCGGCGTGCCCCAGCCCCGGAACACGCTCGCCGTGCCCTCCACGAGCGCGAACATCGAATCGCCCGGGCTGCCTTCCGTCACCACCACTTCGCCCGGGGCGACTGCGCGCACCTCCATGCCCGAGCTCAGGATCTCCTTGAGTTCGTCGCGCGTGAGCGTGGAGAAGAGCGGAATCGATGGGAGCGCGGACTCTTCCCCACTTCGCTCGGGGTGAACGGGGCTCGGAGCTGGAATCGAGGGGCTCGGCACCGAACCGGTCACCCCGAGAGGAGTCGAGGGGCCCACCGCGGGCCTCTTCTCCTTCGCGAACAGCGTGGCGATCATCTCCTGCGTGCGGGTGTGGCCCGGCTCGAGCGAGACGATCAACCTCGACACCGCCGACGCCTTGAAGAACAGCCCCTTCTTCGCGAACCGCGCTGCCGACTCCTCGTAGACCCGCACCGCGTCGGCCTTCTTGCCCAGCTTCGCGAAGAGCTCGGCGACCTTCTGGTGCGAAGCCCCTTCGTTCGGGTCGGCCGCCACCACGGCTTGCCACGCCTCGAGCGCCGCGGGCAGCTTGCCCTTCACCGTCAGTTGAGTCGCCTTGTCCTTCAGCTCACGCAGGTCAGCCATCGGGTCACTCCTCCATCACGGGCACATGCCGTTCATGCAGCTTCCCACGCACGCGTTGTTGCACCGGCCGCAGTGCATCGAATCGGTCGCGAGCGTCACCTCGCACCCATCGCCGGGCATTCCGTTGCAGTCAGCGAACCCCGCGTTGCACGCCGACCGTCCACACACCATGTCGAGGCAGAGCCGCGAGGCGTTGGCGACGGCGGGGCAGGGCTGGCCGCAGCCTCCGCAGTTGTCGGGATCGTACCGGGGGTCGGCGCACGACGCGCCGCCGTCACAGGCCACCATCGGAAGCGCGCACGCGGGCCCGCACGTACTCATCGAGCAGACCGAGGTCGCGCTGCAGGGCATGCCGCACGCGCCGCAGTGGGCGTTGTCGCTCGCGATGGTCACGCACTGCCCGAAGCAGTCGGTCTGGCCCACCGCGCAGCTCAGCGCGCAGCCCCCACCCACGCAGCGTTGTCCCGGCTCGCACGCTATTCCGCAGCCGCCGCAGTTGAAGACGTCGGTGTTGGTGTCCACGCAGCCCGGGCCGCACATCGTGGTGCCCGACGGGCAGCCCCCGGCGCAGGTGCCGCCCTGGCACAGCAGGCCGGGAGGGCACATCATTCCGCACCCGCCGCAGTTCGCGGGATCGAACCGGGGATCGACGCAGCCCGGGCCGCACGTCAGCAGCGGCGGCGCGCAGCCCGAGGTGACGGGCACGCACGTCGCGTCCACGCAGCCGCCCACGGCGCAGTCGAGGTTGCGGGTGCACGCGGCGCCGAGCGGGCAGGGCGCGCACGTGGGTCCCCCGCAGTCGACGTCGCTCTCGAGACCATTGGCGAGTTGATCCGTGCAGCTCGGCACCGCGCACGCGCCGCCGGTGCAGACGCCGCTCTCGCAGTCGGTGCCCATCACGCAGCGCTGGCCGTCGTCACAGCCGGCGCAGCCTCCACCGCAGTCGATGTCCGTCTCCGAGCCCGAGAGCTTCGCGTCGCGGCAACTGCCCGGCGCGCAGGCGCGCTTCACGCAGAGCACGCTCTGGCAGTCGTCGTGCGTCACGCAGGTGCGCCCGAGCTCGCACGGACTACAGCCGGGGCCGCCGCAGTCGACGGCGCTCTCGGTGCCGTTCTTCGCGCCATCGGTGCAGGTCGGAGCGGGCGAGGTGCAGCCCGCGGTGACGAGCAGCACGCTCAGCACGAGAAACCTCGCCCTGCGAAGCGGGGAGAGGCCGGCCGCAGGCCGGGTGAGGGGCGCTTTGGGCGATCGGCCCCTCACCCCGACCCTCTCCCCGCTTCGCAGGGAGAGGGAGACAGGAGGACTCAGCAAGAGCCGCATGTGAGCACCCCGTTGCAGTTGACGTAGTCGCCGGCGCAGCCGAGCGGAATGGTGGTGGGCCGCAGCACCTGCACCGAGTCTTCGCACAGGCAGGACAACACGCCGCCGCACGCCTGGCAGTTGATGCAGGTCGTGCTGTACGAGCCGGCTGGCAACATGCCGCAGCAGACGCCCAGCGCGCAGGTCTCGCCGCCCGCGCAGGGTTGGTTGCAGCCGCCGCAGTTCATCGAGTCGAAGCCCAGGTCGGCCTCGCAGCCGTCTCCCGGCAGGTTGTTGCAGTTCTCGAACCCCGGCATGCAGGGCCCCGTCACGCAGGTGTTCGCGGCGCACGCGCGCGCGGCGCCGGGCACCGGCGGGCAGGCCTGGTCGCACCCGCCGCAGTGATCAGGGTCGTTCCGCGGGTCCACGCACTGGCCGCTGGTGCACACCGCGAGCGGCGCGCCGCAGCCAGGAGTGCAGACGCCCTGCACGCACGCCGAGCCGCTCGGACAGGCCCGGTCGCACAGGCCGCAGTGCTGCGCGTCGCGATCGAGCGCAGCGCACACCGCGCCGCACGCCGACTGGCCGCCGGGGCAGGGATAGAAGCAGTTCCCACCCACGCAGATCTCGCCCGCGGCGCACGAGCGGCCACACATGCCGCAGTTCGCCGGGTCGGTCGCCGCCGCCACGCAGGCGCCGCCGCAGGGAAGCGTTCCTCCACCGCACGCGGGCATGCACGAGCCGAGCAGGCAGGTCAGCCCCGCGCCGCAGGTGACACCGCACCCGCCGCAGTTGCCGGGATCGAACCGCGAATCGACGCACGCGGCGTTGCACGCGAGCAGCGGCGGGCCGCACTGCGCTCCACCTCCACATCTCCCGTCGCTGCACGTGCCCGACACGCAGTCGGTGTTGCGCACGCACTCCACGCCGTCCAGGCACGGCGGGCACGAGCCGCCACAGTCAGCGCCCGTCTCGTCGCCGTCGAGCATTCCGTCGGTGCACGAGGGCTGCACCGGGCACGCCCCGCACGCGCCGCCGCAGTCCACGCCCGCCTCGCCGCCGTTCTGCACCCCGTCGGCGCACGAAGCGCCCACGCAGCGATTCAAGGTGCACACGCCGCTCGCGCAGTCGGGATCGTCGAGGCACACCAGGCCGTCTCCGCACCCGGCACACTGCGCGCCGCCGCAGTCGAGGTCGGTCTCGCGCCCGTTGAGGCGCCCGTCGGTGCAGGTTCCCAGGTCGACCTGGCACGCGCTCGAGAGCACCAGGAAAAGGGGAAAGAGAAACCTCTCCCTGCGAGGCGGGGAGAGGTCGGCCGCAGGCCGGGTGAGGGGCGCTTCGGGCGCTTGGGGCGCTTCGGGCGATCGGCCCCTCACCCCAGCCCTCTCCCCGCTTCGCAGGGAGAGGGAGACAGGCTGAACGAACTTGGTCATGTCGACACCAGCGCAGAGTCGGGGATCACCACCGGTGCCGCCGGGCCCGCACCACGCGCGGCCTCGAGCACGGGCTTGAGCTCGGGCGGCACCGAGGTGAGGCGCAGGTACACCACGCTCGGCCGCACGTTCGCGCGCAGCACCTTGCCGTAGAGATCGCCGCTGCGCAGGCCGCCACCTTCGAAGATGCGCAGCTGGAGATCGCTCAGCACCGGCAGGTCTTCGTCCACGCGCAGCTCCATGCCCAGCTCAGAGAGCGCCTCGACGTGCGCGACGTGCGAGAGCTCGGCGACCTGCTTGTTCTTCACCGTTCCATAACGCAGCTCCAGCGCGGCCTTCGGCGGCGCCAGGCTCTCGTTCGCCGACTGCAGCTTCACCTCAAAGGGCGAATTCACCGCGAGCGCCTCGTGAATGGTGAGCACGCCCTTGACGCCCTTGGGCGAGACGTTCTGCGTGGTGCCGATGGTGAGCGCCTCGCCGCAGCGCTCCCGCGTCGCTTCCGAGATGAGCACCTGCCCGCCCACCGTGTACGACTCGACGCGCGAGGTGAGGTTGATGGTCGAGCCGACGATGCCGTACTTCGCCCGCAGGTCGCTGCCGATGTTGCCGAGCACCACCTCTCCACTGTGCACCCCGATGCCCATCTCCACCTCAGGCAGGCGCTGCGCCACGTTCCACCGGTTGATCTCGGGCATCGCGTTGAGCATCTCGATGGCGCAGGCCACCGCCCGCGCTTCCGCGTGCTCCAGCTTCAGCGGCGCGCCGAACACCACCAGGATCGCGTCGCCGATGAACTCGTCGATGGTGCCGCCGTAGCGGGTGATGATGCGCGTCATCGCCTCGAGGTAGTGGTTGAGCAGCTTGACCACGTTCTCCGGCTCCATGGTGCCGCACATGCTGGTGAAGCCGCGGAGGTCGGTCATCATGATGGTGACGAACGCGCGCTGGCCGCCCAGCTTGAGGCCGTCGGGCGAGTCGAGCAGCGAGTTCACCACCTGCTCGGTGAGGTAGCGGCCGAAGGTGTCGCGCACGAACTCGCGCTCCTTCTCGGCCCGCCCGGTGGCGTTGCGTGAAGCGCGCGCCCCCAGCGTGAGGCAGGTGAAGAAGCTCAGGCTCACCGCGGCCGAGGGCCCGACGATGGGCACGTACATGCCGCCAGAGGTGAGCAGGAACGAGCCGACCAGCAGGGTGAGCAGCACCAGCGCGGTGAGCAGCAGCCCACCACCGATGGACACGGACACCGCGATGAAGGCCGCGAGGATGGCCGCCCCCACCACCAGCAGCGCGTTGGCCCAGCGGGGGGAGAGGGTGAAGAAGTCGTCGTGCAGCACGTTGCCCAGCATGGTGGCGTGGTGCTCGACGCCGGGCATCTCGCCGAGCGGGCTGATGCGCAGGTCTGCCGCCGCCAGCGCGGTCGACCCGACCAGCACATGCTTCCCGGCGAGCCCCGAGGCGTCACCGGCGCTGCTCTTCGCGGTGGCGATGGTGGTGCTGAAGGAGAGCGTCTGTTCGTCGATCATCTCCAGCGCCGGCTCGGAAGCCGCGGGCGGTTTCGTCAGCAGCTCGAGCTCGAGAATGCGCCCGGGGTCCGTCGCGTAGCGCGCCTTGCCTGAGATGGTCGCGCCGGGCTTGAGCAGGGAAGCGTCCACCCCCGCGAGCGGCACCCGCGCCCCATCGACCTTCACCAGCGTCTCGTCATCCAGCACGAAGCGCTGATCTTCCCCGAGCGGATTTCCGGTGAGCGTGATCGTCGAGTCGGCGCGGATGAGCGACCACAGCGAGACGTAGCGGAACGGCCCATCACCGCGCGTGTCGTGGCGGCCCTGGTAGCGCACGAAGGTGCGGCCGAGGCGATCGATGGGAATGCGCCGCTTCCCGCCGAGGTCCACGTGTGAGCCCGGCACGATGCGGATGTCGCCGAGCGGCACGCCGAGCGCGCGCGCGGCGATGCGCAGCGAGAGCGAGGGGAAGAGCGTCTGCCCCATGCGCGCCACCAGCAGCGAGTGCCGCAGCACGTCGTCACCGCCGTCGAGCAACACGTTCGCCATCGCCACCGCCGCGGCGTTGCTGCTGACCGGGTCGATGACCGGCTGGGGCGCGGCGTCGCCGCCGATGAGCTCGCTGTACTCGGGGAGCGCCGTCGCCGACTCATGCCAGGGGATGGAGTTCGAGTCGAACGCCTGCAGCGCCGCCGCGGAAGGCTGCGCTCGCGACTCGGCGCTGACCCGCGCCACGGTGAAGGTGAACGCCACGTTGCCCGCGCGCTTCGCCGCGTCGCCGATGGCCTGGTCCCACTCCGGGTGCTCCCGGCCCGGGTCGACCAGCGAGATGTCGAAGGTGAGGCTGGCGGGCTTCGCCGCGCTCACCGCGTCGATCAACCGCGCGTAGTACAGCCGGGGCATCGGCCAGCCCGCGTGCGCGATGGTGGCGTCGTCGAGCGCGATCACCACCACGTCGTCCTGCTTGTTCGCCGAGGGCAGCTCGCGGCCGGTGGCCAGCTCGACCTGCGAGCGCTCGGGGAAGCGGAGCCGGAAGAAGAGGTCGAGGGCGCGGGTCTCGAAGTAGGTGCCGACGTAGGCCCACTCGAACACCGCCGCGGTCGAGCCTCCCACCAGGAGGCCCACGGTGAGCGCGCGCACCACCTGGGCCCTGCGGGCGGGCAGCTTCTCCAGCCGCACCTCGGCCGCGTCGAGCCAGCCCAGCACCGTCGCCAGCAGCGCCGTCAGCGGCGCGCGGAGCCGATACGCGCCGCTCGCCGCGAGCAGGAGCACCACCGCCTTCACCACGATCGCCAGCAGCGGAAAGCCCAGCGCCGGGACCCGCGCCGCCGCTGCCCACGCCACGCCGTCGCGCGAAAGCCACAGGGCCCCCGCAGCGCCGAGCAGCACCAGGCCAGCAGCGTCGACGCGACGACTCATTTACCCACCGTGAACGCGTAGACCTTCGAGGTGGGGCCGGTGAAGCCGTCGCCGTTCACGCCCGTCACCCGCCAGAACCACTTGCCCTTCGGCAGCGCCTCGGCCCACGAGAGCGTGTTCACCTGTGTCACGTTCGCCGAGCGCGCCTCGACCAGGAAGTCCGCGTCGCGCGCGATCTCCACCCGGTACGACGCCACGTCGGCCACGGGCTGCCACTCGAAGCGGGCCTCGCCGCCGAGCGGGCCCTTGAGCGGGCTGGTCACCAGCGGCGCGCCGGGGAGCGGCCGCGGCGGCGAGACCTTGCCCTCGGCGCTCACCACCGTGCCCTGGCCCGCAGGCACCTCGATGGGCGTCGCGTTCGGCGTGGCGGCGGGGGTGATGGCCACCAGGCCCTCGAGCGTCTCGAGGCGGGTGGCGCCGTCGTCTTCGACCCCGAAGCGGAAGACGGTGCCGCGCACCGAGGCGACGGACACGCGGCTCGAGGCCTCGAAGCGCGACTGCTGCGTGGCCTTGCGCACGTCGGCGACGATGCCGCCGCTGAGCACTTCGATCTTCACCTGGCGCTCGGTGGGGCTGATCTGCAGCACCGGCATCTTGATCATCGACTCGGGCTTCACCTCGATGCCGCTGCCGTCCTTCAGGTGAATGGTGACCTTCGCGTTCGGGCCGGTCTTCACCAGCTCGTTCACCAGCACGGGCATGCCGGGCTCGGCGGGCTTGAGCGAGGCCTCTTCGGCGCCGAGGAACACCGAGCCGCCCACCGCCGCCACGCGCGCCACCACGTCTTCGGGTGCGCGCTCGACGAAGCGCAACGAGATGCCGAGCGCCTCGCCCCGCTGCGGCGCGGGCGCCAGGCCGAACACGCGGGCCTTCGGCATGCCGGCCTCGACGATGGCGGCGGCGATCGCCTTCGCGCCGGCGAGGCCCTTGCCGTTCGCGCGGTCGGCGTCGGTGACGATGGCCGCGACCGTGATGGCGCGCACCAGGCGGTAGCGCTCGACCTCCTTCACCAGGTCTTGCAGGCAGCCCTTACCCTCGGCCGTCTTCACCCACTCTTCGGTGACGGGCTTGCCCAGGCGAATGGAGCCGCCCTCGAGCTTCACGCCTCCGCAGCGATCGGCGGCGTACGCCGCGTGAGACAGCAGCGCGGCGATGACGAGCATGGGAATCTTCATTTCGCTTCTCCAAGGATCAGGAACTCGACTCTGCGGTTCTGCTCGCGGCCTTCGGCGGTCTTGTTGGTCGCGCGCGGCCGGGTGGGGCCAAAGCCCTTCGCCACCAGGCGGTTGGGCGCGACGCCGGCCTTCACCAGGAAGGTGCGGATGGCCTCGGCGCGCTTCTGCGACAGCTTGATGTTGGTGGCCGCGTTGCCGGTGTCGTCGGTGTGGCCCTGGATCTCGATCGACAGGCTCGCCACCGCGCGCAGCGTCGAGGCCACCTGCTTGAGCAGCGGGGGCGCGGTGCGCTCGAGGTTGGCCGAGGCCAGCTTGAAGCGCACCACGTCGTCGATGACCACCTCGCCGCCGCGCACGTGCACGAGGCCCGGCCCGGAATCGGGGCAGCCGTCGTCGTCCTTCTTGCCGTTGATGGTCTCGGCCTCGAAGGGGCACTTGTCCTTCGCGTCGACGAGGCCGTCGCGATCGTTGTCGGGCTCGGCGCAGCCGTCTTCGTCTTCGAAGCCGTCGCGGTCTTCGGCACCGGCGGGGCAGGCGTCGGCTTCGTCGTTCGAGCCGTCCTTGTCGAAGTCGGCGGTGGTCTCGACCGGCGCGGCCTCGGCCACGGCGACGGGGGCCGCGACCTGCACGGGCAGGGCGAAGCCGGGCAGCGCGAGCGCAGGCAGCGGGGCGTGCGGGCAGCCATCGAGCGGCGTTCCGGGCTCGAGCGGGCAGCGATCGGCCTCGTAGTCCAGGCCGTCCTTGTCGGCGTCGAGGTCTTCGTCGGGGCAGCCGTCCTCGTCCTTCCAGCCGTTGATGGTCTCGGCCTCGAAGGCACACTTGTCCTTCGCGTCCGCGATGCCGTCGTCGTCGTTGTCGGGCTCCGAGCAGCCGTCTTCGTCTTCGAAGCCGTCGCGATCCTCTCCCGTGACGGGGCAGCGGTCGTCGTCGTCGACGACGCCGTCCTTGTCGGAATCGCGCGGGGCGGGCGTCGTCTCCCCAGGGACGAACGTCGGCGTCGAGGTCACGCGCGCAGGCGCGGTGAGGAGCTTCGAGAGCAGGGCCTGCGTGGGCCCGGCGAACTCGGGGCAGCCGTCTTCATCGCGCACGCCGTCTGTGTTCTCTGGCTCGAGCGGGCAGCGGTCGACGCCATCGGCCACCCCGTCCTTGTCAGCGTCGGGCGCGAGGTCGGGGCAGCCGTCGTCGTCGGTGAGCGCGTTGAGGGTCTCGGCCTCGAACGGGCAGTTGTCCGTGGCGTCGGCGACGAGGTCTCCGTCGTTGTCGGGCTCGCTGCAGCCGTCTTCGTCTTCGAAGCCGTCACCATCTTCCGGAGTGACCGGGCAGCGGTCCACGTCGTCGATCACGCCGTCGCCGTCGGAGTCAGCAGAGGCGAAGGTCGCTGCCGAAGTGGCCGCCACCGAACCGCTCACCCCGAGCGGAGTCGAGGGGCCGCTGCCCCCATCGGGTGAAATGGCTGCGACCGCACCCCCGAGCGAAGTCGAGGGGCCGCTTCCCGCATCGGGTGAATCGGGTGAAAGGGCTGCGACCGAACCGCTCACCCCGAGGGGAGTCGAGGGGCCGCTGCCCCCATCGGGCGAAATGGCTGCGACCGAACCGCTCACCCCGAGCGGAGTCGAGGGGCCGACTTTGCCAGGGGTGGGCGCGAGGACCCGCGCGAGGGCCGAGCCCTGCTCCATGTGGAACTCAGGGCACCCATCTGCGTCGCGAACGCCGTTCTTGGTCTCGGGCTCGAACGGGCAGCGATCGAGCACGTCACTCACCCCATCGAAGTCGGCGTCGTCGGTGACGGGCGGCACCACCGGCCCGTCCTCGCGCTTCGTCTCAGTCCGCTCGCGACGCGGCGCGAACGCGAGCCGCACCATCGCCCGCGCATCCGGAGTCCCCGCGGCGCCCAGGAACGCCGAGCCACCGGCGACCCCGACGAGCACGGTATCTCCGATGAGATAGTGCAACCCGCCGAGCACCTCGAGGTTCATGCCGTAGAGCGAGAACGCGTTGTCGCCGACGACCTGCATGGCGAACTGCGCTTCCGGGCCGAGGTACAGCCGATCGTCCGCGAGCGAGATACCCAGCGCGATGCCCACCCTCGCTTCAGGCGCCGCGGTCATGCCCAGCGCAGGCGGCCCGAACGACGCGTACGGCCGGTAGAGAAACCCGAGGTCGACGGTCCACCGCCCCGCGCCGAACGCACCCGCGAGCACGGCGCGGGGAAGCAGGCGCACGCCCGAGTCGCCCTGGTGAATCGACTGCGCGCCGATGGGAATCCACACGTCCGCGCCGAGGTGCGCCGAGAACGGATCTCGCTCGGCGTGACCGAACAGTCGCACCATCAACCCGACGCGAGGGTCTCCCACCCCGATGCCCTGCAGCGGGCCGACCTGGCTGACCAGCTCGGGCGAGCCGGTCTCGAGGAACGTGACCGGCAGGCTCGCGCTGAGCAGCAAGCGATCGAACAGCGAGCCCGCGAGGTCCACGTGACCGACCAGCGCGTTCGAGACGATGGGCGTGAGCGGGCCGCGACCCGTCGGCACGCGCGGCTGCAGCGGGTTGTGCCCGTAGTCGAAGGTGACGCCGACGGCCCCGTACCGCGTGCTCGAGTACCAGGGCCGCTCGAGCAGGAAGAGCCAGCTCCCGGCGGTCGAGCCTTCATACCGGTGGACGCGGAAGCCGCGTTCCTGGGCGTGGGCGTGCGCGGTGAAGAGGGCGAGGCTCAGCGCAAGAAGACGGGCCGTCGCGCGAAGCATTCCGCGCAAATCGTAGAGGGACGAGGGCACCGAAGGAAGGCTCGTCTTGGGGAAGGTCCCGTACGACCCCGGCCGCGTAGATCGACCTGAGGGCTCGCTCGTTGAAGCTCCTACCCATGCCCCCACTTCGCCGCGTCCTCCGTGCCGTCCTGCTGTCCACCGCCCTCGCGGCCCCGGCTCTGGCGGCCGACCCCCAGCCCGCCCCGCCCCCGCCGGCCCAGGTCCAACCCGCGGAGGCCCGCCCCACGTTGGACGTGGTCTTCGTGCTCGACACCACCGGCTCGATGGGCGGGTTGATCGCCGGCGCCAAGGAGAAGATCTGGTCCATCGCCTCGCGCATGGCTTCCGGCAAGCCCACCCCGCGCATCCGCGTGGGGTTGGTGGGCTACCGCGACCGCGGCGACGGGTACGTCACCAGGCGCTTCGACCTGAGCGAGGACCTCGACGGCATGTCCGCGAACCTCCAGGGCTTCGAGGCCGCCGGCGGTGGCGACGGGCCGGAGCACGTGGGCCAGGCGCTGGGCGAGGCCGTCTCGCTCATGTCGTGGAGCCAGGACAAGAAGACCGCGAAGATGATCTTCCTCGTCGGTGATGCGCCCGCGCACGACGACTACAAAGACGGCTGGAACACGAGGACCTGGGCGAAGAACGCCATCGCGAAGGGCATCGTGGTGAACACGGTGCGCTGCGGCGCCGACGGCAACACCGAGGCGCTGTTCCGCGACCTGGCCCTGCTGGCCGACGGCAGCTACGTGTCCATCGGCCAGTCCGGCGGCATGGTGGCGGTCGCCACGCCCTTCGACCGCGACATCGCGAAGCTCAACGCGGAGATCGCCGACAAGACGCTGGTGGGCGGCTCGCGCCTTGCCCAGGAAGAGGGAAATGCCGAGCTCTCCGCGCTCAAGGCGATGTCCGCCTCCTCCTCGTCGGATCGCGCGGCCTACAAGACGAAGGCCGCCCCGGCAGGGCCGGCCACCGAGATGGTGCGCGCGCGCGGCTCCATCACCATCAACGCCGCCCCGGAGCGGGTCAACGTCCTCAAGGAAGAGGAGCTGCCGGACGTGCTGCGCAACCTGCCGAAGGCCGAGCGCGAGGCCTACGTGCGCAAGCAGAACGCCGAGCAGGAGGCGCTCAAGGTGAAGGTCACCGAGCTGGCGAAGAAGCGCGACGCCTTCATCAAGGACTCCGTCGCCACCCGGAAGGACTCCTTCGACGACCAGGTGTTCGAGTCGGTCAAGCGCACCGCGGCGAAGGCCGGCGTGGCGTACTGAGCAGCCACTCCGTCCTCGCGCTACCGCCCCTTGCCACTTGCCGCGAACAGCTCCTTCACGAACTCGGGCACCGCGCGCGGCGTGCGCACCGGGTGAAACTGCACCGCCAGGGTGTCGGCGAACGCCTTCGCGCTCTGGAAGCGCAGCGACTGGTTCTTCTCCAGCGCCTTCTTGAGCACCGCCTCGAGCGGGCCCGAGCACTCGTCGCGGCGCTCGCGCAGGGGCGTTTCCCGCTTGCTGCGGATGGCCTGCGTCAGCTCCTCGAGCGAGTTGCCCGCGAAGGGCTGCTCCAGCGTGAGCAGCTCGTAGAGCGTGACCGCCGCGGCCCACAGGTCGATCGACGCGTAGACCTCACCCGCCAGGGCCTCGGGCGCGAGGTAGCTGGGGCGGCCCTCGTTCACCGCGCGGGACAGCAGCGTGCCCGCGCGCCGCGCCCGCCCGAAGTCTCCCAGCTTGATCACGCCCGTCTTCGACACGAACAGGTTGTGAGGCGAGACATCTCCATGCACCAGGTCGATGGCCGTGCCGCTCTCGTCCTTCGCGCTGTGCACCGCGCCCAGCGCGTCGAGCAGCACCTTGGCCAGGTAGCAGGCCACGTCGACCGGCAGCGGCTTCTTGCGCGAGCGGCACTTGCGGAGAATCTGGGCGAGGTCGTGCCCCTCGATGACCTCCATCACCAGGCAGTGCTGGCCATCGAACACCCCGGTGTCGATCGTGCGCACGATGTTGGGGTGCTTGAGCAGCGAGAGCGCCTTCGCCTCGGCCTCGAAGGCCCGCACCGCCGCCGGGTCCTCCGCGCGGCGCCTGTGCAGCCGCTTGAGCGCCACGTAGATGCCCAGGGCCGGCCCCTCGACGACGCGCGCGAAGTGCACGTCGCTGGTGCCACCGGTGCCCAGCAGCGAGAGCAGCTCATAGGGCCCGACGCGCTCGTGGGCGGGACGGACTGCAGGGACCTCGACTCCGCTCGGGGTGAGCGGTGCAGCCCGGGGGAGGGCATCGAGCCGCGCCTGCACCACGGGCGTCGCCACCGGCGCGAACTGCAGCGCCACGCCGCGGTCCGAGACGTTCAACACGGTCGCCGCCGCGCGCACCGGGCCCCCGGGCAGGGTCACTTCGAGCTCCACCTTCGCCTGCACCATGGGAGGGCTCGTCGTGCGCAGCAGCGCGCCGCCCGCAGACAGGTTCTCCACCGTGCCGCCGACCTTCTTCCCTCCGACGATGAGCACGCCCGGCGCCTCGACGACGTGCCGCACTGACGCGCGCCGCTCAGGCCCGCCCCGCGAGAAGGCCTCGTCGAGCGCTTTGGGCACCTCGTCGGGCCCGATGCCCAGCCGCTGCCACCCGCACTCCGCGAAGCGCGAGAGGAAGTGGCCGCGCTCCTGGTACTCCAGCTCGCTCAGGGCGACGACGGTCCCCCCGGCGTGCTCGGCAGCAGCGACGAGGGCGGCGTGGGTGGTGTCGGTGAAGCGGTCTTCGCGGAAGCGCAGGATGACGAAGAGGGCGCGCCCGGCCTCGCGCCGCCCGAGGTCGACCTGCAACAGCGAGAAGTCGTAGTCCGAGAGCCAGCTGTCCACGCAGGCCCGCTGACGATCGCCCACCGCGCCCTCGAAGAGGATCGCGCGCTCGACCGTCTCACCCCCTTCACTCACGCGAGGAGCGTAGCGCATGCGATGATGAGCCGGTGTTGCCCGATCGCCGCATCGTCGTCGCCCAACTGCGAGCCCACGAAGACGCAGACGCGCTGACCCTGCGCCCGCCCGATGGCCTCCAGCGGCAACTTCACGTCGCGGTCGGAGACCCCCAGGCGCCGCTCTCGAAGTTCATGCGCATTCTCGACGTGAACGGGCTGCTCGGCGACGACGGCCACCTGCGCCCCGAGGTGGGCCTGGTCTCGATGGGCGATCACTTCGACTGGGGCCGCCCGGACGACCGCATGGACGCCACCCACGACGGCACGCTGCTGCTCTCGTGGCTGGCCGCGCACCCGCCCGACCAGGTGCAGATCCTCGTGGGGAACCACGACCTGGTGCGGGTGGGCGAGCTGAGCGGCTTCACCGACGAGGGCTTCGTCGAGGCGCGCGCGCTGGCTGACAAGGCGGTCGAGCCGGCGCAGCACGCCGCCTTCCTCTCCCGCTACCCGATGCTCGCGAGCCCCGCCGTCATCACCCGGGACTACTCGTGCTTCGACGTGCGCCAGAAGGCGCTGGTGACGCGCCTGCTCAAGACGCGCCGGGTGCGCCTGGCGCTGGCCCCCGCGCCCGACTTCCTGCTGGTGCACGCGGGCGTCACCACCGAAGACCTGGCGCTCCTGGGCCCCGTCGGCCCCGACGCGCCGTCGATCGCCGCCGCGCTGAACGCCTTCCTCGACGCGCGGGTGGCGCGGTGGAAGGGAGAAGGCGCGCTCGATCTCTCCCCGCTCCACGAGCCGGGCTCGGCGCGCGACGGCGAAGCCCGCGGCATTCTCGCGCACCGCCCGGCCAACCCCGACACCAAGCAGGTCGGCCGCGCCAACCGCCGGTACGATCCGCGCCTGCTCCCTGCGGGCGTGACGCAGGCCATCGGCCACATCAACGACAAGAAGGCGCGCGAGCTGATGGGAAGCTGGGCGACCTCGAAGACGCCCGAGCTGGGCACGCTGCGGGGCCTCGAGATCGGCGCGAGGGCCGACTACCACCTGGGCTGCCTCGACCACGATCGCCTCCTCTTCCTCGATGGCGCGATGCACCAGGTCGACGCCGTGGAGTACGAGCTGTTCGATCTCGAGCTGCGGCAGCGGCTCATCCTCCGCTAGTCAACCTCTCCCTGCGAAAGCGGGGAGAGGTCGGCCGCAGGCCGGGTGAGGGGCGCTGTGGCTGCAGACCAGTCCGTTCCGGCAGCTGAAGGCTCCAGCCCACGGCCTGTCGGCGGCCCCCGACGATCCACCCGCTCCGCGCTCGTGGATCAGCGCGCCTGGCGGTGGTTTCGGAAATGCAATTCCAGCGGGGCATGTCACCTCTCACCAAAATTGGCTGTGTCCTGGTCGTCATCGCGATGGGCTGTGCAGCGCCGGAAGAAGAGGCGCCCCGGCCCCCGCTCTACGTCGGCGCGCTGGAAGGCAGCGACGCGCTCATCGCCCTGGCCCCCGAGGGGAACCTGGTGGTGGGCTACGTCTGCGCCGAGCAGCGCTGGGCCGAGCATTCGGGCTGGTTCTTCACCGAGCTCGAGGACGACGCCCAGCTCATCGGCCGGGTGAAGACCGCCACCAGCGGCACCGGGCACACGCTCGAAGGCGTCACCCTCACTCCCACCTCGGCCAGCGGCACGGTGCGCTTCGCCGACGGCGCCACGCACACCTTCACCGCCGCGCTCGCCGACCCGCGCACCACCGCGGGCCTCTACGAGTCGCACGCCGCCGAGGGCCAGGCGGGGTTGATCATCACCAACGACGGCCGGGCCGCGGGCGCGGCGAAGCTCGCCACCGGAAGTGAGGAGCCGGCGGCGGTGCAGCCCGTCACCGTAACCCAGCCGACCTCCAGCGGCACGGGGACCGGCGGAATCCAGGTCTCCGTTCCCGGCCTGGGCGAGCGGCTCCTGCCTCCGCTGATCCCTTCGCTGACGGCGGTCACCCGCCTCGGCCCCACGCTGTTCGTGCTGGTGCACGGCATGAATCACCCGGTGACCAGCACGCCGGACCAGGTGGACAGCCCTGCGCAGTCGCGCACCGAGTGGCACCTGGACTTCGTGCAGGGCCTGCTGGGCGGGAATGACCCGAACGGCGGCGCCCACGCCCCGATGTTCAACTTCGCCGGCCAGGCGGTGACGCAGGCCAACTTCATGTCGCCGGCGAGGTTGCCGCGCTTCGATTCCTTCACCCCGGAGGCGGGCATCGAGACGCTCGACGCGGTGGCCTCGCACTTCATCACCCTCGACGCGCGTGTGGGCGACGTGAGGCAGGGCGGGCTGAGCGCCGCGGGCAAGGCGCCGTCCTTCAGCGCCCTCATCACCTACCGGGACGCCGCGGGTGGGCTGGCCGAGTCGGGTAAGCGCATCGCCAACGAGACCTACGTCGCGGTGCGCTGGTACGAGCAGCACTTCCGCCGCACGCCGAAGGTGATCTACGTCACCCAGAGCTTCGGGGGCGTGGTCGCCCGCTTCGTGCTCTCCAACCCGACCCAGGCGCAGCTGTCCGCCGCGGGCGTGAACGCCGACGCCGTCCTCATCACCCCCGAAGATCGCCGGCGCATGGACTACGTGCGCGACCGCATCGTCTACCTGCTCACGATGGGCACGCCGCACGAAGGCAGCTTCATCGCCGACATGTTCGTGCCGCTGCAGCAGGACCTGCTGTTGCTCGAGCGCTCGCTCGACCTGGGGGTGGCCGGCCTCCAGGGCGACCTGCGCAACCTGGGCCTCATGCTCGGCCAGCTCGGAGACCTCACCTCGTCGGTGCTGTTGCCGCGACAGAACGAAGCGCAGACGCTGGCCAACGTGCGCGCCGGGCTGGCCGAGCTGCGCCGCCGCCTCGACGGCCGCGCGCTGCGGGACCTGGTGCATCCGTTCTGGGTGCGGGCCAACACCGGGCCGCTGCACCCGTCGCGCGCCCGCCGCACCGCCGCCTCGCCGCTGGTGGGCGCGGGAGGCCAGCTGATCCCCATCTACGCGGCCGGCGCTCGCACCCCGGGCCGCGCCTTCACCGCGCCGGAGCTGGCGGTGTTCGACCGGTTCCAGGCCGAGAACCCGAAGGAGCAGGAGTGGATGGTGAGCACGCTGGTGACCGACCTGCTGCTGCACACCCGGCTGGTGAACCAGAACGGCTTCGGCCGCTCGAACCAGGGACTCTTCGCGGGCTTCGACGCGCAGCTCGATCGCCGCCAGCGCCTGGTGGATGGCTCGGCCTTCGCCCGCACCCGGGCGCAGGTGCTGGTCAACAGCGTCAGCCCCTGGTTCGCCGAGCGCTTCGGCGCCGGCGTGGAGGGCGTGGTGAACTTCGCGATGGGTGACGCGCGGCTGGTGGCGATGCCCATTCACCTCGACCGCACCGGCCACTTCGACCTGGGCGGTACGGTGGTGCTGCCGGTGCCCGCCTTCGAGTGCGTCGAGGGAGCGCAGCGGTTCCGCATCACCCTCGAGTTCGGCCGGCTGCTCACCTCGATGCGCGCCACCTTCGGCTCGCTCACCGCCGCGGGCCGGGCGCTCCGCACCCGGAACCTCAACGGCGTGCTGGAAGCGCTCGCCCTCACCGGCAGCAACCTGGAAGACATCTTGCGGTGGTTCCTCGACGAGTACAGCGCGCTCGGGGTTCCCGAAGGACGCTGCAAGTTGCCGGTGGACCTCGGCAGCGTGCTCTCGGCGGGAAACCTGCTGAACTGGACGGTGGTCGACGCGACCGACACCTTCCCCGCGCCGCGCTGGGTGCGCGAGGCCCAGCTCGCCTCGGACGATGAGATCGACGACGACGGGGTGGTGGCCATGGACTCGGCGGTGGGCTTCAGCCTGGGCACCACCACGCCGCTCTTCTTCGACCACACCCGCCTCGAGGGCACCACGCGCGGCTCCTGGTACCGGATCTTCGACTCGCCCGTGGAAGCGGAGTGCCACGGCATGCAGCACCAGTGGAACATCGGCAGCTGGGCGCTGCAGAACTTCTTCACTGCCGGGCCGGTGCCGGGCGCGGGGCCGCTGAGCGTGTTCCCGTGATCAGGATCCGGGTCGGGTCGATGGAACGCTCCGTGACCCAATCCTCTCGCGGGCGCCAGCGGACAGCGGGGAGTGCTGCAGAGAGGAAGCATGCGTCGTCTGGCACGACGAAGCGGTAGCGATCGGCCGCGCGCTGCAGCAGTCGTGGGAGGTCTGCGCGCTCGACGTCCGCGCGAGCGCGCTCGCGGTCGTGAACTCGCAAGGTGATCAAGCGTCCTTTGGGACGGTGAGACGTGAGCTGGCGCTCGAGGTTGCTGGTTCGAATGATCATGGAGACGTCGAGCGAGCGGGGTGGCCGCGACTTGTTCGCGATCGCGATCCAGAGTGACGCGGGTTCTTGTGCTTCGGCGCCGAGCCAGTCGATGTTGATCTTCCGATGCGTCAGCTCTCTCTCTCGGAAGAGACCGCGCTTGGCGAGTTCGTCGATGACGTCCAGTTCAGGGTGTCCCATTACGCCTCCGGTGGGGCAGTTCGCGATGAGCTTTCATGGGAGGACTGACATCCGGCTCGAAGCGCAGGCGGTGGGAGAAGCCGCTCAGCGTCAGCGCCTGTTCGGTCTGGCCCCTCGCCGCGAGGCTCCAGTTTCCTCAGTGCACGCGGCTTCGCGATGGATCCGCCCAGGCGTGCGGCCCTTACGGCCACCCCGAGTTTGGGTCGGTCACCCGATCGTTCGCCAAGGTCACCGTCGAATCGCTCGCGCGCGACGTGCACAGGCAATCGCGCAAACGGACGGTACGACATGACGAGTCATCGAGAGACCAACGGGGTGCAGCTTTGGACTTCTCGTTCTTCCTCTCTGGTCACCGTTCAGGACCTCTGTCAGACCAGTGGCCCATGAGGCCAAATCAGCTCTGGGACCTCGACGGCACACTGACGGACCCTCGCACCGGCATCACGCGGTGTTTCCAACACGCGCTCCGGTCTGCCGGGTTGCCCGTCCCGCCCGAGGACGAACTGCTGTGGATCATCGGCCCGCCGCTGCAGGACAGCTTCGCGAAGCTCTTGCCTGGTGCTTCGGAGGCGGAGGTGTGGCGCCTGGTGACGACGTATCGTGAGCGTTACGCCACCGTGGGTATCTTCGAGAACACGCTGTACGCGGACATTCCCTCACTCCTGCGCGCGGTGGGCCACAGACGCAACTTCCTCGCTACTTCCAAGCCACGCGTCTTCGCCGAACAGGTTCTCGCGCACTTCGGACTGAGTGGGCTCCTGCAGGGGACGTACGGCAGCGAGCTGTCGGGCGAGCGGAGCGACAAGGGGCAGCTGCTGGCCTGGCTGCTCGAGCAAGAACGAATCGACCCTCGGGACGCGGTGATGATCGGCGACCGCAAGCACGACGTCGCAGGCGCCAAGGCGGTGGGCGCGCTGGCCGTGGGGGTCACGTGGGGCTACGGCTCACGCGCCGAACTCGAAGATGCCGGCGCCGACCACGTGTTCGATTCGCCGCGCGAGCTGCAGGCGTTCCTGTTGGGGCCGTAAGGTGGGAGGGTCGAGCGAAGGAGCAGTTCATGAGAACCATTCGTCTCTTGATTGCGGCTTGGGCGTACGCACTCTCTTGCGGCTGCATAGAAGCGGCCGCTCAGCCACAGCCCCCAGTCCTTCTCGCAATTGTGCCTGAGTTCTATGACGGGGTTGCGCCGGCCCTGCGAGTCTCGCTCAGGGGCGACCGTCATTTCACACGGCCCTTGAGCACTGTCGTGTCGCGCTTTGAGGTGCGTAGTTCTGCCGGAGCGGCGGTTTCGGTCGAGCCGGAGTTGTCGGTTCCTGCAGAGACCTATCGCGGCTACGAAGACCGACGCTATCTCCTTCCCGCGGACCTGACTGATGGCGTGTACACCGCGACAGTCGAGTTCTCTGACTGGGGTGTCAGTATTGGGCCCGCTGCCTCTGAGGTGATCCAGCGGGACGGCCTCGAGTTCCAGACTGTGTTTTCCTACTCCCAGGCTCACTTCGAGTTCGAGAGCATTTCGATCTGTGCCGGTTTGGTCACTCTGGTGTTTGGTGAACGAGTCATGCCCGTGCCGCCTTCGACCTTCCTCGAGCGTGTGCACATCACCTCGAAAGGGCAGGACGTGGAATGTCGAGTGGCGGCCAGTTCGTTGGAACCTGCCGGCCTGGTCTTTGGATCCTCCATCGAGTTGGAATGCGGGACGATCGAGGCGCCCTTCTCAGTCGTGCTGAACTCGCTACAGGCGGCCACGGGTCGAGCGCCTGTCGTCTTCATTCCGGAGGGGCACGAGGTCGGCGAGGTGTGGTTCGATTTGCCCACTCGGATCGCCGGTGACTGCATGATTTTCAACACAAGAAAACCCTGAAGCAGGGAGGTCATCGAGGCTTCAGCTTCCCCAGACTCAGGGCTGTTGGAGGCACCTCTCGTAGCGCGCGTTCACGTTCTTCGCGAACCACGCGGTGGAGCGGTCCTGCGACAGCTTCGGGCTCTTGATGGTCACCTCGGGAAGGCGGGCGTAGGGGGGATCCACCCCGTTGCGTTGTGCCCAGACCCGCTTGATCGCCCGCCAGGTGTCGGTGCTCTCGAGCGCCGCGGTCTTCTCTTCGAGCACGTCGGCGCGCACGCGGCGATCACTCAGCTCGGGCGCGTGTTGGTCGCGAAAGGCCAGGATCGCCGTGAGTGATTGGGTCTGGCGGTCGAGCGGCCTCGCGTTCTTGTCCCAGGCGAGCAGATCTCCGTCGAGCACCAGCGGCTGCTTGATGAGCTGGCTGACCTGCTCCTGCAAGGCGGCGTTGCGGCTCGCGTAGAGACCCGCGTTGTAGTCAGCGAAGCGGTACAGCGCGCGAGCGTAGGCCGCCTGGTACCCGAGCAGCCGCGCCGTGCCGAAGTACACCCCACCGCTTTGCGTGTAGAGCGAGTCGCGCACCTCTCTCTGGGTCTTCTTCTGTCGCTTCTTCACCGTCAGCTCTTCCGCGAACCGAACGCTCACCTGCATCGAGCCGATGGTGGTGACGGGGTTGAAGTCTTCGGGGCTCGCGTCGAAGAGAGCGCCGATGAGATCGAGCGCCTTGTAGGGTGCGGGGAATTTCTCTTCGTAGAAATGGAGAATGTCCCGGAACAACACGTCGAGATCGCGCTCGGTCTTCAGCGTGGGCAGGCGATCTTCGAAGGTGCGCTTCGAGCCCGGGGCCTTGCCGCTGAGCAGTTCGTGGAGCGCGGGGCGGCCGAGCGGGCCGAGCTTCTCGACCTTCTTCTCGAGCTCGCTCCGCAGCATCCGGGGCAGACCCGCGACCTGAGGGTCGGCGTGGAAGCCGGATTCCTGCTCGATGATCGCGAGCACCTGGCAGACCGTCTCGGGGTCCGCGGGGAGTTGTTGATCGTCGAGCGCGGCCAGCACGTCGCTTGCCCAGCTCTCGCGGTTGGGCACCTTCTCGGGGACCCGGTCGGTCACCTGCGCCACGGTCATGCGCGGGACCTGCACAGCTCGCTGCTGAGCGACGCAGCTCATCAATGACAGCAGGGGGATCGCCAGGAACCTGCGCAACGCCATGGCCAACGATACCGGCTACTCAGGCGCGATTGATCCTGAGTTCACCGCATCTGGGTCGGGTCGATGCAACGCTCCGTGACCCAATCCTCTCGCGGGCGCCACCGGACAGCGGGGAGTGCTGCAGAGAGGAAGCATGCGTCGTCTGGCACGACGAAGCGGTAGCGATCGGCCGCGCGCTGCAGCAGTCGTGGGAGGACTGACATCCGGCTCGAAGGCTCGAAGCGCAGGCGGTGGGGTGCACGACGAGCTTCACCTGACGTGGTCCGGCCCCTGCCTGGCCTCCGCTCCCAGAAGCTGCCCGACCAAGGTGAGGTCTCCGACGCGCCGAGACGGACTCACGGTCGCGCCGCGACGCCAACCGAATGCATCCGAACGCTCCGCGCCGCGCGAAGCCCGACGGCCGAGCCGCTTCAGGCCCTCAACAGGGCTGCCGCCTCAAAGTGATCGTGCACCGCTTCGGGAAGAGCGGTTCGCGCAGAGCATGCGGCGGGTGGTGTTCGATCAGCGGAACTTCGGGCAAGGATCCGTAGGTGAAGAGGGTCGGGCCGGCCTCGCTCTCCCGAAGGCGTAATGGACCATTACCGCGCGGTAATGGTCCATTACGCGCCTGGAAAGCGACCCGGCCTGGCCACCTCAGCGTCACCAGTCGCGGTGACCTGTCAGCGCTTCGTCGTCGTTCGAGAGCCCAACGAGCCGACCAGCGGGTGGAGCGAAAATCGAGAAGCCGCGGTACGAACGTCTACCCCATTCAGCTTCGCGTCCTTGCCTGAAGCCGAGCGGCAAGCGCGCGACGAGCACGGAGCTGGACCCCTCCATCACCGCGTACCCCAGGGCCTCTTCACCCACTGACCGACACCGCGGTCACCGCGATCGACGACTCCCGAATCGACCTGCAGAAACTCGGAGTGCCTCTGAGCGTCGTCCCCCTCCCTCGAGACCCCCCCCTCGCCGAACCACTCCGGCGGTTCGTCAGGCGACTGCAAGCTGTCGCGATAGCGCGCACGGAAGCTCCCTGGCTCTGGATCGCGGCCTCGCCAGGTTGATCTACGGCGAACTCGACGGCGCGAGACGCGAGCTCAACGCCGTGCGCTGGGAGCAACGCGCTCCGCTCGTGCAGGGGTATGGGGCGAGCCTCGCCTCGTACATCTGCCTGCTCGGCACCGGTGAGTTCGAAGCGGGGCTGGCCGCGGCGCGCAAGGCTCGGGATTTGACGCAGCTCGGGTCCTGGCCCGGGGCAGCGAACTCGCGTGTCTACTTCGAGACTGGTGTGGCGCTCGCGGAAGCGCTCAATGGCCAGGCCAGCGGCGTGGCTCTCACGAGGCTCGAGCAGACGGCCGCCACGACGCGGTTTCCGGTTCAGCGCCTGTTCGCCCTGTATGGATTGGGCGTCGCAGCCAGGCGCGCCGGTGGTCATTCCTGATGGACGTGTCAGGCGAGCCCGGAGTTCAGCTCCCGAGCGCGCGGGTCGACAGGCGCTCCAGGAAGCGCGCGAACAGTGGCAGCAGCTCGGGGCGGAAGCGGTGCGCCACCTTGTGGGTCAACACCTCGAGCGCCTCGTCGCGCGTCATCGCCGGACGCGAGGCGGTCGCGGTGGTGAGCGTCTCGTACGCACGCGAGAGCGCCACCACGCTGCCCATCAAGCCCACGTTGGCGTCGGGCCCCTTGCCACCCGGCTTGTCGCGAGCGCCCCAGTCGAGCTCCTGCTCGAGCACCACCGAGGCCCAGGCCACCGCGCCGGGCTTGTCACCCAGGCGCACGAAGGGGAACCGCGCCGACCAGCGCCGCGCGGTGGCGACGTCCTGGTGATCGGCCTCGGTGAGCTGGCCTGCGCGCGCGAGGAGCTCCTCTTTCAGGTCGAGGTTCCCCACGTCGCTGAAGAACGCGTACGTGGCCAGGTCGACCAGCTGCTGCTGCTGCAGGTTGAGCTCGGCGCCGAAGAGCAGCGCGAGCGTGGCCACGTTCGCCGAGTGGAAGAGCTCTGCCTCGCGGCCGCGGGTGCGGGGCGTGAGGCCGGCGAAGCGCACCGAGCGCGAGGACGCCGCCGCCGCCAGGTCGTCGAAGAGCGCGCTCACGTTGGGCAGCTCGGCGCGCGGGTTCTGCTTTCGCTGCGAGAGCCAGGTGCGGAAGGCGAGGACCAGCTCGACGTAGCGGATCATCGCCTCGCGCGAGAAGTCGCTCATCAGCGCCACCGGCGCGGGCTCGGGCCCCGGCTTCGGCGGGGTGGGCGTGGCCAGCACCAGGGTGACGGACGGCGTCTCGACGCCCTCGGCCGCGGCGCCCGCCGCGAGCCAGCGCACCAGGTGCTCCAACTCGGCGCGCGCGGGTTGGCGGGTGAAGGTGAAGCCGGCGATGCCGCGGCTCTGGAAAGCCTTCACCACGCGGTCGACCGGCACGTCTGCGCCTTCGTTCACGGGCTGGCCGTTGACGGTGAGGCTGCCGGCGCAGCCGACGCTGGCCGTGGCGCCCGCGGGCAGCAGCGTGGCCAGGCACTTGCCGAGCCGGGCGAAGGCGATGTCGAAGGTGGCGCTGTCGACCTCGACCAGGCGTGAGCCGGCGGCCAGCGCACCGAGGTCGAGCAGCACGTCTCGCCACGAGATGGGGTTGCGGTCCCACCGGCGCGACTCACCGGCGTGGGTGGGGGTGGTGCGGTCGATGAGCTCGGCGGCGCGGTAGTGGCGATCGGCCGCGGCGCGCACCGTGTCGCTCAACGCGCTGTCGTTCGCCATGCGCCGCATCAGCTCGATGGCCGGGGCGGTCTTCATCACCGCCAGGGCCTCGAGCACGTCGACCTTGCGGGCGTCGGCCTTCGCCCGGCCGAGGATCGGCGCGCGCAGCATCAGCTCGGAGGAGACGGCCTCGAAGGCCGCGGGCACGGTCGAGGACCCGATGGCGATCCACATCGCGCGGCGCTCGGCCTCGCTCCAGGCCACCGCGCTCTGCGGGGTGACCAGCCCGTGCAGCGCCTCGAAGACGCGATCGGGGAAGTGTTTGCCGAGCAGCTGAATGGCGTACACGCGCGTCGCCTCGACCTCTTCCTTCTGGGCCGCGTCGGCCTCGGTGATGGCGCGGCAGACGATCTTGAAGGCCTCATCCGAGCCGGCGCGCGCGAGGCCGGTGAGCACGTCGCGGCGGCGCACCGGATCGAGGCGAACGATGAGCTCGCGGGTGATGCGCTGGCGATCGGCCACCCGGCCCTTCTCGAGGCAGTACGCCAGCTCCATCAGGCGGCGGGGTCGCTTGGGTTGGAGGCGCTCGAGGAAGGGCGCGGCGTTGAGGGTCGCCAGCCCGGCGAGGCCCGGCAGCACCGCGTCGCGGCTGGCAGGGAGATCCAGGTTCTCGAAGAGGGTGAGCCAGGTGTTGGCGAAGGACGGCCCGAAGAAGGGCAGGAGGCGGCCCAGGCCCTCGGTGTCGGTGGGCGGAGCTTCGCGCAGCCGCTGCGAGATGAGCCGCGCCTGATCAGCCGTGGCCAGGTGCGAGATCGCCAGCTCGAAGATCTGCCGCTGCTGCTTGTCGCCGCTGGCGGCGGAGCGCAGTTGCTCGAGCAGCGTGGCGAGCGCGCCCCACGCCTCGGCGAGCAGCAGGCCCTCGACGGCGCCGGCGATGCGCTCGAAGACCAGCGTCTCGGAGTCCTTCGACTGGAGGAGTCGGTTCGCGTGCGTGGGGAAGCGCACCAGCACGTGCAGGGCCTCGTCGCGCTCGAACTCGCGGCGCAGCGCCTCGAGCTCGTCGAGCGAAGCGAGCGTCGCGCCCACCTCGAAGAGCCGCATGTGCGACGCGTCGGCCATCACCAGCGCGGCGCGTGACTCGGCGGTGCTCAGCGTCCTCGCCACCGGCGCCGCCCCCCGCTCACCGCGAGCGGAGTCGAGGGGAGCCGCCCCCCGTTCACCCCAGGTGGGCTCGGGCGCCATGGAAGCCATCCCCCGTTCACCCCGAGCGGAGTCCCCAGCCCGGTCACCCCGAGCGGAGTCCCCAGCCCGTTCACCCCGAGCGGAGTCCCCAGCCCGTTCACCCCGAGCGGAGTCCCCAGCCCGTTCACCCCGAGCGGAGTCGAGGGGCTTCGGTGCAGGCGGCGGCGGTTCAGGTGGGCGCGAAGGCGAGACGAACAGGCCCGAGCCGCCCGCGCGCGGAGTGGAGGGCGAAGCGGGAGGCGGCGCCTTGAGCGGCGGCAACTGTGCGCTCGACCGAAGCGGCATCGACACCAGCGCGCGGCCGACGCCGATGGTCACCTTCATGCCGGAGTCGTCGTCGTCCGGGGCAGGGCTGGGAGGAGGCGGCGGAGCCGCAGCCCGGGGTGGCTCGATGGGCCTGGGCGGTGGCTGGGGGATCGGCGCCGGCGCGCGGACCGGAGGCGGCTCGGCCTCTGGCGCCTCGAGGTCCGAGAAGAACTCGCTGAAGAGCTCGTCGGCGCGGGTGGGCGCACTGGGCGCCGGAGGCGCAGGCGGCGGCGGCGCCACGGGGACGGGGGTGGGCATGCGCCGCGGCAGCGTCGAGCCGAACGCGGCGAAGGGGTCGCTCTTGCGAGGGGTCGCGACGGGCGCGCCCTTCGGAGGCGAGACCGTGGCAGGCGCGGGGGTGGTGGACTTCGGGGTGGCGAGGACGGGCGTGCCGGGCAGGGGCTGGGGCTCGGGCGCCTCCTTGAACTGCAGCGCGAGCGCGGCGAGCTGCCGCGTGCCCACGCGTTGGCCGGAGCCCTGGATGAACTCGTCGAGGGCGGACGCGAGCTCACGGCAGTTCTGGAACCGCTGCGAGAGGTTCTTGGCCATCGCCTTGGCGACGATGTTGGCGTACTCGCGCGGCAGGTCGGGCTTGCGCGAGAGCAGCGGCACCGGGTCGGTCTGGATGATGGTGGCGAGGAGCTGCTGATCAGGCTGCTGCTCGTAGGGTCGGGTGCCGGCGGCGAGCTCGTAGAGGATGACGCCCAGCGCGTACACGTCGGCGCGGAGATCGGCCTCGCCGATGATCTGCTCCGGGGGCATGTAGGCGATCTTCCCCTTCACCGTGCCGGGCGCGGCGTTGGGGCCCTGGCCCGCGCCGGTGGCGACGCCGAAGTCGACGACCTTCACCGCGCCGTTGCGGGCGATCATGAGGTTGTCGGTGCTGACGTCGCAGTGCATCAGCCCCATGGGCGCGCCCGAGCCGTCGGCGAACTCGTGCACGTACGCGAGGCCCTCGCAGGCTTCTTCGATGACGCGCGCGCCGACGACGGGAGAGATTCGGCGCTCGGGCGAGCTGCGCAGGATGCTGCGGAGGTTGGGCCCGTCGACGTATTCCATGGCGAGGAAGTACGAGCCGTTCACCTCGCCGAAGTCGAAGATCTGCACCACGGCGGGGTGGCCGAACTGCGCGGCGAGCCGGGCTTCCTGCAGGAACATGGCGACGAACTCGGGGTCCTTCGCCAGGTTGGGGAGGATGCGCTTGATGACCATCGATTTCTCGAAGCCACCGGGGCCCATCACCTTGGCGAGGAACACCTCGGCCATACCGCCCGTCGCGATCTTGCGAACGAGGTGGTACCGCCCCAGCTGTTCCCCCTGGTTGCTCTGCGACGTCACGGAGGCCGCATCGTAACGATCAGCAGCGCGGGGGACCATGTGTGTTTCACGGCCGCTGGAATCGAGCTTCAGTGCCTCCCTGGGGAGAGGGCAAACACCCCTATCCGCCCAAGCGCGCGTGTTCGGCCCCGAGTCGCACCACAACGCCGCGATCTGACTCCACTGCGGGCCAGTCAGGCTGAAGCGCCGTGACGTGCCGGAAGGGCATCGGCTCACGCGACGGCACCGCAGAGACAGTCCCTTTCTCGCAGAGCGGACGGCGCTTGCTTCTGGTGCTCATCGCCTCCTCCGGTTTCGCGCGGATCTTTCCGGCGGGTGCATCGAGACGACCAGGACACTGTCGCCATCGTCGCTCTCTGTCAGTTTGTCGACCAGGAGCAGAGCGCCCTCCGTTGCCGCCGCCACTACCCTGCTCAGTTCGTGCTGCGGCATCGCTCACGCCTCCGTTCATGGCGTGTTTGACATCGCGTTCGCTCGTCAAACGGACATGACCCCGGCCAGCTTCGTGAACAGCCCGTAGTAGCCGAGCGCGGTCCAGGGCCCGATCGCGAGCCACAGCCACCTGTTGCCGTGCCTGAGCCAGAGGAACGCCAGCCCCGCATAGACCGGGCAAAACAGGATGCCGGCGACGACGAAGACGTCACGCCATCCCTCGGGGGCAACCATGCCGCCGCCCACGAAGATCAGGAGCGGCGAAAGGACCAGGGCTCCAAGCACGTCACCTGGCGGAACATCCCCGCGTGCGAGTTCGCTGAGCATCCCCGCCAGCATGCTCACCAGCGTGGTTGCGCCAAGGACCCACTCGCGTCGTCTCCGGTTCATGGGCATCAGCGAGGTCGAACGTCAGTTCCGGCATCCAATCGCATCAGCGCGGCATAGTCGGCCATCGCCGCCTCGTAGTCAGGTCGAAGCACGATGTACGTGCCGCCCGCGAGCACCAGTCCGACGACGAGAATGACGACGACGATGCGGGTTCTCATGGTGCTGCGCGCTGAACAGCTGGCGGTGTGATTCCTTCCGCTCAGAGGCGTTGGTTTGCCCTCTCCCCGACTCTCCCCCTCGGGGAGAGGGAGGCAGTGCAGGCGAGCGCTCGGCGGCTTACGGTGCGGCCGTGCTGAACGCTCTCGTCGTCACCGCCCTGCTGCTGTCCCGCCTCGACTCACCCGTCACCGACCGCGCCGAGGCGCTGAGTAAAGAGGTGCTCAAGCTCGGCAACGATCCGCGCGCCGCCGCCCCGCTGATCCGCCTGCACTCGCTCATCGACGACCTCGACGATCTCAACACGCTCGCCGAGCCGTACAGTTCGCTCATCTACCGCCGCAACACCGACCCGCACGTCCGCATGCTCGCCCGCCTCTTCATGGCCGACGTCGAGCGCGCGCGGGGCCGCACCCACAAGGCCCAGGAGCTGATCACCGAGCTCGGCTTCATCCAGGACTTCCACGTCGTCGGCGCCTTCGACAACGAAGGCAAGGCCGGCTGTGACACCGACTTTGGCCCGGAGTCCGCCACCGACCTCCGCGCCACGTACCCCGCGAAGGCCCGCGACGTCGGCTGGCGCAAGCCCCACGCGAAGACCGTCGACGGCTTCGTCGACCTCTCCCTCGCGCTCAAGCCCAGCACCGAGGCCGTCGCCTACGCGCTCACCTGGCTCTCCGCCGACGTCGAGACGAAGGCCGTGCTCTCGCTCGGCGTCTCCGGCGGCACCCGCCTCTTCGTCAACGGGCAGAAGGTGCTCAGCTCGGATCGCTACAACCTCCCGCGCGTCGACCAGCACCACGTGCAGGTCAACCTGCGCAAGGGCCTCAACCGCGTCCTGATCAAGGTGTGCCAGCTCTCCGGGCCGTTTGGTTTCTACGCGCGGGTCGAGAAGGTCGAGGGCCAGAAGGGCGCCATCGCGGTCGCGTTGCCCGAGGTGGTGCCTCCGCTCGAGAAGGGCCCGGCGCCCCAGGCGCAGCTGCTGCCCACGCTCACCGAGACCCTGGCCGCGAAGGTGAAGGCCGCCCCCGCAGACGCCGCGCTGCGCTCGGACTACGCCACCATCCTCGCGTGGACACGCTCGTACCCCGACGCCGAGAACGTGCCCGAGATGGAGGCCGAGCGCGCCGCCCTCAACGCGCTGACCGACGTCGAGCTGCAGTTCACCGCCGCCAACCTCCACACGTCCGACGGCAACGATCGCCGCCGCTTCCTCGAGGTCGCGCTCACCCTCGACCCGAAGCACGCCTGGGCCCGCCTCGCCCTGGGCCAGCACGAGCTCTTCCGCGAACACCCCGAGCTGGCGCTGCGCCACGCGCAGATGCTCCTCGTCGCGTTCCCGAACTTCGCGCCCGCGTGGGTCTTGAAGATCCGCGCGTTGGAAAACCTCGGCCAGAAGACCGAAGCCTGGCGCACCACCGAAGAGGCCTTCCGCGCGCTCCACCTCGTGCCCACCATCGCGCGCGAAGCCGTGGGCGCCAGCCGCCGCGCCGAACGCAGCCGTGAGGCAGTCGAGCGCGCCCGCCACGTGCTCGCCCTGCGCTTCGACGACGTGAACTCCCGCCGCGGCCTGGCCGCCATGCTCACCGACCTGGGGAAGATCGACGAAGCCGCAGACCAATACAGAAAGGTGCTCGCGCTCGATCCCTTCGACCAGGGCTCCATCCTCCGGCTCGCCGAGCTGCTCTCTGCCAACGGCCGCCTCGACGAAGCCCGCACCATGTGGGACCTCGCGCGCCGCGCCGCGCCCGACGAGCCGGACGTCTACGAACGTGAGGGCCGCGCGCTGTTGCACGCCAACCAGAAGGACGCCGCGCTCGCCGCGTACCAGCAGGCGCTCACCCTTCGCCCGCAGAACCCCGCGCTCAAGGAGATGATGCGCACCCTGCGCGATGAAGACTCGAGCACGTCCACGCCCGAGGCGTTTGCGCTCGCGCCGCTGCTCGAGGAAGGCAAGACCACCAGCACCGAGGACGCCCTCACCCTCGCCGAGGTCACCCACGTGCGCGTGCAGCCGTCGGGGCTCAGCAGCCGTTTCCAACAGCTGGTGGTGAAGGTGCTCACGCAGCGCGGGGTCGAGGCGTTTCGCTCGATGCCCATCACCTGGTCGCCCGATCGCCAGGAGGTCCGCGTGCTCAAGGCCCGCGTCACCAAGCCCGACGGCAGCGTGGTCGACTCGTTCGGCGAAGAAGAGCGCAACATCAACGAGCCGTGGACCGGCATGTACTACGACGCGCGCGCCAAGATGCTCAGCTTCCCCTCGCTCGCGCCGGGCGATGTATTGGAATTGCAGTGGCGCCTCGAGGACACCTCGGTCGAGAACCTGCTCAGCGACTACTGGGGCGACGTCGATTCGCTGCAGGGCATCTTCGTGAAGAAGCACTACCGCTACGTGGTGGACATGCCGAAGACGCGGCCCCTCTCGTGGAACAAGGAGACGCTGCCGAAGTGGGTGAAGGTCGAAAGCGCCGAGCAGGGCGATCGCATGGTGTATCGCTTCGAGGCGGCCGACGTGCCCCGCATCATCCCCGAGCCGAACATGCCCGGCTGGTCGGAGGTCGCCTCACCGCTGCACCTCTCGACGTACCAGAACTGGGAACAGGTCGGAAAATACTACTGGGGCCTGGTGCGCGAGCAGCTCGTGCCCAACGAAGAACTGAAGAAGGCCGTCGAGACCGCGCTCAAGGGCGTCGACCGGAAGGACGAGGCGAAGGTGGTGGCGGCGCTGTATGGCTTCGTCGTCACCAACACCCGCTACGTCGCGCTCGAGTTCGGCATCCACGGGTACAAGCCGTACCGGGTCGACCGCATCCTCGCGCGCAAGTTCGGCGACTGTAAGGACAAGGCCTCGCTCATCCACGCGATGCTGAAGGTGGCCGGCGTCGACTCGCGGCTGGTGCTGCTGCGCATGCGGCACCTGGGCACGCTCTCGCCCGAGGTCGCGTCGCTGGCCGCGTTCAATCACGCCATCGCGTACGTGCCGAAGCTCGACCTGTTCCTCGACGGCACCGCCGAGTTCCACGGCAGCCGCGAGCTGGCGTCCTCCGACCGCGTGGCCAACGTGCTCATCGTCGAGCCGGACGGGCCGAGCCGCTTCCTCACCACGCCCGAGGCGAACGCGGAAGACAACGTCACCTCGCTCTCGCTCGACGTCACCCTGAAGGTCGACGGCAGCGCCGCGGCGAAGGGCACGCTGGTGGCGAAGGGGCAGGGCGCGCCCGAGATGCGGCGCACGTACCAGACGCCTGCGACGCGGGTGCAGACGTTCGAGCAGCAGTGGGCGCAGAGTTATCCCGGGGTGCAGGCCAGCGAGGTGGTGGTGAGCGACACGAAGGACCTCGAGTCGCCGCTGTCGGTGAAGTTCGGCATCGCCATGCCGCGCTACGCCGAGGCCGGCTCGGGGATTCTCCGTTTCTTCCCCTTCGGCGCGAGCCGCGCGTTCACCCAGGCGCTGGCGCCGTTGTCCGAGCGGAACACCGACCTGGTATTCCCCGGCGTGTGGGTCAACGAGCTCGAGATGAGCTACTCACTGCCCGCGAACTGGACGGTGCCCGAGGTGCCCCCCGAGGTGTTCGAGGAGTCTCCCTTCGGTTCGCTGCGCATCGTGGTGACGAAGAAGGACGGGAAGCTGAAGGTGTCAGGCCGGCTGGTGATGTCGCGCGCACGGATCAGCGCGAAGGAGTACCAGGACTTCAGGACCTGGCTGCTCAAGGTCGACCAGGCGTTCTCCAGGAAGCTCGTGGCCCAGCAGGGTGGTCAGACCGCGTCGCGATGACTGTGTAGGGCTGCTGGGCGGCCTGCTCGTGCTGCGCGTCGGTGCGAACCTCGCGATGTGATCGACCTACGGCGTCGCCACCAGCTCGAGCTCATTGCCCGGGTCGGTCTTCTCGTTGCCCGGAACGACGCCGACCAGCGGATCGAGCCAGGTCATCTCTGCCAGGTTCAGCTGCGTCTTCGTCGCGGTGCCCTTGAAGTTGATCACCTTGCGGTCTTCCAGCAGCGCCATCACCTTCTGCCGCGCCACGGGGTCGTCGATCTGCGTGAGCGTCGCCGGCACCAGCATCGCCGCGCGGATCACCGCGGCTGCGCCGTGGTCCCAGTAGTCCGTCGGCCGCTTCACCAGGCTCATCGAATGAACGTGGTGGAACGGCAGCACCAGCGGCTGCCCGCCGACGGTGACGATGTTTCCATCGACCACCAACTGCGCCTCGGCCGGCGAGCAGAAGATGTTGAAGTTCCGCAGCCGGACCTCGACTGACGAGCGCCCGTTCCAGCGATTGACGGACAGGCTCCCCTTCAGGCCAACGTCCGCAGGGGCCTCCGGCGGGGGTGCCGTTCGGCCTGCCGCGTTGAGGAACGGACCACACACGCGGTGCCCGGTCTCTTCGAAGGACCACGCGGTGTCATTGATGTGTTTGAAGTAGAAGCCCGTGCGCCCCTGGCGGACCCCTTCCACCCGCAGCACGCGCGCCGCATTTCCCTGGCCGTCCTGGAAGAGGGTGATCTTCCCCGTGATCAGCCCGTCGGTGATCTCCGGCTGCAGCCGCCAGTCTTCCGCCGGGAGCGCGCGCACGTTGCCCACGGCGCTGGTGATGGCGAAGGAGTATTCCAGCGTGTCGTTCTCACCCGCGGTGTCGAAGTCGTAGAGCCGCGTGTACATCCGCCCCTGCGTCCCGATGATGAAGTTGGTCGAGGCGCTCGTGCTCAGGTTCTCGGCCACGAACGTGCCCCGGTCCGGCAGGCAGATCTGCCGGCTCCAGTCGTTGGGCAGCCACCAGTCGTTGAAGAACAGGCTCCGGCCGTCCGCCCCGAGCCGGTAGAGGTGCGCCACCCCGAGCCCGACGCTGTGCACCGTGCCCAGGCGGTCTTCGTAGTGGTGGACCCCCGGCCCCTGCGAGTCCGACACCGACCAGCCGTGCGTCGTCGGGAACTCGGCGATCATCCCCGTGCCGGTCGCAGCGGGGTGGCCCCACGCATCAGACCAGCTGAAGTTCGAGTGCACGTCCTGTGTGAAGTCGGTGCCGCGGTAGAAGACGCCCGCGGGCGACAGCGCGTGCAGCCACGTGCCGTCTGCCGAGATCTCGCTGATCTCAACCGGCGGATCGAAGTGGGTGAGCCCCGGGCCCGAGGGAACGCCAGTCGTGCCCAGCAGCTTCCACGGGCCGGGTGCCTCGCCCGTGTCGGTGTTGGGTTTGACGTAGATCTGTCCGCGCTTCAGCGCGACGAACCACCGCTTGTTGAACGAGCTCGTCTTCGTTCGGAAGATCACCCGGTCCGGGAGCTCACCTTCATCGGTTCCATCCACACAGTCGACTGGCCCAGCGCCGGGCCCGGCATCGTGCGCCTGGAGAGCTGCGTCCGGTTGCCCGTCGCCCGCGTCGGTGGGTGCCTGCACAGCGACGCTTGCGTCGGGTGCGCTTGCCGGCGCTTCGGCGGGGGCGCACCCGACCAGGAAACTGCACAGCACTGCCGCCAGTGCCTTTGTCTTCTCGTTGTGTCCCATGAAGAGGAGACACGGTGAGCCGGCAGACCGTCGCATGCCGCTCAAGAGGGCTCGCGAGGGCTCGCAAGGGCTCGTCATTGCGGAGTATGCCCCTCACCCCGGCCCTCTCCCCGCTTCGCAGGGAGAGGGGGAGCTCTATGCCGACACGCTGGCCGCAGACCCTGGCGATCGCCCCCCACCTCGACCCCACGGCCCTCGACGCGGCGTGGGCCGAAGGCGCGGCCTGTCATGAAGGCGTCTCGCTCTCGCAGGAGCGCTTCGATGAACGGCTCTCGCGCGCGCTCCAGGGCAGCGGGAACCCCGAGCCGCAGCTCAGCGAGCTGTGCGTGAGCGACCTCTATCTCGCCGCCGCCTGCGAGGCCCGCGACCCGCTGGCGCTGCTTCGCTTCGACCAGCTGCTGGTCTCCCTGCGCCCGGTCGCCGAGAGCATCGGGAGCTCGGGTGATGAGGTGCTCCAGCAGGCCCGGGTCAAGCTGGTGATGGGTGACGGCCGCCTCGCCGACTACGGGGGCCGCAGCGCGCTCACCCACTGGCTCAAGGCGACGGTGGTCAACCTCGCGCTGAACCTGCGCCGCGCCAGCCACCCGACGTACTCCATCGACGACCCCGATCTGGCGATCCTCGAGCTGCCTGACGTCGCCGAATGGGCCGAAGAGACCCTCTCGAGGGAAGAGGCGCGCCAGCTGCTGAAGGCCGGGCTGCGCCGCGCGATGGAGAAGCTCAGCCGCACCAGCCGCTCGCTGCTTCGCCAGCACTACCTCGACGCCGTCACCCTCGAGAGCCTCGCCCGCTATCACGGCGTGCACCGCGCGACGATCGCCCGGTGGATCGCCGAGGCGAAGGAAGTGCTGCTCGGGCACCTCGAGGCCGAGCTGCACGGCAACCTCGACAGCCTGCTGGGCCAGGTGCGCAGCCGCGCGACCCTCGGCCTCCGCAGCCTCCTCGCCTCGGTGAGCTGACCCATGGACTGCCTCACCGCGGAGCAGATCGTCGCGCACCTGGGCAGGCGGCTCCCCCGCGCCGACGAGGACGCCGTGGTCGAACACCTCGACACCTGTCCGCCCTGCCGCGAGTTCGTCTCGGCCGCCCTCGGGGCAGACCTGGGTCCCGGCGAGACCTCCACCGCGCCGCAGGGGCACTCGCTGGAAGAGCCCAACCCGCGGCGGCTCCTGCCCGGCACCCCCGTCGGGCGCTTCCTGGTGCTCGAGCGCCTCGGCGCCGGTGCGATGGGCTCGGTGTACTCGGCCTACGATCCGAAGCTCGAGCGCAAGGTCGCGCTCAAGCTGCTGCACGCCGGTAAGGACAGCGAGCAGCACCTTCGCCTGCTCGACGAGGCCCGCGCCCTGGCCAGGCTCTCGCACCCCAACGTCACCGCCATTCACGAGGTGGGCGACCACACCGACGGCCGCACCTTCATGTCCATGCAGCTGGTGGCGGGGCAGACGCTCGCCGGCTGGCTCGGGGAAAAGCCCCGCAGCCACCGCGAGGTGCTGCAGGTGATGCGGCAGGCCGCCGACGGGTTGAGCGCCGCCCATCGCGCGGGGCTGGTGCACCGCGACTTCAAGCCCAGCAACGTGATGGTGAGCGCCGAGGGCCGCGTCTACGTCACCGACTTCGGGCTGGTGAACGCCGACGGGCAGGCCGGTACGCCCGCGTACATGGCGCCCGAACAACTGGCGGGACAGAAGGCGGACGCGCGCAGCGACCAGTTCTCCTTCGCCGCGACCCTCTACGAGGCGTTGGTCGGCGTGCGCCCCTTCGTGGCGCCGAGCTGGGTCGAGCTCGAGCAGGCCATCCGCGCGCGCCGGTATGCGCCGGCTCCCGAGGTGGCGCTGCCTCGCACGCTGCGCTCGCTGCTCGACCGGGGCCTGGCGGCGGATCCGAAGGACAGGTTCGAGAGCATGGAAGCGCTGCGCGACGCGCTCGAGCGGCCCACCACCCCGCGGGTCTGGGCGTTGGTGGGGGTGCTGGCGTTGACCACGATCCTGGGCGGCTCGGTGGCGGTGCTGCGCTGGCAGCGGGCGGGTCCGTGTGAGCAGCCCGTGCCCGAGGTCAGCTCGAGCTGGGACGAGGCGCGGCGCGCGCTGATCCGCGCGGCGCGGCCCGCCGGCGTCGACACCGACGTCGAGGGACGGCTCGACCTCTACGCGGAGAGGTTGACCCACGCGTTCCAGGCGAACTGCGCCAGCCATCAACGACGCGAAGACGCCGACGGCGTCTTCCAGAAGCGGAGGGCCTGCCTGCTGCGCGCGGCCGCGACGCTCAGCGCGACGGTGGGCGGGTTCCAGCAACCCACGGGGTGGGACCGGTCGGCCATCGAGAGCCTGCTCTCGAGCCTGCCTGACCCGCAGCGGTGCAAGAGCGGCGACGTCATCTTCGAGCCCGAGCTGCCGGCAGACGGCGCCCTGGCCAGCTCCGTCAACGACGCGCGCGTCGAGCTGGCGAGGCTCGAGACGGCGTTCATCGTCTACCAATGGCCGGAGAAGTTCTCAGAGCTGGCGGCGCTGCAGGTGCGGGCGCGCGCGCTGCACTACCCGCCGCTCAGCGCGCAGGTCGATCGAACCATGGGCAAGTGGCAGTACACCGCTGGCCACTACGCTGAGGCGCACCAGTCCCTGCTCGACGCCGCGGCCGCGGCGCTCTCCATCGGGCAGGACGAGGTGGCGGTCGAGTGCTTGAACGTCCTGGCCTCGCTCGACTCCCTGCGCCTGGACCGCGCGGCGGAAGCCGAGGCGTTCATGCAGCTCTCGCTGGCGCTCTCGGAGCGCCCGAGGGTGAGCGCCTGGCTGCGCACCCAGACCCAGCTTCGCAAGGGCATGATGCTGGTGAACCTGGGCCGCCACGCCGAGGCGCGCGAGACCCTGCTGCGCGTGCTCGACGACCAGCGGCCCATCAGCGGCGGCTCGTCGGGCGTGTTGACCACCCTGGGCGCGGCCGAGCGTGGACTGGGAATGCTCGAGGCCAGCCGCGAACACCTCGAGCTCTCGGCCTCGCTGGTCGATCAGCACTTCTCGGGCAACCTCCGCCCGCTGGGCGACGTGCGCTACGAGCTGGGCAAGACGCTGCTCGCGTTGCACGACGCGGGGGCCGTCGGGGTGCTCGAGCTGGCCGCGCGCGGGCTTGAGCAGAGCAATGGCCCCGACCACGTGCGCACGGCCGAGGGGTGGCTGGCCCTCGCGCAGGGCTACCTCGCCGCGGGGCGGAAGAGCGAGGCGGCCGCGTTCGCGCAGAAGGCGCAGGCGATCTTCGAGGCGCGTCACCAGCCACGCGCGGCGCAGGAAGCCGCTGCGCTCGCGCTCGCCTCGCAGGACTAGGTACATCGACACAGTGACTCTGACCGATCGACGAACCGTTCACCCCGAGCGAAGTCGAGGGGCAACTTCGCTGAGCGACCGTCCCTCGACTCCGCTCGGGATGAACGGCGACGGCGAACCGATCATCTTCACTGTGGCGAAGTACTAGCCTCGAGCCCTCAGCGATCCGGACGCGACAAGGCGACCGGTGGGTCTTCGTGGTGTGCCTCGGGCTGTTCGCCCCGCTGCTCTGGTTTCGCGTCGGCGCGCCCCTCGCGAGCTGGATCGCTCGCGATCGAGATCACCTCCATCGCCATGCGCACGATGAGCGGGCCGATCAACGCGCCCCAGGTGCCGAACGCCGCCAGCCCGCCGAACACCGAGAGGAAGAGCAGGAACATGGGCATCTTCAGCGCGCCCATGCGCGCGTAGATGGGCCGCAGCAGGTTGTCGATGACGCTGATGACGCCGATGCCGAGCAGCACGAGGATGGCGCCCTTGATGGGATGCGCGGTGAGGAAGAGGCCCAGGGCGATCGGCCCCCACACCAGCGACGTGCCCACCATGGGGATGATCGACGCGATGCCGGTGATGGGGCCGAGCACCCACGCGCGGGGCACGCCGAGGGCGAAGTAGATGATGGTCGCCACCAGGCCCTGCGTCGCGCTGGTCAACCCCACGCCCACCAGCAGGCCGCGGCCCGTCTCGTGGAACGCGTCGGCGATGCGGTCGAGGTGCCTGGGCTCGAGGGGCGAGTGCTGCTTGATCCACGTCCACACCGCCGGCGAGTCGACCAGCAGCGCGTAGGCGCCCGCGAAGTAGATGAAGAGCCCCACCACCGCGGTCGCCGCGGCGCCCGCGAGGTTGGTGAGGAAGTCGAAGCCCTGCGCGCCCGAGCGCTGCGTGAGCGCCATCACGTCGGCGAGGCTCGAGGGCAGCGCGAGCGGGGCATCGGGTGAGGAGAGCAGCGCCTCGAGGGCGACCGTGGCCGAGGGCGAGCTCTTCACCGTGGCGATCAATTCCTGCGCGCCCGAGATGACGCCGATGACGACGAGCGCCACCGGGAGCGCGATCACCACGAAGATGATGAGCGAGAGCACCGCCGCCGCGCGACGCCGGCCCTTGAAGGCACGCTCGAAGCGCTTCAACAACGGGCGGGTCAACGCCGCGGTCCACGCCGCGAGCAGCAGCGGCGGCCACAGCGGCCAGATCACGAACAGGCTCGCCGCGCAGAGCACGACCAGCAGCCAGCGCAGCGGAGTCACGGGGTCAGTCCTTCGACGAGGGCACTCCAGGGCAGCTCGTTGCCAGCGCGCCGCTCTGCGAACGGAAACACCGCCGCGCGCTTCCTCCGGTTCGGCGCCTTCGTCGGCTCGTTCGTGGGGTCGGGCTTCCCCGCCGGCGTGCCGGGCTGGGTGGGCTCGTCGGTGTCGAACTGCTGCTCGCCCAGCAGGGTGAGGACCGCGTGCTCGAGTGCCGTCGCCTGCGCAGAGATGCTGTTGGCCATGATGGGAGTTTCCCGTGCATCTGGGAGGCCACGCGCGAAGCGGCTGGATTCAGGGGCTTCCAGCCACCTCCCCACGCGCAACTCCATCAGGTTGATGCGCTATTCCACCCAGTCGACGACGAACGTGCAGCTCGCGTCGACCTGCGCGGGGAAGGACACCTGCAGCTCCTTCGCGCCCGCGAAGAGCCCGCCCCGCTCGATGATGCCCGCGTAGAAATCGGGAATGCCGCTGACGTCGTTGAACCAGACCTCGGCCTTGCCCGGGCCCAGCGCGGTGAAGCGCGTCTCGATGTAGTTGCCGCCGGTGCGGAAGTTGCGCTCCATGCGCTCCAGGGAGCGGCGCGGCCCGATGACTCGCATGAACTGCACCATCGCCTTGCCCATGAACGTCTCTGAGAACCCGCGCATGAAGACGGCGCCCATGCCGCGCAACGCCTCGCGCTCCGCCTGGCCGGGGAAGAGGACGGAAGCGGTGAGGCGGATGGCGCTCACCACCGCGTCGTTCGGATACGCGGGCTGCAGGTGTGCGAGGTCGATGCCGAGCGCCATGAGCTGCTCGTTCAACGCGGGCGTCATCTGGGCGCCGACTCCCCTGATGAGCAGGCCCTCCACCGATTGCGAGAACCACAGCTTTTCGGTCACGGGCGACTGATAGCAAGGACCCGTCCCAGCCTGTACCTCCGCGTCCTCGGGCGGCGGCAGCACCAACCCACTCCCAGCCCCCCGAGCGCTACGCGTAGCGGAAGGCCACCGTGAGGCGCCGGCGCAGCTCGTCGCGCACCTCGCGGAACGACTGCAGCTTCGCCGCCTCGTCACCTGCAGCGTGCGCCGGGTCGGGCAACCCCCAGTGCACCCGCATCGCCTTGCCGAGGAACACCGGGCAGACCTCTTCGGCGCAGAGGGTCACCACCACCTCGACGTCGCCGGGCGGGATGTCGTCGACGCTCTTCGAGAAGTGCGCGCTGATGTCGAGCCCCAGCTCGCCCAGCGCCTTCACCGCCAGCGGGTTCAGCTTCGAGGGCGCCGAGCCCGCTGACGACACCTTCACGCCCGCGGGTGCCAATGAGCGCGCGAGCCCCTCGGCCATCTGGCTGCGCGCGGAGTTCGCCACGCACAGGAACAACACGTGCTTCGGCTTGAGCGCCGCGATGGCGGCGGCTTCGGCTTCCCAGGTGCTCATGTGGGCCTCACGTCGACAGCGCAGTTGGCGACCCGGGCCAGCTCGGCCGGATCGTTGGGGAAGTACTTCTGACGCAGCTTGAGCGCGACGTTCACCAGGCCGATGAGCACCGGCACCTCGACCAGCGGGCCGATGACCGCCGCGAAGGCCGCGCCGTGGGCCATGCCGAAGGTGGCCACCGCCACCGCGATGGCCAGCTCGAAGTTGTTCGACGCCGCGGTGAACGAGAGCGTCGCGGTCTGGCCGTACGTCGCGCCCACCTTCCGGCTCATGAAGAACGACACGAAGAACATGATCACGAAGTAGATGAGCAGCGGCACCGCGATGCGCACCACGTCGAAGGGCACGTTCACGATGGCCTCGCCCTTGAGCGAGAACATCAGGACGATGGTCAGCAGCAGCGCGACCAGGGTGATGGGCGAGATGCGCGGAATGAAGACGGTGCGGTACCACTCCTCACCCTTGAGCGCGCGCAGGCCGAAGCGGCTGGCGATGCCCGCGATGAAGGGAATGCCCAGGTAGATGAAGACGCTCTGCGCGATGTCGCCGATGGTGAAGTGCACCTCGGCGCCCTGGATGCCGAGCCAGCCCGGCAGCACGGTGATGAACACCCACGCGTAGACCGAGAAGAAGAGCACCTGGAAGATGGAATTGAAGGCCACCAGCCCCGCGCAGTACTCGGTGTCGCCGCTGGCGAGGTCGTTCCAGACGATCACCATCGCGATGCAGCGCGCGAGCCCGATGAGAATGAGCCCCACCATGTACTCGGGCTTGTCGTGCAGGAAGATGACCGCCAGCGCGAACATCAGCACCGGTCCGATGATCCAGTTCTGCACCAGCGAGAGGATCAGCACCTTCCAGTTGCGGAAGACCCGGGGCAGCTCCTCGTAGCGGACCTTCGCCAGCGGCGGGTACATCATCAGCACCAGCCCCACCGCGATGGGCACGGACGTGGTGCCGACGTTGAACTTGTTCAGCATCGGCACCACGCCGGGCGCCAGGAAGCCGAGCGCGATGCCGATGCCCATGGCAATGAAGATCCACAGCGTCAGGTAGCGGTCGAGGAACGAGAGCCGTCTGGTGAGCGTGCTCATTTTTCAAAGACTCCCGATCAACGCCTTCAAGCGGCGCAGCGCGCGCGGCTCGACGCAGTAGCAGGTGCGCGGACCATCGATCTCGCCGCGAATGAGCCCCGCTTCCTTGAGCACCTTGAGGTGCTGGGAGACGGTCGACTGGGCGAGCGGCAGCACGTCGACGATGTCGCCGCACACGCAGGCCGAGCGGCGCACCAGCATCCGCATGATCTGCACCCGGGCGGGGTGTCCGAGGGCCTTGGCGAGCTCGGCGAGCTCCTCGTCGGCCTGCTTCCCCTCGATGGGGCGGAGGTCAGGTGTGTCTTCACTCGGGCTCGGTGGCGCGCAGCTTCGCGCCTCGACTGCGTTCGATTTCATCGCTCGCCTCGTGGTGGGGAGAATCGTCATCGCGCTGTCCAGAGGAAGTAGAGGCCGCCCAGAATCACCGCGACGCCCGAGCCGTGCTTGAGCCAGCGCGCGCCCCGCTCCCTGCTATTCCAGTTGAGCAGCCGCTGCACCAGGCCCGTCGACGCACCGGCGAGCGCGATCAGCCCCGCGTGCCCCAGCCCGTAGAGCACGATCAGCCAGACGCCGAGCGAACCCTGCGTCGAGCCCGAGCGAAACGCGAGCCCCAGCAGCGGCCCCATGAAGGCGAAGGTGCAGGGCCCCAGCGCCACCCCGAAGAGCAGCCCCAGCAGCAGCGCGCCCACCGGCCCCTTGCGCGAGCTTCCTGACGGACCCGCGAGCCCCTGGGGGAGCGGCACCACGCCCAGCAGGTTGAGCCCCATCACGATGAACACGCCCGCGACCAGCCAGGTGCCCACGGGCCCGACGTCGCCGGCGACGCGGCCGGCGAGCACCGTCAGCAGCCCGATGACCGCGATGCTGGCCAGCGTCCCGAGCGCGAAGAGCGACGAGAGGCCGAGCCCTCGCCGGAAAGGGGGCGGTACGCCATCACCGTTCACGTACGCGACCACGAGGGGAATGCTGGTGAGGTGGCAGGGGCTGAGCACCACGCTCAGCGCGCCCCACGCGAACGCCGCCAGCAGCGCCAGCCACGGCGCTCCCGCGAAGGCGTCTCCGAAGGTGGTGAGCAGCGAGGTCATCGGTCAGTCCAGGGCGACGCCGAGGCGCTTCCACTGGGCGAGGATGTCTTCGCGCGAGAGGAAGCCTTCGTGCCGGGCCAGCTCCCTGCCGTCCGCGCTGAGGAACAACTGGGTGGGCATGATGGCGACGCGCCACTTCTCGCCAGCCTCGCGGTCCTCGAAGAGGTCGATGAACTCGACGTCCAGCTTTCCGGCGTAGTCGGCGCGAAGGCCCTCGAGGATGGGCACCATCGCCTTGCACGGGATGCAGGTCTTCGCGCCGAGGTCGAGCAGCTTTGGCAGCCGCGCGGGGACTGAAGCCGTCGACGCGGCCGTGGGAGCAGCCGCGGGCCCCGGCCGGAGCGCGACGACGGCGACGACCGCGAGCGCCACCGCGGCGCCGATGACGAGCTTCTGCGTCATGGTCGCGGGCCTTCGGCGTGCCAGATCTCGCGCACGATGCGGGTCGCGTGCTGCGCGAGCTCAGGGAGGTGCTGGGCTTCGTTGGCCTGTCTGGCCAGCAGCACCGGGTCTGACACGGTGAGGCACTGGTTGACGGCCCACGCCATCGGCTTGATGTCGGCGCGCGCGAGATCCCGCTCGAGCGCCATCGCCTCGTGAATGGGCGTCGCCTCGGGCAGGGTGACCAGGAGCACGTGGCTGCGGCGGGCCAGCACCGTCGTCTTCCGCACGCCCCTGCCCATCTTCATCACCACGCCGTGCCCACTCGCGGGTCGACCGACGGGCCGCAGCTTCCGGTGGAACAACACATGGCGGGGTCGAAGACGCGAACGTTCATTGAGGAGCTCTCCGGGTTCAGTGAAGCCAGCTGGCGATCAGCTCACGCGAGGGGACGCTGCCCACGTGGACGACCTTGCCGTCGACGACGACGCCGGGCGTCGAGAGCACGCGGTACGCCATGATGTCGCGAATATCGTCCACCTTCTGCAGGTTGATCTGCACGCCCTGCTGCTGCGCGACCTCTTCGATGGCCTGCATCGTGAGCTTGCACTTCGCGCAGCCACTGCCGAGCACCTTGATGTCTCTCATATCGTCTTTTGACGATGTAGTGGGGCGAGTGATTGTCCGTCAACGGCGAGAGCGAGCCGGGGTCGAAGCCAATCTTCTCAATCGTAGTGAAGCGATTCGGGGCGGTGCCCCGACCACCGGGGGCCGCGGGTCGTTATGCTCTCTGCGTCATGCGAGTCACCTGCGAGCGATGTCAGGTGGAGTACGAGCTGCGCGACGACCGCGTTCCCCCCGGCGGCGCGCAGGTGCAGTGCACGAAGTGCCAGCACGTCTTCGTGGCGCGGCACCCTGCGCTCGAAGACACGGTGGTGCTCAGCCGCTCTGAGAAGGAGCTGCTGAGCTCGCTGCTCGCCGACCTCGAGCTGCTGCGCCAGACGCCGGTGGTCGAGCCGCTGGGCGATTCCGGCGACGAGCCCACCCTCGAGCGCGTGGCCGGGCCCCCGCCGGTGATGGGGCTGCGGGAGATCGCCAACGTCCGCCAGGTGCCCGGCGAGTCGCCGCGCCGCTGGTTCACCTCGGCTGATCTGGATCTCATTCTCTGGCTCGGCGGGCGCGGGGAGCCGTACGGGTTTCAGCTCTGCTACGGGAAGCTGGAGCGCAACGAGCGCGCGGTGACGTTCTGGCCCGAGCGCGGGGTGACGCACTCCACCGTCGACGAGGGCCGGCGCGATCCGCTCACCGTGAAGGGCGCGCCCACGCTGACGGAGTCGCAGCCATTCGATGCGGCCGGAGTGCTGGCGCGGTTCCTCGCCTCGAAGGGCGAGCTCGAGCCGCGCTTCGTCGACTTCGTCGCACAACGACTCCGCCCGGCGTGAACGGAGCTGGCCCAATCTGCTCACCCGCCCAGCTGCACGGCCTTGCCCACGAACGTCGTCGACTCACACTGCGGCCGCGTCGTGGAAATTGCCAGCCACCTTCGTGAGCTGGGGATGCGTGACGTCGAGCTTCGCGGGTGTGCGGGCGAAGGCGGTGACGGCGTGTCCCTTCGCGAGGGCCGACTTCACGCAGAGCGCGCCGGTTCCCTGTGAAGCGCCGAGGACGAGGATTCTCATGGTCGTCAGAAACCCCAGGGGTTGTCCTTGACGAGCTTGTTCTGACGGCTGACCGCGGAGATCAAGGCGTACTTTCGGTCGAAGATGGTGTGCCGGCCGCCTCTCCCAAAGTCATTCTTCCCCCAGCAAACGAAGAGCTGGTGGGGCTCCCCAAACAGCTTGCCGAGGTTCCGTTTGGTTCTCGGCTCCCCCGCGGGGAGGATCTCGACGTCATTCAGGCTCGTCGGAAACGACTTCTTGTCCTGATTGTAGAGCAAGTCGCCGGTGAACAAGTACCACTCCTTCTTTCCGAGCTTGAAATACTCGAGGAACGTGACGTTCACCGGCACCTGGCGGTTGGTCCTGGCCTGGAGCTTCTGGAGCACCGCTCGCCACCTGCTCTTGTCGACCTTCGCCGCGCCCGGGTTCGCTCGCAGCTCTGTCTCGACGAGGTGTTTCCCCCAGAAGAGGTTGATGAGCGCTTGCTTGTGAAATCGGCGCCTCAGCTTGTCGAGCTCGGCCATCGGCACGTCGGTGAAACAGTTGTCGAACGCGCCCGTGATGCCGATGCTCTCGTAGCCGTCAGGCATCACGTACTTCATCAGGCTGAGCGATGCCGGCTTGCGATTGATCGTGACGCGACACGAGTAATAGGGGCGCACCGATTCCGGCCTGATGCCGAACACCTCGTTCAGGTAACCGGCGAAGTGGTTGATCATCGAGGTCTTGTCCACGCGCCGCTTCAAAGCGCCAATGGCGGGGCGTGTCGATCGCTTTGGAGACGGACGACGAGCGCCGGCCCCACAGGAGTATGCTGCCGCTCCGTGCCGAGCGACGCCGACCACCACGCGACCCCGGGCGCAGCCGACCTCGCAGACACCCTCACCGCGCCCACGAAGTCTCCGGGCGACCGGAGCCTCCGGACGCTGCCGACCGTCGACCCGGGTCAGTACTTGCGGGGCGCTGAGATTGCCCGCGGAGGCATGGGCCGCATCGTGGCCGCGCGCGACCTGCGGTTGGGCCGCGACGTGGCCATCAAGGAGATCTTCGGCGCGACGCCCGACCTGGAGCTGAGGTTCGAGCGGGAGATCCGCATCACCGCGCGGCTGCAGCACCCGTCCATCGTGGACGTGCACGAGGCCGGGTACTGGCCCAGCGGCGAGCCGTTCTTCGTCATGAAGCTCGTGCAGGGGCGGTCGCTGGAGGCGGCCATCGCGCGCACGCCCCCCGCAGCGCGGCTCTCGCTGCTCCCCCATCTCGTCGCAGCTACCGACGCGCTCGCCTACGCCCACGCGCATCGGGTCATTCACCGCGACCTCAAGCCAGGCAACGTCCTGGTCGGAGACTTCGGAGAGACGGTCGTCATCGACTGGGGCCTGGCCAAGCACCTCGACGACCCGAGCGATGAGCTCACCACGGCCCTCGGGCACGACGCCGACGTGCCTGCGCTGACTCAGGCGGGGGCGGTGATGGGCACGCCTGCGTACATGGCGCCAGAACAGGCCCGCGGAGAACCCGTCGACGAGCGCGCCGACGTCTATGCGCTCGGCGCGATGCTGTACCACCTGCTGGCGGGCAGCCCGCCGTACACCGGGAACACGGCGCGCGAGGTGGTCGACAGCGTGCTGGCCGGCCCGCCCGCCCGGCTCGAGGCCGAGGGCGCCGCGATCCCCAGCGACCTGGGGACCATCGTGGCGAAGGCCATGGCCCGCGAGCCGTCGGAGAGGTACCCCAGCGCGAAGGAGCTCGCCGACGAGCTGCGGACCTTCCAGACCGGGAAGCTGGTGGCGAGCCACCAGTACTCGCTCGGACAACTCGCCCGGCGGTGGCTCAGGCGCAACCGGGCACCGGTGGCCGTGGGTGCCGCGGCCGCCCTCGTGCTGACCGGGTTTGGCGTCGTGAGCATCGCCGAGATCAGCCGGTCGCGCGGAATCGCCGAGACGCGGCGCGCCGAGGCCGAGGATCTCCTCGACTTCATGCTCTTCGACCTGCGCGAGAAGCTCGAGCCCCTCGGCCGGCTGGACCTGCTGGGCTCGGTCGCCGGGAAGGCCGCGCGCTACTACGAGCGGCAGTCCGACCTTCGTCCCGAGGACCTGCTCAGGCGCAGCGAGGCCCTCACCAACCTCGGCGACGTGCTGGACGCCCGCGGCGACCTGGCCGAGGCCCTGCGCCAACAGCAGGCGTCCCTCGAGTTGCTCGAGCGGGTGCTGGCGGCCGACCCTCGCCGGCCAGACGCACTGCGAGGGGTCCCCTGGCGGCACCTCGCGATCGGCGGAATCAGAGGCCAGCAGGGCGACATGGCCGGACAGAGAGCGTCCTTCGAGCGTGCGCGAGCGCTGGCGGCGCAGCTGGTGGCCCGGGCCCCGGCCGACCCCGAAGCGCAGATCGTGCTGCTCGAGACCACCACGCTCCTCGCGGAGTACCACAAGCAGCACGAAGGCCTCGCCGACGCGCTGGCGCTCCACCTCGAGGTGACAGGCCAGCTCGAGCGCCTCGTCGCCAGCAGCACCTCACCGTCGGACTGGCAATTCCGGCTCATGCGCAACCAGGCCGACGTGGCCTCGGTGCGGGAGCTCCAGGGAGACCTCTCGGGCGCGCTCGCGGCGTACCGCGCCGCGATGAAGCTCGGCGAAGCGCTGCTCGCGACCGAACCCGGCAACGCCACCTGGCAGCGCGTCGTCGGTGAATTGCACCTGCGGCTGGGCAAGGTCCTCCACGGCCGGGGAGAAGGGGCGCTCGCCCTGGCCGAGTTCCGCGCTGGCGTGACCAGCGGCGCCGCCCTGCTGGCACGCGACCCCAGCAACGCCCTGGTGTCGCGCGACCTGTCGGTGCGCCTCAACGCGCTGGGCGACGCGCTCCTCGACGAGGGCCAGGTCGGTGAGGCGCTGAGCAACTACCAGCAGGCGCTGGGCCTGCGACGCGCGCTCGCGGCGCGCGACCTCAGCGACCTCGAAGCGCAGCGGGATCTGGGCACCAGCCTGAGCAACGTCGGCGCCGCGCTCCTCGCGCAGGGCGACGCGAAGGGCGCGCAGGAGCACTTCGAGCAGGACCTCGCCATCGCCCGTAAGTGTGCGCAGGCCGAGCCCAACAGCACCTCCTCCCTGGACGATCTGGCGGTCAGCCACAGCCGGCTGGGGGGCGCCCTGCTCGCCCTGGAGGACGTGGCGGGCGCCGTGAAACACTTCCAGGAATGCCGGGAACTGCTGGCGAGGCTCGTCGCGGAGGACCCCACCAGCGCGCGCCAGCTGGGGAACCTGGCCGAGAGCCACGAGCAGTTGGGCAAGGCGTACCTCGCCCTGGGCGAACGGCTGCTCGCCCGAAGGGAGTTCGAGTCGGCGCTGGCGCGGCAGCGCCAGCTCGTGGCTCGTGATGAGACGAACGAGGTGGCGCGGCAGACCCTCGAGTCGCTGCAGCGCCAGCTCGAGGCCTGCCGCGACTGAGCCCACCGCGGACGCGGGAAGAGGAGAAATCGCGGCGGACGAAGGAGCGCGACGCCGAGCTCGGTGGGGCCGTCCGTTCACGGCGCGCTGGGAGTAGGCTGGAGGCATGGACCTCACCCGGTCGACCCCGCAGATCGACGCCGAGCTCGACGCCTGGCGCCGGCGCAGTGACGACCTCGGTGACGCGGTCGTCGCCGAGCTGATCCGCTCGGGCGCCATGCGCGGCCGCGGAGGAGATCTCGTCACCGCGGTCGAGACCCACGCGAAGGCTGGTGGGCGGGCCTGCGCCGAGCTGCTCGACCACGCCTTCACGGTGCCCTCGTGGGTGCGCTTCCCCGACATGCGCGCGGGCACCGGGCTCGGCCTGCGCACGGTGGTGCAGTCGGCGCTCTCGCTCATCCTCGGCAGCCTGCTCGAGACCTACGGCTCGGCGCGCGGGGCGAAGGTGCTCATTCGCGGAGGCATGCTCAGGGACCACGTGCTGCAGCGCCTGCACGACACCAACACCTTCGTGCTCGAGATCGCCGCTTCGCGCGGCCCGATGCCCGGCACCACCGCGCACCGCCACATCCTCCGCACCCGGCTGGTGCACGCCTTCATCCGCCACGGAATGCTCAAGCGCGGCGACTGGAACTTCGACTGGGGCCACCCCATCAACCAGGAAGACTACGCGTCGACGCTGCTCGCCTTCTGCCACGTGTACCTGCGCAGCATGGCCCGCCTCGGCGCCACGCCCACCGCCGAGGAAGAGGCGTCGGTGCATCACCTCTACCGCTGGGTCGGCTACGTGATGGGCATCGCGCCCGAGCTGCTCACCGTCGATCGCGCCGAAGAGCAGGTGCTCTACGCGAACATCACCCGCCGCCAGCTGCACCCCGACGCCGACAGCCGCGTGCTCGCCCGCAGCCTCATCGGCGCGCTCGCTGGCCGACGCCCCATGTTCCTTCCCGCCAGCGCGCTCGAGGCGCTCGCGCGGCGCATGCTGGGTGACGAGCTCAGCGACGAGCTGGGGCTCACGCCCTCGCGCGCGTGGAGCACGATGACCCACGCCCTGCCGTTGTTCAGCCGCGCGCAGCTGCAGGTCGAGCGGGTGCCCTTCACCCGCTTTCCCCTCGAGCACCTCGGTGAGCGCGTGGCGCGGCTGGTGTACGAGCGCGGGTTCCTCCCGGCGCCCTGAGCCTGCTGTTCAGAAGAGCGCGGTGGGGTCGAGCGTCGACTGAATGAAGTGACCCGGGAAGCCCTGGCCAGCCCCCGCGACCGTGTTGGCGTTGAAGATGGTGCCTCCGAACCCGCCCTCGCCACCCGAGGCCCCGCCACCCGAGCCACCACGCCGGTAGAAGCCCGCCGTGACGGCTGTGACCGCGCCGGGAGTGCCGCCTGCGACGTCGGTGCTTCCGGTGACGGTCAGGGTCGGGGCGAGCAGGTGCACGATGCCGCCGCCACCCCCGCCCCCGGGCGCGAGGAGGACGCTGCCGCCGCCGCCGGTGCCGCCGTGAGCCGCCGCCGTGCCCGCGAAGGAAACGGAGACGCGCGAAGCGAGGATGATCACGCCACCCGCGCCGCCGCCACCACCCGTGGCGGAGTTGCCGCCGTTGGCCGTGATGAGTCCGCTCGACGCCACCGAGAGGGCAGCGCCGCCCAGCAGCGTGAAGGTCCCTCCGCCGTCCCCGCTCTCGCCCTGCGGGCCCGCCGCACCACCAGCGCCGCCGCCCGCGAGGCCCGGGCGCAGCACCTGCCGCGCTGAGGACAGCGAGAGCGCGCTGCCACCCCTGCCACCGGGCGCCTGGACTCCACCCGGAGCGAGCGCGCCAGGGCCCGCGGGGAGAAGGCTCACGCCGGGATGCACCGACGGCTGAAAGGCACCGCCGCCCGTCACCGAGTCCCACCCGTGGCTGGTCCCCAGCGCGCCGACGTCCACGACGACGGTGCCTGCGACGTTGACCACCCCACTGCAGCGGATGACGGTGCCGCTCGGAACCAGGAGCATCGCGCCAGCGGCCACCGTACAGGTCGTGAACTGCAGGTTGACCGGCATGGTCGCTGACCAGTTCGTGTTGGTGTTGATCTGCAGCGGGCCGGCGCTGCCGTCGCCGTAGATGCGAAGCTGGCCATCAGCGCCGGCGGGGCCGGTCGCACCTGCAGGGCCGGTCGCGCCCGTTGCACCGGTTGCGCCCGTCGCGCCCGCCGGTCCCGTCGCGCCCGCCGGTCCCGTCGCGCCCGCCGGTCCCGTCGCACCCGCCGGTCCCGTCGCACCCGCCGGTCCTGTCGGGCCCTGGGCACCCGGCGAACCTGCGGCTCCCGGTGCACCCGCAGCGCCCGCTGGGCCGGGGACGCCGTTGGCACCCGCGGGACCTGCAGGGCCCACAGGCCCCTCGACGGGCGTGCAGGCCGCGAACATGACGAACGACAGAACAGCCAGGGGGGTGATGCGCATGCGGTGATTCCTCCAGAGGGCCGGACACTATCTCTTCAGTCGGTCGCTGCGATCTCGTCGTGAGCCACCCGGACTCAGCTCGACGGCAACCACCACCGGGCTCAGGGCGCCGCCGCGCGGCCCAGGGCTTCGAGTGCGGCGACGCCGACCGGTGGCTGAGCACGCCACGGCACGACGAACGTGCGCTTCGCGAGGCCAGCGGCGATGCGCGCGAGCTGGCGCCGTTCACCGTTGAGCCGCGCGGCGAGGAGCGGGTCCTTCGTGCCCGACGCGGCCAGGCTCCGGTTCACCACCCACGCGAAGGGCTCGATGTGCGCGCGCCGCAGGTCTTCCTGGAGCGCGGCCGCCTGGGAGACCGGCGTCGTCTCGGGCAGCGTCACGATGATCACCCGCGTCAGCGCCGGGTCCTGCAAGCGCATCAGCGGCGTGGTGATGCGCTTCGGCTCGACGCCCGGCCCGAGGCTGGCCAGCGTCTGCCGGTGGTAGGCGCCGGTCGCGTCCATCAGCAGCAGGGAGTGCCCGGTGGGCGCGGTGTCGAGCACCACGAAGGTGCGCCGCGCCTCGCTGATCACCCGCGAGAAGGCGTGGAACACCGCCACCTCCTCGGTGCAGGGCGAGCGGAGATCTTCGAGGAGCAGCGCCTTGCCCTGCTCGTCGAGCTCGCGCCCACGCCGCGCGACGATCTCGTCGACGTACCGCTGCGTCTCGACCACGGGGTCGATGCGGCGCACCTGCAGCCCGGCCACCTCGCCCTCGAGCGTCGCGGTGAGGTGAGCCGCGGGATCCGTCGTGGTCAGGTGCACGGCGTGGCCCCGCTTCGCCAGCGCGACCGCCAGGGCCGCGGCGAGGGTCGTCTTCCCCACGCCTCCCTTGCCCATCACCATCACCAGCCCGTGGCCTGCGCGCTCGAGCTCGTCGACCAACGCGCCGAGCGCGAGCGCTGGCAGCGGCGCCTGCGCCACGGGGGCGGCCTCGAGGGTGGCGGCGCCGCCCCACAGCGAGCGGAGCGCGGCCAGCCCGACCATGTCGACGGGGCGCAGCGGTACTTCGTCGCGGGGCAGGGACGCGAGAGAAGGCGGGAGCGACGCGATGGCGCGCTGGCCCACCGACTCGAGCGAGCACGCGCTGGCGGTAGGCGTCGGCGGCGGTGTCGGGGTCGATGTTGAGCACGCTCAGGCCCGGCGCCCCCGGCACCGGCACCGGCTCGTTGCGCAGCGGCACACCGAGGATCTCGTCGAGGTTCGAGGCCGCGTCGGTGCTGACGAGGAGCACGCGCTTGCCCGACTCCGCCAGGGAGAGCGCCGTGGCGGCGGAGAGCGAGGTCTTCCCCACGCCGCCCTTCCCGGTGAAGAACAGGAACGGCGTCGCTGCAGTCAACAGTCCGGGGCTCGGCATTGGGTGTCATGTAGCAACTGGCGAGGTTGAAACCTGCATGCGCTCGCAGTCTGTTGGGCCCGTGAATCAGCAGGGAGGGCAGGGGAAGAGCGCCGTGTTCTGGGTGCTGCTCGCGGCTGGCGGCACGTGCGCCATGTGCTCGGTGCTCACCGCGGGCGTCATGTTCCTCGGCCTCTTCAGCGTGGATGACTCGAACCTGACCCCCGTCCGCCCCGCGAGCGCCCACGGGCTGATCCCCACGGGGAACACGCCGAACCTCTATCCCGGGAGCCCCGGCTGGTTGCCCAGCGGGCGCGGGGTGCAGATCCCGGAACCCGAGGTCTTCGACGGCAGGCCCATGGGCCTGTGGTGGAGGTACACCGTGCTCTCCGACGGCAAGACGATGGGCGCCGTGATGACGCTCTTCCTCGAGGACGGCACGATGGCGGTGCACCCGCGGCCCGGCGGTAGGGTGCTGTTCGATATCGAGGGCCAACGCGCGCAGCCGGGGAGCACCGGCGTCGGCACGTTCGAGGTCGAAGACGGCAGGTTCACCCAGCACCTGGGCGGCTACGACTCGAGCGACACCTTCGAGTCGGGCAGCGACGGTGACGGGCCATACTTCAAGGTGGGCGCGGCGAAGTACGCGGCGCTCTCGCCGCCGACGCCCGGGCAATTGGTCGGTGCGTGGAAGAGCCCCAGGGGCAAGTTCGTGGTCAACGAAGACGGCACCTTCGAGCTGGGCAACGTCATCTTCAACGAGGACTCCGTGGTGGCCGGAGGAAGCAAGGGCACGTGGGTGCTCGACGGGTTCCTGCTGCAACTGAGCCCGCCCGATGCACCGTCGTGGATCTCGCTCGTCGGCATGAGCGGCTCGCTCCTCGTCATGGGACAGACGGTGTACTCGCGGCAGTGAGCTACGCTGCGGTGGTGCGCCTGCCCCTGATGGTCCTGCTCGTCGCGTCGTTCGCGTTGGCTGCCCCGAAGAAGAAGAAGGTGGTGGTGCCCCCGAAGTCGGCCGCGAACATCGCGACCGAGGTGGCCATCAAGAAGACGCTCGATGGCGTCGAGGAGAAGGTCGGCGGGTGCGTGCTCGACCACGCCGGGCCCGCCGCGTTCACGCTGGTGGTGAAGGCGAAGATCGCCATCAACAGCGCGGGCCAGTTGATGGGCACCACGCTCACCACCACGCCCGAGAGCCCGGCTTCGGAGAAGACGAGAAAGTGCATCGACGGTGTGCTGCAGACGCTCGCCTGGCCGAAGAGCGCCGCGCCCATGGTCAACGCCGAGCGGGAATGGACGTTCAGCACCGAGAGCAAGTGAAGGACTGGCGCGCCGAGCTGAAGGCGCCCTGCGCGAGGCCATTCTCGGCCCGTGACTACTTCTTCTTTGCGGCTTCCAGCTCGGCGACTCGCGCGCGGAGCTTGTCCCGCTCGGTGGCCAGGTTGTTGAGCTGAAGTTGCTGGGCGTGCACCTGCGCGTGGAGCCTCACCAGCTCGCGGCTCTCGCCGGGTGGCGGGATCAGCTTCTGCATGGCGGCCTCGAGTTCCTGGCGGACCTCGAGGAGCTCTGCCTGGAGCAGTTCGCGATCTTCTGATTCTTCCGAGAGGAGTTGCTCGAGCTTCCTGGTGCGGGCTTGCGCCTTCTCGAGCGCGTCTCGGAGAGTTCGATCGTCGGACATGGTCTGCCCTCTCCCCGACCCTCTCCCCCTCGGGGAGAGGGAGACACTCAGCCTCGCCTCAGCCACGGCAGGAGCTCGCCCAGCGACTTCACCTCGACGTCTGCCTTTGCACCCCGGGGTTTGAGGCCGCGATCGACCCAGGCGGTCTGCATGCCCGCGTTGATCCCTCCCTGGATGTCGCGCTCAGGGTTGTCGCCCACCATCGCGCAGCGCGAGGGCGGCACGTTCAGCTGCGAGCACACCCACTCGAAGATGCGCGCGTCGGGCTTGCCGATGCCCAGCTCACCCGAGATCGCCACCACGTCGAACCAGTGCAGCAGCCCCGAGCCGTTCACCTTGCGCCGCTGCAGGCCGGACACGCCGTTGGTGATCATCGCCAGCTTCGTGCGGGGGCGGATTCGCGCCAGCAGCTCGTCGCAGTCGTCGAAGAGCGGAAAGCGCGCCCGCAGGGCCTGCCAGCGCAGCTGCAATCGCTCGGGGTCTCCACTCAGGCCGCAGCTCGCCAACGCACGGCGCCACACCTCGGGGCGGATTCGCGCCAGCTCCTTCTCCAGGAGCGCCTCGGCGGCGACGCCCGGGTCGTACGTCGCCCACAACCCCTCGAGCGCCGAGTGCCCGATGCGCGTGACGTAGTCGGCGGCGAGTGAGGGCAGCGTCTGCCAGAGCGCCACCGCCTCGCGATGGGCCGCCGCTGCCAGCTCCTTCGCGCGCGCGTCGTCGGCCGTCAGCTCGAGCGCCGTGATGAAGAACGCGTGACGGCTCACCGGCTCGTCGGGGATGAGCGTCTCGTCGAGGTCGAAGATCACGGCTGCGAACATGGCCCACCTTCTACACCGCCCACGCAGCCGCTACGGTGTCGCTCATCAGAGCGTCCCTGGGGTGTTTGATGGTCGTCGCAGCCTGCGGCCCTGCTCCCGCCCCCGCGCCGAGGACGATTCAGTCGCGCTCGACAGGGAGGCCGGAACGCTCATCGCGCTCGACGGCGTCGCGCAGGAGCTGGTCGAACTGAAGCTGTGACCAGCGACACGCCCTCTCCCCGAGACAGTTTCTGCTGGTTCGTTACAGTCCGCGGCCATGAAACCCATCGACACCAGGGTGGAGTCCGTCACGCTGTACCACCGCGGCGCGACCGTTCGCCGCACCGCCTCGCTCGACTTCAGCAGCGGAGTGCCGGCCGAGGTCTTCCTCGCGGGCCTGCCGCTCTCGCTCGTCGACCACACGGTGCGCGTTCGCCTCGAGGCTGAAGGCGGCGGCGAGGTGTTGCTCTCGAACGTCCGCGTCGGGCTCTTCGCGCCTCCGCGGGGAACGCCTCCGGTCGCCCCCGAGCAGAAGGCGCTGCAGGCCGTGCACGACTCGCTCTGGCTGCTCAGAGATCGCATCTCGCAGCTCGACGCCGAGACGCAGCGGCTCGTCGACGTCGGCGTGCTCCCCCGGCCCACGCCCGAGGAAGGGAAGATGCCCCCGCCCGCGCCCATGGTGGCCCGCGTGGCGCTCGAGACGCTGTTCGAGGAGTCCGTGAGCAAGCGCATCGAGCTCGCGCGTCAGCTCCGCGACGAGGTGAAGGCGCTCGAAGAGAAGGAGCGCGAGCTGCAACGGGCGCTGCAGCTGGCGTCGACCGCGCAGCAGGTGCGGCCCGACGAGCTCTCCAAGTCCATCCACGCCTCGGTGGTGAGCGGCGCCTCCCCGAAGAAGGTGCGCCTCGTGCTCGAGTACTTCGTGGTCGGCGCGCGCTGGGCCCCCTCGTACCAGTGCCGCATGACGCGCGATTGCCTGCAGGCCGATCTGCAGCTGCGCGCCCTCGTCTGCCAGCGCACCGGCGAAGACTGGCGCGGCGTGATGCTGCAGCTGTCCACCGCGTCACCGATGAGCTGGACCGAGGTGCCCGAGCTCGGCGCCATCAAGATCGGCAAGGCCCAGCCGCCCCCGCCCTCGCAGCGCGGCTTCCGTCCCCCGCCGAAGGGCGCGGCGTCGCTCTTCCTCGACTACGACCGCGGCCTGTCCAGCGCGCGCGCGGCGATGCCCGTCATTCCTTCGTGGCAGGCCTCTGCGCTCTCGCCCCACGGGCTCCCCACCGCGCGCCCTGCGTCGTCTCGCTCCGAGAGCGTGATGGACGCGATGTCGGCGGCAGAGCCGCAGATGGACCTGGCGGACGACGAGGCGCCGATGGAAGAGGAGCGCGAGCTGAAGAAGGAGGTGGCTGCGCCGGCACGCCGCGCGATGGCGCCGCCTCCTGCTCCTCCGATGTCGGCGGCGCCGATGGGGCCCGGGGCTGGCGTCAGCATGCTGAAGATGAAGTCTGCGAAGGCCGGCCGCGCGCGCGACAGCGGTGCCGACTCCGACGAGTTCGGGGGCGAGTCACCGCTCGCGGCGATGGAGGTGGTGCTCTACGCCTCGCTTCGCCTCGGCGGTGCCGAGACGGGCACGCGCGGCTCGCTCACGCCGGTCGATCGCCGGCAGGCCTTCCGCGAGAGCCTGGCGAAGCTCAACCTCGTCGCCACCTTCGACGTGCTCGCCCTGGTCGAGCGCGCCGAGTCGCAGGGCCAGGAGATCTATTCCGTGCGCGCGCCCGACGGCAGCAGTGACGTGCGCGCCGAGGCGGGCTGGTACGACTACGTGTACGGCACCGACGCGGCGGTCGACGTGCCGAGCGACGGCACCTTCCACTCCGTGCCCGTCAACACGCGCACCGCCACCAGCGACGTGCTCTACGTGGTGGTGCCCCGCGAGGATCCACAGGTGTACCGGCAGGCGCTGGTGCGCAACCCGCTCCCTTCGCCGCTGCTGCCGGGGCCGGTCGAGGTGTCGGTGGGCGGCGAGTACGTGCTCACCACCACGCTGCCCTCGGTCGCGCCGGGCGGTGACTTCAAGCTCTCGCTGGGCGTGGAGCAGGGCATCAAGGTCGCGCGCAACGCCCGGTACCTCGAGCAGCGCAGCGGCGACAAGGTGGTGGCCACCAACGAGCTCATTCACGATCTCGACATCGAGGTGGTGAACAACCTCGAGCGCGCGGCGAAGTGCGAGGTGCGCGAGCGCGTGCCCCAGCCCGCCCCCGAAGCCGAGGTGGTGGTGGAAGAGGGCGGCATCAAGCCCACCTGGGAGCCCTACAAGCAGGAAGAGCGCGGGCGCATCATCGAGGGCGGCCGCCGCTGGGTCTTCACGGTGAAGCCCGGCGCCACCCAGAAGCTCGCAGCGCAGTACCGCGTGAAGCTCTACGCCAACAACGAGCTCGTCGGCGGCAACCGGCGGGAGGCCTGAACCATGTCCACCACCGAACTCTTCCCCTCGAACGCGCTGCCGGTCGACGCCCGCATCACCCAGGTCACCCTGCTCGAAGACCGCGCGCAGGTGCGCCGCGCCGGCACCCTCGAGCTCGGCCCCGGCCAGCACGTGGTGCTGGTGAAGGACGTCGCGCCCGTGCTGCAGGACCTCTCGCTGCGCGCCAGCGCGTCGCCGGGCGCGAAGGTGAGCGACGTGCGCGTGCGCCGCGCCATGCGGGTCGCGCCCCACGAGAAGCCCGAGAAGCTCAAGGCCCTCGAGCTCGACATCGAGAAGCTCACCGAGCAGTGGCGCCGCCTGGGTGAAGATCGCGACCTGGTAGAGCAGCGCCGCCAGCGCCTCGAGCAGGTGCTCGAGCGCGGCTTCACCGAGCTCCCCGAGGACGTGTCGTGGGGCCAGCCGCAGACGCAGTGGAAGGACACCCTCGAGGGTTTGTTCGAGAAGCTGCGCGCGCTGCGCATTCGCAGCGTCGAGCTGGGCGTGCAGCTGCGCGACCTCGTCGACGAGCGCTCCCGGCTGGTGGTGCAGCGGCAGGCGTTCGATCGCCCCGACGCGCGCTTCGTCACCTGGCTCGAGGCCGACGTCATCGTCAGCAGCGAGGGGAACGTCGAGGTGACCTTCGAGTACACGGTGCCCAACGCGCTGTGGCGGCCGCTGCACTCGGCGCGGTTGACTGACGGCAGGTTCCACTTCGAGAGCCGCGCGTCGGTCTGGCAGAACACCGGCGAAGACTGGAACGCGGTGCGCCTGGTGTTCTCCACCGCGCGCGCCTCGCTGGGCATCGAGCCGCCGCTGCTGAGCGACGACCTGCTCACGGCGCAGAAGAAGAACGAGAAGCTGGTGGTGGCCGCGCGCGAGGTGGTGATTCAGAAGGCGAAGGTGGCGGTGGGTGGCGCGCCTTCGCAGGCGCCGAAGACGGTCGAGCTGCCGGGCGTGGACGACGGCGGTGAGATCCGCACGCTCGAGGCGAAGGGGCCCTGCACGATTCCCTCGGACGGGCGGCCCAACACGGTGCCGCTGTTCGACTTCTCGGCGACGCCGAAGCGCAAGCTGGTGGCGTACCCGGAGCTCGAGCTGCGGGTGTTCCTCACCTCGGTGCAGAAGAACGAGGGCAAGTTCCCCATCCTCGCGGGGCCGGTGGAGCTGCTGCTGCAGAACGGCTTCGTCGGTTGGACGAAGGTGCTCTTCGTCGCGCCCGGCGAGGAGTTCCGCCTCTCGTTCGGCCCCGACGCGACGCTGCGGCTGGCGCGCGCGGAGAAGGACCGCCAGCAAGACGCGACCTCGACCGACTGGAAGACGCTGACGAAGACGGTGTGGCTCTACCTGTCGAGCCTGGGTGACGAGGCGAAGACGGTGGAGCTGATCGAGCGCATGCCCGTGTCGGAGATCGAGCAGGTGAAGGTGACGCTCGGGGCCAAGCGCACCACGCCCAGGCCGAAGGTGGACGAGAACGGCTTCGCCACCTGGGTGGTCGAGCTCGAGCCGAGAGCGCAGGCGCAGGTGACCTTCGCGTACGACCTGGCCACCGCGCCGGGAGTGCAGGGCATCTGAAGACTCGGTGCAGAAGTGGAGAGCCGTAGTCAGAGTGGGCTGAGGAGTGCCGCGGCCCCCGGGTCTCCACCAGGCGCCAGCTTCGCGTCCTTGCCCGAAGTGGAGGGGCCAGCTCGGGAGGGGCGCCGAGCAAGCCCGTAAAGCCGTGCGTCCCCCTGGCCCGCAGTCCGACCACTCTGACTACGGCTCTCCACTTCGGCGCAGCCGAAGAACTGGAATCGCCTTTGCAGGGCTCAGCTCGAGGGCAAGTACATGGGCGTGGCGGCGTGGTGGGGAGTGGCAGACCTGTTGACGGCTCGCGGTGCCGTGCGCATCGCTGATCTTGCGGCGCTTGGGATATCGCGGTTCGACTTCTATGACGGCGCGTGGCTGGCGAGGGGGACGCGGCTGGTGCGGGGTGTCTGGGTCTCAGGAAAGAGACCACCGTCTCGCGAGCTGGAGTGGGCGACGGTGATCGCGCAGGTGATGCCACGCGCGGTGATCGGCTTGAGGTCGGCGGCGGCGCTGCACGGGTTGACCGAGTCTCCGGACGTCCTGGAGTTGCTGGTGCCGCGCGGGAGTTGGTCGCGGGGGCGGTTGCCCTGGCCGTCGCGTTGCTTCGGGGTCGCGCCCCGCTTCGCCGAGCTGTATCTGGAAGAGCGTCCGCTGCGGGGCCAGTGCGTCCTGAGGCTCACCTCCGCGGTGCGAAGCGCGGTGGATCTGGTCCGCTATCGGAACCGCGTGGGGCCGGACCACGCAAGTCAGGTGCTGCGCCGCTGGCTCGAGCTCGGGGGGACCGCTCAGGTCGCGCTGGAGTGCGCGCGTGCGCTGCGGGTCGAGCGCGCGGTCAAGGCGGCCCTGCGCGGGCTCGGAGCGGCCTGACGACCTCTCAGGGCTCGATCCGCACGCTCTTCCCCTCGTGCGCTCGGAAGCGTTTCATGAAGTCCTCGAACGACATCCCCTTCGAGATCGTCACTGCCGGCGCCGAAGCCTCGGTGGTCACCTCGAAGCTCACGCAGTCCTGCGCGTAGTCCCACGTGTCGAGCATCACGGTGGTGAGCGCGAACACCCGCTCCGAGCCGCTCCTGGGAAAGCCACACGCCTCGAGCTCCTCCGCGATGCACCCGGCGACCATCGCCTCGCGCATCGACGGAGCCGCGGTGCTGACGGCCCCGATGCACGAGCCCACCTTGCACACGTCGACCTCGGTGAGCTCTGACGAGGGCTCGCCCGCGGGTGCGAGAATTCACACATCGCGCTGCCGCGCGTTTTCACGAATCGTAGGGACTCCAAGGAGGAGTTCGTGAAGCGTTGTTTGCCCCTGCTCGTCGCGGCGGGGTTGGTGTCCTGTACCCAGCCCATTCCCAGGAAGGTCGAGTCTGGCTTCTCCATGGCCGACCACTCCCTCCCGTTCGCAAACTTCGCCGGCGGCTACCTCGCCTCCGCGATGGACGCGGAGTTGATGCAACGGATGTACGGCGACGCGGTCTGCAAGGACGCCAGCTCACCCTGCGAGCTCACGCTCGCGGCCCAGAACTTCGTCAACAAGGCCAACCGCGCGATGAACGGCGGGCGCTGCGAAGGCTTCGCTGTCGCCGCGTCGCTCATGCAAGCAGGGCGCATCGTCGCCACAGACTTCGGCGGCACCACGGCGCGAGACCTCGAGCTCGACGACAACGTCGAGCTGCAGCGGGAGCTCGCCTACTGGTTCAGCACCCAGCTCCACCCGCAGGTCAGCCAGACGACCAAGGGCTACATGGCGAAGGACGTCATGCCGAGGCTCGCGGAGGTCTTGCGCGCCGACGCCTCAGAGCGCGTCCGCATCGGCATCGTGAAGAAGCAGGGCGGCCGCGTGACTGGTGGCCACGCGGTGACCCCCATCGCCTACTACGCCGACCCGGCGAACGAGGGCGTCTACCTGGTGCGCGTCTACGACAACAACCTCCCCGACGCCGAGCGGACGATGAAGATCGACACGAAGAACAACCGCTGGGAATACGAGGCCGCTGAGAACCCGGGCAAGCGCTCGAGCCTCTATTACGGCGACGACTCGAACAAGAACCCGCTCTACCTGGCGCCCATCTTCACGCGCACCGGTCAGCTCCCCTGCTACTTCTGTGATGGGAAGACCACCCAGGTCACCACCCACGGCGGTGCGCAGGTCTCGCTCGCAGATGGCGCCGGCGTGGTCGACGGCGAGGTGACCTCGAACGAGAACACCTCGGTCATTCCCGGCTTCTCCGCGCAGAACGACACCGACGGAGCGAGCTTCATCATCAACACCAACACCCCCGAGGTGAGCCTCGAGATTCGCCCGGGCGACGATGGGACCTCGACCGACACCAACGACGCCGAGGTCGAAGTGCAGGGCGACACCTTCGGGCACGCGCTGCGCGGGTTGACGCTCCTCGGCCTCGATCAGTTCGCGGTGACCCAGGGCGGGCGCGCCGCGAACTTCGCCAACGGCTCGCGCACCGACCTCACCCTGGAAAGCTCGGCGCTCGTCAACGGCCGACCGGTCAACGTGCGCACGTCCATCGCCGGCGGTTCCGACAACGTCGGCAGCTCTGTCGACGAAATGGGCGTGGTGGTCATCGACACCAGGGGCTCCATGGGCGCGCAGGTGGTGGTGACGGTCACCACCCAGATGGCCGACGGCGGCACGGCGTCGGGCACGCTGGCCTACACCTCCGAGGGCGACAGCTCAGTCGGGGCGAACTCCGGGCAGCTGGCCATGAGCGGCACCCTGGACGGCACGCTCAACAACAACGGCACGATGCAGCCGCTCTCGAATGCCTGCGAGGACGGCCGGGTGTCGGGCATGGAATCAGACGTCGACTGCGGCGGCACCTGCATGACGAAGTGCGCCGACGGGAACACCTGCAACGCTGGCGCGGACTGCGCCTCGACCTTCTGCAACACCACGACGAGCACGTGCGTGGCGACCCAGTGCGCCGACGCGATCAAGGCGACCGACGAGAGCGACGTCGACTGCGGCGGCACCTCGACGTGCGCGCGCTGTGGCGTGGGCCAGGCCTGCACCGGCTCGCTCGACTGCGCGTCGGGCCTGACCTGCGAGGCCAACCAGTGCAAGGCCAGCTTCCTGCTGAGCGTGAACGTGGTCGGGCTCCCGGCGCTGGGCACGCTCACCGTCACCAACGCCACCTCGGGCGAGGCCCTCACCTTCACCAGCGCGGGCGCACAGACCTGGCCCTCGCGGACGACGGGCCCCTACTCGGTGTCCATCACCGCGCAGCCCTTCAACGGCACCTGCACCCTGATGAACGGCACGGGCACGGCCACGGCCGACGTGACGCTGCAGGTGACCTGCACGCCGCTCTTCTCCATCGGCGGCACGGTGGCCGGCCTGGCGGCGGGCCAGAGCGTCACCCTGCTCAACAACGGCGGTGACGCCGTCAGCGTGAGCGCTGACGGGGCCTTCGCGTTCCCCACCCGCATCGCCGGTGCGTACGCCGTCACCATCCAGACGCAGCCTGGCGGGCAGAGCTGCACGCTCGCCAACGAGACGGGCACCGCGAGCGGCGACGTCACCACCGTGCAGGTGAGCTGTACCTCGGGCTTCACCCTCGGCGGTACGCTGACGGGCCTCGGCGCCACCGAGCAGGTCATTCTGCAGAACGGGGGCGACTTTCTTCCCCTCTTCGCGGACGGCCCCTTCACCTTCCCCACCCCGGCGGCGGGCGCCTACTCGGTCAGCGTCAACTCGAGCCCGATGGGCAAGCTGTGCTTCGTGCTCAACGGCTCGGGCACGGCGACCGCCAACGTCACCAACGTGGTCGTCACCTGCACGACCTCCGGCACGCTCGACACCACGTTCGCCACCAGCGGCGCCTTCATCTCTTCGCAGAGCGCCGGCTCAGACCTGCTCACCTGCGGCGTGACGAACGTCGACAACACCCTCGTGGTGGCAGGGCAGAGCGCGGTCACTGGCACCGACAACGACATGGTGGTCGCCAAGCTGAACTACAACGGCACGCTCGACGGCACCTTCGGCACCAGCGGGGTGGTGACCATCAGCAACGGCGTGGCCCTCGAGTCCGCCCGGGCCGTGCTGAAGGACGGCACCGGCTACCTGGTGGTGGGCACGCTGCGCGGCACCACGTCCGGCAACCCGGACGTGGGCATCGCGCGGCTCGACGCGGCCGGCGCGCTCGACACCGCCTTCGGCACCAACGGCATCACCACCCACGACAACGGCCAATGGGAATACGTGGAAGGCGTCACCCGCGACAGCCTGGGGCGGATCATCGCGGTCGGCCGCCTGTCACCGGCGGGCGCGGGCCCTCACGACATCTTCGTGGTGCGCATGAACAGCGACGGCTCCCTCGACGGCACCTTCGGCACCAGCGGCTGGACGCTCTGGAACGGCGGCGGTGACGAGGGCGCCCAGTCGGTGGCGATCGACACCTCGAGCAGCGACATCGTGGTGCTGGGCAGCAACGGCACCGACACCCTGGTGCTCAAGTTGCTCGCCAGCACCGGCGGCCTGTGGACGAGCTTCGGCACGGGCGGCGTGGCGACCATCGACCTGAGCGGCGCGAGCCGGCCCGAGCAGCCCCGGCGGGTGCAGGTGCTGGCCACCGACCTCTACGTCGTGGGCCGCGTCGACGGCCCCGTCGACTCCGACCTCGCCCTGGTGAAGCTCGACGTGGCCGGCGGCCTCGACCCCACCTTCGGCACGGGCGGGCGGTTGCTCATCGACCGCGGCGCCGCCGAGACGGGCTACGCGCTCACGCCCTCGCCCAGCGGCGGGTGGTACGTCGGCGGCCAGAGCGGCAACGCCCTGCTCGTCGCGCGCGTGACCCCCGGTGGCACCATCGACACCACCTTCGCCGCGAACGGCTTCTTCCAGAGCACCTTCTCCAGCGCTGGCCTTGCCTACGCGCTGTTGACCGACGTCACCGACAAGGTGGTGGCCATCGGCACCGTCGGCGCCTCGGGGTCGGAAGACCTGGCCGTGGCACGCATCAACCCCTGATTTGAGAGACACCATGAGCCTTCACGCGCGGATCCTCATCACGTGTTCGCTGGTCCTGACGGCGTGCCCCGCCGAGGAAGAGGGCGCTCCGCCCATCTTCAACGCCATCGACCCGTCGCTGCAGTGCCCTTCCGACAAGGTCGGCTGGGACTTCAGCACCGGCGGCAACGAGACCGACATCGTGCCCATTCGCGTGGGCAGCGAGATCAAGGTGCAGATCGCCCAGGTGACCTGCATCGATACGAACGAGATGGTGGACCTCACCGCGTCGTTCCGTGCCGACTGCGACAACAGCGCGGTGTGCAAGCGGCCGCTGGCCAGGCCCACCGACCCCTTCACCAACGCCAGCTGCCCCCGCCGCTTCCTCAAGCTCAAGTACAAGTGCGGCAACGAGCCGAAGGAATACGACCTCTCGCTGCTCAACTGGGGCAACAGCCTCAGCTCGGGCGCCCAGCAGGTCATCGAGAAGAACCCGGCGAACCTCGCGACCGACCCGATCCTCCTGGCCTGTTCCGACGTCATCAACACCAGGGGCTACGCCGTCGAGACGAGCAACGGCAGCTATTCGACCATCTACAAGGACCGCAACCAGTGCAACGGCCTGCGGCGCTGCTTCTCGAACCAGAAGAGCGACCTGGGCACCATCGGGAGCACCATCGGCGTCTCGACCAAGTACTACTACACCTGCGGCACCAGCACGGCGGTGCGCGAGTCCATCGCCCGGCGCGGCGAGCAGCGCATCGACTATTCCTGCGCGGAGGGCTCCGAGCAGACCGCCTTCGAGCGCGCCCCGGCCCTCTTCATCAAGGACGTGTCGTTCACCGCGCAGGTCGGCGGCAACGGCGAGCCGACCACCACCCTCAACCGGCTCACCCGCGACCTCAAGGCGAACTGCGAGAGCCGCCGCTCGTGCGAGGTCGACCTCAACAAGGCCGAGCTGGGTGAGGCCTGGGGCACCTTCAAGGTGGAGTACTGGTGCGGGACCAGCCGCGGAGTGACCGAGAAGAAGTACTTCCACGTGCGCGAGGTGGACATGGGCCTCAACAAGCTGGCGCTGCGGTGCGGCGGCCGGTTGAAGATCGCCGACGGGAGCGAAGCGTGGGTGGCCCAGCAATGCCCCGACGGCTCCCGGGTGTGCTCGGTGCCGCCCAACCTGCCCGACGCCCGCATCAACTTCTTCTGCGAGGGCACGGACGGGGCGATGGCGAACACCCAATGGGTGTATCGAACCGAGAACTACACCACCCAGCTGCGGAGCCGCAGCCTCGAGTGCCCGCTCGAGAGCCAGCGCAGCGGCATCCAGCTCATCCGGCGCGTCAGCACGGGTGGCGATCCGTTCATCGACGACATCAGCGCGTGCAACAACAAGACGAGCTGCCTCATCAACAACCTCGGGGAGCACTACAGCTACAGGTGCTCGGGCACGGAAGAGGTGAAGACCTCCACCGCCTACGTCAGCGGGGGGCAGAACAAGCTCTACCTCGACTGCCGCCCGCGCCCCCGCGTCACGGAGATCTCCGGCTGCATCACGCCGCCCAACTCGCAGCTCGCCTGCCTCCCGGTGGCTTCTGATGGCTGCACCGTGTCGCTCACGGGCACCAACGCCTCGGCAGCGACGGTGCGGGCCTGCACCACCGACATCAACGTGAAGTACACCTGCGGCAGCGACGCGACGGTGCTCTCCCGCGCGGTGGGGCCAGGCTCGTTCCCCGCTACGGCGTCACCCGACGGCGGCGAGCTGGGCGTCGATGGCGGCTCGCTGTTCAACTTCACGGTGGAGTGCCCCTACGATCCCTCGCCGCGCCCCACAGCCACCAGCAAGGCGTGCATTCCCAAGACCTGCCCGAAGAACACCAGGCGCAACGCGCAGATGGAATGCGAGCAGGACAGCTCCATCGTCGTCTACCCGTTCCTGGGGCTGGTGCCCTTCTTCCGCAACCCGGCCACCTGGGCCGAGGTGACGGAGGTCAAGGAGGGCTTCCCGTACATCAAGACCATCGGCATGTTCTATTCGGGCAGCCCGGCGGTGACCCAGTCGCAGGCGGGCACGCTGTGGGCCTACGACGTCTTCAAGCGCAAGGACGGCACGGGCCCCGAGATCCCCGGCTTCCGCTGCATCGTCTCGACGCCGACGGTGAACTGGGCGAACGGCAACTACGCCGCGCTCGGTGACTGGCAGAGCAACCAGGCCAGCGTGTTGCCCTCGACCTGCTTCAACGCGCCGTACGGCGACGTGAACAGCTCCTGGTACCACGGCTCGCGGATGGTGAGCGTCAACGAGCAGACCTTCCGCAACAACTACGCCCTGCTGCGCACGATGGTGGTGGGCAACTTCGACACCAGGGGCAGGGCCATCGAGTCGTGGCGCAACGCGCCCAACCCCGTCGGCTTCTTCTACACGCCGGCCACCGGCTACGTGAACCAGCTGGCCTACTTCGCGCAGCAGTCCGACTTCCGGTACCAGAAGGCCTTCCGCTTCTCCGACAGCACGCAGATCGAGATGGTGGCGGTCAGCGGCCGGCTCGATCAGCCCCCGCTGGAGATCGGCGTCGAGAGCTTCTCGAAGCCCCCCACCCTGCAGATGAACTTCGGGTGGGCGCTGCTGGGTGATTCCCCGATGCACCCGCACTCGCCCAACACCCGGCTGCTCAACGCCGAGCGCACCTCGCTCAAGTACCTGAACCCCCGCGCCACCCTGGAGATCGCCAAGGAAGACGCCACCCTCGGCAACAAGTGGGCGGCCGAGAACATGGCGGTGGTGGGCTCGGTGGGCCTGCGCGGAGGCAACCCGCAGGAGCAGATCGAGCGGCTCACCCTCAAGCTCAACCCCGACATCCTCAAGCGCATCATGTCGGTGAAGGGCGGCGGCACCAACCAGCGCGCCGACGGGTGGATGTCGAACCGCATCGAGGTCAACAGCGTGTTCAAGGCGCGCGTGTGCCTCGACTTCGACGGCATCGCCCGCGCACCGGGGCAGACCGACATCGACAACAAGTTCATCAGCGCCACCGTGGGCGGCACCACCTACAAGCTCGGCGTCACCCGCCGCTGCTCCAGCGAGTTCGCCTTCACCGTCATCCGCGACATCTTCCCCAAGCCGGTGCTGCCGGTGAACGCCACGGAGCGCGGCATCGACAAGGGCACCACCACCGGCCAGGGCGGCGGGCGCGTCTCGTCGAACTCCGACCAGGCCAGCCAGCAGGGCTGCCGCCGCCAGTGCACCGCCAACGCCGACTGCGGCGCCGGCGGGGTGTGCACCAGCGGCAACTGCGCGCAGACCACCGAGAACGTCGAGTGCAGCAGCGGCTACCGCGCCGGCTCGACCACGGGCGGCAGCCTCGGCTTCGGGCGGTCCATCTTCTCGGCGCAGAGCTCGGGCTCGACCAACTCGATGACCCGCACCTCCACCGCGAGCAACCGCAGCAACGTCGAGCTGATGAGCTACAACCTGCTCTCTTCCGACGAGCAGCAGGCGGGCCAGACCATGGTGGGCGGCACGCGCAGCGAGGTCAGGCTGAGCCTCGCGCGCATCTGGTCGTCGGTCTCCACCATCGCCGACAAGCTCAAGGACAAGAAAACCGCGCCCACGCGCGTCTGGTACAAGCCCGCCGTGATGAAGCCCCGGGGGACAGACTCCACCCTCCCGGGTCTGGCCTTCGGCATCAGCGTCGACGGGCCCATCTTCGCCGGGCCGGTCTACCTCCAGGGCGAGTTCAGCCTGTCGGTGGCGCTGGGCTTCGACATCGTCCTCAAGTTCATTTCCGACACCCAGAAGCAGTCGAACATGAACAACCCGGCGTACCCGTGCCTCGGCACCGCCGCCTGTCTGCAGCTGTCGAGCGACGCGAAGTCGTTCGTCGAGGCCAACGAAGACTGCCGGCTCAAGGGCGGGCGCCTGGTGGAGGTGCGCACCGCCGCGGCCCTCACCTCGACCCAGTCGGCGGCCGCGGGCAACAACGTGTGGATCGGCGGCCAGGCGGCGCACGTCTTCGACGACCCCACCTGCGCTTCTCTCTCGGGCACCGGGCCGCTCCCGGGCATCACCCAGAGCACCCTGGCGGCGCGCATGAGCAGCTGCAAGGCGGCCTCGGTCAGCCAGTACCAGTGGGTGACGGGCAACACACCGTTCGCCGACGCTCAGCCCAACGGCACGCTGTTCAACCTCAAGCCCGCCAACCACGGCTTCGGCACCGGCCTGACCCACATCAACAACGACGACGGGTCGCCGCTGGCCGCGGGGCTTCTCTACAAGACCAACGGCGCGCTCGAGGCGCACCGCTCCACCACCTTCGCAGGCACTCTCTCGGCCGGCGGGGCGGTCACCACCGCGCGGTACGTCTGCGAGTACCTCCCCGCCAAGGCCTACCAGTACAACGAGGTGAGCCTGACGCCCGGCGTGGAGTTCTCGTTCGGCGCGGGCGCCGCGGTCTGCTGGCCCAGCACCGTCATCGGCGCCTGCCTCGGGGCGGAGATCAAGTTCTTCACCGCGGGCGTGAGCATCGAGATGGCCAACCGTTCCATGAAGATCTACGACACCGAGGTGATCACCGGCGTGCAGCCGCGCGCCACCATCGGCAGCCACGGCAGCACGGCCAAGGTCGAGTACGCCTTCCTCTCCGGCAGCGTGGGCGTGGAGATCCGCTTCTTCATCGGGTCGAAGAACTTCAACATCGTCAGCTACAGCGGCGTGGCCGGGGACCAGGCCGTGCTCTGGGAAGACGTCGACCGCTTCGCTCGGTGACTGGGAAAGCCAACATGAAAAAGAAACTGATCATCGGCGCGTTGGTGGCGAGCGCAGGCGCGGTCGGCTGGTACGCGTGGCACGGCGGCGCGGCCCCACAGAAGACCCTCGACCCGCGGGCCGCCGCCCCGCTCGGGGTGGACCCCGTCGCGGCGCTGCCCGCGTACGAGCCGGGCAGCAGCGTGTGCCGCTTCACCCAGGGCTGGCGGGCCTCGTACGACTACCGCGGCCAGGTCGACTCGACCCTGACGCTGGCCGGGCAGCCGGTCGCCGGCACGCAGCCGTTCTCCGGCAAGCTGGCCTTCGAGGCGCTGCAGGAAACCCCCGAGCACGAGTGGGTGCTCGTCGGCCAGTTCTCGCAGATGAACAAAGAGCTGCTCGACGCGCACGGGGCCGGGTTCGAGGCGCCGTTCCTCCTCAAGGTCGGCGCGCGGTGTGAGGTGCGCGCCTTCGGGCGGCTCACCAGCGTGGCCCAGCGCGCTGCCCAGGCGCAGCAGGTGGCGGTGCACGACTTCTGGGTCTACTCGCCTTCGGCCGACGGCACCGAGCCGATGACGTTCTCGAACGGCGCGGGCGTCGCGCGCGCCAGGTTCACGCGGCGGGGCAACGAGCTGGAACGCACGCTCACCGGCTACGAGCTGTCGTGGCGCAGCAAGGCGGCCTTCCAGGTCACCAGCAGCTCCGCGCGCGCCACCCTCGGCGATGGCTGGTTGCAGCGCTTCGAGAGCCACGAGGGCATGTCGGGCGGCGTGGTCACCTCCGCGTTGCTCAGCCTCACGCTCGAGCGCGAGGCCACCCCCACTGCCGCGGTGGCGGCCTCCGCGAGCCGCGCGGTCGCGGACTACACCTGGGAGAACCTGCTCTCGGGTGACTTCACCGCCGCCCGGTCGGGGCTGGCGGCGCTCCCGGCGGCCGAGCAACGCTACGTGGAGCAGATGAAGAACGAGACGCTCGAGCGCGCGTTCGAGGCGTTGGTGCTCAAGGTGGACGAGCGGACCAACGTGGAAGACCAGTGGCACGAGCTGGCGGGCTTCCTCAACGGCCACCCCGAGCAGATCCCCGACTTCGCCGCCGGGCTGATGCAGGACGACTTCCCCGAGCAGGCGAAAGCGGTGAGCTACCTCGCGCTGGGCAAGACGGTGCACCCTGAGGCGCGCGACGTGCTGATGGGCCTGCGCAGCGAGCCGACCCTGCGGAAGATCGACCGCGTGCGGGCGAGCGTGGCCCTGCTGGCCCGCAAGGACGTGGGCGCAGAGCTGGCGTACGCGCTCAAAGAAGACGCGCTGAGCGGCGAGTCGACGCGCCCGGGCGTCGACGACGGCAACGCGCTGCTGCACCTGGGGGCCCTGGCCGGCCTGCACCGGGGTGACGCCGAGGTGCAGAGCATCGCGCGCGGAGCCATCACCCAGGCGCTCGGCGGCGCCGGCAACGACCTGGCCCAGCTGACCTCGGTCTTCGGCGCGCTGGGCAACCTCGCCGACCCGGGGCTGTTGTCCACCATCGAGGGCTACTCGCAGGGCGAGCTGGAGGTGCGCGTGCGGCTGCCCCGCGCGCTCCGCGGCTACCCCTACGCGCAGTCGGAGCCGCTCATGCTCGCGTGGCTGGCTCGCGAGACCAGCCCCGAGGTGAAGCAGGAGATCTTCAACGTGGTGCACCACCAGCTCGCGGACGCGCAGCGCACCGCCTCCCAGCCGATGGTGGCGGAGGCGCTCGAGCACCTCGCCCTTCAGCCCACGGTCTTCGCCCGGCAGTCCATCATCCACATCGTGGGGCCGGCGAAGCGCGAGGTGCCGGCGGTGAAGTCGGTGCTGATGACTCAGCTCGCCGTGGAGTTCCGCAACAAGTCCGGCCTCTATGGGCAGATCGCCAACTACCTCTCGCCCGAGGAGCTGAACCTCGCGCTCGCCCAGATGCCCGAGTTCGAGCACCAGTACGGGGCGGCGGCGAAGCAGCAGGCCGTCCAGGCGGCCCTCGAGGCCGAGCAGAAGGAGACGGCGCCAGGCGGCCCGGTAAGCAATCGGCCGCTCGTGCCTGACCAGGGAGGTGTCCAGTGAGGTCGCTCTGCTTCCTCGCCGCGCTCACGCTGGTGGCCTGCGCCGCGAAGCCCCCGCCGATGGAGCCGCCCGTCGAAGAAGAGGTGCCCTTCGACGGCGAGGCGTCGTCCAACCTGCCCGACTTCACCGACGGGCTCATCGACGGCGGGCATGGCAGCCCGGTCGACGCTGGCCCCATCGTGGTCGACATGCGCTGCTGCCGGTTGAACTTCGAGCTCGCGGGGGCGGGCGAGCCGAGCGGCGCTGCTGGCCGGCTGGTCGGCGAGGCCTTCCCGCTCAGCGAGGGGCTCGCGCTGTCCACGGCGGCTGACGGCGGCTACGCGGCGTCGGCCTGCCTGCCGCTCAGCACCTCGACCTATTACTGGTACGAGTTCGAGTGGCCGACGGATGACGCCGATGCGGGCGGCCTTCCGCTCGAAGACGGCGGCTTCCTGGTTCGGGTGGAGCGCTACGACCCGGCCGCGCTCAACTACACGACGGGCACGGGGGTGCCGCGCAACTTCATCCCCGCCGTCGACGACTGCGCGCTCCTCGACGCCGGCACCGAGCCCTGAGCGCTTGAAGCGTAATCTCCGGGACAGCAGTGGAGCAGCGTTACTCCACTGAGCCACCGACCCGCCGCTGCAATGACGCGCACTTGGCGCCCGATGCAAAGGGAATGACCGGGGCACGGCGCTGGCACTGTGGGGTCTGGCCATGCGCCACCTCCGCCTCGCCGTCTTCGCCGTGACTGCCTGTCTCCTGCCGGCTTGTGGGGTCTCCACGCTCGAGATGAACCAGGCGATCTCGGGCTCGTCGACGCCGGCGGTGACCTGGAAGGACGACGTGCCGGTGCCCGCCGTCGATGCCGGGACGCCTGGGGGCGAAGAGCCCGCTGGCGAGGAGCCGGATGCAGGCGGGCCCATCATCGTCGCTGAAGACGCCGGCACTCCGCCGCCGGTCGTCGACGCCGGCATCCCCATCGAGTGCGAGACGGGCGACACGGCGCCGTGCACGGCCAGCTGCGGGAGTACCGGCGTGAAGCGCTGCCTCAACACCCGCTGGGGAACGTGCACTCCGCCCGGCGAGAGCTGCGACAACGGCTCCGACGACGACTGCGATGGCCGGGTCGATCACCACGACACCGACTGCACGCCCATCGTCCGGACCTGCGAGAGCACCGAAGGCGGCGGCTGCAACGGCGACCTCGGCTACGGCGACGCCTGCAGCCCCGCGGACAACGAGAACGGCTGCAGCGCCGCTCGCTTCAACGCCTGGTGCAACCGCCGCAACCCGGAGTTCCCGAACATCTGGGACAACTGGATCCGCAACTGGGTCGACAGCCGCTGTGACGGCACCGTCCAGGAGACCGGCACGCAGTACAGCACCTGGTTCTGCCGGTCCTCGACGAACGAGCAGTTCGAGTGCACCACGCCGCTGGTGCTCAGCTTCGACGACGCGAAGGTGAAGTACGACGTCACCTCGAGGCTGTTCTCCTTCCAGCCGGGCCGCCCGGTGCAGAGCGATTGGCCCACGGCCGCCACGCCCTGGCTGGTACGCGACGTGAACGGCAACGGCCGCATCGACGACGGCAGCGAGCTGTTCGGCTCGAACACGAAGACGGCAGGTGGCGTGGCGAAGCACGGCTTCGAGGCGCTCGCCGGGCTCGACGGCAATGGCGACGGCACCCTCGACGCGAAGGACCCGCTCTTCACCAGCGTCCAGGTCTGGCGCGACGTGAACGGCGATCGCCGCTCGCAGCCCTCTGAGCTCACCTCGTTGTCGGCAGAGCGCGTCGCCTCGCTCTCGCTGCGCTTCACCACCCAGCCCCGCTGCGACCTGCGCGGCAACTGCGAGCGCGAGCGCTCGACGTTCTCGTGGCGCCAGGAGGATGGTGCGGCACGGCAAGGCTCCGTCATCGACGTGTACCTGCGCGTGGGCCTGAAGCCGGTGGCGTCACGCTGACTGCGCGGCCGCCTGGGGCATGCCTGTGTCTCGCTCGACCGGCACTCGCTCAAAGCGAGACGAACGCCGGTTCGGCCTGACAGCCATTCTTCAGGATGACGAGCGTCTTCTTCGACGGAGACACCGCGAAGCCGTCGTACCCCACGGGATCGTTCACGGTCGGACTGCTCACGCTGTCGAGCACCGTGATCCCCTTTCCCTCGACGCGCACAGCCTCCGCGGCGACCGCGACGTATTCACTCGGAGCGACGGCCCGGCTGGTGAACTTCGCCGCACCGAGCTTGAGCGTGGCGCTCATCGGGTACTTCGGGTCGACCTTGATGCCCGCGCGCACCAGCGCCGCCTCGGCTTCCTTCCACCGCGCCGCGCGCAGCTTGCCGAGCTTGTCCATGTCTCCGCCCGGCGCCTCCATCGTCTCGGAGTACGTGATGATCTCCCAGGAGTCCTTCCGCTTGCCGCCCGGCAGCTCATAGAGATGGATGGAGATCGTCCCTTCGGTCTCCTCGCGCAGCGCCACCAGCGATTCTTTCGGGTCGAAGCCGATGACCTTGAAATGGCTGATCAGCTCGCACGCCAGTGACGTCGCCGGCAGCAGCGCGATCACCATCAGAACGAACGCCTTGACGCCGTGCATGAGGGGCATGCCCGATGACCTACTACCAAGCTCAGTTGAATCGATCTCCGTCTCGGCTCTACCGGCATGAAACCACTGCGCCCGTCTCAACTGAGCTTCGGGTTAGCAGCGTCGCAGCTGCTCGCGGAAGGCCGACATCGCCGCGTCGATGCTGCGCTGGTCCGCCGCGTTCGCTCCCTGTCGGTTGGAGGACTCTGGCTCCTCCGTCTCGGCATAAGCGGGCGGGCGGACGGACACGGAGGACGACCCTGGCTTTGCCACGCGCGCTCCCCGTCCTTCTTTGCTGCGCGCAGCACGCGAGCCAGAATGCGAGCCATGTCTTCATCGCCGGGTGGGGCCACAGGCACCATCATCGTCGGCGGGGTCACTCACGTCCGACGTCGCCGACGTGGGCGCGCACAACCAGACCGAGAGCCACCGCTAGGCGGTGATGACGATTTGCCCACGCGCCCGCCTGCTCACCATGTGCGCCACCGCTTCGCCGGCCTGCGCGAGCGCGTAGCTCTTGTCGATCACCACCTTCACCGCGCCCGACTCCAGCAGCGCTCCGAGGTCCTCCAGGTTCCTCCGCGAGGGCACGTACTCGACGGAGCGCCATCGCTTCGAGTTGAAGAGCGCCCCGAACGCGACGCTGGGCAGCGCGCCGAACCACTTGCCGCTGCCGATGCTGTTGGGCAGCAGCACGCCACTCGGAGTGAGCACCCGCGCCGTCGCGGACGGAGCGTGGTTCATCACGTTGTCCATCACCACGTCGTAGCGCTCGGGCTCCTCGAGGTAGCTCGTCTGCGTGTAGTCGATCACCCGATCGGCCCCCAGTGAGCGCACCAGCTCGACGTTGCGGGTGCTGCACACCCCGGTGACCGTGGCCCCCAGGGACTTCGCGATCTGCACCGCGAACGTGCCCAGGCCGCCGGAAGCGCCGTTGATCAGCACCCGCTGCCCCGCCTTGACCTGCGCCACGTCGCGCAGGGCGATGAGCGAGGTGATCCCCGACATCACCGCGCCCGCCGCCTGCTCGAAGCTGACGCTCGCGGGTTTGTGCGCCAGCTGCGCCGCCGGGACCACGGTGTATTCGCAGAAGGTGCCCTGGGCGCCTTCCTTGAAAGGCCCCGTCCACACCGAGCCGAACACCGCCTCACCCGGCGCGAAGTCGGTCACGCCAGGTCCGACGGCCTCGACCACGCCGGCGACGTCCGATCCCCTCACCTGGGAAGGCGGCCCGCGCAGCCCAAACGCCAGCCTCAGCGCGTAAGGAACACCCCGGGTGGCGATCAGGTCGGGGGTGTTCACCGAGGTCGCAAGCACCCTGACCAGCACCTCGCCGTTGCCGGGCGTGGGCCGATCGAGCTCGCCCAACACCAGGACCTGCTCAGGCTCTCCATAGACGGTCTGTAGAATGGCTTTCATGTCCTCCAGATAGCCCGTGCAGAAATGAACGCGCGACGCGCGATTTCGGGAAGCAGCCGTGCAAATACGTGCACCATGGATTGGGACGACCTTCGCTACGTGCTGGCCCTTCACCGCCAGAAGACACTCTCTGCAGCGGCGACCACTCTCCAGGTGACGCGCACCACGGTCGGGCGGCGGCTGAAGGAGGCTGAGGACCGGCTGGGGGTCAGGCTGTTCGATCGCACCGACGAGGGCTTCGCGCCCACCGCCGCGGGCGACGAGCTGGCAGAGGCGGCCGTGCGCGTGGAGGCGGAGATCCACGTCACCGAAGGGAAGGTGCTGGGGCGGGACGCCGAGCTCCGCGGCCGGCTGCGCGTCACCACCGTGGACTTTCTCTTCGAGTACTTCCCCGAGATCTTCTCGACTTTCATGGAGCGCTACCCTGGCGTGGAGCTCACGGTGGGCGTGACCAACGCCCAGGTCTCGCTCCAGCGTCGAGAGGCCGATGTCGCCCTCCGCCTGGGCAACAACCCCGCGGAGCGCCTCGTGGGCCGGAAGGTCGGTCGAATGCAGATCGAAGCCTACGCCGCGCGTTCACTGGTCGAGCGGGTCCGGAGAAAGGCCGGGCGCAAGGTCACGCTCTCTGACTTTCCGTGGCTGCACAACGACGAGCGCGCCGACACCCGCTGGATGGATGGCTGGCTGGCCAGGCTCGCCCCCGGCGCGAGGATCTCGCTGCGCACAGATGACTACGTGGTCCGGCGCACTGCGATCTTCTCGGGGATCGGCGCCTTCTTCCTCCCGTGCTTCATCGGCGACCGCGACCCTCGCCTGGTCCGCATCGGGGCCCGGCTCACCGAAGAGGCGCGCGATCTCTGGCTGCTCACCTTGCCCGAGCTGCGCAGCAACAGCCGTGTTCGGGCCTTCATGGATCACGTGTTCGAAGCCCTCAAGCCGCACCAGCGTGCGCTCGACGGAATGCTCACGCAGCGGCGGCCTTGAGGAAGAGGCCGCGCCAGGGTCCATGACTTCACTGAGTTCGAACCTGATGCCCGGGCGCGAGCTGCACCCCCACGTCCGAAGTCATGGAAAGCGCCCCCGCACGCCCTCCCCTGTGCCACCCTGCCTCCTCCCGATTTCGCCGGGTTGTTCCTCCTTCTCGTTCAGTCGGGCGAAACGACGGCGGCGGTCACGGTCACGGTCCGCGACTCAATAGACGCGTGACACTCACGGGGGCGTCACGAGGCCGAGGTAACTCGAGTCGTTGTCGAGCACGACCTCGTGGCTTCCGAGAAAGAAGCTCACGGGAAAGTTCGCTGAGCTTCTGTCCGCCCAGGAGCTGAGCAACACGCCGCCATAGGCCTTCACGGTTGAAGCCTGGCGGTTTCGGCCCAGGGAGTTCTGTCTGACGTCGCGGAACCAGACGCGCAGGTCGCCCGAGATGGGCCCTTGCAGGAAGCAGAAGCCCCACTCGAGCTCGCCCGTAGACGGATCGTGCAGTGTCATCAGCAACCTCGAGTCAGCGGCGGGATCGCAGCGAACTGTCAGCCCGTTCGCAGCTCGGTAGCCCGTGACGCCGGTGCCTTGCCCCGTGAACAGCGCGAGCACTCGCCCCTGCCACATCATCACCTCGGTGGGCGCGATCCCGGTGATGGGTTGCTGGGGCGAAACGTCGATCAGCGGCTCGAGAGTCGTGATCCAACGCTGCCGCAGCGACGCGTCGTGTGCATGAACATGAGCGAACCCGGTCGCAATCTGCGTTCCCGGGCCGCGCAGGGGCAGCGAGTGAAGGCTCACGCTCGTGAAGTACGGCTCGGCCGAATCGCGCGAGAGGGTTCCGACTGAGTAGCTCCCGACGCCTGCGTCGCTCGCCGGAAACGAGGCGCCGCAGGAGCCCGAAGCATTCACGTAGGTGAGCACAGGCACCGCTTCGGGCGAGGCGACCGTGCAGCTGCCCACTGCCGGGGCCGAGGGATCATGAAGTGAGAGCGAGACGATCCCGAATGGATAGCGGGCGAGATCGACCGGAACGCTCGAAGCGACCGCCTCGTCACTGCGCAGCGTCAGATCAGAGTCGAGGGCGGCGATGGTCGTGAGCTGCTCCTGGCCACCGTCCAGGGCGCCATTCACCGAGAATGCCGTCAGCAGCCCTTCGGTGCCCTGGAGCACCGGGCCCCTTCCCACCGAGGTCACCTGGCTCACCGTCGCAAAGTCCCACACCGTCGCGCGGATGGGCTCAAAGCGTCTCTCGTCGAACTCGATCAAGGCCCGGTCTGAGGTTTGGAGGCTGGACCCCGTCGAACCCGCATCAACAGGCCCCCACATGACCCGAAGACCAGGGCCGGGAGGACGATGGCTGACGATGCCGCCCGAAAGCCAAAGCCCTCCGTCGGGGAGTTCGAGAAAGTTCGAGCTGTCGAAGCCGTAGGTCGAGCTCGAGAGCCTCGAGACCCCGGCGTCTTCATCGAGCGCGATCACGACCGACTGCAATGCGGATGAGAAAGGAAGGCCGAAGCCCGAGTTCTGATACTTGCCGAGCATCAGCACGCCTCCGTCGCTTCGCACGACCACGTCAGTCACCTCTCCAGACCAGCCACCGCGCGCCCACTGGAAGAAGCGCTGAAAGCTGATCGTCCCCTGCATTGACGCGTCGAGCACGAACTCACAGGTTTCGACGACGCGCTCCGATTGGCAGGGAAGGCCGTCAAAGCCCGCCACCACGTCGTCCACTTCGGGGACAGCTTCGATTCGGACGAGCTGCCCCGCATCAAGTGACGCCCTGAACGGCAGCTGATGGTCCGCTCCATTGACTCGAACCGAGCCAGGGCCCAGCCCAACCAGCGACAGCGTGAGCGGGCTCGAGAACACGACGCGCAATTCGAGATCAGCGGCCAGCGTCAGCATGCACGCAGGCCCCGGAGGGCAAACGGCCGGCACCCAGACGACGGTCGCCACCGGATCGTCGGGCATCGCCTCGAGGGACAACGTCGAACTGCGAGCAACAAACAGATCGCACGGAGCGGCTTCCCGGCACGTCGCCGACGGCGTGCGCACGCTTCCCAGACCATCGACCTCGACGCGCAAGTGAACCTGAGGCGTCGCTGCCGCGGTGACGGTGACGACGCGCGGCCGGTCGGCCAGGACCGAGCAACGAGTCTCGGTCGTGGTGTCGCAATCGCCAGCAAAGGCCGGGGCAAAGCCGCTGGCCGGGGCGGAGACGACTTCGGCGTGCTCGCCCACTGGGATCAGCAGGTCACATGAGCTCGAGCAATCGGCGCCGCTGGGCAGCACCTGCACCGAAAGCGGGCCGGCGGCGCTGGAGTCAACCCGCAGAGGCCAGGCTCGACGGGCGAAGGTCGCTCGGCCTGCGTCTTTCGCAGGACAACCCCGTGTGGGGCCGCAGCTTCCAGACCAGCTGACGAAGTCACAGCCCTCGACGTCGAGGGCCGTGATCATCTCATCGGGAGAAGCCGGGCAGACACCGTCCTGGCATTCCTGGCCTCGTACCTCGAGATGGCCGACGCATTCGCCCTCGGTTCGCACTTCCAGCGAACAGGACGCGCAGGCCACCACCAGAAAGGCCAGCCACGTCTTCATCACTCGAGGATTGCCGTATCGAGCCAGACAAGACCTGACCACATCGGCTTGGGAAGGGCCACGTTGCAGTCACTCCCCATGGCCACGAGTTCGTTGTATTTGAAGCGATCGTCGACTCGAACCGGAACCGTGCGAGTGGGCAAGGGGTCTCACCGGAGTGACCAGGGACGGCCGATTCTGAGACGTTTCTCGTCTCCGCAACTCCAACGGTCTTGGTGTAGTTCTCCTCAGGCTGGTTCGAGGGTCTGTACATGAAGGTGCCGTCAGAGAAGACAAGCACGTGCTCGCCCCGACAATAGAGGTCCTGCGTCGACCCCGGTCGAGGGTACCCTTCGGCCTCACAATCCATCGTCACGTCGACGACGCCGGCGCTCGGAGAGTACGTCGTGACACCGAAGTCCAGCACCTTGAAATTGATGCCCTGATAGTAGGAGGCCGCTGGATAGGGCGGGTTAACCTGTCCGTCTTCGGCGTGAACGACGAATCGCGAGAGTCCCGCAAAGGCAAACGGCAATCCTGTGGGCGATTGGTGCTGAATTGTGTCATTCCCGATTGTTCCTGATTGCCTGAACACTGTTGCGTTCGTCTCCAGGGATACGTCGCGCGAGTAGGCGGGATTGACTGCAATAACTTCAATCATGGCGTGGAGCAAGCGGCGCTGGCCGATTCCGCTGGTGTCCTTCGGGGTCCCCATCTCTGAGCTCGGCCTGGTCCCGGGGCTGCCCACGCGCCCGAAGGGGCTGCGCCTCGGGCTGTCGCTCGATGACATCGAGTACGCCCACGAGCTCGAGCCACTCAAGCAGTGCTCCACGCTCGAGCGACTGACCTTCGGGATGCCCTATGCCTCGGTCGGCAACGACTGGCCGGTGTGGCCGGGGGAACTGGCCTCCCTGCTCCCGCAGATCAAGGAGGTGAGCTGGATACTCGAGGGCGGCGAGGCGGTGGTTCGCACAGTCGAGAGGCGCTTCGACACGCTGGAGCTCATCGCCTCGGACGCCGACTTCACGGTCAACCTCCGCGCCTTCAGGCCGCCCGTCACGGACAAGGTCGTCTCGGGTGCGGCTGCCGACGCCATCGCGAAGCGCCTCAAGGGGTTTCGCCTGGCCCGCTGAGTGGCTCGATACCGGCCCTTCCCCACGCGCTCATTGCGTCTTGAGGCTGTTGCGCCGCTGCTGATCAGCGTTGAGTGGTTCAACGCGAGCGAGTGGTTGGCGGGCTGCGAACGCAGATGTTCGCAGTCCGCGCCTGGTTGCCACGGTTCGTCCTCTGCGGCTGAGCCGCAACTCAGAGGCACGCCGATGCGCGGCATGTCCCCGACTCACAGCTCGAATCGGTCAGGCACCAGTCACCCGTTGGGGAAGCGCAGCGATGGTTGAGACAGCTCTGCCGCGCACCGCAATTCGCGTCGGTCATGCAGGTGGCTGCGGCGCAGGTCGCGAACGTCGCCTTTCCCGCCGCACCTGGGCAATCCCCAGAGCAGCAGTCGTTCGGGCTTCCGCACGGCCTGCCCTCGACCCCGCAGGCACAGGCACCCGCAGCGCAGGAGTCAGTGGCGCAGTCGCCGTCAGCTTCGCAGCTGGCACCGAGCGCTCGGCCAGGTTGGCAGAACGGCCCCGAGTCGACGGTCATTCGACACATGCCCGAGGTGCACTGGGAGCTGAGGTGGCACTCGGGGAAAATGATTCCGCAGCCGGACAGCATCGCGGCGCAGATGACGACGAGCGCTGGCTTCATCTCACTCAGGCTCGACCTTGGGGACGCGGTGAAGGCAGCGACGTTGAGACACGACCGGGGCGTGAGAAGATAGCGGCCTCCATGCTCCGAATTCTACCCGTTCTCCTCGCTGCCTTCCTCTCCACCCCGGCGCTGGCCGCCACCCTCACCGTCACCACGCCCGCCGACGAGCTCAACGCCGACGGCGACTGCTCGCTGCGCGAGGCGGTGCAGGCGGCGAACAGCGACGCGGCGGTCGACGCCTGCGGCCCGGGCAGCGTCGGCGCCGACACCATCCTCCTGCCGGCGGGCACCTACGTGCTGACCCTCACCGGCGCGAGCGAGGACGCCAACGCGACCGGCGACCTCGACATCACCCAGCCACTCACCCTCGCGAAGACCGGCTCCGGCACCGTCACCCTCGACGGCAACCTCACCGACCGCATCGTGCACGTGCTCGGCGGCGCGGTCACCCTGAGCGGACTCACCCTCACCCGCGGCAGGCCGCCCAACGCGGTCACCGGCAGCGGCCAGGCTGGCGGCGCGGTGCTCAACGCCGGCACGCTCACCGTCTCCGGCTGCGCCTTCAGCAGCAACACTGCGGGGCGGGGGAAGGACGACATGAGCTTCCCGACCCATGGTGGGGCCGGAGGCGCCATCTCCTCGAGCGGCGCGCTGAGCGTCACCGACAGCAGTTTCGGCAACAACGCCGCCGGCCGCGGAGGAGATGTGACGGCCTTCAGCAACTCCAACTTCCCGGGTGACGGCGGCCCGGGGGGAGCGATCTCTTCGACCGGCGCGGTGGTCGTCACCCGCTCGACCTTCACCCAGAACACCGCCGGCGCGGCGGGCGCGGCGACCATGGGGGGCACCGGGGGCTTCTTTGCCTCCGGCGGGCTGGGCGGCGGTATCGCTTCACAGGGCGCCGGCACCACCCTGACCGTGGTGGACTCCTCGTTCTCCGGCAACCTCGGCGGCCCCAGCAGCGGCTTCATCAACCACGGCGGCGGCATCGCCAAGACGAGCGGCAATCTCACCGTGAGGGGCAGCACCTTCACCGCCAACAGCGGTCAGCTGGGCGGCGGAGTGTTCAGCACCGGCGCCACGGTCACGATGGTGAACTCGACCTTCCTGTCCAACACCTCGACGCTGCGCGGAGGCGGCTTCGCGAACGACAGCGGGCCGGCGTCGGTGAGCAGCAGCACCTTCTACGGCAACAAGGGCGGCGGGGTGGCGACCCAGCTCAGCGGCACCCTGACGCTCAAGGGCTCGCTCAACGCGGGCAACCGCAACGTGGCCGACACCGGGTACCTCGACTGCGAGGCCCTCAGCGCGCAGCTCGTCTCCGCCGGCTCGAACCTGCTCGGCTCCGGCACCGGCTGCACCGCTGCGGGGAGCGACCAGGCGGTGACGCCGTCGACCGTGGCGGGCACGGTGGTGAGCACGATGCTCGCGTCCAACGGCGGCCCCACCCAGACGCTGGCGCTGCCGAGCGGCAGCCCGGCGATCGACCTGGGCTCGTGCACCGACGTGGCCGGCGCGGTCGTCGCCACCGATCAGCGCGGGCTGCCCCGCCCCGCCGATGGCTGCGACGTGGGTGCGTTCGAGACCAACGTGGTCACGCCGATCGTGCTGCGGGTGAGCCCGGAGCCCGCCGGCGCGAGCTGCGCGGCGGGCGGGCAGCGGCTCCAGTTCGGGCAGGACGACGGCGGGGGCGGCGGGGTGGTGCTGGACGGCGTGCTGCAGGACGGCGAGGTCGACCAGACTCAGTACCTCTGCAACGGAGCCGACGGCTTTGGCGCGCTGGTGGCGACCACTGCGGTGATGAACGGCGACGCGACGTGCCCGGCGGGCGGGGTGAAGGTCGAGTCTGGCCGCGACGACGACCGTGACGGCACGCTGCAGCCCGCGGAGGTGGACGCCACCTCGTACGCGTGCAACGGGGAGCCCGGAGCGGCGGCAGCGAACGGCAGGTCTTCGCTGAGCAAACTCACCGTGCTGGCGGTGGGAGACACCCACTGCGCCTTCGGTGGCGCCCAGCTCGACGTGGGGCTGGACGACGACGGCGACGGGGGGCTGGCCGCCACCGAGATCGACTCGACCGCGTACCTCTGCACCAGCGCGCCGGGCAGGTCGGCGCTGACGAAGCTGACGGTGCTGGCGGCGGGCGACACCCACTGCGCCGCTGGCGGGACGCAGCTCGAGGTGGGCGTCGACGACGACGGCGACGGCTCGCTCAGCGCGGCGGAGGTCGACACCACCGCGTGGCTGTGCAACGGGCTTCCCGGCGCGGCGGGCCCCGCAGGTCCCCAGGGTGTCGAGGGTGAAGCCGGTCAGAAGGGCGGCTGCCAGGCCGCCCCCGGAGCGCTGGTGATGCTCGCGGCGCTGGTGCTCCGCCGCCGGCGGCGCTGAGGCGGCCGCAGGTCGCGCGACGCTCAACGTCTTCGTCGCGGGATTTCTATGCCGGGCCGCGGGAATTGACGGCTCTCACAGCCTGGCGCTGCTGCCCTTCATCGCGTCATTCCCATCGTGGTGCGGCTGCCGTAGCTTCATTCCATGCGGGCTGCTGGGCTGCTGCTGTGCGTCGCCTTCTCCGCAGGCTGTGGCCGCTCACCCCTGAGCGTGCCCGACGCCGGGCAGGACGCCGGGGAGCCCTGCCCGTTCGCCAGCGTCGGTCGCGCGTGCGGCATCGAGCCGCTCCTCGACCCTGCGGAACTCTGTCTCAGTCCCCGCCGGGACCCCGAAGCCGAGTGGCTCGCCATTGAGGCCGGCGGGACGTTCCTCGCCGACCAGCAGCTCTATGAGCGGGCGCATCGCGAGTTGGCCGACATTCGCGCGCGGTGGGATGCCGGCGTCTTCGTCCGCGCGCGCCCTCCCTTCGCCTCCGGGCTCATCGTTCAGGGCGGCGACCCCAACGCGCTGGTGGCCGATCCCTCGTTCAACTGCTTTCTACGCACCTACCGGGGCCGCGCCACGGCGGTCCCCTCATCGTTCCTCCCCTGGACGGAGGTGGAATTCGAGGGCGTGCTCGACGTGAGGATGCTCATTCCCGAGGTCGAGCGAATCTCTCGGGTGGCGACGTACACGAACTCTCTTCTGGGTGATGGGCCCGACATCTGTTTCTCGGTCGATGACGCGGGGGTCGCGACCTGGATCTTCGATGACGCCGGCGGCGATTGCCCCTCGGGCTGCACCGAGCACCACTACACCGGCTTCAGCAGCAGCCCCGGCGGTACCCTCAGCCACCTTGGCACCTCGCCCGAAGGCATGCCCCGCCCGGCGTGGTTCTCCAACGCGCGCGCGTGCACCGATGACCTCTGACTGGAGCCGATTCCGGTTGCCGTCGCACCGAGATCATCGGCGCCCTCGATGTCTTGATCACCGGCTTCCAATGAGAACGCGCTGAACGTCAGTGCGGGCGATTCGCGGCCTGGAAGAACTCGATCACCACGGCCCCGATCTGCAGGACCATCACGGCCACGCCCAGGCCGGAGAGACCGACTGCGACGATCGCCGCGCTGCGGATCAACGACGCTCGGCTCCCGAGGGGGCTTCAGAACGGAACGACCTACCGCGTGGCGATGCGCGCCTGCGACGTCGCGGGTGGGTGCTGGCAGATCTCAGGACAGCCAGAGAGCGACAGCACCACGACGGCGAGGTGGTGGGTTCGCATGCCGCGACCTTGTGGCCGAGGTCCACGAAGGCCGGCAAGGCAGTCGCGGCGGGATGGTTGCGGGAGCGTCGAGGGACCCGGTGGCGTCACGCTGACGGCGCGGGCGCCATGTCGGCGTGGTCCTCGAGCTCGGCCTTGATCCGCCCGCGCATCTGCTCGCGGAACGCGTTCACCGACTCGAAGAACGCCGACATCATCAGCACCCAGTCATACATGCCTCGATCCGTCAGCCGGTACGAGGTCGCGTCTTCTTCGATCGCGCCGATCAACTTGAACGCGGTGAGCGTGGGCCAGAGCGCCCGCTCGAAGCGCTTGCCGTAGTGCTCGTGGATCCAGGGCTTGTCGAGCTTGAGCCCGAACATGCGCATCAGGAACGTCTGCTTCAGCTGCTCGGACGGGCTGAGCGGGCGGTGGCCGGTGATGCCGGTGAGCCCCCGCCCGACGCGATCGATGTACGAGTGAATGGAGAAGGTGGTCGCGTACATCGTGCCGCCCACGTAGCTGAACGCGCCCGAGCCGAGGCCGACGTAGTCTTCCGCTTCCACGATGTACTCGTCGATGGCGCCCGCGTTGCGCGAGAAGCACCAGCCGGACTGCGGCGTGAAGGCCGGCCTCAGCTTGCCCAGGATGAGGTCGTAGAACCCGCGCAGCCTCGTCGGGTCCGGCTTGCCCATCGCCTGGTTCATCTTGAGCGTAGTGCTCTTCGCCGACATCAGCGGGTAGAGCGAGACCTGGTTGGCCTTGAGCCTCAGCACCACGTCGAGGTCGCGCTCGAGCGACGCACGGTCCTGGTGGGGCAGGTTGTAGATCATGTCGACGTTCAGGGTGGCGAAGTGCGGCGCGGCCGCCTCGAGGTGCTCGATGATCTCCCGGCTCGAGCCGTACTTCTCGTAGCGGTCCATCTCGCGCAGCAGGCGATCGTCGAAGCTCTGCACGCCCACCGAGAGCCGGTTCACGCCCACCGCCTTCAGCTGCTCGATGACGTCGGGGCGCAGGTCCTTCGGGTTGGTCTCGACCGAGATGTCCTTCACCGGGAACAGCTCGCGGATCAGCTGGAGCGTCTCGATCAGCTCGGGCGGCGACACCGTGGGCGTGCCACCCCCGACGTACACGTTCGAGAAGACGAAGCCGTCGCGGTGGTAGCGGCGCAGCTCGGCGCGCAGCGCAGAGAAGTAGCGGCGCGCGGTCTCGCGGCGGTACTGCACCCGGTGAAACGAACAGAAGGGGCAGAGCACCTCGCAGAAGGGCACGTGCAGGTAGAGCGACACCGGGCGCCCAGGCGCCGTGGGCACCGTGGCGCCGTCGTCGCGCAGCTTCATCGCGTGCCGCGTCTGCCACCGGAAGGCGGCCAACACCGTCGTGTCGATGAGCGAGCTCATGGCTTCGCTCGGATTCTAACCGGCCAGGACCCGGGGCGTCGGCGCCAAGGGTAATGGTGGCCATCAGCCCGGCGGACCTCACACGACCTGCTCAATCGAGGTCCTTGAAGCGCACGGGGGCTTCGTTCATGAGGAACCCATGACGCCGCAAGGGCAGATCAATGCACCGCAGCCGGGGTGGTTCGCGCGCAACTGGATGTGGGTGGTGGGGGTCGGCTGCCTGGTGCCGTTGCTGTGCTGCTCGACGCTCTCGGTGGTGATGGCCCTCCTGCCTTCGGAACAGGACGCCGCTCGCGTCGACTGCGGCACTCCGGGGCCGGCCGGCGTCGACTGCGACCTGCAACGCACCTCGGGCACCGGTTCACTCGAGGCGTGCTGGGACCTCGACCTCATCTGCGCCAACGGGGCGATGATGTCCGCCCACCACTGCGGCTCCATCGCTGCCGGCCAGAGCGCCGCGAAGGTGAACATGCCCGTCTCCGGCTTCTCGAATCAGGACGCGTGTGACGCCCCGAAGTCGGGAGTGGTGATGCGCCTGACCGTGCGCACGGTGGAGTAGCAGCGCTGCGGGCCCGCGCAGGCGGTGCGTCACGCGCGCGCTGCGCCGTGCGGTCTCGCGGTCTTGCAGCGGCACGGCAGATGCCTGTCCCTTCACCGAGACCACCACGCTCGCCCCTGCTGGGCCGCGGGTCGTCGCGGAAAGAAGGAGACGTCATGATCAACCTGCTCTGGGCACTGGCTGCCGTGTTCCTCGTGTTGTGGGTGCTCGGCATTTCCATGAACTTCACCGTCGGCGGGCTCATTCACGTGTTGCTCGTGCTGGCGATCATCTCGGTCCTGGTGCGGTTGATCACCGGGCGCCGCGTCGTCTGAAAGGGGCATCGTCATGAGCACGAAGAACGTCATCACGGAAACCGGACATCGGATCCACGAAGCCGCCCAGAAGCTCGGGCACGGCGTCCAGGAAGCCGCCACGAAGGCGGCGCACAAGGCCGGCGAGGCCGCCACGCCGAACAAGACCGAGGAGGCCGTGGCGAAGGTCGGGAACGTGGCCAAAGAGACGGTGCAGAAGGCGGGTCACGCCATCGACGAAGCGGCCCTGAAGGCGAAGAACGCCGTCGGTGAACTGGCGAACAAGGCCGCGGAGAAGCTCAACAAGTAGCCGGCTACTGCGCGCAGCGGGCGAAGCTCACCTTCAAGCGCTCGCGGTCCGCGGGGCTCAGACCGCTCACCACGGCGACGCAGCGCTCTTTGAGCAGCGTCGTCAGCTCGTCCTGCTTGCCCAGGGCCTCGAGCACCAGCGCCCGCACGGCGGGCGCGTCTTCGTGGTCCAGCCGCTCGAGCGCGAGCCCGGGCTGACCGGCGCGCAGCAGCAGCCTCGCCTGGGCGCTCGGTTTCCAGGGTTGCTCCACGGCGAGGAAGGCGGCGGCACCCACGACGAGCGAGAGGAGCACGGCCAACACCGGGAGCGGGTTGCGCCGCTGCCTCGGCGGCTTGAAGGTGGGGACGGCAGCGCTCATCACCGTCGGCGGCAGGATGTCTTCCATCATCACGGGCATCACCGGGCTGAGGATGCTCACCAGCGCCGCGCCATCGGCGGGGCGGCGCGAGGGTTCCTTCTCCAGGCAGCGCTCCACCAGCTCGGCCAGCTCGTCGGGCACCTTGCCGCGCAGTGATGGCGGCTTCTTCTCGGTGTGCTGCGTGACGAAGTCATGCACCTCGGGCCCGTTGAACGGGAGCACCCCGGTCAGCATGTAATAGGCGGTGATGCCGAAGCCGTAGACGTCCGTGCGGGGATCCGCCGGCAACCCGCGCAGCTGCTCTGGAGCCGCGTACGCGGGCGTCGCCGCCACCATGCCGAGTTCGACACGAACGAACGCCCATCGCCTTCGAGCAGGTCGGCGTCGAAGATGCGCGCCAGCCCGAAGTCGAGAATGCGCACCTGCTTCCCTTCGGGGCCGTCGCTGAGCATCACGTTCTCGGCCTTGAAGTCGCGGTGCACCACGCCCTTGCCGTGGATGGCCGCCAGCCCCTCGGCCAGCTGCAGCAGCAGGCGCGTTGCCTCGCGCGGCTCCAGCGGGTGTCCCGCGATCGCCTCGTCGAGCCGCACGCCTTCGACGAACTCGAGCACCACCACCGTGCCCTCGGGGCCATCGGTCTCGAAGTCGAGGATCCGCACCACCGAGGGGTGCTCGATGGACGAGTGGATGAGCGCCTCGCGCTTGAAGCGCGCCTGGGCCTCGGGCTGCGTCGGGCCCTTGCGGGTGATGACCTTGAGCGCGACCTTGCGGTTCAGCGAGAGCTGCTCGGCCAGATACACCTCGGCGCTCCCGCCCGAGCCCAGGGGCTTGAGCACCCGATACCGCCCGCCGAGCACCGTCATCTCGCGACGGGGAAGCGGGGGAGGACTCACGGTGCGCTGCCCTTTGCCGGGGGCGAGGGCAGGGTGGCCTTCTTCGTCTGCAGCGGCGGCAGCAGGAGGATCTCGATGCGCCGGTTCGCGGCCCGGCCCTTGGGCGTCGCGTTGGTGGCGAGCGGGCGGTACTGGCCGTAGCCCGCGGCGAGCAGGCGCCCCGGCTTCACCGCTGCCTTCTCGGTGAGAAAGCGCACCACGTTCACCGCGCGCGCGGTCGAGAGTTCCCAGTTGGTGGCGAACTTCGCCTTGAGGTCCGGCAGCGTGATGGGCGCGTCGTCGGTGTGCCCGGAGATCTGTATCTGGCGATCTTCCACGCCGGTGAGGATGGCGCCGAGCCGCGTCAGCACCTCTTCCCCCCGCGGCGAGACCTCGGCCTGCGCGGAATCGAAGAGCACCTTGTCCACCAGGTCCACCTGGATGCGCCCCTCGCTCTGCGAGAGCCGCACGTCACCGCGCTTGATCTCGGCGGCCATCTTGTCTTCGAGCGAGTTGTAGGTGGCGGTGAGGCGCTTGAGCTCCTCTTCGCGCTGCTCGAGCGTGGTGGTCAGCTCGGTCGTCTTGTTCTCCAGCTCGCTGGCCTTGCTCGCCAGCGCGTCGCGTTCCTTGCCCAGGTCGGTGAGCTTCGTGTTGCTGGCCTCGAGCTCCTTCTGGCAATCAGAGGCGCGCTTCGAGGCCGCTTCGATGGCGGTGATGCCCTCGGCCTGCAGCGCCTGGGTCGCCTCGAGCCGCTGCATCGCCCAGTAGCCCGCGGCGATCGCGGCCACCAGCGTGAGCACCCACAACAGCCACGGTAGCTTGCTGCCCTTCTTTTCGTCGCTCATGTCGGCCCCCACGGGAAATTGGTGGCCGGACCATAGCGGCGTGACGCGAAGACCCGAACCCCACAATGGGGGCACGGAACCTACAGCGCTGCTCCCTCCAGTCCGCTCGGGATGAGCGGGTCGCGGTCAGCCTTGATCGACGGGCACGCTCAGGCCGGGCTGCGTGCCTTCATCGAGCTCGGGCTCGAGCGACTGGCCGACCTGGAAGTACTGCCACAGCCGGGCGGCCAGGGCCTGCTTCATGTCGACGAGCTCGGCGCGCCGGGTGGCGAAGTCCAGCAGCGCATCGGCCAGCGCCACCGGGTCGCCCGTCTTCTCCCCCGCAAGGCGCACGAAGTCGGCGTGCGCGCTCGACTCGAACAGCCCGCAGAACAACACGAAGGCCCACGATCGCTCGATGTCCTCGGCGAGGGGGGCGTTGACCAGCACCGTCTGCAACAACGTCGGTTCATCAGGCAGCTGCATGCGGCCCTGCGCCTAGCACATCCACCCCGCGCGTCACGGCTTCCGAACGCGACGCATGGCGTGCGCGCAACACCCCAACGAGTGCGCAACTCATGCGACCGGCCTCGGACTGAACCCCCTGAATGTTCAGAACCTGTTGCCCGGGCCCAGCTCCTGCAAGCAAACGCGCACTCGAAATGGTGGGGAGAAGGCAGCAAGTCGTCGATGTCAGCAGGTTGGTCACCGCAAGTAGGTTTGAGCCGGGCGCTCTTTGTACTATCGGACGCCCTCGATCTGGTCGGAGTCGACGACGTCCTTCACGGGAAGCGGGTCGCGTGGCTCGGCCGCCAACTCGTCGGCGTGCTGGGCGAGCCCGAGTGGCAGCAAGACGTCCACCACGCCTCGTTGGTGCATGACTGCGGGGTCTCGTCGACGCTGCTTCACAGCCGCTTGGTGGAGCACGTCGCCACGGTGGACGGGCACTCCGAGGTGGGGGCACGGCTGCTGGCCGACTTCAGGCCCCTGGCCCACCTCTCAGAGGTCGTACGTCACCACCACACCCCGTGGGCTCACCTGCGCGACCTGGACCCGCGCACGGCGAAGCTCGCGAACCTCATCTTCCTCGCCGACCGGGTCGACGTGCTGCAAGCGAGCGCCGCGCCCCCAGACGCGGCGAGCCTGCGCAGGCTGGTGAACCAACGGCTCCTGCAACCCTGGGCGCACCTCTTCGCGCCCGACCTGGTGGATGCCGCCCGCCAGGTGTTGGAAGATCCCCAGGTGGTGCGCGCGCTCCGAAGCCAGGCGCGCGAGCTCCTCGCGGAGCCAGAACGAGACGGGCCCTGTTCGTTGACGCCCGCCGACGCGCGCGGCCTGGCGCTGCTCTTCGCGCAGACGGTGGACGCCAAGAGCGCCTTCACCGCCCGCCACTCCAACGGTGTCGCCGCGCTGGCGCTGCACCTCGCCGACGCCAGCGGGCTGTCCCGCGGGCCACGTGAGGTCCTGGAGATCGCAAGCCTCCTCCACGACCTGGGGAAGCTCCGGGTGCCCGATGAGATCCTGGAGAAGCCCGGCGCGCTGGATGCGCGGGAGCTGGCCACCATGCGGCTTCATTCATCGGATTCGCGCCTCATCCTCGATCGCATTGGCGGGTTCGAAGACATCGCGCGCCTGGCTGGCATGCACCACGAGCTGCTCGATGGCAGCGGCTATCCCGACGGCCTGCGAGGTGAAGAGATCCCCATCGAGGCGCAGTTCATCACCGTGGCCGACATCTTCCAGGCCCTCGCCCAGGACAGGCCCTATCGAAAGGCGCTGGCCCCGAAGGAGATCCTCTCCATCCTCCAGGCGCAGGTGACGACAGGGCGCCTCGACGCCCGATTGGTCAGCATCATCGCCATGGACGTGGAGTTTGCGTGGACCCTGGCGCGGGTCGATGAGGCTCCTGGGTCCACCCCTCATCGCGCGGTGGCGGGAGCTTGATTCGGTTGCTCCGCGCAACCGTTGCGTGGGTCTTCGTATTGGGCGTGATCGCGTTCAAGTCATCGCGAAACTTCGCTTGATACAGCGGCGCGCGTTTCGAAACGAGACACGCCACTGGAGACCCAATGACCACCCGTATCGAACGCGTCGAATATGACGACGCGAGTGTCCGCAAGTTCATGATTGCCTCGGTGCTGTTCGGCGCCGTCGGCCTGCTGGTCGGGCTGTGGATCGCGCTCCAGCTCGCCTGGCCCGCGCTGAACTTC
>JAUXRX010000043.1 GCA_030681645.1 Archangium sp.
CGGAGCAAAGCGGAGGTCTGGCCGAGGCGGAACGACCCGGGTGATGGAGTGAAGCCGATAGCAGCGGAACGCTGCGCGAGACAGACCGGAGCAAAGCGGAGGTCTGGCCGAGGCGGAACGACCCGGGTAATGGAGTGAAGCCGATAGCAGCGGAACGCTGCGCGAGACAGACCGGAGCAAAGCGGAGGTCTGGCCGAGGCGGAACGAGCCTCCGCGCGCGCTGTCCGTCGCGTCGAGCTGCCTCGAGGTGCGTGGTGATCAGGGATCTCCTCCGTGCTCGGTGCCGGCTTGCCCCGCGACTTCGGGCGAAGATACGCATGCGACGAGTTGGGGTCGGGGCTGCTCTCCGCTGGGCGTAATGGACCATTACCGCGCGGTAATGGTCCATTACGCGCCCGGGAAAGCGACCCCGGACAGGTTCACCTTCACATCCTTGCCCGAGGCTCGAGAGGCCTGCACGCGTCGAGCACGGACCCAATCCAGCTCGGCCCACGCATCGTCAGAGCGTCAGTTCCGAGCAGACGAGGGGGAAGCCATCGAAGACGCAGCGCAGCTTGCCCGCGGTCGTCTCGAGCCCGAGCGCGCCGTCGAGGGCGAAGAGGCCGGTCACCTCGCGCGAGGCGAAGCCGGAGCCGAGAAACCGGGGCACCAGGCGGCCCGCGGCGACGCGGTAGAGGAATACGCGGCTGCGCACTCGCCCGTCGAAGCGGTGGGGCGCGTCGACGCGCAACGCGACCAGCGGACCTTCCTCGAGACGCAGCGTCACCAGCTCGCGGATGCAGAGCCCGGCCGGCCCGCCCCCGAGCGTCTTGCCGTCGAACCTCACGCCGCGCGCGCAGCCCCGCTCATCGGGTGCGCCGAGGGAGAGGACCGGAGCCGCCGTCAGCAGCGCGAGGAGCACGACCACGTGGACGGTCTAGCGTGAAAGGCCGGGGGTTTGCCCTCTCCCCGACCCTCTCCCCCTCGGGGAGAGGGAGACAGGGGAGCCGACTCCGCGGTATTCGAGGTGCCCGTGCCGCGAGTCAGCATCCTCCTCCCCGCGCGAAACGCCGCGCGCACCATCGACGTCGCGGTGCGGAGCCTGCTCAGCCAGACCTTCACCGACTTCGAGCTGATCGCGATCGACGACGGCTCGTCCGACGACACCGGCGAACGCCTGCGCACCCACGCGCGTGGTGACCCTCGCATGCAGGTGCACACCGGCCCCGGCCGCGGGCTCATCGCCGCCCTCGAGCTCGGGGTGCCGCTCTGCAAGGGGGAGTTCTACGCGCGCATGGACGCCGACGACGAGAGCCTGCCCCGTCGCCTCGAGCTGAGCGTCGCCGCCCTCGACGCCGACCCCTCACTCGCCGGCGTGGGCACGGGCGTGGAGATCTTCCGCGAGGACCAGCCGCCCAGCCCCAACCTCATCGGCTACGGCCAGTGGCTCTCTTCGCTCACCACGCCCGAGCTGCTCTTCCGCGAGGCCCTGGTCGAGTCGCCGCTCTGCAACCCCTCCACCCTGGTGCGCCGCGAGGTGCTCGACCGGGTGGGGCCCTGGCACGAGGGCGACTTCCCCGAAGACTGGCAGCACTGGCTCCGCTTCCTCGAGCAGGGCCACCGCCTCACCTGCCTGCCGCACGTGCTCCACCGCTGGCGCGACAGCGACACGCGCCTGACCCGCACCGACGCGCGCTACCGCCGCGAGGCGCACCTGGCCATCAAGACCGACTTCGTCTCGCGCCGCCTGGGGAAGGACCGCGGCCTCGTACTCTGGGGCGCAGGCGACGTGGGGCTCAAGGTGTCGCGGCTCCTGCGCGCGAAGGGGCACCGCATCGAGCAGTTCGTCGAGCTCCACCCGCGGAAGATCGGCAAGAAGCTCGAAGGCATTCCCGCCATCGCCCCCGAGCAGCTCGCCGCGCCGAACGAGCGCGTGCACCTGCTCGCCACGGTGGGGGCGAAGGGCGCGCGCGCCGAGATCCGCGCCTGGCTGGTGGAACGCGGCTGGGTCGAGGGCCGCGACTTCACCTGCCTGGCGTAGTCACTTGATCACGCCGGTGAACGGCACCTGCTCGAAGCCCTGTTTCGCGACGGCGCACGACATGCCGTTGCCCTTGAGCTTCTTGCCGTCGATGGTGCCGCTGAACTGGGTGCAGCCCACCTTCGGCGCGGCGGCGGCCTGAGCGGTCTGCACGGCCTGCTGCTGCTTCGCCATCAGCTCCTGCAGCTCGGCCGAGAGCTTCTGGATGCAGGGCGCCATCTGCGCGGGGGGCATCGCGGTGCACCCCTGCATCTGCTGGCTGAGCTGGTGCTGCCGCTCGGCGGTGGCCTTGCCCTCGGAGCCCTTGAAGCCCTCCTCTGCCTTCTTCCGCCGCTCGCGATCCTCCGCGCTCTCCTTCTGGTTGAGCGAGAACGTCTTGCCGTCGCTGGCGAGGTCGAAGTTTCGCGCCTCGACCGCGGTGGCGCCGCGGAACCACTCGCCCGACGCGTGGCTCTCGCCGTCGACGACCTTCAGCACCAGCTTGTCGCCGCCCTTCACCTCGATGATCCACTCGTGCGGGCAGCCCACGGGCAGCTCGATGTCGTTGCTGATGCCGCTCACCGGGGCGATCAGCTCGAGGCGAATCGGGTCTTTCGTGCCCGCCTTCACCTTGAGCGTGCCCTGCCAGCCCTTCGGCGTGAGCTCTTCCTTGACGATCTCCACCGCGGTGCTGGCGGTGCCCACCAGCGTGCCGGGCTGGAGCCTGCCCTCGAGCAGCACCGTGGTCGTCTCGCCGGGGCAGGCCCAGCCGCCGAAGCGCACCTCGGGGGTCGGGTATTGCTTCCTCGCCTTCTCCGGGTCGAGGCCCAGGCGCTTGCGCTCGGCAGCGGCCTTCGCCTGGAACGCAGAAGCGCGGGGGCTCCAGCCTTCCGCGAAGCCGGTGCTGGCGATGACGAGGGTAGCGACGACGAGGGCCTTGTTCATGGGCGCTCCTTGTGAAGACGGGTGCGGGCGAACCAAGCCACACAGGCTCGCCCGCGACAACACCTCAGAGCGGGAGCTTGAGCACGAAGGTCGCGCCGCCGCCGGGCGTGGTCTCGATGGTGATGGAGCCGTGGTGCGCCTCGGCCACGCGCCGTACCACCGCCAGGCCCAGGCCCGTGCCGCGTGCGCGCCCGGTGAAGAAGGGGGCGAACACCCGCTCGCGCAGTTCCATGGGTACGCCGTCACCGTCGTCGATGACGTCGAAGCGCAGCATCGAGTCTTGCACCGTCACTCGCACCTGCACCGGCCCGCGCCTGCCCGTGGCCTGCACCGCGTTGCTCACCAGGTTGACCAGCGCCTGGTGCACCTTCTGTTCGTCGAGGCGCGCCAGCGGGAGCGGCTGGGGAACCTGGAGCCGCACCTCGCTCACCGGCTCCGCCGTGCTGCGGGCCGCGTCGATGGAGCTGCGCACCAGCTCGAGCACCGGCGTGGGGCTCAGCCGCGTCGCCTCGGGGCGGGCGAGGTCGAGCAGCGCGCTCACCATGCGCTCGAGGCGCTCGGATTCCTCGTGGATGACGTCGAGCATGAGCCGGCCCTGCTCGCCGGGCTCGCTGGTGCGCTTGAGGGTGGCCACCGCGTTGAAGATGACGGCGAGCGGGTTGCGCACCTCGTGGGCCAGCACGGCGGCGAGCTCGCCCAGGGTGGCGAGGCGTTCCTTCTTCATCAGGTCGGCCTGGGCCGCCTCGAGCTGCTGCTGGGCGGCGGCGAGGGCGGTGATCTCCGTGCACACGCCCGCCACCCCGAAGAGCGCGCCGTCGCTGGTGCGCAGCGGGAACTTCGAGGTGATGAAGGAGTGCACGCCGTCAGGGAGGGGGATGGTCTCGCGGAACTCCACGCTGCGGGCCCTGGCCACGACCTCCTCGTCCTGCGCGCGGAACAGCTCGGCGACGGGCGGAGGGAAGAGCTCGAAGTCGTCGTGGCCCACGATGTCGCTGCGCTTCGCCCCGGCGAGGCGCTCGTACTCGCGGTTGACCAGCAGGTACTTGTGCTGGGCGTCCTTGAGGTAGACGGCGAGCGGCGCGCTGTCGATGACCGCCTCGAGCTGCGCGAAGTACTGGCTGTCGCGTTCGTGCCGCACCTCGAACTCGGCCAGCTCGAGTTCGAGTTCGAAAAGGCGCTCCTCGAGCTCGAGCTGCCGCGCAGACGAGGGGGCCCGCTTCAACGCTTCCATGACGGCTCGACCATGGACCGGTGCGGCCGGCCGCGGCTTGATCCCCGTCAAGCCGCGCCGGTCGGCTACGCTCGGTGGCGGTGATCAACAACGACGTCCTGCGCAGTGTGCGCTTCATGCTGAAGATCGACGACGCGAAGCTCGCGAGCATCATCAAGCTCGGCGGCGCGGAGGTGACCCCGGCCCAACTGACCAGCTTCCTCAAGCGCGAGGACGAGGCGGGCTACGTGCTGTGCGACAACGAGGTGATGGCGCACTTCCTCGACGGGTTGATCCTCCATCGGCGTGGCCCGAATGACTCGGCGCCGCCGCGCCCGGTGGAGAAGTCGATCACCAACAACACGGTGCTCAAGAAGCTGCGCGTGGCCTTCGAGCTGAAGGAAGACGACATCATCGGGCTGATGCAGAGCAGCGGCTTCGAGGTGTCGAAGCCCGAGCTGAGCGCGCTGTTTCGCAACGCAGCGCACAAGAATTTCCGCCCCTGCGGTGATCAATTCCTGCGCAACTTCCTCAAGGGCCTGACCGCGAAAATCCGGCCAGTGTCTCCCTCTCCCTGAGAGGGAGAGGGTCGGGGAGAGGGCAAAAATGAATGCGCTCCCCAACCCAGACGTTGCAACACCGTGCGCCCGCCGCTCCTCGCCGTCGCCTTCCTCTCTCTCGGCTGCGCAACGGCGACGACGGCGGCGAGAGTGGAGCCATCGGGCTGGGTGAGCTGGCCACTCACACCGCCATCCCCTGAACCACCCCCGCAATCACGCCTCGCGACGAAGGCGAGCACGCTGGTCGGCCTGAGCACGTTGAAGCTGGCAGTCCCGCACCTGCCCGACGACTGCACCGGCCTCGTGCGCGCGGTCTACGAAGACAGCGGCATCGAGCTGATGGGCGCAGGCGTGCGCGGCGACAACGGCGTCACCGCGATGTGGCGGCTCGCCTTCGAGCGGAGCGCCCTGCACACCCACGCCCCCGCCCCCGGCGACCTCGTCTTCTTCCGCGAGACCTACGACCGCAACCGCAACGGCCGGCGCGACGACGGCCTCACCCACGTGGGCGTGGTGGAGACCATCGACGGACGCGGCACCGTCACCTTCGTGCACCGCTCGGGCACCGGCGTGACGCGCGCGAAGCTCGACCTGGGCTCGCCGCTCGACAAGAAGCGCAACGACTTCCTCCGCCCCGCCCGGCGCGGCCAGCCCGCGCTGCTCACCGGCGAGCTCTTCGTCACCTTCGCTTCCGCGGAGCGGCTGGGCGCGGCGCTTGTGACGTCGATGAGCAGAAGGAAAGCCACGAACCCGGACTGAGGGGGCCGCGGGCGTTACGCTGCGGGCATGACGAAGCGCTACGTGGTGCGTCCCGAGACCGCCGTCCTCACCCGCGGCTTCGACCCCAAGCTCTCGGTCGGCGCGGCGCGGCCCGCGGTCTTCCGCAGCTCGACGTACGTGTTCTCGAGCCCCGAGTCTGCCGCGCGTGCGTTCGACATCGCGCTGGGTCGGGCGAAGCCGGCGCCGGAAGAGTCGGTCGACCTCATCTACTCGCGGCTCTCGCACCCCAACGCGGAGATCCTCGAGGACCAGATCGTCCCGCTCGAGCGCGACGCGAAGGAAGCGGCCGTCTTCAACTCGGGCATGGCGGCCATCTCGAGCATCTTCCTCACCTTCTGTCCCCCGGGGAGCGGGGTGGTGCACACCACGCCGCTGTACGGCGGCACGCAGCTCTTCCTCGACGCGATGATGACGCCGCTGGGCGCGCGCTTCGTGGTGGCCGACGCGGGCGACGGCAAGGGCCTCGCCGCGGCCATCGCGCGCACGCCGGGCTTGAAGGTCGTCTTCCTCGAGTCGCCGGCCAACCCCACGCTGCGGATGACGGACATCGCGGCCGTGGTAGCGGCAGCGCGCGCCCACGCCGACAAGCCGCTGGTGGTGGTCGACAACACCTTCCTCGGGCCGGCGTTCCAGCACCCGCTCACGCTGGGCGTGGACCTGGTGGTGTACTCGGCGACCAAGTACCTCAACGGGTTCTCGGACCTCCTCGGCGGCGTGGTACTGGCGAAGGACCGCGAGCTGATCACCCAGCTGCGCAGCACGCGCGCGCTGCTGGGCAACATCCTCCAGCCTGACGAGTGCTGGCTGCTCAACACCCGGCTGCCCACCGTCTCGCTGCGCATGAACCGGCAGTCGAAGAACGCGCAGCGCATCGCCGAGGCGCTCAACGGGCACCCGGCGCTCGAGCGCGTCATCTACCCCACGCTCTTCAAAGACCCCGACCAGGTGCGCATTCGCGACGCGCAGTGCGACTACCCGGGCGGCATCGTCACGCTGGAGATCAAGGGCGGCCGGCACGGGGCCTTCGCGTTCCTGCGCCGGCTGCGCATCGCGCACAACGCGGTGAGCTTAGGGGGCGTGGAGAGCCTCGCGTGCCACCCGCGCACCACCACGCACTCCGAGATGTCACCCGAGCAGCTCGATCACGCGGGCATCTCGGAGGGGATGGTGAGGTTGTCGATCGGCATCGAGAACTGGCACGACCTGCTCGCTGACTTCCGGGCGGGCCTCGAGGGGCTCTGACGATAACGGCGTCAAGGGATGACGCATGCGTCCTTCCGCCGTAGCTCAGGTCAGCAGGAAGCTGATCAGCCCGGTCGACCAGGCGTTGTTGGCGAGGTGAACAGAGAACGGCGCCCAGAGCGACGCGCCGTCTCGGCGCAGCACCCCGAAGCCGAAGCCGAGCAACGCCGTCTGAGCGAGCTGCGCGAGCAGGCCCACGCTGAAGCCCTGCATGAAGAGCCAGCCCGGCAGGTGCATCACCGCGAACAGCACCGCGCAGACGAGGTTGGCCTTCCAGAAGCGCAGGCCGAGCTGCTCCAGCCAGGCGAAGGCGAAGCCGCGAAAGACCAGCTCCTCCACGAAGGGCGCGATGAAGCAGGCGCTCAGCACGCCCACGTCGAGCGCAGGGGCCGGGGTGCGACCCAGCAGTGAGTCTCCTGCGGCGTTGAGTGCTACCCACCCCACGGCCACGATGAGCGCGAGCGGCACCCCGCGCAGGTGACCCAGGCGCAGCGCCCCGGGCGCGAGGGGAATGCGGCGCGTGAGCAGGACCACCGGGGCGATCCAGATGACCAGCTTCGCTGCCGTCCACCAGGCGGTCGCGCCGAGCGGCTTTTGCAGCGGCGCGAACCGGGGCTCGAGCAACCGAAAGAGAAACCACGCGCCGACCCAGGCGCCGAAGAGCAGCGCAAACCACCGCCCGGGGCTCGGCTTCACTTCGCGGCGGCCGGCACCACCGGGTACACGCTGAGCCACGCGCCGTCAGCCGCGTCTTCCGCCACCACGAAGACCTCGAGCTTGCCGCTCTTCACCAGCCACAGCCGCGTGGGGCTCTTCAGCTTGGCGTGGGCCGGGCCCTTCGCCGAGTCCTTCACCGCCGCACCGTCCTTCGCCTGGCCGGCCAGCACCGGCAGGAACCCGGCCAGCCCCTCAGAGATCTTCACCCGCGCGCCCGCGCCCTTGAGCGCCGCGGAGATCTCCCCCGCCACCATCAACAACTGCTTCGCCTCGTCGTCGTTGTCCGGCGTCACGTCGGTGAGCCGCACCTTGCCGCCCGCGAACGCCAGCGCGCTCACCCGCGTCGCCTTGAGCAGCACCTCGCGCAGGTCGCGATTCGACGGCAGCGGCGCGCTGATGCCCAGCAGCACCGTCTGGTCCTTGGCGGCCTTGAAGCCCGCGCCCGCGGTCAACGTCGCCGCGCACCACGCGCGCAGCGGGTCCTTCGAGCCGGCCTTGCAGTCGATCGCCTTCGCCACCCGCTCGAGCACGTCGACCGCGTCGCCGCGCCACGGCTTGAAGCCCTTCGCCACCAGCGCGTCGGTCGCGGCCCTCACGCCCGGCCCGGAGACGACGACCTGGATCAGCCCCTGCTGCAGCAGCTCATCGGTGTGCTCGCCGGTCGGCGCCAGCCCGCCCCAGAGCTGTGGGCCGGTGAAGTTGGCGGCCTCGCTCACCTCCGCGGCCTTCGCGAACTCAGACACGTAGAGCGCCACCGGCTTGCCGCCACAGTCAAGCAGCTGCTTCAGCTTCGACTTCGGCGTGGTCATGGTCACCTCAAAGGAGGTGTTGGCATGCAGCGAGCCGGCCTCCTGCTTCGAGGTCTTGCAGCCGGGAACGTCGAGGGGCGCGACGGCGAGCACGGCGGCGAGGAGTGGGAGCATCGGGCCTTCTTACTCACTCGAGAAACGCCAGCACCCGCCGATTCACCTCGTCCGCGGCCACCAGGAAGAAGTCGTGGCCGACGGCGGGCAGGAGCGCGGTCTGGACGTGCGGTGCCACTCTCGCCAGCTTCTCCACCGCCTCGCGCGGCGGAAAGATGACCTCGCGATCTCCCGCGAGGAAGAGCGTCCTGGCCTGGTAGCGGGCCCACTGCGCGTCGCTCAGCGGCAGCGGCGGCACCATCTTCCTCGGCGCGAAGCTGCGCGTGGCGAGGTGGCCGTCTTCCACCATGCTCTCGAGCAGGTCGGGCCGCTGCGCCTTCAGCCCGGGCGCGACCCAGCCCATGAAGTTGCGCATGAAGCTGCGCGAGGGGATCGCGCAGAGCACTGCGCGCCAGATGAAGCCCCAGGGAATGGGCGCCGTCGTGCCCGCGGGCGCCAGCAGCACCACCCGCCGCACCGCCTCGGGGAAGCGCAGCGCGTACTGCGCGCAGATCCACCCGCCGTACGAGAGCCCCAGCACGTCGACCACGCCCAGCCCTAGCCCGCGCCGCACCTCGTCGAGCCAGGTGGTGAAGTCGTCTGCGCCCGTCACCGGCTTCGTCTCCACGCTGCGCCCCACGTCGTGGATGTTGTCGATGACGAAGGTGCGCCGCGGCCCCGAGAGCCCCGCCACCACCGGAGCCAGCGTGAGCCCCGGCGAGCCGATGCCCGGCAGCAGTAGCACCGCCGCGGCGTCCGGCGGGCCGCTCACCCGCACGAAGGTCTGGCCGAACGAGGTGGGCACCACCCGTTCTTCCGAGGGCACCGGCCAGCTCTTCGCCCGCAGCGCCGCGTGGGCGAGGTAGCGCTCGCGCGCGGCGTCCGACTTGAAGGGAGCACAGCTCTTCATCGACACGCACGTTACGTCGCGCGCCGGCGCGCTGCCGCGCAGAGGTTGCGCAGCGCCCGCCCGGCTCGCGGGGGAATGCATGGCACCTCGCTTGCTGATCCACAGGTCATGGCCCAGACGCTGCTGGTGGAGGATCTGATGACGCGCTCGCCCCTCACCATCGAGGCGTCGAGCTCGTTGGCTGACGCGCGTCGGCTGATGAAGCGGCGGGGCGTGCGGCACCTGCCGGTGATGGACGAGGGCGTGCTGGTCGGGCTGATCAGCGATCGCGACGTGAAGCTGATCGAAGCGCACACGAAGTCAGACCCGGACGACATCTCGCTGGCCCAGGCGATGAGCCGCGCCCCCTGGACCGTCGCGCCCACCACGCCGCTCGAGGTCGCCGTGCGTCACATGGCCCGCCACAAGCTGGGCAGCTCGGTGGTGGTCGACAACGAGCAGGTGGTGGGCATCTTCACCTCGCAAGACGGCCTGCGCGCGCTCGCGCAGGTGCTCAGCGCAGCGCGCCGCTGAGCACCACGAAGGCCTGCTCGGGCTTCACCGGCAACGAGATGCGCCAGCTCGCCTTGAGCGCCACCGCCGCCGCCGAATCGGACGCCGAGGTCGGGTCCGTCAGCAGCACCACCTGGAAGCTGCGCCGCTTCGACTGGTAGCCCCAGATCGTCTTCCGCACCTCGAACGACGCGTGCGTCGCAGCCATCACCAGCACGTTGGGCGTCTCGGCCGGCAACTGCGACCCGCTCGTCACCTGCATGCCCAGCTTGTCGCAGACGGCCGTGATCAACGCGTACGCCGCCGCGTCGTCGCAGTACACGTGCACCCACTTCTTCGCCGCGTCGCGGGCAGGGGCAGGGGAAGGCTGCGACTGGCGCTGGCCCTTGCGGCGCGCCACCAGGGTCGAGACCGTCTCGCGCAGCGTGTCGAGGTCGAAGGGCTTGGTGAGGTATTCGTCTGCGATGCCCACCAGCTCGTCGGCCGAGGACGCGGTGGCGAAGCCGGTGATGAAGATGATCACCGCGTCGGGCGTGTTCGAGCGGATGCCGCGAGCCACCGAGATACCGCCCACGCCCGGAAGCTGCTTGTCGACCAGGCAGACGTCGAAGGTGGTGGTCTTCACCAGCTCGAGCGCGCGCTCGCCGTTGTCCAGCGTCTGCACCGCGTAGCCCATCTTGGTGAGCAGCCGGCTGAAGACCCCACACACCGAGGGGTCGTCATCGACGATCAAGGCCGCCAGGGTGTGGGAGGCTGGATTCAAGGACCGCTCCGGTCCTGCAGAGCTTCCCACAAAAGAAAGGGCGGGAACGGTTGGCCGCTCCCGCCCTTCACTTCCTCACATCGCCCCCGTTACGGCGCGCAGCCCGTATCGAAGCCGGCCGTGACGGTCTTTTCCGTCTTGGTGGCATCGATGGACCAGAGGTACTGCACCAGGTCGGAACGCATTCCCGCGGTCGAATCCAGCAGGACCGTGAAGTTCGCGTTGCCCGCGTTGGTGTGACCGTTCCACTTCGGGTCGGTGAACAGCTCCGTCATGCTCGCCGCCTGGCCGTGGTGCAGCAGCGGCGCGCCGACCTGCATGCCGTAGAGCGACGGCACGTTGTAGCCGCCGCGGCCCTGGGCACGGCCACCGGTGCCGGGCTTGAGCTCGAGCGCGTCGGTCGCCGACACGTTGCCGGGAACGCCGAACGTGCCGAGGTTGCGCAGCGCGCACGCCACCTGGGGAGGCGCGATGGGGTTGGTGTTGAAGCCCGTGACCTCGGCTGCGATGGGCTGGGCCGCGATCTGCGTGGTGTTGTGGAAGGTCCAGCTCGTGGGCCAGGCCGCGGGCTTCACGAAGGCGGTGCCGGTGACCGTGGCGAGCGTCGCCGCCGACGGCGTGAAGAAGCGGCGCGAGATGGTCCAGCCCGGGCCGCCGTGGCAGCTGGCGCAGCCGCCGGTGTCGAAGGCGGTCTCACCGCGAGCGATGGCGTTGGGGTCGAGGGCGCGGCGGCCCTTCGGCGGGCGAATGGTCTTCGCGTAGTTGTCGATGTCGTCCCACTGCGCAGGGGCGCACTTGAGGGTGATGCCGTCGGCGATCTCCTTCATCGACTGCACCAGGCCCGCGGGGAGGGCGGCGCCGACGACCCCGCCCGCGCCGACCTGCTGCTCGAGGGTGAGGTTGCCGCAGTCGGCCGCCTGCGGCGCGGTGGTGACCGCGCCCTTGCCGCCCTGCACGCCGCGCGTGTTGCCCTCGAAGTCGTGCATCTCGTCGATGATGCCGGTCCAGTTGAAGATGCGCTGCTTCATGGTCGCGCCCTTCGAGTAGCTGCCGTCCATCGAGGTCGCCTGGCGGGGCCCGGCAGCGAAGATCCACGTCATGTTGTCTGACAGCCCGTCGGGGTGGCACGAGCCGCAGGACGACCAGGCGTTGTTGCTCCAGCGGCCGCGGCCGGTGAAGAAGAAGTGGCGCCCGCGGTTGATGCTCTGCTCAGGCGCGCCCGTGGGCGCCGGCACCGAGACGACCGTCTCCGAGAGGGTCTGGGTCCCGAGGGTGACCACGCCCAGCCGCTGGCTGCCCCAGCAGTTCACGAAGGCGAAGCCGCGCGCCAACGACACGACCACGCCCGTGGGGTTGAAGCAGTTGCCGATGGTGCTCGCGTTGCCGAAGAGGTCGATCTGGTTGTTCTGGGTCGAGCCGAGGGTGAGCGCAGCGTTGGTGGGCGTGTAGTCCATGCGCTGCATCACCTCACCGCCGCGCGCGATGGCGTAGGCGATGTTGGTGTTGGCGAGGAAGGAGAGGTCGACCAGGTCGGCGAGGAAGAACTTCGGCGCGGGGAAGGCGGCGACCAGCGGCGCGAGCGACTGGCTGCCGAGCGGCGAGGTGAGCTCCTGCTTGGTGCTCAGCGTCGCCACCAGCATCACCGGGTTGACGTTCTTGTCGAACGCGGGCGGGCCGGCCGGCGAGGCGGCGATCGACGGCACGTAGATGCGGTCGTTCTGGATGGCGACGCTGAAGAGTTGGTTGGGGCTGTAGCCCACGCCGAAGCCGCCGTCGGCGCCGGGCGCGAAGAGGATCTCGCCGTCGTCGGTGAGGCCGCCTGCGGCCGTGAGGGTGAACACCTTCACCGCGCCCTGGCGGCTCTGATCAGTGCCTTCCGAGTTGGCGGTGGTGCGGCCGTAGAACTCGGTCACCACCACCTTCTCGTCGGTGTCGTCGGTGTCGCCGTCGTTGCTGATGGCGACCGCGCGCGGGTTGCGCATGCCCACGGAAGACACGACCGTGGCGGTCGTGGTGTCGATGACGCTGACGCGCGCCTCGGCCCACTCCGCGACCACGAGGAAGCGGCCGGTGGGGGAGAGCGCGAGGCCGGTGGGCTCGCTGCCCACGTTGACCGTCGGGCCGGCCACGGGGCTGGCGGTGTCGAGCGCGTCGATGCGGCGCACGGTGGAGTCACCGCGGTTCGCCACCCAGGCCGCCTTCTTGCTCGGGTCGAACACGACGGCCGACGGCTCGCTCAAGCCGATGAAGCGCGAGATGAGGGTGCGGGTGGTGGCCGAGTAGGTCGAGAGCGAGTTGTTCTCGGGGTTGACCATCGAGACGAGCACGTCGTCATCAGACAGCGCGATGGTGCTGCTCTTCGAGGCCGAGCGGAGCACGCCCGCGTCGACAGTGCCCCCGCCACCGCCGGTCGCGCCGCCGCCGCCGCCCGTCACTCCGCCGCCGCCGCCCGTCACTCCGCCGCCGCCGCCCGTCACTCCGCCGCCGCCGCCCGTCACTCCGCCGCCGCCGCCCGTCGCGCCGCCGCCGCCGGTCGC
>JAUXRX010000050.1 GCA_030681645.1 Archangium sp.
GGCCGCGCAGGTGGTGAGGCACGCGTCGGTGTTGCTCTGGTTGCCGTCGTCGCAGGTCTCCACGCCGGCCTGCACGAAGGTGTCGCCGCAGCTCGCAGCCGCGCAGGTGGTGAGGCACGCGTCGGTGTTGCTCTGGTTGCCGTCGTCGCAGGTCTCCACGCCCGTCCGCACGAAGGTGTCGCCGCAGCTCGCGGCGGCGCAGGTGGTGAGGCAGGCGTCGGCGTTGCTCTGGTTGCCGTCGTCGCAGGTCTCCACTCCCGCCCGCACGAAGGCGTCGCCGCAGCTCGCGGCCGCGCAGGTGGTGAGGCACGCGTCGGTGTTGCTCTGGTTGCCGTCGTCGCAGGTCTCCACGCCGGCCTGCACGAAGGTGTCGCCGCAGCTCGCGGCCGCGCAGGTGGTCAAGCAGGCGTCGGCGTTGCTCTGGTTGCCGTCGTCGCAGGTCTCCACGCCGGCCTGCAACACGCTGTCGCCGCAGCGCGCGGCCACGCAGGTGTGGAGGCAGGCGTCGGAGTCGACCTGGTTGCCGTCGTCGCAGCCTTCCCCACCCTCGAGCACGCCGTCGCCGCATTCGATGACGTCGGTGACGCTGACCGCGATGACGACCGGCGCCGAGCTCGAGTGCCCGTCGCTGACCCGCACCGAGAACTGATCGGCGCCCGCGTAGTTGAGGGCCGGGGTGTAGCGGGCGTCGCGGCCCACGATGACCACGGTGCCGTGAACGGGGGGCACCTCGACGGAGAAGCTGAGGGCGCTCGAGTCGACGTCGCTCGCCGAGAGGGCGATGGTGGCGGTCACGTCTTCGGCCGTGACGGCGCTGGCCGCGGTGGCGATGGGCGCGTCGTCGACGGCGGCGAGGGTGAGCGTGACGGCGGCGGTGGTGGTCGCGGCCCCGTCGCTTACGGTGTACGAGAAGCCCGCGCCGCCGTTCAGGTCGAGCGTCGGCGTGAAGTGCACGGTCGAGCCACGCAGCTCGACGGTGCCACCGGCGGCGTCACCGACCGAGGCGATGAAGAGCGTCTGCTGCTCGACGTCGCTGTCGTTCGCGAGCAGCGCGGCGGCGGCGATGTCGAGCGCGGTGTCTTCCACGCCGGTGAGCGCGTCGGGGCCGGCCACGGGCGCGTCGTTCTCACCACCGACGGTGATCGCCACCACGGCCGAGGCGGTGAGCTCGCCGTCGCTCGCCACGTAGGTGAAGCCGGCCGGGCCGAGGAAGTCAGGCAGGGGAACGAAGCGCACCAGCGCGCCCTCGAGCAGCACCGCGCCGCCGAAGGCACCGGTGACCGAGGTGATGGTGAGCTCGCTGTCGACGTCTGCGTCGTTGCCCAGCAGGGCGCTGAAGGGCAGCGCCAGGGTGGTGTCTTCCCTGGCCGCGAAGGCGTCGTTGGCCGCGCTGGGCGCGTCATTCACCGGGGTGACGAGGAGTTCGACCACGGCGTTCCTCACGCTCAGGGTCGCGTCGGAGAGGGTCACCGTGAAGCTGTCGCGGCCGTTGAAGTCGCGCGCCGGGGTGTAGCGCCAGGCCGTGCCTTCGCCCACGAGCACCCCGTGCCTCGGCTGGGTCACCTCGATGGTGAGCGCGTCGCCGTCGGGGTCGGAGATGGAGAGCGCCAGGTCGAGGGCGGTGTCTTCCGCGGTGGTGAAGCCGACGTTCTCGAGCACCGGCGGCTGGTTCGCACCGGAGCGGTCACAGGCGTTGAGCAACGTGAGAATGGCGAGCGCGTACGTGAATCGCATGGGTACTTCCTCGGGGGTGATTGCGTGCACCCACGATGTGCGGGCCCCAAATGCCTACGGAGGGCGGCTCACCGGCGCCGGCTGATCGACGCCCGTCAGGATCATGACCAACCGCGATGACCCACGCGGAGCCCGCGAGACCCACGCCGATCGCCGGGGCCCACCGAGCGCCGCACGGAGCGCGACCCTCAATATGGTAGGCGCGGCTGTCCCTCACAGGAGGCACCATCCGCACACCGTTCGCGACGCCGACGATCGGCGACCCTGCGGTTCGGCGAAGGCTAGACGGGCCTGGCTCAGCCGTTCGCGCCGCCGGCGGGCTGGGCCCAGCGCCCGACCGAGAGCGTGCCGCCGGGCTTGAGCTCCATCAGCAGCGTGCGGGCGGAGTAGCGGGAGCCCGTCAACCAGGCGGGCTCGGAGCTCCACGTGACCTTCGAGCTGGCCACCTTGCCGGCGGCGTCGAGCTTCACGGTGACCTCTTCGGTGTAGTTGTTGACCTCGCCCAGGCTGTTCGGCGCGGTCGCTCCGTCGGCGTCCTTCATGTCGTCGAAGCTGCCGGTGGCGAGCACGAGCTGCGTCACCTTGCCCGCGGCGTCGCGCTCGACCTTCACCACGTTGGCCATGTGATCGACGCGCCCGTCACCGGTGTGGTCGATGAAGAGCACGTCGCCGGGGTTGAGCTGGTCCACCGGGAGCTCCGGCGTCTTGCTGTCGCCCCCGTTGTCGCGCGCTGCGCTCCAGGGAATCGTCACCTTCACTGCGCGCGAGGCCATGTTCGCGTCGACGCCGCCGTAGCGCACGTTGGTGCCCGCCAGCAGGCTCGCCTTCGGGTCGAGCCTGAAGATCGCCTGCGCCTCGGCGTAACCGGGCCGCACGCCGGCGAGCGCCTCGAAGCGGCTGAAGAAGCCCTTCGGATCCTTCGCGGTGGCCGCCACCCAGGTGGACGCCGGCAGGCCCGCGGGGCGGGGCAGCTGCACGCCGAGGTCGGCCTTCACCTTGCCGCGGAACTGGTCCATCAGGAACAGCGAGAGCGTCTTGCAGTCGGCCTCGACGCGGTTGGTCTTGCAGTGTTCCCAGTACGCGCCGACGAACTCGCCGTAGGCCTTCTGGACCTCGGGGTGATTCCAGTCGGCGGGCTTGCTGCGATCGACCAGCGGCGCGAGCTTCGGCAGGCCGAGCGCGGCGTGGTTCGAGAGGTACTCGAGCGGCTTGCCGCTCACCTCGGCGGGGGTGCGCAGCTCGGTGCTGGCGAGCTTCGCGTCGAGCGCGCCCAGAGTGGCCTGGTCCACCACGCCCGATTGAGGGAGCCGGGCCGACGCCTGGAACGCCTTCACCGCGCGCTCGGTGCCGGGGCCGAACTGACCGTCGACGGTGCCCACCGCGAAGCCGAGGCGCGCGAGCCCATACTGCACGGCGACCGCGCGATCGCCCCGGGCGCCCCGCGCCAGCGGCAAGGAGCCGGCCGCGGAGAAGACCGTCGCGAGCGCGGCGTCGGCGAGCGGGGCCGGCTCGGCCACGTCGAACACGGCGCGGGCCTTCGCCGCGGTGGCGAGCGCCGCGGCCCGGGTGGGCGCGCCGCTGGCCGTGGTCAGCGCGATCGAAGCGGAATCGCCGTTCTTGTCGTAGCGATCGACCTCGCGGAACAGCGCAGCGGCCTCGTCGGCGCCGGCGATCTTCCCGTCGTGGTTGAGGTCGGCCTTCGCCACGTCGAGGCCGGCGAGCTTCTGATCAGCCTTCGCCTCGGCGACGTCGAGCTTCTTGTCCTGCAGGGCCTGGGTGAACTCGGTTCGGGTGAGGCGGGTGACCATACGCCTTTGTACCACTGCGCGCCCTTGCCGCAGATTCAGCAGCGAGCGCAAGGCCTGCGCAGGCGCGCGCCTTCCCTCCCCCAGTTCTGGTGAGCACGCCTCTTGCTCCGGAGCGGGGGGATGAACGACCTGCAAGGCAGAGTCGCGGTGGTGACCGGCGGCGGCGGGGGTATCGGCTTCGCGACGGTGAAGCGGTTTCTCGGCGCAGGCGCCAAGGTGATGCTGGTGGACCTGCTGCAGGCCGATGTCGATACGGCTTTGACGCGGCTCGACTCGAAGAACGCGGCCGGCTTCGCCGGTGACGTCTCGGAGGGGAGCGTCAACGAAGCGGCGATGCGCAGGGCGGTGGAGGTCTTCGGGGCCATCGACGTGGTGGTGCTCAACGCGGGCATCGAGGGGGTGGTGAAGCCGCTGCTCGACTACCCCGAGGCCGACTTCGATCGCGTGCTGGCGGTGAACCTCAAGGGCGTGTTCCTGGGCATTCGGGAAGCCGCGCCGCACCTCCACCGGCGCGGAGGCGGCACCATCGTGGTGACCAGCTCGACGGCGGGGCTCATCGGCGCGCCCGGCCGCGCGGCGTACGTGGCGAGCGAACACGCGGTGCTGGGGCTGGTGAAGGTGGCGGCGATCGAGCTGGCTCCGCTGAAGATCCGTGTCAACGCCATCGCGCCCGGCGCGGTGGAGAACCGCATGATGCGCTCGCTCGAACAGCAGACCGCCGCGGGCCACCCCGAGGAGGTGAAGGCGGTCTTCAACGCGCACGTGCCCATGGCGCGCTACGGCCACAACGAGGAGATCGCCGAGCTGGCGTTGTTCCTGGCGAGCACGCGCAGCAGCTATTCCACGGGTGGCGTGTTCGTCGCCGACGGCGGGTCGATCGCGTACTGATCGCGGGCCCCTTCAGGCGCGCGCGCTGGCCTCGCGCTCGAGCCAGTCCTTGAGGAAGGCGAGCACCGCGGGGTGCTTCGAGGCCTTGAACGTCTCGGGCGGCGCGGCCTCGATGATCTTCCCCTCGAAGAGCAGCCCCACGCGATCGGCGATGCGGAACGCGGTGGGGAGATCGTGCGTGATGATGAACGCGGTCACACCCAGCTTCTTCTGGGCGGCGACGATGGCGTCGTCCACCGTCTCGGTCGTCATCGGGTCGAGACCCGCGGTCGGCTCGTCGGCGAGGAAGATCTTCGGCCGCAGCGCCATGGCGCGGGCGAAGGCGAGGCGCTTGCGCATGCCACCCGAGAGCTCGCCGGGCAGCTTCGCGGCGGCGTCCGTCAGGCCCACGAGCGCGAGCAGCTCGTCGACCCGCTGCTTCACCTCGGGCGCCTTCAGGTGCTGCAGCTCGCGCAGCGGGAAGGCGACGTTGTCGGCGACGCTGAGCGAGTCGAACAGCGCGCCCGACTGAAACTGAACGCCCACCTCGCGGCGCACGGCCTCGAGCGCCTTCGGGTCGCCCTTCGACAGGTCGTGCCCATCGACGACGACGGTGCCCTCGTCAGGCTGCAGCAGGCCCTCGAGGTGCTTCATCAGCACCGTCTTGCCGCTGCCGCTGCCGCCGAGGAGCACGAACGTCTCTCCCTCGGCGACGTCGAGGTCGACGCCCTCGAGCACCCTCACCTCGCCGAAGGCCTTCTTCACGCCTCGCAGCTGAATGAGGGGTGCGGTCATGCAGGCCGCGCCACCTTCTCGCCCTTCGAGCGGAAGCGCAGGTTGAGCAGCTCGACCAGCACCGAGAAGGCCATGGCGAAGTAGATGTACCCCTTCGAGACGTGCTGCCCGAGGCTCTCGGCGACCAGCAACGCGCCGATGAGGAGCAGGAAGGAGAGCGCGAGGATCTTCATCGACGGGTGCTTCTCGACGAAGGTGCCGATGCCGCCGGCGAAGAGGGTCATCGAGATGACGGCGATCACCATCGCCACCACCATCACCGGCACGTCCTCCACCATGCCGACGGCGGTGATCACCGAGTCGACCGAGAAGACGAGGTCGATGGCGATGATCTGCAGGATGGCGCCGACCGGGCTGCCCGACTGCTTCTTCGGGCCTTCTTCCTCGTGGTCCTTGTGCTCGACCTTCTTGTGGATCTCGGTGGTGGCCTTGCCCATCAGGAACAGGCCCCCGAGGAAGAGGATGAGGTGACGCCAGCTGAACCCGTGGTTGCCGATCATGAAGAGCACGTACGAGAGGTGCATGATCCAGCTGATGGTGAAGAGCAGGGCGATGCGCAGCACCAGCGCTCCGCCCACGCCGATGCGGGTGACGAGCTTGCGCTGATCGGTGGGCAGCTTGCCGGTGAGGATGCTGATGAAGACGAGGTTGTCGAGGCCGAGCACCACCTCCATCGCGGTGAGGGAGACGAGCGCGGTCCAGGTCGAGGCGTGGGTGAACGTTTCAAGCATGACGTCGCCGCTTGTAACCTTCCCCGCGGGCGACGCTCATCAATTTCGGGGCGCCGCCCCCCGGCCTTTCGACTGAGCGGTGTATGACGGCCCGGTGAAGGCCCTCCTCCGCCGCCGCATCGTCGAGCCGCTCAAGGCCCAGCTCACCCAGGGCGTGACGCCCGGCCGGCTGGCCACCGCGCTGGCGCTGGGCGCGGTGATGGGGGTGGTGCCCATTCTCGGCGCGACCACCCTGCTGTGTGGCGTCGCCGCCGTTGTGCTCAAGCTCAACCAACCGGCGGTGCAGGTGGCCAACTTCGCCGCCTACCCCCTGCAGCTGGTGCTCTTCGTGCCCTTCTTCCACGCAGGCGCGTGGCTCTTCGGCCGGCCGGAGATGGAGTTCACGGTCAAGCAGCTCCGCGCTGAGCTGAACGCAGATCGCTGGGGCACCCTCGCCCACTACGCCGGCGCGAACGTGCGCGCGGTGATCGCCTGGGCGGTGCTCGCGCCGTTCGTGGGCGTGGCGCTCTACCTGCTGCTGCGGCCGGTGCTGCGCCGCGTGCGGCCCACGCCGCCCTGACTCCGTCCGCGCTTCTCTTTTGTGCGGGCTTCGAACAGAAGGCGCCGATGCTGACCGCCCGCGCCGCCCTGCTCTCCCTGCTCGTGCTCACCGGCTGCAAGGTGAAGGAAGCGGGCCTCACCGTCCTGGTCACCGCCGAAGACGAAGCGCTCGTGCGCGAGGGGCTCGCCTTCATCGGCGACGAGCGGATCCACACGAAGGTGGTCACCAGCCCCGAGCAGGACCTCGCCGCGCGCGAGGGCGTGGTGGTGGCGGTGAGCGCGAGCACGGCGTGCAGCGAGTGTTACCGCCTCGAAGGCAGCGGCACCCTGCTGCTGGTGCGCGGTGGCGGCACGCTGGGCCGGCAGTACGGCCTGTGGCACGCGCTCGAGGCGCTCGGCTACCGCTTCCCTCACCCGCGCTACACGAAGGTCCCGGCCGACTTCACCGCCGCGCCCGCCAGCGCGCTGGGCCGCGACTACGCGCCCGAGGTGAAGAAGCGGCGCGGGCTGCACCTGCACACGCTGCACCCCATCGAGGGCCTCTACGACTTCTGGCTCCCCGGGCCGGAGGCGCTCGAGGGGGGCAAGCGCACCATCGACTTCGTGATCAAGAACCGCGGCAACTACATCCAGTGGTGTGCGCTCGACGACATCATGAGGACACCCGCGCTGCTGCCCGCCTGGCAGGCGCACACGAAGGCGCTCACCGACTTCGCGCACGCGCACGGCGTGCACACCGGCGCGGCGCTGCAGCTGTTCGGCTCAGGCAACCTGCAGAACGCGTTCGACTTGATCGACGACACCACCGTCGACCCGGTGCCCGAGATGGAGCGCCGCCTGCACGTGCTGCTCGACGGCACCGGCTTCGACACGCTCAACCTGAGCTTCGGCGAGTTCTTCGGAGCGCCGCCCGAGCGCTTCGTGAGGGACCTCGATTCGGCGTACGCGGCGATGCAGCGCGTGCAGCCGGGGCTCGAGCTGACGGCGACCATCCACGTCGGGAACTACGACAACCTGCGCGTCGACTACATGGGCGCGCGCCAGCTCTATTACTTCCTCGTGCGCTACGCGAACCCGGCCATCGTGCCGTGGGTGCACACCACGATGTTCTTCAACCTCTACGAAGACACGGGGCTGGCGTACCTGCACGAGCAGTTCGACGAGCACCGCGCGTACCTCGAGGGCCGGCTCGCCGAGGGGAAGCCCGTCGGCTACTTCCCCGAGTCGGCGTACTGGATCGCGTTCGACATCAACATTCCCGTGTTCCTGCCGCTGTACGTGCGCTCGCGGCACCTCGACCTCGAGCGCTCCTCCGCGGTGGGGCAGCTCGACGATCACGTGCTGTTCAGCTCGGGTTGGGAATGGGGCTACTGGCTCACCGACGCCAGCACGCTGCGCATGAACTACACCCGGCCCGCGGCGTGGCACGAGACGGTGGCCGACATCTACGGGGGCTGGGGCGCGACCGGCGCGATCGCGGCCGACCTCATTCGCAGGCTGGGAGAGGCGCAGCACCGCGCGCTCATCATCGAGCGGCTGGCGGCGTACGTGGCGGGGCGAGATCAGATCATCGACGCGGGCGATCGCCTCGGCATCTTCAGCCAGCCGGATCGCCCCGAGTTCTCCGAGCTGCTGGCCCTCACGCCCGCGGCGCGCGCGGAGTTCGGCGTGCGCGTGGTGGAGAAGCTGAAGGTGCACGCCGACGAGCTCGCCGTGCTCGCCGCCGAAGCCGACGCGCTGCCTTCCGATGATCCGGTGATGGCCGAGCTGAAGGACGGCGTGCAGGTGACCGCTGCGCGGGTGCGCTTCATCTACGCGCTCTACGCGGCGACGCTCGCGTCCGGGGCGGGTGCCACTGATGGCGGCGGCTTCATCACCACCGCCGAGACCGAGCTCGCGAAGGCGAAGGAGATCGTCGCGCGCCGGCGCAAGGCGCTGTGGGATCCCGACCCGAAGCGCATCTTGCGGAACAACGTGAACCCGACCTTCTACCAGTACGGCTATCTGCGCGAAGGCGACACGCTGTGCTTCTGGGAACGCGAGCGCGCGCAGGCGAGGAACGTGGTGCTGCAGGCCGGCCAGAGCGTGCCGGGCTGCGTGCTCTGATCAGGCCGTCTCCCTCTCCCTGCGCAGCGGGGAGAGGGCTGGGGTGAGGGGCCGACTGAAGCGCCCCTCACCCGGCCTGCGGCCGACCTCTCCCCGCTGCGCAGGGAGAGGTTTCACTATGCTGCGGCGATGCACCTCCTCCTCGCTGCCGTGCTCGCCGCCGCCCCCGCGGTCCACGTCATCTCCGTCCACGGCCCGAAGAGCGACCTGGTGCTGGCCAGACTGAAGGCGGTGCCCGGCGTCACCACCATCGACGCCACCGACCTGCACCAATACCTCCTCCGCACCGAGGGCCTCTTCCCCATGCAGGACTTCGACGGCTTCAGCGCCGCCCCGGTGAAGGACTGGGCTCCGGCCTCCGCGGAGATCTGGACGAAGGGCGTCGCCCATTGCCACACGCTCGTCGGCGACCCGCCCTGGTCCGCGATGGCCGCGGCGTTGACCTGCGCGAACCGCCTGTCCGTCTACCTCTGGCAGCAGTACGCGACGCAGCGACAGGCCACGCGGGTGTTCGAGCTCGAGCTGAGCATCGACAATCGCAAGCACGAGGCCCGCGTGCGCGGCGCCGTCTGGGAGCCCACCTCGCGAGATCAGCTCTTCTTCAACGAGAGCGGCCCCGAAGCCGACCTGGAGAAGACGATCGAGAAGGTGGTGAACGCGCTCATCGCGAAGAAGGGGACGCTCCAGGCACGCAACGTCATCTCGGAGCTCGAGTCGGCCGCGCTGGGAGACCCCTTCTCGGGCCAGGCGAAGGTCACCAGCCCCGTCGCGCTCAAGAAGACCTGCGCGGCGCTCCCGGCCCGGCTCACCGTCACGCCGCCGGGCGTGCTCGCTGACTCGCTCATGGCGCGCTGGGCTCCCGCCGGCGCGACGGGCCCGGCGCTGGCGTGCGCGCTCACCTTCAACGAGCACACCGAGGCGGGTGTGGGCGAGGTGATGACCATCGTCACCACCCTGCTCACCTGCAGCTCCACCATCGTCACGTCCGAGCTGGCCAGGACGACGGCGGGGAATCGCTCGACGGCCGACCTCGCCTCCGAGCGCCTGGTGCAGGGCCTCGCCATGAAGCTCTGCGCGGCTAAAACAGCACCGACACGTTGATCGAGCCACCCAGCTGGTGGCGCCACGGCCGGTTGAGGTCGACGAACACGTCGTAGACGAGCCTCGCCCCGAGCGAGAACGACTCCGAGAGAACCCAGTCGAGCCCGGCGCTGGTGCCGGCGCCGAGGTACCAGGTCACCTCCGGCTTCGTGACCAGCACCAGCCCCGCGAGCTGCAGCCCCACCCAGGGGCGCACCATTCCCTCGGCGAAGAGGTAGCGCACGCCCATGCGTCCGCCGGTGGCGAAGACCCGGCCTGCGCCGGTCGGCGTGTCGGCGCCCACCGCCGTCGACGCGATCAGGATCGGCACGTCGGCGAAGAACACGAAGCCGCTCTCGAGGTAGCGCGAGTACTCCAGGTCGACGCCGAGCATCGGCGTGTCACCGATGACGGCCGTCGCCTGCGGGCCCACGCCCAGCGAACTGGGGGCGTATTGCGCGTGAGCAACGGCGGCGAAGAGAAGGGGGAACAGCGAACGCTTCAGATTCGATCGGACCATGGTCGTCTCCACGGCTCGCAGGAAAGGGGGCGAGCGCGGGACACGACGGGGAGCGGAGCTTGAACGAAGGCGACCCGCGCGACGAACGCGGCCACCGTGGATGCGGCAACGGTGAGGAAGGTGAGGGAGACCGTCGCGAGCAGCACGAGAAAGTTCTCGCGCTGGCCCACCCTGAAGTTGCGTCAGTTGATCTCGGGCCCCACCACCACCGTGTTGATCGGCCGCACGCTCATGCCTGCCGGGTAGCCGTAGCTCGTGTACGAGTCGGTGCCCCACACCGTGAGCCCGAAGGGCGCGTCGCTCTTCGCGGTGTGCACGCCGTTGGTGCACCCGGCGCTGCTGCTCGTCCACGACACGCGCGCGTACTGGTAGCTGCTGGCGCCGATGCCGAACCAGTTGGGCACCACGCCGAGGCAGTCGAGCGTGACGTCGTGGTACTGGTTGTCGCTGCCCAGCGGGCGCACGAAGACGAGGTCGGTCGAGGCGTAGGTGGGGTCGGTGAAGAAGAGGTAGCTCTTCAGGTACTGCTGCCACGGCACCAGGCTGACGAAGTCGGGGTCGCCCTGGTCGTTGTTGACCTCGCCGCCGGTCATCAACTGCGACACGTAGAAGATGTGACTCGAGTCCTGGCTGAAGACGCGGAAGGGGCCCGGCGAGCTGAAGTTCACGGTCTGACCCGCGTTGATCGCCGACGGCCCGCCCACCGGTGGATCGTAGGTGAGCGTGGTGCCGTCGACCGCGCCCACGAACCGCCAGATGGCGTTCTCGTTGCCCGCGCGGGCCTTGTGGCGCACCGCCAGGTACTCGCTGCCCAGCAGCGGCACCGCAGGCAGCTGCTGGTGCCCCGAGTCACACGCGTCCACGCCCAGCGGCACCTGCATGCACGCGTGCCCGCCCCACACGGCGATCGGCTTGTCCGAGCGGATGAGCGCGCCCGAGAGCTGCGCCGACTGCGAGAGCTGCAGCACCTGGCCCTTGCCGAGCGTGTACCGCGCGACCGTGTTCGCCGGCGCGCCCGAGATGCCGCCACCGCCCTGGATGGCGACCCGCGCCTGGATGGCGATCTGCGTGTTGTCCTCCTGGCCGTAGAGCTGGAGGTACGGGTGCATGATGCCCGCGAGCGAATCGGCCGGCGTCGCGCCCACGTAGTTGGTGCCCCACGCCGAGGTGGGAATGAGCAGGCTCGAGCTGCTCACGTGGCTGCTCGCGCCTCCGTACGGGTACATGTCGTAGGCGACCACCGGCGCCGAGGTGGTGATGTGGAAGCTGGGGAGCTGTCCGGTGCCGTCGAGCTGGAACTCGGCGCGCAGCGCGGGCGCGGTGGGACAGCCCACGTAATAGACGGGCGGGGTTCCGCCGGAGTCCCAGTCGGCGAGGAAGAGCACGGCCATCTGGCCAGGCGGCAGCACCACGCCGCCGTCCACCACGGGCAGCGGGTCGTAGGTGAGCGTGGTGCCCGACTGCCGGGGGATGCGCGCGAAGCTGCTCACGTCGAGCGTCTGTCCTGCGCGCTGCACGGTGAGGGTGACGGGGGCGTTCCAGGTGTTGGCGACGAAGGCGGAATAGCAGCTGCCCTGCGTCTCGGACTGCGGCGGCACCGCGGCCGCGTAGAAGTCACAGCCGATGGTGCTGCCCGCCGCTGCTGCCGCCGCGCACGCGTCGATGCAGCCGCCCGGTGAGCAGCCCTGCCCCGCGGGGCAGGGCGTGACCGTGCCGCGGCAGTCGACGGAAGACTGCAGATCGTCCGAGCAGATCGTGTCGCACGTCACGAAGCCGCCGTCGGGCAGCGGCACGCTGCCGTCGGGCACCTCGGTGCTTCCGCCATCACCGCCAGGGCCGCCATCGCGCCGCCCGCCGATGGTCGCGGTGCCGTTGCAGTCGCAGGCGGAAGCGAAGACGAGGGTGCCGAGCAGGATCAGGCGCATCGCCGCAACGTAGCCGGGCGTCAGGGTCCGGCGCGACCGTCCGTCGACAAGGCTCCCATGTGCTCGTCCTCTTCCTCGTCGTCGTCGTCCTCGTCGGCTTCAGCCGACCGGCGCGCCATGACCTGAGGAAGCGGACTCGCAACACCAGTCCCAAGCCCCTCGAGGCCACGCGCTTCGAGGGGCTTTTCGTTTTCCAAGGCCGTACCCCGGGCAGGCCCGCCCACCACCACAGGAGGCAGTATGGGCACCACGCAGCACCTCAACGTCGGCACCATCGGTCACGTCGACCACGGCAAGACCACCCTCACCGCGGCGCTCACGCACGTCGCAGCCGCGCGCTTCGGCGGCAAGGCACTCGACTTCGCGCAGATCGATCGCGGCGCGGAAGAGCGTGCCCGCGGCATCACCATCACCATCAAGCACGTGCAGTACCGCACCGCGGTGCGGACGTACGCGCACATCGACTGCCCCGGTCACGCCGACTACGTGAAGAACATGATCGTCGGCGCCAGCCAGATGGACGGCGCGATCCTGCTCGTCGACGGCTCGAGCGGCCCCCAGCCCCAGACGCGTGAGCACGTGCTGCTCGCCCGCCAGGTCGGGGTGAAGCACCTGGTGGTGTTCATCAACAAGGTCGACGTGGCCGACGCCGAGCTGCTGGAGCTGGTCGAGCTCGAGACGCGTGAGCTGCTCGAGCAGAACGGCTTCCACGACGTGCCGGTCGTGCGTGGCTCTGCGCTGCGCGCGCTCGAGGCGATGCGCGAGGGCCGCGGGCTCGGCGGTGACACCACGTGCATCGAGGCGCTGCTCGACACCCTGGACACGAGGGTGCCGTTGCCCACCCGCGACGAGACGGGCCCGTTCCTCATGCCCGTGGAAGACGTCTTCACCATCGCCGGCCGCGGCACGGTGGTGACGGGTCGCGTGCAGCGCGGCGTGATCCGCCAGCTCGACGAGGTGGAGGTGGTCGGTGGTGGTGAGCCCATGCGCAGCGTGGTCACCGGCATCGAGGCCTTCCACGAGCTCCTCCCCGAGGCGCGTGCGGGTGACAACGTGGGGCTCCTCCTTCGTGGACTGGAGCGTGACGTGCTCACCCGCGGTCAGCTGATCGTCGCGCCCGGCACCATTCACCCTCACCGGGTGGGTGAGGCCGAGCTGTTCACGCTCAGCGAGAAGGAGGGCGGCCGTCACACGCCCTTCGGCACGGGCTACATGCCGCAGTTCTACTTCGGCGCCACGGACGTCACGGGCACCCTCGAGGTGCGCGGGGACGCGGTGGTGCCGGGCGATCGCGCGCTGGTGGGCTTCACGCTCCAGCGCGCGGTGGGCATCGAGGCGGGCATGCGCTTCGCGCTCCGTGAGGGTGGCCGCACCATCGGCGCGGGCATCATCACTGCCGTCAGGTGAGCTGGAGCGACCCAGGAGGCCGGTGAGGGGCTGAAGTGCGCGGCCCCTCACCCTGCCCCGTCAGCGGGCGTGCGCGTCGAGCCAGCGCCAGACCAGGCCTGGAAATCTGGCGCCCACCGAGGGGATGTGGCCTCCGCCCCCGATCGTCCAGAGCGTCACGCCGGTCCCGCCAGGGCAGCCGTCGAAGTTGGACACCGTGGTCTCCGCCCCGGGCAGCGTCGCCTCGAGATCGATGGGGGCGGCAGCCGTCCACGTACTCTGGCAGCCGTCGTCGCCAGCCCAGCGCTGGGCCGTCTCCAACGCGCCCGCGTACGCCCCACCGCCCTTGTTCAGGATGTTCGTACCGCCGTCGTAGAGCACCGTCGCGTCTTGATCGCCGTGGATCTGGAGCACGCTCACGGGCACGGCAGGACGGCAGGCGATCGGCTCCTGCGACACGTTGCCGGCGAGGCTCACCACCGCGGCGATCGTCGGCGCGAGCTCGCAGCCGAGGCGGTGCGCCATGAAGCCGCCGTTGGAATGCCCCACCAGGAAGATGCGCCGCGGGTCGACGTTGTAGACGCCACGGATCTCGGCGATCAGCTCACCGAGGTACTTGATGTCATCCACCGCGCGGCCGCCGAAGTTGCAGCACGCCGAGATGTCCGCGTTCCAGAAGGCGTTGCCGTCCGCGTCCAGCGTTCCGTCGGGCGAGGCCAGCAGCACGCCCCGTCCATCCACGAGGGCGGTGAGACCGAGGTACCCTTCTTCGAGCTTCCCCGCTGCGCCGTAGCCGTGCAGCACCACGATCAGCGGCGCCGGGCAGCCGTCGTAGTCGCGCGGCACCGAGATCGTCACCGGCCGGGCTCCGCCGAAGACGACCTGCTCGGGCTTGCCTGATCCGCCGCACCCGGCATCCACCGGCGGGGTGGGCGCCGGGCACCCCAGCAACAGCATCGACAGCACGAACGGCCAGGACCTCATGGCCGCGCTTCTACACCGTCAGCGCGGGTCGACCACGTGCCCCATGAAGAGCAGCGCGCCGGTGGCGTTGTCGCGGATGAAGAAGACGAACGGGCGATCGACGTGCAGCGGCCGGGTCAGCGGAACCGACGTCACCCCGAAGACGACCGCCGTGGCGCCCGCGGCCTCGGTGCCCTCTTCGGTCACCTTGATCACCGCGTGGTGGACCACGTCGGAGATCGACAGCGAGCGATCGCCCGTCATGTCCGAGAAGTCGGCGTCGCCGCTGAACGCGATGCCCAGGCCCTGCTCTGAGAGCGGCTGCGCGAGCTTCGTCTCGAGGTCGATCTCGAACTTCGGCATCGAGAACTCGAGCTGACCGGGCGCGAGCGCCGCGAGGTAGCCGTCGAGCGTCGCCACGTCGAGCGAGTCTTCGAGCGCCGGCAGCCCTCCCGCCGGCGGCATCAGCAGGAGCATCGAGACCTCGTTGCCCTGGTAGGCGAGCTCCACCACCTCGACCCCGCCCACCGTAGCGGAGCGCGCGGCGTGAGCCCCGTCGTGCAGCATGGGGACGTTCGCGGCCGTGCCGTTCAGCAGCGTGAACGCACCGGGGCGGGTGGCGGTCTTCTCGAACGGGCTCTGCCAGCTGGCGTTGAAGTAGACCGCGTTCGCGAGCACCACGCGCGTGTCGCGGGTGATGGTGCCTTCAGCGAGCAGCTCGGGAATGAGGTCCGCCGTGTGGAAGCTGACGAACTCGTTGATGACCTGCCGCGACGGCTCGGGCTGCTTGTTGAAGTCGAGCAGCTTGAGGCCGGTGCCGTACTGCCTGGCGAGCAGGTCCAGGTAGCTCTGCTGCAGGGGGAAGCCCTTCTGCGCGAACGTCTGGTTCACGATCGACAGCTTGAAGGGCCGGCCCTCCGTGCCCTGCTGCCCCTGGCCGCGGCTCGTCAGCTCGCGATCGAGCGTGTTCATCGCGCCGTGGAACGCGTCCTGCTGGAGGGTGATGTTGAGCGTGCTGCGGAAGGCGTCGAGCGTGGTGCCGGCCGCACCCGCCGAGGCCATGCCCAGGGCCGTGGTGATCGAGGCGGGCGAGGTGATCACGTTCGCGGTGGGCGAGGCCGTCTTGCGGTGCAGGGCGAGGGTGAACTCGTTGAGGCCGTTCACGGTTTGCGTCACGTCGCTCGCCGGGGCGCGGACCGTCAGCCGCTCGACCGTGCTCTTCGCGTCTTCGCCGGCCACCGGCTCGGGCCGGTGGCAGCCTGCGGTCATTCCCAGCAACACCAGCGCGGACAGGAGCTTCAGCTTGAACATGGTTGGTTTCCCCGGTGAGTCGTCGGCCGGGGGGGTGCTGAGCAACATCGGGGCCGGGGCGTAAGTGGGCTGGAATGCGGGGGAGCGGCGTCCCGGGCCTCGGATTTTCGTGGGGAAGTCCGGGGTCGGGGACGGTTTTCGGGAGCTCGACCGAAAGAGGGCTCGCCCCCCGTTCATCCCGAGCGGAGTCGAGGGATGGGCGCCCAGGCGCGCAGGAGACGCCCCTCGACTCCGCTCGGGGTGAACGGTGATGAACTCGATCCCTATTCGATCAATCCGCTCGGAGCCCAGGAGCGTCAGGCGCCGAGGACCTGCTTCGCCCTCGCGTAGTACGCGTCGCGGGCCGCCTTGCCGTTGTAGCCACCGTTCACGCGCAGGGTGATCGCGTCGAAGTTGCCCGCGTCCGCGTAGCTGTTCAGGTTGCGGCTGTTCCAGAACCACTGCGCGATGCGGAAGCCGATGGCCGGCGTCGCCGCGAGGCCCGGGTTGTTCACCAGGTCCACGCCGAGCGCGGCAGACGCGGCGGTGTAGTTGCTGCGGCCCGTGAGCTGAATCGGCCCGCGGCCCTTGAAGCGCACGCCGTCACCCGGCTGCGTGTTGCCCAGGTCGCGCCGGCCTTCGTACGCGGCACCCGAGGCGATCTCTTCGAAGTAGCGCAGCTGCCCGCTCTCGTGCGCGAGCTGCGCGAGGAACGCCGCCTGCCGCTTCGGCGTGTTGATGCCGCCCTCGGCCATCGCCGCGTTGAGGTACGGCAGATGACGGTTCGCGTCCGCCTCCGACAGGTTCGGCATGATCGCCCGCAGCTGCGCGGCGCTGATGCCACCCGTGGTCGGACCCGGCACCGGCCCCGTCGGCGCCACCGGCGCGGGCGCCGAGCCACCCGGCAACCGCAGCGTCTGCCCCACGTAGATGAGGTTCGGGTTGCTGATGCCGTTGAGTGACGCCAGCGTCGAGACCGTCGTGCCGTGGCGCGACGCGATGCCCGAGAGCGTGTCGCCCGGACGCACCGAGTACGTGCCGCTGCCCGCAGCAGGAGGCGCGGTCGGCGTGGTGGTGACCGGCGCGGCGCCTGCTCCCACCACGAGCCGCTGCCCCACGTAGATGAGGTTCGGGTTGCTGATGCCGTTGCGCGAAGCGAGCGCCGCCACCGAGGTGCCGAAGCGCGACGCGATGCCCGAGAGCGTGTCGCCCGACCGCACCGTGTAGTCCTGCGTGCCGCCACCGCCAGACAGGTTCACCGGCGGCGCGGGTGTCGCGTCGAAGCCGTCGGGGATCCGCAGCGTCCGCCCCGCGTAGATGACGTTCGGGTTGGCGATGTTGTTGGCCCGCGCCAGCGCCGCCACCGAGGTCTGGTAGCGGGAAGCGATGCTGCTGAGCGTGTCACCAGAGCGGATGGTGTAGCTGGTCATGCTTCAATGTCGTCTTGCCGCAGGGCCCGGTATTTCCGGGTGCTTGCTCCGGGCGTTGACACCTGGAGCGCCGAGGTCGCAGACCCACATGGAGGCTGCACACCCACATGTGCGAGGCTCGCGGGTGACCTCGACTCTCGTTCTGCTCGCGCTCGTGGCTGCGCCTCCCGCTCCCCATGCATCGCGGTCGCCGCGGGGCAACCTGCTGGGCGCCGACATTCTCCTGCGGCGGGCGCTCGCGCTCGGCGCGGAAGACAAGGCCACGCTCGACCTCTACCGCACCGTCGGGTTCCTCCTCGAAGACGCCCCGTTCAAGCTGCCCTGAGTGACAGGTCGCGACTTGCGATGTGTCTCCGACCGGCGAGGATGCTTGCCGTGCAGCGCGCCTTGCCCCTCTTCGTCTTCATCCTGGTCGCGAGCTGCCAGCAGCAGGCGTGTCCTTCCCCCGCGGGCGGCACCTGCGACCCACGCAAGGCGGACTGTCCCCCGGGCTACAGTTGCGGGCTGGTGGAGATCTGCACCCGCGCCTGCGAGCAGACCAGCGACTGCTGGGTGAAGGTGGAGAGCGGCTGCCGCTACACCGAGCTGCCGGGCCAGCGGCTCCCCGACGGCGGCGTCTTCATGGAGACCAGCGACGACGGCTTCTGCCCCGAGACGAAGCTGATGGAATGCCTCGGCGGCTACTGCCAACGCTTCGAGTGCGCCGACGGCGGGTGCGACTACGACCTGTACGGACCGTCTCCGTTCAAGGGCAACCGCGACCAGGGGCCCGAGCAATGAAATGGCTCGCGTCGCTGATGCTGGTAGGGTTCTTCGGCTGCGGCATCTTCGCGGTGCCCGGCCGCCCCTGCCAGAAGCACGAGGAGTGCGACGGGCTCGAGCGCGGGTACTGCTCACGGTCGGAGATCTGCACGCGGGAGTGCAGCGAGACGCTCACCTGCCCGGACAACTCGACGTGCAGCCCCCAGGGCGTGCGCACGGTGTGCCTGCCGAAGTGCGAGGTGGACACCGATTGCCTGCCCACGTTCCTGTGCAGCGGGAGCATCTGCGTGCTCCGGGCTCCATTTGAGCCTCCTCCGAAGTGAGTTCGCCGTCCCCCTCGTGGGGAGCGAGCCTTGTAGAGTGCGCGCCATGAAGATGATCGTCGCCATCATCCGGCCGGAGCGGCTGGAGGCCGTCGAGGAAGCCCTCAAGAAGGTCCTCGACGAAGGAGACCACTACCGCATCACCGTCGACACCGTGGAAGGCCACGGCCGCCAGGACGGTGAGGTCGAGTTCTTCCGCGGGCAACAGGTGCGCAGCAGCAAGGTGCAGAAGACCCGCGTGACCGTCAGCGTGAACGACGCCTACGTGGAGAAGACGGTCGAGGCGATCGTCGCCGGCGCGCGCAGCGAAGGGGGCGGCGCGGTGGGCGACGGGAAGATCTTCGTGCTCCCGCTCGAGCAGGTGATCCGCATCCGCACCGGGGAGCGCGGCGGCAGCGCCATCTGACGCATGCTGGTCCACCACGAGCTCCTCACCGCGCCGGACGCCACGCCGACGAAGGCCGTGGTCTTCCTCCACGGCATCCTCGGCACCGGCGCCAACCTCCGCAGCCACGCGCGCCGCTTCATCCAGTCGTGCCCTGACTTCCTCGCGGTGTTGATCGATCTCCGCGCGCATGGCCGCTCGCAGGGGCTCGACGGTCCCGACACGGTCGACAACGCGGCCTCTGACGTGGCGCAGACCGTGAAGCAGTGGAGCGTGCCCGTGCACGCGGTGGTCGGTCATTCCTTCGGAGGCAAGGTCGCGCTCGCGTTCGCGCGCTCGCACCCCGGCCTGAAGGCGGTGATGACGCTCGACTCCGCGCCCGGCCCCCGCCTCGAAGCGCGCGGGAGTGAAGGCACCTTGCAGGTGGTCACCATGCTCGAGACGCTGGGGCGCCCCTGGCCCGATCGCGACGCGTTCATCGCCGAGGTCGAGCGCCGGGGCCAGGCGCGCTCGCTGGCGCAGTGGCTGGCGATGAACCTCGAGTCGCGGCCCGAGGGCTGGGTGTTCCGCCTCTCGCTGCCCCGCATCCACGCGCTGCTCGAAGACTACTTCCAGGTCGATCTCTGGCCCGTGGTCGAGCAGGTCGCGCACACGAAGGTGGGCCCTCGCGTGCACCTCGTCATCGGCGCGAAGTCGAACGTGTACGCGCAGGAAGATCGCGTCCGCGCGCATGGGCTCGAGGCGGAGTCGGGCGGATACGTCACCGTCGATCTCCTCGACGCAGGGCACTGGGTGCACGTGGAAGATCCGCAAGGGCTCTCGGAGGTCCTGCTGAGGCGGCTCGGGCCCTGAGCTTCAGGCGAACGGGTCCTTCCGCGCGCGAGCCCGGAGAAGATCTCGCGCGAACCAGCCTGTCAGCGAGACGCCCAGCGCCACCCACGCGCCCGCGTCAGCCTCGTTGCGCAACAACAGCACCGCGGCCAGCGCCGCGGAGGTCGGGACCGCCAGCAGCCGTGCGCCGCGCAGGTTGATGGGCAGCTTCTTGCGCATCGCCTGCAGCACGGCGTACCCGAGCACCAGCACGGTGAGCGTCGTCACCGGCAACGCAACCAGCGTGAGCACCAGGTCCACCCCGCCGGAGCGCGGCAACATCAGATCAGCCACCACGTCACCGATGCGGGGCTCGGCGCTCGGCGCGGTCGCGGCGAGCAACGCGCGCGCTTCCTCGGCGCTCAGCTCGAGCTTCTTCACCGGCGCCCTCACCTCGACGGGTGGCGCGGGCGCAGGCGCAGCGGCTCCAGCCCGGGGCACGCCACAGTGAGGGCACGTCTGCGCGAGGTGGAACATCCACTTCCCACAGGCGGTGCACGCGACGCGCGACTCCATGTGAACGATGTCTCCCTCTCCCCGAGGGGGAACGGCGAACTCGCGCCTCGAGGGAGGGCCGGGTCGGGGAGAGGGCATACTCTCACCAACATGCTGGCCCTGCTGCTCGTTCCCATGTTCCTCGGCTTCTCGATGCTGGCCCAGCGGCCGGTGGCGCGAAGGCTGAAGGTACGGGGCCCCGTCTGGCCACTCCTGCCCTTCGCCAGGGAGGTCCCCTGGAGCCACCGCCTCACCGTCCGGGCTGCCGGAGTCTTCTTCACCTTCATGCTCGTGCTCGGAGTCCTGACGCTCCAGGCCTCCCGCGAGCAGCACCTGAGCGCGCAGGTGAAGGTCGCGCCAGGTCTCGCCGCGGCTCAGGCAGGCGTGCAGACCGGAGACGTGATCACCGCCATCGACGGAACCCCGGTCAACGACTTCTCCGAAATCAAAGACGAGCTGCTCCAGCCGACCCCCACCAGGACGCTCACGCTGCGGCGCGGAGAACAGCAGCTCGAGCTCACCGTCACGCTGCGCGAGGGCCTGCTGGGCGTCGAGTCGGCCGGCGCAGGTCAGGCACCGCGGCGCAGCCCGCTGGGCCTCGCGCTGCGCCGGCACTTCCTGGCGCCCATCGTCTCGAACAGGGCCTTCTTCGTCTCCCTCTCGCTCACGCTCACCATCTCGTGGTGGCTGATGCTGGCCGTCGAGCTCATCGCGCTGGTGGCGGGCGCGGTGCTGAGGCCAGGTGGGGCAACAGCGTCGAGGTCTCGTGAAAGCTGAGCGTGACGCCGCCCACCCGGAGCACCTGGCCGGGCGCGAGCGGCACGTCGTGCGCGGGGATCGGCTGGCCATCGAGGGTGGCGGCGCGATCCGGCGCCACGCGCACCGTCCACTTTCCACCGGCGCTGGTGAAGACCAGGTGATGCCTCGAGACGGTGCCGTCGGAGATCATCACGTCGTTGTCGGGCTCCCGGCCCAGCTGGATGACCCGGCTCTCTTTCGCCGCGCCGAGGAAGAAGCACAGCGCGTCGCCCTGCTTCGGCTTGTCCGAACCGGCGTCGACCCCGACGGTGGCGAGGGTGGCGCGCGACGGCGCGAGCCACGGTCCCGGCTCCCAGACCAGCCACGCCCCGCCGAACTTCGCGTGGAACGCCTCCAGCCCCCGCAGCTGCTGCATCCAGAGGAACGTGGAGAGGTAGGAGGGTGCTGGCATGGCCTTCGGGACCATACATCTGTGGTACGCGCCGCATCGTGATCAACCTGAAGGACCTCGACTTCGACGGCTTCGGAGCGGCGCTCGCGCCGGCCGCGCTCAATCGGGTCGAGCACCTCAAGCTCTTCGCCGGCGTCTTCAGCCACGGCGCTCGAGCGCTCGACGACTTGAGGAAGGCGCCGCAGGTGCGCGCCACCGTGCGCGACTGGGTCTTGAGCCACGGCACGCTCCCGAAGCTCACCGTGGTCGAGCGCCGCAAGGCCGACGACGGCTTCGTGAAGTACCTCTTCGAGTCGCCCCTGGGCGGCCGCTTCGAGGCCGTGCGCATTCCCCTCTTCGACACCAAGTACGTGGTGTGCATCTCGAGCCAGGTGGGCTGCGCGCTCGCCTGCGACTTCTGCATGACCGGGAAGATGGGCTTCCAGCGCAACCTCGAGACCTGGGAAGTGGTCGACCAGGTCCTGCAGATTCGCGCCGAGGCCGACCGCCCCGTGCGCGGCGTGGTCTTCATGGGCATGGGCGAGCCGCTGCTCAACTACGCGAACACCACCCGCGCCGCGCGCATCATCTGCCACCCCGCCGGGCTGGCCATCGGCGCCAGGAGCATCACCTTCAGCACCGCGGGCTGGGTGCCCGGCATTCGCAGGTACCGCGCTGATCAGCTGCCCTACCGGCTCGCCTTCTCGGTGACCTCGGCGATTCCGGCCAAGCGCGCACAGGTGCTGCCGGTGGAGAAGACCTGGTCGCTGGCGACGCTGGTGGAGGAGATCAAGGCGTACGCGGACGAGACGGGCACGCGGGCGATGGTGGCGTACGTGATGATCAGCGGCTTCAACGTGGGCCGCGAAGACGCCGAGGCGCTGCGCGACACCTTCGCCGACGTGCCGGTGACCATCGATCTCATCGACGTCACCGATCCGACGGGCAGGTACCAGCCGCCCACCGCGGAGGAGCTGGCCACGTTCCGCGACCTGCTGCAGATGGTGAAGGCGCCGATCGCGCGGCGCTATTCGGGCGGCAAGGACATCGGCGCGGCGTGCGGCACGCTCGAGGCCTCGCAGCGCGGCGGCACCCCGTTCACCCCGAGCGCAGTCGAGGGGCCTACCTCGTCACCTTGAACTCGACCCGGCGGTTCTTCGCCCGGCCCTCTTCGGTGTCGTTGGTGTCGACGGGCTGACTCGAGCCGAAGCCGCGCGACTCGAGCCGCGCCGGGTCGACGCCCTTGCTCTCGAGGTACTTCTTCACCGCGAGCGCGCGCTCCTCGGAGAGCGGTTGGTTCGCGGCCGGCTCGCCCGTGGTGTCGGTGTGGCCCTCGATGGTGAGCTTCGTGATCGCCGAGGTGCCGAGCATGATCTTCGCCACCGCGTCGAGCAGGTCGGTGGACGCCGGCTCGATGTCGGCCTGGCCGTGCGGGAAGCCGATGGTCTCCTTCACCACGATGGAGTCGCCCTCGAGCACGACCAGCGTCGACACGTCGCGCGGCGTCACGGAGTTCGCCCCGGTCGTGGCACAGCCGCAGAGCACTGCCCCCAGCAGCGCCATTCCTCGCGTGGTCAGCATGGGTGTCTCAATAGCACCGTGTCGCTTGCGCGCTCACCTGATGGTGCTAGCAGCGCCGCATGACTGCATTGCTCCACGCCCACTCGGGCCTGCGCTTCCTCATCCTCCTGCTGGGCGCGGTGAACCTGGTCGTGCTGGGCCTGGGCCTCGCGCGCAAGCAGCCGTTCGGCAAGCTGCACCGCATTCTCGGGGCCAGCTTCGCCGGCTCGCTGCACCTGCAGGTGCTCATCGGCCTCTCGCTGGTGGCGATGGGACGCTGGTACCCCGCGCTCATCGGCCACCTCACCATGATGCTGCTCGCGGCCGTGGCGGCGCAGGTGGCGATGACGGTGAACCGCAAGCGCCCCACCCCCGGGCTGCAGGTGCCCCTCATCGGCGTGGTGGTCGCGCTCGTCTGCATCGTCGGAGGCGTGATGGCCATCGGCCGCGGCCTGTTCACCATGACCATCAACGCGGCCACCGGGGGCTGAGTGGTCCCCCAGGTCACCCTCCTCTACGGCGGGCTGCTCGGGCTGCTGGTGGCGGCGTTGGGCATCAACGTGACGCTCGTGCGCTGGAAGGTCGGCGTGTACGTCGACCCCGCGGCGCCGCCGAAGAAGTTGTTCGTGGCCATTCGCGCGCACGGCAACGCCATCGAGTGGACGCCGATGCTGGTGCTCATGATGTTGCTGGTCGAGCTCAGCGGCGGCAGCTCGTGGTGGCTGCACGTCGTCGGTGGATTGGTGGTGCTCGCCCGGGTGCTGCACGGGGTGGGCTTCACCACGCGGCTGCGCACCTCGGTCGCGGGCGCGGGGCTGACCTGGCTGGTGGCGGTGTGGTTGCCCGGCTGGGCCTTGTGGCTGCACTTCGTCCCGGTGAAGTGAGCCTCAGGCGCCGGAGAAGTTGAACAGGAAGCGCAGCCCTTCGACGGGCTCCACCACGTCTCCGGGTGCGAGCGCGGCGCGCGCGGTCACCGCGCCGTTGACCCGCAACGCGAACGGCCCGTGCGCAAGACGGAACGGATCGGCGCTCTCGTCGAACACCACCCACTGACCTTCCACCGACCGGAACAGCGTGCACGCCACCTGCGGCGCCACGCCCACGAGGCGCACCAGCGCGCCGGTCGAGGTGCCCACGTCGGTGCGGAGGGGGTTGAGCACCACGTCGTCGAGCACGGTCTCGACGTCGGGCGTGCGCGAGAGCAGCGAGAGCATCGCCCGCCCACCCGACACCACCACGCCCCGCCAGTCGGCATCGAGCTTCGGGGCGCGCTCGCGCAGGCGCTGCCAGGCGGCCTCGGCACGCGGCCACGCGCGGGCGTGACTGACGAAGCCCAGGGACACCGAGCGCAGCGCCGGCGCACCATCGAGCTGGCCGAGCCGCTCGAGCGTCAACGCGGCCAGCGTGTCGGGGTCTTCGCCGCCGAACGCCCGACCCGTCGCCGGCCCGTTGAAGAGCGCGATGGCCAGGCGGGGCAGCATGCGGGCCACGGGCAACCGCGCCAGCTGCGAGAGGTGCCACGCCAGCCCGGGCGCTCCGGTGACCGCCTGCCGGCTGAGCGTGAGGCTCGAGAGCATGCCCCGGCAGTTCCAGGTGACGTCGGCGAGGTGCCCGCGCACCGACTCGGCCAGGCCGAGCAGCTGGCGGCGGCGCGCGGCGTCGTCTGCCCACGCGGCTTCACCCAGCCAGGCGCCGAGCGGGTCGCCGGCCTCCTCGAGCTGATCCCGGTACACGGCCCAGGTGTCGTCGGAGTCAGAGGCGCTGAGCAACGACTCGAGGTGGTGGTGCAGCGCCTGCGGCGCAGTGGGCCGATTGCGGAACTCGAGCACCAGCCCGGGGTGCACGTAGAGGCTGTCGCCTTCGCGCACCGGCACCTGCGTGGTGCTGAACAGCTCGTGGCCACACAACGACGCGCGCAGCGTGGGCGGCGTGACGCGCACGAAGGGCGAGTTCGCCTCGGTGCCGATGAAGAGATCGCCCGCGCCCAGCGGACCCAGCCTCAGCCTCGCCTCGCGCCCCGGCCCCACGCGCAGTGGCGTGCCCTCGCGCAGCGTGAAGCGCTCCCCGAGCCTTGCGGGCGGCGCTTCCGGGGGGAGGGCGATGACGATGGCTTCCATGTGCGGGGGCAACGCACCCTACACGAACCCACAGCGGCTGCTCAAAGACAGTCTCCTGTCAGTGAGATCGTTACTTCCCGAAGCGGCGGTACGTGTTCACCACGGCTGTGTTGCCACCGTCCTGCTGCGTCTCGAAGCCGGTGAGGATGATGCCCTCGTCGGTGGCGTTGATGTTCTCCCAGCGCACGTTGCTGCGGAACTCGGTGAGGGGGAGCAGGTGATCGGCCCACGCGCCGCCGTCGAAGTACACCACGCGATCCGGCGCCTGCCCCACGGCCCAGATCTCCCCGGAGGGCATGACGCTGAACTGCGCGAGGCGGAAGGGCGCCTGGTAGACCCGCTCGAAGCCGCCGTCGGACTGGAGCTGCTGAATCTCACCGCGCTGCGCCGAGTTCGAGCGCCCCAGCGCGTAGACCTGCGAGCCGGTGCCGGCGACGCCGTTGAAGCCGTCCGTGTAATAGGTGTCGACGAGCACGGGCGAGGTGGACACGGGCGTGCCGTCCTCGGTGAAGATGACACCGGTGCCGGTGTTGGTCGTGTAGTCCGAGCCCACCACGTACAGGTCGCCCGCGGGCGTGCGGTACACGTCGTTGAGGTACACCGTGGGGCGCAGGTCGGGGTTGTTGGTGGCGACCAGCCCACCGGCGCGCGTCCAGTGGCAGATGCTGAAGGGGTAGCCCACCAGGTACATCTCGTCGGCCGAGACGGGCGCCAGCGCGTAGTGCCAGGGGTCGGTCATGCCGCCGTCCTGTGCGAGGCACGAATAGAAGTTCGCGGGCGTGATCGAGCCCTCGTAGCGCTCGGCGCCGGTGCGGTAGGTGACGGTGTAGTCCGTCATCGAGTTGCCGCGGAGCTGGCGCGTCTCCACCCGGTTGTCGAGGAAGCGCTGCAGCGGTGGGCTCACTCCGCCGTCGGCGAAGCGATACTCGAAGTGGGTGAAGTTGTTGCTGCCGGAGGCGTTCGCCTCGAACGACGCGAAGATGTGAAAGCGATTGAGCGACTCGGTCATCAGCCCGGGCGCCACCGTGTAGAAGATGCTCGCGCGCGCCGACATCCAGTCGATCTGCGGGCAGAGGAACTGCTGACAACCCGCGTCCACCGTGCCGCCGCCACCGCCGGTCGCGCCGCCGCCGCCACCCATCGCCCCGCCGCCGCCGCCCATCGCGCCGCCGCCGCCGCCGCCGCCCACCGCGCCTCCGCCGCCACCCCCCGCGCCTCCGCCGCC
>JAUXRX010000053.1 GCA_030681645.1 Archangium sp.
CGAGACGTAGTCAATGATGACGTCCCGCTCGCAACGTCATCATTGACTACGTCTCGCGACGCTCTCGCTGGGCTGCCGCTCAGGAGTTCCAGATCTTGTTCCACACCGCATCGATTCGCGCGTAGTCCTCAGCGGTCCGCACCTTCCGTGCCCCCGGTGTGACGGCCGCGGACTCGAGGTGAGCGTTCCATTCCGGGTCCTTCCACGACTCTTCCGGCTCGAGGAGCCCGCGCCGCCACCCCTTCGCTGAGGGCCGGTTCACCACGGCCGTGACCATGTGCTGGAGGGAGTCGAAGACCGCGTCGAGGTCGACGAACTTCCCCATGAGGCCCTCCCATGCGGCGAGACGCAGCTCCAGGGCACGAGCGAGCGCGACGCCATCAGGCGAGAGGGACCATCCTTCCGTGCCACGCTCGGAAGCGCGGACGGCGTGAACGAGACCGCGCTTCTTCAGCGCTCGCAGGGACCGCCACACGTTCTGACGCTGTCGCCCTGAGGAGAGCGCGAGGTCGCTGGCAGATCGCCCCGGCATCCTCGAGAGCAGGAGGAAGATCATCACCTGCGAACCGTCGAGGCCCACCTCGCGGCCCCACGTGCGCTCGACCGCGTCCAGCACCATCAACGCCTGCTTCACCGCAATCCAGATGCTCATGATCGCGGTCTTCGCACGAGGGTCTGACATGACCTGGCCGAAGCCAGGTGCAGCAGACTCACGAAGCGCCCGCGGTCGAGAGGCCCGCCCGTATCAGCGCTGGACCCCGACCTTCAGCCGCCACGTTCCCTCGAGGCAAACCCACCTCACATCGCCCTGAACGTGAGGTTGAGCTCCCCCGGGCCCGCGATGTCGAACGCCTTCACCACCACGAACACCGTCTTCGGCGCCGCGGTCGTATTCGGGACGACCAACGTATCGGGATCCCCCGCGAACCCCCGGTCGATGCACACCTCGCTCGCCGCCATCGTGCACACCGGGCTCTTCGCGAACAGCACCACGTCGAGCACGAACCCGACCGGCGTGCCCACCACCGTGAGCGTCTGCATCGCGGGAATCGTCACCTCGTACACCACGTCGGTCCCAGCGGCGTTCGTGGAGCAGAGATCAGACGGGATGTCCGCGGCTGCATCGGTCAGGTCGACGAACCGCGTCGCCGCGCCGGCCGTGAGCGTGACCACGTCAGGCAACGTGCACGACTCGTTCGTCGGTGGCGGGCGGGGAGGCTCGAGAGCCAGCTCGATGCCGAACTGCGCGTCGACCCCGTCCGAGCCGAGAATCACGTAGTACGTGCCGGCAGGCAGGTTGTTGCTCGCCACGATCTCCGGGTCGAGCGACCCCGCATTGTTCGCGCACGCGAGGTCCATGGCCGTGTCACACGGCGCGCCTCGAATCGAGAGCACCGCGTCGCTGTCGCCCACGCTCGTCGCCGTCACCACCACCCGCTGCGCCTGCGTGGTGGTGAATTGGTAGACCGCGTCACCACCGCTGACGGTCGCGCAGGCCTGCGTGTAGTCACTGGCCGCGGCCCCGAGGTCCACCATCTGGCTCATGTTCGGCACCAGCGTCGCGGGGGTGGCGCAGGTCTCGTTGCTCGGCGGCAGCACCGGCGCGTCGAGCGCGAGCTCGAGCCCGAACTGCCCATGCGCGACGCCGAAGGCAGCCAGCACCACGTACCAGGTGCCCGGAGGCAGGTTGTTCACCGTCAACACATCCGGCGACGAGCCGGGGAGGTCGACACAGTCGACTTCGTTCGTGTCGGCGTCACAGGGCGCCGCGCGCAGTGACAGCACTCCGTCCGCGAGGCCCACCCCCGTCGCGGTGAGCGTCACCTTCTGCGGCATGGTGGTGGTGAACTCGTACACCACGTCGCCGCCCATCGGGCTCGCGCACGAGAACGTGTAGTCCTTCGACCCCATGTTCACGTCCGCCATCTGGCTCACGTTGGGCACGAGCGTGGTGGGCGTGGCGCAGGTGTCGTTCGCCGGCTGCGGCGTGGGCGGGGCGAGCACGACCTGGAGCGAAAACTCGCCCGCCGTAGGACCATCGCCATCCACCACGACGAAGTACGTCCCCGCGGGCACGCTGCGCGCGGTGAACGTCCTCCCCGAGCCCGAGCGGCAGCCGCGTTGATTGCTCGCGCCGCCCTGGCCGCACGCGTTGGTGAGCGCGATGGCCGGGCTCAGGCTCGACCAGCTCGGCGTGTCCACGGTCACCGTCACGTCTTGTGGCTGAGTCAGTGTCACTGAATAGAAGACCTCCGGCGCGAGAGCGGACGCCGCGCTGCAGGTCAGCGGTGAGCCGGCGGTGTCGTTGAACGTGCCTTCGGTGGTGCCCGTCGCCGTCGCCACGCCGTTGGTGAAGGTGAGCATCGCGGCGCCGCTGCACTGATCGTTCGGCTGGCCCGGCGGCGGATCGACCAACTCGAACTCCACGTCATACGTGCCGTCGTTCACGTTGTCGGGCGCGTCGTTCTCGAGCAGCACGTAGTACGTGCCGGGCGGCAGGCGCTCGAACGCGAGCACCTCGGGATCATTCGTCGTGTCGACGCACGCAGCCTGCGCGAACAGCGCGCACGGCGACGTCACCAGCGACATCACCGCGTCTTGGCCCTTGCCCGAGGTGTCCGTGGCCGAGACGATCAACCCCTTCGGCTCGGTGAGCGTCACCTGGAACAGCACGTCGTTGCCCTCGCCGGAGCTGGTGTTGCAGTCGGCCTTGTATTGATGGGTCGCCTGCGCGAGGTCGACGGTGACGGTCACCACCGAGACCGCACCACCGTCTGCCGACGCGCCTCCGTCGAACGTCACGGGGATCGCGTAGGTGCAGATGTCGCCCGAGCTGAACACGCCGCCGTCGTCGAAGGGGTCCACCACCGGGCCCGCATCGACGCCGCCGCCATCGGTGCTGCCACCGCCGCCGCCCATCGCGCCGCCGCCCGAGCCACCGCCACTGCCGCCGCCGGCCCCGCCTCCTCCACCACCGCCCTGGGCGAGGCTTTCGCACGTGCCCGTGTTGGTGTTGCAGATGCTGCCCGCGCCACAGCCCGTGTCCTTGCAGCCCTTCTTGATCACGGGGCCGCAGCCAGCGAGGAACGCGAGAGGAACGGAGAGGAGAAGGATGCGCTTCATGAAGGCGGACCCTAGATCCCTTTCGGGCGGTTGTTCCTCATTGAAGCAAGTGAGTCGCCTCGCCACGACCCAGGACGCCGCGCTGACCTACTTGATGCGGGCGGCGACGTCGAAGCCACCCGACTTCGGCTCCACGCGCAGCACCCGAACGCTCGCCTTCATCGACTTGCGGCCTGACAGCGTCACCTGCATGTCGGCGCCGACCACGGGCTCCATCGCGGCGTGGAACAGCAGGCCGTGGCCTGACAGGTTCTTTCCGTCACCCTCGAACTCGACTCCGCTCTCGAGATCCAACACGGAGACGGAGGTGGCTTCGAGGTGCTCGCGGTCGTCCTGGCGCTGCTCGGTCATCGATGGCTCCCAACGCGCTTCATCGCGCGACAGGCACGTTACGCGCGCCACCGAGGTGGTCAAAAAAGCGCGCGCACGCCACGCCGACACTACGGTGAGGCGCGATGGCGACCCGAGTGCTGCGCAGGCCGAAGAAGCGGGTGCAGGTTCGCGCGAAGTCGCGCAGCGAGGGGCTGCAACACCTCGGCTACGGCTTCTTCCGCTTCTTCATCTACGGCCTGTTCGGCGTGGCGCTGGAGGTCTTCTTCTACAACCTCGTGCGCAACCTCCGCGGCGTGCCGGGGCTGGGCCTGCTCTTCCAGTTCGACTGGCAGGTCGACCAGGCGCTCGCGCTGGGCGCCATCTGGAAGGTGCCGGCCATCTCGCTCTACGGGCAGTGCAGCCTGTGGATGTTCTTCGTCTACGGCGTGGCGTCGTTCTGCATCGAGTTCGTCTACCGCAACGGGTCCGACGTGCCGTGGCCGGTGCGGGCGATCATCTACGGGCTGATCATCTTCCTCTGGGAATGTCTCTCGGGCTGGTTGCTCTACTGGGGCACGGGCTATCGCATCTGGTTCTACGCGGACCCCGGGAACTTCTTCCAGATGACCTCGTGGCGCATTCTGCCCATCTGGTGCGTGACCGGCCTGGTGGTCGAGTACCTGTACCGGCAGTTGATGGATCCGGACCTGGTGCACGCCATCGAGACGGCGACGCCGAAGCCCGAAGTCTGAGCCGCGCCGTTTCACCCCGTCACCGTTCACCCCGAGCGGAGTCGAGGGGCTACCCCTTCGTCATCACCCACGTGCAGCGGTAGGTGCACGCGTGGCCGTCGTGGTCCTTGATCTCCACCTTCGGCACCACGCCCGACGCGCGCAGCGCCGCTTCGACCAGGCCCTGGGTGAAGGTCGGGTACGGGCCGACCTCGTTCATCCACAGCTCGAGGCAGGTGGGGCTCAGCTCCGTCACCTTCGCCTCGGTGTAGTTGTTTCCCGAGCGGAAGTTACGGGTGGCGCGGTGAATGGCGCGGCGCGGGCCCAGCACGCGAATGAGCGCGAGCACGGCGCGGCCGAGGAACGTCTCGCGGTAGCCCTCGATGAACGCCTCACCCAGGTGGAAGAGCGCCTGTTCGCGCGGCTCACCGGGCCAGGTCTCTTCGGCCGAGGCGAGCAGGCACTTCATCCACACCTCGAAGGGGTACGCGGGCAGCAACGCGGCGTCGACATCGAGGCCCGCTTCCTTGAGCCGCGCCTTGCACTGCTGCGTCAGCCGGGGGCGCACGGCGCGGAGCAGGCCTTCCATCGTCTGCTCGAACACCACCTGTGGTTGCAGCCCAGCCCCGTCAGCCATCGTGCCTCGACTGTAACGCCCGGTCTGCGGGGAAGCGGGTAACATCGACGCGAGGTCGAGGGGGACTCACACCTGAAGCTCGAGTTCAATGATCTGCCTCAAGCCATGCGCGTCGCTGCAGCATCACTGATCGACACCCTCCTCCCTCTCCCCGCGAGGGCCGCGAGGGGGAGAGGGCCTGGGGCTAGGGCCGCGCGCTCTCAGGGGCCGCCGTTGCCACGGCCAGACGAACCGCTTCCACCGTTGCCGTTGTTGCCGTCGCCGTGATTCCCATGGTTGCCGGACGAACCGCTGCCGCCGTTGCCGTTGCCGCCGTTGCCGTTGCCGGACGAACCGCTGCCGCCGTTGCCGTTGCCGCCGTTGCCGTTGCCGCCGTTGCCGTTGCCGGACGAACCGCTGCCGCCGTTGCCGTTGCCGGACGAACCGCTGCCGCCGTTGTTGCCAGGAGAACCGCTGCCGCCGTTGCCAGACGAGCCCCCGGGGGAATCACCGCCCCCAGACGACCCGCCACCGGGCGAATCGCCGCCGCCCGGAGCCTCGCCGCCGGACGACAGCGACGAGCACGGCGTCAACGGTGGAGTGAGCGCCTCGCCGTCACGAGCGTCGCTCAGCAGAATCCACCCCGAGCACAGCTGCCAGTCGCGCGTCCGGTAGATGAACGTGTCGCCTACGCGCTCACGCACCGTGACGGTGAAGCTCGGCTGCGCGGCCTCGACGGCATCCAGGCGATACGCGAAGCGCAGGTTCCCCTCGATGTCGATCCCGAACGTGCGCCACCCGGCCATCGCGCGATCGAACCGGCTCGGCACGACGAGCGGGTTCCACGCCGCCGTGTACGCGCCGTACGACAGCGACTCGTTGCCCAGCCGCGCTTTCACGCTCGTCTCGAGGTACGGGAGCACCACGTCCTGCTCGGCCCGCTTTGCCCTCTGCACGAAGCCCATGAATGAGGGGAGCGCCAGGCTGGCGAGGCTGCCGATGATCGACACCACCATCATCATCTCCACCAGCGTCATTCCTCGCCTGTGCCGTCTCATGGTGCCGCCTGTCTGCGTTGAAGCACCCATTCACCCGTGGCCGCCTTCGTCGCGCTCAGCCCCTGGGCTTCGAGCTGCGAGAGGAAGGTCTTCAGTGAAGCGTCGTCCGCGGCTGCGCTCCCCGGGGCGACGAACGCGCGCCCGCGATCGACGTCCCCCACCACCACCCAGGGCGCCGGGGCTTGCTGGCCGACGATCCCGACCAGGTGGAAGGCGGCGGTGAAGAGCATCGTCGCGGCGAAGACCCAGCGAAGCGGCCTGCCACGCACCGCCTCGGGGTCTGCAGCCGCGCCGAACGAGAGCAGCCGGGTGTCGGTGCCGGTGCGCTCGGGCCTCGGCTTCGCCTTGAAGGCGGCCAGCCTGGCCAGCTGCTCGATCGCCTCACCGAGCGCCGCCATCAGCTCGTCGGCGCTCGCGCCGCCATCGAGGGCGAAGTACCCCGCGGCCAGGAGCGTTTCTCGCGCTTCGACCCCTTCGTCGATCAACGCCTGCAGGGAAGCATGGTCGACACCGAGCGCCAGGTTCGAGCGCTCGACCGCGACCAGCACCCGCCACGCGCTCGCGGTCGCCGCCGCCACTGGATCCTCAGCGCCTGCGAGGCTCGTGCGCGCGGCGTCGTAGAGGTGCTCGGGCAGCATCGACAGCACCCGCAGGTGCGCCGCCTGCAGCGGCTCGTCGACCTCCGCGAGGGCCGTGATCGCCTGCAGGACCTCGTGTGCGGCTGGGAGGCCGAGGGGCCACGGCCGTCGCTCATCGAAGGCCACCTGCTTCGGAGGTGGCACCAGCTCGAGCTCGGGCTCGGGCTTCGGTTCTTCTGGCGTCTGCGGATCGAACTCGGCGGCGTTCATGCGGCGAGTTCCGCCGGACTGGGAGCGGCGCACCAGAGGTCCTTGAGGCGGAGTGCCACCTCAGGCGTCGGAGCGAAGAGCGTCGCCTCTGCTTCAGCGCGTCCGTTCGAGCCAACCCCTGAGCTGTGGGTGACCCGCACCCAGAGCTCGAGCGGTCCCTCAGGCAGCTGCACCTCGAGCTCCTCGAGGTGGTTGTCGGGCAACTGCGCGTCGGTGTGCAACAGGAGCCGCCGCGCCGAGAGCAGCATCAACTCGCCCACGCGGCCTCCGCTCACCTTCACCGGGAAGACCGGTCCCCTGGGCGCCTCGAGCGGGGTCGCCGTGGAGATCACCGCCGAGTGGGTCGCGGCGGGCCGCTCTGCCTCGAACGCCGCCACCAGCGAGGGGATCGCGTTGAGCGCTTCGAGCAGCGGACCGCGCCGTGCCGGCTCGATGCGCGCGAGCCACGGGAGCCGGGACTCACCGAGCGAGAAGCCGGCGTGGAGCAGCTCGAGCAGGGCATCGCTCAGGCGCACCACCGAGGCGGCATCGGGCGCTCCATCGTCAGGGAGGTGATGGACTTCGATCACCTGGCCCACGCCCGGGGGCAACGACCAACGCTCGGCGAGCACTCGGCCCAGCTCCACGTGGTGTGCCTGCGCGAGGGCGAGCCAGGCTTCCGGCTCCAGGGGTGGGGCCTTCGGGTGCTGCGCGAGGATCAGCTCGAGCGTGGCCAGCGCGACCAGGCGGCCCACGTCGTGCAGCAGCCCTTCGAGGAACAGGCGCTCGGCGTCGAGGCCGAACTCGGGCGCCAATCGCTCGCAGATCAACGCCGAGGTGAGCGCGTCCTGCATCGCGCCCCGGCGCAGCGCGAGCAGCGGGCCCGCCCCGGTGCTCGCCACGCCCAGCCCGGACGCGAGGGCGAGGCGGGCGAGCTCCTTCTCGCCGATGCGCGTGATGGCGGTGGAGAGGCTGGTGGTCGGCTGCCCGCGCGCGTGGCTGGCGGAATTGGCGATGCGCAGCACCGCGGCCGCGAGCATCGGGTCGACCTTGATGGCGTCGATCACCTGCGTGAGCGAGTGTTCGGGGTCGGCCACGAGCTTGCGAAGCCGCAGCGCGGTGCGTGGTTGAGGCATCAGCTGAATCGCGCGGCGGGCCACCCGCTCTTTGAGCTCGACTTCCAGGTTCATCGATCGTCCCCGCGCGGATCAACAGCAAGCAGGAGACCAGCAGGTTGTCGTTGATCAGACGGCCTTCGAGCCGGGTCACGGCGCTCCAGCGAGGTGGTCCCGACCCGGTGTCACCGCGCACCCGCTGAAGGTGTAGCCTCCGGCTCCATGAGAAGGCTCCTCTGGGTGGTGCTGCTCACGGCGGGGTGTGTTCGGGCGCCGCTGATGACCAACAACTCGGGGGCCTCGTCGGCGCAGTCGGGCGACTCGTCCGCGCGCACCGGCAACTCGTCGGGCCAGTCGGCGAACAGCTCGGCGGCCAGCGGCACGTCGGGAAACTCGGCGCAGTCCTCCGGCGGCTCCGCGGCGTCGAGCAACGGCTCGGCGGCGTCGAGCGCGGCGAGCCAGCAATCGAGCAACGGCTCGAACGCCAGCACCGGGAGCTCGAACGCTTCGTCGGGCAGCTCGAACCAGTCGTCGAACTCGACCCGCAATTCCTCGGCGACGGTGCAGTCGTCGGCCGAGTCGAGCAACGCCTCGAGCGCGGCGCCCTCGAGCACCGTGGTCGCGGGCAGCGCGCTGCTGCTGGCGGTGGCGGGCGGCATCATCACCACCGTGTACACGGCCAACCAGCGGGCCGAGGCGCGGCTGCAGCATCAGCAGCTGAAGCAGCTGCAGCAGGCGCCCGTGCCGCAGCCGATGCCCTACAAGGTCGAGCCGATTCCCCTCGAGCCGGGGATTCCCGGGCAGCAACCGCCGCCGCCTCCCCTGCCACCGCCGCCTCCACCGCCCGAGTTCGAGCCTGCGCCGTTTCCACAATCGAGCACGGGCCAGCTCCGTTCACCGCGAGCAGAGAGCGCCGCCGAGTCGAGGGGCGAGCCCGACCTCGACGCGATGGTGATGGCGCGTTCATGGCTGCTGGCGAACGAGCTGCAGCTCGAGCAGGACCTCGCGCTCGGGGCAGGGCCGACCATCGACGATCTCGCGGGCATCGCCGGCATCACCCCCTCGCGGCGTGCGCACTTCGGCCGGGTGCTGCAGCGCCATCGCGGGCTGCTGCTCGCGCCGCACGAGCTGACCCCGCAGCAGGCGGCGGCCGTGATGGCCCAGGTGGGCGCGCTGGTGATGGCTGACCCGCTGCTGCGTGAAGACGCGCGCGCGTTCCTGGCCGAGCGCTGACAGAGGTCTCTAAAGGTCCCAGCACCGCTGCTGCCCCGACTGGCCCTCGAGCCGCAGCGCGGCCAGCGCAGAGGGCAGGGTGGCGAACAGCGGCGAAGGCAGCGCGTCGAGCGGGAACCAGGCCCACGAGTCGATCTTCCCCGGCTCGCGAACCTCGGGCTCCCCCGAGACCCAATCGGCGGCGAACGCGAGATCGACGTAGTGCTTCGGCGCGTACGTGTTCACGTTCATCACCCGCAGGAAGCGGACGCGGGCGATCTCGAGGCCGGTCTCTTCGCGCACCTCGCGCGCGGCGCACTGCGCGAAGCCCTCGAGGTGTTCGAGGTGTCCACCCGGCGACGCGTACTCGCCCGCCCCGTGCGCGCCCCGGCGGCGCCCCAGCAACAGCGAGTCACCCTTGAGCACGAGCACCCCGATGCCCACGCGTGGAACGGAGAGGTCCATGGCCGAAACAGAGTAGCTTCCCGCCCGTGCGAACGCCCCTGAAGGTGATGGCGCTGACGGTGGTGATGACGCCGGGTCTCATCCGCGCGCAGAACCAGTCGCTCAACCAGTCCTTCGCCGCGACGTCCGCCGGCTCGACCGCGCAGTCGGTCGATGCGTCGCAGGTGAGCAGCACGGTGACGTTGATCATCGTCGGCGCTGGGCTGCTCGCGGGCGTCGGTGGCGGCATCACCACCACGGTCTACCGCAAGCGCGACAAGGCGAACGCGCGGGCCCAGCCGCCTCCCGCGGTGCTGACGCCCGATGACCAGCCGCCCCCCAGCCCGCCGCCGCTGCCAGAGCCTGCGCCGCTGCCTCCACCTCCCATCTCGAAGAGGGCGGTGCCCACGCTGGACGCGATGGTGCTGGCGCGCGCCTGGTTGCTGGCGAACGAGGTGCAGCTCAAGCAGGACCTCGCCCTCGGTGCGGGGCCAGCGCTCGACGATCTCGCCGGCGTCGCGGGCATCGCGCCAGGACGTCGCGCGCACTTCGGGCGCGTGCTGCAGCGCCATCGCCGCCGACTGCTCGTCTCACACGACGTGACGGCTGAGCAGGCCGCCGAGGTGATGTCGCGCGTGGGTGACCTGGTGCTGGCAGACCCCCTTCTCAGGGCCGATGGCGAGGCCGTGCTCGCCGCACTCTGAGGGCCTCGACCCGAAGCCCGAGGAGTACGCTTGCCACCATGCGCCTCCTCGGGTTGGCGGTCGTGCTCAGTGCGGGGTTCGCTCACGCCCAGTTCGAGGGGTGGGGGTGCGGCTGGGTGTCCGGCTGCGGTGGCTCGTCGACGGTGTTCCAGGGGACGTCGGCCAGCAGCAACGCCACGCAGGGGAGCTCGAACGGCACGAGGGCGAGCTCCGACGGGTCGACGGGGTCGGGCCAGTCTTCCGGCGTGGCGCCCGGGCCCTCGAGCCTCGTCCTCGCGGGCAGCGCGGTGCTCGTGGCGGTGGCGGGCGGCATCATCACCACGGTGTACGTCGTGAAGTGGCAGGCGGACGCGAAGGGGCGCGCCGAGGAGTTCCGCAAGCTGCACCCGCCGCAGACCTCGGCACCCTCACTCGACGCCATGGTGCTCGCGCGCGCGTGGTTGCTGGCGAACGAGCTTCAGCTCAAGCAGGATCTCGCGCTGGGCGCGGGGCCTTCGATCGACGAACTCGCAGGCATCGCGCGCATCTCACCGGAGCACGTCGCGCACTTTGGCCGCGTGCTGCAGCGCCACCGCGCTCAGCTCGCCACCCCCCGGGAGATGACGCCTGAGCGGGCGGCGACGATCATGTCGAAGGTCGGCGAGCTGGTGATGGCTGATCAGCTCCTTCGTGAAGACGGGCTCGCCGTTCTCGCCGCCAGGTGAGTAGCGTGCGCGACATGCGACGGTGGCTTCTGCTGATTCCGCTCGGAGCGGGGTGCACCTGCACCATGCAGGGCGTGAACGGCCCCGGCTCGGTCGACTGCGTCTCCAGCCAGGAGAGCCTGGCGACCACCGGCGGCTCGAGCTGACCGCTTGGTGACCCTGCTCCTCGCGCTGTTGGCGGCCACGCCCGCGGAGGCGGTGGCCAGGCTCGAGGCCGCGGGGCTCGAGGTGCAGGGCGCGTTCAGCGACGCCGAGCTCGGCGCGCTCGCCGCCGGCCTCGACGGGTTGCCTGCGTCGTTTCGCCTCGCGCCGAAGGGCCGCCTGCGCCTGGTGCTCGACGACACGCTCCCCGAGACCGCCGCGGGCATCGCCGAGCCCGAGTGGCGCGGGTCCGACTTCGTCCTCACGAAGCAGAAGGGCAAGGTGTCCTGGCGCGACGGCGCGCTCGACGACGACGCGCGGAGGCTGCTGTGGAGATCGCGCGCGGTGGTGCACGCGCTCCTCTCCGCCTGGGACGACGTTCACCAGTGGAGCCAGCGCCCCGAGTGGCGCCGCGCCAACGGCTGGCTGCTGCCCTTCGAGCGGCCGCTCTCGCTCAGCGAACACTCGCTCAACCAGGCGAGCACCGCCTTCGCGCGCCCGCGCGGCAAGGTGAGCAGCAAGCTCGACTTCCTCACCTTCGCCGAGGCCGCGCTGGTGCCGGTGTTGGCGTTGCCCACTGACGATCTCCTGCGCTGCCAGGAGTTCACCCGCCTCCGCGCGCTCGGTGCGTTCCTCGGAACGCCCTTCGAGCCGCAGGCCTGCCCCGCCTTCGACGCGTGGACGCGGCTCGACGAGCTGGAACACCTCGAGGTGCTGCTGGTGCAGGCGTCTGGCCGCGCGCCGGAGTCGCTCTTCGGTCACCTCCTGGTGCGCCCGGTGTGGCGCACCAGCCTGGGGCCCAGCTTCGACACCGCCATCCAGTTCGCGGCCATCACGCTGCCGAAGCTCGGGCCGGCGCACATCGCCAAGGGCCTCTTCGGCGGCTACTCGCTGGGCGTCTTCACCATCAGCATGACCGACCTCACCCGCGAGAAGCTCTCGGGCGAGCAGCGCAGCATGACGCGGTGGAAGCTGGGCCTCTCGCGCAACGAGCAGCGCCGCTTCCTCGAGCGCACCTGGGAGTTCGAGCGGCGGGGCCGCTTCTCGTACGCGTTCTTCTCGGACAACTGCGCCACCGTGCTGGTGTGGATGCTCGAGACCTCGCTCGACGAGCCCGCGCTGGCGAAGTGGCCGGGCTTCATCACCTCGCCCGGCGGCGTGCTCGACGATCTCTTCCGCGCGAAGAAGCGGACTGGCGAGCGGCTGCTCAGCGCGGTGTTCCCCACCTTCGAGTCGACGGGCGTGGTGGCGCGGCGAGACGAAGCGCGCCGCGTCGAGCTGGAAGCGGGCTTCAGAGAGCTCCCGGCCTCGTTCACGGGCGCGCACGACTCCGAGGTCTCCGTGCGGCGAGCGGCGTACGTCGAGCTGGCGCGCGCGAGCCGGGGCGCGCCGGCGAAGCTGCACCAGGACCTGTTCGCCTGGTGGGCGCTGAGCGCGCGCGTGGAGCGGGCCTCTGCCGACGAAGCGCTCCACTCGCTGCGTGAACTCGAGCAGGAGCGCGTGGAGCCGGGCAGCTCGGACCTCGAGGCGATGTGGAACGAGCGGCTCACCAGCCTCGAGCGCGAGTCGACCCTGCAGCAGAGCCTGATGTTGCTCGACCGCGAGACCTTCCTCGACGACCTGCGGCGCCGCGCGAAGAAGCGCGACGCCACGCCCGCGGAAGCACAGAAGCAGAAGGAGCTGGAGGAAAAGCTCGCCCTCTTCGACGAGGTGACGACGCAGCAGGGCGCGCTGGTGAGCGAGGTGTTCTCAGACGTCTCGGCCCCCGCGTTCCTCGAGGCCGAGGCCAACGCCGTCATCGCCGAGGAGATCATTCCCGCGACGCGCAGCCTCCCGCTCTCAGGGCACTGGCGCACTGGCCTGGGCGGCGGCCTGTGGCGGCGCGGCGACGGCTCGACCACGCCGGTGGTGCAGTTGGACGAGGCGGGGTTGCTCGAGCTGTTGGGTGAGCAGCGGCTGCGCGGCATCGGCGCTCCGGTGGGCGTGCGCATGCTCGAGGGCAGCGTCACCTTCGCGCCTTCCCTCGCGGTGCCGCAGGTGGTGCAGAGCCGCTTCACGCTGGTCGCGTTCGATTCGATCGCCCCGCCGGTGCCGCCGTACCCGAAGTGGAAGGAGCACCTCGGCTTCGGCTTCGAGTTCGCCACCGACTACCGCGCGTGGCGCTCGCAGCACTCGCTCTCGGGCGGGGCGGGGTGGGTGTTGCTCGGCGTGCAGGGAGATCATGCGCGGCACCTGCTCACCGCGGGCGTCGGGCCTTCGCTCCAGGTCGCGGTGGATCCGACGGGGACGATGCCGATGGCGGGCGTGGCGACGCGGGTGGTGGCGCGGGTGGGGCTGCAGCTGCAGTGGCCCTCGGCGCTGCGCTTCGAGGCGCGGCACCAGTCGATCTGGGGCCCGGGGCGGCAGCTTCACGAGGTGCGGGCAGATCTCGCGCTGGAGTGGGTGCTCGCGTGGGGTGGCCGGCCGCGGCTGCTCATTCGCCCGACCGCGTCACTTACCGCCGAGCCGACGCTGGGCCGGCTCGACGTGGTGGGCCTGGTGATGCTCGAGCCGGTGGAGTCGCTGGCGGATCTCGGCGCTGGCCACTAGCAGTCTCCCTCTCCCTGCGCAGCGGGGAGAGGGCGGGGTGAGGGGCGGCCTAGCGGTGCGCTTCGAAGAAGAGCGCGAGGTCCTTCTCCATCTCGGGCGACACCTGGTGGGCGACCCGCGGGTAGAGCTTGAAGCGCGCGGCGAGCCCAGCGGTCCGGTAGAGCCGCTCCGCCGCTTTCCAGCGCGAGACCGGCGTCTTCCCGAACCGGCGGAAGATGACCTCCTCGTCGGCCAGAGAGAAGCTGTCGCGCTTCGGAACGGCGTCGTTCAAGTCGTCGCCGCCGAGGAAGAAGAACCACGCCACCTTCTTGAGCGCAGCGAGGTCGACGGCACGTCCGGTCAGTTGCTCGACGTCGCCTACGCCCACGGGCCAGGTGAGGTCGGAGGCTGGCGCAAGCGGCCAGCCACCCGGAGAACCGCACGCCACCGCCTTCACCCGCTCGGGGTGCAGCACGGCGAAGCGATTCACGAACGAGCCGGAGGCAGAGAAGCCGGTGAGCAACACCGCCGGGTCCAGCTGCTGGCCCGCACGCGCGTCATCGATCATCGCGAGCAGCTGGAGATCGACCCGGCGATACGCCTCGAGCTTCGTCTCGAGGCTCGAGCGGGTGAGGGCGTGCAGGTAGAGGTTGTCTTCATCCTCCTTCGTCGGGGGGCGCGGAAAGAGCGGCACGAGCAGCGGCGTGCCGAGGCGGTCAGCGAGGGCTGCCTGGTCTCTCACCTCGCAGCTGCCAGACGTGCGGAGCAGCTCGAGGTCATCGGTGGCGAAGCCGGTGTTGTTCGGCGCGACCAGCAGCCGGGAGCTCTTCACCTGTTTCGGCAGGTAGAGCAGATACGGCCAGTGAAAGCCCTTCGCGGGCGCGGCCGGGTGCTCTTCCGCGCGCGCGGCGCAGCGGCTGAGCGCGGGGCCCTTGATGCCGAGGATCGCGCGGCCCGCGGTGCCGGCGCTTCGGTCCAGCTCCATCACGTACTTGCCGACGGGGAGGTCGAGCGTGACGGTGGCGTCGCCCTTGCGGCCCGACCAGGCGCTCAGCACCTTCCCGTCCGAGGCGAGGAGGCGGTAGCTGAACGCGCCCTGCGCCGTCTCGGCCCAGAAGCTGAAGGTGTGTTCGTCCTCAGCGGTGGGGACGAAGAACTCGATCTTCGCGGTGGTCTTCTCGGGACGCGCGTCGAACGTGAGCCCGTGGGTGAAGTTGTAGCCCTGGCCGATCAGCGCGTCGGTGCGACGCTTCGCCTCGGCCTCGAGGTTCGGCGCCGCGCTCAGGGCGATGAGGAGCGGGAGGATCATCAATGGGTTTCAGAACGCCGAGAAGTCGGGCTTGCGCTTCTCGAAGAACGCGCCGATCGCCTCGGCCACCTCAGGTGAGGCGAGCTGACCGACGAAGTGCGCGCCTTCCTGCGCCATGCGCTCGGACACCGCGGCGCGATCCTTCATCAGTGCCTTGCTCAGCTTGAGCGCGGTGGGCGCCCTCTCGGCGAGCCTGCGCGCGGTCTCCAGGGCCTTCGGCATCACCTGGTCGGGCGGCAGCACCGCGTTGACGAGGCCGAGCGCGAGCGCCTGCTTCGCGTCGATGGGCTCGCCGAGCAGGAGAATCTCTGCCGCGCGCACGTGCCCCATCAACCTGGGCAGCAGCAGCGAAGACGCCGCCTCGGGCACGAGCCCCAGGTTCACGAACGGCGCCACCAGCGACGCGCGGTCCGACACGTAGACGAAGTCGCAGTGCAGCAGCATGGTGAGGCCGAGCCCGATGCCCTTGCCGTCGACCGCGGCGAGCAGCGGCTTCTCGAAGGTGGCCAGGCCGTTGATGAAGCGGAACACCGGCGAGTCTTCACCCGAGGGCGGGTTCTGCATGAAGTCGCCGAGGTCGTTGCCGGCGGTGAAGGTCTCGCTGGTGCTGCCGAAGACGACCGCGCGCACCGTCTTGTCGGCGGCGGCCTCGGCGAGCACCACGTTGAGGCGCGAGTACATCGCCAGCGTCAGCGCGTTCTTCTTCGCCGGCCGCGCGAAGCGGATGATCAGCGTCGCGCCGTCGCGGCTGGTCTCGATGTCGTCGATGAGGGTCGTCATGGCCGCCAACTACCCGGCCCCGGACCTCGGTGGAAGACTCAACCGAGCTGCGCGAAAAAGTCCCGCACGCGGGGCGCCAGCCCGGGAAGCGCGGGGTGTGAAGGGACCGACTTCGACTGCGGAAGGACGAGGTGCTCATTCACCGTGAGGACCTCGACCGAGCGCGCCCCCGGAAACAGGAGCCAGACGACGGTGACGCCATGTTCCAGATACCAGCGCGCCTTTTCCCTCAAGATCTCTGCTTCTTCGTCCTGCCCGGCGACCTCGACGGCCAGTACGGGGGGAACCCGGAAAAACGTCCCCGGCACCTGGCCCTTGAGGGTGTCACGTCGCCAGACGGCACCGTCGGCGGCTCGCACCGAACCGTCGAGGAGCATGCCTTGCTCGTTGGTGCCACCGATGAACTCGCGATGCTTGCGCACCCACGGACCCAGCACGGTCACGAGCGAAAAGACGACCTGCCCCTGTTCGTCGGCGCACGGCGGCATGTAGCGGAGCTCCCCCTCGTGAAACTCGAGCCGCCCTTCCACGCGGGGCCACGTCTCCGCGCGGTCGACGCGAAAGCGCCGAGGGCGCCGGAGCACCACCGGAAAACGAACGTCCAGGCCGGAGGCCAGCGGGGTCGAAGCGGGCGACGACATGGCCTGACTCTACCGAGCGCTCAGAGAAAGCGCACCGGCTCGCCGACCTCGGGCTTCTTCAGCTCGGCCAGCGCGGTGGCCGAGAGCTTGCCCTTGATGGTGGCGACCATCTCTTCGCTGCCCGCGTAGTCGTGGTGCTCTGCGTCGAGCAGCGTCTGAATGTCGTCGCGCGAGAAGGCCGGCAGGTTGTAGCGGCTCAGGAAGTTGTTGAAGACCTCGTCGTCGCGGAAGCCCTCGTCGATGTCGAGCGACTGGGCGAAGCTGATCACCGCGGCGATCTTGCGATCGACCGGGTCGAGGCGCTGCTCACCCGAGCTCTGCAGCCAGCGGTTGAGCTCGTACGCGCAGGTGGCGCGGATCGCCTCTTCGCTCATGTGCGAGTAGCGGGCGTTGACCGTCATCCGGTACTCGGGGTCCTTCCCCGGCACGGCGACCTTCTCGAACTTCACCACCTCGGCCTCGCCCGCCTTCGGCTCGAACCAGCCGCCCGCGATCACGCGCGAGTGCTCGTTCACCTCGCGCAGGATTCCCGAGAACTCGCTCACCGTGTTCAGCACCTGGGCGGCGATGTTCACCTTGGTGCCGTCGAGCATGGTGGGGTCGCGGTCCTGCTTCACCGGGCGGAACTCGCGCCGCGTGTCCTCGGGCACGTTGAAGGTCGAGAAGTTGAAGTGCTTGTCGAGGTAGTCGGCCTGGCCGTCGTTGTCGCGGTCGAGCACCTTCTCGCGCTGCAGCGTGCTCACCGGCGTGAGGAAGTTGTTGCGGTCGTAGTGGCCGTCGGTGCGGTCGAGGAAGGGGGTGATGGTGTCCCAGCCCGCGCGCTTGCTCATCAGCTTCGCCAGGCCGTCGATGTCCGTGTCCACCGCCGAGCTGCCGTAGGTGGTGGTCACCTGCATCTTCGGGAACTTCTCCTTGAAGGCGTCGATCTGCGACTTCCCGACGCAGAGGTTCGAGAGGTACAGCTTGCCGTCGCCGCCGTCGGGCAGCGCGGGCGTGTTGTTGATCGAGCTGACCTGGTTCTTGCCCCAGTTGGAGTGGCCGTCGTAGCCGATGATGTTCACCGACTTGTCGGCGATCTTCTCGAGCAGCCGGCTGCCGCCGCCGATCTTCGTGCGGATCTCGAACTTCGTCTCGCCCACGCCGGGCTCGTTGAAGGTCTTGGTGAAGGTGCCGCTGCCCGCGGTGGTCTCTTTCCAGCCGGCGGACTTGAGCTTGCTCTGGAAGCCGCCGATGAACTCGTCGCCGACCTGCCAGTCCATCTTCACGGTGTTGTTGCCGTTGGCGAACCACTTCTCGTAGGGCGGCTTGAGCGGGGCGAGCTGGTCCATCAGCTTGTCGCTGACGGCCTTGCCTGCGGCGGTCTTGCCCGCGGGCGAGTTGCTCAGGTGGAAGATCAGGTTCTCCTTGAGGCGCTGATCGGGCTCGTTGCGCACCAGGGCCTCGTACGAGGTGAGCATCTTCGCGTTCAGGTCGGCCTCGGGCGTCGCCTCCAGCAGCGCGAGGAGCACCGTGCCGGAGGAAGCGCGCGCCTGGATCGCCTGCCGCGCGTCGAAGCCCGCGGGCGCGGTGGTGGAGAGCGTGGGCGCGAGCTGCTCGAACACCTTCTGCCGGGTCTCCTTCGGGAGGCCGGTGAAGAGGCTCTCCTTCTTCGCGTTGTCGATGAGCTCGCCGGCGCGGAAGAGCGCATCGCCCTTCTCGGCGGGGGTGCGGCCGGCCTTGCCGTCGGCGTGGATGGTGAAGGTGCCGTCGGCCGCGAGGAACACCGGGCGCTGGCTGGGCGTGGGGTCGAGCGAGACGACCTGGCCGGGCGTGGGCGCCGGGGTCTTCGTGATCAACGGGCGGATCAACGCCTCGGTCTCGGGCGTGAAGAGATCCTTGTGCACGTTGAGGATCGTCTTGAGCTGGGTCTTCTCGTACGCGGTGACCTTGCCGTCCGACTTGACGCGGTCGACCAGGCTCTGGGCCTCGGCGCGGGTGATGGTGCGGTCAGCAGCGGCGGCATCGGCCTGGCGGCGAATCGACGGCATGCGAACTCCTTGGGACTGGGGTGACGAGCGTTTATCCGAGGTGAGAAGGGGTGGCCAGCGCCCGGCCGGTTTAGTGTCGCTTCGATGCTCCGTCCCTTCCTCCTCCTCCTGCTCCTCGCCGCTCCGGCGTGGGCTCAACGTGGTGCTCCCGTGCGTGCTCCTCCCGCAGTCGACGTCGCAGGCGTGATGATCCGAAGTGAGGAGCAGGCGGTGAAGGAGATCGAATCGCAGCTCCGCGGCACCGGCTCGTGGAGCCAGCGCGAGGACTACACCGCCGCCGACGGGCTGGACCGGGCCATCGGCGCCGCAGGGCCGTGGTCGCCGGTCTTCGGGCGCACGCTGCTGCTTCACACCGAAGACGCCGACGTGGGGGTGCGGACGACCGCGGTGTACCTGCTCGAGCGCGTGGCGAAGGAGGTCGGCGCGCCGGCGATCCTCAAGGTGATGGAGCGCTCGCCGAAGCTCTTCGACGGGGTCAAGCCCGTGGGGCACCCGACCAATCAGCCCGACCTGCGCTGGAGCATGTTGATGGCGCTGGGGACCGCGGTGGGGCCGAAGGACGCGGCTGCGCTCGCGGTGCTGCGCAAGGCGGCGCACGAGGAACGGGGCTTCTGGCTGCTCGACGCGCTGGGCCGGGCTGACTCGGCGTGGTTGCTGGCCAACGCGAAGGCCGTCGTGCCGAAGGACGCGCTCATCGGCGCGCTGCGGTCGATGCCCGACACCGCGTCACGGGCGAAGCTGATCCGCGCGCTGGGGCCGTGGAGCGCGGCAGAGAAGAAGGCCGCGCTCGCGAGCGGCGGGTGGGCGCTGATGGACGACGCGGCGAAGCTCAAACCCCTGCTGGAGTGAGCCATTCACCGGAGGTTCCAGAAGCAGCCCGGGGATGCGGTGGTGGGGCAAGGGTTTCGGCCCGTGCTCGAATCGCACAGGCCCCCCCACTGCGGGCGCTTGTCGAGGCACTGATTTCAAGCTTCGACGCTCAATAAGGCGACGCGCGGTACCACCGTACAGCCCGCTGTACGCTGGGATCTCACGTCGCACTTTCCGGCAACTCGTCACTCTCGCGTCCTTGCCCGTGGCCGAGAGGCCAGCGCGCGACGAGCACGAAGCCGACCCAAACCACCACCACCCCCAGGGCTGTTGCCTTCAGCTCGTCAGCCGGACTTCGGACCCATCAGCACCAACAACACATCCTGCAGCAGCACCAGGTCGCGCTCGCTCAGGTCCATCTTGTCCGCGAGTTCCTGCAACCTCGGTTGAAACGACGCGCGCGCCCGGGCACCGCCCTTGAAGAACCCACGCGCGTCGAGTTCCCGGCTGAGCAACTGCACCAGCGCGTCACGTGACAGCTTCGAAGCGCGGAAGTCGTCGCTCGCGCCTTCGGCTGCCGCCGAGAACAACGTGAGCATCACCGCGACGGAGTGACTGAGATTGAGGCTCTCGGTCGGGCCCGGCGTCGGCAGCCGCACCACGCGGGGACACAGCGCCGCTTCGTCGGTCGCGAGCCCGGTGCGTTCGTTGCCGAACACGAGCGCCACCTTCTCTCCCGCCTCGGGAATCAACAACCGCGCGCGAGACACCGACAGCCACGGCGCGGTGGCCGCCTCGGAGATCTTCGACGACGTCGCCACCGCCAGCGACACATCAGCCAGCGCTTCCTGCAGCGTCTCGAACACCGGCGCGGCCGCGAGCAGCGCCTCCGATGGGTGCGCCATCTTGATGCAGTCGGGAATGGAGCGATCCATCAGCGGCTCGACCAGCCGCAGCGAGCACCCGAAGTTCCCGCACAGCCGCGCCACGCTGCCCACGTTGAGCGGCCCCTCGGACCGCACCAGCACCACGACCAACCGCTCGAGCAGGTTCATCGCGTCCCCAATCGCACCAGCGCCGGCGCACCGATCGCCCCGTGAATCGAAGCCCACGCCTCATCACTGAGGCTCGCCGTGCGCGCGATGATGTCGATGCCCGCCGGCGTCGCCCAGGTCTTGCTGAACGAGAGCGCCAGGCACTGCTCGTCCGCCGAGACCGAGATGATCTCCCACTGGCTGGTGAAGAACCTGAGCCACCCGCGGCCGCGCCACTGGTAGCGCCGCGGGCCCACCTCGGTGTCGACCCCGACGATGGTCTTGCTGCGCCCGCCCTCGACGTACGCGACCGTGTCGTCGAAGCACGTGCGCCCCTCGACCGTGCGCGTGTTGGAATAGATGAAGCGCGGCTCGGTGCGGCGCCCGCCTGTCCACATGGGGAAGTTGGTGGCGATGACGTACCAGGTGCCTTCGAGGTTCATCGGAGGGGCTCGAGCTCTTCCGCCAACCGCGAGGCCGCGACGGCGCGGATCTTCGGGCCGAGCGAGAACGACTCCCGCCCTGCGTGCACCACGAAGAGCTGTTCGGGGTCGAGCGCCTCGAGCGCGCTGCGCATGCTGGGCGTCACCGCCGGGGTGGCCGTTCGCTTGAACTCGAAGCCGAGCCGCCGCTTCCCGTCCGTCACCAGCAGGTCGAGCTCGGCGCCCTGGTGGGTCGCCCAGAAGTGGCACTGCCGTGGGGTCGCTCCCAGTTGCTGCGTCACCTGCTGGAGCAGGAAGCCTTCCCACGACGCGCCAGACCGGGGGCTCTGATCGAGCTGCTGCTGCGTCCGCAGGTCGAGCAGGCCGTGCAACAACCCGCAGTCGCGCAGGTAGAGCTTCGGGGACTTCACCTGGCGCTTGCTGATGTTCTCGTGCCACGGCTGAAGCTGCTGAACCACCAGCGCCGCCTCGAGCTGATCCGTGTAGCGGCGCGCCGTCGCGTCAGACACGCCCATCGATCGGCCGAGCTCCGACCAGTTCAGGACCTGTCCATGCACGTGCGCGAGCATCGCCCAGAAGCGGCGCATCGTGGGTGCTGGCACCGACACGCCCAGGCCCGGCAGATCCCGCTCGAGGAACGTGCGAATGAAGTCGGCTCTCCACTCGAAGCTGTCCGCGTCGGAGGCGGCGGTGAACGAGGCGGGGAACCCCCCTCGCAGCCAGAGCCGCTCGAGGCGCTTCGGGGTCACTTCGGAGAGAGACAACCCGCCCAGCTCGAGAAAGGCGACCCGGCCCGCGAGCGTCTCGGATTCCTGGCGCAGCAGCTCCGGGCTCGCGCTCCCCAGCACGAGGAAGCGCGCCGGCCGGCGCGGGCGGTCAGCGAGCACCCTCAAGAGGGGAAAGAGCTCGGGTCTTCGTTGGATCTCGTCGAGCACCACCAGCCCCCGCAACGGCTCGAGCGCCAGCTCGGGTTCAGCCAGCCTCGCCAGCGCGCTGGGCTGCTCGAGATCGAAGGTGGTGACCGGCCCGCCTCCGAATCGAGCTGCGACGTCGCGCGCGAGCGTGGTCTTCCCCACCTGCCTCGGCCCGAGAATGGTCACCACCGGGGTCCTTCGAAGGAGCCGGAGCACCTCGTCGGTCAGCCGCGTGCGGGCGATCTTCACGCTGCCTGGCTACCATGAAATCTCGATACATGATGTCGACTTTTCATGGTGAGGGATTCACGCCCAGTCCCGGGTATGCTCCGCGGTCTTCATGTCGATCCCCGCCGCCTACGATTCCCACGACGCGCTCGGCCTGGCTGAGCTGGTGCGCAAGAAGGAAGTCACCGAGCTCGAGCTGCTCGACGAGGCCATCCGCCGCGCGCAGCAGGTCAACCCGAAGCTGAACGCCATCGTGCTCGAGATGTTCGACGAGGGCCGGCGCCTGGTCTCGGCCGGCTTGCCTGACGGGCCGCTGCGCGGCGTGCCGTTCCTCCTCAAGGACCTCGCGCAGCCCTACGCGGGCTTCCCCCTGCGCAGCGGCAGCAAGCTCTACGAGCGCTACCTGCCCGAGGTGCACGGCGAGCTGGTGCGGCGCTACCTCGCCGCGGGGCTGGTGGTGTTCGGCAAGACCAATACGTCCGAGTTCGGCATCCTCCCCACGGTCGAGACCGCGCTGTACGGCGCCTGTCACAACCCGTGGAAGCCCGACGTCACGCCGGGTGGCAGCTCGGGCGGGGCGGCGGCCGTGGTCGCGGCGCGCATCGTGCCGGTGGCGCACGGCGGAGATGCGGGCGGCTCGATTCGCATTCCCGCCTCGTGCTGTGGCGTGTTCGGGCTCAAGCCCACGCGCGGCCGCAACCCGATGGGTCCGCACTCGAGCGAGCGCGGGCACGGCCTCGCCGCGGAGCACGTCATCTCGGTGAGCGTGCGCGACAGCGCGGCCTTCCTCGACGCGAGCGCGGGGCCTGAGCACACCGCGCCGTACTGGGCGCCTCCGCAGACCGGCAGCTACCTCGAGGAGACGAAGCGGCCGGCGGGCAAGCTGCGCATCGCCTTCACCCACAAGCCGCTGCTGGGAGGCGGTGCGGAAGACGCCGACTGCAAGCGCTCGCTGGAAGACGCGGTGAAGCTGCTCACCGAGCTGGGGCACGAGTGTGTCGAGGCGGCGCCGCCCGTCGATGGTCCGACGGTCTCGCGGGCGTTCTTCGCCACGTACTGCGCGGGCGTGGGCGGTGAGCTGCAGCTCGCGGCGAAGTACCTGGGGCGACCCGCGCGTCCGTCCGACGTGGAGCCGACCACGTGGTTGATGGGCATGATCGCCCGCACCGGCTTCTCCGCCGCCGACTTCTCCGCGGCGCTGCGGCAGCTGCAGGCGATGTCGCGCGACGTGAACCGCTTCATGGAGAAGTTCGACTGCTACCTCACGCCCACGGTGGGAAAGGCACCGGTGGCGCACGGCGCGCTCGGGGCCCAGGGCCGCGAGAAGACGCTGCAGGAGCTGGTGTCGCGCCTGGACTTCACCTCGGCGCTCAAGCTGCCCGGCATGCTCGACAAGGCGGTGGCGCGCGCGTTCGGCTTCGCGCCCTTCACCGCGGTGGGCAACGTCACCGGCCAGCCGTCGATGAGCGTGCCGCTGTGGTGGAACGACGCGGGGCTGCCGATGGGCGTGTGCTTCACCTCGCGCTTCGGTGACGAGGCCACGCTCTTCCGCCTCGCCGCGCAGCTCGAGCAGGCGCGCCCGTGGAAGGACCGCAAGCCGCCGGTGTGCGCTGCGTGAGCGCCGTGCAGGCGCCACGGCGGCCCGGTGCGTGGTGCGCGCTGGCTGCAGCGCCTTCGATGAGCAACGGAACCCGCACAGCAGGCCGTCTTCGCGCACGGGCAGGGTGGTGGTCGCGGGCATCGGCGCCGACGGCGGCGAACAGGAGGTCGCGCACGAAGCGCAGCCCTGCATTCCCCACGTCCCCTTCAGGCCGACCTGCTTCACCCGTGACGCTTTGGCTCGCGCCCCGCCCCCACTCTCGCCCAGAGTCGGGACATGGCCTCAGCTCCCGACACTCTGCCGGTGACCATCCCCGCGGCGCCGAGCGGCCCCGCACAGGTCGACGCCTCGTTCGAGCTCCGCGCGCTCGCCGACGCCGCCCGCCTCGACATCCAGGACCTGCTCGGCAAGGGCGGCATGGGCGAGGTGTGGCGCTGTCGCGACGCGCACCTCGGCCGTGAGCTCGCCCTCAAGACCTCCACCGCCACCGACCCCGAGTCGCAGCTGCGCTTCGTGCGCGAGGCCCGCGTGCAGGGCCAGCTCGAGCACCCCGGCATCGTGCCCGTGCACGAGCTGGGCGTTCGTGACGGGCAGCCGTACTTCACGATGAAGCGGGTGCGTGGCGTCACGCTGTCCGAGGTGGTGCGCCGGCTCGTCGACGCAGACGCAGCCACGCGCGCCCGCTTCTCGCCTCACAAGCTGCTCTCGCTGGTGGAGGCGCTCGCGCGCACCCTCGACTTCGCGCACGCCCGCGGCGTGGTGCACCGCGACGTGAAGCCCGGCAACGTCATGCTCGGCGACTACGGCGAGGTCTACCTGCTCGACTGGGGCCTGGCGAAGGTGGGGCGCCCGGGAGAATCGACGGGGCCTGACCTCGTCTCGCAGCCGGGGGCCACCATGGCCGGGGCGGTGATGGGTACGCCCGGCTACATGGCGCCCGAGCAGGCGGCGGGAGAAGTGGCGACGCCGGCCAGTGACGTCTGGTCCCTCGGCGCCGTGCTCTTCGAGGTGGTGACCCTGCAGCCGCTGGTCAAAGGCGACACCAGCCTCGAGCTGCTGGCCGCGACGCACGGCGTGAGGTCGATGCGGGATCATGCGCCGGGCGTCGACGTCGCGCCTGAGCTCGAGGCGCTGTGCAATCGCGCGCTCGATCGCGATGCGCAGAAGCGCCCGACCGCCCGGCAACTGGCCGACGGCCTCGAGGCCGTGCTCAGCGGCCAGCGTGACCTCGCGCTTCGGGAACAGCTCGCCACCCTCCACGCCGAACGCGCGAAGGCCGCGGCCGGCCGGGCGCTGCGCGACGACACCGACCTCGCCGCCCGCCGGGAGGCGCTGCAGGAGGTCGGGCGTGCGCTCGCGCTCCAACCCGAGCAGCCGCTCGCGCAGCAGACCTTCCTCTCGCTCCTCCAATCGACGCCTTCGGTCGAGCCCGAAGAGGTGACGCGCGAGGTGCGGCGATTCCAGGACGACCTCACCACCAACGGCACGCAGAACGCGTTCTTCGCCTTCCTCGCCATCGCGCCCTTCGGTCTGATCGCGTTGTGGATGGGCATTCGCGACGCCTTCGCCTTCGGCGCGATGTCAGCCGCGTGGGTGCTGTTGATGTTCTTCATCGCGGTGATGCTGCGCGCACCGCCGCCCAGCCGCGCCATGCGCTTCGCCGGGATCGCCGCGACCGTGGCGCTGGGTATCTCCCAGTCATGGGCGCTGGGCCCTTTCATGACCATCCCCAGTCTCGCCACCGCCAACGCCCTGCTGCTCATGTTGTGGGTCCGGCGCGAGGAGCACGGCTGGGTGCTCGCGCTCTCGTCGCTGACCATGTTGCTCCCGCTGGGCCTCCAGCTCACCGGGGTGGTGACGCCGTTCTACAGGTTCGAGCACGGAGAGCTGATCGTGGTGCCGCACGCCCTCGAGCTGCCCCCGGCGGCGACGTTGACCATGTTGGCGATGGCCGGCCTGGGAACGATGCTGGTCTCTTCGCTGGGCATGCGGCGCTTGCGCGACTCCCTCGACCAGGCGCAGCGCCAGCTCTCGCTCCAGCGCTGGACCCTCGAACAGCTGGGCCGGACTCCCGGGAAATGACGCAGCAATATCAGTGAGTTCTGATGTCGAGGCGGGGCATTTCGCGACGCGGTGCGGCGCTGGCCATGTCACCGCGCTCCGTGACGAGCCGATGACGAAGATCGTGCGAGACAGCACCCTCGTTTCTCCTCCCCTCCCATCCGAGCAGGTGCATGAAGAGTTCAGAGCTGACTCCGGTCGGTCATTGGCGTCCCGGCCCGGTCCCTCCCGTGTTCGAGCCCGTGGACCTCGCGCCCGTGCTGGCGCAGGTGCGTGAGCCGGTGCACGTGGTGCGAGACGCGACCCGCAACCGCATCGGCCTGGTGATCGGCGGCAGCGTGGTGACCACGCCCGCGCCCGGCGATCTCCCGCTGCTCGCCACGCTGCCCGCGATGTACCCGGAGTGGCTGGGCGATCGTTCCTTCTGCGAAGTGCACGGCGTGCGGTTTCCGTACGTGGCCGGCGAGATGGCCAACGGCATCGCCACCACGCAGATGTGCATCGCGATGGCAGAGGCGGGCCTGGTCGGCTTCTTCGGCGCCGGCGGCCTCGGCTACCCGCGCGTGGAGAAGGCGCTCGACGAGCTGGTGGCGAAGCTGGGCGATCGCCTCCCCTGGGGCGTGAACCTGATCCACTCGCCCAACGAGCCCGAGCTCGAGAACCGCGTCGCCGACCTGCTGCTGCGCAAGGGCGTGAAGATCATCTCTGCCTCGGCCTTCATGGGCCTCACGCCCGCGGTGGTGCGCTGCGCCGCGTCGGGTCTCCACCTCGACGCGAACGGCCGCATCGCGCGCAAGCACCAGGTGTTCGCGAAGATCTCCCGCCGCGAAGTGGCGATGCGCTTCATGGCGCCCGCGCCGGCGGACATGCTCCGCGCGCTGGTGGAGCAGAAGTTGATCACCCACGGTGAGGCCGAGCTGGCCGCGCGCGTGCCCGTCGCCGAAGACATCACCGTCGAGGCGGACAGCGGCGGTCACACCGACAACCAGTCGCTGGTCGCGCTCTTCCCCACCATCATGGCGCTGCGCGACGAGCTGGTGGCGCAGCACAAGTTCGATCGCCCCATCCGCGTGGGCGCGGCCGGCGGGCTCGGTACGCCCGGCTCGCTCGCGGCGGCGTTCGCGCTCGGCGCGGCCTACGTGGTGACCGGCTCGGTGAACCAGGCGGCCGTGGAGTCGGGCCTCTCTGAGCTGGGCAAGGGCATGCTCGCCGAGGCCGAGGTGGCCGACGTGATCATGGCGCCCGCCGCCGACATGTTCGAGCTGGGCGTGAAGGTGCAGGTGCTCAAGCGCGGCACGATGTTCGGCGTGCGCTCGGCCAAGCTCTACGAGGCGTACCACGGGCACGCGTCGCTCGAGGCGATCCCGGCGGAGCTGCGGAGCCGCCTCGAGAAGGACGTGCTGCACGCGACCTTCGACGAGATCTGGGCCGAGACGAAGAGCTTCTGGCAGAACCGCGACCCGCACGAGGTCGCCCGCGCCGAGGCTGATCCGAAGCACAAGATGGCGCTCGTCTTCCGCTGGTACTTAGGGAAGGCCAGCAAGTGGTCCATCGACGGCGAGGCCTCGCGGCGCGCCGACTACCAGATCTGGTGTGGCCCCGCGATGGGCGCCTTCAACCGCTGGGCGAAGGGCACCTTCCTCGCCGAGCAGAAGAACCGCGGCGTGGTGCAGATCGCCCGGAATCTCCTCGAAGGAGCCGCCGTGATCACCCGCGCCGGCCAGCTCCGCAGCTTTGGTCTCCCCGTTCCCGCGGCGTCGTTCTCGTTCCGCCCGCGCCCGCTTTCCTGACTTTCATCTTCAACGCACCAGAGGTCCTCACCATGTCATCGCACCGCAAGCAGACCCCCATCGCCGTCGTCGGAGTCAGCGCGCTCTTCCCGGGCTCCACCGACTCGCGCGGCTTCTGGACCGACATCCTCGCGGGCAAGGACCTGATCACCGACGTGCCCTCGTCGCACTGGCTGATCGAGGACTATTACGATCCTGATCCGAAGGCGCTCGACAAGACCTACAGCAAGCGCGGCGGCTTCCTCGGCTCGGTGGACTTCGACCCGCTCGAGTTCGGCCTGCCTCCCACCATCGTCCCCGCGACGGACTCGGCGCAGATCCTCGCGCTCATCGTGGCGCAGAAGGTGCTCGACGACGCGTCACAGGGCCAGTTCTCCAAGATGGACCGCGAGCGCATCAGCGTGCTGCTGGGCGTCACCTCGGCGCAGGAGCTGCTCGGCAGCATGGTGAGCCGCCTGCAGAAGCCGGTCTGGCTCAAGGCGCTGCGCGAGTCGGGCATCCCCGAGACCGAGGCGCAGGACATCTGCCTCAAGATCGCCAAGTCCTACACCCCCTGGCAGGAATCGTCGTTCCCCGGCCTGCTCGGCAACGTCGTCGCCGGCCGCATCGCCAACCGCTTCGACCTGCGCGGCACCAACGCCGTCACCGACGCCGCGTGCGCTTCGTCGCTCGCCGCCATCTCGATGGGCATCAACGAGCTGCAGCTCGGCCAGTCTGACCTCGTCATCACCGGCGGCGTCGACGCGATGAACGACATCTTCATGTACCTCTGCTTCAGCAAGACGCCCGCGCTCTCGCCTTCGGGTGATTGCCGGCCGTTCTCCGACACCGCTGACGGCACGCTGCTCGGCGAAGGCATCGCCATGGTCGCCTTGAAGCGCCTGGAAGACGCAGAGCGCGATGGCGACCGCATCTACTCGGTCATCACCGGCATCGGCTCGGCGTCCGACGGCCGCGCGAACAGCGTGTACGCGCCCCTGCCCGAGGGCCAGGCCCGCTCGCTGCGCCGCGCCTACGAAGTCGCGGGCTACGGCCCCGAGACCGTGGAGCTGGTGGAAGCGCACGGCACCGGCACCAAGGCCGGCGACGCCGCCGAGTTCGCGGGGCTCAAGCTCGCGTTCACCGGCGCTCGCGATGAGAACCAGTGGTGCGCGCTGGGCACGGTGAAGTCGCAGATCGGCCACACCAAGGCCGCGGCCGGGGCGGCGGGGCTGTTCAAGGCGGTGATGGCGCTGCACCACAAGGTGCTGCCGCCCACCATCAAGGTCGATCGCCCCAACCCCAAGCTCGAGATCGAGAAGAGCCCGTTCTACCTGAACACCCAGCGCCGCCCGTGGATCCGCGACAGCAAGCACCCGCGCCGCGCGTCGGTGTCGAGCTTCGGCTTCGGCGGCAGCAACTTCCACGTCGCGCTCGAGGAGTACGTGCCGAAGGGCAAGGGCAAGGAAGCCTGGCGCCTGCGCACCGTGCCCACCGAGCTGGTGCTGATCAGCGCGGGCACGCCCGCTGAGCTGGTGGCGAAGTGCAAGACGCTCGCGGCCTCGAAGAAGGAGCTGCACCACCTCGCGCGCGAGACGCAGCTGTCCTTCTCCACGAAGGACGCGGCGCGCCTCGCGGTGATCGCGGCGAACTCCCTGGAGCTGACCGAGAAGCTGAACGCGGCGGCGGCGAGCATCGAGAAGGCGCCGGGCAACGCGTACTCCACTCCGACGGGCGTGCACTACGCGACCGGCGCGGCGGACGCGGGCCAGGTGGGCTTCCTCTTCCCCGGGCAGGGCAGCCAGTACGTCGGCATGGGCGCCGAGGCCGCGATGGCCTTCGACGTCGCGCGCAAGGCGTGGGACGACGCGGCCAATCTTCCCTTCGGCAACGAGCGCCTGCAGGACGTGGTGTTCCCGAAGCCGGTGTTCACCGATGCCGATCGCGAGGCGCAGCAGAAGAAGCTGACGCAGACCGAGTGGGCGCAGCCTGCGCTGGGCGTGCACAGCCAGTCGCTGGCGAACGTGCTGCACCTGGTGGGCGTGAAGGCTTCCTGCGTCGCGGGTCACAGCTTCGGTGAGGTGGCCGCGCTGCACGAGGCGGGCGTCATCGATTCGGCGGCGCTGGTGAAGGTCGCGCGCAAGCGTGGCGAGCTGATGCGTGATGCGTCTGCGACGCCGGGCGCGATGACGGCGGTGGCGAAGACCATCGACGAGGTGAAGGCCGCGGTCGCCGCGAGCGGCGCGAACGTGGTGGTGGCGAACCACAACTCCCCCACCCAGGTGGTGCTGTCGGGTTCGGTCGAGGAGATCACGAAGGTCGAGGCCGCGCTGTCGGCGAAGGGCATGACCGCCAAGCGCCTGCCGGTGGCGACCGCGTTCCACAGCCCGCTGGTGGCTGGCTCGAGCGCGCCGTTCCGTACGTTCCTCGAGGGCGTGACGTTCGACGCGCCGAAGCTCGACGTGTACGGCAACGCGACGGCCGCGGTGTACGGCAAGGACGCGCGCGAGCAGCTCGCTTCGCAGTTGGCGCAGCCGGTGCGCTTCGTCGAGCAGATCGAGGCGATGTACGCGCGTGGGGTGCGCACGTTCGTCGAGGTCGGCGCGGGCAGCGTGTTGACCGAGCTGGTCGGCCGCATCCTGGGTGATCGTCCGCACCGCGCGGTGAGCCTGGATCGCAAGGGCAAGCACGGCGTGACCACGTTGCAGGAAGGCCTCGGCCGCCTGGCGATCGCCGGCGTGACGATGAACCTGGCGCCGCTCTGGGAGCAGTTCCAGCCCGAGTCGGACAAGCCGGTGAAGAAGCCGGCGATGACGATGCCGATCAACGGGGCGAACACGGGCCGTCCGTATCCTCCGGCCGGTGGCGCGAAGGACCTGCCTCCGCCGAACGGTCCGCGTCCGGTTCCGCAGCCGCAGATCATTCACGTGGAAGTGCCTGCACCTGTCTCCCTCTCCCCGCCGAGCGGGGAGAGGGTTGGGGTGAGGGGCGACGTTCCGGTCGTCCAGCAGCAGGCCTCCTCGGAATCCCAGCTCGCCTGGGTGCACGCCTTCCAGGAAACGCAGCGCCAGACTGCCGACGCGCACGCCGCCTACCAGCGCGCGATGGCGGACAGCCACATGGCCTTCCTCAACACCGCGCAGTCCTCGTTCGCAGGCCTGAGCGCGATGATGGGAGCCCCGGCTCCGCAGCAGCAGACGCAGCAGTACCTGCCCGCGCCGGCCCCGATGCCGCAGCAGTTCGCGGCGCCGAAGCCGATGGCGATGCTGCCCGCCCCGCAGCCGATGCCAGTCGCGGCACCGATCATCGCAGCCCCCGCGCCGATCGCCGCGGCGCCCGCGCCCGTCGCCGCACCGCGCCCCGCGGCCGGCCCTGCCGTCGACCTCGAGTCGCTGATGATGACGATCGTGGCCGAGAAGACCGGCTACCCGAAGGAGATGCTCAACGCGAACATGGAGCTCGAGGCCGACCTCGGCATCGACAGCATCAAGCGCGTCGAGATCCTCTCCGCGATGCGTGAGCGCGCGCCGAACCTGCCCGAGGTGAAGCCGACTGAGCTCGCGACCCTGCGCACGCTCGGACAGATCGTCGATCACATGAAGGCGGCCGGTGGTGCTGCCTTCTCAGCCGCGCCCGCGCCCGTCGCCGCAGCGGCGCCCGTCGCGGCGGCCGCTGGTCCCTCCGTGGACCTCGAGTCGTTGATGATGACGATCGTGGCCGAGAAGACCGGCTACCCGAAGGAGATGCTCAACGCGAACATGGAGCTCGAAGCCGACCTCGGCATCGACAGCATCAAGCGCGTGGAGATCCTCTCGGCGATGCGTGAGCGCGCGCCGAACCTGCCCGAGGTGAAGCCGACCGAGCTCGCCACCCTGCGCACGCTCGGACAGATCGTGGCGCACATGAAGGCGGCCGGTGGTGCTGCCTTCGCCGCCGCACCCGCGCCTGTTGCCGCCGTGGCCCCCGTGGCCGCCGCGGCGGGTCCTTCCGTCGACCTCGAGTCGTTGATGATGACGATCGTGGCCGAGAAGACCGGCTACCCGAAGGACATGCTCAACGCGAACATGGAGCTGGAGGCCGACCTCGGCATCGACAGCATCAAGCGCGTGGAGATCCTCTCTGCGATGCGTGAGCGCGCGCCGAACCTGCCCGAGGTGAAGCCGACCGAGCTGGCGACGCTGCGCACGCTCGGACAGATCGTGAACCACATGCGCGCAGCAGGTGGCGCGACCGCTCCGGCGCCTGTCGCCGCGGCGCCCGTGGCTGCAGCACCCGCTGCGTCCCTGCTCGACCTCGAGGCGCTGATGATGGCGATCGTGGCCGAGAAGACCGGCTACCCGACGGAGATGCTCAACGCGAACATGGAGCTGGAGGCCGACCTCGGCATCGACAGCATCAAGCGCGTGGAGATCCTCTCGGCGATGCGTGAGCGTGCGCCCAACCTGCCCGAGGTGAAGCCGACCGAATTGGCGACGCTCCGCACCCTGGGGCAGATCGTCAACCACATGCGCGCGGCCGGTGGCGCACCCGCTCCTTCTGCCGCAGCACCCGTGGCTGCCGCGCCGAAGGCCAGCGTCGAGCGCTACTCGCTGCGCGAGGTGCCCTCGACCTCGGTGGGCATGGCGCTCTCGGGCGTGCTCGGTGCGCAGCGGCTCGCGGTCACCGACGACGGCGCCGGAGTGGCGGCCGCGGTCGTGGCCCACCTGGCGAAGCACGGCGTGAAGGCGAGCGTCGTCGCCGCCGCGCCTGCCGATGCAGACGCGGTCATCTTCCTGGGCGGGCTCCGCGCGGTGAAGAACGTCGAAGAGGCGATCGCGGTGAATCGCGAGGCCTTCCGCACCGCCCGCGCCCTCGCGGCGCGCTTCGGTGAGACGGGCGGCACCTTCGTCACCGTGCAGGACACGGGTGGCGACTTCGGGCTCTCGGGCCGCGACGGCACCCGCGCGTTCCTCGGCGGCGTCAGCGCCCTGGCCCGCACCGCGGCGCTGGAGTGGCCGAAGGCGGCGGTGAAGGCGATCGACCTCGAGCGCGGCGCGCGTGACGTGAACGCGACGGCGGAAGCGATCGTCAACGAAGTGCTCGGTGGCGGCACGACGCTCGAGGTCGGGCTGCACGCCGACGGGCGCCGCACCACGCTGGCCTCGGTGAACACGCCGTCGCCCACCACCGCGGCGGTGCAGCTCGGTCCCACCTCGGTCGTCGTCGCCTCAGGCGGCGGACGCGGGGTGACGGCAGCGGGGTTGCTCGCGCTGGCGAAGGCGAAGCAGCCGCGCATCGTGCTGCTGGGCCGTACGCCGCTGGGCGAAGAGCCCGCCGAGCTGCGGGGCATCACCGACGAGCCCGGCCTCAAGCGGGCGCTGATGCAGCGCGCGCAGGCCGAGGGCAAGAAGGCCACCCCGGCCGAGCTCAACGGTCAGCTCGCCTCGCTCCAGGCGCTGCGCGAGATCCGCGCGACGATGGCGGCGCTCAAGGCCGCGGGCAGCGACTCGCGCTACCTCGCGGTGGACGTGGCCAACGCGGCCGCGCTCTCCGCGGCGCTCGACACGGTCCGCAAGGAGTGGGGACCCATCACCGCCGTCGTTCACGGCGCGGGCGTGCTCGCAGACAAGAAGATCGCCGAGAAGACCGACGAGCAGTTCGATCGCGTCTTCGACACCAAGGTGAGCGGGCTGCGCGCGCTGCTCGCGGCGACCGCGAAGGATCCGCTCACCTCGCTGGTCCTCTTCTCTTCCATCGCGGCGCGCACCGGAAACCTCGGGCAGTGCGACTACGCGATGGCGAACGAAGTGCTCAACCTCGTGGCCTGCGCCGAGCGCGCCCGCCGCGGCCCTTCCTGCGTGGTGCGGTCGATCGGCTGGGGCCCGTGGGAAGGCGGCATGGTGACGCCGAGCCTCAAGGCGCACTTCACCCAGATGGGCGTGGCGCTCATTCCGCTCGAGGTGGGCGCGCAGCGCTTCGTCGACGAGCTGACCGGCGCCAGCGAGGACGTAACGGTGGTGGTGGGCGGCTCGCACGGTGACGGGGCGCTGGGCGCGAAGGTGACGCCCTCGGCCACGGTGGAGGTGCGCGTCGATTCACGCTCGCACCCGTACCTGGCGGACCATGCGATCGCCGGGGTGCCGGTGGTGCCGATGGTGCTGGCGGTGGAGTGGTTCCTGCGCGCAGCGCGGGCGTGCCGGCCTGACCTGGTGCTGGCGGCGGTGAAGCAGGTGAAGGTGCTGCGCGGCATCAAGCTCGAGGGCTTCGCCGGCGCGGGAGATCGCTTCGTGGTCAGCGCGAAGCAGCTCAGCAACGGCTCGGGCGCCGAGGTGGGCGTCGAGCTGCGCGGCAAGGGTGACGTGCTGCACTACAGCGCGACCGTGAAGCTGACGGACCGCGCCGTGGCGCAGCCGGAGATCGAAGCGCAGCCGGTGCTGGAGAAGTGGACCCAGGCCGCGGTGTACGACGGCCAGGTGCTCTTCCACGGGCCGAGCTTCCAGGTGATCGACTCGGTGAAGGGCGTCTCGCGTGAAGGCATCGTGGGCACGCTCTCGGGCACGACCAAGTCGGCGTGGGCCGGCGAGTCGTGGCGCAGCGACGCGGCGGCGATGGACGGTGGCCTGCAGCTCGCGCTGCTCTGGTCGCGTCACGTGCTCGGCGGCGCGGTGTTGCCGATGGCGATGGGCGAGTACCGCAGCTACCGCGACGGGCTCACCGAGGGCCCGATGCAGGGCGTGGTGCACGGCCGGAAGATCCACGACCAGCGCACGGTCTGCGACATCGCCTTCTCCGACGCGAGTGGCCACGTCGTCGCCGAGATCATCGGCGTCGAGACGGTCCTCCGCCCGGACACCGCCCGCAACTGACCTGACCTCTGACTCCCTCTCCCCGCCAGCGGGGAGAGGGTCGGGGTGAGGGGCCAAGACTCGAAGGACAGATGAACAACTTTCAGCCCATCGCCATCGTCGGCCAATCCTGCACCTTGCCGGGAGCGCACACCCCCGAGCAGCTCTGGACGAACGTGCTGGCAGGCAAGAGCGCGCTCACACCAGTCCCCGCGGATCGCTGGGGCGTTCCGCGCGCCAACATCATGGGCACGGTGGCGCAGTCCGCCGATCGCACCTGGTCCGACGTGGGCGGCTACGTCACCGGCTTCCAGTTCGACGCCACGGGTACTGCAATCCCGGCCGATGAACTCCGAGCGCTCGATCCGCTCTTCCAGCTGACCATTCACGGAGTCCGCGAAGCGCTGCGCAGCGCGAAGCTGGAAGGAACGAAGAAGACGGGCCTCGTGCTTGGCAACCTCTCGTTCCCTTCGGCCTCCCAGGCCCGCTACGCGGAGAGCGTCTGGCTGGGCAAGACGCCCCGGCCGCACGCGAGGAACCGCTTCAACTCGGGCCTGCCGGCGCACCTCACCGCGCGCGCGCTGGGGCTCGGCGCAGGTGCGTTCGCGCTCGACGCAGCGTGTGCGTCGTCGCTCTACGCGATCAAGCTCGCCTGCGATCGCCTGCACGACGGCACCGCCGACGTGATGGTGGCGGGCGCGGTGAACCAGGCTGACGACCTCTTCATCCACGTCGGCTTCTGCGCGCTGTCTGCGCTGAGCAAGACGGGCCAGAGCCGGCCGTTCCACAAGGACGCCGACGGCCTGGTACCCGCGGAAGGCGCGGGCTTCGTGGTGCTCGAGCGCTTGTCCGACGCGCGCGCGAAGGGTCACAAGATCCTCGGCGTCATCCGCGGCGTGGGTCTCTCGAACGATGGCCGAGGGCGCGGCTTGCTCGCGCCGTCAGAAGAAGGCCAGGAGCGCGCGCTGCGCCTCGCGTACGAGCAGGCGGGGTTGAAGCCGTCTGACGTGAGCCTGCTCGAGTGTCACGCCACGGGGACTCCGGTCGGTGACGCCACTGAGCTCAAGAGCATGTCGCGGGTGTTCGCCGGCTGCAGCGGCGTGCCGATTGGATCGCTCAAGTCGAACCTGGGCCACCTGATCACCGCGGCGGGCGTGGCAGGGCTCATCAAGGTGCTCGCGGCGATGGAGCACGGGAAGAAGCCGCCCACGCTGCACGTGGATCAGCCCAACGCCGCGGTCGAAGGGACGCCGTTCCGGCTGCTGCGAGAGGCGGAAGCGTGGACCGGTCCGAAGCGCGCCGGCATCAGCGCGTTCGGCTTCGGCGGCAACAACGCGCACCTGATCGTGGAATCCGCAGACCTGTCTCCCTCTCCCCTCGAGGGAGGGGACGGCGGACTCGCGCCTCGAGGGGAAGACAGGGTCGGGGTGAGGGGCGAGGTCGCGATCGTCGGCATCGGCGCGAGAGTGGGGCAGGGCGACAGCGCATCCGACTTCACCCGCGACCTCATCGCCGGCACGCCTTCGAACGCGCCGCGCCAGACGGTCGCCGTCGCGCTCGAAGGGCTCAAGTTCCCCCCGAACGACCTGCAGCAGTCACTCGGTCAGCAGACGATGGTGCTCGAGGCGGCGCGCGAAGCGGCGCACGGCGTGAAGCTGCCGCGCGATCGCACCTCGGTGCTCATCGGCATGGGCTGTGACGCCGAAGTCTCGCGCTACGGCGCGCGCTGGCGTCTGGCGAGTGAAGGGGTCGACGCGGCGTGGCTCAAGACGGCGCGCGATGGGATCGTCCCGGTGCTGCAGTCGGGCGGCGTGGTGGGCACGATGCCCAACATCCCCGCGAACCGGATCAACAGTCAGCTCGACGTCGCTGGGCCGGCGTTCACGGTGTCGTCGGAAGAGGCGTCGGGTATCACGGCGCTGCACCTGGCGGTGCGCGCGCTGCGGGCGGGTGAGATCGACGCGGCGCTCGTGGGCGCGGTGGATCTGTCGCACGAGCCCGTGCACCAGGCGGCGCTGAAGGAGCTGGGGATATCCGCGGCTCCCGGTGACGCGGCGGTGGTGCTCACGCTCAAGCGCCTGGAGGATGCTCGGCGCGATGGGGATCCGGTGTTTGCGACGGTTGCCCCTCACCCCGGCCCTCTCCCCGCTGCGCAGGGAGAGGGAGACAGGGTTGCCGCCATCTTCGGCAAGGCTCACGCGGCGAACGGACTTCTCCACGTCGCGGCGGCTGCGCTCACGCTTCATCACGGCCTGAAGCCGTCGCGCTTCGCCGAGGTCTCTGTCTCGGTGCTCGAGGCTGAACGCGCGACCGTCTCGTTGAAGGGTGAAGAGGTCATCGTGCCCTTCATTCACAAGCCGCGCGCTGCCGGACCGATGCTTACGCTCGCAGCCCACGCTCCGACTCCCAGACTCCCTCTCCCTGCGCAGCGGGGAACGGCGAACTCGCGCCTCGAGGGAAAAGAGGGCCGGGGTGAGGGGCCCACTCCTGCACAGGAAACCCAGGTCATGATTCCTGCTCCCCATCTCGAGCCGGTGCTCCGGAGCTCTGCTTCGAGCGCTCCTTTGGTTGGCCCTCTCCCCGACCCTCTCCCCCGGGGGGGAGAGGGAGCCACGAGTCTCACTTCGCCTCCTGCGCGTCTGCCAGCGCCTCCGCTCCCTGCGACGCAACCTCTTGCGGCGCCGACTCAGGTTCCCTTCATGAACGACACGCTCTCCCGCTTCATGGCGCAGCAGCAGCAGCTCGCCACCGTTCACCGCGAGTTCCTCGCGCAGCAGGCCGCCGTGCACGAGCGCTTCCTCGCCCTGCAGCAATCGGCCGAGGCCGGCCTGCGCCAGGCATACGGAGTTGCCTCGCAGGGTCCCTCGACGCCGGTCGCGATGAACGTGGCTCCTCAGCTCCAGCCCGCGCCGCAGCGTCAGCTTCCCGCGCCGCCGCCTCCTCCTGCTCCGGTGATCGCGAAGCCCGCCGCGCCCCCGGCTCCACCGGCACCCGCTCCGGTGATCGCGAAGCCCGTCGCGCCGCCGCCTGCGCCCGCCGCGCCCGTCATCGCCGCTGCGCCGCGCCCCGCGGTGCTCCCCGGCCCGAAGTTCGATCGCCAGCAGCTCGAGATCCTCGCGGGCGGGAAGATCTCCTCGGTCTTCGGTCCGCAGTTCGAGAACCAGGACGGCTACGCGCGCCAGGTGCGCATGCCCGAGCCGCCGCTGCTGCTCGCCGACCGCGTCACCGGCATCGAAGGTGCCCCGCAGTCGATGGGCAAGGGCACCATCTGGACCGAGACCGACGTGCGCGCCGACAGCTGGTACCTCGACGACGAGGGCCGCATGCCGGCCGGCGTGATGATCGAATCAGGCCAGGCGGACCTGCTGCTGATCAGCTGGCTGGGCATCGACTCGCTCAACAAGGGCGAGCGCGTGTACCGCCTGCTCGGCTGCGACCTCACCTACCGCGGCGGCCTGCCCGTGCCCGGTGAGACGCTCCAGTACGACATCCACGTCGACGGCCACGCCACGCAGGGGGACGTGCGCCTCTTCTTCTTCCACTACGACTGCCACGTCGACGGGAAGCCGCGCCTCTCGGTGCGCAACGGCCAGGCCGGCTTCTTCACCGACGAAGAGCTCGCCAACTCGGCCGGCGTGCTCTGGGACGCGAACGAAGAGAAGCCCGCCCCCGCGCAGGTCGATGCGCCGTTCGTGCAGTGCGAGAAGCGCAAGCTCACCTCCACCGAGCTCAAGGCCTTCGCTTCCGGCAAGCCGTTCGACTGCTTCGGCAAGGGCTGGGAGACCGCGCAGCCGCACGTGCGCTCGCCCCGCATCACCTCGGAGAAGATGCAGTTCCTCCACGAGGTCACCGAGCTCGATCCGAAGGGTGGCCCGTGGGGCCGCGGTTACCTCCGCGCCGAGACGCCGGTCACGCCCGACGACTGGTTCTTCAAGGGGCACTTCAAGAACGACCCCTGCATGCCCGGCACGCTCATGTTCGACGGCTGCCTGCAGGCGATGAGCATCTACCTCGCCAGCCTCGGCTACACGATCGAGCGTGACGCCTGGCGCTTCGAGCCGGTGCCCGACACGAAGTACCCCATGCGCTGCCGCGGCCAGGTGACGCCGACCAGCAAGCACCTCGTGTACGAGGTCTTCGTCAGCGAGGTGAGCGCCGGCCCCATTCCCACCGTCTGGGCCGATCTCCTCGTCACCGTCGACGGCCGCAAGGCCTTCCACGCGAAGCGGGTCGGGCTGCGCCTCGTGCCCGACTGGCCGATGGAGCACTGGAAGCACCTGGGCCCCGTCGCCACCCAGCTCACCGGTGAAGCCGTGCCGCTGCGCTCACTCTCGGGAATGGCGGGCTACGTCGAGCCGAAGCCCTGCGCGACGGTCGATGGCTTCGCCTTCGACTACCACTCGCTGCTCGCCTGCGCCTGGGGCCCGCCCTCGAAAGCCTTCGGTCCCTTCTACGCGCGCTTCGACGGCACGCGCCGCGCGGCGCGACTGCCCGGCCCGCCGTACCACTTCATGTCGCGCATCACGAAGCTCGACGGCGCGCTCGGCGGCATGAAGCCCGGCACCGCGGTCGAGGTCGAATACGACGTGCCGGTCGAGCAGTGGTACTTCGAGCAGAACGGCAACCCGACCATGCCCTTCTGCGTGGTGATGGAGGCCGCGCTGCAGCCCTGCGGCTGGCTCGCGTCCTACGTGGGCAGCGCGCTCACCACCGAGACGGACATGCTGTTCAGGAACCTCGACGGCACCGGCACCATGCACGTGGAGATCCTGCCCTCGAGCGGCATCTTCAAGACGAAGGTGAAGATGCTCTCGCTCTCGCAGAGCGCGGGCATGATCATCGAGAACTTCGAGGTCGAGTGCTTCGTCGGCGACACGAAGGTCTTCGACATGAAGACCGTGTTCGGCTTCTTCCCCAAGGAGGCCTTCGAGAACCAGGTCGGCCTGCCGGTGACGCCCGACGAGCGCGCGCGGCTGACGGCGCCGGCGAAGACCACGATCGACCTCACCACGCGCCCGCCGAAGTACTGCGCCGCCGAGCCTCGGCTGCCGGGCGACATGCTGTTGATGCTCGATCGGGTGATCGAGTTCACGCCCGACGGGGGCCCGAAGAACCTCGGCTACCTGCGCGCGGAGAAGACCGTCGACACCGACGAGTGGTTCTTCAAGGCGCACTTCTTCCAGGACCCGGTGCAGCCCGGCTCGCTGGGCGTCGAGGCGCTGTGCCAGTTGCTGCAGTTCTTCATGCTCGAGAAGGGCATGGGGGAAGGCATCAAGAACGCGCGCTTCGAGCCGCTGATGCTCGAGAAGCCGGTGACCTGGAAGTACCGCGGGCAGGTGGTGCCGAAGAACAAGGTGATCACCAGCGAGATCCAGATCACCGAGGTGGGCGAAGACGAGAAGGGCCGCTTCGCCGTCTGCGAGGGCTGGCTGTGGGTGGACGGCAAGCGCATCTACTCGACGAAGAACCTGGGCATGCGCATCGTGTCCGGTCCCGAGCAGACGCGCGCCACGCCGCCGTCGAAGAAGGAAGAGTCGCTGGACCCGAAGCAGGACACCTGGCTCGCGGATCACTGTCCGACCTGGACGCTGCCTGCGCTGCCGATGATGTCGATGGTCGATCGCCTCGCCGCTGCTCTCCCTCTCCCTGCGGAGCGGGGAGAGGGCCGGGGTGAGGGGCGCACGCTCACCCTCACCGACGTGCAGGTGCACCGCTGGCTGCCGTTCGCTGGCGGCGCGATTCGCCTCAAGACCGAAGTCGAGGGGGATGCTGTCACGCTGCTTGCGTGGCGTGATGCTCCGAACCCGGCACTCTCCCGCTTCGAGCCGGTGGCGACGGGTCGCGTGGGGTATGCCCCTCACCCCGACCCTCTCCCCGCTGCGCAGGGAGAGGGAGCCGCGGAGCCGAACCCCTACGCCTCGGGCGCGCTCTTTCACGGCCCCGCGTTCCACTACCTCACCTCGCTGAAGTTCAGCGCCACCGGCTCGACAGCTATTCTCCGCGCCGAGAACGGCAAGGTGCCGCGCGGCGCTCTGAACCAGGGGCTGCTCGACGCGGCCACGCACGGCATTCCGCACGACGATCTCTCGCGCTGGTCCTCGCAGATCCCCTCGGACGTGGTGGGCTACCCGTACCGGATCAAACAGCTGCGCGTGTTCTCGCCCCTGCCCGACGCGGGAGAAGTGCGCGTCGAATCACGCTTCGCCGGCTTCGACGGCGAGCCCCGCTTCCCCATCATCGACGTGCAGATGATCCAGGGCGATCGGGTGCTCGTCGACTTCCGCCTGGTCGAGGTGCTGCTTCCGCGCGGGCCGATCGGCGCGGCGCCCCGTGAAGACCGCCGCCGCTTCCTGCGCGATCGCGCCTACGTGCCGGGGGTCGCGCTCTCGAGCTTCGACGGCCGCACCACGGGCCTCTCCGCGCAGGTGCTGCGGCAGAGCGACTGGCTGCCCGGCAACGTCGCGTGCATCTACGACGTGCCCGCCGAACGCCGCGGAGACCTCGTCGCCGAGGTGGCGCAGAAGGAGCACGTCTCACGCCGCGCCTTCGTGCACCCGTCCTCGGTGACGGTGGAGGCCGGTGGTGCCCGCGCCGCGGTGCGCCCGCTGCGGCTTCACCCGCTGCACGTGACGCGCGCCGGTGATGACGTGCTGGTGGCCGACGCCTCGCCGCCGGTGCAGGACCTGACCGTGGTGCGCTCGTACTGGCGCAAACACTTCGCCGTGGGCGAGTGGCCGGTGGAAGACCTTTATTACGGCCTGGTGGAGCGCTTCGTCGGTGACGTGGTGCTCGCGGACCCCGCGGCGTTCAACGCGGTGCAGGGGCGCAGCTGCCTCTACCTCGCGAACCACCAGGTGGGCGTCGAGTCGCTGCTCTTCAGCATGCTCATCTCGGCGCTGAGCAAGACGCCGACGGTGACGCTGGCGAAGGCGGAGCACCGCACCAGCTGGCTGGGCACCCTCATCGCGCACAACTTCTCGTACCCGGGCGTGGTGGACCCGAAGGTGATCACCTTCTTCGATCGCGACGACAAGGAATCGCTCCTGCGCATCGTGGGAGAGCTCGGCGCCGAGATGAAGCACCACGGCAAGAGCGTGATGGTGCACGTCGAGGGCACGCGCTCGCTGCAGGCGCGCCAGCCGGTGGTGAAGATGAGCAGCACCTTCATCGACATGGCGCTGGCCATCGGCGCGCCCATCATTCCGGTGCGGCTGGTGGGGGGCCTCCCCGTCGCGCCGCTGGAGACGCGCCTCGAGTTCCCCGTCGGCTTCGGCCGGCAGGACTACTGGCTGGGCCGCCCGCTGTTGCCCGAGCAGCTCAGCAAGCTCCCGCTCAAGGAGCGCAAGGACGTGGTGCTCGCCGCGATGAACTCGCTGGGGCCCGACCTCTCGACCGAGACGCCGCTGCCTGGCGACGCGCAGTTCGGCGTGGCCGCCGAAGAATGGCGCGCGCGCACGGGCACCACGCCGGAAGACGCGGTGCTCTTCACCACGCTCGCAGGCCTGCGCAGCCCGGGCGTCGAGGTGAAGGCGCTGCTCGAGGGCGCGCGCGCGGGACGCATGACGCTCACCTCCGACCCGCGCTCGCAGTGGTTGGGCCGGCTGGCGAAGCGGCTCTTCGGCCCGAACGGTCCCGCCGTCGACGGGCTGCTCTAATTCGAATCGGACCACGGGGAGAGGGCTTGCTGCAGCTCTGGTGGCTGAACCCCGAGAAGGTGCGCGAGACCGAGGCGACGCTCGCGCTTCTCACGCCCGAGGAGCGAGCGCAGCATCTCCGCTTCATCCCCCCCATCAAGCGCCACGAGTACCTGGTCACGCGCGTCCTGTTGAAGACCATCCTCGGCCGCACCCTCGGCATCCCGAAGGAAGCGGTGCAGTTCGCCACCAACCCGTGGGGCCGCCCCGAGCTCTCACCGCCGTCGCCACTTCGCTTCAACGTGACGCACACGGAAGGGCTGATCGCGCTGTTGTTGTCAGATCAACACGAGGTGGGAACGGACACCGAGCGCAGCTCCCGAGCGCCGCGCCTGCTCGCCCTCGCCCCGAACGTCTTCGCGCCGGCCGAGCTCAGCGACCTCGCCGCGCTCCCCACCGGCCAGCGAGCACACCGCGCGCTGACGCTCTGGACGCTCAAGGAGAGCTACATCAAGGCCCGCGGCATGGGGCTCGCCCTGGCGCTCGACGGCTTCGCCTTCCGCTTCGACGCGCACGGCGGCATCCGCCTCGAGGTGGAGCCGCGGCTCGACGACGATGGCGCGCGCTGGCAGTTCGAGACCCGCACCCACGGTGAGCACCAGCTCAGCACCGCCATCCGCGCTGACGCTCGCGTCGAGCCGACGGTGCACGAAGCGCTGCTCGACTGAGCCCCTCACCCCAACCCTCTCCCCGCTGCGCCCGCTGCGCAGGGAGAGGGAGCTAGCAGCCGCCATCGAGCAGCGCGCAGGCGTCGGTGCCGCTCACCTCGTTCACCGCCCCGCCGCGCTCGCGGAACAGCGTCACCTTTCCGTCGGCGCGGGAGAGCACCTCGACGTCTCCGTCGCCTTCCAGGTCGAGCACCTTCGCCTCGCCACACCAGCGCGACTCGACGAGCGTGCGGCTGTCGCTGCGTTCCGGGCCGAGTTGCCAGATGCAAACCTCCGAGTCGACGCGTGACACCGCGTGCCGCCGCCCCAGCGCCCACACCTCGTCGGCCTGCTCGAGCAGAAACGCCTTCACCTGGTCGTGACCGGTCGAGAACAACACTCCGACGAAGCTCCTGGCCCCCGCGCTCCCCGGGTACCAGGCGACGTGCGCGTGCGAACCGCCGGGGCCGAAGCGGTGGGTGTTCGCCGGCGCCGGACGGAAGGCCTGGTCGAGTGCGGCGAGCTCGGTGAGGAAGTCCACCGGCGCAGGCTCGGCCACCGCCGCGTCGGCTTCCGGCAGGGCGGGCTCGATGACCGGAGCTGGGGCGGGAGCGGGCGTCACGACGACAGCTGCCGGCGCCTGGTCGCGTTCGCAGCCCGAGCAGAGGACGCACGCCAGCAGCAGCACGCGGCTCACGGGGTGCCTCCGTCACACGCCGAAACCTGCTGCGCCTCTTCAGTCCCGCACGCCTCGTCGCCCTCGAGCACGCCCCCGTCTTCCAGTGACACGAAGACCCGCGCGTCGAGCACCCACACCGACGACCGCGGATGCTCCAGCTCGATGAACACGGTTTCCCCGGCGGCGGTCAGCGGACGATCGCCCGGGTGCTCGAGCACCAGGTAGTCCGTGCTCGTGCTGTCGCTTTCCGGCTCTTCCGCCACCTCCTCGCCGTCTTCCTGCGCGGGCTCGGGCTGGGGGCCGGGGTTGAAACTCCTCGTCACCACGCGCTGGAACACGTAGCGGTCCGCGCCCAGCACCCCCACCAGCTCGAGCTTCGTGTCGACTGTGTACGTGCCCTCGAGGGAGTCCGTGAGGCCGCGGTGGCAGCTGGCGTAGCAGGCGCCTGTGCCGACGCCTGCGGGTTCGTCGGGCTGCGCGCCCTCGAGCGGGAAGCCGCCCTCGTCACACTGGGCCATGCAGTCACCGCCGGCGGATTCCCGGTGCGAGAAGAGCGCCGCGCTCGGCGCCGGCCAGTCGGCCCCCCGCAGGGCGCCCTCCACCCGCCTCACGAGGCGCACGTGCGTGAAGGTGCCATGGCCGTTGCCTGGCTCGATGCCCTCGACGGGGTCCACCGTCACCAGCGCGCGCTCGGTCATGCACACGGCGGCGTCGTCGCCGAAGCGCGTGCAGTCCCACGCGAGGCCCTGGGAGTCCGTCGGCGCTCCGACGCCGCGCTCAGCGAACGCGCGCTCAGCATCGCTGGATGAGGGGGTGAGGGCGCGGTCGAGCCGCCGCGCGAGCTGTCCCTCGCCGTCGACGGGCGGCGGCGGCTCGATCCGCGGTGCCGGGGCAGAGCTGACCCGTCCGGCATCTGGGGCCGCCGACCTGCGGCACTGGCACCCCGTGAGGAACGCCACCGCGAGAACGAGGAGAGGAAGGGAGGCCTGCAACGCGCACCACACTAGACGGCTTCCGCTGAACGGCCGGGCCAAAGCGTGCGCTGTCGGCCGGGTTGATCCGCAAGTCCTTCGTCGCAGACTCTGCGCCGCCATCTCAATCAAGCCCTGCAGACGCGTACGCATTCGACGCGCGGCGCTCGTGGAATGAAGGAGTTACCGGGCCCCGTGCGCGCGTTGGTCCGCACTGCCTCCCCGTTCTCCGGAGCCCGGCACACCCGATGCTCAGGGGCCGCGCGGAGGTTTCTATGCGCTCACGCACGCTGTCCAGTCGCCTGATGTTGACGTTGGTTCCCCTGCTGCTCGCCGGCTGTAAGACCGAGACCATCACGCAGACGGTGATTCTCCCCTGTAGCGCCACCGCCCCGACAGGCGCGTGCGACCTGGGGCAGAGCTGCTTCCAGGGCGCGTGCGTCGAGTCGCTGACGCTGTGTAGCCCCACCAACCTCGTCGGCACGTGCGCGGGAGGCACCACCTGCTTCGGCGGTGGCTGCGTGCTCGTCTCGGCGCTGTGCAGCGCGCAGGCCCCCGCTGGCCCGTGTGAGCTCGGCAAGACCTGCTTCGGCGGTTCGTGCGTGCCCACCGCGAGCCTGTGCAGCACCAGCAACCCCACCGGCGCGTGCACCACCGGCCAGTCGTGCCTCAACGGGGTCTGCGGGTTGCCGCAGCAGGATCCCTGCACCGTGCAGGTCTACCTGCAGCAGCCCGTCATCGGCGTCGACACCCGCGCGAAGCTCACCATCGGCGGGCTCGAGTTCAAGGACAGCAACGGCAACGGCGCGCTCGACGTCTACGAAGACTGGCGGCTCAACGATCTCTGCCGCGCCCGGGACCTCGTCTCGCGGATGACCGTGCAGGAGAGGATCGGCCTCATGAGCGAGGGCGGCACCATCGGCAGCGGCACCGCCGACGGCGCGCTCTCGACCGGCACCATCAACAACATCAAGAACAACCACCTGCGTTACGGCCTCATCCGCCTGGGGAGCCGCAGCGCGCGCGAGCTGGCCGTCTACCTGAACAACCTGCAGAAGGTCTGCGAGGCCGAGCCGCACGGCATTCCGTTCATCATCACCACCGACCCGTCGCACGGCTTCGGGCTCAGCACCAACGCCAACACCGGCGCGCAGACGATCGGCGCCAGCGGCGTGGTCTCGCCCTGGCCCTATCCGCTGGGCCTGGGAGCCATCAACGACATCGCGGTCACCCGCCAATACGGCGACATGGTTCGCAACGAGTTCAAGGCGATGGGCTTCCGCTGGCAGCTCGGCCCCATGGCCGACCTCGCCACCGAGCCGCGCTGGGCTCGGGTGCAGAACACCTTCGGTGAGAACGCCTTCGCGGTCGCGCAGCACGTGCGCGCCTGCATCGAGGGCTTCCAGGGCACCGGCCAGGGCGGGCTGCGCAACGGCATCGCCTCGACGGTGAAGCACTTCCCCGGCGCCGGCGCGAACGAGGACGGCATGGACAGCCACTCGCGGCCGGGCCGCTTCAACGTCTACCCGGGCGGCAACTTCACCTACCACCAGATTCCCTTCAAGGCGGCGTTCGACGTGGGCGCCGCGGCGGTGATGCCCTGCTACAGCATCTTCAAGGGGCAGCTCGAGTACAGCCCCGAGCAGACCGGCAGCGTGTACAGCGAGGGGCTGATCACCCGGTACATGAAGGAGCAGCTGGGCTTCACAGGCATGGTCACCGCTGACTGGGGCGCGCTGGGTGGCTCGTCCTGGGGCGTGGAGTCGCTCACCCCGCCGCAGCGCGCCGCGCTCTTCCTCAAGGCGGGCTCGCATCAGTTCGGCAGCGACAACATCAGCATCATGCAGAGCGCCTTCGACCAGGGCCTGGTGACCGAAGCCGACCTCGATCGTGCTGCCGAGAAGATCCTCGAGATGGGCTTCAAGCTCGGCGTGTTCGAGAACCCCTACGTCGACCCGGACACGGCCGCGGCGACGGTGCGCTCGGCTGAGAACCGCCTCAACGGCTTCATCGCCCAGAAGAAGGCCATCGTCATCTTGAAGAACCGCGAGCACTCCACCACCGCGAACTCGGGTGCGCGGTACCTGCCCATCGACGGCGTCCGGCGCCTGGCTGACGGCGGCTTCATCGGCGACACCAACCGCAACGGCGTGGTCGAGGTGTTCTACGACGGCGTGGTCGACGATCTCGTGGGCAGCGACATCTACGACGACCTGCTCCAGCCGTATGACTACCGCTCGGAGAGTGGCACCACCGCCGATGGCGGCACGTTCCTGGCCATCGACCACGCCCCCACGGCCACGGTCGCGGACCTCGCGGTGGTGGTGGTGAGCGCGCGCAAGGGCACCTACTTCGGCCTCGATGACGGCGTGCCGCTCTCGTACGACGCGCCGTTCCCGGGCACGCAGAACGACAACAGCCTCTCGGTGGCGATGAGGGACCGGAACAAGATCATCGACCTGCTCCGCGTGCGCGACGGCTTCACCATGTGGAACGGCACGGTGGTCCCCGCGGCCAACCCGAACCTGAAGATCATCCTGGTGATGCACATGGATCGCCCGGGCATCGTGAAGCCGTTCGTCAACGGCCTCACCAACCTCAACGAGTTGCCGGGCGTCGAAGGCAGCTACCCGCTCGTGTCCGACCCGGCCAACACCCGCGCCGACGGGTTGGGTGGCGTGGACGCGTTCCTGGTGGAGTTCGGCGCCCACGATCGCGCCGTGCTCGACGTGCTCTTCAACAAGAACGTGCCCACCACGCCGGCCGGGTACGCCTACGGCCAGTCGCGGTTGCCGATGGAGATCCCCGGAACTGATCAGGAGGTCAAAGACCAGTTCGAAGACCTGCCCAACGACACGAAGGCCCCCACGTACCCGCTCGGCGCAGGCTCGACCTACTGAACTGCGGAGTACGCCATGAGACGAGCGCACCTGGTTACGGCCCTCCTGTTGGCGGCCTGCAGCAGCAACCCCAACCCCGACGGAGGTGTCGGGGGTGGGGGCGGCGCAGGTGGAGGTGACGGCGGCGGAGCGGGCGGTGGCCAGGGCGGTGGTGGCGGCGGGGTGGCGGAGTGCGACAAGCCGGCGAACGAGGTGAAGCGCCAGCAGTTGCTCGCCTCGCAGCCGGCGCTCGAGGCGAAGAAGAAGGCGGTGCTCACCGTCGACGTCACGTTCGCGAGCGTGGCGGACGATCCCTCGACGACGTGCTCGGTGCAGCTGCGCTTCAAGGACAGCAACGGCAGCGGCACGCTCGACCTCTACGAAGACTGGCGGCAGACGCCGGCCGCCCGCGCCACCGACCTCCTCGCGAAGCTGAGCGTCGCGCAGAAGCTGGGGCTGATGGCGCACGGCCGGCTCACCGACGTGCCGGGCACCAACCCGGCGCCCTCGGCGGCGACGCTGGCGATGGTCGGCGCGCACCTGCGCTTCGGCCAGACCAGCGCCAACACCGCCACGGTGGCGGCGCGCGCCACCTGGGCCAACGCCCTCCAGGAAGCGTGTGAAGAGAGCGGGCCAGGCATTCCCTTCCTGCTCAGCTCGATGCCCGCGCACGCGGCGGGCAACGGCCGGGTGAAGGCCAGGCAGTTCTCGCAGTGGCCCAACGAGCTGAGCCTCGCTGCGTCGAATGACGCGGCGCTGGTCGAGGCCTTCGCCAAGGTGGTGTCGCAGGAATACCGGGCCATCGGCGTGCGCATGGCGCTCTCGGTGCCGGCGGACCTCGCCACCGACCCACGCTGGTTCGACGGACAGTTCACCTTCGGTGAAGACAGCGCGGCGGTGAGCGGCTTCGTCGCTGCGTACGTGAAGGGGCTGCAGGGCGCCGCGCTCGGGCCCGAGAGCGTGGCCGCGGTGGTGGGCTCGTTCCCCGGGGCGGGCGCGGCGAAAGGTGGCCTCGACGCGCGCCTGGCGAAGGGCCGCTATCTCGCGTACCCGGGCAACGGCATCGACGCGCACCTCGCGCCTTTCCAACGCGCCATCGAAGGCAAGGTGGCGGGCGTGAGCACGGCGCTGGGCATTCCCGAGGCCGGCGCGTGGACCGGCCTCTCGGGCGCGCTCGACGGCGCGACCCTCGAGCAGGTGAGCGCGTCGCTCAACGGCGCGCTGCTCACCGACGTGCTGCGCACCCGCTTCCAGCACGGCGGCCTGGTGCTGGCGCCGGCGAGCGTGCTCACCGACACCCCCTGGGGCGTGGAGTCGCTCAGCCGCGCCGCGCGCGTGGGCAAGGCCGCCGCCGCCGGGGTGGATCAGTTCCTCGGGCTCGACGACCCCGGCGCGCTCACCGAGGCGAAGACCGCCGGCCTCCTCAGCGACGCGCAGCTCGACGCGTCGGCGGGGCGGGCGCTCGCGCTCCTCTTCCAGTTGGGGCTGTTCGAAGACCCGTACGTCGACGCGGTGAAGGCGCCGCAGCTCACCAACACCGACGCCGCCTACCGCGCCGGCCTCGACGCGATGAACAGGGGCCTCGTGCTGCTGGTGAACGCGACCAAGCCGTCGACCTTCCTCAACGGCGCCGGCGACGGCACCCAGACGGGCGACAAGGGCAACGCGGGCAACGGCACGCTCAAGGTGCTCCCCGCGCCTCCGGGTGAGCCCTACGTCTCGGCGGGCTGCGCCTACTACATCATGGGCGACTTCGATCTCGACTACGTGCGCTCGGTGAGCGCGGGCTACGGCGAGCTCACCAACGACTCCACCAGCATCAAGGGCGTGCCGGTGTCCACCGCGGCCGAGCGCATCGCGCTGTCCGACTACGTCTTCATTCGCGTCGCGGCGCCCTTCACGAAGGACGCCGACAGCGGCGCGCTCAACCTGCCCACGCCCTCGCTCGAGTACGCCGGGGCCGCCAACGCCGAGGAGCTCAACGACATCCTCGCCGCGAAGGCCGCCATCTCGGCGTGGACCGGGAGCCCCGCTTCGCAGACGCAGATCATCGTCTCGGTCGACGCCGGCCGGCTCCCGGTGGTCTCCGAGCTGCTGGCGCTGGGCGTGAGCGGGCTCTACGTGCAGTGGAACGGGGTGATGCCGGGCAACCAGTCTGCAGACAAGGTGATGCTCGACGTCGCCTTCGGCATCGCCCACGGCGTGGGCAAGCTGCCCGCGGGGCTGCCGCTCTCGAACGCGGCGGTGGAGGCGCAGCAGGAAGATCTCCCCGGTGACGGTCAGCACCCCGTCTTCATCAGGGGCTTCGGCCTCACCACGCCGAGGTTCGAATGACGCGCGCTCGACTCTTCGTCTGGGCGCTCGGGTTGGCCGGGTTTGGCTGCTCGAGCTGTTCGACGAACTCCAACGGTGACGGAGGAGAGCGGTGCGACCCGCTGATCGAGCGCGCCCACCTCGACTGCAGCTCGCCCGAGGTGTTGAGGGCGCAGCAGCTGATGCGCTCGATGTCGCTCGACGAGAAGGTGCAGCAGATGAGCGGGCCGCCGTACAACCCGAACAACTTCTTCGACCAGGAGCGCAACGAGCGGCTCAAGATCCCCGGGCTGCTGTACCTCGACGGGCCCCGGGGGGCGCGCTGGTACAACAGCGACTACGGCACCACGGTGTTCCCGGTGGCGGCGGCCCGCGCCTCGACGTGGAACGTCGACCTCGAGCGGCGGGTGGGCCGGGCGGTGGCCCGCGAGATGCGCGCCCTGGGCCGGCACGTGCTGCTCGCGCCCACCATCAACCAGGTCTCGCACCCACGCTGGGGCCGCGCGCAGGAGAGCTACGGAGAAGACGCGTTCCTCCTCGGTGAGCTGGGCGCGGCCTTCATCGAGGGCGCGCAGCACGACCCCACGGTCGCGTTCGAAGGCGAGCCCGCGGAAGAGACGTACCGCATCCAGGCGTGCGTGAAGCACTTCGCGGCCAACAACATCGAAGACACGCGCATCTACGTGAACGCGGTGCTCGACGAGCGCACCCTGCGCGAGGTCTACCTCCCTCACTTCAAGCGCGCGGTCGAGGCAGGGGTCTCGTGCGTGATGACCTCGTACAACCGCGTGAACGGCAGCTACAGCGGGTTCTCGAAAGACCTGGTGCGCGGCATCTTGAAGGACGAGTGGGGCTATTCCGGGTACGTCATCACCGACTGGTTCGCCAGGGGCCAGACGCTCACCTCGCCCGCGGCCGGTCTCGACGTCGAGATGCCCTTCAGCTCGGGCGCCTTCCCCAGCCAGTTCGACAGCGCCTACTTCTACGGCCGCCAGCTCAGCAGCGCGGTCACCGCGGGCCAGGTGAAGGAAGACCTCATCGACGAGTCGGTGCTCCGCATTCTCTACGCGAAGGTGCACAACGGGCTGCTCGAGCACCCGGTGGACTGGAAGCCGTACCTCACCAAGTCTGACGCGGCGCAGGCGCTCGCGCTCGAGACGGCGCGGCAGGGCATCGTGCTCTTGAAGAACGGGCCGACCCGCGCGCTGGCCGACGACGTGCTCCCGCTCGATCGCCACGTGATGACGAAGGTGGCGGTGGTGGGCAAGTTCGCCAACAGCGAGAACATGGGCGACAAGGGCAGCAGCGACGCGAAGGTCGTCGACGGCTCGCTGGTGATCACGCCCTTCGAGGGCATCGCCGCGGTGTTCGAGGGCGACGGCGCCACGGTGACCGCCTACCAGGACGTCGCGGGCAACGAGGCCGCCATCGGCGGCGCAGACCTGGTGGTGGTGGTGGGCGCGTACTTCTACGCAGACCTCGCGCGCAGCAGCAGCGGCGAGGAAGGCGAGTGGAAGGACCGGGCGAGCCTGCAGTTGCCGCAGCGCGATCTCTCGAACATCGCCGGCGCGGTGGCGCTCAAGGCGGCGCGCCCGGCGATGAAGGTGGTGGTGGTGCTCAAGAGCGGCGGCGCGGTGGTGGTGTCCGACTGGGTGGCCGGCGTCGATGCGGTGGTGATGGCCTGGTACGCGGGCATGAAGGAAGGCACCGCGCTCGCGGAGATCCTCTTCGGCGACGTGAACCCCAGCGGCAAGCTGTGCCAGTCGGTGCCGGTGCGGGAGAGCGATCTCCCCGCGTTCCTCAACGCCGTCACCGGCGACGTGCCCTACGACTACTTCCACGGCTACCGCTGGCTGGAGAAGCAGGGCGTCGCGCCGCAGTACGCCTTCGGCTTCGGGCTCAGCTTCACCAGCTTCGAGTACGCGAACCTGCGGCTCGAGAGCGCGGCCATCGGGGCTGACGGCACGCTGCGCGCGTCGATCGACGTGAAGAACACCGGCCCGCGCAAGGGCAGCGAGGTGGTGCAGCTCTACGTGGGGTACGCGGGCACCTCGGTGTCCGATGACTGGGGACGCCCGGTGAAGGAGCTGAAGGCCTTCGCCCGCCTCGACGACCTCGCGCCCGGAGAGACCCGCACCGCGACGCTCACCGTCGACGCCAACGACCTCGCGTACTGGGACGTGGCGAGCCGGCAGCCCGTCGTCGAGCGCATGACCTACCAGCTGTCCGTGGGGCCTTCGTCGGACTCCACCGACCCCAACATGAGGACGACCACCTTCGAGGTGCAGTGAGGCAGGACCACCAACACGAGTTGGAGTGAGGACGTCATGGACCTGCTTGCTCCGCTCTCGGGTGTCACGGTGTCGCTGGCGGCGGTGCCTGACGAGGTCTTCGCGCGCAGGCTGGCGGGTGACGGCGTGGCCGTCGACCCCACCTCGAGCGAGGTGGCCGCGCCCTTCGCCGGCAAGGTGACGCAGCTTCACCGCGCGCATCACGCGGTGGCCATCACCTCGCCTGACGGCGTCGAGGTGCTGGTGCACGTCGGCCTCGACACCGTGCGGCTCGGGGGCAAACACTTCACCGCCCTGGTCGCGCTCGGAGACGAGGTGCGGGCGGGGCAGGCGTTGCTGCGCTTCGACGCCGACGCGGTGGCGCGCGAGGCCCGCAGCCTGGTGACGGTGATGGTGCTGACCAACCAGCCGCCCGACGAGCAGATCACCGTGTCGGCGCCGAAGCGGGTCGAGGCGGGCGTGACGGTGATGCTCAGCGTGCCGCACCGGGTGGCCCATGGCCCTCCGGCGACGCACGTGGTGCCGCTGCGCTCGGCGCCCATCACCCTGCCCAACCCCGATGGCCTGCACGCCCGGCCCGCGGCGGTGCTGGCGCGCCAGGCCCGGCAGTTCGCCTCGTCGGTGCGCGTGCTGCGGGGCGAAGCGGGGGCCGACGCGAAGTCGGTGGTGAGCCTGATGGGCCTGGCGACGCGGCAGGGAGATCAGGTCGTCCTCGAAGCGAGTGGACCTGACGCCGCCGAGGCGCTCGCTGCGCTCACGGTGCTGGTGCGTGAAGGCTCGGGCGAGGCGGCGCTCGTCAAGCCCAGCGGCCCGGACGTGGTCCAACCGTTCACTCCGGGCTCCCCGTCCAGCCCGAGCTCCCCGTTCACCGCGAGCGGAGTCGAGGGGGTGACCCGCCTGTCCGGGGTCGCGGCCGCGCCGGGCCTCGCGGTGGGGCGGGTGGTGCAGCTGCGCGGGGCGGCGTTGGCCGTCGCCGAGCGCGGCGGCCTGCCCGAGGAAGAGCGCGCGCTGCTCACCACGCAGTTGCGCGAAGCGGCGCTGCAGCTCGAGGGGCTCGCGCGTGAGGCGGGGCCTTCCACGCGCGCGGACCTGTTGCGGGTGCAGCGGGAGCTGCTGGAAGACCCCGAGCTGCTCGCCCGCGCCCGCGCGGGCCTCGACGAAGGAAAGAGCGCGGCCTTCTCGTGGCAGCAGGCGTACGCCGCGCAAGCGGACCAGCTCTCGAAGCTCCCGGTGCCGCTGCTGCGGGAGCGCGCCGTCGACGTGCGCGACGTCGGTGAGCGGGTGCTCAAGCTGCTCACGGGGCTGGCGCCGCCCGCGCCCGAGCTGCCGAACGACGCCATCGTCATCGCCGAGGAGGTGACGCCCTCGCAGCTCACGTCCTTCCCGGTGTCGAGGCTGAAGGGCCTGGTGACGGTCACCGGCAGCCCCACCAGCCACGTGGCGATCCTCGCCCGGGGCATGGGCGTGCCGACGGTGTGTGGCATCGGCGCCGCGGCGCTCGCGCTGCCCGACGGACTCGAGGTGGTCATCGACGGCACCCGGGGTGAGCTCGCCCACGCTCCCGACGCGAGCGACCTGGCTGCGCGCGCGCGCCTCGAGGAGCAGATCACCCGGCATCACGCCGAGCGCGCGAAGGAGCGGGCCGCGGCCTTCACCGTGGGGCAGACGCGCGAAGGCCACCGCGTGGGCGTGGTGGCCAACATTCGCAACCTCGACGACGCGCGCGAGGCGATGGCCGCCGGGGCGGAAGGCGTGGGCCTGTTGCGCTCGGAGTTCCTCTTCTTCGAGCGCGACACGCTGCCCACCGAAGACGAGCAGGCCGAGGTGTACCGCGCCATCGCGCAGGCAGTGGGGAAGGACAGGCCCCTGGTCATCCGCACGCTCGACGTGGGCGGGGACAAGCCGCTGCCGTACCTCCCGCTCCCGAAGGAGGGGAACCCGTTCCTGGGGGTGCGCGGCCTTCGGGTGAGCCTCGATCGCCCTGACCTGTTCCGGGCGCAGCTGCGGGCCATTCTGCGCGCAGCCGAGCTCACGGACCTCTACGTGATGTTCCCCATGGTGGCCGGGCTCGACGAGCTGCGCGCCGCGCGCCGCCTGCTCGAGGAGGAGCGTCACGGAGAGAAGCTGCACGTGGGCATCATGATCGAAGTGCCCTCGGCGGTGGCGCTGGCCGACCTGCTGTCGCGCGAGGTCGACTTCTTCTCCATCGGGACGAACGACCTCACGCAGTACACGCTGGCGATGGATCGCGGGCACCCGCTGCTGGCGAAGCGGGCCGACGCCCTGCACCCGGCGGTGCTGCGGATGATCTCCATGACCGCGAAGGGCGCGCGCGATCGCCCGGTGCACCTCTGCGGCGGGCTCGCGTCGGACCCGCTCGCGGTGCCGCTGCTGGTGGGCCTGGGGGTGACGGAGCTGTCGGTGAGCATTCCCGCGGTGGGCGCGGTGAAGGCGGCGTTGGCGAAGTGGTCGTTCGGCGAGTGCGAGGCGCTGGCGCAGGAAGCGCTGACGCTGGGCACCACCGCCGAGGTGCGGGCCCTGCTCGCGAGCCGTCAGCCCGGAGGCCCCACCACCACGCGGCACCTGCGTTCGGCGGGAGGAAGGTGACGGTCATGTTCAAGGGCTCGTTCTCGTTCCTGCAGAAGATCGGCAAGGCCTTGATGGTGCCGGTGGCGGTGTTGCCGGTGGCGGGTCTGCTGCTGGGCATCGGCGCGGCGAACTTCGGCTGGATGCCGGGGGTGGTGTCCGCGCTCATGCGTGAGTCGGGCAACGTCATCTTCGCCAACATGGGGCTGCTCTTCGCGGTGGCCGTGGGCCTGGGCTTCACCCACAACGACGGCGTGGCGGCGATCGCCGCGACCATCAGCTACGTGGTGACGGTGGCGACGCTGGGCGTGATGGCGAAGGTGCTCGGCGTCGAGACCACCACCGTGATGGGCATCGCCTCGGTGCAGACGGGCGTGTTCGGCGGAATTCTCGCGGGCGCGCTGGCCGCGATGATGTTCAACCGGTTCTACAAGATCTCGCTCCCGCCCTGGCTCGGCTTCTTCGCGGGCAAACGGTTCGTGCCCATCGTCACCGCGTTGGCGGCGATCGCGCTGGGGCTGGCGCTGGCGGTGGTGTGGCCTCCGGTGCAGCGGGGCATCAACAGCTTCTCGCACTGGGCGGCGGTGAGCGATCCCCGCCTGGCCGCGACGCTGTACGGCTTCGTCGAGCGGCTGCTGGTGCCGTTCGGGCTGCACCACATCTGGAACGCGCCGTTCTTCTACGAGATCGGCACCTTCACCGACGCCACCGGCCAGGTGGTGCACGGCGACATTCAGCGCTACTTCGCCGGCGATCCGACGGCGGGGATTCTGAGCGGCTCGTTCCTGTTCAAGATCTTCGGGCTGCCCGCGGCGGCGATCGCGATGTGGCGCGAGGCGCCCAAGGAGAAGCGGGCGACGGTGGGCGGCATCATGCTCTCGGCCGCGCTCACCTCGGCGGTCACCGGCATCACCGAGCCCATCGAGTTCGCCTTCCTCTTCGTGGCCCCGGCGCTCTACCTGCTGCACGCGCTGCTGGCGGCGTCGGCGCAGTTCGTGATGACCACGCTCGGCGCGCACATGGGCTTCACCTTCTCGCAGGGCGGCATCGACTTCGTGCTGTTCAACGTCTTGAACCCGCATTCCCAGCGCTGGTGGCTGGTGCTGGTGCTGGGGCCGCTCTACGCGCTCATCTATTACTTCACGTTCCGCGCGGCGATCCGCTGGTTCCACTTGAAGACGATGGGTTGGGAGCCCGAAGAAGCCCACGCTCACGGCGCCGCCGTCGCGCCGGGCGGGAAGGGTGAGGCGCTGGTGCTGGCCTTCGGCGGTCGGGACAACCTCGAGGTGCTCGACGCGTGCGTGACGCGGCTGCGGGTGACGGTGAAGGACCCGGGCCGGGTCGATCAGCCGCGGCTCAAGGACCTCGGCGCGGCCGGCGTGATGGTGGTGGGCAACGGCGTGCAGGCGGTGTTCGGCCCGCTGTCCGAGAACCTGAAGACCGAGATGGAGGAGTTCCTCGAGAAGTCCGCGCCCGCCATCGACCCGAAGGCGCTGCTGCCCTCGCTGGGTGGACGCGAGAACGTGCGCGCCGTCGAGTCAGTGGCGATCACCCGGGTGCGGGTCGAGCTGGCCGACGGGGGGCGGGTTGATGAGCGTGGGCTCGAAGCGGCCGGAGTGCAGGCGGTGATGCGGGCGGGTGAGCGGGTGATTCACCTGATCGTCGGAGACGCCGCGCCTGCCCTCGCCGCGGCCCTGAAGGAGCGGCCCTGACGCCCCGCCTGATCGCTCAGGTGGCGCTGCGGGCTGGGGTGGTTACGACAGAGCCACTCCGTCGCTCCTGGCGGATCAGAAAGCAGAGCAGCAGATGGCGACCGGAACAGTGAAGTGGTTCAACGACGCGAAGGGCTTCGGGTTCATCACGCAGGACGGCGGGGGCGACGATGTCTTCTGTCACCACACGGCGATCACCGCAGAGGGCTTCCGCTCGCTGCAGGAAGGCCAGAAGGTGGAGTTCGAGGTGAAGCAGGGCCCCAAGGGGCTCCAGGCCGCGAACGTGAAGATCCTCAGCTGACCGCGCGCTGGATGAGTTCGATCTTGTAGCCGTCGGGATCCTGCACGAAGGCGATGACCGTGGTGCCGTGCTTCATCGGCCCGGCCTCACGGGTCACCACGCCGCCGCGCTTCTTGATCTCGGCGCAGGCGACGTACGCATCAGGCACCTCGATCGCGACGTGACCGAAGGCGTTGCCCAGGTCGTACTTCGCGGTGTCCCAGTTCCAGGTGAGCTCGAGCGCCGCCTGCTCTGACTCGGGTCCGAAGCCGACGAAGGCGAGGGTGAACTTCCCGTCGGGGTACTCGCGCCGCCGCAGCAGCTGCATGCCCAGCACCTCGGTGTAGAAGGCGAGGGATCGCTCGAGGTCGCCCACGCGGAGCATGGTGTGGAGAATTCGCATCCACCCCTCTTACACCAGCACAGATCGAACTCCCGACCTGTCCGTTGAAGGGGTCCATGCGCGCTCTTCTCTCCCTGCTGGTGCTGGTCGCGACCTCTGCTTTCGCTGACGTGTCTCAAGCCCGGAAGGACGAGGTGGCGAAGGCGCCGGTGGTGATCGTCCGCGGGTCGGCCGACGCCATGGAGAGTGTCCTGGGCCGGGCGAAGGCGAGCTTCGTCATCGTCGACGCCGCCGAGCTGGCCGAGCTGCCGCTGCACTCGAAGCAGGTGGTGATGGTGAACTGCACCGGCGTGATGTCGCAGGCGTCGCTGGACCGGCTCAAGCGCTTCGTCACCGCGGGTGGGTTCCTCTACACCACCGACCACGCCGTCGCGAACGTGGTGCAGAAGCTCTTCCCCAACACCATCGCGTGGACCGGCGGCAGCACGCAGCAGGAAGTGGTGCCGGTGCGCATTCACGGCACCGACGAAGATCGCGGCCTGCTCAACTCGTTGGGCGGCAACGCCAAGGAGCTGTGGCAGACGGCCGGCGGCGGCTACCCGGTGAAGGTGCTCGACCCGAAGCGCGTGACGGTGCTGATGGACTCGCCTGTGGCCGAGAAGAAGTACGGCTCGGGCATCGTGGCGGTGCGCTTCCGCTGGGAAGACGGCCAGGTCATTCACGTCACCGGGCACTTCGCCACCCAGCCCGGCCAGACGCGGGAACAGGTCGCCGAGAGCGGGGGCCGGGTGTTCGAGCAGCTGTCCAACAACGTGGTGCAGGCGAAGGCAGCGGACGAGGGCCGCATCGACTCGCTCTACGGCGCGAGCACGAAGCGGTCTCTCACGCTGCAGGCCGCGCCGATGAAGGCTGCACCTCCGGCGGCCACCGCGCCCGCGCCGATGAAGGCCGGGGAGAAGCTCAAGGTGCTGGAGAAGAAGCAGGACTACACCCGCGTGCGCGATCAGCAGGGCAACGAGGGCTGGGTTCCGAGCGACGCGCTCTAAGCGAGCTGGGGCAGGTAGTGCGCCACCTGCCGGCGCCACCACGTGTAGTCGTGTCGGCTGTCCTTGCCCCACACGCCGAGGTGGTTCGGGACGCCCTTCTTGTGCAGCCAGCCGCCGAGCTCGAGCGTCTCGGGCAGGCACGAGCCCTCGAACGGCCCGCGCCCCACCACCAGCGTGATGTGCGTCTGGCGGCGCACGCGCTCGAGCGCCGCGCCTTCGAGGTTGGGCAGGAACGCGAGCGGGTCGTTGAAGTACAGCTCGTCGGAGTACCCGCCCTGCACGAAGTTCGCGCCGCGGTAGCGCCCCGACATGCACAGCGCCCCGCGGAACACCTCGGGGAACTTCAGGGCGAAGAGCGCCGAGTACATCGCGCCCATGCTGCAGCCGGTGGCGAACATGCGCGCGTCGGGGCTGCGGCAGTCCTGCCGAATGAAGGGCACCAGCGTCTCGAGGATGAAGTGCTCGTACTGCCGGTGGCGCTCCATGCGCGCCTCGAGCGGGCCTTCGCCCGAGAACGACTGCGAGATGTTGCTCTCGGGGCAGTAGAGCTTGATGCGGCCCTCGCCGAGCAGCGGACCGATGGCGTCGAGCATGCCGCTCTGTTGCCACTCGTGCGCGACGCCGGCGTTGGAAGGGAAGGCAATGACCGGCGTGCCGACGTCACCGAAACACCACACGTGAGCCCGCCGACCGAGGGCGGGGCTCTCCAGAAGCACATGTCGAGAACTCAAGTGGGCGCAGTAAACCGCGTGAGTCCATCGCGCGGCAAGCCCTGCTCGATTCACCCCGCGCCAGGGTCAGCGCCTGAAGACGTAGACCGCGCCGCTATCAATCACTGAGTCGTTGCCTTGATCACCGCCCACTCCAGTGGCGCCACTGTCTTCTCCCCACCCGCCGATCGCGAGCACGCTGCCGTCAGCGCTCAAGTTGACCCAGCTGCCGAAGAAGTCGGCACCAGTCGTGTTCGTCGCCTTGATGTAGGCCCGCTGCGTCCAGGTGGAGCCGCTTCGCGCGAACTCGTAGACCGCGCCACTGCCGTACGCCGAGTTGTCCGTCTGCGGCCCATCGATGCCGGTCGCATTGCTGTCCTCGTGCACCGCGCCCACGGCCATGGTGTCGCCGTCAGCGCTCAAGCTGACGGAGTAGCCCAGGCCGTCCTTCGCTTCGGCGTTCGAAGCTTTGACGTACGCCTGCTGCGTCCAACTGCTGCCCACTCGCGAGAACACGTAGACCGCACCCGTCTCGATCGACGAGTCGTCTGCCTGATTGCCGTTGATTCCGGTGGCGTTGCTACGCTCGTCGGGAGCGGTCACGGCCAACGTGGTTCCGTCGGCGCTCAGCGCGAGCCAGAAGCCGAAGTAGTCGCCCACCCCCGCGTTGGAGGCCTTGAGGTACGCCTCTTGCGCCCACGAGGCACCGGTCAACGCAAAGACAAAGACGGCGCCGCTCTCGGGGATCGCGTCGTTCGGGCCGTCCTCGTGTTGGGCACCCACTGCGAGCAACTGGCCGCTTGCATTGAGCGCGAGCGAGCCACCAAAACCGTCTCCGTGCCGCGGGCTGGAGGACTTGACGTAGGCACGCTGACTCCACGCTCCGCTCGCGCGCGTGAAGACGTAGACGGCGCCGCTCCCACTGACGGTGTTGTTCGCCTCGCCGCCGCCGACGCCTGACGCGTTGCTGTCTTCGCCCACCGCACTCACCGCCAGCGTGTTGCCATCGGCGCTCAACGCGATCGCGGTGCCAAACACATCATACGTCTCGGCGTTGGAGGCCTTGATGAAGGCCTGCTGGACCCAGGTCGTACCCGTCCGCGTGAAGACGTAGACGGCACCACTGTTGGTCGCCGAGTTGTCTGCTTGATCGCCGCCGATACCGGTCGCGTTGCTGTCTTCTCCAGCAGCGCCGACCGCCAGAGTGTTGCCGTCGCCGCTCAAGGCGACTCCGAGCCCAAACGCGTCCTCTGCTCCGGTGTTCGAGGCCTTCACGTAAGCCTGCTGCGCCCACGAGTTGCCGGTGCACGCGAAGACGTAGACCGCGCCGCTCTCGAGGGCGGAATCGTCCAGCTGGTTCCCGTCGACGCCCACGGCGCTGCTGTCTTCGTAGAAGGCGGCCACTGCCAGGGTGTTGCCGTCCGCGCTCAGCGCGAGCTCCCAGCCGAACTTGTCGTAGGCGCTGGTGTTCGAGGCCTTGAGGTAGGCCGGCAGAGCGGCGCCTGCACAGCCAACGGCGGTCGTCGCTCCGCCCCCACCACCAGCTGAACCACCACCAGCTGCGCCTCCGCCCATGGCTGCGCCTCCGCCGCCACCAGTTCCATCTTCCACAGGGCGAAGACAGCCGCTCAGGACCAGCGCCAACCCGACGACCAGATACCGCATGAGCAGAGTGTATCCCGGAGGGCGCGGGAGATACTCACGAGACGGAGCTGTTGCTGATGATCGGCTGCTGGAGATCCGCTGCTCGATGCGCTGAAAGGCGGCGACGCGTACTCAACCTTTGCACGCCGTCACGAGTCCGGGAGTCAGTCGGGTCATGGCAACGAAGAAGTCGGTCACCGCGACGGGACGGAACAAGTCGACGCAGTTCTGGGACCTCGCTGAGCTGGCGGCGCGCCTCTGAGCTCGTTCCTCCGCAGCGTGCTCAGCGCCCACGCCGAGCTGCCGATGTGGCTCAAGCTGCCGGTCGTCGCGGCAGTCACGGTCCTGGTGATCATCGTCAGCGGCCTGGTCTTCACGCTGCCTCCAGGTCCCCTGTGTGACGAGGGCATGGTGTGGTTCATGGAAGGCGGCTGCGACTGGGGCGGCAGCAACATCTTCTTCTTCGGCAAGCTGGGGCTCGTGCTGGTGACGAACGTCGTGGCCCTCACGGTGGGCCTCTCACCGGCCAGGCCGCGAACGGCGTTTCTGCCCCACGTGGGCGCGCTCGTGCTGATCGCGATCACGCTCCTGCCGGGCACGGACGACTGCGTGGAGTACTACGGCCACCCGAACGGCAACTACTCACAGCTGCTGATCGAGCAGGCTGCTTTCGCGCTGCTCATCGTTGCCAGCTTCGGTGTCGTCTGGCGCTGGCCGAAGGTCTGGCGCGTGGCCGGCATTGCGGGCCTGAACCTGATCCACGTCGCGCTCTTCTACGTCTGGTGCGAGGTGATGCCGCACTGGACCTGGCTGCACACCACGCTCCTCAGCGGCTCACTGTTCCTGCTCGCGCTCGTCTTCGGAACGCGTGGCGCAGCTCGAGCGCGACGACACGAAGGTGGCGCGCAAGACGCTGCCCACCGAGCCGTGGCCGAACGCCCAGGAACTGCTCGATCAGTTGGATGCTGCCGCGGCGCTCGGAGACATGAGCTCGGGAAGACCCCAGTGAGGAGTCAGTTCCGAGCGCATGACCCAGGGTGCCGGGGTTAAGTGTCTGACGAACATGAGACCGGCGCTCCTCCTCGGCTTCTTCGTCTCGGCCTGCAGCGGCGCCGGCACGCAGCTCGACTCGGGCGCAGCCCTGTGGATCATGGTCCCGCCGGGGGAGTGCCTGCCTGCCGCTGCCGGTACGCAGCGCTGCGAGCAATTCTCGTTCTTCAATCAGTGTCTCTCCGGCGAGGCCGCGCAGCGCCGCTTCATGTGCGATCTCGCCACCGAGCGCCGGGAGATCGTCGGCAGCTTCACCTGCCGGGAAGGCCTCGAGTGGCGGCTCGCGCTCCCCAGCTCGCCTGAGACGTGCTCCTACGCGAACGGCTCGCTGGTCGGCGCGACCTTCGAGGACGATCGCCGGAAGTCGATCGCCGGCTATTGGGAGTTCCACGACTGCGTGGCCACCGAGCTCTGCCCCTTCTGGGACGGCGGCACCTGCACGCCGAAGGGGAACGCCAGCCGGCCGTGCGACGAAGACGTGTCGCACTTTCCCTTCTGCAGGCCGACCGAGGCCGAGCAGCGCGCCCGGTTGTGTGCGCCTGACTCGGGCTCGTACGGGCGTTTTGCGTCCGCGTGCGACGGCGGGGTGCAGTTGGTTGACGTGCACACCGGGCTGGGGCCCACCGACACGTGCAGCTACCGCGACGGCGGACTCATCGGCGCGAGCACCGTCTCCGACACCAACACTGGCCCGGTGCATGGCGCCTGGTCGCTGGGCGAGTGCGCACCGGTCCGCCTCTGCCCCTGAGTCAGACCGAGCGGGGCTGAAGTTACCGCAGGTCCGTGACAGGGCACGGAGCGCAGGTCGCCCGTAGGTCGTTGCGCCAACCCCGCGGCGAGCGCTCGCACACCGCGTTGATCCTCGAGGCGACGCGGCCCTTCACCAGGCACCCATCGACCTCGACCGGGGCTTCGAGCGTGCCGCGCACCAGGTACCGACACCAGCTCGACCTGGGACTTCGCGGCGAAGCGCACCCCGTAGCGCGTGAAAGGGAGACCAGGAGCAACCCGCTTTCCCCTCGCGACGAAACGTTTTGAGGACTGGTGATGCCTGGTTGCACGCTGCGGACCGCTCTGGTGTCACTCGTTCATGCGTCTCGTCTTCTTCGTCTCCCTGCTTCTGGCACTCGTGGGCTGCGACTGCGGCCAGCCGGTCCAGCCTCTGTACGGGCAGCTCCGCGCCGAGCCGGGCTCGCTCGACTTCGGCGTGGTGGCGCCCGGGGCGCGAATCACGCGCCAGGTGACCCTGCAGAACCAGGGCAGCGCGCCGGTGCTCATCTCGCGGGCGTCGCTGGCCGACGCGACGCTCGGTTTTGCCGCCGGCAATCCGCCTGCGCGGCTCGAGGCGGGTGAGTCGGCCCAGCTCGACGTGGTCTTCACCGGCTCGCTCATCGAGGGCGTCACCGCCACCCGGTTGACCATCGAGTCCGACGCCGCCAACGCGCCCTCGCTCGAGATCCCCCTCACCGCGCGCTCTCAGGCCGGGCAGCCCGACGCCGGCGCGATGGACTCGGGAGTCGACGCGGGCGAACCAGACGCGGGACAGCTCGACGCCGGCGAAGCGGACGCAGGCTTCGACGCCGGCGCGATGGACGCAGGCTTCGACGCCGGCGTGATGGACGCAGGCTTCGACGCCGGCGTGGTGGACGCGGGCTTCGACGCCGGCGTGGTCGACGCGGGCTTCGATGCCGGCGTGGCCTGGGTCGAGCTCGGCGCCGGCTGGGGCCACACCTGCGGCCTGCGCGCCGACGGAGAGGTGCGCTGCTGGGGCTACAACGAGCGGCTCCAGACGGGCGTGGACGCGGGCACCTTCTTCGCCACGCCGATGACCGTGGCGGGGTTGACTGACGTGGTGCAGCTCGCGCCCGGCGGCGAGTTCACCTGCGCGCGCACCTCGCAGGGCACCGTGAAGTGCTGGGGCGCCGGCGAGTTCGGGCAGCTCGGCAACGGGTCGGGGGCGTCGAGCGACGTACCCGTCACCGTGCAGGGGCTCTCCGACGCCACCTCGCTGGTGGCTGGCTACGGCTATGCCTGCGCGCTGCGGGCGGGCGGCACGGCCATGTGCTGGGGCGCCAATGGCTCGCTGCAGCTGGGCACGGGCAGCACCGCGGGCTTCAGCAGCACGCCGGGCACCGTGTCGGGCCTGACGCAAATCGCCGAGCTCTCCGCGGGCTACGCGCACGCCTGCGCGCGGCTCACCTCGGGCGCCATTCACTGCTGGGGCAGCAACGTCTCGGCCCAGCTCGGGCGCTCTGGCGGCAACGTCGCAACGCCGGTGCCCGTCCCCAGCCTCACCAACGCCGTCGAGGTCTCGGCGGGCTTCGGCCACACCTGCGCGCGGCAGGCGGCGGGGACCGTGCTGTGCCTGGGCCACGGCAGCTTCGGCCAGCTGGGCGACGGCATGAGCACCATCGGCAGCTCGATCACCCCCAGGCAGGTGCTCAACCTCACCGACGCCGTCGAGCTGGCCAGCGGCAACAACCACGTCTGTGCGCGCCGCGCGGGCGGGCAGCTGGCGTGCTGGGGCGAGGGCGCGAACGGGCAGCTCGGCACGGGGCTGAACGCCAACGCGCTCGCGCCGGCGGCCGTGCCGCTGCTGACGGGGGTGCAGAAGCTTCGCGCCGGCAACGACTTCACCTGCGCGCTGGTCTCGGGTGGCGATGCGCTGTGCTGGGGCTTCGACTTCGGCGGCCAGCTCGGCCGGGGCATCGCCGCGCGGGTGCTCACCGCGAGCGTGGTGGCGCTGCCGCCGGTCTCGGCGCTGTCGGCGGGCGAAGCGAGCGCCTGCGCCGTCGTCGACGGGGGCGTGTGGTGCTGGGGCGAAAACAGCAGCGGCGAGCTGGGCGACGGCACGAAGGTCAGCCGCTACTCCCCGGTGAACGTGGCGGGCATCACCGGCGCGACCTCGGTCGCGGTCAACGCTTCGCACGGCTGCGCGGTGCTCGCGGGGGGCACGGTGCGGTGCTGGGGCGACAACCAATTGGGCGAGCTGGGCGACGGCACGCAGCTCCCGCGCACGGGCGCGGTGGACGTCCTGGGCCTGTCGAACGTGGTCGAGCTCGCCGCCGGCGCGGTGCACACCTGCGCGCGGACCAGCGCGGGCCAGGTGAAGTGCTGGGGCTTCGACGGCGCGGGGCAGATCGGCGACGGGCTGCTGACGCCCCGGCTCACGCCCTTCACCCTCCCCGGAATCAGCGACGCGGTGAGCCTCACCTCTGGCCACAGCCACACCTGCCTCGCGCGCGCCACGGGCGAGGTGCAGTGCTGGGGCCACGATGCCCAGGGACAGGTCGGCGATCTCGGCACCGTGGCTCGCACCACCCCCTTCGTAGTGCCCGGCATCACCAACGCGCAGAGCGTGGCGGCCGGCATTCACTTCAGCTGCGCGCGGCTGGCGAGCGGCAGCGTGCGGTGCTGGGGGGACAATGGCTGGGGCCAGCTGGGCGACCCCACGCTCGGCCCGCTGCCCGCGGGCACGACCTTCGCCGGCTACACCGACGTCACCGCGCTGTGGGCGCAGGGCTACCACACCTGCGTGCGGCGCTCGGGAGGGGAGGTTCGCTGCGCGGGCCGCAACTCCGACGGAGACTTCGGTATCGGCACCGACACCTACAACTTCTCCTCTCCGGTGCTCGCGTTCCCCGGGGCGAGCACGGTCGCGCCGGGTGACCTCTTTACCTGTGCGCTGACGGCGGGCGTGGTGCGCTGCGCAGGCCGCAATGACCGGGGCTCGGTGGGCAACGGCATCGACCCGCGGGTGCCCGGGCGCGTGCTGCGCTGAGCGACGGCCTCCCGCGAGCCAACGGAGGATGCGCAACTGGCCTCTCGACTTCACCCGGGGTGAACGGTTTGGTGCGTCCATGCCGGGAGCGCAGCCGCAGGTCTTCCTCGTCGATGGTGGCTCCTTCGACCGTGGCCTGATCGAGGAGTGGATCGCCAAGAACCACCCCGGGCAACACGAGCTCCTTCGCATTCCCCCCACGCGCGCGTGGGATGCCGGCCGCATCGACCCCGCGTTGATCGAGCGCCTCGCGCGCGGCGACGACCCCCTCTTCACGCCGGTGCGCGTGGCGTGGCTGCCGCGGCAATTCGAAGGCGAGCGCGCGGTGCGGCTCTACGACCTGCTCACGCTGGGAAATCCCCGCGCGCCCGGCCTCATCGGCAAGCGCTGGGTCCTCTCCCGTCACCCCGATCGCGTGCGCGTCGTCGCCGGAGAACCGGCCCCCGCTTCCGTCCTCCGCGCGAGGTGGATGAGCGGCGGTGGCGACAAGGACCCCGAGCCTTCTTCGCTGGCGCTCTTCGTGCTGCGGCAGGCCGCGCTGGCGTTGGAGCGGGCTGAGCGTCCCCTGCGTGGCGCGCGCTACAAGGTGCCCCGCTTCGTGCGCCAGGAGATCCTCGGCCACCGCGAGTTCCGCGCGGGCCTGGGCACCCTCACCACCAGCACCGGCCTGTCGGCCGAGCGCGTCAAGCGCCGCGCCGGCTACTACCTCGGTGAGATCGCCGCGCGCGTCAGCCCCTACGTCATCGACCTGGTGCACCGGCTCATTCGCGTGGTGTACCGCCAGGGCTACGGCGAGGAGATCGTCTACGACCGCGCGAAGCTGCAGGCGCTGCTCGCCCCGAAGCACGGCCAGACCGTGGTGTTCCTGCCCACGCACAAGTCCAACCTCGACCACGCCATCCTGCAGTACCTGCTCTACGACAACGGCTCGCCGCCCAATCACACCGCCGGCGGCATCAACATGAACTTCTTCCCGGTGGGGCCGATCTTCCGGCGCACGGGGGTGTTCTTCATCCGCCGCTCGTTCAAGGACAACCCCATTTACAAGTTCGTGCTGCGCCAGTACGTCGACTTCCTGGTGGAGAAGCGCTTCTCGATGGAGTGGTACATCGAGGGCGGCCGGTCCCGCTCGGGCAAGCTGCTCCCGCCGCGCTTCGGCATGCTCGCGTACGTGGTCGACGCCTGGCGGCGCGGCCGCGCGGACGACGTGCTGCTGGTGCCGGTGTCCATCGCGTACGACCAGATCTCCGACGTGGGCGACTACTCACGCGAGGCCCGGGGCGGGGTGAAGCAGAAGGAAGGCCTCGGCTGGTTCGTGAAGCTGCTCCGCTCGCTCAAGCGCAGCTACGGCAACATTCACGTGCGCTTCGGCGAGCCGGTGTCGCTGCGGGCCGAGCTGGGCCCCTCGACTTCGCTCGGGAACGGTGCGGAAGAGAAGGACCTTCCTGTGCAGAAGCTCGCCTTCGAGGTGTGCCACCGCATCAACGGCGTCACGCCCATCACCCCCAACGCCGCCATCTCGCTCGCGCTGCTCGGAGCGGGAGAGCGCGCCGTCTCGGTGGAAGAGCTGCTCTACCTGCTGCGCAACCTGGTGCAGTACGCGCGCAAGCGCTCGCTGCCCTCGACCACGCCGCTCGACGATCTCGAGACCGTCGACGGCGTGACGAGACACCTGAAGGGGCTCGCCGAGAACGGCGTGGTGCGCTGCTTCGACGAGGGGCCCGAGCCGGTGTGGGGCCTGGTGCCTGATCAGTTCCTCACCGCCGCGTACTACCGGAACACCATCCTCCACTTCTTCGTCAACGCGTCCATCGCCGAGCTCGCGTTGCTGCACGCCGACGGCGTCACCTCTGACAAGCGGCAGGCCTTCGACGACGAGGCGATGCGGCTGCGCGACCTGCTCAAGTACGAGTTCTTCTTCGCCGACAAGGACGCGTTCCGCGCCGAGCTCGCCGCCGAGGTCGCCTTTCACGCACCCGACTGGGAAGCGCGCCTCGCCGCGGGCGAGGTGGAAGGCGTGGTGCGCAGGTTCAAGCCGTTCAGCGCGCACCGCATCCTCAGGCCGTTCGTCGACGCCTGGCGCACGGTGGCAGACGCGCTGCTGCGGCACGACGCGAAGGCGCCGGTGGAGCAGGGGCCCTTCATCGAGAAGTGCCTCTCGCTGGGCAAGCAGTACGTGCTGCAGAAGCGCGTGCACTCCGAGGAGAGCGTGTCGAAGGTGTTGTTCGACACCGCGCTCAAGCTCGCCGCCAACCGCAACCTGCTCGGCGTCGGTGAGGGACTCGTCGAGCGCAGGCGCGCCTTCTCCGAGCAGCTGAAGGACGTGGTGCGACGCCTCGACGCGGTGGAATCGCTCGCGGCGAGCCGGCGCGCGGGGCTGATCGACTGATCGTCTCCCTCTCCCTGCGCAGCGGGGAGAGGGCTGGGGTGAGGGGCGCTCAGGCGCTCGGCGCGAGCTTCAGAACCGCGGACATCAGCGCAGCGTTCCCGTCGGCGACTGCCTTCTCGAGGCGGTCGAAGCGCGCGTCCATCTTGTCGAAGCGCGCGTAGACGTCCTCGCGGAACGTGTTCATGTCGTCACGAAACACGATGAGGTCTTCGGCGACGTCGGCAACACGGCCGGTCAAGTGGTGAAGGTCATTCGCCAGCACTTCGACCCTGATGGTCAGGTGGTCGACCCGCTCAGTGAGATGGTCGACCCGCGCTGTGAGGTGGTCGACCCGCTCGGTGAGGTGGTCGACGCGCTCGGTGAGGTGGTCGACCCGCTCCTCGAGGTGCTCGACTCGCTCGGTCAGGTGATCGACGCGGCCGGTCAGGTGATCGACCCTGTCGGTCAGGTGATCGACTCTGCCCTCCAGGCGCTCAATCGCGAGCTTCACGGAATCGAACTCCTCTCTCGTCACTGCCTCAGCCGCCTGCGACACGTCGCCTCCAGTGTACCGGTTTCAGGGTGCACCGTGCACGGGCAGGGCCAGCGCTCTTGCCCGCGCGGTGCCTGCGCTGCATCGCAGACCGCGGCTGGGGCGTGGACTGTCCAACTCCATTCTCAGCCGTGGAGAACCTCGGCTCCGCCAGATGGGAGCAGAAACCAGCCTGTCCCCCTTTTCTTCGACGAGCCGCCGCGGGGCTCCACAAGCGACATGCGCGGGCACCGGGTTTACAGTGAACGCTGCATGGCTGCGGGCGATGGAAAACCAAAACCGGGTCCGCTCGCGCCGAAGCCGCCGCAGATGCCGCGCGCCAAGCCGCGTGGCACCTCGGACTCTGCGTTCGAGCTCGCCCCGGTCGGCGGCGCGACCTCGCGCTCTGCGCCCAGCTTTCCGCGCGTGCCCACCTCGCAGTCGATGAAGGCCGCCAACCCCTTCGGCGCCGAGGAGAAGACCAAGACCAGCATGCAAGACCTCCCGCGCGTCGGCGGGGCGTCGTCGAACAACCTGCAGCCCGTGGGGCCGAGGCCCGCGCTGGTGCAGCCGCCGCGCCGCAAGTCGAACGTGATTCAGAAGCGGCTCGCCTCGTCGGGCTTCGATGAAGAAGAGCGCACGCAGATCGACGCCATGCTGGGGCGCTCCAAGAGCGTGGAGCTGGACCTCGACGAGGAGATCCACACCAACACCAACGAGTTCTACGACGGCGAGACGCCGGCCGAGGAGGTCGTCGACAAGGAGACCTGGCGCGCGGTGAAGGCGCCGGTGCAGAGCCGCCCGAAGCGCCGCTCGGGCCGCACGTTGTGGAGCGTGATCGACCAGTTCGCCGTGGGGAACAACCCGCGCTACTCGGTGATCAGCCCCGCGGCTGATCCACGCGCCCACGTCTTCACCTGGGACGTGTCGATGGCCATGGAGTGCGAGATTCCCCACAACCGCGGCGGCCGCGAGATGACGCTCGCGCAGACGGTGGACTGGGTGCGGCTCGAGTGCATCTACCGCGGCTGGAGGAAGATCGACTCGGCCGGCGCGCTCGCCGCGGCCGATCGCGGTGAGCTGGTGGTCGCCATCTCGCGCGACACCAAGGCCCGCGCGCTGGCCATCGTCCGGCCCGGCGGCGCGGGGGACGATGGTCTGCCCCGCGTCGCGTCCGCGGGCAGACCGCGGGGGAACGACCTCAGCGTGGCCCAGGCCATCGGGCCTGCGGTCGATTTCTACACGCACCCCTGAGCGTCGCCGAAACAGGGCTCGCCCCCCGTTCATCCCGAGCGGAGTCGAGGGATGGGCGCCCAGGCTCGCAGGAAGACGCCCCTCGACTCCGCTCGGGGTGAACGGTGATGAGCTCGACCGCTATTTCGTTCGACCCTCTCGGGGTGAATGGTGACTGTGACGGATGTGAAGGGCCCCGGCCATTGAGCGCTTCATGACCCTCCCGCTCAAGCTCGCCTGCCTCGCAGCGCTCCTCACCGCGGCCGGCTGCCAGTCGTACTGCGCGACTCACCTCGAAGAGTGCCTCGCGGTCAGAGCGGCCAACGCCGCGAGCACCGGCGGCGTCGGAGGCGCTGGTGGAGCCCGCTCGTGCAACGGCCTCTCTGAAGACGCGGCGCCGATCGAGTCTTCCCAGCCGCCACCCGCCATTACCGGCGGCTCGCTCACCGCGATGCCCGACGGCACCTGGGTCGCGGCCGATGCCGATCGCTCGATGGTGTGGCACGTCGGCGCCGAGGGCGTGCTGGGGCGCTACCCGCTGCGCGCCGGTGATGGTCCGGGCCGCGTGCTGGCCATGGGCCCCCGCGCCTTCATCGTCTTGCGCAGCGCAGGTCAGCTCGCCGAGCTCGATCTCGAGCGGCACGTGCTGTCCCGGTGGGACACCTGCACCGAGCCACGCGGCCTCGCGGTGCGAGGAGAGGAGCTGCTCGTCGGCTGTGCCACCGGGCGCATCGAGGCCATCGCGCCCACCGCCCCCGATCGCCGCACCGTGGTGCTCGACAGCCCCGGCCTCGCCGACCTGCGCGACCTCACCTTCGATGGATCGAAGTTGCTCGTGTCCACCTTCCGCAACGCGCAGGTCTTCGAGGTCCAGGCGGGGGCCTCACCCCGCGTGCTCAACGCGCCGGCCCCGCCACCCGATGCTTCGCAGCGCCGCTTCGTGCCCCGCGTCGCCTGGCGCATGCGTGACGGTCTCCTGGTGGCGCAGAACGAACTCAACAGCGGCTTGCCGCCGTTCTTCACCTGCAATCAGTACTACGGGCCGCCCGCGGGCTTCGACACCGGGGTGATCACCACCACGCTCTACCGGGTGGCCGGCGACGTCCGTCCCATCGCCACCGTGCCGAGCGCGGTCGTGCCCGTCGACGTGGCCGAGCGTGACGGGGTGTTCGCCATCGCGTCGGCGGGCACCAACGCCCTCGTGCGCGTCGACGTGGCCAACAAGACCCAGGTCACCTGGCCGCTGCCCGGTCAGCCGACAGGCGTCGCGTTCTCTGGAAAGACGCTCGGCGTCTTCCTGCGGGAGCCCGCGAGCCTGCTCACCTTCGCCCTCGACGGGGAGCTCCTGTCCAACGTGTCGATGAACGCCGGGTCTGTCTTCTCCACCGGTCACGACGTCTTCCACCGCGCCACGCTCAAAGGCATCGCCTGCGCTTCCTGTCATCCCGAGGCCGGTGAAGACGGCCACGTCTGGCAGTTCGCCGAAGGTGCGCGCCGCACGCCGTCGTTGCGTGGTGGGCTGGCGGGCACCGCGCCCTTTCACTGGACCGGCGACCTCGCCGACATGTCGCAGTTGATGATGAACGTGATGAACGCCCGCATGGGGGGCGCGAGCCAGAGCGCCGCGCGCACCGACGCGCTCCTCGCCTGGCTCGACGCGCAGCCTGCACTGCGGGCACCGCCGGTGAACGCTGACGCGGTGGCGCGCGGTCAGGCCCTGTTCGAGTCGAGCGAGACCGGCTGCGCCTCGTGCCACGCGGGACCGCTGGGCACCAACAACGCGACCGTCGACGTGGGCACCGGCGGCTTCTTCCAGGTGCCGCGCCTGTCCGAACTCGCGTGGCGATCGCCGCTGCTCCACGATGGCAGCCTGTCCGCGCTCGACGCGCGCGTGTTCCCCACGGCCGGGCCGGAGCAGCACGGAAAGCTCAGTCACCTCGATGCGGCGGGCCGCGCGGATCTGCTTGAGTACCTCCGGACCCGGTAATCGATGCTGCTCCTGTCCCTCTCACTGCTGCTGATCACCGCCCAGGCGGGAGAGGGCTCCTTTCACTGGAGCGCGCCCGAGACGTGCCCCGACGAGGCGAGCCTGCGGGCGCGGGTGGGGTGGACGGCGAGCCGGGTGGACGCGGTGGTGGCGGCGCAGGAGGACGGCTTCGAGCTCACCGTGAGCATCGACGGCCAGGTGCGAACGCTCAAGACGCCTTCCTGCCGCGAGGCGGCGGACACCACCGTGTTCCTCGTCGAGCTGGTGGGACGAACCACCTCGCCCTCGCGCAAGGTGGTGGCGCCGCCGCCGACGGCGGAAGCGCGCCTCGCCGCCATTCCCGAAGAGCCGCCGCGCCCCCGGCTTCACCTGAGCCTGCTCGGAGGGGCTGAGTGGCTGCTGCTGCCGCGCCCCGTGCCCCGCTTCGGCGCGTCGGTGCAGCTCGAGCTGCAGTTCGTGACGCTCACCCTCGACGTGAGAACCGCGCCCCCGCTGCGCTTCGGGAGCGCGTCGCCCAGCGGCCTCGCCATCGACCTCGCGCCAGCGCTCGACGTGCAAGCGGGCGTCTGCCACCTCTTCTCGCTGGGTCCGGTGCAGGCGGGCCCCTGCGCGCAGGTGGGGGTGGGGGCCGTCTGGGCCCTGGGCGTCAACGTGCCGTTCCCGCGCTCGCCCGTGGTGGCGGTGTGGACGGCTGGCCCTGCGCTCCGTCTCGCCATCGCGCTGGGGTCACTCTTCGAGCTGCAGGCCTTCGCCGCGGCGCGCTTCGGTCCGCGGCCGGCGTACTACTTCGAGGGCATGCCCCCGGCGATCGAGACGAGCGCGCTCGGGGTGGACACCGGGTTGGGGTTGGGGGCGCGATGGTGACGGATTGCCGCCAGGCCGGCCATTGGGGACCTTCATGAGCGTCGCGTTGGTCATGAGCAGTCCCGTCGACTTCACGCGCCTGTACCGCGCGGAGGTCGGCCGGGTCTGGCGCGTGGTGACGCGGCTGGGCGTGCCCGCGGCCGAGGTGGAAGACGCGGTGCAGGACGTGTTCATCATCGCGCATCGGAAGCTCGACTCGCTCCGGCCCGGGGTGGCGCCGGGGCTGTGGCTCACCGGCATCGCCGTGAAGGTGGCGCACGACTACCGCCGTCGCACGAAACGAAAGCCCACGGGTCCGCTCGAGCACGCCACGAAGGTGGCTGACCTGGCCCTCGCGCCCGACGAGCTCACCGCGCGGCGCGACGCGATGGGGCTGGCGCTGCGGCTGCTCGATCAGCTCGAGCCCACCCAGCGCGAGGTCTTCGTGCTGGCCGAGTTCGAACAGCTCAGCGCGCCGGAGATCGCCGAGCTGATGTCGAGCCCGCTCAACACCGTCTATTCGCGGCTCCGCCTCGCGCGGGCCCGCTTCAACGAGCTGGTCGCCCTGGAGGGCGCATGAGTGAGGGGACATTGTCTGCCGGCGCGAAGGCGCTGCTCGACGCCGCGAAGCGGGCCCCGTCCGGGCCGTCTGACGAGGCGATCGACCGCATGGAAGCCCAGGTGCTGGTCGCCGTCGGGCTCAGCGCTGCCTCGGGCGCCGCCGGCGCGGTCGCGGCGAAAGGGCTGTGGTCGGGCGTGCTGGTGAAGGTGTTGCTGGGCACCACGCTCCTCGTCGTCGGCGGTGTGGTGGGCGCAGCGATCGTGTGGAACCGCTCGCCGGGCGTGGGCGAGGTGTCAGCTCCGGTGAGTGCTCCGCCTCTCATCCCCCTGGTGGTCGAGGGACCTGTGCCCGCGCCGGTGGCGCCCGTGCCCGTACCGGATGTCATTCCCGAGCCCACCCCCGCGCCCGCGCCCGCCGCAGTGAAGAAGGTACGCGAGGTGCCGCCGAACCCGGTCGTGGTGCGCTCTCCAGTGGTGGTGGCGCCTCCGTCTCCTCCGCCGGTGTTCCCCGCGGCCGACGAGCTGGCGCTGCTGCGCGCTGCGCTGCAACACCTCGACGCCCGCGAGTGGAAGGAAGCCCTCGCAGAGCTCGACCGTCGCGACCTCGAGTTCCCCGCGGGGGCCCTGCAAGACGAGGCCGACGTGCTCAGGGTGCTCGGGTTGTGTGGGCTGGACCAGGTCTCGACGGCGACCGCCCTGGCGGCGCGGCTGCGCGTGCGTGCGCCGAACTCGCCTGCGCTGGCGCGGCTCTCGACCTCCTGCGTGAACCCGTGAGCGCAGCGAAAGGTCGCAGCGTTCGTGGAGATCGCGGAGCGGGCCCGGTCGCAGGAAGACGCCCCTCGACTGCGCTCGGGGTGAGCGGTGATGATCACGATCGGCATTTTCGCCTGAACGGGTGGCTCCGCGCTTCCAGCCTCGCCCTCGTTGCGTTGCTGGCGGGCTGCAGCTTCCCGGTGAATGTGGGCGCCTTCGTCGGCGAGGGCATCGTGACCGGCACCGGTGGTGGAGCGGGCGTGCTGGTGGATCCCTGTGGTGGCGCGAGCCGGCTCAAGGCCTATCGCCTCACCCTCGCGGCTGCGTTCGTCGACGCACCCACGTGCTGGGGCGATGGCGGCGTCCCCCAGGATGCGGGCGTGTTGACTGAGCAGACCTTCGAGGTGCTGGTCGCCACGAAGGACGAGCAGGCGACGCTGGGCGTGTCGGGGCTCGGGGCGCAACCGCTCGGTCACGTCGCCGTGGTGCGCGTCGGAGAAGGCGTCGGGGGCACGGGCACGCGCTTCCCGTGGACCGAGATCACCAGCCTCCGCGGCCCCGCGCTGGACGACGCGATCGAGGTGCGCACCGTCGAGGCCATCTTCGAGTTCGATCGCTTTGACACCGCCCAGACCGCGGGCACGTTGACGCTCACCTCGCGGTGGCAGTGCATGCTCGGGCCCCCGCCGCGCAACGCCTCGTGCGGGGCCCCACCGCCCGACGTGAGCGGCTGCTCAGTGGTCAAGACCTTCACCGCCGAGGCGATCCCCCTGCCGGACCACTGGACCACGCCAGCCGAGCCGCTCGACGGCGGGCGAACGTTCCTGGTGAGCCTCGACCTCGGCGCGATGTCGCGGCTCGAAACGCGCTGCGGCATCGCGGGTCAGCCGCTGCCCACCTCGACCCTCACGCCCAACCTGCGCGCGCTCGAGGTGTGGCAGATGACCCCCGAGCTCGTGCGCGCCGTGCCCCGCTCGTACCAACTGGGCGACGCGCCGCTCATCGAGGTCGGGTCCGACTTCGGCCAGCCGCCGGCCAACACCCAGACGCGCACCGTCGAGACCTCGCCGGCCAGCGACCTGAAGGAAACCCGCACCACCAGCGCCACGCTCGCGCCCCGGGTGTGCGGCTTCTTCGTGGATGACGCGGGTGTCTCTGGTGACGCGGTGCTCGCGCTGTCCTCGTCGTTCGACTGCACGGGCACCGGCTGTCCGCTCGATTCGCTCGGAAACCCGGCCCGGTCGTTCTGCCAGCTCGACCTGCCGTGGTTTGCGATCGAGTTCGGTCCGTTCGTCACCGCCCCGTAGGGTTTGCTCAGACTGCTGGCGTCATGCGCCCAGCGTGCTACCCATCGTGGCTCGATTGAAGGGCCACCCATGAAACGCACCGTCATCGCCGCCACCGGCCTGTACACCCCGCCGTTCTCCATCTCGAACGAAGAGCTCGTCACGGCGTTCAACGCCTACGTCGCCAACTTCAACGCCCAGCACGCCGCGGAGATCGCCGCCGGCCAGGTGCAGGCGCTGCTGCCCTCGACCGCCGAGTTCGTGCAGAAGGCCTCGGGCATCAAGTCGCGCTTCGTGATGAACAAGTCCGGCATCATCGACCCGGAGCTCATGCGGCCGGTGATCCCCGAGCGGTCGAACGACGAGCTCTCGGTGCTGGCCGAGATGGCGGTCGCCGCGGCGCGCGACGCGATCGCCGCCTGGGGAAAGCCGGTGAGCGAGATCGGCACGGTGCTCTGCGCCTGCTCGAACATGCAGCGCGCCTACCCGGCGATGGCGGTGGAGATCCAGAACGCGCTGGGCATCGAGGGCTTCGGCTTCGACATGAACGTGGCGTGTTCGTCGGCGACGTTCGGAATCAAGGTGGCCACGGACTTCATCGCGTCGAACCCCGACAAGGCCGTGCTGATGGTGAACCCCGAGATCTGCTCGGCGCACCTCAACTTCAAGGACCGCGACAGCCACTTCATCTTCGGCGACGTGGCGACGGCGGTGATCCTCGAGTCCTCCACCCGGGCGGGCCCGGGCGGCTGGGACATCCTCGGCACCCGGCTCAAGACCGAGTTCTCCAGCAACATCCGCAACAACTTCGGGTTCCTCAACAACGCCGCCCCCGAGGGGAAGGGCGCGCCCGACAAGCTCTTCGTTCAGCAGGGCCGCAGGGTCTTCAAGGACATCGTGCCGATGGTGTCCGAGATGATCCTCGCGCACGGCGCCGAGCTCGGCCTGGACCAGGCGAAGGTCAAGCGGCTCTGGCTGCACCAGGCGAACGTCAACATGAACGACCTCATCGCCAGGCGCGTGCTCGGCCGTGAGCCGACGGCGGAAGAGAACGTGGTCGTCATCGACACGTACGCGAACACCTCGTCGGCGGGTTCGATCATCGCGTTCCACCTCTTCCACGACGGCTTCGCCGAGGGAGAGATCGGCCTCATCTGCTCGTTCGGCGCGGGTTATTCGGCGGGCACGGTGTTCGTCCGCAAGCGTTGAGCCTCGCGGCGGTGAGCAGCAGTCGCGGACCAGCTCACGCGCGGCGGATGCCGACGTGCACGTGGTCGAAGTGGCCGCTCACCCGCCACAACAACTGCACGCTGTAGCGCTGCCCATCGACGGTGATGGTGTGCCGGTTGAACGTGCCGATGTTCGAGCGGGGAATTCCGTATGCGTCGGCGATGCGGCGGGCCAGGTCGTCACCGCGCGAACCGCTGACGCCGAAGTCGGCCGCGTACGCGTTGGTGTTGCCCGTGTAGTGGTCCGAGCCGGTGTTCGAGCCGACGCGCTGCGTGTCGGCCAGGTTGCGCTTGGTGCTGGTGACGGGAATGCCCATCGACCGCGCCAGCTCCCTGGCGACGTCGGCCACGCCTTCGCTCCCGCCCCAGCCGCGCCCGGCGTTGACGTCGCCCGGCGCCGAAGGACCGCTCGGCCCGCCGTCGAAGTCGCTCACGCCGTCGAAGTACTTCGCCTCGCGTGACCCGAAGAGCCGCTCGCTGGTGTCGGGCCCGACGATGCCGTCCGCGGTGATGCCCTGGGCGCGCTGAAACGCGACGACCGCGGCGCGGGTGTTGTTGCCGAACGCACCGTCGATGCCCTGGGGGTTGAAGCCGCGGGTGGTCAGCGCCTGCTGCAGCCGGGAGACGTCACTGCCACGCGAGTTCGAGTTGATGGAGAGAGCCATACAGAGTCTTCGCGCGACCACTTCGACTTGTTTCGCCCGGATTTTCAGGTGTTACGCGACGCTACAGTGGACTGCGGAGGCTCCGTGTAGGTCTGGAGTGCGCCTGGTCCACCTTCGGTGGCAGGGGGCCGGCCGGCAGCCGTTTCAGCTCCACGAGGGTGCGCAGCAGCACCTCGCCCTCGAGCCGGATCACCCGAGCGCGGCCGGCGGTGCGCGTCACCAGGACGTGGTCCCCGACCGCTGGCACCGGCTCGTGCGCGACGACCTGCTCGAGCTGGCCCAGCCTCCCGCCCGCCACCCGCACCCGGACCAGCGTCGCGCAGCTGCCCTTGAGGCATTCGACCGGAGCGAGGGCCAGGTCGGTGACGAAGAGGCCGGGGTGCTCAGGCTGCAGGCTCGAGACCCGCGCCACGACCTGCACCAGGGCGCAGTCGTCAGCCCGGGTCACCGCGGCGGGCAGGGGCTCGGCGGCGAGCGCGAGCGCGGGCACGACCGCGACCAGCAGGGCCGCGCGACGGCGGAGCCCGAGCAGGAGCAGCGGCGCCAGCAACCAGCCCGACCCCACCGGGCTGACGCTGCAGCCCACCGCGGGTTCTGCTGAGAGACCTCCGGGGTACAGCGACAGCAGCCCCTGGCGATCATCACTCTTGAGCTTGCGCTTGGTCGTCTCGCCGGGCGGAGAGGTCGGGTACATCACGCTCTCGCCCAGGTCGCGGTTGTGCATCAGCCCCAGCGCGTGTCCGAGCTCGTGCATGAACGTGTTCTGCACGTCGTAGACGGAGCCACGGGGCTGATCACCGAGCACCCGGAAGACGTGCGAGGGGTTGAAGGCGATGTCGGCGTCGAGGAACTCGTTGGTGGAGGCGTCGATCGTCACGATGGTCACCGCGATGGCGTCCTCGGCGAAGGGCCAATCTTCCAGCACCAGGATCGAGTTCTGATTCACGGGGGCGTCCGGGACGTAGCCGAGGGGCAGGGTCTCACCCACGTGCGCCCTCACATCGAGGGCCGGGGCGACCTGGCCCAGGTGCGCGAAGGCGGCATGAATGGCGCTCTCCGTGGCCGGCTCGTGCAGCACGCTGGCCGCTCGCGCGTCCAGGACCAGCTCGATCGCGCCCGGCCAGCGCACCACGTCTCCTGCGGAGTCCGTGCGCACTTCCCAGCCGAAACCGGGCAGGCCGAGCGTCAGGGTGATCAAGCAGAGGAATCGAACGGGCACGGTGCATCACGCTTCAGCACCCGACGTGCCAGCGACGCCTCCGAGCGGAGCGGGTGAAGGACACACGGCGCCGGCATCAGGATGACCGGTTCGATGGAATCAAATCGACGGGCGCTCAGCGAGCTGACCATCGGCTCGGTGCGGGGCCACGAGTATGCAGACGGTGCGCTTACCTTCGCTGCCCGGCCTGGGCCCTCCGCCTCCTGGGGTCGTGCAGGAAGACCCACGGCGCCGCGGCGGGTAAGCTCATGGCGTGGCGGAGCAGCTCACCATTCTCGGCCTGTGGGAGCGCAGCGCTCCGGAAGCGGACCAGGCGCCTTCACCGCCGCCCCCGGTAGCGCCACCGGTTCCGCCTCCCGATCCGCGGCAGCACGACCTGCTCGACGGTCCGCACCTGCTGCGGTTCAAGCTCGAAGAGGCGTGCGTCGCGCTCGATGCGGCTGCCGTGCGAGTGGCCCACGCGAACCTGCTCGCGCGCTCCATCGGGCAGACGTGGGGCGACTGGGGTGACGGGGTGGCGTGGTTGGTCGAGCCGGCCAGCGGTGAGGAATCGGCGCAGCGGGCGCTCTCGCTGACAGCTCTTCATTTCCCGGGCGCGCCCCGCTTCCTCGTCGAGCAGGTGCGGGGCGCAGCGCTTCGACGCGCCGTGCAACAGTTGACTGCCGCAGGTGGCCCTGGCGCTGCGCTCTCGGACGGGCGTCCCGCGGGCCTGCTTGCGCTCATCGCCGGTGACTTCGTGCTGGCGCGGGCGCTCCTCGCCGCGGCGTGCGACGCGTCAGGGCACTCGAACGCGATGTGGCTCGGCTACCTGGGCGAGGCGAGCTGGCGCCTGGGCGAGTGGTTCGCTGCGATGCAGTGCTGGTGCAGGGCGAGCCTGGTCGATCCGTCGCGAATCGATCCGGCGTGGGTGACCGCGGCGCCCGTGCTCGAGCTGCTCGACCTCCATGACGAACTCGAGCTCACCGGCACACCGTTCAGCTACCTGGCGGTGCTGGCTGATTTGCGCGGCAAGCACCCGCTCGACGACTTCGCGCTCGAAGTGCCGGCGAGCGCGTCGGTCCCGCGACGACTGGCGGCGTTGCTTCGTGCCTATCGCCGCGATCGGGCCAGCGGCGCTCTCGACGAGAGCGGTCGCATCGAGGCGAAACGCGTGATGGCGCGGCTGGGTCCACCCGGGCTTCGCGAGCTGCTCCGCCCGCTCTGAGGTCGGTCGCAACTTCGCCCCCCCATTAGGCAGCGGTCAGACTCCGCCCGGGTGACAGCGTCGTGGCTTGACTTCAGCGACGCGCGCCCCGAAGGGGAAGGGCGTGTCGCTCCCGTCTCTGCTGGTCACAGGTGCCTCCGGGTTCATCGGCCGCCACGTGGTGGCCGCGCTTCAGCGCAACTACCGGATCCACGCGCTGGCCCGCCGGACGCCGGCAGAGGCCCGCGCGCCGGAGGGCACCAACATCACCTGGCACCAGGTGGACATCGGCGACGACGCGTCGATGGACGAGGTCTTCGCGCGCATCGGGGCGGCCGGGGGCGCCGACTTCGTGTTGCACCTGGCCGCCTACTACGACTTCGCCGGCAAGGACGACCCGGAATACCAGCGCACCAACATCGATGGCCTGCGCGCCGTGCTCACCCGGTGCCGCGCGCTCAAGCCGAAGCACTTCCTCTTCGCCAGCTCGCTGGCGGCCTGCCGTTTCCCCGAGCCGGGCACCGTGCTCAACGAGCGCAGCGCGGTCGACGGCACTCACCCCTACGCGCGCTCGAAGCGGGCCGGCGAGGAACTGCTCGCGCAGTTCGCGGGCGACTTCCCCTCGCTGATCATCCGCCTGGGCGCCGTGTATTCCGACTGGGGCGAGTTCACGCCGCTCTACACGTTGATGCGCACCTGGTTCTCGCCGTCGTGGCGGCAGCACATCCTCGCGGGGAAGGGCACCGCCGCGCTGCCGTACCTTCACGTGCGCGACGTGGTCGCCTTCTTCGCCCGGGTGCTCGAGCGCTCGGCCGCGCTGGGGAACGGCGAGGTGCTGCTGGCCAGCCCCGACCAGGCGGCCTCGCACCGGCAGCTCTTCGAGGCGGCGATGGACTCGTACTCCGGCACCCGCCCCGAGCCCTTCCTGATGCCGAAGGTCCTCATTCGCCCGGGGCTGTTCGGGCTGGGGTTGTTGGGCAAGCTGTTGGGCGAGGCGCCCTTCGAGCAGCCGTGGATGGCGGACTACGTCGACCGCGCCATGCCGGTGGACGCGAGCCAGACGCGCCAGCGCCTGGGGTGGGAACCCAACCCGCGCTTCGGGGTGCTGCGCCGCATGCCCTTCCTGGTGGAGAACCTGAAGACCCAGTCGCAGGAATGGAACCGCCGCAACCTCGCCGCGATGAAGCACGTGCAGGTGCCCAACCACCTCCACATCTTCCACCTCCTCGAGGCGCACGAAGGTGAGCTGGTGCGGGAGTCGGTCGACCTGTGCCTCTCGCCCGAGGCGAAGGAGCGCTTTCCCAACTACCGGCTGCTCTCGCGCGAAGAGCTCACGGTCTCGGCGCAGCAGACCTTCGCCCACGTGAAGAACGCGGTGCGCACGCGCGAGAAGGCGCTCTTCAAGACGCACTGCGAGGCCCTGGCGATGCGGCGCTTCGTGGGCGGCTTCGCGGTGAAGGAGGTCGTCGACATCAACGAGACCAAGCGCGACGCCTGCCTGCGCGTGCTGCTCAAGGACCCCCGTGCGCGCGGCCTCGAGGGCCCGTTGATCGAGGCCATCACCGGGACCTTCCGCATGGGCATCGACCAGCTCTACGACAGCTTCGAGGCCCTCACGGGTGGCTTCGTGCCCGTCGAGCCGCCGGGCTGAGCCGTCACCGTCTCGCATTGCTTGCCTTTTGACACTTTGTGTTTCACAGTGCGCCGCCTCGGGCGGGGGCGAGCGACATGAGACACTTTCTATTCTGGGTTGCTGTCGCTGGGTTCTCGTGTGCCCCTCCCCCGGGTGCCAATCGCTGTGAGTATTCAGGCGACTTCGGTGGATCCGGCGATTGCAGCGTGATCGAAGCCATCTGGACTGAAGCCTCCAATCGCTCCTTCGTGGCGTTGGAGTCTTCCCTCGCACGTCAGCCCCTCATCAAGATCGCTCTCCAGATCGAAGGCGTTCCGGCCATCGGCCAGACCGTGCTCGTCGCCCAGCCCGTCCTTCTCGACCGCGAGGCCCAGGAGCCCGGGTGCAGTGTCTGGCTGTTCTCGGACGAAGCCGTTCCGTTCGACAACGCACGCACCAACGCCGAGTTCGCCAGTGCACCTTCGACGACCTGCACCTTGACCCTCACTGACGTGACGGTCTCCAGCGAAGACACGGGAACCCGCAGCTTCCAGCTCCACGGCACTTTTCAAGGTGGCCTCGAGGGGGGAGCAAGCACGCTCTCCCCTGCGGTCAAGCGCGCTCAATTGTACGCGGGCTTCTGACGCGGTCGGTCCATGGCGGCTCCCGCCATGTCTTCTCTCAACTGTGTAAGGGGTGGTCCATGGGGAGGTTTTGTCTTTTGCTTCTGGTTGGCAGCACGGCCGCATCGGCTCAGCAATCGCTCGCTGCGTACGCCGCCGAATGCGACAGCAGAATCGGCGCGGCGGTGCCCGCTTTCAATTGTGACAACGGCACCCTGATTCCGACGACGAATCAGGTGCCCGCGGGCGCAGCCTACGGGACCGGTTCGACCTGCGACTTCCCGGATCGCCTCAATGGGCAATGCGACCCCGGGAGCAGGATTCTGCGTTTGGTGTCGACGGCGAACGTAGACATCGTGGGCCTGTGCCGGAAGAAGGGGAACGGGGCCGCTTACGGGGACATCGCGGTGATTCAAACCAACAAGATCACCGGCGCGACCTGCTTTTATCAGATGGGCCCGATGTCCGGCTTGTCGGCGGCCGTTCCCGCCCCCGGTGTGATCGGGCGCTCGAACTGGAACGCCCCCTCGGTCACGGCTTCCCAGAAGTGCGGCGCCTGCCATGACAATGGCCCCTACATTCGTTCCCCCTACTTGACCCAGCCTGGCGTCGCCTCTTCGCCCAATTCGCTGCCGGGCACAGGCAGCACGACGTACAACCGCACCTCTCCCTATTGGTTCGTCGGTGAGGCCTTTGCCGGCTGGCGGCTGGCCTCGGTCAGCGTCTCGGGCAATGTCTGTACGAACTGTCACCGTCTCTCTGCCAGTGCCATCCAGCCGATCTTCGGCGACGACTCTGGCTCGGCACGTGACCTTGGCATCAGGTCGGTCGCCGCCTCAGAGGCCAGCAAGAACCCCCAGAGCGCCGCGTCCCCGGTTTGGATGATCCCCAACGTGGCCCCCTGGCCGATGGGCAGCTCCGCCAACATCGTGGCCGCGGACGCGATGAAGGGCTGCGGCAACTACGCGAAGGACTACCTCATCACCGGTGGCGTCTTTCCGAAGACGACGCTCTGCTCGGTGAGTGAGTATGGCCCCTGGCTTTCGCTCGGAGCGATCATCGCCAGCCCGCCCGCCGCCGCGACGTCGATCTTCGGTGAGGTGGATGTCGTGATGAAGGGCACTGACAATGCGGTCTGGGTTCAGTTGATCCCCGGGAATTTCTTCCTGCCGACCAACCAGACGCCGCTGGTCGCGTCTGGCTACATCCCGCTGGGCAAGCCTGGTGGCCTCGACGTCATCTTCGACCCCATCATCGTCTCGGGCACCGGTGGCGTCGACGTCATCGCGGTCACCGTGGGAGGGGCCATCTGGGACCGGCGCAAGACCACCAACGGCGTCTGGCAGTCGTGGGTGCAGATCGGCAATGGCGCCACGCTCGCCAAGCCCGCTGCGGTGGCCTGGGGCGACGGGCGACTCGACATCGTCGTTCGCGCCCTCGACAACTCGCTCTACCACACGCGGCGCACGGCCTCAGGCTTCACCGGGTGGGCGCCGATGGGCGGAGGTACCTACGACAGCCCGACGCTCGTCGCTGGTGCGGGTACCTCGCTTCAGGTCTTCATTCGCGGCACGGACAACGGCGTGTACCAGAACGTCTGGAATGACTCGACGGGCTGGGGCGGCTGGGTTGGTTGGGGTGGCATCATCACCTCGGCCCCGTATGCCGTCGCGCAGAACGGCAGCGTGAGCGTCATCGTGCGGAACTCGATCGGTGGCGTGCATCGCCTGCACAACACCTCAGGCTCGTTCGCCTGGCAGGAGCTGCCGGGTGCGCAGATCACCGGAGACCCCATGGGCGTCTTCTTCGCGAACCAGAAGCTCGTCGTGCTCGCGAGGTCCAGCGGCACGCCGGCCGGCACCCTCAACAACCTGATCAAGATGAACGTCACTTCATCGGGTCTTGGTCCGTGGATTGCGATGGGCGGAAACTTGAGCCTGCCGCCGGGTGCGACGAATCGGTTCGAGGAGTTGCTGCTCTTCATCAAGAGCACGACCGACGGCGGCGCGCTGGCCTGGTCTCGCCGAAGCCCGTAGCGCCCAGGCTCCGGCTTGAACCCAGCGAGTCCTGTTTCGACTCGTCGAGTAGAAGGAGCTCGACGAGTCGGTTCACCCTGGGACCAATGATGATGCGCACGTTCGGCCTGCTCTCGATGATGTCCTGCCTCGCGCTGACGGCCCGCGCTGACGCGCTCACTCCGGGCACCCTGCGGTGGACGCTCGCCACCGGCGGCGGCTCGGCCGAGCGCGTCTTCTTCGTGCTCGAGGGGGCCCCTGCCTCGCCGCGCCAGGTGACCGAGCGGTGGACGCTCGAGGTGAGCGTTCCCGGCGCTGATGGCCTCACCCCCGTGCGGTGGACCGTGCGCGCCCGCGGCGCGAAGCCCACGGTGACGGACTTCGTGGTCTGGGAAGAAGGGGGAACGTTCGTCTTCCGGCCCGCGGACCAGCCGGCCGAGGCCGCGCTCCCGGTGGTGCAGCGCGAGCTGCCGCCGCGGCCGCTCTCGATGGAGCGGGTGCCGTGCAGCTCGCAGCTCCTCCCCGGCGGAGAGGGCGTGTGTGCCGCCGTCGCCGGAGGCCCGCTGTCCGCGCCGTTCTTCCCCCTGAGCATCGTGGTGTCCCAGGGAGGGGTCGACAAGGCGCTGCTGTCCTTCGCCGTGATGGTGATGACGGCGGGCATCGTCATCCCGGGGAATGAGGACACCTCGGTCGTCGCGACGCTCGACCCGGCCTCGCCTCCGGCGCGGCTGCCGCCGCTCCTCGCGAAGTGGCGCAACGGGCCCCGCACGGTGGCGGCGCTGGCGACCCTGGGCGCGAACGCGCAGCTCGACGCAGAGACGGCGGGCGCGCTGCTGGTGTTGTCCCCGGTGAGCCCGGCCCTGGTGGAGGCCCTGACGCTGCGGGTCCCGCCCGGGGATCGCTGGTCGATGTTGCGCCTGGCCCGTCAGCGGCGCCTCACCACCCCGGCCTTCGTGAGCGTGGTGACGCGCCTCACCACCGCCGGCATGCTCGGCGCTGCCCCGGCCGACGACGCCGCGGGCCGCGCGCTGGAAGCCTCGGCGCTGGTCGGCATCGACGGCACCCTGCGCGCAGGCCTCGACGGGCTGCTCGCCGGTCGCTTCGCCTCGCTCCGCGCGCTGGGGGGGCGCGCAGGCACTCCCGCCTTCGAGGCGCCGGCGCTCGAGGCGCTCGAGAAGGCGTCGCTCGAGCCGGGAGAAGGGGGCGCCATCGCAGCGCTGGTGCCGGTGGCGGCCCGCCGGCGCGCGGCCCCCCGCTTCCTCGAGCGGCTGCCTGACGACGAGGCCATCGCGGTCATGGCAGAGCTGCTCGATGGCGTCACTCCGGGCGCCGCCGTGGCCCAGCTGGAGCGCGTGCCCCGGTGGGTCGACAAGCAGGTCGCCACGGGCCACGGGAAGGCCCTCCTCGACGCGGTGCCCTTCGACGAGCAGCGCGCCCGCGTGCTGTCCGGCACGCTGACGAGGGCGCCCGAGGCGGCGCGCCCGGCGCTGTTGGTGGAAGCGCTGCGGCTGCTCGTGTTCGACGATGGCCGCGCGCTCTTCCTGCGCAAGTGGCACGGCCTGCTGCCGAAGCTCACGCCCGCGCAGCGGCAGGTGGTGCTCGAGACCTTCAGCGGCAGCGAGGAGCGGCTGAGCGCGCTGAAGAGCCTGGTGGCGAACCTCGACGCCCCCGCGGCGAAGCCGCTGGTGCTCTTCGTGGCGCGCGGCGATTCGGCGACCTCGAACCGGGTCGCGGCCCTGCGCGTGCGGCCCGGGCTCACCCTGGACGCAGCGGAGGCTGGCGACCTCCTCACCTCCGCCACCTTCGATTCAGATCGCGTCGTGGTCGCGCAGGCGCTCCTGGAAATGACCCCGGAAGACGCGCAACCGGCGCTGCTGGTCGATGCCGTCCGCCGGATGACCTTCGACGGCGGCCGCCTGGACATGCTCCGCGCCGTGCCCACCGTGGTGAAGCGCCTCGACGGCGGTCAACGCGCGGCGGTGCTGGCGGCGTTCGACTTCGACAAGACGGAGGCCACCGCCTTGCTGGGTCCGTGACTGGTGTCGATGCGGTCGCTTTCGACTGCGCCGGTCGAGACCGACCCCGGTGGGGTCAGCCAACACCGGGCTTTCCGCGGCGAGAGTGCGGGCTCCACTTTGCAGCGGTCCAGGTCCGCGTGCCGGCCCCGAGGCCGGCTGCGCCTTCTGAGTGATGACCACGCGCCGCGAGCGGATTGAGGAGTTACGGCGCACCCTGGCGCAGGCCGAGGCGGAGCTGCAGGCGTTGACGGGAGTCGCTTCCGATTCCGGGCACCTCGCAGCCGGCCCGCTCGAAGAGCTCTCCGTGCAGCGCGCCCGGCTGCTGGCCGCCCAGCACGTGGCCGGGGTGGGGAGCTGGGAGACCGACCTCGCCTCGCTCGCCGTCACCTGGTCGGAGGAGGCGCACCGCGTCTTCGGCACCGACCCCGCCACGCTCCAGCCGACGCACGCGCGGTTCCTCGAGCGGGTGCACCCGCAGGACCGCGCCGCGGTCGACGACGCCTTCAAGGCTTCGCTCGAGTCTCGAGCCCCGTGCTCCATCGTTCACCGGGTGATCATGCCGGACGGCGCCGTGAAGTTCGTGCAGGAGCGCTGGCAGGTCTGGGGCGGCGGCGCAGACGGGGCCAGGCGCGTCGTCATCGGCACCTGCCAGGACATCACCGAGCGCAAGGTCGCCGAGGAGGCGCTGCGGGCCAGCCAGGCGCTGCTCGGCTTCGCCGGCCGCGCGGCGCGCATGGGCGGGTGGATGATCGACCTGCCCTCGCGCGCGCTCACCTGGTCGGACGAGGTGTGTGCCCTGCACGACCTGCCGCCCGGTTACCGTCCCACCCTCGCCGAGGGGCTCTCGTACTTCGCCCCCGAACACCGCGCGGTGATCACCCGGCACATGCAGCGCTGCGAACAGGAAGGCGTGCCGTACGATCTCGAGCTGCCCAAGCGCACCGCCCGGGGGCGCGCGTTCTGGGTGCGCACCATCGGCGAAGCCGTGCGCGACCCTTCGGGACAGGTCGTCCGCATCCAGGGGGCCATCCAGGACATCACCGCGCGCAAGGAAGCAGAGCGCAGACTCTCGCAGCAGGCCGCGCTGCTCGACCAGGCGACCGACGCCATCTTCGTGCGCGACCTGGACCACCGCATCACCTACTGGAACCAGGGCGCCGCGCGGCTCTACGGGTGGAGCGCCCCCGAAGTCTGCGGGCAGCGCGTCGATCGACTCCTCCACCCCGGTGGCGAAGAGTCCACCGCGTTCCGGGCGGCGACGAAGTGCCTGCTGGACACGGGCGAGTGGTCAGGCGAGCTCCAGAAGCACACCAGGGCCGGCACGACCCTGACCGTGCAGGGGCGCTGGACGCTGCTGCGCGACGAGCAGGGCCAGCCGAGCGCGGTGCTCACCATCAACTCCGACATCACCGAGAAGAAGAAGCTCGAGGCGCAGTTCTTCCGGGCCCAGCGGCTCGAGAGCATCGGCACCCTCGCCGGCGGCATCGCGCACGATCTCAACAACGTGCTGACGCCCATCATCTTGTCCGTCGAGGTGCTCAGGGACTCCGTTCGCGACGACGACGGACGCGAGGTGCTCGACACGTTGCTGGCCAGCGCCGAGCGTGGCTCCGAGATGGTGAGGCAGGTGCTCACCTTCGCGCGGGGGTCTGGCGGCAAGCGCGTACCCGTCTCGGCCCTGCAGGTGCTCGAACACGTCGAGCGCATCATGCGCGACACGCTGCCCAGGAACGTGAGCTGCTCGCTTCGCCGCCTCACGCTCGCCGGCACCTCGGCAGGTGAGCCGGGGCAGTTGCTGGGAGACGCCACGCAGCTTCACCAGGTGTTCATGAACCTGTGCCTCAACGCGCGCGACGCCATGCCCCAGGGGGGCAAGCTCACGCTGGCGCTCGACGAGGTGGTGCTCGACCCGACCTCCGCCACCCTCAGCCCGGACGCGCGGCCCGGGCGCTACGTGCGGGTCATGGTGGTCGACACGGGGCAGGGCATCTCGGCCGAGGTGCAGGAGCGCATCTTCGAGCCCTTCTTCACCACCAAGGAACTGGGCAAGGGCACGGGCCTGGGCTTGTCCACGACGTTGGCCATCGTGAAGAGCCACGGCGGGTTCCTCACCGTCGCCAGCCGGCCCGGGCAGGGCACGAGCTTCGGCGTCTACCTCCCCGCGAACCCCGGGCCGTCCGCGGTCGTCGCGCCGGGAAAGCACGAGCGGCTGCCTCGCGGAGGTGGAGAGCTGGTGCTGGTGGTGGACGACGAGCCAGCCATTCACGTCGTCGCGAAGAGGACGTTGGAACGCTACGGCTACCGCGTGGTGCAGGCGCTCGACGGCCTCGCCGCGGTGGAGACCTTCAGGCGGGAGCGTGGCGACATCGCGGCCGTGTTCACCGACATGGCGATGCCGGGGATGGATGGGCCCGCGCTCGTCGCCACGCTGAAGGCGCTCGACCCTCACGTGCGGATCATCGGCGCCAGCGGGTTCCCCAGCCCCCACCTGCTCGAGGGCCTCGACCATTTCATCGCCAAGCCGTACACCTCCGAAGTGCTGCTCCAGTCGCTGCACCTGGTCATTCGCGGCCTTGAAGTTCCGCGGTTCGACGACGCCCGAGAGGTCCAGGTGTCCGAGCGCTGGGCGCCGGGGTACCCCTGAGCCTTCTTCGCAGTTCTTGTCGGTCGAGGCAGGCGGGCCCTACGCTTCCCGCCGCCGTCGCCCCGTCGCCGGTCTTCATCCACAGCGAACGTCCGGCGAATGACGACTCCAGAGCTTGATCCCGGCGCCCTTCAGCGGGCCCTCTTCGACGCCTCCCCCGACGCCATCCTGGTCGCCGACGGCGAGGGGACGGTGGTGCTCGCCAACCCGGCCTGTGAGCGACTGCTGGGCTACCCGCTCGCCACGCTGGTGGGCATGTCGGTGGACCTGTTGGTGCCCAGGCGCTTCGCCGCGCACCCCCGGCACCGGGCGGACTTCGTCGCCCACCCGAAGTCCCGGCCGATGGGGCGGGGCATGGGCCTGGTCGCCCTGCGCGCCGACGGGGCAGAGATCCCGGTGGACATCTCGCTGGCGCCCATGGCGCTGGGCGACGGGAAGTGGACGGTGTGCTCGCTGCGCGACCTGCGGGGGCGCAACACCGAGACGCTGCGCATCCAGTCGACGGCGCTCCGCTCGGCCGCCAACGGCATCGTCATCACCGACCGCGCCGGGGTCATCGTCTGGGTCAACCGCGCCGCCTGCCAGATCACCGGCTACGCCGAGGGCGAGCTGGTCGGCCAGCACACCCGGGTGCTCAAGTCGGGCACGCACGACCCGTCTTTCTATCGTCAGCTCTGGGAGACGGTGTCGCGCGGGGACACCTGGTCCGGCACCATCGTGAACCGGCGCAAGGACGGCGCGCTCTACCACGAGGAACAGACCATCGCCCCGGTGCTCGACGAGGTCGGCGCGGTCACGCACTTCATCGCCATCAAGCAAGACGTGTCGGCGCGGCAGCAGGACCAGGCGGCGCTCGCGGCCGCGCACGCCGAGCTGGAGCGCCGGCTGGGGGAGATCGAGTCGCTCAACCAGCAGCTGCGTGAGCAGTCCCTGCGCGACCCGCTCACCGGGCTGCACAACCGCCGCTACTTCGCAGAGACCATCGTGCGCGAAGCCGCCCGGGTGAGCCGGCACCACGAGCCGCTCGCGGTCCTCGCGCTCGACCTGGACCACTTCAAGAAGGTCAACGACACCTGGGGCCACGCCGCGGGCGACCGGGTGCTGCGCGCGCTGGCCGGGGTGATCTCTGCCGGCGTGCGCACCTCGGACCTGCTCTGCCGCATGGGGGGCGAGGAGTTCATCGCCGTGATGCCCGGGGCGGCCCTGCCCATCGCCCTGGCCCGCGCGGAGGAATGGCGGGCCGCCGTCGCCGCGCTCCAGTTCGAGGAAGGCCCGTCGCTGCGCTGCACCGTCTCCATCGGCGTGGCGAGCTTCCGGCCGGGCCACGAGACGGTGGAGCAGACCCTCGCCCGCGCCGATGCGGCGCTCTACGAGGCCAAGCGCGGGGGGCGCGATCGCGTCGTCTGTGCCGAGCCCCGCTGAAGCGCCGTCACGGCGCCTGGTCAGCGCAGTCGGTCGGGTACAACACGTGGGTGAAGGTCGCCGCGGTGCCGGGCACGGTGCCGCTGTTGTTGAAGCAGTTGGTCAGGTTGATGCCGCCGTCGACACAGGTCGCGTGGGTGTACGTGTCCCAGACCCCGATGAGACCGTTGGGGAAGGTCACCGTGCCGCCGTCGAGCACCACGTTGCGCACGTCACAGTGGGAGACGACGCCGTTCTCCAGCACCGCGCCTTCGAAGGTCCGGAAGTTGTTCACCAGCACGCCGTTGGACAACTCGTAGCCGAAGTAGCGGGTGTCGCCCGGCAGGGCCGAGAAGCGGCGCAGCGCAAGGGGGTACACGTCCGTCACCGTCAGCGGGCCGGCGATCCTCACGCGCGCGCCCACGTACGGCGCCTCGGCCTGGATCGCGCCCCCGCTGCCAAAGGTGTTGGGCACGTTGACGGTGGGCAGCGGCGTCCTGGTGCTCGTCCGGGTGATGACCAGCGGCTCACAGGGCGGCACCGACGTGAGCGCACAGAAGTAGCCGATGGGCTTGTTGGGAATGGCGTCGAACTCCGACTGCACGGTGGTGCGGTAGCCTTCCTGCTGCCGGAAGGACGACTCGGTGCTGATGACGCCGCTGATGTTCAGCACGTCGCCCACCTGCGGCAGGTAGTCGGCGGTGGCGTCGCAGCGGAACTTGTCGACCCAGACCCCGGCCTGGGGGTTGGAGGGGTCGGCGACCCAGAAGGTGGCGTTGACTCCGGCGGTGGCGAGGCCGGGGCACAGGTTCGACGCCGAGGCGCGGGCGAACGAGATGGCCGTGACCACCACGCCCTGGAGGTTGACCTTCGCGGGGGGCACCGCGGCCCTCGCCGACTGAATGGTGGTGAAGGTGCTGCTCCCGCCGCCCGTGCCGCCGCCGGTGGTGCCGCCACCCGTGCCGCCGCCGGTGGTGCCGCCGCCCGTGCCACCGCCGGTGGTGGCGCCGCCACCCGTGCCGCCGCCGGTCGTGGGGCCCCCCCCCCCGGCCCCCCCCCGGGGGGGCCCCCCCCCC
>JAUXRX010000056.1 GCA_030681645.1 Archangium sp.
CCACCGACGAGAAGGGCGTGATCCAGCTCTTCAACGTCGGGGCTGAGCGCATGCTCGGGTACGCGGCCGCCGACGTGCTCAACACCATCACCCCGGCCGACATCTCCGACCCGCAGGAAGTGATCGCGCGGGCCAAGGCCCTCAGCCAGGAGCTCGAGACCAGCATTCGCCCCGGCTTCGAGGCGCTCGTCTTCAAGGCCTCGCGCGGCATCGAAGACATCTACGAGCTGACCTACATCCGCAAGGACGGCAGCCGCTTCCCCGCGATCGTCTCGGTCACCGCGCTGCGCGACGCCGTCGGCGCCATCATCGGCTACCTGCTCATCGGCACCGACAACACCGCGCGCAAGCAGGTCGAGGCCGAGCAGAAGAAGCTCGATCAGCGGCTACGCGATCAGCAGTTCTACACGCGCTCGCTCATCGAATCGAACATCGACGCGCTGATGACCACCGACCCGTCGAGCATCATCACCGACGTCAACAAGCAGATGGAAGCGCTCACCGGCTGCACCCGCGACGAGCTGATCGGCGCGCCCTTCAAGAACTACTTCACCGACCCCGAGCGGGCCGAGGCGGGCATCAAGCGGGTCTTGAGCGAGAAGACGGTCACCGACTACGAGCTCACGGCCCGGGCGCGCAACGGCCGCGAGACGGTGGTCTCGCTCAACGCCACCACCTTCTACGACCGTGATCGCAAGCTGCAGGGCGTGTGCGCGGTCGCGCGCGACGTCACCGACCGCAACCGCCTCGACCTGGCGCTGCAGGAGAAGAACCTCGAGCTCGAGGGCGCGCGCTCGGTGGCCGAGAAGGCCAACCTCGCCAAGTCTGACTTCCTGTCCAGCATGAGCCACGAGCTGCGCTCACCGCTCAACGCCATCCTCGGGTTCGCGCAGCTGATGGAATCGGACTCCGCCCACGCCCAGGCGCCCGCGGGGCAGAAGGAGAGCATCGCGCAGATCCTCCAGGCGGGCTGGCACCTGCTCAAGCTGATCAACGAGATCCTCGACCTGGCGAAGGTCGAGTCGCGGCAGGTGCCGCTCTCGGAAGAGCCCGTGTCGCTGGCCGAGGTGCTCACCGAGTGCCAGGGCATGATCGACGCGCAGGCGCAGCAGCGCAGCATTCAGCTGCGCTTCCCCGTGTTCGGGGTGCCCTGCTTCGTGCAGGCCGACCGCACCCGCCTCAAGCAGGTGCTGATCAACCTGCTGTCGAACGCGGTGAAGTACAACCAGAAGCGCGGCATCGTGGTGATCAGCTGCGAGCCCGGCGCGCCCGGCAGGACCCGCGTCAGCATCAGGGACACCGGCGCCGGGCTGCGCCCCGAGCAGGTCACCCAGCTCTTCCAGGCCTTCAACCGCCTCGGGCAGGAAGCGGGCGGCGAAGAAGGCACCGGCATCGGCCTGGTGGTGGCCAAGCGGCTGGTCGAGCTGATGGGCGGCACCATCGGGGTGGAGAGCAGCGTGGGCGAAGGCTCGACCTTCTGGTTCGAGCTCCAGACGGTGGCCGAGCCGAACCTGGCCGTCACCCCGGGCGAGGCCGCGCCGGTGCCGCACGCGATCGCGGTGAGGGGCGAGGCGCGCCGGCGCACGGTGCTCTACGTCGAGGACAACCCGGCGAACCTCAAGCTGGTGGAGCAGATCGTGGCGCGGTACCCGAACCTCCACCTCATCTCGGCCGTCAACGGCGACCTGGGGGTCGAGCTCGCGCGCAGCGCCCTGCCCGACCTGATCCTGATGGACATCAACCTGCCGGGCATCAACGGGTTCGACGCGATGAAGATCCTCCGCTCGAGCCCGGCCACGGCGCACATCCCGGTGGTGGCGGTGAGCGCCAACGCGATGCCGCTCGACGTCGAGCGCGGGCTCAAGGCCGGCTTCTTCCGCTACATCACCAAGCCGATCCGCGTGACCGAGTTCATGGAAGCGGTGAACATCGCGCTGGCGTTCGCGGCCAGCAGCCCGGGGAGCAAGTCATGATCACCTCGACCCACGTGCTGCGCGCGAAGATCCTCGTGGTGGACGACCTGGCGCCGAACGTGGCGCTGCTCGAGCGCATGCTGCGCGGCAGCGGCTACACGCACGTGAGCTCGACGAGCGACCCCACCGCGGTCCTCGAGCTCCACCGCGTCAACCAGTACGACCTGATTCTCCTCGACCTGAACATGCCGGTGATGGACGGGTTCGCGGTGATGGAGGGCCTCAAGACCCTCGAGATCGCCGGCTACCTGCCGGTGTTGGTGATCACCGCCGACCCCGCCCAGAAGCTGCGCGCGCTCAACGCGGGCGCGAGGGACTTCGTGAGCAAGCCGGTCGAGCTCGCCGAGCTGATGATCCGCGTCTACAACATGATCGAGGTGAGGCTGCTGCACCTCGAGTCGAAGCTGCACTACGCGCAGGTGCTCGCCGAGCAGAAGCTCTCCGAGCGCCTGCTGCGCAACGTGCTGCCCCACGCCATCGCCGAGCGCCTCAAGGGCCGGCACCCGGGAGACGACGTCACCGACGTCATCGCCGACAACTTCGACGACGTGACCGTGCTCTTCGCCGACATCGTCGGCTTCACCCACTTCTCCGAGGGGGTGAGCCCCAAGGTGCTGGTGGACGTGCTCAACGACATCTTCACCCGCTTCGACGTCATCGCCGACGCCCGCGGCCTGGAGAAGATCAAGACCATCGGCGACGCGTACATGGCGGTGGCCGGGCTGCCGACCCCCGCGGCGGATCACAGCGCGCGCGCCGCCCACATGGCGCTCGACATGATGGACGCGATCGAGCGCCACAACGTGGGCACCGAGCACAAGCTCAAGGTGCGCATCGGCCTGAGCACGGGCGCGGTGGTCGCCGGCGTCATCGGCAAGCGCAAGTTCTTCTACGACGTGTGGGGCGACACGGTGAACACCGCCAGCCGCATGGAATCGCAGGGCGTGTCGGGCCGCATTCAACTGTCCGAGGCGACGCGAAAGCAGCTCACCAACTCGTTCTCGCTCGAGGAGCGGGGGGCGATCGACGTCAAGGGCAAGGGCGAGATGCACACCTGGTTCCTCAACGGGCGGCTCGGCACCGCCTTCTGAACGGTACTGGCGCCTCGACTCCGCTCGGCGTGAACGGCAACCCCGCTCACCCCGAGCGGAGTCGAGGGGTCAGTTCGAGCTCACCTTCGCCAGCACCAGCAGTTCCTTGAGCGCGCCTGCCGTGGACGCCGGCATGTCGGCGCCGGTGCGCCAGATGAACCAGGTGCGGTCCTGGAGCCGCTCGCCGCACGCCCTGGCCAGCGGCAGCCCGGCGTTCTCCCGAATGCACGCCTCGAAGTACATCCACTCCAGCTGCCACAGGGGGCTCTCGCTGATCGACGCGTGCACCACGCCCAGCAGGTAGAGCGCCTGGCCGCGGCCGGGCCCCTCGGGATCCTGCCGCATCGCCTCGTCGAGGTAGCTGGCGGCGCGGAGCAGCGACAAGAAGTGCTCGGGCATGGCGGCGACGTGGGTCTGGGCTTCCGTCGCCTTCACCAGCGAGGCTGCGCGCGCCACCAACGCGGCCGGGGTGCGCTCCGAGAGGACGAAGTGTTCTGCTTCCCACCCTTCCGCGGCCGCCTGCCAGCTCTGGAGCTCGCGCAGGGCGAAGCCGGGCAGCCCGGCGCGCTCGAGCTGGGGGGCGATCAGCCGCTGCGCGAGGGGCGCGCTGTCCTTCACCCGCACCGCGACCCGCAGCGCCAGGCGCAGCGCCTCGAGCTGCTCGAACTGCTCCGATTCCAGCTTCACCGGGCGCGCCAGCTCGACGGCCCACACCCCGAGCGCGAGGTCGAACTGCCGCATGGTGGCGTAGTAGTGCGCCCGCTGCAGCGCGGTGAGTTGCAGCCCCTCGACCACCTTCGCTGCGTCGACGAAGTCGCGGCTGGGCTCACGCAGGTGGCAGCCCAGGCACAGCTGGGTGAGGGCCTGCACGCGAAAGCGCGCTGACTCCGTGTGGCCCGAGGCGAAGTCTGCCTGGGCGCGGGCGGCCTGGCGGCCGAAGAGCTCGCCCACGCCGGTCGACGACGAGCCGGGCTCCCGGAAGAAAGGGTGCCGCAGGTTCGCGAGCGTGTGCAGCGCGTGGCTGATGGCGGCGCGGTTCTTCGCGTCACGAAACGCGACCGGGCTCGAGAGCCACGGCGCCAGCGTGGACACCGAGCCGAGGCCCTGGCTCACCACCGCGCGCGGGGGCCCATGGTCTGCGCCCGAGGAAGCGCCGTGAGCGCCCCTCGCACCGGGAATCGGGGGGGTCCCAGGCGCCGCGCCGAGGAGCACCGTCACACAGAGCAGAGCGAGCATGGGCGGCTCTCTTTCAGGTCAACGATTGAGGTGGGCGGTGGGGGTGATCTTGCGGCTGGCGGCCCAGCGCTGGAGGTCACCGAGCACCAGCGTGACCTTCGGGCCCTCGAGCTGCACGCCCGCGCTGAACACGCCGGCATGCGCGAGCACCCCGCCCCACGGCTCGAGGCGCTTGTCGTCGGCGTCGATCTCGCGCAGCGTCATCGCCCCCTCGGCCCGCAGGTTCTGCGAGGTGAGGGTGAACCGCGGCAGCTCGACGCTGTCTTCGCGCACCATCAGCGTCGCCTCGGCCTTCACGTTGGGCGAGTCGGTGAACATGCCCAGCGCCTTCGGCAGCGGCACGTTGGCCGAGACGATCGCCAGGAGCGGCTGCAGGTTCGACGAGCCCACCGCGACGTTCGCCGACCAGAGCACCTTCGACTGCGGCGTGAGGAGGCAGGGGTCGGCCACGGCCCGCAGCCACAGCCGCGGCCAGCTGCGCCCCTCGGCCTGCAGGGTGGCGGCCTCGATGGCGATGGTGCTGCCCGAGAGGTCGATGGCGCCGGTGTTGAGGTTGAGCGAGCGGATCTCGGCGTGCGCGAGCAGGCGGCCCGAGACGGTGGCGGCGCGGTTCTTCACCACCACGTCGTTGGCGACGAGGTCGAGGTTTCCGCGCGCGCGCGCCGGCACGGCGGTGAGCTCGAGGTTGCCTTCCAGCATCCCGCTGCCGTCCGCGAGGCGAACCCCCGCACCGGTGGGGATGAACTGGTTGAGCGAGGTGAGGGTCTTCACGAAGCCGCCGCGCAGCACCAGCTCGGCGTCGACGTCGGGCAGCAGCACCAGGTCGGCGGAGCTCGAGGCGAGGAAGGCGAAGCGATCGGCCATGGCGAGCTGAGCGCCGTCGCGCTGGCGCAGCGCGGCGCGGGAGATCTCGACGTCGAGCGCCAGGCGGCCCTTGGCGGCCTTGCCCTTGACCGCGGCCGCGCCCGAGACCTGCACCAACGGGAGGCGCACGGCCACCCGCGGGGTCCGGTAGGTGAGCAGCGCGCCGTCGGCCACCACGCCGTGGTCGATCTGCACGTCGACCTCGAGCGGCCCGGGGGCGCCGCTCGCGCTGAGCGTCGAGAGGCCCGCCACGTTGGTGAGGTAGCTGTTGAGGAAGCGGGGGTCGGCCTCGGCCGAGAGCTTGATGTCGGCGACCAGCCCGCGGAACGAGGCGAAGTCCATCGACCCCAGGTTGACCTGCGGCAGCGTCACCCGCATGTCGACCTGCTTGATGTCCACCTGGTTGGGTTGAACCGCGACCAGCTTCGAGTGGGCGTCGGTGAAGTGGCCGTCGTCGATGCGCAGCCTGCGAAACGGCTCGTAGAGCATGCCGCCCGTCACCTCGGCGTCGCCCGTGTAGCGAATGCGATCGATCCACAGCTCGCGCAGGTGATGCACGGTGAGGTCTTTGAACTCGAGCGAGAGGAAGCGGATGTCTTCGGCCTGCACCTCGTTCGAAGACACGTCCCGCACGGCGGTCTCGTAGCCCGAGATGGGGGGCAGCTCGTCGAGGTGCGCCTCGAGCGGGTCACCCTTCGTCAGCCGGGGGCGCACCCGCATGGCCACGCCCGAGGCCTCGACCTGCGTGGCGATGAACTTCCCGTCTTTGAGCGTCCACGGGTGGAGGTTGCCGTGCACCCGGTCGGCGGTGATCGAGATCTGCACCAGGCGGTCTTGCATCGAGAGCTGAAAGCCCTCGACCTCCACCTGCAGCGGCACCAGCGTCCACGCGCGGTCGTAGTGAATCTGCACCAGCTCGGGCCGGAGGTTGAACAGCTTCGGCCCGAGCGGCGAGGCGAGGATGGCGTTGACGCCACCCCAGTAGAGCACCACCAGCGAGATCACCATCACGGCCAACACCTTCAGGAGCTTCTTCATGGGTCTTCCTCTTTCCTGACGGTGGCCGGTGGGTGCTTACGGCGCCGGCTGAACGACGGTGGCGGCGTCGAGGGCGATGGCGGTCTGGGCCAGCAGGCGCCCGTTGACCGACGCGCCCGTGCCCAGCGTGATCGACGTCTGCGAGAGCATCACGCCCTCGGCGTGCGCGGTGGTGCCCAGGCTGATCTGCCCGGCCACCTGCCAGAAGACGTTCTTCGCCAGCGCGCCACCGGTGAGCGAGATGCGCACGGCGTTGCCGATGGTGAGGTTCTGGGCGGTCTGGAAGATCCACACGTCGGTGGCGCTGCCGTCGAGCGTCAGGTCTGAGCTGATCAACACGCTGGTGCCCCAGCCGTACACGCCCGCCGTGAGCGTGCGGCCGCTGATGTCACCTGCGCCCAACTCGGTCACGCTCGCGGGGCGGCCGGCGGCGTCGGTGAAGGCCAGCTCCATGTCACCGATGGCCGTGGTCAGGTTCGACGGCGTGGGCGGCGTGTAGTCGGCGGCGAAGAGCTGGCCGGTCACCTGCGTCGAGATCGCGAAGACGTTGGTGGAATCGGCGACCAGCGAGAAGCCGGTGAGGAAGGACGCGGCCGCGGGGCTGACCCCGACGTTGCCGGTGATGGCCGAGGCCGGCACCGTCGAGACGGCGGTCTTCGCGAGAACGGCGAAGCTGCCGGCCGTACCCAGGTTCACCACCGCCACCGGCGCTACCAGGGTGCCGGTGGTGAAGGTCCACACGTAGGGGGCGGCCAGGGCCACGCCCGCCGCGCTCAGCGCGCCCGTGGACAAGGTGGCCGTGTAGAGGGTGCTGGCCGCGAGGTTGGCCGCGGGGCGGAAGGTGGCGCGCAGCTGGCCGTAGAGCACCGAGCCCGGCACCGCGACGGCGGGCACTCCGGTGGTGACGGTGAAGGTGGCGGTGTTCAGCGTCGAGGCCGTCATCGCCTCGGTGAAGTTCGCCTGCACGTTCCCGTTGACCGAGACCGCGATCGCACCCGCGAGCGGTGAGGTGCTGAACACCGAGGGCGTGGTCACGCTCCCGCCGCCTCCGCCACCACCGGTGGCGCTGCCGCCGCCCGTCGCGCCTCCGCCTCCGCCGACCGCGCCGCCACCACCGGTCGCGTTGCCTCCGCCGCCGCTCCCTCCGTCAGGCGAGGGGTTCGCCGGGCCACAGCCGAGCGCAAAAACCAGACACAGAGCGCTGCCAAGAAATGACTTTGTATTCATGCCTCTGGCTTGAGCAGCATCGGGGCCACGCCAGATTGCAATGATTTGAGGTGGTTGAAACATCCACGCCCCAAACGGTTTCGCTATTTATTTCAATATGAAGTACCACCCCTTCAATTCGAAGGAAGGGGCTGGCGCGTGCGTGTCGAGGATCTGGATCACAAGGAGCTGCTGGAGCTGAACCCCGACACAGGGCTGATCCACTTCGGGGGTCAACGCACGCTGTTGATCGACGCGGTGGCGATGGGGCTCCTGCGGAAATATCTCGTCGAGAACTTCGGCCTCACGGCAGCACGAGCGGTGCTCACGCAGTTCGGCTTCGCGCACGGCTGGCGCATGGCCGAGACGATGAAGTCTCAGTTCACCTGGGACAGCGACGAAGACTGGGTCAAGGCGGGCTCGCGCATCCAGGCGCTCGAGGGGCTCTTCTGCGACGAGGCGGGCGGCGCGGGCGCGCTGTTGTCGACCGGGGTGAACCTGCTCTCGTCGTACGAGGCCGAGCAGCACCTGCTGCACTTCGGCCGTTCCGACGTGCCGGTGTGCTGGACCATCTGCGGCCTCAAGAGCGGCTACCTGGGCAAGAGCGCGGGAAAAGAGCTCTACGTGCTCGAGGATCGCTGCGTGGGCAAGGGCGACGCGGCCTGTCACCTGGTGGCGCGCACGCGCGCCGAGTGGGGCGAAGAGCGCGCGGCCGAGCTGGGCTTCTTCGAGGCGACGCGGCTCAAGGAAACCCTCGACGTCTCGCTGCACCGGGTGACCGAGACCCTGAAGGCCGCCGAGCGGAAGCTGCGCGATCACCACCGCGCGCTGGTGAAGGTGGTGCCGGAAGTCGAAGAGCCGCTGGGCATCATCGCCCGCAGCAGCTCGATGCGGAAGGTGGTCGACCTGGCCCAGCGGGTGGCGAAGGTCGACTCGACCGTGCTCATCACCGGCGAGAGCGGCTCGGGCAAGGAGCGCATCGCGCGCCTGGTGCACGAACGCTCGACCCGCTCGTCGGGGCCCTTCATCGCCGTCAACTGCGGCGCCATCACCGAGACGCTGCTCGAGAGCGAGCTCTTCGGGCACGCCCGCGGGGCCTTCACCGGCGCCACGCAGGATCGCCCGGGCCTCTTCGAAGCGGCGCACAGCGGCACCCTGCTCCTCGACGAGATCGGCGAGGTCTCGCCCGGCATGCAGGTGAAGCTGCTGCGCTCGCTGCAGGAGCGCGAGATTCGCCGCGTGGGCGAGAACAAGAGCCGGCGCGTCGACGTGCGGGTGCTGGCCGCGACCAACCGCGATCTCGCCCAGGGCGTGACCGCCGGCACCTTCCGGCAGGACCTGTATTACCGGATCAAGGTGGTCGACCTGCACGTGCCCTCGCTGCGCGAGCGGCGCGACGACGTGCTGCCGCTGGCGCGGGTGCTGCTCGCCGACGCCGCCCTGCGCATGAAGCGGAAGATCGGCGGGCTGGCCCCCGACGCGAGCGATCAGCTGCTGCGCTACGAGTGGCCGGGCAACGTGCGAGAGCTGGAGAACGCGATGGAGCGCGCGGTCGCGCTCGCCCGCGGCAGCCGCGTCGAGCTCGAGGACCTGCCCGAAGAAGTGCGCCAGGCCTTCCCCATTCCCGTCGCCACCACCGGCGCGGTGCGTTCGCTCGACGAGGTCGAGAAGGACTACATCGTGGCGGCCCTGGCGCTCAACGGCGGGAACCAGACCCACACCGCCGAGCAGCTCAAGATCGGCTCCGCCACGCTCTACCGCAAGCTCAAGAGCTACGGGCTCATCGGCAAGAAGAAGGGCGCCGCCGAGACGCCCTCCTGAAGGCCTGTCTCCCTCTCCCTGCGAAGCGGGGAGAGGGCTGGGGGGGCTGGGGTGAGGGGCCGAATCGTCAGCTGAGCACCTTTCGCCCCTGGATCACCCGCACCAGCACCAGCACCACCGCGGCGACGAGCAGGAGGTGGATGAAGCCACCCAGCGAGTACGAGGTGACCAGCCCGAGCGCCCACAGCACGAGCAACACGACAGCGATTGTCCAGAGCATGAGATGCCTTTCGATACGACGTTGTGAATGAGTTGAAGCGACGGTCTACGGAACGGGCAGCACCAGCGTGTTCGAGTCGAGGGTCACCGCCGCGATGCGGGCCAGCACCCGGCCGTTGAGCGTGGCGCCGGTGTTCAGGGTGATGGCCTGGTCGGCCATGATCGTGCCCTGGAAGGCCGAGGTGGACCCGAGCGTGGCCGAGGTGCCGACCTGCCAGAACACGTTGGCCGACCTCGCGCCGCCCATCAGGATGACCTGGCGCCCCGAGGTGGTGGTGAGTGTTGATGCCATCAAGAAGATGAAGACGGCGTCGGGGTCACCCTGGGCATCGAGCGTCAGGTCGCCCGAGGAGATCGCCAGCGACGAGGTGGACTTGTAGAGCCCGGGGGGAAGGGTCAGGCCCCCGATGTTCCCCGCGACCGTCACCGCGCACAGCGAGCGGCCGGCGGCGTCGTCGAACGCGATGGTGAGGTCGGCGATGCCCTGCGCCGAGACCGGGTCGCCGGCGTGCTGGGCGCCGACCAGGTTGCCCGGGGGAATGCCGATGACCGCGGTGCCCGGGCTCACGCCGAGGTCGCCGGTCACCGAGCTGGGGCCGGTGCTGGACGCCGTCGAGCCGGCCAGCACCACGAAGTTCGCTGCCGAACCCAACGGCACCGGGGCCTGGCCACAGGCGGCGGTGGTGAAGGTCCACACGAAGGCGTTCAGCATCGCGTTCCCCGCGAGGTCGCGCACCCCGGTGGTGAGGGTGGCGGTGTAGGTGGTGCCCACGGCCAGCGCGCGGGTGGGCGCGAAGGTCGCCTTCGCCTGCGCCCCGTCGAAGGTCACCGCGCCGGCGATCGGGGTGAGCCCCTCAGCGAGGGTGAAGGTGGTCGAGGTGATGCGGCTGGGGTCCATCGGCTCGCTGAAGGTCGCGGTGAGCTTGCGGGTGATGGGCACGGACACCGCGAGCGCGAGCGGGTCGGTGAGCAGGACGGTGGGCGGCGTGGTGTCGACGAGCGCCGCGGCGGTGAACGACCAGCTGAAGGCGGCGGCCAGCGCGTTGCCGGACCGGTCGGTGGCCGCGGTGCTGAGGGTCGCGGTGTAGAGGAGCCCCGCGGTGAGCGGGCTGACGGGCGAGAAGGTCGAGACCGCGCCCGCCGTGTTCACCAGGCCGGGGACGGCGGTGGCGCCCTGGGCGAGGGTGAAGCTGGTGGTGTCGAGCGTCGCCGCGTTCATCACCTCGCTGAAGGTGGCGGTCACCGTGCTGGTGAGCGGCACGTGGGTCGCGCCCGCGAGCGGAAGGGTGGCGATGACGAGCGGCGCAGTGAGATCGCCCCCATCTGGAAGGCCGGCGTCTGGCACCCCCGAATCAGACGTGCCGGAATCAGACGTGCCGGAGTCGACAGGCCCTGCATCCGCCAGGGCCCCACCGTCGCGGCTGTCCCCCCCGTCGGGAAGGACGAACTCCACCGCCTGCTGCCCACAGGCGGGCAGCAGGGCCAGCAACAACACCAACACACCGCTGGCGAGTGTCTTCATGCGACTACCTGCTCCCGCCGGCGACCGTGTTTGAATTGACGACGAACTCGACGCGGCGGTTGTTCTCGCGGCCCGACTCGGTCTCGTTGGTGTCGCGCGGCACCGAAGACGAGAAGCCCTTCCAGACGATGCGGCTCTTCGCGATGCCGTGGGCGACCAGGTAGTCACGCACCGCCTCGGCGCGGTCGTTCGAGAGCACCTGGTTGTGGTGGTCGCGGCCTTCCGAAGAGGCGTGGCCCTCGACCTGCACGGTGGAGCTCTGGTGTTCCTTGAGCGAGACGATCACGCCGTCGAGGGTGGCGCGCGTCTCGGGCTGGAGCCGCGACTCGTCGAAGGCGAAGTAGGCCTTCTGGTCGAGCTCGAGCGGGGCGGCGTCGGTGCGCGGCTTCGGGGGGCAGCCGAACGAGTCCATCGGGCCGGCCACGTCGGGGCAACGGTCGATGGTGTCGGGAATGGTGTCGCCGTCGGAATCGGGGCAGGACACGGTGACGGTGTTGACCGTGCGGATCTCGGCGGGCGCGGCCGCGACCACCTCGTGCGCACGCTCGACGCCGCTGCCCACCTCGAGGCTCAACCCGATGGTGAGGAGCTTGCCGTCGTGGTTGTCATAGCCAGGCCGGTCGAGCTGGATGATGTGCGTGTACCGGGCGAAGGGCCCGATCCAGAACACCCGCTTCTTCCCCAGGGGAATCGAGGCGCCCACGGCCGCCGCGAAGCCGGGGCGGTTGAGCGGCCCGGTGCGCACGTAGAGCGCGTCGACGTCGATCCACGGCGAGATGTTGAGCGCCGCGGCGTCGTCCGGCAGGTCGTGGGGCCGCTTGAGGCGCAGGCTGGCGCCGAAGGTCCACGCGGTGCCGGGGTTGCTCAGGGTGTCCTTGCTGGGGAGCGCCATGAAGGTCACGCTGGGGCCGAGGTCGAGGTAGCGATTGAGCGCCCAGGCCGCCTTGATCGTCTGGCCTCCGCCGATGGCGAAGAGCTGTGATTGCGGCGTCGTCAGCGGAATCACCACGCCGCTCTCGATCCTCAAGGAGAAGTCGCCGGGCTGCGTCGGCAGCGGCTGGCCCGGCGGGTGTTCGTCGCCCGCGTGAGCGAGGGGCGCCATCAACAGCGCTGCCGCGGCGGCGGCCTTCAGGGAGATCGAGAGGGGTGAGCGCTTCATGGGGTGTCTCCTTCGGTGTTCGGGGGCGCGGCGAGGCGGGCACGGGCTGCAGCGCCCGCCTCGGGTCGGCGGGCTACTTGCCCAGGGCGGCGTGGGTCTCTTCGTGGAGCTTCGCGACGAACGCGTCGAGCTGCTTCTCGGCTTCGTCCTTCGCCAGGCCCGTGCGCTCCTGGAGCTTGCCCAGGAAGACGTCCTTCTTGCCCTCGAGGAGGAGCAGGTCGTCATCGGTGAGCTTCGCCCACTTCTGCTTGAACTTGCCGCCCACCTGCTTGAGGTCGCCCTTGAATTGAGTCCAGTTCATTGTTGCTCCGTGAGTCGTGGCGCGAAGATTCGCGCTGAACAGTCATTGAGCAGCATTCGAGCCACGCAGACATGTGAGCGTTTGCAGCGGCTTGCCGGCACGCCACCCGGCCAACTCCATCAGCCTGAAGGGGCGCCCCTTCAATGAGAGACAAAAGAAGACGCGCACGGCACCCTGGGGGAAGAGGGGCCGTGCGCGTCTGGGTCTCGCCTGCCACTGTTACGGCGCGGGTTGGACCACGGTGCTGCCGGCGATGTTGACCGCCGTCTGGGCCAGGAGGCGCCCGTTGATGCTCGCGCCGGTGCGCAGGGTGATCGCCGTCTGCGAGAGCACGACGCCCTCGAAGTGCGACGTCGTGCCGAAGTCGGCCAGGCCAGACACCTGCCAGAAGATGTTCTTCGGGAGCACCCCGCCCGCGAGCACGACGCGCGCCGTGCTGCTGACGATGAGGTTCTGGGCGACCTGGAAGATGAAGACGTCGGTCGCGCTGCCGGTGAGGGTCACGTCGGAAGGAACGCGCAGGCTGGTGCCCCACTTGTAGACGCCGGCGGTCAGCGTCATGCCGCCGATGTTGCCGGTGCCCAGCTCGGTGACCGTGGGCGCCCGGCCCGCCGCGTCGGTGAAGGCGGTCTGCATGTCACCGACCGCGGTGGTGAGGTTCGACGGCGTCGGCACCGCGTAGTTGGCCGCGAAGAGCTGGCCGGTCACCTGGGAGGATCTCGAGAAGACGTTGGTCGCGTCGGCGCTCAGCGAGAAGCCGGTGATGTACGTGGCCGCCGCCGGGCTGACCCCCAGGTTGCCGGTGATGGCCGAGGTCGGCACCGTCGAGATGCCCGCCTTGGCGAGGATGACGAAGTTGCCGGCGCCGCCCAGGTTGACCGGCAGCGCCGAGGTCGCGGAGACGCCGGTGGTGAAGCTGAAGACGTAGTTCGAAGGCAGCGCCACGCCCGGGGCGCTGACCGCCGCGGTGGTGACGGTCGCCGTGTAGAGCGTGCTGCTCGACAGGTTCGCCGTGGGCCAGAAGATCGCGCGCTCCGTGGCGTAGCTCACGAAGCCCGCCACCGGCATGGACGGATTGCCGCTGGTGAGCGCGAAGCTGTTGGTGGTGAGCGAAGCGGGGCTCATCGCCTCGGTGAAGGTGACGCTCGGGGTCACGATCGCCGCCACGTCGGTGGCACCGTTGAGGGGCGAGGTGGCGAGGACCGCCGGAATGGTGCCGGCGTCGACCGTGCCGCCCCCGCCGCCAGTGCTTCCGCCGCCGCCGCCGGTGGTGCTTCCGCCGCCGCCGCCGGTGGTGCTCCCTCCGCCGCCGCCGGTGGTGCTCCCGCCGCCGCCGCCGGTGCTGCTGCCGCCTCCACCGCCCACGTTCCCGCCTCCGCTGCCGCCGCCCGTGCTGGCGCCGCCGCCGCTGCCGCCGCCCGTACCTCCGTCACCCCCGACACCGGGGTCTCCGCAGGCCAGAAAGGCCACCGCAAAGAACGCTGCAGCCAGGTGAGACAGCCCTGCCTTCGAGTGCTTCGACATGTTGCTCCTTGCGATGTGCGGGATTCAGAGGCCCCGCCGGACGGCGGTGCTCTTCATTCAGCGCCAATACAAAGCAGCATCGGGGCCAACCGCCGCGGCCGTGAATCAGGCGGCTTGGGTCTTGGCCGCGGCATCGTTCTGAAGGGGTCCGTCAGATTGATGGGGGCCGACGTCGAGCATGAGCACCTCCGACTCCTCGGCCGCGGTGAGCGAAAGCACCCGCTCGTCGATCAGGCTCGCGCCGTCGCCCGTGCTCAGCACGTAGTCGCCGCCGAGCGTCACCCTGCCGATCACCAGGTGAACCCAGACCCGGCGGCCCGCGGGGAGCTCATGGGCGACGTGTTGGCCGGGCGCCAGCAGCGCGGAGTACAGCAGCGCGTCCTGATGGAGGTGGAGCGAGCCCCTCCGCGCGTCGGGCGAAGCAATCACACACAGCGCGCCCCGCCGCTGGGCCGCGCTGAAGCGCTTCTGCTCCCGGTCGAGCTCGAGGCCGGGCTGGGCGGGCCGAAGCCAGAGCTGAAAGGCGTGAGCCCACAGCGTGCGCGAGGCGTTCGTCTCGCTGTGACGCAGGCTGCGCTGCACCGTCATCCGCTGGAACTCACCCGCCTGGATGATGCCCGAGCGGCCCATCGAGTCTTCGTAGGCGAGGGCCCCCTCGTGCACGTAGGTGACCATCTCCCCGTCGTGGTGGTGATGCGAGAAGCCCGCCCCCGGGGGGAGCCAGTCTTCGTTGAGGCGCTCCGGGGTGCGCGCGCCCTTGACCGGCGCGTCGGGGTCGAAGGTGTTCCAGACTTCCTGCTTCCGGCGCCTGTCGGCGGGGCGCTGTTGCGACTTGCGAATGCTGATCATCGCGTCCCTTGAAAACGGCAAAGACGGGAGGGGCCCCGAAACGAGGTCCCTCCCGCCGTGAGGTGGTTACGGCGCCGGCTTGACCACGACGTTCGAGTCGAAGTTCACCGCGCCGATGCGAGCGAGCGCACGGCCGGTGAGCGACGCCCCGGTGTTCAGGGTGATGGCCTGGTCGGCCATGATGGTCCCGATGAAGGCCGAGGTGGTGCCGAGGGTCGCCGAGGTGCCGACCTGCCAGAACACGTTGGCCGCCTTCGCCCCGCCGCTCAGGATGACCTGCCGCCCGCCGGTGGTGTCGAGGGTCGAGGCGATCTGGAAGATGAACACCGCGTCGGGGTCACCCTGCGCGTCGAGGGTGAGATCGCCCGAGGTGATCGAGAGCGAGCCGGTCGACTTGTAGAGGCCAGGGGTCAGCGTCTGGCCGCCGAGGTTGCCGGCCACCGCGATCGGGCAGAGCGTGCGGCCCGCGGCGTCGTTGTAGGCCACCGTGAGGTCGAACTCGGCCGCGGCTGCGGTCGGGTCGGTCACGTGCTGCGTGCCCACCACGATGCCCGGGGGGAAGCCGGTCACCGACGAGCCGGGGCTCACGCCCAGGTCACCGGTGATCGAGGTCGGCCCGGTGTTGGTCACCGTCGAGCCGGCGAGCGCCACGAAGGCCCCCGCCGCGCCCAGCACCACCGGAGCCTGGCCGCAGGCGCCGGTCGTGAACGTCCACACGTAGTTGTTCACCATCGGGTTGAGCGCCAGGTCTCTGGCCACCGTGGTGATGGTCGCGGTGTAGGTGGTGCTCACGGCGAGCGGCAGCGTGGGCGCGAACGTGGCCATCGCCAGCACTGCGTCGTACGTCACCACGCCGGCGAGAAGGGGGTTGAGCCCCTGCCGGAGGGTGAAGCTGGTGGTGCTGATGCTGAGCGGATCCATCGGCTCGCTGAACGTCGCGGTGAGACGCTTGAGAATCGAGACGTTCATCGCCAGGTCGAGCGGGCTGGTGAGGATGACCGTCGGCGGCGTGCTGTCGGGGATGGTGCCGGTGGTGAAGGTCCACACGTAGTTCGAGGCGAGCGGGTTGCCTGCGAGGTCGGTGGCCCCGGTCGCGATGGTCGCGGTGTAGGTGGTGCTCGCGGCCAGGGTGGCGGGCGAGAAGGTGGCGGTGAGGCCGGCGTACGTGACGATGCCCGTCACCGGCGCCATGCCCTGCATCACCGTGAAGGTCGACATGTTCAGCGTCGCGGGGTTCATCGCCTCGCTGAAGGTGGCGTTGACGGTGGTGCCCACCGAGACGCTCATCGCGCCGTCGATCGGGATGGTCGAGGTGACGGTCGGGGCCATCATGTCGCCCGCATCAGGAACGCCGGAGTCGGGAACGCCGGAGTCAGGAACGCCGGAGTCGGGGATGCCGGAGTCGGGGATGCCGGAGTCGGGGATGCCGGAGTCAGGGATGCCGGAGTCAGGGATGCCGGAGTCGGGGATGCCGGAGTCAGGGATGCCGGAGTCGGGGATGCCGGAGTCGGTTCGACCCGCGTCCGTCACCGGGGTGGTGCCCGAGTCGATCTCGAACTCCACCAATTGCTGACCACAGGCAGGCATCAGAACCATCAACAATACGAGCGCAGCACTCTTGAGCGTCTTCATGGTTATTTGTTCCCGTCATTGACGATGATGAAATTGACTACGAATTCGACACGGCGATTGTTTTCACGGCCTTCGGGAGTCTTGTTGGTGTCGAGCGGCACCGAAGAGGCGAAGCCCTTCGAGACGAGGCGCGACTTCGCCACGCCGTGCGCGACGAGGTAGTCGAGCACCGCTTCAGCGCGGCCCTCGGACAGCGTCTGGTTGTGGTCGTCGCTGCCTTCCGAGGAGGTGTGCCCCTCGACCTGCACCTTGAAGCCCTTGTTGTCCTTCAGGGCCTGCACCACCTCGTCGAGCGTGGCCGTCGACTCGGGATCCAGGATGGCCGCGTTCCAGGCGAAGTAGAGCTTTTCCTTCAGCTCGAGCTTGTCCTTCTTGACGACCAGCTTCTTGTAGGCAGGGCAACCCCAGAAATCCATCGGTCCGGCCACGTCAGGGCAGTGGTCGATGTTGTCTGGAATTCCGTCGGTGTCCCGGTCGGGGCAGGAGAAGGACTCGGTGGTGACCGTGCGCACCTCGGCCGGCAACGCGGCCACGTGCTGGTGCTCGCGCTCGATGCCGCTGCCGATCTCCAGGCTCAGGCCGACGGTGAGCAGCTTCGCGTCGTGGTTGTCGTAGCCGGGGCGATCGAGCTGAATGATGTGCGTGTAGCGGGCGAAGGGCCCAATCCAGAACACGCGCTTCTCCCCGAGGGGAATCGAGGCGCCGACCGCCGCCGCGAAGCCCGGGCGGTTGAGCGGCCCGGTGCGCACGTACAGCGCGTCGACGTCGACCCAGGGCGAGATGCCGAAGAACGTGTCGTCGTCGGGGGTGTGGTGAGGCCGCTTGAGGCGCAAGCTGGCGCCGAAGGTCCAGGCGGTGCCCGGGTTGGCCAGGTTGGCCTGGCTCGAGAGCGCCATGAAGGTCACGCTCGGGCCGAGGTCGAGCCAGGGGTTGAGCGTCCAGAGGGCCTTGATGGTCTGCGCGCCGCCCACCACGAAGAGCTGGCTCTGGGGCGTGGTCAGGGGGATCACCACGCCCGTCTCGATCTTGAGGGCGAAGTCACCGGCTTCCGCCGCGAGCGGCTTGCCGAGCGGCGCGTCTTCGCCTGCGTAGGCCAGGGCGCTCGCCAGCAGCGCCACCGTCGTCAACACTGCCCTCGCTGAGGTCGTCAGCGGTGAGATCATCTTCATGGGGTTCTCCATTCGTGGAACGTTTCGGGGGGGTGACTCCCCGCGGTCAGACCAGACATGAGCAGCAATCGAGCCGTCGGCCCCGGCGAGCAATTCAAGACGCTTGCGGGGGCCCGCCGGGGCCGCGAGTCGGTCAGGATGAAGGAGCTCACCCAAATCGAAGGACGACGGAAAAAGGGCCGGAGCACCGTGGCGCTCCGGCCCTTCGGGAGGTTCGGGTGAGGCTGCGATCAGCGCGCGCTGACGCCCGCGGCGCCGATGATGATCTCGACCCGGCGGTTGTTCGCGCGGTTCTCGGGCGTCTTGTTGTCGGTGATGGCCCGGCCCGAGCCCATGCCCACGGCCGAGATGCGATCAGCCGCGACGCCGCGCGAGACGAGGTAGTTGAGCACCGCGGTGGCGCGGTTGAGCGAGAGCGGCTGGTTGGTGGCGTCGGACCCCTGGCTGTCGGTGTGACCCTCGACGATCATGCGCTTGCCGGCGTCCTGCGCCTTGAGCGCCTCGGCCACCTGGTCGAGCTTGGTCATCGCCGTGTTCAACAGCGCGTACTTGCCCGAGGCGAACAACACGCTGCCCGAGAGGGTGATGACCACGCCGCGCGCCTCTTCCTTGACCGCCGCGATGGTGGCCAGGTCCTTCATCGCGCCGGCGAGCTTCGCCTCGGCGGTCTGGCGCGCCGCCTTCTCGGCCTCGAGCTGGCTGGCCGAGACCTCCAGCGCCTTGCCCTGCGCGTCGTTCGCCGCGAGGAGCTCGTTGGTGGTGGCGACGTTCTCGCGCCGCTCGGTGTTGAGCTGCTGCCGGGTGGACGCGAGCGCCGCCTGGCTGCTCTTCACCTGGTCGTCCCGCACCACCACGCCCGCCTTGACGGCCGCGGCGATCGACTGGCGGTCCTGCTCGGTGCGCGCCTTCACGTTGGCGAGCTCGACCTTGCGCTGGGTCACGTAGGCGAGGTCGACGCATTCCAGCGTGTCGCCGTTCTCTTCGAACTCGCGGTTGGCCTTGTCGAGCACCTTCTTGGCGTCATACAGCTCGGTCGGCGTCAGCTTGCCGGCGAGGCCCTGGGTGGAAGCAGCGTAGGAATCACGCGCGGTGACCAGCATCGGCGGCGCGACGGTGGCGCAGCCGCTGATCAGCCCGGACAACGCGAGAGAGGCGAACAGGGTCCTGGAGGTTTTCATGGGAGTCTTTCGGGATGCGAGGTGAGGTGTGGGAATCAGGGGGTGCCACGGGCGCGGACGGCCTTCAGGTCTTCGGCGGCGCGCACGGCCTCGCCGTGCACCGAGACCTCGCGGGCCAGGCCCAGGGCCAGCTCGGCGTCGGCCTCGGCGCGCGCGAGCACGAGCAGCGCGCGGGAATCACCTTCGGCCGCCATCTTCTTGGCGAGCAACGTCTGGTCCTTCGCGAGCTCGAGGTGCAGCCGCGCGTTGGGCACGCTGGAAGCGCCCAGCTCTTCGGCCGAGCGCATGCTCGACTCCGAGCTCTCGAGGCGATCAGCGGGGATCTGCACCGTGGCGCAGCCCGAGAGGGCGATGAAGGCGAGGGAAATCATCAGTCCGTGGTTCATGGAGTTCTTTCTGGTGAGGAGTGAATGAAGGCGGTGCGCCACGCGGCGCACCATGAGGTCAGGGAGAAGAAGCAATGGAGCGCTGGCCGGCGATCAGGCTGACCATCAGCATCACCGCGCCCGAGATCAGCGCGCCGTTGGCGAACCCTCCCAGCGAGTTGGCGGTGAGCACGCCGTACGCCCACACCGACAGCAGGGCGAGCGTGAGCAGCCAGGGGAGCACGGTCTTGAGCGACGCCGGCGCGGACAACGTGTCGCTGTTCATGGCACCACCGTGGTGCAGGGCCCGGCGCACTTGAAGACGGCGCCCGCGCAGGTGCGGTCGTCGATGCACGCGCTGCACTCATCGGCGCGGTGGCGGTACTTGTCGTCGGTGGTGGCGTGCTCGCGGCACGACGTCTCGCACTTGCCCAGGTCGTAGGCCTTGTCGAAACAGGTCTGGTAACGCGCACAGATGGCGTGGCAGTCGATCGCCACGTCGACGGGGTTGCAGGCGCCAGTGCGCAGGACTGCGGCGAAGACCACGACGCTGAAGAGGCGAATCATCGAACTGCTCCGGGAGAGGGAAAGAGGTCAGCCTGCGGTGAGGTGAATGACGCCGAGGTGCTTGCGGTCGAGCTCGAGGCCCGAGAGCAGCTCGTCGAACTGGCGCTCGACCTCTTCCTTTTCCAGCCCGGTGCGCTCCTGGAGCCGGCCGAGGAAGGCTTCCTTCTGCCCCTCGAGCAGCAGGAGGTCGTCGTCGGTGAGCTTCGCCCACTTCTGCTTGAGCAGACCCGCCACCTGCCGTGCTTCGCCCCGCACCCGTTCCCAGTTCATGAAGGCTCCTTGCCGCTGCGCGAGAAGTTCGCGTCGCAACGGCAATGAGCACGAACGAAGCCAGCGGCTGGATCGCAACGAAGTCTGACCCTTGGCGGGGAAACGTCGTTTCAGCCCTCAATCAAGATGACGCAGGCCCCCCGTCATTACGAAGGAGCCGGGTGAACCCGCTCAGGTCAGGCAGGTACTCCGCTCCTGAGGGAGGAATGAGCGTATAAGCAACGGCAGGTGCAGCCCGCACCCTCGCCGCGCGAACTGCGAACTCGCGCGCCTCGAGGGGGAGTTGCCAGCTGGATTTCGCGAGAGCAGCAAAGGCCGCCCATGACGAGCAGCACTCACGCAGTCGAGGGTCAGAAGACCGTGCTCAAGACGAGCGCGCTCCAGCAAGCCATCTTCAACAGCGCGAACTTCTCGAGCATCGCCACCGATGCGCGAGGCGTGATCCAGATCTTCAACGTCGGCGCCGAGCGCATGCTGGGCTACGCGGCCGCCGACGTCACCGACCGGATCACCCCGGCAGACATCTCCGACCCCGGCGAGCTGATCGCGCGCGCCAGCGCCCTGAGCCTGGAGCTGGGGACCACCATCGCGCCCGGCTTCGAGGCGCTGGTGTTCAAGGCCTCGCGCGGCATCGAAGACATCTACGAGCTGACCTACATCCGCAAGGACCAGAGCCGCTTTCCGGCGATCGTCTCGGTGACGGCGCTGCGTGACGCGGCCGACAAGATCATCGGGTACCTGCTCATCGGCACCGACAACACCGCGCGCAAGCAGGTCGAGGCCGAACGCGAGCGGCTCGCGCAGCACCTGCGCGACCAGAACGCCGAGCTCGAGACCGCGCGCAGCACCGCCGACAAGGCCAACCGGGCGAAGTCGGAGTTCCTCTCGAGCATGAGCCACGAGCTGCGCAGCCCGCTCAACGCCATCCTCGGCTTCGCCCAGCTCCTCGATTCCGACGTCCCCCCGGTGACGGCCGCGCAGAAGGGCAGCGTGGGGCAGATCCTCCACGCCGGCTGGTACCTGCTCGAGCTGATCAACGAGATCCTCGACCTGGCGGTGATCGAGTCGGGGAAGCTGTCTCTCTCGCTCGAGCCGGTGTCGTTCGCCGAGGTGATGCCCGAGTGCAGGGCCATCGTGGAACAGGAAGGGCAGAAGCGCGGCCTCACCCTGAGCTTCCCGGTGTTCGACCGGCCCCAGTTCGTGCGCGCCGATCGGGTGCGCCTCAAGCAGGTGCTGATCAACCTCCTCTCGAACGCCATCAAGTACAACCGGCCGGGAGGGTCGATCACGGTCGAGTGCGTCACCACCGGCGAGCGCACCCGCTTCAGCATCAGGGACAGCGGCCTGGGGCTGACCGCCGAGAAGATCGCGCTGCTCTTTCAGCCCTTCAACCGGCTCGGGCAGGAGACGACCGGCGTCGAGGGCACGGGCATCGGGCTGGTGATGAGCAAGCTGCTGGTCGAGCTGATGGGCGGCGTCATCGGCGTGGACAGCGTCGTGGGCGAGGGGAGCGTGTTCTGGTTCGAGCTCCAGGCAGCCCGGGCCCCCGAGTTGCTCCCCGAGCAGCTCAAGGCCACGCCGAAGGCCCGCCAGCCCGCCCGCCCCGACGACGCCCCGCGCACGGTGCTCTACGTGGAAGACAACGCGGCCAACCTCAAGCTGGTCGAGCAGCTCATCGGCCGGCGGCCCGAGCTGCGGCTGATCACCGCGGTGTCGGGCGTGCTGGGCGTCGAGCTGGCCCGCAGCGCCGCGCCCGAGGTGATCCTGATGGACATCAACCTGCCCGGGCTCAGCGGCTACCAGGCCCTCGAGCTGCTGCGTGACGACGTGAAGACCGCGAACATTCCCGTGCTGGCGATCAGCGCCAACGCGATGGTCGCCGACATCGCGAAGGGCCTCGAAGCCGGGTTCCTCCGGTACCTCACCAAGCCGCTCAAGGTGGACGAGTTCATGGAAGCGCTCAACCTGGCGCTCGAGCTGGCGACGCGGACCTCCGCGGCGAACAATCAAGGAAGAGTGAATTGAAATGGTGAGCCAGGCCGACATCCTCCACGCGAAGATCCTGATCGTCGACGACCAGGAAGCGAACGTACTGCTGCTCGAGCAGATGCTGCGCGCCGCCGGCTACGACCGGGTGTCGTCGACCCGCGAGCCCACCCAGGTCTGCGAGCTGCACCTCGTCGAGAAGTTCGACCTGATCCTCCTCGACCTCCACATGCCGGCCATGGACGGCTTCCAGGTGATGGAGAACCTCAAGGAGATCGAGACCGGCGGCTACCTGCCGGTGCTGGTGATCACCGCCCAGCCCGAGCACAAGCTGCGCGCCCTCAAGAGCGGCGCGCGCGACTTCGTGAGCAAGCCGTTCGATCTCGCCGAGGTGCTGCTGCGCGTGCACAACCAGGTCGAGGTGCGCCTGCTGCACCAGGAGACCCGCAAGCTCTACGACAAGGTCGTCTCGGAGCAGAAGGTGTCTGCCCGGCTGCTGCTCGACGTGCTCCCCCGCTCGGTGGTCGAGCGGCTCAAGGAACGCCCCAACGCCGCCGCCGAGCTCGTCACCGAGGGCTACGCCGAGGTGACCATGGTCTTCGCCGACGTGCTCGCCTTCACCAAGTTCTCCGAGGGTGCCGGCGCCCAGGTGCTCACGGGCGTGCTCGCAGAGCTCGCGGCGAAGCCCGAGGCCGGCGCCCGCATCATCGGCGATGCCTGGCTGGCGGCCGCGCACCTGCCCGACACCGTGGCGCACCACACCGTCGCCGCGGCCCAGAAGGCGCTGGACCTCAGGGCAGCGCTCGAGCGCTTCAACGACCACGGCCGCTACAGGCTCGAGGTGCGCATCGGCCTCGAGGCGGGCCCCTCGCTCGCGCCCGTCCGCAAGGGCAAGGGCAAGCCGAAGGGAAAGCGCCGCGCCGCCGAGGGCTGACCCTTCGAGCCGTGAAGTCGCCCCCCCGACTCCGCTCGGGGTGGGCGGAAGGGTAGAGTGCCGGCGATGAGCGAGTTCGACGCGAAGTCCGTGACCCTGCGCGCGTTGCTCGACCAGGGCCAGGCCCGTGGGCTCACCACGCTGCCGCCCTTCATCGCGGTGAGCCTCGTTCACCGCCTCTGCCGGGCCCTGCAGGAACCGCTCGAGCGGACGCCCGGTGAGGCGAGCCTCGAGAACGTGCGGGTCGGCTTCGACGGGAGCGTGCAGGTGCCGGTCTCTGCGGGCGCCGGGCGCGACGTGGCGGCGGCGGCGTTGATCCTCGACCAGCTCCTGGGCGAGACCATCGACGCCGAGCTGACCCGCCTCATCGGCGAAGCCCGCCGCAGCGACCCCGGCATCACCACCCCGCTCGCGCTCGAGCAGCGGCTGGGGCACTGGCAGGTGAAGCAGCGGCAGCTCTTCCCGAAGCACGAGCTGGTGAGCGCGCTGGTGGCCTGGCTCTTTCCGGAGAGCGAGGGGGCGCCTGACGAAGCCGTCGCGGCCTGGTTCACCGAGCAGTGCACCTGGCCGCTGGCGCCCGGGCGGCTGGCGCGCGCGGTGGTGCCTACGCCTCGGGGAACGAGCGCCTGGCCCTGGCGGCTCGCGCTCGGAGCCGGCGCGCTGCTCGGCGCGGGTCTCGTGCTGGTCGAGCTCCCCGCGCTCTTCGACGAGCCGGCCCCGCCGCCGGCGATGATCGCCCCGCGCCCCCCCGCACCGCCGCCGCCCGCAGCCGCGCCCCGGCCGCCGACGGTGGACGCGCCGCCCCCCGCGCCGCCGACGCTTCCCCGCTGGGCCGAAGGGGCCCCCGCGCAGGTGCGGCTCTCGTCGGTCGTGCACGGCGTGCTGCTGGAGACGGCCGGCTTCAGCGTCACCGCGCCGGGGAGGCCGTGGGCGGCGAGGACGCGCTCGCGCCAGCTGCCTCACCCTCCCCCGCGGTATGCCTCGCTCTTCGTCGCCGAGTTCGACGCGCAGCACGCCTTCAAGCGGCTCGCGCTGGTGGGGCCGAAGTCGTGGCTGGCGCTCTCCGAGCCCGAGGCGCGCTTCTTCGTGATCAAGACCGATCACGCGCCCGACGACGGCTCGTTCGCGCTGCGGCTGGCCGGGCCCGGCGCGAAGGGCGAGCAGCTGCGCCCCGAGGTGCTCAACGAGGCGATGACCGATGTCGAGTACCGCCGCTTCGTGCTCGAGGGCCTGTCGCCCACCATGCAATACGCCGTGACCCAGGCGTCCGGCCCACCGGTCGTGGTCACCGCCACCGTCCCCAAGGCCGCGGTGCGCGACCTGACGGGCGCGGGCATTCAGCAGCCCGGCACGCCGCCCGACCAGCTGCTGCTGCAGGTGGGCGCACCGGTGAAGGTGAAGGGCGTGTCACGGCTGTCCTTCGTGGTGCTCACCACCAGGGACGCCCCCGAGGTGTTCGCCTCGCTCTTTGTGAAACCGCTCGGCGCCGTGCCGGTGCCGAAGCCGACGGCCCCGACGCTCTCGAGCTACGAGCAGTGCAGGCAGTTCGCCCCCGACCCCGCGCAGTGTGAAGACCTCCGCCCTGCTGCGCCGAAGCGGAAGACGCGGTAGTTGAGGAAGGTGCGTTTTCGACTCGTCCTCTGCGTATTCGCCGCGGGCTGCACCGTGGAAGGTCTGCCTGCCGAGCGCGGCCAGGTGCGCCAGGCGTTTCCGATGACGCCCACCTCGCCGGTGCAGCTGGGCCGCAACGTGGAAGCGCAGCTGGGCAGCTCGGTCGCGGGCTGCCGGGTGCCGGGCTTCGTGGCAGGCGCTCCGGGCGACAGCTCGACGTTCCTCTTTCTCGACGGCGGGGTCTGGCTCGAGGCGCCCCTTCCCGGGCCGTGGGACGCGGGCGGCATCGGCGTGGCGGTTGGCTGCGATGGCCCACCCTCGGCGATCCGCGTGCTCACCTCGGGCCACCTCGGGGCGTGGTCGCTGCGGGTGGGAGGCAGCTCGGAGCTGCTGGCGGCCGGGCCGGTGGTGGAGACCATCGAGCGGGGCCCGCTCTCCACCTCGCCCCTGCTGCTGGGACAACCCGAGACCGGAACGGTGAGGCTCGAGCTGGCCACGAGCAGCGGCTACGCCTCGCTGAGCGACGTCCTGGAAGCACCGGGGGCCGGCGCTGCGCTCGCGTGGGACCCGCTCGGGAACTACTTCGTCGTCGGAGATCCCACCCGGCAGCTGGCGCGCATCTACCGCTGGGAACCCGATGGCGGAACGCTGGGTGGCGCCGCCGTCTATGCGGGTGAGGTGCTGGGGCCCGCCGGCACGGATTTCGGGGCGGCGCTGATGGTGGGTGACGTGCACCCCAACCCCGGCGTCGAGCTCATCGTGGGCGCGCCGTCGATCGCGCAGGTCAGCATCTACGGCGAGGTCCTCGGGCAGCCGGTGCTGTTGATGGTGCTCGAGCCCACGCCCGGCGTGTCGGGCAGCTTCGGCCACGCCCTGGCGATGGAGCCCACCGCCATCGCGGGCGGCACGCTCCACGCGCTCTGGGTGGGCGACCCGGTCAACGAGCAGGTGTTCCGCTTCGTCGGCGATGCGGGGCAGCCGTTGACCAGCGCGAGCGCGGGCGAGGAGTACTTCGGCTTCAGCCTGGCGGTGTCCGGACAGAACCTCATCATCGGTGCGCCGCTCCACAGCTCGGTCCTCGACAACGCGGGCGCCGTGTACAGCGTGCCGTTCGACACCGCGGTCATCGCCGGTGGCGTGCCGATGCGCTGCGACAGCAGCCGGGTGTGCGTGACGCCCGGCTGCAGCGTCGGCCGCTGCCTGGGCGGCGTGGTCTGCCAGGCCATGGGAAACCCGCTGTGCGCGGCGGCGGCCTGCAACAACGGCACGTGCGAGGTCGCGACCGATGCGGGCGGGCGTGACGCGGGCAGAGAAGATGCGGGAACCATCGAGCGAGATGGCGGCGAGCCCGACGCAGGCAGCCCACCGGACGCAGGCTCGCCGGACGCAGGGTCCCCTGACGGAGGACCCCCTGACGCCGGGTCCGGCGCCGATGCGGGCGTGGAGGTCGAGGTCTTCGGCACCAGCTGCGGCTGCTCGGGGGCTGGCGCGCTTCCCCTGCTGCTGCTGTCGATGGCCTTCGCGCGGCGCGCGCGCCGCCTCAGGCTGCCAGCGTGATGACGCTGCGGGGCCGCTTGCTCAGCTCGACCCGCAGGATGAGCGCGTCGAGCTGGCGCTCGACGCTCAGGCGGGCCTCGCCGGTGCGCCGCCGCAGCTTGCCCAGGAAGATGTCCTTCGTGGCCGCCAGCAGCATCACCTCGTCGCCGGTGACGGTCGCCCAGCGCCGTCGCAGCTCACCGCGAAGCTGCAGCCACGCACCACGTACCTGATCCCGGTTCATGAGGTCCCTTCGGCAAGCGACGCGAGTGATTCGCGCGATTTCGGGTTCGTGAAGCACGTTCCGGGCCGGGACCGCGGGCCGCCTGAGTCGGGCCGGTTGTGCGCATTCCTCCATCAAGATGAAGGGGCCCGGTGCCATTCCGATGGCGCGGTGCCCGCAACGAGCATGATTGCCTGCGCTGTGCACTGGCCCGGATGCTGCTCCGGGGGGCTGCATGCTCAGCCAGCCTTCCTTCCTCTCGCTCGTGCAGCAGTACCTGGTGGCGGCCGAGCGGCGGGCGTGCCCGCGGTGCGCGGCAGTGGGCGGACTCACGGCGGCGCGGTGCGGCTCGGCCTGGCGGACGAGCCATCGCTGCTCGCGGTACCCGCCGGTGGCTGCGCAGTCGTTGCGCGACGCGCTTCGCCATCATTGCGAGGCGTCGATCTGACGGGTGACTCGTTCAACCTGATGGGGCGCGCGAACCAGCCCCGGGCTGTAGGCCCTTCAAATTGCGCGAAGCGAGGCGTGGCGCGGAAGCTGCTGAGGCTGCCCGCGCCCTGCCCATCCGGGCGCGGGCACACAAGACTCTGGAGAACACCTTTGAAGACCTACCTCGGCAGCGTGCTGTTCGTATTCGTCGGACTCCTCACGGCATGCGGGCCTCTGCCCGGCGAAGGATGCGACGGCGGGCAGTGCGACCTCGCCACGTGTACGCCCGGCCAGTCGGTGGTCGGGGCCTCGGAGGCGCCCGGCGCGAACTGCACGTATGGCGGCGTGAAGTACGTCTCGGAGAGCGGCACCCACTACGTCTGCACCGGGGCGATCGGCCCGACGGGCATCAGCGGCGCGGCGGGCGCGCAGGGCATGATCGGCGCGAGCGGTGAGTCGGTGATCAGCGAGGTCGAGCCGAACGGTGCGAACTGCGCCTTCGGCGGCGTGAAGTACACCTCGCCCACCGGCGTGAACTACGTCTGCGGCGGCGCCCCGGGTCCCACCGGTGCGGCCGGCGGCACCGGGCCCCAGGGCAACCTCGGCATGACGGGCGCGACGGGCCCCCAGGGCCCCATCGGGCCGACCGGTGCAACAGGCACCACCGGCGCGACGGGCGCGGCGGGCACGGCGGGCACGGCGGGCACGGCGGGCGCGACCGGTGCGGCGGGCCAGTCGGTGGTCGGCTCCACTGAGCCCATCGGCACCAACTGTGCGCAGGGCGGCGTGCGGTACGTGTCGTCGAGCGGCACCGGCTACGTGTGCAATGGCGCGGTCGGCGCCGCGGGACCGACGGGTTCGCAGGGGCCCATCGGTCTCCCGGGCTCGGACGGCACGACGGGCGCGACCGGAGCGACCGGCGCGACCGGCGCCGCAGGGACCGCGGGCGCGACGGGTGCGCAGGGGCTGCCGGGCTCAGACGGCGCGACCGGCGCCACGGGCGCGGCTGGCCAGTCGGTCGTCGGCTCCACTGAGCCCATCGGCACCAACTGTGCGCAGGGCGGCGTGCGGTACGTGTCGTCGAGCGGCACCGGCTACGTGTGCAACGGCGCGCCGGGCTCAGCGGGCGCGACCGGTTCGCAGGGGCTCATCGGCCTCACGGGCGCCACGGGTGCCACGGGTGCCACGGGTGCCACGGGCGCCACGGGCGCCACGGGCGCGAGCAACCTCGAGTTCGGCTACTTCTTCGCGCTGATGCCGGGCGACAACACGGCCACCGTGGCACCGGCGACGGCCGTCTCCTTCCCCCAGAACGGCGCAACGAACGGCGTAGGCCGCGCGAGCGCGAGCGAGATCGTGCTGGTGGCGACCGGCATCTACGAGGTCTCCTGGCAGGTGAGCGTGAGTGAGGCGGGGCAGCTCATCCTCGGGCTCGACTCCGGCTCGGGCGTGGTCGAGCAGGCCAGCACGGTCGTCGGCCGGTCGTCGGGGAACACGCAGCTCTCCAACCACGTGCTGCTCAACAACACGGTGCCCAACTCGTTGCTGACGGTGCGCAACCCCGCCGGCAACGCCACGGCGCTCACCATCACCCCCATCGCCGGCGGAACGAGCCCGGTCTCGGCGTCGCTGCTGGTTCGCCGCATTCAGTAACCTCGATGGAAGACGGTGCCCCCGCAGTTCGCCTCCCGCCCCCGGGAGGTGAGCGCGGGGGCACACGTCGCTTTCGATCCATCACTCTGAGTGGCGTCGCGTCACTTCGATGGGTCGTCCGCGCTCAACCCGCGCCGTTGCAGGAAGAGCGCGTTGGCTCCGATCCTGAAGAGCGTCGATGCATGAACTTCATCGCTCAGCTCGGTCGCGTCGCCGTCATTGCAGGTTCCCTCTTCGCGTTCTCGGGCTGCCAGCCCGTCGACGCCGCCTTCGACTGCAACACCATCTGCACCCGCTACAAGGATTGCTACGACGGTGCCTACGACGTGGCGGCCTGCGCCGAGCGCTGCCGCGAGAAGGCGCGCGTCACCACGGACTACTACCGCTCGGTCAACACCTGCGAGGCGTGCATCGACGATCGCGCCTGCGTCTCGGCCACCTTCTCGTGCGGCGCCGACTGCAGCGAAGTCGTTCCCTGAGCTCGACCCCGCACCTCGTTCATCCCGAGCGGCGATGACCTCGATCAACCGAACGGTGGGCCTACTGGCCGCCGGGATCGCTGTAGACGAACGGCATCGTCATCGCGCGGGGCGGCCCGAGGTTCTTCGGGAACCGGAACGCCTTGACGCCCTTGAGCAGGCACACCTCGAGGGCCGTGCCCTTGAGCGCGGGCTCGAGCAATTCGACGCCTGACACCTCGCCGCTCAGCTCGACGGTCCACTTCACCTTCACCGAGCCCGCGCCCGCGGGCAGCAGCGGACGATGGCGCTCCAGGCAGCGCTTCACCGGGCCGCTGTCGCGGGCGATGGTGGCCTGCAACATCGCGACGGTGAGCTTCACCGGCTTGACCGGCCGCACCACCTTCGGCCCCCCTGCGTCTGGCGGGTCCTGCACGGCGACCGCTTCGCCGGCATCGGCTGCGTCGCCCTCACCGGCGTCCAGCTCAGGCGCGATCACCACCGCGGCACCGGCGTCGATCGCCGGAAGACCTGCGTCTTCCACCACCTCGGCCACGCCCGCGTCCACGACGGTGTCGATCACCGGAGGCGGCCGCAGCATGAACAGCGTCGCCACCACGCCGGCCACCAGCGCGAGCCCGAGCCCGAGGAAGAGGCCGCGGCGCGAGGGCGGCTGCTCGAGCTCCGGTGGCGCGGAGAGCGAATCGAGCAGCGCGTCCATCGACTGGGGGCGAAGCGCCGGGTCCTTCTCCAGGCAGCTCATCGCGACCGCGGCGAGCTCCGGAGGGATCGGTTCCCCCAGGGGGTTCTTCGCCGGCAGCGGGTCGGGCTTGCGGGTGAGCAGCAGCGCGATCAGCTTGCCGAAGTTCTCCGCGTCGATCGGCAGCTTCCCCGAGAGCAGCAGGTACAGCAGCACGCCCACGGCGTAGAGGTCTGAGCGTTGATCCACCACGCCGCCCGAGGCCTGCTCCGGCGACATGGTGGTGGGCGTGCCGATGATCGCCCCGTCCATCGTCGACACGGTGGGCGCGGCCGAGGTGGGCTGGGTGAGCTTGGCGACGCCGAAGTCGAGCACCTTCACGTACTCGGCGTCGCCCTGCCGCTTGATCAGGAAGACGTTGTCGGTCTTCACGTCGCGGTGCACCACCCCCAGGCGATGCGCGGCGGCGAGCGCTGAGGCGAGCTGCCGAATGATGTGCAGCGAGCGCTCGATGGTGAGCGGGCCCTTCGCCAGCCGCGCGCCGAGCGTCTCGCCCTGCAGCAGCTCCATCACGAAGTACACCGCGGTCACCTTGCCCTCGGCGTCGTGCTCCTTGCCGAAGTCGGAGATCTCCACGATGTGCTCGTGGTTGATCTGGTTGACCGAGCGCGCCTCCTGGAAGAAGCGCTGGATCAGGTCTTCCCGCTGGTACTGCTCGGGGCGCAGCACCTTGATCGCCGCCTGCCGGCCCAGCAGCGAGTGTTTGCCGAGGAACACCTGCCCCATCGCGCCTTCACCGAGCAACGACTGCAGCTCCCACGGCCCCAGCGTGCGCAGCGCGATGCCGCCGGGCTTGGGCTTGTTCGCAGGCACCACGTGCCCGCCCGAGACGCGGGTGCGGTTGGCCTCGCCCAGCGCCTGCTCGAACTCGCCCACGCTGCGGAAGCGGCCCGACACGTCGATGCCCAGGCTCTTGGTCAGCACCGCGCCCAGGTGCAGCGCGTTGTTGGGCAGCTGGCCCACCCGGCCCTGCGGCGCGTGGCCGGTGAGCAGCTGGTGGAGCAGCGAGCCCAGCGCCGTCACGTCAGAGGCGATGGTGGGCTTCTTTCCGCCCGTGAACGAGGGGAGCAACCCCAGGCCGAAGCCGGCCAGCTTGGTGTCCAGCCCCATCGGCCCCGACACCAGCGTCACCCATTCCGGGGCGATGCCGCCGTGCAGCACCCCCACCTCGTGGGCCGCGCCCAGCGCCTGGGCCAGCGCGATGGTGATGCTCACCGCCTCGTCGGGCAGCAGCGTGCCGCGCTCGGCCAGCACCTGGTCGAGCGTGTGCCCTTCGAAGCGCTCCCACAGCACCGCCCAGCGGCGCGGGCCCGCGGTCTCCACGGCGAGCGTGCTGGCCACGTGGCGGTGGGCCACCTGCAACGCGCCCCGCACGGCGACGGCGAAGGCCGCGGAGGTGGCGTCATCGGTGAAGAGCTCGGCGTTGGTCACGCCTACCGAGACCGCGCGCCCGTTCGACACGCCGGCGAGCTCCTCGAAGCCGGCGCGATGACGCACCGGGGTCAGCTGCTCGACGACGAGACCACCTCGGGGCGCTTCCACGCGGCTGAGCCTAGGACCGGATGGCCCCTGAATGAATGTTTCTCCCGTCAGCGAGAGAGGCGGCGCACCCACTGGGACTCGGCGCCTTCCTTCGAGACGAGCTTGAAGACGAGCACCCCGGCCCCTCCGGTGGGCACGGAGAACCGGCCCGCGGCGTCGAGCGGCACGCTCTTGCCGTTGAGGGAGAGGCGCGAGCCGAGCGGGGCCACGCCGGTCGCCGTGGTGGCGCGCTCGCCGTCCCTGGGGGAGCTGAGCACCAGGCGGGTGACGGAGTTGTCGAAGACGACGTCCATCTTGTTCATGCGGCCGCCGGGCGCCTCGACGCCGTTCTTGTCCATCGCCACGGCAGACCAGACGTAGCTGCCTTCGCGCAGCGCGCCTGACTCGACCACCGTGCGGTTCTCGTTGACCCGGCGATCGACCAGCGGCGTCTTCAGGTCGGCCACCGAGTACACGCGGAAGCGCCAGGAGGCCGCGCCGTCCTTGAGCGGGAAGGTGAAGGTGAGCGTGGGCACCGCGCTCTGGAAGTAGACCGTGGCCTTGAGGCCGGTCTCCGCCACGGTGTCCGACTTCGCGCTCACCGTGCTGGCGTTCTCGTCACGCTCGAAGCGGCCGCCCGAGCTCTCGGGGTTCCCCGCGCGTCGCCAGTAGAGCGCGCCCTTGAGCGGCGCGGGCAACACCAGCAGGTCGCTGCCGTCGGCCGAGACGAGCAGGCTCTGGAACTGGGGATCGGCCGAGACCTCGCGCACCCCATCTCCCTCGGGGAAGACGAGCGCCACGTCACCGGGGCGGCCCCAGTACACGCGGGTGTTCTTGCCCGCGGGCAGGGTGAGGATTGGCGTGCCACGGCGGCCGGTGTCGAGGCCCTTGCCCTTCGGCGTGGCGACCTCGGCGGTGTTCAGGTTTCGAGGCAGCGCCCCCTCGAGCGAGAGCTCGGTCTCGCCGCCCAGCACCTCGACCTTCGGGCCGTTCTTCGTGGCGGTCACCACCAGCGTCGAGGTCACCTTCGCGCGCACGGTGAGCGGCTTCTTGCCGCCCAGCAGCACGCTCTCTCCAGCCTTCAGGAAGATGCGCGCGCCCCCGGCCGCGAGCGTCACGCCCAGCTTCGGGTCCTTCGTGCTCGGCTCGAGGCTGCCCTTCGAGGCGCCATCGAACTCCACCGTCGTACCGTCGAGCTCGGCGCGCAGGCCGCTGCCCTTCTCCACCGCGAACGTGCCGCTCTCTTCGAGGTCCCTGCCCGCCGCGGGCAGCTTTCCGCCGGGCCCCGACTTCGGCTTGAGGGTGACGTTGCCCCGCGGGGTGAGCTTCACCTTCGGCTTGACCACCTCGGGCGGCGGCTTCGGCGTGGGAACGTCTTCCAGCGAGAGCACGCCCAGGCCCACCACGAAGCGCTCGCCGGCCTTCACGGTGCTCGCGCCTCCGTCTTCGATGTCCAGCAATTCGAGGGTGCCGAAGCCGACCTCGAAGCTGGTGCCGCCGTCGCGCGCCTGCAGCTTCACCTTGCTGCCGGCGCCGGTCCTCGCGGCGCCCGCGGCGGTGTTGAACTCGCCGCCGTCGGTCTCTTCGAAGAGCAGCTCGCCCAGCGAGAGCGCGAGATCGGCCAGCGAGGCGCCCACGCGGAACTGGCTGTTCTCGAGCAGCTCGACCTCGCGGCCCTTCGCGGACAGCAGCGCGTGGCCATCGGCTCCCGTCTCGAGCACGTCACCTTCGTAGAGCGGGCCGGCCACCGCGGCGGCGCGGGCACCTGCGCGGGTGAGGTTGACCTGCCCCTCGAGTCCCGAGAGCTGGGCGACGGTGACCCTCGCGGGGGAAGGCAGTCCGGCATCGACGGGGACGGGCGGGTCTTCCGGGCACCCGGCGAGCGCGAGCACCGAGAGGGCGAGGAGGACGCGCTTCACTTCGAGACCTTCTGCAGCTCGGTGTGGACGATGGCTTGATCGCCGTCAGCCAGGACGACCTTCTTGCTCTGGGTGACGTAGCCGGGCGCGCTGATGACGAACTGGTACGTGCCACCGGGCACGGTGACGAAGAAGCGGCCCTCGGGGGTGACCTGCACCTTCGTGGCGAGCCCCTTGATGACCACGCTCGCCTTGAGCGCCTCGCCGGTGCGCGAGCGGATGAGGCCGCGCACGGTGGCGGGGCTGCCCTTGCCCAGCGCCTCGAGCTGCACGTCGAGGGTGGCCGCGCTCTCGGGCGGCACCTGGGCGATCTCATCGGTGGGGTTGAAGCCCTGCGCTTCGACGCGCACCTTCACCGGGCCGGGGCCCAGCTTCTCGAAGCGATAGGTGCCGTCTCCACCGGTGGTGACGGGCGGGAGTCCTTCGGCAGTGACGGTGGCCTCGGGCACGGGCTTGCCGCTCGACGAAGCGCGCACGGTGCCGGAGAGCTGGCCGGGGCCGGTGAGCGCTTCGAGCCTGAGCACGAGCGCCGTCTGCTTCCCTTCCACCACCTGCGCGTCGCCCTTCGCGGCCCGGTAGCCAGAGAGCTTCGCGCTGGCGGTGTGGGGGCCGGGCTTCGGGCTGGTGACGAGCTGGCCCAGTCCGTCGACCGGCGCGGGGGCAGCGTCGTCGAGCGTCACCAACGCGCCGAGTGCGGGAGCGCCGTCGGGCAGGCGCACGGAGAGCTGCAGCGTGGTCTCGTTCGTGACGCCGTCGACGATCGGCTTCGGAGGGGGCGCGGGAGGCAGCAGTTGCAGCTTCAGGCCGAGCGCGAAGCGGAAGGTGGGGCCGCTGTAGCCGACTGCCGCAGGAGAGGCTTCGAGCAACAGCGCGCCCTCGAGCCCGACCCAGAGCGCGGTGGGGCCGAGGTCGGCGACGCGGCCGGCGAGCCAGAGCTGGGGCTCGAGCGAGTTCACCTGCTGGCCGAGCGCGAACATGGCGATGACGCTGGCGAGCCCCTCGAAGCGCTCACCGGAATAGCCGACGCCGAAGCGCGCCATGGGGCCGTGAGAGAGCAGGCCGTCTGCGAGCGGCTCGGCCGCGAGGTTCGCCGGGTTGATGCGCACCACGGGCGCGACGGAGAAGCCGTAGCCGAGCGAGCCGTTGAGCACGAAGCCGCCGTCGGTGACGTAGCGGAGCGCGACGGCGAGCCTGCCGGCGCCGCGCTGCGAGGCGTTCTGCAGCGGGTCCTTGGTGGGCGTGGGTTTGAGGGCGCGGAAGAAGTCGCCCGAGCCATCGCCTTCGACGCCGAGCCAGCGAATGGGGAACCAGTCAGCGCGGAGGCGAAAGAGCCAGAGCGAGGTGCCGCTGATCTGGGTGGTGCGGCCCTGCGTGGGGCCCAGGGCGTACGTCGTGTCGCGAACGCTGAAGCCGCCGCTGAGGGAGACGCTGGCGATCGACGGGCGCACGGGGTCGCCCGCCGCATGGGCCGCGGCGCCGAGGAGACCGACGATGAGGAGAATGGCGGTGGGGAATCGCCGATGCATGAACTGCCGGGAAGGTACCACGGGAGCCCCAGACGACCCTGTTTCTGACCTCTGCCTCCCTCTCCCCCCGGAGCGGAGCGGAAGATGCGCCAGGGCGGAGCGACCCAGGAAAGAGGGGGAGAGGGCAAACGCAACTTCAGCGTCTCGGGGGTTGTCCTCGAGAGCTCAACTCGTGGCCGCCGCGGCGAGTTCCTCCGACGTCGGAGCGAACCGGGTGATGACAGTGGGACTTCGCGCTTCCCTGACGACTGACTGCGACGCGTAACACTTCACGCGAAACGAGCCGTACGTCTCGGTCGTGAGCACATCGAGCCCGAAGGTCGCGAGCGACCCGACTCCAGAATTGGCAACATCCCAGGCAGCCCCGACGAGATCTGCCACCTGCTCCAGCCTCTTCTCCCGTGGTGACAACCAGTCTTTGCCCTTCGCCAGGCGGACACGGCGGCCACCCACACCTCGGCCGGCGACGTCGATGAGGAAGTTGCACCAGGGAGGGGCGAGCGCGCCGACCCGCACGGGAATGACGTGTTCGACGAGGGCGCCGGGCGCGAGTTGAAACGCGTGGCGGCACTCCTGGGCGAGCGCGCGCGGCTCACCGACGACCTCCACGAGGAGCTGCCTGGGCACATCGACGCAGTTCTGCGCGACCACCAACACCTCGACGTAGTCGCCGGGGGCGACCGTGGGGGCGGGACGCTCGGGCACGACCACGATGAACTGCACGTCGTGGCTCTCGAAAACGGTCGCGCCGCGGACGAGCGAGCCGACACCGGGCAGGCGCTCACCGGAGATCGATCCCCACACCAACATGGGGATGGAGGAGAGGAAGCCCGCTGCGCAGACGATCGGCAGCAGCCCCCAGCCGCCGATCAACCCGCCGAGCGTGGGCACGATGCAGACGAAGAAGAGCACGAAGCCGAGGTTCTTGGCGGTGCGCCGCACGCCCTTGCGCGCCTCGCTCACCAGCAGGCCGAGGAACGCGAGCAGCGAGAGGACCAGGAGGATGAACCAGGGCAGGAACGGATGCGGTGGCTTGAGCCCGAAGCCCATCGCGCCCCACCCGCCGATGATCGAGCCAAGGGCTGACAGGACGATGCCGATCCACGCTGCGATCGAGTGCCCGGGTTTCGCCGGCTCAGCAGGCCCGGCGTCCCGAGGCAGCTCCACGAGTGTGGGTTGCACGGGCGCTGGCGCCGGGACGAGTTCAGGGGCGTCCTTCATCAACAGCTCGATGTCGTCGCGTTCGAGCCCGCGCTGCTGAAGCGCCTCGACGATCTGATCGAGCGGCGCGTTCTGAATCCGAAGCCCCTGCACCATCGCCCACGGCGTCTCCTCTTCGCCCATGCGCCTTCTCTACCTCTGTGCCCGAATTGGAGCGAGGCTTCGGGCATGAACCAGAAGCTCATCGTCGCGGTGGGTCTCGTGTTGATGACGGGCGTGGGCGCGGCGTGTCGGCTCCGATCGACTCGGCGGTGAAGGCCGCGGTGGTGGCGTCGATCGAGCGCGGCATCGGGGTGTCCTGTGAGCGTTCGGTGAGGACCACCGAGGGTGGCTTCGAGGTGCACCTGGTCACCGAGAGCTGCTTCGGTGCCTGCAGGGGCGTGGTCGGCGTGGGGCTCTTCCGAGCCAGCTCGCGGCGGGCTCCTCGCTTCGAGCTCTTCGTTCACCCGGTGAAGATGGCTTCGGGCAAGTGAGAGCCGGGCCCGTTGCTCTCCCAGGCCCGTACACCGGGTGTACGCCGCCGTCATCCCGGTGTACGGCCTCGAAAGCGCCGCCCGGCCTGGTCACCATCGCGTCCTCGCCCGAAGTTCAGAGGCATGCCCGGCACGAGCACCGAACGAGACCAGCCCGACTGCCTTCATCTGGGCCGTCCATGCCATCCTCACGGACGTGGCTCTCGACGACGCTCCCAGCTGCGCGCTGTGCATGCGCCGTTGCGCAGATCCGGTTCCGTGTGAAGAGCGCTCCTTCTGCCGCCCGTGCCTGCGCGCGCTCGGCTCTTTCGCTTCGCAACCGCGCTGGCGTGCCCGCGCGTGGAAAGCGCCTCCCGGCCCAGATGCCCTCGGCCACGCTCCACCTCCTGACCGCGCGACGCTCGAAGCAGAGATCGCCGAACTGACGATGAGCTGGGGCCTCACCGGCGAGGTCTGGGCCGAGCTCGTCGAAGGAAACGCCGCCCTCCTTTCCCTCGAGGATGCTGAGACGCACCTCGACCTGGCGGTCGCCTACCGCGAGATGTCGCTGACAGACGACGCGCTCGTCGAGGTCGCGATCGCGCTCCACCACGTCGACCGCCTCAGGCCCTCGCGCGCGTCAGAGGCCGTGCGGTTCCTGCTCGACCCGGGCTGGCTTTCGCTGAGCGTCGACGAGCTGCTCACGCTGGTACGGGCTGAGCAGTTCGCGAACTGAACGCGCGCCACATCGTGGCGAAGTACGCGAACGTCACCAACACGAAGTACCCGAGGATCGCCACCGGCGGCGAGGGCAGCTTCTCGTACAGGTCGAAGGACGCCTCGCCCGTCACGTTCATGAACGTGATGTAGAAGAAGTACGGCCCGAACAACGCGAAGGCGAAGGCAAAGAACGAGCGGATGTTGCCCATGCGCGGCGCGCCGCGGCCGAGCTGCTTGATGAAGTCCAGCACGCCGCTCGCCTGCGCCGGGAAGAGCGAGGCGCGGTGCGACAGGTGCCAGGCGAACAACTGCGCGCTCAGCACCGAGAGGAGCAGCTTGCCCGTCAGCCCGTAGACTCGCGCGATGGAGAGCCCGAAGTTGTCGATCACCACTCGCCAGATCGGGTTCGCTTCCATCGCCAGGTCGGGCGTGATTCGCAGGGTCACGAAGTAATCCAGCAGGTGGGCGGCGAGGCCGGTGACGCCGACGGCGATGGCGGTCGGCCAGACTCCGCGGGTGTTGCAGGTGCGGAGGATGGCTCCCATCGCCAGCGCGCCTCCGAAGACCGTCAGCCAGGCGGTTACCGCCAGCGGGATGCCGAGTCTCGCCACCAGCGCGAAGGAACTTTCCAGCAGTTGATCCGGCGTCACTTTGACTTCCGAGACTATCCGCATTGCCCTCTCCTGTTAGGGTGCTCGGCCATGCAGGAACCTACGAATCGCAAGGGCAGCAGCGAGATCAGCACCGTCTTCAAGGTGCTCGGTGGCATCGCCGCGTTCTTCGCCCTCCTCTGCATGGGCTTCGTGTTCTTCGTCGCGGTGGTGTGTGGGAAGTGAGGGCAGCCCCCTCTACCTCTGGTTCCGCGGGCTGAGTCTGGGGTTGGCCGCGGGGCTCATCGGCCTCGCCTTCCTCGAGTCGGCCGTTCGCCACCTCGTCTTCCATCGCCCCGTCCTCAAGCGCACCGTCACCGTCAACCTCGGCATGTGGCTGGTCGAGCTCGTGCTCCGCACCGCGAGCGGCGGCTTCCGCTGGCTCGTCTTCTCCACCGCCGCCACCTTCGCCCCGCTCACCTGGCCGCTCAACCCGCTCACCTGGGTGCTGCTCTACGTGGTGGTCGACCTCTTCTATTACTCGCGCCACCGCCTGCTCCACACCACGCGCTTCGGCTGGGCCCTCCACGCACCACATCACGCCAGCACCGATCTCTCCCTCACCTCCGCGCTGCGCCTCGGCTGGCTGCAGCGCGTGCTCGACGACTTCTTCTACGTGCCCCTGGTGCTCCTCGGCGCGCCGCCCCTCGCCGTCTTCATCGCGGTGGAGCTGAACCATGCATCGCAGCTGTGGTGCCACACCGAAGTCATCGGCCGCATTCCGCTGCTCGACCGCTTCCTCAACACGCCCTCGAATCACCGCGTGCACCACGCGCGCGATCGCGCCTTCGCCGACTCGAACTACGGCGCCACCTTCATGCTGTGGGACAAGCTCTTCGGCACCTACCGCCCCGAGCCGACCGAGCCGCTGCCCCTGGGCTGGGCCGAGCCCTACGCAGGCGCCAACCCCTTCGTCATCCAGTTCCGTGGACTGCTGGAGTGGCTGAAGACCGTGCGCTCGTGAACGCCGCGCGGTCCAGCTCCGCGGCCTCGGCATCGCAGCAGGGCGTGTCGTCGAAGAAGCGCACCCACTCGTCTTCATGCGAGCGCGCGTCGGCCCTGCCCAGCGAGATCAGCTCCTCGGCGAACGTGGGATCGAAGAGCAGGTAGGACGCGAGGTCGGCGCTCTCTTCCGACTCGTGACCTGCGAGCAGTGAGAGGAGCACACCCTGCACCTGGGGGTGACGCAGCAGGAAGTCGCCGCTGCGCAGGCGGCGCGCGGCGATCACGCCGAGATCCCTCGAGGGCCGGACCAGGAGGTTCCGTACGAAGCGCATCGGCGAGCTGCGGTGCGTGAGCAACGCCGTGTTCATCGACTGCGTGAACCCGGGACCGAACGAGCCGTAGCCCGCTTCGATCATCGCGTTGATCCGCCGCATGTTCTCCACGTCCTGGTCGAGCCGGTCCTGCAGGAGCGAGTTCATCGCCTTGCCCGCGAGGAACGTGGCCGTGGGTCGCAGCGGCTCGGACGGAGAATTGAGCGCGTGCGCTTGCACCGGCTGCAGGGAGACCACCACCACCCGCTGCGCGCCCAGCCTCAGCGCCGGGCTCACCGGCACGTTCATGCGCAGCCCACCGTCGAGGTAGAGCTGGTGGTCGATCTCGACCGGCGCAAACAGCACCGGCATCGCCGCCGACGCCAGCGCGTGCCGGGGCCCGATGCGCGTGTTCACCACGTCGAAGTGGGGATCCTCGAGCCACAACGGCCGCTCGGCCCGCTGCTGAATGAAGAGCGCGGTGCGCCCATCGGACACGCGCGTGGCGCAGAGGGAGAGCGCGTCGAGCTTGCCGGCGCGCAGGTTCCGGCCGATCGACTTCCAGTGCAGCCCGCAGATGAGCTCGCGCAACCCCACGGGGTTCGCCAGCCCTCCGCCGCCCAGTTCCCACAGCGTGCGCGCGAGATCGGTCACGCCGAACTTGAGCACCTGCTTGAGCGAGAGCCGCGACCAGAACTCCGTCAGCTCGACGCCCTGGCGCTCGGGCCGCGCCGCGCTCGCCGCCAGCGCGCACACGGTGATCGCCCCCACCGAGGTTCCGCAGAGGATGTCGAACTTCAGCGGCCGGCCCAGGCGCGGCTCGAGATCGTTCCGCAGAAAGGAGATCACCCCCGCCTCGTACGCTCCGCGCGCTCCTCCGCCGCTGAGCACCAGTGCGGTCTTCAAGGGCTCCTCCTGCCTCGCTGTGGTGCACCCCACGTGCCTCGAGACCTGTCGGGGGCTCAGCCCACCCCCTTCGCGCAAACGCTGCGCCACCAGCTCCCGTTCACGCTGAGCGGACTGCTTCAAGCCCCTGGGGCAGAGGAAGGCGCCACCGGCAGCCGCGAGAGCACGTACGAGCCGAGCAGCAGGGCCATCGCGGGCCACACGAGCACGCCCGCACACGCGCCGACACTCGTGCCCAGCAACGACAGCACCAGGTTGATCACCGGCTTGCCCGCCAGCGCGGCGAGCGCCACGCAGAACGTCGCGGTGCCCGACACCCCGCGGCTCTTTCCCCAGAGGCCGCCGAGCACCAGGCCCGAGAGGAACGCATAGAGCAGCGTGAACAGGAACCCGATGAGCTCGAACAGCGTCAGGAAGCCCATCATGCCCAGCGCGATCGAGGTGGACCACTTCGCGGTGAACGCCGTGACGCTCGCGCCGTCGATGCGCAGGGAGTCCTGGCCCAGCAGCGAGAGCGCGTCGGACCACTTCGTCTCGCGGCGCTTGCCGTCCTTGTTGTCGACGACGACGTGGCGCCTCGCCACGATGAACCGGTGAGGCAACAGCTGGTCAGGCACCGTCTGTTCCGGGTCGACGAGAAAGAGCATGTCGCCTTCCTCGTACCGGAAGAGCCGCGTGCCCTCGACGCGCAGCCCGCCACGGTCGATGACGATGGGGTCGGCCATCGCGTCGAACGCGACGCCACCCTCCTTCAGCTTCATCGTGAGCTCGAGGCCCCGGAAGAGCCCGAGGCCCGCGCCGAGCAGCACCACCAGCGTCACCATCGGCCCCAGCACCGCGCCGGGTGGCCAGTCCCGGGCCTGGGCCATCAGCCCCGGGTTGAACGGGAGCACCAACAGCCTCTTCCAGAACGGCGGCACCGGCTCCGACATGATGTCCCCCTCGCGTTCACCCCGCAGCGCGCAGCGTACTGCCCGCCGCGATCGCCGCCAGCAGCGCCCCGCGCGTGAAGGGCTTGGCCAGGAAGGCGTCGGCGCTGCCCTTCATCACCTCGTCGGGCTCGTCCTGGAAGCCCGACATGAGCACCACCCGCATCGCCGGGGCGAGCGCGCGCACCTCCCGCGCCGCCGCGGGCCCGTCGCCATCGGCCATGCGTACGTCGCTGAGCATCACGTCGAAGCGCTCGCCGCCCGCGACCAGCGCGATCGCCTCGTTGCCCGACGACGCCTCGGCCGGGCGGTGCCCCGCGGCCTCGAGCATGCGGCACACCGTGCGGCGAATGCCCGGCTCGTCATCCACCACCAGCACCCGCAGGCTGGTCACGGCCGGCACGTCCCGCTCCCCCACCTTCACCGCCGGGGGCGCGGTCGCGGGGAACCACAACGAAAACCGGGAACCCTTCTGGGGCGCGCTCTCCACGTCGATGGCGCCGCCCGCCTGGGTCACGATGCCGTGCACGGTGGACAGGCCCAGGCCCGTGCCGCGCCCGGGATCGCGGGTGGTGAAGAACGGCTCGAAGATGCGGGCTTGCTGCTCGGGCGTCATGCCGTGACCGGGGTCCTTCACCACCAGCTCCACGCCGTCGCGGGCACCGCGCGAGGCGCTGCGGGTGGAGAGCTCGATCACCCCGCCCTCGCTCATCGCGTCCTTCGCGTTGAGCACGAGGTTGACCAGCGCCTGCTCGAGGTGCCCGCCGTCCATGTTCACCCAGAGCCCCCGGGTGACGCTGCTCGTGTCGACCGAGTGACGCGCGCCGAGCGAGCGGCCCAGCATCTCGACCGTGCGCAGCACCGTGGCCCCCACGTCGACGGGCTCGGCGCGGTTGGCCTGCTTGCGCCCGAACGCGAGCAGGCGGCGGGTGAGCTGCGCCGCCTGGTCGGTCGCCTCGAGCGCCTCCTTCAGCAGCGCAGGTTCCCCCGGCCTGAGGGTCATCAGCTCGAGGCTCGAGAGGATGATGGTGAGCAGGTTGTTGAAGTCGTGGGCCACGCCGCCCGCGAGCCTTCCCACCGCGTCGAGCTTCTGGGTGCGTCGCAGCGCCTCTTCGATGGCGTGCGCCTCGGTGCGATCGACCACGAAGCCGCGCCACGCCAGCACCTGGCCCGCGGCGTCCCTCATCACCCGGCCGTGCAGCTGCACCACCAGGGGCCGGCCGTCCTTCCGGCGCCAGACGGCGTTGACCCCCACCAGCTCGTCGCTGTCGAGCGGCCGCTCGGTGGGCGTGAAGTAGACGTCGCGCGGGAGCTCGAGCGCGAGCACCTCGTCGGCCGAGCCGTAGCCGAGCATGCGCACCAACGCGCCGTTCACCGCGCTGAACCGGCCGGGCAGGGTCGAGGTGTATGTGCCCACCCCGATGGTGTCGGCGAGCTCGGCGTAGCGCGCGTCGGCCTGCTCGCGCGCCGCCTGGGTGCGATCGAACGTGAGCACGATGAAGCCCGCGCTCAAGGTCACGTCGTTGAACAGCGCCAGGCCCAGGCCCCACGGAATGAACCACGCCTTGTCGGCCAGGAAGGGGAAGTCGGCGAAGTGCAGGCCCGTCGCCATCAGCGCGAAGATGGTGAGGCTCACCCCCAGCCCCGACATCTGGCGGCGATGGCGGAAGAGCGCCAGGCCCATGCTCAGGTACGCGAACGCGAGGAAGCCCACCGGCACGGCCATGGCGTTGTAGACTGAACCACCGGCCAACGGCACCGCGCCCGTGGCGAGCACGCCCAGGGCACCGGCGATCCACCAGCTCCTCCCCGGCGTGCGGCCGAGGAGCCGCCAGGTGCCGCGCAGCAGGAACACCGCGGCCAGGAAGCTGCTCACGAAGCCGACGGCCTGGGCCAGCGGCATCCGGTAACCGATCAGCCCGGGCACCATGCCCAGCTGCGCGAAGATCTGCACGTGGTGCCCGCGGGGACCTGGTTCGGCGCGCTGCCTGCCCCCGGCTCGGCCTTCAGCCTGGTGGGCTGCACCGTCTCACCGGGCTTCGAGTTCTCAGACTTCGAGCTGGCCCGCCGCGACGCGCTGCTGCCGCAGTTCCCCGACGCACGGGAGTGGATTGATCAGCTCACCCGCGCTCAGTAGCGCTTGCGCAGCACCGTGCCGTGCTCGCCCACGATGACGAGCTCGCGGCCTCCACCGGGGAGCGCTCGCGACCGGACGCGCTCGAGCTTCTGCCGCGTGCCCGTCTCGACCGCCGTCCACCGCGTGCCATCGAAGTGGAGCGCCTGGCCTTCATCGCCCACGGCCCACACGTCGTTCGGCGCCGCGCCCCACACGTCGTAGAACGCGCCCGACGCGCCCATGATGTTCTGGCTGCGGAAGCCGCCGTCGAGGCCGCTGTAGAGCCAGATCTGAGGGCCTGAGCCCACCACCCACGCGGTCTGCGCGGTCGGGTCGATGGTCCACACGCCGTAGAGCGTGTCGGTGCCGATGGGCTGGGTTCGGACATTCCAGCCGGCGTCGAGCGTGTACACGGCCGTCGCGCCCATCGAGCCCACCACGAGGAATCGCGAGCCCTGCCGCGCCAGCTTCCACCACTCGCGCGCGGGGCCCGGGGGTACGTCTTCGACCCAGCCACCGCCGACGCGGTGAACCACGGTGCCCAGGCCCACGGCCCAGGCCTCGTCTTCATCGACCAGCAGGTCGTTGAGCTGCGCACCCTGGCCCTCGTAGACCGCCGGTCCACCAGAGCTGTCGTAGAGCTTTCCGTTCTCCGAAGCGAACAACCACGAGCCGTCTGCGAGGCGGTGGAGCCCTCGAAGCGTGCCGGCGCCGTACGAGACCCGCTCTCCGGTGTTGCGATCGATGAGGAGCGAGTTCTGGCCGGTGAAGAAGGTGCCGCCGTCGTCCTGCATCCAGACGCCGTAGAGATCATCGACGAAGCCCTGCTGCTGCCAAACCCAATTGCCGCCGGCCTCACGGAACAGCGCACCGCCCCGCCCCACCGCGAAGCTGCCGTCCCCGGCGAAGGCCTGCACTCCCAACAGCTCCTCTGTCCTCGCGCCGGGCGTGGTGAACTCGGCGGTGGCGAAGTTGATGATGCTGCCGCGCGAGCCCACCAGGTAGCCCACCCCGGGACCCGAAGAAGACGCTGCGTTGTAGACCACGTCGTGCGGGAGGTTGAAGCGCAGCTCTGCCGCGCCGGCGTCGAGCACCCAGATCATCGAGCTGGGCGTCGTGGAGGTGTTCGTCGAGGCCGCCAGCAACACGCCGCCTTCCACCCAGAGCGCGCCCGGCGCGCCGGCGTCGAACGTCCAGAAGTTGCTGCCGTCGCAGCTCCACACCCGGTGAATGGGGGCCGGGCCGTTGTAGAAATGCCCTGAGAAGGCGCAGAAGCCGTCATCGCGGATCGCCGCAGAGCGCACGGAGTCGGGCGGCTCAGTGGTCACCGGCCCGAACAAGCGGGTCCAGCCCGGCACCGCGTACACGTCACCCTGCGAGCTGACGGCGTACGGGCCACGCAGGCCGTCGGGGGAGACGGTCATCGCGTCGATGCGCCACGGCTGCCCCGCGTTGAGCTGGTTGCTGAGCACCCACGTGCCCGCGTCGGACAGGAAGTGCGGCATCAGGTCGTGGCCCGCGAGCCAGGTTCTCCCCGGCGCGCGGACGATCGAGGTGATGTGGCCCAGCCGGCTCGCGGCGACCTGCGCGGGAATTCGTCCCTGGTACGAGGTCCAGCTGGCGCCGTCCCAGTGCATCAGCAGGCCCGCGGCACCCGCGGCCCAGAGATCGTCGGGGGCCGGGCCCCAGACCGTCGAGAGCTGCGTGCCGTGCGGGAGCGGGTTTTCCCAGGCGAAGCCGTTGAAGCAGAAGGCCGTCGAGCCATCGGGCGACTGCAACGTGGCGCCCACGCCCGCATCACAGTCGGGCGAGGCAGTCGATGCGTCGAGCCCCGTGCCTCCGCCCGCCCCTCCTCCGCCCGTGGTTCCACCGCCCCCTCCGGTGACACTGCCTCCTCCGCCGCCGTTCGAACCACCGTCGCCCGCGCAGGGCGCGAGGCCGGCGTCGCAATCGTCGATCAACTTGTCGAAGTCGAGGCACGCGCTGAGCCCGAGGCCGAGCGCGACGCAGAGGATCGCTCTCATCAGAACGTCCCTCCGAGGCCGACGCTCGCGCCTGACGGACCGACGCTCACCGAGGGCGTCACCGCCTGCTCCGAGCCGAAGAGCAACACGGCGCCCAGGCCCGCCAGCCCCGCCGCGAACACGCCCACGCCCACCCAGCCGATGGTCTGGGTCGTCGTACCCGAAGCGGCCCTGGTGCGCGCGTCGTCGCTGACGCCGTTCTGCTGCAGCTCGGTGCGAAGCGCCGTGTACTGCACGTTCGCCGACACCAGCCCCACCGCGCCCGTCACCGCGCCAGCCGCTGCGGCGATCGCCGGCACCCACCACAGCCGCTTCGTACCCAGCGGCTTCGCGCGCACCCCGGGCGTCGCGTCGGCGAGCCGCCGCGCGCCGTCGTCCAGCGCGCCCAGCAGGCCCTTCTGACCCGAGGCCTCCACCGACGTCTCGGCGATCACCGAGTTGTCCCGCGCGCTGATGAGCTTCACGTTGCCGCGGTAGAGATCTTCGAGGCGCGCGAGGTTGACCATCAACACCGCGTCGGCCCCCATCGCCGCGCCCAGCTCGGCGATGCACGAGCTCGCCTCTTCCGTGCAGCCCAGCAGCGCCTTCTGCCGCTCCAACGAGAGCATCGCGCCCACCTCGGACGCCGTCACCACCTTGAAGCCCTCGCGCCGCAGCGCCTGGGCGAGGTGGTCGGCGTAGAACTCGGCGAGCTCGGCGGGCACCTGCACCGTCTTCCACGGTGGGGAGACCAGCGTCGGACCCGCATGCAGGACCAGGAGAAGGGGCACCACGAGCGCGTTCATCGAAAGGGCACTATGCCACCCCTGCGGAATTCCAAGGCTCGCGAGCGTCGGAAAGAAAACGCGAACTCCGGTGATCGCTTTCGAGACGTCCCTGCCACCATTGCGTGACCTTGGAATCCACCACGCGTCGTGCCCTCTTCTCCCTGCTCGCCCTCCTCGCCTTCAGCTGCGGCAGCCCTCCCGTCATCCCGTGTGAGCGCGGCGCCTGCAGCGACGCCGGCCTCGTCATCAACGAGCTCGCCGGCAGCGGCGGTGACTTCGTCGAGCTGTTCAACGCCAGCGACACCACGTTCGAGCTCGCGAACCACGGGCTGGCTGACGCCGACGACGCCGGCATCCGCTACGCGATGGCGCTGCGGTTCCCTGCCGGAGCCAGCGTGGCCCCGCGCGGCTTCTTCACCGTGTTTCTCGAGAATGACTGCCCGCCCACCGTCACGCCCTGCGTGCGCGGCGAGTTCGGTCTCTCCCAGGCCAACGGAGACACGGTGACCCTGCTCAGCGCGACGAACGAGACCCTCCGCCAGGAAGTGCTGCCGCCCAACGCCGCGGCGGCCGGCTCTTCGTGGGCACGCGCGTTCGACGGTGCAGGCGTCTTCGAGGTGCGGTCTCGCACCCCCGGGGCCACGAATGAAAACTGAGGTGCTCGCCGCGCTCACGCTGACGCTCTGGGCGTGTGGCGCACCGTCGACTCCGGACGCAGGAGTCGACGCGGGCACCGACGCAGGCCTCATCGCCACACCGGGTACGGGCGACGCGGGCACGCTGGTGGGCACCTTCGCCCTGCTCCACAGCAACGGCAGCGCCAGCCTCTTCGGCAAGGTCTACGACGGCCCCACGCCTGCCACCCTGGTGTGGGAACTGGACACCGTGGACGGCGACTGCCGCCTGCTCACCCCGCGCGTGCCCTTCTGCGCCACGCCCTGCGGCGGCAGCGCGGTGTGCGTGGAGAACGACGTCTGCCAGAGCTACCCCGCCTCGAAGCCGGTGGGCCTGGTGCACGTCACCGGTGTGCTCAACGGGGGCGGCGCCTTCGACATGTCGCCCATCAACAACGGCTATCAACCCCCGGCCGCGGTCACGCTCGCCGTGCCTCCCTTCGCCGACGGCGAGCCCATCACCCTTCGGGCCGACGGGAGCGCGGCGGTGCAGGCGTTCACCCTCACCACCACCGGCGTGATGCCGCTCTCGCTCACCAGCACCGCGCTCACGCTGCAGCCGGGCGCGCCCCTCGAGCTCACCTGGCCGGGCTCGAGCACCGCCCGCGTCGAGGTGAAGCTCGACATCAGCCACCACGGCGGCACACGCGGAATGATCACCTGCGACACGGCCGACGACGGCGCGCTCACCATCAGCGCTGCGCTCACGACCAGGCTGATCGCGCTGGGCGTTTCCGGCTTCCCCACGGTGGTGGTGCGCCGCGAGCGCGTGGGCCTCGCGCTGATCACCGCGGGGCGGGTCGACCTGCGGGTCGGCTCCGAGCTGGAGCAGGCCGTCACCATTCCCGGGCTGACCTCGTGCACCGACACCTCGCAGTGCCCGATGGGCCAGGCCTGCCAGAACGATCTGCGCTGCAACTGACGTGGGGAGAGCGATGACGAAGCGAGTGACGAGGTCGTGGCTGTTCGCGCTGACGCTGTCGGCGTGCGTGCTCAACCCGGTGGAGGAAGGCGACGCCGGCGGGGGCGGCGGAGGGTCCGGTGCCACCGGCGGCGGCAGCGCGGGGACCGGAGGAGGTGGCGCGGCGGGCGGAGGAGGAAGCGGAGGTGGTGGCGGTGGCGCCAGCGTCGACGCGGGCTCCCTCGACCGGTTCAGCTTCTTCGTCACCAGCCTGGCGGCCCTGCAGGACCTCTCGGGCAGCCAGTCGGGCTTCGGCGGCGACCTGCGCTTCGGTGAGACCGGGCCCGGCGCCGGCCTGCGCGGCGCAGACAAGCTGTGCGCCACCATCGCCGAGCGCAGCATGCCCGGCGCGAGCGCGAAGCAGTGGCGCGCGTTCCTCTCGGCCGTCGACGACGGCAACGGCGCGAACGTGCACGCGATCGATCGCATCGGCCCCGGCCCCTGGTACGACCGCCTGGGCCGCGTGTTCGCGCTCACGAAGGCCGACGTGCTCTTCGACCGCCCCACCACCATCGACCCCGCCATCAAGGACGACTTCCCCAACGAGGACGGCGTTCCCAACCACCGGCCCATCTCCACCCAGGGCCAGGTCGACAACCACGACACCCTCACCGGCAGCAACGCGCAGGGCAGGCTCTACAGCGCCACCGCCACCTGCGCCTCGTGGACAGGCAACACCGGCACCGAGGGCAAGCCGCGCGTGGGGCACTCGTGGCCCCGCTACGGCGGCCCCGGCGGGGGAGGCATGGGCGGCGTCAACCCCGCCAGCTGGATGTCGGCGCTCGACGAGTCGGGCTGCGCGCCGGGCGTGAACCTGATCGAGACCGGCCCGCCGATGCCGACCTCGAACACGGTGGGCTCGGGCGGCGGCTACGGCGGCTTCTACTGCTTCGCGCTGATTCCATGAGGCGCGTCGTCGTCGTCATTCTCGTCGCGCTCGCGGCGTGCACGCAGCGCCCCGCGACGGACGCGGGCGTCACCTTTACCTGCGAGCTGGCGGAAGGCGCCACCGCGCCGGACTCGCTCTCGAAGCTCGGCTGCTTCAGCGACTTCACCGCCCTCGCGTCCGTGCCCATCGACTCGAACATCCCCGGCGCGCGCTCGGCGAAGGTGGTGCTCGACCAGGCCGCCTCGAACGCGCTGCACTTCCAGAACTCGACGAAGTACCAGGTGCACTACGAGTTCGTCTCTGCGCACCTCTCGGGCGGAGCGCTGCCGGTGGTGCCTTCGCTGTCGTCGTTCAACACCACCGAGTACTTCTCGCCCGAGCGCCGCTTCATCCTCGGGGCGGTCAGCTATTACGAAGGCCCCGGGGTGTTCGCCCTCGAGCTCTCGCCGTACGACACGGCCTCGGCGGCGATGATGCAGGCGCTCTACGAGGCGGTGCAGGCCCACGCGTACTTCGGGGCGAGCCTCGTGTTTCACCCCACCTCCGACGCCGTCGCGCTCGAGGCGAAGCAGCTGCCGGCGAGCGTGAAGGTGATGACCACCGACCAGCTCTACGCCGGCATCGACTACCAGCCGCTCACGCTCGCCACCGGCGTGGGGCGGCTGCGCTTCACCACCGCGGCGGCGCTCGAGCTCACGCCCCCGTCGAACCAGGACCTGCTCGTGCTCGACGAGGCGCCCAACGACATCTCGGTGGTGCAGGGGTTGATCACCCAGACCTTCCAGACGCCGCTGAGCCACATCAACGTGCTCTCGGCCAACCGCAAGACGCCCAACATGGGGCTTAAGCATGCGCAGACCAACGAGCTGCTCCGCTCGCTCGAGGGCAAGCTGGTCGAGCTGACCGTCGGTGCGCTCGCGTGGTCGGTTCGCGAGGTGACCCAGGCCGAGGCCGAGGCGTTCTGGCTGGCGCACCGGCCCACGCCGGTGACGCTGCCGCCCTTCGACCTCACCCAGACCGGCCTCGTCGACGTGGAGAGCTGCACGCCTGACCCCACCGACGGCGGCACGCTGCGCGAGGCGATCAAGGACTCGGTGCGCGCGTACGGCGGCAAGGCGGCGCAGTACTCCATCCTCAAGCGCCTCACCGAGGTGCCGGTGCGCCCCGCATTCGTGGTGCCGATCGCGCACTATGATGCGTTCATGCGCAGCAACGGCTTGTTCGACCTGGTGGATGGCTACCTCGCCGACCCGGTGTTCCGCACCGACGCGGCGGTGCGGGTGCAGAAGCTCGCCGAGCTCCACGCGGCCATCATGAGCGCGCCGGTCGACCCCGCCCTGCAACAACTGCTGCGCGACAAGGCGATGGAGCCCGCGTACCTGGGCTCGAAGCTCCGCTTCCGCACCAGCACCAACAGCGAGGACCTCGACGGGTTTCCCTGCGCGGGCTGCTACGTCTCGCACACGGGAGATCCCACCGACTGGCCCGGCGTGCTCGACGCCGTGCGCGCGACCTGGGCGAGCACCTGGTCGTTCCGCACCTTCGAAGAGCGCGAGTACTACGGCATCGACCACCACACCGTGGGCATGGCGCTGCTGGTGCATCGCAACTTCCCCGACGAGGAGGCCAACGGCGTGGCGGTGACGAGCAACCCCTACGACGCCAGCGGCCTCGACCCGGCCTTCTACGTGAACGTGCAGTGGGGCGGCGCGGCCGAGGTGGTGGCGCCCCCGCCCGGCGTGAAGAGCGACGAGTTCCTCTATTACTTCTCGCAGCCCAACCAGCCGATCACCTTCCTCACCCACAGCAACCTGGTGGCACCGAACACCACCGTGCTCGACGGCACCCAGACGTACCAGCTCGGCCGGGCGCTCGACGCGATCCACAAGCGCTTCTCAGCGGCGTACGGACCCGGCGCGGGCAACCTCGGCTGGTACGCGATGGACGTGGAGTTCAAGTTCGACGACGACGGCGTTCCCGGCCAGCGCCCGACGCTGTGGGTGAAGCAGGCGCGGCCGTACCCGGGCCGGGGACAGTGATGCGCGAGGCGACGGTCACCGAAAATTTCGAGCGCTTCGAGTTCAAGTACTGGGCGCCGCTCGACCGCCTCGAGAGCGGGATGAAGTTCCTCTCAGACTTCGTGGAGGAAGACAGGGACCAGGTGAACACCTCGCTCTACTTCGACTCGCCCCGGCAGGTGTTCCTCGAGCAGCACCTCAGCGGGTCGCCCGATCGGATCAAGCTGCGCGTGCGGTACTACGGCGATCGCCCCACCGGAGACTGCTTCTTCGAGATCAAGCGCCGCCAGGGCGCGGTGGTGACCAAGCGGCGCGCGGTGGTGCCGCTGACGCAAGCGCAGCGCCTGGTGACCGACCTCACCGCGCCGCTGCCCTTCCACGCCGACGCGCTCGACGCATTCCAGTACCTCGGGCTGCGCTGCTCGGCCCGGCCGGTGCTTTTGGTGCGCGCCCGGCGCCAGGCGTTCCGGCCCCGCGAACCGGGCGTCGACGTGCGGCTCACCATCGATCGCGACGTCGCCTGGCAGCCCACGCGCGGTCCGCAGTTCCTCGAGCCGGACGCGCGGCGGTGGCGCGGCATCACCGGCGGCGACGAGGCCCACCCCCGCGCGCTGGTCGAGGTGAAGTTCCACGCGGCGCGGCCCTGGTGGCTGGGGCACTTCACCGAACACCTGGCGCCGTGGCGTGTGTCATTCTCGAAGTACGTGGCCGCCGCCCTCGAAGCGCGGAATGATCCCTTCTTCACCATGGACGCCGCATGAACCAGGAGTTCGACCTCCTCGCCGCCGCCTCGAGCCTCATGCTGGCGCTCGGGCTCTCGTTCGGCATCTCCGCGCTCTACACCGCGACCTACCAGGGCGTGGGCTACCTCAAGGGCTTCGCGCAGACGCTCGCGCTGGCGGGGCTGGCGAGCGCGGCGGTGATGCTCTGCGTGGGTGACAGCATCGCGCGCGGCATCGGCATCTTCGGCGCGGTCAACCTGGTGCAGGTGCGCAGCACCATCAAGGACACGCGCGATCTCATGTTCGTGTTCATCACCCTCGCGGCGGGCGTGGCCTGCGGCGTGGGCGCCTGGGGCATCGCCCTGGTGGCCACCGGGCTGTTCGCCATCGCCATCCTCTTTCAGTCCCTCACCGACTTCGGCGCGCGCCGCGGGGTGTCGGCGGTGCTGCGGGTGAAGGTGAACGCGGCGGCGCTGATGGCGTTGCCCGGCGTGCTGGCCAGGCACACCACCCGCGCGGTGCTCTCGAGCTCGCGCAGCCTGGGTGACGAAGGCGCCGAGCAGACCTACCAGCTGCGCCTGAGCGGCACGACGGCGCAGGCCGCGCTGCTGGCCGACCTGCCGGGGGCGGGCGTCTCGGAGTCCTCCATGCTCCTGCAGGACGACTCGCTGGAAGTCTGACCGATGAAGAACGCCCGCGAAGTGCGCCTCAAGCTGTCGTTCGCCGCGCTCTGCCTGGGCGTGGGCTTCGTGCTGCTCAACACCCAGGGCGGGCTGGCGGGCTCGTCGATCCCCGCGTACGTCGAGAGCATCGACCACGCGGTCGCGCCCGTCGTCACCGGCCGCATCGCCGAGGTGAAGGTGAAGCTGGGCGAGGCGGTGAAGGCGGGGCAGGTGCTGCTCACGCTCGAGGATCGCGCGGTGCGCCTCGAGCACGAGCGCGTCGAGAGCGAGCTGGCGCAGCTCGAGGCCGACCTCGCCGCGCAGGAGTCGATTCAGAAGGGCCAGCTGGTCGAGGGCGTGCTGCGCAGCTCGTCGGCGCTGGCTGACGAATCGGCCGCGCGCTCGGAAGCCGACAGCCTCAAGGTCGAGCTCGAGCGGGTGGAGAAGCTGCGGGCCGAGAAGCTGGTCGACGCGGCCACCGAGACGGCGGTGCGCCGCGAGTACCTCGCCGCGGCCGCGCGGGTGAAGGTGTTCGAGCGCCGCCGCACCCAGCTCCCCGAGCTCTACGCCGCGCGTGGGCCCAACCAGATGCAGGCACAGACCGACGCGCGGGTGCAGCCCTTTCGCGAGGCGCTCAAGGCCAAGCGCGCGTCGCTGGCGGAGCTCGACTGGCAGCTGGCGCAGTACGAGGTGCGCGCGCCCGTCGACGGCATCGTCGCCCTGCTGGCGCACCCCATCGGCGACGTGGTGGCCGCGGGCACCGAGGTGGTGCGCGTGGTGCGCGGCCGCCCCGGTCACCTCGTCGCCACCGTGCCCGAGGAGCGCGCGCGCGGGCTGACACCGGGCCTCGCGCTCACCGTGCGCGCCTCGCGCGGGCTGCTCAGCCAGAAGCTGGTGGGCCGGGTGGTCGAGGTCGGCCCGTCGGTGGAGCAGTTGCCCGTGCGCAGCTGGCTGTCACCGCAGTGGCCACGCTGGGGCCGGCGCGCGGTGATCCAGGTCGAAGGTGAAGTGCAGTGGCAGGGAGGAGAGCGGCTCTATGTGCAGTTCTGAAGGCGCGAGTCGGGCGGGAGCCGGGGCCGGAACCCGTTCACCCCGAGCGGAGTCGAGGGGCCGACTGTCCAGGCCCTCCCTCGTCCCGCGCGGAGTCGAACGGGGTGCTCCCTCGACTCCGCTCGGGGTGAACGGTCTGGGCTCATGATCTCCACGCTGCTGCTCGTCATTCTCTGCGCTGCGCCGGAAGTCTCGCTCGACGACGCGCTCGCCCTCGCCCTGCAGCACAACGCCGAGCTCAAGGTGACTCGCGCCGAGGTCGAGGTGGCGCAGTCGTCCGTGCCGCTCGCGCACGACTGGGAAATGCCGAAGCTGCGCGCGCAGCTCAACGACGCGGAGAGCCTGCCCGCCGGCACCTTCACCTGGTACGCGGGCCTCTCCTGGCGCCCGCCCAACCCGTGGGAATGGAAGCACGGCGGCGACGCAGCCGAGGCGAAGCTGCTCGAGGCGCGCTTCGAGCTCGCGGCCAGCAGCTGGCGCGTGGTGAAGGAGGTGCGCCTGGCCTGGCTCGACGTCTCCGGCGCCGCCGCCCACGAGCGCCTCGCGAAAGAATCGGTGACGAGCCGCGGCAAGCTCCTGAGCGTGCTGCGCCGCCGCCTCGAGCAGGGCGGCGGCACGCAGGTCGAGGTCAACCTCGCGCAGCTCGGCGAGACCGACGCGCGGCAAGACCTGCTCCGCTGGCAGGGCACCGGGCTCAAGGCCGCCCAGTCGGTCGCCTGGCTGGTGGGCCAATCGGTCAAGCCCATCCCCGCGACGCTCCCCGACGCACCGCCCACCCTCCCGGAGCTGGGCGCGCTGGAGAAGCGGCTCGACCTGCAGCCCCGCCTCGAGGCGCTGCGCGCGAAGGTGCGCGCCACCGAGGCGCAGCAGCGCAACCTGGGCGCGAAGCGGCTGCCCTGGCCCGAGGTGCAGGTGCGCTTCCGCCAGCGCCGCAACGACACGCCCGTCGACAACGACTTCCAGGTCGGGCTCACGGTGCCCCTCGGCGTCACGCCCGCCCCGCAGCTCGACGTGGCCCGCGCGGTGACGGTGCGCGCCCAGGCCCAGCTCGACGCCGAGAAGGCGCAGCTGCTGGCCGAGCTGCAGATTCTCTTCGCCCGCGCGCAGGGGCTCAGAGATCGCTGGCTCTCCTTCCAACAGGACTACCTGGCCGCGCTCGAGAGCCACCGCGCGTTGCAGAGCCGGGTGATGGCCGAGGGCTCGCTCGATCCGACGGTGCTGCTCGCGGCCGATCGCCTCGCCATCGACATGGAGCACAAGCGCCTCGAGGTGCAGCTCGACCTCGCCCGCACCCTGGTGGAGCTCGAGGGCGTGGCCGGCCCTCCTTGATCGGGTTTGGCGGAAATGGGAGTGAGCCTCCGTTCAGCCCGAGCGGAGTCGAGGGCCGCGCAACCAACCGATCGGGATGAACGGCCGGGGCCAGGGTGATCGCTTCCTGCACGTCGGCTAGACAGGACCTCACGATGTCCGCGCTCCGCCCCGCCCTGCTGCTGTGCCTGCTCGCGTCCTGCGGGAGGACCGGGCTCGTGGACTACTCCACGGACGGCGGCGAGGAATGGGCGGCGCGGCTCCCCGATGGCGGCGTGGCCTGCGTCGACGGACAGCTCTCCCTGCTCCCCGCACGGCCGGTGGTGATGCTGGTGATCGATCGCTCGAGCTCGATGAACCAGACCTTCCCCGGCACGAGCGGCTCGAAGTGGACCGCGCTGAGAGGCGCGCTGCGCCAGGCCCTGCCGGCCTGGGGCAGCAGCGTCGAGCTGGGCACCCTGCTCTATCCGTCCGTCTCCAGCGGGGCCTGCACCGTGTCGGCGTCGGCCGACCTCGCGCCTGCGCCGGAGAACGTGGACGCCGTGCTGGCGAAGCTGAACTCGACCTCGCCCGCCGGTTCCACGCCCACCGCCATCGCGCTCGAGCGGGCCGGCGCCGCGCTCTCGGCCCGCCGCACCGCAGGCTCGGCGCGCGCGGTGGTGCTGGCCACCGACGGCGCGCCCAACTGCAACACCTCGCTCGACCCGCGCGCCTGCACCTGCGTGGGCGGGGGCGGCTGCACCTCGACGCGCTGCCTCGACGACACCCGCAGCCTCGAGCGGCTCACCACGCTGGCCGCCTCCGGAATCCCCACGTGGATCGTCGGGCTGCGCAGCGCGTCTGACGCGGTGTTCGTCGACGTGCTCAACCGCATGGCCGTCGCCGGCGGGCGGCCCTTCGTCGGTGGCACGCAGCAGTTCTACTCGGTCTCGTCGCAGCTCGAGCTGGAGAGCGCCTTCGCCACGATTCGCCAGCAGGTGGGTGCCTGCCACTACCTCACCCCCTCGGTGCCCGACGTCGGGGGCACCATCGAGCTCGAGCTCGACGGCGCGTTCGTACCCTTCGACCCGGCGCAGCGGGAAGGCTGGTCGTGGATCGACGCCAGCAACGGCGAGCTCGCGCTCCACGGCGCTGCCTGCACCCGCGCCGAGGGGCTGCCCCTCGAGGCGCTGCAGGTGGTGGTGAAGTGCGGCCGCTGAGCTGAAATGGCACGGCGTCGTTCGTTCAGCCTGTCTCCCTCTCCCTGCGCCGCAGCGGGGAGAGGGCTGGGGTGAGGGGCCGATCGCCCGAGGCGCCCGAAGCGCCCCTCTGGTCCTTGTGCCAGGTCGACTGCACCAGGCCCGAAGGAAACGAGCGGCTCTCCACCAGCGTGAGCGCGTGCTCGGTGCCCGGGTGGAAGAGCGGCAGCCCGCGGCCCAGCAGCACCGGCACCTGCGAGATGGTGAGCTGGTCGATCAGCCCGGCCGCGAGGAACTGGCTGATCACCGCGCCGCCATCGACGTAGACGCGCTTGAGGCCTTCCGCGCCGAGCTTGTCCAGCAGCGCGCGCGGCTCGCCTTCGAAGAACTCTTCCTTCGCCTTCGGCTCGAACGTCCGGTGCGTCAGCACCACGCAGCGCTTGCCGCCATACGGCCACGCGTCGAAGCCGCGCACCACCTCGTACGTGCCGCGCCCGATGACGAGGGCGTCGACCGAATCGAAAAAGCGCTGGTAGCCGTAGTCTTCGCCCTCACGCTCGACGCGCTTGAGCCAATCGATGCCACCGTCGGTGCGGGCGATGAAGCCGTCGACGCTGGTGGCGATGAAGACGCAGCAGGCGGGCGCGGGCATCGCGCCGGAATATCAGATCAGGCGACGCTCGCTCGAGCGGCGGGCTGGAGGTAGGCCGACACCGCGTCACGCAGGGCGGCCTCGTCGGGGCTCTTGGCGATGACCCCGTTCGCGCCGCACCCTTCGAGGAGGGCGTTGGCCTCGGCCGGCACCTCGGTGTGCAGGAGCACGATGATGTCGTTCCCGAAGGCCTTGCGAATGATCCGCGCCACCACGTCGCCGCGCATGGTCGGCATGTTGAGGTCGATCAGCACCAGGTCGGGGTGACGCTCGCGGATCAGGTGCGGCACCTCGAGCGGGTTTTCGGTGAGGGTGAGCTCGTGGCTCCCCAACGTCTCTTTGACCGCCTGCAGGACGAGGCGACTGTCATCGACCACGAGAATCTTCGACATAGGCGGCTGCTCCACTCCCCCCGCTCTGCAAATGATGGTCGCAGCGGACGCCGTTTTCACGCGCGAATCAGCGGTTTGTTTCGACACGCGTCAATGACGCATGACACCGGGTCATTTCGGCCCGGTCAGTGCAGATCGTGCGCGTAGCAGCAGCAGCGTCAGGAAAATGACGACGGGGGCGTAGCGGTGCGTCCACGGTCCGGCGAGGGCGATGGTGGCGAGCACGGTGAGGCGGGCGCCCGGCAGCTCGTGGGCCTCGAGCAGCAACAATGAAGCGGCGGCTCCAGCGAAGAAGAACTGACCCATGGTGCTGCCGGTGAGCGCGTACACGCCGACGTGGAAGGCGACGTTGAGCCACGCGCCGAAGCGGAGTGAGCCGAGGAAGCAGGCTGCGAGGAACAGCTCGAGCGCGATGACGCTCAACCCGAGCAGCATCCACGCCGGGCGGTGGCCCACGCTCTCCAGCCACACCGCCAGCGGGTTGGGAGCGCCGACGGTGCCGCCCGGCGCCCACATGAGCCCGAAGCGCGCGAGCTGAGCGATGAACGACTCGAAGAAGCGGCCGTCACGCCACGCGGGCTCGAGGAGCTTGTCGAAGGCGGCGACCGCGTACACCAGCGCCACCTGGAGTCTCGGGAGTGCGGCGAACCGGGTGGAGGACAGGCTCACCATCAGCAGCAGCGCTGCGACGAAGAGCCGGTTGTGCGCGAACCAGGTCGGCTGCGTGGCGAGCTCGAGGCCGATGAGCGCGGCGAGCGCGAAGGAGCACGCGCGGGTGAAGGGGGAGAAGAGCACGCCCAGGCACAGGGTGGTGCTGAGGGCCGCAAGCGCGCCGCTCCACAGTGGGTGGGGGCCTGGCCAGAGGAGCGATTGGCCGGTGAAGAGCCAGGCGGTGACCAGCACCTGCACCATGCGCAGGTGCGAAGTGGGGAGCACGTCGTGCGTGGCGCGCAGGCTCAGCACGCGCCGGATGTGTCTCCCTCTCCCCGAGGGGGAGAGGGTCGGGGAGAGGGCAAACCTTCGTCGGCTCCGCTCAGCCTCACCGGACGAACACCCACGGCGCCTGCTCCTCTCCGTTGATGCGCGCCCGCAGCTCGACGCGCACGGGCCCATTGGATCGCGCCTCGCGCGCTTCGATCACGTCCTTCACGAACTGCAGCGAGTTCGTCTCCCACGCCTCGTCGCGCGCGGCCGACGCGTGCCACTTCGCCAGCTGGTACCGCTCGAGGCTCTGCACCGTGTCCAGCGTGCGCCCTTCGACCTCGACCTTCAGCGAATACACGGCGTGTTCATGAAACGGAGCCCACGGCGCCGGCCGCTTCCCCGACACCACCCAGGCGAGCTGCGCGAGCAGCACCACCACGCCGAGCGCGAACGCCTTCACGCCCTGCGCCTCCTCGCCACGTCGAAGGACAGCGCCACCGCGCAGGCGAGGCAGAACCACTGCGCGTAGCTCAACGGGCCGAGCAGCTGCTTCTCGTCACCGCGGAAGAAGTCCATCACGAAGCGGATCGCCGCATACGACAGCAGGTAGTACCGGAACAACAACCCCGGCGCGCGCGGCTGCTTGCGGATGGCGAACAGGGTCACCGCCACCGCGAGGTCGAGCGCGCCTTCGTAGAGCTGCGCGGGGTGCGAGACGAGCGAGAGGCTCCGCAGCGGGCTCGCCTCGTCGAGCGGCCGCCCGTAACAACACCCGCCGATGAAGCACCCCACCCGCCCCAGCGCCTGCCCCAGCGGCAACCCGATGGCGTACGGGTCTCCGGTGGCGACGGTGATGCCCAGCGCCTTCTTCGCCACCTCCACGCCGAGGAAGCCGCCGAAGAGCGCGCCGATGATGGTGCGCCCGCCCCACTCCTCGAGCAGCAGCGCGCGAATCGACTGCCACCAGGCGTCGAACGGCAGGTAGAGCAACAGCCCCAGCTTCGCGCCCACGATGGCGCCGAGCAGCGCGCCCGCGGTCACCCAGCGCCGCTGGCCCGAGGGGAGAATGGCGAGCCGCCGCTCCTCCATGCTCTTCGCCAGGTAGCCCATCACCAGGCCCAGCCCGACGAAGGTCGCGTAGCCGGGGTTGAAGGCCGGGCTCACCGCACCTCCTGCTTGCGCTGGGCGAAGAAGCGCTTGAAACCCGCCAGCTGGATCTCGAACGGGTTGTGACTCGCCGGCACGTCAGCGAGGCCGAACGGCGCGGGCCCCTCTTCCGCCTGGTACGTGCCGAACAGGCGGTCCCACACCATCAGCGCCGCGCCGAAGTTGCGGCGCTGACCGGGGCCCTGGGCGTGGTGGTGCACGCGGTGATTCGACGGCGTGTTGAACAGCCAGTCGAGTGGGCCCAGCCTGCCCACCAGGTTGGTGTGCACCAGGTACTGCGCCGCGAAGCTCACGCCCATGCAGAGGAAGACGAGCAGCGGAGAGAAGCCCACCAGCACCAGCGGCAGGCACACGAAGTCGTCCACCAGCCGCAGCGGCCACGGCAACCGCCCCGCGAGCGAGAGGGAGAAGGTGTGCCCGGTGTGATGCACCGAGTGCAGCGCGAAGCCGAAGGGGTGGTGGTGGAGGAAGCGGTGCCAGCCGTAGAAGATGAGGTCGACCCCGAGGAAGCAGAGCACGGCGCTGACGGGCGACGTCTCCCAGTGCACCGGCGCCAGCGCCGCCACCGCGACGAACACCACCAGGAACACGCCGCGCACCGAGATGCGCAGCGCGCCGCCCACGATGAGGATGAACAGGTTCGCTGCCTGCTCGTTCCACGCCACCGAGAGCCCGTGCCTGTAGAGGAGGAACAGGCTCTCCACCAGCAGGCCGCCCCACACCAGCAGGGCCAGGTACATGAAGAGGGGGTGCGAAAAGACGGCGTCGGGTGTCATGGTCTCGCGCGTGAATCGCCGCGTTCGACCGTATCTCTTCTACGACACCACGTCCTCGCTCTGCTCCACCTGCCTGCGCACCGTGGAGGCGAAGATCGTGATCGAGGAACAGCGGGTGCTGATGGACAAGTGGTGCCCCGCGCACGGCCTCGAGCGGGTGCTCGTGAGCGACGACGTCGCGTACTACCGCAGCGGCCGGGAGGTCTTCGTCAAGCCACCCGAGTTGCCGCAGCGCTTCAACACCGCCATGCACTACGGCTGCCCGTACGACTGCGGGCTGTGCCCGGATCACATGCAGCACTCGTGTCTGACGGTGGTCGAGGTCACCGATCGCTGCAACCTCACCTGCCCCGTCTGTTACGCCGGTTCGTCCACCGACCACTCGCTCAAGCACAAGAGCCTCGAGCAGGTCTGCGCCATGCTCGACGCCACGGTGGCCAACGAGGGCGAGCCCGACGTGGTGCAGCTCTCGGGCGGTGAGCCCACCCTGCACCCCCAGTTCTTCGAGATCCTCGACGAGTGCCGCAAGCGCCCCATTCGCCACCTGATGGTGAACACCAACGGCATCCGCATCGCCACCGAAGAGGGCTTCGCCGAGCGCCTCGCCACCTACCTGCCGCGCTTCGAGGTGTACCTGCAGTTCGACTCGCTGCGCCCTGGCGTGCACCAGGCCCTGCGTGGGGCCGACCTCACCCGCATTCGCCGGCAGGCGCTGGAGAAGCTCAACGCGCAGAAGATCTCGACCACCCTGGTGATGACGCTCAAGCGCGGGCTCAACGACGACGAGGTCGGAGACGTCATCAAGTTCGGCCTCGAACAGCCCTGCGTGCGCGGGGTGACGCTGCAGCCCATCCAGGACGCGGGCCGCAACGAGGCGTACGACGCGAAGGAACACCGCCTCACCGTCAGCGCCGTGCGCCGCCTCATCGCCGAGCAGAGCGGCGTGTTCACGAAGGAAGACGTGCTGCCCGTGCCCTGCAACCCGGACACGCTGGCCATGGCCTACGCGCTCAAGGTCGACGGCCAGGTGCTGCCGCTCACCCGCTACCTCGACAGCCAGACCATGCTCAGCGGCGAGCGGAGCACCATCGTCTTCGAGGACGATCCCGCCCTCAAGGCGGCGGTGTTCGAGACCTTCAGCACCAACCACTCGCCTGACAGCCAGGCGCGGTGCCTGTCTGACCTGCTGTGCTGCCTGCCGCAGGTGAGCGCGCCGCCGAGCCTCAAGTACGACAACGTGTTCCGGGTGTTGATCGTCCAGTTCATGGACGCGCACTCGATGGACATCCGCGCGCTGAAGAAGTCGTGCATCCACATGGCGCAGCCCGACGGGCGGTTGATCCCGTTCGAGAGCTTCAACCTCTTCTACCGGGGTGAAGCGACGAAGAAGCTCGCCACCATCCGCGCGGAGATCGACCGGGCCCGCGCCGAACGCGCGTGAACCGGCGCTGGCCGTTCTCGGCGACCGGGCGGGCGCGTCGGACTGATGCTTCAGGGCGTGCAGACGGCGACGCAGTTCTTGCAACCCTGACAGCTTGCGCCGCAGCCGCACTGATTCGGGTCACGGCGCTGGCACCCAAAGACAGCGGCCTGGTCGATGACCTGTCGGTGACGAGCGCGGCGCGCACGTTGGTCGACCTGTCCGCGGCGACCGACCTCATCACACTGCGGGAGCCTCATCGAAGGCGCGGGCCTGGCACGCCCCAAAGTGCAGTGGTCGGTGGTGGCCGGCCGCAAGCAGCGCCGCCTCGACCTGTTCTTTCCGGGCGTCGTCGTCGAGGCCGATGGCTACGCGTCGCACGCCGGCGTCGACGCCTTCGAAGACGACCGCGAGCGCAACAACGCGCTGACGGTGAACAACCTGCGCGTCCTCCACTGGACCTGGTACGCGTTGCACGATCATCCCGACGAGCTGATCGCCCAGCTCTATGTCGCGCTCAACCTGCGGCGGTGAGCCGCATCCACTTCACCGTGGCGCGCACGCCTTCCTCGAGGGACGTCGCGGTCTCGCCGAACGCCGCGCGAAACTTCGCGTCGTCGAGCACGAACGGCACCTGCCACTGGTAGCGCATCTCGAGCATCTCCTTCACCGCCGGCACGAAGAGCCCCATCAGGTGCAGCACGAAGCCCGGCACCACGCTGGTGCTCAAGGGCGTGCCCAGCTCGTTGCCGAAGCGGGCGACGACGGCGCGGGTCGACTCCGCGGGAGCCACCGGGAGATGCCAGATCTCCCCCCACGCCCTCTCCGCGCTCGCCAGGGTGACCAGGCCCGCCGCCACGTCGGCTCCGTACGAATACGAGTGCAACAGGTCGGGCGGGCCGAAACACTCCCCGCCCTTCCCCGCCAACGCGCGGCCGATGAAGCGCTCGCCGAACACCGAAGCGAGCGTCACGCCTGGCCCGTAGAAGTCTGCCGCGCGCGCGATGGCCACTCTCGCCTGGCCCGCGCGGTGGGCGTCGAGCAGCTTCTGCGCCACCTTCGCGCGCAGCGCCCCCTTGCGGCTGATGGGCGCGACCGGGCTCGTCTCCTTCATCGGGCCGTCGGGCCGGCCGTAGCCATAGAGGTTGTCCATCACCACCAGCGGCGCCTTCGAGGTGGTGGCTGCGTGCAGCACGCCGTCATTCACCTTCTCCAGCAGCTCGGCCCACTGGTGGTACGGCGGCACCGCGCAGTGGATGAGGGCCCTGGCGCCTTCGGCCGATTCCCCGGCGAAGCGCAGGTCGGTGAGGTCGCCGGCCCGCACCTCGAGCGCGCCTTTCGTGGTCGAGGTGCCGGAGCGGCGCACCTGCCGCACCCGGTGTCCCGCGGCGAGCAGCCGCTCTGCCACCTGACTGCCAATCTGCCCTGCCCCGAACACCACGAAGAGTGAGTCGCTCATGTGTGACAGGATGCGCATTGCATCAGCGCAACTCAACTCGCAGAAACCCAAGCCATGATTGCATCCACGCAAGTCACCTGGGACGACGTTCAGCTCTTCCTTTCGCTGGTGCGGACGCGCCGCCTGGCGGCGACCGGGCAGGCGCTGGGCTGCGACACCTCCACCGCGTCACGGCGGCTGGCGAAGCTGGAGTCGGAGCTCGACCTGAGCCTCTTCGATCGCACCCGCGAAGGGCTGGTGCCCACCGCCACCGCGCTGCGCCTGCTCGGGCCGGCAGAAGAGATGGAGCGCGCCTCGCATGGTTTCCGCCGTGAGCTCGACGGCCTCGAGCGCGAAGTGGAGGGCGTGGTGAGGCTCTCAGTGCCGCCGGGAGTGGCCGAGAGCTTCGTGGCGCCGATGCTGGGGCCGCTGGCGGCGCGGCACCCCAGGCTGCGCTTCGAGGTCGACGCGAGCGTGCGCCAGGCCGACCTCACCCGGCGCGAAGCCGACCTCGCGCTTCGCACCATCCGCCCCACGGGTGGACCGCTGGTGCGCCAGCTGCTCACCCGGGCGCAGTGGGTGCCGATGGCCACGCCCGAGCGGGTGGCCGCGTTGGGGCCGCTCCAGCGCTGGAGCGACGTGCCGTGGGTGGGCTGGGGCGCGGGCCTGGAGCAGCTCCACGCGGCGCGGTGGCTCGCGGAGCGGGTGAAGGCGCCGCCGGTGCTGCGCACCAACAGCTTCGTGATGCAGGTGAGCGTGGTGCAGCAGGGCCTGGGAGTGGCGCTGGTGCCCGCGCCCTACGCGGCGGTGCATCGGCTCGAGCCGCTGCGGCTCTCGCGCAAGCTCGCCGCCGATGCCAGGTCGTTGCCCGTCGATGACCTGTGGCTGGTGACGCACGAGGCGTTGCGGCGGGTGCCGAGGGTCGCCGCGGTGTGGGACTTCATCGCGGCCGCGATGTCGGTCTGACCGCCTCCGTCAGGCGAGCCGGCGCCACAACGCCACCCGGCGCGCGAATCCGCGGTCCTCGAACCACTCGAGCGGCCCGTCGAGCGACAGGCCCGCCACCACCGCGCTGGCCACGTCGAGCTGCCGCCGCGACACCACGTTCTCTTCAGGCAACCGCGCCAGCGTGCGCGCGATGGCTTCCTTCGCCGCCGGCACCTGCCCCGTCCACTTCAGCGCCAGCGCGTAGAGCGCCACCACCTCGCCGGGATCGAACTCCTCGGTCCACCCGACCTTCCGCTCCTCCAACACCTCGATGGCGGCCATCAGGTCGTTCTTCGACTTCGTCGCCTCGAGCACGTCGCCCCCGGCCTTCACCCGCAGCAGCCGCATCAACCCCGTGAGCGCGCGGCCCCACGTCACCAGCATGTCCCACGAGTTCTGTTCAGCCACGCGGCGCGCCGACGCGAGCCGCGCGTCGGCCTCGGCCAGCCGTCCGCGCGCCAGCTCTACCGCCGCGAGCACCAGTGGCGCCTCGGCCTTCGCCGCGTGGTTGCCCACCAGCACCGAGAGCCGCGCGTACGCCGTCTCACCCGTGAACGCGGCCTCGTGTTCGCCCAGCTCGTTGAGCACCAGGGTGAGGTTGTGCAGGGTGATCGCCTCGCGCCGCAGCCACCCGGTGCTCCGCGCCAGCTCCAGCGAGCGCTCGAACGCCTTGCGCGCCTGCGCGAGATCGCCCTGCCCGTAGTGAACGATGGCCCGCGCGTTCCAGCCCAGGCACGCGTCGCGCAGCTTGCCCGCCCGGTCCGCCAGCGCGATGTGTTCGCCCGTCAAGGCCATCGCCCGCTCGAACTGGCCGATGCTGCAGGTGGCCACCTCCTCCGCGCGCACGAAGGCGATGGCGTCTTCATCGGCGGCGAGCTGCGCCTGGCTCACGTGGCGGCGCACCAGCGCGCAGGCGGCCATGGCGTCTTGCGAGCGCCCGAGGATCTCGCAGAGGAACCAGCTCCACCCCTTCGCCCAGCGGATCCACAGGTGCGGCACCGCCCCGCCCTTGAGCTTCGTGAGGCGCTTCTGGAGCTCGGTGAAGGCCTTCTGCGTGTCCTCCTTCTTCACCAGGTACGAGATGCACTCGGCGCGCACCACCTCGAGCGCGGCCATCGCCTCGTCCACGCTGAGCGCTTCCCAGCGATCGAGCACGCCGCGCGGCTGCGCGCCGAGCACCTGGCCCACGGCAGAGGAAGGCATCGGCTGGTGCGCCGACGGCGCGGGGCGGCCTGCGCTCGCCACCACCGCGATGGCCTCATCGGGCAGCCCGAGGAACAGCTTCACCTCGGCGATGCGCCGCAGCAGCACCAGCCGGCGCACCCCGTACGCCGAGCGCACCGACTGCTCGAGCCACGCCACCGCGTCGGGGCGGCCCGGCTTGGTCATCGCCAGCGCCTCGTACCAGTGGGACGAGGTCACCCCATCGAGCGCCGGCGTGGCGAGCGGCACCAACACGTCGGCGGCGCGGGCGAAGCCGGCGAGGTCGAGCTGCTCGAGCGCCTGCGCTGCCCACGCACCCACCGCCAGCCGCGCGCCCAGCACCTGGGCGGGCGGGAGCACGGTGCTCAACGAGACCGCCATGCGCGGGTCGACGAGGCGGCACACCTCGAGCTGCCCCTCGCGCGCCATGCGCACCACGCCCGCACCCGTCGCGGGCTGCAGCGTGAGCGGGAGCTCGGGGCTCACGGCAGAGAGCGCAGCGAGCGGCGCGGCCCCTCCGAGGGCGGCCAGGGTCGAGCACGCGCGCAGCACCTCTTCGCCCAGCGCGTTCACCCGCGCCAGCCGCAGCCCGTCGTGCGTCGCAGGGAGCTGCGCCACGTTCACCGCCTCGCGCCCGCGCGCCTGCGCCCAGAGACCCAGGGCGAGGCCCGGGTTTCCCTTCGCGTGCGCGGCGAGCGCGGGCGCGAGGGTGGCCGGGGCACCGGCAGAGGTGAGGAGCGCCTCGACCTCGGCGAGGCTGGGCCGCGGCAGCTCGATGCGCACCCAGGTGGTCGCGGTGAGCCAGGCGTCGCGGCGGGCGCGGAAGGCGGGGGTGAAGCGGTCCTGGTCTGCGTCGTGAGAGACGAGCAGCACCATCGGCACGGGCTCCTCGCGCTGCGAGAGGAGTTCCATGAAGGCGACCCCGTCGTCGTCCGCGAGGTGCGCGTCGTCGAGCGCGAGCACGAGCCCGTCGCCCTGCTGGGCGCGCTCGGTGAGCCACCGCGCGAGCTCGAGGAAGGCGCCTTCACGCCGCGAGTCCTCGTCGAGGCGCGCGGTGCGGAAGCCGGCGCGGCGGATCCCCAGGAGCGAGGCGAGCAGCTCGGCGGCGACGGCCGCGCGCTCGGGCTCGAGGCCGGCGAGCGCAGGCGCGGTGCTGAGCGTCTGCCAGGTGGCGTCGTCGTCCGGCGCCTCGCCGATGATCGCCCGCAGCGTCTGGCTCACCAGGTGGCCGCGGCTGACGTCGACGCGGAGCACCGCCATTCCCTGGAGCTGGCTCAGCGCGCGCGAGCGGCCCAGGCCCTCGGCCGCCGAGAACAGCACCCGCTGCAGCGCGCGCTCGGTGCGCGCTGCCTCGAGAGACTGCTGAAGCGACGGCGATGTCATCTGCACCAGGAAGGGTAGCAACGCGGGGCGCAGGCGCCCTGTGCGAAGATGACCCACATGCGTGCGGCAACGCCACAGACTGAGAGGCCGCTTTCGATCTGCATCTCCAGGCAGCAGCTCGCGCTGCTGAAGAAGCTCGACTACCCGGGCTCGGAGGGAATGCTGGCGTCAGCCACACTCATCGCCTCGGCGACTTCATAGAGCTGCTCGCGCTTGCGACCGGGGCGGCTGTGATTGGCATCACCCGCCACGAAGCCCGCGATTGTCTGGAACGCCGGGGCCCCGCGCGGCCCCACCCGCCCCGACGCATGACGCGCGCGCGTGGCATGCGAGTGATGCACTCGACGGCACTTCGCTGCCCGATGCACGCGCGGCGCTGCCCTGGCCGCGGGGGGAAAAGCGTCCTGCCCCGACTCTCGCGCCGCGGTCGCCTCGCCCACGTTCCGGCGCTCACGCCCGCGGCCTGGGCGCGCTCGGCCGCCGCGCTGAACTGCCGCTGCGCCGCCGTCTCCGTTCACCCGACCGCGACCGGGCGGACGCTCACCGGCGACCGTTCAGGGCGACTCCGACTGAACGTCGGTCGAGACGGCTCTGACCGCCATTCAGGAGGGGAAACTCGCTCCTGGTCTCGAGGAGTGAGAGTCAAAGCGCGAGAAGTGGAGCGTCGCTGTGCCAGAAAAGCCGCGGCAGCGGCCCCGCTTCGCCGAAAACCACGACTGACCGACAACCAGTCGGAGTGGCCCGCACGTCGGTGTCCGTCCGCCCGGGCGCACCTGGGCGGGTTGACGCTGATCAGCGGTAGGAGCGTGGCGCGGGGGCGCTGCCACGCAGCCGGCACCGCGGGAAGCACGCGAGCCTCAGCAGGACACCAGCGAGGTATTCGACGGGGTTCACTTCAGCGGCGCGGAGGCAGCGGCTGGGCGCCGTGGGCCGGCTGCTGTTGCGAAGCGCCTGCCGCGACGTTGAACAACACGTGGAACATCGCGGGCACGAAAACCGACAGCGGGGGGTCGACCGGCTGAGCGCAGTTCCCGTTGCACGCGGAGACCGTTCCCTGGTGCGTGGCGACGACGCGCGACTCGGTAGTGACGGCGACGGGCTGGAGGTGAGGCTCGACGAAGGGCTGCTCCCAGCCCGACTCGATGGTGGCGGTCGCGCGCAGCTGGGCGTCGGGCGGCTGGACCCAGGTGGTGTCGAGCGTGGCGCGCAGGCTGGCGTCCGGAGGACGGCTCCATTCACCGGGCGAGGAGACCGTGCTGATGGGCGCGGTGTCGTGAAGCGGCATCGGCGCGATGTCCGAGGCTGCGACTCCGCCGAAGTTCGGACCTGCGCACGTGCCCGACGCGCACGGCGCCGCGTTGCCGCTGACGCCAGCTGTGACTCCTGCGCCGAAGTCAGGACCAGCGCACGCGCCCGACGCGCACGGAACTGCGCTGCCTGAAGCGACGACTCCGCCGAAGTTCGGACCAGCGCACGTGCCCGACGCGCACGGCGCCGAGCTGCCACTGACACCACCTGAGGCCGCGACTCCGCCGAAGCTCGGACCAGCGCACGTGCCCGATGCGCACGGAGCCGAGTTGCCGCTCACAGCGGCGACGCCTCCCGACGCAGCGACGGCACCGCCCGCGGGCGACACGGCGACCTCTCCACCTTCCCCGCCGGCGTGCCGCATTTCCCACTGCGCGTAGTGCGCTTCACGAACCAGTGAGGCCTGCGCGACGACCTCAGCCGACACCTCGACCTGCCGCGCTTCCCACTGTGCGTAGTGCGCCTGGCGCCGTGACTCGGCCTCGAGCCGCGCGGCCTCACGACGCGCCGCGAGCTCCGGACCACCCCGCCGCTCCAACTCGGCGATCCACGCGCGCTCGTCGATCGACGGCACCAGCTCGCCCTGCTCGATCGTGAACACCGCGCCCTCGCACGCGCCGTCGAGGCCGGTGAGCGTCACGTCGATGGGCCGCTCGCGCTCCAGCGCGAACCTGCGATCCACGTCCTCGTTCGCGAAGCGTGCGTCGATCACCAGGGCGCCGCTCGACTCCGTGTTCCAGGCGCGCGGCTCCTGCGCGACGCCGCCCGCGTGCACCAACACCGAGCCGCGCAGCGCGCCGGGCGCCGACACGGTCACGCGCACGTACTCACCCCAGCGTGACTGCAGCGGCACCTTCCGGAAGCCGACCGGCCCGCACATCACCGGGCCCGTCACCACCTCACGGGCCATGTGCCCCGACACCAGCCGCGCATGGGGAAAGGACACGCACCCGAAGAGACCGCACGCGCCGACCAGGAGGAGGAGACCTGAACGCATGCTGCATGTACGGAAACGAGCGCCCGAAATTCACGGGGCGCACCCGCAAGAAAACGAACGGCGCGAACCCCCCACAAGGTCCGCGCCGCTCTGATTTTCCTCAACCAACGTCGGGAGGAATGCTGCGTTGAAGTTCAGGGCAAGCCGTACTTGTCCGCCGCCACGTAGATCCTGAGGCGCGTCTCACCGTCCGCCGTCATCACCGTGACCTCGGTGCTGCCCGTCGAGCGGCCCACGAAGATGACCTGCCGGCCCCGCTGCGACACCTCGACCAGCGAGGGGTCGCCCACGGTGACCTTCGACACGGGCGCGGGCATCGACACCGTGGTGGTGTGGCCGACCGGCATGTTGAGCCGCTTGGGCTGCCCGGCAAACGCGAGGGTCGACAGGAGAACCAGGGCCAGCAGCGGGGTGCGCATGCAGCCACTCATTCCACGCTTCGTGCCAGCGGGAATGCCCAACCAGCTCAGCCACTTGGAAGGTCGCGCCCCCGGTTGCGCAAGGGCGAAGCGCAATCCACTGGAGCACGGCTGCTCCAGATCAGCGCTTGAGCACCCCGTACTTCCCGATGGCGTAGATGGCCCGGATGCCGTCCTTCCAGGTGATCTTCTTCCCCTCTTCGTAGGTGCGCCCGAAGTAGCTGATGGGCACCTCGTAGACGCGGACGTTGGCGCGGCCGACGCGGGCGGTCAGCTCGGGCTCGATGCCGAAGCGGTTCTCCTTCAAGGTGAACGACTGCAGCACCTCGCGGCGGAACGCTTTGTAGCAGGTCTCCATGTCCGTCAGGTTGAGGCCCGAGGTCATGTTCGAGAGCGTGGTGAGCGCCTGGTTCATCACCGCGTGCCAGTAGTACAGCACCCGCCGCGTCTCGCCGGTGAAGCGGCTGCCGAACACCACGTCAGCGTTCCCATCGAGGATCGGCTTGATCAACCGCGGAATGTCGCGCGGGTCGTACTCGAGGTCGGCGTCCTGGATGACGACGAGCTCGCCGGTCGCTTCCGCGAAGCCGCGCCGCAGCGCCGCGCCCTTGCCCATGTTCCGCGGCTGGAACTGCACCGACACCTTGTTCTCGTTCTGCGGCGTCGCACCGTCCAGCGCGGCGAGGCCCTTCGCCTGCAGAATCTCGAGCCACTCGCGGCTGCCGTCGGTGCTGCAGTCGTCGACGATCACCAGCTCCTTGGGAAAGTCGACCGCGACCACACGCTTGAGCAGCTCAGCGAGGGTGCGCACCTCGTTGTAGACGGGGACGACGACGCTGACGGTCGGGTTCGGAATCACGCGGCCCGCACGTACCACGCCGCTTGCGCTGCCGGCGCCACCCGTGGTTTGGGGCTCTCTCCTGAAACATTCTGAAGCCTCTGGAGTAGCCATGCGCGCCCTCATCGCCTCGTCGTGTGTCCTCGCCCTGTCCTGCGCCGCGCCGGAAGGCAGCGGCCTGGCGCTCACCGGAGAGGGCCCCGGCGGCAAGGTGAAGTTCGACGTCTTCCACCGGCCCCTGCCCGACATCCCGCTGCCCAACGACTTCGCCTCGCGCTTCGACGCCACCAGCTTCACCAGGAAGCGCGTCAACGCCAGCCAGGTCGCGCCCACCGAATGGGAATCGAAGACCCGCAAGGAGCTCGACGCGCTCGACGGCTGGGGCACGCTCGGCGCCATCTCGGTCTCGTTCGAGAAGGACCTCGACACCGAGAACGTCATCCGCCGGCACTGGGGTGATCGCTTCGACGCGAGCAACGACGTCATCCTGGTGGTCGACGTCACGAAGGGCTCACCCGACTTCTGCACCGCCGCGCCGCTCGACCTGGGCGAAGGCCACTTCCCCGCTCGGCTCGATCGCCCCGAGTACTACCCCGACGATCCGCGCGCCTCGCTGCAGAGCCTGCTCTTCGAAGAGGTGGAAGAAGACCTGAACGCCAACGACGTGCTCGACCCCGGTGAAGACACGGACATGGACGGCGTGCTCGATCACCCCAACACGCGCAGCAAGACCGACAGCTCGCTCATCACCTTCTACGAGCGCGAGACGAAGACGTTGATCGCCCGCCCCATCTACCCGCTGCGCGAGGCCACCACCTACGCGGTGGTGCTGACGAAGAACCTGGTGGACGCCGACGGGAACGTGGTGCGCTCGCCCTTCAAGTACGTCAACCACGCCGGGCAGACCAAGGCGCTGCAGCCGCTCGCCGACGAGTGCCTCGGCAAGCTCGGCTACACGGTCGACGACGTCGCCTTCTCCTGGAGCTTCACCACCCAGGCGTGGACGCGCCCGATGGTGGCGGTGCGTGACGGCTTGTATGGAATGGGCCCGCTCGCGCGGCTGGCCACCGAGTTCCCCGCGGACATGACGCTGCGGGAGGCGCGCACGCGCGTGCCGGGCTCCACCGTCTACGGGCGCATCGTGCCCAACAGCATCTTCATCGACATGGCCAAGAGCCTCTATTCGCAGTTCGGCTCGGGCAACTCGACCGCGCAGGAGAACCTCTTCTTCGACAACTTCGCCTTCATCGACTTCCACGCGGTGGGCACCATCGACTCGCCGCAGTTCTTCCCGCGCTTCGAGGACGACGGCGTCACCCAGAAGAAGTTGACCGACCAGGTGTGGCAGCTCGACGCCGAGACGGGCGAGGCCTTCACCCGCCACGAGGGCGTGAACTACTGGCTGATGGTGCCGAAGAACCGCACCGGCCCCGCGCCCGTGGCGATCTTCATTCACGGCCACGGCAGCACCAAGTTCGACGCGATGAACGTGGCGGGCTTCCTCGCGCGCATGGGCATCGCCACCATGGGCATCGACGCGCCCGGCCACGGCGTGGACGTCGACCCGGTGCTGCTCGAGGTGGTGAAGGGCCAGTTCAAGCAGCGCGGCATCGAGGGCATGGGCATCGGCATCGTCGAGGGCCGCGCGCTCGATCAGAACGCCGACGGCAAGCTCGACAGCGGCGTCGACTACTGGACCGCGTACCTCTTTCACACGCGCGACAACGTGCGGCAGACCGGCGTCGATCTCTTCCAGGTCATCCGGGTGCTCAAGTCGTTCGACGGGCAGAAGACGTGGAAGTACGACGCGAACCAGGATGGCCAGCCGGATCTCGCGGGAGACCTGGACGGAGACGGCAAGGTCGACATCGGCGGCGCGGCGCCCATTCACCTCGTGGGCGGCTCGCTCGGCGGCATCCTCAGCAGCTACGTGGGCGGGCTCGAGCCGCACGTCGAGACGGTGATCCCCATCATCGGCGGTGGCGGCCTGGCCGACATCGGCACGCGCAGCTCGTTGTCCGGAGTCCGCGACGCGATGGTGCTGCGCATGATGGCGCCGCTGGTGCTGCTGCGTGACGGCGTCGTGTACGAGGCCGTGCCGGACCTCGTGGAATACAAGGAGCTCAAGGTCGGCACGCTCACCAAGACGCCGGCGGTGGGCAGCATCGCCGTGCTGCGCAACCTGACCTCAGGCGAGTGGCGGTGCGCGCGGGTGCAGGCGAACGGTCGCCTCCGCGTGGCGGTGCCCAGCGACAAGGGCCACAAGCTCGAGCTGTCTTTCTACGAGGGCGAGCTGGCGCCGAAGGAGCGCGAGGGCTGCGTTCCCGAGGGTGAGCCGGTGGAGCGCCTCGGCACGTTCGCGCAGGACGTGAAGTTCCAGGGCACCACGTACGCGGCCGGCAGCGACTTCATCGCGGTGACCGACGGCTTCGGGCTGCGGCGCGGAAACCCCGAGCTGCGGCGCATGCTCGGCCTCGCGCAGGTCGCGCTCGAGGGTGCTGACCCCGCGAACACCGCACCCTTCATGCACGGCGAGCGCACGCTCACCTACGGCACGGGCGAGACGGTCAGCACGCGCGCGTTCTACATCAACACCATGGGCGACCCCGGCGTGCCCACTGCCTCGGGCGTGATGATGGCGCGCGCGGCGGGCCTGGTGAACTTCAAGGACGTCGACGCGCGCTACGGGAAGTCGGTCGACCAGCTGCTGCTGGACACGGGCGTGGTCGAGGGCACCGAGTCCTCGCGCCGGTGGCTCAACGCCCTGGGCGAGCCGGTGCTGATGGACGTCGACGATCTCGCTGGCCTGTCCACGGTGGGTGACGGCTTCGACGTGCCGCGGCTCAACCCGCCGCTGCGCATCGTGCGGCAGAACACCGCGGCGCAGGGCGGCGGGAAGAGCGCCATCCTCTTCCCCATGATGGACCCCCTGGGCACGCACGGCTTCCCCCAGCCGAGGCCGGAGCGGCCGTTCGACCTGGGCGCGCTGCTGATCAGCCAGATGGTGCGCTACCTCGCCACCAACGGACAGGAACTCGACTTCGATCCCTGTCAGCTCGACTGGAGCTGCAGCTGGATGCCGCCGCTGCAGTAGTCACCACTGCCTGATGGGATTCTTGATCTCAGGTTTCGGGGTGCCGGGGTGCGGCACCTCGGGCCGTGGGCTCTGCGGCCGGGCAATCTCGGGTTGAGGGGTTCCGGGTCTCGGTATCTCTGGGCCGTACATGACTTCAAGTTAGCCAGCGTCCGCTCGTCCGCACCTGACCGATCCGCCGGGCTTCAGCGACATGGTGGCAGCCGGCCATTGTCCTCGCCGAACAAGCGCACGAAGGCAGGGCGATCATGCGCGGGGAGGATGACCAACCCCGGCTCCGTCGCCTGCAGTTGCACCAGCTTCGCCACCTGCGCCTGCGTCGCCGCGTCGTCTTCGTCGGTGAACTTCCGCATCAGCCACGACTTCCCCACGCCTCGCGAGAGCGATTCCTGCAGGTTGATCAGGTCGCCGACGTGCACGAAGCGCTGCCCGCCCGCACCGTTGACGAAGGTCGCCACGCTGCCGGGCGTGTGCCCGAACGTGGGCACCACCACCACGCTCCCATCACCGAACACGTCATAGCTGCTGTCGTAGTTCGCGAAGGGCACCGGCTCGAACGACAGGCTCACCAGCCGCTCGGCCATCGCGCGCGCATGGGCCGGCAGCACCACTCCGCGGGGCTGCTCGAGCTCGCTCTCGACCAGGGCCCGCTCTTCGGCGGCGAGCCACACCGGCACGGCGGGCAGGTCCGTCAGCCCTCCGGCGTGATCGGCGTGGGCGTGCGAGAGGAGCACGGCCAGGGGTGAGGTGGCGCCCAGGGCCGCGAGGGCCTCGCTCAGCCTCCGCCGCGGCAGGTTGCGGCCCGCGGTCTGGGAGAAGACGAAGCGGGCCCACCCGCCCAGCTCGCGGTGCTCCTCTGCGGCGGTGGGCGAGATGCCGGTGTCGAGCAGCAGGTCACCCTTCGGGTGCCTGATGAGGATCGCCGCCGCGGTGACCTCCCACTGCTCGGCGATGGTGGCACCGCCCGCGCCGTAGCCTCCCGGAACGGACACGCCGCCGGTGTCGATCCAACACACCTCGAGCTTCGCGCTCGGCGCCGGCAGGGGAACGAAGGGGTGCGGCGCAGCGGCCGGCAACGCAGTGCACCCGGTGAGCAACATCGACACGATGAGTTTGTTCATGACCCCACAGTGCGTCCGGGAGGGGTTGTTGTCGCGACGGATGAGGAAATGACGGACATTCACGCCATGAATCTGGAGAATTTCGACCTGAACCTCCTCCGCGTGCTCGACGCCCTCTTCGTGGAGCAAAGCGTGGGCCGCGCGGCCGCCCGGCTGAAGCGCTCGCAGCCCGCCACCAGCAACGCGCTGGCCCGGCTGCGCGACGCGCTCGGCGACCCGCTCTTCGTGCGTGGCCGCACCGGCATGGTGCCCACCCCCCGCGCGCTCGCCTTGCGCGGCCCGCTCACCATCGCCCTGCGCCAGATGCAGGAAGCCCTCTCGCCAGCCCAGGCGTTCTCGCCGGACACAGGCAGCCACACCTTCGTCGTCGGCGCGAGCGACCACGCCCAGCTCATCGTGCTCCCTCAGCTGATGAAGGTCTTCGTGCAGTACCCGAGGCTGCGGCTGCGCGTGGTACCCCTGCCCCGCGACTTCCCCCTGGCCGAGCTGGAAGCCGGCGAGCTCGACCTGGTGCTGGGGGCCTTCGATCTCGCCCCTGGAGACCGCGCCCCCCGCGGCCTGAAGCGGCAGCTGCTGCTCAAGGAGCGCTTCGTGCTGGTCGGCCGCAAGAAGCACCCCGCGTTGAAGCACCCGGAGCGCCTCGACCTCTCACTTCCCCAGCTCCACGTCTCGCCGCGCGGTGGCGTGCAGGGCAGGTTCGAGCGCAAGACGAAGCTGCAGCGCAACGTGGTGCTCTTCACGCCCCACTACCTGGTGGCGCCCTGGGTGCTCTCCACCACCGACCTCCTCGCCGCCCTTCCGGAGCGGGTCGCGCTCCGCTTCGCCGAAGCCTTTCCCCTGCAGGTCGCGTCGCTCCCGATTGCTCACGAGCCGATGGTGGTTCAGCAGCTGTGGCATCCGCTCCGTCAACACCACCCGGCGCACCGGTGGCTGCGCGAGCAGGTGCACCTCGCGGCACAGCTGCCCACCTGAATCCCCCGGAAATCACCCTTTCGTTTTCAACCGGGTTGGATCTACCGTTCTCCATCAGGGGGGCTTACTGAATGGATTTGCGATCGCAGCTGCTCACGGTGCTCGTGGTGTCGGCGACGGCGCAGGCTCAACCCGCTCCCACTTCGCAGGCGGCGCCGACCACCTCGCAGATGCGCGTCGGCATCTTCACCAAGCTCCAATACGACCTCGAGTACTTCTCCGGCGTGCTCAAGCTGAAGGCCGCGGGCAAGCGTGACTCGCGCGTGTCGAAAGACGACTGGGAACGCGAGGTGCGCCGCGCCAACAACAACGTACCCGTGCTCAAGCGCCTCTTCGTCGAGCGGCCCGAGCACGACGCGAAGGGCAAGTCGCTCAGCCTGCCCCCCCGCGACGACATTCACCGCGTGTACTCAAACCTCATCGCGCTCTTGAACATGCTGCAGGCCTACGACCGCAGCGACTTCACCCGGGTGCTGCAGATGGGCGAGCGCGTGGTGGTGAGCGCGAAGACCGACCTCGGCGTGGTGCGCTCGGACGACGCCAAGTACTACCTGAACCTCTACCGCGAGTACTTCTGGTTCATGGCCGCCGCGCACTACCGCCTGGGCCACGACCGCGAGGCCATCGCCTGGCTCTCGCGCATCGACACCGACGCCAACGTGCAGGAGCTCAAGAAGGAGCTGGCGAAGGTCGACACCCGCTCGGGCGCCGAGCGCCTCAACGTGCTCTACGAGAAGAGCATCGCGGTGGTGCCGCTGGTCGACCTCGCCCCGGCCGCCGACACGGGCTGGGTGGGCGCGGGCTTCGCCGAGGTCTTCACCACCGACCTGCAGCGCTACACCTCGCTCACCGTGATGGAGCGGGTGAACATCGACAAGGTGCTGCGCGAGACGCAGCTCTCCCAGGCGGGCATCACCGACGAGAAGAACGCCAAGAAGGTGGCCGGCCTCCTCGCCGCGGGCTCGCTCATTCGCGGCACGTACAAGCTCGCCGGCGAGAACTTCACCATCGCGCTCGAGCTGGTCGACGGCGACACGGGGCGCTCGCTGGCGAAGACCGAAGGCACCGCGCCGAAGGCGGCGCTCTTCGGCGGCGCGCGCGAGGTGCTGCTCGCGCTGCTGCGCGACGTGGGCTGGCTCTCGGAAGACACCGCCAACGAGCTGCGCGCCGCGCGCAACCCCTCGCCCGACACCATCCGCTCGCTGCTCGAGGCGCGGCTGCTGCTGGCCAGCAAGTCCGAGCAGGCGAAGGAGCTCTACCAGAAGGCGATGAAGAGCGACCCCGAGTACGCCAAGGCCTTCGAAGACATGAAGAACAAGTTCGAGGGGGTCAACCCGCTGGTGGCGGTGATGACCTTCGTGAACGTGAGCGGTCGCGACGAGGAGCAGTGGATGGCCTACGGCGCCGCGGAAGCGCTCACCACCGACCTCCCCGTCATCGGCTTCACCCTGGTGGAGCGCACCCAGTTGGCCAAGGTGCTCAAGGAGCAGATGCTCGGCCAGGTGCTCGACGAGAAGTCGGCCGCGGGCCTGGTGCAGAAGCTGGGCGCAGACTTCGTGGTCTTAGGGAGCGTGATGAACGCGGGCCGCGACACCCGCCTCGACTGCCGCTTCGTCGACATCAGCACCGGCGTGGTGGTGCAGACCTTCACTGCCTCGGGCCCCACCGACGACTTCACCAGGACCGTGGGCCGCCTCTCGGCCGAGGTGGCCAAGCGCTTCAACGTGAAGCTCTCTGACGAAGAGCTGGCGAAGCTCGCCGGCAACAAGCTCAGCCGCGCCGAGTTCGAGCGCATGGCGCGCGAGAAGCTGCTGGGTGAGCGCCTGGTGCGCGAGGTGGCGAAGAAGGAAGAGCGCTCGTCCTCGCGCGTGCCCACCATTCTCGCGGGCGGCGGCGTGCTGGTCGGCGCGGGCGCGGCGGTGGCGGGCTTCCTCATGGCCGCGCAGTCGCAGGGCAACACCGCGTACATCGAGGGGCTGCAGAACTTCGCCACCCGCCCCGAAGACATCAGCACGCTCGAGGCGCAGCACGCCCAGTCCGTCGGCGCCACCACGGCGTGGACGGCGGTCGGCGTGGGCGGGGTGGTGGTGGCCGCCGGCTCCTCGGTGGTGCTGGTGTGGAAGGCGCTCAGCGAGCCGCCTCCGGTCAGTGGCAGTACGGGCGTGGTCGCGACCTCGGCGCACGTCTCCCCCACCTTCACCCTCGCGCCCGGCCTCGTCAGCGTCGGCGCGTCGGGCCGCTTCTAGACACCTCTTCTTCAGCTCCGGAGTCTCCATGTCCCGCCTGTCGTGCAGTGTGCTGATCCTCATCGCGTCCGTGGCCCTCGCGCAGACGCCTCCCGAGCAGACGGTGGAGGTGACGGGCGAGGCCGCGGTGGTGGGCAAGAACGCGCTGGGCGCGAAGGACCAGGCCATCGAGGTCGCGCTGCGCCGCGCGGTAGAGCAGGTCTGCGGCACCCTGGTGCAGTCGGCCACCCTGGTGGAGAACTCGCAGCTCGTCTCCGACCGCATCTACACGCAGGCGAAGGGCTACGTGTCGAAGCACGAGGTGCTCAGCGGCGCCGAGGAGAAGGGCGTCTACACGGTGAAGGTGAAGGCCACCGTGGGCACGGGGAAGCTGTCTGACGATCTCGCGGCCATCGGGCTCACCCTGGCGCGCAAGGGCCTGCCGCGGGTGGCGGTGCTGATCGTCGAGCAGCGCGTCGACGACTCGGTGCCGGTGGCGTGGTGGACCGAGGCCGGGCGCAAGGCGGGCCACGCCACGGTGAGCCAGCGCATCGTCGAGTCGACGCTGCTGGGCGAGTGGCTCAAGGCCGGCTTCAGCTTCGTCGACCCCGAGACGGTGGCCTCGGGTGCGCGCGTGGCCGGCGTGCTCGACGGCGCGCCCGGCGAGAGCATCGTGCGCCAGCTCGGCGACAAGCTGTCGGAGGCCGACGTCATCATCGTGGGCAACGCGCTGGCCAAGAAGTCGCAGGACCTCAAGGCGCTGGTGAGCGACAGCCACGGGGCGAAGGACCTTCCCGGGGTGAGCTGCACCGGCACCGTCACCCTGCGCGTGCTCAACGCGGACAACTCGGCCGAGCTGCTCGCCGCGGGAGAAGAGTCGAAGACGCTCACCCAGCTCGACGGGCTCACCTGTGGCCGCGCGGCGCTGGTGGAGGCGACGAAGACCCTGGGCGCGCGCCTGCAGAAGGACCTGCTGGCGAAGTGGAACGCGCAGCTCACCGCGGGCAACCGGGTGCGCGTGGTCATCAAGGGCATCGACGCCATCGCCACCTACTCGAAGCTGAAGCTCGCCATGAACGGCGAGCTGCGCGGCGCCACCGTCACCGGCACGCCCCGCTACGCCAACGGCCGCGCCGACTTCGACGTGATGCTCAAGGGCAGCGTCGACGACGCGGCCGCGCAAATCGAGACGTGGAAGCTGCAGGGCAAGAAACTCAAGGTGTCCTCGATGACCGGCAACACCATCGAAGTGGAGGTGACCAGGTGAAGCACTCCCTCGTTCGTGCGCTCCCGCTGCTGCTCCTCTCCTCCTGCCTGGTGACGCGGCCCGAGGTGCCCAAGCCCGAGTGCGAGGTCGACTCGGAGTGCGCCGCGGGGAAGATCTGTGGCCCCGGCGGCCGCTGCAGCGACGCGTGCAAGGCCGACGCCGACTGCGCCGCGCCGCGCACCTGCCAGGCGGGCGCCTGCACCCTGCCCACCGGCACCTGCGCGCGCGACACCGACTGCGCCACGGGTGAGCTGTGCAGCCTGGGCAACCGCTGCGCGAAGGCCTGCGTGACGGCGGCCGAATGCGCGGCCACCGAGGCCTGCGTGGCGGGCGCGTGCACCTCGCTCGCGTCGGGCGCGTGCCGCTTCAACAGCGAGTGCCCCGCGCCGCAGGCCTGCGTCTCGGGCCGCTGCGCCGAGTCGTGCATGGGCGATCGCGACTGTCCGTTCGGCACCACCTGCCAGGGGAACCTGTGCACGCCTCCCGCACCCGGCTGCCTCGACGCCACCGACTGCATGGCGATGCAGGCGTGCAGCCCGCAGGGTGACTGCGTCGCCTCGTGCACCACGGTGGCCCAGTGCGCCGCCACCGGCGAGGCGTGCAGCAACGGCGCCTGCGTGCGCGTGGGGGCAGACACCGCGGGCCTCTCGGGCAGCGTGGTGCTCACCGGCGTCACCGGCGCCTCGGGCCTCGCCGTGAGCGTCGAGGGACCCAACCGCGCCAGCGGCGTCACCGCGATGGACGGCACCTTCACCTTCCAGGGGCTGCTGCCCGGGCTCTACCGGGTCACCGTCTCCGCCGCGGGCACGGTGGAAGGCTCGGCCACCCGCGAAGCGGCCGCGCGCGCGAACGCCACCACGCCGGTGCCGCCCTTCACGCTCACGCCCGCGGGCGACGTCACCGGCACCGTCACGCTCGCCGGCCGCACCTCGCACGAGGGCATCCAGGTGGTGGCGCTGGGCACGGGGCAGGGCACGGTCACCGCGCCCGACGGCAGCTTCACGCTGCGCCAGCTGCCGGTGGGCAGCTACGACCTGCTGGTCGCGTACACCGGCTACCAGGCGGCGCAGCTCACCCAGGTGGCGGTGACGTACGCGATGTCGACCGCCACCTCGCCGCTCACGCTGCAGCCCGTGCCGTCCGGGAGCACCTTCGCGTTCAGCTCGCTCCCGCCGTCGTCGACGCCGATCGATCGTCCGTTCACCTACCAGGCCGTCGCGGGTGGAGGCGGCGTGTCCGCGGTGACGTACGCGCTCGTCGATGGTCCGTCGGGCATGACGATGAACCCGAACACCGGCCAGGTGGCCTGGCAGCCCACGTCGCTGGCCACGGTGTGGGTGGTGCTCTCCGCGACCGGAGCAGGCGCGACCGTGTACCAGCTGTTCTACCTGTCGGTGGATGCCGCGGCGACCGAGGTGTACTCGGGCGACATCGATCGCCTCATACCGGTCGACGGCGGCGTGTGGCTGCTCGGCAACGCCACGCTCACCTTCCTGGCCAACGACGGCGGCACGACGGCGGTGGCGCCCGTGACCGCGCTGACGGGCAACGTCACCTCGGTGGAGCACCTCAACGGGCGCACGGTGACGGGCTACTCGTTCTCGGGGGGCACCATCAGCGACGTGCGCGGGCCGGTGGGCACGCTCAACGGCACGTGGGAAGGCGGCGTGGTGGGCAGCATCGCGGGGGTCGACGTGCGCACCGTGCAGTCGGTCGCGCTGCTCGGCGGCACCTCGGGCACGGCGACGGTCACCACCGGCGACACCATCTCCGCGGTCACCTGGCCCGCGGGGCCCATCACCAGCATCGACGACGGGCGCTCCACGGCGACGGGCTTCCGCGCGAACACCGGCATCCTGGGCACGGTGACGTCGACGGGGTTCGACGATCCGACGGCGAGCTGGACGCCTGACGCCTTCAACGCGCTGTGCGTGCTCAACGCGGCTGGCACCGCGCGCATCGGCATCACCTCGCACACGGCGACCACCTTCATCCTCGACTCGAACCCCAGCAGCACCTTCGCCGTGGGCGAGCGCTACTTCATCGGCTCGTGCTCGGGCACCTTCACCACCACGTACACCTTCGTGGACGCGAACCGCACCGCGACGCCCGCGGCCAGCGGCCGGCAGATCGACATCTACGCGCAGGGCGTCTGGGTGGGGAACTTCGCGCTCACGGCCACCACCCCGCCGCCGAACTCGACGCTCTCGTTCACCGCGAACATCTCGCAGTTCAACGCGCTGCAGAACGCGGCGGCGACGGGCTTCTACACCGTGGCGCTCAACTCGGGCCTCGAGGTGATCGTCACCGACAGCTCAGCGCCGTGGACCACCACCACCCACTCGACCTCGAACTTCCTCTACGACGACTACGCGCAGGCCTTCGACATCGTGGCGAGCACCACCACCACGCTGACGGTGCGCCAGGGCTTCGGCACGCTGGTCAGAGATCGCACCGGCCGCGGCTGGGTGCTGGCCGACACGGGCAACAACGTGCAGGTGACGGTGACCCTGGCCAACGGCGGGCTGCCCAATGTGGTGGGCCAATACCTGTGGATGGACCCGCGCGGCGAGGGCTTCTACATCGCCAGCAACACCGCCAACACCGCGACGCTCGACGTGTACTTCAACCGCTTCCCCCTGCAGGGGCTGGTGGGCGGGCTGGTGGGGCGGTCCAGCTATTCCTACTACCTGCCCGGGCTCACCGTGCCGACCGCGGGGCTCACCGCCGGCGCGCACGTGGGCCGCTACGCGGTGCGCCTCACCAACGGCAGCACGCCCTTCAACGTCGACAGCGAGCAGCAGATCCTCAGCAACACCTCGAGCTCGTTCAACGTCGACGAGACCTACTGCAGCTCGTGCGTCGACGGGCTGGCCGAGCGCATGGTGGACTACTCCAACGTGACCTGGGCACCGGGCCAGTACAGCCCGCGCAAGGTGGACTTCCGGGTGGCGCTCTCGGGCAGCCCGAACTTCCCGCCCGAGTCGCTGCGCGGGCGCTTCGTGGTGCTCGAGTCGAACCGGGCCGCGACGGGCACCATTCTTCACAATGACGCCAGCTCGCTGGTGGTGGAGGTCGACGAGACCTGGTTCGCCGCCTTCCGCGGCCTGACCTCGGGGGACCGGCTGTGGCTGTCAGACACGGGCAGCTCCAACACCTCGCCGCTGCGGGTGAAGCTGACGGGCCAGGGCGCGGGGTGGACCATCAACGAGTGGGTGGGCGCGTCGGTCATCGCGCCCAACAACCAGGTGGCCGGCGTGGTGACGGGCAACACCGCCACCGAGCTGGACCTCACGGTGACGAACACCTCGGCGTTCCTCGCGCTCTCGGCGGGCGCGAACTTCGCCTTCGCGCGGGCGCACACGCAGGGGCTGGGCTGCTCGACGCCGGGCGTGTGGATTCGCACCAACTTCACGCTGCCGGGCGCGACGCTGGTGGCCGGCGCCTACACGCACGTGCGCTCGGAGTTCACCACGAGCTCGACGGGCCGCCTGGCGCTCTTCTCGAACACCACCACGGGCGCGACGGCGTACGTCTGCGGCAACGTGTTCAGCACGCTCATCAGCATGGTGGGGCGCGCGGCGGTGTTCGACACCAACGGCCGCTTCAACCTGACGGTGGACGACTCGACCGCGACGCTCACGCCCAACGCCCTCGTAGGCCAGTACCTCTACCTCAACGGCACCAACGGGGGCCGCTTCGGGCTGCCCATCAGCACCAACACGGCGACGAGCTACACGGTCAACGCCATCGACTCGTACAACTGGTTCTTCTCGGGCTTCCCCTGGAGGGCGGCGCTGCCGGGCACGCGCTACTCGCTCACGGACATCGACTCGGAGGCGACGGTGGTGGCGACCGTCACCCCGGCCCTGGCGCCAGGCGCGCTCGACGGGCGCTGGGTGCACGCCAACGACTCCATCTCGAACAGCACCAGCTTCGGTGCGGATTTCCTGGTGGGGACGAACACGGCCAACACGGTGACGCTGCTCGACGTGCCGGCCACCACGCTCGACAAGCTGCGCAACACGGGCACGGCGATGCTCAGCCACCTCTCGCTCTCGCGCGGCACGGTGGTGCGGGTGACGGACAGCGGCGCGAGCCTGACGCCGGGGGCGCTGGTGGGGCGCATCATTCGCCTCTCGTCGAACTCGTTGCTCATCACCGACAACACGGCGACGACCATCACGGCCCGCAGCAACGTGTTGGACGCGTTCGGCAACCTCTCGGCGGCGACGACCTGGTCGCTGGACACCACGTACTGGCGCGACGAGCTGACGGTGCGGCCCAACGGCAACGCGGTGGCGCTGCGCACCGACGGCCGGGTGGCGGACGTGTCGCCTGATGGCACGGGGACGTGGGTGACGCCCTTCACCGGGGCCCTCGCGCTCAACGTGCGCACCAGCCCGCTCGTGTCGGGGGTGCTGGCCAACGCGGCGACCTCGAGCGGGTATTCCACGACGTGGACGGACAGCGCCTGGAGCTTCGCGCCCGACGCGCTGGTGAACTCGTACATGCGCATGCGGGACTGCTCGAGCGTGCCGTCGAACTTCCTCATTCGGGCGAACACGGCGACGAGCGTGAGCAGCTACGCGACGATGGGCTGCTCGAACATCGCGGCGGGGTGGCGGTACGCCATCGACCCGGCGCGGCTGCTGGTCACCGGCACCACGCTCACCGCGGGGGCGCTGCGGGGCGCGCGGCTGTGGATCAACGGGTACGAGTACCTCGTGCGCGACAACACCACGAACGAGGTGCAGCTCATCTACCCCGAGGACTACCGGTCGGGCCCGCATCTCGACGTGGTGGAGAGCGGCGGCACCGCGTACGTGCTGCGAGGCCCCACTCCGACGGTGATCAGCCAGATCGCGGCGGCAGACGGGGCGCAGGGGCTGTGGGTGGGCGCGAGCACGGTCGCCTCGCGCTACGACGGCACGGCGTGGACGCGCATCGACGGCACCACCACCGGTACGCGGCTGCGCACGGGCACGGTGAGCTTCGCGTCGTCGAACAACGTCATCGTCGACACGGCCGGGGGCATGACGACGGGCGAGTACGCGGGGAAGCGGTTGGTGATGTTGGGCCAGGTGTTCACCATCAACACCAACACGCCCAACAGCCTGACGATCTCGAGCGGGTGGACCCTGGTGATCCCGGTGCCGGGCACGCCGTACGAGGTGTACGACACGGACGGGTTCGGCACGCTGCAGACCGCGCTGGTGGTGGGCGCCAACAGCTGGCTGGGCACGACCAGCGGGCTCTACCGGCTCAACGGCTCGACGTGGACAGCCTTCACCAGCGAGAGCACGGAGTCTGCGCCAGGGGCGGGCGACGGGTTGCTGAGTGACGACGTCGAGCGGCTGGTGTCGGTGGCGAACGGCGATCTGTTCGCGCTCTCGACCTACAGCGGCGCGTCACGGCTGCGGGGCACGACGTGGTCGAACTACACGGTGGCCAACACGGAGTCGGCGCTCAACCTGGGCGACGGGCTGCCGGATGACGACGTGTATGACGTGACGGTGGATGGTGCGGGGACGCAGTGGTTCTCCACCGGGTCAGGCGCGGCGCGGCTCATGGGCACGACGTGGTCGGTGTACGGGCCCGAGCAGGGGCTCGACTACTACACCACCGGGGTGTGGCTGAGCCCCTCCGCGCAGGTGCATGTGGCCAACCAGGATGGGCTGTTCGTCGTGATGCCATAGAGGCCGCCTCAGAATCGCCCGATGAGCTGCGCACCTGACGGCGTGGGTACCAGCGCGAGCTGCACGTCGCCCACGTCGCGCTCGAGCCAGAGCTGCGGGACCGCGAGGCCCGCGACCATGAGCGCTGCGCCGCCGAGCTGCACCAGGCCCGCCGTCACGAAGAGGGCGATGGCGATCGACCCGAGCCCGCCCGCGAAGCCGGAGCCATTGATCGCGCCGAGCTGGCCCGCCACGACGAAGGAGCCGACCAACGGGATGAAGCCGACGGAGCTGAGGGACGTGCTCGAGAAGCCGCTGAGCAGCCACGCGCTCCCCAGCAGAATGGCACCGGGGATCAGCAGGCCCTTGCGCACCGACCGCTGCACGCGGAAACCCGGCACCGGGTGCCCCTCGTACTCGAAGCGCTCCACCCGGCCGCCCCTCATCGGCCGCGGCTCCTCGGGCGGGGGCGCTGGAGGTGTCGGCTCGACGATCGGCGGCGGCGGCGGCGGTGGCGAGAGCGTGTCCTGCGCCGACGCTGCGGTGGCGAGGAGGACCGTGAGCAGGAGCAGAGACCGGGCGCTCGACTTCGCTCGGAATGAACGGGGTGGCATGCGCCACCGCGCAGCAGGATTCATGCCGCATCCACTCCGCTCGGAACGAGCGCGTGCCCTCGAGGCTCACCGCGACATGATTGGCAGCAACTCAGGAGACGCCCGCGAGCCCTCTCCTCGACGCATGGAGCATTCCCCCGGCGACCGCGTCCAGCAGCGCCTCGAAGTGCGCGTGCGTGAAGTCTGAGCCGCTGGTCAGCCAGTCCTGGTGGCGCAGGTCCGTGCCGTGCCGTGGCCGGTCGTCGCGGTAGTGGCCCAGCACGTCGAGGTGATCTCCCGGGCCCGACCAGACGAGCTTTCCCCAGAGCTGGGAACGAAAAGGAACCACCCCGTCGTTGTCCTTCACGTCCGGCAGCGCCAACGTCGGCTCGTCTCCGTCGGCCAGCGCCGCGCAGGGGTAGCTCCCGGTCACGCTCGCGGTGATGCGATGGAGCGCCGTGAAGAGCATCAGCGAGGTCGTCCGCCAGGGCGATCGCAGCATGCGCAGCCACTTGCCGGGTGACGGGACCGGCGCCATCGAGGCCGTGCACTGGTACGCCACGCCAGGTCGATCCTCCACGCCTGCCAGCATGAGGTCCATCGCCTCTGGAGTGGCCTGCAGCACCGCGCCCTGGTCAGCCTTGATCGCGTCGAGGAAGGTGCGCACCTCAGGGCTGCGCGCGTGATCGACCAGCCCGAGCACCCTCTCGACCGACTTGTCCAACACGCGAAGCTCGAGGCCCAGCGCCTGGTCACCCCGCGACACCAGCGCGATGAGCGTGCTCGCCACTCCCAGCGGCCGCCGCCCCAGGGAGAGACCAATGATGGTGAAGACAGACAGCGCGTAGAGCGCGCGTTGGCCTTGCGAGGTGGCGAAGAAGGTCGCCAGCGGCGTGCCGTAGTGGGGCGTGTTCATCGTGGTCACGCTGCGCAGGCGCGGGAGCCACCGCTGGGCCTCTTCCGCGTGGGCGTAGCGTGAGTGGGGCGAGGCCACCACGCGCGCATCGAGCCCTCCCGTCGAGTGGCCGAGCAGGTGGATCGCGCCGTCCGTCGCGGTGGCGCCGACGACCTCCGCGAGCTTCGCCGCGCGCCGGCGGATCGACGCGGTGGGCGCGACGTCGACGACGTGCAGCTCCAACTCCTGGCCGGCGTGGCGAAAGCGCCGCTCCAGCGCGTGCACCACGTGCACGAAGTAGTCGAACGAGGCGAGGCGGGAGAAGCCGAACATCCCCGGGATCAAGTAGACGTGATGGCGCAAGAAACACTCCTTGGCGCACGAAACGCGCGGCCCCCCGATTCAAACCGCCGCCCTGCCCTCGCAAGCCGACGCAGGCACAGGGGCTGCAACCGCCGCGCCGTGAGGAGAAGCGCCATGGCCCACGCCCAACCGCACCAGCATCCGGTCAAAGCCGAAGAAGTCCCCAACATCGAGTCGCTCAGCGAGCACGCCGCCGACGTGGTCAGCGAAGCCGCGACGATCGCCCAGGCCCGCGGACGGAAGGCGGGGACCCGCTTGCAGGAGGTGGTGCGCGCGCACCCGGTCCTCTCTCTGGGGATCACCCTGGGCAGCGGCGTGCTCCTCGGCGCCGTGGGACACAGGCTGCTGGAGCACAAGCCGACGCTCGGCGAGGTCATCGCGGAGGGCGTGGGAATGAACCGGCTCCGCAAGCGCATCCGCCACTGGCTCTGAGACGGCCGCTGGCGCTGGCCGGAACCGTCCGGCTCTGTCATTCGTTGGGTCCTCATGCTCCTCGCGATCGTGATCATGCTGTCGGCTGCCCCCGACGGAGGTGCCGATGCCGGCGCGGCGGACGAACCGACTGCGATCGCACCGGAGAACCTGCACCCGCGCTGCGCGCCTCCTGGCAGCTGGGACCCCGTGTCGAAGCAGTGCAAAGCGGGCTGCGGCATTCCGATCTCCTGGGAGAACGGTGTGCAGATCGGCGGGTGCGGCCGTGAGCGGAACCCCGAGCTCGAAGTGAACCGCCCGGCCTGCAGGCCACCCACCACCTGGAACCCCAGCCGGAAGCGCTGCGAGCTCAAGGCGGCTGACAAGAAGCCATGAAGCTCGGTGAGGCGCTGCACGCCGTCGTCCTCGCCAACGAGCGCTTCGTGCTGCGCAGGCTCGTAGTGCAGGCTGCGCTGATCAGCGGGTGCATCGCCGGCCTGGTGTGGCTGCCGGGCGCGTGGTGGTGGGCTTGCCTCGTGCTGCTCGTGTTGCTCGCCGCGGGCTTCGCGCAGCTCGTCTTCTTCATCGTCGCGTGGAATCGGAGCCCCCTCGATCGGCCCTGGCGTGCCCTGGCGCTCGGTGCGCTGCGGAAGAGGGAGCAGGTGGTCGAGCTGCACGGGGTCGATGGTGAGGTGCTGCACCTTCCGGTGCCGCTCTCGATGATCGACGGGGTGCTGGAGGCGGCTCGCGGTGAAGGCACTCCCATCGTTCGCGACGAAGCAGCACGGCGGCAGCTCGACGCCGTCAGCAAGCGGACTGAGGGTCTGCGCCGCATGGAGGAGCTGTTGCCTCACCTGCCCACTCCCGCGCTGCGGGAGGAGGCGCGAGCGGTGTTCTCGCTCATTCGCTCGCTCGATCCGCTCGCGTCGATCGGCGCGCTCGACGGGCCCCTTCATGAGCTCGAGATCAAGCTCATGGCTGAGCACACCGCTCAGACAGACTCGTCACTGCGTGGTCCGCGACCGGTCTTCGGTGATGAGATCGCTTCGCTCCTTCGGGACCTGAGACAACTGCTTGCTCTCCCCCCACGGGGGGAGAGGGAGTAAGGGGACTCGGTGCGCTTTCCCGGCCGTCGCAAACACAAGCACTACTTCCCCGTTCAGACTCGCGACCCGCTGCTCGAACGCCCCGGCGTCGATCACGCGACCACCAGGACCCACGTCGTCGGCGTCGACCAGACCCTCGTCGACATCGACGCCCGCATCCCCGAGGAGCTGATCCAGCGCTACTCGCTGCCGAAGGGCGCCTCGACCGTCATCCCCGACGACGTGGCCGCCCGCCTGTATGACGAGCTGCTCGCCCAGAAGCTGATCAGCAGCGAGTTTGCCGGCGGCACCATCGGCAACACCCTGCACAACTACTCGCTGCTCGCCGACGACGCGTCGATCCTCCTCGGCGTGATGAGCGAGGAGATCCGCCTCGGCACCTCGGGCTACCGCTACCTGTCGAACACCTCGAGCCGGGTGAACCTCGATCATCTGCAGCCCGTCGCCGGACCCATCGGCCGCTGCTTCGCGCTCGTCACCCCCGACGGTGAACGCACCTTCGCCATCAGCGCCGGCCAGATGAACGGGCTCAAGCCCGAGAGCATCCCCCCGCATGTGTTCGACGACGCCTCGTGCCTCGTCATCTCGTCGTACCTCCTGCGCTGCAGGGAGAGCGACCCCATGCCCGCCGCCACCGCGCGCGCGGTGTCGCTCGCCCGCGCCCGCGGCGTGCCCGTCATCCTCACCCTCGGCACCCGCTTCGTCATCGCCGAGCGTCCCGAGTTCTGGCGCGCGTTCATCTCGGAGCACGTCGACATCGTCGCGATGAACGAACAGGAAGGGGAAGCCCTCACCGGCTCGGCTGATCCGCTCGTCGCCTGCGAACGCACCCTCGAGTGGGCCGACCTGGTGCTCTGCACTGCGGGGCCCATCGGCCTCTACCTCGCGGGCTTCACCGACGACGAGGTGAAGCGCGAGACCCGCTACCCGCTGCTCCCCGGCGCGATCCCCGAGTTCAACCGCTACGAGTTCAGCCGCCCCATGGCGAAGGCCGCGTGCACGAAGCCGGTGAAGGTCTTCGCTCACATCGCGCCGTACCATGGCGGCCCCGAGCGCATCACCAGCACCAACGGCGCCGGAGACGCCGCGCTCGCGGCCCTGCTCCACGACATGTCGGCCAATCGCTACCACCGCGCGCGCGTGCCGAACTCCGCCAAGCACGTGCGGGAGTTCCTCACCTATTCGTCGATGAGCCAGGTGTGCCGCTACGCCAACCGGGTGAGCTACCAGGTGCTGGTGCAGTCATCGCCGCGCCTCACCCGCGGGCTGCCCGAGCGTGAAGAGGGGCTGGACGACGAGAAGTACTGGGCCCAATAGTTCTCCCTCTCCCTGCGCAGCGGGGAGAGGGTTGGGGTGAGGGGCGGATCACCCGCAACCTTTCACAGCGCCCGGTGTTGTAGTCGGGCGACATGACCGCACTCCTCACCGCGCTCGTCCTCGCCGCGTACGACCCCCTCGCCACAGAGGGTGCGGTCAGCACTCTCGAGCTGGTCGCGGGCGAGGTGCCCGTCAGGGTGTTCCTGCCGGCCCAGGTCGGCGCTTCACCCATCATCCTCTTCAGTCACGGGCTCGGCGGCTCGCGCGAGGGCAACCGGTTCCTCGGCGAACACTGGGCGCGGCGCGGCTACGTCGCCGTCTTCCTTCAGCACCCGGGGAGCGATGGCGCGGTTTGGAAAGACGTGCCCCAGGCAAAACGTTTCGCCGCGCTCAAGTCGGCCGCGAGCCTCGAGAACTTCCTGCGCCGCGTCGACCACGTGCGCGTGGTGCTCGACGCGCTGGCGCGCTGGAACGTCGAGCCGAAGCACGCCCTGCTCGGCCGCCTCGACCTCGCCCGCGTCGGCATGTCGGGACACTCGTTCGGCGCGGTCACCACCCAGGCCGTCAGCGGCCAACGGTTTCCCCTCGGCAAGGACTTCGCCGAGCCGCGCATCAAGGCGGCCATGGCGCTGAGCCCCTCGGTGCCACGGCGGGGCGAACCGAAGAGCGCGTTTGGCGGGGTGAAGATCCCCTGGCTGTTGATCACCGGCACCTCCGACAACTCGCTCATCGGCGAGATGACCCCGGCCTCGCGCCTGGGCGTGTACCCGGCGCTCCCCGCGGGCCAGAAGTATGAGCTCGTGCTGGAGGGTGCTGAGCACTCTGCATTCACCGACCGCGCGCTGCCGGGTGATTCGCTTCCCCGCAATGCCAACCATCATCGCGCCCTGCTCGCCGTCAGCACCGCGTTCTTCGACTCGACGCTCAAGGGCGACGCGGCCGCTCGTGCCTGGCTCGAGGGGAAAGGGGTCCGAACAGTGCTCGAGGAGCGCGACCGGTGGAGCTGGAAGTAGCTACTGAAGGTCGAAGGCCGTCGAGACCGCCGACTGCAGCCCGCTGCTCGTCGCCGTCAGGGTGCAGCCGGTGGCGGTGGTGCTGCTCTTGAGGCCGTAGAAGCTCGCCACTCCCTGCACCGCGCTCACCGTCATCAGGCTCGAGGCGTCGAGCGCTGCGGCGCAGGACCCGGCAGTGATGGCCACGGTCACCGGGGCGCTCGAGGACGTCACGACTCCCGCGGGGTCTTCCACCACCACCACCGGCACCGGCCTGAGCAGGTTCTGCGCGGTCGTGTTTCCCGGCGAGGTCTGGAAGCGCAGCCGCGGGCCGGTCGTCGGGGCGGTGAAGGTCACGGTGGTCGAGGCGCTCGGGCCTTTCGCGACCGAGGCGGTCACGGTGATCGATCCCGCGGTGCTCGAGGTCAGCTGCGTCGTCGCGCCGTCACCTTTGACTCGCGTCGTCGAGAGCACGCCGCCGCTGGCCGTGAAGTCGATGAAGTCCGTGGAGCCGGTGGCGGTGATCAGCACGGCGTCGGTGCCGTTGGCGGTGGCGCTCGCGCGCTCTGCGGTGAGAAGGAGGCCTTGCGATGGCGCGGAACAGCCTGCCAACAGCGCGACGATGATTGAGATGACTCTCATGCGGGGCCCGTGTGCCATCGCTCGCCGGGGTTGTCGATGGCGGCGCGGCCCTCTCCCCGACCCTCTTCTACCCTCGAGGCGCGAGTTCGCCGTCCCCCTCGGGAGAGGGAGCCACGTCAGCCTCGCACCAACGTCAGCGGTCCGTTGATCGTCGGGTCCAGCGAGGCGCGCCGGTTGGCGGTGCACACGTCGATGCGGCTCGTGCCCTTGCCCTTGAACGCTCCGCCCGTGTCCACCACCCGGAACTCGATCTGCTTCCCGTACTTGGCCTCGAGCTCGGGAATGCGCAGCTTCGTCCCGTAGGGGAACGCCTTCGAGTCCATCGCCACCGAGACGTACGGCGCCTTGCCGCTCAGGAAGTCCTGCAGCGTGTTCAGCTTCGCGCCCTTGCGGTCGACGTAGCCACCCTCCATCGCCGAGCTGTCGGGGTAGTAGCCCGTGCCTCGCGCCTTGAACTGCTCACCCTCGAAGCCGTCGACCGGCTCACGGGGCCGCACCGGCGTCGACGGCGGCGCGGCGCCGAAGAGCGCAGCCCGGGTGTCCTTGCCCACCACGCCGTCGGCCTTCAGCCCGTTCGCCTTCTGGAAGGCGACCACGGCCTTGCGCGTGTTCTCTCCGAACTTGCCGTCCGTACCCTGCGGATCGAACCCCTTCGCGACGAGCGCTCGCTGCAGCTCCTTCACGTCGTTGCCGGTGGAGCCGCTGCGCACAGGAGAAATGGACCGAACGGGCATGCGCCATTGTCGCACCCTGCCCGCTCGAAGTTGTCGCTAGGGCGTTCTGAGCGTCACCTTCGGCTGCTTCCCCGCCCGGGGCGTCAGCAGGAGGCGCTGTCGAACCTGTGCCTGCCCCTTCGCCACGAAGGCCAGGTCGTACACGCGGCCGTTCCTCAGGTGCAGGGTGGTGGGGGTGCGACCGAGCTCGCGCGAGCCGGACTTGATCACCAGCCCCGTCGGCTGGCTCTCGAGCAACACCGCCACCGTCTTCTTCGACTTCTTCCCTCGGGGCGCCAGCCTCGCCGAGACCTTCAGCGGCTCTCGCACCGGGTCGAGCTTCGGCAGCGGCACCGGGTAGTCGTCCCATTCGGTCCACGCGGGGGGAGCGGGGGGAGCGGGGTCTTCGACCTGGGCAACGAGTGGTGATGGTGGCCCCTCAGCCCGCCCCTCACCCCGACCCTCACCCCGCCCCTCCTTCCCCTCGAGGCGCGAGTTCGCCGTTCCCCGCTGCGCAGGGAGAGGGAGAAAGGGGAGGAGCCCCAGGAGCACGGCGAACAGGCCGACGGCGCGCCAACGTGATGGCCTCGGTGCTGGCGGCGAGGCGAGCAGCTTCGTGACGCTCGCGGACTCCTTCGACAGCTCGAGGTCCTTCGCCGCGGGGCGCTCGGCCGGAGGGTTGAGGATGCCCGTGTCCCCGTCGCGCCGGCTCAGCGCGCGAAGGTACTCGTCAAGCTCCGGGCGCCCGGCCCGCTGCACCGCCTCGAGCGCGTGCAGGAATTCTTGCGCCGATTGGAAGCGCTCGTCGGGGTCCTTCGCCATCGCGCGCTGCACCACCGCGCGGAGCTGGGCTGGCGGCTTCGCCGACGAAGTCAGCCGCCCCCGCGACACCCGGCTGATCACCTCGAGATCGTCCGACGCCGTGAAGGGTGGCTCACCCGTCAGCATCGCGAAGAGCACCGAGCCCACCGAGAACACGTCGCTGCGCGCGTCGAGTGGCTCGGCCCGCGCCTGCTCCGGCGACATCCACGCCGGCTTGCCCTTCGTGCGGCCCATGCCCGTGTGCGCCGGACGGTTGCGCGCGCGCGCGATGCCGAAGTCGATCAGCTTCACCTCGGCGTGGGTCGAGAGCAGCACGTTGTTCGGGCACACGTCGCGATGCACGATGCCCAGGGGTCTTCCGCCCTCCACGCGTTCGTGCGCGTACGAGAGCCCGCGGCACAGCTCGGCCGCGATGTAGACGGCCACCTCGGGAGGAAGCGGTAGGCCCTCTTCACGCGAGCGCCGCAGCACGTGATGCAGGGTCCACCCGTCGACCAGCTCCATCACCAGGAACTGGCGCCCCGTCGACTCACCGAGGTCGAACACCTCCACCAGGTTCGGGTGGTGCAGGCTCATCGCGAGCTGCGCTTCCTCGAGGAGAATCTGGCGATAGTTGATGTCGGCGCACAGCTCGGCGCGGAGCCGCTTGAGCACCACCGGCCGCCTGAAGCCCGCCGCGCCGTGTTGTTCTGCGAGGAAGACCTCGGCCGATCCTCCGTCTGCGATCTTCCGAATCACCTGGTACCGAAGCGCTGAAGCCATTCGCCGGAAACTAGGCCGCGGCCACGGGGTGCTGAAGGTCCACAGTCCAACCGGGCAGGATTAATCCAGTGTGGGTAGAGTCGGCACACCTTCGACTCCTGAGGCCTCCCTGCTCACACGCGCGTGAGGCGATCGTTCGCGGCGATGAAGAGCGTCCCGTCGGGCGCGAAGATGCCGGCCCAGCCGCCCTCGTGCTGCGCGAGCTTCCTGCCGCTGTGGCCGTCGAACACGAACGTCGCGCCCGGGTGCACGATGGCCACGCGCGCGCCGTCGGTGGTGCTGCAGGCGTGCCACGCGTGCTCCCCGTTGGTGGGAAACGCGACTTCCCCGATGCGCGCGATGCCGTCCCTGCGCTGAATGAGCCGCCCATCAGCGAGGAAGTTCGGGGCGAAGGGCCACCCTTCGATGACCTGCTTCGCCTTCGTCTCGACGTCGTGGAGCTCGACCTGCTGCCTGCTGCGCACGATCAGCCGCGCGCCACGCGCGTCGAGCTCGGGCTCTTCACCGCTGCACTCGAAGCAGACCGCGCCCGTCGCCACCTCGAGCACGCGCACCTTCGCGCCCTGCCTCACCGCCGCGCGGGTGCCGTCGCTGCTGCGCACCAGCCGCTGCAGGTTCTTGCCCTCGTAGACCGTGCGCAGGGCGCCGGTGCGGAGCTCGCAGAGCTCGACCCGATCTCCCTGCAGCCTGAGCACGTCGCGCCCACCTTCCGCGACGAACCCACCCGGAAACGACGCGGCGACCTCGAGCGTCTTCGCGTCGACCGCGCGCAGCAGCTGGCCGTCGCTCACCCACACCCGGCCTTCCCCCCAGGCGATCGACCGCACGCCGTTGAGCCCGAGGTGCAGGGCGGCGCTGCGGGCGACCGAGGGGCGGTGGCGCTGCTGCTTCACCACCCGCTCCAGCGCGCGGCCGAGCGGACCGGTCGACCAATGTCGATCGGCCGGCGCCACCAGCGAGCTCACCGCCCCGGCGGGCAACGAGCCGAGCTGCTCGTCGACGCGGTACGCACCACGCCAGTCGAGCAGCTCGAGCTTCGAGAGCGTGCCGTCGTCCGCGCGGTGAAAGCGCAGCGCCCTTCCCCACTGCAGGCGCTTCAACGGCGAGGCCTCCACCGCGGCCAGCACGTGCAGCAGCAGCGGCGGGTACCTGGTGGCCACCCCGAACTCCTGCAGCGCGCCCCACTTCACGCCGTCGAGCCACTGCGCCGTGAAGGGCGTGTCGGTGACGTGCAGCGCCTCGAGCTTCGGCAGCGTCTTGCTCTCGAGCACCGCGCGCAGCCCTTCCGCGTTTTCCACCGCCCCACGCACCTTGCGCAGCGCCCACGTCACCGCGCCACTCGCGAGCAGGTGCGGCACGTGCACGTCGTCGGCGGAGAGCAGGTGGCGGAAGGCGGGGCCGATGAAGCCTGCCGCGAGCTGGTGTTCGGGCGAGCGCGGTGGCGACCAGGTGAGCGCTTCGAACGTGGCCCACTCGGTGAGCCCGCCGTATTTCTCCACGTCGGCCGCGTTGCGGAACTTCACCAGGCCCTCCGCGGGGAAACCCCGGCGCCAGGTGACCTCGGCGCCCAGCGAGGGACCGAAGGGTGCCAGCCACGTCTTCGCGTGGGCCTTGAGCAGCGCACGCTCGCGTCTCTCTTCGGCGGCGGTCTTCGTGGCGCGCAGCTGCAGGGAGAGAAGTTCCCCGCGCGGGGCTGCCTGCTCGAGCAGCGCGTCGGCGAGCACCAGGCGCGGGGCGTCGTCGTGGGGCGCGGCGTAGACGGCGGAAAAGTCGATGGTTCGCGACTTCGGCAGCGGAGGCCGCGCAGCGAAGGCCTCGCGCTCGATCACCTGCAGCAGGGCCGACTCTTCCGGGGTGAGCTCGGTGACGGCGGGCAGCGAGCGCACGGCCTGGGTGAAGGCCCGGGTCATCCATTCCTGCTGCGCCGAGCGCAGCCCCCACTTCGGCGGCAGCTCCTGCGCCAGCGCGACGAAGCGCGGATCCTTCGAGGAGGTGACCAGCGAGAAGATCTGAGTCCACAGCCGGCGCGCGCCGTTCGACGACCACGGCACCTCGCGGAGCACCCGCTCGAGGTGGTTGGCGAGCCGCGCGTCGCTCCAGCCCGAGAGCAGCTCGAGGCGGCGCTGCACCTCGGCGACCTTGCCCTCGAAGAGCACCGCGAACAGCGGGCCCAGCTGGGCGCGCAGGGTGGTGCGCAGGGCGACACACCACGCGTCGACGTCACCCGCGAACGGCGCGCCTTCGGGCAGCGTGCCGATGACCGCCGAGATGCGCGGGTGAGGGTTGAGCCACCACGCATCGAGGAGGGCGCGCGGATCGGTCGCGGCCTGCTGGAGCACCTGGTGCAGCTTCACCGTCTCTCCTCAGTCGTCACCGCGCCGCGCCAGCCAGAAGCCGGCGGCCAGGCCGAGCAGCCCTGCGCCGAACACGAGCGCCGGCATGAGGGCCGACGACTCCACGTGTTGCTGGCGCAGCTTCTCCAGCTCGGCGTTGGTGCGCAGGTATGCCTCGGGCGAGAGGTACGCCCCGCCCTCCACCTCGTGGGGTTCCCCGTCCCAGGTGTGCACGAGGCCCTTCTTCACTTCGAGCGGTTGCGATTCCATGACGACCTCAGGTTAACGATGAAACCACCGGCGCGCCGTCACCCCGTTCGGTGGGCCCGGCCACCTGGTACGGCTTTCCGCGCAGGCGCCTGCCTGCGTTGGCCGCGCGCCACGCCAGGTACGCCTTGTTGAACTTGAGGATCTCGGTCTTGTCGAAGTACGGGTTCTTCGCCCCGGAGAGGAAGGCGAGCGCGAGCACCTGCTCGGCCACGCTCACCGGGCAGCCCGTCAACCGCAGGTGCGTATCGTTGCGGTGCGCGGCCAGCTTCGCGCCGACGGCGACCATCTTCGCGTAGATGTCGTCGTGCTTCGCCTCGTGCGGGTCCTTCGTCTCGCGGCGCTGGTAGACGCTCTCGAGCTGCACGTCTTTCCCGCCGAGCTGGCCCTTCCAGGTGGCGCAGTCGCCGATGAAGATGACCTTCTCGCCCGGCTTGTGGTCGATGGGGCCCTCGTAGTTGCCGAAGACCACGTGCGTGTGCGGAATGCGGGCGTCGAAGGTGGCGTCGAAGAGGCGCAAGAGCTCCACCGCTTCTTCGATGGCGCCCGGGCAGCCGCCCCAGCAGTAGTCGGTGCCCTGGCCTTCGCCCTGCGGCGGAGGGCCGGCGTAGGCGGTGAGGTTGGTGCCCTCGAAGTACTTCTCGACCCGCACCAGCCCGACCTTGAAGCCCTTCGCCCGCGCGCGCGCCTCGTCGAGGGTGACGTCTCCCTTGAGGTCGATCTTCGAGAGGTCGATGGGCCCGAAGCCGCGCTCGGACGGCAGGCGAATGTGCTCCACCGTCGCCGGGTCGACGCCGATGATCTGGCAGCACACCGCGTCGATGGCCGGCTGGTTGTTGCCCATGATCAGCAGGTTCATGGTGCGGGGCACCGGGGTGAGCATGCGCCCCTCGCCCGCGACGATGCAGTCGATCACCACCAGCTGCGGCTGAATCACGTACTGCAGGTCAGCCACCTTCTCGTTGAGCCGGTGATCGTGATCGATGAGGCGGTGCCGATCGTCCTGCAGGCCGATGTAGTTCTTCATCGAGAACGTCACCGTCGTCCACGGGTGCGACTTGAACTTGGGCACGTTGACGAAGAAGTCGGCGCGCGCGACGGGCTCGGGCACGAAGATGGTGTCGCGCAGCCGGCCCTCGTGGCTCAGGGTGATCTCCACCTGCGCCTCTTCCTCGAACAGCGAGCGCTTCACGCCCAGGCGCTCGAGCATCGGGTCGTAGCCGGCGTGGTCGAACACGTAGCGGGTGGGAATGGTGATGCCGCAGCGCTCGCCCACCCGCAGCTCGGTCATGCCGCCGTCGCGATCCTTGAGCGCCAGCAGCACGCCTTCCATCACCTCGGGCCGCGTGTACGCGTTCTGGAAGAGCGGCCCGGCGGACACGAGGTTGGGCTTGGCGAGGGTGCGGCCCCGGGGCGCAAGGCCCAGCGTCTCCATGCCCTCGCGGACGAGCCGGCGAATGGTGGGGACGTCGTACCCTTCACAGTGACGCAGGATGACGGTCGGCTGGTTCGCGGTCGGGTTCACGGCGCAGAGCGTACTCCTCAGAGCGGAATGATGTGACTGATCACCCCGCTCTTTTACTGACAGCTCCCCAGCAGCACGCGCACCTCGCCGTTCGAGCCTGCGCCCGCACCGACCGCCACGTCGGGCCAGCCGTCGGCGTTGAGATCGCTCACCGCGATCGCCCAGCCGTTTCTCCCGGCCACCCGGAGCAGCGAGGTGAACGTGCCCGCATCATCACCTGCGAGCACCTCGACGCCCCCGTCGAAGGCGAGCCGGGTGGTGACCGCGTCGAGCACGCCGTCCCTGTTCATGTCGGCCAGGCCGATCGCCCAGATGATGTCGCGGCCGCCAGGGCTGACCTGGGGCTCGAGGAAGCCGGCGTCGGTCCCCGTCCCCGCGAGCACCGCGACGCCGCCGCCGGTGGTGAGCGTGCCGTCGAAGTACCCGGTGGCGCACACCGCGTCGGGCACGCCGTCGCCCGTCACGTCGCGCAGCACGAACGAGTTCACCGCGGTCGAGCCGAGGAAGACCTTCTCTGCGCCGAAGCCGCCGTCGCCATCACCTGCGTGCACCGCGAGGCCGTACTGCGACTTGCCCACCAGCGCGTCGACCAGGCCGTCGGCCGTCACGTCGGAGAGCACCAGGCGGTGCGAGCCGGTGGCAGGGCGCGCCGCGCCCCCGTCGAAGAAGCCGCGCACCACGCGCAGGTCGGGCAGCGCCGAGCCCACGTCGAGCGTGACGACGTCGAGGAGGCCGTCGAGATCGACATCAGCCAGCGCGGTGTCGAGCGGCACGTAGAACGGCTGCCCGGCGTCGAGCATGGTGGGCATGGCGAGCGTGCCGTCGCCGTTGCCCGTCATCACCACCAGCCGCCCCGCCACGTCGACCGCCACCACGTCGAGGCGCCCGTCGGAGTCGAGATCGCTCACCGCCAGGGTCTGCGGGGTGATGGGCCCGAGCAGGCTGGGCGCGGGGAAACCGCCGGCCCCGTCGTTGAGCCGCACCTCGAGCGTGCTGGTGGTGGCGACGATCAGATCGGGGCGGCCGTCGCCGTTCAGGTCGGCGAGCTCGAGCGCGAGGGGGCGGCCCGTCGTCCACGGCCCTCCGAGCGCGTCGAGGCGATAGCTGCAGCCGCCGTCGCCGGGCCCTGCGTCCACGCCCGCGTCCTCGGGGCCCCCCGCGTCCACCCCGGCGTCGAACCCCGCGTCGCGAGCGCCGGCGTCGGGCCGGCCGGCGTCGACCTCGACCTCGCCCGCGTCCACGCCTCCATCGTCCATGGGGGGAGGCATGCAGTTGCAGCCGGTCAGGGAGAGGGCGGCGGCAAAGGCGAAGCGGCGCATGGCACGCGCCTTACTCCCTCGCGCGGATCTGCAACATCCCGTCGGGCAGCTCGAAGCTCTTGAGCGCCTCGAAGCTGAGCGCCTGCCACTTCTGCTGACTGTCGAAGACGATCGCGAGGGTGGTGCCCTGGGCGCGCGCTTCGTGGATGAACTGGATCACCGCGGTCACCGTCGAGGAGTTGAAGAACTCGAGCCGCTCGAAGTGCGCCTCGATGCGGCAACCCGCGTCGCGCGCCCGCATCAACACCGCCTCGAAGTACGGCGTGAGCAGCGTGGCGGGATGCCGCGCGTTGCTCCGGCCCGACCAGTCGAGCCGCAGGAGCTCGGGCGAGCTGTCGCGGGCTTCCACCAGCAGGTCGCCGGAGACCAGGGAAGCAAACAGTTCCATTCAGGTCTCCTTCATTGCGTCATCGGGGCGTGGAGCGAAGGCGTGAAGGCCACGACGCGGTCCTTCCCCGTGGCCTTGGCGTGCAGCAGCGCGGAGTCGGCGTGCTTGAGCAGATCCGAATAGAGCGTGCCGTCGGCCGGGTAGGCGGCCACCCCGATGCTGATGGTGATCGCCATCTTCTGCCCCTCGAACTCGAAGTGGTGCTCGCGCAGCTTCCTGCAGAGCCGCCACGCGAAGTCGGTCGCCTGGGATTGGTCGCAGTCGGCGAGGAAGACCGCGAACTCGTCGCCGCCCAGGCGCACCGCCACGTCAGCGGTGCGAATGGAGGTGGCGATGGTGCGGGCCAGCTCGTTGAGCGCCACCGAGCCGCCGGCGTGGCCGTAGTTGGTGTTGAGCACCTTCAGGTCGTCGAGGTCGATGAAGACGAGCGCGTACGCCTGGCCTTCGCGCCTGCTGCGTTCGTGCTGCCGTTCCATCAGCTCGGCGAAGTAGCGATGGTTGAAGAGGTTGGTGAGGCCGTCGTGGTTGGCCTGGTCGTAGAGCGAGCTCATCTGCCGCCGGGTCTGTTCGATCACCACGCGCTGGATCTCGACCATGTTCCGGCCCAGCTCGACGTGGCGCAGCGCGATGTGCAGCCCCGCCGACGCGAGCGCCTCGGGCCAGCCGAGGTCGAGGAAGCCGTCACACGGGTAGCGCTCGAGCAGCGCGTGCATGCCCACCGAGTCCGGCCGGCCCGCCACCAGCATGGCCACCGCGCCGAACCGATCGCGCTCCTTGAGGCCGGCCAGCACCAGGTTCACCTCTTCGGGCCGGGGCTCCACCAGCACGATGCAGTCGAAGCGCACGTCGGCCGCCAGGCCCCGGAGCGCCCGATGCGGGTGGACCTGAAAGTCGCGCAGCCGCCAGCCGGCAGGCCACTCGTTCGGAGCTGAGACGACTGCCAGCTGATGCATGCCACCCCCCCGGGCTGCTGCGGAACGGCGGCAAAGGTACCAGCGTGCGTCCCGCCGGCTCCTCCCCCGAATCTGGGGTGGTGCTCACGCGTAGCGCCGGGAACCAGGGAGGTTGACGCAGGTCAACCACGCAGATTGTGGAGCGGGCCGAGGGGCGTTAGAGGCACCAGCGCGGTGACGTCTCTCGACCAGCTTCCCCCACAGCTCTCCGGCGAACAGGCCCCTCGCGGGGTGATCAGCGCGCTGCGCCTGGCGGCGCGCGAAGCGGCGTGGCTGCGGGCGATCGGGCTGGGTGAAGGCGTGACGGTGACGGTGCTGCGCAAGGCGCCGCTGGGAGGCCCGCTGCACGTGCGCGTCTCGGGCGGGGCCGAGCTGGCCGTCGATCGCGAGCTGGCGCGGCACGTCGACGTCGAGGTCGAGAAGGCGTGAGCCCATACTGCGTCGTCGCGCTGGTGGGCCGGCCCAACGCGGGCAAGTCTTCGCTCTTCAACGCGGTGACGGGCGGCCACGCGAAGGTGGGCAACTTCCCCGGCGTCACGGTGGAGCTGCTCGACGCGATCGTGAAGCTCTCGTCGGGTGAGCAGCTCGAGCTGGTCGATCTGCCGGGCGTGTACTCGGTGGAGGGCGAGGCAGATCCCGAGAGCGACGAGGGGCACGCGCGGCGTTTTCTCGACCTCGCGCGCGACGACAAGAAGCCGTTGATCATCGCGCAGGTGCTCGACGCCACGCAGCTCGAGCTGAGCCTGCGGTTGACGCTCGAGCTGAGGCGCCGCGGCGTGCCGCTGGTGGTGCTCGCCACGCAGCACGACGCGCTGGTGAAGCAGGGGTCTGAGCTCGACGCGCGCGCGCTCGAAGACGCGCTGGGCGTGCCCGTGCTCGCCACCAGCGCGCGGCACCCGAACGTGCAGCAGAAGGTGAGCGAGCTGCTGGGGGACGCCTGGCGGCAGCAGCGCACGCCGCCCACGGACGAGCTCGACGTGCAGGCGATCGCGAAGAAGGTGCTGGTGCCGCGCGTCGACGCGAAGGAAGCGTTCGCGCGGGTGCGGCGCCGCACCGAGCGGCTCGACGCGGTGCTGCTGCACCCGCTGCTGGGGCCGCTGGTGTTCGTGGCGTTGATGACCGCGCTCTTCGCGGCGGTGTTCCTCATCGCCGAGCCGGTGACGGCGTTGATCGATCTCGCCAACCAGGCGCTGGGGGCACGCATCGAGGGGCTGCTCGGCACCGGGTGGTTGTCTTCGCTGCTGGTGGACGGCGTGCTGGGCGGGGCGGGCACGGTGCTCTCGTTCCTTCCGCAGATCGTGATCCTCACCATCGCGATGGAGCTGATCGACGCCTCGGGCTACCTCGCGCGGGGCACGTTCCTGGTCGATCGACTGCTGCGCTTCGCGGGGCTGGGAGGGCGCTCGTTCGTGCCGCTGCTGACGGCGCATGCCTGCGCGATCCCCGCGATCTCGTCGGCGCGGATCATTCGCGACCCCGGGCAGCGGCTGCGCACGATCCTGGTGTTGCCGTTGATGACCTGCTCGGCGCGCATTCCCACGTACGGGCTGTTGATCAGCACGTTCTTCGCGGACCGCCCGGCGTGGTTCAAGGGCGCGCTGTTCGTCGGGTTGTATTTCGCCGGCATCCTCTCGGGCTTCGTCGCCTCGCTCATCCTCGGGCGCACGGTGAAGCAGACGGGGCAGACGCGGCCGCTGGTGCTGGAGATGCCGCCGTACCGCATGCCACAGGCGCCGGTGGTGGGGCGGGTCGCGTGGCGCGCGGGCACCCGCTTCGTGCGGGACGTGGGGTCGGTCATCCTCATCGCGGCGATCGTGTTGTGGGCGCTGCTCACCGTGCCGGGGCCGGGGGAGAGCCATTCCGCGCCGCCGGGCTCTTCGCCGCGGGTGGTGGCGATGCACGGGAGCCTGGCGGCCGCGGCCGGCCGGTTGCTCGAGCCGGTGACGAAGCCGGCCGGGTTCGATTGGCGGCTCAACGTCGGGTTGATCGGCTCGTTCGGGGCGCGGGAGCTGATGGTGGGGACGATGGGCGTCATCTTCGGCATCGAGGGCGGCGAAGACGACACCGCGCCGCTCTCGGCGAGGCTGCGTGACGCGAAGACGGCGACCGGGGCCATCGCGTACGGCCCGCCGACCGCGTTGGCCCTGATGGCGTTCTTCGTGCTCGCCTGCCAGTGCATGAGCACGGTGGCGGCGGTGAAGCGGGAGACGAGGTCCTGGAGGTGGCCCGCGTTCGTGCTCGGGTACACGTATGCCGCGGCGTGGGTGGTGGCGGTGATCGTGTTCCAGGTGGCGACGGCGGTTGGTCTCTAGGTTCGTCAGCGCGGGGCTGCGTCGGCCATCAGCTGGTAGAAGCCGGTGCCGACGTAGAGGGAGCAGAAGCGCACGTCGTCGAGCTCGAGTCCGCTGAACTGGCGCGCCTCGAGTTCCCGGGCGACGTCGCTGCGGATGAGGAGTGGCCGGTTGTGCTCCGCGAGCCTCGCGATCACCGCGGTCGGCTTCGGCAGGCCCTGGCCCACGAGCGTGACTCGCTCGACGAGTGAGGCCACGTCGTTCATCGCGCTGCGCACGCCGTCGCGGCGGCGCTCGGGGAACGAGTCCACCGGCGGCAGGTGCGCGAAGAACGCGGCCAGCGAGATGCGGCCCACCACGTTCGTCGCGAACCAGCCCTCGAGGGACTCCTGGCCCGGCACCTCGATGACCGCCTCGGTCGTCTCGAGGTTGTCGGCGCCCTTGTCGCGGAGGAACGTGATGACGTCGCGGTGCAGGAACGGCGTGATCGAACGGAAGAGCTGCGGGAGCGGCCTGGTGCCGGAGTACTTCGCCTGGATCGTGCGCGGCCGGCTCTCGAGCGGCTTGCCGTGGCGCCAGTCGTCGAACTGCGAGGGCACCTCGAAGGACGAGACCATCTGAGGAAGGAAGAGCTCGTACATGCGCCGTAGCTTTCCCCAGATCGCGCCGTAACGCGCGCGTGTCAGTGTCCAGCGGGGCGGTTGGCGGAGCGCGGAGGAGGCGCCCTACAACGTGAGGCGTGCGCTGCCGCGTCGCTCTCCTGGTGCTCGTGCTCTCCGCGTGTGGCGGTGAGGTGGAGCGCCCCGCCGGCGTCGACCGCGCGGAGTTGGTCGGCACCTGGCAGCCCATCGGCACCGGCGTCACCATGATGGACACCGGCAACCCGCTCGGCGCGAACGTGTTCATCGGGTACGCCGGGTACGGCATCAGCCTCGGTGAGGCGGAGAGCTGGGTGGGCGCGCTCTACGACGCGCGGCTCCGGTCGCTGGGCGTGCGCTACGTGTTCGCCGTCAAGGGCCCGGCCGACCCCGGGTACAACGCGCTGGAGCTCGGCAACAGCCGCATCGTCGCCACCATCACCTCGCTCTTGCGCCCGGAGCTGGGCTTCATCCTCGTCGCCGGTCACTCGAGCGGGTCGTTCGTCGCCGATGAGTTCCTCCAGCAGCTCGACACCGGGGCGGATCCGTTCAACGCCATCGGCGGGCGCGTCGTCTTCTTCAACCTCGATGGAGATCAGAAGTACGTCGGCGCCAACGCGATCAACCGGCTGCGCCGCGCGTACTACGTGAACGGCTTCAACCCGGCCACCGGCGCGGTCTCCTGGAACCACGGCGCGATGAGCTCGCTGGGCGCCGCGTTCGCCGGGAAGGGCGGCACGCTCGAATACGACGCGAGCAGCTCGGGCTGCACCGCGGGCGGGTGCGTGCACATCTCGCTCGTCTCCACGGTGCCCCACAATCCGGGCGGCGGCAGCGGCGTCGACTACGCAGACTTCGGCGGGCGGCCGGTGAACCAGTGGTGGGTCGACGTGAAGCGCGAGGAAGCGGGCCTGGGCCAGTGCGCCACGCCGTTCGTCACCGAGGGGCTGATCGAAGCGCGCTACGTCGCGATGGGTGGGTGCGATTCCATCGTCGGGAGCCCGACCACGAACATGCTGGTCACCGCCGACGGCATGGGTCGCTACAACCGCTTCACCTGGGGCGCGATCTACTGGTCGTTCTTCACGGGTGCGCACGAGCTGCGCGGGGCGATCTACGAGAACTGGGCGGCGCTCGCGTTCGAGAACGGGCCGCTCGGGTATCCGACCACCGATGAGTTGGTCACGTTCGACACCCTCGGCCGGTACAACCGTTTCCAGCACGGCGCGGTGTACTGGTCGTACGGCACCGGCGCGCACGCGGTGGTCGAGCCCGTGTACTCCGCGTGGGCCGCGGCGAACTTCGAGAACGGTGCGCTCGGGTATCCGATCTCCGACACGCACGCGGTGACGGGTGGAGTGCAGAACGAGTTCCAGCACGGCTCGCTCGTGGTCTTCGCGGATGGCACCTCGCTCGTGGTGCTCTCTGGCGTCGACGCAGGCGTCGTCGTCGATGCGGGCGCGCCGATCGAGGCAGACGCGGGGTTTGTCGAGGTCGATGCGGGGGCGATTCCGAGCGCTCCTCCGCCTGATCCGTCGGAGCCAGTCGAGGTCGTCACTGAACCCGAAGGCGTGGTGGGTGGGTGCAGCGCGAGCGGCATCGCGTTCATCCCGCTGCTCGGGCTCCCGTTCTTGCGTCGGCGCAGAAGCCTTCAGGGGACGTAGGGGTTTCTGGATCTGCTCCGCAATCGACTCGAACGGGCTCTCCATTCGCGGCGAGGACGCTCAGGTGACGAGGTGGGGGCGGGTCTCCCGGACTTGTCATCCGGGTGTACGGGGCCGTACACCCGGAGTACGGCCCCGGGAGATCGACAGGGCCCGCGCTTGCCAGCTGAGGATCCTTGCCCAAAGTGAGAGGCCAGCGTGCATCGAGCACCGCACAAATACCTGCCCCACTGCGCACCTCGAGGCCGGATAGGTTGAGCCGATGAGGAGCTGGCTTCTCGGGTTGCTCTCCTTCCTCGGCGGCGTGCTGCTGCTGATCGCCTGGTGCAATCGCCCGCTCGACCCGAACGCCTGGCGCTCCTTCGCGCGCACCGCGCAAGGTGACGAACTGGAACAGCTGGCGTCAGGCGGCTACGACCGCGAGCAAGACGACCGCTGGAATCAGTACCTCGCCGCGCTGCGAGCCGGAGACGATGAAGCCTTCGCCGTCGCGCGGCGGCTCTGCCCCCTGATCGTCAACAGCGCCCACCCGTCCGAAGAATTCGTGGGAGCCCTCGGATGGAGCCTCGAGCGCCGCCCCGCCGAGGTCTTCGAGCTGGTGAAGCCCTGCTTCCAGGGCACCATCGTCTGCCAGCAATTCGACGAGCACACCGAGCTCGAAGCGCTCAGAGCCTCCGTCGCCCGCCGCCGCACCGCGGTCACCGCCCTGCTCGACGGAGGGCTGTCAGCCGAAGCGACCGCCTGCGTGAACGAGCTCCGCGACTGAACACTTCTTCACTGGGCGCCCGACAGCCCGTTGTTAGCTTCGGCACGCGATGAGAAAGCACCTGCGCCGCGGCGCGAAATGGCTCGGCATCCTCACCCTCATCGTCCTCGGCCTCACCCTCGCCGACGCCTGGCAGGGCCTCGGCCACCGGGCGACGGGGGAACGCCGCGCCCGCATGGAGCGGTCCCCCCAGTGGAAGGACGGCGCCTTCGAGAACCCCGAGCCCATCGTCAACTACGTCGGCCCGATGCTCAGCGGCGTCTTCTCGGTCAGCCCCGACGCGGCGCCGCATGAGCCCGTCTCGACCACGCCGCTCGACCCCGCGCTCCTCGCCACGAAGCCCGAGAGCGGCCTGCGCCTGACCTGGCTGGGTCACTCCACCATGTTGATCGAGCTCGACGGCTACCGCGTGCTCACCGACCCCGTCTGGAGCGAACGAGTCTCTCCCCTCGACTGGGTGGGGCCCACGCGCTGGTACGCGCCGCTGATCAAGCTCGAGCAGTTGCCCCGCATCGACGCCGTGCTCATCTCGCACGATCACTACGATCACCTCGACCACCGCACCCTCATCGCCATGAAGGACTGGGACACGAAGTTCATCGTGCCCCTCGGCGTGGGCGCGCACCTCGAGTACTGGGGCATCGCCCCGGAGAAGATCGTCGAGGTCGACTGGTGGGACTCCACGAAGCTCGGCGCCCTCGAGATCATCTCCACCCCCGTGCGCCACGCCTCGGGCCGCCACGTCTTCGACAAGGACGCCACCCTCTGGTCCGGCTACGCGCTCCTCGGGCCCGCCCACCGCGCCTACTTCTCGGGAGACACCGGCCTCTTCACCGCGCTCCAGGACATCGGCGAGAAGTTCGGGCCCTTCGACGTCACCATGCTCGAGGTCGGCCAGTACCACCGCGCCTGGCCCGACTGGCACATGGGCCCCGAGCAGGCCGTGACCGCGCACCAACTGCTCCGCGGCAAGGTCTTCGTGCCCATGCACTGGGGCCTGGTCACCCTCGCCTACCACTCGTGGACCGAGCCCATCGAGCGCACCGTCACCGCGTCTTCGCAGACCGCCGTGCAGCTCGTCACGCCTCGCCCCGGCCAGAGCTTCGAGCCCGGCGTGCCCACCGAATACGCCCGCTGGTGGCCGAAGCTCGGCTACGAGACCGCCGAGCAGCACGCCATCGTCTCGGGCAACGTGGTGCTCCGCGCCAGTGGCTCGGTCGGCGCTTCACCGGCGAAGTGAAACCGCGGCGCCTCAGCCGGCAACCAACGGCTTTCGCGCTCGTTGACGCGCGTTAGACTGCGACCCCCACCCCCCCGGAGGAGACCACCACCATGGGCGCTGCCCTGTCCAACATCATCCTCGAAGCCGAACGTGTCGCCGGCCTGCAGGGAAAGCTGATCCTCTCTGGCATCACCCGCATGACCACCGGCCAGGCCGCCAGCGCGCTCGACACCCCCCAGCTCATCTCGCAGTTCAAGGCGGCCCTGGCCGAGGTGAAGGCCTCGGTGCGCTCGAGCGGCACTGAGCTCCCGGCGGGCAACTCCAGCCCCGAGACGCTGCGCCGCCACATGGACGTGTACCTCGACCTGATGACCCAGCGCTCCCTCGTGCTCGGCGATCCGCTCGAGACCGCGCGCCGCGTCGACGAGCTCGCCGCAGAGACCCTCAACATCGCCCGCGTCAGCGTGTGGATGCTCGACGCCGAGTCGACGAAGATCACCTGCACCGATCTCTTCGAGCGCGCCGGCGGCAAGCACTCTTCCGGCACCGTGCTCTTCGCCAAGGACTTCAAGCCCTACTTCGTCGCCCTCGCCACCCAGCGCACCATCGCCGCGCACGACGCGCAGACCGACCCCCGCACCGCGTGCTTCACCACCGTCTACCTCAAGCCCCTCGGCATCACCTCGATGCTCGACGTGCCCGTCTGGGTGAACGCGAAGATGGTGGGCGTGGTCTGCCACGAGCACCTCGGGCCGGCGCGCCAGTGGAACACCGACGAAGAACGCTTCGCCTACCTCATGGCCGCCTTCGTCTCCCTTTCCATGGAACGGCACACCGGCTCCGCCCGCCTCTAACCTTCCGCTCGGGTTGTTGATCAGGTGGTAGCGTCCCGCTCTCTCCGCATGGGTTCCGACAGGGAAACGTCACTCGACCGGCCCGCCTCTTCCGAGGCCGCGACCCCCACGCCTTCCACCGCGCCCGCCAACTGCCCCGAGTGCGGCAAGCAGCTCGAAGGTGAACCCAACTACTGCCCTGCCTGCGGGGCCGACCTGCGCGGGCTCTCGGGCGACTCCGATACGCTCGACGGGCCGCTCAAAGAGAAGCTGATCGACAACCGCTACCGCGTGCTCGAGAAGCTCGGCGAAGGCGGAATGGGCGCCGTCTACAAGGTCGAGCACGTGCGCATGGGCAAGCTCGCCGCGCTCAAGCTGATGCGCCCCGACCACGCGCTCGACAAGGCGCTCAAGGGCCGCTTCCTGCAGGAAGCGCGCGTCGTCGCCAGGCTCAGCCACCCCAACACGGTGCAGGTCTTCGACTCGGGCGAGCTCGAAGACGGCAGCCTCTTCATCGCCATGGAATTCGTGCCCGGCAAGGACCTCGCCTGGCAGCTCAAGGCCCACGGCCCCCTGGGAGAAGGCCAGGCCGCCACCATCGGGGTGCAGCTGCTCAGCTCACTGCAGGAAGCGCACGAGGCCGGCATCATTCACCGCGACTTGAAGCCCGCGAACGTGATGCTGGTGCGGCGCCGCAAGTCGGGCGACGACCAGGTGAAGCTGCTCGACTTCGGCATCGCCAAGCTCCAGGAAGCCGAGGGCCGCAAGTCCACCACCGGCGACTTCATCGGCACGCCCGCGTACATGTCGCCCGAGCAGATTCGCGGCGAGAGCCTCGACGCCCGCAGCGATCTCTACTCGCTGGGCTGCCTGCTCTTCGAGCTCGTCTCGGGCCGCCAGCCCTTCGAAGGACCCACGCCCATCAGCATCCTCACCCAGCACTACGAGGCGCCCATTCCCCGGGTGACCGAGGTCAAGCGCGACGCCAACATCTCGCCCGCGTTCCAGGGCGTGCTCGACAAGGCGATGGCCAAGCGCGCCACCGATCGCTGGCCCGACGCCGAGGCCATGCGCGTGGCGCTCGAGCAGCTGCAGAAGAGCCTGGGCAGCAAGCCGGCCGAGTACACCCCGATGCCCGTCGAGCTCTCGGACAAGATGTTGTCGAGGGAAGACTTCGACCAGTTCGAGCGCCAGCTCAAGCTGCGCCGTTCGCTGGCACCCTTCATCGCCCTGCTGGTGCTCGCCGTCGCCGGGCTCGCCGGCGTGAAGCTGCTGCGCAGCGCCGGCACCGAGGTGGTGTCGGGCAGGGAGCTCGAGCCCAACGACCAGGTGCAGCAGGCCACCCACATTCCGCTCGGGGCCGCGGTGCAGGGCGCGATCGGCGCCTCGGCGGGCGAAGGCGATCGTGATCTCTACGTCGCCACCGTCGCCGCCGGCCCGCACCGCTTCACCTTGAGCGGCGTGGCCGACTTGAACCTCGCGGTCGAGGTGCTCCAGCTCGAGAAACAGCAGAAGGACGACGGCACCACCAACGGCGAGAAGCTGGTCCGCAAGCTGTTCCTCGACGACAACGGGCCCGGTGAGCCCGAGCGCGTCGACGGGCTGCAGCTCTCGGCGGGCGAGGTCTTCTTCCGCGTGGTCGAGCGGCCCTTCTGCACCGAGCCCAACCGGCCCAGCCGCGAGAAGTCGCTCGTGCCGTACACCCTGGTGCTCGAGCCGCTCACCACCGAGGCGCTGGCCGAGGTCGAGCCCAACGACACGCCCTCGACGGCGCAGTCGCTCCCCTTCACGCGCGCGGTCCTCGCCTGGGCGGGCGATCGCGTCGACCTCGAGAAGCTGGGGCCGATGCGCCCCGACGCGCCCTTCTCGGCGTCCGACTGGTTCCGGGTCGACGGCCCCGCCGACGCGCTGGTGATGGTGGCCGTGGTGCCGCCCGAGCGCGGGGTGCTGCTGGTGGTCGATGGCTCGGCCCTCGAGGCGTTCCAGAAGCGCACCCTCAAGACCCTCCCGGTGGTCACCGTGAAGGGCGTGCCGCAGTGGGTGGAGATCAAGCCCATGACTGACGGCCAGCGCCGCCTGCGCGTGCTCGCCGGCGACGAGCTGCTCCCGGGCTCCGAGTTCTGGCTCGCTGCGGGCATGGGCGGTGACAACGGGCTGGCCGCGGTGGTCGACCTCGGCCGCCTCCTCGAGAGCCGCTCCCGCCTCGAGACGCGGCGCCTGCTCCTCGACGCCACCCGGCAGCGCTTCGCCGGCTCGTCGGACCTGACTCGCCTCGGCGAAAACTGAACGGGTTCTCCTCGTTGGCGATCGAGCTCATCACCCCTCGGTCGAGCTCATCACCGGTCGAGCGAGCTCATCACCGCTCCACGATTTCCGACCACCCTCTTCGGCGAAGCCGTTGAGCAGTCCGTCCCGTCTGCCCCGGTCGGTGGTACACGGTGGCCTCGCGATGGCCGACACGCAGCAGGTGCTCTTCGTGGGGGGAAGTGACGCCGACGCCACCCGGATCGGCGAGGTCCTGCGCGCCGCCGGCCGCACCTGCGAGGTGGTGCGCGCCACCGGCCCCACCGACGCCGCCCGGCTGCTCGCCTCGCGCCCTCCCCTGCTCTGCCTCATCGTCTCGCTCGACGAGGGCATGGCCTCCGCCCCCACCTGGCGCCGCCTGCTCGACGACGCCGGCCTCGACGCCCCGCTCTTCGCGCTGGGCGAGCTGAGCCAGGAACCGGCCATCGCCCGTTGGCTCGCCGAGGGCGCACACGACTGGCTCTTCCGCCCGCACCTCGCTGGCCTCGCGGCCGTGCTGGTACGGCTCGAACGGGAGCACGCCGAAGCGGCCGCGCGCGAGGCGGCCGAGCGGCGCTGGCGCGAGAGCACCAGCGAGCTGGTCGGTCTCGCCCGCAGCCCCCGCTTCCGCGGCGACGATCTGACGGCCGCGCTGGCAGAGATCGACGAGGCCGCCGTGCGCGGAGTGCAGGCCGCGCGCTGCAGCGTGTGGATGTTCGACGAGCAGGGCACCACCATCACCCAGCTCGACGTCTTCGACGCCCGCACCGGGCTGCACTCGTCGGGCAAGAAGCTCTCGATCACCGACCACCGGCCGTACTTCGAGGCCCTGCACGCCCAGCGGCTGCTCTCGGTGCCCGACGTCACCCTCGACCCGCGCACCCGCTCACTGGTGCCTACCTCGTTCGGCCCCGCCGGCATCGGCGCCACCATCGACGTCGCCCTCCGCCTCCGCGGTGAGCTGGTGGGCGCGCTCTGTCTGGAGCACGTGGGGGGGCCGCGCCGCTGGCACCCGGGCGAAGAGTCGTTCGCCGGCGCGCTCGCCGACCTGGTGTCGCTCGCCCTCGAAGGCGCCGAGCGGTACCGCGCCGAGACCGCGCTGCTCGAGTCACAGCGCCGCTTCAAGGACCTGTTCGAGCACTCCAACGACTCGATCGTGCTCTACCGGGTCGAGCCCGGCGGCCAGGTGATCTGCGAAGACATGAACCCGGCCTCCGAGCTGATCAGCGGGCTCAAGCGCGAGACCACCATCGGCAGGTCGGCCACCGAGGTGCTCCAGCCGCTCGCCGCGCAGCGCCTCGAGGGGCGTTGGGCCCAGGCCATTCGCGCCAGGGCCACCATCGTCTTCGAGCACGAGCTGCCGCTGCCCGCGGGGAACCGCTGGGTCAACACCGCCCTGGTGCCGCTGATGGACGAGCAGGGCGGCGTGTACCGGCTCGCGGCCATCTCGCGCGACGTCACCCAGGCGCGCGAGGCCGAGGCGCTGCAGCGCAGCCTCGAGGCGCAGATGGCCGAGTCACAGAAGAACGAGGCGCTGGCCCGCCTCGCCTCGCACATCGCCCACGACGTCAACAACCTGCTCACGGTGATCGTCGCCCACGCCCAGCGCCTCCAGGGCCAGCCGGGCAAGCCGTCGGAAGTGGCTCAGGCGATCCTCCAGGCGACGGGCCGCGGGCGCGACCTCACCCAGCAGGTGCTCACCTTCGGGCGGCGCCGCCCCCCCGAGCGCAAGCCGCTCGAGCTGGGCCCGCTGGTACACGAGACGCTCAAGCTGCTCGAGCCCACCGCCGGCGGCATCACCCTGCGCGAGGTGGTCGCGCCCCGCGTGCCCCGGGTGATGGCCGACGCCGGGCAGCTGCACCAGGTGCTCACCAACCTCTGCACCAACGCGCTGCAGGCGATGCCTTCGGGCAGTGGCACGCTCACCGTCACCCTCGAGACGACCGACGTCGACTTCGCGTTCGCCTCGCGCCACCCGCCGCTCCAGGCCGGCCGCTGGGTGCAGCTCACGGTGGCCGACACCGGCGTGGGCATGGACGAGACCACCGCCCGGCGCATCTTCGAGCCGTTCTTCTCCACCCGCCTCGACGGCAGCGGCAACGGCCTGGGCCTGGCGGTGGTGCAGAGCATCGTGCAGGGCCACGACGGGGCGGTGGTGGTGGACAGCGAACCCGGGCGCGGCACCGCCTTCCACATCTACCTGCGCTCGGTGCCCGAGGAACTCAGCCGCCCCGGCGCGGGCCAGCACCTCATGCTCGTCGACGATCACCCGGGCATGGCGCGCGTGTCGGCCCGGCTGCTCGAGACGCTCGGGTACCGCACCACGGTGTTCGACGATCCCCGCGAGGCGCTCAAGGCCTTCCGCGCCACGCCGGCGGGCTTCGACGCGGTGCTCACCGACCTGTCGATGCCCCAGATGAGCGGCGAAGACTTCACCCGCTCGTTGCGCGAGCTGCGCCCCGAGGTGCCGGTGATCGTCTCGTCGGGCATGGCCTCGGAGCTCGACGACGCGGCCCGCCAGCGCCTGCGCATCAACGCGGTGCTGGTCAAGCCGTGGCGCCTCGAAGAAGCCGTCGCCGCGCTGCAGCGCGTGCTGGGCTAGTTCTCCGGTGCGCGCTCGACGCCCATGAGCGTCCAGGTCAGCTTCGCCGGCACCACGTCGTGCAACCGCCCGTAGTCGAGCAGCCGCCGCGTGCCCACCTGGCCGATGACGTCGGCGAACTTCTTCCCGAACTGCACCTCGTGCGGGAGGAACGAGGTGCGGCTGTGGATGGTCTGCATGATGGTGTCGTCGAGGCCCATCAGGGTGAGCACGATCTCCGCCTGCTGCGCCGCCAGCCCTTCCTGGGTGAGCCCGTAGAGCGGCGAGCCCTTGGTGATCGCGTGCATCGCCGTCCAGGTGAGGATGAAGGTGGGGCTGCTGCTGCGCACGAGCTCGAGGTCGATCACCCGGCGAATCATCTCGCCTTCCTTCGTGCGCTCGGCCCTCACCACCGCCGCGTGCAGCGTCGCCTCGACCACGTGGTTGAGCCGCTCGTTGGCCATGCGGAACATGAGGGTGGGCACGCCCTCGCGATCGGCGATCACCGCGGTCTTCGACCACAACACCCGCGCGGTGGGCCGGGCGAACTTGGCGAACACCAGCCCCGTCACCATGGCGCTGAGCAGGAGCGAGCACACCGACTCGAGCACCATCAGCCACTGCGTCGACTTGGCCAGCGGGTACATCGCGCCGTAGCCGATGGTGCCGAAGGTCTGCACGCTGAAGAAGAAGTGATCGAGGTAGCCGCCGTCGGTGCCCTGCACGCCGCCCAGCCCCCAGTACGCCAACCCGAAGGTGGCGTTGAGGAGCAGGTAGCAGGCGGTGACGAAGGCGAACACGCTGCGCCACCTGGCGCGAATGAGCAGGTAGTACAGGTCTGAGAGCCGGGCGCGCGAGCCGTTGACGACCTCGAGCTGGTTGCGCCGCTGCTCGTCGGTGGCAAACAGCCTGATCTGCGGGGTCGGGGTGGGAGGCGGAGCGGGGTTGGCCACGGCCCTCCACGAAAGCACAGCGAAGGGCACTTGAAAGGAAAGCGAATCGAACCCAATCCCCCGGCGCGCGACCTCGAGGGCGCATCACCTGCGCCAACTGTTACCTTGTTCCCGGAGGTGCCCGTGAAGACGCCCGAGATCCCTGCGAACGAGCCCGCCCGGCTGCTCAAGCTCGCCGAGTACGGCGTGCTCGACACGCCGCGAGAGACGGCCTTCGATTCGCTCGTGGCGTTGGCGGCGAACCTGGCGGACGTGCCCATCGCGCTGGTGGCCTTCGTCGACGCGCACCGGGTCTGGTTCAAGGCCCGCCTCGGCCTCGACGTGGTGGAACAGCCGCGCGAGCTCTCGTTCTGCGCCCACGTGGTGGCGACCGAGGTGCCGCTGATCGTCCCCGACACGCTCCTCGACGAGCGCTTTCGCGATCACCCGATGGTGCTCAACCCGCCGCACCTGCGCTTCTACGTCGGCATGCCGCTGCGCACCCCCGACGGCTTCGTGCTGGGCACGCTGTGCGTGCTCGACGTCAAGCCGCGCACGCTCACCGCTGCCCAGCGGGACCTGCTGCGCATGCTGGCGCACCTGGCGATGGACGAGCTCGAGATGCGGCGGCAGGGGCACCTCCTGCGCTCGAGGCAGCACGCGCTGCAGAGCGACCTGCGGCACACCTCTGACGAAGCGTCGCGGCTCGCGAGCATTCTGTCCAACGCCGCCGTGGCCATCATCGAGACCACGCCGGACGGGGTGATTCGTGAGTTCAACCCCGCCGCCGAGCGCATGCTCGGCTACACCGCCGCCGAGGTGGTGGGCAGACACTCACCGATGATCTTCCATGACCCTGCCGAGCTGGCGGCCCGCGCGAACGAGCTCACGGTCGAGCTGGGCGTTCCCGTCCAGCCCAACTTCGAGGCCTTCCGCGCGAGGGTCGAACGGGGCATGCGCGACGAGCACGAATGGACGTGGCTGAGCAAAGACGGCCGGCGCGTGCCCGTGCACCTCTCGCTCTCGGCGCGACGGGATGTCGCCGGCCAGGTCGCCGGCTACATGGGCATCGCCAGCGATCAGACCGCGCGGAAAGAGGCCGAGGCCAAGCTGCGGCAGCACAGCGCGGTGCTGCAGCTGGGGTCGGACGTGGCGCGGGCGTTCACCAAGAACGGTACGCTTCAGCAGCGGCTCCAGTCGTGCGCCGAGGCGATGGTGACCAACCTCGACGCAGCCTTCGCGCGCATCTGGACCCTCGACGAGGCCCAGGACCTGCTCGAGCTCCGGGCGAGCGCGGGGCAGTACACGCACCTCGACGGGCCGCACTCGCGCGCACCGGTGGGCAAGTTCAAGATCGGGACGATCGCGAAGAGTCGGTTGCCCCACCTGACCAACGCGGTGCTCGACGATCCCGAGGTGTCGGACCGCGAGTGGGCGCAGCGCGAGGGCATGGTGTCGTTCGCGGGCTACCCGATGTTGATGGGCGAGCGGGTGGTCGGCGTGCTGGCGATGTTCGCGCGGCACCCGCTGTCTCCCACGGTGCTCGAGGCGCTCGGCGTCGTCGCCGCCAACGCCGCCGTGTGGATCGACCGGGAGCGACCTGAGCCAGAACGCGGCGACCGCACCCGACCCAGCGGAGCGCTGGGTCAGCGGAGCTGAGGGCGCCGAGGCCAGCCGACCGAGAGACCCGGTTCGTCAGTCGCGGTACTGGTGAATCGCCATGATCGGGTAGCGCATCTGCGAGTAGCTCACGCGCTGGCTCCCGTCTGAGTTCACGTTGTTCGAGCCGATGAAGAGCGGTCGCCCGTTCTGCCAGCCGGCGAAGAGCACCACGTGCTGGCCACCGGGCGTGCGCATCGACACCACGTCACCGGGGCGCGCCTGGCTGAGCGAGACGCGGCGGAAGTTCGAATCGCGATCGAGGTTGCCCATGAGCGCGTAGACGCCGGCGCTCCCCTGGCTCTGCCGAATCTGGCCCGACGCGATGAGCGTGCCCGAGACGAAGTTCGCGCAGTTGACGTTGTTCGGCACCCAGTCCTGCATGGCGCGCCCGACGGGGTTGCCCGAGACCTTGAGGTCGCGCGCGTTCCAGCCGAGGTACTGGCGGGCCAGATCGTACGGGCGGCTCGCCCCCGCCGGCCTCGGGGTGTTGTCTCCCGACGGACCTGACGGACCGCTGGGCGCCGAGGGTCGCGACTGCGGGCGCGGCTTCGAGCTGGTGAACTCGTCGCGCGAGCCCGGCACGTTGAGGTTCTTGCCCGCATAGATGAGGTTCGGGTTGGTGATCTGCGGGTTCGTCTTCATCAGCGCCGACACCGAGGTGCCGTAGCGTTGGGCGATGCCGGACAGCGTGTCACCGGTGCGAATGCGGTAGGCGCTCATGAGCAGCACGATACCGCGAGTGAGCGGCGTCACCAGCGCGCTCCACGTGGCGTTGTTTCTCCTACATCAGCGCTCGAAGTCGACCCCCACCCCGGCCGAGAACGACACCCCGCGGAGCAGCGTGCCGTCGACCTGGGGGAAGAACACGGTTCCGCCTTCGCCCAGCACGTAGAAGCTGGGGAAGAGGCGCCAGCGCAGGCCCCCGTTGAAGGCGAACCGCGGCATCTGCGCCAGGCCGAGGATGGTGGTGCGCGCGGTGAGGAAGAACCAGTCGCCCAGCAGGGCGATCGACAGGCCGCCGTCGAGATCGAGGCGGTTCCAGAAGAAGTACTCGGCCGACGCATCGAAGCTGACCTTCGTGCCGATGCCCACGCGCAGCTCGGCGAAGCCCGAGAACGAGTCTGGCAGCAGCGCCGCGCCCAGCGAGGGCCCGGAATAGCCGATGTCGACGAAGCGCTGCAGCTCGTAGGTGGGCCCGAAGAAGCCGTGGCGGAAGCCGCCGGCCTGCTTGCGCAGCTCGAGGCGGGTGGAGAAGCCGATCTCCTTCACGTTCGCGTCGAGCGTCATGCCCACCAGCAGGCCGAGGTCCGACGTCTCGTTGCGCACCCCCACCCCGCCCATCAACATCCACCGCAGCGCGGCGCTGCGCACCACCACCGCGCTGGCGTCGAGGTGCAGCATCGTCACCGAAGGCAGCGTGAAGGGCGCTACCGACTTGTCCGGGCGAAAGGGCCGCGCCGAGAGGTTGGCGTCGTGCACCAGCTCGAGCGAGAGCAGGTAGCGGTCCTTCACCGCCGCGTCTGACGAGAACGTCCCGCCGATGTCCCAGGCCACCTCGCCCGCGAAGAGCCGCGCACCGAGGATGTCAGAGGCGAAGAACTCGGCGCGAACGGGGCCGGCTCTCAGCACCGCCAGCCCGCTCGCGGGGTGGTAGTCGACGTTCGCCTGGTTGTTGTACTTCCACATCAGGTGGCCCAGGCCGATCGACTTCTTCCGGGCGGGCCCGAGGCGCAGGTGGAAGATGCCGGTCTCCTTCGCGATACGCAGCGACTGGAGGATCTGTCCGTAGTCCGACAGCTCGTCCCAGTCGGCGCCGCGCAGGAAGCCGCCCACGTCGCTGGGGCGGTTGAGCGCCGGCTGATCGAACACCCGCAGCCGGAAGGTGGGCCCCAGCTCGATGCCGAAGTCTTCGCCCACGCCGAACCCGATCACCGGGTGCAGGGTGGTCATCACGTCGAAGCCGTTCTCGGGAAAGCCGGTGGGGAAGAGGCCTAAGTCAGCCTCGGCCGCGCCGTGGAGAGTGAGGCCCGTGGCTTCCACTCCGGCATCGGCGGGCGCGGGAGGAGGTGGCGGTGGCACCGGCTGCGCGGGTTGCGGCGGCGGCGGGGCCGGCTGCGCAGGCTGCGGAGGGGGTGGCGCCGGCTGGGCGGGCTCCGGAATCGCTTGAGGTGGTGGAGCAGGCGCAGGGAGCGGCGCCGCGAGATGCAGCTCAGGCCCACCATCGACCGCGTCGTCCAACCCGCCGTCCGGCAGGCTCGCCATCGCCGTGAAGAGGAGCGCGAGCAACATCGCCCGGAGCGTAGCCGGTCCAGCGGAACGCTGGGCGAGCGCAGATGCAGAGAAGCGGAAGATGCGCCGAGGCGAAGCGACCGAGCAACCCGGAGCGTATGCACTACTTGGGTTGCGACACCACCAGCCAGAGGTCGCCGCCTTCGTGCGCCCCACCCTGGAGCGAGAACGACTTCTCGCGACCCAGCGTGTACACCGCCTCGGCCGGAGGCAGCTTCACCTTCACGGTGGCCACGTTCTCCTTGAGGGCCTGCAAGGTGAGCTCGGCCTGCTTCTGGTTGGGCAGCGCGATCGACTGCGCCTTGTTCTGCACCAGCTCGAGCTTCTTCGAGTCGACCCGCTTCATCGTCTGGTACTTCACCTTCGGCGCCATCGCGTCGCGCATCTTCGCCAGCGTGGGGTCGACGCTGCCCGGCGCGGTCGAGGCGTAGATGACGTCGGCCTGCACGGTCACCGAAGGCTCGGCCGCGAGCGTGGTGAAGGAAACCAGCGCGACGGCGCCTACCAGCAGCCTCGTCACAGGTCCCCCTGCTTGCCTTCCGCCGGCGGATCCTGGGTCAGCGTCTCTTCGGAATGCTCGCCGTCCTTCTTCTTCTTGCCGCCGTCGGGCGTCGACTCGACCACCCAGATGATCGCGTCGCCGTTGTCGGTGATGGAGACCACGGGCTTGAAGGTCGAGTTGTCTTCCACCGACACCATCTGCACCTGCATCTTGCTGGCGCCGTAGCCGTCGGGCGTGGCGAACTTCATGGTCACCGGCACCGCGATGAGCACGGCCAGCGCCGCCGCCGCGAAGCCCACCATGAGCGGGCCGCGCTGGTAGGTGAACATCTCCGAGAGCGAGAGCTTCACGCGCTCGAACAGCGGCAGCTTCTCGGGCGTCACCTTCGACATCACGTCGTCGGCGAAGGCCTTCCAGTCGACCTCGTCGGCCTGCATCTCGAGCGCGTGGCGCATCAGCCCGTCGGCGGCGCGGAAGTCGGCCACCTGGCCGGTCGACTCTTTACTGTTGGCCAGGTGTTGTTCGACCAACTGCCGCTCCTCGGGCGTGAGCTCGCCGTCGACGTACGGCGAGAGCATGGGGAGGAACTTTTCGCGTGCTGGGTTCTTCATGGAATCACCGCCTGAGCTTCGGGACGAAAGCCAACTGCCGATATTTTCAGGTATTTATTCGGAGCCGACACCCTGTTTGGACTCGTCCAACTCCAGGTATTCGTTGAGGATTTTCTGCATCTTGAGCCGGGCGTGGAACAGCCGCGACATCACGGTGCCCTTGGGGATGTTCAGGGTCCGCGACAGATCTTCGTAGCTCATGCCCTCGACCTCGCGCAGCAGGAGGATCTGCCGGTGGGCCTCGGGGATCTGGTGAATGGCCTCGGTGATGCGCTGGGCGAGCTCGGCGCGCAGCGCTGACTTCTGCGGGTTGGTGCCCAGGCGAGAGCCGAGCGCACCGATGTTGGCCTCGGCCACGTCCATCTGGATCGACTCGTCGAACTCGACGGCTTCTTTGCTGCCGGCCGAGCCCTTCTTGCGGATCACGTCGATGCAGATGTTGACGGTGATGCGGTAGAGCCACGTGTAGAAGCTCGCGTCGCCCTTGAAGTGGTCGAGGTAGCGGTAGACCTTGATGAAGGCTTCCTGCGCGACGTCACGCGCCTCTTCCTTGTCCTTCAGCATGCCGAGCGCGACCGAGAACACCTTGCGCTGGTAACGCTCGACGAGGAGCTTGAAGGCGCGCTGGTCTCCCGTGCGCACCCGCTCGACGAGCGTGAGATCATCCGTGGCCAAAGCGCGCGCACCGTACCACGCCACCCACGCCCGCTGAGGGGATTCCACGGGCGTGCGCCGCAAAGCCTTCGCCGCCGGGCGGAACCTCGCTCTCCGAGCGGGAAGAAGGGGACTGATGCGCCGGGGCGATGCGACCAGTAAGGAGTCACGGCTCATGCGCGTCCTGACGCTGGTCACGGTCCTCTTATTCGGTTGCCAGACTTCTCCCGGGGTGAAGAAGGACTCGGGCGTCCTCCTCTCGCTCCAGCGCACCGCCTGCTATGGCGCCTGCCCCGTCTACGTGGTGGAGGTCTTCAGCGATGGCACGCTGCACTTCAAGGGCGAGCGCCACGTGAAGGTGACCGAGCCCATCGAGCTCAAGCTCGCGCCCGGGGTGCTCGAGAAGCTCATCGCGCGCGTGGACCAGTCGGGCTTCGCGGGGTGGAATGACTTCACCACCAACAGCGTCAGCGACGCGCCCACCGTGGTGCTCTCCTACAAGGGCCGCGCGGTTCGCCACTATCGCGGTGACGACCAGGCGCCCCCCGAGCTCACCGCGCTCGAGGACGAGGTCGACGCGCTGCTCGGCACCGATCGCTGGGTCAAGGGCGCGGGGGGCGAGACGCAGTGAAGAAGTTCCCTGCTGAGTTCGAAGCGCTGCTCACGAAGACCGGCCACCAGGTGCTCGCCGGCAAGCACCCCCAGCTCTCCGGCGCGCTCGCCACCGGGAAGTCGCGCTTCGTCGGCGCAGCGGGGCTGATCGACGTGAAGCGGGCCCGTGAGCTCGCGGCGCTGCTCGAGCACACGCTGGGCGACCTGGTGGTCCCGATGGAACAGGCGATTCCCCACGCCTCCACCTGGAAGATGAAGACCGCTTACTCGGAGAAGCTGCCCAAGACGGTGAAGGTGCGCACCGCCATGCTCGACGACGAGAACTCGCCCGCGCGCGGGATGGCGGAAGACATCGGCCTCATCGACATGCTGCGCTCGAAGAGCCTTCACGCCTTCGCCGAGGCGCTCTCGGGGTATCCGCTGCACCGGAAGTGGGGACTGCAGACGCTCTGCTACTGGCCGAACGATTACTCGGGGCCGCACAACGATCATCACCCCGACGAGCCGCTGGGCCGCGACGGGTACACCGATCTGCACCTCACGTTCTGCAACGCGGCGGTCGATCACCAGTGGCTGGTCTACGAGCGCGCGTCACACCTGCAGGAGATCCGCTCGGTGGCCACGGTGGGCGGCGTCACCTGCTACCGGTTGCCGTTCTGGCACTACACGACGCCCTTGGTGGCCAAACAGGGGCGCGAGGGCGAGGCGCGGCGCTGGGTGCTGCTGGGCACGTTCCTCGATCGCGTGCGCTGACGCTTCAGCCGGGCCCCGGTGCCAACTGCAGGATGGCGGAGAGCAGGTGGGCGTGCCCGTCGGCGATCGTCTTCGCGAGCGCGGCGTAGCCCGCGGTCATCTCGGCTCGCAGGTCGCTCATGTCCTTGCGCACTTCTTTGAACCCCGCCCGCGTCTCCGCACGAAGCTCACCCAGGTCAGCGCTGAGACGATCGACGTCCGCTCGCAATTGGCTCACGTCGGCGCGGATGCGATTGACGTCGCCACGGATCTGATCGACGTCCTCGCGCAGCTGGTTGACGTCCTCGCGGAGCTCGTTGAGGTCCTCTGCCATTTCGGCGACCGTCACGATGAGGCTGGTGAGATCCTCACTGACCACCTCGACCCGGACAGCCAGGCGCTCGAACTCGTTGCTCGTCACGTACTTCGTCTGCGCCGACATGGTGCCTCCCAGTGTAGTTGAGCCCTGCGCGGGGTTGCCAGTGCACGCCAGGGGCCAACACCTTCTCCCTCGGGAGCAGCCCCCAGACCGTCCACGAAGCGGGAGCGGCGCGTGGACTCCACTTCGCGCTCTCGCCCGAAGAGAACGCGTGCCATCGTCCGCGCGTCAGCGAGGCCGGGCCCGGCCGTCAGCAGGAGCACCCTGAACATGCCGAAGAAGAACAAGCACAGCACCCGGGACTCTGCGGAGACGCTGGTCGAGCGCGACCTCACCGCGCTCGCGACGGCCCGCAAGCTGCCCGAGGGCTACGGGCTCGATCAATCGGCCGCCGAGCTGGCCACGCTGCTGACCCGCGGAGGCAAGGCCCCGCTGCTCGCCGGTGAAGCGGGCGTGGGCAAGAGCGCGGTGGTGCAGGAACTCGCGCGCCGCATCGTGCAGGGCAACGCCCCCGAGGCGCTCCTCAACGCGCGCGTGCTCGAGCTGACCGCCGCCGGCATCTTCGCGCGCACCAGCACGCCCAAGGGCGCGGCCGAGCTGCTCGAGGAATTCCTCGAAGAGACCGGCCAGCAGCCGAACACCACCATCCTCTTCATCCGCGACGTGGGCCACGTGAAGGGCAGCTCGCTGGTGCCCGTGCTCATTCGCGCGCTGCGCACCGGCAAGCTGCGCTTCATCTTCGAGACCGACCTGCGCTCGGCCCACGAGCTGATGCGCAGCGACGAGGCGCTCGCCGAGAAGCTGCACCTCTTCGTGGTGGCCGAGCCGACGGTCGAGCGCGCGAGGTGGATTCTGGGTCGGGTGGCCGAGGAGCTCGAGGTCGAGCAGGGCCTGCCCATCGACGCCTCGGCGTGCGACCTCGCGCTGCGCCTCTCGGTGAAGTTCCTGCTCGCCCAGCGCCTCCCCCGAAAGGCCATCGAGCTGCTCCGCGAGACGGTCACCGAGGCCGCGGGGGCCGCGAAGGAACGCGTCAGCAGCGAAGAGGTGCTCACCCGCTTCTGCAACTCGACCCGGCTCCCGCGCTTCATGGCCGACGACGCGGTCGCGCTCGATCTCGACGAGGTGGGCCGCTTCTTCGGCACGCGCCTGCTCGGCCAGACCGACGCGGTGGCCGCGGTGCTGCGCTCGGTGGCGTTGCTCAAAGCCGGCCTCAACAACCCACGCCGCCCGCTGGGCGTCTTCCTCTTCGCGGGCCCCACCGGCGTGGGCAAGACGCACCTGGCCAAGCTGCTGGCCGAGTACCTCTTCGGGGCGGCGGAGCGCCTGGTGCGGCTCAACATGGCCGACTACCCGGACTTCGGCGACGAGCAGGTGCTCTTCGGCAACCCCTGGGCGCAGACGCTCTCGGGCAAGCGCGGCGAGCTCACCAAGCTGCTCGATGGGCGCGTGTTCACCGTGCTGCTGCTCGACGAGTTCGAGAAGGCGCACGCGAAGTGCCACGACCGCTTCCTCCAGCTCTTCGACGAAGGGCAGTTCATCAACGCCGCGGGCGAGACCGTGCCCTGCAACAACACCCTCATCGTCTGCACCTCGAACGTGGGCGCCGAGGTGTACCGCGAGGGACCGATCGGGTTCTCTGCGCGAAGAGGTGACGAGGAGCTGATCAGCGAGATCGATCGCCGCATCTCTTCCACGTTCCGCCCGGAGTTCTTGAACCGCTTCGACGGCCTGTGCCACTTCCGCCCGCTGGGGAAGGTCGAGATTCGCCGCATCGCCCAGCGCGAGGTGGGCCGGGTGCTCGAGCGCGAGGGCATTCGCGCGCGGCAGCTCGACGTGGAGGTCGCGCCCGAGGTGGTGGAGCTGCTGGTCGAGCGCGGCTACTCGCCCTCGCACGGCGCGCGCTTCCTGCAGCGGGAGATCGAGAAGACCCTGACGGCCGCGCTGGCGGTGGAGATCGCCCGCCGTCCCCTTCCCGCGGGTACGCCGGTGAAGGTGGTGGCGCACAAGGGCGCGGTGCACGCCGTGGCCGAGCCGAAGGTGAACCGCGAGCGCGAAGCGACGGCGCAGGCGCACCTGCCCTCGGCCGGCGGCCAGGTGAAGAACAAGCGGCTCGATCAGAAGGCGCTCACCCGCGAGGCTGAGGCCTTCGTGGGCAGGGCGGCCGCGGTGGCCTCGGCGGCGAAGCGCCCCGAGCTCGAGTCGCGCCGCAGGGAACTGCTGGCGCAGAGCCAGGCGCCCGGCTTCTGGGACGACGGCGAGCGCGCGGCGGCGGTGCTGCGCACGTTCCGCGCTCTCGACGCGCAGCTGGGTGAGCTCGATCGCTTGCGCGAGCTCTGCCAGGTGGCGCGGCGTCGCGCGCGCGACGCCAAGGGGGAGCTGCAGCTGGCCGGCGCCGTGCGGGCGGTGGAAGAAGCAGCGCAAGAGGTGCGGCTGGCCGAGGCGAGAGTCGCGGCGGGCGGCGCGAAAGACGTCGACGACGCGTGGCTCGAGGTCTCGGCCGGCGCGAACGGCGACTCGAGCGAGGCGTGGGTGCGCGAGCTGGTCACCATGTACCGCGGCTGGGCCGAGCGCCGCGGGTACGAGGTGCAGGCGGCAGCCGAAGGAGACGACCCGACGCGCGCGGTGCTGCACCTGCACGGCCCGGGGGTGTTCGGCTTCCTCTCGGGTGAACGCGGCACGCACCGGCGCATCGACGACGACGCGCGGCTCTCGGCGTACGTGCGGCTGTACCGCCCGTCGGCGAGCGAGGTGGTGGTGCCCGACACCATGAAGCTCGACGGGCGTGAGGTGAAGCGGCGCGCGGGGCGCTTCGTGGAGAAGGTGGGCGCCGAGGTCTCTGCCCGCGACGAGAAGACGGGGCGCGAGGTGTCGCTGGCAGGCTCGTCGACGGTGCTCGAGCTCAAGGCGCTGACGATGACCGTGCTCGCCGGGCAGGGCGAAGGCGGCGCCGAGGTGCGGCGCTACTTCGTGGGCAAGAGCCCGCGCGTCGAAGATCCACGCACCGGTGAAGGGTCCCCCCGCGTGAAGGACGTGATGCGCGGGGAGATCGATCTCTTCATCGCGGCGTGGATCACCCGGCCGCCCGACTCGGTGGAGTAGCGCTCCCTCTCCCGGCGCAGCGGGGAGAGGGCGGGGTGAGGGGCGATCGCGTTACGGCCAGGTCGCGGTGTACGAGAAGCTCGGCAGCGTGAGGCAGCCGCCGTCGACCGCGGTGTCGGTGTTGAAGTCCCACTCCTCGTAGGTCACGTCGGCGAGGCTGAAGGCGTAGGTGCCGGCGTCGATGTCCTTCGTGGCGGCGGTGACGGTGAGCCGGCCCGACTGCGCCAGGTACGACTTCGCGCACTGGGCGCCCATGCTGTCGCAGCCGAGCTGCATGTAGAAGCAGTAGTCACACATCGCGTAGTTCTTCGCGGGGATGGCGACGTTGCTCACCGGCCCGTCGGCGAAGTACTCGTTCTGCATGCCGTCGATGCGGCCCGCGGTCGTCGACGCGTGCACGAAGGTGGCGAAGTTGTACGGGGGGAACATCGAGGTGCCGGGGTCGAAGCCCTTCGCGTAGATCTCGGTGGGCAGGAACACCGGCGCCATGTCGCAGGTGCGAACGCCACCGCCGCCGCCGACCCCGCCGCCCGTCGCGCCGCCACCGCCACCGCCACCGCCACCGCCACCGCCCGCACCCGTGCCACCACCCGAGCCGCCGCCCGTGCCTGCGTCGGTCTTCGTCATGCTGCCGCAGTTGAACGAGAGGACGGCGACGACGAGAGACAGCGCTGCGAGCGTGAGCCTGTGGTTCATTTCGGTGGGTCCCGGGCTGAAAGAGAAGGCGCGCTTCTATTGAGTGCCGCGGGTCCCTGCAAGGAAGGTCACTCGCCGACGGACACGTACCGATAAGCGGGGTCGTCTTCCCACGGCGCCTTCTGCTCTTCCGCGTCGACGTGGGCGAACGCCTCCGCCAGCGCGGCGATGCCCTTCTTGCTCAAGAAGTTCTCGCGCACGTCGAGCGTCTTCAACTTCTTGAACGCCTTCGCGCCCGCGACGAGGCGGTCCACGTGGGAATCGTCGAGCGTGCCCATCGAGAGGTCGAGCGACTCGAGCCGCGGCGCGAGCTTCGAGGACGGCAGCGCAGCGGCGATCTCCGGCTCGAACTCCGCGTTGGCGAGCCCCAGGTGCTTCAGGTGCGGGAACGCCTTGCCCTCGAGCAGCGGGGCGAGGTGCTCGACGCCGCAGTCGACGCCGTGCTCATCACTGCCGAACCAGAGCGTCAGCCCCTCGAGCTTCGGCAGCTTCGCGGCCCAGAGCTCCTTCAGCCGCCGCTTGTTCATCGAGCACGTCTCGATGACGAGGTGGCGCAGCTCGGGCAACACCAGCCCCGAGAAGTCGAACGTCTGGTGGCCGCCGGCCCAGCTCTTCTCACCCGAGTGGAGCACCAGCGAGCGCAGCCCCGGGAACGCGGCGGAGAGCGGCTTGCCCACCGTGCCGATCGAGTGGTGCGCCATGTCGACGTTGTCGAGATCGCCCAGGTGCAGCCGCTCGAGCGACTTCGCCCAGGCATGCCGGCCCGCGAGCTCGAAGAGCGTCTCGAGGTCCTTCTCCTGGTGGTCCCACCGAAGCACGCCCACCTTCAGCTCACGCAGCGCCACGCAGGCCGGGGAACCGAAGAGCTTCTGCAGCACGGGGCGCACGTCGAAGGTCTCGTCCATCCAGTCGCGGCTGTTCTCGAGCCTCACCGAGTCGAGCAGGCCCCAACGGAAGGTGAGCGCGCCGAGATCAGCATCGAGCAGGGCGAGGCTCTTGAGCAGCGCCTGCTCGCGCTTCGCCAGCGCGGGGTTCTTCTTCTTCGCCAGGGCCACCTGCACGGCGATGAGCTCGCCTGTCGGCTCTCCGGCGCCCTGGAGGAAGTCGGAGAAGACGAGGTAGGCGGCCTGATCATCGGGCCGCGCGCGGAGCGCCGCTTCGAGCTTCTCGTCGCGAGGTCCGGACGGAGGCGCCGGCGCCGCGCCCTTTCCGGGCTCGCGGTAGCCCTTCTTCCGCTTCTCGGCGACCAGCTTCTCGTACGCCTGCCGCGCTTCGTACGCGGTGGGAAACCGCTGCCGCTTCTTCTGGCCCTCGCTGCCGATGCGGCCCCACCTCACGTCGAACCAGGTGCGGGTCAGCTCTGCTTCCCAGAACTTGTTCGACTTGCCGTCTTTGAGTTCGAGCCGCATCACCCCTCCTCAGCAGAATCGTGAAGGTCTGCGCGCGAGCGACTCGCCGCCCACCGTCGAGCACCACTGCAGCCACCGCTCCTTCGGCGCGCCCTTCCACTCGAGCTGCTCGAGCGTCTGACCGAGCGGCACGTCGTCACGCAGTGTGGCGAGCCTGCGATAGAGCATCGCTTCCTGCCGTTCACGCGCGAGCACCAGGGCGAGCTTCTCGGCGCTGCGCGGCTTCACCTTCCACTGCTTCACGTCGTCGGGAATGTCGGCCACGTGGGGATGCGCGGCGAGCACCTCGGACGCCGACTTCTCGCCCCACCCTTCCAGCCCCGGAATGCCGTCGGCGGTGTCGCCCACCAGGGCGAGGAAGTCGGGCACGCTGCCGGGCCGCAGGTGCTTGTCGGTCCACAAGGTCGCCTCGGTGATCACCTTCTGCCGAATGCGATCGACCTGCACGATGCGCTCGCCGTGGAGCACCTGCGCGAGGTCCTTGTCGGGGGTGAGAATGCGCACCTGCTCGACGCGCGGGTCCTTCGCGAAGCGCCACGCGGCCGAGGCGAGGGCGTCGTCGGCCTCGAAGTCCTTCATGCGCCACACCACCACGCCCAGCGCCGCGACCGCCTCCTCCACGTCGTCGAACTGCCCGCGCAACGCAGGGTCGATGCCGGCGTCGGTCTTGTAGCCGGCGAAGAGGTCGTTCCTGAACGAGACGATGGGGTTGTCGAAGGCGACCGCGACGTGCGTCGCCTTCTCCGAGGTCTCCTGCAGCAGGTAGATGAGCGACTGCACCACCCCGACGGTCGCCTTGAGGTCCTTCCCCTGCGGCGAGGCGTGCGGCGGGCGCTTGCTGTAGTGCGCGCGGAAGAGCTCGAACGTGCCGTCGACGAGGTGAACGCGCATGATCAGCTCGCCCCCTCGAGTCCGGGCGCCCCGTTCATCCCGAGCGGGTTGGCGGAAATAAGGATCGAGCCTCCGTTCAGCCCGAGCGGAGTCGAGGGCCGCGCGCCAATCGATCGGAATTCCATCCCTCGACTCCGCTCGGGATGAACGGTCCGGGTTCCGTCTGTTGTTTCGATGAACCCTGGACTCACGCGTCGCCGCAGAACCGCTGGTAGACCGGGCTCTCTTCGTCCTTGTCCTCGTGGCCCTCGATGTCCTTCTGCACGTCGTCGAGTTCCTTGCTGATCTTCGCCTTGTCGGGGTCAGCCGCCTGGTCGAGCACCAGCTCGAGCGACTCGCGCCAGGGGTAGAGCACGTCGAGGGCGTTCTTCGCCTGGCCCGCGTTGGCGCGGCACAGCTCGACCACCTTGCCGAAGTCGCCCGCGTCGAGCGCCACGTAGATGGGGCGCAGCACCGGGTCGGTGGGGAAGAGATCGACCAGCGCGGTGAACTCGGGGTCCTTGCGGAAGCCGTCGAAGTCGGGCTCGAAGCGCGCCAGCGTGCGCACCGCGATGGTGCCCGCGGCGTTGTCGAGCGCCTTCTGCAGGTGCGAGAGCACCTGCGGCTTCTTGCCCAGCCGCGCCATCAGCCGCGCCGCCAGGTAGTGCGATTCGGGGTCGGTCGCGTCGACGGCGAGCGCGCGCTTGAGCAGCCCCGCCGCCTTCACCGGATCACCTTCGCGGGTGGCCACGTCTTCCGAGAGCATGCGCAGGCTGGGCGCGTGCTCGAACTTGAGCCCGTCGACCACGAACTGCGCCGCCGGCAGGCCCAGGGTGGGGTTCTCGGCGAGCGTGTCGACGAGGCGGTTGGCCATGCCGTGCAGTTCCCAGGTGAGCATGTGCTGCTCTTCTTCGTCCCTGGTGGCCGCCAGCTCGGCGCGAATGAGCTCGAAGGCCTTCTTGAGCGAGGCCTGGCCGGCGGGGGTCTTGTTGGTGACGCACAGCGCGAGGCCCAGCCAGGCGTGGCTCTGGGGATCGTTCGGGTCGGCGGCGAGGCGCTCGCGGGCGAGCTTCTCCACCTGCTCCGGTTCCTGCAGCAGCCAGGCGTCTTCGATGGGGTCGACCTGGTCCAGCTCGTTGTCTTCGGGGGTTTCAGGCGCGTCGGAACTCATGGGCGGCGCAATCTACCCGCGCGAAAGAAATTCTCCCCGCTGATCGCAGGGGCCGTATCAGCAGGCGGTAAATCGGCCTCTCCCACTGGTGCCTCCGATCAGCCGCACCCCTGACGCGCCGCGAAACGGCCAAAGTCCTGATTTCCTTCTACCTTCCGCTTGGCGCAGTGTTCGCAACCCGTTACTCTGTTGACAGCGGTCACTGCACCAACCCACACCGCACTCCGACGTCCCGGGGAAAAAACCAATGTTCGACTGGCTGCACACGTTGTTCTCGCGAGATCTCGCGATTGATCTCGGCACGGCCAACACGCTCATCTACGTGCGAGGCATGGGCATCGTCAGCAACGAGCCCTCGGTGGTCGCCGTGCAGCAGGACGCGCGCGGCGGCAAGAAGGTGCTCGCCGTCGGCAAGGAAGCGAAGGAGATGCTCGGCCGCACGCCCGGCAACATCGTCGCCATCCGCCCGATGAAGGACGGCGTCATCGCCGACTTCGAGATCACCGCCGCGATGCTGAAGTACTTCATTCAGCAGGCGCACCAGCGGAAGTTCAACGTGAAGCCCCGCATCGTCATCGGCATCCCCTCGGGCATCACCGAGGTCGAGCGGCGCGCGGTGCGCGAGGCGGCGGAGAACGCGGGCGCGCGCGAGGTGCACCTGATCGAGCAGCCCATGGCGGCGGCGATCGGCGCCGGCCTGCCCGTGACCGAGCCGTCGGGCAACATGATCGTCGACATCGGCGGCGGCACCACGGACGTCGCGGTCATCTCGCTGTCGGGCATCGTCTACAGCAAGTCGGTGCGCATCGGCGGCGACAAGCTCGACGAGGCGATCATTCAGTACGTGAAGCGCAAGTACAACCTGCTCATCGGTGAGCGCACGGCCGAGCTGATCAAGATGGGCATCGGCACCGCGTACCCGACCGAAGTGGCCATGACGATGGAGATCAAGGGCCGCGACCTGGTGGCCGGCGTGCCCCGTACGCTCTCGGTGACGAGCGACGAGATCCGCGACGCGCTCAGCGAGCCGATCAACGGCATCGTCGAGGCGGTGAAGATGACGCTCGAGCGCACCCCGCCCGAGCTCGCTGGCGACATCGCCGACCGCGGCATCGTGCTGGCCGGTGGCGGCGCGCTGCTGAAGAACCTCGACACGCTGCTGCGCGAAGAGACGGGCCTGCCGGTGTTCCTCGCCGAAGATCCGCTGTCGTCGGTGGTGATGGGCGCGGGCAAGGCGCTCGAGTCGCTCGACATGTTGCGCGCGGTCGCCACGCCCAGCTGATGCAGCTGCTCCCCAACCGCTCACCCCGAGCGGAGTCGAGGGGGCAGATCCGCTACGACGGCCTCGACGCCATCCGCGCGGGGGCGATGTTGCTCGGGCTCGCGTACCACGCCACCTACGCGTGGTTTCCGGACGTCGGCCCCTGGTACCTCGTGGCCGACGCCTCACCGGTGCCGGCCCTCACCACGCTCACCGGCCTGCTCCACGCCTTCCGGATGCAGGTGTTCTTCGCGCTCTCGGGGTTCTTCTCGCACCTCGTGTTCGAGCGCCGCGGCGCGCGCGGCTTCATCGTGGATCGCAGCAAGCGGCTGGTGATTCCCTTCGCGGTCGCGCTGCCGCTGGTGCTGCTGCTCGACGTCGCGCTGCGCCAGTGGAGTCACTCGCTGGGGCTCATGTCGCCTGCGTTCAAGGACGGCACCGGCTTCCTCTTCGTGCCGCGCCACCTCTGGTTCCTCGTCTACCTGTTCACGCTCTGCGTGGCCGCGTGGGCAGCGCCGCGGTGGGAAGCGCCCGCCCGTTGGATGAAGAGCGCGCTGCGCTTTCCCCCGCTGCTCGCGCTGGTGCTGGTGGTGCCGACCTGCGTGGCGCTGTACTTCCACCCGTCGAACCGCCCCGATGAAGCGCTGTGGCCTCGGCCGTTCGAGCTCTTCCACTTCGGGCTCTTCTACGCCGTGGGCTGGTGGTGCTGGCCTTCGCGAGAGACCTCGTTCGAGCCGCTGCGGCGGCAGGCGCCGTTCTTCCTGGCGGCGGGGCTCGCGCTGGGCCTGTTCATCTTCAAGGACTCGCTGCAGTACCAGGTGCAGGGGCAGGTGCTGGCCGGCGTGGTGGCATGGCTGATGACGCTGGGCGCGTTCGGGCTCGCCTTCCGGGTGAAGGCGACGGAGCGCCCGTGGCTCCGCTTCCTCGTCGAGGCGTCGTACTGGGTGTACCTGGTGCACTACCCCGTGGTGCAGGCGCTGCAGGTGCTCTTCGCGCAGGTGCCCGCGCCGGGGCTGCTGGAGTACTTCGCCACCGTGCTGCTCACCTTCGGCTTCGCGCTGCTGACGTTCAGGCTGCTCGTCTGGAGGACGCCGCTCGGGCCCTGGCTCGGCGTGCGGCCGCGCTCGTGACCTCCTCGTGCTCGCGTTGCTCGTCGCAGGGCTCATCGTGTTCGCGCTGAAGGGCGCGCGGTGGATCGCCGCGGTCGCGCTGCTCGCGTGGTTCGGGGTGGTGTTCGGGCTCGCTGCGAGTGGTGTGCTCGGCGCGTTCGAGCGCATGCCTCCGAAGATTCCGCTGGTGGCGCTCGGCGCGGTAGGGGTGGGGCTGCTCGTCTCCCGCGTCGCCGCCGTGAAGGAAGCGCTGCGCGTGATGCCGTCGTGGTGGCCGGTCGCGCTGCAGACGTTCCGCGCGCCGCTGGAGCTGGCGCTCTACCTTCTCTTCACCTCGGGCCAACTGCCCGAGCAGATGACGTTCGCCGGGCGGAACTTCGACGTGCTGGTAGGGCTCAGCGCACCGGTGATGGCTTTTCTCATCGCCACGAAGCGCGCGCCGGCATGGTCGCAGTGGCTGTGGCAGCTCGGCGCGGTGGCGTTGCTGATCAACGTGGTGGGCATCGCCATCACCTCGGCGCCGGGGCCGCTGCACTCGACTGGCCGGGGGCGCCGCTCACCATCGTGGCGCAGTGGCCGTACGCGCTGCTGCCCGGGTTCCTCGTGCCGTGCGCGGTGCTGGGGCACGCGCTGGCGATCTCGGGGCTCAGCGCGACCGCTCGTCGCTGAACGCAATGGCCTGCCTCGGCGCGCACCGTTTGCGGCGCGCGAACGGGCGTGGGCCCGGATCCGCGAGGCGGCACGGCCGCTGCACGAGCCCGGGCTCATGCGGGGAGCGCTGCTCTGCACCATGGCCGTGCTGGCGGGCTGCTGGGGAAGCCCGGTGAGCCAGGCACCGGAGTGCCAGGCGTGGGTGGGCTGCATTCGCGCTCTCGACGCCCCAGGAGAGACCACCGACCTGGAGCGCTTCGTCGAAGGCGGGTTCTGCTGGAACAACCCGACGCTCGCGGAAGGCTGCACCACCGCCTGCGCCCGCGCCCTCGCCCGGCTGCGGGACCGCGAGTCGTCGCTGCCCTCGGAGTGCCAGCCGTGAGCCGGCGGCTGCTGCTGGTGGGGTTGCTCGCCGCGACGCCGGGGCAAGCGCACGCGCCCGGCAGGCTCGAGGCCGGCGTGCCCTTCATCTTCGAGAAGCCGGGCATCAGCTACGCGGTCTTCGGCCAGTTCGTCACCGGTGAGGAGCGCTTCGTGATCAAGGTGAACCACGCGGTGCGCTTCGGCGCCCCGGTGGAGATCTTCGTGCCGCACCAGCGCGACCTCGCGGCCCACCGGCCGGCGTGGGCCCTGGTGGGCCCGGGCGTGGGGGCGCCGACCGAAGAAGAGCTCGCTGCGCTCCCGGCGCCCCTGCCCGCGGGCTTCGGCGCGGTGGTCGAGCTCAACCAGGTGAGCCCGCGCCCGGTGTTCTTCGAGAGCGTGATGCGGCGCTTCTTCTGGACCAGCCGCCCCCTCGCGGTCGTCTTTCCGAAGGGGGAGAGCGAGCTGTGGATCTGGTGCCCGGCGAAGACGCCCGGAAAGTTCGGGCTCGGCTACGGCGTGGAAGAGGGCGGGGGCTACATGGAAGCGTTCGACGACTGGTCCTTCTATGCGTACTAGCGCCCTGCTCACGGCGTTGCTGGCTTCCGCGGCCGCCGCGCAGGACAGCCGCTTCGAGGTGAACGTACCGGTGGAGGTGACGCTGGTAGGGCTGACCTTCGGCGTGCGCCCCGAGCTGCTCTTCCGCCCCGGCGAGCCCGGCTCGGTGAGCCGGCTGCGGCTCGCGTTCGGGGTGCTGGGTGGGCCTGATCACCTCTTCCTGCCGCTGTCGCTCGGCTACCGCGCACAGTTCCGCCAGGCGCACGTGGTGCAACCCGCGGTGGGGCTCGGGCTCGAGCTACAGCATCGGCTGGTGAACGACCTGGCGCCCGTGCGGCAGTTCGGCGCGTACCTCGAAGGCGGGGTGGGCTTCGCGGTGTCGCCGCGCGTGAGCGTGAGCGTGATGCTGGGGCTCGACCTGATGCTCTTCGGTGGGCCGGGCTTCGGGTTCGGCCCGAGGCTCGCTGCCGGCTGGCGCTTCTGACCAGGAAATGGCGCGTGAAATGGGGGCGTTTCTGTCACTCGCGTTGACAGGCCACGGCGTTCTCCCTGGCGGGGAGCCGTCGATGATCAGACGTGCGCACCTCTCCACACTTCGCCTCCACGCTCCTGGTGCTCGGGCTGATCAGCTGCGGTCCAGCGATCGACCTCGAGGCCGAGGAAGCCGAACCCGAGCAGCTCTTCAGCTCGGCCGAGCAGGGGCTGGTCACCTGCGGCACCCGGCAGGACACGGGCTACCGCAGCGGCGCGTCCTTCCCCATCACGGTGGTGACCGCCGACGGAAAGCCCGCCGAGTTGGACACGGCCAACGCGTACGCGGTGATGCAGGCGGCGGCGGCGAGAGCGGGCGTGAACATCGCGGTGGTGTCGGGCTTCCGCACCATGTCCGAACAGCAGTACCTCTACAGCTGCTACGTGAACTGCAGCTGCAACAGCTGCAACCTCGCGGCGCAGCCCGGCTACAGCAACCACCAGAGCGGCCACGCGCTCGACCTCAACACCAGCGCGCCCGGAGTCCTCAACTGGCTCAACGCGCACGGTCCGTCCTTCGGCTTCAACCGCACCGTGCCCAGCGAGGCGTGGCACTGGGAATGGTGGGGCGGCGGTCCGGGCGGTGGCCCGTGCGGCAACACCGAGGACAACTGCACGCGCGCCGAGGCGGACGGCTGCGGGAACTTCGGCTGTGGCTGCGTGGATCACCAGTGCAACGGCATCTTCTGTCCGGGCAGCGGCTGCAGCGCGCAGCACACCTCGAACTGTGGAGGCTTCGGGTGTGGCTGCGCCGACGGGCAGTGCAACGGCGGCACGTGTCCCGGCAGCGGCTGCACGGCGAAGGAGACGCTCGACTGCGGCAACGTCGGCTGCGGGTGTGCTGATCACCGCTGCAGCGGCGGCGTGGCGTGCGCGGGCACCGGCTGCACCTGGCGTGAGGCGCACGACTGCGCGGCGTTCGGGGTGAACTGCGTCGATCACCAGTGCGCGGGCGGCTTCGGTCCAGGAAGTGGATGCACCGGCAAGGAGACGAGCGACTGCACGGCCATGGACTGCGGCTGCGTGGATCACGTGTGCAGCGGCGGGAACAACTGCGCGGGCAGCGGGAGCACCGCGCGCAACGCGCTCGACTGCGGGGGCTTCGGTTGTCACTCGGTCGACGGCAGGTGCAGCGGCGGGTTCTGCCCGGGCTCGGGCTGCACCGGGAAGCAGACGGCTGACTGCGCGGCGATGGGCGCGGGCTGCGTCGACGAGAAGTGCAGCGGCGGCTCCGCGGCAGGCACGGGCTGCACCGCGCGGCAGACGCTCGACTGCACCAACGTCGATGCGGGCTGCGCGATGGGGCAATGCGTGTCGCCGACGGGGACGGTGGTGGCGACTCCGGATGCAGGTCAGCCGCAGCCGGCTCCGGTCGATGGGGGACTGCCGCTGACGGCGCCGGCCGATGCGGGACCGACCGAGGTCGATCCAAACGTCATCGTGCCTTCGCCGGCTGACGAGGCTCCGACACAGCTCGGACTGGCGCCCGTGCGCGGGGGCTGCAGCGCTGCTCCTGGGATGCTGGTGCTCGGTCTGCTCGTCTGGACACGGCGCCGCCGCGCGAGCTGAGCAGCAACAGGCAACGAGGAAGCGTGGTGATTGAAGGGCTGGGTTCGCGCCCGGACCGAACAGGCTTCGCGGCCTCGTCATCAAAGAGGACACGCTTTGGGAGACCCCTCCCACCCCCTCTCGTCGTCAACAAAGAGGACAACTCGAGCGTTCACCGCTTCGAAGCCTGAGGCCCCGTGGACACGAGTTCGAAGAGCGCGCCCATCCAGATTGAGTGCGCGCGGGACCACAAGTCGCTAACTGACGCGCCATGACTCAGCCGCGCCCTCCTATTCACCCCGTCATCGCCAAAGCCCAGGCCGACTTTCAGAATGACCTCGTCGAAGAGGTGTCGAAGGTCATCGCCACCGAGAAGGTCGTGGTGGTCGGCGTCTCGGGACTGCAGCCCGGGAAGAAGGCGCGCAAGCTGCTCGAAGCGAAGGGCGTGCCGCACCGCTACCTCGAGTACGGCAGCTACTTCAAAGGCTGGCGCCGGCGGCTCGCGCTGAAGATCTGGGTGGGCTGGCCCACCTTTCCCCTCGTGTTCATCAAGGGCACGTTCGTCGGTGGCGCGAGTGACTTGAAGGCGCTCAGTGAGAGCGGCGAGCTGGACAAGTTGCTCGCTGAGTAGTTGCCGTCCCGCGACGCCGACCCACCCTCACGCTCTCAACCGGACGCCGCACCTCGGACAGGTCGTCAGCGGTCCGGTGGTTCTGATGGCGAGCTTGCGGCACGCAGGGCAGCGGACGCTCCACAGCATTCCGAGGACGCTGACCAGGGCCACCCCGAAGCCCGGGCCCGACGCCCAGGACCAGTCGTGCCTGCTGCTTCCGACGACAGCCAGGATGACCCCCACCGGAAGGAGCAGGATGAAGAGGGTCAGCCAGCGTTGCTGCCTGTCGAACCGGGCGATCACCCAGGCTTCATGGCGCAGCCCTCGCTGGCGTTCCAGCTGCTCCCGCCACCTCGCCACCTGACGTGACGAGGCCGCTCACGCGCGCGGCAGGTGCTTCGTCGCGGCCTCGGCCATCGCGGTGCTCTCGGGGTTGGGCTTCGCGTACCCGCGCCGCTCCGCCAGCTCTCCCAGCTCGAGCCGGCGAACCAGCGTGGCGGGGAGCTTCTTGAAGCCCTCGAGCGTGCGGGCAAAGGACGGGTCGCTCTTCGGGTTGATGGCGCCCACGTCGAGCTTCACGTCGAAGCGCCCGTCACCGGTGGCGGTGAAGCGCGCGTGCGCGGGCCGGCTGAAGCCCTCATAGACCTCGAGCTTCGGCAGCCGCACGAAGAAAGGCACCAGCGCGTCGACCGGAACTGCCCCGCCGCTCACCGAGTCGCCGCTGGTGATGCGCTTGCACGCCTTGACGAGGGGATGGTCGAAGAAGCCTTCGGGCGCCGGGTTCCAGAGATGGAGGTGGAGCTCCTCGAGCTTCGGGAAGCGCCTGGGGTCGACGTTCGCCGACAGCGCCAGGTCTTCGCCGAACGAGATGACCTCGAGCGCCCACGGGAAGTCGCGCCTGCACATCAGCTCGAGGTAGTGGCCGCTGGCGGAGTTGAGGCGCTCCATGCCGTAGAGGGGCGCGTGGCTGAGGAGGAAGTCGGCGTGCTTCGTGGGGGAAGACGGCAGCGAGATGGTCCGCGCAGTGACCCAGCGCAGGTCTTCCGCCATCGGCTCGAGATCCGAGTCGGAGATCTTCCCCCAGGGGTCCATTCCCAGGCTGCGGAAGAAGCCCCGCTCGAGCCGCTCCAGCGGTTTGAAGAGCCGCATCTTGAGGTTCCCGAGCAGCGCCCGCTCGTTGTCCTTCACCCACGCCTCGAGCTTGCTCTTGACCTTCTCACCACGCTCCTTCGCCAGCGAGAGGTTGATCAGCTCCGCGCGCGGGTCACCCCGCTCGGCGAGGAAGTCGGCGTAGACGAGGTAAGGCGTGACGTCGTCGGGCGCCGCCGCGTTGATGGCCTGCAGGAGCCCGAGTTCCTGATCAGGCCTGGCCGCGGCCTTCGACCGCGCGCTGCCTTCCTTTGCGACCGCGCTCAGGGCCGCGAGCAGCTGCTGCTCGTCCGCGCTCGGGGCGCGCCCGGCGCTCGCCGCCGCGGTGTACGGCACGATGGTGCGGCTGGCGTGCGGCCGCTCTGCGCGGTTGCGGTCGAACCCCGCCGAGCTCTCGAGCCGCGCGGCGTTCTTCGTCAGCCGCGCGAGGAAGCGGGGGTCAGCGCTGCGCACCAGCAGGTCGTACGCGCGCTTCCAGAGCTGCGGCCGCGCGCCGATGTAGGGGTCTCGCCCGGAGATACAGCGGTCACACATCGCCTCGGCGATCCGGGGGTCGGGCGGCCAGCCCAGCATCACCTCGAGCCGCTCCTCCGCGTCGGAGAGCGTGCCCTTCAGCAGCGCCTCGAGCAGCGGCGTCACCAGCGTGGCGTCGTACCCCCGGCCCTCCTTCAGCCACCGCGCGTGGATCTCCTTCGCCTTGCCTCGCGCGAAGTCAGGCTGGGTCGCCCGGCCGAGGCGCGCGAAGGCGGTCATCAACTCCGCGGCCTGGGGAGCGCGCGTCACGGCCCAGTACCCTCGCAGCGGCTCGAGCGCCTCGAGCGGCTGGTTGGCCTTCGCGGCGGCGAGCGCGGCCTCGAGCACCTCGCGCGGCGTGCCCTTCATGGGGGGCGCCCCGCGCCGCTCACGCTTCGGCGCTGCACCCGCGGCAGGCGGCGCCCCCTCGAGCAACGCCTTCGCAGCGGCCTGCCGCTTCGCGACGGACGCCGCCTGCTCCTTCGTCAGCGTCGCGGGCGCGGGGAGCTCTTTCAGGGCGGCCTCGATCCAGAGCGTCAACTTCGGCCAGAACTGCGAGTCGCCGCCTTTCTTCTTCGCCCGAGCCTGGAGCCGCTTCGTGGCGCGCGTGTCCACCATCGACGGCAGCGCCTTGAAGAGGGTCGTCCACGCCGAGAAGTTGCTCGAGGCGGTCAGCGGCGGCTCGTCGATCATCTTCAGGAAGGCTTCGCCGAGCCGCGGATCCGCGCCGAGGTCCAGCAGCTTACGCAGGCGAATCGGAATCGAGCCGCGTGGGTCGCTCCACAGCCCGGGGATGAGGTTGTCCAGGTCCTCGGGTGTCGCCTCGTTGGCCCGCGCCGTCCACGCGGCGTCGTAGTCCTCCGCGTCGGGGTCGAGTGGCGGGAAAGCCCGGGCGTGGTGCGCGCCCAGCGTGACGATGAGCTCCTCCAGCGCGGGGGCCCGCGTGGTGCGCCACTCCGCGAGGGCGGCGGCGAGCGTTCCTCCCTGTGATCCGACAGCGTCAATGGCGGCTCGCGCGGGGACAGGCTGCGGGTCAGCCTTGCGAGGGACAGCCTCGTCCGCGGGCGCTTCCGCTGCGGGCGCCACCTTCCCGCTGCGCAGGAGCTTCACGTCGGCGGCGGTCAGCGCGCGCGGCGTCTGCAGGCTCATACCCAGCGCGCCCTTCTTCGCGCTGATGCCCTTCCCCGTCGTGAACTCGAGCTTCCCCAGCAGCGCGGTGATGTCGCGCACCGCGAGGGTCGAGCGCGCTGCGACCCAGGCCTTGCCGTCGTGTCTGGGGTCGACGAGCTCGGCGAGCAGCCACAGCCGCTCGTCAGGAGGCCGGACGGTGACGAGGAAGAGGCTGCCTCCCCCGCGGACCGGTTCCAGCGCGGCGTGCGAGCTCACGTACTTCGTGAAGCCCAGTTGCTCGCCCACCTTCGCGCTGCGGTGGACCGCTTCGAACTGCGCCTTCGAGATGATCACCAGGAAGTCGCTCATGACGGCCGGAGCCTCCCCGACCCGCGCTGTCGTGTCGACCTTCCACATCAACGTCGGCGAACGCCGAGCTCAGGGCGCGGTGAACAGGCAGCGCGTCACGGGAATCGCGATGTCCTGGAGCACGTACAGGTAGTACTGCTTGCCCGCCTCGAGCGGCTTCGGCGCCACTCGCTGGGTCAGGCCCTCGGGAACGACGCCGTACTTCACCGTACCGGGCTCGATCGGCGTTCCACTCAGCCACGGCACGTCGATGCGCCACTGCGTGCCCATCGGGGTGTCGAGGTTGGGCGGCACGCCCGGCGAGGTCGAGTTCAGGTCGAGCACGTACAGGTAGCGCGCCTTGCCGCCGACCCAGGTGACGGTGCCATCGGCCGCCACGCCCTCACCCGCCTCGCACGCCGCCGGCACGAAGAAGCGCTGCGCGTCGAGCGGGCCGGCCCCGTACGTCTGGCCTGCGAAGTCGGCGCGGGTGAGGCCGCGATTCGCGAGCTCCCGCTCGAAGATCCGCTTCATGCGCGCGTCGTCGGTGGTGACGAAGATGGTGTGGCCCGGGTTCTCGGGCGTGGCGCGGGTGAAGCCGTTGTTCTGCTCGGGAGGAAACGCGCCGAAGCCCACCGTGTCGATCCACCCCGCGCCCATCGCCAGCCCGCGCGGGAAGAACGAGTTCAAGAAGTTCGGGCCCGACTCGAGGTACCAGTTGCTGGTGCCCTTCGGGGCGGCGGTCGAGTGACAACACACGCACGCAGTGGAGGCGATCTGCTTCTTCGCCCACTCCACGTCGGCCACGTAGGCGCCGTCGCCCATGCGCGCGTCTTCCTGCGTCGCCTCGGGGGCCGGCGGTGCGGGGTAATAGGGGCGCTGCGTGCGCACCATCTCGCAGTTGCCGTACGCGTTGAAGTCGCGTCCCTCTTCCGTCGCGCCAGAGATCATCGACCACGTACACACCTGGCCCTCGGGCCCCTTGCCCGCCGGCTCACCTGACAGCGGAGCCTTGCAGTCGAGCGTCGGCTGCTGGAACGTCGGCAGCCCCGACGGACCATCGAAGCTGCTCACCCCGCCGCACACCGTGCTGGGCTGGAAGCTGCCGCCGCCGAAGAACTCGCAGCCGCGCTCCATCGAGCCACACTTCGAGGCGTCGGTGCCGGGCAGCTCGACGCGCGCGAACTTCCCCTTCGCCTCGTCGACGATGAAGATGCAGTCACCGTACTTCTCGGTCGGGGCGATGCCGCACTTCTGCGCGGGCACGAAGGTCGCGCCGTTGCTCTTGCAGTCGTCGGCCGCTTCCTTCTCGGTCCACTCGCCGACGTAGTCCTTGCACTCCGCCCCCTGGCTGAACTTGTTCGTGTAGTTGCAGGTGCCGAGCACCTTCTCGGGCAACGGCGGAACTGCGAAGCCGTTGCACTGGCACCCACTGATGACGACGACCGCGATGACCGGGACGAGGAGCTTCATGGCCCAGATCTAAGAGCTCACGCCCTTCTGTGCAACCTTTGTTCATTGTTGACTGATGTAAGCGACTGTTTACGGCACCTTGAGGCAATCTGGCTGACCCTGGTAGCGGTGCCGGAAGGGCACGTAGATCATGCAGGACTTCTGGCCATCGGTCTCCAGGCACACGTTCTGGCAGCTCTCATAGCGGTCGCCGTGCTTGCGCTTGAGGGCCTGGCCGGTGCGGGTGTCGACGACGCGGTTGTAGGCCTCGGTCTGTTCCTCGTCGCCGTCTTCACCGACGGAGTGCAGCGAGGTGATCACCCCGTTGGTCCCGCCCTTCGCCCACATGCCGCGCTTTTCCTTCATCGCCTCGGCCTGCGCCGCGACCACCGCGGGATCAGGCTTCTCGCCGTCGACCGCGTAGGCGAGGCCGTGACCTGCGCGCGCCATCTCCACCGCGAGCTTCGGGCAGCGCACCAGCAGGCGCTTGTACCCGTCGACCTTGCCGTCGCTGGTGCATTCCCATTCCTGCGCGGCGGCGACCTGGCTGGACGCCTTCGCGAGGGTGAAGAGCTCGGCCCCCGTCCACTCGCCCCACTGGTGCACCGGGCCGTAGGCCTCGAGCGTGTTGTAGCCGACGAGGCGGGTGCCGATGCCCTTGTAGACCCCGTCCTTGAACTTGAACGAGTCGCCGTCGGTCCACCGCACCTCGGTGCGCGTGCCGTTGATCACGATGAAGCCGAGCGCGTCGTGCTTCTCTTTCGGCGGCTTCTTCACCCGCGAGCCGCGCCTCTTGCCTTCGGGTGGCGCGATGTCCGCGAGCGAAGGAATCGCGAAGAGAAGACAGATGAGACACAGCAGGCGGGTGATCACGCTTGCCTTATACACCTCAGTCGATCCAACAGGTTGCAGGCCGGGGGGGCCTCTTCCACTTTGGCCGGAATGCCGATATCCCTTGCCTGCGCCGGCCTCGAAGGGCGGCGTCGGGACGCATGAAGCGGCCTGAAAAATTGAAAGCAGATCAGCAAATGGCAACCGGTACTGTGAAGTGGTTCAACGATGCGAAGGGTTTCGGTTTCATCAGCCAGGATGGCGGGGGCGACGACGTGTTCTGCCACCACACGGCGATCCAGGCCGACGGCTTCCGCACCCTCGCTGAGGGTCAGAAGGTCGAGTTCGACGTGAACAAGGGCCCCAAGGGCCTGCAGGCAGCGAACGTCCGCATCGTCAGCTGATTCGTCAGCAGACTGAAGTCCTTCGAGGCCCAGTCTCTCTCAACGGAGGCTGGGCCTTCGTCTGTCCGGCGCGGAGATCGCCCATGACTCGATCCTGCAGGGCTATCGTGTGAGCCGTCATGCAGATTCAGGCTCCGCATTGTCCTTCCTGTGGCGCGCCCATCGAAGTCCCGCAGGGCGCGACGCGCGCCACCTGCGCCTACTGCGCGACGCTGCTGGTGATCGAAGCCGAGCGGGTGTCGACGCGGCGGCCCAGGCCCGAGCCCCGGCCCTCTGAAGAAGACGACGAGACGCCCTACCCCGAGCCCGACGCCACGCTCTGGGCGAAGGTGTTTCCGCGCTTCGAGCTGTCGGTGATCGAGCAGCGCATTCCCAACGCGATGCCCGAGCTGTTCGCAGGCATCGAGCTGGCCGACGAGCGCTTCGCCTTCATCTCGCTGCGCGTGGTGGACAAGGACGGGCGCCCCCTCGCGCACTCCCTCGACGGCGCGTTCGAGGCGCTGCGCGAGTCGCTGGAGGCCGACGGAGACCCCGGGCTCTCGGCCAACCTCGCGCTGGAGAAGCTGTGTGAGAAGCCGTTCGATCACCGGCTGGAGTGCGCGGTGGTGTTGTTCGAGCCGAAGCACATGCGGGTGACCACCTACGCGTCGGGGCTCTCGTCCGGGCTGCTGTGGGCGTCGGGCGAAGAGGGGCGCACCATCTCCATCGACGGGCACCGGGGCGCGCTCGAGCGGAAGATGTTGCGCGAGGCGTCTGATCATTTCTCGAACGCCCGGCCCATTCTGCTGGCGGCGGGCGACCTGATCATCGTGCCGAGCGCGGGGTACATGGGGCGGGGCGCGCGGGGCTATTCCGAAGGACCGCGGGTGCTCAGCGACGTGGCCAACGCGCAGCTGGGCGAAGAACCGCTGCGCGTGGTGACGCTGGCGAAGAACGCGTTCTGGGCCGAGTTCCAGAAGCAGCGCCGCTCGGTGAACGCGCCGGTGGGCGACGTGCGGGTGGCGGCGGTGCGGGCGATCTCGCCCCCGCAGGTGAGCGCGTTGCCCAACGAGCTGACCGCGCGCAGCTTCCGTTCACGGCGCTTCGAGTTCAGCGGGCTGGCGCACCCGGGCGACGCGCTCGAGCTGGTGCCGCTGCACACCGATCGCCAGGTGCTGGTGTGGCTCTCGGCCGTGAGCGGCGGCCTGCCGGAAGGGTCGATGCCGAAGGCGATGGCGGCGATCAGGGAAGTGCTCGACGGTGAGACGGGGGACAACGACAACCCGCGGAAGGCCGGGCGCGAGGCGCTCGCGGCGCTGGCGTTGCCGCCCGACTCGGTGCGGCTGTGCGTGGTGCAGTTCCTCGACGCGTTCGAGCGGGTGAAGTACTTCCGGCACGGGTGGAAGCAGCCCATCGGGCTCGGGCCCCGCGGGCTGCGCGGCGACGGCATGCAGCAGTTCGACGAGGGCGGCGAGGCGACGGTGCACGAGGGCAGCCGGCTCTTCTTCCCGGGCGGGCTCACCTACGAGGGGCAGCACCAGGACGCGCCGTCGTTCGCGACGGCGTGGCGCGGAGGCAAGGCGTCGCGGCTGTACGCGGCGCTGACCTCACACTGGAAGACGAAGAAGACCGAGCGGGCGATGTCGCAGCTGGCGCTGGCGGCGTTGAGCGATGAGTCGTCGGCGCAGCTCGGCGGGCTCGCCCTCGTCACGGGAGTCCCCGTCTAATCAGGTGTCCTCGACTCCGCTCGGCGTCTCTCCCCGATCCGTTCAGCCCGAGCGGAGTCGAGGGCGACGCTCTCTCAAAGCACCTTGCGAGGCGGCAACGCGACGTTCGCCACCAGCAGCCCCATCACCAGCGCGCCGGCGATCAACGTGACGTCGGCCAGCCCCGAGATCCCGGTGACGGCGTCACCGCTGAGCAACGTGTCGAGGCTGCGAAACGACAGCGCGCCGGGCACCAGCAACAACATGCCGGGCATGAGGAACACCTGGGCCGGCTTCTTCGTCACCCGCGCCCAGACGTTCGCGCCCACCGCGAGCACGAGCGCGTTCAGGAACGCGGCATGGACTCCGGGGAGCGGCCGCGTCAGCAGCGTCACGCCCCACACCAGCGCGCCCGAGGCGAGCGCGATGCCGAGCTTCTCCTTCGGCAGACCCAGCATCACCCCGAAGCTGACCGCGGCGAAGAGCAGCGCCAGCACCTGCCAGCCCCACGCCGCCGGCTCGCGCGCCACCGCCGCGACACCCGGGAGATCCATCGCGTGCGCGAGCGAGACCACCGCCGCGATGCCGAACGCGAGCGAGAGCAGCGTGATCGCCGCGTGCATGAGCCGCGCGGTGCCCGAGACCAGGTTGCGATAGGTCAGCTCGGCGAGCCCGGTGGTGAGGGTGAGCCCCGGCAGCAGCTGGATGACGATGGAGAGGACCAGCACCTCGCGGCTGCTCCCCGGCCAGAGCAACGTGGCGACCCACGCGGTCATGCCCGCGACGAGCCCGCCGATGAAGTTCTCCAGCACGCGCACGCCGGGCGACTGGCTGAGCGTGAACATGATGCCGCGCAGCAACAGCCCGCCCGCGCCCGCGAGCAGGGCGTCGGTCCACCCGCCGCCGAACGAGATGGCGCCGCCCGCGCTCGCCGCCGCGCTCGCCGCCAACTGCACCGCGCGGTTCCAGGGGGGCGGCCGGTGCAACACGTCGCGAATCTTCTGCCGCGCCGCGGGAATGGAGAGCGCGCGATCGGCCACCTCGTTGACCACCTCGTCGAGCGCCGCGAGCCGCTCGAGATCGTTGGTCCACTCGGTGACGCGCACCATGGTGGTGAGCGAAGGCTCGCCTTCGGCCGTGCGCAGGCCCACGAAGAGCCCGGTCGGCACCGCGAACACGTCGGCCTGGTGGCCCTCGTGGCTGGCGACGGTGACCAGCAGCTCCTCGAGGCGGTGGGTGGGGCAGCCGGTCGACATGAGGGCCGTGCCCAGCTCGATGAGGTAGTCGAGCAGCAGCTGCGGGCTGAGCGCCTCTTCCTTCATGGTGGCCCTCATAGTCCGCTACACAACGCCCATGGCGAAGCGTTACTGGCTGATCAAGAGCGAACCCGGGGTCTACTCCATCGCAGATCTCGAGCAGGACGGCAGCAGCGGCTGGGAAGGCGTGCGCAACTACCAGGCCCGCAACTCGATGCGCGACGAGATGAAAGAAGGCGACCTCGTCCTCTACTACCACTCCAACGCCGACCCCTCGGGCGTGGCGGGCCTGGCGAAGGTGCACGGCGCCCCGGTGCCGGACCCCTCGCAGTTCGACAAGAAGAGCGAGTACTACGACGCGGGCAGCAGCAAGGCCGAGCCGCGGTGGATGATGGCTCGCTTCGCGTTCGTCGAGCGCTTCGCGCACGTGGTGCCGCTCGAGGTGCTCAAGGCTGACAAGTCGCTCACGGGCATGGCGTTGCTGCAGAAGGGCCAGCGGCTCTCGGTGCAGCCGGTGACGGCCGAGCACTTCGCGCGCGTGCTCGAGCTGGCGGGGGCGAAGACGAAGCCTTGAGAAGGTCTACTTCGCCGGCGGTTGGTACCAGCCACCGCCGAGCGGCTCGCCGTGGGTGCTCATCTCGGTGGCTCCGAAGCCGAGGTAGCCCTTCGCCCCTACCGACGCGCGCAGGCGGCGCTGCACCTGCTGCCGGTCGTTCTCGTCGAAGTAGATGAGCACGTTGCGGCACATCACCAGGTCGCAGTCCTTCGGGCCCGGGAGGGGGCTGAGCAGGTTGTCGACGCGCCACTCGATGCGCCGCCGCAACGAGTCCTTGATTCGGTAGGTGAGAGGCTGCTGCTCGAAGTAGCGAATGAGCCTGGACGCCCCCAGCCCTCGGTTGACCTCGAGCTGGGTGAAGGCGCCCTCGCGGGCCTTCTCGAGGGCGATCTCCGAGATGTCGGTGGCGACGATCTGCGTGCCCGCCGCCCCCTCGGGCCAGAGTTCCTCGAGCAGCATCGCCAGCGAGTACGGCTCCTGGCCGGTGGAGCACGCGGCCGACCACACCCGCAGCGAGGTGCGCCCCGCGGCTCTCAACCCGGGGATGATTCGATCTTCCAACATCTTCCAGAAGGGCCGGTCGCGGAAGAACGTCGTCTCGTGCGTCGTCATCGCGTCGACCACCGCGCGGCGGAGCCTGTCTTCTGCCGAGGCGGAACAGGCCGTGGCGACGAACGCCTCCACCGAGGGAAAGCTGAAGTCGCGGGCGAGCGGGCCCAGGCGCGCGTCGAGCAGGTAGTGCTGGTCTTCGGCGAGCATCACCCCGCAGCGGCTGCGCATGAAGGTGCGCACCGCGCCCCAGGCCGGCGAGGGGTCACTCATTGGCGACCTCGTCGACGCGCTCGGCGAGGGCCTCGGGGGAATACGGCTTCATCAACACGTCGTTCGCCCCTGCTGACATCGCCACGTCGATCGCGTCGATGGTCGCTTCCGAGGTGATCATCAGCACCGGCACGCCGCCGTAGCGCGCGTGCTTGCGAATGCGCCGCACCAGCTCGATGCCGTCCATCACCGGCATGTGCCAATCGGTGAGCACCAGGTCGCAGGCGGTCATGCCCTCGAGCTGCTCGAGCGCCTCCTGTCCGTTGCCGGCCGTGCGCACCTCCCAGCTGGCCTGCTCGAGGGCCTTTCGGTGAATGTGGCGGAGCGCCAGCGAGTCGTCGACGACGAGGGCGATCAAGCAGCACCTCCCGCGCGAGCCGTGTCTTCGCCGAGCGCCTCGACGTCGAGGCCCAGCACCATGTGTCCGTCGATGGGGCAGATGGCTCGCACGAAGGCGCGATGACTCTGCTCGAGCGTCTCGGGCGTGGGCCTCCACCGCTCGGGAGGCAGCTCGAGCACGTCGTGGATGTCGTCGACCACCACGCTGAACTGGGAACCTCCCGCGGTGACCACCAGCAGCTTGGTGGTCTGCCCCTCGGCCCGGGCGGGGAAGTGCAACCGTCGCCTCAGGTCGATGGCGCTGATGATCTGCCCGCGCAGGTTGAGCAGCCCCACGATGTGCTCCGGGGCGCGGGGCACCGGCGTGAGCGGCTGCTGCATCAGCACCTCCTGCACGTTCTCCACCTCGAGGGCGAACATCTCGCCGGCGAGAATGAAGGTGGCCCACTTGCCGCTCGCGCCTTCTCTCATTGCGTTCATGCTGCCCTCGCCTTCGGTTGACCGTGATCGGAGCCCCTCCGGCGCTGGCCGGAGGTCAGCTCTTCCATCTTCCGCGCCACCTCGTCGCGATCGAGCTTGGTCACCCAGCCCGCGGCGCCGGCCTCGAGCACCTGGGCGCGCCGCGCGTCGCCCTCGCCAGGCCCCCAGAAGAGCACCGGCACGCCGCCCTGCTCGCGCTTGAGCGCCTCGACGAAGCCATCGGTGGTGCCCTCGAGCTCGCTGTCGAGCACCACCGCGGCGATCGACCCCGCCCTGGCGGCCTTGAAGGCCCGCTGGAGCGCGTCGAGCGAAGCGACCTCCTTCACGTCGAAGCCCTTCGTGCGCAGGTGCCCGCACACGGCCGCGCGCAGCGCGTTCGCCGCGTCGGCCACCAGCACCACGGGCCGCGTGGCATCGCCGCGCCGGCGGTCGGCGATCAGGTCTGGCACCCGGGCCCGCACGATCCCGAAGGCGTCGAGGATGAGCGTGGTCCGCCCGAAGGCGACCACCTTCCCCTGGGTGAACGGCTCTGCCGCGTGGAAGGACTCGTCGGTCAGCTCCACCGTGGTCACGTCGAGGATCTCGTCGACGGCGAGCGCCACCACCCGCCCGAAGTCGAACACGAGCAGCTGCTGGTCATCACGGCGCACCGCCTCGCCCAGGGGGAGCACCTGTTCGGGGCGCACCACGGGCATGAGGTGGTTGCGGTACTGAACGACCTCGCTGCCGGCGACCTGCTCGATGGCGCTCTGGCGCACCCGCTCGAGCCGCGTGACCATGCTCAGCGGCACCGCGCAGGGCACGCCTCCGCCCACGGTGAAGACCAGCAGCGTCTGGGTGGAGCCCGCGTCGCCCCTCGGCCGGGCCACGGTCTCGCGCCTGGTGGTGACGCTCAACCCCGCCAACGCGGCCAGGCCCGCGATCTCGAGGATGAGCGCCACGCCGCCGTCGCCGAGCACGGTGGCGCCCGCGTAGCAGCTCAGCCGCTTGAGGGACCCGTGCAGCGGCTTGATCACGATCTCTTCGGTGTCGTGGATGCCGTCGACGACCAGGCCGTAGCGGCAGGGGCCCGCCTCCACCACCACGATGTCCACGCCGTCCCTGGCGGCGTCGCTGCGCCCCGTGGTTCCCAGCGCGCCGGCGAGATCGACGAGCGGAAGAATTTCACCGCGCAGCCGGTACACCGGGGATCCACGCACCCGCTCGATGGACCTCGAGACCTGATCAGGCTGAAGGTGGACCAGCTCGGTGAGGTTGACCTGGGGAATGGCGAAGCGCTGCTCGCCGCTGCGCACCATCAGCGCGGGGATGATGGCCAGGGTGAGCGGCATCTTCATGCGCAGCACGGTGCCGCGGCCCACCACGGAATCGATCTCCACCTGGCCACCGGCGCGTTCCACCTGGGTGCGCACCACGTCCATGCCCACGCCACGCCCGGAGATCTGCGTCACCTGCTCGGCGGTGCTGAACCCGGGGCGGAAGATGAGCTCGACGGCTTCCCGCTCGCCCAGCCGCCCCGCCTCTGCGGCCGAGATGAGGCCCTTGCGCAGCGCGTGCGCGGTCATCTTCTTCGGGTCGATGCCCCGGCCGTCATCGGCGATCTCGATCGTCACCGTGCCGGCCTCGTGAAAGGCGCGCACCGAGAGCATGCCCGCCTCGGGCTTGCCGGCGGCCAGGCGCTCGGCGGGGGCCTCGATGCCGTGGTCGATGGAGTTGCGCACCGCGTGCATCACCGGGTCGCGGATCGCCTCGACCACCGCCTTGTCGATCTCGGTCGCGGTGCCGTCGACCGTGCACGACACCCGCTTGGCCGTCGCCTGCGAGAGGTCGCGCACCTGGCGGGGGATCTTCTCGAACACGCGCGCCACCGGCTGCATGCGCGTCTTCATGATCTGTTCCTGCATCTCGGACGTGACCAGGCTCAGCCGCTGGCAGACCGCCTGGCCGTTGGTGTCGCGGCTCGCCTTGAGGATCTGCACGATCTGGTTGCGGGCCAGCACCAGCTCGCCCATCAGGTTCATCAGCCGGTCGAGCACGCCCACGCTCACCCGCACCGTCCCGTCGGCGCTCTCGGCGCGGGGCCGCCTGGTGTCTTCCGCGGGCGCTTCCTTCTCGGGTGGTGGTGCAGAAGGCAGGGGGACGAAGACCTGGGCAGGCTCGACCAGAACGGGCACCGGGCCGACGGGCTGATCGACGGCGGCCACCTGCGCCTCGAGCCGCGCCACCAGGGCCTCGATGGGGTCGGGGCCCTCGTCGGCCTCGTTGCGAACGCGCTCCACCATTCGGCGAAGCAGGTCGACCACCACCAGCATGTGGCTGAAGTGCTCGGGCTTCGCCTTCGACGGGTCCTCGCGCAGCTTCGAGAGCAGGTCCTCACCGGCGTGCGACAGCGCGAGAATCTTCGGCAACGAAAGGTAGCCCGAGGTGCCCTTGATGGTGTGGACGTCGCGGAACACCTGGGTGAACAGGTCGCTGGCCGGTTGGCCCCTTTCCGCCTCGAGCAACAACCGCTCGACCCGGGCCAGCCCCTCGAGTGACTCCTCGATGAAGATGCCGAGCACCTCTTGATCGCGCTCGGGTGCCGCTGTGCTGGTGTCGCTCATGGCGTGCCGTCCTTGTGGTCCGTTCGGGTCCAACCCATCACGACCTTCGAGAGTTCACTGCGAGGCGCGACCAGGCAGGCGGCGCCGCGGTCCACCACCGAGCGGGGCATGCTCCACACCACGCTGGTCGCCTCGTCCTGCACCACCACGGGCGCGCCGGCCGCGCGCAGCGCCTGCGCCCCCGCACCGCCATCGTGGCCCATGCCAGTCATCACCACGCCGAGCGTGGCCGGCCCGCACACCGCGGCCACCGAACGGAAGAACGGGTCGACCGCGGGCCGGCAGAAGTGCTCTTCGGGCCCCGTGTCGTGGTGCAAGGTGAGGCGCCCGTGCGTGCGCCGCACCACCAGGTGCTTGCCATGGCCCGCGAGGTAGAAGTGACCGCGAAGCACGGGCTCGCCATCGGCGGCGACCCTGCCTGGCCGGCCGCTCTTCGCCGCGAGCAGCTCGGCGAAGAAGGGAACGTGCGCCACCGGCATGTGCTGGACGATCACCACCGGCACGTCGAAGGAAGCCGGAAGCCCGCCGAGGAACTCCTGCAGCACCGGCGGGCCACCGGTGGAGGCTCCGACGGCGATCAGCTCTCGCGTCGCTGCCCGCACCTCGCCTGCAGAGAGCGCAGCCGTGACGGAGGGCGCGCGCTCGACCTTGACCGCCGCGTTCAGCACGTGCGCCAGTTGGTTCCTGAGCGCGTCCACCGCGCCGGGGCCGAAGGGCTTGAGGATCAACGCGGCCGCGCCGGTGAGCAACGCGTCGACCTCGGTGCGCGCGCCCGCCGCCTGGCCCGCGGTGACGAGGATGGTGATCAGCCGCGGGTGACGGCGGCGGGTCCATTCCAGCAGCTCGAGGCCACTCTCCTCGGAGAGGTTCACGTCGAGCGTCACCACGTCGACGCCGCCCTGCTCGATCCGGCGGCGCGCCGCGGCCACGCTGCCCGCGAGCCCCACCACCTCCACGCCCGGTATCGACGCGAGGATCTTGCTCAGCACGTGGCGATAGCTGGCGGCGTCGTCCACCACCAGGACCCGCGCGACCCGCGGTGGCACCAGGGGCGCGTTCATCGCGACTCCAGCGGGGCCTGGCCCCGCACCAGCCGCAGCAGGGCCGGGCCCGAGAGCGCCAGCACCACCCACTGCGTGAGGCCAGCCACCAGGAAGACTGCCGCCGCCGCCGCGCCGCGCGTCCACCCGCCGTGCATCAACCCCGCGCTCAGGACGCCCGCCAGCGCCGTGCCCAACATCATGCCCAGGGTGCCCGCGCCGTTGATCAACCCCATCGCGGTCGCGCGCTGTGCTTCGGGCACCGGCTGGCTCGCGAGGCACAGCGACGGGGTGTAGATGCAGCCCGAGGCCAGGCCCATCAGCGCGAGGGTGGGCCAGAGGCCGCCGGCACCCACGAAGCCGAGCGCCGCAAAGCCCCCGCCGAAGAGCGCCGCGCCGGCGCACAGCAGCAGCGCCGGTGACAGCCGGGCCGAGACGGCGCCCACGGTCCACGAGGACAGCGCGAAGCAGAGCAGGAAGAGGGAAAAGCCCGCGCCGACCTGGCGATCGTTCAGCCCGAGCGCCTGGTGCGCGTAGAGAGAGAAGGTGGTGACGAAGCAGCCCACCGCGAACCGCTCGGCGCCCACGAAGAGCGCGGGCACCCTCACCGCCCGCGCCGCCGAGCGCATGGACCCCGCGTCGCCCTTCCGTACAGGTGCGCCACCCTCGATGGTCAGGCACCCCAGCGCGACCACGGCGGCGACGGCGCCCGCGGCCATGAACACGAAGGTGGCTCCACCTGAGAGAAGCACGGTGCCCACGGGCGCCCCCAGGGCGATGCCAGCCACCACCGCTGCCGCCATGCGCCCCATCGCTCCGCCGTGCGCCGACGGGCTCTGGCCACGCCGCGCCGAGCCCATCACGATCGAGAGGGCCCCCACGCCCGCGGCGCCCTGCAGCGTGCGCAAGGTGAGCATCGCCCACAGCGGCAGCGGCAACAGGCACGCGAGCAGCAGCCCGGCGTCGAGCACGGACAACCCGGCCGCCAGCCCACGACGGGAACCGAGGCGATCGGCCAGCCGCGAGACGAGCGGCGCGCCCACCGCCGCCCCCAGCATGTTCACGCTGAAGAACGCGTGCAGCGCCCCGTCGGACCCGGGGAAGCGCGCGGCCAGGAACGGGCGCGCCGCCGGGATCAACAGCATGCCGGCCAGCACGTTGCCCAGCGCGAGCAGGGGCATCAGGCTTCGGGACCGCACGGGCTCAGCTCACCTTCTTGAGGAGCGAGGCGAGGCCGGTAGCGAGCTCCTGCAGCGATCTCGCCGACGACTGGGTGGACGCCGCGTTGCGTTCGGCCTCTCGCGCCGCCTGGGCGACGCCGGTGATGTTGTCGACCACGTCCGTGACGCCCGTCGACGCCTCGGCCGAGTTCCGCGCGATGTCGCGCACGGTGGCCGACTGCTCCTCGACCGACGCGGCGATCGACGACGCGTAGCCGTCGGCCTGCTGCATCACCTTCACGATCTCGGCGATGGCCGAGACGCTCTTGGCGGTGTCGCTGAGCATCGCGTCGATCTGCTGGGAGATCTCCTCGGTGGCCCGCGCCGTCTCCTTCGCCAGTTCCTTCACCTCGTTGGCCACCACCGCGAAGCCCTTGCCCGCCTCCCCCGCGCGCGCGGCCTCGATGGTGGCGTTGAGCGCGAGCAGGTTGGTCTGCTGCGCGATGGTGCTGATCACCTTGGTCACCTTGCCGATCGACGCCGAGCTCGCCTTGAGCGCCTGCACGGTGGTGTCGGCCGACATGGCCAGATCGCGGCCCTGGCGCGAGATGCGCGCGGAGTCGGCGGCGTTGCTGGCGATCTCCCGCACCGTGGCCGACAGCTCCTCGGCGGCCGCGGCGACCGAGGCGACGTTGCTCTTCATCTGCTGTGCGGTGGTGCTGACGCGCGCCGACTGGGCGGCGGTCTCGGTGGCGCCGGCGGCGAGCTGATCGGCGACCTCCGACAGCGACCCCGACGCCCCGAGCAGCTTCGTCGACGTGCTCTCGAGGTGCACCGCGGTCTGCTTCTCGCGCTCTTCCATCGCGACGCGCTCGGTGACGATCTCCCAGGTGAGCGCCGGCCCCACGAAGACGCCGGCCGAGTCGAAGAGCGGGTCGACCTTGAGGTCGGCGAGCTCGGGCCCGATCTTGATTCGCACGGAGTGAGGCAGGTTGCGCGCATCGGCGAGGATGCGGCGCTGGTGCGACGGGTTCTTGTGGAAGATGTCCACCGAGCTGCCCAGCACCTGCTCGGCCTTCACCGGGAGGTACCGCTCGAGCCTCTTGAGCAGCTCGAGGCTGCCCTTGTTCATGTAGCGGATGATCAGGTCGGTGCCGCACACCATGGTGGGCAGGCGCGAGGCCTCGACGATCGAGCGCATCTGCTCCATCTCGGCCTTCGCCTTCTTCTCGCGCTCCTCGGTGGCGGCGCGCTCGGTGATGATCTCCCACGCCAGCGCCGGGCCGATGTACGCACCTGAGCCGTCGCGCAGCGCGTACACCTTGAGCTCGAGGGTCTCGGGGCCCACCTTGATCCGCGCGGTGTGAGGGAGGTTGGAGGGGTCGGCGAGCAGCTTGCGCTGGTGGGCGGGGTGCTTGTGGAAGACGTCGATGCTCGACCCGACGATCTTCGAGGCGCCGATGGGCAGGTGTGCGGCCAGCGACTCGAGCGCCTTGACCGCCGCGGGGTTCGCGTAGCGGACGACGAAGTCGCGATCGCAGTACATCGTCGGGTTCGGCGAGTTCTCGACGATCGCCCGCAGCTGCTGTTCGCCGCGCGCCGCGGGCACCACGGCCTGGAGCGCGACCTTCATCCGCTCGGCCACCAGGCCGTAGGCGCGCACCCAGGCGCTCTCGGCCTGCGCCGACCAACGCGCCTGGTCGAACTCACGCAGCGTCGTCACCAGCGCGGCGCCCACCGCATCGAAGTGGGGCGCCTCGACGCCATAACCAGCGTGGGCGCGGCCGAGCGCGTCGACCGCGGCGTTCAGCTTGTCGGGCCGGCGCAGGTTGTTCACCACCACGGTGAGCGCGGCGAGCAGCTTGGCGCTCTGGTCACCCATGTCGCCGGGGAACAACGAGCGCACCGCCGGGTGGGCCGCGAAGAGGTTCTCGTAGAAGCGCTGGGCGAAGGCCGCGCCGCGAGGCGCGACACGCTCGAAGGAACGCTCGATGACCGCGAAGTCGTCGGTGCCGGAAGGGGCTGCAGACGCTCGGGTTGAACGGTTCGACTTCTCGCTGCGGGTGGTAGGCGCCATGGATGTGTCTCTCGGGTGTGTGGGTTGGTGTTGATCCAGATCAAAGCAATCGCGGCGCCAACGCGATCGCGCGTGGAAGCGGCGCAAAGCCCTGAGCAGCGTGCAGCGGGGGCCGGGTCTTCGCGCCCATCGCAGGGTGCGCCCTGCCCTGTCGTGCAGGACACGGCGCTGTCCCCGCGGACACGACGCGGAGTGACCTCAACGCGAGGCTAGAGTGCGCCGGTGGCCACGAAGGAAGCAGTGCTCGCCGAACGGATCGCCGAGCTGGAAGCAGAGCTTGGGCGGCGTGACGACGCCCTGCGCGAGCTCGACGAGGCGAGGTCGGCGCTCATGCTCCGCGAACAACAGTTCCGCATGATCGCCGACAACGTTCGCGAGGTGCTCTTTCTCCGGGACCCGGTCGCCCGCAGGATGCTGTACGTCAACCCGGTCTTCGAGGAGCTCTGGCAGGTCACCGCCGAGCAGCTCTACGAAGACCCGGAAGCGTTCCTGCGCGCCATCGTGCCCGAAGATCGCGAGCGGGTCGCCGGCCTGTTCCGGGTTCAGCACGAGGAGGGGGGGCCACTCAAATCGGACTATCGGATTCAGGTCGGCGCTGGGCCGCTGCGCTGGATGTCGGCTCGTTCCTTCCCCGTGAAGGACGAGGCCGGTCGCGTTCGGTACGTGGTGGGCGTCGCCGAGGACATCACCGACCGCAAGCAGCGCGAGCAGAGCCAGGAAGCACGCCTGCGGCTGATCGTCGAGACCGCCTTCGAGGGGATCTTGACCCTCGACGCGGGGAGCGTAGTGACCTTCGTGAACGCGCGCATGGAGCAGATCACCGGCTACCGGAAGGAAGAGATGGTGGGGCGGCCGGTCGCCGACTTCCTGGGCCCGATCGACGCGGCGACCCAGCCCGCGCGGCTGGCAAGGCGAGCGAGTGGCATCAGCGAGGAGTTCGAGCTCGCCTTCATTCGCAAGGATGGCCGGCCCGTCGAGACCAGGCTGGCGGCCAGCCCGATCATGGAGCACGGCAACTTCGTCGGGGCGCTCGCCATGGTCACTGACGTCACCGAGCGCAACCGAAATGAACGCCGGGTCCGCGCGTCGCTCGCGGAGAAGGAAGTGCTGCTGCGCGAGGTCCACCACCGGGTGAAGAACAACCTGCAGGTGGTCTCGAGCCTGCTCTCGCTGCAAGCCAACACCGTTCAGGACGAGCCGGCGCGCATCGCCCTCGACGAGAGCCGCGAGCGCATCCAGTCGATCGCGCTCGCGCACGAGCTGCTGTACCGCAGCGACGATCTCGCGCGGATCGACTTCCACGCCTACCTCCGGGAGCTGGTCAAGGTGCTCGCCGCCCCCTTCGTGAGGCCCGAGGTGTCGGTCGAGCTCGATCTCGAAGCGCCGGTGATCGAGCTCCCCATCGACGTGTCGGTGCCCTGCGGCCTGCTGGTCAACGAGCTGCTCACCAACGCGCTCCGGCACGCCTTCCCCAGCGGGTCGCCTGGCCGCGTGACCATTTCCTGTCTGCGACGCGACACGCTCTGCGAGCTCAGCGTCAGCGACGACGGCGTGGGGATCGCGCCCGGCGTGGTGAGCGGGCAACCCCGGACGCTCGGGCTGAGGCTGGTGAACTCGCTGGTGCGACAGCTCGGCGGTGAGCTCGAGGTGGTCGTGGAGCGGGGCTCGAGGTTCTCAGTCCGGTTCCCCCTCGCTGGACCGATGCCCTCATCGCACTCACAGGCCACGCCATGAGCCGGAGTAGCCCGAACTGGTCGCTCGCCGACCTGCCCGTCGCGTTCGTGGTGGTGAAGGGGGATCGGGTCGAGGTCTGCAGCCGGGCGTTCGCGGGCCTGGTGAAGCGCTCGCCTTCGCACGTGCGGGGCCTGCACCTGCACACCCTGCTCCCGGTCGTCCCGGCGGAGGGCGAGGCGACCATCGTGCAGGTGATGGTGGCCGACCGCCCGGGCGGGCTGCGGTGCCTCGTGCGGGCCAGCCGGCTCGACGCGCATCGGCGTGGCTTCTCGGTCGAACCGCTCGACCCCGACGCAGATCTGTTTCGCCGCTCCTTCGAGCACGCGCTCGTGGGCATGACCCAGGCGACCGTCGACGGGCATCTCGTGCGGGTCAACCGCGCCTTCTGCGACCTCACCGGGTACGCCGCGCACGAGCTGCTCGGCCGGACCTTCGAAGAGTTCACCCACCCGGACGATCTCGAGCACGAACGACAGCTCACCCAGCGCGTGCTCGACGGGCACCAGCCGGGGCACACGCTTGAAAAGCGGCTGGTGGTCCGGGACGGCAGGGTCATCTGGGTGCAGCACTCGTTGACGCTGGAACGGAGCGGCTCGGGCAAGCCAGACTTCCTCAGCGTGGTGGTCGACATCACCGGGCGCAAGACGGCTGAACAGGCGCTGCAGCGAAGCACCACCCAGCTCAAGACGGCGCAGCGCGTGGCGCGCATCGGGAGCTGGGAGCTCGACCTCACCACCCGGTCGCTCCATTGGTCCGACGAGATCTTCCGCATCTTCGAGCTCGAGCCCGGTGAGTTCGCGGCCTCCTACGAGGCCTTCCTCGAGCGGGTTCACCCCGAGGATCGGGCGTGGGTCGACTCGGCGTACGCGGCGGCGGTGCGCGAGCGAACGGCGTACGACCTCACCCATCGGCTGCTGATGGCCGACGGGAGGGTGAAGCACGTGAGGGAAGTCGCCGAGACCTTCTACGGACACCACGGCAAGCCGCTGCGCTCGGTGGGCACGGTGCAGGACGTCACCGAACAGAGGTCGGCGGAGCTCGGGCTGCAAGACCGGGAGCTGCGGCTCTCGACCATCCTCAGCAGCATCCGCGACCTGGTGGCCCTCTTCCAGCTCGAGCCAGACGCCATCCGCATCGTCGAGATCAACCCCACCGGCCTGCAGCGCCTCAGGCTCTTCCTGCCCGACATCACCGAAGACGCCCTGCGCCGCCTCGACTTCGAGCTGCTGGCGAAGCAGCTCGCGAGCCGCATCCCCGCGTTGGGGAACCTGCGGGAAGCGCTCACCACGGTCCTCGAGAGCGGCCTGACGAGCGAGCTGGAGCTGGAGTCCACTCCGGAGCCCGGGGTGGCGCTCCTCAGCGAGCTCACCCTCACTCCCGTGCCTGGAAAGGGTGGCGCTCACCCCCAGGTGTTGATGGTCAGCCACGACGTGACCGCCCGGAAGAAGGCCGAGCGCCTGCTGCGGGCGTCCCTGGCGGAGAAAGAGACGCTGCTCAGCGAAGTGCACCACCGGGTGAAGAACAACCTGCAGATCATCTCGAGCATGCTCTCGCTGCAGAGCGCCGAGGGTGTCGAACCCCTCACCCGCGAGCTCCTCGAGGAAGCGCGCAACCGCATCCACACCATGGCGCTGGTGCACGAGCAGCTCTACCGAACCCGGGACTTCGCCTCGATCGATCTCGCCGAGCACATCCGGTCGCTGGCGGTCATGGTGGCCCAGGCCCAGGCCAGGCGCGACGGCGTGGTGTTGCGCTGCACGCTCGAGTCGGTGTCGGTGTCGCTGGACCAGGCGATTCCGCTGGGGCTGGTGCTCAACGAGCTGCTCTCGAACGCCTACAAGCACGCCTTTCTCGGGCGGCAGGCCGGCACGGTCGACGTGAGCTGTGCGCGAGAGGGCGACTGCGTCAGGGTGCAGGTCGTCGACGACGGCGTCGGGTTGCCCGCGGAGCAGTCGCTGGAAGGGGCGCGGTCCCTCGGGTTCCGCCTGGTGCGAACCCTGGTCGCACAGCTGGGCGCCAGCCTGAGCATCGACCGGCAACACGGCACTCGGCTGATCATCGTGGTGCCCGCAGGGCGAGCGTTGAGCGGCGCACCAGCGCAGGGTACGAGGTCACGGTGAGCGCTGCGGGAAACGAAGGCGACCGATGAAGAACGAGAAGATTCTCCTGGTGGAGGACGAGGGCGTGGTGGCGCTCGACATCGAGCAACGGCTCACCCAGCTCGGCTACGTGATGGTGGGCACCGCCGACACCGCCACCGCCGCGCTCGAGCTGGCGCGAACCGGGCGGCCAGATCTGGTCTTGATGGACATTCGCATTCGGGGTGCCCTCGACGGCGTCGACCTCGCCCGTGACCTCGCGGCGAGGCACGAGCTGCCCGTCGTCTTCCTCACGGGCAACGCCGACGAGGCGACGCTGCGACGCGCGGTCGAAGCCGAGCCGTATGGCTACGTGCTCAAGCCCTTCGAGCTGCGCACCCTCGAGGCCACCATTCAGACCGCGCTCTTCCGCTTCCGCGCCGAGGCCCGCCACCAGGGCATGCGGCGCTGGTTGGGCGACACCATGCGCGCCATCCCCGACGCGGTGGTCGCCACCGACCTCGAGCGGCGGGTGACCTTCCTCAACCGCGCGGCTGAACGGTTGCTCAAGCTGACCCTGGCAGAGGCGCTCGGCCGCCCCCTGAGCGAGGTGCTGCCCGACCTCGAGGTGTCCAGGGCCGTCAGCGCCATGGCGGCCCGGAGCGATGCGCCTGAGGTCGAGCGGTTCTCCCGCGAGCTGGTGGGCCAGCGCTTCGACGTGTCGGTGGCCCCCATCGCCTCGGAGGCCAACACGATGACCGGGGTCGTCGTGCTCCTGTGTGGACGCTGACCCATTGTCCATTGGTGAGTAGCGACTGTCTTTGCGCGCAGCGAAGGTCTGCGGGCCGCGGAGGCGGTCATGACCTGGACCTGGCTCGACGAGGTGATCCCCGACGCGGTGGTGGTGGCCGATGATCAGCAGCTGATCACGTTCTTCAACGTCGCCGCGGAACAGCTGTGGGGCTACCGCGCCGCCGAGGTGCTCGGGCGCCCCCTCTCGACGCTGCTCCCCGAGCGCTTCGCGGCTGGTCACGCGGGGCACATGCGGGGCTTCGACACCCGCGCAGAGACCACCCGCAGAATGGACCGGCGCTCGGACGTCTTCGCGCGCAGGCGCGACGGCACCGAGGTGCCCTGCGAGGTGTCCATCGCGCGCCGGGGCGACCAGTTCGTCGCGATCGTGCGCGACCTGAGCGAACAGAAACGCGCGCGCCGCATCGGCAGGCTGGGGAGCTGGGAGATCGACGTCGCCGAAGATCGGCTGTGGTGGTCTGACGAGGCCCGGCAGATCCTCGGCGTGGGCGATCGCCCCCGAGGTGCGCGCTGGGCCGACTTCCTGGAACGCGTTCACCCGGAAGACCGGTCGCGATTCGAGGCCGCAGCGCGGGCGACGTTCGAAGAGCGCGCCCCGTGGGACATCGAGCACCGGGTGGTCAGGCCCGATGGCGCGGTGCGCGACGTGCACCAGGTGGGCGACCCCAGCCGCGACGAGCAGGGCCGGGTGCTGCGCCTGGTGGCCACGATGCACGACGTCACCGAGGCCCGCAGCACCGAGCGCGGGCTCGCCCAGTCGGAGGCGACGCTGCGCTCGCTCTTCGCCACGAGCCGCGAGGCGATCATGCTGCTCGACGACGCCCTCACCGTTCGGTCCTTCAACGAGGCCGCCGGCGAGCTGGCGCGCGTGGGCCAGGAGCGCCTCGTGGCAGGGGAAGCGCTCTCGCCCCGCGCGCGCACCCACCTGCAGGAACTGCTCACGAAGGCGCTCGGCGGCGAGTACGCGCAGCTCGAGCGGAAGATCCCCTCGTCGCCGCCGCGGCTGCTCGAGCTCTCAGGCAGCCCGGTGCGACTCGCGGGTGGGGGGATCGCCGGGCTGACCCTGGTCTGCCGCGACGTCACCGAGCGGCGCAACGCCGAGGAACAGCTCCGCCAGGCCCAGAAGATGGAGACGGTGGGCCAGCTCGCCGGCGGCATCGCGCACGACTTCAACAACCTCCTCACGGTCGTGATCGCCGCCGCCTCGGCGCTGCGCCATGACCTCGGCCCCGACCACCCGTCTCTGGGCGAGCTGGCCGACATCGAGGGGGCGTCGGCGCGCGCCGCGGCGCTCACCCGGCAGCTGCTCTCGTTCGCGCGGCTGCAGCCCACCGTTCCGCGGGTGGTCGAGGTCAGCGGCATGATCGCCGCGCTCGAGCGGGTGCTGAGGCGGGTGATCGGCAGTCACCTGATCCTCGAGGTGAAGCTCGAGCCGGGGTGCTTCGTGCGCATCGACCCCACGCAGCTCGACCAGGTCCTGATGAACCTCGCGGTGAACGCGCGTGACGCGATGCCGGGAGGCGGCACGTTGACAGTCTCGACCGAGCGCCGCGTCGACGAGGGCCAGGTGTGGGTGCGGGTCTGCGACACGGGGGCGGGCATCGACCCGGCCACCCGCGCCAGGCTCTTCGAGCCCTTCTTCACCACCAAGCCTCCTGGTCAGGGCACCGGCCTGGGTCTGGCGACCTGCTACGGCATCGTGAAGCAGGCCGGCGGGCAGATCGAGGTGACGAGCGAGCTGGGCCAGGGGGCGTGCTTCGAGCTCCGCTTCCCCCTGACGGCCGCGCCCGAGCTGCGCTCGCGGCCCTCGCCGACCCCCACGGTGCGCAGAGAGGTCGTGCTGGTGGCGGAAGACGAACCGCGCGTACGCGCGGTGGTGGTGCGCGCGCTCGAGGGGGCCGGGTACACGGTGCTGGCCGCGGGCTCCGGCGTCGAAGCGCTGAAGCTGCTGGAACCGGAACGGGGCGCGATCTCGCTGCTGCTCACCGACGTGGTGATGCCGTCGATGGGAGGCCCGGCGCTGGCGGCGGCGGTGAGGGAGCGCTGGCCACGGGTCCCGGTGATCTTCATGACCGGCTACCCCGACGACGCGCGGCTCTCGTTGCAGGACGGATCGGTCGAGCTGGTGTCCAAGCCGTTCGATGGCCCCGAGCTGCTCTCGCGGGTGCGCAGGCTGCTGGACGAGCAGCCTGCGCAGCTCAGCTGAGGAGCCGGAACAGATCGGTGCGCGACTCGGCCCCCAGCTTTCGCAGGAGGTTCTGCTGGTGGTACTTCGCGGTGCGCGCGCTGATGCCTTCCGCCGAGGCGACGTCGTCGAGGGTCCTGCCCATGAGCAGGAGCGCCAGCACATGACGCTCGCGCTCGGTCAACTTCGCCCTCACCCCGAGCGCCTCGATGCGCGCCTGAACCAGGCTGCTGTAGATGCTCTGGTCGACGGGCACGACGTTGACGCTGGCCACGTCGTCACGAACGCGCCGCGCGCTGAGCAGCTGAGCCTTGAAGGGGCTGTGAGACTCGAGGCGAATCGCGGTGCTGGGGTTCTCCTTCGACAAGCCCGGCACCGGGCAGCTCGCGCAGGCCCGGTCCTTACCCAGCAACCCGCGGTAGCAGGGCACCGAGGTGTCGACCTTGTGCAGCCGATCAGGCGAGAGGGCGCGCAGGAGGCGCTCGGGGCGCCCGTCCCCGTCGAGCGAGACCTCGTACAGCAGGCCGAGCGAGGGCAGCAGCGGCACCGACAGGCCCGAGGCCACCGCGTCGACCATCACCATCATCACGGAACGAACGAGCCCATCTTGCTTCAGGGGCACGAGCTCGAAGACCGGCTCGAGATGGAAGGCCGTCGGGGCCAGGGCGACGCTCACCCGGGGCCGCTCGCCGGCCATCGCGCGCGTCCACGCCTCGAGGAAGGCAGGGCGGCTGTCGGGCAACACCCAATCATCCACGAACTTCACGAGGTGGGTGCGGGTGCCTTCCTCGACGAAGAACAACAGCGCACGGTTTGCGCGAACGATGCGCCCCGCGGGGTCGAGCACGAGCACGGGCCTCCGCTCCCGCTCGAGCAGCACCGAACCGACGAACTCCCAATCGAACTGCGACACGCGTTCTCGACCCCGGGAAGATCCGCTCAGCATTCAATCATCTCACGACCCTTCTCGCGCTGACTGGCCCGGGGGACAGTCACACTGTCCAACTGGACGAGATCAGCCGGCCAGCCGCTGCGGGGCCTGCGGGCGGAGGACGGCGAGCATCGCGCGCACCAGCCCCACCTCGTGCACCGGCTTGGTGACGAAGCCGTTCATGCCCGCGCAGAAGCAGGCGGTGCGATCTTCGATGAAGGCGTTGGCGGTGAGCGCCACCACCGGCACCGCGCGCCACGGCTCGGGCGAGGCTCGAATCTCCCGAGTGGCCTCGAGGCCATCGAGCACCGGCATCTGGCAGTCCATGAGCACCAGGTCGAACCCCCTCTTCCCCAGGAGCTCGAGGGCGGCTGCGCCGTTCTCCGCGAGCGCCACCTCGCAGCCCAGGCGTTGGAGCAGCCGCGAGGCCACGACCTGGTTGATGGGGTTGTCCTCTGCCACCAGCACCCGGAGCCCCCGCACGAGGGCGCGCTCGTCCTCGCTCAGCGCCTCGCTCTCAGGGCAGGCCACCCGCGCGCTCCGCGGCAGCGTCACCTTGAAGGTGAAGACGCTGCCGATCCCCTCATCGCTCTGCGCCTCGAGCGTGCCGCCCATCGCCTCGGCCAGGCGCCTCGAGATCGCCAGGCCCAGCCCGCTGCCGCCGAAGCGCCGCTTGAACGATGCGTCGGCCTGGGTGAAGGGGTTGAACAGCGCGGCCCGATGCTGTGGAGCGATGCCCACGCCGGTGTCTTCGACGCAGCAACACAATGCGACCTCGCCGGCAGAGACCTGCGCCTCGAGGCGCAGGACCACGCTCCCGACGTGGGTGAACTTGACGGCGTTGCCCACCAGGTTCGACAGCACCTGCCGCAACTGGACCGCGTCGCCCTTCACCCAGAGCTCGCTCGCTTCGCACCGCACCTCCAGCCTCAGCCCCTTCTGCTGGGTCTGCGCCAGGAAGAGCTCGCGCACCTCGTGGGCGAGGGCGCAGACGTCGACGGGGGCGGCCTCGAGCACGACCTGCCCGGCTTCGATGCGGGAGAAGTCGAGCACGTCGTTGAGCACGGCCTGCAGGGCGCGGGAAGAGCGCAACGCCAGGTCGGCGAAGTACTGCTGACCGGGTGCCAACGGCTGACCGGCGAGCACCTCGAGCGTGCCCAGCACACCCGCCAGCGGCGTGCGGATCTCGTGTGACATGGTGGCCAGGAAGCGGCTCTTCGCCTCGCTCGCGGCCTCCGCGCTCACCTTGAGCACCTCCATCTCGGCGGCGGCGCGCCGTTGGCGCTCGAGCGCCTCGCGCAGCAACCGTTCCTGCTCGTCGGACTGGCGCAGGTCGCGGTGCACCGCCACGTAGCCCAGCAGGTTGAGGCGCTCGTCGCGAAGCGGAGAGATGGCCATCGCCAGCTCGATGAGTTCGCCCGAGCGGGTGCGGTTGACGATGCGGCCCTGCCACGTCTCGCCGGCCGCCAGCGAGCGCCACAGCCCGGCGTAGAACTCGGCGTCCTGTTGGCCGCTGCGCAACACCGAGGTCTTGAGCCCGCGCACTTCGTCCGCCGAGTAGCCGAAGAGCCTGGTGAAGGACGGGTTCACGTCGAGGATCACGCCTTCCCGGTCGCTGATCACCACCGACTCATCGACGGAGGTGAAGGCGAAACGGAAGCGCTGCAGCGCGGCGATGACCCGGGTGAGCGCGCGCTGCTGCTCGCGGTTCCTGAGGCTGAGGGGGCGCAGCACCGCGAGCCACGCGCCCAGGAGCGTGAGCGTGGTGAGCGCGATGGTGTCGAGCATCGGGGGCATCCGCCCGGTCAGCGCGGCCAGTACGAACTCACCGGCGAAGACCGTGCCCGCGATGATCGCCACCACGCGCAGCACCGGGCGCGCCTGTTCGACCGCGTTGCTGTCGCGAGCCCGCGCCATTCATGAAGCGTAAGAACGCGCACGCGCGCCGCACTGGCCCGAAGGACACTGCGTTGTCCCATCGATCACCCGTCCGGGTGCGCTCGACCTCGGGCAGCCAGCCGACCCGCCCCACGATCACCCGAACCTCCCGTGAACGCATCGCTCCCGCGAAGGGCACGGCAGTTGCTCAGCCCACGAAGACGGTCGGCGCCATCTCGGCGCTCGCACCGCAGTCCCACTCGAGGCGCCTTGAGCAAGTTTCCGACACCCGACTCGCTGACGTCGATGGTCAACAGCGTCACCACCACCATGATGAACGTGAAGTTCGTCCTGGCGCCCGCGGCGCAGCACATCGCGCCGTTCCGCCGCGCGGTCCTCCCCATACCCGGGGTGATGCCGGTGGCGGTGGTGGTGACGGGCGATGAGGCGAGCTGCCAGAAGCTGGGCGCTCGCCTCTTCAGCGTCACGCTCGCGGCCGTCGACGTGAGCATGATGGAAGACACGCTGCGCGAGCTGGCCAACATCACCGCGGGCCAGGTGAAGCGGGCCATGTCGATGGACGCGGCCCTCGGCCTGCCCCGCATCGTGGTGGGCGCCGAGCCGTGGGGCGAGCGCGGCCCGGCGAAGCAGCTGATCGTCTTGCGAGCCGACTGCGATGACATTCACCTCGAAGTGCAGGTCGCGTCTGACGCGAGCTGAAGAAAGGCCGACACCCATGTCCCGAATTCTGACCGTGGATGACAGCAAGGCGATCCGCATGATCGTCGGCAAACAGGTGACGGAGCTCGGCTTCGAGGTCGACGAGGCCGAAGACGGTCTGCTCGGGCTCGCGAAGCTCGAGGAAGTTGCCTACGACCTGGTGATCCTCGACGTGACCATGCCCAACCTCGATGGGCCGGGCATGCTGGCGAAGATGCGGGAAGCGGGGAACACGACGCCCGTGCTCATGCTCACCAGCGAATCGAAGAAGAGCATCATGGTCGACGTGATGAAGGCCGGCATCGAGGACTACATCTTGAAGCCCTTCAAGCCCGAGGAGCTCAAGGCGAAGGTGCTCAAGGTCCTCAAGCTCACCGGCCCTGCGGGTTCGCCGAAGACGGGAGGAGCCGTGGTCGACGCGCTGCCCGGCCGGGTCGACCCCGCGGGCAAGCAGTTCATCGACATCCTGGTGATCGACGACATGGAGAACGTGCACAAGAAGCTCAAGACGCTCGTGCCCGCGCATGTGACGGTGACCGGCGCGGTGAGCGGCTCGGCCGCGCTGACCCTCTGCCGCGAGAAGGTGTTCCGGGTGGTGCTGGTCGACACCGACATTCCCGACGTCAACTCGGCCGCGTTGATGAACCAGCTGCGCACCCTTCAGCAGCACGCGGCGTTCCTCGCGCTGCCGCTGCGCACCACCAACGACGTGCAGAAGGAACAGCAGGCCCTCGGCTTCGACGACGTCATCTTCAAGCCCTTCGACAAGGACTGCATCGACGACTTCCTCATCCGCTACTTCCACGATCAGGAACTGGTGGTGGCCGACGAGAACCTGGTGAAGGTGGGTGCGTTCAGCGGCAAGGAAGATCGCCTCGAGAAGTACTTCACGCGTGTCACGCGGCTGGTGGAAGAGCAGATCGAGAAGCTGGCCGCCGCTTGCTTCGACGAGGTCGTCGTCGACTTGTCTCTGTCGCCCATCAGGGCCGACCGCACGCCACGGCTCGTGCTCGACCTCAAGCGCGAGGCGAACAAGCGCGGCGTGGAGGTGCGACTGGTCGCCGGGCCCGAGGTGTCGGCGCTGCTCAAGAAGTTCGACGAGACCGCCAAGCTGGTGGTCAGCGCCACCGTGCCGGAAGCCCGTGCGCGGGCGGCTTGATTCCAGCAGGGCCGGTGTCAGGCGCGCGGGCAGCGCGCAGCAGTGCGGGCCCGGCCACCGCCAGCACGAGCCACTGCGCCCCGCCCGCCAACACGAAGACGGCCGACGTCGCCTCGGCGCGCGCCCAGCCTCGGTGCATCAGCGTCGCGCTCAGGGCGCCGGCCAGGGCGGTGCCGAGCATCATTCCCAGCGTGCCCGCGCCGTTGAGCAGCCCCATCGCCGTGGAGCGCTGGGTCTGCGGCACCGCCTGGCTCGCGAGACACAGCGACGGCGTGTAGATGCACCCTGACGCGAGCCCCATCGACGCCAGCAGGGGCCAGAGGCCGTGCTCGCCGACGAACCCGAGTGAGGCGAAGCCCAGGCCGAACGACGTTGCCCCGAACGAGAGCAGCAGGGCAGGCGAGAGGCGCCCCGACGCCAGCCCCACGGTCCACGACGAGAGCGCGAAGCAGAGCAGGAAGACGGAGAAGCCCACGCCCACCTCGCGGTCGCTCTGCCCCAGCGCCTGGTGCGCGTAGAGCGAGAAGGTGGTGACGAAGCAGCCCACCGCGAAGCGCTCGGCGCCCACGAAGAGCGCAGGGACCTTCAGCGCCCGCGCGACGGCGCGCACCGGGCTGCGCGCTTCAGACCTCGTCCCCTGCGCCAGGGTGAGGCAGCCGAGCGCCCCGAGCCCAGCGAGCGCAGCGGCGGAGACGAAGACCAGCTCTGGCCCCCCCGTGAGCAGCAGTGTTCCGAGCGGGGCGCCGAGCGCGATCCCCGCCACCACCGCAGCCGCCATGCGCCCCATCGCGCCCCCATGCGCCGCCGGGCCAGGCGAACGGGCCGAGCCCATCACCACGGAGAGCGCGCCGACGCCCGCGGCGCCCTGGACGGTGCGCAGCGCCAGCACGGCCCACAGCGGCAGCGGCAGCAGGCACGCCAGCAGCAACACCCCGTCGAGCAGCGACAGGCCCACCGCCATGGCGCGACGCGAGCCGCGCCGGTCGGCCAGCCACGACACCAGCGGGGCGCCCAGCACCGCGCCGAACATGTTGACGCTGAAGAAGGCGTGCAGCGCGCCGTCGGACCCGGGGAAGCGCTCGGCCAGCAGCGGGCGCGCCGCGGGGATGAGCAGCATGCCCGCGAGCACGTTGCCCAGCGCCAGCAGCGGCAGCATTCGTGAAGAGGCCTTCTCGTGCTCAGGGGCCATGGCGTTCACCACTCGAAGTCGGCGCGGTACTGGTCAGGGTCGATGCCGTGCGCGAGCAGCGGCTTCTTCACCCGGCCGCGGGTGATCTTCGCGTTCGCGCGGATGTACGCGCGGATGACGTCTTGCCGGCCGACGTCGCGGCCCCGGGCGAGGTCTTCTGCTTCGCGCACCACCTTGCGCCGGGCCAGGCCGCGGAACAGCGAGGGCACGCCCACCAGCAGTGACTGGAGCAGCTGCTCGGCCTCGCCTTGCCACGCCTGCTCGGTGGGGAGCTCCGGCAGGAAGCCGTACTCGTCCTCGGACAGGTTTCGCCACACCGACAGGGCGTTGCCGTCCTGATCGGCCACCGAGCCGACGAGCTCGAGTTGGGGCGTGCGCAGCGGCTCGTACAGGGCCCGGCCGCCCAGCGCGAGCAGCCGGGCGAAGGCCTTTTCCACGTCGCTCACCTGCAACCGGATCGCGCTGCGGTACTCGACGCTGCGGGTCTCGATCAGCCGCAGCAGCACCGTGTTGGTGTCCACGTCGCAGAAGCCCGGCCCCTCGCGCTTGACCACGAAGCCCAGGCTGTCGGCGTAGAACTGCCGGGCCCGGGCGAGGTCCGTCACCGACACGTCCACGTGACTGACGCCGTAGAACATCAGGGCTCCTCTCTCTTCGGCTCGTCTGCGCCGAAGCCCACCCGGTTGTGACTGCCGTCGCAGAAGGGCTTGCGCGCCGACGCGCCGCAGCGGCACAGCGCCACCTTCGGCCCGGGCAGCGCGAGCGGGGCGCCGTCGGCGTCGCGCAGCTCGAAGTCGCCTTCCACCACCAGGGGCCCGCGGTGCTTCACCTGCAGCTTCGCGCTCATCGCGCCTCCGCCGGCGTGCAGCCCGCGCAGAACGTGGTGCCGCGGCGCCGGTGATAGGTCACCGCCGCGCCCACGCTCAGTGGCTGCTGGCACCCATCGCAGAGCGCGTCGGCGGCCAGCGTGTCGCGTTGCCAACCGTCGAGGGGCATCTCCACGCCCGCCATGCGCCGGGGGAAGGGCGCGTCTTTGACGATCTGCTTGCGGAAGGTCTGGTGCACGGAGAGCCACGCGGCGACGTGCTCCTCGGTCAAGCCCCAGGTGCGAAGGCACCGCTCGAAGAGCCGCTCGCGGTAGTCGAACAGCTCGTTCGAGATGACCATCCAATGGTGGGCGTTGCGGGGCCGATCTCCGAAGTAGAGCTTCTGGCCCGAGAAGATCTCCGCGAGAAAGCCCCACTGCTTGTCCACCGCGCGCTCCTTCGTCACGCCCTCGAAGAAGGGCGCGAGGCGCGGGTCTTCGTAGACGTGATCGTAGAAGTCTTCGAGGATCGCCCTGAGGCGCGGTCCCCGGTGGAGCGCTTCCCAGAGCGCGGGGTTGGGGGCCAGCGGGCCCTTGCGATGATGAAGTGACCACTCAGACATGGGGGGTTCCTCGAGAAACGAGCGCAGCCCGGATCGCTCCGGGCCGCGCCCTGAAGGGGTGGGTCAGGCCTTCTCGACTTCGAGCAGGGCGACGCGCGACTTCGAGAGCACCATGCCGATGTTGGCCGTGGAGCGGCAGACGAACACGACCGCGTGGCCGGACGACTTCTTCGAGCGGAGGAACGTATGCAGCAGGTTCTCGCTGAAGACGATGATCTCGTTGAAGTAGTGCCGCGCGTCTTCGGGCTGGCCGCGCGACTTGCGGAACATCTTCTCGATGGCGGTGACGCTCTTGCCCTGGAACAGGTCGGCCGTGGCGGCGGCGACCAGGTCGAGGACTTCCTGGGGGTGACTGTCGAGCGTCTTCACGCCCAGCAGCATGCCGGTGCTCATATCGACGTAGCCGACGGCGACGCACTCGGGGACTTCCTGCTGGACCTTGGACAACACTGTATCAAGCGACATGGAACTTCCTTTTCATGAGGGTGAGCGGACAGCGGGGTTCGACAATCCGGCGGACTGCCCGCTCTGCCACCGGACGAAATCTGAGAACGTCTCGAGGAACCGCACCTGCACGTCGCTCGTCACCCACTTCGGGTTGACGCTGCGCACGCGGTCGAGCGCCTCGACGGCCGAGGCGCCGGCCCAGATGAGCTGACAGGCCAGCAGGGTGCCCGTGCGGCCGTGGCCGGCGCGGCAGTGGTAGGCCACCACCTCGCCGGCCTGAATCAACTGCTCGACGCGCCGGCACAGGCCCGCGGTGGGCACCGTCTCGGGCGCTTCCATGTCGACGATGGGAAAATGAATGGCCGCGACGCCGGACCCCTCGAGCGCGAGCCGCGGCACGGTGACGGTCTCCTCGAGCGTGACCAGGACGGTGACGCCGAGCCTGCGCAGCCCCGCGACGTCCTCGTCGACGCTGGCCACGATGCCCGGGCGCGGCAGGCCCCCCAGCTGCCCGGGCAGCAACCAGCGGAACCCGCGCGGGCCCAGGCTCGAAGAGGGCACCGCGCGCGCGGCGGGAGGCAGCGGCGGGGGCGGTGGCACGTCGTCGGCCAGCGTCTCAGGGGCGGCGTCGGGCGCGGGGAGGCTGACGCTGCCCGTCTCGAGGTAGTGCCTGGTGAGGTGCGAGCGCGGGTGGTGGAAGAACTCGGCGCTGGGGGCGCATTCCTGCACCCGCCCTCCGGCGAGCAGCAGGCACACGTCGGCGCTCGCCTTCGCGTGGAGCTGGTGGTGCGTGACGAAGAGCACCGCGTGGGTGCGCGCGTACCAGCGCATCAACGCCAGCAGGCGGCCGGCCGATTCGTCCTCGAGGCCGGCGGTCGTCTCGTCGAGGCACACCACCGGCGCCCCGGTGGCCATGGCGCGCAGGGTGGCGAGCAGGCGGCGCAGCTCGGTCGAGAGGCTCACCGCCTCGTCGTCGAGGTGATCGCGCAGCTCGGTGACGCCGCTCGCCTCGAGGAGCGCGTCGAGGCGCGCGTTCTGCTCGGCGCGCGAGAGCCGGCGACGGTCCGGGAAGGACGACACCAGGTTCTCCCGCACCGTCGACACCACGTAGCGCACGTCCTGCTGCACCAGCGCCGGCCGGTTGAGCGGCTCGAGGCGCAGCCCCTGGTAGAGCGCGCTGCCCCACTGCCGCAGCTCGGGCTGCGCGTGGTTGAGCCCCGCCAGGGTGCGCAGCAACGTCGACTTGCCGCCGCCGGCCGGGCCCATCACCACCAGCACGCCGCGCAGCGGCACGTCGAACGACACGTCGGCCAGCACGACGCGGTCCCTGAAGGCGACCCCGAAACCGGCGAGGCTCAACACGGCCGCGTCAGTCATCCGCGCGCTCCGGGGTGCTGAGGTGCCGCGAGAGCGTGGCGAGCAGGGCCCAGCCCAGGCCCTGGCTCGCGTTGCGCGGGAGCGCGAGCCAGATCGACGCGACCTCGGTGGTCACCAGGTCTGCGCCGAACCACCACCACCGGCTGTCGCCCACCAGCACCGACTGGAAGGCGAGCGCCGCCGTGCCCCGGCCCCGCCGCGGCCGGGTGGCATAGACATCGGCGTCGAGGACCCGCTGGCGCTGCGTCGCCACCTGGGCCAGCTCGGCGGGATCCAGCGGGCCGCGCGCCAGCGCCCACAGGTCGGGCGTGCCTGACCTGTCGAGCACCACCACGCCCACCGGGCAGATGGCGCGCTCGAGGATCTCCTGCACGCCCTCGGTGGAGTGTGACGATTCCCCGAAGGCCTCGAACTGGCCGCGCGCGCAGCCGGGCTCGGCGGGCGCATGGGGCCGCTCTGCCGCGCCCGCGATCGCCCACAGGGCGCTGGTGATCGACGCCTCTTCCGGCAGCCCGCACCACAGCGACCGATCGCTGCCGCGGATCATCCCACCCACGAGGTTGCCGCCCGAGGCGCGCACGGCCAGCAGGTCGGTGCCGGGGGTGAGCCGGTTGCCCAGCTCGAGCACCGCAGCCGGAGGCGCGCCGCGCACCGAAGCGAGCACCTCACGCCCACTCAAAGCGGCAGCCCACGTCAGCTCAGGCACGGCGGCGCTGAGCTGGGCGAGGGCCTCGTCTGCCTCCTGCGTGGGCAACGGGGTCGCGCGCTGCGGAGCCAGGTCACCCAGCTCGAAGGTGAGGCTGGCGTCGAAGGTCGCGTAGTTGGCGCCGCGCGGAAGGAAGAGCGTCTGGCCACCGGCGCAGCGTTCCAGTGACGCCAACGCCGAGACGACCTGCGCGCGCAGCCCCTCGCGCACCTGGTCGAGGGTGAGAATGCCACGCGCCACCAGCGTCTCCCCCAGCGGGCGCCGCGAGCGCTGCCCCTCGGCGAGGGCGGCCTGCAGGGCCTGCTCGTCGACCTGGAAGGCGCTGGTGAGGTGCCGCCGGAAGACGAAGCGCTCGGCGGTGGTAGTGCCCCAGGCGATGCGGCCGGCCTGGAGGAAGACGTGCACTTCGAGCCCGTCGCCCACGGCGATCAGCTCACCAGTCGCGCCCGCCGAGGCGTAGCGGGCCAGGGTGCTCAGGGGAATGGTCATCGCTGGAGTGTTCAGAACGTGCTCGAGTCGGAAGAGGAGAACGGGGGCGGCGATTCGCTGCTCAGGAAGCGCGCGCGCACCCGCCGGGTCTCGGCGTGGAGCACCTTCCTGTCGGGCGGGTCGAGGGCGAGCGCCGCGTCGAGCCCGTCGTCGAGGCCCTCGACGCGGCGGAGCACCGCCAGCACGCCGGTGAGCCCCGACTCGCCGCAGATCGCCAGCGACTGTTCGGCGATGCGCAGCGCTTCGCCGTCGTTCTGCACCAGCTCCTGGCGCAGGCTCACCTGGCGCAGCATCTCGACGAAGCCCGCGTAGTCTTCCCACACGCGCAGGCCCGCCTTCGGGTCGCCCGATTCCTGCACCAGCCACGCGAGGATCCGGCGCTGCAGCTGGCGGAGCTGGTAGCGATCGCGCTCGCGCAGCCGGCAGTAGACGTCGCGGCCCACCAGCATCGCGCACAGCGTGCCCGCGCCGCGCAGCGCGTTGCGCACGCCTTCGGGGCCCACCGCGCCGAGACCGGCGACGAAGCGCCACAGCTTGCGGTACTGGCGGCGCGTCTGCAGCGAGGTCTCGAGCTCGGAATGAAAGTCGAGCACGCGCGGCAGGTTCTCCGCCTCGCAGAGCGCCAGCTCGAGCGCGCTGAGCGACTTCTGCACGCGGCGCAGCGCGCTGCCGCAGTCGCAGACCATTTCCCAGGCGTCGAGCTCCGGCCCATGCGTCCTCACCCGCGCCAGCCGTTGGCGCAGCTCGGCGACCGCCATGAAGGCGAGATCGGCCACCTTCGGGTGGCCGGTCTGCGCGAGCAGGTTGTCCACCGCGAGGTCGAAGTTCAGCTCGCCGTTGCCGGCGGCCGCTGCGTTCACGTCTTCGTAGCGGGCCAGGATGTTCGAGGCGACGCTGATGGCCCGCTCCAGGAGCGAGACCACCTGGGGCGAGAGGTGCTGCGCGATGAGCTCGCCGCGTTCCTCTTCGAACTGCCGAATGTCGATGCCGCGCGCCGCCTCGAAGAGCTCGTGCATCACCGTGCGGACGGCGTCGACGAAACCAACGCCTTTGAGTGCGGGGGACATTGCAGCGGCAGCAGAAGCCGACTCGATGACGATCAGGAATGTCGCAGGCGGACAGGGGCGTATGCCCAGATCGACAGGTGCACATGATTCAAGGCTGACCTCACGCCCCTGGATGACCCGCCCACATCGGGTGAGTTCTGCTCGGAAAGGAGACCTCTGAGGGCTCCCGGGGCAGGGCTCGTGTTCGCGTAGACAGGTCGGGTCAGACCCGCACCGCGCGCGTGCTCGATCGTCGAACTCGCGCCTCGAGGCGTGAGCGAAAACGCGTACCGTGCCGCGCGCGTGAGGGTGCTCGCAGTCAGCGTCGGCCAGCCCGCAGCGGTGTCGATTCGGGGCCGCAGCGTGAGCACCGCGTTCGTGAAGCGCGCGGTGAGCACGCCCGTGCGCGTGCTGCGCCTCGGGCTCGAGGGCGATGGGCACGTGACGCCGCGTCGCTTCGGCGAAGCGGATCACGCCGTCTACGCGTACCCGCATGAGCACTACGCGCGCTGGGCAGAAGAGCTCGAGCGCGGCGGGTTTCCCTTCGGCCAGTTCGGCGAGAACCTGACGATCGACGGGCTGCTCGAGACGCGCGCGCGCATCGGCGACGTGCTGCGGGTGGGCACCGCGGTGCTGCAGGTCGCTCACCCGAGGCTTCCCTGCGAGAAGCTCGATCAGCGCCTGGGCCTCAAGCTCGCCCGCCGCTTCCTCGAGAGCCGCCGCGTCGGCTTCTACCTGCGCGTGCTCGAGGAGGGCGTGGTGTGCGCAGGCGACGCGCTCGAGGTGCTGCGGTCGACGCCCACCTCTCCGACCGTCGACGAGTTCGTGCGCATCTCCCAGTTCGACTACTGGGACGTCACGGGGCTCGAGGGGCTGCTGCAGGCGGAGGCGCTCGCCCCGGGGTGGGCCCGGCTGCTCGAGGAAAAGCTCGCGCTGGCGCAGTCGGTCGAGGGCTGGCTGGGCTCGCGCGAGCTCGAGGTGTTCCGCCGGGTGGACGAGTCTGACCAGGTGGTGTCGTTGTGGCTGCGGTGTCCGCACGGCCGCGCGCTCGCGCCCTTCCGCGCAGGCCAGCACGTCACCGTGGAGCTCAAGGCCGTCGCGGGGCGGCCCAGCCTGCGGCGCGCGTACGCCATCTCGAGCGCGCCGCGCGAGACCACCAGCTACCGGATCTCCGTGCGCCGGCCGGCTGTCGTCGATGCCCCGACGCTCAGGGGGCTGGTCTCGTCATCGCTGTGCGATGGCGCCCGGGTGGGCACGAGGGTCCGGGTCGCAGCGCCGCGGGGTGCCTTCACGCTCGGGGCCGAGGGCACCCGGCCCGGGCGGCTCGTCTTCGCCTGCGAAGACATCGGGCTGGCGCCGGTGATGTCGATGTTGCACGCGTGGGCCGACGCGCCTGCTGGCGCGCAGGCGTGGCTGCTCTTCGCCGCGCTCGAGGGAGGCCACCCGTTCGAGGCCGAGCTCGCCGCGCTCCGGCCCCGGCCCGAGTTGCGCGTAGCGCGCGGGGCCCTGCCACTGCACTTCTTCGCCGAGGCGCTCGGGGTGCCCGGGGTCGAGGTGTTCGTCGCGGGGCAGCGTTCCTTCGTGGAGGCCACGAGGCGGGCGCTCGAGCCGTTCGCGCTGCCCGACGGCCGGGTGCACTTCGAGGAGTTCGGCTGATCAGCGCGGCAGGGGCACCGTGCGGCGAACGTTGCGCAGCGACCAGCACCTCGGGGCCCCCCCGTCCTGCGAGAGCGAGTGACCGAGGGCGGCCTCGAGCCAGCGCAGGGCGCGGGACGGGCCCATCATCAGCGCGCTCATCTCGATCGGCGCGGCGTCATCGCAGCCGAGGGCGCGACGCAGCGAGCGCTCGAGCCCGTCCTGCAGCTCGAAGACCAGCGTGGACACCTCGAGCCAGGTGGCGAAGTGCCGCGCCAGCGCCTCGCCCACGCCCGCGTCGAGCTCGAGCGCTCCTTCGCCGAGCCGTGCCAGTTCCTCGAACACCTGCGCGCCCGGCGCCCGCTCGCCCGAGGCGTGCGACCCGATGGCCTTCTCCAGGTTCGCCCGCTGCGCACCGCTCAGTGAGGCGGGCAACGCGCGAACCGCCGCGGCCCACGAGGGGCGTGGCGTGGCCGAGCCGACCGCGTCGAGCCGCTCGCGCAGCGCCTCGGCCAGGAACGCCGAGCGGGCCCTGAGGCGCCCCCCGTATTCCCCCAGCAGGCGCGCCTCGGCGGCTGAGTCGAACAGCTCCCAGGCGAGCCCGAGCTGCACCTGGTGCAGCAGGAGCGTGGCGATCGCGAGCCGGCCCGGGCTGCACGGCGTGGCCCCCGCGACGCCGTCGAGGAAGACGCGCGTGGTCCACTCGATCAACCGCGGTGGCCCGGCGCAGACCTCGTTGCCGCCCACCAGCAGCCCGCGCTCGTGCACGAACGAGAGGAAGGCCTCGGGGCTGACCTCGCGTCCTTGGCCCTGCGCCTCCTCCACCAGGAGCCGCCGGAGCGCGCCGAAGTAGCCGGCGGCGAGCTTGTACCCGACGGCCTTCGCGGGGGGCACGCGCGCATCGGCGGTGCCTTCCCGAATGACGTGAACGATCGGCGCGCTGAGCTGATCGATGACGGCGAGGAACATCGCTTCCCAGCTGCGGGCGGCGGGCGGGCACAGCGCGTGAAAACCGCCGATGTCTTCGAGCACGGCCTTGAGGTGACGCTGCACCTGCTCGAGCGCCGACACGTTCATCGCCAGGCCCTTGCGCTCGTCGTCGTACGGCGCGGGCTCGAGCACCATGGCGGAGCGGGCCTTGGCGGCGCTGGGCGCGCGGCGCTCGCCCAGGGGCCGCCCGTCGAGATCGAACAGCCCGTCCACTCCGAAGAGCAGGCCGGTGACGGCCCAGGCGCCCCCCGAGAAGATGGACGCGGGCCCGGCCGCCATCAGCTCAGCAGCCGGAACAGGTCGGTGCGCGACTCTGCGCCGAGCTTCCGGAGCAGGTTCTGCTGGTGGTACTTCGCGGTGCGCGCGGTGATGCCCTCGGCGTCCGCGACGTCGTCGAGCGTTCGCCCCATCAAGAGCAACGCGAGCACGTGCCGTTCGCGCTCGGTCAACTTGCCGCGCGCGCCCAGCGCCTCGACGCGCGCCTGCACCAGGCCGCCGTACATGCTCTGGTCGACCGGGGTCATGCTGACGCTGGCGACCTCGTCGCGCACCCGGCGCGCCGTGAGCAACTGGGCCTTGAAGGGTGAGTGCGACTCGAGCCGGACGACCGTGGCGGAGTTCTCCTTGCCGAGCGCGTTCACCGGGCAGTCGGCGCAGGGGCGGTCCTGCCCGTGGAGGCCGCGGTAGCAGGGCACGGTGGTGTCGACCTTGTGCAGGCGCTCAGACGACAGCGCGCGGATCAGCCGCTCGGGCCGGCCCTGGCCATCGACGGACACCTCGTAGAGCACGCCGTTCGAAGGCACCAGCGGCATCGAGAGCCCCGAGGCCACGGCGTCGACCATCACCATCATCACCGACCGCACCGCGCCGTCCTGGGTGAGCGGCACGAGCTCGAAGACCGGCTCGAGATGAAACGCCGTGGGCTTGAGCGCAACGGTCACCCGCGGGCGTTCCCCCGCAATGGCCCGAGCCCACGCGGCGAGGAAGGCCGGGCGGCCGCCGGGGAGCACCCAGTCGTCGGCGAACTGCACCAGGTGCGTCCTGGTTCCCTCCTCGAGAAAGAAGAGCAACGCGCGGTTGGCGCGAACGATGCGGCCAGTGAGATCGAGCACGACCACCGGGCGCCTCTCGCGCTCCAACAGCACCGAGCCGACGAACTCCCAATCGAACTGTGACACGGATCCCTCGACTTCGAAGCGTTGACAGGAATCCACTCCCGCCACGATCATCATACTTCTTCGCCCTTGAGAGTCTGGCCGCGGGGACATGGGACTGTCCGCGTGGGCGTTTGGAACCGGCCGTTCAGCGAGGGTCAGCGCACCCGCCTGGCCGGCTTGCGCAGCTCGAGCGCGGTCTCGAGCTGGCGCTGCAGCGAGCCTATCTGCTTCTGGAAATACACCGTCTGCACCCGCACCGCGGTCTTCTGGGCCAGCTCCATCGCCGCGTGCAGGCGTCGCAGCGTGCCTGCGCGGGCGGCCGAGGCCACCTCGGTGCTGCGCAGCTTCTGGAGCAGCAGGCCCATCACCTGCTTGCGCTTGAGCTCGCGTTGCACCATCGCGTGAATGCGGTGGCGCAGGTCTTCGCGCACGTTCGAGAGCTTCTCCAGCTCGGCCTTGAGCCAGGTGAGATCGCCCACCAGCTGCTCACGCGCCCGCTGCTCACCGGCGAGCGCGGCGGTCGCCTCGCGGGCGACGTCGGCCTGCTGCTCGGCCAGCGCCTCGAGGGCGGCGAGCGGGGCCTCGATGACGTCTTCGGGGTCGAGCTCTTCCTCCAGCGCCCCGGGCGCGGGGGCGTCCCTGGTGCGCGAGAGCTCGGCCACGAGCGCGTGCAGCTCCCGGCGGGCGGCTTCCAGGCGCTCGCTGGTCTCTTCCGTCTCCGTGGCCGAGAGGCCGAGCCGCTTGCCCAGGTCGGCCAGCCGGCCCGTCGCGGCGCCGAGCTCGTCCTCGAGGCGGCGCAGCGAGGCCTCGGAGGTCTGCACGAAGCGCTCGAGCGCCCCCGTCTTCACCATCTCCATCGCCAGCAGCGCCTCGAGCCGGTGCAGGTGCTGCGCCGAGAAGCCCTCGAGCTCGTCGCCGCGCGTCGCGTCTTCGGGAGGGGGAGGAGGGACCAGCGAGACGGCCAGAGGCGCCGGTGCTGGACCCTCGCCGGCGCCAGGGCCGTTCACCACCGCGCGTTCCACCTTCGCGGCCTCGACCTGCTTGTTGAGCGCGGCGTTGTCGAGCTCACCCTGGGCCAGCCACCGCTGCGTCTCTTCCAGCCGGCGCGTCAGGTCGTGCGCGCGCGCCTCGATGATCGCCTTGTCATCGCGCAGCACCTCGCATTCCGACTGCAGCGCCCCCAGCGACTGCTCCGCCTTGCACGCCCGCTCGCGCAGGGCCGCCACCTCGGTCTCGAGCTTCTGCTCTGACGACGCGTGCGCCTTGACCCGCACCTGCAGCACCGCCACCTCGTCGAACTTCCCGGCGAGCTGCGCCTCGAGCGCCGCCACCGCCCGCTCCCTGGCGACGAGCTCGGCCTGGTGCTTCTGGTCGGCCGCGCGCCCGGCCTGGGCGTCGTCATCGACGTAGCGGCGCACCTGCTCGACGGCCGCCGTGTGTTGGACCTCGAGGGTGGCGACGGCCTCGCGGGCCCCCGTGAGCGCGGCCTCGAGCTCCACCACCCGTGGCGCGAGCCCCGACGCGCGCGCTTCCTCGAGCTGCTGCGTGAGCCGCTCGACGTCGCGCTTCGCGGTCCCCTGCACCCGGCCGGCGAGCTCCTCGCTGAGCGCCCGCAGCGAATGATTGACCGACTCGAGCTCGGACACGCGGTCCACCAGCTTGCGGTTCTCCGCGACGAGCTGCGTGCCTTCGCCGACCGAGTCCCCCAGCAGCGACAGGCGCTCCTTCGCCTGCGCGAGCTCGGCCTCGGCCTGGGCCGCGCGGCTGCGCAGCTTCCCGGCGTCGGCTTCGGCCGCGTCGACCCACGCCTGCAGCTCGGCCACCCGGCCGTCTGGCTTCGCTGCCGGCCCCGCTTCCAGCTCTGCCACGCGCGCGCGCAGCCGCCCGGCCTCGTCTTCCGCGGTGTCGACCCAGGCCTGCAGCTCGGCGAGGCGGCCGTCGGGCTTCGGCGCGGGCCTCTCCTCGAGTTCCTTGACGCGTTCACGCAGGCGTTCGCTGTCGGCGTCGGCAGCGTCGGCCCAGGACTGCAGCTCGGTCGCGCGGCGTTCGGCCACGGCCAGTGCCTGCTCGAGCTCTCCCACGCTGCGACTCACCCTGGATCAGCTAACGGCCCTGCCCCGCGAAACCCCGCTTCCTCGCGTGAGTCGCGCGCCACCCGGCGGCGGCCTTTCACCCCGGCTCAGAACGAGCCGACCAGGCCCAGCCCCGCGCCATTCCCGGGCAACACCAGCGGGGTGAAGCCCACGCGCACCAGCGGTGGTGGATCTTCGCCGTACACGTAGTGCGTCGAGCGGTGCATCACCACCCAGCGCCCCACGCAGAAGCCGATGCCCGCACCGAGGATGACGTCGGAGACCCAGTGGTAGTTGTCGCCCACCAGCGCGGCACCGAACACCAGGGCGAAGGCGTTGAGGCCCACCCAGAGCGCGGGGTGATCGATCGAGTACATCAACACCGAGAGCAGGGCGTACATCGAGGCCATGTGGCCCGACGGGGTGCCCGCGGGCCAGAACTTCACCGCCTCGATGGGGCCGAAGTAGCGGCCCTCGAGCTCGGGCATCTTCGGCCCGGCCCGCCCCACGAGGAGCTTGATCATGTTGTGGTACAGCTGCGCCACGGCGAACGCTTCGATCATCAACGCGGCCGTCTCGGTGGGCAGCGCTTCGCCCGAGCCGATGCCGTACAGCAGCATGCCGATGGTCGCGGCGCCCGCGGCAGACCAGATGATGATGTCGCCGGTGGTGTTCCACACCGTGAAGTGGCCGGGACCTCCGAGCAGCTGGTACTCGACGAAGTGCTGGAAGCGCACGTCGAGCGAGGGCCGCCCCACCGAGAGCGCGACCGTCGAGCCGACGACGCCGCCGAAGAGCGCCCACTCGCCGCCGCTCCACCACGGCGCGCCCGAGGGAATGGCGATCAGATCAGCCACGATGCGCAGGGCGAGCCCGCTGAAGAGCTGGTCGCCGCGGTACCTCCATTCCTCGCCGGTGAACACGCCGTGCGCGGAGTGCGGCAGCACCGTGGGCCCTCGAGGCGCGAGGTCGCCGGGCGGCGGCGCGGCGCTCGCCGTCATCGCGGCCAGCGCGACGAGCAGCAGGGTGCGGCGCATTCCTTTCGCCATGATGCCGTGGGAGAGCAAGAAGAGAACCACCGCGCAGCGCGAGCGCGGTGCCCGCCGCCACGCTGCTAATTCTGCGCAACGCCGAAGTGCGGCTCGCTCATCACGCTCAAGGTGAGGCGGAAGGCGAGGCCGGTGTCGTTGGCCGAGTCTTCCTCGCCGGTGAACTGGGCGCGGCGATCGGCGAGGGTGAACTCCGCGCCCGCACCCAGCCAGCGCCAGATGGGCACGGTGGCCGCGACGGTGACCCAGGTGATCGACTCGAAGCCGCTGGGCGGGGTGTAGGCGCCGACCACCAGCCAGTTCCGCGCGCTCAGCTCGAGCTGGAACCAGCCGGGCCGCACCAGGCGCAGGTCGAGGATCGACTGGAGCCCCGGGCCCACGTGGTAGTCGCGGCCGAGATCGGGCGAGACGTCCAGCTGCCCGGCCGCGGCGAAGGGGCTGGCGCCCAGCAGCCCGCCGACCTGGAGGTAGAGCTTCGCGGCGGGCTGGAGCTGGAAGATGACGCCGGGCCCCAGCCCCACGGCCGACGCGCGCACGATGGCGGGCGCGGCGTAGTCGTAGTCGCCGAAGAGGCCCCACACGCCCCGCAGCGGGCCACCGGAGTTCCCGAAGCGGCCGCCCACCAGCAGCCCGCGAATGAAGATGTTGCCCACCACCTTCGTGGGAAACGAGAGGTCGGCGCGCAGGTCGAAGTACGAGAGCGGTGCGTCGTAGGTCGAGTGGGGATCCCACGGAGCCCCGGACACGAGCAGCACGCCCACCAGCGCCTGGGGGGGCATGCGATCTCTCATGAGGCGATCGGACTGGTCGATCACCACGCCCGCGGTGACCCCGAACTGCCAGCGCACGAAGAGCGGGTCGAGGGTGACGTCCTGGTCGCGCTCGTCGAGCAGCTCGCCGTTGAGCGCGCCGAGCGGATCGAGGAGCGTGGCGCTGAGCACGCCCACCCACCCCAGCCCGTTGCTGCGCAGCCGGTGGGCGGCGCGGTGCAGCGCTTCGCCCAGCAACGACCCGGCGATGGGCGTGGTGATCTGATCATTGACCGAGGGCGGCTCGGACTCGAAGAAGAGCTCCCAGGAGAGGCTGCTGAGCGTGGTGTAGAAGGCCGCCCACCAGAAGTTCATGCCGGCCGAGCGCGCGGCGTTGAAGTAGAGGCTGCCCTGGTACGCGTGGCCGAACTGGTTGGTGAGGTAGTAGTCGACGTCGACGGTCCACGAGCTGAAGCGGAGGTTGCGCGCGAGCGCCTCGGGCGTGACGAGCGCGAACTCCATGCGGGTGACGAGGTTGCTGAAGGCGAGCAGGCTCAGGTTGACCGTCGCGCTCTCGAGGGCGGGCACGAGGTAGTTCTCGAGGGGCAGCTCGGGCTCGCGCAGCGGCGCGTCGTCCTGGTCCTGCGCGCGGGCGTTCATCGCCGTGAGCACGATCGCCAGCACGAGCATGAGGCGCGCGTGGCTCATGGGAAGCGGCCTCCGAACGCGAACGTCACGCCGCCCGCCGAGGGAGAGATCGAGAGCGTGGGGAAGTGCCACGGGGTGAGCAGCGCCGCGATGGTCACGAGGCACAGCCCCGCGCCCATGAGCGCGATGCCGCCGATGGTGTTGGCCTGCGCGTGTTCGCTCCAGGCGAGCACCGGCGCCTTCGGGTCGGCGCCCGCCCGGCCGGTGATCTCGAACGCGAGGCCGACGGCGAGGAAGCCGGTGCCCACGTAGGCGAGCACGCGAACCGCGGGGCGTGCCGGTCGATCTGCCGGGGAAACCTCGGCCGCCACTGCCAACGCGAGCACCACCGGCAGTATGCTGCTCATCTATGCCTCCGGAGCCGATCACCGGAGCAAGGGGCGTGCCCCGCAATTCCAAGAGGCTACGCGCCATCGAAACCACAAATTTGCGCCTGGCTGCCCTCCTCGTCGCTGGCGGGTTGAGCCTGGCGGGTTGTCGAACCGAGTGCCGCAGCACCAACGCGGGGAAGCTTCCCCCCACGCCAGACGACCCGGTGCTGACGTGCCCGCTGACCGTCCCTGAGGACCCACACGAGGCCGAGCGCGCGGCCTGCACCTTCGGCCCGGGCGCGACGGCGGAAGAGACGCTGGGCGTTCCGAGCCAGCTCGCGCGCGAGCTGCCCATTCGTCACGTGATCGTGGTGATGCGGGAGAACCGCTCGTTCGATCATCTCCTGGGTGGGCTGCGCCACCTGCAGCCGGAAGCCGAGCTGGCGCCCGAGTCGTTCTTCAACGTCGACTCGCACGGCAAGGTGGTGGTGCCGTTTCGCGCCAGCAGCACCTGCCCGCACACCAACCCCGAGCACCAGTGGGACGGCATGCACAGGGGCGTCAACGACGGCGCGATGGACGGCTTCGTGAAGAACGCGGAGTCGGCCTTCGCCACCGGTCACGACGTGATGTCGTTCTTCGACGAGAGCCACCTTCCCTTCCAGACGTGGATGGCGAGCACCTTCGCGCTGAACGATCGCCACTTCGCCTCGGTGCGCTCGGGCACCTACCCCAACCGGCTCTTCCTCCTGCTGGGGACGAACGACGGGGTGAAGGAGACGAGCATGGCGAAGCCGCAGGCGAGCACGCCGACGATCTTCCAGGCGCTGGAAGGGGCCGGGCTCACCTGGGCGGCGTACAGCGACGGAGACATGTTGAGCGGCGCGCTGGGCTGGAACGCGAACTCGGCGGGCTGCTACTGCCTCGAGGACTTCTTCGCGCGGGTCGACAGCGGCACCCTGCCCAACGTGGTGTTCATCGACGGCATCCCCGACGTGGACGACGATCATCCCCCGGCCGATCTGCAGCGGGGCGAAGCGTGGACGCGCGCCATCTACGAGCGGGTGGTGCGCAGCCCGCAGTGGCCGCGCACCGCGATGGTGTGGATGTACGACGAGGGGGGCGGCTTCGCTGATCACGTGCCGCCACCCGACGCGTGCGTGGCGCGGCCGGGCACGGTCGACGACGCGTACTTCACGCTGGGGCCCCGCGTGCCCTTCGTGGTGGTCTCGCCGTACTCGAGGCCGCACTCGGTCTCGCACGTGGTGCAGGAACACACCGCGGTGACGCGCTTCATCGAGACGGTGTTCGGCCTGCCGGCGTTGACCGCGCGCGACGCGAACAGCACCGCGCTGCTCGACATGTTCGACTTCTCGTCGTGCACGCCGCCGATGCTCGTTCCGCCCGAGCCGCCGCCCGCCGGCACGGGTGGCTGCAGCGACTGAGTCTTGATCGCCGATCAAGTCACCGGTTCCAGTTTCAACCCCACGCTCTCTTCATTCCAGCCACCGTGTTTTGCCTACCTGGGCTCCCCATCCTTCGGGTTGGCGGCCGGTTGGACAGACCCCCGTTCATGCTGAGACCGTCCGCACTTCATTTTTCCAGTGCGGGTCCATGCAAAAACTCATCATCATCGGAACGTTCTCCCTGTTGTCGTGCACCGGGCTCATCGAGGGGCCGCGGCCGGGTGAGCCCGGCGTGACCCCCGGTGTGGCCGGGGCAGGAAGCGGAAGCGCGGGCGGAAGCGCGGGCGGAAGCGGCGGCGGTACGGCGAGTGGCGGAGGGACGGGCGTCGATCCCCTCGTGCCTTTCGTGCCGGGCCCCCCCGTCTTTCCTCCCGCGGGCATCCGCCGGCTGAGCCAGGCCGAGGTGCAGCAGGCGGCCACCACGCTGCTCGGCCTCCCGGCGACGGAGCTGGGCACGGCGCTGGGCACCGACACGCGGCAGGCGGGCTTCACCCGCAACGCGGACCAGCGGGTGGGCAGCGTGCAGGCCGACGCGCTCTGGCAGGCCGCGCAGACGCTCGCGCACCAGGCGGCGACGCAGCGGCTCACCGCGCTCGCGCCGTGCAGCGCCGCGGCGGGATCCGAGGCGTGCGCGACCACCTTCATCCGCGCGTTCGCCCCCAGGGCGTACCGGCGCACCCTCACCACGGCGGAAGAAGCGGCGCTGCTCGCCGTGTACCGCGCCGGGCAGAGCGGCTCGACGTACGCGATGGGCATCGAGCTGGTGATCACCGCGGTGCTGCAGTCTGCGTCGTTCCTCTACGTGACCGAGCTGGGCGCGACGGCGGCGACCGGCACCACCACCCTGACGGGCGAGGAGATCGCCACCCACCTCTCGCTGCTCTTCACCGGCGCGCCGGCCGATGACGCGCTGCTGGCGGCGGGCCGCGCAGGTCAGCTCGCCACCGCGGCGGGCAGAGAGAGCGCGGCGCGGGCGCTGCTCACCAGGCCGGCGGCGAAGGCGCAGGTCGAGCGGCTGCTGCTCGAGTGGCAGGGCAGCGACACGGTGGACAACGCGCCGAAGGACAGCGGGCTCTTCCCCGAGTGGGCGGCCGTGCGCGGCGACGTGTTGGCCGAGAGCAAGGCCATCGTCGACGCGGTGGTGTTCGCGGGCGACGGCACGCTCAGCTCGCTGCTCTCGACGCCGCAGACGAACGTGACCCCGGCGCTGGCGAGCTTCTACGGCCTGACGGGCTCGGGGCCGATGCCGCAGCCGGCGTATCGCCGGGGGCTGTTGCTGGCGGGCGGCTTCGCGGCGGCCAACGCCCACTTCACGGCCACCGCGCCGGTGAAGCGGGGGGCGGTGGTGCGCAAGAAGCTGCTCTGCCAGGAACTGCCGCTGCCCTCGGGCGTGGGCGTGACCATCGTGGTGCCGGCGCCTGATCCGACGAAGACCACGCGCGAGCGCTTCGCGGCGCACTCGGCGAGCCCGAGCTGCGCGGGCTGCCACACCATGCTCGACCCGATCGGCTTCGCGCTGGAGAGCTTCGACTCGGTGGGCCGCTACCGCACCATGGAGAACGGCAAGCCCATCGACACCTCGGGCGCGCTGGTCAACGCGGGCGACGCCGAGGGCACGTTCGCCGACGCGGTCGAGATGAGCGCGCTGCTGGCGAAGTCGAAGACCGTGGGCGAGTGTTTTCAGCACCAGCTGTTCCGCTTCGCGTCCGGCCGCGCGGGCGCGGAAGAAGAACGCACCTTCCTCGACTTCCTGCACGATCGGCCCAGCGCACGCGACGGGAAGATCCTCGAGCTGTTGGTGGACTACGCGCAGAGCGATTCGTTCGTGACCAGGAGTGTCCAGTGAAGCTGCCCAGAAGAAGTGTACTCAAGGCGCTCGGCGCCTTCGCCTCGTTGCCGGTGGGGAGGATGCTCTCGCAGTCGATCGCCCACGCGCAGGGCATGCCGCCGCTCAAGTTCATCGGCGTCTACCACCCGCACGGCGTCTCGGCGGAGTGCTACACGCGCCGCGCGAACGAGACCGACACCCAGTTCGATCTCAACTTCGCCGACAGCGCGCTGACGCCGTTCGACACGCCGGCGCTGTACGGCGGCCGGAGCTTCAAGAACCGCATCATCACCTTCGAGGGCGTGGACCTCGCGGTGGCCGAGCTTTCCGGCGCTTCGGGGCACGGCGCGGCGGTGACGCTGTTCACGGGCTCGATGACGGTGGGGGGCGACCACAACGCGCAGGGCGCCTCGCTCGATCAGCACCTGGCGCGCACGCTGGGGCTGGGCGTCAACACGCCCTTCCCCACCTTGAACCTCGGCGTGGGCAGCCTGGGCGACGCCAACCAGGACGCCATCGCCCACGGGCCGGGCGGCTCGGTGATCCGCAACCAGCTCGACCCGGTGGTGGTGTTCGACCAGGTGTTCGCCAACCTCACCGGGAACACCGATGTGACGGCAGCGGAGGCCGCGCGGCGCCGGGGCCAGAGCGTGATCGACTTCGTGCGCGGAGATCTGAACTCGCTCTCGGGCCGCCTCGCCACCCGCGAGAAGCTGAAGCTCGAGCAGCACCTCTCGGCGCTGCGTGACATCGAGACCCGGCTGACCGCGGTGCGCCCCACCACGACGTGTACGCAGCCGGCGCGGCCGCTGAAGACGGGCAACGCCGACCCCGCCCTCGATTTCCCGCGGATCTACAAATACAACGGCGGCGAGCCGTACTTCGACCGCATCGCGGATCTGCAGATCGATCTCCTGGCGCAGGCGATGCTGTGCGACTCGACGCGCTTCGCCACGCTGTTCCTCGACGACATCGGCAAGGTGTTCACGGTCGACGGCACGCAGCTGCCGGCCGACGTGCACAACGAGGTCGCGCACACGTACTCCGGGTCAGGGAGCTCGTCGGTCGCCCTGGGGCGCCTCAACCGCTACTACTACGGGAAGATCGCGCGCCTGATGCAGCGGCTCGACGAGGGCGGCCTGCTCGACAGCACGGTGATCGTCGCGGGCAGCGACATGGGCAATCCGTCGGCGCACAGCATGCGCGACATTCCCCTGATGATCGCGGGCGGCGCGAACGGCGCGCTCACCATGGGCCGCAGGCTCAAGGCCACTGGAACGGCGCTCAACTCGCACGCGAAGGTGCTGGTGTCGGTGGCGAAGCTGTTCGGCGATCAATCGAACACCTTCGGCGTCTCGACCGATCCAGCGCACATCACCGGCGGCTTCCCGGGGCTGTAGGCGCGCGGCCCTCAGCGGGGCCGAACGCGGCTGAGCAGCCGCTCGACCGGCTTCTTCATCGCGGCGTCCTTCGCGATGAGCTCGCGGCCGAGCGCCTCGGCCTCGTCACGGCGGCCCAGGCGGAGCAACACCTCCAGGCGCACCACCTCGGCGTCGTAGCTCAAAGGGAACTGCTGCTCGAACTCGACGAGCGTCTTGAGCGCTCGGTCGGGCTCTGACTTCGCTTCCTGCCGCGCCCGATCGAGGAGCGCGGTCTGCCGCGGATCGATCGGCTGCATCGGCGGACGCGGCGTCGGGATGCCAGCCGGCATCGGCGGCGGCGGTGCAACCACGACCTCGCTCGGCGCCGGTGGAGTGGGGCTGGGAGGCGGGTCGAAGTCTTCGCGTTCCGGTGGTGGCGGCGGCCGGCTCGGCTGCGGGGCCGGCAGGGGCGCCGTCACGGTCCCCGGCTGTGGTGGATCGTCGCTCAGCGCCCACCAGGCAGCCCCGAGGCAGACCATCACCGCGGCCGCCAGCACGGCCCACTTCACGGAACCCGCTCCTCGCATCGCCCGGCACCATACCCGCGGAGGACTCCAATCTCCCGGAATTGCTGGGGATAGATCGCCCGGCCAGATGGGTCGTTTCAGGGTCCATGCTCGCCACCATCGCCACCGCCCTCATCCTCTCCTGCAAGCCGTATCACCCCGCGCCGCCCCCGCCCCCGGTGACCGTCACCTGCGAAGGCAGCGACCAGGTGCGCCGCAACCACGACGGCCTCGAGGTCTCCCGCGCGGTCAACGCGTGCACCATGGTGCGCTGCGAAGGCGGCGACCGGGTGCGCCGCACGTACGACGGGTACCAGGTCTCCCGCGCCGTCAACGCGTGCACCATCGCGCGCTGCGAGGGTGACGACTTCGTGGTCCGCGCCAGCAACGGCCAGACGCTCACCCGCGTGTCTTCGGCGCAGCGGTGCCTTCCTCCGGCGTACTTCACGCCGGTGGTGGTCTCGCCGCCTCCGCAGAACGACGTGCTCCGGTACGGGTTGTCGTACCGCTGAGCTCGGGATGTACGGCGGCCCGAGATTATTTGAGGACAGGGCGCGGTGAGCAGGTAGCTTTCGCACCCATGCGAGCGCTCGTGGTGGTGGTGGTGTCGTCGTGGGTGGTGCTGTGCGGTTGTTCGAGCTCGAGGGTGCAGGTGCTGCCCTCGCTCACGCCGGTCGACGCGACTCGACCCTTCTTCGTCTACAAGGCCGTGAAGGGCACGGCCTGCGGGGACAACGCCATCGGCGGCGCGATGGACGATCTCTACCGCGTGGCAGGCGACGCCCACGGCTTCGTCTCCGCCACCATCGAGCAGCAGCTCTGCGGCGATCGCTGCGTCACCATCACCGCGCGCCCCATCACCTACGGCTGCACCGCCGCCGAGCCGAAGAAGCTCGACGTGTACCCGATGCACGTCGTGCCCGGCCCCACCGAGTGCGCGGCCGCCGTCGACACCTGCACGCCCGACTGCACCCGCTACGGCGCGGCGCTGGCCGGCGGCGAGTTCGAGACGAAGGCCTTCCGCGAGCGCTGCGTCACCCGCTGCCGCGCCGCCGACGCCGCGTTCATGACCTGTGCGCGCGCTGCGACCGCAGCGGCAGACGTCCGCCGCTGCGACGCGCTGCCCTGACGTTCACGCTTCACCCACCACCCACCACCACCAAAGGCAGGCACCCGTGCCCGTTCCTCAATACGTCGCCCAGTTGAAGGTGATGCTGCAGAGCCCTTCAGCCGCCAACTCCGCCGCGCTGGTGAACATGTTGCGCGCCGAGCCCGACCTCGGCCGCCAGGCGCGCCCGCAGCTCACCGTCGACCCCGTGTTCGCGAACGCCTTCCGCGTGGCGCAGCCGGGCCTCGACTACGAGTACCACAACGTCTCGATGCCCATGCCGCGGGCCATCAAGAGCCCGACCAATCTCGACACCTTGCTGCGCACCGTGCAGGACGGCGCCAACCAGTACCGCTCGCTCAAGGCGATGGGTGACGGCTGGGGCTTCGCCAACGCGGTGTTCACGCCCGACTGGCTGGTGCACTGCCTCGGCCTCGACGACGTGCTGCCGCTGGAAGACGACACGTTCCTCCCCACCGCGCCCGCGGCGAACACGCTGGTGCGCTTCCAGGCCGGCATCACCTTCGCGAAGCTGAGCGCGGCGCTGGCGACGACGGGCCGCGCGGTGCTGCAGCAGCCCGGCTTCCAGGACCTCACGTACCTGGGCTGCGCGTCGGTGGGCGGCCACGGCTCGGGCCTGTCCATCCAGGGCATCTCGTCGCAGATCGAAGCGGTGGAGTTGGTCACGCTCAACGACGGCAACCAGGTGAGGCTGGTGCGCATCGAGCGCAGCCCGGCGAGCGGCGCGCTCAGCGACACGGCGAAGTGGCGCGCGCGCTACCCGGCGCCGACGTTCGACATCGTGCAGGACGACGGCCTGTTCCACGCGGTGCGCTGCGGGCAGGGGAACCTGGGCATCGTCTACGCCGTGACGGTACGCACGCAGCCGGCCTTCTTCCTCGAGGAGACCCGCACCATGAGCAGCTGGGCCGCCGCGTGGCCCAACGTGCAGCAGCTGCTGGTCGACCCGGCCATCCACAGCGTGCACGTGTGGATCAACCCGTACCTGAACGCGGGCAAGACCGACCCGACGGTGCTGATCACGAAGCTGGCGAGGACGACCGCCACGCAGCGCTCGGGGATGCGCGGCATCGGCATCCTGCTCGGTGGGATGAACCCCATCACCGAGCTCATCCGCCTCTACATCTCGCTCAACCCCGCGGCGGTGCCCTTCCTCATGGACGACGCGCTCAAGAGCTGTGTCGCCTCGAACGTGGTGATGCCGTCGACCGAGGCGCTCGACTTCGGGGCGCCCAACACGGTGCCGGTGCACGCTTCGAGCCTCGGCTTCGACGCGTCGACCGCCGACACCACCTTCAAGGCGCTCATCACGCAGCTCAACGCGTGGACGCAGCAGAACCAGTGGATCAGCTCGCCCATCGGCATGCGCTGGGTGAAGGGCTCGCAGGACTACCTCTCGCCGCAGTTCGGGCGCGACACCATCATGCTCGAGGTGCCGATCATGAAGGGCACGCCGAACGCGACGCAGACGCTCGATCGCTACGCCACGTACATGATGGACACCTGGGGCGGGCGGCCGCACTGGGGCCAGCAGAACCCCATCAACCGGCAGCGCTTCGAGGCGGTGTACGGCGCGGCGGTGCCGAAGTTCGTCTCGGCGTATCGCGCGCTCAACCCGAACGGCTTCTTCGATGGCCCGCTGGTACGGCAGCTCGGCCTGCGGGACATCGCGAATGGCAACTGAGAAGGAGCGGGTCGTGTTTCCCTCGTTGATCGAGGGCTACATGAAGGGCCTCGGGCCGCGCTTCACCGACGAGACGCGGCGCAAGCTGAAGGCCGCAGGGCTGGACGTGGCGAAGATGCCGCCGGCAATCCCGGTGGCCGAGATGACCCCCTTCATGGAAATCATCGCCAGCACCGCCTGGCCCGACGCGCCGAAGACCGAGCAGCTCCGCCAGCTGGGGTTGTGCGCGATTCGGGGCTGGCAGAGCACGCTGCTCGGCTCGGCAGCGACGGCGATGATTCGGCTCATCGGGCCGCACCGCGCGCTCACCCGGCTCGACCGCGCCTTCTCCACCACCAACAACTTCAACCGCGCGAAGACCGAGCTGCTCGGCGCAAAGGAAGCGCTGGTCACCATCAACGACGTGCAGCAGATGCCCACCTACTGGCAGGGCATCTTCGAAGCGGCGCTCGAGCTGCTCGCGCTCGAGGGCACGGTGGCGATCGATCACCAGACGCCGCCCGAGGCGACCTTCCGGCTCACCTGGAAGTAGTCGAGTGGTGCTGCCCGCGGGTGAAGAGCCAGGATGAGCCGATGAAGACGAGCGTGGTGATCACCCAGAAGGCCACCAGCCAACCGAGCTCTCGCGTGTGATGGAACCAGTCCATGACGCACCTCCAGTCAGGGCGCCTGTAACCACGCGGGTCAGTGATTGCGCTGCAGGGAATGGGGACGGACCTTCGACGGGTTCCGCCAGTCGGCGAGGCGGCTGAGCAACGCGTCGTCTGCGTCACGGCGCGCGCGCTCGAGGAACCGGTCCCACACGTCTTCGCGCAGGTAGACCACCTCGGCGCTGAGCCGGACCGGTTGGGGCTCGAGGCCCGCGGCGAGCTCTGCCCACTCGCCGTCGGTGATGTTCCAGGCGAGGCGCCAGGTGGTGGTGTGATCGATCTCCGGCTCGGGGCGCCACGCGAGCGACTCGTGGCCGGTCTCGTGGTCGTAGAGGAAGTTGAAGCCCTGGGGCGCGATCAGCAGCGCCGGCATCGGCCGGGGGATGCGGGCGATCAACGCGCGCCACTGCGCGTAGGGGGGTGTCACCTGCGGGTCGAAGCCGGTCCGCGCGAACAGGACTGCGAAGACGAGCACCAACTGTCTCCCCCCGGGGCGAAGCCGGTCCAGCGGAACGCCGGGCGAGCGCGGCTGGAGCGCAGCGAAAGATGCGCCGAGGCGAAGCGACCCGGGAAGCGGGGGAGAGGCCAAACCGAGAACGAAGAGTGGCAAGGCGAACACCGGCGCCATCAGCGCCAACCGGTACCCGACATCGAGTGAGTCGGTCCGCCACAGCGGAAAGAGACAGACCGTCAACGGCACCAGCAGCGCGCCGAGCTCGACTCTCCGTTCCCGTCGCCCGAAGAACGACCAGCACCCGAACGCCAGGGCCGGCCACGCGAGCAGCAGCTCGATCCGCTGGGGCCAGCTCGTCTCGCGCAGCGCGAAGTACGGCAGCGGCGGAGGCAGCCCGGGAGAGAACGTGAGCTGCGTCTGCACCCGCTCGAGATCCGCGGGATGAAGCAGGTTGGGCAGCGCCGCGCTGAGCGCGACGAAGACGAGCGCCAGCCCGGCCGCCGCGCCCAGCACGCGACGATCGCTCAGCGTCGAGGCGAGCATGCCGATCACCGCGCCGAGCCCGGCAGCGATGAGCAGCGCCGCTCCGAGCCGGTGCGCGACGGCGGCCAGCAACACGCCCAGCGCGAGCACGACGAAGTGCTGACCGCGCCGCCACGCCAGCACCAGCAGCAGCGGCGCCACCACGCCCAGGTTCTTCGCGAAGTCGCCGGCGAGGTGCGTGAGCGTGGGAGACGCCGCGGCCCAAAGCGCGAGCAACCACCCGCCGTGTTCCAGGGCGAGGCTTCGACCCAGCCGCCAGGCTGCCGGCACCACCAGCGCCGAGAGCAGGCACGCGCCGACCTTCACTGCGACGACGGCCGAGGGAATCACGACGTGCAGCGCGGCGAGGAAGTACGTCACCCAGCTCGCGTCGGGCCAGTGCAGGCGGCCTTCGCTCACGAGGCGCTCGACCTGCACCACGTACGAGTAGCCGTCCCAGCCCGTGGGCTCGTCGGTGGTGAGGAAGAGCTGCAGGCGCACGGCGAACGCCAGCAGCGTGAGCAGGAACAGCCGCAAGGCCGCGAGGTGTAGCATCAGTGCTCCTCGACTCCGCGCGGGGTGACCGGTGGGCTTTCCGTTCACCCGGGCGGAGTCGGGGCGCCGTACTACGGTGCGCCCGTGCTTCGCCGCGTCGTCCGCAAGGCCATCCCCGTTCCCGTGCGCGTCGCGCTGCTGCAGTGGCCGGCGATGCTCGCGCTGCTGAAGCTGGAGCGGCTCCCGGTGGACGTGCAGGCCCGCCCGCATGTGGTGACGAGCCGCGCCACGCCGCTGCGCCGCGAGCGGCTCACCTACGACGAGTCACTCCAGCGCGCGAAGGAACAGAACGTGGCCCGCGCGGTCGCGCTGCTCGACGGTCTCGTGCTCGCGCCCGGGGCGCTGTTCTCGTGGCATCGCCACATCGGCCCCCCGCTGCGGCTGCGCGGCTTCGCCCCCGGGCCCGAGCTGCACGACGAGCGCCTCGAGCCGGGTGACGGCGGCGGGCTGTGCCAGGTGACCAACCTGCTCTACTACCTCGCCGTGCACGCCGGCCTCGAGGTGGTGGAGCGCCACCGCCACGCGCTCGATCTCTTCCCCGACGACTCGCGCACCGTGCCCTTCGGCTGCGGCGCCACCGTGTTCTTCCCGAAGAAGGACCTGCGGTTTCTCAACACGAGCGGCGTCAGCCTTCAGCTGCGGCTGACCCTTCGCGATGGGGCGCTCCACGGCGCGCTGCACTCGACGACTGCCCTGCCCTTCAGGTGTGAGCTGGTCGAGCGCGATCACCGCTTCGAGCAGCGTGACGGCGCGGTGTTCAGGCACAACAGGCTCTTCCGGAAGTGGCACTTCGATGACGGCACGAGCCGCGAGGAGTGGCTGGCGGATCACGACGCGCGCGTCGCTTACCCCACCTGAGGGAGCAGCGACTCGAGCTCAGCGAGCGCTCGCTCGAGCCCCTCGAGCGTGTCTGCCAGCTCATCGGGGATCGCACCGTCGAGCGCAGGCTGCGGCGTGCGCGCCCATTCCCGCGCCTTCGCTTCGTCGCCGAACACGCGCGTGCCCACGTGGATCAGCTTCGCGCGACGCAGACGCAACACCGGAACTGCGCAGTTCATGGAGACGATCTACTCCCGTCACTGAGTCCGCGCCGGCAGTCGGCTACGGTGCCCGCATGGCCGTCAGGGCGTGGGTGTCGTGCGTATTGCTGGCGGCTGGGCTCGCTCACGCGGCGGAGCAGGCAGACGCGTCCGCAGGTCGCGGAGAGGTGCCCGTCGCCCCGGCGCCGTCTCCCCCATTCGCGGCCGGTTCCGTGGTGGGACCCTGGGCGTGGACGGAGCTCGGTGGCTTCCTCGGCGCCGGGACCTTCGTGGAACCCCGGCTCTACGGCCTGGCAGGCTTCTGGACGGACCTGTCCGCCGGCTGGGGCTTCGAAGCGGGGCGGGTGCACCTGCGGCCCTCGGCGCGCTTCAGCCTCGGGGTCGAAGCGACACTGCCAGACTCGGTGACGGGCAACCGGGTCTCCTTCACACCCCTCGCGCTGAGCCTCGCGGCCGCCAACCTGATTGATGAACCCCGCACGGGGCTCCGCCTCACGCCGGCCATCGGGCTCACGATTCCGACCTGGCTCGACGGCTCGACTCCGCTGACGACGGCGTCGTTCGCGCTCCAGCTGGAGCGGCGCTTCGGGCCCGTGGAGTTCGGTTTGAGATCGGAGCTCGGCAAGCCGATCTACGTGGCGCTCCAGCCGACGTCGGCGCCTCTCTCCTTCGGCGTCGCGCAGCCGAACGTGAACTGGTCCTGGGCGAACAGTCTCCAGGCGGAAGGGTGGATCACCGAGTCGCTCTCGCTCGGCTTGAGCTTCGGCTGGAACATGGCCTGGCGCTTCTCCGCGGCCCGCGAGGTGGACCCGTTCACGCCGGCCGGCGCGCCCGCGGCCGGCAGCGCGCGAACCGACCTCATGACGGGGCGCATCTTCGGCTCGTGGGCCTTCATGAAGCGCTTCGGCCTCAGCCTCGAGATGAACACCACCCAGCCGCCCCTCTCCGGCGACCGCTCGTCGGTCCGCTTTCCCTTTCTCTCGCTGGGCAACTGGGCGAACAACACCACCGTCCTCTTCCTGAGCGTCTGGTTCCGCACCGACGCGACGCTCGCGCGAAATTGGATCGAGCGCTGAGCGCCGCGCTACAAGCACCGCTCCATGCTCGACCTCCTCGCTGCCGCGCTGCTCTCGCAGGCTCCTGTCACCGTCCAGGCGCTGGTGCCCACGTCTGGCCTCAACGCCGAGGCGCTGCTCGACGGGAAGTCCGACACCGGCTGGACGCCCGAAGGCGACGCCGAGGGTGAAGGCGTGCTCTTCCGCTTCGAGGGCGAGGTCACCCTCACGAAGATCCAGGTCGAGAGCTGCGGCGGCAAGCGCACCGCGCTCACCCCCTTCGTCAACGGCAACCAGCTCAGCGCGGTGACGGTGCAGGGCAAGAAGACCCCGGTCGCCACCCTGAGCGCGCGCAAGGTGCGCTCGGTGTTCCTGCGCCTCGATGAAGCGGGCTCGGCGTGTCTGAGCGAAGTTTCCTTCGAGGCCGACAAGCCGCTCAAGGTGCAGGCGCCCCGCGCGCTGGCGGCCACTGCGAAGGCGTCTTCGGTGCTCGCCCCCGCCGACGCGTACCACCCGGGCTATCTCTTCGACGGCCGCCTCGACTTCGGCTGGGTGGAAGGCGTCAAGGGCCCGGGCCTCGGCGAGTCGATGGCGCTCACCTTCGCCGCGCCCGTCACCGTCACCGCGATCGAGCTGTGGAACGGGTACCAGCGCTCGGATGACCACTTCAAGAAGAACGCCCGGGCGAAGAAGATCTCCATCGCCGTCGATGGGGCCGATCCGGTCGAGCTCGCGCTCAAGGACACACAGGGCAGCCAGAAGCTGGCGCTGCCGAAGCCGGTGAGCACGAAGTCGCTCACGCTCACCATCAAGGAAGCGTACCCGGGCACGAAGTACGACGACCTGGTGCTCAGCGAGCTGCGCGTGTGGGACGCCGAAGGCCCGCGCGCCATCACCACCGGCGATCTCGCCGAGCGCGCCGGCGCGCTCAAGACCGAGGTCGGGGCCGGCCCGCTCAAGGGCTTCGTGGACAAGACGCTGCGCGCGGTCTGCCAGGTGTCGGGCTACGAGCTCGAGGCGAAGTTCCGCACCAACCACAGCTTCGTCGTCTACCGCTCGGCCGACGAAGACACGGGCGCGGTGAAGGAGGTGCTCGACGGCACGTGGATCCTCAAGGACGGAAAGACCGTCGAGCTCTTCGGCCGCAGCCACCGCAACGAGAGCAGCAACGACCCCTACGCGAGCCCGGGCGGCAAGGAGACCACCTCCATCACCGGCGGCGCGCTCAAGGTGACCCGCGTGGCCGACCTGAAGAAGCCCGACTACGACACCCTGCTGGCGAAGTTCACCGAAGGCCCGCTCAAGTGGTCCTTCGACTGCGCGCAGGCGAAGAGCTTCGAGAAGCTGACGGCGGCCGGGGCCTTCGTGGTCGAAGGCCGCGCGGTCACGGCGATCCTGGTGCCCTGACTTACGTGCCGAAGCCCGCCAGCAGCTTCAGCAACCCGTCGAGCTCAGCGCCGCGCTGGATGATGAACGCCCGCTTGCCGGCCGGGCCGTCCCAGCTGATGGCGCCGGTGCCCTTGGCGCGATCGGGCGTGTGCTTCGACTGATCAGCCTCGAGCTTGCCGAGCAGGTCCCACAGCGCGACGAGGCGCGGGTCGTTCGGGGCGAGGTCTTCCGCGCGCGGCGGGCCTCCGCTGTAGAAACCAGTCGAGCTCTGCTCGGGCGTCACCGGCACGTAGGCGTACTGCACCCGCCCGTCGGCCCCGCGGGTGAAGCGATGGAAGTTCGCTGAGCCATCGGCGACGCCGATGGTGCTCCACGGTGCGTCGGTCATGGGAGCCTCGGTGGCGGGGGCGTGGGCACAGCCCAGCAGCACCACCGCCCCCACGGCCAGCCGAATCACGCGGCCTGCTGGTGCGAAGGGTCAGCCGGGTGTTGCGCGAGCTCGGCCGCCAGCGCCGTGGCCGGGTTGAACAGGGTGGGGCGGTCGTGGTGCATCTTGTGGGCGTAGATGCCGCAGAAGAGCTTGTTGCCGAGGCGGTACCACGGGCCGGTGAGGTTGACCGGGTGCAGCTCCTCGAAGGTCTTCCCCGCCTCGCCGTTGTGCGTCGACCAGTTGAAGTGGATGACGAACAGCCCCGCGAGCGCGTTGCAGGGGATGAAGACGAGCACGAAGAAGGCGGGGCCCAGCAGCCAGAACCAGGTGGCGAGCAGCACCACGTTGGTGCCGTAGCTCATCCACGCGCGGCGGCGCTCGCGGCCGTGGTTCTCCGGGGTGTCGCCCCACACGTCGTAGTACTGCTGAAAGAGCTGCTTCTCGACGTGGACGATGGTGTGGAACACCGTCTTCCAGAACGAGGGGAAGTTGGGGTGCGGATCCAGCACCCGGTCGTCCGAGTACTTGTGGTGCCGCATGTGCACGATGTCCCACGAGGCGAAGCGGACGATCACCAGGATGCCCAGCAGCTCGCCGGCGATGCGGTTGATCGCCCTGGGCAGGCTGCCGTGCGTGGCGTTGTGGATCAGCAGGTGCGCCCAGATGAGGCAGAACAGCAGCACGGGGAACACCGGCGCGAACCACCACGACGGACCATCGATGAGCGGAGTGAAGCCCGTCAGCCAGAAGGTGAGCAGCACCGCGGCGCACACGACGAACCAGAAGCCGTCGTACATCAGGTAGAAGCGCGGGTTCTTCCGGAACTGGGCGATGGGATGCGCGGTCAACACGTGGTGCTACCCCCGAAGGATTAAACGGCGCAGTCTTCTACGCGCAAACCCGTAGCAGAGTCCATGGAGCCCCCCCACCCGGGCTTGACCTCGATCAAGCTCCCCACTTCCGGGTGGCGGGGGCGCTAGCCGCCCCAAACCCGGGTGGTGTAAACACCGCGCCCCGTGAGACTCAAGCATCCGAGCGACTGGCGACAGGTGTTCATCGTGACTGTCTACCTGTCGCTGCTGACGGCGATGGTGCTGGTGCCCTGGTGCCGCAACGTGGGCTTCCTGGTGCTGGCCTGCATGTTCAGCTTCTACGTGCAGACGGTGACGCACAACGTGATGCACGCGGGCCTGTTCGAGAGCAAGGCGCTCAACCGCGTCTTCCGCCTGGTGTTGAGCTTCTGCGGCCTGTTCCCGGTGTCGTCGGTCATTCCTTCGCACAACCTGGTGCACCACCACTTCGACGACGACGGGCAGCCCGACTGGGCCTCGCCCGCGCACGCGCGCTTCTCGTGGAACCTGCTCAACCTGGCGCACTTCCCCAACATCATCGGCCCCATCACCTTCGCGGGGATCAACCGCTGGGCCTCGGTGAAGGGCCGCGCCGACTACCGACGCAGCTCGGCGCAGGAATCGGTCTTCGCCTTCGGCCTCACCGGCCTGCTGCTCGCGTACGACTTCTGGACGGTGCTGTTCTTCGTGCTGGTGCCGCAGCTCTGGGGCGCGCGCTGGTTCCTGCGGGTCAACCTGATCCAGCACGACGCGTGTGACATCGCGTCTGACGACAACCACTCGCGCAACTTCGGCGGGAAGCTCCTCAACTGGTTCTCGGTGAACGCCGGGTACCACACCGCGCACCACAACAAGCCCGGCCAGCACTGGACCGAGCTGCCCGCCAATCACGCAGCCGTGGTCGCGCCGAAGATGAAGCCCGAGCTGATGCAGGCGAGCCTGCTGGTGTACCTGGCGCGCACGTACGTGTTCCGCCTCTCGCGGCCGGTCTTCGTCGAGCAGCCTGCCCCCGCGGCGCTGGTGGCGAAGGCGCAGGAGATGGGGGAAGCATGCTGACCCGCGAGCTGATGGGCATGGCGCTGCTGGGCCTGGCGTGGATCACCGCCGTGCTGGTCGCCCTCGACGCGCTCGTCGACGCGCGCGCGATGCTCAAGCGCCTGGCCGATTGGAAGACCTCGCTGGTGCAGGGCACGGTGGTCGCGCCCGAGCTGGCGGTGCACGAGGTCGAGCAGCGGGTGAAGCAGCTGGACGGTGACGAGCCGGGCCTGGTGTTCTTCGATCGCAAGCACGTGAGCACGGTGACCGGTGGCGCGGTGACGGTGGGCGGCGAGCAGCTCGAGGTGAGCGGCGCGCGTGACGCCGAGGTGTGGATCGACGCGGCCACCCGCATGGCGGCCGCCGCCTGCAGCTCTCCGGCGAGCTTCGACAGCCTGACCACCAGCGCCCAGGGTGCGGGCGGTGGGCTGCGCACGGTGCGCACGTCGCTGCGTTCGGGCGCGACGGTGTGGCTGTCGGGCACTCGGAGCGGAGCGAAGTTCGAGGCGAAGCTGGTCTCAGGGTTCGACCCGCGCACGTGGGCGAAGGGCCGGCTGCTGGGCATCACCGGGCTCATCGCGCTCGACCTCACCTGGGTCGCGGCCGGGACCGTGGTGGCGCTGTGGCCTCCGGTGTTCGGCATCGTGAGCATCGCGGGCGCGCTGGTGCTGCTCGGGCACTTCCTCGGCATGACCGCGCTGGCCATGGCCATTCGCGAGAAGTCGCGCACGCCGGCGGTCGCGTTCCTTCGCGGCAGCTGGCACCGCAGCACGGCCGAGTCGACCACGCTCGCACCGGTCGCTGAGCGCTGACCCGGGCCATCGCCTGCTCCGCGGGGCTGCTCCTTGACGGAGATCACGGCAATCGCGTGAGCGGGTAGAGTCGCGCGTTCCATGCGCGCTCTCGCCATCAGTCTCTTCGCCGTGTCCCTGCTGGGCTGCCCGGCGGTCGTGGGGGAGTTCGACTCCGGGGTCGACTCGGGCGTCGACGCCGGTCTCCCCGAGCTCGACGCCGGCCCCTTCGCCTACGACGCGCGCCCGGCGAACCCCACCTGTGTCGCGCCCGCGCCGCCGCCGGGGCTGTCCACCGTCACCACGCAGCGGGCGTTCCCCAACCTGTCCTTCGCCGCGCCGCTGGGCATGTTCCAGGCACCCGGCGAGCCCGGCCGCATCATCATCATGGAGCGCGACGGCCGCCTGCAGGCCTTTCCCAACCGCGCCGACGCGGGCACCGCCGACGTGGTGGAGATCCTCGACATCAGCGCGCGCGTGAACACCGCCGGTGAAGGTGGCCTGCTCGGCCTCGCCTTCCACCCGCAGTGGGCGACGAAGAAAGAGGTGTTCCTCAGCTACACCGAGACGGGCACCGCGGGGCCGCTGCGGTCGATCATCTCGCGCTTCAAGAGCACCGACTCGGGCCTCACCTTCGACCCGGCGAGCGAAGAGAAGCTCTTGCAGCTCGACCAGCCGTACTCGAACCACGACGGCGGCGGCATCGGCTTCGGGCCCGACGGCTTCCTCTACATCGGCTTCGGCGACGGCGGCTCGGGCGGAGATCCCCAGAACCGCTCGCAGCGCCTCAACACCAACCTCGGCAAGTTCCTGCGCATCGACGTCGACGTGCCGTTCATCGAGAAGTACCGCATTCCCGCCGACAACCCGTACGCGGCCGACGACACGCCGTGCAACCGCACCACGCCCGCTGAAGAGCAGGCCGCCGGCGTGCGCTGCGCCGAGATCTACGCAGTGGGCCTGCGCAACCCCTGGCGGTGGAGCTTCGACACCGTGTCCGGCGAGCTCTGGGCCGGCGACGTGGGCCAGGGCGCGCGCGAAGAGGTCGATCGCATCGTGCGCGGCGGCAACTACGGCTGGAAGGTGCGGGAAGGCTTCATCTGCTACAGCCCGATGACCAACTGCCCGACGGCGGGCTTCATCGATCCCGTGGTCGACTATCCGCGCGGCGACGGCAACTCCATCACCGGCGGCTTCGTGTACCGCGGCACGCGCATTCCCCAGCTGGTCGGGCGCTTCGTGTTCGGCGACTACGGCAGCGGGCGCATCTGGGCGCTCGAGCCCGACGCGATGGGCGGCTTCACCTCGCGACTGCTGCGCGCGAGCTCGTTCTCCATCGCCAGCTTCGGGCAGACGCTCGACGGCGAGGTGTACGTGCTCGACATCGCCAGCGGGCAGATGCACCAGCTGGTGCCGATGGGCACGGTGCCGGTCGACACCTTCCCCCAGCGGCTCTCGCAGACCGGGTGCTTCGAGCCGGGCAACGTGAAGCAGCCGGTGGCGGCGATGATTCCGTACGACCTGAACTCGCCCTTCTGGAGCGACGGTGCGGTGAAGGAACGCCACTTCGCCATCCCCGACGGCGCGAAGATCACCTTGGGCGCCGATGGTGACTTCGACTTCCCCAACGGCACCGTGGTGTCGAAGACGTTCACGGTGGGCGGCAAGCGCGTCGAGACGCGGCTCTTCATGCGCCACGCCGACGGAACGTGGGCCGGGTACACGTACGAGTGGGACGACGCGGAGACCGACGCCACGCTGCTGCCGGCCGCCAAGTCGAAGCAGGTGGGCGGACAGACCTGGTACTACCCGAGCCGCGCGCAGTGCCTGCAGTGCCACACCGCCGTGTCGGGCCGCACCCTCGGGCCGGAGCTGGCGCAGCTCAACCGGACCATCCGGTATCCGATCGGCGCCACGCGCAACCAGCTCACCGTGCTCGAGGGGCTCGGGTACCTCACCGCGCCGCTCGCGGGGCCGGCCGACACGCTCGCGAAGCTCGAGGTGCCGTCGGGCACGGGCGCGCTCGAGTCGAGGGCTCGCTCGTGGCTGCACTCGAACTGCGCCGGGTGTCATCGCGCGGGCGCGGGCCAGGGCCCGGCGGACTTCCGGTTCACTCGTACGTTCAAGGAGACCAGCACCTGCAACGTGATGCCGGACAACGGAGACCTGGGTATCAGCGGGGCGCGGCTCATCGTTCCGGGGAGCCCGATGACGAGCCTCGTGTCGCGGAGGATTCACGCGCTCGATGCGGCCCGCATGCCTCCGGTGGGGAGCCTGGTGGTGGATACCGCGGGCGCGGCGTTGATCGATGAGTGGATTACGTCGGTGACGAGCTGTCCTCCGTAGCTTGTCTCCCTCTCCCTGCGAAGCGGGGAGAGGGTCGGGGTGAGGGGCGCTTCCTGCGACACACAAGAGAGGTTGGCCGATGATCCGTGACTCGTTCTGCTCATTCTGCGGCACCGCGTTCCCCGCGCCGCTGAAGTACCCGCGCACGTGCGCGAAGTGCCAGGCGCAGATCTGGTCGAACCCCATTCCCGTGAGCGTGGTGCTGCTGCCGGTGCGTCACCCGAGCGGAGAGGGACTGCTCGTGGTGCGCCGGAGCATCGAGCCGAAGAAGGGCCTGCTCGCGCTCACGGGCGGGTTTCTCGAGGACCATGAGACCTGGCAAGAGGGCGGCGCGCGCGAGGTGCGAGAGGAGACGGGCGTGGTCATCGATCCTCCGACGATTTCTTCGTTCTGGTTCACCTCGACTGCTCCGAAGCCGAACCGGGTGTTGTTGTTCTCGGTGGCGCGGCCCATCGAGGCGTCGGTGATGCCGGCGTTCGTGCCTTCGAATGAGACTTCCGAGCGTGGGCTCGTGTTCGGTCCCGATGGCCTGGAGAGCCTCTTCGCGTTCGACCTCCACGTGGCCGCGATGCAGCGGTATTTCGCGGCTTCGGGTATCTCGGGGCCGAATCGCTACACTCAGGTGTGACTGACATGAAGAAACGCGACTGCCCTGACTGCCGCACCCGGCTCCAGCCCTTCTGGGTCCCCGCACGCCGGCTCGGTGACGAGGTGGAGCTGGATCGCTGCAGCGACTGCGGCGGCGTGTGGTTCGACGCAGGCGAGCTCTCCGACGCGAGCGGCAAGAGCGTCATCGCCACGAAGGTGAAGACCGACCGCGGCTGCCCCGCCTGCGGCGCGTGGCTGATGCAGGCCCAGCTCGCCGACGGCCCGGCGGTCGAGAACTGCCCCAGCTGCCGGGGCACCTTCCTCGAGGCGCGCGATCTCGACGCGCTGGCGAAGAAGTCTCCTTCGTCGCGGCGCCCGCCCAACGGCACCGGCTTCATCTGCGACGGCTGCGGCGCGCGAAAACCCTTCAGCGAGGGCCAGGCCACCCTCACCGGCCTCGAGTGCCTCGACTGCATGAAGGACCGGCACCCGGAGCCTCCGACGGAAGCGCAGGTCGCCTCGCGGTCGGCGTTCGGCAAGTTCCTCGGCTGGCTGCGCGGCGAGTGAAGCTCGAGCCCGCCCCCAGCCTCGCCCGCTTCATGGAGGCGCCGGTGGGGCGCTTCTGGCCCGGTGACTCGTTCTTCTATTGGTGCGCCTCGCCCACGCTCTTCGGCTTCTCGTTGTGGGGCCGGCCCGGCGCGGGCGATCTCGAGCGGCTCTGCGCCGCGCTCCTCGTCGAGCTGGGGCCACACGCCGAGCCGCACCTCTCGCTCGTCGACACGTCCCTGGTGGAAGAGGTCGACCCCGCCGCCTTCGAGGTGCTGCAGCGCTACGTGAAGCAGCACCAGCTGGCCTTGAGCAAGCGGGTGACGCGGCTCGCGCTGGTGCGCCCTTCAGGCCTGGTGGGCGCCGTGGTGGCCGGCTTCTACGCGGTGCTCGACTCGCCCTACCCCACGAAGGACTTCACCGAGCTGGGACCCGCCCTCGGATGGCTGGGCGTCGAGCCTTCCGCCGAAGCGACCATCCGCACGCGACGGGCCGAACTCTCAGGGGTCTCGCCGCTGATCGGCCAGCTGCGCAGCGTGCTCACGGCCATGGGCCCGAACAGCGCGGTGGATGACGTGGCGAAGCAGCTCTCGCTCTCCTCGCGCACCCTGCAGCGCCGCCTGGGCGAGCTGGGCACGAGCTTTCAGAAGGAGCTGCTCACCCACCGCCTCCGCGCCGCGCAGGTCGCGTTGCAGGAGAGCGACCAGCCCATCACCACCATCTCGTTCGAAGCGGGCTTCTCGACGCCGCAGCACTTCAGCGCCGCGTTCCGGAAGTTCACGGGCGTGACGCCCACGGAGTTCCGCAAGAAGAAGACATGAAAACGCCGACGCAACCCTGAGGGCGGCGTCGGCGGGCTGAAGCGAAAACCGCGGGTTTCAGTAACCCGAGTTTTCCTTCGCGAAGTCGGTGAGCTTCTTCTTCTCGAGCTTGCCCTGCGACTTGCTGGTGCGCTTCTCGACCTGGGTGTCGCCGGCGAGGGCGTCAGCCGACATGCCGAACAGCGCCTTGATGTTGTCGCCGAAGAGGGTGATCACGCCGATGGCGGCGATCGCGATGAGCGCGACGATGATGATGTACTCAGTCATGCCCTGACCGCGGGACTTCTTGAGGGCCATCTGCTTGTTGAGCTTCGCCATGGTGTCACTCCTTGATGAGGTGCGCCGGGAGTGGCGCCGCTTGATAGAAGAAGTATCGCGGATGCCGGTTTTTCCCTCCATACGTCATCGGGAGGACCCCCCGGAATCGCCAGTGGTTTTGAAGGCTTAAGACCTCAACGAGGCCAACCAGCCGTCTGCATCGGGCAAATGTGCGGTTATTTCGACCTGGCCGGTGGCCTCGGGCGGTTGCTCAGTGACGAGGTGGAGCTTTCCCTCGAGCACCTCCACGGTGAGGGCGTTCCACGGGGGAGCGCCGACCCGGATGGTGAACGGCATGAGGAGCACCAGCCCCTTCTTCGTCAAGACCAGCTCGGCCTTGCGAATGGAGGTGGCGCTCGAGTGAGTCACCTCCTTGCCGGAATAGCCGCGCAGCTTGAGGTGAGTGCGCACGAGCCCCGAGCGCCGCACGATGCCTTCTGGCTCGAGCTTCGCGAAGGCAGCCGCGTGCACCCTGCGCACGCCGTAGAGGATGAACTGGACCAGGGCGAACACGAACACTGCGGTCGCAGCCACACCCCCCAGCACAGCCATCGTCGGGTTCTCCATGGGGGGCAGTCAGCCACAGGACGAGCTGCTTGACGTGAATCAAATGGCGCCAGGCCGACCGTCTTTGGCGGGCGGTCGAACGCCCTTGACCCAGGTCATGCGCGACAACACCCACATGCCCGCCACCTTCCAGTCCCTGCCCGATGCCAGCAGCTTCCGCCGCACCGCCGCTTCGATGTGGAGCGCGCCGAAGGATCCGTCGATCCACGGCTCGATGGATGTCGACGCCACCCATGCGCTCGCCTTCCTCGAGGCGCATCGCGCGCGCACCGGAGAGAAGCTGACGATGACTCACCTCGTCTGCGCCGCCACGGCGCGCGCGCTGGCGAAGCACCCCGACCTCAACGCGAAGGTGCGCTTCGGCGGCCGGCTGGAGAAACGGTCCACGGTCGACCTCTTCGTCTCCGTCTCCACGGGCAACGGCAAGGACCTGTCGGGCGCGAAGATCGAGCGGGCTGATGCGCTCGACTGGAGCGGCTGGACCGAGGCCATCGGCGGCCGCGCGAAGCAGATCCGCGAGGGGAAGGACCCGGCCTTCGAGAAGAGCCGCAGCCTGTTCAAGGCGCTGCCGTTCTTCCTGCTGCGCCCGCTGCTGTGGCTGGTGGACGTGCTCACCAACGAGCTGCACCTGCACCTGCCCTCGCAGGGCATGCCGCGCGATCCGTTCGGCAGCGCGGTGATCACCAACGTCGGCATGTTCGGCATCGACACCGCGTTCGCGCCGTTCGTGCCGCTGGGCCGCTGCCCGATGCTGCTGCTCATCACCGAGGTGAAGGACCGGCCCTGGGTCGAGGAAGGCAAGCTGGTGGTCAAGCCGGTGCTGCGCCTGTGCGCCACGTTCGATCACCGCATCATCGACGGGTACGCGGCGGGCCTGCTGGCGAAGGAGATCCGCGCGCAGCTCGAGCAGCCCCTGCCCGCGCAGGCCGCAGCAGCGGAGGCGGCATGAGCTCGTTCGATTTCTTCATCGCGCTCGATGGAAATGGGCTCAACGGCTTCGAAGGCTTCGGCGGGGTGGCGAAGCTGAAGTGCGATCCCGAGGCGGGCGAGTTCGACATCAAGGTGAAGTTCTTCGACGGCTTCTCCGGTGGCCACGCCACGCAGATCAACCCGTCGGGCACGGTGGGCTTCTTAGGGAACCTGTCGCAGACGCTGCTCTTCTACGATCCCCGCACGCTCGAGGAGACGAAGCGGTTCTCCACCTTGCGCTTCTGCGCGCCCGACACGTTCTATTCGAGCCAGACGCACGTGCTGTGGCTCGACGACGCGCGCTTCATCACCGTGCTGGGGCCGGCGTTCTACGAGTTTCACCTCGATGATCTCGCGCACCCGAAGCTGCTCGGCGCGCACGGCGTCACCGTGCCGCACGCGATCAAGCGCACGCCCTCGGGGCGGTACCTCTGCTACGGCGCGATGGACAAGGACGGGACTGGCTTCGCGAACCAGGCGGGCATCTTCGATCTGCAGACGAAGACGGCGCGGGTGGTGAAGCTGCCGGCGACGGTGTGGCACCTGGGCATGCACCCCACGAAGGACGTGTTCTACGCGCCCACACAACGCTGCGCCCCGCAGGACGCGAGCTTCGTCGAGTACACGATCGCGCACTTCAAGAACTACCTGTTCGAGATCGACGCGGTGGAAGGCATCGTCACCCGGCACCTGAGCATTCCGAAGGACCTGCCCGGCGCGCTCACGTCAGACGTGGTCGTGACGCAGGACGAGGTGCTCTACAACGCGTGCGCGAGCGGCGCGATCGTGCGGGTGGCGCTCGACAAGTTCTCAGACGTGAAGTGGGTGGACGAGCGGCCCAGCGGGCTCGATTCGCTGCGCACGCTCAGGACCGCGTGGTCGAACATCCTCGAGAGCGCGAGCCGGGCGAACATTCCGGGGCAGCCGCATGTGCTGCTCAAGGCGCTGCGGGCGACGCGCTTCTCCACGCTCGACGGGAGCTACGGGCTGCAGCGCTCACCCGATGGGCAGTGGCTGCTCTCGGCGCATCGCGGGCTGAACGAGGTGCGCGTGTACCGGTATCCGTCGCTCGAGCTGCACAAGCGCATCCGGTTCCCCTCGATCCGCGAGTACTTCCCGCAGCACTTCGGGGTGCTCGACGATCCGCGCCTGGGCTTCCATCACACGGCGCTCCTCGCGCGGCACTGAACGGGCGCGCAAGTCGAACTTTCGGAGATCTCGGAGACGAGAGGGTTGCGGGTCCGTGGGGCCGAGATCTCAGAAATCCGAGGGCTCGGCGCCCGCAAACACCTGCGAAGACACCAGCGCTGATCGGAATACAGGATGCAGAGTGAGGACCTCATGCGTCTGATCTCCGCCTCCTTCCTCGCGCTCCTGTTGGCTGGCTGCTTCTCCCCCGTGGTGGAGCCGGATGGTGGAATCGGCGGCGGTGGCGGCACTCTGGGCGGCGGCAGCGGTGGCGGGTCGGGCGGAGGCACCACAGGTGGCGGAACTGGAGGTGGCGGCGCGACTGGCGGCGGACTCGGCGGGGGCACGGGCGGCGGCGCGGTCGGTGGTGGCGCAGGTGGCGGTTCGCCCGCGGGCTGTCGCAGCGACAACGACTGCCGCGCCGGCGAGGTTTGTTACATCTGCAACTCCGGCACGCCCGGCGTCTGCGACACCGGCTGCAACCCTGCCCACGCGTGCCCGTCCGGCCAGAGCTGCGTCGCGCTCAACGTCACCTGCTTCGCCTGCCCCTGCATCGACACCGAGTGCCGCGGCCCGACGTGCATCGATGACGACCGTGACGGCTACGTGTTCGGCGCAGGCTGCAGCGGGATCCCCGGCGGTGACTGCGCCCCGAACGATCCGACGGTGAACCCCGGCGCGGGCGAGCGCTGCAACAACGGCAAAGACGACGACTGCGACGGGTTCGTCGACACCGCTGACTCCGACTGCGGGCCGCTCACGTGCACCGGCGCGCCGTCGTGCCTCACCTCGTGGAACTGCGGCCTGGGCACGAACATGTGCGAGCTGGGCTGCTGCCAGAGCTGCCCGATCTTCGCGCCGCCGCTGTGCCCGCCCAACCAGTGCCCGCTGCCGCCGACGATCGATCCGAACAGCGGCTGCACCGGCACCCCGGGTTGCTACACCTGCTCGGGCACCGCCTGCCCCGCGGTCTACGCGCCGGTCTGCGGCACCACGAGCGATCGCTTCCTCGACCCGCGTACGTTCGGAAACTCGTGCGAGGCCGGCGTGGCGAACGCGACCGTCATCCACCAGGGCGCGTGCCTCACGGGTGAAGGGCTCAACTGCGGCTCCCTGGGAGTGACGCAGGGCTGCGGGCCCGGCACCGAGCTGTACTGCCGCGACGCGTGCCCGGAGTGCGACGCCGATCTGCGGCGCTGCACGAAGAAGGGCGTGTGCATCACCGACCTCGACTGCCCGGCGGGCCTGCCTCCGTCGCCGCCGATCACGTGCGGCAATGGCACGCAGAGCCGCGAGCGGTGCGTCAACCACGCGTGCGTGCAGCGCTGTCCTTGAGGCTCGTCGCGTCGGCCCCGGAGTCGACGGCCTCGAGAGGCGTGGTGCCACGCGGATCTGCGCCCTGCTCGTCGCGCGCTTGCCCCTCGGCTTCAGGCAAGGACGCGAAGGGATGCGACCCTGAATCTACCAGCGCCCCTCGACTCGGCTCGGCGTGAGCGTCCGCCCCCGGGGCCATCAGGGTGATTCGACGAGGTACACCTTCACGACCCGGCGCTGGGGCGCGTCGGGGTCGCGCTGCCAGGTCGAGCCCGGGCCCCACTCCGCGCCGACGACCGCTTCGGGCTTCGGGAAGCCGTCCTTGACCAACCGGACCAGCAGGACGTTGGTGACTCGAGAACGCGCGAGGCTGCAGTCGACCACCTCGGGAGCGCCGAGCGCGGATTCCGCGTCGAACTCAGACGGGCCGAACTTCTTCTCGGCCAGCGGCTTCTTGATGACGTTGAAGAGGCGTGAGGTGCAGCGGCTCCCGGCCGCGGGCGTCGTGGGTTCGACGGCCGGGGCAGGAGCAGGCTGCGAAGGCTCGACCGCAGGCGCCACAGGCTCCGCCTGAACGAGAGGAGGCTGCGCCTCGACGCCAGGAGCCGCAGGCTGCACCGGAACAGGCGCTGCTGCGCCCAACAGGCGCCCAGCCGCGCAGTACACCGCGGTGCCGTCGCGGCCCTTCCCTGCGCGGCGGACGTCGTGAAGCACCGCTTCACTTCCCGGAGTCAGGCCCGAGGAGTCAACCAGCCTCACCACCACCGGCGTCTGCGAGTCGGCGACCGCGTGGACGAAGACGTTCCCGCGCTGGCAGGTGTTTCCTGGCTCGCCGAAATAAGGGTAGCTGAATCGAAGGGAGACGACCTTCACCGCGAGGGTGGTGGATGCGTCTGCGGCGGGGGCGGACGCGAGGACCAGGGCGAGCGCGTGGACAATCATGGCTGCCGGTAGAACCCCCGTCCGCCCGTCCATGCGCAATCTCGCTCGAGGCCGAAAGCCAATGAGATCCTCCGGGCTTAGGCGCCCAGAGCGCCCAACTCGGGCAGTATGGTTCGCGTGATGCGCGTTCTCTGGTTGGGGGTGGTGGTGGCGATCGGCTGCGGCCGCACCGAGGTGGTGAGCTGGACGCCCACCCTCGCGCGACCCGACGGAGGGACAGACGCCGGAGTGGCCGTGGACGGCGGCCGCCCCGACGCTGGCGTGGATGGTGGTGTACCGCCGGACGGAGGGCAACCCGACGCGGGCATCAAGCCCTGCATCGACGGGCGCTTCACCCTGAACCCGGCGGAGCCCGTGGTGATGCTGGTGATCGATCGCTCGGGCTCGATGATCGACTTCTTCCCGGGCGGGGCGACGTCGAAGTGGAACGCGCTGCGCGACGCGCTGAACCGGACGTTGCCGGCGGTGGACGACGTCATGCAACTGGGCGTCGTGTTCTTTCCCATCGATGGCGCCGACGTCTGCGAGGTGCCGGCCATCACGGCCCTGCAGCCGGGGCGTGGCCACGCGAGCATCATCTTGAACTCCATCAGCAACATCGAGCCCGGGGGCTCGACGCCGACGTCGGCCGCGCTGCGGGTCGCCTTCGACGTGTTGCAGACGCGGCGCACGGGGAACACGGCCCGCGGCATGGTGCTGGCGACGGACGGCGAGCCGACGTGCTCGAGCCTCGCGGAACCGGTCGAGGACCTCCGGAGAGCCCTGGACGGCGGGGTGCCCACCTGGGTCGTCGGCATCGAGTCAGTCAGCCGGCCCGAGCTCACCTTCGCGCTCGATGCCATGGCTCGCGCCGGAGGCCGCCCGCGCGTCGACGCGGGCACCACGTACTTTCCGGCGACCTCGGCCGATGGCCTGGTGCAGGCCTTCGCGGCCATCCGCGACCAGGTGGCGGCGTGCTCCTTCCTCACCGACTCGGTGCCCGACCTCGATGGCGGCATCTCGGTGACGTACGGCGGGGCGGTGGTTCCGCACGACCCGAGCGGCACGTCGGGCTGGCTGTGGACAGACCGGAACAACGGCGAGCTGGTACTTCGGGGCGACGCCTGTGCGCGCGCCATCTCGATGCCGCGGCCGTTGGAGGTGGTGGTGACCTGCACTCACTGACAGAGGTTGGGCGTGTACCGGAAGGTGATCACCGAACCGGGAGGCGGCGGCACCTCGAAGCGCACGTTGTTCGGGGGCTCGTAGCTCCACACCGTCTGGCCGAGCGCGTCCACCGCAGGCGTGGTGACGCCATTGAGGAGCACCTCGAGCTGTCCGTCCCACGGGGAGAAGGACAGAGAGAAGACGCGCCTTCCGCCGCCGCAGTGCGTGGCGGTGAGCTGAAACTCGGCCGACCAGGTCGGAGAGCAGATGTCCGCGCTGACGCCGCTGCTGGCCGCGACCAACCCGGCGTGGACACCGTCGTCGGGCGCCTCGACCGCACACACGGCGCTGAACGGGCCCACCACGCTCCAGGAGAAGCGGGGCTGGAGCGCGGCGACCGTGCTCAGCGCGCTCGCCACGTTCGGTGTCTGCTCGAGCGCGTCGGTCACGCACAACACGCTCAGCCCAGCCGTCGGACGCAGGAGCCCGGGATTGCCGCTCAGCAGCGAGGCAGCCGGTCCGGCGCAGGCCTCCTCTTCCGAGCCGAAGGGCAGCGCGTCGAACGCAGCCAGCGCGCGATCGACGTCACCGGCCGTCGCGCTCGAGAACACGTTCGTGCCCGCGTCGTCGCTGAGCAGCGCCGCGCCCCCATCGGCCCCATCTGCCGTGGCGAACGCGAACTGCAGGTCGAGGCACGAGGGGTCGACTTGATTGAGCACGCGCCACAGGTTCTCCCGCACCGCTGCCCGCTTCGGCCCGAACGAAGGTGAGCTGTCGACGAGCACCAGCAGGTCTGCCTTCGGCAAGACCGGCACCTGGTACGTGTCCTCGGTCACAGCCGCACCCTGCCCGCGGCCCTGCAGCGCGACCGCCTGCAGCAGCGAGCGGCCTCCTTCCGTGGCAGACACCAGCAACGCCCCCTGGCTCGACCCCGGCGTGGCCGGTCTGAACTTCACGCGCAACACGCGGTGACCGCCAGGCTCGACCTCACCCAGCGACGTGCTGGTGAGCACGAACTCGGGCGCACTGACGGTGGCCCCGGTCACCTGCAAAGACGCGGAGCAGACGTTGTAGAGCACCACGCTGCGATCGCTCGAGTTGCAGTTCGACGTCACGGTGCCGAAGTCGACCGTCGTCGGCGACACCACCAGGCATTCGCTCGGGGGAACGTCGAAGGAGAACGGCACCTCCACCGCCACCCCTCCCGCGAAGCGAAGGCGCGCCGTCCCCCACGCGCGGGAGATCGCCGGCGTCACCCGCAACCAGTGCCGGGCGCGCGCCCCGGGCTCGAGGCGCGCAGGGGCGGGATCGAAGAACCCGGCCCCTCCAACGGGCATCACCTCGACCGAGCGATCCCGGAAGAAGCAGGTGGAAGTGCCGCGGTTGCGCAGCTCGATCGCCACCGCGCCCTGGAGGGAAGAGACGCTCGCGGGCGCTTCCAGCTCGCAGGGCGCGTGCGCCTCGACGCGCGCTACCACGTCCACCACGCGCTCGGGGGAGAGCGGGTCGTCCGACCGCAGCGTCAACTTCCACACCCGCTGGCCCGCCTGCGTCGGCATCACCACCAGCGGAAGCACGACCGTGTCGCCGGGCGCGAGCGGCGCAGGCGCGACCCACGGCTGGCAGGCGCCTGCGACGAGCGCGCCGACGCAGACCTCGGCGCTATCGACGAGCGGCGACTGGAGCTGCAGGGCCGTGCCGCGCGTGCCGCTGTTGGTCAGGGTGAGCTGCGCGGGGAAGGCGTCAGGCGCGCCGATGATCAACGGAAGCGAGCCGAGGTTGAGCAGCTCGTGCGAGACGCCCAGCTGCGCGCCCACGCCGATGCCGGTGAGGGCCACGCGGGTCTCCGCGGCGCCGCCGCTGATCAACAAGGTGCCGTGCCGGGGGCCGAGCGCCGTCGGAGTGAAGGTCACGGTGATGGCGCCTTCGCCTCCGGGCTCCAGGCGCGCTGCCGCGGGGCTCACCGCGAAGTCGCCCGCTTCGATTCGCAGCTCGAGGGACACGGCGCCGCTTCCCGAGTGGGTGAGCGTCAGCGTGCTCGAGGCGGGCTGGCCCGCGGGGACTTCTCCGAAGTCATGGTCCCCGGGCGCGACCACGCCGCCGGTGCAGGCGAGCGCGGCGAGGCAGAGGAACATCCAGGCTCTCATGGCGGGGACCCTACTCCCCTTCACCGCGGCAACCCGTCACCCAGTCCTTCGGCGAGGCGGCCGGCCTTATGCACCCCCGTTCATCCCGAGAGGGTCGAGCTCATCACCGTTCACCCCGGGCGGAGGCGAGGGGCGTCTTCCTGTGCGCCCGGGAGCCCATCCCTCGACTCCGCTCGGGATGAACGGTGGCAACCCTTCGCGCGGCGAGGTGGCATCATGCGCGCCCATGCGAAGCGCCCTGCTCGTCGTCGTCGGCCTCGGCGCCGAGATTCCCCTCACCTTCAACTGCGTCCGCGCGCCGTAAGAAACGAGAGTCCATGGGAACCTTCCTCAATCCGTATTCCGTCCTCCAGGTGTTCATCGCCGGCACCCTCGGCTTCCTGGTCGCGCCTCACCTCTCGCTCGTCTCGAAGGTGGGCGGCCGGGCGATGCGGTTCGCGGCCTGGGCGCTCGCGCTCGGCGTCGCGCTCGACTTCTTCGCGCCGATGCTGATGAGCCAGCTCGACCGCCTCGACCTGCCCTTCGAGCCGTGGCGCATCATCCCCCCCGTGATCGGCACGGTCTTCTGGGGCTGCCTCGCCTGGTCGGTGCTCGGCGTCATCCAGAGCGCGCCGCCGAAGGGGCTCCAGTGATCGAGAACATCCTGCGCTTCCTCCCGCTCGCCGGCGCCGCGGCCATCATCCTGCTCGCGCAGACCCAGGTGCGCGAACGCTCGGAGAAGGCCTCGCTCGCGCTCAGCATCGGCGCCGGCCTCGAGGCCGCCTTCCTGCTCGCGCGATACTTCATCCAGTCGGAGCTGCTCTGGGCTGCTGGCCCGCTGGTGCAGGTCGCCTCGGTCGGCGCCGTCGTGTTCGGGCTCATCACCCTCGTCGACGAGCTCAACCCGAAGCGCCCCGGCGCCATGCCTCCCCTCCTGGCGGGCCACAAGGAAGCAGCGCCCAACCTCTTCCTCCGCTACTTCTTCGGCTTCTTCGGGCTGGTGGCCGTGCTCAGCACCGGCCTGCGCGGCGGGGGAATGATCGGCGCCGCCGTGTCACTGGTGGCGATCGGCGCCACCCTGGCCGGCTCGGTGTGGGTCGAACGCCAGGGCCCGCTGGGCCGCTGGGTGCTGGAGCGTCGGCCCGAGCTGGTGGTGTGGAGCTACGTGCACTCGCTGCGCGTGGTGAACCGCAAGACCGGCAGCAGCACCACTCACTGGAGCGCCCAGCTCGGCCTCTCCACCGGCGCGCTCGTGCCGCTCCCGGCGATGGGCGAGCAGCAGGCGCAGGCGCTGGTGATGGCGGTGATGGAACGCTGCCCCGGCGTGGTGCTCGGCTTCTCCCCGGAGAACGTGGCGAAGTTCAAGTCGACCCCCGAGGCGATGCGAGGGGCCTCGGCGCTGAGCGCGGTCCGGTGAAGCTCAGAGGTCGTGGTACGAGATCAGCGTCACCAGCGCCGTGCGCAGCGGGTCTTCGACCCCTTCGCTGGCGCTGGCCGTGTCGAGCCGCGCGCTGCCGTCGAAGCGCACCAGGAACACCAGGTTCTTGTCGACCGTGAGGAACGGGTCAGGCTGTTTGACCTTCGCGATGATCTCCTGGCCCGTCTCCTCGAAGGTGTCGGTCACCCGCTGCTCGAACTGGCCCGACACCGAGCTGCCACCCTGCGAGTAGCTGCCAGACGCCGAGCCCGAGCCCAGCACGCCGTTCGAGCGCCACGCCGCCGTGCCCGCGCCCGACGAAGAGGACACCGAGCCCGAGCCTTGCCCGTTGCTGAGCACCATCGCCGCCTCGCTCGAGAGCGCCTGCTCGAGCAACACCAGCTCGGTCTTTCCCTTCTTCTCCTTTGCCTCGGAGATCTTCGCCACGAAGACGAGGTAGCGGCCCTTGAACGCGCCCGACTGCTTGAGCGCCGAGGCCAGATCGAACACCGGAATGCGCTTCTGCTGGAGGATCTCGAGATCCACCCGCAGGTGCCCACCGCGGCTGGCGAGGATCTGCGCGATCAACGCCGGCGCTTCGGGCCGGGCCCGCAGCTCTTCGTCCCAGTGATCGACCAGCGACTCGAGCTGGGTGAAGCCGCCCTTCGAGATGCAGGCCACCACGTACGTCCACGCCACCTCGCGGCCGTTGTGCACCTTGAGCTCGTTGGCGTTCCGCTCGCAGTCGATGTCGCGGCGAAACTGCCGGGCCCAGTCCTTCGGGGAGCCGAGCGCCGCGCGCGCCTGGGCCGCGTCGACCGGCTGCACGGTGGCGGGGGCGAAGGCCTCGGAGGCGGACATCTTCGGCGGCGGCGGGGTGGTGACGCACCCGGCGCAGGCAACGACGGCACAGGCGACTGAAAGGGAACGGAGCACGGGAGAGGCCTCGCAGCTACAGCGCGTTGGTCGGATAACGGGACTTCGCCGGCGTGGGCTCCGGCGCTTCCTTCGGAGGGATGGGCACGTCGGCCGTCTGCAGCGCCGTGGCGAGCGCCTCGTAGCAGCTGCCCGCCCGGTTGGAGAACCGGCCCTCGGAGTCGAGCAGCACCTCGGCCCCTTCGAGCGAACACACCGCCGAGGCGCGCGTGGTGCCGTCGAGGCACACCTTCATGCGGCGGGCGCGCTCCTTCTCGTCTTCGAGCGTGGGCGTGAGCCGCTCGGTGCACATGCCCTTGCCCAGGCTCTTCGCCAGCTCGACGTTGTCCTTCGCCTGCTTCTTGCGCGCGGCGTCGGTCTCCATCACCGCGGGCCGGCCATCGAAGAGGCACTTGCTGGAGTGCCGCAGCGTCAGCGTCGAGCACGCCTGGCTCGACGGCGTGGCATCGACGGCCGCGGGCGTGTCGAGCGGCGTCGGCTTCGCACCTCCCAGGAATCGGTCGGGCTCGGCGCTCAACAGCATCACGATGGTCAGCGTCAACATCGGGGCCACCTCTCAGACGGGACTGGAGCACTCTACACTCGGCTCAGGCCTTGATCCGGCGCCGTGTGAGGGCAGTGCAGAAGGCTGCACACTCCTGTGAAGCGGGGTGCCGGTGACCCGCGGCGAAGCCTTCGAATTCGTGGACGGAACGCTGGGCGTGGGAGGTGCAAACAGGCCCTGCATGCCCCTCTTCAATCGCCCCGACGGAACCCCCGCAACCGACGTCGCCCCCTTTCGCCGCATGATGCCGTTCCTCATGCAGACGCGGACCGAGTCGGCCGTGTACTTCGAGCAGGACCTCGACCTGACGAAGACCCAGGCCTTCATCGACGCGTTCAACGCCACGCACGAGCGCCGCATCACCGTCTTCCACCTGTTCACCTGGGCGATCGCGAACGTGCTCCACCAGCGCCCGCGCATGAACCGCTTCGTGGTGGGCAGCCGCGTGTACCAGCGCGACGGCGTGTGGCTCTCGTACTCGGCGAAGAAGGCGCTGGCCGACGGCTCGCCCATCGTCGTCATCAAGCGCAAGTTCGACCCGAACATGACCTTCGAGCAGACCGTCGACTTCATGCACGGTGACCTGAAGGAGGGCCGGAGCGACAAGAAGAGCCACATGGACAAGGAGCTCTCGCTCTTCCTCAAGCTCCCCGCGTTCCTGCTCCGCTTCGGCGTAGGCGTGGTGCGCTGGCTCGACTCGGTCAACCTGTTGCCGGGCGGCTTCATTCACCCCGACCCCATGTACGCGAGCATGTTCATCGCCAACCTCGGCAGCGTGAAGCTCGAGTCGGCGTTCCACCACCTCTACGAGTACGGCAACATTCCGCTCTTCGCGGCGCTCGGCCGCGCCAGGCTGGTGCCGGTGGTCGACGAGGCGACCGGCGCCGTCACCAGCCGCAAGGTCTGCTCGGTGAAGTACACGTTCGACGAGCGCATCGAAGACGGCCTGTACTGCGCGCACTCGCTCGAGCTGCTGCGCAAGATGGTCGAGAACCCCGAGGCGTTCATGGCGTCACAGGCGCAGGGCGAGCTGGCCCGCGCGGCCTGAAGACGACGCGAGGCTCCGCACCTCGGGGTGCGCAGGTGCGCTCGTGTTCGAAGGCGGCGCGGCAGGGCTGCCCGACACGGCGATCATCGGGTGCCGGGAGTCGGCGGTGGGTGGGGGGCCGTCGACTCCGGCACGCCCGGTATTCACGGGCAGGCAGGCAGGCCCGCGTCAGCCGACTGGGGGATGGTGAACGTCGTCACCGTGGTCGCAGTGACCACGTAGCTGCCCGCGGGCAGCGCGGGGATGCTGCAAAGGACCGTCGTCGGCGCCTGGGGTGCGCGGGCGCCATTGCCGCCGGCCGCCGCCACGCACGACATGCCGTCGACGACGAGGTCGATCTGGCCTCCGTCGATGGTGACCCGGCACGCTCCGCCCTGCACGAAGGTGGTGCCCTATTTCGGCCTCGAGGTGCGCGGTGATGGAGGGTTCAGTGCCGTGCTCGTCGCGCGCTTGCCCCTCGGCTTCAGGCAAGGACGCGAAGCTGAACCGCCCGAGAGGTGCCCCGGCCGCGTCGCTTTTCAAAGCGCGTAATGGACCATTACCGCGCGGTAATGGTCCATTACGTCTCCGGGAGAGCGAGGCCCCACCTCTTCACCTGCGGATCCTCGCCCGAAGCTGAGGGGCAAGCGCGCGACGTGCACGGCGGAGATCGTTCCTCACCACGCCCCTGCAGGCCGCTGTCGACGACATCGACCCCGGATCCTCCGATCAACCCTCGCGCACCGAGAGCACGACCTTGCCGCGCGCGCGACCCGTCTCGAGATAGCGATGGGCTTCGGCGGCCTCCGAGAGGGGGAACACCCGGTCGATGACCGGCTTGAGCGCGCCGGTGTCGACCAGCCGCATCACCTCGCCCAGCGTCTTCCCGCTGGGGCGGCGCGTCACCAGCGACACCGACACGCCCCGCGTCACGCGCGCGCGGAGCATGGTGGCGCCCATCCACCCACCGAAGGCGACCAGCCCGAGCGCCGAGCCGTAGCGCTCGGTGAAGTCGGGGAGCCCCGGCGTGATGCAGGCGATCCGCCCGCCCCGCTTCACCGTGGCGATGGCCCCCTGGAGCGCCTCGCCTCCGAGTGAATCGAGCACCGCGTCGCAGCCCCGCGCCACCTCGCGCCAGTCCTGCGCGCGGTAGTCGATGACCACGTCGGCGCCGAGGCTCTTCACCAGCGCGACGTTCGCCGCGCTGCAGGTGGCGAGCACCTCGGCGCCCAGGTGCCTGGCCAGCTGAATCGCCACCGAGCCCACCCCGCCCGCGCCTGCCTGAATCAGCACCCGCTGGCCCCGCTGCACCCGCATGGCCGCGAGCGCGTCCCACGCGGTGAGCGCGACGAGCGGCAACGACGCGGCCTCGACGTGGGTGAGCGACTTCGGCTTGAGCGCGACCTCGTCGGCGCGGATGACGACCTCCTCCGCGTAGCAGCCCATGCGGCGATGGCTGGGCGAGGCGACGACCTGATCGCCCGGCGCGAACGCGGTCACCTTCGCGCCCACCTCGAGCACCTCGCCCGACACGTCCATGCCCAGCGTCCACGGCAGGGTGAGCCACACCACCGCGCGCTGCCCGCCTGCGCGGATCTTGTAGTCGGCGGGGTTCACGGCCGCGGCGTGCACCGCCACGCGCACGTCATGAGGACCCGGCGTGGGCGCAGGCACGAGCTCGAGCTGCAGCACCTCGGGCCCTCCGTAGGCGTGCATTCGCACCGCGCGCATCAGCCCAGCGACCTGACGAGCGCGAGCGCGCCTTCAGAGAGGAAGACGACCAGGGCCACCGGCACCACCAGGCCAATCGCGCTGCCGATGAGGTGGTGCCGTTGCCCCACGGGCGAGAGCGCCAGCGCGTAGTTGAGCGGCGGCGTGAGCATCATCAGCGCGCGCAGCGAGGCGATGGTGAGCACGGGGCGCCGCTCGAGGCCGGCGAGCACGCGCACCGCGGGAGGCCAGGTGATCGCGCCCAGCGGCTTGCCACCCACCGCGCGCACCAGCAGGAACACCAGCGTCGCCGCGATGAGCGAGCCGACGTACGCGTTCGCGAACCCCAGCAAGGGGCCCCACGCCGCGCGCGCCACGAGGATGAAGACGAAACCCGGCACCTGGAGCAGCTGGCCCACGGTGAAGGTGACGAAGAAGAGCGCAAGGCCCCACCAGCCGGCCGCGGCCACGCCGGCCTGGAGCTTCTCCGTGGTGAACGCCTCGCGCACCGTGGGCATGCTCCCGAGCACGATGAGCCCCGCCAGCAGGAACACCAGCGCGACGATGCGGAGCCAGCGGGTCTTCATGCGCGACGCTCCATAATCGCAGCGAGGGCCGCGCGCCCGCCAGGGAGTGGGTCCCTATCGTGCTCACGGTTTCGTCTGGCTCCCTCTCCCTGCGCAGCGGGGAGAGGGCTGGGGTGAGGGGCCGATCGCCGATCGTCTAGAGTCGCCGGGTGACGCCCCGCTTCGCCCGCATCTTGCTCGCCCTTCTGCTCGTGGGCATCTACGGCACGCTGTCCGTCGCGCGACGCATCACCGAGACCATCCGCGAGGCGGGGCTGTTGCGCGCGTCGGTGGCCACCGCCTTCGGCCTGGCGGCGCTGGCGCTGCTCATCTTCCTCCCCCGCAACCCGGCGCTGCGCAGGCCACGCACGATCCTCACCACGCTCGCCGTGGCCCTCGTCTACGCGGCGGTGGTCTTCCCCATGAGCAGCCCCGAGGAGAAGCTCCACTTCCTCGAGTACGGCGCGGTCGGCGTGCTCGCGTTCTTCTCCGCGCCCATGGCGTGGACGGCCACACGCCGCTTCGGCTTCGCCGCCTTCTTCACGCTCGCCGCGGGGTGGACCGACGAGGGCATCCAGGCGCTGCTACCCAACCGCTACTACGACCTGCGCGACGTCGGCTTCAACGCGCTCGCCGGGGTGATGGCGCTGGGGGCGGTCGCGTTGATTCGCGGGCGGGAGAGAACCGGCCCCGGGTAAGCTCGCGCCATGGAGATCGTCGCCGCCCTCTCGACTCAGCTCAAGCTCGAGGAGAACACCGCCGCGGGCCTCGCTGGAGCCCTGCTCCAGCTGATCGAAGACCTGGTGCTCGAGCGCGTCGACTACGGCGCCGCCGGTCGAATGCGCAAGGCCGTGCCCGAGCTCGGTGAATGGCGAGGCTCGGCGCCCACCATCGCGCCCGGCATGTTCAGCCTCAGTGCGCTCCCGGCGTCCCCCGGGCCCGGGGACGAAGGCGAGTTCGCCTCGGTGCTCACCCGCTTCGGCGCCGATGCGAGCGCAGGGCCGATGGTGGCCGGGCTGCTCTCTCAGTTCCTCGCCACGCGACTCGACTCGAAGCTCTTCGCCTCGGTGGTCGGGGCCGTGCCGATGCTCAGCAGATCCCCCGGGTGAACATGGACGCAGCGACGATGAACAAGGTGCTCGAATACGCGGTCCGCAACGGCGCGTCTGACGTGCACTTCCGCCCCGGCGAGACCCCCACCTTCCGGGTCTCGGGCCAGCTGCGCCCGCTCAAGGGCGACAAGCTCACCCCCGCAGGAACGCGGCAGCTCGCCCTCAACCTCATCGCGGATCCGGTGACGCAGGCGGGCATCGACCAGGTGCAGGAATACGACACGTCCTACTCGGTGCCGGGGCTGAGCCGGTTTCGGGTGAACATCTACAAGCAGCGCAGTGCGTTTGCCGTGGTGCTGCGGACCATCGCCAACGAGGTGCCCACCATCGAGGGCCTGCGGCTGCCGCCGGTGATTCGCACCATCGCCGAGAGCGAACGCGGGCTGGTGCTGGTCACGGGCGCCACCGGTTCGGGGAAGACGACGACGCTGGCGGCGATGATCAACCACATCAACCAGACCCAGGCGGTGCACATCCTCACCGTGGAGGACCCCATCGAGTTCCTGCACAAGAGCCTGCGGGCATCGGTCTCGCAGCGCGAGGTGGGCATCGACACGCAGGACTTCAGCGTGGCCCTGCGGTCGGCCCTGCGCCAGGACCCCGACATCATCTTCGTGGGCGAGTTGCGCGACCACGAGACCGTCGACATCGCGCTGAAGGCCGCGGAGACCGGCCACCTGGTGCTGGCGACGGTGCACACGACCGACGCGGTGAAGACCGTGGGGCGCATGCTCTCGTTCTTCCCGGGTGACGAGCAGGCCGCCGTGCGGGTGCGCCTGGCCGAGACGCTCAGGGCCACCATCTCGCAGCGGCTCCTGCCCCGGGCCGACGGCAAGGGCATGGCGCTGGCGATGGAGATCATGGTCAGCACCAAGAGCATCGAGGAATACATCCTCGACTCGGACCGCACCGGCCAGCTCAAGGACGTGATCGAGAAGGGCAAGACGACGTACGGCATGCAGTCGTTCGACCAACACCTCAGCGAGCTCTACCGGATGGGCCTGGTGAAGCTCGAGGTCGCCCGGGGCGCCGCCTCGAACCCCGCGGACTTCGAGCGCGCGCTCAACTTCGAGTAGCTCGGGTGTCAGCGGCAGGTCGTAGAGATCAGGCGGCCGCTGAGCGCGAAGTGCCGGCCCTTCGCGGCCCTCGCGGAGTCCGGCTCACCTGCCGCGGAGAAAGGCGCGCACCGCGTCCACCTGCTCCGCCGCGCCCTCGCCCAGCGGCAGCAGCAGCGCGAGCGACCTGTTCGCCTCGGCCGTCACCTCCGCCGCGGGCCGCTTCGCCGCGCGCATCGCCCGCGCGTGGAGGAAGCGCGTCTGCCCCTCGTCGATCGGCTCGCAGGTCTGCCGGGAACACACCGCCGCGGCGCGATCCGTCGTCTCCACCGCCTCGGCCACCCGGCCCAGCTCGAGCAACACCTCCCCGTGCCCCGCCAGCGCGATGGCGAGGTCTGCCGACGCGGTCCTGGCCCAGACCTCCTCGGCCTGGGTGAAGGAGCCCAGCGCCGCCTCCAGCCTGCCCAGCCGCCGTTGCCCCTCGGCCAGGTTGAGCGCCGCGGTCCCGATGCGAGGGTTGTCCGCGCCCAGCGTCTTGCGATACCCGGCCAGCGCCCGCTCGAAGAGGGGCACCGCGCGCTCGTAGTCCTCGGCGATGCCCAGCGCGGCGCCATACGAGTTGAGCGCCTGGAACGTGTCGGGGTGCTCTTCGCCCAGCGCGGCTGACAGCAGCCGCCACGCCTCCTCGAGCCTGGGCAGGGCGTCGGCCACCCGGTGCTGGTGGAGCTGCGCGTTGCCGAGGTTCGACAACGCCCGCGCGCGCAGGGGGTGGGTGGCGCCGCGCTGCGCGCGCACCAGCGCCTCGGCTGCAGCGAACCAGCGCTCGGCCTCGGGCAGCTGGCCCTTGCGCGCCGCGATGACGCCCCGCACCGAGGCGAAGCGCTCCTCCAGCCGGGTGTCGTGCAGCATCGCCGCGAGCGCCTCGCCCTGCGCCACCCACCGCTCGCCCTCCTCCGCCTGGTTGCGCAGGTAGCCGGCCAGGAACCCCAGCTCGGCGAAGCTCGCCGCGCCGAGCATGGCGTCGCCGGCGCGCTGAGCGTGGAGCGCCGCGGCGAAGAAGCCGGCCTGGGCGTCGTCGAGCTTCCCCGCCTCCTCGAGGGAGCGGGCCCGCTCGAACTCGAGGGCCGCCACGGCCGGGGCGCTCACCACGCCGCCGTCGAGCCCGCCTTCCGCCACCGCGCCCGCCGCTTCGAACTTGCCGGCCTCGAAGAGGGCGCGCGCCTGGGCCACCACGGCCTGGTCCACCACGCAGCGCTCGCAGGGCCCCGCATCGGCGCCGTAGCGCGCCAGCGCCGCCGGCTGGCTGCAGGCCGGGGCGCCGGCGAGCCGCTCGACGACCTTCACCGCGCTGCGCACCCCTTCCGCCCCCGAGGTCTCCAACACGCGCACGGTGGCGTCGAGCTCGGACCAGCGCTCGTCGAGGCACTGGAGCTGCGCCTGGAAGAAGGGCGTCGCCCCGCGGCCCATCACCGCCTCGCACGCCTCCGCGCGCTGGGGACGCCACGCTTCAGCCCGCGCCCCCAGCGCCGCCTCGACCAGGGTGAAGGCGTTGCCGGCGTACGAGAGGCTGGTGGCGTCGAAGGCCTTCTTCAGCTCTGCCCGGCGCGCCGGGCCCCACGTCTCGAGGTGCCGGGCCTCGGCCAGCGAGCACGCCGGGTGCCGCCGGACCTGCGCGCCAGACCAGACGGAGAGCGCACCCAGGCCCAGGACCGCGGTGACGGCCACCCCGCGCCAGAGGGCCCGCGAGCGCGACGTCGTCGCCTCGAGCGCGTCGGACAGCGCCGTCATCGAAGGGAAGCGCGCGTGGGGATCTGCCGAGAGCCCGCGCAGCACCACGCGCCGCACCGCCTGCGGCACCTCGCCCGGAAAGGCCCGGGGCTTGCCCGTGCGCAGCTGGCGTACCAGCTCTCCCACCGTGCGGCCTTCGAAGGGGCGCTGGCCCGTCAACGCCTCGAAGAGCGCGGCGCAGAAGCTGAACTGGTCGGACGCGAAGGTGGCGGGGGCGCCGTCGAGCTGATCAGCCGCCATGTACGCGGGCGTGCCCAGCAGCACGTCGCTGCGGGTGATCGTCACCTCGCTCCCGGGAGGCGGAGGGCCCAGCGTGCCGCTGGTGGCCGCCAGGCCGAAGTCGGTGACCTGGGCCCGGCCGTCGGCGCGCACCAGCACGTTGTCGGGCTTGAAGTCGCGATGCACCACCCCGGCGTCGTGGGCCGCCGCCAGCCCGCGCGCGGCCTGGCCGTAGAGCGCCAGCACCTCTCTCCAGCCCAGCGCCCGGGCCGCGAGCCAGGCGCGCGCCGAGCCGCCGGCGACGAACTCGAGGGCCATGAAGAGCTGCCCTTCCCAGGCGCCGACGTCGAAGACCGTCACCACGTTGGGGTGCGAGAGGCGGGCGAGCGTCTGGGCTTCGCGGGCCAGCCGGGCGCGGTGCTCCTCGCTGTTGGAAGTGGGCCGCAGCACCTTGAGCGCCACCCGCCGCTCGAGCTGCGGGTCCCACGCCGAGAAGACCTGGCCCATCGCGCCCGCCCCCACCCGCTCGATCACCAGGTAGCGCCCCAGCGCGGTACCCGTCGTCACGGGAGGAGGGCGCGCCCGGGGACCGCTGGTCCGCAGCGTCTCGGCGAGCGCGCGCCGGCACTGCGCGCAGCCGTCGACGTGGGCTTCGGCGGCCTCGAGCACTTCACCGGCGAGCTGACCGGTGGAGAACTCGAAGAGCCCGTTGTCGTCGAGGCAGGGCATCGGGGAACCTTACTGCCGAACGCACTGCTCCAGCGCGTTGTTGCAGGTGAAGCCCGTCGGGCAGTCGGCGTTGTAAGTGCACGGCAGCCCGCCGCAGCTCGCCGAGCCCTTGAAGCAGTGCCGGGTCTTGTCGTTGCAAGAAAACCCCGAGGGGCAATCGGAGTTGTAGAGGCACGCGCCGAGGTAGCAGTCGACGTTGGCCACCGCGAGGCGGCAGTACGAGCCGAAGCCGTACTCGTCGCGGCACAGGGTGCTGGCGATGGCCGGCTCGCCGAAGGCGGTGCACACCCAGTCGCTGGGTTGGGTCCGGCCCAGGCAGTCGGTCTCGGCCTCCCACTTCACCTGGCACAGCGCGGTCTGGGTGCGCGAGATGGCGTCGACGCACTGCTGCTGGGTGGCAAACCACTGGCCGCAGCTGGCCAGCCGGGTCTTCTCGCAGAACACCGCGACCCGCTGGGCCTCGCTCAGGCCGCCGCCACCGCCGGTCGCCCCGCCGCCGCCCCCGGTGACGCCTCCTCCACCTCCTCCACCCCCGCCGGTGGCGCCGCCGCCCCCGCCGGTGAAGAGGGAACCGCCGCCACCCCCGGTGGGGTTGGACGGGGTGGTGGGACCGCAGGCAGCGAGCGTGGCGATGACGACGGCGCAGGTGACGACGCGAGACATGGTGGCTCCTCGGGAAAAGGGGTGCCTGATGCACCCGCAATTCGAGGAGCGGCCAGCGCCGCGCAGGTCTCACACTTTTTTTTCTCCGCCCGGCAAAGCCCCGGGCTAACCCGGGGGGGTGAGCTCCGTGCTCGACAGCGCGTGGTCACTGGGCGAGCAGCTCGGCTTCAGGCGCGAGGCGTTCGACGCGGCCCTGGCGCCGCGGCTCTCGGCCGGAGTCGACGCGGAAGGGCTGGTGCTCGCGGCGGGGTGCCTGGCGGGGCTGCCGGCGGCGCTGGCGGTGCTCGACCGCGAGGTGCTGCCCGGCGTCAGGGCGACCCTGCTGCGCCGGGCCGAGGCGGCGATGGTGGACGACGTGCTGCAGCAGACGCGGCTCAAGTTGCTGCTGGGCGCGTCACCGGGGCTGGCGCAGTACGCGGGGCGCGGACCGCTGCAGGCCTTCGTGCGCACCGTGGCGGTGCGCCTGCTCAACCTCGAGGTCGCGGCCAGGCCCGCCGGGTCCCAGGAGGCGCTGGAGACGCTGGCCGACGCCGCAGAGCTGGACGGCGGGCTGCTGCGGGCCGATCAACAGCAGCACTTCAAGGACGCCTTCCGGGTCGCCGCGGCGGCCCTCACGCCGCGGCAGCGCTCGCTGCTGCGGCTCAACCTGGTCGACGGCCTGTCGATCGACGAGATCGCCCCCGTGTACGGTGCGCACCGCAGCTCGGCGGCCCGGTGGCTGGCCGACGCGAAGGAGGCGCTGGCGAAGGAGACGCGGCGGCAGCTCGCGTCGCGGCTTCAGCTGGAAGGGGAGGCCCTGGAGAGCCTGCTGCGCTCGGTGCAGCACCGCTTCGACCTGAGCCTCCAGAGCGCGCTGCGCGAAGTGTCAGTGGGAGGGAGTAAAGGGGTCCCATGACCAACGACGCGACCGAGATCATGGAGCCGACGCTGTGGCGGAAGAACGGGTGGACCGCCCGCGTCATCAAGAACGAAGACGACGACGGCTGGGCGGTGGAGATCCGGAAGGACGGCATCCCCGAGCCGGCGTTGATCAGCCCGTGGGTGATGGGGCGCGACAAGAAGAACCCCAAGCCCTTCGACGGGCCCGCGTTCGCCACGTTCGTGAAGACCGCGTCCGAGGTGCTCGACCGCTCGGCGCGGCAACGCGACGCCACGCTCAAGAAGCGGCTCGCCATCGCGTGGGAAGGCCGCTGGTACGACGTGGTGCTCGAGCTCGTGCCCGAGGAGTACGAGCCGTACGCCGAGCTGTCCGCGGTCGACGACGCCGGTCAGCAGGTGGCGAAGCACCGCGTGGCCGCGAACTTCAAGTTCAACCGCGACGTGGCCAACGAGTGGGTGCGCGGCGGCTTCACGGCGCCCCCAGGCTGAGCTCCGCCAGCACCTCGCCCAGATGGAGTCGACGCGCGGGTGGCGAAGTGGAAGGGCGAAGGCGCGCTCGACCTCGCACCGCTGCACGAGTTCGGCTCGGCGAAGACGGGCGAGCCACGTGGCATCCTCGAGATCGCCTCAAAAGGCGAAAGGCCTCTTAGTAGTAGATGCGCATCCACGTCGCGACCACGGCCCCCTCCTTGACGGCGACGAAGCACAGATCAGCGTCGTAGTCCCAGTACCCTGAGTAGGGTTCCCCGAGTTGAACCAGCTCGACGTTCTGGAACGCGGGCTCGGAGCACTGCTGAAGGTCTTCCCCGGTGCACCAGCCATAGCGCCTGGCGCAGCACAGGTGCTGTCGCACAGGGCCGTTGGGCGCCGAGACCGAAGAGAGCCCAAACTGGAACTCACCATCGGGAAAGAACTCCTCCCGCGGCAGCCCAAAAGCGGCCTGTCCGAGCTGCAGCGTGGCGCACTGCTTTCGCCCGGTGGGACCGCAGCCCAGCGCCACCAACGCCAGCATCAGCAGCAAAGTCCATCTCATGGCGGCCCCCCAAGCACGGCTCGCGCCAGCGCAAAGTCCTGAATCCGCAGGCGCTGGAGCAGAGACGCACCAGCGAGGTATGACATCAAGAGGCACCAGCCCGTCGCGAACACACCAGCGACGCCACGCTCAAGAAGCGGCTTGCCATCGCGTGGGAAGGCCGCTGGTACGACGTGGTGCTCGAGCTCGTGCCCGAGGAATACGAGCCGTACGCCGAGCTGTCTGCGGTCGACGACGCCGGTCAGCAGGTGGCGAAGCACCGGGTGGCCGCGAACTTCAAGTTCAACCGCGACGTCGCCAACGAGTGGGTGCGCGGCGGCTTCACGGCGCCGCCAGGCTGAGCTCGGCCAGCACCGGGAGGTGATCGCTCGCCTGCCCGGTGAGCGTGTCGCACGACTGCACGGTGAACTGCTTGCTCGCCCAGATGTAGTCGATGCGCGTGATGGGCAAGGCGGAGTTCCAGGTCTTGGCGAGGCCGCCTCCCTTCACGTCGCAGGAGTCCTGCAGGGACTTCGTGAACACCTCGTACGGGGGGCTCCCGGAGTCGTCGTTCATGTCACCCATCACCAGCACCGGCAGGTCGCTCGCCGTGGCCAGCGCGTACGCCGTCTTTGCCTCGGCCAGGCGCGCGGCGTCGCAGGCGTCGGTCTCCTTCTTGTCGCGGAAGGGGAAGGTCACGGTGAAGTGCACCACGATCACGTGCACGTCGCCTGAAGGCGTGCGCACCACCGCGTCGAGCTGCGAGAGCCGGCTGCCCTTCACCTTCACGGCCTTCGCCTTGATGATCGGGTGCTTCGAGAGCAGCGCCACGCCGAACTCGCCGCCCTGCCAGGGGAAGAACGGCGCGTAGAACACGTTCATGCCCAGCGCCTTTGCGAGCTTCGCGGGTTGGTTTGCCTTGCCCGAGCGCCTGGTGAGCCGGTCGACCTCCTGCAGGCCGATGAGGTCCGCCTTCGAAGCGGTGAGCGTGTCGATGATGCCCTTGAGGCCGCGATCGCCCGCGAGGATGTTGTACGTGACGACGCGCAGGCGCGGCGGTTCGACCGCGGGAGCGTGGCCCAGCGTCAGCGCGACGAGCAGGAGTGCGTGCATCGCGGCCCGTCGTGCAAAACGCCGACCAGACCCGGTTGTGCGATGGGATGACTCGGACTAGGGGCGAGGCAACATGAGCGAGAAGACCCCGCAAGGCGCCGCTACTCCCACGTCGAGTGATCCGTCGAGCGCCGCCGAGAATGCAGCGGTCGTTCACCAGCGCATCGATTCGCTCAACGCTGGCCTCGAGAGCCTCAAGCACAAGACGGGCACGACGAACTTCTTCGAGGAGCTCACCTGGCGGCGAATGCTGCACGACTCGATGCCGGGCACCGACAAGCTGCTGAACACCGAGAAGGTGCGCGGCTACATCGGGTTCGACCCGACCGCCGATTCGCTCGGCGTGGGCAACCTGGTGCAGGTGATGACGCTGCTGCACTTCCAGCGCGCGGGGCACACGCCGATCGTCCTCGTGGGCGGCGCGACGGGCATGGTGGGCGATCCGTCAGGCAAGTCGGAAGAGCGCAACCTGCTCGACGCGGACTCGCTGCAGCAGAACCTCGCAGGGCAGAGGAAGCAGCTCGAGCGCCTCCTCGACTTCAGCGGCAGCAACGCCGCCGAGCTGGTGAACAATTACGACTGGTTCAAGGACATCTCGTTCCTCGACTTCATCCGCGACGCGGGCAAGCACCTCTCCGTCAACTACATGATGGCGAAGGACTCGGTGAAGAAGCGCATCAGCGGCGCCGATCACGAGGGCATGAGCTTCACCGAGTTCACGTACCAGCTGATCCAGGGCTACGACTTCTTCCACCTGTGGAAGCACCAGGGCGTGAAGCTGCAGATGGGCGGGTCGGACCAGTGGGGCAACATCACCACGGGCACCGAGCTCATCCGCCGCAAGGCCGCGGGGGATGCGTATGCGCTCACCACGCAGCTGATCCAGAAGGCCGACGGCACCAAGTTCGGCAAGACCGAGAAGGGCAACCTCTGGCTCGACCCGAAGCGCACCTCGCCGTACGAGTTCTACCAGTTCTGGCTCAACGCCTCGGACGAGGACGTGAAGCGCTACATGCGCATCTTCACCCTGCTCGATCGCGAGACGGTCGAGGGCATGGAGAAGGAGCACGACGCCGCGCCGCAGAACCGCCTGCTCCAGAAGACGCTCGCGAAAGACATCACCACCCGCGTGCACGGGCAGGACGAGCTCGACTTCGCGCTCTCGGCCACCGAGCTCCTCTTCGGCAAGGGCACGATCGATCAGCTCAAGTCGCTCACCGAGGAGCGCTTCGTCAGCGTCTTCGTCGGCGCGGGCGTACCGGTCGCTGAGCTGCCCCGGGAGGCGTTGACGGCGGGCGTGAACGTCGTCGACCTGTTCTCGCGGCTCATCGAGTCGAAGTCGGAGGTGCACCGCCAGCTCAAGGGGAACTCCCTCTCGCTCAACAAGGAGAAGGTGACTGACGGCAAGCTCACCATCGGCGCGGACAAGCTGATCAACGGCCGCTACCTGCTCCTGCAGAAGGGCAAGAAGGACTACTGCCTGGTGAAGGTGGTCGGCTGAGCGTGGGCAAGGCGCTGCGAGCGGTCTTCGGGCTGTTCGCCTTCGCGATCGTCGGCGTGATCGCGATGCTCGCGCTCGCGAAGCACAACCTCGAGACCGCGCGCTTCACGCAGGACGTGGTGGTGACCGTCGCGACGCGCGGCTTCAACCTGGGCAGCGCCGAGCACGACGTCACCGAACAACTCGAGCACGCCCTCTCCCAGGTGGAGGGCGTCGAGTCGATTCGCAGCACCACCACGTCGGACGTCGTGATCATCTCGGTGCGCGCGGCCGGCGTCGGCATGGACGCCACTCCGCCGGTGATGCTGATCCAGGAAGCCGTCCGCGCCGCTGCGCCCCGCCTCCCGTCCGACCTCGACGTGCCGGTCGTGCAGCTCGTCGAGTTGGATCCGCCCACGCGGCACTTCATCGCCAGCTCCGACTCGCTGTCACGCCTCGACCTCTCGCGCTGGCTCGACGAGGTGCTGCGCCGCCGGGTCGAGGTGCAGCAGGGCGTTCGCGCGGTGAAGCTGTGTGGCGCGCTGCGCCCCGAGCTGAAGGTGACGCTCGATCCGGCGCGGCTGAGCGCCCTTGGAATCCGCGCCGACGAGGTGGTGAACGCGCTGCAGCGCTCGTCACTCGAGCTCCCTGGAGGTCATCTGATCGCAGGCGGAGCGACGCTGCAGGTGCGGACCACGAGCCCCACCATGGAAGCGCTCCAGGCCCTCGAGCTGAAGCCCCAGGTGCGGCTGAGCGACGTCGCGACACTCGAGGTCAGCGGAGTTCCAGATGGCTGCCTCTCCGCGAGCGACGTGCTCGTCTCGGTGCCGATGTTCGCCGCCACGGGAGAGCTGAAGCTGACCGACCATCCCGCGGTGAAGCTCAGGCCGTTCACGCCGGTGCGCACCGCCACGTACCTGGGCGCGCCCGGCTCGCCGGTCGAAGAGACGCTGCGTGCACTCTCTCGCGCGCATCCCGGCGCGATGATCACTTCGGAAGACGGGCGCTTCACCGTGATGTTCCCCGAGCCGTCGCCGCTCAAAGACCTTCCCGGCATCGCGCTGCGTTCACTCGACGAGCCTCATTCGGTGGTGCGGGTGAGCGGACCGGACTTCGAACAGCTCACGAAGCTCGGCGCGGCTGTTCGCGACACGCTCGCGAAGGAGAACCCGAAGTGGCTCGGCGTGGTGTGGCCGATGCTCGCTCCGGAGCGCGTCATCAGCGCGCAGCCCGGCGTGAAGGACGTGGCCCAGACGCTGCGCCTCGCCATCACCGGCGTCGAGACCGGGCGGATGGAGGATGGGACTCGCGTGCGGGTGCGCGCGGGCTCGTCGATCGAAGACGCGGTGTTGCCTGATGGCCGTCCGTTGGGCAGCGCCGTACAGATCTCGGAAGTGCTCGCTCCCGCGGCGATGCTCCGGGTGAACCGTCAGCGCGTCGTGGAGCTGGAAGTCGGGCTCGAGCCCGCGGCGATCTCCCAGGCACTGAAGGGTCTGCCCTTGCCCCCGGGCTATGCGGTGTCGGTGACGCAGACTGAGAACTGAACGTCGTCTCCCTCTCCTTGCGAAGCGGGGAGAGGGCCGGGGGTGAGGGGCCGAACGATGAAAGCGCCCCTCACCCGGCCTGCGGCCGACCTCTCCCCGCCGCGCAGGGAGAGGTTTCAGAACAGCCCCCCGCCTCGTCGATCGACCGGAGCGCCTCCGCCGCGTCTAGGTCAGGAGGCCTGGCAGCCCGCCGGTACCGGCGTCGAGATCGCCGAAGCGGGTGATGTCGGGCAGCCCCATGAACTGGGCGATCGACACCAGCAGGCGGTGGTGGAACGCGCCGCCCGCGTTCAGCAGGCGGCCCGAGCGCACGCCCTTCGCGCCGCCGCCCGCGACGACGAACGGCACGTTGTCGAAGTTGTGCGCGCCGGTCGCGACCTCGGTGCCCCAGACCACGAGCGTGTTGTCGAGCATGGTGCCGCTGCCTTCGCGAACGGCGGCGAGCTTGTCGAGCAGCACCGCGAACTTCTGCGCGTACCAGGTGCAGATCTGAATGCGGGTGGCGCGCGGCCCCGGCGAGCCCTCGTCGTGGCTCAGGTTGTCGTGGTGCGCGCCCTGGTAGCCCAGCCAGGGGTACGGCACGTTGTCGTGGCCGTTCGAGAACTGGAGGCTGGCGACGCGCGTCAGGTCGCACGCGAACGCAGCGGCGACGAGCGAGGCCTGCTGGTCGAAGAGCTCGGGCCGGTTGGCCACGGCCCCCGAGTCGAGGGCCGCGGGCATCGAGCCGCGCTGACACGCCCCCACCGTGTTCTGCGCGAGCTGACGCTCGAGGTCGCGCAGCGCGGTGAGGTGCGCCTCGAGCTTCGAGCGGTCGTGCGCCCCGGCCCGGCGAATCAGCGCGTCGACCTCGGCCTTGTTCACGTCGATCATGCTCTGCTTCTCGAAGCGAATCTTCTCGAGCCGCGCGGCGTCGGCGTTGAGGCCCGCGAACAGCGAGGCGTAGACGGCCCGCGGGTCGGTCTGCGGGTTCAGCGCGGTGCGCGCGCCTGAGTAGATGGTGCGGAACGCCGCCTGGCTGATGCTGGTCTGCACCCCGAGCTCGAGCGAGCGATAGGTCGTGCCCGCGTTGAGCCGGTTGGCGATGACCTGATCGATCGACGGCCCGGTGCTCCAGACACCGACCGGCACGTTGCCACCGGCGACGACGGTCTCGATGTCGTTGACGCGAGCACCGGTCCACAGCGTGGACATGCCGATCGGGTGCGGAGCGAGCGCGCAGTTGGGGTGGTACTCGCCGTTGATTCGCAGGCCGTCGATCACGACGAGCTTCGACTTGTGCGCGGCCAGCGGCTGCAGAATCGGGCTCAGCGTGAAGTTGGTGTCGGAGCCGCCAGGCTTCCACTGGTCGTAGATGGTGCCGTGCGGGGTGAAGAAGAGCAGCAGGCGCTTCGGCATCGACGGCACCTGCCCGTACGCGTCGAGGAGCGGAACGAGCGGGCTCGCGAGCAGTGCGCCAGTCGCTGCCTTGAGCAGGTCGCGCCGGTTCACGGCCCACCTCCGGTCCACAGCTTCGTCCCGTTGGGCGCGATGATGTGCAGCTTGCCTCCCGGCTCGAAGTACAGCTGCGCGCCGGGGTTTCCGTTCGTCATGGTGTTGAACCTCGCGACCCTGCCTGAGTCATAGACCACCAGGTTGCCGTCGTTCTGCATGGCGGTGAACCCCGGCGCGGTGCCCGCGGTGCCGCTGCTCCACACCGGCCCGCTGGAGTTGCGGTACAGCACCAGGTTGCCGTCGAGCTGGTAGACCAGCCGATGCGTGCCGTCGCTCGTCGGCACCGAGCGATCCGGTTGGAGCTGGGCGCCCGCAGCGAGCAGCAGCGTCGGCGTCATCGTGGCGGAACCTCCGCCAGTGCCCGCGCCTCCACCCGTGCCCGCGCCTCCGCCAGTGCCCGCCCCTCCGCCAGTACCCGAGCCGCCGCCCGTGCCGGCCGGGATGGTGGTGTCCTTGAACGCAAACGCGCGGCTGAGGGCGATGCCGCGAACCAGCGTGGGGATGTCGCCGTCGGCCCTGGTGAAGGCGTTCGCCAGCTCGAGCACCTCGCAGTTGTCGCGCGGCTGCTCCGAGCGGCCCAGCGCGAAGCGCACCCAGTGCTTCGAGTAGCACTGCTGCACCTCCTTCGCGCCGGCGAGGCGGGTGGTGAGCTCACGCGCGCCGTCGAAGGCGCCGTCGGACGCCGCGGTGCCGGTGAGCACGCCCGAGGCGTCGACCGGCAGGCCGTTGTCCTGCGTCTGCCATTCGCCCAACGGGCCGTAGTGCTCGAAGCCGAAGCCGACGTCGTTGATGAACTGGTGGCAGCCCGCGCAGCCCGTGCTCTGCGAGGTGACGCGCGTCACGCGGTGCCTGGTGGTCTCCTGACCCATCGCAGGAGGAACCATGGTCGGTGCGTTGGGCGGCGGGTCAGGCAGGTCCTGGCACATCACGTTGCGGCGGATCAGGACTCCGCGGCGCACCGGTGAGGTCGTGTCGGGGTTCGCCAGACCGGCGAGCACCGCGGGCTGCGTGAGAATGCCTGAGCGCTGGGCGGGGTCGTGCATCACCTGCTGGCCCTGCTCATTCACCGAGTACGCGGCGGTGAGCAGCGTCTTGAGCTTGCCGTCGCCGTGCCGCACCACGTAGTCCGCGAAGCGGGCGGTCTCTCCCGCCATCGAACGCCACGCCGCCGCGTTGAACGACGGGTAGAGCGTGGGCGACTTGTTGGGGACCACCTCTGCGTTGATGCCGAGCAACTGGAGGTGGAACTGGCCGATCGCCGACCGCGCTCTGTCGTCGGCCAGAAGCCGGTCGACCTGGGCCTCGATGCCGGCCGGAGTGGCCAGGCCCCCGCTCTGGGCGGCGGCGAGCAACTGGGCGTCAGGACCGCTGTTCCAGACGAAGAACGCGAGCCGCGCCGCGAGGTCTTCTTCGAAGTGGTACAGGAAATTCGGTGACTGCAGCATCGTGCGTGTCACGAACTCGAGGCCATCGTCGAACGTGCCGCGCGCGCGGTGGGCGGCGTAGAGGGCGCGGTAGCGATCGCGCTCCTCGACGGTGAGCGGGCGGCGAAAGGCGCGGTGACCGAACTGATCGATGAAGCGCTCCGCGCACGAAGTCTCGCCAAGCGCCTGCGTGTCGCACGGGTCGACGGCGGCGCGCACGCGCGCGATGTCGGCGGTGAGCGCCTCGGCCGAGACCCCGTACTGCTCGAGCATGCTCCACGAAACACTCCCGGAGACGTTGCTGAGGAAGAGGCCGGTCTTCTCGTCGGGAGGCAGCCGGTCGCCGCTGACCTGCGTGGCGCCCAGCAGATCGCGCGTCAGGTTGTCGTACTCGCTGCGCGTGAGGCGGCGCAGCGGCATCGGGTCGCCGCCCGTGCCGGGCACGCACGGCGGGTCGGCAATCTGGTTCGAACCCCCGCCGCCGCCCCCGGGGGGCTGGGGCCCTTCGAGCCGGCCTTCGCAGGCCAGCAAGAAGACGAGACATCCGAGGACGGCGAGGCGCTGCATTGACTTGCCAGTCAGCACGCGGCGCGCCACGCGGACGGGGCAGTCGTTTGGATGAGTTGACGTGCCGCCAGCGTGATCTCCGTCAACACGGAGAGACAGTCGGACGGACGCGGATGCACCAGTCACACCCAACGAAGTTTACGTTCGGCTGGCTTCAGTCGATCTCGACGTAGACCTCGGGCGACCGGCCCGGCTTGAAGCGCACCTCGGTGTAGAGCTGGAAGAGCGACCCCGTGTACGTCGTCGTTCCGCTCGCCACCGACTTCTCCCAACCCGCTGCCGTCGGTGACCAGGCCGCCACCTCGGCGTCGATCTGCGTGCGCACCGCCGCCGCGTCTGCAGGCGGACCAGCTCTCCGACTCCGACGCGCACTCGAGTGGGCATTCGCGAAGCGGACTCGCCCCGGCGGCGGCTGTGCTTCAATGCGCGCTTGATCATGACGACCCGAACCGCCCTGCTCTTCGCCGTCACCCTGCTCGCCCTCACGTCCTGCCGCGGCCCCAAGGGCTCGCCCGAGGGCAGCGTGAAGTCGTTCTTCAACGCCGCCGTCGCAGAGGACTTCCAGGCGATGGCCGACACGCTCGCCGTCGAGTCGCGGCAGAAGCTCGGCTCGTCCCCCGCCGGCCGCCTCAGCGCCATGTTCGGCGGCTGGAAGGACGTCGACCTCACCATCGACGACTACAACGAAGACGCGAACGGCAAGAGCGCCACCGTGCGCTTCACCTGCGTCGCCTCGCAGATCGAGAACTACAAGCTGCTCCAGTTCGACTGCAGCGACACCGTCGCCCTCGTGAAGGAAGACGATGGCAAGTGGCACATCATCCTGGCGATGGGGAAGACGCTGCGCCCGATGTGAGCTCGACGCGCTTCGCCACCTACGGCAGCGCGACGCCCCGTCAACGCCATCACGCGCATGCGCTCGACGCCGGTGAGCACGAAGGCGCTCCAGAGGTAGTCGAGCACCTAGACCCCGACGAAGAGCACCCATAGCGGCAGCTTCGGCGCGCGGGTCTCGAGCAGCAGCTCGGGGAGAGGTTTCCCCCCAGGCCGGGTGAGGGGCGCTCTCGGTCGATCGGCCTCGGCCCCTCACCCCGGCCCTGTCCCCGCTGCGCAGGGAGAGGGAGCCCGCTGGTGAACGGTGTAGCCTCCGCGCGTCTTGGACCCCACCCTCTCGGGCGACGCGCAGACCCTCGTGCGGAGCCCCCACTCCACCGTCACGCCCCGCTCGGACTCCCGCAGCGGCGCCACCATCCTCGAGCTGCTGCAGAAGCTCGCCCGCCCCCCGCCGCCCATCGAAGAGGAAGCCGTGCTCGGGCAGGGCGGCATGGGCGTGGTGCGCCTCGCCACCCAGCTTCCCCTCGGCCGCAAGGTGGCGGTGAAGCGGCTGCAGCCCAGTCACGCCACCCGCCAGGACATCGAGGCGCTGCTCTCGGAGGCCTGGCTCTCCGGGTCCCTCGAACATCCCAACATCGTGCCCGTGCACGAGCTCGGCCTCGACGCCGACGGCCTGCCGGTGCTGGTGATGAAGCGCATCGAGGGGCTGAGCTGGTCCACGCTGATGCGCGACGCCGACGCGCTCGCCGCCCACGCGCCGGGCCGCCCCGCGCTCGAGGCGAACCTGCGCATCTTGATGCAGGTCTGCAACGCGCTCCACTACGCCCACGCCCGCGGCGTGGTGCACCGCGACGTGAAGCCCGACAACGTGATGGTGGGCAGCTTCGGCGAGGTCTACCTCGTCGACTGGGGCATCGCGGTGGCGCCCGGCCCTTCGCCGCAGCTCGCCGGCACGCCGGTGTACATGGCGCCCGAGATGCTCGGCGGCGAGCAGGCCGTCATCTCCGCGCGCACCGACGTCTACCTGCTCGGCGCGGTGCTCTGCGAGCTGCTCACCGGCCGCCCTCCGCACGACGTCGACGCCTCGACCGCCGAGAAGCTGGCCGCGAGCGTGCTCGCCTCGTCGCCCCACTTCCCCGCCGACGCGCCCGTGGAGCTCGCCGCCCTCGCCCGCCTCTGCATGAGCCCCACCCCCGCGCATCGGCCCGAGAGCGCGCTGGCCGTGCGCGTGGCGCTGGAAGACTTCCTGGCGCACGCAGGGTCGCTCGAGCTCACCGCGCAGGCCGAGCGCCGCCTCGCCGAGCTGCAGGCGTTGCTCACCTCGGGAGAGCCTGACTCGCGCCGGGTGTTCGACCTCTTCTCCGAGTGCCGCTTCGGCTTTCAGCAGGCGCTGCGGGGCTGGGCGCACAACGCTCGCGCGCGCCACGGGCTCGACGGCGCTGTGAAGGCGATGGTGCGCTACCAGCTCACCGCGGGCTCGGCGCGCACCGCCCAGTCGCTGCTGAGCGAGCTGGTGTCGCCCGACGCAGCGCTGCTGGCCGAGGTGGACGCGGCCGTCGCGGCCGAGAACGCAGAGCGCGCGCGGCTCGAGGCCCTGGAGAGGAGCCTCGACCCCCGCACGGGCGGCAGGCAACGCATGCTGGTCGCCCTGGGCATCAGCGTGCTCTGGGTGCTGGCGCCCCTGCTGGGGAAGCCTGCGGTGGTGCGCTGGCCCGGGTACGAGATGCTGCTGTCGGCGGCCGTGTCGGGCGTGAGCTTGCCGGTGCTGCTGTTCGCGGCATGGAAGTGGAGGGCGGCGAGCACGCCCCTCAACGCCCAGTTGGTGAAGCTCTTCGTGTTCGCGATGTCGGCGCAGACGGCGACGTTGATCGTGTTCCACTTCGGGGTCGGCGACCTCGGCCCCGTCACCGTGCCGCTCCTCGAGGGGTACTGGGCCCTGCTGGGGGGCATCGTGGCGGTCACGCTCCTCCCCGGGGCCTGGCTGGCGTCGGTGGGCTACCTCTTCATGGCCATCGTCTCGGCGCGCTCCCCCGAGTGGCGCAACGAGACCATCGCGATCGGAAACGGCATCCTGGTGCTCAACGTCGCGGTGCTGCTCAAGCGGCAGTACGCGGCATGAGCGGCCTCTGGCGCGCAGGCGAGCAGGTCCTCGTGCAGCAGGGCCAGGCGTTCGTGTTGCTGGACCCCGATGGCACCCTCGCAGGGCGGTTCGAGCCGAGGACGTCGAGCGACGAGGACGATCTCTGGTGCACGGATCATCGCGTGGAAGGCGACCGGCTGGTCGAGCGCACCATCATCCAGCGCTACGGCGGAGAGGATCGCCTGTACGAGGAGAAGGTCGCCGTCGCCGGGCTGCGCGCCGTCGATGACGCGGAGACACGGCGCTTCACCGAGGCAGCGCTGGGTGCCGACGCGGCCGCACAGCAGGCGGCGCAACGCGAGCGGGAACGGGAAGCTGATGCGCGCGTCACGGCGATCGACGGCGCGCTCGGCGAGCTCGGGCTCGGTCCTGACGCGGCGCGGGCGCAACGGGAGCTGGCGGGGCGCGTTCGCCGGTGGAACGACCAGCGGGCCGCTTCACTGCTTCGCACCCTCGTGCTGCTCTCCCGGGCGCGGCCGGGCCCAGCCGTGATCGCCGCGTTCACTCGCGCATGCCTGCTCGCGTGCTTCCTGGATGACGTGCCCGCGCTGCCGGCCGGTGGAGTCCAATCGCCCAACCCCGCGCTCCGGGCGGCGGTCTCGGCCCACGCTGACGCGTTGGAAGGCGACGCCGAGGGCCAGGAACTGGCTGACGCTCCCCGCAACGCGAGCGCGTTTCGCCGCGCTGCCGAGGCGCTCCGCGTCGCGGCGAAGTTGCTGGCGTGACGCCCTGGGCGAGCAGGCTGAACGGCCCGCCTCAGTCGCGCGCTGTCGAGGCGCCCGCCTCGAGCACCGCGACGCGATAGACCACCACCTGCGGATTGCCCGAGGGCAGCCGCTCGAGGCCCAGCGCCCGGCCATCGAGCGCGGAGACGGGAGGACCACTGCCGGGCCCGAACACGCCACCCACCAGGCGCTGGCGGAGATCCACCGGCGCTTCGCGCGGAATGAAGAACAACACCAGCGCCGCCGCGACCGCCATCACCAGCGCCGGCCAGAGCACGCGATTCACCCGCCGTGACGCCAACTTTCCCCGCAGCCTGGTCAGCCCGTGCGGCGGCGGCTCGAGCACCTCGAAGACGTCGCCGCGCTTCATGACGTCACCTCGAGCGCGCCCAGCGACTTCTCGAGCGCCGCCATCGCCAGCGAGCGCCGCGAGCTCACCGTGCCCGCCGGAATGTGGAGCGTGTCGGCGATCTGCTGCGTCGACAACCCCGACAGCTCGCACAGCACCACCACGCTGCGCAGCTTCTCAGGCAGCGCCTCGATCGCCTTGCGCACCGTGGCCCGCCGCTCCTGCACCTCGAGCGACGCGTGCGGGTTCGCCCGGGGATCCACCTCGTGCCCAGCGGACTCGAGCGAGAAGAAGCGGCGCAGCTTGCGGCCCCGCAACCGGTTGGCCGCGAGGTTGAGCGCCGAGCGGAACACCAGCGGCTCGACGGTCTCGAGCACCACGCGGCGTCTTGCGCCCCACACCTTCATGAAGGCCTCCTGCGTCACGTCGCGCGCCTCCTCGGTGTTCCACAACCAGCGATACACCACGTTGAAGACGGGCTTCTCCAGGCGCGTGTAGAGCGCTTCGAACTCGCGAGTGCCGAGGTGCGCTGACTCGTCATCGCCCCGCGCCGTCATTCGGGGCCGCGCGCATGAGGAAGTAGACGGCGCGGCCGCTGTCGGTCTGATCCCGCGTGGGCGCGCCCGACGAGGCCAGCACCACGATCTGCCCGGGCTCGAGACGCACTCGCGTCTCCATCTTCTGCGCCATGCGCTCGAGCGTGATGTCGGCGGTGAGCTGCCCTTCGACCACGCTGGTGAACTGGCGCACGTTCGTGTCGCGGCCCTGGAGCTGGCCGCGCTCGCCGTTGAGCGAGCCCAGCTGCAGCTTCTCCACCAGGGTGAAGGACATGGGGCCGTCGTTCTTCTCCAGCTCGGCCAGCGCAGGGGCGACCTCCGCAAGGCCCGGCGCGAGCGGAACCTCGCTCTTTCCCGGGGTGCCCACCACCACCCAGTAGCTCAGGCGCACCGTGCCCGGCTCCTTGAGGGGGTTGGCCGTCACCGAGGCCACCAGCGTCTTCACGCCCTCATGCACGCTCTCGGGCGCCAGCACGATCAGCCGGCCGTCGGGCCCCACGTCTGCCCGGCCGACGTACTTGTTGGAGTCCTTCCCCTCGGAGCCGAACCAGAGCAGCTCCCTGAGCACGCTGCGCAGCCGCTGGGCCGCGCCGTTGGGCACCTCGTAGCTGCGCAGCACCAGGTTCGAGGGCACGCCGCCGGGCTGGGCCGGCACGGTGGACCCGCGGGGATCGCAGGAAGAGAACAACGACACGGCGAGCAACGCGAGGGCACGGGTCATGGTGTTTCCATTTCGAAGAACAGCGAGTGTGTCCCGTCCTACCCGCGGCCCCGGGACTTCTTCAGTGCGGGCTTCAAATTCCTCGAACCGCCTGTCTTTTCAGAAGGTAGCGTCACCCCTTCAAACTCCTCCGGAGGCCCCATGCGTCGACTTTCCGCCCTCATTTCCGCCCTGCTCTCACTCTCCGCGTTCGCCCAGGCCGCGAAGGCGCCGCCGCCGGCCCCGGTGCAGACCGCCGTGCTGGTGGGCGTGGTGGCCGCGGTGAATGACGAGGTGGCGAAGAAGCAGGCCGATGCGCTGGCGAGCTTCGTGGCCGTGGCCATCAAGGAGACCACCCTGCCGCGCGTGTTCGCCGACCAGGAAGCGCTCGCCATCGCGCTGGGCAAGGGGGACATCGACATCGCGCTGATGGGCCCGCTCGGCTACCTGCGCCTCGACCCGAAGGCGAAGACCCAGCTGCTCGTGCGCATGGTGCGCAAGGGCAAGGGCACCTACCGCTCGGTGCTCTTCGCGCCGCCCTCGAGCAAGCTCACCTCCCTGGAGCTGCTCAAGAAATCGAAGACGCCGCTCAAGGTGGCGTGGGTCGAGACCTCGAGCGCGACGGGCTACGTGATCGCCAAGGCCACCCTGCTGCAGGCGGGCATCAACCCGGCCCAGGCCTTCGAGGTGCAGGACTTCCTCGGCTCGCACGACGCGGTCTGCAACGCGGTGATGGAAGGCAAGTACGACGTGGGCGCCACCTTCAGCGACGGCGCACCGAACGCCTCCAAGGTGACCGGCTGCGTGGGCGCGCTCGGCAAGAGGGTCGACACCCTCAAGGTGGTGGCGATGTCGAGCGAGGTGCCCAACGACGTGCTGGTGAGCGCGCCGAAGTTCCCGCAGGGCAAGGTCGACGCCATCGTCGCCGCCGCCAAGGCCGCCAGCACCACCGCCGAGGGGAAGAAGACGCTGCAGGCGGCGCTGCTGGCTGAGGGCGTGGCCGACGTGAAGGACGAAGACTTCGCCCCGATTCGCAAGGCCCTCGACGCGTTCGTGCCCTGAGCTTGGTAGTAGGTTCGCCGACCCATGAAAACGCGCCCCGCAGCCGCCCCCGCGATTCCGCCCACCGCGAAGCCGACCAACCCGGTTGCGCCTGGTGGGGCGAGTCCCGCCACGGCTGTGCCAGCGCGCACCGAGGCCTTCCAGGCAGGCACCACCTCTTCACGCGCCGCGGACCTCGAGGGCGCCTCGCACGGCTACACCTCACCCACGAAGGTGGAGTGCCCCTTCAGCGCCGACGAGAAGAAGGTGCTGTCTCAGAAGATCCCCTGCCCCGCCCTGGCCGGCATGTTCAACGCCGGCATGTTGAAGGTCGAGAAGGACGGCACGGTGAAGATCCCCGACCTCGAGCGCGCGCTCAGCCAGCTGGGACCCAGCGCCGTCACCCGCAAGGTGCTCACCAACGGGGCCGACAACACCGACGACGTGAAGGGCTCGTTCAACCTCTTCAAGCTCAACGGGTCCAACCTCGATCACACCGGCAGCAGCGGCATCCGCCAGGACGGCGTTCACCCCGAGCGCTTCGAGCTGCTGATGTCCTTCAGCAAGGACGGCCAGCGGCTCACCGCGAAGGACCTCGCCGACGCCGGCGAGCAGTTCGCGAAGGAAGATCCCGGCCTGCGCGGGCGCGTCACCCAGCTGGCCGAGATGACCATCGTGCTCGAGGTCTTCGGGCAGCGCGCCGCCGACGGCACCCGGTTCTTCACCCGCGAAGACGCCAGGCAGCTCTTCGTGGACGGCTGCATTCCTTCCAGCTGGCAGCCGCCTGCGCTGCCAGGGAAGGTCGGAATCGTCGACGTGCTCGGCGGCACGGCGCTGAGCCTGTTCCGCCAGCTCTTCAACGGCCGCTGAGCCTCAGGGGCAGGCGACCGAGACCAGGCTCTCCACGTAGGTGTTGGCGCGCGTGCCGCTGAACGACGCGAGGCAGGCCGGCGCCGAGAAGCTGCGCGAGGGCACGCGCGCGTCGTCCACCGAGAGCTCGAGCTGCCCCTCGATGATGCGCGCGAAGGGCGCGTCGGACGACGTGGTGCGGTTGGTGAAGAACTCCACCGAGGGCGTCTTGCCCGGGGCGAGGAAGCTCGCCACGTAGGTCGCGTTCTGGTGCTCGGGCGCGACGGTGTACGTCGGGCTGGCGAGCACGCCCAGGCCCACGTGCGCGTTGACCTGCAGGCCGGGGGTGAAGTTCAGCTTGAAGCCCGCGGCGGTCGGCTCCCAGGTGGCGGACACCGTGCGGCCCTGGTCCTTGTTGAAGTCGATGGAGAAGAGCAGGTCGGTGCCCGACTTGAGGGTCGAGGTGGCGCTGCCCAGGCCGGCGCCTTCCAGCCGCGCGGTCTTGCCGTCCTCGAACACCAGCGTGAAGCCCGCACCCGAGAGGAAGACGTCGAGCGGCCGGGTGCTGGTGGGGTCGGAGGTGAACAGGTCACGCAACAGGCCGGCGTAGCGGACCTCGCCGTAGCCGTACTGGAAGGTGGCGCGCTTCGCCGGACCCTCGAGGTGCAGCGACGCCAGCGGGTTCTTCGCGCCGATGGTGGCGGTGCGGGCGACGCCGTCGCTGCCGGTCATCTCGTAGGTCACGGGCGAGAGCACCGCGGTCGAGAGGGTGAAGTCGGCCTTCGCGTGCTTCGTGAGCCGCATCTCGACCTTGCCCTTCGCGTTGAAGGCATAGGTGACGGTCATGCCCGACTGCGCCTGCTGCAGCGCACTCACCGCGGCCATGGCCCGGGCCAGGTCGACCACCACGGCGATGCTCACGCCCTTGCGGATCTCGAGCACGAACAGCTCGTCGTGGCTCGCGCCCACCAGCAGCGCCAGGTCGAGATCGCCCGAGGCCTTGATGGAGAGCTGCTGCCGGTCCACGGAGTCCGCGCAGGCCGGGTCGAGCGCGCCGTTGTCATCGGTGCAGACGTCGACGCCGCGCACCTGGAAGGTGAGCGCACCGCCGCTCTTGTCGGTGATGTTCGACTCGGCGAAGACGCGGTCGACGCGCTTCTTGAGGCTGTCGATCGAGGTGTCGAGCGACGAGACGGCCGGCACCCGCGCCGACGTGGAGCGCGCCTCGGCGGTCACGCCCAGCGCCAACAGGCTCGAGTCGAGTGTCGCCCAGTCGTTGGAGCCTTCGGCGGTGGTCCAGGCCTCGCGCACCAGCGACTGCACGTCGGTGGCGGTGCGCTCGGCGATGACCTTCGGGTCAGGGGCACAGGCGAACGAAAACAACACCAGGGCTGACAGCAGGGCTCGTTGGGTCATGGCTCTCCAGAGAGGTTGGGACGCTTTGGTTCCGCGGCTTCGGGAATTGACCAGCGCTCCCCCGGTCAGCACGCCTCGTACCAACGCAAGCCCCCCGAATTCAGGGCGTGCGACAGCCGGACTCCACTCGCACTGTGCCAACGCTGACATGCCCGTCAGCGCTGGGTGGCCGACCGCAGGGCCGCCGCGAGCTCGGTGGCGTTGGCCGCCTGGAAGAACGACGCGGCGCACAGCTTGGTGAGCGTGTCGCAACTGCCCGCGTTGCCTCCGCACTCGGCGTCGGCGCCCGTCGGACAATGGCGGGTGAAACCGCCCTCGCGGGCCATCGCGTCGAGCAGGGCGGTGCCCTCCCCGGAGGCGAGATCGGCGCCGAAGCCCACCACCACGGTGCGAATGCCCTTCGCCCGCAGGTTCTTCACCTGCAGCACCGCGCCGTCCCGGTCGAGGCAGCCCTTCGCGCAGAGGGTGTTCGTGCAGGTCGACGTGGTGCAGCTGCAGGAGGTGATCTGGGCAGCGCTGCAGGTGTTCGAGCACGAGCACAGTTGGTTCGCGTTCGCGTCGTCGCAGTTCGGCAACCCGTCGGTGACCAGCACCACCACGTCGTCACGGAAGTCGTTCGCGTCGACGAGGCCCGCGTACGAGCCGAGGAAGGCCAGCGAGGCGGCGGTCGGCGTGCCTCCGAGGGGCGTGAGCGCCTGAATGCGGGCGTTGACCTGCTGGGCGGTGGCGGTGAGCGCCGCCTCGGACCCCTCGTCGGTGGACGTCGCCGGGGGGAACGTCACGTCGACGTCGATGGCGGGCCTGCACAACGTGTCCGTGGGAAAGACGGTCACGCCCAACCGGGCGACCGCGCCCGAGGCCTGGAGGAACGTCGCCATCGCGCTCTTGAGCTCGCTGATACGGGTGGGGCACGTCGCGGGGCAGGGGTTGCTCGACGTACCGCACCCTGCCGGGCACGCCGCGCCCGCGGGGTTCGTCGGCTGCAACATCGACCCCGAGACGTCGACCAGCAGCATCACGTTCGGCTTGAGGTTCGCGCACTCGCACGCCCCGTAGCCCGTGCCCAGGCCGTTGCACGTCTGCCTTCCGGCGCACCCGTCGGGGCCCGGACACGCCGCGACGGATTTCCCGGCGACGCACACCGTCGTCAGGCCCGAGCAGGAAGTGAGCAGCGCACAGCTGAGGGCGGAAACGAAGAGCAGGGAGCGCATGGGTCCTGAGTGACACAGATCCACAGCTGAGTTGCCACTTCTTCGGGGCGGTCCGGGAAGGCAGGTACAGTGAGGCCGTGTTCCCTTCCCGTCGGGAGGTGCTGCGCGCGAAGTCGGGTTCTCTCGCGCAGACGCCGCTGCCCCTGCTGCTTCACGCGCTGCTCACCGAAGAACGCTCGGCCACGCTCGAGCTGAAGCTGCGCAACCTGGAAAAGCGGGTGCACTTCGACGCAGGCGCGCTGGTGGGCTGCGAATCGAACCTGCTGCACGAGACGCTGGGCAAGGGCCTGGTGGCGAAGGGCAAGCTCACCGAGGCGCAGCTTCACGGGCTGCTCTCCGAGAGCGCCGCCACGGGCAAGTCGGTGCAGGCGCTGCTGCTCGAGCGCCAGCTCGTCTCGGGCTCCGAGCTGTTCAAGCTGCTGCAGGCGAACCTGGGCCACACCCTGCTCGACGCGTTCCGCTGGGCCGACGCGCAGTGGAAGGTGCTTCCGCTGGAAGACGTGGACACGCCCATTCGCATGAACACGGCGCAGCTCGTGTACACGGGCGCCGCGCAGCTCCCGCCTGAGACCGTGGCGAGGCACTTCGCGCTGGGCGACGAGCAGACGCTGGCGTTGATCAGCAACCCCCAGGAAGAGATCAAGCTCTCGGCGCGCGACACCCGGCTCATCGCCGCCCTGCGGAAACGCGCCACGGTGGGCGCGCTGTGCAGCCTGCCCGGGCTCACCCGCGACGAGACGCTGCGCAAGCTCTACGCGCTGTGCGTGCTGGAGCTGGCGGACCTCGCGGAGGCCGTCGACGCACGCCCGAAGAAGGAGGAGCCCGCCCCGGTGGTGGAGGCCGCCCCGCCCGTGGTCGCCGTGGGCGTGCCGTTCGGCGACGAAGACGAGGCGACGATGAACCTGCTGGCCAGCGAGTTCGTCTCGTTCCGCGGCAAGGACGCGTTCGACGTGCTGGGCGTTCGCGTCGAGACCCAGGGCGCGGCGTTGCAGAAGGCGTTCCTGCAGAAGTGCGAGGCGCTCTCGCCCACCCGCTTTCGCGGCGCCGACGCGCGGGGCAAGGCCGAGATCCTGCTCATGGTCTACGCGCGTGCGTTCGGCGCGTTGAGCGAGCCCGAGCAGCACGCCCTGCACCGGAAACGAAGGGAGACGCTGGCCGAGCAGAAGCGCCAGGGCCCGAAGCAGAAGGCCGCGGCCGAGCACTTCAAGATCCGCACGGAGCTGCTCGACGCGAGCTCGCAGTTCGACGAGGGCCGCAGGCGCCTCGAGGCGGGCCAGGTGAAGTCGGCGGTGGAACACTTCGAGTACGCCGCCGACATCGAGCCCAGCGGGCGCACCCTGGCGTGGCTGGCATTGGCCCGGTTCCGCCTTCACCCCGACTACGCGGCGGAGACGTCGCTGGCCCTGCTCGCCGACGCCTGCGCCCGCGAGCCGGGTTGTGAAGAGGCGTGGGCCTTCCGCGCGGACCTCGCGCTCTCGCTGAGCCGTCGTGAGGAAGCGGTCGATGCGTACCGCAGGGCCAGCAAGCTCAACCCCGGGCAGAAGCGCTACGCCCAGGCGCTCACCGGGCTCCGGTGAGCGAGCGAGCGGTCCGCGTCGAGCAGTCCCTGGATGTCGATGGAGTTGGTGCGAGCGACGGTACCCTCAGGTCTCCCGCTGAAGCTGCGGCCCGGAGAACCGCATCACGATTCGCGAGTTCTCCTCGAACATCGATTTGCGCAAGACGATCTCGACCGCGTCGACCAGCCCGCGCAGCTCTCCCATGTTCAACGAGGGGTCGCTCAATCGAACGAGCTTGATGCGACGCTTGCGAAAGGCCTCGCCGACCCCGTCCATCAACTCCGGCATGTCGACGATCTCGAGGTTCGGAAAGGTCCGAGCCTCGAGCGTGGCCTGCACCGTGTCGAGGTCCGCAAAGGTGAACCCCAGCTCGCGCACGGAGGGCAGGCGGCGCTTCAGCTCGGCAGTGTCCTCTGAGCGCGCGATGAGCCGTCGCAACACCGGGAAGGCGTGCGCGCCGAAGAAGCGCTTCGCGTGAGCTCCGGAGGTCGAGTCGAGCTCGAGCGCCTCGAGCGTGTTCCAGGCTGGGTTTGCGAGGTGATCGTCTGACGAGTTGCACTCGCGCGCCTGGGCGATGAAACCGCGGCGATACACGAGGCCCTGCTTCCTGATTGATGACTCGAGGGCGCCCAGCCACGCGCGGCCGTGGTTCTTGAGCAGCGCCTGTTCACGAGCCGTCGGCTTCGCGCCGTCGGCCCGCTGGCATTGCAGGCTGATGAACTCCCCGCGCGGATCATTCCGGCTGATCAGCAGGTCGGCGTAGACGATGCGGGGACCGATGTCCGCCGGGTCGGCGTAGATCGCGGCCAGGAGCTTCTCGGCATCGACTGAGGACGGCTTTCGAACTGGAGGGCGATGGGTGAGCCGCTCTTGCACCCACGGGACCTCGGGCCAGGGATTGCGCTTCCGCACGCGCGCGGCTGCGTCGCGAAGAAGATCGAGGTTCTCGCGCTCCTTTCGAACGGAGCGGCGGTGCCTTTCCTGGATCTCCGACCATTGGACGATGTCTGCGACGAGGCGTGGGTCGCCGCTCCTCTCGAGCGCGAGCACGAGGTCACCGTAGAACGCCCCCTCGGTGCCCGCGAACGGCGGCTTGAGAATCATCGAGTGAACGGCACTCGCGACGCGCGGATCGTGGGGGTGTTGACGGGCGAGCTCGACCAGGAACACGTACGAACCCGGCCGCGTGCTGGTCGCGCGAACGATGGCGGTGATGAGCGGCCCCACGTCGAGCGGCCCACAATTCTTCAGCCGTGCCTCGATGGCCTTGCTCACGCTTCGGGTCGACACGTCGACCGGTGGCAGCGTCCCTTCGAGCGTCGCGGAGAGCTGCTCGATGTGCGTGGCGAGCGCCGGCGCGCGCGTGAGCCTCCAGAGTTCGAGGAAGAGCGGCAGCGCGGCCTGAAGTTCACCGGCACGTTCGAGGTCCAGCGCTTCCGTGAGTCGCAGCTCGAGAGCCATGATGAATCATTCACGACCGGTACCTCCCACGCACGCTTTGCGGAGGAGACCCCCGCGCGCCACAGCAACCGCTCGCAGTTGCCGCGGCATGAACGTTGAAGAATTGGGGTTCGGAGGTCTCCCATGGCAACGAAGGCGGAGCTGTTCAGAGCGGCATCGCAGCGCACCCGGCACGAAGCCCCGAAGGTGAAGAAGCAGCCGCGCCGCAGCATCATCGACCCGCTGCACACCGACACGCGCAACGTGACCAAGCGGGCCGACAAGGAGAAGGGCATGGCGTTGGAAGACTCGATGTCGGGTCGCCCGTCCCGCAAGTCCACCCGTCCGTCCGCCCATCACGGGAGGGCAGACACGGCCATCATTCGGGCCGTTCGGGCGAAGCACCAGAGCGCGAAGTCCCGCGCGCAACGCTCGCTGGTGGCCCGGAAGAAGTAACGCAGGTTCTGCGCGCAGGCGCAGAGAGGAGCAGTCATGAACACCCAGAAGCCCGATCTCAAAGAGGACCTGAAGGTCTTCACGCACGATGTCCGGGCCCTGCGCGACGAGGTGCGGCTCAAGCTGCACCTGGCCAGCATGGACCTGAAGCAGGAATGGGAGAACCTCGAGCCTCAGCTCGATCGCGCCCTCAACAGCGCCGCCATCGTGTCAGGCGAGGTGGTGGCCGACCTGAAGAAGCGGCTGCAGGAGTTCAAGAAGCGCCTCGGCCCGAACTGAGCGTCAACCGTTCACCCCGAGCGGAGTCGAGGGGCGCCGTTCAGACGTCCCCGATGAAGACCAGCGAGTCTCCGTCACCCACGTATTGAACCGAGGCGGTGAAGCCGACCTCGGCCAGGCGCTTGTTGAAGCCGGGGTGCGTACCCGCTGACAGCACCGCGAGCCGGCCGCCGGTCCTGAGCGACGCCCGCACCGAGGACAGGCCGCCGATGCTGTAGAGGCTCATGTCGTCGTCGATGTCGACGGCGAAGGGGCCGTTGTCGATGTCGAGCAGGATGACGTCGTAGTGCTTGCGGTTCTTGCTGAGCACCCGCTGCACGTCACCCACCTCGACCGTGACGCGGGGGTCGTCGAGCGCGTGGCCGTTGAGCGAGGCGAGCGTGCCGCGGTTCCATTCCACCACCGCCTTCGAGGGCTCGTTGACCGTCACCCGGGTGAGGTCGGGGGCGATGTCGAGAGCGGCGCGCAGGGTGAAGCCGAAGCCCAGGCCACCGATGAGCAGCCGGGGGGTGCTGGTGTCGATGCGGGCACAGCCGATGCGCGCGAGGTCGGGCTCGGCGCCGTGCTGGCGGCTGCTCATGATGATCTTCCCCTCGGAGAGGACCATGTACTCGCGCTCCCGCTGTCGCAGCGTGAACTTCCCGTCGGTGGCCAGCGTCTTCCACGGCTTCATGAGACCCACGGATGGCACAGTTTTCCGGGCTACGCTCGTAACTCGAATGAGCGCCCGCGCCGTCCTCGTGTCCGCCGCCCTGTCGAGCCTCGCCGTTCACGCAGGTCCGCCGAAGCCGGTGGTGGAGCTCGCCGCCGCCATCGACGGCGCGAAGCGCACCGACGGCAAGAAGGAATGCTCGTTCACGGTGGAGAAGACCGAGTGCGCCATGCCGGTGCGCGTGAGCTGCGCCACGCCGCTGATGAAGTACTCGTACGTGATGACGCTGCCGCTCTCGAAGCTCGACCCGAAGAAGTCGGTGTACCAGGCGAACGCCGGCGGCTTCGCGGGCGCGCACGGCCTCGAGCTGACCGCGACGGGCGGGCTGATCGAGACCGTCACCGACGACGGGCAGAAGACGAGCGGCGACGTGGTGGTGCTGGCGTTCGGCAGCTCGCCCGACGACGAGAAGCGCGCGAAGAAGTTCCTCGCGACGATCGCCGCGGCGAAGAAGGCCTGCAGGTGACGCCCCCTCGACTGCGCACGGACGGCTTGAACCTGATCAAGCCCACCTGCGCCCACAGGCAGGTCGGGGGGAGCCCCTCGTTGCTGAGGGAGCGCAGGAACGGATATTTCTACCCAGGTGAGGCGAGTCGTCTGCGCGGTCGTGTTGCTGTCCTTCCCCGTCCTCGCGGCTGAGCCGGCGGCCCTTCCCGTCGAGATCCGCGCCGCACCCACGCCGGCAAGCACCGCGCGCTTCGCGCTGTCAGTCACTGCCGCGAGCCTGGTGTCGATCGGCAGCTCGGTGCTGGGGGGCGTGGTGGCCTTGAGCGTGCCCAACTTCTGCACCGCGCAGTTCGGCGCGCCGCGCCCCATGTGCGGCGTGGGCGGGCTGGCGCTGGCTGGCGCCACGCAGTTGCTGGTCTCGTTGATCGTCATCCCCGAGCTGTTCCGCATCAACGGCAACGACCCCGCGTCCATCCGCGCGGCGTGGTGGCGGTGGGCGCGCATTCCCGCGGCGCTGCTGGCCGTGAGCGCGCTGGTGTTCCTCGCGGGCTCCGTCTCCGAGCAGAACCGCTACGGCAGCGGCCAGGTCACCATGCTCGGCGGCCTCGGCGGCGCGGCGCTCTCGGGCATCACCGTCGACGTGATGGGCATCATCGGCGCGGTCCGCGCGGCGCGGGTGACGCGATGAGGGCGCTCCGTCGCCGCACCGTGCTGGCTGGCCTCGCCAGCGCGTTCGCCGCCGCGGGCTGCGCGCCGTTCGCCTCAAAGCCCTCCTTCCCGCTGGGCGTGGCCGCCGGAGACGCGCTCCCCGACGGCGCGCTCTTGTGGACTCACTTCACCGGCGATGACGCCCTCGACGTGGTGGTGTGGCCCGAGGCCGGGGACGCACTGACCCCGCTGCGCCGCGCGGCGCCCGACGAAGACGGCTTCACGGTGGTCGAGGTGAACGGCCTCGACCCGGGCACCTGGTACCTCTTCCGCTTCGAGTCGGCCGACGGCCAGGTGAGCCCCAATGGCCGCTTCCGCACCGCGCTCGCGCCCGACGCCCTCGAGGTGATCACCATCGGCGCCACCTCGTGCATCAAGCACGGCCACAAGTACGACACGCTCGCTCGCGCCTCGGAGCGCACCGACCTCGACGCCTTCGTCTTCCTCGGCGACGCGGTCTACACCGACGGTGCTTCCACGCTCTCTGACTTCCGCCGCAAGTGGGCCGACGGCCTGGGCGGCCCCGAGTACGTGGCGCTGCGCGGCTCGACCTCGATGATCACCCAGTGGGACGACCACGAGGTGCGCAATAACTGGGAAGGCGACAAGGTCGACGAGAAGCTGCTCACCGCCGCGCGCCGCGCCTTCCTCGAGCACCAGCCCATTCGGCAGGACCCGGATCGCCCGCTGCGGTTCTGGAGGCAGCTCACCTGGGGCCGCACCGCCGAGCTGTTCATCCTCGACGCCCGCAGCGAGCGCGATCGGGCGCAAGGCCAGTACCTCTCGCCCGAGCAGCTGGAGTGGTTGATCTCGAGCGTCACCAACAGCCCCGCCGCCTTCAAGCTCATCCTCAACACCGTGCCCATCGGAGCGTTCGACTCGCCCTTCTTCGCGCCGTTCAACGAAGACAACTGGCAGGGCTTCCCCGCGCAGCGTGAAGAGCTGCTGCGGGGCCTCGAGGCCTCGGGCGCGACCGGCGTCATCTTCGTCTCGGGCGACTTCCACTTCGCCTGCTTCGGCCGCGTGGCGAAGGACGGGCCCGGCTCCACGCTGTTTGAGGCGTTGGTGGGCCCGGGCGCGAACGGGCCCAACCCGCTGCCCGCGTACCCCAGCGGCGATCCGTGGGAGTTCTCGAGCGCGGTGAACAACTACACCAGCTTCGAGCTCGACCCCTTCACGAAGAAGGCCACCATCCGCTACCACGCGGGCGACGGGCGCATCATCTTCGAGCGAGTCGTCGGTTAGGCGCGGAGTAGGGTCCGCGCATGATCAAGCGACTGCTGGGCTGTGGACTGCTGGCTGTGCTCTCGGCGTGTGGCCCGAAGGAATGCAAGCTCGACGACGCGACGAGCTGCCCGGCTGACCAGACCTGCGAGCAGGTGCAGGGCAAGAAGCCCGCGTGCTACGCGCCGGTGACGCTCGAGGGCAAGGTGTACGACCTCTCGAGCAGCGCCGGCATCGAAGGCGCGCTGGTGCTGGCGGCCGACGAGAACGGTTCCCCCGCGGGCCCGGCGGTGACCACCGCGAAAGACGGCACGTACACGCTGCGTGTCCCCTCGACGCGCACCGACGACAAGGGCACCTTCACCTCGCGCAAGGTGCTGCTGCGCAGCCAGGCGAAGAACTTCGTCCCCTTCCCTTCGGGCGCGCGCGTCTCGCTGCCCATCGACACCTCGGCGGCGGCGCGCACCGAAGACACCAAACCCTTCGTGCTGAAGTCGCCGCAGACCGACCTCGGCCTCACCCCCGTGCCGGCCAACCAGCAGAACCTGCCCACGGTGAGCGGCACGGTCGAGATGAGCGCCGAGCAGAAGGCGGTGCTGCTGGTGCTCGAGAGCGGCGGCCGCACCGCGCTCGCCTCGGCTGACGGAAAGTTCACCTTCTTCAACGTGCCCTCGGGCGGGTTCAAGCTGTCCGCGTACTCGAGCGGGGCGAACTACACGGTGCTCGACGTGAACGTGGCGACCGCCGACGTCACCGGGCTCGAGGTGAAGAAGTCCACCACGTCCCCCGCGAGCTTGAGCGGCAGCGTGCAGCTGGTGGCAGGCGCGAACAACGCCGGCACCAGCGTGGTGCTGGTGGTCGAGAGCACCTTCATCGAGACCCTCGGCCGCGGAGAGGTGCCGCCCGGGTTGCGCGCACCCGAGGGCGGCGTGGCCCCGAACGTCACCGGAAGCTGGACCATCAGCGGCATCCCCGACGGGAAGTACGTGGTGCTCGCCGCCTTCGAAAACGACGGCAACGTGCGCGATCCCGACCCGGGCATCTCGGGCACGCAGATTCAACACATCACCGTGGCCGGCGGCGTGCTGTCGCCGGCGGTGAGCCCCGCCTTCAAGGTGACCGCCGCCGTCGACCTCGTCAGCCCCGGCCGCGAGGGCGTCGAGCCGACCTCTGCCACGCCCACCTTCACCTGGGGCGTGCACTCAAACGCCGACGGCTACGAGCTCAAGGTGTTCGACGCGCTGGGCGTGGAGCTCTGGCAGGCGCAGATTGGCGACAAGGCCATCGTGACCGCGCTCTACGCCGGCCCGGCGCTCACCGCGGGCCAGTTTTACCAGTGGCGCGTGACGGCGATGCGGCGCGGCGCGCCCACCAGCCAGACCGAAGAGCTGCGCGGGCTGTTCAGCGTTCGGCCCTGAGGCGAGGGGACGTTCCGGACGAAGGCGCGCTGCGGCCGACATCGCGGTGCTCGTCCAGGTGCTCCGGGCCCAACCGGCCTCGAGGTGCGGGGTCAGGCAGCTGTTCGCGCGGTGCTCGAAGCGCGCTTGCCTCTCTCTTTGGGCAAAGATCTTCAGCTGGCAAGCCCGGGCCCTGTCGATCTCCCAGGGCCGTACTCCGGGTGTACGGCGCCGTACACCCGGATGACAAGTCCAGGAGACCCCGCCCCCACCTCGTCACCTGAGCGTTCTCGCCGCGAACCGAGGGCCCGTTCGAGTCGACTCCGGAGCAGATCCACAAACGCTGCGTCCCTGAAGGCTTCTTCGCCGACGGAAGAACGTGCGCTCGTCGCGTTGGAGACAGAGCAGTTCGACGAGCCTGACGACGAGCACACACAGCGATCTCTTCCGTCACCGAGCGCCTCACTTCTTCGGCGGCTGGCCCTTCGACTTCTTCTCGGACAGCTCGACCATCTTGCGGAAGGCGAGCCAGAGCACCACCACCAGGATGCCCATCACCACCATGCCCAGGTTCTCCTTCGAGGCGTCGAAGGCGAACTGCGAAGAAGTATCGGCGGCGAGCAACATGCTTTTGGTTTAGCGCTCCTCACGAGGCTTGCAAGCGGGCCGCAGAAGTTCCATCTACCGCGCTCATGAGCCGCATCTACCGACAGCTTCCCCCGAAGAGCACCCGAATCGGCCTCGCCTTCTCTGGCGGCCTCGACACGCGCGCCGCCGTGGCCTGGATGACGAAGAAGGGCATGGACGTTCACGCGTACACCGCCGACCTCGCCCAGCCCGACGAGAAGGACGTCAACGACATCCCCCCCATCGCGCTCAAGCACGGCGCAAAAGTGGCGCGGCTGATCGACACCCGCGACTCGCTCGCGCGCGAGGGGCTCACCGCCATCCAGTGCGGCGCGTTTCACCTGCACGTGGGCGGCAAGAAGTACTTCAACACCACCCCGCTGGGCCGCGCGGTCACCGGCACCGCCATCGTGCGCGCGATGAAGCAGGACGACGTGCACGTCTTCGGCGACGGCAGCACGCACCGCGGCAACGACATTCAGCGCTTCTACCGCTACGGCATTCTCGTCGACCCCGAGCTGCGCATCTACAAGCCCTGGCTCGACGCGCAGTTCGTGTCCGAGCTCGGCGGCCGCAAGGAGATGTCGGAGTTCCTCATCGCCGAGGGCCTCCCGTACAGCATGTCGACCGAGAAGGCCTACAGCACCGACTCGAACATGCTCGGCGCCACCCACGAGGCGAAGGACCTCGAGCACCTCGACAAGTCGATGAAGGTGGTCAACCCCATCATGGGCGTCGCGCACTGGAAGCCCGAGACGAAGATCGACACCGAGACGCTCACCGTCACCTGGGAACACGGCGTGCCCGTGGCCCTCAACGGCAAGCGCTACGACTCACTGGTCGAGCTCTTCCTCGCCGCCAACACCATCGGCGGCCGCCACGGCTTCGGCATGAGCGATCAGATCGAGAACCGCGTCATCGACGCCAAGAGCCGCGGCATCTACGAGGCGCCCGCGATGGCGCTGCTCCACCTCACCTACGAGCGCATTCTCTCGGCGGTGCACAACGAGAACACCACCGACCTCTACTGCACCCTGGGGCGCCGCCTGGGCCGGTTGCTCTACGAGGGCCGCTGGTACGACCCGGAGTCCATGCTGCTCAAGGAATCGCTGGTGCGCTGGGTGTCGACGGCCATCACCGGCGAGGTGACGCTCGAGCTGCGCCGCGGCGACGACATCACCATCATGAAGACCGAGGCGGCCCAGTCGGCCTACGCCCCCGAGAAGCTCTCGATGGAAAAGACCGTCGGGGCCTTTTCGCCCGAAGACCGCATCGGCGCCCTCGAGCTCCAGAACCTCAGCATCGCGGACAACCGCTCGTTGTTGCTGCACTACGCGCAGGCCCTGGCGCTGCCCATGGGCAACGAGGCCCTCAAGGGGTTGCTGGAAGAGTAGGCACACAGTCACCCACGTTGGAGCTCGCCGATTCCGGCAGCTGATCACTTGTCGCCGGTGGAGTAGGTTTCGACCCCTTCGGTGACGTCGTTGGGGGACTCAACATGTCGTGCGCTGTCTGTGGGCGGGAACATCCGGTCGGACAACCCTGCGGCGTCGCCGTTTCGTGGACGTCTGACAGCCGGCCGCAGCTCGACCTGCCCCAGACCATGTCGAGCATTCCCGGGGCCAAGGCACCGACGCCGACGATGGAGGTGCCGCAGGCGCCGAAGGACGTGCTGATCGGCGCGCAGGTCGGCAGCTACAAGATCCTCAAGCTGCTCGGCACCGGCGGCATGGGCTCGGTGTACCTGGGCGAACACAGCGGCATCGGCAGCCGCGTCGCCATCAAGTTCCTCCACGAGCACCTCTCGTCGAACGCCGACCTCGTGCAGCGCTTCTACGCCGAGGCGCGCGCGGTGAACGTCATCGGGCACGCGGGCATCGTCAGCATCTTCGACATGAACGTGCTGCCGCCCAACCGCTACTACCTGGTGATGGAATACCTCGAGGGCAATTCCCTCGAGAGCCAGGTCGGCGGCTCGATGCCGATGACCCGGGCGGTCCCGATCCTGGTGCAGGTCTGTGACGCGCTCGACCAGGCGCACCAACTCGGCGTGGTGCACCGCGATCTGAAGCCCGAGAACATCATGCTGGTGAAGCGCGGCCGCCAGGAGGACTTCGTCAAGATCCTCGACTTCGGCATCGCCAAGCTCCAGAGCACGATGAGCAACCGGAAGACGGCCACCGGCGTCATCATCGGTACGCCCGACTACATGGCCCCCGAGCAGGCCGGCGGCGAGAACATCGACGGCCGCACCGACCAGTACTCGCTGGGCATCATCGCCTACGAGCTCGCCACCGGCCGCACCCCGTTCGCCGGGCTGCCCATCACCGCCATGCTGGTGGCGCACCTGAGCCAGGACCCCCGCTCGCCCCAGTCGATCAACCCGGCCATCCCCACCGGCGTCTCGATGGCCATCATGAAGGCCCTGGCCAAGCGCCCCGAGTCGCGGTTCGCCAGCTGCGGCGACTTCGGCCGCGCGCTCGAGGCCGCGCTCAAGGACTCGGGGTCGAACGCGAGCGGCGTGCTGGTGCAGCCGGCCAGCACCGACTCGGCCGCGCTGCGGGCCACGCCCACGCCCGCCGACGCCGCGCTCAACAAGATGACGCCGTCGGTGCCGGGCCCGCAGTCCTCGAGCCCGTCCGGCCCCGCCTCGGCCGCGCCGCCCCGGCACATCGCCAGCTTCGAGGTCGAGGTGAAGCCCGACCAGGGGCCGACCGTGAAGCTCCACGTGCAAGACGTGTCTCGCGCGGGCTGCTTCCTGTGCAGCACCTCGGCGCCCCCGCGGGTGTTCTCGCGGGTGATGCTCACCATTCCGCAGGTGGGCACGGTGCAGGGCGACGTGGTGCGCCACGTCTCAGCCGAGCAGGCGCAGGCGTGGAACATGCCCCAGGGCTTCGGCGTGCAGTTCACCTCGGTGCGGCCTGAGCAGCGCGAGGCGCTCGACATGCTCACCAAGGGCCTGCCGGTGTCTCCGCCCGAGCCGCCGGGCGCGGCGGCGTCGGCGACGGACGACCGCGTCGCCGAGATCGCGCTGGGCGACTTCCGCAAGCGCATCCAGGGCGATCACTACGTGGTGCTCGGGCTCGCGCAGGACGCCGACGTTCCCACGGTGCGCAGCAAGGGCCGGGAAGTCTCGCGGCAGCTGCTCGAGCTGCGAAAGCGCCCCGTCTCTCCCAACCAGGCGCGGCAGATCGACGCGGCCATGGAACGCGTGCACCAGGCCGTCGACGTGCTCGGGGTGACCACCAAGCGCGTCGAGTTCGACGGCATGCGCTCGAACTGGAAGGGCGTGGCGATGTGCCTGTCAGCCGGCCTGCGCGTGCCCGAGCTCGAGGCGGTGCGCGCCCGCTTCCTCGCGGCGAGCCCCGGCGCCGAGGCGCGCGGCCGCATGCTGTTGATCACCTGCAACGGCTTCGAGAACGACGGGAAGATCGCCGACGCCCTGCGCAACTGCGAGCTGGCGCTGGGCGTCGACCCGCTCAACCTCGAGCTGCATCACAAGCGGCACGCGCTGCTCAAGCGCACGCCCGCGAAGTGAGGCTCAGCGCACCAGCGCCTGGTCGAGCACCACCGCCACCGGCCCCATGCCGATGTCCTTGTTCAGGGTCACCACGCCCTCGAGCGTGACCGTGGCGCCCTTCGCCACCTCGACGGTGCTCAGACAGAGGAGATCGTCGGTCTTGTCGGCCGCCGCGCCCGTGCCGTCCTTGAGGTGCACGTAGTGGACGCCCTGCACGAAGGTGACGCGATCGACGGTGCCCTTCACCTTCACCCGCTGACCGGTGAGCGCGGCGCGCTCGGAATAGACGTCGACGATGCGCAGGGCGAGGGCGTTGCTCGCCTCGACGGCCTGCAGGGCGGCCTTCACCTCGGCCGGCGGCGGCGCCTTCGCCGGCATCACCGGCATCTCAGGCGCGCGGGCGGCGGGCTCTGCCCCCTCGAGCGAGCCGAACCAGATCCGCTCGAAGGTGCGGCCGAGCGACGGGCTGGTGAAGTTGACCATCTCGTTCTGCGAGACGATGCCCACCGTCTGCCCCACCGCGAGGGCCGGTGCTGACGGCACGGCCGCCCAGTCACCCGACTCGAGCCGCACGTAGGTGTACTGCGGCACCTGGATCACCTCGGCGATGCGGCCGCGAATCGCGCCGGCCTGCGCGGGCATGGGCGCCGACGGGGCGGCCATGGGCGCGCTGGGCGTCGAAGGGTGAGCAGCAGGGGTCGCCGACTCGGGCTGCGTCATCAACACGCTGACCCGACCGACGACGATTCCGGCAACGAAGAGCACCAACCCGAGAACGACTGATTTCGTCATGGGGCAGCCCTACACCGAACCGGCCCCTGCAGGGTCGACCGAAATTGGCTCGCCCCCCGTTCGTCCCGAGCGGAGTCGAGGGATGGGCGCCCAAGCTCGCAGGAAGACGCCCCTCGACTCCGCTCGGGGTGAACGGTGATGAGCTCGACCGTCATTTCGATCGACCGGTCACTCGACCTTGAACTGGATGGCGTGCGTGGTGGTGGCCGAGATGACCGACCCGGGCGCGCCACCCTCGGGGGCGATCTCGTTGCTGCGCTCGAGGTAGACCGACTCGCGGTCCGTCACCACCAGCGGGTCGGCGCCGATGCGGTACTGGAACTTGTCGTCGGCCAGGGTGACGTCGACATCGGCCTGCTCGAGGCGCAGCCGCACGATGTTGGCCGGCGCGTTGCCTGCGTCGCGCCAGGTGACGAGCAGCCCGTTGGCCTTCACCACGGTGCCGTCCTGGGTGGGGGCGGTGATGACGGTGAAGCCGGGCGACTGCACGGTCGCTTCCACCCGGTCGGTGCCGCGCACCACCTCGAGGCGCAGCGACTCGTCCCACCCGAAGCCGTCGGCCCGGTAGTCGTTCGACATCATCGCGAAGGGCAGGCCGGTCTTGGGCATCTTGCTGCCGGTGACCGAGACCTGGGCGTCGGTCACCAGGCCGCCCGTCGAGGCCGCCTCGCGCACCGTCACCCGCGCCCGCGAGCTGGGCGTGCTGCCGTCGGAAGAGAAGCGGGCGGTCACGTACAGGGTGCCCGTGCCGCCACAAGCGGTGAGGAGCGAGGTGAGGATCGAGAGAACCAGGCCGCGAGTCATGTGTTGTCCTCCGGGGGGACGGTGAGAAACGGCGGCGAGCATCGCACCGTTGCCCCGATTCCACGAGAGAACGACGACGGGCTGGCCGGGTCAGCGGCAGCTGCGATCGGCCTGGCAGACCAGCAGGCCCTGGCAACCCGACACCGGGCAGCCTTCACGGCCGGGCGAGCCGTCGGGCTCGAGCATGGTGACGATCTTCTCGAGCGTCAGCCCCGCTTCCACGCAGCCGCTCACCGTCTGCGTGCCCAGGCCCGCCACCGTCACCAGCGCGTCGTAGCAGCCCGGCGGCACCCTGAACTCCGCCTCGTCTTCAAAGCCCCTGATGGTGCCGATGAAGGGCGTGGCCAGCAGCGCCACGGTGCCACCATTCACCCGCTGGCCGCCAGGCGCGTCGACGTAGACCTCGAAGTGGGCCGAGGGCGCGGGGGTCACCTCGCCCAGCTCGACCACGCTGGCCGCGCCGACCTCGACCGTGATGCGGCGGGCCTCGCGCGCGTTGATGACCACGAGCAGCTCGGCCGGGCCCAGCGGGACGGGCTTGAGCTCGAAGCGCCCCTCGAGGTCAGGTTGGGTGACCAGGTCGTCGCGGCCCACCACCGCCACCAGCGCCGCGCTGTCGGTGTTGAGCAGCTGCCCGCGGATCACCCCGAAGCGGAGCGGCTCGTTGTCGAGGCTCCCGCACCCGGTGAGGGCGAGCAACGCGATGGCGAGCAGCGGCTTCATCAGAATCGATACCCCACGCCGGCCCAACCGCCGGCGAAGCCCAGCGTCTGTGTCACTGCGTCCACCACCACCGCCACCACCATGCCCTGCAGCCCCACCGACAACTCCCACCGCGGAGTGAAGTGGAACGAGGCCCCCACCAGCAGGCCGGGCGTCACCGAAAAGGCCGATTGCGTCTTCTTGTAGACGTCCAGAGAGAAAGACCGCTGCACCCACAGACCGGCCACGCGCGGGCCGACCCATACAGACACCCACCTCCAGTCCCACTGCCAGGCGAGCGAGGCTCCGGCGAGGAAGCTGGACCAGCCGAACGGCACGCTGGTGCCTGCCAGGCTCAGCGACTGCTGGCCCCCGAAGCCGCTCACGTCGAGCTCCACCGTGATGCGCCGCAGCAAGACCCGCTCGAAGCGCACCGACACGCCGGCCGCAGGGGCGATGGGCAGCAGCTGCTGGCGGCTGGCGGCGTCGACGAAGCCGAACGCGCCCCCGGTGAGCGTCATGGCCACGAAGGGCTCGCGCCTGGCCTGGAGGGAATCGACGTCGAGCCGCTCGCCCTCTTCCAGCCGCACCTCTTCACTGAGCAGCACCTCGCCGCCCTTGGTGAGCTCGATGCGGTGCGCGCCCGCGCCCACCGCCGCGCCGCCCGGGAGCTCGACCCGGTCTTCGCCGTCGACGCGCAGGGAAAAGCCGTCGAGGCGCGGCACGTAGGAATAGAGCTCGGGCTGGCCGTTGCGCTTCACGTCGCCGGTGAGGATGACCGGGTCTGCGCCCACCTCGACCAGCTCGGCGGCCGGGCGCTGCCGGCCCTGCGAGAAGACGTAGGTGCGGCGGCGGGCGAAGTCGTGCGCCTCGGTGGCGGTGACGGCGCCGTCGCCGTTCCGGTCGCCGCCGCCCGAGAGCGCCTCCACCAGGAAGTGCGTGTACACGTCGTTCTGCAGGGTCTCGTCTTCGCGGGCGGTCTCGAGGAAGTCGCTGGCCGAGAGCACGATGTTGGCGCGCGACACCTCTTCGAGGGGGCGCAGGCCCCCGCCCTTGCGCGAGGCGAGCTCGGCCACCACCTCGTCGGGCAACAACGACTTGCCGCTGCCGGAATGGCAGGTGGCGAGCACCACCACCCGGCGGCGCGACTTCGAGCTCGAGAGCCCCGAGGAGAGGCGGTCGACGCGCAGGGCGGTCTCAGCCACGTGGTGGAACTGCGCGTCGGAGGTGACGAGGTAGCGCTCGAGCTCTCCGCGGGCGTCGCGGGCCAGGGTGCCGTGGGCCGACACGTAGAGCACCAGCACGTCATCGGGCTGGGTGGCGAGCGCGGCGAAGCGCACCAGCGCCGCCTCGAGCGCCGGGCGGGTCGTCTGCTCGGGGGTGGTGAGGGCCTCCACGCTGGCGAAGCGGCCGCGCAGCGGGTCCTGGAGCACGGCCCCGAGGTCGTCGACGTCTTTCCGGGCGAAGCGCAGCGGCTGCCAGTGGTCATCGCCGCCCTGCGCAATGCCCACCAGCAGCGCGAAGCGGCGCCCGGAGAAGGCCTTCTGCACCTCGTCGGCCGAGGCCTTCACGGTGACCAGCCCGCCCTTTTCGCCGCCGCCATGCGCGCAGCCCTGCACGGCCGTCAGGCAGCACAGGGACAGCACGAGGAGCGGAGCGGCTTTCACGGGGAGACTGTGTCTACGACATTGACCCGCACCTGCGCCACCGCGAGGCCCTCGCCTCCACCCGCACGAATGGCCGCCAGTGCCGCCTCAGCCGAGCTGGGTGCCTCGGACGCCACCAGCCAGACGGTGAGCGGTCCGCGCTCGCCCGCCAGCGAGAAGCCGATGAGGTGTTTGCCCGGCTCACCGCTCTCGTCGGCGCCGTCCCATTCCAGCTCCTGGGCGCCCTCGACGAGGCCGAGCTGCGCGAGCTCGGCGGGCGCGGCGGCGCCGCGCTGCACGTAGAGCCGCGCGGGGCCCGCGACGCCCGAACGCACCTGGAACACCAGCGCCGAAGCCGAAGAGACCTTCGCCCCGTCGACGATGGCGGTGAGGGTGCCGTTGCTCGACTTGAGCGCGGCGCGCAGCTCGAGGCGCGCCTGGGCGCTGCCCTTGAGCCCGGTGGGCTTCAGCTCGTCGGGCGGTGGGAGCATCGCCCACGCGCCCGCGCCCAGGACCACCAGCACCGCGGCCGCCGCGGCGTAGTGTCGCCACGGGCGCGCGCGCTGGTGCCTGCGCAGGCGCGCCCAGGCGAGCTCGTCGGTGCTGGGCGGGCGCGGGGCCAGCGCCAGCAGGGCGCGGTCGACCTCGCCCTCGAGCCCCGCCACCGACTCGAGGAACGCGTCACAGACCTCGCAGCCCTGCTCGAGGTGGGCGAGCAGGGCCGGGTCGCGCTTTTCCTGCAGCGCCCGCCAGCGCTGCGCGTCGAGATGGAGGCTCATGGCTCCCACCGCCGGTTGAGCACGTCGAGCATGAGCTGCCGGCGCACGCGCGCGCGGAAGCGCTCGAGGCGCATGGTCACCGCGCTCTTGCCCACACCCATCTTCTCGGCGATCTCCCGGGCCGAGAGCTCACCCTCGACGTAGAAGAGCCGCACGGTCTCCTTCTCGGGCCCCTCGGGCAGCCCGGCGATGAGGCCCCGCACCACCTCGATGTCGAGCTCGGCGCGCACGGAATCGGGAATGAGCTCGGCCGAGTCGTTCTGCTCCTGGGCGTAGCGCTCGTTCACCTCGCGCCGGGTGCCCTTGCGCGCCAGCGCCGAGAGGCCGCGGTTGCGCGCGATGGAATAGAGCCACCCCTCGAAGGTCTCGGGGGACTTGAGGTTTCCGATGGCCCGGAAGGCGCGCGTGAAGATTTCCTGCACGAGGTCCTCCCGTTCATCCGAGTCGAGCTGCGCAAACCCCTCGAGGAGGCGGAGCACGCCGGGGCGCCAGGTCAGGTACACCTGACGACAGGCCGCCTCTTCCCCCCGCTTGACGCCATCCAGCAGACGGGCCAGTGCTTCCCGGTCCGTCATCCCTCATGACTCCGGACGAAGGCAGACGGCCACTTCTCTGGTCGGGGACTCAAAATGCCCCCCCGAGCTGAAAGCCCACGCTCCCCAGTGCCGGCTTCGACGCGCCCAGGGGCAGGCGACCCATCACCAGCACCCGGGCGTTGACGAAGCGCCAGGGGGTCACCTCGAGCGCGAACGAGCCGCCCATTTCGTGGCTTTCCAGGCCTTCACTGCCCAGCGAGCCCTGCTGGTGGAACCAGCTCACCCGGCTCAGCACCCGGAAGAGCCCCAGCGGCGCCACGTTCACCTGGAAGTAGCCGTGGCGGCCCCGCAACCAGCCCAGCTCCTCGAGGTAGCCGAGGCTCAGGCCCACCGGCAGCCCGAGGAGGTGAGGCATCGACAGCTCCGGGCCGATGCGCGCCTGCAGCAGCCCTGACGTGAAGTCGCTGGCGAGCCCGGCCTGGCCCCCCACGAAGAGCCCTTCGTTGAGCTGAACGATGGCGCCCAGGTCGGCGTGCAGCGCCTGCTGCCCCGGCGAGACCGTGCCCAGCTCGGTGATGCCGGTGGTGGGCATGCCGCGGTAGCGCACCCCGCCGCTGAGGCGCACGGTGTCTTTCGGGCGCCAGCCGAGGTCGAGCCGCGCGGCGTCGAGCCCGCCGGGCGCCTGGCTCTGGCCGAAGCCGAACTCGAAGCTGGCGTGGCCATCGAAGTCCTGCCCCTTCCACAGGCTGGCGGCCAGGCTCACCTCGGCGCGGCCACCCAGCACGTCGCGCAACGACCAGCCCGCGCGCAGCGACGCCTGGCCCACCGTGGCCGTCGCGCCCGTCCCGCTGGAGAAGCGCACCCGCCCGAAGGCGCCCGCGGCCCACTGCGAGGGCGTGATGGTGAGGCGGGCCGCGTCGGGGAGCAGGCCGCCGTAGGCGCCCACCTCGAAGCCTTCGCCGAAGCGCCAGGCCGCCTGCGCGCCGTCGACGACGAGCAGCCCGGTGGCCGCGCGCAGCCAGGTGCGCCCCAGCGACGCGGAGAACGGGAGGTCTGCGCGGCGGAAGCCGAACTCGAGCTGGCGCACCAGCAGCACCGGGCTCTGCTGGTAGACGGTGCGCGTCGCGGCGGGCCGCGCCCCGAAGTTGAGCACGGTCACGTCGGCCGACGCGCGCAGGCCCTTCCACAGCTCGACGTCGTAGACCGCCGCGTCGAAGCGCTGGATGCCGAAGGGCCCGTTGGGCGAGCCGGCGTTGCCGTACGTGGTGTGCGAGAAGAGCGCCTCGACGCGAGGGCCCACGCCGCTGGCGCGCGCGACGCTGGTGTCGAAGTCGCGCAGCTTCCACTGCACGGTGTCGAGGCTGGCCGCGCGACGGGCGAGCTCGGTCTCGGTGGGCAGGGGGCCGGGGCCCAGCGGCGTCTTCTCGGGCACGCGGCCGACCGCGAAGCGATCTCCCGGGCGCAGGCCCGTGCCGGTGCAGCGGGCGAAGTGATCTGCCACCGCGTCGACGATGCACTTGCCCACCGGCTTGCCGCTGCGGGTGAAGGACAGCGCCTGCCCGGGCTCGAGGCCGTCGAAGCTGCCGCGATTGACGAAGGCCGAGTCGGCGGTGACCGAGTTCACCTGGCCCAGCGCGTCGGCGGCGCCCACGCGGCGGGGCTTCTTCGCGGCAGGAGCGGGCCGTTCCTTCTTGCGCGCGGGCGCAGCGGGCCGACGGCCCACTTGAAACCTCTCCCTGCGAAGCGGGGAGAGGTCGGCCGCAGGCCGGGTGAGGGGCGCTTCGGGCGATCGGCCCCCCACCCCAACCGTGTTCCCCTCGAGGCGCGAGTTCGCCCTCTCCCCGCTGAGCAGGGAGAGGGAGACCAGCAGCAGCACGAGCGCGCGCGTCATGGCAGCCGCCCGCGCGGGTAGTGGCAGTCGAGGCAGCGGCGATCGCTGTACACGTAGCCCGGCGCCTTGCCGTCGGCGTGCTGCTGGTCGGTGAAGGTGATCTCCACGCCAGCCCTGGCGTCGTTGGTGTGGCAGTGCGTGCACTGCGCCGTGCCCGTGGAGCACTTCATGGTCGTGGGCCCCAGCGAGGTGTGGCAGTTGAGACAGGGCACGCCCGCGTGCACGCCCGCCGAGATGGGGAAACACTCGTCGTGCGTGGGGAAGCGCGCCGGGGTGAAGGCGAGCGGCGTGTGGCACTCGCGGCAGTTGCGCACGTCGAGCCCGAGCGCGACGTGGTTGACCGGCTTGCCCAGCTGCGTGCGCAGCGCGTCGGCCTGGTGACAGCCCTGGCACTCCACCGCGGCGCGGCTGAAGCGGCGCTCCCGGGCCTCGAAGTGGCACTCCACGCAGGGCAGCGCGGCGTGCGCGCCCACCAGGGGGAAGTTGGTGCGCCGGTGCGCGTCGACGTCGAAGCGCGAGCGCCAGTCGTTGGTGTCGTGGCAGCCCTCGCAGCGTGCGCCCAGCTCGCCCGCGTGCACGTCGCGATGACAGGCGGCGCAGCCCCGCGGCAGCGGCACGGAGAAGTCGTTGAGGTGGCACGACTTGCAGGTGGTGCGCGCGTGGCGGCCGGTGAGCGAGAAGCCGGTGCGCTCGTGGTTGAAGCGCACGTCGGTCCACGAGCTGGTGGCGTGACAGGCCGAGCACGCCGTCACGCCCTCATGCCCCTTCCTCTTCGTGAACGTCTTCATCGCGCCCAGCACGTCGGGCACCTTCGCCCGCGGAGCGTCTTTTCCGGGCGCGCCCCCATCGGGCGCGGCGGACAACAGCAGGGCGAGCAGGAGCGCGCTCACGGTTCGAACCCCTTGAACGCACCCTGGTGGAAGTCGGAGTGGCAGCCCTCGCAGGTGAGCGGCAGCCCCTTGTACTGGTGGGCCGTCACCCCGCGGGCCACCGTCACCTTGCGGTGGCACGACTCGCACTTCGCCTTCTCATGCTGCCCGTCGAGCACGAACTCGGTGAAGGGCGGGCGGTGCACGAAGCGCAGCGGCTTCTTCCAGCTCTCCAGCACGTGGCAGGTCTCACACTTCGCCGGCTCACCCGTCTTGCTGAACTGGCCGGCGTGCACGTCGAGGTGGCAGCCGCGGCAGGTGAGCTCGAGCGGCTTGTAGCGGACGGGCTCGTGGGGCCCCGAGGCGAAGTGACACTTCTCACACGCCACCTTGAGGTGCGCGCCCTCGAGCGGATACCGCGAGTCCTTCTGGTGGTCGAAGCGCAGCTTCGTGAACGACGCGAGCCCGTGACAGGTGTCGCACTTGAGGTCCTTGAACTGGCCCTCGTGCACGTCGGTGTGGCAGCTCTCGCAGCGCTCGAGCGGCTTGCTGAAGTCGAACAGCGCGTTGCTGAAGAGCTCCTGGTGCTTCTTCTTCTTGAGGTCCACCAGCACCGCCTTGGGAATCTTCGCCCGCAGGGCCGGGGTGGGCTCGTGGCAGGCGGCGCAGGGCACCACCTGGTGCGCGCCCTCGAGCGGGTAGCGCGTCTTGCCGTGCTCCAGCAGGCCGTACTTCGGCGGCATGAAGCCCTGCTCGGTGTGACAGGTGGCGCAGTCGGGCAGCTTGCCCTTCACCACCATCTGCCCCATGTGCGCGTCGGCGTGGCAGTCGCTGCAGGTGTCGTGCGGGAGCCCCTTGAACTTCGCCTTCTGCCCGGGGAACGGGCCGTGGCAGCTCACGCAGTCGACGTCGAGGTGCGCGCCCTTGAGCGGGAACTTCGTTTTCTCGTGAAACTGCCGCTCGGTGGTGGCGTTGCGCAGGATGTGCCAGCCCTCGACGGTGTGGCAGCTCTGGCAGCGCAGCCCGAAGCGGCCCTCGTGCACGTCCTTGTGGCAGTCGAGGCAGGCGCGGTGCTCGAGGGGGGCGAAGCGCATGAACGTCTCCGACTTCGGCGCAGGGAAGCCGTGGGGCTCGCCGTCCTTGTCGGAGGGGTGGCAGGCGGTGCACTTCACCTGCTTGTGCTTGCCGCGCAGCGGGTACTCCGTGTCCGCGTGGTTGAAGCCGGGGGCCGACTTCCAGTCCTTCTCGTTGTGACAGAACTCGCAGTCTTCCTGCTGCTGGCCGCGGTGCTCGTCGAAGTGGCAGTCGGTGCAGTTGTTGCCCACCCCCAGGCGCGTGGCCGGGCGCTTTTCCATCAACTTGAGTGCGGGAGGCCAGACGATGCGCCGCTTCTCGTGGCACGAGGCGCACTTCTCGTCGGCGTGCTTGCCCTTGAGCGCCCAGCCGGTGCGGAGGTGGTTGAAGCCCTTCTCCCCCGCCGGGCCCCAGTCGATGAGCGCCGCGTTCACGCCCTGGTGCTCGTGGTGGCACTGCTCGCAGTTGCGCTTCTCTTCGCTGATGCGACCGTGCAGGCCCAGGCCCCTGCCCAGCCGCGGCTGCAGTTCCTCGTGGCACGAGAGGCAGGTGCCCTGGCTGAGCTGCCCGCCAGCCGGGTGGCACTTCGTGCACTGCGAGAGGCCCTCGAGCGTGGTGTGCGCCTTCGAGAGCTCGCCGGGCGAGAAGAGATCCGCGCGCGCGGCGAACGCAGCCCCGCAGAGCGCCAGCACCAACCATCGTTTCACGTGAAGATCCACCGGTAGCCGAGGAAGAGCGAGAGCCCGATGTGCGCCGCGATGAGGATGACCAGGAGGATGGCGAGCACCACGTGAAAGACCCGCCATGCCGAGAGCAGCATCTTGAGCGAGCGGAAGAACGAGACCTGCACCTGCAGCTTGCGCAGCCGCTTGAAGGAATCGGCGAACTCGCGCGCCTGGGCCGGCGACTGGAACAGCGAGCGTGCCCGCGAGAGGTCCCTCGCGTCGGCCAGGCGTTGGCGGGGCATCTGCGCCAGGTACTGGCCCAGCGAGGCCTGCTGCGCGGGCGAGACCGCGGAGGCCACCAGGTCAGCGAGCTTGTCGGGCGAGGTGAGGTTGGCCGCCGCCTGGCCGAGGCGCTCGGACAGCCGGTGCCAGCGCTTCGACAGCTCGTGCAGCTCGCCCGGCTTGCCCTGCCCGCTGGGCACGAGGCCGTAGATGAAGCGGCCGATGATGCCGGTGACCACCACCACCGTCATCGCCATGGCGGTGAGCGTGGCGAGCTGGTTCTTCGACTGGAACGCGGCGTGGAAGACGATGACCAGCGGGCTGAGGAAGCCGACGAACTGGTGGAAGGTGAGCCAGGTGCGGATGGTGCTGAACCCCTTGAGCCGCTCCCAGCGCTTGCGCACGGCGTAGAGGAAGTTCGACATCATCACGAGGGTGGCGACGATGCCCACGCCGTGGCCCCAGGTGCCCGCGGGCTTGAGGAACTTGTGCCCGACGTGGGCGAGCCGCTCGGGCGGCGAGAGGCGGTAGTAGTCGGCGCCCACCACGAAGAGCGTGGCGACGATCAACGCCCCCAGCACGAAGAGGCCGAACGAGAGGCGGCGGTGGCTCTTCTCCTGGGCTTCCTGCTTGGCGCTGCCGCGGCGCGCCTTCGCCCCCAGCGACTCGCCCTTGAGCGTGGTCATGCCCACGCCCATCTTGGTGAGGAACTCGGTGGGCACCTCGCCGCCGAGGCAGGCGATCACGAAGTCGTTGGGCAGCTCGAGCAGCTTGCCCTTGTTGTCGAGCGTGACCGACTCGGGCGAGACCTTCTTGATGTTCGAGGCCATGAAGGCGAACACCCGGCCCTCTTCGACCAGCTCCTTGAAGCGGCGCTTGTTCGCCTCGCGCGCCTTGCCGAACTCGGGCTGGCGGTAGCTGAGGGCGACCTCGGCGTCCGATTCCTCGGCGATCTGAATGGCGGCCTCGAGCGCGGCGTCGCCGCCGCCGACGATCAACACCCGCGCGCCCTCGTACTGCTGCGCGTCGATGAGGCGGTAGGCGACCTTGGGCAGCTCCTCGCCTGGCACGCCCATCTTGCGGGGGCTGCCGCGGCGGCCGATGGCCAGCACCACCTTCTTCGCGCGCACCGGCCCCTTGCTGGTGTGCACGGTGAAGTCGCCGTCGTGCCCGTCGATCTTCTCGACCTTGGTGCCGGTGTTGATCTGGATCTTCGCCTTGGCGACGGCCTGTTCCCAGCTCTCGAGCAGCTGTTCCTTGCTGATGAGGGGCGCGCCGAACTTGCCGAAGTAGGGCAGGTCGATGCGCTCGGTCATCACCACCTTCTGCCGCGGGTAGTGGGCGATGGTGCCGCCCAGCGATTCCTGCTCGAGCACGGCGAAGTTGAGCTTCTGCTCGGCCAGGCCCAGCGCGGTGGCGAGGCCCGAGGGCCCGGCGCCCACCACCACCACGTCGTCCATGTCGGGCGACTGGCTGCCGATGAGCTTCGGGCCCAGGTGCCGCGCCACCTGCAGGCCCTGGGTGATGGCGTTCTTGATCAACCCCATGCCGCCGAGCTCACCGACGATGTGCACGCCCTTGCGGCTGCTCTCGAAGAACTCGTCGGTCTCGGGCAGGTCGAGGCCCCGCTTCGCCGAGCCGAACACGAGCTGAATGGCGTCGACCGGGCACTCCACCGCGCACTTGCCGTGGCCGATGCACGCCGACGGGTTGATCAGCGCGGCCTTGCCGTCCACCACCCCGAGGATGTCGCCTTCGGGGCACACCGCCGTACACGAGAGGCTGCCGATGCAGCGATCGGGGTCGATCACCGGGTGCAGGGTGGGCGCCTCGGCGCGCCCCTCTTTCTCCACCTGGGCGAGCGCCTCGGTGTCGGCCGCCTCGCGCAGCGCCCGGCGCCGCGTCATGAAGTACGCGAGCCCCGCGCCTATCGCGAGCAACACACCCAGCAGAAGAAGATCGAGACTCATGGCGTTGCTGGCTTCACGCGCGGACCCTGCGAGGTGCGGAACGGCCACCTGATTTCTTCACTATTCCGCCATTGCTGGAACAACAATCGTCGCTACGGGTAGTAGCAGGCGACGTCACCGCAAGTGCCGCCGGAGAGGCACTTGTTGTCCTGGTCCTGACAATCGCAGCGGTTGCTGCTGCAGACCTGTTGGCTGCTCGAGCCCGAAGGGCAGTTGGGGCCGCCGCTGGCGCAGGTGCACCGCCCGGTGGAGTGGGTGCCTTCGGTCTCGGGGGTGCAGCTGCCCGAGGGGCAGACGATGCCGCACTGGCCGCAGTTGTTGGGGTCGTTGCTCATGTTGCGGCAGGTGGTGCCGCAGCAGACCGACGCCGCCGAGCCGTTGCTGCAGCCCTTGTGGTTGCAGTCGGGGTCGGCGCAGTCGGCGAGCGCGTCGCCGTCGTTGTCGACGGAGTCCTTGCAGTTCTCCACGCCCGCGCAGGCGGGACAGGTCGGGTCCAGGCAGTCGGTGAGGCCGTCGCAGTCGTTGTCCAGCCCGTCGGCGCACAGCGTCTCGCTGGGCTCTGGCGTGCCCGTCGCCAGGCAGGTGCAGAGGTTCGAGCGGCAGGTTCTGCCGGTGGCGCAGGTCTGGCCGCTGCAACTGGAGTCGGCGCAGTCGGTGGTGCCGTCGCAGTCGTTGTCCACCGCGTCGCCGCAGAGGGTCTCCACGGTCTGGGGCGTGCCGGTGGCGAGGCAGGTGCAGAGGTTCGAGCGGCAGGTTCTCCCCGCGGCGCAGGCCAGGCCCGCGCAGTTCGAGTCGGCGCAGTCGGGGCTGTTGTCGCAGTCGTTGTCGGCCCCGTCGGAGCAGAGCGTCTCGGTGGTCTGGGGCACGCCGCCGTCGGTGAGGCAGGTGCAGACGCTGCCCTGGCAGGTCTTGCCGCTGGCGCAGGTGCGGCCCGCGCAGGTCGAGTCGACGCAGTCGACCAGGCCGTCGCAGTCGTTGTCGCGCGCGTCGTTGCAGGTGGTCTCGGTCATCTGGCTGACGCCGCCGTCGACCACGCAGGCGCAGCTGGTGCCCACGCAGCGCTTGCCGTTGGTGCCGCAGGTCTGCCCGCTGCAGCTCGACTGCGCGCAGTCGACGACCAGGTCGCAGGTGTTGTCGACGCCGTCGGTGCAGATCTCCACGGTGCTGACGCCGCCGTCGAAGATGCACTGGCAGCTCGAGTTGAAGCAGGTGCGCCCGCCGCCGCAGCTGCGGGTGTCGCACTGCGAGTCGGCGCAGTCGACGCGGTTGTCGCAGTCGTTGTCGAGGCTGTCGGTGCACACCTCGGTGGCGGGGAGCACCTGCATCATGCAGCTGCCGAAGCCCAGGCCGCCGTCGCTGCTCACCCCGCAGACCTGCGCGCCGAAGCGGCAGATGCCGTAGCAGGCCCCGCCGTCGCAGGCGCTGGCGGGCCCGGTGTAACACCCCTGGGAAGCCCCGGCGTCGCAGGCGCAGCCCTCGTCGACGGCGCCGTTGCAGTTGTTGTCCTGCTGGTCGTTGCAGAGCTCGGTGGCCGAATAGCCGGGGATGCTGGTGAGCGTGCAGGCCACCTCGACGCCGCCCACGCAGGGGCGCGACTGGCTGCTGCACACGCCGGGGGCGCAGGGTGCGGTGCCGGGGAGGTTGTCGTCGACCACGCCGTTGCAGTCGTCGTCGAGCCCGTTGCAGCTCTCGACGCCGCCCAGGTCGACGCCGGTGCAGGTGAGCCCGCTGGGCTGCGCGCAGTCGAAGACGCCCGAGCGGCACACGCCGACGCCGTTGGTGAAGGGGGCGCCGGGGTAACACTCGCGCCCGTTCTGGCAGGGGCAGTTGAGGTCGACCACGCCGTCGCAGTCGTTGTCCTTGCCGTCGCAGAACTCGGTGACGGGCACGTGGAGGTCGGTGCAGGTCTGCGCGAGCTGGCCGCTCATGCACGACTGCACGCCGAAGCTGCAGCCGGCGCCGCCGTCCCACGGGTAGCGCAGCTCGGGCGCCAGGCTCACCGGGCCGAACACGCCGGACGGATCGGGGTAACAGGGCCGGCCCGCGTCACACTCGCAGCCGTCGTCGAGGATGGAGTTGCAGTTCTGGTCGACGCCGTCGCCGCAGATCTCGGGAATGTCCTCGCAGGCGACCACGCCGCCGCCGCCGCCGCTTCCGCCGCCGGAGCCTCCGCCCGGCGCGCCGCCGGAGCCCCCGCCCACGGCACCACCGCCACCCGCACCGCCGCTGCCTCCACCACCGCCTGCGCCTCCGCCGCTCCCGCCGTCTTCCTCAGCCTGCGGGCTGCAGATCGACTCGACGCAGCGGTAGCCGCCCAGGCAATCACCGTCTGACTGACAGGCGTAGGTGCGGTTCTCGTAGCCGGTGGGGTCGCAGGTGCAGGCGGAGATCGCCGCGAGGAACGCCCAGCTGAATCGACGAATCACGTTGGCCCCCGACAGTCGCTGGAACCGGGCGAGACCCCTCGACCGACCGTTCGGCCACTCACGGGTAGTAGCAGGCGCGGTCGCCGCACCGGCCGCCCGAAGAGGTGGCGCACTTGTCATCGTCGTCGTCGCAGTCGCACAGCAGGGTGCTGCTGCTGCAGGTCTGCCGGTTCTGAGACGGGTCAGGGCGGGGGCAGAGGCTGCCGCCGTCGGTGGTGCAGGTGCAGCGCCCGCTCGACCGGCCGCTCTCGGTGGAGGGCGTACAGCTGCCCGAGGCGCAGACCACGCCGCACTGGCCGCAGTTGCCGGGGGTGTTGAGGGGCGTGCAGCTGGTGCCGCAGCACACCGACGAGGGGGAGCTGGTGTTGCAGGCCTTGTGGCTGCAGTTGGGGTCGAGACAGTCGACGAGCGTGTCGCCGTCGTTGTCCAGCCCGTCGCTGCAGAGCTCGACGGGGGTGCAGGCGACGGTGCAGTTCGGGTCGGCGCAGTCGGTCAGCCCGTCGCAGTCGTTGTCGGTGCCGTCGGTGCACAGGCTCTCGGTGGCCTGGGGCACGCCGCCGTCGGTGAGGCAGGTGCACACGTTCTGCTGACAGGTCTTGCCGGTGGCGCAGGCGCGGCCCGCGCAGCTCGTGTCACCGCAGTCGACGAGGCCGTCGCAGTCGTTGTCGCGGGCGTCGTCGCAGAGCAGCTCGGAGGGCTGGCTGGTGCCACCGTCGACCACGCAGGAGCACATGGTGCCCACGCACTTCTTCCCGTTCGTCCCGCAGGTCTGCCCGGAGCAGGTGGTCTGGGCGCAGTCGACGACCGAGTCACAGGTGTTGTCGACGCCGTCGCTGCAGATCTCGGTGGTGCTGACGCTGCCGTTGAAGATGCACTGGCAGCTGGAGTTGAAGCAGGTGCGCCCGCCGCCGCAGCTGCGCCCGTCGCACTGCGAGTCGGCGCAGTCGACGCGGTTGTCGCAGTCGTTGTCGAGGCCGTCGGCGCAGGCGCCCGAGGCGGTCTCGGTGCCCGGCAGCACCTGCATCATGCAGCTGCCGAAGCCGAGGCCGCCGTCGCTGCCGGCGGCGCAGGTCTGGGTGCCGCGGCGGCAGATGCCGTAGCAGGCGCCGCCGTCGCAGGCGCTGGCGGGCCCGGTGAAGCAGCCCTGGGTCACGCCCGCGTCGCAGGTGCAGCCCTCGTCGACCGCGCCGTTGCAGTTGTTGTCCTGTTGATCGTTGCAGACGTCGACGGCGGCGTAGCCGGGGAGTGAAGCCAGGGTGCACGCGGCCTCCACCCCGCCCACGCAGGTGCGGAAGCTGCTGCTGCACACGCCTGGCGCGCACACCGCGGTGGCCGGCAGGTTGTCGTCGACGATGCCGTTGCAGTCGTCGTCGAGGCCGTTGCAGCTCTCGACGCCGCCCAGGTTGACGCCGGTGCACGTCTGGCCCGCGGGCTGCGAGCAGTCGTACGAGCCCGCGCGGCACACGCCCACCCCGTTGGTGAAGGGCGCGCCGGGGTAACAGCCGCGGCCGTTCTGGCAGGGACAGCCCAGGTCGATGACGCCGTCGCAGTCGTTGTCCTTGCCGTCGCAGAACTCGGTGACGGGCACGTGCAGGTTGACGCAGGTCTGCGCCAGCTGGCCGCTCATGCACGTCTGCACGCCGGGGCTGCAGCCCACCCCGCCGTCCCAGGGGTAGCGCAGCTCGGGCGAGGTGGCCGAGGGCCCGAAGACGCCGGAGGAATCGGGGTAGCAGGGCCGGCCCGCGTCGCACTCACAGCCGTCGTCGAGAATGCCGTTGCAGTTTTCGTCGATGTCATCGCCGCAGAGCTCGACCTGGTCGGCGCAGCTCGTGCTGCCGCCTCCGCTTCCGCCCGTGGCGCCACCACCGCTGCCGCCTCCGCCACCGGCGACCGTTCCTCCCCCGCTGCCTCCGCCCGAAGGACCACCACCCGTGCCTGCTCCACCATCAGCGAGGGCACAGACACCCTGAACACAGCGGAACCCGGTGAGGCAGTCAGCGTTGGTCTGGCAGGCGTAGGTGCGCTCTTCGTAGCCCGTGGGCCCCCAGGCACACGCGGCCACGAGGAGGCAGAGCACCCAGAGACTTCGACGCGACATGTTCACCCCGAGACCACTGGGAGATTCGCGAACCGCCGCGAAGTCCCTTCCGAAAAACTAGAACCGACCAGCCGCCGTGACGCCGCCCGGCCCCATCGAGACGCTGACGGGTGCGGGGTCCTCAGGTCCCAGAAGGAACATGAGGAGCCCGGTCGCCGTGAGCGCTCCACCCGAGATCATCAAGACATTCGCGGCGAGACCTCCGCGCGCCGTCGCATCAAGCCTTGCCGCCTCGACCTGCGTCAACCCAATCACCACTCCATTCCCATCGGTGGCCGCGCCCGCAATTTTTGCGCGTGCATCGGCGGACTGAGCGCCCAGCACGGCGCCGATGGTGACACCGACCAGCCCACCGATGCCCACAGCCACGCCTGCCGGCTTGACCCACGAGCCGGGCGACGGGGAGGGCGCCTGGCTCACGCTGACGGGCACCTTCTTCACCAGGTCTTCCGCGGGGGGGAGTTCTTCGCGCTCGACCGACCTGAGCACGGCCTCGTGGGGGCCGAGGAGGTCGGCCCACCACTTCACTTTGGCGCCGTGCACCTTCACGCCGGGCCGGTGCGCGCCGTCGAGCGGCACGAGGGTGGTGGTCGAGGGCCCGTCGTCGACGCTGACCGTGAAGCGCACGGCGGTGGCCGGAAGGAGGCTGCTGGTCTTGACCGTCACGCTGAGCGACTCGATCACGGCGTCGACGCGGGTGGGCGGCTCGGCGACGAGCTCGAGGGCCTCGCGCTGCGCCACCGTGCGCGCACCGAAATAGAGCGTGCGCACCTTCGGAGGCAGCTCGTTGGGCATGGGGTGGGCGGGGTCGAGCGTGAGCAGACGCGCGAAGGATTCCTTGGCGGCGGTCGAAGCGCCGCTGGTGGCGTGAGCGATGCCTTCGAGCTCGTAGAGGCTGATCAGCGTGGCCGTCTCGAGCCCGGGTTCCTTGAGCGTGTCGCCGATGACCGCCAGGGCCTTCGCGAACTGGAACTCGTCGATGAGGGCGCGGGCCGTGACGATGCCGCGCGCGCCTGGGTTCGGTGGGGCGGTGACGACGAGGGCCACGAGAGCGACGGTAGCGAACATGGGGGCGCATCCTAGTCCTCCCCGTCCCCGGTGTGATGGTGATCACTCGCCTTGCGGTGGGGCTGTGATGCAGGATGCGCGCACCGTTGAGCACCCCGACGACCAAGTGGTTCCCCGGCGGCAGAATCGGCCGGTACGTCCTCATCTCCCCGCTCGCCTCGGGCGGGATGGCTGAGATCTGGCTCGCGCGGCAGAGCGGGTTGCACGGCTTCGAGAAGATCGTGGTCATCAAGCGGATGATCGGCGCGCTCCAGGACGACCCCGATCACGTGGCGATGTTCCTGTCGGAAGCGCGCCTGGCCGCGGGCCTCTCGCACCGTCACGTGGTGCAGATCTACGAGCTGGGTGAAGACAAGGGGTCGTTCTACATCGTGATGGAGTTCGTCGAGGGCGAGAGCCTGGCGCGGGTCTACAAGGCCAACCGCGCGGCGAAGACGGCGATGCCCGTGCCCATCGCGGTGCAGCTGATCGCCTGGGCCGCCGAGGGGCTCCACTACGCGCACACCCTGACGGACAGCGAGGGCAAGACGCGCGGCATCATTCACCGCGACGTGAGCCCGCAGAACCTGCTGCTCACCGCCGACGGCTCGATCAAGCTGGTCGACTTCGGCATCGCCAAGGTCGCCAGCGAAGAGACCTCGAGCGGCAAGCTCAAGGGGAAGATCGCCTACATGCCGCCCGAGCAGGCGCGCGCCGAGCAGCTCGACCCGCGCGCCGACGTGTTCGCGCTGGGCGTGGTGCTGTTCGAGCTGGTCAGCAACACCCGGCTCTTCGGGAAGATGGACGACCTGGAGATCCTGAACCACCTCATCTCGAACCAGCCGCTGCCGCACTGCAGCGAGCGCAACGCCGCCGCCCCGAAGGAGCTCGACGCGCTGATCGCCCGCGCCATGGCCCCGCAGCGCGACGAGCGCTTCGCCAGCGCCCGCGAGTTCCAGACCGCGCTCGAGAACTGGCTCTCGGCGACCGGGCAGCGGGCGAGCACGGCGGAGATCGCCGACTACCTCAACCGGCTCTTCCCCGAGCGCGCGGCCGAGCGGCGCACCATGCTCGACGCCGCCCGCAAGGGCGAGGCGCTCTCGCCGGAGCTCGCCTCGAACCTCTTCACCTCGAGCGGCTCGGGCTCGGTGTCCGAGCCGAGCCACGTGGGCCGGCGGGCGAACGCGATGACCGACCAGGACCTCGTGCCCACGCACGACGTCTCGATGAGCTTCGAGCCCCCCAGGCGGCCGCCGAGCAAGACGCCGCTCTTCGTGGCCCTGGCGCTGGGCTTCCTGGTGCTCGCGGGCGGTGGCTACGCGGTGATTCGGCCCAGCCCGGCGGTCGAGGTGCCCGATGCGGGGCCGCCCCGGGTGGCGCCCGCCAGCCTCGCCATCGAATGCACGCCGATCGCCACCGTGGTCCTCGACGGGAAGCCGGCCGGCCCGACCCCGCTGACCTTGAACGAGCTGGCGCTGGGTGAGCACACCGTGGTGCTGCGCGCGCCGGGCCACCACGAGCAGCGCCGCACCGTCACCCTGAGCGCCGGGGAGAAGCTGCAGCTCGTGTTCGCGCTCGAGAAGGACGCGCCTGTCCCGGTGGTGGTCGACGCGGGCGTGGCGGTCAAGGCCACGCCGGTGGTGGCGCGCGCGAACGGCAAGCTCAACCTGCGCACCACCCCGTGGACGAGCGTCTACCTGGGCAAGCGCAAGCTGGGTGACACGCCGCTGGTGGGCGTCTCGCTGCCCGCCGGCAGCCACGTGCTCAAGGTGGTGAACGCCGAGGCCGGGGTGCAGAGCTCGATCGAGGTCACCATTCAGGCGAACAAGACCACCAGCGAGAACCTGGTGCTCAAGTAGTTCAGGTCCGCCCCTCACCCCGCCCTCTCCCCGCTGGCGCAGGGAGAGGGAGACTCATTCCATCAGGTGTGGGTCTTGAGCTCGGTGAGCAGGCGCTGCAGGGTGGCCTTCGCGTCGCCGAAGAGCAGCGAGGTCTTCTCGTCGACGAAGAGGTCGTTCTCGATGCCGGCGAAGCCGGTTCCTTTCCCGCGCTTGAGCACGATGACCCGCTTGGCCAGGTCCACCTTGAGCACGGGCATGCCGTAGATGGGGCTGGCCGGGTCGTTGCGGGCGGCGGGGTTCACCACGTCGTTGGCGCCGATGACGATGGCCACGTCGACCTCGGGGAAGCGCTCGTTGATGTCTTCCATCTCGATCATCTTCTCGTAGGCGATGTTCGCCTCGGCCAGCAGCACGTTCATGTGACCGGGCATGCGGCCCGCCACCGGGTGAATGGCGTAGAGCACCTCGTGGCCGTGCTCCTCGAGCACCTCGGCCACCTCGCCCACGGTCTTCTGAGCCTGGGCCACCGCCAGCCCGTAGCCGGGCACCACCACCACGCTCTTCGCGTAGCGCAGGGCCAGGGCGGCGTCCTCGAGGCTGATCTCCTTCATCTCGCCCTTCGCCGTGCTGCCCGCGGCCAGCGCCTTCTTCGCGCTGCCGAACGCGCCGAAGAGCACGTTGCCGAAGCTGCGGTTCATCGCCTTCGACATCAGCACCGAGAGCAGGAAGCCCGAGGCGCCGTCGAGCGCGCCGCAGATGATCAACACCGCGTTGCCCAGCGCGAAGCCGGTGGCCGAGGCGGCCAGGCCCGCGTAGCTGTTGAGCAGCGAGACCACCACCGGCATGTCGGCGCCGCCGATGGGCAGCACCATCATGAAGCCCGCCAGGAACGAGAGCCCCGCCATGGTGAAGAAGGCCCACGACGCGGTGGGCTCGTAGACGAGGTAGCCCATCAGCACGATCGAGCTGGTGAAGATGGTCAGGTTCACCAGGTTCTGCCCGGGGAAGGTGATGCCGCGCCCGGGGAGCAGCTCGTGCAGCTTGCCGAACGCCATGAACGAGCCCGACACGGTGAGGGCGCCGAAGAGCACCTCGAAGCCCAGCGCGAGCGCCTGCACCCGGCTCAGCTCCAGGCCGCCCCACACGTGATGGGTGTACTCGGCGATGCCCACCAGGGTGGCGGCGAGCGCGCCGAACAGGTGTGAGATGGCGATGCGCTGAGGCATCTGGGTCATCGCCACCTTCTGGCCGAGCGGCCAGCCCAGCAGCGTGCCCAGGGTGAGCCCCACGAGGATCCACGTGAAGCTGACCACCTCGTGGTTGACCAGCGTGCCGGCGATCGCCGCCAGCATGCCCAGCGCGGCCAGCTGCAGGCCGCGGCGCGCGGTCTCGGGCCGGGTCAGCCCGCGCAACCCCAGGATGAAGGCGACCGACGCGGTGAGGTAGGCGATGGAGATGAACGCGGTGCGGCCATCGAACCCGGCGGCGTCGGCGCTCACTTCTTCTCTCCGCCGCTGAACATCTTCAACATGCGGTCGGTGATGATGTAGCCGCCCACGAAGTTGATGGTGGCGCAGGTCACCGCGATGGTGCCCAGCACGGTGGACAGCAGGCCGCGATCGCTGCCGGCGACCACCAGCGAGCCGACCAGCGAGATGGCGCTGATCATGTTCGTCGCCGACATCAGCGGCGTGTGCAGCAGCGGCGGCACCCGGGTGATCACCTGGTAGCCCACGAAGCCCGCGAGGATGAAGACGTACAGCTCTGCGACGGCGAGGTTCATCGTTCGTTCTCCGACGGTCAGGGGTGGCGCACGGCGCCCGCGTGCGTCACCAGCATCGCGGCGATGAGTTCGTCCTTCAGATCGAGGCTGACCGCGCCGTCCTTCAGGCACAGCAGCAGCAGCGTGAGCACGTTCTTGCCGAACATCATGCTGGCGTGCAGCGGCATGGTGGCGGCGAGGTTCTTCGGGCCCAGCACCAGCACCCCGTTCGCCGTCACCACCTCTTCTCCCAGCCTGGTCAGCTCGCAGTTGCCGCCCGTCTCGGCGGCCAGGTCGACGATGACCGAGCCGCGGCGCATCGCCGCCACCATGGCGGCGGTGACCAGGCGCGGGGCCGGCCGGTTGGGGATCTGCGCGGTGCAGATGACGAGGTCGGCGAGCGGCACCGCCTTGCCCAGCGTGGCGAGGATGCGGGCCTGCTCGTCCTGCCCCACTTCCTTCGCGTAGCCACCCGCGCCCTCGGCGCTCTGCACGCCCTCGATGTCCACGAACTTCGCGCCCAGCGACTGCACCTGCTCCTTCACCGCCGCGCGCACGTCGAACGCGTGCACCTGCGCGCCGAGGCGGTGCGCGGTGGCGATCGCCTGCAGGCCCGCCACGCCGGCGCCCAGCACCAGCACCCGGCCCGGCTTCAGGGTGCCCGCGGCGGTGGTCATCATCGGCAGCAGGCGGGGCAATCTGCCCGCGCCCAGCAGCACCGACTGGTAGCCGGCCACGGTGGCCTGGCTGGAGAGCGCGTCGACCGCCTGCCCGCGGGTGGTCCGCGGCACCTTCTCCATGGCCAGGGCGTCGATGCCCTTCGCGGCCACGGCCTCTCTCGACGCCGAGGGGAGAAACGAGATGAGCAGCGTGCCCCGCGCCAGCTTCGCCAGCACCTCTTCCTTCGGGGGCTGTACGCAGAGGACCACCCCCGCGCCCGTCACCGCTTCCTCTGCGCTCGCCGCCACCGTGGCCCCCGCGGCGAGCCACTCGGCGTCGTCCAACCCGGCGGCGATGCCACACTCACGCTCGACCACCACGCGCACACCTGCCTTCACCAGGCGCGCGACGGTCTCGGGGGTCTGCGCGACTCTCCGTTCGGACTGCTGGAATTCCTTCAGCACGGCAATGTGCATGCAAAAACCCCCGCAAATTCCGCCGCGACGATCGCGACTGACCTGAAAAGACCCGCAGTTCCGAAAGTGGCCACGCGAAAATAATGCAGTGTTGGTGTTTGATTCGGTGGCCGCGCCCGCGCTGGAAGGGTCGGCTGCAGAGGGCACTCATGAGAACGACTTCGATCCAGGCGCTGGCCGCCTCCGCCTTGTTCTTCCTCGTGGGGTGCTCACCCACCACCACCACCGAGCTCCCTCCGCCGGTGAGCCCCACCAACCACAGGTGGTTTCCCCTCGGGGCGGGCACCACGCACGAGTTCGGCAAGGTGGTGCCGGTCGACGGCGAGCTGAGGTGCGAGTCGTGTCACCTGCCCAGCGCGCAGAGCTTCACCGAGTTCCAGTGCATCAGCTGCCACAAGCACCCCACCGCGCTCACCAACCGGCTCCACCTCGGCGTGGCTGAGTTCGCGGCGACCAACGGCTCGAGCGCGGGCTGCTACCAGTGCCACCCGGCTGGCGAGAAGCAGGCCTTCAGCCACGCCGGCATCGCCGCCGACGCGACGGGCGCGTGCGCCGAGTGCCACCAGGAAGGCAACGCGTTCGCCGCGCTGCCGAGGGCGGGCTTCACCCACTCACCGCTCAACCCCGGCGAGTGCGGCGGCTGCCACCAGAACGTGACCGACTGGGCCGACGCGACCTCGGGCGCCTCGAACGCGTTCGACCCCAACCGCAACCAGGTGGTCAACGCGCTGCAGCCGACGTGGGCGGGCACCTCCATCGTGCGGGTCACGCCCGATACCCAGTCCATCCCCATGACGATGAACCACGGGACGAGCACCATCGATGCGGGGGTGATGGAGCTCTGCAGCACCTGCCACGCGCAGGCAGACCTGGGCCAGTACTACCCGGGCGTGCTCCACTTCTCGCTCATCGAGGCCGGGCAGCCGCAGCCGGCGACGTGCAGCGACTGCCACCGCGACGCCGCGCCGACGGGCTTCGTGGGCGCGCTCGCCACCAACCCGGCGCGCACGCCTCCGTCGGGTGAGATGAAGCACGACGCGGTGTTGTGGAACGCGAACGCGCCCACCACCACCCCGGCCTTCGCGCTCGACTGCCAGGTGTGCCACGAGCCGCCGGCCAACCTGCTCTCCACCCAGTGGACGTTCGCCAATGGGCGCAGCGACGGCGGAGTGGCGCTGTTCCACGCGTCGTTGACGGCGGCGGGCCGGCCGCAGCCGACCGGTTGCCTCGACTGCCACGCCAACACGCGCCCGGTGGTGCCGGTGGTGTCGGCCACCATGACGTTCGACCATTCCACGGCGCTGGGTGAGTGCAGCACCTGCCACACCTCGACCAGCAGCTGGGTGGGCGGCAGGTTCCACACGGCCACCGCGCCCACGCCGACCACCTGCCTGCCCTGCCACGCGGGAGATCGCCCCACCAGCACCACGGGGTGGATGGGCATGTTCCTCACCAGCCCCTTCGACTACGTGACCAACGCCAACGGCGTCACGCACGGCGCCGACCAGGACTGCGCGGTCTGCCACACCGGGCCGGGCACGGGCGTGTGGGGCACCAACCAGAACTGGCGCAGCGGCAACTTCAGCCACGCGCCCACCACCATCGCGGCCAGGACGTGCATCGACTGCCACACCACGCAGCGGCCTGATCTCCTCCAGCCGCCGCGCGACGCCGGCTACGACCACGCGGCCAGCGGCACGGGCGATTGTTTCGCTTGCCACCAGGCGACCGTGACGCGCGGCTCGTACGTCAACCTCCTGCCCATTCCCGGCGGGGATTGGCGCGGGGGCCAGTCGTACCCGGGCGACGTGCTGATCAGCGCCGCCCCCCAGACGGTGCGGGTGCAGTCGACGACGCTCAACCGCACCGGCGCGCTGGTCACGAGCATGACCACCGCGACGGCGAACCTGCCCAACGCCTTCCTGCACACCTCGGCGGTGATTCCGGCGGCGATCTCCCCCGGCAGCGCCGCCGCGCCCGACCTGAACAGCTGCTGGCACTGCCACACCTCGACCGGCACCACGGTCACCGCCTACTCGAACGGCTTCTTCCACGCGGCGCTCACCAACTTCCGGGTCACGCCGGCCGACCCCATCACCCCGCTGGCGCAGCCCGCGACCTGTGATGACTGCCACGCGGCCATGCTGCCGCCGAACATCGTGGCGAAGACCGACGCGGGTACGCCCTGGCTGCTCCCGATGGACCACGGGGCGTCGTTCACCGGCGGCTCGGTCGCCAACGTGGCGGCGATGGACTGCGGCTCGTGCCACCGCACGCCGGGCCTGGGCCCCACCCGCTGGAGCGACGGCCGGTTCCACGCGAACCTCCCCACCGGCGCTTCACCCGCCGAGTGCGTGAGCTGTCACTACCCGCTGATCACCACGCCCGCGGCCGACGTCACCGCGGCTGACGCGGGCTTCGTGATGAAGCACCGCTCGACGCTGGTCACCACGCAGGCGTGCGCGACCTGCCACTCCACCGCGCTCATGCGCAGCACGAACATGCCGACGGCGACCACCCTGTGGAGGACGGGCGCGTACCACTCCACCCTCACCGCCACCACGCAGCCGGCGACCTGCCTCGAGTGCCACTCCGTCACGGATCCGACGACCGCGACGCAGGGCACCACCGCGTACACGCTGCCGCAGGGCGGCACGGCCACCAACAGCTTCCAGTGGATGAACCACACCCACACCACGGTGACGGGCCGCGACTGCTCGGTCTGTCACCTCGCCGACGCGAAGGTCACCGGCAGCGCGTGGAGCAAGGCGAGCATCTACCACCGGCCGCCGACCATCGTGCCGACCACCTGCGCCCCCTGCCACGGCCTCACCAACGGGCGGGGCACGGTGGTGGGCACCAACAACAACCTGCCGGCGGGGTTGATCGACACCGCCACCACCACCACCTCGAGCGCGTCGCCGGGCGTGAAGGACCAGATCGCTCACACCGACCTCAACGCCACGCGCGTCGACTGCAACTTCTGCCACACCCAGGTCGGCTCCTCGACCGTGGCCGGGGTGGCGAACGTGGAGTGGACGAAGGCCGTCTTCCACCGCAGCTTCACCACCGCCAACCCGCTGCAGGTCAACGGCACCACCGCGCGCTGCAGCAACTGCCACATGAACGTGCGGCCGGGCCCCGCGTACACGCAGCAGGACCACTCGGCCTTCACCGCCACCTCGACGCAGGACTGCGCGGCCTGCCACTCGTGGCCGGGCACCAGCCCCACCACGCCCAACTGGTTGGGCGCGACCGGGGCCCACGCGGCGACCGGCTCGACCGCGACCAGCACGCTCGACTGCAACACCTGCCACGGCCAGAACGGCAACTCGAGCAAGCACCTGCTGGTGCCGGCGGCGCAGCACTACGGCGGCATCACCAACGGCAACAAGTGCACCTCGTGCCACATCAACTACGCGGGCTTCAAGGGCACCATCGCCAACCTCAAGTACGGGCACACCAACGCCGCGGCCAACGCGACGTACTGCACGTCGTGCCACGCGTTCTCGGCCCAGCTCTACACCACGCTGACCGACACGCCGGCGCTCACCTTCCCCACCGTCGCGGGCGGCCACCAGTTCAGCCAGACGCGCAGCGTGACGGGGTCGGCGCGCGCTTGCAGCGAGACCAACCCCAATGGCTGCTTCACCGCGCCCCACACCAACGCGGGGCTGGTGCGCTGCAGCTCGTGCCACCGGTACACGGCGACGACGGCGGCCCTGAACGTGTGGACCTTCAGGCACGAGGCCAGCAACCCGGGCGTCAGCAACAGCCGGTCGACCGTCGGCTGCACCATGTGTCACTGACCACCGATGAGTTTCGGACGCGGCTACAGTCCACTCATCATGAAAAACCCAATCGTGGCGGCCGTGCTGAACTTCTTCTTCATGGGCCCCGGCTACATCTACAACGGGAAGCGGGCCCTGCTCGGGGTGGGGTGGACCATCACGGCGATCCTGCTCACCATCGTGGAGCAGGGGCCGGTGTTCGCCGACGGCAAGGGGTTGAAGGACGTGAGCCCCATGGCGTTTGGGCTCATGTTCGTGGCGGTGTTCCTGGGCAACACCATGTTCGCCATCGACGGCTTCCGCGAGGCGAAGGCGATCAACGCGGCTGGGCGGTAGCGCCCCTCACCCCGGCCCTCTCCCCGCTTCGCAGGGAGAGGGAGAATTACGGGACCGGGTAGCGCTGCTCGAGCTCGTCCAGCACGTTCGCGGTCTCGTTGGCGACGCGCTGGGACACGAGCGGGGTGTCGTTGAAGTAGCCCAGCGCGCGCAAGGTGCGGAAGCGGGCGCTCTGGCTGCCCAGCGGCGTCAGGTCGAACGTGGCAGACCGAAAGTGCTCGCCGAGCGTGCTCACGTCGATGCCGGCGTCGGCGGCGCGCGGGGGCGCCAGCGTGGTGGACAGGTGGCAGCTCGCGCACTGCACGGTGTTGGCGGTGTGCAGGAGCGGGTTCTCGACGGCGACCAGGCTCTGCACCGACTCGAGCTGCTGGACGGTGGTGGCGTTGCGGAAGCTCGACTCGATCACCGAGCGGGAGAACCCGGCCGGCACGTCGGCGAGCGGCGTGACCTGGTACGAGTCACCGCCGAAGAGCAGCACCTCCTGCGCCGTCGCCATCACGCCGGGAATGGTGATGGGCCCCAGGCCGGTGCCCGGGCCCGCGCGCTCTTCGCCGCGGAAGATCCACACCAGGGCCGCGCGCTCGGATTCCTGCCCGAAGAGCGTGAGGCGGTGCAGTCGCGAGCCCTTCGCGTAGCGCCCCACCAGCGCGCCGAGGCGCCTCCGGTACTCAGGCTGGCTCGAGAACGCGGTGTTCACCTGCAGCGCGGCGCCGCGCGCCACGTCCTGCAGCGCCGCGAGGGCGCGGAGCTCGTCGACGACCGCGGGCACCTCGGCGCGAGGTACCGGGAAGAAGGCGTGGAAGGTGACGTCTTCCACCCGCGCTGGCACCCCCATCAACACCGGCTGCAGCACCAGGCGGAACACGCCATCAGCGTCTTCGGCGCAGGGCCCGGGCAGCGCGCGATCGCAGACGTCGAAGCGCACGCCCAGCACGCGCAGCCGCGCCAGGTCGGTGCGCACCACGGGCGTGGCCGAGGTGAGGCGGTCGAACGAGGCGAAGGGCACCACCTCGACGGGTGGTGGAAACGGCGAGCCCGCATCGAGCGGCTCGAGCGGGAGGAGGAAGGTGACGTCGTTGAGCCCGAGCAGGCGCGTCTGGGTGGGTACGAAGACGGCGGCGTCTTCACCACCGGCGTCGGGCCCTCCGTCCACCGTCGAAGGCGTTCCGCAGGCCGACAAACCCACCAGCACGAAGAGCGCGCGCCACATGGCCGCGAAAATAACCGATCCTCAGGGCATGCAGGGGACGCGGTACGTGATGGTCAGCGTCTTCCCCGGCTCGGGCGCGTAGCGGGGCTCGAAGATGATCGAGTTGCTCACCAGGTCGTAGTGCCAGATGGGGGTCATCAGCCCGGGGTCGACCTGCGGGACGGCCATGCCGTCGACCTCCACGCCGATGGGGGACGCGAGGTCGGGGCGCGCGGTGAGGGCGTAGTCGGTGCGGGGCCCCAGGGCGCCCCCCAGGAGGCTCTCGAGGGCGGGCGCCCAGTCGGTGGAGCAGATCTCCGCCTTCGCGCCGCCGGTCTGCGTGACCATGAAGTCGTGCACGCCGTCGTTCGGGTCGTCGTACACGCAGCCGGCGGGGGCCATCGGCAGGAACGGACCGATGACGCTGTAGGTGAACTGTCCCGCGCGCTGCGCCCCTTTGATGTTGAGGAGCTGGTTCAGATAGACCGCAGGCGGGGCGGTCGCCTGGTCGCGTGCGTCGGTCAGGCAGAGCACGCCGAGCGTCGCGTCGTCGCGGAGGAAGCCGGCGTTCTTGGCGGGGTCGGTGATGTTCGGCGCGGTGAGCGCGCGCGTGGCCGGCTCCAGGCACGATTCCACTGAACCGCTGGTGCCGACGTTCACCAGCTCAGCGAGGGCGGCCTGCAGGTTGGGCGTGGTGGACCGGAGGATCTTCACCCCCGCATCGGTGGAGTGGAGCGTACCCGCCAGCGCGGCGGTGGGCCCTGACAGCTCGGTGTTGGTGACGCCGAGCTGGAGGTCGAGCTGGTTGGTGGCCGCGCCCTGGAAGAGCGCCGCCAGCTGCTGCACCAGCGCGGCGTGCCTCGGCGCCATCGAGCACGAGTCGTCGAGCACCAGCAGGACGTCGGCCTTCGGGCGGGTGCTTCCCACGATGGTCTGCGTGTTGATCCCCAGCAGGTCTCCCGTGCCCTTCAGGGGAATGACGTAGTCCTGCTGCAGGCCCCCTTCGGTGACATGGAGGCGGAACGCGCCGAGATCCGCCGCTACGTCGAGGGGCCGATACCTGAGCGAGAAGGTGATCGGCGCCGCGCCGGGGCTGACCTGGGTGCCCGGCGCCACGCCGGTGGCCACCCCGAACTCTCCTGCCAGCGGGCTCACCGAGGAAGCGTCGATCACCACGTTGGCGGTGCAGGTGTTGTAGAGCTGGAAGGTCCGATCAGCCGAGCCGCACCCGGTGGCCACCGTGCCGAAGTCGAACTGCGCCGGGAAGATGGTGAGGCAGGGCCTCCCGATGGCCGCCGTCAGCGGCACCTCTGCGACGGGGCTCCCCGGGCGCGCGAGGTTGAACGACACCTTGCCGGCGACCTGCGCGGGCGAAGCCGGCAACTGCCCCTGCGGCCAGGCGCGCACCCCGATCTGCTTCGACTGGCCGGGCTGCAGGTCGAGAGAGAGGAAGGGCGCGCCGACCAGCGAGAACACCGGGGGCATGCCGGCGGGCGTGCCGGTCTCCGAGAGCTGGAGGTTTGAGAGCAGGCAGACGTCGTTCGGCCCGCTGAGCCGGTTGCGGATGGTGAAGCCGAGCTCCCGGCTGGCCGGGGGCGCGAGGAGGCCGAAGGTGAGCGACACCGGCGCTATCTCCACGTCGCAGGGCGGCAGCATCACGGCGTTCGCGGTGACGGTGATGAGGGTGGCCGGCTCGTCGGCATCGTTCGAGAAGATCCGCAGCTCGAAGCTGCGCGTGCCCAGGCCGTTGGGCGTGATGCGCACGGGAATGGAGAGCGTGCTGCTGGTACCGCCCGCCTCCAGCCCCACCGCGGGATCGTAGCTCCCCGGGGGCAGGTCGTTGGTGCAGGTGCTCGTGAGCGCGTCGAAGGCGCCGACGCAGATCTCAGTGAGCGAAGCGCCGGCCAGCGGACTCACCTCCCAGTACGGCCGCCTGAAGCCACCCGCGCCGTCAGGCTGACCGAGCTTCAGGTTGGCCCGCGGGTCGGGCGGCGTCGGGCGGACGCCCACGTTCTGCACGGTGAGGGGGCGCACCCCGAAGCTGGCCGGCGTCGAGCCCGGGAAAAAGGCCACCCGGCCGAAGTCGAGCACCGGCGTGGGGCGCGCGTCGAGGTCCGGTCCGCCTCCGACACCGCGGAGGTCGACGCTGATCGTCGGCTGGCCGGGGAGCCCGGTGGTGGCGGTGAGTTGCCCTGCGCGGGGCCCGAGCACCACCGGCCTGAAGCCGAGGCGGGCGGTCGCGACACCGGGGACGATGCCATCGGGGGCGCTCAGGTCGCGTACCGCGGCCGGCACGGTGAGCGTGGTCAGGTCGCTGGAGTCAGTCGCCACCACGGAGAACACGGTGCTCGGGTTCGTCGCCAGCGCGCTGAGGCGAACCGGCGTGAGCGAGCGATTGGAGAACACGAGCTCCCTCGAGCTGGTCAGGCTCGGCGGGGAGTAGCCGAAGTCGAGCGTGGCCGGCGCCCAGGTGAGGGCCCCGTCGGTGGTGGCGCCGCTGAGGTCGAGCAGCGCCGTGGCGGTTCCATCGGCCGTCCCCGAGGCGCTCACCCTGAGCTGGGCGCGCCAGGCCTTCAGCGGGACCCCGGCGAGCGTCGGCTCGAAGAACGCGCTGAGGTCAGCGCTCTCACCCGCGGGGACCTGCAGGCCCGCAGCGAACGAGAGCCGGAAGACCGCGTCGCCCGAGAGCCGCTCGACCGACGCGAGCGTGAGGGGCCCCGTGCCGAGGTTCTTCACCCGAACGGTGCTGGCGACGGAGACGCCGTCGAGGGTGGCCCCGAAGTCCCGGGAGGCGTGGCGATCGACGTGCGTGCCGCCGTTCGCATCAACCCACTCGATCGCGAGCTCCCCCTGCAACACCGGGCCAGCGTCGGCGTCCGCTCCGCCGTCGAACGGCGCCGGGGGTGATGGGCAGGCGCAGGCAGTGAACAGGAACACTGCGAGCCACGGGAGTCTGGATGCGCGAGTCACGATGGATGGATCCGTAGCCTGAGGCAGCACCTGAACGTAAGGCCCCACGGTTCATCCCCAGAGGGATCACCGTTCACCCCCGAGCGCAGTCGAGGGGCGACTTCCGGCGAGCGTTGACGGCAGCGCAGAGGTAGTTCAGCGCGGTGGCCGAGAGCACGCCAGCCCGCCAGATGACCACGAGGAGGCTCTACGGAACGGTCAGGTCCGCGTCGGTGAGCGTGAGCGTAACGTCGCGAGCCGAGCAACACGGCGTGAAGGTGAGGGCCTGCCCGCCCACCGTCCACCGCGCGTCGACAGGCGGCTCCTGGAGAAAGACCCGCACCCTCATCGCTCGCTCGTCAGCGATCCCAGCGATGGACGCAAACGAGTCAGTCGGACTCGGATTGACGCCGATGATCGAGTCTTCGGCGATGAGGCATTCGGCACCCGCCTGACATGCGACGGCTCCGTCTCCCACCGGACTTCCTGGAGCGGCGGTGAAGTGGAGTTCGACCGTGCGGGAGGTCTGGTTGTTGAAGACGTACTTCGTAGAGCCGGCCGACTCGGAGATGGCGCGCCCACAGCCGAAGAGCGTGGACGCGACCGATGCGGCGATGGCGACGGCGATGAAAGACCGTTTCTGAAGATGCGACATGGAGGTCCCTGCGCTGGCCCGGCCCGACGATCAGAGGCGACTGAGCTTAGTGTTTCGGCGCACTGAAGACAGCCGTGTCACCAGCTCGTGGGCCGGTAGTCCTTGAGGAACTTCCCGTAGGAGGGCTCGGCGCCGTTGGCGACGGTGAAGATGGGGTCGATGACGCGCGCGGCGCCGTCGACGATGTCGAGGGGCGGCTGGAACCCGAGCGAGTCCTTCTTGCGCGTGGCGTGCTGCGCGGGGTCTTCGTCGGTGACCCAGCCGGTGTCGACGGCGTTCATCAAGATGCCGTCCTTCGCGTAGTCGGGCGCGCTGGTGAGGGTCATCATGTTGAGCGCGGCCTTGGCCATGTTGGTGTGGGGGTGTTTGTCCGTCTTGGTGCCGCGCGAGAAGCTGCCTTCCATCGCAGACACGTTGATGACGTGCTTCGCCGCGGCGGGGCTCTTGCGCATCAGCTCGCGCAGGCGGCCCGCGAGCACGAAGGGCGCGACCGCGTTCACCAACTGCACCTCGAGCAGCTCGGGCGTGCTCACCTCGTCGAGCGTCATGCGCCACGAGTTCATGGTGCGCAGGTCGACCTGCTGCAGGTCTGCGTCCAGCTTCCCCTCGGGGAAGACCTCCATGCCGTAGGTCGCGTCTTCGTAGGTGTAGCGGACCTGGCTCAGCCGGGCCGAGGCCGCCACGCCCGCGCCCGCGCCGTGGCTCACGTGCCAGTTCGACAGGCCGGTGACGTCGGGCGCGCCGGCGCCGAGCTGCGGGAGCGCACCCATCGCGCCCAGACATTCCTGCCGGCCCTGCAGCAACGACTGCGCGCCTTCGGGGAGCGAGGTGAGCGGGGCTTCTTCGAGCGCCATGAGGTGACTGAAGAAGCCCACCGGGCGTCGCACCGTCTGCGCGGCGTTGTTGATGAGCAGGTCGAGGCGCGGGAGGCGGCGCGAGAGCCAGCGCGCGAACAGCTCCACGGAAGGTGAGTGCCGCAGGTCGAGGCCGTGCACCTCGAGGCGATGGCCCCAGTCCTTGAAGTCGGGCTCCCGGGCGTAGCGAACGGCCGCGTCGTGGGGGAACCGGGTGGTGACGAGCACGCGCGCGCCCGCCCGCAGCATCATCAGCGCGGCCTGCTGGCCGATCTTCAAGCGCGCGCCGGTGATGAGCGCCACCTGGCCGTCGAGCCGCGCGGTCTGGAAGCGCTTGGCGTAGTTGAAGTCGCCGCAGCTCACGCAGAGCGCGTCGTAGAAGTGGTGCACCTTGTTGAACTCGACCTTGCAGACGTAGCAGTACCGCGACTTCTCGAGCGTGGGGCCCTCACGCGTCTCGCCGGGGAGCAGCGGGAGCGGCGCGGTGAAGACGGCTTCCTGCCGCGCCACGCGGATGGCGGTGCTGTCGCGCACCACGCGATCGCGGGCGGCCCGCAGCTGCAGGCGATCGCGGCGCAGCGCCTTGCTGAACGCCTGGATCTCGTGGCGGAGCGGGCTCGCGGCGCGGCCCGCGGCCATGAGGAAGGCGCGGCGCGCGTCTTCGGGCATGGCGGCCAACAGGGCGCGATCGGCGACCACCGCTTCCAGCACTTCGGTGGCGGCCTGCAGTTGCTCGAGGGTCAGGGTACGGCGGTCACTCATGAAGAGTGGGCCCATACCCGGTTCGGCGGCTCAAGGTAACAGCCTGGCCACCCGGTCCAGCGCGGCGAACGTCTCGGGGAGCCGCTCGGCGGTGGCCATGCGTTCGGGCAGGGCGAGGATGGCCTCGTCGACGTCGAGGCTGCGCCCGTAGAGCGAGAGGGCCGCCTCCACCGCCGTCTGCGCGCTCTCGAGCGCGAGGCGTGGGCCGATGAGGGCCAGCTGCTCTGCCGCCGCCTTCGCCTCGCGGAGGTCGTTGGCCGCGCGGCGATCGTGCAGCACCAGCACCTCGCGCTGGTTGATGGACGAGAGCGACTCCAGGTACTTCGACAAGCCTTCGCTGGTGAGCTTCGCGGCGCTGACCGGCTGCTTCGCCAGCGTCGAATCGAAGTGGCTGAGCTGCCAGCGGTCGGCGGGGCGCATCATGGCGAAGGCAGGGCTGGCGAGGAACGTGGCGAGCGCCTTGCGCACGCCCAGCAGCGCCACCTCGCTGCCCTCGCGCTGCAGCCGCTCGTGCGGCCCGGTGAGCGCGCGGCCGAGATCGGCCAGGCCGCGGCGCACCAGCAGGGCGCGCTGCAGCATGGTGAGGTGGCCCGGCGCGAGGCTGGCGGAGTCGAGGCCGGGCGCGAAGGTCTCGCACACCGCGGTGAGCACGGCGAAGACGCCCTGGCTGGTGGCGCCCTGCGTGTCGTCGATGGCTTCGACGGCTGGGGCGATCTCCCGGTCTTGCAGCGAGAGCTTCACCCGGCCGTCGACCTCGGCCAATTGGCTCGAGAGCCCGTACTCGATGGAGGAGATGGTCTGGATCAACGCCGCGAAGCGCTGCGCCTCGCTCTGCGGCTTGTGCTCGTCGATGCCGTCGAGCAGCGCGCCGATGTCACCCGCGCCGAGTGAGAGGTCGTCAGGCGTCGAGGCCCCTGCCGCCTCGAGGTCTCCGAAGGTGAAGTCGGCGTCGCCTTCAGGGCCGGGGCTCTCGACCTCGGGGCGCAGGCGCTGGCAGAACGCGAGCATCTCGCGCAGGCCCTTGAAGGTGCCGTTGAGCAGCGCACGCACGGTGATGACGGCGCCGGTGTCCTCGCCCAGCTCGCCTTCGCTGTCCTTGAAGCGGTGGTAGAGCGATTCGTCGAGGCCCTCGAGATCGACGAGCGCGGCCTGCGCCAGGCGCACCAGCTCGGCCACGGCCTCGGCGATCTTCGGCGTGCGGATCGACGACAACAACCACCGAACCGAGTCGGCGGTCACTTGCTGGCTAGCCGGACTCGGTGGGGCCCTCACGACGGCCCGCACCCTACCCTCTTGGTCGGTTGCTGTGATCTCCGACAGCAACCGACCTCGGGGCTCCCAGTCGGGGTAAGGCAGCGATCGATGGCACCCACCTTCAAGGGCTACGTACTCCCTGGGCCGACCCCGCCCGGCCTGCCCGAGGCCGAGTTCCCCGAGGGCACATCGCTCGACGCCATCTCCGGGCAGTTCAAGCTCTTCCAGTACAAGAAGGGCCACCGCTTCTCGACGGACGACGTGCTGGCGGCCTGGTACGGCACCACCAACGCGCCCAGCGCTTCGCGGGTGCTCGACCTGGGCAGCGGCATCGGCTCGGTGGGCATGGTGGCGGCGTGGCGGTTGCCGGGCGCGCGCTTCGTCACGGTCGAGGCGCAGGACATCAGCGTGGCGCTGGCGCGCAAGTCGGCCGCGTACAACGGGCTGACCCAACGCTACGAAATGCGCCTCGGTGACTTCCGCGACGTGAACGTGCTGCGCGACGACGAGGTGTTCGACCTGGTGCTGGGCAGCCCGCCCTACTTCCCGCTCGATGCGGGGGAGCACGGAGATCACCCGCAGAAGATCGCCTGCCGCTTCGAGGTGCGGGGCGACATCAGCGACTACTGCGCGGTGGCGGGAATGCACCTGGCGCCGGGTGGCTGGTTCGCCTGCGTGTTCCCGGTGTCGCCACCGCACCAGCTCGAGCGCGTGCTGGCCGCGGCGAAGAATGCGGGGCTGGCCATCGTGCGCCGGCGCGACGTGGCGCTGAAGGAAGGGGAGCCACCGCTGCTGGGGCTGTTCGCGATGACGCGCGCGGTGGATCTCCCCGAGAGCTTCCGCGAGAAGACCTGGGTCGAGCCGGTGCTCACCATCCGCCGCACGGATGGAACGGTTCACCCCGAGTATTCGGCGATCAAGCTCTCGTTCGGATTCCCGCCCTGACTCCCTGCGCCTCCCTCTCCCCGAGGGGGAGAGGGTCGGGGAGAGGGCCAACCAACCAAGTTAGCGCGCGAGTGTCGCCACGCCCGGCTCGGCCACCGAGTTCGAGGTGGTCTCGCGATACTGCAGTCCACCCGAGACGCAGTACTCGTAGGTGCGCGTGCCGACGCTGAGCGTCCCAGCCGCGGTGGTAAAGGCCGAGGCGCTGCCCGTGGGGAGCACGGAGGTCCAGGCGCAGGAGCACCCGCCGCCGCTCGCCGAGCAGGTCGCCGTGGCGCCTGCGGCGGTGAAAGCCGCTTGAACGGTCGCGCACCCGGCCACGGCACACACCGGGGGAATCGTCGCCGTGCCAGTGAGGGTGAGCGTGGCCGCGCGCGTGACGGTGCCGGAGACGAAGTCCACCGAGCCGTTCACCGTGCCCGCGGTGTTGCTGAACGTCACCGCGCCACCGGCGCCGGTGCAGGCGGACTGCAGGCCCAGCAGCAGCTTCGACTCGTCGACGCAGAAGCCGGTGTAGCAATAGCGGCCGCTGAGCGCGCCACCGCAGGCCCCGGGCGTGGGGAGCGCGTTGCAGTTCGCGGCCACCGTCACGTTCACCTGCTGCGGGGTGCACTGAGAGCCGCCGCCACCACCCGTCGCGGAGCCACCGCCTGTCGCGGAGCCACCGCCTGTCGCTGAGCCACCGCCCGTCGCGGAGCCACCGCCTGTCGCGGAACCTCCGCCTGTCGCGGAGCCTCCGCCGGTTCCGCCGTCCGCGCCGGGGGTGAGGCCCCCGCACGAGAAAACGAACGCTGCCGAGACGGCAAGAAACGCCAGGCCCTTCGTGGTGACAGCCATGTACGACCTCCCAGTGAGTGGACTGCCTGCTGTGTTGCCGGCGCGGTCGAAGCTGATCCGCCTGTCTCCCTCTCCCTGCGCAGCGGGGAGAGGGCTGGGGTGAGGGGCCGATCGTCCTGAGGTACACTGTTCAGATGAACCTGACAGTGCTGCCGTCATTGGACTCGTTCCGTTGCTTCGTGGAGGTGGCGCAGCGGCTCAACTTCCGCGCCGCGGCGAAGGCGGTGGCGTTGACGCCAGCGGCGGTGAGCGGGCGCATTCGCCAGCTCGAGGAGCAGATCGGCCAGCCGGTGTTCATCCGCACCACGCGCTCGGTGCAGTTGACCGACGCGGGCGCGGTGCTGCTGCCAGCGGCGAAGGACGCGCTCTTGCGCGCCGAGCGGGCGATGCGGATCGCGCGGGGCGAGCTGGGGCCACCGGCGCTGGACGTCACGGTGGGCACGCGCCACGAGCTGGGCATGTCGTGGGTGCTGCCCGCGCTGCCGGTGCTGCAGGAAGCGCTGCCGCACGTCACCTTCCACCTGAGCTTCGGCGCGGGCAGCGACCTGCTTGGCCGGGTGCGGGAAGGCACCCTGCCCTGCGCCATCGGCTCGATGCGCATCGTCGACCCGTCGCTCTTCGGAGATCCCCTGCACGAGGAGCGCTACGTGTTGGTGGGCGGGCCGAAGCACCTGGCGCGGGTGCCGCTGAAGAAAGAGGCCGACCTGCGCGCGCACCGCCTGGTGGACATCGACGCCAGCCAGCCGCTCGCGTCCTACCTGCGGGGCGCGCCGGGCGGCGCTGAGCTCAGCTTCGGCGAGGTGCTGTCGATGGGTACCATCGCGGCGGTGCGCGAGGTGGTGCTGCAGGGTCACGGGGTGGCGGTGCTGCCGGAGTACCTGGTGGCCGACGACCTGCGGCGCAACCGGCTGGTGCGCCTGCTGCCGAAGCGGGCGCTGCGCACCGACTGGTTCCGGCTCTTCAGCCGCACGGGTGACGAGCGCAGCGCCCTGTTCGCGACGATGGCGAAGTCACTGAGGTCGCTCCCCTTGAAGTAGGGAGCCCCCTCTGCCTGCGAAGCGGGGAGAGGGCCGGGGTGAGGGGCGACTACTCCTCGAACAACCAGCACCCGGCGAACGACTGCTCGGGCAAGGTCGACAGATCCACGATCCCTGGCAGCGTGGTGGCCACCTCGAACACCTGGCTGGTCTCGGGATCGCACACCCCGCCGCCGACCTGGAAGAAGAGGCTCATCTGTCCGAACTCAGAGAGCGTCGAGTCGTAGGGGATCTCGAACGCCCCGCCCTGCACGGTCGCCGAGCCCCGCGCGACGACCGAGATGCCGCAGCCCATCATGCCCAGCAGGTAGCGCACCTCGGTGCCATCGGCCGCGGCGAGCGAGTGCACGCTCACCACGTCCAGCGCGGGCTGGAGCGAGGTGACGGGACGTAGGCGCGGGGTGAGCTGGGTGAACTCCAGCCGTTCCGTGCCAGGCCGGGAGGTGGGCGTGGCGGCGGCGAGCGGTGCCTCCTGCACGGCGGGCACGGCGGGGTCGATTCCGCAGGCGGTGAGGGACAGCGTGACGGCGAGCAGCGACGTTCGAAGCATGGCGTGACCTCCAGGGCCGGCCGGCCGCCGGATGGAGTACTCAGCCACAGTCAGATTGTGTTGAGTGCGCGTCTTTTCAGTACGCCACTGTTCACGAATCAGAAACAGCGCTCAACAGCAGCCGGGGCCGCTGCACACCGGCCCGGCCGCCGTCGTCTCCTCGTACCCCTCGCCCTTCGTCTCCTTCGCCGAGCGGATCACCAGGTCCTGCCCGCAGGGGAAGGGCCGCACCTCCGCTGGCGCGGGCGGCACGCGCGGCTCCACCAGGTCGAAGTGCTCGCGGTACGGCTCCTTCGCGTAGAGCCCGAAGGTCTTCGCGCACACCGCCACCGGCACGCCACGCACCAGCCGGTGACCATCGTCGTCGCGCACCTCGCTGAAGGGCCCGCGGTAGATGACGGCCTGCTTGTGGTCGAGGCAGGGGCCTTCCTTCCCCTTGTACGCGGCCACCGTGACGCTGCGGAACTCGATGCCCTCGACGGTGCGCCACGGCTTCACGTCGCGCCGCAGCACCTGCATGCCGTAGAGGCCCGCGTCGGCGAAGGCCTTGAGGAAGAGGTCTTCGCGCATCGCGCCCGACACGCAGCCGCTCCACAGCTCGGGGTTCTGCTGCAGGTGCGCGGGCACGTCTTCGTCGCTGACGATGTCCGAGATGATGGCGCGCCCGCCCCGCTTGAGCACGCGGTGGATTTCCTGGAACAGGCGCTGCTTCTCGTCGCCGCGCACCAGGTTGAGCACGCAGTCGCTCACCACCGCGTCGACCGAGTCTGCGCGCACCAATGGCTCGTGTTGCCTGAGCCGGCTCAGCTCGGCCTCGAGCGCGGTGAGCCCGCTGGCCGCGGTGATGGGGTGCCTCGAGAGCCAGCCGTCGAGCTTCTCCAGGTCGACGCCCAGCTCCTGGATGCGGCCCTTGAGGAACTTCACGTTGAAGAAGCCCACCTTGCGAGCGAAGGCAGGCGCGTTCCTGCGCGCGAGCGAGAGCATGTCGTCGTTCATGTCGACGCCGATGACGCGGCCGCGCGGGCCCACCACCTGCGCGGCGAGGAAGACGCCCTTGCCCCCGCCGCTGCCGAGGTCGAGCACGGTCTCGCCTTCGCGCAGCCACGGCGTCGGGTCACCACAGCCGTAGTCGCGCTCGAGCACCTCGGCGGGGATCGCCGCCAGCAGCTTCGGATCGTAGGACACGGGACAACACAGCCCGGTCGCCGCTCCGGCGGCGGCGCTGTACGTGCTGAGCACGCTGGCCTCGAGATCGATTCTGGGGAAGTCGCTCATTTTCGCAGGGCGGTGACGGGGTGGTGGTCGAGCGCGCGGTCCTTCACCACCAGGGTGGTGACCGGCGCCTGTGCTTCTTCCTGCAAGATGAGGTCGTGCCCGAGGCACAGGCCGAGCTGAACGATCAGCTGCACGCCGGCCTCGTTGAGCAGCTTCGCCTGCGCCACCGGGTTGCAGATCGACGCGAAGCGGTCGGGGTGCGCCTTGGGCAGCTCGATCTCGTCGTAGTCCACCGCGCCCACCCGGCAGCAGGCGAGCTCGGCGTGCACCTGCGCGGCGTCGAGGCGGCGCGCCAGTTCCTGCGCTTCCTTCGTGAGCGACACGCAAAAGGCCACGCCCACGCGGGTGATCTGGCGCTGCTTGACGAAGAAGAGCAGCTCCTCGACGCGATTGCGTTTCTTGTGGTCGGCGTCGAAGGGCGCCTGGTCGGCCACCCGCATCAGCTCGGCGCGCCCGGGCTCGAGGTAGCTGGTCACGTCGCCGGTGAGCTCGGGCTTCGCCAGGGTGGGGCAGCTGGCCGGCATGCGCGCGCAGTCGCCCCGGAAGGACGCAGCGGTGTGGCAGGTGGCGCAGCCCGTGAGCACGCAGAGTCAGAGCAGCGCCGCGCGCCGAAGGATTCCCGCGAACCGCGCGTGGTGCTTGCAGGCTCAGAAGTGCGTGACCGACGCGATCAACCCAGCCCTCCTGCAGCGCTACGGCGCGCTCGCCCAACAGGACACCTGTCTTTCCTGCGGCACCGCGGCCAGCCGCCTCGAGCCTGCCGAGGGAGAAATTTGCGCCGACCTCGGCTGCGGGCGCGGAAAAGACGTGCTGGAGCTGGCGGCAAAGGTGGGCCCGCGCGGCCACGTGTATGGCCTCGACGCCTCGCCGCAGATGCTCGAGACCGCCCGCGCACGCGCGGCGTTCGAAGGCGTGATCCAGGTCACGTTCCGCGAATCGGCGCTCGAGGCGCTGGCCCTGCCCGACGCCTCGGTTGACTGGGTGGTGTCGAACTGCGCGCTCAACCACGCCCGGGACAAGGCGCAGGTCTGGCGCGAGATCGCCCGCGTGCTGCGCCCCGGAGGCCGCTTCGTGGTGAGCGACATCTACGCGGTCGAGGAGATCGCGCCCGAGCACCGGAACGATCCCGTCGCGGTGGCCGAGTGCTGGGCAGGCGCCGAGCTGCGCGCCGACTACCTGGCCCACGTCGCGGCGGCCGGGCTGGGCGAGCTGGCCGTGTCCGAGGAGAGCCAGCCCTACCGCCGCGCCCAATCGGTGCTCGCGAGCTTCACGCTGTCAGGCCGTAAACCCAGAGCAGAGGAGGTGATGGAATGAAATCACTCATCAAGAAGCCGGTGTCCTCGACGTGCTGCGCGACCGCGCAGGAGGCCGTCGCGCAGTGCTGCGCGAAGGTCTCGAAGAACGTCGCTGGCTGCCACGACTGATCAACCCCGAAGTCTGGACCGGGGCCGGCCTCACGGGCCGGTCCCGGCAGCGATCCCCCATGCAGCCCTCGAAGCACAACATCCTCAGCCAGGTGGCGGGCAGCGAACGCTGGCTGCTGGTGAACCTGCTCTCGGGCCAGGCAGACCTCCTCGACGCCGTCACCGCCGCGAAGTTCATTCGCGGTGAGGCGGCCCCCGAGTTCGCCGCGAAAGGCTACCTGGTGGACCCCGTCGAGGAGGCCGCCCGCTACGCCGCCGCGAAGGCGAAGTTCGCCGAGGATCAGAAGGACGACGAGGTGCAGCTGTTCTTCGTGCCCTCGTACGCGTGCAACTTCGGCTGCTCGTACTGTTTCCAGGACGAGTACGCGCCGCAGCAGACGCACGACCCCGACGCGGTCATCGACGCCTTCTTCTCGTACGTCGAGGACACCTTCGTGGGCCGGAAGAAGTACGTGACGCTGTTCGGCGGCGAGCCGCTGCTCGACACCCCGAAGAACCGCAAGGTGGTGCAGAAGCTGATCGACGGCACGAAGGTGCGCGGGCTCGACCTGGCCATCGTCACCAACGGCTACTCGCTCGCTTCCTTCGTGCCGCTGCTGAAGACGGGCCGCATTCGCGAGGTGCAGGTCACGCTCGACGGCGCGCGCGCGATGCACGACCAGCGGCGCTCGCTCAAGGGCGGCGGGAAGACCTTCGACCCGGTGGTGGCGGGCATCGACGCCGCGCTCGACGCGGGGCTCACCGTCAACCTCCGCGCGGTGCTCGACAAGGAGAACCTCACCGACTTCGGCAACCTCGCGCACTTCGCCATCGACAAGGGCTGGACCGAGCGACCGAACTTCAAGACGCAGGTGGGGCGCAACTACGAGCTGCACCACTGCCAGACGAACAACACCCGGCTCTACACCCGGCTCTCGCTCTGGGAAGACCTGTACCGGTTGATCGAGAGCGACCCGGAGATCCTCCGCTTCTACCGGCCGGCCTATTCGATCTCGCGCTTCCTCTTCGACGAGGGGCGCCTGCCCGAGCCGCTGTTTGATTCGTGTCCCGCCACCAAGACCGAGTGGGCCTTCGACGCCACCGGCGCCATCTACCCGTGCACCGCGAACGTGGGGAAGGCCGGCGAAGAGCTGGGCACCTTCTACCCCACCCGCTCGCTGCAGCAGGCGGTGGTGGACGACTGGTCGGGCCGCGACGTCACCACCATCGAAGCGTGTTCGTCATGCAGTCAGCAGCTCGCCTGCGGCGGCGGCTGCGGCGCTGTCTCGAAGAGCTGGAAAGGCACCATTCGCGGGTCCGATTGCCGGCCCGTGAAGGAGCTGATGGGCCTGGGGTGCGCGCTCTATGGCCAGAGGGAGTTGTGAGATGAGAGAGATCACTGCAGCTGAGTTCCCCGCCCTGCTCGGCTCGAAGCGGCCGATCGTGGTCGACTTCTATTCGAGCGAGTGCCCGCCCTGTGAAGCGCTGGCGCCGAAGTACGAAGCCGTGGCCGGGCTGTTTCGCGAAGACGTGGAGTTCGTGAAGGTGTTCCGCCAGCAGAACCGCGAGTGGGCCAACGAGCTGGGGGTGAAGGGCTCGCCCACGGTGCTCTTCTTCAAGAACGGGAAGGAGCTGGGCACGCGGCTGACCGGGGCGATCAAGCGCTCCGAGCTGATGCAGGGCCTGGCAGCGCTGGTGCCGCCCGCGCGCTTCGAGAGCGTGAAGGCGCAGGCGAAGAAGAGCAGCAGGGACGTCGACGTGCTCATTCTCGGTGCGGGCCCGGCGGGCGTGACGGCGGGCATCTACTGCGCGCAGGCCAAGCTCGAGACGGTGATGGTCGACCTCGGCCTGGGTGGGGGCAACGTGGCCACCACCCACCTGGTCTCGAACTTCCCCGGCTTCCCCGAGCCGATGCCCGGCTACCTGCTGGCGGATCACATGGTGACGCAGGCGAAGCTGGCCGGCGTGGTGCCCCGCCTCGCCGCCGAGGTGACGGCGCTCGATCTCGAGAAGAAGACGGTGGAGCTCGATGGGCTCGAGACCATTCGCGCGAAGCGCCTCATCCTCGCCACGGGCTCCTCACCGCGGGTGATCGGCGTGAAGGGCGAACGCGAGTTCAAGGGCAGGGGCGTGTCGTACTGCGCGACCTGCGACGCGAAGTACTACGAGGGCAAGCACGTGGTGGTGATCGGCGGCGGCAACTCGGCCATCGAAGAATCGCTGTTCATCGCCCGCTTCGCCTCGCGCATCACCATCGTCAACCAGTTCGCCTCGCTGCAGGCCAACGCGCACGCGCAGGCGCAGGCGCGCGCCGAGCCGAAGATCGAGTTCCGCCTCGCCACCCAGCCGCGCGAGTTCCTGTCCCGCGGGGGCAAGGGCGTCGACGGCGTGCTGGTGGAAGACCTGGAGACGCACGAGCAGTACACGCTCGACTGCGACGGGGTGTTCGTGTTCGCCGGCATGGTGCCCAACCTCGAGGGCCTGGAGGGCAAGCTCGCGCTCGACCCGTGGGGCTACGTGAAGATCGACGACGAAATGCGCACCAGCGTGCCGGGCGTGTTCGCCATCGGTGACGTGGCGGCGAAGAAGTTCCGGCAGATCACCACGGCCGTGTCGGACGGGACCATCGCCTCCATGGCGTTGGCCAAAGAGCTGGCGACGTGACCGAAGAAGAGCGGTGGGTGCGCGAGGTCTACCAGGGCCCGCACCACCAGCTCACCTTGCGCGCGGCGCTCATGGGCATGGCCCTGGGCGCGGTGCTGTGCCTGTCGAACCTGTACGTGGTGCTGCGCACCGGCTGGAGCCTGGGCGTCACCATCACCGCCACCATCGTGGCCTTCGCGTTCTTCCACTCGCTGCAGCGCGCGGGCGTGCTGCGCCGGCCGTTCTCGCTGCTGGAAAACAACACCGTGGCGTCCATCGCCTCGTCAGGCGGGTGGATGACGGGCGGGGGCAACATGGCGGCGCTGCCGGCGCTGCTCTTGCTCACCGGCGCGCGGCCCGGGGGCTGGGCGATGTTCGCGTGGTTCTCGCTCATCGCGTCGCTGGGCGTGTTCGTGGCGATCCCGCTCAAGCGGCAGTTCATCAACCGCGAGAAGCTGCCCTTCCCCATGTCGGTGGCCACCGCGGAGGCGCTGCGCACCATGCACGGCACCGGCGATACGCGGCCGGGGAAGCTGCTGTTGCGCTCGAGCCTGGTGGCGAGCCTGTTCACGGTGGTGCGGGAGCTGCACTGGATTCCCTCGCGCCTCACCACCTCGTCGCTGGGGGCGTGGTCGCTGGGCTTCGACGCGAGCGTGGTGCTGCTGGGCGGCGGCTCGTTGATGAAGCCGCGCACGGCGTGGTCTCTCCTCCTGGGCGCGCTGCTCACCTGGGGCGTGCTGGCGCCAGTGGTGGTGGCGCAGGGCGTGGTGACCACCATCGACTTCAAGGCGCTGGTGCAGTTCACGCTCTGGCCCGCGGCGGCGCTGCTGGCGAGCGCGGCGCTCACGGGCTTCGCGCTGCAGGGCCGGGTGGTGCTCAAGGCGCTCGACGAGGTGCGCTCATTGCTGCGACGCGAGGCGAGCGCCGAGCCGTCGGTGGAGGCGCCCGCCTGGTGGTTCTTCGCCGGCTTCGCGGTGTTGTCGCCGCCGCTGGTGGTGTTGATGTGGTGGCTGTTCGGCATTCCCATCTGGGCGGGGGTGCTGGCGATGCCGCTGGCGGTGCTGGTGGGCGTCATCTCGGCGCGGGTGACGGGGGAGACCGACGTGACGCCCACCAAGGCCATGGGGCCGCTGACGCAGTTGATCGCCGGCGCGGCGTTGCCGGCGAACGTCACCGCGAACGTGATGAGCGCGAACGTGACGGCGGGCGTGGGGCTGCACGCGGCCGACCTGCTCAGCGACCTGAAGACGGGCTGGGTGCTGGGCGCGGATCCACGCAAGCAGGTGTACGCGCAGTTCCTCGGGCTGCTGGTGGGGGCGGCGGTGGTGGTGCCGGCGTTCAACCTGATGGTGCCCGACGCGAGCGTGCTGGGCTCGGAGCAGTTCCCCGCCCCCGCGGTGATGGTGTGGGCGGGCGTGTCGAAGGTGATGGCGCTGGGCTCGAGCGGCCTGCCCGCGGGCGCGCAGGCGGCGATGCTGGTGGCGGCGCTGCTGGGCGTGGTGCTGGTGGTGCTCGAGGCGAAGCTCTCCGAGCAGCAGAAGCGGTGGGTGCCTTCGCCCGCGGCGCTGGGCATCGCGATGGTGATCCCCGGGGCGACGGCGTTGACGATGTGCGCGGGCGCGCTGTTGGGTGCGCTCGCCCGCAGGCGCTGGCCGGCCGAGAGTCTCACCCCGGTCGCGTCAGGACTCATCGCTGGCGAGAGCGTGACCGGCGTGGTGCTCGCGCTGGTGAAGGTGCTCGTGTGAACGAGCACCCTGCCGAGCGGGCGCGCTGGGCCTCAGCGCAGGCGCACCACGAGGCAGTACGGGAAGCCGCTCCTGGTGCTCGACACCTCGGTCAGCTGGAGGAAATAGGTGCCTGGCTGCAGCGGACTGCTCGGCTCCATCCGTGAGCACAAGCCGCGGCCGGACGAGAAGTCGGTGGACAGCACGAGCCCGGCGCCGCTCAACAGTTGCACGCGAGAGTCGAGCTGACTCGACTCGCAGCTCAAGGCCGTGGTCGAGCTCTCGATGAGCTCTGCGTGCAGCGACGCCGGCTGGGAGAGCGTGAAGAGGTAGGTGTCTGAGAAGTCGGTCGTCGAGCCCAGGGCGCCACACACCACCACGTCGCTGCCAGAGAGGAGATTGGCCTGGTTGCTGGTGTCGTTGGGCTCGCTCTCGTTCGTGCGGTTGGTGAGCAGCGTGGGGGTGACCCAGTACGACGCGGGCTGGGTGCCGGGCTGGCTGCGCGCGATCGCGACGTAGTAGGTGCCCTGCTGCACCTGCGCCGCCATGACCCGGCAGGCCGAGGGCGACCACGCCGTCTCCACGTTGAGCTGGTTGGCCATCGCGTCGAGGAGCGACAGGCGGGTCGCGCCGAAGGCGTCGCAGTCGATCGCGTCGACGTCGATGCGCAGCACGCCCGGCGTCGACACGTTGATGCGGAAGAGGTCCGCCTCGTTCACGGCGAGCACCCCGTTGATCGCGGTGCCAGAGGTGAGCACCTGGTTGGTCGCGTCTGCCAGCACCCGGGTGTCGTTGGGCTCGAGCTCCGCCGGTCCCTGGGGCCGGGTCGTCACCGTGGCGGACAAGCTGAAGGTGCCGAAGTCGCCCGTGCCGTAGCCGTCGATGATGAGGAACCACGTCGCCGTCGCCGGGCCATCGTTGATGAGGACGAACCGCTCCGTGCCGCTCGTCTGGTCAGAGACCCGGTCGCAGACGACGCCCGTCGTCATGCCCGCCGACATCGTGCCGCAGTTCGCAGCAGGCGCTCGCACCGCGGTGAGCACCATGTCCCACGGTGAGGTCGCCACGACGACGGCGCCCGACTGCGGCGGCACGTCGAGCTGGTAGACCACGTCGGGCGCGCTCGACGACGTCATGCACCCGCTCGCGTTCGAGAAGCGGAAGGCGTTGCCAGCGTTCGCGGTGCTGCCGCTGATCGGCGCTCCAGGGTTGAGCAGGATCGGAGACGAGCAGGACGTGCCCGTGCCGGTCGTGCCCCCGCCACCGCCCGTCATCGCACCGCCACCGCCGCCCGTCATCGCGCCGCCACCACCGCCCGTCATCGAGCCGCCACCACCGCCCGTCATCGCGCCCCCACCCCCGCCCGTCATCGCGCCGCCGCCTCCTCCCGTCATCGCGCCGCCGCCACCGCCCGTCATCGCGCCGCCGCCACCGCCCGTCATCGCGCCGCCACCACCGCCCGTCATCGCGCCGCCGCCACCGCCGCCCGTCATCGTCCCGCCGCCCCCGCCCGTCATCCCGCCGCCGCTTCCACCTGTCGCGCTGCCTCCGCCGCCCGTCATCGCCCCGCCCCCGCCGGTCATCGCGCCGCCGCCTCCACCCGTCATCGCGCCTCCGCCCCCGCCTGTCGCGGCGAGGCCGCAGGCTCCGCTCATGCAGACCTGACCGATGCCGCAGACGTTGCACTGGCCCCCGGTGAAGCCACAGGCGCTCGACAGCGTGCCCGGGTTGCAGAGCCCGTTGGCATCACAGCACCCGAGACAGGTCGAGGGGCTGCAGGACGGCGGTGGCGGCATCGCCGTGCCACAACCGGACGCGCCGAGAATCAGAAAGAGAGGAAGGAGCGAACGAAGTGTCATGTAACCCCGGATACCGCTCGCCCTCTGCAGGTCTCACGTCGCCCGACTGGGACCGCAGCGGTCCGGTACATTGCCGCCATGGTGCGGGCCGGCTCATTCCTGCTCTTCCTCGCGGGCCTCGTTCCGCTCGGTGGCTTCCTGGGCTGGGTGGTGGCCACGCCCATCGACTGGTTCACCAGCCACGCGCACGCCTCGGGATACATGCCGATTCTGTACGGCGCGCCGATCGGCGCGGTGCTGGGGCTCGCGGGCGGCCTGGTGCTGGGCTTTCGGCTCACCGTGTCTGAGCGCCTGCGACTGGGGGCGGTGGCCCTCGCCCTCTGCGCTGCGGGCGTCCTGATGGATATCGTGTTGGTCCAGCTCGAGATCATTCGCTGGTGATTTCTTTCGTGGGCATGTCGAGAACCGGTCGATGGCTCCGACTCATCGTTGAACGAGGGCTCGCCCTCACAACCAGGAGCACCGCATGGCTGAACAGAAGATCACCACCTTCCTGTGGTTCGACACGCAGGCCGAGGAGGCCGCGAAGTTCTACGTCTCGATTTTCAAGGGCGATTCGAAGGTGATCTCGGCCAACCCGATGAGCGCCACCTTCGAGCTGGCGGGCCAGCGGTACCTGGCCCTCAACGGCGGGCCGTCGCGCAAGTTCAACGAGGCGATCTCGCTGTTCGTCAGCTGCGAAGACCAGGCGGAGGTCGATCGCTTCTGGGACGCGCTGATCGCCGGCGGAGGCAGCCCGTCGCAGTGCGGCTGGCTCAAGGACAAGTACGGCCTGAGCTGGCAGATCATCCCGAAGCGGCTGATGGAGCTGATGGGCGACCCGAAGGTGGTGCAGGCGATGCTGGGCATGCAGAAGATCGTCGTGGCCGACCTCGAGCGCGCGCACGGGGGGAAGTCATGAAGTTCATCCTGATGATGAACACGCCGGGCAAGGGCGCGTACCAGGTGATGAACTGGCCGCGGCAGGACCTCCTGGCCCACATCGGCTTCATGAAGGACTTCGCGAAGAAGCTGCAGGCCAACGGAGAGCTGGCCGCCGCCGAGGGCCTGGCGGGGCCTGACCAGGCGAAGCTGGTGCGCGCGGGCCCCGACGGGGAGCCCGTCACCGACGGGGTCTTTCCCGAGACCAAGGAGTTCCTCGCGGGCTACTGGATCGTCGACGTGGAGAGTGCCGAGCGCGCGTATCGGATCGCCGCGGAGGCCTCGATGGCGCCGGGGCCGGGGGGCAAGCCGCTGCACCTCGCCATCGAAGTGCGGCAGGTGATGAGCGCGCCCCCGGTCGAGTGACGCCGCTCGAAGCAGATCTCCGCGACCTGGCGCCGCGGATCCTCGCAGGCCTGGTGCGGCGCCACCGCGATCTCGCCGCGTGCGAAGACGCCGTGCAGGAAGCGCTGCTCGCGGCCGCGCAGCAGTGGCCGAAGGAGGGCCGGCCCGGGGATCCGCGGGCCTGGCTCTTCCACGTCGCGCACCGGCGCGTGGTGGACACGGTGCGCGCGGAGACGGCGCGGCGGCTGCGCGAGCAGGTGGTGGTGAGCCTGGTGCCACCTGAAGAACAGCTCGCGCTCGCCGCCGACGAGGCCACGGCCGGCCGCGATGACACCCTCGAGCTGTTCTTCCTGTGCTGTCACCCGGCGTTGACCAGCGCCTCGGCGATCGCGCTCACCTTGCGGACGCTGGGCGGGCTGACCACGGCTGAGATCGCGCGCGCGTTCCTCGTGCCCGAGGCGACGATGGCGCAGCGCCTGAGCCGCGCGCGGCAGACCATCAAGAGCTCGGGCGTCGGCTTCGAGACCGCCCAGCCCGACCAGAATCGGGGGGCGGTGATGCACGTGCTCTACCTGATCTTCAACGAGGGCTACGTGGCGAGCTCGGGCGCCGACGTCCACCGCGTCGATCTCTCGAACGAGGCCCTGCGGCTCACCCGCATGCTGCGGCAGTTGTCACCCGGCGATCCCGAGGTGGCGGGCCTGCTGGCGTTGATGCTGCTGACGGACGCGCGGCGTGACGCGAGAACGGGGCCCGCAGGTGAGCTCATTCCGCTCGACCAGCAGGATCGCTCGCGGTGGAACCGCGCGGCGATCGAAGAAGGCAGCAGGCTGATCTCCGAGACGTTCGCGCGCGGCGCGGTGGGCCCGTACCAGGTGCAGGCCGCGATCGCCGCGCTGCACGACGAGGCGCCCAGCACCGGGGCGACCGACTGGCCGCAGATCGTCGGGCTCTACTCGCTGCTGCTGCGCATGAACGACAACCCGATGGCGGCGCTCAGTCACGCCGTCGCGCTGGCGATGGTGGAGGGACCGGCCGTGGGCCTCGCGCGAATCGAAGAGCTGGCGAACGACCCCCGCCTCGCCGCGAGTCATCGGCTCGACGCGACGCGGGCGCATCTCCTCGAGCGCGCCGGCCGACCCGCCGAAGCCATCGTGGCCTTCGAGCGCGCCGCGAAGCGCACCGCCAGCATCGCCGAGCGCGACTTCCTGCTGCTGCAGGCCGCGCGGCTGAGAGACCGGTGAAGCGTGCAGCTGTCGCACGTCGGCGGGCGCGGAGATGCGCGACGCCCCGCGGGCAGGCGTCGACCAAACGGGGAGGCAAGCGAACGGCGCACGTCCAGGGACGGTGAACGCAGCCTCTGCGCGCGGCGGGCCCAGCCTCCACACCGTTCTCCCTGCGAAGGTCGTGGCACACACGATGCTCGTCCGTTCACTCGGCGGAGGTGCGCCATGACACGTTCATTGATGCTGAAGACGAGCCTGCTCTGGGCGCTGGCCGCAGCCGGCGCCCTCGCGGTCGACGACGAGAACAAGGGAAAGAGAGACGCCGCCTTCATCGAGGAGGCCGCCGGCACCAGCCGCGCCGAGGTTCGGCTGGGGCAGCTCGCGCTCGCGCAGAGCACCGAGCCGTCGGTGAGGCAGCTCGCCCAGGCGATGGTCGACGATCACACGAAGGCCAACGACGAGCTGAAGGACCTGTGCGACACCCGGCGCCTCCCCTTTCCGGTGACCGAGGCGATCCCCCCGGCCGCCCAGAAGAAGTACGAGGACCTGCTCGCGCTACCGGCCGCGAAGTTCGACAAGGTCTACCTGAGCGGGCTGGTCGAGAGTCACAAGAAGGCCATCAAGCGCTTCGAGCGCGGCTTCAAGGACGCCGGGGACGCTGACCTGAAGAAGTGGACCGGCAAGAACCTGGGCGTCCTCAAGGGGCACCTGGAGCACGCGCAGGCGTTGGAGAAGGCGTTCAGGGAAGAGCGCAGCGGCTCGTTCTGATCAGCTGATCAGGGCGCCGTCCGCGCGGTCAGTTCTGGCAGCGCTCGGCGTTGGTCAGGGGCACGTTCCCGCACGTGCGGTAGCCCAGCTCCTGGCAGTCGGTCCAGGTGAGCCGGCCGCCCACGCACAGCAGCAGGTACTTGCCGTCGCACTGCGCCGCGGTTGAAAAGCACTCGGCCGATGCGGGGATCGGCTCCGCCACCTTGCAGGAGGCCCAGTCCAGTCCCCGCTCGAGGGTGCAGGTGAGGCCGGCGACGCCGCAGTCGCGCTGGCCCTCGCACCACGAGTAGACGTCACCGGTGCAGCGCCCGGTCAGGTCGGTGCACACCGGGGCCCTGCAGGTGGGCGCGTCCAGGCACTCACCCGAGGTCCCCTGGGTGCAGCCACACGTCTGGCCGACCGCGGCGCAGTCCAGCAGCCGGGTCACCGTCGTCCCCGTGCAGGAGATGGCCTTCCCGTCGGCGGTGCACCGGTTGCAGTCGGCGGGCGGCGCCGCGGGGAAGGTGCACGGGCCGGCGTCAGCGGCGCAGTGTCCTCCGCTCTGGGGGCAGCCGGCCCTGCAGCCTCCGCCCCCGAAGCCGACGTCTCGCGCGTAGCGGAAGGCGCGGCAGTCGTCTGCGGGCGAGGCCAGAAAGTCGAGGCGGGCCGCGCGCTGCTCCGCCGCGGTGGCAGCAGTGGTGGCCAGCCAGAAGTGGAGACAGGCCGAGATGTCTTCGTTCATCCCGCCCTGGCCTCCGAGGCAGGACAGCGCCCGCACGCACATGCGCTCCACCGCGCCCGCTTCCACCGAGCCCACGTACCCGACGGGCCCCGCCGCCGTCTCGAAAGGCACCGGGGTGACGTCGCGCAGCGCCGGCCGCTCGATCGACGCGGAGATCACCGGGCGGTAGCGATTGAGCGCCGGCTCGGCGTCGTGAAGATACAGGACCAGATACTCGCCCTGGCCCAGTGGCTCGGTCCAGGCGACCTGTCCGTAGACCTGCTGCAAGCGCGATTGGCGATCGCCACAGGTGGCCGCGTCCACGCAGGGGCTGCGGGGCAACAGCACGTCCTGGGCGGGGGCGCCCTGCGGCACCTGCACCAGGCGCGCGCTCGCGGCGCTGTCGGCCGGGTCACCGATGACGATGGCCAGGCCCGCGTGCCGCGGCCGGCCGCTGAAGCTGCCGTTGGTGAAGGCCTCGCCCGGGCCGAGGTCGACCGGGGCGCTGACCGTGGGAGGGTCCCCCGTGCCGCTGTCCACGATGGTCACCGCCCACGCGTGGCCCTGCGCGTCGAAGACCCGCAGCACCGGCGCCACGAGGCCGGCGTACGGGAGCACCGCGAACTTCTCGCTGGCCGCGGCTGCAGGCCAATCGGAGCGGGGGACACAGCGGTAGCCCAGCGCCTGCCGGCTGCGGCTGAAGCCGACCAGGCACTCGGCGTCGTAGCCGGCGGGGGTGTTGGTGAAGCCCCAGTAGGACTCCCCGTCATCGCTGCCCTGGAAGGCCCCCGCGCTCAGCGTGTTGCAGCCGGGCACGGCGCATTCCAGCAGCGCGGTGCGCTGGGCCGTGGGGTCGCGCGGATCCACCTCGACGGCCAGCAGGTTCGGCGGGCCGCCGCGGAAGTCGCGGTCGGGGACCAGGAAGAAGGCCTTGCCGTCGCGCGCGTCGATAGGCAGGGCCCCGGGGAGGTTGCCCGTGGCGGCCACCAGCTTCCCGGCGGAGTCCACCGTGTACAGGTAGCCCCGGGAGTAGGTGCGGCCACCCGCGCCCTCTTCAGGTCGGGGCACGTAGATCCAGGTGGAGCCCCCGCTCATGAACAGGTCCATGCCCCCGCGGTAGACCTGGCCGCCGCGGGAGAAGTCGTCGTCGTCGATCGACACCAGCGTCCAGGTGGCGCCGCGATCCTCACTGGTGGCGAGGATGAGGTGCTGCTGGCTGCCCACCAGGAGCACTCCCAGCCGCGCGCCGTCCACCCGCACCGACACCACGCTTATGGAATGCCCGGCGGTCAGGCAGTACTGGAAGGCCTGCTCGGTGCAGCGCTCGTCCGTCCACAGCTCGCCCGCCAATACCTCGCGCACGCCCTCGCGCGGGGGGCTCGGGACCGGCGAGGAGGAGCACGCGACCAGCACCAGCGAGACGAACCACCACGACCCCGTTGCGCTCCGCGAACCGTGACTCAAGCGCTGACGCTACCGGAGTTCGGTTGCGCGCGTGCTCCGACCTCGCCGCACGTCGACCATGGTACGAGGCGCCATGACGCAGACCGACTGGCAGGCGAGCTCGGTGCAGCTCGCCGGCCTCTCAAAGCAGGCGAAGGCGCACGGCCTGCTGGACGCGGCGCTGGCGAAGTGCAGCCAGGCGACGCGCGAGGCCTTTGAGAACCCGTACGGCGCGCGGTGGCACCCCGGTGCGCAGCTCACCGAGTTCGGCGAGGCGCTGCTCACGCTCACCGACCCCGTCACCCTGGAGAACATCAACTACGAGATGACGAAGGCCTCCTTCGGGTCCATCCTCCGGCCGGTGGTGCAGGTGGCGCTGGCCCTCACCGGGCGGTCCCCGGGCACCCTCTTCGCCCGGGTGCCGACGTCGCTGCCGCAGGCGCTCAAGCACGTCACCTGCGCGTGGGAACCGGAGGGCAAGAGCGCCGGCGCGCTGCGCTTCACCTACCCCACGGCCGTCTCGCCCTACTCGGGGGTCGCCTGGCGCGGTGTGGTGCGCTTCCTCTCGGAGCTGGCCGGCCAGCCCGCGCGCGTGACCGAGGCGATCATCGAGGGGAATACGCTGCGCCTCTCCGTCGCCTGGTGAAGTTCAGAGGACGAAGCCCAGCACGTACATCACCACCGCCGAGACGGCGCCGAACACGGTGCCTCCGAAGACGAAGCGGCCCAGGCGCCGGTGCGTGGGCGCGTACGGCCCGGGGAGCTCGCGCCCGAAGCGCCGCCAGGCCTTCACCACCAGCACCAGCCAGGCGAGGAAGGTGACGACGTTGGCCAGCACGTGGGCCAGCGTCACCCCGCGCAGCCACCCGGTGCCCGCGTAGCTCGAGCCCTTCATCAGGCTGCCGCTGCCGCCGGACAGGCGCACGTCCACCTCGAAGAGCACCACCGCCACCAGCAGCACGCACAGCAGGGTGGTCTGGACCGCGCGGTGCCGGCGAAAGTCCTTCCCCGCGGCGAAGCGGATGCCCCACCCCAGGATGAACGGCGTCGCGAGGGTGGAGATGAAGACGACGTCCATCAACAGGTCGGCGCGGGTGCCGAGGAAACCCCGAGGAAGCATGGGGCGCCCCATACAACACTCACGGCGCGGCGAGTTCCCTGTCGAGCCACGACTTCGCCACGCCGATGACGAGCTCGAGGTTGCCCATCGCGCAGTGATCGTCACCCGGCACCAGGAAGAACGTGCGCGGCGCGCCCGCCGTGTAGGGGAACAGCGTGTCTTCCATGGGGATGACCGAGTCCTCCGTGCCGTTGATGGTGAGCAGCGGCCTGGTGTTGCTGGCGAGCCCGTCGCTCACCGACTTCGCCAGCGAATCAGACACGCCCGCCAGCCCGAAGATGTCCTTCACGCCCATCACCTGCAGCGCCGCCTGCACGAACGCGTCGGGGAGCCGGCCGAAGTTGCCCAGCGTGAAGGCCTTCGTCATCGGGCCTCCGAAGTTCACCGCGGCCTTGATGCGCGGCTCGACCTGCGGCAACCGCACCGCCCAGTAGCCTCCGAACGAGAGGCCCATGAAGCCGATGCGCGTGCTGTCGATGTCGGGCTCCGACGCGAGGCGATCGATGATGGCCGAATATTCCTCGTGGCCCTTCGACGAGAGCGGCCGCGGGTTCTGCCCCGTGCCGGGCATGTCGACCAGCACCAGCACCACGCCGTTCGAGACGCCCGAGCCCGCCAGCGAGCCCTGCAGCAACAGCGCGAGCTCTTCCTTGTACCCATCGAGCCCGCCGCTCACGAGGATCACCGGCCGCTTCACCCCGTCACCCAGCGGCTTGCTGCGCACCACGTGGAGCTGGCCCATGGGCGCCGCGAAGTCGATCGGGTCGAACGCGATGCCGCCCAGCGCCATGCCCTTGCTCGCGGTGCGCAGCGAGGCCTCGAACGCTTCCTTCTTCAAGGGCGTCTTCGGGTTCGGGTAGTGCGCGACGATGTAGTACCGGGCCGCGTCGGCGTACGCCTTGCCGGCCGAAGGGTCGTTCGCCGCCTCGAGGGCCACGGCGATCGCCTCGAGCCGCTTGCCCTCGTCGAGCCAGCGCTTCACCCAGACGTCGTCGAAGAACTCCGACATCGAGTGCGTGGTGTCGAGCGCCTGGGTGAGGAAGGTCGCGTCGATGCCCAGGCGCTGCCAGCGCGGGAGGTCGACCCGCTGGAAGAACGCCTTCTTGTCGTGCGTCGGCCCCGCACCGGCACACCCCACCAACCCCATCGAGAGCAGCAACACGAAGGCACGCATGGGGGCGCATTGTCGTACCCTCGGGCCGAAATGCTCAGCATCTTCTTCACGGCCTTCGAGGTCGTCTCGGTCGTCATCGCGCTCGTCGGGCTCGCCGCGCTCGGGCTGGGCTTCGTGCGCGTCATGGCGGCGCGGCGCTCGGCGGGCTGGCCCCAGGTCGACGGCACGGTGCTCACCTCGACGGTCGCGGGGGTGGCTGCCGCGTGGAAAGCGCAGGTCACGTACCGGTACAAGGTCGGCGACAAGGACCTGCGCGGCACCAGCATCGCGCTCGAGGACTTCGAGAGTGACCGCGCCACCGCCGAGGCGCTCGCCGCGCGGTTTCCGAAGGGCGCGCCGGTGAAGGTGTTCTACGAGCCGGCGGACCCTTCTCTCTCGGTGCTGCAGCCCGGCGCTTATGGCGCTTCGGCGTTCCTGCCTTCGGTGGGCCTGGGCTTGCTCGTGCTGGGCTGTACCCTGTTCGCGATTGCCTACCGGCTGGCCGGGTGACTACGGCAGGCAGACGCCCGTGCCCACGGTGTTGTCGCACTGGTACCCCATGCGGCACTGCGCGACCGAGCCGCAGCTGGTGAGGCAGATGTTCACCACCCCACCGCCCGACGTCTGCGCCTCGACGCACGAAGCGTTCGCGGGGCACGGGCCGTTGTCACACATGCGGCTGCAGTAGCCACCGACGAAGCCCGTCGACTGGCCGCCGCTGAACTCGGGGAAGCAGAACGAGAGTCCGTCGCTGCCGCAGTCGAAGTCCTGCAAGCACGGCCCCCCGACGGTGCCGCTGCCGCCGTCGATGGTGATGACCACCGGCTCGCACTTGCCGCCCACGCACCCCTCGTCGAAGCCGCACTGCGTGCAGCGATCGCCGAAGAAGCCGCACACGTCGTGGCCTTGCTGCAGCACCGGCACGCAGCTGCTGCCCAGACAGCACCCGCTCCTGCAGCTCACCGAGCTGCAGAACCCGCCATCGACGCCGCCACCGCCGCCTCCGGTCCCGCCTCCCACGCCTCCGCCGAGCCCGCCGCCGACGGGGACGCCGCCTCCTCCGCTGCCGCCGCCCAGCGCGCCTCCCCCGCCACCCGTGCCGCCGCCTCCGCCTGAGCCGCCGCCCGAACCGCCATCGACGATGCGGGGCGCCGCGACGCAGTGGAACGTGGTGCTGCAGATGAAGCCCTGCGTGCAGGGCTGCTGCGGACCACACCACCGATCCTCGACAGGGGAAAAACACCCCGCGGCGGCGAGCAGGACGACGGCGATGACGACGCGCTTCATGTCGACTCCAGGTAAGGCCGGCCAGGCGGCAGCTTCACACATCCCGGGGCTGACCTCCCAACCTGAGGTAGATCAGCGCCCATGGCCGTAGAGACGCGCGTGGTATTTGCCTCGGGGTTCGACTCGCTGTTCTCGAAGGAGATCCGCGCGAAGGTGACCCCGAGCATCGAAGCGGAACTCCAGGCCGTGGGCGTTCGCCTCGACAAGGCGTTCCATCCCGCCTACCCCATCGAGGTCTGGACGGCGGCGGTGGACGTGTTGTGCAAGCGCCTCTACCCCGACGACTCGATGCCCGAGGCGTGCCGGAAGCTGGGCCGCTCCACCATCGTCGGCTTCTGCGAGACGCTGGTGGGCCGCGCGCTCTTTCCGCTGCTGCGCCTCATCGGGCCGGTGCGCGCGCTCGACCGCATCGAGCGCAACTACGCCGCCACCAACAACTACACGAAGGTGGTGCTCACCCGCGTGGGCCCGACCTGCTTCGACTTCCACTTGAACGAGAAGCACACCCAGCCGCAGTTCGACATGGGCGTGCTCGAGGAAGCGCTCGAGCAGCTCAAGGTGAAGAACCCCAGCGTGACCCTGCGCTCGCAGGACGCGGAAGGCTTCACCATGCGCCTCGAGTGGACCTGACATGAGCGCCCCGGCCCGCTTCAAGGTCCCTCTCTTCGCCCGCGTGCTCGCAGGCGTGACGGTGGGCGCGATCCTCGGCGTCGCCTTCGGCAAGGACCCGATCCTCCTCGGCGCCGGGAACGAAGAGCTGGGTGAGCTGGGCATGCTGGTCATCCGCCTGCTCAAGGCGCTGGCGGTGCCGCTGGTGCTCTTCGCCATCCTCGACACGTTCTTGAAGACGCAGATCAGCGCGCGCAGCGGGGTCAAGCTGCTGGGCATCTGCGCGGTGAACGTGTCGGTCGCCTTCACCATCGGGCTGCTGCTGATGAACGTGCTGCGGCCCGGTGTCTCGTCGCGCGCCGACTTCGAGAAGCTGCAGACCGCCGGCAACGTGGCCCCGCTCAAGTCGGTGGTGGGGGCTGACTCGCTCTCGCCCATCAAGGCGCTGCAGAGCTACGTGCCCGAGAGCCTGGTCGATCCGTTCCTCAAGAACGCGATCATCCCCGTGGTGCTGCTCACGCTGCTGTTCGGCGCCGCCCTGCGAAAGCTCAAGGAAGAGCCCGCCGAGACCCGCATCGATCTGGGCGCCATCGAGTCGTTCGTGCACGGAGGCTTGAGGGCGCTGGTGCTGGTGCTCGACTGGGTGGTGCTGACGGTGCCCTTCGCGGTGCTGGGCGTGGTGGCGCAGGTGGTGGGGCGCGCCGGCCTGGGGGTCTTCAGCGCGCTCGCGCCGTTCCTCGGCGTGGTGCTGCTGGGAATGGCGCTGCACGCCTTCCTCTATTACCCGCTGGTGGTGTGGCTGGTGGGCCGGCGCACGCCGCGCGAGTTCCTGGGCAAGGGCGCCGACGCGGTGTTCACGGGCCTGAGCACCAACAGCAGCCTCGCCACCGTACCGGTGACGTTGCACTGCCTCACCGAGAAGCTGGGCGTCTCCACCGAGTCGGCGCGGCTGGCGGCGTGCGTGGGCACGAACCTCAACAACGACGGCATCACCCTGTACGAGGCGATGGCCGCGCTCTTCGTGGCGCAGGCGCTGGGGCTCGACCTCACCTTCGGCCAACAGGCGGTGGTGGTGCTCTCGTCGCTGATGGCGGGCATCGGCATCGCCGGCATCCCCGAGGCGGGGCTGGTGATGCTGCCGCTGGTGCTGGGCGCGATGGGGTTGCCGGCGCCGATGGTGGCGGTGGCGATCGCCTTCGTGGTGCCGGTGGACTGGATCCTCGCGCGCGCCCGCTCGGGCGTGAACGTGCTGAGCGACATGGTGGTGGCCATTCTGCTCGACGGGCCCCGAAAGGGCTGAGGAGGCCGAGCCCTGCTAGCATGGGGCCGTGGTCGACCCCCCCAGCCAGGCGTGGCGCATTCTCGTGGTGGACGACGAGCAGAGCGTGCAGGGCGTGCTGCAGCGCCTCTTCGAGCGCATGGGCCAGACGATGCGCGGCACCTTGTCGAGCGCCGAGGCGATGACGCTGCTGGGCCAGCCGTGGGACCTGTTCCTCATCGACAAGAACCTGCCCCAGGGCAGCGGCATCGAGGTGGCGAAGGCGGCCCGCGCGGCCCACCCCGAGGCGATCATCATCCTGGTGACGGCCTTCGCTTCGCGCGACTCGGCCGAGGAGTTGATCGGCGTCGTCGACGAGTACGTCACCAAGCCCTTCGAGCTGAGCTACCTGCGGGAGATCATCGTCGCGCTGATGGACTTCCGGGAGATCGGCCGGCTGGCCAGGGCCATCTCCGCGCCCCGTGCGTCTCCCTCGGCGCTGCAGGCGATGTCGCCGCCGGCGAGGCCCACGCCCCCTTCGCGCGCCGCGACCTCTTCGGTGCCGACGCCGCCCCGCCCGGGGCTGACCCCGGCACCGACGCCTCCTCCCGGACCTCCGCGTTCGGGGCTGACCCCGGCACCGACGCCTCCACCCGGAGTTCCCCGTTCGGGGCTGACACCCACCCCGACGCCTCCAGGTGCGGCGGCGAGGGGCCGTCCCGCCCGGGCCCTGGTGCACATCCTGCTGAGCGATGGGCGCGAGGAAGCCCTGTTCCTGAGCGAGACGCGCAAGGCAGGCGTGAGCGCGAGCTCGGGGCCGCTCACCGACACCATGTTCCCCGACGTGCTCATCATCGACGGCAAGTCAGCCACGTTCGAGGTGCGCAAGGCCGTGTGGTCGCGGCAGGCGCGCGTACCGGCGCTGCGCGTGGTGATGGTGGTCGACTCGACGCTCGCCGACTCGACCGCGGCCCTCGCGCTCAAGGCGATGTTCCGGTTGCAGCGCCCGCTCACGCCGGCCGCGGTGGCCCCATTGTTCCAGCGCCTCAAGCTCTGAGCTTCACCGCGCCACGAAGCGCGCCGGCAGCCCGTTTCCCACGAAGAGCGTGGCGCCCATCTTCGCGCGCACCTCGTGGGGCCGAAGCACCTCGAGCCGCCCGCGCTGCATCAGCATGGCCAGCACCGTGGCCGCCTCGAGCAGGGCGAAGTGATTGCCGATGCACACGTGCGGCCCCGCGCCGAACGGCAGGTACGCGTACTTCCACGCCGCCGCGTCGGTGGACTGGTCCTTCTCGAAGCGCGAGGGGTCGAACGTGTCGGGGTCCTTCCACAGCGAGGGGAACCGGTGGGTGATGTACGGCACCACCAGCACCACCTGCCCCTTCGCGATCGCTTCACCCTGCAGTTGCTGCGTGTCGAAGGACTGGCGCGCGAACAGCCACGCCGGCGGGTAGAGCCGCAGCGTCTCGCGGATGATCGAGCCGAGCCAGGTCAGCTTCGGGAGGTCCTCCGGTTCCGGGGTTCGATCACCGAGCACCGCCCGCACCTCCGCCTCGGCGCGCTCCAGCACCGCGGGGTGCTGCGAGAGCAGGTACACCGCCCAGGTCATCAGGTTGGCGGTCGTCTCGTGGCCGGCGAAGAAGATGTTCATCACCTCGTCGCGCAGCTGCGGGTCGCTCATCGCTTCCCCGGTCTCGGGATCGCGGGCCTGCACCAGCAGCGTCAGCAGGTCGGCCGGTGGCTGCTCGAGCCGGCGGCGCTCCTCGATGACTTGCTGAATGTGCCGGTGGAGGAAGGTGGTGGCGCGCTTGAACCGCAGGTGCTGCGGGGTGGGCACCCACAGCGGCAGCTTCCCCGGCACCATCGAGGTGGACACATAGGCCTCGACCTCGTGGAACGCGTCGTCGAACGCGCGGGTGTCAGCGCCGAGCGACTGCGAGAACATCGCCCTGACGATCACGTCACGAGCGATGGTCATCATCAGCTGGCGGGTCACCAGTTCCTGCCCCGAGGCGAGGGCCGAGAGCGAGGCCGCCGTGACGTCTCGCATCGAGTGCACCCAGCCCGGCCCGTGCGCCCGGTGAAACGAGGGCTGCATGGTGCGCCGCTGCGTCAGCCACAGGGGCGGGTCAGACAGCGGCAGGCCGTTGCCCAGGAGCGGGCGGATGGCGTCGACCGCGGTCCCCCGGCCCCAGGTCTTCGCCTGCTTCTGCAACACCTGCTGCAGCGCCTCGGGCTCGGCCACCACGGTCAGGGTGAGGGGGCCCACGCCGGCCCGGAAGACGGGCCCTGCCCGGCGCGCGGTGCCCAACAGGAAGCCGGGAGCGTCCGCCGCCATCGCGCGGGCGTTGGCGAGGGTCATCGTCTCTTTGATCACCGGGATGCTCATCTTCCCCAAGCTACTCCCGCGCGCGGTCGCCGCGATCTCCGTCGACCAGCGGCTTTCGGCAGTCAGCCCTTCGCGCCGACGGCCGCCCTGCCGGCCTGGGAGGCCATGGTGTTCGCCAGCAGCACCAGGGCCTGCGTCAGCGCGGCCGAGATGTCCTTGGCTTCCTGCAGCGATTCCTGCGTGCGCTCGAGCCTTCGCGACGTGGCCAGCGCGCCCACGCACAGCCGCATCGCGCTGAGCACCTCGGCCAGCTCGGGCACGCCCTTCGTCACCTTCGAGAACGAGTCGACCAGCTGTTCCAGCTCTTCGATGGTGGCGGCAGCCTGGGCGCGCGCTTCCTCGGTGCCCTCGAGCGCGTCCGTCACCCGCACCAGCTCTTCATTCGCGGCGGCGAGCCGGCCTTCCACTTCCTCGAGCCGCGCGCGCACCGCCGCGTCGTCGCGCGCCTCGAGCTGCTTCTCGAGCAAGCCCACCTGCGACTCGAGCTTTCGCACCTCGGCCTTCAGCTCGGTGGAGCGGCGGCGGTGTTCACTCAGCGCGCGGGTCGACGCGTCGTCACTCATCGGTGCTCCTTCTTCAGGGTCGCGCGTGCTCGGCGAGGAAGCCGTAGAGCAGCGACATGAAGTTCGGCGAGGGAAAGGGCCAGTGCTGCACGTCGTGCATCGTCCACAGCTCGACGTCGATGCCGGGTGGGCAGCCGGCGTAGCGCTCGACGGTGGTCTCGTCGCCGGCCACCGAGAGCGAGAGGTCGAGCGTGCGCGCGGTGGGCACGAGCGCGCCGCAGCCATTGTGCCGGCCCCACACGGCGATGGTCTGGTGTGCCGAGGGGATCCTGGGGTCGACGGGGGGGATCGCGTCGCCGTCGTACCCGATGGCCTCGTCGTCGGTGCCGTGCACCTGGAGCGCCGAGATGCTGCGCGCCGGCAGGCACTCGCCGGGCTGGGTCGCCGCCTGGCCGGCGAGCGAGACGAAGGCCACCACCTGGTCCGCCGCGTCGCACCCCATGCGGTGGGCCATGTGCCCGCCCTGCGAATAGCCGAAGACGAACACGCGCGCGGGGTCGACCGCGTACCGCGCCTTCACCGACTGGATGACCGCGCGCAGGTACTCGCGATCGAACGGAAACTTCGGCTCGGAAGCCGGCCGCCACGAGCGATTGCCGCGCGCGTCGTGCAGCGCGTTCGGGAGCACCAGCAGGACGTCGCGGCTCTCGGCGAAGCGGCTGAGGGCGAACTGCTCGTCGAGGGCGGTGCCCGATCTCCCGTAGCCGTGCAGCGCCACCAGCAGGGGCAGCGCGGTGCCGCCGTCGTAGCCGGTGGGTTCCTTCACCTGGAAGGGCCGGGCCGTCAGCAGCTCGTCGTCGGGCGGCAGGGTGGGCTCGACCGGAGGCACCGGCTCGGGAATGGGCACTTCCCCACACGCGAGCGCGAGCACGAAGAAGACGCGGGCGAGGAGGCGGGCCATACCGAGAGCAAGCATGCCACCGGCAATCGCGGCATGCTCCCGGCCTTCATGGACGTGATCGAGTGGCAGCGGCCGGCGCCGGGGGACCTTCCCCGGGGCCTGGGCTTTCGGGCGGGGGCGGCGTTCACCGAGCTCACCCCACCCATGGGCACGTGGACAGCCGGCTGGGGCCCCGGTATCGCGCCGCGCCGCGCGGTGAACTTCGTCAGCAAGCTCTTCGCCCGCGTGCTCGTGCTCGACGACGGCGCGGGAGAGCGGGTCGCGCTCATCGCGTGCGATCTTCACGCAGGCAGCCGCTACCTGTCAGAGCGGGTGGCGGCGCTCACCGCGAGCGAGGGGTTTCACGTGGGGCGCGTGGTGCTGGTGGGCGCGCACAACCACGCGGGCCCGGGCAACCTCTACGCCACGCCCTACTTCGACGCGTTCTCCACCAGCTATCCGTGGGTGCGCGGCTTTCACCGCGAGCTGGCGGACGACCTCTCGGAGCGCATCACCGCGGCGGTGAAGCAGGCGTGCGCTGCGCTGCGGCCGGCGCGCGTCGGCCACGGCGTGGTGCCTGTCTGGAATTGGACGGTCAATCGCAGCCTCGAGGCAGGCCTCAACAACTTCCAGGGCCAGGCGGAGTCCGAGATCCGCGCGCGGCTCTCGGCGCTGCACGGAGGCGCGCCGCCCGAGGTGCGCGAGCTCGAGCGGCTGCTGGTCGACCCGCGCGTGCAGCTGCTGGCGGCCATCGGCACCGACGGCGTGCCCATCGGGGCGTTCGCCACGTTCGCGGGCCACGCGGCCCTGCTGGCGAGGGAGCACGGGGCGCTGGGCGGGGACTGGTTCGGCGCCGCCCAGCAGAGCGCAGAGGCCCTGTTGTACGCGCGCACCGGCGTGCGGCCCGTCATCGGGCTGGGCGCAGGAGCGATCGGCGACGTCGATCCGCGCCCGCCGGGCGTGACGCTGTCGGACCTGATCCGCAGGCGGCAGAGCTCGCTCCCGGAGAACCTGCAGCTGGTGAAGCACCACGGCGCGCGGTTGGGCGCGGCGCTGGTCGAGGCGTTCGACCTGGCCGCGAACGCTTCGACCGAGGTGAAGCTGAGCGTGCGCTTCATCGAAGCCGAGATCCGCCGGGACACCGTGCCCACCGATCGCGGCCCGGCGCGGCTGCCCGACGAGCCGCGCATCGGCGCGTCGACGCTCGCGGGCTCCGAGCTGGGACCCGGCTATCTGTCCGAGGGCCTGCGCGACGACGACCCGGCGAACGCGAACGATCCGCACTGGCCGAAGGTCGACGACGACCTGGGCATGGCCATCATCCAGCCGGTGCTCGACGTGCTGCAGTTTCAGCCCACGAAGCTGCCGCTGCGGCTGGTGCAGGTGGGCAAGGTGGCGGTGGTGGGCCTCTCGGGCGAGCCGACCACCTGGCTGGCGCACCGGCTGAGCGAGCTCGTCGTCCAGTCGAGCCGGGGCGTGGAGCAGGTCATGGTCGCCGGCACGTGCGGCGACTACTCGGGCTACTTCACCAGCGGGCGCGAGTACGAGCTGCAGCACTACGAGGGCGCGAGCACGCTCTGGGGCCGGTACACCGAGCGCTGGCTGCACCAGTCGATCGATCGCCTGGCGAAGGCCGAGCCGGTGGTGCCCGGGGGAATCGCGCGCTTCGACTTCGAGCCCTTCACCGGCACGAAGCGGCGCCGCCTCGCCGACTACCGGAGCCCCGGCGGGCCCCTGCTGCAGCCCCCGAAGCTGCAGCGGGTGAAGGGAAGGCTGCGCATCTCAGGTGGCCTCATCTGGAACGCGAACGCGCCGGTGCCGCTCTTCGAGTGGGGCGAGTGGCTGCGGGTGGAGACGGCGACCGGTGACCCGTTGGCCATCGAGCCGCACGTGCGGCTCGACGAGCTCGGCGGCGCGCTGTGGTGGTCGGTGGAGCTCGCCGATTGGGCCGACCTCGCGGGCCGCAAGGTGACGGTGGTGCTGGCGCATCACGATGGTGCGGGGCGGTTCGAGCTGCAGGTGCCCTGAAAACCTCTCCCTGCGAAGCGGGGAGAGGTCGGCCGCAGGGCGGGTGAGGGGCGCTTCTGGCCCCTCTCGTTCTTCCCGTTCAGGGCAGCGCGGCCGGCTCGGGAGCTGCCTTCCGCGCGATGGTGCTCACCCGGTACGCCGCGTTGCGCGCGCGCATCATCGCGCCGAGCGGCCTGAACTCTTCCTGGGCGTGCCACGGGTCGAACGAGAGCGGCTCGCCCCACGCGGCGAGCTTCTTCCCGGCCTCGGAGCTCACCGACTGCTGCGGCAGGGTCAGGCGCGCCACCGGCGTCCACGGCCCGGTCCAGTCGCGCGTCGAGTCTTCCAGGGGAGTCGCCTGCTCGTCGGTGAAGAACTGCATCTGCAGCTCCCACCGCAGCGAGCGGGTCTCGAGGAGCTTGCCCAGCGCCCCGCCGAGGTCCGGTTTGCCGGCCGTGTCGACCGGCCCCGTCGAAGCATCGGCGTCGAGCGGTGCGAAGCTGTACTTCGCCGCGTACGCGCCGAACCGAATCGGCAGTGCGGAGAAGTAGCGGTTGGTGTGGAGCGCGGTGAGCGGCGCGCCCAGCCCCTTCTGCAGCTTCGAGAGCAACGGGAACACGCTGGGGCCAAACCGGAACAGCGCCTTCGGCAACAGGGTGAGCGGCTGGCGCGCGTTGACGACGAACCACACGAAGTCCTCCGGCGTGCGGAAGGGCTGCGACGCGCTGAGGATGGCGAGGAAGTCCTGGGTGGGCGCGCTCTCCATGCCGGAAATGAGCTTCTTCCCGCCCACGCCCATCACCTTCACCGCGAGGCCGCGCACGTCGGGCTTCTTGTCGCCCTGCGGCGCGGGCCCGCCGTTCGAGAAGCGCACCACCGCGTCGTACTTCTTCGGCTCGGCGAACAGGCCCACCCGGGCGTGCGGAGGAAGGCTGGCCAGCACCTCGAACTCGGCGCGCGCGAGCAGGTTGGCCTTCGCGTGCAGCGCGCGATGGACGCCCTTCTTCGCGGCGACGGCGGCCTGCAGTCCGGCGAGGTCCTGGGCGAGGCGCTCGAAGGTCGCGGTCTCATCGGGCGCGATGACTTCTTTCCACTCGGTCGACGGGGTCATGTCCCCCAGCACAGCAGCGACCGGGCCCGACTTCCACGACGGCGAACACGACGACGCCCCGCCAGGTCAGTGGCGGGGCGCCGGGGCTCGAACGACCGGGGGCCTACTCCGCGTCGCGGCCGTCGATGATGCGCTGCACGATGGCCTGCTTGAGCGCGGTCTTCTCAGCGTCGTCGAGCGTGCCGTCGTCATTGACGTCGAACTGGGCCACCACCGCCGCGCGCCGGGCCTGGAAGGCCGCGATGCGATCGTTCTTCAGGGTCACGCGCTCCCCGTCGTCGAGCACGCCGTTGCCGTTCGCGTCGTACTGGCTGAGCACCTGCGCGCGCAGCGCCTGCAGCCGGGCCACCAGCGCGTCCTTCGCGGCCTGCTTCTCGGTCGCGTCGAGCGAGCCGTCGCCGTTGGCGTCGAAGCGGGCGAGGACGTTGGCGCGAATGCGCTCACAGCGGGCCTCGAGCGCGTCGATCATCGCGGTGCGCTCGTCAGCCGACAGCGTGCCGTCGAGGTTCGAGTCGAACACCCACTTCACGCGCTTGATCACGTGCGCGCGGTGAGCGAGGCCGAAGCGCAGCGCGACGGGGTGGCCGACGCGGGCCTCGAGGTCGTCCTTGAGCGCCTGGCGTTCGGCCGGGCCCAGCCTGCCGTCGCCGTTGGCGTCGTAGCGCGCCAGCACCCGGGCCCGGCGGGCGCCGAGATCGCACACGCCGTCGGCGTCACCGGGCACCTGGGGGAGCACGGCCGATTCGTCGCCGCTGCTGGCGAGCTCGGCCGGTGACTCCGCGCCCACGGCGTCGGCGGTGACGTCACCGGACTCTTCGGCGAGGGTGAGGGCGGAGCTCGCTTCTCCGACGAGCGTCTCGTCCTCGGTCATCGCGCCGCCGGCGCAGGCGAGGCCGCCGACCGAGACGGCGGTGAGAGACAGGGTGAGCAGCGTCTTGCGGAGGATCTTCATGGCGTTGGTTCTCCAGGGTTGTGTTCCGGCCTGTGCTGATGAACCCGGGCCCGAGGAATTAGTTGCGGGCCGCCCGACACCGTGTGGGCTCGGGTGCTTGCTCGCCCCGAAACCCCTGATTTCGTGGCTGGTCCTGCTCTCCGTGCACGTGCACGACGAGCGCATCTACCTGCACCCGAGGACAAGGTCAGGACGCGCTTCTCGTGGGCATTCGGCTCAAACTCAAGGGCTGAGCGCGCAAGTCGTGCGCCCTGAGCGGGTTGATCGAAGGACCCCACCGTTCACCCCGAGCGAGGTCGAGGGGCAACTTCCTGCGCGGCAGGGCTCCCATCTCTCGCGGTCGGGACGAACGGGGGAGTGGCACACGGTAAGCAGCCAGAGTGAGGGATGAGGCGCTCGTGGCTGCAGGCGTTGCTGTGCGTTGGACTCTCGGCGTGCACCGGGGTGGTGTCCATGCCCGACGCGAGCGAGGACGCGGGCGCGACTGATGCGGGGACACCGGACGCAGGAACACCCGACGCGGGAACACCAGACGCGGGAACACCAGACGCAGGAACGCCCGACGCAGGAACGCCCGATGCGGGAAGACCCGACGCGGGAACACCTGACGCGGGAACACCTGACGCGGGAAGAGTCGCCTGCCCTGCGACAGCCAGCTTCTGCGAGAGCTTCGAGACCGGCCTCGAGTCCGCGCGGTGGCAGATCAACGGCAGCAGCGCCGCCTTCACCGTCGACACCACCACGCCGGCCGCGGATGGAACGAGCTCACTGCACCTCGCCTACGGCGCTCCCTACGGACGCACCGGCACGCAGACGGTGCAACTCAAGACGCCCGTCGCGGCGCCGAACGATCGCATCTATCTCCGCACGTACCTCCGCTTCGGAAACCTCGGGCTCCCCGGAGCACACCCCGCATTCATCTACGTCGCGGACAACGAGGGGCGGGAGCAGGCGTTCGGTTCCATCATCAACGACTTCGCGCTGCTCGCGTGGACGCCGGGCGGGCTCGACAACGCGCGCATCTGGTACGAGGGCGGCGGCAACTGGCACCCGGGCGTGGAGAACGGCGACGCCACGCCCACCTCGGAGAACGGGCTCACCGCGCAGTCGTGGTTCTGCGTCGAGCTCATGTTCTTCGGAGATCACCAGGGCGCGGGTGACACACAGCACCCGAACGAGCAGACGAAGGTGTGGATCAACGGCGTCGAGATTCCGCAGCTCGCCGCGAGTGATGCGTTGTGGCGCCAGGAGCTCGGCCAGGATCCACCCGAGCACTGGTCGCCGCTCTACGACAACGCGCGCTGGCGCTTCGGCGTGGAGAGCTTCGGTCCCACCAACGTCGCGCTCGACCTGTGGTTCGACGCGTTGGTGATCTCCACCCTGCCCATCGGTTGCCTGTAGGCCGTGTCGAGGAGCACACTGACGCCATGCAACCCGCGAGGCTGTGGCTGCTTCTGCTCGGTGTGACGGGTTGCGCGTACGCGCCGCCGATTCGGGGGCTGCACGCCGGAATGCCAGACCGGATCGGCCGCGGCCAATTCGAGGTGGGCGGGACGGCCGGCGGCTTCGCCACGGGAACGGGCATCATCGCGCCCACCACAGGCGGCCCTCATGTCGCGTACGGCTGGAGCGACACCGTGGTGCTCGAGGGCGGCGCCAACCTGAACTTCTTCGAAGGGCTCTGGGCCACAGGGTGGGCAGGCGTACGCCTGGTGCGCTCGAAGGAGCTCGGCCATGAGCTCCGCGGGGTCGGTGACCTCGAGCTGGGCGCAGGAGCAGGTCTGGGCGGCCGGGTCTACGAGGGTCCTCCCCCGAATCCGGATGCACGCCCGGCGACGCCCGTTCCGTGGACGTCGCGCTGGGCGGGCGGTTTCTACGAAGGGCTGGGGATCGGGCTGCGGTGGCGCTGGCTGGGGACGTTCCTCAGGGTCCGCCTCGACGCGAGCGGGAGCACGGGCGCCCCCGCCACGCTCTGGCCCTCAGTGGTGCTGGGGCTCGAGGCGCGCGCCGGCCAGCACCTGGTCTTCGGGCTGGGAGGCGGTGCCTTCACCTTCTGGAACGAGAACAGCGGGGCCATCGGGCCGTGGTTCTTCTACCAGGCGACGGTGGCGCTCGTGTTCGGTGGCGAAAAGCACGTCCCATAGCGGGAACGTGCCGGCGAAGTTCGTGTCGTAGTCGCGCGGGTCGGCGCTGTGATGAACGCCGTGGAACACCGGCGAGGCGAGCACGAGGCCGAAGCTCACCTTCACGTTCGCGTGCAGGAACGTGGTGAAGGCCTTGCGCAGCACCACCACGCTGGCGAGATCAGAGAGTGACGCGCCGAGCAGCGCGCCGGGCACTCCGACGGCGATGCCGTGCAGCACGAAGTCGACCGGGTGCTGGCGCCAGGCATCGAGCCAGCTCAGCTCGGTCGCTTCGTGGTGCAGCTTGTGAAAGCGCCACAGGAACGGCACCCGGTGCATCGCGCGGTGAATGAAGTACCCGACGAGGTCAGCCGCGACGAAGACGAACACCATCACGCCGAGGCTCCGCGTCGCGGGCGCGGTCACCACCGCCCCCAGCGCGCTCAACACCGGCACGCCGAGCCACTGCATCAAGAGCGTGTTGAGCACGAGCAGCCCGGCGCCCATCGCCATCGCGCGCCGGGAAGGCTTCGTCGAGCGCGCGGGAAAGAACGCCTCGAGCGGCACGAAGAGCCCCGCCATCATCATCAGGAAGACGAGCGTGGCGGGCAGCGTCGAGAACATCGGTCAGTAGCCTTCGAAGCTCCCGAAATCGAGGCGGCGCTTCTTCTTCATCGGCTTCTTCACCACCGGCATCGGCTCGTCTTCGAACGGCGTCACCTCTTCGACCTGCTTGTGTTCGATCTTCGCCAGCTTCACCGGCTTCGGAGCGACCACCTCGTCCGCGAGCAGCACCTGCACCGGCTCGCTGGCCTCGGCGAGGTCTGACCAGATGACGGTGGCCATCGCGGTGAGTGAAGCGGCCATCGCCAGCACACCGGCGAGGATGGAAGGGACACGTCGGGCGTTTGACGGGGTCATGGGCGCTTAGAACGCGGGGCAGGGAATCCGGAGCTCCCCGCCCGCAGTAATAAGGGGCCCACACTGTCCCACCTGCGTGGAGACGGGCGCTTAGCGCCGCTCGTACGTGCCGACCGGAGGGCCTTCGCCGCGCAGCGTCGTGAGAATCCGCTCGTAGACGACGGAATCCCAGAAGCCGCTGAAGTGGCTGACGTAGCGGTCGCAGTACTCCACGTTGGTCGCGCCGGGCACGTACGAGGTGGTCTGAGGCCAGAGGTACTCGTCGTTGCAGGTGTAGATCGACGTGAGCTTGAAGCCCGCGGGCATCGGCGCGGCGTTGACGCGGTTGAGCAGCGCGCTGTTCGGCTTCACGTCCTTGAGCGCTTCCCAGCCGGTGAACCACGAGCCCGCGGGCGCGACCGACGAGCCGTGGTGCGCCGAGACGAAGGTGACCAGCTGATCCAGGCGCGCGTGTCCGCCCAGCACCTGGGCGTAGTACCGCGCCGCGATGCCGCCGTCGCACTCGACCACGATGGACAGGCGCGTCTTCTGGCGTTGCGCGAGCACCTCCTCGACCTTCGCGGCGATGCGCGCGGCGCCGGTGGCGAGGCTCTCGGTGAAGAGATCAGGCGGCGCCCAGATGATGGCGTCGAAGCCGTCGCGCTTGAGCCGCGCTTCCATGGGCACGAGGAACTCGGGGCCGATGGTGGTGCCGGGAATGAGCAGCACCGTTCGCGACGAGGTGAAGGGCGTGCGGGTCACGGCGGCTTCGAGCGGCGCGTTGAGCTTGTGCTTGTACTTGCTGAACCACAGCCGCCGCCAGAGCTGGGGATCGTTGCCTGCCCAGTTGAGCTCGGCCTCACTGAGGCTGAGGTCCTCTGGTTGCTCGACGTCGATCGTCGCAGAGGAGTCGGGACCACATGCAGCGAGGAACAGCCCGGCGAGGAGGAGAGTTCTCATGCACCGGCGTATACGGGTGGGCTCCTCCGCCTCGCGTCTCCGCCCGCGCCATTGCTGTCTGTCCGCGCGCCATGTCTCCCTCTCCCTGCGAGGGCGGGGTGAGGGGCAACTACGCCAACTTCCCCCGGTACCGCTCGCGGAACTCCGAGGGCGTCATCCCGGTGACCTCCTTGAACGACGTGGCCAGCTGCTGCGACGAAGGAAACCCCGCATCGAGGGCGACGCCCGCGAGCTTGAGGTCCGAGTCCACCAGCAGCCGCTGCGCCGCCTCGACGCGCGCCAACCGCAGCTGCGCGTTGAACGACGTCTTCTCGGCCGTGAGCCGTCGCTGCATCGTGCGCAGCGACACCCCGAGCGCCTTCGCCGCGTCACCGGGGACGGGCTCATGCAGGCTCGAAGCGAGCCACCGCCGCAGCCCCGTGACCAGGCTCACCGTCGTCGTCGACTCGAACGCCTCCACCAGCGCCGACAGCGAACCCCCATCAGGTGGACGAAGCCAGCCCGTCGCCTCGTTCATCGAATCGAACACGCGCACCCGGTGCCGCGGCTGGAGCAGCACGTAGAACCCCGACGACAACGCGCCCAACAGCCCGGGCGGCCGCACCACCGCCTGCCGCACCAGCTGCGTCGCCATCTGCTCGCGCTTCGACTTCACGAACTCGAGCAGCACCTCGAAGCCCGCGGCGTCGACCCCCTCGAGCCCGCGCAGGTCCACCAGCGAGTGATACGGCGGCGCGCCCGGCGCGTAGGCGGTGGCGATGCACGCGACCAGCTGCTTCGCCTCGTCGCGGCTGGGCCGGCCCCACACCCGCCAGCCGCACACCGTGCCCAGGTTGTAGAACGCGAACGAGTCACCGCAGAGGAAGGCGCCCGTCGGCTGGGCGAGGAACCCCGCGAGATCGACGGCCCGGCGCACGCCGTCAGTATGGTCGAACCATCTCGATGTGGGGAATGCCGTCTTCGTCGTACGGCTCGCCCACCGGCTCGAAGCCGAACGAGCCGTAGAACTTCTCGAGGTAGCGCTGCGCGCCGAGGCGGATGTTCTGGCCGGCGTAGAGCCGCTTCACCTGGGTGATCGCCGAAGCCATCAACGCCCGCCCTGCCCCGCTGCGCCGCACCTCGGGCGCGGTCACCACCCGGCCGATGGCCGGCTCGGCGTACTTCACCCCCGGAGGCACCAGCCGCGCGGTCGCCACCAGCACGCCGGCCTCGTCGCGGCCCAGGCCATGCCAGCACTGCGGATCGAGCCCGTCGGCGTCGAGGAACGCGCAGGTCTGCTCCACCACGAACACGCGCTGCCGCAGCTGCAGCACGTCGTGCACCTCGCGGCCGCTGAGGCGATCGAACGGCAACCAGTCGAAGGTGAGCGTCATGCCAGGAAGCGCTCGATGTCAGCGGCATGGGCCTGGGTCTTGATCGACAGGTCCTGCCCGGGCAGGGCCTGCAGCCAGGCCAGCCCCTCGGCGATGGTGGAGAAGGTCTTCATCGGTGTCTCCGTCTTCGAGAGCAGGAAGAAGCCCGAGAGGAACGTGCGCACCATCACCGCGCTCAGCCCCTTCGTCGTCACCACGATGGCCGAGCCGATGACGCGCTTCTCGTACTTCTTCCCCAGCTCCACGCTGCGGGTGCGCACGCCTTCGTCCACCTTGAGCACCGAGCCTGCCTGCCCGATGACGGTGAGGGTGGTGATGCGGGGGAACCTCTCGAGCAGCGCCCCTTCGGCGCGGTCGAGCTCGTCGAGCATGCTCGGGCTGGTGGTGCCCCGGTACAGCGCCACCAACAGCGGCCCCGCCGAGCCAAAGCGCGCACCTGCAGACTCGAAGGACCTCGTGAACTCCATGTCGGCTGCAGTTATCAGGTTAAATCCACCGCATGCACGCCATCCTCATCGCCCTCACCCTGGCCGCCTCGGGCCCGAAGTTCATCGACGACGACTACGGCAAGGCCCTCAAGCAGGCGAAGGCCCAGAAGAAGCTGCTCTTCGTCGACGCCTGGGCGCCCTGGTGCCACACCTGCGTCGCGATGAAGGAGCAGGTCTTCACCCGCCCCGCCTTCGAAGCCTTCGAGAAGGACGTGGTGTTCGCGTCCATCGACACCGAGAAGACGAAGGCCGACGCCTTCCTCAAGAAGTTTCCCATCGAGGTGTGGCCCACCCTGCTCTTCATCGACCCGGTGAAGGAGACGGTGGTGCTCAAGTGGCTGGGCAGCGCCGACGAGGTGCAGATGCAGGCGCTGCTCGAGGCCGCGCGCGGTGGGCCGGGCGCGCTGCGTGACGCCGACGACGCGCTGGGCGCGGGCAACGCGGGCGTGGCGGCCGAGAAGTACAAGGCCGCCCTCGACGCGGGCGAGGTGAAGACGCGCACCGTGCTCTCGATGCTCTCGGCCATGACGCTGGCGAAGCAGAGCGAGGCGTGCGCCCGCACCGCCCAGGAGCAGCTGCCCCTCTTCACCAACGCCCAGGAGCGCGTCGCCGCCATCACCTGGGGCCTGGGCTGCGCCATCGAAATGCCCGAGGGAAAACAGAAGGGCGCCATCCTCGACGCGCTGGTGCGCGAGGGCACGAAGGCGCTCCCGCTCGAGGGCGTGCTGCCCGACGACACCTCGGGGCTCTTCGAGATGCTCGTGGCCGAGCGCGAGGCCGCGAAGGACGAGGCCGCCACCCAGAAGCTCGCCGCGCAGTGGCTCACCTTCCTCGACGCCCAGGCCACGAAGGCCGCCACCCCCGCCGCGCGCGCCGTGTTCGATCCACACCGCGTCAGCGCCGCGCTCGCCTCGAAGCAGGCGGAGAAGCTGGTCGAGCCGCTGCTGCTGTCCGAGAAGGACTTCCCGAAGGACTACAACCCGCCCGCGCGCCTGGCCGTCATCTACCGCGAGCTGGGCAGGTTCGACGACGGGCTCGCGGCCATCGAGCGCGCGCTGGGCAAGTGCAAGGAAGGCCCGCGCAAGCTGCGCCTCTTCGACACGAAGGCCTCGCTGCAGGACAAGAAGGGCGACGCCGCCGGGCGGAAGAAGACGCTCGAGGCAGCGGTGAAGTACGCGAAGAAGCTGCCGAAGAGCCAGGTGAGCGAGAAGCGCATCGCCGCGCTCGAGGCACAACTGACGACAGTGTCTCCCTCTCCCTGAGAGGGAGAGGGTCGGGGAGAGGGCAAGACCGCCATGTCTCGAGCAGACGCAGCGCTCGTGGTCATTCCCGGCAAGGACGGCACCGTGCTGGGCGTGAGCCGGCCCGACGACCACGACGACTTCGGTCTGCCGGGCGGCTCGGTGGAGCCAGGTGAAGCGCCGGACGCAGCGGCGATCCGCGAGGTGCTGGAAGAGACCGGGCTGGTGGTGACGGTGCTCGAGAAGCTCGAGCAGGTGACCTACCGCGACCGCGTGGTGCACTGCTTTCTCGCCACGACGTTCTCAGGTGAGCCGCGCCGCTCCGAGGAGGGCGCGGTCGCGTGGGTGACGTGGGAGATGCTGAAGCGCGGCAGGTACGGCGACTACAACCAACGCCTGCACGCCATGCACTTCGCCTGACTGTGTCTGCCCTCAGTCCTCGAGCACGGTCACCACGCCCGAATTCCCATCGACCCGCACCCGCTGCCCCGTGCGCAACCGTCGCGTGGCCGGCCCGACGTTGACCACCGCCGGCAGCCCGTACTCGCGCGCGACGATGGCGCCGTGCGAGAGCATGCCGCCGAAGTCCATCACCACCGCCGCCGCCGAGATGAACAACGGGGTCCAACCGGGGTCCGTGAACGGAGCCACCAGCACCTCCCCCGGCAACACCCGCGCGCCCTCGTCGACGTACCCGATGACGCGCGCCGGCCCCTCGACCACACCCATGCTCGCGGCGATGCCGGTGAACTCCTCGCCGCGCGTGGCGGGCCGGGTGTCCTCGCGTGAGGGCCGCGCCGGTTGCCACGACCCCACGACCACGTCAGGCGGGGTCACCGCCTCGCACCGCGCGTGCCGCTGCCGTCGCTCGTCCACCAGGCCCGCCCACTGCGCGCCACCCGCGAGCGCGGGCGACAGCTCGGCCACCTGGAGAAAGAAGACGTCATCGCGCGAGGACACCGTGCCCCGTTCGACCAACCGCCGGCCCACCTCGAGCGCGGCGAGGCGCATCAGCCCCAGCCTTCGAACGCCCTCGTCCTTCGCGTTCTCCCGCGTCGCAGCGCCCAGCGCGGCCCGCTGCAGCACCGAGCGCAGCAGCGCCCGCCGCAGCGGGCCGACGCGGGCGAGCGTCTCCTCGATGAGGGTCGTCCGCTGAGCGGTGGTGGTGTGCTCCGTCAGGGTCCCCGAAGAGCTGGCGAACGCGCCGAGCTGGGCCCACACGAAGCCCGGCGTCTCCGACCAGCGCGGCAGCGCGACGTCCACCTCACCGCGAGCGTGATGGCCGTGCTCCGCGAAGAAGACGTCGAGGTCTGCGAGCACCTCGCGCCCCTCGGCGGTCTGCTGGAGCAGCGGGCGGGCTTCGTCCCAGGGCCGCGCTGCGACGGCGCCCAGCCCGAGCCGGGCCACCTTCGCGCCCAGCAGGCGCAGCGCCGTGCCCGGCGCCGCGGAAGCCAGCGAGCCCACGCCCGAGAGCAGCCTCCGGCTCAGCGCGCCGTTCGAATCACCCAGCCACCAGCGGCACAACAACCCGAGGATGAACTGGGCGAGCATGCCCACGCCGGACGGCGGGGCCGAGCTGTTCTCATCAGACTCGCCGAAGACGTCGCGAGGCAGGTCGGTGAAGTGGCGCACCAGCGCCTCGTCTCCCAGCTCCGCGAGGCGGACCTGCGTGAGGCGGGTGGTCTGTGCGCGGGTCGCGGCGATCAACGCGCTCCCGTCGCCCGAGCGGAACCGCACCAGGGCGCGCGTCATGGCCCACGAACCAGCCAGCACGCGCAGCAACGACACGCGGTGCGTGGGCAGGTCGTCGACGCGCACCGTGGCCAGGGCCGCCGCGAGCGCGCGCTGATCGCCCCCCAGCAGCCGGGCAAAGCCGGCGGGCTTCCACAGGCGCATCAACGGGAACGCCCGGGTCCAGCCCAGGGCGGCGTTCATGTTGAAGTACACCCGGCCTCCGACGAGCCCGACGATGCCGAGCTTCTCGAACTCCATGCCCAGCGGGCGCATCAGCGGGTTGAGCAGCTGGGCGACACAGAGGTTGAGCACGTCGAAGGTGAGCGGCCGCGCCACCTCGGGCAACAGCTCGGCCGCGTTGGTGTTGGTCCACACCACCCGCGGGTTCGGCGTGGGCAGCGCCGTCACCGGCCGCCACTGCAGCGCCCACAGCGTGGCGCCGTCCCACGCCCACTCGACGTCGACGTCGCCGCCCGCGTGCCGGGCGACCTCGAGCGTGAGCTCCGCGACCCGGGTGGCGAGCGGCGCGTCGAGACAGGCCACGCGGCCGGGCGCCGGGGTGAGCGCTTCGACCGCCCTGCTCACCGCGTCGAAGGTGGCGCGATCGGGCGTCACCCGGCCCGACACCAGCCCCTCGCCCAGCCCGGGGACGGCCTCGATGACACAGCAACCCCGCCGCCCCGAGACCGGATCCGCGCTGAACGCCACCCCGGCCACCACCGCGGCCACCTGCCGTTGGATGACGACGGCCAGCGTGTCGGCCGGCGCGTCACCCCGGTAGGCAGCGGCGCGCGCGCTCGTCGCCGAGGCGCGGCAGGTGGCGATGGCGGCCTCCAGCGCGTCGAGGGTGGCGACGCCGAGCACGGTGTCGTGCATGCCCGCGAAGGAGCGGGTCACGCCGTCTTCGGCGACGCCCGACGAACGCACGGCGACGAGCCCGCCCAGCGCGTGGAGCGCTGCGTCGAGCGCCGGGCGATCGCAGCTGGCCCCGGGAGGGAGCACGAACGCCGGAGGCACCGCACAGCCCCAGCGCATCAGTTCACTCAGGCCGCGCGCCTTGCCTCCCACGCGCGCTCCGCCCAGGTCCGTCGGAAGCGCCACCAGGCTCATCGCCGCGCCCCCTGGAGAAAGAGCCGCGTCATCGCCTTCGCCATCGCCGCGTCGCTGCGCAGCTTCGCGGGGGCGAGCGTCGGCATCAGGGCGCCGAAGCTCACCAACTGCGCCGCGAACGCCGCCGCGAGAAAGCCCGGCTCCTGGTCCTTCGCCAGGCGACCCAGCCGCTGCTGGCGCCGGAAGAACGTGGTGAGCGCAGCGACGGTGCCCGGGCTGCGGCCAGGGGAGCTGGCCAGCGCGCGCTGCTCAGCCGACGCGGCCAGGCCCAACCGGAACAACGCGGCGGACGCGCGCAGGGCCTTGAGCGCCTTGACGGCGAACGCTTCCAGCGCGACGTCGAAGGGCGTGGTGGCGTCGAGCGCGAGCGCCCGGCCGTCGTGCCGGACGGGCTTACTCTCGGCGAGCGCCTGGAGCAGCCCGGCCCGCCCCCGGAAATGCCGCCGCAGCGTGGGCACCGACACCCCCGACTCCGCGGCCACCGCTTCGAAGGTGAAGGCCTGCAGCCCCCGCTGACCGAGGAGCCGCTCGGCCGCGGCCAGCACCCGGGTGCGGGTCGCCTGCGGCACTTCCGTCTCGGAGACTCCGGCCGCGCGCAGCGCGTCGATGACCGACGTCCGCGAAGGAAAGCGTCGATAGAGGGTGGCCCGCGAGCACCCCGCCGCCAGCGCCAGTTGGTCCATCGTGAAGGGAGAGGGGCCCCGCGCCAGCTTGCGGGCCGAGGAGAGGATGGTGGCGCGAACGTGAGACATCGTGAGCACACCATATATCACTTCGTCTCAATCGGCGCGTTGACGGAACCAGCCGAATCCGCTCAGCCCGAGCGAAGTCGAGGGCCCTTCAGGGAGCGAGGCTGCCCGAGGCGACCTCGAAGAAGACCTCCTCGGGAGGCAGCAGTCGCTCGAAGCGCGAGTCGCCGTAGAAGTACCGCGCGCTCCAGCCGGCCCCGGCCGCGAGGGTGAAGGCCGCCGCGCCGCCCGAGGGAAGGGTGGAGTCGGACACCGCGGCCCAGGTGCCCGCATCCGTCAACCCGAAGGTCCGCTGGAACACCCTTCGCGCCACCACCTGGGCGCAGGCCGGGTCGCGGCAGGTCTGCACCACCAGCCGCCGGAACGGATCGCCGGTGGGAAAGCGGTGCCCGGTGCGGCCCACCGTCACGGTGAAGGCGACCCCGCCGTCGCCCGCGTCGCGCGCCGTCACGGCCACACCCTGGCGGAGCGTCTCGCCCTCATGGCCACCGCGCGCGTGGTGGGGCTCGTGACAGGTGACGCAGCTCGCGCCAGGCATGGCGAGGCGCTGCTCGGTGACGGTGGCCTGCAGCGGCTCCTTCGACGACACCACCGCGGACAGCGTGCCGGGCCGTGGCGCAGCGAACTCGTGGCAGCGCGCGCAGACGCGGGTGACGTCGCGGTCCACGTGCACGGGGTGCGCTCCCTGCCCGGCGTCACTGGCCGCGGCGCTCCACACGGCGCCGGGCGAAGCAGCGACGGCGTGACAGGTCAGGCAGGTGAGCCCGTCACCTTCGCCTTCGGGCCGATGGCACGAGAGACACCAGCGCGACTTCGCCTCGGCGAAGGAGTGCTCGAAGACGGGGAGCCGCCGTGCCTGCGCGTGGCGGGAACCCGAGAGGGCCGCGGCCTCACGCTCGTGGCAGGCCGCGCAATCGGCCGCCAGCAGCAGCGAGAGCGGGAAGAGCAGCGTCACTTCGCGCCGGGAGCGCCCACCGCCACCACCACGTCACCGTTGGCCTTCCAGGTGAGCTTCTCGATGGTGGCCCCCGGGAGCGCGGCGGCGAGGGTCTTCGCTTCGGGCATGAAGTCGGGGTGGGCGTAGATGACGGTGGCGGCGCGGTCCTTCTGGGCGGGGTTGATGCGCGACACCACGAAGCCGGCCGCCTTCACCACGCCTGCCACCTTGTCGCCTTCTGCGCTCAGGCGCGCGGGCGCCAACACCTCGACGCGTGGGGCAGGCACTTCCACCAGGTAGACGTCGCCGTGTTCGGGAACGGCACCGCGCATCGTCTGTGCCCGGGCGGTGATGACGGCGAAGGCGGCGCGGCGGCCCGTCGGGTCCCACCACACCTCGGCGGAACGTTGTGCCGTGTACATGGCCTCCTGGCCGTCATCGAAGCCGTCGGAGGTCTCCCCGCTCCCCCGGTTGATCACGAGCTTGACGGGGTTCCCCGCGGCTTCCCACTGAGTGCTCTCTTCTTCGCCCACCTTGACGGTCGCCGCCGCCCCTCGCGGACCGGTGAAGCCACTGAGGGCCGAGAGGGGGTTGTTCTTCTTCCAGGTACTGAAGGCGGTGGCGCCCTCGGCGGAGGCATAGCGGGCCTTGAGCCTGTCGTCGGCGAAGCGGCTCACGCGCTTGAGGGACAGCAGGTATTGCGTCTCGGCCCCGGACTGAGCGTCGTGCACCACCGCGATGGTGGCGACCTCGCCCAGGACCATGTCTTCCTCGTTCTTCGGGTTCGGCACCCAGGCCGAGTCCTTGAAGGTCCACACCAGGGCGGTGCCGTCCTTCGTGAAGCCGAGAATGGCGGGCTCGTCACCGAGATTGAAGGGCGTCGCCGCGAGCAACATCACGAGTACGTGCATGGTGTTTCCCTCTCAGAACGTCCGGCTCACGTTGAGGCCCGGCACGAGGCTCGCGCTCGCGGTCCTCAGCCCGCCGAAGAAGTTGAGGAACGGCGAGAACGTCCACTTGCCGAACAGCAACGAAACGCCCGGCCCCGCGCCCAGGTAGAACTCGGCCTCGGCGAAGCGCAGCCCCGGCTGGTCGTGAATGAAGGCGATGTTGAGGTCGATGCCGACGTGCTCGCCCACGAGGAAGTCGAGCGTGCTCACCACCACGAAGCCGCCGTGCTGTTGATCGAAGCTCCACTCATAGGAGATCGAGCCGATGAACGTGACGTCGTGACCCAGCGGCACGGCCGCCGACACGCCGAGGTACGGGTAGAACCCGCCGTGCGCCACCGGGAGCAGCACCACCTCGAGCGCGCCGACGTTGATCGCGAAGTCCACCGCGCGCGCCGGCGCCGCCATCACCACCATCGCCAGCAGCACGCCGCGCATCAGTTGTTCGTGTCGTCCATGTGCATGTGGGGCTTCCCGGCCGGCACGCTGACGCCGTCGATGCTGCGGTCTTTCGTGGAGATGGACCAGACGTCGATGGTCGAGTCACCGTCGATGTTGCCGGCCGCGAGGATGGTGATGTGGCACGCGTCGGGACACTTTCCATGCACGCCCGCTTCGGCCAGCAGCGGGGGCGGGATGCCGGCGAGCAGCGCCGCGTTGTCGGGGCTGGGGCCGACCTTCGCGTCGGCGGCGATGCCCGGGTGGAACCCACCGTCGGGAGCGCCGGGAATCAACGGATCCCCCGAGACGGCCAGGAAGTAGCGATACCGGTTGTGCTGCTCGGGGAGGAAGCCGACCTCTTCGACGGACTCCGAATAGGTGTCCTTCTCGGCGAACCAGGCGCGCTCGGCGGTGTACGCGGCCTTCAGGTTCATCTTCACCTCGCCCTGCTTCGCCCTCACGTTGAACTTGAGGAAGTTGGGCACGGCGATCACCGCCAACCCGCCCACGCAACACAAGAGGGAGAGCCCACCGACGGCCAACACCACGACCAGCACGGTGTTGGTGTTCGACTTCTGCGGCGCACCCTGCGGCGTCATCGGAGTCATGGGGCGAACCCTACAGCGGCTGCGTGGCCAACAGCATCAACGCGATCGACACGCAGTAGCAGGCGAAGCCGATCATGAAGAGCAGCAGCGCCACGTTGAGGTAGCGCGACTTCTGGTCGCGCATGTCGAGCATCAACGCCAGCGTCTGCTCGGTGTCGTCGGTCATCTGCTGCGTGAGCCACTTGAGGCGCAGCACCCCGCCGATGGCCACGCCCGCGGCGCCGAGCACGATGACGATGCCGGAAGCGACCAGGTTGCGTGCCAGCTCGCTGGTCTGCGCGATGGTGCGCCCTGAGAAGCCGGTGACGGTGATGACGATGCCCGAGAGCGACAGCATCACCTGCGTGCGCAGCACCAGCACCGACAGCTGCGACTGCACCAGCTCGTAGGCCTTCACCGGATCGCCCCGGGTCAGGGCCATGATTCGCTTCACTTCGTCTGCGGCGGCCATGTCGCGGGCAGTCTCGCCCCGGAAAAACCCGTTGTCTCGGGTTGGTTCCACGCGCGAGCCGTGTGGTAGCAGCGGTGCATGCGAAGTATCGCTGTCCTGTCGTCGCTTCTCGTTCTCACCGCGTGCGAGCCCCAGTTCGTCGAGCGCACCACGCAGGTGAACTTCGACCCCGCGGCGGAAGGCTTCTGGAACGTGCCGCTCCCCAGCGAGCTGAGGAAGCAGGAAGACGGCTCGTACAACCTCGAGCGCTGGCCCGGGGCGCGGCCGAACCTGGTGAAGATGTGGCTCGAGACCATCGACTCCCGCCTCCAGGACGGCTGGGGCGTGAGCGCCGGCGCGTTCTTCACGCTCTCGGGCACGCTCGATTCGGCCACGCTCCCCACCGCGGCGGTGACGCTCACGAAGGACGCCGCGGTGCAGTTCATCGACATCGACCCCGCCTCGCCGGAATACGGCCGCCGCTTCCCCATCGACACCTCGTTCACCAGCGAGGCCATCACCTACCGCCCCGCTTCGCTGCTCGCCGTCACGCCCGTACAGGGGTTCCCCCGGCGCGAGTCGACGCTCTACGCGGTGATCATCCTCGACGGCCTCAGGGACACCGCCGGCAAACCACTGGGGCGCAGCCGCGCGTTCCACGACGCGTTCGAGCAAGACAAGGACGCCGACGAGAAGGCGAAGGCCGCGCTCGCGCCGCTGCGCACGTACCTCATCGACTCGAAGTTCAACCGCGACCACGTGGTGGGCGGCACGGTGTTCCGCACCATCGACCCGAACGCGGCGCTCAAGAAGCTGGCGGCCTGGGTGGAGACGCTGCCCGCGCCGGTGCTCGAGTCGGCGTGGACGCGCCTCGAGGAGCACCCGGACTACGTGCTCTACACCGCGCGCTACTCCGTGCCCCAGGTGCAGCCCGGTCCGCGCCCGGGCAAGGGCCGCATCGTGTGGAGCGCCGACGGCCAGACGCCGGTGCAGCAGGGCACGCAGTCGGTGCGGCTCTCGGTGGCGATGCCGAAGTCAGCTGCGCTCGCGACGGGCGTTCCCCTCACCGTCTACTTCCACGGCAGCGGCGGCGAGTACCGCGAGGTGATGGATCGCGGCCCGCTCGCGCCCACCGCGCCCCGCAACCTGCAGGGAGATCCCCCGCTCGGCTCGGGTCCCTCGACGTATCTCGCGCGACGTGGGCTCGCGACGCTCGGCTTCGACTTCCCGCTGCACGGAGATCGCGACACGCCGCCCGACACCTCGGGACTGCGGCTCTACGACATCTTCGGCGACGTCGATTCGACGGTGGACAACATGTCGGTGGCCGCGATGGAGGCGGTGTACCTGACCCGCCTGCTCCCCGCGCTCGAGCTGCCGCTGCCTGCCGGTGGCACCGCCCGCGTGGACATGGCGCGGCTCTCGGCGATGGGTCACTCGATGGGCTCGACCATCGGCATTCCGGTGGCGACGGTGGATCCCCGCATCAGGGGCTACGTGTTCTCCGGCGCGGGCGCCCAGCTGATCGAGGTCGCCGCCGAGACGACGTACCCGGTCAACCTGCGCACCACGCTCGAGCTGCTGCTCGGCTTCAAGACCGGCGAGGTGCTCGATCGCACCCACCCGCTGCTGCACGCGTTTCAGTCCTTGTGGGACTCGACCGATCCGAGCGCGAAGGCCCGCCACGTCGCGCGCGAGCCGTACGAGGGCCAGGTCCCCAGGCCGTACTTCCTGCCGCAGGGGCTCGTCGACGGCTACTTCCACCCGGGCGCGCAGACGGCGATCGCGGGCGCGCTGGGCACCACGCTCATCGGCGAGGAATTGGACCCCACGCTCCCGCGCACGCTGCGGCTCGACGGCCAGGGCACGACGACCGCGTTCCCGCTGCGCAACAACCTCAACGGCGTGACCGCGGGCACGGTGCAATTGCAGACACCCTTCGAGCTGGGCCACTACGTCGTCTTCGACGTGCCCTCGACCGGCGCCCAGGTCGGCTGCTTCCTCGCGGGCGTGGGCAGCCCGGCCGGGCCGGCGATCGTTTCCCCGCGCGGGCTGGACGACGGCTGCGACTGACTGTCTCCCTCTCCCTGCGCAGCGGGGAGAGGGCCGGGGGGGCCGGGGTGAGGGGCAGTCTTCAGGAGCCGAGCGACAGCCGCAGCTCCTTCGCGCCGGTGCGCACGTCACGGATGAGCGACTGAAAGGTCTGCTCTGCCATCGTGCCCGGACCGCGCACCTCGAGCAGGTCGAGGGGCCGCCCCAGGTGTCCCGCGAGGACGCCGCCGGCAAAGCGGTGCGCTTCGAAGGCCGACGTGTCCTAGCTCCAGTAGCGATGCCAGATGGCGATGATGCGGCCGTTCTGCGCGGCGGCGTAGCAGTACATCGCGTCGTCAGGGACGCGGCTCTGGTCGGAGAACGGCTCGAGCAGCACGTAGAGCTTCACGCCCTGCAGCGAGGGGTCGGTGCACTGCAGCTGCTCGGGGCTGCACCACGAGAGCGCGCGGCCTGACTCCTGGGTGGAGCAACACATCGCCGCCTCCGCGGGGCCGTGGTCCCAGACGAAGCCGCTGCCCCTCCCGAACGGGGCCCCCGACACGGGCGCCAGCATGGCCCTGAAGACATAGTCACTCGCGCCGGTGACCTCGAAGCGCTTCATGCCGTCGAGGCTGGTGCCGATGGCGATGGAACGGCACGCGTCCTGCGAGGTGCAGGCGCAGGCGAAGAGCAGAACGAGGCTGATCAAGACGGTTCGCATGGCCGCTCGCCCAGCACGAGCCGAGCCAGCCCAACCTCGCGAGATGCGGACGTGGTGCGTGGGTGTTTCAGCGTGAACGTGACACGCAGGTCACGCCTCGACGCCGGCTCACTGAGCGCGGGCTCGCCGTCGCAGGAAGAGCCCCAGGACAGCCAGGCCCCAGCCGGCCAGGTCTGCGGACCCACAGCCGCAGCCGACGCCCAGCGCCCTCGTTTCTCCCGGCCCTGCATCGGACGAAGGCGCGCCGCCGTCGGAGACCGCGCAGCTCACGGTGATGGTGAAGGTGCCGCTGACGGTACCGGCTGCGTTGCGCAGCTCCACAGTCATCGCCGACGGCCCTGACGCCGCTTCTGGTGGTGTCCACGTGACCTGACCGGCCGCGTCGAGCGCGAGGCCCGGCGGGCCCGAGACCAGCGCCCAGGTGAGCGGCGCGTCACCGCTCCCCGTGAGGGTGACTCCGAAGGGCTCGCCACAACGCGCGTCGAGCGCCAACCCCGTACCGATGGCCGGGCCCACGGCCACGCCGGTGGCGTCGACGACGATGACGTTGGACGGCCCGCTGAAAGCCCCGGCGTTCCCCGCGGCGTCGGTGGCCCGCAGCGCCCAGCGCCAGGTCCCCGGGCCGACCAGGCGTGACGCGCCCAGGCCGGTCACGGCGAAGACCTGCGCGCCGCCATCTGAAGAGCGCTCTTCCATTTCCTGGCTGACGACGCCGCTGAGCGCGTCCACCGGCAGCGCCCAGGAGAGCGAGACGAGCGCGCCGCCGTCGAGCGGCGAGCCCAGCGCCACCGGCGCCATCGACACCGGCCCGGTGGAGTCGATCACCGAGGTCACCTCCGCAGACCAGCCGCTCTGATTGCCCACGCCATCGGACGACGCCACCCGGAAGCGATGGATGCCCTCTCCCACCGGCACGAGCGCAGAGGTCGCCGGAGCGGGCTCCTGCGTCTGAGCAACCCCCAGCTGCTCGATGCGGGTGCCAGCCCAGCCCGTGAGGTTGTCCACGACCGCGCTCCAGCTGAGCGTCACCGGCCCCGTGCGCCCGAGCAGCGGGGTGGCCATGAGACCCGGGGGAACCGGTGGCGGCGTGCGATCGACGAGGAGCGGCTGCGACGGCGCAGACCACGGGCCCACTTCCCCGCCCTGCACCACGGCGAGGCGCGCGACCGCCGTTCCTTCGTCCACCACCTGCAGCCAGCGCTCGAACGACGGGCCCGCGGGCACGCTGTGAAAGCCGTGACGCCAGCGACAGCCAGCGTCGAGGTTGCAGAACGACGCCACCACGTGCGTCACCCCGCCGTCGGCCATCCAGCCGCCGTCCCAGTGAAGCACCGAGCCATACGCGTTCACCATCGACGCCTCGAACACGGGCGCCTCGGGCGTAGGCACGAGCGGATTGGCGGTGATGCTGAGCGGCACCGCGTAGCCCGGCACCAGGTCGGTGTAGTTGCCGGCGACGTCGTCGACCCGCACCCACGCGACCCACGTCCCCTCGCCGACCCAGGCCACCAGCGGCAGGAGGAGCGGCGGGTCGGGGAACTGGTACCGCTCGGGGAGCGAGGGGCCCACCTGGAGGAAGTAGGCGCCCACGCCGCTCGCGTTGTCCGTGGCCGGCTGCGCCTCGATGAAGACGCGCCCGGTGCTGACGATGGCGCCCGCGTCGACGAAGGCGGGCTCGGTGGGCGGGCTCCAGTCGGTGCGGAAGCAGCGCTCGCCGCTCGGCGGGGAGCTCTGGCCCAGGGTGTTGAGGTGGCTCACCCGGTAGCACCAGCGCGCGCCCTCCGTGGGGAGCAAGACGCTCGTGCCGAAGCCCCGGCTGTAGGCCCTGGTCTCTTCGAAGCCGCCGTAGCCCGCATCGTCCCTGCGGAACTCGACCCTCAGCGAGGCGGGCGCCACGCCGGCGTCGTCCGCGTAGGGGCTGGTGGAGAAGTAGGCGCCCTGACCGCGGGTCCACGCTTCGTCTGCCGGTTCCTGGAGCTGGGGCGCAAAAGGTGCCGCCACCGCCAGGAGGAGCAGGGTATTCAACACCGGCCGAGTGTAGCCCCGAGACGGTGGCTGGTGCCGGCCTGATCAGCTCAGCGCCAGCGGATCGCCAGAACGAGCAGCGCCACCCACGCCACCAGCGTGCCAGGCATGAGCAGCTGGTGGCTGAGCAGCAGCCCACAGAGCGCGACCAGGCCGCCGGTGATCATCGCCGCTCCGGCGAGGCGCTCAGCGCGCGCCACCGCGGCACCCACGATGATCACCCCGAGCGAGAGCAGCACGAACTTGAGCCGGACCGCGAAGAAGAGCGCGATCAACCACTCGCGGGTGGCGTGCGGGAGCTCGAGCAGCGCCAGCATCACCCGGTCCTCCACCTCGTCACTGAGGCCGCCGAGCACGAACACCGGCACGGCCAGCACCGCGAGGCGGTGCTTGCGGCTCACCATCAACGCGCCACAGACGAGGAAGGCGGTGAACGCGGGGATGAATGCGACCATGTCGGTCAGCGTGTTCTCGCGCAGCGCCGCGGCGCAGTCCGGGCCTCGCACCAGCGCGCTGACCTCGCTCGCGTTCACCGCCAGCTCGAGCCCGAGCACCGGGCCCAGGCCGCGATCGTCGCCGCAGGTCTTCGGCGTGGTCGCGATGCCGGCGAGCGCGAGCAGCAGGGTGAGGGCGCCCAACGTCATGCAGGCCCGGCTGAACTTCATCGGAAGAACGTAGCAGTGCGCCGCTCAGACCCCGTCACCAGCCCGCTCGCGGGCCGATCAACTCCAGAACCGGTGAAAGATGGCGATGATGCGGCCGTTCTGCGAAGCGACGTAGCAGAAGGTGCCGTCGGCGGGGACGCGGCTCTGGTCGGAGTACGGCTCGGTCAGCACGTAGAGCTTCACGCCCTGCAGCGACGGGTCGGTGCACTCCAGCTGCTCGGGGGTGCACCACGAGCGCGTGAAGCCGGACTCCTGGGCGGAGCAACACATCGCCGCCTCGGCCGGGCCCTCGTCCCAGACGAGGCCGCTGCCCCTCCCGTACATGGCCGTCGATGCGGGCTCCACCATGGCCTTGAACACGGGGTCGCTCGCGCTGGTGACCTCGAAGCGCTTCATGCCCTCGATGCTCGTGCCGATGGCGAGGGAACGGCACATGTCCTGCGAGGTGCAGGCGGAAGCGGAGAGGAGCACGAAGCTGATCAAGGCGGGTCGCATCGCCGCTCGCCCAGCACGAGCCGAGCCAACCCAACCTCGCGAGATGTGGACGTGGAGCGTGGGTGTTTCAGCGTGAACGTGACACGCACGCCCCGTTAGAACCGCCCGCTGAAGACGAACACGCCACCCTGCGACGTCGGAACGAACGCGACCGACGCACGCGGTGAATCGAGCAGCAGGCAGGTGACGCCCGCCACCAGGGCCAGGCCACCACCGACGAAGCCGGTGACCGCCAGCACCGTGCTGCCGACGATGCGCTGCTGCAGCGCATCGACCGCGGGCTTCTCGTCGGGCGTGAACGTTCCACCGTAGCTGCCGAGCCGAACGGTCGCGTCGTTCGCGCCGACCACTCCCCCCGCGCCCGCGCCCACGCCCGCCAGGCCCCCGATCAGCAGCCCCAGTCCCAGCGCGCTCAGGAAGCCACGCTGCCTGGGCGGAGGCTCGTCCGCGCGCGCCGAGGTGGAGCCGAGTGCGAGGACTGTGACGAGGAGGAGCGCGGTCGTTCTCATGGGGCGTAGAGCTTCAGGTTCCGGCCGGCATCCGTGTACAGCAGCGCTGGCCTGTTTCCCAACTGAACCGGCTCGAACGCGGTCGCCGCGTTCGGCAGCGCCGGCCCCACCGGGCTGAAGGCGTTCGTGCACGCCGCTGGCGAGGTCAGCTTGCCCAGCTGAAGGCCGCTCCCCGTGTCGTACGCGGCGAGGATGGTGTTCTCACCGTTGCCGCTGAACGGCGCGACCCGCAGCCGATTGCCCACCACCACCGGCGTGACCACCTGGTTGTTCTGACAGCTCGGGTGAGGCGGCGAACCCACCGGGCGCGGCTCGTCGCACCCCGCCAGTTGCTGAAAGAGCGCGGCGCGCGTGCTGCCCGTCTTCCAGCTCGCCACCAGGCACCGGCCCCCCGGGGTGAGGGCCGCGCGGACGTCGGACGGCTCGGCCGAAGCGGCGCTGAACGAGAACGAGGTGCAGGTGCTCGCGCCCGTGATCGGGTTGGGAATGCACAGGAAGCGCGACCACGAGAGCCCCGCAGCCGACGTGCTGAACGCCGCCCAGGTGCCGTTCGACTGGGCGACGAGCAGGTGCGGCGACGTCGCCAGCGGCCTGTTCAGCGCGCCTCGCTGGTAGCTCGAGCCGTTGATGAGCGCGAAGGGTGAGCTGTCACCCTCGCCGGCAAACGCGGCCTGGCTGATCACCGCTCCGCTCGCGTCGGCCGTGCCGCCCAGCGGGCTGGCGACGCCGTTCGTGATCCCATGCCGCACCAGCCCCACCAGGGGAAGCGGGCCGCCCCCCACCCCGCCGTAGCGCGCGCTGCCCACGCGATGCGTGGCGACCAGCGTGACCGGGTCGACCGTCAGCGAGGCGTTGAGGTGGAAGAGCCCGCCGTTCGCCTCGGTGAGCAGCGGCGCTTCCACCGCGCCAGTCACCGGAGACAGCCCGAAGACGCGGAAGCCGGAAGCCGTGGTCACCGCCACCGTCACCACGCCGTCGGCGTCGCTCACCACGTCGAAGCCGGTCACGCCCGTCGCGAGCACGGAGCCCGTCGCAGCGGCGAGCGCGGCGGTGTGGAACCTGCGCGACGAGACGTCGACCGGGTTGCCCGAGTCGTCCGCCAGGTTGCCCAGGGTGGCCGTGAACACCGCGTACGGCGGCAGGGCTGCGCTGGTCCAGCTCGAGTGCGCCGCGTTCCAGGTGCCCGGCTGGGTGACGGTGGGCGTGAAGGTGAGCGCCTCGGTGGAGCTCGTCGGCCCCGTCACGCGCTCGGAGAAGCTGACCGTCGTGGTGCGCGGCTCGACGTTGCGCGCGTTCGCTGCCGGCAGCCAGGAGAGAATGGTGGGCGCCACGCGGTCGACCGAGAAGGTGATCGACCCCGTGACCAGGTTGCCCCCGCTGTCAGAGGCGAGCACCGTGGTGGTGATGCTCCGGCCGTCGTCGCCCGGCTGAGTGGTGATGCGCACCTGGTTCGCAGTGGTCCACGCGCCGTCCACGCTCACCGTGGCCGCCTGCGGATCTCCGTCCTGCACCTGCCAGGAGACGATCACCTCGTCGGTGCCGGTGAAGTCCGTGCGGTTGAGCTTCGCGTTGGCGGCCGGCGTGATGAAGGTCAGGGTGGGCGCGACGGTGTCGATGAACTGCCGGTGCGGCGCGCTGGTGGCCAGGTTGCCTGCCGCGTCGCGGGCCATGGCGACGATGAACTGGGGCAGGTGGTCGCCCGTCATCGTGAACGGCACCTGGCCCTGCCATTCCCCGGCTTCCTTCGACAGCGCCGCGGTGTTCCCGGCAAACGTCGCGCTCACGCTGACGGCATCGGCGCTCGCCATCACGTTGACGAACAAGACGCCGTCGGGGACCGAGTCGAGGCTCGGGCCCGTCACCTGCACCGTCGGCGCGATGCGGTCCACCCCGAGCGGGGCGCTGCCGACCAGGCTGACGTTGCCGGCCACGTCCACCGCCTCGGCCGAGAAGCTCACCGTCCGTTCCGCCAGCGGCATGGGGACCTCGGCCGCCCACACCCCGCCGTCCTGCTCCACCGCGGCGACGAAGCCGCCGTCGTCCATCGCCACGCGCAGCTGCTGGACGCCGCTCAGGTCGATCGCCTCGACCTGAACCCGATACGCCGCGACGTTGGTGACGGGCGTCTGCGCCGTTGGAGAGACGAAGCGCAGAGAGGGCCCGGCGCCGTCGACTTGCACCATGAACGTCTGGGTGGTGCGGTTGCCGTTGAGGTCCTTCGCCACCACCGCCACCGGGATCGCCGTCCTGTCCGCAGTGGGGATCGCGACCTGCGCGCTCAGCTCGGTGCCCGTGCGCGGCGAGGGGATGTTCTGCCCCGCGATGCTCAAGTCCTGCAGCCCTTCGCTGCCATCACGCGCCACGATGGTGACGGTCGCCTGCCTTCCGCCGGCGACGCTGAGCGGTGCCTTCAACTCGAACCTCGGGCCGACGCGATCGACGATGACCAGGGTCGACGCCTCGACCTGGGTGGTGGCGTCGTCGGCGCGCACCGTGAGGTACATCGGCGCTGCGTCGAGGTCGCGCGCAGGCACGGCGAAGGAGAACTTCCCGTCGGACGCCTCGAGGGCCTGCCACTCGCCCACCCCGTCGCGCCAGGCGAGCACCGTGTCCGCGGTGTCGTCGGCGACCGTGCCGGAGATCACGAAGCTCGCGTCGCTGATCACCGTCGCCGGCGCCACGAGCGTCAGCTTCGGCACCCCGTTCGTCACGCAGTGCAGCGTGGAGGCGTCGCAGCGCTGCCCTTCGCCGCACGCCTCGCCCCCGCAGCTCCCGCCCGGGACCGGCTTCTCGTTGCACGCCATCAAGCACACCACGGCCACTGCACAGGACCATCGCGTCATCATGTGGACCTCCGGGGAAAGGAAGACCGGCCCCTGAGCGCGCGCCGTGCCAACGCCAACTCGGTGAATTCGCTCGGAAGCCGGGGGGCCGCCCCGTCTCTTCGGGTGGACTGATTCCGCGCCGCCGGTTCGCCGCCCTGGAGCTTCTCCGCTCGCACTCGGCCCGCCGAGGTGCCAGAGGAGGCGCCCGATGGATCCGGTCCTCGAGGTGGTTGGCCTCGTCAAACAGTACGGCCCGATGCGCGCCCTCGACGGCGTGTCGCTGCGGATCGAAGCGGGGGAAATCTTCGCCCTGCTCGGCCCCAACGGCGCCGGCAAGACCACCCTCATCGGCGCGGCCTGCGGCACGGTGCGCAAGACGAGCGGGAAGATCAGCCTGTTCGGCATCGACCTCGATCACGACTCCATCACCCCGCGCTACCGCGTCGGGCTCGTGCCGCAGGAGGTCAACTTCGATCCCTTCTTCACCGTGCGCGAGTCGCTGCTGATTCAGCAGGGCTACTTCGGGCAGAAGCCCGACGCCGCGCGCATCGACGAGCTGCTCGCGGCGCTCTCGCTCACCGCCAAGGCCGACGCGCAGACACGGGCCCTGTCGGGCGGCATGAAGCGGCGCCTGCTCATCGCCAAGGCGCTGGTGCACCGGCCGAAGCTGGTGTTCCTCGACGAGCCGACGGCGGGCGTCGACGTCGAATTGCGGCGCGACCTCTGGAACTACGTGCGCAAGCTCAAAGCCGAGGGCACCACCGTGGTGCTCACCACGCACTACCTCGAAGAAGCGCAGGAACTCGCTGACCGCGTGGGGGTCATCGACAGGGGCAGGCTGCTGCTCCTCGAAGAGAAGCACGCGCTGATGCAGCGCCTGGGTCACAAGCAGCTGGTGGTGCGCTTCGCGTCGAAGGTCTCGGCGCTGCCGCCGGGTGTCGTGGGAACGCTCTCGGAAGACCAGCAGCAGCTCGAGTTCACCGAGCGCGCGGGCACGCAGAGCTCGGCGCAGGTGCTCACGGCGCTGTTCGCGGCCGGCCTGCCGGTGGCCGACGTGGCGATGCAGCCCGCGAAGCTCGAGGACATCATGCTGCGCGTGCTCAAGGGCGAGGTGGGGCCGTGAACGTCATCGGCATGAAGACGCTCTTCATGAAGGAAGTGCGCCGCTTCCTGCGCGTGCCCGGCCAGACGGTGCTGCAGCCGCTGATCAGCACCTCGCTCTACTTCGTGGTCTTCGCGTACACGCTGGGCGGGCGGCAGAGCGAGGTCGAGGGCGTGCCGTACGTGCACTACATCGTGCCGGGCCTGGTGTTCCTGGGCATCGCCAACAACGCGTTCCTCAACGCGAGCAGCTCGTTCTTCATCACCAAGATCCAGGGCACCCTGGTCGATCTGCTCGTCGCGCCCCTCGGGCCGGCCGAGCTGCTGGTCGGCTTCATCTCGGGCGCGATGGTGCGCGGGCTGCTGGTGGGCATGCTCACCTGGGGGGTGGCGCTGCTCTTCACCGGCGGGCACCTGGTGCACGTCGGCGGCACGGTGCTGTTCCTGCTGCTCTCGGCCTACGTGTTCTCGATGCTGGGGCTGATCGCCGGAATCTGGGCGGAGAAGTTCGAGCAGATCAACTTCTTCCCGACCTTCCTGATGATGCCGCTCACCTTCCTCGGCGGCGTCTTCTACTCGGTGCGCCACCTGCCCGAGCCGTTCCGCACCATCAGCCTCTTCAACCCGGTGGTGCACATGGTCGAGGGCCTGCGCGCGGGCATGCTGGGGTTACCCCAGACCTCGATGCTGGGGCTGGGGCTGTTGATCTTCCTCGCGCTCGGCTCGACGGCCACTGCGTGGCAGCTGCTGCGCGTCGGCTACAAGCTCAAGAGCTGACCCTCCTCTCCCTCTCCCTGCGGAGCGGGGAGAGGGTCGGGGTGAGGGGCAAACACCGCTCACATGCAGGCGCCATAGGTCCTTCCGTTGAGGGCGGTGCAGCGGAAGCCAGTACGGCAGGTCGACTGCGTTCCAGGTGTGGAGCACTGAGCGAAGCAGGCACAGAAGGGGGGACGCGACTGGGTGAAGATGCACTGCCCACTCCCTGCGCAGTCACCGTCGTCAGCGCAGTTCGTAGCCTGCTGCTTCCGGACTCAGGCTGGCTGGAGTGAAGTGGCCGCATGCTGCTCACGCTCCTCGCCCTCAGCCTCGCCGCCACGCCCGAGTTCTCGTTCGCCTTCACCAACGCCGACGGCACGCAGCTGCTCGCGCTCCCGCCGGTCACCAACCCGGTGAGCCTGAACAGGGTGGTCTGCGATGGCCGGGTGCTCGACGTGAAGTACCTGCGCGAGCAACCGAAGGGCGCGAAGGACACCGGCCGGCAGACGGCGCGCAACTTCGCGCAGGTCAAGGGCGCGCTGTTCAGGCTGGTGAAGGGCACCATGCCCGCCGACGCGCTCTGCCTGCTGGGCACCGCGAAGGCGTTCTCGAAGCGCACCTTCGCCGCCGTCACGCCGGAGACCGGGGAGCGCTGCGAGGCCAGCACCGCCACGCTCATGGGTGAGCTGGGCAAGCGCAAGGTCACCCGCTGCATCCCCACCGGCTCGTTCCCCGGCGGCCGGCTCGCCTTCGCCAGCTACGAGACCGAAGGCGACAGCGCGCTCGCGGCGGTCGCGCTCTTCCAGGACCAGGGCGCGGCGGCGCTGCGCCGGTTCCCCGCGAAGTGGGAAAAACGCGCTCCGAGCTGCTGGCGCGCCGACGACGGCTGCGAGTTCGACGCCACCAGCTACCGCGTCGCCTTCTCCATGAGGGGCCCCGCGGGGCTCGAGCTGTACTCGTTGTGGGCTGGCCCCGAAGGCGAGAACGCCGAGGTGCTGCGCGTCACCGGCGGCGAGCTCAAGGTCATCGCGTCGGGCGGGCGCTACTGGTCGCCCGAGTGATGGCGTAGACAGAGCGTCATGACGTCGCAAGGGCTGCTGATCGCCTCGCTGGTGGCGCTCGCCGTCGCGGCGGGCGCGCTGCTGTTCTGGCTTCGCCGCAAGCGGCTGGCCGGGCAGCAGAGGCCGAAGCGGCGGCCGCAGCAGCTCCAGTTTCCGGTGGTGCTGGCGCACGGCATGCTCGGCTTCGACGAGCTCAAGGTGGGCCCGTTCCGGGGCCAGTACTTCAGGGGCGTGGCGCCGCGGCTCGAGCGGCTGGGCGCGAAGGTGTACGCGTTCCAGGTGCACCCCACCGCGACGGTGGCGTCGCGCGCCGCCGAGCTCGCGAAGGCCCTCTCGTCGCTCGACGCGCCGCGGGTGAACATCATCGCGCACAGCATGGGCGGGCTCGACGCGCGCTACGCGACCTCGAGGCTGGCGTTGGCGGGCCGGGTCGCTTCCATCGTCACCGTGGGCACGCCACACCGGGGCACGCCCATCGCCGACCTGGGCGCAGGGCTGTGGCTGGTGGCACCCGCGACGCGCCTCTTGATGGAGAAAGCAGGCTTCGACGCGCAGGGCCTGATCGAGCTCACCACCGAGCGCATGGCCCAGTTCAACCGCGAGGTGATCGATCAAGCGGGCGTCTTCTACGGGAGCTGGCTGGCGAAGGCGCCCGGTCTCTCGCTGCTCACGCCGGTGCTGCTGCCCACGTGGCAGCTGCTGCGCATGAAGGCGGGCGACAACGATGGCCTGGTCCCGATGACCTCTCAATCCTGGGGCGAGACCTGCGGCGTCATCGAGGCCGATCACTGGGGCCAGATCGGCTGGGCGCGCGGCTTCGACGCGCCCGCGTTCTACGAGGACGTGGTGGAGGACCTGATCGGCCGCGGACTCTGAGGTGACGCCTCCGCCGCATTCCCCTCGACGCGGTGGCGCGCGGGGCGGAAGCTCGACCCGCCATGGCCGGCAGCGAGCTCGAAGACACCGCCGAAGCGGACCCGGGCCGGCTCACGGAGCACCTCCAGCGGGGCGCATCGCTGGGCCGCTACGTGGTCATCGACGTGCTGGGCCGCGGTGGCATGAGCGTCGTGTACGCCGCCTTCGACCCCGAGCTGAACCGGCGCGTGGCGATCAAGCTGGTCCGCCCCGACCTCGAGGGCGGGGCCGAGGCCACCCCACGGCTGCTCCGCGAAGCGCAGGCGATGGCGAAGGTGCTCCACCCCAACGTGGTCACCGTGCACGACGTGGGCACGTGGGAAGGCCGCGTCTTCCTCGCCATGGAGCTCATCGACGGCAGCACGCTGCGCGACTGGCTCAGCGAGCAGCCGCGCACCCGCCGCGAGCTCCTCGCGCTCTTCGCCGAGGCGGGGCACGGGCTCGCCGCCGCGCACGCCGCCGGCCTCGTGCATCGTGACTTCAAGCCCGACAACGTGCTCGTCGGCAAAGACGGCCGCGCGCGCGTCACGGACTTCGGCCTGGTGCGCGGCGCCCACGCAACCGAGCGCGCGCAGCCCCCGCCTGCCCTCGGCGACGCGAGCGAGCTGGTCACCCAGGCCGGCGCCATCCTCGGCACGCCCGCGTACATGGCCCCCGAGCAGCTCCTCGGCCAGGTGGCAGATGCCCGGGCTGATCAGTTCAGCTTCGCCGTCGCGCTCTACGAGGCCCTCTACGGCGAGCGGCCCTTCGAGGCCCACGACTTCCAGACCACCTTCGAGGCGGTGACCCGCGGCGTGGTCCGGCCCCCGCCCCCGGCGAGCCGGGTGCCCGGCCACCTGCGCCGCGTGCTCCTGCGCGCCCTCTCGGTGAACCCCGGGCACCGCTTCCCCTCGATGCAGGCGCTGCTCGCCGAGCTGCGGCGTGACCCCGTGGCGCGGCTGCGGCGCTTCGCGCTCGGCGCGGCGGTGGCGGTCGTCGCGTTGTCGGGTCCGGCCTTCATCGGCTGGAACGCCCGGCAGGAAGCGCGCCGGTGCGAAGGCACGGTCAGGGAGCTCGACGGCGTCTGGGACGAGGGACGCCGCGCCCAGCTGCAGCGCGTCTTCGCCGCGCCCGGCGTCGCCCCGAAGGCCTGGGAACGGGTGAACGCGTGGGCCGACCGCTACGCGGCGCTCTGGAAGCAGGCGCGCCACGAGGCCTGCGAGGCGAGCCGCACCGGCACTGAAGACGCCCGCCTGCTCGCCGCCAGTGGGCGCTGCATCGAGGCGCAGCGGCTCCAGTTCAAGGCGGTGATCGACCTCCTGCTCACGTCCGACGCCGCGGCGCTGACGCTCGCGGAGCGCGCCTTCATCGGGGTCGGCTCGGTGAAGGCCTGCATGAGTGGTCTGGCCGCGGCACCGGTCACGCCCACCGCCGCAGACGCAGCCCTCATCGAGCAGATCGCCCGCGCCCGGGCCCACGTGCTCATCGGCGGGCTCGGGGCCGGGGAAGCAGCCGCCCGCGCCGCGCTCGAGACCGCGCGCGCCCGCGGAAACGAGGCGCTCGCCGCCGCGGCATTGCTCGAGCTGGGTCGAGCCCAGCACCAGCGCGGGCTGGCCACCGAAGCGCTCGCCACCTACCGGCAAGCGCTCCTCGCGGCCGAGGCGACCGGTGAAGGTGAGCTCGCCTTCGACGTGCGGCTCGAGCTGGGCCACCTCCTGTCCGAGTACCTCGAGCGGTATGACGAGGCGCTCTGGGTGCTGGCCGAGGCCGGGGCCGGGGCGCGGCGGCTCTCGCTGCCGCCCGAGCGCATCGCTGCGCACCTGTTCGCCCAGGCCAGCGCGCTCGAGCAGGCCGACCGCCCCCGCGAGGCGCTGCCGCTGGCAGAGCAGGCGCTCACGCTCGCGCGCTCCACCGCCCTCACCCCCGGCGAGCTCGTCGACCCGCTGCTCGCCCTGGCCAACCTCCACAGCGACCTGGGGCACTCCACCCGCGCCAGCGGGTTCTACGAGGAGTACCTCGAGGCCCAGACGCACACGAGCCAGCGCGTGGAGGACTACGCCATCGCGCTCTCGTATTCGGCCGAGGAGCTGGTGCTCGTCGGTGAGTACGAGCGGGGCCTGGCCCGGCTCCAGGAATCGCGGGCGGCGCTCGGGCCCGCGGGAGGCCACGCGACCCAGGTGGTGCTCGTCGACGGGTGGATCAGCTACGCCGCGGCGGCGGCGGGCAAGGCCGGGCTCAGCGAGGAGGCGCGCGCCCTGGCCGAGGCAGGGCGGGCCACGCTGAGCCAACCGCATCACCTCGCCGAGCTGCGCATCATGCTGGGCTCGGCCGACCTCCTTCGGGGAAGGCCGTCGGCCGCGCTGAAGTCTTCGCTCGAGGCGAGCCTGGCGCTGGGCCCGGCCGCCTCGGTGAACCGCGGCCAGGCGCTGGAAAACGCCCTGCTCCAGGTGGAAGCGCTGCGGCGGCTCGCGCAGTTCGCCCGGGCCCGCGAGACGCTCGAGGGCGCGGTCGCGCAGGCCGAGGGCCACCAGACCGACTTCGAGACGGGTCTGGCCCATGCCCGCGCGCTGGGGGTGGAGCTGGCGCTCGAGCTCCACGACGCCCCGCCCGACGCGGCGGACGTGGTGTCTGCCAGCCTGGTGGTGTGGACGCGCGACTTCGGCGCCGACAACCCCGAGCTCGCCACCACCTGGCTGACGCTGGGTCGCGCCGAGCTGGCGCGAGGGCGCCGCGCCGAGGGGCTGGCCGCGCTCGAGCGCGCGGTGGTGCTCAGCGAGCGCCGGCCCGGAGACGGCTTCGGCACCGCCGAGGCGCGCTTCGTGCTCGCCCGGGCCCTCGGGGCAGAGGCGGCGACGGCGGCCCGGGCGCGCGCCCTGGCAGAGGCCGCGCTCGGGGCGCTGCGGCAACTCCCCGAGCCGGTGCCACTCACCCAACAGGTAGAGCGCTGGCTCGCCCACCGCTGACCCCGCGCAAAGAGATCACTCCGCGGGAACCGGCCCGGCGGCTAGACTGTTGGTTCGTCACATGGGCATTCCGTTCGGGCGCTACCAGCTGCTGAAGAAGATCGCCTCCGGCGGCATGGGGCAGGTCCTGCTCGCCAAGAAGGGTGAAGGCGACTTCGAGAAGCTCGTGGTGCTCAAGCGCATCCTGCCGCACCTGGTCGAAGACGAAGAGTTCTTCACCATGTTCCGCGACGAGGCGAAGATCACCATGCGCCTCGATCACCCGAACATCGCGCGCATCAACGAGTTCGGCGTCGAGGCGGGCGTTCACTACATCGAGATGGAGTACGTCGCCGGTGAAGACGTGCGCCGCATCGAGAAGCGCGCCGCCGCCGCCAGCAAGGGCATCCCCATCGGCATCATCCTGCGCATCATCGCGGACGCCGCGGCGGGCCTCGACTTCGCGCACAAGGCGAAGGACGCGAAGGGCGTGCCGCTGGGGCTGGTGCACCGCGACGTGAGCCCGCAGAACATCCTCATCGGGTTCGACGGCTCGGTGAAGCTGATCGACTTCGGCGTGGCCAAGGCCGCGGGGCGCGCGCAGCACACCGCCACCGGCATCTTGAAGGGCAAGTTCCCCTACATGTCGCCCGAGCAGGCCGAAGGCGACGAGCTCGACGCGCGCAGCGACGTGTTCGCGCTGGGCATCGTGCTGTGGGAACAGCTCACCGGCCGGCGCCTCTTCAAGGGCGAGAACGATCTCGCCACCCAGCGCCTGGTGCGCGCCTGCCAGGTGCCCGCGCCCTCGAGCGTCGAGCCCTCGGTGCCCGCCGGTCTCGACCCCATCGTGCTCAAGGCGCTGGCGAAGGAACCGAAGGACCGCTTCGCCGACGCAGCCGAGCTGCGCAACGCGCTCGAAGACTTCGCCCTGCACAACGCCATTCCCACCTCGGCGTCCAGCCTCGCCACCTTCATGCAGGACCTCTACGCCGAGCGCATCGCCAAGGAAGCCGACCCGCGCTTCTTCGAGGAAGACTCGGGCCTGACCGACCTCGACGTGGGCGGGCTCTCGAAGCCGGCCACGGCCAGCGGCGCCACGGTGGTCGATCGCAACAAGCTCCCCCCGGGAAACGCCACGCAGGTGGTCGGCACCCAGGTGCTGCCCCCGCCCTCGCAGACCTCGCTGCCGAAGGTGGTGGCCGCGGTGGTGGTGCTGGTCGCGCTGCTCGGGCTGGGCGGCTGGTACGCGACGCGGCCCGGCGTGAAGCCCACCGTCGAGACCGTCGAGGTGCCGGTGAAGCCGGTGACGGGTGCCGGCACGGGTGAGACGCCTCCGCCCCCGCAGCCGCTGGTGGTGCGCATCGAGTCCGAGCCGCCGGGCGCCAGCATCGAGCTCGCCGGGTCGCGCGTGGGGCAGACCCCGTTCGACGCGCGCGTCGAGAAGGTGAAGCTGCCGGTCGCGCTGCGCCTGTCGGCTGTCGGCTACGAGACGCTCGACGCCCAGCTCACCGACATGACCGGGCCCCTCCTCTCTCTCTCCCTCAAGAAGAAGCCGGCGGTGGTGCGGCCGAACACGGGCGGCAGCTCCGGCAAGAACCCGGACATCAAGACGTCGCGATGAAGCCGCCGCCGCCGAAGCGCGTCGCAGCGGTCACCGCGCCGAGCCCGGAGAAGTGTGAGCGCCACGGCGCGCTCGCCGGTTGGAAGTGCACCATCTGCCACGAGCCCCTCTGCCCCGACTGCGCGGCGCTGAAGGTGGTCTCGCCCATCACCCTGCTGGCGTGCGGGCGGTGCGGCGAGATGGCCGAGCCGATCCTCTGGAGAAAGAGCCAATCGGCCTCGCTGGCGCAGCGGCTGCCCGGGGCGTTCACGTTTCCCTTTCGCGGTGAGGGCCTGCCTGCCTGGCTGGGCATCTCGATGTTCCTCTGGGCCTTCTCGTTCCTGGGCCTGCTGGGCGGCGTCATCGGCTGGGGCATCACGCTGGCCAGCCTGTTCGGGCTCACCCGGTCCACCGCGCGCGGCGGCGAGAGCCTCGAGCTGTCCGACTTCCAGGACCCGCTCAGCTCCATCCTCATGCCGCTGGTGCGCTTCACCCTGGTGATGTTCCCCGCGTGGGGCGGCACCTTCCTCGCCGGCTGGTTTCACCTGCCGTGGCTGTACTGGGTCTCGCTGGCCGTGACCGCGCTGTGGAGCCCGACCGCGTTCATCGGCGCCGCCGCCGGCACCAGCCTGGTGCACATGCTCAACCCGGTGCGGGTGCTGGGCGCGACCGCGCGCATCGGCAAGGACTTCGGCGTGTACCTGGGCGCACTGCTCGCCGTCGGAGCGCTGATGCTGCTGTCGGTGCCGCTGGCGCTGCTGGTGGACAAGTACCTGCTGGTGCCGGTGCTCGGAGGCATCGCCACGCAGCTGGTGCTCGCGTACGCGCCCTTCGTCGGCGCGCGCGTGGCGGGGCTGGTGCTGATGCTGCACGGGCCGGTGTTCGGCTGGGGCGAAGACAAGGACCTGTTCGACCCGGTGCTCGGCGACACCCAGCCGCGGGGCGAGCTGCCGGTGAGGGAGAGCACCCTGCCGCGTCACCTGCCCCAGTCGATCGAGCTCGAGCCCGAGGCGCCGCTCGAGCTGCCGCCTGCGCGCGCGCACGATCGTTTCGCCGCGCTCGAGCTGAACCCCGACGCGGACCGGCCGCCTGACGTGGCGCCCCTCGACGTGGCGCTGTTGCCCAGCTTCTCCGAGCAGTCGGCGGTCTCGATTCGCAAGGCGATGGCGGCGGGCAAGGCCGACGTCGCGCTCGACGGCTTCCGCTCGACCGGCCTCTCGGCGGCCGAGCAGCTGAGCTTCGACGAGCTGGTGTGGCTGGGCCGCACCGCGGCCTCGCACATCGACTACGAGTCAGCCGAGCTCGCCTTCGCCAGGGCAGCCGAGCGCAAGGCGCCCCCTGAGGCCCTGGGGAGCGCGCGCGTGATGCTGGCGCGCCTGCTCGCCGAGCGGATGAACCGGAAAGACGACGCCGCGGGTTGGATGAAGCGGGTGGTGGCCGAGCAGCCCGACACGCCCGCAGCGACGTACGCGCAGAGCTGGCTGAGCGAATCGAAATGAGTGTCGGGGACAGGGCAAACCAATGAGACGTCAACTCCTGCTGGTCCTGCTTGCCGGCTGTTCCACCCTGCCGCGCCCCGGCCGCCCCGCGATGCCCGACGTGCAGTTCCGCATGCGCGACTTCCGCCTCGCGAACGGCATGCGCATCATCGTCGAGGAAGATCACGCCAGCCCGCTGGTGGGCGTCTTCACCGTGGTGGGCGTGGGCAGCTCGGGAGATCCCGAAGGCCGCGCGGGGCTGGCGCACCTCCTCGAGCACCTCGCCTTCCGCGCGCGCCCTTCCAACAAGGGCACCGCGTGGAATCAGCTCGAAGGCGCGGGCGTGGGCTTCCTCAACGCGATGACCAGCTTCGACGAGACGGTCTACATGGAGACGGGCACGAAAGACCTGCTCCCCCAGCTCCTCGCCATCGAAGCGAGCCGCATGCTCGACCCGCTCAACGGCGTCGACCAGAAGATCTTCGAGATCGAACGCGAGGTGGTGCGCAACGAGCTGCGCCAGCGCGGTGAGAACGCCATCGGGCCCGCCTTCAACTTCCTCCAGGAAGCGGTCTTTCCCCCCGGGCATCGCTACGCGCGGCCCATCGGTGGCAGCCACGAGAGCCTGTCCACCCTCACCTTCGACGACGCCAAGCAGTTCGCAGCCACGCACTACCGCCCCTCGAACATGACGATGCTGATCATCGGCGACGTCGACCTCGCCACCGTGCAGGACACGCTGGCGAAGGGCCTGCCCGGCCCCGTGTTCCAGCCGCTGCGCCCCACCAAAGACGCGTTCCCTCCGCGCATCTCCGGGCCGGCGATGGAGCCGCCCGAGCCCCCGAAGACGGTGTTGCTCACGCGGCAGTCGACGGTCGCCTCGCCCGAGCTCTACGTGGTGTGGTCGCTGCCGCGCAGCTTCGACGCCGAGACGGTGTTGCTCGACTTCGTGAACGCCGCGGCGAACCGGGAGCTGGGCGAGGCCTTCTTCTCCGACCCCGACATCGTCAGCGTCGGCGTCTTCCCCGTGCCGGGCGCCGAGGCGTCGATGCTGGTGGCGCAGGCGACGCTGCGGAAGGGCGATCACCCCGAGCGCTCGATGGAGCGGGTGCTCGATCAACTGGTGAAGCTCTGGGCCACGGGTGAAGCCGGCCGGGAATACGCGCTCGATCCAACGCGCGCGGTGATCGAGACCGAGAAGGCCTTCAGCCGAATGCGCAACGCCGCCCTCATGCAGATGACGCTCGCCGCGGAAGACATCAGCACGCGGGGCAGCGAGCGCGCGATGTCGGCGCACTTCACGGGAGATCCGCTCACGTACAGCCGGCGGCTGCGCGCGCTGGCGAGCATCACGCCCAGCCAGGTGAGCACCTACGCCGAGAAGTACCTGCAGCGCGGCCGCGCGCGCGGCGTGCTGGTGATGCCCTTCCCCCCCGAGAGCAAGGACACAGCGGCCGGCGCCACCGGGCTCGCCCCGGCAGGCACGGACCCGCTCACCACGCCCTTCCCGCCCGAGGCGGTGACGAAGCTGGGCCGCGCGCACACGGGCCACGCGAACGAGACCATCGTCACCGCGAAGCGCGAGCACATCGTGGAGACCCTGCCCAATGGGCTGCAGGTGGTCGTGCACAAGCGCCGCAACTCGCTGCCGGTGGTGGTGGTCGAGCTCACCTTCACCACGGGGTCCGGTGGCACCGAGCCGGCCGGCGCGGCGGAGCTGGCGCAGAACGTCGCCGCGCCGAAAGGCCACGCGTACGGCGCGGGCGGTGACTTCGGTATCGAGTGGCTCAGCCGCGTGGGCGTCGACCGCTCGCGCATCGTGGGCAGCGGCGCGAACGGAAACCTGCCGAACATGCTGGCGCAGCTCTCCGAGCGGGTGACCACGATGCACGTCGACTCGTCGGTCCTGGGCTTCTTCAAGTCGGAGTTCGCCGACTACTTCGAGCGCACCGAGCAGCTCCCCGTCATCAAGGCCGAGCGCGAGCTGCAGGCGGCGCTCTTCAAGGGCCACCCGTGGGGCGTGACCACGGGCATGGCCGAGCAGAAGAAGCTCGGCGCAGGCGAGGTGCAGCGTTGGTTCGAGCGCGCGTGGTCACCTTCGAACGCGGTGCTGGTGGTGACGGGCGACCTCGACGCCGAGGCCACGCTGGCCGAGGTGAAGAAGTGGCTGGGCCCCTGGACCGCCGCGAAGGACCCGTTCGCGAAGGTGCCTTCGCCCACGCTGCGCAGCGAGCCGCTGGTGGTGCAGGTGACGCACCAGCCCAACGCGACGCAGGCGCAGGTGCACCTCTCGTGTCTGGCCGACGGCCGGCAGGTCTCGCAGGAACTGGCGCAGCAGACCCTGGCGAGCCTGATGGCGACCTCGTTGTTCGAGAAGATCCGCGGCGAGCTGGGCGCGTCCTACGGCTTCGGCGGGCGCTCGACGCTGCTGATGGGCGGCGTGGGGCGCATCGACTGGAGCGGATCGATCGAGAACTCCCGGCTGCCGCAGGCGATGGCGGTGCTGGTGAACGCGGTGGACCACTTCGAGGGCGAGACGCTCACCGACCGCGCCATCGAGCGCGCCCGGTGGGACGTGGCGCGCGAGTCGACGCTCTCCGGCGCGACCGCGAGCACGGTGGCCGAGGTGCTCACCCGGCAGGTGCTGGCGGGCCGCAAGACGGACCAGGTGGGCGTGCTGTTCGAGTCGCTCTCGAAGGTCGGCCGCGACGAGCTGTCCACGGCGTGGCGGCAGTGCGCGGGGAACATGGTCCTGAGCATCGTGGGTGACGAGGCCCGCACCCGGGCGGCGCTGAAGCAGGCCGGTCTCTAGTCTCCCTCTCCCTGCGAAGCGGGGAGAGGGCCGGGGTGAGGGGCACACCTCACCCCTTCGACAGCCGCTCATTCTCCAGCAGGTTCCGCAGCCGCTCCTGCTCCTGGCGGGCGATCTCCAGCTCGCGGCGCAGCTGCTGCACCCGCGCGTCCCACTCGGCTCTCACCTTGTCCGCCGTCTCCAACCGCATCCGCAGCTCGCCGCTGTTCGCCTCGAGCTCGTGAATGCGCGCGAGCAGCTCCTCGGGCTTGAAGGCAGACAGCTCCCCCAGCCGGCCCCGCAGCTCCTTGGCCTCGTGCTGGGCCTTCTCCAGGGCGTCGCGCAGCTCCTTCTCCTCCGACGAAGACATGGCCACGATTCTGGCGCGTGGCACAGGACGCGGCCATGGCTGAGTTCGGGCCGGCCAGGCAGGGTCAGCCCCGGGTGACCCGAATGGTGAGGACGACCCCGGGCGGGACGCCGAAGACACTCTGAATCGGACCCAGGCAACTCAGCACCCTGGGTTCCTTCCACGACGGGTTGGGGCCCACCCCGGTGTTTCTCAGCTTCACCTCGCGCATCGCGCCTGCCTTCAGGTTCATCCACCAATCCGAATAGCTGAGCCTCACCAGCAAGCAGCGGGCGGTCAGGGGCGCAGCGTCCTTGAGGCGCAGCAATTCTTGAGGTGCGACCAGCTCCGGCTTCGAGACTGACAGCTGCACCACGCCGATGTCCGCCATGTCGGGCCGGTCGACCACCCAGGTCTGCGTACCCGGGGCGGCTACGACAGCGGGTGGGGCCACGCGCCGGGCCCGCGCGACGAGCGCCGCGGCGAGCGTCGTGCTCTTTCCGGGGACGATGTCGTTCTTCGCCAGGCGCGCCTGCTGTGGACACTTCCGGCCGGCGCACCCCTGCGCGAAGGCCCGGGCCGCCTCTTCCGGCCTCACCTCCTCGGGAAACTCGTTCGACAGCCATGCCATCGCCAGACACCCCGCGGGCAGGCCCAGGCCGCACGAGCGCCGCGCGCTCTCCACCCTTTCCACCGGCTCGAGTTGCTCACGCAGCGCGCGTCGAAGGCAGGACTCCGCGTCTGCCGCGTCGCAGCCGAGTGACGCGGCGAAGCCTTCGTTCTCAGGCACCTCGGCAGCCCGCGCACACGCGGTGCCGACGCCCGCGAAGCAGAGCTGACGGTCTCTCTCGGGGCTGCGCTCCAACAGCAGACAGTTGAGCAGCTCTCCCTGGCCACAGCGATCGGCTGCGACCTCGAGCGGGTTGCCGGTCTCGACCGCCGGGTTGAGTTCGCGAAGCGCCTCGCAGGCCATCGGCACGGCGCCCCGACAGGCCGTGGTCATGTAGGTCAGCGCGGTGGCCAGCTCCCGGGGGCCGAGCGGATCGACCGCCAGCAGGTGCTTTCCGAACTCGAAGCAGGCGTCGAGTGAACCGCCGGTCTGGCAGTCGACGAGACACTGCTCCCAGTCGCCCGACGCGCACACGTTCGAGCCGAGCTGTGGCACCCGCGGTCGCGGCAACAGGGCGCGGCGGCGCCCCGCGAAGAAGACGCCGCGCATGAGGAGCTCGCTTTGCTGCGGGCCGACCTCCATGGGGTACGCCGGACTGCGTTCGACGAAGTCCACGCCCTCGACGAAGGGCTGCACCGTCAGCTGCCCGGGAAGACATGGAGAGATGACCGCCGTGACGTGCGCGTAGCCGTCGGTCACTGGCACGGACGCGAGCCGGTAGCCCACCTGGGGAATCGCCTCGCGCTCTTCGGGCTGGAGGTGCAGCCCGCGCGCGACCGACAGCCCCGCCCGGGTGATGCGGCCGAGGGGATCGGTGACTTGCACGGTCATGCCGATCGCGCACCGCTCGTAGCCATCGAAGTCGAGCTGGGCCCACGCGCCGCGGAGGTGGCCTCGCAAGAGCGCCTTGAGCCGCGCCGCGGGGACGATGGTGGTCAGGTTCGTCCCGCTCACGGAGATCACCGTGAGCCCGAGCAGCCGGTTCTGCGCGTCGAACACCAGCCCGCCGAGGTCAGCGGTCTGCACGCCGAGGTCGACCTTGAGGGCCTCCGCCGACGAGGCGCCCCACCACACTGCGGACAGCGTGCCCTGGCGGAGCACCGTGCTGCCGGTGAGGTGCATCAGGTTCGCCCAGACCGGCTGGGTCTCGAGCAGCGGCGGCATCACCTCGGGCAGCGTCACTGCCTGCACGCCCCGCATGAGCCCCGTGCGGATCAACGCGAGCCCCTCGCTGGGTTGATTCAAGACGACCTGCGCCCAGGCACCGCCCCGCAACGCCCCCCCTTCCCAGCTCGACACGAGCACCGGGTGCGGCGTGGTTTCGGAGCCGACCACCCAGCTCGCCGTCGCCACCAGCATGGAGTCAGGCGTCACCTCGAGGATCGCGCCGACGCCCACGCCCAGCGCGCTCTGCACCACGGTCAGCGAAGGCAGGGGGGCGGACCGCTTCGACTCCCAGCGCGGGCCGAAGTGGGTCGGCCGCGGCGCTTCGGAAGCCCACGCGAGGTGAACGTCGGGGCGCACCCGGCCCACGAAGGCGAGCACGTGCTCCGCCGGCACGAGCTCGCTGAGCTCCGTCGTCGGGTAATACGCGGCCACCACGCCACGGAGCCGGCCGTCGAGGTCGACCGCCGCGCCGCCGCTGTTGCCGGGATTGACGCCGCCCAGAAAGAGCTCGAGCCCTCGCGCGTCGGTGCGCTGCGTGGGGAAGTTCGTGCCCGACGTCACGGTGACCGAGGGAAAACCGCCCTGCTCGAGATCGTCCGTGCCGTAGGGAAAGCCCGCGGCGAACAGCGCCGAGCGAGGCGGCAGACTGACGTGCGGCGCGAGGGTGAGCGCGCTTCGCCCATCCGGTGGAGCGGTCTCGAGGAGCGCGAGGTCGAGATCATCCGCGACTGCCAGCACCCTCCCCAGGCTCTCGCTCGGCAACCCCTGGCCGGCGTACCAGCTCACGCCCACGGCGCGGAACTGGTTCACCACGTGCGCGTTGGTGATGATCAGTGCCTGGCCTGCGGCGTTGTGAATCAGCACGCCGGAGCCGGAGCCCGTCGGCGTCCTCAAGGACACGACCCCCGCGCGCAGGTGAGTGAGCACGCCGATGTCGAGAGGAGGCGTCACCTCGGAGAGGTGGTCGGCCTCGAGTTCGATCGCCTTCTGAACCGCGGGAGCCGGCGGACTCGCCACCGGCGGCGGCGCGGGACGGCACGCGCTCACCACCAGCAACACCACCCCGCCCAGAGCTCGCGTCCTCACCACCGTCGAGCTTAGCCCTGACTGCGGTCGCCTTCAGCGATCCAGCGGCCGGAGGCCCGGAGAACGCTGCCGAAAGCCGACGAAGACCTGGCCGTGATTCTGGCACAGTGCGCGGCCATGGCTTCCGTCGATCGCATCGCCGACTTCTTCGCCGAGAAGACCGCGCGCCGGGGCGTGGCGTTGCTGGTCTTCCTCGGCCTGCTCTTCGCCTTCCGGCACCTCGCGGTGTTGCTGGTCTTCTTCGTGTCCTTCGAGCGGGCGCTCTTCTTCACCGCGGGCTTCCTGTCGCGGCGCTTCAAGTGGAAACGGCTGCCGGCGCTGTTGCTGGTGCTGCTGGTCGCGGCGCTGGGCCTCACGCTCGCTGGGTGGATCTCCGCCGGCCGGCTGGCGAAGCTCGTGGTCGAGACGAGGGAGACCCTGCCGCAGCGAATCGCCACCATGCGGGAGCACCCCTGGTACGCGGCGCTGCAGGAGCACCTGCCCGATTCCGACGACCTGGCGAAGTCCGCCGAGCACTACGCGCAGGACGTGGCGAAGTCCGCCGCGGCCATCGGGCGCGTGTTCCTCTCGGCGCTCATCGGCCTCATCCTCGCCATCGTCTACTTCCTCGACGAGGAGCGCATTCGCGCGTTCCGCGACAGGCTCTCGCCCCGCACCCTCTTCGGCACCCTGGTGCGCTGGGGGGAACACCTCGCCGAGTCGGTGAGCCTCACGGTGCAGGTGCAGCTCGTGGTGGCCGGCTGCAACGCGGTGCTGACGTTACCGGTGCTGCTGCTGCTGGGCGTGCCGCACGTGCCGGCGCTGATGCTGCTCATCTTCGTGTCGGGCCTCATCCCCGTGGTGGGGAACCTCATCTCGGGCGCGGTGCTGGTGGTGCTCGCGTACCAGGTGAAGGGCTGGTTCGGCGTGGGGCTCTTCGTGGGGCTCACCTTCGTGCTCCACAAGATCGAATCGTACTACCTCAACCCCCGGCTCACCGCGCGGCACGTGGCGCTGCCGGGCTTCGTGCTCATCCTCTCCCTCATCGCGTGGGAGCACCTGCTCGGCTTCGCGGGGCTCTTCGTGTCCTTCCCGGTGCTGTTCCTGGTGGGGAAGATCCGCTCGGAGTTCCAGGAAGAAGACGCCCCGCCGCCCGCCGAGCCCGTCACGGCGCCCCCGGCGGGCTGAGCGTCAGCGGCAGCGCGAGCCGAGCGCCGCGTCGAGGCGGAGCCGCTCGTTGGGAAAGAGCGAGAACCAGCGCTGCTTCCACTCGAGCCGGTGCTTCGAGAGCCGCGCGCACGCCTCGGCCGGCGCCCTGCCCAGCATCAGCTCGGTGTAGTCGCGCCTCAGGTCGGCCTCGAGCCGGTTGTCGACGTTCAGCTCAGCCTGGTGCTGGTCGAGCAACGCCAGCGCGTCGGCCCAGCGATGTTCCCGCTGCGCCAGCTCGACGTGCCCCATCCAGTAGCTCTCGGGCTGGCTCGCCAGCAGCTTGCGCGCCTCGGTCTCGAGCCCGCGCGTGGTCAGCGCCGCCGCGAGCAGCGCGGGATCCGTGCCGGGGCCCATCAGCTCGTCGATGCGCTCGAGCACTTTCGTATCCTTCAGCTCGAGCGCGAGGAGGACCTGCAGGTAGCGCACGCGAGGGAGCACGTAGTCGTCGAGCGTCGGCAACAACGGGGGAAAGGTGAGCGCGTCGAGGGCCGCCTTCGCCTCGGGGAAGCGGCCGAGGTTGAGCAGCGCGCGAACGCGCTTCTCCTGCAGCATGCTGCTCCCGGAATCGGGGGCCAGCAGCGCCAGCGCCTCGGCGGAACGGTGCTCGTCGAGGAGCACCTGCACGCGGTTGTTGAGCGCGTCGAGCTGCATCGCGGGCAGCTTCTGGCGCTCGGCCATGAGCTGCACGTATTCGAAGAGCCGCAGCGCCTCATCGACGCGACCCTGGCCGGCCAGGCCCAGCCCGCGGGTGACCACCACCTCGCCCCCGCGCAGGTCGGTCAGCGGCGTCTTCTGGGGGAGCAGCTCGAAGGTCAACGCCACGCCCGCGTCAAAGTCACCTGAGTCGACCAGCGCACGCGCCAGCCGGCGCTGACTGCGGGCGAGCTCGGTGGCCGCGCCGGGCAGCTTCTTCCAGCCCGCCACCACCGCGCCGAGCATCTCCAGGGTGGCCGGCCGCCTCCAGTCGGCATCGGCGCTCAGCTCGTCGAGGTACGCGCGCAGCCAGGCGTCGTCGAGCGTGTCGACCAGGGTGCGCACCCGCTCGAGCCGCGGCAGACACTCGCTGCCACCGATGATGCAGACGTCGAACGCCAACTGAAGCTCCGCGCGCGCCACTTCCCGCAGCGCCCCGCTCGACTGCGCCACCGAGACCGCGCGCTCGAGGCTGCGCATGCACTCGCTTCGCAACCCGGAGTTGTACTGGAGCCGCGCCTGCACGAGCAGGGCGCGCGCGTGCGTGGGCGGGTGGTTGCTGGTGATCGCGAGCTCCACCGCCTCGGTGGCCTTGCGCAGGGCGCCCTGGACGTCGGTGGCCTGGTCGAGCACCGCGACGTCGACGAGGGCGGCGAGCGTGTCGGTCACCTTCTGGCGGGCGATGCGCTCGACGGGGAGCCCGCTGCGGGGCGGGTTGCCGGGTGCCGCGCAGGCCCTGGGCTGGGCCACGTACTGCAACAGCAGGCTCGAGGGCTTCGCCTCGCCTGCGAGCTTCGCCGCCGCCGCCACCGACTCGACGTCGTCGAGCGCGGCCTCGAGACACCCGCGGGTGCGCTGCCACTCTGAATCGCTGATCTTCTTCTCGACCCACTGGTGGCACTGCTCGCCGTACGCCTCGCTCCACGCGCGCGCGGTCTGCTCGAGCGAGGTGCGCACCGTCGCGGGCACGGAGGCTGCGTCGGGAGCCGGCCACACCTTCGACAGGCGGGTCACATCGACGCGGCACGGGTCCGCGGGCCGGAGCGCCGCCCCGAGCACCACCACCGTCACCAACGCGGCCGCCCCGAGGCCGATGACCTGCCGGCGACGTCCACGGGCGCCGTTCGCGGCGCGCAGGGCGAGGGTGACGTCGCGCATGGAAGGGAACCGGTCCTTCGGCTCGGTGGCGAGCCCGCGGCGCAGCACGGCGGCGAGCTGCGGCGCGACGCTGCCAGGCACGAGCGGCGGGCCCTTCATCACCGACTCGCGCAGGGTGAGCATGTCTTCGCCAACGAAGGGGCGCTGACCGGCAAGCGCCTCGAAGAGCGCCGCGCAGAACGAGAACTGATCCGCCGCGGCGCCGGCCAGCTTCCCCGCGAACTGCTCTGGGGCCATGTACGCGGGCGTGCCCACCACCGAGCCGCGCACCACGCTGTCGCGCTCGCCCTGCATGGTGGCCAGCCCGAAGTCAGACACGCGCGCGCGCCCGTCGGTGCCCACCAGCACGTTGGCGGGCTTGAAGTCGCGGTGCACCACGCCGGAGTCGTGCGCGGCCTCGAGGCCCGCGGCGGCCTGCAGGAAGAGCTCGACGATCTCCTCGTGCGTTCGCGGGGTGACGAGCCAGCGCTGGAGATCGCCGCCCTCCACGAACTCCATCGCGAGGTACACCTGCCCGGCCTGCTGGAGCACGTCGAACAGCCCCACCACGTTCGGGTGCTGCAGGCGGGCGATGGCGCGCGCTTCGGAAGAGACGTGCTGCGCGAGCTCGCCGTCAGCCGACGAGGGACCCACGGCCTTGAGCGCGACCTGGCGGGCGAGCAGCGTGTCTTCGGCCAGCAACACCACGCCCATCGCCCCGCGGCCCAGCTCGCGAATGATGCGGTAACGGCCCACGCTCGAGGGCACGCTGGTGCGCATCGGAACGGGCGAGAGCGTCGGGCTCAGCCGAGGCTCGGGCGCGGGGCCTGCGGCGAGCGCGACGCGGCGGCGGCAGTCGTCGCAGCCGGCGAGGTGGGCACGGGCGACGGCCGCTTGAGACTCGGGCAGACCGCCTTCCACGAGCGCGAGGATCGTCTCCATCGAGAGGCAGTCGGCCACGGGCGACTGCTTACCCAATTGCGCTCTCGGGTGACGCCGAAACGAATGAACGGCGAAGGGGAACGTGCCAAGGGTCGCCGTGCGCAGCCGGGGTGAACCTGCGCCGTCGAAAGGACACGTCGAGATGCGAAGCGCAATCACGGTGCTGGGGATTCTGGTGGTGGCCTCGGGGTGCGCGACCTCGAGTCGTGCGACGGAGCTGCGAGACCAGGTGCGCATCCGCCGGGAGGTGAAGTGGTCGGCGCAGTGGAAAGCCGCGCAGGAGAAGAGCGACCTGTGGCGCTATCGCCTCGAGCTGTGCTTCTCGGCCCGGGAGGGCGCAGACACCACCCCGATGACCATGGCCGAGGTCGAGGCGGCGTGTGCCGCCGATGTGCGCACGATGGAGAGCACCGCCACCAGGGACGCCAGGGCAGAGCTGCTGGCCACTCGCTGGGCCCGCGACGTGCTGAACGACCCCCGGCTCGCCCTGGTCTTCGCGTGCCGCTCGTCTGACAGCTCACCCGATGATGCCCAGGCCCACCTCGCGTGCGCTGACCAGCAGCTCCAGGCCCACCTCTGGTCGCAGGCGAAGGTCTCCCTGCTGGCGGCGTTTGCGCGCGGCAGCGCGGAGCAGAAGTGCCTGGTGGTGAAGAACATCGACGAGCACAGCCCCGCTCCCGGTCAGGACGCCGCGAGCCTCGACCTCGAGACCGTTCGCCGCTGCCGCACCATCACCGGACAGGTGACCCCGACGCCCGCGGCGCCCCTGGCCGCGCCACCTCGCGTGTCCGCTGCGCCCGCTCAGTCCGCGCCCGCTGACGCCCCTGTGCCGGCCGACGCGCGGGGGACGAGCTCGCCTCCCCCGCCTCCACCGGCACGGCCGGTCGTCGTCGCGCCCGCGCGCGAAGAGAAGGTGACCCCGGGGCTCCAGCTCAACGGAGACCTCGGCCTGGGGACCCAGGGTGTGTCGGGTGAGGTGGCTGTCGGCTACGGCACGGCGCGCTTCGCCCTCAGCCTCACCCCGGGCTTCTCGTATGCGAGCGCGGGCCGGGGTGGCGCGCGCGCGTCGGCGCTCTCCCTGGGAATCAGTGGGCGCTTCTATCTGAGCGAGCGGATCGCGAAGGAGCTGGCGGTGTACCTGCGGCCGGAGCTCGTCCTGGGCAGCGCCACCACGGCCGTCGGCACCCTCGAGAATTCTACGGTCTTCGTCGGGCTCGGGGCCGCTGCCGGCGGCGAGTATCTGGTGACGCCACGCCTCGGCGTGACGCTCGAGCTGGGCGTACGGCTGCGCCTGCTGCCCGAGAACGACGCGGTCGAGTTCGGTACCTCGGCCGCCATCGGCGTGGTGCTGCACCAGTAGGGTTACGGGCGAAGGCCCTCGAGCAGCTGGCCTTCGAGCACGTCGAGGCCTCCGCTTCGCCACGAGCCCTGAGCGCGGCGCGCAGGAACGCCGCGCTCATCGGGCGCGAGCGCCCGGGAGGACTGACGGGCCAGACAGGCTCACGTAGCGCTTCGCGCCGGGCCGCCGTTGCAGCACGGCCCGCGCGGCCTCCTCCTCGCGCCTGCACTCGGCGTCGACGTCTTCGAACAGCTTGCGGGCGTGCCGGAGGGCGTTGGCCGACACCTCCTCGCGCTCGCGGGCGCTGCGCAGCGAGGTCGCCAGGCGTTGCAGCCTCGCCTGCCACCAGGCTCGCCGCTGAAGCGGGTTCATCCCGAACCAGCCACCTGCCAACGTCAGCGCGACCGCCGCGAGCACGGAGGTCCATCGCCAGACGGGCAGCCCCGCGGCCCACGCGCCCAGCAGCGCAGGCCGGACGACGAGCACCACCAGCAACCCCAGCCCTGCGAGGCTCAGCACCAGCGCTGGCCAGCGGGTCCACGACGGAGTCTCGATCAATCGCTCCCGCGAGCGAGCGTCACGCGCCAGTCCTTCCACCACGCCTCGCTGGGCGAGCTGCTCGGCCACCGCCGTGCGATGCCGGGCCTCGGCGTCGGTGCGCTGCTGGCGCGCTTGCTCGAGCTGAAGGACCACCTCGAGGTCCTCACGCGCGGCGGCGTCGAGACCGGCCAGGCACTGCGCTTCCCGTTGCTGCGCGCCGCGCAACACGTCGTGAGCGAACGCTCGATCTTCAGGGTCTGGGAGCTGCTGCGGGTCGATGCCCTGCTCGCTCACGTCGCGGTTCAGCGCGCGATAGCCGAGGTGGCGAGTCAAGCCGTCCGACTCCGTCTCGAGCTGCTTCACCGTTTCCCGAATGCCGGCGATGGCCTGCCGCAGCGCCTGCTCGAACGCCGGCAGCACCACCCGTTGCGTGGCGTCGCCCAGCACTTCCGGCCGGGGACGCACCGCTGCCACCGCGCTGGCCGCGATGGGTCGCAGCCGACTGACGGCCTCTGCGCTGGCGACGGGCTTGAGCACGGAGGAACGCTAACGGGCGCGGCAGGCGTACGCTTGCGGGCACGCTCTTCGTGAAGGCCGCCAAGGCGAAGCGCGCGATCGTCTTCACCGCGTCGAGCTGACTACCCCGGCGCGACCAGCCGGGTCAGCTTCGCGACCGCGGCCGGCAACGCGCGGATGACCAGCTTCCGGCCGGTCTCGTCGAAGTCCTCCGACACCACGCGGGCGTTCTCGTAGACCTGCGCGATGAGCGCCTGCTGCGCGTAGGGGATGACCAGGTTGGCGTCGACCATCGACTTCTCGAAGAAGTCGATGATGCGCTGCCGCAGCGCCATCACGTCGTCATGCACGTGCGCCGACAGGACGATCGCATCGGGGTGCCGGAGGATCAGCTCGGCGCGCTTCTTCGGCTCGAGCCGGTCGGCCTTGTTGAGCAGCAGGAAGCTGGGCACCTCCTCGGCGCCGATCTCCTGCAGCACGCCGCGCGTCACCTCGAGCTGCGCCTCGCAGGTCGGATCAGCCGCGTCGACCACGTAGAGCAACAGCGACGCCTCGAGCGCCTCGTCGAGCGTCGACTTGAACGACGCCACCAGATCGTGCGGGAGCTTCTTGATGAAGCCGACCGTGTCCGACACGAGAATGCGCGGCCGCGTCTCGGGCTGCAGCGCGCGCACGGTGGTGTCGAGCGTGGCGAAGAGGCGATCGGCCACCAGCACTTCGCTGCCGGTCAGGGCGCGCATCAGCGAGGACTTGCCGGCGTTGGTGTAGCCCACCAGCGCCACCCGCAGCTGGTCCTTGCGGGCTGAGCGCCGCTGGTCCTGGTCCGCGTGAATGACGGCGAGCTGCGCCTTCAGCTCGGCGATGCGGTCGCGCACCTTGCGGCGATCGAGCTCGAGCGCCGAGTCACCTGCGCCGCGCCCCTGCTGCCGCTCGCTGCCACCCGGCGCCTCACGCATGCGCGGCGCGACGTAGTTGAGGCGGGCGATCTCGACCTGCATGCGCGCTTCGCGGCTCTTCGCGTGGCGGTGGAAGATGTCGACGATCACCCCGGTGCGATCGAGCACCTGCGCGCCCGTCGCCCGCTCGAGGTTTCGCACCTGGCTGGGTGACAGCTCGTGGTCGACGATGACGATCGTCGCCCGGGCGGTCGGCTCACCTTCCTCGTCGACGGTGGGCTCTTCCTCGAACTCCTCGTCCCCTTCTTCTTCCCCGTCCTCTTCCCACTTGTCGCGCGCCTTCGACTTCCGCTCGGGAGCGCCGGTGGGGATCTCGCCCGTGCCGCCGGTGAGCTTCGCGAGTTCCTTGAGCTTGCCTTCACCGACCACCGTCCCCGACGACAGCCCGTTGCGCTTCTGGCTCACCGTGCCGACCACCTCGAAGCCGAGGGTGTGCACCAGGCGGCCGAGCTCGGCGAGATCTCCCTCGTGGTCGACGTCGGTGACGCCGGGCAACTGCACGCCCACGAGAACGGCACGGGGCGTGGCTGCGAGCGTCTTCGGCATGAGTGCTCGTACCACGAGGCCAGCGCGCTATGACGACGGACGTGATCCGCGACGCCGTGAGCGAGGTGTTGCCAGCGAGCTGCGGGGCCGTGTTCGAGCTCGTGCACGACTACAGGCAGCGCCTCACCTGGGACACCCTGCTTCGCGAGGCGTTCGTCGAGGGAGACGGGCCCGCGGCCAACGGAGCGATCGCCGTGTGCAGCGGAAAGTGGCTCGTGGGCGGGCTCTCGCTGCGCACCGTGTACGTGAGCTTCCGGCCCGGCAAGGTCGCGGCGGTGAAGATGATCAACACCCCGCCCTTCTTCGCCACCTGGGCCGCGTCGATCCGCCACGAGCCGCTCGAGGGCGGCCAGAGCCGGGTCATCTACACCTGGAACTTCACCGCCAAACCGAAGGTGCTCGCGTTCATCCTCGAGCCGGTGATGGCCTGGTTCTTCCGCTGGGAGACGCGCAAACGGCTCCGCGCGTTGAAACGGAAGCTCGCGGGTTGAACGAGCCATTCACCCCGAGAGCGTTGATCGATCCGTTCAGGGGGGAGGTCATTCGCTGCCGGGCTTCTGCCACCCCGGAATGCGGGGCGCGTTCTCCACCAGGAAGCTGACGAAGCGGCGTACGCGCTCAGGCACGAAGCGCGACGGCAGGTAGACCGCGCTCACCGGAGAGCGGGGAATCACGAACTCTTCGAGCACCTCCACCAGGCGCCCGTCGTCGAGCGCCTCTTGCACCAGGTAGCGGGGCAGCCGGCCGATGCCCGCCCCGCAGAGCGTGACCGTGTAGATGGCCTGCGAGCTGGTGAGCCGCAGCTGGTTGGGCGGCGTGAAGCGGATCAGCTCGCCCGACGGCAAGATGAACTCCTCTGCGTCGAAGGCCCAGCGGTAGTACGGGCGCGTGCCCAGCTCGTCGAGTGAGCGCGGCGTGCCGTTCGCCGCGAGGTAGCCCGGCGTGGCGACCAGGGCGTAGCCGTAGCTGCCCAGCGCCTTCGCGGTGACGTTGGGCGAGCGCACCACCCCGATGCGCACGGCCACGTCGGTCGCGTCCGACACGAAGTCCGTCACCGCGTCCGAGAGCGCGGCCTCGATCTCGACATGCGGGTGCTGCCGCTGGAAGTCGACGATGAGCCTCATCAGCCAGCTGCCTCCGAGCGAGGTGGGCAGGCTCAGCCGCAGGGTGCCGGAGATCCCCGTGCGCGCCAGCGAGAGGCCGGCCTCGGTCTCTTCCAGCTCGGCGCGCAGGCGCTTGACCACCTCGAGGTACTTCGCGCCCGCGTCGGTGAGCCGCACCCCGCGCGTTCCGCGCTCGATGAGGCGGGTGCGCACCTGGCGCTCGAGCCGGGTGAGCCGCTTGCTGATGGCGGGCTGGGTGACGTGCAGCGCGCGGGCAGCCCGCGAGATGCTGCCGGTCTCTGCGGTGCGCACGAAGGCCTCGAGGAGATCCCATCGATCCATGAGTGGGATGTATGCGAACCCGGCGCGGCTTGCTCAAGCTGTGAGGAATACCCACCCTTCCCCGCAGGAGAGGGCTGAAAAAGGCCCTCGACTCCGCTCGGGCTGAACGGATTGGTCGCTTCACCAGCCTCCGCAGGAGCGGCACCCATCACGGGAAGAGCGTCGGCCAGTTGCGGCTGAGCCACTCGCGCCGCGCCTCGTCTTCCTTCCAGCTGCCCACCCTCAGGTCGACCGGCCTTCCCGCGGTCATCAACGGCTCGAGCTCGGCCAGCGTGGTGCGCGCGAACCCCGCGTCGTGCACCACCAGCATCGCCTCGCTCTCCCAGTACGCCGAGGTGACGTCGGTGTTCGCGCTCCCCACCACGACCGCGTCATCGTCGCGCACCATCAGCTTCGCGTGCACGTGGGTGAACACCGGCCCCAGCTGCTCGGCCACCACCGTGTACTGAAAGCCCTCGGCGCCCGCCCGCAGCACCGGGCTCAGCCGCCCCCGCACCAGCTCGTCGGCCAGCGAGCGCAGCGCCCCGTGCCCGAACGGCTGATCATCACCCCAGCGCGGGCGCACGCTGCCGAAGAGGAACTGCACCCGCACGCCCCGGCGGATCGCCGTGATGAACGCGCGCTGCAGCTCGAGCAGCAGCGGGAACGTGTTCACCAGCACCAGCCGGCGCTTCGCCGTGCGGATGAGCTCGAGCTGCGCGTCGAGGCAGTGCGCGTCGGCGAGGCCCTGGTGCAGCACCAGCCGGCACGCCATCGACCCCGCCACCGGGGCCGGCGACACCTCGTACGGAGCGCCCCCGGCCCGCTCCCAGTCCGCGAGGAAGGACCGGTCGACCGCCTCCACCAGCGGCCCCTCGAAGGCCACCCCCGCATCGAGCCACGGCACGTCGTGGAAGTTGGTGGTCCGGGTCAGCTCGAGCTCACCGAAGCCGCGGTAGTAGGGCGCGCCCAGGTTGCGGCCGCTCACCGTCGCGAAGCGGCGATCGATGCAGCTCAGCTTGCGGTGGTTGCGTTGCTTCAGGTCCACCACCCGCGGCAACCCCGACAGCGGCTGCGCCGCGCGCACCTCGACGCCGGGCGACGCCGCGAGCCGCGCCAGCACCGGGTTCCTGGTGCCGTACGCGTCGTGCAGGCTGTAGAGCGCATCGACCAGCACCCGCACCGTCACGCCGCGTGCACCCGCCTGGCGGAGCGCGTCGGCCACCTCTTCCGACACCGGGTCGTCGTCCACCATGTACGACTGCCAATGCACCCGCTCCCGCGCCGCGCCGATGCTGGTGATCAGCGCCCTGCGCGCGGTGGCGTTCTCGAGCTCGAGCGTGACCTGGTGCCCCTCGCGCAACGGCGCCTCGGTGAGCACCCGCCAGCGCGTCTCCTGGTCAGGCACCGCGACCGCCGGCCCGCTCAGCCGGCGGGTGGGGCTGCGCGAGCGGAGGCTGTCGGCCGTCCACGTGGTGAGAAAGGGCGAGCGCGGCTCGGGCCCCTGCGCGGTGATCAACGACACCACCGGCGCGCCCCGCGTGATCAGCGCCAGCGCCAACCGCTGCAGCCGCACCGCGTCGGCCAATTCCGACACGTCGCCCGCCCCGGCGTCGTCGAGGTACGCGCTGGCGTCGAGCAGGGGCACCGGCCCACCCCACGGCACTACCGCGTCGAACCGCGCCCGCACCGACTCGAGCGTCTGTTCGGCGCGCAGCCGCACCACCACGATGGTGTGCTCGACCGCGAACGGCTCGACCTCGGCGAGCGCGTCGAGCGGGAAGCGCGAATCGAGCAGCACCAGCGGCCGCGCGCCCAGCAACTGCGCGCTCGCCACCGGCGCGGCGACCCCCGCGGCACACAGCGCCACCGAGGTGGCCTGCGCGGGCACCCACTCGTCGGGGATCGACACCACCCCGCCATCGTGCGTGAGCGGCCCGCGATCCTCCCCGCCCACGAGCAGGAAGGTCTCGCCCTCGGGCAGCGCCGCCCGGCCCAGCGCGCTCGAGCGCTCGAGCAGCACGCGCAGCGGAGCGCCGGGTTGCCGGACCGTGTCGGTCGCCGAGAGCCGATCGGCGAAGAGCCTCGTGACCGTCGCGTCGTGATGGAGGATCAGCACCGGCAGCGGTGCGTCCTCCAGCGCCTGGCCCGAGAAGATGCTGCTCATCAGGGTGCTGGCTGACACGTCGGCGCTGGGCACCACCAACAGCCCCGCGCCCCGGTCGAGCGCGGCCCGCACGGTCGTCTCGGGCGGCAGGTCCCCGAGCGCGGCGAACTCGAGCTGGTGCGCGGGAAACAGCGCCCGCACCGCGAGCTCGTCGGCGTCGCTGACCGCCTGCCGCATCAGGAACGTGAGCTGGGTCACGCCCGGCAGCTCGCGCACCGCCGCCGCGGTCTCGGCCAGCGCACCCGAGGCGGCGTCGAGCATCACGCAGACCCTCTCGTTGGCGTGCCTGGGGGCCTCGCACCGCGCTCCCACCGCCAGCACGTTCACGTCGTAGCGGGCCACCCACTGCAACACCGCCAGCGCGCGGGCGCGCGGCGTGCGGCTCGGCCAGGAGCCCACCACCACCAGCGAGCCCCCGTGGCGATGGGCCGCCAGCGCCACCTGCGCCGAGTCGAAGGACTCCTCGAACGAGAAGTCGAGCGACGAGCCCTCGAGCGAGCCCAGCAGCCGCTCGAGCTCACGCCGCGCGTGCGCGCCGTCGAGCGCCACCACGTGCAGGTTCGTCACGCCCGGGGAATACCGGCGCGCGTATTCGAGCACCGGCGCGGGCGGCGCGGTGGCATCGATGACGAGGACGACGTGCGCGCCGCTCATGACCGGGTTTCTGACAGGGACCGGGGGGAAGTGGGAACTGACTCACGAAATCCTGCGTCGCGTCCCACCCCTCCGCAGGATTTGCGGCGGCGGCTGGCCCTCTCCCTCACGCGCTCGTTCCCCGGTTTTTGCAGAGTTTCCCCCCATGACCACCAAGCGCTGGGTGTACGGCCTCGACGAGCTGGCGAAGGTACAACGCATCGCTCGCAAGTGGGACGAGGTGAAGGCGCTGCTGGGGGGCAAAGGCGCCAACCTCGCCGAGATGACGCGGCTGGGCTTCCCCGTACCCCCCGGCTTCACCGTCACCACCGAGGCCTGCCGCGAGTACCTGCGGCGCGACGCGCTGCCCAGGACGATGTGGGCCCAGGTCGAGGCCGCGCTCGCCACCCTCGAGCGGCGCACCGGCAGGCGCTTCGGCGACCCGGCCAACCCGCTGCTGGTGTCCTGCCGCTCGGGCGCCAAGTTCTCCATGCCCGGCATGATGGACACCGTGCTCAACCTCGGGCTCACCCCCGAGGTGACGCTGGGCCTCGCGGAGCTCACCGGAGATCCCCGCTTCGCGTGGGACTCGGCCCGCCGCCTGGTGCAGATGTTCGGCTGCGTGGTGATGGACGTGCCCCACGCCCCGTTCGAGGCCGTGCTCACCGAGTTCCGCGCTCGCCGCGTCGTCGAGAACGACGCCGACCTCCCCGCGGAGGATCTCGAGGCCATCACCGGGCGCTTCAAGGCCATCGTCCAGGAACACGCGGGCCGGCCCTTCCCCGAGGCGCCGCTGGAACAGCTCAGGCTGGCCACCGAGGCCGTCTTCCGCTCGTGGAAGGGCAAGCGCGCGCGCGACTATCGCCAGGCCGCCGGCATCCCCGACGATCTCGGCACCGCGGTGAACATCGTCACCATGGTGTTCGGCAACCTCGGCGCGGGCAGCGCCACCGGCGTCGCCACCACCCGCAACGTGTCCACCGGCGAGAAGGTGCTCGAGGGCGACTACCTCCTCAACGCCCAGGGTGAAGACGTGGTGGCCGGCACCCGCCCCACCCGCCCCATCTCTGCGCTCAAGGACGACCTGCCCGAGGTGGCCGAGCAGTTCGCCCGCATCGCGGCCAGGCTCGAGGCGCACTACCGCGAGGTGCAAGACGTCGAGTTCACCGTCGAGCGCGGCACGCTGTGGATGCTGCAGACCCGCGACGCCAAGCGCACCGCGCGCGCCGCCGTGCGCATCGCCGTCGAGTTGGCGAAGGAACGCCGCATCACCCGCCAGGAAGCCGTGCTGCGGGTGAAGCCCGAGCACGTCGACTTCTACCTGCATCCCCAGTTCGATCCGCTCGCGGTCAAGGCCGCGCGCGCCGAAGGCAGGCTCGTCGCCACCGGCCTCAACGTCTCGCCGGGCGCGGCGACCGGCCGGCTCGTCTTCGACGCCGACGAGGCGGTGAAGCAGGCGAAGGAGAAGCGCGACGTGATCATGATCCGCGCCGAGACCAAGCCCGACGACGTGCACGGCATGCTCGCCAGCAAGGGGATCATCACCAGCCGCGGCGGCCGCACCAGCCACGCCGCCCTGGTGGCCCGCCAGTTCGGCAAGCCCGCGGTGGTGGGCGTGATGGCGCTCGAGGTCGACGAGGTGAAGCGCGAGGCCACCGTCACCCGCACCCGCACCGTGCTCAAGGAAGGCGCCGAGGTCTCGCTCGACGGCACCACCGGGGAGATCTTCCTGGGCCGCCTCGACACCCTGCAGCCCTCGCTCGAAGACCCGTACCTGCTCGAGCTGCTCAAGTGGGCCGACGGCTTCCGCCGCCTCGACGTGTACGCGAACGCCGACTACCCGCGCGACGCCGAGCGGGCGCGCGCCCTGGGCGCCGAGGGCATCGGGCTGTGCCGCACCGAGCACATGTTCTTCGAGACCGATCGCCTGCCGGTGGTGCAGCAGCTGATCCTGTCCACCGAGCGCGCCGATCGCGACGCGCTGCTCTCGAAGCTGCTGCCGCTGCAGCGCGCCGACTTCGCCGGCCTCTTCCGCGCGATGAACGGCAACCCGGTGACCATCCGGTTGATCGATCCGCCGCTGCACGAGTTCCTCCCCCGCCGCGAGTCGCTCATCCACGAAGTGGCCGAGCTCGAGACCCGGCTGCGCCTGGGCGACGGAGACCCGAAGGCGCTGGGCAACAAGCTCCACCAGAAGCAGACGATGCTGCTGGCGGTCGAGTCGCTCCACGAAGAGAACCCGATGCTGGGCCTGCGGGGCGTGCGGCTGGGCATTCACATGCCTGAGCTGGTGGCCATGCAGGTGCGCGCGCTCTTCGAGGCCGCCTGCGACTGCGTGAAGGAAGGCGTGGTGGTGGTGCCGAAGGTGATGATTCCCCTCGTCGCCCACAGCAACGAGCTCAAAGTCGAGCAGACCATGCTGGTGGAGGTGGCGAAGGCGGTGATGGCCGAACGCAAGACGAAGATCCCCTACCAGTTCGGCACCATGATCGAGATCCCCCGCGCGGCGCTCACGGCTGATCAGATCGCCGTGCAGGCGCAGTTCTTCAGCTTCGGCACCAACGACCTCACCCAGACCACCTTCGGCATCTCTCGCGACGACGCCGAGACCGGCTTCCTCTCGGAATACCTGCAGAAGGGCATCCTCGCCGAGAACCCCTTCGCTTCCATCGACGAGCCCGGGGTGGGCCAGTTGATGGCGCTCGCGGTCAAGCTGGGCCGCAAGACCAACCCGAAGCTGCACATCGGCATCTGCGGCGAGCATGGCGGCGATCCCAAGAGCATCGCCTTCTGCCACCGCATCGGCCTCGACTCGGTCTCCTGCAGCCCCTTCCGCGTACCGGTCGCCCGCCTGGCCGCTGCCCACGCCGCGCTCGGGAGTAAGCGCAAGTAGGACTGGAGTTGCGCCACGCGCTGCTTCACGAGCCGCTCGAGAATCTGCGCGCGAGTGCCTCCGCACCAGCGCTGCATGACCGCGGCGGCGATGCTCCGCCCCACGCGTCAGAAGCCGGTGATCAAGACATCGAGGGCGCCGATGATTTCGGTGCGACGCGAGCTCAGGTCGGTAACCGGAATTCGCATCGAGCCTGTGGGGACGGCACCGAGCAGGTGCGTGACCATCACCATCTCGACCCCTTCGATGGTGAAGGTGGGGTGGAGCCGCGCCACGGGCGTCCCGAACTTCTTGCGCCGCATCAGGGGCACCACCACCCGGCTCTTGAGGTGCGCGACCAGTTCATGTTGAACAACGAGTACGTAGGGAAACGCCTCGCGGTCGCGAGTGTTTCGGTACACCTCAAACTGCCGCATCACCACTCCCGATCTTCCGCGTTGAAGATGCCGTACTTGTCGATCGCACGGTTGGCCGACTCGAAGCCCTCGCGATTCTCCTCCAGCCACTTCCGCGCACGCTCAGTCCGCACGGCTTCGCGCAGGCTCTCCTCGACGATGCGGGAGAGGTTGAGGCCGAGCGCCTGCGCCTCCTTCACCAACTCGACGCTCAGGGAGAGGTTCGTGGCCTTCCGCATGCGTGCGGCGACCGGGTGCGTACGTTGCATGCGCAATAACATACGCATCTTCCCTACGCTCGTCGAGCACGCTCAACGCTGATCAGCTCGACGGCGACCCGTGGGTTCCGCGCGCGTTGCGAGGATGGACGGCCTCGATGGAGCGTGAAAACGTCACCAGTCCATGAGTGGACCCGGCGATGGGCTCAAGAGGCGCCTCCAACCTGAAGGGCGCACCAGCGACGTCCTCACCTGGCTCGAGCGCCGCCTCGAGGACCCCTTCGTCAACGTGGAGCACCTGCCGAGGTACCTGGCCGCGAGGCGCGAAGACGGGAGCGTCTACCTGTACGGCCGATTGCTCACGCGCGTCGAGGCCGACGAAATTGCAACCCAGCTCCCCACGCTTCTCGGGGCGGGGCCTGCCGGGCTCGAGGCTGCCGTCCTGAGTGGCGACCCCACCGTCGCATCGCGTGCGCTCGAGTCGGCGAACGACGACGCCCTGACCGTGATGCTGCACAACCCATCGGCACCGGTGCGCGCCTCGGCGATGGGCCAGCTCGAGGCGCGTGCGAAACCGGCAGACGACGCTCGGCTGGCCGAGCTGCTGACGGCGCTCGAGCGCGAGCTGGCCGCGGTGCTCGAGGTCTCCACGCCCTCCGACCGGCGCAAGCTCGAGCGCCTGGTGCGGCAGGGCCTGACGGCCAAACGGCGCGGCTCCGTTCGACTGCAGGCGATTCGGTGCCTCCTGCGGCTCGCCCCTGACGCCCGCGGTGAGTTCAGCGCAACGCCACTCGCGGAGCGGCTGGCCGCGGTCGACGCCCTGGCCGGCAACGCCTCCCTGATGGACTTCCTCGTGGACGCGGACGAGGCCGTGGTCGCGAAGGCCCGAGAGGGGCTCGCCTCGCTCCCGGTGCAAGACGTGGTCGCGAACGCGCTGGCGGCGATGAAGGACGGGTCGCCCACCCAGCGCCTGGCCTCCGTTGCCGCGGTGGAGCCGTTCCTCGTCTCGCAGTGGCGGGCGCTCCTCGAGCCGCTCGTCTCGCTCACGAAGTCAAGCCGCGGAACGCTGCGCGTCGCCGCCGCCTCGGCGCTCGGCCGACTGGCCCAGGCTCGAAGGCTCTCTCGCAAGCACCTCGAGCGCGCCGTCGACACCCTCGCGGCGGTGCCCGAGGAACGCACGACCGTCTCGGCGCTGCGCGCGCTGATGTCCGGAAGCGCGACGGCCGATCCGCTGCGAGCCATCGAGCTCCAGCTCGATGCCGGCGGCACAGACGAGTCCTGGGCCGTCTACGGCGACGCGCTCCTTGCGGCGGGCGACGTCTGCGGCGAACTGGTGGCTACGGCGACCGACGCTCGCAAGTTCAAGGCCGTGCTCAAGCGCCACAAGGCGACGCTCTTCGGCGCGCTCGACGAGCTGCTCGGCGAAGACCTCCCGCACCTGCTCGCTCAGCTCACGTGGCGCCATGGCCTCATCGAGGGGGCCGTCGTCCACGGCGTCGGCGACGTCTCGCTCGAGGAGGTGCTCGACGCCCTCCTCGGCACTCCGGTGGCCCGGTTCCTCTCGAAGCTCGAGCTGGGCCTGTCGGACCCGATGGGGCACGACAACGACTTCGCGGCGGCCATCGAGCGCCTCGGCGACTCGGGGGGCGCGCACCTGCTCCGCTCGCTGCTGCTGGGCAGCTTCGACGACGAGGAGGCCCAGATGAGCTGGGCGCCGTGGGGCGACGTGTCAGCGCTGTGGGCGGCCTGTCCCGGGCTGGTGGACCTGCGCCTGCGAGGCGCTGGCGGGCCGCTCGGCGACATCCACGCGACGAGCCTCGAGTCCCTCACCGTCGAGACCGGAGGCCTCTCACGGCTGACGCTCACCGCCATCGCTGCCGCGAAGCTGCCCGCGCTGCGGCACCTCGAGGTGTGGTTTGGCGACGAGGGCTACGGGGGCGAGTGTGGCGCGGCCGACGCCGAGCGACTGCTCGCGCGAAAGGACCCGCACCTTCGGTCGCTGGGCTTGCGCAACGCCGAGTTCACGCACGAGCTCATCCCCCTGCTGGCCGCGTGGAAGCCGCTGCGGCACCTCGAGGTGCTCGACCTGTCCCTGGGCGTGCTCTCCGACGACGACGTCGACGTGCTCCTCGCGAAGCGCGCGGCCTTCGCCCACCTCAGCCGGCTCGACCTGCGCGGCAACGTCCTCGAGCGCCGCATCAAGGAGATCCGCAAGGCCCTGCCGAACGCGATGCTGGAGAACCAGCGCGAGACGGACGGTGAGCGATACGCAGCCGTCGGCGAGTAGCTCAAAGCCCGGACGCACACCGCGATGTTCCGTCCTCCCTCGACGCGATCGAGGCCGCACTGAAGGACCTGCCGTCCGCCGTACGCGTGGTGATCGACGCCACTCGCTCCCGGGCCGTGAAGCGCCGCAGGAGCAAGTCCCGTCGCCCTCGGTCACCAGGCCAGACTCTCGGTTTCCCGGGTTGTTCTTCTTGTTCCTCTGCGGGCACTGAATCAGCGGCCGTGCCCGGAACCTCGTCAGGAACCCGCTCCTCGAAGATTTCGCAGACCGTGCGCGAGCTCGGCCAGCACCACGCGGAGCTCGGGTCGGAGCCCGAGCCGGAGGCGACTCCACGGGCTGCGTGACGACGGGCCGCAGCGCTCAGCCGCGCGCCCACGGCGGCGCATCCCGTGGCGTGTAGTTCGCGCAATTGACGCGAACTCTTCCCAGCAGCGCGGCCATGAACGTGTCGGGAGCATCCACGAACCCGAGGTCGATCACCCACCGCTTCTCCGGGTGCGCGCGGAACAGGTACAGCTGGTCGACCCGACTGGGCTTGCCCGTATTGATGCGCCCCGCGACCCGCTCGATCGACGTCAGGGCCGAGAGCGGAATCGCAGTGGAGAAGAAGAGGCGGTTCTCGCGCAGCTCGCTGGCGGTCAGCTCGAGGCGCGGGCGAATGAGGAAGCGCACGATGAGGGCGAGGCCGGCCCAGCCAACTCCAGTCACCTTGACCAGGACGTCGGCGCCGTCGGTCACCGAACCACCCCGCAGCAGGTCGAGGGGCCACACGATGGAGGGCGGCAGGAAGATCAGCCCACCCACCACGCCCATGAGGATCGCGAAGGTTCGGTGCACTCGAAAAGCCATGCGACCCAGCTTCGCCGATTTCGCGTGTTTCAGATCTCCGTCTTGCGGTGGCGATCAGCCGCAGCAGCCCCTTGATGCCGAAGTGCACGCGCCGGCCACGCGGAAACTCACTCACCACCCTCTGGTTCGCGCGCGCCACCACGCCGCTCAGCGCGGAAGCCGAGGCCACGGTGAAGAGGCTCATCGACGCGGTGGAGTCGCTGATCCTCGTCACGGTGGGGTTTCGCTCGCCCGCCGGCAGACTGTGCCTTCGCCCACCGGGCGCGTACACCTGCCTCGGAGATGACGACCCGAACCGCCCGAGAAGCCGGCACGCTTCCAGAGCACCTCGCGACGAGCCTCCGTGCGCTCGCGCCGGGGACGCCGATCCCCCGTCTGCCAACCACCCTCGAGATCCTCTCCGCCTTCGCGTGGCCCGGCGACGTCCGCTACGTCGCGGACGGGACCGAGGTCACCTGGGGCGGGGGCGAGCAACCGACCCGGGCCGGCTCGACGCAGGTGCTCGCGACCGTCGGCGACCAGATGTTCCTGATCGCCCGACCCGGCGACGCGGCAGCAGACCCCGACGTCTTCCTCCTCGATCATGACGAGCTCGACGATCGCTCGCACCCCACGCCGCTGTCGCAGTTCCTCTCCAGGATCTCGCCAGAGCCGCTCGTCGCGCCCGCTGGCGTATCGTTCGAAGCCGCAGACGCCCACGCGGGCCGCGTGCTCCTCCGCGTCCACGCGCGCACGACCGATCCAGACACCCGCGCCAGGATGAAGCGCATGGCCGCGCGCCTGGGCCTCGGACAGATCGGGGAGCTTCGGATGGCCTGGGGAGAGCTGGACTTCGGCGATCTCCTGGGAGAGCCCAGGTTCTGGCAGCCGCTCTTCGCTGCGGCCGATCGCGCGGGTACACCGCTCTGGCAGGCGGCTGCCGACGCGCGTCGCTCCACTGAGGTCTCGCTCCGGGTACGAGCCGTCACCCACCTCGCGCATCACCACGCCGACGTCGGGGTCATCGCGCCGTGGCTGCGCGACCCGGACGCGGTGGTGGTGGTGGAGGCGGCGCGTGCCATCGGGCGCGTCGGCCGTCAGGCCGATCGTGGGCTCGTCGAGCCGCTCCTCAAGGACAAGCGGCCCGACGTCTTCGCAGCCGCGCTCGTCGCGCTCGTCGCTCTCGCAGGGCCGGCGGCCGCCGACGTGGTCTGGGAGTCGGTGACCCGTCGTCCGGCCGAGGCGTCGATGGCGCTGCTCCGCTCGATGGCGGCGCCCCTCAGCGGGACCGTACCGGGAGAGACCCTCGCCGACTTCGTGGCCTGGGCGCGCGACCGGCAGGAGGTGCAGTTGCGGTGCGACCTCACGTCGCCTGCACGCGCGGGCCGCCTCAGAGCGAAGATCAGCGACCGCGTCACGCTCGTGCGCGGCCGCCCCGCTCCCGCCGAGCTCCAGGCGGTCCTCGAGCACTTCGCGCGGACGCTGGGTGTGGCCGTCTACGCGCCCACTCCCGACCGGGTGGAGCTGGTCGAGCCCACCGAGGGGGCGCGGCTCTGGCGCGAGAGGTTGGCCGCTGCGGCGGCCGGTTGACGGGGCGACTGTCTTGTTGTTCTTCGCGAAGCTCGCTCAGTGATACGCGTCGGAAAGTGAAGATCGGTTTGACTCTCCGCTGCGCGCTGCTGCTGATGCTGGCCGGCTGCGGCGTGCATCAGGACGACTGGGCCCGCGAATTTGGGAGCACCCTGTGCAGGCACGAACAGGAATGCCGACGTGTCTCCGCGTCGGTTGATTGCACGCGTCCGGGCTACTGGAGCGAGCTGCCCATGGAGCTGGTGGCCGCGCGCGAAGGGCACCTCCGATATTCCCCTGGAGATGCGCGACGCTGCCTCGAGCTGATCTCGAGAGCAGGCTGCATCGACAACCTCAGATCCCGTCTCTTTCGGTCCGCTGAGTGCCGCGATGCATTTGTGGGCCAGGGAGCGGAAGGCCAGTCCTGCATCACCTACGGTGGCTCTGACCTGGAGGTCTGCGGTCCGCGATTGCGATGCGCAGCTCCGCAGCAGGGCAGCGTATGCGGCACCTGCGTCCCGACGGCGAAGGAAGGCGAGGAGGTGACGAGCAGTAGCGCCAGCAAACTGTGCGGCGTCGGTTTGTACGCGGAGAGAGATGGAGGGATGACCGGCCCGTATGCGACCGCCGCGTGCCAGCCGCGACGATCGCTCGGACAATCCTGCACGACCTTCCGTCCGTGTCTCGAGTGGCTGGAATGCACGACCTGGCGCGACCCGCGCAGCGAGGGCACGTGCGTGAACGGCTTTCCCTTCGCGGACGCAGGCGTGGGCGAAGTGGGCGAGGACTGTCAGCAGCCAGGCCCGTTCCGCCTCTGGTGCGCCTGGCCGGCGACCTGTGACGAGGCCTGCCGCGGAAATCCGGTCGACGGCCCGGGCGATGGAGGTCAGCCGTGTCGATGTGTCGACACCACCGCGAAGCTCGGTGAGCCCTGCGCCCTCTTCGTGACCCAGTGCGAAGCGAACGGCTGGTGCACCGACGGCATCTGCACCGCGTCAGCACAAGCCGGTGAGTCCTGCGAGATGAAGCGGTGCGCGGAGGCGTTCACCTGCGACGACGGCATCTGCCAGTCCCCTCAGTCCGTCTGCAGGTGAGCGCTTCTCTCGTCGACGCCGAACCAGACGCGGACGAAGGGAGGCCACCAGGAGGAACAGACGCGCGCGGAGACGGGTGGCCACGCCCCATCACGTGCCCAGGTAGTGCAGCGCGAGCAGCCGCCGATGCGGCGAGGTGCGGTGCTCATACACATACACCCCCTGCCAGGTGCCCAGCGTCAACGCGCCCCCGCGCACCGGAATCGACAGCTGCGTCTGAGTCAGCGCCGCCCGCACATGCGAGGGCATGTCATCGGGCCCCTCCGCATCATGCGTGAAGCGCGGATCACCATCAGGCACCAGGTCCGAGAAGAACCTCTCCAGATCGGCGCGCACCGAGGGGTCCGCGTTCTCCTGCACCAGCAAGCTCGCCGAGGTGTGCCGGATGAACACCGTCAGCAGGCCCTCCGACGCGCCCTGCTGGCTGACGAACTCCCGCAGCGCGCGGGTCACCTCGAACAGGCCGCGACCCTTCGTCGCGACCGCGAGCTCATCCTGGGCCTGCCGGAGCGGGGTCACGCTCCACCTCTTAGCGCGAGAGCGACGACTGCAGCCGACGTGGCCATCAGGCCGAACCTGGTCGCGGTGGCGAAGGGCGTCGAGAAATCTGCGCGGAGATCGCGCCCGGCCGTTTGAGCCTCGTCGCGCCTGCCCGCAAGAGAGCCGCCACCAGCAGCAGCCCCAACGCGACCGGCCCGTAGAACAGCAGGGCGAGCTCCCCGTAGTGACCGCCGGTCATGCCGAACGCGACCAGCGCCAACAGCGCCAGCGCCGCGACTCCTCCGAGGATCGGCCAGAGCAACGCGCACAGTTGAAAGAGGAAAACCCTGCCAACACTCCCCGGAGTGGTTTCGTCGCGCATGGAGTACAGACGCTCGAGCGACCGTTCATGGGTAGGTCCGTCAGCAACACCGGAGCTTCGCGCGAGGGCTCGGCCACCAGCGCGGCTGCCGAGCGAGACCGTTCTTCGGGCGCTCGCGTCTCTTGTCTCTCACCTGCCCTGAGTCGGTCAGAATCCTCAGGGCGCCAGCGCCTCACCTCCGGCGCACGTCTCGCTGGTGGGATTCCATTGGCTGGAAGGCCACTCGAACCACGGCTCAGGCACGGACAGCACCAGCTCGGAAGGGATGCGCACTGCGCCGTCCTTTCGAGCCCAGGCACAGGCCGACCGCCACTCGCCCACGTCGCCCTCGATCAGCGGTGGCGCACTGACGAACCACAGCCTGAACTTCCCCAGGCCCGGCGGTATTTCGCCAGCCCCGGTCGTCGCCACCATCGGCAAGTTGCGCGATGTGAACAGGTAACATGCGGAGGAGGATTGGGCGGGGAGAGGTGGCACCTCTTCGCTGATGGTCGTCTCGATGCCGAGCTCATCGCTGAAGGCCCGATCTGCGTGTTGAGGATCAGAGCCGCGCAGCAACTCCTCGGCGTCCGTGAGGCCGTCTTCGTCGGTGTCGGTGGACTCGCTCAACGCCTCGTGGGGACTCGTACCCGCGCGCACTTCGAGCCCATCCGGAAAGCCGTCATCGTCGGAGTCGGTGTCGAACGAACGGGTGCGCAGATACATCTCGGCCACATCCGAGAGGTCGTCGCCGTCGCTGTCCCTGAGGAAACAGCCAGGCGAAAGACAGCCACGCTGGTCCCACACCAGGGGATCGAAGCCATCGGCACGCCGCCCCAGCTCGAACCGATCGTCGAAGCCATCCGCGTCAGTGTCGCCGAGGTGCGGGTCAGTGCCGGCGGCGAGTTCCTCGTCGTCAGAGGCGCCATCGCCGTCACTGTCAGCGACCCACGCCCCCTCTGATTCGACCGCTCGCAACGGCTGAACCACGAACCGCCGCAGGGCACCGGGCGCGGCGAGCGGCGCGTAATCGAACTGCTGGAAGCTCATGGCCGAGATGTCGGTGGCGTTCAGGAACTCCGAGAAGCTGCCGTGGCCGCGACTGGCCAATTCGCGCAGGAGCCGCGCTCCTTCCGCGCGGGCGAAGGCTGCGTTCTGGGAGCTGGGTACGGCCACCGGTCCCGGCCAGCGCTGGAACGGCCCATAGCTGTCCTGGCAGATCGGCCCGCAGGCGTTGACGGCCTCCTCGTTGAACATCAGCACGGTGTGCACGCGAACGTCGCCCACTCCAAAACGCTGCTCGAGCGAGTTGAGCTGATCAATCACCCCGAAGAGCTGAGCGTCCTGATTGCGATCCTGACCGCCGACGAAGTTGTTGATGCCGCCGACATCTCCCAGCACGGCGCTGTTGCAGTAGCCGCTCGAGTCGGGCCAGGGCAAGCCCGGGTGGGCATCGTCGGCGTAGCTGTCGAGGCTGTCGTTCGCTGCGCAGCGAGGTGAGGGCGGGCCGTCGCTGACGACGAGCACGATGTATCGGGTCTGAGGCAGCCGCCCGGAACGGATCTGCGTTTCATAGCCTGCCTCGTAGGACAGGAGGCTGTTTGCGGTTTCGAGCGCGCCCTGCAAGTCACTCGCGCCTCCGAGTTGCGACGGGAGCGCGCTCACCAGCGCGAGCAGGCGGGAACTCTTCGCGCCCAGGAAATGCGAGAGATAGACGGGAGAGCCCTCACCAGCAAGCAAGCTCGGGTTCGTCGCGAAGGGGACCAACGCGACCTGAGTCGAGTTGCCGGAGAACTGCTCGAGCAACGCTCGCAGGGCTCGAATGCGCGCGGGCTCTGTGCCTCCCGCGTCGGGCACTGCGCTCTCGCAAAGGCCCGGCGAACTCTGTGACCCTGGCGGGTCGGTCACACACATCGAGCCCGACTGATCGAACAGCACCACCACCTTGACCGGAAAGTGAAACGCCGAGGCCTCCCTGGCGCACACCCGGCCCTCCAGCCTGAGCGTTTGCGGTCCTGCGTCGATGGCAGTGATGGCGGGGCATCCAAGAAGGACGACTGAGAGCAGGGCAGCGCGCATCTGGGCCTTCGGACGTTGGGGGAGCGGGCGTCGTCACCGGTAGACCCAGTGCTTGTTGACCTTACCGCAAGAGCTTCGTCTGCACTGTGGCCCGCGCACACCACCCGCCCGTCCCTGAGGAGTCCGCATTCGAACTGGCTCGCCACGTTGAACGAGGCGTCGCGCGCCTCGGCGCGAAGGAATTGCGGGGACGCTCTCATGGGTGCCTTAACCTCTTCGCGGCCTGCGCCGACGTGAAGCGTGCACCCCGGTCCGTTCAGCGGCACTCTTTGAACAGAGGCGCCCCTCATGACTGAAGACCGAAGCGACCGGCCGCGGGTGAGTCAGCCCACAGGCCCCCCCACGAACGGGTTCAGCGGCACGGTCGGGAGTCTGCCACTGGTCGACCTGCTGCAGGTCGAGGCGCTCAATCGTTACTCGGGGCTGCTGGGCGTCACCGCCGGAGAGCACAGCGGGCGGGTGTACTTCGCCGAAGGAGAGATCGTCCACGCGGAGGCTGCTGGACACACCGGCGAAGCGGCGATGTGCGCGATGGTGGGGTGGCCGAAGGGCCGCTTCGAGCTGGCGCCTCAGACCTCCACGCCACACCGCACCATTCACAAGAGCTTCAATCACCTGATGCTCGATTGCCACCGGCTGCTCGACGAGTCGCGGCGCGTCCCCGTGGCGCGCGCGACGCCCCGACCTTCGGCCCCGGCCCCGCTGCCGCTGCCGCCACCCCGCCCCACTGCGCCCGAGGCGAGGGCTGGCCTGCTCGAGCGGGTGAAGGCCCTCAAGGGCGTCGTGCGCCTGGTGCACACAGGGAAAGATGGGCGGCCCTCGGACGACAGCCCCGAGGCGGGGGACCTCGCGGCGCGGGGGCTGTATGTCAGCCTCACGCACGCCACGCTGCTGTCCGACGCCTTCGGCCTGGGCACGCTGGTGACGGCCACGGTGTCCGGCGATGAGTCCTTCATCGTCACGCACTCCAACGGCAACCACCTCATGGTGGCGGTGGCCCCCGGCCAGTCCGTCGCCAGCCTCGAGGTGCAGGTCCGCCAGATCCTCACCCGGCCAGGGGTCCGTTGATGGAAGCGCTCAAACAGCTCTCCGTGATGCCCGGGGTTGTCGGCAGCATGGTGTTCGACGCCGGGGGCCAGGTGCTGGGCAGCGCCTTTCCCCCGCTCTTCGACGCGACGACGCTCAGCCGCGTGGCTGCGGGCCTCGCGGCCGATGGCTACTTCGTCGAATGGACCGCGGGCGAGCAGTCGGCCTACGACCTGCGCTTCGCCGAGGGGTGGGTGGGGTTGCGCCGGGTCGCGCCGAGCTGGCTGCTGGTGCTGTGCACCCCCCAGGCAAACGCGCAGCTGGTGCACATGTCGCTCACCCAGGTCGCCCGACGCCTGAAGGCGAACCCTTCGAGCCAGGGGTTGCCACTGCCGGCCCCGCCGCCGCGGCCGACGCTGGGCGATCGGCTCAGGGCGCTGGTGCAGGCCGAGCTCGGTGCGCACGCGGCCCAGGCGCTCGAGCTGCTCGCGGCCGGAGGAGAGGACCCGGCCCGCCTCGCTTCCAGCGCCGTCGAGGTCGAGCGGCTGACGCGCCTGTTCATCGACAAACGGAAGGCCGACGAGCTCGGCCGCAAGCTGCGTGACGAGTTGGGGCGCTGAACCACAAAGGAGTTCACATGGAGTACGCAGCCTACGGTCTGGTGCTGGCCGCCATCGCGGTGATGGCCGTCAACGTGGTGCGCTCGCTGCGGCTGTCGCGGCGGCTGGTCGGAGGGGAGATCGGCCAGAAGTGGACGATGCTCACGGGGCTGGTCGGGCTCTTCTTCGTGGGCTACCTGATCTCGCCCGCGGCCATCTATTTCAGGCTACCCGTCGAATACCTCAACCTGATGGTCTTCAGCGTCTTCCTCTTCGGAGCGGTCTTCGTCTCCGTGGTGATCGGCATCGTGGGCGAGACGCTCGGCTTCCTGAAGCTGCTCAAGTAGCGGCACCACAGGAAACGCTGCGCGCACCAGACCGACCAGGCGCTGCCGTCAGCCCAGGTCGATCGCCTCATCGAGGCGGCGCACCGAGGCAAACCCGCCCCCATTCTCGAGCGAGAGCTCACCTTCGAAGACCCCGGTTCGCGCTGACGGGCGCAGGGCGCTCGACGACTTCCCTCCCATCACGACGTCGTCAGTCGGCCACCAGCGCGCGGGCTCGGCGGCGTCACCAAAGTCTGCGAGCCGCAGCGCCATCACAGCACCAGGCCGCTCTTCTCGACCGCCCACCGCCAGAGGCGTTCCCGCTCGGGCGGCGTATCGGCGCGCCGCGTCGACGCGAAGCGGTGCACCGGGCGCGGCCGGCGGTCGAGCCAGAACCGCCCCGTCTCGAGCAGCGGTGCGCCCTCGTCGACCGCGAGCCACACCAGCGTGTCCGCGGCGTCTGCGGCGGTGCGCAGCAGGGGCCCGACGACGCGCCGGAAGGTGGGCAGCGAGCGCGCCACGCCCGGCGTGTCAGCCCAGCCCGGGTGCATGGCGTGCACGCGAATGCCATCGGCCTCGAGCCTGTGGGCCCACAGCTCGACGAGCGTCACCTGGGCGCGCTTGGCGCGGGCGTAGGCGGTGGTGCCGTCGTAGTGGGCGGCGGGCAGCTCGAGGTCGTCGACCGACAGCGGTTCGCTGTACATGCCGCCCGACGAGACCCAGAGCACGCGGGCGGGGGCGCCTGCCTTCAGGGCCGGCAAGAGCAGCCCCGTGAGCAGGAAGGGGCCGACCACCTGGCTGGCGACGGTGAGCTCGAGGCCCTGGGGGCTGACCTGCCGAACGTCGTCGAGCGCGCCCGCGTTGTGAATGAGGACGTGGATGGCGGGGTGACGCTTCAGCAGGTCCGCGGCGGCGCGCCGGAGCGCGGTGAGGTCGCCCGTGTCGGCGACGACGAAGCTCACGTTCGGGTTGCCCGTCTGCTGCCGGAGCTCGGCGCAGGTGGCCTCGGCCTTGAGTGCGTTGCGCGCGATGATCTCGACGGTCGCGCCCATGCGGGCCAGCGCCAGCGCCGCCTCGCGCCCCAGCCCGGACGTCGCGCCCGTCAGCACCACGACGCGGCCCTCGAGCCTGCGCCCGTCGAGCGGAGCCCAGTGGTCGAGGCGCCGGCGGAGCGCGGAGCCGACGCGGGTGAAGCTGCCGAAGACGCTCCACTCGAGCACGGCGTCGACGCCGTCGGCGATGACGCTCATCGGCCCGCCTCGCCGGAGTTCGCATGCTTCACGCTGAACAGCGTACCCATTTGCGGGAACGCCCACGGCTGATGAACAACAATCGGCCCAACCAAGGCGAGACCACCACCACTCGCACGACTCGAGGTGGCTCCGGCAACGTGATCGAGCCGAGACCGGTGCCTCTCTCGCTGGGTCTAGCGCGGTATGTCAGAACTGGTCGACGCCGGCGCCGGTTGCCCGTCGGCCTGCCCCTGTCGGACGCCGCCGCGAGCCAGCAGTGGTGCGACCTCGCTGGCGACGGCCAGCACGCGACCTTCGTCACCGGGTTCGGCCTGCAGACCCACCACTTCTGACGCGCCCTGGACGAAAATCGCTTTGCTCTTTTGTTCCGGTGCGCAGAGATGTCGCCGCAACCATGACGCCGAACACTCCCCGACGGTTCGAGGGCGCCCGGCGCTGGCTCTCACTTCCCGGACACTGGCAGCCGAAGACACTCTCGGAGGCGACGCTGCGCGAGCTGTGCGCCTTTCGCGTGTCCATCATGGGGCTGCGACCCGAGACCGACCCTGAGCAGGACTACCTCGCCTTCCGCCAGACGCTGCGCCGCTGCGAGTTCGTCTGGGTGGACGAGGTCGGGGGAGAGCTGGCGGGAATGTACGCGGTCGTGCTGCGCACCCTGGAGCACGAGGGAGCGCAGTTCGCGATCTGGGAGGGCGAATATGCCTGCGTGTCGCCCCACCATCGCAAGGGCTGGAAGATCGTCCTCTCGGTGGCCACCAGCCTCGCCTACATGCGGCTGCGGCATCGCCGGCATCGCCCGTACATCTTCGGCGCGGCCTACCTGCCCTCGTTCCTGCTGCTGCATCGGGTCGGTGCCGTCTACCTCCACGACGACCCGGCGATGAGCGCGAGCGAGCGCAGCCTGATGGCACGGCTCTCCTCGGAATACCGCGGCTGGGACCCGACGACGGGGACCATCGTGCTGCCGACGCGGCCGATTCAACCGCGCACCACCCCGCCGAGTGAGCCGTCGCTTCGGCAGCCCTGGGAGCGCTACCTCGCGCGCAACCCCCGCTGGTACGAAGGGCGCGCCAACGCGGTGCTCAAGCCCATCAGCGGGCTGGGCGCGGCGATCGCCCGCGAGACGGTGCGGCTCAGCAGCCGACGCTTCTTCGCCAGTCGCCGCAGAAGAGATGCCGCGTGAAGCCGCAAAAGAGCGGTTCGAACACCCTCTGAACGTCTCCGCCGGCGCCTCTGGAGTCGAGCGGCACCGAGCTGTCGTTCAAGGTGGAGATCGCCGACTGCGACGCGATCGCTGCGGCCTCCGCGCGCTCAGCCGGGGTCGGTCTCCCAGCGAACGTCGTAGATCGTGTCGGTCTCTCCGCGGACCACCTCGACCTGGGGGCGGAACCCGCCGCTGAAGACCACCACGCCCTCGATGGACCCGGCCAGGAGGTCGGTGATGGGGCTCACCTCGTTGACGCGCAGCCTCACCCGCAACGGCTCTTCCACCTCGACGACGGTCTGCAGGTAGTTGTTCCCCGAGCGGAAGGTGATGGGGCTGCGAACCAGGGTGCGGCGCGTGCCAGTGAGCCGGGCCAGCGGGGCCGTGGCGCGCCCCAGCAGGGTGCGGCTGAAGCCATCGGTGAGGCCCCGCCCCAGGTGCCGCAGCCGCTGTTCCGGTGTTCCCGCGAGGCCTTCCGCCGCCTTCTCGACCGCCCGCCACCAGGTCTCGGCGGGGTAGCCTGGCAGCAGCCGGGTCACGTCGACGCCCAGGGCCTTCCACGCCGTCGCGACCCGGGTTTGCTCGGGCTGGGGCAGTGAGTCGAAGAGTGAGCGGAAAGAGACCTCGAAGATGAGCCGTTCGCTCGACATGGTGGTTCCCCCCTTGTCACGGTCGTGGGCCTCAGGCATCCCCATCGCCGGTGAGCCATCGCGCCCCCATTCCCCCATCGAATTCGGCGCATGAATCAAATGTGACGAGGCTCGGCGCAGGGGGTCGCGCATCCCACCCATCTCGTCGCGGGAGACGAAGACCTTCAGTTGCCCGTCGGGTGAAGTGGGGGGGCGCCGACGGGGCAGCGGCCGCACCCGTGCGAGCGGGCTAGACTGCGCGTCTTGTTCAGGCTCGACTCCGAACAGGCGTTGCTCGATTCACTCCGCACGAAGGTTCGCTAACACGTGGAGTGAGTGGCCCTCGCGATGTGATGCCACCACCCGTCTGACTCCGACCGCCGTCCCCCCACTCGTGTATCCGCCGCGATCGGTGATCTGCGCGCCGGGCCCACCCGCGCCCGTGGCAAACCAGATGACGACGATCACCAGACTGATCGCGAAGATCGGCGCGTGAAGGATGACCGCGCCGCGACCGGTCATCTTGAAGATCGCCACGGCAGCGCTCGTTGCTCCCGCGTAGAGCGCGAACAACCCGAACGCGATGATCGTGGTGAGCCAGCGCAGGAACGGGCCGCTGTTCAGGTCAACCCAGACCGCCAGCGCGGGGAAGATCAGAAACGCGGCCAGCGCCAGCAGGTGGATCCGCCATCGGCTCATGCGGCTGAGCCTACACGCCACCTGACCCCTTCGAGCGAAGTGGGCGCACCTGGCCCCCGATTCGATTCCCCACGCACGACGTCATCGTCGACGGCGTCGAGCCTGAGGCTTCGTCGACGCAGCCCCTTCCGCGTAGCGGTTGGCCGCCTGGCCTCCGCCCACGCCGCGCTCGGGGGTAAGCGGAAGTAGGCCTGGAGTTCTCCTCACGACCCTGAGCGCTTCGGCTGCATAATCGCGCGGCCGTGGACCACAACCGATCGACCCAGCGGAAGCTCGTGGGCCTCCTCGTCAAGCTGGCCCACAAGGGAGTCGACGAGTTCGCTTCGAAGTACGCCACCAACCTCTCCGACGGCGGCATGTTCATTCGCACGCGCGAGCCCAAACCGCGTGGCACCGAGCTGTCGTTCAAGGTGGAGATCGCCGACGGCCAGCGCGTGCTGCAGGGCATCGCGGTGGTGCGGTGGACGCGCGCCGACGGCGACCCCAACGGGCCCCCCGGCATGGGCCTCGAGTTCCTCAAGCTCGACCCTGCCTCGCGCGCGCTGGTCGATCGCATGCTGGGCAAGGACCCGTCGTCGCCGTCGGTGGTGGTCGGGCCCTCTGCCATCGCCCCGCCGCCCGCGCCGCCGAAGGGCATCGCGCCCGCCGTCGCTCCGGCGAAGGGTCTCGCGCCCGCGACCACGCCCGCGAAGGGCCTCGCGCCCGCCATCGCGCCCGCGACCACGCCCGCGAAGGGCGCCCCCGCGGCAGCGAAGCCCCCGACCGGCGGCGACCTCGTCGACGAGCTCTTCGCCGACCTGCCCGCCCCGAGCGCCATCCAGCCCGCGCCGCTCGAGGACGAGCCCTTCGAGGCCGCGGCCGCGTTCGTCGCGCAACCGCATCCCTTCGCGGCGGCGCCTTCGCCCGTCCCCAGCGCCGTCGAGGCGCCCCTGCTGGGAGACCCCGACGTCTTCGGCGCGCTCGCCTCGAGCAGCAGCCCGGAACAGGAGATCGACATCGACCTCGACGCGCTCGTCGCGGAGACGCCGCGGCCGCCCCTGAGCGATCTCTTCGAGTCGTCCGAGTCCGACCCCGGCTTCGAAGTCGACCTCGAGGAAGTCGAACCCCTGCCTGCGGCGCCCTTCGTGCCGCCGCCCACGAAGACCCGCCCTGCCGAGGCGCCCGCCGAGGTGCGCACGCCGGTGGTGCTCGACAGCCCGGCGCCGGCGCCACCGCCGTCCCCGCAGCCGGCCTCGGGCGCCCCCATCTACCTCAAGGACATCAAGCCCAGCGATGGCACGGGCCCGGTGATCGGCATCGACCTGGGCACGACCAACTCGGCGTGCGCGGTGCTCACCAAGGGGCGTCCGATCATCCTGTCCTCGAAAGACGGCCACAACACCATCCCCTCGGTGGTGGCGCTCAACGCGAAGGGCGTGCTGGTCGTCGGCCACCGCGCTCGCGGGCAGATGGTGCTCAACCCCACCCAGTCCATCTTCGGGGCCAAGCGGCTGGTGGGCCGCGAGTTCGACAGCGCCACCGTGAAGCAGGTGAAGGAACGTTCGCACTTCGAGATCGTCGCCGGGCACGACCGCCGCGCGGCCGTGAGGCTGGGCCCCAACGTCCTCTCGCTCGAAGAGGTGCAGGGCCTGGTGCTCAAGGAGTGCCGCGAGATGGCCGAGCAGGCCCTGGGCACGCCGGTGTCGCGCGCCGTCGTCACCTGCCCCGCCTACTACTCCGAGCCCCAGCGCGAGGCCGTGCGCCGCGCCGGCGCCATGGCCGGCCTCAAGGTCGAGCGCGTGCTCAACGAGCCCACCGCCGCGGCGCTCGCCTTCGGCATGAACCGCGAGCTGAAGAAGACGGTGCTCGTCTACGACCTCGGCGGCGGCACCTTCGACGCGACGCTGCTCAAGCTCGACCAGAACGTCTTCGAGGTGCTCGCCACGGGCGGCGACGTCTTCCTCGGCGGCGTCGACTTCGACAACCAGCTGGTCGACCTCCTGCTCGAGCGCTTCGCCACCTGGCACAAGCGCCCGTTCTCCGGCGACCGGGTGGCGCTCTCGCGCATCACCGAGGTGGCCGAGAAGATGAAGATGGCCCTCTCGGAGCGCAGCAGCTTCGACGTGCACCTGCCCATGCTCGAGATGGACTCTGCCGGCAAGCCGCTCGACCTGCGCACCACCGTGACGCGCGCCGAAGTCGAAGCCGTCTGCGGCGAGCTCATCGAACGCACCATCCAGGCCGTGCAGGACGTGCTGCTCGACGCCAAGCTGCGCCCCAACCAGGTCGACGACATCATCCTCGTAGGCGGCATGAGCCGCATGCCGATGGTGCGCGAGAAGTTGAAGGCGGTGTTCAAGAAGCCGCCGCAGGCCTCGGTGAACGCCGACGAAGCGGTGGCGCTGGGCGCGGCGCTCTATTCAGGCACGGTGGACAAGGTGTCGAGCCTGGTGCTGATCGACGTGGTGCCGATGACCATCGGCCTGGGCCGCCCCGGCGGCGCGTTCCACCGGCTCATCGAGCGCAACACCCCGCTGCCTGCCACCAAGTCGTTCGGCATCAGCACCCAGAAGAACGACGAGACCGAGCTCGAGGTGATGGTCTTCCAGGGCGAAGACTCGAACGTCGCGGGCAACGAGTTCCTCGGCGCGGTCACCATCAGCGGGCTACCGAAGGGCCCGGCGGGCTCGGTGCAGGTGGCCATCACCCTGGGCCTCGACGCCGAGTGCGTGCTGCGCGTCGAGGCGCGCGAGTTCCGCACCCGGCAGGTGGTGCGCTCGACGCTGGCCACCCGCTACACCAGCGAGGAGATCGCCCAGCGCCTCGGCATCAGCACCGAGAAGCGCGAGGCGGTGAACAAGTCGCGCGGTGAAGAGCTCGAGAAGCGCGCCGGCGGCTTCTGGGGGAAGTTGAAGGGCCTCTTCAAACGCTAGATCTCCCTCTCCCTGCGCAGCGGGGAGAGGGCCGGGGTGAGGGGCTGATCACCGCTCAGTTCAGCGGCTTCTGCGCCTCGGTGGCGAAGGTGCCGGCCTTGTACCAGGCGATGGCCGGCTTCGCGACGCGCTCCAGCGCCGGCTCGTCGAGCTTCGAGAGCACGAAGCCCTCGGCCAGGTTCTCGTCGATGGTCGCGCGGCCGTACTGCGTGACCGAGACGGCGGGGTCCACCACCGCGGCGAACGCGCGCTCGGCGGCGCGGCCGTTCTTGAGCATCACCTTGTCGAGGTTGTTGATGGTCGAGCGCAGCGCGTCGGCCACGGCGAACTTCTCCTTCGCGACCTTCTTGGTCTCGGGCGAAGGGTCGGCCTTCATCGCGGCCTGCGCCGCCATCGCCTCGGCCACGGCCTTGTTGGCGGCGATGGCCTTCTGGCGGCCCTGGAAGTCGGACATCGCGTGGGCGAGCTCGTGAAGGATGGTCGAGACCGAGGCCACCGTGGGCGCGTCGACCGGGCCGTAGAAGTAGTCCTCGTCGCGGCTGTAGACCTTGTTGAAGACGTCGATGGTCATGCCGTCGTCGGCGCGGCGGTAGAAGGCCATGCGGCCCCCGATGTCGTTGCCCTTGCGACGGAAGCCGAGCCCACCGGCGAGCGCGAGCTCGGCGGGCGTGAGCAGCGAGAGCGCCTTGTCGATGGTCGCCAGCTCCAGCGGCGTCCACGGCGCGCCATCACTGGTGAAGGGGTCGAGCTTGTACTTCGCGGCGATCTCCTCGGCCGTCGGCCCGGCAGTGAGCAGGTCCTTCACGGGGGCGCCGGTCTGCACCGTCATGGCGCCGGACAGCTCCCAGATGATGGTGGTGGGCACGCGCGTGCCGTCGGGCTGGGCGATGAGGAAGTCGCTCTCGGCGCCCTGCGAGCCGGCGCGCTGGAGGTGCGCCAGCACCGCGATGGTCTCGATGCGCGAGGCGCCGGTCAACGCGGCGTCGCCGTCCTTCCAGAGGCTCGTCGTCGCCTTCCCGGTGCGATCGATCGAGGCCAGCTTCACCTGCTTCGCGAGCCCGATGATCTGCTGCGTGAGCTGCGCGTCACTGAGCTTCAGCACCGGGGCGAGCGGGTTGATGCCCGAGCCATAGCGCGGGGCGGCCACGGGGGCCGGAGGTGGTGCCGCGAACGTGGTGGTGACGCCGAGGAGCAACGCGGAAGACAGCAGCAGTCGGTTCATGGGGCGACCGCTCGAGCACGCGCTGTGCCAGCGACTGCACCGGCGAATACACAGGACGACGCGGCCCCCGCCGGGTGACGGGCTGACGTCACTCCGTCAGCAGCGCTGCCCCGCATCATCGCGAAATCCGCATGGGAAGCGGTGGGCCCGGACCTTGCGTAGGGCGGCCCCGCCGTTCCACCCCCACCCCCGGACCTCCATGACCATGCTCTCCCGTTCGCTCTCGCTGGTGCTGTGCGCCTTCGCCCTCAACGCCTTCGCCCAGTCGGAGGACCCGAACCAGAACCCGAAGGACGCGCCGCCCGACGCGCGCGGCCTGGCGAAGCTCAAGCGCTTCATGGAGATCTGCGTGGCGACTCCCGACCTCGAGGAGGCGGGCAAGCTGATCATCGCTGAAGGCCTCGTGCACGCGAGCAAGCGCGACAAGAACGACCCGCGCAAGATGAACAACGACTCCATTCGGTTCGCGTTCAAGAAGGCCCACGGCAACGTGAGCATGTACGACCCGAAGCCGCGCCTGATCCGCACGGTGCTCACGGGCACCTCGGCGGTCGGCTTCGGCCCCACGGCGCAGAAGGGCCAGCTCTTCAAGTACTTCATCGCCAAGAAGGACGGCGTGGGCGGCATGCCGGCGCCCATTCAGATCTTCTATCCCGAGGGTGGTGGCGAGCCGATCGTCTACGACTTCGGCAGCTTCTGACTTTTTCTGGGCAGGCTCGAACCGGGCGGTGGAGCGGGGGCTCCTTCGCCCGGTTCGCCTGTCCCGGAGCGCAAGGGCTGCGCCCCGGCCCCCCAGTCCAGGGAGGGGTGGGTGGCGCGCGCGGGCGCGGCGATGCACGGTGAACCCATGCCGCCGCGCCCGGAGTTGATCGCCCAGCTCGAGTCTCACTTCCGCCGCATCACCCACGCCCTCTACGACACCGACGTGCCGGCCCCCGAGGTCGACGCGCAGGTGCGGCCCTGGCTCGACGAGCAGGTGAGCTTCGTGGACCCCTGGCAGCACGGCGTGGGCCGCGAGAAGTACCGCCTGGGCCTGGCGGGCTTCCACACCATGCTCAAGTTCCACCTGGAGCTGGCGCAGCTCAACATCACCTACGAGCCCACCACCCGCAGCGGCCGCGCCATCGTCGACGGCATCATGCACCTCAAGCTGCTCGAGCCGCTCCACGTCTACCCGCTGCGCACCATCCTCGTGTTCGACTTCGTGGTGACGGACGAGGGTGGCGACGGGCGCGAGGTGAAGTTCCTCATTCGCGCGCACGAGGAGATGTGGAGCTTCGCCGACATGATCGCCGCCGTCCCCGGCGTCGGGTTCCTCTACCGCAAGGTGTTCCGCAAGGCGTTCGCCTGGGGCTTCCTCGGCGCGTCGTGGCTCACCGCGCGCGCGCGGGGCGTGCTGCCGAGGTGAGCCGCCACGCCGTGACCGCGGTGAGCAGCGCGAGGCAGGCGAACCCGAGCACGAGGTAGCTGCGCACCAGGCCCACCTCGGTCCAGCCCGAGAGGTCGACCAGCCGTGACGCGTCCGACAGGCCGCTGCTCTCGCTGCGCCCGAAGGGGAGCTCGGCCCAGTCGCGCCACGCCTTCACCCAGGTGACGAACGCGTCCATGAACGCGCCCGCGCCGATGACGAGGTACCCCCAGCGCAGGGCGCCGCGGGAGAGCCGGGCGCCGTCGGGCAGCAGCACCGTGCCCAGCATGAGCAGCGTGCCCAGCACCAGCGCGCCCCCGTCGCCAGAGAAGACGATGAAGGTGGTGGCGTGGCGGAAGGGCACGAGGATCCCCACGAGCAGGACGCCTGCGAGCCCGGCGAAGACGGGTGCCAGCCGCCGCCAGCGATAGCCCAGGGCGGCGAGCCCGGCGAAGAGCAGCACGATGAAGACGGGTGAGCGCGAGCCCCCTCCGAGCGTGAGCCACGGCAGGGGCACGGCCACCACGCCGCAGCACCACGAGGCGATGGCGTGGCCGGCCTCGTGAAGCCACATGCCGAAGAAGATCCGCAGCACGAAGCCGCCGGGCCCACTGAAGGCGAGCAGCCCCGCGACGCCGAGCGCGATGGGGACGCCCCAGGCCCTGGCGCGGGTGGTGTCGAGCTCGAGGCCGGGCTCGGTGAGGTCGACCGGGGCGAGCGCGATGGTGTCGTGCTCGCAGCCCAGCAGGTGCCCGCGCTCGGCCCCGCAGGATGGACACGGCGTCATGGGGGCATTCTCGCACGTGGCCCAGCGGACCCAACGTTCACCCCGAGCGGAGTCGAGGGGCGACTCGGAACCACCTCCTCTGCCGGGAGCGAGCGCCTGGACTCGTGGTACAGCACGCTTCGTCATGCTCGCCGCCCGCCCCCAGCTCGAGCCGCGCCGCGTCGCTTCTGCCGACTCGGTGATGGTGAAGGAGATCTACCTCTCGCTGCAGGGCGAGAGCTCTCACCAGGGCCTGCTCTGCGCCTTCGTGCGGCTCACCGGCTGCCACCTGCGCTGCTCGTACTGCGACTCGGAGTTCGCCTTCCGGGGCGGCACGCGCCTCAAGAACGCCGACGTGCTCCGCCAGGTGCTCGAGCTGAAGACCCCCCGGGTCGAGGTGACCGGCGGAGAGCCGCTGCTGCAGCCCGGCGTCTACCCGCTGATGCAGTCGATGCTCGACGCGGGCCTCACCGTGCTCCTCGAGACGAGCGGCGCCATCGACGTGCGCGAGGTGCCCGAGGCGGTGCACGCCATCGTCGACATGAAGACGCCCTCGTCCGGTGAGGCCTCGCGCAACGACCTGCGCAACTTCGACTCGATGGACGCGCGCGACGAGCTCAAGTTCGTCATCGGTTCCCGTGACGACTACGAGTGGAGCGTGCGGCTCATTCGCGACCACCGCCTCACCGCGCGCCCGTTCGGCCTGCTCTTCTCGACGGTGTTCGACAGGTTGAAGCCCACCCAGCTCGCCGAGTGGATCATCGCCGACCGGCTGCCGGTGCGCTTCCAGCTGCAGCAGCACAAGTACCTGTGGGAACCGAACGCGAGAGGCGTCTAAGTCTCTCCCTCTCCCTGCGAAGCGGGGAGAGGGTCGGGGTGAGGGGCTGTCGATTCTTCTGCGCAAGGACCTGCGCAGGCGCCGCAGGAAGATCAACCGCCAGGCGCCGCGCCTCTGCACCGTGTCGCACGAAGGGAATACGAAGCACCGCGCGCGCTTTGGTGCGGCATGCCCCGACCGACCCGCACCGTGCAGTTCGCGCTCGCCGAGCGCATCGCGCACCTCGACGCCGCCGCCTGGACCTCGCTCACGAAGGAAGCGTCGGTCTTCCTCCAGGCGCCCTTCCTCACCGCGCTCGAGCAGGCGCTGCCCGCGAACGTCTCGCCCCGCTACGCGCTCATGTACGTCGGCGAAGAGGCCATCGCGGCGTTGTGTATGCAATTGGTCCGTGTCGAGGGGCGCTCGACGGTCGCCGCCAGCGTGCCGATGAGTGGCCTCACGCATCTCTTCGACGAGCGCGCGCTCGTGCTGGGCAGCCTGGCAGGCTGGGGAGACACGGGCCTGGTGATGCGCGCCGATGCGGACGCCGATCTCGTGTGGCGCGAGGCCGTGCGCCTGATGGACCGGCTGCGCCGCTTCGAGAAGTCGGAGGGCGTGGTGAACGTGTCGTTCATCAAGGACGCGGTGACCACGGCGCATGAGCCGACGTTGCGACGACACGGCTACCAGCTCGCCCCGTCGGGTGCGGACATGCAGCTCTCGCTCGACGCGTCGTGGCGCTCGCTCGCCGACTACCTCGGCAGCCTCGCGTCGAACCCGCGGCGCGCGGTGAAGAAGACGCTGCAGCAGCTCGAGCTCGCGGGCTACGTCGCGCGCGAGCTGAGCGTGGTTGATCTCGAGAAGAACGAAGCGAGGCTCGACGCGCTCTACGGGCAGGTCTGGGCGAACGCCGACGTGCGGCCGCTGCGCCTCTCGGGCCGGTTCTTCGTGGAGCTCAAGCGCCGGCTCCCTGAGGCGTGCGCGATGTTCGGCCTGGAGAAGGACGGGCAGCTCGACGCGTTCGGCGTCTGCCTCGAGAGCCACGACACCTGCGTGGGGTACTACCTCGGCTACGACAAGGCGGTCGACGCACCGCTCTACCTGCGGCTGCTCATCTCGGTCATCGAGCAGGCCATCGCGTGGCGCAGCACCTCGGCGTCGATGGGGCGCACGTCGGAAGAGCCGAAGGCGCGGCTGGGCGCAGTAGCGGGCCCGTCGTCGCTCTGGGTGAAGCACCGCGTGCCGCCGCTCAACTGGGCGGTGGGGGCCGTGCTGGGCACGCTCGAGGAAGCAGAGGTGCCGACGCACCGGGTGTTCCGGCAGTCGTGAGCTTTCTCTGAGGGGCGTGGTGCTTGAAGGGTTGGCTCGGGAGTCGAACCCGAGCGAGCCTCCGGCACGTCACCTGTGCAAGTGCACCCGAGCTTCGGCCAGGTCGGCCCAGGGCGCGTCGAGGCTCCGTCCTGCGACCCTCCAGAAACGGAGTCAATGATGACGTCCGGCTGCCGATGTCATCATTGACTACGTTTGTGGAGCCTCTCGCAGAACACCTGGTCGAAGCCTCTGGGCCGGAGTCCGCCAACCGTAAAGACCACGTTGCCCAGGGCCGACGCTCCGAGCGGGCTGAGTGCTATGCGCCCACGCCATGCACCCCGTCCTCTTCGAAATCTCGGGCCTCACCGTCTACAGCTACGGCGTGTGCACGCTGCTGAGCTACCTCGCGTTCGGCGGACTGCTGCTGTTCACGGCAAAGCGGCTCGAGGTGACGAAGGACGCCGCCGTGCTCATCGCCGTGGGCCTGGTGCTGGGCAGCCTGGTCGGTGGCCGACTCGGCTTCGTGTTCTTCAACTTCAGGGAGCCGTACGCGCTCAGAGCGCTGTTCGCCACGTCCGGAGCCTTCTTCTCCTTCACCGCGGTCATCGGCGGCGTGCTGGGCCCGATGCTGGTGGCGTGGAGCACGAAGCGCCCGGTGGGCACTGCGCTCGATCTGATCACGCCCCCCATGCTCGGCGCCTGGGCCGTCGGCAACCTCGGCTGCTTCCTCGCCGGCTGTTGCTGGGGCCCGCTCACCGACGTGCCCTGGGCGGTGCGCTTCTTCGCCGACGTGCTTCCCCCCGAAGTGCGCGGTCTGCCCGTGCACCCGACCCAGCTCTACTCGCTCGCGTCAGACGTGCTCGTGCTCGCGCTGGTGCTCGCCCTTCCCCGCGGCGCGCCGGGCACGATGTTCCTGCGGGGCGTGCTCGGCCTCGTCTCGATCAAGCTGGTGCTGATCGCCCTCGGCGTCGACCAGGGAGGCTTGAAGTTGATCGTCTTCCCCGTGCTCGCGGCGGTCTGTACGGCGCTGCTCATCGCGCTCCGCGACCGCGCGCCCCAACCGAGCTGATCACCCGGCGTCAGTGGAGAGCCGGCCCCGTCGTGCCGTCGAGCCTACGGCCGCTCCGACCACCACGCCGACTCGCGCGCCCAGTCGACGCCGAACCGCGCCGTGCTCTGCTCACGAAAATCAGCGCCGCTCACCACGGTCCACCGGTGTCTGCACCTCGGAGCACGCTCACCGCGGAAAGTCTTCGACGGGCCCTTGCCCGAGATGCCGCCCCACAACGAGCCGCACTCAGCGCAGGCGAAGAAGTCGAGCGAGATGGGAGGGAGTCCGCGACCCCACGGGGGCAGGTCGATGCCCCGGAGCCAGGCGAACCACCTCAACGGAGCGGAGCCGGCCCGACGAAGCCGGGCTTGAGCGGAGGACGGCCCAGGGAACTTCTCAGCGCCGCGCGCGGGCGGTGCGAGCAGACGCGCGGGTCGGCGCCGAGCGGCGCGCCGTCGTGGCGGCCTTGCGCGCCGTGGGGGTCTTCGCCCGAGCCGGAGCCGCCTTCACCATCGGCTTCGAGGCGCGGGCCTCGGGCGCGAGGCGAACGACCGGCATCTGCGAGACCGACACGCGCTGCTTCATGCGCGCCGTGCGGGCCACCAGCTCGGTCTTCACCTGCTGGAAGTACTCGCGGCCGCCGGGCACCACCGACTGGCCGTCGATGACTTCCGGCGCGGCCTGCACCACGATCGGCCAGGCCGGCGTGCGCGTGTCGAGCTGCTTGAGCCGCTGGGTGAGGAGCTGCCGGAAGGTGGTGAGCGTCTCGAGCTCGGCCATCTTGCCGGGCGCCAGGAGTACGGCGGCGAACAGGCCCGGTCGACCGGCCTCGTCGATGCCCTTCATGGTGAACGCGTCAGCGATGCCGAACCCCGGCACCAGCGAACGCATCATCAGTTCTCGTGACAACTCCAGGAGCTTTCCGTCCAGCCGGGTGTCATCCAACATGGCGCGCTGTGTACCTGAATTCCTGTCAACGATGCAGCGACCCTCTGTAAAATAGTTGTAAGTCGATGAACTCACTGAGGTTTTCGGCACATTTATTCTCAAGAAGTGAGTGCGGGCGTCATTTCACGAGGTTGCCGAGGAGGTGCTCCAGCAGCGCCGCTCCCGCGGGGCCCAACTTCCCGCGCGTGGTCACCCGGGGCTCGAACACGTGCACCGCGCCCTGGGCCAACCGCAGCGGCCTCAGCTCCCCCTTCGAAAGCTCGCGCTCGATCAACCACTCGGGCAACCAGCCGAAGCCGATGCCCGCGACGATGGCCGCCTTCTTCGAGTGGAAGTCGGGCAGGTGCACGGTGCTCTGCGTGTCGAGCTCGGCGGTGGCGAGCTGCAGGCGCGGGTCGCTCCCGCGCACGGTGAGCAGCACGTGTTCGGTGAGCTCTTCCCGCGTCACCCGCGGGCGCTTGCTCAGCGGATGACTCTTGTGCGCGACGAGCCGCGCCTTGAGCTGCGGCAACTTGTGCACGGTGAGCCCTTCGATGTGCGCGCTGGGCAGCACCGACACCATCACCTGCGCCTGCTCTGCGTTGAAGCGCGCTTCCACGCCGGCCAGCGAGTCGACCGAGAGCATCACCTTCGTGGGCGCGTGCGCCGCCCGCACCCGCTTCACCACCTCGAGCACCGGCGCGAGCGGCACGATGGCGTCGAACACCACGCGCAGCACCGGTTCCCAGCCTGACTGGAGCACCGTGCAGGTCGCCTCGAGCGCCCGCTCGGCGTCGAGCATGACGCGGCAGTGCCGCAGCACCGCGTCACCCGCGGGCGTGAGCCGGGTGCGGTAGCCGGTGCGGTCGAACAGCGCCAGGCCCGTCTGGTGCTCGAGCTGCTTGAGCGCGTAGAGCACCGCGGGGTGGCCCTTGTGCAGCCGCTTCGCCGCGGCCTGCAGCGTGCCTTCGCGGGCGAAGGCGTCGAGCGTGCGGGCCTGGTCGAGGGTGACGTTCATGCCTCGCCATTGTTCACCACTACGACAATGAGCCTCAACTCTTTGTCACTGTCTTCGAGTTCGAACGATCCCCTACGAAGCAGTCCATGGACATTCCCTGGATCCGCGGTCGCGTCGCAGCACAGGCCCACGTGGGCCTGCCCGAAGGCACGGTGGAAGAGGAATACGCCCGCAACGGCTTCTTCGGCCGCTACGCGCACCTCTACCGCACCCACGCGCCGGTGGGCTGGAGCCGCATCGAGGGTCCGCTCAAGCCGCGCGCGTACGATCTGCGCCGCCTCGAGGGCGCGAAGGGCGACGACTGGCTCGACGCGCGCAAGGGCGTGCTGGGCAACGCCGACGTGAAGCTCTCGCTGGCCACCCTCGCCACGCCGATGCCGTACCTGTTCCGCAACGCCGACGCCGACGAGATCCTCTTCGTGCACGCCGGCGCGGGGCGCCTCGAGACCGACTTCGGCCCGCTCTCGTACGAGCCGGGCGACTACCTGGTGCTGCCGCGCGGCACCTCGTACCGCCTCTCGCCCACCAGCCCCTCGCGCCTGCTGGTGATCGAGGCGTACAGCGAGGTCGATTTCCCCGAGAAGGGCATGCTCGGTCAGCACGCCCTCTTCGATCCCGCGGTCCTCCAGGTGCCCACGCCGGAGGCGAGCTCGCTCCAGGCGGGCCCGACCGGCGAGTACGAGCTGCGCATTCGCCAGTGCAACGAGCTGACGAAGGTCTTCTACCCGTTCAACCCGCACGACGTGGTGGGGTGGAAGGGCACGCTCTCGGCGCTCAAGCTCAACGTGCGCGACATTCGCCCGGTGCTGTCCGACCGCTACCACCTGCCGCCGTCGGCGCACTCGACCTTCATCATGCGCAACGCCGTGGTCTGCAGCTTCCTGCCCCGGCCGCTCGAGAACGGCGACCCGGTGGCGCTGAAGGTGCCGTTCTACCACTCGAACATCGACTTCGACGAAGTGCTCTTCTACCACTCGGGCGACTTCTTCAGCCGCGCCGGCATCGCGCCGGGAATGCTCACCTTCCACCCGCAGGGCATTCACCACGGGCCGCAGCAGAAGGCCTTCGAGCGCAGCCGCGCCGCCACCCGCACCGAGGAGGTCGCGGTGATGCTCGACACGAAGAACCCCCTGCAGGTGCTCTCGCCCGCCGCGCCCACCGAGCTGCCTGACTACTGGAAGAGCTGGAAGGAGACCCCGTGAAGCCTCAATTCCCCGTTTCGCAGAGCAACCCCTGCGGCCTCGATGGCCTCGACTTCGTGGAGTTCGTCTCGCCCGAGCCGGCGCGCCTCGACACGCTCTTCAAGGCCTTCGGCTTCAGCAAGACGATGCGCCACGCGGACAAGCCCATCGACCTGTACCAGCAGGGCGACATCACCTTCCTCGTCAACCGCGAGCCCCACTCGTTCGCGGCCTCGTTCGGCAAGGTGCACGGCCCCAGCATCTGCAGCATGGGCTGGCGCGCGAAGGACGCAGCGAAGGCCCGCGACGTGGCGGTGGAGCGCGGCGGCAAGAGCCGGCCCGAGGGTGACTTCCTCGTCGACGGCAAGCCGCAGCCGGCCATCTTCGGCATCGGCGACAGCCTCATCTACTTCGTCGACACGTACCGCCAGAGCGACACCTGGACGCGCCGCGGCTTCGTGAAGCTCGAGCAGCCCGAGCTCGTGCCCGACAAGGGCTTCCTCGCGCTCGACCACCTCACCAACAACGTCGAGAAGGGCACGATGGGGAAGTGGGCCAGCTTCTACAAGCAGGTCTTCGGCTTCGAGGAGGTGCGGTACTTCGACATTCGCGGGGCGAAGACGGGCCTCACCTCGTTCGCGCTGCGTTCGCCCTGCGGGCGCTTCTGCATTCCCATCAACGAGGCCGACGAGAAGAAGTCGCAGATCAACGAGTACCTCGAGGAATACAAGGGCCCGGGCATTCAGCACCTCGCCTTCATCACCGACGACATCCTGGTGTCGCTGCGCAAGCTCGAGGGCTCGCCCATCGAGATGCTCGACATGGACGACGCGTACTACGCCGAGGTGTTCGGCCGCGTGCCCCACGTCACCGAGGACAAGGTCGAGCTGCGCAAGCGCAACGTGCTCGTCGATGGAGATGACCAGGGCTACCTGCTGCAGATCTTCACGAAGAACCTGGTGGGGCCGATCTTCATCGAGCTGATTCAGCGGAAGAACCACAGCTCATTCGGCGAAGGGAACTTCGGCGCGCTGTTCCGCAGCATCGAGCGCGATCAGCAGAAGCGCGGCGTCTTCGACACCTGAAGCTGGCGCGGTGCCGATCGTGTCTCCCTCTCCCCGAGGGGGAAGGCGAACTCGCGCCTCGAGGAGAAGAGAGGGTCGGGGAGAGGGCTTACCCAACGACCCTGCCCCCGTGTCACACTGCCGCGGTGCGAACGACCCAGTTCCTCGGGATGTGTCTCGCAGTCCTGATCATCGGCTGCGGCGATCCCGCAGCGAACACTGACGCCGGGAGCGGCGGCGGAACAGGAACCGGCGGAGGCACGGCGATCGGCGGCGGAACAGGCGGTGGTGGCGGCATCACGGACGCAGGCGCCGACGACGCAGGCACCAACGACGCAGGCACCAACGACGCGGGCACCGACGACGCGGGCACCGACGACGCGGGTACCGACGACGCGGGCACCGACGACGGGGGCGCTGCCGACGCGGGCGTCGACGACGCAGGCACCGCGGACGCGGGGGCAGGCACGACCGACGCAGGCGCCGCCGACGCAGGCGCCGCCGACGCAGGCACCACCGACGCAGGCACCACCGACGCAGGCACTGCTGACGCAGGCAGCGTCGACGCAGGAGGGAGCGACGCGGGCGGGGTCGACGCGGGCACCGACGCAGGAACGGTCGACGCCGGTCCCCCGCCGCCCTTCGACGGAGGCTCGTTCGTCGCCGGCCCGCAATACACCGTCGCAAGCGCAAGCTGGCTCGCGTTCGCCGACTTCACCTCCGACGGCGTGGGCGACCTGCTCGTGGTCTCGACCAACACCGTGCGGCTGCTGGTGGGCGCGAGCGACGGCGGCTTCTCAGGCCCCGGCCCGGGCTTCACCGCCGGCTCGAACTACCCCGCGGTCACCGACCTCAACCTCGACGGCAAGCTCGACGTCGCCAACGCGAGCTACAGCGGCGGGTTCATCTCAGTGCTCTTCGGCCGTGGCGACGGCAGCTTCTCGCCGCCCACGAACTACCCGGGCGCTTCCGGAATCGGCGGAATGACCAGCGCCGACTTCAACGGCGACGGCCTGCCCGACCTCGCCCTCGCCCAGTACGGCATGACGACGCTGGGCGTCGGCGTTCACTTCGCGCTCGACGCAGGCGTGTTCGGCCCCCGGGTGGCGCTGGCCGGTGACTCCAACTACCACCCGTTCGTCGGCGACTTCGATCGCGACGGATTCCCCGACCTCGCCGCGACCACCGTGAGCGGCAGCAACGTCCTGTCCGTCTTCCTCAACGCCGGTGACGGAGGCTTCCGCCCCCGCGTGGCCTGGCCCGGCGGCCAGAACGCCAACGAAGGCGTGGCCGCGGACTTCGACGGAGACGGCGTGCTCGACATCTGCACCTCGAACTACACCGGAAACAGCGTCAGCCTCCTGCTGGGTCGCGACGGCGGCGCCTTCGCCCCGCCGGCCTTCACCGCAGTGGGGACGGGGTCTGCCTTCCTCGCCGCCGGCGACTTCAACCGCGATGGGCGGCTCGACGTCGCGACCTCGAACTTCAGCGCAGCGACCGCGAGCATCCTCTGGGGCAACGGCGACGGCGGCTTCATCCGCGGGCCCGACTACCCGGCCGGCAGCAGCCCCTCGGACATCGTGGCCGGTGACTTCAACCGCGATGGCTTCATCGACCTCGCCATCGCCAGCTCAAACTCGGTACGACTTCTCATGGGCCGCTGAGCTGGAATAACAGTGACTTGCGAGCGCTGTCGTAAACTCAATTGCCAGTATTGTCCTGGAGTGGAGCATCGGCGCGCACCGACAATGGCTGCATGATCCCCAAGACCGGTTCGAAGTCGCCAGCATCCTCTCCCCGTTCAAAGCCCGCCGAGACCCAGAAGCCGGCCGCAGCTGCGCGCCCCACGCAGCGGCGCGACGAGATGTCGACCGGTCGCGGCGCGGCGCTGCGCGCGAAGACCTCGAAGTACCTGATGGCGGATCCCGGCGGCGGCGGAGGAGGCAAGCCGCCCGAGTACCGCTCGACCACCGACGCGCTCAACCTCCGGCCCACGCCCTCGGCGACCGGCTCGCAGCCCATCGCCATCATCCCCGCGAACACGACGCTCAAGGTGACGCCCGACGCCGCGGGACAGACGCGGAAGGACGGCTTCGTGCACGTGTCGTGGAACGACGCCGGCACCGCGCGCGACGGCTGGGTCTCGGAGCAGTGGACCGCGCCGGCGAAGGCGCCCGCGGTCACGCCGCCGCCCGCCTCGGTGCCCGCGGGCAGCGTGGTCTACACCTCTGACGTGCTCAACCTCCGGCCCGCGCCGGGCAAGGACAACACGCCCCTCGCGGTGATCCCCGGCGGCTCGAAGCTCGACGTCACCGCGGATCCCGCCACCGGCAAGACGCGTGAGGGCGAGTTCCTGCACGTGTCCTGGAACGACGGCGGCACGAAGCGGGACGGCTGGGTGTACGAGCCGTTCACCACGAAGACGCCCACGGCCGCGGGTCCCACGCCGAGTGGCGCGGCGCCTCCGGTGCCCGCCGGGCCCGAGACCGTGTTCGTCGACGCCGGCGGCAGCACGCTCGGCCTGCGCGCTGGCCCGAGCACCAGCACCACCAAGCTCGCCGCCATTCCCGACGGCACGCAGCTCGAGGTCACGCCCGATGCCACCGGCACCACCCGCAAGGACGGCTTCGTGCACGTCACGTACGACCTCGAGGGCGTGAAGACCGACGGCTGGGTGTCCGAGCAGTACACGCAGCCCGGCGCCATCGCCGACGCGAAGGACATTCACATCAACCAGTTCGACGCCGAGAAGCTGGTGACCGACGTGAACGGCGCCACCGGTGACGGCACCAACCAGAACTGCGGCCCCGCCGCCGTGGTCATCGCGCTGCGCGACCAGGGCCTCACCATTCCGCCCGTGCCCGGTACCACCCAGACCGGCGACGGCGCCGACGTGCAGGCCGCGCGGTACTGGGCCTACCAGGGCGTCGACGCCGCGAAGGACGGGGTCGCGGTCGGCAAGGACGGCGCGCTCGGCTTCTCGTCGACGAAGGGCGGCGAGAACAGCACCATCACCTACTTCACCGAGCTGCAGAACGCGGTGACGGCCGCGGGCGGCAAGGCGAACTGGCTCGACCCCGCCAACTCGTCGGGCGTGGCCACCGCGCTCGCCAACGGCCAGTCCGTGGTGCTCTCGGGCAACTTCCTCGACGAAGACGGCAAGGGAAAGACCGACGTCTGGGCGCGCGGCGGCGGCGCGAAGGAGCACGTGGTGGCCGTCACCGGCATGACCGCCGATGGCCGCTTCATCCTCAACGATCCCGCGCTCAAGCAGCCGGTGGTGGTCACCGCCGCCCAGCTCGACTCGTTCATGTCGAACAACGCGGGCGGCCTCACCGTGTCGCAGTAGTGCCCCCGCGTGCTCTCGAGCCCCCCGCTCGCCTAGGCTGGTCCTGCCTGGCCGGGGGACGTCGATGGCACAGTGCAAGGGTCTCATCCTCAGCTCGCGGCTGCGCTACGTGCAGGAGGTGCACGGCCAGCAGAGCTCCCAGCGCCTCACGCGCGAGCTCGCCCCCGAGACCCAGGCGCTGCTCGAGCGAAGAGTGCTGCCGCACGAGTGGGTGCCCTTCTCGACCTTCATCGACGTGAACGTGGTGGCCGACCGGCTCTTCGGCAAGGGCGACCTGGCGCTGTGCCGCGAGATGGGCGCGTGGGCCGCGACCGCCACCCTGCCCCGCGTGTTCCGGTTCTTCTACCGGTTCGGCTCTCCGATGTTCCTCTTCGAGCGCGCCGCGAAGCTCTGGGGCGCGCACTACGACTCAGGCCGCATGGAGACGCGCCGCGACGACGAAGGCGCGGTGCACCTGTCGATCTACGACTTCGGCATGCCCCACCGCTCGCACTGCCTGTCGGTGCTCGGCTGGTGCGTGCGGTCGATCGAGATGTCGGGCGCCAAGGTGCACTCGGCGCTGGAGAAGCGGTGCAGGCTCCGCGGTGACGAGTGCTGCGAGCTCGTCGCCAACTGGACGTGACAAGTCGGCCTGGAAGGACGCGGGGGTGCCAGATCTTCTGCGTGCTCGTCTTCGGCTTGCCCCTCAGCTTCGGGCCAGGACGCGAAGCTGACCCAGGCCGGGTTCCCTTGACGCGCCACGTACCCCGGAGGCGCCGAGCAGGCGCGCGACGCGACATCGGACCGAAGCCCTGATTCACAACGCAACTCACGGATCGTCGAGCCGCACGAGCGCGAACTTGTTCATCGTCTCCGCCGCCAGCACTTCCACCCGCTGCCCGGGAGGAAGCGACGACTGCAACAGGCCCAGCCGCCCATGCTCCACCACCACGAACGCGCTGCCCGGCCGCAACGTGAGCGCGCTCAACTCACCGCGGGGATCTCGCGCCGACATCTGCACCACCTCGTTGCGCGTGTAGAAGGTCTCGCCCTTCCAGTTCATCAGGAACGCGCCGAGCGGCTCTCCCGGCTGCCTGCGCACGAAGTAGTGGGTGAGCAACTCGCGCTGCGTCCAGTGACGGCCCAGCGCGGGCCAGTGCTGCCACGAGAGGAACAGCGCCACCACCGCGCTGAAGGCCAGCACGCCACCCACGAAGCGATCCGCGCGTTGGCGCACCAGGGAGTGGATCAACCCGAGGCTCATCAGAATCAGCGAGATCAGCAGCGCGGTCTTGAACACGACCGGCGTGAGCAACACCGCGTCGGGATACGGGCGATCGTGGTTGTACGTGAACAGGTCGAGCAGGTGCCGCGGCCGCTGCCACAGGTCCTTCCACACCAGCGCCTGCAGCACTGCACCGAGGAGCAACGCCGGCCGGTGCGTCGAGATCCCCTCCGTGAGCAGGCGATCGAGCGCGAGGGCGAGCAACACCGCGAGGCCGGGAAGCACCGGCAGCACGTAGTGGTGGAAGCGCGTGGCGCTCGCGGTGAAGAGCGCGAAGGTGAAGAGCGAGGTGACGCCCATGGTGAGGCCGAGCCTCCGGCGCCCCTCGACTCCGCTCGGGGTGAACGGGAGCGCCAGGGGCAGCAACAGCACCCACGGCGCGAGCGCGAACGCCCCCTGCTCCAGGAAGTAGGTGAAGGTGCCGCCCGGAGTGGTGGTGTGCACTCCAGACACGAATCGATCGAGGTGGTCGTAGCCGAAGAAGCGCTCGACGAAGCGCCGCCCCTCGTCGTCGCGCTCGCCGAACCGCGCCATCGCCACGTACCAGGGTGCGCCGATGCTCAGCGTGAGCGGCACGCCCCACCACGGCACGCGGCGCAGCCGGGTCCACGCGCCCTTCCCGTCGAGCAGCACCCACGAGAGCGGCACCAACACGAACGGGAGGAATCCGAGCAGTCCCTTCGCCAGCAAGGCGACTCCGACCGCGGAGAACGCTCCCGCCCACCAGCGTGCGGGGAGCGCCTCGAGCTCGGCTCTCAGCACACAGGCCAGTGCCAGCATCAGGCAGGCGACGAAGGGACCGTCGGTCATCACCTGCCGCGAAAGGAAACAGACCAGCGGCATCGTCCACCACACCACCGCGGTGAGCAGCCCCACCCGGCGTGAGGCGTGTCGCGCGACGGAATCGGAGAAGAGCGCCGCCGCGAAGAGCATCAGCAGCGCGATGGGCAGGCGAATGAACCACTCCACCGACGCTGGCAGCGGACCAGAGCCAGGGCTTCCCCACGGCTGGGCTCCGCTGACGAAGAGTCCCAGCGCGGCGAGCCAGGGCACCAGCGGCGGCTTGCTGAAGAAGTAGTGGTGCTCCCAATACGGGTGCACCAGGTCGGCGCGCGCGAGCATCTGCCGGCCGACTTCGGCGTAGTGCGTTTCCCACGGGTCCCAGAGGCCGACGGAGCCGAGGAGCGGGAGGCACACCACGGCCCCCACGAGGAACGCGGATCGAAAGACTGACATGTGGTCGGTTCCTCGGGTGAGGCCCCTCACCCCGGCCCTCTCCCGCTCGCGCAGGGAGAGGGAGAATGGTCAGCGAACGCCGGAGTCGGTCGGTCCTGCGTCAGCGAGGATCATCATCACGTCCGGCCCCTCGACTCCGCTCGGGGCAAACGGGGTGGTGCCATGCACGCCCTCCGGCGCGCGCGCTTCATTCGGCATCGGCAACACCGGCACCGTTCGAACCAACAACACCGCCAGACACGCGGCCAACGCCACCGCCGCCGCCTGGAACCGCCGGCTCGACGGCTCGTCTCGCACCAACGCCGCGGGGTCCGCGCGCAACGCCAGCCCCGACAACCGCTGCGCGCACGCGTCGCAGTCACTCACGTGACGCTCGAACTCGGCCGAGGTCGAGCCCCGCCGCACGAAGCCGTCGAGCTCGAAGAGCGTGGGGTGCATCATGAACGATTCACTCCCCGGCGCAGCTTCGCCCGCACCTCGCACAACACCTGGCGGAAGCGCTGCAACGAGAGCCCTTCCTGCTCGGCCAGCGCGCGATGCCCGGTGTCGGGCGCGTTGAGCACCGCGAGGAACACCCCCCGCGCCCGCGGCGTCGCCGTCGCCAGCTCCGCGCCCACCACCGCGAGCAGCTCACGCGCGTGCGTGTGGCCCTCGGTGGTCTCCGGCGCGGGCAACGCGGCCAGGTCCTGCGCCGCCGCTGGCGTCCGCAGCCTGCGCGCGCGCTGGCGATCGGCCACGATGAACGAGGCCTGCCGAATCACCAGGCCCGGCAGCTCGACCCGCTCCAGCCGGCCCGCCGACGCCGCTTCCATCACCCGCAGCCACGTTTCCTGCGCCACGTCGCGCGCCTCGTCGAGCCGCAGCCCGGCGGCGAGCAGGGAGATGATCAGCGGATGATCATGTGCGGCGACGGCCTGTTTCCAGAAGTCGTTCACTCGAGACCCAAGAACGGCTCAGCCGGCCCTGCATATCGTCAGGCCGCGGGCGCGACCTTCTTGCGACGGATGACGACGAACGCGATGCCTGCGATCGCGCCCAGCAGCGCGCCCACCGCGCAGCCTCGCATCTGGTACGAGATCATCATCTGCGCGCCCTGGAGCGCCTGCGTCGAGCACAGGCACATCGCCGCCGTCCCCGAGCCGGGCGTGTTGTCCCAGCTGATGTAGCCCGGGCCCGCCCAGCTCACGCCGAGGACCGCGAGCAGCGCGAAAGCCACGATGAAGGTCGCCACGACCCGAAGATGAGCCATGCGCGCGGCTTAGCATGGAGATTCCGGGAATGAGATGACGTGCTCAAGCGTGCTATCCGGCACCCATGGCGCTCAGCGTGGTCGGCCTGTTGCTCATTCTCGTCTCGGTCGTCTGCTACGCGCTCGTGCTCGTGCACGCGTTTCAGCGCAGCATCGGCACGGGCTTCATCGTGCTCTGCCTGCCCATCTACAACGTCTATTACGGCTTCTCCCAGTTCGAGCACCGCCTCAAGGGCCTCGTGCTCGCCGGCTGGCTCGGCGCCGGCGTGCTGGGCATCGCCCTGCGCTGGGTCGCCATCAGCATCGCTGCTCAGGCCTGATTCGCCTCAAGCCCCCCCTGAGAGACAGTGGATACTGGAGTGCGCGGGGTCGCGTCCCCACACCTGGAGCGTGGGCGCTCCATTGTCAGCTCCGAATGCGTTGATCCGCACACCTGGAAGCTGGCCCCCTTCCTGCACAAGGGGGCCGGATGATCCGCACCCTCCTCATCGCGTCCCTCTTCGCTTCGACCGCGGCCTTCGCGACCGGAGAGCGCATCAGCATCACGGGCGCCGCCGCCCCGCTGAAGGAGACCCTCTGCATCTCGATGAACTGCGTGTCCGGTGGCGGAGCGAAGGACTTCAGCATCACCGGCCGCGCGGTGAAGGGCGGCGTCGAGTTCACCGTGACCAGCGTGAGCGGCCAGCCCCGCCTCACCCACGTCGCCCGGCTCAACGAGTACAACCAGATCTCCTCGACCGACCTCGTGCACGCCACCTCGCTGGTGGTGCAGGCCATCGAGCGCGGCCCCATCGCTCCTGTGAAGAAGGTTGCTGCCAAGAAGGCCAAGTCCCGCCCGAAGGCGTTCTTCGCGCGCCGCTAACTCACTGAAACCGCTGCGAAAGCAGAGTGGTTAAGCAAGGGGGATTGACACACACAGGCCCACAGGAGCATCTGTGTCCCAACAAAGGGGACACTTATGAGCGACGTCTTTACGAAAGCAGGGTCGGTTTCGTCGGTCATCAACCGCAAGGGTCAGAGCACCGCGTCCGGCAAGTTCTCCCCGAGCTTCGGGGTGCACCGCGGTCTCATCAAGGACCCGAACTGGCCTCCCGCTGAGTTCCCCGAGCACGGCACCGCCGCCTCGCGCCGGTTTCGCCGCGTGGAAATGCAGTTCGGGGTGGAGCTGCGTGGTGAAGCCCACCAGGTTCGCGGTGACGTCTCCGAGGGCGGCGTCATGTTCCTCCTCGATCGCAAGGTCGAGACGAAGCACGTCGACGTCATCGTGAAGGGCCGCGCCGCGCGCGCCGAGGTGCTGTCGGCCTCGAAGAAGGGCACCGCGTTCGCCCACCACTGCCGCTTCATCGACTCGGCTGAAGCGCTCCCGGTGTGGGAAGCGGTCGCGTCGAGCTGACTTTCCGCCTAGCTTTCGCCAACCGTGTCCTCCAGGGTCGGCGACGAGACCATTCGAAACGTGAACCTGGTCACCGTCACTGACCCACTGCTGGGTCAGGTGGTGGAGAGCTACAAGGTCGAATCGCTCGTCGGCACCGGGGCGATGGGCATGGTGTACCGCGGGGTGCACCAGATCATCGGCAAGGCCGTCGCCATCAAGGTGCTCAAGGCCGACTACGCCGACGATCCCGAGATGGTGCAGCGCCTCATTCGCGAAGCGCGCACCGTCAACGCCATTCGCCACCCGGCCATCGTCGACATCTTCGGCTTCGGCACCCTTCCCCGCACCGATCAGCCGTACATCGTGATGGACCTGCTCGAGGGAGATCCGCTCGACGAGTACCTCAAGACGCACGCGCCGATGAAGCTGCGCCAGGTCGCGCCCTTCCTCGACGAGCTGCTCTCGGCGCTCTCCGCCGCGCACGCGGTGGGCGTGATTCACCGCGACCTGAAGCCGGGCAACGTGTTCGTCGAGAGCAAGCCCGACGGCCAGAAGGGCATCAAGGTCATCGACTTCGGCCTCGCCAAGCAGGCCGATCGCGCCGGCGGCTCGGTCAAGCCCACCAACCCCGGCACGCTGCTGGGCACGCCCGCCTTCATGGCGCCCGAGCAGGTGCTCGGCACCAAGGTGACCCCGGCCACCGATCTCTACGCGGTGGGCGGCATCGCCTACCAGATGCTCACCAACCACCTTCCCCACGAGGCGCCGTCGGCGATCGAGGTGCTCTCGCAGAAGATGGCCCACGACCCGATTCGCCCGAAGCAGTGGCAACCCTCGCTCGACGACGACCTCGACGCGTGGGTGATGAACCTGCTCTCGCGCGAGCCCGAGAAGCGCTACCAGGACGCAGACGAAGCGCGCCGCGTGCTGCGCCGCATCACCGACGGCCGCACCTCGGGCAATCGCCCGGCGCTGCACAAGCCCGCCACGGGCGTGGTCCCGAAGCGCGAGTGGGGCGAAGCGAAGACCGTGGTCACCGAAGCCTCGGCTTCGCTGGGGACAGGCGAGAGAGCGGCCGAGGTCAGCACCGGCGACCACGTGTCGCCCTGGGCGCAGACCAACGTCGAACACCCGGTGCCCGCCCTCACGCCGCCCGCGCCGGTGACCGACTCGACGGTGCCGCCCACCAGGTCGCGCTTTCAGTCGAGCCGGGTCGAGGTGCCCACCGTGGCCATGAGCCCCGAGGAGGTGGTGCGCTCGCAGCCGCCGCCGGCGAAGAAGCGGCCTCAGAGCGAGCGGACCCTGCCTCCCATCGTGCAGGCCGGGCCGGGGGAGCAGACCGACCGCCCCGTCACGCCCACTTCACGCGTTCCCCTCTACATTGCCCTGCTGGTGGCCATCATTGCGCTGCTCGCCGGGCTGATCTGGCTCGTGAGCCAACGTTAAACACCGTAATGTCGCGTCGTTGCAGGGTCGGAGGTGGGGCGTCGTCCAAGGGTAGGACATCAGACTTTGACTCTGATTATCGTGGTTCGAATCCACGCGCCCCAGATGTAGAGAAAGTGCGCGGATGGCTTCCGCCGGGAAGTGAGACACAATTCGCAGTGGGTTTGCGGTGACGTGCCTTCGCCTCTGGGGGAGCAGTCAATGGCGGTCAAGGAGCTCCAGTTAGTGCCCGTCGGCCCCGTGTCGGGGGTCTTCCTCAAGGAACTCGAAGCGCCCATCGCCCAGGTGTTGGGCGTCTCGGCGTATCTCGGCAAGGCGCTGCTCTCGCAGCCGGCCTTCGCGTTCAACAAGGATCGAAACCAGTACCACACCACGGCGATCATGCGCCGGCTGCTCACGCTCAAGGACATGGGCACGCCGCTGATCATCGGGGTGGCCGACGTCGATCTCTTCGTGCCTGATTCCCCCTTCGTCTACGGCGAGGCCGATCGCGAGTCGCACGCGGCGGTGATGTCGCTGTGGCGCCTCAAGGGAGAAGGCGAAGCGTGGAAGCGGCGCACCTTCGTCGAGGCGGTGCACCAGGCCGGGCACCTCGTGGGCCTCTCGTATTGCGAGGACGCGCGCTGCGCGATGTACCTGGCCACCACCATCACCGACGCCGAGCGCCGGCAGCTGCACCTGTGCAACAACTGCCGCAACGAGCTCGCGAAGATCCGCCGCGTCTGACTGGGTAGTTCCCACGTGAACAACCGCATGCTGCAGTGCGTCTCATGCGCATGCTCCGGCTCCTCGGCGTCCTCGGCCTCACCTTTTCCATCTCGGGCTGCGGCCTCTTCGGCGGCGGCGGCGGTGGTGGGGGCGGCACCGGCGGCGGCGGTGGGGGCGCCTTCACCTTCGAGAAGGGCTTCACCTTCGTGCGCAAGGACGACCGCAACGTCTACCTCGTCGACGACAGCGACGTGCAGACCACCACCACGTTGACCCAGTCGGCGAACGTGCGCACGCCCAGCTTCTCGGCCGACGGCAAGCAGATCGTCTTCGTGCGCGGCGCCGGCATGGAGGCGGAGATCGCCATCGTCCCCACCGCGGGCGGCATCATCAAGACGGTGATCTCGACCTCGGGCGTCTTCCGCGGCTTCAAGACGCCGGTGTTCTCGCCCGACGGCACCCAGGTGGCGTTCGGCATCGACGACGGCGTGAGCACCAACACCGGGTTGATCAACGCCGACGGCACGGGCGCGCGCGTGCTCGCCAGCGGCGGCCTGTGGCAGGCCTTCCCCTCGTTCACGCCCGACGGGACCGCGCTCATCGTCGCCGCCGGGAACGCGCTCGGCTACACGCAGATCGAGATGATCACCCTGAGCACGAACGCGGTCACCAACGTGACCAACGTGCTGGGCACCGAGGCGCGCGGCATCAGCAACCGGCTGCTGGTCTCACCCGACGGCACGAAGGCGGTCTTCGATGGGCCGGTGTCCACCGGGGAGCAGCGGCTGTTCGTGATCGACCTCGGCTCGAAGCTCGTCACCATGCTGTACGCGGGCGAGCTGGGCACGAACAACACCTTCCCCTGCTGGATGGGGAACACCGCGGTGGCCTTCTCGTCGGACTCCGGCGGCAACGACAGCGTCTACAAGGTGAACCTGCCCTCGAGCACCTCGGTGACGCTGCTGGTGCCCAAGGCGATCGAGCCCTGGTACGCCGTCACCTCGATGTAGTCACTGGCAGAGGTTGTTCGCGCCGCAGATGCCGGCCATCCCGCACGCCATGCCGATGGAGTAGCAGGTGGGGATGAAGCCGACGATCGCGTCGACGTCGCAGCACTGGGTCGCCGTGCACGGTGTCCCGTAGAGGGTGCAGAGATCGAAGCCGCCGTCAGGGAAGGGCGGCAAACCGCCGTCGCCCACGGTGCCACCCACGCAGGTGCCGGAGCCCCCGACGTCACAGGTGGTGCCGCCCAGGCAGGTGGTGCAGGCCGCGCCGGGCGAGCCCTGACCGCACTGCGCGTTGGTGAACTGGCTCTGCTGCCGGCAGATGTTGCCGTCACAGCAGCCGCCGGGACACGTGTTCGCGTTGCAGGTGGTGCCGCCCGAGCAGAAGCCCGACTGGCAGGTCTGGCCCGCGGCCGAGTCGCACGTCTGGCAGAACGCGCCGTTCCTCCCGCACTGCGTGTTGAGGGTGCCGCCGCGGCACAGGCCGGTGTTGATGTCGATGCAGCCGCTGCAGGGCTGGCAGCTGCCGCTCACGCAGGTCGCGCCGCTGAAGCAGGACTGGCAGAGGTTGCCCTGCGCGCCGCAGCGCGAGGGGGTGGTGTTGGTGATGCAGACGCCGCTCGCGGTGCAGCAGCCCGCGGGGCAGGTGCTCGCCGAGCAGGTCGCGGCGCCACCGCCGCCACCGCTGCCACCGCCCGTCGCGCCGCCGCCTCCGCCGCCGGTGCCGCTCACGCACACCCCGACGCTGCAGGTCAGCCCGGTGACGCAGAGCTGGCACGCCCCTCCACCGAGGCCGCACTGCGCGTTCGTCAGACCGCCCTGGCACTGGCCCGTGGCCGTGCAGCAGCCCGAGCAGGTCGCGGGGGAACACAGCGCTCCGCCGCCTCCGCCCGAACCACCGCCCGTCACGCCGCCGCCACCCGAGCCGCCACCCGAGCCGCCGCCCGTCACGCCGCCGCCGGATCCGCCGCCCGTCACGCCCCCACCGGACCCTCCGCCCGAGCCGCCGCCGGAGCCCCCGCCCGAGGTGTTCTGGGTGACGCACTGGCCGAAGGTGCAGGCCTGGGTGTTCGCGCACGGCTGGCAGATGGCGCCGCCCGAGCCACAGGCCGCGTTCGACGCGCCGATCTGACACTGGCCGGTGGTGTCGCAGCAGCCGGAACAGGTGCTCGCGGTGCACTTCGCCATCGGAGTCCCACAGGCGGAGAGCACCACCCCCGCACCCACCAGCGACACCATCAACACGAGCGTCTTCATGACTGCGCGAGCTAGCACAGTCACCGGGTGCGCAGACACACGCGGGCGGCGTCGAGCTGCGTACACGCCGTCCCTTCCGGGCAGGCGGGCTCACACGGGGCGGGGCAGTAGCCGACGGGCTGCGAGGCCGGAGGCCCGGGCGTCACGGTCTGGTCGCGCACGCACAGGCCCAGCGCGCACTCGGTGCTGGTGCTGCTGAGCACGAAGCCTCCGTCGACGCGCTGCGCGGCTTCGCCGTCGGTGAGGGCGGTCTTCGAGCGGAGCAGGCAGCTCTCTTCTGGCGCCGCTGCGCACGCGCTGACGAGGACGAAGAAGAAGGCGAGCCTGGTGACGGGTGAGACCATGCAGCGTGAGTGGCGTGCTGCGCGTCGATCCGTTGCGCGATACACCGCCAGCCCATGTCCCACCCCCACGAAGCGATCGCCCTGGCCTGGCTGGACGCCTTCAACGCCGGTGACGTGCCGAAGCTCGTCGCGCTCTACGCCGAAGACTGCACGCACACCTCGCCGAAGATCCGCGCGCTGCACCCGGAGACCGGCGGCAAGCTGGTGGGGCGCCCCGCGCTCGAGGCCTGGTGCGACGACGCGCTCAAGCGCCTGCCCGGGCTGCGCTACGAGAAGACGGCGATCACCGCGAACGACGAGCGCGTCTTCCTCGAGTACGTGCGCCACGCCCCCGATGGTCCGCCGATGCCGGTCGCCGAGGTCTTCGACATCCGCGCGGGGAAGATCGTCAGCTCGCGCGTGTACCATGGCTGAGCGAGCACCCCTCCCGTTCATCCCGAGCGGAGTCGAGGGATCGGCGCCCAGGCTCGCACCAGGTCACCCCTCGACTCCGCTCGGGGTGAACGGTGACTTCTATTTACCCTCTCGGGGCGAACGGTGAACCGGTCCCTGCTCTACGTCACGGTGCTGGTGATCGCCACGTGTGGGCTCATCTACGAGCTCATCGTCGGCACGCTGGCGAGCTACCTGCTGGGCGACAGCATCACGCAGTTCTCCACCGTCATCGGAGTGTACCTGTTCGCGCTGGGCATCGGCGCGTGGCTGTCGGGCTTCATCGACAAGGGCGTGGCGCAGCGCTTCGTGGAGATCGAGCTGGCCGTGGCGCTCGCGGGCGGCATCTCGGCGCCCTTCCTCTTCGCCACCTTCGCGGCCGGGGCCAGCTTCCGCGTCACGCTCTACGGCATGGTGCTGGTGATCGGCACCCTGGTGGGCCTCGAGATCCCGCTGCTGATGCGGATCATGAAGGAACAGCTGCAGTTCAAGGACCTCGTGTCCCGCGTGCTGACCTTCGACTACCTGGGCAGCCTCTTCGCCTCGCTGCTCTTTCCCATCGTGCTGGTGCCGCGCCTGGGCCTGGTGCGCACCTCGCTCGTGTTCGGCCTGATCAACGCGCTGGTGGGGCTGTGGAGCACCTGGCTGCTGGCGCCGATCCTCGGCGGCGTGACCCGCCTGCGGATCAAGGCGGTGCTGGTGTCGGTGGTGCTGATCATCGGCATCGCCATGGCCGACACCATGACCTCGCTCTTCGAGGAGCAGCTCTACAACGACGAGGTGGTGCACGCGCAGCAGACGCCGTACCAGCGCATCGTGGTCACGCGCAGCCACCGCGGCTTCTCGCTCTTCCTCAACGGCAACCTGCAGTTCTCCAGCATCGACGAGTACCGCTACCACGAGGCCCTGGTGCACCCGGTCTTCCAGGCGGCCCGGCAGCGCGCCGAGGTGCTCATTCTCGGGGGCGGTGACGGGCTCGCTGCGCGCGAGGTCCTCCGCTACGGCGACGAGGTGAAGCGGGTCACCCTGGTCGACCTCGATGGCGCGATGACGAAGCTGGCCCTCGAATCGGTCGAGTTGGCGGAGCTCAACGCGTTCTCACTGAAGAACCCGAAGCTGCGCGTCATCAACGACGACGCCATGCAGTGGCTGGCGGGCACCGAGGAGAAGTTCGACGTGGTGGTGGTCGACTTCCCCGACCCGAACAACTTCTCGCTGGGCAAGCTCTACACCACGCGCTTCTACGCGCTGCTCAAGGCCCACCTCGCGCCGGGGGGCGTGGCGGTGGTGCAGTCGACCTCGCCCCTCTTCGCGCGGCGCAGCTACTGGTGCATCGACACCACGCTGCGCGCGACGGGGTTCTCCACCAGGCCGTACCACGTGTGGGTGCCCAGCTTCGGCGAGTGGGGGTACGTGCTCGCGTCCGTCGAAGCCATCGAGCCGCGACACGCGCTGCCCGAGGGGCTGCGCTTCCTGAGCGAGGAGACCATGCCCTCGCTCTTCCACTTCCCCAAGGACATGGACCAGGTGCCCGCCGAGGTGAACCGGCTCAACAACCAGGTGCTGGTTCACTATTACGAAGAGGAGTGGCGGCGCTGGAATTGACAGTGCGCCCCTCACCCGGCCTTCGGCCGACCTCTCCCGCTTCCGCAGGGAGAGGTTATTCAGTCTCGTACTCGTCACCCTCGAGCAGCCAGGCCATCGCCTCGGTGCGCGAGTGCGCCACGCCCAGCCACGTCGCCAGCGTCGCCTCGTCGAGGGAGACCAGCTTCGCCGAGTCGATGCGGTGCGCTTCGTGGGGGCTACCGCTGGCGAAGAGCTCGTTGAGCAGGGTGCGGCTCCAGTAGCGCAGGCCCTGCACCGCTTCATGGGCGGGACCCTTCGCGGCGGCGGCCTTGCGATCGAAGCCCTCGGCGGCGACCGAGGACAGCAGCTCCTCGAGGTCTTCGTCGGGCTCGAGCGACGCGGGGTCTTCCTGGATGGTGCGCGCGTAGACCTCGGAGCGGATCGCCTCGAGCAACGCCTCGCACAGCGCCCGGTGCACCTCGAGCTCGTCGAGCGGCCGCAGCGTGGCGTCGTCGATGAACGACTCGGCCGGCCCGAGCAGCGGCAGCTTCGCCACCAGGCCTGCGGCGTCGGCACGCGCCTCGAGCGTGGGGAGGTCGCTCTTGCCCAGCGCCCACGACAGCATCAACAGCTCCTCGCTGGTCCAGTCGACGGACTCGATGTCTTCGTCGCTCCAGCTGCCCAGCTTCGACTCGAAGAGCTCGACGCCATCGGGCCCGAGGTTGCCGAACAGGCCCAGCTCGTCGACCCAGGCCTGAAGCGCGGTGAAGCGGGCCTCGTCACGGGTCGATTCCAGGCGCGCCCGCTCGAGCAGCGCCGCCACCATCAACGCGCGGCCGGCCACCACGTCGGGTTCGGGCGGCGCGGTGAGGGGTGCGTCGGCGTCTGATTCTTCTGGCGCACTCTCGGCAGGCTTGCCTTCGGTGGCCGTCTTCTCATCGGGATCGAACAGCGGCTTACGCGAGGTCGCCATGCGGCCGGGGTATACACTCCTGCATCATGCGAGTCCCCGGGGGGCTGATCCTGGCGCTGGTGCTGAGCGCGTGTGGCCCGAAGACGATGGACGCGCGCTTGCGCGACGCCGAGCGATTGGCCGATCGCGCCTCGGGCCACCTCGACAAGGCCGAGAAGGCGGCGATTCAGCTCGAGCCGAAGGACATGGAGTCGGCGCTGGACGACGCCAAACGCGATCTCGCCGAGAAGGACATCGAGCTCTACCCCGAGGCGCAGATGCACCTCGATCGCTACAAGGAGCTCGCGGGCAGGCTCCCCGCGGTGAAGGCCGAGCGGGAGAAGCGCGACCTCGAGCGCCGCCTCAACACCGCCCGCGACAAGATCGTGCCCCGGGTGCAGGCGCTGCTGGAGGCCCAGGAAGCGCTGGTGCCCACCGCCCCCACCGCCGCGCTCGTCGAGTCGGTGGAGAGCAAGGCGAAGGCGGTCAGGGACGCCGTCGACGGCGAGCTCGATCTCTTCGTGAAGGACGCCGACTTCGCGGCCTGGGCGAAGTCGCAGCGGAACAAGGTCGACAAGGCGCTCGAGAGCGCCGCCCGCAGCAAGAAGGGCGTGGCGTTCCTCGAGGGGCCTGCGACCGCGTGGAAAGAAGGCCTCGCGCTGCGCGTGGACGCGCGGGGAAAGAAGGACCTCTCGGACAAGGAGAGCACGCTGCGTGACGCGCGCACGAAGCTGTCGGCCTGCGACCGCAACGCCAGGCCCTTCGACGAAGACAAGGTCACCGGGGCGATCGCGTTCGTGATGCCGGCGGGCAAGCCGCAGACGCCGGCGCAGCTCTCCTCCACCTGCCAGAAGGACCTCAAGGACACCGAGGCCGAGTGGAAGAAGGTGCTCGCCGCGCTCGACGCCGAGAAGGCGAAGAAGAAGGCGCAGGAAGCCCGGGAGAAGGCCCAGGCCGCGAAGGAACAGAAGGCCCGCGAGCTCAAAGAGGCGAAGGAGAAGAAGGCGCGCCTGCTCAAGGAAGCGAAGGAGAAGAAGGCGCGCGAGCTCAAGGAAGCCCAGGAAGCGAAGGCGGCCAGGGCGAAAGCCGCGAAGAAGAAGTAGGACGCCCTCTCACCTCTCCTTTCACGCCCCCTGTCGGCCTCTGTCGGAAGCTGTACGCATTTGTTGATCCTGCACAACCTCTCGGCACCTTTCGCGATACTCGAGAAACGCCCCGCAATTCGGAACCAAAGGAATCTCATGGCCTCGGTCAGCAACAAGAGCTCGTCTGGCAGCAGCAGCGCCGCTTCCTCCATCGCGGCACAGCAGGCGGCAGCGCAGGCGCGGGCGGCGGCGGCGAAGAAGGCGGCTGAAGCGGCGGCGAAGAAGGCGGCTGAGGCGGCGGCGAAGAAGGCAGCAGCGGCGGCTTCGAAGCGGAAGGACGGCTTCGAGGGCAAGCACCTCAACAAGCTCACCAAGAACTTCAGCAAGACCAGGGCGGGCGACCTCACCCGGCTCGACAAGAAGGGCACGGCCACCCTCAACAAGGACGGCTCGCAGACCTCCACCATCGAGAAGGACAAGAAGGGCACACAGACCAGGTCGGAGCTGACGACCACCCGGAACAAGTTCACCGGCGAGTCGAAGATGAACTTCGAGGAGACGAAGACCACCGGCAACCGCGAGCGCGAGACCAAGCTCACCGCGCAGACCGACCTCCTCGGCCGCACCACGTCGACGAAGTCGGTGCAGGACCAGGTGAAGAACGGCAACGTCACCAACACGAAGCTGCGCGAGACCTCGGTCGACGCGTGGGGCGGCAAGAAGACCACCAACGGCAGCTCGAAGGCCGTCGAGACCGGACGCACCACCGTCACCGACGGCACCAGCACCACGAAGGGCGCCTTCAACACGAAGCAGACGGTGGTCGAGCACAAGACCGAGGTGCGCACCGGCAAGAGCTCGGTGGAAGAGATGCAGGAGGGCCAGGGCAAGAAGGGCACGACCCTCACCACCACCACCTCCAAGTCCACCACCGGCACCGATTTCTCGCTGAGCTCGTCCAAGGAGTTCAAGGACGGCACCTTCACCCTCAAGGACTCCGCCGACTGGAAGAAGAACTCCTTCAACAAGGAGATCGGCAAGGAGAAGCAGTGGGAGCTCAAGGACGCCAGGGCCGACACCGGCTTCACCCAGCAGAACAAGAGCAGCAAGCTCGACAAGGCGCAGAAGGTCGGTGACCTGCTCGGCGCCGCGGGCCTGAAGAAGACCGTCTGGGAAGAGAAGGCCTTCGACACCACGGGCAAGCCGGCGCCGTTCGCCACTCCGAACTCCGAGTTCGTGGGCAGCCGCGTGGGCGTGCGGGGTGAAGGCAGCCTCACCGTCGGCGCCAACGGCGTCGAGGGCAAGTTCAAGCGCGAGGCCGTGGCCGGCCTGTACGCCGAGAAGAGCCACGAGACGACGGGCAAGTACGGCACCGCCGGCTACCAGGCGCAGGCGAAGCTCGAGGCGAAGGCCACCTTCGACGCGCAGGGCAAGCTCAACGCGAACGGGCTCGACGTGAGCGTCGGCGCGAAGGCCAGCGTCTCGGCCGAGGCGAGCATCAAGGGCACGCTGCAGACCAGGCCGGTGAAGTTCGCCGGGGTCGATCTCACGGCCGGCGTCGAGGGCAACGCGCGCGTGGCAGCCGAAGCTTCGGCCGAGGCCACCGGCAAGGTGACCATCACCCGCAACCCGCCCACGGCCATCGCCCAGGGCAAGGTCGGCGCGTCCGCCGTGGTCAAGGCAGAGGCCGACGTGAAGGTCTCGGCGGGTCCCTTCGCGGTGAAGGCGTCGGGCTACGCCAGCGCGGGTGCAGAGGCGACCGCCAGCGGCGTCATCGGCTACTCCGACGGCAAGCTGAAGATTGGCGGCTCGCTGGGCGCGGCGCTCGGCGTGGGCCTGGGTGGCTCGGTCGCGGTCGAGGTCGACGTGAAGCAGATCGGCCAGATGGCGAAGAACACGGCCGACGTGAACGGCGACGGCAAGCTCGACCTGAACGACGCGAAGGCGGCCGGCAGCAAGGCCATCAGCGCGGTGTCGAACGTGGCCTCGGGCGCGGCTTCCGCGGTCTCGAGCGCGGCGTCGACGGTTCGTTCGTGGCTGCCCTGGTAACGCCACGAAGCAGGCTGCGGCCGAGCGCAGTCGAGGGGGCAACGCCTTTCCTCGATTCCTGAGACCAGGTGCGCGAGAGTTTCGCGCTCATGGCACCCACTCCACTGTTCAATCAGGCACTCGTCGAGCTCAAGGCCGGCCGCTTCGCCGAGGCGAAGAAGCTGTTCGCCGAGAACGAGGAGAAGACCGGCACCACCGCCCAGACGAAGGACCTGCTGCGCCAGGCTGAAGCCAACCTGACCGCCGGCAACGTCAACGCCGCGGGCCCGCAGTTCAACACCGTGCTCGAGCGCAACCCCACCATCCCCGAGGTGTACGTGGGGCTGGCGCGCATCGGCATCTTCACCGGACAGCTCGCCGACGCGCGCACGCACGCGATGGCGGCGGTGAAGGTGGCTCCGCAGCTTGGGCTCTCGTGGACGATGCTGGGCCTGGTGCACGAGGCCGACGGCGACGCGAAGGGCGCGCTGCCGCACCTCGAGAAGGGCGCGCAGCTGGGGGCCCACTCGTTCCTCTGCCAGTTCAACTACGGCCGGCTGCTCGCCTCCGAGGGGCGCGCGGGTGAGGGCATCCCCTTCCTGCTCAAGGCCGCCGAGCTCGAGCCGAAGAACCCCGACGCGTTCATGATCCTCGGGATGGCGCAGAAGAAGCTCAAGCAGTGGGAGAAGGCGATCAAGGCGATCGAGAAGGCGAAGGACCTCGCGCCGAAGAGCCCCGACGGCTGGGCCACGCTGGCCGACGTGCTGTTCGAGGCGAAGGAGTTCCAGGCCGCGCGCACCACCCTCGACAACGGGCTGGCCGCGGTAGGCGAACACCCCGCGCTGCTGGAGAAGGCGACGGCCTGCGCGATGATGCTCGACGACGCCGAGGGCGCGGTCGCGTACGTCGAGCGCGAGCTGAAAGTGGTGCCGCAGCACGAGCAGGGCTGGCTCAACCTCGCGCACCTCTCGCTGCTGACCGGGAACCTCGATCGCAGCGAGTCAGCCGCGCGCGAGCTGCTCAAGCGCAACCCGAAGAGCTGGGAAGCGTGGTTCCACTTAGGCAACCTCTACGACGCGATCCCCGACGAGGCGAAGGCCGAAGACGCGTACCGCAAGGCCATCGCCATCAAGGGTGACGAGTGGAAGGTGCTGATGAACCTCGCCACGCTGCTGGTGCAGACCACGGTGAAGGCGAAGCACCAGGACGCGAAGGCCCTGCTGATCAAGGCGCGCGGGCTCGCTCCGGCGGGCGACTGGCGCGTGCACTACAACCTCGCGCTCGCGCACGTGCGGCTGGGCGAGACGCAAGACGCCCTGGCGCTGGCGCGGGAGATCCAGGCGAAGGCGCCGGGCAATGACCCCATGGTGGCCGAGGCGAAGAAGCTCGAGTCGAACCTGCTCGAGAAGTCGTGAGCACCTGTCCTTCCTGCCATGCGGCGCTGCCGGCCTCGGCGCTGTCCGAGCAGCTCTCGGCGGCGCGGTGTCCGTCGTGCCGCACGCTCGTCGACCTCGATCCGCGCGCGCTGCAGCCGCGCCCGGTTCCCGAGGCCCCGAAGCGGTGGAAGGTGGAAGCGGAGCCCGGCTCGCTGGTGGTGCGCTGGCGCTGGTTCGGCCCGGTGTTCCTCTTCCTCGTGCCGTTCACGCTCTTCTGGAACGGCATCATGCTGGGGGCAGCGCAGAGCGCCGGCTGGTACGCGTTGCTGCTGCCGCACGTGTGGGTGGGCCTGGGGCTCGCGTACTTCTGCCTGGCGCTGTTGATCAACTCGAGCACGGTGCGGGTGGCAGAAGGCGTGCTGCACGTGCGCCACGGGCCGCTTCCCTGGCGCGGTACGCGGGCGATTCCCGTGGGTGAGCTCAGCCAGCTCTTCGTGGTGGAGAAGCGCGGGAGCAAAGGCAGCGTGCGCTACGAGCTGTGCGGCATGAGCCGCGACGGTAAGCGCCAGTCGATCATCTCGGGGCTGCCCGACGCAGAGGCCGCGCGCTTTCTCGAGGCGCGGCTGGAGCACGCCCTGGGCATCGTCAACCAGGCGGTCGCGGGCGAGATGAGGCGCTGACTGGTGAACCACGTGAACCACGGTGGCCCCTCACCCCGGCCCTCTCCCCGCTGCGCAGGGAGAGGGAGAGAGGAGTTCAGCGCACCGTGCCGAAGCCCGCGACGCGCGAGTCGCCCACGGCCCAGGTGTTGCGGCGCACGGAGTCGCCCGAGTTGCCCTCGATGGTCTGCACGTAGAGGCGGCCGTTCTTGCGGAAGACCTTCTCCACCAGGCCGGTGTGCTCGGCGATGACGCCGCTGCCCGGGTGCCAGTCGAACATGATGATGTCGCCGGGCTTCGGGTTGTTGCGCGTGTACGTGCCGTTCTGCTTGAGCATCGAGAGCAGGGTGGGCGTGTACGACTGGTTCAGCTTCTTGCCGGCCTTCGTGTAGCAGAAGCTCACGAAGTCGGCGCACCAGGCCTCCGGGCCACGGCCGAAGAACTTCGAGAAGGGGTTCCCGTTCTCGCCCTTCTCGTGGAAGCCGAGGTAGCGGCGCGCGGTCTCGAGCACCTTGCTGCGGTAGTCGCCCTTCGCGTCCTTCTTCATCTTCGCCAGCTGATCGGCTCCGATGGCGCCGTCGCGGGTGAGGTGCTTCTTCTTCTCGTACGCCTTCACCGCCTTCTGGGTGCGGGCGTCGAAGAGGCCGTCGATGCGGCCGGGGTTGAAGCCGAGCTTCTTGAGCAGCTTCTCCGATGCCTTCACCGCGCCGCTGCGCTCGCCGAGCTTCTGCGCGGGGCTGGCGGGCTTGCTCGAGAGGATGAAGCTCTTCTGCAGCGCCTTCCAGGTGGCCGCGTCGACGGTGCCGGTGGCGGGCAGGTGCGAGCGCCGCTGGAACGCCTCGAGGGCCGCGCCGGTGCGCTCGTCGAAGGTGCCGCTCACGTGCTTGGGGTCGAACCCGGCCGCGCGCAGGTGCTTCTGCACGTTGCTGACCGCGCCGCCCTTCGCGCCGACGGTGAGGTTGCCGCGCTGCGCGGCCTTCGCGGTGGCGCGATCGAGGCGGGCCTGCGACTTCGTGGGCGCGAGGCGGCGGCGCTCGGGGGCGTGGCTCAGCTTCGCCACTTCCTGCTTGAGCACCTGGCGGGCCTTCTTGCCCAGCCACTGGTGGCCGTCGGTGAGCTCCTTCTGGTCCTTGCGGAAGGCCTTCACCGCCGCGGCGGTGTCGCGCCCGTAGATGCCGTCGGCCTTGCCGGTCGCATAGCCGAGCTTGCCGAGGCGGCGCTCGAGCGTCTGGATAGCGGTCGACTTCTGGCCGATGGAGACGAACTCGTCGCCCTTGTGGGCGCGCACGCGCTTGGCGGTCGAGGCGAGGCGCGCGCTGGTCTTCGGGTCGAGCGTGCCGGTAGCGGGCAGGCCCCACGCGGTCTGGAAGGCCTTCACGGCCTCGGTGAAGGCGGCGGTGGGCCGGCCATCGATGGCGCCGGGGTTGAAGCCGACGCGCTTGAGCAGGGTCTCGGCGTGCTTGAGCTGAGCGGGCGTCGAGGTCGGGGGAACCGGGGTGCTGGGCGGAACGACGGGGCGCGGAGAGGGAACGCGGATCATGTGGGATAATCGGCGTGGAGGTCGCCTCGTGTTCTGGGAGCAGTTGTCAACGAGGGGGACAGTTTCGGCTCATTTCGGGGGCTATTTTCGGGGTGGATTTTCTGGGTCGGGGTCGGGGTCGGCGTCGGGGTCGGGGTCAGCGTCGGCGTCGGCGTCGGCGTCGGCGTCGGCGTCGGCATCGGGGTCGGGGTCGGCGTCGGGGTCGGCGACGGGATCGGGATCGCGATCGGTGGCGGGATCGGTTGACGGCCGCGGGTTCGGGAAGCGGCAAGCGGGCGGGCGGACCGGGTTGGTTGGTGTTGGTTCGGCGTGGAGCTGAAGGGGATATGACGCGGCCCATGCTGTCGCGGCGTGACGTCATCGTTTCGTTTCTCGGCGCGGCCGCGCTGCAGTCGTGCCGCCGGCGAGCTGCTCCGCCTGAGGTGCCGGGTGTGCTCGTCGATCGGATTCACGAGATTGGCCACCTGCTGCGCCAGGGCGAGCTGCCGCGCGCGAGTGAAGACACTGCGAAGCTCGACTGCCTCGTCGTCGGTGCGGGCGCGGCCGGGTTGTCGGCGGCGTGGCGCTTGCGGGGCGCGGGGCTCGACTCGCTGCTCGTGGTGGAGGTCGACGACGTGCTCGGAGGAACCGCGCAGAGCGGCAAGAACGAGCGCTCGGCGTTTCCCTGGGGGGCTCACTACCTGCCTGCGCCCCTCACCAACGAGGGGCCGGTGCCGCGGCTGCTGCGCGAGCTGGGCGTCGTCACCGGCGTCGACGAGACGGGCGCTCCGACGTTCGCCGAAGAGGTGCTCATTCACGAGCCGGAGGAGCGCGTCTTCTTCAAGGGCCATTGGTACGAGGGCCTCTACGTGCGCGCGGGCGCGTCGGCGGAAGATCTCGCGCAGCTCCATCGCTTCGAGGCCGTGACCGGCGCGCTCGCGGCCGCTCGTGATGGCCAGGGACGCAAGGCGTTCGCCGTGCCCATCGAGACCGGCAGCGATGACGCCGAGTGGACCCAGCTCGATCGCCTCAGCATGGCCGACTGGCTCACGCGCGAAGGCTTCACTTCTCCGAGGCTCACCTGGCTCGTCGACTACGCCTGCCGCGATGACTACGGCGCCACCGCCCAGCACGTCAGCGCGTGGGCGGGGCTCTGGTACTTCTGCGCGCGGCAGACTGGGGAGGAGAAGAACGATGGCTACCTCTCGTGGCCCGAGGGCAACGGGAAGCTGATCGCCCAGCTGGCGAAGAGCGTGGGCGCCGAGCGGCTGCGCAAGAACGTCCTCATTCACACGGTGGAAGAGACGTCGGGCGGCTGGCACGCGCACGGCATCGACGCGAAGACCCGCGCGCCGGTGCGGTACTTCGCCCGGCAGGTGGTGCTCTCGACGCCGCGGCACGTCGCTGGGCGCATCCTCTCGGCGTGGCGGACCGCTCGGCCGAAGTTCCTCGACGCGTTCGTCAGCGGGCCGTGGGTGGTGGCGAACCTGACGCTGTCGGAGAAGCCGAAAGGGCGGGGCTTCCCGCTCGCGTGGGACAACGTGCTCTACGACTCGAAGTCGCTGGGCTACGTGATGGCCTCGCACCAGTCGATGCGCGCGAGCGCGGTGGGGCCCGCGGTGGCCACCTGGTACTACCCGCTGGCCGACGGCGACGTGGCCGCCGAGCGGAAGCGGCTGCTGGGCACCACCTACGAAGACTGGCGGGCCATCATCCTCGCGGACCTGCTGCCCGCACACTTCGGTCTCGAGCAGCAGCTCGAGCGTATCGAGGTGATGCGCTGGGGCCACGCGATGGTGCGGCCGGTGCCGGGCCTCATCTGGGGCGAGGCGCGGCGCGAGGCGCAGGTGCCGCTCGGGCAGGGCTCGCTCCACTTCGCACACTCGGACCTGGGTGGCCTGGCGCTCTTCGAAGAGGCGAACTGGCACGGGGTGCGGGCGGCGGAGGCGGTGCTCGCCGGGCTGGGCCAGACCTCCCCGTCCTGGCTGTGAGCGAGACAGGTGTTCCTCACCAGACTGAGGGATGACGAGCGCCCGGCCGGGTGCTTCAGTCCGGTGGCGCAGCACGGAGGTTGGATGTCGGATGCACCCCAAGACGAAGCCGCGCGTCCCTTCGACGACGCCGCCTTTCGCACCCTGGCTGAGTTCTCGCGCGATGCACTCATCGCGCACCGCGCCGGGAAGATTCTCTGGGCCAATGACGCAGCGGCGAAGCTGACGGGCCTGCCGTCCGGCGCGGCGATGGTCGGCCGCGCGCTGCTGAGCTTCGTGGCGCCCGAGAAGATCGAGCTGGTCAAGGCGCGGCTCCAGACCATGCTGGACGGCCAGAGCGTGCCGATCACGCAGTACGACCTCATCACCATCGCCGGCGAGCGCGTGCCGGTGGAGGTGACGTCCTCTCCGATGGGTGACGGCGTGCTCCTCGCCGCGGGGAGAGACCTGCGGCCCCGGCTCAAGGCCGAGCAGGAACGGCGCACGGCAGAGGCCAGGGCGCGGGCCTTCTTCGACGCCACCACCGAGGCGATGGGCATCTCGCGGCAGGGGCTCCACGTCGAGGTGAACGCCGCGTACGCGAAGCTGTTCGGCTACGCCGCTCCGTCAGACTTGGTGGGGCTGCCCATCTTCGACCTGCTCGACGAGTCTGAGCATCCCCGCGTGGCCGAGCTGGTGCGGCGAAGAGCCAGGGGCGACCCCACGCCCAGCACCTACCCGGTGATGGGGAAGCGTCGCGACGGCTCGACGTTCCAACTCGAGGTGCAGGCGTCGGGCTACCCCGACGGGGAGATCACCACCACCGTGGTGGTGATGCGCGACGTCACGGCGCAGCGCGCGTTCGAGGCGAAGCTCGCGGCGAGCGAGCAGCGGCACCGCGAGCTGTTTCAGCAGGTGCCGGTGGGCGTCTGGGAGCTCGACCTCTCGGGCACCCGGCGCATCGTCGACGGGCTGCGCGCCGCGGGCATGGTCGACAGCGAGCAACACTTCGCAGCGCACCCCGCCGACGTGCTCCGCTGCCTGGCTGCGATTCGGGTGTTGTCCGTCAACCAGGTGGCCTGCGCGCTCGCCGGCGCGAAGGACCCCGCCGAGCTGCTGGCGAACCTGAAGCGCTTCATCCTCCCCGAGTCGATCCCCGAGCTGACCCTCGCGCTCGCCCAGTTCGTCGAGGGCCGGCGGGTGGTGACGACCGAGGGGTGGGCCTCGACGCTGGGGGGCGCGCGGCGCTGGGTCTCGTTGCGCGCGACGCCGGTGGGTGGCCACGAAGACGACTGGGCGCGGGTGCTGGTCACCACCGCCGACATGACCGAGCGCTGGACCGCCCGGGAAGAGAAGGAGCTGCTGCAGGAACAGCTGCGGCACGCGGAGAAGCTCGAGGCCATCGGCCGGCTCGCGGGCGGCGTGGCCCACGACTTCAACAACCTGCTGGCGGCCATCTTGAGCAGCGCCGAGGTGTCGCTCGACGAAGCGCCGCCCGCCTCGCCCCTGCACGAGAGCCTCTCGCTCATTCGGGAGGCCTCGCTGCGCGCGAGGGACCTGGTGCAGCAGATCCTCACCTTCGGCCGGAAGGACAAGCCGCGGCACATGCCCCTCGACCTCTCCGAGACGGTCACCCAGGCGCTCGGGCTGGCGCGGGCGGCGATCGCCTCGACCATTCAGCTCGAGGTCGCGGTGGCGCCCCACGTCGGCACGGTGATGGCGGACAGGACGCAGGTGCACCAGGTGGTGCTCAACCTCGTGTCCAACGCGCGCGACGCGGTGAAGCCGACCGGCCGCATCACCATCGGGCTCCAACGGGTGCACTCGGCGGAAGGTCACCCCGAGGCGCGACTGCGGGTGAAGGACGACGGCGTGGGCATGGACGAAGCCTTGCGGGCGCGCCTCTTCGAGCCGTACCTGACCACGAAGGCGCACGGTCACGGCCTGGGGCTGGCGGTGGTGCACGGCATCGTCGCCACCACCGGCGGGCGCATCCAGGTCGAGAGCGCGGTGGGCCAGGGCACCTGCATCGACGTCTTCTTCCCCCTGACCGAGAGCCCGAGCCCCCAGCTCGCGCCGAGCGAAGGCACCGGGCGCACCAACCTGCGCGTGCTGCTGGTGGACGATCAGCCGCTGGTGCGCGCGGGGCTGAAGCGGCTCCTGGTGGCGATGGGCCACCGCGTGACCGAAGCGGGTGATGGCCAGGAAGCGCTGGAGTGCGTTCGTGCCACGCCCGGTGACTTCGAGCTGATCATTTCCGACCAGACGATGCCGCGCCTGTCGGGCCTCGAGCTGGCGCGCTCGCTGCGCACCGAGGGGCTGACCACGCCCATCATCCTCTGCAGCGGGTTCAGCGAGGCGCTCAACGAGGCCAACGCGCTGGCGATGGGCGTGTCGGGGGTGTTGGCCAAGCCCGTCGACAGGGACTCGATGGCTGCGGCGGTGCGGCGCGCAGTCGGATAGAGGACTCACGTGCGCAACGTGGTCTGGCTCCTGCTGCTGACGGGCTGCAACCTGGTGAAGGGGCTGCCGAAGGACCACGAGTGCCGCTCGGCCCTGCGGACCATCGTGGGGCTGCAGTTCGCCTACTTCTCCGAGCACCAGAAGTACTCGGTGCACCCGGTGGAGATCGGCTTCGCCCCCTCGCAGGGCAACCGCTACCTCTACCTCTTCTCCAGCGAAGGTCAGCTCACCCGCCGGGACGAGCTGGCCTCGCCTCCGCTGGGTGAATCGGTGGGCTACGGCCCCGACTCGAAGCGGCGCCCGGTTCTGCTCGAGGACCTGCTGGCGAAGCTGCCGCCCGAGCTGCGCGCGACCACGGGGCTGGCGGGCACCTGCCCGGCCTGCGACGTCACCATCGCCTGCGTGGGCAACCTCGACGACGACGCCGACGTCGACGTGTGGACCATCTCCACCAAGGACCGGCCCGAAGCGGCGCGCGGTACCCCGATTCACCACCTGAAGGATCTGCCGTGAGAGCTCTGTTCTGCGCGTCGCTCGTGTTGCTGGCCTGTCCTCGAGCGCCGGTGGCCCCGGCGGTGATCGACGCGGGGCCGCCCCCTGACGACTGCACGTTCGACACGGTGCTGGTGCCGGGCGTGCCGGGGAGCCCCGGTCACCTCATCGCCTCGGAGCTCAACCCGAACGGCGCCAGCGAGCTGGCCACGCTGATGCGCACCATGGTGGCCGACTGGAAGGACGCCCGGCAGAAGCTCGGGGCCGACGCGGGCGTGACGGCGGCGCGCCTGCCCACGCACCGGAAGATCCGCTGCAGCTGGCCCACCGCGGCCGCCGACCGCAACCCGACCTTCGATGGCTTCGCCGTGCACTACCTCGAGAAGGTGAAGGCCTTCGACGCGAAGCCTTCGCGCGAGACGTACGAAGGCGTGCTCGACGGCTGCAAGGCGTGCCACGAGGTGTCGTGCGGCGGGCCGCTCGAGCTCATCGAGGGCATGCGCTGGAAGTAGCCCGAGAGGGTGTTTCAGACCGGAACACCCAGAAACACCGGGCTGGGACACCCGTCGAACGCCGGGGGACGGCAACCCCGCGGGGCGAGGTGCTGCGCGCGAATGCTGCGCACCTGGCTGCGACACCATGACGCAGCGAAGGGGCCGCCGAGCCGTGGCATCAACCGCGCAATGGAACAGCGTGTGTGGCGCCTTCTTCCCCTCGTGGTCGTGCTCGCGTCAGGCGCCGCGCAAGCGGCGGCGTGCTGCATGTCGGCCTCGGTGGTGGGCAGTGGCCGGCTGGTGGTGTGGGAAGACGCGGCCGCGGGGCTGGCCACCTCGTGGAGTCACGGCGCGGGGCGCTTCGACACCGCGGGGCGCTTTCGCGGCTTCAGCGCGGGGCTGCTGGAAGACGAGCTGCGCGTCGAGGCCTGGGCGATCGTGCGCCTGGCAGAGCGATGGCAGGTGTCGGCGCGCGTCCCGTGGGTGACGGGCGTGCGCGCGTCGCCCGATGGCACCAGCGCGATCGGCACCGGCATCGGCGACGTGTCGGCGGCGGCGCGCTTCGAGGCGATCGGCCTGGGTGAATACGAGTGGGTGCCGGGCCTCGCGGTGCTGGCGCAGGTGGTGGGCCCGACGGGACGCAGGCCCGAGCAGGCGACCGATGCGCTGGGCGCGTCGGCCACGGGGCGGGGCGCGTTCGCGGTGAGCCTGGGCGTGGCGGCCGAGGTGACGCAGCTGCCGTGGTTCGTGCGGCTCGACGTCGCGGGCGTGTACACGGCGCCCTTCGTTCGCGCGGACACGCGCCAGGTGCAGCACTTCGGGCCCGGCGTGCAGGTGGGGGTCTCGGGCGGGCGCGAGCTGTTCGGCGAGCGGCTGGTGGTGGCGCTGTCGCTGCGGCTCGAGCACGAGTTCCCGCTCTGGCTCGACGGGGAGACGGTGCTCGAGTCGGAGTCGACGGGCCTCACCCCCGCGGTGTCGGCGAGCTTCAAGCTCACCTCGCACTGGATGCTGACGGGCGCGGTGAGCGCGGACGTGCTCGGCCAGAACCGGGCGGAGCGCGTGGCCTTCAACCTGGGAGTGCGACATGGCTTCTTCTAATGGTCTCCCTTTCCCTGAGAGGGAGAGGGCGGTCTCCGGGCTGCTCCTCGCCACGCTGCTCACGGCCTGCGCGCCCCGCGTGGCGGCGCTGCCGCTGGCCGAGCTCGCGCTGCAACCCACCCGCGGCGAGCCCGTCTCGGTGACGCAGCTGCTCTCGCGCGCCGACGCGACGGTCTTCGTCTTCTGGTCCGCGGGCTGTCCGTGCGTGCGCCGCTATCAGGCCCGCGTCGACGCGCTCGCCGCCGAGTGGTCGAGCCGGGGCGTGGCGGTCATCGAGGTGTCGAGCAACGCAGGCGAGAGCCTGGAATCCCTGCGCGAAGCCGAGCGCCTGCGCAGCCTGGTGCGGCCGCTGTGGCGCGACGAAGGTGGCCTGCTCGCGCGGCAGCTCGACGCGCGCTCGACGCCGACGGTGGTGCTGCTGCGCCGCGACGGCCAGGTGCTCTACCGAGGCTGGCTCGACAACGAGCGGCAGCCCGGTGAGGCCGGCCGGGAGCCGTGGCTCGAGCTCGCGCTGCAGCGCTTCGTCGCCCCGGGGGGCCGGCCCGCGCTGGCGAAGTCGCCGACCTGGGGCTGCACCATCACCCGCTCGCTCACGCCTTCCGTTGCACCGCAGTGCCATGTCCCCTCGCCCGAGGTCGCTTCCTCGGGCGCAGATTCCCCCGGAGGTTCGCCGTGAAGCTCTCATTCGTGCCCGTGCTCCTTTCTCTCGTGCTGCTCGCCTGCGGGCCGGCCCAGACCGCCCCCCCGGTGGTGAAGCCGACGCAGCTGGCGGTGGCTTCGGCCGGCGCGGTGAGCGTGGAGCTGTTGACCTTCAGCCCGCTGGTGGTCGGACAGAACCGGGTCTTCTACCGGGTGACGCGCGACGGGGCGCCGGTCGCCCACGCCGAGGTGGTGCAGCGGCCGGTGATGCAGATGACGTCGATGAAGCACGGCTGCCCGGTGCGGAACCCGGACCCCGCCCCGGACGCGGACGGGCTGCAGGAAGGGCTGATCATCTTCACCATGCCGGGCTCCGAGCTGGAGCAGTGGACGCTGGGGGTCGACGTCGGGCTGGAGCCCGGCGTGTCGGAGCGGGTGAACTTCGGCCCGCTGAGCGTCGGCGACTCGCTGATGAAGAAGGTGCTGACGCGCGAGGGCAAGAAGATCGTGCTCACCCTGGGCTACCCCGACGCGCCGCACGTCGGCTCGAACCCGGTGGTGGTGTCGGCGCACCAGGCGAAGGACGCGATGATGATGGAGTTCGTCACGGTGGACGACCTCGTGTTCACCCTGACGCCCGAGATGCCGAGCATGGGCCACGGCGCCGCGGGCAGCGTGAACCCGGAGCGCGGTGAAGACGGGCTCTACCGGGGCAGCGTGGTGTTCAGCATGGCGGGTGACTGGGTGGTGCACCTGGGCGTGGCCGCGAACGACGCGGTGCTGGGCACCTTCGACTTCTCGCTCGATCTCTGAAGGCGGACGGAGGCCCCTCACCCCGGCCCTCTCCCCGCTGCGCAGGGAGAGGGAGGATTCACTTCTGCGGCGGGTATTTCTGCAGCTTGCGCTGCAACGAGCGGCGGTGAATTCCCAGGCGGCGCGCGGCCTCGGACACGTTGTCGGCGCAGTCGGCCAGCACCCGGTGAATGTATTCCCACTCGGCGCGCGCCAGTGACGGCGTCTCGCCCAGCACCAACGGCTCGTCGGACTGACCGAGGAGCGCGCGCAGCACCTCGTCGGCGTCGGCGGGCTTGGTGAGGTACGCGGTCGCGCCCCGCTTCGTCGCTTCGACCGCGGTGGGAATGCTGCCGTAGCCCGTGAGCATCACCACCCGCGTGTTCGGGTCGCGTTCGCGCAGCGCCTGCAACAGCTCGAGCCCGCTCCGCCCCGGCATGCGCAGGTCGATGACCGCGTACTCGGGCGCCTCGGTCAGCCCGGCCATCGCCGCCTCGGCGTCGGCGGCGAGCGTCACCACGAAGCCCCGCTCCTCCATCGCGCGGCCCAGGCGCACACGGAAGGGCTCGTCGTCGTCCACCACCAGCAGCGTCGGTGCGTCGGGGTTCATCGGGAGCTCTCTCCTGCCAGCGGCAACGTCAGGCGCGCGAGGGTGCCGCCGCCTGGAGCTGCCTCATAGTCGAGCGCGCCCCCCAGCTGGGTGGCCAACGTGCGCGCCAGGAACACGCCCAGCCCCATGCCCTGGCCCGGCTCGCGCGTGGTGAAGAACGGCTCACCCAGGCGGGCGAGCACCTCGGGCGCGAGGCCCGGGCCGTCGTCCATCACCTCGAGCACGAGGCGTTGGTTCTCGAGGCGCACCCGCAGCTCGACCGCGCTCCTGGCGGCCTGCAGCGCGTTGCGCACCAGGCTGGAGAGCGCCTGCGCCATCGCCACCTTCGGCCCCAGCACCACCGGCGTCTCGAGCGCGGGCCGCTTCACCCTCGACGCGTCCTTCACGCCTGCGAGCGCGAGGCTCACCCATTCCCCCACGGTGACGCGGGTGAAGCCTTCGGCCGCCAGCTCTCCGCTCGAGGCGGACATCTGCTGGAGAATCTCGCGGCAGCGCTGCACCTGCTCGCGCACCAGCACCGCGTCATCGCGCCAGGTCTGCGGCACGTCGCGGGTCTGGAGTGCGCGGGCGAGCTCCTTCGAGACGAGGGCGATGGTGCCCAGCGGGGTGGCCAGCTCGTGGGCGGCCCCCGCGGCGAGCGTGGTGAGCGCGGCGAGCTTCTCGTTCTTCGCCGCCTGGGCGCGCGCGTCGGCCAGCTCGGCCTCGCGGCGGCGCAGCGAGCTCACCACCCGCTCCATGAAGGTGACGATGAAGGCCGAGGCCACCGCGAACGCGACCAGCATGCCGGCCAGGTGCAGGCGCATCAGCTGCGCGTGGTTGGGCAGCTGCAGGCTCTCGGGCGCCAGCTTCTCGAGCACGAACAGCGAGGCGAAGCCGGCCGACGAGGCGAGGAGCTGCGTCCACTGCCTCGCGCGCGACAACACCACGGTGCCGAGCGCCACGTTCACCAGGTAGAGCGTGGTGAAGGGGTTGAACGGCCCGCCCGAGAGAAAGAAGACGGCGGTGTGCAGCGCCACGTCGAGCAGCATCACCCCGAGGATGACGTTCTCGGTGGCGCGGCCGCGGCGGTGCCACGCCTGCACGGCGACGTTCGAGCCGAAGCCGAGCGCCAGCAGCACCCCGAGGGCGCTCAGCTGCAGGTGGATGTCGAGGCCCGCGCTGGCCCACACCAGAAGCAAGGCCTGGGCCGCCCACACGAACCAGCGCACGCGCACCAGCCAGCTGAGGTTGAGAGATGCGGCGTCCATGTCGGATGCAGTCTGACGCCAAAGAAGCCCCGAAGTCGCCGCTTCGGCGTCACCCCGCTGTCACGGGTGATGGTGAGGCTTGTCGCAACCATGAAGAGCTTGATTCCGAACCAGTGGGCCGTGCCGAAGCGCTTCAGGGAGCGCGTCGGAGAGAGTGCGGGGCGGCAGCGCCAGATGACCGGAGACGGACACCTGCTGCTGGTGCTCCACGCCGTGCCCGAGCCGGGCGTGGCCGAGCGGGGAGCGCGGCTGTTCTGGCGCGACCCGGCGGGGGGGTGGAAGTCGGCGGGCCAGGGCTCGGGCGTGGGCGCGCTGCGAGGGTACCTGGGCGAGTTCGAGGAAGCGGTCGATCGCCAGGAGCTGCGGCTGCGCGCGGCGGCGACCGCCACGGAGTACTTCGAGGTGCTCAAGGCGGCGACGCCGCTGCACCGCACCAGCCGGAACCTGCTGCGCACCCTGCAGGAGGCGCGCGAGGCCGTCGATGATCGCGAGCTGATCAACCTGCGCGACCGCGCGGGCGAGGTGGAGCGCGCGGCCGAGCTGCTCGTCTCGGAGGCGCGTGACGGCCTCGACTTCACCTCGGCGCAGCAGGCGGAAGCGCAGGCGAAGGTGAGCCTCGAGCTCGCGCGCGACGGCCACAAGCTCAACACCATCGCCGCGGTGTTCCTGCCCATCACCGCGCTCGCGTCCATCTTCAGCATGACCCTGCGCAGCGGCCTCGAGACCTGGTTCTCGCCCTGGCTGTTCTGGTTGATCGTCGCGGCGGGCGTGGCGCTGGGGTTGACCATGAAGGCGCGGCTCAAGCCCGAGAAGGGGAGCGCCACCGGTCACTCCGAGCGGAGTCGAGGGACGGCGTGAACGGCGATATAGACCGCGCATGACGACGTTGCGGTGCAGCCACTGTGGTCTCGCCCTCGAGCCCGGCCTCGATCGCTGCCCGCAGTGCCTGCGCAGACACACGGCCGAGCTCGCCGCGCCGAAGGCCGCCCCGTTCGACGCCGTGAGGTGGGTCTTTCTGCTCGTGGCGTGGCTGCTCGCCGCCCCGGTGGGATGGCTGCACTTCACCAACAGCGCCTGGCTCGGCGCGCACCAGCTCGAGCTCAGCGGAACGCTCCTGGTCGCGGCGCTGGTGCTGCTACCGCCACGCTTCGCCTTCTCTTCCGTGCTCGAGCGGGCGGGCTGGGGGGAAGCGGCGGGAGCGCTGGGCATGGTGTGGGGCTTCGCGGCGCTGCTGGCGGGTTCGGTCGCGATCGCCTCGCGGCTCACCTCGAGCGTGCCTGTCGCGGTGATGTCGGGGTTGCTCATCTTCCTCGGCCCGATGGTGGTGGTGCCGCCGTTGTTCGAGGCGCACCGCGCCGGCCAGTCGCGGCGCAAGGCGCTGGGCGTGGGCCTGCTGCGCTTCGCGGGGGTGGCGGCGGCGGTGATCACCCTCTTCGGGGTGAAGGTGCTCTTCGCGCCGAAGCCGAAGCCGCCCCTCGTGCTGGTCGACAACCCGCGCGCCCTGCTCGACCCGCTCGACCTCGAGCACGCGCCCGTCGAGCGCGCCTGGCGGGCGGGGCCAGACGGGTTGACCGCGCTCCACCTGGCGAGCGAGGCCGAGCCCTTCGAGCGCTCGCTGCTCAGGCTCAAGCTCGAGCTGCTCGAGGCGCTGCCCGAGCTGGACCAGACGCCCGACGTGTCCCCGGTGGTGACGCTCTGGGTGCCCGCGCGCTTCGCGAGCGCAGGGGCGCGCGCGCTCATCGAGAAGGAAGCGAGCCTGCTCAACGAGCTCTTCACCAAATCGAAGCGCCGCACGAAGCGCGGTGAGGCGCTGCGCGTGGTGATCGCCTTCGGCGCGCCGCCGCCCTGAGGCTCAGCGCGGGTGCGCTTCCTGCGTCGAGGGCTTCCTCACCGCGAGCGGCACGGTGACGCCTTCCAGGCCGAGCTGGCGGAACAGGCCCAGCGTGTCCCACTCGGCGTAGTCCGACACGATGCGCCCGTTGCGGATCTCGGCGACGGTGATGCCGGTCACCTGCGCGCTGCGCCCGGTGGATTCCCTGCCCAGCAACGGCCCCAGGTGGGTGCCGCGCGCCGTCCAGCGGGTGGTGACGAAGTTCCCCTCGCCCAGCACCGCGCTCACCTCGAACCGCAGGTCCGGGAAGGCCGAGCGGTAGCCCTTCACCGAGTTGCGGAGCGCGTCACGCTTGAGCGTCCCCAGCAGCGGGTCGTGGCCCTCGTAGGCGGGGTCGAGCAGCTCGTCGACGAGGTCGAGCTTCCCCTTGTTCCAGACTTCTTCGATCAACCGTCGCGCCAGTTGTTTGTTGTCGGTCGCCATGGCGGCTTCCCCTTCCAGCTCCAAGGAGCTGACCGAGCGGTAACTCCGCGACGGCAGGGCCGCCATGCGAGGGTCCCGGTTGTCTTACCGGGTCGCTCCAGTTCGCCGCCGCAGGCTCAGCGGACGTCGAGCAGCTCGACCTCGAACACGAGGGTGGAGCGCGGGGGAATCTTCGGCTTCGCGTCGTTGCCGTAGGCCAGCCCGGGCGGCACGGTGATGACGCGCAGCTCGCCCTCGGTCATGCCCAGCAGGCCCTCGTCGAGGCCGGGGAGCACCTGGCCCTCGCCGACCCAGAAGTTGAACGCGCCGCGGCCGTGCGAGTCGTCGAACACGCCGCCGTCGAGGACGGTGCCGGTGAAGTGAATGGAGATCTTGTCGCCCTTCTTCGCCACGTCGCCATCGTCGTAGCCCGCCCGCAGCTGCTGCACGGCCACCCCGCTCTCCAGCCGCACCGGCGGCTGAGGGGCGAGGGGCTTCAGGTCCTTCTTGCAGGCGACGAGGAAGAGGCAGAGCAGGAGCCGGCGCGACATGGCCTTCAGGGTGCCACGGCGCGCGGTGAAAGTGGCAGCGCGCATCAAAAAGGGCGACTGTTCGGCTCATGGTGTCAGACGTGGTCATCCTCTTCGGGGGCGGCTCCAGCGAGCGGCTGGTGTCCGTCGCCTCCGCGCAGAACGTGAGCGCACACCTGCCCGGCGCGGCGTGCTGGTTCCTGGGCAAGACGGGCGAGGTGTTCGTGACGGCGCCCGAGGTGCTCGCGGCGCACGCGCGGCCCTTCGAGGCCGAGTTCGTGCCGAAGGGCCCGGCCGACCACCCCACCCTCGCCGCGGCGCTCGATTCCGACGCGGCGAAGGGTGCCACCTTCTTCCTCGCGCTCCACGGCGGCGAGGGCGAGAACGGCGTGACGCAGCAGCTGTTCGAGCAGCGGCGCCTCGCGTTCACCGGCTCGGGCAGCAAGGCGAGCGCCGACGCGTTCGACAAGGCGAAGGCCCGCGCGCTCGCCTCGGCGAAGGGCGCGAAGGTGGCCGAGGCGCGCACGCTGCCGCAGATGAGCGTCGACGTGGCGAAGGCCGCGCTCGCCTCGCTGCTGGCCGCGCACCCGCGCTGGGTGCTCAAGCCGCAGGCCGACGGCTCGAGTCACGGCCTCATTCACCTGCGCGAGCCGGAGCAGCTCGACGCGGCGGCCAAGGCGTTGTCCGGCTTTCACCTCGACTACCTGGCGGAGGTCTTCGTGGAGGGCCGCGAGCTCACGGTGGGCGTGGTGGACGACGAGGGCGGCCCGGCGGCGCTGCCGGTGTCGGAGGTGCGGCTCATTCCCGGCGGGGCCTTCGACTACGCGGGCAAGTACCTGGGCAAGGGCACCGAGGAGATCACCCCCGCGCAGCTCACCGCCGAAGAGGCAGCGGCGGCGCAGGCGCTGGGTGTGCTCACGCACCGGGCGCTGGGCTGCGCCGGCTACTCGCGCACCGACATGATCTTGAGCCCGCGGGGGCTGGTGCTGCTGGAGATCAACACCCTGCCGGGCATGACGAAGGCCTCGTTCATTCCGCAGCAGCTGGCGGCCGCTGGCCGCAGCGTGAAGGACTTCCTCGAGCGGCAGCTGCAGCTGGCGCGGGCGCGACGCGACGGGAACCGCTCAAGCCCGCGATGACCGGCCCGGGGACGAGCACCGTGAAGTTGCCGATGCCCGACCAGGTGATCGCGGGGAAGTACCGCATCATCTCGAGGCTGGGCAGCGGCGGCATGGGGCTGGTGTTCCTCGCGGAGCAGCTCCCCTCGGCGCACGTGGCGAGCGGGGGCACGAAGGTGGCGCTCAAGTTCCTCGACCCCGAGCCGACCGAAGACGATTCGCGCGCGCAGCGCTTCCTGCGGGAAGCGAAGGTGGCGCTGCAGGTGCAACACCCGGGCGCGACGCAGATCCTCGACCTGGGCCAGGACGAGGCGGGGCGCCTCTACATGTGCTTCGAGCTGGTGGAAGGCGAAGACCTGCGCGAGGTGCTCAAGCGCGAGGGCCGGCTCCGCTTCGGCGAGGCGAGGTCGATCACCGCGCAGGTGGCCGAGGTGCTCGCCTTCGCGCACGGGCGCAACATCGTGCACCGCGACGTGAAGCCCGAGAACCTGCGGGTGCGCCGCGACGGTCAGGGCATTCACGTGAAGGTGCTCGACTTCGGCATCGCGCGCCTGCTCAAGGACGCGAACGTGCGCCTCACCGCCGAAGGAATGCTGGCGGGCACGCCGCGCTACATGTCGCCCGAGCAGGTGAAGGACGAGGCGATCGACGGGCGCACCGATCAATACGCGCTGGGCCTGGTGCTGTTCGAGATGATCACCGGCGCGGTGGCGATCGGCGGCAAGAACATCACCCAGATCCTCACCCATCAGCTCAAGACCGCGGTGCCGTCGCTGGCGTGGGTCGACCCGCAGCTGGCCCACCCCGGCATCGATGCGTTCATCGCGCGCGCGTGCGCGAAGGAACCGGGCCATCGCTTCGCCTCGATGACCGGGCTCCTCGAGGCGCTGCGGGCGCTGCAGGTGGACGAGGCGGAGTGGCCCCCGGCGAAGGCGCCGCCCGCGGTGCCGGGCGATACCAGCGCGCCGACCCGCGAAGGTGAGCAGCCCACCCCGGCCGCGCCGCCGCGCCGCGAAGGCGAGAGCGACACGCTGGTGCGGGTGCCGGCGAAGACCGACCTCGAGAAGCAGCACGAGGTGCCGACCGACCCGAATCGCGAGCCCGTCGAGCGCCGCCCCGCGCGGGAGCGCCCCACCGACCCCGATCGCGAGAAGAGCGCGGGGGCGGGGGCGCCCCTGCCCGTGAAGGTCGCGCCACCCGCGCTCGAGCTCCCGACGGATCCCGAGCGGCCGGCGGTGTCGCGCAGCAAGGCCACGGTGCCTTCCCGCGCCGCGCGGCCTCCTGACCCTGCGCGGCAGAAGGTCATCAGCGCCGCGTTGCCGAAGGCGCAGCGCGACTCGCGGATGGGTTGGCTGCTGTTCGCCCTGGTGGTGTCGGGCGCTGGCGGCGTGGCTGCCTGGTGGTGGCTCACTCACTGGCGTTGATCAGTCGGGCTCGCGAATTGCTCATCGTCCCGGGGTGTTCGCCAGCGACGTACCCGTGACGCCCGAGGAAGAGTCCGCCCACCCGGTGGATCAGACACTTGCGCTCCTGGGTGAGTCACTCGGCGTCGAGCTGGTCAGCCTCGAGCGGGGTTCGACCCAGACCCGGTGGGTGTCACGAGACCTTCCCGCCGCGCCGCTGCCGGTGATCGATCACCAGGAGCTGGTGGACGACGCGCGCAGCACGCTTCGCTACGCCCGGCATCCGCTCACGGCTGCGGGGCTGTCGTCTCTGCTCGCCCTGCCGCTGCCGGGCGCGACGTTGTGGCTGGGGGCGTTCCGCACGCACGCCTTCGACGAGCGCTCGGTGAAGCAGCTGGCCCGCTGGGGGCAGCTGGTGGAAAAGCTGCTCACCCCGGCAGGCGACAGCGCCATCTATCGCCGCTTCATCGCGATGATGGCGGCGCCGGCGATGTACCTGAACGCCGAGGCGGTGTTCCTGAACCGCGCCGCCGAGCTGCTCACCGGGTACCGCGCCGACGAGGTGGCGACGCTCGACACGTGGTTCGACCGCCTCTACGAGCAGGACGCGCCCACCGTGCGGGCGATGTACGAGCTCGATCGCCAGCACCACTTCGGCTCGACCCGCGTCACCACGCTGCGCCGCAAGGACGGCTCGGAGCGGCTGGTGGAGTGCGCCGCGCGCCGCGAAGGCCCGCACGAGGTGTGGCTGCTGCACGACGTGACCGAGCGGGTGGCCAGCCAGGAGCGCTTCCGCGTCTTGTTCGAGCAGAGCAGCACGGCGCTCTCGCTCTACGACGAGCTGGGGCTCATCGACTGCAACCCGGCGGCGGTGGCGCTGCTGGGCTACACGGCGAAGGCCGACGTGCTGCACCGGCGCCCGGCCGAGCTCTCGCCCCCCACCCAGCCCGGGGGGCTGCTCTCGGCCGACAAGCTGGCGCGCATGGAGAACATCGCGCTCACGCAGGGCAGCCATCGCTTCGACTGGGTGTACCGCACGGTGGCGGGGCCCGACGCGCGGGTCGAGGTGACGCTCACCCCGCTCACGCTGGGCGCGCGGAGGGTGTTGCTGGCCGAGTGGCACGACATCAGCGAGCGGCTCCGCTACGAGGAAGGGCTCGAGGCGGCGCGCGATTCGGCGCTCGCGTACGCGCGGGCGCGCAGTGACTTCCTCGCCACGATGTCGCACGAGATCCGCACTCCGATGAACGGGGTGATCGGCATGACGCAGCTGCTGGCCGAGACGGCGCTCTCGGAGCAGCAGCGGGAGTACGTGGACACGGTGCGGGCGTGCGGCGAAGGCCTGCTCGCGTTGATCAACGACATCCTCGACTTCTCGCGGCTCGAGGCGGGCAAGGTGCAGCTCGAGTCGATCCCCTTCTCGGTGCGCGAGCTGGCGGAGGACGCGGTGTCGGTGGTGGCGCCGCAGGCGCACGGCAAGCAGCTCGAGCTCACCTGCCGCATCGCCAGCGACGTGCCCGCGGTGGCCTGGGGCGACCCCACGCGGCTGCGGCAGGTGCTGCTCAACCTGCTCGCCAACGCGGTGAAGTTCACGGCGAAGGGCGCGGTGGAGATGAAGGTCACCTGCCGCCCGCACGGCGCGACGGACCAGGTGACGCTGGAGTTCTCGGTGAAGGACTCGGGCATCGGCATCGCGCCCGAGGCGCTGCCGCGGTTGTTCTCGGCGTTCAGCCAGGAAGACGGCAGCACCACGCGCCGGTTCGGCGGCTCAGGGCTGGGGCTGGTGATCTGCAAGGGCCTCACGCAGCTGATGCGGGGGGGCCTCGAGGTGGCCTCGTCGCCCGAGGGGAGCACGTTCACCGTGGCGCTGCCGCTCAAGGTGCACACGCAGGCGGTGGTGGTGCCCGATCTGTCGGGGCACTCGATCGCGGTGCTCGAGCTTCGGCCCGCGAGCCGCGCGGCGCTGGTCGCCCAGCTCGCGCCCACGGGGATCGTGGTGTCGACGCCGGCGAACGTGAGCGAGCTGGGCGAGGCGCAGGTGGTGCTGGTGGACCAGGGCTTCGAGGGCGATGGGGCGGGCCTCGCGGCGCGGTTGGCAGCGCAGGGGAGGCAGGTCGGGCTGCTGCGCCGGCTCGACGGCTCGTCGGTGGAAGAGGTGGGAGCTGCGTTCGTGCTGCCGACGCCGGTGAGGGAGTACCGGCTGCACCAGCAGCTCGAGCGGGTGTTGTTCCGGCGGCCCACGCTCAGCCGCATCGTGAGCGCCAGCGCGCACCAGTCGTTCGACGCGAGGGTGCTGGTCGCGGAGGACAACCGGGTGAACCAGAGGGTGGTGCGCGGGCTGCTCGAGAAGCTCGGGTGCGCGGTCACCATCGTCGACAACGGAGTGCAGGCGGTGGACACGCTCGGGCGAGGGGGCTTCGACCTGGTGTTGATGGATTGCCAGATGCCGGAGCTGGATGGGTTCGCTGCCACGAAGCGCATTCGGGCGACGCAGCTGGGGCATGTGCCGATCATCGCGTTGACGGCGGGGGTGATGGATGGCGACCGGGAGCGGTGTCTTGCTGCGGGGATGGATGAGTTTTTGAGGAAGCCGGTGAGGATTGAGGAGTTGGAGAGGGCGTTGGAGAGGTGGTTGTAGGTTCCGGGTTCCGGCTTCCGGGTTTCCGGGTTTCCCGGTTTCCCGGTTTCCCGGTTTCCGGGTTTCGGTTTCGGTTTCGGTTTCGGGGTCGGTGACGGGATCGGGATCGGGATCGGCTTCGGGATCGGGAACGGTGGCGGTCTCGGGAGACGCTCACGGGTTCGGCCGACACCGCCTTCCCCGGCTCACCGAAACCGAACCCCTGCCCGATCCCGAAGCCGATCCCGATCCCGATCCCGTCGCCGACCCCGAAACCGACCCCGAAACCGGGAAACCGGGAAACCGGGAAACCGGGAAACCGGAAACCGGAAACCGGAAACCGGAAACCGGAAACCGGAAACCGGAAACCGGAAACCGGAAACCGGAAACCGGAAACCGGAAAGACTGCGAGACTCCGACTTCATGTCCCTCGCCCACGTGCAGCTCGAAGCCGATCGCAAGCGGCTAGGCCGCACCCCCTCCCTCCTCCGCCGCAAATGGGAGCGCATGGCGATCTCCCCCTTCGCCTTCCTCCGCGGCGCGTCAGCGCTCTGGGCCGAAGCCCTGCGCCAGGAACCCGGTCTGCTCCGCGGCCTGCCCGGCACCGGCACCCTCGTGGGCGATCTCCACCTCGAGAACATCGGCACCTTCCGCACCGCCCGCGGCGTCACGCTGCACGTCAACGACTTCGACGAGACCTTCGACGGCCCCTGGAGCTTCGACGTGGCGCGCCTGCTCACCTCGACCCTGCTCGCGCGGCCCGAGTTGGGCTGCACCGGGCTGCAGGTGATCGCCCTGGCAAAGCAGATCCTCGACGGTCACGCGGCCGGCGTGGCAGGGGCGCCCGCGCGCCTGCCTTCCCCGCTCACGCTCGCAGTGCAGGCCGCCTCGGTGAAGACCGACGACAAGTACCTCGCCAAGCGGCTCGAGGCGCCGGGCAAGCTGGTGCGCGACGAGAAGATGCCGCCCGCCCCCGCCTGGTGCCTTCCCCTGGTGAAGCGCGCCGTCGCCGCGTGGAGCGAAGCGACGAAGCAGCGCGAGCCCGTCTCGCTGGTCGATCTCACCCGCCGCGTCGCCGGCACCGGCAGCCTGGGCGTGGAACGGCTGGTGGCGTTGATCAAGGTGGGCGACGTCTCGCGCCTGCTCGAGCTCAAAGAGGTGCGTGGCAGCAGCTTCGCCGACGTGCAGGCCGACGCGGTGCACCTGCTCGAGAGCTGGGCGAAGTGCCTCCCCCGCCCTCCCCTGGACCTGGCCGCGGCGCTGCTGGGCGAGATCCCCGTGATCGTCCGCCCGCTGTTCGCCTGCGACGACAAGCTCGCGGTGGAAGACTTCGATCGCGCCGCGCTCCCGCAGACGATGAAGGCCATCGGCGTGATGGCGGGCGAGGTGCACCGCCGCGGCGCGAAGACGATGGGCAAGTGGACCGCCGAGCACCACCGGGTGCTGATGGAGCGGGCCGCCCACCTGGCCGGGCTGCACGAGCAGGCCTTCGTGGCGTTCTGCCAGGGCGTGCACGAGCAGTTCGGCGATCTCTGACCGCGCTGGGGTAGCCTCCGCCAGCCCATGCGCGTTTGTACGGTGTGCCAGGAGCCGGTGCCGTCGGGAATGCCGGTGTGCCCCCGGGACGGTGGCGCGGCAGAAGAGCCGGGCGACGAGATCATCGGCACCATGATCGGCGAGTACCGGGTCAAGGGCGTCATCGGCGAAGGCGGCATGGGCCAGGTGTACGAGGGCCTGCAGCCGGTCATCGGCAAGCGGGTGGCGATCAAGCTGCTGCGCCGCGAGCTGGCCACCGACAAGGTCGAGGCGGCCCGGCTGCTCGGAGAAGCGCGCAGCGTCAACGCGATCGGCCACCGCGGCATCATCGACATCTTCAGCTTCGGCGCGTTGCCCGACGGGCGGCAGTACTTCGTGATGGAGCACCTGTCGGGCGTCTCGCTCTCCCAGCACATCCGCATGCACGGCGCGCTGCCGGTGGAAGACACCCTCAAGCTCCTCGACGAGATGCTCGCGGCGCTCGGCGCGGCCCACGGGGCAGGCGTCATTCACCGCGACTTCAAGCCGTCGAACATCTTCCTCGTCGCGCAGCCCGACGGCTCGAGCTTCGTGAAGCTGCTCGACTTCGGCATCGCGAAGATCGCGCCCTACGCCCGCGGCGAGACCCCGCAGACCCGCGTCTCGCGCGTGATGGGCACCCCCGAGTTCATGGCGCCCGAGCAGGCGCGCGGCCAGCCGGTGGGGCCCCGCACCGACCTCTACGCGCTGGGCGTGGTGGCCTTCGCGATGTTGACCGGCGAGCACCTGTTCGACGCCGACAACCCCTACGAGATCGTCAACATGCACCTGAGCAAGGCGCCGCGCGTGCCGTCGTCGGTGCGCTCGGAGGTGCCTCCCGAGGTCGACAGCCTCGTGCTCTCGCTGCTGGAGAAGGACCCGCAGGATCGCCCCCCCAGCGCCGAGGCGGTGCGCGAGCAGCTCAAGCGCCTGCGCAAGGCGCTCCACTTCAACGCCACCAGGCTCGCGCTCGCGCCGACCTCGATGACCCGCGAATCGCTGGGGGTGGTGCCTTCGGCGCCGCCGCCCCCCGCCCCTTCGGCCCCGAAGAAGGCGCTCGCCGATTCGGCGACGCGGCATTCGCCTTCCAGCCTGGGCCCCGACAAGGCGACGCGGATCCTCAACGCGCCCCGGGCCACCCCGCCCCAGGGCGGCTCCGTCGACTCGTCGGCGCCGCAGCTCGAGCAGCTCGCCCCGTCCGAACGGCGCGCGATGCGGGTCGGCGGCGCCGTGCTCTTCCTGTTCGCCGGCCTGCTCGTCACCGGGCTCTGGGTGCTGCTGCGCAAGCCGCCCGCGCCCGAGCCGGTGCCCGTCGAGGTGGTCGAAGCGGTGGTCGTCGCGCCGGCGGTGCCCCAGCCCCAGGTGGTCGAGCCGCGGCCGGAGATCGATCCGCGCGACACCGCTGCCGTCGACGCGGTGAGAGCCGAGGTGGCGCGCAGCGAGACGGCCCGCACAGAGGCCGCGCGGCTCGAAGCCGAGCTGGCCGACGCAGCGAGAGCCGAGGCGGCGAAGGTGGCTGCCGCGAAGGCTGAAGCGGCGAAGGCCGCGGCAGCGAAGGCGGAAGCCGCGCGCATCGAGGCAGCCAGGGCCGAGGCGGCGAAGGTGGCTGCCGCGAAGGCGGACGCGCCGAAGGCTGATCCGCTCCAGGCGCGGTACAAGCGAATTCAGGGTGCGTGGGCGAAGTCGCGCGCGAGCCGCTCGCCAGAAGACCGCCGCATCTTCGACGTGATGCTCAGCGAGGTGGGAAAGCAGCTCACCGGAGGCTCCCGCGCCGAGGCCACCGAGTCGCTCAACGACTTCGTCGCCGGCGCCCTCAACGGCAAGGAGCCGTGAAAGTGGAGCCCCGACGTCGCAGGAGTGTGGACTCCTCTCTACGCCGATCGTCCTCGGGTCTCGCGTCCAACGACACGTAACTTCAGACAGTTACGTGGTGGCGTGGGAATTGGATTGAGTGGGCGCATGTACCCCGAGAACCGGAACAACGACCGCGTCCTGTGCCAGGCCCGCTTCCTCGGGGCGACCTCGACCGTGATCCGCGGGGACATCATCGACGTGTCGCCCACCGGGCTGTGCCTGGCGCTCGACGCTGCGTTGGAGCGGGGTCGCGAGCTGCACCTCGACTTCGAGCTGCCCACCGGCCGCGTGGAGGCGGTGGGCGAGGTGCGCTGGGCGGTGGAGAAGAACGGGCGGGTCGAGCTGGGCGTTCGCTTCGTGCGGATCTCTTCGGAGTCGCTCGGGGTGATTGCCGCCGCGACCGCGCCCAAGCCGTCGGGTGGTGGCTTCTGGTTCAGCCACTTCGCCCTGCGCCGCTGACTCCGCTCGACGTGAGCCCAATCCGTTCAGCCCGAGCGAAGTTGAGGGCCCTTCTTCGACACTCCGCCTAGACCCCCACCTTCAGAATCACCATCGCGCTCGCGATGGGAGCGCCTTCATCTTCCTGCCACGCCAGGCACTGCAGCGTCGCCACGCGCCGCCCGTGTCTCACCACGCGGGCCGACGCGAAGGTGTCGATGGTCTTCCCGCTGCGCAGAAAATCGACGGTGAGCGTGATGGTGCGCGGCAGCTTCGCGTGATCCGCGGTCGCGAGCAGCTCGAGGTGCGCCACCGATTCCAGCAGCGCGCCGAGCGTGCCGCCATGCAGCGCCGGCACGGTGGGGTTTCCCACCAGGTGGTCCGAGAACGGCATCACGGCGATCCGCCGGCCGTCGCGGGTCTCCACCCGAACGCCGAGGAACTTCAGGTACGGAATGGCCTCGACCAGGTCCGAGAAATCGCCCGCGCGCCGCGCCGCCGCGACCGCTTCCACCACGTTCATGGCTTGAGCCCCCTGCGCACTTCTTCGCCGGTGATGGCGCGGCCCCGGGTATCGAGCGCGAAGGTCGCGGCCGCAGAGGCGAAGGGCTGTTCGGGGTCGTCGACGTAGGCGATGGCGCGCACGAACGCGACCGACGAGGTGTCGCGGTAGCACTCCGCGCGCGCGAAGACGTCGCGGTGGGCGGGGGCGCGCCCGAGGAAGTCGACGCGGAGATCGAGCGTGGCGATCTTCGTGGGCTCCTTGAGCCGCAGGAAGACCGACGCACCCGCGCACGCGTCGAGCAGCGTGGTGATGACGCCGCCGTGCAGCACCTGCGTCTCGGGGTTCCCCACGAACTGCGGGCTCCACGGCATCTTCACGGTGACGCTGGCAGGCACGTACGTGGCGGCGACCAGCGTGATGCCCAGCGCCTTGTTGTGCGGCACGAAGTCGCGCAGCGCCGCGTTCATCATCTCGAGATCGATCTGGTCGTCAGCGGCCATGCTTCCTCAGGCGTCGTAGCGCGGTGCGGGCATGCGGTCTTCGATGGCCTTCGCCAGGGCCTCGAAGTCGGCGCGCCTGGCGAAGAGATGGGCGGGGACGAGCACGCGCTGCTCTTCGCGCAGCCATAGGGCGATGGTGTCGCGCTTCTCGCCCAGGCGTCGCACTTCCTTCACCGCGGACCACGGCACCTCGATCAACCCGGCGCGGGGGCGCGAGACGAGCACCGCCAGCGGGGTGACGCGCACGCCCCACTCGCTCCTCGGGCGGAAACGGAAGAACGCCACGCCCATGGCGGCGGCGAGCCCGAACGAGAGCCCCGCCCGGAGGATCTCCCTCGGAGACTGGCTCTGGGCGAAGCCGACGATGGCCCAGATGGCCAGGCCCAGGGCGACGAGCCCCGCGCCCAGCAGCCAGAGGCGCAGGCGCAGCGGGTGGTAGGGGAAGAAATCTCCGGGCATCTGCGTGGGTCTCTACTCCACCGGCAGGCCCTTGCGGAGATGCGTGCTACCTGCCCGGCTTCTGATCCTTCACCGCCGCTGAGACGATCGACCTGCCGAAGCGCTCGTAGTTCGCGAGCCACGCGGCCGAGTTCTTCACGTAGCGGCCGGTGCCGGCGGTGTCCCAGTTGATGTAGAGCCGGGTGAAGCCGCCGTCGACGATGGCGCGCTTGCCGTCCTGGTCGAAGTACGCGGCGACGACGTGCTTCTCGCTGCCCACGATGAGCGGCTTGAGCGCGCCGGGCTTCGGCATGAACGCGATGCTGTGGCCTTCGTAGAGCTGCTCGATGCCGGTGGTGAGCAGGTGATCAGCCAGCAGCCCGGTCATGCCCGGCTGGAGCTGGCGGCCCACGACCTTCTCGCCGGGATCGTACGGGGCGCCCTTGAGCTCGACGTCGAACAGCGCGCGCGCCACGAGGTCGGCGTCCTGCGCGTACGGCGCGTTGTCGCCCCACAGGTACAGGCCGTGGCCGGCGTCGAAGAACTTCTTGATCACCTTCACGTGTTCCTGGGTGAGCTGCGCCTGCTCGCCCGAGATGATCCACAGCTGGTTGGCACGGCTCAGCGCCTTCTCCAGCTCGGCGGGGGACGGGGCGCGATCGATCCACCGGTAGGTGGCGAAGCCCTTCTCGGCGAGCGCCTTCTTCGGCAGCTCGAAGTCGAAACCGCCGCCCGTGTAGAGGTGCATCACCACCACCGTCTGGCCGTCGAACGCACCGTCGACCGCGAGGTCGTGCTGAGAGCCCGCGGCGTTCCCGAAGCCGTCCTTCTTCACGGGCACGCGCACCACCTCGCGCCGTTCGACGCCGTCTTTTCCCCGCACCACCTTCTCGACGGCGAGCGTGGGGGCGCTCTCCCCGGCGGAGGCGTTGTACTGGGCGAAGGCGGAACACGAGAGGAGGGCGAGGAGGAGGAGTTTTCGCATCGCCCCTTCAACGGCTCAGGCCCCGGGTGGATCTACGGAGGCCTCTGGCCTCATACTTCGCGCCGCCATGGGGGCGGACCAGAAGCTGATCTTCAAGCCGGTGATGGAGGCGCTCTTCGTCGCCGGGCTCAAGGACCGCATGACGCCGGCGTTCCAGGCGCGGCTGCTGAAGGCCGGCGTGAACATCGAGAAGCTGCTGCCCGGCTACGACTACGGCCTCTGGGAAGCGGGCGTGCTCGACGCGGTGAGCCTGTTCCCGGAGCTGGAACGCAGCGCTGCGCTCGAAGAGCTGGGCCGGCGCATGGTGAAGGCGACCATCGACGCGAGCCCGGTGGGCAAGTCGCTGATGCCGGTGCTCAAGCTGCTCGGCACCGCGCGGGCGATCAAGCGCACGCTCTCAAGGGGCTCGTCGGAGAACTTCAACGTGGTGACGTTCGGCGCCGAGACGCCGCACTCGCTCGAGGTGCTGATGAGCTTCGTGGGGAAGATCCCCGAGTTCGCGCTCGGCACGCTGACGGGTCTCGCGGCCGAGCTGAGCTCGAAGGCGATTCGGGGGCGCGTTCAGAAGTACGAGAACGAGGCGGCCACGTACCTCATCGAGTGGGGCCCCTGACTCAACTGCGACGGCGGCGCAGCAGCGCCCCGAGCGCGAGCAGGCCGAGCGCCTCGAAGCCGAAGCCCGTCGAGCACCCACCGCAGCCGCCCTTCACCATGCCGCCATCCGGCGCGCCGCCGAGCTTGCGGATGACGGTGATGCGAGCCACGACCGACTGGCTGGTGACGCCAATCGCGGTCGCCTGCAGCACGTTCGAGCCCTCGACCAGCGGCAGCGTGACCGAGAACCCACCCGCACCGAGCAGCTCGGCCGCGATGCCGTTCACGTCGACCGTCGCCACGTCGAAGCCACGCACCACGCCGTAGACCGTGACGGTGTCCGTGTTGATCGTCGCGCCGTCGACCGGCTCCACGAAGGTGAGGCTCGTCTCGACCGCCTCGTCCACGCCCGCAGTAAGCGCCACGTTGAACGCGAGCCGCGACTCGGCCGTGATGGAGATGGTCTCGCTCACGGTGAGGTACCCGGCCTTCTTCACCACCACCAGGTAGTCGGCCGGCACCGTCATCACCGGCGCGTAGTACGCTCCGCTCGCGTCGGTGGTGACCGTGGTGACGACCGTGCCGCTCGAGGGCTCACGCAGCTCGACCGACGCCGCGTCGATGCGCGTGGCCTCGTCACCCGCCAGGTGCACGAAGCCTGCGACGCCCGCGTTGTACGTGGCGGTGGTGGTGGCGCTGCCCGTGTTGCCCGCGGCGTCCACCGCCGACACCGTGATGGAGTTCGTGCCCGACGCGAGCTGCACCTCGATGGAGAACGCCCCCGCCGCCACCGCGACGTCGGTCTGCGCGCCGCCGTTGAGCGAGACCTTCACGCTGGCGACCGCGCCGCGATCATCTGACGCAGTGCCGCGCAGCTCGATGCGACCGAGATCGAGCGCGGCCTCGTTGGTGGGGAAGGTGATGGACACCACCGGCTTCTGCGTGTCGGCCATCGAGGTCGACGACAACCCGACCGAGCCCCACGTCACCGCGCCCGCCGTCACCGCGCGGCTCACCTGGTTGTTCGAGTACCCGCTCTTCGACACCGCCACCGTGTACGTGCCGGGCGCGAGCGTGAAGATGTAGACGCCGTCGCCCGCGGTGGTGACCGTCTGGCCACCGGCGGTGACCACCGCGCCCGAGACGGGGACCGACATGTCATTCGCGTCAGCAGGGTTGAACACGAAGATCTTCCCGCGCAGCGTGCCCGTCGCGGCCGAGCCGTTGATCTCCATCGAGCCCCAGGTCTGCGCGCCCGCGGTCACCGTGCGCGTCACCGTCGCGGAGCTGAAGCCCGACTTGCTCACCGTCGCCGTGTAGCTGCCGGGGTTGAGGGTAAACTGGTACAGCCCGTCGGTGCCGGTGGTGACGCTCTGGCTGCCCACGGTGACCGTCGCGCCCGCGACACGGTTCGCCGAGTTGCCGCCCGTGTAGATGGCGCCGATCAGCACGCCGGTGCCCGTGGTCGGCGCGGAGCCGTTCACGTACGTCATGTACTTCGTCCAGTTCCAGCCACTCCCCGGGTCGGTGTGACCGCCGGTGTTGCAGGCGCGCGGCACCTCGGCGTGGCCGATGATGTGCGCGCGGTTCTTCGGGATGTTGTGGCGGTCCGCGATCCACTTCGTCAGCTTCGCGGACTCCCGGTACATCACGTCGGTGTACCAACGGCCCGGATCCTGAACGAAGCCCTCGTGCTCGAGGCCGACCGACCGGCCGTTGTAACACTGCGCGTGCCACGCGGTGTTCCGGTGCTCGACCATCTGGGTGATCTCTCCGTCGCTCGAGCGCACGATGTAGTGCGACGACACGTTGGAGCTGGGGTTCTGGAACCACGACTTCGTGCCCGCGTAGCTGCCCTGCATGGTGTGAATGAGCACGAACTCGTACGACGAGCGGCCCGACGAGTAGTGCGGTGAGGCGAGCCAGCCCGCGCCACCCGGGTACTCGAGCACCGCGTCACGCCGCGCGCTCGCCACCGGCGCGTGGTTGCGCCAGCGCGACGCCAGCGGGCCCTGGCTCTCGAAGCCGGCCTCGAGCGCGAGGAAGACGTCGGCGGCGTAGTCGGCAGAGCCCGTGGCCGACTCGAAGCCCGGGTAGTTGGACACCGCGAGGAACCAGTCACCGGCCTCGTTCGCGTCGAGCGATGGATCAGCGCGCTCCGACTGCTCGAACAGGTGCCGCAACACCGCCGCGGCGCCGCGCACGTTCGCCTTCGGGTCGACGCGCAACTTTCCCTCGGTGACCCCGGTGAGCTGCATCGCCAGGCTGAGCCGATCCGCGTCGTCGCCGCGCCGCGCGAGCTGCATCACGCCCACGCCGCCGGACCCCGACTCGAGGTTCGGCGTCACCGACAGCCGCGTCTCCACCCAGCCGACCGCCTTCAACACGCCCACCGGCACCTGGTACTCCCGCGCCGCCGCCTGGAAGGTCGCCTCGAGCGGAGACTGCCGCTGCGCAGGAGCGGCCGCCGGGCCCTCCTCGGCCCCGCAGCCCACGAGCACCGTCACCGCCAGGAATGTCGAAAGGAGTCTCGCCGTCATGGGGTTCCTTGCCTCCGGTCCAGCAGTTGTCGGCTGAGGTACGACATCGTTGCAAGAGTTTGAAGTCGCTCCGCCTTTGGGTGTCGCCCCCGGGTTTCACCTGACCCGAAGTTGACATGTGACAGGGGACTCCGATGCTGGGTCCCGGCCGCCCTTGATCGACCGCTTCGTTCCCCCGGAGGTGCTGGCAGGGCCCGCTGACGCGGCGCTGCGGGCGCGCCTGGCCGTGGCGTTCGCGTGGGTGTCGGCGGGGTTCTTCTTGATCGCCGGAGCCAGCCAGGCCCGCGCGGACAACGACGGCGCCGCGTTGCTCGACGCCTTCCTGGCGATGGTGACGATGGCGAGCCCGGTGGTGGTGCGGCGCACGGGCCGGGTCGCGCTGGTGACGCACGTGGTGTTGGCGCTGGTGTCCTTCGCGGTCATCACGCTCGCGGTGCTGGTGCGCGGTGCGGGCATGAGCGGAGCCACGGTGATGCTGGCCGTCATCCCCCTGTTCGCGACCCTGGTGGTCGGGGTCAGGAGCGGCGCGGTGTGGCTCGTGCTCAGCCTGCTGGCGGGCATCGGGCTCGGCGTGTTGGGTCAACAGGGCCTCATCGTCGATCAGCTGACCAGCCCGGTGAGGCTCCTCAACGACCACTTCGTGCTCGTGCTCTTCACCGGGGTGCTCTTCGCGGTGGCCACCGTCTTCGAGCTGCGGAAGGACGACGCCCTGCGCCAGATCTCCAACCTCGAGGAGGAGCGGCGACGCGCCGAGCTGAGCGAGGCCCACGCGCAGGCGGCCTCGCAGCTGGCGCAAGCCGAGCAGCTGGCCTCGCTGGGCCGCATCGCCGGGGCAGCCGCGCACGAGATCAACAACCCGCTCGCGTACATCATCGGCAACCTCAACTTCGTGGCGAAGACGGTGACCGACCCCGAGGCCCGCGCGGCGCTGCAGGAAGCGCTGGAAGGCGCCCATCGCATCCAGGCGCTCGCCAGCGGCATGAGCGCCATCGCCCGCCCCGGTCAGGACCCGATCGGCAGCGTGGTGGTCGCCGACGTGCTGGCGGTGGCGATCAACCTCGCCGAGCCCCACACCGCGTCGCGCGCCCGGGTGGTGACGAAGGTGGCGCCGGTGCCGCCGGTGTCGGCGAACGAGGCGAGGCTGACGCAGGTGCTGCTCAGCCTCCTGCTCAACGCGGCGCAGGCGCAGCCCGAGGGAGACGCCGCGCAGCACGAGATCTCGGTAGAGGTCAGCGGCAACGAAACCCAGGTCGTGGTGGAGATCGTCGACACGGGGAAAGCGGGCAGCGCGCGCGGCTTCGGAGAGGGCGGAAGCCTCGCCGTCATCCTCGGAGAAGCGGTGGTGCGCAGCTTCGGCGGCAGCCTCGCGCTCGAGAGCGTGACGGGCCGCACCATGGCGCGGCTCACGCTCGTCCCGGCACCGGTGGCATGATCGCCGGCCATGAGCCGACTCGGCACCGCAGGCCTCCTCGCAGCCACGTTGGTCGCCCTCACCGGCCAGGACGCCGAGGCGTGTGGCTGCTTCGCGCCTCCTGATCCGAGCGTGCCGATCGTGCAGGCGGGCGAGCGCATCTTGTTCTCGGTGGAGAACGGGGTGGTCACCGCGCACATCCAGATTCAGTACGCGGGGGAAGCGAAGGACTTCGGCTGGCTGTTGCCGTTGCCCTCCGTGCCCACGCTGAAGCTCGGCACCGAGGAGCTCTTCAGCCAGCTGATCAACGTGACGCAGCCGCGCTACCTTCTCACCACCACCACCACGGGCGCATGCGCCGGCCTGGGACAGGACATCTTGCGCGTGCAGGGCGCTGCCGCGGAGAACTCGTCCTCGGAGTTCGGGGGGACGAGCACCCCGTTCACCCCGCTGGTGATCGAGTCGTCCATCGGCCCGTACGACTACGCGGTGCTCAGGGCCGATCGCAAAGACGAGATGCTCCAGTGGCTCACCGACAACCGCTACTTCATCCCCGTGGGCACCGAAGAGACGGTGGGCCCGTACATCCGCGCCGGCGCGTACTTCCTGGCGCTGCGCCTCAAGAGCGGAAAGGCCGCGGGCGACATTCAGCCGGTGGTGCTCGAGTACCCGTCGGACCTCCCGATGATCCCCATCATCCTCACCAGCGTGGCCGCCCAGCCGAACATGGGCATCCAGGTGTGGATGCTGGGCAGCGGGCGCGCCATCCCGCGCAACTACAACCACGTCGTGGTGAATGACTCCCAGATCGACTGGCTGACACAGGGCCGGAACTACAACGACGTCGTCATCCGCGCGGTGGGCGAGACGCCCGGCAAGCACGCCTTCGTCACGGAGTACGCCGGCACCAGCGACGTGATGAAGAACGTGCTCGACGGACCCAACCGCTTCGGCAGCACCACCGAGCTGGCCACGCTGAGCGACCCGGCCGACTTCGTGGAATACCTGTTCCTCAAGAACTTCGCGTCGAGCACGACCCTGGGCGCTCGAACCTTTCCTCCGCTGCTCAAGAGCCTGGTGCTCGCGCAAATCCCCCTGCCGGCCGGACTCACCAACGTGACCGAGGACCAGTTCCTCTCGCGGCTGCGCTTCTGGCTGGGCACCTGGCGCGCGCAGCACCCCGAGCAGTTCGTGGGCTGGAGCCCCACCTTCGACGCGCCCACGCTCGCCGCGCAGCTCGAAGAGAAGATCGTGGTGCCCGCGCGCGCGGCCGGGGCGCTCTTCCGCAGCTTCCCGTACCTCACCCGGCTGTACACGACGCTCTCGCCCGAGGACATGACCTCGGACCCGGTGTTCAGCTTCAACGCCGGGCTGCCCGAGATCGCGCGCGACCACCGCGCCACGCTGCGCATCGACTGCGGGCTGGGAGGCAGCGTCACCACCTCGCCCGCGACCCTCACCACCGAGCAGGGCTGGGTCTTCAATCTCCCCAACGCCAGCGCCGGACCGGACCTGGACCGGGGCCCCGGCGCGCTGCGCGTGGAGACGCTCGCCGAGGAAGGCACACCACTCGTGCTCGTCGACAACGGCAAAGTCATCGCGGGCAAGGTCGGCGGTTGTGGGTGCAGCAGTGTCGAGCCGCTGCTGGCGTTCGGCCTGCTGGCGCTGCTGCGGAGAAGGCGCCCCCCCGACTCTCAGAAATCCGTGACTTGACCCAGATCATCGTGGGCTGATCCGCCGGAGAACCACCGGAATCTCTGGGTTCCCCGCTGGCATGCATTCTGCGGAGACGGTTCGTTTCCCCTCTCACGCGAGGTCTTTTCCAATGATCGCTCGACTCAGCTCAGCCGCCGCCCTGGTGGCCACCCTCGGTGTCGCCCTCGGTAGCCAGAACGCGGAAGCGTGTGGGTGCTTCGCTCCGCCCGATCCCACCGTGCCCATCGTGCAGGCGGGCGAGCGGATCCTCTTCTCGGTGGAGAACGGCGTGGTCAACGCGCACATCCAGATTCAGTACGCGGGTGACGCGAAGGACTTCGGCTGGCTGCTCCCGCTGCCGTCGGTGCCCACGCTCAAGCTCGGCACCGAAGAGCTCTTCACGCAGCTGATCAACGTGACCCAGCCGCGCTACTTCGTGAACACCGTCACCACCGGCACCTGCGGCTCGCCGTTCGGCCGGAACGCGGGGCTCGCCTTTCCCGCCAGCGCGAACGACTCGGCCGGCGGTTCGGAAGGCGGCAGCTCGCCCCTGGTCACCCAGTCGTCCATCGGGCCGTACGACTACGCGGTGCTGAGGGCCGACAGCAAGACCGAGATGCTCAACTGGCTGACCAACAACAGCTACTTCATCCCCGTGGGCACGGAAGACACGGTGGGCCCGTACATCCGCCCCGGGGCGTACTTCCTCGCGCTCAAGCTCAAGAGCGGCAAGTCGGCCGGTGACATCCAGCCGGTGGTGCTCGAGTACCCGTCCGACCTCCCGATGATCCCCATCATCCTCACCAGCGTCGCCGCGCAGCCGAACATGGGCATCCAGGTGTGGATGCTGGGCAACGGCCGCGCCATTCCGCGCAACTACAACCACGTGGTGATCAACGACTCGCAGGTCGACTGGCTGGGCCGCGCGCAGAACTACAACGACGTGGTCATCCGCGCGGTGTCCGAGGCGCCCGACAAGCACGCCTTCATCACCGAGTACGCGGGCAACAGCAACGTGATGCAGGACGTGCTCGACGGCCCCGGCCGCTTCGGCAGCATCCCCACGCTGGCCGCCTTCACCGACCCGGCGGACTTCGTCGAGTACCTCTTCGAGAACGGCTACGCGCCCTCGGCGAACTCGAGCGGCGGCTTCGGCTTCGCGGCGCCTTCGTTGCCCCCGCTGCTCAAGAGCCTGGTGTTGGCGCAGCTCCCCTTCCCCGAGGGGCTGGCTGGCGTGACCACCGAGGACAACTTCCTGCGGCAGCTGCGCTACTACCTGGGCGACTACCGCACGCAGCACCCCGCCGCGTTCGCGGGCTGGACCAGCAGCTTCGATCCGTCGGCGCTCGCCGCGCAGATCGAGGAGAAGATCGTCACCCCGGCGAAGAACGCGGGGGCGCTGTTCCGCCAGCACCCGTACCTCACGCGCCTGTACACGACGCTCTCGCCCGAAGACATGACCCGCGACCCGGTGTTCAGCTTCAACCCGTCGCTGCCCGAGGTGTCGCGCGACCACACCGCCACCCTGCGCATCGACTGCGGGCTGGGCGGTGACATCTCGACCTCTCCGGCGACGCTCACCACCGAGCAGGGCTGGGTGTTCCAGCTGCCCAACCGCAACACCACGCCGCCCGGCAAGGGCCCGAACGCGCTGCGCATCGAGACGCTGGCAGAGGAAGGCAGCCCGCTGGTCATCCTCGACAACGGCAAGACCATCGCGGACAAGATGGGCTGCGGGTGCTCGAGCGTCGACCCGCTCTTCGGCGCGGGGCTGCTGGCGCTGCTGGTGGCGCGGCGCCGTCGTCAGCGCAGCTGATCAAGGCAGCGACGCTGGGAGGTGGGTCGGAGATGCGGGTGTGTCATTCCCAGAAGCAGCCCAAAGGGGAAGCGGTCGGACCAGGCCTTCGGGCGGTGCTCGACTCGCACAGGCCCCCACCGCGGGCTCTTGTTGACGCGCTGATTCAAGCTTCGACGCTTCAAAGGGCCACGAAAGGTACCAGCGTACAGGCGGCTGTACGCTGGTCTCTCGCGTCGTACCTCGCGGCACTTCGTCACTCTCGCGTCCTTGCCCGTGGCCGAGAGCCCGCGCGCGACGAGCACGAAGCCGACCAGCGACACCGCTACCCCAGGGCCGTTGTTCCTGCAGCGAGAGGCCGAGGGGGCGACGTGGAGCGGGGTCATCCCTCGACTTCGCTGCGGCTCCTCTCGATGTTGGCGCTCGCGCTTGCGGGCTGCGGCGTCGTCGACAAGCCTGACGGAGGCAGCGACGGCGGCGAGCTCTGGCCCGAAGGCACGCTCGAGCTCGGAGGCGAGCTCCCCGACGGCGGCGGCTTCACCACGCTCGCGCCAGAGGTCGAAGCGACGCCCGGCGCGCAGGGCGGCTTCCACGTCCCCGTCATGTACCGCGTCACCGGCAAGGCCGTGAACGGCGTGGTCTTCGAGCACAAGGTGCGCCGCGCGAGCGACAACGTGCTCGTCAGCAAGGGCACGCGCACGCTCGACGTGACCCCGGTCGCCGCGGGCCAGAGCTGGACGACGCCCGGCGCGGTCATCATCTTCCTCTGCCCCACTCCGGTCGGCGTGAGCGTGGTGGGTGAGGCCCTGAACTTCGAGGTGACGGCGGCGACGAAGGGCGGGCAGCTGCTCGGCACGGCCGGGGCGAGCTCCACCTTCCGCTGTCCCGCGGGAGACGCGTTCTGCGATTCCATCTGCCGCGGCTGAGCGAAACAGGGCCCGCACCCCGTTCGTCCCGAGCGGAGTCGAGGGATGGCGCACAGTCTCGCAGGAGGTCGCCCCTCGACTCCGCTCGGGGTGAACGGGGCTGGTCGCTCCTCCTCCTTACTTGCCTCGCCTGTACGGCGCCCCAGCCCGCGCCCGACGCAGGGGCGAGCGCGTGGCGCATCGTCCATGAAGGCCTGCCCGGAACGCTGCTCTCGGCGTGGGAGTCGAGCGACGGCGTGCTCTACGCCGTGGGCGGCACGTCCTCGAGCGCGCTGGTGCTGCGCCACGACGCCACGGGCTGGTGGCAGATGGATCCCGGCACCTCGCGCACGCTCTGGTGGGTGCACGGCTTCTCGGCGAACGACGTCTACGCGGTGGGCGCGGCCGGGGTGGTGACGCACTTCGACGGCACCCGCTGGAACGTCGAGCACGAGGGCGGCGACTACACGCTCTTCGGCGCGTGGGGCCTGACACCGGACGACCTGGTGGCGGTGGGCGGCGTGGTGACCGCGAGCGCGCCACGGCCGGCGATGGTGAGCCGGCGCTCGCGCTGGGCGGAGATCTCCACCGCGGGCCTGCCTCCCGATCGCGCGCTCTTCAAGGTGTGGGGCCGGTCGCAGACCGAGCTCTTCGTGGTGGGCGAGCGGGGCCTGGTGGCGCGGGGCGCACCCGGGGCCTTCGTGCGGCAGAGCGCGCCCACCACCGAGCGGCTCACCACCGTGCACGGCGCGGGCTCGAACCTCTTCGCGGTGGGCGGGCTGCAGGCGCCGGTGCTGCTGCGCTTCGACGGCGCCGCGTGGAAGAGCCTCGCGATTCCCGGCACGCCGCAGTTCCTCAGCGGCGTGGCGGTGGCGCCAGGCGGAGAGGTGCTGATCGTCGGGCTCAACGGCTACGTGGCCGAGGGGCGTGACGAGGCCTTCGAAGCGCAACCGGCGCTCACCCGGCGTGGACTGCACGGCGCGCTGCGCACGCGTGACGGCTTCGTGGCGGTGGGCGGCGAGCTGCTGGGCACCTTCGGCCAGGGCGTGGTGCTCACGAACGGCGCGCTCGAGGGCGGACCGCTGCGCGCGTGGCCGAACGCAGGGCTGCGCTTCGACGCGGGGGTGCCTGACGCGGGTCCTGACGACGGAGGCGTGGACGCAGGTCTCGAAGATGCGGGTCCTCCTGATGGTGGTTGGCTTGGGCCCGGCGCGTCGTGCGACGCGCAGCCGCAGGGTTGCGAGCCGGGCCTCGCGTGCTGGTTCGTGTTCGGGCCGTACAAGAACTTCTGCGCCGGCTTCTGTGGCAGCGACAGCGAGTGCGGGGCCTACGGCGCGGGCGCGTGCTGCAAGCTGCCGGGCCCGCAGGTGACGACGCCGGTGTGCCTGCCGTTCGATGCGGGCGTGTGCGACGCGGGGAGCTGAACGGTGGGCCCCTCACCCCGCCCCTCTCCCCGCTTCGCAGGGAGAGACGCTACGCGCCGTACGTCTTGTCGAGGTAGTCGACGATGGCCTCTGACTCGAACAGCTCGGTGCCCGTGTTGGGATCGACGAGCCACGGCACCTGCATCTTCCCGCTGCGCGCGATGAACGCGGGCCGGCTCGGGCTCTTCTTCGCCACGTTGTGCAGCAGGTACGGCAGCTCGAGCTCACACAGCCGCTCCCGCACCAGACGGCAATACGGGGACGCCTCGAAGCTCCACAGCTCGAGCCGCTTCTCCGGCGGCTTCGAGGGCCGCGCCTGGCCGCCATGGCCCTTGCGCATCGCCGACGCGAGGCCCGAGCTCACCATGGTGATGGGCCCCAGTGAGACCATCAGCGGGCGGCTGCCGGTGCCGTAGGTGGTGGCGAGGTACGTGTTGATGTCGTCGCTCTCGTAGAGCTGCTTGCCGGTGTTGGGGTCGACCAGCAGCGGGAACTGCGCCTTGCCGCCGAGCTCGACGGCCTTCGGGCGGAAGCGCGTGCCCCCCTTCGGGCAGGGGTAGACGACGACCTCGAGGTCGAGCGACGACAGCGTCTCGCGCACCTTGCGGCAGAACGGGCACGCCTCGAACTCGTAGAGCTCGAGCGGGCGGGCCGGCCGCGGGCCGAGCGAACGCTTCACGTTCAGGCCTCCACCGAGCCGGAGCACGCTGCCGATCCACGCCATGCGCACGCTGGACTTCCGGTTCTCCATGCGCGCGCGGATAGCACAGGGGCCGCGGTGGAAAGTGTGCGGCGATCGTGCGACGCCTGTGCGGGTGAAGCTGCTGCTCCTCAGCCTGCCGCGGCAGCGCTCGGGCCGTGCGTGACGGCCACCCGCCTGTTCAGCGTGCCGGCCTCGGAATGGAGCAGCCGCCCGCTCGCCGTCACCCTGGCGCGGACCTGCGAGCTGCCTCGCAACGCCATCATGATGGTGGAGAACATGGAGCGCACCGGCAACACCGCCGCCACCCTCAAGTGGATGGCGAAGGCCTTCGAGGAAGGCACGCTGTCCTGACCTTCAGTGCCCCCACGTCGACGGCTGCGCGCCCATCACCAGCACCAGCCTGCCCCCATCGACGAGGTCGCCCTGGGTCAGCTCGGCGCGGAGCAGCGGGGCGCCGTTGAGCTTCGCCGACTGCACGTAGAGGTTCTCGGCCGACACGCCCTGCGCCTCGATGGTGAAGGTGCCGGCCGGGAGCTTCAGCTCGAGCTTCGGAAAGAGCGGGCTGCCGATGAGCCAGGCGTCGCTGCCGGGCACCGGGTAGAGGCCCGCCGCCGCGAACACGTACCAGCTGCCCAGCGTGCCGCCGTCGTCGTTGCCCGGCACGCCGTCGGGCGCCGCGGAGAAGTACGTGTCGCGCGCCCAGTCGCTCCACTTCGCGGTCAAGTCGGGCCGCCCCGCGCGGGAGAAGAGGAACGGCGCGTGGATGTCGGGCTCGTTGCTCGGCCAGTAGTGATTGCGAGGCATGTACCGGAGCTCGTACGTGGGCTGGGCCAGCGCCTCGGCCTCCTCGGCCGGCGCGGCGTCGAAGAAGTCGCTGAGCGCCGCGAGGTACGCCTCGCGCGTGCCGAAGAGCCCGTCGAAGGCCTCCGAGTCCCACAGGGGCATGAAGGTCGTCTGCAGCGCGTTCGCCTCGGCGTAGTGGTTCCAGTCGGTGAGCGAGTACGGCTCGGCGACCAGGGTACCGTCGGCGTGGTGGGCGCGCAGCACCCTGGTGGAGGGGTCGAACAACTTCCGCCAGCCCTGTGAGCGCGTGGCCAGCGCGTCAGCTTCGGGCACGTGGCCCAGCGAGCGGGCGAGGTTGGCGAGCGCGAAGTCGGCGTGCGCGTACTCGACGGTGATGCCCACGCTCCGATCCGACTCCTCGACGGGCACGAAGCCGAGCGTGGCGTAGCGGCCCATTGACGCGCGTGAGCCCCGGGTGGGGGTGCCCAGCGCTTCGGCCGCGAGCTGCTGCCAGGCCGCCTCGGCGTCGAGGCCGGGCACGCCGCGCAGCACCGCGTCGGCGATGACGATGTCGGCCGGCGCGCCCACCATGGTGCCCGACTCACCCGTGCCCATCGGCCACCGCGGGAAGCCGCGGCCCTGGCCCGCCATGCGCAGCAGGCTGTGCACCGAGGCGCGGGCCGTCACCTCATCGAGCAGCGCGTAGAGCGGGTGCACGGTGCGGTAGGTGTCCCAGAGCGAGAAGTCGCTCAGCATCACCTCGCCCGCCGGCATCACCCCGCGCTCGCCACCGAACACGTACGCGCCGTCGACGTCGCTGATGACGGTGGGCATGAGGAAGGCCAGCCGCAGCGCCGAGTAGAAGGTGGCGCGGTCCTCTTCCGAGCCGCCGTACACCCGCGCCCGCGACAGCTTCGCGCGCCACGCCTCTTCGGCGGCGGCGCGGTGGCCGTCGAAGTCGAACGAAGGAAGCTCGGCGGTGAGGTTGGCGGTGGCGCCCTCCGCCGAGACGAGCGAGACGCCCACGAGCAGCTCCACGGGCGCGCCCGGCTCGAACGCGAGCAGCACCACGTGGCCGTCGGCCGAGGTCTGCGCCACCGTGTAGCCGCGGTTGGTGCGCAGCTCGAAGAAGACGCGGTTGCCGCCGAAGCCATCGCTCATCTGCCCGTTGAGCAGGAAGCTGCCGCGCAGCGTGGTGGCGTCGATGGGCGTCAGCGTCTGCTCGCTGAGCCGGCCCGGCGCGAGCGCGCGGGAGAGGTCGAGCACCACGCGCGGCGCGTCGCCCTCGGCGAAGGTGTAGCGGTGATGGGCCGCGTGGGTGGACGCGGTGAGCTCGGCCTTCACGCTCCATTTCTGCAGCGTCACGGTGTAGCTGCCGGGCGAGGCGAGCTCGGACCGCTTGCTGAAGCGGCTCTGGTACGTGTCCCGGTTGAGCACCGACGGCTCACTCGAGGTGACCGGCTGCAGGATGAGCGCGCCCCAGTCAGTCGCCCCCGCGCCGTGCAGGTGCAGGTGCGAGAAGCCCAGCGCCGTGTCGTCGCCCGCCCAGTAGCCGGAGTAGTGAATGAAGCGCAGGTCGCCGTACTTCGCGCCGCGCGTGTCGGGGCCCACCTTCACCAGGCCGTGGGGCACGCACGCTCCGGGGAACGCGCTGCCGTGGAAGTAGGCGAAGCCGCCCGTGCCCATGAGCGGCGAGGCGTACGGGAGCGGATCGGCCACCGCTTCCGGGCCGGCGACGGGCGGGGGACACGCCGCGAACGAGAGGCAGAGCAGGGCCAACCCGAGAGGGTCGAAACAGGAGACGGAACCCGGACCGTTCATCCCGAGCGGAGTCGAGGGATGGAATTCCGATCGATTGGCGCGCGGCCCTCGACTCCGCTCGGGCTGAACGGAGGCTCGCTCCGTATTTCCGCCAACCCCGCGCGTCACTCGGCGTCCTTCTCCCCGTCGAAGTAGGTCACCGCGGTGTCCTGCTTGAAGATGAAGCGCTTCCCGCCGGGCATCGAGCCGATGGCCGAGCTGATCTTCCCCGAGTCGGGGTACTCGACCACGTCGAAGCCCTTCGGCGCCGAGATGCCCAGGTAGACGAGCGGCTCGGTGCCGTCGTTGATCAGCTGGTGCGCGCCCTCGCCCGGCGGGAAGGACACGTAGTCACCTGCGCCGATCGCCGTCATCCCTTCGGGCGTGCGCACCTTCGCGCTGCCGGAGACCACGAACATCGCCTCCTCGGTGACGTGGTGCATGTGGAAGGGGAAGGACTTCTTTCCGGGCGCCAGCTCCCACAGGCCGCAGGAGATGTTCTGCCCGCCCAGCGCCTTGCGCCGCTGCACGAAGTTGCCCTTGTTCATGCCTTCGCCCCACGCCAGCTCGTTCGTCTTCACGATTTTCATGGGCCCAAGCTGCCCTGCCCCGTGACTCCGCTCAAGCGGTTCGACACCCGGCGGCCAGCGGTGCGTGAGGCTGGTTGGCCCTCTCCCCGACCTCTCCCCCTCGGGGAGAGGGAGATTTACGGGGTGAGTGATTGCTGCACCCACCCGGCGCCGATCAACCGGAAGCCGGCGCGCGTGACGGGCGGGCCCAGCGAGAGCCAGTCGGCCTCCGTCACGTCCACCGCGACCACCACGAACTCCTGCGGCGGTGAAGGCGGCACCTCGAGCGCAGTGGGCGTAACGAGCGTGCGGCCCGGTGGGGGCCCGACGAAGGCCTGCCGCGACTCGTCGTCGAGCGAAGCCCAGGCGTGCCGGCGCAGCTCGGCCCACGCCCCCTCGGCGTGCCACCCGTGGAGCGAGGCGCGGCCGTTGAGGCGGAACTGCTCCTGCGTGAGGGGAAACCACGCGTGCAGCGCCACCTTCGGGTTCTCCGCGAGGTGGTTGGCCTTGCGCGAGCGCAGGTCGGTGAAGAAGTACGGGTGGCCCTCGGGGCTGAACCCGCGCAGCACCACCGTGCGCACGGCGGGCACGCCTTCCGGTGAGACCGTGCCCACCTGCACCTCGACCTGCGGCGCGTTGCGCTGGAGCGCGGTCTGGAAGGGGGGACGCCAGGGTGGGCTCACGGCTCGATGCTCCTCTCTCCTTCGGGGGCGGCAACTTCAGGTGACCTCGCGCAGGGCCCGCATGGCGCGAGCGAACGCGTCGAGGCGGCGGGCGACCCGCGCGTCCACGTCTGCCCGCGGGAGCCCCAGCAGCAGCTCGAGCGCGTCGTCGGAATGCTCGATGGCGTGCAGGTGAAACCGCCCGCGCTCGATGGCTTCCACCACCTCGTCACGGAGCACCAGGTGCTGCACGTTGTTCGCCGCGAGGATGACGCCCTGCGTGCCGTCGAGGCCCAGCAGCTTGCACGCCTCGAAGAAGCCCTCGACCTTGTCGGTGATGCCGCCCACCACCTGCGCCGCGCCGTCCTGCCCCAGGGAGCAGCTCACCGCGAGGCCCTGGCGCACCGGCGCGCCCGTGAGCGCGGACACCAGCGCGACCAGCTCGGCGACCGAGGCGCTGTCGCCTTCCACCGCGAAGTACGACTGCTCGAAGGTGAGCGTGCCGTCGAAGGCGAGCGGGCGCTCACCGCCGAAGCGGCCCAGCAGGTAGCCCTGCAGCTGCATCACCGCCTTGGCGTGCACCGGCCCGCTCAGCTCGGCGCGGTGCTCGATGTCGACCAGCCCCCGCGTGCCCGGCCCCACTCGCGCCGAGACGCGCGCGGCGCGGCCCACCACCGAGTCGCCGAGCATGGAGAGCGCGAGCGCGTTGACCTGGCCCGGCGCGGTGCCGGTCACCTGGAGGCGGAGCAGGCCGCGGCGCACCTCGTCGGCGAGGTGCTCGCGGTGGAGCCCGCTGCGCCAGGCGGCCGCTTCCTCCGCGCGCCGCACGTGCACGGCCCGCACCCGCGGTGACGCGTCACGCTTTGCTTCGTGGCTGGCCTCGACCAACAGCAACCGCAGGCGGTCCCACTCGAGGGAGAGGCGCTGTTGGTCGCCGGCCAGCCGCAGCGAGTACTCGAGCGTGCGCGCGACGCCGCCGGTGTCGAAGGGCAGCAGGTGCTCTTCACGCACGAGGGCGGCGACCACCCCGGTGGCGTCGACGAGGGCCGCGGTGTCGAGGGTGGTGGTGTCGGAGAAGTCGGCGCGCACACCGAAGAGTTCGCGGAAGTCGGGGTCCTGCTCGTAGAGGGCGGCGAAGAGCTCGACCTCGCCGGTGAGCACCACGCTGCACTCGAGCGGAATGGGGTCGGGGTTGAGCGGCTGCACCGCGTTGCCCTGGGCGAGCTCGCCTTCTTCGGGGTGAATCTCGCGGGTGCGCAGGGTGCGCTTGAGCGCGGCCCACACCTCGGGCTGCGCGAGCACCGCGCGCGCGGGCAGCACCAGGAAGCCGCCGTTGGCCCGGTGGAGCGCGCCCGGCCGCAGGTGGGTGAAGTCGGTGGTGAGCACGCCCTGCACCACCTCGCGCGAGGTGGTGCCGAAGAGCGCGAAGGTGGTGGGGTTGCCTTCCTTCACCACCGGCGCGCCGGCCTCGCCCTCGTGGGTGACGAGCACGTGCACGGCGAAGCGCAGCAGGCGATCTTCGGAGCCCTGCGCGTCCTCCTCGGGGTCGAGGAAGAGCGGGTGCTGCGTCACCATCGCCCTGCGCAGCCGCGCCAGGTGCGCGAGCGGCTCCGGGTCATGGAAGTCACGCTCGACCGGGGCGAGCGCGCGGGTGACGACGTCGAGCGCCACCTCGCGGTGGAGGTCGGCCAGCTTCGCGAAAAAGCCCGCGCGCAGCTCGCCGAGCTTGCGGTTGCCTTCTTCCACCAGCTCGGACAGCTCGGGCAGGTGCGCCTCGATGAGCTTGCGCGCGGCGGCGGGGAGCGTGGCGAGCGGTTTGGTGACGGCCTTGCCCTTCCAGAAGGGTACGGCCTCGAGCTGCCCTTCGAAGCGCCGCACGTCGAAGTGGCGTTGCCGCAGCTGCTGCTTGAGCTGCGCCAGGATCTCCTTCTCGGCGGCGTGGGTGTCTTCCTCGAGCACGGCGCGCCGCCGGCGGAGCCGCCCGCCCTGCAGCACGCGCTGCAGCTCACGGTGAACGCGCGCCACCGCGTCGGCGACGGCGGCGGCGTACCGCTTTCCTTCTCCCGGCTGGAGACGGAGCGGGAGCGGCCTCTCGGGCTGGTCTTCGTTGAAGACGTAGGCCCAGTCGCTCGCGCGGGGCAGCGTGGCGCTGGCGCCCTGGAGCTGGGCGAGCACGGCGTCGAGCTTCACCAGGTGCGGACTGCCCGAGGCGAAGACGTGGAAGCCGGGCGCGCGCGCCGCCACCGCGACGTCGAAGGCCGCCCGGGCGCGGGGCTGCAGGCGCATGGCCGCCTCACCCACTGAGCGCAGTGGGGTCACGTCGTCGGTGGTCTCGAAGGGGAAGTGGGAGGGATCGAGCCGGGGGCGGACCGCGTCACCTGGCACCAGGCGGGCACTCATGCCCCTCTGCTCTTGCATCGCGCCCGCCACGCGCGACCCGTTCATCCCGAGCGCCACCCGTTCATCCCGAGCGGAGTCGAGGGAGCCGCACCCTTGCGCCTCGGAACTGGCACGCAGCGTGCTGGCGAGGACACCCCCATGTCCTTCCGGAGCCTTCCAGCCCTGGTGCACCCGCGCGCAGCCCTCTGTCTGACAGTGCTGTCGCTCTTCGGGTGCGACCCGCCCTACGGTGGCGTGCACTGCGAGGCGCTCACCGTCGACACGCCCCCGAGCACGCTGCCCCTGCGGCCCGCGGTGACGATCGAGCCGATCCAGTACCGCTACCCGGAGCCCTTCATCGCGGGCACCGCCGAGCTCCACTGCTGCGTGGCGAACGCGTATTACACGCCGGCGCAGCCCGTGCCCTGCGACCAGGTCGACTGCGAGGCGCTGTACGCGCGCGTGGTGGTCTCGCACCTCGAGGGAAAGTACTCCGACGAGCCCTGTGGGCGGTCCACCTTCCCGGGCCCGCCCGAGGGCATCGGCCACTGCAGCGTCTACCTCGACGGCGATCGGATCATCGGCGTGCGCGCCCGCTGCGACGACTGAGCTCTGCCGCAGCCCTTGCGCCTCTGCCTCTCGTGGAGGAATAGGGTGCGCGTGCCGTCCCCCGCAGTCGCTGCCACTCTCTCCCCCGCGCTCGTCCGTTGGCGGTGGCGCATCTTCGCGGCGACGTGGCTCTGCTACGCGGGCTTCTACTTCTGCAGAAAGCCCTTCTACATCGCGAAGTCGACGCTCGGCACCGAGCTGCACTTCGACGCCACCGCGCTCGGCGTCATCGGCTCGGTGTACCTGGTGGCGTACACCATCGGGCAGTTCGCCTCGGGCGCGTTCGGAAACCGGCTCGGGCCGCGGCTGGTGTTGTTGACGGGCATGACCCTGTCGATCGCCGCGAACGTGGGCTTCGGGTTGTCGAACTCGTTCGAGAGCTTCGTGGTGCTGATGGCGCTCAACGGCCTGGTCCAGGCGACGGGGTGGTCGGGCACGGTGGGCACCATGGCCAACTGGTTTCGCCGCAGCGAGCGCGGCACGGTGATGGGGTTCTGGGCCACGAACTTCCAGGTGGGCGGGGTGGCGGCGAACACGCTGGCGGCGTGGGTGCTGGGCAAGTGGGGCTTCCGCTACAGCTTCTTCGCCGGCGCGCTGGTGCTGCTGGCGGTGCTGGTGTTCTTCGTCTTCAACCAGCGCAACCGCCCGGCTGACCTCGGCCTGCCGCCGGTGGAGGATCCGTCGGAACCCAAAGAGGGCGAGGACCCGGGCCTCTCGAGGAAGGCGTGGGAGAACGTGCTGCTGGTCGGCGCGTTCTATTTCTTCGTGAAGTTCATCCGCTATTCGTTGTGGAGCTGGGCGCCGTTCTTCCTCGAGCGCAACTTCGGGCTCAAGGGCGACGACGCCGGCTACCTCTCGACCGTGTTCGATCTCGCGGGGGTGGCGGGCGTGGTGGTCACCGGGCTGCTCAGCGACAGGCTGTTCAAGAGCCGCCGCGCGGGGGTGAGCCTGATGATGATGGTCACGATGTTCCTCTCGTGCATCGTGCTCTACGTCGGCGGCGGCGCGTCGCTCACGGTCTTCGCGGTGTCGCTGGGGCTGGTGGGCTTCACGCTCTACGGCCCCGACGCGCTGATGAGCGGGGCCGGGGCGATGGACATCGGGTCGCGCCGCGGCGCGGTGCTGGCGGCGGGGGTGATCAACGGCATGGGCTCGGTGGGGAGCGTGGTGCAGGAGCTGATCATCGGCCGGCTCTACGACAGCGGCAGCGGGAACCTGGGCCCCATCTTCCTGTTGCTCCTCGCGGCGTCGGCGGCGGCGACGCTGGCGATCGGCGTGGTGTGGGGCCGCAACAAGCTGGGGCGGTCTGACGTGTAGCGAAGTGCCGTGAACGGCTTCACCCTCACCGCTACGCATCGCCAGAGTCTCTGACGGTCCGATCAAGCCATGCTGACTTTTTCTATGTGGGGCCGGGGCCAGCGCGGCCGCTCGCTAGTTGCACAGGTCCGGCGACCGGGTGAGCGCTCGAGCACAGGTGGTGGCCTCGTCCGCGCACGTGCCGTCCTCGCAGACCCAGGCGCTGTATTGCCGGCTGTTTCCCGGACAGGTGCAGCAGACGGCTCCGCAGTCACCGCCATCGGACACCGGCGTCAGGCGAACCTGGCACGCGCCACCTCGAGGGATGCCCGTCCGCAGCGGTGCAGGGCAGGCATCACCGACCTGGAGACTGAAGACGCTCGCGGAGCTGCCCGTGCCTCCTCCAGCTCCACCGCTCCCGCCACCGGCTCCAGCATCGTCACCGCCGGTGCCGCCACAGGCGACGAAGGAGACAGCCACCAGCAATGAGCCTGTGATTGCGAGACGGTTCACGATGCTTCTCCCGGGTTCGAGGTGGGCCGAGGCTTAGGCGAAGGCCTGCGCTGCTGCGTCGCCGCCAGCGCCAATGCTGTTCGCACCGGCGCCACGATGCCGCGGCTGACGCAGCCCGATCGCCACGTGGCTGTTCATCCCGCGAATGACGCGAGTATGGTCGCGGCGTGCGTTCTACCGGATGGCTCACCATCATGCTGATTGCCACGGGCTGCGGCGCAACGACGTTCGTCGACGGTCTCGCCTCGTCGGTAGTCCTCCCGCCGCCGCTCGACGACAAAGCCGATCTGAAGCGAACGCCGATTGCTCTCGGGGCAATGGCGTTCAACGAGTGGTTCAACGACGGCTACCTGCCTGACGTCCCCCTGGGGTGGACCTCGAGCACGTTGCTGTTGACCAGCGACGGCCATGCCTCCGCGACCATCGATGCCAGCTTCGGCGGGCCCGCCGTTCCGGACGTCGTCTCGGTTCGAGACGCGCTCTTCTGGAAGGTGACGGGCACCGTCCTGCTGGGTTCGTTCGGTGATTCGGTAACGGAGGACTGGTCGCACGTGAGCGGGGTGTGGGCGGCTGGCTCGACGCCCACCACCGCTTCCTTCGTGATCGAGGGGTCGTTCGAGATCCCGCCGCTCGAGCAGCGTGCTCACCTGGTGGCGGCGGGTCTCGAACTGACCTGGGTCCGCGAGTGGACGACCGTCTCCGGCGTTCGGTACCAGGTGTTCGCTGGTGAGCGGCCCGCGCGTGGCCCCGACTCCATCGCGTCGTTCGACGAGCTCGCAGCGACACCTCGGGCTGCTCGCTTCATGTACTACCAGCCGCGGCCGCCAGGCTCGGCATCGTCAGGTGCGTTCAACTATCTGCGTTGGTTTGCGACGCACTGACGATCACCTGGGCGCTCGAGCAGCTCGCCCTGCAGGGCAGTCGGACGTGTGAGTGGGGTACTTGCCGCAAGGAGCTACCTCCGCTTCCCCGCCTTCTTCTTCTTGAGCGCCGGCTTCTGCTTCGCCGGCTTCGGCACGGGCTTGAGGTCCACCGACAACGCCACGTCAGCCGAGAGCGCCACCTCGCGCGTCTCTTCCACGTAGTCCGCCAGCGCCAGGGACAGCGACGCCAGCTCGGCCCGCGGCACCTCGACGCGCAGCGGCGTCACCCCCAGCACCTCGCTGCCCCGCTTCACCTGCGCGCCGACGGGCGTCGAGTTCACGTCGAGCCAGACGGTCTTCGGCACCTCGGGCACCGGCGGCGCCACCGGCGCGGGTGCGGGCGCAGGCGCCGACACTTTCGGCTCCGGCGTCATGGGAGTGGCCGGAGGACTCAGGAACGTCCACCCCACGGCCACCGCGAGAATGAGCACCAGCACCGCGGCGGCGATCACCGGCACCCGCGACGGGCGCACCGCGGCCGCGAGCGCGGCCTCGTCCACCTCCGCGACCACCGGCAGGCGACTGGTCTGCTCACCCTTGAAGGGCGCCAGCGCATCGGCGAGCGCGGCGGCCGACTGGTACCGCGCGTCCGGCTTCTTCTCGAGGCAGCGCATCACCACCGCGGCCAGCCCTTTGGGAATGGGGTCACCGGCAGGCGTCTGCGCCGGCAGCGGCGGTACCGGAGACTGGGTGATCTCCAGCACCAGCTTCCCGAAGTTGTCGGCGATGAACGGCTGCACCCCGGCCAACAGCTCGTACAGCACCAGGCCCACCGCGTAGACGTCGACGCGCGCGTCGCTGCCGGTGCCCATCGCCTGCTCGGGCGCCATGTACTCGGGCGTGCCCACCACGATGCCCGCCTTGGTGCCCACCAGCTTGATGTCGCCGATCGGCTTGAGCAGCTTGGCCACGCCGAAGTCGAGCACCTTGACGAAGTCGGGCACGCCGTTCTTCGAGGTGAGGAAGATGTTCTCGGGCTTCACGTCGCGGTGCACCACGCCCACCTCGTGCGCCGCGTGGAGCGCGCGCGCGAGCTGAACGCCCAGCCCCACCGTGCGCCTCGCCGTGAAAGGGCCCACGTTGATCGCCTCGGCGAGCGCGGAGCCCTCGAGCACCTCCATCACGCAGTACACGCAGCGCCGGCCGTCGGGCAGCGGCTCGTCACCGAAGTGCGTCACGCCCACGATGTGTTCGTTCTCGATCGCGTTGACCGCCTGCACCTCCTGGGTGAAGCGGTGCACGAACTCGGGCTCGTTGAGGTGTTCCTGCTTGAGCACCTTCACCGCCGCCTTCACGCCGGTGCGGGTGTCGGTGGCCAGGTAGACCTTCGCCATCGCGCCTTCGCCGAGCACGCGCTCGATCTTCCAGGCCGAGAGCGTGTGGCCCTCGAGCTGGGGCTCCATCACCTCGACCTCGACCACCGGGTGTTTGCCCGACACCGTGCGCGCCTGGGCCCGGACGCGCAGCGCCTCGAGCGTCTTGCTCAGCGCCGCGGCGCTGGAGTGGTGGGCGATGGCCTGCTGCAGCACGCTCTCGAAGGGGCTGGCGTCCTTCGAGCCGGACCCCGCCGCGAGCAGCACGTGCGCCAGGTACTTCACGTCGCCTTCGGGCGTGGCGTCTTTCGGGGCGAGGCCCACCAGCGAGGCGTCGAGCACCGCGGGCGAACCCGGGAAGAGGTCAGCCGGGCTCACCTGGCCCAGCACCAGCCCTGCCGCGTGCAGCGTCGCCAGCGCGTCGGCGATCTCCACCCCCAGCGACACCAGCGCCTCCACCGGCTGCCTCGCGCTGCGATGGAGGGTGGTCCAGGGCACCAGCGAGAGCACCGCCGCCGGCCGGCCGTCGTCGAGCACCACGCCGCCGCGCACCATGCGCAGCGAGGGGTGGCTGAGCTGACCCACGGCGTCGAGGCGGGCGAGGAAGCCGGGCACGTCGACCGCGAGGCCTTCCTTCACCACGCGCAGCTCGACCTCGGCGCCGTCAACCCTTCCGCGCCGCCGCTCGGAGCGCGGATCGCCAGAGAGGAGCTCGCCGACCTCGACTGCAGGCTTCGTCACACGTCACGTCCAGACATCCGGCCCTGATGCCTACCCCTCCATCACGCCGGTGAGGGGAAAGTCTAGCCTACGCGCGACCCGCGGCCACACGCGACTGATGGCTCGAATTCGGCGCCCCTACTCGTTCTTGAGCACGCGCGAGAGCACCCGCGCGGTGAAGTTCACCAGCGGAATGACCCGCTGGTAGTCGAGCCGGGTGGGGCCGATGACCCCAACCGTGCCCAGCACCTGGTCATCGGTCCCGTAAGGGCTGGCGATGACGGTGACGTCGCCCTGGCTGCCGAACTCGCTCTCGGCGCCGATGAAGATCTGCATTTCCCGCGCGCGCTGCACCCGGTCGAGCAACGAGAGCAGCTTGTGCTTCTCGTCGAGCGCCTTGAAGAGCGCCCGCATGCGGCGCACGTCGTCGGCGAACTCGGGCGCCTCGAGGAAGCTGCCGGTGCCTTCGATCACCACCCGCTCGGCAGAGGAGACGTCGGTGGCGGCGGCGCCCAGCTTGAGCGCCCGCGCCACGACCTCGTCGTACTGGGTGCGCTGCGTCTCCAGCTCCTGGAGGATGCGGCTGCGCACGTCTTCGATCGACGCGGCGCTCCGCAGCAGCTCGTTGAGGTAGTTGCTCGCGTGCACCAGCTCTTCGGTGCTGACGGGGCGATCGAGCATCACCAGCTTGTTCTGCACCTGCCCGCCCTGCCCCACGAGAATGGCGAGCGCGCGATCGTCGCCCAGCCGCACGAACTCGATGCGCTGCAGCGCGCTGGCCGAGGGCCGGGGAATGAGCACCACGCCCGCGTGATGCGAGAGCAGGTGGAGCACCTTGCCGGCTTCCTGCATGCGCTCCTCGACGCCGGTGCCCGCGTTGGCGAGGCCCGCCTCGATGAGCTGCTGATCAGCGGCCGACGGCGTCTTGAGCTGGAGCAGCGAGTCGACGAAGAACCGGTAGCCCTGGTTGGTGGGAATGCGGCCGGCCGAGGTGTGCGGCTTCTCGAGGTAGCCCAGCGCCTCGAGCTCGGAGAGCACGTTGCGCATGGTGGCCGGAGACACCTCGAAGTCCCCCCGGCGCGTCAGCTGCTGGCTGCCGACGGGATCGCCCGAGGTGATGAATTCCTGCACGACGGCCCGGAGCACGTCCCGGGCGCGGTCATCCAACTCTTCAGCCATTTGACGACATTGTGGCACGGCTCCTCTCCCCGTGGGGGAGTCGGGGAGAGGGCAAACAGGGTGGTTGAGGCCTCGCGGTGAGACGTGCTGAAGAGGGACTGTTGCGGTCCTTCATCATCGCCCTGGCAGTGCTGGTCGCTGCGGCATGCGGTCGCGACGAGCTACGCCCGCATGCGAGGCCAGGCGGAGGAGGGGGCACGTCTCTGGCAGGCGGAGCGGGCGGAGGAGGCACTTCCCTCGGAGGCGGTGCGGGAGGAGGAGGCGGAGGCGGTGCGGGCGGAGGAGGCGGAGGCGGTGCGGGCGGAGGAGGTGGAGGCGCTCCCCTCGGAGGCGGTGCGGGAGGAGGAGGTGGAGGCACGCCCCTCGGAGGCGGTGCGGGCGGTGGAGCCGGAGGCGGCGGTGGCCTCGTCACCGAGTGCATGGAGGCCAACCCAGCCCCCACGCTCGCGGCCCTGCGCCTGGCGATGGTGGGCGACTGGACTGGAACGATGACTTCCCCGTGGGTGGATCCCTTCGACGTGCGGTTCACCTTCCGCGCCGACGGCACCTACAGCGCTGCCGCGCTCGGCGGAAACCAGCCGGCGCTCTATTACGGCACGGACGCCGACAACCCGAACAAGCGCTACCTGCTGAACAACATCTTCACCAACGGCGACGGCGTGGGGTGGCTCGACGTCTGCTTCGCGGCGACCGGCACCTGCAGCTCGACGCGCGGAGAGCTCAGCGCCGTGCGCGTGTGCAGCAGCGGCGCCCGGCTCGACTTCGACTTCTTCGCCGTGTGGAACGGGCGCCGCGGCCCCATCACCTACCGGCTGCAGCGCGACGCGCCCTGAGCGCGCGCGCTCGCTGCACCAGCAGCAACTTCTCCGCGCGGCTCAACTGCTTCAACTTCGCCTCGCGCGACAGCGCGGCCGACTTGTCCTTCACGCGCACGCTCCACACCACCTTCACGGGCCGGCGCGAGCGCGTGTAGCGGGCACCCTTCCCCGCGTTGTGCGCAGCCACCCGCCGGGCGAGGTCGTTGGTGCACCCGGTGTAGAGCGAGTCATCGACGCACCGGACCATGTAGACGTGCCAGCTCGGCATGGCCTGCTTATAGGCGCCTCGACTCCGCTCGGGGTGAACGGGGGGCTTTCCGTTGCTCCGAAATCCGCATCTGCAATGTTCCGCGTTCATGAAGCCGACCTCCGAACGCGTCATCGCTGATCTGAAGGAGTTCAAGGCGCTCACCTCCGACGAGCGGGGAGCGCAGCGGGTGGCGTGGGGCCCGGTGTGGCGCACCGCGCGCGAGTGGTTCCAGAAGAAGCTCAAAGAAGAGCTGCAGCTGGGCACCACGCGCGACGGCGCGGGCAACCTCTGGGCGACGCTGCCGGGCAAGTCGAAGAAGAGCATCGTCATCGGCAGTCACCTCGACTCGGTGCCCGGCGGCGGCTGGCTCGACGGCTGCCTGGGCGTCATCACCGGCCTCGAGGTGCTGCGGCGCGCGAAGGCCGCGGGCACGCCGCCGCTGACGATTCACCTGGTCGACTGGGCCGACGAGGAGGGCGCGCGCTTCGGCCGCAGCCTGATGGGCTCCGCCGCCTCGGCCGGGGCGCTCGACGCGCGAAAAGAACTCGGTCACCTCGTCGACCGCAACGGCATCAAGCTGCCCGACGCGCTCGCCGAGAACGGCATCCAGCTCGACGAGATGAGCTCGGCGCAGAAGTACTTCGAAGACCTCGACGCCGAGGCGTACCTCGAGCTGCACATCGAGCAGGGCCCGGTGCTGGAGTCGATCAAGAAGCCCGCGGGCGTGGTGCTGGGCACGATGGGCGTCGAGCGCCACAACCTGCGCTTCGTGGGGCAGGCGGCGCACTCGGGCGCCGCGCCCATTCACCTGCGCAAGGACGCGTTCCTCGCCGCCGCCGACTTCGCGCTCGCGACCCGCGCCATCAGCGTGCGGTACTCGGGGAAGACCCCGAAGACGCGCGTGGTGGCCACCTGCGGCGTGGTGAAGGTCGAGCCGAACTTCGTCACCGCCGTGCCGGGCTCGACGGAGATCTCCATCGACCTGCGCGCGCTCGACGGCAAGGTGCTCAAGAAGATGCTCGCCGACTCGAAGAAGGCGGCCGCGAAGGCGGCGAAGCGGTTCCAGGTGAAGGTGAGCTGGAGCCCGCTGCTGCACATCACCCCCCGGCCGTTCGACCCCACGTTGATGGGCTTCGTGCGCGAGTCGATCAAGGAAGTGGTGGGCACGGCCCCCGAGCTGCCGTCAGGCCCGCTGCACGACGCGGCCGAGATGGCGGCGGTGGTGCCGACGGCGATGTTGTTCGCCCAGAGCTCGCCGGGCATCTCGCACACGAAGCTCGAGGACACGCCCATCCCCGCGCTCGACAAGTCGATCCGCGCGTTCCTGCTCACCGTCGACCGCACCCTCCAGCACCTCGCGTAGCCCATGGGCTCGGACCAGCGGGAGGTGCGGGAGCAGCTGGAGCGCACGCAGGCCGCGCTCAAGCAGGAGCGCGAGGCTGCCCGCCGGACCTCAGCCGAGCTCGAGGACCACCTCAGGCAGGCGCAAGAGCGCGAACGCCAGCTCCACGAACAGCTCGCCGCGGCGCAGCCAGCCGCGGCGCTGGAGCGGCGCGCGGAACTCGAAGCGCAGCTGGGGGCCGAACAGGCTCAGCAGGAACGCCTGAAGCAGGAGCTGGAGCAGACGAAGGCAGCGCTGCAGCGCGCGCAGAACCCGGATGCGCCGGGCGCGATGAGCGAGGGGCACTGGTGGTTTCTCGGGTTCTCCGGGGCCGTGCTCCTCGCGCTCACCATCGCCTCGGGCTCGGGCGAGTCGCTCTGCGGTGGGGTCACGGGCGCCCTGATGGTCCTCGCGTTCATCGCCCACAAGCTGCACTGGCTCTGAACCAGGCGAACGAAGTCGCGGCGCTGACGGGTCAGAACAGCGTCCCGTGCGAGGCGAATCATCCAGTAGGGTGCGCCCCGATGCCGTCCGAGCTCCTCACCTGGCAGCGCCGGCGCCGCCGCCGCGAGCTCGACACCGCTGCGCCCACCATCGACCCGAACAGCCCGTTCTGGGCGCTCTTCCTCGAGGGCACCTCGCTGCTGGCCACCTTCGACGAACCGCGCGCGCTCGAGCTGCTCACCCGCGCCGACTCGTGCTGCCCGCAGGACCCGGCCATCCGCGCCGCGCTCGACGAGACGCTGGGTGAAGCCGAGTTCCTCCTCAACGACTACGGCCTGGCTCTCGAGCACCTGCGCCGCGCGCAGAGCACCTGGGCGCAGCTCGAAGAACCGCTCTTCGAGGCCGAAGCGCACGGCTGGCTGGGCGCGTGCCTGGTGCAGCAGGGCCGCTACCAGGACGGCTTCGAGGCCCTGCACGCCGCGCAGCGCTCGTTCGAGACGCTCGACCAGAAGCCCCGGGCCGCCCGCGCGCTCAACTACCTCGCCGTCATCCACGAGGAGCTGGGCGACTACCACCGCGCCTTCGAGGTCTACCGCGAGGCGCTGGAGTGCGCGGTGGCCGACGGCGACGCCGACATGCAGGGCCGGGTGCTGGCGAACCACGGCGAGGCGCTGGTGAACTGGGGCGCGCCCGAGCAGGGCCTGCCCGTGCTGGGCCAGGCGGTCGACGTGCTGCGCGGAGTCGGCGCGCACTGGCACTACGGCTGGTGCCTGTTGGCCATCGGCCGCATCCACCACAGCCGCGACGACGACGACAAGGCGCTCCAGTTTCACCAGGCGGCGCTCGAGGCGGTGGAGCTGGGCCACTCACCCCGCGCGCGGGTCGAGGTCTACGCGGGGCTGGGTGAGCTGCACTCGCAACGCGGGCAGCACGTCGAGGGCAAGCGCTGGCTCGACAAGGCGCTCACGCTCGCCACCTCGCTGGGGATTCGCCGGGAGATCTTCAAGACGCACAAGGCGCTCTCGGAGGCACACAAGCGCGCGGGCGAGTTCGAGCTGGCGCTGCGGCACCACGAGCAGTTCCACGAGGTGCGCTCGGGCGTGTTCGACGAGCTGGCGCGCGAGCGGGTCGCCACGCTCAAGGCCGAGTTCGAGCTGGAGCGGGTGATGGAAGCCCGCGAGCGCGAGATGAACGCGAAGTACGAGCAGCTCGAGCAGCGCGCAGAGACGCTCTCGCACCTCTCCGTGCGCGACGGGCTCACCGGCCTCTTCAATCGCAGGCACTTCGAGGAGGCGCTGGGCCTCGAGCTGCAGCGCGCGCGCAGCTTCGGGCAGACGCTGTGCCTGGCGCTGCTCGACATCGACCACTTCAAGCGGATCAACGACGGCTACTCGCACGTGGTGGGCGACGCGGTGCTGCGCACGGTCGCGCAGGTGCTGCAGAAAGAGCTGCGCGCGTCCGACGTGGCGGCGCGCTACGGCGGTGAGGAGTTCGGTCTCATCCTCCCCCACACCGGCCTCGACGGTGCCCGCATCGCCGCGGAGAAGGTGCGGGTGGCGATCGCCACCAGCCCGTGGAGCCACCTCACGCCGGGCCGCGAGGTGACGGCGAGCCTGGGCCTGGCGGAGTGGAGGGCCGGCGAGTCACCCACCGACTTCGTGCGCCGGGCTGACCAGGCGCTCTACGCCGCGAAGACGAGCGGCCGGAACCGCGTCCGCACCAGCCAATGAAAAGTGTCTCCCTCTCCCCCTGAGCGAAGCCGGTCCAACGGCCAACCGGAGCGGTCAGGCACCCGCGTCGCGGCTCGTCCCCTGCCCGCCTCCCCGGATCCGACCGCTCCATTTCCTGAAGCGGTCGTCGCGCATCGTGCGCTCCGGAGGCAACCGCACATGACGAAACGTCGCATGTTGTCCAACAAGGTCATCGAAGAGGCGCTCGGGACGTCGGGGCTGGCCGACTACGTCCACAACGGGCTGCTCGCGGTGAGCAAGGTGCCGAAGCAGCGCGTCATTCGCGCGCTCTCGGGCCTCGACTTCGTGGTCGACCTGGCGAAGCTGTGCGCGACGAATGACGCGAAGGAAGAGTGGCTGCTGCAGGCGTGGTGGAAGAAGCGCGCGCGCCGGGCCCGTGGCATCGCCAGCGCCACCGGGTCGTTCGCGCACAACCTCGCCGCGCTGAGCACGCTGCTGGCGCTCTCCCCGCTCCAGGCCGGGATCCTGCGGCTGGCGGCCGACATCGGCGCCGACCCGATGCTCGAGGAACTCTACGGCGCGCTGCACACACTCGGCTTCTCCCGCCAGCGGGGCGCCATCGCGGCGCTGCTGGGGAAGCGGCGCGAGGAGATCAACGACGCGCTCCGGGTGGGCGGCCGGCTGGAGCGCTTCGGGTTGATCGAGCCCTCGCATGACCGGGGCAACAACCTCGAGGTCGCGCTCCACGTCACCGCGGTGCTCGAAGACGCGCGGCAACACACCGCGGCGAGCCTGCGCGAGTGCCTCTTGCCCGCCGCGCGCGGCACCAGCCTCACGCTCGACGACTACGGGCACGTGAGCGACGCCGCCCTCGCCCTCGAGGTCGCACGCCGCGCGTTACAGCACGGCCGCCCCGGGGTGAACGTGCTGCTCTACGGCGCACCCGGCACGGGGAAATCGGAGTTCGCCCGGGTGATGGCCGCCGGGTGCGGCGCGACGCTGCAGAGCATCGAGGTGCGCGAAGGCAACGACGTCGCCTCGGCGCGCATCGCCCGGCTGCGCACCGTGCTCCAGGTGGCGCCGCGGCCGGGCACGCTGGTCCTCTTCGACGAGCTGGAAGACCTGTTCACCCGCGGCGGCTTCTTCGTCGAGTCGATGACGCCCCGCATGTCGAAGCAGGCGTTCAACGAGCTGCTCGAGACGAACCCGGTGCCGGTGGTGTGGACCACCAACCGCGTGGCGGGCATGGACCCCGCGTTCCTGCGGCGCTTCACCTGCGCGGTCGCCTTCAGGCCGCTGGGCGTCAAGCAGCGGGCGCGCGTGCTGGGGCGGAAGTTGAACGGGCGCCTCACCGAGGCCGAGGTGAAGGCGGTGGCGCTGCGGTACTCCGCTTCGCCCGCGCAGCTCTCTTCAGCGGTGGAGACGAGCGGCATGCTCGGTGATGGTGCGGTCACCCGCGCGTCGCTCGAGCAGGTGCTCGCCCCGGTGGAGCGGCTGCTCACGGGCCGCGACCCTTCGACCCGCGCGGTGTTCGACGCTTCGACCTTCCGCGAGGAGGTGCTCAACGCGTCGATGCCGGTGAGCGAGCTGGTCGACGTGGCGCGCCGCTGGCAACCGGGCAGCAGCGCGCTCGCGATGTGTTTCTCGGGGGCCCCCGGCACGGGGAAGACCGAGCTCGCCCAGTATCTCGCGTCGGTGATGGAGCGGCCGGTGCTGCGGAAGACGGCGGCGGACATTCTCGACCCGTACGTCGGTGGCACCGAGCAGAAGATCGCCGAAGCCTTCGAGGAAGCGCAGCAGGACGGCGCGGTGCTGGTGTTCGACGAGGTCGACTCGCTCCTGAGAGATCGCCGCGGCGCACAGCACTCGTGGGAAGCGACGCAGGTGAACGAGTTCCTGCAGCGGCTCGAGACGTATCGCGGCGTGGTGATCTGCACCACGAACCTGGTGGAGGACCTGGACCACGCGGCGATGCGCCGCTTCCCCTTCAAGGTGCGCTTCGACTGGGTGCGCCCGGAGCAGGCGGTGGAGCTGTTTCTCTCGGTGCTGGGTTCGTTCGTGCCGGGTGCTTCCGCAGCGGAGGTGAGCGCGGCGTTACAGGGCCTGACCCGCCTCGCCCCCGGTGACTTCGCGGCGGTCTCGCGCAGGGTGCAGTGGCTCTCACGCGAGTGGACGGTGGAGTCACTGGCTCGAGAACTCCGCGAAGAGCTGACCAGCCGTCGCGAGAGGGCGAGGGTTGGGTTCTCGAGCTGAGGCACCGTTCACCCGAGAGGAAGTCGCCGAATGACTGTCGAGGAGCAAGACTGCCGTCGCCCCCCGTCTCGCTGTCATCAGAGGAGACGTCTCGAGAGCGGCGCCCAGGTGGGCAGCACCGCAAGCAGCCGGGTGCCGGGGGGGACGCGTTCGAGGCCGCTGAAAGGCGGCCCCCCCACCAAGCCCGGTTGAGCAAGGAGCGCGAACTGACA
>JAUXRX010000059.1 GCA_030681645.1 Archangium sp.
AAGTGCCGCTCGCGTAGCTCGACGCTGGGAATCGCGGGCAACCCCAGCACCGTCACCGCGGCGTCAGCCGCCTCGTATGCCCGGCCGACACGCGCCCAAGCCCGTCAACAGGCCTGCCGCCTCAAAGTGATCGTGCACCCGGTCGTTGGATGGACCTCGTGCTCAGTTAGGCTGCGAGCGAGGGCGCAAATGAACAAGGTCGCGTCGCAAGTCTTCAAAGCTACGGCGATCGAGACACGTGAGTCATTTCAGCACTTCGTTCTCGAACTCCTGGGCCGCTCGTACCCGGAGAGGCGATTCGCCTTCTCGGTGAACCCCGAGATCATCACGCTCGGTGAGATCCAGCTTGGGCTCCAGAACTTGTTCGCACGTGTGAGGACAGAGGGGCCCGACGAGGCGAAGCTGGAGGTGGCGATTCGAGAGCACTTTGACGAGGTGCTCAGAGCCATAGACTCACAGCCGAGAGGGTCGGAGTCCTGGGAGGGCGCTCAGCATGTCGTGCGGCTTCAACTGTTGCCGGTTGAAGACGCGCTCACGGACGTTCCTTCGGCCAAGCTCGGGCGTGATGTGATCAGCGTCGTTGTCGAGTCGATCGGACTGATGCACCAGGCCGTCTCCCGCCGCTCGATACGCGCGTGGGGAGTCTCTGAAGAGGCCGTCCGAGATCAGGCCGAGCGCAACCTGCTCGCGGCCAGTACGTCACTTTCGTTCGATGTCTTCGGTGCTCAATCCGAGTGTCTTGCCCTCGTACGGGCGACGGTTTCGACGCCGCGAGGCTCCTGGTTCCGTCCATTCGGTACGAGATCGCCAGGCGCATGGGCTCTCCGTTCCTAGCCGCCATTCCGAATCGAGACTTCCTGATCGTCTGGCCGACGGACTGCTCACGCGAACTCAGCCGCATCATCCGTGCAAAGACGCAGCAGTACTTCGGCGAGTACCCCTACCCGCTCTCGCGAAGTCGGTTTCGGGGGACGGTCGACTACCTCGAAGCAGATACGAGTTGGCCGGAACAGTGACCGGAGGCCTCAGCGGCCGCCGGCCTGCGCGCTGAAGCGGGCCGACTGGGTCCGCGGGATGGTCAGCTTCTTCTCGCGGGTGAGGGTGACGCCCCCGTCGAGGTCGTCGCGACTCAGCACCACCGCATCCGTCTCGACCGCGAGCGTGAGCGTCTCGGCCGACTCTTCGAGCACCCGCAGCGCGACGCGCGGGCCGGCGTCGGGAAAGCCGAGGATGGCGAAGCCGTAGAGTTTTCCCGTGGGGCTCGCGAACGAGATCGACTGCCGGCCTCCGAGCGCGGCCCAGGTGACCTCCACCTGGCCCTCGTCGAGGTTGCTGTTGAACACGAGCCCGCGCGCAGAGAACCCCACCACCGGCATGAGGTGGTCCACGTCCCAGTCGGGGTGATCAGTCGGGAACAGCTTCGCCCCGACGATGACAGGGTGACCGCGGCGCACGTGGCCGATGATCCACGAGAGGAACTGGTCGCGACCGGTGGACGGTCCTCGCTCGTACTTCAGGCCTAGCCTGTCGAGCGCGGTGGGAATGTCCTCCTCCCAGAGATCGACGTGGGTCGACCGGCCCAACGCGTTGATCACCGGCTGCGGCACCCACGCCCCGTAGTGGAGGGCGGCCATCTGAATGCTCGTCTCGCCGCACCAGCCCTCGTCGGGTGCGCCTTCAGCCCACTGGCGATCCGGAATCGGGAGGCGCACCCCGTCGGTGGGTGGCACGAACGGGGCCGGCGTCGGCTCGCTCTTCTTGCAGCCGCACAGGCTCAGCAGGCACAGCAGCGCGACGCGGCTCACCCCTCGGAGACTCGCACGGTTTCGATCTCCCGCACCCAGCCCACGCCCGAGAGCGAAGCGAGGTGGCGGAAGCGCCCCACGGCGAGCAGGCGCGCTTCGTCTTCGTCGCGCGCCACGATGTCCTTCAAGGTCCAGGTGTAGGGCTGCTCGCGGGGCGCGGTGGCCAGCTCGTAGGTGGGCTCGCGGAACTCGATGCACACGACGTAGTGGTGAGCCATCACGCCTCCGCCTTCATTCGACACCCGCCCGCCGCGCAGGGGAAGGGGTCAGCGGGCGAAGCGGAGATCGATGAGGGGCAGCCGAAGCAGGTGCACTTCTTCCCTCGTCACCTCCAACTCAACGTCGAGGTGCGAGCGACCCAACGCGAGCACGCGCAGTTTTTTCAGCCACGGCGTCTGGCCCGGTGGCAGCAGCAGCGCACCCACGTACCGGCCACCCAGCTCGAGCCCGTCGTGAAAGGGGAGCTCCAGCGACAGCACTTCCGCGCCCGCCTCGACGCGCAACCGCGCGGGCTCACAGCCGGGGTTCCAGTCTTCCAGGGTGATGCGAGTTCCCGCCCACGGTTTGGTGGCCGTCAGCACCACGTCGCGCGCCGGACTCAGAGGAGGGGCGCCTTGCACCCAGGGGGAGCTGACGTCCCTGTTTCCGGGGACCAGCGTCCACCCGTCGTCGTCGAGACGCTTCGTCCACACCCCACCTTCCCCTTCGACCCGCAGCTCCCGGTCGGCGTTGGCCGGCCCGGTCTGGAGAATGGTGATGCGCGTGGTGTGCCTGCCGGGGATCCGCGGCTGGGCGACCCAGTCGGGCCCCGGCAAGGTGCGAATGGCGCCCTTCGCGCCGCGGCGCCGCTCGCGCCCGTACGAGTAGGGCAGGGCGGGGTTGTCGCCGTGAATGTCGAAGTCCACCAGGCGGGTGAAGGCGCGGCCCGCGGCGTCCATCACGAACACCGTCGACGCGCTCGCCGACAACGCGCTGGCGATGAAGCGGCCGCGCTCGGGGAGACAGAGCGTGCGCTCGAAGTTCGGCGGCAGCCACGGGTCTGCAAAGGCGAGCGTGCGCCCTCCATCGCGCAGCCCGTAGAGCGTGGTGACGCCCGCCGTGACCGGATGTGGATTCCCGTCGAGATCTTCGTACGCGATCTTCCGGTGGCTCATCGCGAACGCGTCGAGGCGCTTCACGCTCAGCGTGCCCTGCAAGCCCTTCGGCCCCCACTGGTCCACCCAGTCGAGCGTGGAGAGCTTGGCGTAATAGACGGTGCCGCCGGGCCCGATGGCGATGAGGTTGTCACCGTCGGCTGAGATCGACTCGATGCGCTCGGGGCGCCGGAAGGGCTTCGGTGCTGCGGGGAGGTCTGCGGTCAGCTCCTTGAGCGCCTCGAGGCGGCCGCGCGGTGCGGGCAACCCATCGGGTTGGAGCAGCGTCCACGCCGCGCCGTGCTTGCGCCACCACAGGCGCCCGTCGCGCAGCGCCACCTCGTGCGTGGCGGTGAAGGTCTCGGCCGGCGTCTTCAGGGCGATCTGCTCGGGCAGGGCGAGCAGCAGCATCATCAGCAGCACGGCGCCGAGCGTAGTCGAACCGGTCGAGGGGCGAGCCCGTTTGAGGAGAGGCTCGCGACCCAACAGCCCGCGTCCCATCGGGGTGTCTTCCCATGACGTGCCGGCCGCGATGGCCATCCCCTCCCTCGTCGGCATGGTAGAGCGCCAGCCATGCGCTCTCGCCTGCTCATCGCGACCGTGGTGCTCGGTTCCATCTTCGCCTGCAAGAAGGAGACGCCTCCTCCTGAACCCGAGGTGCACGGCGCCGCCGCCGTCGATGCCTCGGTTCCTTCCAAAGAGGTCGAGCTCACCTTCCTCATCACCGGCGCCGAGAACGGCTACCTGCTGCCCACGCCCGAAGCGGACGGCGGCCGCGGTGGTGCGGCCGAGGTGCTGGGCCGCTGGCTGACCGACGAGGCCCACTGCGTCGAGGCCGACGCGGGCCGCTGCGCGGACAGCAAGACCATCGCGCTCTCCACCGGCGACAACGCGAACGGCCAGAGCATCTCGAGCTACTTCAAGGGCACCTCCACCGCCGAGGTGATGCGCCTCATGGGGTACGCCGGCTCGGCCTTCGGCAACCGCGAGCTCGACTGGCAGCGCGAGCAGTTCCTCGCCAACACCAAGACCGGCGGCTTTCCGTACCTCGCGGCCAACTTGAAGCCGAAGGACGACCAGGGCAAGGCGCTGGGTCTCGAGCCGTTCGTGATGGTGCAGCGCCAGGGCGTGAAGGTCGCCGTGGTGGGGCTCGCCGCGCGCAAGTCGACGTGGACGCCGATGCCCGGCCGCATGGCGGGCCTCGAGCTGGTGAGCGACGACGCGGCGCTGTCGGTGGCGATCCCCGCGGCGCGGCAGGCGGGCGCAGAGGTGATCGCCATCGTCACCGACGGCTGCCTGCACGACGTGCCCGGCCTGCTCGAGCAGCACCAGGACTGGGCGCCCGCCTTCGTGGCCGGCCGCGACTGCGAGCGCGAGTACCCCGAGACCGTGGGCCTCACCCGCCTCGTCTACCCGGGCCGTCACTGGAACGACTACGCAAAGGTCTCGGTGCGCGTCGACGTGCTCAAGCCGCTGCAGCAGCGCCTGGTGAAGGTCGACTCGACGGTGGTCGCGGTGACCAGCGCCGCGAAGGCCGACGCCGCGGCCGCCGCGCTCATCGCCACCTGGAAGAAGAAGCTCGACGACGCGCTCGGCGCGCCCATCGGCTTCACGAAGACCGGCCTCGAGCAGGAATCGGCCGAGATGAGCGCGTGGCTCACCACCTCGCTCAAGGAGCGCTTCAAGACCGACGTGGCGCTGCTCAACCGCAAGGGCGTGCGGCAGGGCCTGCCCGCGGGCCCGCTCACCAGCGCCACCGTGTGGGACCTGGTGCCCTTCGAGAACGAGATCGTCACCGTGAAGGTGACCGGAGAGCAGCTGCTCGCGGCCGCGCAGAACACCGAGGCGCGCTTCGCCGGCCTGCGCGCGAAGGGCGAGGGCTTCGTCGACGGCAAGGGCGCCGACCTCGACCCGAAGAAGACGTACACGCTGGCGACGACCGACTATCTCTACCTGGGTGGCGACGGCTTCAAGCTGCACGAGGCCGACAAGGCGCCCACCCAGACGAAGATCTCCTGGCAGAGCGCGCTCATCGAGTGGACGAAGGGCAAGAAGAGCGACGAGAAGAAGCCGCTCGAGACGATGCTGCCGAAGTGACTACTTGATCAACTTCTCCAGGGGCTTCTTCTCGTTGCAGCCCTGCTTCTCGAGCCAGGTGATCACCGGCGTCTGCCAGACCTGGCCGGTGAGCTCGAGGTCGGGCGCGACGGCTTCGAGGCCGAGCCCGTCGCCGCCGAAGTAGATGTATTCGGTGGTGGCGAGCACGTAGTCCTTCGCCGGGTCGATCTTCGCGGGCGTGACCAGCACCGCCTCGGGGTGTGTCTTCAGCTTGATCAACGCCTCGCCCTTCAGCTTCACCGTCACCACCGCGTTGTCGAACGGAATGATCGAGTACACGCTGGCGCGGGTGATCACTCCCTTCGGCAACGAGGCGCGCACGCCCTTCTTGTTGAACAGCGCGGCGTCGGCCTTCGACTCGTCCCGCAGCGCGGTGGCGACCCAGGTGCGCAGCTGCGCGGCGTCTTCCTTGAAACCGGTCTTCGTGAAGCCGATCTTCTGGCCGAGCTCCTCGTCGAGCTTCTTCTGCCAGCGGTCGCGCAGCGCGAGCAGGTCGGCGTCTTCGGCGCCCTGCGGCTCGAGGTCCTTGCGCGAAGCGGTGAGCGTCTTCGTGCCGTCGGGGTTGAGCTGGAAGGCGGCCGACACGTAGTGCGTGAGGTCGTCGCCGACCGAGAAGAACTTCGTGGGGCCCTTGAGGTACTCCTGGTCTCCTTCGCAGCGCGTGCCGACCACGAGGTCGATCTTCCAGTCGGCGCGGGTCGCCAGCACCTTCTGCAGGGTGAGGAAGCAGTCGTCGATCACCGCGAGCACCACGTCGGGTTCGTCCTTCTTCAGCGTCTCGAGCGCGGGGCCCACCGAGGCCTCGAGCGTGGCCAGGTCGAGGCCCGAGGCGCGCCCCGAGATGGCGGTGGCGACGGTCTTCGCGCTGGTGAAGCCGATGACGCCCACCTTGATGCCTTCGCGCGTGACCAGCAGCGACGGCGCGAGCTTGAGCGGCTGCTCGGCGCCCGGGGTGTCCTTCAGGTTGGCGGCCAGCAGCGTCAGGCCCGAGGTCTCGCGGAACGCGCGCAGCGTGTCGAAGCCGAGGTCGAGATCGTGATTGCCGAGCGCCGCCGCCTTGTACTGCAGGGCCTTCATCACCTCGGCCGTGGGGGTGCCCATGAAGTGCGAGGAGATCGCCGCGCCCGCGAACGAGTCGCCGGTGGAGAAGGCGAGCGCGTTGGGCCAGCCCTCTTCCTGCTTCCACTGCGCGAGCAGGCGCGGCGCCTTCGCGGGCAGCATTCCTGATTCGTGGCCCGTCACCAGCAGCGTCACCTTGCCGGTGCGGGTGGGCGCGACGGGCGGAAGGGCGGCGGTCTTCGGCGGCTCGGGCGGCTTCTCGGCGGGGCAGGCGGTGAGCGCAACGGCGGCAGCGATGAGCAGGAAGGGGAAGCGCATGGCCGCCATCTATTCCCACCGTTCCCCTGAGTCGATCACCGTCGCCCTCGCCACCGAGATGAAGCGACGGCGCCCGAGGCGACGGCAACGGCATCGACTCAGGGGGACGGGGCCTCTTCACCGAATCCGCAGCACCCATTTGCCGGTGGTGAGCCCGCCCTCGAGGCGGCGGTGCGCGCGCGCGGCGTCTTCGAGGGGGCCGGTGGTGACCTCGAGCTGGAGGCGGCCGTCGGCGATGCGCGCCACCACCTCTTCAGCAGCGCGCGCGGTGACCGCGGCGGGGAGCTCGGTGCGCAGCCAGAACGCGCTCACGGTGATGGACTTCTCGAAGAGGGCCTGGAGATCGAGGTGTGGTGGGGGACCCGAGGCCGTGCCGAACGTGACCCAGCGCCCGAGCGGCTTGAGGCAGCGCAGCGCCTCGGGGGCGATCTCCGCGCCGAGGCCCTCGAGCATGAGCTCGACTCCGCCGGGGGCGAGCGCGTGGAGCCGCTCGACGAAGTCCGGCCCGCGGGTGAGCACGTGGTCGGCGCGGGTGCGTTCGTGCTTGGCGTCGCGCGAGACGGTGCCGATGACCCGCGCGCCGGCTTCCTGCGCGAGCTGCACGAGCAGCTGGCCCACGCCGCCGGCGGCGCTGTGCACGAGCACGGTCTCCCCCTCGACCACGCGGCCGAGCGTGTGCACCAGGTGCCACGCGGTGAGCGCCTGCACGGGGAAGGCGGCGCCGGTGATGAAGTCGATGGCCTCGGGGAGCGCGATGAGCTTGCCCACGGGCACGGTGCAGTACTCGGCGTGCGCGCGTGGCGCGGTGAAGGCCACCCGGCGGCGCAGCCACGAAGGCTCCACGCCCTGGCCGACGGCGAACACCACGCCCGCGCCCTCGAAGCCCGAGGTGTCGGGCAGCGGGCTGTCGGCGAGGTAGAGCCCGCGGCGGCGCTCGGTGTCGGCGAAGTTGAGCCCGCCTGCGTGCACCTCGACGAGCACCTCGCCTGCGTGGGGCGACGGCGTCTCGACCTCTTCCACGTGCAGGACGTCGGGCCCACCGAAGGAAGCAAAGCGAAGCGCGCGCACGGGAGGACACTACACGAACCGTCCTCCCTCTCCCCGCAAGCGGGGAGAGGGTCGGGGTGAGGGGCGTCGTGTATACCCGCGCCGTGCGAATCGGCTTCCTCACCTCGACGCAGTTCTCAACCCTCTACGAAGACGACCGCCTCGCCGCGGACGAGCTCCGCCGCCGCGGGCACACCGTCGAGCCGATCATCTGGACCGAACCGAACGACCTCGACGCCTTCGACCTCGTCGTGATGCGAACCCCGTGGGACTGGTTCCATCACCGCGCGCGCTTCCGAGCCTTCCTCGAGTCACTCCCTTCGGTCCGGGCACGCGTGGTCAACCCGCCCGCGCAGCTCCTCGCCTTCGCCGACAAGACCTACCTCCCGCGCCTGCAGGCCGCCGGGGTCGCGGTGGTGCCGACGGAACAGCTCGCCTCCTCCGAACTCCACCGCGTACCGGAGTTGCTCGCGAACCACGGCTGGAACCGCGCCGTGCTCAAGCCCGCCTTCACCGCCAACGCCGTGGGAGCGCGCCTCTTCGAGGCCGCTGACGCGAGCCGGGTGGTGGCCGAGCTCGAGAAGGACGCCGAGCCCTGGCTGCTGCAGCCGTTCGTTCCATCGATCGCCCAGGGCGAGCTGTCCTTCATCTTCTTCGGCGGCGTCTTCAGCCACGCCGTGCGCAAGCGTCCCCGCCCCGACGAGTGGCGGGTGCAGCACGAGTACGGCGGCGAATCAGCCCCCCACGCGCCCACCGCCCGGGAGCTCGACGAGGCCGCGGTGCTGCTCCAGCGCTCGGCGCCCGGCACCGTCTACGGCCGCGTCGACGCGGTGGAATGGCAGGGCCGGCTGCACCTGATGGAGCTCGAGGTGGTCGAGCCCGAGCTCTTCTTCCGTCACGCCGCGCGGTCACCCGCGCTCTTCGCCGACGCGCTCGGCGTTTGACTCAGGCCCACAGGCCGCGCTCGACCATCGTCCACGCCTGCACGCCGGGGAGCAGCGGCAGGAACATCGCCACCTCGTCCGTGCGCTCGACGCGACGCGCGCCCGGGAGCGCGGTGAGCGCGCTCGTCTCCCAGACGCGCACCGTGGGGAGGCCCGCGAGGTGGGCCGCGTGCGAGGCCGCGTGGAGCAGCGGCGCCAGGTGCCGCGGGTCGTGCGCGTCGAGGCTGAGCACCTGGAGCTCGTTCGTCTTCCAGTACGCAGTCCAGGTGATGGTCGACCCGTCCACGCGCGCGCCGTGTCGCTCGAGCGGGGTGCGCTCGAGCGCCGAGGTGTAGAGGCGCTCGCGCTCGAGGTGCCAGTCGAGGCGCGGGGCGGAGAGCGTCAGCCGCAGCGTGTGCTCGTCGCCCGGAGAATGGCGCGGTGCGGGGAGCGGCGCGTGGAGCCACTCCACCGACGGCGCGTCTGCCCGAGCGGGGAAGAAGGTGTCGAACGCGGGCACCGGCCAGAAGCCGAGGCGCGCGTAGAAGTTCGTGCCGATCTCGGAGAAGAGCGTCACGGCGAGACAGGACGCGTCGGCGCGCAGGCGCTCGATGACGGCACGGAGCATGTTGGCGGCGTGACCGTGGGCCCTCAAGCGCGGCTCCGTGAAGACCGAAGCGATGAGGGCGGCCGTGCCGGTGCGGGTGCCGGCCTGTGCTTCGTCGAGGAACGTCTCGCAGGAGGACAGGGTGGCGCCGGTCTCGTCTCGCCAGAGCCAGGTCGTCAGCGTTCGCGCGGCCCAGTCGTGCCCGCGGAGCCGTTGCTCTCTTTCGAGGAACTGCTCTGGCGTGAGGCCCGCTCCCCAGGCCGCGAAGGTGGCGTGGTCGCGGTCGCGTTGCTCGGTGGGTGTGGCGATCGTCAGGTTTGACACGGTGGCCCCTCACCCTCTCCCTCTCCCCGCTCCGCAGGGAGAGGGAGACAGGTCATTTTGCGAGCAGCAGCGACTTGCCGTCGTCGCCCGTGGTGAGCAGGAAGAGCGTGGTGCCCCCGAGCGCGAGCCCGCGCGCGCTGCCGGTGATCGGCATCACCTCGGTCGGCTCGGCGCCGCTCGTCACCTCCATCAGCTTCGGCCCCGCGCCCACCGTGGCGAACCGCACCAGGCCGCTCGAGGCCACCAGGAAGCCCACGTCGGCCGCGGCGAGCGTCTGCATGTTTCCGCCGGCGCGGCCCACCCGGCGCAGCTCCGCGCCCGTGCCGAGCGGCGAGCGGAAGAACGCGCCGTCGCCGTCGAGCGCGATCGGATCTTCCGCCTTGTCCGAGAGCTGCGAGCTGAACGCGCCGTCGAGCGCGCCGCGCCACAGCCCCGGGGGAAAGCCGGCCACCCAGAACGCGTCCTTGCCGTCGGTGAGCGCCGCGCGCGGCCGCACCTGCTCCTGGGCGATCAACGTCACCTCGCCGTCACTCGAGATCGCCGCCACCGCGCCCACGGCGTCGGTCGACAGCGGGTCGACGCCCTTCGGCATCAGCGTCACCACCACGAGGTCGCCCGACGACGCGAGGCTCGTCACCACCGCGTTCTTGAAGCGCGCCCGCACCACCACCGGCTCACCACCCCGCGCGTGGGTCGAGGCGACCAGGCCGCCCTCGGAGAAGAAGACCGTGCTGCCATCGACCGCGAGCGCGCCGATGGAGTCGCGCGAGAAGAGCAGCTTCGGCGCCTCACCCTGGCTCGCGCGCACCAGGCCGCTCTTGCCATTCGCTTCCATCACGAACAGCGCCGCGCCGAACCCGCCCTTGAGCTCGCGAGCGGTGAACGTGCCACCCGCGATGGGGGAGAAGCCGGCCACCGGAGCGCCCTCGGGCGTCGAGAGCAGCGCCGCCAGCTCGGGCGACGCGCTCGGGGTGTCGGTGCCCGCCGGGTCAGTCTCGAGCAGCGCGGCCACGGCCTTCGGGTACGAGGGCTTCTTCTTGCCGCCAGGCAGCGTCTCGGGCTCGGTGGTGGTCGAGCCGTCGCCCTTCGTCGCCGGGTTGCGACGCATGTATTCGGTGAGGCCGATGCCGAGGGAAAGGCACACCAGGCCCGCGAGGAGAAAGCGCATGCGCGGTGAGCTACCACAGGGCCGTCAGAACGGAGCCGGAACCTCGAACTCCAGCCAGGCCCCGGTCGAAGGCACCCGAAACCGCAGCCACTCAGCGTGAAGCATCAACCGCGCCCCCGGCTTTCCGTACAGCCGATCGCCCACGATGGGAGTCCCCAGCCCGAGCTGATGAGCCGCATGAACCCGCAGCTGATGCGTGCGGCCCGTCAGAGGAAAGAACGCCACGCGAGTCCGGTTCTCCGCGCGGGAAAGCACCTCGAACCGCGTGTGCGCCGCCTTGCCATGCTCGAAGTCGACGAGCTGGCGCGGCCGCTGATCGAGATCGACGCGAAGAGGCAGCTCGATCGTGCCCCCATCACGGGCCACGTCCCCCTCGAGCACGGCGACGTATCGCTTCTGCACCTCGCGAGAGAGAAACTGCGCCTGCAGCAGCCGGTACATGTCTCCGTCGAGGGCGACGAGCAGCAGCCCCGAGGTGTCGAGATCGAGCCGGTGCACCGCGAGCGCGTCGGGAAAGCGGCGCTGCACGCGAGCCTCGAGCGAGTCGGTGATCGTCTCGTCGCGAGCCGGCACCGAGAGCATGCCCGCCGGCTTGTGGAGCACGAGGAAGCGCTGGTCGCGGTGCACGATCACCAGCTCTTCTTCCTCCACCTCGCGCGGCTTCCACGTCTGGCGCGCCGCGACCTCGAGGCCGCCCAGGAGAAACGGCAGCACCGGCCCGCACTTCTCGCGGCACGCCGGGAAGAACATGCCCTCGACCCGGCCGCCGCCCGGCGGGGGCGCGCCCCACCAGAACTCCGCGAGCGCGAGCGGCCGCAGCCCTGCCACCCGCGCGGCCGCGAGCAGCTTCGGCGCCGCACAGTCCGCCGCGCCGGAAGGTGGATCTCCCGCGGGAAACAGCGCGCGCAGGGTGGTCGTCTCGCCGGCGAAGTTGGTGAGCCGGTAGCTGTCCCAGATGCGGCGCATCGTCTCCTGCGACACGATCCGTCGCAGGCGCTCGAGGGCGGCGAGCCGTCGCTCCAGTGGAGACAGCGTGGCCAGCGCCGCGGCGCGCTCTTCCCGGGCGGCAGCCTCGGCGCTGCGGCGCTCGTGATCGTCCTTGCGGCTCAGCTGGTCCAGCGCGTGGAGGGCGGCCGTGTCGGTCGTCGCCTCGCGCGCGACCTTGCGCTCCTGCTTTCGGCTGGCGTGCTGGGCCTTGAGGGCGCCGCGCTTCGCCGCGTGGCTTGCGTCGAGCTCCGCGAGGGCTGCTCGTGCGGCGAGCAGGGTCGGTTCGACGCGCGCCACCTCGACGCGGGCCGTGAGGCCCTTCACCATCACCTCGGCAGGCAGCTCGGACGCGACGCGCTGCTCGGCGTCGAACACCGGCGGCGCGTAGCCCTCGAGCTTCCACGCGCGCTCGACCTGCCCCGAGACCGCGCGCAGGAAGCCGACGCGCCCTTCGGCCGACTCGACCACGAGCACGCCGAACATCTTGCCGCCCTCGGCGCGCATGAGCACCGAGGTGGGAAAGCCGGGCGCGATCAGGCCGGAGCGGAGGTCGGCCTTCACCACCTCCGCGCAGCGCTGGGCGAGCGCGTGAGGCGCGACGTCGTCGAAGGGGCTGGGGAAGACGCGCGGCCGCTCATCGCGGGGAGGCTGCGTCTCGAGCCAGGTGACCATGAGGTCCCTTATCGCTCAGGGGCGTTGCCGTCACCCGGGCGAGGTCGAGGCGCAGGCGGGTGAGGAGCAGCTGTTGGTCTGCCAGCCTGCCCTCCACCCGGTCACTCAGGGAGTCCACCTGGTCTCGCAGCGACAGCAGCATCGCCTCGAGCCTCGTCAGCGCTTCGTCACTCATGCACGGCACTGTGGACGCGGCGTGTGAAGTCGCGATGCGCGGCGAGCAACATCATCGTCACTTCCGGCGCTTCGCCTGGCGAGATCCAGCAGGTCCCGGGGTCGAGGTCTTCGAGCTGCGCTGCGCGCCTGGAGGCCGGGTGTTAGTTTCCGGCCTCGATGCTGAAGCGACGCGAGCTGCTCCTCACTTCCGCCGCGCTGGCGCTGAGCTGCGCGAAGAAGAGCTCCACCACTTCTTCGCGCGCCGTGTCGCTGGTGGTGGCTGCGCAGCCGACCCGTGACGGTGCGGGGGTATCGCTCAACCGGGCGCTCGGCTCCCGCGCGCTGGGGATGCTCGACCCGTTCCTGATGCTCGACGAGTTCCAGACCGAGAACCCCGACGACTACATCGCGGGCTTCCCTGATCATCCACACCGCGGCTTCGAGACCGTGACGTACATGATTCACGGCGCGATGGAGCACAGGGACTCGGTCGGCAACCAGGGCCGGCTGCGCCCGGGCTCGGCGCAGTGGATGACCGCGGGGCGGGGCATCGTGCACTCCGAGATGCCGAAGCAGGAGCGCGGGCTCATGTGGGGCTTCCAGCTCTGGGTGAACCTGCCGGCCGCGCGGAAGATGATTTCCCCGCGGTACCAGGACATCGCGCCCGAGACGATCCCCGAGGTGGCGCTCGAGCGCGGCCGGCTGCGCGTGGTGGCGGGGACCGCCGAAGGGAAGACGGGCCCGGTGTCCGGCATCGACGTGGCGCCGCTGTTCGTCGACGTCACCCTCGAGCGCGGCGGTGCGCTCACCCTGCCCATGCCGGCGAGGCACAACGCGTTCGTGTTCGTGACGGATGGGGCGATGCGCGTCGGCTCGTCACGCGAGGAAGTGAAGAAGGGCCACCTCGCGGTGCTCAGCGCGGGCGAGGTGCTGCAGTTGGACGGCGAGCAGGGCAGGGCGCTCGTGCTCGCAGGCCGGCCGCTCGGTGAGCCGGTCTCGCGGTGGGGTCCCTTCGTGATGAACACCGACGCTGAGATCCAGCAGGCCATCGACGACTACCGCAGCGGCCGGCTGGTGCAGCCGGGCTAGGGTCGCCCCTCACCCCGACCCTCTCCCCCCACGGGGGGAGAGGGAGTGACAGACTGCCAGCGGCCCTGAAACGAGATCGCCTGCGCGAGCACGCCCTTCGCCACCTCGCCCCCCGCGCCCGTCATCATCACCGCGCTCGCGCTCGCCTCGAGCTGTCCCGCCAGCACCAGGTCGCCTTGCGACTTCGCCGCCGCGATGCCGAACGCGCTCGCCGCCGTGCCGATGCCCAGGATGATCGGCCCGGAGTCGACGTCGCCCTTGCGCTCCACGCCTCGCGGCCACTCCCGGAAACCCACCACCCCGCCGAGGCGCACGATGAAGTGCTCGCGGTACGCGTCCCACCACTTCGCCGCCAGCTGCGGGTCGACCTCGCCCAGGTAGCGCGTGAGGTACGACTGCGCGCAGCCCCGTGGGTGCTTCGCCCCGGGGCCCTTGCCGGTGAGCTCCGACTTCGGGAGCCCGGTCGCCGTGTCGAGGTGCCTGCTCATCACCTCGCGCCAGCCGTCGAGTGGCGCCTGGAGCAGCGTGGTGCCGTGCGCCGTGTCGAAACGGCCCAGGCTCGCCAGCGTGACGGTCTGATCCGCGGGCCAGCGCAGGCCGACCCCGTCGTACGAGGCGGCGTGACGGAGCGGGTCGGAGAGTGAGCGCTTCGCCAGCTCGCGGGTGAGGCGCTCGTGCTCCGCTGCGTCCACGCAGGCGCCCAGCCGATCCGCGGCGCCGTAGATGAGGTTCAGGTGCGAGAGGTGCAGCCCATGGCTCGACTTCGGCAGCGCCTTCGCCCGGCGCAGGGTGGACTCGACGCAAGCGCGGGCTTCCGCTTTCAGCTCCGGGTGCGCTCGCGCTTCGCCTACGCAGCCATCGGCCAGATGCGAGAGCGCGATGATGCGGAAGCTGGGCGGCGTCGCGTCCCACTTGCCGTCGTCGAGGAGCTTCTGGTGGCGCCCCGGGAGTTCGAAGGACGGTGTGTCGGAGGCGGCCAGCAGGAGAGCCGAGAGGAGCAGCGTTCGCATGCGGTGAGTGTGCGGCACGGTCCTCGCCGGGAGTGCTCGATCAGGGTGAGCGGTCGAAAGCGCGGACTGAATGGTCAGCCCTCTCCCCCTCGGGGAGAGGGAGACAGGGTGCGTGACAGATGCGAAGACCCGGCCGCTTGAAGAAGATCAGCCTGCACCTTCTCTTCGTCTTCGGCGTGCAGCTCGTGCTCTGCCGCGGGCTGCTCCTCGGCGAGCTGCCATACCGAAGAGACCTCTCCCGCCTCTTCGTGCCGCTCAAGCACTACCTCTCCACCGCGCTGCATGACGGCTGGTTCCCGCAGTGGTGGCCCTTCGATGGCCTGGGGATGCCGCTGGCCAGCCAGCCGCTGGCGAGCCTCTTCCACCCCACCACCCCGCTCTTCGCGCTGCTGCCCTTCGGCGCGGCCTTCGCGCTGCAGTTCTTCCTGCCGTTGCCCGTCGCGCTCTTCGGCACCTACCGCCTCGGCCGCGCGCTCGGACTGCGCGTGTGGGCCGCCGCGCTCGCAGGCGCCGTGTACTCGCTCAGCGGCTACTTCCTCTCGATGACCGAATTCACCTTCTCCTCGCTCGCCGCGGCCGCGCTGCCGTTCGTGGCGTGGGGCGCGGTGAGCCGGCGCGCCAGCGTGCTCGCGCTCTCGATGGCGCTGCTCCTGCTCGCCGGAGATCCAGTGCTCGTCTACCTCGCGCTCGGCACCGCGCTCGCGCTCGCCTGGCGCAGGGCCCCCGTGCGCACGCACCTCGTCCTCGTCGGCGCGCTCGCCTGGGCTGCGTGTGCCGCCGCGATCCAGTGGTTGCCCGCGGGGCTGCTCTACCTCGAGTCCAGCCGCTCGGCCGGCACCGTGCACGGGTCCACCTTCTGGGCGATGGGCTCGGAGCAGCTGCGCGGCCTCCTGCTTCCGGGCGATCGCGAGGGGCCGGGTCACCTGCTCGGGTCCACCTACCTGGGCGTCATCACCCTCGCGCTCGCCGCCGTGGGAGGCGCGCTGCGCGGAAGAAGCCGCGCCGGGCTCCTCGTCGTCGCTGCGGTCAGCTTCGGGCTCTCGCTGGGTGAGCTGATCCCGCTGTGGAAGACGTTCGCCGCCGTCGTGCCCGGGTGGAGCGCCTTTCGTTTCCCCGCCAAGGCCATCGCGCCCTTCGTGCTGGTGGTGGCCGTGCTCGCGGGCCGGGGCGCCGAACGCCTGCTCCGTCGCCGCAAGTGGGCCCCCCTCCTCGTCGGCGTGGTCACCCTCGAGCTCGCCCTGGTGAACGGGTTCCTGCTGCAGACCGCGCCGGCCTCGCTGCGCGATCCACCTCCGCTGGTCGCCACGCTCCGGGGGAAGGGCGTCGGGCTCGAGGGCGCGACCTATGCGTACCGCTGGGCACCTCCCACGCCACCGAAGGGCCGGCTCGAGGACGACGCGCGTCAGCTGGCGACGCTCGCGCCTTCGAGCGGCGCGCTGCATGGGCTGCCCTCGATCAACGCCTACGTGCCCGGCTACTCCGTCGAGTACGCAGAGCTCGCCGTGCGCGAGCAGTGGACCTGGCCAGGCAAGCTGTCCGGCGTCTTCGGTGCGAACGTGCTCATCGACGCCGCGGGCGTGACGGACCTTCCCGGCGCGTTGCCGCGCGCGTACCTCAGCCCCGGCGTGAAGTGGTTCAAGCGCTCGCTCGTGGTCGCGTACCTGCGCACCCCGGAGTTCTCACCCGGCCGCGAGGTCGTGCTCGAGGGTGACTCACCAGAAAGCCGGGCCGCGGGCGCGATGGTTCCCGCGGTGGTGCACCGCCGTGGAGACACGGTCGAGGTGAGCGCCGTCGTCGAAGTGCCGTCGGTGCTGGTGCTCAATGAGGCGCTCTTCTCGGGTGTGCGCGCCTTCGAGGGCGAGCGCGAGCTGCCCGTGCTGCGCGCCAATCACCTGGTGCGCGGCGTCATGCTCGAGCCAGGGGCGCACACCGTGCGCTTCACCTTCGAGACGCCGGGCCTGCGGGCGGGCGCGCTCATCAGCACCCTGGCCCTCGTGCTCGGCGCCGCGCTCGCCTTCAGGCGCAGCCGGGCTCGGCGAAAGCGCTGAGGGCGCTCAGAACGTCGCGACGGCGACGCCGGGCTCGGGCGCGTCGTTCTTGAACGCCTGCACCAGCAGCGGCGTCGCCACCGCTGGAAACACCAGGCCCACGGCGGCCGCGAGGCCGATGGTGAGCGCCGAGGGCCCGATGAAGACCATGACGAGCACGGCGGCTACCGAGACCAGCGCGCAGATCAGCGCCACGCCGATGGCGTCGGCGAGATCGCGCCCGTAGTCCTTCCCGAACATCGCCGCGCCGAGCGCCGTCCCCACGCCCAGCGACGCGATGGCGAATGGCGCGGTGACGATGATCGGCCCCGCGCTGCCGCTGAGGGCGGTGAAGAGGCCGCCGATGCCCAGGAACCCGGTGGCGACGGCTCCGCCGAGCAACGAGCCGAACAGCAGGCCCATGCCCACGCGTCCCGCCATGGTGTCGCCTTCCACGCGCGGCGCGCTGAAGAAGCCCGGCTTGCGTCCCAGCTCGTTGGGCAGGGCTTCGGGAGGAACAGGCGCGGCCGCGGGAGGCGGAGGGGGAGGCGGCGAGAGCTCTGCCGCCGGCTGCACCACGGGCGCATCGGCGGCCTGCGGCGCGGGTTCGACGGGAGCCTGGGCGAGCGCGATGGCGACGACGAGGGCGAACATCGGCGCACGATGACGGCATCGCCGCCACCCGTCACGAGCTCTCTGTGCTCACAGCTTCGCGAAGCGGCCGTCGTGCTCGACGAACAGCTCGGGGCAGACCGCGCGCACCGCGGCCAGCTTCTCGCCCAGCGTCGAGGGCACCAGGGTCGCCTTGATCCCGTCGAGCACCGCCAGGAGCGCCGGCAACGCCTCGCCGAAGAAGCACACCAGGTGCGGGCCCTTTCCATCGGGGCCGTTCACGTGCACGTGCAGCACCGATTCACCCGAGTCGAGCTCGAGCGAGAGGGTGCCGCCGCCGGGTTGCGCGAAGTTCACGCCGGCGTCGAAGTGTTCGTCCTTGAGCGCGTTCCACCCGTGGCCTGAGAGCGCCAGCACCTGCTCGATGTTGGTGCCGCGATGACCCTGCCTGCTCGCCGTCTCGCTCTGGGTGGCGAGCTGCTTGAGCACGGCGGTCTCTTCCACCTCGACCCCGACCGCCCTGGCGAGCGCCTCGAAGGCGGCCGCTTCCTTCTCGGTCACCTTCCCGTCGGCGAGCACCACCCGGTACGCCAGCACCAGTCCGTCGCGGGCGAAGGAGCCGGGGAAGCGGGGGGCGAGCTCGGCGAGGAAGCGGGCTTCACCCTTGACGATCAGCGCCTTGCGCGCGGCACGGGCGAGATCGAGCAGCCGCGCCGTCGACGCCATGCTGTCGAGGAACTCGTCGCCCACGGCCGACGAGACCACCTCGCGCATGCTGTCGATGAACACGTTGAGCTCGTCTTCGCCGAAACGCCCATCGGAACCGCCGATGAACACGGCTGCGTCGACGAGCGCCTCCAACATCCCCTCCACCTGGGGCCTCGCCGCGCGCGCGCTGAGAATCTTGCGGACCGTCATGGTCGACTCCTGGTTGCTGAACTCAAGCCTTGGGAAGGGTAACGCCCGTCTGGCCCTGATACTTGCCGCCGCGATCGCGGTAGCTGGTTTCACACGGCTCGTCGGCCCCGAAGAAGAGCATCTGCGCCACGCCCTCGTTGGCGTAGATGCGCGCGGGCAGGGGCGTGGTGTTCGAGAACTCGAGCGTCACGTGGCCTTCCCACTCGGGCTCGAGCGGCGTGACGTTCACGATGATGCCGCAGCGCGCGTAGGTCGACTTGCCCAGGCACACCACCAACACATCGCGCGGAACGCGGAAGTACTCGACGGTGCGCGCCAGCGCGAACGAGTTGGGGGGAATGATGCACTGCGGCCCCTTCACGTCGACGAAGCTGCGCGGGTCGAAGTCCTTGGGGTCGACGATGGTCGAGTTGATGTTGGTGAAGATCTTGAACTCGTCCGCGCACCGCACGTCGTAGCCGTAGCTCGAGGTGCCGAAGCTGACGGCCTTGTGGCCGTTGATGGATCGCACCAGCGTCGGCTCGAAGGGCTCGATCATCTTCCCCTCGATCGCCATGCGGCGGATCCACTTGTCGGGCTTGATGCTCATGGGGCGCGCACCATGCCATATCGTGCAGGGCATGAGCGCACGCATCGGCATCGTCACCCTCTCTGACCGCGCGTCCGCGGGCGTCTACGAAGACCTCTCGGGCGCGGCCATCCGCCAGACCCTGACCGAATGGCTGAAGAGCCCGTGGGAAGCGGTGTACCGCCTCATTCCCGACGACGGGCCCGCCATCGAGAAGACGTTGATCGAGCTGTGCGACGTCGAGCGCTGCGGCCTGGTGGTCACCACGGGGGGCACCGGCCCCGCGCCGCGCGACGTCACGCCCGAGGCCACCGAGGCGGTGTGCCAGAAGATGATGCCGGGCTTCGGCGAGCTGATGCGCAAGAAGTCGCTCGAGAAGGTGCCCACCGCCATCCTCTCCCGGCAGACCGCGGGCATCCGCAACCAGAGCCTCATCATCAACCTCCCGGGCAAGCCCGCGTCGATCCGCGAGTGCCTCGAGGCCGTGTTCCCCGCCATCCCCTACTGCCTCGACCTCATCGGCGCCTCGTACCTCGAGGCGACCACCGCCGCGCCAGCGGTCTTCCGGCCGAAGCCGAAGTGAAGCTCGCCCCCCTGAACGGCCCGTGGGCGAACACCCTGAAGTCTCAGGAGCGCGTTTTTTGCGCTCTTGTTCGCGCGAGCGCGCTGCCTTAGTTCTGAGGAGACGGAGCCGCCGGCTCCGAGGAGGCGCTCATGGCTCACAGCGACACTGCAGTCCGACCAGCCGCGGTCGCGGGCGCCTTCTACCCCGGTAACGCCGTTCAGCTCGCCCAGCAGGTCGACACGTTGCTCGCGCACGCGCTGGATCCGCACGTGCGGCCCAAGGCGTTGATCGTTCCGCACGCGGGCTACATCTACTCGGGGCCCATCGCCGCCAGCGCGTACGCCGCGGTCGCGGCGATGAACCCGAAGCCCACGAAGGTGGTGCTGCTGGGGCCTTCGCATCACGTGGGCTTCAACGGCCTCGCCCTGCCCGGCGTCGAGGCGCTGTCCACGCCCCTGGGGTTGATCGAGGTCGACCAGGGGCTGGTCGAGATCATGCGGCGCTTCCCCTTCGTGGGGGAGAGCATTCTCGCCCACAAGCGCGAGCACTCGCTCGAGGTGCAGCTGCCCTTCCTCCAGCGCGCGCTGGGCCGGTTCACCGTGCTCCCCCTGGTGGTGGGGCACGCCGCGCCCGCCGACGTGGCGCGGGTGCTCGACGCGGTGTGGGGCGGCGACGAGACGTTGATCATCGTCAGCTCAGACCTGTCGCACTACCTCACCTTCGACGAGGCGCGCGTGGTCGACGCGTACACTGCGAAGTGCATTGGCGCGCTGTGCGAGGGCGATCTCGCCTCGGAAGGTGCCTGCGGCGCGGAGCCCGTGCGCGGCCTGCTGGTGGCGGCGCGCGAGCACCACCTGTGCGCGCGGCTGCTCGACCTGCGCAACTCCGGTGAGACCGCGGGCGATCGCCTGCGCGTGGTGGGCTACGGCGCCTTCGCCTTCGCCCCGGACGAGGTGACATGAGCGGTGACGGTTCGAGTGCGGGCGTCCGCGATGGCGCCCTGTTGTTGGCGGTCGCGCGCGGCACCATCGCCGAGCAGTTCGGCGGCCCGAAGGTGCAGCGCCCCGAAGGCGAAGCGTGGCTCGAGGAGCGCCGCGCGGTGTTCGTGACGCTCAAGCGCGACGGTGAGCTGCGCGGCTGCGTCGGCCAGCTCGCCGCGCGCTTCACCCTCTACGAGGCGGTGCGCGAGGCGGCCACCTCGGCGGCGTTCCGCGACAGCCGCTTCTTCCCCCTGCGCCCGGAGGAGCTGGCCTTCCTGCAGCTCGAGGTCTCCGTGCTCTCGCCGCTCGAGCCGCTCGAGGTGACGGACGAAGAAGACCTGCTGCGCAAGCTGCGCCCGGGGGTCGACGGAGTGGTGCTCAGCCACCAGTTCCGCTCGGGCCTGTTCATCCCCGAGATGTGGAAGCAGCTGCCCGAGAAGCGCGACTTCGTCACCCTGCTCAAGCGCAAGGCCGGGCTGCCGCCGGCCTGGGTGCCGGGCACGAAGGTCGAGCGCTTCACCGCCGAGCACTGGGAGGAGCGGGCGTGAGCTCGCACCCGGGAAAGTGGTGGCACCGCCTCGAGGACGGGCGCGTGCAGTGCGACCTGTGCCCTCGCGACTGCAAGCTGCACGAGGGGCAGCGGGGCTTCTGCTTCGTGCGCGCGAATGAAGGCGACCAGATGGTGCTCAAGACGTACGGGCGCTCGTCGGGCTTCTGCGTCGACCCCATCGAGAAGAAGCCGCTGGCCCACTTCTACCCGGGCAGCAGCGTGCTCTCGTTCGGTACCGCGGGCTGCAACTTGGGGTGCCGCTTCTGCCAGAACTGGGACATCTCGAAGGCCACCCAGTGGGACAAGCTGGCTGATCAAGCCACGCCCGAGGCCATCGCCGCGCGGGCCAAGCAGCTCGGCTGCAGGTCGGTCGCGTTCACCTACAACGACCCGACCATCTTCGCGGAGTACGCGTACGACGTGGCGCAGGCCTGCCACGAGGTGGGCGTCAAGACGGTGGCCGTCACCGCCGGCTACATCCACGCCGAGCCGCGGCGCGAGCTGTACGGCGTGATGGACGCGGCCAACGTCGACCTGAAGGCCTTCACCGAAGATTTCTACCAGCGCATCACCTTCGCCCACCTGCAGCCGGTGCTGGAGACGATCGAGTACCTGGTGAAGGAAGCGAAGGTGTGGACCGAGCTGACCACCCTGGTCATCCCCGGGCACAACGATTCCGAGGCGGAGCTGAGGAAGCTCGCGGAGTGGGTGGTGGAGAAGCTGGGCCCCGGCGTGCCGCTGCACTTCTCGGCGTTTCACCCCGACTTCAAGATGCTCAACGTGCCGGCCACGCCGCCTCAGACGCTCAAGCGCGCGCGGCGCCTCGCGATGGAGGCGGGGCTGCACCACGTCTACACGGGCAACATGCACGACGTGGAAGGCGACACCACGTACTGCCAGGCCTGCAGGGAGCCGTTGATCATCCGCGACTGGTACGAGGTGCTCGAGTACCGCGTCACCGCCGAGGGCAGGTGCCCGAGCTGCGCCGCGAGCCTCGTGGGCCACTTCGACGACAAGCCCGGCGCGTGGGGCCGGCGCCGTCAGCCGGTGGTGATGGCGGGCTGAGGCCGAGGCACGGCTCACTGAGCTCGGCGTCGCGCTCCCCTCGCGAGGTGAGCGGCGAGATTCCCGGGCTGAGGACCTGATCACTTCTGAGTCTGGTGCTTCGAACAGGCTAAGGAACGCCGTACAGCTCGTTCCAGGCGCCGCCGAAGAGGTAACCGCCGTCGGGCGCACGAGGGGAACTGCCTCCCGCCTGCGTCGAGCTGTGTGAGCTGTCGCCATTGCCCGCGTCGATCGAGGTGAAGAGCCGGTGGCTGCCGTTCCACGGCCGCGCGCCCGCTTCGATTCGTTGCGGAGCACCGGGCAGCTGCAGCACGCCGAAGGCCGACAGGTGCCCCGGGTGCTGCGGGTCGACGCTGTGCGTGAAGCCCCACTGGCGATCGGGTGGGGTGAGCGAAGCCTGGCTGAGCCACGCCTGGTTGGTGTCGAGCGGGCCTGACAACATCACCGCGCGCGCGACGGGGCGCACCTTCGCGATCACCCCCGCGGTGCTGGCCCCGTGGCTGATGCCAGAGATGATGATCCGGTCCCACCGCGGCTTGCCGTCGACGATGAAGAACTGCCAGTCGCCCTTCGAGTTGAGCGCCTGCAGCCGTTGCAGCATGCGCACCACCCGCACCTCGATGCTGTCGGGGGGCTTGATGTCGATGACGCTGGTGCGATCCACGCCGTCGAAGGCCTCGAGCCTGCAGCCGCCGATGTCGGCGCCGCAGTTGCCCACGCCGTAGTCCGATACGTAGCAGGGGCCGATGACGTGAAAGCCGCGCGCCGCGAGGAAGTCGCCGTGCGCGGTCGAGCCGCAGGTGGCCGGTGCGCCCGCCCCGTGCAGATAGACCACCAGCAGGCCCGTCGAGGGCACCCGGGTGTCCAGCGCTGCCACCTCGTTGCCCATCGCCCGCCCCGCGTCCGCATCAGCCGACGCGGCGGTGAACTGAAAGCGGTAGAGCTGGGGGTTCGAGCGGTCCACCACCAGCACGCCCGCGTCGGCGGGGCCGGCGTCGGGCCCGCCGGCGTCGAGGTCTCCAGCGTCGGTCGCGCCGGCGTCGAGGTCTCCAGCGTCCGGACTGGCTCCTGCGTCGATCGACTCACCTGCATCGAGGCTGGCGTCAGGTTCACTGACGAGGGCCGGCCCACATGCGGTGAGCGCCAGGCTCAGCAGGAGGAGTCGTGACATGGGCGTGAACCTAGCCCAGCTCTCCAACACGACGGCGCGGCTGCAGCAGTGCGGTTGCGGGTTGCGTGGGGCCGGCGCCGTCAGCCCGTGGTGATGGCGGGCTGAGGCTGGCCCTGCGCCGGGGCGCGCGGAGCCCGCGCCACCGCGAGCGCGGTGCTGCCGAGGAAGAGCACGATGGCCGCGGTGTTGCCCCACGAGCCCGCGCGGCGCAGCGCCTCCTCGCCGAGCAGGTCGCCTGTCAGTCTCAGCGCGAGCGAGGCGTGCAGCAGGCCGAGGTGCACGTAGAAGCGCGCGTGGAAGGGCACGCGCACGCCCAGCACCGCGGGGACGATGATCGGCGCGTGGCCGAAGATCATCGAGAACACGAAGCCCACGAAGGTGGCGTGCAGGATCGCGTCGTAGTGAGGGCCCGCCAGCGGGTTTCCAAAGGCCAGGCCCAGCCCGCCCGCGAGCGCCAACCAGCCGTAGCCCGACAGCAGCGCCAGGGCGATGAAGCGCACCAGGTCGTGTTGGCGCACGGTGTGACGGGCGATGTCGAAGCGCAGCAGCCAGGCCGCGAGGCCCAGCTCTCCGGCGGCGAGCACCCGCATCCCCAGGTCGCGCTGCCACCGTGTCAGCAGGGCGCCCGTCACCATCAGCCCCAGCGCCGCCACGAAGAGGGCCACCGCTCGCGTGGAGCGGGGGAGCACCCGGGTCAGCTCGAGCCGCTCGGCGGCGATGGTGCCCACCAGGAAGACCACCCAGAGCACCACCACCTCGAACACGGGCCGGCCCAGGGCGAGCAGCACGTTGCCGGCGAGCCAGCTCAGCGCCGCGAGCACCAGCACGCCGTGGTGAAGCAGGGGCGAGCTCAGCAGCACCCGCACCAGCACCACCACCACCACCGCGCTGCCCGCGCTCAGCAGCCCCGCGCCCACCAGCGGCCGGCCGACGATCAGCGCCACGGCGCCCGCGCCACACAGCAGCGGCGCGGAGAAGGCCCAGGCCGCGCGCGCCGCGACCGCGCGCTCGAGGGAGATCACCGTGCCCAGGAAGCCGCTCACCATCAGCGGACCGTGGGCCATCGCGTCCATCGGCGCGCTCACGGCGCCGAGGCGGCTGAGCCCGGTCCACAGCCCGGCGATCAGCGCGCCCGCGCCCAGCAGCAGCAACGGCACGCGCCGCGCGTGAAGCCCCGGCGCTCTGTGCGCTTCGGCGCCCATCAGCCGGCTCGACCGACCTGCACCCGCCACACCTCGGGGCCGCTCTCGAGGTAGCTCCACACGAGCTGGCCGGGCCGCTCGGCCTGCAGCTGGTAGTAGAGCGGCTTCGGGTCGTGGTCGTTCACCAGCTCGAACGCCCCGCCGGGGGCGAGCGCGTCGAAGGTGCTGAAGATGAGCGGGTGCCGCTCGCGCGGAATGATGGTGCGGACGTCGACGGTGTTTCGGTTCATGGCGGTGCTCCTGGTGGTTGGTTCACGGCTCGCCGCCGAGTTGGCGGCGGGCCTCGGGGGACATGCGCTCGGGCGTCCACGGCGGCTCGAAGACGAGCTCCACGTCGGCGTGGCGTACGCCCGGCACCATCGACTCGACGGCGGTGCGGGCGTCTTCGACGATCGCCTCGCCCAGCGGGCAGGCGGGGCTGGTCATGGTCATCACCACCCGCGCGCGATCGCCCTCGCGCGACGTCTCGTACACCAGGCCCAGGGACACCACGTCGACCCCCAGCTCGGGGTCGAGCACGGCGCGCAGCGCTCGCAGCACCTCGAGGTCCATCACGCCACCGGGAAGCGCGGCCGGAGCACGTGGTTCTCGAGGTGCACGCTCTCGAAGGTCCGGGCCTCGAGCTGCTCCAGCTCGGAGAAGAGGGCGCGGTAGCTCCTGCACGCCCAGTCGGGCAGCGCGAAGCCGTCGCTCGCGGCGCGGATCCGCTCGAGCAGGGCCGCCACTGCGCGGTGCTCAGCCACCATCGCCTCGAGCTGCTGCCGCACCGCCGCGGGGTCCGCCGGCTGCGTCGCGAGCAGGGGAGAGAGCGAGCGCGCCTCGGCCTCGAGGTGCGGCACCAGCGTGGCCTCGAGCTCTTCCACCGCCGTCTGCAGCTCACGCAGCTTCGGGTTGTGCTCGCCGTGCACCCGGCTCACCTTCACCGCGAGGGTGCGGGCGAAGGGGATCGCGCGGAGGAGAGCGTCGTGGTTGGCGAGGATGCGCTCGACCAGCTGAGGGGTGCTCAGCGCGCGCAGCTCGACCGGGGGCGAGCCGGCTCTCGAGGCGATGGCCTCGTTCAGCTCGCGGACCAGCAGGTCGAGGTCCACCTGCTTCGACTGCGCCGCCTGCTCGAGGCTGAGGTCGCCCCGGCAGCAGAAGTCGATGCGGTGGCGCTGAAAGACCTCCGCGGTCTCGGAGTGGTCGAGCACGACATCGGCGACGGTCTGGTAGCGTTCGAGCATGCGCTCTCACAGAGCATGTTTCATGCCGAGCCTGAGTCGGGAGTGCCACCTCCCTCTTTGGTTCGGGATGCGTGTTTCATGGTGTTTCAATAGAGAACTTTCGAAGTGCGGCGGGACAGCGGCGGCCTGCGCAATTACATTGGCTCCCATGTATTCGTCCCCCGCCTGCCTGGCGCATGAGTTCGAGCCCGGATCCACCGACCCGCAGCAGACGCTCGACGTGGCGCGCTGGCGCAAGGCCCAGCGCGAGCGGCTGCTCGCCGAGCGCCGCGTGCTGCACGCGACGGGCACGCAGGCTGCCGCTGCGGCCATCGCGGTGCGGCTCGACGCGCTGCTCGACGAGCGCTTCGGCCCGGTCTCGGGGCTGATTCTCTCTGCCTGGTGGCCCATCAAGGGCGAGCTCGACCTTCGCTTCTGGCTGACCGACCTGGTGGCGCGCGGCGCGCGGGTGGCGTTGCCGGTGGTGGTCGAGCGCAACGCCCCCCTTCACTTCCGGGCGTGGACGCCTTCGACCCGCATGGAGCGGGGGGTGTGGAACATCCCCGTGCCGGCGGAAGGCGAAGCGCTTCACCCGCAGGTCACCCTGGCGCCGCTGGTCGGCTACGACGATGCCCGGTACCGGCTGGGCTACGGCGGTGGCTACTTCGACCGCACGCTCGCCGCGCGCGTGCCCTGCCCGCTGGCCGTCGGCGTGGGGCTGGCCTCGGCCCGCCTCGCCACCATCTATCCCCAGCCGCACGACGTCCCCATGGACGTGGTCGTCACCGAAGAAGGGCGGCCGTGAAACGCCCGAAGCCGGACACGACCGCCGTGCTCGACGGGCTGCGCCGGGTGGTGAAGGCGCTGCGCGAGAATTCGCGCGCCGCCGAGCAGACGCTGGGCATCAGCGGGGCCCAGCTCTTCGTGCTCGACGCGTTGTCCGGCGAGCAGGGGCTCTCGTTGAGCGAAGTGGCCGCCCGCACCCGCACCCACCAGAGCAGCGTGTCAGTGGTGGTGAGCCGGCTGGTGAGCGCGGGGCTGGTGCGGCGGGTGCGGGCGGGCGACGACGCCCGGCGCCTCGAGCTGCGCCTCACCGCGCGGGGCCGCGCGCTGCGCTCGAAGGCACCCCAGGCCGCCCAGCACGGGCTCATCGACGCGGTCGAGCGCCTGCCTGCCCCGCAGCGCCGCGCGCTCGCCGAGGCGCTGGGCCGCGTCTGCGCCCTGATGGACCTGCCTCGCACGGCCCCGGCCATGTTCTTCGAAGAAGCGCGGCGCCATGAGTGAACCGGTGCCGGTCGCGCTCCAGATTCGCGACTCGGCCCGCGCGCCGACCGCGGCCACCCTCGAGGTGCAGGTGCTCGCGCCCGGCGCGCGGCTGCAGCGGCTCGCCTTCAGGCTGGTGGTGGCCTGGGGCCTGGCGCTGTTCTCCCTCTTCATTCCGCTGCTCCACTTCGTGTTGGTGCCGGGCTTCCTGCTCGCGGGGCCCGTGCTGGCGTGGCTCGCGGGGCGCGCGACGGTGCGGGTGATCAGCACCAGCGTGGCGTGCCCGAAGTGCACCGGGGCCGCGGCGATCGAACCGGACACCACCGGCTGGCCGGCGGCGATGCGGTGCCTTGCCTGCGGCACCACCTTCTCGGCGGTTCCCTCGGCGGCGGGCTGAAGTCTCCGCTACGGTTGCTTCCGTGAAGCGGCTCTTCTGGGTGACGGCGGTGGTGGGGGGCGTGGTGGGCGCGCTGTTCCTGTTCCGTCACGCGGTCCTGTCGGGCGATCTCTGGGTGAGCAACGGCACGCCGCTCGAGGTCGAGGTGAGCATCGACGGCAGCACCTTCTTGATCGAGCCCGGCGCCAACCAGGAAGTGGGCCGCTTCGGCGCGGGCGCCAGGGAACTGGTCACCCGCCGCAAACGCGACGGCCTCGAGCTCGATCGCCGCACCGTCATCTTCCAGCGCACCATGACGCACGTGTACAACGTGCTCGGCGCCGCGCCGGTGACGCTGAGCACCATCATCTACAGCACCCACAACCCCATCAACGGTGGCACACCGCCGGTCGAGAGCTCGATGTGCGGGAACGACTTCCTCTCGTCCGACGTGCACTACGTCTTCAAGGAACCGCCGCGCAGCATCCAGATGGAGAAGCGCTCGGGCGATCTCCGCAAGGTGGTGTTGTCGATCGACCCCGGGGGCTTCACCCGCTGCCTCCAGCAGCTCGGCCCCCAGCCCAGCCTCGCGGCGGCGTTCGCGGCGCGGCTCGCGCCCGTGCTCGAAGACGCCGGGGCGCGGGCGAGCATGGCCTGGTTCGCGGCCACGCTCTACGCGCGCGAGGGCGACGCGCCCACCGCGCTGGCCCTGGCCACGCCGCTGCTCGAGGGCGACGACTCGGTGGAGACACACCGCAGCTACCAGGGGGTGTTGCAGTCGCTGGGCCGCGACTGGCAGGCGAAGCAGACCTACCGGCTGCGCTTCGAGGGCGATCGCTCCGAGACGAACGCGTACCTCTACGCGCGGCTCCTGGGCTCGAAGGAAGCGCTCGCCTTGCTGGAGCCCTGGGCGAAGGGCTCGAACCCCTGGGTGCACCGCAGCCTGCTCTGGCACCACGGGGTGCTGGGCCAGCACGAGGCGGCGCTCGAGGAATCAGAGTGGTGCCTCGCCCACGTCGACGCGCAGGACGTCCAGCGCCCGGGGTGCCTCGAGCAGCGGGCGCGCGCGCTGGTGGGGCTGGGCAAGGCCTCGCTCGCGATGACCGGGCTCGAGGACGAGTACGAGAAGTTCCCCCAGCTGACCTTCGACGTGGCGCTGCTGCTCGACCGGGTCGCCCGCAAGGCCGAGCGCAAGCCACGCTTCGCCACCTTCGCCCGGCTGCCGACGCGCGGCACCGACGCGGCCATCTACCGCCTGTTCTATGACCTGTCGCTCGGCGGCCCGCCTCCGAAGAACAACAGCGCCTACCGCGGCTTCACCGTGCTCGAGGAAGCGCGGACGAACCCGCGGCAGGCGCTCGAGCGGCTCGACGCCGACGCCGAGGGGCTGCGCTACGTGGGCCAGGAACTGGCCACGCTGCTCCTCGGCGAGGCGCTGCGCACCCGCCAGCGTTCGGCCAGCCGCAAGCTGTACAACCTGCTGCCGCCCGGCGTGCCCCTCGCCGACCTCGAGGCGTGGGTGCGCGACGGCGAGGAACGGGTCGACCTCTCTGACTTCGAGCAGACCTCGCGCGCCGCCTACTACTTCGCCCGCGCGCGGCGCCTCGAGTCGCTGGGCGAACGCGAGAAGGCAGACGTCTTCTACCGCGAGGCGCGCCAGGCGGATCTGCTCGAGGGCCTCGCGGTGCGCGCCCTCACCGACTGGCCCGGCCCCGAGCGCGTCAACGAAGGCGTGCTGGAGCGCGTCGAGGGCCTCGTCCTCCCGGTGCAGCAGGGCTCAGCCCGCTGAGGAGAACAGCACCGACGAGAGCTGCGTACCCAGCTCGGCCCAGGCGGCGTCGAACACCAGCGTGCTCGCGGTGCTCGAGTCACCCTTCAGGATGGCGGAGATCGCCTGTTGAGAGAGCGACACTTCCCGGGCGGGGACGGCGATCACGTTGCGCTGCACCTCGCCGAAGGTGGCCGTGCCGGCGAGCTTCGCCTCGGGCCACAGCAGGGTGAGGGGCGTGTTGGGCGTCTTGTAGCGGTAGACGTTGCCCGAGAGGGAGAGCTGGTAGGCGAACTTGAGCGTGAGCGGCCCGGCGCCGCGCTTCAAGACGAACCACCCCACGCCCGCCAGCTGATCCACCTTCGACTGCAGCGCGGCGATCAGCTCGTCTTCGTGGCGCTGCCGCCCGGTGGCGAGGAACTCCGAGGCGGGCAGCTCGGCCAGCTTCGACCCGGCGGGGGCCGCCAGCGTGGCGGGGGTGGCCTCGCCCGACAGGTCGAGGAACAGCGGAGTGGCCTCACCGGGGTTCTGCGCCTCGAGGGCCCGCGCGAGCAGCGGCGCGCCGGCCTGCAGCCGTTGGAGGGCGGCGGCCTTCTTCTTCGCCAGCGCGGCCTCGGCGGGCCCCTTGAAACGCGCGGGCGGGGGCCCGGCGAGGTATTGCCGCAGCGTCCGCGGGGTCTGGTCGCCCTGCGTGTCGAGCCAGCGCTGGTCTTCGAAGGCGCGCTGGGCCACCACGCTGGCGGAAAGGGCGAGCACCACGCCCAGCCCCGCGCCCGCGAGCGTCCAGAGGCGATGGCGCTGCGGCGCCCGCGCGGGAGGCTTCAGCAGCAGCGCGGCAGGCAGAAAGTCGGCGCCTTCTTCCCCCGCCAGCATTCCGCTGTGCAGCAGGTCGAGCAGGCGGCCCCGCAGCTGGTGGAGGAGCTGCGCGAGGTCCTCGGCGCGCTGCTGCGAGCTGATGGAGAAGCTGTGGCCCTCGGGGCCGAAGGAGAGGCCGAACGTGGTGTGCGTGTAGACCCCGTTGTTCCCCTGGTGCGTGGCGTTGATGTGCGAGAGCCGCACCATCGGAATGAAGCGCACCTCGTCGAGCCCGACGTCGACGTAGAAGAGCCGGTGGATGGCGGAGAACCGGCCCAGCGGGCTCTTGAGCGACCGCACCCAACGCAGCAGTGTCGCGCCCTGCAGCGCGCCGGCGCCCGCGAACAGGGTGCACACGAACACCAGCTCGCCCGTCGACCACTGGCTGTCGCTCATGAAGGCGAGCAGCGCCATGCCGCAGAAGAGCCCGGTGGCGCCGAGCGCCATCACGCTGTCGGCGACCACGCCCACGCCAGGGAAGGAGAACAGCTCGGGGTTCTGCCGCTGCGCCGCGAGCCAGGTGCGCGCGCTCTCGGGCAGGGCGCTCAGGGGCAGGGTGACGGGCCGGGTGAGCGCCACGCTGCCGCGTGAAGGCGCCAGCGCGGCGAGGCGGGCGAGGAGCGCGTCGGCGTGCGCGTGCTTCTTGCGGGCGAAGAGCGAGGCCGCCTCGCGCTCGTAGAACCAGCCCAGCTCTTCCTTCAGCTCGGCCGTGGTGGCCTCGGCCTCGAGCGCGGCCAGCGCCTTCGCGGCTTCGTCGAGGCGCTCGAGGTGGTGGAGCACGCTGACGCGCTCCATGCGCAGGCCCAGCCGCATCGACTCGGGCGCGGTGGTGAGGCGCTGGTCGAGGTAGACGAGCGCGGCCTCTCCATCGTTCGCCTCGAGGTCGACGTCGACCAGGCTGCGAACGGGCCGGAAGTCCTGGGGGGCCAGCTCGCCCGCGCGCAGGAAGTGGGTGCGCGCCTCGTGGAAGTGCTTGAGCCCCTGCGCCGCGTAGCCCAGCAGCAGCGGCGCCTGCGCCAGGGTGGGGTGGTGGCGCGCCAGCTCGCCCGCGTGCGTGGCGGCCTCGCCCAGGCGACCCAGCGCGAGCAGGCACGAGCAGAGCCGCCCGCGCGCCTCTTCGGCCTCGGGCCGTTCCTTGACCACGCCCTCGAGCAGCGGCACGGCGCGCTCGAACTCGCGGGCCTCGATGGCCTCGAGCGCGCTGCGCATGATGACGGCCAGCTCATCGCCCAGCTGCTCAGACGCCGCCGCGCCCCGGCTCGCGTCGTACGCCTTGCGCGTCTCTTCGTTCGACAGCACCTCGTAGGCCGCGCGCAGCTTCTGGAACTGCTCGGCATGCGTCTCGGGAGGGAACTGCCGCACCAGCCCGAAGTACGCCTTCTTGATGTCTCTGGCGTTCGCGTCAGGCGTGAGGTTCAGCTCGGCGTAGAGATCGTCGCTCACGGTCGGCCGACGATAATCGGGTTTTCGGGGCGAGTGGCCCCCAGGCTCGCAGGAAGTCGCCCCTCGACTCCGCCCGTCCCCGCTCGGGGTGAGCGGTGACGAGTTCGAACGCCATTTCGATCAACCCTCTCGGGGGACGGTGATTCGTCAGGCCGGCCACAGCAACTGCAGCGCCTCGTCGACGGTGGTGACGAACTTGACCTCGAGCGCCTCGCGCACGGGGCGGGGCAGGGCCTCGACGTCGGCGCGGTTGGCGCGCGGGGCGAGGATAGTGCGGTAGCCGTCGAGGAAGGCGGCGGTGAGCTTCTCGTGGATTCCCTGAATGCGCAGGGCCTCGCCGGCCAGCGAGGTGGCGCCGGTGATGGCCACGCGCGCCGGCACCTGGCGGCCCTTGAGCGCGGCGTGGCCTGCCAGCGTGAGCGCCACGCCCGACGAGAGGCCTTCTTTCCCCAGGTGGGCGTCGGCGAAGTTGAGCTGGAGATCGCGCCGCCCCAGCGCCGCGGTCAGCCCCCAGCTCGCCGCGCGCGCCTTGAGCAACCCGAAGGCGAGCTTGCCGGCCTCGAGGCCCGAGCCCTTCACGTTGCCGGTGAAGTGGAGCTGGCCCGTGCCTTCCACCGCGTGCGCCTCGAGCGGAGAGACGGCGCCGCCGTGCGGGCCCCACCCCAGCACCCCGAGGCGGCGGTAGACGCCGCGCCCGATGCGGGCGGCGAGCTCACCGGTCACCAGGGGCACGGGGCTGCAGCTGCGCGCCTTCTCGAACGACCGCTGGGCGCGCTCGTGCTGGCCTTCGAGCAGGAGCAGCTCGCCCCGCAGCAGGTGCAGCTCGGCCCGGCCCTCGGCGTGCGCGGCCGCGGCCACCACCCGCTTCTTCGCGCCGGCGAGGTCTTCGCGGATGAGCGCCTCGCGCACCTCGAAGAGCGGGTCGGCCCGGTCCAGCGCCGCCACCAGGTCGAACGCGTCGTCGACGCCCAGCTCCGCGAGCAGCCACCTGCGGTGGTCGGTCAGCTCGGGTTCTCCGGGTGCCCTGAGCAGCCCCCGCTCGGCGTGCGCGCGCGCCAGCTCGAGCCGGCCCGTGCTCCGCGCCAGCGCCACGCAGCGCGCGTAGCGTTGAGGGGAGAAAGGAGGCCGCCGCGCCGCTTCCTGCGCTTCCAGCAGCGCGTCATCGGGCCGTTCGTCTTCGATCAACGCCTGCGCGAGCGTGTCGTGAGCGTCGGCGTCGTCGGGGGCGTGCTCCACCAGCTGCTGCAGGGCCCGCCGCGCCGCCCCGGCCTCGCCCAGCGCGCGGCACACCACCGAGAGCAGGCGCAGCCCGTTGCCGTGCGAGGGCTGGCTCACCAGCAGCTTCTCGAGCTGCGTGCGCGCGGGCTGCAGCGAACGTTCACCGAAGAGCGCCTCGGCGAGCGCGAAGCGGGCCTCGACGTCTTCGGGGGCCAGCAGCAGGCGGCGCTTGAGCTCGGTGACGTTGCCCATCACCCGTCCAGGTCGAAGAGCAGCTCGGTGAGCGCGGCCTCGGCCTGGGCGAGGCTGGCGGGCTCTGCCGAGGCCTCGAGCTTCGCGATCGCCGCTGCGAGTGAGGCGCGGGGCGGCCCGCTGAGCTGGTCGAGGCGCGCCTTCGCCACGGTGAGCACGTCGGTCGCGACGGGCGCCGCCGCGGCCGGCGGGGCGGAGGGGGGCGGGGGGGCCCATTCACGCTCGAGGCGGGCGCGCCCTTCCTGGCGTTCGAGCGGCGTGAGCGCGCTGCCCTTGTCCACCACCAGCAGCGCTTCCTTGCCGGTGGACACGATGCGCGTCTTCACCTGGAGGATGCCGTTGAGATCGTAGGTGAAGGTGACGGCCACCGCCTCGATGCCGGCCCTGGCGGGGGGCACGCCCTCGACCAGGTACTCGTCGAGCAGCGCGTTGTTCTTCGCGAAGCGATCTTCACCCTGGAACACCCGAATCGACACCGCCTTCTGGCCGTCGTGCGTGGTCCGGTAGATCTCGGTGCGCGAGACGGGGATGGTGGAGTTGCGCGGGATGATCGGCGCGAACAGCCCGCCGATGGGCGTGCCCGAGCCGGTGCGCGCCATCACCTCGACGCCCAGGGTGTAGGGCGCGACGTCGGTGATCATGATGCCCGTGGCCGCCGAGACGAGGCCCGACTTGAGCCCGGCCTGAATGGCGGCGCCCAGCGCGACCGCCTCTTCCGGATCCACCCCGGCGCGGGGGGGCGTGCCGAAGAACTCGGTGAGCAGCTGGTGCACCAGGGGCAGCCGCGAGCTGCCGCCCACCAGCACCACGTCGCTGATGGCCGACTTGTCGAGCTTCGCGTCCTTGAGGGCGCTCTGCAGCGGCTCGAGGGTCGAGCGCACCAGCGGGCCGATCAACTTCTCCAGCCAGGACCGCTGCAGCTCGAGCTCGAGCGAGAGGGCGGTGCCGTTCTTCGTGGCCAGGAAGGGCAGCATCACCGGCGCCACCGTGGCGGTGGAGAGGGCGATCTTCGCCGACTCCGCGGCGCTCTTGAGGCGGGCCAGCGCGCGGGGATCGCCCGAGAGGTCGACGCCGTGCTGCGCGGCGAACGCGTCGAGCAGCCAGCGCACGATGGCCAGGTCGAAGTCGGCGCCGCCGAGGTGGTTGTTCCCCGCCGAGGCCTTCACGTCGAGCACGCCGCCGAACATCTCGAGCACCGACACGTCGAAGGTGCCGCCGCCGAGATCGTAGACGAGCACGTGCTGCTCGGCGTCGAGGCGGTCGAGCCCGTACGCGAGCGCGGCCGCGGTGGGCTCGTTGATGATGCGCTCCACCACCAGCCCCGCCAGCTCACCCGCGTCCCTCGTCGCCTGCCGCTGCGCGTCGGTGAAGTAGGCGGGCACGGTGACCACCGCCTCTTTCACCGGCTCGCCCAGCGCGCGCTCGGCGTCGTCGCGCAGGCGCTTGAGCACGAAGCCACCCAGCTCCTGCGGCCGGTAGCTCCGCGCGCCCAGCGTGAAGGTCTCGGTCGAGCCCATCTTGCGCTTGGCCTCGGCGACGGTGCGCTCGGGGTGCTGGGTGAGCTGCGCGCGCGCGGCCTCGCCCACCAGCACCTGGCCCTCGGCGTCGAGCCCGACCACCGACGGGGTGAGGCGGTGGCCCTGCGCGTTGGGGATCAGCCGGGGGCGGCCGTCCTCCATCACCGCGACGAGGGAATTGGTGGTTCCGAGATCGATGCCCACGACGCGCGCCATCAGGAGAGCAGAGATAGCACTTCGGCGGGGTGGTAGACCCGCGCGGCAGCTCACCCGTCGAGGAGACCCTGGTCAAATGCGCGCGTGCCTGGTGATGCTGCTGCTGCTCGCGCCGGCCGCGCGGGCCGACTTCTTCAACGGCCGCAACCTCCTCATCGGCGAGAAGGCGAGCCTGCTGGGCGGGGCGTTCACCGCGCTCGCCGATGACGCGACCGCCGGCTACTACAACCCCGCGGGGCTGGTGCAGGCCCCCGGCTTCACCGTGTCTGCGTCGGCCGACATCTACGCGCTGTACCTGCTCACCCGCACCGAGCGGATCAACGAGCAGGGCGATCAGCTCGCGCTCTCCTTTCTGCGCACCGTCATCGTCCCCTCGACGTTCGCGCTCTCGTACCGGGTGCACCCGAGGCTGACGCTGGCGGCCCACGTGTTCAGCCCCGACCGCTTCAGGCTCTCGTCGATCAACTCGGTCGACGCGCCGGTGGTGGCGACCGCGCTGGGCCTGGACAAGACCTATGGCGGCCTCTCGCGCTCGGCGCGCTTCGATCAATCGACGGCGTTCTACGGGGTCAGCGGCGGCTTCGCGGTGACCGAGGCGTTCTCCCTGGGGGTGTCGCTGCACTACCACCTCACCCAGACCAGCCAGGCGCTCGCCTCGACGTACTTCACCCACCCCGACGGCACCTCGCCCGGAGAGCAGGCCACGCTGCAACTGGACAACGAGGTCACCTCGGGCGGGCTCATTCCCCAGGTCGGCGTGCTGCTGCGGCTGCCTGCCGGGCTGCGGGTGGGCGTGAACTGGCAGGCCGAGACGATCGTCATCCACAGCCAGAACGTGTGGCAGTTGAGCCTGACCTCGCCGCAGGGGCAGGGCTTCGAGTCGGGCACCACGCGCGGCGACACCCGCTACCCCCACCGGTTCGCGCTGGGGCTGGCCTGGCAGTCTGAAGCGGTGACGCTGACGCTCGATCTGATCGCCTACGCCCCCCTCGACTACGACGCACCGCACGAGGTGCTGCGCACGCAGTTCGCCGAGAACCGCCACCGCGAAGACGCGCACTTCGACGCGTCGCTGGGAGCCCAGGTCACGCTCAGCGACATGTTCGTGCTGCGGGGCGGGCTCTTCACCAACACCTCGAGCGCGTCTGCGCAGTTCGCGGAAGAGAAGATCAACCTCTACGGCGGCGTGCTGGGCCTGGGGGTGCGCAAGGAAGGCCTCGAGACCGGCTTCGGGATCATGGCGCAGTTCGGCCAGTCACCGTTTCAGCGTGAGAACGAGCAGGGCTTCGAGACGCAGTGGACGCGCTCGCAGCTGATGTTCGTGATGGGCGGCTCGCACCGCTTCTTCGAGAAGTGAGTCACGGAAGTACCGACCATGAGAAGGTGAACGCCCCTTGCCCGCGCTGAAGCTCCTCCTGGTCGAAGACGACCGCATCGTCCGCATTCCCGTTCGCGACGCACTGGTCGACGCCGGCTATCTCGTCACCGACTGCGCTGATGGCACGAGCGCGCAGCGCCTGCTCACCTCCGAGACCTTCGACATCGTGCTGTCCGACGTTCGGCTCCCCGGCGTCGACGGGCTCTCGCTCTTTCGCCTCGCCCGGGGGCTGCAACCGCCTCCTGCCGTGGTGTTGATGACCGCGTACGCCGACACGGATCACGCGGTCACCGCCATGCGCGAGGGCGTGCGGGACTACGTGCTCAAGCCCTTCGAGATGGACGAGCTGCTGCTCCGCCTCGGCTCCGTGCGCGACGAGGTGCAGTTCCGGCTCCGCGTGGGGCGCGCGCAGCTCATGGAAGCCAGCGAGCTCGGTCAGCAGCTCGCCGGCGCCACGCCTGCGATGGCGCAGCTGCGGGAGCGCCTCGAGGCCGCTGCCGCCAGCGACATCGCCGTGCTCCTGGCCGGCGAGACCGGCACGGGGAAGGACCTCGCCGCCCGGCTCGTTCACCAGCGCAGCGCGCGCGCCGAGCGGCCCTTCGTCGCCGTCAATTGCGCCGCCATCCCCGAGAACCTCTTCGAGTCCGAGATGTTCGGCCACGAGCGGGGGGCCTTCACCGGCGCCGAGCGCCGTCGCGCCGGGCGCTTCGAGGCCGCCGACCGGGGCACGCTCTTCCTCGACGAGGTGGGCGAGCTCTCGTTACCCAACCAGGCCAAGCTGCTGCGCGCCATCGAGAGCTCGAGCTTCGAGCCCGTCGGCGCCACCGAGACGAAGCGCGTCGACGTGCGCGTCATCAGCGCCACCAACCGCGATCTCTCCGACGCCGTCACCACCGGCGCCTTCCGGCGCGATCTCTTCTACCGGCTCAAGGTCATCGACGTGCGCCTGCCGCCGCTGCGTGAGCACCGGGCTGACATTCCGCTGCTGGTGGGCAAGTTCCTCACCGACATCGCGGGCCGCCTGGGCAAGCCGACGCAGGTGCTCTCGCCCGCGGCGGCGGCGGCGCTGGCCACCCACGACTATCCCGGCAACGTGCGCGAGCTGCTCCACGCGCTCGAGCGCGCCGTGGCGCTCGCGCGCGGCAAGCCGATCTCGCTCGAGCACCTGCCCATCGAGCTGGCGCGGGTGATGCCCCCTTCGGCTGACACCGGCCTGCGCCCGCTGGAGGAAGCCGTCGAGCAGTTCGAGCGCCAGTACATCGAGCGCGCGCTCGAGCAGGCCGAGGGCCATCGCGGCCGCGCCGCGTCGTTGCTGGGCATCTCGCGAAAGAGCCTGTGGGAACGGCTCCGCGACGCGCAGGCCGAGGCTCAGCTCAAGAAGGGGAAGCCTCCGAGCCCTTGAGCCACAGGGTGGCGACGGTGCCGCCGCCCGCCGGGAAGGTGAAGTCGAGCTCGCCGCCGTGAGCGTCGATGATGGTGCGGGTGACCGACAGCCCCAGCCCGGTGCCCTCTCCCGGGGGCTTGGTGGTGAAGAACGGCGTGAGGATGCGCTCGCGGATGGCCGGTGGGATTCCCGGCCCGTCGTCTTCCACCGCGATGCCCAGCGCCCCGCGCCGCCGCACCAGGCGCAGGCGCACCTCGCCGCCCTCGGGGCTCGCGTAGCCCGCGTTGAGGAGCAGGTTGACCACCGCCTGGCCGAGGCGATGCCGGTCGGCTTGCACCACGCCGTTCGCGGCCACGCCCTCGAGCACGCACCGCACCCGGCGCCGCGCCAGCTGGGACTGCACCAGGTGCGCCGCCCCCTGGGCCAGGGTGAGGGTCGCGATGGGCTCGAGCAGGGGCGGGTGGGGGCGCGCGAAGTCGAGCAGCCCCTTCACCACGTCTTCGATTCGCCCCAGCCCCTCGTTCATGAGCTCGAGGTACTCGCGCCGCTTCTCCTCGGGCAGGTCCGGGCGTGAGAGCCGGTGAATGCAGTTCTTCATGCCGGCCAGGGGGTTGTTCACCTCGTGCGTGACGCCCGCCACCAGCGAGCCCAGCGCGGCCAGCCGCTCGGTCTCCACGCTCTTGAGCCGCGACCGTTCCTGTTCCTGGTGGGCGGCGCGCAGGCGCAGCAGCATCTGGTTGAAGCGATCGCCCAGCACGGCGAGTTCATCGCTGCCGCGCGTCTCGACCACCGGCTCGAGCTCCCGCGAGGGATCGAAGCGTTCGGCCGAGACCAGGATGTCGCCGATGGGCCGGGCGATGCTGCGCCCGAAGACGAAGGCCGCGACGAGGCCGGCGAGGATCATCGCCACCGCCAGCAGGCTCAGCTCCAGTGTCAGCTGGCGGCGCGTGTCGGACACGATGCCCATGTCCAGGCCGAGGCGGAGCTCGCCCACGTTTCCGAGGATCGGCTCGGCGAGGTCGAGCGTGCGGGTCGCGCCATTGACCACCACCACCGGTGCGCTGCTGCCGTCGCGGCGCAGGGCGGAGAGGGCGGCTGGCGTGCTGGCGCCGAAGGACGAGGCCACCACCAGCCCGCCGCGGGTGATGAAGCAGTAGGAGACGCTGGTGCCACGGGTGGAGACGGCGGAGGACACGATGGCGTCGAGCGCCACCACGTCGTTGACCAGCAGGGCGTCGGTGGACTGATCGGCCAGCAGCCGCGCGATGCTCCGGCCCAGCTTTTCCTGCTCGAGGGTCAGCGCGCGCCCCGCGATGCGGTTGCCCAGGGCGAGGTGCACGGCGTGCATCCCCACCACGCCGACGGCGGCCAGCGCCGCCAGCTTCATCCACAAGCGCACGCGCAGCCTGCGAGGACTCATGGGGCGGGCTGCACGACGTCGTAGGCCGAGTCGAAGAGCCCGGGGAGCGCGAGGGCGAAGCGGTTGATGCGCAGCGAGCTGAGCAGCGCGGCGCCCTCGGGATCTTCCGAGAGCTCGAGCAGCACCTCGCGCAGCCCGGCCCGGGTACCCCGGGAGAGCTTCTGCGAGGCGACCACCGGCGTCATGCCGAACTCGGGTGAGCGCTGAATGACGCGGACCTTGTCGAGCAGGGCGGGGTCCTTCTCGAGCAGGTGCTGGAAGACGATGCTGTGCACCGAAGCGCCATCGACGACGCCACGCGCAACCGCCGAGACCGAACGATCGTGGCTGCGGGTGAAGGACGTCGCCCCGAAGAAGGTCTCAGGCGTCTTCCCCTGCGCGCGCAGCTCGTGCACCACCCAGGCGCGCCCCGTGAGCGAGAGCTCGTCGGTGAAGGCGAAGCGCCTGCCCTCGAGCTGTCGCAGCGACTGGGCCTGGCTCGAGGCGGGCACGATGATCAACGACTGGTATGCATCGGAGCCGTTGATGATGGGCACGGCGACCACCTCGACCGCGCCCGGGTCTCGTCGCTGCAGCTCGAGGTACCCGCCGGTGCACAGCAGCGCAGCGTCGAGCTCGCCCTTCATCAGCAGCTCGTTGACCTCCGCGTAGGTTCGTCGCTGCACGAACTCGAGCTCCATTCCACCGCCGAGGCGGTGCGCGACCTCTCCGAAGAGCCGTGACCAGGCCGCGTAGGTGCCGCTCGGCGATTCCATGCCCGCCACCGAGACGCGGAACGGCTTCGTCGTCGCGGTGGCCGGCCGGGCCAACGGCAACACCTCGGCCTGCACCGGCCGAATGTCGACGTGCACCTCGCGGAAGGGGCTCTGCTCACAGGCGCTCAGGCCCAGGAGCGCCGTCGTCACCCAGGCCTTCCATCCACCCATGCCTCATCAGTGGCAGCAGCGGCGTCGCGCCGCAATCGTCATGAGGGCTCGCCGAACACTTCCGTGAATGTTCCCCATGCGAAACGCCCGTCAGCCCCGAAGACGGGTGACTGTTACCGCGCGGTAACGCCTCCGCACGCAGCGCGCGTGGCGCGCCCAGTGCATCTGCGGCCGGCGGGATTCACAGCGCTCCGCACCTCGCGGACCTGTCGGGTCGGAGGTCTGCAATGAGACTCACTGCGTTCGGTTGTCTGCTCGGGTCGCTGGTGTTGGCCATGTCGTGCGAGGGCCCGGCCGGCCCCTCGGGTCCCGATGGCACCGACGGGATGAACGGCGCGAACGGCGTCAACGGCACCAACGGCGCCAACGGGGCCGATGGCACGGACGGCATCAACGGCGCGAACGGAGACGCAGGCCCGGCCGGACCGCAGGGCCCCGCGGGGCCGCAGGGTGACGCGGGTCCCCAGGGGCCCCAGGGTCCGGTGGGCCCGAACGCGACCACGCTCACCCGGTGGGACGACCTGCCGGGCGTGGCGGTGGTCATCACGGGCGTGGCGGGCGGCACCGGCCCCGGGGGCAATCTCCGCGCGGGTGACACGGCGCGAGTCACCTTCACGGTGAAGCGGAAGGACGGCCGCAACGTGGCGCTCAGCGAGCTGACGTCCACGGCCATCTACATGTCGGGCCCCACCAGCAACTACCAACGCGTCATCGCCTCGCAGTCAGACGTGAAGACGCGTTCGGTCGACACCGGCGGCGGCACGTGGACGTACACGTTCGCTGCGCCCATTCCCGCGACCTATCTGGCGCCGCTCAACGACTCACCGGCGCTCGATGCGGGCTCGGGCGAGCTCACCGGCCAGGCGCTGCTCGACGGCACGTACACGGTGGCGATGACCGCGTACCAGAACTTCACCATCGACGGAGTCGTCTACCGTGACACCGGCAACGCCACGGCCGACTTCCTCTTCGGTGGCGCGACGACGTTGGTGAAGCGCGCGGTCGTCGGCGAGGCCAACTGCGAGCAGTGCCACACGCAGCTGCGGGCGCACGGGGGCTCGCGCAACGACCTGGGCGTCTGCCTCACCTGCCACACCGCCGGCGCAGAGGACCGCAACGTGGCCACCGTCGAGGGCGGCACGCCGGGCGTGTCCATCGACTTCTCGGTGATGGTGCACCGCATTCACAACGCAGCCCACCTGCCGTCGGTCGTCGGCGTGGGTGTCACCGCCACGGGCGCGCCTGACTACGCGGCTGCCTCGAAGCCCTACAAGATGGTCGGGTACAACAACTCGGTCATCGACTTCTCCGACTTCGCCTTCCCGGTGATGCCCTCTGCGTACGCGGCCTTCCTCTACGACACGGCGGGCACGACCTACACCGGCGCTGCGGGTAACGGGTTCATGCCCCGCGACACCGGGTGGTCGGCGCTGACGCCGACGGGAAAGATGAAGAGCGACAAGGTGCGCACCGGCCTGGTGGCCTGCAGCAAGTGCCACGGCGTGCCCACGGTGCTCGACGGCGGCGTGGCGCCTGCGCAGGGCAACAACTTCGAGACCGTCATCAATCGCAAGGTGTGCGGCTCGTGCCACGACTCCATCGACTTCTCGTCGGCGACCGGCGGCCACCTGGCCCAGCTCAACGACAGCCTGTGCGCGACCTGCCACGGCCCCACGGGAACCCACCCGGTGCGGGCGATGCACCTGCACCCGTATGAGAACCCGGCCTTCAACACGGGGGTGAACCTCGGCCTCACCGCGATGACTCCCGGCACCGGCGCGGGCGGCAATCACCAGGCAGGCGACCCCTTCGAGGTCACCTTCTCGGTCACCGATAACGCGGCGGCCAACGTCCCCGTGATGTCGCTCACCCGCCTGCAGATCATCGTGGTCGGCCCGACGTCGAACCGGCAGATCATCGTGCCCAACGGCAACCCGTACGACTTCGCCTTCCGCAAGTCGTCGCCCTTCACCGGCAACGGCACCATCTCGGCCCCGGCGGTGGCCGCAGGCGCGGTCGCGCAGGTGCTCGCCGTGGTGATGACGGGCGCCACCACCTTCGACGTGGTGGGCTCGGTGTCGGCCCCGCTGACGGCCCAGAACGTGGGCACGGCGGTGACCTACAACGGCGTCACCTTCACCGTGACCGCGGGCACGACGGCCTTCGTCGCAAACGACCGCTTCTTCATCGAGGTGGTGCCGCCGGCCGCGACCTACACCTTGAGGGTGCCGCTCGACGTCAGCCTGGAGCGCGTGGGCGCGGCGACCGGAGGTGCTGACGTGTTCAACGTTGGTAACCTCCCGCTCTACTGGGGCCGGCAGGTGGTGATGGAGCGCACCGCGCTCCTCGGCGCCCCCGGCGCGCTGGGCCAGGCCACCGCCGCCCACCAGCGCTACGCGGTGCTCGACCTCGCCGCCAACGCCGGGCTCGCGGTCGGTGACCGCGTGGTGTTCGACCTGGGCCTCGCCACCGAGGAGTACGCGCAGCTGGGCCGGCTGCAGAGCACCGACGACGTGACGCTCTTCGACCTCGGCGCCTTCGACCGCATCTGGTTCACCACGCCGCTGCGGTACGCCCACGCGGCGGGGGGCGCCGTGCAGGAGGCGACCTTGAGCAACCGCCGCGAGGGCACGGACTACACTGTGTCCAACGCTGCGACGGGTGAGCTCACCGCCCTCGCGGGCCGCTTCACCGCGGGCAACGCGGTGGTGGTCAGCTACCGCACCGACGGCCGCTTCGGCTGGAAGCGCTCGCCTGGCGACGCCACGCAGAGCCTCTTCCCCGCGCCCATCGCGGACTCCGACGAGGTGGACGAGTCGTGGGGTGACTGGAAGGGCCTGCCGCTGCTCGACGGCACGTACACGGTGGCCATGTGGGCGAACAGAGACTTCACCGTCACGCCCGCCGGCACGGTCACCACTACCCAGGCGTGGAACGTGTGGAACAACGACAACACCACCTACCGGATGATGGCGAAGCCCGCGCAGAAGAACTTCCTCTTCGGCGGCGCCACCACGGTGCAACCGCGCGCGGTCATTTCGTCGGGCGACAACTGCAACGCCTGTCACACCGACCTGGCGGCGCACGGCTTCGGCCGCCGCGGCCTCGACACCTGCCTGGTGTGCCACAACGCGCCCGGCCTCGAAGACGGGCCCAAGTTCACCTACGCGTCCTGGTACGTGCGGCCCACGCCCGGCGCGACGATGGACTTCCGCACCCTGGCGCACCGCGTTCACGCGGGGAAGGAGCTGAGCCGCCCCTACGAGGTGAACGGCGTGTTCCTCGGCGTGCCCTACCCGGTGACCTACGACACCGTAGGCTTCCCTTCGTTCAAGGGCGGGGTCTCGGAGTGCACCAAGTGCCACGGCGCCACCAACACCGCGTGGAAGGAGCCGGCTCCGCGCAGCCACCCGCTCGCGCCCGCGCCGGTGCGCACCTGGGCCGCGGTCTGCAGCTCGTGCCATGACTCTGCGGCGGCCGAGACGCACTTCTTCGTGCAGTCGTACAACGGCAGCGAGTCGTGTGCCGTGTGCCACGGCCCTGGCAAGGAGTTCTCGGTCGAGCTCTCACACAAGGTCCGCTGAAGGCTGACCGACCGCGCCGGTCGCGCGGCGAAGCGCGGAGACCCCTGTGCCCCCGACGACTCTCCTGGCGTCGGGGGCACTTGCATGTGCGCAGCGAGCTCGCCGCGCATGCGCCCCGGCCGCGCCGCGAACGCTTGATCGTCGCAGCAGGCAGCGGCGCCAGACGCAGTTGACGCGCTCGCAGCTGATGTTCGTGATGGGCGGCTCGCACCGCTTCTTCGAGAAGTGAGTCACCTGCGCAGGTAGCTGCGGCGCCAGCCCGCCAACTGCTTCGCCACGTCCTTGCGGTCCTGCTCGGTGGGCGAGCCGGTCAGGCGCAGCCGCTGCTTGTTGAGCACGAAGAGCGCCTGGTCGACGTCTTCTCCCGGGCGCACCTGCTTGTAGAAGCGGGACTCGAGGCGGGAAATCTCTGCCGCGAGGGCGCTGGCGCTGGGCACCCCCTGCACCCGCCGCGGCACGCCCGGGCTCGGCGGGCGCGGCCCGGTCTGCACGGGCCCGGGGACCGCCTGCGTCTCGGCCTGCTCAGGCTCTTCCTCGAGCAGCAGCTCCTCTTCCTCCGGGGGAAGCGGAGCCTCGACCTCGGGGACCACGGGCGTGCCCGGCGGCCAGAGGTACAGCGCCGCGCTTCCTGCGAGCACCAGCGCCACCGCGGCCAGGCCCAGCACGGGCCCGCGCCGCCGCGCCGGGGCTGGCGTCGACGGGGTGGGAGGCGGCGCGGCCGGGCGGTTCACCTTGAGCTGAGTCGCGGGGCCGGCGTCGAGCAGCGAGAGGGCCAGCGCGAACTCCTTGCGCGCCGACGTGGCGTCCGTCACGGCCCGGTCGAGCAGCTCGCGGAGCAGGCGATCGACCGGCTCGGGGATGCCGCTCCCCAGCGGCGGGGGCGCGCGTTCCCCCAGCTCGGCCCCGGTGAGGAGCGCGAAGCCCAGCTCACCCAGCTCGTAGAGATCGCCCTCGATGCTCGCGCCGCGCTTCGCCAGCCCGAAGTCGATGAGCTTCACCCCGCCGCCCACCACGAAGATGCTCGAGGGGCCGAGGTTGCCGTGCGGCACGGCCCACGCGTGCGCCGCCTCGAGCACCTCAGCCACCTGGCCGAGGATCTTCACGGCGTCGGCGGCGGAGAACTTGCCGCGGCTCTGCATCAGCTGATCGAGCGACTCGCCCTCGAGCAGCTCCATCACCCGGTAGCGCCGCCCATCGGGGAGCTGGCCGAAGTCGGACACGTTGGCGATGCCGGCGCACTTGATCGCGTTGCTCGCCTTCACCTCCTGGTCATCGCCGGTGAGCCCGGTGCGCAGCACCTCGAGCGTCACGTCTCTGCCCGCCTGGCGGGCGCGGTAGATCGTACCGAAGCGGCCCTCGCCCACCGGCGCGCCCACTTCCAGCCCACCGACTTGCGTGCCCACCAGCCGGTCCACGTGGACCTGGGTGGAGTCGGGGATCGGCTGGAAGGGAGCGGGGGCCAAGAGAGCGGGCAGCGTACCAATACGCGCTGCACGCGCAGCTTCGTGGCTTCAGCTTCTCATCAGCTCGAGCGCTCGCGCTCCGTCCGACAGACTCAGGCTCAGGGCCCCTGCGTGCATCGTCGACCCCGCGACGGTCAGCGCCGCCCTGGGAATCCACCGCACCCCCAGCCCCGCGAGACGGCCGGCCACGTCCTCGAGCCGCGGTTGCTCGAGATGGCTGAGCACCGCGTGCACCAGCGCCGCGGGCACGAGCTGGCCATTCGACCCGAGCTCGCTGGCGACCCTCTCGCGCTGGTGGGTCGGCACCAGCAGCACCCCGGTCTGGAAACTGAGCAGGCTGGCGCTCAGCCCGGCCAGCTCGTCGACCGCCTCGATCCAGGGCCCCGCGCGTGCCACCGGCGAGAGCACGCCGAGCGCCGGGCTCTGCAGCAGCCTCAGCGCCGCGTGCAGCACCCGCGGTTCGTGCTCGCTCGTGAGCTGCTCGCCGCCCACGAGCGTCAACACCACCCGGGGGCCCTCCAGGTCGAGCGCTGCGAGATGCACGAGCGGCACCACGCGACCGCCCTCGAGCTGCAGGTGTCGAGCGGTCAACGACCAACCGCCGGCGCTGGAAGCCTGCAGGCTCACGATGGCCGCGACGGTGGCGCCGAGCAGGAGAATGAGGCTCTGGGTCATCGCGGCCACCCCCAGGACCCCACAGAGCACCAGCGCAGCCGCGAGTGTCTGGCCGGGCCGCCGGGCCACGGACACGAAGAGGGGCTCGCTGACCAGCGCGGGTACCGCGACCAGCAGCGCCTCGAGGCCCACGCCCAGCGACGCGGGGCGCCGGCGCAGCCGGTGGGCGACCGCCTCGGTGAGCCGCACGAGGCGAGCTCGCGCCTGACCCGACAGCTCGGCGAGGGCGTCGAAGGGCTCGGCGGCCCGAAGCGCCTCGTCGAGGGCGGGCAGCAAGGCGCGCACCTGCTCGAGCAGCGCGATCTGCGGAGGCCCGAGGTGTTCCCGGTCGAGGGCCTCGGCCGCTGCCTCGAGCGCGGCGACGCCGATGGCGAGGGTCTCGACGCGGCCTTCGAGGCGGGTGCGCAGGGCCTGTGGCACGGCCCGCAGCGCCGGCCGCGACTCGTCAGGAACGATCGGGCTCATCAGGCTGGGAGTCTCCCATGAACGACTTGCCGAGGGCTGCCCTCGCGCCTTATGAGCCGCGCATGGGGCAGCGCCGCATTCTCTGGAGCCTGCTCGTTCTGCTGGCCGCCTGTGAGACCAGGCCCCCCGCGCCGGGCTCGGCGAGCCAGCAGGCCGCGCTCACCACCGCTACGCTGGGGGGGCTGATCCGCAAGACGCCCCTGGTCGCGCACGTGAAGGTGGTCTCGGCGACCGGCCGCCCGGGGACGATCGGCACCCAGCAGACCGAGGCCTTCTTCACCGACCTCACGCTGCAGGTCCTCACCTCCATCCACGGGGCCGCAGACTCGCTGCTGCTCACCACGCTCGGAGGCAGGGTGGGCGCGCGCGAGCTGCACGTGAGCGGGCAGGTGGTGCTCGAGGCGGGAGACGAGGCGATCGTCTTCGTCGACCCGGCAGTCTCCCTGCACCCGTTCGTGGGAGGGCAGGGCGGCGTGCTGCCGGTGAAGGAAGGCCGCGTCTACGCCTTCGACGGCCGGCCGCTGGTGGAGGTGCGGTCCGAGGGCTTCGTCTTCGGCCGCGCGCCCGGTGCACCTGCCCTCGCGCCCGCCCTCGAGCCTCGCGGCACGGCGGCGGCGGCCCGCGTGCTTCCTCCCGAGGGCGCCGCGCTGACCCTCGTCGAGGTGATGGCGGCCCTGAAGGCGCTGCCGTGAAGCGCGCCGCGATCTTCCTGGTGCTGTGCTCCGGGCTCGCCGCCCAGGCGTGGTCGACCCGGGTGTGCTCGACGAACTCGACGCTGCAGCCCAGCTACCCCGGCGGCAGCGTGTGGCCCCTGCAGTACCTCTCGAACATGCCCTCGGGCAGCAGCGGCCGGCTCGCGGTCTCGAGCGCGATGCAGTCGTGGAACTCCATCGTCGGAGCGTTCGACAACCTGAGCGCTCCCACCGGAGGCTTCGGCTTCTGCACCAAGCCTGACAACGCCGGGGTCAGCGTCATCGGGTGGGACGACGGCACCTGTCACGCCTGGGGCCCGTCGGAGGTCGGGGTCGCGGTGGTGTGGACGCAGAGCTGCTCGATCGTGAAGGAGGCCGTGTACTTCAACAGCAACTTCCCCTTCTCGACGGTGGAGCTCGAGGCGACCGCGCTCCACGAGCTGGGCCACTACCAGAACGCGGCGCACGATTGGTACGAGCTGTCGATCATGGGCTACTCGGATACGGACTTCACGTTCCTGACGGCCGCTGATCATTCGTTCCTGCGCGGCGTGTGGAGCTCGGGGAACACCACGCTGCCTGACCTGTACTTGAATCGCATCGTCGCCAGCAGCCCGATCCTCCCCGACCAGCGGTCGATGGTGCAGTCGGCGCCGCCCACCTGCTCCGGCTCGTGCGCGGACCTCCAGGCTGGAGACACCATCCGCGTGCAGCTCTCCTACGGCAACGCCGGCTCGACGGCGGCGGGCCCCTTCGACCTCGAGATGCGGCTCGGGTCTCGGGTCATCGGCACCTGGACGCAGTCCAGCTACCCCGCGCACTCCCAGGACACGTACTGGTTCGTGGCCACCGTGCCCGCGGGCGTGCCGCCCGGCAGCTACACCCTGAGCGTGGAGATCGATCCCTCCGGGGTGATCAACCAATCCAGCGGGCCCACCTCGGGTGAGCTCGTCAGCTTCTCCGGCTTCGTGGTGCGCACCCCGGCGGGGTGGACCTGCAGCCCCGCTCGCTACAACGCGCTCGATGGGTGCGACTGCGCGTGCGGCGTCGCAGACCCGGACTGCACCTCGACCACTCCGGTGGCGCGCGGCTGCGGCGACGCCAACACCTGCACCGACGATCGCTGCAACGCCGCGGGGACCTGCGTCTACCCCGCCAACACCGCCTCGTGCGAAGACGGGCTCTACTGCAGCACCAGCGATCGCTGCGCCGCCGGCCTCTGCGCCGCGGGGACGGCGCGTGATTGTTCGGCGCAGTCGAACGCGTGCAACCTCGGGGTGTGCGACGAGGCCCAGCGCGCCTGCGTGCGCTCACCGCGCAACCAGGGCGGGGCCTGCGACGACGGCCTCTACTGCACCGTCACCGACCTCTGCGCCGCGGGCACCTGCAGCGGCAGCGCGCGGGACTGCTCGGCCCTGAGCTCGGCCTGCGCCGCCGGCACCTGCAGCGAGAGCCTGGACCGCTGCGTGGCGTCGCCCATCAACCAGGGGCAGAGCTGCGACGACGGGCTGCGCTGCACCACCGCCGACTCGTGCAGCACGGGCACCTGTGCGGGCACGGCGGTCGACTGCAGCTCGCTGAACACCCCATGCACCCGCGGCGAGTGCGACCCCAACACCGGCGCCTGCGTCAGCGTGCCGCTCGCCAACGGCACCGCGTGCGAAGACGGAGCGTTCTGCACCACCGGCGATCGCTGCACCGCCGGCGCGTGCGTGGCGGGCGTGGCGCGTGATTGTTCTGCGCAGTCGAACACCTGCAACCTCGGCGTGTGCGACGAGGCGCTGAACGTCTGCGCGCCCGCTCCGCGGAACGAGGGCGGCGGTTGTGACGACGGGCTCTTCTGCACCACCGGCGACAGCTGCGCCGCGGGGTTGTGCAGCGGTGGCCCACGCGACTGCTCGGCGTCGAGCTCGGCCTGCGCCGCCGGCAGCTGCAGCGAGAGCCTCGACCGTTGCGTCGCGGCGCCCATCAACCAGGGGCAGACCTGTGACGACGGCCTGCGGTGCACCACGGGCGACTCGTGCAGCGCCGGCAGCTGCGGGGGCGCGGCCGTCGACTGCTCGTCGCTGAACACCGCGTGCACGCGCGGCGAGTGCGACCCCAACACCGGCGCCTGCGTCAGCGTGCCGCTCACCAACGGCACCGCGTGCAGCGACGGCGTGTATTGCACCGTCGGTGAGACCTGCGCCGCGGGCGTCTGTGGTGGTGGCCAGGCGCGCACCTGCGCCTCGCTCGATTCCACCTGCAGCGTGGGGGTCTGCGACGAGGCGGCCGGGGCCTGCCGCGCCAGCGCGCTCAACGAAGGCGGCGCCTGCAGCGACGGTCGCTTCTGCACCGAGAACGACACGTGCGTGGCGGGCGCGTGCACGGGCGCCGCGAAGGACTGCTCGACGCTGAACGGGGCGTGCACCCGCGGCACCTGCGACGACGTCGCGCAGCGCTGCGTCGCCGCGCCCGCGAACGAAGGGCAGGGCTGCGACGACGGGGCCTTCTGCACCACCGGCGACCGGTGCGCGGCGGGCTCGTGCGTGGGCGCGCGCAGAGACTGCTCGCAGCTCACCACGGGCTGCACGCTGGGCGTCTGCGACGAGACGGCCCGCGCGTGCGCCGGCCAACCGCGGCCGGAAGGCCAGGCCTGTGACGACGGTCAACGCTGCACCGTGGGTGAGTCGTGCCGCGGCGGCGTCTGCCAGGGGCGCCCGAGGGACTGCAGCTCGCTCGACTCGGCCTGCGTGGTGGGCACCTGCGACGCCACCACCGGCGCGTGCGCGGCGGTGCAGGTGCCTGACGGCACCGCGTGCGATGACCGCGCGGCGTGCACCGCAGCAGATGCATGCAGGCAGGGGGTGTGCGCGGGAGCGGCGCTCGATTGTTCGCAGCTCAACGACGCGTGCCACTACGGCAGGTGTGACGAGCAGACCGGCCAGTGCGCGGTGTTCGGCCAGGTCGGGCCCTGCGACGCACCTTCGGGGTGCGGCTGTGGCGCAGCGCCGCTCCCGGGCGCGGCGTGGGTGGGCCTGCTGCTGGTGCTGCTGCGGGCGCGCCGACGCTCCGCCCCGAAGGACGTCGCGTTGTAGCGTGCCAATACAGAACCGGGTCGGGGATGGAGCACCGATGCTCCGATACCTCCTTGCGGCCTGAACCAATCCCCACGCGGGCCCAAGGACACCTCAGATGGTCTCTCGCATCGGCCCTCCGCCGCAGCTCCAGCCGTCCGTCCCCCGCGTCGAGACGCCCAGGCGACCGCCGCCGCCACCGGTGGGCAAGGCCTTCGGCAACGAGTTCAGCTCAGGCAGAGGGACCGCGCTGCGGGCCAGGGCGCTCACCACCAGCGGCGCCACCACGCTGCGCAACGAGGTGCGAGGCGATGCCAACGCCAACTGCCTGGAGCGCGCGGCCGCGCTCGCTCAGCCGGGCGACTCGGTGATGCTCCTGATCGACGGCGACGGCGTGGGCCACGCGGTGGTGCTGAAGCCCAGCGGGCAGATCGTCGACCCCAACTTCCCCGGGCAGCCCGCCAGCTCGCTCGCGGCCTACCTGGCGGCGAACCCGCGCTACCAGCCCGGCCCGGCGATCTCCGATCGCGTGCTGGAGCAGCTGCTGTCCATTCCGCCCGGGCCCCAGCGTGACCTCTTCATCCAGGCCGCGGGGCTGTCGAGAGTGGCCTCGCTGAAGGTGAATGACGACCCCAGCCCCATCGGGCCCACCATCGGCACCGCGGCCGAAGGGGCGCTCCCCGACCCTGCGAGCTGGCCGGTGATGACCACCGTCTTCATGGCCGACCCCACCGAGGCCGCGCGGTGCCGCGCCTCTCCCAGCAGCAGCGGCACGGTCTGTGGCTCTTTCGGTGACGCCGAGCCGCTGACCGTTCTTGGGCAGGAGCCTCCAGCCCCGGCCGCGGCCCAGTGGTACCAGGTCGAGGGCACCGGCAGCGACGGTGAGCCGCTGACCGGCTGGGTGGGGGCGAGCCTGGTGCGTGAGCCCGCGCTCCAGATCGACCCGCGCCTCAACGAGCGCATGCAGGCGCTGGGCTACGTCGAGCCCGGTGGCTCCGTCGACGCCAACGACCTCCGCAACTTCCAGTTGATGAACGGACTGCCGCCGTCAGGCGAGCCCGACGAGGCCACGCTCACCCTGATGTGGAGCGCCGACGCGAGGCTCTCCACCTTCATCACCCAATTCGAGACGTCGACCTACAACGCCGAGAAGGACACCCCGGGCGGCGACAACAGCTGCGGGCCCGCCTCGGTGGCGATGAACCTGGCCGCGCTGGGCCTGATCACGGTGGACAACGCCGACCCCCAGGCGGTGATCGCCACCGCGCGCACCGACAGCGGCACCACCGCGCCCAACACCACCGGCACCGACCAGCTGAAGGCGGCGGCCGAGGCGGGTGGCGCCACCACCACCGACGTGGAGGACATGGACGGCCTCGACGCGGCGCTCGCGCGCGGCGAGCCGGTGGTGCTCTACGGCGTGCCCAACCAGGCGGGCACCTGGTCGCGCGCCTCGGACACCTACGACACCGGCGACTTCGGGTTCATCCACGAGGAGTCCGCTCACTGGATCAGCGTCATCGGGCGCACCCCCGAGGGGGACTACGTCATCCAGGATCCCCTGAGCCGCGAAGGCACCATCACCGTCACCCGGGAAGAGCTGGAGGTCTACGCCGTGTGGGATGCCGCCGACGGCACCCCCAGCAGCTTCTCCATGAGCATCGCGCCGCCGGTGGAGCCCACCACCGGCCCACGGTGATCCCTTCAGCTACTGCTGAAAGCAATACAGCGCCGCCATGCTCGAGCACTCCTGCCCGCGCTGGTTCGTCCACTGTCCGTACACGTCTCCGATGTCGCCCTGGTTGCCGAAGGCGCTCTCGCTCCAGTTCGCGCAGGAGTTGTCGTAGCCACCGGCGGCGCTGGCGTTGCCCGTGGGCTCGGTGCCGGTCCAGACGAACTGGCCATTGGAGAGCTTCACGCCCAGCTCGTTGCGGTCGATGGGCGCGAGTGGCGCGGTGCGCAGCGAGGCCTTGTTGTTGAAGGCCTTGATGCGCCGCCCCGAGGTGTCGGTGCCCGTGAGGTACCAGGGACCATCGCCCTGGATGCGGTCGAACGCGTTGACCCGGGTGCCGACCGTGTTCGACAGCCACGCGCGCCAGGTGCCGGAGAGCGCGCCAGCGCCCGCCGCCGCAGCGCAGAGCCCGTCAGCCCCCGAGAGCCCTCCGAGGTTGCCGCTGTAGGTGGTGCGCGTGACGAAGACGAGCTTCGCGCCCGTGGGGAGCGCCTCGACGCCGCAGGCCTGGTCTACGCAGAGCGGAGCGCTGCCACCGCAGACGTTGCAGGAGGCCCCGCCCTTGCCGCAGCGGAAGTCCGTGGTCCCGGTGTCACAGATCTCCGCGCTCGCGCAGCACCCGGTGCAGTTGTTGGGTCCGCACACGTACTGCGCGGTCGTGGGACCGCACGAAGCGGCAGCGACGAGGACAGCGGCGAGCAGGGCTCGATTCATCGGGCCCGCCTAGCATGATCGCCGGCCGAGCCCACGCTTCCCGCAACGTTCGGCCCGAGCCTGTGTCTCCCCGGAAATGCCGCACCCTGGGAGAACCTCATGAAGAGCCTCGTCGTCGTCGTCGCCAGCGTCCTCGCTGCTGCGCCCCCCGCCCCGCCGGAGCCCAGGCCCGGCCTCGAGGTGATGGCCAAAGCCCGCGCCTTCACCCTCGACACCTCGGCGGTGGGCGGCGCGGTGGTGCTCAGGGCGGGGGACCACGTCGATCTCGTCGCCGTGGTGACCGACCCGGAGTCCAGGCGAATGGTGAGCGTCACGCTGTTGCAGAACGTCATCGTGATCGCCAACGCCGCGCCGGCGCCAGGTGAGCCCCGGCAGCTCAGCTTGCTGCTCATTCCCGAGGAGGTGGAGATCCTCGCCTTCGCGAAGCAAGCCGGGCACCTCACCGCCTCACTGCGCAACCCTGCCGACCTCGACGTGCTGGAAGAGCGGGGCGCGGCGACGATGGCCACCATCACCAGCGGCGAGCGCACGTCGTACGCGAAGCCGAGGAAGAAGTGACCGCTCAGGTGCGTGCGTTCGCGCCGCCGCCGGGGTCTCCAGGCGCGACCCGGTTCTTCGCGTGCCCTCCCAACCACGAGTAGAGCGCCGGCAGCACGAAGAGCGTCAGCAACGTCGCCGAGATCAGCCCTCCGATGACGACGGTGGCCAGCGGCCGCTGCACCTCGGACCCCGGCTCGGTGGAGAGCGCCATGGGCAGGAAGCCCAGCGACGCCACCAGCGCGGTCATCAACACCGGCCGCAGCCGCGCGTCGGCGGCGCGGGAGATGGCCTCGACGTGACCGAGCCCCGCCGCCTCGAGGTCCCTGGCGAACGCCACCAGCACCAGGCCGTTGAGCACCGCCACGCCGAAGAGCGCGATGAAGCCCACGCCCGCAGAGATGGAGAACGGAATGTCGCGCAGCCACAACGCGATGACTCCGCCCACGATGGCGAAGGGCACGTTGAGGAAGATGAGCAGCCCCACGCGCATCGAGCCGAAGCTCAGCCAGAGCAGGAAGAGGATGAGCGCGAGCGCGAGCGGCACCACCACCGCCAGCCGCGCCCGCGCCTCGAGGTAGTGCTTGAACTGTCCGCCCCACTCGACCCGGTAGCCCACCGGGAACTTCACCGGCGCCGTCACGCGCTGCGCGTCCTGCACCACCGAGATCAGGTCGCGGCCCCGCACGTTGAACTCGACCGCCAGCCGGCGCGACTGCGCTTCGCGGCTGACCTGCGCGGGGCCGGTGACGAAGTTGAGCTCGGCCACGTCACCCAGCGGCACCACCTGGCCGCTCACCGAGCGCAGCGGCAGCGCGCGCAGCGGCTCGAGGTCGCCGGTGAAGTGATGCGCCGTGCGCACCACGATGCTGAAGCGGCGCTCGCCCTCGAGCACGTGGCCTACCGGTGAGCCCACCGCGATCGTCTCGGTCGCCTGGTTCACGTCTTCGATGGTCAGCCCGTAGCGCGCGAGCCGGTTGCGGTCGGGCGTGACGCGCAGGTACTTGAGCCCGGCCATCTGCTCGACGCGCACGTCGACGGCGCCTGGCACCTTGCGCACCGCCGCTGCCACCTGCTCACCCAGGCGCGCCAGCACCTCGAGGTCTCCGCCGTAGAGCAGGATGCCCACGTCTGAGCGGATGCCGGCCATCAGCTCGTTGGTGCGCATCTCGATCGGCTGCGAGATGGCACCGCCCACCTCGGGCGAACGCTCCAGCACCTCCGCCACCTCCTTCGCGATGGAAGCCTTGGTGAAGCCGGGCCGCCACGTCTCACGCGGCTTGAGCTCGACGTACACGTCGGACGCCTCGATGCTCATCGGGTCGGTCGCCACCTCGGGAGAGCCCGTGCGCGCGACCACCTGGTCCACCTCGGGAATGGTGAGCAGCTCCTTCTGCAGGTTCAGGTCGGTGCGCACCGACTCGCTCAACGCCGCGCCGGTGAGGCGCCGCGCTTCGATCAGCAGGTCCCCCTCGTCGAGCTGGGGAATGAACTCGGCCCCCATGCGCATGAAGAGCCCCACGGCGAGCGCCAGGGACAACACCCCCAGCCCGACGGTCGCCACCCGGTGCTGCATCGCCTGGGCGAAGAGCGGCCGGTAGAGCTTGTGTGCCTGGCGCAGCAGCCAGGTCTCGCGGTGTTCCTGCGCAGGCTTTACCCAGAGGCTGGTGAGCACCGGCACCAGCGTGAGCGAGAGCACGAAAGCCCCCGCCAGGGCGAGCAACACCGTGATGGCCATCGGGCGGAAGAGCTTCCCCTCGGTACCGATGAGCGCGAGCAACGGCAGGTACACGATGGCGATGATCGCCTCGCCGAAGACGCTGGCGGCGCGCACCTCGAGCGTCGCGCGCTCCACCACGCCGACCCGCTCCGCGTCGGTGAGCACCGTCGCGCTCGCTTGCTGGCGTTCGCTGAGCCTGCGCACGGTGTTCTCCACGATGATCACCGCGCCGTCGACCAGGAGCCCGAAGTCGATGGCCCCCAGGCTCATCAGGTTTCCCGAGAGGCCAAGCGCGTTCATCACCGTGACGGCGAAGAGCAATGAGAGGGGAATGGTGATCGCCACCACCAGCCCCGCACGCAGGTCGCCCAGCAGCACGAAGAGCACCAACATCACCAGCAGCGCCCCCTCGAGCAGGTTCTTCCCCACGGTGGCGATGGTGCGATCGACCATCGCCGAGCGATCGTAGAAGGGCTCGATGCGCGTGCCGGGCGGGAGCGTGGGCTCGAGCGCCTTCAGCTTCGCCTTCACGGCCTCGGTGACGGTGCGCGAGTTCTCGCCCAGCAGCATCATCGCCACGCCCACCACCACCTCGCCCTCTCCGTTCTTCGTGGCCGCGCCGCGCCGCAGCCGCGCGCCGAAGCGCACCTCGCCCACCGTGGCGATGGTGATGGGCACGCCCTGCGGCGTGGCGCCGATGACCACGCGGTTCAGGTCGTCGAGGCTCTTCACCAGGCCGTCGGTGCCGATGACGAAGTACTCGCGGTTGTGCTCGATGTAGCCACCCCCCGCGTTCGCGTTCGATTTCTCCAGCGCCGCGACCACCTGCGCGATGGACACGCCCATCGCCTGCAGCCGCCCCGGCTCGAGCACCACCTGGTACTGCCGGTCTTCACCTCCGAAGCTGTTCACCTCGACGATGCCCGGCACCATGCGCAGCTGCGGCCCGATGTACCAGTCGAGCTGCTCCTCGAGCTCCATCAGGGTGAGGCGCTCGTTACGCACCACGAATTGGTAGACCTCGCCCAGGCCCGAGCTGATCGGCCCCATCTCGGGCTTGCCGTACTGCGCGGGCACGGCGCCTTCGGCCTCGCGCATGCGCTCGTTCACGAGCTGGCGCGCCCAGTAGATGTCGGTGCCGTCCTCGAAGGCCACGGTCACCACCGACACGCCGTACTTCGAGATGGAGCGCACCTCGGTCGACTTCGGCAGCCCCGCCATCGAGCGCTCGACGGGCACCGTGACGTACTGCTCTACCTCGACGGGAGAGAGCGCGGGCGCCGCGGTGATGATCTGCACCTGCACGTTGGTCACGTCGGGCACCGCGTCGATGGGCAGCAGCACCGCCGAGCGCAAGCCCACCGCCACGAACAGCAGCGTCGCCACCAGCACGATCACCCGGTTCGCCAGCGACCACCTGACGATGGCGGAGAGCAAGGCGAGCATCTACTCGTCCTCCGCGAGCGTCGACTTGAGCAGCAGGCTCTTGAGGGTGAACACGCCGCTCACCACCACCTCTTCGCCCTCGCTGACCCCCGAGAGGATCTGCACGTCGTCCATCGCCGAGTCACCCACGGTGACCTCGTGCATCACGAAGTCGCCGTCAGCCGCCTTGATGAAGACGACGGACTTCCCTCCGACGTCGACGATGGCGTCGCGAGGCACCACGAGCTGCGGCGTCACGGTGCTGGCGTCACCCTGCTCGACGTGGGCGCGGCCGAAGAGCCCGAGCCTGAGGCGGAGATCCGCGTTGCTCACGCGGATGCGCGCGGTGAGCGTGCGCGCCGCCGGGTCGATCTGCTGGCTGACGTAGTCGACCGCGCCGTGGAAGTGCTCTTTGGGGAAGGCGTTGAGCTCGATCTCGGCGTTCGCGCCGGCCTTCAAGCGGGTGAGGTCCTTCTCGAAGATGCGGCCGAGGAACCAGACCTCCGAGAGGTCCACCACCGTCGCGAGCACCGCCTCGGGGGTGATGGGCTGGCCCACCACCGCGTCGCGGCTGACCACCACGCCCGAGAGAGGCGCCCGCAGCGCGACGATGAAGCCACCGCCGGAATCGGCGTTGACGCCGATCGCCGAGAGCTGCTCGCCCAGCGCGTGCAGCTCGGCCTCCTGCGCCTTCGCGTCGGCCTCGGCGTCGACGAGCGCCTGCTCGGACCCCAGCCCGCTCGCCTTCAGCTCGGCCAGCCGCGCGGCGTTGGTGCGCGCCGCCCGAGCCCTCGAGCCCGCCGCGGCGTACGCCCCGCGCAGCCGGCCCACGTCGGGCACGCGCACCGTCGCCATCACGTCGCCCCGCTTGACGGTGGAGCCCTCGTTGAAGAGCACCTGCTCGAGGCGCCCCGGGGTGGCGGACGAAAGCCGCGCCGTGCGGTCGGGTTCGGCGACGATCTCCCCCGTGAGCGAGAGCGTCGACGCGAGCGCCCCGCGCTTCACCGGGGCCGTCTTGATGCCCGCGCGCCGGGCCTCTGCGTCTGCCAGCTTGACCTGCCGGGGGAGCTCGTCGTGCCCCTCGGCGTCGTCGTGGTGCGCCTCTTCCTTCACGGCCTCGGCGTCCTTGCCGCTCTTGCAGCTGCACGCGGCGAGGGTCGACAGCAGCACCGCGCTCAACAGGGCGTTCTTCACAGGGCACCACCTTCGAGAGAGCCACCATGGGTTCGAATCAGCCGCACCGACGCCGCGCAGAGCGCCTCGCGTGCGTTCACCTCGGCCTCGAGGAACCCGACCAGCGCCTGCTGCGAGACCAGCGCCTCGCGCACCGACAGCCGCCCCGCGCTCAGCTGCGTCGAGATGGCGGCGAGCGCGTGATTGGCGCGGGCGAGGCGCTCGGCCGAGTAGAGCGCCCGCGCCGCCAGGCGCTTGCCGTACTCGCTCGAGGCCAGCTCCCGTTCTCCGTTCAGCGTGCGCGTCAACCGGTCGAGCTCGGCCTCGAGCCGATGCCCTGCCCCCACGGCCTCGGCGATCTCCCCGGAGTAGGTGCGCCCCAGCGGCTGCGGCAGGGGAATGGGGATGCCCAGGCCGACGCCGAACACCTTCTCGTCGAAGCCGTCGTTCTGCGCGAAGAACGAGAGGGTGGGGTTGGGCGCGCGGCTGCGCCGCAGCAGCTCGACCCGGTGGGCCGCGGCCCGGGACAGCGCGGTGAGCGAGGCCACCTCGGGCCGCTCGAGCGAGGCCTCGTCCCAGCGCAGCGGCTCGAGCGCGCCCGTGACCCGCGGCGTCGCGCTCGCGCCCACCAGCAGCCTCAAGCGGATCTCCGCGGCCCGCACCGCGCTCTCGGCTTCGAGGCGCTGCTGGCTCGCCGACACCGCGGCCGCGTCGGCCACGGCGGCGTCCACCGGTGACGACAGCCCCTGCGTCGACATGCCCTGCGCCGTCCTCGCCACCTCGAGGCTGGCCTGCTCGATGCGCAGCGCCAGCGCCACCCGTTCCTTCGAGGCGAGCGCCTGGAACCAGGCGAGCCACGCCTGCTCGGCCAGCTCGGCGCGCACCACCGTCAGCTGCTGACCCTGCGCGACCAGGTCGCCCCGGGCGACGTCGACCCGCAGGCCGCTCTGGCCGGCCACCTCGAGCTCCTGGGCCAGCGTCACCGACCAGTTGGTCGCGCTCATGCCACCGCCCGTGCGCGACCCGAGCGAACCCGTCAGCAGCGGGTTCGACGGGAGGAAGGGGCGGGCCGCTTCCACCTTTCCTTTCGCGCCCTGGAGTGAGGCGAGCTCCGCGGCGATCAGCGGGCTGCGCGCCTGGGCGCAGGCGACGAGGGTTCCGCGGGAGAGCTCCTCGTCACAGCCGCGCGGCTCCGCGGCCGGAGACACGGCGGGACAAAGAGCGATGAGGACACACAACGCGCGAGAGCGAAGCCCTCGCAGGGCACAAGCAGGCATGTTCGGACTCCGGGAATTGAACGAGCGCGTGGGCTCGCGAAGGCGAACCCGAGGGGGCTTCTCGTTCAGCTCACCGGAGGTCGAAACGGAGGCTCGAGGTGGCCTCCCAACTGGACCTCGATGGACTGTTCGGTGCGCGCCATCGAACTCCACGTGCCCGCGAGCGGCGCGGTGAGCTCGTGCGGCGCCGCGACCAGGCGCGTCCCGCAGACGCAGTGCACGCACTGCTGGGTGCACGGCGTGCCTTCGTCACAGTCGTCGGCGCAGCACTCGGCCTCGCCCAGCACCCAGCCGGTGACGTCGACGATGATGTCCTGCACCGCGGGGCTCACCAGGCACAACATCACCACGGCGAGCCAGCGCAGGAAGGGCGTGCGAAGGGCTGTGGGAAGGCGAAGCACTGACGACCAACCTAAGGGCGGTGCCCCCGGCAATCAAGCGGCTGGGCGTGGTGATGGCCGTGGCGCTCAGTGGCGTGGAGCACCACTCCGATGGCGAAGGCCCCGCTTCCTGCCCGTCGCCCGCAGCAGGGGACGGCTGGCGAGCGAGACCACCATCGCGCCTTGCGACCAGGGGAGTGGCCACGCCGCCACCGATGCCCTTACTCACGAGCTCAGAGCTTGAACGAGAGCCACGACTTCTCGAAGAGGACTTTTCCCCAGTGATGCCATCGGCTGGGTGCGCGCACCGACACCACCGGCTTCGGCTCTGCGTAGAAGTCGCCGCCGCCGAAGCCCGCCTTGCCGTCGCCGATCTCCACGAAGCACTCCCCCTGGCCGGTGAAGCGGGCGGTGCTCGCGGTGCCGAGAATCGAAGCGGCCACCCGCTGTGCCACCACCTCTGCCTGGCCGTGCGCGAACACGCCGGCCTTCGGGAGGGGCTTGCCCAGCGCGAGCGGAATCGTGACCACGTCCCCGAGCGCGAAGACCCCGGGGAAGCGGGTCTCGAGCGTGTTGCGATCGACGGGGATCCACCCCGTCTCACCCGCCAACGCGCTCTCTCGCACCACCTTGGGCGCGCGGTGTGGAGGCACGAAGGCCAACACGTCGAAGGTGACCTGCGCGCCGTTGGCGAACTCCAGGCGCTTCGCCGTCACGTCGACGGACTTCACCTGGTGCTCCGGGTGATACGGAATGCCGCGCTCGGCGAGCAGCTGTTTCACCGCCCCCGACATCTCCGGGCCCGCCACGCCCATCGGCATCGGCTCGGCGGCGTAGACCTCGATGGTGACCGCGTCGCGCAGGCCCTGCTTGCGGTACAGCGCGTCGATCAGCAGCGCCGCCTCGTACGGCGCCGCCGGACACTTGTAGGCGGGCGCCGCGGTCATCACCACCACGCGGCCCTTGCGGAGCGTGCCCAGCGCGGTGTGCAGGCTCTCTGCGCCGGCCAGCGTGTAAAAGTTGTGCCCCGCCTCGGCGAGCCCCGGCACGGTCTCCGGGGCCAGCTCTGCGCCGAGCGTGACGATGAGGTGATCGGCCGTGAGCACCTCTCCTTCGACCGTCACCTGGCGCGTGGCGGGGTCGAGGCGTTCGATCTCACCCAGGCGCACCTCGATGCCGTGACGCTCGAGCCCCTTGAGGGGCCGCTGAATCGCGCGCGCCTCGCGCTGGCCCACCATCAGCCAGAGCAGCGAAGGCGCGAAGAGGTGCTCGCGTTCCCTGTCGACGAGCACCACGCGGTGCGTGCGCGGCAACACCTTGCGCAGAGAGCGCGCGGCCACCACGCCGCCGACCCCTCCACCCAGGATGACGACCGTGCGGGGCGCGCTCATCCTCAGAAGACCAGCACTTTGTCGGCCCACACCGTCCAGTCGGTGAGCTGCTCGAGGGTGCTGCGCTTCGCGCCCTCGGCCAGCTCGGTCTCGGCGATGCCCCGCGCGTCCATGCAGGTGCCGCAGACGCCCACCTCAGCCCCGTGACGGCCGGGCGCCTTGAGCATCAGCTCGAGGTTGTAGAAGCCGGCGGGGACCTTCTGGTTGGCCTTGGCGCAGCTCGCCGCGTCGCCCATCAGGAAGATCTTCAGCTCCTGCCCCTCGCGCCTCGAGAGCGCTCCCGCGAGCCGCAGCCCGTTGTAGCTGCGCTCGGTGCCGTACGGCGGGTCGTTCAGGATGAAAAGCGTCTTGGTCATGTCCTGCTCCTCTTCTTCTTCGCGGCGAGGGGTGTTGCCGGCCCCGCCCCGCCGCGGGGGGCGCGATCGGCGACGACTCAGGCACGCTCGACGCGTGTCTCCAGGGGAACGGCGTTCGCGACGGTGAAGGCGAACGGGCACTTCTCACGCGCCGCCTGCGCCCAGCGGGCCAGGGTGGCGTCGTCGACGGCGGTGCTCACCGTCACGCGCACCGCGACGCGGCTCACCAGCGGCCGGTCGCCGAACCCGAACACGCGGCCGCTGTCGACCGAGTTCTCCGCGGTGGCCTTCAGCCCTTCCAACGACACGCCCTCCATCGAGGCGAGCATGACGAGCGTCGCCGAGTAGCAGGCGGCGAGGCCGAAGAGCAGGTACTGCAGCGGGTCCGGCGCGAGGGCTCCGCCACCGAAGGGCAGGGCCATGTCGGCGCGGAGCACCGTCTGCGTGGAGCCGTGGGACACCGTGGCCGAGAACTGCGGCGTCCCGGTGCTGGAGCTCCAGGTGCCTTCCACCCGCTTCTCCATGCGCAGCACGGCCGGGTCTTGCTTCGCCCGTTCAGCCAAGGCCGCGACCGCGGCCATGTCGACGTTGTTCAGCTTCATGAGGTCACCTGGTGGGGTGCGGCGCGTTGTTGCAGCCAGGCCTGGGTCCCGCCGCAGAGGGGACGTGCCCTTGAAAAGCCTTGCGCCCGGAGCAGCTCGGCCGCGCGATCAGACCGCCCGCCGCCCTTGCCGCAGACGGTGACGACGAGCTGCTGCTTCGGCAGCGTGGCCGCCCGCACCGGCAGCTCGTCGAGGGGAATGTTGATGGCGCCGTCGACGTGCCCGGCCGAGAACTCCTCGGGCGAGCGCACGTCGACGATGACCGCGCCAGCCGCGCTCAGCGCTGCGGGCTCGAGACAACCGGTCTCCGGCCGTTGCAGCGTCTCGCGCATGCGCACGGCGACGACCAGGCCCGACGCGAAGGTGAGCGCGGCCACCAGCCACATCGCCGCGGGCAGCCCGAGCGCGTCAGCCGTCACACCCGCCAGCAGCGCGCCGAGCGCGTAGCCGAGGTCGCGCCACAGTCGGTACACGCCCACCGACGACGCGCGCCACGAGGGGTGCGCGACGTCGCCGATGGCGGCCAGCAGCGTCGGGTACACCATCGCGGTGCCCACGCCGAGCAGCGCTGCGCCGCTGGCGAAGCCGAAGAAGCTGACCGACAGCACGATGACCGCGATGCCGACGGCCTGCACCCACATGCCCGAGGCGATGAGCCACTTGCGGCCGACGCGATCCGACCACGCGCCGGTGAAGAGCTGCGTGAGGCCCCAGGTGGCCGGGTAGATGGCCGCCAGCGTGCCGACCTGCGCGAGGTCCATCTGCGCGGCCGCGAAGAAGAGGGGGAAGAGGCCCCAGGCCATGCCGTCGTTGAGGTTGTTGACCAGGCCGGCCTGGCTGACGCTGGAGAGGTCAGGGTGGGTGAGGGTGGTGCGCCAGAAGATCTCCTTCTGCGAGGGCACGCCTCCCGGGGGAAGCGCGCCCGCGAGCTTCGATTCCGCCGCGACGTGGTGCTTCGTCTCGCGCACCACGAAGGCCGAGAGCAGGAGGCCGAAGAGCACATACCCGACGCCGAGGTAGAACGGCTGAGGCCGCAGGCCGTAGTGGGCCGCGACGAGCCCGGTGGCGAGTGCGCTGGCCGCCACCGCGAAGTAGCCCGCGAACTCGTTGAGGCCCATCGCCAGGCCGCGGCGCTGCGGGCCCGCGAGGTCGATCTTCATGATGACCGTGGTCGACCAGGTGAGCCCCTGGCTCACGCCGAGCAGCGCGTTGGCGAAGAGCACCCACGACCAGCTCGGCGCCCACATCAACAGGAACGGCACGGGCGTGGCGACCAGCCAGCCGGCGACCAGCACGTGCTTGCGGCCGAAACGATCCGACAGGCGCCCGGCGAGGTAGTTGGTGAACGCCTTCGTCACCCCGAAGACGACGATGAACGAGAGGATGGCGCTCTTCGCCGCGAGGTGGAAGTCGTGCTCGGCGATGCCGGGGAGAATGCTGCGCTCCATGCCGACCATCGCCCCGACGAAGGCGTTGACCACCACCAGCAGCGAGAACTGCGGGAGGTTTTCCCGGATGCCCAGGCGCGGCGTGCTCATGACTGCTCTCCCGCAGCCACCCGCCAGCCCCGGGCGCGCAGGTCAGCCACGCTCTTCTCCAGGCGGTGCGCGGTGAAGCCCTTCTTGCGAAGCAGCTCCACGGCCTCGATGGCCATCACGCAGTAGGGCCCGCGGCAGTAGGCGACCACCTCGCGGTTCTTCGGCAGCTCCTTGAGGCGGGCCTTGAGCTCGCCGATGGGCACCGACAACGCGCCGGGAATGTGGCCGGCCCGGTATTCTTCACCGGGCCGTACGTCGAGCACCGTCACTTCGCCCTTCTTCACCCGGCGCAGCAGCTCATCGCTGGCGACGGGCTCCATCGCCCCACGCTCGGACAGGTAGGCGTTCGTGACCAGCTCGACCTCGGCCAGCCGCGACTCCGCCAGCCCCCGCAGCGAGAGATAGAAATCGCACACCTCTTCGTTGGCGAGGCGGTACTCGACGTAGAGCCCGCGCTTCTCGGCCTCGACCAGCCGGGCCGCGCGGAGCACCTGCAGGTGCTGAGACGCGTTGGCGATGGTCACCGCCGCTTCCCTCGCGAGCACCTCGACCGTGCGCGGCCCCTGGCAGAGCAGGTCGAGCAGCTCGAGGCGCTTGGGCGCCGAGGTGGCCTTCCCGATGCGAGCGAGCTGTTCGTAGACCGAGTCCTTGAAGCGGCGATGCACTGAGGCCATGCCCATGTATTCAAGTGATCGCGCGAATACGCAAGCAAAAGCGTGCAGAAAGAGCGTGAGGCCCGCGACGCCCCTCGAGGGCTCACGAGGCGATGTCAATTTTCGTGCACAGCCACCCCGAGTGGGGCGTCTTCCTCCCGCGGCGCGAAAACGCTCAACCTCCGGGAGGGCCGTGCCTAGAGTCGCGCCTCCCGGAACACGCTTCCCGAGGTCCCCCATGTCTGACGCCTCTGACATCCCGACGTTTGGCGACAAGGTCCGCTACCAGGTCGATCGCTTCCTCTCCTGGAGCCCGATCGCGCGCTTCGTCGGCCTGTTCGGCTTGTCGCTGATCCTGGTGACGATGAACGCCGTCTTCGTGCGCTTCGCCATGCCGCCCCCCGAGGAAGGCAAGGAAGCCTTCGACTTCTTCGAGGCGCTCTGGTGGGCGACCGGCCGCGTGGCCGACGCCGGCACCATGGGCGGCGACGAGGGCACGCTGGTGCGCGGCATCGCCATCTTCACCACGCTCTGCGGCGTGGGCGTGGTGGCGTTGCTCATCGGCCTGGTCAGCTCGACCATCGGCGACAAGCTCGAAGACCTGCGCAAGGGCAAGAGCCCGGTCATCGACGAGGGCCACACCCTCATCCTCGGCTACGGCGAGAAGGTCTTCGCCATCTTGCGCGAGCTGCGCGAGGCGAACTCGAACCTGAAGCACGCGGCCATCGTCATCCTCTCGGACACCGACAAGGAAGAGGTCGAGAACACCGTCAAGGAGCGCATGGGCGACATGGGCCCCACGCGCGTGGTGGTGCGCCAGGGCAGCACCTACTCGGTGCACGACCTGCGCAAGGTGGGCGCCAGCCGGGCCAAGAGCATCATCATCGTGTCCGACACCCACGGCGACGAGTCGGACGACGCCGACGCGGCGGCCGACATGGGCGCCATCAAGACGCTGCTGGCGCTGCGCCGCATCAACGGCGCGCTCACCACCAACCACGCGGTGGTCGAGCTCGCCGACTCGTCCCGGCAGCCGGTGATTGAACAGCTCGGCGGTGGCGGCGTCGAGGTGGTGGCCATGGCCGAGACCCTCTCGCGAATGATGGTGCAGACCTCGCGGCAGAACGGGCTGGCGGCCGTGTACCGCGACCTGCTCTCGTACGAGGGCAGCGAGTTCTACTTCAAGAACTTCCCCGAGCTGGCGGGCCAGCCCTTCGGCAACGCGCAGTGGAAGATGAAGGACGCGGTGGTCTGCGGCGTGCGCACCATCAGCGGCAAGGGCACGGCGTCGTGCATCATCAACCCGTCCGACGAATACGTGCTGGGCGACAAGGACGAGCTGCTCTGCATCGCCGAAGACGACGACTCGTTCTCGCTCACCGCCAACCACGAGCCCACCGTGCCGGCCGAGTTCCGCGGCGCCGAGGCGAAGGCCCGCAAGCCCGAGCGCCTGCTGGTGTGCGGCATGAGCCCCAAGCTGGGCGACATGCTGCGCGAGTTCGACAACTACGTGCTGCCCGGCAGCGAGGCCTGGCTCATGCCCGGCCAGGAGAAAGACGTCTTCACCGACTTCATCAAGGACGAGGTGGGTGGCCTCAAGAACTTGAAGCTCAAGCACGTCGACGGCGACCCCACGGTGCCCGACGCGCTGAGGCGGGTCATCTCGCCGGACTTCGCGGTGGCGTTGATCGTCGCCGACACGGACATCGACGAAGAAGAGGCCGACGCCAAGACGGTGATCACCGTGCTGCTGCTGCGCGACATGTTCAAGGGGCTGGGCGACCGGAAGCCGCGCATCATCAGCGAGATCCTCGACCCGCGGACCAAGGACCTGCTCGAGCAGGACTACGGCGCCGACTTCGTGGTCAGCTCGGAGATCACCTCGATGTTGATCGCGCAGGTGTCCGAGCGCCGCGAGCTCAACGCGGTGTTCGCCGACCTCTTCGATTCCGACGGCAACGAGGTCTACCTGAAGCGCGCCGCCTGCTACTCCATTCTCGGCCGCACCACCCCGTGGATGTCGGTGCAGAAGGTCGCGCGCGATCGCCGCGAGGTGGCCATCGGCTACATGAAGATGGGGCAGACCCCGTTGATCAACCCGCCCCAGCTCGAGTCGATCGTCTTCGGCGACGAAGACCGCGTCATCGTGCTCGCGGAAGACGACAGCGAGGCGCCCGGAGATCAGCGCGGCGGCGAGCTGGCCACGCCACCCGAGCCGATGCCCGAGCACAAGCCCACCGCCCCGCCTCAGCCCCAGCCGGAGTTGACGCCGACCGCGGGCCGCTCCGGCCTCCTGCCCCCCGAAGGGCCGAAGGCCGAGGTGAAGCCGGTGTCCGCGGGGCCGCGCGTGACGGGCCCCAGCACCATGCCGCGGGCGCCGCTGCCGCCCAAGCCGAAGGGCCAGTAACTCATGGGCCACGGTTCGACCCTCGACTTCGCGCGCAGGCGCCCGTTCATCTTGAGCGGAGTCGAGGGATCGGCGCCCAGGCTCGGAGGAAGTCGCCCCTCGACTTCGCTCGGGGTGACCGGTGATGAGTGTCGGGTTGGCTGTGCACTCCTGCTGCTGTTCGCCACCGTCGCCTCAGCCCAGGGCAAGGTCTCACCTGCGCCGCTGCTCAAAGACGCGCGCCAGCACCACACCGCCACGCTGTTGCGCGACGGGCGGGTGCTGGTGGTGGGAGGCCGCGGCGCCGACGGCCTGTCCACGCTCGCCTCGTGTGAGCTGTTCGACCCCAGGAAGAACAAGTGGGCCGCCTGCGCCGCGCTCACCGCCGCGCGCAGCCATCACGCCGCCACCGCGCTCGACGATGGGCGGGTGCTGGTGACGGGCGGCACCACGAACGAGACCGTTCGGAGTGATGGCGACGCGGGCAGCACGGGGCAGAACCGCTTCGTCGCCCTGGCCTCGGTCGAGGTGTACGACCCGAAGAAGAACGCGTGGCTCACCGTCGCGCCCATGACCGACGCGCGCAACGGGCACACCGCCACGCTGTTGCTCGACGGCACGGTGCTGGTGGTGGGCGGCGCGCGCGAGCAGCGGCTGCACCTCACCTCGGTCGAGCGGTTCGACCCGAAGGCCAACACCTGGAAGGTCGAGAAGCCGCTCGACGTCGCGCGCTGGCTGCACGCCGCGGTGCGCACCAGCGACGGCGACGTGGTGGTGGTGGGCGGGCGCTCGAACGCGGGCCAGCAGGGCAAGGGCCCGGGCGTGTCGATCGCCGACGTGGAGCGCTTCGACGTGAAGACGGGCGCCTGGCAGAGCCTGCCGCCGATGTCGGAGCCGCGGCAGCGCACCGCCGTGGTCGCCGAGGCCACCGGCGGCGGCCTCATCGTCATCGGCGGGCAGACGGCCACCTCGTCGACCAACTACGCCGAGACCTGGAGCCCCGGCCTCACCGAGTGGAAGCCCTTCGAGAACCACCTCTCGATGTCGCTCAGCTCGCACAGCGGCACGCGGCTGCCGAACGGAGACCTGGTGGTGATCGGCGGCGAGCCGCCCAACGCGGTCGACACCACCCGGGTGCAGCGTTGGCTGAGCGCGAGCAAGCAGTGGTGCCTCGCGGGAGAGCTGATCAACGGCCGCAAGCAACACACCGCCACCCTGCTGCCCGACGGCCGGGTGCTGGTGGTCGGGGGCACCTCGAGCGGATTGCCCGAGCGGAGCTCCGAGCTGTGGGCGCCGTCGGCGGGCAAGTGTGAAGACCCTCCCGGCGTCTCGATGGGGTGGTGAGCAAAGGCTGCGTCGGCTCGCTGCGCTCGGCGCATCGCTTTCGTGGCGCCGCACCACGTTTCCCTGACTTCGACGCGGCGCGGCGATTGCTGGGGAATGAGGGCATGAAACCCATCGACCTGCGGGAGCTCCTTCTTCTCGATCACCGGCGCCTCGAGCAGCTCTCGGTGAAGCTGCAGGACGCGTTCGACGCCAACGCCCGCGAAGACACGCAGCTGCTCTGGACCGAGCTGGAGCGCAGCGTCGAGGCGCACTTCAGGGTCGAGGAACGGCTGCTCTTCCCCCGCTTCGGGAACATCGACGCCACCGAGACCCGCGCGCTCGCGGCAGAACACCGCCTGCTGCGTGAGCAGCTGGCGGAGCTGGGCGTGGGGGTCGACTTGAAGCTGGTGCGCGCCGACGTGGCGAGGGGCTTCCTGGCGATGCTGCAGGCCCACGCCGCCCGGGAAGACGGGCTGCTCTACCGCTGGGCGAACGAGGCGCTGGCCGAGGAGGCAGGCGAGGTGGCCGACGCCCTCGCCCCGTCACCGTCTCCCACCCCCGCGCTCTCCCTTCACGCCCAGCCAGCTCGGGGGACCACCTCGGCGCACCCCCGTTAGGCCGGGAGGACCACCAGGCGGCCGGGGAAGCCGAGATCGCGCAGCGCCCACAGGCGCGCGGGCACCTCGTCGAGCGAGACCAGCTCCATGATCGGCTTCACCTTGCCGGTGAAGATCAGGCTCACGCTCTCCTCGAGATCCTCGCGCGTGCCCAGCAGCCCGCTGCGCAGGGTGAGCCCGCGCCACACCAGGTCGGCCACGGACAGATCGACGCGGCCCGTGGGGCTCGAGCCGGTGAGCGACACCCGCCCGCCCGCCCGCAACAGGCGCACCGCCTGCTGGAGCGCCTGGGTCGAGGGCGTGCACACCACCGCGGCGTCGACCGGGCCGTCGAGCGGCTCGGCGCCCAGCGAGCGGGCCAGCGCCATGCGGTCGGGGTCGGCGTCGGTGGCGAACACCCGGTGACCGAGCGCGCGCGCCACCTGCACCGCGAGGTGGCCGACGCCGCCCACGCCGAAGATGCCCACCCGCGAGGGGTTGATCAGCCCCAGCGCGTTCACGGCGCCCACCGCGGTCCACAACGAGCCGCCACACAGCGCGAGGGCGGCGGCGAGCTGGCGGGGGAGCACCTCGGGCAGGGGCTCCACGCCCAGCGGCAGCTCGAGCGGCACCAGCGCCTGCTCGCGCGTCACCAGGTGCGTGCCCAGCGCGCCGTCGACGTGCACGCCGCGCCACGAGGCGTTCACGCAGTGCCGCGCGTCGTGGCCCCGGCAGGCGGCGCACTGCCCGCAGCTCGAGGCGAGCGGCGTCACCAGCACGCGATCGCCCGGGCGCAGGGTGGCGCCCGGGCCCACGGCTTCCACCACGCCCACCGCCTCGTGGCCCGGCACCAGGGGCAGGCGCGGCGGCGCGTCGAGGGTGAGCAGGTTCCAGTCGAGCTGGCCCAGGGCGCAGGCTTCGATGCGCAGCGTCACCTCGCCCGCGAGCGGCGGCACGTGGCGCGTCTCGACCACCTCGACGGCCTCGCGCGGCTTGAGCAGCTGGATGACGCGCGGCATGGACGTCGTGTGCCTCAGTTGCCGGCTGCGTACAAGTCGGCGGCCTTCACAGGTCGGACTACTATTGACCGTAGTAGGTGCCGTCGTTAGCTTGTTTTCCGCGATGCGCACCTTCGAAACCGCCGGGCGATTCCTGGGCACCCTCGAGGAGCGGGTGATGGAGGTGCTCTGGCGCTCAGGCGCCCTGGCGGTGCGCGACGTGTGCACGCACCTCAAGGGCAAACCCCAGCTCGCCTACACCACGGTGATGACGACGCTCGACCGGCTGTTCAAGAAGGGCCTGCTCGAGCGTGAGAAAGACGGCACCGCCTTCGTCTATCGCCCCGCGCTCACCCGCGACGACTACCGGCGGCGGATCGTCGAGAGCACCGTCACGGGGCTCATGGCGCGCTCCACCGACGCAGACCCCGTGCTCGCCGCGTTCGTTGACGCCGCGGCCGAGGTCGACGAGGACAACCTCAAGCGCCTCGAGGCCCTCATCGCCGAGCGGCGGAGGAGCGGGAAGTGACCTTCCTCGGCGCGCTGGTGGCGTTCGGGCTGCTCTTTCTCGGCGTCAGCCTCGGGCTGTCCCTGCTGCTCAACGTGCTCCTGTTCGTCTTCCGCAAGACCCTGCGGCGCCAGGGTGCCTGGGTGGAGCGACAGGCGGCCCAGGCGGCGCTCGTCCTCCCTCCGCTGCTCTCGGTAGCGGTGACCGCGGTGCTGGCCGCCCAGTCGAAGCTCGCGCTCGCCGCCGGCGCCGATCACTGCCTCGCGCACGACCATCACCTTCACCTCTGCGTACAGCACAACGCTCCCTGGCTGGCGCAGCCCTGGGCGCTGGCGCTGGTGGCCGCGGCGGTCTCCTTCCTCGTGGTGCGCTTCGGCCTGGCGGCGCTGGCCCACGTCCACGCGCAGCGGTCGGCGACGCGGCTACGTGGCCTGGGCACTCCTCTGGCCGAGCACTGTTACCTGGTGCCGTCGGACGCGCAGTTCGCCTTCACCGCGGGGCTCGCTGCGCCGGCGGTGATCGTCTCCACCTCGGCCTGGGCCGCGCTCACGCCTGACGAGCGGGCGGCGGTGCTCGCGCACGAGCTGGCGCACCTCGAGCACGGAGACCTCTGGCGCCGCGCCCTCCTGGGCCTCGCCGCTTCTCTCGGCGTGCCGGTGCTCGCGGCGCGCGCGCTGCGGCTGTGGGAGCTCTCGTCGGAGCGGGTCTGCGACCGCCGCGCGGTGGCCGCAGTGGGCCGCCCCAGCACGGTGGCGAGCGCCATCCTCGCGCTGATGCGGCAGCCTCCTTCTGCGCTGGCTCCCGCTGGCGCCGCCTTCGCCGCGGCCAGCCACGTGCCTGAGCGCGTCGAGTCGCTCCTCCTGGAAGAGGGCGGCGGTGAGCGCGACGCGCATCGGCTCGCACGCTTGCTCCTGGCCGCTTCTCTCGCCCTCGGGGGCGTCAGCGCGGTCTTCGCCGAGCCGCTGCACCACCTGTTCGAAACCCTCCTCGGCTGACCTGACGATGCCTCTCTTCCTCCTTCACTGCCGTCTTTCGTTACTACCGACGGTAGTAGTGCTGTTGCTCTCCGGGGGCGCGCGCGCCGGGGCGCCGGCTCCCTTGAGCGCGCAGGACTTTCTGGCGCGGGTGGAGAAGTCGCACCCGAGCCTTCCGCTGCTGGAGGCCGCGGTGGCGCAGGCCGAAGCGAGCGTCACGGTGGCCGGCGTGTGGGCCAACCCCGCGCTGAGCTACGACCGCGAAGAGATCTTCGTGGCAGGGCGGGGGCAGCCAGAGAACTTCATGCGGCTCGAGCTGCCGCTGGAGATCTCCGGCCGCCGAGGGCTCGAGGTGGAAGGCGCGCGGCTGGGCCTCGACGCCGCGCGGAAGAGCGCCTCGCACGATCGCGCGGGGCTGCTCCTCGACGCGCTGGGCGTCTACTGGCGCGCGGCCGCGGCCAGGCAGGCGGTGCAGCTCTTCCAGCAGGAGCGCGCGTCGGTGGCGCGTCTCATCAGCGCGGTGCGCGCGCGCACCGCCGCAGGAGACACCTCGGGGTACGAGCTGGATCGCCTGGAGCTCGAGGTGGGCGTGCTCGACGATGCCCTCGCCGACGCGGAGGCTGAGCACGAGCGGTGGCGGCGCACCCTGGGGTTGCTGGTGGGCGCGCCTGGAACGTCCTTCGAGGCGGCAGACCCGCCAGGGCTCCCCGCCGCCGCCGCGTCGCTCGAGGGACTGCAGGCGCGGGTGCTCGCCTCGCGGCCCGATCTCCAGGCCGCGCGCCTGCGCGTCTCCCAGGCCGAGCGGGAGGTGGCCGCCGCCGAGCGCGGCTGGGTGCCCGACGTGGTGCTCTCAGGAGGCGCGCGCAACGCGGTGGTCTCCGATTCCGTCGCATGGGGCTACGTGGGCGGCATCTCCCTGAGCGTCCCCGTGCTGGACCACGGGCAGGGCAAGCTGGCGCGCGCCCGCGCGCAGTTGAGCCAGGCCGAGGCCTCGCGCAGCCGGTTGGAGCAGGAGGTCACCGCCGGGCTCCTGCTCGCTCACGGCACGCTGGAGAAGCTGCTCGCCCAGGCCCAGCGCTTCGAGCAGCAGCAGCCCCGCCTCACCCGCCTCGTGCGCCGGGCGGAGCTCTCGTTTCAAGAAGGCGAGCGCCCCGTGTTCGAGCTGCTCGACGCCTGGCGCACTGCGCGCACGCTTCGGCTGCGGCAGGTCGAGCTCACCCGCCAGGCGCGACTGGCCGAGCTGGAGCTCGCGCGCGCCACTGGCACGAAGCCCGGAGACCACCCATGAAGGCCGTCCGATTCCTGTCGCTGCTTCTCGCGCTCCACGGCTGCAAGCGCGACGAGCCGCACGCTCACGCCGAGGGAAGCCCGCCTGCCGCCGCGGGGCTGCCGGCCCGGTCGGTGACGGTGTGGACCGGCAAGAGCGAGCTGTTCATGGAATACGAGCCGCCGGTGAAGGGCCGCGAGGGGAAGTTCGCTGCGCACGTGACGGTCCTCCCGGGCTTCAAGGCCGTGACCGAAGGCGAGCTCGAGCTCACCCTGACCCTGGCCGACGGCGAGGTCCTCACGTCCCGCGCGAGCGCGCCGGCGAACCCCGGCATCTTCCGCGCGCTCCTCCGCCCCACGAAGCCGGGCAAGTGCACGCTGGCGGTGCGGCTCTTCGGCGCGCAGGTCGAGGACGCGCTCGACGCGGGCCCCTGCGAGGTCTTCGCCGACGAGGCCGCCGCCACCGCCGCGTTCGCCAACGAAGCCGAGCCCGCGGGCATCGCCTTCACCAAGGAGCAGCAGTGGAAGACGGAGTTCGCCACGGTGGCCGTGACCGAGCGCGAGCTGCAGACGTCGGTGCAGGCCAACGGAGAGATCCGCCCGGTCGCGGGCAAGGAAGCGCGCCTCACCGCGCCCACCACGGGCCGGGTGACGCTGGCGACGCCCACGCCCATCGTGGGCATGGCGGTGAAGGCCGGGCAGGTGTTGGCCACCATCGCGCCTCGCCTCTCAGCGGGGGGAGATCGCTCCACCCTGGACGCCGAGGTGCAGGCCGCGCGCGCCGAGCTGGAGACGGCTCGCGCCCAGCACGCCCGCGCGGAGCGCCTGTTCAAGGAGCAGGCGGTGCCCGAGCGGCAGGTCGAAGAGGCGAAGGCGCGCGCCGAGGTGGCCGCCGCCCGGGTGAGCGCGGCGCAAGGGCGGCTGGAGCAATACGCGGCCGGGGCCTCGGGGAGCGCGGGCTCGGGACAGAACGCGTTTCAGCTGCGAGCTCCCTTCGCGGGCACGCTGGTGGAGTCCACCCCCACCTCCGGCGAGAGCGTCGAGGAAGGGAAGCGGCTCTTCACCGTCATCGACCTCGAGCGGGTCTGGCTCGAGGCCCGCGTCTTCGAGCCCGACATTCCGCGGGTGGAGGGTGCGCGTGGCGCCTGGTTCACGGTGGAGGGCTACGAGCAGCCCTTCGTGGTGGACGAGAAGAACGGGCGGCTGGTCACGCTGGGGCGGGTCATCGATCCCCACAGCCGCACCGTGCCCATCATCTTCGAGCTGGAGAACCCGGAAGGGCGCCTGCGCATCGGTCAGTACGCCCGGGTGTCCGTGGCCACGGGCGCGGTGACGCGCGGGCTCGCGGTGCCGGAGTCAGCGCTCGTCGACGAAGGCGGCAAGTCTGTGGTGTTCGTGCAAGCGGAAGGCGAGCGCTTCGAGCGCCGCGTGCTGACCCTGGGCCCGCGCGCGCTGGGGTGGGTGGGCGTGCGCGAGGGACTCGCGGCCGGTGAGCACGTGGTCACGCGCGGCGCGTATGAGATCAAGCTGACGGCCGCTTCCGGCGCCATTCCCCAGCACGGCCACGTGCACTGAAGGGCGCCCATGTCTTCGATGGATTCCGTCATCCGCTGGTCGCTCAAGAACCGCCTCTTCGTGGTGGTGTCGGCGATCGCCATCACCCTCTACGGCGCGGTCACCGCCTTTCGCATGCCGGTCGACGTGTTCCCCGATCTCACCGCCCCCACGGTCACCATCATCACCGAGGCGCACGGCCTGGCGCCGCAGGAGGTGGAGTCGCTCGTCACCTTCCCGCTCGAGACGGCGGTCAACGGCGCCACCGGGGTGCGGCGGGTGCGCTCTGCCTCGGGGGTGGGCATCTCGGTGGTGTGGGTGGAGTTCGACTGGGGTACCGACATCTTCATCGCCCGGCAGATCGTCAACGAGAAGCTGCAGTTGGTGGCCTCGCAGATTCCGGTGGGCATCGGGCCGCCCACGCTGGCGCCCATCTCGTCGATCATGGGGGAGATCCTCTTCCTGAGCCTCAAGAGCGATCGCCACGAAGGGATGGAGGTGCGCGACACCGCCGACTGGGTCATCCGCAAGCGGCTCCTCTCGTTGCCCGGCGTGGCCCAGGTCATCCCCATCGGAGGCGGGGTGAAGCAGTTCCAGGTGCTGGTGGCGCCGGAGAAGCTGCAGGCCTTCCGCGTGAGCCTCGACGAGGTGCTCGAGGCGCTTCGCCGCTCGAACGAGAACTCCACCGGCGGCTTCCTCGTGCGCGGGGCGCAGGAGCAGTTGATTCGCGGCGTGGGGCGCATCAGCTCGAAGGAAGACGTGGAGAAGACGGTGGTGACGGTGCGCGACGGCGTGCCGGTGCTGGTGGGGCAGGTGGCGCAGGTGGTGATCGGCCCGGGCATCAAGCGGGGCGAGGGCTCTTCGAACGCGGAGCCCGCGGTGGTGATGGGGGTGCTCAAGCAGCCGGGCGCCAACACCCTCGAGCTCACCCGCCGCATCGATCAGCACCTCGACGACATCCAGAAGACGCTGCCCGAGGGCATGAAGATCGACCGGCAGCTCTTCCGCCAGGCCGACTTCATCGAGACGGCCATCGAGAACGTGTCCCACGCGCTGCGAGACGGCGCCATCCTGGTGGCGATCATCCTCTTCCTCTTCTTGATGAACGTGCGCACCACGCTCATCTCGCTGGCCGCCCTGCCGGTCTCGCTCATCGTCTCGGTGCTGGCGATGCGGGCCGCCGGGGTGACCATCAACACCATGACGCTGGGAGGGCTCACCATCGCCATCGGCGCGCTGGTGGACGACGCGATCATCGACGTGGAGAACGTGTTCCGCCGCCTGCGGGAGAGCAGGGCCCAGCCGGAGGCCGAGCGTCTGCCCGCGCTGGAGGTCGTCTTCGAGGCCTCGCGGGAGGTGCGAGGCTCCATCGTGTTCGCCACGTTGATCGTGATGCTGGTGTTCCTGCCGCTCTTCTTCCTCACCGGGGTGGAGGGGCGGCTGCTGGCGCCGCTCGGCTTCGCCTACCTGGTGGCCATCTTCGCCTCGCTGGTGGTGGCGCTGACGCTCACGCCAGCGCTCTGCGCGTATGTGCTGCCGCGGGCCGGGGCGCTGGACCACGGGGAGAGCTTCCTGGTGCGGTGGCTCAAGGCGGGCTACCGCCCCGCACTCAAGGCCGCGCTGAAGCACTCGAACCCGGTCATCGCCTCGTCGGTCGCGCTGCTGGCGGCGGCGCTGGTGCTCACGGCGTTCCTGGGCCGCACCTTCCTGCCCGACTTCAACGAGGGCTCGCTCACCTTGAGCTCGGTGACGCTGCCCGGCACGTCGCTCGACGAGTCGGACAAGCTGAACCGGAGGCTGGAGCAGCTGCTGTTGTCCTTCCCCGAGGTGGCGTCCACGGCGCGCCGGCAGGGGCGGGCGGAGCTCGACGAGCACGCGCAGGACGTCAACTCGGCCGAGCTCGACGTGCGGCTGTCGATGAAGGAGCGCAGCAAGGGGGAGTTCCTCGCGGCGCTGCGCCAGGAGCTGACCTCGTTGCCCGGGCTGGTGGTGATCATCGGCCAGCCGCTCTCGCACCGCATCGACCACATGCTGTCGGGCACGCGCGCGAACATCGCCATCAAGCTCTTCGGGGACGACCTCTCGCAGCTGCGCACCTCGGCGGAGGAGATCCGCAAGGTGATGGCGCGGGTGGACGGGGCGGTGGACGTGTCGGTGGAGCAGCAGGTCGACATTCCCCAGCTGCAGATCAAGTTCGATCGCGAGCGCATCGCGCGCTACGGGCTGCAGGCGGGCGCGCTGGCGGAGATCGTCGAGACGGCGTTTGCGGGGAACAAGGTGGCCTCGGTGCTCGACAACCAGCGCACGTACGCGGTGGTGGTGCGCTTCCCCGACAGCGCGCGGGCCGACGCGCAGGCCATCGGCGACACCCTCATCGACACGCCGGTGGGGGCCAAGGTGCCGCTCAAGATGCTGGCGGACATCCGGGAAGACAGTGGGCCCAACATGATCACCCGCGAGAACGCGCAGCGGAAGATCGTGGTGATGGCCAACGTGGGGGACCGCGACCTGCGCAGCGTGGTCGACGACATCCGCCGGGGCATCGAGGGCGAGGTGAAGCTGCCGCAGGGCTACTACGTGGTCTACGGCGGCCAGTTCGAGAGCGAGAGCGACGCGTCGCGCACCATCTTCTTCCTCGGGTTCTTCGTGGTGGCGGGCATCTTCCTGCTGCTGTTCCTCGCCTTCCGCGAGGTGCGCACCGCGCTGCTGGTGATGGTCAACCTCCCGCTCGCGCTCATCGGCGGGGTGATCGCGGTCTTCCTCGGGGGCGGGGTGCTCAGCGTGGCCTCGCTGGTGGGGTTCATCACCCTGTTCGGCATCGCCACGCGCAACGGCATCATGATGATCTCCCACTACGAGCACCTGCAGCAGGTGGAGGGCACGCCGTTCGACGAGGCCATCGAGCGCGGCTCGCTCGAGCGGCTCTCGCCCATCTTGATGACGGCGCTGTGCGCGGGGCTGGCGCTCATTCCCCTGGTGCTCGCGGGAGATCAGCCGGGCAACGAGATCCAGGCGCCCATGGGCGTGGTCATCCTCGGCGGGCTGCTCTCGTCCACGGCGCTCAACATGTTGGTGGTGCCTGCGCTCTACGCGCGCTTCGGGCGCAAGCAGGAGCGTCGCGTCGCGGGCTCGGCGAGCCTGACGTGAGGCCGATCGCGCTGGGCGTGCTGCTTGCGCTCGGGGCTGAGGTCGACTCGGGTGAGCACGGCCCGCGCTTCTTCCGCTTCGCTTCCTACTCCGCTAGCGTGAAACGTCAGCCCGAAGGCGAGGCGGGCAGCGGGCGGACTGATGAGACTGAGGCGAAGGCTGTGGGCGCAGGGCGCCCTGCTCTTGGACATGCGACCGCAGCGGCTGGTCGTGTTCGAGGGCCGCGAGGGAACGCGGCGACGCGTAGGCGGTGACACCCAGGGCCACATGCGGTTTCAAACGGTGGTGACCGCCACTCAGGACGCCTCGCACGTGTTTGCCGGCGCGGGGGACGGCGCGGTGTATGACCTGGGGCTACGGGGAACCGGCCCCGCCTCGCGGCTCGACGGCGAGTGGAGCGACTTGCTCTGCACGGGCGAGCACCTCCTCGCCGTCAAGGTCGACAGGGAATTTCGCCTGGACGGGTTGATGACCCGCCCGGTGCACGGTGGCGAGTGGACCCGGCTCGCGATTCCCAGGCCGGCACGGGTCAAGGGCTCATCTCGCGCCAGCGGCGATCCCGACGCGGTGCTCTTGTGCGACGGCCCGCTGGGGCAGGCGATGGTGGAGAAGGGCACCGGGCTCGTTGTGGTGCTGCCACGCCGAAGCGGGCCGCCAGCGGCGGAGTTCGCATTGAAGCTGGCGCCCGGAATCGATGGGGACTTCTGGACCGCCACGCCCACTCCGCAAGGTGTCCTGGTGATGGTCGTCGAGGATCATCGCCGATCGACGCTGCTGCACCTCGCCCCCGGCGGGAAAGTCCTGGGTAAGTACGACTCGATGAACTCGTGGGGGGCGCGCGCCATGACGCTCCTGGGTGACCATGCGTTCATCGTCGCTGGTGATTTGATCTGCGAGCTTGCGCTCCCGGACCTCTCGTTGCTGTCGGTTGAGACTGCCGAGTTCGAGGTGCACGACTACGCCGGAACGGCAAACCAGCCGCCGGGCAAGATGTGGTTGGGCCAGGACAACAGCGACGACATTGAGCTGCTCACTGCCCATCCGGGGCGGCCTCCGCATCTGGGGCGCTCGCACCGTGAGATCAGAGACGGGCTTCCAGCGTTCGCACTCCTGTCGAATGGGCCTGCCCTTTCCTGGGAAGGCACCGGAGAGAAGTCGATCGACGTCACCGCGCCGACCCCCTGCACGTGGAAGGACGTGATGATATCGACCGGAAAGCAGTGCTCTTCGGTGCGGCTGCGCGTCTCGTCCGTCTTGATCGGCGCGAGGGTCCTGGAGGTCACGGCCCGCCTCGACGGCAAGGTCCTCCCGCTCAAACCGGTGCCTGGCACGCCGTTGGAGCTGGCGGCCCAGTGTGAAGGCATGGGCTCCGGGGCCAGGCTGCAGGTGGAGCTCACGTTCAAGGCGCGCGGAGAGGGACGCTCCACCATCGACGTCATCGCAGAGCCGCTGACGGTGCGCAGCGTCTGGGACACCCCGTCACAGCTGGTCGTGGGGGGCAAGTCCGCCGCCGTGAGCCTTCCGGTGACAGTCGGGTAGTTGGCCTGAGTCTCCGCGTCCCGTGCGGAGGGCATCGGACCGGACAACCGCCGTCGGCCTCGCGATCGGGCTCGGCGCACACAGGGTCGGTGGCAACGTTGGTATGACGCCTTGATGACACCCCCGCTGCCGGCGTTCCTGTTGTTCGCGAGTCCAGGCTCCACGACTCGAGGGACGCGTCGAAGCGCGGGCTGGGTGAGCCTGACGTGAGGCCGATCGCGCTGGGCGTGCTGCTGGCGGTCGCGTCAGCCGTGGCCTTCGGCCTCACCATTCCCCTGCTCAGCTGGGCTGGGGCCGGGGTCGGCGCGTATGGCACCGCGGCGTTGCTCTATGCGGGGGCCTGCCTCGTGTCCCTGGCGCAGAAGCCGGTGGTGCGCGAGGCGGGCGCGCCGCTGACCCTGAGCGCGTGGCCCGCGCTGCTCTTGATGGCGTTCGCCGGCGCCGCGGTCGCGCCGACCCTGCTGGCCTGGGGCCTTCAGCGCACCGGGCCGGTGACGGGCGGGCTGCTCCTCAACCTCGAGGCGGTGTGGACCGTGGTGCTCGCGCGCGTCGTCTACGGGGAATTTCTCGGCCGCCGCGTGGTGGCCGCGCTCGCTTTGATGACGGCAGGAGGTCTGCTCCTTTCGGTGGGCGCGCAGGGGAGCGCGGCCTGGAGCGCGCTGGGGATGGTGGCGGTGCTCGGCGCGACGGTGGGCTGGGCGGTGGACAACACCGCGTCGCGCAAGCTCGCTCAGCATCGGCCCCTCTCGGTGGTGGCCCTCAAGGGCGCGCTGGGCGCGGCGCTCACCTCGAGCCTCGCGCTGGTCAGCGGAGAGTCGCTGCCGGAGCTGTGGCGGGCCGCGGCGCTGCTCCTGGCGGGCGCCACCGGCTACGGCCTGAGCCTGCGGCTGTACCTGCTGGCGCAGCGGCGCATCGGCGCAGCGAGGACCGCCTCGGTGTTCGCGCTGGCGCCCTTCATCGGAGCGGCGCTCGGCCTCGTCGCTGCCCCGGCTGCGCTCACGTGGGGCACGGGCCTCGCCGCGCTGCTCTTCGCCGCGGGTGTCTTCCTGCACGTCTCGGAGCGCCACGCCCACGCGCACCAGCACCAGGCGACCAGCCACGAGCACCCGCATCGGCACGACGATGGTCATCACACCCACGCGCACGACTCGACGGTGGATGGTGAACACTCCCACCCGCACGAGCACGAGCCCGTCGAGCACGCGCACGAGCACGGGGACGACGTCCATCACGGCCACTCGCACTGAAGCGCTCGACGACCGCCCTACTGACTGCCGCTGCTGGTGCTCGACATGTACGAGCACTCGTACGCCCTCGACTACGGCGCCGCCGCCGCGAAGTACGTCGACGCGTTCTTCGCTGAGCTGGTCGGCCTCCGTGAGGCAGGAGCCCTTCCCCGTTGACGGGCTCAGGCCGCTGCGCCGGGCATCCTCCCTTCGCCCGATGGGGCGGCGCTCTGCAGCCAGCGATGATGGGTCCATGCGAGCCGCCCACGTGCAGACCAGCCCCGAGGCTCTCCCGGCTCGCCTCCTCAACCACTTGAGACGCGAGATCCCCGCCCGCCACTTCCAGGCGCTGCGCCACGCTGCGTTGCTGGGGTTGCCCGCGCTCGCAGTGCTGGTCATCGGGAACCTCCTGCTCAGGTCCACCGCGCTGGCCTACCCGTTCGAGGATGGCCGCGACTTGCCCGGCTCCTTCAGGGCGTTGCTCTTCTTCTCGGGGGCGCTGGTGCTGGTCCTGGCGGACCCGGACCTCGCGGTGTGGCGGCGCGGCGCCGTCTTGTTGGTCGGAACGCCGCTCGTGGTGTTGATCAAGGCGCTGCCCAGCTTCATGCATCCCACCGATGGTGGCTGCCTCGGTCCCTTCCCGGTGACGCTCGCCGAGTTCGGCATCGCCTGGTCACCCTTCTTCCTCGCGTATCTCCTCGCGACCCCCGGCTCCGTCGTCCACCGGCTCGGGCGTCTCGCGGGCGCTGCGCTGGGGGGCGCGTGGTTCCTCGCCCTGCACGGGGCGCTGCCCAGCCCTTGTGGTGCCTCCACGGGCCAGTGCGATTCCTCTCCCGGGCTGTGGGCGCTCTTCCTCGCCTCGGGCGCGTTGGCCGGGCTCTTCTTCTCGGTCGGCGCGCTCGCAGCGTTCCTCCTCGTGCCTCCCGCGGGCGAGCAGCTCGCAGTTCGACGGCCGAGCGCGAAACAAGAATGAGCGCGTCAGCCGCCGTGGGGTATGAGCCCGCGCGTGAGCGACAAGTCAGCCTTCATCACGCGCGGAATCACCGCGTACGCGCACCTCCTCGTGAAGTACCCGGGAAAGGTGTTGTTGGTCCTGGTCGCGCTGGGCATCGCCGGCAGCTGGCTCACCGCGAGGCTGACCATCGAGCCCGACCAGCTCGCGCTCATCAGCCAGGATCTCCCCGAGGTGAAGGAGGTCAAGCGCGTCATCGACATGGTGGGCGGCGCCGGGTACCTGCAGCTCGCGCTGCGCGCCGACGACGAGGGGGCGTTGAAGAAGCTCGCCGACGCGATCCACGAGACGTTGATCGCCGCGAAGCAGCCCGACGGCACGCCCTACGTGCGCTTCATCACCTACAAGGTGCCCGTCGAGTTCGTGCGCGAGAACATGGTGCTGTTCATTCGCAACGAGGACCTGGTCGAGGCCAAGAAGCGCATCGATCCCTACGTGAAGGACCAGCTGCGCAGGAACAACCCGTTCTACCTCGAGCTGCGCAAGACCGAGCCGGTGAAGCTCGACCTCACCGACCTGATCAACAAGTACAGCTCCATCGGCAAGAAGAGCATTCGAGACGACTATTACATCTCGGACGACAAGAAGATGATGATGATCCTCATCAAGCCGATGTGGAACTCGACGCTGTTGCCGAAGACGAAAGACTTCGTCGACGTGATGACGGGCGGCGCGGCGATGGGGACGCCGGTGACGAAGGGCCTGCTCTTCGACGCCGCGAAGAAGAGTGGCGTCGAGCTGGTGGAGGACTACCAGCTCATGGGCGACAAGCAGCGCGTCGCCTTCGGCTTCACCGGCTCGTACAAGACGAGCGTCGACGACAACTACGCGATGACCGAGTCGCTCGACGACGTGTTCGTCTTCGCCTTCCTCTTCATCGCGATCATCACCGTGGTCTTCTTCCGCAAGTGGGCCCCCACGCTGATCGTGCTGTCTGGAATGGCGCTGGGCACCATCCTCACCATGGGCTTCGCCAAGCTGACGCTGGGCGAGCTCAACCTGGTGACCAGCATCATCGGCGCCATCCTGATGGGCTTCGGCATCGACTACGGCATCCACTTCATCTACCGCACCCGCATCGAGCTCGGCATGGGCAAGGCGTGGGACAGGGCGATCACCGACGCCATCATCAACGCCGGCCGGCCCGCGCTGATCGCCGCCATCGTCACCGCGGGCAGCTTCTTCGTGCTGCTGGTCTCTGAGTTCCGCGGCTTCTCGCAGTTCGGCTTCCTCGCCGGCTTCGGCACGTTGATCATCGGGCTGACGCTCTTCTCGTGGAGCCCCGCCATTCTCGCGCTCGCCGGTCACAAGGACCCCGCGCTGCCCGCGAAGCTCATCGGGGTGATGGCGCCACCCTCGGCCGATCTCGTCTCGGGCAAGACCCGCATTCCCGCGCCGAAGCTGCTGCTGGCCGCGGCGGTGGGGCTGGTGGGCCTGGTGTGCGCGTTCTCCGTGCCGTGGGTCGACTTTCCCATTCCGAAGGACCGCGAGATGACGCTGTGGGAGCGGTTCAGCGGCGGGGTGCGCTTCAACTACAACACCCGCGCGCTGGCGCCGGTGGACCAGCCGTCGATCAAGCTGCAGGACGAGATCAACGCCCGCTTCCAGATCAGCTCCGACCCCATCGCCGTGTACACGCGCACGCTCGAGGAGACGAAGGACATCTGGGACGCGATGACCGACGACTCCGACTACAACTTCCGGGTCGACATCTCGAAGTACCCGTCGGTCGACCAGGTGGTGAGCATCTACAGCTTCACCCCGCCGCCGAAGACCGCCGCGCTCAACGCGAAGGTGCTCGAGGCGTGGAACGAGCAGCTCAAGGACATCCCCGCCGAATCGCTGCCGCCCGAGATGCAGGAGAACGCGAAGTTCTTCAAGCGCGTGCTCGAGAAGAAGCCCTTCGACGTCAACGGCGTGCCCGAGACGTACGCGAGCCTGTTCCGCCACCTGCCCACCACGAAGCCGGAGAACCACGGCTACCTCACCTTCCTCTACCCGAAGGTCGATCTGTGGGACGGCAAGAACCTGATGCTGTTCGCCGACCAGACCAACCTGATCGAGGGCAAGAGCGGGAAGAAGTACCAGTCGGCGGGCCTGGCGATCCTCTACGCGAAGCTCGCGCGCATCGTGCTCTTCGACGCGAAGCTGACGGTGCTGCTGGCGGCGCTGTGGATCCTGGTGATGCACTACCTCGACTTCCGCTCGGTGAAGCTGGCGCTCGCCTCGGTGATCCCGCTGGGGGTCGGGTTGTGGATGATGCTGGGGCTCTTGAGCGTGACCAACCACCGGCTCAACTTCATGAACCTGGTGATCCTGCCGATCCTCCTCGGGTTCGGGGTGAGCCACGGGCTCTACCTGCTGCACCGCTTCCTCGAGGGCACCTCGCCCATGGTGGCGCTGCGCAGCGTGGGCGCCGCGGTGGCCAGCTCGACGCTCACCGCCATCGCCGGGTTTGCGTCGCTCTTCTTCGCCCAGCACCAGGGCCTGCGCAGCATCGGCTTCGTGGCGTGCCTGGGCCTGGGCACCACGCTCCTCGTCAGCTTCACCGTGCTCGCGGCCGTGCTGCAGATCATCTACGACCGCGAGGGCGCGCAGGAGCTCGGGAGCGGAGCCGGTAGCGGCGGAACGCCGCGCGAGACGGGCTGAAGCGAAGCGGAAGACCGGCCGAGGCGAAGCGACCCAGAAACACGGAGCGGAGCCGGAAGCGGCGGAACGCCGCGCGAGCCGGGCTGAAGCGGCCATTCATCCCGAGAGGTGGCAAATTGTCTGCTAGCAAGTAGCGCGCATGCGTTTCCTTGTGAGCCTGTCGATCGCCGTCCTCGCGTTCCCGGCCTGCAAGTGTGAGCAGAGCGGAGCGAGGCTCTACGAGCTCGCCCAGGAAGCAGACGCCCCAGGAAGCCGCGCGCGGGCCTTCGAACTCTACCTGGGAGCCTGCGACAAGGGGGTCGCGGAGGCGTGCAACGACGCAAGCGTGATGCTGAGTCAGGGCGAGGAGATGAGTGTGGATGAACCGCGCGCACTCGACTTGCTAGAGCGAGCGTGCCGGGGGGGCGACTTCCTCTCGTGCGCGAACCTCGCCGGAAAGCACCACGCCGCGAACGACGCCGAGAAGGCGGCACGCGCGGCCGAACGCGCCTGCGAAGGGAACGCAGGGCGAGGGTGCACGCTGCTCGCGATGCTCGCCTCCGACGGCGCAGCTGGGCTGTCGATGGAGCGGGAGCTGCCTTTGCTGGAGAAGGCCGTGGCTCTCGGCGAACCCCTCGCGAAGACTCTCCTCGCGACGAATCTCATCAAGGCTGGAAAGGACCTGAGCCGAGCCGACACGCTCCTCAGCCAGTCGTGTGAGGAAGTCGCCATGGGTTGTGTCCTGCTCGGGCACCTGCATGACGGCGTGGACGCGCGGCTTCCCAAAGACGCCGCGCGTGCACGGGCCGCCTACGAGAAGGCATGCGCCACCGAGGTCTTTGAATGCAACGAACTCGCGAACTTCCTCGGCCCGAAGGAACAAGCTCGGGCGCGGGAGCTGTACTCGCGGGCGTGCGACGCGGGCAACGGTACGGCGTGTTTGAACCTCGGGTCTCGCTTCGAGAAAGGCGAGGGCGTCGAGCGCAATCTGACTCACGCCAGGGACTTGTACCGAAGAGCCTGTGACACCGACGAGCCGGAGGGGTGTGTCGCGCTCGAGTCACTGAGTCATTCGCAGCCCTAGAACATCGCGTATCAGCGGCAATACGCCTTGAAACCGGCCGCCGGGCAAGCCCGTGTGATGGTGAGGTTCGCGGCTGAAACAGCCCGCGTCCTCCTTGAGGATTCTTCGTGAGCGTCGTTCGAGGGCCGCGTCCCATCGTGGCCCCGCCGTCCGTCATAACGGAGGCTGTCTTGCATGACGGACATTCATCCGTTACGGTAGATGCATGTCGACCCAGACCCTCCGCACCTTCACCCGCCGGGCAGACCCGTACCGCGACCTGCTCGTCATCGACTCCCGCGCGCCGCGCTTCAACCAGCTGGTGGTGGCCACCGGCAGCCTGATCGCCGTGCTCAGCGGCTTCTGGCCCCTCCTCGGGCTGCTCGGGGCGCAGCTCGCGGTGAGCGTGCTCTTCGGCCGCAAGTACTGCCTGCCCTGCGTCTTCTACTTCGAGGTGGTGCAGCCCCGCGTCGGCGAGGGCGAGCTCGAAGACAGCCGCGCGCCGCGCTTCGCCAACATCATCGGCGCCGTCTTCCTCCTCTCCGCCGCGGCGTTCGGGGCGGCCGGGTTCGTCACCGTGAGCGCGGTGCTGGGCGGCACCGTCGCCGCGCTGGCCGGGCTCGCGGTGTCCACGGGGCTGTGCGTGGGCTGCGAGGTCTACAAGGTGCTGGCGAAGGTGCGCGGCATCAAGGGCGGCCTGCTCGAGCGCATCGACCTCGATCAGCTCGGCGTGCTGCCCGAAGAGAACCTGGTGGTGCTCTTCACCCACCCGCTCTGCAGCGAGTGCCACGAGGTGAAGCCGAAGCTCGAGCGCGAAGGGCACCGGGTCATCTCCATCGACGTCTCGCAGCGCAAGGACCTGGCGAAGAAGTACGGCGTGACCCTGGTGCCGCTGGCGGTCACCGTCGGCGCCGACGGGCGGGTGTACGGCCGCTCGCGCTGAGTCGAGAGCCTGCTAGAAGCAGTGCCCATGATCCGGCGCACCCTGCTGATCCTCACGGCCGCGGCTTCGAGCGGCTGCTTCGACTTCGACGCGGCGTACACCCAGTTCTGTGACGGCGGCCGCTGCCTGGACGCAGCCACTGGCGGCGGCGGCGGCACGACTGGTGGCGGTAGCGGCGGCGGCGCGGTCGGTGGTGGCGGCGGCGCGGCCGGTGGCGGCGGCGGCGCGGCCGGTGGCGGCGGCG
>JAUXRX010000014.1 GCA_030681645.1 Archangium sp.
CGCAGCGCAGGCGAAGCTCGCCTTCCAGGTCATCTCAGAGCGCTACGACCACCGCCGCTCGACGTGCATCACCACCAACCGCGTCTTCAAGGACTGGACGAAGGTGTTTCCCGACGCGCTCAACGCGCAGGTCATCGCCGAACGCCTCACCGAGCGCTCAGAGCGCTTCCTCCTGGACGGGAAAGGCTACCGCTGACCCCACGCCGAACAGCCCAGCGCTGTCACCGACCTCGACCGGCGAGAACCAGCCCGCCCGCGCCACTCACCAGAGCGCATTGGCCCTGTGCACTTCACGCACTGTCGGCTCGGGCGAAGAACCGTCACGAAATCACCGGGTGGTCCTCTGGTCCTCGGTGATCTCGGTGGAAGTGGATCACCTGATCGTCGGTGGCGACACCTCTCCCGCCGGTGAGCGGGGAACACCTCATTTGCGGTATCCGCAGGCCAACCGTCACAGCTAAACTGTGTCGATGTGCAAAGCCCCAGAAGGAGCGAAATTGCAGCGAGGCCAGCCTGAACAGAACGGAGCCCGAGCCGCCAGGCTTCTCCTGTATGGCGCGTTGCTTCTTGGCCTCTCAGCATGCGCGCCAACACGCTTCTTCTTCGTTAAGAGATCGCGACCCGCGGAGCCTGTGGACATCGGCGCTCCATCGACTTGGAGAAGCAACACAATTCGCACCGCGCAGGCTTCGGGTGACTGGAACACGGTCGTCCAGAAGCATCGGACTGTGTTCCTCTGTTACGTGTACAGCGTTGGTTACGTCGACATCAGCCGGACTGCGGAACTCAATCTTAATGAGCACTTCCAGCATTCCGCCGAGCGTGAACTGAACGAGTGCAGGTCGACGTATCAGACGCTCGGCCAGATGGGCGTGACCTTCGTCGCAGCATCCGAACCCCACGATGCGGAGTTTCGGATGAGAGAGGCTCGCTACATTCCACACAGTCCCTACTGGAGTATCTATCCTTCGCCGTGCTCCTTTGATTGGACTCATGTCCTGTCGCTTGGGATTTCCTCCAGAGCCGCGGTTTCAATCGAGTCGGCCACCTGCATTTCGTCGGGGAGCACCGGAGGCAAGGACGGGCGTACTGCGTATCTAGAGGTGCTGGATCTCATCGCCGGCGGAATAGCGAAGAGGGTCCTCGGCTCGCAGAAGTGGAAGACCGCGCTGAAAGCCGAGGGAGACGCATTCGTGGGCGCGCTTCAATCGCTTCCAGAGCTGACTTCCGATGAGAAACCGGAGTTTCAGGATGAATCCCGATTCTGGCGACCCTCTTCACCGGAGACGCTCCTGAAGAACGAGCGCCAGCAGGCCAAAGAGTACGAGGCGCTCAGGAATCAGAAGATCGATTGGGGGCAAGTTGCCGGTGCGCTGGTCTCGGCATCGGCGAGGGTCGCCAACCAGTACGCCGTCGACCCGGGTTCGTTCAAAGACGGGACGGCTGCGGTGAAGATCAACACCCAGTACGCGCTCGAGCGCGCCGGTCTTGATTCCAATACCGCCTCTGCGGTGGTGAACCCCGGCAAGGTGAACGCGACCCCTGGCGAAGCTACTGCTCAAACGACTCGTGCGCCTTTGCGCCAGCGGAGAGACCTCGATGCAGAGTGTGCCGGCGAGCGGGTGTGGAGAGGGGCGGGTACCGACGTTCAGGCCATGATGACGTGCATGCGCGCGTGCGTGGCCGAAGGCGGAGAGCGACAGCAGGTGTGTCAGGTGCTCGCAGGCATGAACTCGAGCGGTCCCGGGCTCTGCTCTCCGTGCAATGGAACGTTCACATCGCTCGCCAAGGCTTCGACGGCACCTAGCACCACCTGTCGCGCGAGTTCGTCCCTGGTGTTGAGTTCCGGATACCCGCCAAACGAAAGAGCCGCGCGCGACTCGTTTGAGATCAACGCGAATGAATTCTGTTCGTCCGGGACGGGAACTGTCGCCCATGATTCCCGCGTGCAATGCAGCGAGGCGAACGCTCTTGGTTCCAGCGTGTGGAAGTGCAGCGGTTCGGTTGATTGCAGTGCGAGGAAGAAGGGCTGCAACTCAAGCGATTGAGAGGCGCACTGAGTTTGACCATGCGCACCCAGGTGTCACGTGACACCATCAGCCCGCTCAATTCCCGCCTTTGTCTCCGTTAGACTTCGAAGCGACCTCTCGGTGCGCGCAGTTTACCGAGGCGGTTTCCGCGTAAGTGCCTCCCCCTCAACAACCTCCCTCGCCCCGCAGGCGTCGTACGACCGCACGGGTCTCGCCAGCACGCCGGCGTCTGTCGCCTGGAACATGTACTCGCGCGACGGTGACTCGAAGCCCAGGCACAGCTGGCTGCCCGCGTCGGGCGTGCACTCCGTCTGGCAGGTGAAGAACGTGCCGCGCCGGCCGGCCCCCCACTTCACGCCGCCGTCCGGCTGCACGGCGAACACCAGCCCCTTCTTGTCGTGGAAGGCGCCGCGCAGCTGGCGAGCGTCACCCCTCGTGCTCGTCTCGCGCAGGCTCTCGGCTTCGTGCGAGGTGCGTTCTCGGCCCTTCCAGTCCCGTCCGAAGCGCTGATGGATCCTTCTTCGCGCTCGGGCGGACCGCTGAACAAAGGTCGGTCGCTCAGAAGGGTGGCGCTGACAGACAATTGTGCTGCGAGTCGTGAGGAGGACCGTCGACCGGGGTCCGGCCCGCCTGCCTGGACCCTCCTATGAAAAAAAGTCGGTCGCCTCAGCCTCCCTCAACCGCCCCATTCGGGTCTGCCTATGGCTGGAGCGGCATGGTCGTGAAATCGCCGCCTCGGTAGATGCCCACCTTGCGGTTGTTCTCCGTGCCCAGAAGGCCGCAGTTGCCCTGGGTCGCGAAGACGTCGGCCGTGAAGTCCGTGTAGGGGCAGTAGTTGAAGTCGACGCTGTGGAGCCGCATGGGGAAGTTCGAGTCGAGGCCGCCCGTCGAGTACGCCTCTCCGTTCCATTGCTGCGCGGTGTCCCCGCTGGCGCACGCGTTCATGCCGATGACGCCGGCCCAGGTCTGCGCGGTGAGGCACTGCCCCGACGCGAGGTTGCGAAAGGCGAAGCGTCGGCTGGCGATGGAGATCACTTCCCAGCGCTGGTTCGGCTGGCCGGGGTCGCAGGCCGACGTCGAGCGCGCGTCACCGCCGTTGTCGTAGAGGCAGCGGCCGAGCTTGAACTTGATCATCGAGAAGACGGGCTCGCCCCGGGGAGTCGGATCGCAGACATCGCCTGTCAGGTCGGCGTCGGTGTCGAGTTGATCCGCGTTGGCGTTCATCGGGCAGTTGTCGCGCGCGTCGATGACCAGGTCTCCGTCGGTGTCGGGATCCATCACGGGGTCGCACGCGTCACCGAGGCCGTCGTGATCGCCGTCTTGCTGCGTCGGGTTCGCGGCCATGGGGCAGTTGTCGCCGTCGTCGGGCACGCCGTCGCGGTCGGTGTCGGTGGTGTTGGTGGTCGCGTCGCAGGCGTCGCCTTGCGCGTCGAAGTCGGCGTTGGCCTGGGTCGCGTTCGCGAGGGTGACGCAGTTGTCGTACGGGTCGAACACGCCGTCGCCATCGGTGTCGACGAGCGGAGGCGGCGGGGCAGGGCAGCCGCCGGCCTCACACGCCCAATCGGGGTAGACGAAGTTCACGAAGAGGTTGTTCGGCGCGCACTGCTCCTGGTCGATCGGATCCACCGAGCAGGCGACGGAGAAGTAGCTGCCCGCGGCGCGGTCGCTGTTGTTGATCAGCACGTGCGAGGCGACGGTACCGGTGAACGAGCCGGTGACCCTCACCGAGCCGCTCTCGTTGCCGCTTCCGTTGAAGTCCGTGTCCTGCGTCAGGGTGCCGTCGACCACGAGCGTGAGCGACATCGGCACCGTCGCGGCCGGGTTCACGTTCATCGGGTCGGCCGTCCAGTCGTGTACGTCGACCGTCACGGCGTGAGAGCAGGCCGCGTAGGTGAAGGTGCTGATCGCCCGGAGCCCGTTGAGCGTGACCTCCCAGGTCTCGGTGCCCGCGCCGTCGCAGGCGGTGTTCCAGGTGCCCGTGCCGGTCGGGTTGTTGCAGTTGTTGAGCCGGCACTGCATCTCGTCCTTCCACTTCACGAATGCGCGCGCGAGCACGTGGTTGTTCCACGGCAGCGGCGGCGTTCCCCGCGGGGTCGGATCGCAGACGTTGCCGACACCGTCGCGGTCGTCGTCGGCCTGGTTCACGTTCCAGACGGTGAGGCAGTTGTCGGCGGTGTCGGGCCGGCCGTCGCCGTCGGCGTCGGGGGCTCCATTGGCTTCACACGCGTTGCCGATGCCGTCGCCATCGTCGTCGGCCTGGTCGGCGTTCGCGGTGACCGGACAGTTGTCCACCGCGTCGACGACGCCGTCGCTGTCTCCGTCGACCACGACCTTCGTGCAATCGAGCGAGAAGTTCGCGGAGACCAGTTGAACCGCGGTGCCCTGGCGGGCAGGCCAGTCGAACGCGAGGCGGACACCGACGATCGCGTCGGTGGAGAGGTCTCCAGCGGCGCAGCCCACGGTGATGATCCGGCTCTCGGGGAGCGCCGTGCCTGCGCTGCACGCGCCGTCAGCAAGACCGGGCTCGGTGCCGTCGGTGGTGAAGCAGACGGCGCGCCCCTGGAGCGCGTTGATCTCGACCTCTCCGCTCGCCGAAGCGAAGTCGTGGTTCGGGTCAGGCTCGAAGATGTCGGCGGGCGTGGGAACCGGGGGCGGTGAGGCGCAGGCGGCGGAGAGACCCAGGAGCAGCAGGCGGCAAAGGCGCACAGCGCGAGGGTAGGCGAACGGATCGCCAAGGTGGAGCACATCGTCGAGTGCGGCGGTGTGCGTGGATGACGGACGCCCCTCGACTTCGCTCGGGGGTGAACGGTCAGCGGGTGCCCCAGCGCTCATCGCGCACGGTGACGAGCGCCCACGGGAGGATCCACTGCAGCATCACCACCGAGAACGCCGCGTAGAGCACGCCGTACACCCAGCGGAAGCTGCGCTCGAAGCGGAGGTAGTAGGCCGCTGAGAAGACCGCTCCGAGGGCCAGCGCCACCAGCGCGCGGCCGATGCCCCCCATGTTGGTGTCGAACAGCCGGGGGAGCTCCATCAACGCCACCGCCACCAGCACGAAGCGCAGGTTCGAGACGAGGAACGTCACGATCGGCAGCAGGCGGTTCGTCTTGCGGTAGCGCGTGAACATGAAGCGCGCGAACGAGAAGCCTTCCACGATGTAGCTGCGGTCCCACCGCAGGAACATGCGGGAGAGTTGCTGGTAGTTCGTCGGCACCAGCGTGTGGACGATCGCCGTGCGCTGGTAGACCGTGTCGAAGCCCTGCCTCAGCACGATGTTCGTCAGCGCCTGGTCTTCACCGTGGTTCACCGGGCGCCCGAGGAAGCGCTGGTTTTCCCACTCGTCCATGAACGGCAGGATGATGTCCTTGCGGAAGGCCGACAGCGCTCCCGGGCAGCAGGCGACCGCCCGGTAGACCGACTGCGCGGCGCGGCCGTAGTCGAAGGCCAGCGCGAACTGGACCTCGAGCATGCGGCTGATCGCCGTATCCCGGTTGAGGACCGACACTCGCCCGGCGACTCCGCCGACCTTCTCGTCGGCCAGGAAGGGCGCCACCATCTCGTGGATCGTGTTCGCGTTGATCTCGCTGTCGCTGTCGATGGTGATGACGATCGAGCCTGTCGCGGCGCGGAACCCGGCGACCAGGGCCGAGCGCTTGCCGCGGTTACCCACGAAGCGGACCAGGCGCACCAGGTCGGGGAACTCCCGACGCAGGTGCTGCATGTGGAAGAACGTGTCGTCGCGCGAGCCGTCGTCGACCACGATCACTTCCAGCTTGTCCTTGGGGTACGCGCAGGCGGCCACCGAGCGGATCGACTGGCCGACCATCGGCCCTTCGTTGAACGCCGGGATGACCACGGTCACCTTCGGCCACTCGGCTCCTTCAGGGGCTTTGAAGATCCGATAGCGCATCCACAGCAGGCTCAGGATCGCGGTGTAGACTGCCTGGATCACGGCGATCGCTCCGAAGGGGTGGCTCGCCATCGCCCAGATTCGCGAGCCCGGGCCTTCGGGCGTCTCGTTGGACCAGCCCAGCCAGACCAGGGAGATCACGGCTCCGAAGAGGGGGGCGGCGCCCGCGAGCTGGCCTCCGAATTTGCGGAGCCGGAGGCTCATCGGCCCCTCACCCCGACCCTCTCCCCGCTGGCGCAGGGAGAGGGAGACTGTCTGGACTTCTTCACTTGAGGATCCGCCTCAGCACGCCGTCAGGCAGGGAGTACGAGTCGGGCGAGGTCATGTCGCCGTGCGCCTCGAGCAGCCGTGACTCGGCCAGCAGGCGCACCATCACGCTCGCCGCTTCCTGCGCGCGGCGCTTCAGCTCTGCCGGGGCGAGGTGGGCTGTCAGTCCGGTGGCCGTGAAGCGCTCCATCACCTGAGTCTCCACCAATCGCTCCAACGACGCGACTGGCACCCTCGTCCCTCCGGCCAGGGCGCGCAACAACACCCCTGCCGAGCTGTCCGCCTGGGCGATCTCCGACTCTACCCATACGCGCAGGGGCGAACCGCCTCGTTCCTCGCGCCGGATCGCTTCCATCGCGCCCTCGATGCCGATGCGCACCGCACCCAGCGAGCCCTGCCTGGCGCGATCGGCGTCGTAGAGCTCGAGCACTGACGTGCCCAGCCGCCGCAGCAGCAGCGGCACGCCGTGCGAGGCCTTCACCAACGCCCCCAGCGCGTCGTCTTCGAAACGAATGCCCTGCCGCGAGCCGAGGCCCCGCATCATCGCGAACGCCGCGTCGTCATCGAGCGCCGGCACGCAGATCGACGGGAAGGCACCCATCAAGGACTGACCACCGAGCGTCGAGAGCGGCGCCCAGAGCAGCGGGTGCAGCGCGGCGCACAACACCACGCTCGCCGTGCTGCCCGAGTGCGGCGACGTCGGCTCGGAGAACGCGCTGCGCAGCCGGCCCGTGAGGGTCGCCAGCACGTCGAGCGCGCGGCCCAGCTTCTCGGGCGGGGCGGAGAGCAGCTGTTCCACCTCGTCCAGCACCAGCATCATCGGCGGAGGCGGCGTGCCGCTCGACGTTCCACACGCCGTGGCCAACGCGCGCAGCCAGGCCGCCAGGGCCGGCGCGTCGAGCGCGCCCGTCGGCATCGGAGGCACCGTCGCCGCGGGGTAGCGCGCCGTCGCCGAGTCGGCCAGGCGCGTCACCAGCGTGCGCAAGATCGCCTCCACCGCCACGGCCGGTGTCTCGCCGTACGAGACCTCGTGATGGAAGCCCGCGAGATCGACGTACGCAGAGGGGCCCGTGGTGCGCCGCGCGACCTCGAGCGCGAGGGACGACTTGCCGAAGCGCCGCAGGCCCGTCACCACCACCCAGTGCCCCGCCCGCGACTCGGTGAGGAGACCTGCGACCAGCCGCTCGCGGTTCCAGAACTGGCTCGAGCTGCGCACCGGGCCACGCACCTCGAACGGGTTTCCCCGCAGCGTCGTCTCTTCGACGAGATCGAGCAGGTCTTCGTCGCGCGTGGCCCAGGCGAGCCGCGAGAGCGCGAGCGGCAGCACCTGCACCGCGCGCGTTCCACCGCGGGCCGCCCAGTCGAGCGTGGCGCGCACGGCTCCGAGATCGGGGACCGCGGCATCGGGGTGCAGCAGGAACACCACGCGCACGTTCTCGCGCAGCGCCACCGCGGCCGCGTGGTTCACGTCGGCTTCGCGCAGGGCCGTCGGCGCGGCGGAGAGCACGGCCACGGCGTCGGTACCCCAGCGCTCCCACGCGGGCGTCCTGGGGAGCTCGAGCATGAGCAGGTCGTGCCGCGCCGGGAGCAACAGCCGCCACCCGTCCGGGGTCGCCTTGAGCCCCAGCGCCTCGAGGCTCTCGCGGATGGTGAGCATCGGGCCCGCGAAGGTGCGCCGCGCGCGCCGCAGCCGCCGCAGCCAGAGCAGGGTGACGGTCAACACCAGCAGGCCCGCCACGCCCGCCACGGTGAGCCGCTTGAACCGGGTCCAGGACTCGGCGAGCTCGGTGTTGATCTCGCAGTCGTAGCGGGTGCCCGGCTCGACGTCCTTGCAGAGGTCGCAGCGGGCCTTGCTCAACCCCAGCGCCTCGCAGGGCGGTTCCTGGTTGATGAAGTGACGCGCCCACGCCGTGTAGCGCTCCGCCGCCTCGAACCGCGCCTTCTCGAGCGGCCGCGTGCCGGTGGGGTCGAGCCGCCAGGGCCAGGCGCTCACCGGCTCACCGAGATCCTTCGCCACCGCCGCCAGCACCAGCAGCGAGCTCTCGAAGCGCGTGCCGGTGCCCTGGCGCTCGTCACAGGCGGTGCGCAGCTTCGTCACCGGGCTCTCGTTCTCGTCGTCGATCCGCACCTGCTCCGCGGGCGACTCGGGGATGTGGAGGTTCTGCCCGCTCCACATCATCGTGGCGATGCGCTGGCAGGTCTGCCACTGCGGCGCCGGCTCGGTGCGCGCGACCTCGTGCGCCCAGTTCGCGATGGTGGCGAGCATCTCGGGGCGCTCCACCGAGCAGCCGGTGTTGTTGAGCTGCTGCATCGCTCGCACGGCGCGCCCGCAGCGATCGACGCCGTCCCCGTCGCGCACGAACTTCGCGAAGTCGTCCACCAGGGGCAGGGCCCGCGCGTCGAGCGTGGTGGGGATTGGCAGGCGCTGCGCCACCCACGTTCGGTACGACGGATCACCCGCGGTGTCGGCGAGGTAGCAGCGGTGCAGCTTCGCCCGCGCGGCGGCGGAGAGCTCGGCCAGCGTGGTGAGGCCTTTCTCCTTCCGGCTCACGGGGAAGTCCTGCAGCCAGGCGCGCACCGTGTCGGGACCCAGCGCGTCGCACGGCGTCGCCCACATCTCGTCGATGCGCCGGCGGACGATCAGCGGGCCGGTGTTGTCGAGCAGCTCCACCAGCTGGCGCGCCCGCCCGCACTCCGGCGAGTTGGGCCGGCCTTCACAGTCGGCGAGCTGGAGGTAGCTGAGCGTCAGCTTGAGCGCGGCCGAGAGCGGGGTCCCCGCCGGGCCCGCGGGCTCGGGGTGATCTCCGTTCGCTTCGGCCATGAAGGCCTCGGGCAGGGGGCCGTGCGAGTCGAAGAACGCGTCGAGCGCGACCGAGCCCTGCGCCTTGAGGCGGGACCAGGTGTTCGGCGCGGTGAGCTTGAAGGCCTCGATCAAGATGCGCCGATTCCACAGCGGAGTGCCGGTGCGTGCGCCGAGCACGCGGCCCAGGTGGCGCTCGGGCTCGGAGGCGCCGAGGGGGCGGGGGAGGACGTCGCTCGAGCCGGTCGCGTATTCGTCGAGCTGCGCCAGCGCGCGGGAGATGCCGAACCAGCCGTTCAGCAGAGCCTGGAGCTGCGCCTGGGTTTGATCGGGGATGCAGGCGCCCACGCCTCGCATCGTGCCCTGCAGCATCGAGGCGGCCTGGACTGCCGCTTCCTGGCAGAGCTGGTCTTTCTGGGCGACGCAGGCGTCGACTTTGCCGGAGGAGATCCCGAGCTTCTCTTCGGTCTGTTCCAGCTCGGCCGCGCAGCGCTCACGGGCGGAGGATTCTCTTCGCGCGGTGTCGGTGCAGCTGGCCAGGGTGCGCTGGACTGTCTGGAGGCGCTGCTCGATTTCTACGCAGCTGACACCTGCGTCGGTCGCGGCGGCGGCGGTCGTCGAGGCCAGGATGAGGAGGCAGAGGAGGGACTTCAATTTCGGGGATTGAGGAATGCCCTCGTCTGGGCGCGGTGGGAAGAGGGAAGTTGGGAGGGGGGCTTGGGGGCGGGTTCGGGGTCGGTTTCGGGGTCGGTTTCGGGGTCGGGGTCGGGGTCGGGGTCGGTGACGGGATCGGGATCGGGATCGGTTTCGGGATCGGGTACGGGGGCGGTTTCGGGAGTCGGGGTCGGGGTCGGGCTCGGCCCGGGAACTCGGGGCTCGGGGATCGGTGCTCGGCTTCTGGAAGCGGATATAGGAGCGCCGTGGAGTCTCAGAGTGTTCGCGCTGCCGGCGTTCGCCGGGGCTTCTTTTCCGGGCTGACCGTGGTCGCCTTGCTGTTCGTGGCCGCGTTTCCTGCGCGGCTGGCTGGCGCCCTTCGGGGCTGGGGCTCGCTCTCGGGCCGCCTCGAGAAGTCCCTCGCTGGCACCTTGCTCGACCTGTCCGCCGTCGTGCTCGTCATTACGCCCATGGTGGCCGTGATGACCCTGCTCGTGCCGTTCGTGCTCCGCCACGCTCGCGGCCCCCGCTGGCAACGCCTCGGCGCCGTGATGTGGGCACTCCCGTTCGGGTTTGCGTTGTGGGTGCTCACTGTCGTCGCTCAAGAGGTGAAGTCGGAGCGCGGATCGTTCCCCACCATGTTCGATCTGCTCGAGGGCGGCACCAATGCGTCCTTCGTCGAGGGCACCATCGGGTTCCTCCGGTACGAACGCATCTGGGTCCCCGCCGTCATCGGCTGCACCCTCGCCCTGATCGTGCTCGCCGTCGTGTGGCGCCGTCCCGTCGGCGAGGCCGGCCCGTGGAGAAGGTGGGCGATCGGCCTCACCGCCGGTATGGGCAGCGGGGCCGCTGGCGTGCTGCTGCTCGCGGTCATCCTCTCGTCGCTCGCCAATCGCTTCACCCACGCCGCCCTCGGTGACCCCATGACCGGGTTGGTCGAGAGCACGTTCGATTTGCTCCGGCACCAGGGGCCGGCCACTCCTCGCGATCTCGTGCTCAGCGCAGAGCTGCCTCCCAGCGCGATCGACCAGGGCGCTGCGTTGCTGGGGTGGCCTCCTTCTCCGTCCAGACTCGGCCCTCATCCCCATTCACGCGCGCTCGACTTCGAGACTGAGCCGCCCACCAGCGATCCCCGCGGGCGGGCGCTGGTGGTCGCGTTCGGGAAGATCGGCGCGGCCCTGTTCGTCGAGGGCGATCCTTCCGTCGCGGTGTTCCATCTGTCGCTCGAGGGCTTCCGCGCCGATGACGTTCACGCTCTCAACGCCGTCGCCCCGAAGGAGATCGCTCCTTTCACCAACTCGCTCTACGACGGCCGCGAAGGCGTGCTCGCCAGCACCAGGATGTTCCAGGCCGGCGTTCGCACCGCTCACTGCCTCGGCGCCATGACGTGCGGGCTCGGCACGCTCCCCTACAACTTGAGCTTCATTCGCGATCTCCGCCCGTTCCCCGTGCGCTGCACCTCTGATGTGCTCAGCGAGGCCGGGTTCAGGCACTCGTTCTTCTATGGCAGCGATGGCTCGTTCGACGACATGCACGGGTTCTTCACCGAGCACGGGTACTCGCACGTCGTCACCCAGACCGAGCTGCCGAAGGACCTGCCGAAGGGCACCTGGGACGGCGTCACCGACTTCGCCGTGTTCGATGAGGGCGTGAAGTACGTCGCGGAAGGCCTCGAGTCGGGCTCGCAGTTCTCGTTGCTCATGTCGCTGTCCAATCACTCGCCGTTCACGCCGCCCGCCGACCTCCCTGCCGAGGTGTCGGCTCGCGTCGATCTCGCGCTCGCGAACTCGGTCCATCGCGCCGATCCGGACGATCGCTTGCGGCTGATCACGTACTCGTACACGGACGCTGCCGTGGAGCGCGTGTTCGCTCAGTTGGACACGCTCGGGATCGCTGAACGGTCGATCGTGATGCTCATGGCCGATCACTCCACTGGCCACGCGTATGTGTGGGGCAAGTCTGATCCCGAGACCGATGCCGCGAAGTCGCAGATTCCCTTCGCGATCGTGATCCCGAAGGCGTTCCTCGCTCGCGCGAAGGATCCCCTGGCCCTGGCCGCGGCGATGAAGGAGGCCCAGGCGTTGCTCGAGGCCGCTCCGCTCTCGCAGAACGATGTGCCCACCCTGTTGCTCGCGCTCATGAACGCGCACCCGTCGGTGAAGGCGCTCCCCCAGGCCGCCCGGTGGCACACGCTCGGCGGGCAGGTCACCAGCCCGTGGTTCAAGCCGGGCGGCGAGCCCGCGTCGTACATCTTCGGGATCAATGGGGTCAGTGAGCTGTTTGCTCTCGACCGGAAGGGCGAGCGCGTGGGGAGTTATGAGGATTCGGTGTTCTTGAAGACCCGGGCCGACCGGTATCGCGTGACTCCCCGGTTGATCCCGGTGACGGCCACGCTCATCGAGACCATGAAGTCGAAATGAACGTTTGCCCTCTCCCCCTCGGGGCGCGGGAGACAGTCGTGTAGGTTGCTGCAATGCGTTTCCTGGTCGTCCTGGCCCTGACCCTCTTCACCGCCTGTCCCGGTCCCAAAGTCGTCTCTCGGTTCCGGGTGGGCGGCAACCTCGTCGGCCTCGAGGGCTCGGGCCTGGTGCTGCAACTCAACGGCATCGAGGAACTCCCCGTGCTCATCGGCGGCGAGTTCACCTTCGGCACCCCCGTCGAGGGAGGCCAGCAGTACGTCGTCACCGTCAAGACGCACCCGACCAACCCCGCGCAGCTGTGCTCGGTCGCCCGCGGCGTCGGCAACGTCGCGAAGGAGAACATCGTCGACGTCGAGGTGTCGTGCGTCACCCAGTCGTTCGCCGTCGGCGGCACCGTGAGCGGGCTCTCGGGCAGCGGGCTCGTGCTTCGCAACAACGGCGGCGACGATCTCACCATCACCGCCAATGGCGCGTTCCGGTTCCTCACCCCGGTGAAGAGCGGCGCGTCGTATTCGATCGCCGTCGCCACCCAGCCTTCGCTGCCCACGCAGAGCTGCACCATTCAGAGCGGCTTCGGCGTGGTGGGCTCGGGCGACGTGCTCGATCTCGTCGTCACCTGCATGACCAACCCCGTGAACCTCGGTGGCCGTGTGACCGGCCTGCTCGGCGGCGGCCTCGTGCTGCAGAACAACGGCGCCGGCGACCTGCCGGTGCTGGCGGGCGCGACGAGCTACTCGTTCACCGCTCCTCGCGACGCTGCGTACACCATCACCGTGAAGACCCAGCCGACCAACCCCAGCCAGACGTGCACGCTCGTCAACGCCGGCGGCACCACCACCAACGTCGACGTCACCAACATCGATCTCTCCTGCACCACCGACCTGCTCGCCGTCGGAGGCACCGTCACCGGCCTCGCCGGCTCGGGACTGGTGCTGCACAACAGCGACGGCACCGATCTTCCGGTGGCCGCGGGCGCCACCAGCTACCAGTTCAATCTGCCCAGCGGCTCGGCGTACTCGCTCACCGTCAACACCCAGCCCACCAGCCCCAGCCAGACCTGCACCCTCGTCAACGCGACGGGCACCGTGGGCAGCACCGCCGTCTCGAACGCTCACGTCACCTGCGTCACCGCGTCGTTCACCGTCGGAGGCACCATCAGCGGCCTGCTCGGCTCGGGCCTGGTGCTGCAGAACAACGGCGGCAGCGACCTCACCCTCGCGGCGGGGGCGACCAGCTACTCGTTCCCCGCGGCGAGCGGCTCGGCGTACTCGGTGAGCGTGCGCACCCAGCCGTCGACGCCGACGCAGGTGTGCACCATCGCGAACTCGGCTGGCACGGTCGGCAGCGGGAACGTGGTCAACGTGTCGGTCACCTGTTCGACCTCGACCTTCACCGTCGGCGGCACCGTCACCGGGCTCGCCGGCACCGGCCTCACGCTCCAGAACAACGCGGGGAGCAACCTCACCATCACCCCCGGCGCCACCCAGTACGGCTTCACCGTACCGAGCGGCAGCCCGTACGCGGTCACGGTGCTCAGCCAGCCGGTGAATCCGGCCCAGGTCTGCACCGTGGTCAACGCGAGCGGCACCGTGAGCGGCAACGTCACCAACGCGCACCTCACCTGCGTCACCTCGTCCTTCACCGTCGGAGGCACCATCACCGGGCTCTCCGGCTCGGGCCTCGTGCTGCAGAACAACGGCGGCGGCAACACCACGCTGCCTTCCGGCTCGACCACGTTCAGCTTCCCCGTCGTCAGCGGCGGCGCCTACGCGGTGTCGGTGCTCACGCAGCCGTCGAACCCCACGCAGAGCTGCGTGGTGTCGAACGCGGCGGGCACGGTCACCACCGCCAACGTCACCAACGTGAACATCAACTGCACGACCACCAGCTTCACCGTCGGAGGCACCATCACCGGGCTCTCCGGCACCGGCCTCGTGCTGCAGAACAACCTCGGCGCGGATCTCACGCTCCCCTCGACCGCGACCACGTACTCGTTCACCGTGCCCAGCAGCAGCGCCTACGCCGTGACCGTGAGGACGCAGCCGACCAGCCCGACCCAGGTCTGCACCGTCTCGAACGGCAGCGGCACGGTCACCAACGTCAACGTGACCAACGTGTCGATCAACTGCGTCAGCACGGTGTTCACCATCGGAGGTCCTGTCACCGGCCTCGTCGGCTCGGGCCTCGTGCTGCAGAACAACGGCGCGGGGAACCTCGCGGTCTCGGGCAGCAGCTACACCTTCAACGCAGCCAGCGGCTCGGCGTACTCGGTGTCGGTGCTCACGCAGCCGACCAACCCCACCCAGGTCTGCACCGTGTCGAACGCGACCGGCACCGTGCCCAACGGGAACGTCACCAACATCGGCGTGAGCTGCACCTGCTCGCCGTATTGCCCGCAGGTGCTGCTGCTCGCCGGCACCAAGAGCCTCACTGCGGGGCACCTCGCGGCGCGCTACGCACCGGGTGGCACCTGGGCGCTCACGCGGCTCACCGGCACCACCCAGAGCGGGACGGGCCTGGCGATCCTCGATGACGGGACCGGGGTGGGCCTGGTGCAGAACAACGTCGACAACGTGCTCAAGTACACGCGCTTCACCAGCTCGTGGGCTGCGCTGGCCGACGTGGGCACGGCCATCACCACGCGCGGCAAGCCGAGCCTGGGCAGCGGGGCCGTCGCCGAGGCGGTCTTCCACGGCGTCGACTTCAAGCACTACAACGTCACCTTCAACGGCACGTCCTGGAGCGCGGTGGGGATGGTGGGGGTGCCGCGGGTTCCTCAGGTGTTCGGCCCGAGCGCGCCCGTGATGCTCTCCCGCGCGCCCGGCACGTTCACCATCGGCTACATCGAGGACACCACCAACCGGGCCAGCGTGATCGACTTCGCGGGCACGCTCTGGCAGTTCCCCACCAACCTCAGCGGCGAGACCACGGAGTTCTGGAACTCCCCCAGTTTGGCCGCGCCGACCGCCGGGCCGTCGACGCTGGCGGTGTGGTTGGCGAGCGCGGGCAACCAGTATCGCTTCTCGACGCTGACGGGCTCGGTCTGGTCCGCGGCGGCGAACGTGACGAACGCGACGTCGCTCGATCCCGCGGCGCTGCTCGCGCTGCCGGCGGGTGAGGTGCTGATGGCGTTCCGCGGCACCGACGGAAAGCTCTACTCACTCTCGTTCAGCGCCGGCTCGTGGGGTTTGCCGATCCAGGTGGGCACCGCCTCGATCCTCGGCTCTCCCTCGATGGCGAAGGGGCAGGGCGGGGCGGTCGCCGAGCTCGCCTACGTCGGCACCGACGGCGCCGCGTATCACGTGCGCCTCGCCGCGAACCGCACCTGGGGGACGCCGGTGCAGGTCGGTACGTCGATCGACTTCGTGTCGATCGTCTCCGGGCCGTGAGTCAGTCGCGGACGAGACCCATCGCCCACCACACGTAGGCGGCCGCGCAGAGGTGGAGCGCGCTCACCGCGGCGAGGGGCCAGCGCAGCGTCGGCAGCCGCACCGCGGTCAGCGTCGATGTGGTTGCGACCAGGAGCGAGATCGCCACCGAGCAGTCCATGCGGTGCGGTCCAGCCCAGCCCCAGGTCAGCGGGCCGTCCATCGTCATTGGCGGCAGCGAGCCGAGCTCGGCGACGTTCGCGAAGGCCGCGAGGAATCCGAGGATCAGGATTGCTGCGGCCCCTCGACTTCGCTCGGGGTGAACGGAGCTCACGGGCGGCGGACCTCGACGCCTTCGAAGCCGTCAGCGCTCCATCTCGCTACTTCTTCGAACTCACCCTCGCGGTTGAGGCGCGCCCCGTCGGGGCGCTGCGAGCCTTCCGTGCGCACCCAGCGTTCGGCGATGCGCTCGTAGCTCTCGGGGAAGAACGTCTCGTCCTTCCTCGCGAAGGAGGTGAGCCAGGGGCTCAGCTGCGAGGTGTACCTCGTGATCGCGTCGAGCTTGCGCTGCGCGTTCACCGGGAAGCGCTCGGTGGCCAGGTAGCCCGCCAGGCGCCCGGGCAGGGGCGGTGTGGGAAGCGCTGGCGCGAAGTACGTCCGGCAGTCGGATGGCCAGCACTCACCCGCGTGGACGATCCCCCGGTGCACCACGGCCGGAGCGGTGGTGAGCCGATCGAGCGCGCGACGGAAGAAGACGTAGCTCATCGCGTGGTCAGGGTGATCGTCGATGCCGTGCGGCAGGTAGACCTCGGCCGGGTTCAGCCGCGTCAGCAGCGCTTCGAGATCGCCGGTGAGCGCTTCGCTCGTCCACTCCGCGGGCTTGCCGGTACGGGCGGTGTGCTCGTCGAGCCTCCCGGCGCGCCGATCGGCGTACGTGCCCGTGCGCGCGATGCACTGCCCCGTCGCGTCGCGGTGCTCCATCGGTGGGAGCGGCGTCGCGGTGAGCCTGGCCAGCGCGCCGTCGGGGTAGCCCAGGAAGTGCACGTCGGCTTCCTGCACTCCGAGCGTCTTCAGCGCGGTGATGCTCTCGGCTTCCCGCAGGTAGCCGTCGCGCTCGCAGGAGTAGTCTCCGTTCGTCACGATGATCACCGCGACGCGGCGGCCTTCGGTGATGGCCCGGTCCATGGCTCCCGCGGCGAGCAGCACTTCGTCGTCGGGGTGTGGGGCGATCACCAGGACGTCGACGCCGGTGTGGTGGGGGCGGTCGGGCACGCACCCCAACAGCATCAGAACGACAAGCCGTGCTCTCACCCTTCCACCTTGCGACATGCGCGGCTCGGGTGCCATCGAGTTGCTGGCGCTCCTCGGGGGGAGGGAAACATGTAAGTAACGTGTTCTCCGTGGCCGACCCTGAAGTGACCTCCGCGCTTGCGACCTGCGAGTCGATCCTGATCGACGGGGCCAATGGCGTGACGTCTGCCCCGCGCGCCCACTTCCCCCAGGCGGGTCTGTGGCTGGCCGTCGCGATCGCCGTGGCCGTGGTGGTCAGGCTGGTGAGACGGCCGGCCGTCGCCGTCGCGCTGCTGGCGCTGGGCTCGTTGCCCGGCCTCGTCCACGTGCTGGTGCTTCGGGCCGATGCGCCCTTCGCCCGCGTCGCGATGACCGATTCGATCAAGGTCACGCTCGACGATCTGCAGACCCGCGTGCCCTGGCCCCAGAGCCAGGTCACCGTCGTTCGCGAGGAAGATGACGTGCTGTTTCCCCTCGGCCGCTATGCGCTCCCGAGCCGGACCCGTGGCCCGCTCGAGCTCGTCATCGGCGCTGGGCCCATGGGTCAGACGTGCCAGCGGGAGAGCCAGCGCGTGACGTGTGGTGTCACGCCGTGATCGCGTTTCTCGGGCTCGCGGTTCTTCACTTCGCGGGTGCTGCGATCAGGCAGGTGCTCACCCGGTGCGGGTGGCGGGTGGCGATCGCGTCTCCGTCGTCCGCCTGGTTTGCGATCGCGATCGGGTATGCGTGTTCGTTGGGCGTCGCCGGCATCGGGATCCTGCTCGGTCTTGCGTTGGTGGTGAGTCAGGTCGCCCCTCACCCCGACCCTTCCTCCTCTCGAGGCGCGAGTTCGCCGTTCCCCCCTCTCGGAGGGAGAGGGAGACTCTTCGGCTTGTTCGCCCTCGTGCTCGCTCGCCCGTGGGTGCCCACGCAGTGGGACGAGTTCGTCTGGCTCGGCAAGGCCCGCTTCGAGTCGCTCGGCTTCGGCGCTGGCGTCCAGGCCGCGCTCGACCCCGCGCAGCACGTGATCCCCGCCGGGTATCCACCGCTCTGGCCCGCTGCCGTCGGTTGGCTCTCGCTCGGTCACGACGCGCTCTCCACGCACGTGCTCGCAGGCAGCCTGCTCGTGGCGCTGTGTGCCGCGACTGCGATCGAGACGTTCGCGCCTGAGAAACCCCGGCTGCTCGCGCTCGGCGTGCTCGCCTCTGCGCCGCTCGTCTGGGTGCACCTGCGGTCGACCTATGTCGATCTCCCGGTGGGCCTCCTGGGCCTCGCCGTACTCGGCTTGCTGCTGCGTTCTCCCGAGCGTCCGCCCTTGCTCGCCGCGGTCCTTGCGCTCGTGCTCGCCGGCTTCAAGGACGAAGGCCTCGCCCAGGTCCTCGCGGCCACCGGCGCCGCGCTGCTCGTTCATCGTCACTGGCGGCTCGGCTTGCCCGCCCTCGTCGCGCTCGTCACCGTCGCCACCTGGCGGGTGCTGGTCTCCACGCACGGCGTTCCACTCTTCGATCATGCCCTCGGCGTTCCCCAGTGGGACTGGGTGCCGCGGTTCGTCCACCTGCTCGTGCTGCACGCCACCGAGCTCTTCTCGTGGGGCGTCTTCTGGGCCGTCACCGTCGCCGTCGTGCTGATGCCCACGCGCGATCCGGCGGCGCGGGCGTTGCGGGCGATGCTGGTGCTGCTCTTCCTCTTCACCGCCGCGGCGCTCCTGAGCGGCCCTGAACGGGTCCGCGTGTTCGCCGAGAACGGCACGCTGCTCAACCGGCTGCTGCTTCAGCTCTGGCCGTGCGCCGCGCTCCTCGTGCTCCAGGGGCTGCCACGGCCTGCCGCGGTCACTGGCCCAGGAGCTTGAGGGCGATCTGCGGGGCCTGGTTGGCCTGGGCGAGCACCGACACGCCCGCCTGCATCATCACCTGCGTGCGCGCCATCTTCGACGTCTCTTCCGCCACGTCGACGTCGCGGATGCGGCTGTTCGCGGCCGAGAGC
>JAUXRX010000020.1 GCA_030681645.1 Archangium sp.
CGGGCGGTGTCGATGTGCATCACCGGAAAAGGCAGCTTGCCGTAGAAGGCCTTGCGCGCCAGCCAGACCATGACGTTGCTGTCTTTGCCCAGCGACCACAGCATGCCAAGCCGCGGCACCAGGGCGCGCGCCTCGCGGAAGATATAGATGCTTTGGCTTTCCAGCCGGTCGAGATGGTCCATTTGTCCGCCGCACTGCAACAAGGGCGGTAGGGATACACCAGCCGGAGGCCAAATCAAGCGAGGATTATGGCCTCGTTACCAGGCATTCCGGCGCCGCAAGACTTCGGCCGCGGTCATGAAGAGGATCTTGATGTCGAAGCGCAGCGACCAATGCTCGATATAGAAGAGATCGTGCTCGACGCGGCGCTGGATCTTTTCCAGCGTATCGGTCTCGCCTCGCCACCCGTTGACTTGCGCCCACCCGGTCAGGCCGGGTTTGACCCGGTGGCGGGCGGCATATTCGGCCACGGCCTCCTCGAACAGCACATTGGCCGCCCGCGTGCCATTGGCATGGGGCCTTGGGCCTACCAGCGACATCGATCCGTTAAGCACATTCAGCAATTGCGGTAATTCGTCCAGGCTGGCGCTACGAAGGAAGCCGCCGATCGGCGTCAGGCGCGTGTCGCCGGGCCGCGCCTGGACCAATTCGCCCGGGGCGGGATGATGCACACGCATGGTGCGGAACTTGAACACTTCGATCAGCTGGTTGTTGAAGCCGTGGCGCTTCTGCTTGAAGAAAACAGGTCCGCGGCTGTCGAGTTTCACCGCCAGCGCAACGAGCGCCATGAGCGGCGCGAAAGCAATCAGCATCAACATGCCGAGCACGCGGTCGAAAATCGCCTTGATTACGATGTCCCAATCGGCGATCGGACGGTCGAAGACATCGAGCACCGGCACGTTGCCGATATAGCTGTAGGCGCGGGGGCGAAAGCGCAAGCGGCTCATATGCGCGGCGAGGCGCAAATCGACCGGCAGCACCCAGAGCTTGCGCAACATCTGCAGCACGCGCGCTTCTGCCGAAATCGGGAGGGAGACGAGCAGAAGGTCGATGCGCGTCCTGCGTGCGAACTCGACGAGATCATCGACCGTGCCGAGTTTCGGCTTGCCCGCGATCATGGGTGCCGAGCGCTCGTCGCTGCGGTCGTCGAACACGCCGCGAATGTCGAGATCGGAGTCTTTTTGCGCCTGCAGCGCCTCGATCAACGCTTC
>JAUXRX010000021.1 GCA_030681645.1 Archangium sp.
CCGCCCGTCACTCCGCCGCCGCCGCCCGTCACTCCGCCGCCGCCGCCCGTCACTCCGCCGCCGCCGCCCGTCGCGCCGCCGCCGCCGGTCGCGCCGCCGCCGCCGCCCGTCGCGCCTCCACCGCCGCCCGTCACGCCCCCACCACCGCCCGTCACGCCTCCGCCACCACCGGTACCTGCGTCAGTGCCTGGATCCGGCGGGCACCCCATCAGCGCTGCTGCGACAAGACCCACCACGACGAAGCGATTCATGTGACCCCCATTGGAAGAAGAACGGCTGGAACGGGCGGACCCTAGCAAGCGGGATACCGGGCGTTGATCTGGATCAATCCCCTCGGAACGAAAGTGTGAGCGGGCGCAGCGCCCTGTTGGCTGGACCCGACAGGTGACGGCTCGACCCTGCAGGACGAACCCTTGACGGCGATCGCACGGCGTGGCGTCTTTGCGCGCGTGCAAGGCATAGCGAACATCCTGCATCGCGAGACGCTGGCGATGATCGTCGGTGGGCCCACCTTCAAGCGCGGGCAGGAGTGCTTCACGGAGGGCCGGGTGCTGGGGGTGGAGTCGGCCCCCGGGGAGCTGTGCGGCATCGTCAAGCCCCAGGAGCAGGGACGCGCGCCCTACGAGATCCGGATCTGGGTACGCGACGAGGGCCTCGCCTTTCAGTGCAGCTGCCCCATCGGCGCGAAGCTGCAGTTCTGCAAGCACGCGGTGGCGGTGACCCTGGCGCACCTGCAGAAGGAGCGGCTCACGGTCGAGCAGGAGATCGAGCGGCTGCGCGAGCGGTTGATGGAGGTGAGCCTCAAGGACCTCCTCGACGGGCTGGTGCGCCACGCGAAGCTCGAGCCTGGCGTGCACTCGGCGCTCAAGCAGATCTGCGCGAATGAGTGAGGGCACGCTGCCGGTGGCGGTGGTGGGGCTGCCGGTGCGCACGCTCTCGGTGAAGGTGGTGGGCGGGGTCGATCTCGGCCTGGGCCTCACCGACGCGACCGAGGCGATCACCGTGGGCATCGCCGAAGGCAACGCGCTGCGCCTGACGGACCCCTCGGTGTCGCGCTTTCACGTCGAGCTCTCCCGGCGGGGCGACAAGGTGCTGGTCAGAGATCTCGGCTCGACCAACGGCACGCTCGCGGCGGGGCTGGTGCTGCTCGACGCGGCGGTGCCTCCGGGCACGGTGCTGCAGCTGGGTCACACCCAGCTCGAGGTGGGCTCGGGGCAGACGAAGAGCATCGAGCTGGCGGAAGGTGACGCGCTGGGGCCGCTCAAGGGGCAGTCGCCGGTGATGCGCACGTTGCTGGCGCGCATCGACAAGGCGGCGCGCAGTGGCAGCGCGGCGTTGCTCACCGGCGAGTCCGGCACGGGCAAGGAGCTGATCGCGCGGGCGCTGCACGAGCGCGGGCCGCGGGCGAAGAAGCCGTTCGTCACGGTGGATTGTGGGTCGCTGTCGCCGGGGCTGGTGGCGAGCGAGCTGTTCGGTCACGAGCGGGGCGCGTTCACCGGGGCCGAGCGCAAGCACGTGGGCGCGTTCGAGCAGGCGGACGGCGGCACGGTGTTCCTCGATGAGATCGGCGAGCTGCCGGCGTCGCTGCAGTCGTCGCTGCTGGGCGTGCTCGAGCGGCAGCGCTTCCGCCGCGTGGGTGGCTCGGAGGACATCTCGGTCGACGTGCGGGTGGTGTCGGCGACGCACCGGGATCTCCGCGCGGCGGTGAATGCGGGCACCTTCAGGCTCGATCTCTTCTTCCGGCTCGCGGTGGTGAAGCTCGATGTGCCAGCGCTGCGCGCGCGCGTGGAGGACCTGGAGTTGTTGATCGCTCACTTCCTCCACGAGGCGGGGAGCTCGGCGAAGGTCGAGGTGCTGTTCCCGAAGGACGTGATGAGTGCGCTGCGCGCGCACCAGTGGCCGGGCAACGTGCGTGAGCTGCGGAACCTGGTGGAGAGCACGCTGGCCATGGGTGAGCCTCCGGCGCTCGAGGTCACTCCGCCCGGTGAGGCGGCGGCGGCGTTGCCGGGCCCTGAGCGGAGCTACAAGGACGCGCGGGCGGAGCTGCTGCACCGGTTCGAGGCGCAGTACCTGGCGAAGTTGATGGCGGTGACGAAGGGGAACGTCTCGGCCGCGGCGCGGCACGCGAAGATGGATCGATCGCATTTGATCGAGTTGTTGCAGCGGCATGGTTTGCGGAGTGAGCGCGAGTAGGCCTCGAGGGGTGTGGTCGGGCCGGGTCTCAGGCCGTGCTCGTTGCGTGCTGGCCCCTCACCCCGGGCGAGGACTCGCATGTGACGAGGTGGGGGGGCGGGGTCGCTTTTTTCGACGCGTCAACCATGTTGCCTCGCGCGGCAGCAGGGTTGACGCAGCCGCGAGCGCTCCGCCCGGGGTGTGCCCCGAAGATCATCAAGGCGTGCGCGCGAGGAGGAGGCGGTCCCGGAGAGTCGCCCACGGGAGGTTGGGTTCGACGAGGTCGCTTCGGGCGCGTCTCCCGGACGAGCGCCCCCGGGTCCCCTTCCTCGGCCGCGTCAACCATGTTGCCTCGCGCGGCAGCCGCGTTGACGCCGCCGCGCGAGCCATCCCCTCAGTGGTCCCACTCGGCAGTCGGTTCTTCGGGTGGCACTTCGACGAGTCCGAGTGCCGACATCCCGGCCGAGTGTTGCTTCAGGTCCTTCATGAGCTTCTCGAGGGCTTTGAGGTGCTCCTGGGTCATCAGTCCGGACCTGTGGAGCCTCTCGTCCTGCTCACGGAGCTCCACCGCGAGCTGGGCCCAGAACTCATCGCCCTTCTTGGTCAGCCCCCATCCCGAGGTCCGGTCGCGAACGCAGGACTGAAACCGCTCCACCAGCTTGCGCTTCTCGAGCCGCTCGAGCGTCCGCTGCACGCTCTGCCGCTTCCTCCCGAGGCAGCGCGCCACGCTCCCCACGCCGATGCCCGGCTTCTGCGCGATCCACGCCAGCACCAGGAGCTCGTGCGGCGTCAGTCGCGCCCGCCGAGTCACGCTCGACAACAACTCATCAAGTACCGCCGCCAACTGCCTCATCACCAGCACCGTGCGCATGTCTGCTCCAGCCCCTTTGTTCGTTGCCGAGCCGTCATCGCATGGAGGTCCGACATTCCGCGGGTGACCCACGACGTCACATGAGCGTCCTCGCCCGGAGTCGAGGGCTCGTGAGAGTCGAGCGCCTGATCAGATCCGCGCTTCACCGCGCACCCCGGGCCTCTGGCTCACGGTGTAGAACCCGGAGCATGACCCTCGCCCTGCTGCTGCTGCTCAACGCTGGCGGCTACAAGACCGCCGTCGGCGCCGAGAAGGCCGCCACGCTCCCCGTCGCCGCGCGCGAGGCCCTGGCGAAGGACGGCTTCACCATCCTCGAGGGCGGCGAGAAACACTTCTTCTCCCTCTACGATCGCAACGCCTACGAGAAGGTGCCCAGCTTCATCTCGGCCGACGTCATCCTCCACGTCTTCCACGCGCGCTTCGACGAAGAGCTCGCCACCTTCGAGCGCACCCGCCTGGTCGCTGCCCTCAAGACCTTCTCCACCGGCCAGCTCGCCCGCGCCCTCGCGCTCTGGCCGAAGCAGGGCGCGCCCGATGCCGCGCTCGAGGCGCTCACGCTCTTCCACGCCGTCGCCGTCGCGCTGCTCGATGACGGCACTCCGCTCGATCCCCGCATCGCCGCCGCCGCGAACGCCGATGCCAAAGCCCTGCGCACCGGCTCCGTCCCGCTGCGCTCGAAGGCCTGCGGCACCAGCCTCGACGCCACGCTCTTCACGCCGCGCGGCCACTCCGAGCGCTTCGACCTGCGCGGCTACTTCCAGGCTTCCACCTGGTATGCGCAGTGCGCCTTCACCCTCGATCGCGCCGGCCTGCCCCGCGCCCTCGACGTGCTCCGGCTGCTCGACGCTCCGGCCTTCGCCGCGCTGCGCGAACTCGAGGCCGCGCGCGAGCTGGTCGCAGGCCCCGCGGACGACCCCGGCGCGGACGAGCTCAAGGCCATTTCAGGCGAACTCCCTCCGTTCCCTCAGCCGCTGCCTGCGCCGGCCCTCGACGCCGCGCTCGCCCGCGCCGCCAGGCTCCCCAGACCCCGCGTCGCCTCGCTGCGCGGCCCGGTCTTCGCCCTGCTCGGAGGCGCGGGCACCTTCGACGGCGAGGTCCTCGGCGCCGCCGCGGCGAAGAAGCGCATGCCCTCCGCGCTCGACGTGCTCGCCGCGCTCAACTCCGCCGGTGCGTTGCGGCTCCTCGGCCGGCCGCCTGTCGATGCGGGCGCTCCCGCGACGATGACGCGCGGTGGAGGACTCGCCCAGCGCTGGCTCGACGTGCTCGCGCGCCTCGTCGGTCCACCTCCCGCGGGCCAGCCTCCGTACGCCCTCACCTCCGCCTGGGAGGGCAGGGTGCTCACCAGCGCGGCCGCCTCGTGGGCTGAGCTCAAGCACGACACCCTGCTCTACGTGAAGCAGCCCATCGTCATGCGCGAGGGAGGGCACGACGCCGAGCTCCCCGCAGCGAAGGTGGGCGGCTACGTCGACCCGCGCCCCGACGTGTACCGCGAGCTGCTCGCCCTGAACGACGCCCTGCGCGCGCTCCGGCCCGACGACGGCAAGGGCGTCGACCCCCTCGGCTCATTCCTGCACTTCGTCATCGAGGCGTCGCTGGTCGAGCTGGCGGGCAAGCCCTTCCCCCGCGACGTCGACGAGCGCCTCCGCACCATCGGCTCGGAGCTCGAGCACCTCGCGCGAACCCGCGGCGACTCCACGCCCCCCCAGGCCCTCGTCGCCGACGTGCTCACCATCGAGTTCCCTGAGAAACCGCGCGAGGTCCTGCACGTGGGCGTGGGCGACGTCGACGAGCTGTGGGTGGTGGTGCCGCGCGCAGGCAAGCAGGTGCTCATGCGCGGCGGCGTGTTCTCGTATTACGAGTTCACGCGCCCCGAGCGGCTCACCGACGCGCGCTTCATCGACGAACTCGCCTCGGCGACACCTCCCAGCCGGCCGTTCTGGGCCCGGCCGGTGGCGAAACCTCCGAAGAAGGCGAGGAAGGACTGACGCCCCCGTTCACCCCGCCGAGTCGAGCGGCTATTTCTTCAGCTCACGAATGAACGCCACCAGGCCGGTCTTCTGCTCGGCCGTGAGGTCGGCGTACCCGTCCATCTCCTTCTTCACGCCGTCCTTGTCCACGTTCACCCCTTCGTTGATGGCCTTCAAGATGCCCTCGTCGGTGGCCTTCTTCTGCCACTCGGCGTTGGTGAGATCGCCCGTCTTCATCTTCTTGCCCTTCTCGGTCTCAGCCTTGCCGTCGGCGCCGTGGCACGAGCCGCACTTCGCCTTCCACAGGCGTTCGATCTTCTTGTCGACGGCAAAGGCGGGAGCCGAGATGAGGGCGAGGGCGGAAGCGAGGGCGACGAAGCGTTTCATGAGGTTCTCCTTGATCAGTGGATGCGGTGTCCTTCCCGCATCCACTGAGACGGAGCCCCCCGGGCCTCATTCAGAGGACTTACGCGCAAGTCTTGCGGCGCTCATTCCCCGCTGAGCATCTGCAGGATCTCTGGATCCTCTTCCTCTTCGGCCAGGGTGACGTGGCAGAGGTCGCACTTCTGCGAGAGCTTCTTGCCCTCGGGCGTCTTCATGTCGCTCACGTGGCAGCGGAAGCAGCCGCTGTCGTCGAAGTGATCCCTGAAGCTCGGGTACGTGCCCCAGGTGATGTTCATCGTGGGGAAGACGTTGCGCTTGTAGATGGCGAACAGCGCGTCGGAGGCCAGCTCCACCTTCTTCGCGTCCAGGTCGGGGTTGTTCTTCGCGTAGAACTCGCCCAGCTCCTTCTTGATGCCGGCCTGCGCCAGGTCCCAGCTCGCGTACGGCGTCTTGAGCACCCGCAGGCCCTCGCGGCGGATGAAGGGCAACGACATGTCGAGCATGCCGGTGGTGAGGGCGAGGTCGAGCTCGTCGACCGGGCGCTGGTACACGTGGGTGGGCCGGTTGTGGCAGTCGACGCAGTCCATCGTGCGCCATTCCTCGTTCATCACCATCACGCCGCCGTCCGTCGGAGGCCCTGCTTCGTTCTTGAACGAGCGCGTGCCGCCGTCGCCCAGGCTCAGCTCGATCTCCGACACGTAGAGGCGCTTCTTGTCGCCGCGGTACTTCACCGTGTTCGCCGGGTCGACGTGCCAGTGCACGCCGCGCGCGCCACTCTCGCGCACGCCGCCGACCTTCATCATCAGCACCGTCTTCTTCGCGGTGTTCGCCTCGTCTTCCGCGTGGCGGGTGATCACCTTGAGCTTGTCGCCCACGAAGCGCGTGGGCAGGTGGCACTGCTCGCAGGTCTCGCGCGCCGGGCGCAGGTTCTCCACCGGGGTGGGAATGGGCCGGGGGTACAGGTCGAGCGCCACCGACACCAGCTGCCAGCTGCCCGACAGCTTCGACTTCACGAACCAGTTCGCGCCCGGACCGATGTGGCACTGGGTGCAGCGCACGCGCGAGTGGGGCGAGCGGTTGTACGTGGTCAACTCCGGGCTCATCACCGAGTGGCAGGCGCCACCGCAGAACTCGGTGCTCTCCATCGTCTCCACGCCCTTGTACGTGCCCGTCGCGATGATCACGACGTTCACCACCGACAGCACCGCCACCACCGCCACGATGAAGCGCGTGCGGGGAATGTTGAAGTCGATGACCGGCGCGAGCGGGGCGGGCTCACCCTTCGCCAGGCGCTTGCGATCGGCGCGGCGCAGCAGCGCAATGCCCAGGGGAATGAGCACCAGCCCGAGCACGAAGATGCTGGGGATGACGATGAACGCGATGATGCCGGTGTACGCGCCGTGGTGGCCGGTGCCGAACTCCTCGATGGCGAAGAGCGAGAGGAAGAGGACGGCGCTGATGGTGGTGAGCACGACGCCCGCGAGGCTGATCAAGCTCCGCGAGACCGTGGTGAAGAGCACTTTGAGCATGAGGTTGTGTAACTCCGGCCGAGGTGAGGGCCACGGGCCTTAGCACCCCCTCGCTCACGCGGAAGTTCGCTCTGTGGTGGCGTCCCCCACCCACCCGGTGCGCAACCTTTGCAGCGGGACCCGCCTGCCCCTCGGAACACGAAATGAGCGGGGCGACAGGAATGCGCCCCGGCACGCCGTTCTCCACGCTCGAAGTAGTGTTTCTCCAGCCCGGGCGCGCAAAAGGAACTGGCTCCGGCCAGCCACCCAACTATGAGTTGAAGCATGCAGCGCTTCGGCAGATCCGCGTTGGTCGTGTCGTCGTTCGTCTTGATGTTCGCGCTGCCCTCGTACGCTCAGCCCGCGCCAGCCGCGAAGGACACGTGCACCGACGGCTGTCACGAAGAGGTCGTCAACGAGTACCCGAAGCACAAAGACGTGAAGTGCATCGAGTGCCACCCCAACGTCACCGACGGCAAGGTCGAGCACGAGAGCGCCCTCGACGACACCCCCACCGAGAAGATGTGCGCCACCGCCGGGTGCCACCCGAACGAGGCGCAGAAGACCATCGCCGGCAAACACAAGGACGCGCCCTGCGAGACCTGCCACGGTGAGGTGCACGCCGACTTCAAGCGCAACGATGAGAAGGCCTGCAAGCAGTGCCACAAGGAAGAGGTGGTCGCCCACCTGGTGAGCATGCACGCCAAGGCCGAGAAGCCCGTGCTCTGCGCCAACTGTCACGGCGACATGCACGACATCAAGCTCAAGAGCGATCCGCTCTCGCCGATGGGCAAGGTGCTGCAGGTGTCGACCTGCGGCGAGTGCCACGACACCGCCTCGGTGAAGCAGTTCCGCGCCAGCGTGCACGGGTCTGGCCTGCTCAAGTCGGGGCTCGCGGTGGCCCCCAGCTGCAGCAGCTGTCACGGCGCCCACGACATGGCGAAGGTGAAGGACCCCGCCTCGAAGGTCTCGCGCGACCACATCACCGAGACCTGCGGCGAGTGCCACGCCTTCATCGCCACCCGGTGGAAGAGCAGCCACCACGGCGAGGTCTTCGCCACGGGTACCCCCGAGGAGAAGCTGCGCGCGCCCACCTGCAAGCACTGCCATTCCGGGCACGCCACCGTCGACCCCACCGTCAACCGCAACCACCTCGCCATGGTGTCGACCTGCGAGGAATGCCACCCCAGCCAGTCGAAGAGCTACCGCCACAGCTTCCACGGCAAGGCGGTGGGGCTCGGCTTCGGCCTGGCGGCGACCTGCGCCGACTGCCACACGCCCCACGAGATGTTGCACGCGACGGACCCGAAATCGTCGGTCCACCCCAGCAACCTCAAGGCCACCTGCGGCCGTTGCCACCCCGGGGCGAACGACAACTTCGTGATGTTCATGCCGCACGACGACCCCAGCAGCCCCGACGGCAACAAGGCCATCCACTACATCTGGCTGTTCATGACCACGCTGCTGATGGGCACGCTCGGGTTCTTCACCCTGCACACGCTGCTGTGGCTGCAGCGCTCGATCGTGGGCTTCACCCGCAAGGAGTTCGAGCACGACACGGCCGGCCCGGTGTGGATCCGCCGCTTCCGCTCGGTGCACATCTACATTCACCTCATGATCATCACCACCTTCCTCCTGCTCGCGGCCACGGGCCTCCCGCTCAAGTTCAGCGGCGAGCCGTGGACGGCGCCCCTGGCGACGCTGCTGGGCGGGATCTCCGGCGCGCGCTGGCTGCACCGCCTCGCGGGCGTGTTCACCTTCGGCTACGGCATCTGGTTCGTGCTCTACCTGCTGCGCGAGATCGTGGTGCGCAGGCGCAGGGGCATGCTCACGGGCTGGCAGTCGATGGTGCCCAACCGCAAGGACCTCCAGGACGTCATCGCCAACCTGAAGTGGTTCCTCTACCTCGGCCCGCGGCCGAAGCTCGACCGCTGGGCGTACTGGGAGAAGTTCGACTTCTTCGCGGTCTTCTGGGGCGTGCCCGTCATCGGCATCTCCGGGCTCTTCCTGTGGAACGCGATGTGGGTCAGCCAGTATCTGCCCGGCTGGGTCCTCAACATCGCCTACCTCATCCACAGCGACGAGGCCCTGCTGGCCACCGGCTTCATCTTCTTCTTCCACTTCTTCCACACGCACCTGCGGCCCGAGGCCTTCCCCCTGGACCCGGTGGTCTTCACCGGCTCGATGTCGCTGGAACGGTTCAAGGCCGAGCGCCCCGTGGAATACGAGCGCCTCCTCGAGTCAGGGGAGCTGGAGTCGTACAAGGTGCCACCGCCCAGCGAGGCGCTGATGAAGCGGGTGTACCGGTTCGGGTTCACCGCGCTCGCGTTGGGGGTGCTGCTCGGAGGGGCGCTGCTTTACGCGTTCTATTCCACGCTGTTCCACTGAGCGGCCGGCTGCCTCGGGAAGGGGCGGTCGGTCTGGTCGGCTTCCTGCTCATCGCGAGCAGGCACTCGGCTACCTGCAAGGACCCGAGAGTGACGAATTCCCCGGGAAGTACGACGTGAGAGCCCAGCGTACAGCGGGCTGTACGGTGGTACCGCGCGTCGCCTTTTGAAGCGTCGAAGCCTGAATCAGTGCGTCGACGAGCGCCCGCAGTGAGGGGCCTGTGCGAGTCGAGCACCGGCCGAGGACCAGTCCAACCGCCGCCCCATGGGCTGCTTCTTGAAATGCACCCGCGCGCTCAAGTTCCTGCTCTGAGCAGGCGCGGCACCGCCGTGATCGCAAGGCCCAGCGCCAGAAACGCCACGACCAGGCTGCCGGCTTGCCCATTCGGAAGATCCTGCACGAGCACCTTCCCCCCTCCGAGCACGAGCGCTCCCCACGCCGCCCAGCTGAACTCGATGGGCCCTCCGAGCCTCCGCGCGAACGCGAGCCCGACCGCGGCGCCGCACAACGACAACGTGCGCAGCAGGATGACGAGCCCCGCCGCCGCCCCTTCCCCACCGAGCAGCGCGCGCGCGCCGTGTGCCCCGAGCGCGACGCCACCCAGCACCACCAGCGCCAGCAGCGTCATCGCGAGGAAGCGGGAGGCCGCCTCGGCCCTGTCCTTCAAGCGCACCGTCATCAGCGCCCAGCTCGCGAGCGCCAGGCCCACCAGCGCCGCGGCGATGGGCGTCAGCCTGGCCCACTCTCCCGCGGGTGCGCGCAGCAGCCCGCTGAGGATCAGCTCGAGCGTTCCGCCTGGCACGGTGCCCGCCCAGCCCAGCACCGCCGCGCCCCCCCACAGCAGCGGCGTCATCCTCCCGCGACCGAGCGCCGCCAGCCCCAGCCCGACCGAGGCCCAGAACACACCCAGGGCCGGTCCACCCAGCACCAGCGGCCCCGAGGCGAAGGTGAGCGCCATGCCCAGCACCCCGAAGAACCAGCTGTCGAAGGTGCGCTCGAGTGACGCGAGCCAGATCGCCGTCACCAGCGCGCCCGTGGCGACCAGCAGGCCCCACGGTCCCGCCGCGCCGTGCACCCGGGTGATGGTGAGCAGCCCCACCGTCAACACCACCGCCGTCTGCACCACCTCGAAGGCGCGCACCGGGTGGTCGCGCAGCCACGTGCCGAGGAAGAGCGCGAGCACGTAGACCCCGATGACGCCCTGGGTGACGAGCACGATGGCGCCCAGCGCGCCCTGCTCGGCCTCGGGCCGCGCCGAGAGACTGAACACCAGGCGCAGCGCCGCGAGGTCGAGGAAGAGCGCGACCGGCCAGCGCAGGTGAGGCCACTGCCTGAACTCCGCGAACACCACCGAGGCCAGGCCCAGGGTCGCCAGCACCACGAAGAACGGCAGCGGCGTGTCGGTCGCGCGCAACAGCCCCGCGCCCGCGGCGAGGCAGCCCAGCTCGGCCATCCACGCCACCTCCGGCAGCCGGTGACGCCAGGACGTCGCCAACAGCAGGCCGGTGAAGGTGGCGAGCACGAGCGCGACCAGCGGTGGCGACGCGAGCCCCGACCTCGAGCCCATCTCCAGCAGCAGGGCGAAGCCGATGAGCGCGCCGACCGCCGAGTGGAACGCGCCGCTCAGCCGCCGCCCCGTGCCCGCGTCGCGCCAGGCGAGGAACACCTGCAGCGCCGCGAAGGCGAGCCCCAGCGTGACCCCCACCGGCCGCGTCACCAGCTCGCGCTCGGTGATCAACCGGAAGACGAAGGCCCCGGCGATCATCATCAGCGACCGCCCCACCAGCGGCACCGCCGAGCGCGCCGAGTCGGGGTCGATTCCCTTCAGCGCGTCGGGCAGGGGCACCGGCTCGGCGTCTGCGCCGAAAGGAACGCGCACGGCCACCTGGGCCGGGCGCGCAGGTTGCGCGTCGAGCCGCGCCCGGAGTTGATCCACGGTCTTCGAGAGCTCTTCGACTTTCTGCTCGAGCTCGTGGAGTCGTTTCTCCATGCGCACGATCAGTCTCCGCTCGTCACCTCCGCGAAGAAAGCCGCAGAAATTGCGCGTACAGAATTACTCACGGTTGCCATTGCAGCTGCCCATCACTGCAAATGCGCACACCCTGGTCGCACTCGTCGACCAGCGTCTCGAAGCCGAGGTAGACGTCCTGCTCGACCTTGTCGAAGAGCACGGGGCAGCTGTAGGCACACCCCACCAGCTGGGCCTTGTCGAACGCGGGCAGCGCCTCGTTGCCCGCGGGCAACAGGCTGTCGCAGCCCTGGGCGGTGCCCACCACGCGCACCAGCACGAACTCGTCGGGCGCGTCGGCCAGGGCCTCCTTCGCCCCCGAGGCCCGGAACGCGGCGAGCAACGCGGCACGCAGCTCCTTCCTCGGCGCGCCCGGCGCGGGGAGGGTGACGTCGATGCAGCTGCGGGTGGACTGAATGGGCACGCAGTCGTGCGTGGCGCACCACTTGACCAACTGGCCGGTGCGGCAGCCGGGGACGCCCCCGAGCCGCACGAAGTCGATCACCAGGCTGGCCCGGCCGTCGGCAGGCAGGCGCGAGAGCAGGAGGTTCTGCGCCGAGTCCTTGCACAGGAAGCCGTCGAGCCCTTCGCCCTCGTCGCCGAAGGTGAGCGAGACCGAGCGCGTCTCCACGCACGAGCAGAGCAGGAGCAGCGCGGCCACCAGGCCCCACCCCCTCGGGAAGAACGGGGTCACGGGTTGAGCTCCACCCGGGTGATGGTCTGCCGGTTGCCCACCACCACCGCGGTGGTCACCCCCGCCGCGACCGCCGCCGCGCCCACCGCCAGCCAGAAGGGCCAGCGCCGGTAGAGGGGCGGGGCTTCCTCGACGACCTGGCCGCGCACCAGCAGGTCTCGCACCAGCCCCTCGGCGTCGCCTTCGCGCTCGCCACGCGCCTTGAGCACCCCGTCGACGGCGAGCGCCCCCCGCAACGTCTTCGGCGCCGCGGGGTCCGCCGACATCACCAGCAGGCGCGGCGCGCGGAGCGAGGTGGACAGGAGCCGCACCGAGGCCTCGGAGTCGAGCGCCTCGCCCTGCGCTCTGCGCCGGCGCCACTGCGTCGCCGCCAACTCGGGCGCGGCGGCCTCGAGGGTGAACGCCGCGGCGGCCTCCCCGGTCGAGACGGTGCGCCACGACGGGGTGTAGCCGTCAGCCGACACCCGCACCACATGACCTCCGGCCAGCAGCTCCATGGTGCAGGGCGTCGTGCAGGCCGCGGGCCGACCATCGAGGTCCACCGTCGCGCCCTCGGGAACACTGGAAAAGCTGACGCGCCGGGCCTCGCGCGCGCCCACCTCGGTGAAGGCTCGAGCCAACAGGGCCTCGGCGTCAGGGGTGGTGGAGCCCACGTCTTCGGGCAGCGTGAGCTGGAACGAGGCGAGCGCCTCGGCGGCGGTGCGTGCGGGCTCCGGTTGTTTCGCCCCCACGTGACAGGCGGTGCGCCAGGTGAGGAGCCGGGCCGCGAGCAGGCGCTCCCCCGAGGCGAGCAGCTCGGCAGCGGCCGCGTCGCCCTCGAGCAGGCGCAGGCACTCGGCGAAGTTCGCGCTCACGTAGGCCTTGCGCGCGGCCGCCAGCCTGGTGGGCCAGTCATCTCCGTTCATCCCGGGCGGGGCCGGGGGGCGGGCTTCCGCTGGGGCGTCGCTCAGCCGCAGCTCGACGGGCAGCTCGACGGCCGAGAGCGTCGCCTTCAGCTGGGCTGCCCCCGGGCCCTGCACCACCACCGTCACTGAAGGTGCGCCCGCGGGTGCGGCGGACAGGACGAGGGTCACGAGCCACGCGGTCATGCGCGACTGCCTAGCATGCCGCCGTTCACCCCAGCGCGGAGTCGAGGCGCCCCAGCCGCATCACGCCCCGGCGTGCGAGTGGCAGCTGCGGCACAGCGCCCGGCCCGCGCGCGCGCCCACGTCGTCGCCCAGCAGGCGCTGCGGCAGCGCCACGGGGATGCCCACCGTCGCGGCCCCGGGCGCGTCGAGTGAGCAGCCGAACACCGCGTGCCCGCGCTGATCAGCAGTGCCCTCATCGACCAGCGAGAGCACCCGCTGCAGCCCGAGGTTGTCGCCCGAGTGTCCGCGCGAGGCGGTGATGCCTCCGCTGAAGACGAGCTTCCCCGCGGCGTCGTAGAGCACCAGCTCGCCCGAGGTGCCCGCGTGGAAGAGGCGATGCTCGCGGCCGCCGAGGTCCTCGCGCACCGTCACGCCGGGGATCGCCGTGGCCAGCGTCCAGATGGGGGTGCGGCTCCATTCCGCCGGGCGATCCTCGGGGCGCAGGAAGAGCACAGTGGCCTGCACCCGGCCTCCCGTGCGGTTCATCAACACGTTGAGCTCGTCGAGCGTGGCGCGCATGCAGGCGCAGTACGGGTGCGCCAGCATCACCAGGGTGAACTCCGGCCCCCGGTGCACCGACGTCTCTGCCGGCCAGGTCGCCGGGGGCGCGACGACCGGGGCGGGCCGCACGTCGTGGAAGATGAGCAGGCCGAAGCCCAACACGAGCAGCATCACCCACGCGCCCACCGCGAGGCCCGTCACGGCGCGGGCGACCTGGCGCAGCCTCATGCGAACCCCGCGAGCAGCCCCTGCAGCACCGCGTAGCTCTCGCCCTTCGTGGTCACCCCGTCCACCAGCGCGTCCAGGCCCGCCACGTCGGAGCCCGAGGTGAGGACGATGCGCGTCTGCGGGTGCAGGCGGATGTCGGGAATGAGCGTGACGCCGTTGCCATCGGGCAAGCCGAGGTCGAGCAGCACCACGTCGTAGTGGCCCGCCTGCAGCCGCTCTCGCGCCTGCGCGCAGGACTCGGCCTCGTCCACCTGGTGGCCGTCGTCTTCGAGCAGCGCCAGCAGCGTGAGCCGGTTCACCGCCACGTCGTCGACGACGAGCAGCTTCACGCCGGAGCCCTCAGGCGCAGCTCGACCACGCCCCCTCCGGCAGCGCCGTTCTCCACCACCAGGTCGCCGCCTGCGTTCCGCACCATCCTCCAGGCCACCGCGAGGCCCAGGCCGGCTCTGCCCGGGCGCGTCGACTCGAGCGGGGCGATCGCCTTCGCGAGGCGCGCGGGCGGAAAGCCGGGCCCGCTGTCTTCGACACGAACGCTCGGTCCCGCCTCGGGGCCCGTGACCGTGATGGTGACCCGGCGTTCTGCCGCGGGCCCGAGCGCATCGACCGCGTTGTCGAGCACCGCGCGCAGCGCGAGCGTGAGCGGGCCGGCCCCGATGGCGGCCTCCACCTGCTCGTCGAGCCGCAGCAGCACCTCGGCGCCTTCCGTCACCGGGTGGCCGCTCAGGGCCGCGCGCACGCAGTGGGCGACGCACACCACCGGCGGCGCCTCGACCACGCCCGAGCCGGCCCGCTCGCCCAGCACGTCTTCCAGTTCCTTGAGCTGGGCCTCGATCAGGCTGAAGAAGTCGGCGACGCGCGGCTCGGCCCAGAGCGGGCTCTTCTCGGTCTTCTTGCGCAGGAAGAAGGCGGCGTTGCGAATCGCGCCCACCTTGTTGCGCGCGTCGTGGCGAAGCACGCCCTGCACCGCCTCGGCGATGGCGCGTCTCTCGAGGTCTCTCATGCGGGGTCTCCGGGGAGCGTGAGGGTGGCCACCGACGTGCCGGCGGCGTCGTCGAGCTGCAGGTGCCCGCCGTGCGCGAGCGCCACTGCCTTCGCCACGGGAAGCCCCAGCCCCAGGGTCCTCGCGTGCCGGGTGAAGAAGGGGTCGATCGCCTGCACGGGAAAGCCGGGGCCGCCGTTGCCGACCCGCGCCACGAAGGCGTGACCTTCGACGCCCGCCGCGAGCGAGACGGGCGCGCCGGGCGGGCCGGCCTCGAGCGCGTTGGCGAGCAGCTCGCTCACCGCGAGCGCCGCGCCCCGGGGATCGATGGAGAGGCGGCGGCCCCGCGCGACCTCGAGCACCACGCGCTTCGCGTCAGCTCCGAGGGGCTGCAGCGCGAGGTCGATCACCTCGTCGACGCTGGTGTCCTGCCGGGTGACGAAGAACGCCTGCGGCAGGCGGAGGACGCGGTCCAGGCGGGTGCGCAGGGTGTCCATCGCGGCCTCGAGCGTGCGCAGCGAGGTGGTGAACTCGGGGGGCGCCTGGGCCGTCTTCCGCTCGAGCAGGAAGAGGGCGTTGAGCGCGGTCTGCAGGGGCCCGGCGAGCTCGTGCCCCACGGCCGAGAAGCTCTTCGCCACCAGGCGCAGGGACGCTTCCGACTCGTCCCCGCTCACCTGGCCCTCCGCGCCTGGCCTCTCGCTCTCGCGATGGTCTTGACCAGGTCCCTGGGGGGCACGGGCTTCTTCATCACCGTCACCGCGCCGGCCGCCGCCACCTTCTGCATCAGCTCGGCGACGCTGAAGCCGGACACCGCGATGATCGACACGTCGACCCCGCCGTCCTTGATCTGCTTCGCCAGCTCCGAGCCGGTCATGCCGGGCATCACCAGGTCCATCACGCAGACGTCGAACCCGCCGCCCTTGAGCGCGGTCAGGGCTGACGCGCCATCGAACACCACGCTGGCCCGCAGGCCGGCGGCCTCGAGCGCGCCGGCGGTGGACTCTGCGTCGACCTGCTGATCGTCCACCACCAGCACGGTGGGCTTCCGGGCGGCGCGCAACAGGGTGGCCACCGCGCCGCTCACGTCGAAGGGCTTGTTCATCACCGTGAAGACGCCTTCCGACATCGCGTCGTCCACCAGCGCCTCGAGCGCGTACGCGGTCATCAACACCACCGGCATGTTCGGGTGCTCGGCGCGCACCTTGCGGAACAGGTCGACGCCGTTGAGGCCCGGCATGCGAATGTCGGTGAGCAGCAGGTCGTAGGTGCCCTTGCTCAGCAGGGCGAGGGCCTCGGCGCCGTTGCTGGCCTCGGCCACCACGAAGCCCTCGAGCTCGAGGTTGGCGGCCAGCGTCACCCGCAGGCCCTCTTCGTCGTCCACCAGCAGGATGCGGGTCGTCATGCGCTCACTCCGGCCGGGGGCGCCGCGAGGGGCAGCACGATGTGGAACTCGGTGCCGCGGCCCACCGCGCTGTCCACCGAGATGGTGCCGCCGTGCTTCCTGATCATGTTCGAGACGATGGCCAGGCCCAGGCCGGTGCCCTTGTTCTTGGTGGAGAACAGCGGCTCGAAGATCTTCCCCACCACCTCGGCGGGGATGCCGGAGCCGTTGTCCACCACGCGGATCTTCCACGGCGCGCCCTGGCCGCCCTCGGCCACCACCGACACCTCGCCCCCGCGCTCGGGCATCGCCTCCACCGCGTTCTGCACCAGGTTGATGAGCACCTGGCGGAACTGGTCCTTGTCGAGGCTGGGCACGGGCAGCTCTTCGGGCACCCTGTTCACCACTGTCACGCCCGCGCGCTGGGGCACCAGCCCGATCGCCTCGTCGACCAGCGGGCGCAGCGGGCAGGGGTTCAAGGCGGGGGCTCGCTCGCGCGAGAAGTCGAGCAGGTCGCTGATGATCTTCGCGCAGGTGTTGAGCTCGCGTTCCACCAGGCCCACGAACTGGCCCACCCGGGCGTCGGTGGCGAGCGGGTTGCCAGGCTCGGTCAGGCGCTTGGCGAGGTAGGTGTGGGCGTTGCGCACGGCAGCGAGCGGGTTGCGCAGCTCGTGGCCCACGCTCGCGGCGAGCTGGCCGACCGCGGCGAGGCGCTCGGACCGGGCCAGCGCCTCGCCGTTCTCCTTGAGCTCGTCGAGCGCGTGCTGCAGGGCCACCGACTTCTCCTCGGCGATGGCCTGCCGCTCGGCGATGACGCGCATCTCTTCGAGCCCGCGCAGGCAGGCGAAGACGAGCACCACGTCTTCGAACACCACCCACCCGGCGTGCTCGAAGAAGCGCCAGGCGGCCGGGTTGGTGATGCCGTACACCGACTCGGGCAGGAACACGCCGCGCAGGAAGTGATCGGCCACCACCACCGCCGTGGCGACGAAGATGGGCTTGAGGTCCCGGTAGAAGGCGACGAACGCGAGCGAGCCGAAGATGTGGAAGTGGGTCTCGATGCGGCCGCCGGTGAGGTGAATGAGCAACGCGCCCCACAACATCTGCGCCGCCGCGACGACGTTGCGGGTGAGCGCCGAGCCGGGCTGGGTGAGGGCGAGCCCGATGGGCAGCGCCGAGAGCACGCCCCCCAGCAGCACCGCCGCCCACAGGTGCATCGAGGCGGTCTGCGTCTTGCCTTCCCAGGCGAGGGGCGAGACCACCAGCGCCACGAAGATGCCGAAGAGCCACTGGGCCCCCATCAGCACCGCGAAGATGCGCGAGGTGTGCTCGTAGTTTCGAAGGACGGACGCGTCGTACAGCTGCTGCACCCGGGTGGTCATCGTCTGGTCTTTCATGCGGGCTTTCGAGCGAGAGAAGGGTTGATGGCCCGCAGCTGCTGCTTGAGGCGGGCAGAGGCCCCGGCGCGGCGCACCAGCTCGATCAGGGCCTGCGGGTCATACGGCTTGAGCAGGAGCAGGTAGCTCCCATGCACCCTGTCGGTGCGCGACGAGTACTCGCGATAGCCGGTGACGAGCACGCTGCCGAGGTGCGGGGCCGCCTCGAGCGCGCGCCGCAGCAGCTCGGCGCCCGTCATGCCGGGCATGTTGAAGTCGGTGCAGATGACGTCGAAGGTGCCGCAGCCGAGCGCCGCCAGGGCGGCTTCACCGCTCGACGCGCTGGTGACCGTGAATTCGTCCGAGAGGAGCGCCTCGGTCGTCTCCACGACCGCTGGCTCGTCATCGACGAGGAGAACTCGTATCTGCTCTGTCACTGGGCAACCTCTCGACTTCCCGGGTGCCCCCGATTTACCGCCGCTCGCCTCAATCGAGCCACGCCACTGAACACTGCCACCGGCCACGCGTGAGCAAACGAACCGGGGGGGCCCACGCAAATGAGAGTGTGACGCGGTTCTTCAGAAGCAGGCAACCGGTGAAAAACCACCCACCCTCGCTGACATTTGCGCGCGGTGAAACTTTCGCCTCGCCCGGAAACTCCCGGCGCGAAGCGACGACGGGAAGTCCCTGCGCGGGGCACCTGAGCTTGGTTGTAGGTTGGCGCCGTGCTTCTCGCTGGCCGGTACGAGCTCAGAGAACGCCTCGGGGAAGGGGGCATGGCCGAGGTGTGGCTGGCCACCGCGCACGGCGAGGCGGGCTTCACCCGGCGGGTGGCGATCAAGCAGCTCTTCCCCCGCGACGGTGACGGCGGCGCGTTCGAGCGCATGTTCCTCGACGAGGCGCGCATCACCAGCCGGCTGCACCACGCGTCGATCGTCTCCATCCTGGACTTCGGCGTCGAGGACGGACGGCCCTTCCAGGTGCTCGAGCTGGTCGAGGGCTTCGACGCGTGGCGGTTGGTGAAGTGGGGCCGCGAGCAGGGCAAGCCGTTGCCGGTGGGGCTGGCGCTGCACCTCTGCGCGGTGGTGGGGCACGCGCTGCACTTCGCGCACGTGGCGGTGGACGACGAGGGCGCGCCGCTGCGCATCGTGCACCGCGACGTGAGCCCGCAGAACGTGCTCGTCTCGCGCAGCGGTGACGTGAAGCTCTCTGACTTCGGCATCGCCTTCGCCGAGGGCCGCGCCGAGAAGACGGTGGGCGGCGTCGCGCGCGGAAAGCCGGCGTACATGGCGCCCGAGCAGGCGGTGCGCGGCGCGATGGACGGGCGCACCGACGTGTTCGGCCTGGGGTGCGTGCTGCACGCGCTGCTGGCGGGCGAGAGCGCGCTGCGCGACGAGAACTCGCTGGTCGATCTCCTCGCCGGAGTGGAGCTGAAGCTCGACCCTTCGCTGCCCGGGCCGGTGCGCGAGGTGATCGCCCGCGCCACCCGCAGGAACAAGGCCGAGCGCTACGACACCGCCGAGGCGATGGCGCTCGCCTGCACCCAGCTCATCCCGGCCTTCCTCGCCGACGAGCCGCGCACTGCCTTGAGCCAGTGGGTGAAGCAGATCTCTCCTGTGGCCACCGTTCACCCCGAGCGCAGTCGAGGGGCCACGCCGAAGCCGAAGCGCCGCTGGTGGCCGCTGGCAGCGCTGGCCACGGTGCCAGTCATCGTCGCCATCGCAGTGGTCTCCCGCTCCCCCGGGGGTGAAACCGCCACGCCCGCCCGCGACTCCCCGCCGGCTGAACGGGTCGAGCCGGCTCCGGTCACGCCGAGCGGAGTCGAGGCGCCCGCGGTGCTCCCCGCCGTCGAGCCTCCGAAGCCGGCGCCTGCGCTGGTGGTGAAGAAGCCCGCCCCGCCCGCGGCCCCCCTGGTGACCGGCGTGCTCACCATCGGAGGCGAGTCGCTGCTGCGCGGCGAGGTCTTCATCGACGGCGTCTCGCGTGGCTTCGCGCCCACGCGTCTCGAGCTTCCCGTCGGCCCGCATCGGGTGGAGGTCATCGGCCGCGACGGCGTGAGGCGCGGGCCCCGCGAGCTGACGGTGAGCCGGCAACACACCCAGTCCTCCCCGCTCGCATGGGAAGAGTGAGCGACCCGCGCGCCTTTGTGTGCCATCACCTCTCGATGAACCCGAAAGTGGTCGAGCCGGTCAAAGAGAAGCTGTTCGTGAAGGAACTCGTCGAGAAGGACTACGACGCCGAAGTCCTCAAGGCGACCGAGCCGGTGGCGCTCGACTTCTATTCCGCCGACAGCGCGCCCTGCGCCACGCTCGCGCCGCGCTACGGCGCCGTCGCCGAGAAGTTCGACGGGAAGATCAAGTTCTACAAGATCCTCCGCGGCGCGAACGAGGCGCTGGCCAAACAGCTCAACGTCACCGCCAGCCCCACCCTGCTCTTCTTCAAGAACGGCAAGGAGCTCGGTGAGCGCCTCAGCGGCGACGACATCAAGCGCACCTCGCTCAAGGCGTCGGTCGAAGCCCTGCTCAAATAGGCGGGCCCGGGGGCTCCATTCACACGCAGGTGTCACCGCCGGGCAGAGGCGATGGGGGAAGTGCGTCGAACGTGCGTTCAATGGGGCATGACGAACCGCCCGACCTTCAACACAGACGACACCTCCTTCAAGGTCGACCTCCGCACCCGCGTCGACGCGTACTTCACCCGGACCGGCAAGAGCCGCCACGCCGACGGGCGGATGATCGCCAAGACCATCGCCTTCTTCGGCGCGGGCCTCGGGTTGATGACTTTGCTGATCAGCGGCGTGCTGCCCGCGCTCGCCGCCCTGCCGGTGGTGATGGTGCTGGGGCTGGTGATCGCGGGCCTGGGCTTCAACGTCGGCCACGACGCGGTGCACGGCGCGTACTCCGGCAACCGGAGCGTGAACAAGGTGCTGGGCTTCGTCTTCGACGTGCTCGGCGCCAGCTCGTACAACTGGTCACGCGCGCACAACATCGTGCACCACACCTTCACCAACGTGCCGGGCACCGATCATGATCTCGAGCCGGGGCCGTTCCTGCTGCTGCACCCCCGCCCGAAGCCGCCGCTGATCTACCGGCTGCAGCACCTGTTCGCGTTTCCGCTCTACGCGTTCACGATGATCGTCTGGGTGTTCAAGAAGGACTTCGTGCAGATCTTCGATCGCACCATGACGGGGCGCGCCGCGACGAAGGGCGGGGTGGCGTCGATGGTGCTGGGCAAGCTGCTTCACTTCTCGATCTTCCTCGGGCTGCCGATGCTGCTCGCGCCGTACGCCTGGTGGGTGGTGCTGGTGGGCTACGCGGTGATGCTCGCCTCGGTGGGCTTCACCCTGGCGGTGGTGTTCCAGCTCGCGCACGTGGTGGAGGGCCCGCAGTTCCCCGCGCCCGATGCAGCCGGCCGGCTCGCCGACGGCTGGGCCACGCACCAGCTTCGCACCACCGCCAACTTCTCGCAGGGCAGCGCGCTGGCCTCGTTCTTCCTCGGTGGGCTCAACAACCAGATCGAGCATCACCTGCTGCCAGGCATCTGCCACATCCACTACGCCGCGCTGGCGCCGTTGGTGCGGGAGTGCGCGAGCGATCACGGGTTGCCGTACCTGACCTCGGGCACGTTCTTCGAGGCGCTCGCCTCTCACATCCGCACGCTGTACCGGCTCGGCCGTCCCATCCGGGCTCCCGCGCAGCGCCTGGGGGCATTGACGCCACTCGTCGCGGCGTGAGCTCAGGGGAGGCGCCGCGGCCGAAGGGAACGGCCCACGAGCAGGCCGATCCGTCCCATCACCACCGGCAGGGGAAGACTCAGGGCCAGGCTCAGCGGCCAGGAGAGAACCGGGGCGGCCTGCACGGCGACGAACGAGGCAGCCGCGACGAGCGCGATCGACGCCAGGCCCCGGTAGGCCGCGTGCCATTGGGCCTGCTCGTTGCGGGCGGCCAGCGCCAGCTTGCGCGCCAACGAGGCGACCCGTTCCTGCGCCACCCGCCGCTGCAGTTCGGCCCGCCGGGCCCCCAGGGCGTGCACCTCGACCTGGAGGGAAGCCACCGCTTCGGCCACCTCCTCGGACACCTGCGCCAGCGAGATGGCGCGCCGCTGCCGGGCCGCGCGCAGCACCACCTGCAGGCGCTCGAAGTCACACCTCAGCTCGCGGCCCTCATCGCTCATGGAGGAAGCCCCAGAGCGCGGCAATCGCCGTCACCAGCGCAGCGCCCAGCAGCACCCGGGGCCCGGTGTCCCGGAGGTTGCCGCAGAGCGCCACCAGGCAGCCGACGCAGAGGGCGAACCCGCTCACGCGCAGCACCGTCAGCGCGGGGGGGGAGGGTCCCTCGCCGCGTCCGTCCGCCGAGAGCCGGGCCCACTGCCTCTCGAGCTCGAGCAGTTCGTCCACGAGCTGATCGCGTGGTCTCTCGAGCGCTCTCTGCGGCGCGCGCAGCGGCTCTTCCCGGGACGCGATCTCGGACTCCAGCGCAGCGACTTGCTGTCGGAGAACCGCCAGGTCCGCTCTCAATTCGTCCGTCACCGTTCCCTCCGACTCAGCTCGGGCGTGAGGAAGCAACCTCAAGGCAGCTCTACGAAACCCACGGGCATCCTCGCCGATCTGTCGGGCGCTGAGCGCCTCTCGGCGCTACTGCGTGCACTCGATGAGAAGTGACCTGCCGCCCCTGTCAGTGCTCGACCTCGCGCCCGTGCTCGAGGGCTCCGACGCCACCGCCTCGTTTCGCAACACCCTCGACCTCGCCCAGCACGCGGAGAAGTGGGGCTACCGGCGCTACTGGCTGGCCGAGCACCACAACATGCCGGGCATCGCCTCGGCCGCCACCTCGGTGTTGATCGGCTACGTGGCCGCGGGCACGAGCACCATCCGGGTCGGCGCGGGCGGGGTGATGCTGCCCAACCACGCGCCGCTGATCATCGCCGAGCAGTACGGCACCCTGACCGCGCTCTTCCCCGGACGGATCGACCTCGGCGTCGGGCGCGCGCCGGGAACCGATCAGCTCACCGCCCGCGCGCTGCGCCGCGACGAAGCGAACGCCGACGCGTTCCCCGCCGACGTGCAGGAGTTGCTGCACTGGTTCTCGGCAGAGGCGCCCGGGCAGAAGGTGCGCGCCGTGCCCGGAGCGGGCCTGCAGGTGCCGGTGTGGATCCTCGGGTCGAGTCTCTTCGGCGCGCAGCTCGCCGCGGCGCTGGGGCTGCCGTACGCGTTCGCCTCGCACTTCGCTCCCGATGCGCTCGACCAGGCCCTCGCGATCTACCGCGAGCGGTACCAACCGTCGGAAGCCCACCCCCGGCCGCACGCGATGGTGGCCTTCAACGTCATCGCCGCAGACACCGATGCCGAGGCGCGCAGGTTGTTCACCTCGGCGCAGCGGCAGTTCGTCAACCTGCGCCGGGGCACTCCGGGAAAGCTGCAGGCGCCCGTCGATGCGCTCGACCTGTCGGCCGCGGAGGAGGCGATGCTCGACCACGTCTTGTCCTGCCGCGCGGTGGGCGCCCCAGACACGGTGCGCCGGAAGCTGGACGCCTTCATCGCGCGCACGCAGCCGGACGAGCTGATCATCACCGGGCAGATCTTCGACCACGCGGCGCGGTTGAGATCGTTCGAGCTGCTCGCGGGGCTGTCGGGGTGAACGGCCGAGCGTGGGCTTCGCGCTGAAAGAAGGAGCGGGGCAGGTGCACGTCTCGGGCGAAGGCCGCTTCAGCTACGACTCGAAGAAGGACCTGCGCGTCGAGGGGCGGCTGCACGTCGACGGGAACGTGGGCGGCGGGGTGAAGCTGGCGAAGGCCGTCACCATCAACCGGAAGAGCGGCGTCGCCGTTCAGCGCTGAGGGTCACTCCTCGCCCGAACCGAGTTATGAGCGACTGGTGAAGAAGCAGCCCTCCCGCCAGGCGTTGAAGGCCGAGTTGCTGGCCACACTGGAGCAGACGCTCGCCACCCTCGAGGCGGCCCATGCAGACGCGCGCGCAGGCGCGACGCACGAGCAGGCCAGGCCCGAGAACGACAAGGACACGCGTGCGCTCGAGCAGAGCTACCTCGCGCGCGGGCAGGCGCTGCGCATCGAGACCCTGAAGTCAGGCATCGCCGCGCTGAGCTCCATGAGCCTCGCGGACGGAGCGGTGGGCCGCCTGGGCGCGCTCATCGACGCTGAGGAGGACGACGCCGAGGTCTGCTTCTTCCTCGCGCCCGAGGGCGGTGGGACGAAGCTGAAGGGCGGGGTGCAGGTGGTGACGCCGGCGTCTCCTCTGGGGCGGGCGCTGCTGGGCAAACGTGCGGGCGACGAGGTCGAGCTCAAGCTCGCCGGGAAGACCCGCGTGCTGGCGGTGCTCGGGGTCTGCTGAGCCCACCGGGAAGACGCCCCTCGACTCCGCTCGGGGTGAACGGTCGTGGGTGAACGCGTGAGTTCGTGGCTGAACGCGTGAGTTCGAACGACCTCGAACGCGCGGAACGGTCGGAGGTTCGGGGGCGTCCGAGCGCACATGTTCCGCGTCCTCGCCGCCGTCGTGCTCCTGCTCGCCCTCACGCGCTGCGCCCACGCGACCCGCACCGCGCGCGAGGCGCCGCGTGGCGTGCCGCAGGTGCGGGTGGTGACCTACAACCTCAACTACGGCCTGGCCGGTGACGAAGACACGTTGGCCGCCATCGCCGCCACCGACGCCGACCTCGTCTTCCTCGAGGAGACCAGCCCCGACTGGGAGCGCGTGATTCGCCCCTCGCTCAGCCGCACCTGGCCGCACCAGGCGTACCTCCACGCGCCCGCGGCCGGCGGCATGGCGGTGCTCTCGAAGCGGGCCTTCGTGGTGAAGGAGGTCCTCCCGAATCCCCGTGGGTGGTTCGCGGCCATGAGGGTGATCACCCAGACGCCCATCGGCCCCGTGCAGGCGCTGGTGGTGCACCTGCACCCTCCCGTCACCGACGACGGCGACTGGGTGCGCGGCTACCTGAGCACCAGCCCCCGCCGGCGCGCCGAGCTGGAGGCCTGGCTGCCTTCACTGGAGCCGGGAATTCCCACGCTCGTCGCCGGCGACTTCAACGAGGGCACCAGCGGAGAGGCGGCGCGGCTGCTCGAGGCGCGCGGGCTGCGCACGGTGCTGCCCGAGTTCCATCCCGCCGCGAAGACGTGGCGCTGGCCCGTGGGCCCGCTGCTGCTTTCGGCGCAGCTCGATCACGTCGCCTACGACGCGCAGCTCGAGCCGCTCGACGCCCGGGTGGTGCCGCGCGGCAGGTCTGATCATCTCCCGGTGGTGGCTGACTTCATCCGCGCGGCGCGAGGTGCGCTTCGCCCCCCCATGCCCAGCGGGAGCTCGCTGTCGGTCTCGGTTCGTTAGGGCTCGAGCTCGACCGCGTAGAACGTGAACGTGCCGGTGGACTGGTTCCGCGCGCGGGTGACGCGCACGGTGGTGGCGTCGATGAGGTCGAAGCGCGCGATGCCCGGGCCGATGGCGTCGTCGTTGTTGTTGTCCACGGCGGTCTCACCCGAGGCCTGTCCACCCGCCTGCTGGCCCCCGGAGAACACCAGCGTGCGCGTGGTGTCGACCGGGAGGATGGTGACGTCCGTGGTGCTGCCGGCGAGGGTCACCGTCCTCGACTGGACGCGCGCCCGGCTGCCGAAGTCCACCCGCTCCCAGGCGACGTCGTTGAGCTGCACGTTCGAGCACGCGGCCACCGACGGGTTGTCTCCGCCGCGGCTGAAGAGCAGCTCGGTGTTGCTCGGCATCTCGCTGCGCACCAGCAGGTTGCACATCGAGGTGGACGAGATGATGGGCGCTGACCCCTGCGCCACCTGGTGGAAGAGCACGGTGTTGGGCGAGGCGGGGGGCAACCCGGGCACCATCAACTGGCGCTGCGTGACGCCCAGGCCGGGCGACGAGAGGCCGCCGCGCAGCGTGGTGACGCCGGCCAGCTCGACCACCTGGTACTCGTAGCCCGTGCAGAACTGTCCCGAGCTGTTGTCGATCAGCAGGGAGCTACCGCCCGTGAGCCGCGCGGCCGTCAGGTCGTCTCCGTCGTAGTTCGCGCCGATGCCCGAGAAGCTCGAGAGCACGAACGCGCTCGACGGACTGACCGGAGCGACGAGGGGGAAGGTCACGGGCGTCGCCGGGCAGGTCGCGGCGAAGTTCCGCTGCACCGTCAGGCCGCTGAGCAGCTCGGCCGTCTGCCAGCTGATCAGGGTCGAGATGTTCCCCCCGGTGCGCTGACACGAGATGAGGTCGGCCTGCTGCAGGCGGCAGCGCACCTCGGATTCGGCGGGGTCGTTCGTCGAGGCGGCGGCCTGGTAGATGAGCAGCGTCTTCGCCGTCGCCTGCTGCGCCGGGTTGATGGTGCAGGTGGTCTGGGTGCCGTTGAGGTTGCACGTGCCCTTGCGCACCAGGTTCTGCACCGTGAAGTTCTGGTTCGCGCTGCCGAACGAGGCCGTGGCGGTGATGGTGTTGAAGCCGCCGGTGATGGTCTTCACGTAGAAGTTCCCGCGCGATTGGCCAGCCGGAATCGTGGTGCCGGTGACCGCGGTGGTGCACGCCGCGTCTGAATAGAAGCGCAGCCCGCCCGCCAGCCCCGACTGCAGCGACACCGGCGCGTCGTTCAGCAGGACGGTGGCCATCGCCAGGGTGCGCGCTTCCACCGTCGCGAGGAAGCAGCGCCCCGCGGAGACCAGTGAGGCCGGCGGACTGCTGACGAAGCTGAGCATCGTGGGCGGTGAGACCACGGTCTCGAGCTGCCCCGCGGAAGCGAGGCCGGCCGAGGACGCCGTCAAGGAAGGCGAGCCCGCCTGCGCCGCGCGGAAGTAGACCGTGGCGGTCCGCGAGCCGGTGGGGATGGAGGCGGTCGCCGTCGAATTGCCGCACAGCGAGTCGGTGAAGAAGGCGACCCCGAAGGCCGGGGTGGAGAAGTTGATGGTGATGGGGGCCGCGACCGCCGCCGGTTGGTTGAGCATGTTCCGCGTCTCGACCGTGAGGGGCGCAGAACAGGTCGCGGTGAGAACGGTCTGCGGGGCGGTCGTGTACACGAGGCGATCGACGGGCAGCGTGGCCGAGCCACCACCCCCTCCGGTCGCGCCTCCGCCTCCGCCGCTTGCACCGCCGCCGCCGCCGACCGCGCCGCCGCCTCCTCCGACCGCGCCGCCGCCTCCTCCGACTGCGCCGCCGCCTCCTCCGACTGCGCCGCCGCCTCCGCCGACTGCGCCGCCGCCTCCTCCGACTGCGCCGCCGCCTCCTCCGACTGCGCCGCCGCCTCCTCCGACTGCGCCGCCACCTCCGCCGACTGCGCCGCCACCTCCGCCGACTGCGCCGCCGCCTCCTCCGACTGCGCCGCCGCCTCCTCCGCCTGTTGCGGCTCCGCCTCCAGCGCCACCGCCGAGCGGGCCTGCGTCAGCCGCGAGCACACACTCGCGACCGTCCGCGGCCTGTTCGCAGACGTAGCCCGTGCCGCAGTCGTCGTTCGTGGTGCAGGCGAAGCGGGTGACGTTGGGGTCGAAGGTGCCGCAGGTACAGCCGGCGGCGAGCAGGGGGAGGACGAGGGACCACCGGCGTTTCACCACCGGGAGCGTAGCAGTCTCTGGCCCTCTCCCCGACCCTCTCCCCCTCCTGCCTGGTCGCTCCGCCTCGGCGCATCTTCCGCTTCGCTTCAGCTGCGCTCCGGGGGAGAGGGAGACATTGGAGCTGGCTAGAGGCGCAGGACTTTCTTGGTCACCTGGCCCGCCTTCACCTCGACCTCGATGGCCAGATCGATCTTCGCCTGCTCGTTGCTCAGCTGCAGCCGGTGCCGGCCCGCGGGCAGCGGCACTTCGATCAACGGCGTGTCACCGAGCGTCTTCCCGTTGAGCGACACGTGCGTCCAGGGATCGGTGCTCAGGCTGAGCTTGCCCTTCGCCACCGCCACCGGCGCCGCCGGTTCCACCTTCTTCTGGGGGAGCGTCAGCATGATCATGAGCCGATCTCCCTCGGTGCTCACGCTCACCGTGCGCTTGACGGTCGTGTAGCCGTTGAGCGACGCCTCGACGACGTGCTCACCCGGCGTGACCTCGTTCATCGTCAACGGCGCCGCGCCCGCGGCCTTGCCATCGACCATCACCATCGCGCCCGCCGGCTCCGTCTCCACCGCGATGGACGACGTCTTCTCCACCACCGCCGGCAGCACCTTCGGCTCGACCGGCGGCTCGATCACCTCGACCACCGTGTCCGGCGGCTCCGCGGCGGGAGGTTCCTGCATCAGCACCTTCCACGACACCGCGCCCGCCATCAGCACCAGCAGCAGCGTGCCCGCCGCCGCGATGGCCAGCTTGAGGTTGCCGCTGCCGTCGACGCCCGCGCCCGAGGGCGTGCCGCCGGGCATCGAACGATCGGTGGGCGGCTTCATCACCTCGCCGACCCTCGAGATGCTCACCTCGCCGCGCGCCGCGTTCTCGATCAGCTGGGTGCGGTCGGCGATGCGGCTCTTGAAGAGCCGGTTCATCAGCTGGCCGAGCTCGGCGGTGCTGGGTCCGCCGCCCACCGACTGCAGCCACCCCTCGAGCGCCGCCTTGAACTCCTGCGCGCTCTGGTAGCGGGTGGCGGTGCTCTTCTCGAGCGCCTTCATGATGATGGCCGACAGCTCGGGCGGCACGTCCTTGCTGCGGTGATGCGGCGCTTCGATCGGCTCGTCGCTGATCAGCGTCTTCAAGATGCGAATCTGATCATCGAAGGCGAACAGGCGGCGGTGGGTGACCAGCTCCCAGAGCACCACCCCCATGGCGAACACGTCGACGCGCGCGTCGAGGTCGCTGTCGCCCTGCGCCTGCTCGGGCGCCATGTACGCGAACTTGCCCTTGAGCTGCTGGCCCTGCGTCTGGGTGGCGCGGTTGGCGGCGCGGGCGATGCCGAAGTCGACCAGCTTCACCTGGCCGTCCCAGGTGAGCACGATGTTGTGCGGGCTCACGTCGCGGTGCACCACGTTGAGCGGCTTGCCGTCGAGGCCCGCGCGGTTGTGGGCGTGAGAGAGGCCCTCGAGCGCGGCGACGGCGATCTTCACCGAGGCCTTCGGGTCGAGCGGCGCGCCCCCCTTGGCCGCGGCCCGCGCGACCGAGACCAGGTTCTCGCCCGCGAGGTACTCCATCGCGATGTAGTAGGCGCCCGCGTGCTCGCCGAGGTCGAAGACCTGCACGATGTTCGGGTGCGTGAGCTGCACCACGATGCGCGCCTCGTCGAGGAACATCTCGACGAAGGCCTCGTCCTGGCTGAGCGACTCGATGATGCGCTTGACCACCACCAGGCGCTCGAAGCCCCGCAGGCCCACCTGCCGCGCCAGCCAGATCTCCGCCATGCCGCCGGTGGCCAGCTTGGCGAGCAGGGTGTAGGCGCCCACGACGTTGCCCGGGGCCCACCCCTGGCTGTCGTTCTGGGTCTCCGTCATCGGGGCGCGACTATGCAACACAGCAAGGCGTAGCGACCAGAGAAGCTGCGGGTAGACTCTCCCGGGTGACCACCCGAACCCTCCTCGTCCTGGCGCTGTTGGCAGCCGTGCCCGCAGTGGCCCAGGTGGACAAGGCGGAGATGGCGCTGCGCGACCTCGAATACCCGGCCGCGCTCAAGGCGTTGGATGCGGCGAGCAAGCAGGTGGGCAACGACCGCACGACCACGCTGCGCATCTACGAGCTGCAGGCGATCACGCTGGCGACCATGGGCCAGGACGCGAAGGCCCTCAAGGCGTTCCAGGTGGTGTTCTCGCTCTCCCCCGAGTTCAAGCTCACCGGCAATCACCCGCCCCGCGTCACCACCGCGTTCTACGAGGCGCGCGGGTGGCTCGATCAGAACAAGGGGCTCGACGCCAGGCAGCTGCCCGCGGTGACGAAGGACGGGCTGGTCACGCAGCTGAAGGTGGAGCTGCTCAATGACCCGCTCAAGCTGATCAAGGAGGTCCGCTTCTCGGTGCTCGTCGAGGGCGGCAAGGTGACCGACGTCGACGTGCCGGTGACGGGGACCACGGTGAGCGCGCCCGCGAGCGTGCAGCGGCTCTCGTGGTGGGCCACGTTGCTGGGCGAGAAGAAGGCAGCGCTCAAGGAACTCTCGTCCGCTTCCTCCCCGCGCATCGAGGCGGCAGCGCCGCTCCCCGTCGCGGTGAAACCGAAGGTGGAAGAGCTGAAGCCCCAGCCGAAGCCGGAGCCCGTGGTGGAGGCGCCCGCGGAGAAGCAGCCAGAGATCTCCGCGTGGGAAGAGCCCGCGAAGCCGATGTCAGGCAAGCGCGTGGCGTCGATCGCGCTCATGGGCGGCGGCGCGGCGGTGGCGGGGCTGGGCATCGTCTTCGGGGCCATGTCCAACGGCACGAAGGCGAAGGTCACGGGCGCCACCACCGATTCGAGCGGGCGGGTCACCGGGCTCACCCAGAAAGACGCGCTGGCGCTCGACGCGCAGCAGCGCACCGAGGCGTCGCTGGCGAACGTCTTCATCATCTCGGGCGCGGCGCTGGCCGCGGGCGGGGTGACGCTGCTCATCTTGAGCCTCGACGACACCAGGGTGTCGCTGGTGCCGGCCGCGGGCGGCGTGGGGCTGGCCGGGTCCTTCTGAGAATCGCGGCCGGAGACCGGCACGTCGGTGCTCTGGAAGCTCACCGCGTTCAGCGTCGCCACCATTGACGCCGTGCTCGGCGTTGACCAGGTACGGGTCATGACCAGGCGGAAGGGCTACTGCGTATTCGTGGACACGGTCTTCCAGGGGCCGATCCCAACCGTGAGCAACGGTGAGGGGAGATTCGTGGTCTTCAGATCCGTGCTGGCTGCTCGGCGAGAGATCGCGGAACACACGATCGCCCGGCTTCAGCAGTTCCTTGATGGCGAGCGGGACTTCGAGGATGCGACGACGGTGGAGGAGTACATCGTGGCCGTGACCGTCGAGCGCAGCGGTCGGATTTCCGATATCCACGGGAATCGGTTTGGCAACCGCGCAGCCAAACTTCGCTCGCTCCGACTTACTGGAGATCGACCCGCCAGACTGCCGCAGCGACTTCCGCGAGCTTTTCTTGGCGCCCAATGATCGCCTGGGGAGTCCAATCGGCGGCGTCCGCCAGGCGGGTGGTGGGCCATGCGCTGCTTCTGTAGGTCCCCACTTTCTGGGAGTAGGGCTGATTCCCCAGGTTGCGGTTCTGGTCGCGGTCGAGCAGGACGTAGTTGCCGATGCGCGCGGTGAAGCGGCGGCGATCGTCGTCTGAGAACGCCTCCCAGTCGGCTCCTGGATTCTCCGGGAGGACGTGCTCCAGGGTCGCGGTGGAGGTCTCGAAGTCCCCCGACGGACCTCCCATCCTCTGGTCCAGCGCAAACAGGATGTACCGAGGAAGGCGAGCCTTTCGACCCCTCCGCGCCAGCTCAGCGCGAGCGAAGTCCGCCTTGAAGTCCTCATCGGAGACGTAGAGGTCACGCAGGCCGTCTCGCCCGTCGACCCCGAGCCAGATGGCCTTCGGATTGACGAGTTTCTGCTCACTGACGGCGATGGCCACCTGATTGAACCGCTGCTCCAGTTCGCTGGGGTTCCTACGGCCAACGACTGAGTGGCGGAAGAAGAGCACCAGGCACGTGCGGAGCACCGTCTCGATGCGCTTCAGCTCGAAGCCACGCGAGAAGCACGCAAGGAGCAACGGCACGTGTTGCGACACATCGAGCAAGGTGAGCGCACGGATGTGCTCCCTGCATTCCCTGGACTCCGCCCACAGTTCGTCGTTTGGGTCGCTGAGCGCACGGAACCACAACGCGCCGCTGTCCAGCGCATCCAGAAGGGCGAAGGCCTGTTCACGCGTCGTCACCTCGGCCTTGAGCACTTTGAACAGGCGATCAGCCCGAACGAGCTTTCGCCGCGAGATCCAATACTGACGAAGGAACGTCGGAAGGACCTCGGCCTCCACGGTCTCGACGATGCGGCGCCATTTTGCGCGGGCGTGGTCGAGATCGACCTTGCCTCCCTTGAGCAGAGAGAAGAGGTAGTTCTTGAGCAGATCGGTGGAGGTCAGCTGGAGGCTTCGCGCGTTCAACGTCTCGAAGACGGAGTAGGCGTTCAGCTCGTCGTCGACCGTGATGGTCGTGAACGCCAACTGGGTTCCCATGGACTCCTGGAAGGCAGCGACGAGGGCCTCGCCATCGGCCTCAACGGGGACGAGCTTGCGCCACTTCTCCCTGAAGAACTCGAGCGCTTGCCAGAGCCGACGATTCGAGCCGCGAAGGAGCTTTGCGCGGTCGGTTGGCAGCGACCCCAGGTTGACGATGAACTCCTGGAAGAAGTCGTTGTCGGTTTCGTTGAGGACCAGCTTGCTCTGCCAGCGAAGCGAGCCCGGATCCGGCGAGCCCACGTATCGGGCGCGCAGAAGATCGTAGCGAGCAGTGTCCCCTCGTTCTCTGAGCAGTTCGAGCACCGCCACGCAGGCCACCACGAGTGTAGCGAGGCGCTGCTGGCCGTCGATCACCTGGGTCGGTCCCTTCGGTACGCGCTGCAGGACGAGGGCTCCCATGTAGTGTGGGAAGGGCGCCGTTCTGCTCTCGAGCACGTCCTCCCAGAGCGCCTCCCACTGCTCCTCTCCCCACATGTAGTCGCGCTGATAGAGCGGCACCTTGTAGAGCTTGCCGTTGGAGAACAACTCCTCGAGCGTGATGGTGTCGGTATCGAGCAGCCTCGGCTTCGCCATGAGGCCGCAGACTACGCCAAGCCCCACACCAGTGGCCGACAGGAGTGACAGGAGCGCCGTTGATCACCCGTGACTCCCTGCGGCCTCGGGCGCATGGTGCGCCCTCAACGGCACAGGAGGCGTTCATGTACGCAGTCGCAGGAGTCTCGGGTCGAACCGGCGCCGCCACGGCCAACGCGTTGCTCAAGCTGGGTCAGAAGGTGCGCGTCATCGTTCGCACCGAGGCGCAGGGCGAGCCGTGGAAACACAAACACTGTGAGATCGCCGTGGCCGACCTCACCGACAGCGCGGCGCTCGCGGGCGTGCTCAAGGGCACCAACGGCGCGTTCCTGTTGCTGCCTCCGAACATGGCGGCCACCGATTACCTCGCCGACCGCGCGGCCTTCCTCGAGAAGATGATCGCCGGGGTGAAGAAGTCGGGGATCAAGAACATCCTCTTCCTCTCGTCCATCGGCGCTCAGCACCCGCAGGGCACCGGGCCCGTGGTCGCGCTGCACCGCGCCGAGAAGGCGCTCACCGGCGTCGTGCCCTCGGTGACGTTCCTCCGCCCCGGCTACTTCCTCGAGAACTGGGCCGGCTCGCTGCTGCACGCCCTCGACAAGAGCGAGCTGCCGCACTTCGGCTCGGTGCACGTGAAGTTCCCCCAGGTGGGCACGCACGACGTCGGCGTGGCCGCGGCGAACGCGCTGGTCGAGCACGTGCCGGGCACGCGCCACCTCGAGCTCGCCGGCAAGGAGAACTGGTCGGTGGAAGACGTGGCCGTGGTGCTCACCTCGCTGCTGGGCCAGCACATCAAGCCGGTGAGCCTGCCCGTCGACATGGCGAAGGACGTGTTCGAGAAGGGCGGCATGTCGCCCCACATCGCCGGGCTCTACGCCGAGCTGTACCAGGGCCTCGCCCGCGGCCTGCTCGCCTTCGCGCACCCGCACGGGTTCCTGCGCGGGAACACCCCGCTGTTCGATACGCTCAAGACCCTCGTCTAGCCCCGCACTCCTGCTCAGCCATGCAGTCGCGCCTGCTGCTCGTCTCCAACCGGCTCCCGGTCACCCTCACGGCGGGTGAAGGTGGCCTGCACGTGCAGCAGTCGGTGGGCGGCCTCGCCACGGCGCTGCTGAGCGTTCACGGCGCCAGCGAGTCGCGGTGGATCGGCTGGCCCGGGCTGGTGACTGACGTGTCCGGCGCCGAGGTGCTGGCCGCGCTCGCCCCCCATCGCGCCGTGCCGGTGCCGCTGTCCGCGGCCGAGGTGAAGGCGTATTACGACGGGTACTGCAACGGCGTGCTCTGGCCGCTGTGCCACTACCTGCTCGACAAGGTGCGGCTCGATCAGCGCGACGAATGGGCGGCGTACCGCGCGGTCAACGAGCGCTTCGCCGACGCGGTGGCCGCGCAGTGGAAGCCGGGCGACCTCGTCTGGGTGCACGACTACCACCTCGCCCTGGTGCCCGCGCTGGTGCGCCAGCGCTGCCCCGGCGCGCGCATCGGCTTCTTCCTCCACGTGCCGTTTCCCGGGCCGGAGGTTTTCCGCATTCTCCCGCGGCGCGCCGAGGTGCTGCGGGGCATTCTCGGCGCCGACGTGGTGGGCTTTCACACCGCCAGCTACGCCTACAGCTTCGCCTACGCCTGCTCGCAGGTGCTGGGGCTGGAGCTCTCGGGCGACGTGCTCACGGACGACGGACGGCCGGTGCGGGTCGGGGCCTTCCCCATCGGCATCGACGCCGACGCCTTCGCCGCGCGCGCGGCGACGCCCGAGGTGCGCGCCCGGGCCGAGGCGCTGCGCCTCGACTCGCAGGGCCGCAAGCTGCTGCTCTCGGTCGATCGCTTCGACTACACCAAGGGCCACGTGCACCGGCTGCTCGCGCTGGAGCGCCTGCTGCAGCTGAGGCCCGAGCTGAAGGACCAGCTGCACGTCATCCAGTTGATGGTGCCCACGCGCGAGCAGGTCGACGCCTACGCCGACTACCGGAGCACGGTGAACGAGCTGGCCGGGCGCATCAACGGCACCTTCGGTTCCCCCACGCACACCCTGGTGCACCTGCTGCACCGCTCGGTCGAGCCCGACGAGCTCTCGGCGCTCTACGCGGCGGCCGACGTGATGCTGGTGACGCCGCTGCGCGACGGCATGAACCTGGTGGCCAAGGAATACGTGGCCTCGCGCATCGACGACGCGGGCGTGCTGGTGCTCAGCGAGTTCGCCGGGGCGGCGACCGAGCTCCACGAGGCCGTGCAGGTCAACCCCTACGACCTCGACGCCCTGGCCGGGGCCATGTCCCGCGCCATCGACATGCCGGTGTTCGAGCAGCGCCTGGCCATGGTCGCGCTGCGCAAGACGGTGCACGCCGGCGGGGTGGCGGGCTGGGCCGCGGGCTTCATCGAGGCGCTCGAGCAGAGCCCCGAGGCGACGCAGGGCGCGCCTTCCATCGCGCTCGAGCAGGCGATGGCCATCGTCACCGCGGCGCCGCGGCTGGTGCTGGTGCTCGACTACGACGGCACCCTGGTGGAGTTCTCGCCCAGCCCCCGCACCGCCACGCCCGACAAGGCGCTGCTCGAGCTGCTCACCCGGCTCAGCCAGCGCCCCGGCACCTCGGTGCACGTGGTGTCGGGCCGCTCGCGCGAATCGCTCGAGGCGTTCTTCGGCGAGCTCGAGCTGGGGCTGCACGGCGAGCACGGCCTCTGGTCGCGGCCCGACCGCAAGGCCGAGTGGCGCAGCCGCAGCCCGGTGCCCCCGACCTGGCTCGAGCCCGTGCGGCGCATTCTCGAGCGGGTGGCCCGGCGCACCGATGGCGCGCTGCTCGAGGTGAAGTCGGGCGGGGTGGCCTTTCACTACCGGGCCACCGAGCCGCAGCTGGCCCGGCGCCGGCTCGAGGAGCTGCGCGCTGCGCTCGAGGGCGACGCGCAGGCGGGCGAGTTCGAGGTGCTCGAGGGCCGGCGCGTGCTCGAGGTGCGGCCGCGCGGCGTGAACAAGGGCGCGGTGGTGCCCGAGCTGCTGGCCAGCGCCCCGGGGGCGACCGTGCTCGCGCTCGGTGACGATCGCACCGACGAGGCGCTCTTCGCCGCCCTGCCGCCGGGGGCCGTGGCGGTTCACGTGGGCAGCGGCCAGAGCATCGCGCGCTACCGCGTGTCCGGCGTGACGGCGGCGCGGGCGTTGCTCAAGCGCGTGGCCGACACCAGCCGCGCCGATCGGACTCCGCCGCCCGAGGCCCTGCAGGCGAGCCCGTCGCCGGGTTGATCGAGCTTCGTCACCGTTCATCCCGAGAGGGTCGATCGAAATAACGAACGAGCCCGTCACCGCTCGGGATGAACGGGGCACGAGCCCCATTTTCTGTTTCGATCAACGGAGCTTCAGGGTTTGAAGTCAGCCAGCTCGTTGCGCAGGTGTGCCGCCCTGAGGTGTTCGGCGATCGCTGCGGGGGCCACGCCCTTCGAGGCTTCGCTGACGATCAGGTAGTACATGCCGCGGGGAAAGAGTTCGACCGTCTGCCCCGGCGCGAAGGTGCCGCTCAGCTCGTCCATCAGCCCGGCGGTGGTCCGCGACACCTTTTCCATCGGCTGACCGCCCGTGGCGCTGGCCTCGCTCTCCACCACCGAGAGCACCCGCGCGAGGTCCTTCACGTTGTGCGCGGTGTACGTCGCCGGGAGCCGGGGCTTCTTCACGGCCGGTGTCGCGACCGGGACCACGGGAGCCGGCGTGGGCTTCGGCGCTTCGGTCCTCTCGGCGACGAGCTCGAAGGCGGCTGATGCGTCCTGCCCGGCGATCACCTCGACCCGCTTGCTGGCAGCCACGTAGCCCGGCTCATTCAGCTCGACCAGGTGGCTGCCCGGCGCGACCCCGGCAGCGCGTACCGGGGTCCGGCCCCGCGGCGCGCCGTCGATCGACACCGCCGCTTCGGGCTGCGAGGTCACCACCAGCAGGCCCACCTTCGGCGCCTCGGGTGCGGCTGGTGCAGGGAGCGGCTCCGGTGCGGCACGTGACTTCACCAGCACCACGGCGAGCCTGGCTTCCCTGCCCGGCTGCACCTTCACGTCCTGCTCCGTGGGTGCGTACCCCTTCGCCCGCACCTCGATGGCGTGACTGCCGGCGGCCACCTTCGCCAGCTTGAGCGGCGTCGTGCCCACCCGCTCGTCGTCGACGTAGACGGTGGCCTCGGGAGTCGCGGTGACCAGCAGCGAGCCCGTCTGCAGCGCGCGGCCGGGCATGGGGGCGGGAGCCGGCTTCGGCTTGAGGGCGCTGATCAACGCGCGCGCTTCGGCGTTGTCGGGGTCGCGCTCGAGCACCTCGCGCGCGGCGGCCAGCGCCGGGCCCAGCTCGCCGTTGGCCTGGAGCTCCCTGGCGCGGGTGAGCGCGTCTTCGAGCTCGGCCTGGTCCTGCAGCCTTGCCAGGGCGATGTTGACCGCCGGGTCCGTCGCGTCGAGCGCGCGGGCCTTCGCGAGGATGTCGAGGGCCGCCTTGTACCGGCGCTGGCCCAGCAGGCGCTCGACCTCGGCCACGTAGGCCCGGCCTGCGGCGTTCTGGTCTTCCACCGGGCGGACCGCCACGGGCGCGGCCTCGGGCGTGGGCGCGCTCACCGGCGCGGTCGGTCGCAGCGCCACGAACAGGCCCACCGCCAGCGCCACCAGGGCGAGCACCACGCCGGCGAGCAGCGGGGCGCGCGAGCGGGGCGTCGAGGTCGACGCGGCGGTGCCGAGGTCGACCTCGAGCTCGAGCGCGTTGGGCCGCAGCAGCTTCTTCGACACCGGGGTCCCCTCGGCTCGCGGAAAGGAGAGCGCGGAGGAGGAAGGGGTCGCGCCGCTGCGACCCTGCTGCTGCGTCGCAGACAGCTTGTCGAGCTCAGGCTGCAGCTCTGCCAACCACGCGGCCACCGCGCGCTTGCTGGACGCGAAGGGGCCGGTGGCCACGAAGTCCTCGAGCGCCAGGTGGAGCGTGTTCGCGTCAGGACAGCGGTCCGCCGGGCTGCGCGCCATGGCCCAGAGCACCAGGCGCTCGAGCTCCGGCGGGTAGCCGGGCACGATGCTCGAGGGCGGCGCGAGCGGCTCCTTGAGGACCGCGTGCAGCACGGCGGCGTCGTTGTCACCGCGAAAGGGCAGCCGCCCCGTCGTGCCCAGGTAGAGGCAGACGCCGATGCTGTAGACGTCGGCGCGTTGATCGACGGCGCCTTCCGCCGCGGAGATCTGCTCGGGCGCCATGTAGCGGAGCTTGCCCTTGAGCGTGCCCACCTGGCTGGACGCCAGCCGCCCCCGGGCCTTGGCCACGCCGAAGTCGAGCAGCTTCGGGGTTCCGTCGATCGAGACGATCACGTTCTGCGGGCTCACGTCGCGGTGCACCACCCCCAGGGGCTGCCCGGCGGCGTCGGTGGCGTGGTGGGCGTAGTGCAGGCCTTCGCAGACCCCCGAGAGCAGCTTCACCACGTGACCGGCCTGGAGTTTGCCCAGGCTCGCGGCCACCCGCAGCACCTGGGAGAGGGTGGGGCCGCGCACGTACTCCATGACGATGAAGGGGACGCCGTCCACCTCGTCGATCTCGAACACCTGCACGATGTTGGGGTGGCTGAGGTTCGCGGCGAGCCGAGCCTCGTCGAGGAACATGTTGATGAACTCGGGGTCGCCGAGCAGGTTGGGCAGAATGCGCTTGATGATGACGGTCTTGTCGAAGCCGCCCAGGCCCGTCTGGCGGCAGCGGAAGACCTCGGCCATTCCTCCGGCGCCGACCTTCTCGAGCACCTCGTACTTCCCGATGTAGGGTGTGCTCGTCACGGTTGGCCTCAGAAGGAGAACGCGGCCATCACGTTGACGGTCGGGCGGTAGTCGTTCTTCCCGTCGTCGACGACGGGCACGGACACCTCGGCGCGGGCGCTCCAGTAGGTGAACGCGCGGTACGAGGCGCTGACCACCAGGGCGCGCTTGTCGAGCGGCGCCTGCGCGAAGGGTCTTTCCCGCGCCCAGTCGAAGCGCCCGGCCACGTCGATCTTCCAGAGCATCGCCGACGCCTGCACGTACACGCCGCTCTCGAAGGGCGTCAGGGTGCCCTCGCCGCCGAGGAAGCTCTGCGAGCCTTCGGCGCGGAGCAGCACCGGCCCCAGCTTCAGCTCGGCGTCGACGTCGGTGATGGTGAGCCGCGTCGCCGCGTTGGGGTCGATGGCGCCACTGTAGAAGGACGCGCCGAGCTGCAGGCTGCCGACCTTCCGGTCAGCGAAGAGCCGGACGCCCACCCGGGCCCCGAAGGCCTTGTCGGCGTTGTTGTCCTCGAGGTCTTCACGTCGCAGGTTGCGCGCGACCTCCGCTTTGGCGGCGTAGTCGGCGGGGCCACCGAGCCCGTTCACCACGTAGACGGCGTAGTCGAAGGTGGAGCCCGGGGCCATCGGCACCACCCCGCGCAGCTGCACGCCCACCGAAGACATCACCGCCGGGTTGACGGTGCGGTTCACCAGCGGCCGCGACACCATGTTCCAGCGGAACGAGGGGTGGAGCACCTCGTTGAACTGCCCGATGGGAATGAGGAAGCGGCCCAGCCGCACCGTGAAGGCGCGGTGGGGGGTGAAGTCCACCAGGGCGTATTCGGCGAGGAACTTGCCGGGCTCGAACTCGAGCTCGATCTCTGCGCTGACGTGCTCCCCCATGCGCGCAGAGAGAATGGGGTTGAAGTGCGTCATCAGGAACGTGGGCGGCTTGTCAGGGACAAACGTCAGCACGACGTCGCCGTAGCCCGACCAGCTCGCCTCGAGGTTGAGCAGCGAGAGCGCCTCGCCGAAGGTCTTCGCCACCTTCTCCAGCGGCCCCGAGTCGGCCTCGGGGGCGGCGTCGAGCAGGTTGACCTCTGGCTCCTCTGTTCCGCCGTCTGGAGTCTGTGCGCTGGCGTACGCAGCACCGACGATGACGGCAAGCGACAGCATCCGACCGGAACAGCGCACCAAATCCAGCTCCTCTCGTGTGGGGGAATGGGAAATCCACGAAGTGGGGATGTGGCGCGGAGACATCCTGAGAAGGCGAGTGGCCACGCGCTAAGTTTGCGCGCCGCGCTCATCAGCCTCGAACCGCCGGGCTACAGTGACCGGCCGTGACCTCGCGAAGCCTCTGCGGCCTGCTCGTCGTCCTTCAGTCCACCTTCGCGCTCGCGGCCGGGCCGACTCCGGGGCGCTGGGAGTGCCAGTCGATGGGCGCCGACACCGACGCCACCGTGAGCGTGCGCGGCGCCGAGGTGGTCATCTACCGCGCGATGTACCCGGAGTTCGAAGGCAGGTCGTACAAGCTCGAGCACCTGTTCCGGCTCGAGCTCTCCGGCACGAAGCTCGCGGGGCAGTTGTTCGTGCGCGACGACCCCAAGGACCCGTTCGCGCCGCTGCGCAGTATCGAGGGTGTGCTGGTGTCGGAAGGTGAGCTGCAGCTCGACGGCACGCCGTTCCGGCTCGTCGAGGCGGGGGAGGTCGGGTCCTCGACTCCGCTCGGACCGAACGGGCCCAATCTCAATCCGAGCGCGAGCGGAGTCGCGCCAGAACCGCGCACCCCGAGCGGCCCCACCCCGGTCACCCCGAGCGGAGTCGAGGGGCGCACCATCAGCCTCGGCTACTTCGCCCAGGTCGTGCGCAGCACCGCCACCGCGGAAGATCTGTTCGCGTTGCGCGCGGGCATCTCGCTCACGAAGGACGGGCAGGCGGCGCTCGATGCAGGCGAGGCAGCCTTCGAGCGCGGAGCGTTCGCGCCCGCGGCGGCCGCGTACCAGAAGGCGCTCGGCGCAGGCGTGCCCGTGTCGCGCTTCGCTGAGCACGCGGCGCGCGCGTGGTTGACCCTGAAGGACTGCACGCACGCGGCGGACATGGTGGCCAGCGCGCAGCGCTTCGATCCCGAGAACCCGGACACGGTCACGCTCGTGAGCGACGCGGCGAAGGCGTGCCCGAAGCTCGCCTCGAAGGCGAAGCCGTCACGCGCTCCGAAGGTGACGCTCGAGCAGCGCCAGGCCGAGCTGGGCGGGAGCGTGCCGCCGCGCAGCGTGGACGAGGTGATGGAGATCCTCCGGCTCGACGAGATCAACCGCTTCCCTGACGCGGTCGCGTTCATCGCCACCCAGAAGGACGTGAAGGCGCGCGCGCTCCATGGGCAGCTCGAGCTCGCCTGGGCCGAGGGGCTCTCACTGCTCGCCGAGATGAACCAGAACCTCGCGGCGCGGCTGCGCGAGTTCACGGTGGCGAGTGAGAAGAAGGCCGCGGCCGATGGGCTGAGCGCCGAGGAGTTCCGCGCGCTCGGCGAGCTGAGGGCGGCAGTGATGGAGACGGAGCAGACCGCGAAGGTGCTCGAGGGCGCGGCCGCGGAACACCTCGCGCGGGGGCTGGCCATCGCCGCGCAGGTGATGAAGTCGAACCCGGACAACTACCTCGGCTATCGCCTCGCCGCTGACTCACATCGCCTCAAGCGCGACTGGAAGGCGTTCGACAAGATGCTGCTCAAGGTCGAGAAGACGAACCCGGGCAGCAACGGGCTCCTCTTCCTCAAGGGCGCCGCCGCGGCTCAGCGCGATCGCGATGCGGCGGCTGCGGTGAAGTACTTCTCGGCGGCGCTTCAGAAGGATCCGAAGTTCGCTCGGGCGCAGGCGCACCTGGTGTTGATCGCTCCTTCGCTCGACGAGGCGCGCGTCGAGCTTTCGAAGCTGGCGGCGATCAACCCGAGGCACCCGTTCGTCGTGTGGACCGCGGGCGCCATCGGGAAATTGGAGGAGGAGCACTGAGCCCCTCACCCCCGGCCCTCTCCCCGCTGGCGCAGGGAGAGGGAGAACGACTTTAGAACTGGTTCCAGAGGTACTGGTTCGTCACCTCGTGGTGGAACTGGATCTCGGGGACCTTGATCAACGTGCCCAGCGCCTTGCTGCAGCGATCGGCCTGCTGCTGCTTCACCTCGGCGTACTTGCCGGCGACCGTCTCACCGAGCGCGTCGGCCATCCACTTGCTGCCCTTGAAGAGGCGGATGCCGTCGTAGATGTTGTCGGGCAGGAAGCGGGTGCGGCTGCGCTTGCTCTCGTCCGCCGCCGTGTCGCTGGCGGGGCCTTCGAGCGCGGTGCGCATCACCGAGTAGAAGACGAGGTACGGGTTCGCGTCGGGCGCCACGCTGCGCACCTCGATGCGGGCCGACTTCTCGTTGCCCGTGGGGATGCGCACCATCGCGCCGCGGTTGTTCGCCGACGCCTTGATCTGGTTGGGCGCCTCGAAGTGCGGGTCGAGCCGGCGGTACGCGTTCACCGACGGGTTGAGCACCAGGCAGAGATCGTCGGCGTTGTTCAAGATGCGATCGATCGCGTCCCAGCCCGCCTTCGAGAGCCCGTCCGTGCCCTTCGCGTCCCAGAAGAGGTTCTTGCCGCCCTTGTTGAACGACATGTTGGTGTGCATGCCGTTGCCGTTCACGCCCGTGCACGGCTTGGGCAGGAACGACGCGGTGCAGTCCAGGTTCGCCGCGACCTGGCGGCAGAGCAGCTTGTAGAGCTGCACCTGGTCGGCGGTGATCAGCGCGTCCGCGTAGCTGAAGTTCATCTCGAACTGGCTGGGCGCCACCTCGGGGTGATCCTTCTCGTTCTGGAAGCCCATCGCGCGCTGCACCTCGGCGGCGCCATCGATGAAGGCGCGCAGCTTGTCGCCGGGCAGCGAGTGGTAGTACCCGCCGATCGACACGTACTCGAACTTGCCCGTCTCGTTGTAGTGGCGCTCGGCGTCGCGGCCCTTGAAGAGGAAGCCTTCGATCTCCGGCGCGACGTGGCAGACGAGCCCGTCCTTCTTGAACATGTCGTCGCTGTACTTCTTGAGCATGCTGCGCAGGTCCGACGCGTAGGGCTGCCCGTCGCGCCCCAGCACCTCGCAGAACACCAGCACCTTGCCCGGGCCGAACACGTCTGCCGGCAGCCAGTAGAAGGCCGACCAGTCGATGCCCAGGCGCAGGTCAGACTCGTGCTGCGCCGAGAACCCGCGCACCGAGCTGCCGTCGAAGGTCAGGTTGTCCTGGCTCTTGAGCAGGTACTTCTTGTCGTAGTCCAGCATGTGCAGCCGGCCCTCGAGGTCCGTGAAGCACACCGTCACCGCCTTGATCCGCTTCTCGTCCTGCAGGTACTTCATCCGCGCTTCCTTCAACTTCTCGGGGTTCTCGCGGTTGATGCGCGCCTGCTTCACCTCGAGGTTCATCTCCTCGAGTTTTTCGTAGGGGATCTCGAGGAAGTCACGGAGGGGGGTGCTGGTCATGACGGCTCCTTGCATGTGGGACTGCGGGGTTGAAGCCCATCTGGCACACACGGAAGGCTTCGTCGAGACCGACGGAAGCTAAAATCAGGGATATTTAGGGAAGCTATTGGCAGGGGTAACACACGCGTCTGGTGAAGTCGGTGCGCCTGTGGTGTGAGTGCCGACGTGTTGATGATGGTTGCGTTGATGGTCCTGGGCGGCGAGCCGATCAAGGTCACCGTTGGAGTCTTCAAGCACGTCGGGTACCCGGAGGCGGTGGGAGACGCCTACGTCGGACACCTCGCCGCGGAGCTGGGTGCGCGCGGACTGCGGGTCACGACCCAGGGCGACGTGCAGCAGCTCCTGGGCGTCGAGCGACAGAAGATGCTGCTGGGCTGCGATGAGGAGAGCACCGACTGCGCCCTGGAGCTCGCCAACGCGCTCGACGCCGACGTCATCGTCACAGGCAGCATGACGAAGACCGCGGAAGGCTACCTGGTGAGCCTCCGGTTCCTTTCGCCGAAGAAGTCCGGCACCCTTTCGACCACCACGGGCCACGTCGACACCGAACGCAGGTTGCTCGAGTGGCTGGCGGATCAGGCGCGACTCCTCGCTCCTCGGCTGGTGGCGGCGATCGAGGAACTCCGTTCCCCCGGGGGCGGACCGAGCCCCGTGGTCGGCTGGCTCCCCGTGGTGGTGGGGAGCGTGCTCCTGGCGGGCGGCGGCACGAGCTACGGACTCTCGTACCTCGATCGGAAGCTCATCGCTGAGTCCGCGTCCCCCCGGTCTGAGGTCGACGCCATCCACCGAGGTCAGCTTCTCCAGGACGCAGGCGTGGGGTTCATGATTGCGGGTGGAGCGGCGGTGGTCGCGGGGCTGATCTGGAGACTCGTCGCCCCCGAATCACACCCACTCGTTCGCCTCGTCCTGTCGGGCTCGACGCTGGGCTTCGCGTGGACCTTCCCATGATGCGTGCGCTCCCTCTGCTGATGCTGGCGCTCTCCAGTGCGTGCATCGACTTCACCAGCTACGCCGAAGGCCTCTCGTGCAATCCGAACACCTGCGCGGGCTGTGCTGATGGCGCGTGCGTGAACGACCCGGCCGGAGCTGATGGCGGAACTGACGCCGGAACTGACGCCGGAACTGACGGCGGAACTGATGGCGGAACTGATGGCGGAACTGATGGTGGAACTGATGGTGGAACCGACGCCGGAACCGGGGCGTGGCACGAAGTCCTGAGTGGAGAGACCGCCCTCCTCCGCGGCATCTGGGGGTTCGGGCCGAACGACGTGTGGGCCGTGGGTGACATGGGCACCGTGTTGCACTGGACCGGTGCCCAATGGACGAAGAGCACCACCAACATCACCAAAGGGCTCTTCGCGGTGTGGGGCAGCCAGCCAGATGACGTGTGGGCCGTCGGCCAGGACGGGACCGCCCTCCATTGGAACGGCACCGACTGGAGCCTTCAGACCTCGCTCATCCAGTCCATGCACGGAATCTGGGGCTCCGCGGCCCACGACATCTGGGCGACGGGCGTGACGACGCGGGCGCACTTCGATGGCGGCACGTGGACCACGCAGTCCGAGACTCAAGCGTATGGCTGCCTCTGGGGAAGCGCGGCTGACCAGGTGTGGTCCGCTGGGGTGGCGGGCGCGGTGAAGTTCTGGGACGGAGGCGTCTGGGCCGCACAGACGAGCGGGACGAGCGAATCGCTTCACGGCCTGTGGGGCTCCGGGCCGACCGACGTGTGGGCCGTCGGAGACAGGGGCACGACGATCCACAGAACCGCGAACGGTTGGAACGCCGTCGACAGCGGCACCCTCAACCACTTCACGGCCGTCTGGGGCAGTGGCCCCGCCGCCGTCTGGGCAGTGGGGATGACCGGCACCGTGCTGCATTGGAACGGCAGTTCATGGAGCCGAGCCGGCGGCACCGGCACCGGGACCTTCTTCGCCGTGTGGGGCAGCGGCCCCCGGGACGTCTGGGCGGTGGGGGAAGCCGGCCAGACGTACCACTTCTACTGAGCCGATTCGTGGACCTCTCCTGCAGCTACGACGACGGGTACTTCGACAAGGACGAGCAGGGCTGGGTGACCAACGGCACTGCGGTCTCGACGCTCGCAGATGGCACCATTCGCATTCGGCGCTGGGGCGATCGCAACGGGCTCGACCCGTACGATCAGGTCACCAAGCTGGTGGCGGCCTGCGATTTCAGAGACGAACACCCTTGAGATCTGCGTGTGGCTCACCGGTCCGCGGCAGGGCGCCAGCGTGGTGGTCACTGAGAAGGGCGAGTGTTCGATCAGCGCGCGAGGCCCGCTCGAGCTCCACGCGGCGGCGCGCACGTTCGCTGAGCAGTGGAGCTGGCGATGAAGTGCGCGCTGTGGATGGCGGCAGTCGTCCTGCCACGCTTCGACGTGCCGCCGCCTCCGCCAGCGGTCCTCGGTTTGCCGAGCTGTTCCTCTTGCTCTTGCTCAGAGCGGCTCTGCCCAGAACTGCGCAACGAGCTGCGAGCGGCTCTCGCAGCCGGACTTCCAGAGCAGGCGCGTGACGTGTGACTCGACCGTGCGCTCTCCACAGCAGAGCTTCGCGGCGATGGCGCGGTTCGAGAGACCCATCGTCACGTGCTCGAGCACTTCGGTTTCGCGAGGCGTGAGCGTCCACCGCGGAGCCAGCAGTGCATTGCGTGCGGTCGGCGACCTCACCGCGTCGCGTTGAATGAAGCTGCCGCTCGAGGCGCACCCGCCGCAGCAGCGCCCCCGTGATTCGATCGAGCAGCATCTTCTCCCGGCTACCGAAAGGCTCGGTCATCGGCCGAAAGGCGCCGAACCAGGCGAGCTGCGTGCCCTCTTCACAGAGCAGCACGCGGAGCTGGTCCATACCCCCGAGACCTGCTGCCGGCATGACCGCGAGGAAGGCGGGGTTCGGGTTGACACTCAGCAGTGTTGCAATGTTGATGGCGTAGGCGATCGGGATGGGAGCTCGAAGCAGCTCGCCGACGGGCTCGAGAATGCGCGAAAGAAATGATCTTTCCCCGAGGCGCATGACACCCGTCTCGGCCACGATGTCCTGCAGGGCTCGTTCGTCGCGGTCCGAAAGACGGGGCATTCGTTCCCTCTCCACGAGTGTCCCGGAACGCGGCTCAGAAGCCATTGAGGAAAACACGTACGTGTAACCGGAGCTTCCGCTGCTACCGTGCGCCCTCAAGGGGTGGCTCATGGCTGTGGAGTTCGTTGAGACGTCGATGGGCCGCATCGCTATCCGGCAGAGCGGTCAGGGCCCAACGGTGTTCATGCTTCATGGTACGTCTGGCTCGAGCCGCTCGTTTCAGAAGCAGTTCGACAGCACGCTCGCGGAGCACTTCCGGCTGGTCGCCATCGACTTTCCCGGAGATGGCGATTCTCCGCACGCTGCGAACCCCGAGAAGGCGTACACGCTCAAGGGCTACGGCGAGTCCATCGTCGCGCTCGCGGAAGCGCTGAACGCCCCTGACGCCGTTTTCGTAGGCTGGAGCCAGGGTGGTCACTCGCTCCTTCACGCGATGCGAGACCTGCCGAAGGCCTCCGGCTTCATGCTCTTCGGTACCGCGCCGGTCGCGACCATCGCCGCCTACCTGAAGGTCATGACCCAGAGCCCGCTGCTTCAAGTCGTCCTCAGCGATCAAGCGACAGAAGACGACGTGCGGAAGATGACGTCTCTGTTCGTTCGTCCAGGTGCTCCGGTCCCAGAGCTCTTTGCGGAAGACTTCCTCCGTTCCGATCCACGCAGTCGAGGCATCATGGTTGCGGATTTCGCAGCCGGAGGTCTCATCGACGAGACGAACGTCCTTGCCGAGCTCAGACAACCGCTCGCCATCGTGCACGGCAAGCAGGAGCTCACCTTCGTCAAACGCGACTGGCTCGACACGCTCCAACTCCCTACGCTCTGGCGCGGCGCAGTGCAGGACATCGCCGACGCAGGCCACGCGCCGCACTGGGAAGCTCCCGAGATCTTCAACCGCTTGCTCGGGGAATTCGCGAGCGACTGCTTCGCCCGCAGATGAACGCCGAGCTGCCGCGGGAGCCTCGCGAGCTGGCGCGGTTCGGGTGGCGCCAAGCGCTCGCTTATGACGGGGTGGGGGCGCTGGCCCGCCTCGTCGGCGCGTGGCGCGCTCCTTCACCGCGGCGCAGCGGAGATCTCGCGAGCATGCAGTTTCTCGACTTCGCCTACTGGTTTCACAAATCGACACATCCCATTCGTACTGCCGAGGCGGGCTCAGGCCTGGAGGCGTTCTTCGCGGCTCAGCGCTTCAAGTGGGCTCCGCCCGACGACCTCAGTCCGGTTGCCGAACTGACGTTGAGCTCCGCCGGAGATCTGATGAGCCACGCGTACCTCGCCCGCTCGGGGGACTCGCTCTACCGTGAGGTGTCTGACCTGCTCTTCGGCGCTGATATCTCAATGGCGAACCTCGAGTGCGTGGTGATGAAAGACCCAGCGCCGCTACACATCGACGTCGAGAAGGGGCCGCCGCTCGCCTTCGACCATGACGCTTTCCGAGCCTCGGCCGGCCGCTTCGACTTTCTTGCCACCGCCTGCAACCACTCGCTCGACTTCGGAGCCGAGGGTGTCGACTCGACCATCGCGGCGTTGCTCGCATCGGGAAAGGCGTTCAACGGGGTCAACAGGTGTGCGGCCGATGCCTCTCGCGCGACGATCGTCGAGCGGAGGGGTGTACGGCTCGGGGTCCTCGCACACACCTTCGGACTGAACGGGCATCGCCCTCAGCGCGTCGGCATCGTGAATCACTCGAGGCTCAACGAGCGAGGCGTGGACCTGACCCTCTTCGAGCAGCAGCTCGCCCACTGCCGCGAGGTCGCAGTCGACTTCGTCATCGCCCACCTGCATTGGGGCTTCGAGTTCGAGTACTTCCCCCGCCTGACTCAGCTCGAGCTCGCGCATCGGCTCGCCGAGCTCGGAGTCGACGCCATCTTCGGTCATCACCCGCACGTCGTTCAGCCTGTGGAGTACTACCGTACGAAGCGCGACCCGCACCGCGTGGTGCCCATCTTCTATTCCCTCGGAAATCTCATCACGCCGTTCTCCATCGACTACATGCGTCGGAGCGGTGTGGCGCGGATCGAGCTGGTGAAGGGGCGGACCAAGACATACGTGCGTGCTGCCGGACTCGTCGAGGTCGAGCAGCAAGTCGATGCAGAGCGAAAGGAACTCGTTTTGCGTGCCTGCGGTCGGGAAGAGAATGCGTACTGAGCGTCTCAAGACGAAATTTGCCGTTCACGTCGTCCATGTTGACCAGCCCGAGCCAGGACAGCCCATTTCTCGTGTTTCTCCAGAATCGCTTTGTGGGAACAACGGAACGAAACTGATGAGGCCTACGCTCGTGCTCAGTGCGTCCCTGGAGCCGGCCATTGGATGCAGTTCGAAGGCACGGACCAGCATTCGGCGAACCTCCGCCTGCCGTTCGAGAATCGCAAGTTCAGCTGGGATGCGAGCAACAGCGTGCACCGTCAGCCGCGGCTGTGACGCGCAAGGAAGCGGCCCACGTCGACGGGCGCGACGGCCGCTGCGCCGAGCACGCCGCCCATCATCGCGCCGATGACGCCGACCGAGGTCATGTCGGCGCCCGCGAAGTAGAGCCCGGGAATCGGCGAGCGCGGCCGCAGCCAGCGGTTGGCGAAGCGGCGCGGCGTGGGCTCGAGGCCGTAGATCGACCCGCGCGCGGGCCTCACGAAGTGTTCGGTGGAAAGCGGCGTGGACAGCTCGACGAAGTCCACCAGCGGCCGCAGCTTCGGCAGGCGCGCGAGCAGCTGCTCGAGCATCGTCTTCTCGATCGCCCGCTTGAACGACTCGTAGTCCTCGCCGCGGCGATGCCAGCGCAGCGACTTCCACTTCGCGAAGTCGTCGTAGGTGACGAAGGTGACCACCTCGGCGGTGTGCTTCGCCGCGGGGTCACGCGCGAGCGCCGGGTCTTTGAGCGAAGGGAAGCTCACGTAGAGCACCGGGCAGGGCGCGGGCTCCTTGCCCGGCTCGACCGGCCACGCCTCTTCTTCGTGGCTCCACGTCTCGTAGAACCACTGGTTGGCCGAGGTCGCGCCCGCTTCGCGGATGTCGCCCTTGAACGCGACGTAGAGACAGACGTGCGCCGGAGCGGGGTTGAGCGACGCCACCGAGTCAGCCCACGCTTCGTGACGCACTGACGCGGGCAGCAGCCGCTCCACCGTGGGCACCGTGCCGATCGCGCTCACCACCGTGCCCGCGCGGACCTCCTCGCCCGTCTTCAAGCGCACGCCCACCGCCCGGCCGTGCTCGAGCACCACCTGCTCGACGTCGGCGACGATGCGCGTCCATCCACCCGTCTTCGCCACCGTGCCCAACAGCGTGGTGGCCAGCTGGGCCGAGCCGCCGACGGGGTAGTAGCCGCCCCAGAGGAAGTGCTTCACCACCAGCGCGTGCATCGCGAACGCCGAGCGCTTCGGCGGAGAGCCGTAGTACCCCCACTGCGCGGTGAGCAGCGAACGCAGCTTCTCGTCGGCCGTCAGCTCGCCCACCACGTCGGCGGTGGTGCGCTCGAGGTACGGCTTCACCCCGCGCGCGAGCACTGCGTCGGTGAAGAAGTCGGTCGAGCGCGGGAGCATGCGCCCCAGCAGGAAGCCCTGCATGTCGCGGCTCACCGACTTCGCCAGCTGCAGGTAGCGCTCGATGCCCGCCTCTTCGCGCGGGAACGCGGCCACCAGGTTCGCCTTGAACTGCTGCGGGCTGTCCGGGAAGTCGATGTGGAAGCCGCCGGGAAAGTGGAACTGATCGTACGCGGCGCCGAGCGAGGCCCAGGTGAGCGCGCCGTCGGTGAGTGCGTGCAGCAGGCGCCCCGGCAGGCTCTTCGTCGTCACCTCGCCCACCGCGTGCACGCCGACGTCCCACGTGTAGCCCTTGCGCGAGAAGGTGTGGGTGAAGCCGCCAGGTACGTAGTGCTGCTCGAGCACCAGCACGCGCTTGCCCGTCTTCGCCAGCAACGCCGCGCAGGTCATGCCCCCCATGCCCGAGCCGATGACGATGACGTCGTACGGCCCCGGGGGACTCTCTCGACTCCACGGGCGGTCACGCATGCGGCCGTTCTACAGCGTGCCCCGAGCGGCCACGGCTACTTTCCGCTCTTCGCCGTCCACATCAGGTCGTTGAGCGCGGCGCTGGTGGCGGCGGGAATGTCGGCCCCGGTGCGCCAGCTGAACCAGGTGCGCTCCTTGAGCCGCTCTGCGCAGAGCCGCGCCGCCGGCGTGCCCGCGTTCTCGCGAATGCAGGCCTCGAGGTACATCCACTCGAGCTGCCAGAGCGGGCTGTCTGACACCGTCGGGTGCACCACGCCCAGCAGGTACAGCGCCTCGGCGCGGAACGGCCCTTCAGGCGCCTGCCGCATCGCCTCGTCGAGGTAGCTCGCCGCGCGCAGCAACGCGATGTAGCGCTCGGGCACCGGCGCGACCGTCCTGGTGGCGCCGCTGCTCTCCACCAGCAACCGCGCCCGGGTCACCAGGGTGGCCGGGGTCTGATCAGCCAGCGCGAAGCGGTCCCTGTCCCAGGCGAGCACGTCCTTCTGCCAGGCCACCAGCTCGCGCTGGGCGAAGCCGGGCAAGTCCCGCCGCGTGAGCTGGGGCGCGAGCAGCTGCTGCGCCAGCTTCGCGTCGTCGCGGGAAAGCACCGCCACCCGCATCGCCAGGCGCAGGCCCTCGAGCTGCTCGTAGAGCTCGTGGTCGAGCTTCACCTTCTTCACCAGCTCGGTGCGCCAGAGCGCCAGCGCGCGATCGAACTGGCGGGTGAGCGCGAAGAACTGCGCCTGTTCCAGCGGCGGCAGCGGCAGCCGCTCCACCACCTGCTGCGCGTCGATGAAGTCGCGGGTCGGTTCCCGCAGGTGACAGCTCAGGCACAGCTGCGTGAGGCTGCGCACCCGGTACCGCGCCGACTCGGTGCTGCCCGCGAGGAAGTCGGTGCGCGCCCACGTCGCCTGGTTGGCGAACAGCTGCGCCACGCCGGCTGACGAGGTGCCGGGACCCCGCAGGAACGGGTGCTTCAGCTTCGCCAGCGCGTCGATCGAGCGCGCCACGTCGAAGTGGTGCTGTGGATCCCGAAACGCGTCGGGGCTCGACAGCCAGGGCGTCACCCGGGCCAGCGCCTCGAGTGACTCGGTCATGGCCGGGGTGGGCGCGCCCACCTCCGGAGTCGCAGCGAACAGCGCGGCACTCAGCAGGGTGGAGAGCATGACAAATCCCTCGCGGACGACGTGTCACCGCTTTCAGTGCAAAGGCAGATCCACGGGCTGCGAGCAGTCTCGCCCGCTCCCCTGCGCAGTTTCTGCGGCGGTGGTCAAATCTGCGGGAGCTGGCAACTGTACGAGCGATTCCAGAATAGTTTCCTGATCGGCTCAGAGGTCCAGCTCGACGCTGCTCAAGATGAACATTTTTTTCCCTGCCGGCGACCGCGAGCCTGGACTCGTCGGAGCTCCCGGCACGCGAGGCCGCCGCCGCGAGGTGCCGGTGTTACGGAAGGGCCATGTCGAAAGCCCACCAGCGCATCGTCCTCGCCTCTCGACCCCGCGGCGCTCCGACTGCCGAGAATTTCCGCCTCGAGAGCGGGCCGGTGCCGACGCCGGGCGCGGGGCAGATGTTGCTGCGCACGCTGCAGCTCTCCCTCGATCCCTACATGCGGGGCCGCATGAGCGACGCGCCCTCGTACGCGCCGCCCGTCGAGGTCGGCGCCGTGATGGTCGGCGGCACGGTGTCGGTGGTGGAGCAGTCGAACCTGTCCGGCTTCCAGGCCGGCGATCGCGTGGTGGGCTTCTCGGGTTGGCAGACGCATGAGCTCTCGGACGGGCGCGGCGTTCGCAAGCTCGACCCCGCGATGACGCACACCTCGCAGGCGCTGGGCGTGCTGGGGATGCCGGGCTTCACCGCGTACATGGGGCTGACCGACATCGGCGCGCCGAAGGCCGGGGAGACGGTCGTGGTGGCCGCGGCGACCGGGGCGGTGGGCGCGGTGGTCGGCCAGGTGGCGAAGCTGCTCGGCTGCCGGGTGGTGGGCATCGCCGGCGGTCCCGACAAGTGCCGCTTCGCCGTGGACGAGCTCGGCTTCGAGGCCTGTCTCGATCACAAGGGCCCCACCCTGAAGAAGGAGCTGCGCGAGGCGTGCCCGAAGGGCATCGACGTGTACTTCGAGAACGTCGGCGGCCCGGTGTTCGACGCCGTGCTCCCGCTGCTCAACACGAAGGCGCGCGTGCCGGTGTGCGGGCTCATCGCCGGCTACAACGCCGAGAAGCTGCCCGAGGGACCCGACAAGAGCCCGCTGCTCATGGGCACGATCCTCAAGAAGCGAATTCGCATGCAGGGCTTCATCGTCTTCGAGGACTACGGGCCGCGGCTCGGTGAGTTCCTCGCGAAGATGGGGCCCTGGGTGGCCGAGGGGAAGATCAAGTACCGCGAGGACGTGGTGAGCGGGCTCGAGAAGGCGCCCGAGGCGTTCATCGGACTGCTCGAGGGCAGGAACTTCGGCAAGCTCATCGTGCAGGTCAGCTGACAGCAGCCGACGGCTGCGCAGACCTCTTCTCACCCGCGGTGGAAGTCTCGCTGGTTCGCTGAGGTCGCCGGCTTGCACGAGCCCCGCCCCATGCTTCCCGAGGGCGCGGTGATCTACGAGGACGCCTGGAGTTCCATCGCGCGCGCCAACACGACCTATCGGAGGCTTCGCGCGCTGGTCGCCGCCCGCCGCGTGCCCACCCTGGCTCGCAGGCGCTTGAGCAACGCGGACACCGCCATGCAGGAAGCCGCGACCGTCATCATGCGGACGCGCGCCAGGGGCGACCACCAGCTGCGTGCAGAGATCGCTCGTTGGATGAGCGAGGCCACGCGGTGCCGCCAGGCGCTCCGGCTCGCGGCCGAGCGCTTCGCGCGGGACGAGGGTTGGGGACCCTCTCCCCCGACGCTCGAGGGCATCCTCGACGAGTACGCGGGGTTCCGGCTCCAGCCCTCGCCGGCTCCACCAGCGCGGGGCCGCATCCTCCTGCGCGCGATGATCTACCTGGGCATCGGTGTGGGTCTGCTGAGCGGCCTGCTGGCGATCGTGGCTTCCCCGTTGGCGGCGCTGCTGGCCCTGCTGCTGGTGAACCTGGCTCCACCTGTGGTGGTGATGGCCGCGGTGCGGCTGCTGACCGATCCGGGACCCGACGGAAAGCCGTGGCAGGTGATGGAGGCCGTCCTCGCCGTGCTCGTCCACAGCCTGGCGCTCGCCATCGCGTCGACCAGCTGACGTGCCTCGCCAGCGAAAGCGGAAGCCACGCAGCTTGTTGGCAGCCCTCGCTAAGTGTAAATCCTGCTGACATAGATGGAGTGCACGTGCTCCACCCTTCGAACGAGAACCCTCAGCGCCCCGAGGAGATCCACATGGTGATCAAGAACGACCGTTCGAGTGATGGAGCAAAGCAGGCGGCAGCCGAGGCCGCCCGGCAACGCGCCGCTGAGCAGGCCCGCGCCGCAGCAGCGCGAGCGGCGAAGGCTGCTGCCGCCGCCGCCGCTGCCGCGAAGAGCAAGCCGAGCCAGAAGTTCAAGGCCGACGAGATGTCATCGGGTCGCGGCGGTGCGCTGCGACGCGATTCCGTCTCGCGGCTCGGCTCCTCCGGGCTGGCCGCGGCCAACGTCATGGCCCCTCTCCGGATGACGGGCGCCAGGCTCAAGGCCACCACGTTCAGCACGCGCAACGGGCCGCTCGAGTCGCGAAACCAGAACCAGTTCGTGCCCGACGACGTGCTCAAGAGCGGCGACCCGGCGAAGGTGCGCCAGTTCATCACCGACTCGAACACGGCCGCCTACAAGCCCGAGATCGACGCGGCCAACGCGAAGATCGACGAGGTCCAGAAGAAGATCGACGCCATCGCGGCCGAGCCCAGCGACATGGTCAACCGGATGCGGATCAACGCGCTGACCACCGAGAAGGCCGGCCTGGTGACCGAGCGGGACGCGCTGGTCTCCAAGCGCGACACCCAGACCTCCGACGCCATCGCCAACTTCGACAAGCACCTCGCCGAGGCCCAGGCGGCCGACCCGAAGGCTGATCAGGCCACGTTGGTCGCCGAGGCGGGCGCGAAGTACAACGACTACGTCTTCTACCACTCGTCGGAAGGGGAGAAGATCCCCGAGCCGACCACGCTGTACGCCACCGGCACCGGCGACGGCTGGAAGATCGAGCCCAACGACATCAGCCAGGGCGGGCTGGGTGATTGCTACCTGCTCGCGGCGATGGCCAGCCTCGCCCAGGAGCACCCGGAGCAGATCGAGAAGATGATCAAGGACAACGGCGACGGCACCTACACCGTCACGTTCCACCGCGAGGTCCCAGACGAGTCCGTGCTCGGCAAGCTCTTCAACCGCACGAAGGACGAGACGTTCGAGATCACCGTCGACCTCACCGTCCCCTCGAGCGTGAACGGAAACACCCCCGCCCACGCGGAAGTCGGAGACACCGACGGCAAGACCAACGCCACCGAGGTCTGGCCGCTGGTCCTCGAGAAGGCCTACGCCCAGATGAAGCAGTCCTACGGCGCGATGGACGGCGGTGTGCCCGGCGACGCGCTGTACACGCTGACCGGCTCGAAGGCCCCCCGCACCGACACCAGCTCGGTCTCGGCCGACCAGATCGCCCAGTACGACGAGGACGGCCGCGCCATGGTGGTCGACACCTGCGGCGCCGACGAGAAGGCCCTGGCCACCTACGGGCTGGTGGGCGGGCACGCGTACTCGGTCAAGGGCATCAAGACCGACGCCGACGGCAAGCAATACGTGCTCCTGTACAACCCGTGGGGCGTGGGCAACGAGCCCAAGCCGATCCCCATCGAAGAAGCGGCGAAGCTGATCCCCAACTTCTATGTGAACTGACGGGTGACCTATGAAGAACGACGAGACGTTGGTTCGGCTGCCCCAGGGGTTGGACTCCGCGTTCGGTGACTGTCGCGTGGGCGTGGTGCTGGTGCGGAAGGACGAGGCGGTGCTGTCGGTGCGGCCGAAGCAGGCAGGCGGCCCACGCGTGCAGATGACCGTTCGCCCGGGCGAGGTGGTGCCCATCGACGGGGCGCTGCACCGGGTGGTCGAGGTGCACCACGCCGACGGCAAGACCGTGCTCCCCGGCGGCTCGAAGGACTACGTGGTCATCGACTCGGCGCCCGTGGAGCTCGCCTCGCTCGAGCTGCACGCCGGCAGCCTCGCCATCCCCCTGGGCGCGACCGCCAACGGGGCCGGCTACGATCTCGAGGTCATCTCGCTGGGCGCGGACGCCACCGCACAGCTCGAGGTCTGGCCCGACGAGTTCGCCAAGCCCCAGACGAAGCCCGCGCTGATCAAGTCTTTCGCCGTCAAGGGAGGAGCGACGATCGCCGCCGGCCCGGGCCAGGTCTCCATCGTCTCGGTCGTGCCGCCCAACACGAGCTCCGGGTTGCGCGGCTTCGTCGAGGTCGGCTGGTAGCCGGCTGGCCGGCCAGTCAGCGCATGTCGCGCGCCGCGAAGCAGGGGCTGCTTGCTCATGCGGGTGCTCACCGGGTCTGATCACCCCATGCACGCCCACACCGTGATCGCCGTGTATCGCCCCCGGCCTGGTCAGCAGGCCGGGCTCGATGCCCTGATGAAGAAGCACCTCGAGAACCTCCGCAGCTGGGGCATGGCGACCGATGCTCCGGCGGTGCTGCTCAAGTCGAAGCACGACGGCAGCTACCTGGAGATCTTCGACTGGGTGTCGAAGGAAGTGGTCGACGCCGCGCACCACGATCCGCGCGTGCTCGCCATGTGGGACGCCTTCGGCAAGGTCTGCGACTACGTGACGCTCAAGGACCTGCACGAAGGGGCGGAGATGTTCGCCTCGTTCGAGCGCATCGAGCTCTGAGGTTCGACTGACACACACTCGAAGCGCTCGACGTGGCGGCAGTGTCATTCGAGAGTTTGGTCAATGCGAAAGGTTTCTACACAAACTTCGTCAAGGTAGAAATATGCGCGGGCCTTACGCTGCGGCCATGACGATCGAGACCGAAGCAGCGCTGGGATTCGAGGGGCCCGACGTGTACCTGGAGCCCACGTCTTGAGCCGCTGGCTGGTCGCGGCTCTCGCGCTGGGCACGCTGGGCTGCTCGCTGCTGCGGTCCAGCCGCGAGCCGCTGCGGGCCTCGATGCTGGTGGAGGGCCGAAGAGACTGCGTGGTGGTGCTGCTGCCCGGCCTGGGTGACGCGCCCGAGCGCTTCGACCAGCATGGCTTCGCCGAGGCGCTCGAGCGCAGCCCCGCGCCCTGCGACCTGATGGTGGTGGACTCGCACTTTGGCTACTACCGCGACGCGGTGCTCCCCGAGCGCCTGGCCGCGGAGGTCCTCTCGCCGCTGCGCGCGCGGTACCTGCGCACCTGGTTGGTGGGGGTCTCGCTGGGCGGGTACGGCGCGGCGCTCACGGCCTCGGCGCGGCCCGACCTCGTCGACGGGGTGGTGTTGATCAGCCCCTTCCTCGGCGTGCCGCGCCGGGTGCGGCCGTTCGTGGAGCAGGTGGAGGCCTCAGGCGGGCTGGACCGCTACCAGGGCCCCTTCGCGGCGCTCAGCGCCCCGCGCCGGCACTTCGTGGAAGCCGAGCCGCTCTGGGCCTGGCTGTCGAGCCGCGCCCGGGCAGAGCCGGGCCCGCGCCTGGTGCTGGCCTTCGGCACCGAAGACGGCTTCTCCTGGAAGCACCGCGTGCTGGGCGACGGCCTCGAGGCGCGCGACGTGGTCGAACTGCGTGGGCGCCACTCCTGGGAGACCTTCGCGGCCCTGTGGCGCGAGGTGGTGCAGGCCTCGCCCTGGCGCAGCTGAGCCGCAGCCGACCGCCTCCCACCTCGAGCAGTGTGCGTCCGGACTGGAGAAGCCGAAATGCAGGCCCGAGGCTCTTCGGGTGTGCATGAGGTGAGCGCCTGGGCCCTCTTCAGACTCTCCGCGATCGTGCCGAAGCTTCTTCGGGGGCCTGAGTGGAAAATCTGGCGCGGTGAGGCACACATGTCACGAGCACCTTCTGGGGACTTGCCCTGGCTCATCTTGCAGTTGAAGAGCCAGCTCTTTGCGCTGTCAGCCAGCCATCTGAAGGAGTTGGTGGTGGCGGAGCAGATCACTCCGGTCGCCCGGACCCCGCCGCACATCCGCGGGGTGGTGAACCTGCGGGGCAGGGTGATCCCCGTGGTGGACCTGCGCAAGCGGTTGGGCATGCCGGGCGCCCCCGAGGAGGCGGACGCCTTCTGCGCGCTGATGGCGGAGCGCGAGCAGGACCACCGCAAGTGGCTGAACGAGCTGGAGGCGTCGGTGAAGGAGCGCCGCCCCTTCACCCTCACCACCGACCCGCACCGGTGCGCCTTCGGCCGCTGGTACGACACCTACCGCGCAGAGAACGTCTGGGTGGCAGGGCTGCTCCGGAAGTTCGACGAGCCCCACCAGCGCATCCACCGCCTCGGCGACGAGGTCGAGGCGATCAAGGCCACCGGTCAATTCGAGGCAGCGCTGGCGTCGATCGAGCGTTCCCGCGAGAAGGGCCTCAACCTGATGCTCTCGCTCTTCGCCGAGCTCAAGGTGCTCACCCGCGAAGCCATCCACGAGACCCTGGCGGTGCTGTCCATCGAAGGCGCGGTGGTGGCCGTGACGCTCGACGTGGCCCTCTCGGTGGAGAAGCTGTCCGCGGAGGAGCTGCCCAGCGGCTCAGGGGCGCGCCCGGACGGCCTGGTGCGACGGGTCGGGCGCCGTTCGGGCCAGAGCCAACCGGTGATGCTGCTGGAGTGCGAGCACCTGCTCGACGGCGCGCGGGTTCCCCCGGGGCCCGCATGACCCTGCCCGAAACGGCGTCTCCGTTCGGAGCGGGCGGGATTTTGCCGCCCGACCCGACGCGAGGGACGCGGCCCCGATAGAGTACGTTTCGCTCCTCGCCGGCGGTCCGAAAGAGCCAGTCCATGTCCCGCCTTGCCCAGGCCCTCACCATCATCGGATGCATCGTCGGGGTGCTGGTCGCCGCGACCGTGCAGCACGTGCTCGTGCTGGGCGCCACCCTCGGGCCCGAGCGCTTCGTCGTGCCCTTCGTGGTGGGCTTGACGTTCGGAAGCCTCATCGTCGCGCTGGTGAAGGCGCGCGCAGCGCAACGGTTGAGCCTCGAGTCGCTGGCCACCAACCGCCGGGAGATCGCCAGCCTCAACGAGCGCCTGTCGCACACGGTGCGCAGCCAGGGCAACGAGCTCAAGACGGCGGAGCGCCGGCTCGTCGAGGCCGACCGGCTCGGGGCGGTGGGTTTGCTTGCCGGGGGCATCGCGCACGACTTCAACAACCTCCTCACCGTGGTGCTTTCGGGCTCGGCGTTCCTGCTCGAAGGCGCCACTGAAACGCAGAAGGAGGTGCTGGAGGGCATGCTGTCTGCGGGCGAGCGCGGCGCCACCCTCACCCGGCAGTTGCTCACGCTCTCGCAACCGCCCCGAGCGAGCTCCGAAGCCCGGTGCATCAACCGGTCCGTGGCGGAACTGGAGTCGCTCATTCGCCGGCTGCTGGGCACCAGCGTCCGCCTCGAGGTGACCCGCTGCGAGGGGCCGCTCACGGTGCGGTTGGGGCGGTCCTTCGTCGAGCAGGTGCTGGTCAACCTGGTGGTCAACGCGCGCGACGCCATGCCGGGCGGGGGCACCCTCAGCGTCACCACCGAGCGGAAAGACGGGACCGCCGTGCTGCGGGTGAGGGACACGGGGGCGGGCATCTCTCCCGAGGTGCAGTCGCGCATCTTCGAGCCTTTCTTCACCACCAAGGGCGACGGCCGCGGAACCGGGCTCGGCCTGGCGGTGGTGATGGACGCGATGCAGCGCGCCGGGGGGCAGATCTCCGTCGACTCCAGGCCCGGAGAGGGCACGCTCTTCGTCTTGACCTTCCCCCTCGCGGATCGGGACGAGGCCGAGTCGACGCCGCCCAGTCCCTCCTCGCCCTCCGGCCCCGACGTCATCGTCTTCGTGGACGCGGAGGCGAGCCTGAGGACGGTGATGGGGAGCGCCCTGGAGCAGCTGGGCTACGAGGTGAAGACCTGCTCGGGCCAGGCCGAGGCGCTCACCGTGCTCGAGGGCCTTCTCCAGCGCGGCCAGGCGGTGGCGCTGATCACTGATCTGCTGCTGGCGGACGGAGACGGCCACACGCTGGTGCACGAGGCCAAGGCCCGCACGCCCCTGCTCCCCGCCATCGTCACGTCCTCCTTCGGCCTCGCCGAGCTCAAGCTCGCCGACGACGCGGTTCCGCTGGCCAAGCCCTACACGCCGGCGCGCCTGGTGGAGGCCATCGATCAGTCGGTGCGCCAGGCCCATCGCGAAACGCCCGGCTCATGACTCGGAGCGCGTCGTCGGCGAAGACGTCGAGGCGCTCACCAGGACGCATCAGGAGGGCCTGACTCGAGGCTCGGGTTGTGGTGTGAAAGGCCATGCGCTCTCAGCTGCTGGCCCTCGTGATTCTCGTCGCGGCGTCGTGCGGTCCCAACATCACGGGGAATGACGCAGGAACAGGTGGTGGTGGCTCGGTGACCGGCGGCGGTGGTGGCTCGGTGAACACCGCGCCCGTGCCGACCGACGACGCCTTTTCCTCCGCTGAAGATTCCGTGCTCGGGGTGATGGTCGCGCAGTTGCTCACCAACGACACGGACGCCGAGACGCCGGGAGCGCTGTCCGTCACCGCGGTTGGAAACGCGACCCAGGGCTCGGTGCAGCTGGCTGCAGGTCAGATCACCTTCACCCCGACCGCCGACTTCAATGGCAGCGCGAGCTTCGAGTACACGCTCTCCGATGGCTCGCTGACGGCGACCGGAGTGGTCCGGGTCACGGTGACGCCGGTGAACGACGCGCCGCTCTCGACGGCCGACACCTTCACCACCCCGGAAGACACCGCCCTCACGCTCGCGGTGGCCCAGGTGCTCGCCAACGACACCGACGTCGACAGCACCGGACTCCAGGTCACCGCCGTGGGCAACCCCATCAACGGCACCGTGCAGCTCGCTGCCGGGCAGATCACCTTCACGCCGGGAGTCGACTTCAACGGCATGGCCAGCTTCGAGTACACGCTCTCCGATGGCGCGCTGAGCACCTTCGGTGCGGTGGCGGTGACGGTGACCGCCGTGAACGATGCGCCGGTCGCGGTCGACGATGCCTTCGCCACGGACGAAGACACCAACCTCACCCTGGCGGTGGCCCAGGTGCTCGCCAACGACGTCGACGTGGACAGCACGGGCCTCCAGCTCACCGCCGTCGCCAACGCCCTTCAGGGCACGGTGGCCCTCTCGGCCGGGCAGATCACCTTCTCTCCGGCCGCCGACTTCAATGGAGCCGCGACCTTCGAGTACACGCTGTCCGACGGCACCGCCGTGGCGACGGGGCAGGTGAGCATCAACGTCCGCCCGGTGAATGATCCGCCCGTGGCGGTGAATGATGCCTTCACCACGGCGGAGGATGTGGCGCTGACGCTCACCAGTGCGCAGGTGCTCGCGAACGACGTGGACGCCGACGTCCCCAGCTCGCTCTCGGTCACGTCGGTCTCGAACGCGACCCACGGCACGGTGGTGCTCGCCGCGGGGCAGATCATCTTCACGCCCGAGGGCGACTATTTTGGCCCCGCGTCGTTCGACTACGCGGTGAGTGACGGCACGTCATCCTCGACCGCGGCGGTGCAGGTGACGGTGAGCCCGGTCGATGATCCCCCGGTGGCCGGGGCGCAGACGCTCTCCACGGGCCGGAACACCCCGCTGGCCATCACGCTGACGGCCAGTGACGCCGACACTCAACAGGCTTCGCTCACCTTCACGATCGACGTGGCTGCTGCCCATGGGACCGTCACGGGGACACCGCCTGCCGTGATGTACACGCCCAATGCGGGCTACTTCGGCGCCGACAGCTTCGGGTTCTCGGTCTCTGACGGCACCAGCACCTCGTCCGCGACCGTCAGCCTCACGGTGATCGCCACCGTGGTCTGCGGCGATGGGCTCACCGACGCGCCTGAAGAATGCGACGACGGCAACCTGGTCGACACCGACGGCTGCACCACCGCGTGCGTGATTGGGCCGCCCTGCGACGTGGCCGCGCTGCCCGGCGCCGACCGCTTCGCCACCGATAGGGACGCCGGCACCTGCTACGCGTCCTTCGATGATGAGCAGGGCACCTTCGCGCAGGCCCAGACGCAGTGCATCGCCTCCGGTGGTGCCCTGGCCGTCATCACCTCGGCGGGGGAGCAGGCGCTGGTGAGCCGCGTTCAGAACACCAGCCAGAACCCGTGGCTCGGCGCGGTCGACGACACGAACACCACCGACGCCATCTTCACCTGGGTGACGGGCGAGCCGTGGGCGTACACGCACTTCGCCGCGGGGCAGCCCGACGACGACGCGAGCACCGGGGGCAACGGCAACTGCCTGCACCTGGTCAACGCAGCCGGCGAGTGGAACGACACCAACTGCGACTTCGTGGGCTTCGTCACCGGCCGGGTCTGCGAGATCCCCGTGCAGGCGTGCGGCGACGGCATCCTTCAAGCCTCGCGTGGAGAGGCCTGCGACGATCGCAACCGCGTCCGCTTCGATGGCTGCTCGCCCGCCTGCCGGCTCGAGAGCCTCTTCTTCAGCGAGTACGTCGAGGGCTCGTCGAACAACAAGGCGGTGGAGATCTTCAACCCCTTCTCCACCCCGGTGAACCTGACCGGGTGTTCGCTGCGTCTGTATTCAAACGGGGCCGTGGCGCCCTCGACCACCCTGGCGCTCACCCAGACGATCGCCTCCCACGACGTGTTGGTGGCCTGCAACCCGTCGTCGTCGGCTGCGCTGCTGGCCACGTGCGATGTCACCAACAGCGCGGTGAACTTCAACGGCGACGACGCCATCGAGCTCTTCTGCAACGGCAGCACCGTCGACGCCATCGGCCAGGTTGGCTTCGACCCCGGCACCAACTGGGGCGCTGGAGTGCTGAGGACGGTGGACCAGACGCTGCGTCGCAAGTGCGTCATCTCGACTGGCGATGGCATCGCGAACAACGTCTTCGATCCCGCCCCGGAATGGGACGGCTTCGCGATCGACACCTTCGCTGGACTGGGCGCCCACAGCTGTCCCTGAGCCAGGCCTCATCGCGGTCAGGGCCGGAGCGGCGCTGCGTGGGGCCCGTCAGCAGCGTCGGCTCGAAACGACTGAACTGAACATTGCCATCTCATTCCGTCTCGTGACGGAACTGCAGTCGTCCGGCCACTATCAGGGTCAACACACCTCGAATCGGCGGAGTCATGCAGAAAACACAACTACTTCTGGCTGTCTGTTTCGGCGGATGTGCGCTGTTTGGCTGCGATGGCGTGTCCAACGTCGCGAACACTCAGCATTCAGTGTCGAGCTCTCGCCTCGTAACGGTCGAGCCAACGGGTCATGGTTCCGAGATCGTGGTGGCGAGCGATCAACAACTTGCGTTCCGGCTCCCGACCCGACCTTCGGTTCGCGAGTACTGGATGCTCACGGAAGGTGCAGAGGCGCTTTCTCCCGTCGGTCGCCAGCGGTTTGAGCCCGCCGAAGGTGCTCGACCCGGAGATCGTGGCTTCATCTGGCTCAACTACCGGCCACAAAGGAGCGGTCGGTTTGGGGTCACTCTCTCGCTCTTCAACGGCAACGATCAATCGAACACTCCGCTCGGGAGTGTCACCGTCACGGTGCTGGCAGAGGAACCGGAGTTCACCTTGACGAGCGAGGAACCGTTGGGGTTTTCCCCGAGAGCGCTGCTTGCAGCGACGTCTTCGCACGCGGGCCAGAAGAGGCAGGCACTGTGCAGCTATACGGCATCAGCGGTCAATCTCTGTGCTGACGGCGCCTGCACACCAATCCAGAACCAGGGCCAATGTGGTTCCTGTTGGGCTCACGCCGGTGCTGGCGTCTTCGAGAACACCATCAGGCGAGCCGATTGGGTCACTCGGGATATCTCAGAGCAGCACATTCTGTCCTGCGACAGCACGGTCCCCTACTGCGATGGAACGGTCTATTTCGGAGACGGACTGGCTCCGTTCGATGACGGCGCAGTGTATGAGCAAGACTTCCCGTATTCCGCTGGAGCCTACAATCTGCCCGATGGCGGCCACGGACCTCAGACTGCCTGCAGCGGGGGCCCCTTCGAGCACCACGAATTCATCGACTCGCGTAACCAGGACATCTGGGTCGATCCATCCTGTGTGAAGGCAAGGCTCGAAGCCGGCCAGTTCCTCATGACGTTCGCCGACGCGTCCGAGTGGTCGACACAGACGGGCCAGTATCAAGGTGGTGTGCGCGTCGGCAACGGCGTTGCGTTCGCGAATCACGTCGTCGTGATCGTGGGGTACGACGACACGCAGGGCGTATGGATCCTCAGGAACTCGTGGGGAACGGGTTGGGGCGAGACCGAGGATGGAATCCCAGGAGGAGGCGGCTACATGCGCCTCGCCTACGAGACTGACGCGGTCGCCAACGACATTGCGTACATCACCTACACGCCAAACGAGTCTGTGAAGTCGTCAGTGATCCAGGCTCCTCAAAGCAATTAACGCTGTGCCTCATCGAATCTGAAATCAACCGTTCTCTCATGTCAGGGCTGTACACAACCAAGTCTGGAGGAATAATGTCCAAGTTCCGGTTTCTGTTGGCATTCTCATTCGCAGTGATCCTCGCCTTCGGAAGTTCTCGTGCGTTGGCCGCCGGGGGGATCAACAGTGTCAATATCTCGAAGATCTACGTACAGCCAGGCGGAGGCGTGGTTGTCGTCTGGTTCACGACCACCGCAGGTACCAACCCAGATTCCTGCTCGAACAGCGGTGTCGTCGTATTGTACGGAGATTATTCGTCGACGGCGAAAGCTGAAGGCATGCGCCAAACAACTTCGACGCTGATGTCGGCCTACCTTGCGGGAAAGAAGATCGATGTGTACAGCCAAGGATGCGTAACCTACCCTTGGGGTGGAACTGCGCCTGGCCTCTACGACGTCACCATTCACAACTGACCAACAAGACGTTTGCGACCCTCGTCCTTGGCAACACTGCAGAGGGCGCGCGCGCCATGCTCTCGCCGTCAATCAGAGTGGCGGCACCTTGCTGCGCTCGAGGTGGTTCCTTGAATCAGACCACGGCGTCACGGGCGCAGAGTTGGAACCTCTCCCGAAGGGCTGGGAGAGGGAGGGCCGAGTAGCGTTGGAATCCGTGCCGGTTGAGGGTGCGCAGCCCGCGGGGGGGTCAGAGCTGCGCGGGCCACGCCTGTAACGCGCGCAGCTCGTCGATGCGCACCGTGCCCCGCGCGCGCTCTCCGTTCTTCGCGTCGGCGATGCGCCACGCCAGCTCGCCCTTGAAGAGCGGCTGCGACTCGAGGAACACGCAGCGCAGCTCGCCCTCTTCGAAGCCACACTGCGCCTGCACCGCGCGCAGGAGCCGCTCGTCGTGCAGGTGCCCCTCACCGAAGTTCCACCCCAGCACCAGGCCCGCGATGAGCTCGCCGTCGGCCCACTCGTAGTCGTCGACGCGGTCCACCGCCTTCGGCAGCAGCAGCTGCAGCGCCTTCCCGTGCAGGTGCATGCTGCGAAAGGCCACCACCTTCCCCAGCAACCCGACGGCGGTGCGCCGGTCGTAGAGGCGCAGCAGTTGCTCCATCGGCCACGGCGCGCTGGTGGTGAGCCGCTCGAGCTTCTTGCGCGAGTCGCCGCGGAACAGCCACACACTGCACGCCCAGTTGCCCGCGTAGTACCGCATGGCCAGCAGGAACGAGACGAAGCGCGGGAAGAAGTTCCCCACCAGCGGCACCACCACCAGCAGCACCGCGAGCACCACCAGCATGGGCGCGCCCACGCTGAACACGCTCACGTCCGCGTGGGCGAAGAAGAGGAAGAACGCGCCGTACACCACCATCACGTTCCACTCGATGGGCACGCCCATCGGCACCGAGCTGGTGATGAAGCCGTGCAGCGCCAGCATCATCACCATTCCGATGAGCGTCGCCTCGCCGCCCGAGGCGAGCCCCAGCACCACCGGCACGCCCAGCTCGAGCGCGGTGCCGGCGTGCGCCATCCACGTGGCGAGCGCGGAGGGGCGCAGGTCGTCGGGGTAGCTGCGGTACATCCACCTGCGGAAGAAGGTGAAGCGCATGGTGGGGCTGTTGCTCATCATCACCCCCACCACCGCGGGGAAGTGGTGGTTCAGCTTGGACACGCCCGCCCAGAACCAGAGCGCGAGCTGCACCGCCTTCGCGCCGGCGATCCAGTTCCCCGCGAAGAGGAAGCAGGCCACGGTGGTGAGGTAGTGCTCGCTGCGCGCCGCGAGGAAGATGGTCTTGTCGCGCAGGCCCAGCAGCGGCAGCAGCACCACCACCGGCCAGAAGTGCGACGCCTCGAGCGCCGGCGCGACCAGCGCGCGCACCAGGCTGAGCTGCAGCGCCGCGTAAAGCCCCACGTCGAGCCAGGTGCGCAGGTGGCCGCTGCCCACCAGCGGGTGCCGCGTGGTGCCCGGCCGGAGGAAGTAGAGGAAGCCGCCGATGGGCGGCAGATAGCGCCCCGTGAGCGGGCCGCTGCCGCAGCCCAGGCCCAGCGACTCGAAGCACATCGCCCAGAGGATGGCCTTCTGGAACGCGAGCGGCTCGAGCCACCACCGGCCCAGCTCCGAGGCGGGCCCGAGCGACGGAGACAGCGCGCAGAAGCCCAGCCACGCAAAGAAGAGCAGGGCCACCTTCAAGGCGTAGGCGAACACGATCGCGAGCGGGGAGCCGTACCCCTGCAGCGCCCAGGACTGGCACGCGAGGCGGCAGCGCTCGGCAAAAGGCCGCTGCTCCCACTCGAGCGCGTCATACGGCGGCGCGACGGGTGAGAGCAGCGAGTGGAGCAACGACTTGATCACTTGCCTTCGTACTTGAACGACACCTTGAGCTTGGTGCGGAAGACGGGCGACTTGCCCTCTTCGATCTGCATGTCGAGCTGGACCACCTCGGCGATGCGCAGGTCGCGGATCGACTTCGACGCGCGCTTCACCGCGGCCTCCGCGGCCTTCTCCCACGACGTCGTGCTCGTACCGACCAGCTCGATGACCTTGTAGACGCTCTCAGCCATGTGCAGCTCCTTGTTGGGGTGGAGCGCTGGCGCTTAGCACCTCGCCGAAGGCTGATCAGCGTGATCCATCGCCCTGCTCGAAGCGCCGCCCGGTTCAGCGCCCCAGCGCACCGATGACGCCGCCGTCAGAGCTCGCGGTCAACGCGACCGAGCCAGCGCGGAGACGGAGGTCGTCGTGGAACGGGTCTCCACTGCCGAGCGAGACGAACCCCGGGTCGCCCTCGAGACCGTGCGCTTCCTTGCCGGTCGCGCGGAAGCCCTCGACCGAGGTGAACTTCTGCGACAGCGGCAGCAGCAGCGGGTCGTCACCCAGGTACAGCACCGCCACGAACTTCTCGGGGTGCGCGTAGAGGTTGAAGTCGAGCGTCGCGCCATCGACGAGCGCGCGCGTCGCGGCCTGTCGCTGCTGGTACTCGGCGAAGAAGCCGACGCGCGGCGTGAAGAACACGTTGTCGCGGATGACGAGCCCGCTCACCGACGCCGAGTTCTCGAACACCACCACGTCGGCGCCGACCATCGCCTGCCCGACGTGGTCGTGCTGCTCGTAGCCCCAGCCACCTCCGGCGTAGAGACACGTGTTGTTCTCGAAGCGCACGCCCTCGAAGCGCGAGCCCGCTCCTCCGCGGCCCCAGAACTCGAACGAGCCGAGCCCGGTGCGCGAGATGATGTTGCGGCGGAAGACGATGTCCTTCTGCACGAACGCCGCGTCACCGGTGTTCTGACAGTCCACGCCCGTGTCGTAGAGCTGGAAGAACCGTGAGTCTTCCACCACCGCGTCGCTCACGTTGCCGACGAACTCGACGCCGTTGCCGAGCCGAACGTACTGGCCGGTCTTGGTGCCGCCTCCGGTCCACGAGACGTCGAGGCGGCGAAAGCGGAGGTGCGCCGCCTCGTGCCCGCGGAACGCGTAGCCCCCACCGAAGCGCAGCTCGAGGTCTTCGAAGATGAGGAACGACTGGCCGGAGAACTCGGCCCAGGTGCGGTTCCGAGACGCCTCGAGACGGCCGCCCGGCTGCGCGCTCGCGACGAGCTCGAGGCGGCGCTCGGTCGGGGAGAAGAAGAAGTCGCCTTCCTGCGCGAGCTGCGCCCGGCTCTGCTTTCGAAAGCCCCAGCGCGCGACGCCGCCGTCTGCGTCGAGGAAGTAGAGGTTGCCCGGGCCCTGCACCACGTCTCCGCTCGGGAGCGACACGTCGTCGGCCCACGTGCGCTCCCAGATGCCGTCGAGGTTCGGGTCGAGCCAGCCGTCGCTGAGCTCGTCGCTGCCGAGGAAGAGGGGCTTGGGCGCCGTGGCCGCGCCCCAGGCGCCGTACGAGACCCAGCCCTTCGTCGCGCTGCCTCCGTGCGGGGTGAGTGGCCCGCGCCAGACGCCGCCCCGCTTGAAGAGGATTCGCGTGCTGGTTCGCGGAATGAAGGCGTTCACCTTCGTCAGGGTCCTCCACGCGGTCTCGGGGGTGGTTCCATCGGCCCCGTCGTCTCCGCTCACGTCGTCGATGAAGCGCGACTCGACAAAGACGTCTTCCGCTGGCGGCGCCGGCGCCGTGCACGCGACGAGCGCGAGGGCAGGCGCCAGGAAGCGCCGCAGAGGGTGAACTTCAGCCCAGCTCATCGAGCCTCTCGCCGGCGCGGGGCCCGACGACCAGGTGCAGGCGCGATTGGTCATGGTGAAGTGCCACGCTGCCGCGCGGGGGCCCGTCGAACCACCAGATGCGCCAGAGCCCGCCCTGGCTCGACCCCTTGTTGCCGACGCGCCCGCTCACTGCGGCGCAGAGGGCCTTGAAGAGGGCCTTCGGTGGCGCGTAACCCGCCAGGTCCAGCGTCACCCAGATGGTCTCGATGCGATCGCCCTTGCCGTTCGGCCGGGCGTCGCAGGTCAGCTTCCTGACTTCCTCTTCGCCGAGCTCGACCTTGCCCCGGTGAGCCGCGTCCATCCATTCGGCGAACGGCGCGGTCGCGAACGGCTGCCCGTAGGTCAGGCCACACAGCACCGAACCCCCGGGGGCCTTGAAGAGGAGTTCCTCGAGACGGGCAGAGAGCATTCCTCGACGGACCCTACACCACCAGCCCAGGGCTCGTGGCGCCACGGGCGTGGTGCTCAATCGCCGCTGAAGCGATCTCCGTGCTCTGACCACTCCGACTCGTTCCACCACTCGCGCTCGAGCCCGCGGCAGGTGTTCCCGTAGGCGGGGCACATGATGCAGCCGTCACCGCGCATCACTTCGCGGTCGGGCAGCTCGGCGTAGCGCTCCACCAGGGCCTGGCCATCCCACAGGGCGGCCTGCTCTTCCCCGGTCGGCGGGCGGGAGGGCAGCTCGTGAATGTTGAGGCGCCGCAGCCGCTGCTCGCTCTCGGGCAGCATCACCGAGTTCTCGGCGTCGATGTGCAGCCACAGCCCGCGCGAGTACTCGACGGCCAGCGCCGTCATCTGCTCGCCCCGCTGGGCGTCCTTGAGGAGCGGGTGGAGCTGGTCCAGCAACGCCCCCAGGCGCTCGTGATCGGCCTTGAGCACCGCCATGGGGCCGCGGTCGAGCGGCAGCTCGGCCTCGGCGTGCAGGGCCACGAAGAGCGAGTCTTCTTCGCGCGCGTGGTGAAAGTCGCCCGCGTAGCGGCGGAAGAACTTCCAGAAGCGCTCGCCGTCGGCCGCGTCGCCGCCCACCTCGACCCAGGTGCGCAGCGAGCCGAGCGCGCGGTCGATGAGGGTGTGCTCGGCGCGAAGCTCGTCGATCAACCGCATGGCGGCAGGATGGTGGAGGCCCCGCCAGGAAGGAAGCGAGAAGGCAGCCCCGCGAGCACCTCGGCCAGCCGCTCGATGCGCAGCGGCTTCGAGAGCACGCCCGTCATCCCGGCGCGGAGGCACTGCTCGCGGTCCTCGGTGGTCACTGACGCGGTGAGCGCGAAGACCGGCGTGAGGTCACCGCGCGCGCGCATTCGCCTCGTGGCGTCGTAGCCGTCCATCACCGGCATGTGGCAGTCCATCAACACCAGGTCGAAGCGGTGCTCTTCGGCGAGCGCGAGGCCCTGCGCCCCGTCGTTGGCCACCATCACCCGGTGGCCCAGCTTCTCGAGCAGGCGCACCACCACCATCTGGTTGACGAAGTTGTCTTCCACCACCAGCACGGCGCGCAGCGCGGGGCCGCGGGGCTGCACCGCGATCGGCGCAGCGGGTGCCTCGGCCACCTCGATGGGGAGCGACACGGTGAAGCAGCTGCCCTGGCCGGGCTCGCTCTCGACGGTGAGCGTTCCACCCATGCCTTCCACCAGGCGGCGGCTGATCACCAGGCCCAGCCCGGTGCCGCCGTAGCGCCGGGTGGTCGAGGCATCGGCCTGGACGAACGGCTCGAAGAGCCGCTGCCGGACCTCCTTCGACATGCCGATCCCCGTGTCTGCCACCTCGATGGCCAGCCGCCCGGCCGCGACGCTCGCGCGGAGCCCCACCCGGCCCGCCGCGGTGAACTTCACCGCGTTCGCCACCAGGTTCAGCACCACCTGGCGCAGCCGGGTCGGGTCTCCGCGGATCCACGGCGGCACCCCGGGCTCGATGGTGAGCTCGAGGTCGTCGCCGCGCTCGGCTGCGGTGGTCTGGAAGAGCTCCACCACGACGCGCAGGGTGTGCTCGACCGAGACCGGCACCGCCTCGAGCTCGAGCCGGTTCGATTCGATCTTCGAGAAGTCGAGTACGTCGCTGATCACCGAGAGGAGCGCGTCGGAGCTCTGCTGGATGATGCGCAGGCCGTCGCGCAGGCGCTCCGGGTCGGTCTCGTCGCGCAGCAGCGAGATCATTCCGGTGACGCCGTTGAGGGGCGTGCGGATCTCGTGGCTGATGGTGGCGAGGAAGTCGCTCTTCGCCCGGCTGGCGCGCGCCGCCTCGGCCTCGGCGCGCAGGAGCGCCCCGTTCTGGGTCTCGAGCGCGAGGATGCTGGCCTGCGTCTCCAGCTCGTAGGCGCGGGTGAGGAAGAAGGACGCGAGCAGCACCCCCAGCAGCGAGGTGAGCCGAATCTCGATGGGGCGCTCGGCGCTCATGAAGGGCGACACCCAGTGGTACTCGATGGCCAGCAGGCCCAGCATCATCATCACGGCAGAGAGCACCAGGGTGATCCACCCTGCGCGTCGCCCGCCGATGGGGAGCGCGATCAGCGGGGCGAGGATGATCCAGAACAGCGAGCCGACGCCGTTGCTGCCCGCACCCGCGGCCATGAGGGCGGCGACGCAGACGCCCCACCCCAGCACCACGCCCGTCACCAACCAGGGCTGCGCCCGCCGCCGCAGCGCCGCCAGCCCGGCGATGAAGAACACCATCACGCTCGACGTGCCCAACGCTGCATGCCACGCCCCGCGCGCCAGTTGCGTCGAGACGGAGAGCACGGTCACCGCCAGCACCGCCAGGAGGAACGCGACGAGCTTGCGGTGGCGGCGGACCTGCATCTCGGTGGACTCGCGCCCGTGCATGCCGGGGCTGAACCAGTCGACGAGGCGCTTCATCACCCGGAACGCTAACGGCGGTGCACCACGCATTCACGGGGGTCGCCCATCACCCAACTGGGCGCGCAGGCTGCTTCTCAGTCGCGCGCAGGGAACTGCGCACTGCCTGACAGGGTTGTCGTTGTGGAGACCCCGGAGCGCTTGATCGTGATCAACGGCTCGAGACGTGTCGCGCCGCACCCGGCTGGATCTTCAGTGAGCCTGCGGCGCAGGCTGCTGGTGGCACCCGGGCTGCAGCCGGGCACGGTCGAATTCCCCTCGAAGAACTCGGAGCGCACCATGTCTCGTCTCTGGTCAGTGCTGCTGTTGCTCGCGGCCGTCTCGTGTACGCAGCCCAACGTTACGCCCCGCAGCTCGGGCTCGGTGGCGGTGAGCAACGACGACGCGCTGCTCTTCGTGGTCGACGCCGATCACGACCTGCTGGTGGTGATCGACACGAAGACGCGCTCGGTGCTGCGCCAGACGCCAGTGGGCCGTCAGCCCGAGCGGGTGCTGGTCGCGCCTGACGGCGCCGTCTTCGTCTCGAGCCGCGGCGCGCGCACGGTGAGCCGGCTGAGCAAGGGCGGCGAGGTGGTCGAGGCGACGGCGACGGTGGGCGCCGAGCCGGTGGGCCTGGCCCTGTCTGCCGATCAATCGCAGCTGGTGGTGGCGAACTCGCGGTCGGGCACCCTCTCGATGCTCGACGCGAAGACGCTGCAGGTGCGGCGCGAGGTCGAGGTGGGCGGGCAGCCGTGGGCGGTGACCGCGGCGCCTGATGGCCGTCGCGTCTACGTGAGCGACTTCAGTAACGGTGCAGTGCGCGTGGCTGACCTCGATCGCGGCGGGCAGGTCTCGCTGACGCTCGAGCAGCCGGCGGAGGCGGAGTGCGCCTTCGGCACGGTGGCGACGCGCACGCCCAACCAGGCGGCCGACGTGGTGCTCTCGCCCGAGGGAGATCGCGTCTACGTGGCGCACGTGCAGAGCCGCACCGGGCAGCTGGGGGCGATGGTGCAGAACTCGCTGCGCCTGGCGGTGGCGCCGGCGCTGAGCACCATCGAGACCTCGTCAGACACGGTGCGCCGCGACGTGGCGCGCAGCACCAACGCGCTCACCAACGGTGTAGCGCCGGAAGTGGACTTCCCCGCGGCGTTCCTCTCGACCAACCTCGACGAGGGCTGCAACGAGACGCGCGTCAACAGCGGCATGGACGCGCCGTCGTCGCTGGTGGTCGATGGGCGGGGCGAGTGGATCTTCGTGGCGGACCACAACTCGAACTCGGTGGCGGTGGTGTCGGCGACCGGCCGGGTCGATGAGTCGTACCGGGTGCCTGCGCGCGGCATCTCGGACGTGGTGCGGGTGGGCGCGCGGCCCACGGGCATCGCCGTCGCGGGTGACCTGCGCACGGCGTGGGTGCACAACGCGCTCGACTACACGGTGTCTGTGGTGGAGACGGTGAACGGGCAGTTGACCGAGACACACGTCATTCCCTTCGGTCGCAGCACCCTGCCGGCGGAAGTGGAGCGGGGGCGCCGGCTCTTTTATTCGGCGGTGGACGCGCGCATGACCGAGCCGGAGTTCGGTGGCGTGTCGTGCTCGAGTTGTCACCCCAACGGCGGCGCGGACGGGCTGTCGTGGGTGTTGCCCGAGCAGAACCAGAACCCGTGGTCGACCCAGCGCACGTTGCCTGCGCGCAACACGCCGCCGCTGTGGGGCGTGACCACCACGGCGCCGTACCACTGGGACGGCGCGCTGGCGGACCTCCCGGCGTTCTCGACGCGCATGGTGACGCAGATGGGCGGGCGGGGCGTGAGCCGCGCCGACGTCACCGACCTGTCGGCGTACATGGGCACGGTGTCCCCGCCGGACAACCCGGCGTCCGGCCGCCTCGCGCCGGGGCTGGTGGCGCGTGGAGAGGCGCTGTTCGCCGAGCGGTGTGAGAGCTGCCACAAGGGCGCGGCGTTGACCGACGGGCTGGCGCACCAGACCCTGAACGCGGTGAGCTTCGACACCCCGTCGCTGCGGGGCGTGTTCTCGACGGCGCCGTACCTGCACGACGGCTCGGCGCCCGGCCTGCGCCAGGTGCTCACCACGCGCAGCACGCTGGCGCAGCATGATCAGCGGGGGCTGAGCCCGGCGGATCTCGAGGCGCTCGAGGCGTTCGTCACCACGCGCTAGAGGCAACAGCCCAGGGGGCGCGGGGGGGCAAAGGTTTGCCCCGTGCGCGACGCGTGCAGGCTCTCGGCCTCGGGCAAAGACGCGAGGGTGACGAATTCGCTGAAAAGTACGACGCGCGGTCCCAGCGTACAGCCCCCTGTACGCTGGTACCTTTCGTGGCCCCTTGAGCGTCGAAGCTTGAATCAGTGCGTCAACAAATGCCCGCGGTGAGGGGCCTGTGCGAGTCGAGCAACCGGCGAAAGCCCAGCCAGACCGCCGCTTCTACCGAGCAGCAGCGACGGCGGTGAGCAGCCGCTCCACGCGCGTGTGCACGGCGATCGCCGCCCGAATCGAGGGCACGGGACTCACGTCCGTCCTGCTCGCGCCCGCCGCGTACACGTTGCTGTCGCTCGGATCTCCGAACGACACCCCCTGCTCATCCGCGAGCAGCGACACGTCCCGCAGCGCCAGCAGCGCCGCCTTCACCTCGGCGCGCCGCACCACCCCGGCGGCCGCGCTCGCATCCGTCGCAAACAACACGAAGCGCGCATCCAGCTCGGCGTCGCCCGTCGCGTGAGGCCCGGGGAACCTCACGGTGAGCGTGCGGGAGATGGGCCCGACCAGGTTGAGCAGCGCGCGCCCCGCACCGACCAGGCTCTTCTCGATCAGCTGAAACGAGACGACCGGCCGCGCCGCGAGGTGCCACGCCTGCACGGTCACCTGCGAGTTTCCCTCTGCGCGCACGTCGAAGGCATGGGTGAACACGCCCGCGGGCGTCTGCTTGCTGCGCGTACGGTTCGGATCTCCACCGAGCGGGCTGGCCCACGGGTAGCCGACCACCTGCAGGAACTCCGCGCGCGCGGCGTCGACGGCACCACGAAGCCCGGTGAGGTGCTTCACCAACAGCACGATGCCCAGCACGCTCCCGGCCATCACCAGGAAGCACACCCCGAGGATCACCAACTCTCCGAGACCGATGCCGAGCATGGCGCCCGAGTAGCCCACCTCGTGCGAGAGTGCGCGCATGACGACGCTCGCGCTCTTCCTCTGGCTCGGCGCTGTGAAGGACGCCGGGGTCACCGACCCGTGGGACTTCGACGGCGTGTACGCCTCGGTGCAGGCGAAGGGCGACACGCGTGACTCGCTGAGCACGCTGGCGCTCGAGAAGCTGGGCCTGCGGCTCGAGGGGCCGCTGAGCCTCAAGGTCTCCGCGCACGCGAATACGGTGGGCGGAACCACCCTGCACCTCGAGGACCCGAGTGACGCGAAGGCGTACTGCGACGTCTACGCCACCCGCGACGACGACGGGGGGCTGCGCTTCTCCGACAGTCGCTGCTCCTTCGCGGCCTTCAGCGGGAGGCTGCGCACCCAGGCCACCTGCCGGAAGATCTCCGGTACGGCCAGGAGGCTCGACGACGGCCGGGTCGCGCTCGAGGCCCGCTCGCCCGACTGCAGCGCCCAGCCGATGGGGTTGTCGCTGAGCATCTCGGGTTCTCTGTCTCCCAGGTGAGTGCATGCGTCGCGCGCTCGTCCTCTTCTGTCTGGCGTGGATGGTGGGCTGCAACTGCGGCGGCACGCCGTCGACCTGCACCCCGGCCAACTGCCTCGGCTGCTGTGATTCCAGCGGTGAATGCCAGGGCGGCGCCGAGGCGCTCACCTGCGGTACGGCCGGAGCCGACTGCCGCGCGTGCACCAGCGTGCAGCAATGCCAGCTCGGGTTCTGCCGCGACCTCGGCGCGGGAGGCGGCACTGCCACCGGCGGCGGGGGCGGAGGCGCTTCCGACGCGGGCTCGCCCGACGCGGGTGATGACGCAGGGACTGAGGATGCCGGAGCCGCTGACGCGGGCTCTCCCGACGCGAGCGTTCCGGACGCGGGCTCACCCGACGCGAGCGTTCCCGATGCGGGTGTTCGGGACGCCGGAATTCCCGACGCAGGCCCTCGCGACGCCGGGGCTCCCGACGCAGGGCCCCGTGACGCCGGGACGCCCGACGCAGGGCCGACCCACGTGCACATCCTGATCAGCAACACCTGCGTGGTGCAGGTGCAGCCGCCCTCACTCACGGCCGCGCTCAACAGCGGGCTGCGGCTCGACTTCCACAATCACAGCGTCGACTACCAGGCCGACGTGTGGAGCTCGCGCGGCTACGGCTACCTCCAGCTCCCCACCGGCGCGCTGTGGAACGACCCCATCAACCACTGCGGCGGACCGATGCCGTACACCGAGTACTTCGACATCAGCATCGCGGGCGGCGGCTCCTCGGGCTGTCCCAGCGTGCGCTTCAACATCCGATGTCAGTGACACATTTGTCCAGCTGACTGACAAATGAGCCGGTTGTTGTGACATGGTGCGGCCATGAAGCGCCGGTTGATGACCGAACTCGAACGCTGGAGTGACGGCCGCCGCCGGAAGCCGCTTGTCGTGCGGGGGGCGCGGCAGGTGGGCAAGTCGTGGCTCATTCGCGCCTTCGGTGCGGAGCGCTTCGGCTCGGTGGTGGACCTCAACTTCGAGCGCGATCCGCAGCTCGCCCGGTGCTTCGCGGGGAATGAGCCGAAGAACATCGTCCGGCGCATCGAGAACGCCACGGGGAAGCTGCTGCGGCCCGATGGCACCAACCTGCTCATGCTCGACGAGGTGCAGGCGGCGCCCGAGGTGTTGGCGAAGCTGCGGTGGTTTGCCGAGGAGCTGCCCTCGCTTCCCGTCATCGCCACCGGCTCGCTGCTCGACTTCGCGCTCGCCGAGCACACCTTCAGCATGCCGGTGGGGCGCATCAGCTACCTCCACCTCGAGCCGATGGGCTTCGTGGAGTTCCTCGAGGCGGTGGGCGAAGAGCTGCTGGCGAGCCGGGTGCGGGAGGCCGAGCTCGACGACTTCCGCGGCGCGGCGCACGAGACGCTGATGGCGCGCTTCCGCGAGTACCTCCTCGTGGGAGGCATGCCGGCGGCGGTCCAGGCGTGGGTCACCGAGCGCACCTTCGCCGCGGTGAGCGAGGTGCAGCGGGACCTGCTCGCGACGCTCAGAGACGACTTCGCGAAGTACGCCGATCGGGTGCACCACCGGCGGCTGCAGGCCGTGTTCGCGGGCATTCCGCACCAGCTCGGTCAGCGCTTCTCGTACGCGCGGGTCGATCGCTCGGAGCGCGCCGCCGCGCTGGGCCGCGCGGTCGAGCTCCTGTGCCTGGCGCGCGTCGCCCATCGCGTTCGCGCCTCCCCCGCGCTGAAGCCGCCGCTCGAGGCGGGCGCGTCCGACCGGCACTTCAAGCTGCTCTTCTGCGACGTCGGCCTGGCGAACGCGGCCCTTGGCGTCCGGCTCGCCGAGCTCGACGCGGGGACCCTGCTGCCCCACTCGGGCGGCGTGGCAGAGCAGGTCGTCGGCCAACTGCTCCGCCTCACCGCGGAGTCAAACGAGCTGCCGACGGCGTTCTTCTGGAAGCGCGAGGAGCGTGGCTCGGAAGCGGAGGTCGACTACGTGGTCGCCGACGGCACGCGCCTGGTGCCCATCGAGGTGAAGGCGGGCAGCACCGGAGCGCTCAAGAGCCTCCATGCCCTGATGGCGGCGCGGCGCTGGAAGGCCGCCGTGCGCTTCAGCGACGCTCCTCCGCAGCTCACCGAGGTCGACGTCCACGCGGTCGGCTCTGGCCACGCGCGCTATCGGCTGCTCTCGCTGCCGCTCTACCTGGCGGAAGCCTTGCCGCGATTGCTGGCGGGCCTGCGCTGAGCCGGTTCACTTCTTCCGGGGCGTCATCGACGAGGACGCCTTCAGCCGGCCTTCGAGCACGTCGACGACCATGGCGCGGGTCTGCTCATAGGTCGGCTCGGCGGTGAAGATCCCGTACGTCTGGTGGCTGTTGTCGGGGAAATATCCGTCGAGGTGCCAGGCCCGCTCGTCGGCCTTCAGCTCGCCGCTCCCGCGCATGTAGTCAGTGGTGAATTCGTACGAGCCGAGCGAGATCACCCGCTGCAGCTTGTTCCCCGGAGGGGCGGCGACCCTGAAGGAGTAGCGCACCGCCCGCTCTCCGGTTAGCTCGAACGACTCGAAGACGAGCACGTTCTTCCCGCCGAGCGCGAACTGCTCCCGGCAGAAGTCCCGGTGCTCGGCTTCCACCTTCTTCGCCTTGAAGAGCGCCAGCACCTCAGCGCGGCGGCGATCTCGCGCGGGGAGCTCGCCCAGCGCCTGGTGGAGCTGCACCAGCTTCGCGCGGGCGTGCCAGTCGTCGGCATCCGCCAGGGCGACGGCCTCGAAGTGACCGAGCGCGCGCTTTGGCTGCCCCGCGAGCTGGTAGTAGAGCCCGGCGTTGTAGGCGGCGAGCATGTCGCGGGGCTCGAGCTTCAACGACTCCTCGAGCAGCGCGATGCCCTCTGCGCCCTTGCCGGTGTCGATCAGCAGGCGCCCGGCGATCGACTTCGAGTACGCGTCCTTCGGGTCGAGCGCGATCGCCTTCTTCAGCGCGTCGAGGGCACGGTCCTTCTGCCCGAGATCGGCGAGCGAGCCGCCCAGCTCAGCCCAGCCACGGACCTGCTTCGGGGCGAGCTCGGTGGCCTTGCGGAAGTGGCGCACCGCGGCCTCGAGCGCGTCGAGGTGCTGGGCGGCGACGCCGCGGTAGAAGTGCGCGTCGGCGTCGAGCGGGCTCAGCGTGATGGCCTCGTCGAGGCTGAGCGCGGCGGCGGCGTCGTCCTCGAGGTAGAGCTGGGTGCGCCCCAGCAGCAGCAGCGTCTCTCCGGTGTGGTTCTTCGCGCGGGCGGCGGTGGTGAGGTCCTGGAGCAGCTTCTCGCCGCTCGCCTTCACCTCGGCGGCCTGGCCCGTGTTCTTGAGCGCGCGCAGCGCCTCGACGCGCGCGCGGAAGGGGTTCTCTTCGGGTGCCGCGGCCACCATCACCACCACCAGGAGCGAGAGCATTCGCCCATCATGCGCCGGCTTCGGAGCGGTGTAACCTCGGCTTCGTGACCTGGAAATTCTTCGAAGTCCGGAATGGCGACCAGAAGGCGCAGGTGTTGCTCGACCACCGGTTCGCCGGCGAGCCGCCCACCGCGGCGCTCCCCAACATCGGGTGGTTCGGCGTGTGGTGCCGGGAAAGCCCTGGCGGCGCGTACTGGGCCCCACAGGAAGCGCCGGCGCTCGACGCGCTCGAGGAAGATCTCATCGCGCTGGCCGAGAAGCACGGCAACGGCTGGGCGGTGTACCTCCGCCGCCACGCGACGCCGGGGCTGCGCGAGTACTACTTCTACTTCGGTGACGGCGCCGAGCTGGGGAAGGTGGCAGTGGCGCTGGCCACCAAGCACCCCGGCTATCGCATCGAGTTCGACTCGAAGCCTGATCCGAAGTGGTCGGGTTACGCCTCGTGGCTCAAGGAAGCGCCGCTCGGCTGACTCAGACGCCCAGCGCGTCGCGCAGTGACGTCACTACTTCGCGGACACTGCCCGAGCGGTGCTCGCCTTCTTCGCTTCGGCCGCCGTCGTGAGCAGGTGCTCCGAGCCCGCAATGACGCGCTCCACGCTCGGCTCGAAGCCAGCGACGAAGGCCGCGCCTCCCGACACGGTGTAGCCAGGCCGCTTGCAGAACTCGGCGTACTCGACGAGCGCCTGCGAGTAGGCGGCGATTCCAGCGGTGTACTCGTCGACCAGCGGCACGAGAGTGGTGTCGAGCGGCCTCACGTAGTCCGCCAGCAGCCGCTCGGCGTAGAGCTGTTCGTTGGCGACGGCCTCCTCGCGGGTGCCCGCGTTGCGTCGCCCGTGGGCGGCTTCGAGTTTCGCCCGCGTCGCCTCGAGCGAGGCCCTGAGGGCCTGCGCCTCCTTGCGGCCCTTCTCCAGGGTGCGACGGGCGCTCTCCAGCCGGGTAATGGCCCCGGTGAACTGGAACTGGAGCGAGCCATTGCGGCAGCCCCGGAACGCCTCGGAGGCCGCGCTCAGCACCGCGCCCACCGAGCGGACCCGGGCATCGGCGGCCTGGAAATGGGCGTTGGCCTGGGCGCGCGCGGTCTCGAGCTCGGTGAGCGGATCAGCGAGGACGGCAGAAGGGAACACGACGAGAGACAGCACGGCAGCGCGGAGGAACATGGGGCTTTCGGGTGAGAGGACGCCTGGAAGGCGAGCCCCGCCGTGCAGCCGCTGTGCCTGCCTGTCCACGCTCGGAGGGCGAGGACCCGCGCGTCGCCCCAGCCGCGCTGATCATGGAGCCACGACCACGCCTGTCCCCTGCGGCCCGCACTCATGGCCCGTCTCCGTGGGGAATGAACCCTGCGTCGGGCGAACCCGAGTCAACGGCACTGGGTCGTGCAGCGCGCGAAGTCGATCGCGCACCCAGCCGCGCAGTCGAGACACGTGCGCACGCTCGACTGGGAACAGGCTCGCTCACAGGCGTCGCGTTTCGGCTCGCAGTCACACACGCCGCCATCCGGGAAGTGCGTGCCCGCGTCGACGGCGGCTCCAGCGTCGGTCCCGCAGGCCGCCGCGAGCTGGGCGCCGGCCGCCATCGCGTTGCAGGCGTCAGGGCAATACTCGACGAGGTCGATGCCCGCGTCTCGCGCGTCGCCGCACGCACTCGCACGGGGCTCGGCGCTCAGCTGCCCTCCGCACGCCTTGAAGGAGCGACAACCTTCGAGCGAGCACCGGGGATCGATCGGCGGACAGCTTCCACAGCCCAATCCGCGACACGAGCGCGCGGCAGGGCGACAACAGTTCGAAACCCCGTCGCAGCATCCCTCACCGCATCCGGGGCCACCACCACCGCAGCCGAAGACGCAGTACCCGCAGTCGTACGCGATGGATCCGCAGGCCACGCTCGTCGCTGACTCGAGAGTGCAGCCCGGACCTGTCGGAGAAATGGGTTTCGCGCCACACCACGCCGACGCGCACACGCGCTCGCATTCCTCGGTCGTCAGCGGCGTCGCCGGGGCGAGCGTCGTCTTCACCGCGACGGAGGTACCGCACAGGCTCGCGTTGCATGTCCCCGCGTCGGGAACGTCGATGCGCTCCGGAGTGATGCGCGGACAACCTGCGACGCCCACCATCAGCGCCAGCACCGCCCTGAACCGGGTTCGCCTCATGGGCTTTTGACTCCTGACTTCGTCACGGTGGGACAGCGGACGCCGATGCGAATTCCGGTTGCCGAGCTGAGCTCGCGTCGCACCGAAATCATCGGCGCCCTCGACGTCTTGATCACCGGCTTCCGAAAGGCGCCTGACTCGTCCTTCATCTCACGCTGCCGCGGTCGCGCCTGAGCTCGCTTCGTCGAGGCTGGGGCCGAGCCACTTCGCGGCCTCTTCGACGGTCATGCCCTTGCGCGCGGCGTAGTCCTCGACCTGGTCGCGGCCGATCTTCCCCAGCCCGAAGTACTTCGCGTCGGGGTGGTTGAAATAGAAGCCGCTCACGCTCGAAGCGGGGCTCATCGCGAAGCTCTCGGTCAACGTGATGCCCGCCACCTTCGTCGCGTCGAGCAGGTTGAACAGCGTGCCCTTCTCGGTGTGCTCAGGGCACGCGGGGTAGCCCGGCGCGGGGCGGATGCCGCGGTACTGCTCGCGGATCAGCTGGTCGTTGCTCAGGTCTTCCGTCTTTCCGAAGCCGCAGAGCTCACGCGCGCGCTTGTGCATGTACTCCGCGAAGGCCTCGGCGAGCCGGTCACCCAGCGCCTGCACCATGATCGCCGAGTAGTCGTCGTGCTGCTTGCGGAAGCTCTCGGCGAACTCCTCGACGCCCAGGCCCGCGGTCACCGCGAAGCCGCCGCAGTAGTCGATGCGCCCGCTCTCCTTCGGGGCCACGAAGTCGGCCAGCGACAGGTTGTACTGGCCCGGCTGCTTCTCGGTCTGCTGGCGCAGCATGTGGAAGCGGCCCAGCACCTTCGTGCGCGCCTCGTCGGTGTACAGTTCGACGTCGTCGCCCACCGCGTTGCAGGGCCAGAAGCCGATCACCGCGTTCGCGCGGAACCGCTTCTCCTTCACGATGCGCGCCAGCAGCGCCTGCGCGTCGGCGTAGAGCTTCTTCGCCTCGACGCCGACCTTCTCGTCCTCGAGGATCTTCGGGAACGCGCCGAACAGCTCCCACGCGTTGAAGAACGGTCCCCAGTCGATGAAGGGCACCAGGTCCTGCAGGGGCACGTCGGTGAAGGCGCGCGTGCCGAGGAACTCGGGTTTGGCGATGTCGCTGCCCCACTCGTACGGCTGCCTGCGCGCCCGGGCCTCGCCCAGGGTGAGCAGCTTGCGCTGCACCCGGCGCGCCTCGAAGTCGGCCCGCGCCTTCTCCTGCTTGTCCGCCACCTCGTTCAGGAAGGCCGGCTTCTGCTCGGGAGAGAGCAGCGCGCTCACCACGTTCACCACGCGCGACGCGTCGAGCACGTGCACCACGCCCGGCGAATACTGCGGGGCGATCTTCACCGAGGCGTGCGGGTGGCTGGTGGTGGCGCCGCCGATGAGCAGCGGCACGGTGAACTCCTGGCGCGTCATCTCCTTCGCCACCGAGACCATCTCGTCGAGCGACGGAGTGATCAGCCCGGACAGCCCGATGATGTCGACGCCGTGCTCCTTCGCGGTGCTGAGGATCTTCTCGCACGACACCATCACGCCGAGGTCGATGACCTCGTAGTTGTTACACGCGAGCACCACCCCGACGATGTTCTTGCCGATGTCGTGCACGTCGCCCTTCACGGTGGCGAGCAGCACCTTGCCCTGCGTGCGCACCGTGGCGCCGGCGAGCACCGCCTGGCGCTTCTCCTCTTCCATGAACGGCGTGAGGTAGGCGACCGCGCGCTTCATCACCCGCGCCGACTTCACCACCTGCGGCAGGAACATCTTCCCCGCGCCGAACAGGTCACCCACCACCCGCATGCCGTCCATGAGCGGGCCTTCGATGATGTCGAGCGGGCGCTTGTACTGCTTGCGCGCCTCTTCCGTGTCCAACTCGATGAACGCGTCGATGCCCTTCACCAGCGCGTGCGAGAGCCGGCCCGCCACGGTGTCGTCACGCCAGGCCAGGTCTTCCTTCGTCTCGATCTTGCTGCCGCCGCCGTGCTGCGCCTTGAGCTTGTCGGCGAAGGTGACGAGGCGGTCCGTCGAGTCGGGGCGGCGGTTGAAGAGCACGTCTTCCACCAGCTCGAGCAGGTCCTTCGGGATCTCCTGGTACACGCTGAGCATGCCCGCGTTGACGATGCCCATGTCCATGCCGGCCTTGATGCCGTGGAACAGGAACGCGGAGTGGATCGCCTCGCGCACCGGGTTGTTGCCGCGGAAGCTGAACGACACGTTCGACACGCCGCCCGACACCTTCGCGTGAGGCAGGGTGGCCTTGATGATCTTCGTCGCCTCGAAGAAGTCGACGGCGTAGTTGTTGTGCTCCTCGATGCCGGTGGCGACGGTGAGGATGTTCGGGTCGAAGATGATGTCTTCCGGCGGGAAGCCGATGCCTGTGAGCAGCTTGTAGGCGCGGGTGCAGATGCGCACCTTCTCGTCGCGGCTCGCCGCCTGGCCCTGCTCGTCGAACGCCATCACCACCGCGGCCGCGCCGTAGCGCTTCACCAGCCTGGCGCGGCGCAGGAACTCCGCCTCGCCGTCCTTGAGCGAGATGCTGTTGACGATGCCCTTGCCTTGCAGACACTGCAGTCCCGCCTCGAGCACGCTCCACTTGGAGCTGTCGATCATGATGGGCACCTTGCAGATGTCCGGCTCGGCGGCGATGAGGTTCAGGAACTTCACCATCGTCGGCTCGCCCTCGATGAGCGCCTCGTCGACGTTGATGTCCAGGATGTTGGCGCCCGACTCCACCTGCTGGCGCGCCACCGAGAGACACTCGTTCCAGTCGCCGGCCTTCAGGGCCTTGGCGAACTTCGGGCTGCCGGTGATGTTGGTGCGCTCACCGACGATCAAGAACTGTGAAGCCGTACTCATGAGGCGCGCTCCGCGACCACGAGCGACTCGAGGCCGCTCAGGCGCATGTCATGCGTGGTTGAAGGCAGCTTGCGGGGGGCGTACGGCTTCACGCCCTTCGCGATGGCGGCGATGTGCTCGGGCGTCGAGCCGCAGCACCCGCCCACCAGGTTGAGCCAGCCCTGCCTGGCGAAGTCGGTGAGCACCGCGGACATCTCCTCAGGCGTCTCGTCGTAGCCGCCGAACGCGTTGGGCAGCCCCGCGTTGGGGTAGCAGCTCACGTAGCACTCGGCCACGCGCGCCAGCTCCTGGATGTAGGGGCGCATCTCCGCCCCGCCCAGCGCGCAGTTGATGCCCACGCTGAAGGGCTTCGCGTGCCGGACCGAGTCGTAGAACGCGGTGATGGTCTGGCCCGAGAGCGTGCGGCCCGACGCGTCGGTGATGGTGACGGAGATCATCACCGGCACCCGCCGCCCCAGCTCTTCGAACACGCCCTCGATGGCGAAGAGCGCCGCCTTCGAGTTGAGGGTGTCGAAGATGGTCTCGACCAGCAGCGCGTCGACGCCACCCTGGAGCAGCGCGCGGATCTGCTCTTCGTACGCCGAGACGACCTGGTTCCACGTCACCGCGCGGTAGTCGGGGCGGTTCACGTCGGGCGACATCGAGAGGGTGCGGTTGAGCGGGCCGATGGCGCCGGCGACGAAGCACTTGCGGCCCGGCGTCTTCGCCTCGGCGGCGTTGGCGGCGCGGCGGGCGCACTGCACCGCGGCCAGGTTCAGGTCGGTGATGACGTGGCCCAGCTCGTAGTCGGCCTGCGCGATGGACGTGCCGCTGAAGGTGTTCGTCTCCACCAGGTCGGCGCCGGCGGCGAAGTAGCGCGCGTGGATCTCCTCGATGATGTCGGGGCGGGTGAGGCTGAGCAGGTCGTTGTTGCCCTTGAGGTCCTTCGGGTGCGCCTTGAAGCGCTCGCCGCGGAAGTCCTTCTCCTCGAGGCCGTAGGTCTGGATCAGCGAACCCATGGCGCCGTCGATGATCACGATGCGTTCTTTGAACAGCTGCTCGAAGGGAGTGGTCATGGTCGTGCTCTTTCTTGAACGGTCTGGCGGCGTGGGTGCCGCTGGGCAGTGGCCTTGCGGGCGCGGGTGCCGGTGAGGAGGAAGGCCTTGAAGGGCGACGCGGCGTCGCGCGGCGCGGGGAACGCTTCGTGCGCGTCGAGGCCCACGGCGTTCATCGCCTCGCGCACGGTCTCGGGGTCGAAGCCGAGGTGCTGGTGACCGAGGCGGGCCAGCACCCACTCCTCGTCGTGCGGGAGCAGCTCGAGCACCACCATCTTCCCGCCGGGCTTGAGCAGCCGCGCGCCCTCGGCGAGCACGTGCTCGATGGAGTCGACGTGGTGCAGGCTCTGCGAGACCACCACCAGGTCGACGCTCGCGTCGGGCAGGGGCAGGGCGTGGAGGTCGGCCTCGAGGAAGGTGATGTTGGTGAGGCCCTGGCGCGCGGCCTCGGCCTTCGCCTTGCCGAGCGCGGAGCCGCTGCGGTCGATGGCGGTGACGTGATGCGCCCAGCGCGCCAGCTCGACGGTGAGCACGCCGGTGCCGCAGCCGAAGTCCACCACGTCGAGCGGCGGGAGCAGGCTCGAGAGCGCCGCCGACCAGAGCCGCCACGACTGCCCGGGCTCGAGCAGCTTCTCGTTGAGCGTGTGCACGTCTTCCCGGCGGTGCAGCAGCTCGGTGAGGCGGGCCTTGTCGCCGTGCTCGTCTTCCGCGCTGCGGGCGAGCTTGATCAACGGCCAGAGCGGCGCCTTCTCGTCGATCGCCAGCGAGTAGTAGGTGAAGCCGCCCTGCCGCTCTTCGCGGATGAGGTCGAGCGCCTTGAGCCGGGTGAGGTGGTGGCTCACCGACGACTGGGCCACCCCCACCAGCGAGACCACCTCGGACACGTTGAGGCGCGCTTCTCCGATCAGCCGCAGAATCCGCAGCCGCGTGGGATCGCCCAGTGCCCGAAAGGCCTCAGTCAACTCGTCCATCGATGAATGTAGATATGTCGATTCGGTCTCCGGATCAAGTCAGAGTGCGGGTAACTCCCTGCCCTCATGTTCGAGTTTCTGAAGCGCCTCTTCGGAAGGACCCCCGCGGCCGCGGCGCCCCCGCCCGAGCCTCGGCTTCCCTTCGAGGAACCGCACCCGCTGGAGGCCATCAACCCGACCTTCGAGGCGGCGGTCGGGGCGCGACCGGAAGACGCCACCGCCTGGCAGGTCTATTCGGACTGGCTGATCGACCAGGGTGAGTCGTGGGGTGAGGTCATCGCGGCGGCGCAGCAGGGCAAGCCCGACACGGCCCGGCAGGCGGCGGCAGAGCGAGGGCTGCTCGGCGGCATGCCGGCGAAGGTCTCCTGGCGCGGCGGGGTCATCGAGCACTTCGAGCTGCACGACTCGTTCGACGCGTTCGAGAAGAAGCTGCTCATGCACGTCGTGCTCGAGCGTGTGCTCAAGCACCCCGCGGGGCACTTCGTGCGCAAGCTGACGCTCGGGTTGCCCTGCGCCGACTCGACCGAGTGGCACCTGGAAGATCTCTTCAAGGCGATCTCGAATGCGGGGCCGTTGCCGTGCCTGGTCGAGCTCGATCTGAGCCAGGGCGCCGAGCACATGGATCAGCCGTCGTGGCGGCGGGTGGGGGACGCGCGCGTGTTGTGGAAGGCGGCGCCGAACCTGAAGGTGCTGGCGCTGCAGGGCGCGGTGGGGAGTGATGGCGGAGTTCCCTCGATGCTCGCCCCGATCGACGCGCCTCACCTCGAGCACCTGCGCTTCGAGTCGGGTGGCCTCGACCGGTCGGTGCCGCTGGAGTTGGGTGCAGCGTCCTTGCCGTCGCTCACACACCTCGAGCTGTGGTTCGGGCAGGCGAACTACGGCGCGAACGCAGACGTCGCGGACCTCGCAGGCATCCTCGACGGTGCGGGGCTGCCCGCGCTCAAGACGCTCGGCCTGAAGAACTCCGAGTGGGAAGGGGAGCTCATCGAGGCGGTGGCGAAGTCGAAGCTGCTCCCGCGCCTCGAGGTGGTCGACTTCTCCATGGGCGTGCTGGCGACCGAGTCGGCTGCGGCGCTGCTGCTGCACGCTGCGCGCTACCAACACCTGAAGCGCGTCGACCTGAGCGACAACTACTTCTCCGCGGCTGATCAACAGGCGCTGAAGCAGGCGCTGCCCAACGTGCACCTCGGGGAGCAGAAGGCCGACGAGGACCCCGAGTATCGCTACACCTCGGTGGGCGAGTGACCGGATTCCCAGCTCACCTCGAGAAGCACTACGCGAAGAGCTGGGGGCCAGTGGTCCGGCAAGAGCGCCCGAAGGCGGGGCCGGTCCATGAGCTCCCGGAGGAATTTGAGGTCCTCGTCTTTCGACGGCAGGACACGCTCAGCTACGCGACGTGCTGCATGTCGCAGCCCTCCGACGAGGAGCGCGTCGAGCTCCACCTCCTCACTCGTGTGACGCAGGGCTTCCGCGCAGAGCTGGTCGAGTTGATGGCGGCGGTGGCGCACTACCACCGCACGGGGGCGCGGCTCGGCCTCGGACACTCCGTGAACTTCGGGCGGCCGTGGGTGGAAGGAGCGACCTCCTCCTTCGGGCTGATCTCACTTCCGTATCTCGACGGCCCGAGCGTCGAGTGGATGGCGGAGCCTGCCGTTCGCTGTCTGTGGCTCATCCCGATCACTGAGGAGGAACGCGAGTTCAAGAAGTCGCGCGGCGGCGAAGCGCTGGAGCGGCGGTTCGAGGCGGCCCAGTTCGACTACCTGGACCCCTTCAGAGGGTCTGTCGTCTGAATCGCGTGCGTCCAGACGACGCTCGGCGTGTTGATGGTGTCCCCACCCCATCAATCCGCCGAGGGTGGGCAGTGCGACTCGACGCGCCGAAGAAGCCCACCACAACGCCCGCTCCGGTGAACGAACAGAAGCCCGCTCGGACGGATGAGACCTCAGCGCCCATTCGTTGCCGCGCGTGCAGTCACGTCATCACGCACACGGCGAGCCGGCGCGAGGTCGGCGGGCGCCACGTGCACCTGCGCCTCAACCCGCACGCCTTCGCGTTCATCTTCGGCTGCTTCTCCACGGCGCCAGGCTGCGTGGTGCATGGCCCGCCCACGCTCGAGGCCACCTGGTTCAGCGGCTGCCGCTGGGAGTACGCGCACTGCGCGCAGTGTCTGGCGCACCTCGGCTGGTCGTTCAGCGGGGACCAGTCGTTCTTCGCGTTGCTGCTGGAGCGGCTGGTCGACGAAGGCTCCTGATACGGTCGGCCGCCCTGCGTTTCCTCGTCATCGGAAATCCTGAAAACCGCCGCGTCGGCCTCTTCACCGAGGCGCTCGCCGAGCACGGGCTCCCCGCGCCCGAGGTGGTGCCGTGGCTCGAGGTGGTTCGTTCTCCCTCCGTGCTGAAGGGGGTGGGAGCGGGCCCGCGCGTGGTGCGCATCGACTCGTACGGAGAAGACTTCGAGGTCGAGCGCGAGCTGCTGCGCCGCGGTGGCTTCCCGAAGGTCGACTCGCTCCAGGAACGCCGCGGTGAGGTCATCGCGCCCGCACTCACGCACCGCGGCTTCCAGAGCGTGCTGCGCGAGCTCGAGGACGTGTTCGCGGCGAGGCCTGACTGGCACCTGCTCAACGCGCCCACGGAGATCGACGAGTTCTTCGACAAGCGCGTCACCTCGCGCCGCCTCCACGCCGCTGGCATCCCCGTGCCTGAGTTCCTCGAGCACGTGCCCGATTCGCCCACCGACCTGCTCGCCGCGGTGCGGGAGAAGGGCTGGAAGGAGATCTTCGTCAAGCCCGCCATGGGCTCGTCGGCGAGCGGCGTGCTGCTCGTCACCGTCGGCGCGAAGAGCGCGGCCATCAGCACCTCGCTCGAGTGGGACGCGCCGCGCTGGTTCAACAACCTGCGGCTCTCGCACTACCGCACCCCCGCCGCGGTGAACCGGGCGCTCGCCTTCGTGCTCTCGCAGGGCGCACAGGTGGAGCGCGCGATTCCCAAGGCGAAGCTCGCGGGTGCGTTCTTCGACTGCCGGGTGCTGTGCATCGGCGGAGAGCCGCGCTTCGTGGTGGTGCGGCAGAACAAGCACGCCATCACCAACCTGCACCTCGGCGGGTGGCGCGGAGAATTGCCGGCGCTCCAGGCCGCGATGCCGCCCGGCGCGTGGGACGCCGCGATGGAGACCTGCCGCAAGGTGGCCAGCCTCTACCGCTCGCTGCACGTGGGGCTCGACGTGATGTTCGAGCCCGGGCTCTCACGCCACCGGGTCATCGAGGTGAACGCGTTCGGAGACCTGCTCCCCAACCTCACCCTCGAGGGCCTGTCGGTCTACCGCTGGGAGCTGCGCGAGGCCTCTCGGCGGGTGGCACCTCATTAACCCTGAACAAAGGTTGCACGAAAAATCCAGGCTCCTTATCTGAGAGCCCGATGCCGACAGCCACACCGCTCGCCCCACTCGCCGGCGCGAAAGAAGTGCTCTCGTCAGTCGACCGGCTCTCCACCAACCAGCTCGACGAGCTCCCGTTCGGGATGATCCAGCTCGATCCCACCGGGCGCATTCTCAAGTTCAACCGCACCGAGGGCCGGCTGGCGCGCATTCGCCCCGAGCGGCAGGTCGGCCTCAACTTCTTCAACGACGTCGCGCCCTGCACGAAGGTGAAGGAGTTCCACGGGCGCTTCGTCGAGGGCGTCGCGCGCAAGCAGCTGTACGAGACGTTCGGCTTCACCTTCAAGTTCGACCATGGCTGGCGGGACGTCGCGGTGAGCTTGATGTACAGCGCGGCGACCGACTCGGTGTGGGTGCTGATCAGCCAGCAGGAGCCGGCGCACTCGCCGACGTAGCGCTCCCTGCTGCTCAGCGCCGCTTGAACAGGCGCTGCCAGACCACGGCCGTCAGGGCGATGGCGCCCAGGCCGACCAGCAACGACACCGAGCCGGTGACGAGGAAGAAGTCAGACCACGACGCGAGCCAGCTCACTCGCCCACGGCCACGTAGCGATCGTCGTCGGTGTCCGCTTCCTGCTGATCCGTCGACACCAGCTGACGGGCTGTCTTCTGCAGCAGCCACACACCGCGGCGGGTGAGGTAGTTGTGCGAGACGTCCAGCTCGAGGTTCTTGAAGGCCGCCGCGTGGCGCACCATGGCCTCGGCGTCTTCGTCGGTGAGGAAGCCCATCGACAGGTCCAGGCGCTTCAGCTGCCGCAATACCTTCGCCTTCGCCAGCGAGTCGACGTTGCCGCTGATGAACGAGCAGTTCACCAGCCCGAGCTCCTCGAGCTGGCCCAGGCCCTTGCCCGCGAGCAGGGTCTCGAGGTCGTCGAAGCCGGCGTCACCGCCGTAGTTCTCGTCTCCGAACCACAGGCTCAACTTCTGGAGCTTCGGCCAGCGCGCGCGGGAGATGGCCTCGACGCACTCGGTGGGCAGCCCTCCGGTCTCGAAGGTGAACTCGCGCAGCTCCGGCAGGTCGAGCTTGCCCAGCTCAGCGCCGGCGCCGCGCAGCTTGAGGGACTGCAGCTTCGGGAAGGCGGCGGAGAGCTTCGTGACGTCGCCCACGCTCGTCGACGAGATGTCGCTCTGGTCGGGGTACTCGAAGTCTCCGAGGAAGAGGCTGCGCAGCGTCTGCGGGCCGCGCACCCGCGCCAGCGCGTCGATGGCGGGCTGGAGGCTGCCGTCACCCGGCTCCTCGCACAGCCCGACGCTGAGGCTGTCGAGGTGCGCGGCGATGGGCAGGGTGAGCAGCGTCTCGAGCGTGCCGGCCACGTCGAGGTCCGAGTCGTACTGCTCGCGCGCGACGCGGGCGGTCTTCAGGAAGCCGAGGCGCCAGGTGACGCTCAGTCCCCCGCCTTCCTCGAGCAGCTTCTCCAGCCCTCCGAAGAGCGCGCCGCCCTGCGCCTTCATCAGCTGCTCTTCACGCTTCTTCAGCGCGGGCGTGTCGGAGGAGAGCCGCGCGTGCTGCACGCTGATCAGCTCTCCGCGTGGATCTCCATTGCTCTGCAGCCAGTCGGCGTAGACGAGGTACGAGCCGAGGTCGTCCGGGTTCGCGAGGATGGCGGCCTCGAGGTCGGGGTTGCCGGCCGTCGTGGCCCCTCGACTCCGCTCGGGGTGAACGGCTGGTCTGGTCTCCTGGGTCCCCATACTCTCCCCAGCCGCCGCCGCGAGCTGGTAGCCCTTCTTCAACTTCGAGGCGATCAGCTTGTCGTATTCGCGCTGCGCCTCGGCCGGGCTACCGAAGTCCTGCCGCTTCGACTGGCCCTGCGTGCCGATCTTTCCCCAGCGCGCGGTGAAGCTCGAGCCGTCGAGCTCGATCTCCCAGAACTTGTGGCTCGTGCCCTCCGAGAACTCGTAAATCGGCATCGCGGGGCGGCATGCTACACGGCCACGCGATGGTTCCAGGCGAGCGAGTGAGCGCATGAGCGAAGAAGAAGTTGAGACGGCCGAGTCGCATCGGCTCGACGAGTTCGACGTCGGCACCCGCATCGACGTCATGACCGACGGCAGCCTGCGCCTCAGGTTCGGCCTGATGCCGCCGTCGTGGTTCCACAGCGAGGGCGCCTTCGAGTCGTTCGAAGAGAAGCTCTCGGGCGCGCTGGGTGTGGAGGTCGAGGGCCTCGACAAGGAGCTCTTCGCCATCTCCGAGCCGAAGCCCGACACCGTCGAGCGAGCGAAGGCGTGGCTCCTGGAATTGCGTCGCAGCACCGAGCGGAAGCGGTAGCCAGGCGATGGTTCCAGGCGAGCAGATCTGGAGTGAGCTGAAGCCTCGCTTCGAGGGGATCGAGCCGCTCGTGTTCTTCCAGGCGCAGCTGGGCCCCGACGAAGGTGGCCCTCCGCTCTCACGCATCGTCGCGTTCCGCGCCAGCGAGCCGCAGCCGCACTGGCACTTCGTCACCTGCGGGCTGAGCGCCTCGCGCTTCATCGCGGGTTACCCGGAAGGGGGCGGCGTCGAGCTCACCTTCAGGCTCGGGCGCAAGCCGAGCGAGAAGACGCCACCGAAGTGGGTCGCCGGCTTCCTGCAGCAGCTGGGGCGCACGGCCTTCTCCGACAGCGGGCGCATCGCCGTCGCCGAGACGATCGACCTCGCGCCGCGACTGCAGCAGCCCGAGACCGCGCTCACCGCCGGTTACTACGTGGCGGATCCGCTGGTGCCTGCCGGCTCCATTCCGCTGGTGCAGTTGGTGGCGCTCACCACCGCCGAGCGCGGACGCGTGGAGGCGATGAAGGGACGCAAGAGCCTCGAGCTGTTGCTCGAGCTGGCGCCCGCGGGCATCAGCGATCTCGAGCGGGCCCGGCCGCCTCCGCCTGCACCTGCCGCGGCTCGCAGGCCCACCCCGCCGCCGCCGCCCACGCCGAGCTTCCAGACGCTGGTGGTCTCGAAGTCGGGCACGCGCATGCGGCTCGCGATCGGCCAGGGCGAGGTGACTGCGCTGGTCGAGGCGATCTCCGCCGCGGTCCGGCTGGGCCGGGTGTCGTGTTCGAGCGGGGGATGGACCGTGCACCTCAACGTCGAGGACATTCCGAGGAGCGCGTCGTGGGGCACCACGCTCGCGGTCTATTTCACGCTCGACCTGGCGAAGCAGGTGATGGCAGACCTCGGCTCACGCCCGGGCGAGGTGCTCCGCTACGACGGCCTGCCTGACTTCGAGCTGGTGGTCGGTGAAGGCGCTCAGCCCTCGGTGCTCGGGAAGCTCGCCCGCTTCTTCGGGGCGAAGTGATCATCTCCTCGCCAGCGCGGCGGGCGCCGTGTCGGTGGGCGAGGTGACGGGCTGCAGCGACTGGAACGAAGAAGCCAGCGCCGCGGGCACGGCGAGCACGTTGGCGTCGACGAGCCCACCGAAGACATCGTGCTTCACCCCGGCGAAGTTGTTCGCGCGGAAGAACGGCGAGAAGTGCCAGAAGCACACGTACTCGCTGCGCAGCAGCCGTTCGATCACCTCCGGCGCGCCCTGAGGCTGGTTGTGCTCGAGGTAGATGAACGGCCTCGAGCTGGCGATCAGGTTGCGGGCGCCGTCGAGCACCTGCGCTTCCATGCCCTCGACGTCGATCTTCAGCAGTGAGCAGCGGGGCAGGCCCAGCGCGTCGAGCGCGAACACCGGCACGGTCTCGCCTTCCGTCCATGCGCCGAGCGAGAGCCCGCCGAAGTTGCCCGGCGCGCCGTAGTCGATGTCGGGAATGATCACGCCGCCGGCCGCTGCGCCCACCGCGCCGTGCACTGCGTGCAGCCAGGTGATGCCGTTGAGCGTGGCGTTGGTGCACAGGTATTGGTGCATCACCCGCTGCGGCTCGAACGCGAACACCGCGCCGGCCGGCCCCACGCGCTGCGCGAACGAGATGGCGTGCGTGCCCAGGTTCGCACCCACGTCGAGGGCGACGGCGCCCGGGTCGAGCAGGGCCGAGAGCAGCTCGAGCTCGGCCTCGGCCCATTCGCCGTAGACGTCGAGCGAGCGGCCCACGTGGGCGTCAGTGGTCGGATACGCGAGAGGGCCGTGGCGCGTGGCGCGCACCCGGGTGAGCCCGGCTTCGTGGATGAGCTGCATCCCCATGCGTAACGGAGGCCCCCCGCTGCGCGCGCCCGGCATTCTCTGCCGGGGTCATTCCGCCCGCGGTGGGTCACCCGAAGCGACCTGGGCGATCTTCCGGATCTCGCCGGCGATCTCCTCGGGCGAGAGGATGAAGTCGATCCACCCGCTGGCGATGGCGGTCTCCGGCATGTCGGGCTGCTTCGCGGTGCTGGGCCGCTGCGCGATGGTGATGCCCCCCACCTCCTTGATGCCGCGCAGCGCCGCGGCGCCGTCACCGTCGAAGCCGGAGACGATCACCGCGACGATCTTCCCGTCCCAGCGTGCCGTGAGCGACTTGAGGAAGACGGTGATGACGTCGGGCCAGCCGCGGGGCTTGGAGATCGCCGCGAGGTGAAAGCCGCCGCTCTCGTCGACGGTCAGGTCCCGGTTCGCGGGGATGATGAAGACGCGATTGGGCGCGATCACCAGGTCCTCGGTGATCAGCTCCACGGGCATGGTGGTGAAGCGCGGCAGCACGGTGTGCAGCCGGGTGGGCATGGTGGTGATGTGGTTGACGATCACGACCGCCACGCCCAGGTCCGCCGGGAGGTTCTGCAGCAGCCTGATGTAGGCGTCGAGGCCGCCGGCCGACCCGCCCACGCACACCACCGGAAAGGCGAACTCGCGCCTCGAGGGGGGAGAGGCGGACTCGCGCCTCGAGGGGGAAGAGGCGGACTCGCGCCTCGAGGTTGGATCGGTCGAGGTCATCGCGAGCGCCGGGCTTCGGCCGTCTCGAGCGCGAGATCGAGTGCCTTCATGAACTCGTCGATCCTGATCGGCTTGGTCAGGTAGCCGAGGAAGCCGGCTTCCATTCCCCGGGAGATGTCGGACGGCATCGCGTTGGCGCTGAGCGCCAGCACGGGAATGTCCGAGGTCAGGGGATCGCGCTGGAGCGCCGCGAGCACCTGGAAGCCCGAGATCCCCGGCAGGTTGATGTCCATCAGGACGAGCGTGGGCCGGTGCGCGCGCGCCAGGGCGATGGCACTGGCTCCATCGGGTGCACCGATCAGCTGGATGTCGGGCCGCCGGGCGACCAGCCGCTCCACCAGCTGCATGTTGGCGACGTTGTCTTCCACGTAGAGCACCGTGCGCAGGGCGACCCCGGCCGGCGTCACGGGTGCCTTTTCCCCGGCCCTCAGCGCAGACCCGGGGGCGGGCGGCGCCGCCACGCTCAACTCGAACCAGAACACGCTGCCCTCGCCCACCACGCTGCGGGCGCCGATGGCTCCTCCCATCAGCTCGACGAGGCGCTTGCTGACCATGAGGCCGATGCCCGTGCCCTCTTCGGTGCCTGACTCGCGCCCGAGCCGATTGAAGGACTGGAAGAGCTGCGCCACCTTGTCCTGGGACAGCCCCTCGCCGGTGTCCGTCACGTTGATGCGCAGCCGGTCGGCGCCGAAGGGCTCGACCGAGACCGTCACCGAGCCACCCGGCCGGTTGTACTTGATGCCGTTCGACAGCAGGTTGACCAGCACCTGCTTGAGGCGGGTCCGGTCGGCGGCGACGAAGGCTGGGGTGGAGAACCGGGGGTAGACGACCCTGATGCCGCTCTTGACCACCTGCGGCTCGATCATCGCCTGGCAGTCGGCCAACACCTCGCCGATGGAGGTGGGCTCGAGGCAGAGCGTCACCTTGCCCGACTCGACCGCCGACAGGTCGAGGATCTCGTTGACCAGCTCGAGCAGGTACCACCCCGCCTTGAGGATCTGCCCGATGCTCTCCTGCTGCCCGGCGTCAGGTCGGGGTGAGCCCATCTCCATCAGCTGCGCGAAGCCGAGAATGGCGTTGAGCGGCGAGCGCAGCTCGTGGCTCATGCTCGAGAGGAACTCCGACTTGGCGAGGCTGGCCTTGTCCGCGACGGCCTTCGCGCGCTCCAGCTTCAGGTTGGTCTCCTCGAGCGTCTGATCGAGCAGCTTGCGCGCGGAGATGTCGCTGAGCATCACCCGGTGCACGGCGCTCCCCTGGAGGTCGTGGGCGACGCTGGCCGCCACCGAGGCCCAGAAGGCCGTGCCATCGGCTCGCACCAGGCGCAGCTCGCACGACTGCGGCTGGTCGGTTCGCTTCAGCCTGCCCCGGCAGAGGAAGAGCAGGTCCTGGTCGCCCTTGAGGATGAACCGGCTCAGCGGCCGCTTCACCAGCTCGCCGCGCTCGAGCCCGAGCAGGGTGGCGGCGGTGAGGTTGGCCTCGAGAATGAGCCCCGCCTCGTCGAGGGTGCAGTAGCCGACGGGCGCGAGGTCGTAGAGATCGAAGTACCGCGCCCGGGAAGCGTCGAGCCCGAGCTGCGCGGCCCGCAGCTCCTCGTTCTGCATCTCGAGCTCGATCTGATGCACCTGGAGCTCGTGGACGAGCTCCTGCGCTTCCTTCGGCGTCATCGCCATCGATTCCGGGAGGCTCCGCTTGCGCGCGATCTCCTCGGCCTCGCGTCGCAGCGGCTCACCTGCGCTCTTCTGCTTGCTGATCATCGCGCCCCGACCTTGTCTGGGCCAGTGAGGTGCGGCGGCCACCTCGACGCGTAGCACGCCCGCGCCCCGGCCGTGGCCACCAACCGGCCCATTCGCTGAGTGTGCTCGGTGGGCCCGCTCAGTCACGGGGCGCGTCGTCGCGCGGCCGCTCGGTGGTGGCGATGGCATAGGTCTGCCCGGTCTCGTTCATCAAGGCAGTGGAGACGACCGTGACCTTCAGCACCGCGCCCGCCTTGGTGAGCCGCTCCGCGCCGTACGGCAGCAAGATCTCGCCCCGGCTCAGCCGCGTCATCCTCTCCGCTTCGTGTTCCTGCTCGGCGGCGGGCGTGCGATCACGAACGTTGAGCAGCAGCGCCTCGGCCTCGGTCCACCCATACCGCCGCACCGCCGCCGGGTTCCACGCCAGCGTGCGGCCGTCGAGGTCGTGCACCGTGATGGCGTCGTGCGCGTCGCGCACCACCACCGCCAGGCGCAGCACCTCGTTGACCTTGCGCAGGGCTTCCCGGGTGCGCACCGCCTCGGTGATGTCCGTGAACGACATCACGACGCCCTCGATGACGTTCTCGATGGTCCGGTAGGGCTGAATGCGCAGGGTGTACCAGCGGCCCGCGGTGGTCTGCACGTCGACCTCGCGGGAGCGCAAGGTGTCCAGCACCTGCTGCGAGTCGGCCACCAGCCGGTCGTAGCCGACCAGGTTCGACACGATGTGGCCCACCGGCCGGCCCACGTCGCTCTGAATGAGGTTGGTGATGGCGCTCGCCGCGGGCGTGAACCGCAGGATCCTGAGCTGTTGATCGACGAACACCGTGCCGATGCCGGTGCCGGCGAGCAGGTTGTTCATGTCGTTGTTGGCGCGCGAGAGGTCGAAGACCCTGGTCTGGAGCTCGGCGTTGACCGTCGCCAGCTCTTCGTTGACCGACTGCAGCTCTTCCTTGGACGTCTCCAGCTCCTCGTTCGTCGACTGCAGCTCTTCGTTGACCGACTGCATCTCTTCGTTGGAGGACTTGAGCTCCTCGGCGGTGCTCTCCAGCTCCTCGTTGGTGCTGCGCAGGTACTCCTCCTTGGCCTTGAGCTCCTGCTCGAGCACCGCGATGCGTGCGTCGACGGCCTCTGCCCCGAGCGGGCCGGCGGGCGGCCCCAGCGCGGGCGCGACGGCCGGCGCGTCTTCCAGCATCACCAGGTAGAGGGCCGAGTCGAGCGGTGGGGCCGAAGGGCCGACCGTGACCGGGCAGACGCTCAGGTTGACCTGGGTGAAGTGGCCGTTGGTCTTCACCCGCAGCCCTTCGACCCGCACCTGTTCCCGGGTGGCGGACGAGCGCTGCAGCGCGCTGGCCAGCCCCGGCCGCAGACCTTCGCGCGCCATCTTGAGAATGTTGGTCACCCCGGCCTCGCCCTGCGCCGGCTCGAGGAACATGCCGGTGCGGCCGTGGAGGTAGACGACGTCGCCCTGGGCGTTGACGAGCGCGCTGGGCGGCGCGAGCTGCTGCAAGAGGGCCTGCTCGATCAACTCACGTGCGGAGAGCTTCGCCACGGCGCCGGCCTTTCTGGGGTGTGTCGACTCGATCGCGGGCAGCGCCCGCACCGCGCGGACGTGGGGCACACGGGGCCCCTTTTGATCAGCCTGGCGCTGATACAGCTTCGCCTTGCGATCGAGCGCGGAGAAGAGCGCCTCGAAGTCGCCCACGCCCTCGGAGGTGCCCAGGAAGAGCAGTCCACCCGGCCTCAGCGCGTAATAGAAGAGCGGCATCAGCCGCTGCTGCAGCTCCGGGCCCAGGTAGATGAGCAGGTTGCGGCAGCTGAGCAGGTCGAGCCTGGAGAACGGCGGATCCTTGAGCACGTCCTGCTCGGAGAAGATGAGCAGATCGCGGAGGGGCTTGTTGATGCGGTAGCTGGTGCCGCCGGGCTCGGCGGTGAAGAACCGCGCGAGCCGCGCCGCCGAGAGTTCGCCCAGGGCGCTGGTGGGATAGACGCCGGAGCGCGCCGTGGCGATCGCCCGCCGGTCGATGTCGGTGGCGAAGACCTGGAGCGTGAAGTGCTGCTTGATCGTCTCGAGGTGTTCCAGGAGCAGCATGGCGATCGAGTAGGCCTCTTCACCCGTGGAGCAGCCGGCCACCCAGACGCGGATCACCGAGCCCGGTGACTTGCCCTCGAACAGAGTGCCAATCGACGACTGGAGCGCCTCGAAGGCGGGCGGATCGCGGAAGAAGCTGGTCACGCCGATGAGCAGGTCGCGAAACAGGGCCTCGACCTCAGCGGGCGTCTGCTGCAGGTACCTGAGGTAGCCATCGGGCGTGGCGATCTGCTGCACCGCCATGCGCCGCTCGATGCGCCGATGCACCGTGCTGGGCTTGTACTCGGAGAAGTCGTGGCCGGTCTGTGCCCGCAGCAGCACGAAGATGCCCTTGAGCGTGCTGTCGGTGGGCGGCGCCTGGGTGACGAGCCCCCGTGGGCCCCGGTGGGTCACGTAGGCGATCAGCTGGGCCGCCATCTCGGCGGGCGGCAGCTCGGAGTCGACGACGCCGGTGGCGATGGCGCTGCGGGGCATGCCGTCGAACTCGGTCGAGGCGGGATTCTGCGCCATCACCATGCCGCCCGCGCCCTTGATCGCCCGCGCCCCCATCGCGCCGTCACTGCCGGTGCCGGACAGCACGATGCCGATGGCGCGCTCGCCCTGGTCCTGGGCGAGCGAGTGGAAGAGGAAGTCGATGGGCAGCCTGAGCCCGCGGCGGGCCGAGGGCTCCAGCAACCGGAGCGCGCCGTTGAGGAGCGCGAGCTCCTTCCCCGGGGGGATGACGTAGACGCAGTTGGGCTGCACCTGCATGCCGTCTTCCACCTCGAAGACGCTCAGGTCGGTGAAGCCCCTGATCAGCTCGCTGAGGATGCTCTTGTGATCGGGCGCCAGGTGCTGCACCAGCACGAAGGCCATGTTCGGCCTGGTGCCCGCGGGGATGCCCGAGAAGAACGCCTCGAAGGCGGCCAGCCCACCGGCCGAGGCGCCGATGCCCACGATGGGGAAATGGGCGGCCTTCGCTCGAGCCTTCTTGGTTCCACTCTTCATGGCCGGCTCCTGAGCGGTGCTACTCCCATGGTCCGGGAACACGAAGGACTACCGACCCGGCGTTCAACCAGGGTGGGAGATGCGGGTGGCGCTCAGGTCGGTGGGGATACGCTCGAGCAGGCCGGCGCCGAAGACCTTGCGCAGCTCGAGGTAGTCGAGGTGCACGTAGCCGATGTGGCAGCCGCAGGTGTCGTTGCTGCAGGCGCGCGGCCGCAGGGCGGCCTCGAAGTCCGCGTCGTAGAGGTTGCCGAGGGGCGTGGCGATGAAGTGGCAGCGGCGCGCGGTGCCGTCTCCGTCGACCGAGATGACGCTCTCGCCCGCCTGGCAGGCCTGGCCCCTGCTCGGGTGCGGCGTGAGGTTGAAGCGGAAGAGCGGGTCGACGGACTCGAAGAAGCGGAGGTCGTCCTGGGTGTACGTGGGCGCGAGCTTCTTCACCGCGTTGATCCACACGTAGGTGGACGCTGGGAGCGCCTTGCGGATCGCCTCGATGTGCGGGCGGTGGGCGGGGAAGCCGACCACTCCCACGCTGAAGCGGATTCCCAGCTCGAGGAGGCGCTCGCACTGGCCGACGAAGCGGTCGAGCGTGGTCCAGTCGGGGTGGTAGGTGGCCCAGAGGCCCAGCTTCGAGCGGTCCGTTTCTTTCAGCCAGTCGAGCCTGGCGGAGAGGTTGGTCTGGACGGCGACTCTCGTCACGTGCGGCGCGTGGCTGAGCTTCGTCATCAGCTCGTGGTAGCGGACTTGCGTCAGCGCTTCGCCCCACGGCGTGAAGAAGACCCGGAGTGGGGCGCTGGTGCGTTGGAGGCACCAGTCTCCGAAGCGGGTGAGTGCCTTCGCGTCGACCTCGTGTTGCTCGTTGGTCTCGTGCCTTTTCGCGAAGGGGCAGTACTCGCAGCCGTAGTTGCAGCTGGAGAGGGGGCCCCGGTAGAGGACGGTGAGCGCCCGGCTCATTTGACCTCGTACTCCTTCATCATCGAGGTCACCTTCTCCGACTGGAGCCACGGCCCGACCGCGTCAGAGCGCTCGAGGCCCGCCGGGGTGAGCGTCCATCCCGCTGCGTTCGACGTCGCCAGGCCCGCTTCCACCAGCTGTTCGAGCTCGGGGAAATCCGCGGCGGCCTCGCGCTCGAACTTCTGGCGGTAGACCTGTGCGTCGAGCCCGTCGGCGAGCAGCGAGAGGATGAGGTGACGCCGGCGCTGCTCTGCCTCGTCGAGCGCGATGCCGTGGTGCACGAGGTCGAACGACGCGTCGTCGCGCTCACAGTACGCGTCGATGATGCCCCGCACCGCGCGCGGCGAGACGGCCCACTCAGACGAGTAATGCAGGCGATTGGTGTACGAGCGGGCGCCCACGCCCACGCCCACCATGCCGTCGTCCTGGCAGCGATAGGCGGGGCCGAAGGGGGCGGGCGCGTGCGCGGCGCGGAAGCAGCGCATGGACACCTGCCGGTAGCCCGCGCCCAGCAGCGCGTCGCGGCCCACCCGGTAGAGCTCGAGGCGGAAGTCGTCCCACGCGCGCGTGCTCTTGCCCAGGAAGGTCCTGGGGCGAACGTAGAGCGGGTAGAGGTACAGCTCCTCGGGGCGCCAGCGGAGCGCGGTCCCGATCGACTCCAGCAGCGTCGCGGGCGTCTGCCCTTCGATGCCGTAGATGAGGTCGAGGTTGAGCGTCTCGACGCCGGTGTCGCGCAGCACGTCGAGCGCGGTGTCGACGAGCTTCCGGTCCTGCGGGCGAGCCAGCGCCTTCGTCTCGCGCTCGAGAAAGCTCTGCACCCCGATGCTGATCCGATCGACGCCGCGGTCCACCAGCAGCTTCGCCTTCTCCACGGTCGTCGTCTCGGGCGAGACCTCGACGCAGAACGGCACGTCCTGCAGGGGGGCGCCGAGCGTTCGTTCCAGCACGTCGAGGGCGCGGGCGAGCAGGGGGGGCGGCAGCAGGCTCGGCGTGCCCCCACCCACCGTGACGCGCGCGAACTGCGCCTTCGGCAATGCGCTGCGCACCACCGAGGCCTCGCGCTCGAGCGTGGTGACGAAGCGCTCCATCACCGCCTCGACCGGACCCGCCACGGTGAAGAGGTTGCAGAAGCCGCAGCGCATCTCGCAGAACGGCACGTGCAGGTAGAGCGAGAGGGCGCGTTGATCTTCTCCGGCCCACACCGACTCGAGCGTGCGGGGCTCGGGGAAGGCGCGGTACGCCGTCTTGTGCGGGTAGCCGTACTGGTACTGCACGTAGGCGGGGCCCTGCAGGGCGTGCCTGCTCGACTCCGCTCGGGGTGAACGGACCTCTTCGCTGCTTTGACCCACGAGACCGCTCAAGACAGGCTCCAGCCGCGAGGCAGGGTGAACTCGGCCCACGGTACCGTCGTCACCACCGGGTGCGCGAGGCGGTGACCCGTATATCCATCTTCTCCGTACGCGGTGCCGTGATCAGAGCCGATCATCACGAAGCACGGCGCGCGACGGGACACGGCGGTGAACAGCGCCCGCAGCTGTGAGTCGACGTACGCCAGCGCGGCCCCCTGCGTGTGCTTCGAGTCCACCGGCGCGCCTGGAACGTAGAAGCGGTTCGGCTGATGAAGCGCCGACACGTTGAGGAAGGTGAAGCACCGCTTCTCTTCCGGCAGCGCAGCGAGGCTCGCGCTCACCTGCGCCACCTGGAACTCGGTCGAGCGATGCTCGGTCACGCCCAGCTCAGGCCGCCAGTGCTTCTCGGCGAAGAGGCCCGGCAGCACGCAGCCCAGCGGGTTCTGCATGTTGAAGAACCCGACGCCGCCTACGCAGAGCGTGTGGTACCCGCGCGACGCGAAGCCGCTGACGATGTCGGGCGAATCGAAGACTGTGGTCTCGGCCCCCGTGGTCTCGCTGCCCGCGAAGCGCAGCGCAAAGCGGCGGGAATGACGACCGGCCTTCGCAGGCGTGGGCAGGAAGCCCGCGAAGAACGCGTGGTGCGCGGCATAGGTGAAGGTGCCGGGGGAGTGACGCTCTTCCCACGCGCCTCCGGGCAGCACGCGGCGGAGGACGGGCGTTTCCCCCGCGGCCAGCGCCTCGACCGCCACGTCGTAGCGGAGCGTGTCGAGGGTCACCATGAGCACGTCGTGCGTGCCGACCAACGAGTTCGCATTCATAGTGAGGCCATGAGTCTGGGTTGGCTCGAGTCCGAGGCCGTGTACCTCATTCGCGAGGCGGTCGCGACGTGCCGGAAGCCGGTGCTGCTCTTCTCGGGGGGCAAGGACTCGGCGGTGATGCTGCGGCTGGCGGAGAAGGCGTTCTGGCCGGGGCGCATTCCGTTTCCGGTGATGCACGTCGACACCGGCCACAACTTCCCCGAGGCGATCACCTTCCGCGACGAGCGGATCGCCGAGCTGAAGGCAGAGCTGATCGTCGCCTCGGTGCAGGGATCGATCGACGCGGGGCGGGTGGTGGAAGCGAAGGGCCCGCGCGCGAGCCGCAACGGCCTGCAGACGGTGACGTTGCTCGACGCCATCGCGGCGCACGGCTTCGACGCGGTGTTCGGCGGGGCGCGGCGTGACGAGGAGCGCTCGCGCGCGAAGGAGCGGCTGTTCTCGGTGCGCGTGGGTGGGAAGTGGGACCCCTCGAAGCAGCGGCCGGAGCTGTTCGAGCTGATCAACCCGCATCTCGACGCGGGCGCCCACTTCCGGGTCTTCCCGCTCTCGAACTGGACCGAGCTCGACGTGTGGCGCTTCATCGAGCAGGAGAAGATGTCGCTGCCGTCGCTGTACTACGCGCACGAGCGCAGCGTGTTCCGGCGGGATGGCCTCTGGTACGCGCAGACCCCGTTCGTCGAGCGGGAGCCGGGCGAAGCGTGCGTGATGAAGCAGGTGCGGTTTCGCACCGTGGGTGACGCGAGCTGCACGGCGGCGGTGGAGTCGGGCGCGCGCGACGCCGCCGAGGTCATCGGGGAGCTGTTGATCAGCACCATCAGCGAGCGCGGCGCGACGAGGGCGGATGATCGCGTGGCCGACGCGGCGATGGAGCGCAGGAAGCTCGAGGGGTACTTCTGATGCGGCCCGTGCGCGTGGCGGTTGCGGGCTCGGTCGATGATGGGAAGAGCACGCTGCTCGGGCGGTTGATGTGTGACTCCGAGAGGGTGTTCGGGGATGAGGTCGAGGCGGTGCGGAAGGCCTCGGTTGAAGCGGCGGTTCGCCCTCTCCCCGACCCTCTCCCCCCTGAGCGGAGCCGGTCCAGCGGAACGCTGGACGAGCGCAGCTGGAGCGGAGCGGAAGATGCGCCAAGGCGAAGCCCAGGAAGCGGGGGAGAGGGAGACAGAGAGAGAGGTCTCAATCTCGCGTTCTTCACCGACGGGCTCATCACCGAGCGCCGTGACGGCATCACGCTCGACGTGGCCTGGCGGCACCTCACGCTCGGCACGCGCCGCCTGCTGCTCGCGGACGTCCCAGGTCACGCAGAGCTGGTGCGCAACATGGCGACGGGAGCCTCCACGGCGGACGCCGCGCTGTTGCTCGTCGACGCAGCGCGCGGACTCCAGCCGCAGACGCGGAGGCACCTCACCATGCTCGGCGGCCTCGGCGTGAAGCGGGTGGTGGTGTGCATCAACAAGATGGACGCGGTGGGCTTCGACCAGGCGGTGGCCGTGAAGCTGAGCGACGCGCTGAGGTCGCTCGCCACGGCGCTCGGGGTGAGCCTCGAGGTGATCCCCGTGTCCGCGCTCGACGGCGACAACATCGTGCGACGCAGCGACCGCATGCCCTGGTACGCCGGGCCCACCGTGGCGGAGCGGCTCGAGGCGATGGAGCCGGTGCTGGCGGCTTCGAGCACTCGCGCGGTGGCTCAGCTCGACGGCGACGAGAGCGGGTGGACCTCGCTGCACCTGATCAGCGGCACGCTCGCCCCTGGCGACGTGGTCGAGGCCTGGCCTGAGGGCGGCGCGTGCCGGGTGGTCGAGCTCAGTCCGCTCGGTGCAGGGCGGGTGCGCCTCGCGAGAGCGCTTCCGCGCGGCACACTCCTGTCCAGGGGTGAGCGTCCCCGGGTGGGGACCGAGGCGATGCTCACCGTCACCTGGTTGGGGCCTTCAGACTGTGCAGCGCAGCTCGAGGTGACCTTGCTGCAGCACGGGCGGAAGACGCCGGGCCGGGTGACGGAGCTCTCGCGAGTGTCGCGCGAGACGGGTGCGGTCGAGGCCGCGTCGGTGCTCACCGCCGGCGAGGTGGGGCGGCTGCAGGTGCGGCTCGAGCGGGCGACCTGGTTCGATCGCTGGGAAGACTCCGCGGGAACGGGGAGCTGCCTGCTGATCGACGGCGCCGGTAGGACGGTCGCGGGAGCGCGCTTCACATGAAGCCCGCCACCCTCTGGCTCACGGGGCTGCCGTGCGCGGGGAAGACCACGCTCGCGAACGCGTTGAGCGAGGCGCTGCGGGCGCAGGGGGCTGGAGTGGTCGTGCTCGACGGCGATGAGGTGCGGCGGTCGCTCTCGAAGGATCTCGGCTTCGACGAGGCGTCGCGGCGCGAGAACGTGCGGCGGTGCGGGGCCATCGCCGAGCTGGTGACGCGCTCGGGGGTGTTCGCGGTGGTGGCGTTGATCAGTCCGTCGGCCTCGGCGCGCGCGGAGGTGCGGGCGCTGCACGAGTCGCGCGGGCATCGCTTCGTCGAGGTGCATCTCTCCGCGCCGTTGAGCGTGTGCGAGGCGCGCGACACGAAGGGACTGTATGCGCGGGGCCGCGCGGGCCTGGCGCGCGAGGTGACGGGGCTCGATGCTCCGTTCGACGTGCCAGTGGCGGCGGAGTTGGTGGTTCCGGCGGAGGAGTCAGTCTCGTCAGCGGTGTCGCGGCTGCTCGCACTCCTGCGCGGCTCGTGACCCGACGGCTCAAAGAGAACGCGGATGAAACGTTCGCGGGCTTCGGCGCCTCGATGAGCGAGCCCTGCGCCTCGGACGCTGCGTGAACCAGCTGCACCCAGCGATGAGATGGTCGCGCTGGGCGACCGCTTGAGCGGGCCCGTAATGGACCATTACCCGCTGGTAATGGTCCATTACGCCTCAGGGAAGGCGGCCCCGGGAGCTCACTGTCCCGAAGCCCGACCTCAACAGCAGAACCGGAAGCGGCGTGCCGAGAGGCCAGCGCGGATCAACCCGAGCGGCCCCACCGAGAAGCAGCCGCGTCCTCTGAGCCCTCGAGGTGCGCGACGTCTCCCCAGCCCGCGAGCTCGAACCGGCCCTCCGTCACCCGCACCCGGTTGATGCTCGCGTTGAACAGCTCATGCTCGCGCTTCACGCTCAACGTCACGCCCATCGCCGCGCGCCACGCCGAGTCGATCACGCCACCGTGTGAGACGACGAGCACCTGCGCCCCTGGCCACTCCGCTGCGATCGCCGAGAGCACCCGCATCGTCCGCGCGAAGGTCTGCGAGAGGCTCTCGCCCCCTGTCGGAACGAACTCGGCATCCCGAACGCGCAGACGTGCGAACAACTCCGGATGCTGCGCCTCGATCTCCGGCAGCGTGAGCTCGGACATCACGCCGAAGTGCCGCTCGCGCAGCTCCTCTCGCGCGATCGCAGGAAGCCCCAGCACCGTCGCCGCCGCCTCCGCCGTCTCGCGCGCCCTTCCGAGATCGCTGGTGAAGATCGCCGAGAACGGCGTCGCTGCGTGCTCACGCCCCAGCCGCGCCGCGAGCAGCTCCGCCTGCCGCCGTCCCCGCGCGTTGAGTGGCACCTCGAGCTGGCCTTGCAGCCGGCCCGCAACATTCCAATCAGTCTCTCCATGGCGAACGAGCCAGAGGGTGCACGGCAGCGTCATTGCGCCCCAGTCTGACGGCGATTGCACCTGAGGCCCAGCTCAGGGGTCAGGGCCGTTCCATGTCCCCCAGTCTCGAAGACCACCGAGTTGAACCCGGGCGCGATCTCGTGCAGAGGGCATTTTCTCAGGAGAATTTCATGTCTACGTCCCGTCTCGCGCTCCTCGTCGGAGCCCTCTCTCTGTTCGCCGGTTGTGGTGGTCCTGCCCCCAAGCCTGAGTGCTCGGGCTGTCTGTCCGGCACCAGCTGTGTCCCCGCGGCGGCCTCGGTGAGCAGCCCCGCTGCGTGCGGCGTCGGCGGCCAGATGTGCGCGGTGTGCTCGGCCACCCAGACCTGCACCAACGGCGCGTGCGTGCTCATCGGCACGGGCGGTGGCTCGGGCGGCGGCTCTGGCGGCGGCTCTGGCGGCGGAACGGGCGGCGGCGTCACCGGCGGCGGAACGGGCGGCGGCGTCACCGGCGGCGGAACGGGCGGCGGCGTCACCGGCGGCGGAACGGGTGGCGGCGTCACTGGCGGAGGAACGGGCGGCGGTGTCACCGGCGGCGGAACGGGCGGCGGCGTCACTGGCGGCGGCGGTGGCGTCACCGGCGGCGGAACGGGTGGCGGCGTGACTGGCGGCGGCGGAGGCGTGACCGGCGGCGGCGGTGGCGTGACCGGCGGCGGTGGAGGCGTGACCGGCGGCGGTGGAGGCGTGACCGGCGGCGGTGGTGGCGTGACCGGCGGCGGTGGTGGCGTGACCGGCGGCGGTGGTGGCGTGACCGGCGGCGGCACCGGCGGCGGAGGCAGCGTGGGCTGCACCAGCGGGCTCTCGCTCTGCGGCGGTCGCTGCGTCGACGTGCGCCTCGACTCGGCCAACTGCAACCTCTGCGGCCGCGTGTGCGCCGGAGGCCAGACCTGCCAGGCCGGCGTCTGCACCAGCGCGTCGGTCAACGGCCTCGTCTTCTCCGAGGTGAACCCGGGCCTGGGCACCATCGAGGTCTTCAACGGCGGCTCGGCGAACGTGAACCTCCTCAACTACTCGCTGCAGTACACGCTGGGCGACGGCGGCTCGGGTTCGCTCTCGCTGCCGTCGTACGACGTGCCCGCGCAGGGCTTCGTCATCTTCGGCACGGGCAACGCCGACGCCGGCTACCTCGCGGCCGCGGCGGTGCCGATTCGCACCACCGACTTCGCGCTGCGCCTGCTCAACCCGAGCGCGAGCGGCGTCGACTTCATCCGCGCCGGCGCCTCGGCGGTGCCGCCGCCCACGGGCACCACCTGGGTCGGCGCGAACACGCAGAACCCCACCATCGCCACCAACCAGTCGCTGGTGCGCAACCTCTTCTCGGCCGACAGCGACTCGGCGGTCGACTGGAGCCTCGCGCCCAACGCCTCCCCGTTGCGCGTCTGCGCGCGGCCGAGCCTGTGCGGCACCGCGTGCATGGACGTGGAGAACGATCGCGCCAACTGCGGCGGCTGTGGCAACGCGTGCGCGGCGAGCCAGGTGTGCCGGTCGGGCGCGTGCGTGGCGGGCGGCGGCCAGTTGCTCATCTCGGAGTACCGCATCGATCCGCTCCCGATGGTCGAGCTCTACAACCCCGGCCCCAACCCGGTGCCGCTGTTCGGCTACCGGGTGCAGGTGGCCAGCCTGGGCACGTTCCTCTTCACCTTCCCCGCGGGCCGCATTCTCGCGCCGGGCAAGTTCGTCGCCATCTACGCGGCGCCGGGCCTCGACGACGCGAACACCACCTACGCGGGCGCCGCGCCGCCGGCCTCGTCGTTCACCGACACCTCGGCCGTGACGTTGTTCGACGGCACCACCGGGGTGGACTTCGTGCGCTTCGGCAGCTCGGGCGCGCTGCCTCCGGCGGGCATCTCGTGGTTCGGCACGGGGCCGGTGTACCCGCCGGTGTCCGCGGCGGACCTGTCGGTGCACCGCAAGCTCGACGCGATCGACTCGGACGACGCGTTCAACTGGCTCACCTACAACCCGGGCACCACGGGCTTCGCCTGCCAGGCGGGCATGACGTTGTGCGCAGGCCGCTGCGTCAACCTGAACAGCAACGTGGCCCACTGCGGCGCGTGTGGCACCACCTGCACCGCGCCCCAGTCGTGCGTGAGCGGCACCTGCGGGAGCGTGGGCTTCATCGTCATCTCGCGGCTCTCGAACGTCTCGCCCGAGCGCATCGAGCTGTACAACGGCACGGCCACCAGCAGCTCGCTCGACCTGCACTCGGTGGAGTGGGTGACGGAGTCGGGCACCGACTCGTTCAGCATCCCCGTCGGGACCACGGTGCCTTCGGGCGGGTACCTCTCGCTCATCGAGGGCACGGGCACGAACACGGCGAGCACGCTGTACATGAACAAGTCCATCGTCTGGTCGACGGAGATCGCCGTCAGCCTCAAGTCGCCCTCGAACACGGGCATCGACTTCGTGCGCACCGGGCCTTCGACGGCGCTGCCCGCGACGGGCACCACCTGGTCCGGCATCAACGCCGTGAACCCGTCTGACTCGAGCACCGAGGTGCTGGAGCGCAACGTGATGCTGCCCGACAGCAACACCGCGGCCGAGTGGGGCGTGTACGGGCAGGTGTTCGGCCAGACCTGCGGCACCAACCTCTCGGTGTGTGGCAGCGCGTGCGTGCAGCTCAACAGCTCGCCGGTCAACTGCGGCACCTGCGGCAACATCTGCGCGGGCGGGTGTCTGCTCGGCCAGTGCGGCAAGAGCACCGAGAGCGGGCGGGCGCGGCTGTTCGGAGGCACACCGAACTCGGGCATCCTCCAGGTGTTCAACGCGGGCGAGTGGCGGCAGGTGTGCGACGACTCCATCACCGGCGTCGGCGTGGTGGCCTGCCGCGAGATGGGTTTCACCGGCGTGGTGTCCGTGGTGATCGGCCAGGTGACGGGCAGCGGCCTCTTCTGGCTCGACGACGTGGTCTGCAACGGCACCGAGGCCAGCCTCTTCGACTGCGCGCATCTCGCGGTCGGAACTCACAACTGCGGCGACGGCGAGGCCATTCGGGTCACCTGTAATTGAGAGCGCTGCTCTTCGGCGGCTCGGGGATGATCGGCCAGGGCGTGCTGCGCGAACTGCTCGCGCGCCCCGAGGTCACCGAGGTCCTCTCGGTGGGCCGCACGCCGCTCGAGCAGAAGCACCCGAAGTTGAAGGAGCTGCTGCGCAAGAACCTCTTCGACTGGAGCGACTGCGAGGCGCAGCTCACCGGCATCGACGCGGTGTTCTTCTGCCTGGGCGTCTCGTCGAGCGGCATGAGCGAGGCCGACTACACGAAGGTGACGTACGAGCTGCCGCTGGGCGTGGCGAAGGTGCTGAAGAAGACGAGCCCCGGGCTCACGTTCTGTTTCATCTCGGGCGCGAGCACCGACGCGACGGAGAAGGGCCGGGTGATGTGGGCGCGGGTGAAGGGGCGGGCGGAGAACGCGCTGCAGCAGGTGGGCTTCAAGGCGGTCTATTGCTTCAGGCCCGGGTACATCCAACCGATGGACGGCATCGTGTCGAAGACGCCTTCGTACCGGCTCATGTACAAGCTCACCTCGCCGCTCTACCCGTTGTTCAAGGGCATCACGTCGCAGGTGACGTCGACGAGGCAGCTCGGCTTCGCGATGGTCGAGGTGGCGCTGAAGGGTTTCCCGAAGCCGGTGTTGAGCAGCGCTGACATCAACTCGGTGAAGTGACGCGGCGAAAAAGCTGAGCCGATCGATCTGGCCCAAGTAGGGTCCCGCTCGTTGCTCGGTTGTTCAACCGTTGCACTTCGAGGGGGTATCTACACATGGGTTACGGCATCTGGCTCATCTTGCTGGGCGTGCTGGCAGTTCCGAGTCTCATCATTGCGAAGCGTCCCGATGCGAAGGAGATGATCGCGAAGATCACTCCGTACCAGGGGTGGATCGGCGCGGTGTCCTGTCTCGGCGGTCTGTGGGGGATCATCGCCTCGATCATCGGCATCGGGTTGCTCTCGACGTGGCCCGGCCTCTGGGTCACCTATCTGGTGGGCGCCATCTTCCAGGCATCGTTGGGGCTCATTCTTGGCATTGGCACGTTGAAGACGTTCATCAAGAACCCGCAGGCGCAGGCGAAGATGGACGAGACGCTCGCGAAGCTCAGCCCGAAGCAGGGGATGCTTGGCGTCGGAGCCATCGGCTTCGGCATCTGGATGGTCGTCGCCGGCTTCGTCTGGCACTGACGCGACGCCAGTCACTGCACCCGGGCGGGAACTCGAGAGGGTTCCCGCCTTTTTCATTTTCGGGAGTGACGAGCGAGTGGACACCCAGGCCAACGGCCATCACCATGAGCACGTGAGTCCGCCCATCTCCATCTCGCGAGTGCGCCGCGACGGCCAGGTCGAGCGACTGGGGCAGTGGCTGCACGACGAGCGCGTGCTCGAGCTCGAGCGCGAGGGCTTCCCGTTTCTGGGCCCGGGGCGCCACCAACTCGAAGGCGAGCTGCCGTGGATCTTCTGGGACATGTGCCCGTCGGGGTACCTCGGGAGGCGTCTCCAGTCGCGGATGCCCGCGCTGCGCCTCGCGGACAACCCGCGCGATTGGATGGCGGCCGACGTGCTGCGCGCGCTCTCACTCGCTGGTGGAGACCTCGCAGGCAATCTGCTCATCGGCGATGAGGCGGTCACGACCTTTCGCGACGTGCTCTTCGATTCGACCGATTTCGCATCGGCGTTCGAAGCGGCCATGCGTGACTCGGTGCTGACCGGGAGTCCCTCATCGCTCGGTGGAGAGCGCCCCAAGGTCTTGTGGTCCGACGGTGACTCCGCGCAGTTAGCGAAGTTCGCCCCGCCTCCTGGTTCGCCGCAGGGGCAGCGTTGGAGTGACCTCCTCAGGATGGAGGCGCTCTGCAGCACGACCCTCCGTCTGTCCGGTGTCAGCGCCGTCGTGTCCGAAGCGCGAGAGAACCTCGGTCGGACAATGCTGTTCGTCGAGCGCTTCGACCGCTTGCCGAACCGCGGACGGGTCGGCGTAGGCACGCTGTTCTGGCTGGCCATGGATCGTTGGGGCGACGTGGCGCTGTCTGCCCCGGAGGTGATGGCTCGGCTGAACACTGAGGGGCTCGTCGACGCGAACTCGGTGGAGGTCTGCACGAAGGTCCACGCTTTCTCCGCGGCCATCGGCAACAACGACGCGCACCTCGGTAACTACGGGCTGCTCTTCGACGACGCGGGCCGCGCGACGCTGGCTCCGATTTACGACGTGCTGCCCATGGCGCTCGCGCCGAGCAACGATGAACTCCCCGATGCCTGGCTCACTCCGCGCACGGCGCCGGTCGCCCCGAGCATCGCGCCCTGGGTCGACGCGCTCGTGCGCGCCGTGCAAGCCGACGCGGAAATTTCCGGCGACTTCAAGGCGCTCTGGCGCCACCACATCGGGGTCTGACCAAACGAGTCAGGGAACGTGCTCGCCGCGGATCCATGACACCGGCTCCCGTCAGCGCTCGAGATGCTGCGGTGCGATGGGCGGAGCGCCTGCTTCGATGGGAAGCTGGCTGCACTTCTCGAGGTCCGACTGCGCCACGACCAGCTCCCACCACTCGGACAACCGGAAGTACTGAGCCCTGGGCGAGATGACGAGGTATTTGCCGTCACTCGACACCACATCGAACTGTGTTCCAGCGTCCATCGTGCCGATGCGTTCGACCCGCTCGCCGCGACGAACGGAGAGAGGAAGCGGGTCGACACAGCTCCGAGGCGCCTGCCGAAGGAATGAGCACCCAGTGCAGAAGGTGTCGCTCCACCCGCCCATCACCTCTCCCTTCATGCGGCTCGCAGGCCAGCCGTCGATCGTCGCGCCATCCTCGAGCAGGATCACTACGTGGGTCTTGCCCTCGCGTCGGAACTGGAGGCCAGCAGGCACGCGGAAGGACGGCGAGCCAGCCTTTCGGGCGGAGATGACTGAACTGGTGGAGAGAACGAACCCGTCACGCCTCACGCGCTTACTGGAGCCCAGCTTCAACCGATCGCACTGAACGCGTCGCGGTCGCCACTTCCCGAGGAACTCGACGTCTTGGCGCTCATGAGGAGTGAGCAGAGCGGCCGTTCCATCAATCCCGACCACGTCGAGCTTGGTCCGTGGCCCTGACGTGAATCCTTCTCCGAAGTCGGCCGGCTCATCCAGCGTCACAGCCACATCGGGTGCCACCAATTGGAGCTCGATGCCGAATTGGCGGGTCTCGAGCGAGACGCCTCCGTCCGGTTTCCACTGTGCGAACGCCCGCGGCCCAATGCTCCCCGCGCAGTCGCTGGCGTCAATGCTCCCAAACGGAGTGCCGTCACCGAGTCGAAGCAACTCCTGGTCGGGGAGCCATTCGGCTCTGACCTCGCACTGGCCCAACAGGGTGAGGAGGACCGCGGCGATCATGACCTTCTCCGCCGCAGAGAGATCATCAACAGCCACACAAGCGAACCCGGCACGCTCGAACATCCCCCCGCGACCGGGTCAGCCTTCGCCGGATCCGGCGGCGCGCGGCAGACATCGGTCTGGCAGGTCAGCTCGTTCACGCACTCGCTCGAGCTCGCGCAGCTTCGCGAGCAGAACTGGAAGCCGCGGGGATCATCGAGGCACTGACTTCCCGCGCACTGGGCCGCGAGCGTGCACACCGCGCCGTCGTCGAGGCAGTCGGGATCCGTGATCCCGCACGCCGCCGCGTCGCAGCGCGAGTCGGCCTGGCACGGACAGTCGGGATCCCCCGTGCCCCCACAGCCCGTGGCGCAGCGGCCATCTCCCGCACACGACGGCGGATCATTCGCGACCACGAACGCGTCGATGAAGCTCAGGTTCCGGTCCACGCGAATGTCGAGCCCGCGCCCGCACGAAGCCGAGTCGCCCCCGGAGTGAATGCCCGCCACCGCCGCGCCCACGAACGACGGCCCTCCCGAGTCGCCCGCGCAGATGCCCAGCGAACCGCTCGTGCCGAAGGTGAAGTCAGTCGCCGTCACCGACGAGATGGTCAACGACACCGCCCTCCGGGTTCCGCTGCTGCTCGGCGCGCCCGCGCTGGTGCGCCCGTACCCGACCACGCGAATCGCCTGCCCCGCCGCCACCGCGACGCGCGAGAGCTGCGACGGCGTGACGCCCGCAGGCTCTCTGGCCAACAGCAGCACCGCCAGGTCGTAGTCGCTCTGCGCCACGCCCGGGTTCCACGAGGGGTGCAGGCTCACCGTCGTCACGTCGATCATGTCTGACTGCATCAGCATGACCGTGTCGGGCTTGTTGGTGGCGCGCACCGTGAGCGAGGTGGCCGAGTGGTACACGGGGTCGACGCAGTGTGCCGCGGTGAGCAGCACCTTCGGGCTGATCAACACCGCGCTGCAGATCGACGCGCTCGTGTCGTAGCGGAGGTCGAGCAGGAACACGTTCGTGCTGGCCGGGTCCGCCGCGCCTCCGAGGATTGCGGAACGCCGGGCGGCGAGGCCGGCCGGCTCGGGCGCGCACCCCAGCGCGACGCTCATCAGCATGCCGAGCCACGTGCGCATCACCAGCAGTCAAGCACAGGCGGCGCCCCCTCGACTCGGGTCGGCGTGAACGGCGAGGGTTCTTTTCCGCACCCGACGTGGGAGCCTCCCTTCATGCGGCAGCTCTTCCTGGTCGTGGTGGTGGTTTCGGCGTGTACGAAGGCCCCTGTCGAGACACCGCCGCCGCCGAAGCCGAAGCCCGCGCCAGCGAGCCAGGATCTGCAGCAGCTCCTCACGCGTGAGCTGGCCGACTCCGTCGGTGAGGAGTTCATCAAGCTGGGCACCAGGCAGTTGAAGGTCGAGGCCGCGGGCCCCGTGCAGGCCAAACCCGACGCCGCGAGGAAGTTCGTCGAGTTCAACCTCCCCCTCGGCACCCAGATGCCCGTGCAGTGCTTCGTCTACGAGGCGCCCATCGACGCCGGCGCGACGATCTCCCGCGCCATCGCCAGCGTGAAGGACCGTCTCACGGTGGCCTCGCTGCGGCTCTGGGCCGTGGAGGTGGTCGAGGGGTCGCCCGCCGCGTTCGTCGAGGTGGGGTACCTGGTCGATTCGCCCGAAGGAAAGAAGGGCGGCCAGCTCAAGCTCGCCGTGTTCCCTGACGTCCCCAACCCCGTCTTCTGCCTGCACGACGAGCCCGGCTACCTGAAGTCGTTCCAGCGGGTCGCGACGCGCCTGGCGTCGGTGGTGGCCCGCTCCACGCCCCAGTCCGGGCCCGTCACCACCTACCGCACCGTGTCCGTCGACACGGTGCAGGGAAGGCCGGTGGGCTTCGAGACGGTCCGGTTCACGAAGACCGACGACGGCGTGCGCCACATCTCGACGCTGGCGACGCTGTTTCTCCCCCGCTCACCGACGGAATGGATGGCGCAGGACCAGGCGACCATCAGCGACCTCGACGCCGACGGCTTCATCAGCGCGCGGCGGGTGGTGGCGGTGACCAACGGAGAGCTGCAGTTCAACATGCTCGTCACCCACAACGGCGGCCGCCTCTACACCTACGCGGGGACCTCTTCCGGCAAGGAGCTGGCTGGCACCTTCAAGACGAAGGGTGCGCGGGGCTTCGAGGGTGACGTGATGTTCAGCCACGCCCTGAGAGACGAGCTCCTCACCGGCAAGGTGAAGCAGCTCGACGTAGAGCAGTACATTCCTGACCTCACGCCGATCGCCCCCACCGTGTTCGTGACCCGGCGCTCTGCCACGGGACCGCGCGCCGTCGAGATGGAGACGGCGCAGCTCAAGATCATCGCCACCCTCGATGCGAACGGAGACTCGGAGGCCACCGACGTCCAGCTCGGGCCGGTCTCGCTGCACTCCGAGCGGAAGTTCCTCCAGGGTGCGCCCGAGTGAGACGCGTGGCGCTGGTGCTGACGATGGCCGCGGCCGTCGCGTTCGCCGGTCCGCCGAAGGAACGGTTCCTCCACGAGCTGAAGCTCGACTCGCAGGTGCAGGGCGAGGCGCGCTGGGACCAGGTGCAGCTGGTGGTGGAGCTCGAAGCGGGCGCGAGCAACCCCCTCTTCGTCCTCCGCAGGGGCCTGCGCGCCGAGGGTGGGGTGGTGACGCTGCGCTCGCTGTCAGAGGCGGTCGTGAAGGACGCCGTGCTGCCGCGCCATCGCGCCGATTCCTGGGTGATGGACTTCAAGGAACCCATCTTCACCGCGCTCTGGGCCGAGGTGCAGAAGCAGGCCGGCAACAAGCCTTCCGTCGCCGACCTCGTCGCGTTCACCGGCCTGCACGTCTCGAAGAAGTCGTTGGGCCGGGGCTTCGACCTCGCGTCGAAGGTCGCCGCGACGCGCGAGGGCGATTGCTCCGAGCACGCGGTGTTGCTGGCGGCGCTGCTGCGCCACTACGGCTTTCCCGCGCGCGTGATGCTGGGCACCGTGCTCGTCAACTTCAACGGCGCGCCTGCCGCGTTCGGCCACGCCTGGGTGGAGACCTTCGCGAAGGGTGCGTGGAAGACGGCAGACGCGATTCTCCCGTCCGACCTCGACGTTCACTACCTGCCCTCGGCTGAGCTCACCGATGAGGGGCCCGGCTTCGGGGCCTCGCTCGTGCCGGCCGTGCAGGGGCTTCGGTTCAAGCGGCTGATGCTCAAGGCGCGTTAGGTCAGCAGCCTTCTCTGGCTCCCGCAGGTTGATGCGCGCTCTGCCGCTTGATCGGCGCGATCGGCAGGACCGCCTTCTGGCTGGTCCGCTCCCCCGCGAAGAACGCCCGCACCGCTTCCTGCCGCTGCTTCGCCTGCACCTGCTCGAGGTCGGTCTCTCCACCGAACGTCACCGGCGCGAGCACTTCCTTCTCCCAGCCCGCGTACCCGCCCTGGAGCGTGTAGAGGCGCGGGTTCTTCGTCAGCGCCCTGGGTAGCTCGACGGTCTCCTCACCGGTCTCGGTGTAGAGCACCAGCTTCTTCGAGAGGTCGACGAACAGGTTCTCCTGCGACGCCTTGCGGCCCTCGGCCGCCGTGTCGTGGCAGTGCCCGCAGTTGACCGCCTCGCGCACGTGACCCTTCTTGAAGTCGTCCGGGTCGCGCAGGTCGATGATGGCGAAGTCGCGCCGCCCCTCGATGATCCACGACGCGAGCTCGGCCGGCCTCACCATGCTCGTCTTCTGCGACACGCCCTTGTGCAGCTTCCGCTTCGGCTCGCCGCGGAACGAGAGCGCCGCCACCGCCGCGCCCGCCACCAACAACACCACCGCGAAGGTGATGCCGTGCTTCCCGAAGAGCTTCTTCATGACGCTGCCCCCCGCTTCGCCGCGAACCTGCGGTCCAGCACGTGCGTGAGCGCGAACGCACCCAGCGCGATCGCCACCACCGCGAACACCACCACCCCGGCCGGAACGCCCAGCCAGTCAGGCACCAGCACCCGGCCCATGTCGCCGCTCAGGTAGAACTTCTCGATGCCGTCGTACGAGAAGAAGAAGGCGATCAGCCCGATGAAGAAGCCGCCCATGAACACCATCGCGTCGATCTTCCCCGTCGCGCACGCCACCACCGCCGTGCCCGGGCAGTACTGACCGATCGCGAAGCCCATGCCGAAGATGAGCCCCCCGATGAGCTGCGGCCAGATGAACGTCTCGTTCACGTACACGAGCGAGAGGTCGACCACCCCCACGTAGTGGAGGCCGAACAGCCCCACCATCGCCACCACGATGGCCGTGAACATCACGCGCAGCACCGCGAAGTTGTAGCCGTACCACTGGCCCGCCAACGTCTTCGCGTTGCCGAAGCCCGCGCGCTCCAGCACGAAGCCGAAGCCAACGCCCAACAACGCCGCGGCGACGATGAGCCCGTTGGGGCCCCACTCCGCGATCTTCGAAATCGGTGCGAGCGGTTCCATGATCAGATCCACTCCTTTCTGACGAAATACGCGATGGCGTAGCCACCCGCGAAGACGGCCAGCATGAACACCCAGCTCCCCAGCGCGAGCGTGGCCCCGCCGGTGAGCGCCTGGCCCGAGGTGCACCCGCGCGCGAGCCGCGCCCCGAACGCCGAGACGAAGCCGCCCAGCGCCGCGAACATCAACCGCCGCGACACGTTCGAGTGCGGCCCGTGAGAGACCTCGAAGCTCGCCCGCCGCGCCAGCACGCCGCTGATGAACCCGCCCACCACCACGCCCACGAACATGTAGACGAGGAAGTCATCGAGCGGATCCGCCGGACCTTTCAGGTACTGCCCCGTGTACGTGTTGTGCCGCGCGATGGTGTCGGCCTCGGCCGCGGTGCCGCCGTGGAGCGACGCCTCGACCTTCTGAATCGAATACGCCGCCATGCGCGTGACCGCGCCCGACGCACCGAGCCCGCGCCCGGTGAAGAAGAACGCCGCCAGCAGCACCAGCCCCAGCGCGATGCCTGCCTTGTACGAGTTCCAGTACGGCTGGGCCTCGGACTTCACCTCGGGCACCGGGGCAGGCACCGGCTCGGGCACGGACTCCGGCGCGACCTCCACCGGGGCAGGCGCGGGCGCGTCGACCACCGGCGGCGGCTCGACTGGAATCACCGGCGGCGCCGGCTCGGGAGCCGCCTCGGGAAGGACCTCACTCTGGCTCTCGTCGCTCATGACGGTGCTCCTTCAGGCGAAGGCTCGAGGCGCAGGGCCCGCTGGCCACCGGCGTAGACGAGCACCGCCAACGCCAGCGCGCCGAAGACGATCAGCACCTCGACGATCGACGGGGTGTACGGCAGGAAGCCGGCCGCGTTCCCCTTGAACGGCGGCTGGTAGATCATCGTCTGCCCCGCGCTGCCGACGATGGGGCGCAGGCTCATCATCTGCCCCGACAGCACGAAGTTGAACCGCGTCACGAAGATGCCCAGCAGCGGGAGGAACGCCGCGAACGCCACCGCGCGCGCCGACTCGCGTTTGCGGCCCACCAGCAACACCAGCGGCACCACCAGCCCCAGGAGGATCTCGAACACCCAGAAGCTCACGAAGAGCGGGCCGGTGAGCGAGGCGAGCATCACCTCGGAGACGTGGGCGTGGCCGCCGTTGACGAAGGTGATGGTCTTCCACACCGTGAAGAACGCCGACACCCCCAGGAAGAGCACCAGCAGCTTGCGCAGGCCCTCGTACATCTTCGCGTTCTCAGCCCTCAGCTCGCGCCCCGGGCTGGTGAACACGTCCTCGAGGTAGACGAGCAGGAGCAGCAGCGCCGTGCCCGACACCATCGCCAGCACGATGAACTGCAGCGGGGGAAACGCGCCGTACCAGGCCGGGCGCCCGTGGGTGAGGCCGAACACCGAGCCCAGGTTCGACTGCGCCGCGATGGCCGCGAAGAAGCTCACCGTGCCCGCCAGCTTCGCGCGGTGGTGGTTCTCGGTGATGAGGAAGTAGAGCTCGACCACCAGCAGCACCAGGTACACGCCGTAGAGCGCCCCCATCCACCAGATGGGCGAGGTGGGGTTGGGCGAGATGACCGCGTAGAGCGCCAGCTTGAAGGGGCTCTCCAGCTCGGACGCGATGACCACGAAGCCCACCACCAGCATCACCAGCGCCAGGAACGTGGCCTTCTTCGCCAGCGGCTCGAACAGCTTGAAGCCCCACACGTGCCCCAGTGAGCTGACGATGCAGAGCCCCGAGGCCGAGGCGACGAAGAAGATGTAGGTGGCGATGAGCACGCCCCACGGCACCTCCGAGGTGGTGCCCATCACGTGATGCCCGCGCACCAGCGAGGTGAAGATGGCCCCGATGCCGATCGCCGCCACCACCAGCAGCGGCTTGAGGAAGCGGTGGGTGGACACGGTGGAGAACGCCCGCGAGAGCGGGTGGGGATGGAAGAGAGCGGAGAGCGAGAGCGCCATGGCGTGCTTTCAGGTGAGGAAGAAGAGCCGGGGCCGGGTGTCCTCTTCGGGCTTGAGGACCTTCGAGGTGCGGCGCTTGAGCTGCTGGTGAATCTCGGAGTTCGGGTCGTCGAGGTCGCCGAACGTGAGGGCCCCGGTCGGGCACACGGTCACGCACGCAGGGTCCTTGCCCTCTCGCACGCGGTGCACACAGAACGTGCACTTGTCGATGTAGCCGTCGGGGTGCATGTAGCGGACCTCGTACGGGCAGGCGATCGTGCACACCTTGCAGCCGACGCACTTGTTCGGGTCGACGAGCACGATGCCGCCCTCGGCGTAGTAGCTGGCGCCGGTCGGGCAGGCCGAGACGCACGGCGCGTTCTCGCAGTGGTTGCACCGCTCGCTGCGCGTCTCCACGGTGAGCAGGGGGAACACGCCGCGCTCTTCCTGCACCGTCCAGCAGCGGGCCTCGCCCTCGGGCACCTTGTTCTCGCTCTTGCACGCGAGCACACACGCGTTGCAGGTGACGCAGAGCTTCTCGTCGCAGGTCATTCCGTAGCGGGCCATGTCACGCCTCCTTCCAGCGGGAGATGGTGACGAAGTTCACGTTCATGCCCGTGCCGCCCATCACCGGGTCGCGCTTGATGCGGGTGACGAGGCGCGCGTCGGAAGCGCCCCGGCCGTAGCCACGCGAGAGGCGGCGATCTTCCCGGCCGAAGCCGTGCACCATGTAGACGCAGTCCTGGCGGATGCGCTGGGTGACGCGCAGGCGGATGGGCCCGGTCTGCACCGAGTCCTGGTTCTCGAGCATCACCTTCGTGCCGGGCTTCAGGTCGAGCACCCGGGCCATCTCGACGTTCATCCACAGCTCGTTCTCGGGCACGATCTCCAGCAGCCGCGCGTTGTTGGTGGTGCGCGAGAAGGTGTGCACGGGCGAGCGGCCGAAGAGCAGGCGGAAGTAGCCGGTGGGCGGCTCCTCGGTGGGCTCGTAGTCGGGCAGCCCAGGCAACCCGGCGTCGGCCAGCTGCTGGCTGAAGAACTCGACCTTCTTGCTCGGGGTCTTCAGGGTGAGCGGCCCGTCTTCGTAGATGGGCGCGGGCGTGCCGAGAATGACGCCGTCCTTCTTGAGCTGCTCGTACGAGAGGTTGGCCTTGGTGAGCCGCGTCGAGAGGTAGTCTTCCGCGTCCTTCCAGGGGAAGTACTCCGAGAGGCCCAGCTTCTCGCCCAGGGACTTGGCGATCCACCAGCCGGGCTTGCTGTCGTAGAGCGAGGCCACCACCGGCTGCCGCAGCGCCACGTAGGGCACGCGGTACGGAGTCGACTCGAGGTCGTCGTGCCGCTCGAGGTAGGTGTTCTCGGGCAACACCACGTCGGCGTAGCCGGTCACTTCCGAGGGCATGGTGTCGATGGCCACCACGAAGTCGAGCGCGTTCATCGCCTCGATGGTCTTCGCGGTGTTGGGCAGGGTGAGGGGCACGTTGCAGCCGTAGACGACCCAGGCGTGGATGCGCGCCGCGTCGTCGCCGTCCTTCACCGAGGCCTGCGCCACGTCGTACGCGCAGGGCAGGGTGGCGAAGGGGAAGTTGAGGCGCGGCTTGTAGAGCTCGGCGTGCGGCTTGGGCACCGGGTAGGCCGGTACGCTCAGCGACTGCGGGAGATAGAACCCGCCCTTCTTCCCCCAGTTGCCCAGCAGCCCGTTCACGATGGCCACCGCGCGGGTGCGCTGCGTGTCGTTGCCGTACCAGACGACGTGCCGGCCCGGATGCACGAAGGCCGCGGGCGCGTTCTTCGCCAGCTCGCGCGCCGTCGCGCGGATGACGGACGGCTCGATTCCCGTCTCGAGGTACGCCCACTCGGGCGTCTTGTCCTTCACGTGCGCGGCGAGCTGGTCGAAGCCCACCACGTTCATTTCCACGAAGGCGCGCTGGTAGAGGTTCTCTTCGATGAGCACGTGCGCCCACGCGAGCAGGAGCGCGGTGTCGGTGCCCGGCTTGATGGGCAGCCAGTACTTCGACTTGCTGGCGATGATGGAGAAGCGCGGGTCGACGGTGATGAAGGTGCAGCCGTTCGCGCTCGCGGCCGACATGTCCTGCACCGCGGTGTTGTGCATGTTCTCGCCGAGGTGCGTGCCGAGGTACGCGATGCACTTGCTGTGCGGCGTGTCGACGGTCTCCACCGAGCCGACCGCTTCGCCGTAGGTGAGCTCGTAGCCAGACTCGCGCGGGCCGCGGCACTGGTCATTCGACGGCGCGACGATGGTGTTGCTGCCCAGGCCCTTCACCAGCGTCTTGAAGAAGGCGCCGCCGTGGCCGTGCGAGAAGAGCGCGATGCTGGGCGCGCCCCACTGCGCCTTCACCTCGGTGAGGCGCTTGGCGGTGTAGGTGAGCGCTTCGTCCCAGCTCACCTCGCGCCACTTCTCTTCGCCGTTGACGGTGGTGCGAATCAGCGGGCGCTTGAGGCGGTCGGGGTCGTAGAGCGCCCCGATGCCGCCCACGCCGCGCGGGCAGAGCTTGCCGTTGGAGAGCGGGTGCTTCGGGTTGCCCTCCAGCTTGTAGACCTTCTCGTCCTTCACCGAGGCGAGCACGCCGCATTTCCAGAAGCAGAGCTCGCAGAAGGTGGGCACCACCCGGTCTGGAGTGACCGTACGATCGTTGGCCCAGCTCGCTTTTGAGAAGGACATGAGTCCAGCCGAAGCGGCGGCAGCGCCAATGACAGTGGTGCCCGAAATTCTGAGGAATGTCCTACGGTTGATTGCGCTCGCCATGGCGGGCTCCCTCGCTGTGGGAAGAGAGCCGCCAGGGCTAAAGAAGATTCAGTTCTTGTTGATTAGTGAGTCATTAGTATCTCTATCGACGGATCGGGTGACTGGAGGGGTGAATGAGAGAGCCCATGGTGCGGCAGGGAAAGAGCGCGATCTTCTGGGTCGTGGTCGCGGTCGTCGGGAGCTGCGGCGTGTGCAGCGTGCTCACGCTCGCGTTGATCGCCTTCGGCCTCTTCACCGCAGACGCCCCGGGTGGAGCGGGGACCGTCGCCGGGCCCGTCGCTCCGACGAGGATTCCCACGGGCCACACCCCTGACCTGTTTCTCAACATGCCCGGGTGGCTGCCGAGCGGTCAGGGCGTGGAGATCCCTCCCGCTGAAGAGGTCGACGGCGAACCGCGCGGGCTCTGGTGGAACTGGGACGGGATGACGGTGTTCCTCGCGGACGGCACGTTCGCGACGAACCCGCGGCCGGGCGGTGGGACGTTGTTCGACCTCGAGGGCCAGCGCGCGCAGCGGGGCGCCACCGGGGTGGGCACCTTCAGCGTGGAGGCTGGAAAGATCAGCCAGCAGCGCGATGGGTTCAACTCGGTCGAGGACCTCTCCTTCGACAGCGACGAACGCGGCCCGGTGATGAAGATTGGCGGGGCCAGGTTCTGGCCCCTCTCCGTTCCCACCGAAGCAGGCCTCGTGGGCACCTGGCGGACGGCGGGAGGGAAGTACATCTTCCGCGCCGACGGCACCTACGAGTCGGGCCACGTCGGCAACGACGGCGCGTACACGCTGGCGGTCGGTGGCCAGGGCCGCTGGGTGCTCGAGGGGTACCTGCTGCAGGTGAACCCGAACGGCGCCGCCGGGTGGATCACCCGCATCGGGGCCATCGGCGATCGCTCCCTGGTCATCAACGCGAGCCTCTACGACCGGGAGTGACGTCTGCGTCTCACGGGGTCAGGCGGTCTGACTTGCAGCGCGGCGTCATCCGCTTCTGCACGGCCGCGAAGTCGTCGAGCCCCTGCTGCATCGGCGCCGAGCCGGGCGCGTGGCAGCCGAGGCACACGCCGACGGTGAGCACCCGGCGTTGCTCCTCCACGGTGAAGGGCCGCGTGTCTTCGCGCGTGGTGGACTCGAAGCCGCGCGTCTGCAGGAAGCCGATCCACGCGTCTTCGGGGAGCCCGTCTTCCTTCCGCAGCGGGAAGCGTGGGGAAAAGGTCCATCGCTTCGAGTCGTAGCGGAGCTCGCCGCGGCCGTAGCCCAGCGCGAGGGAGCTGGCGTGGCAGTCGAGGCAGCTGCGCGACTCGCGGCGGATGGTGTGGGCGAAGACGGGCGCGAAGAGGCGATGAAAGGTCGTCCCGGCCGGTGCCGCGAGGGTCATCACCATGCCGGGCGCGAACTCCTCGACGCGCCGCGCGCCTCCGTCGAGCTCCCGCACGCCGAGCGAGGCGCGGTCTGCGAGCGGCGCGCCCCCTTCTTCCTGCCAGTCACCGGGCGCCTGGGCGTTGTCGAGCAGGTCGTACATGCCGCCGTCGGCGATGAAGCGCGAGTGACACGACACGCACTGCGGCACCCACGCCTCGTGACACGTCGCGCAGGCGAGCGCGTCGTGCGCCGTGCCCTTCGTGCACGCGTCGGCCGGCGGGACCATCGCCACCGTGCGCCCCGTGTACTTGCCGGTGAGGAACGCGCCGCCGTCGGCGACGAAGGTGTTGATCAACGCGACGCCGCTGCGCGCGATGGCGAGGTAGCGGCGGTCGGGCACGTCGAAGCCCTCGAGCTTCGCGATTCTCTTCGATTCGGGGTCGAGCTCCGCAAAGTGCAGCTCGAGCTCATCACCGTTCACCCCGAGCGGAGCCGAGGGGCTGACCCTGCTCCGGTCCACCACCCTGTGGCAGTCGGTGCAGCGCAGCGTGGACTGCGCCTCGCGATGGAGCGGAAGCGTGCCGTCACCCATCACCTCCCACGAGCCGTGACAGTCGACGCAGCCCAGGCCGCGCTCGGTGTGCACATCGGGCAGCCCCTTCTTCACCACGCGGCCGTCGTCGAGCTGGCGCAGCTCTGCCGAGCCGGCGTCGCCTGCGAACTCCTGCCAGCCTTCGGCGTTGAGCGACACGCGCCCGCTGCGGCTGTGACACCCGAAGCAGGCGATGGGCTCGGGCTTCACCGAGAGCGCGGAGTGAACGAAACGGACACCCGGGTCCCTGCCCTTCCCGAGCGAGTCGAGCGCCTCTTCGGAATAGCGCAGGTGACACGCGTTGCACCCGCCGCCGCGCGAGCGCTCGTGGAGCGGGCCCGCTTCCGTCTTCGGGTTCGACAGGTGACACGACGCACACAGGTTTCTCAGGTGCGTGTCCGCCGGAGAGTGACCGAGCCGCTGCACCGGCGTGATGGCGGTGGGCGTGGGCTGCTCACCGAACACCCAGCGGTCGACGCTCACCACGCCGTTCATCGTGTTCATGATGTTGTTGCCGATGCGCTGCGGCACGTCGACGTGGCAGCCCGACGCGCCGCAGGTGCGAGCCATGTCGGCCGCGTTGCCGGGGATCCGCACCAGGCCCACGTGCGAGAGCTTCGGCTCGGCGGTGAAGGCGTTGCCGAGGTGGCACGCGGCACAGCTGAGCGTGGCGTGGCCCGGCTCGATGCCCTCGACCTGCCGGTGACAGCCCGCACATTCGTCGCGCCGCACCGGGAGCGGCCGACCCTGCTCGTGCATCACCCAGAGCTGCAGCACCAGGCCCAGGGCGAGCCCGGCCAGCACGATTCCCACCACGGCGCGGCCCATGTGAGAGCGGACCGTAGTCGGAACTCCAAAGAAGTGAGTCTTCTTTACATGTCTCTCAGGACCCGATTGCTCTTATTTGTGCGCACGTGTAGGCGAATGAGTGTCCATGTCGGAAGAAGGCCGCTTCCGGCCGGGACTCCTGAGGCTAAACGTGCGTAACTTCAATAATGTCGTGGTGATGCTGGCGCTGGCGGGTTGTGGCGGGCAGGTCGCGCTCATCAGCGGCGAAGAGCTGGAGACGCCGGAGACGGTGAAGTCCGAAGAGGCGTGGAGCGCCCAGGACAACCCGTCGCTCTTCACCACCAACCTCGAGCTCCGCTTCGACGCGCTGCCGCTGCAGGGCGAGGCGTCGAACATTCCGTGGGCCGGCAGCTACTGGCCGACGTACGAGGACAACATCAACTACCGCTGGGCGGGTCCGAACTCCGACTCCGCGTCGCTCAAGTACCAGAAGGCGTTCGGCGGCACGAACGTGGAAGACGCGGTCTCGCGGTTCCACGGCATCGAGTCGGTGTCGAAGACCTGCCGCGAGGCGACCGAGTGCGACAGCTTCCTCGGTGAGACCTGCGCGAAGCGGCCGGGCAAGGACGAGGGGCGCTGCGTGGCGACGTGGTGGGGCATCTGCCACGCGTGGACTCCGGCGGCGATTCTCTTCCCCGAGCCGAAGCGCCCCGTCACGCGCAACGGCGTCACCTTCGAGGTGCAGGACCTCAAGGGCCTCGCCTCGCTCGTGCACAACTCGACCACCACGAAGTTCGTGAGCCTGCGCTGCAACAAGCACAGCTCGATGCCCGACGGTGGCGGCATCAAGCTCGACGCGTACGGCCGGCCGGTCGAGGCAGACCGCGAGTGCCGCGACACGAACGCCGGCACGTACCACGTACTGCTGGGCAACTACCTGGGCCTGATGAAGCAGTCGTTCGCGGAAGATCGCACCGCCGACTACGAGGTCTGGAACCAGCCCCTGCGCGGCTACAAGGTGACCTCGCAGAAGGAAGTCACGTCCGAGGAGGCCAACCGGCTCATCGGCGTCACGGCGACCGACGGCGGCGCGCCGCTCTCGAGCTACCGCTTCAACCCGCTGGCGGCCCGCTTCATCCAGGTGAAGGCCGAGGTGAAGTACATCAGCGAGTCGAGCGCGGAGGACGGGTACACCGCGCCGAACATCAACCTCTACACCCGCACGGACCGCTACGAGTACGTGCTCGAGCTCGACGCCACCGGGCGCATCATCGGCGGCGAGTGGGTCGGCTCGAGCAAGCAGCACCACCCCGACTTTCTCTGGCTGCCCATCAGGGCGAGCGGCTCGGTCGCGGGCGGGGCCATCAAGTACGACGAGGTGAAGGCGATGGTGCTCGAGTCGGCGGGGCAGGGCGCGCTCGTCGGCGCGGCGCTCGAGGTCAACGAGTCGGCCACGCTGGCGAAGGGCGAGTGGAGACACTTCGGCCCGTTCACCGCGGCGGCCGGGGCCATCACCGTCGCGCTCACCGGCACGGGCGACGCGGACCTGTACGTGAAGCTGAACGGCCAGCCGTCGCTCAACCTGTACGACTGCCGGCCGTACGCGGGCACCGCGAACGAGAACTGCACCGCGGAAGGTCCGGGCGCGCTGTACGTGTCGGTGCACGGCTACTCGGCGGCGACGGTGCAGCTGAAGGTGAAGTACGTGGGCCTGGCGGCGACCGACGGTGGCGTGCGCGTGGACGCGGGCGTGGCCGTCGACGCGGGCGTGCGCACCGACGCAGGCGTGGTCGTCGATGGTGGCGTGCGTCCTGACGGGGGTGTGGTCGTCGATGGCGGCGTTCGCCCGGACGCGGGTGTGGTGGCCGACGGCGGAGTTCGTCCGGACGCGGGCGTGACCACCGACGCAGGGGTGATGGTCGATGGCGGTGTTCGTCCTGACGCAGGCGTGGTCACCGACGGTGGCGTTGCGCACCTCTCGGTCAACGGCAGCGTCGCGCTCGGCGAGCTGAAGCTGTTCTCGCTGCCCGTGACCGCGGGCCGCCTGGTCGTCATTCGTTCGGTCGCCGCGGCAGACGTGGATCTCTACCTGAAGCTCGGTGCTCCCCCGACCACGACCTCGTATGTCGCTCGTGCGTACACGTCGTCGGGCAACGAGACGCTCCGCTTCACTCCGACTTCGAGCGGCGTGCTGTACATCGGCGTGCATGGCTACCGGGCGTCGACGTTCAGCATGACCACCGCTGATCAGTAACAGTAACCGGCGATCTAGACTGGGGTGATGGGGCGGCCGGTCTTTCACGAATACACGCTGGAGGGCCTGGTCGCCGCGTCACGCCTGGTGGCGCGCGTCGAGCGCACCGAGGCCCGCGAGCGCATCGAAGAACGAGAGGGGCTGCGCGCGGTGCTGTGGCCGCTGCGTCTCGTCGAGGTGCTCTTCGCCAACGAAGCGCCCCTGAAGCAGGGGCCGATCAGCCGGGGTGATCTCCTCCCGCCGGGCCCCGTGCCGAGGCCTGGCGGCATCGAAGTGTTGGCCAATCGCGTCAACCTCGTCGACCAGGTCAACCGCCGCCGCTCTCCCTCGGGCGCGTCCTTTCCCGCCGAGCGCTACCGCAGTGATCCTCAGACGGTCGACGCAGCCGAGTGGATCACCTTCCTCGTCGAGCGCAGAGGCAAGCTCGAGTTCACCGCGCAAGGCGCCTTCGTTCCCCTCGCCGAACTGCCTGCGGTCCGTGAAGCGATCCGCCTGGCCGAGTCGGGGCTCCCCGCGCGACAGGAAGAGCGCAGGGCGCTGCTGGCCCACCTCGACCAACGCGAGGGGAAGTAGGGCCCGGGAGGATTTTTCCGCTCCAGCCCTCCTCGGGCGGTGCGCGCGCGCTGCGTGCGATACTGCGCGTCCTCATGCGCTCGCTCCCCTTGTTGTTCGCGCTCTCGGCGTGCCTGGCCGGTTGCCGCTGCGTCGCGCCGGCCGATCTCCCCGAGCAGGACGCCGGGTTCCTCGTGGGCGCGAGCTGCACCCTCACCAGTGAATGCGCCCTCGGTGAGAGCTGTGTGGACGGCCACTGCGCGCGCGCGACGGTGCTCGAAGACGCGGGCGTCGAGTGCACCATGGACTCGGACTGCGGTCCGGGTCGCCGCTGCGTGCCCTCCACCGGGCGTTGCCTCGACCTCATCACCCTCGACGACGGCGGCACCGACGACGCGGGCATGGTGAGCGTGTGCAACCCGGGCGAGATGCAGACCTGCGGCTCGTCGAAGCTGGGCGAGTGCCGCCTGGGCATCTCGTTGTGCGTGGAAGAGCAGGGCGCCTGGGTGTTCACCGCGTGCGCGGGTGAGGTCAACCCGGCGCCCGAGACGTGCAACGGCAAGGACGACGACTGCGACGGCTTCTCCGATGACGGGCTGGGCACGCTCACCTGCGGCGTGGGCGAGTGCGAGCGCACCGTGTCGGCGTGCGAAGGCGGCGTGGCCCAGGCGTGCACGCCGGGCATCGGGGTCGCCGAGCTCTGCGACGGGCGCGACAACGACTGCAACGGCCAGGCAGACGAGAACCTCGGCATGGCCACCTGCGGCGTGGGCGCGTGCGCGCGCAGCATCGTCGCCTGCGTGCAGGGCGCGCCGCAGACCTGCCTGCCCGGCACCGCCGTCGCCGAGACCTGCAACGGCCAGGACGACAACTGTGACGGCACGGCCGACGAGGGACTGGGCAACCTCAACTGCGGCGTGGGCAGCTGCGCGCGCACGGTGCCCGCCTGCCTCGCCGGCGTCTCGCAGAGCTGCGTGCCCGGCACCGCCGCCACCGAGACGTGCAACGGCGCCGACGACGACTGCGACGGCACCATCGACGAGGGCCTGCCCAACACCAGCTGCGGGGTCGGGGTCTGCGCGCGCAGCGGGCCCTCGTGCGTGAGCGGCGTGACGCAGAGCTGCGTGCCCGGCACCGCCGTCACCGAGGCGTGCAACGGCTTCGACGACGACTGCGACGGCACCGTCGACGACGGCCTGGGCAGCAGCACCTGCGGCCAGGGCGCGTGCACCCGCACCGCCGCCAACTGTCTCAACGGCCAACCCCAGAGCTGCGCACCGGGAACTCCCGTGGCCGAGTCGTGCAACGGCGTCGACGACGACTGCAACGGCTCCATCGACGATGGCCTGGGCAGCACCACCTGCGGCAGCGGCGTCTGCGCGCGCACGGTGCAGAACTGCGTGGCCGGGGCGAGCCAGGCCTGCACCGCCGGCCCCCCGGGCCCCGAGTCGTGCAACGGCCTCGACGACGACTGCGACGGCCAGACCGACGAGACCCTCGGCACCACCACCTGCGGCGCCGGCGTGTGCCAGCGCACCGTCCCCAACTGTCTCTCCGGCGCGGCGCAGAGCTGCGTGGCGGGGAGCGCCGGCACCGAGGTGTGCAACGGCCTCGACGACGACTGCGACTCGAGCACCGACGAGCTGCTGGGCAGCACCAGCTGCGGCGTGGGCGCGTGCGCGCGCAGCGTGCAGAACTGCGTGGCCGGCATGTCGCAGGCGTGCACGCCGGGCAGTCCGGCCGCCGAGGTCTGCAACGGCGTCGACGACGACTGCAACGGCGCCACCGACGAGGGCCTGGGCAGCAGCTCGTGCGGCAGCGGCATCTGCGCGCGCACCGTGGCCAACTGCGTGGGCGGCGCTCCGCAGAGCTGCGCCCCGGGCGCGGCGGCCCCGATGGAAGACTGCAACAACCTCCTCGACGACGACTGCGACGGCCTGGTGAACGACGGCTGCGCCTGCACGGGGACGCAGACGCAGAGCTGCTACACCGGCCCGGGCGGCACCGCGGGCGTGGGCGATTGCCGCGCGGGCGTGCAGACCTGCGCCTCGGGCCAGTGGGGCCCGTGCGTGGGCGAGGTGGTGCCGGCGGCCGAGAGCTGCAACCTCGAGGACGACAACTGCAACACGCAGACGGACGAGAACCTCGGCACCTCGAGCTGCGGCGTGGGGGCGTGCGCGCGCACGGTGAACCTCTGCGTGGGAGGCGCGGCGCAGACCTGCGTGGCGGGCGCCGCGGGCACCGAGGTGTGCAACGGCCTCGACGACGACTGCGATGGCGCCACCGACGAGCTGCTCGGCAGCACCACCTGTGGCGTGGGCGTGTGCCTGCGCACCACGCAGAACTGCGTGAGCGGCGCCAGCCAGACCTGCAACCCGGGCCCGGCGGGCGTGGAGAGCTGCAACGGCCTCGACGACGACTGCGACGGCGCGGCCGACGACAACCTGGGCAGCACCACCTGCGGCACCGGCGCGTGCCTGCGCACCACCAACAACTGCGTGGGCGGCGTGTCCCAGACGTGCAGCGCGGGCTCGCCGGGCACCGAGGTGTGCAACGGCATCGACGACGACTGCGACGGCACGACCGACGAGGGCCTGGGCAGCACCACCTGCGGCCAGGGCGTATGCCTGCGCACGGTGAACAACTGCGTGGCCGGCGTGGCGCAGACCTGCACCGCCGGCGCGCCGGGCGGCGAGACGTGCAACGGGCTCGACGACGACTGCGACGGCGCGGCCGACGATAACCTCGGCACCACCTCGTGCGGCGTGGGCGCGTGCGCGCGCACCAGCAACAACTGCGTGGGCGGCGTGGTGCAGGCCTGCACCGCCGGCGCGCCGGGCACCGAGGTGTGCAACGGCGTCGACGACGACTGCGACGCCGCGACCGACGAGGCGCTCGGCACCAGCACCTGCGGCACCGGCATCTGCGTGCGCACGGTGAACAACTGCGTGAGCGGCGTGCCGCAGACGTGCAGCCCGGGCCCCGCGGGCACCGAGAGCTGCAATTCCCTCGACGACGACTGCGACGGCACGCCCGACGACGGGCTGGGCACCACCACCTGCGGCGTGGGCGAGTGCGTGCGCACGGTGAACAACTGCCTGGGCGGCGCCCCGCAGACCTGCAGCCCCGGGCCTTCGGGCACCGAGAGCTGCAACAACCTCGACGACGACTGCGACGGCACGCCCGACGACAACCTGGGCAACCTCACCTGCGGCGTGGGCGCGTGCTTCCGCAGCGTGGCTGCGTGCGTCGGCGGCGCCACCCAGACCTGCACCCCCGGCGCCACCAGCACCGAGAGCTGCAACGGCGTCGACGACGACTGCGACAGCTCGACCGACGAGACCTTCCCCACGCAGGGCCAGGCCTGCCCCACCGGCGTGCCCGGGCTGTGCGGCACGGGCGCGTTGATCTGCACCAGCGGCAGCACCACCTGCCAGCAGACGGTGATGCCGGCAGGCGAGGTCTGCAACAACGGCCTCGACGAGAACTGCAACGGCACGGTGGACGACCCCATCGCCTGCGGGTGCAACTCGACCGTCGACAACGACTTCGACGGCTCGAACCAGTGCCTCGATTGCCGCGACACCGACGGCACCATCTTCCCCGGCGCCGCCGAGCGCTGTAACGGCCGCGACGACGACTGCGACGGGCTCATCGACGAGACCTTCGACGTCGACGCCGACGGCTTCACCACCTGCGGCACGGTGCCGGGTGGCGGCCTCGACGTGCGCCGCGTGGACTGCAACGACGCCAACGCCTTCGTCTTCCCCCTCAAGACGGCGGACTGCGGCGCCACCGCCACGCCCACGGTGGCCAACTCGGTCGACGACAACTGCAACGGCTACGTCGACGAGACCTGCGGCTGCCTGGTGACGCGCGACCAGGACAACGACGGCAGCAACGAGTGCGTCGACTGCAACGACGGCAACAACACCATTCACCCCGGCGCGCCGGAGGTCTGCAACGGCGTGGACAACGACTGCGATCGCCGCACCGTGGACAACTGCGGCGTGTCGGACCCGTGCGGCTACAAGCAGGGGAACACCTGGTACAACTTCGCCGCGGGCACTGATCAATGCAGGCCCGACCTGGTGTGCGTGAGCAACGTGAGCACCGGGGCGCGCACCTGCGGCAGCTTCTGCAACCAGACGACGGGCACGGGCCTCAACGACTCCTGCGCGGTGACCGAGGGCTGCTACCGGAACCTCGTCGACAGCGACAACCTGCACCTGTGCTCGGTGCTCATGACCGGGGCGAGCACCACCGGCCAGACCTGCACGGCGAGCACCAGCTGCCGCACCGGCGATTGTCTGAGCAGCGACGGCAGCCCGGCGTACTGCAGCGACAAGTGCACCCACGAGAGCGGCTGCAGCGCGAACACCACCTGCACCGCGCAGCGCAACGCCATCGTGCCGGGACCGGGCCCGCAGATTCAGGGCTACTACTACTACTCGTTCTGCCGCCTCGACTCGCGCATCACCGCCACCCGCAACACGGGCGAGACCTGCACCGCGGGCCAGTGCCGCGCGGGCGCCGACATGTGCCTCAACGGCCGCTGCGCCGAGCCGTGTTGCCAGCACAGCGACTGCGCCAGCGGCTCCAGCTGCAACATCGCCGGCCCCAGCGCCAACACCGGGTACACCTCGGGCGGCGCGCCCATTCACAGCGTGGTGCCGTCGTGCCTTCCCAGCGGCACGGCCAACCGGGTGTCGGGCGCGGCGTGCAGCGCGAACGCCCAGTGCCTGAGCGGCATCTGCGACCGCAACCTCAACATCTGCATCGACCTGTGCTGCAGCTCGAGCAGCTGCCCCAACGGCACCACCTGCCAGCCGGTGGACTACCGGTACAACACGGGCGCGGTGGCGACCATCAGGGCCTGCGTGTTCTCGCCGGTGCCGGCGCGCGTCGAGCAGCGCTGAGTCACTTCTTCTTCGCGGCCAGCTCGGCCTCGAGGCGGAGGTACTGCGCGTTGAGCTGCTCGAGCGCGGTGGCGCGGCCGTCCTTCACGCGGGCGGTGGCCACGTTCTCGAGGTCCTTCATGCGGAACACGTAGTCGGCGCCGGCGTTGGGCGCGCCGCTCGCCTTCTGCAGCTCCCAGGCGCGCAGGCTCCACGTCACCACCAGCTCCTGCGGCACGTTGCCTTCGCGGTACCCGGTGGCGGCGAGGCGGTAGGCCTTGAGCGCGATGTCGAGGCGCTCGTTGGGCGGCTCTGCGTGGGCGATCAGTCCGGTGAGGAGCAGCAGCGAGAGCGCGAGCTTCATGCGCTTTTCTTCGCAGGCGCGCGGCGGCACGGCAAGCGTCCCTCGACTCCACCCGGGGCGAACGGGACACTGGGGCGATGGCTTCGCTCTCCCTGCTCTACCTGCCGACCTCGCCCCCGCAGCGCGGCCGCTACGCGCTCGACTGCCAGCCGCACGGCGCCCAATGGGAGGTGTGGCCTCCGGGGCACTTCACCTGTCGCGGCGAGGTCTTCGAGCCCGAGCCCGTGTTCGTCGACGAATGGTTGCGCGCGGCGCTCGCGCCTTTCGGTGCGACAGCGGGTGATGGCTACTACGTGCTCGATGAACCGAACTACCGCGCGTTCCTCAAGTCATTGAAGGGTGTGGTCAGCACCGACGCGTACACCGATGCGCGCCGCATGGTCGAGGTCTTCCCTGGCGACGCGCTCCTTCGCCTCGAGAGAGCCCAGGTGGCATCGCGGCAGGGCAAGCCACGCCAGGAGATCGACGCCGACATCGCCGCGGCGCTGGCGATGCGAACCGACGCCGAGACGCTGCTCGCCGCGAGCTACGCGCTCACGGAGCTCGATCGCGAGGGCGCGCTGCGGCTCCTGGCGCAAGCGGTGGCGCGCGAGCCCGGCCATGAGGTCGCCGCGCGGCAGTACCTCCTCCTCCTCGACATCGCGGGGCGGCTCGACGAGTTGCTGGCCGTCGATGAGGCGCACGCTGCGACGCGCCCTCGCGATGACTACAGGTGGTGGCGCCGTGGCGAGGTGCTTCAGCGCCTGGGCCGGCTCGAGGAGGCTGTGGACGCCATGGCCCAGTCGCTCGCCCTCAAGGACAGCGTGATGCGGCGGGCCGCCCGCGGCACGCTGCTCGAGAAGCTGGGCCGAGATGACGAAGCGCTCCGCGAGCTCGACGCCTCGCTCCCCGGCTGCGCGCACCTCGACGGCCACCTCGCGCGCGCCGACGTGCTCCTGCGCCGCGGTGACCTCGAGGGTGCTGAGAAGACGCTGCGCTGGTTGGCCCACGCGCCCAGCCATCGCGACCGCGCCGAAGAGAGGCTGCGCAGGCTCGCAGGGTCCTGACGACGCTCACCGCCGCCCTCCTGCCCGCTGCGCTCACAGCGCGCCGCGCGGAATGCGTCGCGAGCGAATCTCTGCTTCCTGCGTGTCGAGGTAGGGCGGCTCGAAGAGCTGCAGCGACTTCTGCCGGCTGCGGAAGAGCGTGGCGATGAAGCGCATGCGATCGCCCAGCACGCTCCAGTCGCGGGCGCGGCTCGGCGCGCCAGCGGTGAGCGACTCGAAGAGCGTGCGCAGCTCAGGGTGCTCGAGGGTGCGGAGCATCGGGGGCCAGGCGTGCGCCCCCTTCCACGCGGGCACGTCGTCACCGAGGTCGAGCGCGAGGTCGGGCAACTGGTAGCGCATCATGCGCCGGGTGAGCAGCGAACGAACGCGGCGCTGCAGCGGGCCCCGCGCCAGGTGGGCGGCGGGCCGCAGCGGGCGGGGCAGGAGCCGGGCGGCTGAATCGAAGAAGACCTCGAGGGGCGCGTCGAGGGCGCGGTCGATGATGGGGTCGACGCGAACCTGCTCGTGCAAGCCGGTCTTCAGGCTGCCCAGGAGGATGAGCTCGGCGCGCCGCCTGGGCGAGCGCTCGAACGTCGCCTCGTAGTACGCGCTCAACGCGCCCTTGAGGGTGTCCTGGCCGCCGCGCTCGCTGGGCCCGGGCCTGAACGTGCCGAGGAAGGCGTCGAACTTCTTCGGGTCGTAGTCGGTGTCGTGGACGAACTCGCCCACGAAGCGCACGAAGGCCGGGCCGATCTCCTCGAAGATGAAGCGGTTCCCCTCGGCGACCCGGTCGGCGACGGTGCGCAGGGTGTCTTCGAAGAGCGCGGTGAGCGAGAGCCCGCGCGCCGCTTCGACGCCCTTCAGCAGCGCCGGCCACAGCGGGGTGAGGCGCAGCACCTCGCGCAGCGGCAGCTCTTCGCCGCGAATGGAGTTGCCAGCCGTCTTGGACGCACGGCACCCGAAGGCGAACCAGTTCGCGTCCTGCGCGCCCAGCATCAACGTCAGGTCGACGGCGAGCCGATGGTAGAGCTGGGTGATGGTGAGGTTGAGCAGCACCGGGTCGGTGAGGCGGACCGCGGCGGTGCATTCCTCGAGGGTGAGCACGCGGGTGCTGCGCAGCTGGGCGATGGCGCCTCGCCCGCGGGCGGCCTTCGCCAGGCGCGTGGCCATGGTGCGCGCGAAGACGGTCATCGCCTGCGGGTGGGCCTTCACCAGCGCGTCGAAGCCCTCGCGGGACAGCTTGAGCAGCTCGACGTCGCACGCCGCGCGCGCGGAGGCCATGCGGGCCTCACCCGAGAGCAGCGCCATCTCGCCCAGCGCCTCGCCCGGTGACGCCTCGCCGAGGCGGATCTCCTGGCCGTCGTCGCGTTCGGCGAGGACCTCGACGGTGCCGGTGACCACGAAGTAGAGCGCGTCGCCGCTCTCGCCCTGGCGGAAGAGCAGCGCGCCGCTGGGCACGGTCACCCACTCGACGTGCTGCGCGAGGTCGCCCAGCCGCTCGGCGGGCACGTCGGTGACGAAGCGCGCGAGGAGCCCGGCGATCGACTCGGCCGGGGGGCGCACCCGGCGCACCGTCGACCAGGCGCGGCGGTATTCGCGCAGCCGGCCCAGGGTGTGCGCGGCGCCGGGGGCGTGGGCGAGGCACGCCTCGAACGAGGCGCGGGTGATGACCAGGGCGCGGGTCGGTTCGGTCGCGGTGGCGCTGGCGGTGCGGGGCGCGTCGTCGAGCAGGGCGAGCTCGCCCAGGTGTTCTCCCCTTCGCACTTCGCCCAGTACCTGGATCCCCGAAGGGCTGCGCCGGGTCACCTGCAACGCGCCCTCGAGCACGACGTAGAGGGCGTCGCCGGGGGTGTTCTCTTCGAGCAGCAGCTCGCCCGGCTGGAGCGCCCGCTCGGTCGCGCCGGCGGCGAGGTGCCGCAGCGACGCCTCGGGCAGGTCGTGCAACAGCCAGGTGCCCTGGAGCCGCCGGTATGCCGCGTCGAACGCCCCCGTCATGCCCCGGCCTCTACCACGCGAACCAGGGGCCGCCTGGGGTCACTGCACCTGCACGCTCACCGGCGCCGACACCGTTCCGTTGAGGGTGAGCCAGAGCGACTGATCGGTCGAGTCGATGGTGGCGAAGTAGCCCACGCCCGGCTGCAGCGCGACGCCGTCGACGGTCACCTGGCTCACCGCGCTCGCGGTGAAGTTGCTCAAGTGGAAGATGGGAGAGGCGATCGCCGCGCCCTTCGGGTCGAGGGTGAGCGTGGTGCCGCTGGGCGCGTCCCACACCGCGTAGAGCGGGTTCCAGGTCGCGCCGGTGACGGTGGCGGCGGTGAGGCGCTCCACCTGGGTGACGCGCTCGAGGGTGTCGTTGCTGGAGTGCGCGCCCACCACCAGGAACACGCCGTACTTCACCTGAGGATGACCGGCGAAGGTGCGGCCGAAGGCGGTCACCGACGCCTTGCCGACGGCGCCGTAGTTCGAGCCCCAGGCGAGGCGGTGCGAGGCGTTGCTGAAGGGCAGCTCGTACTGGTTGAGCTGGAAGGGCCACATCCAATCGGTGGGCATGGTCTCGCCCCCGGTGCTGCAGCCCGAGCCCTTGTTCGCGCTGGTCTTTCCCTGGCAGGCGGTGATCGCGCCCGCGCCGTAGTCACCACCCGCGACGTGCTGCGCGAAGGTCTGCGTCTGCACCGCGCCCATCTCGGCGTCGACGGCCGACGACCACATGCGCACGTACGGCACCAGGTTCGGCGCGGTGTAGTCCCAGGTGGAGTTCATGGTGACCGGGCCCGTGCCGGTGGTGGTGAAGCGGTAGAGGTCGCCCCAGCCGATGCCGGCGATGGGCCCCGCGGTGCCTTCGAACGCGAGATCGCCGTACGGCGCGCGCGTGTCGGCGGAGATCGCGTTCGCGGCAGCGCCGACGTCGAAGGTGATGGCGTAGACGGGCTCGGTGCGGCCGGTGGCGAAGAACCAGTGAATGGTCGCCGCGACCGGACCGCCGGGGCTCATCTGCACCCGGAACTCGTGGATGGCGTGATGCGCGCCGGCGAGCACCGTGCGGAAGGTGCCCGTCCTGCTGTGCGAGGTGTCGGCGCTCGAGCCGTAGTGGTTGACCACGTAGCCCCAGCCGTTCCAGCCGTTCGAGCCGGTGCCGCGCGCGGTGCGGGTGGCGCCGTTGACGGTGAGGGTGAGCTCGCGGAGGAAGCCTCCGCGCGAGCCGCCCGGATCAGCCGCGGTGTTGCGCACGAGGGCCGCGGTGCGGCGCAGGCAGTCGCCGTCGCTCCAGCCGTAGCGATCCGACATGTAGCCGCCCACGCTCACGTTGGCGTCGAGCGATTGCGCCGTGCAGCCAGAGGGGCCGAGCGCGAAGCCGCCGGTGCTGGTGCCTCCGCCGGTGCCACCACCCGAGCTGCCGCCCGTTCCGCCCCCGGAGCTGCCGCCCGTGCCGCCACCGGAGCTGCCGCCCGTTCCGCCACCGGAGCTGCCGCCCGTGCCGCCCCCGGAGCTGCCGCCCGTTCCGCCACCGGAGCTGCCGCCCGTGCCGCCCCCGGAGCCGCCGCCCATTCTTCCGCCGCCGGTCCCACCGCCGGAGCCTCCGCCGTTTCCTCCGCCCGTACCGCCGCCGGAGCCGCCACCTGCATTGCCTCCGGTTCCTCCACCGGAGCTGCCGCCTGAGCCGCCGCCGGTGTTGCCCGTTCCTCCACCAGCGCTCACGCCCCCGTCATCGGGGCTTCCGTAGGGCTGATCAGGAACGCCGCAGCTCACGAGCGCGAGCGCCGCGACGAGGGCAGGGAAGAAGCGAGCGGGTGCAACGGAGTCGAACAAGTGCATTGGAATTCTCCACGGCAGACGGAATGGTGGAGATAGCTTTTTTCGTCGCGCGAGGGTCCTCTCCGCAGAGTCAGGTCGGACAACGTCGGTGCGCTGAGCACCTCGAGTTGCCGGTGCATTCCCGCGGGCTTTCCTGATCAGCCGATGCGCGCTCGTCTCGCACCTGCTCCGGACCGCGTAGACTTCAGGCATGGCGCGGTGCCTGCTGTTTCTCGTGTTGGTCTCTCAGCCCGCCCCCGCGCAAGACGTGCCCCGCGTGGGCCGCCAGCTCGCGCACGAGATCCTCTTCATCACCGGCAAGGCGCCCGCGCCCTGCGACACCGGCACCGAGGCCGAGCAGATCTCCTGCCTCATCGCCGCGCGCTACGCGAAGGACCCCGCCGCCGCGAAGGCCGCCACCGCGCTCTACACCGCGAGCGGCACGGTGATGGGCGTGCTCCCCGAACAGGACTTCGACGGGGGCTACCGGGGCAGGCTGCACCTCATTCCCCAGCTGCCGGTGGGCGCCCATCGCAAGCACCTCGAGTGGGCCGCCTTTGCGCTCACCGACTTCGACAGCTTCTTCAAGGACCTCGGCGGCACGCCGAACTACCGCTGGCGCGCGCTCGACTTCCGCTTCTTCGAGTCGGTGAAGCGGCGCACGCCCTCGGCCTACGCGGTCGACTGGGCGGTGGCCTACAACGTCTCGGGCTCGCTGTTCGGCTCGGAGGCCGGCGTGCGCGGCACGCTCTTCCACGAGGTCTTCCATCTCAACGACCAGGGGCACGGTGACTGGTCGCGGCGCGCGCTCTCGCCCATCTACGATCGCATCGTGAAGAAGTGCGGCGTCGACGTGAAGTGCCTCACCCCGTACACGCCCGACAGCATCAAGGTGCGCGGCGGCACGTACTACGACTTTCAGCCCGGCAACGGCGTGGGCGAATACGCCGCCGACATCGCCCGCCGCTACTACACCGAGCACCGCGCCCTGCTCCGCAAGGAGAAGGCAGTCACGCCCTTCAAGTGCGGCAACCCCGACAACGCGAAGGCGTGGGCGTTGGTGGTCGAGGAGTTCTTCGGCGGGGTCGACCTCATCCCGGCTTGCGCGCCGCGATGAACCCCATCGGCACGGACAGCCAGGGCGCTCCGATGATCAGCAGCCGGAGGTGGGCAGAGAACGGCACTCAGCGCCTGGGCTTGGTGGAGTAGTGCACCACGCCGTCTTCATCGGTCCAGCGATGAATGTCAGGGCCCTTCTCACGCGGCTTCGCGTCGGCCTCGGCGCGCGCGAGGGCGAGGCGGGCGGCGTCGCGCTCGAGCTCCTGCTGGTGCGCCAGCTCGAGCTGCTTGAGCTTCGCTTCCCGCTCCTGGGTGCGCACCAGCTCTTCGGCGGCGGCCTGCTGCTGCGCCTGGGCGAGGAGCTGCTGCTGCACCGCGAGCTGCTGCTGCTGCGCGAGGAGCTGCTCCTGCGCCGCCAGCTCCTGCTCCCGCGCCAGGCGGCGCTGCTCGGCCACGAGCTCCTGCTGCTGCGCCAGCTGCTGCGCCGCGAGCGCTTCCTGCCGCGCCGACACCTGCGCCAGCTGCACGTAGTTCTGCTGCGCGAAGAAGGCCTGCTGCGCGGCGAGCTGTTGGAGCGCGAGATATTCACGCTGCTGGCGCGTGAGCCGGGGCGTGCGGACCGCGCGGTCGAACGGCATCGGGGTCAGGCGCGGCGCGTCGCTCACCCAGCCGCTGACGTAGCCGCCCCAGGAGCCCGGGACAGGCTGGGCCAGGGAAACGGAAGCAGCGAGGAGGGCGACGAGGAGGAGCGTTCGCATGTGAAGGAGCCTACTCCTGCGGCTCGTTTTGCCACAGCCGCCAGGGGTGGCACCGGGCGCAGCGGACAGGCGCGTACGCACCACGTGGGCACTGGGGGGCGGAGCGTCGGGGACAACGGCGTCGGGTCGCTGCTGATCAGCTGCCACTCACCGGGGATCTTCCAATTCAAACTGCACCACCACCTCGAGCGCTGGCTCTGCATCGCCCGTTCCCGGGTCGAGCACGAAGCTCGAGCCCGTCACCGTTCACCCCGAGCGGAGTCGAGGGGCGACTTCCTGCGAGCCTGGGCACCAATCCCCCGACTCCGCTCGGGATGAACGGGCCCGCGACGCGAATTCTGCGGACGCTGCACCCATTCGTTCGCGCCGCCCCGCCGATAAGGCAGTGACGCGCCGCACCGTGCCTTGCGGAGCGGGCCCCCGGCGAGCCACCATCTCCCCAACGTGCGGATCATTCATGTCAGCGACATTCACCACCAGCTCGACTGGCGCAGGCGTTCCTGGGCGAGCTCGGGGTGGCGGGGTGTGCCCGGCCGGCTCGAGCTGCACGGCATGGGGCGGCTGCACCGCTTCGCCAGCGGCGTGACCGCGTGGCAGCGCATTCTCGAAGACATCGACCACCTCGAGGCAGACCACGTCATCTTCACCGGCGACCTCACCGCGATGGGCGACGGCGCCGAGTTCGAGGCGGTGCATGCCTCGGTGCGTCACCTCACCGACGAGGGAATGCTCACGGTCATCCCGGGGAATCACGATCGCTACACCGACTCGCCAGGCGAGCGGCACTTCGAGCGCGTCTTCGCGGGCCAGCTCGCCTCGGCGATGCCCGAGTACGCCGACGCCACGGGCTACCCCTTCGTGCGCCTGCTCGGTGACGACGTGGCCCTCATCGGCCTCGACAGCACGCGCGTGCCCGGCTGGAGCCAGTACGTGGTGGGCCACCTCGGCGCCACCCAGCTCGCCGCGCTCACCCGCATCCTCGACGACCCCCGGCTGGCGAACCGCACGGTGCACGTGCTCTCGCACCACGGCCCGCTCTCCCCCGACGGCCGCCGGGAGTGGATGGAGTCCGCCCTCGTCGACGGGCCCGCGCTGCTGCGCGTGCTCGAAGGGCGCGACGTGATGTTGCACCACGGCCATTCGCACATCCGCTCGTGGCAGCGCGCCGGTGACGAGCGTCCGCACCTCTTCGGCGGGGGCAGCTCGACCGAGCCTGGCCGCGAGGGCTACTGGATGCTCGACGTCGAAGACCACCGCACCCTCGAGGCCGCGCATCTGCTGCCGGGTCGCGAGCGGGTTCCGTACTGAAGCGGCAGTGGCGCGGGTGATGCACTCCTCGCTTCGCAGGAGGAAGCACCCATGGCCTACGAAATCCTGACGGCGAACCTGCCCGCAAGCGAAGCGGTTGGTATTCGGACGACCATTCCGATCGACGAGCTCCCGAACTTCTTCAACCTCGCGTTCCTCGAGCTGAGCGAGGTCATCCGCGCGGGCGGGGCGATCCCCGTCGGGCCCCCCTTCGTGCGCTACTACTCGGTGACGCAGCGCACCGCTGACGTCGAGGCGGTGATGACCTGCGACAAGCTGGTGCCGGTGAGCGGGCGGGTGAAGCCCTTGCACCTCAACCCCACGCAGGCCGCTGTCGTTCGTCACGTGGGTCGCTACGACAAGATGAAGCCGGCCTACGACGCCATCACCCAGTGGATGAGCAACAACGGCAAGCAGCCCATCGAGGCGCCGCGCGAGGTCTACGTCACCACCATCGCCGAGGTGCCAGACCCGAGTGAGTGGGTCACCCTCGTGGAGCAGCCGATCGCCTGAAGCGTGCTCCCTCTCCCTGCGCAGCGGGGAGAGGGTTGGGGTGAGGGGCCAACGTGCGCAGCCCCTCTCCCCGCGTCGCAGGGAGAGGTTTCAAGGGTAGTCGCGCGCCCCATGCCGGCGGCAGACGTCAGGCACGAATGAACCGCCGGGCGCTGTCCGAGGCCCTTCGACTCCGCTCGGGGTGAACGGTTTGCGCTTAAGCTCCCGCGGCTTATGAGCGTCGAGATTCGCGTCGTGCAACAGGACCTCCTGGAGGTCGCAGCCGACGTGCTGGCCGTGAAGCATGCGCAGGGCTTCCACTCTTCCGACGGGCTGGTCGCCGAGCGCCTCGCCGGGAAGGGCGTCTCGCGCCGCGCGCTCGAGAGCGCTCCCGACGAGGCGCGCTTCACGCCGGGCCAGGGCGCGGTGGCCGCGAAGACGGTGCTCTTCCTCGGCACCGTGCCGCTCTCGAGCTTCGGGTACCACGACGTGCGCCGCTTTGGCGGGCGCGCCCTCGAGGTGCTGCCGCCCGGTACCAGCAGCCTCGCGCTCACCCTGCACGGCGCGAACTGCGGGCTCGACGAAGGCGAAGGCGTGCTCGCGCTCGCCGGTGGGCTCATCGACGCCGTGCAGAAGGGGCTGCCGCCCGTCTCGCTGCAGCAGGTGTTCATCGTCGAGAAGCGCGAAGGGCGGGCGAAGCGCCTTCACCAGACGCTGCTCGAGCGGCTCTCGAAGATGCCCGGCGTCGCGGTCAGCGACGGGGCGTTTCGGGTGTCGCGGCCGACCGCCACCTCCGCGCCGGCCGCGCCTTCACTGCCCACGCACGGCACCGGCACCGTGCAGAAGCCGCACGCCTTCGTGGCCATGCCCTTCGCTCCCGAGTTCGAAGACATCTTTCACTACGGCCTGCAGACGCCGATTCACCGGGCGGGGCTGCTCTGCGAGCGGGTCGACGCCGCGGTGTTCGAGGGGTTGATCATCCAGCGCATCCTCTCGCGCATCGCCAGCGCGCGCGTGGTGGTGGCCGAGCTCACCGGCGCGAACCCCAACGTGTACCTGGAGGTCGGCTACGCATGGGCGCTCAAGGTGCCCACCGTGCTGGTGGCCCGGCACCCCGACGAGCTGCGCTTCGACGTGAAGGGCCACCGCTGCCTCATGTACGGGGGCAGCATTCGCGAGCTGGAGAAGCTGGTCTCGGCCGAGCTCCACTCGTTGGGTCTCGCGCCGTGAGGCTGGGCGTTCTGCTGGTGCTCCTCGGGGCGGGCTGCAGCGTGCGGGAGCAGTGCGCGGCGACCTGCAAGGGGTGCTGCGATCTCCAGGGGGCGTGTCACCCGGGCACCGACCCCTTCGCCTGTGGCCCGAAGGGCGACTGCCAGGCGTGCCTGGCCGGGCAGGGGTGTGACGGGGGCTGCGCCGGAGGCGAGTCCGGCTCGCAGCTCCAGTTGAGCGGCACCAACCGCTTCGTGGCGAAGAGCGGCCAGGGCTTCGTCTACGCGCAGACGGACACGGCCTTCATCATCCTGTCCGACCTCGAGCGGAAGGTGTGCCGCGACCCGAAGGTGCTGCCGAACATCGACGAGCAGTTGCTGCTGGTGAGCATGCGGCACGGGGGCACGCCGCAGTTCGAGCTGATGACCTTCGTCGACGGAGGCGTGCGCCGCGAGGTGGTGGTCGGCATGCAGACCCTGCGTGTCGCCGGCGATCGCGTTCGGGGCAACGTGACGGTCGACACGCCGGCCTTCAGGCTCGATGGCCCGGTCGACGTGCCCGTGTGTGGCGTCTTCCGCTGAGAACGCGGCTCCTTCTCCCCGAGGGGGAGAGGGCCAACCGGCAACCTCCGCGCAGCTCAGCTCAGCTCTGCTTGGCGAGCCACTCGTCGAGGAACCGGGCGATGGCCAGCTCGGAGCGCACGTCGAGCTCGGTGAAGCGCAGGTGGAAGTCGATGCCCACGCCGGCGGCCTTCACCCGCAGGATCTCGCCGCGCGCGCGCACCTCCTTCGGCACGAGCGGCAGGCGGAAGCGCACGTCGACCTCGGTGCCGTGCGGCGCCGTCTTGCCGCGCCACGAGATGCCGCCCAGCGAGAGGTCGCCGTGGCGCTCTTCCCACTCACCGTCGCGCAGGCCCACGTCGCGCACGAGGAACGCCATCGGCACGCGCGGGCTGTCGCGGCGCTCGTCTTCGGTCGACTTCTTCTTCTTGTCTGCTGCCATGGAGTCACGTCTTTCGTTGCTAGAACTTCGCCGCCACCTCATCGAGGAAGCGACCGATCAACTTCTGGAACGTCTGCGTCACCCGGTTCGCCGTCTCCGACACCTCGTCGTGCGAGAGGGCGTTCTTGCCGATGCCCGCGGCGAGGTTGGTGACGCAGCTGATGCCGGTCACCTTGATGCCCATGTGCGAGGCGACGATCACCTCGGGCACGGTGGACATGCCCACCGCGTCGCCGCCGAGCGTGCGCAGCATGCGAATCTCTGCAGGCGTCTCGTAGCTGGGGCCCGAGAGGCTGACGTACACGCCTTCGCGCAGGTTCACGCCCTCGGCCTTCGCGGCGGCGCGCAGCACCTCGAGCGAGGCTGGGTCGTACGCGTGAGACATGTCGGGGAAGCGGGGGCCGAGCGCCTCGACGTTCTTCCCCACCAGCGGGTTGAAGCCAGAGAGGTTGAGGTGGTCGGTGATGGCCATCAGGTCACCGACCTTGAAGTTCAGGTTGATGCCGCCGGCTGCGTTCGTCACCGTGAGGTGCTTGATGCCCAGCCGCCCCAGCACGCGCGCGGGGAAGGCGACCTGCCACGGCTGATAGCCCTCGTAGAAGTGCACCCGGCCCTGCATCGCCACCACGGGCACTGTGCCGCGGTAACCGAGCACGAGCCGGCCCGCGTGACCGTGCACCGACGAGATGGGGAAGTCGGGCAGCTCGCTGTAGTCGATGGACACGGGGCGCTCGAGCGAGTCGGCGAACGCGCCCAGGCCACTGCCGAGAATGATGCCGAGCTTCGGTTCAAAGCCCGGTGCCTTCTTCCGAATCACCGCCGTGCATGCGTCGAGGCGGGCCACCAGGTCATCTGCCATGGGGGGAGGATACACAGGTGCCCGGAAGCACACAGTTTTCGACTATGAATCCCGATGGACCGGCGGCCGTCCATGCCGCGTCCCACCTCTTACCCCGCAGTTTACGAGGTCTGCCCCATGAACCGTTCGCTCTCGCTGCTCGCCCTCCTCTCGTTGTCGGCCTTTGCCCAGGGTGCCCCGGCCCCGGCCCCCGCGCCTGCTCCGGCCGCGGGTGAAGCGGCGGCTCCTCCCGCGGGCGGCACGGCCACCACCTCGACGCCGAAGGGCACGGGCACGAAGAAGGAGAAGCCCGCGCCGCCTCCCGAGGCCGCGAAGGCGCCCGAGAAGAAGTAAGTCAATGCCGGCCGCCTCGTCAGTTGGTGATTTCCGGGCGGCAGGGGAACCCGCACGGTCGCGCGCGTGCCCCGGTCCTTGGCCGAGATCAGCTCGACGCTGCCGCCCAGCCGTTCCGCATGCAGCGCGATGGCGGGGGCGAGTCAGGCAAGGTTGGCTCGCGCCCCGGGCTTGTCCAGCTGCCGCTACTTCTTGCCGCCGCCGCCCCTGGTCGCCGTGATGCAGATGTCCAGGTAGGTGAGGTTGTTGGTCTGGTCCACCACCGGCACGTAGAGCGCGCCGGATTCCTCTTCCTCGGCAGCCGGGAGCGCCGCCGCCAGCGGCGCCGCTGCGAGGGCGGCCTCCGGAGGGGCGAGGGTGTTGGCGCCCGCCTCGGTGGGCGTCCGCCAGGTGGAGAAGTCCACCGACTGGTTCGGCGTGTAGAAGGTGAGGCGCCACCAGCCCGCCTTGTTGACCGCCGGCGGCACCGTCGCGCTGCGCAGGTTCCAGTTGTAGCCGTAGACGTAGCTGCCCTTGATGTTCAGCTCCGCGGTGTACACGGCGTCGGAGAGCAGCCAGGCGCCGTCCCACAGGTGGGCGACCGGGTCCCACGTGCGCACGATGGGGGTCGCCTGCCCGGGCGCGGTGGGGCAGGAGGCGGGGCCGTTGAGCAGCTTGCTGATGTTCAGCCGGGCGGCCGCGCTGTTGTTCACCGCGTACGGCCACAGGGGGAAGCCGTACGGCACCGGCGCGGCGGCCTCGGTGGCGTGCACGCCCCACAGCTCGTTGGTGCCCTGGCCGAACACGTGCCACACCTCGAAGCGGACGAGGGGCGTCACCAGGGTGGTGAAGGTGTTGGTCTCGACCCGGATGATCTGCGCCGGCCAGCTGCGGCTCTCCAGGTTGTCACCCCAGTCGACGTAGTCGACGGGCAGCGACAGCACGCCCGAGCCGAGGTACCCGGCCTGCCACTGGTTGAGGGCGGTCTTCTGCCAGTAGATGCGCTCGAGGTTCGGCGTCGCCGGGTCGTCGAGCGCCGGGTCGGTCACGTACTCGAAGCCCTCGCACGCGCCGCCCGCCGCCACGCAGGCGGCCGCGCTGATCGGCGTCACCGTGCTCGCGTTCGGGTCCACGCACGAGGTGTTCGGGTAGGTGGTGGTGCCGATGGTCTCGGGCTTCAGGCAGCCGTAGGACATCCCGTTGGGGAAGGTGGCGTCCAACCGGTGCGAGCCGATGACGCCGGTCTGGCCCGGAGCCCCGAAGAACAGGGCCGGGTACGAGAGGTTGTTGGCCACCTCCACGACCGGCCTGCCTCCGCCCTGTCCCGGCCCACCCGGCCCTGCCGCGAATGAGGTGAGGGCAAGCGCGAGCACTGCAACCGCGCCTCTCAAGTTCCACCAGTCGATGCGTCTCATGACGTTGCTCCTTTTCTTTTTCCCCGCACCCGGCTCCGGAGCATCGGCTGTGCCCGGGAATGATCCGAGCGGAGGGGGCGCCGGGAGTCGAAGAAGGAGCACTGTTCTGCGCGCAAAGACGAAGAAGTTGCAGTCATGCGAGCGGCCGTCCAAGGAGCAGCTCTCCCAGGAGGGAGAAGCGCGTGCCCGCCACGCCCGGCACCGGCGCGTCCGGGGGCACCACCGGGGTGAGCGAGCTGGTTGGCGCGCGCGATGCTGAGGCCGGAGCGCATGACGACCAACGTTCGGGCCGCCGCGGAGGCGGTCAGGGCATCGGTTCGAAGCCGATGATCCCCGCGTCGGTGAGGAAGCGGTTGGTGAAGGTGATGCCGGTGGAGATCTCCGGCGCGAGCAGCACCTCGATGCGTCGCACCCGCGACAGGTCGAACGTGGTGTTGCTCACCGACCACCCCTCGGCGGTGAGCGGTCGCAGCGGCACCCGCAGGGTCTGGGAGCCGAGCTTGAAGTGTTGGGCGGCGGTGGTGGGCGTGTAGCGCTGGAAGTCGGTGTCGCTGTCTCCACAGAGCTGGACGATCGCGTTCTCGAAGCGGCTGGTGGTGTCCCAGACGGCGCCCGAGTTCGCCACGGCCGACGAGGTGACAGGCAGCCTGAGCGCCTGCGCGAGCGAGAGATCCCACCAGGTGCCCGCGGGTGCTTCCGCGTACCAGAGGTGCAGCGCGCTGCCGGTGGCGATCCACGAGGGGTTGAGCCAGGCCATCGCCTCGCTCCCCGCCTGGTTCTTCATGCAGCGCGCCGGCAACGGAGGCACGGGCGTCATCCCGGGGGCGTAGAACCTCAGCGCCCCGAACGAGACGCCCGCCGCCGTGAGGAGAGAGTCAGGCCCTCTGCAGCCCGGTCGATCATCCGCGGTGCCCGAGCAGTCGCTGTCGAGGCCGTCCGAGCAGACATCGACCGTGGCGCTCTGCCTGGCCACGCAGGTCGACTCGAACTGGCTGGTGCTCGCGGAGAAGACGCACTGCAGCCCGCCCGCTCGACACACGCCCTGCTGGCCGGTGTCGCAGTCGAAGGGCACGCCGCTGGTGCCCGGGTTCTCCACGTCGACGAAGAGCGGATCATCGAGCTCGCCGTTGCAGTTGTCGTCCACGTGGTTGCAGCGCTCGGGCGCGCCCGGGTAGACGGCCGGGTTCATCGGGGCGCAGTCACCCGCGCGGGCGGCGTAGTCCACCGGCTGGGCGCAGGCCTCGAGGCGGCAGCTCGCGCAGTCTTCTCCGAAGGTGTCGCGGTCGACGTCGCGGTACCAGGTCTGGCGGGCGAGGCCCTCGTCGATCTCCCCGTCGCAGTCGTCGTCCTGGGCGTTGCAGCGCTCGGAGGCGAGCGGGCCGATGGCTGGATCCGCGTCGTCGCAGTCGGCCGAGTCCTTCACCCACGGCTCCTTGACCGGGGCGCGGCAGAACACCCGGCCGGTGGCGAGGGCGCCGGCGCTGTCGCCGTCGTTGTCGCGGAAGTAGGTGGCGGGCATCGAGCCGAAGGGACACGTGCCCTCGAAGGGCAGGGTGGGGCACTTCGGCGTGCCATCGAGCTTGCAGCACACGCCATCGTCGCAGGTGAAGCCGTCGGCGCAGACGCCGCCGTCGGTGCAGGCCCAGGGGCCACCCACGGGCCAGGCGGTGAAGCACCCGGTCTGCACGAGCAGCGCACCCAGCAGGAACGCTCTCACGGCAACCCCGTGGTGTTCTGGAAGGTGATGGTGAAGTCGGTCGAGTTGGTGAACACGAGCACCTCGATGCGCCGCACCTTCGAGGTGTCGAAGCCGGACCCGGTGCCCACCAGCCAGGTGCTGCTGCTGTTGTTGAGCGAGACAGTCTGGTCGAAGCTGGTGTCGTTGAGCTTGAGGGCCGAGGTGCCCGAGGTGAGCCGGTAGCGGATGAAGTCTGCGTCGGTCTCGCCGCAGAGGAACACCACGGGGATCAACGCGCCGCCGGTGCTCGGATCTCCCCAGATGCCGCCCGCCCCCGCGTACGGCGAAGCGGTGGCGGTGAACGAGATGCGCAGCTGGGCGTTGAGCTTGCTCAGGTCCCAGGTGGTGGTGCCCGGGGCCTCGGCGCTCCACACGTGGTAGTACTGGCTGCCCCCCGCGACGCTGCTCCACGTTCTTCCGTCCGCCGACACGGTCATCGCGGTCCCGGGGAGGTTGGCCTGGCAGCTGGTGTTGAGCATGGCCGTACCGGTCAGCCGCTGCGCCCGGTAGCGCGTGTTCGGAACGCGTGAGGGGCCGACGAGGTTTCGGGGGCCGCCGCACTCCGGCGCTTCATCGACGTCGCCCATGCAGTCGTGGTCGAGGCCGTCGCAGACCTCGGTGGAGCTGGAGCGCTCCGAGCGGCAGACGCGCTGCACCTGCATGCCCTGCACCTCGCATTGGAACGTGCCGGGCCGGCACACCCCGAAGGCCCCCTGCACCGTGCAGGGAAAGCGGTTGGTGCCCGGGCCGTCGCTGTCGGCGAAGGTCGGCTCGCCGGTGTCGGGCGTGCCGTCGCAGTCGTCGTCGAGGTTGTTGCACTGCTCGTTGGCGCCCGGGAACTTGGAAGGGTCGAGCGCCGCGCAGTCACCGCTCAGCGCGCTGTAGCCGGGCGGGGCCATGCACGCGGGCACCAGGGCCGCCGTGTCGCCGACGCCGTCACCGTCTTCGTCGCGGTAGAAGTTCTGCAGGTTGGGCAGGCCCTCGTCGATGACGCGATCGCAGTTGTCGTCCTTGCCGTTACACAGCTCGGGTGCGCCGAAGAAGATGTCGCCGCGGGTGTCGTCGCAGTCGCGGCCGCTGAGCACGTAGACCGGCTTTCCGGGGAAGCGGTGCGGCGCCTTGCAGAAGACGCGGCTCACCTTCTCGTTGCCGTCGCCGTCGCCGTCGAGGTCCTGGAAGTAGACCTTCGGCTCGCCCTCGGCGCAGCGGCCTCCGGGCAGCGGCAGCGTGGGGCAGGCGGGTGTGCCGCCCGGCTTGCAGCACACCTCGTCGTCGCAGGTGTAGCCCTCGGGGCAGACCGAGCCTTCACCGCAGGCCCACGGGCCGCCTTCGTCCCAGCCCTTGAGGCACCCGGCGCTGGAGAGCAGCACCAGCATGGCCAGACCGTTCACCCCGAGCGGAGTCGAGGGGCCACGGGGATCGGACGTCCCTCGACTTCGCTCGGGATGAACGGTGGGGTCGGGGCGTCGCATCGCGTCAGTCCGTGAGCGCGTCGATGATGAACAGCGCGACGCCGGTGGCCGCGAGCCCGCCGCCCACGCCGAGCATCACGTTGCCGGTGGTGGCGTAGGCCTCTGACTGCGCTTGCCTCGCCTGCACCTCGTCGAGCGTGGCGCAGTCGCGCTTGTCGCCCTGGCACGACGCCAGGCCCGCGGCGGTTCCGCGCCCCAGCGAGCCGGCGACGAGCCCGCCCGCGATGGCCGCGGCGCCCGCGACGAACACCCCGTAGCTCACCCCGCGCAGCGTGCTGGTGCCCTTCGGCGCGCGGCCCGTCACCGCCTCCGCGGGGGAGAGCGCCTCGACCTTCACCCGCGCGCCTTCGTCGACCTGCACCCGCTGCAGCACCGCGTGACCCTCGGAGAACACCACGTCGACCTGGTGCACGCCGGCCGGCACCGCGAGCACGTCGCCCGCCTTTCCGTTGGCGAGGCGGCCGTCGACCTTCACCACCGTGCCCGGCTCGACCTGCAGCCGCAGCCCGCCGAAGCCCTTGCGCGCCCACGCGGGGAGCAGCGCCTCGAGCGCCGGCTTCACCGCGGTCTCGAAGCCCTCGATGGAGCCTTCGCCCTTCTTGAGGCCGAGCCGCTCGCCGTCGACCCAGAGCTGCACCTCGACGGCGACGCGGTCGCCTTTGCCGTCCAGGGCGCGCAGGTCGAGCAGCACCACCCCCGCGGCGGACAACGAGTTGGCCAGGTCGCGCGCGCAGTCTTCGGTGCACTTCTTCGGCGAGCCCTTCTTGAAGGCCGGGCCTTCACCGACGGTGAGGCTCGAGACCTGCTTGAGGGCGGTCTCGGTGGCGCGCTGGGCACGCTTGAGCGCGGCGTCAGACACCCCGTTCGCGTCGAGGATGGCGCTGACGAGCGCCTGCGCGTGCGCGGCGGCCGGGAGCAGGCAGAGGAGCGCGAGAAGGCGGAACACGAAGACGAGGTCTACCATGGGAGCGCGGAGAGGACGCGCCTCGACTCCGCTCGGCGTGAACGGAAGTCCGGGCCCGCTCGGAATGGACGGGTGATGGGCCCCATCAACCCTCCTGCGAAGCGCGGCAATCCCGGTCAACGCGCAGCGGTACAACCGGCCCATGAGCGACTTCGCGAGCCGAACGTTGCGGGTGGTGAACAAGCAGGTCAATCGCCTGGGCCTGGCGATGAACATGGGCATCGACGCCGACGGCATGGCCTTCGCGCTCGAGCGCGGGGTGAACTACTTCTTCTGGCCGCGCTTCCGCACCGCGCACGTGCTGCCGCCGCTGAAGGCGGCGCTTCAACGCGACCGCGAGCGCTACGTCGTCGCGACGGGGCCGACCTTCGGCTACTTCGGGCGCAGCGTGCGCAAGGGCTGCGAGGCGGCGCTGCAGGCGCTGGGCAGCGACTACCTCGACGTGTTCCAGCTCTACTGGCTCGGCAAGACCTCCGCGTGGAGCGAAGGCGTGGTGAACGAGCTCGTGAAGCTCAAGGCCGAGGGAAAGATTCGCGCCATCGGCGTGTCGATTCACGATCGGCCCCGGGCCGGGCGCCTCGCGCTCGACTCGGTCATCGACGTCTTCATGCTCCGCTACAACGCGGCGCACCCGGGCGCCGAGCGCGACGTCTTCCCGCACCTCGCGAAGCGGCAGCCGAACGTGGTGGCGTACACCGCGACGGCGTGGCGACGGCTGCTCAAGAAGCCTCGTGCCTGGGACGGCGCGCCGATGACCGCGGGCGACTGTTACCGCTTCTGCCTCTCGAGCCCACACGTCGACGTCGTGCTCACGGGCGCGGCGAACAGGCGCGAGCTCGAGGACAACCTCGCCGCCGTCGCGAAGGGCCCGCTGACCCCTGAAGAGGACGCGTGGATGCGCCGCTTCGGCCAGCTCGTCCACGGTTGACCTCTCAGGGCCGAAGGCCGCCGACTCGCACGGTCCTGGTGCCGGCTGCAGCAGGCCCTGGCCTCACGACTCGAAAAGGCGGGGCGCGGCGACTCGGGCTCAGAGGGCATGGACTTCCCCCGCAGCATCAGGGACAAGGCGCCCGTGACGCCGACGCCCCCCCGCACCTCGAGTCACGAGCATCACGACCTCTTCAAGTCGTTGGGCCTGAACGTCGAGCTCCACCCGGAAGCGAGCGCCGAGCTCCCCGCGGTCGTCACCCAGCTCATCGCCTGGTATTCCGACGAGGCGCGCGCCGCGGAAGCGAAGGTCTTCTCTCTCACCGGGCACCAGAAGCCGCCGCGCGAGGTGCTCACGAAGTGGGTGGGGCGGGCGCTGCCTCCCGACGCGGAAGGCGACGCGTTGATCACCTACGCCGCCGACGCGCTGTACATCGCAGGAGACCACGGCGCTTCGGCCTCCTCGCCGCAGCTGCTGGGGGTCGAGGCGGGTGACGCCGCGCTCTACCTGCTGCGCTCACACGGCCAACGCAAACAGGTGCGCGGAGACGGTTGGCTCCCGGCGACCCTGTACTCGCCCGACACCGAGGCGGCGCTGGGCGGCATCTTCCGCTTCGAGGGCTGCACGCGGGCGTTCTCCGAGCACGCCTCGGGCTGCGAAGACTGTCTCTCCGCCCTCGAGGCGTGGGACTTCGAGCACGGCCTGCCCGAGGGCTTCGAGAAGTTCCGGCGCGTACCGGTGCGCGCGGCGCGGCGTGCGCCGGTGGACGAAGGCGAGCCGGAAGAAGGCGTCGCCATCTTCATTCCCCGCCCGCCCGAGCAGCCGGACAAACCGAAGGCGTGGTGGAAGTTCTGGTGAGTAACGGCGCCTGAGTCACCTTCGCGCCCACTCTGGGCGATACTCCCGGGCCATGCGCCTCCTCACCGTCGCCATCGCCCTCGTCGTGGTCACCGCCGTCCAGGCTGCCGAGCCCCTCTCGACCGAGGATCTCGCCAGGGTCAACCGCGAGATGAAGGCGGCGGCCGACGCGGTGAGCAAGAAGTACGGCGACGAGAAGAAGCTCTCGCCCGCCGAGCGCCGGGCGATGGCGAACGAGCAGATGGCGGCGCAGAAATCGGTGCTCGACCGCAACAACCTCGACGCGAAGGAAGTGGCGCGAGCCACCGCGAAGAACGGCAAGGCCGTCGAGGCCGCGGTGAAGGCGCTCGACGCGAAGGAAGCGGAGGCCGCGAAGAAGACGCCGGCCGCGCCCGCGAGCGCGCCCGCCGCGGGTGCCACGGACGCCGACGCCAACGAAGCGGCCGCGATGGATCAGGCCAGGGGCCTGGGGGCGGGAAAGAAGTAGGTTTTCAGCCCGCGCTGAACAGACGGCTCAGCGGTGCAGCAGGCGCGGCGCCCCGCATGCATCGCCCGGAAGCGCGAACACCTCGGGACCCCGGGCGATCTGCTCGGCCAGTTGCGGGTCACCGGTCTGTGACAACAACTGCGTGAGCAGGGTGCGCGCGAGCCCGACGCCTTCGGGCCAGTCGCGCCAGTCCGCAGCGAGTGAGGTCTCGAGCGCCGCGCGCGCCTCCACGACGCGGTGGGTCTGCAAGCGCAGGCGCGCGAGCGCCAGCCAGGCGGGACCATCGCTCGGGTAGAGCGTGACGAGCGAGGTGAGCGTGCCTTCGGCGAGCTCGAGCTCTCGCAGGCGCAGGCTCGCCTCCGCGGCGTCGAGCGCGATGCGCCCGTCGAGGGGCGCGAGCCTGCGGGCGCGCTCGAAGGCGGCGCGGGACCCGAGCGCGTCACCCTGCTTCGAGGCCACCCGGCCCACGTTGGCCCCGAACACGGCGAGCGGGGTGAGGGTTCGCGCGCGCTCGTAGGCGACCCCTGCCTCGGCCAGTCGTCCGTCGCGCTCGAGCGCCTCGCCGCGCAGCGCGGGCCACTGCGCGTTCCAGGGCTCCAGCCGCTGCGCGAAGGTCTGCAGCGGCGCGACGCGCGCGGCGACCGAGGCGCCCATCATCAGCAAGGTCACCGCGGCCACGCCGAGCAGGGGAATCGGCAGCCACGAGGGCAGCCTCACCCGCGGTCCACGAAGCGATTGCGCCAGCGCGCACCCGCCCAGCGCCGCGACCGCCACGCCCGAGAACGTCACCATCGACGCCGCCGCGAGCGCGATGACCACGGCCCCTTCCGCCCGCGGCGGACTCGCGCGCCAGGAACGAAGGACGATCCCCCCTACCGCGAGGAGCATGACCAACCCCACCACCCCCTGCGTCGCCAACACCTGGGCAATGAGCGAGTGCGCATGCCCCGCGGTGCCACCCCACTCGTAGCGCCACGCCTCGGGATGCCGCAGCTGCTGATCCACCAGCGCGAACGCGTCGAAGCCCCACCCGAACCACGGATGCTCGCGAAAGCCAGCCCACGACGTGCCCCACAGGTGCACGCGAGTCGGAGCGACGAAGAAGTGCGTCACCCGCTCGAGCACCGCAGGCCCCCGCGCCACCAGCACGAGCACCGCCACACCCGCGGCGACGAACGCGAGCGCCCGCCCGCTCACCTGAACGTCGCGACGCCGCTGCCACCACCACGCCAACAACCCCACCGCGAGCGCCAGCCACCCCGCGCGTGAGAGCGTGACGCCGCAGGTGACGCCCGCGAGCAGCGCCGTGAGCGCCATCGGCATCGACTTCCGGGTGAACGCGTCGTCGACCGCGAGCACGCAGACCAGCGCCATCCACATGCCGAGCTGCGTGGGGTGACCGAGCGTGGAGAACGGCCGTACGCCGCCACACCAGCGCGCAGCGTCGCTCCAGCTCACGGGGTCGAGGCCCAGCCCCTGCGCGAGCGCCCAGAGCGCGACGGGCCAGGTCGTCCACAGCACCGGCCGCCACGAGAGGCCGTCCGACACCAGCCCGAACGCGGCGACGGCCAGCAGGGCGATCAACCCCGGCGTTGAGAACGCGGGCGACTGCGAGGTGACGGTGGTGAGCACCGCCGCGCCCACGACGAGCCCCAGCGCCAGCACCAGCGCGCGAGGCGCGTCACACGCCCCGTACGAGAGCACGAGCGCGCCCACCACCAGCACGAGCTGATGGGGCAGCTCGAAGTTGTCAGCGGCGAACGGAAAGACGGTCAACGCCGCGAGGGCGAGCCATCCACCTGCGTGCCTCACTGGACGATGACGGTCGCGACCGCGTAGCGGAGGCCGGTGCCGTCCGATGCCTGCGCGGCGATCACGTAGACGCCCGGGGTCGGCGGCGCGGTGTACGTGCCCGAGGTCGAGATGGTGCCTCCGTTGGTGGTGGCGGCGATCCACTGCGCGGCGCTGCCGGTGGAGATGTTCGCGGTGAACTGCACCACGCCGTTCGGCGCGACGGTGCTGAGCGCGGGGGTGATCTCGACGGACGGCTCCGTCGTGGTCTGGCCGCTCACCCCGACGCTGGCCCACACGTTGCTCGATTGTTCGCGTGCGTAGATGCGCTTCATGGCGCTGGTGATGGTCGCGGTGCCGTCGGTGATGGAGCCCGACGGCCACACCGTCCACTCCACGCCGCGCAGGCCTTCGTACGAGCTCGTCGGGCTGAGGGTCAGCCGCACCGCGCCAAAGGTCTGCGGCGAACCGAGCGCCAGGATGTAGGGCGAGCTCGAGAGCGGCTGAGGCACCACCGAGAAGCTCCGCGCCGAGGAAGAGACCGCGAAGTCGGCGAAGGTGGCGACGGAGGAGAGGAAGTTGGCCCAGGCCCGGATGCGCACCGTCGCGGTGTTCGAGTACGCGAAGTACGTCGCGCTCGAGGGCCCGGTGGGAAGGAGCCTGCCGCTGCCGGACTCGAGGCTCCAGTTGATCTGCTGATCAGGCGCGCCGCCGGTGAGCTCGGCCGAGAGCTCGACCTGCGAGTTGTACGGCACCGTCGCGCTCGCGGGCATGAGCCGAATACCTACGCCGCCGCCCGCACCACCACCCGTGCCGCCGCCCGCACCACCACCACTGGTGCCGCCGAAGCAGGTGCCCTGCACGCAGCTCTCGCCGAGCCTGCACAGGTCGCACGCGCCGCCCGCGATGCCGCACGAGAGCGACTGGGTGCCCGTCTGGCAGACGCCCGTCATGTCACAGCAACCGGTCGCGCAGGTCGCTGCCGAGCACGCGGGCTTTCCACAACCGACCATCACCGACGACGAAGCCACCACCACGAAGAGCATCAAGGCGCGCATGGCCGCGCACCCTGCAACCACCGGTGAGTTTGATCAAGGCTCAGAAGGCTCGCGCGTCGGGCGGTGGTGAGAGCAGCACCACGCCCGAGTCGGGCACCTCGACGCGCCACACCAGCGAAGGCCCGCGCGCCCGGGTGGGTGGCTCCAGCACCACCGTGGCCGGCCCCGGCGGGAGAACGGTGGTCTGACACGACGCTTCCTCGAACTGCCCCAGGCACCACGCGTGCGCGCGCGACCTCCACGTCCCCCGGCGGAGCGCTTCTTCGCTGAGCGGCGGCCCGGGGATGACGTCGGCGCGCGTCTCACTCCCGAATTGGGGCATCACCGCGCGCGCCCCGCCTTGCGGAACCCGCAGGTCGATGGACCCGGCGTTCGCGGGCACGGACTGCTCCGCGAGCACCCAGCCCAGCGCGTTCGATTGCACCATCGCGTGGGCGGTGAAGGGCCCGGCGGGCACCTCCAGGCCTGCGTCTGCTCCGAGCGTCACCCCTTCGCCTCGGCTGCCGCTCCAGAGCTCCTCGGGGTAGCCGGGCGGGGCGGGCTCATCGACGTCCGCCTGGGCGCCCTCCGAGCGATGCTCGAGCCAGACCCACCTCCGGCGCGGGAGCAGCACCCCCCCATCGAGCGTCGCGCCATCCACGGCGAGGGGCCCGTGTCCCTCGGCTGACACGAGGAGCGGCACGTTGCCGGGCCGCCACCCCTCGAGGTGAACGCGGCCCGCGGCGTCGGCCTGCACCGCGGCGCCCGGGCTGAACCGGCCCGACGACCAGCGGAGCCCCACCTCCACCGTCGCGCCGGGCAGGGGACCCGAGGGGCCCCGCACCTCGAAGTCGAGCGCGCGCGGCGCCTCGAGCGTCACCGGCAGCGCGAGCCGCTGGCCCGCATCGAGCGAGAAGCGCACCACCCGCGTGGCACCCAGCACCAGCTGGTGGGCACCCGCCGGCAGCTCCACCTCGGCGACGCCGTTCTCCAGCTCGAGCTCCCGGAGCCCGCCGCCTTCGAGCTGCACCCCTTCGAGCTGAGGGCCCTTCACCTGGAGCACCAGCGTGCCCGGCGCGCGACCCGGCGGCGCGGCGCGCAGCAGGCACGGCTCGCCCGAGCGGCACCAGCGGCCCTCGAGCCCCTGGCCCGACGTCCAGAACCAGCCCGACGACGTCTTCACGGTGCCGGCGCCGACCTGGTCGAGCTCGACCCAGCCTTCTTCGTTCGCGAGACCTCCGGTCAGCGACACCGAGCCGCCGCGGCTCACCCCGCCGTCGGCGCGCAACGCGCTCACCTGCCACGCCACCGGCGCTGGAGCCGCCCCGCTCACCCCCCCGTCTTCCTGCAGCTCGGTCACCCAGCACCGCTTCTCCTGGCAGGTGCGCACCCACGTGCGCGGCCACGTCGCCGGCTTCCAGAAGCGGTAGGTGTTGCGGCGCCCCGTGAAGCTGCGGTCCCGTGACACCTGGAGCGAGGGCGCGATGAGGTCCTGCTCCATCAGGAGGTCGAGCGACTGCAGCTCGGGCAGCACCACGCTCACCTTCGGCTGGTCGAGCCTGACCTCGAAGTCCGGCTGGCCCGGCAGCCGCACCTGCGCCAGCGGCGCCATCGCGTCGGTGTCGTAGAGCCCTCCGCTCGACACGGCCCAGAAGCGCCGCCTCTCGGAGATTCGGAAACCCGGTGCGAAGACGCCGTCGGCGGTGCGCACGCGCAGCTCGAAGTGAGTGAGGGCCTTCAAGACCACGCGGGCCCCGGCCGCCTCGACGGCGCGGGGGAGAAAGCCCGGCGCCTGCACTTCGATCCCGGTCGCGCCGGTGGGCACGAAGAGCCGCCCGTCGGCGAGCGAGGGCAGTTCCCGGCGGTCGTCGTCGAGCTTGAAGCGCACCACCGCGTCACGCACCGGCGCGCCCTGCTCGTCCACCACGCTCAGCGCCGAGAGCGCGCAGGGCACCAGCGCGAGGGCCGGCGCCGCCCTGCGGGTGGTGGTCTCGAACGCGCAGTCCTTCCCGTCGAAGGCGAACACGGTCACGCCAAACGAATCAGGAAACGGGAAGGACCCCTTCGCGTCGGTGGTCTCGCGCGCGAGGACGTGGTGATGGAGCGCGATGACCTGCACGCCCCTCGCGGGCTTGCCCCCGCGCGTCACCGTGCCCCGCGTCTGCCGCTCGCGACCCGTCGCCCGGCCGGCCGGGAGTTCGAGCCAGAAGCGATCCGCCCCGTCTTCGCTCACCACCACGTACTCGCCGCGCGGGAGCTCCAGCTCGGACCACGGCCGGCCGCCCGGCGGCACCACCTGCGGCCAGCCCACGCCGAGCACCCACAGGGTCGGCTTCGAGGACTTTGGTGCCCAGCGCTGCTGCAGGCGGTCGAGCGTCTGGCGCTCCTCCCTGGTGCGCGAGAAGAGCGCGAGCTGCGTCTCGACGCCCACCGAGGTGTCGACGCGAAACCGCCCATGCGCCTCGACGTCGAGGGCCGAGACCACCACGTCGTACTCGCCCTTCACCTCGACGGTCCCTCGCCCTGTGTCGTCGGTCTCGAGGCTCTTCACCACCGGCGCAGGCTTGAACTTGCGCGCCAACTCCACCAGGCGCCGGGCGGACGCGGCGTCCTGGCAGCGCTCGGCCAGCACCGGCGCGCCGCGTGGGAGGTCGGTGCGCGGCACCAGGCACGGTGTGCTCGAGCCCACGGGCTCCAGCGGGCGGTGCAGGCGCACTTCGGCGGCCCTCGGGGTGCCATCGACGGTGACCTGAAACTTCCAGCCCGCGTGGGCGAGCGTGGCCCAGAGCGCCAGGCCGCAGGCCGCGGCGTGCTTCACGGCAGCACCTTCGGCATCGGCACGAGCACCCGCCCTCCCGTCGCCGGCACCTGAAACTTCCACTGCACCGGGGGGAGGCCTCGCTCTTCGCTGGACACCGTCACCTCGCCCGGGGGAATCGGCGGGGTCTCGCAGAACGGACCGTTGCCCAGTTGCCTGCACCACGCGGTGCCCCACTTCGGCACCGTCACCTCGCCGCGCTCGAAGGGCAGCACCAGGCGCACCCCGCCCCGTGGCGCCTCGAAGCGCACCTCGCGCTCGCGGCTCGGGTCGACCTGCTTCGTGAGCGTCCACGCTGACTCGGGGTCGGCTTCGATGAGCACCAGCTCGACGGTGACGAGCGCGCCAGGGAGGTCGGTGAGCTGCATCTCACCCTCGCGCGACTCGACCTCTTCGGTGACGCCCCCTGCGAACGACGCCCGGCAGCGCGCGTACGTCGACGCCTTCAGCCCCGGCACGCGGCAGGTCAGGTCGAAGCCCGGCTGGAGCCGCACCTCGTTCTTCGCGGCGACCCCGCTCGTGGTGGCCAGCGCGAAGCCCGCCTTGGCCACGCGCAGCGGGAGGTTGCCGGGGCGGAGGCGCTCGAAGGAGACCTTCCCGTCGGCATCGGTGACGCCGGTGTGGTCGGCCAGCCAGTTGGTGGTGGGGCGTCCCCAGCTCACCACCGCGTCTCGCACCGGCTCACCCTTCGGGTCGAGCACCCGCACCTCCACCGTGGTGGGCGGAGCGAGGGTGAGCGACTGCGCGCCGCCGTCGATGAAGAGGGCGCTCGTGCCTTCCACCACCACGGTGGTTCCCGCGCGCACCTCGAGGCCGCCATCGACGACCGGCTGGCGTTGGTCGTCGAGGAGCAGCGACATCTGGCCGCTCGTGGAGACCTCTTCCGGTACGTCGCCGCGCAGCTGCAGCCGCGGCGCCTTCGTCGCTGAGAGGTCGAGCTCGCACGGCACGCCGCTGCGGCACCAGCGCCCGGGCCCCTCGTCCATGCCGTCCTGGATCTGCACCAGCCAGGGACCCGGCGGGAGGTCCTTGACGCGCGCCACTCCGTCCATGTCGAAATACCCCCGGCGTTCGCGCGCCAGGCCGGGCCCGCGGATCTCGACCCGGTCGGGCATGTGGGCCCCGGAGGTGAACCCTCGCGTTCGCACCTCGAGCGTCGTCAGGGGAGGCGGCGTGAGCGTCACCCCGCCGTCAGGGCGCACGTCGACCGACTGCAGCACGCAGTCCTCGCGGAAACAGGCACGCACGTACTGCAGGCCCGGTTCCGGTTTGCCGCTCGCCGTCGACCAGTGCGTGGACGGCTCGCCGGGCGCGTTCACCACGAAGGGCACCGCGAGCTCCTTCGCGGGGGGCGGCAGCGTGAAGACGCCGTCAGCCGAGACGGTCACCTCGGGCGAGCCGGGGCCCGGGGCGACTCGCGCCGCGTCGCCCTGCAGCACGAGGCGTACCCGCCCGGTGCGGGAAGGGGCCTGCTCGACGTCGATGCAGCTCTCGCAGCGCGCATCGGGTTGGTGAAGGAGCAGGCCGTCGGCCCGGCGGAAGGACACGTCGAGGGTGCGGGCCTGCTCGAGCGCGACCAGCGGCTGCCGGGTGAGGTCGAGGGTGCGGGAGAAGGAGCGGTGCCCCGCGAAGCGGACCTGGACCAGCGAGCGCTGCAGCGCGCGGGGCGCCAGCACTTCGCCCTTCGCGTCGGTGCGGGCGTCGAGCAGTTGGCCGCCGCGCTGCCAGAGGCGAACGAGGGCCCCGGCGGCCGGCTCGCCCTTCGAGGTCTTCACCTGGAGTCGAAACAGCTCGCCCCGGCCCAGCCGCAGGTCGACGTGCTGCGCGGGGCTCTCTTCTTCGAAGCGGCGCACCACCGGCACCAGCGCGGTCGCGGCCAGCTCGCCGTCTTCCACCAGCACCATCACGGTCAGCGCGTCGCTCGACACCTCGAGCGAAAAGCGGCCATCGGCATCGGTGAGCGCGGTGAGGGGTTCGTCGCCCAGCACCTGCACCTTCACCTTCGCGCGGGGGGCGCCGGTGGCGGTGACGCGGCCGTCGAGGGTGAAGAGACTGGATCCCAGGCCCAGGCCGCGACCCTTGCGCTCCTGGGGCTCGCAGGTCCCTCCGAGCACGCGGCCGGTGACGCTGACCACCTTCGAGCAGCCCCACAACACCGTCCCCGGGTACTTGCCGGTGGAGAGCGCGTCGACGTCGCGCTTGCCGAGCTTGAGGACCTGCGGGTTGTCCTGGCCCACCACCCAGACCTCGCGCAGGTCGGGCGCGTCGGCCCTCGCGTCGAGGAGGTCAGCGAGCTCGCGGGTGAGGTCGCGGCGGGTGAAGGGCTCCGAGCCCTTGAGGCGGGTTTCGACGCCGGGCACCGGCTCCACCACGAAGTCCTGGAGGTACTGCCCGGCCTCGACGCGCACGAAGAGCCGGCCCGGGGGCACCTGCACGGTGAAGCGCCCCTCGGCGTCGGCGGTGGTCTTCGCCAGCACCTTCGCCGGCCCCGCCTTCTTCGCGGCGGCGATGAGCCTGAGCGTCGAGGCCTTGTCGGTGCAGGCGTCGCTGATCAACGAGACCGCCTTCGTGGCCACGCAGGGCTCGGTGTCGACGGGCAGGTCTCGCGCCTCGAAGACGGTCACCTTCGTGGCGGGGTCGAGCAGGAGGGACCCGTCGATGCGAGCGGACCAGGGTTGGGTGACGGGGGCGGCGGCGAGCAGGAGCAAGACGGGGAGCACGCCCGTGATTGTGGGCTCGGGCCGGTTCCGTCACAGCTCATTTCTCAGCGCGCTACCGTTCGCCGGGCGCGCCGCTCAGGTCAGGTCCCACAGCAGCCGGTAGTAGCGCGTGCGTTCGGGGTCAGCGCCCACGCCGTAGGCGTCGAGCAGCGCGCCTTCCCAGCCCGGGCCGAAGTTCCACTGCACGCTCCAGGTGGCGATGGCGAGATCGGACCAGCGGTCTGCGACGCCGAGCCCTCCGAGATCGACGTGGCCGCTGCACCGGCCCTCCTCGTCGAGGATCGTGTTCGGGGGGGTGGCGTCGCCATGGCAGACGACCAGCGCGTCGACGGGCGGGGGCGCGGCGAGCAGCGTGAACGCCTGGCCCAGGTCGAGGGACCGATGCGAGGGGTGCCAGGTCGCGCGCTGCACCTTGCCAGCCGCGGCCTGTCGCCGGAGCTCGGCCAGCAGCACCTCGGGCGTCGCCGAGAACGGGCAGCTCTCGACCGGCAGTCGATCGTGAAAGGCCCGCAGCCCCGCGCCGATCGCCTTGACCGCGGTCCCGGGTTCGCGCTTCCACCGGCCCGAGAACGCGCTCTCCCCGGGCACCGCGCTGGTCACCAGCCACGAGCCCGCGGCGTCGGCGCCGTGACCGAGCACCGTGGGGACCTTGCCCCAGGGGCCCGCCCAGAGCAGCCGAAGCCGCTCGGCCTCCAACGTGACGGGGCCGTCAGCCGGCGCCCACTTGCAGAAGCAGCGGTCCTGCCCGGTGCCAAGCTCGTAGGTGAGCCCGCCCTGGTCGTTTCTCCACGTGAGGTGCACGAGGCGCCCCGCGGCGATGGAGAGCACGCGGGGTGGCACGGGCAGACTCTCTCTGGGGGGCCCGGCGACCATGCATCAGCATACGCACGTCCCTCGACTTCGCCGGTGATGAACGGGAGAGTTCGCGTTCATGGGTGCCATCCTCGCGCTGTCGGGCACGCTGCCGGCCGTCCTGTTGATGGCGGTGGTCGCCCGCTACGACAGCAAGCGACCCGAACCGAAGCGGCAGCTCTACCTGGCGACGCTCTTCGGCGGGCTCTCCACCATCCCCGTCATCTTCGTGCAGCTGGGCATGGAGAAGGCCAACCCGGGCGGCGTGCCCGGCGCGCTCTACACCTCGTTCTTCGTGGCCGCGCTCACCGAAGAGACGGCCAAGGCGCTCGCGCTGTACTTCGCGGTGTGGCGTCACCCCGCGTTCGACGAGCGGCTCGACGGCATCGTCTACGCCACCCGCGCGGGGCTGGGCTTCGCGCTGGTGGAGAACGTGGGCTACCTCATGGGCGCCGAGTCGCTCTCGGGCTTCTTCGGCATCTTCGTCATCCGCGCGGTGCTCGCCGTGCCCGGCCACGCCATCTACGCCGGGTACATGGGCTACTGGGCCGCGCGGAAGAAGTTCGACGGCACCGGGCCCGGGCTGCTGGGCGGCCTGGGCATCGCCATCATGCTGCATGGCGCGTACGACGCGGCGCTCTTCGTCATCGCGGTGTTGCCGAAGGGGCCCTGGCAGCTGCTGATTCTGCCGCTGGTGACCGTGCCGGTGCTGGTGGTGGTGTTCGGCTATCGCCGCCTCGCCGCTCACGCCCGGGAAGCGCTGCGCCTCGATGAGCTCACCCACGCCCCGCGGCCGATGCCGCGGCTGCCGTTCGGAATGGGCTTCGTGCTCCGGTGACGAAGCTGCTCGCGTTGCTGCGGACGTCTCCGAAGAAGCTGACCGCGGTCGCGGCGCTGGTGGCCGTCCTGCTCGGGGCGCCGTCCCTGTTTCACGGCTTCCTGCTCGACGACTACGTGCATCGCTACGCCGTGCTCGGTTTTCCCGGGCCGATGTCTGGTTTGAGCCTGTTCAACTTCGCCTCGGGCGATCCGGCGACGCTCAAGCCGTTCGTGGACATCGGGCCCTACCCCTGGTGGACGGATCTCGAGCTGCGGCTGGTGCTGTTCCGCCCCCTGTCGAGCGCGCTCGTGTACGCCGACGAGGCGCTGTTCGGTGACGCGCCGGCGTGGTGGCACCTGCACTCCCTGCTCTGGTCGGTGGCGTTCGTGCTGGCGGGGAGCCTGGTGTTGCGCCGGCTCACCGCGGGCGCGCTCTTCGGCGCGGCGCTCGTCCTCTTCACCTTCGACGAAGCGCGCTGGATCCCCACCGCGTGGATCGCCAATCGCAACGCGCTGGTCGCGGGCACGTTCGCGCTGCTGGCCTTCGCGCTGCACCTGCGCTGGCGGCAGGACGCGGCGAAGTGGGCCGCGCCTTTGTCTGCGCTGTCGCTCGCGGTGGGGCTGTGTGGCGGCGAAGCGGCGCTGGGCATCTCAGGCTTCTTCGTGGCGTACGCGCTGGTGGAGTGGAGGCGGGGCAGGGGAAACGGGCCGGACCGTTCATCCCGAGCGGAGTCGAGGGACCCGCACGCACTCGCCCAGTTGATCCCCCTCGCGTGCGTGCTGATTCCGTACGTGATCACCTACAAGCTGATCGGCGGCGGCGCCCACGGCTCGGGCATCTATCTCGACCCGCTCGACTCACCGCTGCGCTTCCTCGCCGTCGCGCCGGGCCGCTTCGCCGCCCTGGTGGGAAACCTGGGCCTCGCCTTGCCGATCGACGTCTGGCTCGCGGCGCCGCAGGCGAGACCGGCGCTGATCAGCCTGGGCGCGCTCACGCTCGCCGCCGCGGCGGTGTTGCTGACGCGCACGCGCGCCGCGCTCGAAATGAAGGAGCGGGGCCACCTCGACACCTTCATCCTCGGCTCGGCGCTCGCCCTGGTGCCGGTGCTGGCGACCTTCCCCGCCTCGCGCATGGTGCTGGTGCCCGGCGTCGGCGCCGCCGGCGTGCTCGCTTTCGTGATGCGCCACCTGTGGAGGACGAAGCGCACGGTGCTGCTGGGCGCGCTCGTGCTCATCCACGTGCCCCTGGTGACCGGGGTGTGGCTGCTCAACCAGGCGGTGTTCGACGGCATCGGGCGGAAGACCGCAGCCGCCGTCGGGAAGACCGAGCTGGAAATGGACCGCGCCGACCTGCGCGTGCTCGCCATCACCACCGGCGACGCGCCCACCGGGCTCTACGTGCCGATTCAGCGCGCGCTGCTGGGGGCGAAGCTGCCTGCGCGCTACTGGATTCTCTCGAACGCGCCGAAGGCGCACCGGCTCACTCGCACCGCGGAGAACGCCCTCGAACTCGAGGTCATCGACGGCCGCTTCATCGACACCGTGTTCGAGCAGGTCGTCCGCACGCCGCTGCGGCCGTTTCACGCGGGCGACCAGGTGCAGCTCGCGGGCGCGCTGGTGGAGGTGCTCGCGGTCGACGACTGGGCGCCGAAGAAGATCCGCGTCACGCTCGACCGCTCGCTCGAGGCCGACGACGTGCGCCTGCTGGTCTGGCGCGACGGGGCCCTGCGCCGCCTCACCCCTCCAGCCATCGGCGTAGCCGTCGAGCTCCCGTATTCCGAGGGCGTCATGGCCGCCGCTTCCCGGCTCGCAGACTGAGCCCGTGGTGATTGGGGGTGCACGACGAGATTGAGGGAGGGCCGCGATTCCGGGAGATCGACAAGGGCTGGACCGAGCGAACTGCGGCTCTCGCGCGAGTAACGTCGAGAAGGCTCGAGGGGTGTGGTGAAGGAGGGCTTCCTTCGTGCCCGGAG
>JAUXRX010000033.1 GCA_030681645.1 Archangium sp.
AGCTTGAGGGCGATCTGCGGGGCCTGGTTGGCCTGGGCGAGCACCGACACGCCCGCCTGCATCATCACCTGCGTGCGCGCCATCTTCGACGTCTCTTCCGCCACGTCGACGTCGCGGATGCGGCTGTTCGCGGCCGAGAGCGACTCGCTCGAGGCCTGGATGGTCTGGATGACGGAGCTGAGCCGGTTGCCGGCGGCGCCGAAGTTGGCGCGGGCCAGCGAGACCGCGAGGATCCCCGCGTCGATGGTGGCCAGCGCGGTCTGCGAGCCGGCCTGCGTCGAGAGGTCCACCGTGTTCACGCCGAGGGTGGTGGCCGTCGCGTCGAGGGTGTTGACGCTGATGCGATCGTTGGCCGCGACGTTGCGGATGCCGATCTGAAAGGTGAGCACGGTCGCCGCCGAGTTGAGCAGGGCCTGGCCGTTGTACTCGCAGGCGTTGGCGATGCGGTCGATCTCGGTGATGAGCGCTGCGTTCTCGGTCTGAATGTAGCCGCGCTCGGTGTTGCCCACGCCGCTGGACGCCGACTGCATGGCCAGCTCGCGCATGCGGGTGAGCAGCTCGGTGGTCTGGTTCAGGTTGGCCTCGGCCGCCTGAATGAGCGACTGCGCGTCCTGCGCGTTGCGGTTGCCCTGGTTGAACGAGCGGATCTGCGCGCCGAGGTTGACCGAGATGCCGAGGCCGGCCGCGTCGTCGCCGGCCTGGGTGATTCGGAACCCCGACGACAGCTTCGAGAAGCTGCTGTCGAGCATCGTCGACGAGTTGAAGAGGTTGCGCTGCGCGTTGAGGGAGCCGACGTTGGTGCGTATCGAGAACGACATGGTGTGCCTCCAGGGGTGGCGGCGGTTTCCCGCTTCACCAGAGGCTTCGGCACTGCGATCCGGGCGGCGCAGACTGAAAGAACTGCCGGGTGCGGGCGGCGGGAATCGCCGGGATCACACGTCGACCACCCGGTGGCCCTTCGCGTCGGGCGGCCCGATGGCGGCGTTGAGCAGGTGATGAAGCTCGTCGAGCCGCGCCACGTAGAGCGTCACCGTCGACTTCACGGTGCTGGGCATGTCTTCGGTGTAGCGCACGTACCAGCGCAGCTCGTTGAGCACGTGGTGGAAGGCCTCGACGGCCGCCTGCTCTCCGGGGTCGAGGCGCACCAGCTCGCTGAAGGTGATGGTGGTGAAGCCGCTGCGGCACAGCTCGACCATGCCCTCACGCGTGCGCAGGCGGCTGAAGAGCCCCACGGCCTCGTCCTGCTTCGACACCAGCCGCTTCATCACCGCGTCGGCGTCGAGCGAGAGGAGGTGCCGCACCTTCGCCGTGTCGGCTTCCCAGCGATCAGCCGCGGGCTTCGAGAGCCGGGCCAGGAGGCGGGCCAGCTCACGCTCGACCAGCTCGGCGGCGGTGGGCTTCTTCGGCTTCGCCTTGAGCTTGAGGCGCGGCGCCATGCGTCAGCCGCCCTTCTTCAGCGCGGCGTGCACCAGCGACGGGTACGACTCCGGCAGCAGCCGCGCCATGAGCTGAATGACCTGCGCGTCGAGGCCGACCATCACCCGCCGCTTCTTGTCGTACACCCCGCGCAGGATCACCTCGGCGGCCTTCTCGGGCGTGGTGCTCGCGGCGCGCTCGAAGTCACCGGTCACCCGCGCCTTGACCGCGGCGCCCGCCCTCACGCGCGTGCCGTGGGCGATGTTGGTCTTGATGCCCCCGGGGTGCACGGACACCGCCGTCACCCCGGTGCCCTCGAGCTCGCACCACAGCGCCTCGGTGAAGCCGCGCACCGCGAACTTCGACGCGTTGTAGGTGCCCTGGTTGGGGAAGGCGATCATTCCGAAGACGCTCGAGAGGTTGACGATGGTGCCCGAGCGCTGCTCCAGCATCTTCGGGAGGAAGGCCTTGGTGCCGTAGACCACGCCCCAGAAGTTGATCCCGAAGAGCCACTCGAAGTCTTCGATCGTCACCTCGGCGATCGAGCCGTACAGCGACACCCCGGCGTTGTTGATGACCAGGTCGATGCGGCCATGGCGGGCGATCACCTCGGCGGCCATCGCCTCGACCTCGGAGCGCTTCGAGACGTCGAGGGTCACCCGCTGCGAGCCGCGCTTGAGCAGGCCTTGCGTCTCGCGCAGCCCCGGCTCGTTCACGTCACACAGCACCAGCGAGTAGCCCTCTGCGTCCAACTGCTGGGCCAGCGCCCGGCCGATGCCGCTGCTCGCGCCTGTCACGACTGCGACGGGGGTGGTCATGGCGCGGCACCATCGCACAGCCTCAGCGGCGTGGGGGGAAGCCCATCGCCTCGCGCAGGGCCTGGAACTGCGGCGTCCACTGCGACTTCGCGTCGCGCACGGTGAGGGTCCGGCGCACGAGGGGGGCGGTCTCCCGGGCCAGCACGTCGATCATCACCAGCACGTCCTTGCCCTCGCGCGGCACGACGTCGACGTGCTCGATCACCTGCAGCTGCGCCTCGCGGGCCGCGCTCACCACGCGCTCAGCCTCGAGCGCGGCGGTGCAGACCACGAAGCGGCCGCCGGGGGCGAGCCAGCGGGCGGCGGCCTGCGCGTATTCCTCGATGCCCCCGCGCACCTCGAAGCGGCAGGCGGCGGCGTGGGTCTTCTCGCTCTCGGGGCCGGTGCCCTGGGGGAAGTAGGGCGGGGTGCCGGTGATGAGGGGAAAACGCGCGTCAGCGGGGAGCACGGCGGCCTCGCGCAGATCGCCGTCGAGGATGCGGCAACGGGCCTCGACCCCGTTCCACGCGATGGAGCGCCGGCCCATCGCCGCGCGATCGGCCTGCGCTTCGATGCCCGTGACGTCGGCCTCGGGGAAGCGCCAGGCCATCATCAACAGCACGCTCCCCAGGCCGCAGCCCAGATCGAGCAGGGTGCGGGCGCCGAGGGCCTGCGCGTGGGGCGCGGCGACGGCCGCGGTCACCAGGTCGTCGAGGCTCCAGCGGTGGCCCTGCTGCTTCTGGAAGAGGCGCCACTCGCCGGTGAGGAAGCAGAGATCTTCGTCGTCGGCGGGCAGGAGCTCGGGGCGCCCCCCGTCACCCCGCGGCCGGGGACCCGGGGCGATCCACCCGGGCGGTCGCCTCGCTGTGCGGATGATGCCGGCCACGCGGCCGGAGTTAGCACGTCACGCCGGGCAGGGAACCGAGGCGTCGACCGCTTCCGTGGGGCAGGGGGCGTCGGTCAGCAGCTGCTGCACCGGCTGCTCGGCGGGCACGTGGCGGTGGGCGCGCGAGGACACGTCGGGTTGGCCTGCGAAGACGGCGATCACTCCCGCGGCCAGCGACGTCCAGCCGACGAGAATCAGAGCGGCGAAGAGGGCGAGTGAGGTGTTTTTCATGGCGAGCCCTCGCTTGAGCAGCCGGCGTGCCGGCGACGGGGTGGCTCAGTTCGCGGGGTTGCGCGGGGTGCAGGCGCTTTTGCGGGTGTTGCACCTGTTGCAGGTGTTGCGGCTCGGGTTGCCCTCTCCCCGACCCTCTCCCGCTCCGGGAGACGGAGATAGAAGGATCATGATCGGAAGGTGCGTGGATCGAGCTCGTAGCGGGCCAGCCAGCGCTGGATCTGCATGCGGGCCTTGCCCATCGAGCGCGCCACCGCCGAGACGTTGCCCGCGTGCTGCCGCAGCAGCGCCTCGAGCTCGGCCTTTCTCGCTTCGTCCTGCTCCTCGGCGGGCTGCTCTCTGCGACGCACCGGCGCCGGCTCGCGCAGCTCAGGCGGCAGGTGCGCCAGCTCGATCACCCCCGAGTCTGACAACACCAGCGCGGTCTCGAGCGCCTTCTCGAGCTCGCGCACGTTGAGCGGCCAGTCGTACGCGAAGAGGGCCCGCGCCGCGCTGATGCCCAGCTGCACCGAGAACATCCGCTGGGGGGCGAGGCGCTGGATGAGCGCGGTGATCAGCAGCCCGAGGTCTTCCCGGCGGGCCACCAGCGGTGGCAGGTCGGCGCGGTACCCGGTGAGCCGCGCGCGGAGATCGTCGCGGAACAGGCCCCTCTCGCTGAGCTGTTCCAGCTTGCGGTGGGTGGCTGAGATCACCCGCAGGTCCACCGGCAGCGGCTTCGAGCCGCCCACCGGCATCACCGCGCGCTCCTGCAGCACCCGCAGCAACGAGGGCTGCGCGTCGAGCGGCAGATCGCCCACCTCGTCGAGCAGCAGGGTGCCGCCGTGCGCGGTGCGAATGAGACCCGCGCGATCTTCCAGCGCGCCGGAGAAGGCGCCCTTGCGGTGACCGAAGAGCTCCGACTCGACCAGCTCGTCGGGCAACGCGCCGCAGTTCACCGCCACGAAGGGCCCGGGCCGGGCGCTGAGGGCGTGGAGCGCCTTCGCCACCACTTCCTTCCCGCTGCCCGACGGCCCGCACAGCGCGATGTTGACCGAAGACTTCGCCAGCTTCACCAGCTCGTCGAAGTGCGCGCCCAGCGAAGGCGAGAGCGTGGCCAGGCCGGGCGCCCCGGGGTGCAGCGCCTCGCTCTCGACGTCGGGCGCCAGCGGCTGCCCGGCGCGGAAGACGAAGAAGGTGCGGCCCAGCTCGATCACGTCGCCGTCGACGAGCTCGGCCTGCTGCACCAGCTCGCTGTTGCGCCTCACGCCGTTCTTCGACTTCGTGTCTTCGAGCACCCACGCGCGCATCACCCGCGACAGCCGCGCGTGCTGGCTCGACATCCACCGATCCGCGATGCCCAGGGCGAGTACGCGCTTGCCGCCCTCGTCAGCGCGGCTCGAGCTGCGGTTGTCGGTGCGGCGGAAGAGGACCTCGTCGACGGCGTCGAGGCAGAACCGGCCCGAAGGGGCCGTGGGGCGATCGGCGTCGAGCACCCGGAAGAGGAAGGCCGCCGTTCTCGCGCCGCGGGGGGCGCCGCTGAGGCCTTCGGTCAGCGTGCTTTGCACGTCAGTGAACTCCCTCGAGCAGGAACAGCTCGTCGAGCTGCTGGTTCACCGTATACACCCAGTGCTTGCCGTCGGGGGTGAGCACGCCTTCCTTGAGGTGCTGCATGCCCACGGGGTCGGGCGGCTCGAACAAGCCGACGGGCGTCGTCTTCGCCGAGGCGAGCTCGTAGCGCAGCAGCTGCACCCCCACCCCCACGCTCGTCGACGAGGGCTTCGGCCTGCGCATCAACCACAGGCCCTTGCCATCGCTGGTCCACTGCAGGGGCAGATCGCCGGGCGCCAGGTCTCGCAGGGGCTTCTCTTCACCGGTCGCCACGTCGATGAGCACGCCGCGCTTGTCCTTGCCGAAGCCCACCAGCCACTTGCCGTCGGGTGATGGCGGCGCCGCCAGGGCAAGCGGCTTGTCGCTGAGGCGCTGCGGCGTCGGGTCGATGCCGGTCTCGCCTTCGGCCTTCACCACCGACTGCACGTAGAGGTGGGGCAGGTTGTCGCCGTCGATCGCCGAGAAGGCGATGCGCTGGCCGTCGGCGAAGTAGCGCACCCGGGTGATCGCCTGGAACTCGCCTTTGGGCAGGTCCCGCTGTTCGCCCGCGCCCGTGGGGATGATGCGCAGCGTGTTGAAGGGCGGGGTGGGCGTGATGATCGCCCAGCGCTTGTCGGGAGAGAGCGCGCGCCCCCAGCCCAGGCTCAGCAGCACCGGGGTGTCGTCGGCCGCGTCGAAGCGCCGCAGCCAGGTCTGCACTTCCGAGCCGGCCGGCCCGAAGCCCTCGAGGAAGAGCATCACCTTGCCGTCGTCGGAGAGATCGAGCGGCATCGAGCCGTCGAGCCAGCTCAACGAACGCTCCTTCGGCTCGCCGTTCACCTTGCCGAACATGCGCGAGCGCATGATGCCGGCGGTGGCGAGCACCCGGCCGCCGGGGTCGATGTCCATCAGCCGCAGGCTGCCCGGGCCGCCGTAGACCAATCGGGTCTTGCCGCTCAACGACAGGCCGTGGATCTGCCGCGACACGTCGTCGTAGCCGGCGGAGAACCAGACCTCCTCGCCCGACGGAGCCCACGCCAGGCCCTCGAGCGTCCAGGCCTGGGTGGACGTGGCGGTGGGCTTGCCCACCAGGTCGATGATCTGCACCGTGCCGCGATCGTCACCGCGCACCGGGTGCTCCTCGTAGGCGATGTGCCTGAGGTCGGGCGAGATTCGCGCGTTCGCCACCGGGTGCTTGCTGGTGACCAGCACGTTGCCGGGCGGGTACTCGATGTAGAAGCGCGCGTCGCGGAAGCGGGTGAGCACGAGCGAGTCGTCGACCCCGAAGTCGGCCGCGATCACCCCTTCGTAGAGAGGGCGGGGCGCCCCACCGGTGAGCGAGCCGCGCGCCAGGGTGCGGCCTTCCCAGGTGCTCGACTCGTCGAGGGCGCTGGCCAGGGCGAACTCGTCCTTGCTCGAGAGATCGAACAGCAGCGTCCCCGGCGCGCTCGCCGCCCTGAGCTGCGCGCCGTCGAGCACGCCCGCGTACACGCGCGTGGGGGTGGCCTCGAACGCGCCGGTGTACGCGAGGCCGCGCCCGTCGGCGGTGAAGCGGGCGCTGTAGATGGTTCCGCTGCGGAAGCTGACGCGCCGGCTGAACGGGGGCTTCGCCGGCGCGGCGGCTGCCGGCGCCGTGGCGCCCGGGGGAAGCGGGGTGCTGGGGGTGACCGGGCTGTCGTTTCGCAGCGGCCCGCTCAAGACGGCGGCCACCGTCATCACCGCGAAGGCGACGATGGCGAGGGCGGTGAGGCGGCGGCTCGTCCACCCGGTGGCGGTGGGAACGAGCTGTTGCCCTGAGCCATCGGCGATGGCCTCGAGGGCGTAGACGAGATCGCGCGCGTGCTGGAAGCGCAGGTCGGGGTTCTTGTCGAGGCAGCGGCGCATCACCCTGGCCAGCGCGGGCGGCGCGGTCACCTGAAAGGCCTCGAGCTCCTTCGGCTCGGCGTTCAAGATGGCGTAGCCGCGCTCGACGGGCGTGTCCCCGGGGAAGGCCATCTGCCCGGTGAGGCACTCGTAGAGGATCGCCCCGAGGGCGAAGAGATCGCTGCGCGCGTCGGCGGGGCGGCCGCGCACCTGCTCCGGGGCCATGTAGCCGGCGGTGCCCATCACCGCGCCCGACTGGGTGAGCGGGAGGGTGCCGGTGGACGGCGCGAGGCCCTCGGTGGTGCGGGCCACGCCGAAGTCGAGAATCTTGAGCTGCCCGTCGCGGGTGAGGAACAGGTTGTCGGGCTTCAGATCGCGGTGAACGATGCCCTTCTCGTGAACGGCGGCGAGGCCATTGGCGACGTGCATGCCCAGCTCGATCACCTTGCGCGCCGGCAGCGGGCCCTCGTCGATGCGCTCGCGCAGGGTCTGGCCTTCGAGGAGCTCGGTCACCAGGAAGGGCGTGTCACCCTCGCGGCCCACGTCGAAGACCGCGAGCACGTTGGGGTGGTTGAGGGCAGACGCGGCGCGGGCTTCCTGCTCGAAGCGCTGCAGGCGGGCCGGGTCGGCCAGGCTCGAGGGCGGGAGCGTCTTGAGCGCGACCTCGCGGCCGAGGCGGGTGTCGCGGGCCCGGTAGACGATGCCCATGCCGCCGGAGCCCAGGGGGCCGACGATGTCGTAGGGGCCGAAGCGCTCACCCGGAGTGGGACTGACGCTCACGTGTCACCTGGAAGAAGGGAAAGACTGCGGGCCCGCAGAACGCTCAGGTCCGTACCTCTATTTCCAGAAAAAATATTCAGCGGCGGCGTGAGCCCTTGCCCGGCTTCGCCGCCTTGGGGGCCTCTTCTGCGGGCGTCGCGCTGGTGGAGTCCTGGCCGGACGCGAGGTCTTGTTCCTGCTGGGCCTCGGGGGGCAGCCCCTTCTCGACGGCCACGGTGCCGTCTTCGTTGGGTTTCTCGTCGAGGGTGACCGGGTTCTCGTCGCTGACCCCGCGCTGGACCTCGATCTCCTTCGGTCCGGTGGCCGCTGCCTTCTTCGCGTCTTCGGCGGCCTTCTCCTTGTCCGCGAGGGCCTTCACCATTTCCTTGTTCTGGGCGTAGCCGGCGCGGTCCTTCTTGAGCGACTCCCGCGCCCACTGCTTGGGGTCGACGCCGTTCTTCTCGAGCACGGCCCTGTCGGCGGCGGCGAGGTCCTTGTCCATCTGGCTGCGCTCTTCGCGGCTGAGCTCGGTGGGCTTCTTGTTGCCGTACTTCGCGCTGACCTCGGCCTGGGCCTTCTGCTGGGCGCGCTCGATGCCGGCGGCCTTCTCGGGCGCGATGGGCTCGTCGGCGACGAGGGCGAGACAGAGCGTAACGAGGGAAAGCGACATGACGACCTCCACCGGGAACTGGCCTGAGGTTACTACCAGGCTCGGTTGAATCGAGCTGTCGTCGGCTACTTCTTGCAGGTCGAGCACGACTCGTTGAAGCGCGCGCACTCTTCCTGGGAAGTGACGCAGCGCTGCTGGTACTCGGCGCGATCGGCGTTGCGGCCGGCGATCTCGCAGGCGGTGTCCGAGAGCTTGCACACCCTGGTCTTCAGCTCGCAGGTCTCGCCGCACTCGGTGTTCGACTTGGTGCGGTATTCCTCGAGCTGGGCCGAGAGCGAGTCCATCTTCTCGTCGTCGGAGCCGCCGAGGTTGGGGCCGCCGGTGGTCTTCGGGCACGCCAGGAGGATCAGCGAGGCGGCGAGGGAGGCGAGGACGAGGCGGTTCATGGGCCCCGTCGTGTAGACCGCGAGCCGTGGGTCGGCAACCTTTTCACTTGTTGACCGGGGCGGTGGCGGGCCGCTTCTGAGGCGGAGGGAGCGGCCTGGTCTGTTCGCGCCACCAGAAGTACGCGGTGAGGGCGAGGACGAGCACGATGGCGAGGCGGCGCAGCCATTCGTCGCGGTCGCGATCGGGGGAAGCGGCGAACTCGGCCGCGGCCTTGTCGAGCAGCGCCGTGAGCCCCTCGCGGTGCTCCACCAGGCTGGCCCACAGCCTGCGCACCTCGGCGCCCTCACCCGTCGAGGGCGCGTCGGCGCGGGTCATCGCCTCGACCTCCACCGGCTCCCGCTGGTCCGGGACGCGGCGCGAGCCTCCGGACTGCACGTCGAGCAGGGCCCTGAACACGAGCACCCGGGCGCGCGCTTCATCGACGCCGTAGAGCGCCGCCAGGGCGGGAAAGCCGGTGCCGGCGAGGGTGACGCGCTTGACGATCTCCGCCGAACGGGGCGGCGCAGCGTTGAGCAGGCGGAAGAGGGCGTCGACCTCGGACATGATTCGGTACGGCCCTCCTGCCAAATTCTTGAGCGGCTGTCGTGGGTTCGTACGATCGGTGCCATGCGCGTGCCCCTGCTGCTGGTCCTGTTCTCGTCGGCCGTCTTCGCCGCCGAGACGATGCGCATCGCGGTCGGGCCCGAGTCTTCGACGCTGGTGCTCGAGGGGGCGTCGCTGCGGGTGGGGGCCGATTCCGACGACGCGCAGTACGAGCCGCTGCCCATCACCAGGGTGACGCTGAGCCTCGTGGCAGGGAAGTTGTCGATCGAGGGGCAGGCGTCGCCCACCCCGGCCCTCCGCTTCCGCTCGGGGGAGGACGGCAGCGGGGTGATCTCGGTGGGCGGCACGCGGGTGAAGGGCGACGTGGTGGTGGTGCTGGGCAAGAGCCGCCTCGCGGCGGTGAACGTGCTGGGCCTCGAGGACTACCTGGTGGGCGTCATCGGCAGCGAGATGCCGAAGTCGTTCCCCACCGAGGCGCTCAAGGCGCAGGCGATCGCCGCGCGCACCTACGCGCTCAACAAGAAGCTCGAGCAGTACAGCCAGCCGTACCACCTGGGCAGCTCGGTCATCAGCCAGGTCTACAAGGGCCTCGACGCCGAAGACCCACGCACCCGGGAAGCGGTGGAGTCGACGCGCGGGCTGGTGATGACCTGGCAGCTGCAGCCGATCGAGGCGTACTTCCACGCGAGCTGTGGCGGGCGCACCGAGGCGGGTGGCGACGCGCTGGGCCGCGATCTGCCCTACCTGCAGGCGGTCGACTGCCCCTGCGCGAAGCTGCCCACCAGCCACTGGACGCTCAAGCTGAAGCAGGGCGATCTGAAGGCCCTGGGCGGGGCGAAGGGCGGGGCGATCAAGGTGCAGGGCCGCTCGCCGACGGGCCGGGCGCGGCGGGTGGAGGTGGGCGCGCGCAGCCTCGACGCCGTCACCTTCCGCGAGCGCATCGGGTACATGAAGCTGAAGAGCCTGAGCTTTCAGATCGAGAAGTCGGGCGACGGGTGGACGGTGGAAGGCAGCGGCTTCGGTCACGGCGCGGGCATGTGCCAGTGGGGCGCGCGCGTGTACGCGGAGAAGGGCTGGGACTACCGGAAGATCCTCCAGCACTATTATCCAGGCGTGGAGCTGCAGACTCTCTACGAATGAACTGGGAACTCGACACGCACGAGGGGCGGCCGTACCGGTTCCTGTTGCCGGCGGGCTACGACCCCGCGCACACGCGGTACCCGGTGGTGATCTACCTGCACGGGAGCCGGGAGCGCGGTGACGACACGCTGGCTCACCTGTCGAACGGCGTGGACGCGCTGGCGAAGTGGCCGGTGATCGCGGTGGCCCCTCAGTGTCCCGCTGGCGATACCTGGGGCGGCAGCTGGTACGGGGGCGAGTCGGCCACGCAGCGCTGGCTGGTGAGCCTGGTGCGTGAGCTGGCGAAGCGGCGTTCGGTCGATGCGCAGCGCATCTCGCTCATCGGGTACTCGATGGGGGCGATCGGGTTGTGGGATCTGATCGAGCGCCACCAGGAGCTGTTCGCGGCGGCGGTGCCGATCGCGGGCGATCTCAACCCTGAGTCAGCGCGCTCGCTGGTCGGCTTTCCCATCTGGGCCTTTCACGGCGAGCGGGACAAGTTGGTGCGACCAGAAGCGACCCGGCGCGTGGCGGCGTTGATGAAGCAGCTGGGTGGTCCCGCGTTCCGCTACACCGAGCTGCCTGGCGTGGGCCACGACTCGTGGAATGCTCCGTTCGAGCACCCCGACCTGATGCCGTGGTTACTTGCTCAGCGACGGTGAGCCGCCGTCGAGCTGGCGCAGCTTCGTGGGGCCGGCGACCTGTTCCATCGCCGCCTTCAGCTCGAGCCGCAGCCCGATGGCGAAGGCGACCTCGGCGGTGACGAACAGCGGGCCGAGCAGGAGCCCCACCAGGTCGTCGACGAACGCGGGCTTCTTGCCCTCGTAGTAGTGGCCGATGAACTGGATCACCCAGCCCACGATGAAGAGCCCGGCGCTGACGATCAGCCAGACCAGCGTGCTCTGCGCCGCGATGAACGACGAGACGAACGCAGCGCCGATCAGCAGCGCCGTCATGGTGAGGCCGAAGCGCACGTCGAGGCGGAAGTAGAAGACGGCCGCGGCCGCGACCACGAACCAGACCGGCGAGAGCGCCAGGCCGAACAGCTCGAAGCCGGGGCGCGAGAGGAACGAGGTCACCGCCAGCACGATCATCGGAACGCCGAAGAAGTGGGTGGTGATGTTGCGCGGGTCGCGGTGGTACGTCGCGTACTTGCCGAGCTGTTGGGTGAGCGGGTTCATGGGCGCGTTCATGTGAGACACTATGCGTCCGGCGGCCCTCTGACACTGTCGGGCCCGCGACACTTCCTCCACATGGCCAAAACCGCTCGTGAATACCGGGAGTTGCTGCTCGCTGGGCGCTGGTTCCAGGGCCTGCCCGCGGGCTTCCAGGACCGCCTGCTCGACGGCGCGGTGACGCGTTCGGTGCCGGCCGAGGGGCGGCTCTTCGCTCGCGGCGACGCGCCCGACGGGCTGTACGCGGCGCTGTCGGGGAGCATTCGCGTGGTGGGGCTCTCAGAGTCCGGGAAGGAGGCGGTGCTGGCGGTGGTGGAGCCGCCGCAGTGGTTCGGGGAGATCGCGGTGTTCGATCGGCTCCCGCGCACGCACGACGCGATCGCCTCGGTGGAGACCGTGGTGCTTCACGTTCCCTCGGCAACGCTCGACTCGATGCTCGGTGAGAACCCGGCGTGGTGGCGCGAGCTGGGACTCCTCGTGACGACGAAGCTCCGGCTCGCGTTCGTGGTGATGGAGGACATGGCGCTGCTGCCGCTGTTGCCCCGCGTGGCGCGGCGGCTGGTGTTGATGGCCGAGGGGTATGGCGAGTGGAGTGATCGCTCTGCTCGGGTGGTGAAGGTGAGCCAGGAGATCCTCGCGGCGATGGTGTCGTCGTCGCGGCAGTCGACGAACCAGGCGCTCAAGGAGCTCGAGTCGCGCGGGTTGATCAAGGTGGCGTACGGGGAGATCGAGATCCTCGATCTCGGTGCGTTGCGCTCTGCCGCTCAGTCGCAGTGACTGCCCCGGGGGAACGCGGTCGTTGGCGTTGGCGGACTCCCGCGTCTGTGCGTGCGTGCCCCGCGGCCCGGGCTCTTGTTGACGCGGTGATTCAGGCTTCGACCAGGTGATGGCGGAGGCGGGGTGTGTTGATGGGTTCAGCCGGTCCCGGGCCAGAAGCGCAGGAGGTCTGGCGGGACGATCAGGTTGCAGCGCCTGATGAACCTGTCCTGTTCCGTGCGGGCGGAGCGGAGAAAGTAGGTGGGGCGCTGGGCTCCGTGGGTCTCCAGGAGGTACTTCTCGGGACCGTCGAGGTCGACGCGTGCGCAGATGAAGAAGTAGGCCAGCCGCGAGACGACGAGGGGGCTCTCGAGGTCGAGGGCATGTCGGATCATCGCGCGGTGGTCGAGCGACTTCACGCGCTGGCCGAAATGCACGATCAACTCCTCGGGGGCAGGAGCGCGCTCCAGGACCGCAAGGCAGTCGACGAAGGTGAGCTCGAGAGAGGTGACGAAGACGGACTGGCCCGAGCGCTTGCCCTCGAGGATTCCGCCGATGCGTGGCTCCTTGAGGCGCAGCGGTTGATAGATGACCTCATCGAATACGAAGCCCGAAGTGCGCGAGCTGGTGGTGAAGCTGAGGCGATGGCCGAGCCCGGTGACGCGGTGGAACGAGAGCGCGCCGTCGTGGGAGATGACGACATCGTCGGCGAGCTCCGACGCCAGGAGCCACGGATCGAAGTGGTCAGCGCGAACGTAGAGACCGCGACGAACGTTGAGGATGCGGCCTTCCTTGACGTGCCAGGCGAGGATCTTCGCGGCGCTCCTCGGCGAGCGGGTGTCCGACGAGCGGCCCATGTTCTCGTAGGCCGCCTCGAACTCCTCGAGGAGGAACACCGGGTGCAGCGCGAAGAACTCGAGCGGAGTTCCGGTCCAGGGGAGGCGTGGCTCTTTCAAGGTGTGTTACCGCTGATACGCGATAGTCGAGTCTGACTAGACCATCGCGTATCAGCGGTAACACACCCTGAAAAGGGCCACCGGGCCCGACCTGATTCAGCTTCGGATCCTCGCCCGATGCCGAGGGCCCGCTCGCAGCGAGCGGGGAGCAGAGACCTCACGCCCACGTCCCCTCGAGGCCTCACTGCGCGGCCACTTCGGGTCCGTTGGTGCTAGTGCGGCCCCGCCGTGCACACCGACGACTTCGACTTCCAGCTCCCGCCCGAGCTGATCGCCCAGGCGCCCCTGGCGTCCCGCGACGCGAGCCGATTGCTGCACGTGCGAAGGCCGGGTGGGCAGGTGCAACATCGCCTCTTCCGCGAGCTGCCCTCGCTGCTGCGTGAGGGAGACCTGCTCGTCTTCAACGACTCGCGCGTGATCCCCGCGCGGCTGATCGGCAAGAAGAAGGGCACCGGGGGCAGGGCGGAGCTCCTCCTCGTGCGCCCCGCGACCGACGTGGAGACCGAGACCGCCCTCAAGGCCAACGCGGCGGGCACGGTGTGGACCTGCCTGGGCCAGTCGTCGAAGGGCTTCCGCCCGGGCATGGAACTCGAGTTCGACGCCGGCCTCGCCGCCACCGTGATCGCCGCGCCCGGCGGGGGCGAGTACCAGGTGAAGTTCACCTCGCCCCTGGCCACGCTGGAGGAGGCGATCGCGCGCGCGGGCAAGCTCCCGCTGCCGCCGTACATCACCCGCGACGTGGAGCTCGCCGACGCCGACCGCTACCAGACCATCTACGCGCGCAAGGTCGGCTCCGTGGCCGCGCCGACTGCAGGCCTGCACTTCACCCCTGAGACCTTTGCCGAGCTCGAGAAGCGGGGCGTGCAGCGCACCTTCGTCTCGCTCGAGGTGGGGCCGGGCACCTTCATGCCCGTGCGCGAGGGGCCGCTCGCCGACCACCGCATGCACGAAGAGCGCGCCACCATCAGCGTCGAGACCGCGCGGCTCATCGCCACGGCGAAGCAGGAAAAGCGCCGGGTGATCGCCGTGGGGACGACGGTGGTGCGCACGCTCGAGAGTGGCAAGTCAGGCTCGTTCGCGACCTCGATCTTCATCACCCCCGGCTTCCAGTTCCAGGTCGTCGACGCGCTCGTCACCAACTTCCACCTGCCGAAGTCCACGCTGGTGATGCTGGTGAGCGCCTTCCTCGGCAGGGAAAACACGCTGGCCGCCTACGCCGAGGCCATTCGCGAGAAGTACCGGTTCTTCAGCTACGGCGACGCGATGTTCATCGAGTAGGGCGACGCACTCTTCCCCGCCGTGTACCTTCATCTGCCCATGTCCATGCCGTTGCGTTCCCTGACCTTCCTGTTTCTGCTCCTGACGGGCGCCTGTGCCAGGTCCATCTGCAACGAGCAGGGGCAGCCTGCCGACTCGAACCCGCGGAGCGCGGCCGGCGTGGTGGACCCCACCTGCCCTGCGTACTCCGCGGTGGCATCGGGCCAACCTCCCTGCGCCGAGCCCCCGGAAAAGCGGTGCGTCTACCGGGCCATGGGCGATTGTCCGGGGGCTGGCACCGGGGCCTGTGACGTCTGCGCAGACGTCGTCTGCGGGTGTTCCTGTGGAGCAGACGCGGGCTGCCTCTGGGCGTGCGGACGGTGAGGCCGATGACGCTTCCTGCACCTGAGCTCCGCGGCGATCAGCGGGTCGCGCCTTCGCTGGTGAAGTTCGAGCTGCTGCACGTCTGCGCGCAGACCGGCGCCCGCCGCGGCCGCCTGCACACGCCGCACGGCACCATCGAGACGCCCGTCTTCATGCCCGTGGGCACCGCCGGCAGCGTGAAGGCCATCGCCCCCGACGATCTCCACACGCTCGGGGCGAACATCATCCTCGGCAACACCTACCACCTCATGCTCCGCCCCGGAGAGCAGCTCATCGGCGAGCTCGGGGGCCTCCACAAGTTCATCTCGTGGGACCGCGCCCTGCTCACCGATTCCGGCGGCTTCCAGGTCTACAGCCTCGCCGAGAAGCGGAAGATCACCGAGGAGGGCGCCGCGTTCCAGAGCCACCTCGACGGCAGCAAGCACCTGCTCACGCCCGAGCGCAGCATCGAGATCCAGGAAGTGCTCGGCGCCGACATCATCATGGCCTTCGACGAGTGCCCGCCCGCGCTGTCCGAGCGCAGCTACATGGAAGCCTCCATGGCGCGCACCACCCGCTGGCTCCACCGCTGCGCCGCCGCCTGGAACAGGCAGCGGTCCTCGCTCTTCGGCATCGTCCAGGGCGGGCTCGACGAGGCCCTGCGCAAGCGCCACGCAGAGGAGGTCTGCGCCGTCGACCTCCCCGGCTATGCGCTGGGCGGCTTCGCGGTGGGCGAAGAGCCGGTGCAGATGCACGCCGGCGTCGCCTTCTCAGCGCCGCTGCTGCCGAAGGACAAGCCGCGCTACCTCATGGGCGTGGGCACGCCGCTCGATCTCGTCACCTGCGTCGGCGCCGGCATCGACATGTTCGACTGCGTGCTCCCCACCCGCAGCGCCCGCAACTCCCTGCTCTTCACCAGCGAGGGCAAGCTGGTGATCAAGAACGCCCGCTACGCGAAGGACGAGCGCCCTCTCGACCCGAAGTGCGGCTGCTACGCCTGCAAGAGCTTCTCGCGCGCGTACCTCCGCCACCTCTTCGTCTCGCAGGAGCTGGTGGCGATGCGCCTCAACACCCTGCACAACCTGCACTTCTTCCTCACCCTGATGGCGCAGGCCCGCGCGGCGATCGAGGCCGACCGCTACGGCGACTTCCTGAAGGAATTCCATTCCCGGCCCACCACGCCCGAGCCGTAAGGCTGGCCAGGGCTGAGCGACCAGAAACCGGAGCGCCCGTCAGCTGAGCGACCAGAAACCGGAGCGCAGCGATGCCCCGGAACGGGGCATCAAGGGCACGAAGCGAAGCGGAGAGCCCGTCAGCTGAGCGACCAGAAACCGGAGCGCAGCGATGCCCCGGAACGGGGCATCAAGGGCACGAAGCGAAGCGGAGAGCCCGTCAGCTGAGCGACCAGAAAAGCAGCTGAGCGACCAGAAAAGCAGCTGAGCGACCAGGAAGGCAGCCTGAATCAGGGCACGGGGCGGCAGGCGCTCTCGGTGCCCGTGGGGTGCGTGAGCACGCACTCGAAGTTGATGCGGCAGTCGGCGTTCACCTGGCAGGGCTTGCTGCACACCAGCTTGTCCTTGCCGAAGTTGGTGCAGATGGTGCCGGTGGGGCAGTCGCGCAGCTGGCCGGGCTCGGTGCAGCCGCGGGTGCAGAAGCCCCCGGGAGCCTCGAAGCAGTCCTGGCCAGGCTCGCAATCGTCGCGCCTCTCACAGGGCACCCCGACGGCAGAGATGACGTTGCAGGCCGAGAGGCCGAGGGTCGCGACGGCGCCAAGGAGCAGGAGTCGATTCATGGGCGTGCGCAGCTAGCACAAATGCCCGGAGTGTGCGCTTGCCGCGTACCCCCCCGAGGGCTATACGGCCCGCCTCTTGATCCCCATGTCACTCTCGACACTTCCAGTCGTGTTCGCGCAGGCCGCCGGTGGCGGCAGCGGCTTGATGAACATCGTCTTCTTCGGCGCGCTGTTCGCCATCATGTACTTCGTGCTCATTCGCCCGCAGCAGAAGCAGGCGAAGGAACAGCAGACGATGATCGCCGCGCTCAAGAAGGGCGACGACGTCATCACCTCCAGCGGCATCCTGGGGAAGATCTTCTCGGTCGACGAGAAGGTCGTCACCCTCGAGGTCGGCTCGGGAATGAAGCTGCGCATGCTCAAGAGCTCGGTGCAGGGAAAAGTCACCATCGAGCCCCCCGCCAAGACCGATTCGTCGGAAGCCAAGAAAGAGGAGAAGTGAGCGATGGACCGCACCTGGTACACGCGACTCGGCATCATCATCGCCGTCACCCTGGGCACGCTGTGGATGCTCGTGCCCACCTACTATTCCTTCTTCCGCCTCGAGCGCGCTGACCGCAACAACATCGCCAAGCTCCAGGAGGTCCTCCCGGTGTGGGCCCCGCCCGCGAAGTACCGGCTGTCGCTGGGCCTCGACCTCCAGGGGGGCATTCACCTGGTGATGCACGTCGACATGAAGACGGCGCTCACCAAGCGCGCCGAGCGCCGCGCCTCGCAGATGGTCTCGTGGGTCGCCAGCAAGAAGCTCGGTGAGATCGAGGTGCCCACCGTCGACCCCGAGACCAACCGGGTCACCGTGATGGTGAAGGACCCCGCGACCGCCGAGGCCATTCAGAACGGCCTGCTCGACATGTTCAAGGACTTCACCCTCAAGGGCCGCGACGGGGCGAAGATCGAGTTCGCGCTCGACGAGAGCTCGCTCGAGGGCATGAGCACCGAGGCGCTCGACATGGCGCTGCTGCGCATCCGCGAGCGCATCGACAAGTGGGGCGTGGCCGAAGTGCAGATCGCCAAGCTCGGCAACGATCAGATCCAGATCTCGCTGCCCGGCCAGTCTGACCCGGAGCAGGTCAAGCAGCTCATCGGCACCACCGCGCAGCTCGAGTTCCGGCTGGTGGCGGACGACTCGTCGATCTTCCAGAAGATCTACACGGACACCCCCCCGGCCGACACCACGCTCATCCGCCTGGTGGAGCAGGGCACGACGCCCGACAGCCCCGGTGGCCCGTTCATCGAGAGCGAGAACCGCGCCGAGCTGCTGGCCTACGTGGCCAACAAGGTGCCCGCGCCGCAGAAGGTGCTCACCCACTGCGTGACCGACAACGGCCCGAAGCGGAAGTGCCTCAAGTACCAGACCTACCTGCTCGACGTGCAGGCGGTGGCCGGCGATCTGCTCAAGACCGCGTGGTTCCCCGGCTCGCCCAACAACCAGGGCCAGTACTACGTCGCGTTCGAGATGCAGCCCGAGGGCGCCAAGCAGATGGGCGAGCTCACCGGCAAGAACGTGAACCGGAAGATGGGCATCATCCTCGACGACAACGTGATGTCGGCTCCGAACATCCAGTCGGAGATCACCGACAACGGCACCATCACCTTCGGCCGCATGGGCCCGGAGGCGAAGGACTACGGCAAGCTGCTGGCCACCACGCTGCAGTCAGGCGCGCTGCCCGCGCCGGTCACCATCGGCGAGATCCGCCAGGTCGGCGCCTCGCTGGGCGACGAGCTGATCAAGAAGGGCACCATGGCCGCGGGCCTGGGCCTGCTGCTGGTGGTCATCTTCATGGCCTTCTACTACCGCGTGTCGGGCCTGGTGGCCGACGTGGCCCTGATCCTCAACGGTGGCCTCATCCTCGCGGGGCTGGCGGCCTTCGGCGCCACGCTCACGCTGCCCGGCATCGCCGGCTTCGTGCTCACCCTGGGCATCGCGGTCGACGCGAACGTGCTCATCAACGAGCGCGTGCGTGAAGAGATCGCGGGCGGCAAGACCGCGCGCGCCGCGGTCGACGCAGGCTACGACCGGGCCTTCTGGACCATCTTCGACGCGCACGTCACCACGCTGATCGCCGGCTTCGTGCTGGCCTTCACCGGCACCGGCCCCATTCGCGGGTTCGCCACGGCGCTGATCATCGGCATCATCGCCTCGCTCTTCACGTCCATCGTGGTGACGCGGCTCATCACCACCTACATCGTGCACGGTCGCAACGCGTCGACCGTGTCGGTCTGAATCGGAGATCGCCATGCAAATCATCAAGGGCAAGACGAACTTCGACTTCATCAGCAAGCGGAAGATCGCGCTGTTCATCAGCTCGATCATCAACATCGGCATCCTGATCGGCATCGCCATCTTCGGCTTCAACCTCGGCGTCGACTTCGCCGGCGGTACGGTCGTCGAGGTGAAGTTCAGCGGCGCCACCATCACCGCCGAGCAGGTGCGTGAGGGCGCGGTGAAGGGCGGCCTCAAGGAACCGCAGGTGCAGGGCATCGGCTCGGCCGAGGAGAGCAACTTCATCCTCCGCATGGGCGGCGTCACCCAGCTCACCGAAGAGAGCGAGAAGGCAGCCGAGGCCGCGGTGCGGGCCCTGGGCGAGGTCTCGTCGCTCACCAAGAACCTGGACACCGGCATCATCAACGTCCGCTACAAGGCGCAGGTCGACCCGGAGGCGATCAAGGCCGCGGTGATCGCCTCGGGCACCGGCGTGACCGAGGTCACCAAGCTGGGCGAGATGGACTACCAGATCAAGGCCGAGGGCATGGCCGCGCGGGTCACCCAGGCGCTCAAGACGGGCATCAGCGGCTCGACCTTCGAGGTGCGCCGCACCGACTACGTCGGCCCGCAGGTCGGGCAGCAGCTCCGCAACAAGGGCCTGATGGCGCTGGTGTGGGCGATGCTCTTCATCCTCATCTACGTGGCGTTCCGCTTCGACCTGAAGTTCGGGCCGGGCGCGCTGCTGGCCATGCTGCACGACGTGATCATGGTGGCGGGCTACTTCCTCATCACCCGGCGGGAATTCAACCTCACCTCGATCGCCGCGCTGCTGACGGTCATCGGCTACTCCATCAACGACACGATCGTGATCTACGACCGCATTCGCGAGGAGATGGTCAAGTACAAGGGCAAGCCCCTGCCTGAGATCATCAACATCGCCATCAACGACACGCTGGCGCGCACGATTCTCACGGGCGGCGTGACGTCGCTCTCACTGGTCGGCCTGCTCATCTTCGGCGTGGGCGAGATCTTCGACTTCGCCGCCGCCATGCTGCTGGGCATCCTGGTCGGCACATACTCGTCGGTCTACATCGCGAGCCCGCTGGTCATCTGGCTCGACGAGCGGCAGCACGAGCGCGAGGCCGCGTCGGGCGGCAACATGAAGGCCAAGCCGGCCTGACGAAGTGCTCCCTCTCCCTGCGCCAGCGGGGAGAGGGTTGGGGTGAGGGGCCCTACTTCCCGACGACGTGAAGCGTCTGTGTCGGGAAGGCGATCGCCGTCCCGACCTTCTCCACCACGGCGAGGAACGCCAGCAGCACGTCTTCGCGAAGGCGGAGGAACTCCTCGTAGTCGGTGGTGACGAACCAGGCCGAGACGTCGATGTGCTGGCCCGACTCGCCCAGCTTCACGAAGTGCACCGACACGCTGTCGGGCCACAGCTGCTTCTGCGCGCGCAGGGCCTCGCGGAAGCCTTCCATCACCTGCTTCATCTGCTCGGCGGTGGTGCCGTAGACGAGGCTCACCGTGGTCTGCAGGCGCACCCGGTCGCGCGCGGCGAAGGTCTCGAGGCGCATGTCGGCGAGCTTCCCGTTGGGGATGCTGATCAGGGTGCGATCGAGCGTGCGCACGCGGGTGCTGCGCAGGCCGATCGTCTCCACCGTGCCCACGAAGTCGTCGATGCGCACGAAGTCGCCTTCGCGGATCGGCTGATCCACCGCCAGCGCGAACGCGCCGAACACGTTCTCCAGGGTCTTCTGCGCGCCCAGGGCCAGCGCGATGCCGCCGATGCCCAGGCCGGCCAGCACGCTGGTGACCGAGTACCCGAGCTCTGCGAGCACCGCGAGGACGGCGAAGCCCAGCAGCGCGAAGCGGGCCACCCGCGAGAACAGGCCCACCAGGGCGCGGCTCCCCGGGCGGGCGGCCGCGAAGGTGGTCGAGGCGAAGTTGTCGCTCCACGCTGTCACCGCCCGCAGCGCGCCCCAGAAGAAGGCCACGCCCAGCCCCACCCGGAACACCCGCTGCCAGGCGCCCTCGGCGTCGCTGGACAGCGCCAACAAGGGCAGGGCGACGCGCGCGAGCACCGAGGCCCACCCCAGCTTGAGTGGCCCCGACAACCCGTGAACGATCCGCTCGGCCGAGGCCTGGTCTTTCCGCACCCGGCGCACCACCGCCGCCGTCACCCGCACCAGGATCAGCGTCAGCAGCCCGATCAACGCCGCCAGCACCGGCACCGCCAGCCACTGCCACCGCTGCAGGCCGAGCACCGAGGGCGCCAGCCACGACTCGGGCAGGTAGGCGCGCAGGCCATCACCCGCGTGCCCCATCGCCGCCTCGGCCTTCTTCACCGCTCCCGCTTCGCTGACGTCGAACAGCTTCCGTTCCACGCCGCCGTCCGCTTCGGCCCACGCTCCCGGCGCGCTCAGCAACACCAGCAGCCCAACCAGGGGACCGGCGCCGCACTGAGCGGCGCGACCAGGAAGCCGGAGTCTCATAGGCGCGGCATGATGCCCGAAAGAAACCTCGAAGATGAGGCTCTCAGGCTGAGTGCCATGGCCTCAAAATGAGAGTAAGGGGTCTGGGCCGCCGAATCGGTTGCGGTGCAGTTTCAGGTGGTTACTAGCTGGCCGCCTGCTTGCTTTGTGTAGGCCTCCGTAGGCTCTGACATTCCCATCACCAACGAGGAAACACCCATGAAGAAGCTGATTCTCTCTGCCGCCCTGACCCTCTCGTCGTTCGCCTTTGCCTCCACCTGGGAGATCGACACCGCGCACGCGGCGGGCAACTTCGCGGTCAAGCACATGATGCTGTCGACCGTGAACGGCACGCTGGGCGACGTGACCGGCAAGGTCGAGATGGACGACAAGGACGTGACCAAGTCGAAGGTCGAGGTCTCGATCGACGTGAAGGGCATCAACACCAAGCAGCCCAAGCGCGACGACCACCTCCGCAGCGCGGACTTCTTCGACGTGGAGAAGTTCCCGGCGATCACCTTCAAGTCCACCAAGATCGAGAAGGGCGAGGGCTCGAAGCTGAAGGTCACCGGCGACCTGACCATGCACGGCGTGACCAAGTCCGTCACCCTCGACGGCGAGATCTCGGCCGAGGTGAAGAACCCGTTCAGCGGCGCCGCGGCGCGCGCGTTCTCGGGCACCACCACCCTCAACCGCAAGGACTACGGCCTGAACTGGAACAAGGCGCTCGAGGCCGGCGGCGTGCTCGTCGGTGAGGACGTGAAGGTCTCGGTCGAGGCCGAGCTGGTGAAGAAGGAAGCGGCGAAGACGGCCCCGGCGAAGAAGTAGGCGCGCGCCCCACTCGCCAAGTTCTACGCCGCCCCGGTCCTCGACTTCGTTCGGGACGATCGGAGGCGGCGTTCTCTTTCGTCCGTCAGCTCACCGTGCGTGACGGAGCGGGGCCTGGTCACGGGGGGGGCTCTGACTACGACTCACCACTTCTACGAGTCCCGAAGTGATGAGCCGTAGTCAGAGTCCCCTGCAAGGACTGCCCCGAAGGCATCATCAACGCGTCAAGAAATGCCCCGAAGTCGCGGGGCAAGTCCGACGAAGTGCCCAGCCCCCCGCCTGGCCCCCCCCGCGCAGCCTTCAAGCTGACGTTCAGCTCTTGATGAACTGGAGGTCAGCGCTTCTTCTTCTTCTTGCCGGCGCCACCGCTCGCCACGGGCGCAGGGGCTGCGGGCTGGCCGAACAGCACGGGGGCCGGCTCTTCCGGCGCGACCGCGTCAGCGGCGAACTTCGTGAACACCCACCACACGCCGATCACCGCGAGCAGGGCGGCGGCCGACATGGTGACGTACTGCTCGTCGAGCCAGTGCGACATCCACGTGCCGTTTCTCCACTGGAGCCCCAGCCGGTCGAAGACCCACTGGCCACCCAGGTGGTCAAAGAGCCAGTCGAGGGCGGTGGACACGAACGTCGTGGGCCCCCAGTTGAGGTAGTGCGACACCGCCGCAAGAGTGCAGAGCAGCGCGCCCACCTCCCTGCGTTTTTCGTGGAGCACCGCCAGGCCCATGAGGAAGCAGTAGTAGTAGTTGGTCAGCTCGGCGCCGATGACGATGAAGCCCACGCCCAGGGCCGCGCCCACCCAGGGATCCGCGCCGGTGTGCTTGAGCGCGAGCCACACCAGGTACATGCCCGCGAGGAAGCTCAGCCACATGAGGGGCTTCGCCTCGTCCCACTTCTCGAGGCGCGTCGACTTCCACAGGTGCCAGGAATCGATGAGCCCGGGCCGCACCGTCTTCTGCCCGATGGTGTCAGGCCGCCACGAGAGAATGGTGCGCAGGCCCATGTGGTTGGTGAGCGGGGTGCGCGAGTGCTTCACCGTGTTCTGGGCGAACTTCTGCCAGGTGGTGGGGCCGCCGAAGAAGACGAACGACGCGCTCATGAGCACGATCGTCGCCGCCACGCCGCCGGCCACGTAGCGCAGGAAGCGCGGATCCATCTTCTTGTTCACCCGGAAGTACTCGAAGGCGGCCACCGCCACGCCGGCCGCCGCCAGCCCGGGGAAGAGGCGCAGCAGCACGGTGTACGAGAACGCCGCGCCGGCGAGCGCAGGCCGGTTCTTCTTCAACAGCGCGATCGACGCGACGAAATAGAAGATCCAGTCGTGGCGAAGGAAGGCGCCGCCCGTCCAGTAATACCGGTTGGGGAAGTGGCAGCCGAGCACGATGGCCGCGATGGCGAACGCGCGTGGCCCGAACGCCCACCAGATCATCACCAGCGTCAGCGCCAGGTAGATGGGGTCGATCAGGTTGAGCCGGGTGAGCTGCTGCATCGTCACCGGGCCACCGGAGTTGGTGAGCGCGTAGCCCGCCAGCGTCCACACCGGCGTGGCGTTGTACCCGTGGTCGAGGTGGATATCGCGCCAGCGCGGCTCGCCCACGAAGCTGCGGAAGGCGGCGATGTCCTTCTTGAAGAGCTCCCAGCGGGCGGGGGAGAACGATTCCTTGCAGCGCTCGGGGTGCGCGAGGATCTCGTCGGTCTTGATGATCACGTTGGTGCGGAGATCGGTGATCGTCTGCCGCACCACCTCGTCGCGCCGCCCGTTCTCGGTGTTGGCGACCGCCGCGCAGTCGTAGAGCTTCTCGTAGCCGAGCTCGGGGAAATACTTGGCCCCCATCACGTAGTGGTACGTGTCCCACACGTGCACGAAGTTGCCGAAGTGCAGCCGGCCGAAGTTGAAGTAGGCGAGGAAGCCGCACAGCCCGAGCACGACCAGCGTGCGATCGCGCAGCAGCTGGCGTTCCTTCGGCCGGCCCTGCCACTGCAACCACAGCCCCCAGCCGATCACGCCCAACGCGCCGATCGAGATCCCGAACTGCACCCACTGCGCCGAGGTGTCGTTGTCGAGACCGAAGGGGCGCTCGCCCACGAAGCGCGAAGCGAGCACCAGGCACAGGCCTGCCACTCCAATCGGCACCAACCAGTCGCCGTCGGTGTCTTTGTCCTTCGCGGGGGCCGGGGGGTTGGAAGCCATGCGGGCGCGCAATGTAGGGAAGATCGGGCCGGACCCCAAGAACCCCGCGAAAGCTAAGGCAAATGAGGGGAATGTGAGATCTTCCGCGCCACTCACCCGTTGGAGGGGTCATGAACCGACTGATTCTGCTGGCCGCCGTCCTGGTCGCGCCGCTGACGCTCGCGCAGGGCATGTTGATTCCCACCGACACCTCGATGGGTCCGCTGGGCATCAAGTACCAGCGCGTGTCGGCCGACATCGTCGACGGCGC
>JAUXRX010000022.1 GCA_030681645.1 Archangium sp.
CGGGCGGCGGCGCCACGGGCGGTGGCGGCGGCGTCACCGGTGGCGGCACCGGCGGCTCGGCTGGCTCGGTCGGCCCTGCCAAGGACGTCATCTCAGGCGCCGGGCGGATGACCGGCGGCAACTTCATCATGAACGCGCAGGTCGGCCAGGGCGCGCCCCAGGCGCCAGCCACGGGCGGCGGGCGCGTCATTCAGGGCAACACGGCCATCAAGCGCTGACCTTCAATCACCATGACCTTCAACCGGATTCACCGCGGAGAGCACATGACCAAGACGCTCGCAGTCATCGCTTGTCTCACTTCCAGCCTGGCGGTCGCGCAGACCGTTCCCGGCAGCATCACCTTCAACGCGCGGCTCAGCGACACCGGAGGAGCACCGATCACCGGCTCGCACGCGCTGGGGTTCGGGCTCTACGATTCCGGGAGTGGCGGCGCGGCGCTGTGGACCGAGAACGTCTCGGGCGCGAGCTTCTCGACCGAGGGCGTGGCCTTCGTCGAGCTGGGCGCGGTGACCCCGCTGACCACCACCGTCCTCGACGGCCGCAAGCTGTACCTCGAGGTCTCGGTCGACGGCACCACGATGTCGCCCCGCCTCGCGATCGTCTCGGTGCCCTACGCCATCCGCGCGTCGGTCGCGGCGTCGGCCCTGCAGGTGGGCTCGCTGACCGAGTCGGCGATTCAGCGCCGCGTCACCGGCACCTGCAACGCAGGCCAGGCGGTGCGCAGCATCGACGCCGCGGGGGGCGTGCAGTGCGAGAGCGTCTCGGGCGGCGGCGGCGGCGACATCACCTCGGTCACCACGGCCGCGGGCTCGGGCCTCAACGGCGGTGCCGCGACGGGCGACGTGCCGCTGTCGCTGATCACCTGCGCCGCGGGCGAAGTGCTCAAGCACAACGGCACCGCCTGGGCCTGCGCGGCTGACGCCAGCGGCTCCACCATGGCGGGCCCCGGGCTCACGCTGGCGGGCAGCACGCTCTCGATCAACTTCGGCGGCGGTGGCTCGGCGACGACGGTGGCCCGGTCGGATCACAAGCACGGCGCCATGTACACCCGCTGGGGCGTGAGCACCTGCCCGGCGGGCGTGACGCGCGTGTACGGGGGCTACACGGCTGGCGCCCTTCATTCCCACGCCGGTGGCGGCGCGAACACGGTCTGCCTCGCCGCCGCTCCGGTCTACACCACCCCGACGGGCTCGCTGATGACGTTCAACGACAACAACCTCGACCATGCCCTCATCTACGGCGGCGAATACGAGACGAACGGTGGCCAGATCGGCCTCGACTCGCGCCATGACTACGACTCGGTCTGCGCCGTGTGCCTCCAGCCCAACGCCAGCAACGTGTTCATGTACCCCGGCGCGGCGACCTGCCCCTCTGGCTGGAACACGGAGTACTACGGCTACCTGATGAGCTCGCACTACACCCAGCCGAAGACCGACTGGCTCTGCGTCGACGTGAACCCCACGGCGGCTGGCTCGGTGGGCAACTCGAACGGCCGCCTGCTCTACTCCACCGAGGCCGAGTGCGGCGCGCTGCCCTGCGGCGGCACGGCGTACACGCAGAACCGCGAGATCGTCTGCTCCGTCTGCTCTCAGTGAGCTGAGCGCAGCCCAGCCTTTTCCGCGGGAGGCCGCTTGCAAGAGCGGCCTCCCGTCTTCTTTGGAGTGGTACCCGATGCGCCTGACTCTCTCTTCCCTCGTCATCTCGTCGTGCACCCTGCTGGCCGCGTGTCAGGACCCCCTCGCGCAGCAGCGCCGTCAGCTCGCCGCCGCGCAGGCCACCGAGGCCACTGCCGCGCTCAAGAAAGGTGAGTATGCGCGCGCGTCGTACGCCGCCGAGCTCGCCGCTCAGTACGATCCGCTCGATCCGGCGCTGCGCGACCTGACCTTGCGGGTGTCGCTCGGACAGATCGCCGCGACCCGGCCCTCGCTCACGAAGGACCAGTTCGGCCGCGCCGCGTACCAGTCCGAGGTGCTCACCGGGCGAGATCCCGCGAATCGCCACATCTACGACACGGTGCGGGCCATCGACGCGTTCGCCCGGGGTGACTCGGCCGGGGCAGAGAAGGGCCTTCGCGACGTCACCACCGCGAGCCCCGGCTACGTGCCCGCGTGGTTGATGCTGGGCGACGTGCTGCAGGCGAGCCGCCGCCCGAAGGACGCCCTGGTCGCGTTCGAGACCGCGGCCGGCCTCGACAAGTTCAACGCCCGCGCCGCTTCCAACCTGGGAATGATCTACGCCCAGCTGGGCAACCCCACCGCCGCCGTCGAGAAGCTCTCTCAGGCGCTCAACCTGGAAGACACGGCCGGGGTGCGCGCCACCCTGGCCAGCGCGTTCCTCTCGCTCGACCGCCCGATGGATGCGCTTCCCCACATCGCCACCGCGACCAGGCTGGAGCCGCGCGACGGGCGCTACCGGGTGACGCTGGGCGAGGTGCAGCTCAAGCTCGATCTTCTCGAGGAAGCGGGCGCGGCCTTCCGCGACGCGGCGGCGCTGGGTGCGGAGCCGTGGGCCTCGCGGGGCCTGGGCGCGGTCGCGATGAAGAAGAAGGACTACGCCACCGCCTCGCAGAGCTTCGCGCGGGTGCTGGCGATGTCGCCGGACGAGCTGTCGACGATCTTCCTCGCGGCCGAAGCGCAGGAAGGCCTCGCGCACCCCCGCGACGCGGCGAAGCTGTACGCGCGCTTCGCCGAGCTGGCCGAGCGGATCCCTTCCGAGGCGCCGCGCCTGCTGCTGGCGAAGGATCGCCTGGCCCGCCTGGGCCCCGCTCCAAAGTAGCGCCAATGTTGCTCGGCTGAGCTGGTGACTTGGGGCCGCGCATCGGCGAGGAAGCGCGCCATGCGCCGACTGAGCCTCGTCCTCGCCTTCGCGTCGTTTGCCTGCAGCGCCCCGCCCAAACCGGGCAAGGGGGTGCCGCCAGAGCACTTCTGCCCCGGCGCGCCCGGCTGCGAGAAGGGCAACGACGGCAACTTCACCGTGGGCATCGCGGCGATCGCCACCAGCCCCACGGGCTACGAGCAGCCGCGCCCCGACTTCCTCGCCAGCAAGGGCGACATCTGCCCGGAGAACTCGCCGCTGGGCAGCGACGGCCTCCCGCACTGCTCGGAGCTGATCGCCGACGCCTTCAAGGACTGCGGGCGCGACACGTTGTGCCCCGGGGCCACCGGCTACGTGGCGCCCGACGCCGACGGCTCGCAGGGTGACGGCGTGCTCGACTGGTTCTTCGATTGCGGGCGCGATCGCCTCTGCCCCGGCGCGCCCGGCTACGGCGCACCCGACCCCGACGGCAGCGAGGGCGACGGCAAGTTCCAGGGCTTCTGGCTGGCGGGCTTCGGCAACAACATGCCGATGTACTCCGTGCACGACGACACCTTCGCGCGCGCGGTGGTGATGACGAACGGCGACGTGAGCATCGCCATCGTGAGCATCGACGAGGTGGGCATGTTCAACGACGACGTGCTCAAGATTCGCGCGCGGGTGGCGAAGAAGATGCCCAACCCGCCCGACTTCATCATGGTGTCATCGACGCACACGCACGAGGCACCCGACACCCTGGGCCAGTGGGGCCCGCGGCCCGTCTTCCTCCCCGAGCGCGGCGTCGACGACGTGTGGTTCGACCAGGTGGTGCTGGAGAACGCGGCCCAGGCGGTGGTCGACGCGGCCACCTCGGCGAAGCCGGCGAAGGTGTTCGCGGGCCAGGGCCACCTGGGGGCGCGCACCCGCGAGACGATTCGTGACTCGAGAGATCCGCAGGTGATCGACGACACGGTCAACGTGCTGCGCTTCACCGAGAAGGCCTCGGGCGACGTCATCGGCACGCTGGTGAACTGGGGCAATCACCCCGAGGTCCTGTCCGACGTGAACAACCAGGCGTCGTCCGACTTCGCCTGGTCGATTCGCGAGGCGATGGAGAAGGGCGTGTTCAACGCGCAGGGCCAGCTGCTGACGCCGGGCGCGGGCGGCACGTGCGTGTACCTCCAGGGGAAGGTGGGCGGGCTGATGACGCCGCTGGGCGTCGAGACCACCACCGTCGACGGCACCGTGGGCAAGCAGCGCAGCTTCACCAAGACGAAGGCGGTGGGTGACCTGGTGGCGCAGACCGCGCTCGACGCGCTGGGCGGAGCGCAGGAGCTGACCGCGCCGCTGCTCGCGTTCGGTCACCAGCCGCTCATGTTCCGGGTGGAGAACACCTCGTTCCAGCTGGTGTTCATCAACTTCAGCATCTTGAAGCGCAGGCTCTTCGACTTCGATCGCATGAAGGTGATCAGCGAGACGAACTTCCCGAAGGTGCAGTCGGAGGTCTCGAAGATCCAGCTCGGGCCGGTGCGCTTCCTCGGGGTTCCGGGCGAGCTGTTCCCCGAGCTGGGCATCGGCTTCGACGCCGCCTTCGCGTTCGATCGGCCGCAGGTGAGCGCGACCAACCCGAACCCGCCGGATCTCACGATGGCGCCGGGGCCTCCCTACCTGCAGGAGCAGCTGGGTGGGGAGCTCAACATGGTGGTGGGCCTGTCGGGCGACGAGGTCGGCTACCTGGTGCCGTCGTACGACTACAAGCTGCACCCGACCGAGCCGTTCGCCGAGCAGGCCGCGGGGAATCACTACGAGGAGACCAACTCGCTGGGGCCGTCCACGGTGCCCACCCTGCTGGAGGCCGCGCAGAAGTTGATGGGCTGGGAGCCGGGGTTGTGAGCAGTGCGTGTGAGCACTGCGCCCCTCACCCCTGCCCTCTCCCCGCTTCGCAGGGAGAGGGAGAGAGTCACTTCACTCGCTTGAGCTTGCGGATCGCCTCGCCCGCTTCGTCCTGCCCGCAGTTCTTCTGCTGACCCTCGGGCCCGTCCTTGGGCGTCTCCGACAGCTCGCGCAGCGCGGGGATGACGTCGAGGTCGCCCAGCTCGCCCAGCCGCACCGACGCGCGCGCGCGCACGGCGCAGTCCTTCGACTGGAGTGAAGCGGCGTAGCGCTCGGGCAGCGCCAGGCCCTTCGCGCGGCCGGCGGTGTCGAGGTAGCGCAGCGCGCCCCACTGCCGCGCCGACGGGCCTTCCTGGGCGAAGGCCATGAGCGGCTCGTCGGCGAGCACCGGCGGCACCAGGGCCAGCCATTCCACCACCTCGGCGTCGACCTCGCTCGCGGCGTAGCCCTCGCAGAGCATCTCGAGCACCGCGGGGCGCGCGGGGAAGAGCGTCTGGTACGGCATCTGCCGAATGAGCGCGCGCGCGTCTTCTTCGCGGCCCAGCTCGTGGAGCGCCCCCACCCTGAGCGAGAGCAGCACCGGGTAGTTCCCCTTCGAGTCGGCGAGCACCGCGTCGATGGTGGTGAGCGCCTCGGCGGGGTGGCCTTCGCGCAGCTCGGTCTCGGCGCGCTCCACGGTGGTCGGCGGAATGAGCGCCCACGCCGCCGGCACCAGCAGGGTCAGCGCCGCCGTCACCACCAGGCTCTGCTTGAACTGGCGATCGAGCTTGCGGGCATACCGGCCCACCGTCTTCACCCCCTGGATGCCCCGCTGGCTGAAGCTGGTGGCGGTGTCCTTCACGGCGGTGAGCGTCTGGGTGGTGACCGCGTTCAGCACCAGCCGCGTCTGGGTGGACAGCGCGAGCTGGTCAGCCGGCAGCACGCCGCGCAGCGCCTGCACCAGGGCCGCGCCGTCCTTCGGGCGGTTGACGGCCTTCTTCTCGAGGCACGACATCACCAGCTTCACCAGCAGCGGGTACGGGCCCACGTGCGGCGCCACGGCGTCGAGCGGGGGCGGCGGTTCGCGCACGTGCTGCTCGAGGTAGTCGCGCGCCTCGGGCCCCTCGAAGGGGAGGCGGCCGGCGAGCATGCGAAAGGCCACCACGCCGAACGCGTACACGTCAGTGCGGGGATCGACCGGCTGGGCCATCGCCTGCTCGGGGGCGACGTAGGCGGGCGTGCCCACGGCCTGCCCGGGGAGGCTCATGAAGGGATCGACGCCGGGGGGCAGCTCGGGGATGGCGGGCCCGGAGTCGGTGTCGAGCTCCATGAGGCGGGCGATGCCGAAGTCGAGCAGCCGGGCCTGCTCACCGCGCGGGCCGGCGCCGATCACGATGTTCTGCGGCTTCAGGTCGCGGTGAATGATGCCCCGCTCGTGCACCGCGGCGAGGCCCTCGGCGAGCTGGAGGAGAATGCGAATGGCGCGCTTCGGCTCGAACGGCCCCATGCGCAGCGCCTTCTCGAGGGTCTCGCCTTCGGCCAGCTCGAGCACCAGCACGGTGCCGTCGCGCTTGTTGGTCTCGAAGTCGATGACCCGCACCACCGAGGGGTGGTCCACGGTGGAGAGCAGCTGCGCCTCGCGGCGGAAGCGCTCGCCCATCGCGGGCTGGGCAGAGAGATCGCGCTTGAGCACCTTGAGCGCGACCTGCCGGCCCAGCGACACCTGCTCGGCGAGGAAGACCTCGGCCATGCCACCGCCGCCCAGGTGGCGGATGAGCTTGAAGCGGCCTCCGAGGACGAGCCGATCCTTCGACACGCCCGTGGTGTACCGCGGCCCGCGCGGCACAGACAGCATTCCTACGGGGCGAAAGCCGCGGCCAGCTCTGCCAGCTTGTCGGTATTGACGAAGTCGAGGTGCGCCGCCTTCGCCTCGGCCCAGTACGCGGCCGTGTCGGGGTTCGAGTAGATGCGAAGGCGCCGGCCGGTGGCGTGCGCACCGTTGACCAGGCGCTCGAGCTGCAGCTTCTGCGCGCGGGGAATGGTGCCCGCGCCGTCCCACTGCATGAAGCTGTAGTAGTTGACCGCGTAGAACCCCCACTTGCCGTCGGCAGGCGCATCGGTCGGGGCGTAGTCGTTGCTGTCTCGAACGTACGGGCGCGGCGCGGCACGCTCGACGAGGGCCTTCTTGGCGGTGTTGTCGCCGGTGAACACCACCGTCACGGCGCCGGCCTGCGCTTCGCCCGCGTCATCGAAGCGGGTGAGGAACGGGTACTCGGCGAGCTGGGTGGCGAGCGCGTCCTGCAGGGCGGCGCTGCCCTGCTTGAGATCGATCCAGAGGAAGAACGGCTTGCCATCGCCGTGCACGCTGCCGGCGTTGGCGGCGATGCGGGCGGCGAGCGGGTCGAGGTAGAGCGCCTTGAGTGAGCCCTTGAAGGGCGGGCCGGCGTGCGAGACCCCGACGTCGGCGCCGTCGAGCCAGACGTCGGCTTCGACGCTCTCGAACCGTTGCTCGAGGGCGTCGAGGAGCGGCCGCGCGTGCTCGTAGTCGTTGTGCGCGTGCTTCCACGAGGGGTTGATGGCCGGGCCGGCGTCGACCGGCGGGAGCACGGGCGGGCACGCCGAGAGGAAGAGCGCGAGGACGAGACGACGCATCGGCCGAGGATAGGCGGGTCTCCCTCTCCCTGCGAAGCGGGGAGAGGGCCGGGGTGAGGGGCCCTCTGGTCGACTCAGGCAGCGCGCGGGTGGGCGACGCGCGCGAGCTGGTCCTCGAACCAGGTGCGATCGCGGGCGTGGGTGAGCGCCACGTCGGCGTCCACCTCGCCGCGCACCAGCAGCTGCATCAGTGACTGGTCAGACGTGCGGGTGAGCAGCGGCGCGAGCTGACCGAGGGCGCCGTCGCGCACGAAGGCCTTCACCGCGTCGGTGCCCGGCAGGAGCTCCCAGCAGAGGCTGCGGCCGCCGGTGGTGTTGGGCACGAGGCTCTGGCCGAACACGCCGCGGAGGATCCCCGCCAGGGTGGTGGTGCCGTGGGGCGCGAGGTCGACCAGCTTCTGCACCGCGGCGAGCGCCGACTTGGCGTGCACCACGCCCAGCACCAGGCGGCCGCGATCTGCCAGCGCGAGGGCGGCGGCGAGCGTCTCGGCGTCGTCGAGCTGGCCGACCACCACCAGGTCAGCGTCGCCGCGCCGCGCGTCGTCGAGCGCGGCGGCGAACGAAGGCGCGTGCACGCCGATCTCGAGCTGCTGCACCAGGCCCTTCTTCGGCTCGAGCACGTAGTCGACCGGGCTCTCGAGCGTGCACACGTCGATCGCCCGCGTCTCGAGCGCGCCCTGCACCAGCGCCGCGACGGTGGTGGAAGTGCCCTGCCCCGCCCCACCCGCCACCACCCACAGGCCACTGCCGCGCAACACGTGGGCGAACTCGTCGGGCACGCCCAGGCTCGCCGGGGTCGGCACCTGCCGCGGCAGGGCGCGCACCACCACGCTCAGCCCGTCACGGCCCTGCTGGCCGCGCACGTGGAAGACCGCGTCTTTCGAGACGTGGGAGAACTCGAAGCTGCTCTTGCGCCCCAGGGTCTCGCGCATCGCCTGCGGTGCCAGGGCGAGCACCGCCTCGCGCAGGTCGGTGGCGCTGAAGGGGCCGAGCTCCTCGAGGCAGACCAGGCGGCCCTCGACCCGCGCGAACGCGTGGCGCTCGGCGGCGAGGTGGAGGTGGCTGGCGTGCTTCTCGGCGAGCTGCGCGATGACCGAGAGGAGCGTGGTGCGCGGCGCGTCGACGGTGGGCGGCGGGGGCGCGGCGATGCTCGACTCGGACGAGAGGCCCCGGCTCGAGGTGATCAGCTCGTCTCCCGGGGCGGCGAGCTTCACCCGGGCGCGCAGGTCGTTGCCCTTCATCTCCATGTGGGCACACAACGCGCCACGCGGCGTCTCGTAGACGAAGTCGATGGGCTTGCCGGCGAGGAAGTCCTGGCTGCGCTCGCGCGGCACCGTGTCTGCGAAGAGCAGGAGGATCTGCCCTGAGCGCAGCGTCTGCTTGAACACCGGGGTCGAGGCGCCGTGGGCGTCGACGTAGAAGCCCGGGCCCTCGGAGTCGAGCGCCAGGGTCGAGCCGGGGTGGGTGAACAGGTACTCGGTGAGCTGATCGAGTCGGGCCATGCGACACCCCAGTGCAAGCGATGCACCCGTCGAAGGGCGCGGCACTTCAGGGGGCGAACGGGGCCCGGCGAAGTCTTCAGGGCGTCCCGGGTTGGCCGCCACCCTGCGCGCCCTCGGCGCGGGCGGCCTCGGCGGGCGGCGGACTCGCGTCTCGAGGGGAAAGCGGATCGGCGGACTCGCGCCTCGAGGGGTGATCGAGGATGTCGGCAGGGACGAAGGTGGCGATGCGGGCGCGGCGCTCGAGGCCGATCTTCAGGCGGGCCTCGAGCTCCTTGCGCTCCTTCTTCGTGGCGGGGTCGGTGCGGCCGGCGAGCTCGACCAGGCGCTCCTCGATGGCCGCCAGCTCTTCGTCGAGCAGCGTCGCCTGCACGTTGCGCAGCTTGCCCTTGCCCAGGGTGTTCGCGGTGGCCAGCGGCACGCCGTGCACCGACTCGAGCCGCACCGCGCCGTCGGGGGTCTCGCGCACCAGCTCGAGCTCGATCAAGAGCCCGTCGCGCTTGGCGCCCGCGGGCTTGTCGAAGTCCTGGTTCGAGACGAGGTTGCCCAGGGAGAACACCACCAGGCCCTTGCCGCCGCGGCTGCGTTCCATGAACTCGACGGGCTGGAGCACGTGCGGGTGATGGCCGATCACCGCGAAGGCGCCGGCGTCGATCATCTGCTGCGCGAGCTTCCGATCTTCCGGGGCGGGCGCGAACTTGTACTCGGCGCCCCAGTGGATGAAGACGATCAGCGCGTCGACCTCTTCCGCGCGCTCGCGGATGGTGGCGAGGAAGTCGTCGATGCTGTGGCCTCCGACGATGGGCTCGATCTTGTAGGGCACCGCCGGCACGTGCGGCAGCTTCTCGTCCTTCTTGTTGTGGAAGCCGTTGAGCCAGCGGGTCACCGCGAGGATGCCGATGCGCAGGCCCTGCTTCTCGAGCACGAGCGGCTTCCACGCCTCTTCGGCGTTCGCGGCGGCGCCCGCGGTGAGCAGGCCCGCCTCGTCGAGGAACGCGCGGGTCGAGGTGATGCCTTCCTGGTGCTGATCGAGGCAGTGGTTGTTGGCGAAGGTGGCCACGTCGACGCCGACGCGCTTGAGGGCGCCCAGCAGCGCGGGCTTCGCGTTGAAGACCATCTCGCCGGTCTCGGGCCTCTTGAAGTGCCCCACCGGGGTCTCGAGGTTGACGATGGCGAAGTCGGCGCGCTGCAGCACCGGCCCGATGGGGCCCAGCACGTGATCCCACCCGTCGTTGTTGGCGTCGTCACCGGTGCGCGCGTGCATCGCCGCGACGTACTTGATCGGATCATGGGGGATGACGTCGCCACCGAAGACGAGCGTCACGCGCGCCGGCGCTGGAGGCGTTTGAGAGAGGAGGGCAACGAGGAGGAGCGGCGTCACTGGGGGCCCGGAGTATGCGCTGATCCGCCCGGGTTGATCACCCGCCTTCGCTCCTGTTACTTCAGCGCCACGCCCTGCGGATTGGTGGCGTTGCCCGCTGCGGGCCCCGCATCGAGCGGCCCGGCAGGAGACCAGACCGGGCTCGAGTACACCCTCACCTGCCCCGTGCCGTCGTAGTTCGCGCGGGTCAACGCGTCGGTGCCGTTGTCGGTCCAGTAGAGCTGCAGCGCGTCGGGGTCGACGGCGATGCCCGTCACCGTGGTGAAGTCGACCGTGCCCGCGGACACGGAGGTGACCACCCCGCCATCGAGCGGAGCGCTCATCAGCCCGAAGCCCTCCCCCCAGAACATCACACCCGCCGCGACATCGACGGCGAGCGCGCGCGGGTTGGCGAAGATGTTCGGGCTGGAGCGCAGCACGACCCGCGACGAGCCGTCGTACGCGACCCGGTTGATGGTGTCGGTGCCGTTGTCGGTCCAGTAGAGGAAGCTGCCGAGCCGATCGAGCGCGACCGAGGTGGCGTACGCGTTGCTGGCCGCGGCGATGAAAGGCGCCGCGCCGGTACCGTCGAGCTGCGCGCGCATCACCTTCCCGCCCTCGGCCCAGAACATCACGCCGTGCGCGGAGTCGACCGCGAGGCCTTCCGGGTTCGAGAACGCGTCGGGGCTCGTGTACAGCACCTGCCTGCCGCTGCCGTCCGCCTCCATGCGGGTCAACGCGTCGGTGACGTTGTCGAGCCAGTACACGCGGCCCTGCTCATCCACCGCGACGGCGGTGATGAAGCTCTGCTCGGGCATGCCCTCGACGAGGGTGCGCACGCCGCCATCGGCCAGGTCGAGCTCGCGCACCGCCCAGCCGTCACCCACGATTGCTCGCGTCGGGCGTGTGCTGGCCGCGGTCACGAAGAACGAGAAGTGGCTCACCTCGGCGACGAGACTGTCGCCCACGCGGCGCGCGCCAGCCACGGGAGCCCACTGGCCCCCGGGTTGCGCGGTGAGCAGGCGCGTCTGCCCGGCCGCGGCGGGGAACGTCACGGTCACCGGCACCTCGAAGGTCTGCCCGTGGGGCGTGAGCGCGAACACCGTGGCGCCTGCCGCCGAGGGCAAGGTGGGGAAGCCGGTGGTGGCCGTGGTGAGGGCGAGCTCGGCCGGCGTCTTCAGCGCGCCGGCGGGAACGTCGAGCCTCGAGCCGCTCGGGCCCGACACCGTCCTCGCGTCCAGGGGTGAGCTGCAAGCCGACAGGAACACCACCGCCACGACCACGCCGTTTCGCATGGCGGCATCTCAACGTTCCTCGCGGGCAAAGTCGAGCGGGTGCCTCGAGGCAGCCGGTCTGGCGGCGGCGTCACGGCTGGCGGTGCGCGCCGATGCTCCACTGACGGGTTCACCGGGGTTGAGCGCGCACGGCCGTTGCACAGCGGGCCGTGGTGCAGCACTGCGCGGTGAGCGGCTCGTTCGACGTGAAGTTCCCCGCCGACGACGGAGGTCTCGCGCCGCTCGCCGGCACCTTCAACAGCGAGTTCTGCAACCGCTGATCAGCCGGCGACGCGAGGCAGCACGGCGCCCTGCCACCACTCCAGCTCGCGACCGAGCGGGTCGCCCTTGCCGAAGAAGGCGAGGTAGCCCATCGCGTCGAAGGGCATGAACGACGGCGCGCCCTCGTGGCCGAGCTGGTGCACGGTGCGCCAGGTGCCGACGTTGAAGTAGCAGGCGCGGCCGCCGTTGAGCGTGCCCAGCGGGGTCATGTTGGCGAAGTGGGTGTGGCCGTTGACGACGTAGCGCAGGCGCTCGTTGCCCTTCTGCCCCAGCTTCTTCGCCGCGGTGCCCGAGAACTTGGTGTCGAGCAGGCGGAAGAGCACGTCGTGCGCGGCGGCGAAGCGCGACTGTTCCTTGAGGCCACGGCGCGCGCTCATCGCCAGCAGCACCTTCATCTTCTGCGCGAAGTCGAAGCGGAACGTCTTGTGGTTGGCCTTGAACCAGCTGACGACGTGCGGGTTGTCGAGGAACTCCTCGACCAGGCCCGCCCACACCTTCGAGATCTGCTCGCCGGTGCCCTTGCCTTCGCCCTGCGCCAACGTGCGCACCCAGGTGGGCACGGCCACCACCGGCCGCACGTCGTCGATGTCGTCGAGGTGCGGGTGCTGCAGGTCGAGCTGCTTCCTGATCTCCAGGGGGAAGCGGGTGATCAGCTCCGGGCAGAACAGCTCGGCGAAGGGCACGCCCTCTTCGCTGGACGAGACCGCGTCGGCGACGTGCCCGTGGTAGGCGAGCACGCCCTCTTCCTCGAAGCGCACCTCCATGGGAAACGCGTCGCGGCCGCCCTTGATGCCCAGCGCCTGGCGGATGGCGACGCGCGCCCCGGGCACCTGGTTGAGGAGGTGGTCGTGGTTGCCGAGAATGAGCTCGACGTCGAGCGCGCCGCCGTCGACCTGGCTCTTGAGCACGGCGAAGAAGTCCTTCTCGGCGGCGAGCGTGGCGCGGATGAGCGTCTCGACCTGCGCCTCGAGCTCGGGCGACATCGGGTGATACGGGCGGTGCGGCGTGGCGAACCACGACGGGTCGCGCACGAGATCGAACGTGTCACCCACGAAGCAGAGCGTCACCTTGTCGCTTCGGCGCGCGGTCTCGAGGCGCTGCCAGAAGCGCTTGAGCTGCTCGACGCGCGGCACGTTGGTGCGCCCGCCCGCCCTGAGGTGGATGTCGCTGATGAAGACGAGCATGGGGGCGGCGATTGTGGGCTGCCCGCCCGCTCGCAACAAGTGGCACCCGGCTCCGCTCGGGGTGAGCGGCGATGGTCATTTCGATCAACCGCGGTTCGGGTCTGCATCGTCTCTTCGATCTGCTAGTTCCCCGGGCGTGACTCCCCTGCGGTGGACGACGCTCGTGCTGTGCGCGGTCGCGCTGTTCGTGCTCTGGCCGCTCTGGCCTCCGCTCGTGCTCGCGGCGTGGACGGCGGCGCTCACCCGCCCGCTGCTGGCGCGCTTCGAGAAGGGCCTCAAGGGCCGGCGCCGGGCCGCCGCCACCCTCTCGCTGCTGCTCTTCGTGGTGCTCGCGTTCCCCCTGGCGTTGATGACCATCGGCGTCATCTCGGGCGCGCAGGAGCTGGTGGCCACGGTGGAAGGCTCGCCCTCGACGGTGAGCGCGCTGCAGACGCTCACCTCCTCTCCCGACGCGCCGCTGCCCTCGAGCTTCGCCGACGTGGTGGCCCTGCTGCAGCGCTCGGGAACCCAGGGCCTGGGCCTGCTCACCAACGTGGCCGGCGCGGCCGCGAAGGGCCTGGTGGGGCTCTTCATCTACTTCGCCGGCGCCTACGTGCTGCTGCTCGACTCGGCGGCGCTGTGGGAGTGGCTCAAGCAGCATTCCCCACTCGACCCGAAGCACCTGCAGCGCCTGGGCAACGCGTTTCACGAGACGGGGCGGGGGCTGCTGGTCGGCGTCGGGCTCACCAGCGCCACGCAGGGGCTGATCGCGACCATCATCTACGTCTCTCTCGGCGTGCCGCGCGCGTGGGTGCTCGGCCCCATCACCGGCATCGCCTCGGTGGTCCCCCTGGTGGGCACGAGCCTGGTGTGGGGGCCGATCGCGCTCGGGCTCTTCCTCACCGAGCGCCCCATCAAGGCCCTGGTGCTGGTGGCGCTGGGCATCGGGGTGATCAGCCTCGTCGACAACCTGCTGCGCCCCATCTACGCGCGGCTCGGCGCGCTGCAGTTGCCGCTGTTCGTGCTCTTCGTCTCGGTGTTCGGCGGGCTGGTGGCGTTCGGCACCTGGGGCGCCCTGATGGGGCCGCTGATCGTTCGCCTCGCCCTGGAGGCGCTCGAGGTCTCGCGCGAAGAGCGCACCTCAGCCTGAGAGCACTGCCCGCGCCGCGTCGATCGCCTCATGCGTCCCGGCGAGCGCGAGCACGTCGTCCGCGCGCAAGAGCTCCTGCGCGGAAGGCACGACCACCGACCCCGCTCCGCGGCGAATCGCGAGCACCGTCGCGCCCGTGAGCCCGCGCAGGTTGAGCTGGGCGAGCGTCTTGCCCACCGCCGCGCTGCCAGGCTCGAGCCGGTGCGGCACCGGCGCTCCGATTCCGGGGAGCGCTGCGTGCACTTCGTCGAGCGGCGAGAGCGCCGCGTCGGGGAGCTTCGATTGCGCGGCCAGCACCTCGATGATGGCCTGCGCGCCCGCGCGCACGTGCCCCTCGAGGTTGGTCGCGCTGCGCCAGAACGCGAAGGCGAGCGCGATCAGCAGCACCAGCAGCACCAGGGCGCCCTGGAAGCCGGGGAGGAACGGCTGCGTCACCGCCACCAGGGGAATGCCGACCAACAGGACGCACGCCAGCTGCAGCGTGACCACGAAGGCGCGGCGCGGCGCGGCGGCGAGATCGACCGTGCCTCCCGCCGTCGCCGGGAGCGCACGCTCACCCAGGTTGAGGCCGAGGCGCCGGGCCAGTCCGAAGATGCCCACGAAGAACGGCGCGCAGAAGGCCAGGGCCGCCCCCACCACGAGGAACCAGGTCAGGTCTGCCGAGAAGCCGAAGCCGATGAGCATGCCCAGCAGCCGGTCGAACGAGACGGACGTGCCGATGACGATCCCCGCCAGCAGCGCCGCGTCGAGGAAGAGGAGCCGGAGCATGCGGCGAACCTGGAAGCCGGGGGTCTCGCGGTGAGGGCCGGTGCGCAGGTTCTCGATCCAGCTCCCGTACAGGGTGACGAAGGTCTGCAGCGGCCGGGGCAGCTTGCGGTCGACCCAGCTCGCCACCGGCCCCGACGCGCGAATGAGCCAGGGCGTGGTGAGGGTGGTCACCGCCGAGACGGTGACGGCGATCGGGTAGAGGAACGTGCCGGTCGCGTTCAGGGTGAGCCCCAGGCCCGCGATGATGAAGGAGAACTCGCCGATCTGCGCGAGGCTCAGGCCCGCCTGCACCGAGGTGCGGGTGCCGTTGCCGGTGAGGAACGCGCCCAGCGTCACGCCGCCGATCTTCCCCACCACGACCACCAGCGTGAGCACCACGATGGCCACCCAGTGCACCGCCACCAGGGCGGGGTCGATGAGCATGCCCACCGACACGAAGAAGATCGCCGCGAAGGCGTCGCGCACCGGGGCGACGAGCGGCTCGATGACCTTCTCCTCGCCCGACTCGGCGATGAGCGAGCCCGAGAGGAACGCGCCCAGCGCCACCGAGTAGCCGAACTCCTGCGCCAGCAGCGCGACCCCGAAGCAGATGCCCAGGCTCGCCACCAGCGTGGTCTCGGGCCGGTTCAAGCGGATGATCGCCCGGATCGCGCGGGGGATGATCAAGAGGCCCACCACCACCAGGCCCACCAGGAACGCGCCGAGCCGCCCCACCGTCAGGGCCAGCGCGCCCGCAGAGAGGCCGCTCCCCGTGGAGAGGGCGGTGAGCAGTGCCATGAGCAGAATGGCGATCAGGTCTTCGACGATCAGCACGCCCACCACCACCTCGCGGAGGCGGCCCCGAATGCCCTGCTCCTCGAAGGCCCTGGCGATGATGGTGGTGCTCGAGATGGCGATGAGGGCGCCGGTGAAGACGCTCTCGAGCACGGTCCACCCGAAGGCGCGCCCCACCACGTAGCCGAGCCAGAGCATGAAGCTGGCCTGGATCAACGCGGTGACACCGGCGGTGGGCCCGACCTTCACCAGCTTGCGCAGGCTGAACTCGAGCCCGAGCGAGAACATGAGGAGGATGACGCCGAGCTCCGACAGCGTCTGCACGATGCCGGGGTCCGCCACCAGGGGAATGGGCACGTGGGGGCCGATGATCAGCCCGGCGATGATGTAGCCGAGCACCACCGGCTGGCGGAGCCGCTGAAAGACGATGGTGGTGACCGCCGCCACGCCGAGCACGATGGCCAACGCCTTGACGAAGTCATGCGCTTGCATGAGCCCTCCGCCAGGAGTGAGGGGATCGATCAGCAGTCACGAGGAGGACCTCATTCGCTCCAGGCGGAGCGTTTGCTGCAGAGGGAAAGTGGGGCGCCGTGCGCGAAGCGGCACGGAGACTCGACGTCAGCGGGCGGAGAACTTCAGGCGCCGGAAGGGGGCCCCTGGGCCGGACAGGTCAGCACCAGGGGTCGATCAGCCGTGCGTCCATCAGCGAGCAGCAGCGCGTAGAAACCGAAGCGCCGCGCGACCAGCATCACCTGGGCGTCGAGGCGGGCGGCCCCGTCGCTCCACCGCCGCTGCGGGCCCGAGGCGCCGGAGAAACGGGGGGCTTCGTCCCTCGGCACTGCCCGGAAGCTCGGCAGCGACACCACCTCCGCGACGGAGCTGACGCCCGCTCCCGGGGTCTGCGCCGAGAGGAGCTCAGCAGAGCGGCCGGCACGAACGCACGAGGGCTGGGGAGCGGGCGCATCGAAGAGCGCGGCGAGCACGGCGCACAGAGCGAGCGCGGGCAAGGCGAGGCCGAGCCGTACCCCCACCAGCGATGCCTTGCGCTCCCTGCTCACGCCCCGGGCTTTACACCATGCGCTGGTGCGGAGGCAGCGTGGCCACCAGCTTCTTCGGCGCGACGGCGCGGTAGCTCTCGTCGAGCCACTCGAGCAGCAGGGGCAGCGGCACGTTCTTCCCGCCGGGGAAGGACGCCGAGACCCAGCCCGACTTGCCCAGGCCGTAGCCGGTGGGGGTGCAGAACGGCAGGCCCAGCGCCGCGTCGCCGCTGTGCGGCAGCTTCACCGAGAAGCCGACGTCGTCGTCTTCATCGCGCCCGAGGAAGACGAAGACCTTCCCCTTCACCTTGATCACGCTCTCGCCCCAGGGGAACTCCTCGGTGGCGCCTGGGTAGCTCAGGGCCACCTCGCGGACCTGCTTCATCGGTGAGCGCTTCTTCGCGGGCTTCTTCTTCTTCTTCGCGGCCATCTCTTCACTCCGGTCGGCTGTTGAGCGCCGCTGCGATGCTGCGCAGCACCGCGCGGGGAGAGACGCGAACCGACTGCATCGCCACCCAGTTGAGCAACCCGTGCACCGAGAGCACCTCGCCCTGCAGCATGGCCTCGTAGGCGTGGGCGGCCACGTCCTGGGCCTTCGCGATGCCCGGCCGCTGGAAGAGCCGCGAGCTGTCGTTGCCCGCGCGCCCCGCGAACTCGGTGGCGGTCGCGCCGGGGCAGTGGCAGGTGACGGTGACCCCGGAGTCCTTCAGCTCGTGCGCGAGCGCCTCGGAGAACGACACCACGAAGGCCTTGGTCGCGTAGTACGTGGCCATGTACGGCCCGGGCTGAAACCCGGCCGTCGAGGCGATGTTCAAGATGCGGCCGGTCTTCCGCGCGCGCATGTCCTGCCCGAAGCGGTGGCTGAGCTCGAGCAACGCAGTGCAGTTGAGCTGCACCATCTCGACCTCCTTTTCCACGGGCAGATCGAGGAACGCGCCGGTGCTGCCGTAGCCCGCATTGTTCACCAGGAAGCTCACCTCGAGCCCCTTCGCCTTCACCGCGTCGTACACCCGGGCCGCGGCGCCGGGCTGCGAGAGGTCTTCCGCGAGCACGTGAGGGGTGATCTTGTGGAGGCGGAGGCGCTCGGCGACGGGCTCGAGCCGCGCGGCGCTCCGCGCCACCAGCACCACGTCGTGGCCGTCGCGGGCGAAGAGGTGGGCGAACTGCTCACCGAGGCCGGCAGACGCACCGGTGATGAGGGCGACGGGGCGGGGGCTCATGGCGAGCGCTTAACGCAAACACACCGGGGCCCGACAAGTGGTATTGCGCCACGCCAATGCCTTCACTCCCCGAGACGCTCACCAACGACAGCAAGAAGAACCAGGTGGTCGACGATTGCTGCAACGTCATCGACGCCGAGGTCTCAGACAAGGGCGGCCTCTCTGGCCTCGCCATCAAGGGCGGCTACGCCGCGGTCAAGGGCATCAAGCCCGGCTTCATCCGCCACGTGGTGGCCGACCTGCTGCCCGAGTTCTCCGCCGCGCTCGACCCGATCTTCCAGGAAGCGAAGACGAAGGGCGTGGGCGTGAGCGCGCACTTCAACGCGAACGCGTCACGGGTGGCCGACGCGCTGCTGGCCATCACCGACGGCAAGGCCCAGCGCTCGAAGAGCGGCGTGGTGAAGGGCACGTATGACCGGCTGCGCGGCACCGCGAAGAAGAACGTCGAGGCCGCGGTTCCTCGGCTGGGCAAGCTGGTGGAGAAGCACACGAGCTGACCGTTCTCCCTCTGGGGTGAGGGGCCCACCATCCGAAGCGCCCCTCACCCGGCCTGCGGCCGACCTCTCCCCGCTGCGCAGGGAGAGGTTTCAGGCGTACTCGAGCAGCGACTCGGCGAACACCTGGGCCAGCGCCATGATGGTGTGCTGCGGGTTGACGCCGAGGTTGGTGGGAATGACCGACGCGTCGGCGACCACGAGGCCCTGCGTTCCGTGCACGCGGCCCAGGCCGTCGGTGACGCTGGTCTTCTCGTCTTTGCCCATCACGCAGCCGCCGAAGAGGTGGCTCAAGATGGCGATGTACCTGCGCGGGTCGAGCGGCGCGTCGTCGAGCAGCGTCACCTGGTCGGGCCCCAGCTCGTACGGCAGGCCCGCGATCCCGGGGATGACGCTCTTCGCGCCCGCGGCGAAGTGCTGCTGAGCGAGCAGCTTCATGCCGGTGCGGAAGCGCCGCATGTCGGCCTCGTCGAGCGTGTAGTGCACCACCGGCTTGCCGCCGAAGAGTGACTTCTTCACCACCCCGGTCGACTCGGCGCGCACCGCGTGGCACCACATGGTGATGTGGCGGTAGCGGGCGAGGCGCTCCATCAGCTCCACCCCGCCGCCCGAGAGCCGGCTCGACACCAGCTCCGGAGGAATGGCGAGCGTCTCGAGCTTGAGCCCGGGATCCACGCGGAACGCAGTCGACGCCCAGCCCTGCGTGGCGCCGACGTTCATGTCGACCGGGTCGTCGTAGCAGCCGAACACGCCGGTGCCCGGGTGGGACCGGAAGTACTTCCCCAGCGCGGGCAGCTTCAGCCCCGAGCGCAGCAGGATCACCGGCGAATGAGTGACGGACGCCGCGATGATCACCGCCTTGCTCGCGCGCACCGTGAACGAGGCGCCGTGCTCGCGCGTGGCCGGGTGCACGAAGCGCCCGGTGACGCCGACGGCGCGGGTGCCCTCGAACAGCACGCGGTCCACCGGGGCGCTCGAGAGGATGGTGCCGCCCTTCTGTTCCACCTCCGGCACGAAGGTGATCGCCATGCTCTGCTTCTTCTTCGTGCGGCAGCCCTGCAGGCACATGCCCGAGCCGCTGCAGCCCTTCGCGTAGCGGAGCATGGGGTGCGGGTTCGCCCAGCCCATCGCCAGCTCGCCCTGCTTCGCGAGGACGTTGGCGCGGCCCCAGGCTGCGCCGCCCGACGCCTCGACGCTCAGGTCCTTCTCGAGCTGGTCCTGCTTGTCGTGAATACGCGCTTCGAGATCGTCGATGCCGTGCTGCGACTTCCACTGGGTGAAGATGTCGCCCGGCGTGCGCACGCAGATGGCGGAGTTGATCACCGTGGTGCCGCCCACCGTGCGCGCCTGCACCACCGGCCAGAGCGCGCGGCCCATCGTCACCTGCGAGCCCCAGTCGTCCATCAGGTCGCGCATCGCGCCGTACGCGGTGTGCGGGTAGTCGTCGGGCTCGCGCCAGGCGCCGGCTTCGATCAACGCCACGCGCTTCCCTGCGCGCGCGAGGGTGACCGCGGCCGCCGCGCCGCCGGCGCCCGAGCCGACCACCACGAAGTCGAAGCTCGCCTCGAAGTCCTCGCCGGGCGGGCGGTACGCGACGTGGCTCACGTGGTCCTCCAGGTGCCGGGGTCCTTCGGCAGTGGGGGCAGCGCCAACCGCTTGCGCACCTCGGGGTCGGCGCCCCAGCACAGCCCCGCGCAGAGCTTCACCAGGAAGACGGCCTGGCGCACCAGGTAGAGGCTGGTGCTGGTGATGCGCGCGGCGTGGCGGTCCTTCAGCTTCGCCGGCAGGAGGAACGCGGGCAGCGGCAGGTACACGGTCATCAACGGCGTGAGGTGGAAGATGAGCGCGCCAGCGACGGTGCCCAGCCAGATCAGCGGGGGGCTCTCGCGCTTGAACTTCGCCAGGTGTTCGTCGAGCGCGCAGTCTTCGATGCCGGGCAGGGAAGACGTGCGCGGGTAGATCATCACGATGGCGGACCGCAACAACCAGAGCATGCCCGGTCGATACTCCTGGTTGAGCTGGAACGACACAGTCACTTCGGGATCTTCAGGACCCGCGACACGGACCAGGCTCAGCCTCGGGTGCGATGCCCCGGTCGGGAATCCTCGGCGGGGCTTCGTGGGGGTGAACCGGCAACCCGCTCGTGAGCAGGCCGGCGTGACGCGGCACGGAGAAGTGGACCTCTGCCTGCGTCAACTTGCGCTCACAGTCATGGAGGTCGAGATCAGCTTGTGCGCGCGCGCGGCTGTAGACGCGCAGGGTGAGCAACCGGCCCGGCGGCCGCAACGTGATGAGGTCCTGCTCGAGGCGCCTCGTGCGGATGATCACCGTGGAGGGATCCAGGGTCCGGGGCAGGCGCGCCTTGTTCCCGAGTGCGATCCACAGGACTTCGGGCTCGCGCGTCAACGCTCCGAGCAGCCAGAGCGCGGACGGCCCCCAGAAGACAGCTCGCGGAAGGCGGACCTGCGCGAGCTCGTACGCGGTCGGGCGATACAGCGCGTGGCTCCAGAGCCCCGGTCCATGCGCGGTCAGTCGACCCATGTCGCGCGCAAACTGGAGCCAGTTGCGTGAAATGCCGACCAGGTCGCGCGAGCGAAAGAGCCCGCGCGTCGCCAAAGTCTGGATCCTGCCCATCGCCTCGCCCATTCCGCCCATGAGAACCCTCGCAAGCAATCCGAGGGCGCAACATGCCTGAGGGGACTGACATCACTCTGGACCTCGGGTGCACGGGGTGCACGACGAGATTGAGGGAAGCACGCGACTCCGGGGGAATCGACAAGGGCTCGCTGTGAGCCGACGCCGAAAACCGCAGAAGGCTGCGAACGACGGGATTTCGCTGGGCCCGAGAGCGCGACCTGGTGTGTTGCCTGGCTCGCAATCGCCTCGATGAGACGCGGGTTGTCAGTTCGCGCTCCTTGCTCAACCGGGCTTGCCCTCGACCTTGCGCTCCTCGTGCACCTCCTGACTCAAGCGAAGAGCAGCTGGGGGGGGCCGCCTTTTCGAGGTGTGTTACCGCTGATACGCGATGGTCGAGTCGGACTCGACTATCGCGTATCAGCGGTAACCTACCTCG
>JAUXRX010000035.1 GCA_030681645.1 Archangium sp.
ATCCGCCTGGCGCGCGGCAAGGGCCCGAAGAAGAACACCCAGCTCTGCGCGGAGACCTTCGTTCAATACAAGGGCGCCGAGGCGGGCCAGCTCGACTGGCGCCCCACCGAGACCATCCCCGAAGACTTCTACGCGCTCTGAGCCGCTTCACTGCACGGTGAGGGTGAAGCTCACGTTCGAGCAGTGCCCCGTGAAGACGGGTGATGCCTGCCGTCAACGGCGCCCGGTACCTCCGCAGGCCAGGGACCCGATGATCATTACGAGGGGTTACACAGCGCTCCCTGTCGATGGAGAGCGCCGAGCTTGACCCGGAGATCGCGAGTCGTATTGTGCCTCTGCGAATGCCCCCGCTCGGCAAACTCGAAGACCCGCCGATCAATGAGGTGGTGTGCGGCGTGCTCTTCAAGCCCGTCGCCGAGCTCGATCCAGTCGTGCTCGGGTCCTTCTGGCAGCTCCGTCGGGACGCGTACCCCCGCCGCGAGTTCAAGGCCCCGATCGCCCCACAGGTGCCCGAAGGTCTTCTGCTCCAGCTGAGCCCAGACGTTGGTCCCCTCCGCACCTGGCTCATCTCGAAGGACGACGTCCTCATTATTCAGGTTCAGCACGACCGCTTCTATCTGAACTGGAGAGCCCGCCAGGGGGAGTACCCCCGCTTCAACGACTGGGACGAAAAGCAGGGCCTGCTCTCGAAGTTCCTGACTGAGCTGCGCGCATTCACCGCGTTTGTCAGCAAGGAACTCGGAGAGAAGGTCGAGTTGCAGGGGCTGGAACTCGCCAAGGTCGATCGATTTGACCAAGGGCGTCACTGGCATGGTGCGGCTGACCTGGCAGCGTTGTTGCCCATGCTTCGGCCAGCGCTGGACGTGGCGATCGCAGGGACTGACCCGGAGGTCGCGGTACGACTGACGATGCCCCTCAAAGATGGCTCGATGGATATCTCGATCGGTGGTCTTGCACGGCCAGGTCAACCGCAGAATCGTGCGCTCAAGTTGGAGTGTCGAAGATCACTGCGTCGCGTCCTTTCGCTCGACGAAGTGGAAGAGGCAATGAAGGCCAGCAACACCGACTTGAATGACCTGTTCCAGCGGCTTGTTCCTGACCAGAAGCGGTTTGAGAAAGGGTGGCGGCCATGAGCGTCAGCGCAGCGACAGTCTACGGGTACAGGGAGCGAGCGTCTTTTCCCTGGTCGAGGACCGAGACGCCGGTGGAGACGCCAGCCGTAGGGCTCGCGGACGAGGACGCCCCTCGTGCCGAGGAGCTCTGCGAGAACCACTTCATCGAGCTGGCGACGACGAACCCGGCGCTCCTCGTGGATTGGATGCGCACGGTGCTCGCAAAGCGACCGGAGCTGTTGACCTTCGCTGCTGAAGCCGCGGGACGGATCGCGCACACGCCGCTGGTCTTCTCGGCCCTCCTGCCCTTGCTCAGGCATAGCGAAGCGGTGGTGCGTGAAGGGGCGGTCTACGGTCTGGGTCCCCATCTGGCCTCGTCGCTTGACGCGCGCGACACGCTCCGCGAGTTGCTTGGCTCCGAATCGAGCCCCGGGGTTGCGAGGGCGATTCAGGAAGCGCTCTCACTGGTGGAGTGACCACGGTGAGGCGGGTGGTCCGCCTCGGTCGGCGGCGCAGCGCGTGGGAGTCGCCGACGGCGCGGGAGATCGCGGAGGTGGAGTTTCGCGATCGGAATTCTGATGGACTGGATCTGCGTCCGTCGGTGTACCTCGTGTCTGCAGACGACGAGGTTTCTCTGCGTGCTCTCGTGGTCAGGGTCTGCGCAGAGCATTGGGCCACATTCATCTCCCCACCACGTCCTGGAATCGCTGGTCCCGTGCTGGACGCCGAGGGTGCTTCTCCCGCTGCTGTCCTGCCTTCTCCCGGCGAGACCCATTTCTCCTACGCCAACGCCGTCCACGCCGAGCTTCACCTTGATGATGAGGCGGGCCTCATGCATCTGGTCGCCGTGCTGAAAGCAGAGCTCGCGACCCGCGACCTCGCTGTTCTCGGGAGCGAAGCGCTCATCTACGTCGCCGAGCGGCTCAAGGTCAGCGATCAGGAGTGGGCGGCAGTGCTCGACAGGGGCTGGGTAGCTGCAGCCACCGCGTACCAGAACCGATTGGCCCGAGAGGCGGCAGCCCGGGGGCGCCGCTGAACTCGGTCCGGAACCCAGAGGGCATTTCGCAGAGGACTGGCGAGATCATCGCACGCAAGGGTTGGCTTGCCGTCCCCGAGCAACGTCAGCGTTTTCGCAACGGTTCGATGGGCCTCGTCTCTTCGGGCGCCTTGTCCGCGAAGAGCGCGATCGCCCCGCCCACCAGCGCCAGCGCCAGCACGGCGAGCACCGCGTAGAGCCACCACTCCGGCTTCTGATCATCGGTCGAAGGCTCGGACGGCTCGGCCTCTTCCGACTTCGGCAGCTCGGGCCGCGAGCGGGGTTTGGCCGCGGGCTTCTTCACCACGGCGACCGCGGCGATGGTGGTCGGCTCGGCCACGGCGGGCAGGCTGGCGATGGTGGGCTGGTTCGCCGGCTCGGTCTTCCTGACCTCGGGCACCGCCTGCAGGTTCATCTCGGTGCGCTCGGTGGTGGGCGGCTCCACGGTGCGAACCGGGTCCTTGAGGGAGCGCGCCAACGCGGTGGGCACGTCGGGCGTCTCGCCCAGCGACACCATGTCGGACGCGAGCTCCCGGGGCGCCTCTTCTTCGCCCATCATCGTCATCAGCCGCAGGTCGGACGGAGAGGCGGTCTCGGCCGCCGACAGCAGCTCGCGCGTCACGGCGATCTTGTCTTCGAACAGGCTGGCCATGAACTCGGCCATCTGCTGCTCGTCGAACGAGTCGGGCATCGCGCGATCGATGGCGCGCGCGTACTCGCGGCCGTTCTGCCAACGCAGCGCCGGGTCCCGCTGCAGGCCCTTCATCACCGCCTCGACCACCGCCGGGGCCACGGACGGCGCCACTTCCCCGAGGTGGGGCACGCTGCCGGTGGCGATGCGGCTCATGTTCGCCGCCGGGGAGTTCTCGTCGAAGAGGTGCTTCCCGGTGAGCAGCTCGTAGAAGAGGATCGACGCGGCGAAGAGGTCGGTGCGCCCGTCGATGCCCTTCGACGTCACCTGCTCGGGCGCCATGTACTGCAGCGTGCCCTTCACGAAGCCGACGTTGGTCTCGTTGAGCCGCCCCCGCGCCTTGGCGATGCCGAAGTCGATGATCTTCGTCCCGCCCGCGTAGGTCACCATCACGTTGCGCGGGTTGATGTCGCGGTGCACCACCGCCATCGGCTTGCCCGTCGAGGGCTCGACGAAGCCGTGCGCGTAGTGCAACGCCAGCAGCACGTCGTTGGCCAACCGGCAGATGAACTCCGGGGGGATTGGCACCTTGCGCGCCTGCGCCCGGCGGATGACCTGCGCCAGGTTCTGGCCGGCCACGAACTCCATCGCCAGCATCGGCTCGTGGGTGTCGGGGTCTTCGGCCAGCTCGAACACCTGCGCGATGCCCGCGTGCGAGAGCGAGGCGGTGATGCGCGCCTCGTCGAGGAACATCTTCACGAAGTCTTCGTTCTCGGCGATGGCCGGGAGCACCCGCTTGAGCGCGACGAACTTGCGGAAGCCGCCCTGGCCGGCCAGTGACGCGAGGTAGAGCTCCGCCATGCCTCCCACCGAGAGGCGGCCGTGGATCTCGTACTTCCCCAGCCGGGTGCCACGCTCGAGCTCGCCCCGCGTCGTCACTGGCGTCGAGTGTACAGAAGACTGATATCCACGGGACCCGTGAATCCTCAACTCGAGCTGAGCCAGATCCAGACGTTCGAAGGCAAGTACCCGAAGCAACTCTGGTGGCTCTTCTTCAGCGAGATGTGGGAGCGCTTCAGCTTCTACGGCATGCGCGGGGTGCTGACCTTCTTCATGGTCAACCAGCTCATGATGTCCGAGAGCGTGGCGAACCTGCAGTACGGGGCGACGCAGGCGTTCGTCTACGCCTTCACCTTCGTGGGCGGCCTCTTCGCAGACAAAATCCTCGGGTTCCGCCGCTCGCTCATGTGGGGCGGGCTGTTGATGATCATCGGCAGCCTCATCCTCGCGGTGGACCCGAAGGACTACTTCTTCATCGGCATCGCCTTCAACATCGTGGGCACCGGCTTCTTCAAGCCGAACATCTCGAGCATGGTGGGCACGCTCTACAAGGACGACGACGTCCGGCGCGACGCGGGCTTCTCGCTCTTCTACTCGGGCATCAACGTGGGCGCGCTGCTGGGCGGCTACCTCTGCGTGTACCTGGGCAAGACCTACTCCTGGAACCTCGCGTTCGGGCTCACGGCCATCGTGATGACCATCAGCGTGGCCACCTTCGCGTTCTCGCAGCGGTACCTGGGGCCCATCGGGCTCTCGCCGCGCCACGGCCAGCCCGACGAGGCGAAGACGCGCTGGTACGACTGGGCCACCTACGCGGGCTCGCTGGCGATCATCCCGGTGATCATCACGATGGTCTCGAAGACCGACCTCACCGACTACTTCATGTACACCATCGGGCCGCTCACGCTGATCTACGTGGGCTACGAGATGGCGCGCAGCACCCCGGACGAGCGCAAGAAGCTCGCGGCCGCGATGGTGTTCATCCTCTTCTCCATCATCTTCTGGGCGTTCTTCGAGCAGTCCGGCGGCTCGTTGAGCCTGTTCGCCGCGAACAACCTCGAGCCGTACTCCGTCTTCGGCTGGTTCAGCATCGACCCCAACGGCGTGAACAACTCGTCGAACTCGCTCTTCGTGATCATCTTCGCGCCGCTCCTGGGGCTGCTCTGGGTGGCGCTGGCGGCGAGGAAGCGCGAGCCGAACACGGTGGTGAAGTTCGGCCTGGGCTTCCTCTTCCTCGCCGCGGCCTTCTGGATCTTCTTCGCCACGCGCTTCTTCGCGAACGAGAAGGGCATCACCTCGCTGGGCGTCTTCACCGGCGCGTACCTGGTGATCACCTTCGGCGAGCTGTGCCTCTCGCCCATCGGCCTGTCCATCATGACCAAGCTGTCCCCGAAGAAGCTGCAGGGCGTGATGATGGGCATGTGGTTCCTGGCCAGCGCCTACGGCCAGTACGCCGCAGGCCTGCTCGGCGCCGGCATGACCAGCCCGCTGCCCGAGGCGACCCCGCTGGACAAGCTCACCTCGTACACCGCCGGCTACCAGCAGCTCGCCCTCTACGCGCTCGTCGCGGGCGTGGTGTTGCTCGCCATCTCACCGCTCGTGCGCAAGCTGATGGGCGAGGTCAAGTAGAGGTGAGACCCTCGGGGAGAGGGAGACGTTGCTCACTTCTCCTCGCGGTTCTCTCGGCGACCGCTTTCGCGGCCGAGCCCAGCAAGCTGGTGGAGGAACTCCTCCCTCGCGTGGTGAAGGTGATGGGGCTGCCGGGCCCGAAGAACGTGAAGGTGAAGCTCGTCTCGCGCGAACAGGCCGAGGCCCTCCTCCGCCAAGACCTCGAGGAGGATCGCGATCACCTCCAACGCCTCGGTGAAGCGCTGCTCGCCGTCGGCCTGCTCCCCGCGGGCACGAAGCTCGAGGCGCTCGCCCCCGACTTCAACCGGCAGAACGTCAACGGCTTCTACGACCTCCGCCAGCACACGCTCTTCCTCCTCGATGATCAGCCCGACGAAGCCCAGCGCCCCATCGTCGCCCACGAGCTCGCCCACGCCGTGCAGGACGCGAACGTCGACCTCGACGCCGCGATGACCGCGCGCCGCGGCTCCGAAGACGCCACGCTCGCCTTCACCGCCGTGCTCGAAGGCCAGGCCCAGGCCACCGCCGCGCTGGTGATGGAAGGCTGGCTCAGAGACCAGCACGTCACCGTCGAGGGAATGGCCGGCCTCCTCTCGGACACCGCCGCGAAGTCCGCAGCCGAAGCCGCGGAGCGCGCGCCCACGCCCTGGCTCGGCCTCCAGCTGCGCTTCCCCTACGTCGCGGGCCGCGAGCTCATCGCCGCGAACGCCACCGCCGATGATCCGATCGCCCGCGGCCTCTTGAGCAATCCACCCGCCTCGACCGCGCAGGTCCTCGGGCCCCTCACCCCAGCCCTCTCCCCGCTGCGCAGGGAGAGGGAGACGCAGCCGCTCGAAGGACGCCTTCAGCTCGACCGGCTCATCCCCAACGCGAAGCCGTCCATCTCCACCACGCTCGGCCGCGCCAACCTCGAGCTCCTCGGCGCCGGCCTCGGCGAAGGCTGGCGAGGCGATCGCCTCGAGTCCGTGCGCGCCGGGAAGAAGACCATCACCGCCTGGGTCATCGTCTTCGAGAGCCCCGAGCAGAGCGCGAAGGTCGCCGCCGCCCTGAAGAACGCCAGCGCCAGCGGGCGCGCCGTCGTGCTGCTGGTGGGGGAGCCGTCGCCGAAAGTCCGCGCCGCGCTCCTGGCCCGTGAGTTCCGCTGAGCCCTGAGAAACGAGACAACGAACCCGGGCCGTGTCATGCCTCGGCCTACATCGCCCCCGCAGTTTCTTCAGGAGTCACGTATGCAGACCCGGATCCTGCTTCTCGCTGTGAGCGTTCTCTCCTTCACCGGCTGCCCGGAAGACATGAGCACCGAGAAGGCCACCTGGGACACCACCACCAAGGGGTGGGCGGACCGGATGGACAAGATGAAGAAGGGCCACGACGAACTGGCCGCGAAGGTGAAGGCCTTCACCGTGCCCGAGAGCGAGGCCGCGCTGGTGGCAGACAAGGCTGACCTCACCAAGGCCGTCGAGACCGGCACCACCGCCATCACCGCGGCCGAGCACGAGATGCAGACGGCGAAGACGACCATCGAGAAGCTGATCAGCAACGGCAAGAAGGTGCAGGTCGAGGTCGCGCTGGGCACCACCAAGTCGACCGTCGACGGCACGCTCGCCCGCGCGGAGTCGATGGTCTCTTCCGCGAACTCGGCCCTCGAGACGCTCACCAAGAAGGTCGCCGCGGCCAAGGCCTCGGGTGACGCCGCGAAGTCGCGCACCGACGCGTGGCTCAACGAGGTGAAGAAGAAGGGCGCCGCCATCATCGTCGACGATCTCGTGTTCGCCGGCGAAGGCCTCGACGCCGACAAGTCGAAGGTCGCGCTCAGCAGCCTGGTCGCCACCCTCAAGAGCTGCGCAGACCTCAAGGTCGAGCTCACCGTCGTCGCGCTGGGCGAGGCGACCGACCTGGGCACCAAGCGCGCCGAGGCCCTCAAGACCTACCTCACCACCAACGGCGTCAACGTGGCGGTGCTGGCGAAGGTCGCGGGCAGCGCGGTGAAGGAAGGCGAGGAGAAGGTCTCGTTCGCCGTCACCACCCCCTGCAAGTAGTCACCTCACCAGCCGGAAGCCGACGCCCCGTACGGTCTTCAGCTCGAAGCCGGAGCTGTCGGCCTTCAGCTTCTTCTTGAGCGAGCTGACGAAGTTGTCGACGGTGTGCGTGTCCACCACGACGTCGCCCCACACCGCGTCGAGAATGTCGTCGCGCTTCACCACCGCGTCGCCCGCGCGGAGCAGGCAGACCAGCAGGTCGAACTCCTTGCGCGTCAGCTCCACCGCGCCCGAAGGCCCGGTGACCGTGCGCTTCGTCTCGTCGACCTGGTAGTGCCCCAGCGCGTGCGTCGAGGCCAGCGGCGAGCCCGCCCGGCGCCCCAGCGCGGCCACCCGCGCCAGCAGCTCGCGCAGCCGGTAGGGCTTGGCCAGGTAGTCGTCGGCGCCCGCCTCGAAGCCCTTCACCAGGTCGTCCTCGAGCGTGCGCGCGGTGAGCATCAACACCCGCGCCGCGTTGCCCGCCTTGCGCAGCTCGCGGCAGAGCGCCGAGCCGTCACCGTCGGGCAGCATGAGGTCGAGCACCACCACGTCGAAGGGCTGCGCCGTGACCGCGCTCCGGGCCGCCGCGAGCGAGGCGGCGGCGACCACCACGTAGCCCTCGTCTTCGAGGTTGTCGGTGACCGCGAGGCGGAGGCTCGAGTCGTCCTCCACCACCAGGACCTGAAGTGCAGGCATGGGGCCTTATTAGCGCGGCCATCGACAGCTGTCGGCGAACGCAGGGATTGCGCGGCGGATCTGCTGGTGAGGCAGACACCGCCCATTACCTTTCTCTGATGGACGCGCTGGTCTGGAGCGATCGATTTCTCACGGGGCTGGCGACGGTGGATGCTCAACATGAACGCCTGGTCGAGCTGATCAACGCCTTCGGCGAGCTCAACGCCCGCACCTCCGAGGTGCCGCGGGCCGAGCTCGAGGCGGTCGTCGACGAGCTCACCCGCTATGCGCACACCCACTTCTTCGACGAGGAGGCGCTCATGCGCGCGGGTGGCGTCGACCCGCGCTTCGTCTCGCAGCACGTGGCCCAGCACGCCCACTTCCTGCGCGACGTGGGCCAGATGCGCGCGTCAGATTTCCTGGGCCGGCCCGAGACGGCGCGGGTGCTGCTGCGCTTCCTGCTCCATTGGCTCGCGTTCCACATCCTCGGCACGGACATGCAGCTGGCGCGGCAGCTCGAGCTCCTGCGCCTCGGCGAGACCGCAGAGGCTGCGTACGCCGCCGAGGTGCGCGAAGTGGAAGGCCCCGCCCAGCTGCTGCTCGGCGCCCTCGACGATCTCCTCCGCGTCATCGCCGTGCGCAACGCCGAGCTCACCGAGGCCAACCGCACCCTCGAGGCGCGCGTCGCCGAGCGCACCGCCGAGCTCCAGGCCAGCATCGACGCGCTGCGCTCGACGCAGATGAAGCTGGTCGAGAGCGAGAAGCTCGCCTCGGTCGGCCAGCTCGCGTCGGGCATGGCCCATGAGATCAACAACCCGCTCGCGTACATCACCGGCAACCTCACGGCCCTCGAGGACCACACCGCCGCGCTGTTCAAGGTGCTCGACGCCGAGCAGGCCCTCGAGCCCGAGCTGCCTGAGCCGGCGCGAGCGCGTCTCGAGCAGGTCCGCCGGCAGGTCGACCTCGCCTTCGTGCGCGAAGACCTCGCCCCGCTGCTCGCGCAGACCAGGGAAGGCGTCGGGCGCGTGCAGACCATCGTGCGCGACCTCAAGGACTTCTCGCACGTCGACTCGGCCACCCTCACCGACGTCGACCTCAAGAGCTGCGTCGAGGCGACGCTCAAGGTGGTGGGCTCGAGGCACCGTGAGGGGGTCACCTTCGAGACCTCGTTCGGTGCGGCGCCCCGGCTCCACTGCCAGGCGGCCCAGGTCAACCACGCCCTCTTGAGCCTGGTGCTCAACGCGGCCCAGGCCGTGCGAGATACCCCCGGTGGCCGCGGCGCCGTGGCCATTCGCACCGGGCTCGACGGCGCCTTCGCCTTCGTCGAGGTGAAGGATACGGGCGTGGGAATGGCCCCCGAGGTGCTGTCGCGCGCCTTCGAGCCGTTCTTCACCACCCGCGCCCCGGGGCAGGGTGTCGGCCTCGGCTTGAGCACGACGTACAACTGCGCCCGCGCCCACGGCGGCCGGGTGGACGCGGCGAGCGAGCCCGGCGTGGGCTCGACCTTCCGGCTGTCCTTGCCCATCGACGGCCACGAGGACCTCCCGGCGCCCTCGCTGCGCAACGACTTCAACGGGCGGCGCTACGCCTGATCAGTCCTTGCGAGCCAGCAGCCCGACCATCACCAGCCCCGCACCGACGACGAGGTGCAACACGTCGTCGACGCGGGTCCACAGGAAGAGCGAGCGCGGCCACAGGTCGAGCGCGCTGGCGAGCGCCTGGTAGAGGTCGATCAGCCCGAAGCCGAGGTTGAACGCGCGCACCGCGGCCGGCTTGCGGCTCATCACGCAGCCCAGGCCCATCAACCCGAAGACGAGGTGGAAGACGTTGTAGGGCGCGGCGCCGCTGGTCAGCGCGGCCGAGGCCGGCACCACGAAGCCCATCACCCCCACCACGATGAGGATGGGGGCGAAGAGGCGCAGCACCGCCAGGTTCAGGGGCGTCTTCATCGGGCGAGGTTACGTCGCTCGGCTGGAAGTGGATTGGTGGATACTCCCTGGCTCCCATGCGCTTGCTCATTCCCGCGGTGCTCCTGCTGTGCGCGTGTCCGCCTCCTCCGGCCGGTGCCGATGGCGGCGTCGACGGCGGTCTCGTCGAGGCCGACGCCGGAGTCGACGCAGGCACCGGTGACGCGGGCTCCGACGCCGGGGTCGCAGGCGTCGCGCTGATGACGCGGCTGGCGGGGCTGTGGGTCGGCCCGGCGCGCATGACGCCGCTGGGCGACTTCCCCATCATGTACATGGACTTCCGCCCCGTGGGTCCCGGCTTCCTCTTCGCGCAGGCCGACCTCGACGTGGCCGACAACCTGCGCTTCGGCATCTCCATCGAGACGTATGGCGGCGCCGACGTGCTCGCGTACCGCAACGGTGGCCTGTTCCAGGGCGTGCTCCGCGACTCGCGCACGAAGCTGGTGGAGAGCGACGACGCAGCGGGGCGCTACCGGTTCTGCTCGGTGCCGCAGGGGTGCGCGTACATCGACGCGACCTTCACCTTCAGCGGGGCGGCTGACCTCGTGTTCGACTCGAAGGTGCGGGGCACGCAGCACGTGCTGTGGACTGCGCAGCGGCGCGAGTCGCGCCCCGTGCCTGCTCCGTTTCCCGCGACCCCGGGCTCGATGGGTGATGGCACCGCGCCCTGGCCCGCGATGGCGAGCGTGCAGACCACCGTGCGCTGGGTCAGCCCGCTCACGCAGGCCGGCACGGTTTGGGTGCTGCTCACCACCACCCCCTGCGCGCCGGCGTTCACGTGCGTGGCGAGCCGCTCGCTGCGCGTGGAGGCCGCTGCCGGGGCGACCAGCGCGACGCTCACCCTGCTCGCGGTGCACGCGGGTGATTACCGGCTCACCGCGGTGGTCGATCGCACGCGCACGTTCGGCACGCGGCTCGCGCCGGCTTCGGGTGATTCGCTGGCGGTCGATCAAGCCGTGACGGTGCCCGCCTCAGGGCAGGTGAACCCCGACGTGTTGGCCGCGTACACGCTGCCCTGAGTGGAATCCGGCCCCTCACCCCGCCCTCTCCCCGCTTCGCAGGGAGAGGGAGTCAGGCAAAGCAAGCAGGCACCACCCGGGGCAGACGGAGCTCGAACGTCGTGCCGTCCGGGCTCGACGAGGCGATGCGCAAGGTGCCGCCGTGCAGCCCCGCGATTCTCCGCGCCAGCGCCAGGCCGAGGCCCGAGCCACCGACCGCCCGGCCCTCCGCGGGGGGCAGCCGGTGAAAGGCCTCGAACACGCGGTCCCGCTCTTCGAGGGGAATGCCGGGCCCGTTGTCGGTGAAGCGCAGCACCGCCACCGCGCCCTCGTCGTGGCCGTGCACGTGGAACTGCACCGGCTGCCTGCGCCCGTACTTCCACGCGTTGCGCAGCAGGTTCTGCGCGAGCATGCGGATCAGCTGGGCGTCCAATGCGTGCGCGGCCATGCGGTCGAGTCCCTCGCAGCGCAGCTCCACCGCCGCGTCGACGGCGAGCGTGGCGTCGTCCGCGAGCAGCGCCTCGAGTGACGCGAAGGAGAAGGGCTCGCGCCTGGGCACCCAGCGCCCCGCCTCGAGCCGGTTGAACGAGAGGATGTTCTCCACCAGGAAGCCCAGAGCGTCGGCTGCGACCACCAGGCGGTGCGGGTAGTCTCTCGCGGCGCCGTCGGCCCCGAGCTTGCGCTCGAGCGTCTCGGCGAGCAGGCGGATCCCCGCGAGCGGCGTGCGCAGTTCGTGGCTCACGGTGGCGATGAAGTCGCGCTGCACCGCGAGGGTCTCCTCCTTCCGCTTCTCCGCGAGGCGGGCGAGGAAGACCACCCCCAGCCCGAGCAGGGCGGTGAGCGCCAGCAGCGCGGTCTTCCCCCACATCGCCGCGCTCAACCGCGCGCCCGCTGCGTCGAGACGGGGGCTGTGGAGCTCGAGGCCCACCAGGCCCTTCTCCCGCGGCGTGGGGAGCGCCGTGAGCTGCTCTCCCGGCTCGAGCATGCCGCGCTTGAGCAGCGTCTTGTGCAGCGCCTCGAGCTGCGCGGGGAGGTCGACGTGCACGCCGCGCACCTCTCCCTCGCGCAGCGCCATCAACCACTCGCCCACGAGCGTCGGTTCTTTCGTGGCCTGGACGCGCACGGTCTGCTCTGCGAGGCCGCGCTGGCACGCCGCCGCGAAGCGCTCGGTCTTGAGCTGCAGCTCGTCTCCGAGGCGCTGCACCTCGACACACCACCGCGCCGCGTCCTGCTTCTGGAGCCAGGGCCACGCGCGCAGCACCAGGCTCTGCGCGCTCTCGCCGGCGAAGGTGGAACGTTCGGCCGCGAGCGGTGCCCGCGCGAGCAGGGACAGCTGCAGGGCCAGGCGCATCACCGGGCTTGGCGTCCTGCGGCCGAGCACCTCGGTGAAGACCGGGCTCCACTCGCCCCGGGGCAGGTCGACCCGCTCACCCTTGCGCAGCCGCTCCATGGCCGAGACCCGCGCTTCTTCGTCCGCCGGCCAGATGACCGCCAGCGCGCGCAGGGAGTCTTCTTCGTCGCGCGGGGTGAAGACGGGCGCGCCCCCCACGCCCGGAAAGCGGGGGAAGTACTGCACGCCGTCGCGCACCCGCAGCAGGCCGTCGTCTTCGACCAGCGGCAGCGTCTCGAGCGCCTCGAGCCGCGCTTCGGCCACGTCGAGCGCGCCGAGCAGCTCTTCGTCGAGCGCGTCGACGGCGCGTCGCTCTCTGAGCGAGCGCTCTGCCCCCAGCGCCGCCGCGCCATCCCGCGCTTCCGAGATGAAGAGCAGCTCGAACCCCGCCAGCACCGCGAGCAGCAGCACGAAGCCCGCGCGGGGACCGAGGGTGAGGAGGCGGTGCATCACTTCGGAGTCTCACCCAGCCGCGGGCCGCGGTCCTTCACCGTTTCTTCATGATCAGGAGGCAGGAAAAGTCCGGGGCCGGTTGGCGCTGTGCCAACCGGCCCCGTTCACTTCACCTCGCGCCGCGCTGGTTACTGAATCTGCACGTTGAGCGCGAAGTTGGCCGGAGCCGAGCCGAACGCCGTGACCACCACGAAGACCGTCTTGGCGGCCGTGGTGGTGTTCCTGAACATCACGCTCTCCGGAGCCGCGCTGCCGCCCATGTTGGCGCTGGCCGCGCACATCATCACGGCGTTGCACGTCGTCGCCGGGCCATCGATCACGTTGAGGATGAGGTCTTCCATCGCCGCGGGCGTGGCCGTGACGGTGAGGTTCTGCATCGGCGGGATGGTGACCGAGTACACCCTGTCGGCGCGGGGAATGCTGCCCACGCAGCCCGTCGCGCCGGTGGCGAACAGCACGTCAGCGGTGGCGCCGGCCGTGGTCTGGCCTGCCAGCGCGCCGGCCGTCGCCACCTGGGGAAGCCCGCAGGTCTCGCCCGGCGTGGCGGCCGCCAGGGTGCTCACCAGCGAGTAGTCCCGGTTGGTCGCCGTGACGCCGTCGTAGTCGGCGACGACCACGAAGAGGTCCAGCGGCCCACCGCTGCTGTTGGTGAAGCCGCCGGTCTCGGCGCGGCCCTCACCGGTGGCGTCGACGCCCAGCCGGCAGGTGCGCGGGGTCGCCTCGCAGTTGGCCGCCGGCCCGGGGATGAGGTTGATCACCGGGTCGAAGCCGGCGTCGTTCGTCGGCGTGAGGGTGAACGTGTACTTCTGGTTCGCCGTCATCGCGACCTTGTACACGCGGTCCGGGCCCGAGGCCGCGCGGCAACCCGAGCCGCTGCCGTAGTCGGCGCTGAAGCCGGTGAGGTTGTCGTTGCGCGTGCCCGCCGCCAGCGTGGTGGTGTTGGTGGTGCAGGTGTCGTCGACCCCCGGCACCGCTGCGGCGAAGCCGATGTCGAACGCCCCGCCGCCGTTCGAGCTGTCGACGATGGCGAAGAACGTGCGCGCCCCGTTGGTGGTGTTGAAGAGCGAGGCGCGCTCAGGCTGGTCGCCGCCCGTCGAGTTCGAGCCCGCCGCGCAGGTGCGCGGCATCGCGCTGCAGACCGCCGCGGCGCCTTCCACCAGGTTGATGCTGGGGTCGAAGCCGGCGTCAGCGGTGGGGGTGACCGTCACCACGCCGCGCTGGTTGGCCGGAACGGTGACCTGGTACACGCGGTCGGGGCCGCTGGTGCCCGAGGTGGTGCAGCCCACGGTGCCCGTGCCGTTCTCGTAGTCGTTGGTGTACCCGCTGGTGGTCTGGCCCGTCAGCGGCGCGCCGGCCGTGACGGTGGCCGGGCCCGCGCACACGTCGTTCACGGGCGGAGCGCCCACGGTGGCGACGATGTCGAAGGTGCCGGTGCTGCCCGTCCACACGTCGACCACCACCAGGTACGTCTGCGCCGCGGCGGTGGTGTTGGTGAAGGTGAGCGTCTCGGCGTCACCGTCGAGGCCCGGGTCTTCGCCGGCGAGGCAGGCCATGCCGCAGTTCGCGGCGCCGTCGATGAGGTTCAGGCCGATGTCGGCCATCGCCGTCGGAGTGGCGACGATGCTGACGCGCTGCCCGGCGGGCACCGTCACCGAGTACGCGCGGTCGACACCCGAGTTGAACGAGCAGTTCGTGCCCGTCGAGTAGTCGTTCGTGTACGCGGCGAAGGCCTGCGCGGTGAGCGGCGTGCCGGGAGTGAGCGGGATGGGCATGTTGCACGAGTCGTCGGCCGGTGGGGTCACCAGCGTCGCGTCGATGGTGAACGTGCCGGTGCTGCTCTCGAAGCCATCGACCACGATGAAGAGCGTCTGCGGGGCCGCCGTGGTGTTCCGGTAGGTGTAGGTCTCGGCCTCGCCCGGGTAGCCGTTGTCGACGCTGTCGAGGCAGGTGACATCGCAGGCCGCCGCGCCATCAGAGACCGACACGGTCGCGTCGAACGTCGCGTCAGGGGTGACGACCAGGGTGAGCAGCTGGCCCGGCGCCACGGACACCTGGTAGGTGGCGTCAGACGCGTTCGAGCCCGCACAGCCGGTGCCCGTGCCGGCATAGTCGTTGCTGAAGGTCCTCAGGTCCTGGTTGACGAGAGGCGTGCCGCTCGCGAGGACCACCGCGGTCTCGCAGCGCTCGCCCATGCTGGGAGGACCGAACGCGGTGACCAGCGTGAAGCGGCCCTCGTCCGACGCGCCGATGCCGCCGTCTTCGTTCGGGAAGCCCATCCCCCCGTCGGGGTTGGCCGGGATGTACGAGTCGACGACGATGAACACGTCGACGGGCGCGGCGCCCGAGTTGACGTAGCCGACGGTCTCCGTGCTGGCGAGCCCGGACGGGTCGTCCGAGGCCGCGAGGCAGGCGAGTTCCGCTCCGCCGTCCGCGTTCGTGCAGTTCGAGGCCGGGTCGGCGATGAGGTAGACGGCGAGGTCGAACTGCTTGCCGCTGGTCACCTGCTCGGGGGTGGCGGTGGCCGAGAGCCGCTGACCTGCCGGCACGGAGATCTTGTAGACCGTGTCGGGGCCAGGCGTGGCGGCCCCGGTGCAACCGGGGTTGTAGTTGCCCGTCATGCCGGTGGTGTCGCCGGTGACGGTGCCGGCGGTGATGGTCTGCGCCATCTCGCACGTCTCGCCGCCATTGTTCATGGTGCTGCCGCCGCCGCCGCCGCCTACCGAGCCGCCGCCTCCGCCTCCGTTGCCGCCTCCACTGCCGCCGCCGCCGCCGCCGCCACCGCCACCGCCGCCGCCACCGCCGCCGCCGATGCCGCCGCCCGTGCCCGTGGTGCACGTGCCCGACATGACGCTGCAGACCAGACCGTCAGTACAGTCCGCGTTGGTGGTGCACTTCTTTCCAGTGGGGCACGCCGTCAAGGCAAGCGCCGCCATGAGGATGATTCCTCGGCTCATCAGGTTGTTGGTCATTTCGGTACCGGGCTGAGGTGAGCGGCTTCCCCTGCCGTTCACCGGTGAAGGCGGCGGCTGTAGCACCAGAGGTGGGGTGAGGGAATACCGCCGCCCCCGCTGTGGGATGACGTCCCACAAGGGTGGCGAAAAAGAGGTCCGGTTGCGGGGACATGGCGACAATGCGCCTCGTGACGTTGACTCAGGTGGTGCTCACCGGCGTGTGGGGAGGGTTGATGGCGCTCGAGCGCCGCGCCTTTCTGCAGGCGATGGTGTCGCGGCCGCTGGTCGCGGCGACGGTCACCGGGCTGCTCGGCCAGGACGTGCTCGCCGGGCTCTTCGTGGGGCTCGTCTTCGAGTTGTTCCACCTGGGCGGCGCGTCGCTCGGCGGAGCGCACGCTGATCACGACACCCTGCCCGCGGTGGCGGCGGCGGCGATGGCGGCGAGCGTGGGCCAGGCGTCTGGCAGCGACGCGACGCCGGCCATCTGGGCCCTGTCGATTCTGGTGTGCGCGCCGTTCGGCCGCGCCGGGCTTCTGCTCGAGAACCGGCTCGACCTGCGCGCGCGGAAATATTTCGGGCGGGCGCTCACGGCGGCCGATGCGGGCAACGTGAGAGCGGCCTCGCGGCAGAACCTGCGGGCGATGTGGCCGCAGTTCGGCTTCTACGGGCTCATCTGCGGAGCCGCGGCCGCGGCCGGGCCCCAGGTGGCGGTGCTCGAGTCGATGATGCCGTTGCCGTTGCTGCGGGGGCTGGCCTGGGCGTACCCCGCCATGGGCGTGGCGGCGGCGGCGGTGGCGGTGCAGGGCAGCCACGCGCCGAAGCGGCTGCGCATCGCGCTGGTGGCGGGCGCGTGCACGGCGGGCGTGATGTACGGCACGCAGGTGCTCGGGTGAGGCGGGCAGCTGAGCCCTCGACCTCGCTCGGGCTGAGCGGATGCGGCCCGTTCCGTTCACGCCGAGCGGAGTCGAGGCGCGAGGGGCCCGCATGAAGCTCCCCTTCCGCACGCTGCTGCGCATCGCGGTGCGCACGCTCTTCATCCAGGCCGGCTTCTCGCCGGAGGCGATGCAGACGCTCGGCCTGCTCTACGCGCTCGAGCCGGCGTGGCCGCACCTCTACCCGGAGGTCGAGCAGCGCAACGAGGCGATGCGCCGCCACCTCTCGCCCTTCAACACCCACCCCTACGCGGCCGCCGCCATCGTCGGCGGCATCCTCTTCTACGAGGTGCGCCTCGCGCGCGGGGAAGGCTCGGCCGAAGACGTCACCCGCTTCAAGCAGACGCTGATGGGCCCGTTGGCTGCGCTCGGAGACGGCTTCTTCTGGCTGAGCCTGCGGCCGGCGACGGGCGCGGTGGGGGTGGCGCTGGTGCCGCTGCTCGGGGTGTGGGCGCCGCTCGTCTTCCTCGTCACCTACAACCTGGTGCACCTGGCCACCCGCGGCTGGCTCTTCGTCACCGGCTACCGGCACGGCAGCGCGGTGGTGGCGAAGCTGTCGGAGCTCAAGGTGCCGATGTGGAGCAACCGGCTGCGCGGGCTGGCGGCGGCCGCGGCGGGAGGCATGGGGGTGTGGCTGGCGCTGCGCTTCGGCGCGCTGGGCGGCTCGACCCCCTGGTTGGGGGCGGCCTGCCTCGTGCTCGGCGTGGGCGCGGTGCTGCTGGTCGAGCGGAAGGTTCCACCGCTGGTGCTGTTGTACGGCGCGGCGGCGTTGGCGACGGTGGCTGGAGCGGTGTGGTGATTGACACGGTCGGAAACCGGCCGTGGGTAGGAGTAAGCTGAATGAGGGGCCCAACAGTGGAGACGGTCGAGGCGGAGTTCACCATCATCAACGCGCTGGGGCTGCACGCCCGCGCGGCGGCGCAGCTGGTGAAGGCAGCGAACAAGTACCCGTGCGAGGTCGAGCTGGAATGCGAAGGCCAGCCGGTCAACGGCAAGTCCATCATGGGGGTGCTGATGCTCGCGGCGGCCCAGGGCATGAAGGTGAAGGTGAAGTGCAGTGGTGAAAGCGGGCGCGTCTGTCTCGACGAGATAGGCGCGCTCATCGCGAACAAGTTCGGCGAGCCCCGGTGAGCCTCGCCGGGAGTCCGCCGCTCTACTTCGACCACAACGCCACCACCCCGCTGCTCGCCGAGGTGCTGGACGCGATGCAGCCGTACCTCACCAGGCACTACGGCAACCCTTCTTCGTCTCACGTGTACGGGCGCGTCGCGAAGGCCGCGGTCGACCTGGCGCGCGAGCAGGTGGCCGCGCTGGTGGGGGCGAGCGCGGCGGAAGTCGTCTTCACCTCGGGCGGCACCGAGGCGACGCAGCTGGCGCTGCGGGGCTCGCTGCCCGTTCCGCTCGGGAACTCGCACGTCATCACCACCACCGTCGAGCACCCCGCGACCGCGCGCACCGTGGCCGCGCTGGCGGCGGAAGGCGTGAAGGTGACCCGGCTGGGGGTCGACGAGGCGGGCCAGGTGCACCTCGACGCGCTCACCGCGGCGCTCACGCCCAGCACGCGCTGGTTCACCATCATCCACGCGCACAACGAGACGGGCGTGCTGCAGCCGCTGGCGCCGCTGAGCGCGGTCACCAGGCGCTTCGGGGTGAAGCTCCACGCCGACGCGTCGCAGTCCGCGGGCAAGGTGCCGCTCTCGATGGCCGACGACGGGTTCGACCTGCTCACGCTGGCCGCGCACAAGCTCTACGGCCCCAAGGGCGTGGGCGCGCTGGTGGTGCGCAGCGGGGTGAAGCTGCACCCGGTGCAGACCGGGGCGGGGCAGGAGCGAGGGCTGCGGGCGGGAACCGAGAACGTCGCGTCCATCGCCGGCTTCGGCGCGGCGTGCGTGGCGGCGCGCCGCGACCTGGCTGAATCGGGCGCGCGGCTGCTGAGCCTGCGCGAGCAGTTGATCACCGCGCTGCGCGCCGGCGTGCCCGGGCTGATCATCGCGGGTGAAGCGAGCGCGCGGTTGCCCAACACCGTGTACGCGCTCTTCCCCGGCGTGAGCGGCGCGGCGCTGCTGGAGAAGACGCCCGGGCTCGCGGCCTCGACGGGGTCGGCGTGTCACGACGGGCAGGAAACGGCGGCGCAGGTGTTGCTCGAGATGAAGATCCCCGCCGCGCGCGCGGTGGGCGCGGTGCGCCTGAGCCTGGGCCGGCAGACGATGCCCGCCGACGTCGACGCAGCGGCGGCCCAGTTGATCGACGCGTGGCGTGGTTCTCCCTCGACCGGCGGGTGAGCGCACGGCAGTCTGCGCGCGCAGCATTTCCAAACTCCGAGGGGACCCCATGAAGAACGTGTTCATCGCAGCGGTGTTGTCCGTGTCGTTCGTCGCGTTTGCCGGTGAGCCAGAGCTCAAGCCCGCGCAGGAAGAGGCCAAGGGCAAGTCCGACGAGGCGCTGGCTGATCCGCTCAAGGCGCTCAACGAGAAGTGCGGCACGAAGGTCGCCTCGGTGAAGACCGACTACGAGAACTTCAAGGAGGCCGACTGGTCGGGCACGGCGTTCTACAGCTGGTGCCCCACCGCCATCGAGGCCATCACCTCGATGTGCGCCGATCGTCCCGCGTACAAGAAGGCGCTGGGCAAGAAGCTCACCGGCATCTCGTGCCTGTTCGCCGGGGTGAAGCCCAAGGACAAGAAGGACGGCTCGAACGAGTACACCCTGCGCAACATGTCGTTCGAGAAGGGCGTGTTCGTGTTCCGCATCGAGAAGGACGAAGGCAACATCGCGGACAACGCGAAGGCCACCCTCGAGAAGGCGCTGAACTGATGATCCGGCGCGCCTGGCTTCCGCTGTGCCTCATGTCCATTCTGAGTCATGGCCGGGAGCCGGCGACGCTGGCTGAGCTCGAGGTGCTCGTCTCGAAGGGCGCCTTCCCCGAGGTGCTCGAGCGCGCGGAGGACGTGGCGCCGTCCGCGCGCAGCGACGCGTGGAAGAGCCTGGTGACGAAGGCCGCCGCCGCGGTGGTGCAATCGGCGGCGGTGACGAGAGACGCGTTCGCGCCGGCGCTCGAGGCCGACGCGCTGGCGAAGCGGCACCCGTTCCTCTCCGAGCGCGAGGCGTTCATGAAGGCGCGCGACGGCGCGGTGGTGAGCGCGGCGCAGCGGTGCTTCAAGGAAGAGGACGGCGGGCCGTGCTGGAAGACCCTGGCTGCGTTCGAGCCGACGCTGTCCCCTCCGGGCTCGTGGGAGCTGGGCCGGGCGTTGCGGAAGAACGGCGCGCTGCCGGGCCGGGTCACCGCGCTCTACGCGAAAGCCGCCGCGAAGGACGCTGCTGCCTGCAAGGACGCCGACGTGCAGGACGTGCTGGTGGCGTCACTCGATGGCCCGGTGGACGGCGCGCCTGCCATCGCCGCGCGCACCGTCGCCTTCACCACCTGCTGGGCGGCGGTGCAGCCAAAGCTGAAGGCCGCGATGGTCAGCGCCTCGTCATACCGCCTGCAGAACGTCTGCAAGCCGATGCGGGAGAAGAAGGCCCTCTCGGCGCTGCAGGAAGACCTCTGCGCGGACGAGTCGCAGTAACGCCCACAGTGTGGGACACGCGCCCACTCGGAAATCTTCAAATAAACCGGGGGTGCACTTGAGGACATCGTGGGTGTCACAGGTATGGTTCGCCCGCTTTCCGCACACCCTGCGCAAGGCACTCCTGGGAGGAGTCCACACATGAAGAAGATCCTGATCGCCGCCTTTGCCCTCAGCACCGTCGCCTGTAGCTCGATGGTCAGCCCCATCGAGATCGAGCAGCCGGGGTACCAGCTCACGCCGATCCAGCTCCAGCCCGACTTCCAGCGCTGCTCGACCATCGAGCCCGACGAGTCCGAGAAGGCGCGCATCGAGTCTGAGATCGCCATGCACCTCGAGGGCTCGCGCGCCGGTGTCACGCGCCAGGCCGTGTCGGGCGGGGTGATCAACGTCTACTTCCACGTGGTGAACAACGGCTCGGGCCTCGCCAACGGCGACATCAGCGACGCGATGATCAACGATCAGATCACCGTGCTGAACAACGCGTTCGGCTCGAGCGGCTGGACGTTCAACCTCGTGTCCACCAACCGCACCACCAACGCCACCTGGTACGCCAACTGTTACGGCAGCGCCGAGGCGTCGATGAAGAACGCCCTGCACCAGGGCACGGCCGACGACCTCAACATCTACACCTGCAACCCGTCGGGCGGCATCCTCGGGTACGCGACGTTCCCCTCGAGCTACGCCAGCAAGCCCAGCCTCGACGGCGTGGTGCTGCTGTACTCGTCGCTGCCCGGCGGCAACGCGGTGCCCTACAACCTGGGCGACACGGGCACGCACGAGGTCGGCCACTGGATGGGCCTGTACCACACGTTCCAGGGCGGCTGCGCCCGCCAGGCCAGCGGCGGCGACGCCGTCTCGGACACCCCGGCGGAGAAGTCGGCGGCGTTCGGTTGCCCGGTGAACCGCGACACGTGCACGGGCACGAAGTTCCCCGGCAAGGACCCCATCACCAACTTCATGGATTACACCGACGACTCCTGCATGGACCGCTTCTCGGCCGGCCAGGACACGCGCATGGACGCGCAGTTCACCACCTACCGCTTCGGGAAGTGAGCTGAGCTGATCAGTCTTCGGGGCCGCGGCGAGGTGTTGCCGCGGCCCTTTTTTCTTGCGGGGGTTCGAGCTTCGACGCTCAAAAGCCACGCCGGGGAAGCGAGTTTCCAAAAGGTCTTCTTCACGTCGTGCGGTGCGGGTTCGAGTCCCGCCGGGAGCCTGGGCAGTACGTCACGCCGCGCGGCCGCGGCGCTTGAAGTCTGAGGGCACGGCCGCCCACTGACCGAGCCGGCCCAGGTTGCGCACCAGCACGATGCTCGCCCACATGCGGAACGGCCGCCACGCCTCGGCACAACGCGCGAAGTCGGTGTCGGGCCGCTCGTACGCGAGGCTGAACGCGCGCAGCACCCGCGGCTCCATCACCGGCAACGCGTCCTGCAGCGACGCCCCTCGCATCAACATGTGCGCCGCGGTCCACGGCCCCACGCCTCGGAGTTGCTGCAGCTGCGCGAGCGCGAACTCCATCGGCGTCGCCCGCAGCCGCTCGGCGTCCAGGGTGCCGTCGAGCGCCGCACGCGCCAGCCCGTGCAGCACCTCGAGCTTCGGCTCAGCGATGCCGGCGAACGACTTCACGCTCAGCAACTGCCGCGGTGACGGCAACAGGTGCAGCCCACCCACCGCCGTCCCGTGCGCTTCCGACAACTTCCTCCGCGTCGCCGCCGCCTGGCGCACCGAGCTGCGCTGGGAGAGCACGCCACCGACTCCCGCTTCGTACGGCGACGGAAACCCCGCGGTGAAGAACCCGGGGAAGTGACGCTTCACCGCGCCGAACACCGGGTCGACCTCGCCCACCGCCGCCCACGCGTGCCCATCCACGTCCAGGCCGAGCATGCGGGTGAGCTGCTTCGCGAGCCGCGCCCCGTCCCGGGTGCCTTCGACCTCGACCTGCAGCACAGCGCCGCGCTGGCTCAGCGTCGCCACCACCGCCTCGAACGTCTCGTCGAGCCGCATCGCCAGCTGGAGCCGCTGCTCGAGCTGACGCGCCGCGCCGCCCATCGGGGTGAAGCCCGCGTAGAAGTCGGCGGCTGCGGCGAGTGAGAAGCCGTACGGTGCCTGGAGCTCGAGGTGGGTGGTCATGCGCACATCAAGCCCGGCTGCGATGACACACGGGTGTCAGGGTTCTCAGAGGGCCGTGCCCTCTCCCCCGCGGGGAGAGGGAGATGCTCGCCACCGTTCCGCGCGGCTCTTGATGTTCTGCAGCTGCGCCCGCTGCATCGCCCGGTGCGCGAGCGCTTCCCACCCGTGCCGCACCGCGAAGTCGAGGCTCGGCTCGTAGTTCGCCCGCACCCGCGCGCCCAGCCAGCACGCGTCTTCACCGATCGCCTCGAGCACGAAGGCCCAGCTCATCTTGAAGTCGGGCTCCACCTCGGTCGTCGGGGGCCCTTCCTTGCGCAGCGACGGAGAGCCGATCACCAACGCGCGCCCCGGGTCCACCATCAACACTCCGAAGTGTGAGCGGCCGTCAGGCGTCGCGGCGATGAGGTCGCCGGGCTTCACGTCCTGCCACTCGGGGTGAATGGTGTTCGCGCTGGGCTCGCCGCCGTTGTCGAGGCGATCCAGCGCGTACCACCCCGCGCGCCGGCAGCCGAGCTGCGCCAGCCACGGCCACACCTGCATCGGCGGCGCTTCCACCACCACGCCCATCGTGCGCGTGTACTTCGCCGGCACGATCAGATCTCCCGGCAGCGAGATGTTCGCGGGGTCGATGGCGTCGAGCTGCTTTTCCACCAGCCCCAGCACCGCCGTGCGGATGGCGTGGCTGAACGGGCCGATCAACGTCCAGTAGCGATCGAACGCAGCCTGGCTCGCCTCGTCCGTGGTCACCACGCGCAGCTCGAAGGTCACCCACGAGCCGCCCGAGCGCCGCTTGTCCACCGAGAGGCCCCAGACGATCTTCCCGAAGCCGGGCTCCTCGAAGGCCGCGAACTCGTGCGGCGCGACGTGGTGGAACTCGAGGCGCGGCTGCCAGAAGCGGCCCACCGCGCCCACCACGAAGCCCTTCTGGGGCGTGTCCTGCAGCAGCTGGAAGTCACTGCCCGGCACGGCGAAGTCGTCGATGGTCGCGTGCGGCGTGAGCGCGGCCTTGAGGTCGCCCACGTGGCCCGTCACCAGGTCGGGCAGGTGACGCAGCGCGAACAACGCGCGCACGAAGGTGCTCCGGTAGCCGTCGAGGTGGCGCACCGCGTCCCAGGTCTTCGCGACGTCGGCGACGACCGCCACGCGATCGCGCTCCAGCACGTGCGGTCGCGGAATGAACGACTCGAGCATCGAGGGCATCGAAGAGACCTCCGGATCGAGGGCGTGCATGGCCCGTTCCGGGGAAGCGGTTCGCCCTCTCCCAGACCCTCTCCCCCTCGGGGGAGGTGCAGCTCATGCGCAGCGTGCAGGTCCTGCGCGCTACTCGCCCCTGCAGCCGCGATAACCGGGGTCCACCAGCGTCTTGCCCAGCGTCTCGATGCCTCCGTCGGGCGCGCTCACGGTGATGCTGATCGTCGCTTCGCCGGGGTTGGGACACCCGCGAGGCTTCAGGCAATCCGTGCTCTTGAGCACCAGCGTGGCGCCCTTTGCGGTGAGCTCGTTACGGCCGCCGTAGAGGCAGGGAGAGTCTGCGCCCTGGCGCAGCGCCAGCTCGGAGATGACCGCCCCATTCTTCTCGCGGAGCGTGGCGAAGAACTTCCACTCGTCTTCGCGATCGTCGGGGTCGAACAGCACGCCTCGCAGCGTGCGCTTCTGCGCGACCTTCACCTCTTCGGTCGCGGCTGACCAACCCGTGGCGAACGCGGGGCACGCAGCCGCCTCGTCGGCCGTCACGGTCTTCGCGTACGCGCCGGCGTCGAGCGCCTTGAGGCCGGTCAGCATGTCGTCCGTCTTGCAGAAGCCGGCGAGGACGATCCAGAAGCCGGGCTTGAGACCCACGAGCGTGTCGCTCTGCACCAGGCGGGGAAAGCCCGGCGGCAGCACGAGCAGGGTGGAGAAGGTCGCTGCGCGCTTCTGCGCTGCTTCGAGCAGCGGCTTCGCGGCGGCTTCGGTGGTCGCCCCCGTGAGGATGAGCGCCTGGAGCTCGGCCGCTTCGGCCGGCGCTGCGAGCAGGATCGTCAGCACCGCGAGGCGGGTGGCCCCCCTCGACTCCGCTCGGGGTGAACGGGGTGGCCGGCTCATCGGGCCTCCAGTCGCTTCGCCAGCTCGAGCACGGTGTTCCAGTTGCGCACGGTGCTGAGCGTGGCGAGTTCCTTGTCGAACCAGAGGTTGGTCAGCTTCGAGCGGCCCAGGCCGTTGGGGAAGTGGAAGTAGACCTCGCGGCCCTTCACCTCGAACTCGTCGGGGGGCGAGCGCTTCGGATCGAGCAGCTTCACCCGCGCGGGCTCTGGCTTGTCGGCGAGGAAGCCGACGTGCAACGTGGACGGCTCGTCACCGCGGCGCAGGAACGGGTTGTTCTTCAGCACGAGGAGGAACTCCTTTTCGTCGCGGAGGATGACCGGCGACTTGACCTCGAAGTCTTCCTGCAGCTTCTCGGCGACGAGCGCGGGCACGCGGCGGATCAGCGTTGCGCTGGCGTCGAACAACACGTTGCCCGATTGGATGAAGGTCTCGAGCTGCTTGCAGCCCACCGCCTCGAAGACGGTGATCAGATCCTTCATGGTGATGCGGTTGTGGGCCCCGACGTTGAGCCCCCTGAGCAACGCGACGTATCGCATGGCGCGGAGCTACCTCGCTGCGGGCAAGGGGTCTAGTCTCTGCCGTGACCATGCGACCGCGCCGTGGTGTGCACTTCCCGAGATGATCCGCATCTACTTCGCTGCGTCGCTGCGCGGCTCGGCTGACTTCGCGGCCATGCGCGCGCGCATCAGCTTCCTCGAGTCGCTCGGCGTGGTGCTCACCCGGCACCTCGCCTCGCCCCGCACGGCCGAGCTGGGCGGGCGCACCGACGCGGCCATCTTCCTCGAGGATCAACGGCTGCTCGAGGAGGCCGACGTGTTCATCGGTGACTTCTCCACGCCGTCGACCGGCGCGGGCTTCATGGCGGCGCGCGCGGTGGCGGCGAAGAAGCCGGTGCTCGCGCTGTTCCGCGAAGGACAGCATCCGTCCGCGATGATCAGCGGCTGCCCGGAGATCGACACGCGCTTCTTCACCGACGAGCGGGACTTTCAGCGCGCGGTGCGCGCGTTCTTCCTCGCGCGGGAGGCCGACTTTCGCGGCGTGCGCTTTCGCGCGCCGAAGGTGTTCCTCGCGGGGCCTCCGGGCTCGGGCAAGGGCACGCTCGGCGCTGCGCTGAGCAGGGCGATGGGCGCGCCGCACATCAGCACCGGGGAGCTGCTGCGTGAGCTGGTGCAGCCCGAGCCCAGACCCGTTCACCCCGAGCGGAGTCGAGGGATGGAGTTCCGATCGATTGGCGCGCGGCCCTCGACTCCGCTCGGGCTGAACGGAGGCTCGCTCCCTATTTCCGCCAGCTCGCTCGCTTCCATCGCCGAGTACATGAAGACCGGACAGCTCGTGCCCGCCGAGCTGATGCGTGACCTCGTACTCACGCGCCTCCGCCAGCCCGACTGCCGCCTCTTCGGCTTCATCCTCGACGGCTATCCTCCCTCGCGCGAAGACCTCGCCAACCTCACCTCGGCCGGCATCACGCCTGACCTCGTCTGCTACCTCGACTGCGGTGACGCCACGGCCGCGCGCCGCCAGGTCACCCGCGCCGCGCGCTCGACCGACACACCGGAGAAGGCGCAGGAGCGGCTCGCCGTGTTTCACCGGGCGGAGGTCTCGTTCGAGGCGCTCGCCACCGCCTGGTACCCCGACAGCGTGGTGATGCGCGTCGATGCAGAGCAGCCCGCCGCCGCCGTCGAGGCGACCGTGCTCGAGACCGTCGGCCACCTCTTCGGAGATCCACGCCGCGAGCATTCGTTCTTCCCCGTCTCGCCGTTCCGCCCCGAGTCCGTGCGCTCGACGCGCGTGCACTTTCACGTCGACGCGCCTGATGCGGCTCGTGTGGCCGCCATCGCGCGGCGCCTTCACGCGCGGCACAAGGCGGCGCAGGGCCAGGTGAAGCACTACCCCATCGCGTCGCTGCACCTCGGGCCGCAGGTGGCCACGTTGCCCATCTACGGGCAGCTGCCGAACTTCCACGCCTTCGAGGACGCGGAGAGCGAGGCGTTCCTCACCGGGCGGCTCGGTGACGGCGACGACGCGTTGATGAGGGTCGTGCTCGAGGAGACCCGCGCCGCCGGCGGCATGGCCGAGCTCGAGGAATATCTCGGCGAGTGGACGCTGCGGGCTGATGGCACCGTGGTGGAGGACTCACGCTACGACGCGCTGCCGTACTCGGGCGCGGCGTTCGCCGAGTTCGAGTCACGCAGGTGCTCGGACATTCCTTCGCTCGAGCTGCATCTCGGGTTCGATGCGCCGAAGGTGGACGGGCAGGGGATGCCGATTCCGTTCTCGCAGTTGATGGACTCGTGCTCGCAGCGCGGAATGCAGAACGGCGGATGGTTCGTCTTCAAGAAGGACTCGCACTGGGCGTATCGGTCGAACGAGTTCTCCTCGGAGCCCGTGGCCAGCGTGCAGCCCCGGCTGGTTGGCCAGGCGCGGGCGTTGAGGGAGATCCTCGTGGCCGCGAAGGTGGAGTGCGACGTATCGTTCAGTCTCGAGCGCGTGCACGGCATCTGGACGTTCTGAGGGAGTTCATGGGGCGATGGTGGTGGATGGGGTTGTTGACGCTCGCGTGCAGCGTGCGTGTCGAAGACTACGGGCGGCGTTACGCCCAGGCCCGGTGCGAGCGCGAGCAGCGGTGCGGGAGCATCGCCAAAGCCGTCGATTGCACCCGCCCGGATCTCTTTGCTGACACCTTCCCCGAGCAGCCGCTCCTCAATGCTGGGCTCGTGAGCTACTCCGCGATCGACGCCGCTGCGTGCCTGCAGCGGCTCCGCGACACCACGTGCACGACCCCCGTGTCACTCATGCCGGACTGTCGACGGACCTTCCAGGGAACGCTCGGCGAGGGGGCGGCCTGCCAGGACTCGCCGGCGATGACCTGCGCTGCGGGCCTGGTCTGCGGGGCCCAGAGCTCCTGTGGCACCTGCATCGTCGCGACGGGTGAGGACCAGAGGTGGACCCCTGGGCGCCCTTGCGACGTCGGGCTCTTCCGGTACTCCGATGGCGGAGTCCTCGCGGACTCGATTTGCGTCCGGGCGCGGGGGCTCGAGCAGCGCTGCTCGCCCGGGATTTTCTGTGAGCGGTGGCTCCGGTGTACCGACGCGGGCGTCTGCGCGTTCCCCGAGCCGCTCGTCAGTCCCGACGGCGGCGGCTTCCGCGAAGCCGGCGAGCCCTGCGGCACCGGCCAGGTGCCGTGCAAGGAGGGGCTGCGGTGTGTCGCAGCGTCCTGCAGCCTGCTCCTGTCCAACGGCGTCCGTTGTGACGATGACGCCGACTGCCTCAGCGGGCGCTGCTTCGAGCGCCGCTGCACCGCAAAGGTGCCAGAGGGAGGCGCCTGCACCCTCGATGGCGACTGCGCAGAGCTGCCCTGTATTGCGGGTCGCTGCGACGGGGCGATCACGGTGTGTCGCTAGAGACGAACTCGACCTGAAATCAACGGGTTGAGCCGAACGGCGATCTGAGGAGTTTTGCGCACATCCCGCCTGTGCGGGGTCAAACGCGAGCCATGACCCCTCCCTCGACTTCGCTCGGGACGAACGGACTTTTCGTCGCCGTCCTCGCGCTCGCCAGCGCCACCGCCTTTGCCGTCGCCCCCACTGCCACCACCAACACCGCGACCGGCGTCACGGCGACCACGGTGCAGCTCAACGGCGCGGGCAACCCGGGCAGCGAGGCGACCACCGGCTGGTTCCGCCTGAGCACGACCAACCCCGGAACGTGCGACGACGCGTTCGGCACGCGCGTGCCCAGCACCGGCGGCACCTCGCTCGGCGCGGGCGCGGCGAGCGCGCCGTACTCGGTGAGCACCTCGGGCCTGCTGCCCGGCAACACCTACTTCTTTTGCGCCATCACCCAGAACGCGTCGGGCACCGCGTTCGGTGGGCTGCTCACCTTCACCACGCCCGCGCTCATTCCCTCCGTCGCCACCGCGGCGGCGACCAGCGTCACCAGCTTCACCGCCGTCTTCAACGGCTCGGCTGATCCCAACGGCTCGGCCGCGACCGGCTTCTTCCGCTACAGCACCACCAGCCCCGGCTCGTGCACCAACGCCTTCGGCACCCGCGCTCCGGCGGCGGGCGGCACGGCGCTCGGCGGCGGCAACGGCTCGGTCGCGTTCACCGAGACCGTCACCGGCCTGCTCGCGGGCACCACCTATTATTACTGCGCGCTCTCGACCAACGGCATCGGCACGGGGCCGGGCAACCTGCTCTCGTTCACCACCCTGGTCGCCGTGCCCGCCGTCACCACCACCGCCGCCAGCAGCGTCACCGGCACCACCGCGACGCTCAACGGCTCCGTCAACCCGAACGGCGCGAGCACCACCGCGTGGTTCCGCCTGGCCTCGTCGGATCCCGGCTCGTGCAGCGACGTGTTCGGCACGCGCATCCCCGCCAGCAGCGGCTCGGCGCTCGGCTCGGGCAGCTTCGCCACGCCGTACGCGCAGGCCGCGACGGGTCTCAACCCGGGCACCACCTACTACTACTGCTCCATCGCGCAGAACTCGCAGGGCACCACCCTGGGCAGCGTGCTCACCTTCACCACGCCCGACGTGCCGAGCGTGACGTCGAACGCGGCGACGCTGGTGACGGCCACCTCGGCCACCCTCAACGCCTCTGCCATTCCCAACGGCGCGACGGCGACCGGCTGGTTCCGCTACAGCGCGAGCAACCCCGGCACCTGCAGCGACGCGTTCGGCACGCGCATTCCCGCCGTCAGCGGAGGCACGGCGCTCGGCGCCGGCGCAGCCCCCGTCGACTTCAGCCGGGCCATCGCCGGGCTGACGCCGGGCACCACGTACTTCTACTGCGGCCTCGCCTCGAACTCGGTGGGCACCGGCTTCGGCTCGCTGCTCACCTTCACCACCCCGCCCACCGCGCCCCTCGTCACCAGCAACGGGGTGAGCCTCATCACCGGCTCGACCGCGACGCTCAACGGCCTGGCCAACCCGCGCGGCGACGCGACCACCGGCTGGTTCCGCTACGCCACCGCGAGCCCCGGCACCTGCAACGACAGCTTCGGCACGCGCGCGCCGGCGGCGGGCGGCAGCGCCCTGGGCTCGAGCAACGGCAGCATCGCGTACGTGGAGAACCTGGTGGGCCTGAGCCCCGGCACCACCTATTACTACTGCGCCATCGCGCAGAACTCGGTGGGGCTGGGCTTCGGCGGCGTGGGCTCGTTCACCACGCAGGACGTGCCCACGGTCATCACCTCGGCGGCGCTGGGCATCGGCGGCACCTTCGCCACGCTCAACGGCTCGGCGGATCCCAACCTGGGCACCACCACCGGCTACTTCCGCTACGGCACGGTGAGCCCCGGCACGTGCAACGACAGCTTCGGCACGCGCGCGCCGGCGGCGGGCGGCACCAACCTCGGCTCGGGCACCTCGCAGGTCGGCTTCGCGCAGGCGCTCAGCGGGCTCACCCCGGGCGCCACCTATTACTTCTGCGCCATCGCCACCAACGGCGTGGGCACGGGCTTCGGCGCGGTGCTCAGCTTCTTCACGCCCGCCGCGCCCGCGATGACCACGCTCGCCGCGTCGCTCATCACCGCCACCAGCGCGACGATGAACGGCAGCGGCAACCCGAACAGCGCCACCACCACGGCCTGGGTCCGCTACAGCGCCACCAACCCCCTCGTCTGCGACGACTTCTTCGGCACGCGCGTGCCGTCCAGCGGAGGGGTCTCGCTCGGCGCCGGCGCCGCGCCCGTCAACTACAGCTACGCCACCGGTGGCCTGCTGCCGGGGAACACCTACTACTTCTGCACCATCGGCTCGAACTCGGTGGGCACCTCGTTCGGCACGGTGCAGAGCTTCACCACGCCGCCCACCGCGCCCGTCGTCAACACCTCGTCGGCGACGTTGGTCACCGGCACCACCGCCACGCTCAACGGCACGGGCAACCCGCGCGGCGACGCGGCGACGGGCTGGTTCCGCTACTCGACGGTGAGCCCCGGCAGCTGCAACGACAGCTTCGGCACGCGCGCCCCCGCCGCGGGCGGCACCGCGCTGGGCAGCGCCAACACCGTGCTCGCGTACTCCACGCCCATCACCGGACTGACGCCTGGCACGACGGTGTTCTTCTGCGCCATCGCCGGCAACGTGATGGGCGTGTCGTTCGGTGGCCTCACGTCCTTCCTCGTTCCCAACGTGCCGAGCGTCACCACCACCGCGGTCAACTCGCTCACCGGCACCACCGTCACCTTGAACGGCACGGGCAACCCGAACGCCGGGACCTCGAGCGGCTGGTTCCGCTACGCGCTCACCAACCCCGGCACCTGCGACGACAGCTTCGGCACGCGCGCGCCCGCCAGCGGCGGCACCAACCTCGGCTCGTCGACCTCGCCGGTCAACTTCGCGCAGTCGGTCTCGGGGCTGACGCCGGGCGCCACGTACTTCTACTGCGCCATCGCCTCGAACCTGGTGGGCACGGGCTTCGGCTCGGTGCTCACCTTCACCACCCCGGCCGTGCCCACCGTCACCACGGACGCGGCGGCGCTCGTCACCGCCACCACCGCGACGCTGAACGGCACCGCCAACCCGAACCTCGCCAGCACCACGGGCTGGTACCGCTACTCCGCCACCACGCCGGGGACCTGCAACGACACCTTCGGCACGCGCATGCCCGCCATCAGCGGGGGCACCGCGCTCGGCGCCGGCGCAGCGCCCGTGGCGTTCCCCAGGGCCATCACCGGCCTGCTGCCGGGCACCACGTACTTCGTGTGTGCGATTGCGCAGAACTCGGTGGGCACGGGCTTCGGGGCGGTGGGCAGCTTCACCACGCCCCCCACCGCGCCCGTCGTCACCACGTCCAGCGCGTCGGTCATCACCAGCAACAGCGCCACCATCGCCGGCACGGCGAACCCGCGCGGCGCGGCCACCACGGGCTGGCTGCGGTACGACACGGTGAACCCGGGCACCTGCAACGACAGCTTCGGCTTCCGCGTGCCGCTGGTCTCGGGCACGGCGCTGGGCAGCGGCAACACGGCCCTGGCGTTCAACCAGCCGCTCACCGGGCTCTCGCTCGCCACCACGTATTACTACTGCGCCATCGCCTCGAACTCGGTGGGCACGAGCTTCGGAGGCGTCAGCCAGTTCACCACCACCGCCGCGCCGCCGGCCGTCACCACGCTCGCGGCCACCGGCATCACCACCATCTCGGCGTCGATGAACGCGTCGGCCACGCCGAACGGCGCCGCGGCCACGGGCTGGTTCCGCTACTCCACCACGAACCCCGGCACCTGCAGCGACACCTTCGGCACGCGCGCGCCCGCCAGCGGCGGCACCGCGCTCGGCAGCGGCACCAGCCCCGTGCCGTTCTCCGTCACGCCCGCCACGCTCACCACGGGCGCCACGTACTACTTCTGCGCCATCGCCTCGAACTCGGCGGGCACGAGCTACGGGGCGGTGCTCACCTTCCAGACCACCTCCACCCAGCCCACCATCAACACGCTCGCGGCCACCGCCATCGGGGGCACCACCGCCACGCTCAACGGCTCGTCCACCCCGAACGGCGCGAACACCACGGGCTGGTTCCGCTACTCGACGGTGAGCCCCGGCAGCTGCAACGACAGCTTCGGCACGCGCGCCCCCGCGGCGGCGGGGACGGACCTGGGCGCGGGCGTGGTGGCGATGCCGTACAGCCAGGCGCTCACCGGGCTGACGCCGGGCGCCACGTATTATTTCTGCGCCATCTCGCAGAACTCGCTGGGCACGGTCTTCGGGCTGCTGCTCACCTTCGCCACGCCGCAGGCGCCGAGCGTGACCAGCAACGCCGCCTCACCGGTGACGGCGAACTCGGCCACGCTCAACGGCACCGCCACGCCCAACGGCACCGCGGCGACCGGCTGGTTCCGCTACAGCACCACCAGCCCGGGCAGCTGTGACGACACCTTCGGTACGCGCATGCCCGCCACCGGTGGCGCGGTGCTCGGCTCGGGCGCCGTTCCGGCCAACTACGCGCAGGCGCTCTCGGGGCTCTCGCCCGGCACCTCGTACTTCTTCTGCGCCGTCGCCTCGAACGCGGTGGGCACGTCGTTCGGCGCGCTGCTGTCCTTCACCACGCCCCCGGCGGCGCCGTCGGTCGCGGCGAGCGCGGCCACGGCGATCGGCTCGACCACCGCCACCTTCAACGCGTCGGGCAACCCCAACGGGGCGGCCACCACCGGCTACTTCCGCTACGCCACCACCAGCCCCGGCACCTGCAACGACACCTTCGGCACGCGCACGCCCGCAGCGGGAGGCAGCGCGCTCGGCTCGGGCATCAGCGCGGTGCCGTACTCGCAGGCCGTCACCGGGCTGCTCCCGGGCACCACGTACTATTTCTGCCCGCTCGCGGTGAACGCCGTCGCCACCTCGTTCGGCGGCGTGTTGTCCTTCACCACCACCGCGGCGCCGGTCGTCGTCACCTCGGCGGCGACCGTCGTCGCCTCGACCAGCGCCACCCTCAACGGCTCGGCCAACCCCAACCGCGACGCCACCACCGGCTGGTACCGGTACTCCACGGTGAACCCCGGGACGTGTGACGACACCTTCGGCACCCGCGCGCCGGCCACCGGCGGCACCCCGCTCGGCGCGGGCAGCAGCGCGGTCGTGTTCTCCCAGCCCATCACCGGCCTGAGCCAGGGGACCGTCTATTACTTCTGCGCCCTCGCGCAGAACGGCGTGGCCACCTCGTTCGGCACGGTCTCGAGCTTCACCACCACCAACGCGCCCACGCCCACCACGCTGGCGGCCACCGGCGTCACCGGCACCGCCGCGACGCTCAACGGCTCCACCAACCCCAACGGCTCGGCGGCCACCGGCTACTTCCGCTACAGCGCCGTCGACCCGGGCAGCTGCAACGACACCTTCGGCACGCGCACGCCCACCACCGGAGGGACCGCGCTCGGCGCCGGCACCGCGCCCGTCGCGCACACCCGCGCGCTGACTGGCCTGGTGGCGGGCACCACCTATTACTTCTGCGCGCTGGGCAACAACGCCGCCGGAACGGGCTTCGGCGCGGTGCTCACCTTCACCACGCCGGGCGCGCCGACGGTGACGACGAATGCGCCGACGGCCATCACCACCACCTCGGCGCAGCTCGAGGGCGCGGCGAGCCCCAACGGCTCGGCGGCCACCGGGCACTTCCGCTACTCCACGGTCAACCCGGTCACCTGCAACGACACCTTCGGCACGCGCGCTCCGGCGACGGGTGGCGCGGCGCTCGGCGCGGGAAACACGCCGGTCGCGTATTCGCAGGCCATCACCGGGCTGGCCCCGGGCACCACGTACTTCGCGTGCGCCATCGCCAACAACGCGCTGGGCACCCGCTTCGGCGCGCCGGTGAGCTTCAGCACCAGCTCGGCGCCGGTGGTGACGAGCCAGGCGGCGACCGCGCTCTCCAGCACGGGCGCGACGCTCAACGGCTCGGCCAACCCGCGCAGTGACGCGACCACCGGCTGGTTCCGCTACGCCACCACCAGCCCCGGCACCTGCAACGACACCTTCGGCACGCGCGCGCCCGTCAGCGGCGGCACCTCGCTCGGCGCGGGCGCCACCGCGGCGCCGTACCTCGAGGCGCTCACCGGCCTCACCCCGGGCACCACGTATTTCTTCTGCGCGCTGGCCAGCAACAGCAACGGGACCGCGACCGGTGGAGTGCTCAGCTTCACCACCACCAACGTGCCGGTCGTCACCACGAGCGCGGCGACGGCGCTCAACGCCACCGGCGCGACGCTCAACGGCAGCGGCAACCCGAGCCGCGCGACCGCCACGGGCTGGTTCCGCTACGACACCACCAACCCGGGCACGTGCAACGACACCTTCGGCACGCGCTCACCTGCGACGGGCGGCACGGCGCTCGGCGCGGGCAGCACGGCGGTGGCGTTCTCCTCGGCGGTGACGGGGCTCACCTCGCTCACCACGTACTACTTCTGCGCCATCGCCTCGAACGCGGTGGGCACCAGCCTGGGCACGGTGCAGAGCTTCACCACGCCGGCGGCGCCCGCGGTCACCACGGTGGCGGCGAGCGCGGTGCTCAGCACCACGGCGACGCTCAACGGCTCGACCAACCCCAACGGGCTCACGGCCACCGGGTGGTTCCGCTACTCGACGGTGAATCCGACCACCTGCAACGACACGTTCGGCACGCGCGCGCCGGCGGCGGGGGGCACGGCGCTCGGTGCGGGCACCACCGCGGTGCCGCACACGCAGGCGCTCACGGGGCTCACCGGCGGCGCGACGTACTACTTCTGTGCCATCGCTTCGAACGCCGCGGGCACGTCGTTCGGCGCGGTGACGTCCTTCACCACGCCCGGCGCGCCGGTGGTGACCTCGCTGGCGCCCAGCGCGGTGACGAGCTCGGCGGCGAGCCTCAACGGCCAGGCGAACCCGGCGGGCAGCAGCACCACCGGCTTCTTCCGCTACAGCACCGTCAACCCGGTCACCTGCAACAACACCTTCGGCACCCGCGCGCCTTCGACGGGCGGCACGGCGCTGGGGAGCGGCTTCACCGTCGCGCCCTTCACCGAGACGCTCAGCGGCTTGTCGGCGGCCACCACGTATTACTTCTGCGCCATCGGGCAGAACGGCATCGGCACCAGCTTCGGCGCGGTGATGTCCTTCACCACCGCGGCGGGTCCGGCGGTGGCCACCTCTGCGGCTTCGGCGGTGACGGGCACCAGCGCGACGCTCAACGGCTCGGCCTCGCCGCGCGGCCTGGCGGCGACCGGCTGGTACCGCTACGCGTCGACGAACCCCGGCACGTGCAATGACACCTTCGGCACCCGCCTGCCTGCGACGGGCGGCACGGCGCTGGGCGCCGGCACCACGCCGGTGGGCTTCACGGAGAACGTCACCGGGCTCACGCCGGGCACCACGTACTGGTTCTGCGCGCTGGCCAGCAACTCCGCGGGCACGTCGAACGGCTCGCTCGAGGTGTTCACCACGCCCGGGCCTCCGACGGTCGTCTCGATGGCCGCGTCAGGCGTGACGGCGAGCGCCGCGACGCTCAACGGCTCGGTCACCGCGAACACCGCGGCCACCACGGGCTGGTTCCGCTACAGCGCCACCAACCCCGGCAGCTGCAACGACACCTTCGGCACGCGCGCACCGGCGACGGGTGGCACGGCGCTGGGCACGGCCACCACGCCCATCAGCTACCTGCAGGCGCTCAGCGGCCTGACCGCGGGCACCACGTACTACTTCTGTGCCATCGCCTCGAACTCGTTCGGGACGCGCTTCGGCAACGTGCTCACCTTCGCCACGCCTGCGCCGCCCGTGGTCACCACGCTCGCGGCCACCGGAGTGGCAGGCACGGGCGCGACGCTCAACGGCACGGCCAACCCCAACGCGTCGGCGGCGACGGGCTGGTTCCGCTACGGGCCGACCAACCCCACCACCTGCAACGACACGTTCGGCACCCGGACTCCTTCGACCGGCGGCGTGGCGCTGGGCAGCGGCACCACCGCGGCGCCGTACGCGCAGACCATCGCCGGGCTCACGCCGGGCGCGACGTATTTCTTCTGCGCCATCGCCAGCAACGGCATCGGCACGGCCTTCGGCACGCCGCGGACCTTCACCGTGCCCGCCGCGGGACCGGTGGTGACGACGAGCCCGGCCACGCTGGTGACGGGCACCACGGCGACGCTCAACGGCTCAGGCAACCCGGGCGGCGCGGCGACCACCGCCTGGCTGCGCTACGCCACCACGAGCCCCGGCACCTGCAACGACACCTTCGGCACGCGGGCGCCCACCACGGGCGGCAACAACCTGGGCAGCGGCAACGCGACGCTCACCTTCAGCCAGGCGCTGACGGGCCTGATGCCGGGCGCGACGTACTTCTTCTGCGCCATCGCGCAGAACGCGACGGCCACCTCGTTCGGCACGGTGCTGAGCTTCACCACGCCGGGCGCGCCGACGGTCAGCACGCTCGCGGCGGCCTCGATTACCGGCACGGGCGCGACGTTCAACGGCTCGGGCAACCCCAACGGGGGAGTGACGACGGCCTGGTTCCGCTACGCCACCACCAACCCGGGCACGTGCAACGACACCTTCGGCACGCGCGCGCCGACCGCGGGCGGCAACAACCTGGGCGGGGGCAACACCACGCTGAGCTTCAGCCAGACGGCCACCGGGCTGACGCCGGGCACCGACTACTTCTTCTGCGCGCTCGCCTCGAACGTGGTGGGCCTCGCGGTGGGCACGGTGGAGACGTTCCACACCCCGGCGGCGCCGACGGTGATGACGTCGTCCGCGTCGAACGTGATGGGCGGGCTGGCGACGCTCAACGGCGGGGCGAACCCCAACGGGGCGACGGCGACGGGGTGGTTCCGGTACAGCCCGGTCGATCCCGGGGCGTGCAACGACAGCTTCGGCACCAGGACTCCCGCGAGCGGCGGCACGGCGCTCGGCGCGGGGCAGACGAGCCAGAGCTACTCGCAGAACATCGCGGGGCTGGCGCCGGGCGTGACGTACTTCTTCTGCGCCATCAGCTCGAACCTGGTGGGCACGGCGTTCGGCCAGGTGCTCTCGTTCACCGTGGAAGCGCCGCTTCCCACGGTCACCACGGGCGACTCGACGGACCTCACCACGCGCGAGGCGACGCTCAACGGCCGGGCGAACCCGCGCGGCACGGCGGCGGAGGGGTGGTTCCGCTACTCGAACGTGATGCCGGCGAGCTGCGACGACACCTTCGGCACGCGCGTGCCGGCGATGGGCGGCGTGGCGCTGGGCATGGGCAACGTGGACGCCCCGTGGTCGGTCGCGCTCACCGGCCTCAAGCCGGGCGTGACGTATTACGTGTGTGCGATTGCCTCGAACACGGGCGGCGCGGCGTTCGGCGCGGTGGTGAGCTTCAAGACGGCGAACACCACGCCGACCGCGCGCACCGGCCTGCCCTCGGTCGACATGGACGGCAACGCGACCCTCACCGGCGGCGGGAACGGCCAGGGCATGCCGGGCAAGGCGTGGTTCCAGATCGGCCGCGAGCGCCCCATCGTGTGCACGGCGGCGTTCGGCGAGAAGGTGCCGCCCGAGGGCTTCACGCTCGGTGACAGCGAGTCGGAGACGCCGCTCTCCCACGTCATCCCCGGCGCGACGGGCACGTTCTTCTACTGCGCGGTGGCTGAGACCGCGGGGGGCACGGCGTTCGGCGAGGTGCAGACGTTCACCGTGGAGGAGACGAAGACCACGGGCTGCGGCTGCGGCGTCGGGGGCGAGAGCGCGTCGTTGCTGGCGTTCGGGCTGGTGCTGGTGCTCCGCGCGCGGCGTCGCCGGAGCTGAAGTTCGAAGCGCGTCGCCCGATCGGCAGACGGGGCGCGACTGCCCCTGGCCCTATTTCATGCACACCTGCTGGCCCGCCTTCTCCCTGCACGTGTAGCCGCTGCCGCAGTCGGTGCTCGCCTTGCACGACTGGTAGCAGACCGACTTGATCCCCGCATCGGCCGGGGTCCCGCTGGCGTCGTCGATGCACACGCTGCTCGAAGGACAGCCGGACGCCGCCCCGAGGGTGCAGGCCTGGGTGCAGTAGCCCGAAGGGAAGTCGGGCGAGATCAAGCACACCTGGCCGGCGCACTCCGAACTCTGCGTACAAGAGCCGCCCGCGGGCGATGAGCAGGCGAACAGGGAAAGGCAGGAGAGGAGACTGACGAGGACGGAGGCGCGAGAGGAGGTCATGAGCGACGGTGCCATGAGGGCGATGAACCGTTCAAGCGAGTACCTGTGCAGCGAGTCACCTCACCGTCCAGCTCAAGGCCAGCTTCCGGTGAACGCGAAGTTCTGATTCCCAGCTCATCGCACCTGGGCGGTGAAGCCGGCAGCGGGGAGGACGGGGCTCGCCGAGAATGATTCCGGCACTCCGCCGGTAAGGCTCTCCAGGAACGCGACGAGGGGCGTGAGCTCTTCCGGCGAGAGGTCCTTGCCGAGTTGAACCTTCGCCATCACCCGCACCGCCTCGGGCAGCGAGGCGACCGAGCCGTCGTGGAAGTAGGGCGGCGTCATGGCCACGTTGCGCAGGCTCGCCACCTTGAAGACATACGCGTCGGCCTCGTTGCCGGTGACGTCGAAGCGGCCCTTGTCCGCGGTCTTGCTCCCCGTCTCTTTCCAGTAGTCGCTGGTCAGACCGAACTTCTGGAAGCTCGCGCCACCGATGCCCACGCCGTTGTGACAGGACACGCAGCCCTGTTGAATGAAGCTGCGCAGGCCCGCGCGAGCCGAGGGTGAGAGCGCGGAGACCTTGCCCTTGAGGTAGGCGTCGAAGGGTGACGGCGTCACCAGGGTGCGCTCGAAGGCCCCGATGGCGCTGGCCCAGTTGTCTGCGTTCACCGGTTGGGGATCGCGCGGGAACGCCTTCTGGAACAGGGCGCGGTACCCGGGGATCGCGTCCAACTGCTTCATCGCGCTCTCTACGTCGGGTTGCCCAAAGCTGGGCGGCCCCACCAGCGCCTTCCTGGCTTGATCCTCGACGCTGGTCCGGTCTCCTCTCCAGTGCGCAAACGGCTGCAGCGCCGCGTTGAGCACCGTCGGGGCGTTGCGCGGGTTGGGCCGGTCTTTGACCCCGATGCTCCGGGCGAGCCCATCGGTGCCGTACAGCGCCGGGAGGTGGCAGCGCGCGCAGCTCACAGTTCCATCCAGCGAGGCCCGCGGCTCGAAGAAGAGCACACGGCCCAGGGCGATTCGTTCCGTCGTGATGGGGAACCCGGCCGTGGCCAGGTCCCTCGGGAGGGGCTTGAACAACTTCTGCGCCTCAGACAGGAGCGCAGCGTCGGGGTTTTCCGCAGCAGGCGCGGGTGAGGCCCCGAGCAGGGCCACGAGAACGAACGGAGCAACGCGGGTCATGGGCGGATGTGAGCCGCGGTGCGCGAAATGGGATTCCTGAGGACGGGAACGAAACAGTGGGGCAGCGGCAACCTCCTCCGGCTGGACCTCACGCTCTCCACCGACAACGGCGGCGGCTCGAGCCTCGGGTACCCCTCGACGTCGGGAACGCTGCACCGGGTGGCCGTGCCGTAGAACGTCGTCGCGCTCAGGGCGCGGGGAAGATGCGGGCCCTCACGCCGCTCTGCGTGGTGCCCTGCATCGCTCCTCCTTCGGACCAGGCGACCAGGTATGAACCCGAGCCAAAGCCCACCACCGGGCCCCACTGGTTGCCGGGCGCTCCGGTGACCGGAAACGCCGCGCCCGAGACCTGTCCCGCAGCTGAGATCCTTCGGGCAGACACGTCGACCATGGGCCATGGATCGACGGAGCCGTTGTCCACCTGCCAGACCACGAGGAACTCCGAACCGGACGAGGTGACCGCCACCGGCCACTGGCTTCGGCAGGGATCTCCGATCAACAGCGGAGGGCTCACCATCGCCGACCTCGACACCAGGCTTCCGCGCGCGGTCCCGTCGTTGAGCCCCACATCACCGCCCTGCTTGTCGTGCCACACGACCAGATAGTCGGTGCCATTGAACGCGACCGAAGGGGCCGACTGAGCCTCCGCGGCCTGAGAGACGAGAAAGCCCGCTGGTCCATCCATCGCTGCACCAGCGCCCGAGACGCGGTTCGCGAAGATGTCGATTCCGCCGACTCCGTTCCCTTCCCAGACGACCAGGAAGTCCTGACCGTCGGTCGCGATCCACGGATAGAAGCCGTTGCCCAACAGGGTCCCGGCCACGGAGTCCAGAACCACTCCCGCAGTCGAGACTCGGGTCACTCGGATTTCATCGGTCAGGGTTCTCCAGGCGACGAGGTACCAGCGCGCGCCCTCGCGAGGTGATGTCAGCGGCGACCGAGGGGGTGAGGGCAGGTGCGGGTCACCTCGCGCTGGCGTTCAAGTGAGGCCGCTCGGGGTGAACGGGAACTTCCGAACGTATTGTTCCAGTTGTTGTCAGGCTCACGCTCAGCCGATCGAGTCAGCCATGTCAGAACGCGCTCGTGTCCTGGCGGCTGATTGCACTCCTGCTCGTCACCGGCTGCCAGTGCAGGCCGGTCGACGTGAACGCCCTCGCACCCGGTCAGCTCGTGGCCTCGCCGGAGCGGGTTCGGTTTCCCCCGACCTGGGTGGGCACCACCGCCTCGACGTCGCTCGAGGTCTTCCTTCCCGAAGGCGCCACCACCACCGTCGACGTCGCCCTCGGCGCGCCGTTCAGCGTGGACCCGCCCCGACTCTCGCTCGTGCGCGGTGAGGCACGGACGCTCACGCTCACCTTTACGCCGCTGACGGCAGGCCTGTTCGCCTCGGTGCTGAAGGTGGGCGCGCTCGAGGTCTCGGTGGAGGGCGAGGGCCTCGAGGTACCGCGCTGCACCACGGAAGACGTCTGCTCGACGGCGCAGTTCAGCTTCGAGGCCGCTCAGTGCATCGAGTCCCGTCGCGAAGAAGGCGCGAGCTGCCAGACGCGTTGCGTGATCGGCGCTTGCCAGGCCGGAGCGTGCGTGGGCCAGCTCGATGGTTGCGACGACGGCGATGCCTGCACCACCGACGGGTGCAGCGAGAGCAGCGGCTGCGTGCACCCGCCGCGAGCGTGTCCCGCACCGACGAACCCCTGCCAGGTGCCGACCTGTGACTCCGCCAGCGGTTGCGGCGTCGCAGACGTCACCGACGGTACGCTGTGCGGGCCCGACGACTGCACCGCCTCGCAGGTCGACGTGTGCGTCGTGGGGACCTGCGTCCGCCGCGTGCGACCTGACACCGGCCGGTGCGTGAATCGGTGGGCGCCCACGTCCATTCCCGCTCGAAATTCCCACGCGATGGCGTGGGACTCGGCACGGAGGCGGCTCGTCGTTTTCGGCGGGAACGGCGGCTCGAGCGCCGACTTCGATGACACCTGGGAATGGGACGGCCAGAGCTGGAGCCAGCGCCTGCCCATCGCCAGCCCACCCGGGAGCCAGAGCGCGGCGATGAGCTTCGACCCGCTGCGGCGTCGGGTGGTCCTCTTCGGCGGCGTCCCCGCCACCAGCGACGACACCTGGGAATGGGACGGCACGACCTGGCTGCGGCTCACACCGGCCAGCGCACCTGCCCCACGCTGGGGTCACGCGATGGCGTGGGATCCTGATCGCCGGGTGACGCTCCTCTTCGGCGGGCAGAACTCCACGGGGCTCCTCGACGACACGTGGGAATGGGACGGAGCACGTTGGTCACTTCGCACGCCCGCGAGGTCACCGCCCGGGCGGGAGTACCACGTGATGGCGTGGGACCCCGTGCGCCACGTGATGGTGGTCGCCGGCGGACGTCGCGTGGGCGCGCGCTCGGACACCTGGGAATGGAACGGCGTCGAGTGGTCCGAGCGCACGTCCTCCATCACCCCGCCCCCGAGGTTCGGCGCTTCCTTCGCCTGGGACCCAACGGGCAGCCGGCTCATGCTGCTCGGCGGCACTCCCGACGGGTACACCGTGCTCGATGATCAGTGGGAATGGGACGGGACGAACTGGGCGCAGCGTCAGCTCGCCAGGCCGCCGCCGAGATGGGCGGCGCGCATGGCCTGGGACCCGGTCAGCCAGCGCCCCCTGCTCTTCGGCGGCAGCGCCCCGAATGGCTCGCTTGCCGACACCTGGGCCTTCGACGGGACCGGGTGGACTGCCCTCGAAGCGCCGCCGTCGCTCACGAGAGAAAGCACCGCCCTGGCGTGGGATCCGATTCGCCAACGCGCGGTGCTCTTCGGAGGCACCGTGCGGCCCAACGGGTTGACGGCCGTTCAAGTCGACGACACGTGGGAGTGGTTTGGTGGCGCCTGGCACGCCACGGCTCCAGCCACGCGCCCAGCCGCGCGCGAGGGCCACGCACTGGTGGGCACCTCGCGCGGAGTGCTGCTCTTCGGAGGCAAGCACCTCACGACGTTCGGGGACACGTGGACCTGGAATGGAACGAGCTGGGCGCAGGCGATGCCAGCCCTCGCGCCCTCACCTCGTATTCTTCATGCGCTCTCGTGGGACTCCGAGCGAGACCGGGTCGTGCTCTTCGGAGGCACCGGTTCGCCGACGACGCGCGGCGACACCTGGGAGTGGGACGGCGCCACGTGGACCCAGTTGTCTCCTGCAGCGGCACCGCCCGCCCGCATCTTCCACGCCATGGTGTTCGATCGCGCGCGCCATCGAACCCTGCTCTTCGGTGGCGAGGACCCGGCGACCATGCTGGCAGACACCTGGGAATGGGATGGCGCGACCTGGACGCAGCGAAGTCCAGCCGTCACTCCGTCTGCGCGCAGGCTCGCTGCGATGGCCTGGGACACCGCCCGGCAACGCGCCGTGCTCTTTGGCGGCCTCGCCCAGACGGGTCTGAACAACGAGACGTGGGAGTGGGACGGGAGTGACTGGACCCAGCGCCACCCGACGACCTCGCCGTCTCCGTCGGCAGGCGAGATGGTCTTCGACGAGGTTCTCCAGAAGGTGAGGTTCTTCGACGGGACGAACTCGTGGATCTTCCTGCCGTGAAGAGACGCGGGCGGAGCGCTGGAGGGCCGTCAGGACAGCATGAGCTCGTTGATGCGCCGCACGAACGTGGCGGGGTCATCGAGCTGCCCGCCCTCGGCGAGCAGGGCTTGATCGAACAGCACCGCCGACCAGTCATCGAACTTCGCTTCCTCGCGCTGCAGCCGCAGCACCACGGGGTGCTTCGGGTTGATCTCGAGGATGGGCTTCACGTCGGGCGCCTTCTGCCCCGCGGCCTTCAAGATGCGCGCGAGGTTGCCTGAGAGCTCGTGCTCGTCCGCGACGAGGCAGGCGGGGCTCTGGGTGAGGCGGTGGGTGATGCGCACCTGCTTCACGCGCGCGCCCAGCGAGCGGGCGATCTTCTCGGTGAGGTCCTTGAGGTGCGAAGCCTCTTCTTCCTGCTGCTTCTTCTCGGCCTCGTCTTCGAGCTTGCCCAGGTCGAGGTCGCCCCTGGCGACGGACACCAGGTGCTTGCCTTCGAACTCGGTGAGCTGCGCCACCACCCACTCGTCGACGCGATCCGACAGGAGCAGCACCTCGAGCCCCTTCTTGCGGAACACCTCGAGGTGGGGGCTGTGCTTCGCCGCGTTGAAGGTCTCGGCGGTGACGAAGAAGATCTGCTGCTGCTCGGGCTTCATGCGCGCGACGTAGTCGGCGAGCGAGACGTTTTCTTCGGGCTGGTCGGTGTGCGTCGAGGCGAAGCGCAGCAGCTTTGAGAGCTTGTCCCTGCTCGAGAAGTCGATGACGCCTTCCTTGAGCACGCGGCCGAACCCGGTCCAGAACTTCGAGTACTTCTCCTGGTCGGTCTCGGCCAGCGAGGTCAGCAGCGTGAGCACGCGGGTGGTGCAGCCCTTGCGGAGCGTCTCGATGTCCTTGCTCTGCTGCAGGAGCTCGCGTGACACGTTGAGCGGCAGGTCTGCGCTGTCGACCACGCCGCGCACGAAGCGCAGCCACGGCGGCAGCAGCTGCTCGGCGTCGTCCATGATGAAGACCCGGCGCACGTAGAGCTTCACCCCGTGGCGAGCGGCGCGGTCGTGCAGGTCGAGCGGCGGGTGAGACGGCACGTAGAGGAGCTGCGTGTATTCCTGCGTGCCTTCCACCTTCGCGTGCGTCCACGCCAGCGGAGGCACGGGGTCGTGCGAGACGTGCGTGTAGAACGCCTTGTAGTCGTCGTCGGTCAGCTCGCTCTTGGGGCGTGCCCAGAGCGCGGAGGCCTGGTTGACGGTGCGCTCGCCCATCACGATGGGCTGCACCACGTGGTCCGAGTACTTGTGGATGATGGACTCGAGCTTCCAGTCCGAGAGCAGGTCTTCCTGGCCTTCGCGGAGGTGCAGGGTCAGCTCGGTGCCGCGCTCGGGGCGCTCGAGGGTCGTGACCGAGAACTGGCCGGCGCCGTCGGAGCTCCACTCGACGCCGTGAGCGGCCTTGTCGCCCGCCCGGCGGGTGCGCACGGTGACGCGGTCGGCGACGATGAACGCCGAGTAGAAGCCCACGCCGAACTGGCCGATGAGGTGGGCGTCCTTCTGCTGGTCGCCGGTCAGGCGCGAGAAGAACTCCTTCGTGCCCGAGCGCGCGATGGTGCCCAGGTTCGAGATGGTCTCCTCGCGGTTCATGCCGATGCCGTTGTCGGTGATGGTCAGCGTGCGCGCGTCTTTGTCGAAGGCGAGGCGGATCTTGAAGTCGCCGCCGCCGCCTTCCAGGAGCGCGGCGTCGTGCAGCGCCTCGAAGCGCAGCTTGTCGCACGCGTCGGAGGCGTTGGAGATCAGCTCGCGGAGGAAGATTTCCCGGTTGCTGTAGAGCGAGTGGATCATGAGGTGCAGCAGCTGCTTCACCTCGGCCTGGAAGCTGAGCGTCTCGGGGGTCGTGTCGGTCGTCATGGAGGTGCCGCGATTTCCTTCACCGGGTCCGCAGTTGCAAGTTGTTCAAAGGGCCACGTCAGCCTGATGGACTGAGCCTTCAGTCTGATGAGCCGGGAGGCGGTTGAGCGGCCCGCGGCGACCCAAGCCGTCGAGTTCATGCCGATCGGCCGGCGGCGCGGAACTTGCGTCCGTCCGCCGGAATGAACGCACGTTCGAGGCCTTCGGCTGATCCCGTTGCCATGCGTCGGGAGCTCTGCCTGAGCGACCCCTGCGACATCCTCTCGCCGGCGTTCCTGCGTTTCGTCATCAGGTTCAGCGAGCGCCTCGATATCGACATTCCGAGTGAGCACTACGCGCTTCTGACGACCGTCGGCGGGTGCGTCGACTACCTCGGGCGCCTCGAGGCCGCGCAGAGAGCGGCTGTGGCTCGTCCGGTCTGACGCAGTCTCTTCAAGCCCTCGCGCCTCGGGGAATCGGATGAAGAAGAGCAACACCCAGCTCCTCGTCGTCGATGACAGCGCGTCCATGCGACGGCGCCTCTGCGAGCTGCTCCACGAGTTGGGTTTCGCCAACATCCACGAGGCGGCCAACGGCGCGGTGGCGCTCGACCTGTTCCAGCGCACTCCGTACGACGTGGTGATCACCGACTGGTACATGCCCTACGCCACCGGCATCGACCTGCTCCGCGCCATCCGCGGCGGCGCGCAGCGCAGCGCCACGCCGGTGCTGGTGCTCACGGGAAACGTGACCATGGCGCGGATCGTCGAGGCCATCGAGGCCGGCGCCAACGGCTTCGTCACCAAGCCCTTCGTGGCCCACTCGCTGTCAGAGAAGGTGCTGCGCCTGGTCGCGGCGCTACCGCCGGTGACCGAGTTCGAGCCGCCGATGCGGTCGTGGGGGCGGCGCGCATGAGCGCCTTCACCGGGGAGCCGACCTCTTCGCTCGACGGCGCCGTCGACGAGCAGCCCGTCGAGGTGCCGGTGCACCATGGCAAGCTGGGCGCGCTGCTCTTCCTCCCGGCTGTTTGCGATGCGGGGGTGGTCTTCGCGCACCCCAGCGGCATCGCGCGGCTCAGCCGGCGCGAGCGCTTCGTGGCCAGCGCCCTGGCGCGCGCGGGCTTCGCCACGCTGCTGGTCGATCTCCTCACCGAGGACGAAGACGCCGTACGCAAGGGGGCTCACGAAGACCTCGAGTTGCTGACCGAGCGGCTCCTCACCGCTGCGTTCTGGCTGAGCGCGTCCAGGCGGGTTCCGCTCGGCTACCTCGGGGTGGGGACTGCCGCGGCCGCCGCCCTGGTCGCGACGGCCATCGAGCCCGGCCGCGCGCGCGCCGTGGTCTCGCGCGGGTCTCGCGCGGGCTTCGCCGACGCTTCGCTGCTCACCTCGCCCGTGCCCGCGCTCTTCATCGTGCCGGCCGGTCCCGCAGGCGAACTCGCCGCCACCAGCCTGCTGGCACCCCGGCGGAGGCTGGAGATCGTGCCGGCCACCACCGCTGACTTCGCCGAAGGCGACGCCCTCGATCGCGTGACGGCGCTGAGCACCGCCTGGTTCACCCAGTGGCTCGACCCACGGGACGTCGGGGTGATCGATTGCTCTCCCGCCTGATCACCATCGTGACGGCCGGATTGAGCGTCAGCAGGTTTGAGCTCTGTGCCCAGCTCGGGAAGCGCCGCCCAGCAGAGAACGCGAGGGTGCACCACTGCCGTGTAAACAACGGGGCACTCCTCGCTGTTTTCCGGTGCCTTTCGCGGAGTTGCGAGCGCTGGGCGAGGGGCACGGCTCTTGCGAACGGTCGTCTGAGTGAGACCTCCCTCGATCATTTCAGCCGCCGTCACCGCAGCGTTCGTCTGCCTGTGCTGCAGCTGCGAACCCGCGCCCGTCGAAGAGGAGGAGCTGCCCGAGTTCGTGCCCCCGCCTGACGTCTGCAACAAGCAAGACGAGGCGCTCACCACCGCGGCATGCGCGCTCCCGCTGGGGCAGGTGCAGCGCGAGCTCATCGGAGCCCTGGGTGATCAGGACTGGTACGTGGTGCAGCTGCCCGCGGGCCTCACCGACCGCAGCCTGCTGCACGTCAGGGCCAGCTACTCGGTCCCTGCGACGGCCGTGAACCTGTCGATCAACGTGCTGCGGATGAACGGCATGAGCATCGCCAGCGGCGCGGACGTGCACGCGCAGGCCGCACCGAAGCCCGTGGACCTGATCGTTCCTTTCAACGAGTCGGGCACGAAGCTCCTGGTGATGGTGTCGGACCTGGCGACGGGTGGCCGCCAGCACCTCGACCTGCGCGCGCCCTACTCGCTGATGGTGGAGCTGGTGGAGAACCCCGACGCCAACGAGCCCAACGACACCACCCCCACGCCCATCGCGCTCACCGCCGCGGGTGCCTCGGTGAAGGGGAGCCAGACGGGCTACGTGGCCACCGCGAACGACGTCGATCGCTTCTCCTTCGAGGTGCCGGCAGGGCGCAAGGTCACCCACCTGCACATCACCGCGGCGAAGCTGACCGCGCCCCCTGCCTACAAGCTCGCGTACACGCTGAAGGACTCCAGCGACGTGCCCGTGGCGGAAGGCTTCGTGGCCAACGAGTTCAACGGCGTGGACCTGGCGACCGTGCGCATCACCAACGGCGGCAGGTACACGTTGGTGATCCAGGGCTACCGCGGCGGCGCGAACAACATGGTGACGACGGTCCCGGGCGACCTGCGGCAGCAATACCAGGTGGACGTGTTGGTGCTCCCGGAGTCGGACACGTACGAGCCCAACGACACCATGCAGACGGCGCGGCCGGTGACGCTGAGCGCGCCGGGCAACACCGCGAACATCACCGCGCGCATCGGGCACGTGCCGGATCCAGACTGGTTCGGCGTCGACGTGGCGCCGAGCACGAAGCCGACGGTGCTCTATTACAAGGTGAACCCCACCACGAACGGCGGGCGGTTCCCGGCGCTGCCCGGGCGGATGGATCGAATGGTCCGCGTGTTCCTGCCCGTGACGCAGGGGGCGACCGAGGCGGACCGGCAGAACGCCTGCCGGACCAACGCCAACGTCTGCCCGCGCAAGGACAACGACGATGACCAGACGAGGGCGACGGTCGACGCGTACTGCGGCCTCTCGCCGCCGCGCTGCATGATCTCCTCGCGCGAGGAGAACCCGGAGTTCACCGGCCTCAGGAACTTCGAAGGCGCCATCCCGCTGCCGCCGCACGCGTCGCCCCTGCGCCTCTACGTGCTCGTGCAGGACGACGGCAGCAACTGGGCGGACGACCTCGACTACCAGCTCAAGCTCGAGTGGCGCGCCGATGCCGACGAGGAGTCGCGGTTCGTCGGTTCGTCCGAGCAGACCGTGGTGCGGACGCTGGCCAGCGACCCCGGGAGCACCTTCCCCGTTCCCGCGTCAGGCGCGGCGTTCGAGCTCAACGGCAGCCTCTCGTACGGGCACGGGTTCACCCGCAACCTGGACCCGGCCGACGCGCAGGGCGTGCGCGCGCCCGATGACTACGACGTCTACACGAGCGACTCGGACCGCTACGAACTGCGCTTCCCCGCCGGCATGACCGGAGACCGGACCTGGGAGCTGCAGTGGGAGATCGAGCACGGCAACGCGGGAGGGCCGCCGTACGACGTGGTGCTGGAGATCGAGTTCTGCGTGGGCACCGGGTGCACGGTGGTGGCGCGCAGCATCGGCTACAAGGGCGGGAACCTCGGCGCGTGGCACAGCGCGGGCGTGCAGGGCGCGGCGTTCCAGCCGGTGTACAGCAAGTCGACGCTGTCAGACCGCACGCAGGTGACGGCGCTCGCGTGGGGCTGCTTCTGCTTCGAGAACCGCTTCGTCCAGGCGGGGAAGTTCTTCCTCACCGTCACCGGCGTGGACCGCACGTCCTACGCGAACACGCCGTACCACGTGCGCACCGCGTACACGGCGTACCCGAAGCCGTACAACGGCGGCATGTGCCCCGTCGCGTGCGAGTTCAGCAAGTAGCGGACGCCCGCCTTTGCGTTCGAAGACGGCACGGCCACGCTCGGACCCAGGGTCAACAGCTCGGCCAACGCCCCGCTCGACACCGGGGAATGACTGTTGGCATGGTTCGGCACCAATGCGCGAGACCAGAGCCATTCTCCTCTGCTTCGTCGTCCTCGGTGTGGCCTGTCAGGGCACTGTCTCCGCGCCGGACGCCCGCGAGCCAGACGCGGGCTTGCTGCCCAGCGACGGAGGCGACCTCGCGGGTGACGCTGGCGGGCCCGACGCAGGGCTGACCGACACCGACGCAGGGCCGGCACCAGCGGATGCCGGGACTCCACCAGACGGCGGCACGCCCTCGGGGGACGCCGGCATCACCGTGCCCCCCGCCTGCGGCGGCGTGTCGTGGTACCTCTCACCGAGCGGCGCCGACTCCAATGCCGGCACCTCGGTAGCCTTGCCCTTCCGCAGCTTCGGCCGCGCCTTCGCTGCCATGGCCGCCGGCGACACCCTGGTGCTCCTGGACGGCACCTACTCCGAGGCGGCGGGCACCGGCACGCTGAACTGGACCAGCAGCGCGGGGGGACAGGTCCTCTCCGGCGTCGACGTGGGACACATGACGTGCGTGATGGCTCAGCACCCCGGCAGCGTGCGCGTGATGGGCGGCTTGTTCGTGGGGCGCTCGTTCCGCAAGGACCGCTTCATCCTCATCGACGGCCTCACCTTCGAAGGTGGGCCCAGCAGCCTCTACAACTCGGACTCCATCGTGGTTCGCAACACCGGGTTCATCTCTCGAACCAACGGGGCCGGGGGCATCCTCGGCACGGGCTCGAACGATGGTGACTGGGGGAACACCAACCTGCTCTTCGAGGACGTGTGGATCGGCGGCCAGGCGCGCATCGGGCTGCTGGTGTACCGCTCCGACCACGTGGTGGTTCGCCGCGCCGTCATTCACCTCGAGGGTTGTGCGTCGCACACCGACGAGTGCGGCAACAACACCGGCAACGCCGTCGTCGGCTCCACCATCTACAACTCGCACCACGTCTCGTTCCAGAACGTGCTGCACCTGGACTCCAGGCTGGGCCCCGGTGGCTACTCGGGTGCCGCCGACATCCAGACCGCCTGGCATGACAACTTCTTCTTCCCCTTCGGCGCCAACAGCTGGCTGGGGGTGGTGTCCCTCAACTCGCAGTTGGCCGGCATGTACCCGGAGGTCGACGACCTGCAGGGCATGACGGCGCACCAGCCACTTTTCACCTTCAAGGACATCGTCGTCGTTGGAGCCGCCTCCGGCGTTTCGGCCCAGTCGCCTACGGACATGGCGCGGAAGGACCTGGTCATCGACGGGCTGACAGTGGTGGTGCCCAACGGAGCCACCGGCGACGCCGTGCGCGTCGGCCCCCAGTTCAGCGGGGTCACCAGCGCCACCAACTCCCTGCGCAACGTGATCGCCCTCGGGGCTGGGCGCTTCGGGGTGAACTCCGCCGTACCGCCCAGCCATGTCGACGTGTTCGGCACCTTCTCGCAGGGTGCCTACAACCAGACCCAGTGCGTCACCGGCTGCTACACCACCGACCCCCGGGCTGACGGGCCGACGCCCTCGCTGCGCTACCCCGTGCGCATCGAGGCAGGCTCGTTCCTGGCCGACAAGGGCTTCGGCGGCGGACCGCTGGGCGCCACCATCGTCAACCGCTACGGCACCGATGGCACTTTCTTCGGGCAGGCCGGGTACGACACCCTCAGCGCCACGCCGCTGTGGCCCTGGCCCAATCAGGTGCGCCTTGTTCGGGAGCTTTGTCCGGTCGGCAACACTGCCGGCGTCTGCGGCGCCACCACGCTCTCGCACTACATTTGGGAGTCTCTGGGATCCTCCTGTCCTGCCGGGGTGTGTCAGTAGCCCCCTGTCTGTCTGATGAGGAACTGCCCCGGATGAGATCGTGGAACCTGGTCGCGACACTCTTCGTCGCCTGCCCTCCGCCCATCGCGGTCGTCCCGGCTGTGTCCGTCGAGGACTTCTGTGCGCAGTACACCGAGGCGGAGTGCCGCTTCGCGCTGCGATGTCAGCCGCACTACGATCGCCTCGAAGGCTGCCTCGCGCTCAAGGCCGGTAACGCGAAGGACTGCCTGTCGTCCGTCGCGCAGTCAGTGCGGAGCGGGCGCGCGGCCTGGAATGGAGCGGTGGCCGCCGAGTGCCTGACCGCCCTGGCGGAGGGCAACTGCGCGGCGCCAGCGTGCGATCGGGTCTTCACGCCACAGGTCGCGCCCGGAGGCGCGTGCTTCGAGGGAGTCGAGTGCGCCGATGCGGGTTGCCTTGGCCTCACCTGCCCGGGTGTCTGCGTTGCCTTCAAGCGAGTTGGCGCAGCGGTGACGGACGCCGACGTGTGCGAGCCTGGCAGCTACCCCTACGCCGGTTTCTGCCGGGCTCGAGTGGCTGAAGGTGGTTCGTGCGCGATCATCGCGCCGTCGTTCTTTCCTCCCTTCTGTGAGAAGGGCCTCGCGTGCCTCGGTGAGGTGTGTCGTCAGCCCCGCCCCGCGGGTGCCTCGTGTCTCGACGGAGAAGGCTGCGTGGAGGGCTGGGTCTGCGGAGGGTCTCGGCGTGCAGACGGCAGTCGAACCTGCATCCCTCTCAATGTTCCTCAGGGAGGAGCCTGCTCGGCCGCAGGCACGGGGCTGTGCCGCATCGACGCGTATTGCGATTCGATCGGCCCGGCAGACGGCGTCTGTCGGGCCCGGCAGCCAGCGGGCGGCCCGTGCACCGCGTCCTTGCACTGCTTCTCGCTGCAGTGTGTCGGCGCGCCGGTGGACGGCGGCACGACTCCGGGTCGGTGCTTCGAGCAGGGTCAGCCGGGAGACCCGTGCAGCGCTGAGCGGAGCTGTGCGTTTCGATCGTTCTGCGAGGGCGACGGTGGTGCCGGTGTCTGCGTGAGGTCGCGGTCAGCCGGCAGCGCCTGCGTGACGGCCAACGAGTGCGACTCGTTCACCTGTCAGGGAGGTACGTGCGTGGAGGGCGCCGCGAGTCTCTGCTCGGATCTCACCCCATACTAAATCTTCCAGCGCTCGCCCGAGCCGGTGGGCCTGGAGAAGTGTAGCGCCACGTCCTCCAGTCCCTCGCGTCGATAGAAGCGGTGCGCGTCGAGGCGCTGCAGCCCGGAGTCGAGCTCGAGGAACCTGCAGCCGCGCGCCAGCGCGTGCCCGTTCAAGAACGAGAGCAACGCCGCGCCGTACTTCTTTCCCCGGTGCGCGGCCGCCGTGACGAGATCGTCGACGTAGAGAATCGGGCCGGTGGAGAACATCTCCATCGGGCGAAAGCCGGCGACCGCGCGCACGTCTGGATCCCACAGCGCCGCGAGCGCGAACCCCTGGCCCGCCATGCGCGCGAGATCGTCGAGAAAGCGCTCACGCACCAGCGCTGGCCGCAGCTCGCGCAGCACTTCGAAGCAGGCGAGGCGCTCTTCATCGGTCCGGACGAGATCGATTCTCATGTCTGATCGAAGCGGTACCCGCGCTCGCCTGCTTGCCGAACTGCGGCCAACCCGCAGCGACCGGCGTGATGCAGAGAAGACCGGTCATCAGCGCGCCGAGAATTCCGCCGACGACGAGGAACAAAGAACAAGATGAAGAAACCGTGAAACCGGGCGGCCGGCCTGGTGAGGACGTGAGCAGCCCGGGCTGAGGGGTGACGAACACGAGCGCCAGTGTACGCCGTTTGGTGGCGCGGGGCGGTGCTGCTGGTACTCGAGCCAGGTGATGCGCGCGTTGAGCCACGCCACGGCCGCCGTGAACCACCCGCGAAGTCCGCGCCTGTCAGCGGCCATCGGCTCGGAGAGCGCGGCGCTCGGAAAAGGTGTCGCCGGGCAGCCCTCGAACCCCGTGAAGCAGCCCGCAGACGGGCTGTGAGTCACTCGCCCGACCGCGCGCCTTCGTCACCTGAAGTCGACGGTGTGCGGCACTCCCGGAACCAGGGTCACGTCTCGCAGCGCCCGTACCTCGCCCGTATCAGGCGCGGTGAGTTCCACCCGGTGCCTGCCCACCTCGACGAGGCTGCCGTACACGGGCGTCGGTCCGATCAACTTCCCGTCGACGCGCACCAACCCATAGGGCACGGCGAAGACCGTCAGGGGAACAGGGGGCGCGGGTTGCGGAGGCGCGACCGCAGGCGCCACCACCGAGCTCGCGAGGGGCGCCTTCTTCGTGGGCCGCACGCGCGGTCTTCCCGCGTCGACGGGCGTATCGGGCACCTCCGCCACCGTCGGCGGTGGCGAGCCTTGCTCCGGCGCGAGCGCCCCGCCCGAGTCGGGCACCGTCACGGTCACGACCCCGCTGTCCACCGCCTCGGCCACCAGGGCGGGTTGCGAAGTGAGGAGCCGACCTCCGCCCCACGAGCCGAGCACGACGAGCACGAGGAGCAGCACCGCCAGCGGCCACCGCCTGCCGGAGTGCGCCAGTGGCTGCAGCTGGACACTCTTCGTCGGAACGTCCATCGAGCCGGGGCGCTGCGGCGTGGCCAGCGCCACCCCCGGCTCCGGACGAGGTGCAGCGCGGGAGTTCTCCGCCAGCCAGCGCTCCTGGGCGCCCCGTCGGTCGGCAAGGGCGTGTCTGGCCCAGGCCTCGCCGGAACTCTGCTGGTCCCTTACGACGCCCTCGAGCGCGTCGGCGAGCGCCGCGGCTGAGGGAAACCGCTCGCCGAGCGGTCTGGCGAGCGCCTTCATCGTGACCTGTGACAACGCCGGGGCGACGTCCTGGCCCGGCGGGGGGATCTCCCCGTTGAGCACGGCGTGCATCGACGCGAGGTCCTGGTCGCGCTTGAAGAGCGGCCGGCCGCTGAGGAGCTCATGGAGCACCACGCCGAGCGCCCACACATCGCACTGCCTCGTGGGAGCTTCTCCGAGCAGCACCTCGGGGGCGATGTAGGCGGCCTTTCCCCGCACGCTGCCCAGCGAGGTCGCCTGAGACGTGCGCTCCCGATGGAGCGCGATGCCGAAGTCGAGCACCTTGACCTGGCCCTCGAAGGTCACCATCAGGTTCTGAGGGGAAACGTCGCGGTGGACGACGTCCAGCAAGCGCCCGTCGAGGTCCTTCAACTCGTGGGCCGCGTGCAGCCCCCGGGCCGCGGCCGCCACCAGCGAGGCGGCCACCTCGGGCGGGAGCGCCCCGGGCGGCAGCTGTCGCAGCACGGCGAAGGAAACGCCGGCCACGTACTCCATCGCCAGGTAGAGGTTCCCTGCCTCTTCCCCGAACCCGAACACCTGGGCCACGGCCGGGTGCGTGATGCGCGCGAGGAGCTGGGCCTCATCGAAGAAGAGCTGGCGGGTGTTGTGGTCGGTCTCGAGATCGAGCCGCATCAGCTTGAGGGCCACAAACCGCCGGAAACCCTGCGCTCCGTGCTGCCGGGCGAGGTAGACCTCGCCCATTCCTCCCCGGCTCAGCGGAGCAAGCAGCTCGAATTCTCCGAAGCGCGTGGCCTTCGGGGCGGTGGGGGGCGTCAACGGGCCGAGCTTAGCGCTATTTGGCCCGAGGCCGAGGCAGCTTGTACCGCTCGATCCGGCTGATGAGCGTCCCGCGGGAAATGCCCAGCAGCTTCGCCGCCGCGCTCTGGTTCCAGGCGCAGGCCATCAGCGCTGCCTCCACCCGCTGCCGCTCTCCAGGTTCCTTCGGTTCACCGGGGCCCACCGCGCGGGCCAGGTCTTCCGACCCTCGCGGGACGCCGCCCAGCACCAGGCTCCGCTCGACGTGGTTGATGAGCTCCCGCACGTTGCCGGGCCACGGGTGGTGCTCGAGGCCCTCGAGCAGGTCCGGGGGCGGGGTCGTGCTGCCGAGCCGCGCCGCGAAGCGGGAGGCCAGGCGCACCACGTCGCCGACGCGGTCCCTCAGAGGGGGCACGGTCAACTCCACCACCGCGAGCCGATAGTAGAGATCCGAGCGAAACGCCGTGTGGCGCAGGCGCGGAGAGGCGCTCGCGATGATGCGGACATCGATGAGCTCCCGCTCGGTGCCGCCCACCCGCTGGACGGAGTGACTCTCGAGCGCGCGCAAGAGCCTGGGTTGCAGGGCCGGGCTCATCGCGCCTACGTCCTGCAGGAAGAGGGTGCCGCCCTGGGCGCGCTGGAAGACGCCGGGGCGATCGCGATCGGCCCCGGTGAAGGCGCCGCGCACATGGCCGAAGAGGGTCGCGTCGGCGAGCTCCTCTGACAGCGAGCCACACTCCAGCGAGACGAAGGGACCGTTACGGCGGTGCGACTGCTCGTGAAGGGCGCGCGCGATGGCGCTCTTGCCCGTGCCCGTCTCGCCCAGGAGCAGCAAGGAGGAGTCGGACCGCGCCACGAGGGCGAGCCTGGCGAACAGGGCCTGCATCACGGGGCTCTCGCCCACCAGTTCGCCGAAGACACCGAGCCCGGGCACGGAGGTCACTGTCTCGTCCTCGACGATGACCTGGAGGTCGCAGCTACCGAGGCGAAGGACCGAGCTGCGCTCGATGAGCGCCTCGGAGACGCGCACCCCCTGCAGGAACGTGCCGTTCTTGGACGCCAGGTCTTCCACGATGACGCCGCTGACGGTGGGGGTCAGGCGGACGTGCCTGCGAGATACCGTGGGGCTCTCGAGGCGAACGTCGGCGTCTTGCGCCGAGCCGACCACCGTGGCTGCCGTCAGCTCCGTCGTCCGGCTGGACCCGGCCGAGCGGCGCACCCTGAAGCGGCGCACGGCCAGCTCACCGCGGTCTCTCGAGTGGAGCAGCGGCCGATTGAGGAGGGTGAGGGTGGCGGGGTCCATCAGAACGAGCTCGACTGCAAGGTGGCTGGCACCGTCTGGGGCGGAGGCCTCGTGACGAAGTAGATCACCGTCGAGGTGACCGCGGCGAGCACGGCGCCCGTGGCCACCCAGACCCACCAGCGCTGGTACCAGCGGGGCGAGAGATCGGGCTTGAGGGTGATCTCCCGCGGGCTGGTCCGGCTCGCCAGCTCCAGCACCTCGTTGCCCAGCGCGTCGAGCCCAACCACGAACAGCTGCCGGGTGAGGGCGCCGGCGGGGTCCAGCGGAGGGAACTCGATGCGGGCCACTCCTTCTTCCAGCGGCCGGCGCAGCACCGTGTACTGCTCTTCTCCTCGCAGGCGCACCCCCAGGCCGATCTGGGTCACACCGACAGGCCGCCCGCTCAGGGCGATGCGCAGCTCCAGAGGCTCCTCGGCCAGCGTGGTGGCGCGCCACTGCAGGTCCAGGGTGGGGGCCACGCCAACCTGCGCGTCCGTGCGGGCGCGCTCGTAGATGAAGGTGACGCGCGGCGAGAGGAAGTAGCTGATGGCGTGGCGGGGGGCGATGTCCATCAAGTGCAGGAAGGTGAGGTGCGCCTCGTCGTTGCGGCCCAGGTAGGCGTAGGCGATGCCCAGCTGCTCGTACAGGAGCACCAGCTGCGCGTGCGTGAAGGGCCCCGTCGCGCGCGCCTTCTCGAGCAGCCGGGCGCCCTCCTCGGCCTGGAACGCCGCCACTGCGGCAGCCCCCTGCTCGAGGAGGCCGCCGTCAGGCGCCTGGCTCAGCAGCAACAAGAGCGCCGCGCTCGTCATGGTCGCGGCCCCAGCGAGTACGAGTAGAGCCCGGTTTCGCACGCGCCACCGTCGCGCGCCGACCCGGCGGACGCCACGAGGAGCTCGTCGCGGCCGTCGCGATTCAGGTCGACCGCGTGCAACACCGGCTCACACCAGTCGTGGCCCGGCGTACGGCTGGCGGTGGCCGAGAGCCCGCCGTCGGGAGCGCCCAACTGAATCAGGAGGGTGGCGCCCGTGACCCTGTACTCCTCCAGCACGATCGCCAGGTCTCGCGCCCCGTCGCCGTCGAAGTCACCCCGAACAGCCGACGAGGGGAAGAGCTGGCCAATGGAGGCCACCGGCTCCACGGCTGCGCTCAGCGCTCCCTGGTCGTCGCTGGTGAGGGTCAGGAGCTCCACTCCGCTCACGAAGAGGCCGGGAGAGCCCAGGAGCAGGGCGTTGCCGTCGGCCGGGCCGAGGAACCGGAAGCCCGTGGCGTACGTGACGAGAGGAAGGGACACAGGTCCGTTCGCCGTCGGGAACATGAGGGCCTGCCCCACCAGGCCCTGAGAGCTGGACACCCAGTTGGCCCACATCGGCGGGCCACCCCGTCGGGTCACGCAGCCGCCTCCGAGGATGACGGGCGTGAGGCCCGCCGAGCTCGCCACGAGCTGGAGCCAGGGGTGATCGGCGATCGACCGCCCGTCCGCCAACGAGCGAACGACCCAGCTCCCACCACCCCGGCTCACCACCGCGGGTTGGTGACAGCCCTCGGAGAGCGACGTCACCGCGAGCCCGGTGTCGCTGACGTTCTGCGCCAGCACGGTCGGCGCGGTGAGGTGGGCCGGGTCGACCCACACCAGGTCAGTGCCCGCCACCACCCTGCGGTGAGCGACGAGCAGGTCCCGCTCTTCGGTGGGGGAAGGGAAGAGGGCGAAGCCCCTGGCCTGAGCGAGGAGCGGCGTCCACCCCGCCTCACCTGGCAGCCTCCTCGAGACAGCCGAGACGATGCCGCCCGGAACCGCGGTCGCCTCGGCCATCAGCAACCCCAGCTCCCCACGCGCTCCCAGCCGACCCGAGAGATAGGTTCGATCACCCGTCGGATCCACCTCTGGCGGGGGCAGCGTCATCGCCTCGAAGTCGGCTGCCGTCCCCCAGCGCACGCGGAGCTGAACGCGGAAAGGGCCTGACCAGTCCGGCCGGCCGGCGTCGATCGCAACCGGGCTCCCTGCGCGCGTGGAGAAGGGGTGCAGGGCCTCGGGTGCGCCCGGGAACCGCGCTCTCCACTGGCCCTGCGCCTCGACCCGCCGCCCCTGCGTGTCGAGGGCCTCCACTTCCACCACCACCGGGGGCGTCTCGGGCCACGGGAAGTCGCCTGTGGTGGCGACGAGCTGCGTGGTCACGACGGGCTCGGCGGTGACGGTGACGGTCCCTCCGTCGACCTCGGCACAGCCGCGGACCACGACCCCGCCGTCGCTCGCGGTCCCGGCCACCAGGACGAGCTTTCGCGCCGAGGCGGAGACCGCGCCGAGCTCCAGCGTCGCGCCCAGCTCGCCCTCCGCCGACCTCGTGGTCTCGGCCGCGATGGTCGGGCCGCTGATCAGCCCGAAGGCGATGTCGTCGCAGCCGTGTTCGGCGCGCGGCTCGATGATCTTCACCTCGAGGCGCGCGACCTGCTGCTCCTTCGGGACACGACAGTGAATGCTCAGCTCCGAAGTGGAGCAGCCCGCCAGCAGCACCACCATCGTGACGAGAAGAAACCTCACCTGGGTCCACCGTAGCCCGCCGTGACGAAGGCGTCCCGTCAAGGGCACAGGCCCGGGGTCGCCAGGAACCAGCAGCGCGTGGTGGGCGAAGTCTTGAAGAATTCGAGGAGCAACCTCCCTACCTTCTGCTCTGCCGATGGGCTCGGGTGCGTGCCGTCAGCCTCGAAGTCGCTCGGCACCCAGGTGAGGCCATCGGCTCTCGGGTTGAGGCCGTCTGCCCAGAGATAGGGGCCCCAGGCCAGCCACGGGGCGACGGCCGCCGACAGGTCACCTGCGTTCGAGTCGACCGCGCCGCCGCTGAGCTGGGTGAGCTGGGCCTCGATGAGCCACTTCACCGCGAAGCCCGACTCGTAGGCGTAAGGCTCGGGGTTGAGCGGCGAGCTGGCGAAGCCGGCGAAGATCCGGGAAGAGAGGAACACCTGGCGGAGGTTCGGGTAGCGCGCCCGCAGGTTGCGCACGATCGCCCCCAGCGACCTGAGAAGCTGCCAGGCGTCGGCGTTCGCATCGGGCAATGAGACGGTGGGCTGGGCGTTGGCCACCTTGACCCAGACCACCTGCACCTGCGCCTCCGAGAGGCCGAGCGGGGCAAGCCGGGTGTCGCGAATGCGGTCGTACTCCTGGCTCTGCGGGTCGGCCCACACGGAGGCCACCTGGCTGGCGCGCGCGCCGTTGACGATGACCAGCCGGCTCCTGTCGACCTCGGCATCGGCGGCCGCCTGCCCCATGAAGCTCCACGGGCTGCAGGGCGGCCCACCGTCGCTGGCCACCGCCGTGGAGCAGAACTCCTGGGTGGTGTTCGACATCCCCATCGAGAGGAGCACCAGCTTGCCAGCAGGGTCCCCACCGCCATCCGGTAAGAGCGGAACCACCTGCTGTGCGGCCGTGCCGCCGCGGGCGAGGTGTGCAGCGGGGGGCTGGTTGGAGCCGGGGTAGAGCAGCCCGGGGTGTCCTTCCCAGGTCTGGCCGGCCGAGAACTCCGTCAGGGGCGTGAACCCGAGCCCGCCATCGAGCCTGACTCCTCCGTCGGGGCGAATGCCGCCGTCGGGGCGAATGCCGCCGTCGGGACGAGTGCCGCCGTCGGGGCGGGTACCACCGTCAGGGAGGACGCCGCCGTCCGCGAGGGGGCCCGCGTCCGCAGCGCCACCTCCACCGCCTCCACCGCCGCCGCCTGCGCTACCACCTCCGGTCGCGCCTCCTCCCATGCTGCCCGCGTCATCGACGGAACCACCGTCGCCGTCGCCGTTGCCGGGCAACGGGCCACAGGAGGAAAACACAGCCAGACAGGACGTGATGACCAGAGCGCGAACGAACATCCAGCCCGCGACTGCACGTCGCGTTCCCGTCTCGCGTGCCCCTTCACCCAGGTCGGGGTTGAACAACTTGTACAGGCGGCGGTGCGCCACCGACCCGGTTTCAGACAGGCTCAGGGGCCGCAGCCGAGGCGCACGCGAATGGGGGATCGATCGCCTGCGGGCGTGTGGTCGGGCACGACGAGGTTGGGGGCGGAGTCTCCCCGGATGCGGCCGAAGAAGTGTCCCGTTGGGTTGCCGACCCACGGATAGGGAAGAGCCTCGACGGCACCGGACTCGCTGAGGCGCGCTGAGCGGGAGCGGAAGGTGAGGCTCTGCTGCATGAGGTTCTGCGAGGTGGACATCACGATGAACGAGCAGTCCCAGAACGCGACCCCGATGTTCCCGGAGTTCGCCAACTGGACGGAGACCGACGTGGGCGAGCCCTCGGGCAGGCCCGTCGCGCCGAAGAACTGGCAGCGCGTCGATTGATTTCCACCGCCGTAGTCGCTCCAGCACAAGAGCGTTCGCGCCACGCCCCGGGCCAGGTGCACCTGCCAGGGCTGACCGCTGGAGCGCTCGATCTCGTGACGCAGCACCGCGCCTCCCGCGTCCACGGTCCACGCTGCGATGCCCACGTTCTGAGACGACGCGCCACTGCGGACGGCGATGGTTCCCGCGAGCAACCATCGACTGCCCGTCCACTCGATGGTCGAGGGCGCGAAGGAATCGACGCCGTCCACGATGGTGACCGGCCCCTCGACGACGACCTCATGCGTGAGGGTGAGAGAGGCGTCGAAATAGGACAGGCGCACGGTGGTGACGCCACCAGTTCCATCCGTGCGGATGACCGCAAGCTCGCAGCCATTCCACGCCATCGAGGGCGAGTACGTGTCGTTGAGCGCAACGATTCTTCCCACCACACCTGCGGCCGAGACGCGGGCCAGCCCTCTCTTCTTCGCGGTTCCGTAGCCCGTGTAGAGCATGAGGAGCTCGCTTCCCGTCCAGGCGATGTCGTGTACTTCGGTCCAGGCCCACGCTGCGGTGTCCGCCGAGCCGCTCTCCGGAATGTCGAGCCGCACCGTGCGGGTGACGTTGCCTGCCGCGTCGCTCGCCTGAAGAAAGAAGAGCGTCTCGAGTGTATCTCCACCCTCGAAGATCGAGAGCCACTCGGTGCCCGTCCAGATCGCGTGACTGTTCCCAAACCCACTTCGTCGCGCGCCGCTCACCGGTGCGATGTCCCAGGCGAGCGCAGACGTCGCGCAAGCCCGCGTGCACGCACTCGGCGCGATTGGAATGCAGGTGCCTCCCGCATCGGGCATCGACATGCCTGCATCGGGCAGCGGAGCACAGGTCACTTCATCGACCTTGCCATCGCAGTCGTTGTCGATGAGGTCATTGCATTGCTCGGGCGTCGAGCTGCAGTCGCAGCCCTCGTTCACGACGCCGTCGCAGTCGTTGTCGATCTCGTCCGTGCAGACATCGGCGCTTGGCGCGACGGCGCCATCGCAGCTGCCCCAGGTTCCTGCGCGACACGTCTGCGTTCCGGCATTGCAGGGAGCTCGCGCGAACTCATCGCTGCACATGCGCGAGCTGCCTTCGGTACACGGACAATCTTCGTCTACAGCGCCATCGCAGTCGTTGTCGAACCCGTCGCAGAGCTCGGTCGAGGGAAGCGTCTCGCCTCTGCACGAGAACTCGCCCCAGTCGCCGAACTCCTGAACCTCGCAGGTCTGTGTTCCGTCGCGACAAGCGCCGACGCGCTGGCCTGGATAGGGCCCGGTGGAGCAGGACTGGACCTCGCCGGTGCCGCACGAGCAGCCGTCGTCGATGCGGCCGTTGCGGTCGTCGTCGATGCCGTTGCCGCACTCATCGGTGCGCGCGTCGGCAGGGCCGGTGCCTGCGTCGACAGGGTCGCTGCCTGCGTCGGCAGGGTCGCTGCCCAGGTCCATGCCGCAGACGCAGCCGGACAGCGCGATGGAGACGAGGGCCAGGAGGAGCTTGCCGTGGTTCATGTCGCGTCCTGTCGCGAGGGGGAGGGGCTTTCTCACGAAATCGTCATCGACGTGCTGCACGCCCTACCTTGCCAGCGCACGGCGGGCGCGATCGGCATAGGCAGACTCAGGCCAACGCGCGATGAAGCGCTGCGCACGCGACTGCGCCTGTTCGACGCGCCCCAGGGCATTCAGCGCATCGATCGCGATCGCCTCACGCTCGGGCGCGAGCTTCCCGCTTTGAAACGCCTGCGCGTGCTCTTCACAGGCGAGCAGCGCGCGCTCGGGCTCACCCCGACTCAGTGCGCGTCGCGCACGCAGGAGCACAGCGCCCTCTTGAAGCTCGAGCTCGCTCGCAGTGGGTGGAGGTGTCGGCGCGAGCTCAGGTGCGCGGGCTCGTGCAGCAGGGCGATGCGGCGCGGGCAGGGGCAGTGGCTCGGCTTCCGCGATGGGCTCGGGCTCCAATGCAACAGGTATTGGTGCCGGCGACGGGACGAGCACGACTGCAGGCCTGACCTGCTCGGGCGCGGTGGATGATGAAGCGCTGAACTGCCGCCACGCGATGACGCCCACTGAGATCACCACCGCCGCGAGCGCGAGCTTCGGGAAGAGGCTTCGCCAGAGCGGGGGTGCGGCCAGGGGTGTCGTGAGCGCGACTGCGGCCACACGGTCGGTATCGAGCGGCGGCAGGTCGCGCCGCGCGGCGCCCAGGAGCGACTCGAGATCCTCATGCTCGTCAGGGCTCTTCATCGCTCCTCCTTGGTCATCGCGCTCCGCAGAGCATCGCGCGCTTCTTGCAGGCGCCGATACGCCGTGGGCAACGAGATGCCGAGCAGCTCGGAGACTTCCTTCATCGGCGCGCCCTCCACCTCGAAGACCACGAGCACGGTGCGCTGTTCCTCGGGGAGCGCCTCCAGCAAGCGCAAGAGCCGTCGGCAGCGCTGTCGCTCGGCAAGCGCCTCTTCCGGAAGGCGTGGATCGACCGCCTCATCGAGCTCGGGCGCAAAGGTGCGACGCGAGCGCTCCTCATGGCGACGACGGTTGCGCGCGACGTTCACCGCGACGCCCCGCAGCCACCCGCCGATGCTCTCCTGATGGCTCAGCTCGAACCAGCGCCGATGCGCCGTGACGAAGACTTCCTGCGCCGCGTCCTCCAGGTCGGCATCGCGGACGCCGAGGTAGCGCAGCGTTCGCGCGACGGGTCGTCCGTGGACCTGCACGAGTTGCCGGAACTGCTCGGCATAGGCAGTCGGCTCCTGCGTCCGGGAGGACTCCAGCGCATTCATCTCTCGTCCTGTCGCGAGGCTCGGGGCTTTCTCAGGCATTCGTCACTCGAAGCGCAGTTCCAATGCGAGCGAACCCTCTGGGACCACGGCCGCGACCTCATGCACGAGCACCTCGCTCAGGCCGACAGAGAGCGAGGCGCGCGGTCGAACGATGGGCACGAAGAGACCCAGGCCGCCGTGAACCCAGAGCGGTCCAGCGATGCGCACGCGCACAAAGGCGCGACCCTCGATACCCAGGGAGAGCCCCTCGGCAGTACGCGTCTGAGCAGCGCCGAGCCCCTCGGCGAAGAGGTACGTGAGCGAGAGCGCACCACAGCCCCCGACTGCAAGCCCCACCGAAGCGTCGATGGCCACACCTGGACAGACGCCGAGCATCACCAGCGCGCCGAGAAAGCGACCGCCTCGTCCCTCGCGCAAGGTCTCCACCGGCGGCCAGAAGCCCACGCTCAAGAGCATCGGAATGCCGCCCGGAGGAAGCGCTTCCACTTCGAGCAACGGGCCACCCACGAGCCCCGGCAGTTCATCGAAGCGAGCCATGGAGCCAAGGCGAATCATGCCCGTCCACGAGACTCCCGGAGGCGCGGCGGGCGGCTCGAGGGGCGGCGCAGAAGGCGCCGGAATGGTGAGCACCAGAGGCTCGCCTGCCGCCTGCACTTCGTCGACGAGCAGCGCCGTCACCACCACGACCGCATCGCTCAACGAGGCGCAGGCGCTCGCCTCACTCGTCAGTGAGCGCGTTCGTGAGACTTCGCCGCGCTGCACGAAGAGGTCGGCCCCCCATGCGCCTGCCACACCGGTGATCGAGGCGCGCACGACGATGTCCTTCTCCACTGCACCACCGAGCACATCGGCGACGGCATGCGCGGCCGCATCGCGACTCAGGCACGTCGAGTCCGCCGACCAGGTCCACTCTGCACGCGCGGGCGCAGCCAGCAGCCAGGCGATGAGCGCGAGCCACGCGCAGGCCCATCTCAAGCGCGGCCGCACCGCATCGGGTTCATGGGCGCGAAGCGAGCACACTCCGTTCGCGAGACGCAAGCGACGTTCACCCTTCGCGCAAGCGGCGCGACGAACTCAAGGGTGCGGCCGGGCGATGCAGCCGCTCGGTCCGGCGAGTGCCTGCTCGATGGCCGCCGAGCCCTCGACGGTCTGCTGCACCTCGTGCCCGGTGTTGCCCACGAACTCGATCGTCTTCTCCGACTCGATGGCGTCGAACCAGGCGAGCCCCTGGCTGACCGCCTGAGTGCAGTCGAGCTTTCCCATGATGGCGTGCACCGGAATCGACAACTGCAGCCTGGCGTCTGGTGACGCCACGCTGTCCGCACGCAGCGTGACGGCCGCCGAGGCGGGGCCGGAGGAGCAGGGCATCGAGGCGTATGCGCCATCGACGTACTGCTGGCCGAAGCCGTTGTAGGTGCAAACCGTCGAAGGGCACGCACCGGGATACTGGCTCAACAGGGCAGCGCACTGCCCCGGCCAGGTGCTCGACTGCGTGGCCGGGCACGCCTCATCCATACGGCCCACGGGAGGGCCACCTGTGGGGACCGCAAAGTCGAGCACCGCGTCCATCCCGTAGCGAGACAGAGAGAACGCGATCTCTGCCGAACCCGCCGAGTTGCCCGTGGCGCAGAAGCCACCGGTCGCGTGCACGTTGTCCCTCACCCACTGCAGCAGCGTCGCGTACCGACAGGCGGCTCCCGCCATACCCGCGGTCGTCAGGTGCCAGCCCCTCTCCCACGCCCGCTGAACGACGACGAATCCGGCGACGCGCAGGCGCTCCACCATGGCGCCAGACGCGGGCGACCCTTCGTAGAACGCGGTGCCTCCTCCTCCGGTACCGAGCACCACGGTGCCGCGAACCACGACCCCGGCGGGGGGGCGCGAGACGAGCACCGTGACCCGGAGCGGGGTGAGTGCCGGGCACTCGATGCTCATCTCCTGGCAGGTGGTGCTGGGGATCGTGCTCGGCGGTGGCTGAGCACACGGCCCGACACCCTGCACGCTGCCCCTGGGGAGCCTCACCGTCCCGCCGTCGACGGGCGTCTGACCACCGTCGATGGGTGTCTGACCACCGTCGACGGGCGTCTGACCGCCGTCGACGGGTGTGGGCGTTGTCTGGGGAGCAGCGGAGCAGGCGATGAGCCCCGCGAGCAGGGGACCGAGGACGAGGTGTGGAGCGCGCATGCCCGCCACCAGTCCAACAACCGTGCCGCGCCCAAGAGCCCAGAATCCGAACCAGCGCCCCGACCTCCCCGCGTTCACTGGCGCGCGTGCGCCTGTACAGCTTGTGCAAGCGACGCGGTGCTACCGCGCCTCGAGGAAAAACATCAGCACCTCCCGATCGACGAGGGTGGTGGAGAAGCTGTAGGTCGAGCCACTCTCTACGACGGGAACCTGAGGCAAGCCGGCGATGCCCGCCTTGCGCAGCGTCGGGGTGAGCTGCCTGCCGGTCCAGTCCGAGGTATCCAGGTTGATCGCGCTGACGTTCGTGCTGACTCCCCCGTTCGCCCACGCAAGCACCACGCGACGGTCGGGGCCGGCGCGGTAGCTGAAGACGGTCAGCGGCTGGCTCGAGGTGACGGTGGTGTCGCTCGTCTCCACCAGGTCCGAGCTACCCACGAAGTCGGCGAAGATCGGCATCGCGTCGTCGACGGAAAGGCAACCTCCGGCGTCGACCTCACACCGCTGATCGGCGCCCCAGATGAAGAGGTGGCCCCGCGATGGGTCGAGGCCGCGGCTCTTCCACCAACGCAGCGACGGGGCGATGGCGCGAAGCGCTGCGGCGAACCCGTAGCCCGACCTGCCGGCGCTGACGCCCACCTCCTCGGTCATCCACAGCGAGCGGACGGTGGTGCCTGCGTCAGGCGACGTCCACGCATGGAAGAAGTCGTCGACCAGGGCCGGCGCCTGGCCGTTGTTCATGGTGTAGTGAATGGTGACCGTGTCCACGAGGCTCGAGACGGGTTGGCCGACCAGGGTGGGCGCGGCGGTGCCACCCACGCGACGGCGGAGCAACGTCTCGACGAAGGCACGACGGCTGACCAGGTTGACCACGGACCCGAGCGCGATGCGAATGGCGTCGGGTCGGCCGAAGAGGGCCTGGCTCTTCTCGCGCAGAATCTCCACGCCAGGCGCGAGATAGCGGTCGACGTAGGCAGGGGCGAACTCGGTCTCGAGGTCGCACTGGTCAGTGCGCCCCATCGTCGCGTACCTGCACAGGCTGCCGTAGAAGCCCTGGGCGTTCTGAATCTCGTTGCCGAACTGCACCACCACGCGGGTTTCCCACCCGCGCGCCTCGGGCATGGCGTGGATCAGGTCGATGCGGTCGCCCAGAGCCCTGGCGAAGGCCGCGCGCCCTGCCGTGGTGGTGATGGCCTCGAGCATCGCCGTGGACAAGCCCGCCTGAATGACGGCGTACTCCCCCCGCGACAAGAGCGCGCGGAGCTCGGGAACGGCGGTGCGCTGGAAGTTGGCGAAGCCGTCGTCCTGGAGCCCTCCGTCGAACGACCGATACGCCGTGCCGGCGCCGCCAGGGTCGCGCAGGCCACCCCGGGCCCACGCCCTCGACGCGTAGTGGGCCCCGATGAGGCTGTTCCAGGGCACCGACGCGTCAGGCGCGGGTGAACCGCCGCCACCGCCGCCTCCTCCGCTGCCACCGCTGCCACCGCTGCCACCGTCGCCACCGTCGCCACCAGTCGAACTGGCAGCTGGCACGCACGCGATGGAGGTGGCGAACACGAACAAGAGCATCAGCGCGACTTGGAGACGGGTCATGCCCAGCCAATCTCCAAGAACTGTGCCGCGACCAGGGCGGGCGTATCTGCCACGAAGCACCGACAGCGCTCGCCACTCGCCGAGTTCTCCCGGGTTGGTCTTCGAACCGCGTCGCTGCACAAGCTGTACAGGCGCGCGCGCGCAAGTGAACGCTGGGAGGTCGCCCGCCGATCCACCGCCGCGCAGGGCGAGGTCGGCGGCAGCGGGCGGCGGCTGATGAAGATGTCCGGCGTCTGGCCGCCGTAATCAGTACCTGAAACCTGCGTCCGGGAGCTCAGGTTCACCGTTGCAGCGCTTGCGACCGTCATCGCTGCATGGCAGGGGAGCCCATGGTCAGGCAATCGCTCCTTGTTTTCACATTCGTCGCGGTGGTTGCGGGTTGTGGCGGAGGTCCGGGCGAGACAAGGGGTGGGGGCGGGGGCGGCGGCTCCGCGACGGGCGGTGGCGGCGGGGCTGTCGACGCCGGAGTCATCGACGCCGGAGTCATCGACGCCGGAGCCATCGACGCTGGAGCCATCGACGCCGGAGCCATCGACGCCGGAGCCATCGACGCCGGAGCCGTCGACGCCGGAGCCGTCGACGCCGGAGCCCTCGACGCCGGGCCCGCGTTTCGTCCTGTGACCATCTGCCTCACCGGTGCCTGCCCTGACCTCGGAGCCAACTGCAGCAGCAACCAGTACTTCACCGACATCTGTGACGAGCTGGCCCTGGGCGATGCGGGCGTCGTGCGCAGCAGTTCGGGCACCACCTTTGCGACGGCCGTCGACACCGACGCCGCCAGCGTGGCGGGGCCGCTCTTTCTGGCCCTCGACAGAAACGGCGACAACCAGGTCAATCAGCTCGACGGACCCATCGTTCTCAACATCCTCGGCTTCTCCTGGGGCGGGAAGAATGTTGAAGACCTCGCGAACCGCGTCACCACGGACAGCCGAATCGACCAGACAGTGCTGTACAGCCGGGTGGTGGTCCTCGACGCCTTTCAGCCCTTCAACAACGGCGCGGTGACCATGCCCGTGGGACTCGACGAAGCCTGGTCCTTCCGCCACAGCGTGGCGCCATCGGGCGACTGCTCGAATGCAGCGCCGCTGGGCCCGTACCTCGGCCTTCGCCTCGCCTGTGCCGCTGGGCAGAGCTGCAGAGACCATGACTTCTCGCTGGCGCCGACGACTTTCTTCAATGGACTGTCAGGCAGCTCCATCGGTCACTGTGACGTGCCGTTCGCCGCCCGACCGTACGTTCTCGACCTCGTCGCGCGAGGCCAGACAACGACGCCGCTCCCGCCGTCAGTGCCCGTGTCGCCCTGAGGGGCAGCGGCTCCGCGCCGCGTTTGAGCCGCTTTCGGGACCTCGGGGCTCGTTGCGGGGTGACCACGATGCGATCGACCCGACGGGCGCTCCCCGCCTGCCTGCTCGCCGTGCTGCTGGGGGGCTGTGAGGGCCGGATTACGGGGAACACGCCCTCCGCCGCCCCCCCTGACGCCGTGCGGGAGCCGCCCTTCACGTGTCGGGCAGACGCCGTGGCGCCCGAGCTGCCGCTGCGGCGGTTGTCGCATACCCAGTACCTCCAGAGCCTGCGTGACCTCGTCACCGTGCTGGCGCCGCAGGACGCGCAGGCCGTGCTCGCGGACGTCAATCAGCAGCTCAGCTCGTTGCCTGACGATGGTCGCGCGGGGCCGGATCCAGCCTACGGCGGGCTCCGCCGGCTCGATCAATCCATCTACCAGCGCTCGGTCGAGGGCAGCTACGAGGTCGCTACCGCGGTGGGGAAGTCCATCGTGAAGACCACGGCGCGCCTCACCGCCGCCGCGGGCACGTGCGCCACCGACCCCAGCACGGCCAACGACTCGCGGTGCCTGGAAGACTTCATTCGCAACTTCGGTCGACGGGTGCTGCGACGGCCGCTCTCCGACGAGGACGTGACCTTCTACCGGCAGGTGGCCGGCGCGACCCTGGAGCGGGAGGACTACCAGGACCTCATCACCGTGCTGCTGTCGGCCCCGCGCTTCCTGTATTTCCTGGAAGAGAGCCCCGAAGGCGCGCCGAGCGGCGCTTCGAAGCTCGACGCCTTCGCGCTCGCTGCGCGGCTGTCGTTCCACTTCTGGCAGACCATTCCCGACGAGGCGCTGCTCGACGCCGCTGCCAGTGGCGCGCTGCTGACCGAAGAGGGCTACCGCGCGCAGGTCGAGCGGCTCTTCGCCGACCCGCGCACCCAGACGTCGCTCGACGAGTTCTTCGGTGACTGGCTCAACCCCGAGTACCTGGAGGAGCTCGACGCGAACGTGGGCAACGCGGCCTTCGACGCCTTCCGCGGCGGCTTCACCCCCACCCCGCAAACCAGGCAGAACATGCTGGCGGAAGTGCAGCTCATGGGCCGCCACTACGCTCACGACACCGAGTCGAGCTTCGTCGACTTCTTCACCTCCCGACGCTCGTTCGCGCAGACCGACGACGTGGCGTCGCTCTACGGCGTGCCGGTATGGACGACGGGCGAGCCGCCGCTCTTTCCCCAGCCCGAGCGGGAAGGGCTGCTGACCCGGGCGCTGCTCCTCTCCACGGGCTCCGCCAGCACCCGACCCATCATGAAGGGCGTCTTCGCGCGCAAGGCACTCCTCTGCGACACCATTCCCCCGCCGCCGGGAGACGCCATGACCATCGCCATGGGCGTGGCCACCTCGGGGCTGGGCGCCCGGGCGAAGGCCGAGGCGATCTCCCAGGCGCGCGTCGATTGTTCCGGCTGCCACCGGGCGCTCATCAACCCGCTGGGCTTCGTCACCGAGGGCTTCGACGCGCTGGGGCGGTTTCGCGCCAGCGAGAAGGTCTACGACAAGACGAGCGGAGCGCTGGTCGGTGAGGAGGCGCTCAACCTGTCGGCCGTGCCGCTGGTGACGTTGGACGACGTGCGGGTGGCGTCGGGGGCCGCCGAGCTCAACCGCTTCATGCTCGAGAGCGAGAAGCCCCAGGCGTGTTTCGCCAGGCGCTACTTCCGCTTCACCTTCGGGCGGCAGGAAGACGCGGCGCTCGATGGGTGCACCCTCACCTCGCTGCACGAGATGCTGGTGCACGGCGACGACCTGTCCAGCGTGCTGCGCGAGATGGTCTTGCGCCCCGCCTTTTCAAACAAGACGTTCCAGCCGTAACCGGAGGCTCGCGTGAGCAACAACCAGAGACTCTCGCGGCGCTTGTTCCTGCGGGGTGCAGGCGGGGCGCTGCTGGCGATTCCCTTTCTCGAGTCGGTGGCCGGGGCCCAGACCAACCCCACGCCGCGTCGCTTCGTGGCGCTGGCGACCAACCATGGCGGCATTCGCGGCACCAACATGCACCCCGCCCAGGCCACCCTCACCCAGAGCCTCGCCTTCGCCGGCCATCAGGTGCGCCGGGGGCCGCTGGCGCTCACGGTGGCGAACTCGGTCGCGAAGCTCTCCCCGGTGCTCTCGGGCAGCTCCGGCGCCTTCACCGCCCGGCTCGCGGGAAAGATGAACGTGCTGCGGGGCATCGACACGCCGTTCTACATCGCGCACTCGGTCGGCATTCACCTGGGAAACACCGGACAATCGTCCAACGTGCCGCGGCCAGCGCTGGAGCGCCCCACCATCGACCAGGTGATGGCGTATTCCCCCAACTTCTATCCGTCGGCGCCGAAGGTGCGTTCGGTCAACGCGGGCTTCGACACCATCTCGTTCTCCCGGCAGAACCCCTCCGACCCGATGAGCCCCATTCAGGAGAACCCCTCCCTGGGGAGCTCGCTGGACGTCTTCTCACAGATCTACACCCCGCCCACGGGGCCGGCGCCGCGCAGGCCGGTGGTGGATCAGGTGCTGGCCGATTACCGCCGGGTCCGCAGCGGCGCACGCATCTCGTCGCAGGACCGCACCCGTCTCGACGCGCACATCGCCCGGCTGGCCGATTACGAGGCGCGGCTGAGCGCCGGGCAGACCTGCGGGGCGGTAGCCACTCCGACCACCGACTTCTCCACCGCGCACCAGAACGCCGGGTCGAACCCCGGGTTGCACGCCCAGGCGTGGGCGCTGTTCATGGACATGGCCGTCATCGCCTTCACCTGTGACACCACGCGCATCTTCACCTTCCCCACTTTCGACACCTTCTCCGACTACTCGGGCGCCGACTACCACCAGGAAGTGGCGCACCGCACGCAGTGGGATCACCCGCTCGCGCCGCCCAAAGACTCCGCGGCGCTGCAGCAGGTCTACGCCCAGGACATCCACGTGGCGGCGCACCAACGCTTCTTCGAAGGCGTGTACTTGAATCTCATCTCGAAGCTCGACGCGGTCGACGACGGGACCGGCACGTTGCTCGACTCGTGCCTGGTGGCGTGGACGCAGGAGTCGGGCATCTACACCCACGACGCCGTGGACAGCCCCATCGTGCTCGCCGGGAGCGCGGCGGGCGCGCTCGCCACGGGGGGCTTCTGCGACTACCGGAACACCTCCCGGAAGGGGAACAACGGGGCCGCGGGCCCCTTTCCGCGATGGCCCGACGCCGACACCGTGGAGTACGGCTGGTTCGGCCTCACGTGGAATCAGTATTACGGGACGGTGCTTCAGGCGATGGGCGTGCAGCCCTCGGAGTACGAGGAGACCGCCTCCGGCGGGTACGGGCCGATGTTCACCGACACCTCCTACGGGGACCCGGCGGTCAACTGGCCCGAGAGCGTTCGCCAGGCTGCGCACCAGATGCTTCCATTCCTCAAAGCATGAGCGGGCCCATGAGACTCCTCGCGCTCTTCCTGCTTTCCGGCTGCACCGCCCAGATGGGAGCTCCTGCAGGCGGACGCGGGGGGGTCCACGAGGAGGGACTGCAGCACGTCCGTGCCGAGCGTCTTCGCGCCCAAACGCCAGTTTTCGCGCCGAGGTGATGCTGCCGTCACCGCCCCAGTCAGCTCAGCGCGGACAACTCCTGCACCAGCGCGGCGTTGTCCTGCAGTGCCAGCGACTGCGCTGGGAGTTTCGCGAGCCACCGCACCGCGTCTTCGAGAGAGGCATGGAGCCGCACCGGCTTCCCGACTCTCGTGACCATCATCATCGCGTTGGCCGTGAACCGCAGCATCAAGCCCTTCATCCCGGGCACGCCGATGACGATGGCGGTGCCGAGGTGCCGGTCGCCCACGCCGTTCACCAGGTCGAGCAGGGCCTTCTGTCGCTCGCGCCTCGCGCGCACCGGACCATCGAAGCCGGGAATGTGAACGAGGGTGCTGATCCGCTGCTGACGGGTGAGGGCCTCGAGAATGCGGACGCCGCACTCATCGAAGGCGTCGTCGTCCGGAGCCTGCCGCATCACCATGACCACGAGCCCTTCGCGCTCAGTGACGAGGAGCCTCGGACTGTCGCTCAGAGTGCGCACAGTTCATCGTAACGCCCAGCCCACTGCAGCGCTCTCGTGCCTGTTCGACGACCACCCGGCGCGCGCGTCACCATGCAGTTCGTGTCTCCTCAAGGGTCGATCTCCCCCTCGCTGCAGTACGGGCTGCTGGCGTGCTTCGTCTGCGTCGCGATGGCCTACGGCGTCGCCTGGCGCGGCGCCCTCACGGAGAAGTCGGGAACTCGGTAGACCTGTGAGACCTGCGCCCCCCTGCTCGTATCTGGCTCGATACACGCGAGCTCTTCGCTCGCCCTGCACGGGGAACAGACATGATCTCGAGGCGATGGCTGGCGTTCGTGGCGGTAGGTCTGGTCGGGTGTACCCCGCTGAACCAGGCGCTGTTCAAGGGGCTGCACCCCTACGCCCACGGCATGAGGCTGACGCAAAACGGGAAGTACGACGAGGCGATCGAGCAGTTCCGCCGGGTCGACCTGGTGTCCCCCGAGGCCCGTGCTGCGCAGTTCGCCATCGGCGTGGCGATGGCGAAGCGCGGCGACGAGGAGCAGGCGCTCGACTTCCTGCTGGCGCTGCGCGAGCGGGACCCGCAGTCCTTCGACACTGCGCATTGGCCCGGCGACGTCGACTCGACCAGCCGCAGCGGGGTCAGCGGCGCGCTGCGGTTGAACACCCTCGGCACGCTGTTCGCGAAGACGTCGCTCCAGTGGACGGCCGACTCCCAGCGAAACATCTCGCAGCTCTACAGCGCGGGCGAGTACCTCGTGGTGCGTGCGGGCCAGTCGCTCGCCGTGCTCTCGAAGGTCGATCGGACCCTGAAGTGGGAGAAGGACGTGTACAGCTCGAGCTGGGTCGTGCCTGCCATCGACGCCACCACGGTCTACGTGGTGCCCGCGCCCCGCCCGAGCCGGAAGCCCGTGCTCGAGGCCATCGACCTCCAGACCGGGCGGGTGCGCTGGTCGAGGCAGCTCAATCACGCGTACCAGCGCGCGGCGCCCGCGCTCGACGCCACCACCGTCTACATCGGTGACGCCACGCCTCCGCACGACGGCACCCTGTACGCGCTCGACAAGGCGACCGGCGCGGTGCGTTGGTCCACGAAGGCCGAAGGGCACCCGGGGCCCATCGCCGCGGGCCCGACGCACGTCTGCACCCAGGGCAGCACGAAGGTGGCGTCGTGCTTCGAGCGACGCACCGGCAAACGCACCGCCACGCAGGACCTGCCGGAGTTCGTCGACGGAGGCTCCCTCGCCATGACCCACACCCGGGCCTTCTTCTCGAGCGGCGGCGCGACGTACGCGGTGAACGTCAGCGGAGGAGAGGCCGCGCTCGCGTGGAAGACGCCGCGCGCCATCGGCGAGGCCAGGTCGAGCGCCCTCACCGTCGTGGGCTCGCTGCTGGTCGCGCAGACGACCGGGGGCCTCGTCGCCACGGACATGCTCACCGGCGCGCGCACCTGGCTCGCCCCGACGCCAGAGGGCAAGCGCTCGGGCCCCGAAGGCGTGAACCGCCCCGAGAAGACCGACACAGGCGTGGTCGGCTGGGCTGACTCGTGGGCGTACGCGGTGGACACGCGGGGCGCGCTGCAGTGGGCCCTGCGGCTCGGCGAGGTGGGCCGGCCCATTTCCCTGTCGTCGAACCCGGTGGCCGACGCCGACGGCACGCTCTACGTGCCGACCCGGCAGGGCCTCTTCTGCTTCAAGGCGCGCCGCTGGGTCGAGCCCCCGAGCGCGGGCCCAACGCGGGCGGCCGCGGTTCGGCTCGCGAATGGCCGCCGGACCGTCGTCGAGTAGCCGGGGTCGAGGTGGGGTGCACCAATGCCACGGGCATCACCGCCGACGATGGCCGGTCGCCTTCACGAACGGCTCGCCGACTCCATTTCCGAGGCTGTATTCTCGGGCCACCATGACCTCACTCACGCTGCTCAAGAATGAGTTCGTCACGCTGCAGTTCCACCAGGATTCGGGGATCGTCCACCACGAGTTCCACAAGTACATCTTCGGGGAGAACTTCCGCTCGGTGCTGACCACCGGCGTCGAGGCGATGGAGAAGTACAAGGCCACCAAGTGGCTCTCGGACGATCGCAAGAACAACGCGCTCGCTCAGGACGACTCGGAGTGGGCGATGACCGTCTGGTCCGCGCGCGCGCTGGCCGCCGGCTGGAAGTACTGGGCGGTGGTGCTGCCCGAGAAGATCATCGGCCAGATGAACATGCAGCGCTTCATCGACATGTACAAAGCGCGGGGCCTCGCCGTGCGCGTGTTCAGCGACCCGGCCCTCGCCAGGACCTGGCTCGAGAACCCCTCGAACGGCTGAAGAGGGCGTGGGGGCTGAGGCAGGCGGCGGCGCTCGGCCCGTCAGCGCTTGAGCCGCGCGCAGCCCTCGGTGATGCCGAGCTCACAGGCCTTCTCGAGGTCGGCGATCGTCTCGCGCTGCCTGCCCAGGTGATGAAACGCCCCGGCGCGCTCGCTGTACGCGCGGCCCTCGTCCGGGTGGTGGGCAAGGAAGACCGTCCACATCTCGACGACCTCCTCGAAGCGGTTCTCCTTCGCCAGCGCGTAGTCGAGGGCCTGGTGGCTGCGGAAATCGTCCGGCGTGGCGTCGGCCTGGGCGCGCAGCCCCTCGATCCCCGCATCACCCCCGGTCAACACGATGACCCGCCGGCCGATCACCTCGCCGTCGAGCGGCGCGAGCTCCGAGGCCACGTCGAGCACCCGCAGGGCCTCGTCGCGTTGGCCCGCGTTGCGAAACACCCACGCGTCGTGAATGAGCGTCTGCACCGTCGGCCCGTAGACCTGCTCGCCCCTGAAGTGGCTGGGGTTGACCCGCAGCGCGGCGAGCAGGTCCTTCCCGGCGCTCTCACCGTCTTTCAGGTCGAGGTGCAGCTCGGCGCGCTCGATGAGCACGTCGGGGTTGCCGGGGCGCAGCTCGAGGGCGCGATCCAGGTCCTTCCGCGCTTCATCGAAGGCCTTCCCGCGGCGCTCCACGTGCGCGCGCTGGCGGAGGAACGCCCAGTGCTCGCCCAGCGCGCAGGCCTTCTCCACCTCTTCCATGGCGTCGGGCAGGCGCTTGTCGTGCACGGCGAGCTCGGCGCGATCGAGCTCCACGTAGCCCGTGAGGAAGCGCAGCCGCGGGTTGTCCGCCACCGGCGCGGTCTTGGCGTAGGCCCGCATCGCCTCGTACGTGCCGCCCCACCGCGGCCGCAGCGACTGCATCACCACCACCCGGTGCAGGAAGCACGAAGGGCAGCTCTGGTCGGCGAGGCGGACCGTCTCGTGGAAGCGGAAGGCGTCGCTCATCAACACCAGCACCCACAGCTCCTCGCTCCGCGCGGCCACGAGCTTCGGGCGCAGCTTCAGCGCGTGCTCGAGGGCGTCCAGCGCGACGGGGAGCGTCTGGCGCATCTCGTCGAACTCCCCGTCCGAGGTCTCGCGCACCACCTTCGCGCCGCGCTGGCCGTGGGCCACCGCCTCGAGGTGCGTGCCCAGCGCGAGCCAGGGCGCGAAGGAATCGGGCGAGTGCTCGACCCAGTCCTGGAGCAGGGGCCGCAGCGACGGCTCGGCCGAGCCGAACGCCTCGGCGGCGTCGGCAGGCCATCGCTCGAAGCGCGGGTTCTGCTCGAAGGCGTCCTGGAAGTGCGTGAACGCGGCGTCGAGCGCAGCGAAGCGCCTGTGCTTGAGCAGCGAGCGCAGGCCGGCCATGTCGACCCACTGCGTCGGGTAGCCGTCGGCATCGAAGCCCTCGACGCCGAGCAGCGGAAGCCCCGTCGGCTCGGGCACCGCGGCCACCTCGACGAAGGGCTTGAGGCGGCTGAGCATCAGCGCCTGGTCTGCCTTCGCAGCGTCGAGCCGCCACTTCACCGCGATCGCCACGCTGAGCCCGACGATCGCCACCACGCCGACCACCCGAAACACGCTCCGCCCCCGCGTCGTCATCTCGCGGAGGATAGACGGTCGTGCGCGCTCCCTGCGGGTGAACTGCTACGTCGGGCACGACATCGCACTTCCGTACAGGTTCGCGACGACTCCACGGAGCCGCTAACTGAGCTTGGCAGTAGGGTCGCTTGCAGCAGTTCACAGCTCGAAGGGAGACGCCTGGGCTCACAAAGGAATTTACAGTTCCACGAGTGGCCCCTTCGCGCTGACGAACGACAAGCAAGGTACGCCCCAACCATCCCGGGGTCCGCGCGGAGCCACACATGAACGTCAAGAGCTCCGAACTTCTCCGTGTTGCCCCCACCCCGAGGCGCGCCGCCGAAGCCGCGGTGAGGCAGCCTGCCGCAGCGACTCCGACGGCTTCGGGCGTCCGGCGCCTCCAGGTCGACGAGCTGAGCCGCGGGCGCGGCGCGGCGCTCCGCAGCCCAGCCGCCGCGGCGAAGCTGGGGGTGATGCACACCGTGCAGTACGCCCCGGCCCGCGCGCCCGTGGCCCTGAGCGCGAAGGGCCCGAAGCTCGAGGAGGGAGCCACGGGTGACGAGGTCCGCAAGCTCCAGCAGACGCTGATCGCGCTCGGCTACGATCCGGGGCCGGTCGACGGAAAGTTCGGTCGGGGCACCGGGAAGGCCGTGAAGCAGTACCAGAAGGACCATGCTCTCACCCAGGATGGGGTGGTCGGTCCGCGCACCCGGCGCTCGATGGCCGGCGAAGAGAGCGGCGCCGTCTCGATCCCCGCGAGCCCGACCAACTCCAGCTCGGAGGTCCTGCCGGACGAGCTGAAGGGCCTCCCCACGGAGGATCTGAAGAAGGGGGACAAGGGCGAAGACGTTCAAGACCTGAAGCGGGCCCTGGCCCGGCTGGGGTTCATCTCCGCCAACGACCGGACCCTCGACACCGACGTCTTCGACGAGACGACGAGGGAGGCGCTCCAGAAGTTCCAGCGGGGCAACCACGTGCGGACCACTGGCAGGTACAACGAAGCCACGCGGGAGGCCTTCGCGGCGTTGGCGGATCGAGCCGCAGACCTCCTCCCGCAGCTCGAGCTCGAGTGCCTGCCGATCAAGCAAGGCGAATTCGCCTGGGGCACCCTCTATGCCCCGCCACCGGAGAGCAACCACCACGGGCTCGACATGAGCCCGGCAGACCGGCGCAACCCCCCGCAGCTCTACTCGGTCGTCACGGGCAAGGTGGTGTCCGTGAGCGACGACCTCAGCGGAGACAAACAAATCTCGGTCGTCATCGAGAGGGACGGCATCCGCTACCGGTACACCCACTTGAAGTCGACCGACCTGGTCGAGGGCCAATCGATCGAGGCTGGCATGGAGGTGGGGGTGATGGGGAACACGGGGACCGGTTCGGTCCACCTTCACATCGAGGCCTACGTGCTCGAGGGGCACCCGCTCTACGAGAGCGAGTACAGCCGTCCCACCACGCGGAGGCATCGCGAAAGGTCCCTCGACCTCTTCCCGTCGATTCAAGACGGGCTGATCCGGGGCGCCTGGCCGGAGAGCTGATTCAAAGCGTCTCGCGGCTGACCTGGTGCCAGACTCGGGCCCTTGTCTCGCGAGCGCTCGACGATCGAGTACGCGGTGACGAAGGCAAGCGTGAAGCAGGTGCGCAAGGTGAAACGGAAGCGTTCGCGCGACGAAGCGCCAAGCGCGCCCGCCGCTGAGCCTTCACGCTCAGCGGGGCAAAGGTGGACCATGAGGTTCACCGAACCTATTGAGCCCTCGCGCACTCTCCATTCAAATGGGCAGCACCCATGGCTGACTCGAAGCTCACGGCAGGAGCGGCCGAGGGCGAGCTGCGCCTGGAGGAGCTCGATGACGACCAACTCATGACGTTGACGCGTCAGGGACAGGTGCAGGCGTTCCGGACGCTCGTTCGCCGGCATCAGGGCCAGGCCGTGGCTTTCGGAACCCGCTACCTGGGACAGCATGCGCAGGCCGCTGACGCCGCACAGGAGGCCTTCGTCGAGCTCTTCCTCTCCGTACCCCGCTACGAGCCGCGCGGACGCTTTGCTTCCTACTGGCATCAGATCCTCCTCAATCAGTGCCGAATGGTCGTGAGGTCCCGCCAGGTCGCGAGCCTCGCGACCACCAGGCTCGAGGCGCTGCCTCCCAACGAACCGCTGCAGGCGGAGGCGGTGCTCATCGCTCACCAGGACCAGCAGGCGGTGCAGCGCGCCCTGGAGATGCTCGGAGAGAAGCTGCGCGCCGTCGTGGCGTTGCGGTTCGCGGCTGGGCTGTCGCTGCAAGAGATCGCCGACACCCTCGAGGTGCCGCTGGGCACCGTGAAGAGCCGGCTGTTCGCAGGTCTTGGAGAGCTGCGCGAAGCGCTGAGAGGAAGCGAGCGATGACCGGCGTGCCAGAGCCTGATGACGAGGAGCTGTTCCGATTTCTCCTCGGCGAGCTGCCCCCCGAACGCGCGGCCGAGCTGGAGTCGTGGCGCCGCGGCACCGAGGCGCGGCAGGCCCGCCTCAACGAGCTCGCGAGCCTCATCTCCGCGCTGCAGCAGCCCGTTCCCGGTGTGGATCTGGTTCCCGCCATCGATGCTCGAATTGCACGAGCACGGCGCCCTCGACGCCCCCGCACCTGGGTGGCGGCGCTCGCGGCCATCGCAGCCGTCGCAGCGCTCGTCGTCGTGGCGCAACGATCGGAAGATCCAGCTGAGGAAGAGCTGCGGCGAAAAGGCTCAGGCTCGAAGCGCGCGGAGCCAGTCGCTGAAGTTCACGCCTATCGACTCGAAGCCGGGGGCGTGCCGACACCTCTCTCAGCCGAGCTCGGCGTCGGCGACAGCCTGCTCTTCGCGTACTCCAACGGCGGCGCAGTGCCTTTCACCCACCTGCTCATCTTCGGCGTGGGCCAGACAGGACAGGTCTATTGGTATTTCCCGGCGTGGTTGAACGCCGGCGATGATCCCACGGCGATCGCGATCGAGCCCGCGGAGCTGATCGAGATGCACGAACGCATCTCGCACCCACTCCCTCCCGGCCGCTTCGTGTTGCACGCGGTGTTCGCGAGGCGCGCGTTGCGGGTGTCGGAGGTCGAGCAGCTGATGGGCCGCGCAGACGCGGGAGCCGACGCGCCGCTCCCGCTCCCCGACACGGCCCAACGACGCTACGTGGTAGAGGTGCGGTGATGGCGCTCGAGCTTGCGATGCTGACGCTCCTGGCCGCGGCAGCGCCTGGCCCGGTGCAGCCCCGTCCGAAGTTGTTCGCCCTGGTGGTGGGCAACAACCAGCCCGAGAGCGCCTCGAGCCCCGAGCTCAAGTTCGCCGACGACGACGCGCTGGCGCTTCACCACCTGCTCCTCGAAGCGGGAGCGCGGAGCGTGCTGCTCGCGCGGCTCGACGATCAGACTCGCGCCCTGCACCCCGGGGAAGTGCCCTCCAGTCCACCCAGCAAGGAGGCCCTCTCGTCTGCATGGGAGCGGCTGCGCGCAGAGCTCCTTGCCCTCGCAGCGAGTGGCCAGGCGGTCGAGCTGCTGCTGTTCTTCAGCGGCCACGGTGACATCAGCGAGGGCGAAGGGTACCTCGCGCTGGAGGGCGGCCGGCTCACGCGCTCGACGTTGCAGGCCATGCTGGCGGCCTCTCCAGCCCGCCGAAACCATGTCGTCATCGACGCCTGCAAGGCGTACTTCGCGGTGCTCGGCAAAGGGCCCGGTGGCAGCCGGGCGCCCTATCCCGGCCCCTTCGCGACGCGCGCCGCGCCCTCGCTCAACTCGGGCTTCGTGCTCTCGACGTCGTCTGACGGCGATTCGCACGAGTGGGAGCGCTACCAGGCTGGCATCTTCAGCTTCGAGGTGCGCTCGGGCCTCAGGGGCAGCGCCGATGTGAACGGTGATGGTCGCGTCACGTACGGGGAGCTCGGCGGCTTCCTGGAGCGCGCGAACGCCGGCATCATCAACACGCGCTTCCGGCCCGATTTTCTGGTCGTGCCACCGGGAGGGAGCGCGGCTGGGCTGGACGAAGCGGTGCTGAGCTGGCCCGTCGATTCAGCAGCACTCGAGCTGGATACGACCAGTCATCTCTACGTCGAGACTCGCACTGGCGATCGACTGCTCGAGGTGAATGCGGGGGCAAGCCAGGCCTTCCTCCTTCATCTGCCAGGTGAGCGCCCGCTCTTCATCCGTGACGCCAGTGAACGGCAAGAGCGGATCCTCGAGGGAGCCGTGCGTACCCGTCTGTCGGCGCTTCCCACCAGCCGGCCGAGCGTCACCGGCAAGGGCGCCTTGCACGTCGCGTTCTCGCAGTTGTTCTCGCGGCCGTTCGACGCAAGCGCAGTGGAGTCTTTTGCGCTCGAGTTCGCGCTGCAGCGACGCGCTGAGCCTACCCAGCACGACGTGAGGGTTGATCTCAGGGCCGCCGCACCGTTCGTCGCGGGTGGCGCTGCGCTCGTCATGTTCGGCGGCATCGCGGTCGGGCTCGAGCGGAGCAACGTGAATGCCCAGACCTCGCAACGTGAGCGAGGGCTTCGCAACGACGGCATCGCCGCGGCGAACGTGACGATCGGCGTCGCCGGCGGGGTCGCGGCCGCGGCGCTGGGCGGCTGGCTCATTCTCGCGCTGACGTCGCCCGCCGCGCCGGTCGAGGTGGCCGTACTGCCGGGCGCGGGCAGCCTCGCAGTCGTCGGGCGGTGGTGAGTGCCGAACCTTTCGCGACCTGGCGCACTCTCAGGGGCCCCATGAAAAGAGCACTCCTCGTTCTTCAGGCCGCGGTTCTGACCGCCTGCTTCCGGCCCGTGGACACATTGGAAACGCCGTGCCCCTGTGTGGCTGGCTTCGAATGTTGCCCGGTCGTCAACGTGTGCCGGCCGGTGGGCGCATCCTGTCTCCCTCCCGGTGACGGCGGGGCCGGCGGTGGAGGTGGCGCTGTCGGAGGCGGAGGCGGTGGAAGCGCAGGTGGGGGAGGCGGGTCATCCGACGTGGTCTCGCTGCCGTTCAAGAGCGACGACGCTCCCTCGACGGGTTTCGTGCTGCCCCACCTTTTCACGCCGTCGTCGCTCACGAGCACGGGAGACGCGGTCTACGTGCTGGCCCGCTCGGCACCGGGTTGCGCTGCGTTCAACCAGACGTATCAGCCGGCGCTCACCCGCTTCGACGTCGCGGACGGCGGTATGACCTGGGCCTGGACGACGGCGCTCCCCGCGGGTGCGATCAAGGCGACGTTCGTGGTCGGCCCAGAAGGGGCAACGGTGGTCGGGAGCGGCGCGCTCACAGGCCAGACGAGCCAGGGCGGAAACGAGGCCTTCGTCGTCAGGGTACGCCCGGATGGTTCACTGGCCTGGGTGCGCCAGTTCGGGACGATCTTCGAGGACAGCGCCGACGAGGGGTTCCTCTCGTTCCCCCACGAGGGCAGGGCGGCGAACAACGTACTCGTCAGACCCGATGGCACCACGCTGGTCGCAGGCACCACGCGGGGCGCGCTCGCGGGACAGTCACCCCACGGTGGCGCCGACGTGTTCCTCGCGAAGCTGGGCGTGAATGGCGCGCTCGACTGGGTCCGCCTCTTCGGCTCACCCAACGACGAAGGCGTCACCAGCCTCACCGCGCTGCCCGATGGGACCGTCGTCCTCGCTGGAAAGACCGACGGCGTGATGGAGCCGGGCCACGTGAACCAGCAGACCGCCGAGCTGTTCCTGTGTGGCATCGACCCAGCCGGCGCCACGCTCTGGACCCGTCAGCGCTCGGTGCCCGGCCATGGGTTCGTTCACCGTTGGGGCGACGATCTGGCGTGGGTGGGATCGTGGACCTTCGACGTGCTTCGGTTCTCAGGCGACGGTGGCCTGCAATGGGCCACCGATTGGAACCCCGACGCAGGCACGGCCTCGTTGATCTCCGAGTTCGTGCCTCTCGATGCCCAGCGCGCCTCGGTGCGCGGTTTTCGCTCTCTGCCGACCCTCTTCCCCACACCCTGGGACTTCGAGCTCTTCGAGTACCAGTGGTCCGGAGACGGCGGGTTCACCGCGACGCAGAACATCGGCGGCGGCTGGCCGCAGGTTGGCGCGATGCTGGTGCAGAATCCGCTGCTGGCTTCAGGGCGCGACGGCAGCTGGTACGCCGGTGGTTCCGTTGGAGTCCACCCCGCGCCCAACAACATCGTCACCGTCACCCGGCAGTCGCCCGTGGGCGGTGCGCGCGAAGAGCTGCGCAACTGGCTGTTCGACGACCCGCGCGTCGGGCAGCGAGCGCAGGACCGGGCGAACATCTACCCGAGAGCGCTCTCCATCACCGACGATGGCAGCAGAGTGATGATGGGGAACGTGACGTGGGGCGGTTGTACGGAGGCCGACACGGTCTGGCTGATGCGCTTCTGAACGGGCGGTGAGGGTGAAGGCGGTGAGCAGGATGGCACGTAAGCACCGGCTGAGTGTGCCGCAACCTGCTCAAGGCCGAGCGTCCTGGAAGTGCGTGAACGCCGAAACACGCTCCGCCCCCGCGTCGTCATCTCGCGGAGGATAGACGGTAGCGTGATGCGCTCGATCAGAACTTGAACGGAGAGACGAGGTTCTTCGCGCCCTCAGGGCTCGCAGGGAACCGACAAACCGCCATGACGCTCTTTCGGGGCGTGCCGCGGCTGACGTGGTGCCAGACTGAGAGGCGTGTCTCGCGAGCGCTCGACGATCGAGTACCAGAGGGTGCACGGCCCCGACCTGCGCCGCTGGCAGAAGTGGGGGCCGTACGTGTCCGACCGCTCCTGGGGCACGGTGCGCGAGGACTACAGCGCGAAGGGCGACGCGTGGGCTCACCTGCCGCACGAGCTGGCGCGCTCGAAGGCCTACCGCTGGGGTGAAGACGGCCTCGCCGGGTTCTGCGATCGCTACCAGATCCTCTGCTGGTCGCTGGCGTTGTGGAACGAGCGCGACCCCATCCTCAAAGAGCGGCTCTTCGGCGTCGAACCCTCGGAGGGCAACCACGGCGAAGACGTGAAGGAGTGCTACTTCTACGCGGACGGCACCCCGAGCCATTCGTACATGCGGATGCTCTACAAGTATCCGCAGGCGGCATACCCGTACGGCCAACTCATCGACGAGAACCGGCGGCGCGGGGGGCAGGGCGCCGAGTACGAGCTGATCGACACCGGCCTCTTTGACGAGCAGCGCTACTTCGACGTGGAGATCGAGGTCGCCAAGGAAGACACCGACTCGATGGTGCTGCGGGTGACGGCGCACAACCGCGGACCCGAAGCGGCGCCGATTCACCTCGTGCCTCACCTCTGGTTCCGCAATGTCTGGAGTTGGGATGGGAAGGCCCAGGCCCAGCCGCTCATCACGGTCGACTCTTCGCGCCCGGGGTCGATCGCGTTGCTCGCCGACGACTCCCGTGCGCCGCCGCTGCGCGGGCTGCTGGGCGACTCGCGGCTGGGGCCTCACCGGCTCGAGCTGCCGGAGGGCGCCGAGGTCTTCTTCACCGACAACGAGACGAACGCGAAGAAGGTCTACGGCGGCCAGGCGCAGGCGAAGAGCCGCTACGTGAAGGACGCCTTCCATCGGCGCATCGTGAACGGCGAGCTCGACGCGGTGAACCCGGCGCAGCAGGGCACCCGGGCGTGCGCGCGGCAGCGGTACCTGGTGCCTGCGGGTGGCTCGGCGGTGATGCGCATGCGGCTGGGTCCCGCGGCCGAGCCCTCGCTGTCTGCCGGGGAGCTCGACGAGGTGGTGCGGCTGCGGCGCGCCGAGGCCGACGAATTCTACGAGGCGCTGCATCCACCGAAGGCCACCGTCGCCGAGCGCCAGGTGCAGCGGCAGGCGTGGGCGGGGATGATCTGGTCGAAGCAGAGCTACCTCTTCGACGTGGGGACCTGGCTCGACGGCGACGACAAGGCGAACCCGCCGCCCGCCGACCGGAAGAAGGGACGCAACCGGCACTGGCGTCACCTCAACTCGATGCGGGTGCTGTCGATGCCCGACAAGTGGGAATACCCCTGGTTCGCCGCGTGGGACCTCGCCTTCCACATGGTGCCCTTCGCGCGCATCGACGCCGAGTTCGCGAAGGAGCAGCTCTGGCTGATGCTCTTCGAGCAGTTCCAGCACCCCAACGGGCAGATCCCCGCGTACGAGTGGGAGTTCTCAGACCTGAACCCGCCCGTGCAGCCGTGGGCGGTGTGGCGCGTCTACAACATGGACCGGCTGCAGAACGGCAAGGGCGACCTCGAGTTCCTCGAGCGCTGCTTCCACAAGCTGATGCTCAACTTCACCTGGTGGGTGAACAAGGTCGACCGTGAAGGGAACAACGTGTTCGAGGGCGGCTTCCTCGGGCTCGACAACATCACCGTGCTCGATCGCAGCAACCCGTTGCCGGGCGGCGCCTCGCTGGAGCAGAGCGACGCCACCGGGTGGATGGGCATGTTCTCGCTGGTGATGATGCGCATGGCGCTCGAGCTGGCGAAGACGAAGAGCGTGTACGAGGGCCTCGCCACCAAGTTCTTCCAGCACTACGTCTACATCGGCGCGGCGATGAAGATGGAGCGGCACGGCCGCACGTTGTGGGACGAGGAGGACGGCTTCTTCTACGACCTGCTGCGCTTTCCCGACGGGCGCTCGATTCCGTTCCGGGTGCGCTCGCTGGTGGGGCTCATTCCGCTCTTCGCCATCGAGCGGCTCGAGGAGGCGTGGATCAAGCCGTTCCCCGTCTTCAGCGAGCACTTCCGCTGGTTCATGAAGTTCCGGCCGGAGCTGACCGCGCAGACGGTGACGAAGGTCGGCAGCGGCGAGAACACCACCCACGTGCTGGCGGTGGTCGATCGTCACCAGCTCGAGGAGCTGCTCGCCCGCGTGGTCGACCCGGCCGAGTTCCTCTCACCCTGTGGCGTGCGCAGCCTCAGCAAGTTTCATGAGGCTCACCCCTTCGTCTTCGGCAACGCGGTGGTGCACTACGAGCCGGCCGAGGCGGTGAGCAAGCTCAAGGGCGGCAACAGCAATTGGCGCGGCCCGGTGTGGTTCCCCACCAGCTTCCTGATGATCGAGACGCTGCGGAAACTCGAGAAGGGGTTCGGCTCGGGCGTCACGGTGGGCGTGGCTGATCAGAAGGTCACGCTGAATGGCCTCGCGAAGAACCTCGCCGATCGGATGATCTCCATCTTCCTGCCGGACGCCGACGGCTATCGTCCCTGCCACGGCCCGAGGGGAACGCGCCGCGCGGAGCTGTTCGCGAAGGACCCGCATTGGAAGGACCTGCTGCTCTATTACGAGTACTTCCATGCCGAGACCGGCGAGGGCCTGGGCGCAGGGCACCAGACGGGGTGGACGGGCCTGGTGGCGAGTTTGATCGACGAGTGGAGGAGCTGACACATGGGCAAGAGTCTCTACGCAGGCGTGGACCTCGGCGGCACGAGCATGTCGGCGGTGATCGCCAACAGCCGGGGCAAGGTGCTGGGTGAGAGCGACACCGCGACCGACAAGTCGTCGTGGCGGGTCACGGTCGACCAGGTCATCGAGCAGATCGAGCGCGCCGCGAAAGACGCGGGGATCAAGCCGTCGAAGCTCGAGGCGATCGGCGTGGGCGCTCCGGGCGCGGCTGATCCGAAGACCGGGGTGGTGCACCGCGCGCCGAACCTGGGGTGGAAGGACGTTCCGCTGGGAGAGATTCTCAGCGAGCACTTCGGCGTCCCCATCGCGATCGGCAACGACGTGCAGGTGGCCATCATGGGCGAGCACGCCTTCGGTGCGGCGGAAGGACACTCGCGGGCGGTGGGCATCTGGGTGGGCACCGGCGTCGGCGGCGGGCTCATCGTCGATGGCGAGCTGGACCGAGGTCACCGCGGCGCTGCCGGAGAGATCGGCCACATGGTGCTCGATGAGAACGGGCCGGAGTGTCCCTGTGGGCGAAAGGGCTGCGCCGAGGCGTACTCCAGCCGCACCTCGATGGAGCGCGACGTGAAGGCGCTGATCAGCTCGGGGAAGAAGAGCGTCATCCCCGCGCTGATGAAGGAGAAGAAGAAGACCCGCATGACGAGCAGCGTGATGGAGCGCGCCCTGGAGGCGGACGACGCGGTGATGAAGCAGGTGCTGGCGCGCGCGCAGCACCACCTGGGCCTGCTGGCCGGCAACATCGTCAATCTCTACGACCCCGAGGTGATCGTGATCGGCGGTGGCGTCGCCGCCCGCCTCGGAGAGTCCTTCGTGGCGCCGATTCGCGAGACCGCGCGCACCCGGTTCCTCAAGCCTGATCCGAAGGGGAAGATCTCCATCACCCACGCCACGCTGGGCGATTATTCGGGTGCCCTGGGCGCGACGGTGTTGGCGAAGAAGCACGCGTGAGGTGCCGCTAAGCTCCGGTGAATGAGTCGTCGGGCACAGGTGGAGGGGCTCGTCGTGGTCGGCTTCATCCTCTGGCTGGGCGTGAGAGTCGCGCCCATCCTGATGAACAAGTTCGACCCGCCGAGAGTCGCGCCGATCGTCCTCTCCTCGGAGTGCAACGAGGCCATTGAGCATCTCATCGCGGTGCAGTTGCCGAGCGCGAACCCGCGCGAAGTGGACTCAGCACGAGATGAGCTCCGCAAGCGGCTCTGTCCCGCGCTGACTCGGGACGCCTATCACTGCCTGCTCCGCGCCAGGTCGGTGCCCGAGTTCGAGGCCTGCGCCAGATAGGGCGACCGCCGACGATCGGATATGTTGGCCCCATGGCTGCACCGCAGATCGACCTCGTTCCGGTTCCCCGAGGGTCCGTCACATTCCCTGTCGTGCTCCGCCCGCCCAGGGGCTTCAACGCCTCGCGCCCCTCGACCTGGCCGAGCGTGGAAGGCCGCCTCGAGTTTTCGAAAGGAAATCTGCTCTACATGCCCCCGTGTGGTGAGGGGCAGTCGTCGGTCGCCGCGTCAGTGAGTTGGGTGCTGGTGGATTGGGCGCGGAGGACCCCCGGCTTCGACGTGGGCGGCAACGAAGCTGGCGTCATCCTCGACGGCGAGGTGCGCGGCCTCGATGGCGCCGTCTGGAAGAGCTCGGGGAAGAAACGCTCGAACCGGTTCCGGAGAACAGCGCCGATGCTGGCGGTCGAGGTTCAAGGTGAAGACGAGACGCTCGACTCTCTGCGCGAGAAGGCCGCCTGGTACCTCGAGCATGGGACGAGCACGGTCTGGTTGGTGCTCCCTTCGCTGAACGTCGTGGTCGTGGTGACAGCCTCCGGCGAGAAGCGCGTGCGCGAGGGAGATCGCCTCCCTCAACCGGCTGGACTTCGCGGCCTCACGCCGCTGGTCTCAGACGTGTTCTGGCGTTCTGCGTGAGCCCGGCGCTCAGCGCTTCGACTTCTTCCTTCGCATCGTCGGGCCCACCCGCTGGGACAGCGACTCGAGGTCCGGTGCCAACTCCACCGAGCGCTCTGCGCCGGGGTCAGGCAGCACGGGCACGGCGACGCGGTCGGTGCTGTCATCCACGGGGGCGCGCGGAGCGGCATCCGGGGCGCGTGACCGCGGGCGCGCGCGATCTCCTCCGCCTGCGCGTCCACAGTTGAGGATCCCTCAGACGTGTTCGGGCGTGCGCCGCAAATCGGGCGTGACGCGCGGCTCGTTCACCATCGCCCACGCGGCGAGGATGGTGCGGGGCGTGCCGAGCAACGCGTTCGTCTCGGCCGGGTCGCCGTACTCCTCGGCCTTCGAGAAGTAGCGCATGAGCGGCAGCGCCACGCGGCGCAGGTCCCGGTTACCGGGGAAGAGCGCGAGGCACTGCACCAGGCCGAACGGCAGGTGCACCACCTTCGTGCCCGGGGCGCGGTGCTCACAGTAGATCTTCAACGCCTCTTCCATGGTGAGCGCCTGCGGGCCGCGCACGTGGAAGATCTTCCCGGCGGCGTCGGGCAGCGTGAACGCGCGCGAGACCATCGCGGCGTAATCGCTGGCGGCGATCCACCAGGCCGCCTTCGGCTGCGTCCCCATGATCATCGCCTTGCCGTCGCGCACCAGCTTCGGCAGCAGCTCCATGAACATGGTGCAGCGGAAGATCTGAAAGGGAACGCCGCTCGCCTCCACCGCCGCCTCGGCGTCGAGCTTGGCGCGCGTCATGGGGAACCACGCGTTGCGCTCGTCGACGCTGGCGCCCGAGATGAGCGAGAGGCGCTGCACCCCGGCGCGAGGCGCGAGCGAGGCCACCAACTGCGCACCGCGGCGCTCGAGGTCCCAGTCGCCGTTGCCGTTCAGGTTGAGGTGCACCCACTCGCAGCCGGTGAGCGCGCGCTCGACCGACGCGCGATCGTCGAGGTCGCCCTTCACCAGCTCACACACGCTCGCCAGCCGGCCCGCGCGCTCGGGGGCGCGGGTGAGCACGCGCACGTGATGCCCACTCGCGGCGAGCTGGCGAACGACCGGCTCTCCCAACATTCCTGTTCCCCCAATGACCAGTGCATCCATGACGCGCTCCTTTCCGGTGACAGGTGAAGAGGTGCATCGGCCGTGCGAACGCGCAGCGCAATCATTGCGTTCACCTGCCCGGTCGCGTGGGCGCTGCGACGCTGAGCTCAGGTCCAGGTCGGGTAGCAGCTCAGTCCGACGTGAGATCGCGCAGCGAACGTGGCGCTCCGGGTTCAGTTGGCTTCACCGGGTCCTGGGACTCGAGCCGGCGTCCCGGGCCGCCTCCGCTTCGAAGTCGCCTTCGGGAGAGGACGGCACGGCGCCGAAGAAGTGCGGGTACAGCTCCTTCCACGCGTCGAGCATCGCGGCCTGGGGGAAGTCGTCGAAGGTGCCGCGGTCGCGCACGTACTCCATGAACCGCGCGCCGCTGCGGTTGAGCGGCTGCAGCACCGCGTCGTGCACGCCGTCGAAGTCGAGCGGCTCGGTGCCGAACTTCTCGCAGAGCGACGCGTTGAAGGCGGGCGTGGCCTTCACCCACTTTCCGTCGAGCCAGGCCTCGGCGAAGCCGTGGAAGGCGAAGACGTCGGTGCGCATCAGGGTGCGCAGGCGCTCGGTGGCGAGGTGGTTGATCACGTCGACGAAGCCCAGCCGCGCGGGGATGTGCAGCGCGCGCAGGCCCGCGGTGAGGAGGATGGCCTTGGTGACGCAGAAGCCGCGCTTGTTCTGCAGCGTGGTGCTGGCGGCGAAGGCGCCCGGGTCGAGGGAGATGGAGTACGGATCGTAGCGGACGTCGTCGCGCACCTTGAGGAAGAGCTTGATGGCGCGCTCCTTCTCGGTGGACGCGTCGGCTTCCTTCGCCAGCGCGGCGATGGCGGGGTGCTCGGAGTCGATGAACGCGGTGGGGCGGAGGTACTTCTCGAAGTCCATGCGCTGCACTTACTCCCTCTCCCTGCGGAGCGGGCGGAGCGGGGAGAGGGTGGGGTGAGGGGCCAGCTCCATCAATCGAGCCAGGCCCAGCGCAGCCGAATCGTCCCACCCGCGGCGCCACCCGCGCTGCCCGTCTGGTCGCACGACTGCTGGGCGGTCGTCGTCGCGTAGTAGCTGGTGACGACGAGCTTGAGGTGGCGCCCGGCGCGGGTGACGACGACGAAGGGAGTGCCCGTCATCGCTGCACAACTGGTGTACGTGTAGAAGCCCGCGAGCGCCGTGTTCGGCGCCGTGCCCAGCCCCGAGCCGTCGTCGATGAACGAACAGGTGGGGGCGGGCGTGAGGAAGTCGTCCACCTGCGGCGAATAGCCCGCTGGCACCGCGGTCAACGAGTCGTAGCTGGCAGCCGCGGCCATCGCGCCGACGCAGGACGGGCCGGAGTCGCCGCCGTTGAGCCGAATCACGAAGCGACGGAAGGCGATGTCCCAATCGGTCGAGGTGAACGCGGCGGCGTCGCTGAGCTGGAGCTTCTCGAGTCCGCCCGTCGCGGTGAAGCGCGCGTAGACGTAGCTCTGCGTGGGTGAGGCGCCGCCACCGGTCGCGTCGACCGTGCTCAGGAAGCCCGTCGCGTCGGGAAGGCTGCTGATCAGCCCCGGCGCGACATTGGTGAAGGTGTTGAGGTCGAGCGCCGCCTGGGCCGCGCAATCGATGGGCGTCGAACAGAGCGCCGTGCCGCCGCCACCGCCGACGGAGCCGCCGCCACCGCCGAGCGAGCCGCCGCCACCGCCGACGGAGCCGCCACCGCCGCCGACGGAGCCGCCACCGCCACCGACGGAGCCACCGCCACCACCGACGGAGCCACCGCCACCACCGGCGGAGCCACCGCCACCACCGACGGAGCCACCGCCACCACCGACGAAGCCACCGCCACCACCGACGGAGCCACCGCCACCACCGACGGAGCCACCGCCACCACCGACGGAGCCACCGCCACCACCGACGGAGCCACCGCCACCACCGACGGAGCCACCGCCACCACCGTTGCCCGCGGGGTTGTTGCATGCGCGGTTGCCGCAGATCTGGCCGATGCCCGCGCAGTTGATGCAGACGTTGCCGCTGGTGCCGCAGGCCGAGTTCTCCCCACCCGACATGCACCTCCCCTCAGCGCTACAGCACCCCGAAGCACAACTCTGGGGCGAGCAGGTCGAAGTGCTTCCGCAGGACGCGACCAGGCCCAGCGAGAGACCCAGCAGGAGCGAGAGGACGGGAGCACGCATATTCACGCCGCATACACCGGCTGCGGGTCGACCACGAGCACCGGGGTTTGCCCTCTCCCCGACCCTCTCCCCCTCGGGGAGAGGGAGACATGGTTCAACCGAACGCGCGCGCGCTCGCCTCCCGCACCGTGGAGAACTCCTGCTGCGCCTCGTCGTAGTCGCGCAGGAAGAACGGGTCGAAGAGCGGAAACAGGTCCGGAAACAACGCCGCGTCGTCGTCCGAGATGAGCCCCGTCTTCGCCTGCGCGCGCACGAAGTCTCCGAAGCGCTGCCGCACCCCGCTGCGCTCCGCCGCGTCGAACGGCCGTGGATTCCGCACCCGCGCCGCGAGCTCGTGCGCCAATTCCGGCAACCCGATGATCGGCTCGTACCGCGCGAAGAACGCGCACTGCCCGGTGAGCCAGCGCCGAAAGCCGTTCGACGTGGAGCGCTCCACGTCAGGCGTCCCCTCGAACGCCAGCGCCGGCGCGATGCGCCGCTTCCACACCTCGTCGAACAGCCGCTCCACCAGCACCTCGAGCGGGAGCCCGCGCCCCACCGACTCCACCACGTCGCTGATGAACCACAGCCCCTGCGCGCGGAACGTCTCCGGGTGCAGCAATGACAACCACCCGCGCACCATCTCGCTCCGCGCCACCAGGTTCTGCCAGTTCATCCGCGTCCACTGGAAGTCGGCCACGAAGAAGCGCGAGTACTTCGCCTCGAACTGCTGCCACGCGTCGGTCTCCACCGGCAGGGCGCCCGGCTCGCCACGCAGCACGTAGCCAATCACCTGCTGCGTGAGCCACTGCAGGTCCTCCCGCCGCTCCACCGCCTGGAACAACGGAAAGATGCGGCGCTTGCCGAAGTCGTAGTTCGCGAGCTCAGGCCGCGCGGTGAGCCCGCGCACGAAGACCATGTCGGCCAGCACCAGGCTCACCGCCTCGCTCATCATCCGGTACGCGATGTAGACGTTGCGATGATCCACGCTGCTCGCGCCGTCGAACACGAGGTCGGGCATGAGCTGGTGCATCACGTCGTGGAACAGGTACGTCGCCTCGTGCACCGGGTCTGACTTGGGCACATACGGCAGCCCGCCATTCAACCCGGGGAACCAGTAGTTCCCATCGCGCCGGCTCTTCGCCGAGCGGAAGAACACGCCGCTCTCCACCACCGAGTGCAGCGCGTGCGAGAGCCGCGGCTCGAGCGATTGATAGAGCGGATGGTCCAGCAACAGCCGCGCGTCGGTGGCCCAGTCCGCCGGGTCAGCCGGAGTCCACCGGAGCTTCTTGCGTTCCTTGTGATGCAGGTACGCCTTCACGAACGCCGACAGGCATTGCTCGCGCGCCGAGTTCTTGAGCCCCAGCTGGGCCAATTCCTCGAGCGTGGCGCCGCTGGCCGGGGTGAAGGCCGCGTCCCAGTCGAAGACGGTGGAGTCACCCGGCCGCAGCTTCGCGCCGTCGAAGTGCCCCGCCACCTCGCGGATGTACGAGCGGCGGATGACCGCGCCCGCCTCGTCTTTCACCCACGCGTGCAGGCGGCAGATGTTCCGCGCGGGCCCAACGTAGCGCGCGTCGACCAGGTCACCGGCGGGGTCGAAGATGTTGCTCTCGTCGGTGACCACGGCGCGCGAGGTCTGCAGCCACGAGGCGAGCACGTCCGGTGACTCGGTGGGCTGCTCGACCAGCAGCGTCTGCGCGTGGCGCCCGAGGAACCGCCGGTACTCGGCGATCTTCCAGGCGTTCCTCGTCACCAGGACGATGCTCACAAGGCCTCCTCCTTCGAGGAAACTCCGCTCGGGGTGAACGGTGATGGACTCGCGCGGGATGAACGGAGGGAGCGGCTACTTCGCGAGCTCGCAGGCCTTCTTGTGCCCGTACTCGCACGACCGCGCGAAGATGGTCTTCGCCTTCGCCTTGTTCTTCGGCATGCCTTCGCCGTTCGAGTACATGACCGCGAGGTCGAAGCAGCTCGCCCCGTGCTCGGCGTTGCAGCCCCCCTCGAAGAGCTCCTTCGCCTTCTGCTCGTCCTTCTCCACGCCCTCGCCGGTGAGGTAGCGCAGGCCGAGGTTCTTGCAGCCGGTCCAGTTCTTCGCGTCGCAGGCTTTGGTGAAGAGCTGGGCTGCCTTCGCCGGGTCCTTGCCCACGCCTTCGCCGCTGAGGAACATCACGCCCTGGTTGGTGCAGCCGCGCGCGAAGTTGCCGTCGCAGGCCTTGCCGTAGAACTCCTCGGCCTTCGCCTTGTCCACGTCGATGCCCAGGCCGTCGTCGTAGATCCACCCCAGGTCGTCGCACGCCTCGGCGCTGCCGTGCTTGCAGCCCTTCTCCAGCAGCGGCCTGGCCAGCGCGTACTCCTCACTGTCGATGCGCGCTCGGCCGGCCGTGGCGCAGGCGGTGGCGTTGTTGTTCTTGCACTTCGTCTCGTCGGGCGAGAGGGCGCTCTTCTTCTCTTTGGGAGCCGGGGCCGGCACCTCGAGAGGAGGCGCTGCTTCCTCCTTGCAGGCGATCGCGACAGTGCACAGCGACAGCAGGAGGAGGGCACGGGGGCGGTTGAGCATGAGGCCGGCAGCATAGACACTTCACCCCCGCAGTCGAACGGGAGTCTTGCCGGGGTTGACCGACGCGCCGCGCGCTCTCATGGTCTGCCGATGCGTCCCGTGCTCGTCGGACTCCTCGCCTGTCTCTCCGCGTGTCAGTGCACCAACTCCGTGACGGTGCGCGGCCGTGACGGCGGCGTCGATGGCGGCGGTGGTGCGGGCGGCGCGCTGGGCGGCGGCACCGGTGGCGGCGCGGTGGGTGGCGGCGGAGGCGGCGGTGGAGGAGGAGCCACCTGCACCGATGGCGACCCCTGCGGTGACGGCGGCGTGTGTGCGGGCGGGAGCTGCTGCGGGAGCGACTCGGCTTGCGGCTCGGCGTGCTGTGGCTCGGGCGAGGTCTGCAGCTTCCTGCGCTGCGTGCAGCCGGGCGCGAGCTGCCGCGACTCGAGCGATTGCCAGGGCACCGACTTCTGCGATCTCTCCCGCTCACAACCCGGAGCTGCCGACGCCGGCGTGTGCGTGCTCGCGCCCACCCCGGGGCAGTGCGTGTCGGAGCCGCCGGTGTGTCCGCCCGATGCGGGACTGGCCGCGGGCCGCAGCTGCGTCGAGCCCTGCCGCTTCACCCGCACCTCGGGCCAGTTCCGCCCGGCGGTGAAGTACGCGTGGGGCAACCCCGCGCCGCCGTACACCTCTGACGTGATGATGGCGCCCATCGTCTCGCAGCTCGACGACGACGACTGCGATGGCCGCATCACCTCGCAAGACCGGCCCGACATCGTGGTCGTCACCTTCGAGAGCGGCGCGTACAACAACCTCGGCACCACGCGCGCGCTCGCGGTGAAGAACGGCCAGCTGCAGGAGAAGTGGGCGCGGCCGGGCATCATCGGCGCCGCCAGCCAGCTCGCCTCGGGGAACATCGACGGCCTGCCCGGCAACGAGGTGGTCGGCTGCGGCACGACGGGCCCCTATGCGCTCAACGGCGCCGACGGCACCACCCGCTGGGTCGCGACGGCGAACGTCTGCCGGTCCATTTCGCTGGCTGATCTCGAAGGAGACGGGGTGGTCGAGGTGGTGACGGGGAGCCAGGTGCTCGACGGCCGCACCGGGGCGGTGGTGCGCACGCTGCCCTTCACCGGAGACAACACCGTGGCCGACGTCGACGGCGACGGCGTGCAGGACATCGTCTGGGCCGCGGGCGTGTCCCGCGCTGACGGCACGGTGCTGGCCCAGGTGACCGGGCCGGGGGGCTGGGTGGCGATTGGAGACCTCAACGTCGACGGCCGGCCGGAGATCGTCTCGGTCAACTCGTCGACGCACACGCTCTCGCTGTGGAGCTACGACCCCACGCAGGCGATGAACGCGCGGCTCATTCGCAGCGGGCTCGACATCAACCAGACGTTGTCGCCCACGCTCTGCCCCACGGGGAGCGCGGGGAACATCGGCGGTGGTGGGCCTCCCACCATCGGTGACTTCAACCTCGACGGCTTCCCCGACGTCGCGCTCGCGGGCGGGGTCGGCTACGCGGTGTTCGACGGAAAGAAGCTGATGGACGGCACGGCGGCTGATCAGACGCTCCTGTGGATCCGCCAGACGCAGGACTGCAGCTCGGCCGCCACGGGGAGCACGCTGTTCGACTTCGACGGCGATGGCCGCGTCGAGGCCGTCTACGCCGACGAGGTCAACCTGCACGTCTACGACTCGGCCACGGGCGCGGAGCGCTTCACCACCTGCAACACCTCGGGCACGCTCATCGAGTACCCGCTCGTCGCCGACGTCGACAACGACGGCCAGGCCGACCTCATCGTGGTGTCGAACGCGTACGCCTTCGACTGCGTGGGTCAGCCGGGCGTGCGCACCTCGGGCGTGCGGGTGTTCTCGAGCATGGACGACGACTGGGTGGTGACGCGGCGGGTGTGGAACCAGCACGCGTACTCGGTGACGAACATCGAGGAAGACGGGCGCATCCCCCGCAACCCCACCCGCAACTGGGTGACGCCCGGGCTCAACAACTTCCGGCAGAACAAGCAGCCCGGCCTCGAGTTCGCCGCGGCCGACGCGGTGGTGTCGATGTCGGGCTCATGCGGGCCCGACGGTGTGAGGTACCAGGTGGTGGTGACCAACGTGGGTGAAGCGTCGTTGCCCGCGGGCGTGCGCGTCGAGCTGGTGGTGGAGCCGGCGGGCGCGGCGACGGTGCTCACCACGCTCGTCACCACGCGCAGCCTGGGGCCGACGCAGGCCGAGCGCTTCGTGTACCTCACCACCGAGAACGTGGCGGCGAAGCCGGTGCTCGCGCGCATCGTGGCCACGGGGCTGCGTCAGTGCCGCACCGACAACGACACCTCGAACCCGCCGACGGTGGGCTGCATCAACTGAAGTGGTTCACTGTTCCGGGTGGGCCGCTTCGCCAGACTCCTGGAGTCGAGCTCGAAAACGTTCTCGGCTGAGCCGCAGAAGAAACATCGAACCCTCCGAGACGCGCTGGCCGGCAGCCCAGAGGGCTTGACCTCCCACGGGTTCACCGTCGCGGCCCGTGTCGCCAAACCAGACGACGTTCGCCCCCGCCGGCAGACCGTCTACCCACTGCGCCAACTGCTCGATTCGGTCGACTTGATGAATCAGCTTCAGTGAGTGGGACAGAAGATGTGGTTCTGACGGGTAGGGCTCGGCCTTGACGAGGCGCGAGAACACCACGTCGTCGTACCCCGTGGAGCGGCTCACGAAGTCACCCATCAGGGCGATCTCCGGGTTGCGGGGCGGAACCATGCCTCGGTACCTGGAGTGCATGAGCAGCGCGTAGATGAGGCCCAGGCAGGCCGCAGCGACGATGACCGCGGATTTCGGGAAGCGCCGTCCGCTGAAGAGTTCAGTGAGCGTCCGTGGCAGTACCGCGAAAGGAATGCAGCAGAGGGGAACGGCATGCTTCAGCGCCGAGAAGTCATGAAGGTAGGTGTGGTTCTTGAGGAGGTAGGTGTGAAGGAGAGGCGCAAGCGCGGCGACGGCCACGAAGCTCGTTCGCGGAAGTGACCACAGGTCGTCAGCATCGGTGGTGCGCAGCCGGTGCAGCCGCAAGCTCTGAACGACGTAGATAGCTGCGAACACGAACGCGACGAACAGCAGCGCGCGCCCCCACGAGCCGTACTGCTCCCTCGCGTAGCCCCAGACGACCTCGTTGAAGTTGGAGCGCATCGAGTCTGCGCCGTCGCCAGTGCTGAAGGTCCTGAGCGCGAGCTTGGCGCGCCAGGTGTCCCACAGCGCGTGCTTCGTGAGTTGCCACCCGTAGAACCCGAACACGAGGCAACCCGCCAGCGCCGGACCGGCGACCTCGCGAGAGAGTCGGCGAGGCCAACTGACGTCACCACCGAGGTTGCGTCCGCCTGCCAGGAGCACAGCGACGCGGACGCTGATCAGCACCAGCGCGATCGAAACGAAGAACCAGTCAGTGGCGAAGCCCCAGACGAACGCGAAGGCGATCAGCGCTTCTGACCAGGGACGCCTCACCACGCGCTCCATGCTGATTGCGAGGAGCAGCAGCGCCCAGGGGCCCATGACCGCCGTGTCGGTGAAGTAGACGTTCTGTTGCCAGAACATCGGCCCTGGGAGAAGGAGGTAGCAGACGCCGGGCATCGTGCCGCCCAGGAGCCGAAGCGCCCAGTGTTGGCGTGGGAGCCAAAGCCAGACGGCCAACGAAAGGCAGAGCGCTATGAACAGATGAAGCGCTCGGTTGAACGCCATCACCAGCGCGACCGAAGGCTCCACGCCGAGTGTCTTCGCCGCGGCATAGGCTGCGAGCACGGCGCCGGGTGGATACGACGGGTAGATTTGCCGGCTCGCGAGGGTCGGGTGTTCGATGTCTCGCGGCGTTTCCATCATCAGGAAGTCGAGGTTGAAAGCGCCCTCATGCCACCAGATGCGCGCGAACTTCAGGGTGTGCGCCGTCAACCACTCGTGATGCCCGTACGAGAGGACGCCTGCGTCAGGACGGCGAAGCGCCACTGTGTAGGCGAAGACCAACCAGAGGCCTGCGGCGATGATCGCGATCGGCGCCGCCCGCCAGCTACTCCCTTTCGTCACGGGGCCCCTGTACGCGAGAACGCCGAGCAGGACCAGTCGCGACCGAAGAGGTACACGCCTTGCTCATCTCCACCACATGCGTCGACTCCGAGGCCTGCTGGCCGCGCTGTGCGTGTCTCTCGCGTCACTGATCATCCTCGCCGCGTGGCGCATCGACCGCGCAGGAACCCTCGACACTGCGACCCCGGCCGCCGCGCTGGTGGTGCTGGGCGCGCGCGTCAACCCAGACGGAGAACCCTCGACCACGCTGCGAGCGCGTGTCGAGCACGCCGCCACGCTCTACCGCCGGGGCCTGGCGCCGAAGCTGATCTTCTCCGGAGGCGTGGGCGACTTCGGAGACTCGGAAGCCGCCGTCTCCCGCCGCCTGGCCGTCTCGCTCGGCGTCCCCGAAGCCGACTGCCTGCTCGAAGAAGCCAGCCACTCCACCGCGCAGAACGCCGCCTTCACCACCGCGCTGCTGCGTGCCCAATCACTGCACACCATCATCGTGGTGACCGACCCGTATCACCTGCCCCGCGCGCTCCGGCTCTTCGAGCGGGAGGGGGTGAAGGCCAGCGGGAGCCCGGTGGTCCTCGCACCCCGGCATCGAGACCCCCTGCTCCGCGCCTGGTGGACCCTGCGCGAGGTGGCCGCCCACGCCCGACTCTCGCTGGCGCGGTTGCTCAGCGGGCTTGCCTCCCACCGTCGATGAGGGAAGCTCGAGCGCATGTCCAGAGCGCTCGTCCTGCTGCTGCTCTGCTCGGCGTGCGCGTCTTCCTCAAGCTGGGCGCCCCTCGAGCCGAGCACCCTTCGCGCCCGGAAGCCCGACGAGGCGAAGCGGGTCTACCTGCTCGACGAGCAGGAAGTGCGCTTCAGCGCAGACCCGAAGACGGGGAGCGCCGTGGCCGACGTCACCGAGCACGTGCGCGTGCAGGGGCTCGTCGGTGATGCGCTGCAGCACACGGTGAGCGTCGAGTTCGATCACACCTTCTATGGTCGCCCGGAGCTGCGCGGCCGGGTGGTGTTCCCTGACGGCACCGAGAAGGAGCTCGACCGCAAGAAGCTCTGGGACGCGCCTGCCTGGAGCTCGGCGCTGCTCTACACGGACACCCGCTCGCTGCGCCTGCCGGTGCCGATCGTGCCGCGCGACGGCGTGCTCGAGTACGAGACGAAGCAGCGCATGGTCGACTTGAAGCCGTTGCAGTTTCACCACGTGCTCGGCGGCGACGACCCGGTTCGGCTGAGCCGCTTCTCCGTGGTCGCCCCGCGCGGCTGGGAGATCGAGTGGAAGTGGCTGTCGCTCGGCCAGGCGCCGCCGGTGGAGCCCACCATCACCGACGAAGGCGAGCTGCGCCGCTGGGTGTGGGAGCAGAAGGACCTCCCCGGCCGCGCGCGGGAGCTCCACGGGGTCGCGCCCTGGTTCGAGGCGCCCCGGGTGGTGCTGCGGCTCAAGCGCTGGGTGGAGAAGGGCCAGCCCGAAGAGGCCTTCGCCACGCCGAAGGAGCTCTCGGCCTGGCTGTGGGAGAAGACCCACGCGCTCTCCGCCCCGGACGAGGCGATGCGCGCCACGGTGAGCAAGGTGCTCGCCGGCGCCGGCGATGATCCACGGGAGAGGACGCGCCGCCTCTACGACTACGCCTGCGCCCGCATTCAGTATTGCTACATCCACCTCGGCTACGGGGGCTGGTTCCCCAACCCGGCCACCGCGGTGGAGCGGAACAGCTATGGCGACTGCAAGGACAAGGCGAACTACCTGAAGGGCCTGCTCGAGGCGGCGCAGATTCCGAGCCGGCTCACCATGATCTACAGCCACGACGGCTACCCGCGCGCGTATGGGCTGCCGAGCCTCGCCGCGAACTTCAACCACCAGATCCTCACCGTCGATCTTCCCTCGGGCCCCCTGCTGGTCGACCCCACCGCGCGCACGGTGGCCTTCGGAGACCTGCCGGTCGGCGATCGCGAGGCCACCGTGCTGGCGGTGCAGCAGGGCGGCGCCGAGCTCGAGACCGCGCCCGCCACGGTTCCCGCCGAGCACCGGGAGGTCCAGCGCTTCGCGCTCTCGCTGGCCCTCGACGGCTCGCTGAAGGGCACGTTCGCCCTCGAGACGACCGGAGCGGTGGCCAGCGCGCTGCGCAGCCGGCTGATCAGCTCGGTGCCCAGCAAGCGCCGCGAGGCGATCTCAGGCTGGCTCGACGTGTCGGGCGTGAAGGTCGAAGAGCTGGGGTCCATCACCGGCCTCGAGCTGGTGCCCGCGCTGAACGTGCTCGGCAGCGTCACCACCCGCCGCGTGACCGTGGGTGACGGGCAGGTGCGCCTGCTGCCGCTCTCGTCGTTCGCGCCCAACTGGCTGCCGGCGGCGATCCACCACCCGCGGCGCGGCCCGATGGTGCTGGGGCGCTACCACCACCAGACCAGCGGTGAGCTGCGGATCGTGCTGCCCGGCTCGATGTCGGTGAAGACGCTGCCCGCCCGCTTCGAGAGGAGCTCGCGGTGGCTCGACTACCAGCTCGTCTTCAGCGACGAGGGGGGCACCCTGGTGGCGCGCCGCGAGCTGACGCTCAAGCAGCGCCTCGTGCCGGCGGCAGAACACGCCGACCTGATGAACCTCCTCGAGCAGATTCACCTGGCCGAGAACGCCCCGGTGCTGCTCTCGGTGGCGCCATGAGGGCGGCGGCTGCGCTGTTGTCGCTGTGCGCGCTGGGCTGCGCGCAGGTGTCGCTCGACGCGGCCTTCGTCGCCGACGAGAAGCTGACCTGGGACGCGACGAAGTACCCGGACGACGCGGCGGTGGGCCTGTACGCCGAAGACGGCACGCTCATCGTCCACCGCACCTCTCACCCTTCCTACACGCAGCGGCTGGTGCACCGCGTCTTCGCCCTCCAGGCCGAGAGCGCCTACGACCTGGCCGAGCACCGCATTCCGCTCTTCGGAAAGAACAAGCTGACCGCGCTCAAGGCCCGCCACAAGAAGCCCGACGGCACCATCGTCGAGCTGAGGCCTCAGGAGGTGATCGCCGACGACGGGCTCCCCGGCGAGGAGAACGCGACCCACGCGCGGCTGTTTCGCCTGCCCAACGTCGAGAAGGGCAGCGTCATCGAGTGGGTCTACGTCATCGAGTACCCGTACATCGACACCGACAGCGAGAGCGAGGCGCTCGGCGAGTATCCGCTCAAGAGCTACGACGTGTGGATCGAAGCGTCGAAGGAGATCATCCTCGAAGGGCGCTTCTACAACATCCCGGTGACGACCCACGCCCGGGCCGGCCGGAGCGAGAAGTTCATGCGCATCGGCGCAGCCATGAACGACGTGCCCGCGCGGCCGAAGCGCGAGCACTATGCCGCCGACTGGACCTTCACCCAGCCGCGCTGGGCCTACCGGATGCTGCGCTGGAACCTGGCTCGCCAGCTCACCCCGGTGCTCGAGTCGTGGAACGACGTCATCTGGCGGTGGGCGGTGAAGGGCTACTCGAGCCAGAAGGACGCGCTGTTCGAGGGGTTCGACGAGCGGGTCGACGTGGGCAGCTGCGCCGACGTGCCGTGCCGCGTGGCGCGGGTGCGCGACTTCGTGCATCAGCGCACCGCGTACACCGCGCTGGGCAGCTTCAGCGGGGCGCGGAAGATGACCGAGGTGCTTCAGTCGAGGCAGGCCACCGCTTTCGAGCGTGGGTTGCTGATGCGGCGCTTTCTCGAAGAGGCCGGCCTCACCGCGAACCTGGCCACGTACGCCGCGCGCCACAGCGAGGCCTTCGACAAGACCTTCCCCACGCTCGAGCGATTCAACCGGTTGCTGGTGTACCTGCCCCGGCAGCGCGGGCTGGACGAGGGGCTCTGGCTCGACCCGTCGTGTGAGTCGTGCGCGGCAGGCGAGGTGAGCAGCGAGGCCTCGCGCGTCGAGGCCCTGGTGTTTCGCGCGAACATCATTCCCCTGATGGACCCGGTCATCGTCTCGGAGTTCCGGATCGTCACCGCGCCGGCCACGGAAGAGCCCGTGTGGCGCAGGACCGTCGACGCCACCCCGCAGGCCAACGGTGACCTGAGGCTCGAGGTGAAGGACGAGCGCACCGAGCGTTGGGCGTTCGAGCGCTGCGCGTACCTGCGCGAGACAGCGGAGCGGAAGCTGGCCGACGACGCGCGCCGCGATGCGCTGCAGATCGTCTCGAACGCGACGTTGCTCGGGCTCGCGCCCTTCACCTGCAGCGACCACGGCGCCGGCAGCCTCGAGCGGCGGACCCTCGAGCTGCCCAGGCACCTGGTCGTCGATGACGACCGCATGTACGTGCCCCTCAAGCTCCTGTACCCGGGGTTCGCCGAGGTGTTCGCCGAAGAGACCCGGCTGCAGCCCATCGCCTTCTCCGGCAGCGGGTGGAAGTCCGAGCACGTGCTTCGTTTCAAGGCGCCGCCCGGCTGGCGGTTCGTTCAGGGCCCGAAGACGAGCGCAGAGAAGGCGCCGAACCTGAGCGCGACGGTCGAGACGACGGCCACGGCCGAGGGCGCCGAGGTGAAGCTCACCGTGACCGCGACGCTGGGTTACCAGGAGGCCCGTGACTACGCGGCGTATCGGCGCGTGGGCGACTTCGTGCGCGGCGTGAGGCTGGGGTTGCTCGAGCTGCAGCGCAAGTAGCGGTGCCCTCTCCCCCTCGGGGGCCACTGGTCCTAAGGTCGCCGCCATGCGCGCGTGGGTGGTGATGGGAATGGTGGGGCTCGCCGGCTGCAGGCAGCCGGCGGACCGCTTCGAGGCGTCCGCGGACATTCGGTGCGAGGTCGGTGAACCGGTCTTGCCGAAGACCTTCCCGATCGCGCCGGACGACCAGGTCTTTCCGACCGCTGATGGGTTCGTGTTCGGCACGCATCGGTGGCGCTTCGCTGGCGACGGTCTGCTGCGGCGTGAAGGCCTGGCCGCGCCGCTCACGTCCGCCGCTTCCCTCGACGGTGTCACGGCCGTCGCTGACAGCGCACACGTCGAGCTCTGGGAAGGTGACCGACGGGTGCCCTGCGCGAGCGCGACGGGGCGCATCACCTCGGTGGGCATGACCCGGGACGACGTGCTCTGGGTCGAAGTCGCGAGCTCCAGCTCGACGCTCTTCCGCGCCGCGCGGACCGCCGGGGGCTGCGGGCCAGCCCAGGTCATGACGACGCAGCAGGCCCGCCTCTTCCGTCCGACGAGGCTCGGTGCCGAGTGGGTCGTCGCGGCCGGCGGTCAGCTCCTCGTCCTCAATGCCAATACACAGGGCGTCGTTCGACGCTGGCAGCTGCCTCGACACGAGCTGCTCGAGCTGTGCGGCGGGCCGGACGGGCTCCTGTTCGCCACCAACCTGGGGCTCTTTCGCCAGGGGCCCGACGGGACGCAGACCGAGCTCCAGCGTTTTCCAGAGCGGTATGGCGTCGCCTCTTGCGAAGGCGAGGCGATGACCGTCTCCTTCAGCTCGGCCAGCGGGGCCGTCTTCGAGCGCTACGCGACGTCGGGCGAGCTGCTCGAGCGCAGGGCGAGCGCGCGGGTGGGCGCCTCCGGTCTGGCTGGTGGCGGATGGAAGCAGGACACGTTCGTGGTCTTGAGTTGGGATGACCGCATCCTGGAGACCGCCGACCCCGCGCTCGTCGATCGGGTCTGGTCTCACGGCGCCACGGCGTCCGTCTCGATGGGTCCCGGCCCCCTCCTCCGCTGGCGGGAGGGCTCGTGGCAGAGGCCCGGTCCCGAGGAGACGTGGTTACACCTCGAGGCGGTCCCCGATGGTCGAAGAGGCGTGACGCTCCTCGGCTCACCCGGACCGTTCGAGCTCTGGGCGGGTGAGCAGCTGCTGCAGAAGCGGCACTGGCTTCATTTCGGCGAGGTCCCGTCGACGGTCCGTGGCTGGGTCGTCGACCCCTGCAGCGACCGCGCGCTCGTCGAGCTGGAGGTCACGGGACAGAGCACGCTCTTCGCCCGGACTGGCGACGACTGGCGCGAGGTCGCAGTGCCGCGCGGCGCCCTGCTCGCGGCGAGCCTCGAGGGCGACGACCTGGTCGTTCGCATGAACGTCGATCGACAGCTCAGGCAGCCGATCGCCGGCGGGGACTGGGTCGAGGAACCCGCTGCCGTCGTCCTGTCGGCAGCACCTTCGCGCATCCTGCCCCTCGACTCAGCCATCGCAGCGCAGACTCCGAGCGGGGTCGAAGTGCTTCGCCCGGGGTCGCAGCCTTCGTTCGTTCACACCGGCGCGCGACTGGTCGGCACTGCTGGCAGGTACGTGATCGTGGCGACCGGGCGCGGGCTCGCCACGTTCGACAGCTCGCCCTGAACTACTGCTGGAAGGTGTTGCCCAGCGCGTTGTCGGCGAACGTGTTGCCGCTGATGGTGCCGGTGTGACTGCCGCCCAGCCAGATGCCCCACGTCGCGCTGTGCTGCACGGTGCTGTTGGTGACCGACACCGCCACGCCGTGGCTGTCGGCCGAGGCGCGGATCATTCCCGCCCAGCCGAAGCGCGTGCCGCCCCCGCCGTACTCGATGGTGCAGTAGTCGATGGCGTTGGCCCCGTTGAGGGTGGTGTCGAAGTTGATCGCGTCCCACGAGCCGCGCGTCTTCTCCACGCCGGTGATGATGATGGGCTTGAGCGCCGTGCCCACCGCGTGGAAGCCGGCGGCGTCACCGCCCACGTCGATGGCCGACTGCGGCGCCATCTCGAGCACCACCCCGGGCTCCAGCGTCCACACCTTCTGCGGCGAGACGTTGCTGTCGATGACGTACGGCACGCCGAGGGCGTGCCAGGTGACGTTCTCCGATACCCACTGCGCGCGCACGGCGACCTTGTCGACGTCGTTACCCGTGTAGGTCGAGTCGCTCCCGAGCTGGTGCGCCGCGTTCGAGTCGGCGTTCGCCGGGCCCTTCTCGTTCTGGGTGAGCACGTTGCCGGTGAACTGGGGCACGACGGCGCTGGCGGCCAGGTACAGCCCGAAGCCCTGGCTCTGCCGCAGCGTCACGTGATCGAACGACACCTGCACGCCGCTGCTGTCGGCGGTCAGCTTCACCGCGGCCGCGGTCTGATCAGACGAGGTGTTCCCCGCCCACTCCACGGTGACGTAGCGGAGCACGTTGCGGGTGTTGTTGGTGTTGTCGAAGAGAATGCCTTCCCACGCGCCGCGCGTCTGCGTCTCGCCGGTGAAGATGATGGGCTTGTCCGCCGTGCCCGCGGCGATGAGCGCGCCGACGTCCGAGGAGACGCTCAGCCTCGCCTCGGGCGCCCAGATGAGGCGCGCGCCGGGACGGATGGTGAGGTCCGCGGTCGAGATGCTGAGGTCCGTCGTGAGGTGGTACGGCACGTCGAGCGCGTCCCAGGTGGCGGACGTGGCGATCCGGTTGGCGCGAACGAACAGCTCGTCGCGGTCGTTGCCCGAGAACGTCGAGCTCGAGTCGAGGCGGCCGATGGTCTCGCCGTCGAAGCTGCCGGGCCCGAGCGTGTTGCGGGTGAGCACGTTGCCGGTGAACTCCGGCAGCACGGCGCTCCCCGTGGCCCACATGCCCCAGCCCGCGCTCTCGCGCATCGTGGTGTGAGAGAAACCCGCGCGCACGCCGCGGCTGTCGCCGGTGAGCTTGATGGCGGCCGAGTCGGCGTCACCCGTGACGTTGCCCGCGTGCTCGACGATGACGTAGTCGAGGTGGCTCTCGACGCTGGTGCCGTCGAAGCGCAGGCCCTTCCAGTGACCGCGCATCGGCAGCGAGCCCGTGAAGAGGATCGGCTCATCCACCGTGCCGATGGCCTGGAGCGACTGCGCCGCGGAGAAGTTGAACGACACCCCTGCCGAGAACACCAGCTTCACCCCGGGGCGCATGGTGACCGTCACGCCCGTGCTGATGATGGGCGTGGTGAGCACGAGGTAGCAGCCCTTCTCGACCAGATAGTCGGCGGTGATTCGATCGGGAAAAGTGACGCAGACGAGCGGGTCGTGGCCCGCGTCGACCCCTGCATCGGTGCCCGGTCCCCCGGGACAGCCCATGCCCACCATTGCGACCAACGCGACGAATCCCCAGCCAGCATGACGACGCTTCACGGTGACCTCCTCTTTCGGGAACACCCTCCCGTGCATTGGGGTTGCCAACGGGCTCAGGGCGAACGCCGCGGTGATCAGCCCGCACGCGTTGCGCGTGGGGCCGTGTGGGCGCAGGAGGCCGGGCGTGGGCTTGATGCGGGTCATGGTGCTACAAGGCGATGGTGCTCCGCCGCCTCCCCGTGGTCCTCGCGTTGGGCTGGCTCGGCTGCGGCCGCGTCTCGGGCCAGGGCGATGAAACCCCCGATGCCTCCACCCTCACCGGGGCCTGCGTCTCGGGCGCCGAGTGCGCGCTGGGCCAGCACTGCGAGTCGGGCGCGTGCATCGAGGGCACCGAGCTGCCCGACGCCGGCTTCGTCTGTACCCAGGACTCCGACTGTCCCCCCGGCGAGCGCTGCCTGCGCAGCAAGGGCGAGTGCGTCGCCCCGATGGTCACCCCCGACGCCGGAGTCATCGACGCGGGCGGCGTGCCCAACTGCGTCGCTGGTGAAGAGGTCACCTGCGGCGTCTCGAAGCTCGGGGAGTGCCGGCTGGGTGTGTCGCGCTGCGAGAACGACTCCGCGGGCGTGCTGAACTTCTCCGCCTGCGTGGGCGCCGTGTCCCCGATGAGCGAGGTGTGCGACGGCCTCGACAACGACTGCGACGGCATCACCGACGACGGCCTGCCCGACGTGAGCTGCGGCGTGGGGGCGTGCGCGCGCACCACGAGCTCATGCGACACCGGCGCTCCCGTCACCTGCACGCCCGGAGCGCCCGCCGCCGAGGTCTGCAACGGCGTCGACGACGACTGCGATGGCTCGACGGACGAGGGGCAGCTTCAGCTCACCTGTGGGCAGGGTGCGTGTGCGCGCGCGGTCAACTCCTGCGCGGCGGGCATGTCGCAGATGTGCGTGCCAGGTCCGTCCGCGCCCGAGGTGTGCAACGGCGTCGACGCCGACTGCCCCGGGCAACCCGATGATGGCTTCGCCGCGTTGAGCTGCGGGGTGGGCGCCTGCGCCCGCTCCATCGCCTCGTGCCTCGGAGGCACCGCGCAGACCTGTACTCCCGGGCTCCCGGGCGCCGAGGTGTGCAACGGCGTCGACGACGACTGCAACGGCCAGGTCGACGAAGGCTTCGGCACGGCGAGCTGTGGCGTCGGCACCTGCGCCCGCTCGGTGAACGTCTGCGTGAGCGGGGTGACGCAGGCCTGCACCGCCGGTGCGCCCGCGCCCGAGCTCTGCGATGGCCTCGACAACGACTGCAACGGCGCGGTCGACGACGGCCTCGGCTCGAGCAGCTGCGGGGTCGGCGCGTGCGCGCGCACCACGCCCGTCTGCGTCGGGGGCGCGGTGAGCACCTGCGTGGCCGGAACGCCCGCCACCGAGGTCTGCGACGGCGCGGACAACGACTGCGACGGGCAGGTCGACGAGCTGCTCCCTACCAGCACCTGCGGCCTCGGCATCTGCGCCAACACCATCGCCTCGTGCGTGGCGGGCGTGCCGCAGACCTGCGCGCCCGGCGTGGGCCGCACCGAGACCTGCGATGGCGTCGACGACGACTGCGACGGCCAGGTCGACGAAGGCTGCTCGTGCCTCAACGGCGCGACGCGCAGCTGCTACCTCGGGCCGCCGGGCACGGTCGGGGTGGGACGCTGCGTCGCGGGAGACCAGCTCTGCGTGGCCGGCGCCTGGGCGTCGTGCGTGGGCCAGGCCATTCCCGTCACCGAGGTGTGCAACGGCGTCGATGACGACTGCAATGGCCAGACTGACGAGCTGCTCGGCTCGACCTCCTGCGGCGCGGGGGCGTGCGCGCGCACCGTGCAGAACTGCGTCGGAGGCGCCACCCAGGCCTGCGCGCCCGGCCCCACCGGCGCCGAGGTGTGCAACGGCGTCGACGACGACTGTGATGGGCAGACCGATGAGCTGCTCGGCTCGCTCCCCTGCGGCGTCGGCGCGTGTGCGCGCAGCGTGGCCGCGTGCGTGAGCGGCGTGGCGCAGACCTGCGTCCCCGGCGTCGCGGGCACCGAGGTGTGCGACGGCGCGGACAACGACTGCGATGGGCAGACCGACGAGCTGCTGGGCACGCTGCCCTGTGGCCTGGGCGTGTGCGCGCGCACCGTGCCCGCGTGCGTGAGCGGCGTGGCGCAGACCTGCGTGCCGGGTGCCTCGACGGCCGAGGTGTGCAACGGCCTCGACGACGACTGTGACGGCACGCCCGACGACGGCTTCGGCCTGACGAGCTGCGGCCAGGGTGTCTGCGCGCGCACCGTGCAGGCCTGCGTGGCTGGCATTCCACAGACCTGTACACCCGGCGCCTCGACCGCCGAGACCTGCAACGGGACGGACGAAGACTGCGACGGCACCGTCGACGACGGCGTGTGCGCGCCGGGCAGCGTGTGCCCCGCGTCGCGGCAGGTGACGCCGAACAGCACCGTCGCGCTCAACACCAACGCGAGCTCGCCGGTGGGCCGCCCGCTCAGCTGCCTGTGGAGCGTGGTGAGCCGGCCCGCGACGTCGAGCGGCACGTTCTCGGCGCCGACGAGCTGCGCGTCATCGAACTACGGGGCCGACGTGGTGGGCCTGCACGTGCTGCGCTTCACCGTCACCGACTCGATGGGGCTCACCTCGAGCTGCGACACCACCGTCGAGGTGCTGCCCACCGGCGACCTCTGGGTCGAGCTCACCTGGAACGTGAGCAACGACATGGACCTTCACCTGCTGCACCCGAACGCGGGCAATCGCCGCAACGCGAACTCGTGGAACGACCCCACCTGGGACTGCAACTACCTCAACAAGACGCCCGACTGGGACGTGCTGGGCAACGTGGCGGACGACCCTTCGCTCGACCGCGACGTGGTGAGCGGCACCGGCCCGGAGAACACGCGGATCAACGTCGCCAACACCACGCACGTGTACTGGGTGGGCGTGCACATGTACTCGTGGGCGGCGAGCCCCACGCCGGTGGTGGCGACGCTTCGCATCTACTGCGCCGGGCAGCTCAAGCAGACGCTCACCCGCACCTTCAGCACCGCGAAGCAGATGTGGGTGGTGGGCAGCGTGAACTTCAACAACGCGGGCAGCGCGGGTTGCCTCTTCGCGGCCGATGGAACGAACGTGCAGGTGCCCTGAGCGCCGGGTGATGTGGTAGCTGCCGGTCCGCGATGACGGGGCGTCGGGTCCACGCAGGGGCCGTGATGTGGGCTGCGGTCTCGCTCCTGGGCACGGGGCTCCTCTCTCCCGGGTGGGTCTTCGGCAAGTACCCCAACCTCGCGCTGGCGCTCGGTCGTGGCGAGCTGACCGCCGCGCAGGTGGGCGACGCCAGCCCGGCCTACCTGCTCCTGCACGCGGTCGCGGCGCCTGGCTTCGTCCGCTGGCTGCAGGCGGTCATCGCCGCGCTGACGGTGGCGGCGCTCTTCGAGGTGCTGCACCGGCGAGCCGGGCCGTTGGCGGCGTGGCTGGGCGCGGGCCTGCTCGCGACGGCCCAGCAGTGGTGGGTCTACAGCGCCGTGATGGAGCCGGACCTGCTCATCGGCGCGGCGGTCGCCCTGAGCATTGCGCTGGTCGAGGGCGCACCCTCGCCGCGGCGGCTGGGCTGGGCGGGGCTGCTCGCGGGGTTGGCGGTTGCGCTGAGGCCCACGGCGCTGCTGTTCGGCGTGCTCCTGTTGGTGTGGCTGGTGCGGACCAGCACCCGGCGCGGGGTCGCGGCGTTCGTGGTGGCTGCCGTGCTCGCGAGCGTCCTGCCTTCGATGGTCCTGCGGGCGCGGGCGGGACACGATCTCCGCGGCACGATGAGCGCGGGGCAGGTCTTCCACCAGTCGCACCGCCCTGAGTCGCTCGGGTTTGGCGCGACGTTCCCCTCGCTCCTGAAGATCGTCGAGGCCCAGGCCAGCGCGAGTGGAGCCCACCCGCCCGACTACGCGCACGAGCTGTACAGGGAGCTCGCGCGGGTGAGCGACTCGCGGCGTACCAGCGCCGCGGAGGCCGAGCTGTTCTGGATCGATCGCAGCCTCTCGTTCTTCCGCGCTCACCCGCTCGCGGCGGCGCGCCAGGGGGTGGAGAAGGTCATCGGCTTCGTCGTCCCTCCGAACGGCGAATACGACATCCCCGCGGTGCAGCCGCTGCTCCGCCGCGCGCCGGGCGTGCCGCTCCGCTGGCTGACGATGCTGGCCTGCGGCTGCCTCGCGGTGTTGATCGCCACGCGCGCGGCCGTGGGTCGACCCTGGCTGATTCACTGGTTCTCGTCGCTGGTGGTGGCGCTCCTCTTCTACTTCCATGGCCGCTACGCGGTGGGCCTGGTGCCGAGCCTGGCGGCGCTCATCGGCCTGGGCCTCGCGGCTGCGTGGAAGGAGCGTCGGAAGCTGTGGCCGGTGGTCCTGCCCCTGGCCCCCCTGCTGCTCCTCGCGACGCCCACCGTCAGGTGGAACGACCGGATGGTGGAGCGCCTCGGCAGGATCGACACGGATCCAGCGATGACGCCCGCGAGCCGGGAAGCGGCGCGGGCCCGGTACCTCGACGAGCAGGCGGCCCTGCCGGACGTCTTCTGGCCCACCTCGCCTCACGGAACCGGCGTCGGCGCAGGCGACCTCGACCTGGCGCGCCAGGCCGCGCAGCTCGCCGTGGCGCGCTATGGAACGGACTCGCCGGTCGACGCGACGTTGGCCGCGGCGCTCTGGGCCGCCGCGGATCAATGCGAGACCGCCGTGGAGCTGGCCGATCGCGTGTCCGGGTCAGGCTTCGTGTGGGCGCTGGGCGACCGCTCGATCGATCCACGACTCATCGCGAGTGACTGCCTGGTGAAGCTCGGGCGCTTCGAAGCGGCGCTCCAACGGCTGGAAGCGTCCAACCTCGAGCACCCCGGCCGGCTCGACACGCTCGCGAGGCTGATCGCCGCCGGCGACGTGGGCCACCCCACCGACGTGGTGCGGTGGGAAGAAGACCTCGTCGCCCTGCACGACGCGGCCAGCGTGCACTTCGCCCTGGCCGGTGCCCGGCGACGCTGGGGAGACCCCCAGGGTGCGCTCGTCGAGGCGGACTGGCTGAGAGCCCACTGGCCGGCGGCGGCGCCGTTTGCCGAACACGAACGCGCCCTGTGTTTCGTCGAGCTGCATCAGGCCGAGGCGGCCCTGGAGGCGTGGGCGAAGAGCCTCCCGGTGCACGCGGGGCTCCACGAGCAGCACCGCCTGGACCCGTTCGTGGTGGCGTTGACCCAGAGTGCGCCGGGCGATGCGCGGGTGGCGGCGCTGGCCCGCGCCCACTGGCTCAAGCGCGGGAAGGTCATGGGTCCGCAGGGCAGCGACTGAGCCGCGAAGAAAGGCCGCCGCCCTGACCGTGCGGCTATGCTCCGCGTTCGTCATCATCCCCACGTACAACGAACGCGACAACCTCGGCCCCATCACCGCGGCCGTGCTCAAGGCCGACCAGCGCGTCGACATCCTGGTGGTGGACGACAACAGGCCCTGGTGCGTCGCCTCGTCGCGCTCGTCCCTCCGGCGCGGCTTCACCTCACCTCGTTCCACGGCGCCTACGGCCCCAACGCCGGCCTGCGTCCGCTCGTCACCCAATCGCCCCCGCCGACGGTGTACGGCGTGGGG
>JAUXRX010000066.1 GCA_030681645.1 Archangium sp.
AGGGAAATCTTGTTTTTGCACAGGGTAAACCGGGGTAACAAGTCGCAGAAATGAGTAATGATTGTAGCATCCGCATTACACGTGTTTCCCTGCGAATCCATATCGTAAAAATGATCTGCAACCTCAATCATTCAAAACCAGTGTCACGCGTTTTACCGCGGGATCTTCGGCGTCATCCGCAAGCACAAAACCCAGATTCTGGCACAGGCTCAGCATGCCGCGGTTGCTGCCCAGCACATGGCCGATCATGGACTGCAGGCCGCGCGCACGCGCCACGGCAATCAGTTGCACCATCATGCGCCGGCCCAGGCCCTGTCCCTGCTGCTTGTCGGCGACGACGATCGCGAATTCGCAACTGCTGCCGTCTGGATTGGTGACGTAACGGCACACGCCCAGTTCGACCTCGTCGCCGTCGCGCACGACGGTGGCGATCAGCGCCATTTCGCGGTCGTAATCAATCTGCGTGAATCGTGCCAGCATCCTCGGCGTCAGTTCACGCAAGGGGTCCATGAAACGGAAACGACGGCTTTCCGGCGACAGGCTGCGCACAAAGGCCTGCTCGATGGTGGCGTCTTCGGGGCGGATCGGCCGCAGGGTCACCGTCTCGTCCGCCGCAGACTGCCAGGTGATCACCAGTTCCGTGGGATAGGGATGGATCGCCATGTGGCCGTAACGCCCGCGCACGGGTATGTATTCGCGGACCACCACGCGCGCATCAACAATCACGGCGCCATTTTCGTCGAGCAGCAGCGGATTGATGTCGAACTCCTCGATCCACGGCAACTCGCAGACCATCTCCGACACCCGCAGCAGCACCGACTCCAGCGCCGCAAAATCGACCGGCGGCATTTTGCGGAAGGATCCCAGCAGTTTCGACACGCGGGTGCCGCGGATCAGTTCCGCGGCCAGCCAGGCATTGAGCGGCGGCAGTGCCACGGCGCGATCGCGGTGCACCTCGACCGCAACGCCCCCGGCACCGAAGGCGATCGCAGGACCAAACACCGGATCGCGGATCACGCCGATCATCAGTTCGCGGCCGTTCGGCCGGACCACCATCTGCCCGACGGCAACCCCGTTAATCCGCGCCTCGGGCCGGAGTCGCGCCACGTCAGCCACAATCTGCTGATATGCGGCACGCACCGCCTGCGCATCACGCAAATTGAGCAACACGCCCCCGACATCGGTCTTGTGGGTAATGTCCGGTGAATTTATTTTGAGCACCACCGGGTAACCGATCTCACCAGCGATCCGCACCGCCTCTTCGGCACTTGCCGCGGCAACCGTCTTCGCCACGGGCATGCCGAAGGACGCCAGCAAGGTCTTGGATTCGATTTCATTCAATACGCTGCGTTTTTCGGCCAGCGCCGCGTCGATGATCCGCCGCGCCGTCGCCACGTCCGGCGGCGACTGCATGGCCAGCGGGCCGGGCACCTGCAGCAGCGTCTGCTGGTTGCGATAAAAGGCGGACAGATGCGCGAACATCTCGACCGCCGGATCGGGGGTGCGAAACACTGGGATGCCGGCTTCGGCAAACCGTTTGCGGCCGGCCGCCACTTCTGCTTCGCCCATCCAGCACGCCAGCACCGGTTTCGAGCGGCCCCGCGCAACAGTGATCACCGCGTCGGCAACAGCGGTCGGCTCGGTCATCGCCTGCGGCGTCAGCACCACCAGCGCGCCATCCACATTTTTGTCATCAAGACAGGCCGTAACAGCGGCGCGATAACGTGCGGCATCGGCATCGCCGATCAGGTCGACCGGATTGCCATGCGACCAGTTTGCCGGCAACACGCCGTGCAAAACCTGCAGCGTGTTCTTCGACAATTCCGCCAGCGACATGCCGAGATCGGCTGCACGATCGGCCGCCATCACACCGGGACCGCCGCCGTTGGTGATGATCACCAGTCGGTCACCGCGCGGGCGGACATGGGCCGAAAGCGCCTGCGCCGCCGCCACCAGCTGGCCGATGGTGGTCACCCGCACCGCGCCGGCACGGCGGATCGCGGCGTCGAACACATCGTCGGCGCCGACGATGGCGCCGGTGTGCGACACCGCAGCGCGTGAACCCACCGGATGCCGTCCCACTTT
>JAUXRX010000005.1 GCA_030681645.1 Archangium sp.
CCTCGAGCAGAAGCACCTCGTCGCCGAGCTCGCCAGCAACGACGGCTGCATCTTGAAGCCCTTCCGTTCGCACTGCCGGGTGCTGGGCGTCGAGCCCGCGAAGAACATCGCCGAGGTGGCCAACAAGGACGGCGTGCCCACCGTGGCCGAGTTCTTCAACCACAAGATGGGCGAGCACCTGCGCGAGAAGCACGGCGCCGCCGAGCTGATCATGGCGCGCAACGTGCTCGCGCACGTGCCTGACTTGGTCGACTTCGTGAAGGGCGTGCGTCACTGGCTTTCGGACGACGGCATCTTCCACGTCGAGGCGCCGTACCTGAAGCCGATGATCGACCACCTCGAGTTCGACACGATCTACCACGAGCACCTCTCGTACTTCTCGGTGACGGCCCTCGACCGGCTGTTCAAGGAAGCGGGCATGGTGCTGTGGGACGTCGAGGAGATCCCCCTGCACGGCGGCAGCCTGATCGCGCGCGGCAAGCGGGGGGGCGCGGCGAAGCCGTCGGTGGCCACCTACCTCGCGATGGAGAAGGCGCAGGGGTACACCGCGAATGAGAAGCTGCACGTCTTCGCCGAGGGCACGCGCAAGCTGAAGACCGCGCTGCCTGAGTTCCTGACCGACCTGAAGAAGCAGGGCACGCTCGCCGCGTACGGCGCGGCCGCGAAGGGCGTGGTGCTCACCAACTACTGCCGGATCGGCCCCGAGCTCCTCCCGTGGGTGGCCGATCGCAGCCCGCACAAGCAGGGCAAGTTGATGCCGGGCATGCACATGCCGGTGGTCGGTCCAGAGCGGGTGCTGGCAGAGCAGCCGAAGCACCTGCTGGTGCTGGCGTGGAACTTCGTCGACGAGATCGAGAAGCAGCTCTCGGCCTACAAGCAGGCCGGCGGCAGGTTCGTCGTCCCCGTTCCTTCCCCGAAGGTGAAGTGACTGGCCGCAAGGCAGCCTTCACGTCGCCGGGCGCGAGGGAATTTCAGCGCGATTCCCCAGGGCGGCTGGACGGAGTTCGCCAAAGGTCCGGGTTAGAACGTGCTCGTATTTGTCCAACCCGGACTCCAGCGAAAAGTGGGGGGCTGCCAACGAGCGTGCTCGACTCGCAACCTCGTCCTCCAGTGTGGTGGTGACGATTCGTTCTGCGGCGGCCTCAAGGGTGTGCGGGCGTACGTCAGCAAGTACGAAGCCCGAGCCCGTGTTCTTGACCCAGTCGGACACCTCGCTATTGCACCCGAATTGAACAGGCCGAACACCGCACGCAAGAAACTCCGCGAGCTTGGTCGGCATCGACGCCCGCTTGGCTGAACTGTCCGGGTTGAGCAGCAACATCCCCCAGTCGATGAGGGAGAGCCATTCAGGCATCGCCTCGTGGTCGGCGCGAGTGAGCGTGAAGCGATCCGCACTGATGCCAGTGGCCGTCAGCCGACGAGCATATTCGTCGCTCTGGCCGCTCAAGACGAGGAGATGCGCCTGCTCATCTCGCCGAAGCACCGACCTCACGAGCGCGAGGGTCTCATCGACCAGGTAGGAACGGTTGATGGAGCCAATGAGCCCGAGCACACGCTTGCCCTGGAGCGCCCCGCGAATCGACTCTGGCACTCGGCGGCACTGCCTGGGTGGGCGACGCACGAAGTCCTCGAAGTCGGCGCATGTGGTGATGCACTGCACCACCTCGTGTCTGGACGAACCGAATCGTCCTGACCGAACATCGGAAGCTTGTAGTTCGGTCAGGGTGACGACGCCCGAAGCCTGCGCGAAAAGTTGATGCTCTACCCCGCGGGCGATACCCAGGCGAAGGGGACTCGTGAACCACCTGCCCTCCTCGAGGCGTTCGTCGAACCAATACGAGCGCGTGTCGAACAGGTATGGCGTCCCCCATGCAACCCGGCATGCCAGCGCGGCGAAGCCTCCGTGATACGCGCGCGCGTGGATGCCACCGATCCTCCCTTGCTTCGCGCGGGCGAGTGCAACCTTCACCAGCGCCATCTCATTCTGAAGTGCGTCACGCGCGGTGCCTCCAACGGACCATGGCAGCGCGGTCCAACCGATTCCGGCACGCGCAAGGCGCGAGCGAATCTCGAAGACTCGGCCAACACGCATCAGGTCGTCCGGCTTCTCCAGGGAAACGACTTCGTACGGCCACCCGCGCTCTGCCAGCCCTTCGATGACACGTACGACCTGCGAGAAGCCAAGCGCTTCCATCAATCCATCGGCCGTCAGGTACAACAACGGCTTCACTCCCGCTCCGCAGCGCTGCGAGACCTCAGCCACCACAGCGTCCAAGCGAGGGTGAAGAGCGCAGCGAGGACGACCGTGAGATGAGTGAGAGTCTGAACGCGTCCGTACCGGAACTGCTCAGGGCCGACTTGAACGAAACAACCGCGGAAGGGCCACCAGGCACAACGCTCGCCCACGCGAGTGTAGAGCCACGGCTCGGGGAACTGGATAGTCGAGCCGGCGAAGGTGTTCGGGTCGGGGGCGCCATCGTGCGCTCGTCGCCAGGTCACCCCTCCGGTCGCGTCTGCAAGGGTTGCCGCGGAGGCGTAAGTGCCGTTGACGAGATAGGAGGAGTCGTAGAGGGGATCGAAGAGCACCCAACCGATTGTCTCGTCCCATACTTCAAGAACGTTGTGGCCCCGCCCGGTGAGCGGCAGCATCTGAACCACCCGGGCAGGAATGCCGAGTGAGAGGAGCGCGGTTGCGGCCATCGCGCTTCGTGCGGTGCAGTTACCCGATGCCCCAGCGAGGTGAGCCCGAATCGCCGTCGCGGGGTCGAAGTCTGCGTCCACGAACTCTCTGGAGGTGGGACCGTGGGGGCTTGCCTCCAGCAGCAGGGTTGTTACGCAGCGCGCGCCGCTCACACCCCGCAACGAGCCGCAACGGGCAGAGAACGAGTCTCGAAAGGCCTGCAGCGAGGGGGCCGTCTGATACGTGGTCAAATCCCAACGCACGTCACCAATCTGCATGCCGCCGTGCGGTGCCGAATTCGCCTCTTCAAGGGTTCCTCGCGAAATCAAGCTCGTGGAGTAGTCCAGTGCACGCAGTGCACCGAGGCTCGCGAGGAGGCAGGCCAGACCGAGCATTCCGGGCCAAATGGGAACGGTACGAGCGCGGATTCGATCCACCCGCGCCACTTCGCTAATCGGCTCGCTGAGAGAACGCACTTCCGCCCTTGGAGATAGGTGCGTGCCCATAGCATTGGTCGGCATTCAGGCCCAAGCCCAGCGACGCAGAGACTTGTGGTAGCAGGCATGAATCCTTCCGGGCCCTTCGGGCACAAGGAGCAGTCCCCGATGTGCGGCATTGCTGGCGTCCTCTACCGAGATGGATCTCGACCGACCGAAGGCCTCCTCTCCGCCATGGCGGCGCAGGTCGCACACCGCGGGCCGGATGGGCAGGGGGTGCGGGCCTTCGATGGCGCCGGGCTCGCCCACCGTCGACTGGCGATCATCGACCTGTCCGAGGGCGGAGTTCAGCCGATGCAGTCAGCTGACGGGCGCACGTGGATCGCGTTCAACGGCGAGATCTACAACTTCCAGTCACTGCGCGACGAACTCGAAGGGCTGGGCCATGCCTTCCGATCTCGTAGCGACACCGAGGTGATCCTCGCCGCCTGGACCCAATGGGGTGAGGGGGCGTTCGCTCGTCTTGACGGCATGTTCGGACTGGCGCTTTGGGACACTCTTGCGCGGCGGCTGGTGCTCGCGCGAGACCGCACCGGCAAAAAGCCTCTCTATGTCTACGAAGATCAGGAGAAGGTCCTCTTCGGGTCAGAGGTGAAGTCGATCCTGGTTCACCCCGACGTGGACGACCAGATGTGGCCGGAGGCTGTCCCTCAATTTCTTTCGCACGGCTACGTGCCCACGCCGCGAACGTTCTGGGCGCGCATCCGCAAGGTGAGGCCTGCGACGTTCGAGGTCTTCGAGCCGGGAAGAGCCGAGGCGAGAGCGGCCGAATACTGGGAGTTCCCCCTTGGCCCGGCAAAAGCCGTCAGTCTCGACGAGGCCAAGGAGCGTGTCCGGAGCCTCTTTTTCGCCGCGGTCAAGAAGAGACTGGTCTCCGACGTTCCGTTGGGCGCCTTTCTCTCTGGCGGTATCGATTCGACGTTGATCGTTGCGGCGATGGCGGAGCTGACGCCGGGCAAAGTGAAGACGTTCTCCATCGGCTTCGAAGGCCACCCGCAATGGGACGAGACCGGCTTCGCGCGTCTCGTCGCAAGTCGCTATGGCACGGAGCACACCGAGTTCAAGGTGAAGCCCGAGAGCTTCGAGCTGATCGAGAAACTCGCCTGGCACTACGACGAGCCATTCGGTGATTCGTCGGCGATCCCCACTTCCATCGTTTCGCGCCTCACGCGCCAGAAGGTCACTGTCGCGTTGACGGGTGACGGAGGCGACGAGATCTTCGCCGGCTACCCGCGCTTCGCCGCCGCGGTGGCCGCCGAGTACATCCCGAAGACGGTGCGAGGGCTCGCACGCCGCCTGCTCGAGCCATTGCCTGCGGGAGAGCGGCACGGCTCTACCTGGGAGAAGGGACGGCGGTTCGCGCTTCACGCTTCCCAGCCCCTGCCGGAGCGCCTGCGCAACTGGGTCTCACTGTTCTCGGCTGACGAGCTACGGCGGATCCTGACTCCAGAGTACGCGAGGTACGCCACGCCAGCGGTGCTGGGTCACTCGTACTCGGTGCTGGACGAGAAAACGGGCTCACTCGACACGCTCAACCGGGTACTCTTCCTGAACGCCCGGACGTACCTCCTTGACGACCTCAACGTGAAGATGGACCGGGCTTCGATGGCTCACAGCCTCGAGACCCGCGCGCCGTTCCTGGACACCGCGCTCATGGAGTACGCGTTCGCCCTCCCCGGTTCGATGAAGCTGCGGGGTGCCACGTTCAAGTGGGTGCTCAAGCAGGCGATGTCCGATCTCATTCCCGATGAGATCCTCACGCGAAAGAAGATGGGCTTCGGCGTTCCCCTGGGCGCTTGGTTCCGCGACGAACTCAAGGGCGTGATCCGCGATCGGCTGCTGGGCGCCGGGGCGAAGATCCACCGCTTCGTGCGCCGGGAAGCGCTGGAGGTGCTCTTGGACCAGCACGAAGATCGCAAGCGCGACCTCGGGCTGCATTTCTGGTCCCTGTGGATGCTCGAGTCGTGGTTGCGCTCGCACCCGCAGTGACTGAGAAGGGGATCCTGTGACGACCTATCGCCTCTGCGAACGCTGCATCATGGACACGAGCGACCCGGCCATCACGTTCGATGTGAATGGCGTGTGCAACCACTGCAAGACGTACGACGTGGTCCTGGGCACCGAGCCTGTCGACACGGCGTTACGTCGACGCCAACTCGACGAGGAACTCGAGCGGATCAAGAAGCACGGCGAGGGGAAGCCTTTCGATTGCGTGGTGGGCGTGAGCGGGGGCGTCGACAGCACCTACGTGGTGTGGCTCGCGAAGCAGTTCGGGCTTCGTCCTCTTGCGGTGCATCTCGACAACGGGTGGAACTCGGAGATCGCGGTAGGGAACATTCACCGCGCGCTCGAGAAGCTCGGCGTCGAGCTCTTCACGCGGGTGCTCGACTGGGAGGAGTTCCGCGATCTCCAGGTCTCTTTCCTGAAGGCGAGCACGCCCGACGCCGAGATCCCTACCGATCACGCGATCATCGCAACCGTTTTTCAGACCGCGTGGAGCAAGGGCATCCGCCATCTGGTGATGGGTCACAACAAGGCGACCGAGCTGGTTCTGCCACCGCTGTGGAGCCAGGGCCACTTCGACTGGCGCTACATTCGCGAGGTGCAGGCCCGGTTCGGCACGAGGCCACTGCGCGATTTCCCACATCTCTCGTTTGCGAACTACGTGCGCTACCGCATGACCGCGGAGCGCTCGTCGTTCAACATCCTCAATTTCGTCGACTACTCGAGGCAGAAGGCGATCGACGTGCTGCAAAAGGAACTCGGCTGGCGAGACTACGGCGGCAAACACCATGAGTCCGTGTACACGCGCTTCTTCCAGGCCTCGATCCTCCCGAGGAAGTTCGGCTTCGACAAACGTCGAGCGCATCTCTCGAACCAGGTGCTCGCCGGACAGATCACGCGAAAGGACGCGCTCACCGAGATCGCGAAGCCGCCATATGCCAGCGCCCAGCTCGAGCGGGAGGACCGCGAGTATGTGATCAAGAAGCTGGGGCTCACCGAGTCCTCGTTCGAAGAGCTCATGCGTGCGCCGCCCAAACGCTACGACGACTACCCCAACATGTTGAACTCCCGCTTCTACCTTGCCGTACGTGGTGCATACCGAGCGGCTCGCTCGGTCGTGGGGCGGAGCGCCACGTGAACACGAAGACGGTCGTCACGGTGGTCGGCGCAAGACCTCAGTTCATCAAGGCGTCCGCCGTTTCGCGCGAGTTCGCGCGGCGCTCCGGAATCGTCGAGCGGATCCTGCACACCGGTCAGCACTACGACGCAGAACTGTCCGACGTCTTCTTCACCGAGCTCGGCATTCCGGCGCCTGCGCACCACCTGGGCGTCGGCAGCGGGAGTCACGGAGCGCAGACCGCGCACATGCTCGAGGGGATCGAGAAGGTGCTTCTCGCTGAACGGCCGGCCGCGGTGCTCGTCTACGGCGACACCAACTCGACTCTCGCAGGCGCGCTCGCCGCGGCGAAGCTGCACATTCCGGTCGCCCATGTCGAGGCGGGGCTGCGCTCGTTCAACCGCCGCATGCCCGAGGAACTCAACCGGGTGATGACGGATCACCTTGCGACTCTGCTCCACTGCCCCACGCACCTGGCGGTCGCGCACCTGGCCCGCGAAGGCATCACTCATGGGGTGCACCACGTGGGCGACGTGATGTGCGACGTCTCGCTCGAGATCGCCCGTCGGGCGGAAGAGAGCTCGCCACTGCGAAACTCCGGCCTGCCTGATCGCGAGTTCGTGCTCGCCACCGTGCACCGGGCTGAGAACACGGACGATCCGAAGCGGCTCGAAGCGATCTTCGCGGCGCTCTCGTCCGTCGGCGCAGAGCGGACGGTGGTCTTCCCGGTGCACCCGCGAACGCGCGCGGTCATCGAGAAACGAGGCCTGTCGCTCTCGCGTGTGAAGCTCATGGAGCCAGTGGGCCTGGTTGACATGACCTGGCTCGAACGCCACGCAGCCCTGATTGTCACTGACTCAGGCGGCGTTCAGAAAGAGGCGTACTTTCATCGCACGCCATGTGTCACGGTTCGCACTGAGACGGAGTGGGTCGAGACGGTCAGCGCAGGATGGAATCGGCTGGCCGACCCCGCTGACGCAGAGGCCATCACGAGCGCCATCAACGCCGCACTCCGCGGTCCGGCCCCGACCGGAGAGATCGCAGAATACGGAACGGGTGCGGCGGCCGCGAAGGTCGTGGACACGCTGCTCGCGGTGCTTTGAGGCAGGGGATGCGCGTCGCCTTCGTCAATCTCCAGCTGAGCGACGAACTGAGCGGCGTGACGCGCGCGATCAGCGGTCAGGCGCGGGCGTGCCGCGAGGCCGGCGTGCCGATCGACTTCTGGGTGGTGAACCCCTCGAAGGAAGGCCGGGAGGACAACCTCCACTTCGCGCGATTCGAGCAGAGCCGGCTCGGCGAACGCGCGACGAGGCTCTTCAAAGCCCGCCTGCTCCAGCGTGTGGCCGGCCTTGAGTCATATGACGTCCTGCTCCTCCGCTATCCTCTGGCGATCGACCTCGACCCGCTCGCGCTGATTCGGAGTTCACGCGCGAAGGTCATCACCGTGCACCATACGCGAGAGGTCGATGAGCTGTTGAGCGGTGGTCGTACCGCGGGGGCGCTGGTACGTGCCGGCGTAGAGCGAGTGAACGGCGCGCGGGTACTCCGCAGGGTCGCCGGAATCGCTGCCGTGACCGACGAGATTCGCCGCTATGAACTGGCCCGCGCGGGCGTGGCGAAACCCTCTCGCACGGTGGCCAACGGCATCGACGTCGAGCGGGTGCCGCACACGAGCTTCGTGCCCTTCGACGGGTCCGAACTCCGCTTGCTGTTCATTGCAAGCTCTCACGCCCCGTGGCACGGCACAGACCGGCTCCTCGCAAGCCTGCGCGCGTACCGGGGACCGGTGAAGTTGCTCCTGCACCTAGTGGGTGGTGCCTCTGGCTCCGCGCCCGGCACGACTGAGAAGGACGGGGCGCTGACCATTCAACACCATGGGACGCTGCACGGCGCTCGGCTTGACGCGGTCTTCCGGGACACCACCCTCGCCTTCAGCAGCCTGGCGATGTTTCGGACCGGGCTCCGCGAGGCCTGCGTGCTGAAGACCCGCGAGTACATGGCGCGCGGGGTGCCCTTCGTCTACGGCTACGACGACGTCGATCTTCCGGGTCAGCACCCATTTTGCCGCAACGTCGGCAACTCCGATGCTCCGTTCACTGTCGACAGTCTGATCGACTTCGCGATGGAGGCCAGCTCGCACCCGGGCCTCTCGGAGGCGATGCGTGAGTTCGCCCGCGCTCGAATGGACTGGAAGGTGAAAATGCAGGCCTTCCTCGAGTTCGCGAGCGAGGTCGCTTGATGTCCGTCGCCAAGCCGAGCTTCCTCCGCAGTGCGCTCCTCACCTACGGAACGCAGTTGCTGCTTCTCCCCCTGAGCCTCGGAGCTGCGGCGCTCCAGGCGCGATTGATAGGCCCGGCCGGTCGTGGGCAGGTATCCCTGCTGGTAACTGCCGTCGCCCTCACTTCTCTCTTCCTGGGCCTCGGACTGGCTGGGTCGATCACATTCCACGTCGCGAGCGGAAAGGTGGTCCCGCGCGGGCTGGTGACTGTCCTGACGAAGTACCTCGCGGGTGTGGTCTTGGTCCTCGCTCTCGGCATCGCCCTGGTGCACCGCCTCGGCGGCGGGACCGCTCTCATCGGATCTCTCGAGCCAACGCGTGCGTATCCAGTCCTCCTCGCCTTGGTCTCACTCGGGCTCGTCAACGGCTGGCTGGCAGCCACCCTCTCGGCGCGGGGTGCGTTCGCAAGCCTCAACTCGGTCTCGCTCGCCGTGGGACTGGTGCCGATCTGCATCTACGCGGCCGTAATGACCAGCGGACCGGCGCACGCACCCGTCGAGTTTGTCTTCCTCGCACTGGTGTCAGCTGAAGTCGCGCGCTTGGTGCTGCTCTTCGCTGCAGTGCGCGTTGCGGAGCGAGGGTTTCAACCCGGACCGACCAATGAGCCCCTGCGTTCACTCATCGCCTACTCGGGACTCGCCTTCGCGTGCGACATCGTTCAGTTCCTCACCTATCGCGCCGACGTGTGGATCATCCGGGGGTTCCGAGGCGATACGGAACTGGGGCAATACAGTCTGGCCGTGAGCCTGGCGGAACTGACGCTCCTGGCCGCCGGGGCTTTCTCGACGGTGCTGTTCCCACGGGTTCCGACGCTCGCGCGAAGTGAGGCCATCAGGACGACGACGCGCGTGGGGGCGCTCACGCTGGTCACGACCGCGGCCATCGCAGCGGTCGGCTTTGCGTTGGCGATTCCACTCGTCCCACGTCTGTTCACGGAGGCATTTCGGCCCTCAGTGGCCTTGCTCGGCATCCTGCTGATCGGAGTCGTCCCGATGAGCCTGGCCAAGATCCTCGGCAACTACTTCGGCGGAACCGGCCAACTGAAGGTCAACCTCGCTGCGGCCATCGTGGGAATGGTCGTCTGCCTGACAGGCGATCTCTTGACCATCCCCAGGTTCGGAGCGACGGCGGCAGCCGTCTGCACCGTGGTCGCCTACAGCGTCTTCACCGCGATCCTGCTGATCGCGTTCGTAGCCCGCTCTGGCCAGAGCCTGCGTTCTCTGGCCGCGGGACTGCGTGTCACCACAGGTGGGCTGCAACCATGAGCGATCGCCTCACTACTCGCGAAAGCTGGGACACGTACTGGTCAGGCGTGGCGCTTCCGATGCAGATCGAGCGTGGGAAGAATCGGGCTGATGACGCCATCCTCGACATCATCGAGCGCTTCGTTCCGCTTCGCGGGGCGTCGGTTGTAGAGATTGGTGGAGCGCCAGGCCAATACCTCGCGTATCTGCACCGCCACCATCGCGTCGAGGCGCACGTCCTCGACTACTCGGAAGTGGGCTGCGCGAAGACCACCGAGAACTTTCGACTGCTTCACTACCCCCTGCAGGTCCACCATGCCGATCTCTTTTCGGACGAGTTCGTAGGACAGTTCGATGTGGTCTTTTCGCTGGGCCTCATCGAGCACTTCGCAGACCTGCCAGGGGTCATGACTCGTCACGTTCGACTGTTGCGGCCCGGCGGGACTCTGGTCGTGGGTTGCCCCAATTTCCTCGGGGTCAACGGCTGGTTTCTTCGCCGGCTCGCGCCCGCCCTGATGACGGAGCACAACCTGGAGACGATGGACGATCGGAACTGGGACGGCTTCGAGCACTCGCTCGGGCTGACCCGGCTCTTTCGCGGCTACGTCGGCGGTTTCGAGCCCGCGCTCTTCATGAGGCGCGAGCGAGACACCCCGGCGACCCTCCTTTTGAGCGGCGTCGCCAGGGCACTGATTCGCGCGACCCGTTCGCGCAAGCTGAGCGCGCTGAACTCTCGCGAGATCAGCCAGTACCTCATCGGCGTCTACCGGGTGGCCTGAGGCCCGAACGAGAATCCCAGCGAGCGAAAGACCTCGTCCCACCGAGCCAGCAGTCGAGACTCCGAGTACTCGCGTTCTGCAAAGGCACGCCCACCCTGCGCTGCCGAGCGGCGAAGTCCTTCGTCCTGAATCACGGCGCCCAACTTGCTCAGCCAGTCTCCCGCCGTCGTGCAGCACAGGTTTCCTCCAGCGCCCGCCATCGCTCGAACGTACGCGGGGCTTGCGGAGGCGACGACCGGCATGCCGACCCGCCAGAAGAGCAGCAGCTTGTTCTCAGGCTTTCCACGCGTGAATGGATCCGAAAGATCCAAAGGAATGATGGCGGCGTCGCAGGCCGTCACGATCTCGGCGAAGTCAATGTCGCGCCACTCGTGGAACACGGCAGAGGGGAACACCGAACGAACCACGCGCGTCGTGTCGCGTACGCCAAAGCGGCCCAACCAGCGAGGGGCGCTGGGGTTCGTCACGACGTGCAGCTCGATCGGCTGTCGTCGCGTCACCTCAGCGAGCACCGGCGCGAGTGTGAAGAGCGAGTTGAGCGTGTACGGAAGACCTTCCCACACGAGCCTGAACGGCCGGTGAGCGACGTAGGCCGACTTGGTGGTCCGCGTCGCCGCGCTGTGGATATCGAGGACGATGTGGACGTTCTTGCAGAAGGGGCGAATGTCGCCGCGCTGCTCCTCGGTGGCGCACACCACCGCGTCGGAACGGCGGCACATCGCCTCCAGCGCGGCCCAATGGTTCACCCGCAGGTGCCGGTGCTGTCGACTGACGAACTTCGCAGTGCCACGCAGCAGCCCCCGCACCTGCGTCTTCGGGATCGACAGGTACGAGTCAATCAGATCGAACACCAGCTTCCCTCGCGGCACTCTCGCCCATGCAGTGATGTCCGCGGCTTCGCTCAGCACGACCAGATCGTATTCCCGCTCAGGCACGGCGAGCTCGAAGTGGAGCCCGCGCGCTCTCGCGTAGTGCACGAAGCGACGCCGATCGCCCGGCTGCGTGAGCGAGGGGGAATTCGGCACGTATCCGATGCGCAGCGGCGGCGGCATGAAGGCGATGCACTTTATGTGCTTCGCTGACGTGCCGGCGTTCGAAAGTGCCGGCTTTCGTGGTACTCGACTGCCTGCATGGGAGTCGTGCTGATTACCGGCGTCGAGGGCTTCGTCGGCGCCCACCTCGCCTCGCTCGCCTCGATCCGCGGCCACCAGGTGGTAGGCGTCGATCGCGTCGGCGCTCTTCCAGTCGACCTGCTCGACCGCGCCGCGCTGGAAGCGCTCGTCGCGAAGCAACAACCCACCCACGTGCTGCACCTGGGGGGCCTGCTTCGCTCGCCCTCCTACCAGGCGCTCTATGAAGTCAACGTCGTCGGCACCGCCAACCTGCTGGAGGCCGTCGTCGCAGCGAAGCTGCGACCCCGCATCGTCGTCGCAAGCTCGAGCGCGGTCTACGGGACCTCGGCGACGGAGCTCGCCCTCGCCGAAGACCGACAGCCTGCTCCACTGACCCATTATGCCACCAGCAAGCTGGCGCAGGAGGCCGTCGCCCTCCACTTTTCGGTGGCGCACGGGCTCCCCATCGTCGTCACGCGAGCCTTCAACGTCATCGGTCCGGGCCAGCCTGGTTCTCTGGCCGCTGGCGCCTTTGCCGAACAGGTGGCTCGAGCGGAGCGCTCAGACAAGCCGCGCCTGGAGACAGGCGACCTCACCCCCATGAGGGACTTCGTCGACGTGCGCGACGTCGCCGAGGCGCTGCTGGCGGCGGCCGACGCCGGTCGTCCGGGGGAGACCTACAACGTCTGCAGCGGTCAACCGCGGCCGGTCTCCGCGTGCGTCGAAGCACTCCTGGCCCGCGCGAGGGTGAAGATCGAGGTGGTCAAGACGGCCGCCCGCAGCCGCACGCAGGACGTCCAGGCCCAAATCGGCGCGAGCGGCAAACTGACGGCCCACACTGGTTGGAGGCCGCGCATCACTTTCGAGCAATCCATGAATGATCTGCTCGACTGGTGGAGACAGAAGGTCTCGCAGGAAGGGTCCTCATGAACTGGAACGGAAAGCCGGTGCTGGTCACCGGCGCGGGCGGCTTCATTGGCAGTCACCTCGTCGAGCGACTGGTGTCAGAGGGCGCGAGAGTGCGGGCGTTTCTTCGCTACAATTCACGCTCGGACAACGGCAACCTGGCTCACGTCCCGAAGGCAGTGGTCAGTGCGGTCGAGATCGTCCGCGGCGATCTGCGCGATCCCGAAGCGGTGCGCCTGGCAGCCAAAGGGGTCGACACCATCTTCCACCTCGGCGCGCTCATCGCCATCCCCTATTCCTACGTCAACCCGCGCGAGGTGGCCGACGTCAACATGATGGGGACCTTCAACGTGCTGTCGGCAGCGCGCAGCGAGGACGTTCGCCGGCTGGTGCACACCTCAACCAGCGAGGTCTTCGGCACCGCCCGCTACGTGCCCATCGACGAAGCACACCCGCTCCAGGGTCAGTCGCCCTACTCGGCCAGCAAGATCGGTGCGGACAAGTTGGCTGAGAGCTTCTTCCGCTCGTTCACGACCCCGGTCGTCACGGTACGACCGTTCAACACCTTCGGCCCGCGGCAGTCAGCGCGCGCCATCATCCCCACCATCATCTCGCAGGCCCTCACGCGCGACGAAGTGAAGCTTGGCAGCCTTGACCCTTCACGCGATTTGCTCTTCGTCACGGACACTGTCGATGGCTTCGTCAAGGCAGCGTCGACCGACGCGGCGCTCGGGCACGAGGTGAACCTCGGCACCGGGGTCGGAGTCACCATCGGGGAGTTGGCGCAGCGCATCTTCGCCATCGTCGGCAAGAGCCCACGCATCGTCACTGACGCCCAGCGCGTCCGCCCGGAGAAGAGCGAGGTGATGCGCTTGCTCGCAGCGAACGGGAAGGCGAAGGAGCTGCTGGGCTGGAGTCCGCGCGTCACGCTGGATGAGGGGCTCAAGACAACCGCCGACTGGGTGAAGGCCAACCTTCAGATCTTCCGCCCGGACGAGTACACGGTCTAGGCATGCGCGCGATCGTTCTCGCAGGAGGCAAAGGCACTCGGCTGGCGCCCTACACCACGGTCCTGCCCAAGCCGCTGATGCCGATCGGCGACGTACCGATCCTCGAGGTGGTGCTGCGACAGCTTGCACACCACCGCTTCACCGACGTTTCCCTCGCGGTTGGTTACCTCGCCGAGCTGTTGATGGCCTACTGCGGGGACGGCTCGAAGTTCGGCGTCAGGCTCGACTACTCGCGCGAGGCGGCCCCGCTCGGCACTGCCGGCCCCATCGCGCTGGTGAGCGACCTGAAGGAAACGTTCATGGTGATGAACGGAGACCTGCTCACCACCATCGACTACTCGAAGATGCTCACGGCTCACCGCGAAGCGGGTGCGCTGGTCACCGTCGCGAGCTACGAGAAGACCGTGAAAATCGATCTCGGGGTGCTGGAACTTTCGGCGGCCAACGAGATCACTGACTACATCGAGAAGCCGACCATGAAGTACGCGGTCAGCATGGGCATCTACCTGTTCGAACCACGCGTGCTCTCTTACATCGAGAAGGGCGTGCGTCTCGATCTTCCCGACCTGGTGAAGCGCCTCATGGCCGCGAAGGAAAAGGTGCTCGCCTACCGCCACGCTGGCTACTGGCTCGACATCGGTCGCCACGATGACTACCAGGAGGCGGTGCGCGAATTCGAGGCTCACCGCTCGGAGTTCCTCCCGGCGTCATGAGCATCACGCTCGTCATCTCGCCCGAGTCTTACCCGTGGGACCTGGCCAAGGAACAGACCTTCCTCGCCCCTGAAATCGAGGTGCTCTCGAAGGAGCCCATTTCGCTGGTGATGGCGCCCCAGAGGATCGGCGGACAGCGCCTTGCAGTCCCCACCGGGGTTGAGGTCGACGAGAGCCTCGCGCGCGAAGTGGCCGGATTGCGCCGTGCGGAGCTCGTCATTCGGGCGGCGCGCACCAGCCTGGTGGCCGAGGAGTTTGTTCGCCGGGGAAGGGCCCTGAGCAGCCTCCGCGCGCTCAAGCGGCTGGTTGACTATGCCGGCCGTGCGCAGCACGCCGCCGATTGGGCCCGTCGCTTCGTTCGAGCGCGCAGGCTCGAGGGCAGTCGGGTGATCTTCGCGAGTTACTGGTGGGGACCGGTGACGACCGGCGTCGGACTGGCGGCCGCGACGTTGCCCGAGCTGCGCGTCGCCTCTCGGGCTCACGGCTTCGATCTCTACGAGGACCGGTCCGAGCCCGCATACCTCCCCTGCCGCCACCGAGCGCTGGCCGTTCTCCACGGCCTCTTCCCAGACTCAGAGACGGGCACCCGCTGGCTCAAACGCACGTACACGAAGCTTCCACGTGTCGAGACGGCTCGCCTGGGCGTCGCCAACCCCGGTGTACAAAACCGGCCCTCGGCTGACGGCACCCTCCGCGTCGTTACCTGCTCGCTTCAGGTGCCCGTGAAACGGCTCGAGTTGCTCGTGGATGCCGTCGCACATGCGGGTGGAAGCGGCGCGCGCATCGAGTGGACACACCATGGAACTGGCCCCCTCCAGTCGTCCCTGGAAGCCCGGGCCAGACGCCTCTTCCCTTCCAACGTGAGAGTCACCTTCGCCGGGTATTCGACCCAGAAGGAACTCTTCGAGTGGTACCGCACCCACCCCGCCGACGTGTTCGTCAACGTGAGCCAGTCCGAGGGGACTCCGGTCTCGATCATGGAGGCGATCGCCTGTGGCATTCCGGTGCTCGCCACTGCAGTGGGCGGTAATCCCGAGATCTGCACCGCCCGCAACGGGCTTCTTGTGGGCGAGAACCCAACCGCCGAAGAGGTCGGAGCAGCGCTGCTTCGCTTCGCCCCGGGGGCTTCGACGGGCTGGCGCGAAGGCAGCCTCGCCATCTGGCGCGAGAAATACGACGCCGCCTCCAACTATCGGGGCTGGCTCGAGACCCTGCGCTCTCTTTGAGTCAGCCCGCCGGCACCATCTGGAGTTCGGCGAGCTCGCGCGGGTTCAAATAGTTGATCAACACGCCGCGCGACGGCCCCTGGTAGACGAAGCGCGCACCGACAGCGAGCCCCGAAAGGCGGCACGCGCCGAGCGCCGCCTTCATGTGCTCGAGGCTGCCCGCCCCCCCAGCGGCGACGAGGGGAACCTGCAGCGCCCCGTCGAACGAGCGGATCAACTCGAGGTCGAAGCCGCTCATCGTCCCGTCGCGATCTACCGACTGCAGGAGGATCTCGCCAACGCCAGCCCCCACCAGCCTCTGTGCCCACTCGACTGGGTCGGCAGCAGGCGTCTTGACGCCTGCGTGTGCATGCACGGCGAGGCCGCCGAAGAGACGCTTCTTCACGTCGACGACGCCCACCACGCATTGCGCGCCGAAGTGGTTCTTGAGTTCCGTCACCAGGCTCAGCCCCTCAAGCGCAGCGGTGTTGAGTGCGATCTTCTCGACCCCCAATGAAAGGAGAGTGCGCGCGTCCTCGAAGGTGCGTACGCCACCGCCGTAGGCCACCGGCATGAAGGCCTCCGAGACGATCTCCTCAATCAGCTTGAAGTTGGGCCGGCGGCGCTCGCGGCTCGCCGTGATGTCGAAGAGGAAGAGTTCGTCGACTTCCTTCTCGTTGAAGATCTTCACCGCATTGATCGGATCGCCGACGTACTTCGGATCGCTGAACCGGGTCGTCTTCACCAAGCCGCCGTTGCGCAGCAACAACGATGGGATGACACGCCTACGGAGCATGACCGGCCAATTTGAGCCAATTGCGGAGAAGCGCCATGCCGAAGCGGTGACTCTTCTCGGGGTGGAACTGTGCCCCCATGATGTTCCCGCGCGTCACCGCCGCGACGAAGCGGCGCCCGTAGGTCGCCGTTGCGGCGACATCTTCCGGGTCATCGGGCACGACGTGGTACGAGTGCACGAAGTAGAAGCGCGTCTCCCCCCTCGTCGCCCCCTCGAGCAACTTCGAGTCAGTCCACTCGACCTCGTTCCACCCCATGTGCGGCACGGGGAGCTGAGGGCCCCCGGGAAAGGTGAAGCGCTTCACGTCAGCCGCGATCCACCCGAGACCGGGCTCCGCCCCCTCTTCGCTCCTTCGGGCGAAGAGTTGAACGCCGAGGCAGATGCCCAGGATGGGTACCTTCTTCTCCAACACCTGGGTCGAGAGCACGGCCTCCAACCCGCGTGAGCGGAGGTTCTTCATCCCGGTGTCGAAGTGACCAACGCCCGGGAGGATGAGGGCGGTGGCTTGGACGAGTTCCTCGGGCTGCGCTGTGATCACGCTCGAGGCGCCGAGCTTGCGGAGCATGTTCTTGACCGAGCCGAGATTTCCCAGCCCGTAGTCGACGATGGCGATCGACCCGCTCACTTCCGGTGGAACTCCATGACCGCGTCGACCACTTCGCGCTGCATCGACTCACTCAGTTCGGGATAGATGGGGATCGCCAGCGACTCGTTCGCCGCGGCTTCTGCCTCAGGGAAATCACCGACGCGCCCGCCCCACCCTGCGAAGCACTCCTGAAGGTGCATGGGCAGAGGGTAATAGACCTCGTTGCCGATGCCCTGAGCAGAGAGCGCCTTCTTGAGGGCATCGCGATTCGACGAGCGGACGCTGAACTGGTTGTAGATATGGCGCCCTCCCGGAACTTCCTGCGGGAGGGTGATGGGCTGCAACGCAGTCGGGCGCACGAGGTGGGGGTCGATGCCCCGCGCCGCAAACAGCTGCCGATAGCGGGCCGCATTCCGCTGCCGGGCGGCCGTCCACGCGTCGAGGTGCGGCAATTTCACCCGAAGGACCGCGGCCTGAAGCGCGTCGAGCCTGAAGTTCCCGCCGACGATCTTGCTGAAGTACTTCGGCTCCTGACCTTGAACACGGAGCGACTTCATCTTCGCCCACAGCGCGGGGTCCCGGGTCACGACAGCGCCAGCATCACCAAAGGCCCCGAGATTCTTCGACGGGAAGAAGCTCAAGCAACCCACGGTGCCCATGGAGCCCGCGCGCGCCCCGTTGCGCTCAGCCCCGATTGCCTGGGCCGCATCTTCGACCACGGGCAGACCATGCTTCCGCGCGACGGCCATGACCCCGTCCATGTCGGCGACCTGCCCGAACAAGTGCACCGGCATCACGACGCGCGTCTTCGAGGTGATGGCACGCTCCAGCAGCGAGGGATCGAGGTTACAAGTGGAAGGATCGATATCGACGAACACGCACCTCGCGCCGAGCCGCGCCACGCAGCTCGCGGTGGCGATGAAGGTATTGGGGCTGGTAATCACCTCATCGCCAGGGCCCACGCCTAGCGCCATGAGCGCGACCAGAATGGCGTCGGTGCCAGAGGACAGCCCGAGTGCGTGCGTGCAGCCCGAGTAGCTCGCCAGCTCTCTCTCGAAGGCGTCCACCTCGGGGCCGAGGATGAAATGGGCAGAGTCCACGACCCTTCGAATGGCCACATCGAGCTCTGCGCGAAGTCCATCGTGCTGAGCCTTCAGGTCGAGCAGTGGGACGGTCATGACTTGCGATCCAGCGGCTTGTCCTCGGGCCAATCGAGGCAGCGGAGCACGCCCGACGAAACCTCGCGGTAGGACCACCCCGTCTCGGGACACTTCGCGATCCCCTGCGCATCGAACGGGCCCAGTACGTGACCGTGGCGGCTCACCCAGCCCTTGCGGTTTGCGGGGACGCCGAGCATCAGCGCGTAGTCGGGCACCTCACCCTTCGTCACGACCGCCCCAGCGCCGATGAGCGCGTAGCGCCCAATGGTCGACCCGCAGACGATGGTGGCGTTCGCACCGATCGAGGCGCCGCGCTTCACCAGCGTGCGTTGGTAGAAGGCCGCGCCCTTGCGGACGATCTCGGAGCGCGGGTTGGTGACGTTGGTGAAGACACAGGAAGGCCCGCAGAAGACGTCGTCTTCGAGCTCAACGCCCTCGTAGAGCGAGACGTTGTTCTGCACCTTCACGTTGTTCCCGATCTTCACCCCTCCCCCGATGAAGACGTTCTGACCGAAATTGCATCGCTCGCCGATCTCCACCCTGGGCATCACGTGGCAGAAGTGCCAAATCCGCGTGCCGGCCCCGATGGTCACGGGCTCGTCGACGATCGCCGTGGGGTGTGCGCTCCAGGCCCGCTCGCTCATGACTTCGCCTTTCGCGCCAGCGGGTGAGCGTCCACGGAGTGGGTGACCGCCGCAGTGCGAATGCGGTGAACCAGTTCGATCGAGCCACGCGCATCGCTGATTCCGAAACCGCGCCCCGCCAGCATTTCTTCATACACGCGAGTGTGAAGGTCGGTGAACCCCTCGGAGAATTCCACCTCACGACCGTCGACCGTGATGGACCGGTGCGTGGTCTTCTTCCCCGGCTCCGCCGTGAAAGGGAGGTCAGCGTTGTCGATGCTCAGAAACCAGCGCACCTGGGCTCTCTCGAGCCGGAGCAGGCCGCTGCAGCGACGGGGCTCGAAGAGGTGCACCTCCACGCCCTTCACCGGCCCGAAGAGCCAAACGAGAAGGTCGAAGAAGTGGATCCCGATGTTGGTCGGAATCCCCCCGGATTTCTCGGCAACGCCCTTCCACGAAACGTCGTACCAGTTGCCGCGTGAAGTGACGTACGTGAGTTCGACCTGGTGCTCAGGCCCCTGCTTTGCGCTGAGCTGCTCTCGGAGTTCCACCAACTTCGGATGCACCCTGAGTTGGAGGACGGTGAAGACCCGGCGACCCGTCTCCTGCTCCAGCGCCTCAAGCGAGTCCAGATTCCAGGGATTGATCACCAGCGGCTTCTCGCAGAGCACGTCGGCGCCGACCCGAAGACCGAGCCGACAGTGCGCGTCGTGAAGATAGTTCGGCGAGCAGACGGTCAGGTAATGCACGCGCTGCTCCTCGGCGCCGCGTCGGAGCTTCTCGAGGTGCCGGTCAAGGCGCTCGATCTCAGTGAAGAAGCGGGTGTCGAATGAGAACTGATCGAGCACGCCCACCGAGTCCTTGGGGTCGGCGGCAGCGACCACGCGGTTTCCGGTGTCGCGGATGGCCTTCAGGTGTCGTGGTGCGATGTATCCGCCCACTCCGATGACTGCGAAGTTCTTGCTCATGTCGTACGTGCCAGGTCCGTCAGTCTCCCCGAGAGGGCTTGCCGTTCATGCGCTTGTACGGTCCTGATGCTGAGGGTTCAAGATCAAGCGTCGTGAATCGAAGGGTTACAGACGCGCCGTCCTCGCCTACGACCCCTCGGATGTCCAGCCCCAGCGCCACCCCGGACTATTTCCCAGCCCTCGACGGCCTTCGGCTCGTTTGCTGCGTCTTCGTCATCGCTGGGCACGGAATGGTGGGACATCCCTTGGCCCCTGCGTTCGGCCAACTCGGGCCAATGGGCGTCAACGTCTTCTTCGCATTGAGCGGGTTCCTCATCACGACACTGCTTCTTCGTGAGCGCAGCCGCCGTGGCTCCATCTCACTGAGGAGTTTCTACGTCCGCCGAATCCTGAGGATCTTCCCCGTCTATTACGTAGCGGTGGCCGCGGCCCTGCTGGGCATCGTCCTGGGAGGCGACCGGTACTTGCGGCCCTTCGGCATGACCAGAGCGGAACTCGATCTGCCGCTTGTCGCAGCGAGCCACCTCACGTTCCTGGCGAACTGGGTGAGCGTGAAACTGCCAACTACACTGGACGTGCTGTGGAGCGTCTCGATCGAGGAGCAGTTCTACCTGGTCTTCCCCGCGGCGATCCTGCTCAGTCGAACGAACCGCGGCGCAATGGGAGCAATCGCTGCGGGCTTGGCGTGCTGCTGGATAACCCGGGGTTGGCTCGTGGTCATGGACCCCGCTGCCGTGTACCGCAACACCCTGGCGCACGGCGACCACCTGCTCCTGGGCGCACTCGCAGCAACCTTGACGCAAACTTGGCCTGAAACTCTCAACCGAATCCTGCGGCGGCTTGGACGGATGTCGGTTGATGCCGTGGCGCTCGCGTTGATCGTTCTGCTCGCGATCGTAGAGTCAAGAGCGCCCTTGTTTGGCGGCCTGCTCTTCATCGACTACCTCGTATCCGCCGCGCTCTGTGCCCTGCTGGTCGCGGTAGCCGCCACGAACACCAGCTGGCTGAGCAGGCTCCTGGCCAGACCGACCGCTCGTTTCCTGGGGCAGCTCACCTATGCAGGGTACGTGTTTCACATCTACTGCGTTGCCATTGCATGGTTCGTCATGGCACGGATCACTGACGACATCGGCATCGCCGCACCCGCGCGTACTGCACTGGCGATCCCCCTGACCTTCGCAGTCGCCTGGGTGAGTCGCCTGACCCTGGAGAAGCGCGCGATGATGCTCAAGACGAGATTCGAGCGTACCTAGCCTCAAGCCTCGTCGAAGGGCCTGTCGTTCCGAGCAAGACGAACCAGAACGAGGTTCCCCAGCGGACTGCCCCAGCGCGAATGGGGCACCCATGATCCGACCTTGGTCGCAACATCGACTCCCAGCACAGCCAAGAACGGGCTGACGAAGTGGGTGGTGGTCTTCACCTCGAAGCGGAAGTACTTGTCAATTTCGGGGACAATCTCACGCAACTTCCGCTCCAGTCCGAAGTAAGTGAAGCGCGTGATGTGCTGTTCGCTGTAGTCGACGTCCGAGACGCGATTGAGCAGCAACTCGAGCAGAGGCCATGTGCTGGAGTAGTTGGGCGTGGACAATACGAAGCGCCCTCGCCCGGGGGTGAGCAGTCGCGCGACCTCGACAAAAAGCGTGCGGATCTCGGCCGGGGCGAGGTGCTCGATGACCTCCACGCAGGTTGCGTAGTCGAAGCCTGGCTCAAGTCTCCGCAGCGAGCGAAGGCCGTCGATGTGCTCGAATCGCCGAAACGGAGTCCCGAAGGACTCGTTCGCGAAGGCGAGCTGCTCGGGCAGAATATCGACACCGAGCTGTCGAGGGTACTGCGCCTCGGAGGCTCGGGAGAGAAGGCTCCCTGCAAAACAACCTATGTCCAGGATGGCACCGGGAGCCTCCATGCACAGGTCGAGCACCCGAGTGAACTTCAGGAGATGCCACGCTCGACGGACCGGGTGGCCCGATTCCATGACTCGGTGGTAGTGACCGACTGGAATATCCGTGAGTTCTTTGGAGGTCAGCGGCCGAGCAGACGGTTGGCTTGCGTTCATGAACGGGACTCCATAGCGACTCGTGAAGCACGTCGAGACCAGAGGCCATCAAGCGCGACGGCAGCCGGAAGAACCAGGAGGGCTTCGAATGGCACTCGGAAACGAGGGCTTCCATAGAACATGGTCGAGGTCAGAAGAAGGCTCCCAAAACCCACCCATACGAGCACGCCGGCAGGGGACATCCGAAGTCGACGGTCGCGCAAGGCCCACGCTGCGAGCAGCGCCATGAGCGGCCAATGCAGATTCCATGACCGCTGGCGGCCGCGACCCACGATCTCCCAGTCGAACGGGGCGACCAGGAGGGCAAACTTTTCAGGCATGAGGCCGACCGCAACGCCGGGCGAGCGCCGAAGATGTTCGAGGGCCTTCTTGAAGAGGAACGAATCAGACTCCACCGCGCCCATATGTTGTGCCTGGGCTGTGACCTCGTCGCGCGTGTTGTTGCCCCACAGATGCCCCGGGGGATGGACCCAACTCGAGTAGAGGGTGTCACCTGCGTTCGTTGACAGCATTGGCTTGCCAAGCACAGCGGCGTTCCGGAACAGCCATGGCGTAAGCCCTGCGACATAACTCAAGCACAGCACACCCACTAACCGCATTCGCCGCCCGGGAGAAAGGGCTGTTACAGCCAGAATCGACGCGACCAGGACTCCAGGGAAGAACAGCATCACGGAGCGAGTGAGAGTGAGGGCTGCCGCCAGCAACCCAGCGAAAGCCGCGCTTCCCGCCCTGTCGCTCTCCCCTGCTCGCAGCGTCAGAGCAGCGCACAAGAGAAGCATGAAGGTCCCAACACTCTCGCTGAGCAGTGAGCCGGCCGAAAAGATCGCTGCCGGAGAGACGGCATAAGCGGCGGCTGCCAGCAGCGCGACGCGACTGGAGTATCTCGACTGAAGAAAGAAGTAGATGAAGGCAACCAGGGCGGTGTCGAGAAGTGCCTGGAGCACGACCACCAAATGAGGCTTGTGGCCGAACACCGAGTAGACCACCCCGACGAAGAAGGGGTAGCCGGGCGGACGATAGGTCAGTGGGCTCCCATCAACGTCGAGCAACCGACCGTGCTCGGCAAACAGAGCCCCAAATCCATCGTAGCCACTCGCATCACCAGCCAGCGGAAGAGGCAGTGAGGCAGCAGCGGAAAGCCGGAGGACCAACGCGACCATGACGACAGCGACGACGCCCCACGGCGCCCACCGAGGTGTAAGGGCTGTCACGAATTAGGCCTTTTTCTCGCTCTCGCCGTAATAGCGGTACGCGTAGCCGTAGTAGTAATCCCCGTACTTGCTGCTCTCGAGGTTCACGTCGTTGAGCACGGCGCCGTAGATATTCGCTTTGACGTCGCTCAGCGCTCGCACCGTACGCTTCGCGAGATCGCGGTTGGTCTTGCCGGCCTTGAGCACCAGCACGACGCCGTCGACCTGAGTGGAAAGCACGACGGCGTCCGCCACGGCGCCGACCGGCGGCGTGTCGAGAATCACCCGATCGAAGCGCTCGCCCAGCTTGGCGAGGATATCTCCGAAGGCCTTGGTGTGGAGCAACTCTGCCGGGTTCGGGGGCACCGGCCCGCATGGCATGACGTACAGGCCGGGGATGTCCGTCGACTTGATCGCGTCCTCGAGCTTCCCCTCGCCGACCACGACCGAAGAGACACCCTTCTCGTTCGAAACGCCAAAGGCCTTATGCAGCCGAGGGCGCCGCATGTCGGTGTCGACGAGCAGAACCCGGTTGCCCGATTGAGCCATCGCGATGCCGAGGTTGATGGCGGTCGTCGACTTGCCTTCTTGCGGACCGCTCGAGGTCACCAGTAGCCGTTTGAAGGGCCGGTCAGGCGACATGAAGAGCAGGTTCGTGCGGATGGCCCGCGTGCACTCCGCGATCAGCGACTTGGGTTCGCGATGAATGTGGAGATCGCGAGAACCCGTCTCCGTCTCGGGTATCGAGGGCAGGAAGCCGAGAAACGTGAGGCCCAGGCGCTCCTCGACGTCTGCCTGCGACGTTACCGATGAGTCGAGCAGCTCGAGAAGGAGCGCGAGGCCAAGGCCCAGCACCAGACCGGCGATCACGCCCATCAGCACGCCCTGCGGGACGTTGGGGCGAATCGGCGCCATCGCCGGCCGCGCCGCGTCGAGCACCCGGACGTTCGAGGTCCGCAGCATGCCGGACAGCTCGATGTCCTTGAGCCGCTTGAAGACCACGTCGTACTGCCGCTTGTTGCTATCGGCCTCGCTCTTGAGCTGATCGAGCTCCAGCTTCTTCTTCTCAACCTCGAAGGCCTCGACCCGCGCCTGGTCGAACAGGGTCTTCAGGTTCTTCTCCTTCTCCTGCGATTCCTTGAGTTCGGCCTCGGTCGAGAGCACGAGGTTGGAGAGTTCTCTTGCGAACTCCTTCTCAGCGGAGACGAGCTTCTCACGGCACTCGAGGAGCTTCGGGTGACCGTCCAGGTAGCGAGTTCCAAGGTCGGTGCACTCGACGCGGAGGGTGATGACGCGATCCTTGTACTTCGCCAGGAGCAGGTTCTCACGCGCAGCGGGCAGGGCCTCGGCCCACAATCGATCCTCCGCGCCCTGCGTTGCCTGCACGCCGCGGATAGCCGTCACCCGCGCCTTGTAGCCCGCGATCTTCAGCTGCACTTCGGTGAGCGCAGTGCTCGTCGCCTGGAGCTTCTGCGAGACCATGCTCGCGCGATCGTCGATCGACGCCGACAGCATGTCGGCGCCCTTGCGGTAGTTGTAGAGGGCCAGTTCGCTTGCACGCGCTGAGTCGGAAAGGCTGTCCCGCCGCTCGTCGAGCCACTTCGACGCGTTCTCGGTCAGCTTCAGCTTCTGCGAGAGGACCTCGTCGATGTAGGCCTGCGCCACCTCGTTCGCGAGCAACGCCGCGCGGGTGGGATCACTGTCCTCGATCTTGATGAGCGAGACCCGGCTCTCCTTCACCGGCTCGACGCGGATCTTCGCCTGGATGATCGCGACGACGTCGATCTTCGCCATGATCTCCTGCCGGCGCTTCTCGTCGGTTACCTTGGTGAGGCCCAGGAAGTTCACGTCCGTGGCCAGCCCGAGCTTTTCCACGACGCGCTGCGAGACCGCCCGGCTCTGGATGATCTTGTACTGCGTCTCCAGGTACTCCTTGTTCGCCCAGTAGAAGCTGCCCGCCTCGGTGTTGACGTCCTGGATCTGGGCGTCGAGGAAGCGGGGTTCCTTCGGGTCGATGATCAGGCTGATCTGCGAGGCGAAGACCTTGGGCTGACGGGTGGCATAGAGGGTGGCCACGCCCGTGCAGACCGCGAAGATCAGCAGAATCAGCCACTTCCGCCGCATGATGACGCGGAGGTAGTACCGGGGGTCGCTCCCGACATTGCTGATCATCCCGGCGTCAGAGGACACTCCCGCTCAGTACCACTGCCTGAGGGCGCAGTTCAAATCCCCGGAAAGATTACTGGCCCGCCCCCGCCATCGCGGCCTCCAGCCGGGCGACGTTGACGTCCTGAGCCTTCGCCCCCGCCGGGCTGTCGAGGATGCGCCCCTTCCGAATGGAGTCGAGCGCCGAATGGAGGCTCCCCATGCGCTCGTACACTTCGGCCATCCGGTAGTGGAGGTCGGCCCGCGTCGACTCGATCCGCGAGGCCGTCTCCAGCGCCTCCAGGGCTCTGCCCCACCGCCCCTCCTGCATCAACAGGGTCGCCTCCCGCTGGAAGAGCATCGAGCGCTGCTGTGGGCCCGTGGTGAAGGGGCGTGCGCGCTCGAGCACGGCCCTGGCCGCGGTCGGCCGGCCCCGGTTCGCCAGCATGTCCACCAGGCGCAAGGTCACCTCGAGTTGTTCCGGCGAGCGCGCCACCAGCTTCTCGATCGCGGCGAGCGCCTCATCAGCCCGCCCCAGCTTCTCGAGCAGGGCGACCCGAACGAGCTGCTGGGTGACGCTCTGCCGCTCAGCCTCGGGCAGGGTCTCCCACGACTTCAGCGCCGCTCGAGGATCGCCGCTCTCGGACTGCTGGCGCACCCGCAACACCGCCGCCTCGGTCCGGACCTCGTCGCCGACCGCGCTCACCTCAACCGCGTCCAGAAGCGCGATCGCCTCCGCGGTCTGCCCCCTGCGCTGAAGTCGTTGCCAGAGGTCGGTGAGGTGGCCCTTTCGATCGAGCAACACCCGGTCGAGCGCCTGGTGTTTCACCGCGACCGCGAGCGCGAGGTCGATGGAGGACGCATCACCCAGACCCCACGCCGCCTTGAACTCGCCGAGGGCCTGCAGGGGCTGCCCAAGCCGAAGCAACGCGTTGCCCGCGGCGACGTGCGCGTGGGCATCATTGGGGCGGAGGAAGAGGAGCCGGTTCACCCAGGCCAGCGTCTCTCGTGGATCTGCGCGCTGCGCGAAGTCCGACGCGACGCTCGCATAGAGCACCCAGTCGGACGGGTGCCGGCTGATGAGCGAGACCGCCAGCTTCCGCACCTCGTCGACGGGCCTCCGCTCGCGAATGGCCCTGCCGAGCAACTCCTCTGCGTTGGAGTGCGTCGGGAGCCCGAACCACAGGGCCAGCACGGCGGGCGCCAGGACCGCCGCCACACGAATGGGCCCGTGCCAGCCGACGTTGCTGCGCTGCTCCCCAGACGAGCCGGCGCCGACGACGAGGCCCATCAACACCGAGGCCGAGATGGCCACCGCCTGCAGCTCGAGAGCGAAGTCGAAGACATCGTGTAGCAAGACGCCCACCAACCCGAGGAGCACTGTCCGCTCGAGTGGCAACGTGTAGACGCGCACCCAGGCGCGACGCACCACGACGAGCGCGAAGAGCAGCAGCGCGATCGTCAGCGGCAGCCCCCAGTCGGACAGCGACTGAAACGCGACGTTCTCGGGGTGGGTGAAGGTGACGTCGAGCTGCTCGGTCTGCCAGCGGGTGAAGCCCAGCTCGAAGGCTCCCGAGCCCATTCCCAGCGGCCAGGTGTGCGCTTCCCCCTGCCACAGCATCGGCCAGAGCTCGATCTTGGTGGAGCGCAGCTTCTCGACGGTGCTCACCGTCTCGGCCCTCGCCACCAGTTGCTCGAACGCCAACAACGCGGCGAACACCACGGTGGCGCCGATCAAGACCCATGGGATGACCGAGCGAATGCCCCCGCCTCGCTGGGCCAGGACTGCAGCCCCGACCAACGCCCACGTCGCGACGAAGGTGACGATGCCGCCGCGTGAGAACGTGAGGAACACGGCCACGCCGCAGATGAACGCGACCGCGCCCCACCCGATGGCGGAGTCACGCGACTTCGTGCCCAGCGCGAGGCCGAGCGCAACGGTGGCGCTCAGGGCGAGGTAGGCGGCGAGGTGGTTCGTGTTTCCGAAGGGGGTGAGCAGGCTCAGCGTCGCGGTGAAGTGATGCACACCGAAGAGGGACTCGGCGCTGGCGAGGAGATGACCGAGGCCGGTGAGCGCGATGCTCAGACCCACGAGCGCCTGAAGACCGAGCAGCCGCTGCCGAGGGGCCTCGAGGCGGCCGAGCTCGAGCGCGACGAAGAGCATCGCGCCCAGACCGACGAGCCGCGCCAGCGCTCGTGCGGTCGAGGGCGGGTCGAGCGAAATGGGCCGCCAACCCTCGAGGCCGAGCGGCACCAGGGCGAAGTCGCGCAGCTCGAAGGCCGGCACGGACAACACGCCCAATAGCGAAGGAGGCAGGGGAACCAGCTGGACAGCGCTGATGAGCGCTGCGCCAAAGGGGAAGATGAGGACCGGGTGTAAGCTCCAGCGCCGGTGGTTGCGCGCCGCTCCGACGGTCCACAACAGCAGCGCCGCGCTGCCGAGCCCGACCACCAGCCAGAGCGTCCAGCTGGGCGCTCCACCGAACGACCACGGGGCGGCGATCAGCGCGAGGCCGAGGGCTGCCTCAGCCGCAAGCCACCACCGGCTCTGATCCGACTTCGGCATCAGCCTCCTCGCCGCTGGCGCAGATACCGCTTCGCGCCATCGAGCAGATAGCGCGCACCTTGCCCCGGAGAGTCGACGAGGTACAGCCTCAGGAGGAACGAGCTGAGCGGGGCGTTGGACCAGCGCGCGTCCACGATCCGCTCGCCCGAGAAGAGTCGTGCGTCAACGCGGCGGCGAAGCCGCGACGTGGGAAACGCCGCCCGCGCGGCCCGAGGGATGGAGACCTCGAGGAGTCGTTCCAGCGAGTCGAGCGCTGCCGTCACCGGCACGGCGAAACCGGAGGTGAAGGCGCGCTCAGCCATGAGCGCCCAATCGAGCCGCGGGGCGAAGTCGAGGTATCGCGCGAGGTCCACCAGCCACGAGATCCGAAGGAAGGCGTGGTTGGCGACGTGCGTCGCGAGATAGAGGAACTCATCTTCTGGCGCGAGCCAACGGACCTGGCGGCCGTCCAGCATCCCCAGCGTGGTGCGAGCGCGAATCTGTCGGTCGTCGAAGACGGCCCCCCCGAAGCCCGAGAAGAGGCGGAAGTGGAGTTCCACGAGCCCCGGCGGCCCGCTCCACGGGCGGTGGTGGTGCTCTTCGAAGATGTCTTCGACCCCGGGGACCGAGCTCAAGCGGAGGCCGAGCTTCGAAAGAGCAGCCTCCGCTGGAGGGACCTCCTCGGGGAGGACCAGCACGTCGACGTCCGAGGCGGGCCGGGCGAAGGGCTGGCCCGGGAAGAGCCGAGTGGCAAGCCCGTACCCCTTGAGGAGGACGGGAATGACCCCCTCTGCAGCGAGGCCATCGGTCACAGCCAGCGTCAGTCGCTTCAGCTTCACCCCATTGGCGACCTGTGCACGGGCGGCGCTCGTGATGGCCGCGGGGACCGGTTTGCCCGCCACGGACAGCTCGTCGGCCACCCAGGCGGCCAGGCCATGACGCAAGGCGGCCTGCTCCCAAGCTGGCCAGCGACCAAGGATTTCGAATAGGGGTCGCATCAGAGGAGACTCACCGCCGCCTTGCCATGGAAGACCTGATCTTCGCACCGCTGGTGCTCATCATCGGCTTTGGGATTCACCAAGTGGTACTGCGACAGCACCCTCGAGAGTTCGAGCAGCGGCTCCTGAACCGAAGTTTTCTGGCACACATGACCGCGGGAGTGGGCCTGCTGCTCGTCTACACATTCTATTACGACGGCGCTGGCGACATGATGAACTACCACCGTTACGGGGTGCCGATCACCGAGGCGCTCCGCTACGACTTCGGTGAGGTCTTCCCGGAGGTGTGGTCATTGTTCCTTCACGGCGAGTATCTGCTGCCCATCGAGCCAGTGGGGCTCGGCTCGACTGGAACGATGCAGGCCGTTGCCGTCGGCCTCTTCTACTTTCTTGGCAACTCCATCTACGCAGCGGCTCTCGTCATCAGTGTCTGTTCCTACATTGCCAAGGTACTGATCTACCGGGCGCTGCGCTCAGAGTTCGCCGACGCAGCGCATGAGAAGGTCCTGTTCGCATCGGCACTCTCCCCCACAGGCATCGTTTGGACGTGCGCAATCCTCAAGGAACCCGTCTTGATGGTGTTCTTTGGGCCAGCGTTTCTGGGACTCAAATGGCTCCTCGACGGTCGGCGAATCATCGGTGGCGTGGTCCTTCTGACGATCGGTAGCGCGGGCATTCTGCTGATCAAACCATACGTATTGATCGCGCTTGCCCTCGCGGGAGGCGTGTGGATTTTTTGGGCCCGAACTCTTCGCTCTGGCGGGAACATCGTGGTGAAGCCCGCTTACTTCATCGTCGCCGCGACCGTCGTCCTGCTCGGGTTCACGGTTGTCTCGAACTTCTTTCCTTCGCTCTCGCCAGACAAGGTCGCAGAGTCGATGCAGTACCAGCGGCGAGTGTCTGCGCAGGAGCGTGGCGGTTCCAACTTCTACCTCGAAGGGCGGGAGGCCCCGGCCCAAGAGGCGCCGAAGGAAGGTCTCCTTTCCCAAATCGCCATCATGCCGTTGGCGCTGATCACCGCGCTTTTCAGGCCGTTCCTCTTCGAGTCCTTCAGCGCCATGCAGTTTCTCAACGCGATCGAGATGACGTGGCTCGCGGTGATGTTCCTCCAGATGGTCCGCCGAAACCGTTGGACGGACCTGTTGCGACGGGTGACCGCCAATCCTGCCCTTATGTTCTGTCTGGTTTTCGTCTTGGTCCTCGCGCTTGGCACCGGGCTCTCGACAGCAAACCTCGGGACGCTTTCACGCTACCGCGCGCCAATGATGCCGTTCTTCTTGCTGCTCCTCGTGATTCTCCGCGAACCCGAAAGCGCGCCCGCTCTCAAATCAAGCCTGCAATCGCTCAAGACCGTGCGGGCTTGAGCCTGCCCCCCGGAGAACTCATAGCCTCGGCTGCAGGCTCCGTCAGCACCGGCACCCAGTCGCTTCCCACGCGCCGCAGGTGTTCCTCGAGCTGGTCGATGACGAGTTGGAGCAGGATGTCCATTTGCGGTGGAACGTCGCCGTACTCGCTCTTCCACGCGAAGCGAACCTCGCCTGTCTCGCCGAAGAAGGGAAACGCTGCCGCGGTCACGTCTCGCTCTGACATGTCCTGGTAGTCGTTCCCCGGCCAGCGCTTGATGAGCACGCCCTTGTGACGGAGCTCGATCGAATCGAGCCGAGCCTCACGCGCCAGCCAACCCAGCTGCTCCAGCAAACCGTCATGGGTCTTCTCGATGCCCCACTTCGCAGGCACCTTGAGGACCAACTTCCTCAGCCACTCGACGTGCCGGCTGCGAATGCGCTGCTTCTGCCGCCCAAGCACCATCAGATACTCGAAGTAGCCGATGAAGCGGATGAGCCCGAACAGCACAGCGCTCACGCCGAGGATCGCGGCGCCCACCTGCCACTGCCGCCCGAACGCGATGGCGATGGCGCTGATGCACAGCAGCACCGTCACCCCGTAGATGATCAGCACCGCGCGGCGATGAGTGATGCCCATGTCGAGCAGCCGGTGGTGAATGTGCCCACGGTCCGGCGAAAACAGCGGCCTCTTCTCGAGGAAGCGCCGCACGATCGCGAGCAGCGTGTCGATGATGGGCACGCCCAGGGCGACGAGGGGCACCGCGATGGAAACCGCGGCGGACGCCTTCTGAAGCGGACCCGCGATGCTGCAGGCCGCCAGGATGAACCCGAGGAAGTAGCTCCCTGAGTCGCCCATGAAGATGCGTGCGGGGTTGAAGTTGAAGAAGAGGAAGCCGAGCACCGCCCCCGCCAGCGTCGCCATCACCAGCGCCACCAGCGTCGTCCCCATCAGCCACGCGACGACGAAGTTGGTCACCGCGGCGAAGAACACGACGCCCGCCGCGAGCCCATCGAGTCCGTCGATCAGGTTGACCGCGTTGATGATGCCGACGATCCAGATGATCGTCAGCGGCAGCGAGAGCACGCCAGTGGTGAAGGTCGGGAGCAGCGGCAGATCCACCACGTCGACCCGGAAGCCGAAGTGCCACGCGATGGCGGCGGCGAGGATCTGCCCGTAGAGCTTGTAGAGCGCCCTCAGAGTCTTCAGGTCGTCGTACAGCCCGACCAGGAACATCACGCTTCCTCCAATGAGGAGGCCGAGGCCGAGGCGGAGTTGCTCCGGCTCGAGCAGCGAGTTCGCGAACCCGGTCGCGACCAGCGAGATGACCGTGACCATGAAGGCCGCGAAGATGCCCAGCCCACCCAGCCGCGCGATCGCCTGACCGTGGATGTGCCGCCCGCCGGGCGTCGAGACCGCGCCCCAGCGGAACGACAGCAGGCGTGCGACAGGCGTCAAGGCCGAACCGGCCAGGGCCGCAATCACGAAGCTCGCGAGGTAGGTCTGCATCAATGGTCCTTCGACTCGTCCCCGCGCCCCCTGGTGACGTTCAGAGTCCTTGCTCTACCCCAGCAGGAGAGACCGGTACAACTCCAGGTGGCTCGCCAACACCCTGTCTTCGCTGAAGTTGTCACGGGCGTGTGCCGAGGCGAGCTGGCCCCAACGCTGCCGATCGGCCGGCGAGGCGATCAACTCGCTCAGCACCCGGGCCAACGCCCTTGAATCACGCGCTGGCACGAGGCGGCCGATCAGCCCGTTGGCGACGGCGTCCCTGCAGCCCGGAACGTCCGTGGTGACGATGGCCCGCCCGGTCGCAGCGGCCTCCAGCAGCGCCCTGGGCATGCCTTCCCGATACGACGGCAGGCACACCACGTTCGCTTGACGGTACACGTCAGGCATGTCGCCGCGGTGGCCCCACCACTCGACGACCCCTTCCTGCACCCAGCGGTCGAGCTCGGCGCGGGGGATGCCCGCAGGGTTGCCCTCATCTTCCCCGCCCACCAGGGCGAAGCGGGCCGACTTTCCGAGAAGCCTCGCCGCCTCGACGAACTCGCGAACGCCCTTGTCGACCAGCATCCGGGCCGGCAGCACGACGAGCGGCGTTCCGGTCGGCTCTGCCGTCTGAGGGAAACGCGACAGGTCCACCCCCGAGCCGCGGATCTTCACGATGCGAGCGCCGTCGAGCACGCCGAGCTCACGCAGCGAAGCCTCGTCGTCGTCGTTCTGCAGGATCACCGCCGAGCCCGGCGTCGTCAGCGCCATCCGGTAGCCGGCCCGGAGGACCTGGCGGCGCACCTGCGCGCGGACACCGGACGACAGGAACACGTAGCCCAGGCCCGAGACCGCGTTGACCACCGCCCGAACGCCGTTCGCCCGCGCGGCGAGGCTACCGTAGAGCATCGCCTTCACGGTGATGTGGTGCACCAGGTCGGGCTTCAAGGAGCGGTAGAGGGAGCCGAGGTGCGCCAGCGCCATGGCCTCCTCGTGCGGACGCTGGCCCGTTCTCCGGAGCCGCCAGGCAACCGTCTCGCACCCCGCCTCCCGAAGGGTATTCAACCCCTGGCCCTCGGGCGCGATGGCGGTCACCCGATAGCCCGCCTTCAGCGCGCCGCGAACGAGGACGAGCCGATGCGACACAAGGAAATCGGCGTTGTTCACCACGAACGCAAGATGCGGCATTGATGGACGCTTCCTTAGCCGAGAACACTGGTACGAGGCGCCACTCGAACAGAGAAGTCACCTGATGCGGCTCTTGTTTCTGGGCGTCCACGATCGCGACCGCTCGCCCAGCCAGCGATATCGCTTCGAGGCGTTCGAGCCCCACCTGCGCGCGAGGGGGATCGAGGTCGACTACGCCGGAGCGCTGACGGCAGCCGAGGCCCGCGACTTCTACGGGCAGGTCTCCCCCTGCGGAAGGGCCGCATCGCCGCCCGCGCGCTGCTCCGACGGGCTGTGAGCCTGCTCCACCGCGCCGACGTGGTCTTCGTGCAGCGCGAGGCGTTCTTCCTCTTCAACGAGTGGAGCGAGTGGCTCGCTCACCTCCGGTGGTGTTCGACTTCGATGACGCCATCTGGATCCACGCCGTCTCGGAGGCGAACCGGCGCTTCGCCTTCCTCAAGAACGTCTCGAAGATTCCACGCATCGTGGGCATGGCCCACACCGTCATCGCCGGGAACGACTACCTCGCCACCTGGGCGCGCGCGTATTCGCAGAACGTTCACGTCATCCCCACCTGCGTCGACACGGACCGCTTCTCACCGCCGCCGGCCAGGCCCGCAGCCGGCCCGGTCACCATCGGCTGGAGCGGTAGCCCTTCGACCTTCTCGCACCTCCGCCCCATCCTCCCTGCGCTCGAGCGGGTGAAGGCGCGCTACCAGGACCGCGTGCGGATCCGCGTCATGGGCGACCCTGCGTTCAACCATGCGCCGCTCGCGTTGAGAGGCGAGGCCTGGAACGCCGAGGCCGAGCTCGCCCTGCTCAGGGAGATGGAGATCGGGCTCATGCCGCTCCCCGATGACGAGTGGACGAGAGGGAAGTGCGGACTCAAGGGCCTCGTCTCGATGTCGATGGGCGCAGCCACCGTGATGAGCCCCGTCGGCGTCAACACCGAGATCGTTCAGCACGAGGTGAATGGCCTCCTCGCGCGCACCGAGGACGAGTGGGTGGAGCTGCTCTCGCGGCTCATCGATGACGCCCCACTCCGCCGCCGAATCGGGGCCGCCGGCCGGCAGACCGTGGTCGAGCGCTACTCCGTGGGGCGTTGGCAGGACCCGCTCGCCGACCTTCTGCTTCAGGCCGCCCGCTGAAGTTTCAGTGAGTTGCCGGGGCGTGCCGGCCGAGTGTCAGTCCCCGGTGAGAGAACGTCGCGCATGAAAGACGACGCACTCGATTCCCTCGTCACCCGCCTCTACCGCGCCGCGATGTCCATCAGCGACACCGGCTGGCAGGAGCTGCTCAAGAACGCCGCCTTCTCCCTCTCGGCGGGCTCCGCTCGGGGGGAACGGGGGGCGGCCCTCGTCGCCGCGGTCGCGCTCACCGATACCGTGCTGGTGCTCGCCGAACACGCGCATCACCTCGACGGCGGGCTCACTGCGGCGTTGAGGCAGGGGCTCCGTGAAGCGCTGGGCAAGCCGGCCACTCCTTCCATCGACACAGGCCTCGGAGCGAGCGCCCGATGAGCGGCCCGCTTGTGGAGAGTCTGGCCATGTGGCCAACTCAAGTGGTCATGAAGAACCGCTCCATACCCGCGGCGAAGTTCAAGGCCAACTGCCTCAGCCTCCTCGATGAGGTCGCACGGAGCCGCGCTGAGCTCGTCGTCACCAGGCGTGGCACGCCCATCGCCCGGGTCGTCCCCCTCGAGCGACCCACGCGCCGGGCGAAGCTCAAGATCCGCTTCATCGGCGACGTCGTCGGCCCCAGCGAGCCCGAATGGAACGATTAGTTCTCCTCGATACCCACGTGCTCCTCTGGATGGTGGGCGACCAGCGCCGGGTTTCCAGGACCGGGCTCCGTGCCATCCGGGCGGCCCGGAAACTCCTCCTGGCCGACATCAGCTTCCGCGAAGTCGCGACGCTCGAGCGAGCCGGCAGGATTCAGCTCGACCGTGACGTCTCGGAGTGGCTCGACGAGGCGGTCACTGCGCTCGCGCTCGAGGTGGTCGCCATCAGCCCTTCGATCGCAGCGCGCTCGACTCACATCGCGCAGGACTTCCATGGAGACCCGGCTGACCAGCTCATCGCGGCGACGGCCATCGAGCTCGATGTGCCGCTCGTCACCGCTGACGAGCAGCTCCGGGCATCGCCTGCGGTGCGGACCATCTGGTAGGGCCGCACCGTCGGATTTTGCAGGCAGTGCCTGCAGAATTGTCCAGACGCCGTCTGGACTATCTCAGGGACAGATCGCCGCCCGTGTCAGGGGCAGCCGGGGTTGGGCTCAAAGGTGGTGTCGACGTTGCCTGCATTGCCCGCAGTGCGCTGGTACTTCGGCCACGCGTGCTGCGAGTCGTCCAGCTTGGGCGAGTCGACGATGATGGCCGTGACCGTCCCGCTCGTCGAGGCGACGTACAACACGCCCACCCTCGCGCCGGCGATGCCCGCACCCGACGCGTCGCGGACACAATCGAGCGTCGGTGAGGAGACGGCGCCGCCGGCGGGAATCACCGCCCGCCAACTCAGCGTTGTCGCGAGGCTCTGAAAGACCGTCAGCTGGCCGCTCCCATCGACCACGTAGCCCAGTCGATTCGTGCCGGCCCCGGCCCCCAGCACCGGCGTGCTCGATGCGTGAGCGGTGGTGTTCGGTCCAGCGGCCAACGTCGGCGGGTTGACCGTGAAGCGGCTGATGTTCGGCGTGGCGCCGGCGACTCCCGCGTAGATGAAGCCTGCCTCGGAGCCGGTCCGGTACAAGAGTGCAGGCATCCCCACAGGCTCGGTCCCCGTGGAGATAGGGGTGACCATCGCTCCCGACAGCGGCACCAGGTGCATGTTGCCGAGGCTGAGCCCGCCGCTCGCCGCCAGCTGCCAGCCGCCCGCGTTGAGCGTCTGGTGGAGTGCGCTCCCGGTCAGCACTGACGCGGAAATCGCGGTGCCCGGCCGACCCAGCGATGTCGGGGCGGACCAGGCGGATGTCAGGGTCGCGGAGAACGTCCGCGCGCCTCGGCCGATGAAGTAGGCCGTCGTGCCGTCGATAGCTACGTTGGTGGCCGATTCGACGGCGGTGGGCACAACAGGCGCCGCGAAGTCGACGTATTCCGAGGGGGCGCCGATGCAGTTGGTGCTGGCCGTGGCACGGTAGGCCACGGGCTGCGCGTCCGTCGGCGCCGCCCCAGGGCCGATGGCCCCCACCGCAACTGGCTCAACGCTGCCTCCGAACCTGAGCAACCCGATGCCCGAGTAGCTCCTCGAGCCGGCGCCGAATGAGCACTCCGGACGTGGCGCCTGCCCACCGTCACTGGAGAGCCGGCCTCCAATCGCTCCGCCGTTGCTGCTGTTGGCCGCGTAGAACACCACCTCCCCCGCATCCGTGGTTGCGACGGCCAAGCTCTGAATCGACCCCAGGTCCACGCCTCCGTCCGGCCAACCCGGCTTCGTCACGCCCGCGGGCGACAGCGCAAACAAGGTGCCCGTTGTCGCGGTCCGGTCGCTGCCGACGTACACGGTGCCATCGGCTCCGAGCGCCAACGCTGCGCGAAGCGTGTCCGTCCTCGTCACCTCTCGCTGCCAACGCAACCGCGTCACGTTCGCTGCGCCCCCGTCGGCCGTTGAGGTGACATTCGAGAGCAGGTCCTGCGCGATGGCCCCGATGAGAAATCCACCGTCCATCCCCGGCAGCGGCGGCTCCGACATGTCCACGTTGAAGCAGCGGCACCACGTCGAGGGCGTGCACGTTCCAACCGGGCAGGTCGTCATCGCCTGCGGCCGGCCGTCGAAGGTCATCGACGCCTGGCTCAGCGGCTCATCCGCCGACACCACGTGCATCACCAGCTCATCTCGCTTGAACGTCACCCCTCCATCAATCGAACGGATGGTGATTCCCGGCCCGCTGTTGTCGACGAGCAGCGGCCGCGTGGTCGACTGGACGAAATTGGGAAGGCCCGCGTCGTAGAAGGCCTTCAAGGTGTAGCTCCCGCTCATCAAGGGGGCGCCCGCATCGACCGTCGCAAGGAAGACGCTACCGTTGCGCATCAACCTCCACACCCCGGCCCGGGTCACTCCCGCGCTGTACTCGACGTCAATCGCGTTGGGCGGATTGGTTCCCTGGAGTCCGACGCCAACGACGAGGCTCGCGGACAGGCTGACGACCGACCGCGCCCCCCCGTACGGCCCTGCGTCCTGCGGCTCCGTCAACACCACGCCGCTGTAGGAGAAGACGCAGCCACCCGCGTCGCTCGCGTCCACCTGGCACTCGAAGCCTGGATTGCAGGTGACCCCATCACAGGGAGGAGGACCCGCGTCCGTTCCACCTCCGCCGCCCGTCGCGCCACCGCCGCCCGTCGCGCCGCCGCCTCCGCCCGTCGTCGCGCCACCGCCTCCACCGGTCGTCGCGCCGCCTCCACCTCCGGTCGTCGCGCCTCCCCCGCCGCCCACACCCGCGTCGAGGAGGAAGCAGAAGCCTGACTCGCAGGCCGCGTTGTCCCCGCAGTCGCCGTCGACCTCGCAGGTCTTTGCGCCGAACGTGCACGAGGAGAAGGCCGCCAACACCGCTACGCCAAGCACTTGCCTCATCGAGATCTTCCCCATGGTTCGCGCGCCTGGCGCAATCTCGGACGATTTACCATCGGGTCTTCCCAAGACGAGCAAAGATCGCCCCTCACCCCGACCCTCTCCCCGCTTCGCAGGGAGAGGGAGACTCAGTCGAAGAGCGCTTCCACGAATTCTTTCGGGTCGAAGGGCCTCAGGTCGGCGACCTTCTCTCCCACGCCCACCCACGACACCGGCACCTTCATCTCGTCGCAGATGCCGATGATCACCCCGCCCTTCGCCGTTCCGTCCAGCTTCGTCAGCGCGATCGAGGTGATCCCCACCGCCTCGTGAAACTGCCTCGCCTGCACGATCGCGTTCTGGCCATTCGTCGAATCGAGCACCAGCAACACCTCGTGCGGTGCTCCCGGCAGCGCCTTCTCGATCACCCGACGGACCTTCTTCAGCTCCTCCATCAGGTTCGCCTTGGTGTGCAGGCGACCGGCGGTGTCCGCGATCACCAGGTCGACCTTCCGCTCCACGCCCTGCTTCACCGCGTCGAACACCACCGACGCCGGATCCGCCTCGTCCTTCCCCTTCACCAACTGCGCTCCCGCGCGCTCTGCCCACACGTCGAGCTGCTCCGCTGCCGCCGCTCGGAACGTGTCGCCCGCCCCCAGGAGCACCTTCTTCCCCGCCGCCGTCGCCTTCGCCGCCAGCTTGCCGATCGTCGTCGTCTTGCCCGACCCGTTGACTCCGATGACCATGATCACGTGCGGAGGCCCACCACCCCCCAGCGTGTGGTTCGCCTTCAACGTCACGATCCGCTGCACTTCGTCGCGGATCACGCTCTTCAGGTCCTGCGAGCCCTTCGCCGTGTCCCGCGCGTGCTGCACCAGGCGCGAGGCCGTCTTCACCCCGATGTCCGCCGTGAAGAGCACCTCTTCCAGCTCGGCCAGCACGCTCTCGTCGATCGGCTTCGGCGCGGCGCTGAACAGCCCCGACAGCCTCGCCATGAAGCCTTCACGCTTCGTCTTCGACAGCCCCGCCGCCAGCGTCTGCCCTCCCTCCGCCGCCACCTTCCGCGCCTGCTCGAGCTTCGCTTCCGCCGCGAGCCGCGCCGCTTCCTCGACCTTGCGCTGGGCCTCTTCCGCCGCGAGCCGGGCAGCCTCTTCCCGCTCTCTCTTCTTGCGGTCCTTCTCCTCGGACTCCGCCGCTTTCTCGGCCCGGTAGGCGTCCTTCTTCGCCGCTTCCGCGTCGTCCCGCAGTTTCTGCTGCGCGGCTTCGAGGGCCGCTCGCGCGGGCGCGTCGGCCTTCGACTTCTCCGCCTCGAGGTCCGCCAGCTTCGCCTTGAGCTCGTCCGCCTGGCGGCGCAGCGTCTCGGCTTCCGCCTTCTTCTGCGCCTCCAGCTCGGAGGGCGGCAACGTCACCTTCGGCGCCACCACTTCCGGCGGCTTCGATGGCTCGAGCGACGGCGTGAGCTGCGTCGTGGACTGGAGCTTCGGCTTCTCAGCCGTCTTCCCCCGCGCCCACATCTTGCGGACGAAGAGCACCATCAGCAGCACCAGGCCGCCGATGAGCAGAATCGTCACCAGCGGGTTCCCGTCTTCGACCGGAACCTGCGCGGACACCCACGACTGCAGCGAGGGCGTCGTCACGGCGCCGCGGCCACGACGGGGAACTTGGCCACGAACAGGCGGTCACGCCCGTCGTTGGGCACCTGGTCCTTGTTGACGATCGGCAACCGCTGGTCCGTCTTCGGATCCCAGAAGCCCAGGACCAGCGACAGCCCCCGCACCGGCATCCCCACCGGAATCGGAATGTCGAACACGTCCTGCACCATCTCGCCCGGCGCCCACTGAGAGGTCGGCTTCGACCGCGGCGCGTGATCCACGTTCAGCCGATCGACCCGGCCGTCCACGTCTTCCACGTGCACGAAGATCATGTAGTCGCGGTCGATCTTCGCCAGCACCTTGAAGTTCGCCAGCACCCTCACCGGCTGGCCCGCTTCTCCCCGGCTCGGGCTCAGGACCACCGAGCTCAGCTCGATCGCGTCTCCGAAGTTCGCCCCGCTCTTGAACTCCTGCGGCGGCGCAGGCGGCAGCTTCGGCGCAGACCCCACCGTGCCTTCCTTCGTGGGCGCTTCCACGATGCAGGCGGTGGACATCGACATGGACAGCGCTGCGATGAGGACCCAGGGGCGCATTCGCGCGGCTTGTACCTCTCGCGGTGTTCGATGCAAGCAGAGAGGGCAGTCTTGCCCCTCACCCCGCCCTCTCCCCGCGTCGCAGGGAGAGGGTGAAAAATGGTCGGAGCAGCCCTGTAAGCCGGGTTCTGTCCCCGGGTTGCCCCGGGTGGTGAACATTCATCCAGGGTCGTCGTTGCCGACGCCCTCGTACCGCTTTTAGCGAGCAGACCCGGGAGCGTCGGGCGGGCTACCCTTGCCTCCTCCCCTTTCGGTTCGGAGACGCTCCCCTATTGGCTCTTGCTCCGGGTGGGGTTTGCCTTGCCGCCCCTGTCACCAGGAACGCGGTGCGCTCTTACCGCACCTTTTCACCCTTACCTGCCGTTGCCGACAGGCGGTTCTTTTCTGTGGCACTTTCCTGCAGCTCGCGCCGACTGGCCGTTAACCAGCACCCTGCCCTGTGGAGCCCGGACTTTCCTCCCGCCAGCCCGTCCTGCGCTGACCGGCGTTCACCCGGACTGCTCCGACCGCCTTCAGCAGTAACACAGGGAGAAAAAGGGGACAGGCTGCTTTTTCTCGCGAACTCAAGACAGGGACTCACTGCGCGAGAAAAAGCAGCCTGTCCCCTTTTTCTACATCCGCTCTTCGATCGCCTTGTTCGACATCTCGTCGGCGGCGCGGTTCATCTCTCGCGGCACGTGCACCAGCTTCACCCGCTCGAACTCGTTGAGCACCTTGAGCGCTTCTTCGTAGAGGGGCCGCAGGCTCGGTGACTTCACCTGGTACCGCCCCCCCAGCTGCCGAATCATCAGCTCGGAATCGGCGAACACCTCGACCTCGCGCACGCCCAGTTCCCTGGCGCGCTTCAGGCCCAGCAGGAGCCCCTGGTACTCGGCGTAGTTGTTCGTCTGGTGACCGAGGAACTTGCCCAGGCGATCGACCACCTGCCCCGACGGCTCGACCAGCACCGCGCCCGCACCGGCCGGCCCCGGGTTTCCCCGCGCCGCGCCGTCGGAATAGAGCCGCAGGCGGATGTACACCGGCGCCGCCTCGACCTCTTCGCCGCCCTTGCCTTCCAGCAGCCCCGCCGCCTTCTCCAGCGCGCGCTGCAGCTTGTTGCGATCGAGCTGGGGAAACGCGCCCAGCGTGGCGACCAGCGGCTCCTCACGGGCGATGAAGCGCAACACGGCCGCCTGCATCGCGCGGCCCGTCAACGCCTTGGAGCTCTTCGAGGTCGCCATTCAGGGTCGCGGAACTACCTACTTCGCAGCCGGAGCGTCGAGCGTTTCAGCCGCGTAGATGATGCGGGTGCACGACGGGCAGGTGTCGATGCCCTTCGTCGCCACGAGCGTGTTGAAGCGCTGCGCGGGGATGTTCATGCGGCAACCACCACACGTGCCGGGGTGATTGACCGGCACCAGCGCCGGCATCCGCTTCTTGCGCACCACGTCGTATTGGCGCAGCAATTTCTCGTCGACGCGCTTCGCGGCGGTGGCCCGCTCGCCGTCGACGATGGCCACCTGCGCCTCGACGTCGGCCAGCTTGCCCTTGAGCGCGGTGATGCGATCGACCAGGTCCCTGGTCTTGACGGTGAACTCGGCTTCCTTCGCCTTGACCACCTCGCGCTGCACCACCGCCTGGCGGCCCAGCTCCTGGACCTCCTCGGCCATGGTGAGCTGACCCTTCTTGGCGATGTCGATCTCGCGGGCGAGGGCTGAGTACTCGCGCGTGGAGCGCTGCTCAGTGAGCCGGCCCTCCCACTTGCGGACCTTGTCCTTGTCGTCGGTGATCGTCTGCTCGAGCGTGCGGCGCTGAGACTCGAGTTGTTCGAGCTTCGTGCGCTCGGCGTCGACCGAGGCTTTCGCTGCGTTCAGTTGCTTTTCCAGCTCTGACATCTCGCGTGGGTACACCTCGGCGTTCTTCTTCAGAGCCGCAATGTCGAGGTCCACCTTCTGCAGCGCCGCGAGAGCCAGCAGTTTGTCCCGCAAAACTTCCTCCAACGTGAAAGACGGAAACGGGCCATAGCTGAAACGTGCTTGCCGATCCACGACTTACGATGGGCACCGGCGAGCACTGACAGGCGCGTCAGACTCGTGGCTCCCGGACGACCTCACCCCGTCGTCGCGACCCACTGAACCGGGCAGAAATCGAAAGGCCTGGCCGTGCGTTGAATGTCTTGACCGGTTGGCAAGCACATTGCTGAGAGAACCCGGTAGCAGCTGAAGGGGGAGCACCATGGGACGCACCAAGCATCCACGTCCGGCACCGCAGACGACCAAGCCTCAGGGCGAGCAGCAGCTCGGCGCCGTCGCCTGGGCGCAGATCGTCAAGAGCATTCGCGAGCTGAACGAGCCGCACGCGGCCTGAGGGGCCGGAAAAGCACTTCGCCGCGCCCCTCCCCGAAAGGATGAGCGCGGCGGAACGGCGCGGACGGCGGGGGACGGCGGGCGAAACGGCCCCTCACCCCGGCCCTCTCCCCGCTGCGCAGGGAGAGGGAGAACGTCAGGGCTCTTCGTCTTCTTCGACTTCTTCCTCGACCTCTTCGACCTCGTCGCCCTCTTCCTTCTCTGCGGGCTCCACGGCCTCGATGATCTTCGGAACGGCAGAGAGGCGGCTGCGACGGCCTTCAGGCTTGGCCGTCGCTTCGCGCTGATCTGACCCACACTTCGGGCAGATCGGGTCGGGCTTCTTCAAATCGTAGAACTTCGCAGCGCACTTGAAGCAGACGTGCTTGTTGCCGAGATCCTTGGCGGGCATGAGGCGCGCGACTTAGTGGCGCTGTGTTTCCAAGTCAACGCTTCACCGGCTAGTGTCGATGACGTCACCGAATCACAAGGGGGCGTCCGGCTCGGCCGTGCGTCCAGGTAAGGGCCGGCAGTCTCCGTGAACGTCACCTGCGACAAGTGCGGTAAGCGCTACGTCATCTCCGACGACAAGGTCGCTGGGAAGGCTTCGGTCAAGATCCGGTGCAAGCAGTGCCAGAACCTGATCTCCGTCGCCGTCACCGCCTCCCCTTCCGCCCCGGCCATACCGCCGCAGCCGGCCCGGGCCCCCGCGGCGCAGGCCTCGGGTGGGGTGGTGCCCCAGCGCAGCCCCTGGGAAGACGAGTCGACCCGGGCCATGCCCCCGCTCGACACCACCGCGCAGTGGTTCGCCATGCTCGGGGGCAAGCAGCAGGGCCCGTTCGACCTCGGTGAGCTGCAGCGCCGGGTCGCCGGCGGCGAGGTGACGCTGCGCACGTACCTGTGGAAGGCCGGCATGGGCGACTGGAAGCGCGCGTCCGACGTGCCCGAGGTGAGCGTGGTGTTCGCCGGGGGCGCCGCCCCCGCCCCGCAGCCCCCGCCTCCGCCCCGCCAGACGAAGAGCACGCCGGCCGTGCAGCGCGACGTGGCGGTGTCCAACGAGGTGCCTTCTCCGGGGCTCACCAACCGCCCTTCCGCGCAGAGCGGGGCCGGCGCGGTGGTGGCCCAGCCCAACCGCGAGCCCCTCAACGATCTCTTCGGCGACGTGAGCGGCCTGCACGATCTCCCCGGCCGCAACGGGTCGAGCGGCCTGAGCGGCCCGCAGGAGCCCGTGGGCGGTGACCTCGCCTCGCTCCACGCCAACGCCCCGGTCGATCCCTTCGCGGCGCTGAGCGAGGGCGATGGGAAAGAGGCGCCGCCGCCCGGCGAGGCCACGCGCTTCTTCATCGCGCAGGCCGGCGTCAACAAGCGCAACCCGCCGTGGAAGATCGCGCTGTTCGTGGTGACGTTCATCATCGCGCCGGTGGTGCTGATCTACGTGCTCAACACGTTCGAGATCGTGAAGATGCCCACCGTCACCCGCACCAACGAGGACGGAGAAGAGGTGCAGGAGAGCTTCTTCTCCGCCGGCGGCGCGGCCGGCCTCAAGGACCTGCTCACCGGCGACGCCAAGAAGCGCAGGGCCGAGGCCGAGAAGCAGCGCAGGGAACGCGAGGCGCTGGCCCTCGCGGCGAAGGCGAAGGTCCCGGGCAAGGTCGAAGAGCCCGAGGTGGTCAAGCCGAAGGTGCAGGATCCCAACCTCGCCGCGTTCTACGAGGCCGACGATCGCAAGACGCGCGTGCCCAGGGTGCGCGGGGGCGGCGAGGAGAACTCGGGCGGCACCGCGGTCAACAGCTCAGGGCTCTCTCCCGAGGCCGTGTCCAAGGTGGTCGCCGACAAGTCGAAGGCGTTCCAGACCTGCATCGACAATGCGCTGCGCAGAAACCCCAACATGGGCGTGGGCAACGTCACCATCATCCTCAACGTGGGCCCGTCGGGGGCGGTGAAGTCGGCGGCCGTCGAGCCGAAGAAGCATGAGATCACCGACTGGGGCCAGTGCATGATGAGCACCGGCAAGCGCATCGTGTTCCCCGGGTCAGACGCGGAGACCCAGGTCGAGCTGCCGTTCAAGGTGGGCGTGGCAGTCGCGCCGTAAAAGGGGACAGGCTGCTTTTCTGCTGCTCGCCTGCAGGGTACGCGGTCAGTGCGGGGTTCCTGGCCGTGCACGTCGCCCGCTGGCCCCTCGACTTCGGGCGAGGATCCTCGAGTGACCAGGTCGGGGACCGGCTCTCTCCCCCCGAGTGCGTAATGGACCATTACCGCGTGGTCATGGTCCATTACGCGCGTGGAAAAGGGCCGAGGGCTCCGCTCGGGGTGAACGGTGAGCTCGATCGCCATTCCCGCGTAACGCTTCGCTCGGGATCGCGGTTGCATCGCCGCCCGTTCCCGCCGATTCTCCGCGCCGCATGTACCTCGGTCGTGTCATCGGCACCGTCGTCGCAACCCGTCGCGTCAGCGGCCTCGAGAGCGCGAGCTTCAAGGTGGTGCAGCCCGTCGACCACCACCAGAAACCCTCGGGCCCCGTCGAGGTCGCCGTCGATCGCGTCTCCGCCAGCCCCGGCACCCTGGTGATGCTCGAAGGCAGCCGCGAGGCCGCCCTCGCCTGCGATCCCTGGTTCGTCCCCGTCGACGCCGCGATCGTCGGCCTCGTGGACGAGGTGGATGTATGAATCTCTGCAAGGTGCTGGGCACCGTCGTCGCCACCGAGAAGCTCCCCGTCTTCGCCGGCCGGAAGATCCTCGTGGTGCAGCCCCTCGACGAGCAGCAGCAGCCCCTGGGCAAGAGCTTCCTCGCCATCGACCACAGCTCGTCGGCCGGCAAGGGCGACCTGGTGCTGGTGATGAACGAAGGCAGCGGCGTGCGCCAGGTGCTGCAAGACAAGACCGCGCCCATCCGCTCGCTCATCGTCGGCGTGGTCGACGCCGTCGACGTCCCGAAGAACGCGTAAATGCCCGTCGCGCCCCTGCCGAAAGTCCGCTCCGAGCTGGTCGCCACCTCGCGGCGGCTCCACGCGCTGGGCTGGGTGGCCAACCACGACGGCAACATCTCGCTCCGGTTGACCGGCAAGCGCCTGCTCATCACCCCCACCGCCTATTCCAAGGCCGACGTGGACGACGCGTCGCTGATCATCGTCGACCTGGACGGCAAGGTCCTCGAGGGCCGCAAGAAGCCCTTCAGCGAGCTCGAGCTGCACCTGGCCGCCTACCGCGCCCGCCCCGAGATCGAAGTGGTGCTGCACGCCCACCCCCCCTGCGCCACCGCCTTCGGGCTGGCCGGCCTCGAGCTCTCACCCGTCGCCATGCCGGAGCTCGTCGTCTCGCTGGGCGATCGCATTCCCACCCTCCAGCGCGCCATGCCGAAGACCCCGGAGGCCGTGAAGGGCGTCGAGGCCGCCGCCGCGCAGTTCGACGCCATGCTCCTGGGTGGAAATGGGGCGCTGACCCTCGGCGCCGACCTGAGCCAGGCGCTCCTGCGCATGGAGCTGGTGGAGCACTACGCGAAGATCCTCACCGCCGCGCGCCAGCTCGGGCCCATCGCGCCCCTGCCGCCGGGTGACGTGGCGAAGCTGCTGGAGGCCCGCAAGAAGGCCGGCCTCGGGCCTCGCAAGCCCTGAACGCCAAAGCCCCTCACCCCGCTGCGCAGGGAGAGGGAGCACAAAAGAAAATGAGCGCCCGACCTCCTGGGGACGGGCGCTCACCGGTATGGCCGTACTGCGACTCTGGACGGGCGAAGGCACCGGAGGGTGCAATTCGTTTCCAGTGGCGGGGACCACCCCCACACGAAATCCTGGAATTCCTGGGAGTATCCGGTTCCTCCACCCGCCCAGAGCTGAAGCTTCGGGGTCAACAGCACCCCGCGATCCTTATTCCGGGGAATTTCCCCGTTCTTTTTCTCAGCCCTTCGCCGGGGCCGGCGCCGACTGGCAGACCAGCTCGCAGGTGCTGTTGGCAGGGAGCCTCGAGGCCCCGCCCTCGCGGTAGGTCTTGATGAGCACGCCGGTGCCGATGAGCCAGGCGACCATGATCGCGGCCACCGCTCCGATGCTGCCCAGCCCCACGGTGCCTCGTCGTTGATTGGCGAACATGACTTCCATCCTCCGGGCACACCTCCGGCGTCGAGGCAGCGCCCCCATTGGCGCTCAGCTCGCGTTTCGAAAGGTGTTCTTGCCCTGTCTCTAGGGTCGCTTCGCCTTGGCGCAACTTCCGCTTCGCTTCAGTTGCGCTGGACCAGCGTTCCGCTGGACCGGCTGCGCTCCGTGGGTATCTACGACGGTCCGAAAACCCTATTGCACCGGGGGCTCGACCGATTCGGCGGGGGCCCTGGCCCTGCGCTTTTCCACCAGCCACACCAGGACGACGCCCAGCTCGTAGCAAAGCAGCATGGGGCCGGCCATGAGGGCCAGGTTCACCGCGTCGCCGGTGGGGGTGATGATCGCCGCGACGATGAGACAGACCACGAAGGCGTGGCGCTGGTACTTGAAGAGGAACTTCGACGAGACGAGCCCCACCAGCCCCAGCACCATCATCACCAGGGGCAGCTCGAAGATGACCCCGAAGGCCAGCTCGAGCACCAGCACCAGCGTCAGCTGCTCGCTCATCGAGAGCATGGGCCGGGTCCAGTTGAGCGACTCGGTGCGGGCCTGGGCCACGCCCAGCAGCTTCTCCAGTTCCCAGAGCGCGGCGACCTCACCCGAGCGCTCGGGCACCACGCCCATGAGCACCTGGGCCGCCTCGTCGAGCCGCGCGGTGGCCTGGGAGAAGTCGCGCGCAGCCCAGGCCTTCACCGCCTCTCCGCGCTTGTCGGTGGCGGCGATCAGCAGCGGTGAAGCGTTCGCGCCCTGCGCCACCGCGAGCGCGTCGATGAGCCGCCCCAGCCCCTCGAGCCGCGCCTGCACGTCGACCGCGGCCTTGGGCACCAGGGTGAGGCCGAAGGCGCCTTCGCTCGTCTGCCCTTCACCGGGCGCCTTGAGATCGCCTGACGCAGCCCGGGCCCAGGCACCGGCGCGCTCGAAGTCACCCAGGCGCAGGTAGCGCACCGCGTCTTCTTCGTGGAGCTTCGCCGCCGACATGCGCTGGGTGATGGCGACCGCGTCTTCCTTCTGCAGGAGGAAGGTGAACATCTGCGGCAGCAGCACCAGGTAGCAGAAGGTGGCGCCGGCGAGGAACGCGAGGGTGCCGAAGATGATGAAGGGCGCGGCCAGCTTGCGCTCGTTCTCGTAGAGCCCGGGCGAGACGAAGCCCCAGATCTGCCACAGCAGCACCGGCGTGCTCATGAAGATGCCGGCGTAGAGGCCGATCTTCATCAGCACGTTGATCTCTTCGATCGCCGACGTGTACACCAGCGCGGCCGCGTCGCTGGGCAGCGCCAGCAGCACCGGCCGCATCAAGATGCCGTAGACCTCGCGCGCGAAGATGAGCGACCCCGCGCCCAGCACCAGCACGGCGATGGTCACCCGCAGGAGCCGCTTCCGCAGCTCTCCCAGGTGCTCCATCAGGCTCATGCGGAACTCGTCCTGCGCCTCTGCGGTGGCCACGGGTCAGCTCTTGGGAGTGACGTCAGGAGGCGCGGCCGGGGAGGGCTCGGTGGTGCTCGCCCCCTCGACTCCGCTCGGGATGATCGGAGCTGGTCCCCCGACTCCGCTGGGGACCACCGGGGTGGACTCGGGCGCGCCGGCGGTGAGCTGCGAGTGCACGTGGTCCGTCGGGAGCGCCATCGCCTCTTCTTCGGAAGGCGTCGGGTAGGGGTTCTTCGGCACCGAGCTCCCGGGTCGCCTCACCTCGGCCGACTCTCCGCTGCGCTCCGCGTCGTCTCGCGCAGCCGTTGGCTGCTGGCGGTTCGGCTCCGTATCTTTCGCAGGCCGAACCTCCAGCTGGTCGGGGATCTTGAGCTCCGCGTCCATCTTGTAGAACTCGCGCTCGACCACCCCGCGCACTTCGTCGGTCTGCCTCCGGAACTCGCGCATGAACTTGCCGATGCCCCGGGCAAGCTCGGGCAATCGGCTCGGGCCCAGGATCAGCAGGGCCACCACCGCGATGAGCGCAATTTCGCCGGAGCCGATGTTGAACATCCTGGCTTCGACTTACTACCGAACCCGCTCAGCGGCGAACCGGGAATGCCGTGCCCTTGCCGCAGTAGACGAAGGTGCCGTCAGGCGCCTTGCCTGCGCGACGCAGGCCGGAGAAGGCGAGGAAGCTGCCCGCCCGGGCAGGTCCCAGGTTCGGATCCTCGATGCGCAGCACCACGGGGATACCCGCCGACAGCCCGTCGAACGGTGAGACGAGCTCCGCGGTGACGAAGCTGCGGCCCGAGGTGCAGCCGTTGTTCGAGATGCCGTAGTACGGGAACTTGTCGGCGACCGAGACGACCTTCACGCGCGCGTCTTCCACCATGGCGGCGGCGGCGAAGCGGGGGTCCTTCTTCGCTTCCTCGACGGTGGCCGCGGGGATGAGGCCGCCCATCTTGCCCTTGCTGCCCAGGTAGGAGTTCGCCGACGTCGCCGTGGCGGCGGTGCCGGTGCCCACGGGCTGGGTGTTGTTGGTGGCCGTGGTGGTGGTCGTGGTGGTGGTGGTGGTGGTCGCGACCGGCTGGGTGGGCGGGGGCGTCTCGCCCGGCTTCACCACGCGGCGGGTCGAGGTCTCCTGCGGGGTGGTCTTCGCGGCCTCGGCGGCGTGGCGGGCGGCTTCCTTCTTCTGCTGCTCGTCGAGGCGCCTGGAGTCGGCCTCGAGGCGCTTCGCCTCTTCGGCGGCCTTCTTGTCCTCTTCCTTGCGGCGCTTCTCTTCGTCGGCGGCGGCCTTCTTCGCGGCGAACTCGGAGTCCCTCTTCGCGCGGGCCTCGTCGGCGAGGCGCTGCTTCTCTTCGGCCTTCGCCTTCTTCTCCTCTTCGGCCTTCGCCTTCTTCGCCGCGGCTTCCTCGGCCTTCGCCTTCTTCTCTTCGTCGGCCTTCGCCTTCTTCTCGGCGAGCTCGGCCTCACGCGCGGCCTTCGCCTCGGCGGCGGCGGCGTCCTTCTTCGCCTTCTCTTCTTCGGCGGCCTTCTTCTTCTCTTCGGCGGCGAGCTTCTGCTCTTCGGCCTTCTTCGCCTTCTCTTCCTCGGCGGCCTTCTTCTTCTCCTCGAGCTCGGCCTTCTTCTTCTCGTTCTCTTCCTTCTGCTTCGCCAGTGCGGCCTCGCGCTCCTCGCTGGCCTTCTTCGCCTTCTCGAGCGCCTCTTCCTTCTTCTTCTCTTCGGCGAGCTTCTTCTCTTCGGCCTTCTTCGCCTTCTCCTCTTCGGCGAGGCGCTTCTTCTCTTCGGCGTCGAGCTTCTTCTTCTCCTCGGCGAGCTTCTTCTCCTCTTCCTTGTGCTTCTTGTCCTCCTCGGCGAGGCGCTTCGCCTCGGCCTCCTGGGCCTTGTTCTTGTCGATCAGGTCCTGGGCCTCCTTCGCCTTCTTCGCCTCGGCGGCGGCCTTCTCCTTCGCTTCCTGATCGGCCTTCAGCTTCGCGGTGGCCTCTTCGGCGGCGCGCATCTTGGCCTCGGCCTCGGCGAGCTTCCGCTCGGCTTCGGCGCGCTTCTTCTCTTCTTCCTCGCGCTTCTTCTTCTCTTCCTCGGCCTTGAGCGCCTGGGTGCGATCGTCGCGGGTGATGGGCTTGCGGCGGCCACCCGAGCTGTCGTCGCCCCCAGCGGCGGACTTCGGGCCACCGACAGGCTCGACTTCTTCCTGGGCCCGTGCGGACGGAGCAGCGAGGACGGCAGCGACGGCGAACGCGAGGAGGCGATTCTTCATGGACGCGCCTGTAACCCACGGGGTGGAGGTCGATCAACCAACGCGGGTGCCCCCTCTCCCTGCGACGCGGGGAGAGGGCTGGGGTGAGGGGCCTGACCTGGTGTAGTTCTGCCCCCGTGCAACAAATACACGCTCACCTGATCCTGGTGCTCCTCCTCATCGGAGCCTGCGTTCCACCCACGACAGAGACCGACGCAGGACCGGGCACAGGAGGAGGTGCAGCCACGGGAGGAGGCAACGCCACGGGAGGCGGTGGAGGCGGCACCACCGACGCCTGGCTGCGCACCGAAGGCAACCGCATCCTCCTGCCTGACGGCACGCGTTGGCATGGCCGCGGGGCCAACCTCCACGACACCCGGGGGTGCAACGCTTGCGCGTACAACCCGCCCAGCGTGGCCGAGGTCAACCGCCGCATGGACCTGCTGGTCGACGAGTGGAAGGCCAACTTCATCCGCCTCGATCTCGAGAGCTACCCCACGCCAGACGGCCGGGTCACCTGGGCGCCCTTCACCACCGACACGTCGTACCTCTCCAACATCCGCGAGATCGTCGCGCACGCGCTCACCAAGCCGGGGCTCTACGTGATGCTCACGCTCTGGATCGACCCGAGCTTCTCCGCGGAGGGCTGGCCCACCAACGGCACCATCGACGCGTGGCGGGTGCTGGCCGCCGCCTTCAAAGACGAGCCGCGCGTGCTCTTCGGGCTGGTGAACGAGCCCGAGTCGAACTTCAGCGGCGCGCAGGACGCGCAGGTGTGGGCGGCGATGAACTCGACCGTGCAGGCCATTCGCGACGTCGAGGGCGCGGGGCGCAAGCACCTCGTCGCGGTGCAGGGCACGCGGGCGTGGTCGCGGGTGCTCGACTACTACGTCACCCACCCCATCACCGCGGGCGGCGGGGCGAACGTCATCTACGAGACGCACGTGTACGATCCGGCCAGCGAGTTCGCCGCGCTCTTCGAGACGCCGGCCCAGACGCTGCCGGTGATCATCGGCGAGTTCGGCCCGGCGGCCGGCTTCATGACCGAGGCCGACTGCACCGAGCTGATGACGCGGGCCAGGGCGATCGAAGTGCCGCACCTGGCGTGGACGTTTCACCAGCGCTGCCCGCCCAACCTGCTCCAGGAGACGGCGAGCGGCTGCGGCGTGAACATGCCGCTGCGCCCCACGGGCTGGGGCACGCTGTTCAAGGACGCGCTGGCCGTGCCGTGGTGAGTGTCGGTGCCCCCTGATAGGCTTGCTTTCGATGGAGCCAGAGAACCACACCCTGCGCCTGCTGCAGGAAATCCGCGACGAGGTCCGCCGGTCGTCCGACAAGTCAGAGGTCCGCTTCGAGAAGATGGACCTGCGCTTCGAGAAGATGGACCAGCGCTTCGAGATCCTCGAGACGACCCTCAAAGACCTCGCGGGCCAGATGGTGATGCTGGCACGGGGAATCAAGGTGGCGCTCGAACACAGGACCGATGTCGATGCGCGCCTCGGAGAGGCAGAGCGTCGCCTCAGCGACCTCGAGAAACGCGTCGGTCACTGACTCAGCCGTTGGGCTGCGCCGCCCGCGTCACTTCCGCGCGGATCGCCTTGAGCTTCACGCCCCGCTCCACCACGTAGAGCAGCACGGGAATGCTCAGGCTCAGCCCCATGCTCACCAGCGCCACCGTGGGCATGCCCTCGAGCCGGTGCACCGGCACCGTGGCACCTGCGGGCAGCCAGTCGACCGTGGTGAGGATCTGCGCCGACAGGATCGCCGCCGCCGCCGAGGCGCCGTGCTGCGTGGCCGACTGCAGCGACTGAAAGCGCGCCCGCACCTCGGGCGCCGGCACCTTGGTGGTCAGCGTGTTGTACGACACGTTGCGCAGCCCGTTCGACACCATGAAGGCGACGAAGACGAGCAGCACCGCCCACACCGCCATCGAGGTGTGCGGCAGGTAGAAGAAGCTGAAGACCACCACCACCACCAGCAGCGCGCCCACCGTGCCCACCCGGAAGCTGCCGAAGCGATCCACCGCGCGGCCCCCGAGCTGGGTGGCGAGCAGGCTGGCGATGCCGCCGGCGCCGTACGCGTACTTGAGCGCGCTGCGGGGGAAGCCCAGGTTCATCTGCAGGTACGCTGCGATGTTGGGGATGATCACGAACCCCGCCATCATCACGATCGCCGTCATCAGGTAGCTCAGCTGCACCAGCGGCTGCGAGACCAGCGCCATCACGTCGACCTTGTGCTGCACGCCCTCGAGGTGACCCCTCATCGGGGGCAAGGCGAAGATCGCCGCCGCCGCCACCACCAGGCCCACCGCCGCGACCCCGAGGAACGGCGCGCGCCACGAGAACGCCTCGGCCAGCCACAGCCCCGCCGGCACGCCGAAGACCGAGGCGATGGAGAAGGCGCCCATCACCGTGCCCATCGCCCGGCCGCGCAGCGCGTTGGGGATCGCGTCGGCGATGATGCTGAAGGCGATGGAGGTCGCCGGGCCTCCGAAGGCGCCGGCGAGCACGCGCGCGACCAGCAGGGTCGGCAGGTCGGTCGCGAGCGCTCCCGAGGCCGTGCCCGCCACCAGGCCGAGCATGGCCACCGCGAGCGCCTTGCGGCGATCGAAGCGGTCGAGGAAGAGGCTGCCCAGCAACCCCGAGACGCAGGCCGCGGCGGTGTACGCGCCGCCCACGTAGCCCAGGTGCGACTCGGGAATGCCGAGGGCGCGGGCGAAGTCGGGCCCCAGCGGCATCACGATCACGAAGTCGAGGATGTTGACGAACTGCACGGCGCCGATCAGCAGCACGATGCCCCACTGCTGGCGGGTCATCTGCGGGGGCGGAACCGGCGAAACCATGGGGCTTTCACTAAGGGAAATCAGGCGGCCGCGCCATCAACAGGTCAGGATGGGGCGCTTTCCCTGAAGACCCTCAGATGAACCCGCGCCTTCGCAGAGTGCTCTTCATCGTGACCGCCGCGGCCGTGCTGTCCCGGCTGTTCGTGCTGGGCCAGGAGCGCGGCTTTCCCCTGGTGGCGCGCGCCACGCTCACCGTCACCCTCGCCTCGCTCGCCGCGTGGCTGGTGCACCTGGTGCTGCACGAGCTGGCGCACTGGGCCGCCGCGGCCTGGCAGGACTTCGAGGTGCGCTCGGTGCGCTTCGGGCCGGTGTTGTTCGACTTCACCGGCCCCCGGGTGGTGGTGCGGCGGGGGGGCGATCTCGGCGGGGGCGTGGCCTCGCTCCCGCGTGGGGTGGAGCGGCTGAGCGCGCGGTTGCGGGTGGTGGCGATGGCCGGGCCGCTGATGACCCTGTGCGTGACCCTGGGCGCGCTGGCGCGGTGGCGGGTGAGCGGCTCGGGCTCGCTCGCCAGTCCGCTGGGGATCTTCCTGGTGATGGGCGGCTTCACCCTCGTCACCGCGCTGCTGCCCGGTGCGCTGCTTCCCCGCAGGCCCGAGAGCGGCACCGACCTCGAGCAGATGATTCAGCCGCGCGCGATCCTCGGTCACTGGGTCAACGCGGCCGCGGTGCAGGGGCTGTCGAAGGGGAAGCAGGTGAGCGAGGTGCTCGACTGGCGGGCCGTGCAGCCGCTCCTGCCCGCGGGTGACGCTCCCGTGGAGGCGATCGAGCTGGGGTGGTGCATCGCGTGTCTCGACGCGGGCCAGGTGGACCTCGCGCGGCCCCGGCTGCGGTCGATGGCTGAGCGGCTCGATGACGAGTCGGCCGAGTGGCTGCGCACCGACGTGTTCAATCAGCTGGGGTGCCTGTCAGCGCTCGAGGGCGATCCGGTGCATGCGCAGGCGTGCCTGACCGAGGTGAGGGAGTGGCAGTCGACGGAGTGGTACTGCGAGCTGCTCGTGGCGTGCATCGCGCGGGCGCAGGGTGACTCCGTCGGGGCGGAGGCAGCGTTGGCACGATGGCGGGCGGGCGTGGATAGTCATCCTGGGCGCGTGTTCGCCATCGGGGGCAATCAGTGGGTGCTGTCGCGGCTTGAGAAAAGGGGACAGGCTACTTTATTGCTCGCCGAGTCGAGGGACGCGGCTCCACGAGGCGGCGAGCAATAAAGTAGCCTGTCCCCTTTTCTGCTGCTCAGACCCTGAACCGGCGCACCTCGCCCCGCAGCACGTCGGCCTGGTTGCGCAGCGTCTCGATCGCTTCCTCGAGCTGCTTCACCGACCGGTTCTGCTGATCGGCCACCGACCGGATCGTCTCGATCGCCTTGAGCACCTGCTCGGTGCCGCGCGTCTGCTCTTTCTGGGCGCGGTTGAGGTGCGTCACCATCTCGTTGATGTTCTCGATGCTGCGGCTGATCTGCTTGCCGCCGTGGCTCTGCTCTTCCACCGAGCGCTTCACGTGCTGGGTGAGCAACTTCATCTGCTCGGCCACCTTCATCACCTGCTCCGAGCCGCGCGCCTGCTCGTTGGTCGCCTTGTTGATCTGCTCGATGGTGTCTCGCACCCGCTCGACGGCGGCGGTGACGTCCTTGCTGCCGCGCGCCTGCTCGACCGTGGCCCGGGCGATGGCCTTGACCATCTGGGTGCTGTTCTTCGCCGATTCCTGGATCTTCCGCAGCGCGCCTTCGGCCTCACGCCCGAGCACCACGCCCTCTTCGACGCTGCGCACGCCGGTGTTCATGGCCGTGGCCGCGTTGCGTGACTCCGACTGCACCGCGCGGATGAGCTCGGCGATCTCCTTGGTCGACGCCGCGGTGCGCTCCGAGAGGTCCTTGATCTCGTCGGCCACCACCGCGAAGCCCTTGCCGTGATCACCCGCCTGCGCGGCGATGATCGCGGCGTTGAGCGCCAGCAGGTTCGTCTGCTCGGCCACGTCGTCGATCACGTCGACGATGTTGCCGATCTCCCCGATGCGCCGGCCCAGCTGCTCGATCACGCTCGAGGCCGTCTTGCTGGAGTCCTTGATGCGATCGATGCCCACGATCGTCTTCTGGATCGACTCCATGCCCGTCTCGGCGTCCTTCGACACCTGCTCCGAGAGCCGCGCCGTCTCGTAGGCGTTGGTCTCGACCTGGCCGATGGCGATGTCCATCTCGCGAATCGAGGAAGAGGTGGTCTCGGTGTTCTTGAGCAGGTCCTCGACGTTCCGCGCGACCTCCTTGATCGAATACGTCGTCTGCTCGATCGCCGAGGTCGTCTCTTCCACCGACGCGGCCATCTTCTGCACGTTGGCGGCGACCTCGTCGTTGGTGGTCGACATCTCCATGATGCTGGAGCTCGACTCCTCGGCCGACTGGTAGAGCACCTCGACGTTCTCGGCGATGCCCTTGAGGCTCGAGAGCATCTCCACCATCGCGCTGCTCGTCTCTTCCACGCGGGTGAGCACGGTGGACGCACCGCTGGTGGTGGTCGACGCGCTGCGGCTGATCTGGTCGATCACCTGCGCGACGCTCTCGGCCACGCCGCGCACCCGGCCCAGGGTGTCCCGCAGCCCCTGCCCGATGCTGTTGAGCGACTCCGCCAGCTCGTCGAGCTCCCGCGTGGGCGCACCCTCGACCCGCCCGGAGAGATCGGCCTCGGCCAGCCGCATCGCCATCGCCCGCATGGTGGCCAGCGGGGCGATGATCAGCAGCCGCGAGAGCACCCCCACCAGCGCCATGAAGATGAGCACGCTGACGATGAGCGCGATCAAGAGCGTCTTGCGGAGGCTGCCCAGGCCCTCGTCGATGCGCGCCCGATCGAGCGACACCAGCACGAAGCCCTTGAGCCCACCCTTGAGCTGCACGGGGTCAGCCACCAGCAGCTCGCCCGTCTCGAGCTGAATCTGCACGTGCTGTTCCTGCGCGTTGAACTGCTTGAGCACGCTCTCGGTGGTGCGCAGCTCGGTCTCGGCGCTCTGCGCCATCACGTCGTTGGGGCGGCACTCGCCGGAGCACGCCAGCACCCACACGTTGCGAATGGCGCGCTCGCCCCCCACGATGTTGTTGATCTCGGCCGAGGCCTCGGTGTCGATGCCGTCGCGCTCGACGATGGGCACCTTGCGCTCGATCTCCTTGGCCACCGCCTTGCCGCGCTCCCAGAGCGTGTCGGTGAGGTAGGTGTCAGCCTGGCTGGGCACCACCACGAACAGCACCGCCACCAGCACGCAGAGCGCCACCAGCAGCACGATGATGATGGCGCCAGTCAGTCCGGGTCTTTGGGAGCGCGCAGCCACGAGGCGAAGGACTGTGGCAGCGCGCGGCAGCGCCTTCAAGAAACGCTTACCAGCTGCCTCCATCGGGCATCCGGTCGAACTCGAGCACGGGGTTGTTCCTGTCGAGGCCACCGCACGTGGTGCCCACGCCTCCGTCGGAGTCCAGGCACTTGCCCGCGATGCGCAGCTTGCTCCTCAGGTGGGCCACCGCCGGCTTGAAGGGGAAGCCCGGGGCCACCCGATGGAACGAGTCGCCCGTCGCGCGCCGCACCATCACCACCGTGCGTCCGCCAGAGAACTCCAGCACCACCACCACCGCGTTGGCGCTCTCGACCAGGTCGACCAGTCGCGCCGATTCCCACAACGGCAGGCTGCTGACGTCGTTCACGCCGCCGTCTCTGCTCACCTCGACCAGCCAGAGCGTCTCACCGTCGACCCACGCGGCGTGAACCGACGCGCCGAAGGTCGAGAGCTCGGCCCGCAGCCCGGAAGCCGCGGTGGTGTGGAGCGCGTGTGGGATCGAGGTGCCATCGGGCGGCAGCTCCAGCGCGACCAGGTCCCGCCTGCCCGGTCCCGACGCGACCGAGATCCACACCGACTGGTTGGCCTCGGTCACCGCCTCGCCGATCTGCGGATCGTCGATGGGCAGCAGGAAAGCCATGGGCGAGCACGGCGCCTCGCAGGACGTTCGCTGCACCTGCAGCGCCGTCGCCTGGGCGCTGAACGACAGAAACACGGTGCCCCCGTCGCTTCGGGACGCAGCGAGGGCCTGCGGGCAGCCCGGCGACGACCAGTCCTCGTTGCCTCCGTCCTGCAGCTCGTCGACGGAGACGAAGTTGTCGTAGGCGACGCCCACCACCGTCGCCTCGTCGTTGACGGCGGACGCGCACCAGTCGTGCGGCGCCTGACCTGCCCCCTGCGACGGCTGGCGCCACACGGAGAAGTACCCCGGGCGAGCCTCGACGGCGACCACGCTGCCCGCGAGCAGGGGCGCTTCCCACAGCAGCACGGGGATCCGCTCGGTGGTGAAGCCCCAGGTCTGGATAGTCCGGCTCTGCACCAGGGTGCGCAGCTGATCGATGCCACCGTCCGGAACCCCGCCGTCGAGTGAACCGCCACCACCTCCAACTGCCCCGCCTCCTCCCGCGCCACCTCCACCACCCACCTCGCCGCCGCCAGAGCCGCCGCCAGAGCCGCCGGTGCCGCCACCGGCGCAGACGCCCGTGCTCGCGTCGAGGGCGAGGCAGCGGGCACTCCGCTCGGTGTCCCAGTCGGGGCAGCCCAGCAGGCCGACGACCAGCACCGCCGCGAGGCGCCTCACCAGCGACCTCCCACGGAGGCCCACACGCCACCCCCCGGCACCGGGCTGAGCGCGACGGTCGCCGCGGGCTCACCGCGCGCGATCAGCCAGACGATCGAGGTGGCGAGCGCCGCGCCTCCCACGCCGAGGACGATCACGCCCGCCGTGCCCTGCGTGCGGCCCGCGTCCAGCGCCTTCGCGAGTGCCGGCTCGTCAGGCGCCGTTCGCACCGCCTCGAGCGCCACGGTGTTCGACAGCGCCACCAGCGTCGCGCCGACACCGAGGGCCACGATGCCCAGGCCGCCGACCACCAGCGGCCCCACGGGCACGGGCGGCGGGGGCAACATCGCGTTGACCGCGACCGCGGCCTGGGCGTCGAGCCAGTCGAGCAGCGCGCCCTCGCCCGTCATCCGGCCGCTCGCCGACCACCACACGCCTCCGGTCTTTTGCCGAATCACCTTCACCACCACGAGGAACGAATCGCCGGTGCGGATGATGGATCCCACCAGCACGCCGTCGGTGCCCAGCGCGTTCGCCAGCTCGGCCAGGCATGAGGTGGCGTCCGGCTCGCAGCCGAGCATCTGCTTCTGCCGCTCGAGCCCGATGAGCTGCGCGAGATCGGCCGTGGTGGTCACCTCGACCCGCTTGTCGCGGCGCAGCACCTCGGCGAAGCGCTCCAGCCACACACTCGCGCGCGCCGTGTCTTCTCCGTTCACCGCGAAGCCAGACGCGGCGAGCTTCACCGGCCCGGCGCAGAGGATGAGCAGGGCCATGGAGGTCAGCATCGGCGGAGGAGCATGCCAGACCTGCCCGAAGCACCAACCAAAAGGCCCGCTTCGTTGGCATCATGCGTTCATGATCAGCAAGTCCTACGGCGACCACCGCGCCCAGACGGCCACGCCGAGCGTCACCCTCGCCGAGCGTCCCGAGCAGGCGCTCTTTCACCTCGCCGTGTCGGTCGAGACGGACTCAGCGTCGGCGGCGATCCCGCTGTTGAGACGGGCGGTGACGCGCCTCGAGGAGCTGCTGCCCCCGCTCGGTGCGCGCCTCACCGTCACCGACTTCGATCTCCCCGCCGCCACCGGGAAGACCGCCACCGCCGTCTCGCAGCTGCACGCCTTCCTCACCCTGCCCTTCGTGAAGGACGCGCCCTTCTGGGATCGGGCCGCCCGGCTCGCGCAGGTCGATGGGCTGCTCCGCGCGCTGGTGCTCGAGGGCAAGAAGCAGAAGCCCGCGCTCGAGGTGCGCAGTGATCTCCCGGTCTTCGTCGTCGCCGATCCCGAGCAGCGCAGGGCCTCGTTGGTGAGCCGGCTTCACGAGCGCGCGCGCAGCCTGGGCCACGACGTCACCCTGAAGGAGCTGCGCTTCGACCGCGCCGTGGAGCAACGCTCGGTGAGCCTCGAGGAAGTGCAGCTCTCGCTCGCCGTCGAGGGCGTGGCAGAGGTCGCGCTCCGGTGACGCGGCTGGTGAGCGATCCGGCGTACCTGCAACACCTCGCGGGGCCGATGCACCCGGAATCGCCCGGCAGGCTCCGCGCCATTCACGCCGTGCTCGACGCCGCGCCCATCGCGGGCCTCGAACACACCCGCCCCCGTCGCGCCACCCGCGAAGAGCTGCTGCGCGTGCACGGGGCCGAACACGTCGAGCGCGTGCTCTCGCTGGCCGGGAAGGACGCGCAGCTCGATCCCGACACCGCGATGAGCCCGGGCAGCACCGAAGCGGCCCTGCTCGCCGCGGGAGCCGCGTCCCAGCTCGTGCTCGACGTGCTGCGCGGCGACGTCGACAACGGCTTTGCCCTGGTGCGCCCGCCCGGTCATCACGCGGTCGCAGCGCACGCGATGGGCTTCTGTCTGTTCAACAACGTGGCGGTCGCCGCCGAGAGCGCGCTGGCGGCCGGCGCGAAGCGGGTGCTCGTGCTCGATTGGGACGTGCACCACGGCAACGGCACCCAGGCCTCGTTCTACGCCCGGCGCGACGTGCTTTTCTGCTCGAGCCACCAGTACCCGTTCTACCCGGGCAGCGGCGCACCCACGGAGACGGGCGAAGGTGACGGCGAGGGCTTCACCGTCAACGTGGCGCTCCCCGGTGGCCAGGGTGACGCGGACTACGGGGCGGTCTTTCACGAGGTCTTCCTGCCCCGCGCGCAGCAGTACCGGCCCGACGTGGTGCTGGTGTCGGCCGGGTTCGATCCGCATCGCGCCGATCCACTCGGCGGCATGAACGTGACCGAGCGCGGCTTCGCGGCCATGTGCAGCGCGGCGAAGGCGCTCGCGCAGGAAGTGTGCGGCGGGAAGCTCGTGTTGCTGCTCGAGGGTGGGTACGACCTCGAGGGGCTCTCGCAATCGGTGCACGCGTGCGTCGAGGTGCTCGCCGGTGCGCGGCGGGAAGACTTTCCTTCCGGAGCGGGGCGGGCGGCGATGCAGGCGATCGAAGCGACGCGCGCCGCACACAAACCGCCTCGAAGGGCGTGGTGAACCAGGGTTTTGGTCCCTGCACGACGCGCGCTGGCCTCTCAGCTTCGGGCGAGGATGCTCAGGTGAGGAAGGTCGGAGTCACGCCTCTGCGGCGGCGACGAGCACGGAGCAGATCCAGCCCGGCCATGACCCTCGAGGCAGTTCTGTGCCGTCCCTCGACTCCGCGCGGGATGAACGGGGTGCTATTCGACCCCCATGAGCAGCTACGTGCACGGCGGCACCGACGATCGTGAGGTCGCGCGGCTCGAGAAGCAGGCCGACTTCACCGCGTCCTTCACCTTCGCCACGCTCGAGCTGGAGCCCGGCCTCCGCGTGCTCGATCTCGCGACCGGCGTGGGCGCGATGGCCACGCGGCTGCTCCGCGCCTTCCCCGGAATCCACCTCGCCGGCGTCGACCTCTCCCAGGCGCAGCTCACCGCGGCCCGCCGCAATCACCCCGAGCTGCCCGTCGTCCGCGGCGACGGCACCAGGCTCCCCTTCGCGGACGCGACGTTCGATCGCGTGCACTGCAGCTGGCTGCTCGAGCACGTGCCCTCCCCCGCCGTCGTGCTGAAGGACGTGCGCCGCGTGCTCTGCCCCGGCGGCTTCTGCCAGTTCATCGAGGTCGACAACGCCACCTTCGGCACCACGCCCGCGTGTCCCGCCGTCACCGAGGTGATGCGCCGCCTCAACGAAGCCCAGCTGCGCGGCGGCGGAGATCCCTTCGTTGGCCAGCGCCTCGAGGGCCACCTCGCCACCGCCGGCTTCGAGCGCGTCGAGGTCGAACGCCACCCGCTCATCGGCAACTCGAACGAGCCGCGCTTCTTCAGGGCCTTCGTCGACGAGTTCGTGGAGATCTTCGAAGGCCTCGACGAATCGCTGGGCCTCGAGGCGCTCCCGTTGATCGAGCGCGCCATCTCCGAGCTGCGTGGCCTCACCGAGCTCCGGTACACACCGGTGATCGCGAGAGGGTGGAGATGAGGCTATGAGGGCCCTCATGCGCCCAATGTCCTGTGTCCTGCTGGTGATGGCGGCGACCGCGTGCGGGCCCCGCGAGCTGCGCATCACCATGAACTCCGACAACAACTCGGGGCAGACCGGGTTCGCGGTGGTGACGGACCACGGCAACAAGGGGCTCACCATCGTGATCGAGACGAGCGCCCCCGACTTCGAGGGGTCGCAGGCCGTGCACGTGCACAACGGCACCTGCGGCGAGGTCGGCCCCCTGCGCGCGCCGCTCCTGAACCTCGAGGTGACCGGCCAGCAGCCGGGGCGTACCGGCAGCACCAGCCCCGAGGTGCGCAAGACCGACGGCTCGCTCCTCACCCTGGCCGAGCTCTCGAAGGGCGAGTGGCTCATCAACGTGCACGACGCGCGCGACTTCGGCATCTACGTGTCGTGCGGCGAGATCCCCCACCCGTGAGCCCAGCAAGCCCCTGGCAGAACGCGCTGGTCACCGGCGCCTCGAGCGGGCTGGGCCGCGCGCTGACCGTGTGGCTCACGAGGCGCGGCGTGAAGGTCTACGCCGCCGCGCGGCGCACCGAGCTCCTCGAGACCCTCAAGGCCGAGGCGGGCGACCTCGTCGTCCCCCTGAAGCTCGACGTGAGCGACGCCGACGCGACCTTCGCCGCCGTGGCGAAGCTCGACGCGGCCTGTGGCGGGCTCGACCTGGTGGTGGCCAACGCCGGCGTCGGTGAAGACACCCGGCCGAAGAAGCTCAAGTGGGAATCGATCAAGCGGATGATGGACGTCAACGTGAACGGCGCCACCGCGACGATCTGCGGCGTCATCCCCGGAATGATCGAGCGCGGCCACGGACACCTCGCGGGCATCAGCTCGCTCGCGGGCCTGATGCCCCTGCCGATGAGCTCGGCCTACTGCGCCACCAAGGCGTACCTGGCGATGTTCCTCAACAGCCTGCGCCTCGACCTCGAGCCGCTGGGCATCTCGGTCAGCAGCATTCACCCGGGCTTCGTGAAGACCGAGTCGACGGCGAAGAACAAGCCGGAGACCATGCCGTTCCTGATGGAGGCCGATGACGCAGTCGATCGCATCGGCAAGGCGCTGCTGCGGCGCGAGAAGGTGTTCACCTTCCCCTGGCAGTTGAGCAGCCTCATCGGGTTCGCCTCGAGCCTGCCCCGCCCCATCCAGGCCGCGGCGCTGAGAAAGCTCCGCTGACCTCTCTCCCTCTCCCTGCGCAGCGGGGAGAGGGCCGGGGTGAGGGGCAGTTCGAACTCACCCAAGCCGGGCAATGTGCCCGCGAGTGGTGCGGTTGAACCGAACCACCAGCGCCAGAGCGACCACCGTCAGCCCCGCCGACAACCCCCACCACAGCCCCACCACGCCATACGGCCCGCGCACGCCCAGCAGGTACGCCACCGGCAACCCGATGAGCCAGTGCCCCACCATGTTCGCCCAGAAGGTGAACGTGGTGTCGCCCGTGCCGCGCAGCGCCCCCGCGCCCACGGCCTGCACCCCGTCGGAGATCTGAAACACCGCCACCACCACGAAGAGCGCGATGACGGTGTCCATCACGCCCGGGTCGGTCGACATCAGCCCGGCCATGGTGCGTGGAAAGGCGAGGAAGACGAGCGAGGCGAGCGCCATGAAGACGACCACGCTGCCGAACGCGGTCAGCCCTGCCCGTCGAGCCGACGGAGAGTCGCCGCGCCCAATCGCCCACCCGACGCGAGTCGACGCAGCCGCGCCGATGCCCGAGGCCACGCAGAAGGTGATGCTCGCCCAGTTGAGCGCGACCTGGTGCGCGGCAGCCGCCGTTTCCCCCAGCCTGCCCGACAGCATCCCGGTGAGAGAGAAGAGCCCTGACTCCGCGATGAAGTGGAGCCCGATGGGCGCGCCGAGCCTCAGCGCCCGAAGCACCTCGACGCGATCGAAGCGCCGCTGCGTGCCGGTAGGCGCCTTGCCGAACCCGAAGAAGAGAATGCCCAGCTGCAGCCACGTGCACAGCACGGTGGCGATCGCCGCACCCTTCACCCCGAGCGCTGGAATGGGCCCGAAGCCGAAGACGAAGGCCACGTCGAAACCGAGGTTGGCGACGTTGGCCACCACCATCGCCCAGAAGGTGATCGCCACCCGCCCGGTGCCGGTGAGGTAGCTGCGCGCCGTGACGAAGAGCAGCACGCCCGCGACGCCCGGCAGCCGCCACCACATGTACTCGCGCGCGCCTTCCGCCACCGTGGGCGCGACGCCGAACGGCTCCAGCGTGAAGGGGATCAACGCCACCGGCACCATCACCACCACGCTGGTGAGCAGCGCCAGCCACACGCCCTGCCAATAGTGCGTGCGGGCCCGGGTGAGGTCGCCCGCGCCGATCGCCTGGGACACCAGCGGGTCGAGCGCCAGCATCACGCCCATGCCGAAGAAGGTGCAGGTGAAGCTCAACGAGTTGCCCAGGCCCGCGCCTGCCTGCGCCGCCGCGGAGAGCCGGCCCAGCACCGCGGTGTCCACCACCCCCATCACCGCCTGGCCGGCCTGCGCGAGCGCGAGGGGCAGCGCCAGCTTCCACAGCAGGCTCAGCTCAGACGGCTCTCGTGACACGGCGGACATCGCGGCGGGACGGCTAACCGGTCGCGGGGCTGACCGCCAGCACGGTCACGTTGACGGGCGAATCAGCACGACTTCCGTCCCAATTGGCACGTCCGCTTTCGTCAGACCTCGCAGTGAGATCGGCAGCGAGATCGACCGCGGCCCCGGTGGTCGATAAGTGATCATCTCGAAGCCCGCGATGCTGGAACGCAGCGTGCTCCCATCGGGGCGACGCAGAAGAAGGTCATCACCAATTCGTACGACGGCTCCTTCCGGCGAAAAGCCGGGGACCAGGATGAGCCTGCCCTCGATCAGGAAGGCGTCCGCGACCGCGAAAGCTCGCTGCGGAACCTCGGTGCTCACTTTGTTCTTCGGCGGGTGCGTGAAGGAGGGGAACGCGCGAGATCGACCTCGGCTTTCCTGCGACGCCGCCACCAAAGAGCCAGAGCCTCCGCCTCCAGGGGCGCCTCCTTCACCACGAGGGTCAGGAGCGCCCGGGCCTCCGCTTCCATCGAGCGCGAGTTGCTCGCCGCCTGGACTCGGAGGCCTTCCTTCACCTCGTCATCGAGGTTCTCGAGGTTCCGGATGGTGAGGCGGGCCATGTCCGAAGTGTAGCCCCGAGCGGCGCCAGTACGGTCAATCCTCCCAGGGGTTGATCACCTCGAGGCCCGGCAGCCGTTGAAAGTCACTCACGTTTCGGGTCACCACCGGAAGCCCGTGTACGAGCGCAATGGCCGCGATCTGCGCGTCCTCGATGGCGATGGGCTTCCCGATCCGCTTCCGATGGCTCACCAGCTCGGCGCACAACTCAGCGGCGTTCAGGTCGAACGGCAGACACGGCGTCCGGAACTCCGCGTCGAGAATGTCGCCGAGCGACTTGAGGAGTCCGGCGCGCCGCTTCCCGTGCGGCAGTCCCATGACGCCCACGAGCAGCTCAGAGCGGGTGACCGCACACAGGAAGACCGACTCGCGCGCCCGCGCCTGGAACCACAGCAGGACGTTGGGCTCAGGGTCTGGCCGAAACAGCTCGGAGACGACGTTGGTGTCGAGCAGCACAGTTCAGTCGAGGGCAGGCGGCTTGCGAGCGGGCGAGCGGGGAGGAATCGGGAGATCGACCTCGAGCCCCTTGATCGCCTTGCGAAACCGCGCCACCGAGAAGCCCTCGGGCTTCAGCGCGTCCTTCAAGATGGCCCGGGCCTCAGCCTCCATCGAGCGCTTGTTCTTCGCCGCCCGCACCCGCAGCACTTCCTTCAGGTCGTCATCGAGGTTGCGGATGGTGAGGAGCGCCATACGCGAAGTGTAGGCACTGCATGCAATGACTGCAATGCGGTCACGGCACCTGGAGGAAGTTGTTCGCGTCGGCGTTACCGCGCTCGGGCTCGCTGTCCTCGGGCTCGGTGCCGCGCTTGAACCACAGCGTCATCGAGTTCTTCGTGCTGGTGGCCAGCCGCCCCGTCTTCTTGTCGATGCGGCGCTGGAGGAGATCGAGCGAAGGCGGCGGGGAGAACTCGGGCTGGCTGCGGCCCTCGAGCGCCTTGGTCATGTACGCCAGCCAGATGGGCAGGGCCGCCCGGCCACCGGTCTCGTACCGGCCCAGCGGATGCGGGTTCAGGTCGTAGCCCACCCACGCGCTGGTCACGAGGTCGCGGGTGAAGGCGGTGAACCACGCGTCGAAGCTGTCGTTGGTGGTGCCCGTCTTGCCGGCCGCCGGCTTACCCAGGCGTCCTGCCGCCGCGCCCGTGCCGCCCTGCACCACCCCGCGCATGAGGTCGGTCACCAGGTACGCGGTCTGCGGGGAGATCACCTGCTCGCCCGGCTCGAAGCCGCGCGCGTAGCCGGCCGCCACCCGGTCCTGCAGCGAGGCCCAGGGATCGTCGTAGGCGGTGTGGTCTTCCACCATGCGGCCGAAGCGATCTTCGATCTTCCGCACGAAGTACGTCGGCTTCTTGAGGCCGAGGCGGTTGATGGTGGCGTACACGTTGGCCAGCTCGATCGGGTACACGCACGAGCTGCCCAGCGCGGCCGAGTAGTCGGGGTTGAGCGGCGTGCTGAACCCCAGGGTGTGGGCGAACTCGTTGATGGCCGCGATGCCGATGACCTCGTTCTTCTTCCCTAAGAACCGCGCCAGCTCGATGAAGGTCTTCACCGCGGGCACGTTCATCGAGTTGACCAGGGCTTCCTTGAGCAGCACCTCGCCCTTGAAGTTCTCGTCGTAGTTGGCGGGCTTCCACCGGTTCTGGTTCTCGGGGTCGTCGTAGACGATGGGCGAGTCGACCAGCACGGTGCCCTCGGTCCACCCCATTTTCTCCAGCGCGCCGGCGTAGACGATGGGCTTGAAGCTCGAGCCCGGCTGGCGGCACGCCTGGAAGGCGCGGTTGAACTCGTTGGCGTCGAAGTCGTAGCCACCCACCATCGCCGAGAGGTACTGGCGGTGCGGGTCGATGCTGACGATGGCGGCCTGCGGCTCGGGTTCCTGCTCGAGGCGCACCAGCGGCACGCCCTCGGGCACCTCGGCGGCGAGCGACTCGCTCCAGCTCTCGCGATCGTCGGTGAGGCCTTTCTTGTCCTTCACCGCGCGGACGATCAGCACGTCGCCCACCTTGAGCGGCTTGACGTTGTTGATCAGCACGCTCGGGTAGTGGCGCTCGCCGTTCACCTCGCGCGCCCAGCGCATGCCCAGTGCGGGCAGCTTCGCCACGAGGCCGCCGATGCTGACGTCGGCGCTGCCCAGGTCCTTCGCCAGCGCGGTGACCAGGCCCACGTAGAGGCGATCGGGCACCAGCTGCTGCTCACCGAGGAGCTTCTTGCCTCGCTCCAGGAACTTCTCCTGCTCCGCCTTCGTGGCCAGCTGCATCACCGGCCCGCGGTAGCCCTGCCGCTTGTCGACCGCGAGCAGGCCCCACAGCGTCGCTTCCTGGGCGGCGCGCTGCTTCTCGCTGTCCATGGTGGTGAAGACCTTGAGGCCGTCGTTGAGCAGCACCTTGTTGCCGTAGCGATCGACCACGTCGCGGCGGGTCTCCTCGGTGAAGTACGGCGCGAACTGGTGGAAGATGTCTTCCACCGGGTACACGCTCACCTCGGCCTTCGACGCCTCGTCGAACTCGGCCGTGGAGATCATCCCCTTCTCCTTCATCTGCCCCAGCACGTAGGCGCGGCGCTTGCGGGCCTTCTCCGCGTCGCGGAACGGGGAATAGTTCGACGGCGCCTGCGGCAACCCCGCCAGCAGCGCCATCTCGGCGAGCGTCAGGTCCTTCACGTCTTTGCGGTAGTAGTTCTCGGCCGCCGACTGCACCCCGTAGCTGTGGTGCCCGAGGTACACGTTGTTCAGGTAGAGGTAGAGGATCTCTTCCTTGGTCAGCTCGCGCTCCAGCCGGCGCGCCAGCAGGGCCTCGCGGATCTTCCGCTTGATGGTCTTGGCGGTGGACTCCTTGTAGCCCTCGGCGCTGATCAGCACGGCCTTGGCGGTCTGCTGGGTGATGGTCGAGCCCCCCTGCACCTTGCCTTTGCCGGTGACCTTCTTGATCACCGTCTTGAACACGGCGCGGCCCGTGCCCACCACGTCGATGCCGAAGTGGTCGAAGAAGTCGGCGTCTTCGGCGGCGATGAAGGCCTGCACCAGGCGCTTGGGAATGCGCTCGTAGGGCACCACCTTGCGGCGCTCGTTGTAGAACTCGCCCGCGAGCACGCCGTCGACCGTGTAGACCTCGGTGAGGATGGGCGGCCGGTACGCGTCGACCTTGGGGATGTCGGGCAGCCCGTCGGCGTACTTCCACGAGACGAACCCGTAGCCCATCACGGCCGCGGTCAGCCCAGAGAGCACCAGGAAGCCCAACAGCTTGAAAGGCAGCTTCCACCACCGCTTCGCCGGCACGTTGACCAACAGCAGCTTCCCTTCAGTCATGCAGTCTCCACAGGGTCGCCTGGGCGCTTCTGGTCGAGGCCTGCAGCTTTGAGCACATCGGCCAGATCCTCCGGGAGCTTCGACTCAACCACCATCTTCCGCCCGTCTTCCGGGTGGGGGAACTCGAGCCTCGTCGAGTGGAGAAACAGGCGCTTGAGGCCCCACTGCGCCTTCACCTCCCGGTTGAACGCGAAGTCCCCGTGCTTCGGGTCGCCCGCCACCGGGTGGCCGATCGCCGCGAAATGTCGCCGAATCTGGTGCGTCCGGCCAGTTTCAATCGTGCACTGCACGTAGGCCGCGTGGCTCGATTGACACACCACCTGGTAGCGGGTCCGTGCTTCCTGCATGTTGACGCCCCGGCGCTCGCGCGACTCGGCGGTCTGCTGGTGCTCCTGGAGGGGCAGATCGATGAGCCCGCTTGGCTGCTGCAGCTTGCCCTTCACCAGCACGAGGTAGCGCTTCTTGGCCTTGTGGTCGGTGAAGACCTCGGTGAAGTGCACCATGGCGGGGCGGCGCTTGGCCACGATGATGACCCCCGAGGTCTCGCGATCGAGCCGGTGGGCGGGGCTGGCGGAGAACCCGTTGCGCTCGGCTTTGGGGCCCAGGTAGGCCCGCACCACGTCGACCACGGTGCCGCCGGTGATGCCGCTGCCCGTATGGGCGGCCATGCCGGAAGGCTTGTCGAGGGCCAGGATCCAGTCGTCCTCGAAGAGGATGTTGAGCTGGGACAGGTCGACCGGGGGGGGCGGGGGGGCCTTTCGCTCCCGGTCGCCCAGGAGCTGGGCGTCGGTCCCCCGCACGGTGATGACGTCGCCGGCGGCCAGTTCCTGCTCGGGTTTGGCCCGCTTGCCGTTCACCCGGATCTTCTTCACCCGGATCATCTTGAAGAGATGGCTGAAGGGCACGCTTGCCAGCGTCTTCTTGAGGAACTTGTCCAGGCGGACGCCAGTGTGATCGTCCGTGACCTTGTACTCGAGCATCTGGGACTGCCTGTATCTCAGCGGAACGCAGTTGTGGAAGGTGCCAGAGCCAACCGATAGAAGGCGCCGCATGGGAAAGCAGGTCAGCATCGAGGAGTTGCTCAAGTCCGGGTCGAAGCAGTGGAACCAGCTCCGCAAGGACAACAAGGTTCCGCTGGATCACACCGGCGCCACGTTCCCCCAGCTGTTCTCCGCCAACGCCGATCTGTCGGCGCTGACGTTGATCGGCACGGAGTGGGAAAAGTGCGATCTCTCGAAGGTCAGCTTCAAGGACGCTGACCTCTCGGGAGCCTACTTCCACGGGGGCAGGCTGCAGGACTGCGACTTCCGCGGGGCGAACCTCGAGGGCGCGACCTTCGAGAAGTTGAAGCTCTTGCGCTGCGACTTCACCAACGCGGTGGGGCTCGAGCAGCTCGAGTTCGACGACTGCGACATGGACCGCGTGACGGGGCTCGACGGTGAAGACGCGCCGCCTCCGCCTCCGCCGCCCGCGGTGGGCGTGACCAGCTTCACGCGTGAGCAGCGCGCGGCGGTGATGGGCCTGGGCACGTCTGCGCCCGAGAGCGATCTGCCGCCGTTCCGCCCCGGTGACGCGCCGGGCACGCTGTTGTTCCGCGGCCTCAAGCACATCGCCAACCCGCCGCCGTGGGTGCTCGACGTGCCGGGCCTGCGCCCTCCCCTGCCCGTGCGCATGCCGCCTGGCGCGAGCCTCGAGCACCAGTACCGCGAGGCCGTGAAGACGCGGCTCGAGGGCCGGCGCCCGGTGCCCGACATGCAGATGGTGGCCAAGGCGAAGGAAGTCGTCGCCAGCGGCGGGGGAGATTCCGCGGTGGCGGTGATGTACCTGCGCGAGGTGGGCGAAGAGGTGGTGCCCAGCGAGGCGGCCATCGACGGGCTCAACGCGGATCTGCGCGAGGCGGTGGAAGTGGAAGACGCCACGGCCGACGTCGATCCCCGCATCACGGGCGCGCTGCACGAGCTCAAGGCCTCGACCGAGGCGCTGGACATGCTCGGCGAGCTGCGGATGAAGCTGGCGGCGGTGCAGTTGTTCAGCGCGTTGATCGAGGCGGGCTTCATGCCCGACAACAACTGGGAAGAAGCGGTCGATTCGGCCGAGCCCAGCCAGGACCTCGCGCACATCGCCAGCAACGGGAACCGCTCGGTGCTGGGCGACGCGTTCAAGGCGTTCGCCGAGCTGCCCGACGAGATCAAGCTGCGCCGCCTGGCCTACCTGGCCGAGGCGACCGCGCACGTCGAGGCGATGGCCGGCCCGGCGCCCGTGGTCGCGCCGCCCGCCCCCGCCGCGCCGTGACTTCTTCCCTCTCCCTGCGAAAGCGGGGAGAGGGTCAGGGTGAGGGGCCCAACAATCCCCTCACGAACACGCCAGCGGCCGGGTCCTTGCGAAACGCCAGAGTCCGCAGCTCGACGTTGCTCAGAAACGAGAGCAACCGCTGGCGGACCTCTGCGCGAGGCAAAGCGACCTCCGCCACGTCAAAACACTGGGCCATCGCGAGCTGAGTCGCAGTCAGCGCGCTGAGCGCCTTGAGCTCCTCGCTGGGCGCCTTCTCGAGCGCGAAGAAGTACTTCGCCCTGACGATCCCCGGCTGCCCCGCGTTCTCGAAGTCAGAGCGAAAGGGAGTGCCGCACACGCACCCATCAGGAAACAGCATCACCACCTCATCTGTGAGCAACTCCAGCCCCGCCCCCACGCCGAGGCGCGAGAGGGTCGACTTGCCATCACCGCTCTTCCCGGCCGCGACGATGGCGCGGTCGCCCTCACGCAGCGCGCACGCGTGAATGAGCACCGCGCCCTGTCGCGTCGCGAGCAGGTACCAGGACAGCCGCAAGACGAGCTCCCCGCGGAACACGCCGTCCTCCACGGCGACGTCGAGGGTGCCCTCGCCGAGCGTGAAGGTGCACTTGCCGAGCGGCGCGTCGATGGGAGTGCCCTCGAGGGTCGCGTGCCTGCGCACGGTGAGCGAGGGCTCAGCGCCCGAGGTGCTCAGGAACCGCCTCCAGTGAACGCGCTCGGTGGCCATCTCGCAGATGGAGGCATCGATCCGCAGCACCTGCCCGGCGCAGATGAGATCGACCGACGGCATCAGCCGGCCTTCGACTTCTTCGCTGGGATGAGGTGGTTGTCGTCGTCGACCCGGAGCACGCGGGGTTGGTGCTTGAGGGCGGCCTTTTCCTTCATCCACCCGAAGCTGGCGACGGTGATGCGCTCGCCGGGCTTGATGAGGAGCGCGGCGGCGCCGCAGAGGCCGACCTCGCCGCTCTTCCCCCGCCGCACCTGGCAGGAGAGCCGGCTGCCGGTGGAGAGATCGTAGACCTCGACCTTCTCGTGTTCGACGAAACCTGCGGCGTCGAGGAGCTCTGGGTCGAGCCGAAGCCCGTCTGCCTCGTCGAAGTCGACGGTGGTGACGACGGCAGAGTGGATCTCCCCCAACAGCACGAGTCGCAAAGCCTTCACGGGGACCCCATATCCCCTCTCCCCTCGAGAGGGGAGAGGGTCAGGGTGAGGGGCCACTACAACAACACCATCTGAACCTGCTCAGTGACCGCGCGAGAAAACAAGCCGAGACCCCGCAGTGACGCAGCCAACTCAGCCGCGAAGCCGTGGACGGTGATGATCTCCCGAGCCCCACTCTTCTGCGCGTAGCTCACGAGAGAAGGAAAGTCGGCGTGGTCCGAGACCGGAAACGCGACGTCAGCCCCACTGCGCCGCGCGCCCCACGGCTCGAGCGCCCAGCCCGTGAGCGCAGCCAGGGCCTTGTCCTTCACGCCGGCGAGCGAGTCCCCGCGACGGAACGGAGGGAACAACCCGACCTCGCCATCCTCGAAGGTGCCCTCGAAGCGCCGGGCGCCGACGGGCATGCCGAGCTGCTCGTAGACCAGGCCGACGTCGTGGATCTTCGGGTGAGCGCAGATCTTGAGACCACGAACGGAGAGCTGGCGAACGGTCTCCTGTGACTTGCCCAGGGAGTACGCGAGAAGAATGGGCCGCACGCCGCGCTCGAGCTGGCGGCGCGACCAGGCAGCGACGTCGTCGTAGACGGAAGCGCGAGGGGGAAAGCAGTACTTCGGGTGCCCGAAGGTCGACTCGATGACGAGCGTCTCGCAGGCGAGCACGGGGGCGGGCTCGGCGGTGAGAGCGGGCTCGAGCGAGACGTCGCCGGTGTAGACGACGCGGTGGCCATCGCCGCGGGTGACGCGAATCTGCGCGGACCCGAAGACGTGGCCGGCGGAGAAGCACTCGAGCTGGAGGTCTTCATGCGCGAGCGCCTCGCCGTAGCGCAGCGGGCTGGTCTCCTCGAGCGGTCCGAGCCGGTGCGTCATGAGGGCGAGGGTCTCGGGGGTGGCGATGACGCGCTGGTGCCGGGCGATGTGGTCAGAATGGGCGTGGCTGACGAAGGCGACCGGCGACTTCGCGCGCGCGTCGAACCACAGGGGAGTGCCCTGCATCACGAGCCCTCCGCGACGGAGTTCGACCGGCATTCCCTCTCAATACGCGAGACGCGCATGTGGAGCGACCACGCCCCGTCCACATCCTGCGACCACTCAGGCAGGCCGGGCGTGGAGAGTCAGTGGGTTACGGCTGGCGCGAGCCCTGCTCAGCAGTCATCCCGTCGGGCGGTGAGGCGGGGTTGGTGTTGGAGGGCCCGATGGTCGTAGGCGCGGGGGAGTTGGGTGGGGCCCCAACTCCCTCGCGTCTCCCTTTTGAGGAGGGGCGATATGTTCGGTGTCATGCAAGGGACTCCAGCACCGGCGGTGACCTGGAAGGACTTCCTGGCGCTCCCCGATGACGACCGGCGTGAGCTCATCGAAGGCCGCCTCGTGGAGATCGACGTGCCGACCCAACTGCACGAGCACATCGTCGCGATGCTCATCTACTGGCTGATGGCGTGGCGAAAGTCAGGGGGCGGAGGTCGGGTACTGGCCTCGGGCTACAAGGTCCGCATCGGGGATGACTACGGGTTCATGCCCGACGTGCAGTACTTCAAGCCGGGCCGGGTCGTCCCCGAGCAGGGGCTGACCGAAGGCGGACCCGACCTGGTGGTCGAGGTCATGTCGCCGTCGAGCGGCCGCTACGATCGGGTGGAGAAGCTCAACGGCTACGCGTCGATCGGCACGGCTGAGTACTGGCTGATCGATCCAGAGCAGCGAACGCTCAGCCGGTACGTCCTGGCCGCCACGAGGCGCTTCGTGCTGGAGGACGCGCTCGAGGGTACGGCCATCTTCAAGCCGTCCACGTTCGCCGGGCTCGCCATCGTGCTCAGCGAGCTGTGGAGCCTGCCGACGTAGCGCCGCGGCCCACGACCTCCCACATCTCGTGGCCCAACTCTTGAATCAGCAGGAGGTTGCGCACTCATCGGGGTTGGCGGCGCAACAACCAGAAGCGCCGCCGTAGAGACCGCAGTCCACCTCTCCAAGCGCACTGCAGGCAAGCAGCACTGTGGCGCCGCGATTGGATGCCGTCCTCAAAATCGGAGCGACATAGGGCCGCTTCGGTGTCGTCTCTTGGTTCCCCATTTCAGCTCCTAGCGGAAGATGTTTACGGTGCTGTTCTGCTGATCCGCAAGGATCAGATCCGAATTTCCGTCGGCGTTGAGATCTGCCACGGCGTTCCAGCGTCCAAGGCTCGTGCTCGTCGAGCCCGCAAGCACGGTTCCGTCGATGCGGGAGAACCAGAACCGCGGAGTTGCCCCTCCAACGGGCGTGTCGAACGATCCACTCTGGCTCCAAAGGACGAAAGCGGTGGCGGAAGTCGTCGTGTCCACGCCCACCACCAAGTCGGGGTTGGAGTCGGAGTTGAGTTGACCGGCTGAGACTTGGGAACCGTACAGAAGCGGCCCCTCCAGAGTCAGACTGGGGGAAGCGGGAACGCCCAACGCCGTAGGATCCGCGTAGACGTAAACTGCACCGCCTCCGGGTCGAGCAATCCAAGAGACGGCAACATCGTTCGCGCTCGCGTTGGTCAGGTTGAAGCCACCCAGGACGCTCGCTCCGAATCCTCGAGCGTTGTTCGTGTCCGTTCCCACGCCCTCGGGCGGGAGGAAGAGTTGGAGGTCTACAGTGTTGGCCATCGGGCTCGCAGTGGTGGCCACGGTTCCACCGCTGAACAACTGCACGCGATTGACCGTCGAACGGCCCATTCCCGTCGTGAACTCGGCGCGGCCGTCGCCCGTGATGTCGCCGATCGAGGTCACTCCGAAACGCAGTCGACCAAAGTAGCTCGAGGCCGTCGTGAGCGCGGGGTTCGGTCCCTCGATAATCCAGTCCGCGGACGCGACGGGGATGAACGGGGCCATCGAGACCGGATCTGTCGAGGTTCTAGCCGCCTGCCACTGGGCGACCGTGCGTCCCCTGAAGATGAAGAGCCGGCCCAGATTCGAATTGTAGGCCGGAGCAGTAATCACCAGTTCCCCAAGCGAATCACCGTCGATGTCGCCGATTATCTTTGCGACTGACCCGATGGTTGAAGTGAGCGTGGTCGAGCCGCGGATCTCGATGAAGGTAGCGGTCGAAACTGCGGTCGCGCTTGCCGAGCCAAAGTAGATGAACACGCGTCCTTCGCCAGCGGCGGTCGGAAAGCCAGTCTGGCCGACCACGAGATCAGCCTTGCCCTCGCCTGCCGCGTCACCCAGGTTGCCAGCCATCGAGACATCCGCACCGAAGTTCACGCCGATGGCGTCCGGCGCGGTAATCGAAGTGCATGCTGGGGCCACACAAGACGTCTGACCGGTGAAGCCGGCGCCGCCGTAGAACAGCTGAACCGAGCCCGCGAGTGAGACAGTCGCAGCAGCCACCGCCAGATCTTCGCTCGCGTCGTTGTTCAGGCTCGCGCCGGTCGCAACCATGCTGCCGAAAGCAGTTCCCGCTGCGCCTGAGAGTGCTACCCGCGCCCAGAGGTTGTCGACCACGGTCGGGGCGGCGTACGTCGAGTAGTTGTCCACCTCATCGCGTGCTCGAACAGCGATGTAGTAGCTATTGAGGGGGGGAAGAGTCAGCGAGCGGGAAATGGTGGTTCCGCTTGGAGGGCTGGCGCTGTCCCGGAAAGCCGAACTGCCGAAGTAGTCGGTTGCCGAGGCCATTGAATTGTTGCCTGCGGTCGACGAGGTCGTCCATCTGACGTCGTAGTCGAAGACGTTGCCCGAGGTGGATGTCGCCCCATCGTCGTAAACGGGCGCCCACTGAAGTGAGACGGTCGCGCCGCGCGCGCTCGTCAGCATCCGGGTGACAGAAGGAGCTGCCGGTGAAACCACGTCGATGGTAGCCGTCTGAGACGCCACCACCACCTCGTTGCCGGCCTGATCGCGAACGCGAACCTGGAAGTTTCCGCTATCGGGGTGTGGCAGCGTGAGCGAGGGCAAAGTGACCGTTGCGGGAGTGGTCGTGATCGGGGTGGTCGAGAGCACGACTCCCTTGAAGAGCACTTCTGCCACGCCCCCCAAGAGGCCCTGAAAGGCGTTCTGGATGTTGCTGACGGTCATCGAGAACTGAGCCCCTGCAGTCGCTCCATCGGCATCGGCGAAGTATCCGGCAGTTGCCGTCTCCACTCGTCTGTTGTTCTGCGCCGCCACAAAGAACAACCCGAGCGCGGGGGTAGGTTGCCCATTCAGGGTCGAGCCGCCAACCAGAGGAGCGACCAGATCGACAGAGAAGGTCCGAGTCGTCAGCAGGCCAGCGCCGTTATCGATGGACACTGAGTACTGCTCACCGTCTGTGAGCGCGACGTTGGCGAAAGAAACAGAGCCGCTCGAGGTGGTCTGCGTCGCAATCAGCCCACTGGTTGGAGCAGTCCGGGTCAGCGTCACGGTAAAGCCCGCCGGACAACTGGAGCTCGCCGCGACGATGTTTGCTGTCGCGGTCGTGGCACCGGTCGGTGTGGTGTTAACGCGGTTCATCCATACCGAAGCCCCATTCACGTAGCCGCTGGTGAGTTGGAGGCTACAGGACGAGGAGTTCACCACGACGTTGGTCGAACTCGCGGTGCAGGGATTGCCTGCCGCGTCCGAAACGCTGGCCGTCACGGTCTGGATTCCGTTCGGGTACGTGAGGAGGCCAGAAGCAGCGGTACCAGAAACGATCAGGCTTCCAATGTCAGCGACCTGCAAACTCGAACGAATCGTGACGGGCCGTGAGGGCGCCCCGTTCACGTTGACGGTCGTGGTGATGTCGTTGCTCGTCGAATTTGAGCCAGATGCCGGCGAGGCGATGGCGCACGTCGGAACATCAAGATCCCAGTCGAGGGAACGCTGAACCTGGACCGAATTCTGCGCGGCGTCCCTGCAAGTTGCGCTCAGGGTCTGCCCACTCATCGTACCGGCCACGCTGAACGAAGTCGTCGCGGACTGCGCGGTGACATTGGCGTTCACCGGAGCACCACTGCCGAGTTGGAAAATTACGACAGGAACGTCGGAACTCGTTTGCGCGATTGCTGCGAGGGTGAACTGCCCTGCTCCCGCGGACGGAAGGTCGAGGGTGTTGAGCGCACCCACCTTCGAAGGCTGAGAAAGAACACAGGTGGGAATATCGCGGTCGATCGATACCGTCTTCCGTGCCGTCGCGTTCTGCGTCAGTCCTCGGAAGATGTTGGTGTTGCCGGCGACGTCAGTCACCACGACGATGAGGTCGAGCGTCTCGGTCGACGCAACATTGGTCGAGAGACCAACGGTCAATGGGCTCGTGACGGCGGAGACACTCGCTGAGTAGCTGATCGCACCGACAGCCCCAGCAGCAACGTTACGAACAACCGCGGTGGCGGCAGGTCCGCAGGCAGGGTCGAGGGCGAAAGAGATTTGAGGTGAGGCTGCACCCACCTCAACGGCGTTCAACAAACCGTCGGAGGGAGCAGTGTCCTGAGGGAGGGTCACGCCCAGGCCCGAGACGCAAGGAGCTGTCACGTCTACATCGAGTGCAAGCGGAAGCGAGTCAACCGTCTGCGCGCCGCCGACGACCACGAGCTTCACGGAGTACTGGCCCTCAGGCAGCGTTAGAATCTGCCCGGTGGTGACGGACGCGGAGAGGACCTTCCAACCCGCGGGGCCTCCTGGGCAGTCAGTTGCACCAGTCGGAGCAAACGCCGCACTGCTGACGCAGAGTTCTACATGGCCCATCGCGGGCACAACCGCGGTGAAGCCAACGGAACGCTGGGCGCCAGCGGTTGCCGGCTGCGTGTCCTGCGCCTGGGTGATCGCAACCGAACCTGAAACTGGCGGAGCAGGTGAAGTGAAAGCGGGTCGCGAGGTGTCGACGAGAACCTCACATTCCGCGAACGAGATCCCCGCGTCGGCACCCACATTGTCGACTTCCGCTCTGAACCTGTAGGTCCCGTCGGCGTTGGTCGTCGCAAAGCCTGCGGCTCCCGATGCTGTAAGAGAAGCCGTCCCAACAAGCACTGACGTGCCGACGCCACCGTCACTGAAAACCGGGGAGCGAATCAAGCGGCTGGTCTGCCCCACGCAGACAGCCTTGCTTTGGGTCTGAAAGGTGAAGTTCGTCAAGCGGACATACGCGGGGCAAACTGCCGGCACTGAGAATCCGAGTCCGCAGCCGGTCAGAGCCACTTCGATCGAGCGCGTCGCCGAGCCGATGTTGGTTGGCGGATACTCGACGTTGACTTCGATTTCGTAGAGCCCGTCGGCGGAAAACGGCACATCCAGCGTCGCGTTCCCATTCGCATCCACGACGGCTGATCCGACGGACACGCGGTTCACTCCCTGCACGCGATAGCCGGTGACGTCCGAGCCCATCGGAGCATCGGTATGGATATCCACGGGCTGTGGGCTGACGGTAACGAGGCTCCGCCCCCCATCGGGGTTGGCGTCGGGAAAGAGGATTTCAACGAGAGGGGGAACAAGTACGACCTTGAAAGGCTGGGTGCTCGAGGCCGTGTTAAACGCAGAATCGGTACAGCTCAGTGTTGCGGTGTAGTCACCCGAGGTCAGCGTGAAGTCCGCAGAAACGTCCCCCATGGCTGGCATCACACCCTGGGGGGTCTGGCCGCTTACGGAGAGGGTACAGGTCACGCCGTTGGGACTGGCGGTGCCGGTGACCCGAACCTGAAGTCCAGGCGCCATCGCATCCACGTCGTCGGCTGGCCCATAGACCGCGTTCACGGTGAGCGCCACAACCGGGAGTGCGCGGCTCACCTGGATCATGGTGTTCGCAGTGGGGTTCCCACTGGGCGAATTCAGGACGGTCGTGCCTCGTACCAACTCTGCGAACAGGTCATACCGCGCCTCGTCTGCATCAGGCAGCGTCGGAATCGTGATCGTCGCCGAGCCGTTGGTGAACGCCGTCAACGGGCTCACTTCCGTGTTGCCGCGCTTGATGCGCACCTGCACACCCGCTGCGCACGCCGCGTCGACCTTCACCTGCAGGTTCGTCCCGGGGGGAAGCTCGGTGCGGTTGAGCACGCCCAGGGGCGCCGCCTGGTCCTGGGGGAACGTCACTGCGGTCACCGCCGCCATGCTGCACGCGTCGCGCACCACGATGTTCTGCGGCGACGAGCTCTTCGAGCACGAGCCCTGGGCAATCGTCGCCGTCAGGGTCTGCGCACCCGCGCTCGCCGTCACGCCCGTGAAGGTCGCCCGGTTGCTGCTCACGGTGGCCGTGAACGAGTTGCCGCCCACGCTCAGCGTCGCCGAGTCGATCGCGAAGGCGTTCCCGTTGGCCGCCTTGACGATGACCGACACGTCGAACGGCGAATCGACCGTCTGGTCGGCCGTGGGTGTCTCGAACGAAATCGTGGTGTCGGTGCAGTCATCCACCACCGGTGGCGGCGGACAGCTGCAGCCGCTGACAACCATCGCGACGCCCGCGACCGCACACGCCCACCGCATCATGTTCCCTCGAACCATGTGCGCACCCGTCTCCTGTAGTGCCCTGCCCCGCGCATTTGATTCAGAGGGACAAGACGTGTTTGTCAGCCAACAACGCAATGAAATCCAAGGTGTCCGCCTCCGCCACCTCACGCGGTACTTCGAATTCGACCAGCAGCGCCTGAACGATCTCCTCCACCGAGCGCCGCCCGTCGATCAACTCGACGATCCGCTCCCCCACCTCCGACACCACCCCGTCCGGACCCTCGAAGCTATGCAATTGATCGTCCGGCGTCGCTGCAACCCAGCGCCCACCCACCTTCTGCAGCGCCGTCTCCCCGTGGACCCGGGGCACGTCGCTCAGCAAGGCGCGCCTCGACCCCGGCGATCCGCCTGTTCTCCCCATGTTCTTGCGGCTTTCCACCATCACGAAGAGCGCAGGGTCCGGTCCCCCACCTGCGTGTTTGTGCATGTAGTCGGACAGGGTGAGTGAGACAAGCCCCGGGTCCGGCACCCAGCGCGGGTCACGACACACCTGTCATCGCCGCCCACTCTTAACGGGCGTCGAGACCCAGCGCCGCGAACAAGACCGTCAGGTACACCAGCGACGTCAGAAAGAGCCGCCGCGCCCACCCGTCGCCCAGCTTCCGCACCCAGCCCTGAACGCCGACCGCCAGGAACCCCACCCCCAGCACGCAGGCCACCGCCAGGTAGACCCCACCGGCGACCCCCACGAAGTACGGCGCCACCGACACCGGCAGCAGCAGCACGATGTACCCGACCGCGTGCCGCCGCGCCGTGTCGTCACCCTTCTCGAGCGGCAGGCTGGTGAGCCCCGCCGCCTGGTACTCCGCCTTGCGGAACAGGGCGATCGCGATGAAGTGCGGCAGTTGCCAGAAGAAGAGAATTCCGAAGAGCACCAGCCCCGGCAGCTCGATGCGCCCCGTCGCCGCCGTCCACCCCATCAACGGCGGCAGCGCCCCCGGAAACGCCCCCACCTGCATCGCCCAGCGCGTGCGCGACTTGAGCGGCGTGTAGACGAACGCGTAGCTGCCCAGCGCCAGCGCCCCCAGCGCCCCCGTCAGCCAGTTGACCCCCAGCGCCAGCATCGGCAACGACACCAGCCCCAGCACCAGCGCGAACACCAGCGCGTGCTTCGACTCGAGCCGCTGCGAGGGCAAGGGGCGCTTCGCCGTGCGCGCCATGAAGCGGTCCGATTCCCGCTCGATCACGCAGTTGATGGTGTTGGCCGCGCCCACCGTGCCCGCGGTGCCCAGCATCGCGAACAGGAACGTCTTCCAGTCGACCGTTCGACCCGACAGCCACATGCCCGGGGCGGCGGTGAAGAGCACCAGGGCCGAGAGCCGCGGCTTGGTGAGCGCCACGTAGTCGCGCACCACGGCCCCGAAGGACCGCGTTTCATCAGGGGGCGACACCATCAGCGGCTCGGCTTTCACGTCGAGGCGGCCGTAGCGCGCCTGCGCCGCTCACACAAGCCGGCCCCTCAGGGAGGCGTGGGTGCGACCGTGCCGCCCAGGCGCTGCATCTCTTCCGCGCAGGGATCGCGGGGCGCCAGCCGCATCATCTCGGACGCGATGGTCTTCGTCTTTTCCTTCTGCTTCGGGTCCTTCGAGAGGAAGCGCGCGTAGTGGCAGTAGGCCGCCGCGTTCTCCTTGTCGGCGTTGAGCGACTTCATGTAGTTCGCGTCGGCGCCGTCCCGGTCGTTCTTCGCCTCGAAGGTGGCCGCCAGCTCGTCGTAGACGATCGACGCCATCGCCGGGTCCGCGAAGAACTCCTCGCCCGCCTTCTTCATCAGCTCGATGGCCTTGGCCAGGTCCTTCTTGTCGTCGCGGTAGATCTTCCCGAGCAGGAAGCGCGCTTCGGGGTTGCGCGTCTTCGGGTCCGACACGGCCTTCTCGAGCGTCTCGCGCGCCGCGTCCATCTTCTTCTGGCGGTACTGCACCTGCCCGAGCATCGAGAGCAGCTTGGGGCTGTTGGTCACCAGCGAGAGCGCCTTCTTGAGCGCTTCCTCGGTGGCCGCCTCGCCGCCTTCCTTCTTCATCAGCACCTTCGCCAGCTCCACGTGGAAGTGCGACGCCTTGTCGTTCTGATCGATGGCGAGCTGAATCTGCTTCGCCGCTTCGTCGAGCTTGCCTTCGTACGCCAGCCGCCGCCCGCGGATCAGCAGCAGCTCCGGGTTGTTGCGATCGAGCGCCAGGCCGTCCTTCTCCGCGGCGTCCACGTCCTTCGCGGCCTGCGCGGCGTCGGGCTTCACGCCGGTGCACTCTTCCAGCATCTTCTGGAAGGCCTTGTCGGTGTACTGGGGAATGTCGCGCGACACGCGGCTGATCAGCAGCGCCTTCACGAAGGCATTCGCGGCGAGCTGGCGGGGCGCCGCGGTGTCGGCCATGCCCGCCAGCGTCTTGATGTACGTCGCCGCCAGGCAGTAGCCCTTGTCGGGGCTCGGTTGATCCAGGATCAGGTTCGCCGTGCCGAGCAGCCCTTCCGGGTGCGTGTTTCGGGTGCGGTTGAGCGCCACGTTGAACGCGGTGAGCGCGTTGCCGTCGTTGCCGCGCCGGCGGTTCAGGTTGCCCAGCGCGATGTACACGCGCGGGTCGTCGGGGGCCGCCGCCTGGGCGCGGTCGAGCGACTCGCGGGCCGCCTCGAGGTCGCCGTTGTTCATCTGCAGCACGCCGCGCGTCAGGTAGTAGATCGAGAACTGCTTGTTCTTGGCCTCGGCCGTCTTGATGCGCTCCTCGATCTTCGCCAGGCCGTCGGCCGTCTTGCCGCTGTAGTAGTCGAACATCGCCTCTGCCGCGTGCAGGTACGGCGACGGCTCGTTCGCCGCGACTCCGGCCTGAATGTTCTTCTCGGCGTTCTCGCGAATCGATTCCTCGTGGAGGTGCTCGCCCCAGCGAATCGTGTACGCGTACGCGAGAATGCCCCGCGCGTAGGTGGTGGTGTCGGAATCGGCGTTCAGATCGAGCGCGAACTGGGCCTTGGTGATGCCCTCTTCGTAGCCCTTGAACGTGTCGCTCTTGATCAGCTTGCCCGCTTCGCCGTTGGCCGCCTTGGCCTCGCGGATCAACTTGCCGCGGTACTGACCCCAGCCCCAGTACGCGGCGCCGCTGACCGGCACCACGAAGAGGAGCAGGAAGAAGAGCGCCTTCTGGCTGTTGCTGCGCTTGCTCGAGCGGCGCGACGAGCTCGCGCCCACCGAGTGTTCCCCGGTGCCGACGGAATGTTCGCCGGTGCCCTCGCCGCTGCTGAACTCACCGCTCAGCTCTCCGGTGTCGGAGCGACGGGGCGGGGGCGCGCGCGGCGCCGGCCGGGGCTGGGCCCGCGGCTGCGAACGGGGTGGCTGCTGCGTGGTGCGCGGCGCTGGCGCGTGCTGACCGCCGTTGTCTCCCACCACCACCGACGGCTGCTCGACGTGCTGCTGCACCGCGGACGTCGCGGTCGCGCCGACGTGCGGCGAGGCCACCAGCACCGGGGGCCCCACGACGGGCGGAGGAGGCGGCGGCGGCTCGGGCGCCGCGGGCTTCGGCACGGGCACGCCGTGCTTTTCCATCAGCTCGATCGTCTCGGCGTCGGCCCCATCGGCCCCCCACGCCTTGAGCAGGTTCTCTTTCCCGGCCGCGGTGTCGCCGCCCTTGAGCTGCAGCGACCCCATCATGCGCAGGGCGATCTTGTCCGTGGGCGAGACCTGCAGCGCGCCGGTCAGCTCTTCGATCGCCTTCTTGTCTTTCCCCTGCTCGGCGTAGACGCGCGCCAGGAGCACCCGGGGGTCCGGCAGCGCAGGATGGGCTTTGACGCCCTTCTTGCAGACCACCATGGCCTCCATGAACCGGCCCATGCCGAGATACGCCTCGGCCAGAGGCTTGTAGGCCTCTGATCCAGGATCAGTCGCGAAGGCATGCTCCAGTTTTGCGAGCTCGGCCGGGCTCAAAGTCTTCGTCACAGGAGGCATCGGAAAGGTTGAGGTTTTTTGCACCTGCTTCCACCCACGTCAAATGTCTAAACGCGCCCTTTTGGATCCTTGACAGGGTGGGCAGGAAGCACGTAGTCAGCCCGCCGCCCGCTGCGACGTCGGGGCCCTGCATTCATGGGGGTGTAGCTCAGTTGGGAGAGCGTCGCGTTCGCAATGCGAAGGTCATCGGTTCGATCCCGTTCACCTCCACAACGCAGCAGGTTTTGAAAATACTGAAGCCCCGCTTCCTCACGGAGGCGGGGCTTCGGTGTTTCCGGGCCTTCAGGGAAAAGCTCAGACCAGCGACGGGCCGGCCATGAGCTGCTCGAGCGGGCTGAGCGGCTCGGTGCGCACGGGCTCGGCGGGCGGCGCGGCTTCCACCGCGGGCGCTTCCACCACCGCCTCGAGCTCCTCGTTCTTCTTCTTCACCGCCGACGCACCCGAGCGGCAGGTGCGGCACCAGGGCTGATTGCGGATGGCGCCGTCGGCCATCTTGCGCAGCCCGAACATGCCCAGCGGCTTCATCGAGCGGCACTTGAGGCACATCATGGTGATGAGCACCTCGTGTCCCTCGGCGTCGTACACCGCCGACTTCCGCTTCTTGCGGGCTTCCTTCGGCTTCGGGGGCGCGTCGGGATCAGCCGGCTTCGCCTCGACGGGGGTGAGCAGCGGCGTCACTTTGTAGAGCACCTGGATCTCCTTGGGCGACCCTGAGCGGCCGCTGCGGGGCCGATTTGTCGGCTCCAGATGGATTTCTAACCAGATGACGAGGGTTTGAAAAGTACCCTGTCACGTATTGTCACGTCACGGCACAGTGGCGCTGGTGTCGGTGCGAGTAGCCGTACTGCACGTCTCACCCGAGTCGACGAAGGTGACCCGGCCTCCCCTGGGCGGCTTGAAGGTCTCCTTGCGGTTCTGCCACCAGGAGATCAGATCGTCGCGGAGGTTGGTGCCCTTGTTCTCGGCGAGGTCGACCTGGGAGGGGTCGATGGTCGCCAGCACGGGCGCCAGGCCGTCGCCGCCGCGCGCGAGGAAGTCGGGCAGCGCCACCTTGTACTTCTTCACCGGGTCCCACTTCTTCCCCCCGGGCAGGGTGAAGCCGCGCAGGCGATCGGGCACCACGCAGCGGCTGAGCTTCACCTCGAGGCCCGACACCTGGAAGACGCCCTTCTTCGAGCCGAAGGCGGCGGTGAGCAGGCGATCGAGCTGCTCGCCGGTGAGGTCGAGCGTGGCCACCGCGTTGTCGAAGGGGATCACCTCGTAGACCCCGCCGTAGGTGAGCGGGCCTTCCTTCAGGTCGGCGCGCAGGCCGCCCGGGTTCATCAGGGCGATGTCGGCCTTCGACATCGCGCGCAGCGAGTCGGCCAGGAAGCTGCCCAGCTCGCTCTCGCCTTCGTACACGCGGCCCAGCGCGTGGGGCACCGAGAGGCCGAGTTCCTTCTGCTGCAGCTCGGCGACGGCCTGCTCGGCGGGCTGCATCGCCTGCAGCACCGTCTGGTCCTGGCGGATGATCTGCCCCCGGAACTTCGCCGAGACCGGGGTCACCTGGTCTGCGCGCGCGCGCAGCCTCTTCGGGTCGCAGCTCTTGGTCTCGATGTCCCACGTCTCGCAGATCTCGATGCCCGAGCTGATCTGCGTGCGCCCGGGGATCACCTTCTTCGTCTTCGGGTCGATCGAGAGTTCGATCATGCCGAAGTAGCGGCCCAGCGCCCAGCTCTGCATCACCGGCGTCCCGTTCACGACGTGACCTATCTGCTGGTGGGTGTGGCCGGCCACCACCGCGTCGAGCGTGCCCTCGGGCAGGCCCTTCATCATCTCGAAGATCTCGCCGGCATCGAGATCGCAGCTGGTGAGATCCTCCTTCTTCGAGCAGTCGCCGCAGCGTCCACCGGCGTGCACCACGGCCACCACCAGGTCGGCGCCCTTCGCGCGCAGGCGGGTGGCCGCGGCGAGCGCCTCGGAACCCAGGGGGCGGAACTTGATGGTCTGCACGTTGATGGGCAGCGTGACCGTCGGGGTCTGCGGCGTGGTGAGCCCGAAGATGCCCACCTTGAGGCCGTGGCGCTCGACGATGATGGTGCCGTCGCTGGGCAGCCACGAGGGTCGATAGCCGTCGTTGTTCGCCTCGTAGATGTTGGTGGAGAGCAGCGGGAACTTCGCCTCGGCGATGCGCGCCTTGAGCGCCCCGAACGGGTCCATCGTCGCCTGGGTCGCGGCGGAGATGGGCCCCACCGGCCCGTAGTCGAACTCGTGGTTGCCGATGGCCGCGGCGTCGTAGCCGAGCTGGTTGAAGGCCTCGATCACCACGCTGCCCTCGGTGAGGTTCGAGACCAGCGTGCCCTGGAAGAGATCGCCCGCGTCGACCAGCACCACCCCGTTGGGGTTGTCCTGCCGCAGCACCTGCACGTAGGACGCGAAGGTGGCCACCCCGCCGTAGCGGATCTCGCCGCGGGGAAAGCGTTCCTTCATGCCCATCACCCAGCCGTGCACGTCGTTCGTGCCCACGATGGTGACGCGCAGCGGCTGGTTGGGCTCGGCGGGCGTCGCCGGCAGCTTCGGCGGAACGGGCACGGCTGCGTGCTCGGCCTCGCGAGGGGTCTGACAAGCGAGAAACAGCGCACAGAGAACGAGTGATGGTCTTGTCATGGGCGAGTCGGTCACGAACGGAGTCGGCGAATCCACCACAGCAGCAGCAGCGCCGGAAGCATTGCGAAGGAACCACCCGTGCAGCCGCAGGTGGGCAGTGGGTCCACGCTGTTCGGGCTGGGACGTGAAGGGCTGCCGCTGCCGCCACCCGCGGCGCCACCGCCACCGCCAGCGCCACCGCCAGCGCCACCGTCGCCGCCGCCGCCGCCGGTGCCGCCGTCGGACGGCGCGCCCGCGTCAACCGCTCCACCGTCGGTGACCCCGGCATCAGAAGGAGCCGTGGGCGTGAAGGCATACGCCGGCGGCAGCGGGAACACCGCGTCGACGTCGGCGAGCGAGACGAGCTTGTAGTTGTGCATCAGGCCGTCTTCGACCACGAGCACGCCGCGCGGGAAGCCCGGCATGGCTTGCGCGAAGACGTCGAGGAAGCGGGGAAAGCGGCTGCGACCGGGCCCACCGTCGGTGTCGCCGATCTCCAGCGTGGTGCGGAAAGTGGCGGTCGTGCCCGCGTGCTCGTGCACCTTGATCTCCTCTTCATTGGGCGCGGTGGAGAACAGCAGTGCCCCGCCGTCGGCCGAAAGGTAGAGGTCGATGCCGCCCATCGTCCCGCCGAGCGTGCCCGCGTCGATCGAGATGAGGAAGCTCTGCGCCCCGTCCGGCTCGACCGTGAGCACGCCGAGCGTGGGCAACGCGACATAGAGCCGGCCCAGGCGATCATCGACTGCGAGCCCCGAGGGCGTCTCTGGAACGGAGATCGTCCCCAGCGACGCGAAGGTGACGCTGCCGCCCGCGACCGGAGAAATGGCGAAGTGCTCCACGCTCGGGCTCGAGGTGTCGACCCACAGCTCGAACCCGCCATCGGCGTTCTCCGCGAAGGCGACCTGGCCGGGCGAGGGCACGGCGAAATTCCCGGTGTCGAGTTGGGTGACGATTCCAGCGTCGGAGACGTGGAACATCAGCACCGTGTTTTCCGTGCTCGAGGTGACCGCCAGCAGCGGCCCGCGCGCGTCGGCGGATCTCACCAGCCCCACCGGGAGCACGTCGGGGAGCTGGCCCGGCTCCCACAGGAACAAGCCCGTGAGGTTGGGGTCGGTGCCGACGATCAACCGCACGCCGTTGCCTGGCGGCCCGGGCACGAAGACGAACGTGGGGTCGCCCGTGCCCGTCGAGGGAATGGCCGAGGTTTCGACCGCCCACGGCACGAGCTGGGCGAAGGCGCTGGAAGCAACGAAGATCGACAGGAAGAGTGGTTTCATCCGGGCCCCGGGCAGCTGCGGTTGGTGCAGATCGTACCGCTGGCGCAGGTGCGCCCAGCGCAATCGACGTCGAGACAGTCCGCTTCGCCGTCGCCATCGTCGTCGAAGCCGTTGGCGCAATCCTGCTCGGGGGCGTAGCAGCCGAGCACGGGCCCGCCGTCCCACGTACCGGCGTCGAAGCCGCCATCGTCGGGGCCCGCATCGGCGCCCCCGTCATCGAGGCCGGCGTCGGGGCCCGCGTCCGGGAAGCCACCATCGAGGTTGCGCGCCCCGCAGCGCCACGGCGGCGGCATCGGGGTGACGCAGACCTGCCCGAGGCAGGACTCGTCGAGGCAGTCGGTCACGCCATCGAGATCGTTGTCGTTGCCGTCGTCACAGGTGCTCTCCTGGCAGCTCGCGCCGAGGCAGGTGGTGCCGGCGTCGCAGGTGCGGCCGCAGCCTCCGCAGTTGCTCTCATCGGAGGTGAAGTCGAAGTTCTCGTCGGTCGCGCCGTCGCAGTCGTCGTCGCGGCCGTTGCAGAGCTCGGCGGTGGGCGGGCGCGACTGCATGCAGGCCAGCGTGCCCACCGTGCAGATGCGCGTGCCCGCGGCACACTCACCGAGGGCGCCGGTGGGGCAGGGCTGCCCGTCCTCGGGGAAGCTCTCGTCGATGCGGCCGTCGCAGTTTTCGTCTGCCCCGTCGCAGACCTCGGCGTCGACGCACTCGCCCAGCTTGAAGCAGCGCCCTCCCCCGGAGAACTGCGCTCGGCACTCGAACCCTTCACCACAGTCGGGGCCCGCGTCGCAGCTGAAGCGGCCCGAGTTGGGGTTGAGCTGCTGGCAGCCGATGAGGGCGAGCAGGCAGAGCGCAGCAGCGAGAGCAGGCAGGAAACCCGGGCGCATCAGAAGGTGCCTCCGACGGTGAGGCCGGCGCCGTTGGTGGTGACGGCCGGGGTGATCTGCACCGCCGGGGTGCGGGTGCCGTCGACGATGCCCGAGACCACCGTGCCGATCAGCGCCGCGCCGGCGAGGCCGAGCGTGACGTTGGCGATCACGGCGTTGCGGTTCTGCTCCAGGGCCTGCGCCCGGGTGCCCTGGTAGACGTCGGTGGTGGCGTCGTAGCCCGCTCGCAGCACCCGTTCCTGCGAGCGGGCGATGAGGCCGAAGGTGATGCCGGCGCCGGCGGCCGCCACGGTGGTGCCACCGAGGATCCACGTGAGCGCAGACAGCTGCAGCGGGGTCTCGACGGGCGTGCCGTCGGGCTTCTTGAGCGCGGGGATGACCTGGTCATCGGGGATCTGCCCTGGAATGAGGAGGAGCTTCAGGGCGACCTTCGTCTCCTGGTTCGCCTCGACGGCCACCAGGCGGGTGACCGGGAGGTACTTCTTGCGCTCGACCTTCACCTCGTACTTGCCGGGCTTGAGGCTCAGCTTCACCGGGGGCGTGCCCTCGAACTCGCCGTTCACGGTGATCTGCGCGTCGGCGAGGTTGGCGTCGATCACCATGGTGCCGCGCGCCTCGCGCTCCCCGCGCAGCAGCGGGGGCACGGCCTGCTCGACGTCTTTCTGAAAGCGGCGCGCGGCGATGAGAATGGAGCGATCGACGTCGGCGATGACCGCGAGGCCAGGCACGTCGATGAGCCAGAGCTTGAGAAGGTAGTGGCGCTCGTCGCGGGTGAGCTGGCCCACCACCGCGCGCTGCACCCCCAGGCTCTCGAGCTCCTGGGCGACACAGGCGATCTTGCCACCACACTTCTTGAGCGCCTCGTAGCGCCTGGCGTCCATCTTCTCGCGCACCTGGTCGGGGAGCATGAGGTCGAGCTTCTGGGCCTGGGCGGCGGTGACGATCGCGCGCGTCACCTGGGCGCCCAGCCCCATCATGAGGTCAGGGGCGTCGACGTCGACGATGGCGATCTTCGGGCCGGCGGCGCTGACGGTGGCGACCACCAGGAGAACGGGAAGCATCACGGGGGGCCCACCTTACCTTCCGCCCCGCGACAGTCGAGCCTGCGCGTGACGCAGAGCGTCCGAAGTGAGAAACGGACCAGGGGTCACCGTTCATCCCGAGGGCAGTCGAGGAACGGCTCGCTCAGTGAAGTGGCCCCTCGACTCCGCTCGGGGTGAACGGCTACGCGGTCAGAGACTGAAATGGAAAGGCAGCAGCAGGTGGAGGAGTTCGACGAAGACGACGCGCCAGCCGCCCCGGGGCGAGGCGGCATCGTGCTCGTGCGCTACACGGTCGAGCCGAACTACGCGGGCTGGCGGCTCGACAAGTACCTCTGCGAGAAGATCCGGCGGCTCTCGCGCACGCGGGTGCAGGAGATCATCGAGAACGACCTGGTCTTCGAGCGGAAGCTGAAGGCCTCGACGGCGGTGTGGCCGGGGCTCACCTTCGAGCTGCGGCGCCGGGTGCTCGACGAGCCGATCGTGCCGGGGCCCGACGAGCTGCTCGAGCTCTTCCAGGACGAGGCGCTGCTGGTGCTCAACAAGCCCGCGGGCCTGCCGATTCACCCCACCGCGCGCTACCACCACGGCACCCTGGTCGAGCAGCTCAAGCTCAAGTACGGGCCCGGCTTCCGCGCAGACCCGGCCCACCGGCTCGATCGCGAGACGTCGGGGCTGGTGGTGTGCGGCCGCACGCTCGAGGCCTGCCAGCGCTTGATGAAGAGCTTCATGGGCGGCGAGGTGCACAAGCAGTACCTCGCCATCGTCGAGGGGCACCCCCGAGCCGATCGGTTCGAGGTCGACGCGCCCATCTCCGAAGGCACCGAGCTCATCCGCATCGCGGTGCGCATCGACGAGAAGGACGGCAAGCCGGCGCGCACCCGCTTCGAGGTCGAGAAGCGCTTCACCCGCGACGGCGCCGACTTCGCCCTGCTGCGTTGCTTCCCCGAGACCGGGCGCCAGCACCAGATTCGCGTCCACGCGCAGCGGGCGGGCCACTCGCTGGTGGGCGACAAGATGTACGGCCCCGACCCCGGCTACTTCGATCGATTCAGTAGACACGAGCTCGAGCCCGAGGCCTGGCTCAAGCTGCGGCTGCCCCGGCAGGCGCTGCACGCAGCGTCGATCGAGCTGCCCCACCCTTCCACCCGTCAGCGAGTGCGCTTCGAGGCGCCCCTCACGCGCGATCTGCTCGACTTCCTGGGATAGGGTCGTTCTCCCTGGGGGCGAGGAGGGCGGGCGTGAATCGAGGACGATACGATTTTCCGGTGTTTCCCCGCTCGACGCGGAAGGCCCGGGTGCTGGCGGTCGACGACGACGTCGCCAACCTGAGGCTGCTCGCCAGCTACCTCACCCACGAGGGCTACGAGGTGGCCACCGCGGAGGACGGCCCGGCGGCGATCGCGCGGCTCGAGGCCGGCGACATCGACCTGCTCATCCTCGACGTGCGCATGGACGGCATGGACGGGCTGGAAGTCTGCCGGCGGCTCCGCGCGCAGCCGCGCTTCGAGCGCCTGCCCATCATCTTCCTCACCGCCGACCGCGCAGACGAGCTGCGGGAAACCGCGGGCCTCGAGGCCGGCGGCGACGAGTACCTGCACAAGCCCATCGCGCGGAAGGTGCTGGCGCTCAGGGTGCGCAACCTGCTCCGCCTCGCCAACGCCGATCGCGAGCAGCGGCTGATGGCCCAGGTGGCGCACGCCGAGAAGCTGGCGGGCATCGGCCAGGTGGCGGCTGGAGTCGCGCACGAGATCAACAACCCGCTCTCGTTCATCCTCTCGAACCTGGGCAGCCTGCGCCTCTACTTCCAGGAGGTGAGCCAGGTGCTCGCCGCGTGGCACCGTTCGCCCGAGGAGGGCCGGGCGAAGGAGCTCGCGCTCAAGCTCGACGCCACGCTGGCCGACGTGGGGCCGTTGATCGACGAGACGGCGCAGGGCGGCGAGCGGGTGCGTCGCATCGTGCAGGAGCTCAAGACCTTCTCACGCACCGACGACGAGACCCTCGAAGAGGTCGATCTGTCCGAGGTGGTGCGGGCCACGCTGCTGCTCACCGAGCGAGAGCTCACCGCGCGGGCGCGGCTGGTGAAGGACCTGGCGGCCGCCCCGCTCCACTCCGCCTCGCGGCAGAAGCTGCACCAGGTGGTGCTCAACCTGATCATCAACGCGCTCCAGGCGGTGGAAGCGCGGCCGCTCACCGGTGGCGAACGCCACGTGATCACCCTGACCACGCGCACCGAAGGCGGCAACGCGGTGCTGGCGGTGTCGGACACGGGCGCGGGCATTCCCGAGGAGCTGCGGCGGCGCATCTTCGAGCCGTTCTTCACCACCAAGCCGGTCGGCGTCGGCACGGGGCTGGGGCTGGCGGTCTGCGCGATGGTGGTGACCCGCCTGGGCGGCCACATCGAGGTGACCAGCGCGGTGGGCGAGGGCTCGACCTTCACCCTCACGATTCCCTGCGATGCGCAGCCGACTCCCGATGAGCCGCTGCCGGCCGCCGTGCTCGCGCGAGCCTGACCTGCCTCCCTCTCCCTGCGAAGCGGGGAGAGGGCCGGGGTGAGGGGCGACCTGAGCGAAGTGAGCCCCTCACCCGGCCTGCGGCCGACCTCTCCCCGCTGCGCCCGCTGCGCAGGGAGAGGAAGAACTAGGGCTTGGCGCCCAGCCCGTGCAGCCCGGTGGGGTACTTGCCGCTGAAGCAGGCCGAGCAGAACGACTTCCCCGTGGCGTCGCCGGCCGCGCGCATCAGGCCCTCGTGCGTGAGGTACGCGAGTGAATCGGCGGTGACGTAGCGGGCGATCTCCTCGGTGGAATGCGAGGCGGCGATCAGCTCCTGCCGGCTGGGGGTGTCGATGCCGTAGAAGCACGGCCATTGGGTGGGCGGGCTCGAGATGCGCAGGTGCACTTCCTTCGCGCCGGCCGACTGCAGCATCTTCACGATCTTCCGCGAGGTGGTGCCGCGGACGATCGAGTCGTCGATCACCACCACCCGCTTGCCCTCGAGCGTGCTGCGCACCGGGGCCAGCTTGAGCTTCACCCCGAAGTGGCGAATCGACTGCTGCGGCTCGATGAAGGTGCGGCCCACGTAGTGGCTGCGAATGAGGCCGATGTCGTAGGGAATGCCCGATTCCTGCGCGTAGCCCAGCGCCGCGGCCACCCCGCTGTCGGGCACGGCGATCACCACGTCGGCCTTCACGGGCTGTTCGCGCGCGAGCTGCGCGCCGAGGCGCTTGCGCACCGAGAACACCTGGTCGCCGAAGAGCTTGCTGTCGGGCCGGGCGAAGTAGACGTACTCGAACACGCAGCGGCTCTGCTGCCGCTTGTCGAAGGGGAAGGTCGACTTGAGGCCGTCTTCGTCGATCACCACCATCTCGCCGGGCTCGATCTCGCGCAGCATCTCGGCCTCGATCAGGTCGAGGGCGGTGGTCTCGCTGGCGATGACGTAGGCGTTCTTCACCCGGCCCAGCACCAGCGGGCGGAAGCCGATGGGGTCACGCACGGCGACCAGCTTCTTCTCGGTGAGGAACACCATCGAGTACGCGCCGTCGAGCCGCTTGAGCGCGTCGACCACCCGGTTCTCGAAGCTGCCCGCCCGGCTGCGCGCGATGTAGTGGATGACGTTCTCGGTGTCGGAGTCGCTCTGGAAGATGGCCCCCGCCTCTTCCAGTTCCCTGCGGGCGTCATCGGCGTTGACGAAGTTGCCGTTGTGGCCGACGGCGAGCTGCCCGCCTCCGAAGCTGACCTGGTAGGGCTGGGCGTTGCGCACGTGGCTGCCGCCGGCCGTGGAGTAGCGCACGTGGCCGATGGCGGCCTTGCCGGGGAGCTCGTTCAAGATGGGCTCGGTGAAGACGTCGGCCACCAGGCCCATGGCCCGGTACGTCTTGAGCCTGAGGCCGTCGCTGGCGGTGATTCCGGCCGATTCCTGCCCGCGGTGCTGGAGCGCGTGGAGGCCCAGGTAGGTCAGGTGGGACGCCTCTTCGTGGCCGAAGATGCCGAAAACACCGCACATGGAAGGCTCCGGAGCCGTGACGCGACAGGGGAAATCGCGTGGGCCAGGGCCGTCTAGCTGATGTCTTTCGCTGTGTCCTCGATGGGTGTGACCGATCAGGTAGGGTGGTGTAGGAGGGCCTATACTGAAAGAAAGGCTGCACACGTCGATGGAGGCCGGGGTTCACAGCAACGAACGGGTTTCCACCCTGTACCGGAAGTTCGGTACGGCGATCTATTCGCGCTGTCGCCGTCTGCTGAAGGACGACGCCCTCGCGGAAGACGCCACGCAGGAGGTCTTCGTGCGCGTGCTGAAACACATCGAGAGTGCCCCTGATGATGCGACGGCGCTGGCCTGGATCTACCGGATCAGCACGAACTACTGCCTCAACCAGATCCGCGATCGTTCGCGGCAGGCTGAGCCGACCGCCCCTGACGAGATGCCCGAGGGTGACAACAACGCGAGCCCCGAGGTCGACATGCTCGACCGCGAGACCGCGATGAAGCTCATTCGCCGCGCCCCTGAGAAGCTGCAGGAAGTGGCGGTGCTCTACTACGTGGACGGACTCGAGCAGGAACAGGTGGCGAACACGCTGGGCATCTCCCGGCGCACCGTCATCAACCGCCTGCAGGAGTTCGTCGATCGGTCGAAGAAATTCGTCAGCCGGGATGGTGTCGCATGAACGCTCTTCTTTCCCGTGGCCACCTCTCGAGCGAGGCCATCGATCTCCTGCTCCTCGCCGCGCTGCCCACCGCCGAGGCCAACGAGGCCAGGGCGCACCTCGACAACTGCGACGACTGCCGCAACCGCTGGCGCGAGCTGAACGAAGACAAGCAGCGCTTCGAGCAGTTCGTGTTCGCGCGCACCCTGCCCAAGGTCGAGGCGCGGGTCGCCGCCAACCGGGCCGGCTTCTTCGGCCGCTTCAAGCTGCAGTTCCTGGTGCCCGCGCTGGGCCTGGCCGCGGCGCTGGCCGTGGTCGCCACCACGGGTCCCGGCACGCAGACGGAAGACGACGTGTACGTGGGCATCAAGGGTGGGCAGCCGCAGCCGACCCTCGAGGTGTTCGCGGTGCGTGGTGCGGGCGGGGCCTTCCCGGTCGCGCCGGGCGTGACGCTGCAGCCGAAGGACAAGATCCGCTTCGTGGTGAACCCGGCGGGCGCGAAGTACCTGATCGTCGCGAGCCGCGACGGGGCGGGCGTCTTCTCGGTGTACCACCCGTTCGGCGCGCAGCAGAGCCAACCGGTGGCCGCGAAGAGCAAGCTCGAGCTCCCGGGCGCGGTCGAGCTCGACGCGACGCTGGGCGCTGAGCGGCTGGTGGCAGCGTTCTCCGAAGAGCCCCTCTCGGCCGAGCAGGTCGAGGCGGCGCTCAAGGCTGACCCGAAGAACCCGAAGCTGCCCGGTGTGCGGTTCGTGACGACGGAGTTCGTCAAGGTCGCGCCGTGAACTGGGTCACGAACTCCCTCTCCCCGAGGGGGAGAGGGTTGGGGAGAGGGCAAGTCATCCTGTTGGCCGCCCTCGTGGCGACCGCCTCCCTGGCCGAAACGAAACGAATCGCGATCGTGGTGGGCAACAACGCCGGCACCGGCGAGATGCCCCCGCTGCGCTACGCCGAGAGCGACGCCGGCAAGATGGCGCGGGTGATGGTCGAGCTGGGCGAGGTCTCGGCCGAAGACGTGATGCTGCTGCAGGGCCAGGGCGTGAACAACGTCGAGCGGGCCATCACCGAGGCGCGCGACCGGGTGGCCTTCTTCAAGCGCTCGCCCGACGTGCGCACGGTGGTCTTCTTCTATTTCTCCGGGCACTCCGACGGCGAGGCGATCGAGCTGGGGCGCGAGAAGCTCGCGTACGCGCGGCTCAAGGCGCTGCTCTCGGGCACCGGCGGCGACGTTCGGCTGGTGGTGGTCGACGCGTGCCGCAGCGGCGCGGGGCTGCGCGAGAAGGGCGGCAAGCCCACCGACGGCTTCACCATCCGCCTGGCGGACACGCTGCAGACCACGGGTGAGGCGTTCATCACCTCGAGCGCGGCCGACGAAGCTTCGCTCGAGTCGAGCGAGGTGATGGGCAGCTACTTCACCCACAACCTCATCTCGGGAATGCGCGGCGCGGCCGACGCCTCGGGCGACAAGCTGGTGACGCTCGCCGAGGCGTACAAGTACGCGTACGACCGCACGGTGAGCTCGACGGCGATGCTGCCGGTGGGCGCGCAGCACCCCAACTACGACTTCAAGCTCTCGGGCCAGGGTGAGCTGGTGCTCTCCTCGCTGCTGCGGCCTTCGTCGATCCTGGTGCTGCCCGACGCCGATCGGAGCCTGGTGGTCGATCTCGCGCGCGACCAGGTGATCGTCGAGGTGGTGGGCGGCGGCAAGGAAGTCGCGCTCGCGGCCGGGCAGTACGGCCTGCGCATGTTCAAGGGTGGGCAGGGCTGGGGTGGGCGCGTCACGCTCACCGACGGCCAGCGGCACGTGGTGCAGATGAGCGCGCTGACGCCCATTCATTCCTCGGTGATCGTCGCGGCCAAGGGTGGCCCGATGGTGGTGCAGACGATGGACTCGCCGCGCTCGAAGAACGAGACCGGCGTGGGCGTGAGCCTGGGCGGCACGGGGCGCATCCTCGCGCCGCAGGGCACGGCCCAGGGTCCGAAGTGGCAGCTGCGCGTCGACGTCGAGCCCCTCACCTCGACCTTCGCTTCCTTCAACGGAGGCCGGATCTCGGGCGCGCTGCACCTGCTGGCGCTGGGCGAGATGTCCTTCGATCCCGCGCCTTCGGGTGGTGGCGAGGCCGCGAACGAAGCGGGGGCGCAGCTGCGCGTCGGCTACCGCGTGGCGCTCGATCTCTGGAGACTGCAGCTGGGCCTGGGCGTCGAGCTGGGCCCCGGCGTGCTGGCGCAGCTCTACGACAGCCGCACGATGACGGTGATCTTCACGGTCGCGCCGAGGCTGACGCTCAAGGTGCGCGTCGCGCCGTCGGTGGCGTTGATCGCGAGCGCCGACTTCACCTTCACCGGCCTCAACTACGGCGAGACCACGTCGAGCTCTTCGTTCAACTGGTTCGCGTACCCGTCGATCTCAGCGGGGTTGATGGTCTTCTGGTGAAGCTCCGTCCCTCCTGATCCCGCGCATCAAGGGTCACGCACCTCGTCGAAATCAGCGCTGACGCGGATGCGGCCCTTCAGTGCACCTGGCTGACGCGCCGCACGCGGGGCTCTCGGCTGCAGCACGGGAAGCAGCCTGGCGACGGGCACTCCGTTGGCCTCGACGAGCACTTCTCCTCCTTTTCGAACGAATTCGACCAGGGCCGGAAGGTCCGCCTGCGCCTCGGAGATGCTCTTGCGGATCATGCACTTGAGGCTGCCGAGTCACTCCCGCCGACGCAACGCTGACCGATCGGAAAAAAGGAATTTCACATCTGAAGGGCGCAGTGGGTCTTGAAGCCACACGCGGCGACGGACGCCGCGCTTCCCCACAACCTTCCCCGCCGCCACGCGCGGCCTTTCAAACTGGAGCTCCAGATGGGTGCCTTGTTGCTGATCGTCGGTCTCGCCGTGCTCGCCTTCGGGCTGTGGAACCACCTCAAGGGCAAGCGCATCCTCGCGGCCCCTTTCCAGAAGACCGGAGAGATCGCGAAGAACCCGGTGTCGCCCGACCCGAAGGGCGCGATGTCGACCGAGGGCAAGGTGGTGCCCCCCGAGACCCAGCTGCTCTCGCCGTGCACCAAGCAGCCCTGCCTCTCGTACGAGGTGAAGGTCGAGCGGCTCTACGAGAAGACCGAGACCACCCAGGACGGCACCAAGACGGTCAAGGGCAGCGAGACGCTCACCACGCTGAAGGGCGGCGCGATCTTCGGCCTCGATGACGGCTCGGGCGTGCTCAAGATCGACGTGAGCAAGGGCGCCGACTTCGACAACTACAAGGACGGCTACAAGAAGGAGCTCAACGGCCACTCGGGCTCGTCGCACATTCAGTTCGGCGACCTGAGCTACGACGTGCCGGTCATCGGCAGCGACAGCGGCTGGACCACCGGCTTCAAGGCCACCGAGAAGTTCGTGCCGGTCGAGGGCAACCTGTTCGTGCTCGGCAAGCTCGAGGGCGCGTCGCTGGTCAAGCCGGGCTGGCGTTCGATGATGACCTCGGCGAAGGGCCGCGAGGGGTTGCTCGGCTCCATCCAGAAGAAGAAGAAGTTCAGCTTCATCGGCGGCGGCATCATGGCGGTCCTCTCCATTCCCGCGATGATCTTCGCCCCTGAGCCCGACCCCAACGCGGTGTCCGCCTACTGCGAGTCGACGCTCACCGACGCCCGCGCCCAGTGCTCGGACAACGTGTCGGACGTCGACGGCGAGAAGTACACCTGGACCGTCACGAAGCCCGGCCAGTACGAGCTCACCGTCATCGCCCCGGCCAAGAAAGTCAGCTTCCTGCCCCAGCTCGTCCTCAAGGACGCGGCCGGTGAAGAGCTCGCCAACGAAATGGGCGGCGTCGGCACCAACGCGGTCAGCACCGTCGATGTGAAGGCCGGCACCTACGAGCTCACCGTGCTCCCCGGCGACGGATACATGGTCAAGGGCGGCTTCTCGTTCGACCTCGCCATCAAGTCGCTCAACGCCGAGCCCTCCGGTGCGCCTGTCGCCGCCGCCGGGGGTGACGAGGCTCCTGCGGCCCCGGGCGCCGCGTACACCGCCGAGCAGCTCGCTTCCCGCGTCGCTGACCTGAACGAGCTGTGCCCCGACACCTTCTGCGAGGGGCAGTTCAACTACGACTTCAAGAAGCTCGACTGCCTCGACGCCACCCACTGCGTGCTGTCCTTCGTGGCGAAGGACCAGGATCACCCGAAGGCCAAGCCGATGAACGCCGTGGTGCCGGTGGGCGGCTTCACCGCGCTCGTCGCCGACCCCGACAAGGAGTTCGTCTACGAAGGCTCGTTCGACGAGAAGGTCGGCGAGGCGCTGGCGAAGTGGGAGCAGAACCCGAAGGCCGTGAAGACCGCTGCCGCTCCGGCTCCGGTGAAGAAGGCCGCTCCGGCCAAGCCTGCTCCCAAGGCGAAGGCCCCGAAGGCGATGATCACCAAGCCTGCGCCGAAGACCACCACGGTCGCCAAGGCTCCGGTGGCGAAGAAGGCCGCTCCGGCCCCGGTCGCCAGCAAGAGCAGCAACAAGAACATGGACGACTGATCCCCCGGCTCCGATTGATGAAGGCTGGCCCGGTGCTCAATCAATGAGCGCCGGGCCTTTTCATTTCTGGTTATGAGACGCCCCATGATCTGGGTCCCTCCGCCTCGGCCAGCCGTCCGCTTCGCTCCCGTCTGTCTCGCGCAGCGTTCCGCTGCTATCGGCTCCGCTCCATCTCTCTGGGTCGCTCCGCCTCGGCCAGCCGTCCGCTTCGCTCCCGTCTGTCTCGCGCAGCGTTCCGCTGCTATCGGCTCCGCTCCATGAGCGTCTCTGCCATCTTCAACCCCGCCCGCTGGCGCCCCGTCGAGGGCTTCAAGTTCAAGGACCTCACCTTTCACCGCGCGGTCGATCAAGGCACCGTGCGCATCGCCTTCAACCGGCCCGAGGTGCGCAACGCCTTCCGCCCGCGCACCGTCGACGAGCTGTTCAAGGCCTTCGAGGCCACGCGCTTCATGACCGACGTGGGCGTGGTGCTGCTCACCGGCAACGGACCGTCACCGAAAGACGGCGGCTGGGCGTTCTGCTCGGGCGGAGATCAACGCATTCGCGGCAAGGACGGCTACCAGTACACCCCCGAAGATCGCGACGTCGACCCCGCCGGCCTGGGGCGCCTGCACATTCTCGAGGTGCAGCGGCAGATTCGCTTCATGCCCAAGGCGGTGATCGCCGTGGTGCCGGGCTGGGCGGTGGGCGGCGGCCACTCGCTGCACGTGGTCTGCGACATGACCATCGCGAGCAAGGAACACGCGATCTTCAAGCAGACCGACGCCGACGTCGCGAGCTTCGACTCGGGCTACGGCTCGGCGCTGCTGGCGCGCCAGGTGGGCCAGAAGCGCGCGCGGGAGATCTTCTTCGTCGGCCGCAACCACACCGCCGACCAGGCGATGGCGATGGGCATGGTCAACGCGGTGGTGCCGCACGAGCAGCTCGAAGACTTCGCCCTCGACTGGGCACAGGAGATCAACTCGAAGAGCCCCACCGCCATCAAGATGCTCAAGTACGGGATGAACCTCCCCGACGAGGGCCTGGTGGGTCAGCAGCTCTTCGCAGGTGAGGCCACCCGCCTCGCGTACGGCACCGACGAGGCGAAGGAAGGTCGCGACGCGTTCGTGGAAAAGCGGAAACGTGACTTCTCGAAGGTTCCCTGGAGCTATTGAGGGCCGATTTACCGCGGTTGGGGCGCTCCCAAGCCTCTGTTTTCAGAGCGCGATTCTTTTTCGAAAGGGCTTTTCACTCTGACGCGACGCGGTGGGTATTGTCCGCGCCGGGGGGAAGCCATTCCCCGTTTCGCAGCACTTTCCGCCGCCAGGTGCGGCCTCACAACGGAGTGAATCAGATGGGCATTCTCCTTCTCGTCATCGGCCTGGCCGTACTGGGCTTTGGGCTTTACAACATGATGGCCGCCAAGCGCGTCCTCGCCGCTCCCTTCAAGAAGACGGGCGAGCTGGCGAAGAACCCGGTGTCGGAAGACCCCAAGGGCGCCATGAGCACCGAAGGCAAGGTGATCGCCCCCGCGACCCCCCTGCTCTCGCCTGCCAGCAAGCAGCCGTGCCTCGCGTACGAGCTCAAGATCGAGCGCATGTACGAGAAGACCGAGACCACCCAGGACGGCACCAAGACCGTCAAGGGCACCGAGACCCTCGACACCATCAAGGGCGGCACGGTGTTCGGCCTCGATGACGGCTCGGGCGCGTTCAACATCGACGTGAGCAAGGGCGCCGACTTCGACAACATGAAGGACGGCTTCAAGAAGGAGATCAACGGTCACTCGGGCAGCTCGCACATCGCGTTCGGCGAGTACTCGTACGACGTGCCGGTGATCGGCTCGGACAAGGGCTGGACCACGGGCTTCAAGGCCACCGAGAAGTACGTGCCGGTCGAGGGCAGCCTGTTCGTGCTCGGCAAGCTCGAGGGTGCGTCGCTGGTCAAGCCGGGTTGGCGCTCGATGATGACCTCGGCCAAGGGCCGTGAGGGTCTGCTCGGTTCGCTCGAGAAGAAGAAGAAGTTCAGCTTCATCGGCGGCGGCATCGCGTCGGTCCTCGCCATTCCCCTGATGATCTTCGGGCCGAAGGCCGACCCGAACGCGCTGGGCGCCTCGTGCCCGTCCGAGCTGACCGACGTGCGCCTGCGTTGCCACAACCAGGTCACCGAGGAAGACAACTACACCTGGACCGTGACCAAGGCGGGCAAGTACGACGTCAGCGTCTACGCCCCCGCGAAGAAGGTCGCGTTCGATCCCGGCCTGGAGATCAAGGACTCCACCGGCGCTGAGCTGGCGAAGGTCGCCGGCGGCGTGGGCGGCAATGCGGTCACCACCGTCGACGTGAAGCCCGGCGTCTACAAGGTGCGCGTGTACCTCGCGGACAACTTCAAGGTGAAGGGCGGGTACTCGTACGACTTCGAGATCGCCGCGCAGGGTGGGGCTGCTCCCGCCGTGGCCGATGGTCTGAACGAAGGCGACAAGGAGCTGCCTGCCGAGGACGTCGCGGCCGCCCCTGAGGGTGACGCGCCGGCTCCTGAGGCCGCTCCGGCTGAGCCTGCGCCGACGCCCAAGAAGAAGAAGGGCAAGAAGTAAGAGGTCCGGCTTCGCCTTCAGAGATTGCCCCGCGCGCCGACGACCGGGCCGGCGCTGACGGGACGAGAGCTCGGACATCCTCGAGGAGGATGTTCGGGCTCTTCGTGTTTTGGGGGGCGGTCGGGGTTCGTTCACGGGTCACGATGACGGTCGCGGATCACGCTCGCACGGTTTGCTCGTGGTACAGCCGCGAGCCGTGAAGCGTCGCGTTCTCATCGGGCTTGGAGTGCTGGGGACCACGCTCCTGCTGGCGTGGGGCGGCGCATCGGTCGATCGGTGCGGCCCGTGGATCAGCAGGCCCGTCGCACTCACTCACCTCGCTCACGGACAGGGCGCCCTGCAGGTCGGCGCGGCGAAGGTCGAGCTCCAGGTGCAGTTTCCCACCACCGTGGGCGGGTACGGCCCGCTGCGCTCCACGGTCGAGCGGTCGAGCAGCCCGCTGTTCGCGCGCGCGCTCGTCATTGACGTGGGTGGGCAACGGCTGGCGCTGGTGCTGCTCGACGTGCTGCTCGTGCCCCCTCAGCTGCGCGACGCCATCGGGAAGGACCAGCCGCTGCCCACCTGGGTGCTGGCCACCCATACGCACTCGGGGCCGTCGGGCTTCGATCCGCGGCTCGCCTCGGAGCTCGCCGCGCTCGGCTCGTACTCGCCTCGCGACTTCGATGGGGTCGCTGCCGCGGGCCGCGACGCCCTGAGGCTGGCGCTCGCGGCCGTCAAGCCCGCTCGCCTCGAGGTCGGCGAAGCGTTGACCGAGGGCGTCTCTGTTCCCCGCTCAGGGGCGGAGGTCGACCGCCGCCTCTCCCGCCTCCGCTTCGACGGCCCGGCAGGCCCGGTGGCGCAGGTGCTGATCATCTCGGCCCACCCCACCCTCGTGCCGAAGCGGCCCGAGGGGCTGCACCCCGACTGGCCCGGGCTGCTCGCCCAACGCTTCGAGCGGGAAGGGGGCCCGGTCACGCTCGTGCTCCAGGGGGCCGGGGGCAATGCCAGCGTCGATCGCAAGCGGCTCCCCACGCCCGAGGCCGCGGCCGAACGCCTCGAGACGCTCGCGCGCGGCGTGTCCACCGTCGTTCAGCCCGATGGCCTCGACGGCGCGTGGACCGAGGTGCACGTGTCGCTGCCCCGGCCCGATGCGCGGCGCGTGGTGCCCGCCCCCCTCGCCGCCGCCGCCGAGAACGCGCTGTGTGACGACGCGGAAGACTTCGTGGTGGTGCACGGCCTCAAGCTCGGCGACGCCCGGCTGGTGCTGGTGCCGTTCGAGCCGTCGTTCGCCGCGGGCCGGGTGCTCGAGGAGCAGGCCGACGCCACCCGCGTGGTGGGCCTCGCGGATGGGTACGCTGGCTACGTGGAGACCGTCGAGGCCGCGCGCGCCGGTGAAGGCGAGGCCCGGCGGCAGTACTTTCCGCCCGAGCTGCTCACCCGCCTGGCCGAGGGCGCGAAGCTCGCCGGCCAGGCGCTGAAGTAACGCCCCTCGACTCCGCTCGGGGTGAACGGTGGGGAGCTCGAACGACTCTAACGGTCACTTCACGAGCGCGATCTTCGAGTTCTTCTTCTTCTGCTTGAAGAGCAACACGGTGCGGCCGAGGGTCTGCGCCACCTCGCTCTCGCTGCCCTCCGAGAGCTTCTTCACCGCCGCGGCCCGGCCGTCGCGATCCTCTTCGGCGATCTTCACCTTGATCAGCTCGTGGTCCTTCAGCGCCTGGGTGACGGCGCCGATCACCCCGTCGGTCACGCCGTCGCTGCCGACGAGCACCACCGCGTTGAGGTGATGCCCGAGCGCGCGCAGCTGCCGCTTCTGTTTCCCGTTCAAAGCCATGCCGGGCTCGTACAACGAGTTCCGCTCCGGTCTCACTACTTCTTGGCGTTGCGCAGCTCGCGCTGCGCGTCGATGTGCTTGGGGTCGAGCGCGACGCACTTCTTGAAGTTGATCAGCGCCGTCTTCTCGTCGCCGTTGGCCTTCGCCACGTAGCCCAGGAAGTAGAAGCACGACGCGACGTTCGGGTTCTTCGAGACGCAGAGGTTCAGGTCTCTCATCACGTCCGCCGTCACCGCCTTCTTGTCCTTCGACTGGAGGAACTTGGCGTACCCGCGCCAGGCGTAGAACTCGGCCTCGTCGGGGTTACAGATCACCGCTTCCTCGAACATCTTCACCGCGTCGGGGTACTTGCGCGCCTGCACCAGGATACGGGCCTTCTGAAACAGCTCCTCGCCCCGGAAGATCTTCTCCATGTCGACCTTCGAGCCGGTGCCGCCCGCGTCGAGCTCGGCGGCGTAGTCGGCCCGCAGCGCCGGATCGGACAGGGTGCGGTTCGCCTCGCTGATGAGCGCGAAGATGTCGGCCTTCAGCTTCGCCAGCGCCTCGGGCGAGCCGGGCGCCACCGTGTCGGGGTGGTAGCTGCGCGCGGCCTTGAGGTACGCGATCTTCACCGCGCCGGGGTCGGCGTCGCGCTTGAGGCCCAGCACCTCGAAGAAGTTCTGCTTCTTCATCAGGTCGTGGGTCGCCTGCAGCTGCTTCGTCTCGGCGTCCGCGTTGAGCGGGGGCGCCGCGGTCACCACCGGCGCGCTCGGCTTCATCACCGGAGGAGGCGGACGCTGGGGCGGGGGCTGCGGTGGCGCCGCCACGGGCGCCACCGGCTGGCCCGGGTAGGGCATGCCCGGCTTCGGCATCTGCACCGGGTTTCCGGGCGCGGTCGCGGGCCGAACGGTCTGCGGCGCCATCACCGGCGGCGGCGGACGCTGGGGCGCGGCGGCGGGCGCGGGCGCAGCCGGGTTCGCCTTCGGTGGGGCGACGACCGGCGGGCCGGGCGCCCTGGCCGGGGGCGCGGCCGCGGGCCTGGGCGGCGGTGCGCTCGACCTCGGCGCCGAAGGGCTGACGCCGGCGAACGAGACGAGCTCCAGCGGCTCCAGCATCCACGCCGTGCGCAGAAGGGTGTCGCCCTCGGCGGGCACGTCGTGGAGGAGCTGGCTGAGCGAACGCACGCCGTCGAAGTAGTTGAGGGCGCGGGTCTCCTGCGGGGTGAGGCGGAGCTCGGTCACCGCCACCCGACCGCCGGCCTTCATCACCGGGAGCTCGAGGGCGCTCATCAACCGGCGGCGGAGATCGGGCCCCGGCACCCGCCGCAGCGCCTCGAGGTACACCGCCCACTTGTTGCCCAGCGGCATCGAGCGCGCGGCCGGCAGCTCCTCGCGATCGAAGGTGAACGTGCCCTGCTCGGCGGCGAGCAGCCGCAGCAGGAGCTGGCTGGCGCGTTGGCCGAGCTGCTGGAAGACGGCGTTCGGGTTGATCAGCCCCAGGCCGAAGAGCGCGGCCAGCAGCTCGCCGCCGAAGCGCTCGCTCTGGGCCAGCGCCTGCTGGATCTGGGCGGTGGTCGCCAGCTTCTGCGCCACGAGGAAGGTGTCGAGCGAATCTTCAGGGTGCGTCGAGTCGAGGAACTCGGGGTTGCCCTTCTTGAAGTGCGCCACCAGCTCGCGATCTGCGAGCTTCACGGTCAGGAGGCCGGTCACCTCGGAGGCCGCCGCGAAGTAGTACAGGTGCAGCGGCGTGAGTTCCCCGCCCAGCGCGCCCGAGGCGGGCACCTGCAGGTCACCCGCAGCCCCGCTGGTGGTGATGGGCGCCATGCGCACGCCCGAGCTCGACGAGGTGGGGGTCGCAGCCCGCGGCGCGGCGGGAGCAGAGGGCGCGGCCGGCGCAGCGGCGTTCATGAAGTCGGCCACCGAAGGGGACGAACGGACCGCCGCCGCGGGGGGCGCGGCGACCACGCCTGAGGGCGAAGAGCTGCGCGGGGCGGCGGGCGCGGCGGCGTTCATGAAGTCGGCCACCGAGGGCGACGAACGCACCGGCGCCGCGGGAACGGCGCTGAGGCCCGAGTTCGACGAGCGCATGGGTGCCGCGGCGATGCCCGAGGGGGTGGACGCCACGCGACCCTGTGCTCCGAACTGGGCCGGGTTCATCGGCCGGCCGGGCTGCTGCCGGGTGCCGGGTCCCGCGGTCGGCCCGCCCCGCGCGCCCGGCCCGGCGACCGGCCCGCGCACTCCGGGACCCGCGACCGGCGCGCCGACGGGGCCGACGGGGCCGACGGAAGGGGCGGCCGCGCCACCCGAGGTGGGCCCCTGCCCATGAATCGAGGCGGGCAACACCACCTGCTGCCACTGCGCGTCGAGCTCATCACCGGGGATGACGGTGTCGCCCCAGGTGTCCCTGGGGAAGATCACTCGCAGCCCGGGCACGCGCCCGGGGAACACGTAGTTCACGCCGTCGGTCGAGACCTGCATGCGGCCGCCGATGATCTGGTTGTCGATGAGGAGCTCGACGCTGGGCGGCGACAGCGGGCCGTACACCTGCCCCTTGTCGTTCCGCACCCAGACCTGAAGGTTCTCGCTCATCGGAGACCGCAAACTAATGCACAAACCCCCTCGGGTGGAGCTTTGGTGCGCACGGCACTGGGCAGGCGCCTGGCGATCCGCCGATACTCGGCGCATGACGCTCAAAGGCATCCGCGCGGCCCTGACCCAGGCCCGGAAGGACGGGAAGGTCGACGTCGCCGAGGTGGACAAGATCGTGCTCAAGGCCCGCAGCGGCTGGGGCCTCGACCCCGCCGAGCGCGCCGAGCTGGTGAAGATGGCCGACAGCTTCGACGATCCCGCGAAGCAGCGGCTGCTCTCGCACCTGTCCGCGATGGGCCAGAAGAACGCCTGGGTGAACGTCGAGGCGGGAGGCCTCACCTCGGTGAAGGGGCGCTACGCGAACTACTCGGTGGGTGTGCCGGGGCTCTCGGCGAAGCTGGGGCTCTTCGACAACTGCTTCTCGATGAAGGGCGCGGCGAAGGCTGACGGGCTGGTGAAGGTGGCCATCGAGGGCCAGAGCGTGTCGGTCAACGTGAAGAAGGGCGAGACCGCCGCGCAGGTGCTCGAGAAGGTGAAGGCCGCGCTCCCTGCGCAGGTCTCGGGCGTGCTGCTGAAGGGCGACGTGCAGCCGTACGACGGGGCCTCCTTCAAGGGCACCGCGGCCTCGGCCGCCGACACCGCGGCGCACCTCATGCTCTACAAGCCGGAATCGCTGGGCCTCAGGCCGGGCGAGCTGCCCCTCAAGGTGGTGGTGACGGGCTACGGCGCGTTCATGGGCATCACCGACAACCCGTCGGCGAACATGGCGCAGAAGCTCGCCGAGGCGGGCGTGAAGGGCGGCATCGTGGAATACCGCCGCCTCGACGTGACCACCGCCGCGGTGGACGGCTTCGTGGCCGAGCTGCGGCGCTCGCCGCCCGACGTCGTCCTCTCGATGGGCGTGACGCACGGCCAGGCGCAGGTGGAAGAGCGGCCCGAGAACCAGCTCGCCGCGAACCCCGACGGCAACAACGTGATGATGACCGAGCGCCAGGTGCGCACGGGCGGGCAGCAGGAGCTGGCGACCGATCTCCCGGTGGAGACCATCGACCTCGCGCTCCGGCCGTTCGGCGCGGACCGGGTGGTCGGCACCAGCAAGAGCGACCCGAACTACGCCCCCGACCGCAGCGCGTACCTGTGCAACTACCTCGGGTACAACCTGGCCACCGAGTTCGCCGGTACGCCGAAGACCACCGCGGGCTTCATGCACATCAGCCCCCAGACCCCGGCCGCGCAGATGAACGCGGTGCTCGAGGCGGTCGTGGCGCGGCAGCTCGACTGGCGCCGCGAGCAGCAGCTGCCTCCGAGCTGAGCCGAGCAGGTTCGGGAACCCGATCACCCTGCCCGGAGTCACAGGGCCGGGCCAGCGGAAGCTGCGCCGAGGCGAACGGCCAGGGGCACGGGTGATCGACGCAGACCGGCAAGCCGCATATGAGACTCCCGTGAAGACGATCGCCGCCCCCGCGAATGCCTGGGAGATCCGCATGAACTGGGGCGACCGCGCGCTCGAGGCCGAGGTCGTCGACGGCCGCGGCCGCAAGACGCTCTCGCTGGGTGAGCGGCCCGAGGATGACTTCGTCATCGGCGGCGGCGCGCGGCTCCACTTCACCTGGACCGAGGCGGGCCTCGACGTGAGCTTCTCCACGGGCGTGGGCGGCACGGCGTCGCTCAAGGGTGACGCCCCGGTGCCGCTCGGGCAGCTCGTCGAGCGCGGCGTGGTGAAGGAGGCGGCGAGCACCTTCACCATGTCGCTCAGCGGCACCGACGCCCTGCAGCTGCAGGTGAGCGGGCAGCACATCGAGGTACGGCAGGCCCGCGGGCGCATCGCGCGGCTGCGCATCGACGCGTGGGCGACGGCGGCGCTGGTCGCGGGGCTGTTGCTGCTCGCGCTGTGGATCGGGTCGACCATCCTGCCGATGCAGGGGCTCAACCTGATCCCGAAGACGAAGCCGCTCACGCCCGCCGGGCCCTAGGCTCCCTCTCCCTGCGCAGCGGGGAGAGGGCTGGGGTGAGGGGCTGGGTTCAGCGCTCGAGCTCGTCCTTCGCGGCGGCGCGGGCCTTCTGCGCGGCGTCGCGCACGCGCTCCACCAGCGCGAGCGCCTGGCCGAAGAGTCTGCCGGCGGCCTCGCTCTTCCCGGCGATGCGCTCCTGCAGCACCGCGCTCACGTCGACGGGCGGCGCAGGCGTGAGCTGCGCCTCGAGCGTCGAGAGCGTGCGCAGCGGCCGCCCCTTCATCGCCTCGAGCAGCTCCACGCGTGACGACGCGACGGTGCGCGGAGAATCGAGGGTGCAGGGCTCGGCGCCCCACGCCGGAGGGAACACCGCCGCGAGGCGGCAGAAGAACATCGCCTCACCCAGGGCGAGCCCCTCGGCGAACTGCAGCGGAAAGGTGCCCACCCGATCGCGATCGATCAGGTACCGGCCCCGCAGCACCGCGCCCGCCTCGAGCCAGCGCTCGAGCTCGAAGCGCCGCCCCACGTCCACCGGCGGCGACGAGAGCGCCCACGCCGCGGTGCTCGTGCCCAGCCGCTCCACCAGCGCGCCCAGGTGCGACCGATCGAGCAGCTCGCCCGCTTCCAGGCAGCACACGTACTGACCGCGCGCCCGGGACAAGCCGAAGTTGGTGCGGGCCAGAGAATCGACAGGGCCGCCGCCGGCCAGCACCAGGGTGAGCCCCGCCCGGCCCTTCGCCGCGCGCGCGAGCTCGTCGAGCCGCTGCTCGGACAGGGTGGAGATCACCAGCAGCTCGAGCGGCCGCTGCAGCTGGCCCGCCACCGAGCGGATGGTGCCCTCGAGGGCGCCCGCATCGTCACCCCCGGACAGGATGACGCTGGTGAGCCCCGCCGTGCGCTCGGGCGCAGAGGCCTCGGCGCCGCGCCTGGCCACCAGCAGGAGCCGATCGGCCGCCGCGTCGGGGTTGAGCTGCTCGAAGAGCTGGCGCAGCGCGGCCTCGGTGTCGGCCGAGAGCCCCGAGCCGACGTGCGGCGTCACCACCACGTCGCGCGAGGTGACCACGAAGCCCGCTTCGCGCAGCCAGGCCCGCACGTCGCGCTCACTCGCCGCGGGCGAGGGGCTCACGCCGAGCAGCGCGCGGATCAACACCGAGGCGCTGCTGGCGTTGCCGAACGAGAAGACGAGCTCGGCCCCGGGCGCGGCGCTGGCCAGCTTGCGAAAGCCCTCGACGCCCTCGGCCGCGAAGCCGTCGAAGGCCACCACCACCTCGGGGTGAAAGGTGCTCACCGCGTCGAGCGAGTCAGGGTCGACCAGCACGGTGCAGCCGTTCTGCTCGAGCGCGCGGGAGAGCCCTTCATCTGCGGCCAGCAGCGCCACCTTGCGACGCAGGCCGGCGCGGCGGACCACCAGGGTGCGCAGATCGCCCACGGTCGGGCCGGCGGGCCCGGGCGTCACTTCTTCTTCGCCTCGGCGGCGAGCGCCTTGCGGTACTGGCGGCCCACCTGCCCCATCACCAGGTTCCGGGGGAGGAAGCGGAAGGCGAACAGCCCGAGCCGGTTGAGGAAGCCCTGCACGTGCAGCGGCGCGCGCACGCGCAGCGCCACCAGCGCCTCGAGGGCCACCTCGTCCACCGGGGCGAGCCAGCCACGCAGCGACTCGAAACGATCCCCGGCGGTCATCTCGGTGGCGATGCCGCCCGGGGCGAACACGGTGACGCTGATGTTCGAGCCGCGCAGCTCGTGGGCCAGCGCGGTGCCGAAGGCGGTGAGGAAGGCCTTGGTGCCCGAGTAGGCGGCCTGGAACGGCACCGGCATCAACCCGGCCAGGGAGGTCACCAGCATGATGCGCGCGCCGGCGCCGGTGGCCTGGAAGTGTCTCACCAGCTCGCTGGTCACGCGCGTGGTGCTGATCACGTTGGTCTGCAGCATCGCCTCGAAGGCGTCCCACCCCAGCTCGTGGTGGTGGCCGAAGTGGGTGACGCCCGCGTTGAGCACCACGGCGGCGAGCGGGAGGCTCTTCGCGACGCCGAGGATCCGCTCGACGTCGTCGCGCTTGCTCATGTCGCCGGCGAGCACCCGCACCTCGACGCCCGCGGCGCGGAGTTCCCTCGCGAGCTCCTCGAGGCGCTCGACCCGGCGGGCGGTGATGAGCAGGTGCGCGCCCATCTTCGAGAGCTGCCTGCACAGCTCGAGACCCAGCCCCGACGAGGCGCCGGTGACCCAGACCCACTGTCCCTTGAGATTCATAGAGCGGCGCCGCCAGCAGCGGAACGCTGCGCGAGGTGAACTGGAGTGGAGCGGAGGTTTGGCCGAGGCGCGACCATCATGTCAGAGGCTCCAGCGCAGCTCGGGCCGCAGCAGGCCCACGCCCTCGGTGGCGGCGACATGCAGCGCGAGGCGGAAGGGGTTCTTCACCGGCTCACCGTTGCCCGCGACCGAGAGCAACAGCTCGTACACCCCGCCGCCCAGGCCCAGGCGCGCCAGCTCGAGCCGCGCGGTGCCGCTGCCCGACAGCTCGCCGCCGTCCCAGCCGGTGCTGAAGACGAGCCGGCCGTCGGCGCTCATCAGGTCGAGGCCGAAGCGCACCTTCGCCTTTTCCCGCAGCGTCCAGTCGACCTCGACGGTGAGCCCTGCGTCGGGGCTGAAGGCCACGGGGGTGGCGCCCTTGCCGTCCGTCAAGCGCACCGCCGAAATGGTGCCCAGCGGCGCGACGGCTTCGTGCACCTGCCCCATCGAAGGCAGCGCAAGGCCCGGTTGATCGAGCGCGGAGTGCCCGGTCTTCTGGCCCTCGGCCTCGGCCGCGGCGACGGCGCGGCGGTACTCGTTCACCACGTCGGGCGCGCTGCCGTACATGCGAATGCGCCCCCCGTCGATCCACGCGGCGGCGCTGCACCAGTTCTGCACGGTGGCGAGATCGTGGGTGACGAGCACGATGGTCTTCCCGCTGCGGCGGAACTCGTTCATCTTCACCTGCGACTTGCGGCTGAAGTGCTCGTCGCCCACCGCCATGATCTCGTCGATGATCAACACGTCGGGCTCGACGTGGGTGGCCACCGCGAAGGCCAGGCGCATGAACATGCCGCTCGAGTAGGTGCGCACCGGCTCGTCGATGAAGTCGCCCAGCTCGGCGAACTCGATGATGCCGGGCATGCGTTCCTTCACCTCGGCGCGGCTCATGCCCAGGATGATGCCGTTGATGAGAATGTTCTCGCGCCCGGTGAAGTCGGGGTGAAAGCCCGCGCCCAGCTCGAGCAGCGCGCTGATGCGCCCGTGCACGTCGATGGTGCCGGTGGTGGGCGAGTAGATGCCCGTCATCAGCTTGAGCAGCGTGCTCTTGCCCGAGCCGTTGCGCCCGATGATGCCCACGGTCGAGCCCCGGGGAATGCGCAGGTCGACGCCCTTGAGCGCCTCGATGTGGGTGCCGGGCTCGACCAGGCGACGCTGGAACGTGAGCAGCCGCACCAGCTCCGACTTCATGGTGGTGTATTCGTTCTTCTTCGACGTCTTCTTGAACGACTTGAAGACGTTGTTGATGACGATGGCGTCGGGGGTCATCACACCAGCTCCGCGAACTCTTCCCGACGACGCTCGAAGACGTTGGTCGAGATCCACATCACCACCAGCGACAGCGCGGCCACGCTCAACAGCGGCTGCCAGTTGGGCAGGCGCTGCTCGTAGAAGATGTCGCGGTACGCGGCGATCACCGAGGCCATGGGGTTGAAGGTGAGCAGCAGCTGCTGCGATTCCTCCTTCGTCAGGCCGCCGACGGCCGGCGCCGACTTGAGATCCCACAGCACGGGGGTGAGGAAGAAGGCCATCTGCACGAGGTTGCCCACGATGTGCTGCAGATCGCGGAAGGCCACGTTGAGGGCGGCGAAGAGGTAGCTGATGGCGAGGGTGAAGAAGGTCTGCACCAGCAGCACGGGCACCAGGAAGACGATGTGCCAGCTGGGCATCACGCCGAAGAACAGGCCCAGCGCCAGCAGCAGCGGCAGCGAGAGGAGGAAGTTGATGAGGTTGGTCAGCACCACCGTGGCCGGCAGCACCTGCGCGGGAAAGCGCACCTTGGTGAGCAGGTCCTTGCGATCACTGATCGACGACGTGCCGCCCAGCACCGAGGTGGAGAAGTAGATCCACGGCAGCAGCCCGGTGAACAGGTAGTACGCGTAGTTCGGCACCGAGCTGCGCATCACCATGCCGAAGACCAGCACGTAGACGAGCATGTTCAGGGTGGGGTTGAGGAAGGTCCACAAGAAGCCGAGCACCGAGGCGCGGTAGCGCGCCTTGAGCTCGCGCATCGAGAGGGCGATGAGCAACGCGCGGTACTGGTAGAGCTCGGTGAGGTTCCGAATCATGGCCGGCCGGTTGAAGGCCCGGTGCATCTACCACGGGGCGGCGCGGTGTCTCGCCCCAACGTCAGCGCGTCAGAACGCCCCTGTGAGGACCACGCCCCCGGGGGCCGGCGTCAGCGACATCGACACCACGCCGGTCTTCTGGCGGTAGGCCTCGTAGCGCCCGGGCGGATCTCCGACCACGAAGAGCACGGTGGCGGCGACCCCGCCCACGGCCGCCGCGCCCAGGCCGATCCACGAGATGGTCTGCATGGTCTCGATCTGCGACTTGAGCCGGCCGGCCTCGGCCCGGTGATCTCCGGTCGAGTCGGACTCGATGCCCTGCGCCAGCAGGGCGCGGTGCCAGGCGAAGGAATTGACCGTCTGCGCGTCGCCGTACTGCGTGTTCGCCACCAGGGTGCCGGTGACGAACGCGCCCACGCCGGCGACCGCGACGCCGGTCGACACCCAGGCCAGCAGGCGGAAGCGCTTCGCCTTGGCCTCGTAGGCCTCGGCCATGTCGGGGCTGGGCACCATGCGGATGAACTCGTCGGAGACCTGGTCGGGCGTGACCCGCACCTCCTTCTTCACCTGCGAGAAGCCCTCCTTCTCGATGGTGAGCAGGTGCGGGCCCGCGGCGACCGACACCCGGGACTGCAGCGGCGTGGTGCCGACCTGGGTGTCGTCGATCTTCACGGCCGCGCCGACCTCTGACGAGGCGACGACCAGCGAGCCCTGGCGGCCCTCGAGCAGCTTGCCCACCAGCTTGAGCGTCGCGGGCGCCACTTCCTGCAGCAGCTTCTCTTCACCCTTCGCCTCGACCCGCACCGAGGACAGCGGGGAGGCCGAGCCGACCTTGAGCAGGGTGAGCATGAGGTTGTACTTCGCGTCTTTCGGGCCCCCGCTGCGCAGCAGCTTGCCGGTGACGAGGTACTCGAACGAGGTGAGCTCGCCCATGGTCGAGCCCGAGCAGGTCTCGCACCCCAGCAGCTGGCGCTGCCGCTCGACGCCGAGGATGACCCGGGTGGTCTCGGCGGTGGTGATGCGGAAGAGCTGCAGCCGCTCGAGCTCGTGGGCGACCAGGCCCGAGGTCGCGGCGGCGATCTCCGGGGGCGCGCCCTCGATGGCGAAGTCCATCACTGCGAGGCCGGGCACGGGATCCGCGGCGAGGAGCAGCAGCAGGGTCGAGCTGATCATGAGGCGCGCAGTGCACCCCGAAGCAGACCCGACTTCAAGTGCTCAGACCTTCCGGCCCGTCACCGTGATCTCGTCGCGGTCATGGTAGAGCTGGCGCATTCGCAGCTGCTTCCAGCCGCCCTCCTCGAGCGCGTGGCGCACCCGGAAGAGCGTGGGCAGCTTGTCCTTCATCGGCAGCTTGATGTTGGCCACCAGCTGGGAAGCGAAGCCCTTGCGAGCCCACTTGCCCAGCAGCTGCGCCACCTCGAGCGGACGCCAGGCCATGTCGCAGAAGAGCCAGTCGACCGGCTCGTCGGGCATGAACTCGAAGGCGCTCTCGTGAAAGTGTTTCACCCGGGGCAGCTTGAGCACGTCGGGCGCGAGGTTGGCGGGGTCGACGCTCCAGACCTTCGCGCCGCGCTCGACCAGCCTTCGGGTCCACCCGCCGGGGGCGCTGCCGAGATCGACGCAGAGATCGCCCTTGCCCGGGGAGACGCCGAGCCAGTCGAGCGCCTCGTCGAGCTTCATCGCGGCGCGCGAGGGCGCTTCGTTGGTGCGCTTCATGCGGGCGCGGCCGCCAGCGGAGATCGAGATCGCTTCCCTCGCGCGCACCCGGCCGATCACCCCGACGCCGGGGCCGATGAGGCAGATCTGCCCGAGCCAGGCGCCCATCTCGCTCGCCTTCCAGGGCGTCTCGGGATCGACGAGACCTTCTTCGGCGCGGATGGCGGCGATGGTGTCGGCCCAGGCGGTGGCCTCCCCGGCGCGCGCGTTGGCGACGTCGGTGTCGGGCACCCAGACCTGCACCTTGGTGGGCTCGTCGGGCAGCGCGCCCGCGGCGTCGGCGGGCGAGCGCACGATGTCGGTGATGAGGAAGCCCATGCGCGCGAACGTGGGCGGCTTCGGCAGCGGGTTCTCGCCGGTGAAGGGCTCGGACGCGACCAGCGCGGGCCCGAGCATGAAGGGGTTCTTCTTTCCCCAGGCGAGCTCCTCGTAGAGCTGCGCCTCGAAGCCGGCGCGGCAGGTCCACAACCAGGCGCCGGGCTCGGGCACCAGGGTGACGGGCGGCAGGGCGGGCACCTTCACCCGCTTCGGCGGCTCGACCTTCGGCGGCGGCGGGCGCTTCTGCTCAGGCGAGACGTGCCAGGCGTTGCGCGTCTTGCGTTCGCGTTGGTTGCCTTTTTTCATGGGTCGCTCCGCCTCGGCCAGCCGTCCGCTTCGCTACCGTCTGACTCGCGCAGCGTTCCGCTGCTGGCGGCTTCACTCCGGTTCATGGGTCGTTCCGCCAGCCGCTGGTTCCGTTCAGCCCGAGCGGAGTCGAGGGCCCGCGCGCCAGGTCGCCCTCAACTTCGCTCGGAGAGCGAGCGCGAACTTGCCGGGAGCAGTGCCACAGGTTCATGGCTTCGTCGGTAGCACAGCGCGGCGGGTCATGGTTCTCCTTCCCACAGCGAGAAGCCGGCGAGGACGAAGTCGTGGTCGAAGCTGATGGCGACCTTGCAGCGCCGGGCCTTCATGAGGGCGAAGCTCGAGGCGTCGGTGTAGCTGATGACCTGGTCGTGAAAGCGGGCCAGCCACAGGCGCGCGTCGCGGTGGATCGGCTCGGTGGGAAGTGCACCGAGACGCTGGGGCTCTTGTCGATCACGTCGAGCGCCGCGGCAGCCGGCTTGATGCCTGCCCGGAAGAGCAGCAGCCGGTGCACCTCCGCGAGGACGAGGTCGCTCGTGAAGAGCGGGATCTTCTGGCGCAGGGCCTCGCGGATCAGCCGCTCGGCCTCCCGGTGGTGGCCGTCGCGCGAGCTGAAGAAGGCGATCCAGGCGCCGCTATCGACGAACAGACTTGCCGGCACGCCGCACCCGCTTCTTTGGTTCGACGCCGTACCGGCTCGGAGGCTCCGCCACGAACGTGTGCGTCAGGTAGTCGTCGAAGCGCTGGCTCAAGTCCGCAGGCAGTCCCTCGATCATGCCGCTGGCGGCGAGGAGCGGATCCTCGTGCTCACGCGCCCGGGTCAGCGCCTTCAACGCCACGCGGACTGCCTGAGACAGCGTCCAGCCGCGCTCGTCGGCCCAGGCGCGCAACGCCTCGAACTCAGGATCCTCGAGGTAGACCTGCAAGGCCCGGGACATGATGAGCGACGGTATGAACTCATGAACCGTGCGGCAACCGACTCATGAGCGCGGGACCGTCAGTGTGCCGATCGTCGCAACGCAGCCCGGTAGAGTCTCGGCGCTCGGGCCCTCGACGGGTGTCGCACGAAGGTGGCGAGCTGCTTCAGGTCGAGCGCTGGAAAGACGGAACTGCGCGCGGCGCGCACGTAGCCCCGGGGATGCAGAACGTGAACGCTGAGCGCGCCTTTCATCCAGAACCACACCTCGCGTACCCCGAGACGCCGGTAGACCTCGAGCTTGTCGAGATCGCCGTGGGTGTGAATGACCTCCAGCGCGAGGTCAGGGCGCGTCGCGTTCGGGCGATCGCCGACGACCCAGCACTCGTCTGGCTCTGCGCCCGCCGCCTTCAGTCGATTCTTCAGGGTCCAGGAGCCAGTCGGCTCGAGATCGATCTGGTTCTCTTCTGCCCAGACGAAGAGCAGGAGGTTGATTCCCCGGCTGATCGACTCGTGCAGCTTCGCGGTGAGTTCGAGCACTCCGTCGAGGTAGGTGATGCGTGGAACGGGGTCATCGCCTTTAGCCGCCAGGAGCGCCTCGAGCGCCTTCCACCCCAGGCGCAGAGAGACGCGCTGGTCCTCGTCAGGGGGCTCATGCTGGAGCGCGACCGATCGCATGCCCGCATGGTACTTCGTCACTTCGTTCACCGCACGCGACAGGCGAGTTCGCCCTCGCCGGTAGTGGGCCTGGCCGTTCACCCGCTGATCCGGCAGGTTCAGCGTGACGTTCGCAAAGGCTGTGGCATGTTGCGCGCGAAATGCGTGTCGTACTGCTCCTCACCGTCGGGATTCCCGTGTTCGCCGCGCAGCTCATGGCGTTCGCGCTCCCGCGCGTCGAGGCGGCGTCCTTCACGCTGCTGCGCCGGGTGGCCGACACCACCCAGCGCGTCGAGGTCGAGACGAACGTGGTGCAGCCGGCCCGCCCGCTGGCCCCGCCCTTCGCCTTCGTGCAGGTGGCCGATGACGGCTTCACCGCCACCCCGGCTCCTGAAGGTTCCAGCGCTCGCGCGCTGCTGTTCGTGAAGCACGTTCGCCGCCAGGCGACCTGAGCTCACCCGCAACACCCCACCCTTTTCGTTTTCTTTCACTCTCGCGCGCACCGGCGCGCTGCGTACTTTTCAGCAAGGAAGGCTTCAGATGATCGAGTGGGTTCTCAAGAAAGTCATCGGCACCAAGAACGACCGCGAGCTCAAGAAGACGCTGCCGCGCGTCGGGCGCATCAACGAGCTCGAGCCGAAGATGCGGGCGCTCAAAGACGAAGAGTTCGCCCGCGAGACGGCGCGCCTCAAGAACGAGGTGAAGAACGGCAAGTCGCTCGACGACGTGCTGTACGAGGCCTTCGCGCTCACCCGCGAGGCGAGCCGCCGGGTGCTGGGCCAGCGCCACTACGACGTGCAGATGGTGGGCGGCATGTTCCTCCACCAGGGCTGCATCGCCGAGATGCGCACCGGTGAAGGCAAGACCCTCACCGCCACGCTCCCCACCTACCTGAACGCGCTCTCGGGGCGCGGCGTGCACGTGGTCACCGTCAACGACTACCTCGCCAGCCGCGACGCGGAATGGATGGGCCGGGTCTACAAGTTCCTGGGCATGACCACGGGCTGCATCCTCCACGACCTGACGGACAAGCAGCGCCAGGACGCGTACCACTCCGACATCACCTACGGGCAGAACAACGAGTTCGGCTTCGACTACCTGCGCGACAACATGAAGTTCCGCCTGCAGGACTACGTGCAGCGCGAGCTCAACTTCGCCATCGTCGACGAGACCGACTCCATCCTCATCGACGAGGCGCGCACCCCGCTGATCATCTCGGGCCCCACCGAGGACAGCACCGATCTCTACGGCAAGGTCGACCAGGTCATCTACGGCCTGGTGCCCGAGCAGGACTACCAGCTCGACGAGAAGTCGCGCTCGGTGATGCTCACCGACGCCGGCATCGAGAAGCTGCAGCACCGCCTCAAGAGCACCAACCTCTACGCGCCCGAAGAGCTCGAGACCCTGCACCACGTCGAGCAGGCCCTGCGCGCGCACACCCTCTACAAGCGCGACCGCGACTACGTGGTGAAGGACGGCGAGGTGTTGATCGTCGACGAGCACACCGGCCGCATCATGCCGGGGCGCCGCTGGAGCGACGGCCTGCACCAGGCGATCGAGGCCAAGGAAGGCGTGACCATCGAGAACGAGAACCAGACGCTCGCGACCGTCTCGTTCCAGAACTACTTCCGCATGTACACCAAGCTCGCCGGCATGACCGGCACGGCCGACACCGAGGCCGAAGAGTTCGCGAAGATCTACAACCTCGACGTTCGCGTGGTGCCCACCAACAAGCCGATGATCCGCGAGGACGTCGACGACGTCGTCTACAAGACCGAGAAGGCGAAGTTCGACGCGGCGGCGGAAGAGCTCAAGAAGATCCACGCCACCGGGCAGCCGGTGCTGGTCGGCACGGTGTCGATCAACAAGTCGGAGGTCTTCGCGAAGTTCCTCAAGGCCGCGGGCGTGCCGCACGAGGTGCTCAACGCCAAGAACCACCTCCGCGAGGCCGACATCATCGCCCAGGCCGGCCGCAAGGGCGCGGTCACCATCTCGACCAACATGGCCGGCCGCGGCACCGACATTCTGCTCGGCGGCAACCCGGAGAACCTGGCCAAGGCCGAGGTGGGGCCGCCGCCGTTCGAGGCCGACTCGACCGGCAACCACGAGACCGACAAGCCGCTGCTCGAGGCCTACCTGCAGGCGAAGGCCGAGTGGCAGGCGAAGTACGAGGCCGCGCTGGCGCGCTTCAAGGTGCAGTGCGAGGCCGAGCGGCAGGAGGTGCTCAAGCTGGGCGGCCTCTTCATCCTCGGCACCGAGCGGCACGAGTCGCGGCGCATCGACAACCAGCTCCGTGGCCGCGCCGGCCGCCAGGGCGACCCCGGTGGCAGCCGCTTCTACCTGTCCCTCGAAGACGACCTGATGCGCATCTTCGGTGGTGATCGCATCACCACGCTGATGGAGACGATGGGCATGAAGGAGGACGAGGTCATCGAACACTCGCTCCTCTCGCGCGCGATCGAGAACGCGCAGAAGCGCGTCGAAGGCCACAACTTCGACATGCGCAAGAACCTGCTCGAGTACGACGACGTGATGAACCAGCAGCGCAAGACCATCTACGGTCTGCGCCGCCAGGTGCTCGCGGCGGGCGCGCCGGTGCCGCTGGTCGAGTTCACCGAAGACAAGAAGACCCGGGTCAAGACGCGCAACGAGAAGATGATCACCTGGCCCGACTTCCGCGAGCTGGTGCTCGACGCGGTGGAAGACGCCATCGTCGGCCTCACCGACACCTACGCGGCGTCGAAGAACCCGACCGCGTGGAACCTGACCGCCCTCACGGCCGAGGTGAAGGCGGTCTTCAACCAGGACATGACCTTCCAGCCCGATGGCACCACCGAGGGGCTGCAGGAACAGATCTACCAGCGGGTCGAGCGGCTCTTCGTCGATCGCGAGAAGGAGTACGGCGACGACTGGTACCGCTTCTGCCAGCTGCGCTACCTCGCGACCATCGACCAGCTCTGGAAGGACCACCTGCTCGCGATGGATCACCTGCGCCAGGGCATCGGGCTGCGCGGCTACGGCCAGAAGGACCCGAAGGTCGAATACAAGAAGGAAGGCTACACGGGCTTCATTCGCATGCTCGGCAGCATCAAGAGCACGTTCGTGAGCCAGATCATGCGCGCGCAGCCGCGCGACGCGAGCGAAGACGCCGAGCGGCTCAAGCGCGTGATGGAGCAGCGCGCGAAGCAGGCCGTGGAAGGCCGCGCGAACGCCGAGGGCAAGGCCGAGCCGGTGGCCGCTGATCAGAAGACCATCGTGCGCGAGGGCCCGAAGGTGGGCCGCAACGATCCGTGCCCGTGTGGCAGCGGCAAGAAGTACAAGAAGTGCCACGGCGCGACCGAGACGGTTTGAACGCGCCTCGACTCCGCTCGGCTTGAACGGTCGGCCCCGTTCAGCCCGAGCGAAGTCGAGAGCCCGTTGCCTTCCTTCCGCCTCTCGTGAGAGAGCACGCGCCACCCGTGCGTCGCGTTCTGCTCCCAGCCCTGCTCGTCATCGCGTGCGGCGGGCCGCCGGGCGGTGAGGTCGACGCGGGAACGCTCGACGCGGGTGGTGTCGATGCGGGAACGGCTCCTGACGCCGGCGTTCCAGACGCAGGCGCGCCCGACGCAGGCGCGCCCGATGCTGGCGCTGCGGACTCGGGGCTTCCCGACGCAGGTCTCTTCGATGCAGGTGCACCTGACGCGGGCGAGCCTGACGCCGGCGAGGTGGACGCGGGCCTTCCGGATGCGGGAGTCGACGCGGGAGCGCCCGACGCCGGTCTCGACGCCGGCCCCGGCCCCGACTTCGTCATCGAAGGCTTCGGCGCCGCGACGAAGGGCGGCTGGCAGCCGGGCTTCGACGTCTACCTGGTCACCAGCCTGATGGACTCCGGCCCCGGCACCCTGCGCGAGGGGTTGTCGAACCCACCCGGGCCACGGCTCATTCGCTTCACGCTCGACGGCACCATCGCGCTGGCGAGCACCCTTTTCGTTCCGTCGAACGTCACCATCGACGGGCGCGGTCATTCGATCACGCTCACCAACAAGGGGCTGGTGCTGCTGGGCAGTGATGACGTCATCATCACCAACCTCGCCATCGTCGACGTCAGCCCTGACTCCGAAGATGGCCTGCGCATCGGCGACCCGACCTTCGGCCCGTCAGAGCGGGTGGTGATCGATCACGTCACCTTCCGCGCCACCGGCAACAACGGCGCCTCGACCAACGTCGACGAGGCGATCTCGATCATCTTCGGCAGCCGCGACCTCACCCTCTCGTGGCTGCGCTTCGAGAACTGGGAAAAGGTGCTGCTGGTCGGCAACGGCGACGCGCCGCAGAGCGTCGACTCGGCCATCACCGTGTCGTGGCACCACAGCTACTTCAAGAGCACCGGCCGGCGGCACCCTCAGGCGCGCTTCGGCATCGTGGACCTGTGGAGCTGCTTCTTCGACGACTGGCACATGTACGGGTTGTGGTTCCTCTCTCCGTACCCGGAGAGTTTTGGCGCGCAGTCGCAGGAGGGTGCTCGCGTGCGCGTGGAGCAGTCGTTGTTCCGCCGCTTGAACAATCATCTCTACGACACCGGCTCGACTGCGAATGAAGCGACCCGGTGCGAGACCAACGGGAAGCTCGACGGCGTGGGCCTGGTGACGACGGGCGACAGCACCGCGCCGCTCGTGTTCAACGCCGGGTGCTCGGGCTCGACCGGGTGGGTGCGGCCGTACGCAGCGACGGTGGACGTGGCCGATGCGGCGCTTCGCGTGCGGTTGGAGACCCTGGCGGGGAATACGCTCTGAGTTCGTTCGCCCTTTCTCGAATTCAGGCCACCTGCACGACGGGGCCGACCGCCTTCACCGCGGCCAGCAGCCGCGGCACGTCGCGCACGAACTCCTGCTGGTTGCTGAACTCCTTCAGCCGCCGCGGCACCACGATCATGAACTGGCCACCCGTGGTCAGCGTGAAGGTCAGCTCGTACGCGTTCTCGGTCACGTCCGCGATCTGCGCGCGCGGTACTTCTTCGACGCCCGCGTTCTCGAAGACGTAGCCGCGGAACTTCCGCTTCGAGCTGATCAGAATCAGCCGCTGGCTGGTGAGCGCCACGAAGTAGACGTGGGAGAGCTCCTCCGCGCTGCGCAGGGCCAGCGCCTGGTGCTGCACCTGCTCTCCCGGCTGCAGCATCGCGGTCACGGTCTGGTTGATGAACTTGTCACCCTCGGTGACGACCTGCGGCGGGCCGCGGCTCACCGGGATCAACGCGTCGCGCGCCTGGCGCCGCTTCGTCAACGCGCGCTGACCCAGCGCCCAGGCCACCATCACGAGGATGACCAGCCACAACGAATACGCGAACGCGTACTCGAGCGCGGGGATCGAGTAGCCCGGCAGCGGATCAGGCAGGAGCCCTTCCGCCTGCCACGCCTTCACCTGCGCCTGCTCGGGCCACGGGTAGAAGCGGTCTTTCTGCGCCGGGTCTCCGAGCACGTACCCTTCGTCTTTGAGGTACACGCCCGCGCCTACGAAGAGCTTGCTCGTCTTGTAGGCGAGGCAGAGCGGCTCGTCGTCCTGGCCCTTCACTCCGACGGACTGGATGCAGGCGATCTTGTCGTCCCACCCGAACATCAGCTTGCCCATGGGTCACTTGCCTCGGCGCGTGTTGCGGGGTGGGGGACGCGGGGCTGAGGGCGGTGCGGGCGGGGGCTTTGGCTTCGACCTGGGCTTTGGCCCTGGGCTCGGTCGCCCCTCACCCTGACCCTCTCCCCTCTCGAGGGGAGAGGGGACTGCGGTTTCCAGTTCGACGACCCGTTGCCGGAGGCGGACCACCTCGGCGGCCAGCTGTGCGTAGGAATCGCGCACGTGGCCGTTGAACACGCGCTGCCGCCCGAGGGCCTCGTTGATGAAGATCTGCCCCGCGCTGCGAAAGATGCGCTTGGCGATCACCACCGCGCGGCCGGCCAACCCGTCACGGTGCGTCTCGAGCGGAAGCCCCTGCGTCGCGTCGGCGTTCTGCTCGAGCGCGTGCAGGTTGAAGGAGAGCGGGTCGACCCGACCCTCCACGCCCTCGGTGCCCAGCGCGCTCTCTGCCGGCATCGACAACCCCCGCGCGGCCAGCCGCTCACCCACGAACGCCATCACCTTCGAGGGCGTGATGTCCTTCCCCAGGACCTTCATGACTTCCTCCGGATCTGCTCGAACTCTTCCAGGTACGCGCGCACCACCACGTCCCAGCGGAACTGCGCTGCGTACTTCTTCCCGGCCTTCCCCATCGCCGCCCGATCCTCGCCCACCCGCCGCACCGCTGCGCCGAAGCTCGCGTCGTCGTCGAGCGCGAAGGGCACCCCGCCCCCGCTGCGCTCGAGCTGGCCTACCACCACGTCGGACGCCGCGTTGCCCAGCACCGGTGTGCCCACCGCGAACGCCTCGAGCGTCAGCAACGAGAGGCTCTCGTAGCGGCTGGGCACCACCACCGCCAGCGCACCCGCCAGCCCGTCCCACTTGCTCTGCTCGTCGATGCGGCCCACGCAGATGACCCGGGTGCCGCTCGGCTTCACGTTGCCCGCCCCCGCGAGCACCAGCGCCGGCGCGTCGTGGAACGCAGACACGAGCGCCTGGTGCCTGCGCACGAGATCGACCACGCCCTTCCCCGCCTCCATGCGCCCCAGGTAGAGCAGGTACGGGCCGGTGATGCCGAAGTGCTCCCGGAAGCGCTGCGGCTTCGCCGGCATCGGCTCGATGCCCGTCCCGATGATCCTGCGGCGCGCGGCGGTGGGGAACCGGCGCTCGATCAGCGCGGCCTCCTCGGGCGTGCTGCAGATGAGCGCGCGGGGCGTGGTGAACACGTCGTCGAGCGCGCGGAAGGCGAGCGGGGCCTCGTCGTGCGCGGTCGGCACCACCAGCGACTTCTGGGCCACCAGCGGCACGCCCCAGGCGGTCGGCACGTAGAGATAGGTGAAGAAGAGGAACGCGTCGAAGTCGGCCGCCCGGGTGGCGATGGCCTCGAGCAACCCCGGCGCCAGCGGCCCCTGCTCGGCCAGCCAGTGCGTCTCGCTCACGAAGTCGAGGCTCTTGCCGAAGAGCGAATCGGACAGGCGGTTGAACTCGCGCAGGCGCCGCGGGCGGCTCACCGGGAAGCGGTGCACGGCGATCGCGCCGTCGGTGGACCGGCCCGGCGGCAGCTCGTTGGCCCAGGTGAGGTGATCCGTGGCGCAGGTGGTGAGCACCTCGACCTTCACGTGCGGCGTGAGGTGCAGCGCGACCTGCCGCGCGAGCGACTCGGCGCCACCGGTGAGCTCCTCGCCGTAGCGCTGCACCACCACCGCGACGCGCGGACGGCTCGACCTGGTGCTCTTGCGCGATGGCGCCGGCACGCAGTGGGCCAGCGCGTCCCTCGTCGCAGAGAAAGACAGCTCGGCCACGCGCTCGCGCTGACCCGAGACGAGCTTCTCGCGCAGGGCCACGTCGGTCGTCACCAACTGCACCAGCTCGGCGAGCGCGGCGAAGTGTTTCTCGTCGAACACGATGCCCCGGCCGCCCATCGTCTCGGGCACGGCGGCGGCGCCGAACGCGAGCACCGGCACGTCAGCCGCCATCGCCTCGACCAGGGGCACGCCGAAGCCCTCGTGCTCGGACATCGAGACGAACACGTCGGCGCTCCGGTAGGCGGCGACCAGCTCGGCGTGGCTCACCCGCCCCAGGAAGGTCACGCCGCCGAGGGCGTCGGCCTTCTTCTTCAGCGCCTTGAAGTCGGCGTTGCCCGGCGCAAAACCGCCCACCACCCAGAGCTCGGCGCGGGGCGCGATGCGGCGCAGCTCTCCGTGGAGCGCGAGCAGGTCTTCCATGCGCTTGTGCGGCACCACGCGGCTCACCGACACCACCCGGGGCCGCCCCGCACCCGCGAGCCTTGCGCTCAACTTCCCGTCGGCGCAGCTCGCGGTGAAGCGCTCGGGCTCGACGAAGAGCGGCACGACCTTCACGTCGCGATGTCCCGCGACCTCGAGCTCGCGCGCGTTGAAGCGCGACACGCCGATCGACAGGTCGACGAAGCCCGCCAGCGCGGCGAGCTGGGCGCGGCCCGAGACGAGCGCTTCCTCGAGCCGGGTGCCCACGTAGAAGCGCGAGGGCGTGACGTTGTGGAACACCACGCCCTTGCGACACGGCAGGTGCATCACCCGCCCCGCCAGCGGCGAGGCGATGCCGTGGTGGTAGAGCACGAGGTCGTCGGCGCCGGGCCGCAGCAGCGACGCCGGTCTCACCAGCGAGCGCCAGGCCGGCGCGACCTCGTCGGCGTACAGCTCGCCGCTGTGCCCGAGGTGCCGCAGCACGCGCTGCCAGGCCACCGCCGCCTGGCCCATGGCGTCGCCGGGGGTGAAACACGGAATGAGCTGGTGAACCTGCGCCACGCAGGGCGGCTGTACTTCAACCCTGCCTTCGAGCGGTGGAATTCCCTCAGCCGCCGGGGGGCATCACCAGCTCGAGGCCGTGCGCGGCACAGAAGGCCTTGAACCCGGCCAGGTCCTGCTCGTTCGAGAGCAGCGGCTGGTCGTCTGAGCGCTTGCAGCCCGCGTCCCAGGTGAGCACCGTGCCCCTCGGCTGCTTCTCGAGGAAGGCGCGCAGGTCGGCCACGGTGCCGAAGGCGCCCCGCCCCTCGATGACGAACTGCCAGCCGGACTTCACCGGCTCGAGCGACAGCTTCAGCTGCGGCCTGGCCGGGGCAGAAAGCCAGTTCCACTCGAGCTTCGCGCTCACCGGCTTCGGGTCGGCCGCGGTGCGGGCCACGAGGAAGAGCTCGTCCTCCAGCTCCTGCCAGAGGCGGCGAAAGGCCTGGTACGCGGCGGTGTCGGCCGCGAGCACCGCGGCAGGATCGCGCCCGTCGCGCGCCTGCAGCCCCGTCGAGGTGGCGATGGTCTTCGAGTTGGGGTCGCGCGGGTGCCACGACTTCATCGACACGTACTCACCCTTGCCGTGCCGCAGCACGAGCGCCCCGTAGCTGCTGTCTGGACCCAGGCTCTCGTGCGAGGTGAGGCGGCCCTCGAAGCGCTTCAGCACCGCCGTGACCCGCGCAGGCGTGACGAAGCCTGAGCGAAAGGGCGGGCCTCCGTTGAGCGCGTCTTCCGCCCAGAGCACGCGCCCGTCTTCCCAGAGCAGGAGGATGGCGCGGGCCGGCTCGTCGGGGGGCTGGCCCACGCGGCCCAGGCGCATGGAGACCTGGGAGAAGGCCGCGACCACCTGCGCGCGCTGGTACTTCGCCGTGCCCACCTCGGCGAGAGGGAGCCGCACGTCGGGGTTCCCGGCCAGGGCCGACAACGAGAGCAGGCACGTCAGCGCCAGGGGCGTTCGCATGGCGCCACTCCAACCCGATCGTCAGCCGAGATCCAGCGAGGTCACCCGGCCGTGCTCGTCGCATCTGCCCGTTCGCCAGGAGCGCGCCCTCTTCGACGGTCTACACTCCGGGCCATGCGGCTGACCCTGCTCTCTCTGCTTCTCCCTGCTCTCGCCTGGGCCGATTCCCCGCTCACCTCGACTGACTTCGCCACCGCCTACGCCGACGTGCCGGGCGTGCAGAGCGCGCGCGAGAAGAACGAAGCGGCGGCCTACGTGTTCCTCGCCAGCACCGCGACCAACGACCAGAAGCTCGCGGTGGCCAACGCGCTGGGCTGGGAAAACGACTTCGCCACCGGCTTTTTCAAGTACCTCGCCCAGCAGCGCGACGTGAAGCCCGAGCAGCTCGACGTCAAGGACCTCTCGCCCTCGCAGCTCTTCGTCGCCGGCTACCTCGTGGCCATGGCCGACTACCTCGACCTCAAGCCGCTCAAGCCCCGAGCGCGGGGGGTGTGGGGCAAGACAGGCCAGTTCTTCCTCGACCGCGCGGCCGCCGCCCTCCCCGAGGACTTCACCGTCCAGTACGTGCAGGCGCTGGTGAAGGCGCAGAAGGCGCTGGCCGGAGACTGGTGCGCGGTGTTCCGCGGGCCCAACGACGTGCTGGCGCGGTTCCCCCCGGCCCAGCGCAACCTGCGGCCCGGCGCGGTGGAGTCGGCGCAGGGCTACCTGGCGGGCTACGAAGAATCGTGCGCGGGCTCGAAGGCCGCCACGCGGGTCGAGGTGGAACAGTTCAACCAGCTCTACTCGCTCTCGAAGCTGGGCCCGCAGCTCGTGGCGGGCACGCAGGGCGGCGTGGTGGTGTGGGATCCCTCGCAGGAGAAGCCGGTGGCGAAGCGGCCCGGCTTCATCTGCCGTGGACTGACGTGGAAAGACTCCGCGTGGCTGGGCTGCGAGGCCGAGGTGGTGCGGTGGGACGGCGCGAACTTCACCTCGTTCCTCCCGCGCTCGAAGAAGAACTCCTCGGAGTACTACCAGCCGATGGAGGGCGCCGGCGGCAAGCTCTGGGTGCGGCTGGGAAAGAAGACCTGGGAGTACGACGAGGCCGGGCAGCGCTTCGTGGTGGTCACTGCGCCGTGGTCCGCCGATCCCTACGACGCCACCTTCTTCGAGGGCCAGCCGTACTGGATCGACTTTCTGCACGCGCTGCACGTGGGGCCCACCACGCTCGCGCTCCGGTCCGAGCTGTACCCCGGGGGCGATCCTCGCGCGTTCCGCGTCGACGCCAGGGGCCGGCTCTGGGTGGAGGACTTCGAGTCGGGCCTGCTGCGGCTCGAGGGTGGCCGCTTCGTCAAGCAGCCCGGCGTGGCCACGAAGGGCTCGGGCGTGGCGTACGACCTCGAGCGCAAGCGGCTGTGGCTGCTCCACTACACGCAGGGCCTGGTGCTGGTGCGCGAAGGGAAGGACCCGGAGCGCGTCGACCTGCCTGAGCTCGCGAACATGCGCGACCTGTTGCTCGACCCTGCCAACGGAGACGTCTGGGTCGCGGGCTGGACCCAGCTGGTGCGGATCCGCAGTGACGGGCCGGCCTGGCTCAAGCAGCGCTTCCGCGTGAAGTAGGCCCTTCGACTCCGCTCGGGTGAACGGGGCTGAACTCCGCTCGCGGTGAACGGTGGTGAAGTCCGCGTTCAAAGCAGGTACGGCAGCGGGGTGTCAGCGGTCGCCTTCGACGCCACTCTCTGGGACGAGCCCATCACCGGCATCGGCCTCTACACGCGCGAGCTCCACCGCGCGCTGTGTGAGACGGGCCTCGAGGTGCAGCGCTGGGGTGCAAGGCACAGCGGCGAGGCTCCGCGGGGGCGAATCAGCCGCACCGGGTGGACGCTCGGTCACCTTCCCGCCTGGCTCCAGGCGCGCCAGCCTTCGCTGTACCACGCGGTGTCGAACTTCAACCTCCCGCTCCAGCGCACCCGCGGCGTGCCCTACGTGCTCACCGTGCACGACCTGGTGCCGCTGCTGTTGCCCGAGACGGTGTCGGCGCGCTTCCGCTGGCAGTTCCGGCTCTGGCTGGCGCGCAGCCTCGAGGTGGCGCAGCAGGTGATCTGCGTGAGCGAGACCACGCGCAAGAGCGTGCTCGAGCGCTTCTCCGTCAATCCCCGGAAGCTGCACGTGGTGCATCACGGCGTCGACCACGTCGAGCGCGTCGCGCCGCCCGACGTCACCACGGTGAAGTGGCTCGACGCGCTGGGGCTCGAGACGCCCTGGGTGCTCTACGCGGGCGCGCTCGACGCGCGGAAGAACGTCGAGCTGGTGCTGCGCGCGATCGAGCGGCTCCACGACGGCGGCCAGCGCGTCACCCTCGTGCTCGCCGGCCAGCGCTGGTTCGGTTCCGGTCGCATCGAGCAGGAGCTGCGCCGCGTGCGCGACCGCGGCGTCGACGTGCGGCCGCTGGGCTACCTGGCGGACCCCGTCTTCTACGCGCTGATGAAGCGGGCGGGCGTGTTCATCTTTCCCTCGCGCTACGAGGGCTTCGGCCTGCCGCCGCTCGAGGCGATGCGGCTGGGCGTGCCCACCATCATCAGCACCGAGGGCTCGCTGCCGGAGATCTGCGGCGACGGCGCGGCGCAGGTCGCCCCGGACGACGTGAACGGACTCGCCGAGCTGCTCTCGTCGTGGCTGACCTCGAGCTCCGAGCGCGAGCGGTGGGCGGGCAAGGCGAAGGCGCGCGCCGCGGACTTCTCGTGGCGAAACGCCGCACGGCTGACCGCGAGCCTCTACTCCGCGCTGCGCTGACTACTGGCGCTGCTTCGAGACGGCCTGCTCCAACACCTCGACCACGTCGCTGAAGCGGTTCTTGTTGCGCTCGTCGACGTCGGACAGCTCCTTGTGCGCACCCAGCATCACCGACGCCATGCCTTCGCCGTGCTTGAGCGGGGGCTGCACCGGGGTGAGCGGCAGCTCCTCGGGCGGGTCGAGCATGCTGGTGAGGGTGAAGAGCTTGTCGAACTGCATGGCGCGCAGGCACTGGGCCACCTGCCCCTCGGGGCAGAGGATGACCGCGCGCCGGCTGAAGTGGGTGAGGCTGTGGCGGCCGATCGACGCGAGCAGGCCCAGGCCCGTGCTGTCGATGCTGGGCACGCCCCGCAGGTCGATCACCATCGTGTCCCCCATCTGCGGAATCACGACCTGGTCGAGGAAGGCCTTGAGCTCGCGGCACTCGGTGTACCGAATGGCCTCTTCGAACGAGAGCCACGAGAGCTGATCACGGTGTCCGTATCGCATGGGCCCCTCCCCTCTTCAGCATCATCACCGCCACGTCGTCCGGCCGCACGGAGTTCGCCCCCAGGGACAGCGCCTTGACCAATTCCGCGGCCGAGCCCGCCCGCCGCGCAGCCTCTGCGATGCGCTGGCTCTTCTCGTCGACCGTGCCCGGCCCCATCACCTCGAACACCCCGTCGGTGCACGCGACCAGGGTGGCATCGGAGGTGAGCTCGTACGAGCGCTCCTCGTATTCGGCGGTGGTCATCAGCCCCAGGGGCATGCCGGGCAGCTCGAGCGCCAGCGCCTTCTCTCCCTGGATCAGCACCGGCCAGGGGAAACAGCCGGCGTTGGCGCAGCGCAGCTGGTGCCGTTCCTCGTCGACGAGGCCGTAGAAGAGCGCCACGTGTTTCTCGTGACCCTGGTGGAGCAGCGCCCCGTTGAGCTCCTTGAGGAAGCGCGAGGGCGCCAGAATGCCCGCGTCGCCGTTGTGCGCGGCCAGCACCTGGCGATCGACGAGCGTGCGCAGCATCACCGTCACCAGCGCCGAGGGCACGCCGTGACCCGCGACGTCGGCCAGGTAGAAGCCCCAGCGCTTGGAATCGAGGTTGAACGTGTCGAGGAAGTCACCGCTCAGGTACGACGAGGGCAGCAGCTCGCGGGTGAGGGTGAAGCTGCCCAACCGGCGCCCATTCTCGGGGAGCAGGCCCAGCTGCAGCCGGCGCCCTGCCTCCTGATCATCGGCCAGCTCGCGGTACACCGCCTCGAGCTTCTGCCGTTGCCGCTGGTTCTCGCGGATCAGCTCGGCCTTCTCGAGCGCCTTGCTCACCGCCAGCTGCAGCACCGCCATCCCGGCGATCGGCTTGCTGATGTAGTCCCACGCGCCCAGGCGCAGCGCGCTCACCGCGTCGTTGAGCAGGCCCTCGCCCGACATCACCACGACCGGAAGCAGGGGATAGCGCTCGCGCAGCACGCTGAGCACGCCCAGCCCGTCCAGGTGAGGCATGCGCAGATCACACACCACCAGGTCCGGCAGGTTGGCTGCGACGGCCTCCAGGCCTTCCACGCCGTTACCCGCGCCCGACGCCTCGTACCCGAGGTGCACCAGCTGGCGCTGCACGAGCACGCGCACATCTTCGGCATCGTCGATGACGAGGATCCGCTTCAGGGCTTCCATGGCTGACCAAACCCTAACGGGCCTCGACGCCCAGTGCGTGACTTGGTGCGTCGTGACAATGGGGAGCCACTCACGGGTGCAGGTGGTGGGCGACGCGATCGCTCCCCACTACCAAGAGCGAGTCTTCGGTGAAGGCGACGAGCAACACGTCGCCCGAATCGCCGGGGACCTGCCCGAGCAGCGCGCCGTCAGGGGCGGACAGCAGGTACGCGCTCCCATCGTCGCTGCCGGCGGCGAGCAACTTTCCTTCGGCATGGAAGTCGAGGGTCGAGACGCGCGCCGCCGGCTGGTTCCACGTGCGCAGCACCTTCGCGGCGGCGAGATCCCACAGCGTGACCCGGCCATCGGTCGAACCGGCGGCGAGGAACGCGTCGTCGGGTGAGAAGGCGAGCGCCGTCACCGCGCCGTCGATGGGGTCGAGCGCGCGCTGCTTTTCCTTTCCCGTGGCCGCGTCGAACAGCGACACGTGCTTGTCGTCGCGGCCCACCGCGAGCGTCTTGCCGTCGTTGGAGAACGCGAGCGAGCGCACCAGCGTGTCCTTCTCGCGGGAGATCTCCTTGTTGAAGCCGAGGCTCCACAGCACCCGGGTGCCATCGTCGGCGGCCCAGGCGGCGGAGTCACCCGTGCGCGAGGTGGCGATCGCCACCACCCGGGCCCCGCCGATGGTGTCGAGGATCTCCACCGAGCCGTTCCAGCGCTGCGCCAGCACCTGGCCGTCATCACCCGCGGAGAGGAAGCGGATGCTGTCGGCTGCCTCGGGGCCGTACACCCGGGCCACGCCGCGCACCGGGCCGCTGTGACGCGCCTCGAGATCGCGCACCTCGCCCGATTCGGGATCGAGCCGGCGGAGGTGGCCATCGCGGTAGCCCGTGACCAGTCCACCTTTCGGCCACCAGGCGTGCGCCGAGGGCACGCCGATCGCGTCTGGCGGGCTCGCGCGCGCGGGCAAGCGCCACGCCTCGAGCCGCCGCTGCGTGGTGGCGACCACGAGCCTTCCGTCGGGCGTGGCGGCGAGCGCCTGCACCCCGGGCGCGAAGCCCGAGAGCATTCCCTCGAGCGTACCGTCGGCGAACCACCAGCGCACGGTGCCGTCGGCGCTGCCGCTCACCAGCCGCGCGGGCGTGGCGCCATCTGCGGGGACCACGGCGAGCGCGGTGACGTCGTCGCGATGGCCTGACGAGACGCGGCTCGCCTCGCCGTCGTGCACCACCAGCACCGAGCGCTCCACGCCGAGCACGAGATCTCTCGCGGTGAGCACCGCCACGGCGCCCACGTGGCGATCGAGCTCCATCGGCATCGGGCCGCTCACCCGAAACAGCCCCTCGGAGACCGACGCCACCTGCCCCGGAGAAGCGGCCAGTGCAGAGACGAGGCGGGGGTGCTTCGTCACCTGGGTGAGGGTTCCGTCTTCCGCGACGCGCATCACCTCACCGTCGGCGAGGCCCACCAGCACCTCGACCCCGTCGAACGCGAGCGAGCGGATACCGGCCGAGAAGCCGTCGACGTGGCGCAGCTCCTTCTTCGCGGCGACGTCCCAGTAATGGAGCTGGCGATCATCGCCGCCCGAGATGAGCCGGTCGTCGTCGAGCGCGAGCACCGCGTGCTGCCAACCCCGGGGGCCGACAGACAGCTCGCCTTGTGGCGCGCCATCGGGGCCGAAGAGCGTGAGCCCGTTGAGCGTGGCGCAGGCGATGGTCGTGCCGACCGCGGCGAGCGAGGAACACCCGGCCGGCACCTTCACCGCCCACAACGTCTCGGGCACGCCTCGCTCTTCGGCCAGCCAGAGCACCCCGCGCGCGAGCGGGTGGAGCTGCACCGGCGCGGCCGTCTTCTTCGCCAGCAACGTGTCGCGATCGCGGAACGCCGCGAGCGCGGCCAGGGCCTGGGCGTCGGCCGAGGCGCGCTGGGCGTCATCGACGGCGATGCGGGCGTCGCGGCGGGCGTCGTCGACGCGCACCGAAGAGGCGACCCCCCACACCCCAAAGCCCAGCGCGAACACGCCGAGCGCTGCCGCGGTGGCGATCAACCCCACGGGCCTGGGCGCGCGCGCCCGCTGCGCCGCTTCCAGCGCGTCGGCCATCGCGCCGGCGTCGGGGTAGCGCTTGCCGGGGTCCCGCTCGAGGGCCTTGTCCACCACGGCCAGCAGGGCAGGCGGCGCCCCCGGCTCGCGCTCCCGCACCTTCGGAATGGGGCTGGTGCGCACCGCGTCGAGGATCTGCGTGGGCCCGGAGCCGTCGAAGGGCAGCTTGCCGGTGAGCAGCTCGTAGAGCATCACCCCCAGCGCCCACACGTCGCTGCGGGCGTCGACGAAGGCGCCGGCCGCCTGCTCGGGGGCCATGTACGAGGGCGTACCAGCGAGCACGCCGCCCTCGATGGGCTCGTTGCCGACGATGGCCAGGCCCCAGTCGATCACCTGCGTCTCGCCGAAGCGGCTGACCATCACGTTCTCGGGCTTGAGGTCGCGATGCACCACGCCCTTGCTGTGCGCGAAGCCGACGGTCTGCACCACGTCGATGAAGTGAGAGAGCAGCGCCAGGCGCTCTTCGAGGTTGGCGCAGGCGTGCAGCTCGGCGGCGAGCGAGCGGCCGCGGATGCGGCGCATCGAATAATACGGTGCGCCGTCGGCGCGGCGGCCCAGCTCGTACACCGGCACCACGCCCGGGTGCTCGAGCAGGGCGAGCACCCTCGCCTCGCGCACGAAGAGGTTCTCGAGCAGCGGCCCGGTCGAGCTGCGTTCAGCGGTGTGCTCGAGCAGCAGCTCCTTCACCGCCACCTCGCGATGGAGGTGGGTGTCGACCAGCGTCACCACCCGCCCCATGCCGCCGCGCCCCAGCTCGGGATCGGTCTGGCCGGGGGGGTTCTCGTAGCGGCCAGGGGCGAGCGTGGGCAGCACGTGCCGCGCCCCGCTCGAAGGGGCGCTGCCCGGCTTCGTGGGGAGGGTCTTTCCAAGCTCGTCGTCGCGTTCCGTCACTGGGGCCCCCGAAGTGCTACCGAACCGCGCGATTCTTGGTCGTTTTTGGTGAATTCACCACCGCTCAGATCCGTTGGGCGGGCCCGCGCGTTTCACTGCGACCATGAACCGGACGAGCGCTTTCCTTGGTGCAGCGGCTGTTCTTCTCCTTCTCGCCGTGGTGGTGGGCCTGCCCCGCCTGTCGCCGGCGCCCACGGTGAGCCCACCTGCGCCCACACCGGTGGTGAACGCCCCGCCCGCGCCTCCCCCGGTGGTGCCGGCGCCGGTCGCCAACCCGGGCTCGCTCTCGCTGACGGGCCGGCTCTCGCATCCGTACCTGGTGCCGGGCACCAGCGACGTCTTCGCCACCCTCGAGGTGAGCGCGGTCGACGTGCCGGGGGCCAAGCGCGCGCCGGTGAACCTGGCGGTGGTGATCGATCGCTCCGGCTCGATGTCGGGCGCGAAGATCGAGAACGCGCGCCGCGCCGCGCAGCGCCTGGTGGACCTGCTGGGCGACGAAGACCGCATCTCGGTGGTGCACTTCGGCACCGACGTGAGCGCCCTGGGCGGCGTCTTCGCCACCGAAGAGAACAAGCTCAAGCTGCGCCGCTACATCGCGAACATCGGCGACGAGGGTGGCACCAACATCGGTGACGGCCTGGCGGTGGGGCTCAAGCACCTCGAGCGCGCGAAGTCGGACTTCCGGGTCAACCGCCTGCTGCTGCTGTCCGACGGTCAGCCCACGGTGGGCATCACCAGCACCCAGGGCCTGACCAACGTGGTGCGCCGCATTCGCGACGCGGGCGTCTCGGTGACCTCGCTGGGCCTGGGCTCGGACTTCAACGAAGACCTGATGCAGCGCCTGGCCGACGTGGGTGGCGGCTCGTACGGCTTCATCAGCAACGCGTCGGCGACCGCCGCGATCTTCCAGCGCGATCTCGAGCAGGCCGGCACCATGGTGGCGCGCACCGCGAGCCTGACCTTCACCCTGCCCGACGGCGTGCGCTTCGTGGAGGTCTACGGCCGCCCGGTCTCGCAGCTGGGCAACACCGTCACCATCACCCTCCCCGACTTCTCGGCGCGCCAGGTGGAGAAGCTGGTGGTGCACCTCACCGCCTCGCCCTCCGTGCGCAACGGCACCGTGGACATCGCCGGCTTCCAGCTCGCGTACACCGATCTGCTCACCGAGAAGCCGGCCGACGCGCGGCTCTCGCTGGCGGCGATGGTGACCGAAGACAGCACCCTGGCGCTGGGCAAGCGCGACAAGGCGGCGGTGGTGGTCGCCACCAGGGCGCGCGCCGCGGTGAACTACCAGAAGGCGGCCGAGGCCCTCGATCGCGGCGACTTCGGCGGAGCCAAGCGCTTCGTGAAGGACAACGACGCCATCTTCTTCGAGGCCGACGCCGTCGCCGGCGAGGGCTCGATGGCCGACGAGCGGGCTACCAACTCGACCATCTACGGCCTCTCGAACAACGCGCCGTCGGCCGCCCCCGAGCAGCGCCGCGAAGCGGTGAAGCAGATGAAGACCGAGTCGCTTCGTTCGAGCGGCCGCGGGGCGTCGATCTACTGAGCAGCCTGGTCCAATGAATCGAGGGGCGCGTCTCGACTTCGCTCGACGTGAACGGGACTCTCGAGCATCGGTCAGATGACCGACGGGCGTCCGGCCGATGCCCCGTCGGCCCGCCGGCTGCTCTGCTGTGCGCATGCCCGGGTTCCTCGTCCTCGCCTGTCCGCCTCCTGATTCGGTGCTCTGGGAGATGCACCTCCGGGAGCTGGGCGCCCTGCTGCTGATCGTCTTTCCCTTCACCCTGCTGCTCTGCTTCTCCATCGCCGTGGGAATCCACGCCAGTCAGACCCTGTCGCGCTGACTGAATTGACAGACAAGGGTCGCACCTCCACTGTTCGCGTGTGCGCATCGCCGGTCTCTTCGCTCTCGCCCTGCTCCTCTCCGCCTGCGGAAAGAAGCCCTGCAAGATCCACAGTGACTGCAGCGAAACCGAACGCTGCGTCGCCAACGAGTGCACGGTCATCTGCCGCACCGATCGCGACTGCGAAGCAACGGGAGGCCGCTGCCTCTTCGGCGACTGCCAACTCGGGGGAAGCGGCGGCGGCGCTGCGTCGGGAGGCGGAGCCGGCGGGGGCGGCGGAACCATCGACTCCGGAACGGACTCCGGAATGGACTCTGGAACCGACGCCGGCCGCGACGCGGGCTTCGACGCAGGTCTCCCCGACGCGGGCTTCGACGCCGGGCTGCCAGACGCAGGCTTCGACGCGGGCGCGGAAGAAGACGCAGGCCTCCCCGACGCAGGCTTCGACGCCGGAATCGAAGACGCCGGCAGCCCCGTCGGCCAGTACGGCGACGGCTGCAACACGGGCCGCGACTGCGCCTCGAACCTCTGCATCGGCACGCCCGCGGGCCTGAAGATGTGCACCATCCAGTGCGCGAGCGAGAGCGCCTGCACCCAGGGCCACGCCTGCCTCCCGGTGCAGGACACGAGCGGCACCATCAACATCTGCGTGCCCTCCGACTCGGGCCGTTCCTGCCCTTCCGGCTCGCCCGCGCCGTGCATCGCCGGCATCTGCCTGCTGCACCCCGGCAGCGTCTCGCTCTCGGTCTGCACCACCCCGTGCGAGTCGACGCACTCGTGCCCGATCGGCTTCTCGTGCTCGCTGGTGCAGGTGGGCGCCAACATGCAGAAGGTCTGCTCTCCGGTGGCGTCGATGTGCAACGTGCAGGGGAACACCACCCAGTGCATCAGCCGGTGGTGCTCGACCCAGCCTCAGGTGCCCACCAGCGGCATCTGCACCGGCAGCTGCAGCGCCGCGACAGACTGTCCCCCGGGTTGGGCGTGCGGCCTCGACGACAACGGTGGCGCAGGCGTGGTCGATCGCTGCCAGCCCATCGGCATGACCTGCAACGTCAACACCGGCGGCTTCAACAACTGCTACTCGAAGACCTGCGCGACGGGCACGCCGCAGGGCGACTACTGCACCGCCTTCTGCATGGACGGCCTGGGCAACCAGCAGGCGGCGCGGTGTCCGCCCGGCTGGGTGTGCCTCGACGAAGGCACGGCGGGCAACCCGCTCTGGGTCTGCGAGCAGCCTTAGAAGCGGTAGCCGATGCCCAGCGAGCTCTCGAAGGTCACCTCTGCGGGGCGCGCCGTGCGGATGGTCGGCCCGATGCGCGCGCGGAAGAAGACCGCGAGCTGGCTGGTGATGAAGTACTCCACGCCGCCGCCGGTGAGGATGGGGAGGTTGAAGCCGCCGAAGAGGCCGAACTCGACCCACATCGGCAGGTCGACCAGCACCGCCACCGCGATCGCGCTCGACGCGGCGATGCCGAGGCGCAGCCCGACGGGAATGGTGAGCCCCACCCGCGCGCCCTGGAGGAACGACGAGTGATAGAGAATGCCGGGCTCAGCGGTGAGCGCGAGCGACACCTTGCCCGAGTCGAGCAGGCGCAGCTTCAGCAGGCCCTGCAGCTTGAACCCCGGGGCGGTCTCGCGAAACATGCCCTCCACCCCGTACACGAAGCCCGCCCGCGCCCCGACGTTGATCCCCGGCGCGATGCCGCGCAGGAACCCGGCGCTGATCGCGGGGTAGCCGATCGACGCCTCGAGCGCGTTGGCCCCCGGAGCGAGCGTCCTGGCGCCCACCACGCTCCACGCCTGGCCGACGTCTTCCTGCACCACCTCGACCTTCACCTCTTCGCCCCGGGCCGACGCAGCCACCACCAGCACCGACAGGACCAACGCTCTCATGGCAGCCCCCGCTCACGGGCCAGGGCGAGGAAGGCGGTTTCCATGGCAGCGAGCTGCTGCTGCGCCCGCGCGCGCGCCCCGGCCATCGGCTCACCCGCGGCGAGCGTCTCGCGCCACTCGAAGTACACCTTGATCTTCGGCTCGGTGCCCGAGGGCCGCAGCGTGACCCGGCTGCCGCCTTCCAGCTCCCACGCCAGCACGTTCGACTTCGGCAACGCGAGCGTCGAGCTGACGCCGCCCTGCTGCCGGCGCTGCGCCTGGTAGTCGTTGGTGGCGTCGATCTTCAGGTTCCCGATGGCCGAGATGGGCCGGGCGCGGAACGCTTCCATCACCGCGCGAATCGTGGCGGCGCCGCTGGTGCCGGCCAGGGTGGCGTTGAACTGAGAGGCGACGAAGAGGCCGTGCTCGCGCTGCACCTCCTCGAGGTAGCCCAGCAGCGTGGTGCCGCGCGCCTTGCACCAGGCGGCCATGTCGGCGAGCACCAGCGCGGCGCCGACGCCGTCCTTGTCGCGCACCACGTCACCGACCGTGTAGCCGAGCGCCTCTTCGTACCCCATGACGAAGTGGATGCCCTGGGGCAGCAGCTCCATGGCGCGGTTGGCGATCCACTTGAAGCCGGTGAGCGTCTCTTCGAAGCGCGCGCCCTTCGCGGCGGCGATCGCCTTGAGCTGCACCGACGAGACGATGGTGGTGACGACGAGCGGGTTGGGGGTGGTCACCTGGGTGAGCATGAAGTGGCCGAGCAGCACGCCCACCTCGTTGCCGGTGAGCATGCGCAGCGCGCCCTTGTCATCTCGCGCCATCACCGCCAGGCGATCTGCGTCGGGGTCGTTGGCGAGCACGAGGTCGGCCTTCACCTGCTCGGCGAGCGCGGTGGACAGGTCCATCGCGCCCTTCTCTTCGGGGTTGGGGAAGCGCACGGTGGGGAAGTCGCCGTCGGGTTCCTGCTGCTGGGCGACGGGGGCCACGTGCTTGAAGCCGGCCTCCTTGAGCGCCGCGAGCACCCACCGGCCGCCCACGCCGTGCATCGCCGTGTAGACGATGGAGAGCTCACCGGTCTTCTTCGTGGGGCGCAGCGCGAGGATCGCGTCGAGGTACTCCCGCTCGACCGACGCGGGCACGTCCTTCCACAGGCCCTTGCTGCGCGCGGTGGCCTCGTCCATCAGGGGGACGCTCTTCGCCGAGCCGACCGCGTCGATGGCCTTCGCGATGCCGACGTCGTGCGGGGGGACGATCTGCGCGCCGTTGCTCCAGTAGACCTTGTAGCCGTTGTACTCGGGCGGGTTGTGGCTGGCGGTCACCATCACCGCTGCCGCCGCGTTCACCTTCGCCAGCCCGAACGCGGTGACCGGCGTGGGAGAGACGTCGACGAACACGTGGGCGGGCACGCCCTCCGCGGCGAACACCATGGCGCTCTCCCGGGTGAACTCGAGGCTCATGTGCCGGCCGTCGCGGCCGATGAGCACGCCGCGCTGGGCGAGGTCGGGCACGGTGGCCTTGAGGTACTTCGCCAGGCCCGAGGCGGTGCGGCGCACCACCGCCAGGTTCATGCGATTGGTGCCGCCGCCGAGCACGCCGCGCAGGCCGGCGGTGCCGAACTCGAGCGAGGCGCCGAAGCGGTCCTCGAGCTCCTTCCAATCCTGCTTCTTCAGCAGCGCGCGCACTTCGTCCGCGGTCTTCGGGTCGGGGTCGCCATCGGCCCACTCCGCTGCCACTGCTGCAAGGCGTTGCTGGTCCATGGAGGCGAGGATTACGGCAAGCAGAGGACACGTGCCAGACTCTCGAGGGGGACTTGCTCACGGGCAGTCGTTGGAAGAACGGGCGCCGCTCACGCGCCCGCCCGGTGCAACTGGATGCCAGACGGGTTCGTCGCGTTCGAGCTCCTCAGGTGGGAGACCTACGCCGCGCTGGAGGCGTCAGGTAGCTCCCCCGCAGTTTGCCCAGCAAGACCGATCATCGATCAGGCCCGCTCACATGTCGAACAACGGAATGAACGGGATCAGCTGAATGTGTTCGATTGCTCTTCTGAGATTCGGCTGGAAGCCGATCGGTTCAGCCAGATTGCCAGTCTGGCCCTCCCCAGTGACTCGGATGATCCTCATCAGGTCAGACTCGGTGAGCCGACCTCCGTGAAGTTCCGTGGCAACGCCTTGAATGATGCAAAGGGCCCCCGCGATCATGGGCGTCGCGGAAGAAGTGCCCGAGAACGACTTGTACCATTGCCTCTGATCACCAGGGTCGGAGGGGCTTTTCCATAAGTCTCCGTATCCCAAAGTGGCGACGCTGTCGCCCCACCCTTGAAGCCGAACACGGTTCCCGAAGTTCGAAAAACTCGATCGTGCATTGCTGGTGCTGACCCCGGCTCCAACCAGAATCGCGCCGCTCTCGCGTGTCAGAGTGTTAGCAAAATAGGAGTGGTCAAGATTCACGCCGCCATTCGCCGCCGCCTCGACCACACGGATCCCATTGGCAACTGCCGTCTTAATTGCAGTGAATTCCCAAGAATAGGTTTCAACCGGAATCCACTTGCCACATTCGCCGCCACAGGTTGAGGATATTGCGCCCAAAGGAACCGCAGGGTCCGGTGGAAACTGCTGCTCAATCAGAAGCGTGCGGTCGGGGCGCCCCCAATTCAGAAGATTGTCCGTCGCGATGCCGATCGCTTGGGCGGGCGAATAGGGCCAACTTGGCAGTGGCGCGAGAAAAACCGTGAGAGGTGTCACGGGGGACGCCAACCCAGCGCGCGCCTCCGGCACGACGCCCTTTACGCCAATGCCGTTCGAATCGTCTGCCACGAGAATGCCCATCACGGCCGTTCCGTGTGATTTGGGGCTAGTGAGCCACATCGAAATTCCGATCGTTCCGAGCGTAGAGAAGGGCATGTCTTCATGGTCGAAAGTTGCGGCTGTCTCAACGTCATACATGTCGCAGATTGCACCTCGCCCACCGGCTATGCCATTGGCAAAGTCGTAATTGAACGTCGAAGCTAGATGCGTCTGCGCGAGCACCGGAGTTGTCGGCGGGATGTCCGCGATTGGCTCGGATGCCTTCGGCATTGCGTAGGCGACCTCGACGACGGCGAACGCACTAAGTGCGTCGCGGAAATCGCGCATTTCTGTCTGCGCAAAACTCCTCGAGATGATGAAGTAGAGGGCGAGGGAGCCCAGTTCGTCACCAGTCGCAGCCTCTCCGGAATCTCTCATTGCATCCAAGCTGGCCGCGCTGAGGTCTCCATAGGGGACCCTGGGCACTGCGCCGTACGTATCAAGCACGCCATTGAGGCTAAACAGCTCAGCGTTAATCTCTTCGCCAGTGAGTCCGTACCGGGTACGAAACACAGTGTCGCGGGCCGTGACCGAATGAGTGGCGACGAAGTGGCCGTCGTCAATCGATACTCGAGAGCCCTCCATGAACTTGATCACCACATGCTCAAGGGAGTGTGTCTCTGAGGAAACAGTCGCTGCAGCCGTCTTGGGCGGAAACGTGTAGTTTCCGGCGAGGGCTGCGTGCGCGACAACCAAAGCAACAGTCCCGAGCAGGCGAGCCAACGGTCCGCTGCCTTGCAGCATCATCTTATCCCGACTCATGTTCGCTCCGATTCCTAGAATAATCGAGTTAATATGAAGCCGATACCTACAAAGACGGAAGAGCCATCTCAGGAGCGCAACAGACAACACCTGAGTGACTGTTTAGCCCACACCTGAGTCGCCGTCAGCAATACAAGCATCACCATCATCAGACTGTGGGTCGTCATCTTCATCGAGTGTCCTGAGACCCATTCAAGCCGTCGCTGCGAGAAGTGCAGAAAGCGGAAGAACCGTCGGCATGCCAGACCCCTTGATGGGAAGACCGCCGTTTGAGGTGTAGTTGCACTCGACAACGGGGAAGGGGCCCCACCACTCCGCTGGATCGAGGAAGTCACCAGGGTCAAATTGATAGGAATAGTTCTGGTAATTCGGGTCGTAGTGAACGCCTCCAATCAGCGTTACACCGACCGGCTCACGGCACACCCAATTGGTCGACTCAGTTAGCACGATCAGATTCGGTTCGATGGACGTGTCTGAGAGGTTGGCGATCTCAGGTGCATTGATCCCTTCGGCGAAGTACTCGCAGGCCACGGGGCTGGTGTCGAGCTCAGTCGGCGGCTCGCTCTCGGATGTCAGACACCCAGTTGCTGCGAGCACCACAAAAAGAACCACCGTTCGACATTACAGCTCCCGTTGTCGTGCATTTGTTCCGACCACATCTGACAAGAGGATCATGGGTCAGTTCATCGTCATGTAGCTGATGTCTTCCCCCCAACCACACAGGCCGGATCCGCAAGTCTCGGTCCTCGGGTACAGCAAACAAGTGCCAGTGCCAAAGGCGGTGATCGTCCGTCCGGCGAGCTTCGCGGAGGCGGCGAGAGAGAGGATGCTCTTGCCGCCCGCGGTTGTGGTGTCGAACGCGAACACGTTCATCATCGAGTAGTTCGCGCTGGCAGCGCAGGTCGCCGGGGTGGAGATGTTCGTCGAGAAGAAGATGAACCCGCGCCCCGTTGCAGCATCGACACGGACCGAAGAGACGGTCGCGGTGACACTTCCCGCAGCAAACGCCGGGCTCGCGGTGAGAAGAAGGAAGAGGGCAACAGCGAACGTGGGCTTCATGGGAACTCCTGGCGTGAGGGTTGACGACGCGATGAGTCGGTAGGTGCTCATCGGGGACTGCGGGAGTGGAAACCAACCTAGGGGATGGTGGCCATCACCAGCGCCGCGAACAAAGAGTCGTCCGCAACGACGTCGGTCGAGGCGTAGTGGGGCCGCCCCATTGAGTCAGTGAACTGGAGGTAGAGGTTGTTTGTGCCTGCGGGATGAACGCGCTCGTCGGTCGGCGTTCCGCCGAGGTATTGGCTCCCTCGATACCAGGAACTCGTCTGCTGATAGAACTCAGAGCCACCGGCGGCCGTCCACTCCGTACCGATTGCGACGGCCTCGGTGGTTAGCACGACGATGCCGAACGCTGTCTCGAAGGCCGGTCCGCGAACGGGGCGCAGCGTACGGGTGAAAGAATGGGGGTAGAGCATTTGCACGCCCAGGGCATCGAACCGACTCAGGGAAGTCTTTCGTGGAGCGCAGTAGTTCATTACCGAGTCTGGGTCGAACTCAGTTAGATTGCGGTAAACGAATGGGCTGCGATTACCAATCCAACTCTGCGCAGTGCAGAGGTCCACTGTCTCTGCAGGCCAGCAACCCGTCGCGGTAAACGTCAGTTTATATACAGACGTTCCACATGGGGTTGGAACTGGAGTTGGCTGGGCGTTTACGACTTGTTGTGCGCGAAAAAGTCGCTGCGCCTCACAGTCGCAAAGTGGCACCTCGAGTGTTCCAGGCGAGGTGGCTCGTTGGTGTTCGTGCGCGAATCCAAGCGCATGCCCGACTTCGTGGATCCCGACTGCTGTTGTGTCTGCCAAATTCCCAGAACCCACACCAACGACGCACGACGTGTCCCGTCCCGTGCCACAGAATCCTGCGCCGCTCAGGTTCGCGCTCAGCGTGACTCTGAGCGTATTGACGGGAGGAGAGGGAAGGCACGTGCCGGTGTCTGAGAACGAGAGCGAGGAGGAGGCCTGCCACGTTTGCTGTAGAGCGCTCATCAACGCGTTCTTGGCCCCGGTGTAGTCAATTGGGGCCGTGCCTCCGTCAGGAAGCGGAAAGGTCGAACCGCCGTCAGGAAGGAGTTGATAGGTAAAGCAGACATTGACGATGTCGCTCCAAAGAACAAACGACTGAAACGCTGCAAGTTCATCCCTCTTGTTGGCAACACTCTGCTCGCCAACGTCGAGAGCAGTGGGGTCCTCAGGTGTCGACGTGCCTGCGCACGAAACAAGGCAACCGACCAGTGCGGCGAAAAGGAATCGCATTGTACCCTCCCACACCCGAGCAGAGAGTGCGGTGAGAAAGAGAAAGGCCAGGCCAGGCGTGTTGTCAGATCGGTTACTGCGAGTCGCGCCGGCCTACATCATCGTGACGACTTCGACTCGACAACCGTACCCGACACCGAGACCGGCGGCAGACGAGTTGTTGGTTGTAGCGATCCAGACCCTGCGACCAGCCAACTTTGCGGCAGTGAGGGTGCTGATCATGGCTTTCATTGCCTCAGCCGTCACAGGGATTCCGCTGCTTGGATTCAGATTTACGGCAATTTCACCCCAGGTATTGCCGCTGACACCGGTGCCGCAGAGAGCAACTCCGCCATCAAGCTGAAACCGAAAGGGGCCGTTGCCATTCTGTTGAATTTGACCGACCAGGGCTCCTGCACTTGACATGCCAGCTGAAGGAACGAACATGTCGAAGCCGTACGCAACCGGCGGCGAAACCAAGGTCAAAGCCAGAACGGCCGACAAGCCCATCTTGCTCAGTTTGGTGGCCCCAACCTTCATCGCGCTCACTTGCTGCTTTGTCGTGTTCATGTGCTTTCCTTTGGCATTGGGTTGATTTGAGGTGGTCGTGACGGTGCGCTCGCCTCAGCAAGGCGTACGCCAGCACCGCGCCCCCAAAAACACGGGGTGGCCCCTCTGCACGAGGCGGGATTTGTCGCAGCGCTGGGATTTCGATCTCAGGAGTGCGACGAAGTCAGGCGCTCAGGCCCAACTCTTTGATGCGACGGTAGAGCGTGGAGCGCGAGACGCCCAGCTGCTCGGCCGTGCGCTCGACGTCGCCGTCCTTCGTTTCGAGGGCCGTCGTGATTTCACTCCGCTCAAAAGCCTCGAGGCGCTGCTGCAGGGTCCCCGGGCCCGCCCTGGCTGGGCTGCGCAGCAGTGGGCTCAAGCAGGCCGTGTCGACGAGCTGCCCAGGCACGACGAAGACCGCCGCGCGCTCCATTTCCGCGCGCAGCTGCCGCACGTTGCCTGGCCACGGGTACTCGTTCAGCAACTCCATCACAGCCTTCGAGAGCCCGCGCGCCTCCACCCCACGCGTCTTCAGCGCCTGCGCGAGGAAGTGCACCGCCAGGGCAGGAATGTCAGCGCGCCGCGCTCGGAGCGGCGGCAGCTCGGCCTGCCAACCCGCGAGCCGATAGAAGAGATCGAGGCGGAACCGGCCCGCCGCCACTTCTGCAGACAGATCGCGATGCGTCGCCGCGATGACCCGAACCCGCGCCGGGCGATGCGTCGTCGAGCCGAGGCGGCACACCCGGCGCTCCTCCAGCACACGGAGGATGCGCGCCTGCGTGTCGAGCGCCATGTCGCCGATCTCATCGAGGAACAACGTGCCTTCGTCCGCAGCCTCGAAGATGCCCGGCCGCGCCTCGACCCCCGTGGCCACGCCGCGCTCCACGCCGAAGAGCTGCGCCTCGAGGAGATCGCGCGCGAGCGCCGCGCAGTTGAGCGCCACGAAGGGCCCTTTCGCCCGTGGCGAGGTCTCGTGCACGTGACGGGCGAGCAGCTCCTTACCCGTGCCCGACTCACCGAGGACGAGCACACTCACCTCGGCCGCAGCGATGCGCGTCGCGTCGCGGTAGAGCGCCTGCATCGAGGGCACCGCCGAGCCCGGCTCGGGCATCCGTGCGTTCATCACGGTCGGAGCGAGCGCCACCCGCCTCTTGGCAGCCAGGTGAAGCAGGCTCGCGACCACGCTCAACACGGGCGCCAGGGTCTGCCAGTGCGATTCCGACAAGAGCACCGCGCGAAGCTCGAAGTCGCCGCGCTGCACCCGGCGGAGCTCCGGTGCCGCAGACGAGCCACGCTCGAACAAAAGCGCCTCTGGCTCTGCACTCACGTCGACGATCTCGAGGCTCGAGAGGGGAAGACTGGTGCTCAGCGCCCCACCGGCGCTCACGGCGAGTTCGTTCACCGACGCTCCCCGGCTCAGCTGCTCATGCAACGAGGGCAGCCCTTCCCGAACGAAGGAATCGGCTGCCAGCAGGCCGACCGTCACTCCACTCGCCTCGGGCTGCACGCGCGTTCCGGCGGGTTCAGGCAAGCGCGGCTCGGCGGGCTCGAGGTCTGACCTGCTGATCGCCTCGATCATCAACTCGACTTGTCCGAGGCGGAGCAGCGCGCCCAGGCCCAGCCGCGCTCGCGTGGCGCCCAGCTTCACCTCGCCCAGGTAGCTGCCGTTACGCGAAGCGAGATCGATGACCTCCACCGATCCATTCGCCACCTCGAGGCGCGCGTGCCGCCGGGACACTGAGGGGTGCCTGAGCACCACGTCGCAGTCAGGGCTTGAGCCGAGCATGAACTGCCCGTCCTCCAACACGAAGGAGAGGGAATCTGGCTGGCCAACGCTGATAAGTCGAAGGCAATCGCCCATGGAGCAAGCATCGGGCAGATGTGGCCGGGTTTTCCAGCGCCGTGGTTTGACGCTATGAAAGAAATACAACATGGGCGGGGTGAACGAGGCGGGTCGATATTCGACTGGCGTGCTGATTGGCGCGGGCGCGAGCGGCGAGGTCTATCGTGCGTGGGATCAACACGCGCGCTGCTGGGTCGCCCTCAAGTTCCTCCGCAACAACGAGCCCCGTCTCATCGAGCGGCTGTTCCGTGAGGCCCACGCCCAGGCGGTGCTCTCCCATCCCTCGGTCTGCCGCGTCTACGAGGTGGGGGAAGTCGACGGCCGGCACTTCATCGCCATGCAGTTGATCGAGGGCCAATCGCTCGACACCGTGCTCGGGCGACTGACGGTTCGGCAGCGAATCGAGCTGCTGTGCGACGTAGCCGAGGCCGTGCACCAGGCCAACGAGCGCGGCCTCGTTCACCGCGACCTCAAGCCCAGCAACGTGCTGATCGAGTTCGCCGCCGGCGGGCCGCGCGCGTACATCACCGACTTTGGAGTCGTTCACGAGGCAGGCCTCCCCCGGCTCACGCGCGCCGGGGAGATCATCGGTACGCCAAGCTTCATGGCGCCCGAGCAGGCGCGCGCAGAAGACCCGCAGGTCAGCGCAGCGACCGACGTCTACGGCCTGGGTGCGACGCTCTTCTACGCGCTCACGGGCAAGCCGCCCTTCGAGCGCGACAGCGTGATCGAGACCCTCATCGAGGTCGTGCAGCGGCCAGCGCCGGGCATTCGCGATGTCGACCCTCGGTTGCCAGCGGCGCTCGGGCGCATCGTCAAGAAGTGTCTGGAAAAGGAGCCGCGCGACCGCTTTGCAGACGTGCGAGCACTGGTGACTGCGCTGCGCGATTTCCTGAACACGCAAGAGCCCGCCGGGCCCAGGGGCCAGCGATGGAAGGCCGTGAGCACGCTCGCAGCCGCCGTGGTGGTGCTGACGGCCGTGGCCCTGCCGAGAGGAGTTGCAGCGCCTTGTGCGGAGGTGCCCAGACCGATCGCCCGGTGGGATGGCGAGGGCCAGGGCGATCAGGACGTCGAGGGGATGGTGGGCGAAGCCTTCCACTTCGACGGCAAGAACGTCATCGAGCTGGAGGCCACGGTGCCCCGCCGCGCGCTTTCCGTCGAGGCGTGGATCAAGCCCGAGTCGCTCGACCACAACTGGCAGCGAATCGTCTCGAAGACGCACGATGACGACTCCCTCGGTTCGACGTTCATCCTCGGGATCTCCGGCCGTGGAGGCATCTACTTCGGGCTCTTCGCCGGTGATTCGCAAGCGTGGATCGAGACCGCGACGCGCGTCGAGCTGCAGCGATGGAACCACATCGCCGGCGTCTGGGATGGCGAGCGTATGACCACCTATCTCAACGGGGTTCTGCAACCCGAGTCCGAGCGCTTCAACTGGGAGCTGAACCAAACGGCGCAGCCGCTGCGACTCGGGCGCGGCGACACGAATTGGTACTCGTTCAAGGGCAGCGTCGACGAAGTGTCACTCTACGACCGAGGTCTGAAGCCGGAGGAGATCGCCGCGATCTTCTCCGCCGGCTCGTCGGGCAAGTGCAAGGAAGAACAACCCGGCAAACCGGGAGCACCAGGAAAGGAGAGGCGGTGAGAGGTGCAGCAGGACCGGGCGAGGTCAACGGGTGGCGAAGATGGGCGGACGCACCTCTGGCGCGACTGCTGTGGTCGGGGTGAAGCGGACGGGCTCCTTCACAGCGAGAGGAGCAGTGGCCGGAGGGAACACCCGCGAGGGGAGCGCGACGCCGCGCTCTGCGAGCCGCGTGCTTCCGCCTGCTTGCGGGTGGAATGGAGACTCCGGATGGTGCGGCGGCCACCGCAGGGGCATTGCAGCACGTCGGTGCCGAACGTCCTCTGGTGAAACGCCATCCTCCTCCGGTATTCGCGCTCGCCTCGCCGCTGTGGGCCTGCATCCCCCAGCAGCTGCCGGCCTCAGGCCTGCGAGGCCAGGCAGAGCGGCTCGTCAGTACTTCGAGGTCGCCGTCGTGCCGGTGACGATGGCGATCGAAGCCGAGGCGGTGCGCCGCACCACCGCCAGGTTCATGCGATTGGTGCCGCCGCCGAGCGCCGCGCAGGCCGGCGGTGCCGAACTCGAGCGAGGCGCCGAAGCGGTCCTCGAGCTCCTTCCAGTCCTGCTTCTTCAGCAACGCGCGCACTTCCGCCGCGGTCTTCGTGTCGGGGTCACCGTCGGCCCATTCCGCTGCCACCGCTGCAAGGCGTTGCTGGTCCATGGGGCGGAGGATTGCGGCAAGCAGGGGGAACGGGGAAAAGAATTGTCCGGCCCACCTCGAAGTTCATCGCAGGTCGAACTCGAGAGCGAGGCTGGTCATCCACCGCTCGGGGCCGCTGAGCCCCACGCCCAGCGCGAGGGTGAGGGCGCCCCACCCCCAGCCGAAGTCGATCACGCCGAGGAGCCGGTGCGCCTGCTCGCTCAGAGGCGCCTGGCTGACCTGCGGGCCCAGCGCCACCGAGTACTCGGTTCCCACGGCCAGAAAGGGGAAGACCTGTACCGAGGCCCTGAAGCCCGCCTCGACCTCGAGTTGGCCGGCCAGCGTGTTGCCCAGGGGCTGCTCGTTGACCGGGCTCGCGACCAGGCTGAGCCACGCCGGCAGGGCCCGCGACTCCTCTTCCGCCCGGCAGGGCAGGGCGACCAGCGGCAGCACCACGAGCACCCAGCGACTCATGGTCCGGACTGTCGCGGCTACGACTTTGCGATTCAACGTCAAAATCAAGACAAGCTGATGACTTGACGCGAATCGTCAAGCAATTCTTATCTGAATGAGCTCCCCCGCAACTCGGCCCGGGTGGCTGGCTGGCGCACGTAGCGCTCGATGGTCTTCATCAACGAGTTCGCGTCGAGGCCGAACTGGCTCGACCAGATGGTCAACGGCGCGCCCCTGTACGCGAGCGACTGGCCGAACTTCTTGCCGGCGCCGTCGCGCTTCGCCTCGGGCACCGTCATGACCAGCGCGGCGAGGTTGATCGGCGTCAGCAGCACGATCAGGCGAGCCCGAAGAACCCCACGTTGCCCAGGCCGAGGCGCCAGTCACCCAGCGCGGTGACCAGCAGCCCCAGGCACACGAAGCCCAGGCTGACGGCGAGCAGCAGCCCCAGCCGGACCCGAGGGGTCATCAGTACTTCGAGGTCGACGTCGTGCCGGTGACGATGGCGATCGAGGCCGAGGCGCCGATGCGGTTGGCGCCTGCGTTGATCATCTTCATCGCGTCTTCGGTCGAGCGAACGCCGCCCGACGCCTTCACGCCCACGTCGTCGCCGACGATGCGCCGCATGAGGGCCACGTCTTCCGCGGTCGCCCCGCCCTGCGCGAACCCGGTCGAGGTCTTCACGAAGGCCGCGCCCGCCGCCTTGGCCAGCGCGCAGGCGATGATCTTCTCTTCGTCCTTCAGCTGAGAGGTCTCGAGGATCACCTTCACCGGCCAGGGCTTCGCGGCGTTGACGACCGCCTCGATGTCCTTCTGCACCAGCGCGTAGTCCTTCGAGCGCAGCGCGCCGATGTTGATGACGGTGTCGATTTCCTTCGCGCCGCAGCGCACCGCCTCGCGGGTCTCGAAGGCCTTCGCCGAGGGCACGCCGGCGCCCAGCGGAAAGCCGACCACGGCGATCGCCAGCACCGGCGAGCCATGGAGCGCGCGCGCCGCGGTGCCCACGTTGATCGAGTTCACGCACACGGTGGCGAAGCCGTACTTCTTCGCTTCCTCACACAGCTTGAGCACCTCTTCGCGGGTGGCCTCGGGCTTGAGCAGGGTGTGGTCGATGAACTGGGCGATGTCCTTGCTGGTGCGCAGGCGATCGGGCGTGACCCGCTCGGTCAGGCCGTGGCGTACCGACAGCGACGTCCCACACGTGTCGTGGTTGGCGCACTCGAAGCACGACGGCGCGCAGTCGGCGGCCGCGGTCTCGGCCTTGCTGCCCTTCGAGGGCCCGGTGGTGCAGGGCTCTTCCTTGCCCACGCGCAGCGCGTCGAGGCGCCGCTTCACGCGGTCCGTAATGTCGTCCACCAGGGCGTTGACGTCGTTGGACATGGGGTCACACAGATATCAGCGGGAGACGCTCATCGCGAGGGCGAACACCGCCAGGTAGATGGCGACGATTCCGCCACAGAGAAGGAGGAAGGGGATGAGCACCGCCGCCGTCGCCTTGCCCGCGGTCGTCTTGTGCAGGTGCATGTTGGCGATGATGCGCAGCACGACCGACCAGAGCGGAAAGACGTACAGGCTGCAGAAGGGCAACAGGCCCAGCAGGTAGGGCCCCATGGAGAGCGCGTGGGCCCGCACCGTCACCGTGTAGCTCTTCGGCCTGGCCCCCATCAGCATCAGCCCCAGGTGGTCGAGCCCCGAGATGAAGAGCACGCTGCCGAGCTGAACGGCGAGCAGCACCACCACGTAGATCAGCACCACCCCGACCCCGGTGCCGGCGGCCAGCAGCCAGTTGCCGTCGCCCACGCCGCGGTTGGCGCGCCCGAAGATCAGCATCGGCACGATGATCAGGGCGTAGCCCAGCATCGTCGGCCCGAAGCCCACCGCGGTCGAGAGCAGCGAGAAGAGCACCGAGCTCCCCAGCGGCGCGTCGGGCTCGGCGGTGGTGAGCGACTGGGTCGGGCTGGAGATCATCAACACCGAGGTGCGCCACCACGCCCGCCACAGGCCCAACGAACTGCGCTCGTCCCAGGGGAGCTTGCTCACCCGGCCCAGGCATTGGCTGCACAGCCAGTCGTCGCCTCGCGACGAGAGGCAGTTGCCGCAGCCGAAGGTGCCGCAGCGGGAACACGCACCGGTGGCCTTCACCTCGGGGTGGGCGGCGCACAGCGCGTCACCGGCCGGCAGCGGCAGCACCAACGAGCAGTGAAAGCAGGTCTGCTGGCCTGGCGGGTTGTAGTACCCACACGCGGGGCAATTCACGATTCTGCAGAGCTTCCCCCAGAGTCCTCCCGGTAAGGTGTTTTTCATGAGCAGCAGTCCCGCGACCCTCGAGCAGCTGTGGCAGACGCTCGGGCTCGACTCCCTCCCGCCCGACGCCGGCAGCGCCGAGTCGCTGGGCGACACCCGCGTGCCCGACTGGGACAAGGCGACCCTCCGCCACGAGCCCACCTCGGCGCCACCCACCACCACCGAGCGCATCGACCTCCCGCGCATCTCGTTGACGCCGCCCGTCCCCGCTCGAGGCGCGAGCTCGCCCAGCGAAGATCAACCCGGGAAGGCGGCGCTCCACCGCGACCTGGTGGTCACCGGGCTGCTGGGCGAAGGCGGCATGGGGCGGGTGCTGCTGGCGCACCAGGCCTCGCTGGGCCGCGACGTGGCGGTGAAGGTGCCGCGGGCCAACGCGTCGGTGGGCACCATCAACGCGCTCGTCTCGGAGGCGAAGATCACCGGCGGGCTCGAGCACCCCGGCGTCATCCCCGTCTATTCGATGGCCAGCGACGCCGACGGCCACCCCGCGCTGGTGATGAAGCGCGTCGACGGCGTGTCGTGGAGCATGCTCCTTCGCCACGCCGAAGACCCGGCGTGGAGCCGCATCGCCACCGGCGGCGCCGATCGCATCGACACCCACGTCGAGCTCCTGCGCCAGGTCTGCAACGCCGTCGCCTTCGCGCACCGCAAGGGCGTGCTCCACCGCGACCTCAAGCCGTCCAACGTGCTCATCGGCGAGTTCGGCGAGGTGTACGTGGCCGACTGGGGCATCGCCATCGTCAAGCCGAAGCCGGGCGAGGTGCGCAAGCCCAGCCTGGTGGGCAGCCCCGTCTACATGGCGCCCGAGATGGTGACCGGTGACGACGCGCAGATGGACGAGCGCACCGACGTCTTCCTGCTGGGCGCGACGCTGTACGAGCTGCTCACCGGGACCCCGCCGTGGACCGGCCCCGATCTCAAGTCGGTGCTCGAGGCCGCCTGGCAGTGCCAGCCGAAGCCGCCACCCCCGTCAGCGCCGCAAGAGCTGGTGGCGATCTGCGCGCGCGCCATGGCCCTGGAGAAGAAGGACCGCTACGCCTCGGCGCTCGAGTTCCGCGAGGCGCTGGGCGGCTTCCTTCGCCACCGCGGCTCGGTGCAGCTGGCGAAGGCCGCCGAGGAGCGCCTGCTCACGCTGCTGGCGACGCTGCAGAGCACCTCGAAGGAGAACGTGTACCCGCTGCTCTCGGAATGCCGCTTCGGCTTCACCCAGGCCCTGCGCGAGTGGCCCGAGAACGAGGTGGCGCGCGCCGGCCTCTCGCGGTGCATCGAGGCCACCGCGCACCACGAGATCTCGCAGGGCAACCTCGTCGCGGCCCGCGCGCTGGTGAGCGAGCTGGCGTCGGTGCCCGCCGAGCTGAAGGCCGCGCTCGCGACGCTCGAGAGATCGGCGGTCGAGTCAGAGCGGCGCCAGGCGCGCCTGGAGCACCTGAGCCAGGAGATGGATCCGCTCGTCGCCTCGCGCCAGCGCGTCTCCGTGTTCGCGGCCACCATGGTGGTGATCGTGCTCATCGTCTCCCTCCCGGCGCTCTCCCCTTCCTTGCACGAGGTGATGCTCGGGCTGGGCCGCTGGTACCTGACCGCGTTCATGGTGCCGTTGCTGGCGGTCTTCTTCCTCGCGGTGTGGATCGGGCGCCGCTCGATTCTCTCCACCCGCATCAACCGGCGCCTCACCGGCCTCGTCGCCATCTCGGGGGTGGGGGTGCTCGCCCAGCGCATCGCGGCCGCGCTGATCGGCCTCGACGTACGCCAGACGGCGATCCAGAACTTCCTGCTGGTGATCGCCGTGTGCGTCACCGGGGGCTTCACCCTGCACTGGGGCTTCTTCTGGTCGGCCGGGGCGCTGGTGGCGGGGCTGCTCATCTCGGCGATCGTCGGCTTCGAGCCGCAGATCTTCGGGGCGGCCTCGGTGGGCGCGCTCGTGTTCGCGGTACTCTCGTGGCGCGGGTGGAAGGGCGAGTTCTCTCTCAAGCGCGAGGAGTAGGACATGTCGATGGTGCTCGGCCTCACGCTCGGCTTCGCCCTCGCCCAGCCGGTGGCGGTGCTCTTCGGCAAGGAGCTCTCGCGCAAGGACCTGGTGCCGGCCGCCGAGCTCGAAGCCCAGCGCAGGCTGCTGCCCCCCGAGCAGGTGGCGGCCTGGCTCGAGGGCGCGCGATGCGAGGCGCTGCAGGGCCGGGTGTGGGACGCCGTGTTCGCCGACTACGTGAAGGCGAAGGCGCTCGAGCCGACGAAGCAGGAGATCGAGACCTGTGCCCGCGCGCACCGGGCCTGGCTGGTGAAGACCTGGCCCCCGGAGTCCGGCCCGGTACCTCCCCTGGATCGCGCCAGGGCGGCGGAGCTGCTCGGCGGGTGGAAGCGGGACGTGGCGCTCTACCGGGAATACGGGGGGCGGCTGATCTTCCAGCAGCACGGGCTCGAGCCGCTCGACGCCTGGCGCAAGCTCCTCGAGGCGCACGAGGCCCAGGGCTCGTTCGTGGTGAAGGACCCCGGGCTGAAGGGCTGCGTCTACCGGTACTTCGGGCTCAAGTTCTTCGACGCCGGCGCCGAGGCCACGAAGAAGTTCCTGGACCGGTCTCCCTGCAACGGCTGGTCGGAGTGACTCAGGGCACCAGCGCGAGCATCTCTTCGTAGACGGCCTTGAAGTCGCCGCGCGCGCCGATGTTCTCGAGGTTCTGCGAGAGGCCCCCGATGGCCCGGTAGAAGTTCACCGATTCCTTGGGCGGGCGGATGCCGCCCAGCCGGGTGGCGTTCTTCATGAAGTGGTTGCGCATGTCGCGGCTCAGGTAGCTCTGCGCGAAGTCGAAGTCGCGCGAGCGCGGAGGCCGGGTGGCGATCTCGATCACCGTCTGCACGAACTGGCGCGCGGTCACCACGTCGTCGAACTCGAAGCCGCTGTCGATGGACAGCTGGATCTCGTCGAAGTCTTCGCCCTTCACCACGTGGGTGAAGAGGCGGCGGTTCACGTCGAGCCAGGCCGGCGACATCTGCTTGATCGCCCCGAAGTCGAGCACGCCCACCTTGCCGTCGGGCAGCAACAGGAAGTTGCCCGGGTGGGGGTCGCTGTGGATGGTGCCGTTGAGCAGCAGCGGGCCCCACACCGCGCGCATGATCAACCGCGAGGCCTGGAAGCGCTCGTCGTTGTCGTGCTGGTCGAGGTGGTTCAAGAACTCCTTGAGCGTGGGCCCGGGCAGCAGCTCGAGCGTGAGCACCTTCTCCGAGGTGAGCGCCTCGAAGCTCCTGGGCACCCGCACCTCGGTGAGCGGCGCGGCGGCCTGGGCGAACTGCAGCGCGCGCTTCGCCTCGAGGCGGTAGTCGAGCTCTTCCATCATGCTGTCGCGCAGCTCGGCGTAGTACGCCTTGCCGTGCACCATGCGGGTGGTGGCCGCGACCACGCTCACCATCGCGCCGAGGTTGTCGAGGTCGGCCTTCAGGGCGTTGGCGATGTCGGGGTACTGCACCTTCACCGCCACCACGTCGCCCTCGTGGGTGACGGCGCGGTGCACCTGGCCCAGCGAGGCCGACGCGATGGGCGTCTCGTCGAACTGCGCGTAGAGGGTCTCGGGCGGCTTGCCCAGCTGGCTCTGGATCACCTCGCGCACCTGCGCGTACGGCATCGGGGGCGCCTGGTTCTGCAGCCGCGCCACCACCGCGCGCACCTCGGGGGTGAGCAGGTCGGGGTCCATGCTCACCTGCTGGCCGATCTTCATCGCCAGCCCCTTCAGATCGCCCAGGGTGGCCACCAGCTTCTCGGCCGCGCCCGCGCCCAGCATCGACTCGGCGTCGTTGCCGCGCATGCGGCTCACGCCCCGTGAGAACACGTCGGTCGAGAGCTTCGCCGACATCTTGGCGAGCTTGGCCAGGCGCGCGAAGCGGCCCGTCGAGAGCTTGGAGTCGTCGTCAGCCATCAGGCGCCCCGTATCATGGCTGCAGCGAAGCGACCCCACGCCGCAGCAGCTCGCGCACCACGGCGGCGACCTCCATGGGCGTCACCTGGAGCCGGGCGATCACCTCGGCGGGGGTCAGCTTCTGCTCGCACAACATGCGCACCATCGGCTGCCACGCGGGCGGGCCGACGGTGATGAAGAGCCGGTAGAGCTCCTCGTTGACCTGCAGCGCGCGGGCGCGGGCGAGCTGCCCTTCGGCGGCGCGCTTCTGCTCGTCGTTGAGCCAGGGCACCAGCCGGGCCAGGGTGGCCGCGGTGGACTGCCTGGCGAAGCCTTCTTCGGGCGCGGGGGTGCCGCGGCTCAGCGAGCCCTCGGCCTGCTTGCTGCTGATGAAGCCGCAGAGGGCGCGATCGCCGCCGAGCGAGGTGCTGCCCAGGCGCGCGGTGCACTGCACCAGCCGCCCCGCCTCGAACCACAGCCGCCAGTTCGCCCAGCTGTCGCGCGCGTCGAGCTGCCCGCTGAAACCCGACACGGTCAGCGCCCGCAGCGTCCACTGGGGACCCAGGGAGCCGAAGTTGAACTCGATGCCGCCGTCGGTGTCGATCAACCGCAGGAAGCGGCGCCGCGGCTCGCACAGCTCCTTCACCTGCACCTCGAGCGCCGAGAGCCGCAGGGTCTTGGGGAAGTAGGCCTGCGCGCCCGCGTGCAGCAGCCGCAGCGACTCGCGGTAGTTGTCCTGCGCAGAGAAGAGCGCCACCGGCGTCTCCTGCGTGCGCAGGTCTTCCCGCACCATGCGCAGCAGGCCCCAGCCGTCGAGGCGCGGCATGTTCAGATCGGCGATCACCACCTCGAACGAGCGGGTGGTGAGCAGGTTCATCGCCTCGATGCCGTCGGAGGCGGTGGCGACGGGGTAGCCCTTCTTCGAGAAGTAGCCCGACAGCATCAGCACCACGGCGGGGTCGTCGTCGACGAAGAGGATCGGCGTGCGCGCGGCGTCGGGGTCGACCACCACCGGCGCCATGGGCACTGCCGGAGGCCGGGTGGTGGGCTCTTCGACCGGCGCGGGCTGGGCCTGCACCCGGGCCTCGCCGTACTCGCGGTAGGTGACGACGAAGGGCTCCTCTTCGCCCATGAAGTCGACGAGGCCCGAGGCCCCGTCGGCGCCTTCGGTGTAGGTCCAGGTGGCGGCAGAGCGGGTCATCGCCGCGAGCGCCGGCTCCATGGTGAGGTCTTTGAGGCGGGCGGCCTTGAGCACGCCCCGCACGAAGAAGGCGCGGCCCTCTTCGCCGACGGCGAGGCCACCGGTGCGGCGGGTGCGCATGAGGTGCTGCACCAGCTCGCTGATCTCCCGCCCTCCGCCCCGCCCGCTCAGCTCACCCGAGCGCTGCGACAGCTCGGCCATCAGCAGGCGGACGCGGTTGATGTGCAGCCGGGCGCTGAAGGGTTCCTGCAGCAGCTCGACCAGCCCGGTGCGCATCTGGCGCACGAAGCGCTCGTCAGCGACGTCCTTGCACAGCAGCGCCACCGGTACGGGCGTCGCTTCCAGCCGCGCCAGCAGCGCGCCGAGCTGAGGCGAAGAGAGCTCGGAGTGCACCAACAGCACCGAGGGCCGGAAGTCCTTGAGGTTCTCGGCCACTTCGGTGGGCGCGAAGCTGCACCAGGTGACGGGAAAGCCGGCGCTGTCGAGGGCGAGGCCCATCTTCTGCGCGGCCGCGGTGTCAGCGTCGATGATGAGGACCCGCGCTTCCTGGCTCATGGGCGCAGGCAGCTTGCCACGTGGCACCAGCGATGGGGCCGGCCTTGATGGGCGGTGCTTCCAGCAGCTGTAAGCGAGCTGTTGATCGGGCCGTTCACCCCGCGCGGAGGCGCGGGGCGTCTTCCTCCGGGCGTGGGCGCGCATCCCTCGACTCCGCTCGGGATGAACGGAAGTTCCGCCGACCTTGCAGGCGGGGGGTGAACTCTCACGTGGCCACCCGGTTCCGGCCGGCGGCCTTCGCCCGGTAGAGCGCTGCGTCGGCGCGCGCGAGCCAGTCGGCGCCCGACTCGCCCAGCGCCCAGCTCGCCACGCCGCAGGAGACGGTCACCCGCACCGGCCCCCCTTCGGCACCGACGGTGAGGCTGGCCACCGCCTCCCTGGCCCGCTCGCCCAGGGTGAGCGCCTCGGCCGGGGTGACGTCGCGCACCAGCGCCACCAGTTCCTCGCCGCCGAAGCGCGCCAGGAAGTCGCTGCGCCGCTTGAACACGCGCACGAGCGCGTGCGCCACGGCCTTGAGCACCGCGTCGCCGCAGGGGTGGCCGCGGGTGTCGTTGATCTGCTTGAAGTGATCGAGGTCGATCATCAGCAGCGCCGCGCCGCCCTCGCGCAGCGCCGCCAGCTCGGCCGCGCGGCCCAGCTGCTCGTCGAACGCGCGCCGGTTGTAGAGCTGGGTGAGCGCGTCGATGGTCGAATCGCGGCGCGCCACCTCGAGCTGCGAGCCCAGCGCCTCGAGCCGCTCTCCCAGCTCCGCCACGTGCTTGCGCTGCCGGGCGCGGCGCGCGTCCAGCACGTCGTGCACCTGCTTCACCGCCTCGAGCGCGAGGCGCCGCAGGTCGCCCGTGCCCGCGGTCTGCAGGGTGGTGCCCAGCGCCGAGAGCGAGCGCGAGAGCGTCGCGTCTTCGGTGCGCTCGGCCACCACCTCGCGGTTGACCGAGCTGACGAACATCCACACCACGTCGCGCAGGGCGTCGCGCGACTGGGTGAACTCGGTCTGTTCCTGCTTGCGGTGCGCCACGAAGCCGGCCCGAAGCGCGGCGTGCTGGCGCGGTCCACCCGCCGGCGCCTGGCCCGGGGCCTCGATGCCGGTGAGCAGGTGCTGGGCCCATTGATCGAACAAGGTCTGCGTCTTGCGGGCCTCCACCCGTTCCAGATCGAAGGAATGGCGGCCGAAGTCGCGCAGCAGGCCCGCGAGGGTGTCGATCAGCTGATCCACGTCAGGGGGCATCACGAACGCTAAAAGCCGCGCGTGCCCCGCGCGACGTCATGGTGTTGACGCCTCGGGGAAACGGTTGCGCTGGGGGGCCTGTGTGCTATTGCGCGCGCGCCATCAACCCTCTCTTCAAGGGAACAAAACCGTGAAACTCTCAAGACTTGCGGGCGTCGCAACGCTGCTGACGCCGCTCCTCGCGTTCGCCAACGAGGCGAACCTGGTGCTCCCCGACCTCGGCTCTCAGCTGTTCATGGGCGTCAACGGCCGCGCCCTCCTCATGTCGGGCATCGCGGTCTCGGTGCTCGGGCTCGCGTTCGGCCTCGTGCAGTACATGCAGCTCAAGGCGTTGCCGGTGCACAAGGCGATGCTCGAGATCTCCGAGCTGATCTTCGAGACCTGCAAGCAGTACCTGATCACCCAGGGCAAGTTCATCATGGTCCTGTGGGTGTTCATCGGCACGGTGATCGCCGTGTACTTCTCGATGGCCCACGTGGACGGCAAGGCGGCCGAGTGGTCGACCCCGGCCCGCGTGCTGATCATTCTCGGCTTCTCGCTGGTGGGCATCGCGGGCAGCTACGGCGTCGCGTGGTACGGCATTCGCGTCAACACCTTCGCCAACAGCCGCGCCGCCTTCAGCTCGCTGACGGGCAAGCCCTTCGGCACCTACGCGATCCCCCTCAAGGCCGGCATGTCGATCGGCATGATGCTGATCAGCACCGAGCTGCTGCTGATGCTGGGCATCCTGGTGTTCGTGCCGGGCGAGCTGGCCGGCTCGTGCTTCATCGGCTTCGCGGTCGGCGAGTCGCTGGGCGCTTCGGTGCTCCGCATCGCCGGCGGCATCTTCACCAAGATCGCCGACATCGGGTCTGACCTGATGAAGATCGTCTTCAAGATCAAGGAAGACGACGCGCGCAACCCCGGCGTGATCGCCGACTGCGTGGGCGACAACGCGGGCGACTCGGTCGGTCCTTCGGCCGACGGCTTCGAGACCTACGGCGTGACCGGCGTGGCGCTGATCGTCTTCATCCTGCTGGCGGGCGACGCGTCGAACAACCAGGCGGTGCAGGTGCAGCTGCTGGTGTGGATCTTCGTGATGCGCGTGCTGATGGTGATCACCAGCTTCCTCTCGTACACGATCAACGATTTCGTCGCGAAGGCCCGCTACGGCAACGCCGCGCACATGAACTTCGAGGCGCCGCTCACCCAACTGGTGGTGCTCACCTCGATCCTCTCGGTCATCGTCACCTTCGTGGCCAGCAAGCTGCTGCTCCCCAACATCGGCGGCGACGCCGACATGTGGTGGAAGCTCTCGCTGATCATCACCTGCGGCACGGCCGCGGGCGCGATCATTCCCGAGCTGGTGAAGGTCTTCACCTCGACCGAGTCGCGGCACGTGCGCGAGGTGGTGCAGGCGTCGAAGGAAGGTGGCCCGTCGCTCAACGTCATCTCGGGCCTCGTCGCGGGTAACTTCTCGGCCTACTGGCTGGGCATCACCCTCGTCTTCCTGATGGGCATCGCCTACTGGGTCTCGGGCATGGGCCTGATTCACCTCTTCCCCATCGCCGGCAGCATCGACCCGTCGCCCGTGTTCGCCTTCGGCCTGGTGGCCTTCGGCTTCCTGGGCATGGGCCCGGTGACCATCGCGGTCGACAGCTACGGCCCGGTGACCGACAACGCGCAGTCGGTCTACGAGCTCTCGCTCATCGAGCAGGTGCCGAACGTGAAGGAAGAGATCAAGAAGGACTTCGGGTTCGAGCCGAACTTCGAGCTGGGCAAGCAGTTCCTCGAGGAGAACGACGGCGCGGGCAACACCTTCAAGGCCACGGCGAAGCCGGTGCTCATCGGCACCGCGGTCGTCGGCGCCACCACGATGATCTTCTCGATCCTCTTCTCCATCACCAACGGGCTGCAGGTGGGCATCGAGAACGTGTCGATCCTGCACGCGCCCTTCCTGCTGGGGCTCATCATGGGCGGCGCGGTGATCTACTGGTTCACCGGCGCCTCGATGCAGGCCGTGTCGACCGGCGCGTACCGCGCGGTGGAGTACATCAAGAAGAACATCAAGCTCGAGGGCGCCACCAAGGCCTCGGTGGAAGACTCGCGCAAGGTCGTCGAGATCTGCACGAAGTACGCGCAGAGCGGCATGCTCAACATCTTCCTGGTGATCTTCTTCAGCACCCTGGCGTTCGCCTGCTTCGAGCCGTACTTCTTCATCGGCTACCTCATCTCGATCGCGCTGTTCGGCCTGTACCAGGCCATCTTCATGGCGAACGCCGGTGGGGCCTGGGACAACGCGAAGAAGCTGGTCGAGACCGAGCTCAAGGCCAAGGGCACCGACCTCCACGCCGCGTGCGTGGTGGGCGACACCGTCGGCGATCCCTTCAAGGACACCTCGTCGGTCGCGCTCAACCCGGTGATCAAGTTCACCACCCTCTTCGGCCTGCTGGCCGTCGAGCTGGCGTACGAGATCGGCAAGGTCCAGTCGGGCACGGACAAGCTGGGCAAGGCCATCTACATCTTCAAGGCCAACCCCACCACGCTGACCCTGGCGGCGGTGTTCTTCGCCATCTCGATGTTCTTCGTGTACCGGTCGTTCTACGGCATGCGCATCGAGACGGGCGTCAAGGGCGAAGCAGTCGCCGAGACGCCCGTGAAGACCGCGGCGTAATTCAGCCTCTGCTGATGAAGTTCACGGCCGCTCCGGGCAACCGGAGCGGCCGTTTCGTTTTCAGGCGTGTTGTTCGAGCCACGCCTCGGCCTGCGCCTTCACCTTCGACTTCGGCCCAGCCAGGTGCTGCATGAGCTCGACCACGCGCGGTGAGCGCAGGTGCCGGTACGACTCGAAGGCCTCGACCTGCTTCGTGCCCGGGTAGACGTCGACCACCTTGAGCTCGGTCTCGAGCGCCTGGTCGCCGCCGAGGAAGAAGAGCCGCGCGGGCGAGGTGCCGCTCATGTGCGCGATGACGCGGTACCTGAAGGCCGCCCAGAGCGCGGCGAACTGCTGCGCGACGAAGTCCGGCTCGCCGTCGCAGAAGCAGAGGTCGTGCACGTTCGAGGGATCGCTGCTGTCGTTGCGCTGGTACGAGTTGAACTTGAGGCTGAACTTGTAGCCGCGGCGGGCGATGCCCGCTGAGCCGTGCAGCATGATGTCGAGGCCCGCCGAGGCGAAGCTGCTCTTCCTCTTCGTGAAGAGGGCTTCGAGCCGCTCGCGCGCGGCGTTCGATTCGTCGGGTGGGGTCCGCAGCAGGAGCCCGTAGAGGACGGGGAAGAGGCCGGCGAGCATGCCGGTGTCCCAGGGCTGGGCCTTGAGGGCCTCGAGGCCCTCGACGAACGCCGGCAACAGGCAGGACGGCCCGAGCATGGCCTCGAGCGCGCGCAGGTGGATCGGCACCGAGCCGAGGAGGCGGGTGCGGAGGAACTGCTGCGCCTCGTCGGGCTCGATGGGCGGCGGGGCCTCTTCGTGGGCGACCGGCCCGAAAGGTGCGCCCTTCGGCTTGCGCAGCGCCGCGATGGCGACGTTGCGGTGGACCTCGAAGAACGAGCTGGGCTGCTTCTTGCCGGGCGCGAGGTCGGCCAGGAGCTTCACCGGTCCCATGCCCGAGCCCTGGCCCAGCGCGAAGGCGAGGTCGAGCTCCGGGGTGAGGGTGGCGCCGGGACGCAGGTACCGGGCGCCGAAGGCCGCGGCACCATGCTCGAGCGCGCGGCTGGGGAGCTCCTCCCGGCCGCCCTTCTTCGCCGCGGGCTTCTTCCCGGCAGAGACCTTCTTCGTTCGGAGGCTCTTCATCGGCCCGGGAATTTCCGTCGCGGAGCGGGAGGAGACAAGTGAAACGGACCATGTGCGTCTGGTTCGGTCCACCTGTTGCGTCGCATCTGCTAGGGGGAAGGCGCCGTGAGCTCCGCTGGAATGTCCATTCTGCGTCTGACCTTCCTGGGCACCTCGGCCGCGATGCCGACGTTGCACCGCAACGTCTCGGGGCTGTCGGTGAAGGCTGACGGAGACCTGCTGCTGTTCGACTGCGGTGAAGGCAGCCAGCGGCAGATGATCAAGTACGGCACCGGCTTCTCGGTCGACGCGGTGTTCTTCACCCACTTCCACGCGGATCACTACCTGGGGATCATCGGGTTCCTCCGCACGCTGGGCATGGGCGGGCGCGTCGAGCCGCTGACGCTCTACGGCCCGCTGCCGGCGAAGAAGGTGCTCGACGCGGCGATCCACCTGGGCGTCGAGCGACTCGCCTTCCCCGTCGACATCCAGGAGCTGCGCGGCGGCGAGTTCCTCCAGCGCAAGGGCTACGGCATCCGCGCGGTGAAGGTGGACCACCGGGTGAATGCCCTGGGCTACGCGCTCGAGGAAGACCTGCGTCCGGGCCGCTTCGATCCCCAGGCCGCGATGAAGCTCGGGGTGCCTTCCGGGCCCGACTTCGGGAAGCTGCAGAAGGGCCAGAGCATCACGCTGGCCGACGGCACGGTGGTCAAGCCCGAGCAGGTGATGGGCGGCTCGCGCCAGGGACGCAAGGTGGTCATCTCGGGCGACACCCGGCCCTGCGCGATGATGATCGAGGCCGCGCGCGACGCCGACCTGCTCATTCACGAGGCCACCTTCAGCGATGACGAGCAGGCGCGGGCGATCGAGACGCGGCACTCCACCGCGCGAGAAGCCGGGCGCATCGGGCACGAGGCGAAGGTGAAGCGGTTGGTGCTCACGCACCTGTCGTCACGGCACGACGTCGATCCGCGGCCGCTGCTCGAGCAGGCGAAGCAGGAGTACTCGGGGCCGCTCGAGATCGCGTTCGATGGGTTCAGCATCGAGGTGCCGCTGCGCGAGTGAGGAGCCGCTCTGAAAGGCGCCCTGATGGGACGCGCTGCAGGGGGGATCTGCGCTGTGCTCGTGGCGGGCATGCCTCTCTACTCCGGGCAAGGACGCGAAGCTCAACCAGGCGGCTCCTCTTGGGGGCCTCCGGTTCGCTCTCGGCCGAAGCGGACAGGGCCAGCGCGCACTTGTCTCCTTTGTTGACTGTGAGGCGGGGTCGGGAGGGGCCTCAAAAGCCTGTACTCTTTGATGACAATTGACCGGCGCGACCTCCAACGGCCTCAGGAGAAGCGGGCACTCCAACTGGCGCTGACGGCCATGAGGTCCTGCAGGTCGGCTTTCTCGGCGAGCTTACGTGCCGTGGCCTTGCGGAGCGCCGTCAGAGAAGGCTGCTCCTTCGCCTCGGAGCGGGACGCGCGAAGCGCCTCCGCCTCCCGTGCGAACTCGAGGTTCGGATCCCGGCGGAGTTCGTCGGGGTGGTACAGGCCGGCGAGGTAACCCTCCATCGTGCGGTTGACGAGCGCGCGCAGCGTCGAGCGGAGTTCGACGAGGAGCGTGTTGACGTCCACGCGGCCGACGAGGTGCTCCTCCCAGATGTGCATGCGCCGCTCGAGGCACTCGAGGCGCGCGATCCCCGACTTGCTGAGCCGCCAGGCTGCGACCCGTCCGCGTCGGGTGAAGGTGGCCGCCTCGACCAGTCCCGCTTCTTCGAGCCGGACCAGGCTGCGATGGACCTGCTGGCGTCTACGGCCGACACCGACACGCTCTTCAGGCTCATTCCCGCTTCATCTCATGCGGGTCCGACAAGTCGGCGCGGGCGGCCCGCTGCTTGGCCGGATATTTGTCATCAAAGAGGACAGGCTTTTGAGGCCCCTCCCGACCCCGCCTCACAGTCAACAAAGGAGACAACGTCTCCGCTGGGCGGCTTCTTCGATGCGGGTGGCGTCTCACTGTGCCGAAGCCAGCAGCACTGGATTCACAAAGAGCCCGCGTCGCGGAGCCTGTCCGCGCTGGGCACCGAGTCGCCAGGTGACCAGCGCGTTCCCCGGTGCTGTTCGCTTCAGGGACCGCCGTCAGGACCAGCGTCCGACGTGCCGCCGTCCGGGGTGCCGGCATCGGTTCCGCCATCAACCGGGAAGCCGCCATCTGACGTGCCGCCATCGGGAGTGCCAGCGTCCGTGACGCCGCCATCGGTGGGGAAGCCACCGTCAGACGTGCCGCCGTCAGCGGGGAAGCCGCCATCGAACACGCCGCCGTCCGTCGGGAAGCCCCCATCGAACACGCCGCCGTCCGTCGGGGAGCCGCCATCGAACACGCCGCCATCGGGGCGAACGCCACCGTCGACGCCACCATCGACGAACACCCCACCATCGACGCCCGCGTCCACCGAGAAGCCGCAGAGCCGATCGAGATCCGACGCCGCCGGACACACGAGCGAGCTGACGAAGCCGACCTGCACGCCGTTGCGCACGCATGCGCAGCCCAGCGGCGAGGTGCCCGAGCACTGGATCTCCAGCGTCTCCTGGCCACACACCCGCGAGCACTCGCAGTCGGCGCCGCCGTCATTCGGAGTCACGCACCGCTCGGTGCACGCCGTGCCGCCATCCGTCCCGCCGTCACCACCGCCGCGCGCCGAGTCGAGCGTGGGCACGAACACCGAGAAGTGCAGCGTGTCGGCCTCGACGTGCGTCGAGTCGACGATGCGCGTGGGCAGCGCCTCGAACGCCGCCGTCCCGATCGGCGCGCGCAGCACCACCACGTCGGCAATCGAGTAGCCCGCCGGGAGCCGCGCGAGGTCGACCTCCAGCTTCACCTTCGCCGGCACGTCGAAGGTGAGCCCCTCGGGCCCGAACTCGTACATCTCACCGACCGACGGAGTCGTCGGCCGCACCTGCTCGAGCGTCGCCGGCTGCAGGGTGATCAACGCTGCGCGCCGCAGCGCGCCTGCAGGAACGGTCACGCCGACCCCGTTGGGCGCAGCCACGGTGCCACCCTCGACGCCGAGCGACTTCGACGCGCTCTTCTGCGGATCTCCGGTGGGACCAGCGCAAGCCGCGAGCGTGAACAGCGCCGCGATGACCGAGAACCGAATCGACTGTCGAACCATTGGGAATCCCCTCGGCGCCTTCGTGTTCTGAGGGCGGGTGAACATTCACACCTGTGCACACCCCGGGCCCACCCGAAGTGCAGTCTTTTCAGGCCCCTGCCCCCTCGGATTCCTGAGGGACTACTTCGTCCACTGATCGAGCCACCCCAGCACCGTGTCGTGCCAGACGATGGAGTTGTGCGGCTTGAGCACCCAGTGGTTCTCGTCGGGGAAGTAGAGGAACTTCGACGGAATGCCCTTGCGCTGCAGCGCCGTGAAGGTCGACATGCCGTGCGTCTCGACCACGCGGAAGTCCTTCCCGCCGTGCACCACCAGCATCGGGGTCTTCCACTTCGCCACGTGATCGATCGGGTTGTGCTTCGCGTAGCCGGCCGGGTTCTCCCAGGGCGTGCCGCCGTGCTCCCACTCGGGGAACCAGAGCTCCTCGGTGTCGAACCAGGCGAAGCGCTCGTCGAGGTTGCCGTCGTGGCTGACCAGGCACTTCCACGGCTCGCTCCAGTTGCCGGCAATCCAGTTCACCATGTAGCCGCCGTAGCTCGCGCCGAGCGCGCACATCTTCGCCTTGTCGATCGACGGGTATTTCTCCAGCGCCGCGGCGAGGCCCTTCTGCAGGTCTTCCAGCGGCTTGCCGCCCCAGTCGCCCGAGATCGCGTCGGTGAACGCCTGGCCGTAGCCAGTCGACCCGTGGAAATCGATCATCACCGCCATGTACCCATGCGCCGCGTAGCTCTGCGGGTTCCAGCGATAGTGCCAGTGATTGCCGAAGCTGCCCTGCGGCCCACCGTGAATGAGGAACGCGAGCGGGTACTTCTTCTTCGGGTCGAAGCCGACCGGCTTCACCGCGTAACCGTAGACCGTCTCGCCGTTCCAGCCCTTGAAGCTGAACTGCTCGGGCGCGCCGAGCGAGAAGCTGGCGAAGGCCGCCGCGTTCACCTCGGTGAGCTTCTTGAGCCCGCCCTTGCCGTCGAAGGCCAGCGAGTAGAGCTCGGTGGCCGACAGCAGCGAGTCCTGCGCCACCACCAGCCCCGTACCCGTCACTTCGACCTGGCTCACCGTGCCCTCGTTGATCACCTTCGTCACCTGCCCGCTCGCCGCGTCGACCGCGAACACGCCGTGCTGCCCCAGCTCGTCGGCCGTGACGTAGAGCGTCTTGCCGTCCTTCGACCAGGCGAGCGACGAGGCTGAACGATCCCACGCGTCGGTGAGCGAGCGCTCCTTGCCGCTGGCGAGCTCGCGCACCATCACGCGCTGCTTGTCGGCCTCGAACTTCGGCCGGCTCATCGCCACGTACGCGAGCGACTTCCCATCGGGCGAGAACACCGGGATCGCGTCGGTGGCGCGGTTCTTCACGGTGAGCTTCGTGGGCGGCTTGCTCCCGTCGAGCGGCACGGAGAAGAGATCGAGGTCCGTGCTCCACGCCTCTTCACGGCCCGCATCGCGCGCCACGTAGACCACCGTCTTGCCGTCGGGGCTCACGGTGAAGTCCTCGGTGCCGCCGAACGGCTTGGTGGGGCAGTCGGCGTTCTGCTTCTTCTGCAGGTTCACCACCGGCCCGCCGCTGACCTTCTGGGCGAACAGGTGCGCGCGGCGCCCGTCCTTCCACGTGTCCCAGTGGCGGAACATGAGGCTGTCGTAGACCTTCGCGGTCGTCTTCTTCTTGCCGTTCTCCTCGACGCGCTTCGCGGTGCACTCGAGCGTGTCGCAGTCGACGAACACCTCGCTGGCGAACACGATCGTCTGCCCGTCGGGCGAGAGGCCGAACGCGTCGACGTCGAGCGGCAGCTTGGTCACCTGGCTGGCCTCACCGCCCTCGAGCGGCAGCCGCCACACCTGGCTCGAGCCCGAGCGCGCCGCGAGGAAGTAGAGGCTCTTGCCGTCGGGGGCCCAGACCGGGTCGGTCTCGTTGCCCTCGTGCGAGGTGAGCTGTCTGGTGCCCGCGCCGTCGGCGCCGACCAGCCACAGGTCCATCCGGCCCTTGTTGGCCTCGAGATCGGTGGTGCGCAGCACGTACACGAGCTTCGTCCCGTCAGGCGAGACGCGAAACCCGCTGATGCGCTTGAGCGCGACCTGGTCTTGAACGGTGTACGGCTTCTTCGCCACGGGAGCCGCGGCGAGCATTGAGGCGACGAGCAGCGAAGCGATCATGGCGCGCGCACTTACCCCAGAACTCGACGAGGCTGGCACCATGATCAGCGCACTGGCCCTCGCGGCGTCCCTCGTCTCCCAGGCGCCCAGCCAGGCCGTGGTCGCGGATCTCGGGCTGCACGTGCTCGGCGTCGCGTACCACCGCTCGTACAACGAGCGCGTCATCGGCTCGGTGTCCGTCGATCTCTACGTGCCGTGGACCTTCACGCAGAACAGCCTGGGGCTCTCGGGCACCTACCGCTCCGACCTCGCGGGGATCATCGCGCGGGCGCGCGTGTACTTCGTGCTGTGGCGAGGGCTCTGGGTCTCACCCTTCCTCCAGGGCGGCGTGGCCCGCGCCACCGAGGCCGGCGTGACCACCTTCGGCAGCGTCGCCGCCGCGGGCGCCACGGTCGGCTACGCCGTCGTCCTCTGGGAACACCTGCTCATCTCAGGAGGGCTCGGCGTGCAGGTGCACGGCGCGTGGGTGGGCGGCAGGAGTCCCCCCAGCTTCCTCGGCGCATGGCCCGCGATCGATCTGATCGCCGGCTACATCTGGTGAGTCATCGAATGCGGATCGCCGGGTGCACGTACACCCCGCGGCTGCGGCGGAAGCCCGGCACGTACACGCGCACGCCGACCGGTCGATAGGTCGGGTAGCGCACGTACACGCGCGGCGGCCGGCGGTAGTACGTGGGCGGCGCAGGGGCCCACTGCGCTTGCGGCTGGGTCACCGCCGCCACCTGCTCCGGCGGGGCCCTGGCCGCGGCGATCATCTCGGGGCGCTCCAACGAGATCCACCACGCGTCGAACGCATCAGGGGCGTTGCGCGGCGTCACCTCCACCGTCAGCCCCGGCTGCTGATCGAGCGCCGGCGCCGGCGTGAGCCGCTGCACGCGCTGCTGATCAGCCGCAAGCAGCGGCTGCGCGGCGATGAACTGCAGCAGACACTGCTGCAGCGCGGGATCTTCGACCTTGGTGCCCGCCTCGAGCCCGACGAGATCGCCGGGGTCCCCGTACGCGTTGACCTCGACGTTGCCGTTGCTGAACGACTGATACGGCACGTTGCCGAACACGCCGATCTCCACCACCGTCGCGGGGATCGAGTGCAGCCCGGCCACGCAGGGGAAGCTCTCGGCCGACGCGAGCACCGCGTCGAGCTCCTGGATGCGCGGTGGCTGAGGCGGAGCGGAAGGCGTGCTGACGACCTGCCGCCTGGAGCAGCCGGTCGCGACGAGGAGCACTGCGAAACAGAGCGTGCGGAGGTTGGTCATGGGGCGGATCAGTACATCTTTCTGAGCCGCGCGGCGAAGAACCCGTCGAGTCCTTCCGGCCCGGGCAACGTGCGGAGGTGCCCCTGCCAGGTAGGCAGCGCCGAGAGCCCCTTCGGCGGCTCGGTGGTGAAGTCGGGGTGCGAGCGCAGGAACATCTCGATCTGATCAGGCCCCTCCGCCGTGTCGGTGCTGCACACCGCGAAGACGAGCAGGCCGCCCGGCTTCACCACCAGCGAGCACTGCTCGAGGATCTCCCGCTGCAGGTGCGAGAGCTCGGCGATGTCCGACTCCTGGCGGCGATAGCGCAGCTCCGGGTGGCGGCGCAGCGTGCCCAGGCCCGTGCAGGGCGCGTCGATCAACACCGCGTCGAACTCGCCCAGTGACTCCGGCAGCGGCTTCGACGCGTCGGCGCGCTCGAGGGTGAGGCGCTTGCGCAGCCCCAACCGCTTCGACTCCGCGTCGATCTTCGGCAGCTTGTTCGCGTGCACGTCGATGGCGACGACCTCGTTGGTCTGCGCCAGGTGGCACGCCTTGCCGCCGGGCGCCGCGCAGGCGTCGAGCACGCGCGCGTTCGCGGGGATCTGCGCGAACACCGTCACCAACTGCGCCGCTTCGTCCTGCACCTGCCACAGCCCCTCGCGGTACCCGTAGAGCTCCTCGATGCGGCCGGGCGAATCCAGCACGATGCCCAGCGGAGAGAGCGTGGCGGGCCGGCACGCCACGCCCGCCTCGGTGAGCTGTGCGAAGAGCTCGTCGCGCGTCACCTTCGAGGTGTTCGCGCGAATGACCACGGGCGGAGAGTCGTTGTCGGCGGCCAGCATCGCGCTCGCGCGCTCGGGGCCGAACTGCCGCAGCCAGCGCTTCACCAGCCAGGCGGGGTGGCTCGTGTCGTAGACCAGCCGGCCGATCTCATCGCCGTCCGACTTCGGCAGCTCGGGCAGCTCCGACACGCGCCGGAGGATGGCGTTGACGAAGCCCGCGGCGCGCTCCAGCCCGACGGCCTTGAGCGCGTCGACGGTGTCGCCGACCGCGGCGTGCTTCGGCACGCGCATGAAGAACAGCTGGTAGACGCCGAGGCGCAGCGCGGCGAGCACGCGATCTTCGATGGTGTCGAGCGAACGATCAGCGAACTTGCGCAGCACCGTGTCGAGCGTCATGCGGCGGCGCGTGGCGCCGTAACAGAGCTCGGTGACCAGGCCCGCATCGCGGGGGTCCTTCAACTTCTGTTCGTCGAGCACGGTGTCGAGCACGACGTTCAAGTACGCGTCGGTGGCAGCGACGCGAGCGAGCACCTGGATCGCCACGGTGCGAGCCGTCGCCGGACCGCGCCGAGGCTTCGGAGCGTTCGTGACTGTCTCCCGCTCCCCCGCGGAAGAAGGCGAACTCGCACCTCGAGGGGAAATGAGCGCTTGGGAGGGCTTCTCGGCCGGCTTCTCGGCCGGCTTCTTCGGAGTGGTGCGCTTCACGGGTCGAGCTTCGCCATCTGCGCCACGAGGATCTGATCGCTCGCCTTCGCGCCGGCCATCAACGTGAGCAGCACGTTCTCGATCGTCTCCTTCGCGCCCGCCTCGCACGCCGCCCCGCGCTGCAAGCCCGTCCACGTCTGCCGCGCCCACTGGGCCAGGGCGTCCGCAGTCTCGTCACCCTTGAGCCGCTTCTTGATCCGATCGCGAACCTGCGTCCGCGTGAGGGTCGTCGTGGGCAGGCGCGGAGCCACGACCTTCTTCTCCTCCCGCGCGCCGCGACCGATCGTCTTCCCTCTCGCCGGCGCTTCAGCTGCCCCGGGCACCGCCGCGACCTTCCGGCCGATGCTCTTTCCACGGGGAGCCACGGCCGGCTGCGCGCGGCCGCGAGAAGGGGCCTCCTCCTCTTCTTCTGCTTCGTCCTCTGCCCCGGCCGCCGGCTTCCCCTCCGGCACCAACAGCTCGAGCGCCTTCACGTACCCGTCGACGCCGAGGCCATGGACCTGCTGGCGGGCGACACTTGTCAGCGAAGAGAGCCCGCGGTCGGGAGAGAGGCCCTTGAGCAACACCTCGATCACCGGCAGCCCGACCTGTTGCAGCCCCTCGGCGAGGGCGAAGGCGATGGGGGCGAGCGCGCCGGGGTTCACCAGCACCGCGTCGGCCGATTCCCACTCCTCGTGCAGAGCGTCGAGCAGCCCCTGCTCGCCATTCGACTGCACGATGATCAACTCCACCCCCAGCTCGGAGGCGCGGCGCTCGAGGCGCGGATCGATCTCCTCGGCAGCGAGCAACGACAGGTTCGGGCCATGAAGGACGAGCACCGAGTAGGACATGAGCTGGGGTTTATGAGCGCTTACGCGCCGCGTCGAGGTCGAAGGTTCGTCCTTTTCGTGGACGCCACCGCACCGGCAGTCAGAATCGCGCGTGAATCAACTTTCCCCCCCGTCGTCCGAGGCCCCACCCATGACCAAAACAACACTGCTGCTGACAGCCCTGGTGTCTGCAAGTGCACTCGCTCAGGAGACCCCGCCCCCGCCTCCCCCACCCGCGCCCCAACCCGCCGTGGTCAAGCCGATGGACGCGCCGATGGTCGAAGAAGATCCAGGTGGCCGCTTCCGCTGGGGCGTCTCGGTCAACCTGGGCTGGAACATCCCCACGCCCGCCTTCGTCGGCGGCGCTGAGGTTCACCTCGGCTGGCAGGTCTCACGGATGTTCGCCCTCTACGGCATCATCGGCACGCACTTCGGCCTGGGCTTCAACGCGAGCGTCACGGGCTCGAGCGCCAAGGGTGGCATCACGGCCTTCGGCGCCTACTACGGCGGCGCGATCGCAGAGCTGATGCTCGCTGACATCTTCTACGTGGGCGGCGGTGGCCTCCTCGGCAGTGGCGGGTACGGCGGCATTCAGGCCGGCGCCAACTCGTCGGGCGCGCAGCAGGTGCAGGTGCTCGCGCAGGGCGGCTTCATGTTCGGCCTCGACGCGCGCCTGGGCCTCAACCTGGGCCGCCCGCACCCGGCGCCCTCCTTCCGGCGCGGCGGGTTCAACATCGGCATCGACGTGATGGCCATCTTCCGCCCCAACACCGTCGTCGTCACCGAGACCTCGGACGCGAGCGGCAACTTCGGCGCCGGCGTGACCACCAACACGCTGACCGCGAGCGTGATGCCGATGCTCACGCTGGGCTACGACGCTCGCTGAGCGACGCCCGCCTCACCCAACCCTCTCCCGGCTCGCGCGGGGAGAGGGTTTTTCTTTTGTCACGGACACGGGAAGAGCGCGTCGAGCGCGCCCGTCAACGCGGCGACGTCGACTTCCCCCGGGCCCGCCCGCGTCACCTCGCGGCGCAAGACGTCAGCCTGCCCTGCGTCGCGCGCGCGAGCGGCGCGATCGAAGAACGGCCCCAGGGTGGTGACGAAGGCGAAGCGGGCCTCGCGTACCTCACCGGTGGTGCAGCTCAGCTCGGTGGCCTGCTGCCGCAGCACCAGCGCCAACCCGCGGAGCAGCGCCTCGTCGAGCTGGGAGAAGGCGAGGTCGCGCCGCGCGGTGTCGGTGGCCACGCCGGTCTCGTTGTCGAGGTTGCGCCAGCAACGCACGGCGAGCGTCGCGTCATACGCGCGATGGTGCGTCTCAGGGCCGAGGGCGCGCACCCGCTTCGCCAGGCCCAGCGGCGCGTCACGCGCGGTGCCGCCCGTGTAGTAGGCCCACGCCGAGTCGCAGTCCTGCGGCCTGGTGGTGCACGACCTCACCTCGGACAGTGATGACAGGTAGAGGAACCACACCAGCGCCGCCTCGATGCGGGCGGCGTGGATGCGCGGCGTCTCGCCCATCGCCCCCTTCGCGAACGCGTCGTTGAGAATGGGCAGCAGCGTCGCTGGCCCTGCGCAGCGATCCGGATGCTGCGCCGGAATGCCCGCGGTGCTGCAGGGAGCAGGCGCGGCCGGATAGTGCACGTCCTCCCGGCGCTGGAGGCGCGAGTCGAGGCCCTGGTCGAGCGCGTACTCCACGCGCGCGTCGATGAAGGCCTGCGGGCTGGGCAGCACGCCGTCACGCCACAGCAGCCCCGCGATGTTCTCGAAGGCCGTCACGCGCGCGATGCTCGAGATGTTCGGGTCGATCGGCGTGAAGGTGTTCGTGTCGCTGATGCAGGCGGGCCAGGTGTCGGTCGATGAGTTGCTCGTGCGCGGGAGGTAGTCGGTGGCGAGCGGCTGACAGCTCGTCACGTTCTCCATGAAGACGGGCGGTGGGGTGCAGAAGGTGCCGCTCGACGCGCCGCCATCGACGCCTCCGTCGGTCGGAGTGGGCGCGGGTCCCGGGCAGGCACAAAGCAACAGCGTCAGGCCAGGAAGGAGTCTTCGCATGCGCGGCAAGTGAGCCTGAGTGACGGGCAAAGTCGAGACTCCATGACACCGAAGTGGAGAGCCATAGTCAGAGTGGGGCGGCAAAGTGGCGCGGCCCGGCCTGCGCGCAGCGCCCAGCTTCGGGTCCTTGCCCGAAGCCGAGGGGCAAGCTCGCGAGGGCACCGAGCAAACCCGTGAAGCCGTGCGGTCCCGGGGCCTGATCTCCGACCACTCTGACTACGGCTCCTCTCCACTTCTGCATTCCATTCCCGTGGACTACGGCGCCCGGAAGGACACCAACATCATCAACCCGCGGCCCGGCCCGTTGATCGACGAGCCATGCGCCCGCCACGCGGTGTCGAGCAGGTTCTCGAGCACCATCGTCAGCAACACCGGCGCGAACCGCACCGACGCGCGCGCATCGACCACCGCGTACCCGGGCGTGCCCCCCAGCGGAATGCGCGCGTCCGAGAGATCCGCCAGCGCCAGCCGCGTCTGCGGCCCCGCCCAGCGAACGGCCGTCGCCAGCACCAGGCCCACCTCGTGACGCCAGGTGAACTCCACCGTGCCGTTGGCCGGCGGAATGCGGCTGAGCGGAACGCGCGAAGGGCCCTGCCCCCAGGTGTACGCCGCCGTCGCGCGCGCGCCGAAGCCGAGCGGCAGCCTGAGGCGCGCCGAGCCCTCCACGCCCCGCACCTCTGAGAGCCCCGGCGCGTTCTGCAACTGGTAGCGGAACCACGCCGAGCTGCACTGCGGGGTCGAGCCCGGGCACTCGCTCAGGTCGCGCGGCTGCTTCACCATCGCGTCGTCGAGCCACGTCTGGAACGCCCAGGCCTCGAGCGACAACCAGTCGACCCGCAGGCGCGCGCCCAGCTCGACGCTGGTTCCGCGCTCGGGCCGAAGGTCGGGGTTCTCGAACTGGAAGCCCGGGCCCGTCTGCTGGCGCGAGGTGAGGTCGTCGAGGTTGGGCGCACGGAACGAGCGGTCGACGTTCGCCAGCAGCGTCAGCGGCCCCACGGCGCGCCATTCCACCCCGAGGTGTCCGGCCAACGGCACCCACGCGCCCCGCACGGGCACGGTGCCCGAGGCGTCGTCCCCCGGGGCGTTCGACGCCGCCACGCCGAGGCGCCCGCCGCCCCGCAGCGTCACGCGCGCGCCCAGCCCCAGCGCCGCGTCGACGAAGGCGCCGCCGGTGAGCGAGGTGCTCCCCGCGAGGTACTGGCCGCGGGTGAGTTCGCGGGTGACGGCGATGTCGGTGAACGACACGAAGCTGCGTGAGTCCACCAGGTCGACGTACGCGTCGGCGCCGCCGCTGAGCTCGAGCGAGATTCCCGCGGCCGGCGCGAAGGTTCGCGACCTCAACGCCAGCGACGCGCCCAGCGTGTCCACGGTGTCGCGCCCGGTGGTGAGCACGAAGGACGCGGGCCGCGCGCCCTCGCGCACCTCGTGCTGGCGCTGCCACGAGAGCGTCACCCGTGCTGACTCCACGTCGGTGAAGTGACCCTTCCACGCGGCGAACGTGAGCGTGCGGAACTGCTCGGTGTACGTGAGGCACTCGTCGCTGCGCGCGAACGCGGGCGGACATTGATCGGTGCGCGGCGCGTCGAACTGCCGGTACGCGTTGGTGGCCAGGGTGAGCTCGTGCGCGCCAGAGGGCCTCCAGCTGACCCGGCCGTCGGCGGTGAACTCGTTGAAGCCGGTGCCCAGCTGGGTGCGCCCGTCGGGGGCGAAGCGGGGCACGTCGCTCTTCACCGGCCCCGCTCCGCTCTCGAGCAGGCCCACGCGCCGCAGGCCGGCCCCACCCACGAAGCCGACGGGGCCAATCCAGCCCTGGACCGCGACCCGGCCTCCCGCTTCGGAGTCGGCCGAGGTCGCCTTGAGGGTGAGCGAGGGCGCGAAGTGCGCCTTGCCGTCTCCCGTGGGCGCTTCGATGGGCAGGGTCGCGATCGCCCCTCCGAGCGCGTCGCTGCCGAAGCGCGTGGAGCTGCCGCCGCGCAGCACCTCGATCGACTCGATGCTCGCTGCGTCGAGAGTGAAGAAGTACTGGTTGGGGCCCTGGCGCCAGGTGCTGGTGTTGAGGCGGATGCCGTCGAAGAGCAGCACCGTCTGCTGGCCGGTGAGCCCGCGCAGGTAGACCGAGGCCTGGCCGTGGGCGGTCTGCTGAATGAAGGCTCCCGGCTCGTAGCGGAGCGCGTCGGGCGCGCTGCGGGGGAGGCGGCGCTCGAAGTCTCCCTGGCGCACCACGCTCGAGGCGCGCCCGTCGTCGATGCCGGCGCGCTCGTCGGAGACGGTGGTCTCGAATGGCGCGACTCCGGCGTCCTGCGCCAGCGCGCGGAGTGCGAGAAGCGAGGTGAGACCGAGGAACCGCACCGGCGCGATAAGTATCCTGTCTCCCTCTCCCTGCGCAGCGGGGAGAGAGGCGGGGTGAGGGGCCGATGGTCCGAAGCGCCCCTCACCCAACCCGTCTTCAGCGCGGCCCTCGCGCTCCCGAGACGCGGCCGCTCCTCCAGGCGCCCCGCAACAACACCACGCTGCTCACGCCCAGCGAGATCGCCGCAGAGAGCCGCGGCCAGTGGCGGCTGAGCGGCAACGAGACCCACCACGACATCGCCGCGATCCCCGCGAGGATCCCCGCCGCCAGCGCGGCCGGAATCGCCACGTTGCCCACGGTGCCGACCGGCTCGAGCCGCATCACGTCGCGGGCCGACTCGTCGCGTGTTGCGCGCAGCTGAGCAGCTCGCTCAGCCGCCTTCGCCGTCCAGGTCTCGAGGCTGCTCAGCTCCGAGCGCAGCGCCTCGATCGCCGCCAGGTCCTCCGGGAGCGGTGCCGACGCGTTCATCGACGGCAGCGACTCGCGCAGGCTCCTCACCCTGCCCTGCGCTGCTTCGAGGCGTGTTCGCAGCTCCCGACTCACGCCACGAGCCTGCCACCATCAGGGCCACGAAGGCGATCGGCAGCCCCAGCACCAGCGCGAGCACCAGCCCGGGGCTGCGAATGAACGTGTACGCCGCCACCAGGCTGCCCACGTAGACGACGAAGGCGGCCGAGCGGAAGAACCAGGTCAACGGCGTGGCCACCCGCGGCGGGAGCCTGAAGCCGGGGGCCTTGAGCTGCGCCGTCAGCCGTTGCAGCTCGGCGTCGAGCGAGACCGTCTCGTCGCTGAGAGCGCGGAGCGTTCGGTTGAGCTCGTCACGGCGGGTCTGCAGGTCGGCGAGCTCCTGTGCAGACAGCGCGTGCCGCTGCACCCCGATCGCGCCGGCCTGGTCCTCGAGCGCCTGCGCTTCCGCCTCGGCAGCGTCGACGGCCTCTTGCAGCGCCTCTTCGTCGGTCACGAGAAGGGCGCGCTCCCCACGGCGACCTTCCGGCCGGCGAGGAACTCCTGCGCCGTCATCGCCCGCTTCCCCTCGGGCTGGAGCAAGAGCAGCTTGAGCGAGCCCTCGGCGCACGCCACCTCGACGCCGTCAGCCGAGGCCGAGAGCACCGTGCCGGGCGCGCCCTTCCCTTCGCTCGCGAGCGCCTTCGCCACCTTGAGCAGCCCGCCGTCGAAGGTGCAGAACGCGCCGGGCCACGGGGTGAAGGCGCGCAGCCGGCGCTCGAGCTCGCGCGCGCTCTTCGACCAGTCGAGGCGGCCGTCTTCCTTCTTGATCATCGGCGCCATCACCACGCCCTCGCCAGGCTGGGGCACGGCCTCGACCTCCCCGGCCACCCAGCGCGCGAGCGAGCGGCGCAGCACCACCCCGCCGAGGTCCGACAGCTTGTCGTGCAGCGTGGCCGAGGTGTCGCCGGGGCCGATGGGCAGCTCGGCGCGATCGATGACGCCGCCGGTGTCCATGCCCGCGTCCATCTGCATCAGGCACACGCCGGTCTTCTCGTCGCCCGCGGCGATGGCCCACTGAATCGGCGCGGCGCCGCGAAAGCGCGGGAGCAGCGAGGCGTGCACGTTGACGCAGCCGCGGCGCGGCGCATCGAGCACGTCCTGGGGGAGAATCTTCCCGTACGCCGTCACCACCGCCACGTCGGCGTTCAGCGCGCGCAGCTCGTCGGCGAAGTTCGTGCCCTTGATCTTGAGCGGCTGCAGCACCGGAATGCCGCGCGCCACGGCCAGCTCCTTCACGGGGGAGAAGCTCACCTCCTGCCCACGGCCGCGCGGCTTGTCGGGTTGGGTGACGACCGCGACGACCTCACCGAGCGAGAGACAGGCCTCGAGTGACTTCACCGCGAAGGCGGGCGTGCCCATGAAGACGATGCGCATGGGCACGCTGTATCAAGAGCCCCTCGACTCCGCTCGGGGTGAACGGAGAAGGGCGAGGGTCACTGCCAGATGACGGGGCGATCCGGCCGCTCCATGAACTCGGCGGCGCGCTCTTCCTTGGACAGGTGGCGGTTGTCGCTCTTGAGGCCGGCGCTCTCCATTCGCTGCTTCATCAGGTTCACCGCGGCCTCCACGTCCTTCAAGATGGCCTTGCTGAACTCGCCGAGCTTCGCGAGGTCGGCCTCGAGCTCGGGCTTGTTCGCGGGCGCGGGCGTCGCCGCCAGCTTCTCGCGGATGCTCTTGGCGGCCTTCTCGAAGGGGTCGGAGGACGCGGTGTCCCACTCGGCCTCGAGGTGCAGCCCGCGGCCCACGCGACCGGTCTCGTCGTCGATGTCGGTGGGCGCTTCCTTGCGCGCCGCCGGGTCGTAGACCGAGTAGCGATCGGCCGAGATGATGAAGCCGTCCGTGTTCGAGGGCAGGTACTGGCCGTGCTTGCTCAGCAGCGCGCCGGCCTCGGTGAGGAACTTCTCCTGGGCGGCGAGCTTGTCGTCGTACTTCTGCAGCGCCGGGGGAATGGGCTTGTTGGCGGCCTTGAGCGCGTCCATCTCGGTCTTCAGCGCGGTGCGCTTGGCCTGCACGTCGCTCACGTTCTCGAACTGCATGTGCGAGCGCTGGCGCTTCTGCAGCACCACGCTCTTGGCGTCGAGCCTGAGATTTTTATCCACAGGCAGCGTGCCCTTGTCCTGGGCGGTCTTGTAGAGAATGGCCGCGACCTCGAGCGTCCCACCGGCGGGGTCCTTGCCGTTGCGGAGGAGGTCCTGGGCCTTCGCCTCGTCCACGCCGCTGTAGCTGCCGTCGAAGCGCTTCTCGAACTTGTGCACCGCCGAGTTGCCGTCGGCGTCGACCGCGCGGCCTTCCTTGCCCTGGATCAGCACGCGGGTGGCGGCGAAGGGCGGCTTGTCGTCGAAGCGAACGCGCGCGCGCACCGAGGCGCCGGCCCTGGCCAGGGCGCCCGAGGCGTCGTCGAAGTAGGTCTCGCGGAACATCTCGTCCTTGTTCTGGAACGAGACGGTGCCGTCGGGCTTGGTGGTCTGCTCGAGGTGCATGGGCATGGTGAACTTCTCCACCAGCTCCATCGCCGCCGGGTCGTCCCACTTCGGCTTGTGCATCTTCTCGAAGGTGGCGATCGCGCCGGTGTCCTTGAAGATCTTGTTGGCGCCGTTGCCCATCTTGAAGTCGGCCCACGCCTCCTGCTCGGTGCGGTTGCGGTCCCACCCCATGTCGATGGGCTTGGCGAGGATGTCCGGGCCGATCACCGGCGTCGGCACCAGCTTCGCCTCGCTCTTCACGCCCACGCCGGTGAGCTTCACCGTCGACTCGGCGGTCAGCTTGCTGGCGTAGTTGCCTTCGACCTTGTCCAGCGAGAGCGCCTTGCTCACGTTGCTGTTGGGCGAGAGGTTGAGCGAGAGGCCCTTGTCGTCGCTGACCGCGAGGTCGTCGACCACGTTGCAGAAGTCTTCGAAGGTGATGCCGAACTTCCTGGGGAAGTCGGCCGTCTTCGCCTTGGTGCTGGCGTGCTCGGTCATGAACGCCTTCCACTCGGCCGCGGTGGACAGCTTGACCGTCGAGGTGCCCTTCTTGAGCAGCACGCTGTTGTTCGCCGCCACCAGCTTCTCGGACGCCTGCTTCAAGTACGTCCCGGCCTTGCCCTTGTCGTCGAAGAGCTGCGCGGTGACGTCGCCTGCGAGGAACTGCCGGCCGCGTTGAATTTTGACGGTCATGAGGAATCCCCTGGGCTGCGTGGAACGAGGTGGGCGAAGTTAGCGGATCAACACCGTGACTTCGTCTTCTGTGAACCTCAGTGTCGGCCGGGCGACGACAGAGTTGCCTGTTTCCCTACACGACTTCTGATGACTGCCATCAACCCTGCAGAATTCCTCAAGTGTCGTTGACCGGGTGGAGGTGCGGGTCTACGAAGCCCCCACTTCCCGCCTCACCACGTCAAAGGGGTTCGCAATGCGTCGAATCGTCGTCGGTGGATTGATGTCGTTGGCCCTCGTGCTGTCGGCCTGCAAGAGCGATCCGGCGCTGCCCGAAACCTGGGAGAAGCGGATCGCCGGGACCAAGAGCACGAAGGAGAAGCTCAAGGCGGTCGAGGATCTGCGCAGCAGCAAATACATGAGCGCGGCGATGGTGCCGATGCTCGAAAAGCGCCTGGCTGACGAGAAGAAGCCCGAGGTGAAGGCGGTGATCGCGCGCGTGCTCGGCGAGGCTGGGCAGCCTTCGTCGGTCGACGCGCTGGTCGAGGCCATCGAGCCTGCCGCGACCGACAGCGACGCGAAGACGATGAACAAGGAGATCGCCCACTCGCTGGGACACATCGGCGACCCGAAGGGCGCGCCGGCGCTGATCAAGCTGCTCAAGACGAAGGACAACTACACCGTCATCGCCGCCATCGACGCGCTGGGCGACATGAAGGCGAAGGAGTCGTTCGACGCGCTCTACTTCATCGGTACCGACGACGCGATCGAGCCCTTCATCACCAAGAAGGCCATCATCGCGCTGGGCAACATGGGCGACCCGCGCGCAGCGCCGGGCCTGGTGCGCGCGATGTTCAAGGAGCGCAAGGGCATCAGCTTCTACGGCGAGGCCTCGTTCGCGCTCTACCAGCTGGGCAAGCCCGCCGCCGACCTGCTCGTGCCGGTGGTCGACGGGAAGGACAAGGAGCTGCTCGACTGGGCCAGCAAGAACAACGTGAAGGACGTCGCGCTGCTCGCCAAGGGCGTGCAGGTGCTGGGCGATCTCCACGACCGCCGCGCCGAGAAGGCCATCGTCGGGTACCTCAACTACAAGAGCGACTTCGACGACATCAAGCTCATCATGCGCATGCGCGCCGCCGACGCGCTGGGCCGCATGCGCAGCAAGGAAGGTGTCAAGCCGCTCGCCGCCCTCCTCGACGAAGAGGAGCCCAACGCCCGCAAGGAATACGTCTGGTCGCTCGCCCGCATCGGCGGCAAGGAAGCGGTCGCCAAGCTGGTGGAGACCTCGGGCAAGGGCTCGTGGGGCGCGCGCGAGGAGTCGATGCGCGGCGTGGCCATGCTCGGTGAGGACCCGTCGGTGTTCGACAAGTTCGCCGCGGCCGAGCAGAAGCTGTTCGAGGCCGAGTGCAAGGACGACCCCGAGTACGAGGAGTGCAAGGACCTCCCCGGCGCGGTGAAGAAGCACCAGGCGAAGATCCTCACCTACAAGAACCGCGCGACCGCGGCCGCCGAATGCAAGAGCGACGCGAAGTGCTGGGTGAAGCACCTCGACTCGAAGGACGAGGGCACCCGGGAGCGCGCGGCGTACGAGATCGGCCGCAGCGGCAACGCCGAGCTGATCGAAGAGCTGATGAAGCGCCTGCCCGAGCCCAACCTCGACACCCGCCTCGCCATCATCCAGGGCGCGGACTGGCTCATCGACGACTCGAAGGACGCCATGGCCACCGCGCGCAAGGGGCTGCCTGCGCTCGAGAAGCAGGTCGCCGACGAGCGGGGCAAGACCGAGTTCGTGAAGGTGAACGAAGACCTGCGCCGCCTGCTCACGAAGCTCCAGCGGGGCTGAGCTTGGTCGGGCTCACGCTGACGCTGCTGCTCCACGCCGCGCCTGCCCAGGTGCTGGTGTGGGGTGGCGGCAAGACCCCGGAGGCCGCGCAGGAATCGCTCGCAGGGTGGACGAAGCGCAGCCCCGAATGGGCCGCGTGGATCGCCCTGAAGGACGGCTATCCGCGCGTGGTCGACAGCAGCACCGTGCCGGGGATGAACCCGGGCTTTCACATCGTGGTGCTGGGCGCGTGCAGCGACGCTGACGTGGTGAGCCGGATCGACCTGCTCAAGACGCTCGAGCCGTCGGTGTACGTGAAGGCCGTCACCTGGCCTGAAGAGGCCTGCCCGGCGCTGGGGCCCGCAGACGCTCCGCTCGAGGCGGGTCCAGTCGGCAGGTTGAAGACGCCGGCGGGGGAGCTCACCGTGATCACGCTCTCCTCGGGCAGCGAAGACGCGTGGAAGACGACGGTCCTCACCCGGTGGCAGCCGAAGGGCGGCGAGGCGGTGGTGAAGACGTTCGATCAGGCGGACTGCGACGGAGGGGCGCCGGCTCCGCGCGGGGGCGGGCTCGCGTACGAGAGCACGTGCGTGACTGGGCGCTGCACGTCGTGGGGGCACAGCGTGATGCGGTACACGTACGCCGTGAAGGACAACGCGGTGGTCGAGGCGGTGAAGGAAGTGAGAGTGATCGATCGCGCGGTGTGTGACTGAGGTGGCTGTGGTGGTGCGTGGGGCGAGCAGGATCTCGTTCGGTGCTCGTCGCGCTGCTTGCCCCTCAGCTTCGGGCAAGGACCCTCAGGTGACGCGGTCCAACGGCCAGCGCGCCGAGAGGGCGTCGTTACGTAGTCAATGATGACGTTGCGAGCGGGACGTCATCATTGAATACGATTCCCGAGGCTCGCTCAGATTCCGGCGTCGCCGGAGACCGCCAACCCGCAGCGCTCTTTGCCGGCCTGGGTGTCGACGAGGCGGCAATCGCAGGTGGGCGCGAGCGCCTCGCAGCGGGCCTCGGTCTCTTCCGTGGCCACGTAGGTGCCGTCGCGGGTCGCCACGTTCGACAGGCAGTTGGTCTTGTCAGAGGAGTTCGTGGTGCAGTCGCAGAGCTTCTCCGAGAGCAACCGGCACTGAGTCTTGCAGCCGGAGGTGACGAGGAGCAGCGAGCTGAAGGCGATCAGGACGACGTGGCGCATCGGGCCGCGGACCCTGCCACAGTCACCTCGGGAGCGCAGCATCGACCGTCTCTCTCAGGTAGCGGGCGGCGAGCGCCAGGGTGCGCGGCGCGCTGTCGGGAGTCGGGGTGAGCGAAGGCGCGACCTCCATCACGTCGCCCCCGAGCAGGCCGACTTCGCGGCCCAGGCGGCGGATGAGCTCGACCACCCAGTCGGGTTCCAGGCCGTTGGGCTCGGGCGTGCCCGTGGCGTCAGCCCACTTCGAGTCGGTGCCGTCGATGTCATTGCTGAAGTAGACGCCGCGCACGCCGGTCGATTTCACGTGCGCGAGCAGAGCGTCGAGCTGCCCCTGGGGGTCGGCCAGCACGTCCTTCGCCCAGAACTGCCGCACGCCGAGCGTCGATTCCCAGTGGGCGCGGTCCCGGCCCGAGGCGCGAATGCCCACCTGGGTGAGCCGGCCCTGGCGGCCCAGCAGCTCGTTGGCGTGCCAGCTCCAGGTGGCGAAGCAGTGCCGGATGCCGAGCCGGCTCTCGAGAAGATCAGTGTGCGCGTCGGGCTGAACGATGCCCCACGGCTGTGGCGCGACGGCGGCCAGCGCCTGCACGGGCGGCAGCGCGGTGGAGTGATCTCCCCCGAGGACGAAGGGCTTCACCTTCGGGTTGAGCGCGAAGACGAGCTCGAACACGCGGCGCTCGATGGACAGCGGCGACACCGGCAGCTTCGCGCGCTCGACCTCGGCCACGTCGGGGTACACGGCGCGCTGGCTGGCGGCGAGCTGTTCAGGCGAGAGCATGTCGTCAGACAGCAGCTGCGGCACCACGAAGACATCGCCCAGATCCACCACGCCCCGGCTGGCGAGGTCGACGCCGTCATCGAGCAGGCTCAGTCGAATGCCCTGCGGCCCCAGGTTCGCCCCCCGCCGAAAGCCCGCGCCGACATCGGAAGGAACGCCGACCAGCACGCCCTTCGCGGTGGGGATCTTCTCGATCGCGTCGCGGAAGCGCTGCCGCACCTGGTCGGGCGTCGAGGCGCCGTAGAGGCGCTGCTGCAGCGACTCCTGCTCGGCCTTGCCGGTGCTGACGAGGTAGAGCCCACCGCCCGCGGGGCGAAGCAGGGTGGCCAGTTCGTCGAGGGGGCTCATACGCAGCTATATACACACATGCCCCCCTCTCCCGCTCCGGCGGCGCCCGTACCGACGGACCTGGAGCCTGCTTTCGCCGTGCCCGGGCTACCGTAGAAGGATGAAGTTCGAAGAGAGACCCGCGGGCCTCCTGCGGGTGAGCTACGCCGTGGCCGATGATCTGAAGAAGGAACTGCAGGCGCCCGTGCTGGCGCGGCTCGAGGAGAAGCGCGGCAAGGTGGTGCTGATCTTCGACGTCGCCGATGCAGTCCGTTCCGTGCCGATGGACGTGCCCAACTTCTGGCTGGGCGTCACCGCGCGGCAGGAGCTCCAGCTCGTCGGCATGGGCATCGTCACCCGCTCGATCGCAGTTCGGGTGGCGGCCAGGGGCTTCTCGCTCGCCAACACGGCGCGGGGCGTGCCCACCACGGTGGAGACCTTCACCGACCTCGACGCGGCCGCCTCGTGGGCAATGGCCCTGCTCGCGCGCTGATCGGCCGCGTGGAACCGAAACTACTTGAGGTCGAACAGCGCCAGCGTCTGCTTCGCCATGTCCTTCGCGAGCTGGAGCTGCGCGGCATCGCCGGACTCCTTCGCGTTCGAGGCGAGGCCGGCCATGAGCCCGCCGGTGATCATGCACGCGTCGTAGACGGCGGTGCGCTTCTGCGCGCTCATGGTCTTGAAGGCGGGCGTCTCGGCGATCGCCTCGTTCATCAGCCGCTGCAGGCCCTCGGCCTCCGCGTCGCTGAACTCACGCTCGGCGAGGATCTGGACGGCCGAGGCGAACAGCAGCGTGAGCGCGCTGGAGAGGTTGTTCTTCCGCACCCCGGGCTGCGCCTCGATGGCCGGGACGATCGCCTTGAGCATCTCGAGCAGCTGCGCGCGCTCCTCGGGCGTCTTCCCGGCGGCGGAGAGCTGCTCGGGCACGTTGCGAAGCCCCGCGGGCTTGAAGTCCGTCGCGGCGAGCTGGAACTTGTACGCGGGCGCGGAAGGAGGCGCTGGGGGCGGCGCCTTCGCCAGCGACGCGCGCATCGACGCGCGAATCGAGTCACGCCGCGAGAGCTGCGTGGTGATGAAGTCGCCGTACGCGCTCGACATCGTCGAGAACTGCCGGCCGTTGAGCATGTTCGTGTACGGCATCTGGGCCAGCGCGGCTGAGCTGACGAAGGCGACGACGAGAATCGAGCGCATGGCGTTGGACCTGACCAACCTGCCCGGGCGAGGTCAAGCGGCGAAGCCGCGGCGCGTCACCTGGCTTACTTCGGCAGCCGCTCGGCGATGAAGTCGATGGCGGCCTGGTTCGTGGCCGAGGTGAGTGAGATGGGCTGACCCGCGCCCCTGCGCTCGTTGACCTGCCAGAGCCGCTCGCCGGGCCCCACCTGCTCGAGGTTCGCCCAGGGAATGAAGCCGCGCTGCCACAGCCGCGCCCACACGATGCCGCGCGCGTACACACCCACGAGCACGCGCGCCCCGAACAACTCCGGGAGAAACTGAACCACCGCGGCGACCAGGGGGATCGCGCAGACGGACCCGAAGACCAGCGCCACGCCCACCCACTTCCCCTCGAGGATGAACGACGTGCTCGCCGCCGTGGCGATGATCAGGATCAGCACGAGGAACGGCCAGTTCCCGAACGACATCGTGCGGTGAAACACGAAGACCTCGATGCCGGGGTCCGGGTCCATCACCAGGCAGTGCGCATCCACACCGCGCGCAGCAGCGGCAGCGAGCGTTCACCCAGCGTCTGCCGCCCGCTGATCAACGCCACCACCTCGACGCGCGTGCCGTTGGGGAAGTTGCCGCCCCACGACTTCTTCGGCGGAATGAAGAGGAACACCTGGCGATCACCCACCTGGATGATGCCGATGTTCTCGGTGAGCCCTTCGCCGACGATGCCCTCGAGCAGCACCGCGCGCCCTTCCGCCGCCTCGGGGGTGTCGAGCACCGCGTTGTCCTTCGAGTTGGCCGCGAGCTTGAGGGTGGGCGCGTAGGCCGAGACCGCCTCTTCGAACGTCGACACGTTGGTCCCCGGCGCCCACGCGGCGGGGCTGCCCGTCTCCCGGCGGCGGGCCAGCTCGGCGTCGGCCGCCTTCACTGCCTCGTCGAGCGAAGTGCCCCGCACCTTCCGGCACTCGCGCAGTTTCTCTGCCCGGGCCAGGAGCCCCGTCTCGCTCAGCGCGTCGAGCGTCTTGGCGGCGTCCTGCTCGAGCGCGGCGCACGCGGCCCAGGCGGAGAAGAGCACCTGCGCCTCTTCGGTCAGCTCGACCTCGCGCTCGGCGAAGCGCAACGACTCGGGCACCGACGTCAACTTCGTCCCGTCGACGTCGATCGCCCCGTCCACCACCTGCAGCGGTATGGCCGTGCCCTGCGCCGACACCAGCGTCATCGGCCCCGTCACCGGCCGCTCGTTGCAGCGCGCGTCCTTCTGGCTGATCACCTGCTCGGCGCGCTGCGCCTCGACGTCTTCTCCGCTGCGCGCGCGCGCGATCAACCCGACGATCAGGGCGGGCACGCCGATGCCCAGCGTCACCAGGCTGGCGCCCTGCACGTACTGCCGCGTGGAAGGCCCGTAGCGCCCGCCCCCGTCGATGATGTTGGTGTCGGCCGCCGAGGTGACCGCGAAGCTGACGGCCAACAGCACTGCGCTGGCCAGCGTGTTGGCGATGCCGGTGGACAGCGCCGGCCCGGCCGCGCCCGAGGTGCGCTCGGTGATCTTCTCTTCCGCGTACTCCTCGACCTGCTGGGCGCGGCACACGTCGAAGCCGACGACGGTGAGCTTGAGCAGCGGCCAGTCGACGCGCACGTCAGACGTCACCCCCCCCTCGAGCAGCACCGGGCGCTCGAAGGTGCGCAAGAGCGGCCCGCGCTCCACGCGCGTGGTGGAATCGAGCGCGGTGCAGGAGGCCACGAACGGCACCAGGATCAACGCGAGGCGCCTCACTTGCCGCCCTCCTGGAACCGCTTCGTCTTCAGCAGCGCCATCAGGGTGGAGTCGATCACCGACTTCCGCTGGCCGCCGTGCACGAGGAAGCTGGGCACCGAGCCCGCGGGATCGGAGAAGAGCGTGTAGGTCAGCTTCGTGCCGCCCCCGGGCACCGCCTCCAGGAGCCACTCGCCCCAGAGCTTGTCCATGCGCACGAAGCCGTCGGGCTTCGGCGGCGCGGCCTCGTTGGTGGTGCGAAAACGAATGCGGCAATTCCCGTCGGGCAGCCGCTGGCGCGCCACCGTGAGCGAGAAGTCGCGCTTCGCCACGATGGGCTGGGTGATCTGGTTGTAGAGCACGCGCACGTCGTCGCCGTCCTGCAGCACCTTGTTCAGGGTCACGCCCGGCCCGTCGCCGTGCTTCGTGCCCCACTCGAAGATGGCCACGCACATCGTCTCGACCGGAAGCGCGGTGGCGACCTCGGCGCGGTACTCGCGGTAGGGGCTGCCCTTCACGTCGCGGCCACTGAGAATGAGCCCGTCCCGCTTCTCCAGCTCGGCGAAGGGCGTGGTGTTCTCGAACACGTCCATCGGGAACTGCGCGAGCGCCACCAGGGCCAGGGCGATCATGGAGGTCATGGCCTGCCCCCGAGGAACACCACCAGGTCGGGGCAGTTGCGAATGGTCTCGTCGACGTAGTCGCACGAGGGGTGCGCTGAGCGCTGGTCGCTCTCGCGCACGAGCGGGAGCCGGCAGGTGAGCACCTGCTCTCGCGTCGGCGAGGTGAAGGCGAAGTCGGTCGCGTTGCAGCCCGTGCGCGTCTCGAGCTCGATGGCGCAGTTCTCGGTGGGCAGGTTGAGGCGCGTGGCCGCGGTCACGCAGACGGGCTCGGCGCAGAAGCGGGCGATCACGTCCCGGCAGACCTCGGCGTCTGGCGCCGGCGGGCCGACGCAGGACAGGAGCAGGACGGTGGCGAACGCGGCGGCTCTCACGGAGCAGGCAGCATAATCACGAGTCGGACCGGGGTGGCCCCTCGACTCCGCTCGGGGTGAACGGAAGGGCTGGTTCCGTACACACCATTCTGGTTAGTGCTCGTCCATGGCCTGGTACTCCCTGACGGTCGACATTCCCGAGGAAGAGAGCGAGCTCGCCCAGAGCGTGCTGTACGAGCACGGCGCGGCGGGCCTCGAGGTGCGTGACTCGCTCAACCAGACGGTGCTCACCGTGCGCGCCCCCGCGAAGGGCGAGGCGATCCTCATCGCGTACTTCGAAGACAAGACCGACGCGTCCGACGCGCAGGTCGAGCTGGCCGAGAAGATCGCCGGCTCGCGCTTCGCCCTGGAAGACGTGGTCGAGCGCGACTGGAGCGTCGAGTGGCGAAGCCAGATCAAGAGCGTCACCGTGGGTCGCCTCTGGGTCGGCCCGCCCTGGGAGAAGGCCACCGCCCCGAAGGACAAGGTGTGCCTCTTCATCGAGCCGAAGATGGCGTTCGGCACGGGCGATCACCCCACCACGTCGCTCTGCCTCAAGGCCGTCGACACGTTCATGGCCACCCACCCCGGCGCGAGCGTGCTCGACGTGGGCACCGGCACCGGCGTGCTCGCCTTCGCCGCGAAGAAGCTGGGCGCGGGCCGCTGCGTGGGCGTGGACAACGACGTCACCTCGGTCGGGCTGGCGAAGGAGTGCGCCCAGGAGAACGGCATCGAGGGCGTCGAGCTGTCGACGAAGACGCTGCACGGCATCGAGGGGAAGTTCGATCTGGTGCTGGCCAACATTCTCGCCAATACGCTGTGTGAGCTCGCGCCGTTGATCGCTCCGAAGGTGAAGGAGCGGCTGGTGCTGGCGGGCGTGCTCGTGCCGCAGGCGGATGAGGTGACCGCGGCCTACGTCGCCGCGGGGTTGAAGCACGCGGGCAATGAAACCATCGGCGAGTGGATTCGGCTGGAGTTCACCGCTTGAGGATTCGGTTTGCCCTCTCCCCGACCCTCTCCCCCTCGGGGAGAGCGAGCGCGTTGTGATTCGTCTGCTCGTCCCCGGTGCTGCCGAGGGCCAGGTCTCCGTCAGCGGGCCCCGGCTCCACTACCTGCTGCACGTGCTGCGCGTGAAAGCCGGCGACGTGCTCGAGGTGTTCGACGGCGAAGGCCTCGCGTTCGACGCGAAGGTGCTCTCGCTGGGTGAGCTCGGCGGCGCGCTGATGCTCGGTGAGGCCCGGGAGGCGCCGCGGCCGAGATCGATCACCATCGTGCAGGGCCTGCCCAAGGCCGAGAAGCTCGAGCTGGTGCTGCAGAAGTGCACCGAGCTCGGCGCCTCCGCGTTCGCCCCCGCCAGCTGTGCGCGGAGCGTGGTGAAGCTCGACGGGAAAGAAGAGGCGAAGCTCGCGCGCTGGCAGCGCATCGTCGAAGAAGCCGCGCGGCAATGCGGGCGCGCCACCGTGCCCCAGGTGTTTCCCCCGAAGCCCCTGCTCGCCGCCGTCGCGGCGCTCCCCGGCGAGCCCGCCCTGCTCGTGCTCGATGAAGAGGAACGTTCCCTGCCTCTCTCCACCGCCGTCGCGTCCCTCGGGACCCGGCCGCTGGCGCTGATCATCGGCCCCGAAGGCGGGCTCACCCGTGAAGAGGTGAACGCGCTCACCACGAAGGGCGCCATCGGCGTGACCCTGGGCCGCCTCGTCCTCCGCACCGAGACCGCCGCCCTCGCGGCCCTCGCCGTGCTCCGCCACCTCGACGGCGAGCTCGGCTGACCCGAAGTCCGAACAGGTAGGCCGGTGTAGGTTTTCTTGATCCGACCTCACTCTCGGCGTCTCATCTGAGGCGTGAGCAGCGATCCGAAGAAGCCTCCATTCGACGCCCCCCCCAGCGGCACTCCGGATCTGCTCCAGAAAGACCTGTCGCTCGATCGCCGCCGCAGGGTCCCCACCTTCGAAGAGCTGCAGGCGCAGCCCGCGACGGCGAGGCCCAACGCGATTCCGCAGGCCACCGTGCCCGCGCGCCCGGCCAACACCGAAGATCTCCCCACCCAGTCGATGCAGCGCATCGTCGTTCCCCCCGGAATGCAGCCGCGCCAGCCGGTGATGCCGATTCGCACCCCCACGCCCCCGACGCAGCCGGTGCGGGTGGCGGTCGCCCCACCGCCGCCGCCGCCGACGCGCATCCCCACGCCGGCCCCGCCCACCCGCCCCGCCGCGCCGCGCACCGCGCCTCCGACCGCGGCGGAGATGTGGAGCGCCCAGCAACTGCAGCAGGCCCGCCCTCCTGCTCCGCAAAGACCAGCCGTTCCACCGCCGGCCGTTCCACTCCCACCGCCCGGCGCGCAGGCCACCGGAATGATCGCTCCGCCACGCGCCGAGCCGCCCTCTCCCGTCGAGTTCGCCCAGGCGCGGCCCCAGCTGGCCGCCATGCCGCAGGTGACGCCCAGTGTTCCGTCGCAGGGCGCGGTCATGCCCGAGGGACAATCGGCGACGCCCACGCACCGCGCGTCCCAGGCCCTGCTCAAGGCGGCGCCGCCGCCGCCGCGCGCCGTGATCGACGAACCCGAGCCGCGCACCCAGCCCGCGGCCACGCCGATGCCCCGCACCTTCACCCCGCCTCCGATGTCACAGCCACGCAAGCCCAACGCCCTGCCCGCCGAGATGCTGGTGACGCAGCCCGGCCTGCCCGGGCCGTTCGCCCCGGCGCGCGCGATGCCCCAGGGCCAGGCGATCCCCCAGCGCCCCCCCTCCGTCCCCGACATGCCGCGGGTCGAAGAGCCTGCCGTCTCCTCTGGCGTCAACCCGGTCTTCGCCGCGGCCCAGTTCGAGGAACCGCTCCTCTCCGCCGACAGCGACACCGTCACCGCCGAGCCGGCCGCGCTCTGGCGCCGCATGGGCGCCTGGCTCACCGATCTCCTCTTCGTGGGCGTGCTGGTCTTGATCTTCCTCACCGTCGCGATGGCGGTGATCGCCCCGAAGAACCTCACCCCCCTGCAGCAGCTCGTCGCCATCGCCACGCCCGGCGCCGCGCTCGCCGGCGTGCTGGCCTTCGTCTACACCACCCTCTTCGCCTTCCTCTGGAACGGGCGCACCCCCGGGCGGAGGCTCATGGGCATCCACCTGGTCGACGTCACCGGCCACGCCCCCGCCCCGGCCCGAGCGCTCATTCGCGCCATGCTGTCACTGGTTTCTTTCGGCCTCTTCCTCTCTGGTTTCTGGTTGGCGCTCTTTGACCGCCACGGACAGACGCTCCATGACAAGCTCACGCGGACGTTCGTGGTGAAGCTCCAGGACGCCTGACGAATGCCTCAGCGGCTCGCACAACACCTGATTGCCCGGGGGCTCCTCCCCGCGCGCGTCGTGGACGAGGCGCTGCGTCGGCTCGGCCGAGAAGGAGGCACGCTCGATACCGTCCTCCTCGAGATGGGCGCGGTGTCCGAGGCCGGCATCCTCCAGGCCATCTCCGACGTCAGCGGGGTGCGCCTGGTGAACCTGGCCGACTTCGAGCCGAACACCGAAGCGGGCCCGCTGATGCCCTTCAAGATGGCGCGGCAGCTCAACGTGGTGCCGCTCTCGGTCGACGGCACCTCGCTGCACCTGGCCTGCGCCTACCCGCTGCAGCAGCCCCAGCTCAAAGACGTGGGCTTCCTGCTGGGCCGCAAGCTCGAGCTCTGGGTGGCGCTCGAGTGCCGGGTGCGCGACTGGCAGCAGACGCTCTACGGCCAGAAGGTCGAGCACCGCTACGGCAAGCTCCTCTTCCAGCTCGACCCGACGCGGCCGAAGCCGAAAGAAGAGGCCATGCTGCCGGGCGGTGACACCGAGTCACTGAGCTCCGACGTGCTGGAGCGCCTCGCCAAGGGCATCGTGGAAGAGCCGGTGCTGCTCGACCGCCCCAAGAAGAAAGAAGGGGTGCGCCGGCCGATGATCGAGGTCCTCGACGAGCCCGACGGCGAAGCCGGCGCGCTGGCCCTGGGCGACGAAGAAGATCCGCGCACCTCGGTGCTCGACCCCACCGCGTATTCACGCTTCGCCCGCGCCGAGCACGGGCAGCTCGACCAGGTCAGCTCGCCCGGCGTGCCCCTCGAGGAACATCACTCGACGCGGGTGATGGACATCAGCGGCTACAAGAACTTCGCGAAGGAGATCTCGAACACGCCCAGCGGCGAGTTCGCCAACCCCGCGCCTTCCGCCCCGCCGCCCCCGCCGCCGCGCATCTCGTTCCCCGGTGGCGTGCTGCCGCCGCGCCGCAGCTCGAGCGACGCGGTGCCGGTGCGCAAGGCCGAGCCGGTCGCCTTCGTTCAGCCCGCCTCGGCGCCGCGGCCCAGCAGCGAGAAGGTCCGCCCCGCCGAGCGCAAGGCCGTCGCCCCGCCGCCCAGGCCCGTGCGCCCCCCCGACGCCGCGCGAGATGAACGGCTGGAGCCGCCGGTCGACCTTCCGCCGCCCGCGAAGGCGCCTCCGCCCCCGCGCGCGCCGGCGAAGCCGGTGCGGCCGCCCGTCGACGAGATGGACTTCTCCGAGGTGAACGAGGTCATCTCGTCGCCCGGGGAAGCGCCGGTGGTGCCGCCCGAGCCGCCCACGCCGCCCGACTTCACCCGGCAGGTGCACTCCCCGGCGCCCGTGCCGATGATCACCCAGGCGCCCGCGCAGCTGCTCAACGTGGTGCCGGAAGAGCCGCCGCCGGCCGAGCTTCCCCCGCAGCCGGTGGAGACGTGGCAGGCGCCGGTGGAAGCGCAGCACGTCACCCAGCCGCCCAACGCCGTCGACTACTCGCAGGTGCAGGGCATTCTCCCCTCGCCCCCCGGCCTGGTGGCGTCGTCGGCGACCGAGTGGAGCCTCGCCCAGGCCCGGGTGGCGCTGCGCGAGGCGGTGAACGATCGCGAGCACCTCATGCACGTGGTGCTCGAGTACGCGCGGCGCACCTTCGAGTTCATCGGCTCGTTCGCGGTGATGAAGGGCGCGGCGGTGGGCTGGGACGCCCGCGGCGACGGCGACGTCACGGCGATCCGCCAGCTCGCCATTCCGCTCGACGCGGCCAGCGTGTTCCGCACCGTGGCGCTCACCCGCGGCAGCTACGTGGGCCCGCTGCCGCCCGACGCGCTCTCGCAGCACTACCTGGCGCTGCTGGGCCGAATGCCCCGCACCGTCTTCGTCTGGCCGGTCGAGGTGCAGTCGCGGCTGGTGGCGATGCTCTACGGCGACTGCGGCGCGCGGCCCATCTCCCAGCGCCGCCTCGCCGACTTCATCCTCTTCTGCCAGGACCTGCCCTCGGCGTTCCACGAGCTGATCCTCTTCCGCAAGCAGAACCCGCGCATGCCGCAGCAGTTCGCCTCGTCGTCGGGGATCATTCCCGACCCCGGCTACGCGCAGGACGGGGCGCCGGCCCACGCGCCCGCCGACGACGACTGGTTCCAGGGTCTCATCACCCTGCTCACCGGGCCCGATCCGTCGGAGCGCTCGATGGCGATGATGGAGCTGATGAAGCACCCCGACGTCTCGGCGCAGGCGTTGGCGCAGGCGTTCCCGGGGCCCACCGGCTGGTCGCGCCTGCCGGTAGTGGAGCTGCCCGAGCCCGATGAGCTGGGGCCCATTCCGGGCGCGCTGGCGCGGCTGGGCCAGGCGGGCGCCTCTGCGGTCGCGCCCCTGCTCGATCACCCCGACAGCGACACGCGCTACCTCGCCCTGCTCACCGCGGGCAGCCTGCGCTACCCCGACGTGGTCGACGGCGTGCTGCGCGGGCTGTTCGACTACGAGCCCGACATCTCGTCGGCGGCGCGCGCGGCGGCGGCGGCGCTGCGGCTGCTGCCCCACTTCCAGTCGCGGCTCCCGGCGCTGCGGCAGGAGCTGGCCTCGTCCGATGCGCTGCGCCGGAGCCTGGCCTCACGCGCGCTGGGCGTGCTGCACGACCGCGCCTCGGTCGAGGGGCTGATCAACCTCACCGGCAGCGAAGACGATCTCTGCTCGCAGTCGGCGGCCGACGCACTCAAGGAAATCACCCGCGCGGGCTTCGGCACCAACCCCTCGGCGTGGACCGCGTGGTGGGCGCGCGCGAGGGAGCTGCGGCGCATCGAGTGGCTGGTGGAAGCGCTCGAAGCGGAAGACTTCGACCTGCGGCTCTCGGCCATCGAAGAGCTGTCCCGCACCTTCGGCGACAACTTCGGCTTCTTCGCCGACGGCCCCGAGGCAGAGCGCGCCGGCGCGGTGGCGCGGTGGAAGGCCGTCGTGTCGTCCCGGGCCGATCTCGATCTCTGAGTCAGGGTGTGAAGCTGACGATCGAGAACCCCCCGAACGAGTTGTACGAGGTGCCTGGCGTGAGGTACCCGACGACGAGCTTCTGCTGGAAGGGGTCGAAGCGGGTGGCGACCACCCGCGCCACGGGGGCGGTGAAGTGCACCTGCCCCCGCACCACGCGCGCGGCCACGTCGATGCGCTGCACGTCACAGCCGGAAGAGCAGGCGGCGCTGGAGTACGAGCCCGTGCCCGTGTCCACGATGCCGTAGATGGTGCCGCTCGGCCCCTCGGTCATGGTGAGGAAGCGCTTGTTGTTGGGCAACGTGCCGAGCTGGCCGTTCTGTTCGAAGCAGCCGGTGCTGTAACCCGTCGTCGGAACGCAGGTGGGCAGGTAGATGCGCAGCATCAACCCCTCGTCGGTGATGAGGTGCTGCGCGGGCGTCTGGTCGAAGGCAAACGACGTCGTGACCGAGAAGTCGCCATGGTACGGCGACTCACCCATGAACCTCACGCCGCCGTCGGCCGGCGTCATCGTCCGGTAGAGGTGGAAGTCGGAGGGGCTCGAGTCGACCGTGACCGTCACGAAGTCGTCCGTGCCGGGCACTCGCCGCATGGGAATGCCGTTGTAGGTGTACTGCTCTGGCCCGTGGCGCAGCAGCGCGCCGGTGTTCATGTCGAACACCGAGAAGATGCGATCCCAGTCGTTCGCCGGGCCACAGACGAAGCGCGCGCCGCTCACCACGACGGCCGACGCGCACGACTCGATGAGGTTCGCCGAGCGCAGCGGCGTGAGGTTGAGATCGTAGATGGTGAGGATGGCGCGATCGGCGATGCCCAGGAGGGTGCCGTCGAACGCCGCGGCGGTGATCTCCCGCGGGCTCACCACGCGGTGGAGTTCGGTGCCCTGCGTGTCGAGGACCTGCACCACCGTGCTGCGCACCACGATCAGGCCACCAGAGATGGGGAAGAGATCGACCAGCGTGTCCGTGCCCGCGTAGAGCACCACGCCGCCGTCGACACTGTTGACGAAGCCACCACCGGCACCGCCGCCGCTGCTGCCGCCGCTGCCGCCACCGCTCCCGCCACCGCTGCCGCTGCCGCCACCGCTGCCACCGCCCGTGGCCGCGCAGCCCTGGCAGACCGAGCTGGTGCACCCTCGTGAGCCCAGGCTGCCGTTGGGGCAGGAGCATGCGACCACTTCACCGGGAACGCAGCTGGTGGTCGGGCACTGGCACGCGGCGAAGGTGCCGGCCGCGGTGCAGGTCTGAACACCCGGCAACTGCTGGCCGAGGCAGGGACACGACTCCACCCGGCCCGGGACGCAGCGCGCCTGGCTCCCGCTGTCCGGGGTGAGCTCGTAGACCGGCTCGAACCGCCCGCACCCACTCGCCACCACCGCCGCCGCCACCCAGGTCCACCACGCCGTTCGAGCGTTCATGCCCGGCACGGTGGCACAGGGAACGGGTCGCGTCATCACGTGCGCTCGTCACGCCTCCCAGCTGGCCATCACGCGCTGCATCGCCGCGAAGCGCTCCTGCAGCTCTTCGCGCCGGGTGGTGATCATCACCATCACCACAACCACCCCGAGCCCCAGCAGCGAGAGGAACACCGCGCCCAGCCGCGGCTCCGCGAGCCCGCTGCGCACCAGGGTGGCCAGCACCGTCGTCACCACCACGCCGCTGCCCAGCACCACGTAGCTGCGAATGCGCCACATCGAGCCCAGCGCCACGCCGGCCAGGCACACCACCACGCAGAGGATGAGCGCCGGCATCGAGGTCACCGTGAGCGGCCTCCACGCCACCGCCACGTACATGAGGCCCATGCCCCAGGCGCGCAGCTTCACGATCGCCCCTGCGCTCAGCTCGGTGGTGAAGACCCGCGCCAGCACCAGCAGCGTCAGCCCCAGGGGAATGAGCAGCAGCTGCAGTTGATCGAAGCCGCTGCCGAGGGCCGCGACCCCCACCGCCGCGTTGAGCGCGAGCGCCGAGATGAGCGAGCCGCTGCGGCGGCTGCCCGACTGCGCCATCCACGCCGCGAGCGCCGACACGCCCAGCAACCAGGTCGCGCCCACGCTCCAGAGACCCCACGGCACCAGCACCGCGCCGAGCACCGGCCACCCCAGCGTGCCCAGCCGCAGCGCCCGCGCCGAGTCGCCGCGGCCTTCCCTCGCGAGGAACTGCGCCAGGCCGGTGAAGACCGCCGACGCGCCCAGCAGCACCCACGCGTCGGTGAGGTTGGGCACCGCGCCCAGGCCCAGCACCCGCGCCGCGAGCGCGCCGGCCACCACCGCGCCCTGCCCCAGCCACGCGCTCACCGCCTCGTCCTCGGCCACCACCCGGCGCCACGCGATGAAGGCCAGCACGCCCGCCACCGCGACCGACAGCACCGCCTCGCGCGGTTGGGCCGAGCCGAGCAGGAAGGTGCCCAGCAGCAGCTCCACCAGCGCCACCGAGCCGAAGGCCAGCACCGAGGCCTTCCCGCCGCGCAGCTGCCGCAGCAGCGCCAGCGACACGCTCGCCGCCGCCCACCAGGGGAAGATGAGCACCTTCGGCGCGCCGGTGGAGAGCACCACCCCGACGAAGCCCATCACCACGTGCAGCGCCACGCCGGTGGCCGCCCACGCCCAGCCCTCGGCCTTCGGGTCGCCGCGCAACAGGAGCCAGCTCGTCGCCGCGCCGACGCTCCACGCGAGCGGCATGAGCGCAGACTCGAGGTGCGGGCCCGCGAGGCCCATGCCCAGCAGCGCGAGCATCCACGACGCGTGACGCCACACGCTCGAGACGTCCCTCGACTCCGCGCGGGACAGGCGCAGCTTCGTGAAGCTCGAGCCCGCATGCGCGAGGCCCAGCGCCGCGGCGCCCACGAGGGGCACGGAGACACTCGAGGGCAGCAGCACCGCCGCCGACAGCGAGGCGAAGGCGAGGCCTGCGGCGGCTTCACCGCGGCGGGGCGTGACCACGAGCAGCGGCGCCAGCCAGAGGGCCTCGGTGTGGCCGTGCACCAGCAACAGCGCGCCGAGGGCGAGCGCGCCCTGGAAGAGCGACCCGGCCAGCGGGCCATCGCCCTCCCGGCCCAGCCAGCGCCAGAGCGACGCGGCCGGCGCGGCCACCTTCGACGAGCGCAGCGCGATCGCCCCGAGCGCCGCCACCATCGCCACCGGGAACAACTGCGGCGCGAGCACCGGCGCGCCGTGCAGGACAGTCGCCGAGAGGTCGAGGCCCGCCCCGAAGATCGCGACCAGGATCAACCCGGGCACGCCCAGCAGCACCGCCGCCGCGCCGATGGTGACGGGCACCATCCACTGCGGCGCGAGCATCGCCACCGTGCCCCCCAGCGCCAGGCAGGCCACCGCGGTCAGCGCGCGCCGCCGGATCGCCGTGGTCGCGCGCACCGCCCCAAGGAGGGCGAGCGTGGTGAGCCCCAGCGCGGGAGCGAGGAGCGAGGTGGAGCCCGGGGCCGTCGCCGCCAGCATCGCCGCGCCCCCGATGGCGAGCAGCAGCGCCACCGGCTCGACGTACTGCAGCGACCGCACGCCCAGCGCGCGCTTGAGGTGTGCCTGCGCGTGGTGCGCGGCAGCCCCGAGCGCGACGAGCACGCCGATGACGGGCGCGCGGAGCGGCTCGAAGGGCGCGGCGATCGCCACCGCGACCGCGAGGCGCAGCGCCGGCAACGTGCCGCCCATCAAGAGCAGCGCCGCGGACCAGGCCACCGCGTGCGAAGGCTCGAGGGCCACGGACAGTCCCGCCACCACCGCCGAGGCGACGAAGAGGGTGAGTTCCTCGACGGCGCGACGGTCCTTCGAGGCGACCGGCAGCGCGAACAGCTGCCGCACCGCTTCCAGCTGGAGCAGGCGCCCCGCGGCGAAGGCGAACAGCGGCGCGCACCACCACGGCCCCGCACCGGCGGCGAAGGCGACGCCGAGCGCCAGCAGCTCGGCGCGCCGCGTGGCCCGGGCCCACACCAGGGGCAACAGCACCGCCGCGATGGTGAGGGGGAGGCTCCGGCCACCCACCACCAGCGCCGGCAGCAGCAACGCCACCGAGGTGAGGCTCGCGGCCCAGGTGAGCGGCGCGCGGTTGAGCAGGTTGTGCCAGGCCCAGTCGTTCTCCTCGACCAGCGCGAGGACGGCGCTCACCACCGCGAGCGCGAGCAACGCGAAGGGCACCGAGCCCCACGCCACGGCGAACAGCAGCGCCGCGAGCGGAACGGTGAGCCACGCCACCAGCGCCGGCGTGGCGAGCAGCACCACCAGCGCGACGGGCGCCAGCCAGGCCGACGGCACCTGCGGCACCAACGTCAACGAAGCGAGCAGTGCCGACGCGGCGAGCAGCGCGCCCTGCCAGGTGCGCCCGCGCCGCACCGCGTGAATCGACGCGCCCAGCGCCAGCGCGCCGCAGCACCCCAGCGCCACGCCGGTGCTCCAGCCCGGCCAGAGCCCGAGGTGCGGCGCGAGCGCGACCACGAGGCCGACGAGCGTCGGCGCCTCGAGCCAGCCGCGCACCTTCGCGGGCAGCCGCGTGGAGAGCAGGCCCAGCGCCGCCGCCGAGACGAGCCACGGCCAGCCGTGCGGCACCTGCAGGGCCACGGAAGGCACGACGAGCGCCGCGAGGGTGCCGCCTGCGAGCGAGGCCACCCACCAGGTGCGGCGCAGCGGCAACGCAGCGAGGGCACCTGCGATACCCAGCACCACCAGCGCGCGGAGCTCGAAGAGCGAGTTCACGCCCTGCGCCACCGGCAGGAGGCTCCACAGTGGAGCGAGGAAGGCCATCACCGCGAGCACGGGCAGCGCTGCGGCTCCTGGTTTGCCCTCTCCCCGACCCTCTCCCCCTCGGGGTGAGGGAGACCCGGCGCGGCCACGCACCAGCAGCAGCGCAGCACCGATCAGCGCGACCAGGCCCATCGTCAGCGGCGACTGCACGTGCACGAGCGGGATGAGCGCGGTGAGCCAGGCCAGGGTGAGCACGTGGCGATGCAGCGCGCGCGCCGCGAGCACGGCGGCCACCACGCCCAACACCAGGGTGGAGAGCGCCACGGCCCCCGCCACCGGAGCGGCGAGCACGAGGGCCACGGCGGCCGACGCGAGCGCCGAGCCCGCGAACCACCGGCGCAGCCCCCGGGTCGACCGCGCCGGCGGCAGCGCGTGGGCACCCAACGCGAGCGCCAGGGCCACCAGGCCCGCGGGCCAACCCGGCGCCACCGACAGCCCGGCGGCGAGGGCGAAGAAGACCGAGAGCACGCTCCCGGCCGCGAGCGCGTCCGTGCGACGGGTGGCCACGCCGACCGCGAGCAGCGGCAGGAGCAACAACGGCAGGGCCACCACCGCCGGCCTCGCGTCGGACATCACGCTCACCATCGCCAGTGCACCAGCCGCCACGCCGGCGATGGCCGAGCAGCGCAGCCAGAGGTGCGCGCGCATGCTGGTCTTCTTCGAACGCGCCCACAGCCAGCCCGCCACCAGCGTCCCCACGGCGATGAACACCGCCTGGTACACCGAGGCGTAGGACGCGGGCATGGGCGCCTTCGCGTAGCCCAGCGACACCTTGATCGCGTCCCACCAGGTCCACACGATGGCGGGCACGAGCTGATCGACGCGCTGCCAGGTGAGGTACGCGAAGGCGTAGCTGCCCGCCAGCCACCACACCCGGCGGTCCTTTCCCGAGGTCGCCTCGGACGACAGCCGCCCCGTGGTCCACACGCCGAGCGCCGCGATGAGGACGCAGGCCGGGGCGATCGACAGGAAGGACGCGAGGAAGGCGACGAAGTACACCGACATCGCCACGACGGTGAGCGAGCCACGGTTGCGCTCATCGCGCAGCCAGAGCGCGGCCGAGGCGAGCACCGCGCACGCCACCCACATCGCGGCGAGCGCGGCCCGGGTGTGCGGCCCCGAGACCAGGAGCCGGGTGATCGACGCGGCGACGGGCAGCGTGAACGAGAGCAGCGCCACCACGGTGCGCGACGCGGTCTCGCGCGGCCCCCGCTTGAACGCGAACGCCGCGAGCGCGGCGGGCACCAGCACCAGCCAGGCCCCCGCTGGCGGCAGCACCGGGGCCAGCCCGAGGCCGAGCGTCGCCAACGAGACCGACGCGGTGAGCAGGAGCGCCTCAGGCTCCTCGAGGTCCTTCGCGGCGCGCAGCGCGAGCACCCCTGCGAGCGCGGTTCCGCCCACCAGCGCGAGCCAGCTCGACACCGAGCCGAGGGCCGGCCCGAGCGTCAGCACCGCCAACGGCGCGACGAGGGCGGCGATGCGCCGCAGGCCGACGGCCGCCGTGCGCGTGCTGGCTTTCTTCGAGAGCGCCGCGGCCCAGGCGGCGAAGCCGAGGGCCCAGGCCTCCACCAGGCCGAAGACCGTGAGCGCCTGTCCCGTCGAGGTCATGCCGTCCCACGCGTCGGCCACCAGGTACAGCGCACCCGAGAGGATGAGGAATGCGCCCAGAAACCAGCCGAGGCTCTCGCTCAGGAACGGCTTCCAGGTCACCTCCCAGGGCGACGGGCGGCGCGGCCCCTGCCGTTCGGTTTGAGCGGAGTCGAGGCCAGGCTCGCGGGCAGTCGCCCCTCGACTCCGCTCGGGGTGAACGGTGGTGGTGATGGGCGACGGCGGCGGCTGGCGGGGCGCGACCGGCTCCACCGGCTCGATCACGGCCGCCTGGGTCAACTCTGCCTGCATGGGTCGCGTCGGAACCGGGCTCGGCGGCGGTTCTGGCGTCAGCGCCGCGACGAGCGCTGCTTCCTGACGCCGGTAGTACTCCGCGATGACCTTGCGAGCCGAGCCGGGGGCGAGGCTCTCATCCCACACCGAGACCTCGTCGAGCAGCCACCGCACCCGGTCCAAATCTGCCTCGATCAGCGGAGTTGAGCGCTTCACCAGCGCTGATCCACACAGCACACAGAATCGACTGTACGGGCGCTCTCTCCGGCAGGGCTCGCAGAACATGACTCAATGGTCAGTTCATCGGCCGTTCCGCCCCCAACCATCTGAAAACAGGAGCCACCGGAACGGGGTGCGCGCAGAGCTGCTCAACGCGTTCCGGTCTGTGGCGCAGGGCTCCAACCCAAGTGAAACTGTGGTGCGTGACTTGCTACGTCTGATCCCCATGGCTCTGCCCGCGACACAGATGGCGCCCCGGACCCGGGTGCTCCTGGCAGAGGACGAGACCGTCACGCGGCGGCTGCTGGAAGCCCAGATGACGCGCTTCGGGTTCGAGGTGCTCTCGGTGGCCGACGGGCTCTCGGCGTGGGAGGTGCTGCAATCGCCCGACGCGCCTTCGCTGGTGGTGCTCGACTGGAACATGCCGGGGCTGGACGGGCCTGACATCTGCCGCCGGCTGCGCTCGAGCGTGCGCAACAGCTACACGTACATGCTGCTGGTCACCGCGCGGAACGCGAAGAGCGACGTGGTGCAGGGGCTCCAGGCGGGCGCCGACGACTTCATCTCGAAGCCGGTCGACCCCGATGAGCTCCACGCGCGGCTGCGCACCGGGGAGCGCATCGTTCACCTCGAGCAGACCCTCGGACGCCAGGTGAAGGAGCTCCAGGCGGCGGCGGAGCACGTGCGCGAACTGCAGGGGATGATTCCCATCTGCATGCACTGCAAGCGCATCCGCAACCAGGAGCAGATCTGGGAGAAGGTCGAGACGTACATCGAGCAGCGGTCCGACGCGAAGTTCAGCCACGCGCTGTGCGCCGAGTGTCTCGAGCAGCACTACCCGGACACCGAAAAGCCGTAGCTGCCCGGCGGTGACCAAGCCGTGACAGTCCCCGGTACAGGGTGGCCTCGTCATGTTCGGGACCCTCGGTTCGCTCGTCCGCTTCTTGTTCGGCTTCACCCTCCTGGCGGTGTTCAGCACCGTCATCATCGTGGTGTTGCTGCTGCTGATCCCCTCGCGGGTGCTGCGGGTGAAGACCTGCAACTTCTACGGAAAGGTGATCGGCCGGACCATCACCTGGGTGGCGGGCGTGACGCCGAACGTGTCGCACCGCGAGCGCCTCGACGGGTCGATGCCGGCCATCTACGTGGCCAACCACACCTCGACGCTCGACCTCTTCATCGGCATCTGGCTGTGCCCCTACGGCGGCTGCGGCGTGCTCAAGAAGGAAGTGGTGCGCGTGCCGTTCTTCGGCCAGCTCGCCCTGCTCTCGGGCCACCTGCTCATCGATCGCGGCAACAAGGACCGCGCGGTGGAGAAGCTCAAGGACACGGCGAACTTCGTGAAGAAGAACCGGCTGGGCATCTGGATCATGCCCGAGGGCACGCGCAGCAAGGACGGGCACCTGCTCGCGTTCAAGAAGGGCTTCGTGCACATGGCCATCGCCACCGGCTTCCCGGTGGTGCCGGTGATCGTCCACGGCGCGCACAAGAACTGGGAGAAGGGCACCTTCGCCTTCAAGCCCATGACGCTCGACATCGAGATCCTCCCGCCCATCGACACCACGGGCTGGAAGGAAGAGACCGCCAGCGCGCACGCCGACCAGGTGCACGCGGTGTTCGCCAACTCGCTGCGCGACGATCAGAAGCCGCACCCGGCGCCAGTCACCGCCACGGCGCAGGCCGCCTGAGCAGTCGGCCGCCCCTCGACCCCGCTCGGGGTGAACGGCTGGCTGGTGAGTCACTCTCCGCGGAGGAAGAAGGTCACCGGCTCGTTGCCGAGGTTGATCACGTCTCCGCTCTCCAGCTCGCGCTTCGTCACCCGCTCCTCGCCGAACCAGGTGCCGTTCGACGAGTTCAGATCTTCGATGAAGAAGAGGATGCCCGAGCGGGTGAGCGCCACGTGCTCTCGTGACACGCGCGGGGAGTCGATCACCAGGTCGCAGTGGGGGCCGCGGCCGATGATGAAGCGCTCGGAGGTGACCTTGATCGGCTCCTCCCCTTCCCGCTCCAGGTAGAGCGCGATCGGCACCGAGCGCAGCACGATGGTGCTGTCGGCCGGTGGCTCTTCGATGTCGGTCTCGCCGGTGTTGGCGTCGAGGCCGGCGTCTTCCAGGGGCTCCTCTGGCGGCGCGGCGGCGGCAGCGGGCTCCTCTTCTTCCTGCTCTTCCCCGGGCGGCGCTGCTTCTTCCTCGTCCGCGGGAGCTTCAGCCTCCTCCTCCTCCTCCTCCTGCTCCTCTTCTTCTTCCTCGTGCTGCACCGGCGCCCAGGCGGGCCACGGCTTCGTGAGCTTCTCGAGGTCGGCGTCGATCTCCGCCATGCGCACGAGCACGGGGCCGAGCTCTGCGCCGGGCATCACCGGCGCAGCGGCGACCGGAGCGGGAGGCGGCGCGATGGGAACGGGAACGGGAGTCGGCGTGGAGTGCACCGCGGCGGGCGGCGCGACGACCGCGGGCGGCGCGACGACGGCCTGCGGGGCGAGGCCTCCCTCGACTCCGCTCGGGATGACCGGGGCGGCGACGACCTGGGCACCCGGGAGCACGTAGCCGTTGATGCGCAGCCACGCGAACACGGCCTGGTTCACCAGGGCCTGCGGCTCGACGGCCATGTCCTTCGACATCGCGTCGAGCGCGCGCTGGAGATGTGGGGCGATTGCGATCGGCGAGCTCGCGCTTCGAGGGGTGATGGTCTGGCTCATGGTGCTCCTCAGCTCCCCCGCAGGTTGTCCTGCCAGGGCGTCTTCAACTTCGCGTCGACCAGCCAATAGAAGAGCGCCTGCATCTCGGCGTACTGCTGCTCGGCGATGCCGGCGACGGGCGGAGCGATCTCCGCCATGTCGGTGCCTTCCCACTCGAACGACGCGACGCCGTGCTGCTGGGCGTTGCGGCCGTTGAAGGCGCGCTGATCTCTCGAGCGCCAGAGCCGCTGCTGCGCCATGCCCGCGGCCTTGCCGAAGTCAGGCGGAGGCGAGAGCTTCCGGGGCATCGCCACCTCGCTTTGCCCCGCGGCCCAGCACAGCCAGCTCAACGCCCCCCAGTCAGCGCGCGCCAGGCGGAGCAGCGAAGGCAGGTCGGCGCCCTCCACCTCGGGCACCTCGTCGAAGTCGACGGTCTGGGTCTCGCCATCGTCGTCGACCCACTCGTGCTCACCGGCCTCGAGCTCGACCGGCCCGTCGGGGAGCAGCCCCGAGAGATCGGGCGGCAGCGCCGGGTTCGCCGGCGTGAGCTTCGCCAGCAGCGCCTCGCGCACCCGCTGCAGCCGGGTGGCGTACTTCTGCGACAGCGCCTGCAGCTCTTCGAGCGAGCGCTCGGGCTTCTCGGGCACGTCTTCGAACGAGGTCTCGGCCGGCTCGGTGGCGGGGCCGAAGGTGTACGAGGGGAAGAGGCCCTTCAGGTACACGAGGAGGTACTCGGCGCGATCCGGCGCCTCGGCGGCGAGCTCGTTGGCGTCGCGCTCGGCCTGGGCCTGCAGCCCCAGGCTCATCAAGATGAGGGCGCGGGTGAAGAGGAGCTCGGTGCGATCGGGCGCGAGCAGGATCGCCGCGTTGCTGAAGTCGAGCGCGGCGCGGCTCTGGAAGACCTGGTCGAGGGCGATGGCGACCTTGTTCAGCAGGATCGCCGGGTGCGCCCCTTCGACCAGCTCGTAGCCGAGCCAGTTGGTGGGCCGCTCGACCTCCATCGCCAGGGTGAGCGCCACCTCTTCCTTCACCGGGCGGGCGACGCGGGCGAGCAGGGTGGTGAAGCCTGCGGTGTCCCGCTCGAGGCCGGCCACGCGCGCCCAGGTGATCAGCGCCTCGACCACCTTGCCTTCGCTCTCCAACCGCTTCGCCAGCGCCGCGTAGTCGACGGTGCAGTCATTCGAGTACGCCGCCAGCGGCGCACCCTCGAGCGAGCGGGTGTCTCCGTAGTCACACGTGCCCAGCACCGCGCCCTTCGCGTCGCACAGCGTCCACGCGCCGCTGCGGCGGCCTTCGCGGAACTCGCCCTTCTCCTGCGCGATGCGGCTGTCGATGAAGGGGTTGCCGCCCTGCACGAAGAGCGTCGCCGGGCCGTGCCGGGCATCGGCCACGTACACCACGTCTTCCTTCAGCTGGCCTTCGCGCGTCCAGAGGCGCCAGCGCCCCACCTTCTTCTGCGTCTCGCCGTCGGCGTCGCCCAGGTGCCACTCGTCCTTCGGCTCGACGTACTCGGCGCCCTCGTCGACGCTCGCCGGCTTGAGCGGGTACGGCTCGCCATTCGAGGGCAGCACCCGCTCGCCTTCACGATTGAAGTGGCGAATGCCCACCACGCGGCCGTGCACGTAGTCCATCTCGCTCTTCCACACCGAGCCGTGCACGCCCTTGGGCCGGGTGTTCTCGGTGGTCTCGCCGTCGGTGGACAGCCAGCGGCGCGTGCCGTGAACCTGGCCCTTCTCGAAGGTGCCTTCCTGGCTGAGCTCGCCGGTCTCGTGAAAGCGCTTGAACGGGCCGTGGGGCACGTCCATCACCAGGTGGCACTCGTTGCACTTCGTGCCGTCGGCGCGCCAGTAGGTGAAGTCGCCGTGCTTCTTGCCGTCGACCAGGGGCCCGAAGACCCACTCGTTGTCGGTGGCGTCCCACCACGCCTTCGCCGGGATGCCCGCGGGTCGTTTCGGTGCCTTGCTCACGAGGACGGGCTTCTAGTCCACGCATGGAGGCGGCGCACTCGTGGCAGAGTCGAAGCGTCATGGGTGGGGCTCGGCGTGGGTGCTGCACCCGATGGGTTGCCCGCGGCCTGATCAGCGGCCGGGCTGGCGGAGCACGAGCGGCACCTGCAGCGTCGCGTCGGCGCCCAGCGGCGGGAGCACGAGCGACTTCGCGGTGGTCACCAGGCACTCGGACGACGCGGCGCTGATGGTGCTGCCCTCGACGCGGACCTTCTTCACCCGGCCCTGGGCACCGACGGTGAGTTCGAGCAGCACCTCGCCCTGCGCGTTGGGGTTCGCCTTGAGCCACTTGTCGTAACAGGACGCGAGCTTGGGGCGCTGGGCCTTGATGGCCGCCAGCACGCGCGCGAGCGACTCGGCGTCGGGGTCGGGGCCTTCGGTCTCGCGCGCAGGCGTCTCGAGCTTCACGTCGAACGGCTGACCTCCGATGAGGTCTGCCCACGATTCCTGCAGCACGCCGCCGGGAGGGGCGAGCCCGAGGCGGCGGCGGCCCGCGGTCACCACCTCGACGAAGGGGGCTGCGCCGAGCTGCACGCCGTCGAGCGAGACCACCGTGCCTGCCAGCAGCGAGCTGGTGTCGAAGCGCGTCCACGGCTGGCCCGGAATGACGGGCGCCACCACGGGGCGCATCGGCTCCTCGCGGCCGTCTTGGAGAGGCGAGCCGTCACTCCAGCGAACGGCCTGCGGCGCCTTCACCACGCGGCGCTCACCGGTGACCGAGTCGACGATCTCGACGTGGCCTTCCGCCACCACCAGCACCACCTCGGCGCCCGTGCGGGAGACCGAGAACAGCGCGTCTGACGAGAGCATGCGGCGGGAGGACGCGAGCACCTCGATGGGGCTGCCCACGCGCGCGACCACCTCGCCCGCGCCCAGCGTGAGCGACGCCGCGCCGCCGAGCGAGAGGGACCCCTGGGCCGACAGCGCCCACGCCACCTCGGCCTGGGGTGCGAGCGACACGGACTCAGCCGACAGCGCGTCACCCGACAGCGCCACCTCACCGACCGCCAGCGCGCGCCACTCGCCCTCGCCCCGGCGGGTCTGCGCACCGGGGGCGGCGCGCAGCACCGTCAGCGGATGAAAGGGTGCCACCGCGGTGGCGACCTGCGGCTGCGGCAGCTTCACCACGCCCGGCAGCGCCGCTTCGTTCGTCATCACCAGCAGCGCCAGCGCGGCGGCCGCGAGCGCCCCACCCGCCCACCACGCCCACTTCCAGCGAGCCGGAGCCGCTTCCCCCGCATCGACCGCTTCCTGCAGGCGCGCCTCGACTCGACGGAACGCCATGTCTGAGAGCGTGTACGGCGTCATGCCCGCCAGCAGCTTCTGGCGGCCCTGGGCGCGGCGAACGTGGCCCCGGCAGTCCTTGCACCCGGCGAGGTGCGCCGCGACTTCGCCCACCGGCGTCTGACGCGCGGCGGTCTCGATGACGTCGGGGTCGAGGTGCTTCATGACTCTGGCTCCCCGGGTCGCTTCGCCTTGGCCAGCGCTCCGCTGCGCTCCTCGCTGTCTGGTCCGCCGTTCCGGCGAACCGGCTCCGCTCCGGTCTCCCCGGGAAAGAAGTCAGCGAGCGCCGGGTCGTCCTTGGCGAGCGCCTCGAGCTCACGGCGCGCGTAGAACAGCCGCGTGCGCACGGTGAGGATGTTGGTCTCGAGCACCTCGGCGATCTTCTGCGCCTCGATGCCCTGCAGGTCGTGCATCACCAGCACAGTGCGCTTCTTGGGGGAAAGCTTCTCCAGCAGCACCTCGACGCGCGCCTGGCGTTCGGCCGAGAGCGACACCGCGTCGGGGGTGGGCCGTTCATCGGCCTGGTCGGGCACGTCTTCCACGATGTCGAGGCGGCTGCGGGTCTGCTTGCGCCGCGCCTTCATCGCCACGTGCACGGTGAGCCGGTACAGCCAGGTGGTGAAGGCGCTCTTGCCCTCGAAGCGGCTGATGCTCTTGAAGACCTCGATGAAGACGTCCTGGAGCACGTCCTCGAGGTCGGACCGCGGCACCAGGAAGGCGAGCTGCCGGGTGACCTGGCGGTGATGGGCCGCGTAGAGCTCGCGGAAGGCGGTGACGTCGCCGCCACGGGCCCGCTCGACGGCATCAGCGCGCTCAGCGGAGGTAGTCACTGGCGCGCGCTGTAATCCCGCGTTCGGCCAACTGTAAAGCGAGAGCTCCATTGCCCGGTAAGTGTCAGCTGACAGGGCCCCCATTCACCGTGAGTAGCGCGCCTGCGTTGGAACACTTCTCAGGGGTTGGGCGCGTGGTACAGGGCCCGGCGTGCAGCGATCGGCGAACTCGCGCCTCGAGGGTGGATGGCTGGACATGGCGGGCGCCGTCTTCTTCCGCATTCGCAGCTTCGCGCCGCTGCCGGTCATCTTCGTGGTCCTGTGGCAGTCTTGGCGGGCCCACGTGCACCCCGGGCCCGGTGGGGCGCAGGTCGACCTGGCGCTCAACTTCGTGGGCCTGGGGCTGTGCCTGGTGGGCGCGTCCATTCGCTTCGTCACGGTGGGCTTCATTCCCCCCGGCACCAGCTCGACCTCGCGGCAGCTGCAGTCGCACGCGCTCAACACCGACGGGCCGTACGCGGTGGTGCGGCACCCGCTCTACCTGGGCAACCTCTTCATCACCGTGGGCCTGCTCTCGATCGCGCACGAGCCGTGGGCGTGGACGCTGGGCTTCGGGTACTTCCTGGTCAGCCACCTGCTCATCATCCGCGCGGAAGAGGCGCTGCTGCGCCGCACCTTCAGCACGCAGTACGACGAGTGGGCCGCGCGCGTGCCGGCGTGGCTGCCGAAGCTCTCGGGCCTCAAGGCGCTCACCGGGTCCTTCGGGTGGCGGCGGGCGATCCAACGCGAGGTGAACCCGTTCGTCGGCTGGGGCATGGGCGCGACGCTGCTGCTGATGTGGGAATACTTCGCGCGCTCGCAGCTCACCCCGGGGCTGGGGCGACGGGGCCTGCTGGTGCTGGGTCTGTTTCTGCTGCTGCTGATTCTCAACAAGGTGTGGAAGAAGTGGAGCCGCGCATGAGCCGAACCGAAGAACCCATCGATGACCTCTCGAGGCGCGAGTCGGCCTTTCGCTCCTTCGAGGGCCAGGAGGTCCTCCAGAAGCTCCTCACGCAGTCCGGCTCGCTGGCCGACGTCGACGACGTGGCCGAGGCGTTCAAGAAGGCCGTGACGCAGAACGTGCCTGCGCCGGTGGTGATCCAGGCGCTGTGGGAAGACGAGCCCCGCTTCAACTCGCCCGACGAAGCCGCGCAGCTCTTCAGCAACCTGCTGGGCCTCTACGAGCTCATCGCCGGCGGCGGCACCGTCGACCTCACCGCGAAGACGGCGAAGGTGAAGCGGGAGAAGGCGCAGAAGCCCGAGCCCTTCGGGAAGGAAGAGCCGACGGACGACTTCATCGAGGCCGCGTGGCGGTACTTCGACGACTTCCCCAAAGAGCGGCAGCGCTTCGAGCACGCCTTCGAGAACCGGCAGGACCCGCTGGTCTCCTGGCTCGACGCGTCGGGCCTCGACGATGCGGGGTTCGCGCTGGCGCGGCACCTGGTGGGCGAGGTGTTCGCCATGCTCGAGCTGGGCGGCCGCGAGGTGGACACGATTCATGAAGAGGCGCTGCCGAAGAAGGCCAGCCTCGAGGCCCTGCCGAGGGCGCTGAGCGAGTGGATCGAGGAGAGCCTGTTCGAGGCCACCTCCGACGAGGCCCACCCCCTGCCCGAAAAGCAGGCCGAACAGGTGCTCGACGTGGTCGCGCGGGCGGTGATGGCGATGTGGAAGTCGACCTGACTGCTTGACGGCGTGCCCAAAGGTGGACGACTGTAGAGGCACTCACGGCCCCACGTACTGCGCGGCCTGAGCACCCTTCTGGAGCAACTGATGGCCCCAAAAGAAGACGACGACAGCAGTGGTTTTACCGGAAAGCGGAAGAAGTCGTTCCGCGAGCTCGATGCCCAGCGCGGCAAGTCGAAGTACCACTCGCGCCAGGACGATCCGACGCAGCAGCGCATCGAGCGCAGCGCGAGCTACGAGAAGTACAAGAAGGCCGCTGACTCGCTCTTCACCGGCGGCGCGTTGCCCGAGGGCCTCGCCGCGACCTTCGACCCCGAGGGGAAGAAGAAGGAACACAAGGCCGCGCTCCAGCGCATCACCGAGGCGCCCGACCGCAAGGCGTGGGCGCAGCTCGTGGTCGAGTTCATCGAGAAGTACGACCTGGTCGACGACCCGTTCTTCCTCGACTCGCTGCTCGATCACCCGAAGGACCGCATCGTCGACAAGGCGCTGTCCCGGCTGGAGCTGCTGGCGGAAGACGGCCGGCTGGTGCGCGAGAAGGCGCCCCGCTCGCTCCTGCAGCGGCTCAAGACCCAGGAGATGACCAGCCTCGACTCCGACGTGCAGGCCCGGGCGAAGGCGCTGCGGGTGAAGCTGTTCTGACTTCTGGCTCCCTCCCCCGCAGCTGAAGCGAAGCGGAAGATGCGCCAGGGCGTAGCGACCAGCCAGGCAAGGAGAGGGCAACCAACCCATGCACGTCGTCGTGACCGGCGCATCGAGTGGCATCGGCGAGGCGATCGCCCGCGAGTACTTCTCCCGCAACGCGCACGTGACGCTGGTGGCGCGCCGGCGAGAGCTCCTCGAGAAGCTGGCAGCCGACGGTGACGGCAAGGCGCACATCGTCACCGCCGACCTGAGCGATCCCGCGCAGGTGACGGCCTGGGTGGACGACGCCGAGAAGACCGGCGGCCCCATTGATGTGCTCATCAACAATGCGGGCGTGCAGATTGTCAGGCCGTTCATCGAGACGCCCTTCGAAGACGCGGCGCGGCTGCTCCAGGTCGATCTGCTCGCGCCGCTCCGGCTCTCCCAGTTCGTGGCGAGAGGAATGGTCTCGCGCAAGCAGGGCACGCTGGTGGACATCGCGTCGATGGCGGCGATCGCCCCGACGCCGGGCATGAGCTTCTACAACGCGGCCAAAGGTGGTCTCGCCGCGGCCTCCGAAGGGCTGCGCGCCGAGCTCAAGCCGCACGGCGTGCACGTGGTCACCGTCTATCCAGGCCCGGTGAAGACGCCGATGGAATCGGCCGGGCGGGCTGCGTACGAAGAGTCGTGGGTGGCGCGCATGCTGGCGCCCGCGGGCGAGGCCTCGGTGCTGGCGCGGCTCGTCGCAGACGCGGTGGAGAACCGGGAGGCGCGCATCATCTACCCGTTCATGAACGCGCTCGGCCGGCACTTCCCGGCGATCACCCGGCTGGTGCTCGACGCGTTCACGCCGAGGGTGCGCGGCTCATGAGGCAGGGCTCGGGGCGAACGGTGATGCGCCGGCTCACTCGAGCTGCAGCCCGCAGTCACCGCACGCGCCGGCCTGCAGCGGCCCCTCGAAGCCACACGCAGGGCAGGGAGGCTCGGCGCCCTCCTCCACCGGCGTCTGCAGCGCCACCAGGCCCTGCGTCAGGGTGCCCTCGCGCTCGAGCGCCGCGAGCCACTCGGCCTTCATCAGCTCGGCGACGCGGGGCACGTCTTCCTTGTGCACCAGCAGCTGCAGCTTCGAGCCACAGCCACACCCACCGGCGCAGCACGCCTTCGCGGGGGGCTTCGCCAGCTCGACGTCGATCTCCTGCGCCTGGAGCTGCCGCTCGAGCTCACGCATCTGCTGCAGGGGACCTTCGAAGAACGGCACGAGTTCGGTGCTCATGACCCCGTCTTACCCGGAATCCACGGCCTGCCAAACGCGCCGGGCCTTCACCGACACCAGCCGGTATTCCGGCAGCCACAGCCCGGTGAGCTCCCGCCCGTAGACGCAGCCGGTGTCGAGCCCGGTGGCGTGGCCGTGCTGCTGCAGCCCGCGCAGCGCGTCGTGACCGAACACCACGTGCCGCGGCCCCGGCCAGCGCGTGGCCCAGGGGACTCCGCCGTCGACGCGCATCGACGCGTGGCCCGCCGCGTCGAGCGAGCGGATGTTGAGCAGCACGTGCTTCGGCTGCCGGGCCAGCTCGACGGTGGGAATGAGGCCCGCGTGCACCACCAGGCAGTTCAAGCCCGGCAGGTCGAGCCAGAGCGGCAGTTGATCGAGGTACGTCCAGTCCTCCGCGCTCAGCGCCTCGGCCTGCTTCACGTGGTGGGCCTTCTTCGAGAGCCCCGCGTGCACGTCGAGGAAGTGCGCGTCGTGATTGCCCAGCACGGCGAGCGCCCCCAGCTCGCGCGCCCGCGCCACCACGCCCGCCGAGTCGGGACCCTTGGCCACCAGGTCGCCCACCAGCACGAGGCGGTCGTCCATCGTCCAGCCGGCGGCCTTGAGCAGGTCGCCCAGCTCGTCGTTGCAGCCGTGCACGTCACCGATGAGGAGCGTTCGGCGCACGGGTGTCCGTCAGACCTCGCTGACCTTCTTGAAGAAGGTCTGCTGGTAGTACGCCAGCTCGCCGATGGACGCGCGCAGGTCGGACAGCACCGTGTGCGTGGCGTCGACCTTCGAGCGGCCGGCCGCGTTCGGGTACCAGGCCTTGGTGATGATCTTCAGGCTCGAGACATCGACCATCCGGTAGTGCAGCGCGCGATCGAAGCCCGGCATGTAGCGGCTGATGAACGCGCGGTCGGTGTGGATCGAGTTCCCGCAGAGGATGCCCTCGCCGTAGTCGCAGTGCTGCAAGAGCAGCTTGGTGGCCTCCTTCTCGGCGATGCGCAGCGAGACGTCTGACTTCTTCACCCGCTCGAGCAGCCCGTTCTTCGTGTGCATGTCCTTCACGAAGGGCTCCATGCGCTCGAGGGCGTCGGTGGGCTGCCACACCGCGGTCTCCCACTCGGCGATCGGCTTCAGGTCGGGGCCGGTGATGACGATGCCCATCTCGATGATCACGTTGGTCGCCGTGTCGAGGCCGGTCATTTCGAGGTCGCACCACACGAAGCGCTGCTCAGAGTTCATGGGGAGGCACTTAGTGGAAGACGGTGCTACTTGCAGCACCGTGGACGCCCAGACGCTCATCTCGAAGCTGCAGTCAGACGCCGCCGATTCCCTCGCGGCCCTCTGTGTCGAGTCGATGCTCGCCCAGCCGGTGGGTTCGCTCGTGCCCCGCTCGGTGGTCGTCTCCACCACCCGCAAGGCGCTCGCCGCGTGGCTCGAGTCTCCCACCGCGGTGAGCACCTTGAACCAGGTGGTCGAGTCGGTGGCCAACCGCCTGCAGACCGAGCGCCGGCCCCTCAAGGACGTGATGGCCAACGAGGTGCGGCTGGCCCTGCGCGAGGTGATCGGCCGGCCGTTCAGCCCCGATCGCAAGCTGGTGCTCACCATCATCGACCGTGAGCCGACGCGGGACCTGGTGCGGCAGCTGCTGCTCGACACCGTGCTCGAGTTCGGGCGCAGGGCGAGCGCGCCGGTGGCAGGCATGGCGCGCGGGCTGGGCTCGCTGGCGAGGATGGCGGGCGAGAAGGTGAAGTCGCGCACGGGTGGGCTGGGCTCGCTCGTCGGTGCGGTGAGCGACGAGGTCGAACGGCAGCTCGAGAAGCGCGCGGTCGAGTTCGTCGACTCCGCGCTCGCGGGCGTGTTCGGGCAGATCGCCGATGCGGTGTCGGACCCCCGTCAGGCGGCGGAAGCGGCTGAGCTGAGGACGGCGATCTTCGACGGCGCGCTCGAGCTCACCGGGCCTCAGCTCGCGCGGGAGATCGGAAACCTCGACGTGGCCGGCGGCGCGGAGATCTTGCGGGCGGGCCTCGAGCGGTGGCTGGCAGCGCCTTCGTCGGAGGCGCAGCTGGCCGAGCTCGTCGGGCACCTGCTCGAGCGTGACGAGCAGCGGGTGCTCAGCGTGGTGCTCTCGGAGATTGGCTTGCTCGAGGTGACCCGCGAGGTGGCTCGGGAACAGCTGGCGGTGCGCATTCGCGCGATCGCAGCGACTCCTGAGTTCGGCGCCTGGCTGGCGGCGCTCACCTGACTCCCTCTCCCTGCGCCGCGGGGAGAGGGCTGGGGTGAGGGGCCGATCGCCCGAAGCGCCCCTCACCCGGCCTGCGGCCGACCTCTCCCCGCTTCGCAGGGAGAGGTTTCGGCGGCTAGACGACCGTCGCGCTCGCCCCGGCCATCTCGAACTTCGTGCCCGCCGCCAGGAAGTCGCGGTGCACGTAGCCCAGCGCCAGGTGCTGACCGTGCTTCGCGCTCTTCACCACCGAGGTGATCCACCCGACCTTCCGCTCGCCCTGCTTGAGCTCGGTCTTCCGCTCGGGCGCCGCCTCACCCACCAGCAGCTGCACCAGCTTCTTGTTCATCTGCCCGCGGTAGGTGGCGCGCGCGATGACCTCCTGGCCGATGTAACAACCCTTCTTGTAGTTGATGGCGTGGTCGAGGTTGGCCTCGAGGGGAATGGTCACCTCGGTCATGTCGACGCCGAAGAGCGGCACCAGCTTCTCCACCCGCAGCACCTCGAGCGTGCCGGCCGAGAGCCGGGGCAGGTCGCCCAGCGCCGCCCACACCTCGGCCAGGCGCGCGCGCTTCACCAGCACGTCGACGCCGCCGAACATCGAGGTGAGCTCCCCCTCGCGCGCCCCGGCCGGGATCCGCGCGGCCACCTCGCGCGCTGAAGGCCCGACCAGCCCCACCACCGCGAACTCCGGCGCGTCGTGCAGCTCGGCGTCTTCGCTGATGAGGTACTTGTTGAGGAACTCCTTCACCGTCGCGCCCCGGCCAGGCCCGGTGTCGATGATCAGATCTTCTGCCCTCCGCAAGATGCGCGCGTCCCCCACCATCGAGCCCTTCACCGTGAGCAGCGCCGCGTAGCAGCTGCCACCCACCGCGAGGGCCTCGACGTCGTTGGTGACCATGCCCTGGGTGAAGCTGACCGCCTCGGAGCCGGTGACGCGCAGCTGTTCCCGATCAGACCCGTCGAAGACGGCGCAACCGTCGATCGCCGCGCGATATTCCGACTCCACTGCTTCCACGACAGACATGAGCACCCCGGGAGACACCGCTATATAAGCCCCAGCCGTGTCCAAGCCATCCACACCGCCCCGCCCGTCCGGCGCCGTCATGGCCACCCTCCTGGCGACCTCCGGTGGCCTCGCTGCGCTCGCCATCTACCAGTGGCTCGAGCTGCTGGAGGTGCGGGCCGGCCGCACCCCCTCGTGCGCCATCAACGCCACCATCAACTGCGCCACCGTGTGGGACTCGCCCTTCGCCCACAACATCCACCAGTACGTGGGCCTGCCGGTCGCGGGGCTGGGCGTGCTCTGGGGCATCGTCGGCTTCGTCCTGAGCTTCCTCTTCATTCAGCGCGTCCGCGCCACGGGTGACGGGGAGACGTTCTCGGGCGCGGTGAAGGTGTGGGCGCTGCTGGGCCTGCTCTCGTGCGTCACCTTCGTCACCGCGTCGGTGCAGGCGAAGGCCGTGTGCCTCACCTGCCTGGGCACGTACGCGCTGGTGGTGGGCTTCGCCATCGCCGCGCTGCGCTTCATCGGCGGGCCCGCCATTCCCGCGGGGAAGGACCTCATGCCCGGCGCCGGCTGGGGCCTGGTGCTCACCGTGCCCGTGTACCTCGGGCTGCTCTACCCCGGCTCGAAGACGCCGATGTCGACGACCCCGGCCGTCCCGGTGCTCGACTCGCACAACCCGAAGGACTTCGGCGCGATCGTCGACGGCATGCCCGAGCGCGAGAAGCTCACCGCGGCCTGGGCGCGCGCGCAGTGGAAGAAGGCACCCGCGCAGGACGTGTCGATGTTCCCCGTGCACGCGCTCAAGGGCAGCCCCACCGCGCCCATGAAGGTGGTCGAGTTCAGCGACATCCTCTGCGGGCACTGCGCGCAGTTCGAGACGCTCTTCCACGAGATCGAGGCCCTCGCCCCGGCCGGCAGCGTCTCGTTCGAGCCGCGGTACTACCCCCTCGACGGCGAGTGCAACCCCGACATCAAGGGCACCGCCAACGACGGGGTGCGCTGCTACGCCGCGCGCCTGCAGATCTGCACCGAGCCGCACCCGAAGTTCTTCTCCATCCGCGCGGAGCTGTTCCAGAACCAGGAGAAGCTCGACCTGGGCCTGATGCTGTCCATCGCGAAGCGTCACGGCGTCGACGAGGCCGCGCTCAACACGTGCATGAAGTCGCCCGAGACCGCGTCGCGCATCTCGGAAGACCTCGCCTACGCCCGCAGGTACGCCATCGAGGGCACCCCGCTGGTGCTGCTCAACGGCAAGGCCGCGCCGCCGTCGCCGATCTTCCTGATGGCGATGGCGCTCTCGGGCGGAAACCCCGATTCGCCGATCCTGCTCAAGCTGCCTCCGGCCCCCGTGGAGTAGTCCGTTGAGCGACGAGAAGAAGCCCTTCAACAACCCCTTCGGCCAGCTCGGCGGGCTGCGTGACGCCCTGCCCCAGGCGCCGAAGAAGGAAGTGAAGGAAGAGAAGCCGAAGGGCCCCGCCCGCGCGGTGGTGCGCCTCGAGCGCGCCGGCCGCCGTGGCAAGGAAGTCACCCTCATCGAGCACCTCGAGCTCAAGCCGGCCGAGCGCGAGGGGTGGCTCAAGGAGCTCAAGTCGGCGATGGGCTGCGGCGGCGCGCTCGAAGACGAGGCCCTCGTGCTGCAGGGCGACCTCCGCGAGCGCACCGCGAAGTGGCTGGAAAAGAAGGGCGTGCGGAAGGTCACCGTCGCCAACTGAGGCGGCTCGGCGTCAGGCCAGCCGCGAGAAGACCTGGGGCGCGAACGCCGCGTCGGCCGACACGTGCAGGTCCCCCACCCGCTGCTCGAGGGTGGCGGCCACGTGCCAATCAGCCGAGTACCAGTCATCGCCGTAGCGCTGCTCGAGCACGTGCACGCCCAGCACCCGCAGGCTCGAAGGCGAGGCCACCAGCACCTCGTCGACGCAGGCGAGCAGGTGTGGCCTCGCGAAGCTCGAGTACGGGAGCTGCACGGTGAGCATGGCCAGCGGGCGGGCCGACTCGAGCGCCAGCAGCTCACGCACCAGCCGGGCCAGCCGCGTGCGCTTCGGCTCGATCACGACCCGCTGCCCGGTGAACCGATCGGCGTGGTCCTGGGCGTAGCTCTTGAGCCTGGCCTCGACGATGTAGCCGCGCCGCCAGGTGAGCTCACACAGCGAGGTGGCCGTGCGCAGCGGCCCCAGCAGCGCGCGATCGTGCCGGGCCAGGTGCGCCGCTTCGGCCTTCGCCAGGCGGACATCGAACGGGCGCTGCTCGCGCTCGAGCTGCAGCTGCACCAGCTCACCGCGCGGATCTCCGCGCCCCGAGAGCAGATCGGCGAGCACGGCCATCGCCGCGAAGTCGTCGAGAGGTGGCACAGCAGGAGGCGTCATGCCGCTGGGACGGAAGAGCCCCCCGGCCCTGACGCGCGGCCCCTCGACGCCGCTCGCGTCGACCGAGAGAGGGCTCGCCCCCGCTCGGGGTGAACGGTGATGAGCTCGACCGTCATTTCGATCGACCCTCTCGGGGTGAACGGTGGCCGGCTGCCGGGTCCGACGGCTCAGCGCTTCTTGGGCTCCATGCGGCCTGCGCGCGCGGGGCGCGAACCGCCGCCGAAGCGGGACGGCTTGTCGCTGAAGGGCTTCCCGAACTTCGGGCGATCGCCGAACTTCGACTTGTCACCGAACGGCGGCCGCTCGCGGGGAACGTCGCCGAACGGCGGCTTGTCGCTGCCGAAGCGCGGCTTGTCTCCACCGAAGCGTGGCTTGTCTCCCCCGGAGGAGCGCTCGGCACCGGCCTGGGGCGCCTCGCGCGTGAAGCGGGGCTTGTCACCGAAGCCTGGCTTGCTTCCGAAGCGCGGCTTGTCTGCGCCGAAGCGGGGCTTGTCTGCGCCTGCCGACTTCTCGTCGCCCGCAGCGCCGCCGGTGAAGCGCGGCTTGTCGCCGAAGCGCGGCTTGTCCCGACCGAAGCGCGGCTTCTCGGGGGCCGGCGACTCGTCTGCCCCGGACGGTTCACGGGTGGCGGGGGCCTCGTCCCCGGTGGCGTCCATGGGGCGCGGCTTGCCGTTGAAGCGGGCCTGGTCGCCGAAGCGGGGCTTGTCGCCGTGCGCCTTCTCTGCGCGAGGCGCCGAGCCCCGCGGCCCTGAGACCTCGGCCACGTGCTGCTCCGGCCTCGCACGCGGAGCCGAGCCCCGGGGAGCGCTCACCTCTTCTTCGGCAGCTTCTGCCCGCTTCGCGCGGGGCGCGGAAATTCTCGGCGCACCGGCTCGCGGCGCCGAGCCACGCGGAGGAACGGCCTCTTCCTTCCGGGCCCGGGCGGCATCCGTGCGTGCCGCGGCCTTCGCGCCCGCCTCGCTCTCCAGCTCGACGCGCACCTTGCGGCCGCGCACCTTGGTCGCGTGCATGGCCTGGATGACGCGCTCGACCGCCTCGGTCGGCACCTCCACGCGCGAGGTGTACTCGTCGACGCGGATGCCGGAGATCTGCTTCGAGGGCAGGTTCGCCTCGTTGGCGATCGCGCCCACCAGGTCCTGCGGGCGCACGCCGGCGTGCGAGCCCAGGCTCAAGGTGAGCGCGGTCATGCCCGCGCGAGGGCCACTCGGGCGCTCGCCGCGATCGGGCCGGGGACCCCGCTCGGGCCGCTCACCACGCTCGGGGCGATCGCCCCGCTCGGGCCGGGCGCCGCGATCAGCCCGCGCAGGGCCGCGGTCCGCGCTGCTCTTGAAGTCGACCGAGTCGCTCTCGTGGGGCGGGAAGAGCTGCTGCTGGAGCAGCGCCATCGCGGCGGCCGCGACGACCTCCATCGTCGAGCCTTCAGCGGCCCGGTTCGCGAGGATCATGAAGTCGGCGTTCGGCGCTTCCATGGCGGCCTTCACCCGGGCGGCCACGGTCTCCGAGCGCTTCGCGTCCAGCTGCGCGCGCGTCGGCACCTGCAGCATCGTCATCTTCCGCTTGATCTGCCGCTCCACGTTGCCGAGCAGGCGCATCTCGCGCGGGTCGAGGAACGAGAGCGCCACCCCTTCCTTGCCCGCGCGGCCGGTGCGGCCGATGCGGTGCACGTAGACCTCGGGCGAGGTGGGGAGATCGAAGTTGATCACGTGGCTGAGCGCCTCGACGTGCAGGCCGCGGGCGGCGACGTCGGTGGCCACCAGCACGCGCACCGCGCCTTCCTTGAAGCGCTTGAGCACCCCGTCACGCTGCTCCTGGGTGAGGCCGCCGTGCAGGGCGGCGGGCGCGTAGCCCGAGCGCATCAGCACGTGGGAGAGCTCTTCCACCTCGTTGCGGGTGCGGCAGAAGATGAGCGCGCTCTGCGGGCTCTCCCACTCGAGCACGCGCATCAGCGCCGCTTCCTTGTGCTTGCGCTGCACCACGTACGCCGCCTGGCGGATGGTGGGCAGCGTGCCCGCGTCTTGCGCGCGGGCGACGATGCTCACGCGCACGGGGTCCTTCAGGTGCTTCTCGGCGATCTTCGAGATGCGCGAGGGCAGCGTGGCCGAGAAGAGCGCGGTCTGCCGCTGGGCGGGCAGCTCGTTCAAGATGGCCTTGAGATCGTCCTCGAAGCCCATGTCGAGCATCTCGTCGGCCTCGTCGAGCACCACGAACTTCACCTTCGAGAGCAGCAGGGTCTTGCGGGCGATGTGATCGAGCGCGCGCCCGGGGGTCGCCACCACCACGTCGACGCCGCGCTTGAGCGGCCGCACCTGGTTGAAGATCTCCTGGCCGCCGTAGACGGCGAGCGCGGTGACGCCCATGCCGGCGCCGTACTTCTGCACCGCCTCGGCGACCTGCATGGCGAGCTCGCGGGTGGGCACGAGCACCAGCGCCTGCGCCTCGAAGGGCCGGCGGTCCTTCGGCGTCACCAGCTCGAGCATGGGCAGCGCGAAGGCTGCGGTCTTTCCGGTACCCGTCGCCGCCTGGCCGAGCACGTCACGCCCGGAGATCAACGCGGGGATCGTCTCGCGCTGAATCGGCGTGGGCTCCTCGTAGCCGAGCCCTTTGAGGGCGGTGAGCACTTCGGCACGGAGCCCGAAGGACTCGAAGGTGACGGCGGGGGCAGCGGGGGTCTCCATGCAGAGCCCCTACGCGACTTGGCGCCTGCGGGAAAGCGCTGAACCTGACTGCGCGCCCGGGTAAGGACGGCGAATGACGAGGAACAGCTACAAGACGATTGGGCTCTGGGTCGTCCTCATCGTCCTCTTCGTCGCGTTCTACCAAATCTTCAGCGGGCCCCAGGAGCCGAGCAAGACAGTCACCTGGCAGACCGTGCAGAAGCTGGTCGAGCAGAAGCGAGTGCAGGCCCTGACGGTCGCGCTCGAGAACGGCCGCGGCATCGGCCACGGCACGACCATCGAGGGCGAGCGCTTCACCACCGACTCGCGGGCCGTCGCTGACTTCTCCGAGTTGGAGAAGCAGGGCGTGGACGTCTTCTTCGAGGAGAAGCAGGGGAGCCTGTGGCTGACGATCGTGACCCAATGGTTCCCCATCGTCGTGCTCTTCGTCTTCTTCACCTGGTTCATGAGGCGGTTGAAGGGCAAGGGCACGACGGACCTGCTGGAGTTCAAGGTGGAGGCGCAGCGCATCACCGGACCGGTGAGGCTCGACGGACTGTCCGAGGCGCGCGCCCGGCTCAAGGCAGCAGCCGAGGCCGCGAAGATCGGCACGCCGGGTCCGCGGAGGATCCTCCTGGTCGGGCCTCCAGGGACGGGAAAGACGACGCTCCTCAGGGCGGTCGCGGCGGACAGCGGGCTGCCGTTGCTGGCGTGTGGAGGCTCGTCCTTCATCGAGGTCTTCGTCGGCGTCGGCTCCGCGCGGATGCGGACGCTGTTCAAGCGTGCGGCTGAGTCAGCGCCGTGCGTGGTCGCGATCGACGACTTCGATGCGTTCGCCACGCGGCGGATGGTTGCGGATCCGAACGGCGGCGTGGTCGACGAGCGTGCCACCACGATGCTGGAGCTCGCGGGTCAGCTCGACGGGCTCGGCGCGATCCCGCCGAAGGTGCTCTTCCTGGCGACCACCAGCAGACCCGATGTGCTCGACGAGGCGATCATCAGGCCGGGTCGGTTTGACCTGAAGATCGCGCTCCTGCCGGGCGGTGGGTGCACCGTCGAGGAGCTCAAGCGCTGACCCTCGGCGTGTTGATGCTGTGGGGACCCCATCAATCCTCCAACAGTGACGGGAGAGTCCCGGAGAGGCCCAGGGTGCGTGTGTGGGCTGGTGCCGGTGAGGTGCTCGTCACGCGCATGCCCACGACTTCGCGCAAAGATCCGATCGTGACGAGGTGGGGCCCGGCGCGCCTTTCGCGGGCGTCAACACCGTTGCCTCGCGTGGGCAGCCTGGTTGACGTCGCTGCGAGAGCGACCCGGCCTCCACCTGATTCAGCCTGGCATCCTTGCCCGAGGCTGAGGGCTTCTCCGCGACGGGTACGGCGCAAATCCGAAACCACAACGCCCAATCAAGGCGAATCACCCGGACCGGAGGCGCCGCCCACTTGTTCAGCCGCGAACGGGCCCGGAGCAAGACCTGACCATGTGAGGCCCGTCGCTCAGCCGATCCGCTCGAGCACCAGCGGCCGCGGCGGGGGGGCGGTCGCGCCGATCGAGTACGCGGCGATCACCCGCTCGGTGACCTCCTTCACCCGCGCATCATCATTGACGTGCATGGTGACGAGCGCGTCGCCCGCCTTCACCGTGTCGCCCACCTTCTTCTCGAGCATGAAGCCGACCGCGGGATCGATGATGTCGCTCGACTTCGCCCGGCCCGCCCCCAGCATCATCGCCGCGAGCCCGATGGCCTCCGAGGCGATCGCGGTCACCACGCCGTCCTTCGGAGCCTTCACCGGCACCAGCTCACGCGCGCGAGGCAACAGCGAGAGATCGAAGATCGCGTTCGGGTTCCCACCCTGCGCCGCGACGATCTCCTTGAGCTTCCGCTCGGCCGCGCCCGACTTCATCGCCTCGTGCAGCAGCACGCGCGCGCCCGCGTCGTCCTTCGCCTTGCCGCCGAGCACCAGCATCTCGGACGTGAGCGCGAGCGTGACCTCGGTGTAGTCGGCGGGCGCCTTGCCCCGCAGCATCTCGACCGCTTCGATCACCTCGAGCGAGTTGCCCACCGCGCGGCCCAGCGGCTGGTCCATGTCGGTGAGCAGCGCCACGACCTTCTTCCCCATCTCGCCGCCGATGCCGATCATCGTCTTCGCCAGGGTGCGCGCGTCTTCGATCGTCTTCATGAACGCGCCGCTGCCGACCTTCACGTCGAGCACGAGCGCGTCGATGCCCTCGGCCAGCTTCTTCGACATGATCGACGAGGCGATCAGCGGAATGCAGTCGACCGTCGCCGTCACGTCGCGCAGCGCGTAGAGCTTCTTGTCCGCGGGGGCGAGCGTGGCGGTCTGGCCGATGAGACAGCAGCCGACGTCGCGCACCAGGCGCCGGTAGTCGGCCACCGAGAGATCCACCCGGAACCCGGGGATCGACTCGAGCTTGTCCAGCGTGCCGCCGGTGTGCCCGAGCCCGCGCCCGGAGATCATCGGCACCGGCACGCCACACGCGGCGGCCAGGGGCGCGAGCGAGAGCGAGACCTTGTCTCCCACGCCACCGGTGGAGTGCTTGTCGACCTTGATGCCCTTCGTCTCGGACAGGTCGAGCACCTCGCCGCTCTCGAGCATCGCGCGCGTCCACGCGCCCAGCTCGACCGCGTTGAGCCCGCGGAAGAACACGGCCATGCACATGGCGCTCATCTGGTAGTCGGTGACCTCGCCCTTCGTGTACGCGTCGAGGAACGTGCGGATGTGGGCGGGATCGAGGACCTTGCCGTCGCGCTTGGCCTTGATGAGTTCGTAGGGACGCATGTCGCCCCAAGCTACGCGCGGCAACCCACTTCGGCCACTTCTTGGGAGTGATACGCTGCACGCGCATGGGTCCCGCGCTCGAACGAAAGGTGATGACGGTCGAGGAGTTCCTCGCTCAGGACGAACGGGTCGAGCTGATTCGCGGCACCGTCGTCGAGAAGGCTGCGCCGAGCGGGGAGCACTCTCGCGCGCAAGGGAGCATCGATCGCCGGGTGGGTACCAAGTTCGACCGCAAGCCCGGGGGACGCTGGCCGGGCGGCTGGTGGTTCTGCGTCGAAATCGACCTCCTGTTCGGCAGTGAGATCTTCCGGCCTGACATCTGCGGCTTCAGGCGGGAGCGCGTGAAGGAACCGCCGAGCGGCAGGGCGATCGCGATCCGGCCCGACTGGGTGTGCGAGATCCTCTCCCCGACCAACGCGAAGACCGATCGCGTCGAGAAGCTCCAGACCTACTTCGCCGCCGGCGTGCCTCACTACTGGCTCGTCGATCCGCTCGAAGGGAGCCTCGAGATCTACCGCCGCACCGACCTGGCCTACGCCCTGGTGCAGAGCGCGCACCGGGGGCAGCGCCTCAAGCCCGAGCCCTTCGACGCGCTGGAGTTCTCGGTCGACGAGCTGCTCGGCGACGACCCTGAGGACGACGAAGGCTGACCGGTGGCCACCGCTGAGGCATGGTGCGCCCCCATGAAGCTCCGACTGCTGCTGCTCGCCGCGCTCGCGCTGTCCGCCTGCAAGAAGGAAACGACTGCGTCCCCCGACGCGCCCAAGCCCCCGAAGGGCCTCACCGTCGGCCTCGTGACCGACGTCGGCGGCCGCGGCGATCAGTCCTTCAACGATTCCGCCCTGCGCGGGCTCGAGCTGTGGGCCGCCAACCAGAAGTCCGTCGACGGCAAGTACGTCGCGCTCTCGCCCGACGAGCGCAAGGCCTCGCTCATTCCCGAGCTCGAGGCGCGCATCGTGCCGCTGGGCATCAAGCCCATCGTGGTGCAGAGCAAGGCACAGGAGGACTACCAGCCCAACCTGCAGCTCCTCGTCGACCAGGGAGCGGACCTCACCGTGGGCACGGGCTTCATGCTCGAGAACGCGGTCGAGACGGTGGCGAAGCAGAACCCGCAGGCGAAGTTCCTGCTGATCGACTCGCCCATCCTCGACGCGAAGGGCGCGCCGCAGTCGCTGCCCAACGTGCGCACCATCGTCTTCCGCGAAGAAGAGGGCAGCTTCCTGGTGGGCGCGCTGGCCGGCCTGGTGGCGAAGGAGAAGGTCGGCTTCGTGGGCGGCATGGAGATTCCCCTCATCAAGAAGTTCGAGGCGGGTTACCGGGCCGGCGTGAAGGCCACCAACCCGAAGGCCACCGTGCTGGTGCAGTACACCGGCAGCTTCGACAACGTCGCCGCGGGCAAGCAGGCCGCGCAGGATCTGATCGCCAAGGGCTGCGAGGTGATCTTCCAGGCCGCGGGCAGCGACGGGAACGGCGCCATCCAGGCGATCAAGGAAGCGCGCGCCGCGGGCAAGCAGGTCTACGCCATCGGCACCGATTCAGATCAAAGCCACCTCGCGCCCGAGGCGGTGCTCACCTCGATGCTCAAGCGGGTCGACCTCGCGGTGTGGCAGGCCACCAGCGATCTGAAAGACGGCAAGTTCGCCGGCGGCGACCAGACCATGGGCCTCAAGGAAGGCGGCGTCGGCTACGCCCCGGTGCGCGTCGAGCTCACCGACAAGGCGGCGCTGATCGCGAAGCTCGAGGCCTTGCGCGCGAAGATTATCGCCGGCGAGCTCAAGGTGCCGACCAACCCGGCCGACGTGCAGTAGGCCGCACCTCAGCGGGCGCCGACAGCCTCCAGGTGCAAGAAGCTCGTTCGATCGACGCGGAGCCTCAAGTAGCGGGTCCGCACGGGGGCAAACGAGATGACAGCGCGTGAAAAGGGCTCGGTTCTCCTGGCGAGTTCCCGCCAGGTCGCTTGATCGTCGCTCGCTTCGACTACCAGAGGCAGCACGCGCTCGTCGCAGCAGTCCGATCGATTCTCGACCGACACTTCCTGCACCACGGTGGGCTGCTGCAAGTCGTACTCGACCCAGGGGGCGAGCTGAGACTCGGTGTGGAACAGCAGCCTGGGGTTGCCCGAGTCACGGCCCAGCTTGCTGCTGACCCGGAAGGGCTTCCCAGCCAGCAGGCCGGGCTCGACCGGGCCCTCTCGCGAGAGACTGACCGCCAGGGCGACCACCGCGATCACCACGGTCACCACGCTCAACACCTTGAACCAGCGGATCGCCGAAGCCCGCTGTGCTGCGACCTCAGGGACCTCCAGCCGCCGGACGCCGGCCCAGGCCGTGCGGCGCAGCTCCAGCACGGCAGCCCGGGTGAGCGCGGAGCGTTCTGCCCTCGAGAACAACGCGCCCCAGTGCGACAGGTCCAATGAGAGTTCGGCGCGCACGGCTGCCCAGAAGGCGTGGTCGGCGCAGGGGGTCTGGAACCCCGGGTCGGTCGCGGCGGTGAGCTCCTCGACCGCGGCTCCCAGAAGGAGCGTCGTAGCCGCCAGGCGACCTCCGTCTGGCGGCTCATCGACGGTGAAGAGGACGGCGTCGGCGTAACGCAGCAGCGCGCGCCCCCTCGCGAGCGAAGCCGGATCGCGCAGGGTCCATTCGACGGTGGTTGCAGTTTCGGTCATGGAGAGGGCGTCGCTGGCGGCTGGGCCACCTGAGCGTATTCGAGGCCAAGCGCACGGGCGGCCGCCGCGGTGGCCGGGTTGTGATGGCCACGCTTGAAGAGGACGATCTGCCCCTTCTGAAAGAGCAGCCCATAGGGCTCCGTGGTGAACAGGGTGCTGAGCTGCTTGACGGCGTGCGAGTCGAGGTGCGTCTTGTCGAGGAGGATGAAGTCGGCGCTGCCGTGGTCGATCTTGGTGCTCATGGCGGTCAGCCGCGTCGTGAGTTGTGCCACCTCGAGGTCGGTCGCGGCCACGCTGGCCGACTCTGGAATGAGCGCGCTGGCGGCTCGCAGGTCTTCGGCCCGCGCGCGGTCAGCGTCGGTGAGCTCGAAGGGTATGCGCAGAAAGCCCCCGACGAAGTTCGTCCGCTGGAAGATGGGGCCAAACGTCAACGAGTGGAGGACGCTCGCGAACAGCAGGGAAGCCAGGGCCGCGCGCCGCTTCACCAGGCCTTCCGCACCACCGCTCTGTCCGAGCGAATGGAGCGCCACCACCGTCGCCGCGTAGAGATAGGGCATCCAGTGCATCTGGTAGTGGAAACGAATGGAGATGAAGGCATCGTTCGTGTTCGTGGTCAGGAGCGTGAGCGCGGCCCCCCCGCATGTGAACAGTGCCCAGCGCCAGTTTCTCCAGGGCAGGAACGCCAGCGGCACCAGCAGGTGAAGCATGAAGACGAGCTTGGCGCGGGTGAACAGGGTCGCAGCCACGAAGAGGGGATTGGTCAGGGCAGTCTTGGCGACGCTCCCGACCCCCTTCTCTTTCGGGACGATCAGATCTTCGTAGATCCACCCGAAGTCGAACGTGCCTGCGAGCCGCATCACCCCGAACTTCACCAGGACGAACCACGAGAGGCCCGCCAGGAACAGCAACACCCCGAGCTTCACGTTGCGGCGCGAGGTGATGAAGTACGTCGCGCCCACTGCCATCGGCAGCGCCACGTCTTCGCGAACCAGGAGCGCCAGCACGAACGCGACCGCCGCCAGACGGTGACGCCCGGTGTTCAGGGCGAACATCAACAAGAACAGGAAGGGGATGGCGATGGGGAGCCAGTGAAAGTCATAGAACAGCGGCGCCGAGAGAGAGGCGGCGATGAGATAGGCAAAGCAGATCGCCAGAGAGGTGAGCGCGCTGAGGGCGCTTCGGCAGAGCAGAAAGAGCGGGATCACCGACCCGCCCATCATCACGGCCTGGATGACGAGCATGGCCTCACCGCTGGGCCGAATGGCGTAGAAGGGGACGAAGAGCAGCATCGCCAGCTCAGCGTGGTTCGCCAGGTTGTTGCCCCCGGACGAGCCCCAGAGAATCGGTGACCGGAACAGGCGCCCGTGGAGGGCGTTGTACATCAAGATCTCGTAGTGCCCGAGATCGAAGCCGCCCGTCTGAATGCGGTGGTGCTGCTGAATGGTGAAGTAGCCCACGAACAGCGCGTACGAGACCGCGGCCGCCCCCACCAGGATCAGGGGCAGCGCCCGGAGCAGCCGGCTTGCTCTGAGCTCGGCGAGCGTGACTTCGAACGGCCGAAGCAGCGAGGGGGCGACGCTGAAGCTCTGCCTGAAAAGGAACTCGGCCGCGACGGTGGTCAGGCCGAGCAGCAGGAGGAACTCGAGCGCGTGGTCAGCCCACCAGGCGTAGACCGAGAGGATCAACGCCGGCATGGAGAGCGCGAGCGGGCTGGCCAGCTTGACCACGAATTGCAGCTTCGCGAGCGGGAGAGCTGCTCTGGGAAGTGCGAGGTGGGCGAGCAGCAAGGTGATGGCGACGACGCACGGCCAGAACACGCTTCGCAGCAGCGCGACGCGGAGGTACTCGGGCAGCTCGTTGTGTCCGATGAAGGCGACGAGGTCGACGTCGGAGAGACCGAGCGTGAGCGCGCTGGCCACAGACGAGGCGATCAACGCGCACAACATCAGCCAGGGCGCCGCGGGGATGGCCTGACTGTCGATGCGGCGAACCAACTCGGACAGTCTGGCTCGCATGGAGGTCGTCACCGGGCCGACGGCACTGTCGGCCACTGCCTCACAGCACAGGGGTGTGGCTGGGGCAAGACCCCTCTCGAGCGCCGGACGTGCCGGTCAGCGCTGAGCGAGCGTCGCGTTGCGCGCCTGCGTGCAGAACGTCACCGAGTCGATCGCGTGCACGCGCGGGCCTGACACGCCCAGCGGGTGAAGCCAACGCGGCGAGCTGCTCTGAAAGCTGCGCTCACCGGCCTGCACGGTGAAGGTGACGTCGGCCGGCAGCTGCGTGGCGAACCCCACCACGTCGGTCGCCAGCTCGTCGGCGGTGGTCCATTCGGCGAAGCGCACCGTCTTCCCACCGACCTCGACCTCGAGCGGGAGCGCGCCCAGGTCTGCACCCTCGATGCGCCTGCAGGTCTGCACGCTCACCTCGGCCACGGTGGCCTGGAAGGTCGAAGCGGGGGTCTCACCGGTGGTGCCACACAGCGCCAGGACTGCAGCTCCGATGATGACGTTCCGCATGTGGACGCCTCCCACGGACTGAGAGAGCACGGCGCGGGCCAGCAGGGAGCCCGAGTAATCTCAAGGCCTTGGGAAGAAGTTCGCCTGCCATTGGTGCGGCTCTGCGCCAGCGGTGGTGTGCACTGGAGGTTACAGGTGCGGCTCCTGAGCGCTCGGCTAGGGTCGCGCGACAGGTGATCGAGCTCCGACACATCACCAAGCGCTTCAGCGGCGTGCCTGCGCTGGAAGACGTGTCGCTCGAGGTGCGGCCCGGCGAGCGGCTCGCGCTCATCGGCGAGAACGGCGCGGGCAAGTCGTCGCTCATGAACGTGCTGTACGGGCTCTACCAACCCGACGTGGGCGAGGTCTGCTTCGACGGGCAGGCGGTGAAGGTGAAGACGCCGGCCGAGGCGCTGGCGCGCGGCGTGGGCATGGTGCACCAGCACTTCACGCTCGTGCCGACGCTGACGGTGACCGAGAACGTGGTGCTGGGGCACGAGCCCACCATCTGGGGCCGGCTGGATCATGCGCGCGCGGAGCGTGAGGTCGCGGCGACGTGCACGAAGTTCGGCTTTCAGCTCGACGTGTCGGCGACGGTGCGCGACCTGTCGGTGGGGAGCCAGCAGAAGGTGGAGATCGTCAAGGCGCTCCACCGCGGCGTTAAGACGTTGATCCTCGACGAGCCGACGGCGGTGCTGACACCGCAGGAAGCCGACGAGCTGTTCGCGGTGACGCGGCGGCTGAGTGAAGAGGGGTTGGCGGTGGTGTTGATCAGCCACAAGCTGCGCGAGGTGCTGACCTTCTCGACGCGCATCGCGGTGATGCGGCGGGGGAAGAAGGTGGGCGAGACCACGCCGGCAGAGACGAGCCCGGAGCAGCTCGCCGCCATGATGGTCGGAGATGGTGTTCCCTCTCCCCGCGAGCGGGGAGAGGGTCAGGGTGAGGGGCCGACAACGCCGCAAGAGCTGGCGCGACTCGACGCCCTCACGGCCACCGGACTCCACGCCGTATCCCTGAGCATCCGCACCGGAGAGATCCTCGGCATCGCCGGAGTCGACGGCAACGGCCAACGCGAACTCGCCGAGGTGCTCACCGGCCTGCGCCCGTGGACCGCCGGCACCTTCGCGTACGCTGGCAATCAACTCACCCAGTGGGATCCCGGCACCGCGCGAGAGCAGGGCGTCGCGCACATTCCGGAAGATCGCCTGCGCCGCGCGATCATCGGCGAGCTCTCCGTCGAGGAGAACGTCTCGCTCGGCCGGCAGCGGCGCGCGCCGTACGCGAAGGGGGCGCGCATCGACTTCGCGGGACGCCGCGCGTCCACCACCGCCCTGCTCGAGGCGAACGACGTGCGGCCGAGAGATCCACGGGTGCGCGCGGGCGGGCTCTCAGGTGGCAACCAGCAGAAGCTCGTGGTGGGCCGTGAGCTCGACGCCGCGCCGAAGCTGCTGGTGGTGGTGCAGCCGACGCGTGGCCTCGACATCGCGGCCGTCGCCGCGGTGCGGGAGAAGCTGCGCGCACAGCGGGCGCGCGGGTGTGCGGTGGTGTTGGTGTCGCTCGATCTCGACGAGGTGCTGGAGCTGAGCGATCGGATCGTCGTCTTGTGTGGTGGCAAGGTGACGGGTGAGTTTGCTCGGGATGGGTTTGATGAGCGCGTGATTGGCAGGCGGATGCTGGGGGTGGTCGATGCGTAGTGGCCCCTCACCCCGGCCCTCTCCCCGCTTCGCAGGGAGAGGGAGAAGATGAGGAAGGCGCTCCCGAGCATCCTCTCGGTCGTCACGGCCATCGCGATCTGCTTCGTGGCGGCGGGGCTGACGCGCGACTTCGGCACCGCCGTCGACGCGTTCATCGCCATGCTCTGGGGCGGAATCGGCGACTGGCCGAAGTTCTTCGAGACCGGCGCCTCGGCCACGGTGCTCCGTCCACTGGGTGAGGCCGCCACCAAGGCCGCCATCCTCACCTTCACCGGCCTCTCGGTGACCGTCGCCTTCCGGGTGGGGCTCTTCAACATCGGCGCCCAGGGCCAGCTCGTGGTCGGCGCGCTCACCGCCGCGGTGGTGGGCGCGAAGGTCGAAGCGCCCGCCTTCATCCACGTGCCGCTCTGCCTCTTCGCCGCCGCCCTCGCCGGCGCGCTCTACGCGCTCGGGCCCGCGCTGCTCAAGCTCAAGCGCGGCGTACACGAGGTGATCAGCACCATCATGCTGAACTGGATCGCGGTGAGCCTCGTCGACAACTGGCTCGTCGTCGGCCCCCTGCGCGCGGCGACCACCGGCGACAACTCCATCTCGGGCACCGATCAGATCCAGGCCACCGCCGAGCTGCCCCGCCTGCTCGGCGAGACCTCGCGCCTCAACCTCGGCATCGTGCTCGCGCTGGTCGCCGCCGTCCTCACCTGGGTGTTCCTCACCCGCTTCACCCGCGGCTTCGAGTGGAAGGCGATTGGCCTGAGCCAGGACGCCGCGCGCGCGGCAGGCATCAACGTCGACCGCGGCTTCCTCGAGGCGATGCTGCTCGCGGGCGCCTTCGCCGGCCTCGGCGGGGCCGTGCTCATTCTCGGCACCGAGCTCAAATACCCCGCGTCCCTCGGCGCGCCGTGGGGCTTCGACGGCATCGCCATGGCGCTGATCGGCCAGGGCCACCCGCTGGGCGTGCTGGCCGTGTCCACCCTGTTCGGGGGCCTGCGCGCCGGCGGCACCCGCATGCAGCTCTTCGGCGTGCACAAGAGCTTCCCCGAGCTGATCCAGGGCCTCGCGCTGCTGCTCGTCGCCGCGCGCCTGCTCTGGGACAAGCTGCTCGACCGCATGTCGCGGAAGCGCCCCCTCGAGTCTGCGCGGGGCGAACAGGGGCCCGCAGCCGAACCGGGTCCACGGGGGCCATCCACATGATCCTCGCGCTGCGGCCCCCCAACCCGTTCACCCCGAGCGGAGTCGAGGGGCCATCCACATGATCCTCGCTCTGCTGAACTCGGTGCTCGACGCCGCGCCCCCGCTCATCTTCGCCGCGCTGGGCGCCACGCTCTCGGAGCGCGCCGGCGTGGTGAACGTGGGCATCGAGGGAATGATGCGCGCCGGGGCGTTCTGCGCGGCTGCGGCGGCGCTGGTGATGCCCACCCCGCTCGGCGTGCTGGTGGGCATGCTCGCCGGCGCGAGCGTCGCCGCGATCCACGCGACCCTCTGCATCCGCTGGCGCAGCGACCAGGTGGTCTCGGGCATGGCCCTCAACCTGGTGATGCTCGCGCTGGGCACCTTCCTCCTCGAGGCCGTCTTCAACTCACCCTCGTCCACGCCCGCCATCACCCAACTGCCCCTCTGGTTCGGCCACTCGCCGCTCACCTGGCTGGCGCTGGTGCTGCCGTTCATCGTGCACCTCGCCGTCAACCGCACCGCCTGGGGCCTGCGCCTGCGCGCGGTCGGTGAGAAGCCGCAGGCCGTGGCGGCGATGGGCGTACGCGTCGCGCCGCTGCGCTTCGGCGCGGTGCTGCTCTCGGGCGCGCTCGCCGGCCTCGGCGGGGCGGCGTTGTCGACCGCCACGCTCGATCGCTTCGAGCATCACATGCCCTCGGGCCTGGGCTTCATGGCCGTGGCCGCGATGGTGTTCGGCCGCTGGACGCCGCTGGGCGCCGCCGGGGCCGCCGCCTTCTTCGCCTTCGGCAACGCGCTGCGCATCGGGCTGTCGTCGTCGGCCCCCGGCCTGCTCGAGGTGGTGCCCAAGGGCGTGCTGCTGGCGCTGCCCTACGCGCTCACCCTGCTGGTCCTCTCCATCCAGGGCGCGAAGAACGTGGCGCCCGCGGCGCTGGGCCAGCCGTACGATCCCGAGCTCCGCTGAAGGAAAAGGGGGACAGGCTGCTTTATCGTCTCGGGGCGAACAGTCTCGGGGTCGATAAAGCAGCCTGTCCCCCTTTTCCTCCTCCTTCACTGCGGAGGAGGCATGAACACGGTGTAGCGGAGCTCCTCGACGTGGCGGAACGCCTCGAGCTGCTCTTCCGTCACCTTCGTGGTCGTCGAGTCGATGCACGTGCGCGCGTACCGCAGCACCGGCTCACCGTCTGGCGGCGGCACCACCCCTCGCAGCGCTGCGATGCGCTCCTGCATGTCCTTCACCTGCGCCAGCGCCTCGTCGAGCGTGACCTGCTTGCCCTCGAGCCGCTTGCCCAGCGCGCAGACGAAGCGCCGGCACCCACCTGGCCGCGCCTCGTAGATGGTGCAGCACTTCCCGTTCAGCTTGCCGCAGGGCAGCCACATCACCCCGCGCTTGCTCTTCTCCCCCACTCCGATGCCCAGGCTCACCAGCTCCTGCCGCTCGGACACACTGATCTCCACGTGGCGGAACAGCGTCCCGTCACAACACAACCCACACTCCAGGCAGAGCGCCTCGAGGGACATACGCCCCAACGCTGCGACAACCGGAACGACAAGTCCAACTCACACCTTCCAGAAGGAAGAGGGGTCTTGAAAGGCTCCGGGCCCCATGCGAGCAAGTCGTCATGCCTACCAGCACGACGCTCACCACCAACAAGCATCTCCTCGGTTGGGTCGACGAAATGGCGGCCATGTGCCAGCCCGACTCGATCGTCTTCTGTGACGGCACCGAAGACGAGCGCAAGCGCCTCACCGAGCTCGCCGTCAGCAAGGGGATCTTGATCCCCCTCAACGCGCAGAAGCACCCCGGCTGCTACCTGCACCGCAGCAACCCCAACGACGTCGCGCGCGTCGAGCACTGCACCTTCATCTGCACGCCCGAGAAAGACTCGGCCGGCCCCACCAACAACTGGATGGCGCCCGCCGAGGCGTACACGAAGCTCAAGGGGCTGTTCGAAGGCTCGATGAAGGGCCGCACCATGTACGTGGTGCCCTACGTGATGGGCCCGCTGGGCAGCGAGCACTCGAAGATCGGCATCGAGATCACCGACAGCGTCTACGTCGTCCTCAACATGCAGATCATGACGCGCATGGGCAAGGCCGCGCTCGACATGCTCGCCGACAAGGACGACTTCAACCGCGGCCTGCACTGCACCGGCGACGTGAACCCCGACCGCCGCTACATCTGCCACTTCCCCCAGGACAACGCGATCTGGTCGTTCGGCTCGGGCTACGGCGGCAACGCGCTGCTGGGCAAGAAGTGCCTCTCGCTGCGCATCGGCAGCTACCTGGGCAAGTCCGAGGGCTGGCTGGCCGAGCACATGCTCATCCTCGGGGTCGAGGATCCCGACGGCACCAAGACCTACGTCGCCGCCGCGTTCCCCTCGGCCTGCGGCAAGACCAACTTCGCCATGATGATCCCCCCGCGCCGCTTCGCCGGGTGGCGCGTCTTCACCGTGGGCGACGACATCGCCTGGTTGCGCGTCGGCGAAGACGGTCGCCTGTGGGCGGTCAACCCCGAGAACGGCTACTTCGGGGTCGCGCCGGGGACCAACATGAAGAGCAACCCCAACGCGATGAAGACCATCTCGAAGAACACCATCTTCACCAACGTGGCGGTGACGAAGGACGGGGACGTCTGGTGGGAAGGGCTCGACGGCGAAGTGCCCGACGAGCTCACCGACTGGAAGGGCCAGCCCTGGAAGAAGGGCAGCACCGAGAAGGCCGCGCACCCGAACTCGCGCTTCACCGCGCCGGCCTCGAACAACCCCATCCTCTCCAGCCACGTGAACGATCCGCGGGGCGTGCCGATCAGCGCCATCATCTTCGGCGGGCGCCGCTCGACCACCATTCCCCTGGTGATGCAGAGCTTCAACTGGGCGCACGGCGTGTACCTGGGCAGCACCATGGCGTCGGAGACCACCGCCGCCGCCACCGGCGCGACCGGCGTGGTGCGCCGCGACCCGATGGCGATGCTGCCCTTCACCGGCTACAACGTCGCCGACTACTTCCAGCACTGGCTCAACATGCAGCGGCGCGTGCCCTACCCGCCGAAGATCTTCATGGTGAACTGGTTCCGCAAGAACGCGGCGGGCAAGTTCCTCTGGCCGGGCTACGGCGACAACATGCGGGTGCTCAAGTGGATCCTCGATCGCGCCCACGGCAAGGTCGGCGCGCAGGAGACGCTCTTCGGGTGGGTGCCCAAGCAGGGCCACATCGACCTCTCGGGCCTCGACATCCCCCCCGAGACCGTCGACGAGGCCACCAACATCGACGACAACGAGTGGAAGATCGAGCTTGAGAGCCAGAAGGCGTTCTACGACCAGTTCGGCGAGCGCATGCCCAGGACCCTCGAGCTCATCCGCCAGCAGTTGTTGTCGCGTCTTTCCTGACCAGACTGGCGACCATCCATGGGTGAGCTAGCATCACGGCTCCCCATGAGAAGTCTCGCCATCCTCGCCGTGCTGTCGCTCGCCTCTGCGGCGTACCCGGCCAATCCGAAGGCCTCGGCCCTCGCGAAGGACGCCGACCGCCTCTACAAGGACAACAAGTACAAGGAGGCCGCCGAGACCCTGCGGCAGGCCTACGACGCCGACCCCAACGGCCTGTACCTGTACAACATCGCCCGCGCGTACGACCAGGCAGGCGAGCTCGAGCTCAGCCAGGAGTACTACCGCAAGTACGTGGCGCTCCCCTCTGACGAGTCGCAGCCCGACCTGGTGAAGAAGGCCAACCTCGCCATGGACCGCATCCGCACCCTGCTGGCGCGCGGCTCGGCCGACAAGCGGGTGAACGAGGCCGAGAAGCAGCGCCTGGAAGAAGACGCGCGCAAGGCCGAAGCCCGCGCCGACGCCGAGGCCGCCGAGGCCCGCAAGCAGCGCCAGGAGTTCGCCGAGAAGGAAAGGCGCCGCAAGGAAGCCGAGAACAAGACGGTCAACGTGCGCAAGCTCGCCGCCTACGGCACCGGCGGCGCGGCCATCGTGGGCCTGGGCATGGCGCTGGGCTTCGGGGTCGGCTCGAACGCCAACCGCGACGCGTTCCGCAGGGCCGACACCCTGGCGCTCAAGCAGCAGACCGAGGCCGCCACCCGCACCACCGCGGCCGTGGCCGACGTGAGCCTGATCATCGGCCTCGCGGCGGCGGTGGCCACCGTGATCCTCTACCCGAAGGGCGACGATTCCGAGAAGGCGGTGAGCGTGGTGGTGGCGCCCATGCCCGGCGGCGCAGCGGCCAGCGTCGGGGTGACCTTCTGATGCGTCCCTCGACTCCGCTCGGGATGAACGGACGGCTCCTCGGCCCCCTCGCGGTACTCGGCGCGCTGGTGAGCTGCAGCTTCACCACCGCCGGCAACTTCGAGGAGTGCAAGAGCGACCGCGACTGCGGCACCGTGGCAGCGTGCAGCCAGGGCTACTGCCTCAAGCTCCCCGACGGCTGCGTGCGCCAGGAAGCAGGCGGCAGCACCCGGGCCTTCGAGGCTGACGCCGGCGACCGCATTCCCCTCGCGGCGCTGCTGCCGTTGTCCGACAACGGGGTGGCCGACAACTCCGAGCTGCAGGGCCTCAACGCCATGCGCCTGGCCATCTCGGAAGTGAACGACCGCAACGGCCTCAAGAACCGCAGCTTCGGGCTGTTCGTCTGCGACACCGGCCGCGTCGAGGAGACGACGCGGTTGCAGACCGCGTGGATGGTGGAGAACCTGCACGTGCCCGCCATTCTCACCTCGGGCAGCGGGCAGACCCAGCTGGTCGCCAAGCACCCCGTGCGGCTCGACGCCGGCACGATGATCATGTCGGCCACCGCCACCAGCCCTTCGCTCATCTCGACCTTCCAGAACGAGCGCAACGTGTGGCGCGTCTCCCCGCCCGACACCCTCCAGGCCAGGGCGCTGGCCAACCTGATCAAGGCCGACTTCCCCGACGCCGGCGGCGTGCGCGTCGACGTCGTCTTCGAAGACACCGACTACGGCGGCGGCTTCGGCCAGCCGATGGCCGACAACCTGGTGGCGCTGGGGTTCACCAACACCCGGCGCAAGTTCAAGCCGGGCGACACCAACGAGCAGACCACCGTGATCAACGGCCTGGCCAACGACGGCCCGCGGGCCACCGTGCTGATCGCCTTCCCAGCCGACGTGCGCGACCTCGTCACGCGCGCGAGGACCTTTCCGGCGCTCACCCGCGCGGGCGGCCACCGCTGGTACCTCACCGACGCGGTGAAGGACCCCGCGGTGCTGCGCACCGACGACGGCGGCGTGGCGGCGACGATGACCGAGCTCGACCTGGCCATCGGCACCGCGCCGGCCCAGGGCGCAGGCGGCGCCTTCGCGGCCTTCCGCGACAGCTTCCGCACCCGCTACGGCCTCGACCCCAACAGCTTCTCGTACACCTCGCACAGCTACGACGCGATGTGGCTGGTGATGCTGTCGGCGGCCTTCGCCGAGAGCGCGGGCGGGCTCAGCGGGACCAACCTCGGGCTGGGCATGGGCAGGCTCAGCACCACCACCGCCCCCACCCCGCTCCGCCTCGACAAGTGGACCGAGCTGTCGAACCAGCTCATTCAGGGGTTGTCGACCAACGTCGAAGGCGCCTCGGGCGCGCTCGACTTCGACACCGATGCGGGCGTGCCCCTGGCGCCCTACGAGGTGTGGCAGGTGTCGGACGGCGGCATTCGGGTGCTGCGCCTGACCAACCCCTGACCACCCGGGAGGTAGAGATTTTCGGGCCCCACCGCTATTCGAGCGCGATGTCGCCTTTCGATGTCCTCTGCGCGCCCGAGCGCACCGCCCCCGGCCGCTTCCGGATCGTCCTCCCCGATGGCTGGAAGCAGGGCCGCGGCCTCTTCGGAGGGCTGGTCACCGCGGTGATGGCGCGCGCGCTCGAGGCCCAGGCGCCCGGCCGGCCGCTGCGCAGCCTCACCTCGGAGCTCTGCGGGCCCCTGCAGCCGGGCGAGGTGACCCTGGGGGTCGAGACGCTGCGCGAGGGCAACGCGGTCACCACCTGCACGGTGCGCCTCGAGCAGGGCGGCGAGGTCCAGGCCCACGGGGTGGGCGTGCTGGGCAAGGCGCGCGTCCTCGATCGCGACGGCGTGTACCTCGACGTGCCCAGGCGCCCCGACTGGCGCGCGCTGGAGCCGTTGCCCGTCGAGCCGCCGTTCGGCCCCGAGTTCGCCCCCTTCTTCGAGTTCCGCGCCGATCGCCTTCACCCGCTCTCGGGCGGAAAGGAGCCGGTGACCGAGGGGTGGATTCGCTTGAAGGACCCGGGCGCGACGCGCGACGCGGCGTTCCTCGCGGGCTGCGTGGACGCGTGGTGGCCCACGCTGTTCACCATCGAGGAAACGGTGCGCCCGATGGCCACCATCGCGTTCACCTTCCAGCCCTTCGTGCGCTTCGAGGGGCTCGACCCGGCGGCGCCGCTCTTCCACCGGGCGAAGCTCGCCGCCGCGGCCGACGGCTACTGCGTCGAGCTGCGCGAGCTGTGGGGTGAAGACGGGCGGCTGCTCGCGCTCAACCAGCAGACGTTCGTGATCATCAAGTAGCGCGGCGAGAAGTGATCCACGCGGTGAAGGCCTGCGCCACGTCGTGTTCGTGCGTCGGCGCGCGGCCCCGCAGGCTCTCGAGCGAGTAGCGGAACACGCAGCCCCCGGGAGCCGCGTCGAAAGAAGCCGAGCCCGACACGCCGTCCTGCAGGCCGGCCGAGGGCACCCAGCGCACCCGCAGCTGCGCGTCGTCGTACGCGTAGACCAGCGCGTACGAGAGGATGTCGCCGAACTCGTAGCTGACCTCGAGGGGGCGGCCCTGCTCGTCGCTGCGCACCACCCGGGCCTTCTTCAACCCCGGCAGCCACAGGCGCGCGCTGCGCAGATCGATGAACTCAGCGAAACAGACGGCGGGGGTCGCGGGGAGCACGGCTTCGAACATCGGAGCCTCATGGTAACGAAACGTCTCCCCGCGCGCTGTGACGCGTTCGTGACGGCTGCCCGCCCCCCCCGTTCGTCCCGAGCGGAGTCGAGGGATGGGCGCCCAGGCTCGCATGAAGTGGCCCCTCGACTGCGCTCGGGGTGAACGGCCCGGGCCCGACTCTGCTAGTCCCACCCGGTGCGCCGCCTCGATCAGCTCCTCTCGTCTCTGGGCTACTGCAGCCGCAAGGAAGCGCAGGCGCTGTGCGACGAAGGGCGCGTGCTGGTGGGCGGCCAGGTGCTCGACGACGCGAGCCGAAGGGTCGACCCGGCCCAGGTGAAGCTCGATGAGCAGCCGCTCGAGTTCCCGGACGGGCTGCTGATCATGCTGCACAAGCCGGTGGGCCTGGTCTGCTCGCACGACGCGAAGGAAGGCCCGCGCGTCTACGATCTGCTCCCCGAGCGCTGGCAGCAGCGCGACCCGAAGGTGACCAGCATCGGCCGCCTCGACAAGGACACCTCGGGGCTCCTGCTCTTCACCGACCAGGGCGCGCTGGTGCAGCGGCTCACCTCGCCGAGGCACCACGTCGACAAGGTGTACGTGGCCACGCTCGATCGCGAGCCCACCCCCGCCATGAGCGAGGCCTTCGCCGGCGGGCTCGAGCTGGTGGAAGGCAACGAGCGGGTCAAGACGCTGCCTGCAGTGCTTCGTTCGCTCGGCGACCGGCGGGCCGAGGTGACGCTGCGCGAGGGCAAGTACCACCAGGTGCGCCGCATGTTCACCGCGGTGGGCGCGCAGGTGACGGCGCTCGAGCGCACCCGCTTCGGTGAGTGGTCACTGGGCGATCTCCCTCCCGGTGAGTGGCGGGCGCTGCCGCTCACCTGAAGTCCTCGCCCCTCACCCCGGCCCTCTCCCCGCTGCGCAGGGAGAGGGAGACAGGTCAGTTCACCGGGAGTTCGTCGAACGCCTCGACCACCGAGGTGCCCGGTTGGTAGCCCTCAGGGAAGAAGCGCAGGTTCCTCTGCATCGACACCAGCAGCGAGAACCACGCGCGCTTCTCTTCCAGCGACAACCCGGCGCGATCGAGCAGCCGCTGGTTGAACTTCGGCATGAACTCGTTCTTCGCGTGCTCGAGGCCGGTGACGCCGTCGAAGTGCGCGTCGATCAGCTCGCGCAGCGCGTGGCGGGGCAACCCAGACAGCGCCTTCATCTGCGGCAGGGCGCGGTGCGACATCGCCCGCTCCTGGCCCGTGGTGATGCGATCGCTGAACGTGTAGGTGATGGTGGTGCGGCGCATCGCCTCGTGCAGGGCCTCGTAGAGGGCGCTCCGGTGCGCCCGGCGCTCGAGCAGCTGGTAGGTGCAGGCGGCCATCATGCGCGAGACGGCCATGTGCCGGTTCTCGTCGACGGTGTGCAGCATCGACAGGCGGGTGAGCGGCGTCGCGCCGGGCAGGTCGGCCACGCGCGTCTCGAACGCCTTGCCCATGTGGTTCACGATGCCGCGGCCCAGGAAGTAGGTGGTGATGAAGTCCGCGCCGAAGGTGTGCACCAGGAACTTCACCGCGGGCCTGCTGACGATCAACGGCCGCAGCGGCTTGACCGGCATGCGCAGAAAGCCCATCTGGTGGCGCCGCCGCACGGCGTCGAGCACGCGCACGAAGGCGGCGATGTGATCGACCTCCTCGTGCACCTCGAGCTTCAGCAGCGCGGAGATCTGCGGATCATCCTGCGCGAGGAAGCCGGCGACCGCGTCGTTGACCAGCACCACGAAGCGCTCCCCGTCGCCGATGCGGAAGTACATCATCACGTACGTCCAGTGATTGAGCGCGAGCCGCTGCTCCTCGTCGAGGGTGGCCCAATGGGGCGTGTGGTAGCCCAGGCTCATCTCCCACGGCGCCAGCGGCGCGTCGGCGATGGCCGCTTCCCACGGGGTCTGGTCGAGGTGGTGACAGAGCTGCTGCCCGTTGGGGTTGGCCAGGCGGCGGGTGGCGAACGCCCGCAGGCGCGCCAGCTCTTCGACGGCGATGTCACTCACAGGTAGGTTGGTCTACCAGATGTTCACCACGCTCCTCCTGCTCGCCCTCGCTGGACCGCTCATCCCCAGCGGAGTCGAGGGACACAGCCAGACCCAGGACGCAGGCCCGGCCGACGGGGGCGTCGACGCCGGCCCGCCCGCCCCGGCCCGCTGGAAGTGGATCGACGGCGACGGCGGCTGGCTGCTCGACGGCGGATCCACCGACGTCCTCACCGTGCGCGTGGGCGAGACCGCGCGCATCGTCTTCCCCTTCCCCATCGTGCTGATGCAGTGCGACGAGCCGCTGCTTTCCCTGGGCGCCACCGAAGACACGCTGCTGCTCACCGGCGCGAAGGCCGGCCACACCACGTGTGGCTTCTGGTTCTACGAGCGCGCGTGGCCGCACCGCTCGATGGACGTCACCGTCTCGAAGTAGCCCCGTCGGGCTCCGCGACCGGCAGCGTGGCCACGAAACACGCGCCCGTCTCGCGGGGCTCGTGCGCCACCTTGCCGTGCAGCTCGTCCATCACCTTCTTCACCACCGCCAGGCCCAGGCCCGAGCCCGCGGCACGCGTGGTGAAGAACGGCTCGAACAGGCGCACGCCGATCTCCGGGGGAATGGGGAGGCCTTCGTTCTCCACCCGCAGCCGCACCTCGGCGCCGAGGGCCTCGGCGCTCAGGGTGACGAGGCCTCCTTCGCTCACGTGCTGGAAGGCGTTGACGGTGAGGTTGAGCAGCGCCCGGCGCAGCATCACCTCGTCGGCCATCACCAGCGGGAGCACCGGGGGCACGCGCAGCTCGACCCGGGCGCGGCGCGCGGTGGGCTCGGTGCGCGCGGCGACGGCCACCTCCTCGAGCAGGGGCCCCAGGTTGACGGGCACCAGCGGCGGCGTGCTGGGCCGGGCGAAGTCGAGCAGGTCGGTGGTGAGCCGGCGCAGCCGCTCAGCCTCTTCCATGAGCGAGTTGAGCAGCGTCTGCGCGGGCTCCCCCGCGACGGTGCGGCGCAGCCCGTTGGCCGCGTTGAACACCACCCCCAGCGGGTTGCGCATCTCGTGCGCGAGCACCGCCGACATCTCCCCCACGGCGGCGAGGCGCTCGCGCTGCACCAGCTCGGTGCGCAAGCGGGACAGCTCGTTGGCTTCGCCGAGCTGCGCGGCGAAGAGCTGCAGCGCGAGGAAGTCACGCTCGGTCATGCCCCGGCCGGCCATGGAGAGCAGGTGGGTGAGCTCGCCCTGGGCGTCGCGCACCGGGCACCAGGCGCTGCGGTAGACGCGCCCCTCGATGAGGCTCTTCGAGAGCTGCTGCGCTCCGCTCACCGGGCCCGAGAGAAAGCCGGGCACGTTGTCGAGGAAGAGGGCGCGGCCCTCACGCAACACCTGGTCGAGCACGGGCGTGGCGGCGCGCGGAATGAGCCGGCCGATCAGTGTCGCGGCGTACTCACCGACGGGGTCTCCGGGCGGGCAGGCCACGCTGCGCAGGGTCACCGAGCCGTCGGGCACGATGCGGGTGAAGGCACCGCGCCACCCGAGTTCCACGAAGACCGGCTCAGCGGCGTCGAGCACCGCGTCGGCGCCGAGCAGGCCCTTGCCCGAGCGGGACAGCGTGGCGAGCCGGCTCATCAGCGCCTCGCCGCGGGCGCTCTCGGTGGCGTCGCGCAGCGAATACACCCGCGTGGCGTCGCGGCCGCTGAAGCGCGCGTCGACGATCACCGGCTGGCCTCGGGAATCGATGAGCTGGAGCCGGAAGGTCTCGGGCAGATCGGGGAAAGCCCGGGTGCGCTGCCCGAGAATGGTCTCGACCCGCGCCAGCTCGCCGGCCGGCAGCCACTGCGAGAGCGGCGTGCCCACCAGCGCCCGAGGCGCCGCGCCGAGCAGTTGGTGCGCCAGCACGTTGGCCCAGGTGATCAGGCCCGCTTCCGACGTGACGATCGCGTCTGGGCCCAGCTCGTCGAGCAACGCGATCGTCATGGAGCCCACGATAGTCCGTTCACCCCGAGCGGAGTCGAGGGCCAGCCTCGCAGGGTTACCGGGGGATGGCGGAGCGCCCGTTCGTCCCGAGCGGAGTCGAGGGATCGGCGCCCAGGCTCGCAAGAAGTCGCCCCTCGACTCCGCTCGGGGTGAACGGTGAGGAACCCGCTCGGGGTGAACGGTGAGGAACCCGCTCAGGATCAACGCTCGTGAATCAGCCGGGCACCTGGAGCAGCAGGTCCCTCACCGCGCGCGCCATCTCCGGGCCCTTCTCCACCAGCCCCGCGTGCCCCGCCTCGTCGATGAGCACGTAGCTGGCGTGGGGCAGCCCGCGCCGCATCTTCTCGACCTGGGAGAGCGGCATCAGCAGGTCTTGCGCGGCGGCGACGATGAGCACCGGCACCGAGACCGTGGGCAACACGTCGGAACCGCGCGCCGCCAACAGGCCTCGCAGCGTGCGCCAGTAGGCGAGCGGATCCATCGAGGCGACGCCCTGGAGGAACTCGTCGATGTCCTGCCGCGGCGCGTGGGGCTGGAGCACCCCCATCATCCGCGCGAAGGGGTACGGCAGGCGCGAGCGGAGGAACGCCTTCACCACCGGGGCGAAGAACGGGACCACCGGCGTCGCGAGCGCCGCCATCGCGCGCGCGGCGGCGAGGCTGCCGGGCACGCGGAAAAGCGCCGTGCCGGTGCCCGGCGCGTCGGGGGCGCCGGCGAGCAGCGCCATCGCGCGCACCAGTCCTGGCTCCTTCCGGTACAGCTCGAGCAACACCGCCACGCCCATGGAGAAGGCGATGTGCACGGGAGGGCGGCCTGACTCCCTCACCCGGCGCGTGACGCGCGCGAGATCATCGGCCTGCGTCGCCAGCGAATAGTCCCCCGAGGCCGAGCGCGGCGTATTGCCATGGCCGCGATAGTCCCAGTGCACCACGGTGTGATCGATCGAGAGATCGTCCACCAGGTGGCGCCAGAAGTTCTCGGTGGTGCCGATGCCGTTGGTCAACAACACCACGGGGCCGCCCGAGGTCCCGTGGGTGTGAAAGGTGATGGGCGTGCCGTCGGCCGCTTCCACCACCCCGCTGCGTTTTCGCGAAACCGCCATGCCTCAGTCTAACCAACCGTTCACCCCGCTCCGTCACTCCCACTCCCCGAGGGGGGAGAAGGTCGGGGAGAGGGCGAACCAGCCGCCCGCGCAAATCTAGCGGAGGCGTCTCAGGGCAGGATGACGATGGTGTCGCGAAGCCCGATGGTGGCCCACATCGTGTCGACCGCGGAATCCGCGACGGCGACGCACCCGAGCGTCCAGTCGCTGGTGCCGCCCCGGCCGTGCAGCTCGACGTAGCTGCCGAGGTTGGTGGTCTGCGGAGGAATGGCGCAGTTGTCCTGCGCGGTGTCGATGGCAGCCTTCTGCGACGCGGTGATGAGCCCGGCCGCGAGCCCGCGCGTGGCGTCGGCCTTGTCGGGGTACGAGAAGAGCCAGGCCTTGTAGTAGCTCGAGTTCGGCAGCAGCGACGCGGCGTAGAACACGCCTTCAGGGGTCTTCCCGTCGCCTTCCTGCACCTTGTCTCCGACGGGCGCGTAGCCGAGGCCGCCCTGGAAGTTGCTCACCAGCACGCCCTGCCTGCACAGCGCCACGTTGCGGGCGCTCTTGTGCACGACGATGTAGTCGTCCTTCACCGCGTCGCAGGGAGACAGGCCGCTGCCCGCGGTGCCCCACGCGGTGAGGCAATCGCTGGCGCCGACCGACGCGTTCCACGTGCCGCCGCCGCTCGTGCCCGGCAGGCACACGTTGTAGGTCGGGTCACAGACGTAGCCTTCGTTCTGGCGGCACTGCGAGGTGAGCGTGCACGACTTGAGGCACGAGGTCTGGCCGGTTCCGGTGCCGAAGCACACCGAGCCTGTGGGGCAGCCGGTGAAGTCGCACATGGTCTTGGTGCACATGCCGCCCGAGGTGGCGAGGCAGGAGTTGTGAGCGCAGCTGCTGTCGGCCGCGCAGGCCTGGCCGATGTCGTTGGCGGGCGCGGGCTCGCCGGGCCAGCGCTGGCCCTGGTCGGGGAGGCACACCTTGAAGATGCGCGAGCTCTGCATGTACCGCTGGCGCAGCACACAGCTGTAGCCGGGGCGGCAGCCCGTGGCCGGTGACTGCACGAAGTCGCACTCGGCCGCGCACTGCGGGAGCGAGTTGCCGCTGATGCAGCGGGTGATGGTGTTGCCGGAGCTGCCGCCGATCTGCGCGGCGTCGGGGCACACGTAGGTGCTGCCGGACAGGGTGCAGCTCTGCGTGCAGAAGCCGTTGGTGAAGCCTGTCATGTTGCAGGTCGCGGTGGAGGTGTAGCCGGGCGCGTTGCAGCTCGCCGCGCTGGTGCAGGCCCCGCCGATCCACCCCGGGTTCAGCTCGACGCCCGCGCCAGTTCCGCCGCCCATCGCGCCCCCGCCGGTGCCGCCACCGGTCGCAGTGCCGCCACCGGTCGCAGTGCCGCCGCCGGTCGCCGTGCCACCGCCCGTCGCCGTGCCACCGCCGGTCGCAGTGCCTCCGCCGGTCGCAGTGCCGCCGCCGGTCGCACTGCCGCCGCCAGTCGCCGTACCGCCGCCAGTCGCCGTGCCGCCGCCAGTCGCAGCGCCACCGCCGGTTGCGAAGCCGCCACCGAAGCCACCACCGGTTCCGGCGTCGAGATCGACCTCGGGTCCACCACAACCAACCAGGAGGACGAGGGCACTGAGAGCGCGAAGTCGCATGGCGGCGGGCGATAGAGGATCGCCGCGTCTTCCACAAGGAGGCCCCTCACGTTTCCGGAGGGCTATTCTCCGGCCATGCTCGCTTCGCTGCTGGTCGCCGTCGTGCTGTCCGGTTCTGCAAGTGACCCCCTGGCTGCAGCCTGGAAGGCGCGAGCTGCGCGCGCCACCGAGAAGCTCTCGAAGCCCGGTCTCGACGCGTGCGATCGCGCACTCGAGGTCGCCTTTCAGAGCGCGACCACCGATCGCCGCGGCGGCCAGGAGATGTACGCGCTGGCCATTCGCATCGGAGAGGACGTCATGCTCGCCGGGTACTCCTACCGGGGCGGCAAGCTCGTCGACTTCTCCATCTACGGTCTGCCGCCACAGTGGATGGCGCACCAGAAGGTCGACAGCAAGACGCTCTCCGTCGTGCTCGGGAGAGCCCCCGGATGCGCCTTCGACCTCTGCACGACCGATCCCTTCAGCGATGGGCCCTGTACGGAGCGGACGCGCTGAACAACCTGGTGCTTCAGCCGAACAGGCCCCAGAAGCCCTTCGCCTTCGGGGCGGGCTGCGTGTCCTTCTTCTGCGCCACCTCGCGGCAGGTGCATCGCTGCGGCTTCGGCACGTTGGCGAGCGCCTGCTCGATGTGGCGGCCGCAGCCGGTCCACGTGGGTTTACTGCACGTCTGACATCTCACCTGGCTGCACATGGGCACGTCCTCCGAAGCCCATCAGAGCCGGGCGCCACCCGCAGGATTCACGCGGTGACGATGGACAACCGGGGGTCCTGCGGGCCCTCGACGGTCTGCACGGTGATGCCATGAGCGCGCAGGTAGTCGAGGCCGTTCTCGCCCGCGTAGCCGCCGCCCACCACGATGATGCGGGTCAGCCCCGCGTGGTGCAGCAGCTTGGCGCACATGAGGCACGGCTCGCCGGTGACGACCAGCCAGGCGCCCTTGGTGGCCACACCGGACGCGGCGCAGTTGCAGACGACGTTCATCTCGGCGTGATGGCAGCCGATCTCCATGCGGGTGCCCGACGGCACGTGGAGGTCGTCGCGCAGGCAGGTCTCGCCACCGCACAGCTCGCCGCCGCCGCGCGGGCCGCCGTTGTAGCCGTCCATCAGCACCACGTTGCGCTCGGGGTCGAGCAGCAGCGCCCCGAACTTGCGGCGCGGGCAGTTCGACGCCTTCGCCAGGGACAGGCACTGCTCGATGCGAACGCGAATGTGCTTTTCCTTCATGGGCCGCCCATCACCACGTCCCGCCCCCGATGTCACTCAGCCCAGCAGCAGCGCGCCGGTCATCAGGTTGCCGTGCTCGGGTTTTCCCGGCGCGTGGCAGCCCTGCTCACCGAAGTGAAAGGCGCCGACGACCGGGGCCTTCCCGCTCACACCCTGGACTCCGGCGACCATGCTGGCGGTGGCCGCGTCGATCGCGAGCATGCACCCGGCGCAGTAGACGAGCAGCACGCCCTTGAGGCTCTCGGTGGTGATGCCCGACTCGGTGAGAGCGCGCGCGACGAGGTTCGCGGGGCGGCCCTGCATGCCGATCGAGGTCGACTTCACCAGCAGCACGGTCTCGCCCTGGCCCACCTCGGCGAACGTGGCGATCGCCTTCGACGGCAGCACCACGCGCTCGGGGTGCACCAGGGTGATGCCCGACGCGCGCTGCACGCCCAGCGGCGTCATCGTGGTCTTGCCGAGAATGACGTCGCCCTTCGTCAACGAGTCGCCGAGGGCGCCGCCCATCCACTTGTCGTAGACGACCGCCGCGGGCTTGCCGTCGATCTCATAGATGGTGCGGCCGTGCGCGCGGGTGACCACCCCCTTGAACTCGGTGGACATCGCGCCCGAGACCCAGGGCGCGGCGAGCTTGCCGGGCCAGTCGACGAGCGCGAGCGCGGCGCCCGCGGGGTAGCGGGCTTCGTGGGTGAAGACGCTCCACTTGCCTGAGATGTCGTCGTCGGCCGCCGAGCCACCGAGCAGCGGCGTCGACTTGAGCTCGCGCGAGATGCCCACCAGCAGCGCTTCTTCGGTGCCGGGCGTGCCGTGGAAGAGCGCGAAGCCGGCCTTGCCTCCGAGCGCCGTGAGCGCCGCGCGGGCGAGCGACTTGCCGGTCGCTTCATCGGGCGCGCTGACGGCCTGGCCGACGACGGCGGCCTTCACGTCCTGCCCGCACAACCACAGCGCGGAGGCAGCGACCGGCCCAGCGAGGAGCTTGCCGCTCCCCACCACCGAGCGGCACGACGTCACGCCGACGAAGGGGACACCCGGCAGCGCGGCCGCGAGCTGCCTGCGCAGCGCCTCGACGTCGACGCCGACTGTGCAGGCGACGAAGCCGAACTTCGCGCCGCCGGCTCGCGCCTTGTCGGCGAGCTCCGACGTCATGAGGGACACGTCGTGCTGCGTCGACTGCGAGGCGATGCAAGTAGCCATGGGGGACTCCGGGGGGGAACCCGCACGATGCCACGGGGCCACGGTGAGCCGCGCGCCGGTCGGGCAGGTTCGCAGCGAGAATCAACCGTCAGCGGGGCGTTTCGACCCGCCCCTTGATTCGAATCAAAAGCACGTCGACTCGCACTGCCCGCTGCTGGCCCCACCGGTGAACACGCACGCCCGGCTCGCACAATGAGCCGGGCTGAGGCAGGAGGCGCCTTCCGCACCCGGAGCAGCGCAGACAGTGTCAGCGCAGCGCAAGGAGAGACACTGGTCGTCTCTGACGCACCGGCGCCCGTTCGAACGGAGCGCCTCGCAACGCGCGCCTCCGTCGCCCGCGCTGCCACAGGCCAGGCCCACCTTGCAGTCGTCCCACCGCGTGTCTTCGAGGGTGCACGGTTCGTCGAGCCCGCGGAGCGGACGGCAGGAGCCTCCGTCCGGCGCGTCGATGCAGCGGCCATTCGGGGGGCAGAACTGAGCTTCGGCCACGCACGGTCCCCCCAGCTGCGGCGTCGAACAACGCCCATACGAGAAGACGCCGAAGAGGCCGTCGCAGGCCGCGCCCTCTGCGCACTGCAGGTGCGACGAGCACTCCGCGCCGTCGGCGAGGCTCCCTGCCGCGGGGGCGACGCAGCGGCCATCGAGGCACCAGGTGCCCCGCGCGCAACCGCCTGCAGAGTCCCAGAGCTGGTACTGGCAGGCCGTGCCGGCATCGGTCCTGGGCTGGCACTGCCCCGGCACCTGGTTGAGAACGAGGTTGGAGCAGAAGTCCGACGGGGCGCATTCGAACTCGGAGCGACAGGGTTCGCCTTGCGCGCTGGTGCCGCAACGCTGCGCCAGGGTGCAGACCCGCGATTGGCAGTGGTCCGCGCGCACACAGGCGACGCCATCGGGCAGGTACGCCGTGCAGACGCCGGACAGGGAGCAGAAGGCCACCTGGGGATCGCACGTGCCACAGCGCTCGCCGATCGCCGTCGCCGGGGAGCAGACGCCACAGCGCCCGGAAACCGGCGGGCCACAGACGCCCTCGAGGCACGAGTCCGCGTTCTCGCACCGCGTCCCTGGAGTGCCGGCCGGCGCGCGGGTGCCCGGCCCATAGAGGCAGCTCGACCAGGCGCTGGAGTCGACGAAGAGACAGGGCGCGTTCGCGATCGCCGCGAGGCAGGTCTCGGTGGCGCCCACCTCGACGCGAGTCGCGCCCGCGCGAGAGGCCGGGCCGATCGTGCCGTCGCAGAGCGTGAACGCGCGCGCCTCACAGGCCACCCGCTGCCCCGGCTCGGCGGTGCCGCACGCAGCCAGCCGCGCGCAGAGCGCCTCGGCGTAGCTGGCGCAGTGACGCTCGGCGGGCGAGCCGGCGTCCACACCCGCGTCGGAGCCCGGCGGCGGCGGGCACGCCGCGAACAGCATCAGCACCACCACCACCACCCGCCATGCTGGGCTCATGGCCCCTTCTTACTCCGCGCCGTGACGAAGTCGGCTACGGCCCGGTCATGCGCGCGATGACGCTCGACTCCTACGGCATGGCCCCGAAGCTGACCGAGCTGCCCGTGCCTTCCCCCGGCCCCGGACAGGTGCTGGTCAGGGTGCGCGCGACGAGCATCAACCCCATCGACTGGAAGCAGGCGAGCGGGAAGGCACGGCCGCTGCTCGGCGCGAAGTTCCCGGGCTTCATTCCCGGCTACGACCTCGCGGGGGAGCTCGAGGCGCTCGGTGCGGGCGTGACCGGCCTGACCGTGGGGCAGCGCGTGCACACCCGGCTCTCGGGCACGCGCGGCGGGGCGAGCGCAGAGCTGGTAGTGGCGGGCCTCGACGTGCTGCAGCCGATGCCGGAAGGAACGGACTTCGCCCAGGCCGCGGGGCTGCCGCTGGCGGGCATGACGGCGCTGCAGGGGCTGCGCGACGCGTGCCGCCTGCCGATGACGGGCGCGACGCAGCGGGTGCTGATCATCGGCGCGTCGGGCGGCGTGGGGCACCTCGCCGTGCAGCTCGCGCGCGCGGCCGGCGCGAGCGTGGTGGGCGTGTGCAGCACCCGCAACGTGGACCTGGTGCGGCGGCTGGGCGCGACGGACGTCGTCGACTACACGAAGAGCGCGCCGTACGCGGGGCAGGCGCCGTTCGACGTGATCTACGACTGCGTGGGGAGCTCGCCCAGCGACTTCCTCGGGTTGCTCACGCCGAAGGGGCGCTTCGCGTCGTGCCTGCCCGGACCGGCCGTGTTCGCCCACGCCGCGCTCAACCTGGTCCGCGCCCGCAAGGTGCTGCCGGTGCTGCTCGACGCCAACGCGGCAGACCTCGGGGTGCTCGACGCGCTGGTGGCGAAGGGAAAACTGGAGGTGGTGATCGACAGCCGCTTTCCGCTCACCGGGCTCGCCGCGGCGTGGGCGCGCAGCAGCTCGGGCCGGGCCGCCGGCAAGGTGATCGTCGACGTCTGAATTCCCGAGAAGAAGTCTGAGCATTGACGTCAACACCAGGGAGCCTGGCCTTGGGTCGCCGTAACCCTGGGTCGTCGCAACCTGCGTTCCCGTCCACCGGGTCGAACGCGACGCGCAGCCGAGGGGTGGGCGGTCATGAGTCCGACCACTTCGCGGCCGGGCAGGGAGGCCTTGATCCTGCAGGTGCCGGCGAGGTGCTGAACGACCCCGCGTTGACCTCCTTTCTTCCTGCGAAGCGTTCGAGCCCCGATGAACTCGAGGAGTCGGTGGCGCTGATGAAGGCAAACGGCGCGATGACGCAGTTGCTCCAGTCGATGCCCGACTTCGTGATGCTGCTCGACGAGAACCGGCAGGTCGTGTTCGCCAACGCGGCGATGGAGAACGCGCTCGGCACCGGGCTCACCGGCCAGCGGCTCGGGGACGTCCTTTCTTGCAGACACGCGACGGAGACCGCAGGGGGCTGCGGTACCGCTCCGTCCTGCCGTCACTGCGGCGCGGCTCAGGCCATCCTGGGAAGTCAGCAGGGCCGCTCGATGACCGAGGAGTGCCGCATCACCGCCGAGAAGGACGAACACGAGGAGGCTCTCGACCTGCGGGTATGGACCAACCAGGTGAACGTCGAAGGGAGAGCCTTCACGCTGCTGAGCTCGCGCGACATCGCCGACGAGAAGAGGAAGGCCTTCCTCGAGCGCATCTTCCTGCACGACCTGATGAACACCGCCACCGCGCTGCGGGGCGCGACCGCCATGATGAATGGCGAAGCTCCGGACGAACACGAGGAGACCGCGCAGCGCATCGGCTCGCTCTCGAGCCGCATCATCGATGAGATCAACAGTCAGCGGCAGTTGATCGCCGCGGAGTCGAACGAGCTGGTCGCCAAACCCGAGTCGCTGCGGAGCATGGACGTGCTGAGCAGCATCCATGACGCCTCGCTGAACGCTGAGCTGCTCAACGGGCGGCTGATCCGGATCGCCGAAGACGCAGCCGACGTGGGCTTCGAGAGCGATCCGTCGCTACTGGGCCGGGTGGTGGGCAACATGACCAAGAACGCGATCGAAGCGACGCCGCCCGGCCAGACCGTGACGCTGGGTTGTCGACTCGAGGACGGGAAGGTGGCCTTCTGGGTGAACAACCCCTCCCACATGCCCGAGAAGGTGCGGCTCCAGATCTTCAACCGGTCCTTCTCGACCAAGGGCGCCGGCCGCGGGCTGGGCACCTACAGCATGAAGTACCTCACCGAGAAGTACCTGGAGGGCGACATCTCGTTCACCTCGACCCAGGACGGGGGGACGACCTTCGTGGCGCGGTACCCGCTGGCGATGACGGTCGGCGCGGCTCAGGCGAGCCGGCCACAGCCGGGCGCGAAGTTGCCGACGGTGGTGGTGGCCGACGATGAGCCGGTGCTGCGCAAGGTGCTGACGGCCTTTCTGCGCCGCGCTGGAGTCAAGGTGCTGGCCGAGGTCGAGGACGGCAGCGAGGCCATCGCGGCGTGCCGCCAGCATCGGCCTGACGTGCTGTTGATCGACGCGAACATGCCGGTGATGTCAGGGGAAGACGCGCTGACGATCATCCGCGCCGAGTTGCCTTCGGTGACGTCCTTCCTGCTGACGGGCGAGGTCGACGCGGGGACCATCGAGCGGGCGTTGGCGGCTGGCGCGCGCGGCTACGTGGCCAAGGGCACGCCCGTGCCGAAGATCGTCGAGTCCGTGATCGGGCAATGGCAGGCCCTGATGTCGCGCTGATCACGCAGCGACCGCAGCTTCTGCGCCCGGGCTCCCCGGGTCTTCTCCCATCCCTCAGCTGCGCTTCTGCCTGGCGGGCTCTCACGCGCGATCGCGCATCCCTCCTCCGCTCCCCGGGGCTCTAGCGGTTGTCGGGATTCGCAGGTGAAGGGGCCGAGCGGCCCGGGGAGCGACGGGATGGACTCGAATCGACTGCGGGAATTGGCTGTCAGTGACACCGGCTTCGTCTTCGACCCCTATTCGGGCTTCACCTTCAGCGTGAACCCCACGGGCCGCTTCATCCTCGAGCAGCTCAAGACAGGGCTCGACGTCGACGCGGTGGTGCAGCGGCTGCGCGAGGGGTTCGAGACGCAGGGCTCCGATGACCCCGCCCGGGACGTGCGCGAGTTCATCCTCATGCTGCGCGAGAACGGCCTGCTGCCCCGCGACGAGCACGCGGCGTCGTGAAGGAGCGCCATGCGTGAGAACCTCACCATCGCGGTCACCGGCCTCAACGCCACCGACAACCCGGCCCCGGGGGTGGCCGTCATCCGCTCGTTGCGCGCCGCGCCCGACTTCCACGGCCGCGTGGTGGGGCTGGCCTACGACTCGCTCGACCCCGGCCTCTACTGCGACGAGCTGGACCTCGCCGCGGCCTTCCTCATCCCCTACCCCAGCCAGGGCCTGGAGGCGTTGAGGGAGCGCCTCTTCTCCATTCACGAGCGCGTGCCCTTCGACGTGCTCATGCCCACCCTCGACTCGGAGCTGCCCTCGATGATCGCCCTCGAGCCCGAGCTGCGGGCCAGGGGCGTGCACCTGTTCGTGCCCAGCCAGGCGCAGTTCGATCTCCGCTCGAAGGCCCGCCTGGCCGAGCTGGGCGAACGCGCCGGCCTCGAGGTGCCCGAGACGCGGGTGATCTCGGACGTGAGCCAGCTCTACGAGGTGAACGAAGAGGTGCCCTACCCCTTCATGGTGAAGGGCGTCTTCTACGGCGCGATGCTGGCGCGCTCGGTGGACGAGGCGGTGGCCGCCTTTCACCTCACCGTGGCGAAGTGGGGGCTGCCGGTCATCGTGCAGAAGTTCTACCCGGGCGAAGAGTACGACGTGGTGGCGGTAGGCGACGGGCGCGGCGGCCTGGTGGGCGCGGTGCCGATGAAGAAGATGTTCCTCACCGACAAAGGCAAGGGCTGGGCCGGCGTCACGGTGAAGGACCCCACCTTGATGGACATGACCGCCCGCTTCATGGCGGCCTCGCAGTGGCGTGGACCCTGCGAGGTCGAGGTGCTGCGCACCCGCGAAGGCCGCTCGTTCCTGCTCGAGGTCAACCCGCGCTTCCCCGCCTGGGTCTACCTCTCTTCCGGTGCGGGCCAGAACCTGCCCTGGGCGGTGGCGCGGCTGGCCATGGGGGAACCGGTGGCCCCGATGACGGACTTCCGCGCCGGAACCACCTTCGTGCGCATCGCGCTCGACCAGCTCGGCACCATCGACCGCTTCCAGCAGATCGCCTCGACCGGCGAGCTCATCTTGAAAGAGGACCTGCCATGACCACCCTGCCCCGCTACGAGCGCCCCACGCTGATCAAGCACGTGGCCGGCATGATGAACAAGTACGCGCGGGTGCAGGCCCTGCGGCCGCTCTCCCACGTCGACGGCGTCTCGCTGGCCGAGCTGGTGACGCGCCACGGCTCGCCCCTGTTCGTCTTCAGCGAGCGCACCCTGGTCTCGAGGCAACGCGAGCTGCGCGAGGCGCTGTCGCTGCGCTTCCCCCGCTCGCAGTTGGCCTGGAGCTACAAGACCAACTACCTCGACGCCATCTGCCGGGTGTTCCACCGCGAGGGATCCTGGGCCGAGGTGGTCAGCGAAATGGAGTTCGACAAGGCGCGGCGGCTGGGCGTGCCGGGTGAGCAGATTCTCTTCAACGGGCCCTACAAGCCCGAGAGCGCGCTGGAGAAGGCCTTCACCGCGGGCGCGCACGTGCACCTCGATCACTTCGACGAGCTCCTCCTCGCCGAGCGTGTCGCCGCGCGGCTCGGCCTGCACCCGGGTGTCTCGCTGCGGCTCAACGTGTCGGTGGTGGGCACGCCCACCTGGTCGCGCTTCGGCTTCAACCTGGAGAACGGCCAGGCCCTCGACGCCGCGCGGCGGCTGGTGGCGGGCGGACGGCTGCGGCTCACCGGGCTGCACTGCCACATCGGCACCTTCGTGCAGGACGTGGAGTCCTACCGCCAGCAGGCGCGCAAGCTGGCCGAGTTCGCCAACCTGCTGCGGCGCGAGCTCTCGGTGCACGTGGAGGCGATCGACCTGGGCGGCGGCCTCGCCTCGCACAACACGTTGCACGCGCAGTACCTGCCGGGCGAGCAGACCACCCCGTCCTTCGCCCAGTACACCGAGGCGATGGCCGATGGGCTCAGCGCCCTCGAGACGTCCGGCCGCGAGATGCCCACCGTCTTCCTCGAGTCGGGCCGCGCGCTGGTGGACGAGGCCGGCTACCTCGTCACCACGGTGCACGCCACCAAGCGCCTGCCCGACGGCCGGCGCGCGCTGGTGTTGGACGCGGGCGTCAACGTGCTCCCCACCTCGGCCTGGTACCGGCACGACGTGGTGCCCGCGCAGGACTTCGCCGGCACGCCCGAGCCCTCGGTGCTGGTGGGGCCGTTGTGCATGAACATCGACGTGCTGCGCGATCAGCTCCTCTTCCCTCCCGTCGGCCCGGGGGAGCTGCTCGTCTTCAAGAACGTCGGCGCCTACAACGTCACCCAGTGGATGCAGTTCATCGTCGAGCGGCCGGCGGTGGTGCTGGTGTCGCGCTCGGGTGAGAGCGCGGTCATTCGCCGGCGCGAGTCGCTCGAGACGCTCGTCTCGCAGGAAGCGATGCCGCCGTGGCTGGGGTGACGGCGCAGGGGCCGCGGTGGTTGGCCGAGGCGGTGCTCGCGAGCTACGCGCAGGTCTTCTTCAGCGACAGCCGCCTCGCCGGGCTGGCGCTGCTGGCCCTCACCTGGTGGCGGCCGTGGGCCGGGCTGCTGGGGCTGACGGGCGTGCTGCTCGCGCTGGGCACGGTGCGCGCCCTGCACTTCAACCTCGAGTCCGCCGGGCGCGGGCTCTTCGGCTTCAACGCGCTGTTCCTCGGCCTGGCCGTGGCGACCTGGTTCGAGCCGGGCCCCGCGCCGCTGCTGGCCCTCGGGCTGGGGGTGGTTGCCGTGGTCTTCGCGCAGGTGGTGCTGGAGACGGCGCTGGGGTTTCACCTCGCGCTCCCCGCGCTCAGCCTGCCCTTCGTGGTGGTAGCGCACCTCACCCTGCTCGCCGCGCCGGCCTTCCCCGGCCTCGCGCCCGCGGCGCCGGTGCTGACCCTGCCCCCCACCGCGCTGGCCAGCGTCGGCGCCATCTTCTTCCTCCCCTCGACGCTCGCGGGCGGGCTGGTGCTGGCGGCCATCGTGCTCTCCAGCCGCATCGCGGCGGTGCTGGTGGGCGTGGGCCTGGCGGCGGCCGCGCTGGTGCTGGCGGTGGTGGAGCCGACGGCGGTGTCGGCCGCGCTGGTGGGCGCCAACAGCCTGCTGGTGGCGCTGGCGCTGGGCGGCATCTGGTTCGTGCCCCAGCGCAGCGCCTTCGCGCTGGCCTTCGGGGGCGCGCTCCTCGCCGCGCTGGCCACGGTGGGCCTCACCTCGCTGCTGGTGCCCATGGGGCTGCCGGTGCTGGTGCTGCCCTTCAACCTCACGGTGCTGGTGGTGGTGTACGCGATGCGGCAGCGGCTGCGCGACGCGGCGCCGAAGGCGGTGGACTTCATCGCCGGCTCGCCGGAGGTGAACCTCTCGTACTACCGCACCCGGGTGGCGCGCTTCGGCGCGCAGCTGGCGACGCGGCTGGCGCTGCCCTTCTCCGGACGGTGGACGGTGACGCAGGGCGTGAATGGCGCGCACACCCACGCGGGGCTGTGGCGCCACGCCCTCGACTTCGAGGTGCTCGACGCCGAGGGCCGCGCGCACCGCGGCGCCGGCACCGAGCTGCGCGACTACGCCTGCTACCGGCTCCCGGTGCTGGCCCCGGCCGATGGGCGGGTGGTGAAGGTGGTGCGCGACGTGCCCGACAACCCGCCCGGCCACCGCAACGCCGACGACAACTGGGGCAACCTGGTGCTGATCCAGCACTCGGTGCGCCTCTACTCGCTGGTGTGCCACCTCGCGCCGGGCTCGGTCGACGTCACCGAGGGCCAGCAGGTGCGGCAGGGCATGCGCCTGGGCCTGTGCGGCAACAGCGGCCGCTCCTTCGTGCCGCACGTGCACCTGCAGCTGCAGGCCAGCTCGCGCGTGGGCGCGCCCACGGTCGAGCTCGAGCTGCACGACGTGGTGGAAGAGACGCCCGGGGGCGACCGGCTGCAGCGCGCCTCCACTCCGCGCGAGGGCGCGAAGGTGCGCAACCTCGAGCGCCGTGACGACGTGGCGCGGCTGCTCGATCTCAAGCCGGGCAGCACGTGGCGCTTCGAGGTGGACGACGGCCGCGGCCACACCCGCCAGGAGACGGTGACGGCGGGCATCGACCTGTTCAACAACCTCTTCCTCCAGTCCTCCCGGGGGCAGCGGCTCTGGTACGAGAGCCAGGCGCGGCAGTTCATCGCCTTCGACTTCCAGGGCCCGCGCGACGGCGCGCTCTACCTTCTCTTCGCCGCGCTGCTGCGCGTTCCCTTCGAGGCCGGCGTCGGCTGGGACGACGTGTTGCCGCGCCGCCACCTGCGCCCGCGCGCGTTCGGCTGGGTGGGAGATCTGCTCTCGCCCTTCCTCGGCGCCGACGAGGTGCTGGTGCGCTTCCACGCCGAGCGCACCGCGGCAGGGCTGGAGGTGCGGGGCGAGGCGGACGGGCTGTCGACCTTCGCCCTCGTGCAGGCGCTCGGCCCGGCGGAGCTCCGCCTCACCGCGCGCGGGGTGACGCGGCGCGCCCGCCTGCTGGAGTCAGCGCCGTGAACGCCCCGCGCCCGCTGAGCTGGATCGTGGCGCTCGCCGCGGCCGCGGCGCTGGCAGAGGAGCCTTCGCCCACCGACTCCCGCGCCCGCCGCGCGGTCGCCCAGGCGGGCCGCTTCGCCGCGGCGCTGGCGGAGGGGCCTTCGCCCGATGACGGCTCGCTCACCGGGGCCACAGAAGGCCGCTCCGCCGCGGCCGTCGGGGATCCTTCGCCCGGCGACTACCGCACCCGGCGGTCGCTCGCGCGGGCGGCGGCAGCAGAGGGCCGCTTCGCCGAAGCCGGCGCGCTGCTCGAGGACGCGGTGCAGCTCTATCCGGAAGACTTCGGGCTGCGTCTCGAGCTGGGCTTCGCCTGGCTGCGCGCTGGGAAGTGGCCAGAGGCAGAGCGGGCGTATCGCGCGGCGCTGGCCCTCAACGAGGCTTCCTTCGATGCGCGCCTGGGCCTGGCCGACGTGCTGGCGGCGATGGGCCGGTGGGCCGAGCTGCGAGACGTCACGGAGGCGCTGCTGGCCGAGCGCGACGAAGCGACGGTGCACACCCGCCACGCGCTCGCCCACTTCTGGTTGGGAGACCTGGCCCGGGCGCAGCGCCACTCCGAGCGGGCGCTCGCCCTGAACCCCGGCGACATCGACGCGTTGCTCGGCCTGGCCTGGGTGGCCCAGCGCCGGGGAGAAGCGGCGCAGGCGCGCGCCGGCTTCGAGCAGGTGCGTGCGCTCGCCACCACCGCGGCGCAGGCGCGGGCTTCGGACGAGGAGGGGCGCGCCGGCTTCGAGCACATGGCGCGGGCACGCGCGTCGGCCGACGAGGGGCTGGCGCTGCTCGGGCCGAGGCACCGGGTGGGCGCCTCGCTGCACGGGCTGGCGCAGGGCTCGGGCGCACCGCTCGCCGCCGGCGGCGTGGCCACGGTGGACGCGCTGCTCGACGATCGCTGGCTGGTGGCGGGCCGCTACCGGTTCTTCAGCACCCCGGTCGCGGCGGGCGAAGCGGGGTGGACGCAACACGAGGGCTGGCTGCGACTGGGCCTGCGCGCGCCCCAGGCGGAGCTGGTGGTGCACGGCGCGCTGCTCGAGCTGCGCACCTGGGGCGGCGCGCTGCTGCCGACGAGCGAGCTGGCCTGGCTGCTGGGCCTCAGCGGCCGGGTGCGTGCCTGGGCCGACTGGCTGGGCTCGGCCGTGCTCACCCGATCGCCCGCGCTCACGGTGCTGCAGGGTGAGCTGGGCGGGCGCCTGCCGCTGGCGCGGTGGCTCTCGCTGTACCTGGGCGCACGCGGGCAGTGGGCCGACGGCGAGTGGCGGATCGCGGGGGTGGGCTTCGTGCAGGCCAGCGGCGCGCGCTGGACGCTGGGCGTGGGCGGCGCGTACGGCCCCACCGTGCGGCCGGTGGAGCTCGACGTCGCGGCCCTTTACCTCGTGCCCAACGAGCTGCGCTGGCGCGCCGCGGCCCGCGCGTCGGTGGGGGTGACCGCGCGCTGGTGGTTGATGGCTTCGTACGATCTCGAGGCGTACCTGGTGACGGGCGCCGACGACCGCCTGTTGCACCGGGTCAGCCTGGGCATCGGCATCATTCCCTGACTGGAGGACTCACCATGACTGCATCTCTTCGCCGATCGATCCTGCTGTTCCTGCTGGTGCTGGCTGTGCCCTCGCTGGCGCAGACGGTGCCGGAGCTCTACCGCCAGTCCTACGCGCTGGAGGCACGGGGCGACCCCGCGGGCGCGCTCAAGGCGATGGAGGCCGTCGTCGCGCGAACGCCCGACTACGTGGCCACCCTGCGGCGCGCCTGGCTGCTGTATCTGGTGGGCCGGTACACCGACGCGACCGTGGCCTACGGGAAAGCGATCGCCCTCGAGCCGAAGGCGGTGGAACCGAAGCTGGGCGCCATGCTGCCCGCCATGGCGCTGCGACGCTGGAAGGAAGCGGAGCGCCTGGGGACCGAAGTCCTCAGCGCCTCGCCCGGCGAGTTCCTGGCCGTGTCCAGACTGGCCTTCATCCACTTCGAGCAGGCGCGCTGGGACAAGGCCGAGGCCTTCTACCGCCAGGCGCTCGCGCTCTTCCCTGCCAACGTCGAGATGCAGACCGGACTGGCGTGGACCTGGCTGCGTCAGGGCAAGGCAGACGAGGCGCGCGCGGGCTTTCAGCGCGTGCTCCAGGTGGCGCCCGATTCGGCCAGCGCGGAGGAAGGGCTGGCTCAACTCACGGCGCGTTGAAATAAAAGCCCCCGGAGTCTCTGGATTTCTCCAAGGACTCCGAGGGCTTTCACCAGTCGAGGAGACAGGATTTGAACCTGCGACCCCTTGGTCCCGAAGGACGAAGTGTGGCCACCCACCCCTTCTCCCCTGCTCCCCTCGCTTCGCAAGCGCTCGCAACTTCAGGGCACGGAGCCTCCCTCGATCCCCACCGGCTGGTCGGGTTTCCACCGTTTGTCACTCCGCTTACGGCGCCGGTACGGCGACGATTCGAGCTGCCCGAGGACCTCCTCACGGTCGCCGAAGTGGCCGCACTGCTGCGCGTCTGCAAGGCCACCATCTACCGGATGGTGAAAGACGGCTCGCTTCAGGCAGTGCACGTGCTCAACGGTGTTCGCATCCGGAGATCCGCGTTGGCCGAGTTCGTCTAGACAGGTGCCTTGGTCCGATACGCCTGCTGCGGGTGGCGGGGATTCGTCGGGTGGAGAACCTCGAGCCGACTCTGATTCACGAGCGGGCGCACGTACTCGTTGCGGACGGTGCTCGCCTTCCTCCCCACGGCGACCGCGATCTCGTCGATCCTCCGCCAGCCACCTGAACAAAAGGACAGCACGGCCTCCAGCATCTCGGCACGGGGCGTGTAATCCCTCGTGGTTTCAGGTCCGTCCAGAACTTCCAGAGAGCTGGGCTCAACTTCCGGAGAGCTCGGCGGCGCTTCCATAGAGTTCGCCGCAACTTCCGTAGAGTCGGCGGGACCCCCCACGGAGAGCCGATAGCCATCCGTACGGGGGCGAGCTGTCGGACTCAGAACTCCGCGGCGAACCAATTCCTGGATCCGGAGGGTGACCGTACGCGGGTGTTCACCGGTCAACTCCGTCAGCCGTGAGTGGGAGATGGCCCCTTCGGCGTGCGCGGTGACGAGCGCAACCCGATCGAGTGGTTCCAACTGGTCGAAGCCCGACCCCATTGCCGTCTTCAGCGCGGCAACGGATGTCTCAGGGAGCAGGCTCTCCTGCCGAAGGACGAGGTGTGTCTCGAGGTGCTCCGCGTCCTGCCGCAGCTCGGGAGCCCGCCAATGCTCAGTGCTCCACGCCTGGCGAATCGCAGGTCCGCCGGACCCCTCTCGCTCGCCGAGTTGCAGGTGCGCGAACAGACGCTGAAGGACCGGATTCCGGGGTTCGCTCAAGCCCCCCGCCCAGAGCTGGCTGGTCGAAATCAGCAACAGCCCGGGGTTCACGAACTCAAAGCTCGCTGGTGACCGGATGACCCGGATCCCCCCACGCCCTGCATAGTCCGCATGGACGAGCGTGTTCACGAGTGCCTCTCGGACGGCGGCGTGCGCGGGCGTCTCATCCATGCGGAACTGCGCACCCTCCAGCGCAAACGGAACCTTGAGCCCCGCGTGGAGCTTCCCGATGACGCGCAGGTAGAACTCGAAGAGGTTGGCGTTCCAGGTGCCGTCGTCGGCAACCCGATCGACCCAGCGTTGCTCCCCTGTCGGCCGCTCCGACTCCTCGCGGTAGCTCAGGTGCCAGTGAGGGAACAGGTCTCGAATCGCGAGTTCGCGGCCCAACATCAGGAGACCGCCCTGAGAGATCCCCTCACGCCCTCCCACTCGGTCGCGCACGAGGACACCGAGCTGACGAAGAAACCCCTGGTCGTCCTCGGTCGCGAACGGGTGATCGGGGCGCTTCGAGGTAAAGAGCTGCCGGTATCGGCGCACGCTCTCCTCATGAAGATCCTGCAGCGAGACGCCCTCGACGATGCGGGCATCGTGGTCGGGCTGCGCGTCCGCGAGCATGCGGCGGGCGAGCTCGCGGTCGGCGAGCCGGTCCCCCTCATGAACGCGCAGGTAGGTGCCTCGCTCCCAGGAGCCTTTGATGAAGACGGGGCGCTGCGCGCGGAGCGCCTTCGGCACTCGAAGCACGAGCGCCGTCAGCCCACCGGAGACGACGCGCTCCACATCCTCGCGCCGAAGCAGGTTGACGCTCACCTTCTGAGGATTCTGGAGTCCATTCCAAAGGTCAGTTTCCACTCGCTCCGGATCGCCGAGACCAGCAAACTCGAGCCGACCGTCGTCGAGTTCGCGCGCACCGAGAACGATGACGCCGCCGTCCGTGTTGGCCAGCGCGGAGTACGACTCCCAGAACGAATCGGGAACCTCGCCGCGACCATTTCGGCCAGCAGCGAGCTTGGCCTCGAAGCCCCATCCTTCCCGAAGCGCCTCGAGTTCCTCGCGGGTCATGCGTACTCGGCTCGTAGGACGTCGGCTGCTGGCTGGCAACGGCCCATCGCCTACCCCGTCTTCCAGACCTCATCCTGAAGCTCGGCCACTACCTCGCTGAGCTTCCCGTCGAAGGCCTCGTCGAACGATGACCTCGTTCTCGCGGATGGAATCGCTCTGAACGACATCCCTCCGCTCAGACCCGCGCCTTCCTGAGCCAAGCTCTCGGAGTGCCGCGTACTCGCACGTTGCACTCCTCGATGTGGGCGCACGTCGTCGCTCTGATGGGCGCGGTGGCGTCGCTGCTGTCGAGTCGCCCGGCGCTGGTGCTGGAGAACCTCGCTCTCCGCCACCAACTCGCCGTTCTCCAGAGGCGGACTCGACGCCCGAAGTTGCACGCCGTCGACAGGCTTCTATGGGTCGGCCTGTCCCGGCTGTGGCCGCGGTGGAAGGAACTCCTGGTCATCGTGAAGCCGGACACCGTGGTGGCCTGGCACCGCGCGGGCTTCCGGCTCTTCTGGCGCTGGCGCTCGTCGCGTGGAGGTCGTCCGCGCGCCCCTGATGAAGTCCGGGCCCTCGTCCGCCGCCTCGCGACGGACAACCCGCGGTGGGGCGCGCCCCGGATTCACGGAGAGCTGCTCAAGCTGGGCTTCCGCGTGGCGCAGTCCACCGTCGCCCGATGGCTCGCGCCCCGTCTGGGCCCGGAGAAGCCGCCGTCGCAGACATGGCGCACCTTCCTGCGAAACCACCTCTTCCAGGCCGCGGCCATGGACTTCTTCGTCATCCCCACGGTCGGCTTCGGACTGCTCTACGGCTTCGTCATCCTCAAGCACCGCCGTCGCATTTCGCCACGTCGCAGTCACCACGCACCCGACGGCGGAGTGGACCGCTCAGCAACTGCGCGAGGCCTTCCCCTGGGACAGCGCCCCGCGCTTCCTTCACCGCGACAGGGACGGCATCTACGGCAACGCAGTCACCGTCACCATCAACGCTCAAATGGAGGAGGTCCTCTCCGCTCCGCGTTCGCCCTGGCATCACCACTACTTCCGTCGCGCCGCGTAGTCGGCGCATCGCAGCGTGAAGTCCGCTCGGGCCGGTCGACGTGTGTCCGCTCCGCGACGCCCAGGCGTTCGAGTTCGTCGTCAGCGTGGAGATCGTCGCGGACACAGCCGATATCGTATCCGCCTTGCTCGCCGACGGGCTGCCCGTCGTGACATCAATGTCCGTCATTCGCGTCAGTCGGCTGATCGTCACGTCGCGTTCGGGGTTTTCGGTACGGACACCTATTCAACGCGACGGCCGAGTTCACGCTCCGCAGCACTGGCTATCGTCCCAAGGCGTGGCGCATCGAGCATCGAGTCGTTACCCACAGCGAATGACGCCTGCGCCAGCCCCGCGTGCCTCTTTCAGCAACGCCGATGGCCGCACCGTCATGCTCTCCGAGCTGCTGGGCCAGAGGACGATCGTCCTCTACTTCTATCCGAAGGACGACACGCCAGGCTGCACCGCCGAGGCGTGTATGTTCCGCGACCACTACGAGGACTTCAAGGACGCCGGGGCCGAGGTGGTTGGCGTCTCGTCCGACGACGGGGCGACCCACGACGCCTTCAAGGAGAGGCACCGACTCCCGTTCCTGTTGCTCACCGACCCGAAGGGCGAGGCTGCGAAAGCGTTCGGGGTGAAGAAGGTGTTCGGACTCCTGCCCGGCCGCGTGACGTTCGTGATCGACCGGGGCGGAATCATCCGCCATCGGTTCGATTCACAACTCAGGGTGCACAAGCACGTGGAGGAGGCGCTGGAGATCGTCCGCGCGCTCGAGGCCGGGTGACCAGCAGCCCTACATCCGGCTTGCGTTCGAAGATCAGTTGCGCGGGCGTTAGTAATAGCTTACTAACCCCGAACCGTGGCCCGCCCCCGCCTGATCAGTGACGACCAGATTCTCGGCATGATGCGAACCTGTGTCCTCGAGCACGGTCCTGCAGTCTCGCTCGACACCGTGGCAGAGCGGCTTCACGTAACGGGGCCCGCCCTGCTCAAGCGCTTTGGAACGCGAAAAGAGCTGCTGCTTCGTGCGCTTCGCCCGCCGGATGATCCTCCGATTCTGACTGACCTCGCGAGGGGGCCCGACTCGCGTTCGCTGGAAGATCAACTCGTGAGCCACTTCTCCCGGGCCTGGGAGTTCTTTGCTGAGGTCATTCCGTGCATTTCAGCGCTGCGTGAGAGCGGCGTCACGCATCAGGAGATCATGAACAACGGCACGATCGGCCCGGCGCGGCTGGTGAACGCAGTCACAGGGTGGCTCAAACAGGCGAAGAACCAGGGCCTCGTCGAGTCGAAGACGCTCGAGAGCGTCGCAACCGCGATGCTGGGGGCGCTGCAGGTGCGGGTGTTCACTGCGCACGTGCTCCGCGACCCTGAGTCTGCACGATCTCAACGGGAGTACATCCGGGACATCGCCCGTCTGTTCGCCCGTGCGCTCCTTCCCCCCATGGGCTCGAAGCCGAGGGCAGCCCAGGCCCGCTGAATCGGAATTCCCCACTTCACCATCAAGCGAAGCGACGCCGCGCGGATGATCCACGTTCGTTTCTTCAGAGGAATCACACCATGCGTCGCACCGTCGTCCGGATCGCACTCCTGCTCGTCGCCGCCTGCCAAAAGCCGCCCGATTCCGAGGCGGGCTCCACGAAGCAGCCACTCATTGCCCTGCCTCCAGTGACGGTGGAGTTGGCCGAGGTGCTCCATCAGCAGATGCCCCGTTACCTCACCATCACGGGCAGCATTCTCCCCGACCGCCAATCAGAGGTGGCGGCCAACGTCGCGGGGAGGGTCACGGCCACGTACGTCGAGCGCGGAATGCCCGTCAGACAAGGGCAGGTGATCGCCGTGGTCGATTCGAAGGCTGCGGGGTTCCAGGCCGCGGCCGCGGTCGCCCAGTCACAAGCAGCGCAGACCCAGGTCTCGCTGGCCAAACAGGAGTGCGACCGGGCCGACACGCTCTTCGGTCAGGGCGCCATCGCAAAATCCGAATATGACCGCCTCAAGACGCAATGCACTGCGCAGCTCTATCAAGCCAACGCAGCCCAGGCGAATGCTGATCTGGCGGGGAAGCTCGCGGGCGACACCGTCATCCGTGCGCCGATCGACGGCATCATCGGCGAGCGGTACATCAACGTTGGGGAGTATGTGCAGCCTCCGACACGGGTCGCGAGTATCTACCTGATCGATCCGGTGCGCGTGTCCATCTCCGTTCCGGAGCCATCGGTGGCCCTGGTCAAGGAGGGGCAGACCCTCGACCTCGAGGTTTCCGCCTACCCGGACCAGCGTTTTCCAGCGACGGTGCGGTTCGTCAGCCCCAATCTCCGGGTCAACACCCGGGACTTGATCATCGAGGCTTCGGCCCGGAACCCGGGCAACCTCCTGCGACCCGGCATGTTTGCCATCTCGAGGCTCACCGTCGGAGAGGAGGCACAACCGACGGTGCCCGTGGCAGCCATCAAGATCGATGGGACGGTCAACCGGCTCTTCCTCTCCCGCAACGGCAAGGCTTTCGAGTTGGTCGTGCGCACCGGGGTTCAGAAGGACGGCCGCATCGCGGTGCTCGAGCCTCTGGCGGCTGGAGACAAAGTCATCATCAACCCACCACCCGGTCTCCAAGACGGCTCGTCGATCCAGTGAGGAGCGCACATGCAATGGCTCGCTGAGTTGTGTGTGAAGCGCCCGGTCTTCGCGACGGTGCTCTCGTTGGTCATCCTCGTCGTCGGCAGCGTCTTCTATGCGCAGCTGGGCGTCGATCAGTTCCCGAAGATCGACTTCCCCGTCATCGTCGTCACCACGATTCAGCTGGGCAGCTCGCCCGAGGACATGGAGCGCGACGTCTCTGAGCGCATCGAGGCGGCTGTCAACACCCTGTCGGGCGTCGATGAGCTTCGCTCACAGTCATCCGAAGGGGTGTCCTCCGTCATCATTCAGTTCAACCTCGAAAAGAACGTCGACGTCGCAGCCCAGGAGGTGCAGCAGAAGATCAACATCACGATGCCCGAGTTGCCCCGCGGCATCGACCCGCCCGTCGTGATGAAGTTCGACCCCGACGCACAGCCGATCCTCTACGTGGCGCTGCGCGCAAAGGGGAAGGACGTCAAAGAGATCACCGACCTCGCAGATCGCGTCGTGCGCCGCCGCCTCGAGACCGTGAGCGGTATCGGGCAGGCCCAGATCATCGGAGGCCGAAAGCGTCAGGTGAACGTGCTGGTCGATCCGGTGAAGCTCAAAGGGCTCGGGGTCAGCCCGCTCGAGGTGGCCGGAGCCATCAACGCCCAGAACATCACCCTGCCCGGAGGGCGCATCGACGCCAGCCGCGACTACCTCACCGTTCGGGTGCAGGGCCGCGTCGCGAGCCTCGACGAGCTCCGCGCGATCATCGTGCGCGATCAGACCGGGCGCTCGATTCGGCTCGACGAGCTGGCCACCATCGAGGACGGGGTTGAAGACGCCTCGACCACCGCGATGTGGAACGGTGAGCGCACCGTTCTGGTTTCATTGCGAAAACAATCGGGCACCAACACGGTCGCTGTTGCCGACGCGGCGAGGGCACGCCTGCTGGACATCCAGAAGGAACTCCCCGCGGGCTACACGCTCGAGGTGCAGCGCGACAGCTCAGCCGTGATCAAGACCGCTTCTGAAGCGGTCAAGGAGCACCTCGTTCTCGGGGCGCTGTTCGCGGCCATCGTCGTGCTCCTGTTCCTGGGAAACCTGCGCAGCACCATCATCGCCGCGCTGGCCATCCCCACGTCCATCATCGGGACCTTCGCGTTGATGAAGATCCAGGGCTACACGCTGAACTCGATCACGCTGCTGGCGCTCGCCCTCGCGGTGGGCATCGTCATCGACGACGCCATCGTCGTCCTGGAGAACATCTTTCGACGGGTGGAGGACCACGGCGATGCGCCGATGGAGGCGGCTGTGCAGGGGACCAGGGAGATCGGCCTCGCGGTGCTCTCATCGACCCTTTCCCTCATCGCCGTGTTCCTGCCCATCGCGTTCATTGGAGGCATCCCCAGCCGCTTCCTGGGACCGTTCGGCGTGACGATGTCGTTCTCGATCATCGTGTCACTCTTCGTCAGCTTCACGTTGACGCCGATGCTGGCCAGCCGCTGGCTCAAGCCGCACAAGAAGACCGATCAGAAGCCGATTCTCGAGCGCCTGGTCGACGTCTTCTACCGGCCTATCGAACGGGCCTACGTCGGGTTGCTCGGGTTCTCGATGAATCACCGCTGGGTGATCGGCCTGGCGGCCCTCGCGGCCCTCGTGGCCATCTATCCCCTGGGAAAGGTCGCGAAGAAGGGTTTCCTGCCGGTGGACGACCGCGCGCAGTTCGAGGTGCTGGTGCGACTCCCCGAAGGGCGAAGCGTGGCCAGCACCGAACTCGTGGGTGAGCGCGTGGCCCGCATCATTCGGGATCTCCCGGAAGTCACCGCCACCCTGCTGACGATCGGCGACGACGTCGCTCGCACGCCCAATCAGGCACGCATCTACGTGAAGATGGTGCCTCCCGACCAACGGAAGATCACCCAGGACGCCATGAAGAACCTGGTGCGCCAGAGCATTCTTCCGACCCTCCCGCCTGACCTGCGGGTCACGGTCGCCGACGTGAACGAATTCGGTGGAGGGATGGCGAGCGCGCGCATTCAGTTCCTCCTCGCCGGGCCGGACCTCAAGGTCCTCGAGAAGGCGAACGCGACGATTCTCGCGCGACTCCACAAGGAGGCGACAGGCGCGGTCGACATCGACTCGACGATGGTCGTGGGCAAGCCGGAGCTGGGCATGCACGTGGACCGCGAGCGTGCTGCAGACCTGGGCGTTCAGGTCATCGACGTGGCGCAGGCGCTGCAGTACCTGGTCGCCGGCCAGAAGGTGTCCTCGTTCTCCGAGGGTGGAGAGCAGTACGACATCAGAATGCGGGCCACCCCTGAGTACCGCACGAATGAAGAGGCGCTCCGGCTGATCACGGTGCCGTCGCGCAAGGTGGGCCTCGTGACCCTCGCCGACGTGGTGAAGATGGTCCCGGGCACGGGACCGGCCACCATCTCGCGCTACCAGCGCGAGCGGCAGATCACCTTCATGGCCAACGCGGGTCCAGGCTACGGGGACAACGACGTGGGCGACAAGGTGAAGGCGATCCTCGAGGAAGAGGCCGCGAAGCTGCCGCCCGGCTTTGCGGCAAAGCCCATCGGTCAGACGAAGATCATGAAGGAAGTCTTTCTGTCCTTCGCCCTGGGGCTGCTGGCGTCCTTCGTCTTCATGTACTTGATTCTGGCGGCCCAATTCGAGTCATGGCTGCATCCAGTGACGATCCTCGTTTCGTTGCCGCTGACGCTGCCGTTCGCGATCGCTTCGATCATCCTCTTCGACCAGGCCATCGACCTGTACAGCTTTCTGGGGATTTTCGTCCTCTTCGGCGTGGTGAAGAAGAACGCGATTCTCCAGATCGATCACACCAATCAACTTCGCGAGCAGGGCTTGTCCCGCATCGACGCGATCATGAAGGCCAACAAACATCGCCTGAGGCCCATCCTCATGACCACCTTCGCCTTCGTGGCAGGGATGGTACCGCTCGTCACGGCGCAGGGTGTGGGGTCGGGCTTTTCTCGAGCCACGGCCGGCGTGGTGGTTGGTGGCCAGGTGCTTTCGCTGGTGTTGACGCTGCTCGCCGTTCCAGTCGTGTATTCGTTCTTTGATGACATCTCCCAGTTCTTCGGCGGCACTCGGCGGGTCGAGGTTCCAGAACGGCCCGCCGCCGCACAGCCGGTCGTAGCGATGGAGGAGGGCAAGTGATCCGAGTCACGACGTTGGGGCTGCTGGTGCTGGCATCAAGTGCGCTGGGGCAGAGCACGGGATTGCGGCAATTCCTCGAGGCTGCTGACACGCAGAACATCGACCGGCGCATCTCAGCGCAGCAGCGGGAAAAGGCGGCGGCCGACTTTCGCGTCGCGTGGACCAGCCTGCTGCCCTCGCTGACCGCGAGCGGTGGGTGGACCCACAACGAAGCAACTGCGGAGATCGCCTTCCCGACGTTCGTGAACCCTGCAGAGAACATGGGGCAGTTCCTCAAGGCGTGTCAGGAGGACTCCGACTGCGACGGTAATCAGATTTGCTCGTCGAACCACCTGTGCTCGTCGAAGACCGTCATCGTCCCCAGTGATCAGCTGGATGCCGTGCTGCGCTTCGAGCTTCCACTGGTCGATACGGGCCGCTGGTTCCGCACGCTCGCGGCGTCCTCGGGACAGTCGAGCGCTGAGCATCGCGAGCAGATGACGCGCGACTTCGTCAGGCGGCAGGTCGCGGGCGCCTACTACGGCTACGCTGCGGCCCTCGCCGTGCGCGAGTCTGCCAGGAAATCGAGCGGCGTCGCCGAGGCCCAGCTCAAGCTGATGGAGATCCGCGCGGGGGCCGGCGCAGGAACTGAGCTCGACCTGCTGCGTGCGAAGGCCGAGGTGCAGCGCACCCGTCAGCTGGTCGCCGACACCGAGTCGCTCGTCGCGACGACGCGGCGCTCGTTGCAGACGGTCAGTGGGTTGCAGCCGCCTGAAGTCGTGGCGCTACCCGACGACGACACGCGGCCGGAGCCCGGCTTCGAAGAGCTCGAGGGGCGAGTGGAGGGGCTGCCGACCGTGATGGCGGCGGACGAAGATGCGATGGCGGCGAGCCGGATGGCCACGGCCTCGCGCCTCGCGTGGGTCCCCCTCATCAACGGGCAGTTCACGCAGCGCTTCACGAACGCGACCGGCTTCCAGGGCAAAGCCGCGGTCTACAGCCTGGGGATCAACTTCGTCTGGCGGCTCGATGTGCCGACGTTCATGAACTTCGCCTCACAGCGCGCGATCGAGTCAACGGCGAACCTCGCTGCGGAGCGCGCGAGGCTCCAGTCGAAAGATCAGATTCACTCCGATTGGCAGCGTCTGACGGCGGCGCTCATCAAGATTGTCGCGGCGCAAGCTCAGGTGCAGGCCGCAGCACGCGCGGCGCAGGTGGCCAGAGACAGGTACGCCGCTGGCGCCAGCACGCAGGTCGACGTGATTCAGGCAGAGCGCGATCTCTTCTCTGCCGAGGTCGGCCAAATCCAGGCGCGCACCGAGCTCGCTTCTGCGCGCGCTTCACTCCACATCAGCGCCGGCCTTCCTTTCAGCGGCTGAGGGACCGCCGGGCCCTCAGCGGACGGGCTCCAACGCGACAGGCATGGTCGAAAAGCCACGAAGAAGGGCGCTGTCGATGCGCTTCGCCGTGCCTACCGGCCGCATTCGCTGAGTGCGCTCCAACAGGACTTCGCAGGCAATGCGTGCCTCCATGCGTGCCAGCGGAGCCCCCAAGCAGAGATGAATGCCTGCACCGAACCCGAGGTGCTCCTTGCGCGGCCTTTCTGGGTCAAACTCATCGGGCGCTGAAAACTGACGCTCGTCGCGGTTTGCTGAGGCGAAGAGCACCATCACCGGGGCGTGGGCCGGGATGGTCGTGCCGCCGATCTCCACCGCCCGCGTAGTGCTTCGAAACAGCCCCTGGAGCGGGGCATCGTACCTGAGCACTTCCTCCACGATGCACGGGGCCAGAGATGGGTCGTCGCGCAGGCGGTCGCAGAGGTGCGGCCTGGGGAAGAGCGCCGCGGCGCCGTTGCAGATGAGGTTCGTAGTCGTTTCGTTCCCGGCGATGAGGAGGAGGATGCACAGGAAGACGACTTCGGTGGCGTCGAGCTCTTCGGCACCGTCGTTGGCCACGAGGCGAGAGATCAGGTCCTCTCGAGGGTTCGATCTTCGCTCCTCGACGATTTCGGTGAAGAACATGAACATCTCCGCCATCGCCGTCGCAGCATCGTCGCTTGGCTGCATGCTGGCCGAGAGTGCGCCGACGGTCGCGTCGGACCATCGTTTGAAGTCGTTGCGGCGCTCACTAGGGATTCCGAGCATCTCGGCGATCACCACGACAGGGAGTGGAGTCGCCAGGTGCTTCACCAGGTCGGCTGAACCGTCGACGCTTGCCACGAGCAGGTCGTCGACCATGCTCTCGCAGATTTTGCGGATCCGAGGCTCGAGCTGCTGAATGTCGCGAGGGGTGAAGCCCCTGTTGGCCAACCTTCGGAGCCGGGTGTGGTCGGGAGGATCACTCGCGATGAGCAACCGGAGGCTGGACAGGTCGTCGAAGCCGATCATGCCCCCAAACCCGGTCTGCCGGCTGCGCATGAGGTCTCGCATGGGCCCGGGCGGGCCGCCCCCCAGAAGGAGCCCCATTCCCGAGGCGGACGAGAATGTCGCGGGGTCGCGGAGGGCAGCCACGACGTCTGCATGGCGGCTCAACACCCATAGGTCCAGCCGCTCCACCCGAGCAACCGGCGTCTCCTCGCGAAGCCGCGCGTAGAAAGGGTATGGGTCGTTGATGACGGCGGGATCGAAAGGGTCGTAGGTATGCATGTGATCTTCCCCGGCCGTGTTGAATTACTCGGCTGCGAAGGCAGCAAGCAGCAGCTGCGCATTCGGGGCCAGTGGTTTGACGAGGACGCTGGCCGGGCCGATCCCGAGAGAAGGTCCGCCCTCGACGATGCACTCGAGCTCCAGCTCAGCGCCAGAGATCGGATGCACCAGCACGAGCGCGATCTTCTCATGCCAGTCGAACGTCGCGTCGCCGACGATCGATAGCCCAAATGCCGCCGCGGACGAGATCTCCCGGCGCATGCTCACGACGTCAGCGAACCGATGGGCGACACGTTTCATGGGGGTCATGGGGGCTCCGAGACAGGGCGTAGAACGCACGATATATCTGGGCTAACATACAGGTGGATATCGCGAATGACAATTCGGAGTCCTCGAGTTCATGAAAGCCCGACCAGAAAGACCAGCAAGACGAGAGCGAGTGCACGCCAGAACGAAGGAGGACATCATCGCCTCCGCGGCGCGGGTATTTGCACGCGATGGGTTCAGCGGTTCGACGATGGAAGCGATCGCACGTGAAGCCGACTACACGGCGCCTGCGCTCTACACGTACTTCAAGAGCAAGGACGAGATCTTCGCGAGCCTGGTCGAGGCGCTCACCGAAGAGTTTCTCGGGGTCTTCGAGGAGCCCACGCTCAGTGGCATCACCTTCGTTCAGCGGCTCGAGTTGCTGCTCGGGTTGCTCTTCGGCCTCGCTGAACGCCGACGGGAAGCGTTCGTGGTGTTCTTCTCACTGACGACGAACCAGGATCTTCTCCCGAGGAAGAGAGGGGACCAGCCCCGCGTTCCTGGATACCTCCTCCTGTTGGAGCGGACAGCGGCGTGGTTCGAACAGTTCGCGCCGAAGCCCATGCTCGCGCGCCACCCCGCCAGCGAACTCGCTCAGTTCCTGTTCGGCGTCTGCAACGCCTTCTTCATGGGTTGGCTCAGCCCGGAGAACGAGGCAACACCACTCGCGAAGCGAAGCAAGCTGGTCCTGAAGCTCTTCCTGAGCGGGGCGGGCAACCCCAGCGCGACGGTGGTGCCGGTGGGCGACCGGTGAATCATGCCTGTGCTGAATCGCGACCTGCTGAGGGTGCTGGCGATGGTCCACCATCAGCAGGCGGACGCCACGGTCGGCCTCGTGGACGGCCCGACCCAGAGAACGCTCCATGTCGTCCGCGGAAATCTCGTCTCCGTTGCGTCGAATAGCGAGAGGGACCGCCTCGCAGAGATGCTCGTGATGGAGGGGCGGCTGGACCCAGCCCTTCTGATTCCGCTGCGTGAAGAGGCCGAGCGGCTTCAGAAACCCTTCTCAGAGCAACTGCTCCACGACGAGCTCCTTTCTCCGACCGAGCTGGCGGGCGCACTCGAACGCCTCGCTCTGCTCCGATTCGAGAGGGCTCTGACGATGCTCGGGCGTCCAGGCCCCTTTGCTCGGCCAGCGGCGCTTCGACCCATCGTCAATCGCCCGCTGGGCGCTCTTGTCGTCGAGTTCTTCCGAGACAGGATCCCAATCGAGAGCATCGAGCAGCTCCTGGAAGCGGAGGTGGAACGCTACTTCGAGCCGGGCCGCCTCACGCCGCAGGCCCTGAACGATCTGCGACTGATGCCTGGCGAGTTGCGGCTCGCCAGACGGCTCGCCGCCGGCGAGCGGCCGGCCCACGTCGTGGCTGGTGGCCCCGAAAGCACCGCTCGGTTCGTCTGCTCCATGATCGCGCTTCGTCACTCAGTGACACGTTGATTCACGACGATTTCTCAGATTGGCCAGGGCTTCCGGACTTCCGGACTTCCGGACTTCGAGCTTCACGATGAACATCGAAGTGCCGCCTCCCAGCATCACCCGCCCATCGCACGCCGCAGCTGAACCCAGGCAAGCGCGCGCTGGTACTTCGAGCGCACCAGGTTGAGCCGCGCCTGCGTGAGCGCCGACTGCGCGTCGAGCAAGTCCGTCGTCGTGCCTCCGAAGGCGACGTGCGTGCCCTGCTCCTGGTGGGCACCGAAGGACTCGTACGCGAGCCCAGCGCTCTGGCTCTCGATGAACTGCGCCCGGATGCCGACCTCGAGGGCCAGCGTGTAGGTGGAGGACAGGCGGTTGAGGACCTGGGGGAAGCTGCCCCCTGCCTTGAGCCCGACGGTGATGTTGGGCGGTGGCGGAGGCTTCTTCGCCTCCACGTTCAGCGGCGGGGCGGCTCTGCACCCTGAGCGGCAAATGGAACTGCGACCAGCACTGCCACAGCGAACGAAGCGAGCTTCACGAAGCCTCCCTACTAGTGCAGTTCTTCCAGGAGCTGCCTTTTCCTGCGGCCTCCACGGGCCCCACGGTAGGGAGGGTCGCCCCCTTTCGGGCCACCCCGTCCCTGTCGATCACCTCAGCGATAGGGATTTTTGAACGGCTGATCCACCGCGCGTGGCGTGAGGGCCGCCGGAGGGAACGGCCGCTCCGCGCGCTGCACCGGCGTGACGCTCGAGTTGCGGGCGATGAAGCCCTGGTAGAAGCCCGGCCCGTAGGGGATCTGAAAGAGCAGATCACGATACGCCTCGGCCACGCTGCCGCGCGCGGCGCGAGCCAGGGGTTGGAACTCGAGCCAGCGCAGATCGACAGTGCCCGACTTCGGGAGCACGAAGCGCGCTTCGGTCTCTCCGGTGCGCACGAAATAAAAGGGGCTGTTGGCCAACGCGATGTACACATCGGTCTCACCGGTCTTGTTTCCATCGACGTAGCGAACGCCGCGGGCGTCCTCCAGGTGGTACTTGCCGGCGAAAGACTTCGGCAGCCGCAGCAGGTGCTTGTAGCTCGACGCGGCCAGGTCGATGAGGGGCCTGTGGTGATCGAGTGGCGGGGGCTGCACCGAGGCCTGCACCCGCGCGCGGGGATCATCGATGGCGAGGTTGGCCGCGCCGAGGAAGGCGGCCAGCTCCGAGTACTCCACCCGCCCGTCGGCGTTCACGTCGGCGGCGCCCGCGAGGGCGGAGCGGACCTCCTGCGAGAAGATCCCCCCCTGAAAGACCGACCACTCGTGCGACTCGGCCGCGCTGCTGGTCGACACCACCACGCCGGTGTTCGGGTAACGCGCCGCCGAGTGCTGCCCTCCATAGGCGCGGATCGCCTCGCTGGCGTCGGGGCCGGAATCATCGACCTGCGCTCCGCCTCGACTGCCCACCAGCAGGTACGAGTTGCACGCGTCGATGATCAGGTGGTTGTACGTCGCGTTGAGCTTGCCGACCACCTGACCCCAGAGGTCTTCGCTGGTGAGAGGCCCGTCCAGAAAGCTGAGGTAGCCCTGGCCCGCCCGCCCGACGTGGCCGTGGCCGATGTACACGAACGAGAACACACTCTCTCTGCCGGCCGCCCGATCGCTCGCCAGGTCTGCCTCGAACGACTTGAGTACGGCCGCCAGGTTTTCTTTTGAGGGCGCCCGCGCCAGCACCGGCAGCTTCGAATGGATCCGCTGGGTGTCTGCGTCCATCACCGTGAGCAGCTCGATGCGCGCGGCGGTCGGAGCGAGCAATTCGTAGAACCGCGCAGCGTCGTCATCGGCATACCGCAGCGCTTTCACTCCACTCTCTACGCTCTGGTTGTTGCCGATCACCACCACGTAAGCGCGGGTCTCCGGCGCGGCGGCGAAGAAGACCAACGACGCCAGCTGACACGCAGTGAGAATCACCCTAAGGCCTCCCGGTAGACGAAACGATGACGCCAGTCTGGCCCAAAACAGAGCCGAGGGTGGCCGAGATGGTGCCGGTGCCGGAGGCCAGGGGGAAGGCCCGGCCCTTCGACGTGGTGGCGTTGGAGATGGCCACCACCAGCGGGTCGCTTGAGGTCCAGGTCACCTGCTGGGTCAGCGGCTGAACGCTGCCGTCGGAATAGGTCCCCACGGCGGTGAACTGCTGCTGCGAAAAAAGAGAGAGCGTGGCGTTGAGGGGCGAGACCGCGATGGACACCAGCGTCACGTCGGTGACGGTCAGCCCGGTCGACGCGCTCACCGTGCCCATGCTGGCCGAGACGCTGGTCGCCCCCGTGGCGAGCGTCGTCGCCAGCCCCCGCGAGGTGGCCCCGTTCGAGACCGTCGCCACGTTGATCGCCGAGGAAGCCCAGGTGACCTGCGCCGTCATGTCCTGGCTCAGACCGTCAGAGTACGTGCCCTGGGCGGAGTACTGCCGAGTGGATCCGCGCGGTACCGTCGCGTTCAGAGGAGAGAGCGTCAGGCTCGTCAAAGTGGCAGCGGTGACGGTGAGGGCCGCGGAGCCTTGCTTGCCGTTCAACGTCGCGGTGACGCTCGTCGAGCCGGCCTGCAGCGGGGTGGCCAGCCCGCGCGAGCCGTCGGCGTTGGACAAGGTGGCGACCGAAGGAATGCTGGACGCCCAGGTGCATTGGGCGGTGAGCTCCTGAGTGGAGCCGTCGGTGAAGGTACCAACTGCGGTGAAGGCCCGGGTGCTCCCCACCGGCAGCGAGGCGCTCGCAGGGCTGACCGAGATGGAAGCCAACGTGGCCCCCGACACGGTGACCGGCGTGGTGCCCGTCACCCCCGCGAGCGTCGCGCTCACCGTGGCAACGCCGCTCTCCAGGCCGGTGCCCAGACCGCGCGTTCCCGCAGCATTCGAGACCGTCAGCCGCGAGGAGTCCGTCGAGCTCCACGCCGCCGTGGTGGTCACGTCCTGCGTGGTGTTGTCGGAGTAGGTGCCGCTCGCCGTGAAGGCCAGGGTGGTACCCACGCCGACGGTCGGGCTGACCGGCGTCACGGCCAACCCCGTGAGGGTGGCGGCGGTGACCTCGATGGTGGTGGCGCTGGTGACGCCAGCCGTGGTGGCAAGAACCTCTGCGGTGCCGGGCGAGAGGGCGGTCACCAGGCCACGCGAACCCGGCTCATCGGAGACCGTGAGCACCGAGGGGGCCACCGAGCGCCAGGAGGCCGCCTCGGTGACGTCCTGGGTGGTGGCATCTGAGAACACAGCCGTCGCCGTGAGCACGAGCGTGCTGCCGCGGGCCAGCGAGGGCCCCGTGGGGCTCACCGACAACGAGCTCAACGTCGCGGTGGACACGGTCAGCGAGCTCTGTGCGCCCCGGCCGCTGAGGCTCGCGTTGATGGTGGACACTCCGGCATCGATGGTGAAGGCCAGCCCGCGGCTCTCCGAGGCGTTGGAGATGGTGGCCACGCTCGTGTTCGAGGAGCCCCAGCTCGCCAGCGAGCTGACGTCCTGGGTGGTGCCGTCAGAGAACCTGCCGGTGGCAATGAAGCGCTGCGTGGTCCCAGGTGCCCGGGTCGGGTTGGTGGGCGTGATGGAGAGCGAGGCCAGGGTCGCGTTGGTGGCGATCAGCAGCGTCTGGCCGGCGACGTCGCCCAGCGCTGCGCGGATCGTGCTGGTGCCCTGCGTCAGCGCCGTGGCGAGCCCCTTGGACCCGCTGGCGTTGGAGACGCTGCCGACCGCGGGCTGCGTCGAGCTCCAGGTCACCCGCGAAGAGAGATCCTGGGTGCTCGAGTCGGAATAAGTGCCAGTGGCGACGAACTGCGCGGTCGTGTTGAGCGCGATGGAGGGATGGGTGGGGGTGAGCTCGATGTTCGTCAGCGCGGCGTCTTCGACGAAGAGCACGGTGCGCCCTTCGAGACCGGCGTAGCGGGCGGTGACCTCGGTCACGCCCTTCTCCAGGGCCGTTACCCACCCGCGGGAGCCGGTGGTGTTGGAGATGCGCACCCCCTCCGACGCTGCGCTCCACGTCACCAGGGAGGTCAGCTCCTGGGTTGAGCCATCTCCGTAGGTGCCCAGGGCGAGGAGCTGAAGCACCGCGCCCCGTGGCACGGCAGGGTTCGTCGGCGAGATCGACAACGTCAAGAGGTCAGTGGCCGAAGGCCCGACGCCCCGCACGCAGCGACCCTCGGCACCGCAGCGCTGCCCCTGGGGACAGTCGGTGGCCGCGGCGCAAGGCGCGCCGGTCAGGTCGAGCACGCAGCCCGTGCTCAAGAGCCACGCGATCAGCAGCCGCGCCCTCATCGGACCGTCCCGATCGAGCCTGCTGCTTCTCGCGGCTCGAAGAAGAAGAGGATGAGGGCGGTCACCGCCGCGGCGCCCGCAAGCCCATAGGCGATGTTCGCGCCCGCGGCCCTGCCAGCGGCGGCGTCGTGAAGTTGCTGCACCTCGAGCGCGCCGTGGCGCACCCGCAGCATTTCCTCGCGGGCGCTCACGGCCCCGAAGCCCAGCCCCGCTCCAGTGAGCAGCCCGGCGCCAGCAGCACCTGCCAGCACCCAGGTCCACAGTCGACCCTTCGGCCCCGTGAGCGTCAAGGTGCGGGGCATGTCACTGACCGCCGGGCCGCGCTCACGCTGGAGGCGCTCGAGCTCGGCGATGGCCGAGCGCACCAGCTCGACGTCGTCAGCCTCGGGGAGTGCCTTCACGTAGGCCCGATAGCGGCCCAGCGCGCCGGCGAGATCGCCCATGCGCTCGTGACACTTGCCAAGGTTGAAGAGCAGCGCAGGGTGCGGGGCCAGGGCGTAGGCCGCTTCGAACTCACGAATGGACTCGGGGTAGCGGCCTTCTTCGAAGAATCGTTCGGCGCGCTCGAAGTGGGCGGCCGCCTGAGCACGCGCCTCTTGCGGCTCGGCCCCCAACGCACCCTGCAGCGCTGCGATCAACAACAGACCCGTCACGGAAAGACCACCTCGACGAAGCCCTCCGGCCACGCTTCGCACCCATAATGAGGCCTGCTGCCTGCTGAGCGCAAGCAACTCAAGGCAGCACCTCGAGGCTGAGCCGCACCACCTCGGCATCAACCACACCGTCGGGACCACCCTGTGCGGCCTTCGCCACTCGCGCATCGCCGTCTTCCGGCGAGAGGGGGGATGTGGTGATCAACCCCACCACCTGCACCACCCCCGGCTGGTGGCGCGCGGCCAGGCGAATGCTGCCGGGCAGCACCTGCTCGAGGGCGCGGGCCTCAAGCGGCTGACTGGTGGCCTGCGCGGGGCGCGGGTAGTAGCGGAGCACCTGCCCGTCGGCGTCTACCCCCGCGAGGTGGAGCCAGCGCGGCTGGCCCTCTGCCAATTGATAGGCGAACTGCACCAGCTCTCCGCGCGCACAACGCAGTAACCCAGAAGCATCGGAGGCGGCGATCACGCGCAGGGCGTCAGGTTGGGCCTCAGACACGCAGTAGGCGCGCAGGGAGAGCCCGCCGTGTCGCGAGCCACCGCGAGGCTGCACCTCGCCGGCCTCCGGCACGGCGAAGAAAACAGTGAGAGCCACCGCCCCGGCGAGGAGCAGGGCCGCCGGGGCCTGGGTCCACGGGCGCCACCGCAGCGAGGCCCTGCGGGCTACCACCGGGCCAATCAGCGCCCACTCTTCTTCCGCCACCACGCCCGCGCCGCCGGCGAGTTGCCGCAGCACCAGCACGGCGCGGTCGTACTGCTGCGCGCAGGCGGGGCAGCCGTCGAGGTGGGCCTTGAGCTTTCCCCAGTCGGAGGGGCTGAGCTCTCGCAGCAGGAAGCGATCGATGCGCCGAAGTTCAGTTCGACAGCTCATGTGCCACTCCTCTTCCTCGCGACGGAGGGGCGCAGGAAATCGAGCCCCCAGCCCGTCATTCGGGCTTCCTGCAGAAAACCATTGCGCTTGAGGTGCTCCAGCAGCCGCACTCGCAGCTTGAACTCCGCCCTCCGCACCTGAATGCGGGTCAGTCCAAGCGAGGCGGCGGTCTCGTCTTGGCTGAGTCGTCTCTCGTACCTGGCCACGAACAACGACCTCTCGCTGGCCTCGAGCGCTCCGCTGAAGCTCGCCAGCAGCCGCTGCGCCTCGTTCTCCTCAGTGGCCACATCGGGCTGGGGCGAGGACTCGAAGCGAGACTCGGGCGAGTGGGTCAACCGGCGCGAGACGACCTCAGCAGTCTGCCGCTTGCGGAAATGGTCGATGATGATGTTGTGGGCGATGCCAGTCAGCCAGGCCCCGAAGGGGCTGAGCCCGTCGTAGGACAGGCGCGTCTGGGCTGAGAAGGCGCGCGCGAACGTCTCCTGCATCGCATCGGCGAGCTCCAGCGGGAGGCCCCCTCCGCTGAAGCGTGTTCGATCGTCGAACTCGGCCTTCAATATCCGCGCCAGGCCAGGCGCGTAGTGTCGGTAAACCTCTTCCAGCGCGGCCGCCTCACCGGCACGAAAACGATCGAGGAGAGCTCGGTTGGAGGGCAGGTAAGGCATCTTGGCCGGTCAGTCGTCAGTCAGCCGGCTTTCGTCGGAGCGGGGCGGCGTGGATCAACTTCATCTTGGTCTCGAAGGTCACACAGAAGCAGCCTGCAAGAGCGTTTGAGTGATCCAGAGCGCCTCGCAGGCCCGAAGTAGCCTCGGCGCACCACCGATTCTCGGGCTTCCCTGGACACAAGGAAATACGCATGAACCGATCTGCCTCCTTCAACTGGCTGGCCGCACTGTTTTGCGGCGCGCTGCTCATCACCGGCTGTGACTGCGGAGTGGCTCCACCCTCGCCTCAGGTGGGCGGAGGTGCCGGCGGTGGGGACGATGGCGGCAGTGTCGGAGGGGGCGGCGGCGGCGGCAGCGTCGGCGGAGGCGCGGGAGGTGGCGACGACGCAGGGAGTGTCGGCGGGGGTGCAGGAGGTGGCGCCGATGGAGGCAGTGTCGACGGAGGTGGCAACGATGCTGGCTCGACCCCGTCAGTGTTGACCATCGATGACCTCAGAGTCGCGGAGGGAAATGCGGGCCCCACGACAGCGACTCTCACCATCACCCTCACTCCAGCGAGCACCCAGCCCGTCACGGTGGACTTCGCCACGGGCAACGACACAGCCAACGACCAGACTGACTTCGCGGCCGCGGCAGGATCCGTCACCTTTGCTCCTGGCGTAACGACGCGCACCGTCGCGCTCACCATCAACGGCGACGAGCTCAATGAGCTCGACGAGACGTTCACGGTGACGCTCTCCAACTCGTTGGGAGCAGCAATCAATGGAGGACTGAGCACGATCACCATCACCAACGACGATCCTCTCCCCAGCCTCGCGATCAATGGCTTGACCGTGAACGAGGGAGCCGGCTCCGCCAACTTCACGCTGACGCTCTCTGCTCCCAGCGGGCGACCCGTCACCGTCAACTTCGCCACCGCGGGTGGCAGCGCGACCGCGGGTGCGGACTTCGTCAACGGCTCGGGCACCATCACCCTGGCTCCGGGTGACACCACGCGACCGGTGACGGTCTCGATCGTCGATGACCTGCTCGACGAGGCCAACGAAGCCTTCACCGTCACGCTGGCAGGCGAAGTGAACGCGACGCTCGCCACTGCGGTAGGCACCGGCACGATCGTCGATGACGACCCCACGCCGGCGCTCACGGTCGACAGCGTTCGGGCCCCCGAGGGCGCCACGGGCACCACCACGGCTACCTTCACCGTCGCCCTCTCTGTGCTCAGCGGTCAGGCGGTGACCGTCAGCTACACGACCGGCGGCGGCACCGCCACCGCCGGAACCGACTACACCACGACCTCGGGGGTGCTCACCTTCGCGCCCGGTCTGCTCTCGCAGACTGTGCAGGTGCCGATCAACGGAGACACGTCGGTGGAGCCCGACGAGACGTTCCTGCTGACGCTCTCGGCACCGACCAACGCAACGCTCCTGACCGGCCAGGACACAGGCACCGGCACCATCGTCAACGATGACGGCACCGGCTCATTGCTCAGCATCAACGACGTCTCGGTGAACGAGACCGACACGGGCACCGTGATCGCGACGCTGACGGTCACCCTCAACCCGGCGAGCACGTCCGCCGTGACCGTGGGCTTCTCCACCGCCGACGGGACCGCCACGACTTCTGCCGATTACGCGGGGAGCAATGGCACCCTGACCTTCGCCGCCGGAGTCACCTCGCGGACGATCTCCATCACCACCAACAGCGACGTCCTGGACGAAGCCGATGAGACCTTCACGGTGAACCTCTCGGGAGCGACCAACGCCTCCATCCTCGACGGCCAGGGGCTGGTCACCATCGTCGACAACGATCCCCCCCCGACTGTCGCGATCAACGACGCGACCGTGCAGGAGGGCGCAGCGGGCACGACCAACGTGGTGTTCACGGTCACGCTCTCCGCGAGCAGCGGGCGGCCGACCAGCATCGACTACGCGACGGCGAACGGCTCGGCCACCGCGCCTTCGGACTATTCGGCGACCTCGGGCACGGTGAACCTCGCCGCCGGCCAGGCCTCGGCCACCATCTCGGTCCCCGTCAACGGCGACACGCTCAATGAAGCCAATGAGAACTTCGTGGTGAACCTGATGAACCCGGTGAACCTGACGGTCCTCACCGGGCAGGGCGCTGCGACGATCACCAATGACGACCCGCTTCCTTCACTGTCGATCAACGACGTGAGCCGGCTCGAGGGCAACACGGGGTCGACCCCCTTCGTGTTCAGCGTGAGCCTCGACGCGGCGAGCGGGCAGACCGTGACCGTGAACTACGCAACCGCGCCTGGCACCGCGACGAGCCCGCAGGACTTCACTGCGGTCAGCGGCACGCTCACCTTTGCGCCCGGCTCCACCAGCCAATCGGTCTCCGTTCAGGTCGTAGGCGATGTGACGGACGAGCCCACCGAAACGTTCGCGGTCACCCTCTCGACAGCGGTGAACGCCAACGTCGCGGACACGCAGGGGGTGGGGACCATTCAAAACGATGACTCGGGCACGCCTGGCCTCACCGTCAACGACGCCACCGTGAACGAGAGTGGTGGGCCAGCAACCTTCACCGTCACGCTGTCCGCAGCCAGCACCCTGGTGGTGACGGTGGTCTACGCGACCACAAATGACACCGCGACCGAGGGGCAAGACTACAGCGTCGCTTCCGGCACGCTCACCTTCAACCCCGGCGAGACGTCCAAGACCGTGCCCGTGACGCTCCTGCTCGACGCGGTGGATGAAGCCAATGAGACGTTCTTCCTCGACCTCAGCACCGCCACCAACGCCAACATCGTCGACGCGAGAGGCGTGGGGACGATCAACGACGACGATCCGCTTCCCACGTTGGCGATTGATGACGTCTCGGTCGTCGAGGGGAACTCCGGCACAGCCACTGCGACCTTCACCGTGACACTGAACGTTGTCAGCGGCCGCACCCTCACGGTCAATTACGCCACCGCTGACGATACGGCGATCGCGGGAGGCGACGCTGCCACGGGCGGACGTGATTATGACTCCCGGTCTGGCACGCTCACCTTCCCAGCGGGCACCACCACACAGACGATCGCCGTGACGGTCAACGGAGACGTGCTCAACGAGCTCAACGAGAGCTTCCTGGTCGACCTGTCAGGGGCGGTGAACGCCACCATCGCCGATACCCAGGGACAGGGAACCCTCACCAACAATGATGCGCTTCCGACAATGACGATCAATGACGTCTCGGCCACTGAGGGCGCCTTCGGGAACAAGGCCTTCACCTTCACCGTCTCGATCTCGCCGGGAAGCGGCCGGACGGTGACGGTCAACTTTGCAACGGCCAACGGTACCGCGGTGGCCTCCTCCGATTACACCAGCGTTTCGGGCATGCTCACCTTCGCGCCTGGCACCGTCTCGCAGACCATCACCGTTCAGGTCCAAGGGAACTTCACCGCCGAGCCCGACGAGACGTTCTTCGTCAATCTCACCGGCCAGGTGAACGCCACCCTGGGCGACAACCAGGGCTTGGGGACGATCATCAACGACGATTGAGAATGGGGCCTTTACCTCCACGAGGACGAACATGAACCGATCCAGTTCCCTAGTCGCCTTGCTCTCCGCTGCCCTCCTGATCGCCGGCTGCGACTGTGGCAATCAACCTCCGGCCGTGCCGGACGCTGGCACGGGCGGCGGCTCCGCCGAGGACGGCGGTGCAACGGGAGGTGGTGGAGGTGGCGGTGCGATGGGCGGCGGCGGCGGCGGCGGTGGCGGTGCGATGGGCGGCGGGGCAGGGGGCGGCGGCGTCTTGCCAGACGGCGGCAGCATCACCCTGCTGGCCATCGGGGTCACACCGGCCAGTCCCAGGCTGGCGATCACCACCGCGCTGCAGCTCACGGCTACCGGTACCTTCTCCGATGGCAGCACCGAAGACGTGAGCGCCCAGGTCGCCTGGAGCTCCTCGGCGCCCACGGTGGCCGCGGTTTCCCCGACCGGCAACGCGAGTGGGCTGACAGCCGGAATGACGACCATCACCGCGACCCTCTCCGGAATCAGCGGGTCGGTCGGGCTCACCGTCACCGCGGCGACGTTAGCTTCGATCGCCGTCACCCCCGCTTCTCCGAGCATCGCCGCGGGCACCACGCAGCAGTTCGTGGCGACTGGAACGTTCTCCGATTCGAGCACTCAAGACTTGAGCACGCAGGTGATCTGGGCCTCCAGCGCACCCACGACCGCCAGCATCTCGGCTTCGGGGCTGGCCAGCGCGCTCGCCGTAGGAACGACCACCATCAGCGCGACGCTGGGTGCGGTGATGGGCTCGACCGCCCTCGTGGTGACCGGCGCGACCTTGAGCTCGATCGCGGTCACCCCGGTGGGCGTTACCATCGCAAAAGGAACGTCGCAGCAGTTCGCCGCCACCGGCACGTTCTCTGACGGCTCCACCCAGGACCTGACTGCGCTCGCCACCTGGAGCTCGACTGACGCCGCCGTGGCCAGCATGTCTTCGGCAGCGGGAAGTGAAGGGCTGGCCACCGGCGTCGGCGTCGGCACCGCGACCATCATGGCCACGCACATGAGCGTGAGCGGAGGAACGGCGCTCAACGTCAGCGCGGCGGTGCTCACCGCCGTGTCCGTGACGCCAAGCACCCCGACGATTCCGCTCGGTACCACTCAGCAGTTCACTGCCACTGGTATCTTCAGCGACAGCACCACCCAGGATCTCACTGCCCAGGTCGTGTGGAGCTCGTCCACCCCTGCTACGGCGAGCATCTCCAACGCAGCCGGTAGCGAAGGCCTGGCTACTGCCGCGGCCGTCGGGAGCACCACCATCACTGCGACCTCCGGCAGCCTGAGCGGAGCGACCGCGCTGACCATCTCCAACGCGACGCTCCAGTCGATCTCCGTCACGCCGCCGTCGCCGTCCCGCGCGAAAGGACTGACCGTTCAATTCGCCGCCACGGGCCAATACTCCGACCAGAGCACGCTTGACTTGACGAACCAGGTCACCTGGTCGTCGACGAGCACCGCTGTCGCTTCGATCTCGAATGCGGCCGGATCCGAGGGACTCGCCACTGCGGTGGCCGCGGGCAGCAGCAGCATCCGTGCGACGCTCGGCGGCACCGTCGGGAGCACGACGCTGACCGTCTCCAACGCGACGCTCACGTCGGTCGCAGTCACACCCGCGACCGGGAGCTTGCCCGTCGGCGCGACGTTGCAGTTGATGGCGCAGGGGACCTTCACCGACGGCTCGAGGCAGGACGTCACCACGCAGGCGATCTGGACTTCCAGCGCGACCAACATCGCCACGGTCGGAGACACGTCTTCAGATAAGGGGCGCGCGGCTGGCGTGGCGGCAGGGAGCGCGACGGTCACCGCGACGGTTCAGGCGTGGAGTGGCACCGCCACGCTCAGTGTCAGCGGCGCGACGCTCCAGTCGATCGCGGTGACACCCGCGAACGCGAGCCTCGCCAAGGGCACCTCTCGCGGGTTCACCGCCACGGGGACGTACTCCGACAACACGACGCAGGATCTCACGGCCCAGGCCACCTGGAACTCGAGCGCCACCAACGTCGCCACGGTGTCGAACGCGGCGGCGGACCGGGGCCTGGTCTCCGCGGTCAATCCGGGGACCTCGACCGTCACTGCGGCGTTCGCCGGAAGGTCGGGGGCGACGCAAGCGACAGTCACCAACGCGACCCTTCAGTCAATCGCGGTCACGCCCGCGAATCCGTCCGTCGCAAACGGCAAGACGCAGCAGTTCACCGCCACCGGCACTTTCTCCGATGGCTCGACTCAGACCTTGACTGCCCAGGTGACCTGGAGCTCAAGCAACACCACCAACGTGACCATCTCCAACGCCGCCGGCTCGGAAGGGATCGCCACAGCCATGAATCAGACGATTCTGGCCGTGACCATCACGGCGGCATTCGGCGCGGTGAGCGGCACCGCGAGCATGACGGTCACCGCCGCGACTGTCGAGTCGCTGCTGATCTCCCCTGACCCGGCTACCGTTCCGGTCAACGACACGCGCCAGCTTACAGCGACCGCCCTCTACTCCGACGGAACGTCACAGAATGTCTCGAACGCCAACGGGGTGAGTTGGACTTCGTCGAATACAGGCGTCGCCACCGTGGCCAATCCGTCCGGTTTCCCTCGTAGCGGCGGAGGCGTTGTCACCGGTGTCGCGGTCGGAATGGCCACGATCACCGTCACATTCGGGGGAAAGACGGACACGGTGCAGCTGACGGCCAACACCGCAACGCTGCAGTCCATTACCGTGACTCCCGCGAATTCGTCGCTGCCGAGGAGCTTCGGGCGGCAGTTCAGGGCGACGGGCAACTACACCGACGGTAGCACCGGGGACCTGACGGGCTCAGTGACCTGGACGTCGGGCAACACCAACGTCGCCACCGTGAACGGCAGCGGTTTCGTCACCGCGACCGCCACGCCGGGCGTCAGCACGATTACCGCCTCGACCACCGGCACCCCGAGCATGAGCGGCAATACGTCCTTGACCGTCACCAACTCGACACCGTCCTCGCTGGACGTCACCCCGCCGAGCTTGACCGTGAGGCGGCAGGAGACGGGGCAGCTGACGGCGATTGCGACGTTCAGTGACGGCTCCACGCTCGACGTGACGACGCAAGTCAACTGGGCGTCGAGCGCCCAGTTCACGGCCTTCGTCAATGGCAGCGGCCTGGTCACCGGCGGCTTCCAGACGGGCAACGCCACCGTCACCGCGACGATGCCCAACACGATGCCAGCGGTGACCGACACCTCAGCGATCACCGTCGTTCCATAGCCAGCTCTGGAATCCAGCCCATGCGCTCTGTGATAGTCGCTGTAATGCTCTGCACCGCCTGCTTGGGCAGCGATCCCTTCGTCGGCACCTACAACGTGACGGTCAGCGGCACCGAGACCGAGACGGCTCCTCAGAACCAGAACCGCAGCATTGCCGGCACCGGCACGCTCGCCGTCACCCTGAACACGGATAACACGAGCTGGTGGCGACGCGCTCGACCTCGACGCCCACGCGACTCAACATCACCAACGGGCCCTGCAACATCTCGGGCTTCAACGGCACCACCACCGACGCGGGGGTGGTGGTAGACGTGCAGACGCCGATGACCGCGACGCTGACCATCTCTTACTCGTTCTCGTACACGAGGCAGTTCGTGAACCATGCGGGCACGGGCACCCGTACGTATTCCGGTGGCCGACTCTAAGCCCTCACTATCGACGACGCCGACAGGAACAGCTTAAACCGCGCGAGCAACTGCGCGATGCGCACCCAGCACCCTGCTAGAGACCGACACCCACCAGGAACTTCACGTTGATCTCGATCTGCGTGTCCTGCGCAGGCTTGCGACCGGCGCCGGAAGTGATGATGCTGAAGCCCGACGAGCGCACGTACTCCCCGAGATCGGCGTCGATGAGATCGAGGTTGAGCGTGGGGTTGGGGGCGGCGAGCCCCAGCGAAGCGATGTCTGTCTTGGTGGCGATCTTCTGCGTCTTGTCCCCAGCCTTCACGGAGAACTCGAGCGAGTCGAGGAAGCCGAAGTCCTGCGAGTTGGGCGAGACGATCTTCAGCGAGAGCGCGGTGACCTTGGTCGTCTTCACCTTGTCGCGTGAGGTGTTGTTGTTCTTGAAGTCCTGGTTCTGGCTGAAGTCGATGCTCGCGAACGAGGCGGCCTGAGGGAAGGCGCTGAGCAACTGGCCGAACGGGCTGCCGGCGATGGTCGCGTCGCCCTTCATCTCGGTAGTGAAGGTGAGCGGCCCGCAGGCGCTGATGAACAACGAGGCGAAGACGAGGGCGAGACGCATGGGCAGTGGGGCTTACTCGGGTGGCGCGCCGAACGGTAGATGAAACGTTTGGTGACAACGGTCAGCGCAGCGAACGAGCCAAGCGCGCGTGGAGTTCCGCCACGGCGGCTTCGTCGTGGTACGGCCCGAAGCCGAAGCGCAGGCGATCGTCGCGCGCGTCGGTGATCACCCGGTGTAGCTTGCGGCAGAATCCTGGCGACTCCCGCGAAACGGTCGGTCGTACGTCCCGCCTCGTACCTTGAGCCAGAGGAGGGAGGCCCGCGCCGTGAGCGCCGCTGTCGATCCAAAGCCGCCGAAAGGCCTCCGTGATCGCGCCTTGAGTCTGGGTTCATCAGCCCGCCTTCAGTGTGACTGGTGCGTCGTGAAGGCTCAGAGCCAGTGGAAGCGCCAGTGTCGGCTCTCAGAGGGATGGGACCCCGGCTTCTCAAAACCATTCCCCCCGGGAGGTGTTGGACGATCTTGCCGTGCTCCCTGCTGAGCTTCGGGTCGCGAGGAGACTCGCTACGGGGGAGCAGCCGCGTGATGTGGTCGAGGGTGCCGCGGAGCCCGAGCCCGTCGCTCGACTCGTCGGCGCGCTGTTGGCGCTCCGGAAAGAGCCCGGGGTGCGGAGGTGAATTGCTGACCGTCGTTTGGCCGTTCGGCGCCAACCATTGTCGTATTCAACCTTGTTGGATACCATGATGGCTATGTCCACAATTGTCTTGGATGCGATCGCCCAACTCAGACGGTCCGTTGCCCGGGCCGCTGCTACGGCGTTCCCGGAGGTCGGCAGCGGCCGGCAGGCGGCCATCCTGCGGGAGCTCCGCTCCTCGGGCCCCATTTCGCAGGTGAGCCTTGCGCGGGCGACCGCCAGCGACCCGTCGTTTATGGTCCGTCTCCTCGACGATCTCGAGGAGCGCGGGCTGGTCCGTCGATCTCGAAGCAAGGCGGACCGGAGAGAGATGGCCGTCGGGCTGACCCCGAAGGGGCGAAAGGCACTCGGCCCCCTGGACGCCGCCCTCGAGAGGCTCGGTGAGGCAACGGAGGCAGGTCTCACCGCCAGGGAACGCGCGGTCTTCGTTACCCTTGCTGGCAAGATCGGCCGTTCGCTCACGTCGGCCAGCCAGCGCGGCAGTCGAAAGTCGGCATGACCGGCGCCGATCCCGCGGCGGACGCCACGCCGGAGGGGAGCGCCGCTGCTCCCGCGACTGAGGCCGCGCATGACGGAGCCTATCAGGGCGGGCCAGCATCGGTGCTCAACCACCCGCGTTTTCGCCGCGTCCTCGTCGGCGTCGGACTGGCCCTCGTGGGCATTCTCAGCCTGTGGTGGTTCCGCTATCGGCCATTCATCTCGACAGACGACGCGCGGATCGCGGCGCCTATGGTGGTCGTCGTCGCTCAGGGCGCCGGGGGTCGGGTCGAGCGGGTCCTGGTGCGTGAGGGTCAGACGGTGGCACCGGGAGAGCCGCTGGTGCAACTGGACGCTGCCGTCGAGAGTGCTCAGCTCGATAGGGCGCGCGCCCTTTTGGCCCTCGCGGCGGCGCGCGTTGCCGAGGCCCAGGCGCAGCTCCAACTCGAGGAACACCTCGCGAAGGCCTCCGACCGGCGTGCGCACGCCAATGTCAGCTCGGCGCAGGCGGTTCATCTGCGAACCGTACGCGGTGCGCGCGCCGGCGAGATCGCGAAAGCGCGCGCTGACGTAGCTGCGGCTGAGTCGGTCGACGCGCAGGCTCAGCGAGATCTCGAACGGGCTACGTCGCTATCTGGCGTGGGCGCGGTGACCGCTGCGAGTCTCGAGACCGCGCGGACGGCGGTCGCGTCGGCGCGTGCTTCGCTTCAGTCGCGCAGGGCCAGCCTCGAGCTGATCGAGCAGGGGAGCCGCCCCGAGGACGTCTCGGTTTCGCAGGCCGGGGTCGTTCAGGCCGAGGCCAGCCTCCTCGAAGCCGACGCGGGAGCCGATCGCGTTGCGCTCAGGGCGCGGCAGATCGAAGAAGCCAGCGCACAAGCTGCACAGGCGCGTGCGGAGCTCGCCCTCGCGGAGATCGCGGTGGGTCGAATGACGCTCAAGGCCAACGCTGTGGGCACCGTGGTCCGGATCACCGTGGACCCCGGCGACTACCTCGCCCCCGGCCAGGGTGCCGTGGCGATGGTCGACTTCAGCCAGGCCTGGGTTGCCGCGAATGTCGAAGAGACGTCGGCAGGACTCCTTCGGCCCGGACAACCGGTGAGTGTCTCGATCGACGAAGGTGGCGAGCTGAGTGGCCGTGTGGAGGTCGTCACCCAATCTGCGGCCTCGCAGTTCGCGCTCATCCCCTCGGACAACGCAGCCGGTAACTTCACCAAGGTAGTCCAGCGCATTCCCATTCACATCGCGCTCGACGCGAGTCCGCGGCTCGTTGCGTTGCGACTGGGCCAATCGGTCGTAGTCAAGATCCGCGTTCGATGAGGACGCCGGGGGCTCAAGCAGTGCCCGATGCCGTCTCACACGTCGGCTACCAGTGGCGCGTGCTCGGCGTGGTGATGATCGGCACGGTGATGTCGGCGTTGGACTCGAGCATCGTCAACGTCACTCTCCCGAACATGATGGCGAGCTTCGGAGCCAGCGTGGACGACATCGAATGGGTCGTCACCGGCTACATGCTCGGCTTCTCGACCTTCATGCCGCTGACCGCCTGGCTCCGCGACAAGCTCGGCTATCGAACCCTTTACCTCGCGAGCCTGACCGTCTTCACGGTGGGATCCGTGCTCTGCGGGTTGGCTCCGAACCTGCCGACGCTCGTCGTCGCGCGGGTCATTCAGGCGATCGGTGGAGGCGCCATCACGCCGACCGGAATGGCGATGATCGCGGAGGTCTTTCCACCGAAGGAGCGAGGTCGCGCCCTGGGCCTGTGGGGTGTCGGGGTCATCGTCGGTCCGGCGCTGGGTCCTACCATCGGCGGCTACCTGACGGCGGCCTTCGGCTGGCGGAGCATCTTCAACATCAACCTGCCGATCGGACTGCTCGGGCTCTTCGCCGCTGCACGCATTCTCCGACACGACAAGCCGGGGGCAGGCGTCGCGCGAAAGTTCGACCTCCCGGGCTTCCTGCTCCTCTCGACTTTTCTGGTGAGCGCACTGCTCGCGCTCTCCAACGGCAACCACCTGGGGTGGGGCTCGCGGTACGTCGTGACGTGTGCCCTCATCGCGAGCGTCTCGCTCGTTCTCTTCATCGGCGTCGAGCAGATGGTCGAAGAGGGAATCCTGGACCTGGAGCTGTTCAAGAACTCGCAGTTCTCTGTCGCCATCGCGGTGACAGCGGCGCGTTCGGTCGCACTCTACGGGGGGACGTTCCTGCTGCCGCTGTTTCTGCGGAACTACATGGACCGCAGCGAAATCGCGACAGGGCTCCTCCTTCTCCCGGGGGCACTAGTAATCGGAATGGTAATGCCGTTCTCAGCACGCCTCGCGGAGCGCTTTGGTCCTCGGGCCACCACGATCGCGGGCCTGGCGCTCACGGCCTGGTTCATGTGGTCGTACCGAACCGTGGACATCACCACCAGCACTTGGGACGTCCTGTACCCAACGTTGATTCGGGGGCTCGGCCTCGGGCTCCTCGTGACCCCCGTGATGACCGCCGCGATGAACGCAGTCCCCACCACCAAGGCGGGAATGGCATCCTCGATGTTGAGCCTGGTCCAGCAGGTGGCGGGTTCAATTGGGATCGCCATGCTGGCCTCGGTGCTCGGCCGGAGGATGACGTTCCATCTTGCGGTCGTCGGCCAGGGACTGGATGGCGCTGGCGCCTCCTTTCAGGCGACGGTTCGTACCGTCTCGGCGAGTGCACTCGAGTTGGGGATGGCGCCGGCGGATGCTGCGCTCACGGCGCGCTCGCTCGTTGCTCGACACATCGCCGAGTCGGCCGGTGTTCTCGCCTTCAACGATGCCTTCCTCGTCGGGGCAGCGGTCGTCGTCTGTGGAGTACTCCCCGCGCTGTTCCTCTCGTCGACCCCGCCCGTCCGGCGTGGGCCGCCCCCGCAGCCGCACGAGAGCCTCGAGTAGGCGGTTGCCGCTGTACAACAGGGCGCCGCAAACGGTCCTGGGAGAGGGCACCGGCCGAGGCGCCGATGAGGAATGCGTCGGCGACACGCTCGGCGAGGTGTTTCCGGCGTTCCTGGGGCGGGTCGGTGGCGAAGAAGGCCTCGATGAGTCCCTGCAGCGCGATTGGCTGGAGACGGTAGGGATCAGCATTCAGGGTGCCTTGCGCTCGGCCCCGAGCAAGCACGCGGCCAAACACCTGAAGAAACCGCCCCCGCAGTTCGGTCCGCCCCTTCGCGTCCGGCAGTGATTCCCCGTCTTTCATGAGCAGATGGAGCTTCGGCCAGCCATTGATGATCGCTTGGAGCATCGCCACCAGCTGGCTTCGAACACCGAGGCGTCGACTCCCCACCTCGGCGGCCAGAACGTCAGCGCGAAGCTGCTCCCGATGGCCTTGGAGCAAGGTCCCCACGAGCGCTCGGCGATGCTTGAAGTGATTGTAGAGCGTGCCCACGGCCACTCCGGCACGAGCCGCGATGAACTCGATCGGAGCAGCGAACCCTGTGTCGATCAGCACGTCTTCGGTGGCCTGGAGAATGGCGGCCCGCGTGCCAGCCCGCAGCCGTATCTTGAGGCCTGATTCAAGAGTATTGGGAGACCTGATCGTCACGGCTGGGGAGATATTACCTTACCAACCCTCGCCTCCTCGAGCAGCTTCTCGCCGGTTGCAACGGCGCCGAGCCGATCGAGGAGCGCACAGAGCTTCTCGGCGCTCATGCCGGGCGCCGGCCCAGCGACGATGACCTGGCCCCGAACGCGCCAAGCAAGGGCTGCTTACTGCGTTCGCAGCTGAGTGATTCGACCACCCCCTGGGAGCTGCTACGCAGGTTCCAGAAGAGTCAGCGCTCCGGCACGTCGAGGTGCAGCGCAATCTGCTCTACCGCCTGGCGGCCGAAGTCAGGGAAGAAGAGGCGCGGCACCGTCACCACCGGGAGCCTCAGCGCCTGGAGGCGGGTGAAAGAGCTGGCAGACAGCTCGGCCCGGACACTGTGATGACGGGCGACCTCTGCGAGCCCCGCAGAAAGCCCGTCCAGGAGATCCGCAGCCAGGAAACGGCGCGCGACGAAGCCGTTGAGCACCACGAGCGCCGGGTGGACCTTCACCTTCGAAACGAGCGCAGCGTGGAGCTCGATCGTCTCGTTCACCGGCAGTTCCTCCGGCAGCGAGACCAGCACCACGGCGGTCGTCTTCGGGTCGATGAGGAGGTCCCTCATCCAGGTCGCTTCCTGACGCATCGCGCCGGGGGGCACGGTGTCGATGATCACCTGCGGCAGGGACAAGAAGGCGATCGCATGCCCCGTGGCGGGCGCATCGACGATAATCCGGTCGAATCGCCAGCGTCCGTCCGGAAGCTTCTCCCGCAGGTGGAACAGAATCTTCCCCAGCAGCACGAGCTCCTGCAGCGACGGGATGAAGCGAAGGAAATGGTGCACGACGCGGTTTTGGAAGACGGCGTCGTAGATGCTCTCGAACTTGAGCAGCATGAGCGCGTACTCGCGCATCGCCTCCTGCGGCCGCATGTTGACGGCCCAGAGGTTCTCGTCGATGGCGGTGATCTCCGGGCCCACCTCCGGGAGACCGAGGAGCTGGCTGATTCGTTCCTTCGCGTTGACTTCGCACACCAAGGTACGCCGGGCCTCGCGAGCACTCTGTACCGCCAGTGCAGCGGCCAGCGTCGACTTCCCCACGCCCCCCTTCCCGGTCACCACGAGAAGACGCTTGTCGGACAGTTGTTCGATCACAGCCAGGAGGACCATCGTGTGGTGCTTCGAGGGTGCAACGCTGCACGGTTGGGCGGCGCTGCGAAGTGGAATGCCGCTTCGCAGGAATGCTCGCTACATGGCGAACCCGAGTTGAGACAGCGCCAGCACGTCGGCATGCGCGTAGGACGCGATGAAGGCGTTCAACATCTGCTCGAACGGCAAGTCAGCGTACGTGCCGTGAAACTGCGCGTAGGTCGCGTGCGGCCGCCCAGAGAGCGTCGTCTCCCGCTGGAGCGCCTCCGCGGTGCCGTCGAAATCCACGAGGTGGTAGCCCTTCCTCGTGGCGAGGTCGGGAGACAGGCTCGCGTCGGCCTTGAGCCAACGTCCCTCGAGGTAGAAGGCGTTCAAGCCGTGGTGGAACATCACATTGGTACCGAGTGCCTTCGAGATCTTCGGGGACAGGCTGTGGTCGACCAGGTCGCTGAGTACGATTGCGCAGGGCACCTGAGCGGCCCGAGACAAGGCGCAGAGGAGCACTGCCTTCTGCACACAAAACCCCTTCGCCTCCTGCAAGATGTGGGAGGCGAAGTACTCCTGCGGCGTGAGCTTCGCCATGAACTCGTAACGGACCTCGTCCCTCACGAACCGGAACAACGCTGCCGCGCGTTGGGCAGGCGGCAGTTCGCCGACGCGAAGCCGCTCGACACGGTCCAAGATGGCCGGGTGCGCGGACTCAATGAACCGGGTGGGCACCAGACACGATTCCGGGGAGGGCGTTGCCGGGTGTTCGTCAGACATCTCCGGGCTCTCCGTTCCTGGCAGGCTTCCCAAGCGCCTTGTCGAGCACCTGCGCGGCGCGCTCGACCAGCCCCCCAAATCGTTCGGCTTCCAGCACGATGAAGAGCCCCTCGGCTTCTGCGTAGGGCTGGCCGTCCAGGCCAAGGAGGCAACCGCGCGTCATCACCTTCCTGCCTTCCACTCGGTCGACCCAACTCTCCAGGAGCACTTCACTCCCCAGCGCCAGCATCCGCCGAAAGTTGACGGTCAGCTTGACTGCAACCACCGTATGTCCCGCAATCCAGGCGGCGGCCCCCATCGCCTCGTCGAGCACCGCAGCCATGCTGCCCCCATGCGCGTGTGCAGGTGGCCCTTCGGCCCCCGGCCCGAACCAGATCTTCCCGACCAGCGCTCCGTCCCTCTCTCTCCGGAAATAGCGCACGCGCAGCCGGTCGCCATTCGGCTCACCCGAGACGAACGAACGACCGCCCGCGATCGCGACGAGCGGCTCGATCGGTGTCCACCCGACCTCCGAATCCGTCGTTGCCGGTGACACCTCGTCGATCGCTTTTTCACTCATCGCTTCCTCCGCTCAGTTCTCGAGAATGTGGCGCGCAATTGTTGACCCCTCTTCGGGGATTGAAGCCTTCTGGGCCTTCCCTGCGCTGCCTGCAGGTCCTTGCGGCGCTGCTCGGCTGAGAGCAGTCCGAGCGCCATGTAGGCCCAGAACGTGTCTGCGATTTCTTCCGGAGTTTTTCCGCGGCCTGGCGAATACCAGGTCGCGACCCAGTTCACGGCGCCGAACCCGAGGAGGCGAAGGAGCTTGAGATCGACCTCTGGCCGAAAGCACCCAGCACCATCCGCCTCATAGAGCAGGCCGTCCCAAAAGGCCTCGTAGCGATCGCGGAGGCGAACGAGTTCCTCGCGCGGCCGCCCAGCGAGGGACCTCCACTCGTAGAGCAGAACGTAAACGCCGTCGTCCCCCGAAAGGAGGAGCTTGAGGTGGGCGCGGAACCCCAGCCGGATACGCTCGATCGGGTCGGTGCTCTTGGCGGAGGCCTTCTTGACCTCCGCGATGGCGCGCTCCGTAGCCCGGTCCATCAGCGCGACGAGGAGCGCCTCCTTCGCCGGAAACCGATAGTGAATGCTCCCAGGCAGAACTCCCGCCTCCCGCGCGATCTCTCGGAGCGTGGTGACGGCGAACCCTCTCTGCCGAAACAACCGGGCGGCAGCATCGAGGAGCCGGTCTTCGTCGAAGAGCTTGATTGCCTTCTTGGTCATACAACCAAGAGAAATGGCCTCCTGCTTGTCCCGAGTCAAGCGGAAAACGTTCCGGGTGTTGTCCAGGCGACCAAGGAAAGGGAGTGGTGGCACGGCAAAACGGGGCTTTCTCGAGGATCCTTGCCACGCGAACGTGCACCCAGGACCGTGCCTCGAGAACCGAAGGGACCACTCGCAACCCAGCCCTTCGACGGAACGATAATCGATGCACAGGGCGCCTCCGACAAAGTCGGGGAAACGGAACCCTGAAAACTCTTCTGCTTCTTCCGATGGAGAACCTACACATGAGCAACGTCAACGGTGTCAATGGTGGCACGGCAAACCGGATCTCCTTGAACGTCACGGTCCCGAGGCAGACGCAGGGAGCGTCCTTCGGTGAGAAGATCAACCACGGGCTCCACGCGGCAGGCACAGCGCTGACGCAGGGTGCTTCCCTTGTTGGGGCCGCGCTGCCCGGCGGTGGCGGTGCGGTCATCTCTGCGGCGCTCTCGTCGGTGGGCAGCCTCCTCGCGGGCAGCACCAGCGGCGGAGGAGCAGCGACTGCCGCCTATGCGGCAACGGGCGTGGTCGGGTTCTCCGGTGGCCCCGGCAGCCCCGCCGCCGCCGGTAGCCCCGGCGCTGCGGCTGGAAGCCCGAACCTGACCGCCGGTGCCGGCACCAATGGCATGGGGACATACAACACAGACATCGCGTCGATGTCGGCTCAGAATTCACAGATGCTGCAGGTTCAGATGGCGATGCAGCGCGAAAACACGATGTTCTCCTCCATCTCCAACGTGCTGAAGACCAAGCACGACACCGCCAAGAACTCGGTCGGCAACATCCGCTGAGCTTCAGCCTGAGTTCTTGGCGGCCGCCACCTCGGAAGCGAGCGCCCTCGCTGGGTTGAAGGCCGTCGGTCGGTCATGGTGCAGCCGGTGGGCGTAGATGCCCGCGAAGAGCTTGTTGCCCAGCCGGTAGTACGGGCCAGAGAGGTTGACGGGGCACATCTCCTCGTGGCTCTTCGCCACCTCGCCGTTGTGCGTCGACCAGTTGAAGTGGATGACGAATAGGCCCGCGAGCGCGTTGCACGGCAGGAAGACGAGCAGCATGAAGGCCGGGCCTAGCAGCCACCACCACGCGGCCAAGACCATCAGGTTGGTGCCGTAGCTCAGATTCGCGCGTCGCCGCTCGCGCCTGTGGTTCTCCGCGGTGTCACCCCAGACGTCGTAGTACTGCTGAAAGAGCTGCTTCTCGACGTTGACGACGGTGTGGGCGACCGTCTTCCAAAACGATGGAAAGTTCGGGTGCGGATCCTTCGTGCGGTCGTCTGAGTACTTGTGATGCCGCATGTGGACAATGTCCCAGGATGCGAACCGCACCACGACGATGACGCCCAGCACCTCGCCCGCGATGCGGTTGATGGCCTTCGGAAGGCTCCCATGCGTGGCGTTGTGGATCAGGAGGTGCGCCCAGATGAGGCAGAAGAGCAGCAACGGGAAGACGGGCAGGAACCACCATGATGGCCCCCCGATGATCGGCCGAAAGTCGGTCAGCCAAAAGACAAGAAGCGCCGCGGCGCACGCGAGGAGCCAGAACCCGTCATACATGAAGTAGAACCGCGGACTCCTCTTGAACTGACTGATGGGGTGCGTGGTCAAGAGGCTCAAGCCTTTCATGAAGATCGAAGGGGCAGAGCTTCCACCTTGGTTGCTGAACGCCCTGCGCTTCATGGGTTTCTCGCCTCAGTGCCCAAGGGCCACCGCCGCCCCAGCGGCTTTGCGATGGACAGCGCTCGAGCGAGTTCGAGCGTTCTCCCGACTCGGGTCGTGGGGCGCGGCACGAAGGGTACGCCCAACCGCGCCGCGACCTCGAAGGCGGACCGGACGGCGTCCTCGTGCAGCCCGAACCCGAAATGACTACCGCAGAAGTAGGTGTTCAGGGTGCCGTTCAGGGCCTCGAGTTCGGCTCGCGCCGCGATGGAGGTGCTGTCGAAGACCGGCGTCCGCAGGACCGTCTCGAACTCGATCAGATCATCGCGGATCTGGAAGTTCGGGTACTGCGTGCTGACGTATTCACAGTTGGGCGAAGCACTCGGTAGATGCCAGAGCGCTCCATTGACCGAGGTGTTCAGCTGCCCGTCCCTCTCGGTGTACAAGAAGGTGTAGGCCTGCGTGAGCCGCCGCGGTGGAAAGCTCGACAAGTCGCGGTGGAGCACGACACGGCCCTCGTTGTATCGCCAGGCGCCGAGCACGCGCCGCTCGACCTCCGTTGGTTCGGCAAGCAGACGCAGTGCTTGGTCAGCGTTGCAGGCGAACACCACCGCGTCGAAGAGGCGGCGTTGCCCATTCCGCATGATCACCGCGACCTGTTCCTCGCTCCGAGAGACTGTGGCGATCTCCGAGTTCAACTCGATGCGCTCACGAAAGCCCGAGGCCATGGTCGTGATGTAGTGCTGGGTGCCCTGTTCAATGCAGCGGACGGAGTACGCCGCCCTGGGCGAGATGACGTCGTGGTGCACCGCGAGCTTCTCGAGAAAGAAGGTGGCGGGTGAGGAGAGGACCTCCGAACACCGCATCGAGGACAGCAGGCAGAGGGTGCAGAGGAGAACCCTCCGTGCCTGAGGATCGAGGTCCGACTGTCCGAGCCACTCCTCGAAGGTCAATCCGTCCAGGGCACCCGACCCGAGCAGCGAGATGCCCTTCTTCACCCCCAGAAGGAGCTTCCCGAGACTCTTCACGTTCTTCGGATGGAGCAGCTCGTAATCCTGCAGGTGGAGCGCGCGCGGCGACGGAGTGATGAAGAGGCCGTGCTTCGCGTGGAGATCGTAGAACGACAGGAACGATCCCAGGGAGACCCGGGTGGGCACGCCGATTTCGGCGAGCAGCGCGTAGAAGTTGGGGTAGCCGGCTCTTCCGAACGCGGCTGCTGCGATGTCGAGGTTCTCACCGTTCTGAGTGGTGTACCCAAAGGCATTGCCGCCAATCCGGCCAGACCGCTCGAAGACGGTGACCTGATGCTGCTTGTTGAGTTGATACGCGGCTGTCAGCCCCGCGATGCCCGCGCCCACCACTGCGAGGTTCCTTCTCACGCTCGTCCTCGACGCTTTCTGGTTCACTTCCGCAACCGATTCATCGACTCAGTCACCACTCGGCGTCCGGTCTCCATGATTCGAATGAGCCGCTCCCTGGTCTGGGCCTTGGCCTCGACGAGGCTCTGCAGGTCAGGAAAGGCGCGAAAGAGGCGCACGAATCGCTGCAGCCGCGCCTCCAACTCCAGGGGCAGGTGGGCATAGGCGTCCAGCACGCGAACCAGGTGGGACAGCTCGAGGACGGACTTCGCCGAGCTCCAGCCGTCAAAGAGAACGAGCCCGCAGAACACTCCGACGAGGCTGGCGAGCAGGAGTGGATCGAGCGCCTCGACGTGAGCAGTGACCCAGGGCTCACCGAACAGGCCGAAGACGGTCGCCAGGGCGGCCCAGGCGACGCTGAAGCTGAGCGACACGCGGCCATGGAGGTGAAGGCGGCTGCCTCGGTAGTCCCACAGGCGCAGCCCCAGCACGCGCTCGAGGCACCATCCGGTCATGTACTCGAGCACCGAGAGGACCAAGCCCAAAACCACGAACAACAGCAGCGGCGAGTACGGCGCCAGGGCTCGAGTAGCGAGTGCAGTCAAGAGACCGCCGAAGCCGTAGATCGGCAGGTACGGCCCTCGCAGCAACCCCGGGTTGACGAAGCAGTGCTGGGTCCACGACCGGTAGTGCACCTCGAGGAGCCACCCTGCGAAGGAGTACACGGCAAACTTCGCGATGAGCGTCAGCGCTCCGAAGATCATGTCGCCCTCCGGTTGCGGGAGCGCAGGGTGATTTCCGTTATCTCACCGCGTGCACCGAGACGGATCGGCGGGCCCCAATACCCGGTGCCCCGGCTGGTGTAGGTGAGGACGCCCGCGATGTGCCTCAGGCCACTCAAGACGGGTTGATCGAGCTGTACGAAGAGGCCGAAAGGGAACACCTGCCCCCCGTGCGTGTGACCGGAGAGCATGAGCGTGATGGCGGCGTGACGCGCGTGGGTGGCGAAGCGCGGCTGGTGCGCCAACAAGATCGTCGGCCCCTGCGGAGCGCCGGCGAGCGCCGTCTCGAGTGAAGGCCGGTGCGACGGATCGAAGCGGGCGCCTTCCAGGTCCGGCACTCCGACGATCACCAGCTGTCCTTCGCCCCTCTCCAGCACTCGGTGCTCGTTGTGGAGCACGGTCAGCCCCAGCGACCTCGCATGCTCGACCCACTCGGCCCCCCCGTGGTGGTACTCGTGGTTTCCAGTGACGAAGAAGACCCCCTCGCGAGCCCTCAGCTCGACGAGCGGAAGAACGGCCGAGGCGGCTGTGGCCACCGAGCCCTCGGCCATGTCTCCGGTGATTACGATGACATCAGGGTCGAGGGCGTTGGTGGCAGCCACCACCGACCTTGCGAAGTCAGCACCGAGAGTCTCGCCCAGGTGGAGATCCGTCAGCTGGACGATGCGCAACCCATCGAACTCCGGTGCGAGGTGGGCGAGCTCGATGGTGATGCGCGAAACCCGCGGATGGGCGGCAAGCCAGGCTCCCACCGCCAGGAGCAAGAGGATGACCGTACCTTCGCCCATGGCCCGGAACCGCAGCGCAGCCTCAGAGGCAGGGACCAGCCAGAATCCAAGGTCGGTGATGAGCGTCAGCAGGAGCAGCCCGCCAAGCGCAGCGAGACACAGGTAACCAGCCCACTGCAGGGGGCGCGCCAGGCGCGGCGTCCCGATGCGTCCAACGACCGGCGCGAAGGCGCTCAACCCAAGCCCCAGCCACAAACCGCCCCACAGAACGAAGTTGAGCGAAGGAGAAAGCGCCGCGCCCGAGATGAGGCGAACGCCGAGATAGTAGGTCGCATAGGCCGCGGGCACCGCGAGCAGCATCACCACTGCCGGCCCCCTGCTCCACCGGGGCAACCAGTTCCAGAGATGGAAGCTCCGGTCGATGAGTGTAGTCGCGGGCATGGTCATCCTTCTCCGGGGCGTCGCGACCGAACTGGGCTCAGCCGAGACGATCTAGTCTATTACGAGAACAATCGTTCTCACAGCAACCATGTTCGTTCTTGAGTGGCTCCCGCGACCCGGCCAGCCGGCCAGGTCTTCACGGCCCCGGGCCGCAGGTTCCTGGAGAGGAACGCGCCGGGGACGGTGAGCAGGTCTTCGCTCGCAAATCAGCGATACGGCGCCGGGTTGCTCACTGGAAATCTATCATCGTCAAGCGAACAAACGTTCTCTTGTAGGTTGCGTTCGTTCTCGACATAAGCCCACCCGATGCGCCCCCTGAAGAACCTCTACGGCAAGTCCCAGGTCACCATCACCGAGAGGGGCTCGCCGCCGAGGGTGCTGTTCTCAGGTGAGGACCTGCTCGTCGAGGACCTGCCCATCGGCACGCGGATCATCTCGTCCCGTCCTCCGCTGAACGGTTTGGTCAACGTCGCGGCCGCCATCCGCTACGCGATCAACCACCCGGAGGGCATGGACCCCCTGCATGCACTGTTGGTGCCGGGGATGAGGGTGACCATCGCGCTCGACGACATCTCGCTACCGCTCCCACCGATGAAGACGCCCGACGTGCGCCAGCAGGTGCTGGAGATCGTGCTCGATCTGCTCGCCGAGTCAGGTGTCGACGACGTGCACATCATCATCGCCAACGCCCTCCACAGGCGCATGACTGAACCGGAAATGAAGCGCATGGTGGGCCAGAAGATCTGGGACGAGTTCTACCCCGATCGGTACATGAACCATGACGCAGAGGACCCCGACGGCATCGTCGAGATGGAGCGCACCTCGCATCACGAGGTGGTCGCGATCAACCGCCGCGCCGCCGAGTCGGACCTCCTCATCTACATCAACCTCAACCTGGTGCCGATGGACGGTGGCCACAAGTCGGTAGGCACGGGCCTTGCGAACTACGAGTCGCTCTCATTTCACCATAACCCCAGGACCATTCGCGCTTCCGACTCGTACATGGAGCCCTCGCGCTCTGCCTTGCACCAGAGCACTGACCGGATTGGCCGTGTCATCGACAGGAACCTCAAGGTTTTCCACATCGAGACCACCATCAACAACAAGATGTTCGACGACCCCATCGACTTCCTGATGAAGAGAGAAGAGGACTTCACCGAGATCGACCGCCTGAAGCTTCAGGCGACGAGGTTCACCCTGTCCAGGATGCCTCGGGCGATGAAGCGGAAGATGTTCGCCAGCTTTCCTGCGCCCTACTCAGTGACGGGGGTCTTCGCTGGCGCCACCGAGCCGACGCACGCCAAGACGCTGGAGATGACCTGGAAGCAGTACTCGGTTCCCGTGGACGGCCAGTCCGACATCGTCATCTACGGCATGCCCTACGTCTCGCCCTACAACGTGAACTCAATCCTCAACCCGTTGCTGGTGCAGGTCATGGCTCTGGGCTACCTCTTCAATCTGAACCGTGGCGTCCCACTGGTGAAGAAGGGGGGGGTCATCATCTTCACCCACCCCTGCTACGACGAGTTCGACCCCGAGCACCACGCGCCCTACATCGAGTTCTTCAACCGCCTGCTGCCGGAGACTCGCGACGCGATGGTGCTCTCCCACAAGTACGAACGGGAGTTCGCCACCAATCCGTCGTACGTGCGCCTCTACCGGAAGGGAAACAGCTACCACGGGGCCCACCCCTTCTACATGTACTACTGGGGCGAGAACGGCCGGCAGCACGTGGGCAAGGTGATTGCGGCGGGAGCCGAGAACAGCCACGTGCCGGCGCTGATGGGCTGGGACCGCACCGATACCCTCTCCGAAGCGATCGAGGAGGCCCGGGGCTTCATCGGCCGTAGCGCCTCGATTTCCTTCGTGAAGATCCCACCCATCTTCCAGGTGGACGTGAAGCTGTAGCGGCTTCGAGCTGCGGATCGGGCGTGGTGCCCTCCCCGACCTGGGCGGCGGCCAACGACGATGCGAGGGACAGTAGGATGCCGAGACTTCTGCTCACGTGAGTCCACCCTCTTTGGATCGGTCAGTGCCGTGCGATCATTCCGGCAGCTCCTCAGCGGTGGGCGGCCCCGCCGCCGCCGCTTGCCGCCGTTGGAGCACCGACATCAGCTGGTAGTAGGCGAGCGGCACGACCCCGACAGTCAGGGCTGTGGAGAACAAGGCGCCCGCGGCCATCGTCAGCCCGAGACCTTGCAGCAGCGGATCGAAGAAGAGCACCCCGTCGCCCAGCACGACCGTCAGCGCGGTCAGCACGATGGGGCGCAAGCGGGTCTCGCCCGCGAGCAGCACCGCGCCTTTCACGTTCATCCCCGCGGCGACGCGCTGGTTGGCGAAGTCCACGAGCAGGATGGAGTTGCGAACCATCAGGCCAGCGAGCGCGATCACCCCGATCACGGCCATTCCCGACACGGGCATTCCAAGTGCGACGTGACCTGGAATCACGCCGATGAACGCCATGGGGATCGGAAGCATGACGACCCACGGGATGAGGAACGAGTCGTACCAGGCGACGAGCATCACGTAGATGAGCAACAACACGATGGCGAAGGCCGCGCCGAGATCGCGGAATAACTCGTACGTCAACCGCCACTCCCCACCCCACTGGACGGCCTCCTCGTCCGATTCGGGCGCGGCGGAGTCCCACAGAATGCGAACCTGCCGCCCACTGGGAGTCGCCGGCTCCCTCAGCTGGGGGCTCAGGTCGATGGCGTTGTAGATTGGTCCGGAGCCGGCGACCTCTGCCGTCACCGAGATGAACGGCTGCAGATCCTTCCGCAGCAGAGGCGCAGTGCCCTCCAGCCGACGAAAGCTTCCGATGTCGGAAGCAGGCACCGACTGGCCCAACATCGAGCTGAAGTACAACGAGCGAAGGTCGGCTTCGGTGGCGCGCTGGGAGCGCGCGAGCTGGAGCCGCACGGAGACGGGCTCTCGCTCCCGAGGAAGGGAGGCCCACACGCTGGTGTTGCCGGAGACCAACGTGCGAACGGTGGTGGCCACCTGGGCAGCGACGACGCCCCGGACGGCAGCCCGTTGCTGATCCACCTCGTAGCGCAGCACGGGAGGGCCCCGCCGCGCCGACCAGTCCACATCGACAATTCCGGGGGTCGCTTCGAACAGCTTCTTCACCCGCCCGGCCAGCGCCAGGCGACTCGCCTCGTCGGGCCCGTAGACGTCTGCGACCAACGCGGCCGACACGGGCGGTCCAGGCGGGAGTTCCACCACCGTGAACCACCCCTGGTCGCGACCCAGCACCGCCGCGACCACCTCGCGCACCTCGGTGGACACCTCATGGCTGGTCCTCGAGCGTCGGTTGATGGGCTTCAGCTCGATCTGCAACTCGGCCTGATAGGCCTGCTGCCTCAGCATGTAGTGGCGCGCCACGCCCTGAAACGTCACGGGCCCCGCGGTACCCACGTAGGCCTGACACGACACGATCTCCGGGGTGTTCCTGAGCGCGCGTGCGACGTCTGCGACGCGCCCATAGGTCTCTTCGAGCGTGGCGCTGGGCGGGAGGTCGATCATCACCGACATCTCGTCGACGTCGCCGAGCGGGAGCATCTTGACCACCGCGACGCGAGCGACGACCAGCCCCAGCGATCCACCAAACATGATGACGGCGGCGGCCCAGACCCCAACCGTCCGCCAGCGTCGAGCCATCACCCACTCCAGGTTGCGGCGATACCAACCACGTCGGGGTGCCGGGGGCGCCTCGAGTGCAGCCTGCGCGCCGCTCGCGTGGCCCGGGTGTCGAAGCAGCCGGTAGGCCAGGTACGGCGTCACGGCCAGGGCGATGAAGAGCGAGTAGAGCATCGCCACCGAGGCGCCGATGGGCAGCGCGCGCAGGAACTGTCCGACCATTCCTGAAACGAACGCCGTGGGCATCAGCGCAGCGACGACCGTGAAGGTCGCCAGGATCGTCGGGTTGCCGACCTCCCGCACGGCCTCCAGCGTCACGCGGACGAGATCCTTGTCGCCGGTACGCTCCTGGTAGTGGCGATGAATGTTCTCGATGATGACGATGGCGTCGTCCACGAGAATGCCGATCGCGAAGATCATCGCCGCCAGGGTGATGCGATTGAGCGTGAACCCTGCCAGCTTGTAGACAAACGGGACGATCGCGAGCGTCACCGGAATCACGATCGCCACGATGATGGCTTCGCGCCGGCCCAGCGCCAACGCGATGAGGAGTGCGACGACGAGGGTTGCGATGCCCATGTGCTCCAGCAGCGTGACGACCCGTTCCGTCGCGGTCCGGCCCGCATCGCGCGTGATGCTCATCTGAACTTCGCGGGGCAGGAGCTCGGGGCCAAGCCTGTCGAGCAGAACTCGCGCCCGCTTCGTGATGTCCGCGGCGTTCGAGTTGCGGATCTTGTGGACCGAGAGGGTCACCGCGGCGTGTGACGACCAGCCATCGCCACGGTGCAGGTGCGACACGTAACTCCGAGGCTCGGCCACGCCGTCGCGCACGGTCGCGATGTCCCGCAGGTAGACCGGCCCGGCGAGGGTGGCGCCGACGACCAACGCCTCGACGTCCTGCGCGGACGCGAGCAACGATCCCGTCTCGACTCGAAAGCTGCCGGCAGGTCCAGCCAGCTCGCCCGCCGGGAGCCGAACGTTGGCCGCTTGCAATGCCTGGACGACGCGGTCGGCAGCCAGACCCCGTTCAGCGAGTCGCCTGGCGTCGAGCTCAACGACAAGCTCGCGTCGAGAACCTCCGGTGAGCTGAACGCGAGACACCCCTGGAAGCCGCTCGAGTTCAGTGGCCAGTTCCGCAGCGAGTCTGCGCAGCAGGATGGCGTCGTCCGTCTGGTGCCAGAGCGTCACCGCCAGGACCGGCACATCTTCGACGCCGCGGGGCACGACCAAAGGTGCGGGGACCCCGGCCGGGAGTGAATCCCGATTCGCGTTCAAGCGCTCGTAGAGCTGCGTCAACGCCTGCTCGCGTTCAATGCCTTCACGGAATTGCACGACGAACAGGGCACCGTCGTCGGCGGCTGAGCTGAGGACATGCTCGACCGTAGGGATCTCGAGGATCCACGCCCCCACCGAGCGGGCAATTCGCTCATCCACGTCCGTCGCTCCTCGGCCAGGAAAGGCGACGAACACATCGGCCACCGTGACGGTGACCGACGGATCCTCTTCTCTTGCCGTGGTGAGAGTCGCGAGTACGCCGAGCGCAAGAGAGCCGAAGATGATCAGCGGCGTCAACTTCGAGCGGATGAACATGCTCGCAACCCGGGCCGAGAATCCCCAGGCGAACCGCTCCTCGCTCACCGATGCACCTCGGTCACACGCCGCCCGTCGGCCAGGCACTGGGTGCCTACCGTGATGGCGACTCGTTCACCCATTCGAAGGCCCGAAAGCACGCGCACCAACTCGCTCCTGCCTTCGCCGACCACGACCCAGCGCAGCCGTGCCTCTGATTGCTCGTTCACCACAAAGACCCCGGTGAGCTGTCCCCGCTCGAAGAGCGCGGCTCTCGGAATCCTCACAGCAGCGACTCCCTGGTCCTTCTCGTCCAGGGGAATCTCGACCGTCGCGAGCATGCCTGCCTGGAAGGCGTGGGCCGGGTTGTCGATCCCGAGCTGCAGTCGCAGCCCAGCAGCACGAATGTCACCGGAGGGGATGACGCCCTCCACCCTCCCCACGACGCGAGCTTCAGCAATCACGACCGACAGCTCCTGTCCTGGCGTCGCGCGCCTCGCCAAGTCGGTTCCGATGGGCGCGACGACCCGTAGCCGAGTGTCGTCCTCGATGACGGCGACGGGCTGGCCGGGTCCGACCAGGTCTCCGACCTCGACCAGCCTGCGGACGACCACGCCCGCAAAGGGCGCGGCGACCGTGGCGTAGGAGAGGTTGACGTCGACCTCATCAATCATAGCGCCCGTGGTCGTCGCGGCGGCATTGGCCTGATTGAACGCCGCTTCGGCCTGGTCGAGCTGCGTCCCTGGAATCGCGCCCGACGCCCGGAGCGCACGCATGCGCTCAACGTTCGTCCGGGCCAGTTCGAGAGCCGAACGCGTCAAGTCTCTGGCCGCGGTCGCCTGAGTTCGGCGCGCGCTCAGATCCCTCGTATCGAGCCGGGCCAGCACCTGCCCCTGTCGCACTCGTTCGCCCTCGCGGAACGTGGCCTCCGTGACCCTCGCCATCACCCGCGCGGAAGGAGTTGATCTGCGCAGCGGCTCGGTGACTCCGATGACGGCAATCGAGGGCAGGGTGGGGTCGAGGGTCACTTGGTCGAGCTGAGCCGCGCACGGCGGAAGTTCACTCGGGAGCGGGACGTTGGAGCGCGAATCGTGCTCGCGGCAGCCACCCAGGGCCATCAGCGCCAGCAGCGTTCCGAGAAGAGGGTTGAGTGCGCCCCTCCACGAGGTTGCACAGTGTACGCGATTCATCGGGCTCCTCCTTCACCTTCCATGGCAACTGGATCCAGACCGCGCGCACGTCGCCACCGGACCTGCGCCCGCAGGACCCCGTACGCCGCGCTGGTTTCACGCACCCGAATCGCATTCAGCAACGCCTGGGCGTCGAGCACGTCGGTGCTGGTGCCCGCCTGCTGCGCGAATCGCTGCTCTACGATTTCCAGGTTCTGCTCGGCCTGGGTGACCGCGGCCCGCGCGACGCGCAGCTGCTCCGTGGTGGTTTCAACCTCGATTTCAGCCTGCATCATCTCCAGCCGCAGACCTTCCCGGGCTCGGGTTTCCCCCGCCTCAGCCTGCTGTGCACGGGCTCGCGCGGCATCGATCGCGTAGAAGGTGCTCCCCCACTCCCAGATGTTCCAGCTGAGCTGAGCCCCAACGAACCATGACGTGGGCGGTTGGATGTGCAGCCCTTCGACGTGCTCCACCTTGAAGAGAGCGTTGACTTCAGGCGCCATCTGCGAGGCCGCGAGGCGCACTCCCTGACGGGCCTGATTCACGCGAGCACTGGCCACCGCCAGCTCGGGCCTGTTCCCCGCCTCTCCAGAAGGCGCATCCTCGGTCGTCGCCGAGGTCGCTGCGGCAAGAGGCGGAGCCGGCAGGTCTTCAGGCCACACCTCCTGGTCGGGCAAGCCCATCTGAAAGGCGAGGTTCGCCCTCGCGAGTCGCGCGCCCCCTTTCGCCTGAATGAGGAGAGCGCGCGCTTCGGCGAGGCGGACCTCGGCCCCGAGCACCTCGTTGCGGGCGATGAGGTCGCTCTTGAGGAACTGCCGGGCGCGTTCCACATGGGCCTCGATGGTTCGGACCTGTGCGCCCGCGAGCTCGATCATTCGCTCGGCCTCAAGCGCCTGCAGGTACGCGTCGGCCACGGCAAGGACGACGTCATTTCGGGTCGCACGCTGTTGATGGCGCGCCGCGTCTTCGCCCAACGACAGGGCCTGGTGACCCTCGTAGACGGTCCAGAGTCCGGTCAGGGGCTGCACCACCGTTGCGGAGACTTGAGCGGTGGTGACATCGCGCACGGGGATCGGCGGGATGTCCACCTTCCCCAGGAAGGGCTCGACCTTCTTCGTCAGGGAGTCAGGGATGTTGATCGGCAGCGCGAAGGCCGAATCCCACCGAAGGACGTTGGCGTCGAGGCGGACGACGGGTCCAAATCTGCCGCGCGCGCTCAGCCGCATCGCAGTCGCCTCGGCGGTTGCGGCGGCGGCGCCCTCGAGGCGAGGGCTGTGCGCCAACGCAAGGGCGACGCACTCCGCGAGCGCCAGGCGATTCGGGGCGGACGAGGACGCCCCCTCGCCGCCCTCCTGCGCATGAGCGGGCGGGACCAGGAACGACGGCATCACGAGCAGCAGAAGCGCTGCGTAGCGGCTCACGGTTTCTGCTCCGCGCGAATGCCGCAGAGGATCATGTCGAGCAGGTTCGGCACGTACTCCTGCAGGGAAACGGGGAGCTGGCCGCGGATCCAACGAAAGACGGTGGCGCTGAGCGCACCGCTCACGAGGTAGGCGCTGTTCCACGTATCAAGCGGCCGAAGTGTGCCGTCGGCGACGCCTTGTTCGAGGAGCGCCCGAAAGGCCGCGACCCAACTGTCGTAGGCATCCCCCACGGGATCTTCTTTGCCCGCCAACTCCCAGTCCATCGAAGCCCTCTCCGACGCGAACGTAATGAAGGACTCACGGTGTCCTTCGACGACCGTCAGCTGTCGCCGCACCAACCACTCGAGCCGCTGCATGAAGGGCAGGGTGGCCAGAAAGGGGTCGCTGAACGGCGCGAGAATCACCTCTGCGATGCTGTCGACCATCGCGCAGAAGAGCTGCTCCTTCCCGGTAAAGTACCGGTAGAGCGAGCTGGGCGACATTCCCACCTCACGAGCAACGTCGTCGATGCTCGTGCCGTGGAACCCCTTCTTCGCGAAGGCCCGCGTGGCCGATTCGAGGATCTCTGCCCGCGCTCGCGCCGAGCGTCGCTCTTGTGTCGTGTGACTCAATGTGGATCTCCAGCGGAGATTGGTGACGTGGCTCTCCAGAGGAGACGACCCACTTAAGGGAATGACCGTTCTCGTGTCAACACGAGTCGTTCTCTATCTCGACTGGGGCAGCGTGGGGTGGGTCTTCACTGCGCGCCGCAGGTTGAGGAAGAGGTCCCTCAAGCCAGCGCCGGAGAAACTGTTGATGAGCCAAGGGGGCACCAGCCTCCCGGGTCCGTGAACAGGCTGTAGCTTCGTCCGAAGCCAGGACGACGAGCACCATCGACGTCATGGTGCCTCCAACTCGGGCTGTTTCAAGGCGCAGGCTCGATCGCAACCGGGAGACTGGCGAACCCGCGGAGCAGTGCGCTGTCGATGCGCTTCGCCTCTTCGACAGCCAGCCGTCAGGGCTGGATGCTGTGGCTCTCGAAGGGGACGCAGGCCGCCCCCTCTGATCTGAACTCAGCCAAAGCGGAACGCCGAGAGCCGCACGCCCATCAGCGTCGATGAATAGCTGACCGAGCCGCGATCGCTTCCCGCAGCACCGGCGATCACCATCAGCGGGAGCAGGTGCTCCTCGCGCGGGTGATTGAGGCGTGCTGCTGGCGCCGCCTCCCACTTCGTCAGCTGCGCATCCCGCTCTGGCTGATCCGCGATCGTCACGTGCTGGAGCCAGCGATCGAACGCCTGCGAGACGGCCATCGAGTCGGGCGCGCCAAAGCCGCGCATGTTGTGGAACGTCATGCCGCTGCCGATGATGAAGACGCCTTCGTCACGGAGCGGGGCGAGCGCGCGGCCGATCGCGAGGTGGGTCGCCGGATCGAGCCCGCGCTTGAGGCTGAGCTGAAGCGTGGGCACCTCCGCCTCGGGCCACGCGAGCTTGAGCGGAACGAACGCACCGTGATCGAAGCCGCGCGCTGGATCCTCCGCCGATGGAATTCCCGCCCCCTCCAGCACCGCGCGGACCCGCTTCGCGAACTCGGGATCTCCGGGCGCGGGCCAAGTGATCCGGTACGACTCCGGAGGAAACCCCGAGTAATCGTAGAGCATCGGCGGATGCGCGCTGGTCATCACCGTAGGCACGGACGCCTCCCAGTGCGCGGAGATCATCAGCACTGCGCGCGGATTCGTCTCCGGCACCGCGCCCACGGACTTCAGGTACGTCGCGAGCTGATCGAGTTCCTTCGGATCTCCGAAGCCGACGTCGACGAAGGGCCAGGGTCCTCCGCCGTGCGGGAGGAACACCACCGGCATGCGGCTCGAAGTCGTCATGACGTTCAGCTCCTCGGAGCAATCGGCGCCAGCTTGACCCGGCCCCACGCGACGAACCCAGCGAGGCCGCCGAGCACGAGGTTGATCGGGAGCGCGCCGAACTCGCCGCGCGTGGCGTGGAAGCCGGCCGCCAGCACCATCACCAGCACCAGGCCCGCAGCCGCCAGCGGCGTGAGCATCGGCTTGATGCGTGTGGCCGCGGGGAGGATGAGCCCGAGCCCCCCGAGCAGCTCAGAGGCGCCGATGAAGCGCACCAGCGCCTCGGGGACCGACGAAGCCCACGGCAGCATCTTCGCCAGCTCGGGGATTCCGGTGAACAGCTTCATCTGGCCCGCCATCACGAAGGCGAGCCCGAGCAGGCCCTGCACGGCCCAGAGCCCGTAGTGGGCGCCTTTGCTCGGAGTGGCGGTGGCGGATGGCAAGGTGGACGTCGTCATGGGTGCTCCTTGTTCGAGTTGCACCCAACATGCAATTGTCGCGTCAAGGGCGCTAGATGAACAGGAATGGCAAGTCTGTTGCGCAGGACGCACCAATCGATCTCAACCTCCTTTCGATGTTCATCGGGGTCGCTGAGGCCCACAGCTTCTCGGACGCCGCGCGCTCGCTCGAGGTGCGGCGCTCCTCGGTGAGCCGGGCGATCGCAGCGCTGGAGAGGTCGCTGGGCGTGCAGCTCTTCAGCCGCACCACCCGCAAGGTCGCGCTCACCACGGCGGGCGCTGCGCTGGCCTCGAAGGTCGGCCCCCTGCTCGCGGCGCTGCGGGAGTCACTCGGCGCGCTGCCCGAGCGGGAAGACGTGCCCTCGGGGCGCCTGCGCATCTCCGCGCCCAACGACCTCGGTGCCATGGTGCTGCCGGCGATCGTCACGGCGTTCTCGCAGCGCTATCCGGGGGTGCAGGTCGAGGTCCTGCTGTCCAACCGGGTGGTGGACCTGGTGGCCGAGCGCTTCGATCTCGCGCTGCGCGTCGCGCCCGGTTCGCGCCTGAAGGACTCGAGCCTCGTGGCACGGAAGGTCAGCGAGCTCGAGCTGCAGCTCTTCGCCTCGCCGACGTACCTCGCGCGCGAAGGCACGCCGCGCACGCCAGAAGAGCTGGCCGCCCACGCGTGGGTGGTCTTTCGCGGCATGGACTTTCGCGCTCCGTTGCTCCCGCCGAAGCAGAAACCGCGCCTGCTGTGCGACGACATCTTCTTCCTCTACCAGGCGCTCAAGGCGGGCGCCGGGGTGGGTGGGCTCCCCGGGTACCTCGCGCGTGACGATCTCGCGCGCGGCACGCTGGTGCGCGTCGCTCCGCGCCTGGCGCTGGGGGCGGGCACGTTGTTCCTCGTGCACCCACCCTCGCAGCATGTGCCGCGCAAGGTCAGCGCCTTCACCGGGTTCTTCGTCGACCACCTCGCGCGCTTCCCGCTGGTCTGAGCGATTCCCGTTCTCGAGAACGTCCGCCCGTGACTTCAGCCGATGACGAGGGCTTCGATGCCGGACGCCAGGTCCCTCGCCAGCACTGCCAGCGACGTGGCGTCGAGGTGCAGCACGTCTGCCTTCACCACCTTGGCCAGGGCCGCGCGCCACAAAGGCTCCAGCGCCTCTGCCGCCCACCTCACCTGGTCCGCCAGCGTCGAGATGGCGATGTCGAGCCCCCATCCTCTCGAAGGGCTCCACCTGCCGCGTCAGCGGCAGCCCATCGCGGTACTTGTCGACGATGACCGACGCCACCAGCGCGGTGCCCATCCTTCCGCCGGCGACCATCTTGTCCCGCCACCCAGCAGCAACCCCATTCCTGACATGGATGAGAAGTTGGCCGGGTCCCGGAGCGCCGCGTGGACGTCTTGGTAGCGGCTCAGCACCCAGAGGTCGAGTCGCTCGACCCGGTAAACCGGAGCCTCGGCGCGGAGCCGTGTGTAGAAGGGGAATGGATCTTGGATGACGGCGGGATCGAACGGGTCATGAGCGAGCATCGGCTGTCTCCCTGAGCGCTGGGCGTTGGTCTTCCAGAGTGAAGAACGAGCGTTCTGCTGTCAACTGTATCGGTTCTCGTCGTTCGGAGGAGCGGATCCGGATTGCGACAGGGGCGCTCGCGAGCATCCTTGCTACGCGAACGTGCCTTCCGTAGGAAGTCGCAGGATGCCCGGCCGCGCGCGCAAGTCCCCAGCAAGGAAGACTGTCCCCGACGGACGAGAGCGGCGGCACGCGAGGGCGAAGGCCGAGATCGTCGCAGCGGCGGCCCGTGCTTTTGCCAGACATGGTTTTCATGGCACGAGCGTCGACGACGTCGCTCGTGAGGCGGGCATGTCCCCGAGTTCGTTGTATCGGTACTTCGACGGGAAGGAGGCCGTCTACCGTGCGCTGGTGGAGGAGATCGCCCGGGTGCTTGACGCGCCCTTCACGGACCCCCTTCTCTCCTCGCTACCTTTCGGCAAGCGACTCGAATGGGTGATTCGTCGTCAACTGTCTATCGTCGAAGCCCGGCGCGAGTTCTTCATCACCTTCTCAGCCGACCGCGCCTCAATGGACTGGGAGTTCGCGAGCACAGAGGACCTCACCGGCGATGCCTACAACCGCTGGGTCGAAGCGTTTACCGCATTGCTGGAGCAAGGCGTCGCCGCTGGCGAGCTGCGGTCCATCAACACGTCGAACGCCGCCTATCTCCTGAGCGGTGCCCTCAGCGCGACTGTCTTTCGGTGGATCCGCGGACAACTTCCAGGGGATCTTCAGGAGTATGTGCCAGTCATGCTCGAAATGATCCTCCAGGGCATCGGATCGAAGAAGTCGCGCTCAGCCTGAATCACGTCGACCTCGGTGCCTGCTGGCGCCAACACCAGGCCCGCGCCGCACGCAGCTGACGCGAGGTGCGCGACGAGCAGCGCGATGAGAAGGCCAGTGGCACCCAGGACGCCATCAGTGCTCCTCAGCAACCTTCGGGCTCGAGGCGGCGATCACCCACGCGCGCGAGGCGACGGCGATCGCGCCGCTCGAGCTGCTCACGCCCCTCGGGCGAGTCGCGATCACACTTTCGAGCCCTCTGCTCGCGTTCAGGCCGTGCTCGCCGTGCGCCACGCGGATCAGCAGGGTGAACGCGATGGCGAGGTGATCTCGCTCCAGGGAGTCGAACATCCGGTTGAGCGTGAGCTCAACCGTCGCGTTGAACAAGTCGAACGCCAGTAGCACCCAGGTCAGCTGCGGGCTCGACGCCCACTCCGTTGGTGTCGCGGATCCGCAGCGCCTCGGGGGTGGGTCCGTCTACCGCCCACAGCGGCTGCAGCTTCGGCACCTCCAGCACGCCGAGGATGATGGCGTTCCGGCCCCTCACCGCATTCAGCATTCGGGCCTCCCTCAAAATTGAGATGACGTCGATGTCACCGCCCATCTGTGCCAGCGCCTCGCGCACGGTGATGCGGCCGGTGCCGTCGTAGAGGTCGAGGGCCACGCGCATCAGCGCCTTCTGCGGGGTGCTGAGCGGCCCGTCGGCTTTCGCCTACGTCGTCGCGGAGCTGGGGGAGCGGACCGTCGGGCCCCCACAACTCCCAGACGTCGCACTCGCGCGCGAAGATGCGGCCAATGGCGTTCCTCATTGCCTCGTCCATGACGCTCTCCTTCATCCGTTCTGAAGTCGCTTCATCAAGCCGGCAACTGACTGCTCCCTCGGCAGGGGCTGGTGGGGGAGCGCTCGTTGTCCAGCGAGCCGCTTCACACCTTCGAAGTACTCGACGAGAGCCGCGGCCTCACGCTCGCTGAGGGCCGTGGCTCTCGGTCGCGGTGCAGGGGCGACGTCGAGCCACGTTAGGTAGCGCGCCACCGTCTTCTCCGGCGTCAGCACCTTCACCCTGAAGGGCTCCCTGCCCAGGTACCGCTCCTTCAGCCACAGCTTGACGACCTGTTCCACGTGGGCGATCCGGCGCTCCGTCGGCTCCACCAGCACGAGCTCCGGCTGGAGCCCGTCGGGATACTTCGCCGCGTACCAGGTGATGGCCTTCTCCTTCTCCACTCTGGCCACTCCGGTGATGAAGTCGCCGTAGCGCTTCAGCTTGGCCATCGTCGCGTTCGGCTTGTTCGGCCCCACCGGCTGGAGGGTGTGGGCGCCGCTCTCGTACTCGATGAAGGAGCGCTTCGAGGCCCGTGGCACCTCCAGCACTGCGTCGGGCTGGAGGTAGCGCTCCTGCAGCGGGCCGCCCGCCACCAAAAACTGCCGCCACGGCAGCCTCGACTCGTTGGCCGCCATCGTCCACCGCCAGGCCGGATGCGCGGCGCGGGCGAAAACGTCCTGAAGCAGCTTGCGCCGCATCGACGGATTCATCCCCGCGTGCAGCCGTCGACGCGCGAGCTCGGCCGGCAGCCCGTGCGTGAGCAACCCCAGGTAGAGATCCACCACGCCGAAGTGGTGCTCCATTCCCTGCGCGTTGAACTCCCGCGGTGGCGCCTCCAGCTCCCGCTCCAGCAACTCGCACGCCTCCTGATGCCCCGCGTCCGTCAGGCAGTACGCCGGCTCCATCCCCCGCCGCGACATCCACCGCTCCTTCCGGAACAGTTGCCGCTGGCCTTTCGTCAGCCTGTCCAACGCGCTCCGCACCTCCGCTCCCGCCCGCCCCGGCAACAACCGCTCGGCCCGCGCCCCATCCATCCATTTCATTTCCCCCAATACCCCACACAGATTTCTATCTCTCTCAGTAATGATGGTTGCCATTCTCAATCCCTCCTTTGAATTCCATTCACCATTCTGAAACTCACCATTCCCCTCCCCCCTTTCCCTGCTCTGGCCCCTCAATTTTCAGTGAGATTCCAGACCCCACTACCCTCCCTGTATTTTCAGTCGTTGGGGGAGTGGGGTCGGGAATCGAACGGCCCGACGCTCAAGGGGCCAGAGCAGGGAGCGTCGCCGCCCTCTTCCGAGGGGAATGCTGCCTACGCACACCCTGCTGCCCTGCCTACGCCGCTGCCTGCACCGGGAAGGCGGCGAAGAAGGGAAGGAATCAGGGAGTGATGCAGGCCCGGGGTCAACGTTGGCCCGGCTCCGAAGCGAGCGCCCGCTCGAAGGCCGCGCGGACTTCCGCGAGCTGCTCCGCGGAGGCAGAGGCCGCCAGGGCGAGGTCGACCACGAACCGTCTCTTCGTCTCGGTGAAGAGCGCCGCCTGGACAGGAGCTGAGTCCGTGATGGGCTCCGGCTCGCGGCCGGCGATGGCGGCCTCGACGAAGGTTTCGCAGCGGCGGACGGACCAGTTGCCGGCGAGTGCCTTGCGGATGACGCGGTCGATCCGCTCCTCGGCCTTCTTCGGGGCGGCCAGCTTGAACTGCTCGTGGAGCCGCACGAAGCAGAGCGCCGAGTTCAGCTCCAGCTTGCGGAGCTCGCGTCGCTCGGTGCCGTCAGCGTCGGTGCCGAGCGTCACCATGAAGCCCGAGTCGACCGCATCGCGAATGACGCGCGGGCCTGCGACGAGACGGCGGAGGCGCTTGATGCGGGCGACCGGCTGCTGCACCAGCGCGGCGAGATCCTCGTTGGTCTGGGCGAGCCCGTTCTCCACCATCGCCTGGAGCGCTCTGCCCTCTTCGACCGGCGTCAACGCCGAGCGCGCAACGTTCTCCGTGTAGGCGAGGGCAGCGAGCTTCGCGTCGTCGAGCCCGGTGCGGACCACCGCCGGGATTCGGCTCCACTTCGCGCCTTCGGCTTCTTGCAGCTTCGCGTAGGCCGCCACGCGTCGGTGACCGGCGACGATCACGTAGCGACCGCCCTCGAGCGGCTGCACGACGATCGGCTGCAGCAAGCCCTGCTCGTGGATCGACGCGGCCAGCGTCGCGAGTTCGTCCGCGTCCATGCTGCGGCGCGGCTGCCAGGGGTTCGCCTGCAGTGCACCAAGAGCCACCGAAACGATCTCCAGCTTCAAGCCTTCGCTCATGCTCGACTCCTGCAACTCGCCGGGATTGACGATGAGATATCTTTTACCGCAACCACACTGCTCCCGACAAGGTATGGTCGGCTGATGCCTCGGACAGCAAAGCCCACGACGACGCGCGCCAAGACCTTCAGGGTCGAGATTGCCAACTACGACCACATCATGAAGGAGGCCAATCGGAGGGGGCTGCCCTGGGCGACGGTCCTCAATCAGGAACTCGAGTTTCTCAGAACCGGGGCGCTCGTCTCATCGCTCCTGGCTCGCTTCATGGTCACCGTCGATGCCCACCGCAACGCCTTTCGCGACGAACTGAAGACCATCATGTGGAACGCAGCAATGCACCTCCCGAGGGGAGCTGCGCTCTCGAAGGCGACAATCAAGCGAGAACACCCACTTCACGAGACCTCCGCGAACATCACTGGGGCGAATCTCGCCTACCTGAACGGGAGGTCCACCGGTACGCACCAGGACTTCACCGCAGTGCTGAATCAGGAGTTGCTGTTTGCCCGGACCTTCGAGTTGACACCGGAGTTGCTCGGGCGCGTCGAGACACATCTCGCGAAGGAAGAAATCACTGTTCGCGAGTGGTCGACGTTGGAGGTGCTCAAGGTCGCATTCCCCCTCCTCCAGAATCCCCTGAAGACACCGAAATCCCACACCGGCGATGGCGAACCCAAGACAAGTCGTTGACGTGCGGTAAAAACAACCGTACGCTCATGGTGCCTCGTAACCATGAAGGGGCGTCGTGAATCCCTTCAGTTCGAGGCTCTCTCCGAAGCGAAGTAGCAACCACGCAGCACACCTTGGAGGCAGCATGAGCGCAGGCGAACCGATCTCAGGAATCGACAAGATGTGGAAGGTCAGCGACGTCGCGAAGTACCTCTCGATGTCGGAGAGCTGGGTCTACAAGCAGGCCGAGTTGGGCGAGTTGCCCTGCATCCGCTTCGGGGCCGCACTCCGATTCTCGTCGAGAGCCGTGAAGGCCTTCGTCACGGCGTTGATGCGCGGGCCGAATGGCGGTCGGTAGTAACAAGGGGCGAACATGGGAAGCGTCTTCAAGCGGGAGAAGCAGTGGGTCGTGATGTGGAAGGATCTCGCGGGCAACTGGCGCGAGAAGCGCACCAAGTGCGTCACGAAGGCCGAAGCGCAACGCCTTCTGAACGAGGTTGAGGTCTCCACCCAGCGACAGCGCCTCGGTCTCGAGGCGACCCCATCGAGACGCGCGTACCAAGCCTTTGGCGAGATGCTCGACTGGTGGTGGGCGACGGAGGGCCACCTTCAGGCCTCGGCTGACAACGTGAAGCCGTTCATCGAGAAGCACATCCGGCCGGCGCTCGGCCGTCTCGCTGCTATCGAAGTCACCGACGCCCGCATCAAGGAGATGATGAACGCGCGTCTGCGGCCCCGGTCACGCAGCGGCACCGAGAAGGCCGCGAAGAAAACCGGCCTGAGCGCCGCATCGGTGAATCACCTCCGCTCCATCGTCCACCGCATCTTCGCGTTCGCGATCGAGAAGCGGGAGTGGATCGCCGAAAACCCGGCGGCGCGGGTCGCGAAGGAGAAGGTGGTGAAGCGCCACCCCACGCACCTGAGCTTTGAAGAGTTCGAGCGGCTGCTCGTGGAGCTGGACCCGAAGTGGCGCCCGCTCTTCGCCACGGCCGTCTACACCGGCATGCGCCAGGGCGAGCTGCTCGGGCTGCGGAAGTCGGACGTCCTGTTCGACACCGGCATCATCAAGCTCGATCACACCAACACGAGCTCGACGACCAAGGACGAGAAGGACGCCTGGATTCCCATGGCGGACGCGCTGCGTCCCTTCCTCCAGCACGCGTACGACACGAGCCCGTCTGCGCTCCTGTTCCCTCGCGAAGACGGCACCCCACACTCGCCGGACGTGGCCCTCGACAAGGTTCTTCGCCGTGCGCTCGGGCGAGCGGGCGTAGTGACGGGCTACACCCTCAAGTGCCGGAAGAAGCGCTGCGGCTATTCCGTCGAGAGCCCCACGCCGGCATCGCCGATGTGCCCGAAGTGCAGCGGCATGAAGCTCTGGACCATTCCGCACCCGAAGCACGTCCGATTTCACGACATGCGTCATACGACCGCCACCTTGATGCTCAAGAACGACGTCCCGATGCAGCACGCCCAGAAGATCCTCCGCCACTCCGATCCGAGCCTCACGACCGACACCTACGGCCACCTCGATCTCGGCGACCTCCGGCGCGCCATCAACCGGATCCCCACGGTCGACGGCAGCCTCTTTCCGGCAAAGGAGAGCCCGCTTACGGCGCCGGTACGGCGGACGGGCACTGCGGGCAAAACAAAGCCCCCGGAGCCTCTGGATTTCTCCAAGGACTCCGAGGGCTTTCACCAGTCGGGGAGACAGGATTTGAACCTGCGACCCCTTGGTCCCGAACCAAGTGCTCTACCAGGCTGAGCCACTCCCCGGTGTCCGACGAGGGGGCACGTATCGAATGGCCCTCGCGGTGTCAACGCAACTTCCAGCCGACACCTGATCAGCGACGGGCCGAACCGAGGGTCCTGACACCCGGTCGCGCTCTACCCGCAGGCCCGCCGCTGACCCACCCCCGGTCCACGAGATCCGCGGGGCTGGGGCTGGTGTGGGCATTGCTCCTGCCTACCCCCATGACTGCGCGCAGACCGGTAGTGCTGATCTCCGACGACGAGCCCCTGGTGGTCGCGGCCTTCGCACGTGAGGCGAGGCGAGTGGGGATGGACACCGTCACCGACACCACCTCTGACGTGGTCACCCTGGCGCGCAAGCACCAACCCGACGTCATCCTCCTCGACATGCGCCAGCGCATCGACGGGCGCGATCTCCTGCAGCGCCTCAAGCACGATCCCGAGACGTGCGACCTCAAGGTGATCGTGCTCTCCGCGGTCGAAGATCAGTTCATGCGCCGGGTCTGCCTGGAGCTGGGCGCCGAGGACTACGCGGTCAAGCCCTTCGACCCCGCGTTCCTGCACCGCGTCGCGCGCATCGCCGCGAGCTCGTCGAACTTCATGGGATCTTCGACAGCAGCCTGAGCCGGCCGGCTTCGCTCAGGCCCTCTTCCGCGCGCACTTTCTGACGCAACGCGCCCACCACCGCCCCGAACTCCCCGCCGAACTTCGTGCACGCGTCGCAGCCCGAGAGGTGCGCGTCGATCTTCGCCTTCGCTTCGGCCGCCAGCTCGCCGTCGACGTAGTCCGACAGCTGCGCCAGCACCTCGAAACAGAACAGCCCGCCGACGCTTCGATTCTCAGCCATGGGCCGCTCCTTTCTTCACGCTCGCCACCAGCGCCAGGCGTGCCCGGTGCAGCCGGCTCTTCATCGCCGCCAGGGAAAGCCCCAGCACCTGCGCCGTCTCTTCGCCTGAAAGCTCCTCCAGCTCCCGCAAGGTGAGCACCTCGCGCGCCTCTTCATCAAGGGCCCCGAGCGCGCGCTCCAACACCTGCCGCTGCTCGAGCTCAGAGGCGAGCGCCTCGGGATCCATCGGGGCGCCCCAACCCGCCGCCAACCCCAGCTGCTCGAGCGAGCTGTCTTCCGCCGGCTCGTGGCGCGCCGCCGAACCCCGCCGCGACATCAGCCAGCGCGACCGCGCGATCGACAACAACCAGCCCCGCGCCGTGCCTTCTCCCCGCCACGCGCCCAGGTGCTCGAGCGCGGTGATGAAGGTCTCCTGAGTGAGATCCTCGGCCTGCGCGTCGTCGCGGGCCAGCCGCCGCAGCAGCCGGTACACCGCGCCCTGGTGACGCTCGATCAGCTCGCGCCGCGCCGAGGCGTCGCCCCGCGCGGCGCGCAGCATCACCTCGTCCTGGGCGGGCCCCTGCTCCATCAGCTCAGGCTTGTACCCGCTTCGTGCCCTTCGTGCTCACGCCCAGCAGCGTGTAGATGGGGCAGCTGCCGATGGCGCCCGTGGCCAGCGGCACCAGGCCCAGCAGGCCCCACATCGTCTGCGGGCCGAACACCGTCAGGCTCAGCAGGAACAGGCCCAGCACCACCCGCAGCACCCGGTCGATCGTCGCTTCGTTGGTCGGCAGCAGTTTGTTCAGCATGTCGTTCTCCCGTTGAAGGGCGACCGTTCATCGGCCGCGTTCAGGGAGAGGGATGCAGGCGGGTGCGTGGAGGATTCCCGGGAAAATGAGGCACGTGTTGCGCAGAGTTTGCGCTCGGGCCCCTCACCCCTGCCCTCTCCCCGCTTTCGCAGGGAGAGGGAGTTCAGTCCCGCTCGTCGGGCTCATCACGAAACGACGAGGGCAGCAGGTCGAACGGCAGCACCTTCGCCAGCGCGAGCAGGAGCAACACGCCTCCGGGCGCGGCGAAGATGGCCAGCGCCGGCACCGCCTTCGCCACGTCGATCAGCTGCTCTCGCATCGCCGCCTTCTCTTCGCGGCTCAGCTTCTGCCCCCGCGCCGCGCGCGCCAACAGCCTCGAGAGCTCTCCCGTCTCGCGGATCTCCCTGAGCAGCGCCCGGTAGTTCTTCTTCACCGAGGTCGACATCTCGTCGACCCACTGCTCGCCCATCACCTCGGCGCCTCCCGAGAGGCTGAACACGTCCACCACCGTGCGGTGCTTCGAATAGAACTCGGCCACCTCGAGCTCGAGCGCGCGGATGTTCTCAGGCGTGAAGCCGAGCTGGGCCCCCAACGAGCCCGTCCATTCCACCTCGCGCGGGCTGCGCCGCCCGTCCACCAGCGAGGCGAGCAGCGTCTGCTCGAGAATGAAGCGCCGCATGTCGCGGCTGCGGATGCCCGCGGTGAGCCGCTTGTGCGCCACCGGCTTCTCGAAGGCCTTCCTCGCGAAGTCGCGCGTCTGATCCGCCAGGTCGTCCGGCAGCCGCAGGTCGTCGATCTGCCTCAGGATGGCGCGCCGCGCCGGGAAACCGGGTTTGCGCTCGGCGCTCACCAGCCCCACCAGCACCTCCACCAGCCGCGCCTTCTGCTGCGCGGCGAAGGCGAGCCGTCGCTCCACCGCCTCGCGGGGGAAGTGGCTGCGCGAGAAGTAGGCGATGGCCGCCCGGCCGAAGAGGTTCGCGTCGGCGTAGACGGCGCCGTTGTGCAGCACCAGGCCGTAGTACGGGTCGGCGCCCAGCGAGAGCGCGCGCTCTTCCATCGCCTCTTCCACCTTGAGCCACAGCTTCTGCGGCAACGGCCACTGCTTGGTGGCGCGCTCGATGCGGCGGTGAATGTCTTCGGCGTCGTCCAGCCGGTGGCTCAGCGCCGCGAAGAGGAGCAGCACCTGCTCGGGCCTGGGCCCCGGCGCGGCCTCCACCAGCGTGGCCACGTCGAGCGCGATGCGGGTGAAGACGCGCAGCACCGCGAGGAAGAGCTGCTCTTCGGGGCCGAAGGTCTGATCGCCCGGGGTGGGCGCGTTGGGCGTGCCGAAGAGCAGGCCGGACTCGCGGAGGATGCCGCGCAGGTAGCGGCGGGCCCGGCCCACTCCCGGCTTGAGGAGCGTCGCCTCACGGAACGAGTTGCTCTCCGCGTCGGGGCGGTACTTCGTGACTCCTTCGCGGATGAGCTGCTCGAGCCAGCCCTTCTTCCCCAACGCCATGGCTGGGCCTGCGGTTAACAGGGAGGCGCAGGTGGTGCCAGTACACCCCTCGACTGCGCTCGGGGTGAGCGGCCTGGGGCTCTGCTCAGGCTGAGAGCTGACTCAGCTCGACGCCTCGCACCAGGGGGGGCTGCTCGTCGTCGAACCACTGCGCGATGGCCAGCTCGGCCTCGACGTCGAGATCGATGAAGACCACGCTCACCTGCGTTCCTTTCGGCAGCCCACGGCGCGCCACCACCACGGCGCTCGCGATGATCGGCCCCGCGTAGGTGGGGATGGTGAAGAGCAGCTCGACCGTGTCACCGGCCGGCGGCGCGGTGGTGACGAAGGACGCTCCGCCCACGGAGAGATCTCCGGTGCAGGAGCGGCTCTTGCGGCCGGGCTCCCGCACGTCGAGGGCGATGTCTTTTCGGGGCGAGTCGCGCCGCTCGTCCTCACGGCGCTCACGCTTGCGGGTCAACGCCTCGGGGATCAGGGCTCGCGTGCGGCGGGACTTCGCTCGGCGATCAGTCATCGCTACACCGTGCCACAGGGGTGTGGGGTGGGAAGTTTTTGGCGGTGTTGGCCCCTCACCCCGGCCCTCTCCCCGCTGTCTTCTGGGTCGCTTCGCCTTGGCGCATCTTCCGCTGCGCTTCAGATGCGCTGGTCCAGCGTTCCGCTGGACCGGCTTCGCTCCAGCAGGGAGAGGGAGACAGTTTCTTCAGTTACTTGACCGCTTTGACCCGGGGGCGCTTCTCTTCCGTCTCTTCCGCGGGCGGGTTCTCGACCGCGACGGGCACCAGCGAGCCCTTCACGCCGAACTTCTCGAGCAGCTGCGCCTCGATCTCCTTCGCGACCGCCGGGTGCTCCTTCAAGTACTCCTTGGCGTTCTCCCGGCCCTGGCCGATGCGCTCGCCCTTGAAGCCGAACCACGAGCCGCTCTTCTCCACGATGCCGTGCTCGCCGGCGAGGTCGATCAGGTCGCCTTCCTTGCTGATGCCCGTGCCGTACATGATGTCGAACTCCACTTCCTTGAAGGGAGGCGCCATCTTGTTCTTCACCACCTTCACGCGCGTGCGGCTGCCCACCACCGCGTCGCCGTTCTTGATGGCGCCGATGCGGCGGATGTCGAGGCGCTGGCTGGCGTAGAACTTGAGCGCGTTGCCGCCCGTCGTCGTCTCGGGGTTGCCGAACATGACGCCGATCTTCATGCGGATCTGGTTGATGAAGATGAGGCAGGTCTGGCTCTTGGCCACCGCGCCCGTCAGCTTGCGCAGCGCCTGGCTCATCAGGCGCGCCTGCACGCCCATGTGCGCGTCGCCCATCTCACCCTCGAGCTCGGCCTTCGGCACCAGCGCGGCGACCGAGTCGATCACCAGCACGTCGATCGCGCCCGAGCGCACCAGCATCTCGGCGATCTCCAGGCCCTGCTCACCGGTGTCCGGCTGCGAGAGCAGCAGGTCGTCGGTGCGCACGCCCAGCTTGCGCGCGTAGCCCACGTCCATCGCGTGCTCGGCGTCGATGTAGCCGCACACGCCGCCGCGCTTCTGCGCCTCGGCCACGATGTGCAGGCTCAGCGTCGTCTTGCCCGACGATTCCGGCCCGAAGATTTCCACGATGCGGCCGCGCGGAACGCCGCCGATGCCCAGCGCGATGTCGAGGCCCACCGAGCCCGTGGGAATCGTCGCGATGTCCTTGCCCATCGGCTCGTCGTTGCCGAGCCGCATGATCGAGCCCTTGCCGAACTGCCGCTCAACCGCCTGCAGGGCCAGCTCGATCGCCTTCTCTTTGTCCGTGTTCGCCATGTGGTGTGTTTCCCCTCTCGAACTGCGTTTGGTGTGCGTACTGAACAAGCGTTGCGTACCGCTGTCAACAACGCTTGTAGATCAGGGCACTGACATTGCTCGTCAGAACAGGCGCAGCAGGAACACCTCTGCGATGGCTCCCAGGCCGAATATGCCCAGCAATAACAGCCACTTGTTGCGCCTTCGAAGAAAAGCAGCCTCCCTGAACCAGGCCAGCTCGTCGGGGTGAATCTGGAGCGCCCAGGGGTAGCCGAGGGCGAGGAGCGTCTCGATGGCGACCTCGCGGGTGGGGGTGCCGTCGTCGCCGCGCACGTCGTTGAACGCGCCCTCGTCGAGCAGGCGCAGCAGCAGCTTCGCGTGCGCCTCCGTCGAGGGAAACGACGCCAGCGCGGCGTGCAGAGAGGCCACCGCGTCCCGCCCTTCCTGCCCGGGCGCGGACCTCGCGGTGAGCACCAGCGCCTCGAAGCGCTCGAGCCCTGAGACGGCCGGGGGAGCAGGAAACGGCGCGAGAGACGGGACCTCCGTCCCTTCCGCTGCCAGCCCGGTGGCCTGCACCCTCTCCATCGGCCGAAGTCTAGTCCTTCAGTTCAGGGACGCACTCGCCACAGTGGATCCCGCCCGCGCACACGGGCAGGATCCGCCCCTCCGTGGCCGCCCCGCAGCTTCCTGTCGAGCTCAGCCTGTCGATCGAGCGCTGCGCGGCCGCGCTGGGCGATGTGACGCGCCTCAAGGACGAGGTCACCGCGCTCAAGCAGAGCGGCGACGGCATGGCGCACTTCGCCTCTGCGCTGTTCGAGCTCGAGCTCGCGCGCGAGGGCGACAGCGAGAGCCGCAGCCACATCAGCCACCTGGCCGAGGTGCTGCTGGTGTTCTGGCGCGACGGCAGCGGCGACGAGCTGTCGCGCCTCCACCCCTCGCTGCAGAGCCTGTGGCTGTCGGTGGCGCCGATGCTGGTGCAGTTCGAGATGCGCCGCTTCGACATGGCGCTGCTCGCCTGCTGGAAGAACAAGAACGACACGAAGGCGCTGGCGAAGGCGATCGCGGACCTCGAGCCCACCGGCAACAAGCGCGTCGAGTTCGCGCGCTGCGTCTACCACCTCGAGCTGGCGCGCAAGGGCGTGGAGAGCAGCCGCGGCGAGTTCGCCAGGCGCGCCGGACTGCTCGCCGAGGCGTACCAGGACCCCTCGTTCGCCACCGACCTGGTGGGCCACGACGCGGGCCTCATTCACCTCTGGGGCGAGCTCAAACCGTACCTCGACGAGTTCTTCGAGCACCTCGAAGAACAGGCCGCCCGCAAGCAGGAAGGCACCAAGAAGGTGCGCATTCCGTCGGTGCCGACGATCTCCGCGGTGCGGCCCGAGGTGAAGACCGACCCCGCGTTCGCGGCGCCCGACGTGGGCCGGGTGGCGCTCGGTGAGGGGCCCGAGATCCCCAGCTTCCGGTCGCTGGTGAACAAGGGCAAGCCGCTGGCCTCTCCGCCCAGCCGCCCGCAGAAGGCCGCCCCGCCCCCCGCGCCCGCGAACGCCACGCCGCCCGGTGGCTGGGTGCCCGACGCCGACGTGGAGTTCGAGGCCGAGGAGGTCGACCTGGGCACGGCGCCGCCTCCGCCTCCGCTCAACCTCACCCCGCCGGGCGCCTGGTTCCCTCCGAAGGACCCCGCGGCGGATCTCGAGATCATCGAGGCCGACTTCGAAGCGCCGCCTCCCCCGCCCCCTGCGATGACGCCCGCCGGTGGCGTGGCCGCGGCCGTGTCGTACGCGGAAGACATCGAGGTCGACTTCGAGCCCGACGAGGCCACGCTCGCCTTCTGGGACTACACCTTCGCCGCCCTGCAGCAGCCGCCGGTCGACGGGCAGAAGCCGCGCATGCTGGCCACCGAGAGCCGCACCGACCGCAAGCGCCTCACCACCTGGCTGGACGGCATGGGCAACCACCTCGCCGTGCCCGAGGCGCGCGCGTTCGGCGCCCTGGTGCGCCTGGTGCTCGCAGGCGAGACGAAGGAAAAGAGCCTGTTCGGCCAGGCCAACCCGCGCCGCAAGGAAGCGCTCGAGGCGGCCTTCTCGATGCTGGCCCCCACGCCCGAGGCCGCGGGGAAAGCGGCGGTGTGGTTCGAGCTCGACGGCACCGAGACGCGCGACTCGCTCTTCCGGGGGCTCGAGCTGCTCTACCCCTTCCTCGCCTTCTGCTGCCGCCACTCGCTCGATCCGCTCGCGCCCGCGGCGGTCGCGAAGTACCTCGAGCAGACCTGAAGTGATTTGAGGCAGTTGGGCGGCCCGCAACTTCCCCCGTGCTCGTGGGTTCGAGACCTTGTGCAGGTAGAAGACGAAGACGCGAAGTGGATGCTGCAGGTCGCGAAGGGCGATCGCGCCGCCTTTGCGAGGCTCTTCGATCGACACCAGCAGCGGGTGGTGCGCTTCTGCCACCGCTTCGTGGGCGACGCGCACCGGGCGGAAGAGCTGGCCCAGGACGTCTTCGTGAAGCTGTACCGCAGCGCAGACAGGTACCAGCAGACGGCGCGGTTCCAGACGTTCCTCTTTCGCGTGGCCACCAACACCTGCCTCAACGAGCTCCGGCGGCCGGGACGCGTGGCCGAGAAGGTGGAGGCAGCCGTGGACGACGACGAGGCGCCCGGGGCCCTGGAGCGGGCGAGCACGGGCGAGACCCCCGACCAGGTGCTGGAAGCGAAGGACGTGGAGAAGGCGCTGCAGGTCGCGCTGAAGAGCATGAGCGATCGCGAGCGGGCGGCGTTCACGATGTGCAGGTTCGAGGGCATGGCGTACCGCGACATCGCCGATGCGTTGGAGGCCACCGAGGCGGCCGTGAAGAGCCTCATTCACCGGGCGTCGTTGCAGGTGCTCAAGCACCTCGACGCGCTCAAGGCCGGCGACCTGCCGGCCGGGAGTGCAGCATGAGTGATTTCCAGGAAGAGCTGACGGCGTACATCGACGGCGAGCTGCCGCCCGAGAAGGTGCGCGAGCTCGAGGCCGCGCTGGCGAAAGATCCCCAGCTGCGGGCGCTCGAGCAGCGGCTGCGGCGCAGCATCGACGCGGTGGAAGCGCTCCCGCTCCCCCAGACCTCACCGGCGCTGCGGCGCGCCGTGTTGGCCGCCATCGAAAAGCCCACGTTCTGGGAGAAGTGGTTCACCCTGCCCCGCCTGCTGCCCGTGGGGCTCGCGCTGGCGGCCGGGTTGACCGCGGTGGTGCTGTGGCCGCGAGAAGAGGCGCCTGCGCTCGACGAAGAGAAGCTGTTGCTCGCGCAGAACCTGGAAGTGGTCGAAGACCTGGACCTCGTGGATCTCGGCTCGGCGGAAGATCTCGACGTGGTGGCGCAGCTGCATGAGCTGGAGGTGACGCAATGAGAGCGCTGATGCTGATGGTGATGACGGTGGGCGCGCTGGCCCACGCACAGGACTCGGCGGCAGACCGCTTCAACGCGCTGCCCGAGGCCGAGAAGCAGGCGCTGCGCGAGAAGTTGAAGGCCTTCAAGCAGCTGCCGCCCGAAGAGAAGCAGCGCATCAAGGAGAACCTGGCGCGCTTCAAGCAGCTCGCCCCGGAAGACCAGGAGCGGGTGCGCGAGAACCTGCGCGCGTTCACGAAGCTGTCGGCGGAAGATCGCCAGGAGCTGCGCGGCCGCATGGGTGAGTTCAGGAAGCTCGACCCCGAGCAGCGCCAGGAGCTGCGGCAGCGGATGCGGGGGTGGCTGCGCGCGAACCCGGAGAAGCGGGAGCAGATGCGGGAGAACCTGCGCAAGTGGCGCAGCCTGTCGCAGGAGCAGCGGCAGCAGCTGAGGGAGCGCGCGCGGGAGCGGCGGCGATGACCACCGTGCTGGCCTGGGCGCTGTTGCTCGCGCTCGACGGGGGGAGTGACGCGGGCATGTCGCACGAGGACCAGGAGGTCATCGACAACCTCGAGCTCCTGCAGAACCTCGACAGCGCGGCGGACCTCGAGCTGCTGCAGGAGCTCTCGGTGGACCGGTAGTGAGGAAGAAAAAGGGGACAGGCTGCTTTTGCTCGCCGTCCTCAAGGTCAGGAGGGAGAGCAAAAGCAGCCTGTCCCCTTTTTCTCTTCCGTCAGTCGCAGGAGAACTTGTTGAACGCGTTGTTGCAGCGCTTCTTGCAGGCCTGCTCCTGCACGAACTTCTTCCCCACGCACTTGAGCATCGTCTTCTTCGCGGTGTCGCAGGACAGCGTGCCCTCTTCCTCACACGGGTCGTCGAGCTCGGCCATCGAGGTGTCGCACTCGATCTGCTTGCCCACCGCGCGACACTTGTTCTGACCGCGGCACGAGGCGGCCGCGTACCACTTCGTTCCGTCACACAGCAGCAGCTGCAGCTTGTCCACGCTGCACTCGGCCTGGTCCTTCTCCTTGTTCTCCGCGGTGCACGGGTCGCCTGCCGAGCCCGCCACGTTCTCGCAACGAATGCCCTCGACGTTCGAGACGCAGAGCTTGCTGCAGGCCATGTGCTGCTTCCACGCGCCGCCCTCGCACTCGAGCCACTTCTTTCCGTCGCTCGAGCAGTCGTTCGCCTTCGCGCCCGGGCACGGCTCGCCGACCTCCTTGATGACGTCGCAGCTCACGTCGCCGACGACCTCCATGCAGCCGGTCGCGCTCTTCCGGCACTTCACCTTCTTGAAGGTGCCGTCGACGCAGACGATGGCGTTCTGCTTGTCGACGCAGGTGCCCTTGCCATGGCCGAAGATGGCGCCGGGCGTGCACGAGCCGCCTTCCTTCGGCTTGCTGCATCCCACGGCGACGACGAGAGACGTCACGAAGAGACAGCGGGCGAGGTTCATTCGCAGCGATTTAGTCGAAGGAAACCCGGTCACCCAGCACGGAGGTGAGCTTCGTCGCGCCCGCGTCGGTCAGCGCCCGGCACCACACGCGCGACACCACCACCGTGGTCTTCGCCTTCGGCAGCGGGCCCTTCTCGAGCAGCTCGACCATGGCGTCGTCGAAGGCCTGGCAGTGCAGCGTGAGCAGCTCGAGCGTGCCCAGCCGCGGCGCGACGAGGAGCTTCGAGAGCGCGTCGGTGGTGGCGTCGGGCCCGAGGCTGAGCGTCCACAGCCGCAGCGTCTTCGAGGCGGCGAAGCTGCGCCCCAGCTGGGGGCCATAGTTGTTCATGCCCTCGCGCACCTGCTCGAGGTGCGTCAGCGCCGGGTTCTCGAGCATCGCCTCGAGGCCCTGCACGCCCAGCCAGTTGTGACCCAGCGAGAGCACCTGCAGAGCCCGCACGTTCTTCGAGGCCGCGAAGCCCTTCGCGCCGGTGTTCTGGAACTTGTTGTGGCGCAGCGAGAGCTCTTCGACCTTCGCCAGCAGCGCGCTCCTGCCCAGCGCCGCGATGCCCGGGCCCTTGATGGCGTTGCCGTCGAGCTGCAGCAGCCGCACCCCGGTGAGCGCGGTGGTCTTGCTCAGCGCGGCCAACCCGTCGTCGCCCATGAGGTTGTTCGCGAGATCGAGCTCGGTGAGCTGGCCGAGCGCCTTCGTCTTCACCGCGGCGAGCGGCTCGAGCGCCTTCCCCTTGAGCCCGCACGAGGTGAGCACGAGGGCCTTGAGGGAGGGCAGCGCGAGCGCCTCGAAGAAGGGCACGAGCGCCTTCGCCCCGCTCGCGGTCGAGGTGAGGTCGAGGCTGACGAGGTGCTTCAGGTGCGGCGAGGTGGCGAGCGCGGCGGCGCCCGTGGGGCCCATGGTGTTGCGGGCGAAGCTGAGTTCCTTCACCGTGCTCAAGGCCTTCGAGCCCGCCAGCAGCACCGTGCCCTTCACGCCGAGGTTGGCGGCGGCGAGCGTGAGGCGTTCCAGCTTCCACGGCAAGGCCGCGAGCCGCTCGGCGCCGGGCAGGCCGAGCTCGAGGCCCTCGAGCTCGAGGGTGCGCAGCTTCGGCAGCGGCAGCTTCAGCAGGCGATCGAGCTCTGGCGGCGTCACCGGCGTCTCGTTGCCGTAGAGCCGGAGCCGCTCGAGCTGCGGCGTCCAGTCGGCTTCCTCGAGCAACTGCAGCGCCTGCGCGCTCCATGGCAGCGAGAGCGAGGTGAGCGAGGTGAGGCCAGGCCCCAGCAGCTTTCGCGCGGTGGCGGCGTTGGCGTACTGGCTCACCTCGATGCGGTTCAGGCCTGCGCGGCGGGGAAAGGTGGTGACGAGCGGCGCGCCCGCGTCTCCGGTGAAGTCGAGCCAGGCGACCGGGCCGTCGAGCAGCTGGGCCACCTGGAGATCGCTCGAGTTCACCCGAGAGGGGATGGCGCGAAAGAAGCTGACGGGCGCGCGCATCGGCTGAGGGAGCGGCCTGCGCAGCCGGGCTCTCCAGCTCGGGCCGTGTCGCGCCTGGAGGCGCTCGAGGCGGCGGTGGCCGAGGCGGTGGGCGTCTTCCCCGGGGAAGGTGCTCTCGAGATCGAGCGCGAGGCGGATGGCCTCGCCCCAGGGATCGCCCTGCTCGAGCAGCGCGTCAGAGAGGACGCGCAGCACGGAGGGATCTCCTGGGTGATCGAGCAGCGGTTCCAGGAGCAAGTCCATCGATGAACCCTACCGGGTCGAACGCTCGGCGACCCGGTTCACATTGGCACCATGACTGCACCGACACAGGGCCGCTCGAGGGTGGTGACGCGGGTCCCCGCGAGTGTCCGGAGATTGAGCTGCTGGATGCGACCCACGATCGAGCCGGCTTCGTCTGCCGATGCAGACGATTCAGAAGCTCACGGGACGCGGAGTCTGACGCCGACCGTGGCGGTGAACGCCGTGGGGCTGTTCACCGGCCAGATGAAGTGGTGCCGGCCGCCGATGATGGCGTACCCGCCGATCCACTTGAACGGGTAGTACTCGACGCCTCCACCGCCGCCGAGGCCCAGCCCGAACCCGGTGGGCAGGAAGTTGAGCGGCAGCCCGACCTCGAGGATCGCGTTGAGCGAGTCGAGCAGGGGGAGGGCGAACTGGAACCGGGGGGTCACCCCGAAGTTCGGGAACAGGCGCACGAAGAGCCCGATGCGGAACCAGCTCAGCTCGATCCCGCCGCCCAGCTCGAGGCCACCGGTGACGAAGCCCGTGGGCGCAGGCTCGACCATGCCGCGCAGATCTCCGAAGGGCCGCAGCGGACGCGGCTCGAGCAGCCCACCCCCCGCGGCGGGAGCGGCAGCGCCCTGCACCCACTCCACCCGCGTCTCGCGGCGGGGGCGCACCTGCAGCTCGACCGACTGCGACGGGCCTTCACCCCAGCGCGCCTCGAGCTTGTGCTTGCCCGCGGGCGCCGCGATCGTCTGCGGGGCCACGCCGGCGGCCTTGCCGTCGAGCACCAGCGTCGCCCCGGGGGGCGTGGACCCGATCACGAGCGAGCCGGTCAGCCGCGCGCGCACCGACTCGAGCAGCCTCACCACCGTGGGATCGACGCGGGCGGGATCGAGCGTGGTGTCGGGGTTGGCGTCGAGCGCGAGCGCGAAGGCTTCCTCGGCGCGGGCGAAGTCCTGCCGGGCGGCCAGGCACTGGGCGCGCAGCAGCTGCACCTTCTCCATCGTCGTGGGCTCGCCGCCGTCGATGGCGGCCGCGTCGAGCATCTTGAGCGCGCCGTCGAAGTCACCCTGGTTGAAGAGCTTCTGGCCCTGCTCGAGCTTCGGCGCGTCAGCGCGCGCGGCCTTCGTGACCGGACCCGTCAGGAGCAGTGCAATGAGCGGAACCGCGGCAGACAGCATGGGCAGGGGCTTTCGGACCACACCCGCCCTGATCCCTCAAGGAAAGAAAATCCTCAGGGCACCAATTCGAGCCGCACCACCACGGCCCGCCCGCCCGCCACGCGGATCTCCCGCGACAGCGACCTGAAGCCCGGGCGCTCGATCAACACCTGGTACCTGCCCACGGGGAGATCGAGCAGCAGCGGGGTGCGGCCGCGGGGCACGCCGTCGATCGACACCTGCGCCCAATAGGGCTCGCCGCCGTGGGTGGTGATCACGTTGACCCGCCCCTTCTTCTTGCCCGGCTGCTTCTTGATCACGGGGTTGGGCTCGACGGCGAGCATCGTGCCTGCGTCGACCTCGGGCTCCTCGGCGCCCGCGTCGAGCCCCTCGGCGACCTGGACCACGGCCGCGTCGGGGAACGCGGCGAAGTCGGTCGCGGCGTCGTCGATCGCGGCGACCGCGGCAACGCCCGCATCCACCGGCGCCATGGGCGCAATCACCACGGGGCCCTCGTCGGGCCTGAGCGCGAAGTAGAGGCCGGTGCCCACCACCGCCAGCACCAGCACACCGAGCAACGCCCAGGGCCGCCGGCTCGCGTGCAGGGCCGCCGAGAGCTCGCCCGTGCTCGGGTCGATCTTTCCCGCGACGACGGGGAGCGCGGCCGAAGACACCTTCGACGACTGGAGCTTGCGCAGGCTCGGCGCGGTGCTGGTCGGCACCTGCGGTACGGGGCCCGAGACCACCGGCAGCGACGACTTCGAGCTCTTCGCTTCCAGGTACGCGGCCTCGAGGGCGGCGACCAGCTCGGCGGCGGTGTTGTAGCGATCGTCGGGTTTCTTCGAGAGCGCCTTCTTCACCACGTCGGCGACGGGCCGGGGAATCCACGGCGCGCGGTCGAGGATCTCGGGTACCGGCGCGTGCGCCTGCAGCTGAATGAGCCGCAGCTCGGAGTCGGCCTCGAAGGGCAGCGTGCCGGTGAGGCACTCGAAGAGCACCACCGCCAGGGCGTAGAGATCGACGCGATGGTCGACGTCCTTGAGGCCGAGCGCCTGCTCGGGGGCCATGTAGTGCGGCGTGCCCATCACCATGCCGGTGCGGGTGATGCCGGTGGTGGCGCTCTTCTGCCGGAGGATGCCGAAGTCGAGGATCGTCGCCAGCCCTTCGGGCGAGACGAAGATGTTGGCGGCCTTGATGTCGCGGTGAATGAAGCCCTGGCCGTGCAGGTAATCGAGCCCGAGCGCGAGCTGGCGCATGAGCTTGAGCGTCTCGTCGGCGGTGAAGCCGCCCTTGGCGCGCAGGCGGCCCACCAGGGAATCGCCCTGCAGGAGCTTCATCACGATGAAGGGGCGGCCCTCGTGCCGGCCGACGTCGTAGATGGGGATGATGTTCGGGTGATCGAGCTTGGCGGTGAGGCGGGCCTCGCGCTCGAAGCGCTCGAGCACCTCGGCGTCGTTGACCAGGGCCGCGGCCAGCAGCTTCACCGCCACCTTGCGATCGAGCTCGGAGTCGTGGGCGATGAACACCGTGCCCATGCCGCCTTCGCCGATCTTGTCTTCCAGCCGGTAGCGCCCCAGCAGCACGTCGTGGGTGCGCACGGGGAGCACCGTCTTCTCTTCACGGAAGCTCACCGGCTTGAGGCCCCGGTTGGACACGCTCGTCTGCGGCATGGCTGCGCGCACGGCCATTCCGCACGCGGCGCAGGACTGTGCGCCTTCGGGGAGTGGGGAACCGCACGACGAGCACGTCACGACAGACGATTCTAGTCCGAACGGGAGGGTCACGGCTCGGATTGCTGGTCGCCCGGGGGGGAAGCCCAGCTATGATTCCCCGCTTCCCGACCATGGAACAGCCCCGAACCATCGAGGTACCGAGCCGCCGCTTCGGGAAATACCTGGTGCGCTCGCGCCTGGGCCAGGGCGGGCAGGCCGAGGTGTTCCTGGCCGAGGCGGTCGACGACAAGGGCGACCAGGTCAACGTGGCGCTCAAGATGATGCGGCAGGGCGCGGCCGAGGAGAAGTTCGCCGACGAGGCCGACCTGATGGGCCTGCTCTCGCACCCGAACCTGGTGCGCATGATGGAGCACGGCGTCGCGTTTGGCCGCCCGTTCATCGCGATGGAATTCCTCATCGGCGGCGACCTGTCGGAAGTGATGGCCGCGCACCGCCGCGCGATGAAGGGCTTCCCCATGGGCATGGGGGTGCACGTGTGCCTCGAGGTGCTCAAGGCGCTGGCGTACTTCCACCGCGCGACCACCAGGTCGGGCAGCGCGCTCAACCTCATCCATTCCGACGTGAACCCGTCGAACGTCTTCTTCTCGGGTGAAGGCGACGTGAAGCTGGGCGACTTCGGGGTGGCCTCGAGCACGCACGTGGACATCGGGCCGCAGGCGGGCACGGCGGCGGGCAAGCTCTCGTACCTCTCACCCGAGCAGACGCGCGGCGAGACGCTCACCCCCGCGTCGGACCTGTGGGCGGTGGGGGTGATGCTGCACGAGGTGGTGGTGGGGTATCACCCGTTCCAGAAAGACGGGGCGACCGAGCAGCAGATCATGGCGTCGATCCGCGCGCCGAAGCTGACCATTCCCGACTACGTGGAGAAGCCGCTGGCGGCGATCATCACCAAGGCGCTCACGCCCGATCTGAAGGGCCGCTTCAAGTCAGCGGGCGAGTTCGCGGGGCCGCTGTTCGGGTACGCGCTCGACAACAACCTGATTCCCTCGAGGCACGAGACGCAGCTGTGGCTGGAGAGCGTGCTGGGGCTACTGGTCTAACTGAAGTCGAAGAAGACTGGGCGGGCCCGTCAGGTGAGCATTCCCGCGTCGAATGCCGCCCAGTCGCCGCCCTGGAGCAGCTCCAAAGTCAGTTCAAACGAGTAGGCGGAGCCGATCGCGAACACTCGGCTGTCGCTCTTTCGGATGGCGTATCCAATGGTGCCGATCTGAAAGCAGGGCACGAACCAGCACGACGCCGATTCGACGGCTTCCTTCAGCTTCAGCTGAAAGTGTTCTGGAAGGGCGTTGATCGCGGAGACGGCGACCTTCAGGCGTTCCGCATCTGCGCCTGAAAATCCGAAGCGGTCCATCGCCTGTTTCTCAGTCTGATGCCTGCGCGCTTCGATCTCGGCCCACTGGCGATCGCATTGGGAGTGGTCTCCGACACCGTAGTCTCGGCCGCACATCCCGCATTCGTTTGTCGGAGCAGAAGTCACGGGTCACACCTCCTACGCGACCAGCGGACACCAGGCTCGCTGCGGGAACTTGAAGAGGTCAGTCATCGCGAGCCAGCTTCTCCGCAACCCGCACCGTCACCTGAGCCAACGCCGCAGCATCGGCGTCGGCGCCCTCCGAAAACAAGGTGTCCTCTGCCTTGAGCAGCAGTTCCTCGAAGCCGCGCCGCTCGAGCGCACTGACCGCGACCCCGCCCCGCTGACTCAAGAGCGCCCGCTCGAGGATCTTTTGCACGGCGTCGACCTTGTTCCACACCAACAACCGCGGTGTGCGCTCCAAACCGAGCGACGTGAGGATCTTCTCCACCGCCTCGATGTGTGAAGCGCGCGCGGGATCCGACGCGTCGACGACGTGCAGCAGCAACGACGCGTCCTCCAGTTCCTCGAGCGTGGCGCGGAAAGCCGCGACGAGGTCCTTCGGCAGGTCGCGAATGAAGCCCACGGTGTCGGTGATGATCACCTCGTGCTCGCGGGGAAAGCGCAGGCGCCGGCTGGTGGGGTCGAGGGTGGCGAAGAGCTTGTCCTCGACCAGCACGTCGGACTTCGTGAGCGCGTTGAGCAGCGTCGACTTCCCGGCGTTGGTGTAGCCGACGATGGAGATGACGGGCAGTTCCTTGCGGCTGCGCTGGCGGCGGCGGGTCTTCCGGTCACCCGACAGCTCGTCGATCTTCCGCTCGAGAAACGTAATGCGGTCGCGCGCGCGGCGGCGGTCGATCTCGAGCTTGGTCTCGCCGGGTCCACGGCCACCGACTCCACCTGCGCCGGACAGACGCGACAGCGACTGATCCGACTGCACCAGCCGGGGCAGCAGGTACTTGAGCTGCGCCAATTCGACCTGGAGCTTCCCCTCACCCGAGCGCGCCCGCTGCGCGAAGATGTCGAGGATGAGCTGGGTGCGATCGAGCACGTTCAGGTTCGTCGCCTCGCCGATGTGGCGCGCCTGGGAGGGCGAGAGGTCCTTGTCGAAGATGAGCACCTCGGCCAGCTTCTGCATGCCGCGGAGGTTGAGCTCGTCGAGCTTGCCGTGACCGATGAGGTACTTCGGGTCGGCCTGGCGGCGCATCTGCAGCACCTCGTCGACGACCTCCACCCCGGCGGTGCGGGCGAGTTCCTTGAGCTCGGCCAGCGACGACTCGGCGCCGGCGCGGTCCTGATCGAGGCACACGGCCACCAGCACGGCGCGCTCGCGATCGCCCACCTTGCGCACCCGGGCGGTCGCGGCGAGCTCGTCTTCGAGGGCCTCGACGGTGGCGATGAAGTCGGGGCCGTCGTCGTAGAGGTTGGGGAGCGTCTCGGTGCGCCACAGCTCGCCTTCCGAGTTCTCGGGCAGCAGGTGGGCGTAGTGCAGCACGCCGGGCAGGCCGTCTTCCTTCACGCCGATGGCCGCGACCATGTCCAGGCGCAGCAGGGCGAGGTCGGTGAGGTCGTCGCGGGTGAGCGGCTCGCTCTTCAAGTGGGTGTGCACCAGGCGCAGGCCACGCAGGCGCACCTGGCCCGCGCGGGCCCGGCCGATGTCGGGCAGCTCGAGCTGGTGCGCGTTGCCCACCACCACCGCCTCGACGTTGCCCTTGCGGTTGAGCAGCACGCCGACCTGGCGGTTGGTCTCGAGCGAGAACTCGGTGAGGTGCCGCGCCAGCTCCGGGCTGACGATCTCGTGCACGGACACGTGGCGGCGCCAGGTGTTCTTGAGGTGCTTGAGCTCGCTGGGCTTGAGGCCCAGCACATTTCCCGATGGTTCGTTCACAGGCTGGCTTTCTTGTTACCCTCTGCGCGTCTTGGACGCACTGATCACCATCTGGATAGCGGCCATCGGGCTGAGCGTGGGCAGCTTCCTGAACGTGGTCATCGCGCGGTTACCCAACGACGAGAGCGTGGTGCGCCCCCGCTCGAAGTGCCCGAAGTGTGGCCACCAGCTCCCCTGGTACGAGAACGTGCCGGTGCTCTCGTGGCTGTGGCTGCGCGGCAAGTGCTCGGGGTGCAAGGCGCCGATCTCGCCCCGCTACATCCTGGTCGAGCTGCTCACCGGCACCCTCTTCGTGGCGGCCACGGCCCGCTTCGGCTTCGACTGGCCGCTGGTCTCTGCGCTCACCTTCTTCACCTTCCTCATTCCTCTCATCTTCATCGACGCGGAGTACTGGATCCTGCCGTTCGAGCTGACGCTGCCGGCGATCGCGGCGGGGCTGTTGCTGGCGCTGCCCATGGGGAAGGACGCCTTCCTCTTCGCGCTCTATGGCGCGCTGGCGGCGTTCCTCACGTTCAGGGTGATGGAGATTGCGGGCTGGGCCGTCACGGGCCGCGAGGCGCTGGGCGCAGGCGACAAGTACCTGATGGCGATGATCGGCGCGCAGGTGGGGTGGAAGTCGCTCCTGGGCGTGATCCTCTTCTCTTCGCTTCAGGGCTCGGTGGTCGGGCTGGTGCGCATGCGGCTCACCGGGCGCGCCGGGCCTGCGACTCCTCCCTCGACTCCGCTCGGGATGAACGGGGAGCCCGAACCCGAGGCCGAGGAAGAGGGTCCGAAGCGCGAGCCCTTCACGCCTGAGTTCTTGAAGCCCGGGTTGCCGGTGTGGAAGCGGTTGTTGGCCATTCCGTACACGATCTTCCTCCAGGACATCCCCGACTCGCCGCCACCCGACGAGACGACCGGGGAGATTCCTGACTGGGTGCCGCAGGCGAACAACATTCCGTTCGGCCCGTGGATCGGGCTGGCCGGCATCGAGGTGATGCTGCTGGGCCCGTGGATCGTGCAGCGCCTGTCGGACACGCCCTGGCGGCTGCTCTCGGAGATCGTCTTCGGGCGCTGAGGTGTACCGGGCCCCTCACCCCGCCCTCTCCCCGCTTGCGCAGGGAGAGGGAGAACAGCAATGTCGCCACCGTGTCAGCCCAGGGAAGAAGCGCGCTCGAGAGCGCGAAGCGCGTGGTGGTGAAGATCGGCACCAACGCGCTCACCAACACCACCGGCCGGTTTCACCGCCCCCACTTCGAGCGCCTCGCCGGCGAGCTGCTGCTGCTGGCGAAGTCGCGCGAGCTCATCATCGTCTCCTCTGGCGCGATCGCGCTGGGCGTGGAGCGGCTCGGGCTGCCCGCCAAGCCCAGGGACATCCCCGGCAAGCAGGCGTGCGCGGCGGTAGGGCAGAGCCGGCTGATGCGCGCGTGGGAAGAGGCGCTTGACCCGCGCATCGTGGCGCAGGTGCTGCTCACCCACTCCGACGTGCAGGACAGGCGGCGCTACCTCAACGCGCGCCACGCGCTCGAGCGGCTCATCGCCGACGGCGTGGTGCCGGTGATCAACGAGAACGACACCGTCTCGGTGGACGAGATCAAGTTCGGCGACAACGACACGTTGGCGGGGCTGGTGGCCGGCCTGGTGAGCGCCGACGCGCTGGTGATCTTGAGCGACGTCGAGGGGCTCTACGACGCCGACCCGCGCAAGCACCCAGACGCGAAGCTCATCGGCACGGTCGAGGTGGTGACGCGCGCGATGCTCGCGTCCGCGGGGGGCAGCGGTTCGAGCGTGGGCACCGGCGGCATGGCGACCAAGCTGCGCGCCGCGCAGCAGGTGACCGAGCTGGGCGTGCGCTGCGTGATCGCCGCGGGGCAGAAGCCGGGCACGCTCACCCGCGTCTTCGCAGGGGAAGACGAAGGGACGCTGTTCGAGCCGCAGCACGGCCGGCGTGACGCGCGCCACGCGTGGATCGCGCACGCGCTCAAGCCGAAGGGCACGCTGGTGGTCGACGCGGGCGCGCGCGCGGCGGTGCTGGAGCGGAAGAAGAGCCTGCTCCCCTCGGGCATTCGCGAGGTGAAGGGCAACTTCTCGCACGGCGATCCGGTCGACCTGAGCGACGAGCGCGGCGACGTGTTCGCGCGCGGGCTGGCGGCGTACGGCGCAGACGAGCTGCGCAAGCTCGCGGGCAAGCGCACCACGCAAATAGAAGCGACGCTCGGCTATCGCGGGCTTGACGAGGCCGTGCATCGCGACGATCTCGCGATGCTCTGACGCGTCTCTCTTCACGGACGGAACGGCGAAATCGACCGCGTCAAGCGGCTCGAGGCCTTGTTTCAAAGCTGCGCACGCGGTTTCGTCTCTCTCGTCTCGCGGAGGGCCGACCGAATGCAGCGTGCGACGGTACCAAGCGTGAAATCGATGGAAGAGGCCGGCGACGCGCTGCTCGAGCGCGCCATCGATCCCGAGCGATGGATGCTCCCCGGGCGCAGAGTGACGGTGGACAACACCTGCCGGGTGGGCTCGGTGCACGTCTGCGCGTCGGTGGACGTGACCCCGACCCTCGAGACCTTCATCCGGGTGAGCTTCAAGGGGCCGAAGCTCTCGCCGATGCAGGCGGCCGAGCTGCTGGAACAGTTCACCAGCGTGCGCTTCACCTTCATCCCCAACATCGAGTGGTTCGTCGAGATCGACGCCCGGCAGTGGATTCACTTCTCCCGGCCGTACACCCGGCCCAGACTGCAGGCATGACCAGACTGGTTGGAGTCCTGGCGCTCCTGGCGAGCGCCGCGTGGGCTGACATTCCTCCCGCGGACACGAGCGGCTGCGGTGGCAAGACCGCGGGCGAGACCTGCAAGAAGGACGACGGCAGCGAGGGCAGCTGCGTGAAGGCGACCTGCTCGCGCAACGACTACAGCAACGGTCCTCCGCCCACCTCGGTGCAGTACGAGTGCCTCAAGTGTGGCGCGGCGGTGGCGGCGCCTGCCCCCGAGAAGAAGAACTCGTGCGCGGCGGTGCCTGCCGAGTCGGTGCTGGCGCTGCTGCTGGTCGTGCTCTCGAGGCGTCGCTCGCGGTGAGGCGAGGCCTGCTGCTGCTCGGGGCCCTGACCTCGGCGGTGGCGCTGGCCGACGAGCTGCCGTCGAACGCCTGCTTCGGAGACCTGGCGAAGGGCGACGCGTGCCTCACCGACGACGGCACCTCGGGCACGTGCGTCGAGCAGGTCCATTCGTACGTCGACCAGGGGCAGACCCACACCTACTCGGAGCTGATCTGCGTGCCGGCCGTGAGCGGGGCCGAGCGGAGAGCGCTGCCTTGGATGGGGGCCGGGCTCGCCTTCCTCGCGCTGTGCGTCGGCATCGCCACGCGCAAACCTCCTGTACAGTCGCCCGCGTGAGACTCGTTCTGCTGATGGCAGTGCTCGCAGTGCCGGCGTTCGCGGACATCCTCCCTGAGGAGGTGGCGATCTGCCGGGACAAGCCCGCCGGCAGCGCATGCACCACGCCCGAGGGCGCGGCGGGCACGTGCTCCGAGATGACGGTGAGCCGGCCTGACTACAGCGGGGGTATTCCGCCGAAGTACAAGCAGGTGAAGATGATGGGGTGCGTGGCGACGGCGAAGGGTTCGGCGCGCTCGGCGCTGCCGTGGGTCGGCGCGGGCCTGGGGTTCCTCGCGCTGGTGGCGGCGTTGGTGTTCAAGCCGCGGCGCCCCACCGCTTCGCCTGCATGAGACCGGTGGCGTTGAGCTCCAGCCCGTGGCTGATCGACTCAGCCCGCGCGCAGCTGTACCGGGCGCTGCGGCCGTGGCTCGCGCCGCTCTACGCAGATCGTTCCCGCCGCGTGCTGTGGATGGGGCTGTTCTCGGTGAGCGTCTCGTTCGTGCTCACCCTGGTCGCGCCGTTGTGGCTGCTGGCGCTGGGCCCGGTGCTGCTGGGCGTGCCTCACCTCGTGGCCGACGCCCGGTACCTGGTGGTGCTGCCGAAGCTGCACGAGCGCGGCGCGTTGGCGGTGCTCGCGGCGCTGCCCCTCGTCGCCACCGGCTTCGGCGCGCCCGCGTTCATCAGCCTGCTCTCGCTGGTGCCCGCGGTGTTGATGGCGCGCGCGAGCCCGGGTCGCAAGGCCGTCGGGCTCACTGCGTGGGCCGCGCTCACCGCCGTCGCCTTCGCGTGGGAAACGCAGTTCCTCCTCGCCTTCCTGCACCTGCACAACCTCATCGCGCTGGGCTGGTGGTGGGCGCTGCGGCCGAGGACGAAGCAGGCGGCGTGGGTGCCGGCCGTGGTGCTGGCGGGCACTGCGTTCCTCCTCGCGGGAGGCGCGGAGCCGATCATCAGCGCGCTGGGCGGGTGGCAGGCCCCGGGCAGCGGCACCAGCTTCGCCGAGTTCGTCGAGACGGCCTCGCCCCCCGGGCTCGGAGCCAGCCTGGCGCTGCGCCTGGTGCTGTCGTTCGCGTTCCTGCAGTCGGTGCACTACGCGCTGTGGCTGCGCCTGGTGCCCGAAGACGCGCGGGTGCGCCCGGCGCCCCGCCCCTTCCGCGCCACGTGGGATGCGCTCGTGGCTGACTTCGGGCTTCCGTTGCTCGCCGTGTTCGTGGGGCTGACGCTCTTCATCGCGCTGTGGGGGCTCGTGGACCTCGCGTCGGCGCGCTGGGGCTACCTGCGGCTCGCCGCGTTCCACGGGTATCTCGAGCTGGCCGTCGCCGCGCTGTTCCTGGTGGAACGAAAGCGACCGTCGGCGTGCTGACCGCGCTGTGGGGTTGGCTGGTGGCGTTCTTCTTCACGCAGCTCTTCGAGATGCCCATCTACTGGAAGGCGACGGGGAGCCTGCGGGTGGCCTTCCTCGCCAGCGCGATGACGCACCCGGTGGTGTGGTTCGTGTTTCCGGTGCTGATGGAGCACGGGCTGTCGTGGGGGTGGATGGTGGTCTTCGCAGAGCTGTTCGCGGTGCTGGCCGAGGCGGCGTGGCTTCGGTTCAACGCCGTGCCCCTCGCGCTCGCGGCGGCGTGGAGTCTGGGGGCGAACGCGTTCAGCGCCACGCTCGGGTTTGTCTTGCGGCACTATCTGGGCTTTCCGTAGCCGCGCGCCCCGGCGTGAACGGAACTGGCCGAATCCGTTCAGCCCGAGCGAAGTCGAGGGCCCTTGCTCAACACAGCCTACTCGAGCAGTTTGTAGTACCGCAGCGGCTGGGCGACGTTCTTCACCGGCGTCTCGACCAGCGGGCCGAACTTGAGGCTCGTCATCGCCGGGTCCTTCGAGTTGGCGATGGCCCGCATCGCGGTGTCCATCACCAGCGTCTCGCGGAACGTGCCCAGCGACTGCAGGCGCGCCGTCTGGTTCATGCCGGTGGAGAACGAGGTGTAGTTGCGGTTGGGGCCGAACAGGCCGCAGAAGCTGGGGGTCAGGTTGACGCCGATGGCCACGCCCAGACCGGGCATCTGGAGGATCTCCGAGAGCCTCGAGATCTCCGGGTGCGCGCTCATGGTGTCCTTGGTGAAGCGCTGGATCTCGATGGCGGCCTTCAGGGTCGCGCTGGCCCGCGAGGTCGCGTCGTCCTTGAAGAAGGGCGGGCCGAACAGGCCGATCACGCAGTCGCCGACCATCTTGTCGAACACGCCGCCGTGCCGGTGGAGGATGCGCACCGCTTCTTCCGACCAGTCGTCGACGAACTTGCCGATGCGCTCGGGGCGCTCGAGCACCTGCTCGCAGATGCGGGTGAAGCCGTTGATGTCGGCGAAGATGATGCCGACCTCCTCGGCGCGCGGGGCGAGGTAGGTGCGCTCGTAGTCGGGGTCGCGCAGCAGCTCGTCGATGGCCCGGCTGGCGAAGAACTGCGAGAGGTGAATGCGCTCGCGGTTGTAGTCGATGAGGCGCTGGCTCAGCGTCGAGCCGAGCAGGCGCAGCAGCTCCATGGTGTACGACGAGAAGCCCTCGCCGCCGCTCCAGACCATGATCTTCCCCAGCGCGTGCGACTCGGCCACGCCGCTGATCAGCACCGTCTCGACGGCCTTGCGGTTGCCCAGGACCGTCTGCAACTGGCGGTCGTGCGGCATGATCAGGTTCTGCCCGTGCGCGCGGATGGCCGCGTCGAGCTCGGGGTCCTTGCGGCCGTTCGAAGAGAACTCGAGCTGGCCGTACTTGTACTGCCGGTAGTGCAGCGCGCCCGACTCGACGGCGTCGCGGTACATGAGGAGGAACCCGGGCACCTTCACCCGCTCGCACAGGGCCCGCACCGCGCCGTCCATGCCGGTCTCGAAGACGCGGTTGGAGAGCGAGTGGTTGATGGTGACCAGCACCTGGTGCTTCTCGGACGCGGTCTGCACGGACGCGAGCACCGTGTCGAGCTGCTCGGCCACGGTGTCGAGCAGGCGGCCCAGCTTCGCGGCGTCGGCGGTGCGATCGCCCTGGAAGAGCACCCCCATCGCGCCCACCTGGTGCCCCACCAGATCGAGGGCCTGGCTGCAGAGGGTGTCACCGGTCTCGAGCTTGCGCACGCCCCAGCGGGCGGCCTCGAGGTACGTGCCGGCGAAGACCCCGCCGAAGTCGCCGTGGTGAAAGGTGGCCTGGGCCAGCTCTTCGTCCAGCGTGCTCACCACCGCCCCCCTGGCGCCCAGCACCTCGAGCAGGGGTGGGAAGAGCCGCTTGAAGGTCTGCTGCAGGCTCTCGCGGGCCTTGAGCGATTCCTCGAGCAGATCGTCGACGACCCGGGAGACCTGCCTGAGCAGCTTGAGCTCTTCGAACGTGAGTTCGGCGTCCATGTGGGAAAGAAAGTAGCAGAGAACATGAGGTGGCCAACGATCCGGCTACAATAGGTCTCATGCTCCTCGCGACCGCTGCTGCTTTCGTGCTCTCGACCTCGGCTGGCACCAAGCCGAACACCTACAACGAGCGCTGGCTCTGCGACCTCTGGGCCGGGGCGCAGTGCCACGCCACCAGCTGCCAGAAGGACGGCAAGGCCCGCTGCGAGGCGGTGTCCAAGCAGTGCGAGGGCACCAGCCGCACCACGACCGTCGACTCGGCCCGCGCCGAGAAGAAGGCCGCCTGCGCCCGCGCGCTGCTCAAGGAGAACTGCGGCGCGAACAAGCCTCCGGAGTGTGAAGGCCTGCTCTGACCTCGCTCCCTCTCCCTGCCGGAGCGGAGCCGGTCCAGCGGAACGCTGGACAAGCGCAACTGAAGCGAAGCGAAAGGTGCGCCAAGGCGAAGCGACCCGAAAGGCAGCGGGGAGAGGGTCGGGGTGAGGGGCCCACTGGGTAGATCCCCCGAGGCGAGTTCTGGGGTAGGACTTCAGCGATGACTCGCCTGTTGATCGCGCTGACCTCGCTGCTCTCCCTGGTGGCCTTTGCCCAGGGTGAAGCGCCGCCCCCCGCCGCCGCCCCCGCAGTGAAGCCGAAGCTGACGGTGATGCCCTTCGCCGCGCTCACCGGAGACGTGCCCCAGCGAGCCGGAGCCAAGGCCGTGGGCATGCTCACCACCGAGTTCAAGAGCGCCGATTCCTTCGCGCTGGTCGACGGGAAGAAGGAGAAGGCCGCCGGCGGCGCCGACGAAGCCCTCGAGAAGGCCCGCAAGGAAGTGAACGACGCGAAGGAGCTGCGCGGGAAGAAGAAGTTCCGCCTCGCAGAAGAGGCGCTGCAGCGCGCCCTCACCGCCTACAAGTCGGCGCCCGGCGCCCTGGCCGAGGTGGGCGAGGTGGTCGACGCCTACGCCCTGCTGGCGGCCGTTCAGTACAACACCGGCCGCGACGAAGACGGCGCGAAGAGCCTCAACCAGGCGCTGACGATGGCGCCCGAGCGCGAGCTGCCCCTGGCCCAGACGTCGGCCCTGTTCGCGCGCGTGGTGACCGATGCGCGCAAGGTGCTCAAGGACGGCCCCAAGGGCTCGCTCATGCTCGAGTCGGCGCCTTCGAACGCGCCGGTGCTGCTCGACGGCCTGTCCCTGGGCTCGACGCCGCTGTCGGTGAAGGACGTGCCCCCGGGCCTGCACTTCTGGAAGGCGACCCTGCCCTCGGGCGAGGCGCTGGGTGGCGTGGTCGAGGTGGTGGGCGGCAAGCAGGCGATGGCGAAGGCGAGCTCGGCGAGCAAGGACCCCGAGTCGCGGCTGCTGTCGTCGCTGGCGCAGAACAAGCTCGACGCCGACCTGGTGGCGGCGGCCCGGGAGCACGCGAAGTCGGCCGAGGCGGACCTGGTGGTGTTCGGCGCGCTCTCGAAGGAAGGCAAGGGCCTGGCGCTCGACACCTTCCTCTTCGCGGCGTCGACCGGTGACGTGCGGCGCATGGCGCGCGCGTCGTTCGACACCGAGCTGCTGTCGGCGGGCATGGAGTTCTTCAACCTGGCCGGCGAGCTGGCCAAGCACGGCGACAAGGTGGGCGAAGCGGTGAAGGTGCCGTCGTCGGTGTCGATGACGTTGATCACCGGCGGGGCCTCGAAGCTGGCCGAGGCGAAGTACGGCGTGGTGCCGGGCAAGGAAGGGCTCGAGGGCCTCGAGACGCCGGAGCCCACGAAGGAAGACGGTCCGCGCAAGCCGCTGGAACAGAAGCGCCGCGCTCCGCTCAAGAGGCAGTGACCTCGCCCACTCACCGGGGGCGCTTCGCGCCCAGCCCAACGGGCCGTCTCCATCTCGGCAACCTGCGCAGCGCCCTGCTGGGCTGGCTCTGGGCGAGGTCCTCCTCGGGAGAGTTCCTCCTCCGCATCGAGGATCTCGATCCCGATCGCAGCAAGGCTGTCTTCACCGACGGCATCTTCGAAGACCTCGAGTGGCTCGGCCTCGACTGGGATGGCCCCGTCTGGCGCCAGTCGGAACGAGGGGAGCTCTACGACGAAGCGATCTCCCGCCTGTCGCAGAGTGGCCGCGCCTACCGCTGCTGGTGCAGCCGGGCGGAAGTGGCGCGCGCGGCCTCCGCGCCCCACGCAGGAGAAGAAGGTCCGGTCTACCCGGGCACCTGTCGCGAGGGGGCAACCCCGAAGCCGGGCCGGGAACCCTCCTGGCGCTTCGCCGTCGAGCCGGGCACCGAACGCTTCACCGACGCGGTCCACGGAGAGGTGACCCAGGACGTCGCGCGAGACGTGGGCGACTTCGTGATCAAGCGCATCGACGGCGTGGCGAGCTACCAGCTGGCCGTGGTGGTGGACGACGCGCTCTCGGGCATCACCCACGTGCTGCGCGGGGAAGACCTGCTGGCCTCGACCGCGCGTCAGCTGCAGCTCCAGCGCGCGCTGGGCTACCCGGCGCCGACGTACGCGCACGTGCCGCTGTTGATGCAGGCCGACGGAAAGCGGCTGGCGAAGCGCGACGGGGCCTCGACGGTGGCGGGCCTGCGTGAGCTCGGCTGGCCGGCAGAGAAGGTCATCGGTCAGCTCGCGGCGTGGAGTGGACTGGGTGACGGCACCCCCGTGAAGGCGCGGGAGCTGATCAGCGGCTTCTCGCTCGCCCGGGTGAAGCGGACCGCGACGGTGGTCGGGTGAGGCGCGAGCTCCTCATCGCGGCGGCGGTGCTGGTGCCGTTCGGGGTGCTCGTCGCCGCCGGGTTCTATTTTTCGCCTGAGCCAGCCCCGTTCATCCCGAGCGAAGTCGAGAAACCGTTCATCCCGAGCGAAGTCGAGGGACCGTCGGCCCAGTTGCCCCTCGACTCCGCTCGGGGTGAACGGTCACCGGTGTTCCCGCCCGGACTCGCCGCCCCGCTGACGGCTGTCCTGCCCGAGGTGAAGCGCTGCTTCGCCGACCAGCACCTCAAGCAACTGCACGAGGTCCGCGTGCGCTTCACCCCCACCCGCGACGGGGGCTTCGACCGGGTGGAGGTCGACGAGCAGAACCCGTACCTCCAGGCCTGCCTCGAAGACGTGTTCGCCGAGGTCGCCTGGCACCCGTCAGGGCCTGAGACGTACACCCCCGCTGAGCACACCTTCAGCTTCGGGCCCTCCCCCGACTGACATAGAGTCAACGCCCTCAAATGCCTGCGGTCGTCGAACCTCTGGGTCCCACGCATGTCGCCGCGCTGCGGACGATGTTGTCACGCGACACGACCCACAACATGTACCTCCTGGGGTTGATGGAGGAGTTCGGCGTCGTCTCGGGGCCCATGCGCGCGCCCTTCACCTTCTACGGGCGCTTCTTCGATGACGAGCTGACGGCGGCGCTCTTCGTGGGGGGCAGCGGCGGGCTGGTGGTGCCCTCGGCCTCGAGCCCGATTCACATCGGCGACATCGCCAAGAAGCTCGCCGGGAAGATCGAGATCCGCTCGGCGATCGGCGAGCAGAGCGTGGTCGACTCGCTCATCCGCCACTTCAGCGTGACGCCGAAGTTCATCAAGTCGCAGAAGCTGTTCTCGGTCTCGCCCAACGACCTGGGGCCCTTCACCAACCCCCTGCTCCGCCCCGCGACCGCCGCCGATCTCCCGCAGCTCGTGCCGATGGCCGCGGCCTGCGTGAAGGAGATGGTGAAGCGCGACCCGCTCGAAGAAGACGCGGTGGGCTTCGAGCTGCGGGTGCGCCAGCGGGTGCACTCGCACCGCACCTACGTGCTCGAGGAGAAGGGCAAGCTGGTCTTCAAGCTCGACGTGGGCAGCCGCTCGCAGTTCGGCGCAGAGCTCGAAGGGCTCTACACCGCCCCCGAAGAGCGCCACCACGGCCACGCGACGCTGTGCCTGGGGCAGATCTCGCGCTTCCTCATGTCGTCCCTGCCGCGGCTCACCGTGCGCATCGACGACGAGGCGACGCACTTCGCGAGCATCGCGCGCAAGGTGGGCTACCTGCAGGGCCGGGCGCAGAAGCTGCTCTGGGTCTGAAGCCGACGCAACGCCCAGCTGGTCGGCTGGGCAATCACCCCGCCTCGCGGCTACGCTTGATCAGCTGTCAATGAGGGGCCACGTGTCGGAAGTGTCCTGCCGTGCATTCTCGTTCTTCACCGCTGCCCACAAGGCGGGGCTGATCTCGCTCGACGAGCTGCTCGCAGGGCAGCCGCTTTCGCGCGAAGTGCTGGAGGACGCCGGCAACCGCGTGCCCTGGGACCAGTGGGTCACCCTCTGCGACCGGTTCGCCGCGATGCTGCCCAGCGAAGACGCGCTGTGCGAGACCGGTTCCTTCGTGCTGAGCGAGGGCTTCAGCGGCTACCTGGGGAAGGTGGTTGGCCTCTTCACCGACGCCGCGCAGATCTACGAGGTGTTGGCGAAGTGGGGCGGCCCATCGCTCTACCGGAGCGTCACGTTCAGCACGGACACCACGCAGCCCGGGGTCCTCACCTTCACCGCCGAGCTGCTCCCCGGCTTCCGGCCCTGCCGCTCGTGGTTCCTCATGGCCGAGGGAGCCCTCACCCGCATTCCCTTCTTCGCGGGGCTCCCCGATTCCCTGGTCGAACGCGTCACCGTCACCGGGCAGGGCGGTGTCTGGCGGGTCAGGCCTCCAGCGTCGGGCTCGCTGGGCTCGTCGTTCCGCCGCATGTGGACCGCCCTGTCTGCGCCCGACGCCATCTTCAACGAACTCTTCGCGCAGCAGGTGCAGCTCCAGCGAGCCTTCGACGAGATGCGACGTTCGGCGAAGACCTTCCGCAACGCCCTCGACGCGCTCCCGCTCCTGGTTGCCGTGCACGAAGAAGGGCTGCTTCGCTACGCCAACCCCGCCTTCGCCGCCTTCTTCGGCCGCCCGCCCGCCGAGTTGGAAGGCACCCGCCTCGAGGCGCTCTTCCCCGACAGCCAGCGGGCGCTGCTGGCCGCTGCGACCACCACCGCCCTGTCGCTCCTGGTCAACGGGGGGGCCACCCCGCGCCAGCTGGAGGCGTGCAGCGCGGGCGCGGTGGAGTTCGACGGCAAGCCCGCCACCCTCTTCTTCGCGCGCGACGTCACGGTCGAACGGGAAGCCGAACAGCGCGCGACGCGCAGCGAGGCGACGCTCGAGGCGGTGATCGGCGCCTTCCCCGACCTCGTGCTCCGCTTCGGGCGCGACGGCACCCTGCTCTCGGTACACGGCGGCACCTCGGTGCGGGAAACCGCGCTCCTCACCACGCTGGTGGGCCGGACGTGGGCGGACGTGCTCGAGCGCTTCGGGGACTCGGGGATCGAGCCCCGGAGGCAGCTGGTGACCGACCTCGAGGAATCAATGGCCACCGGCCTTCCCCGCGAGCGCCTCTACCAGCCGGCCGCGGCGGGAGGCCGGGCGCGAGAACTGCTGGTGCGCTTCGTGCCGCTCGCCCTGGGCAAGGAGGTCATCGTCATCACGCACGATCAGACCCGGCAAAAAGACGTGGAGCGCCGGCTGGAGATCGCCGAGCGCATGGCGTCGCTGGGCTCGCTCGCCGCGGGCGTGGCGCATGAGATCAACAACCCGCTCACCTGGGTGATGGGAAACGTCGCCACGCTCCAGGCGCAGCTGGCGGACGGGTCGTCGAAGGAAGACGTGCTGACGCTGCTGGCCGAGGTCAACGACGGGTGCGCGCGCATTCGCGACACGGTGGGGCGCATGCGCGACTTCAGCCGCGTTCAGCAGGCCTCGCAGCGGCGGGTGGTCGTCGCCGAGCTGGTGGACCGCGCCGCCCGCATGACGCACACCGAGGTGCGGCACCGGGCCCGCCTCGAGCTCGACCTCACGCCCGGCCTGCAGGTGCTGGGCGACCCGACCGAGCTGGGCCAGGTGATCGTCAACCTGCTGGTGAACGCGGCGCAGGCGATGCCCGAGGGCGCTGCCCCCGAGCGCCACCGCATCCGGCTGCGCTCCTTCGCCGAGGGCGAGCGCGTCGTCATCGAGATCACGGACGACGGCGCAGGCATTCGGCCGGAACACCTGCCGCGCCTCTTCGATCCATTCTTCACCACCCGGCACCACGCAGCGGGGACCGGCCTGGGGCTCGCCATCTCCCATCGCATCGTCGCGGCCCACGGCGGCGGCATCGAGGTGAAGAGCGAGCCGGGCAAGACCACCTTCCAGGTGAAGCTGCCCTTGCAGCCCATCACGCCCGAGCAGCCCGTGGTCGAGGCCACGCTGCCGGTGGCGAGCCGCCGCGCCACGGTGCTGGTCATCGACGACGAACCCCTGGTGGGGAAATCCATCAGCCGGATGCTGCGTGATCACGACGTGGTGGTGACGGCCGACGGGAACGAGGCCCTCGCGCGCCTGCGGGACGGCGAGCTGCCGGACCTCGTGTTGTGCGACCTCATGATGCCCGGCCTCACCGGCATGGAGCTCTACGAGCGCCTCTCCGAGGTGAGGGAAGAGGTGCTGCCACGCCTGGCCTTCATGTCGGGCGGCGCGTTCACCCCGGGCGCGGAGCAGTTCGTCAACAGCCACCCGGTGACGGTGCTGACCAAGCCGTTCGACCGGCGCACCCTCGACGCGCTGGTGGCCCAGGTGCTGGCCACGGGCGCCACCGCGAGTGCCGGGCGGTGATTCAGTCGGACCCGAGCGGGCGATCGTCTCCGCAGCGCCCTTCTCGCGGCTGATGGGTCAGTGAATGGCGGCGCGCAGCGGCAACGCGGCGATCAACGCCGCTTCCCCCGTGAGCAGCTCGGCGAGGCGGGTGTTCACCACGTCGCCGGGAGCGATCTCCCTGGCGAGGCGGAGGAACAGCTTCTGGTGCCCGTCTTCACTGGTCGCCAGCTCTGCGTAGAACTTCTTGAGCGCCACGTCGGTCAGCCCCTCGGCCAGTAACGCCAGCCGCTCGGCGCTGCGGGCTTCGATGATGCCTGCCACCAGGAACCGATCGAGCTGCCGGTCTTTCTGGCCGTTGCGCATCAACTTCTGCAGGCCCTGCGCGTAGGGATCGCCGCCGTCACGCCCGAGGATGAGGCCGCGGTCTTCCATGATCTGCAGCACCCGGGCGAGGTGGGCGGCTTCTTCTCTCGCGAGGCGCGCCATCTGGGCCGGGAGCCCCGGTACTTCGGGGAACGCTTGCAGGAGCGAGAGCGCGTTCGCTGCGGCTTTCTTCTCGCAATGCGCGTGATCGATGAGCACTTCGTCGAAGCGTGAAAGCGCGAGGGTGAGCCACGCGGGGTCCGTGGCCCGGTGCAGGGTGATCTCGTCTGAGTTCAGTTTGCCCTCCCCGACCCTCTGCTCCCCTTCTTCCTGGGTCGCTTCGCCTCGGCGCATCTTCGGCTCCGCTCCGGGGGAGAGGGAGACTCACGCTTACTTCGGCGGCGCCGTCTGCTTGAAGTCGCCGACCTTGATGATGCTGAACTTCTTCGGGTCGACGTACTTCTTGAGCGTGCCGTTGATGTCCTTCACCGTCAGCGCGCGCAGCTTGTCCTCGACCTGCTGATCGAACGCGGTGGTGCGGTTGAGATCGAGCTGCTGCACCAGGTCCATCACCAGCGCCTCGTCTTCCGAGCGCCCCTGCTCGAGCTGCTTGAGCAGCCCCTCGCGCGCCAGCTTGAGCTCGGTGTCGGTGAAGCCCTTGTCCACCGCCAGCGTCAGCTCCTCGGAGAAGCCCTTCTGCACCTTCTCCAGGTTCTGCGGCGCGTAGATGGCGTAGCCGAGCAGCGCCGCGAAGTCGTCGTGCGTGCCCGCGCGCATGAACGTGCCCGCCCCGTACGACAGGCCCTCTTTCTCGCGCAGGCGCTGCGGCACGCGGCCGTTCAGGAAGCCGCCGCCCAGCATGTAGTCGGCCAGCATCATCGCCGGGTAATCCGGGTCGCCTTCCTTGAGCTTGAAGTTCGTGCCCGTGCCGTAGAACGCCATCTTCTTGTCCGGCGTCTCGATCACCGCGTCCTTCTGCTCGAGCACCTGGAAGGGCACGGGAATGCGGGTGAACGGCTCCTGCGCCTTCCAGCTGCCGAAGAGCGCCTCGAGCTGCGCGCCCAGTTCCTTCGGGTCGAAGTCGCCGACCGCCGCCGCGTAGCCCGCCTGGGCGCCGTAGAACTTCGCGTGGAACGCCTTCGCCTCGTCGAGCTTGAGCGCCGTCGCGTCGGCGATCACCTCGGGGAGGCTCGGCACGTACAGCGGGTGGCCCTTCGTCTGGAACGGCGAGAGCACCCGCTGCAGGCCGATCTGCCCGATGGCCATCGGGTCGTCCTTCTTCTGCTCGGCGCCCGTCACCACCTCGCGGCGCAGCTGCTCGAACTCCTTGCCGTCGAACGCGGGCGACTTGAGGCACTCCCCGATGAGGTCGAGCACTTCCTTGAGCTGCGGCTTGCGCACCTCGATGGTCACCGTCACCCCGGTGGGGCCGGGCTGCACCTGCACCCGGGCCTTGAGCTGATCGAGCGTGTCCTTCACCTGCTGGCGCGTCTTCGTCTTCGTGCCCCGCAAGAGCATCTTCGCGGCGAAGTCGCCGGCGGCGCGCTGGCCGTTGAGCGTCTTCTCGTTGCCGAACTTGAGCTGCAGGGCGAGCTGCACGGTCTCGCCGCGCGTCTTCTTCGGCAGCAGCGCGACCTTCATGCCGTTGCTCAAGGCCGAGCGCGTGGTGCGCGCGTCGATGTTCTTCGGGGTGACGTCGAACACCTCGCCCTGCGCCATGGCCGCGCGGCCGGTGTAGTTCTTGAGCACCGGGCCCAGGTCAGCCACCGCGGGGATCTCGGCGCGGTCGGGCTTCTCGGTGGGCACGTACTCGCCCAGGGTGCGGTTGCTCGGCTTGAAGTACTTGCCCGACACCCGCACCACGTCGTCGACGCTGAGCGCCTCGACGCGATCGCGCGCGAGGAAGATGAGGCGCCAGTCGCCGGCCGCCGCGAACTCCGAGAGCAGCACGCCGATGCGATCGGACGCGTTGAGCATCAGCTCGTATTCCTTGAGCAGCGCGGTGCGGGCGCGATCGATCTCGTCCTTGGTGGGCGGCTTCTTCACGAAGCCCTCGAGCACGCCCAGCATCGCGTCCTTCGCGGGGCCCACCGCGTCCTTCGCGTTGAGCTGCACGGTGCACAGGAAGTAGCCGGGCTCCTTCAAGGTGTAGCTGGTGCAGCTCACCTTCGCGGCCTTCTTGGTCTCGACCAGTTCTTTGTACAGGCGGCCCGACGGCGAATCGCCGATGAGGCTGTCGAGCAGGTCGATGGCGGGCGCGTCGGGGTCCGACGCCGCGGGGATGTGGTAGCCGACGTTGAGCACCGGCGTGCCGCCCACGCGGCGCACGGTCACCGAGACCTCGCCATCGTGGGTGGGCTCGTCGGTGTACGTCACCGGCAGCACCCGCTTCGCCTTCGGGATCTTCCCGAACGTGTCGGCGATCGCCTTGAACGTCTTCGCCTCGTCGAACTTGCCCGCGATGATCAGCATCGCGTTGTCCGGCTGGTAGTACGTCTCGTAGAACGCGAGCAGGCGCTCGTTGGGCACCTTCTCGATGTCGCTCTTCGCGCCGATGGTGGTGTTGCCGTAGTTGTGCCACTGGAAGGCGGCCGCCATCAGCCGCTCCTCGAGCACGCCCTCGGGCTGGTTCTCGCCCATCTCGAACTCGTTGCGCACCACGGTCATCTCGGTGACGAGCTGGTCGCGAGAGATGATGGCGGAACGGAGCCGCTCGGCCTCGAGCTCGAGCGCGGTGCGCAGCTTGGCGTCGTCCGCCGGGAACGACTCGAAGTAGTTGGTGCGGTCGAACCAGGTGGTGCCGTTCGCGTAGCCGCCCAGCTTGGTGAGCTCGGCCTTCACGTCGGCGAACTTCTTCGTCTTCTTGAAGAGCATGTGCTCGAAGAGGTGCGCCATGCCCTTCTCGCCGTAGTTCTCGTGGCGGCTGCCCACGAACACGGTGAGGTTGACGGTCACCGTGGGCTTCGACGGGTCCGGCACGAAGAGGATCCTCAGGCCGTTGGGCAGCGAATATTCCGAGATCCCCTCGACCGACGGGCCCGCGACGAAGGGCCTGGGTGGCGCGGCGGCGAGCGAAAGGGCGACGAGCGTGGTCAGCAACATGAGGTTGGCCTGCTTTCCGGGTGGTGAAGTGATGCGCGGGTGCGGAGACAACACCCGGAAGCCCCTGCGTCAACGAGAAGGTGGAGGGTGAGGTCGCAGCTCGCTGCCGCTCGGGCGGCGGCCCTCGCCGAGGACCTCCGCGCGACCCCTCTCAGCTAACCTGAAGCCATGACTCGGCCCGCCCGCATCGCCGCCCTGGGAGTGGTCTCCTTCACCCTCTTCTATGGAGTCTCCTGGCTGCGGCGCCCCTCGCCCGACGAGCTGACGCCCGCCGATGCGCAGGCGGTGCTCGAGCGGAGCGTGACGCGGGTGAAGAAGGGCGGCCCCAACCAGCTGCACATGCGCCGGCTCTATTTCACGGCCGAGCCGTTCGCGAAGGCCGGCGAGGCCGACGTACACGTGGTGCGGGCGGCGGCGCTGCTGCACGACGCGACCAAGGAAGATGGCAAGGGCGAGCCGAAGGAGCGCTTCTGCATTCATGGCGAGGAAGGCGGCGCGTGGGCCGGGCAGGTGCTGCCCGAGCTGGGGAAGAGCGCTGATTTCTCCCGCCGCGTCGCCGCCGCCATCGTCGAGCACATGGGCCCGTGCGGCCACAACGACGCGTGGAACGACGCGCGCTTCCTCACCAAGTTCTGCCAGCGCGTCTACCCGAAGCCGACCAGCGCCGAGGCGCGCGTGCTCTACGACCTCGACATGCTCGACCTGATGACGGTCGAGGGCGTGGTGAAGGTGGTCGAGCTGCGGCAGAAGAACCCGGAGTTCGAGCGCGAGCCGCTGAAGGACTCCGCGCTCACCGGCAGGGACAGCGCATGGAAGAGCGTCAACGACGCACAGCAGACCCTGCTCACGAGCGCCGCGCAGGGCTGTGGGGCGGCGCTGGTCGCGCACACGAAGCGCTTCCTCGACCGGGTCGACTGGGACTCGGTGAAGGACGTGACGGCGTTCAAGGCGGCCGCCGAGGGTTTCCTCTCGCAGACGCCGCGACCGGACTGCCTGGCAAGCGCGCCTCCGGGGGAAGACGTGGACTGAGAGCCCGGGCGTGCCATCTTCCCGCCGCGTGACGAAGGAGCGCATCGAATGAGAGTCTTTCGCAGCCGCCGGGTGGTGACGGCCGAGGGCATTCGCCCCGCGACCGTGCACGTGCACGGCGAGATCATCCACGCGCTGGCGGACTACGACGCGCTGCCCGCCGGGGCCGAGCGCATCGACGTGGGCGAAGCCGTGCTGATGCCCGGCGTGGTGGACACGCACGTGCACGTGAACGAGCCGGGCCGCACCGAGTGGGAAGGCTTCCGCACGGCCACGCGCGCGGCGGCGAGCGGCGGCGTCACCACGCTGGTCGACATGCCGCTCAACTCCATTCCCCCCACGACCACCGCCGAGGCGCTGCGCAAGAAGCGGCAGGAAGCGGCGGGCCAGTGCCTCATCGACGTCGGCTTCTGGGGCGGCGTGGTGCCGGGCAACGTGAAGGAGCTGGAGGGCCTGGTGCGCGAGGGCGCGCGCGGCTTCAAGGCCTTCATGTGCTTCTCGGGCGTCGACGAGTTCCCCGGCGTGCTCGAGGACGATCTCCACCCGGCGATGATGGAGCTGCGCCGCTTGAGCCGCCCGCTGCTGGTGCACGCAGAGGTCGAGGGCCCCATCGACGCGGTGGCGCCACACCTCGCCGGGAAGGACCCGCGCGCGTACCTGACCTACCTGCAGTCGCGCCCGCCGGCCGCGGAAGAAGAGGCGATTCGGCTGGTGTCGCGCCTGTGCCGTGAGACGCGCGCGCGCACGCACGTCGTCCATCACTCCGCGGCGAGTGCGCTGCCGCTGATCCGCCACGCGCGCGCCGAAGGCCTGCCCTTCACCGCCGAGACGTGCCCGCACTACCTGCACTTCGCCGCCGAAGACATTCGCGACGGGGCCACGGCGTTCAAGTGCGCCCCGCCCATTCGCGAGGGGAGCAACCGCGAGCTGCTCTGGGCCGCGCTCGGGGAAGGCGTGCTCGAGCTGGTGGCGTCGGATCATTCGCCCTGCACGCCCGCGCTCAAGAAGCAGGAACTGGGCGACTTCATGGCCGCGTGGGGCGGCATCAGCGGGCTGCAGCTGGGGCTCAGCGTCACCTGGAGCGGGGCGCGCGCGCGCGGGTATTCGCTCTCGCAGGTGGTGAGGTGGATGTGTGAAGCGCCGGCGCGGCTGGCGGGCCTCGAGAAGAAGAAGGGCCACATCGCCCCCGGTTACGACGCGGACCTGGTGGTGTTCGAGCCCGAGGCCGCGTTCAAGGTCGACGTGCAGCGCATCGAGCACAAGCACAAGCTGACGCCCTACGCCGACGCGGGGCTGACCGGCGTGGTCACCTCGACGTACGTGCGGGGTCAGCGCGTCTTCCACCTGGGCGAACACGCCCGTGAACTGAAGGGACAATTCCTGTGAGCCAGCCTCCTGACTTCGTCGACTACCCCGATCTCGCCGCCGAGCGCGTGGGGGGCGCGGCGCTGAGCACCAACGACGACTTCTTCGCCGAGAAGGAGAACCTCCTCAAAGCCCACGAGGCGGTGTGGACGGACCACGAGTACACGCACAAGGGCAAGTGGATGGACGGCTGGGAATCGCGCCGCCGCCGCGAGCCCGGCTCCGACTGGTGCGTGGTGCGCCTGGGCCTGCCCGGCGTGCTCAAGGGCTTCGTGGTGGACACGAAGTGGTTCCGCGGCAACTTCCCCGAGTCCTGCTCCATCGAGGCCGCGTCGCTCAAGGGGCCGCTCGACCTCAGGGAATCGGAGAGGGCCGAGTGGGTCGAGCTGGTGCCGAAGGCGAAGCTCCAGGGCGACTCGAAGAACTACTTCGCGGTGGCCGACGAACGGCGCTTCACGCACGTGCGGCTCAACATCTTCCCCGACGGCGGCGTGGCGCGGCTGCGGGTGCACGGCGAGGTGGTGCCCGACTGGAACAGGCTGCGCGCGTTCGGCGGGCTGGTCGACCTCGCGGCGCTGGAGAACGGCGCCTACGTGCTGGCGTGCAGCGACATGTTCTTCGGCTCGCGGCACAACCTGATCAAGCCGGACCGCGCGGTGAACATGGGCGACGGCTGGGAAACGAAGCGCCGCCGGGGCCCGGGCCACGACTGGTCGCTGGTGCGGCTGGCCGCGGCCGGCACGGTGCAGCGCCTCGAGGTCGACACCACGCACTTCAAGGGCAACGCACCCGGCCGCTGTCTCATCGAGGCGTGCACGGGCCCCCGCGACGCGAAGCCCGACGCGCTCACGGGCTGGCGCACGGTGGTGGAAAGCCCGCTCCAGCCGCACACGCGCCACCTGTTCGACGAGCAGCTGCGTCGGGTGGGGCCGGTGACGCACGTGCGGCTCTCGGTGTTCCCCGACGGCGGCGTGGCCCGGCTGCGGGTGTGGGGCGAGCTGAGCGAGGCGGTGCACCCGGGGCTGGCGCGCCTCAACGCGCTGTCGACCGACGCGGCGGCGACCGAGTTCCTCAAGGCGTGCGGCTCGAAGAAGTGGGCGACGGCGATGGCCTGGGCGCGGCCCTTCGAGAACGTGCCGGCGCTGATGCGGGTGGCCGAGCGCGAGTGGTGGAAGGTGAGCGAGGTCGACTTCCTCGAGGCGTTCGGCGCGCACCCGCGCATCGGCGACAAGGGGGGCAAGTGGTCGACGCAGGAGCAGTCAGCCGCTTCCGCCGCGGCGCTCGGCACGCTGGAGAAGCTGAGGGCGCAGAACGACGCGTACTTCGGCAAGCACGGCTTCATCTTCATCGTCTGTGCGACGGGTAAGTCGGCGGACGAGATGCTCGGCCTGCTCGAGGCCAGGCTTCCGAACGATCGCGCCGCCGAGATCCGCACCGCGGCCGAGGAGCAGGCGAAGATCACCCAACTGCGCTTGAACAAGTGGCTGGACGAGCACGCGACATAAGAGACTGTCTCCCTCTCCCCGAGGGGAGAGGGTCGGGGAGAGGGCAAACACCCCAGGGAGCCACCATGATCACCACCCACATCCTCGACACCACGCTGGGCAAACCGGCCCGCGGAGTCCCCATTCACCTCGAGAGACAATCCGGCGCCGACTGGAAGCTGATCGGCACCGGCCAGACCGACGACGACGGGCGGCTCAAGACGCTCACCCCACCCGGCCCGGTCGAGCCCGGCACCTGGCGCATCCGCTTCGACACGAAGCAATACTTCGCGGCGACGGGCACGAAGGGCTTCTACCCGCACGTCGAAGTGGTCTTCGAGATCGTGGACGGCGCGGCGCACTACCACGTGCCGTTGCTGCTCAACCCGTGGGGCTACTCGACCTACCGCGGCAGCTGACTACGGCATCAACAGTGGAATGACCTGGCGGCCGTTTCGCCGGTAGACGCGAAAATCGGAGTCGAGCGTCGCGACCACTGCACTGGAAATCAGCTCGCTCAGGCGCACCAGACAGGCGTCGGCGAACGACATCGGCACCGAGGTGTACCGGGTCATGAGGCTCATCAGCGCCCGGGGCTCTGGCGCCAGCGACACCAGCTCGAGTGAGTCGTCGGCGAGCATTCCGCGCAGGGCCCTCGAGCCCTTCTCAGAGGACCGGAGCAGGAAGAAGGCCTCGCTCAGGACCGCCTCGCAGGTGACGACCCGGGCCCTGACGCGAAGCGCCTCGATCGCCCAGCGGTGATGGCGCTCGCGCGGCACGAGCAGCGCGACGAGCGGGCCGGTGTCCAGCAACAACGTGCCGCTCAACGCCCGTAGCCCTTCATGTGCTTCGGGTTGGTGAGGATGTCTGCAGGGACGTCGTCAGCGGCGCCGACGTGCTGGCTGATGCGGTCGATGAAGGTCTCCCCACCCTGGTCCGCGGTGAGCAACTCGAGCGCTTCCCGCACCAGCGCCGAGCGCGACAGGTGTCGCTTCTTTGCGAGCCGGGTGACGCGGGCGCTCAACTGGCGAGGCAGCTTGATGGTCAGGCTCTCCATGGTCTTCCTCCTCTGGCAGGAGCGTAAGACCAATGAGAAGCGGCTTCAAGGCGATGACAGAAACGAACTCCGCGGCGACGGGCTACCGGGGCAGCTGATCAGAGCGCGCGCCAGGGACGCTGGATCTCCAGGACGACGGACTCGAGCGGCACCGAGAGCTCGAGCAGCTTCGTCTGCACCGGCTCGAGCGCGCTGGCCTTCCACACCCCGACCCGGAGAAAACCAGTCGTCTCGTCGAAGTCGAAGCTGCTGGTGCCCGGCACTGAAAGCACGTCGGCTGCCCCATTCTTGACGCTCTCGCTGCTCTGTCCTCTCGCGGGGCGGGTGTTCAGCGCCGGAGCCGTGTCCCCGAAGATGGCCGTCAGGCTCGCCGCTGCGGGACCCCGCTGGGCCTCGTCGAAGATGAAGACGACCAGCGCACCGGCCTCGGAGTGGAAGCCGCCGAAGCTGGGCGTCTCCTTCGTCACCCGGAGGAGTTGAAGCGTAAAGGGATCGAGACTCTCCCCTTCAGCGGGCTGGGCTGGCGCGCACGCCTGCAGCGCGAAGACCAAGGCGAGGATCGGTCGGTGCATCGCCAGTCCATACCACGCCCCGCATTTCCTTCGACCAGGAGCGGCCGCCGCCAGTCGATCACGGCACCAGGCGGCGGTTGCGGGCGATGACGGCAAACGACCGACTGCGGAGCTCCTCCACAGTCAGCCCCGTCTCCGCGACCTCTTCCTCCGTGAGCGCGCCGCACGCGAGCCCGCGCAGGAAGTAGTTGAGCAGCCCCTGCCCCGTCGCCGCGTCGTCGAAGCTGTCGCCCACCACGGTGGCCTGGCCGAGGCGCTTGACGAAGTTCGACAACCGCTCGATGGCCGGCGCGAGGCTCTCGAGGAAGAAGGCGAACACCGTGCCGTAGCGCGCCACCAGCTGGGCCGGGTGCAAGTCCCACCCCTGGTAGAAGCCGCCGCCCAGCGAGTGGCGGATGTCGTCGACCGACGCGAGCCACGCCCCGTGCACCACCCGGCGGTTCTCCTCGCGCTGCGCCTCGGTGAGCGAGGCCCACTTGTGCGGGCCGATGGGCAGCTGGGTGGTCGCGCCGTCGCTCAGGAACACGCCCGTGCCCGCGAAGGCGAGCTTCATGAGCGACTTGGCGAACTCGCACGAGGGGTGACGCATGCCCTGCAGCGCGGCGGTGACGTCGATCGACGCGGTGTAGTCGTAGGTGCCGAAGTGCGCGGCCTGCAGCCGCCCGTCGGCCGCCGCGTGGAGCTGCGGGAGCAGGTGCCGGCCCTCTGCGTCGATCAGCCCCTGCGCGGCCTCCACCATGAACTCGACGCGCAGCGACCTCGCGGGGAACGACAGCTTGCGCTCGAGCTCGTCGAGCACGCCCACGAAGAGCTTCACCTGCGCCACCGACACCACCTTGGGCAGGGTGATCAGGATCGGCCGCTTCAGCTCGGTGAGGAAGAGATCGAGCGTGCGAATGGCGCGCGCCCCCAGCTCGGCCGACATCGGCTTGATGCGGATGCCGATGAAGGCGGGCAGCAGGTCTTCGGCGAAGCCCCGCGCGACCTGCCGGGCCGCCTCGAGCGCGTGCCCATCTTCTTCCTCGTCGGTGCGGTGGCCGTAGCCGTCTTCGAAGTCGATGCGGAAGTCTTCCACCGGCTCGCGCTCGAGCTTCGCCACCACCCGGGGGTACACGCGCGCCGCCAATTCGTCGCTCAGGTCGAGCGCCTCGGCGAACGAGAGCGCGTCGGGGGCGTAGGTGGCGAGCGCCTGCCGGGCGAGGGTGCCCAGCTTCTGCGCGGTCTCCGCCTTGAACAGGTGCGCCCCGCCGTAGACGACGTGCAGCGGCTGGCGCGCGCTCGACTCGCCCGGGAAACGCGCGGCGAAGGCGGCCTGCGCCGACGTCAAACCATCTTGCAGCGTTCTCATCGTCTGAGAGTCGAGAGAGGTCATCTTTCTCCTTCTACTTGTTGCGCGCAGCCGAGGCCCGAAGTGTCATCCGCGCACACCTCGCAGCCCAGGAGTTCCCCATGCCGAAGGTCCAGCGCAACACCACCCAGGCCGTCACCCCGCAGCCCACGAAGCCGAAGACCACCGTGCCTGCGAAGCCGCAGCCCGCCACCTCGAGCACCGGGTGGGTGAAGCCCGCCACCGGCGGCACCGTGGGCGGCGCGTCGATCGACACCAAGACCGCGCGCACCGCGTTCTGGCACTCGCCGTACACCAACGCCGACGCGAAGGCGGCGCAGAAGGCGTTCGGCCTGCCCAACCTCAACGCGGCGAAGGAGTTCATCGGCCGGGCGGTGATCACCCGCAACGAGGGCCCGCTGCAGCAGAAGGGCATCAGCCGCGCCCGCTACGACAACCACGACTGCACGGTGGCCTTCTCGCGCAGCCCGTACACCGACGCCGACGCTCGCCAGGCGCTCTCGAAGATGCCCTTCCTCAAGAACGTCGCCGAGGCGAAGGAGTACATCGGCCTCAAGATCGTCAACAAGACGGAAGACATCCTCCAGGAGGTCGGCGTCACCCGCTCGAAGTTCGACAGCCACGACATGATGGCCGCGTTCAAGCGCTCGGGGTACTCGGCCGCCGACGTCGACCAGGCGAAGAAGAAGTTCGACTTCCTCAAGGGCGCCACCACCCAGGAAGTGAAGGAGTACATGGGGCTCAAGGTGCTCAACGACTACACCTCGATGATGACCGAGGCGGGCATCACTGCCGGCCGCGATCGCCACGAGATCAAGTGAAGGTTCGGCGGCCCCTCGACTCCGCTCGGGGTGAACGGGTCGGACTCGAACTGGAGCTGCTCGCACCTCCAGGGAAGACACGCTTCGACCTGGCGCGCGCTCTCGCGAAACGAGCGGGGGGCGCGCTTCGTCTTGCCTTCAAGTACCACGGCCAGGGCGAGCTCCCCGACGGGCGGCCCGACTGCCAGCTCACCCCCACGGCGCGCGTGCTGGTGCGTGGGAAGTGGTTCTGCTCGGTCGTCGATGATCCCACCATCGTCGACGAGCTGGCGCCGACTGACGAGAAGCTGCGAATCGCGAGGACCGACGACGTGCGCCTCGCCGCGTGGATCGAACGCAACTGCCACGCCCGGTTCGCTGGTCCCTCGACTCCGCTCGGGATGAACGGTGCTGCCTTCGCTTCGCTGGTGAAGACCTTTGCGGCGAAGGAAGAAGAAGACGGCTTCGTCGATCCCTGGGGCCTGCCGCTGGTGCGCTGGCACGAGGTGTCTGCCGAGCGCGCGCGGGTGTGCGAGGTGGTGCTGCGTCCCCTCGGCCGCAAGGCGCTCGCCCCTACCCTGCGCCGGGTGCTGAAGCTCGCCTCGTCACTGGGCTTCACGGTGCCCGTCGAGGCGGCGATTCACGCGCACTTCGACGCCGCGCCATTTCGTTCCACGCGTGCGTTGCGGCGGCTGGTGCTCGATTGGACCGAGCAGCGCACCTCGCTGCTGCGCGTGCTCGAGCCCAACCCGCGCTGCCGCAAGCTGGGCCCCTTTCCACCCGACGTGGTGCGGGTGGCGCAGGCCGCGACCGACGACCTGCCCTTCGAGACGCTGGCCGCGGGGCTGCTGCTCGGTGGGCTGCACCGCGCGGTGGACCTCAACCTGCTGGGCCTGGTGGAGCGCTACCCGAAGCAGCCGACCATCGAGGTGCGCTGCCTGCCCGGGTCGCTCGACGCCGACGCGACGCTGGGCCGGCTCGCCCACGCCGAGGCCTTCCTGGCCGACGTCACATCCTCCGCTTGATCAGCACCTTGAGGGCCTTCTCGGGCCCCGCGTTCGCGAAGGTGTCCCACGCGCGCGGCATCTCGTCGAAGCCGTACTCGTGGGTGATCAGGTGCCGCGGGGTGATCAGGCCCTTTCCGATCAGCTTGAAGAGCTGGTGAATGCTCGAGGTGTCGACCAGCCCGGTGGTGATGGTCACGTTCTTTCCCCAGAGCTTGTCGAGCTTGAGCGGAACGCCCTGCCCGTGCACCCCCACGTTCGCGAGGTGACCGCCCGGAGCGACGATGTCCTGGCAGAGCTCGAAGGTGGCGGGCAGGCCCACGGCCTCGATGGCCACGTCGACACCCTTGCCGCTCATCACCGCGAGCACCTTCTCGGCCCCGCGCCCGTCGTGCGAGTTGACCACCCGGTTCGCGCCGAACTTCCTCGCGAGCCCCAGTCGGTGATCGTCGACGTCGACCACGATCAGCTCGGAGGGTGAGAACAGCTTCGCGGTGAGCAGCGCCGCCAGGCCCACCGGGCCCGCGCCGACGATGCAGACGCTGTCGCCCGGCTTGATGGCGCTCTTGAGCACGCCCACCTCGAAGCCCGTGGGGAGGATGTCGCTGAGCATCACCGCGCCGTCCGGATCGACGCCGTTGGGCACCAGGTAGAGGCTGTTGTCTGCGTGGGGAATGCGCACGTACTCGGCGTGCGTGCCGTCGATCAGGTGGCCCAGCTGCCAGCCTCCGGTCACGCAGTGCGAGAGCAGCCCCTTCTTGCAGGCCTCGCACCGCCCGCACGAGGTGATGCACGAGATCAGCACCCGATCGCCGTTCCTGAACTGCGTGATGCCGGGGCCGACCTCTTCCACCAGGCCCACGCCTTCGTGGCCCAGAATGCGCCCGGCGCTCACCGTGGGCACGTCGCCCTTGAGGATGTGGAGATCGGTGCCGCAGATGCTGGTGGCGAGCAGCCGGACGATCGCGTCGGTCGGCTCCTTGAGGGTCGGCTTCTGCTTCTCCTCCCAGCTCCGCTTGCCGGGTGCGTGGTAGACGAGTGCCTTCATGAGCTGAGGGGAACGCAAGAGCGGCTCCAGCCAGGGGCGCCCGCTTTCACTCGGGTTTTGGGCGGGCGGCGGCCAGGCGGTCCATCAACCTGGGCGCCCGCTCCATCAATCTGAGCGCCTCCCGCCCCCCAAACGGCCGCGACACCGAACGCGCGCCACCGGCACGCATGGTGCAGCCGGGGGCGCCATGACAGCCACCAGGAAACTCATCGGCTGGCTCGTGAGCGCGGCATTGCTGGTCGCTGTGATGGTGACCGTGTCGTTCTGGAGCTTCCGGCAGATCGAACAGACCGCTGCTGCACGCCAGCGAACCAACGCGGTGCTGAGCCGCACCGAGGAGCTGATGCGATCGCTCGTCGATGCCGAGACGAGCCAGCGCGGCTTCCTCCTCACCGGCGACGAGGCCTTCCTGGGTCCGTACGTGAAGGTGCGCGAGCAGATTCCCGGAGAGCTGGTCGCGCTGCGCGAGCTCGGTGGGCCCGGCCGGCAGCACCTCGACCGCGTCGCGCCGCTGATCACCGCCAAGCTGAACTTCTTCGGCAGGAACGTCGAGCTCAGACGCGCCGGCGATCTCTCGGCCGCGCTGGAGAACGTCCGCGGCGCCGAGGGCATGGCGCTGATGGACTCGATTCGAACCGAGCTGGGCACCTTCGCGCGGGAGGTGCAGCTCGATCGCGACGAGCGCGAGGCCGCCTTCCAGTCGAGCCTGCGGGGGCTCTACGCCACCCTCGTCGTCACCAGCCTGCTCACCCTGGTGCTCGCGCTGCTCTTCGCCTGGTTGATCCACCGGGAGACCGCGCAGCGGCTGCAGAACGAGCTGCACCTGGTGACGCGCCGTTCGCTCGAGGCAGAGGAGAAGACGAGTGCCGCGCTGCAGAGGGCGAACGAAACCCTGCAGCTGAGCGAAGACAAGCTGGCGGTGACCCTCGATTCCATCGGCGACGCGGTGATCGCCACTGACGCGCAGGCCCGGGTGACGATCATCAACCCGGAAGCAGCGAGGCTCACCGGGTGGACCCGCGCCGAGGCCCTGGGCCGCAACATCAACGAGATCTTCCACATCATCAGTGAAGAGACGCGGTTGCCTTCCAAAGTGCCCGTCGACGCAGCGCTGGCCCGGGGCACCACCCAGGGCCTGGCCAACCACACGCTGCTGGTCGCCCGCAACGGGTCCGAGTGCGCCATCGCCGACAGCTGCGCGCCGATCCGCGCGCGCGGAGGCCCGGTGGTCGGGGCGGTGCTGGTGTTTCGCGACGTCTCGAAGGATCACGCCACCCAGCTCGCCCTGCGCGACCTGCAGTTCTACACGCGCTCGCTCATCGAATCGAACGTCGACGCGCTGATGACGACGGACGCCCACGGCATCATCACCGACGCCAACGCACCGATGGAGGCGCTCACCGGCTGGGCGCGCGCCGAGCTGATCGGCAGCGCCTTCAAGACCCACTTCACCGACCCGGTGCGAGCCGAGGAAGGCATCGCGCTCGTGCTCAGGGACAACAAGGTCTCGGACTACGAGCTCACCGCCCACGCCCGGGGCGGCGCGCTGACGGTGGTGTCGTACAACGCGACCACCTTCCACGATCGCAACGGCAAGCTGCAGGGCGTCTTCGCCGCGGCGCGCGACGTGACCGAGCGCAAGCGCCTGGACCTCGCCTTGCGCGAGAAGAACACCGAGTTGGAGAAGGCGACCGCGCTGGCCGAGCAGGCGAGCCGCGCGAAGTCAGACTTCCTCTCGAGCATGAGCCACGAGCTGCGCAGCCCGCTCAACGCGATCCTGGGCTTCGCACAGCTGCTCGAGTCTGACGCGCCGCCGCCCACGGCCAACCAGGCGGTGGGCATCGCGCAGATCCTCAAGGCGGGCTGGCACCTGCTCACGTTGATCAACGAGATCCTCGATCTGGCCAAGATCGAGTCGGGCCAGGTGCCCCTCTCGCAGGAGCCGGTGTCGCTGGGCGAGGTGCTCGTCGAGTGCCAGGGCATGGTCGGCCCCCAGGCCCAGGTGCGTGGCATTCGCCTGGCCTTCCCCCCCGTCTCGGCGGCCCGGTTCGTCAGGGCCGATCGCACCCGGCTCAAGCAGGTGCTGATCAACCTCCTGTCGAACGCGATCAAGTACAACTCGGACGGCGGCACGGTGACGGTCACGGTGGTGCTCCGCACGCCTGAGCTGGTGCGGGTGAGCATCACCGACACCGGAGCGGGCCTCAGCCCCGAGCAGGTGGGGCAGCTCTTCCAGGCCTTCAACCGGCTGGGCCAGGAGAGCGGCGGCGAAGAAGGCACGGGCATCGGCCTGGTGGTCTCGCGGCGGTTGATCGAGCTGATGGGTGGCACGATCGGCGTGGAGAGCACGCAGGGCGCCGGGAGCGTGTTCTGGTTCGAGCTGGCGGCCATCGACGGCCCGCACCTGTCGGACGAGGAGTCGCTGCTCGCCCGCATGCCCGAGGCGCCGTCGGCCGTCCCGCAGCGCACGGTGCTCTACGTCGAGGACAACCCGGCGAACCTGATGCTGGTGCAGCAGATCATCGCGAGGCTCCCACTCATCCGGCTGCTGACCGCGACGGACGGGTACAGCGGGGTCGAGATCGCGCGCGCCTCGCTCCCCGACGTGATCCTGATGGACATCAACCTGCCCGGCATCAACGGCATCGAGGCGATGCGCATTCTGCGCACCGACCCGGCGACGGCGAAGATCCCGGTGCTGGCGCTCAGCGCGAACGCGCTGCCACGCGACGTCGAGAAGGGCATCGAGGCCGGGTTCTTCCGGTACATCACCAAGCCCATCAAGGTGAACGAGTTCCTCCAGTCGCTGAACCTCGCGCTGGACGAGCGGGCCAGCCTCTGAGGGCTCAGCGCAGCTCGTCGGCGCCGAGGTCCCGCGCCCGCGTCGTGCCGGAAGCCGTCGATGTCGAAACACCTCCGCCCGTCGTCCCGCCTCCGCTGCCCGTCGCGCTGGCGGAGTGAGCCACCGGTATCGAGGCCGTCCTGCGCTGGTGATTTCCCGGCGCCTCGCGGATAGACCGGGGCCGTGGCAACCGTCCTCGACGAACTCATCAAGCTGCTCTCGCTGGAGCGCATCGAAGAAAACCTCTACCGCGGCCAGAGCCAGGACCTGGGCTGGGGCACGGTGTACGGCGGGCAGGTGATTGGCCAGGCGCTCTTCGCGGCGCTGCACACCGTGCCGGCCGATCGCCAGGTGCATTCGCTGCACGCGTATTTCCTGCGGCCGGGCGACGTGAGCGCGCCCATCGTCTACGACGTCGATCGCTCGCGCGACGGCTCGTCGTTCACCACCCGGCGGGTGAAGGCGATTCAGCACGGGCACCCGATCTTCGACATGTCGGCGAGCTTCCAGAAGGTCGAGCCCGGGTTCGATCACCAGGCCGACATGCCGAAGGTGCCGCCGCCGGAAGAGGTGCCGACCGACCAGGAGCGCCTCGCCGCGCAGGGCGACAAGCTGCCCGAGTTCATGCGCGGCCGCGCGCTGGCGGATCGCCCCATCGAGATCCGCACCGTGGGCGAGCCCGACGTGTTCCTCGCGGGCAAGCACCCGCCCGAGCGGTTCGTGTGGCTCAAGGCCACGCATCAACTGCCCGACACGCCGGGGCTGCACCAGGCGCTGCTCGCGTACGCGTCAGACTTCTCGTTCATCACCACCTCGCTCAAGCCCCACGGCGTGACCTGGCTGACGCCCGGCATGCAGGTGGCGAGCGTCGATCACGCGGTGTGGTTCCACGCGCCCTTCCGCGCAGACGAGTGGCTCTTGCACGTGATGGAGAGCCCACGCGCGTCAGGGGCGCGCGGCCTCGTGCTCGGGCGCATCTACTCGCGTGACGGGAAGCTGGTCGCGTCGACCGCGCAGCAGGGGCTGATCAGGAAACGGTGAGTCAGGGGCTCAGCCACTGCACGGTGAAGGTGCCAGCGACGTTGGCGAGATCGGCCGAGACATACGCCCGCAGGTCGTCTCCTGCCGCAAGCGCAACCACGGCCGAAAAACTGGCGAGGGTGTTGACGCCCGCCAGGGCCGGTACGCGGGCGCCGGCGTAGAAGAAGTTGCCGTTGTGCATCGGTGCGAACCACAGGTTTTCACCCGCGCCGAGGCCCGTCACGAGAGCGTAGCCGTCGACGCGGTAGAGACCGGCGACGTTCGCGACGATGCGATCGGTCGAGGCGATGGTCAGCCCTCCGCGGACGAACGACTGGTTCAGCACCGGAGTGCCGGTCCCGCTGGCGCTCTGCACTCCGAGCGTGGCCTGCAGAATGGGAATGGAGCCCGGGCCAAACGCGGCAGGGCTGGCGATGGCCCCGGCAGCGAGCTGAGGATTGGGGAAGTTGCCGGACAGCGCACCTCCAGCAGGTCCGGTCGCCGGCCCCACCGGCCCTTGTGCGCCCATTGCGCCCTGTGCGCCCTGTGCGCCCATCGCACCCATCGCGCCCTGTGCACCCGTCGCGCCCTGCGCACCCGCGGGTCCGGCGGGCCCCACGGGACCTGGAGTGCCCGTGCAGCCGAAGACGAAGGTGACCATGACGACAAGGAAGAAACGGACTCGCGCGAGCGCCATGGGCGGAAGATCCCACGATCCGCCCAGTGGTAAAGACTTTCCGCGCCCTCCCCCGACTCTCCTCCGGGAGAGGGAGACAATGCGCTCAGAGCTTCAGCGGCCCGCCGGCGTCGACCTTCTTGATCAACGCCTTGGTCACGTCGTCGCCCTTGCCCCAGAGCACCGCGCTCTTGTCGAGCACCGCGTCGGCCTTCTTCTCTTTCGCGATTTCAGCCAGCAGCGGCCTGGCCCGGGCAAAGAGCGCCTCACGGAGCGAGTCGCGCTGGTTCTGCAGCTTGCCCAGGAGGGCCTGACGCTCCTCATCGGGCAGCTTCTTCGCCTCGTTCCAGGTCTTCTCGAGCGCTTTGGCGGCCTCGGCCCCGACCTTGCTGGTGTCGAGGAGCGCCGTGAGATCGACGACGAGGAGGGTGGCCATTTGCGCAACTCCGGGGTGTTCGGGGTTAAGGTCATCACCATATGCCTGTGAACGGGATTGGAAGTCCATCAGCACCTCGCGTCGTTGGTCCCACTGCGAAGACCGAGCCCACCGCTCCGGTTGCCCCCCAGGCGCCCGCGCAGAGCAACGGCTGGGCCGCCGGCACCAACAACCAGCGCCCCCTCGACCTCTCCCTGCCGAAGCACGTCAGCAGCGACGCCGACATCCGCGCGTCCATGCCGAACCCGGTGCGCGCCCAGCTCGAGGCCGCGCTCAACACCTACACCTCGAAGATCGAGACCACGCTCGGCCACGACGCCATGAGCATGGCCCGCGGCCGCACGCCGGTGCGCGAGGGCGACACCCTCACCGCCGCCCAGCAGACCGAGCTGCAGAACGCCTCGACCGACTTCCTCAAGAGCATCCCCATCGGCGCCTTGAGCCCTGAGCTCGCCGCCGGCATCACCCAGAAGCTGAAAGACGCCGGCCTCGAGACGCGCGACGTCGCCAGCACGAAGCTGGGCGACCTCGGCAACATCGGCGGCGACATCGCCAGGGACCTGATCAAGGACCTCAAGGCCGCTTCCCCCACGGCGTACTACTCGCTCGCTGGTGGCCTCGCGGCCGCGGCCGGCGTGGTCGCGTGGACCGGCGGCAGCGCCAAGCTCGCCAGCCTCGGCATCAAGCCCGAGGTGAAGCAGAAGTTCTTCGACGACAAGCTCGAGGTGAAGCTCGGCGGCGAGTGGGACGCGCACTTCAAGAACTTCAAGGCCACCGGCACCGTCACCGGCCGCGTCGACCTGGGCGACGCAGGGCGGCTCTCGGCCTCGGTCACCGGAAACTCCGCGACCGGCTTCGACAACGCGCGCATGCAGTACGACTTCAACCGCCCCAACCTGAACCTGTCCGCCTACGCCACCGCCAACCGCGACGGCATGGAGACGGTCGGCGGCAACCTCGCGTACCGGCCCAACGACAACCTGAGCCTGTCCGCCGGCATCAACCACAACTTCCAGACCGACCGCACCACCGCCACCGCCGAAGCCGCGTGGAAGGTGAACAAGAACGTCGACTTCGCCCTCTCTGCGAGCCACGACTCGCAGGGTGACTCGCGCGTCGGCGCGGGCGTTCGCATCCGCTTCTGATGTTCGGAAGAAGAGCCCCCCTCCTCGGGCTCCTCCTCGTTCTCTCGTGCCGCACCCCTCCGGCTCCCGTGCCGGAGCCCGTGGAGGAGCCGCCTCCGCCCGTCGTGGTGGAAGAGGCCCCACCTCCCCCGCTGCCCAGCCGCACCATCGACCTCGACCCCGACGCGGGCTCGCTCTCGAAGCTGCGCCGCGAGCTCATCTTCGACGGCGGCCTCCCGCTCGCCGACGCGCAGACCTTCCCCGACACGTACTCCGAGCACGACGGCGTCTTCACCTTCCGCGGAGGGCCGCGGCGCACGGGCGGGGCGTGGGGGGTGATTCCCCGCGAGCCGCACGAACTCTCCATCGCGTGGGTGGTCTCCACCGAGCAGAGCAAGCCACCCTGGCTCGGCGGCAGCGGGTGGACGGGCCAGCCCGCCATCGTCCGCTGGCCCGCGGTGGTGCGGCACTCGATGACCAGGCTGGGCGCCCTGCGGCAACGCGACGCCTTCGTCGAGGTCATCCAGGGTTCGCTCGACGGCAACGTGCACTTCATCGATCTCGAGACGGGCAAGCGCTCGCGCCCCATGCTGCACACCGGCAACCCCATCAAGGGCAGCGTCTCGCTCGATCCCCGCGGCTACCCGCTGCTCTTCGTGGGCCAGGGCATTCCCGAGAACCGCCCCATCGGCCTGCGCGTGTTCGAGCTGATCAACGACACCGAGGTCTTCTTCCTCCCCGGCAGCGACAAGGCCGCCCCCCGCAGGGGCTGGGGCGCCTTCGATTCGTCGGGCCTGCTCAACCGCGCCACCGACACCTACGTGGTGGGCGGCGAGAACGGGCTGCTCTACCTGCTGCGGCTGCACACCAACTTCGATCCCCTCGCGCTCACCCTGCACGTCGCCCCCGAGGTCGCGCGCTATCGCTACAAGTCCCCCGGCAACGCGCACTTCGGCATCGAGAACTCGCTCTCGGCGCTGCAGAACCTCGCCTTCTTCGCCGACAACGGCGGCACCCTGCAGGCGGTCGACCTGCGCACCATGACCCCGCGCTGGAAGTTCGAGGCGGGCGACGACACCGACGCCACCATCGCCCTCGAGCTCGAGCCCTCGGGCCCCAAGCTCTACACCGGCACCGAGGTCGACAAGACGGGCCCGAAGGGCAGGACCTGGCTGCGCCGCCTCGACGGCCTCACCGGCAAGCCCGAGTGGCAGAAGAGCTACGCGTGCCAGGGCGCGAGCGGGCCGCCCAAGAAGATCGACTCCGGCGTCTTCGCCACGCCCACCCCCGGCACCGGAGAGGTCGACGACCTCGTCTTCTACGTGCTGGCGCGCTGCCCCGGCCCGGAAGACGGGGTGATGGTCGCCCTCGAGAAGAAGACCGGCAGGGAAGCGTGGCGCTACGAGTTCCCGCGCCACAGCTGGTCCAGCCCCGTGCTGCTCACCGACGAAGACGGCCGGGCGTACCTGCTCCACGGCGGCATCGGCGGCGTGGTGCGCCTGCTCGAGGCGCGCACCGGCCTCGAGGTGGCGAAGGTGCAGCTCGAAGGCGACATCGAGTCGTCGCCCGCGGTGTTCAACGGGCGCGCGGTGCTGGGCACCCGGGCCAATCGCATCTACGGCATCGACATCAGGTGAAGGCGGTCAGCGCGAAGCTGAGGAAGGTGAACACGATCGCAATGCGCTGCATGAGACTCCGAGGTCGAGGCGAGGGTGAAGCTGACGGGTCGAGGTCACTGCTCGACGCAGTAGAGCCCGAAAGAACCGGTGCACGGGTTCATGTTCCCGTTCACGTCGAAGAAGTTGCCTGACGATGACTGGGTGCGGCCCACCCGGGTGAAGCCACTGCTCGATGTCCAGTTCAAGCAGGTCTCGGAATTCACGCCGGCCGTGTTCGGGTCTGGCGCGCCCGTCCACGCCAGCTCGCCTCCTGAAGACGGAATGATGAAGGTGCCGTTGGCGTTCTGCCAGATGCCGCTGGTGAGGTTCTTCACCTTGATCTCCGCGCCCGTCCCGATGCGTGTGCCGTCGACGCGCTGGTACGTGGTGGTGTCGGACAGGAGCGCGTTGGTCGCGGCCGACGCCCCCGTCGAAGCGAGCAGCGCCCGGTAGTTGGTCCCGATGCCCGCTGCGCTCGCCTGCGCCGAGCAACTGTTGTTCGCCCCCGACAGCCCGCTGGGCATCGGCACGGGCGTGGTCCGGAAGATGCGCTTGTTGCCGAAGGGGATGCTGGTCCCCAGCGAGGTGTTCGACATGTTGCCCAGGCAGAGCACGCGCGTATTCCCGTTGCTGCAGAAGTGCGAGCCACCGATGTCGCTCCAGAAGCTGGGGCCGCCGGTGGGGATGCCGCGGTTGACGGCGACCGTATTGCTGGTCCAGTTCACGCAATCGCTCATCGTGGCGCCGCCCGTGGAGTTCGCCCCCGTCCAGATGTTGTCGCCCACCCCTGGAATCTGCCGGCCCGTCTCGTCCAGCGAGATGGGGTAGCGGATGGAGTTCGCCAGCATCTGGGCCTTGCTCGTGGCGAACACGTTGCCGTCGGGGCGCCGCTGGCCTCCCGTCGCCGTCAGCCGATCCACCGCGCGGTTGGTCACCGTCGAGACCCACGCGACGTAGCCCGTGCCTCCGCTGTTGTTGATGCCGGCGTCGCTCGCGTGCACGTTGCAGAGCGCGTCGTAGGGGTTGGGCGTGCCGGTGAAGCCCAGGTTGGCGGGAATGACGCCGCTGGTGACGAACGCGAGGTTGCCGAATGTCGAGAAGTTGGGCACGGCCGTGACCGACGCGTTCATCGGGAGCAGGGTACACGCGGCCCCCATCGTGAGAGGGGTGCACTCCGCCGGGGCCGACCACCTCGCGAAGTGGATCCCCGAGCCGTTCGACGTCCGGGCCCTCAGCGCAGGGCGCGCCCCGTTGGCATAGAGCGCCGAGCACTGCGTGGGAGTGGCCTGGGTGCACCCGCGAATCTGCCCATCGGTGGTGTCGACCCAGCCCGTGGTGGTCGACGGCGTGACGGTGAGCCGCCACATGCCCACGCCCGTGACGGTGATGGTCGCGCTCACACCCGTTCCGCTCACCGTCAGGGTGCGGTTGAAGGCGCCGGCCGCGGGCGGCAGGAAGGCGAAGCGCACCGTGCAGGTCCCCAGGGGCGCGAGCACCTGGTTGTTGCACGTGTCGGAAGCCACCGTGTACTCGGCAGGCCGGGTCGTGGTGAGGGTCGCCGTGGGCACGTCGCCGGCGTTGGTGAGCGTCCAGTCGTAGCTGGGAGCACTCGTGCCCACCTCCACGCCGCCGAAGCCGTGGCTCGAGGTCGCGGGCGTGAGCAGCGCCGGCCGCTGAGACACCCCGGTGAGCGTGAGCGAAGGTGAGCCGCCCGGCGTGGCGGTCGCGGTGAGCAGCGCCGACTTGTTTCCCTGCGGCAGCGAGGCGGTGAAACGGATGGTGAGGTTGCAGCTGCCGCCGGGTGCCAGCGTGTTCCCCACCGCGCAATCACCCGCGGCGCCGGGGGTCACGTTCTGAAAATCGGTGCCCGGCAATGAGAAGGCGAGCGGGCCCGAGGTCGACTGGCCGCTGTTGCCCACCACGAAGACGCGCGACGCGGTGCCGGGGATGATGACGTTGCCGAAGCTGCTCGTGCTCACCGGCGTGAGGGTGAGATTGGCGGGCGTGAGGCCCGTTCCCGTCAGCATCGCCACCACGTTGCCGCCCGGCGTGCCCGTCACGCTGAGGTTGGCCGAGCGCGCCCCGGCGGCCTGCGGCGTGAACGCGAGCCGAAGCGCGCAGCTCGTCAACCCCGGGAGCGCGAGGTTACGGCAGTCGCCCGCCTGCGGCAGCACCACGAAGTCGCTGGTGCTGATCATCGCGTTGAGCGCGCCGCTGGTCTGATCGCCGTTGTTCGTGATGGTGACCGAGACGCTCGTGCCGCCCGTCGAACCCACCGTGGTGGGGCTGAAGCTCGCGCTCCCCGGCGAGATGGACAACGACGCCGGCGCCTGCGCGTTGCCGGTGACGCTGCCCGACGCCACGCCGCCGGTGGTCGCAGACACCTGGACGAAGGCGCTCTGCTGGCCGCGCGTCGTGGTGCCTGGCGTGAAGGTGACGTTGATGGTGCAGGTCGCCCCGGGCCCCAGCGCCGTGGTGCAGTTGTGGGTCTGCGCGAAGCCCTGGCCCGCCCCGCCGATGGTCACCGTGGGCACCGTGGTGGCCGACGAGCCGGTGTTGCTCACCGTGAAGCTCTGCGCCGGGCTGGTCTGGCCCTGCACCACGTCTCCGAAGTCGAGGCTCGCGGGCGCGACGCGCAGCGCGCCGGGGGTGACGCCGTTGCCCACGAAGCTCGCGCTCTGCGTGCCGCCCGGCGCGGCCTGCACCTGCACCGAGCCGCTCTTCGCGCCCACCGTCGCGGGCTGGAAGCGCACCACGAAGTCGCAGCTCGCGCCGCCAGCGAGGGCGCCGGAGCAGGTGGTGCTCATGAGGGAGAAGTCGGCGCCCATGGGCGTGACGGAGACCGGCCCGCTCGTCCCCTGCCCCACGTTGGTGACCCCAAAGGCCACGGTCTGCGTCGCGCCGGTCGCCACGTCGCCGAAGTTCACCGTCCCCATCGGGCTCAACGAGAGCGACGCGGGCGTCAGCCCCGTGCCTCCCAGCGGAATGACCACCGGCACCAGCCCCGTACCGCTCACCGTGAGCGTGCCGTTGCGCGAGCCGGTGCCCAGCGGGTGGAAGCGCAGGGTCACCACGCACGTGCCCATCGCGGCCACGGTGGCCGTGTCGCAGGTGTCGCTGGAGATGAGGAAGTCGCCCGCGTTGGTGCCGGCGAGGGTGGTGGTCAGCGCGGGCGAAGTCGCGCCACCCGAGTTGGTGATGGTGAAGGCCACGGGGGCGCTGTCCTGCCCCTGCACCGTCGAGGCGAAGACGCCGGGCGTGGGAAGACCCGCCAGCGCGGGCGGGCTCAACCCGGTCCCGCTGAGGGACGCGGTGGGCGCGCCGCCGGGCGTGGCCTGCGCGGTGACGGTGGCCGTCTTGCTCCCCGCGGCGGACGGCGCGAACACCAGGGAGAAGGTGCACTGCGACATCGGGGCGAGGGCGCCGGTGCAGCCGTTGGTGAGGATGAAATCCGACGCGTTGGCGCCAGACGGGGTCACGCTCACCACCCCCGAGGGTGTGCCGCCCACGTTGCGGAGAGTGAAGGTCTGCATCGCCGACGAGCTGCCTGCCACCACGCTGCCGAAGGCCTGGGTCATCGGGCTCAGCTCGAGGGTGGCCGGGAGCGAGCCATTGCCCGTCAACCCCAGGCTGATGGCGCCGCCAGGGTTGCCGCTCACGTCGAGTGACGCAGTGGCCGCGCCGAGCATGGTGGGGGCGAACGCGATGCCCACGTCGCAGCTGCCGCCCGCACCGAGCGTGCCGGTGCAGGTGTTGGTGGCGATGCCGAAGGCCGAGGCGTTGGCGCCGCCCAGCATCACCGAGAGCGTGCCGGACGCGCTGGTGGACGAGTTGGTGATGGTGAAGGTGAAGGTCGACGAGACCGCGCCCGTGGCGACGTCGCCGAAGTCGTGCGTGGCCGGCGCCGCCCCGAGGCCTCCGTCGGTCTCGATCACCCCGGCGTCGTCGGTGCCTCCGTCGAGGCCTCCGTCGTCGACCGTGCCACCGCCACCGCCCGACCCGCCGCCGAGCGAACCACCACCGCCGCCCACGCCTCCGCCTCCACCGCCACCGCCACTGCCGCCGCCGACGTCTCCACCTCCCGTGCCACCGCCACCGCCACTGCCACCGCCACCATCACTGGCGACGCACTTCCCTTCGACGCAGCTCTGCCCACCCGGACAGTTGTCGGTGGTCTCGCAGGGGGCACCGGTGAACACGGGCTGGCAGCCCGCAAGCAGCAGGAAGCACGGCAGCAGAATGGGAGTCTTCACGGAGTGCCTCGACGGTCTCGGCCAGAGCGCAGGATCAGGGAATCAGGTTGTAGCAAAGGACGGTGAAGTTCGGCCCGGTGAAGCTGGACATCTTGCAGATCACGCCGGGGTTGCCGCCGTAGGCCGTGACCTGGGAAACGGCCGTCGAGCCGATCCACGGGAAGGTCACCGTGTAGTTGCCGACCGAGTTCCGCACCACCGCGACCGTGCCGGTGCTCGAGCCCGTCGCGTAGAAGCTGCTGCCGGTCACGGGGATGTTGCAGCTCGAGCTGAGGCAATACACGTAGACCGCGCCATAGGTGTTCCCCACCCCCTGGACGCTGATGTTGAAGTAGCTGTCGACGGGCGCAGGCGAGACGCAGTTCGGCGTGCCGTCGTTGCCGATGCCCCGGAGGATCTGCCCGCTGCCGCAGCTCGGCGGCGTCGCCCAGACCTGCGTGCCCATGGGCAGGTCGCCGGGGGTGAGGGTGCCCGCGGTCAACGGTCCGCCCGCGGTGGTCTGCTTGATCACCTGGCCCGGCCCACCGCTCGACGAGAGCGAGGCGCCCGTGCCGCCGTTGGCCACGCCGACGGTGCCCGAGCTGATGTCGCTGCCCAGGTGCGTGTGCGCGGGGAGATCGGACGGGGCGATGGTGCCGACGGTCAGCGGTGCACCTGCGCTGCTCTGCTTGACGAACTGGCGCACCCCACCCGTCGCGGCCAGCGTCGCGCCGGTGCCCCCGTTGGCCAGCGGGACCGTGCCGGTGAGGCTGATGATCGGGGCGGCGCCTCCGCTGCTGCTGATGGCGCCACTGCCCGTCACGCTGGTCACCACGCCGCTGCCCACGTCGTCGGGCAGACACCGCCAGATGCCGCCGCTCATCTTGTAGACGTCGCCATCGGTGGTGCACGGCGCGAGGCTGACCGCGTTGCCCGCCACGGTGATGGGTGAGTTCCCCGTGGGCGCTGAGTCGTTGTCGGGCGCGCAGGCCCACGATCCGGCGACCATCTTGTAGACGTGGCCGGCCGTGGGGCAGACCGCCAGCGAGAGGCTGGGCGTGGTGCCACCCGAGCTGGCGATGGGCGCGGTGCCACCGACCGAGGTGACGCCGGCGGCCGGGGGGCTCGCGCAGCTCCACGTGCCGCCCGCGCCGGCGACGAGCACCTGGTTGAGGGCGCAGCTCTGCAGGCTGAACTGGTTGGCGCCGCTCAGGGTGAGGCCGCCGTTGGTGAGCGCGGTGTAGGTGGTGTTGGTGTCGGTCGCGCAGATGACGCTGCCGCTGGCGGCGATGCCCACGACCTTGTCGCTGCCCGTGCAGGCGAGCACCGGCCCCAGCGGGAGATAGGTGCCGGTGTGGGCGTGATCGCTGCGCGCCGCGGTCACCGCCGCGCCGCTGCCGGCGAAGCTCACCGCGAGGCTGACGTTGCCCGTCGCGCCACCGCCGGTGAGGCCTGCGCCCGCGGTGATGTTGGTGATGCTCGTCATGCCTGCGTCGTTCGCCCCGCCCGTGGCCGCGCACACCACGGTGCCGTCGGCGTTGATCGCCTGGATCGCGGCGCCCGCGCCGCAGCCCGTGCCGACGCGCCGCTGAATGAGCGCGGGCGTGAGGGTACCGACCTGGCCGGCCACGGTGCTGCGCAGCGCGTACGGCACGCTCACCACCGGGGTGCGGGGCGCGAGCACCTGCGTACCCACCGTCACCTCGAGATACAGCGTCTGGCCGTCGAAGATGGTCTCGGTGAGCGGGGTGGCTGCACCCAGCTCGACGTTCACCGCCCCGTCGACCACCGCGATGCCGTTGCGGGTCTCGGTCCAGATGTCGGTGCCCCCCACCACCGTGGGGTAGAGCTTGAAGACGAAGTCGCGGTTGCCCTGCACCGGCGCGCCCGCGTCGACCAGCCGCGCCGTGAAGCTGAGCTTCGTGGGCACGCCCTGCGCGAACGCGGCGGAAGAGAGCAAAGCGGCAACGACGAGAGAGCGAAACATCAGCATGTGGGACTCCGGAGATTGGTTCATCGCTGCACCGCCGCGGCACCCGTCAACTCGAGGGTGCCACCCGTCATCGTCGTTCTGGGGGTGATGTGGCCCACCTGGAGGTCGAGCGTGAGCGTGCCGCCCTGCGCGCGCCCGCTGGCCGAGGTGAGCTCGGACGTCTGCGGGAGCGCGCTGCCGCTGCCCCCGCCTGTCGCGCCGCCGCCACCGCCCGTGGTCCCGCCGCCGCCGCCCGTGGTCCCCCCGCCGCCGCCCATGGCGCCGCCTCCGCCCGCGCCGCCGCCCGTGGTGCCTCCGCCGCCGCCGGTGGTGCCACCGCCGCCACCGGCCGCGCCACCGCCTCCGCCCCCCGCGCCTCCGCCGGCCACTCCGCCACCGGATCCTCCGCCCATGCCCATGCCCTCGGCGCACTTGCCGCCCACGCAGACCTGGCCGCCGGGACAGTTGGCGTCGGTCTCACACGGTGCACCGGTCGCCACGGGCACACAGCCCGCGGCCAGCACGAGCCACGGCACCAACGACAGGATGTGGATTCTCAAGCGCCCCCTCTTCGGTAGTGCGTCAGCATAGCCTCGAGTCTTCTACTGCGGCAGCTGGCCCAGCTTGCCCAGGTTGAGGAGCAGCAGCTCCCCCGTGTCGGTGTTCAGGCGCACACAATAGAAGTCGGCTTGTTCGCTGCTCGCCGCCGTGGCGCAGGCCGTGTGAAAACGCCCCGCCGGCCCCTGCCCCGAGGCCGTGGGCCCGTTCGACTGGGGCAACCTGGCGAGGTCGACCCGCAGCACGTCGCCCGAGCGGGTGTCGGTGCGAACGCAGTGCACCTGCCGCGAGGTGGCCGTGCTGGCGGAGTGGCAGGACAGTTCGAAGGCCGGTCTCTCCCCGCCCCCGGGGCCCGGGCAACCGGCACCCAGCAGCACCCCGAGCAGCATCAGTTGACTTCGCAGCACCGGGCCTCGGCGGTGATGCCGTTCACCACCGACTTGCGGCAGTAGAAGCCGTTTCCCTGGAAGCGGATCTCATCGACGCTGCCGGTGTTCGTGGTGTTGTTGCAGCCGCCTCCGGTCACGATGGTGCCGGCGGGGCAGGTCGCGGTCGCGAACGCGGCGGTCGAGATGCCCGCAACCGACACCGTCGAGCACGAGAGCGCATGGGTGTGGTTGCTGCGGGCGACGTTGTCGAAGGTGCCGGTGCCGGCGTAGTTGACGCAGGTGGCCGTTCCGTCCTGCCCGACGCTGCGCAGGAAGCCGCCGGCACACGAGAGCGGGTTCGCCGCCGTCCGCCGCTGCACGCTGGTGTCGACGGCGAGGCTGGGGTTGGTGGGTGTGCCGCCGAGCGCGATGCCGCCCCCGAGCACCGAGCCGAGCGCGACCACGTCACCCAGGTGCGCCTCGGGGGTGTCGTTGTCGGCCGCGCAGCCCCAGGCCGTGCCGCCCGGGTTCATCTTGTAGATCTGCCCGGCGCCGCAGTTGGTGAGGCTCACCGCGCTGCCCGCGACGGCGATGGGCGCGTTGCCCGTGTAGGGCACGTCGTTGTCGGCCGAGCACGCCCACCCCCCGCCGGCCATCTTGTAGATCTGCCCGGCGGCGCAGGTGGTGAGGCTCACCGCGTTGCCCGTGACGCTGACGGGCGCGTTGCCGGTGTAGGGCACGTCGTTGTCGGCCGAGCAGGTCCACACCCCGCCGGCCATCTTGTAGATCTGCCCCGCGCCGCACGCGATCAGCGAAATGGCCGGGGTCGCCCCGCCCGAGCTGGCGATGGGCGCGGTGCCGCCGACCGAGCTGACGTTGGCCGGGGTGGCGCAGCTCCACGTGCCGCCTGAGCCCGCGACGAGCACCTGGCTGAGCGCGCAGCTCTGCAGGCTGAACTGGTTCGAACCGGACAGTGTGAGGCCCCCGTTGGCGAGCGCGGTGTAGCTGGTGTTGGTGTCAGCCGCGCAGATGACGCTGCCGCTGCCGTTGAGGCCCACCACCTTGTCCGTGCCGGTGCAGGCCAGCACCGGGCCGAGGGGGAGATAGGTGCCGGTGTGACTGTGATCGCTGCGCGCCGCGGTGACCGCCGCGCCGCTGCCCGCGTAGCTCACGGCGAGGGTCACGTTGCCCGTCGCGCCGCCGCCGGTGAGGCCGGCCCCCGCGGTGATGTTGGTGATGGTGGTCACCCCGGCGTCGTTCGCCCCGCCGGTGGCCGCGCACACCACGGTGCCGTCGGCGTTGATGGCTTGAATGGCCGCGCCGGCGCCGCACGCGGTGGCGACGCGCTGCTGAATCTGCGCGGGGGTGAGCGAGCCCACCTGACCAGCCACCGCGCTGCGCACGGCGTAGGGCACGCTCACCACCGGCGTGCGTGGCGTGAGCACCTGCCCGCCGACCGTGACCTCGAGGTACAGGGTCTGGCCGTCGAAGATGGTGTCGTCCAGCGGCGTCGAGGCGCCCAGCTGCAGGTTCACCGCGCCGTCGACCACCGCGACGGTGTTGCGGGTCTCCGACCAGATCTCGGTGCCGGCCACCACCGTGGGGAAGAGCCTGAAGATGAAGTCACGGTTGCCCTGCACCGGCGCCCCCGCGTCGACGAGGCGCGCGGTGAAGCTCACCTGGGTGGGCACGGCCTGGGCTGACGCGAGGCTCGCGACGAGCAGTGAAACCGCGAGAAACGATCTCGTCATGGAATGCTCCGGGGTGAAGTTCATCGCTGCACCGCCGCCGCACCCGTCACCTCGAGGGTGCCGCCCGTCATCTTCGTCCTGGGGGTCACGTGGCCGACCTGGAGATCGAGCGTGAGCGTGCCGCCCTGCGCCCGCCCGCCCGCCGAGATCAGCTCGGTGGCCTGGGGAAGGGAGGCACCGCTGCCGCCGCCGGTGGCGCCACCGCCGCCGCCCGTGGCCCCGCCGCCGCCGCCCATGTTTCCACCGCCGCCGCCCGTGCTGCCGCCTCCGCCGCCGGTCAGGCCGCCGCCTCCACCCGCGCCGCCCCCTCCTCCGCCGCCCACGCCACCGGCCGTGCCTCCGCCCGCGCCCCCGCCTTCGCCGCCACCCGTGGTCCCGCCGCCGCCCCCTGCTGAGCCGCCGCCCGAGCCGCCGCCCATGCCCACCCCCTCGGCGCACTTACCCGCGACGCACACCTGCCCGCCGGGACAGTTCGCGTCGGTCTCACAGGGTGCGCCGGTGACGGCGGGAATGCAGCCCGCCAGCAGGGCGAGCGAGACCCAGAGTCGTCTGGTCATGGAGCCTTCCTTCACTTCTCGAGGAAGAAGAGGACCACCGCCGTGGCCAGCGCGACGCCCGCGACCCCGTAGGCCACGTTCGCGCCGGTGGCCATTCCACCCGAGGCCGCCTTCGCCGCGTCGAACTCCGCCTGCACCGTCGCCGGGTCGTGCTGCACCTTGGTGAACTTGTCCATCTCACCCTGTGCGGCCACGCCCAGGCCGATGCCGGCGCCGAGGCTGGCGACCGCCACGCCGCCCGCCACGTAGGTCCACAACCGGCCCTTCTTCGTCTCCACCGGCGCGACCACCACCGGGGGCATGGGCGGCGGCGTGCCGGGGTCGTCCTTCTTCGGCTCGACCTTCGGGGCATCGGAAGCGACGGGATCCTTCACCGGATCCTTCGCCGGTTCCTTGCTCACCGGCCGCAACGAGATGGTCATCTCGGTGGCGCGGGTGGTCTGCATCACGAATGAGCGGTCGACCTTCTCGAAGCCCTCGGCGGACACGCTCAGCGAGTGGTTGCCGGCGATCAGCTCGACCGAGACGGGCGAGGTGCCCAGCTCCTTGCCGTCGACGCTGATGCGCGCCGAGGGGGGATCGGCGAACACCATGAGCTGCTGCATTCCCTTCTCGCGCAGGCGCCGCTCGAGGTTGGCGATCGCGTCGGACACCGTCTCCTTGTCCTTCGCGTCGGGCGCCAGGCGCAGGTAGTCGCGAAACGCGCGCAGGGCCTTGGCGGTCTCGCCCAGCTGCTCCCAGCACTTGCCGATGTTGAAGTAGATGACCGGGTGCGGGCGCACCGTGTAGGCCTCCTCGAACTTGGCGATCGCCTCGGCGTAGCGGGCCTGCTTGTAGAGCTTCTGGCCCCACTGAAAGAGGTCCTTCGCCTTCTTCACGTCACCGCTCTCTGCGGCCCCAGGGGCAGCCTTCTTGGGGGCGGGGGGAGCGGCGAGCATCAGGGCGATCAGGAGGGCTGGGATCATGGCGGTCAGAACGGCGAGTCCTTCAGGTCTTCTTCCTGCGTGTACGGATCTTCGGCGAGGCCGGGGTTCGGCTTCTTGGTCAGCCCGGGCGTGCCGGCCTTCTTTTCCTTCTCGAGCTCGATCGGAATCGTCTGCTCGGAGTCGAAGCGCACCTTGCGGGTGATGCTCTTGTAGCCCTTGGCGGTGAAGGTCAGCTCGGTCACCTCGGCGGGCGCGCGCTGGAGCGAGAGGGGCGTGACCCCGAGGAGAATGTCGCCCTCGGAGACGTCGACCTTCTCGGGAACGCTGGTGAAGTTGAGCTTGATCTTGTCGGCGACGACGGGCTTGTCGACCACCGGCTTCTCCACGGGTTTCTCCACCACCACCACCGGCTTCTCCACCACCACCGGCGGCGGCTCCGGCCTGAGCACGACCACGCCCACCGCGATGGCCAGCAGCACCACCACCACGCCCAGCACCAGGGGCAGCTTGCTCTTCTGCAGCGGCGGCAGCGGCTCTTCGATGCCGGTGGTGCTCGAGGCGGTGACGCCCTGCACCTTGCCCGACGCGCGCACCAGCGAGACGCCCGATTGGGGTGCCTGGGGGGTGGCCGTCCTGGGGTAGCCACCCGAGACGCGCTTGAGCGACGGGTCGTTCGACTTGAGGCGCGCCCAGAGGTTGTCGAGGACTTCGATCACCTCTTCCATCGTCTGCGGGCGGGCGGTGAGCTCCTTCTCGAGCATCTGGAAGACGAGCCGCTCGAGCTCTTCGGGCACGCTCTGCAGCGGGCCGGGCTCGATCGGCGGGGGCGCCTCGACCACGTGCTTGACCATCAACATCGACGGCGTCTCTGCCGAGAAGGTGGGCCGCCCGGTGAGCAGCTCGTAGATGATCAGGCCCATCGAGTAGATGTCGCTGCGGGTGTCGACGGGGATCGCCTTGGCCTGCTCGGGCGACATGTACTGCGGCGTGCCCACCACCATGCCGATCGCGGTGTGGCCGCCCTGCCCGTGCCCGGCGCTGACCTTGGCCACGCCGAAGTCGAGCACCTTGACGAAGTCGGGCTGCCCGGGCCGCTGCAGCAGCATGATGTTCTCGGGCTTCAGATCGCGGTGCACGATGCTCTGCGCGTGCGCGGCGGCGAGCGCGCGGCAGGCCTGCGCTGCGATGTTGAGCACCCGCTCGGCGGGCTGCGCGCCCTGCCGGTGGATGAGGCTCGAGAGCGTCATGCCGTCGAGGTACTCCATGACGAAATAGAAGCGCCCGTTGGCGGTGCGGCCGAAGTCGGAGATGTCGACGATGTTCTGCTGGCCGATGCGGCTGGCGGCGATCGCCTCGCGCTTGAAGCGGGTGACGAACTCCGGGTCGTTGGAGAGCTCAGGCAACATCACCTTGAGCGCCATCGCCTTGCCCAGCTCGACGTGCTGCGCGCGGTACACCTCGCCCATGCCGCCGGCGGCGAGCTTGCCCACGATCTCGTAGCGGCCGTCGATGATGCTGCCCGGGGTGAGCATCGAGCTGATCGCCGTCGCTTCGGCGGGGGCCTCGAGGCCGTCATCGGGGGGCACGTCGGGGAACCCGCCGGTCTGCATCGCGCCCTGCACCACGCCCGACTGGGGCCTGGCGAACGGCGTGGGCCGCTTCGACGTGGCGTCGATGCCCTGCATGCCGCCGGAGCTGAGCGGCGCCTGGTTGCGCGCCGAGCTGGTGCCGGGAGCGGCGGGGTTTCTGGGCGAGCTGGTGGCCGGCTTGCCCGGGGTGCTCTGCGCCACGGGGTTTCGGGGCGAGCTGGTGGTGACGGGCTTGGCCTGAGACCGGAACGGCGTGGGGGTGGCCATGGTGCCACTGGGGCCGGCCCTGGCGGTACGGTGGCGGATCACCAGCTCGAGGCGGCCCAGGCGGAGGAAGGTGCCGGCGGCCAGCGAGCCCTTGTCGGTCGCCTCGCCGTTGAGCCACATCAAGCGCTGGCCGGTGAGATCGCGGATCCACGGAACGCCGCTGGGATCGAAGCGGATCTCGGCGTGCTTGGGCTGCACGTCGGTCGGCTGGAAGCGCAGGTGGCACTCCTCACCGGCCCCCACGTAGAAGTGGGTTCCCGGGAACGGATAGGTCCTGCCCTTCTCCGGGCCATCGCTGACGACGAACTCGAAATCCCCCATGATCGTGGGGCGAAGCTACACAATGGCGACCGGAACTGCACCAGCCGATCCCTCCGGCTGACGTTCGTCGGGAGAGGTGGGATTGACCCCATGAACAGGGCTCCCGGCGCAGCCCGATCGCCGGTGAAGGTCTGTCCCGGGGGGCTTGTCCCACGCGGACGGCTGGTGTCTCTTGCGCGCCAACCTATGCAACGAACGTGTCACGGCCTGATCCTGTCTTCAGTTCTGTTCTTCATGGCGTGCCCGAAGCCGGGTGGTGGTGGTGGGGTTCCTGACGCGGGCAGCGGCCGCTGCGAGGTCGATCTCGCGGCCACGGGCTACTTCAAGCAGGACGGCACGGGCGCCTCGGCGAAGGTGATCGACTCGGCCGCGCAGCTCATCGGCGGTGAGCAGGCCATCGGCCGCAACGGCGACGTGCTGCTGCAGAACGACGTGGTGCGGGTGATCATCGATCAGCCCGGTCGCACCATCGGCCCGCTGCTGACGGGCGGCGGCATCGTCGACGCAGACCTCCAGCGCGCGGCCGGCGAGCCCGGGCACGACGCCTTCGGCCGCATGGCGCTGTTCTACGCGCTGGGCCGGCTCTCGAGCGTGAAGACCGTGGAGATCCTCTCCGATGGCTCGAACGGTGGCCCGGCCGTGGTCGCCTCCACCGGCAAGGACGTGGCGCACGATCTGATCAACCTGAACTCGGTGGTGCGCTCGGTCGCCGGGCTCGACCTGACCTTCGTGGTGGAGCCGAACAAGCCGCTCCCGCTGCGCACCACCACCTACTACGTGCTCTCGCCGGGCGAATCGCGCGTGCGCATGTTCACCGCGTTCTGCAACGAGGGCGAGTCCCCCGTGCTCGCGCCGCTGCTCGAGCTGATGGATGTGGGGGCCTTCGAGATCTTCAACCCGGGCCGCTGCGCCAACAGCCTGGGCAACAGCAAGCTCGACCCGAATGACGACTGCACCTTCGCGCCCTCGAAGTGGTTCGGCACGCAGGGTGACGGCGTGGCCTACGGCCTGCGCAGCTCGTCCCTGTCCGACCTGACGAAGCCGGTCGAGGCGAACGCGCTGCTCGGCTACGGCGGCGTGGTGGGCATGTTCGTCGAGGGCGAGTCGCTCACGGGCGTGCTCTCGTGGACCAACGCCGACGCGCGCACCCGGCCCGGCACCTTCAACGTGAGGCCGGGGCAGTGGCGCGGCTACCTGCGCGACTTCATCATCTCGAAGGACCTCGCTGGCGTGCACGGCGTGCTGCTCGAGACCGACCAGGTGCCCACCGGCACGCTGAGCGCGACGGTGACGGTGCCGGGTGGTGCGCCGGCGGCGGGCGCGCGGGTGTCGGTGCTCGACCCGGCCGGCACGATGATCGGCGTGATGGTGGCCGACGCCGCGGGCGTGGCGACCACGAAGCTGGCGGCGGGGAGCTACCGCATCAGCGGCTCCCTGCAGGGCCGGTTGATCGGGCCCGAGGCGACGGTGGCGGTGACCGCGGGCCAGACGGCGACCTCGACGCTGGTGCTGGGCGAGGCGCACCAGCTGACGGTGACGGTGAAGGACGCGGCGAACGCGCCGATGCCCGCGAAGGTGATGGTGTTCTGCGCGGGCGGCGCGTGCCCATTCAACGCCGACACCTACCGCCAGCACTTCCTGCTCGAGTCGAATGACCAGGGCGCCGCCGCCATCGGCTACGTGCCGGTGAGCGGCCAGGTCTCGCTGACCCTGCCGCCGGGCGAGTACGACCTGGTGGTCTCGCGCGGGCCGGAATACTCGACCTGGCCCGACACCTGGCCCACCTCGGGCTTCCGCGTCGATCTGCGCACCGCCGACGCCACGGCCGCCGCGACGCTGGGCCGCATCGTGGACACCACCGGCTGGATGTCGGCCGACCTCCACGTGCACGCCATCAACAGCACCGACAGCGCGGTGCGCAACTCGGTGCGCGCGGCGAGCTTCCTGGCCGAAGGCGTCGACGTGCTGCTGTCCACCGACCACGAGGTGATCACCGACTTCGCGCCGATCGTGCGCGAGCTGGGGGCCGAGCAGTTGATGGCCACGATGATCGGCGAAGAGGTGACCAGCTTCACGCACGGTCACTTCAACACCTTCCCGCTCACGCGCGACGCCACCCTGCCCAACGGCGGGGCCTTCGACCACGCCGGCGGCGAAGACGGCGCGACCCTGCGCCCGGCCCAGCTCTTCTCAGGCATCAAGGCGGCGTTCCCCGGCGCGGTGGTGCAGCTGAACCACCCGCGCGGCGGCGGCAACTCGTTGACCGCGGTGCAGATCGACACGGCGACCCTGAAGACCCACGCCGACCCGGCCCTCTTCAACATGGAGGTGGACCCCACCGCGACGGCCGACGACACGAAGCTCTTCAACGACGGCTTCGACATCATCGAGACGGCGAACGGCCCCAGCCCCAGCTTCGTCATCCTCAACGACTGGATGACGTTCCTCTCGCGCGGCACCGTACGGGTCTCGAGCGGCGTGTCTGATACCCACAAGGCCTTGCGCGACAACGGCGGCTACGCGCGCACCTGGGCGAAGGTGGGCACGGACTCGCCCACCGCGTTCCAGCCCAGCGCCTTCGCCGAGGCCATGCGCACGCAGCGCGCGTACGCGGGCAACGGGCCGATCATCACCTTCACCGCGCAGAAGCTCGACGCGAACATGCTGCCGGTGGGCCCGGTGGTGGAGATGGGGCAGACGCTCTCGGTGGCCGCCACCGATCGGGTCGAGCTGACGATCGACGTGCAGGGCCTGGAGTGGATGCAGATCAACCGGGTCGAGCTCTATTCCCACGCCCCGGGCCGCGAGGCGCTGGCGGGCGCGTCGAACGGCGAGTGGCCGGAAGGGCGCATTCTCCAGAAGAAGGACCTCGACCTGCTCACCCCTCCCCTCGAGGCCGTGCCGGGCACCACCCTGCGCCGCCTCCACATCGTGGAGAAGTTCGTGGTGCAGCCCACCGCCGACACCTGGTTCGTGGGCATGGCGCGCGGCACCAGCGGGCGCACCATGAGCCCGCTGCACGACTCGCGGCCCATCGCCTGGACGAGCGCCATCCTCATCGATGCCGACGGCTCGGGCGCGTACGACGACTTCCCGCTCAAGCCGGGGCAGCCGCTCGACGTGGCCCGGCCGGCGCCGGCGCCGCTCAAGAAGATCGTCACCGAGCGCGACCTGGCCGAGGCGATCCGCAAGGTGCTGGCCGACGAGCACGAGTAGCATCCAGATCGGCAACTGAATCGGCAAGACAAGCGACATGTCGCTGTCACTTTCGTCGATATCATCTTGAAATTACCGGAGTAATTTCAGATGTCTTATCGGTGATACTGTCGGCAATGTGACCAGCCCACGATTCACCCAGCCGCATCAGTTCGAGCCTCTGCTTCCGGGTTCGGCGGGAGCGCCCCTGCTACCGCTGGCCGGGGAGATCATCGCCAGGTCCCAGGCGCTCCACGGTGCCACGCACGCCTCGACGCGGGAGCGTCTGCGCGCGCTGCTGCGAGCGATGAATTCTTATTACAGCAACCGGATCGAAGGTCAGGGCACCCACCCGTTGAACATCGAGCGGGCGCTGCGTGACGACTTCTCAGCCCGGCCCGACGTGGCGCGACTGCAGCGCGTGGCGCGGGCATACCTGGAGGCGGAGCAGGCCCTGGAGGCGCTGTCCACCGGCCTCGAGCCGCTCAGCGCGACCTTCGCGGTGACCGCCCACCGGGCGATGTACTCGCTGCTCGACGCGGAGGACCGCAGAACTCCGGACGGCAAGGTGCTGGAGCCGGGAGAAGTGCGAGCGAGCCGCGTCACAGTGGGCCGCCACGAACCGCCAGGGCCGACGCACCTCGCTGCGTTTCTGAAACGGTACGAGGCGGTGTACAGCGGGCCTTCTCGCGCCGACGAACGGCTGATCTCCATCGCGTGCGCTCACCATCGCCTGGCGTGGGTCCACCCGTTCGAAGACGGAAACGGAAGAGCAGGCCGGCTGGTCACGCACGCGGCGCTCTTCCCCTTCACGGCTGGGCTGTGGTCACTCTCACGCGGGCTCGCGCGCAAGCGGGACGAATACTACGAGCGGCTCGCAGGCGCCGACGCGCCCCGGCGCGGTGATCTCGATGGCAGGGGAAACCTGAGCCTCGAGGGGCTGGTGCGGTGGTGCAGGTTCTTCCTCGAGGTGTGCCTCGACCAGGTCACCTTCATGACGAAGCTCCTCGACCTCGACGGCCTGAAGGAGCGCCTGCGCGCGCTGGTGCTGATCAAGGGTGGGAAGTTCAAGGTCGAGGTCGCCCTGCCCCTTCACCACCTCTTTGCCGCGGGCCCGGTGACGCGCGGCGAGTTCAAGCAACTGACGGGGCTGGGGGAACGCACGGCGCAGGGGCAATTGGCGCTCCTGCTGAAATCAGGCCTCCTCGAATCCAGCAGCGCGCTGGGGCCGGTGCGTATCGGCTTCCCGCTCGACTCGCTGCAGTACCTCTTTCCCGACCTGTACCCCGAGGCAGCGACGCGCCCGGAGGAGTAGGCTCAGGCCCATGCCCACCGCGCTGAAGATCTTCCTCTGGTCGCTCATCGCCGGGCTCGCCGGTGGCTACGTGGGCATGCACGTCTGCTTCTGGGTCGCGCAGCACTGGTTCCCGCGCGAGCCGATGGCGGGGATCGTGGCGGTGCTGCTCACTGGGGCAATAGGCGTCGCCTCCGCGGTGACCGCGGGCGTGCTGATGGGTAAACGCGCCCGCTGACTCGGGCTTCATCCGCGCCGCGTCATGGAAGAAGCCTCGGGGGGACGTGGGCCTGTGGGTCGCGAGCCTCGCCCCACGCGTGCTTGCCCCGCGACCGTCAACGCGTGCACGTGTTGTACGAAATGCGCAAAGCCGAGAGGCCAGCCCGATACGGGCACGGAGCATGGCCCTGCTTGCCACCGCCTCGTCCATGGCCGCTGTTGGCGAAACGCCGCCTGCAGCGGTCCGAGATGCCGTGGCGACCCTATGACTACACGCGGATGCCGGGCAACACACCAGTGCTGTCACCGAAGCTGGTCTGGTTGACCCCGAGCGCCTGCGCCAGCGACACGAACAGGTTCCCCAGCGACGGCTGATCAGGGAAGCGCAGGTGCTGGCCCGGGCGCAACGTGCCGCCCGCCTTGCCCGCCACCAGGATGGGCATGTTGAAGTGGCTGTGGCTGTCGCCGTCCTCGATCTCGCTCGAGAAGAAGAGCGCCGAGTTGTCGAGCACGGTGGTCCCGTCGACCTCGCGGATCGCCTTCAACTTGCGGGCGAGCTTGGCGAACTGCTCGACCTCCCAGCGGCCGATGGCCTCGAGCGCGTCGTTCTTGGCCGCGTCGCCGCCGTGGTGCGAGAGCGTGTGGTGCCCCTCGGAGATCGGCGCGCCGCCCGCGGTGAGGAAGCGGTACACGTACCCGCTGCCCGCGTTCTGCTGCATGTACGTGATCGAGCGCGTCAGATCGCACTGGAAGGCGAAGGCGATCAGGTCGAGGAACTGATCAGCCTTGTCGCGGATGTCGGTCCACGCCGGGGGACGCGCGCCGGGGGCGCAGGCCGAGGGCTGCTCCGAGGCCACCCGCACCTCGAGCTCGCGCACGCCGCTCAGGTACTCGTCGAGCTTGCGCTTGTCGGTGGCGCCCAGCTTGCCCTGGAGCGAGGTGGTGTCTTCCTTCACCGCGTCGAGCACGCTCTGGCGGTAGCGCTTGCGCCTGGCCACGGCGGCCGCGGTCTGCCCGGGATCCACGCCCGCGAAGAGGCGATCGAACACGGCCTGCGGGTTGGTCTCCTTCGCCAGCGGCTGCGTGGCCGAGGCCCAGGCGATGTTCCGCGCGTACGCGCACGAATAGCCGGAATCGCAGTCACCCGACGCCGCGCCGCCGTCGTGACCCAGCTCGAGCGAGGCGTACCGGGTCTGGCCGCGCCAGGCGTTGGCGAGCACCTGGTCGAACGAGATGCCGTTGCTGATGTTGGCGCCGTTGGTCTTGAAGGGGTGCGCGTTGGTGAGGAAGGCGCCGGTGCCCGAGGCGTGATCGCCCGGCCCGTCGGGGCGCGCGGGGCGGTTGGCGACCCCGGTGAGCACCAGCGTGTCTTCCTTGATCGACGGCTGCCCGTTCCAGTCGCCCAGCGGCTGAAGAATGGAGCTCAGCGCGTAGTTCGCGCCGGTGGCGGCCGGCGTCCACCGGTTCATGCGAATGCCGCAGGGCACGTAGAACGCGACGAAGCGCTTCGGGAGCATCGTCTGCGCGCGCGCGAGCGAAGGCAGCATCACCTCGAGCGTGGGCAGGGCGAGCGCAGTACCCAGGCCTCGCAGCAAGGTGCGGCGGGAGAGATGAAAGCGGCTCATGAGGTGGCTCCAGAAGACCCGTTCAGCCCGAGCGAAGTCGAGGGACGAACGAAACAGTGCCCGAGTCGAGGGCTGCGCGCGCAGGGTCGCAGGAAGTCGCCCCTCGACTGCGCTCGGGGTGAGCGGGCTCGATCAGCCCGTTCGGGGTGAACGATCATGGCGACTCTCCGTGGCGCTGCGTGAAGGTGTCGCTCGTGACGAGCGCGATGATGAGCGCCGGGAACCGGTGCCCATTCTGCGAGAAGGCCGCGGTCATGTTCTTCACCGTACACTCATCGGTGCTCACCGGCGCGCGGCCCAGCGCGTAGGTGAACAGCTGCCGCGCGGTGCACTCGGCGAACCGCGGATCCGCGGCGACCGTCTGCGAGAGCTCGGTCGGGCCGGTGAACGTGCGCCCGTCGAACAACGTGCCCTTGCTGTCGATGGCGAAGCCGCCGGTGTCGGTGGTGCGGTAGCGGCCCACGGCGTCGTAGTTCTCCAGGCCGAACCCGATGGGGTCCATCATCGCGTGACAACCCGCGCACTCGGGCTTGGCGCGGTGCGCCTCGAACTGCTGGCGCAGCGTACCGGTCGGCGTGCCCGAGGGGGCGAAGGCCTCGACGTTCGCGGGCGGGGGCGGCGGCTCCATGCACAGCAACTGCGACATCACCCACTTGCCGCGCTTCACCGGCGAGGTGCGGTTGGGCTGCGAGGTGATGGTGAGCAGGCCGCCGTGCCCGAGGAGCCCGCGGCGGTTCTCCGGCACGCCCTGCACCCGCACCAGCGAGGCCGAGCCCGGCAGCGGCACGCCGTAGTGCGTGGCGAGCGCGTCGTTCATGAACGAGTCGGTGCCGCTGAGCAGCTCCAGCGCGCTGCGGTCTTCCTTGTAGAAGGTGCCGAAGAACGCCTCGGTCTGCGCCTTCATCGCTGCCTTGAGGGCGGGGGTGACCGTGGCGAAGAGCACCGGATCGGGCGAGACCTCTTCGACGCCGCGCGACCAGAGCCAGCTCCCGGCGAACTGCGAGCTGAGCGCGTCGGCTCTGGGGTCGGCCAGCATGCGGCGCACCTGCGGCTCGAGCTGGGCGCGCAGCGCGCCCGTGTCGGCCAGCGTGGAGAGCTCGGCGTCGGGCGCCGAGGCCCAGAGGAAGTACGAGAGCCGCGCGGCCAGCTCGTGATCGTCGAGCGCGCGGGGCGCGGTGGACAGGTCGGCCTCGACCCGGAAGAGGAAGTGCGGCGAGAGCAGCACCGCGTGCAGCGCCAGCTCGAGGCCCTGCTGCACGTCGTCACCTTCGGTCTGGGCGAGCGTGACCAGCGCCGCGAGGCGGTCGAGCTCCGCGTCCACCAGGGGGCGGCGCCAGGCCTTGCGGCCGAACTGCGAGAGAATCGAACGCACGCACGTCGCGCCCGTCGCGGGATCGCAGGTGAGAATGCGCGCGCTGCCGCCCGGTGCGCCGGACGCGGGGCGGGTGAGCTCGACCCATTCCACGAAGAGGTTCCGGTCGTCGGGCGCCTGGTAGTAGTCGTTGAGGAACCCGGCGCCCACGCGGTGCGTGCCGGCGGTGAGCGTCACCTGGCGGCTGTAGGTCTGCGGCGCGGCGGCGGTGGCGGCCACGTTGACCGCCGCGCCCTGCGCGACGCCGTCGACCACGAAGGAGAGCTGCGAACGATCGGGGCCGGCGGCCTGCTCCCAGGCGCGCACGTTGAGGGTGTAGGTGCCAGCCGTCGTCACCGTCACGTCGCCGACGATGGTGCCGTTCGAGTACAGGTTCCACGCCTGGCCCGAGGCCGAACCGGTCGACGCGGTCATCGAGGTGGCCGGCAGGCGCTGCGTGAAGCCGGGCCGGTACTCAGCGGCCAGCGCGGTCTGCACCAGCTTGAGCGCCGCGGTGTCGTACTTCTCCACCAGCAGCGGCGCGGTGCTGAGCACGTCGCCCTGGTTGTCGAAGCCGTGGCCGAAGTCGTCAGCGGGGAAGTCCTGGGCCGGGCGCGTCGAGTCGCCCAGCAGATCGCGCACCGTCGAGTCGTACTCGAAGCGGTTGAGGCGGCGCAGGGTGACGCGGCCCACGTCGACCCGCGCGGGCTCGCACACGTCGATCTCCTCTTCGAGGGGCGGGCGCACCGGAACCTCGGTCGGCGCCTCACCGGGCACCCAGTGGGCCGAGGCGATGAAGCCCTCGCAACCGGTCAGGCCCACCAGGCACAACATGAAGGGAATCCGGGACATACGCCGTCGAACTGCAACCCCTTGACCACGATCAAACCCCCCGTGATCGCAGGAGGAAGCCCCAACTGCATACGGAAGTGGAGTGGGGTTGCCTCCCCTCAGGTGAGCACTGCAGTGGTCACCCCTGAACGAGAATCCCCGAAGCCGTAACCCGTAAGCCGCAACCGAAACCGTCCCCGATCCCGAAGCCGATCCCGATCCCGATCCCGTCACCGACCCCGAAGGCGACCCCGAAGCCGACCCCGAAGCCGAGGCCGACCCCGAAGCCGCCGACGAGGACGCGGACGCCGAAGCCGACCCCGAAGCCGACCCCGACCCCGACCGAAGCCAGCTCACCCGCCCAGGTCGGCCATGCTGAACCGCCCGCGCGGCAACGCGAGCGACGGGTGGTGGCTCCGCTTCTCCGAGACGGCGCGCTTCACCAGCCCGCTCAGCATCGCGTCACTCCAGCCCGCGCGCAGCAGCGCCCCCAGCGGCGCGCCGGCCGGCTCGTACAAGCACCCTCGCAGCCGCCCGTCGGCGCTCAGCCGCAGCCGCGCGCAGTCCTCGCAGAACGGTGCGGTGTCAGACGCGATCAACCCGAACACGGTGCCGTCGGCCGCGCGGAAGAGGCACGCGGGATCGGCGGCGTGCTTCCGCCCCAGCCGCGTCGCCCCCAGGCGCGCCACCACCTCGGCGCCGGCGAAGAAGTGGGCGCGGGTGAACCCGCTCGCGCTGCCGGTGTTCATCAACTCGATGAAGCGCACCTCGAGGCCGGTGCGGCGGCTCCACGCGAGGAAGTCGGGGAGCTCGTCGTCGTTGAGCCCGCGCTGCACCACCACGTTCAGCTTCGTCGCCAGCCCCAGCGCCTTCGCGCGCTGCACGCTCGCCAGCACCGCGCTGACGTCTCCCTCGCCCATCAGGCGGCGATAGCGGTCGGCCTGCAGCGAATCGACGTGCACCGTCACCGCGCCCAGGCCCGGCGGCAGGTCGTCGAGCAGCGCGTCGAGCCGCTGGCCATTGGTGGTGAGCGCGAGCGTCGCGTCGGGCAGCGCCTGGTGGAACGCGGCCACCACCTCGCGGAAGTCAGGTCGCAGCAGCGGCTCACCGCCAGTGAAGCGCACCTTCGTCACTCCGAGCGGGGCGAACAACAGCGCCAGGCGCGCGTACTCCGCTGGCTGCACCCGTTGGCTCGCTCCCGTCGGCGCACGCACCAGCCCGGGGCGGCAGTAGCCGCAGTCGTACTGGCAGTGCTCGCCCACGTTCACCCGCAGCGTGAAGTTCACGGGGTCCCGTTCATCCCGAGAGGGTTCATCACCGTTCACCCCGAGCGGAGTCGAGGGGCGCGCTGATGCGAGCCCGGGCGCCCATCCCTCGACTCCGCTCGGGACGAACGGGTATTTCGGTCGACCCTGCGAGCGGGGCACTCACTTCCCGGGCAGCGGCACCGTGGCGCCGCAGACCGCGTCGGGCTCGGGCGTGGTGCCTGCGAAATAGTCGAGCGGCTGGGGCTGGAGCCCGAGCCGCGAACACTCGGTCTCCACCAGTCCCGCGGCCACCGCGAGCAGCGGCCCGTAGTGCGGGTGCTCGGCGACGGCCGGCTGCAGCGCCACCGCCGAGGCGAAGCGGCCCAGGTGTTCCTCGAGGAACTTGTGCCGCGCGCCTTCCATCACGTGCACGCCCTCGTCGTCCGTGCGCTCGTGCGCCGCGGCGAGCTTCGCCAGCAGCGTGCCGTAGAACTCGAGCTCGACGCCGAGGTGATCAGCCATCGCCTCGCCGCAGTCGTGCCGGGTGAGCCCGAACGCCAGGTAGAAGCCCTCGACGTCGGCGAGGTCGTTGCCCTTGGCCAGCCCGCGCATGCGGCCGTACTCGGTCTCGTGAATGGGCGAGCGCCGCGGGCCGTTCTCGAACAGCTCGATGTACGAAGACTCCATCGCCTCGCGATTCGACGTGCGCGCCAGCTCGGCGAGGCGCAGCTCGAGCGCGTCACCGTCGAGCAGGCCGTCTGCCAGCGCCTGCGCGTCGGCGGCGAGCTTCGCGTCGGGCCAGGCGGCGAGCCGCCCCGCCAGGCAGAAGGCGATGGCGCGGCGCTCCAGGCAGTCCACCGTGTCGGTTGCGCGCATCGTCATTTCCCCAGCGCCAGCGGAGTCCACATCATGGTCACGCACTTGCGCGAGCCGACCTCGCCCGCCCCGCCCTGCCACACCGCGAAGGCCACGAAGCCGTTGCCACCCGGCGTGAGCACCGAGCCACCCTCGGAGACGAGGGGCCGGGTGATGACGAGCGTCCACTCGCCGTCCTTCCAGCTCGCCTTGCCCCTGCCGCCGTGGCCCGCCTGCACCGACGAGGTGGAGAAGCCCTCGGCGATGATCTCGTCCACGCCCGACTTCGCGTACGCCTGCGGGTTGCCCGACACCCGGCCCGGTGAGTACTGCTCGCGCTCGGCGTCGCTCTTCTTCGAGAGCGTGCCCATGTCGGCGAACTCCAACGGGTACATGTCGACGTTCAGGTTCGGGTACAGGTCCTTCATCGTCGGCTTCCCGCGCTCGGCGTCGCGCTGGTACTGCGCGCGCCAGTGGAAGATGTGCACCGGCGTGTCCTTCGCGCCCATCATCACCGGCGGGGGGAACTCGCTCACCTTCACCGGAAACTGAATCGCCGCGGCGTCGGAGTACGTGCCCAGCGGCCCCGCCTCGTTGACGCCGTCGTCCTTCCACGAGAGCCGGAAGGCGAGGTTCTTGCCGTCGTGCACCGCCTGCACCTTGAGCTCGGCGGTGATGGTCTTCTCGGGCCTCGGGGTGATCATCGGCTGACCCATGAGCGAGATGGTGGAAGGCGCGACCCCCGTCCACACCGCCGACGACGGATCAGGCGCCGACACGTCGCCCTTCACCACCGCCACCGTGATGGGCGCCTGCGCGAGGGCGGCGCCCGACAACACCAGGCTGATCAGGAGAGTTCTCATGGCGTGTTGGTCCGGGTGGAGCCGACGTTCTCGTCGTAGGCCGGGCGCTCGACGAGCGGCTCGGTGACGGGCACGCGCGCCAGCTCGGCGCTGGCCTCGTTGAAGCCGATGGCCATGCCCTTCTCGACGGTGAAGCGGTGGATGATCTTGTCGGTGCTGCCCATCAGCACCATCAGGCCCTGCGCGACGGGGTCCTTCGCGAGGTTGCGGTACCGCTCGATGGCGCCATCGACCTGCGGACCGAACATCTGCGTGAGGTACGCGCGGTCCGCGTGCATCGGGGGGATGTAATAGAGGTTCGGCTCGAGCCCGAGCTGCGGGTAGTACGGCAGGGCCAACCCCTTCTTGTGCACGAGGTAGTCGACCGGGTTGTCATCGCGCGCCGCCCACGGCGGGCTGATGAACCCCATGATGCGGATCTTCCCGATGCAGTTGACGACGCACTGGGGCTGAATCCCCTGCTCGACCGCGGGGTAGCAGCCGACGCACTTCTCAGAGACGCGCGTGGACGGGTTGTACATCGACTTCTTGTACGGGCAGGCCCGCACGCACTCGCCGTAGCCCTTGCACCGCGACTGGTCGATCAACACGATGCCGTCGGACTCGCGCTTGTAGATGGCCTTGCGCGGGCACGACGCCAGGCACGCCGGGTACGTGCAGTGCGCGCAGGTGCGCGGCAGGTAGAAGAACCACTTGTCGTGCGGCAGCGACTCGAACGCGAGCCCACCCGCGCCCATCGAGCCGCCCGCGCAGTCGTCTTCGCCGACGTTCGGGTACATCCAGTCTTCGTCGGTGGGCGCGTAGTGCAGCGCGCGCTCGTGGGCGGGTGCGCCCTCGAAGATGGTCTTGCCCTGGTACGCGCCGTTGCGGGCCCAGTCCTGCTTGCCCAGGCGCTCGAGCACGCGCAGGTCCCACGCCAGCGGATAGCCGCCGTAGGGCTTGGTCTCCACGTTGTTCCAGAACATGTATTCCTGGCCGCGCGCCGAGGTCCACGTGGTCTTGCAGGCGAGCGTGCAGGTCTGACAGGCGATGCACTTGTTGAGGTCGAAGACGATCGCCCACTGCTTCTTCGGGCGGTGCTCGTCGTACGGGTACGCCATGTCTCGCTTCAGCTGCCAGTTCTTGACGCTCATCGGCCGCTCCTGACGACGAAGGCCCCAGCGAGGTACTGCTTCATTGCGTCGCTCTCGACCGTGGGCCTCAAGCCCAGCTCGAAAGGACGCCACCGCCCCTTGCCTCCCAGCCCACCGAGCTCGGCGGCGGTGAGCTTCACGAAGGCCTCGCGCGGCGCGCCCACCGGGCAATGGATGTCGGGCTCGAAGCCGACCGCCATGCCCTGGCCGAACATGCCCTTGTGCAGCAGCGTCTCGGTCATCAGCGTGGGCTTGAGCCAGGCGCGCGTCGCGCTCTGGTGGCTGCCGTAGCGGTACATCGCCTGGTATTGCGTCTGGGGGTTGCGGGCCAGGCCGTCGGGCCGCGTCTCGTGGCCCTTCACGCTCCCGTAGGTGGCGCCGTACATGTTGTGCCAGGTGCGCGCCACGCCGCGCGGGGTGCCCGGGTAGAAGCGCACGCGCAGCAGCAGCCGGGAAATCTTCGCCGCCTCGGTGCCGGCCTTCAGGTTGCGGAAGGGCCGGTCTGACGGGTCCGCGTCGATCCAGATGTAGTCGCCGTCGGCCACGTTCATCGCCTGCGCGTCCATCGGGTTCAGGTCGACGTAGCCCTCGGTGTTCGAGGGCATGCGCTTGTCGTGGCGGTACACGTCACCGAACGGCCCGAAGAGCACGCCGGTGAAGTCGGTGTCGACGGGCGTGGTGTGCGCGCCGTGGCGGTACTTGGGCGTGTGGTAGATGTGCGTGAAGCCCTTCGCCATGAGCGGGTGCTGCGTCTTCATCAACGCCGCGCCGCCGAGCATCACGTGCCGCACCTGGCGCGCTTCGGTGGAGAGGTCGTTCGGGTCGAGCCCGTACTCCGAGGGCTGCTTCGGGCGCAGGCCCTTGTGCGGCGCGCCGAGGATGGCGTTCGGCTCGTGGAAGGTGGAGTCGATGGGCTCGCGATGCACCACCAGGTTCTCGCCGTTCTCGATGAACTCCTTCTCGGGCCGGTAGAACTCGAGGCGGCCGGTCTTGGTGTGCCAGGGCTGCTCGCCCTTCGCCTGCTCGTAGCTGGAGATGCGCGGGTAGGTGCGGTTGTTCATCAGGGCGGGGATGCCCTCGGCCGCGCGGCGCATCAGCTCGCCCAGCAGGTAGCCCTTCGTGGCCGAGCCTCCGTCGAGGATGCGCTGGAGGTAGACCTCGACCTTGTCTTCGCCGACGAACTTCCAGGCGTCGGTGAAGCGCTGGTCCTTGAGGAGCGCGCCGAGCGCCTTGCTCACCCCGGCGATGATCTCCAGGTCGCTCCTGGTGTCGAAGACGCGCTTGAGCGGCGTCACCGGGTAGAGCTGCAGGAACGGGTTGGTGCAGCTGCCCGTCATGTCGGGGTGCTTGAACTCGGCCCAGCTGTCGCAGGCGAAGACGACGTCGGCGTACTCGCAGCTGCCCGTCCACCACCAGTCGGCGTAAGCGATGAACTCGATCTTCGGCAGGGTGTTGTGCACCACGTCGAAGTGCCACTTCACGTTGCCGATGACGGAGTTGCTGTTGTTGAGCCACATCGCCTTGGTGGGCGTGGGCATGTGGCCTTCACCGGTGACCATCGTCTTCCCCGCGCGCAGCGGGCGATCGCCGTAGTTGAAGTAGTGGAGCGACTCGTAGTGCAGGTACTTCTTCACCGTCGGCTTCAGGCCGGGGTCGAGCTGCAGGTTGAAGGGGTCTTCCACGGCGAACTGGGGGATGCCCCCGAGGATGGCCGAGCGGTAGTTGCCCGCGTAGCTGCCCACGTTGCCACCCGCGAAGCCCACGTTCCGGGTGAGCGCGGCCACCAGGAAGATGGCCCGGTCCTTCAGGTCGGAGTTGTAGAACTGGTTGGGCCCCATGCCCGTGGCGAAGAGCGTCTTCTCGGGGTTCTTCGCGATGTCCTCTGCGAGGCGCGAGATGGCCTTCGCGGGCGCGCCGGTGATGGCCTCGCACTGCGCGGGCGTGAGGTTGTTGTCGAGGTACTCGCGCAGCAGCTCGAAGCCGCTGCGCACCTCGACCTCGCCCCCGTCGACGAGCTTCACGGTCTGCTTCACCGAGAGCTCGGGGTCGAACTTGAAGTTCGGGCCCCACTGGTCGCGGGTGACGGCGGTGAGCTTCCTGGTCTTCTTGTCGAACACCACGTGGGGCACGAACTGCGCGGCCATCGAATCGGGCGCCGTCTGCCCGCGCTGCTCGGTGACGGGCAGGGCCTTCTCGCCCTTCTTGAGCAACTGGACGCTCTTGAGCGCGGGCGCCACGTAGCCGGCGATGACCTGCTCGGGCCGCAGGGGCTGGAGCGTGTCCATGCGCACCAGGAAGGGCAGGTCGGTGTTCGCCGACACCCACTTCGCGTCGTACTTCTTCTTCGAGATGATCTGCTGCGCGAGCCCGAGCGCGAAGGCCGGGTCGGTGCCGGGGCGCAGCACGATGACGTCGTCGGCCTTCGACGCGGTGGCGGAATACTCCACCGTGATGGCGGTCACCTTCGCGCCCTTGAGCCGGGCCTCGGTGAGCCAGTGGCTGTCGGGCATCTTGGTGGTGATCCAGTTCATGCCCCAGACGAGGATCAGCTTCGCGTGCTCGGTGGCGAAGAGGTCGAAGTCGTTGGTCTGCGCGCCGGTGACCATGGGGTGGCCGGGCGGCAGGTCGGTGTGCCACGAGTAGCTGTCCCAGCCGCGGGCGCCGTGCGCCTCGTCGGGCTTGACCCCGCGAATGAGGGTGTCAGCCACCGCCATCAGGTTGGCGAAGCGGTAGAGCCCGAAGATGCGGGTGGCCCCGAGGAAGGCCATGCCGCCGCGCACCTTCACCGTCTGCGTGCCCGCGCCGTGGGTGGCCTCGACCATCGCCGGGTCGTAGCCCTGCGCTGAGAGCTTCTTCTGGCCCTCGGCGCCCGAGTAGGTGCGCATGATGTTCTCGAGCGCCTTCGCCGAGTACGTGTTCGCCTCGTCCCACGTGACGCGCACCCAGGCGTCCTTGCCGCGCTGGAGATATTTCTGATCGACCGCGCCGGACTTCGGGTCGCGCGGCATGCCGAGGTCGACCCAGTCCTTGAAGCCCTTGCGCACCATGGGGGCCTTCACCCGGCGATCGCCGTAGATGCGGCGCACCAGCGCGAGGCCCTTCTGGCAGATGCGCGGGTCCCACCGGCCCGAGGCGCGGTGGCCCATCAGGTCCTCGGCCTTGCCGTAGCCGAAGGTGGGGCCGATGCGCGTCACCACGCCGTTCTTCACGTACGCGCGCAGCAGGCAGTTGTGGGTGTCGTTGGGGGCGCAGAGGAAGACGAACGACGAGTCGTAGTTGAAGATGTTGCGGTAGGCCTTTTCCCACTCGCGGTTGGGGTAGGCGGCGAGCGGGTTGTCGATCTGCAGGGGCTTGAAGTACTTGAGCGGCGCCGCGGCGGCTGCGCCTGCGCTGGCCACGCCCACGCCGAACAGGCCACGCAGCAGGGTCCTTCTCTTGATCCGATCGTCACTCATGGGCGGCTCCTTCAGCGAGGACGGCGCGCGGCGACAGCTCGCGCACCTGGAGGTGAGGCAGCTTCTGCTCGAGCAGCTTCTCGATGAGCTCGCGCGCGGGGGCGCGGTGCTCGTCACAGCCGGTGGTGTCGAGCTGGTAGAGCAGCACGCCCTCGGACACGCCGAGGAAGCGCACGTCGGCGCCGCGGAAGTTGCGCACGAACTTCTGCACCGACTCGAGCGAGGGGATCAGCTCGGCGTCGAGGTCGCCGTAGCGAAGGGGACTCTCGGTGTCTTCGTAGACGAGGTCGACACAGGTCTTCTGTCCATGGCCAGCGCTGGCAGTGCGGGTGTGCCGCGCGCCGCCGGTGAGACCGAGCACGAGCCCGTCGATGGCCTCGCGCCACGAGTCACAAGCCGTCACAGCGTCTCCCTCTCCCCGAGGGGGAGAGGCCGAACACGGCGTACGCACCAGCCGCCACGCCCCCGGGCCGGCGGTCTGCCATTGACCCTTCAGACAAGGACACCCGAGCGCGCTCAAGACCGCGGGCAGCTCAGCCATGGTCACCGCGCGCTGCTGGAAGCGGCGGAACCCTTCCCCCAGCCGGACCCCATTCTCGAACAGCGCGCGGTGAAGGCCCGCAGCGTCAACCTCGGCCGCGCAACCGAAGAGCACCTCCTCCTCGGCCTCCTCAGCGACCTGGCCGATCACCCCCTGCACCGCAGCGCGGCGCGCGCGTCGCCATCGCCAGGCGAGCTCTTCGAGTGCGGATTCCCGAAACACGCCGCGGACCGCAGCAAGCCCGGGGCCAGCGCGACCTCAGAGGGAAACGCACCTCGCCGGGCCCGCATTTCTGTTCCCCGCTGTTTCAGAAAAGAACCGAATTGATTCCAATCAACCAGGCCAACCCGCCAGCGCCCTCTGAGCCGTCACCACCGGCCGCGGGCCGCGTTGCTGCAAGGCACGCAGCCCATGAGCCGAACGCTGGTGGCGCTGATGATGTTCGCGGCCGTGAGGGTCCGCGCTGAAGAGCCCGTCGACGGAGGCCTCGCGCCACCGCCGGCGATCGTCGACGCGGGGGTGCCGGCGACGCTGGGCTTCGACGTGGTGCGAGGCCCCTGGGGCCCGGCACGAAGGAGCTCGGGCGAGCAGTTCCGCAGCGCGGCGACGCCGGTGGGCGAAGGCCCGCTGCGTTGGCGCTGGGCCGACTACTCGCTGGCCATCGGGGGCCAGTACTTCGCGCGCGCCGAGGTGCGAGACGGCCGCGACTTCGACTTCGCAGCGCAAGACCACACCCTCGGGGTCGACCACCGCGCCCGGCTGACGGTGCGCGCCTCGGCGAAGGAGCGGGTGGGCGTGCTGCTCGAGCTCCAGGACGTGCGCGGCTGGGGCTCGGAGACCAACACGCTGGTGGTGATGCCCTTCACCGGGCTGCACCAGGGCTTCGTCGACGTGAAGGTGACGTCCTTCCTCGACGTGCGGGTGGGGCGGCAGGAGCTCTCGTACGGAGAGGAGCGCCTCATCGGCAACCTCGACTGGGCGCAGACCGCGCGGGCCTTCGATGGAGTCTTCGTCCGCGTGACGGCCTCGCCCTCGGTCACCCTCGACGCCTTCGGCATGCTCCTCGCGCCGCCGGCGTGGCTGACCGACGCGAGCGGGGCGCGCTTCCACAACTCGGGCAGCTACTTCACCGGGCTCTACGCGCGCGCGCGCCTGGGCAAGGCGGGCTTCGACGTCTACGGCCTGGGGCTGCTGGAAGATCCTTCGTCGGCCGCGCTCGGCGCTCGCCACGACAACAACCGGCTCACCCTGGGCGCGAGGGGCTTCGGCGCGCTGGGGCCGCTCGCGCTCCTGGGCGAGGCGGCGTTCCAGACGGGCAAGTCCTGCAGCCCGGCGTGCGTGCAGGGGCAGACCGACGACGCGGTGCTGGCGGGCTCGTTCGCGGTGCGGGCCACGTACACGGCGCCCGTCTGGGGCGCGCCCTACGTGCTGGGCGAGTTCCTCGGCGCGTCCGGCGACGGGACCCCGGCCGACGGGGTGGACCACACCTTCCACCAGCTCTTCCCCACCGGCCACGCGCAGCTCGGCTTCATGGACTACGTCGGTTGGCAGAACGTGGTGGCGGCGCGGGGCACGCTCGGCTTCCGCCCCTGGGGCGCGCACGTGTGGCTCGACGTGCGCCACTACCGCGCGTGGGATCCCACGGGCGCCTGGTACGCGTCGAACGGCAGCGTGTTCCTCCCGGCTGACGCCACCCGGGCCAGCGGCAACATGGGCACCGAGCTGGATCTCTCCATCACCGTGCCGGTCTTCGACAACGTGGCGTTGGCGGGGGCGGTGGCCGTGTTCCTCCCCGGGCTCGAGGCGAGCGCTCGCGGCACGGCGCCGTCGACCTGGGGCTTCCTCTCGGTGCGCAGCCAGTTCTGACGGGTCAGCGGAAGTCGTCGGGCGAGAGGCCGTGGGTCTCGAGCAGCTTGTAGAGGTAGCTGCGCGCGATGCCGGCCTCGCGCGAGACGGCCGACGCCGAGCCCTGGTGCTTCTCGAGCAGGGCCTCGAGGTAGCTGCGCTCGAAGGCGGCCAGCGCCTTGTCGCGGGCCTGGTGGAAGTCTTCCTTCGGCGCGGCGGGCGCCGGGAGATCAGGCAGCGGTGCTTCGCCGAAGGTGATGGCGCGGTCGATCGCGTTCTTGAGCTCGCGCACGTTGCCCGGCCAGCGCCAGGCGCTCAGGCCCGACATCGCGGCGGGAGCCAGCGGGGCCTTCGCGCCGGCCTGCGTGGCGAAGTGCTGCGCGAGCAGCGGCACGTCGTCCAGGCGCTCGCGCAGCGCCGGCAGCTCGAGCGTGATGGAGGCGAGGCGGAAGTAGAGATCGCTGCGAAAGCGGCCTTCCTTCGCCTCGCGCTGCAGGTCCTTCGTGGTGGCGGCCACCAGGCGAAAGTCGGCGGTGCGCACCTTGCCTTCGCCCACGCGCTGGAAGGTGCGCGACTCGAGCACGCGCAAGAGCACGGGCTGCACGTCGGCGGGCAGCGAGGCGACCTCGTCGAGGAAGAGCGTGCCTCCGCTGGCGGCCTCGATGAGCCCGAGGCTGTCCTTGACCGCGCCGGTGAAGGCGCCGCGCACGTGCCCGAAGAGCACCGACGAGACGAGCGACGAGGTGATGCTTCCGCAGTCGAGGGTGATCAACGGACCGCTGGCGCGCAGCGAGAGCTCGTGGAGGGTGCGGGCGACGAGCTCCTTGCCGGTGCCGGTCTCTCCGTGAATGAGGCACGAGGTGTCGGTGGGCGCGACCTGCTCGAGCTGCGCGAAGAGGCGGCGCATCGAGGGTGAGCGGCCCAGCAGCCCGCCCAGCACCTGCTTGTCGCTGAGCGCGCCCGGGCGGAGCAGGGGGAGCACCGCCAGCGTGGTGCTGCCGAGGTCGACGCTCGCCCCCAGGGGGATCTCGAGGCGGGTGAACTTCGCGCCGAGGTAGCGGGTGCCGTTCTTCGAGCCGAGATCGTTCACCTTCACCCGGGTGGTGGTGAGCTCGAGGCTCAGGTGCCTGCGCGAGACGCCGGCGTCGGTGAGCTTGAGCTGGCAGTCGGCGTGCGTGCCGACCAGCACCGTGCCTTCGCGCACCTCGAGCTGGAGGCCCGCGTCAGGCCCGGCGAGCACCACCAGCCGCACCGGCAGCGGCGCAGCCGAGAGCAGGCTGGGATCGATGGTGTCGGTTCTCGGCTCGTCCACGCCGCGGTGACTACCGTTCACCCCGCGCGGAGTCGAGGGGCCAACCGTTCACACCAGCAGCTCGGTGATCGGCGTGGTGCTCGCGCCCGAGCTGGAGCCCGCCGACGTCGCCCCCGTGCCGAGCGCCTTGAGGCAGGTGAGCAGGATGTCGGTGGTGTTCCGGCCGGTGGCTGAACGGAAGTGGTAGCCCGAGCGCAGCGCGCCGCCGCCCTTCCCCGCCAGCAACACCGGGTAGTCGTTGATGGAGTGGTCGAGCCCTTCGGCGACGTCGCTGGTGCAGAGCACCACGGTGTTGTCGAGCAGGTTGCCCGGCCCTTCCACGGTGTCCTTCAGCGCCGAGAGGGTGCGGGCGAAGTTGCGCATGGTGAAGATGACGGCCGCGTTCACCTTGTCCTGCTGAGCGGCGTCGTGGGTGATGGAGTGCTCGCTGTCGCGCGCCGCGCCGGGCGTGAGGAACTTGAAGCAGTGCCCGCCGACCGAGCCGGAGAACTGAAACGAGGCGACGCGGGTGAGGTCGCAGGCGAAGGCCATCGCGAGCAGGTCGCTCATCACCGTGGACACGGCCTCGATGGGCTCGACGCCGCCGACGTCGGTGTTGGTCTGGGTGGGCGTCGCCGGCTTCACGCACGACGAGGTGAACACGGGCGGGAGCGCGAGCACCCGGGTGCGGAGCTCCGAGATGCTGGTGAGGTGCGCGTCGAGGCGCTGCTTGTCGGCGGCGCCGAGCCTGGCCTCGAGGGTGGCCGCGTCTTCGCGCACGGCGTCGAGCACGTTGGCGCGCATCGCGTCGCGGGGATCGCGGGGATCGCGGGGCGTGAAGCCCGCGAAGAGCGTGTTGAACAGGCGCGCGGGGTTGGTCTCCTGCGGCATCGGCTGATCAGGCCCGCGGTGCGACATGTTCGCGAGCGTGGGGCCTTCACCGGTGGTGTAGCGCTTGGACACGGCGAGCTGGAGCGACTTGAAGGTCGTCGTCCCGGCGATGGCGTCGGCGGCCACCTGGTCGATCGACTTGAGGCCGAACTTGGAGTTGTACCCGGCGCCCCCGGGGTCGAGCGGGATCATCGGAGCGCCCGAGAGCAGCGCCGCCGCGCCGTTGTGGTGGCCGCGGAGGTTGGGCGTCTTCACGTTGAAGCCGCTGATCACCGACACGTAGTCGCGCACCGCGGACAGCGGCACCAGCTGCTCGCTCGGCGTGTACGTGGTGCCGACCTGCACCGGCTTCCACTTGCTGCGGATGACGCCGTTGCCGAAGAACCAGGTGATGAAGCGGCGAGGCGGAGGCGTGCCGTCGGCGAACGCGAGGCCCGAACCGTCGAGCATGGCTGCCAGCGTCGGCAGGGCCAGCGCAGCACCCGCCCCGCGCAGCAGGAAGCGGCGAGAGAGACGCAGGGTCATGGGGTCTCCAGGGTGCCGGTGCGGAAGGCCTCGGAGGCCACCAGCTCCTCGAGCAGGGACTGATAGCGGTAGCCCGACGCGATGAAGGCCTCTTCGGCGGCGCGCAGCGGGCGCGCCTCGGTGCGGAGATCGACGTGACCCACGCCCTGGCGGAACACCACGCGCGTCAGGCACGACATCACCCGCGGATCGTCGTGGAGCACCCTCATCAGCCCGGGCGCGTCGGTGTAGCTGCCCCGATCGTCGAGAGCACCCGAGGCGTCGACGGGCGACCCGTTGTCGAGTGCCTGGCGCCGGCCGATCGCGTCGAACCCCTCGAAGGCGAAGCCGATGGGGTCCATCATCTGGTGGCAGCCGCTGCACGACGGGCTCTGCATGTGCTGCGCGACGCGCTGGCGCAGCGTGGGCCGGGTGCCCGTCGGAGGCTCGGGCAGCGTGGTGCTCGCCTCGGGCGGTGGCGCGGGGATGGTCTGGCACAGCAGGCGCTCGCGGATGAACCGGCCGCGATAGGTGGGCGAGTTCGCCGAAGGGTGCGACTGAAGCGCGAGGAAGCTGGCCTGGGTGAAGATCCCCGCGCGATCTGCGGGGAGCTGCACGGCGGTCCAGCCGGTGACGGCCGCGAGGCCGTAGTGCTGGGCGAGCGGGGCGTCGACGAAGGTGGTGCGGCGCGTGAAGATCTCCCGGAAGTCGGTGGGCTGATCGAAGGCGAGATCGAGCAGCGTGCGCTGCGTCTCTTCGCGCATCGAGGCGCCGAGCGAGACCTGGAACCCGGGGAAGGTCTGGGCGTCCTTGGCGAGGTGACCGAGCTGGGACAGGTCGAGGATCTCACCGAAGAGCTCGGTCATCGCCTCGCGCGCCTGGGGTCTGTGCAGCAACCGCTTCGCCTGCGTGCGCATGCCGGCTTCGTCGTTCAGCCCACCGTTGGCCGCGGCCGCGAGGAGCTCGTCGTCAGGCGGGGCGTGGGTGAGGAAGAACGAGAGGCGGCTGGCGAGCTCCCACGGGGTGAGGCGGCGGCGGCTGGCGTCGGCGGCATCGGGCACCCCGACCTCGTCGAGATAGAGGAACGCGGGCGACTGCAGCAGGCCGGCGAGCATGAACTCGACTCCGCGATCGAAGGCGGCGTACGCGGTGGCGGCGGTGATCCCGACCTGGGTCCAGCGGGTGAGCTCGGCTTCGGTGGCGGGGCGGCGGAAGGCGCGGGGCACGAAGCGCTGGGCGAGCTGGCGCATGCAGGCGGCGTCGGTGGGCGTGGCAGGCGCGCAGGTGATCAACGCCGAGCGACGCTCGGTGAGCGCGGCTGCGGCGGCGAGGTACGCGTTGGCTTCATAGGCGTCGACGGCCGAGGAGGAGATCGAGAGCTGCGCCGAGCCGATGGCCGAGAGTCCGTTGACGGGCACATCGCGCGGGGGCGTCACGGCAGCGGCGGCGGCGGGCCCGAGGAGATCGGCGATGGCGTTCTGGTACTGGCGCGCGAGCAGGAGCCGCGGGCGAAGCGGCGCGGGCACGAAGGCCGGCAGCTCCTCGACGGGAACGATGGGCTCGGTGGTCAGCGGCGGGACCGCAGGCAGGGCGCCCCGCTCGCCGACGATGTTGCCCTCGCAGGCTGCCAGGAAGACCAGCAGGAGGAAGGGGGCCGCGTTTCGCATTTCCCCGCAGCGATGCAACCCGGGAACCGACTCTAAAGACCCGGAAGTACGTCGGATTTGGGGGCCAAAGTGGACTGACGAAGTGCCAGGTGGAGCGGGAGGTGTTCACTGCAGTTCACACCTCACTGCTCGAAGTCGACACGCACGGCTGTGATCTTCCCTTCCGACACGGACACTGATCGCTCGCGCGTCGCGCCGCCGGGGCCGCGGAACAAGAGCGTGTGCTTGCCGACCGGCAGGGGGTAGCGAACGAACGGGGTGCGATCGATCACGCGGCCTGCGAGCAGCACCTCGGCCCACGGAGAAGCATCGGCCGTGAGGTAGCCCACGCGCATCCGCTTGGCCGATCGCATCCGTGTCTCCCTCTCCCCGGGGGGGAAGGCGAACTCGCGCCTCGAGGGGGAAGGAGGGTCGGGGAGAGGGTCGGGGAGAGGGTCGGGAAGAGGGCCAACACTCGGAGTCGGAGTCGAAGTCCGAATCGGAATCGGAATCGGAGCGACAAGGACCGGAGCAACGGGCTCCGGAGCGCGAGCCCTCCACCACAAGCCAGCTGGGATCAAACTCACCGCGATCAAAGCGACCGCCACGGCTGGCGCGCGTCGACGCCGAGCCACCGGAGCAACCTCCGCCGGCAACTGCAACAGCGTCGGAGTCACCATCACCACCGAGCGAGTGCCCGGCCCCGATGGCTCCTCCGGAGCGAGCGGCTGCGTCAACGAGTCCGCGCAGTATCTCAGGACGAACTCAGCCAGCTCCGGGGCCGTGGCCACCGGACCATCAGCCAGGCCCTCGCGAAGCTCCTTCGCGATCGCGAACCGCTCCTCCGGCCGACGAGCGAGCGCATGGTGCACCGCCTCAGCCATGCCGGGCGTGATGTCGTCACGCACGGTCTCGATGCGAGGGATCTTCCCCTCGATGACGGCCTTGAGGGCCTCGTTCATCGACTCGCGTTTGTACGGATGAGTGCCCGTGAGCGCCTCATAGAGCGTGAGCCCGGCCGAGTAGATGTCGGCGCGAGCGTCGATGCGCGCGTCATGAAGCACCTGCTCGGGCGCGAGGTACGCCGCCTTCCCGCGCAGCACGCCGGGATCCGTGAGCGACCCATCACGCACGCGGGCGATGCCGAAGTCGGTGAGCAGCACGGCTCCATTGCGCGACACGAGCACGTTGCCGGGAGTCACGTCGCGGTGCACCACCAGCAGAGGACTGCCCTGCCCATCGGTGAGCGCGTGCGCGTAGCTCAGCGCTTCACACAGTCCGGTGCCGATCAACCGGGCGATGGGCAGCGGCAGCCGATCGCCGCGCTTGAGCACCTCGCGCATGAGCCGGCTCAGAGTGACGCCATCGACCAACTGCATGGCGATGAAGGGCCGGCCGTCAGCCTCACCGACGTCGAAGATCTCGACGATGTTGGGGTGGTGCATGCGGGCCGCGAGGCGCGCCTCTGCGTGAAAGTCCTGCACGAGCCGCGGGACGCTGGCCAGGTGAGGCAGCAGCAGCTTGAGGGCGACGCGCTTCTCGAAGTCGCCGGCGCCGGTGCGGCGCGCGACGAAGACCTCGCCCATGCCTCCCCCGGCGATCTTCCTGATCAGCTCGTAGCCGCGCTCCACGCGGGGACGATACAGTAAGGAACGGTGACCGAGCCGCTGCACAACGTCCTCGCCGCGTCGGGTGCACGATCACTTTGAGGCGGCAGGCCTGTTGACGGGCTTGGGCGCGTGTCGGCCGGGCATACGAGGCGGCTGACGCCGCGGTGACGGTGCTGGGGTTGCCCGCGATTCCCAGCGTCGAGCTACGCGAGCGGCACTT
>JAUXRX010000010.1 GCA_030681645.1 Archangium sp.
TGCTGGGTCGCTCCGCCTCGGCGCATCTTCCGCTTCGCTCCAGCTGCGCTCGCCCAGCTGTCGCTGGACCGGCTGCGCTCCGGGTTGCTGGGTCGCTCCGCCTCGGCGCATCTTCCGCTTCGCTCCAGCTGCGCTCGCCCAGCTGTCGCTGGACCGGCTGCGCTCCGGGTTGCTGGGTCGCTCCGCCTCGGCGCATCTTCCGCCTCGCTCCAGCTGCGCTCGCCCAGCTGTCGCTGGACCGGCTGCGCTCTACTGGCAGACGCGGGTGGTCTGGTTGCACGCCATCGAGGCGCAGTTCACGCACGTGCCGCCGTCCGCGCCGCAGGCGTTCTTCGCCGAGCCCCCCTGGCAGGTGCCGTTGCCCGCGCAGCACCCGTCGCAGCTGGTGCCGTCGCACACACAGGTGTTGGCGACGCAGTGCAGCCCGTAGCCGCAGGGGTTGCCCGTGCCGCAGCCGCAGCTGCCCGTGGTCCGGCAGGTGTCTGTCTTCACCGGGTCGCACCCGGTGCAGGCGCCGCCGGCGAGGCCGCACGCGGTGACGCTGCGCGGCTGACAGACGCCGAGCTCGCAGCAGCCATCCGCGCACGAGGTGGCGTCGCAGGTCACCGGGCCACACGCCCCCGCGACGCAGGCCGCCGCGCCGCACTGCACACACGTGGTGCCCCCCGTGCCGCAGTTGCCCGAGGTATCGCCGGCCATGCACGAGCCGTTGGCGCAGCAGCCGCCGTCGCAGGTGCTCGAGTCGCACGTCGCCGCCACGCAGCCGCCGTTCTGGCAGTTGAGCGTGGGGCAGGCGGTGCAGGCCGCGCCGCCGGTGCCGCAGCTGCTCGCCGAGGTCCCCGATTGGCACTGCCCGGTGGCATCGCAGCAGCCGTCGGGACAGCTGGCGGCGTTGCACGCGCTCACGCAGGCCTTCATGCGGCAGGAGCCTGAGCCGCAGGACTCACAGCTGATGCCGCCCTGGCCGCATGCGGTGACGCTGGCGCCCCCGGTGCACACGCCCCCCTGGCAGCAGCCGTTTGCACAGGTGGTCGGGCCGCAGGGGACGTCGCAGACCTGGTTGGTGCACGCGGTGCCGGTCGGGCACATGTTGCAGGCGACGCCGCCGCTGCCGCAGGCCGTGGGGTCGGTGCCGGCCACGCACCTGCCCGCGAGGCAGCAGCCCGTGGGGCAGGTCGTCGGGTCGCAGGAGTCGACGCACACGCCAGCGTCGCAACCACCCAGGCCGCACGAGAGGCAGCCCATCGCGCCCGTGCCGCAGGCGAGCGCGTCGCGGCCGGCCAGGCACTGCGAGCCCGAGCAGCACCCGCTGGCGCAGTTCGAGGCGTTGCAGGCAGCGGTCGGGCAGGTGCCGGCGTTGCAGGGACCGCCCTCACAGTTGATGCAGGCCCGCCCGCCGGTGCCACACGACGCGGACGAGTCGCCCATCAGGCAGCGGCCACCCATGCAGCAGCCGGCGCACGAGGCCGCGGTGCACTGGCAGAGCCCGCGCAGGCATTCCACGCCGGGCTCGCACGCAGGGCCGGTGCCGCACTGACACAGGCCGTTGACGCAGGTGTCGGCGCCGATCGCCGAGGTGCACGGGGGCCCCTCGCCACAGGCGCAGCGTCCATCGGCCCCACACGAGTCGGTGATGCCGTTGGCGCACATGACGCACGCCGAGCCGTTGGCCCCGCACGCCGTCACTCCGGGTGTGGTGACGCAGGTGGTGCCCCCCGAGCAGCAGCCGGTGCAGCCGTCGCACCCCGAGGTGGGCGCGTCGAGGGTGACCGTCACCGCCCGCTCGAGGCCCTTCGCGACCACCACGTGCGCGGCCCCCGCCCCCACCACCGCGCCGGCGAGCAGCCCCTCGACGCGGACCTCGACGTTCTGTTGATCGAGCGAGTCGGCGATCAGGATCCGCACCTTCGAGGTGCTGGGCAGCCCAGGCCCTGCCGTCTCGGGCCGCAGCGTGGGCTCGAGGAAGAGCCCGGAGGTCGCGTCGAGACCCGTGTAGCGGAGCTGATCGATGGAGATCGCCCCGGCCTCGACGGTGACGAGCAGGGCGGTGCCGTTGAGGCGCGCCACGTCGCGGCAGGCGAGCGCAGGCAACACGAGGCACAGGAAGAGGGAAAGCCGCTTCATCGATCGATTCATCGCGCGTTGATGTCCGGCAGGGTGGTCTGCACCGGCTGGGGGGCGGTGGCGATGGCCGTCGCGGTCACGGCCCCACCTATCACCACGGCGCCCACGGCCGTCCAGAACCACCAGCGCTGGTAGACGGGCGGCGGGGGCGGCGGAGGCGCTTCCTTCTTCAGGGCCGCCTCGAGGGAGAGCTGCCGTTCTTGCGCGTTGACCACCGCGAGGCGCGTCTTCTCGAGTTCGAGCTTGCGCTGCTGCTCTTCGGCCTCGTGGCGGCGCTGCTCTTCGAGCTGCTGGCGTTCGGCGTCTCTCTTGTCCTGGTCACTTTGCATGGTCTTCACCGCGGCGAGCTGGGCTTCGACCTGGGCCAGCACTTCTTCGGTGGCCTTCGCCTGCGCCTCGGGGGGGTTCGTCTCGAGGTAGCGGCGGAAATAGAAGATGGCCTTGTCGAGGTTGCCGGCGCGGCGGTGGCTCTGGCCGAGGTTGAAGAGCAGGCCCGGCGCGGCCTTCAGCTTGTAGGCGGCCTCGTACTGCTCGATGGCCTTCGGGAAGTCACCCAGGTCGAACGCCTTCTTCGCCTCGAGGGCGGCCGCGCGCGCAGCGGTCTCCGCCGCGGGCGCGGCGAGGGCCAGCCCCGACAGGACCAGCGTGAGGAGGAGCCCTCTAGAAAGGATCGAGCACACCATCGGTGACTGGCCTCGGCTTCTGTTTGATGACGATTGGCTTGAGCGAGAGCTCGAGCGTCTGATCAGACTGGAGCGAGGCTTCCCGCTCCAGCGTTTGATGTCCAGCGAGTTCGAAGCGCAGCCGCAGCGGCTGGTCGGCCTTCGGCAGCTGCACCTTCAGCGGGGTGACGCCGAGCGCCGCGCCGGTGTCCAGGCGGCTCACGCTCGCGCCCGCCGGCGTGGTGACGATGGAGAGCCACACGTCGGTGGGCACCACGACCACCGGGGGCGGGGGCGCGACCACCACGGGCGGTTGGACGACGGGCTGAACCACGGCGGGGGGCGGATCAGGCCGCAGCAGCAGGAAGGTGACGACCAGGCCCAGCACCATGGCCATCGCGCCCGCGGCGAGCAGCGCCTTCGGAGGGGGCGGCTTCGGCGGTGGCGCCTGCATCGCCCGCTCGAGCCAGGTGGACACGGCGGCCATCGACACCGGGCGGGCGTCGGAGCTCTTGGCCAGGCAGGTGGCGACCAGGTCCTGCAGCAGCTTCGGGATGGGCTCTCCCGCCTGCGTGCGCGCGGGCAGGGGCGGCGGCGGCTGGGTGATGATGTCGGCGGCGAGCTGGCCGAACACCGTCGACTCGAAGGGCGGCTTTCCCGCGAGCATCTCGTAGAGGATGGTGCCCAGCGCGTAGATGTCGGTGCGGGCGTCGACCTCGAGGCCGGCCGCCTGCTCGGGCGCCATGTAGCGGGGCGTGCCCACCATGGTGCCGGCCTGGGTGTCGGCCACGCGCAGGTCGCCGCCGGTCTGCAGCAGCTTGGCCACGCCGAAGTCGAGCACCTTCACCGAGTCTTCCCGCCCCTCGCGCGAGGTGAGGAAGATGTTGTCGGGCTTGAGGTCGCGGTGCACCACGTCGACGCGGTGCGCGGCGTGGAGCGCGTCGGCGATCTGCTTGCCGACGTTGCAGATCTCCAGGAGCGTCAGCGCGCGCTCGGCGAGCTGGGCGGCCAGGGTCTTCCCCTGCAGCAGCTCCATCACCCCGTAGACGCGCTCGGGGAAGAGCTCCTCGACGAAGTCGTGCACCTCGACGATGTGTGCGTGGTTGATCTGATTGACCAGGCGCGCTTCCTGGAGAAACCGCGCCACCAGCGTCTTGTCCTGGATGAGGTGCGGGTGGAGCACCTTGAGCGCGACCTTGCGCCCGAGGCGCTGGTGCCGGCCCTGGTAGACGCGGCCCATCGTGCCTTCACCGAGGAGCTGTTCGAGGACGTAGGGCCCGAGCGAGTCACCGACCTGGAGCACAGGCGGCGCGTCAGCCTCTGGCACGACGGTCAGCGACATCATTCCCCCGCACAGTCTCTCATGGATTACCGCTCCGCTGGAATATCACCTGTCAGCCTCAATCAATTGAGGGTGTTGCGTTTCTCAGAGGACCTTCTGCACCGCCTCGCCCAGCTTCTGCTTCGAGACCGCCCCGGCGATCTGACTGACCACCTTGCCGCCCTTGAAGAGCAGGAAATTCGGCAGCGAGCGCACGCCGAACGCCTGCGCGGTGACCTGGTTCTCTTCGATGTTCACCTTCACCACCTTGAGCTTGCCCTGGTGCGTGGTGGCGAGCTCTTCGAGCGTCGGCTCCATGGCGATGCAGGGGGCGCACCAGGTGGCCCAGAAGTCGACGAGCACGGGCACCTGCGCGTCGAGCACCTCGGCTTTGAACTGCGCATCGGACAGGGCGAGCGTGTTGGCCATGGGGGCGATCTAGCAGAAGAGCACACCGGACGACTCATCTGGGCGGTCGTCACCCGTTTGCTCGGGCGGGACCGTGTAGGCTCGCGCGCGTGGCCGCTGAGCGCCTGGCGTCTGGAGCCTGGGAGGGAGGGGGCAATGGCCGAGGGAGTCATCTACCGTCACACCGTCGAGGCCTTCGTCGAGCGCGTGCTGCTGCGCCGCGGGCTGCTCAGCCTCGAGTTCGATCGCGAGCTCAAGGCGCTCGGCGTCGACGCCAGCCGCCCCGCTGAGCTGAAGCTCGAGACCTGGCTGGCGCTGCTCAGGGCGTCTGCGCGGCGGCTGAGCCCGGGGCGCCCGGAAGCCGACGCCCTCGAAGACGTCGGCCGCGAGATGTTGCGCGGCTACATCGACGGGCTGGTGGGCAAGGCGCTCTTCTCCGTGCTGCGGCTGGTGGGCCCGCGGCGGGCGCTCCTGCGCATGGCGGAAAACTTCCACACCGCCGACAGCATCACCTCGGTCACCGCGCGGGAACTCGGCCCCACCTCCATCGAGCTCGAGTTCAGCCCGGTGTTCGGAATACCGACCTACACCCGCGGCGTGCTGCTCGAGGCCCTGGTGCTGCTGCGCGCGAAGGACGCGAAGGTGGAGTTCCGCGAGCTCCCCGCAGGCGCGACGCTGTTCACCGTGTCCTGGGCGGGGTGATCCCTCGACTCCGCTCGGGATGAACGGCTGGGTCAGGACCGGTCGGAGACCTTGAACCGGCTGGTCACCGCGGTGAGCGCGTCGACCGAGCTCTGGAGGTCCTGCGCGATTCGGGTGGTGCGGCCGGTGGCGTCGACGCCCTGCTTCACCAGGTCGGCCACGTTGCGCGCGCCCTGCACGGCCTGCTCGGACGACTGCCGCTGCTGCCGGGTGGCGACGGCGATCTGCTGGGCCGCTTCCTTGGTGCCGCGGGACAGCGCGAGGATCTGTTGGAACGACGTCTGCGCGCGCTCGGCCACGGCCATGCCGCGATCCGACGACTCGACGCTCTCCTTCGCGCGCACCACCGCCACGTCGCCCGAGGCCTGCACGCTCTCGACGATGCGGCCAATGTCGCGCGCCGACTGCGCCACGTTCTCGGCGAGCTTGCGCATCTCGGCGGCCACCACCGAGAAGCCGCGCCCCACCTCGCCCGCCTTGGTGCCCTCGAGCGCGGCGTTGAGCGCGAGCAGGTCAGAACGATCGGCGACCTGTTTGATCACCTGGGCGATGCGGCTGACCTGCTGCACGTCGCCGTTGAGGCGGGTGATGGCGTCGGCGACCTCCTTCGCCTCGTGGCGGATCTCGGTCATGCCGCCCACCATCTCGGCCACCACCGCGCGGGCCTCGTCGACGGCCTGGTTGGTGCGCACGGCGGCCTGTTCCACCACCTCGGTCGAGCGGGTGATGCTCTCGGCGGTGCGGGAGAGCTCTTCGAAGGTGGCGGCGATCTGCTGCGCGTAGGCCGACTGCTGGCTGGTGACGTGCGTCTGGTCTCCCGAGGCGACGTTGAGCCCCTTCGCCGCTTCCCCGAGGCGGCGGGTGAGCCCCACCATCTCGGTGACGAGCTGACGCAGCGAGGTGAGCATGTCGTTGACGGACGAGGCCATCGACTGCACCTCGTTCGCGCCGCCCACGTCGATCTGCTGCACGCTCACGTCGCCGGCGGCCACCTCGCGCGCGACCCGCGTCACCACGCCGAGCGGCCCCGCGATGGCGCCCGAGAACACCAGGGCCAGGGTGAGCCCGAGGGCCAGCGCGGCGAGCAGCACCCACAGGCCCACCACCTGGTTCTCCTTCTCCTGCCGGGCGAACTGGTCGAGCGAGAAGCGCACCACCATGGTGGCCTCGTAGTCCTGGTCTTTCGCGCTGCAGCGCACGTCGAGCACGGCGCCGCGATCGATCTGGCACTGGCCCTCGTCGGGGATCTCGTAGCGGCCGGGGGGCAGGTCGCCCTGCAGCTGCACGGTGGCGTCGCCCGACTTCACCTCGACGTAGCGCTTGCCGTTCTCGTTGATCACCCGCTCCTTGATCACCGCCAGCGAGCCGAGCTGCGTGACGTTGCCGCCGGCGCGCACGCCCTCGAAGATGCCGTTGAGCTCGCTGGGCGTGGCCAGCCCATCGCGGATGAGGCGCATGATGGGCGAGGCGTTGTTCGCGGCGAGCTGGCCGACGCTGACGGCCTGCCGCTCGAGCGCCTTGCCGGCCTGCTCGTTCAAGCGGCTGGGAAAGTAGATCGACGCGAACAGCGCGACGGCGACGCACGGCAACACCACGGCGATCGCCGCCTGCACGCGCAGTGAAAGACCTGACCAGAGGCTCCCCATGGGCGCGCAGCGTCGCACCTTCCGGCGCGGCGTCGAACGGAAACCGTCGGTGCCGAGGCGCCTCGACTCCGCTCGGCGTGAACTGAGTTGGCCCAATCCGTTCAGCCCGAGCGAAGTCGAGGGCCATTGAAGGTAGCCTTCGCCTCCATGATCCGGAGAACGCTGCTGGTCGCGCTCGCTGCTTCGACGCTCACGGCCGCCCAGACCAGGCCCGCGCCCGCCGACTTCAAGCCGTCCTTCGCCTACCAGCTGCTCGAGCTCTCTCTCGAGGCCACCGCCCGCGACATCGAGCGCATCGGCGCGCGGCCCACCATCAACTCGCGCGAGCTCTACCTCGCCACGGCCGCGCTCTACGACGCCTGGGCCGCCTACGACGCCGTCGCGCTGCCCTCGCACGGCCCGGTGGACAGGCGGCCCGCCGCCGAGCGCACCGACCACAACCGCCACAAGGCGATGCTCGCCGCGCTGCGGGTGGTGCTGGAAGACCTCTACCCGGCGCAGCAGGACTGGCTCGAGGGCCAGTTCAAGGACCGCGGCTTCACCGCCGGCGCCCTCGCGAAGAAGGGCTCGCCCGAGGCGGTGGGGAACGCGGCGGGCCTGCGCATCGCCGCCGAGCACCACCACGACGGCGCGAACCAGCTCGGTGACGAGCGCGGCGGCGCGGCCCAGCCCTACGCCGACTACACCTTCTACGCCCCGGTGAACGGCCCCGACCGGGTGCTCGACGTGGATCATTGGCAGCCGATCCCCTTCACCCTCGACTCGGGCCTGGTGGTGCGCCCCGGCTTCCTCACCCCGCACTGGTACCGGGTGAAGCCGTTCGCGCTCACCCGGGCTGATCAGCTCCGCCCGCCGCCCCCGCCGAAGGCGAACACCGCGCAGACGAAGCAGGAGCTCGACCAGGTGATCGCCCTCAACGGCTCGCTCACCCCCGAGCAGAAGGCGATGGTGGAGTTCATGCGCGATGGGCCTCGCTCCACCGGGCAGTCGGGGCACTGGCTGCGCTTCGCCCAGGCCGTCTCGCGCCGCGATCGCCACGGCGTGGAGAAGGACGTGAAGCTCTACTTCGCCGTGGCGGCCGCCTGCTTCGACGCCTTCATCGCCGCGTGGGACACCAAGCGCGCCTACGACGGCCCCCGCCCGTGGACGCTGGTGCGGGTGCTCTACGCAGGCAAGAAGGTTCGCGGCTGGCTGGGGCCCGGCAAGGGCGTGGGCGACGTGCCCGCCGAGAAGTGGGCCCCCTATTCCCCCGCGTCCTTCGTCACCCCGCCGTTCCCCGGCTACGTGAGCGGCCACAGCACCGTGAGCGGCGCGGCCTCGAAGACGCTCGCCGACTTCACCGGCAGCGACGTGTTCGAAGACGAGGACGCGCGGCGGGCGGGCACGTTGACCGAGCTGGGGGCGAGCCACGCGGTGATGCAGAGCGTGGACGGCCAGAAGGCCGCCGCCGACGAGAAGGCCTGCGACGTGGTGCTGCGGTTGCCCACGTTCAGCGCCACCGCCGAGATGGCCGGCTTCTCGCGCGTGCTGGGCGGCTACCACCTGCAGGTGGACAACGTCGAAGGGCTGGCGCTGGGGCGCAAGGTGTCGGACGTGACGTGGGCGCGCGCTTCCGCGCTGTTCTCGGGGAAGGCGAAGCGCCCCTGAGGCCTCCACCGCGACCGGCCGGGCCTACCCGGGCGGAACGGGCGTCTCCGCGGCGTCCGTCTTGATCCGCTGCATCCAGAAGCGCACCGCCTGCGGCGAGACGCCCTTGCGCTCGTTTCCGGACAGCCGCGAGAGCAGCGAGGAGAGCGCCGGCCGTCGGCCCGCCGCCGCGCCGTGCAGGTCGGCGTCCGTGTATTCGGCGACCCGGCCCTTCGCGAGGATGACGTTGGGGGTGAGCGCCTTGAACTCGTCGTTGAAGCCCACGCCGGTGGTGCGGTCGAACCACGGCTCCTTCGAGTAGGTCATCAGGGCGATCGGCATCGCCTGGCCCGTGCGCGCGTTGAGCGAGGTGGCCATGCGAATCTCGTTGGGCGTCACCTGGCCGCTCCCGGGCCTGGCCGGGTCGTAGCCGAAGGTGGTGCCGCCGGTGAGCTGATCAGCCCGCGTGTTCGCGCCGGCGGGGAAGTTCTTCCGCACGTGGGTGAGCACGCCCATCAGGCCCTCGAGCGGCGGCGCGAGGCGGGTCAGCTCGGCGGCTGCCTTCGGCGTGTCGAAGTCGTAGTTCCACCGCACCCGCCAGCTCTCGTCCGGCCCGGTCTTCAGGGTGTCGAGCGTCTTCCCGGGAGGGACCCAGGTGGGCAGGTCGGCCTCCCAGAGCTTCTCCGCCAGGCGCGGCCCCGCCTTCTCGAGGATCGCCACCAGGCCAGGCTCGTCGCGCCGGCGGATGCAGTCGGCCACCTGTGCGATGGCCTGCTGGTCGGTCTGCTCGAAGCGCTTCGGCGCGAGCACCTCGGTGCCCTTGAGCGCGAGGAAGTTCAGCACCCCCGCGGCGTCATGGAGCAGGCGTTGAGGCTTCGCGCGGGCCTGCTCGAGCCACCCGGGGCGCGGGGCAGCGGCGGGCGGTGGCTCCTCGGGGCGGGCGGGGCTGGCGGAGGACGTCGCGGCACTCGGAGGCGGTCGGCTCTTCACTCTCATGGGCCGGACCGTAGGCCTGCCCCCGGGGCGCGGGCGTTCTGCGCCGCGCCAGTCTCGTACGGGGGCGCGCCAGCGGCCCTTCCCCCTTCGCCTCCGTGTTTCTGCACGCAGCCATCACCGCACCGGCTCCAGAGACCTCCCCTGCCTCCCTCCGCTCTCCAGGTCCGGCTACACCGACAACGCATCGTGCATCGACGTCGGTCTCGACTTCATCGCCAAGCCCTTCGCCATCGACGCCTTCAGCCGGGGAAAGCCCCACGCCGAAGAACCCCCGCCGTCGCGCAAGAGCTGAGCTCGAGCTCGTCGTTCCAGGAACGTGGCAGCTCTGGGGCCTTCCCTGCTCGTTCGGGGGACACGGGTCCTGGCGACGCGGGCCTATACTCGGCCGCAGTGGGGGGGTGGAGGCTGTCCCGTTGTTTGAACTCCCCGTCGTCCCCGCCCCGGCCTGTGCCCACGCGCGCAGCTGCCCCATCAGCCACACCCCCTGTCCCGGCGAGTGCATCTACGCCGACATCATGCAGAGCGTGCACCTGGGGGTCGCGGTCTTCGACCTCGACGCCCGCGCGCTGCTCTTCATCAACCGCGCCGGCGAGGGCTATTTCACCCGGCAGCGGCTGCAGCCGGACTTCGAGCTGCTGCGCCACCTCATGTTTCCCCCGGGCCTGCCGGTGGACAGCCTGCCGGTGGAGTACGCGGGCGAGCCGCTGCTGCTGGACACGCGCCTCATCGGCTACACCCTGTACCGCTCGGGTCACCTGGCGTGGGCCTTCTTCCGCGACATCACCGAGAAGACGCGCCTCGAGACCATCGCCGAGGCAGCGGAGACGATGAACAACATCGGCTCCATCTTCTCGGCGGTGCGCCACGAGCTGGGCAACCCCATCAACTCGGTGAAGGCCGCCCTGAGCGTGCTGCGCGCCAACTTCGACACCTTCTCCCGCGAGTCGGTGCTCGACTACCTCGAGCAGATGGGGAACGAGCTGGGCCGCGTCGAGGTGCTGCTGCGCTCGCTGCGCAGCTTCTCCATGTACGAGCAGCTCGAGCCCGTCGCGGTCGAGCTGCGCCCCTTCCTCGAGTCCTTCGCCACGCTGGCGCGGGTCGACCTGCAACGGCGGGGCATCCGGCTGTCCCTGGCGCACCCGACGGAGTGCGTGGCCCTGGCCGACCCGCGCGCGCTGCGGCAGGCGCTGATCAACCTGGTGGCCAACGCCGCCGACGCCGCCGAGGGCGTGAGCGACCCCGAGATCACGCTCTCCTCCGCGTGCGTCGACGGCCTGGCGCGGCTCTCGGTGGAGGACAACGGCGTGGGCATGAACGCCGAACAACTCAGCGCCGCCTTCAAGCCCTTCCACACCACCAAGGCGCAAGGCACGGGCCTGGGCCTGGTGATCAGCCGCAAGCTGCTGCTCAAGATGGGCGGCACCGTCACCCTCGACTCGCGCCAGGGCCAGGGCACCCGGGTGCACCTCGCGTTGCCGGTGGCGCCATGACGACGCACTCCGTGCTGGTGGTCGATGACGATCGGCTGCTGGGGACCGCCGTCCGCGACGTGCTCCGGCCCGAGGGCCTGGCGGTCACCTGCGTGCAGACCGCGGCCGCCGCGCGCGCCGCCGTCGCCGAGACGAGCTTCGAGGTGATCGTGCTCGATCAACAACTGCCCGATGCCGAGGGCGTGTCGCTCTGCCCCGAGCTGGTGGCTGCCAACGAGCAGGCGAAGATCATCTTCATCACCGGCTTTCCTTCCTACGAGCACGCGGTGCAGGCGCTGCGCGCCGGGGCCTGGGACTACCTGAGCAAGCCCTTCGAGCTGGCCGAGCTGGTCCGCTCGGTGAAGCGGGCGCTGGGCATCGCGCGGCTCGAGCGGGTGGAGCGGCTGAGCACCCTGCAGCGCGAGCCGGTGGGTGAGGCGGCGACGCTGGCCGAAGAGCGGGGCCTGTCCCTCGTGCACCAGCTGGTGCAGGCGGCGGCGCCGTCGAACGCCCCGGTGCTGATCACCGGCGAGACGGGCACCGGGAAGAACCGGGTGGCGAGAGCCATTCATCAGGCGAGCGGGCGCAGCGCCGCGCCCTGGGTGACCCTCAACTGCGCCGCGGTGCCCGAGCAGCTGATCGAGGCCGAGCTCTTCGGGTGGGAACGCGGCGCCTTCACCGGCGCCACCGGAGCGCGCGAGGGGCTGTTCGAGCTGGCCCAGGGCGGCACGCTGCTCCTCGACGAGATCGGGGAGATGCCGGCGCACCTGCAGTCGAAGCTGCTCTCGGTGCTGGAAGACAAGGAGGTCCGCCGCCTGGGCGGCCGCTCGGCCCGCGCGACCGACGTGCGCATCATCGCGGCCACCAACACCGACCTCGACACCCGGGTGAGCGCGGGCCAGTTCCGTTCCGACCTGTTCTACCGGCTCAACGTGGTGCGCCTCGAGCTGCCCCCGTTGCGGGAACGGGCGGAGGATCTACCCGTCCTCTGCCGCGACCTGCTGGCGCGGCTGGGCCGGGGCACGCACCTGCCTCCGCTGGCGCCGGGGGAACTCGAGCGCCTGGCGGCCTACGCCTGGCCGGGCAACGTGCGCGAGCTGCGCAACGTGCTCGAGCGCACCCTCATCCTGCACCGCGACGTGCTGCGACCTTCCGAGCTGCTGGCTCCGGCGGGCCGTGCGCTGCCCGTGCGCGCGGTGGTGCCCGTCCCCGACGAGGACGCGGATCTCTCGCTCGAGCGCATGGAGCGGCGGCTGATGGAGCAGGCGCTCTGCCGTCACCGGGGCAACTTCACCGCGGCGGCGCGGGCGCTGGGCATCTCGTTGTCCACCATGAAGCGGCGGGCCAGGGCGCACGGCCTCGAGCGGTCCGCGTTGAGCTGCACCGAGGTCAGCTTGACCGGCTCAACCTGACCTGCTGCCGGCCTGTTCCCCGCGCCGCCCGGGGGCACGGCGCTTGCTCAGTCGTCGCAGCATGTCTGAAGGCGCCGTGCAGACAGTGTTGTTGGTGGACGACGAGGAATTCTTCCTCCGCTCGATGGTGGACGGCTTCGCCGCGCACCGCGCGAAGGTGAAGCTGCTCACTGCGGCCCATGGCCGGGCGGCGCTGCGGGTGCTGGAGCGCCAGCCGGTGGACCTGGTGGTGACCGACCTGAAGATGCCGGAGATGGACGGCTTCGAGTTGGTGGCCGAGCTGAGCCGCTCGCGCCCGGGGCTGCCGGTGATCATCATGACGGCCTTCGGCACGCCGGAGATCGAAGATCGCCTGCGCGCCAACGGCATCACCCGTTCCCTGGACAAGCCGATCGACTTCCAGGCGCTGTCCCGCTCGGTGTTCGAGACGCTGGCGGCCTCGGCGAGCGGTCACCTGCGGGGCATCTCGCTGGCCACGCTGCTGCAGATGGTGGAGCTCGATCGAAAGACCTGCACGGTGCAGGTGAAGGCCGGCGGCAGGCAGGGCTCGCTGGTGTTCCGCGAGGGCCAGCTGCTCGACGCCGTCACCGGGAAGCACCACGGCGACGACGCGGCCCTGGAGATCCTCGGGTGGGACCAGGGCGCCATCGAGCTCGGCCCCGCCGCCACGCCCCGTTCGCGGACCGTCACCCGGCACCTGTCTGACCTGCTGATGGACGCCTTCCGTCTTCGCGACGAGCGGGAGCGCCAGCCCCCCGAGGCAAGGCCCAACGACAGCGGGGAGAAGGTCTTCACCCCGCTGGACGATCACCTCACCGAAGACCTCACCCTCATCCCCGTCGGTTTCCCCCAGGAGGCAGTACCCATGAGTGCACAGGACAAGTTGAAGGAACTCGCAGCCATCGAAGGCTTCTCAGGCGCGGCGGTCTACACCCCCACCGGCGAGGTGCTCGCGCTGGTGCAGGGCGACGTCGCCAACCTCAAGGACGTGGGGGTGCTGGCCAACACCGTGTTGCTCAACGCGCAGAAGTCGTCGCTCGAGATGGGCACCGGCCGCGGCCAGCAGGTGCACGTCGAGGCCGAGAACGCCCACCTGCTGGTGCGCTGCATGAACGAGGGCACCGACCCCATCCGCTCCCAGCCGGGCAAGGCCCACATTCACCTGGTGGTGGTGCTCAAGAACGACGCGAGCATCGGCCTGGCGAAGATGCGCATGACCAGCGTGGCGGCGAAGCTGGCGGAAGACTTCCGCTGACCCTCGCCGGGCCCTGGCGGTGAGCTGATCAGTACAACCCCCGCATGTAGACGGTGTACGGCTGCCCGGCGCACTTCTCCTGCCAGGTCACGTACACCGCCTGCTCGAGCTTGCTGAGGTGGGGCTTCGACGCGACGCACGCGGGGTTCACGTTGAGTGACGTTCCGCTCGGCGGGAGCACTCGCGTCCCCACATCGCCGGTCGTGAAGTACAGGAAGAGCTGCCCGCTCTCGATGGTGGCGAGCCAGAAGATCGGGGCGGACCCGACGGAGAAGCCGTCGGCCAGCACGTCGATGAACGACACGCCGGCGTTCACCATCGTGCGCAGGTTGCCCGTGCTGCCGTGGTCGCCCGCGGCGCGGTTCTCGAAGACCACCTTCCCGTCGGTCTGCAGGAACGCGAAGTAGCAGGTGAACGCCGTGGTGACCCCCACGCGCACCTGGTTCAGCACCAGCCCGCTCGCCGCAGGGTTGTTGGTGAGCGGCACGCCGAAGTTCCCTGCGCCCAGGCGGGTGAGCGGGACGACCCGCGTGCCGCTGAGCACCGCGACGCAGGTCGCCTTCGAGCTGATGGTCTCGTACGCCGCCGCCCCGACGACCTGCGAGCTCAAGTCGAAGCCCGCGCTGGTGTACGCGGTGGCCGCGTTGCCGACGTCCCAGGCGCCCCCGTCGAGCTCGGCGAGCCGCAGCGTGGTCCCCGCCATGAAGAACGAGCCGAGCGCATTGCCGTGGCTGAACACGAGGCCCGGGGCCGTGGGCAGCGCGCCGCCATCGAGGCTCCACGCGGTGCCTGGGGTCGGTTGAAAATACGGCGTGCCGGCGTGCACGAAGAGAGGGTTGGTGTCGCTCGCTCCGGCGGGGAGGCCCGCCGCGAAGGGGTCCTGCGTCGGCGCACACGGAGGGCTCGCGCACGACGAGAGCAGCCCGGTCGAGGCCTGCACCGCCGTCGCGCCGACGCGCGCGAGCACCAGCGCCGAGTGCTGCCCGATGACCGGGCTGGGCGAGAGCAGCGTCGCGGGCGCGGTCTCGATGACCTGCTCGCTCGTGGCGAGCTGGATCAGCGGCGTCCAGCGCACCTCGGCGGCGAACGAGGCGCGGAACTGCGCGTTGCCATCGGGCGGCACCAACGCGTTCCCCACCACGTCGTCGACGTTCCCCGGCGTGAGACGGAACTCCCACAGCTCGTTGACCGTGGGCGGAGGCCGCGTCACCAGCATCAACTGCTCGTCGCGGTAGAGCCGGCTCACCAACGTGGACGCCGCGGCGGGCAGTCGCACCACGTCGCTGCCCGCGAAGCTCTGCGTCATCGCTTCGTCGAAGGTGAGCAGCGTGCCCATCGAGCTGCCGGTGCCGGTGCTGCTGCTGAAGCCCAGGAGGTTCGGCCGCACGCGGTCCTGCGCGAACACCACCAGGCTCGAGCTCATCGAGCCCGGCGCGAGCGGCGGCCTGGTGGTGGCCGTCACCTGGAAGTCGTACCGCAGCGGCGGCCCCTCGGTGACGGGGGGAATGAAGGTGGTCGAGGGCAACGAGGGGTCGGTGATGGCCCACTGGGGAGGCACTCCGGCGTCGGACAACGCGACCCACTGCCAGTCGTAGTTCGCGGTGTTCGCGTAGGCCGGCGCCATCGAGCCCGCGTCGAGGCGCGCGACGAGCGGAACGACGGTGCCTCCGTCGATGGTGAAGGCGGCGGCGGTCACCACCGACCAGGGCGAGCTGGGAATCGAGCCGGCGAGCAGGGTGATGGCGTGCTGGCGCTCGAGGCTCTCGAAGCCGAGGCCGTTGGTCACGTAGTGCGAGACGGTGAACTGCTGACCGAACGGCACGGTGCCGACGTCGAGCCGCAGCTGCGCGGCGTTCGCCAGCGGCGTGGTGGTGACGACCGAGCTGGGCGAGGTGACCCAGCGGCGCGAGACGATGTTGCTGCCCACGGTGTCGCGGCTCGGGGTGGCGTCGATGATGGCGCTCTCCCCGCTGTACATCGAGGCGGGCAGCGAGCCCGCGTCGAAGAGCGCGAGCGGCCGGTCGCCGACGATGAAGCCGGTGGTCGTCTCACTGCTCACGCGGCCGAGGAGGTCGGTCACCTGGAGCGAGACCGTGACCGCCGCGGGGGGCACCGGCAGGTCGATGAAGGGTGCTCCGGCGCTGACGCTGTTGTTCGCCGAGGGCCGCACCACGCCGCCGTCGCGCAGGCGTGCCAGGCCGGCGTCGATGGTCCAGGCATAGAGCGCGATGGCCGGCGTCCCGAGGGAGTTGGTGCCGTTGAGCTGCACCGGCCCCGCATCAGCGAGGACGCGCACGGGGAGCGGCTCGATGAGGGCGACGGGGAACACGTCCGTGCCTGCGTCCGAGCCTGCGTCGGTCGAGCCTGCGTCGGTCGAGCCTGCGTCGGTCGAGCCTGCGTCGGTCGCGCCTGCGTCGGTCGCGCCTGCGTCGGTCGCGCCTGCGTCGGTCGCGCCTGCGTCGGTCGCGCCTGCGTCGGTCGCGCCCGCGTCGGTCGCGCCAGCGTCGGTGGTCGTGCCTGCGTCGGTGACGTCGGTGCCGCCATCGTACGAGGGGAAAACGGGAACCGGCGGGGCGGAGACCGACATGCCAGGCACCAGCACGACGCTGGGCAGGATCACGTTCGGAACGCCGACGACGCGATTGATCAACCTGACGGTGCGATAGCCGTCCCTGGTGAAGGCGAAGGAACGCACGCCCGGTGGGACGGAGCTCATCGAGTACGCGCCAGGCGCCGAGGTCGCGGTCGCTTGCGTGAGGTCGGCCGTCACCGTGGTGCCGCTCGAGTCCTGCTGGTCCGCCAGCGTGGCCTCGCCACTCACCGTCGAGGACGTGAGCGGCAACCGCTGCAGCACGACCCGGTCGGCGACGAAGCGCTCGCCGCTGCGCAGCTCGAGCTTGAGCACCACGGGCGCGTACCCCTGTCGATAGAAGGCCAGCGAAACCGACCCCGTGGGCAGGTCGCGCAGCAGGAACTGGCCGGCGCGATTCGAGTACGTCGAGGCCACCTCGCCCTCGAGGAAGACCAGCGTGCCCTCGAGGTTGGGGTCGTCTTCGCGGGCGACGTCGCCCTGCACCGACGCGTTCTGGCTGAGCGCCACGTCACCGAGCACCGTCGTCTTGCCGGGGCCGGCGTTGAGCGCCTCGAGGGTCAGCACGCGTGAGACCGAACCCGACGAGAGGCGCAGCGTGCCGGCCGACGTCCGCACCGGCGAGAGCTCGAAGCGCCCGTCATCGCCGGTGCGAAGGGTGATACCCGACTCGATGAGCGAGACCTCGGCCCCCACCGCGGGACGACCGGTCGACTCACCGGGCTGCGCCACGAGGATGCGGCCCGTGATGGAGCCGGCCCCGGGAGGCGGCGGCAGCTCGACATCGTGACAACCCCAAAGCCAGCCACAGACAGCCAACCCGATGAGCTTTTTCACGCGCCCATTTCTACACGCGTGCCCGTCGAAGCACGACCTCAACCGACCCCGGGCCCTCGCGTCGTCAGGATTCAGGCTCAGCGCAGAAGGTTGAGGGCGGCGGTGATCGCCAGGTTGTTCACCACGTCGATGAAGAACGCCCCCACCATGGGCACCACCAGGAAGGCGCGCGGGGCGGGGCCGTACTTCTCGGCCAGCGACTCCATGTTGGCCATGGCGTTGGCGGTGGTGCCCAGCATGAAGCCGGTGAAGCCCGCGCCCATCACCGCCGCTTCGTAGTCTTTGCCCATCAGCCTGAAGACCAGCAACGGCGTGGCCGCGGCGACGATCAGCGTCTGCACCCCCAGCAGCACCACCAACGGGACGGCGAGGTGGCGCAGCTCCCAGAGCTTGAGCGTCATCAGCGCTTGCACCAGGAAGAACGCGAGCGCGACGGTGCCTACGTCGTCGATCAGGCGCTGCGAGAGCTTGAGCCACTTCGTCTTCTCGTCGAGGTTTCGCAGCACCACCGCGACGATCATCGCGCCGATGTAGGCGGGCAACGTCACGCCCCGTGCCTTGAGCCACGCGCTCAAGATCGAGCCCAGCCACATCGCCACCAGGATGATGCCCACCGTCTGCATCAGCCCGAAGGCCTCGGAGTCTTCACCGCGGGGGGCGGGACGCTCGGGCTGTTCCAGGGCTGCCTCCACCACGTGCGCCGCAGGCTCCGGGCGCGCGGGGCTGCCTGGGCCCTTCGCCAGCCGGTGCCGCTCGATGAGCCAGGTGCTCAGCGGTCCGCCGAGCAAGCCACCCAGCACGATCCCCGCCATCGCCGCGGCGAGCGCCACCGTGCCGGCCGCGGGAATGCCCGCTTCTTCGAAGAGCGGAGCGAACGCCGCGCCCGTGGCGGGTCCACCGGCCAGCGTCACCGAGCCGGCCAGCACGCCCAGGAGCGGGTGTTGCCCCATCAGCATCGCCAGCCCCGCGCCCACCACGTTCTGCACCACGATGAACAGCGAGCAGATCGCCAGCAGCGCGCCCACCAGGGGACCGCCGCGCCTGAGCAGGCCGAAGCTCGCCCCGAAGCCGACGGTGGTGAAGAAGGCGATCATCAGCGGCGACTGCCAGGTGGTGTCGAGCTCGAGCGGTGCGTAGTCCCAGATGCGGCAGACGGCGGTGAAGAGAGAGACCAGCAGCCCGCCGATCACCGGCGCGGGGATGTTCAGCTTCGCCAGCGGGGCGATGCGCGCTCGCAGGAAGTAGCCGATGGCCAGCACCACCGCGGCGAAGCCCAGGGTCTGAATCGCGTCGAGCTTGAGCATCAGGTCAACGGCCTCGCGTGAAGCCCTCGACGACGGACCAGGCCACCGTCGCCACGATCCAGAGGACGGAGAGGAGCGCCGCCACCGCCGCCGCGCCGCCGACGAACAGCGCCAACCGCAGTCCGCGGCTCTCCATGATGCGCTTGGCGAGCGCGAGCGGCTGCTGGGTGGGGTCGGGCTGCGGCTGGGGGCCCAGGCCGAGGCTGCCGAGGATCACCTTGATGTCCTCCTCACGCGCGCCCTCACCCAGGAGCACCCGGTGGATCTCAGCGGCGGTCATGCCCTTGCTCTGGAGCTGCCTGGCGCGTTCGTAGAGCACGTGCGCTTCCTCAGTTCCTGGCAAGCCGCCGCAGGCGCTCACTGAGCCCATCGCGAAAGGCCTCCAGCTCCTGCGACGTCAGCGGCGACAACATCATGGGCAGCGGAGCCACCGGAAACTGGTCGAGCAGCCAGCCCATGATCGCCGGGTCCATGCCGGCGTCTTTCTTGAGCGCGAGTTCGAGATCCGCATCCGCCGGAAAGCCTGCGCGCTCGAGGAACAGCACATCGACGAGGTCGCGCGGCTCGGACCGCGAGAGCAGGCACGTCAGCTTCGAGGCCCGGAGATCCTCGAGCGAGAGCACCTCCACGCCGTCGATGAGCTGCGGCGGTGCGAGCTCCGGGGTGCCGTCGACAGCGAGGTCGACGTCGACGCGCTGATTGGGGAGTTGCAGCTCCGCCCGGATGAAGGTGCCCGCGTCCTGAACCATCTTGATGCTGCCGCCCACTGCGCTCGCCGCCTCAGACAGTGCATCGGCGAGGCGACGCAATGACGGCCGGTCGCGCACGAAGAGATCGACGTCCTTGGAGAGGCGGTGTCCCAGGTACGCGCCGCTGAGCGCCACGCCTCCGGCCAGGGAGCAACGCACGCGCGCCTGGCACTCGCGGATGAAGCGCAATACCTCCGGCGAGGCGATGCGGGCATCAAACGCGGTGAGCATGGGCCTCCGGTGGCGGCCAGGGGAGCAACGGGAGCTCCAGCAGCCAGGCCCACCGCGCCCGTGCCTTGCCCAGATAGCGCGTGAGGTGCGGCCACATTGCGACGATGTCCTGCTCGTTCACGAACAACCAGACGTCACGAGAGTTCGCTTCGCGCAGCAGCGCGCCCATCCAGTAGGCGCGGGTGTCGAGGTCGGGTGAAGCGAGCTCGCGCCGAAGATCAGCCACGGTCGCGTCGAGCCACCACAGGAAGTAGGGCCGGTGCTCCGGCTCGCGGAGCTCCTCTGTGGTCGGAGGCAGCATCTCCTTCGAAGCTACACCATCCCGACGCCCCTCACCCCGACCCTCTCCCCGCACGCGGGGAGAGGGAGCCCAGGGGGTTCACTTGAACAGCGACAGGATCGTCATCTCTCGCGTCATCTTCGAGTACGCGAGCATGTCGATGCCGGTCTGGCCCTTCGCCTGCGCCGCCTTCGCCGCCTTCTCGTAGACCTCGAACACCTTCTTCGCCGCAGGCGAGAGCAGCTGCGAGTTCTCCTTCGCGAACTTGGCGAAGTCGGCGAACTCCTTGCCCGCCGCCTGGCCGTCGATGTCACGCGTGCCGCGCAGAATCGCGTCGCGCATCTCGGTCGCGCTGATGGAGCCGGGCGCCTTGTTCCCCGCGCTCAACGCCTTGAGCGCCGCCGCCGCGCCCGTGTCCTGGTAGCCCGGCTGCGAGACGCGGTTGAGATCGTTCGTCAGCTTCGTCCAGTCGCTGCCGCCGATGCCCGTCTGGCCCTTGCCCTTCGCCGTCTTCACCGCGGCCTCGTAGGTCGCGAACGCGCGCTTCGCCTCGGGAGAGAGCAGCTGCTCATTCTCCTTCACGAACTTCGCCACGTCGGCGAACTCCTTGCCCGCGGCCTGGTTGTCGGGATCACGCGTGCCCTTGAGGATCGCCTGCGCCATCTCTTCACCGCTGATGGAGCCCGGCACCTTGTTGCCCACCGCGAGGGCGCCCAGCTCCTGCGCCATGCTCTTGTCCTGGTAGTGCGGCGAGCTCACCTGCCGCATCTCGGCGTTCATGCGCAGCGACTCGAACAGGCCGATGCCCGTCTGCCCGCGCGCCTGCGCCGCCTTCGCGTGCCGCTCGTAGGTGGCGAACGCGGCCTTCGCCTCGGGAGAGAGCAGCTTGCCGTTCTCCTTCACGAACTTCGCGATGTCCGCGTACTCCCTGCCCGCGGCCTGGTTGTCCGGGTCGCGCGTCGCCTTGATGATCGCGTCCGTCATCTCGCTGCCGCTGATGGACCCCGCCTTCGGGTTGTCCTTGCCCAGCTGGGTGAGCGTCGCGGCCGCGGTGGCGTCCTGGTACGCGGGCCGGCTGATCCCCGCGAGCTGGCCTTCCATGCGCATGAAGTCGCGCATGTCGATGCCGGTCTGGCCGCGCGCCTGTGCCGCCTTCGCGTGCCCCTCGTAGATGGCGAACGCCTTCTTCGCCTCGGGCGAGAGCAGCTGCTCGTTCTCCTTCACGAACTTCGCGATGTCCTTGTACTCGCGGCCCGCGGCCTGGTTGTCGTGGTCGACGGTGCCCTTGATGATCGCGTCGACCATCTCCTTCCCCGAGATGGAGCCCGGCGTCTTGTTGTTCGCCGCCAGCGCGTTGAGCTGAGCCCCCGCACCGGCGTCCGCGTACTTCGGGCCCGACGCCGCGCGCATCTCGAGCTGCATGCGCGTGTAGTCGCCGAGATCGATGCCCGTCTGGCCCTTCGCCTGCGCCGAGCGCGCGTGCCGCTCGTAGATGGCGAACGCCGCCTTCGCCTCGGGCGAGAGCTTGTCGCCGTGCTTGGCCACCATCTCCTTGAACGCGGCGAACTCCTTGCCCGCGGCCTGGTTGTCCAGGTCGGCCGTGCCCTTGATGATCGCCTCGGTCATCTCCTTGCCCGAGATGCTGCCCGGCTTCGGGTTGTTCTTGAGCAGCTCGTTCACCGCCGCCGTCGCGCCGGCGTCAGGCCGCGGGCGGAAGGGAATGGGGAGGTGCTTCCACGGCGGAATGAAGCCGCCGTTGCCGCCCACGCCGGGCCCGAAGCCCACGTCGCCGATGCTGTCACCACCGCCGACCTTGATCGGCGGCTGACCTGCGCCCGGCTGCGCCCACTGCTTCCACGGGGGAATGTTGTTGCCGTCACCACCCTGGAGCCATGGCGGCACGATGCCCGTGTTGCCCGAAGGCGGCTTGATGCCCGAGTTGATCATGTCCCGCACCTGCGCCTGGAAGTCGGCGAGCGCCTCGCCCAGGTGCAGCGGGTCCTTCTCGCCGGCCGGCGCGCCGCCCATCGCCACGAAGGCGTTGTTGAGCGCGTTCATGATGCCCTGGGCCACGCCGTTGAGCAGCTGACCCGTCAGCTCGGCGCCGAGCTGCGCGAGCAGGTTCTGCGCGCCGAACAGGTTCTGCGAGCCCGGGAGAATGGACCCGAGCTGACCGAAGTTGTTCTGTATTTGATCGAGCCCGTTCCCCAGCGCCGCGCCGATCTGCTGGCCGCTCACGTTCCCGCCCTGGAAGAGCGAGCCGAGCTGCGAGACCGGGTTCTGGAAGGGGAAGAACGGCGTGTTCACCTGCTTCATCTCGAGGTTCATCCGCCAGGTGTCGCTGGCGTTGAGCCCCGTCTGGCCCTTCGCCTGCGCCGCCTTCGCGAACTTCTCGTAGACCGCGAACGTCGCCTTCGCCTGCGGCGAGAGCAGCTGGCCGTTCTCCTTCACGAACTTCGCGATGTCGGCGAACTCCTTGCCCGCGGCCTGGCCGTCGAGGTCCTTCGTGCCGTTGATGATGGCCTGCATCATCTCGTTGCCCGAGATGGAGCCCGGCGTCTTGTTGCCCGCCGCCAGCCCGTTGAGCGCCTGCGCCGCGCTCTGGTCGCCGTACCGCGGCGCGCCCGCGCGGGCCATCTCCATGCCCATGCGCGCGAAGTCGAGCTGGCTCATGCCCGTCTGGCCCTTCGCCTGCGCCGCGGCCGCGTAGCGCTGGTACACCGCGAACGCCGCCTTCGCCTCGGGCGAGAGCAGCTGGCCGTTCTCCTTCACGAACTTCGCCACGTCACGGAACTCGGCGCCCGCGGCGTGGTTGTCGCCGTCGGCCGCGCCGCGCATGATCGCCTGCGCCAGCTCGGCGCCCGAGATGGAGCCCGGCTCCTTGTTGCCCGCGGCCAGCGTGGCGAGCGAGGCGCCCATCGACGCGTCGGCGTTCCTCGGAGCGGCGGCCTTCGCCATCTCCCCCTGCATCTTCATGAACTCCTTGAGGCCCAGCGAGCCGGTCTTCGAGCCCTGGGCCGCCTTGACGTGCTTCTCGTAGACGTTGAACGCGGCCTTCGCCTCGGGCGAGAGCAGCTGCTCGTTCTCCTTCACGAACTTGGCGATGTCGCCGTACTCCTTGCGCGTGCTCTGCCCGTCGAGGTCGGCGGTGCCCTTGATGATCGCGTCCATCATCTCCCTGCCGGAGATGGAGCCGGGCTCCTTGTTGCCGGCCGACAGCGCGTTGAGCTGCGCGCCCGCGGACAGGTCCTTGTAGTTCGGCGTCGCCGCGCGGAGCATGTCGCGCGTCATGCGGTTGAAGTCGCCGACGGGCATGCCCTTGTCACCGTGCGCCTGCGCCGCCTTCGCCGCCTTCGCGTAGACGTCGAACACCTTCTTCGCCTCGGGCGAGAGGAGCTGGCCGTTCTCCTTCACGAACTTCGCGATGTCGGCGAACTCCTTGCCGGCCGACTGCCCGTCGAGGTCGGCGGTGCCCTTGATGATCGCGTCCATCATCTCCTTGCCTGAGATGGAGCCGGGCCTGGTGTTCCCCGCGGCGAGCTGGGTGAGCTGCTGGCCGGCGCTGGCGTCCTTGTACTGGGGCTTGGCCGCCGCGTTCATCTCGCGCTGCATCTGGTTGAAGACGCGGAAGTCGATGCCGGTCTGGCCCGCGGCGCGCGCCTTGTTCGCCTCGCGCGAGTAGACCTCGAACACCTTCTTCGCCTCGGGCGAGAGCTTGTCGCCGTGCGTCTTCACCCAGTTCTTGATGGTGGTGAACTCCTTGCCCGCCGCCTGGTTGTCGGGGTCCTTGGTGGCGTTGAAGATGGCCTCGGCCATCTCCTTGCCCGAGATCGAGCCCTTGCCCGGGTTCGCGGAGGAGAGGCGTGAGAGCTCGGCAGCGGCTCCGGCGTCCTTGATGGGCGAGAGCGGAGCTCGCTTGATGCCAGCAGTAGACGGTGTCGTCGGCGCGGTGATCTTCGTCATGTGGTGAATCCCCCGAGGCTGGCGCGGCACGTGGGTGTGCGCGGCAACGGGACGCATCGGAGGACTGATCCGCGCAAAATGCAAGCGGGTCCATCAGCTGCGTTTCTGGGCTCAGTAGACGAGCCGCTCGTTCACTCACCGGGCAGCGGCTGAACCAGTACAGGTCCTTCGTACTGGTCCAGCACGCCTCGAGGAACGCGGCCCTGCCTCAGGGACCCCAGCAGTAGTTGTCGAGGAACGCGTTGGCCCCGTTTCCAAGCAACATGGCGCCTGAGAGGCCACCCGTGGGGAGCGTGGTGGTGCCGGTCTTGGTGGTCTCGTACATCCCGTCCTGGTTGGCGTCGACGCGGAGCGTGACGGTGTTTCCGGTGACGCACGCTTCGATGTTGGGGGTCAGCCCGAACGCGCCGTTGATCGTCCCCCCCCCGATGTCGAGGGTGCCGGGGTACTGGTAGATCCACGCCGTGTTGAAGTTGTTCGTTGCGGAGTTGTCCTGGACCAGAGCCACGATGTAGCTGTTCGGAGAATTCCAACGCAGCACCGCGCCGACGGCGGCCACGCCTCCGGCACCCGAGTGGATGGCGGTCAGCCTCACGCACCCGTTGGTCTGCGTGCTGTTGTCCCTGGTGATGACGTGGGTGTAGGCGGAACTCACTGCGGTGGGGTCGCGCAGGCGGTTCGCGTCAATCGTCCAGTCCCCCAGCCGCTCAGTCCATCCGGCGATGGTGCTGGTGTTGGCCACGTTGAAGTTGTCGCAGGAGCCAGCAGCTGGGGACTGGCAGAGGTAGGCCGTGCTGTCGACCTCGCCTGCCTCGAGCGTACCGTTCCGCGCCGCGCCCCCGCCGTCACCGTTGTCCAGCCCGCTGTCGATCTTCTGGCCGCCGAAGGCGCAGTTCGCCCCCGCCGGCTCCGAGGAGATCCTGATCAGCGAGTTCACGCCGTTGGTGCCGGTGGTGCCGTTGCACACGTACGCCGTGCCGTCGACTTCCCCTGCTTCGAGCGTCCCGTTCCCGGCGGTGCCTCCGCCGTCTCCGTTGTCCAGGCCGCTTCTGATGAGGTCACCGCCAGCCGCGCAGTTCGAGCCAGCGGGCTCGGGCACCACAGCAACCAGCGAGTTCAGGCCGTTGCACACGTAGGTGGTCGCGTCGATCTCGCCGGTCTCCAACAGCTCGTTGCCGGCCGTTCCGCCCCCATTTCCATTGTCGAGGCCGCGGTCGATGCGCTGACCGCCGGCCGCGCAGTTCGCCCCGGCGGGCTCGACGGTGGTCGAGACGAGCGTCGCCGTGCCGGTGGCGCCGTTGCAGACGAAGGCGGTGGTGTCGATCTCTCCGAGTTCGAGCGTGCCGTTGCCGGCGGTTCCCCCCCCGTCGCCGTTGTCCAGACCGCCGTTGACGCGCTGCCCTCCGTTGGCGCAGTTGCCCCCAGCAGGCTCGGCCGTGATGGTGACCAGCCCGGTCGCGCCGTTGGTGCCGTTGGCACCGTTGGTCCCATTGGCGCCGTCGCAAACGTAGGCGGTGCTGTCGATCTCGCCAGCCTCGAGCGTCCCATTGCCGGCCGTTCCCGAGCCGTCCCCATTATCCAGGCCGCTGTCGATGCGCTGGCCGCCGTTCGCGCAGTTGGCGCCCGCCGCCTCCGGCTCGAGCGTCACCAACCCGTTCGCGCCGTTGACGCCGTTCGTTCCGTTCGCGCCGTTCGTGCCGTTCGTACCGTCCATTCCGTTCGTGCCGGCACAGGACGCGGCCACCGCGAAATAGACTGCCCATGCACACCCAATCGTTCGAGTTCTGGTCATTGTTGCTCCTGGTGAGGCGAAGAAGGCGCCGAACTGGACGGTCCGTCGCGGGCGCAAGGTGTCAATCTTGGAACGACCCCGCAACACAAACCCGCGCTCGCCAGGGGGAGGGCTGAGGTGGAACCTCGTGGTCCTTCCCCGGCGTTGACCGCACAATGCCGGCCGTGTGGCGCGCCCTGTGGATCCTCTTCCTGCTGACCATCACGGGGCTCGGCGTCTGGTTGGCCTCGTCACTCGTCGCGTACGCGGGAGGCCCGGCCGAGCTCGCCCTCTTCGGCGGCGTGCTGCTCTTCCCCGTGCTGCCGCTGTGGTGGGAGAAGCGCGCCACCGACGCCTTCTACGCTCAGCTCCGGCGCTCCACCCGTCTGCTCCCGAAGAAGCGCGCTCTCACGGCGTTCACGCGCGTCGCCTTGCGCACGGTCTTCCTCAACCTCGTCTTCATCGTCGCCCTCGTGGCGCTCTGGCCGAAGGTGGCCTTCGCCGCCCTCGCCACGCGGGGTGATTGGTTCCTGGGCGACTCGCAGGGTGAGTGGACGCAGCGCGGGAGAGCGGTGCTGCTCGGCGCCGCCTCGGGCCTCGAGTGGGTGCACCGCGCCGCGCACGACAACCCATACCGCACGAAGGAAGACGATCAGCAGCCGGTGCCCGACACCGTGCAGCCCGTCGTCGCGGTGGTGACGCCCTTCGGCAGCGGCGCGCGTTGGCGCCCGAGGGACCCCCCGGTCATCCCGAGCGGAGATCCCCCTCCGGTCATCCCGAGCGGAGATCCCCCTCCGCTCATCCCGAGCGGAGTCGAGGGACCTCCCGAGCCCGAAGTACCCGCCTGGACCGTCGGCGCGACGACCTGGCCGTGGGCCGAGCGGGTGCACCCGGTGGTCGCCGGCATGACCGCCGCTGACGAGACGAGCCCCGAGGCCGTGGCCCGCTACATCAGCGCGCGCGTGACTGACCCCTTCGCCCGGGTGAAGGCGCTGCACGACTGGGTGGTGACGCGGCTTCGGTACGACTCCGCGTCCATCACTGGAAAGAGGAAGCCGCAAGACGCGCAGTCCGTCTTCCTCGGCCGCCTCGGTGTCTGTGAAGGCTACGCGCGGCTGCTGGTCGAGCTGGGCAAACACTCGGGCGATCGCTTCGTCTACGTCACCGGCGAGGTGCGCGAAGAGCACGGCGAGCTCGCGCCCGTCGGCCACGCCTGGAACGCGGTGGAGGTGAAGGGCGCCTGGTACCTCCTCGACGCCACCTGGGACGACCCGGTGATGAACGACGGCAGCGACGCGTACCGCACCGACTACCTCTTCATTCCGCCCGACCTCGCCGCGCTCAATCACTTCCCCGACGAGCCGCGCTGGCAGCTGCGGGCCAACGCGCTCAGCCGCGCCGAGTTCCTCCGCCAGCCGCTGGCCACCCCCGGCCTCGCGAAGGAGCACCTCGAGCTCAAGTCACCGTCGCGCGCGGTGGTGCAGGTGGGCGACACGTTCGAGCTCTCGCTCGGAAACCCGGCGCGGATGTTCGTGATGGTGCAGGTGATGCCCGAGCAGACGAAGTGTGGCCCGAGCGACGCCGCCGACCTCGCGCTGTCGTGCCCGGTCACGCGCGGCTCAAAGGAGGCGGTGGTGTTCGTCAACGACGCCCGCGACGGCACCTACGATTCGGTCGCCAGCTTCAAGGTCGAGCGCCGCTGAGCTCGGCCCCTGATCAGCGCCCGCTCTTGTGGTCCTCCTCCTCGAGCCGCTGCGTGAACCCCGCGGGCGAGTAGAAGGTCATGCGCACGTCCCCCGCGCTGATGACGGCGGCGTTCTTGAGCGGCGTACCCGCCTCGCCCACCGCGACCCCGTCGACCGCCAGCGGCGTGCCCCGGCTGCGCACCACCCAGGTCCGGTCGACGAACTGCAGCAGGAACTGCTCGCGGGAAACCGTCAGGTCGTTGACGACGATGGAGTTCTCGGTGCTGCGGCCCAGCGTCACCGACACCCCGGGCGCGTGTCTGAGCTCGAAGCAGAGCGCGTCGTCACCCATCGGCTGTCCGCCGTCCAGCCTCGAGGGCTGGTGCGTCTTCTCGGTGTTGCTGCTGAGGACCGAGCGCGCCGGGTTCCAGGGGCCGGGCTCCCGCACCAGCCAGTCACACGGGTAGCGCTCCAGGAAGCGCGAAGCCCCGAGCAGCTGACGCTGCCGGCCGAGCACCGAGAGCATGTACGAGGGCACCGGGGGCGCGATCTCCTCCGCGAGCTGCCTGGGCGGCTCCGGGGGCAGGGGGCGCCCTTCCGGACGCCCGAGCGAGGTGCGAATGCTGCGCAGCGTCGCGCCCACCTCGGCGGCGCTCGCGGGCCGCCGCGCCGGGTCCTTCTCCAGCAACCGCAGCAGCAGCGCCTCGAGCGCCAGCGGAATGCCCGGGTTCTTCGAGGTGGGCAGCGGCGGGGCCTCGGTCGCCTGCGCGATCAACAGCGCCGTCAGTTCCGGGCGCTCGAACGGCAGCACCCCCGTGAACATCTGGTACGCGGTGATGCCCAGCGCGTAGAGGTCGGTGGTGTGGGTGACGTCGCTGAAGCCGTTGATCTGCTCGGGCGACATGTACTCGGGCGTTCCGGCGATGGTCCCCACCACGGTCACGCCCGGGCTGTTGAGCTTCCGGGCGATGCCGAAGTCCATCACCTTCACCTCGCCCTGGGTGGTGACGAAGAGGTTGTGCGGCTTGATGTCGCGGTGCACCACGCCCCGCTCATGCGCGGCCTGCAGGCCGGTGCACACCTGCTCGAGCAGCTTGAGCCCCTCGCCGATGCCGAACGCCTGGCCGCGCTCGTTCATGAGGCTGGCGACGTCCTTGCCGTCGAGCAGCTCCATGGTGAGGTAGCGCCACTGCCCCTGGCTGCCGAGGTCGAACAGCCGGATGATGTTCGGGTGGCTGAGCAGGCGCGAGAGCGAGAGCTCGAGCTTGAAGCGCGCCACCATCGTCTCGGCTTCGGCCGCGGTGGCCGGCGAGAAGAGCTTGATGGCCACGTGCTCGTTCAGCTCCATGTCCATCGCGCGGTAGACCGACGCCGAGCCGCCTTCGCCGATCAACGCTTCGAGCTGGTAGCGCCCCGCGAAGCGCGAGCCGACGGTGGGCGGTCGCGGCAGGTCGATGGTCGCCCCCTTCTTCGCCGCCGCTTCAGCAGCCGGGGCGGGCGCGGGCACGGCGGCCGGCCGCTCGAACTCGCCGGTGTCGAAGGTGTGCTCCCGGGTGCCAGTGTAGCGATCGGAGAACGGCTCGAGCGGCATCGACCCGCCGCTCGGGTCGAGCAGCTGCCCGTGCCAGCTGGTCACCTCGGAGCGATCGGGATCTTCGCCGTGGTACAGCTTGCCCACGGTTCGCCGAATGCCCGCGGCCGTGGCGAACACGCCGACGATCTTGAGGCCGGTGCTGAAGCGCAGCTTGTCGACCAGCGCCACGTCGCGCGGGTCAGGCATGGCGAGGTGGAGCTGGCGATCGACCAGCTTGATGGGCGCCACCTTCCAGCGCTCGGCCAGCTCCAGCGTCAGGCCCTTCGCCGCTTCGGGCGTGGAGGTGGCCAGCAGGTCTTCGTCGCTGATCCACGCGATGCCGCAGCTCTCGGACAGGGTGCGGATCACGTCGAGCTCGCTGACCAGGTTCGCCGCGGAGAGGGCCTCGGCCAGCACCGACTCGGAGCGCCCGACCTCCGGTTGCTCGCGCAGCAGGCGATCGACCTGCGACTGCGACACCAGCCCTTTGGCGATCAGCAGGTCGCTCAGCTTCGGCTTGAGCGCGCGCACCACGCCCGAGGCGGTGGAGGTCATCGGGGGCGCCGGCAGCGGGGTGCTGGGCGTGCCGGGCGAGGAGGGGCTCGACGGCCGTGGCTCGCGCGCCGACAGCACGGCCAGCCGCTCGGCGGCGTCGGCGTCCTTCGGGAAGGCCTGGAGCACCGAGCGGTAGATCGACGTGGCGAGGCGCACCTTCTCGCCGCGGGCGAAGGCCTCGGCGAGCTCCTTCATCGCGCCGGCCTCGCCTGGGCTGGTGGGCGCGTAGCTGATGAAGGGCATGAACCACGAGGACATCGAGTCGAGCGGCGTGCCCAGCGACTGGGCCACCCGCACCGCATGCACGCAGGCGTCGCGGTAGCGTGCGTTCGCGGGGGTCACCTGCACCAACGCGGCGAGGCATTCCTTCTGGGCGCCCCCCCGCTGAAAGCACACGGCGGCGTCCCAGTGGCGCTGCGCCTGCAGGCAGTAGCGGGCCGCGTCGAGCTGGCGGTTGAGGCTCATCGCCAGGCGCACCGCGCCGTCCCACTGGCGCTCGGCGACATAGGCCGTGAGCGCCTTCTCGAGGTGTCCCAACGCCTCGAGTTTTGCACCATCACTCATAGTCGACACGTCCCCCCGTCACCGGTGGTGACCGGTGATCGGGACCGGAGGGTACTCGGTCGCCTCCGCACCCGTCGAGCCGAAGACGACGTCCACCGACGGTAGTTTTTTCGAGCGACACCGTCGCCGCCTCCAGGGTGTTCGGCCGGGTCGAAAAGTTCGCGCGACGGCGCACGATTTCCGGGTAGGCCGAGGTGGGCCGCGTGTGATCTCGCGCTGCTCCGCCGGGCACGGGTGATGCTGCAAATGTGCTCGGCAGGGGCCATCGACCTGCTGGTTCGCCGCTGCGGAGGTCAACGACCCAGAGGCAACCGCAAGAGCCGGTGTACGCCGTGGATCGACTCCAGGCCGCGCACGAGTAGCGTGGCAACGGACCGCTCCCGACGTGCCCGGCTCCTTGCGTTTCTGCGATCACCGTTCACCCCGAGCGGAGTCGAGGGGCGACTTCCTGCGAGCCTGGGCGCCAATCCCTCGACTCCGCTCGGGATGAACGGGGTACCAGCCCTATTTCGGCCGACCCTGCGAGCGGAGTCGTGGGGCGAGGTAGCTTCGCCCCGTGTTGATCACCCACCGGCTGCAGCTGCGTGACCTCGACGACGGCGACGCCGCGTTCGTCGTGCTGCTGCTCAACGACCCCGCGTTCCTCGAGTTCATCGGCGATCGCGGCGTGCGCACCGAGGCCGACGCGCTCGGGTACATCGCCCGCATCCGTGAGGGCAAGGTCGCCAACGGCTTCGGGTTGCACGCGGTGACGCTGCGCGCCAGCGGCACGGTGGTGGGCCTGTGCGGGCTGGTGCGGCGTGAGACGTTGCCGCACGTCGACGTGGGCTTTGCGTTTCTCCCGGCGCACCGCCGGCAGGGCTACGGGCGCGAGGCGACGCGGGCGGTGCTGGAGGAGGCCGCGGCGCTGGGCATCACCCCGTTGCTGGCCATCTGCTCACCGCGCAACGCGGGCTCGCGGGCGTTGCTCGAGCAGGTGGGGTTCAGGTTCGAGCGGATGATGGTGCTGCCGGGCCAGGCGGGCGAGACCTGCGTGTACGCGCTGCGGTGAGCTCACAACCGCCCCGCGCTGAGCTCCTCCTGGAGCCAGGCGACGGTGCGGCGGTGCGCTTCTTCGTCATTCACGAGGAGCTGGTAGCCGAGGTCTCTCCGCGCGGCGGTGAGATCGTAGTGATGCGAGGTCCCCAGCTGCGCCGCCACGAAGCGCGTCATCATCGGCTCGCCCTTCATTCCGAAGAGCGACCACATCGCCTCCATCACCGCGCCCGCCGCGTAGGCGACGGGCAGGCGCACCCGTCTCGTCACCGGAGGCACGCCGATCGCCGAGAGGAGCGCCCCCACCCACGCATCGGGGTGAACCGGGGTGCCCTGGCTGATGAAGTACGCCTTGCCCGCCCCGTTCATCCCGAGCGGAGTCGAGGCACCTGCACCCGCGAGCGCATCGAGGGCGAGCAGGTGTGCGTGCGCCGCGTTGTCCACGTAGGTCACGTCGACCTGGTTGCCTGCGCCGATCCACGCGAGCTTGCCCGCCTTCGCCCGCTTCACCAGGCGGGGGAGCAGGTGTGGATCTCCGGGGCCGTACACGAGGTGCGGGCGCAGCGCGCAGGTGCGCAGCCCGTTCTTGCCGTTCGCGGCCAGCACGCGCCGCTCGGCTTCCGCCTTGGTGCGCGGGTAATGGGCGAGGTGCTTCGCAGGGTAGGGGAGCGATTCGTTCGCGTGGACCGCGTCGCCGCCGTCGAAGGTCACCGAGGGTGAGCTGGTGAAGACGAAGCGCTGGAGGCCGTGCTGCACGGCGGCGTCGAGCAGGTTCTGGGTGGCGGTGACGTTGCTCGCTTCGTAGTCGGCCGCGCTCCCCCAGACGCCGGCCTTCGCGGCGACGTGGATGATCGCCTCGGTGCCGGCCACCGCGTCTTGCGCCACCTTCGGCTCGGCGAGATCACCCCGCACGTGGACGCAGCCGAGCCTGGTGAGGTCGGGGTAGTCGCCCCGGGCGACCGTGCGGACCTCGTCGCCTCTCGCGCGCAGCATGCGGGCCACGACGCCGCCGACAAACCCTCCGGCTCCGGTCACGAGGACCTTCATGCCGCGCCTCCCTTCCCCAACTTCTTCTCCGCCCACACCGCGAGCGCCTCGCGCTCGAGCTTCGCGTTGTGCCGGCGGTCGACCGGCAGCGGACCGGAGTGCAGCAGCGCCGCGTGCAACCCCTGGTTGCCCACGCGAGTGCGAAGGTCCGCCAGCGTCGTCGCTTCCCAATCGGGAGCGAGGCGCGGCCTCTCACCGTTCACCTCGAAGATCACCACCCCGCGCTGCTGACCGCGGGGCCCCACGCCCACGAACGCCGCGCGGGAGAAGTGGCCTTCCTCGGCCACCGCCTCCACCGGAATCGAGTGCAGCGTGCCGTGCGTCGTCTCCACCCGGTGCGCCTTGCGGCCGCAGAACCAGAGCCGCCCCTGCGCGTCGAAGTACCCGCAGTCGCCCATGCGGTGCCAGAAGCCCTCGGGCGCGGCGGGGTCGGCGATCTTCGCCTTCGCGTTCGCTTCCTTCGCCCGCTCGCTGTGGGTGTCGTCGTACGCGCGCGTCACGCAGGGCCCGCGCACGATGATCTCTCCCACTTCGCCCACCAGGAGTTCACGGGCGTCGCCCAGCGAAGCGATCGCGTCGTCGGTGATGGCGATGATCTTCACCGCCACGTCCGGAGCGAGCGCACCCACGCAGGTGCCCTTGCCCTCACGCGTGCGCGCCGCCGTGTCGGCCAGCACCGCGCGGCCATTCATGAACGCCACCGGCAAGGCCTCGGTCGCGCCGTAGGGTGTGTACACGTCGCCGTCAGGCAGGTGGGCGAGCAGCCGCTCGTGCAGCTGCGGCCGCACCGGCGCGCCCGCGGTGAGGATTCGCTTCACGCCCTTCAGCTCGAGCTTCTGCTCGGCGAGGTAACGCGAGAACGGTTCCCACAGCGCCGGGGACGCGAAGGCGCTGGTCGCTCCCTGCATCGCCGCGAGCACGTTCTGTGGCTTCGCCTTCGCGGGGAAGCGGAAGTCCATGTCGGGGAAGACCGCCGTCATCCCCATCGCCACGGAGAACAGACCGAAGGGCAGGAAGCAGGCCACGTCCACCTCGCCGGGTTGGATGTGGAACATGTCGCGGATGGCGGTGGCCTGACCGGCGAGCATGCCGTGGCTGTAGAGCACGCCCTTCGGCGCGCCCGTGCTGCCCGAGGTGTAGAGCACTGCCGCGATACTGTCGGACGATGTCTCCCTCTCCCCGAAGGAAAGAGGGTCGGGGAGAGGGCGAGACGCTTTCAACTTCTCGAGGGACTTCGCCCCCGGGAAGAAGCCACCGCCGACCAGCACCTGGGTGCGCACCGAGGCGAAGGCGCCCCGGAAGAGGGCGCGCAGCACGTGGGCCCTGGCCACGCCGATCAGACCCACTGGCCGCTGCTCGCGCACGCACGAGAGGACGTTCTTCGCCCCCATGCCGGGGTCGATCAGCACCGGCACCACGCCCGCCTGGAAGCACGCGTTCACCAGCACCACGAACTCGATGCCGGTGGCCACGAAGAGCGCGGCGCGATCTCCGGGGTTCAGTCCTGCGAGCTTCAGCGCCGCGGCGGTTTGATCGAGCTCGGTTCGGAGTTGCCCGAAGGTGAGGGTGCGGCCGCTCTTCTTGTCGACCAGCGCGAGCGTGTTCGGCTGGGTCTCGGCGTAGGAGCGCGGGAGGGAGGAGACGTTCATGCGGTTCGAGACACAGGGGCTACAGAAATCGCTCCACCAGGGGGATGACACGCTCAGCCGCGTCTTCCATCACGTAGTGGCCGACGTCGGTCCACGCGTGCACCTCGGCCTTCGGGAAGTGCCGCTGCCACGTCGCGCGGAACTTCGGGGTGAAGCAGAAGTCGGCGTCGCCCCACAAGAGGAGCATCGGCTTGTCGGCGAGCACCGGCAGCTTCTCTTCCACCTGCTTGAGCCGCTCCCACGACGGGTGGCTCGCCTTCATCGGAATGTCCTCGACGAAACGCAGCGTGGCGAGGCGATCGTGCGCGTTGCCGTACGGCGCCAGCAGCCCCGCGCGCGCCTGCGGGCTGAGCTTCTTCTCCACCGCGCGAATCGTGGCCGCCACGGCGAAGCCGTTGAAGCCCAGCACCGCCACCTTGCCGAACACCGGAATGCGGCAGCTCGCGATGGACAGCGGAATGTCCTGGCTGCGGAACGCGGCGGTGTTGGTGATGACCAGCTTCTGCACGTCGGCCGGGCGCTCGGTCGCCACGCCCATGCCGATGGCTCCACCCCAGTCGTGCACCACCATCGAGAACCGCTGCACCTGCAGGTGCGTCAGCAGCCGCTGCACGTTGTCCACGTGGTCCGCGAGCCGGTACGTCCACCCCTGCGGGCGATCCGACAGGCCGCAGCCGAGGTGATCAGGCACGATGCAGCGAAACCTGCCGCGCAGCGCCACCACCAGCTTGCGCCAGTAGAAGCTCCAGGTCGGGTTCCCGTGCAGCAGCACCACCACCGGCGCGTCGCGCGGACCTTCGTCGAGGTAGTGCAGCCACAGCGGGCTGTTTCCACCGCGTACACTCGCGCCGAGCACCGTCGCGCCCCCGGCGGCATGAGGCAACTGCGCCCCCGGCGTCGCGACGGCCTCGTCGCGAGTGAGCGCGGAGACGTCGAGCCAGTGCGACTCGAACGGGTACTCGGAAGCCCACGACGCCGCCTTCGGCTCGACGGGAGCGCGGGGGCCCTCGGGCCGGTTCGCGGGCGCCTCGACGGTCACCACACGACCTCCATCATCGCGCACGAGAGGCCTGAGCCGATGCCCATCAACGCGCAGCGGTCGCCCTCCTTCACGCGGCCGGCTTCCACGGCGAGGCCCAGGGTCATGGGCACTGCCGCCGGGCCGATGTTGCCGTGCTCGGGGTAGGTGAGGAACGCCTTGTCGAGGTCGAGCTCGAGGCGCTGGCACAGCGTCGCCACGTGAATCGCGCCGACCTGGTGGCAGATGAGGTGCGCCAGGTTGTCTTGCGTCCAGCCCAGGCGCTCCTTCGCGCGCGTGAAGGTGCGGTGCGCCAGCTCGACGCCGCTGTTGAGGAGGCGGGGCGCGTCGGTCTTCATCCACTCCGCGGTGCCCAGGCACACCGTCGACGACGCGCTGTCACCGAGCGTGACGGAGCCGCGCACGGCGTGGGTGGTGGTGGCGAGGTCCCTGTGCACCAGCAGCATGGCCACCGCGCCCGAGCCGAGCGTCAAGGTGGGCAGCGCCTCGCGGTAGTCCTGCATGGTGGTGGTGGGCTGGTTCAGGCGCTGCACCGTGCGCTGCACCACGTGGCGGCTGCTCTCGGCGACGACCACCAGGGCGACGTCGACGCGGCGCTGCTCGATCCACATCGCCGCGAGGTCCATGCCGTTCATGAAGCCTAAGCACGCGTTGCCCAGGTCGAACGCTTCGCACTCGGTGGAGAGGCCCAGTTGCCCGCGCACCAGCGCCGCCACCGAGGGCTCGATGTAGTCCTTGCAGACCGACGTGGAGATGACGAGGCCGGTGCGGGCGAGCAGGTCTTGGTTGCCCGCCTGCGCGTAGGCCTTGCGGGCGGCGGTGCTCGCCGCGTCGGCGATGGTGGTGCCCTCGGGCCAGAAGCGGCGCGCGGTGATGCCTACCAGCGACTCGAAGCACCCGGCGGGAATGCCCAGCCGCTTGTAGGTCGGCGAGAGCTCATCTTCGATCACCTTCGACGCCACGCGGTGCGGTGGCACCTCGAGGGCGAGGCTCTCGATGAACACGTTGCGGTAGGGGGCGGGGGCGGACACGTTGGAGGGCTCTTGGTGTCGCAGCCGGCCCCCAAGGTCAATGACTGTGCGACGATTTCCTCATGAGAATTCCGCTCCTGCTGGTGATGGTGGCTTCTTCCGTCGTGCTGGCCGATGAGCCGACCTGTTCGGTCACGCTTACCGACGCGGGGGATCAGAAGATCAACGTCATCAAGATCGTCCGTGAATACACGTCGCTGGGCCTCAAGGACGCGAAGGAGCTGGTCGAAGCACCCAAGCCGAAGCTCATTCGCGACGGGCTGACGCGCACCGAGTGCGACGCGCTGGTGGCCGCGCTGACGGCGAAGGGCGCGAAGGCCGAGGCCCAGCAGAAGGGCGCGCACGGCCCGGCGCACCCGAAGGCCGTCGTGCCAGACGCGACCTTCGACGTGAAGCTGGAGAGCTGGGGCGAGAGCAAGATCATGGTGATCAAGATCGTGCGAGACCGCACGGGCCTCGGGCTCGCCGACACGAAGAAGCTGGTGGAGTCGGCGCCGATCGTGGTGGTGAAGGGTCTCAGCCGCCCGCTCGCCGAGTCGATGCTGCACGACCTCACCGCCGTGGGCGCGAAGGCGAGCCTGCTGCCGTAATCCTCTCCCTGCGCAAGCGGGGAGAGGTCGGCCGCAGGCCGGGTGAGGGGCACACTTCCCTCCTCATTCGCCCCTCACCCCGGCCCTCTCCCCGCTTCGCAGGGAGAGGGAGTCCAGAGGTGGGATCCGGTCCACCTGTGCGAGCGCCTCGAGCGTGAGCTCATGCCGGGTCTGCTCGAGGGCGAGGTACTGCTCGAGTGCCGCCTTCATGATCCAGCCGCGCGTCGACCTCCTTCGCGAGGGCCGATGGGACGTGCGCGGTGACGACTCGGTGGGTCATGTTTCATCAACCTCCATCAAGGTGATTTACATACGCCAGGTTGCTGGCAGGTGCTCGGCGCCACGGCCCTCAGTCGGGAGAAGGCCACCCGGCGCAGCGCGCTGCCCAGGCGGCCGCGGTGAGCTCACCTGACTCGAGCGCGTCGACCAGCTCCTAGGGAGTCTTCTCCGCGCACCAGGCGCAGCCCGCTGCCCGGAGTCTTCGGCGGCGATGCGCTCCAGCTCGGGCATGCGCTGGAGCAGGCCAGCGGGGTCGGACGGGCTCCTCCTTTGGGACTCTGTTGGCGCAGGGAGTACTAACCTGCCGTGATGGCGAAACAGCCGGCCACCGACACGCTCGCCTCGGGCGACACGCTGCTCGCCGAACGCTCCCCGTCCGAGGCGTCGCTCGCGCCGCTCCCCGAGGAGCGCTACCGGGTCGACGAGCAGGCCCACGACGCGTTGCTGGGCCGCGGGGGACAGGGGAGCGTGTGGCGTGCCCACGACAGCGTCCTCAACCGGGAGGTGGCCCTCAAGAAGATCCACGGAGACGTGGTGACCGACCCCTCCGTCGTCGCCGCGTTCCTCCGCGAGGCGCGCCTGACCGCGCGCCTGGAGCACCCGGGCATCGTCCCGCTCTACGACGTGGGCCGCGGCGCCGACGGCGCGCTCTTCCTGGCGATGCGCCGGATCGAGGGAAAGAGCCTCGCCGACACCATCGCCTCCGCGGCCGGCCTCGATGGTCGCCTGGCGCTGGTTCCCGCCCTGGTGCGGGCCTGCCAGGCGGTGGCCTTCGCGCACGAGCGGGGCGTGGTGCACCGCGATCTGAAGCCGCAGAACATCATGCTCGGACGCTTCGGCGAGACCTACGTGCTCGATTGGGGCCTGGCGCTCCTGGAGAGCAGGGCCGGCGTCCCTCATGCCTCCGAGGTGGTGGGCACCCCGGCGTACATGAGCCCGGAGCAGGCGCAGGGGCAGCCCGCCGATGCCCGCAGTGACGTGTGGGGCCTGGGCGCGTGCCTCTATTCCCTGCTCACAGGCCAGGCGCCCATCAGCGGCCGCACCGTCCAGTCAGCCGTCGGCCACGCCGCCCAGGCGGAGGTGGGCCCGGTGCTGGCGCTCGAGCCCCTGGCGCCGCCCGACCTGGCGGTCATCTGCGAGAAGGCCCTCTCTCGCGAGCGCGCTCAGCGCTACGTCGACGCCAGCGCGCTCGCGGCCGACCTCGAGGCCTGGCTCGCCGGCCGCACCATCTCGGCCCGCACCTACAGCCGCACCGAGCTGCTGCGGCGCGCCCTGTTCGCCAACCGCAGGATGGTGAGCGTCGTCGCGCTCGGGCTCGCCGTGCTCGGCGGGGTCCTGGTGTTCGACGAAGTGCGCGTGCGTCAGGAACGCAACGAGGCGCGCACCTTCGTTCGAGAGCTCATCCGGGAGCTCCCGCAGCAGGTCGAGGCCTCGCACGCCAACGTCGCGTTGATCAACACGTTGACTGCCCGCACCCAGAAGTGGCTCGGCCGCACCGACCTCTCCGTGGAGGAGATGCAGGAGGCCTGCGTGGTGCTCTCCGCGCTGGCGTCCTTCAACGCGGACGTCTCGGACTGGGCGTCTGCCAGGACTCTCTACGCGCGGGCGAGCGAGCTGGGCCTCCAGGGCCTGGCGCTGCAGCCGGGCGACGTGCGCTTCGTCGCCTGTGAGGTCGACGCGAAGGCGGGCCTCGGCTACGCGGTGACGGAAGGGGGCGATCCCGCGGGGGCGCTCCCGCTCTACGAGGACGCCTGGCAACGCCTGCAGGCCTGGCGCGGCGAGTTGACACCCGAGCTGAGGCTGGCCCGGGCCGAGCTGGGCGTGCATTGGGGCAACTGGGCCTGGCAGCGCGACCCGCAGAAGGGGCGCCAGCTCTATCTCGACGCGGCGGAGACTGCGGCGCCGCTGCTCACCAGCCCTGACGTGCGGGTGAGGCACGCGGCGCTGACCGCCGGCAGCAACGCCCCCGCAGCGCTGCGGGCCCAGGGTCGGCTGCCGGAGGCCGTCGACCTCTCCAGGCGCTTCTACGAAGCGGCCGCGCCCGACTGCGCCAGCCGGACCCTGAACGGGCAGCGCGCCTGCATGCTGCCCCTGGCGAACTACGCGGCGGTGCTGGCCTGGGCCGAGCGGCCCGAAGCGGCGGCGATGCGGGAACGCGCGCTGGCGGTGGATGCCTTCATGTACACGCACGACGTCGACTCCACCTCGATGCTCCACGACTCGATGGCCCTTCACCTCGAGCTGGGCCTCTTCGCCGAGGCGACGCAGCGGGCGCGCCGGTTGCGGGAGAGCGAGTCCGCGCCCTGGGGGGTGGAGATGGGGCCCCTGGCGGCGGTGATGGCGGGGAACCTGGCGGAGGTGGACGCGTGGGAGCCGCTCCTCGGCCAGAGCCAGTCGGCAGGCCCCCTGGCGCTGGGACTGCGCGACGCGGCGCGGGGCCAGTATGCCGGGGCAGCTCGGCACCTCCGCGCGGTGAAGACGGAGCGCCTCTGGTACGACATCTCGTGGACGCCGCACCCGGCGCCGGCGCTGGAGCTGCCCGAGGCCGCCCGCCCCGCCTTCAGCCGCTTCCTGGGCGACTTCACCCGCGCCTACGGCACCGCCGACATGAAGGGGCTGGTCGAGAGCGTGGAGGGGTTGGCTGCGGCGCTCGAGGCGCTCGCCCGGTAGGTCGTTCGCTACTTGCGCACGAGCGGCTTGTACTTGATGCGGCGGGGCGTGAGCGCGTCTGCGCCGAGGCGCTTCTTCTTGTCCGCCTCGTAGTCCTGGAAGTTCCCCTCGAACCACTCCACCTTCGAGTCGCCTTCGAACGCGAGGATGTGAGTGGCCACGCGATCGAGGAACCAGCGATCGTGGCTGATGATCACCGCGCAGCCGGCGAAACCCTCGAGCCCTTCTTCCAGCGAGCGCAGCGTCTCGATGTCGAGATCGTTGGTGGGCTCGTCGAGGAGGATGAGGTTGCCGCCCTCCTTGAGCACCTTGGCCAGGTGCACGCGGTTACGTTCACCACCCGAGAGGTCCTTCACGCGCTTCTGCTGATCAGCGCCCTTGAAGGCAAACCAACTCAGGTACGCGCGGCTCTGCACGATGCGGCCGCCGAGGTCCAACTGGTCGAGCCCGCCCGAGACTTCCTGGAAGACCGACTGTTCGCCCTGCAGCGAGTCGCGTGACTGGTCGACGTAGGCCACCTTCACCGACTCGCCGACCTTGAAGTCGCCCGCGTCGGGCTTCTCGAGGCCCATCATCATCTTGAAGAGGGTGGTCTTGCCGGCGCCGTTGGGGCCGATGACGCCGACGATGCCGTTGGGCGGCAGCTTGAAGGACAGGTCGTCGATGAGGAGGCGATCGCCGAACGCCTTGCGGATGTTCTTCGCCTCGACCACCAGGCCGCCGAGCTTGGGGCCGGGGGGAATGTAGATTTCACCCGTCGACTCGTTCTTCTTGTTCCGCTCGAAGTCTTCGCGCATCTCGTCGTACTTCTCGAGGCGCTGCTTGCTCTTGGCCTGGCGGGCCTTGGCGCTGGAGCTGACCCACTTGAGCTCGCGGTCGAGGAACTTCTGCCGGTAGCTGGTCGACTTCTCCTCGAGCTCGAGGCGCTTCTTCTTCTGGTCGAGCCAGCTCGAGTAGTTGCCCTTCCACGGCACGCCTTCGCCGCGATCGAGCTCGAGGATCCACTCGCAGGCTTCGTCGAGGAAGTAGCGGTCGTGGGTGACGCACACGATGGTGCCCGTGTACGCCTTGAGGTGCTGCTGCAGCCACTGCACCGACTCGGCGTCGAGGTGGTTGGTGGGCTCGTCGAGCAGGAGCAGGTCGGGCTTCTCGAGCAAGATGCGGCACAGCGCCACGCGGCGCTTCTCACCGCCGGACAGCTTGGTGACGTCCATGTCGCTGGGCGGCAGCCGCAGCGCGTCCATCGCCACCTCGAGGCGGCGATCGAGGTTCCAGCCGTCGGCCGCGTCGATGGCGTCCTGCAGCTTCGCCTGCTCGGCCAGCAGGGTGTCGTAGTCGGCGTCGGGCTCACCGAGCTTGTTGCTCACCTCTTCGAACTTCGTGAGCAGGTCCTTCACCGGCTTGACCGCCAGCTCCACGTTGCCCTTCACGTCGAGCTTCTCGTCGAGCTGCGGTTCCTGCGAGAGGAAGCCGATCTTCGCCTTGGGGTCGGGGCGCGCGGTGCCCATGAACTCGGGGTCGAGCCCGGCCATGATGCGCAGCAACGTCGACTTGCCTGAGCCGTTGGGCCCGAGCACGCCGATCTTCGCGCCGGGGAAGAAGCTGAGCCAGATGCCCTTGAGGATCTCCTTGCCGCCTTTGACCTTGCGGAGGTCCTGCATGGTGAAGATGAAGTTTTCGGCCATGTGGCCGCGTACCGCGTGAGGTGCACGGCTGCAACGCCGAAGCCGATCGCGGTACGCGGCCTCGAGGTGCGGAGTACAGACGGGCTCGCTCCGTGCGTCACCCGGGCATGCCACGCGGCACGTCACCGGTGCACGCGCTTCACCTGGCTTCGGGACGGTGAGGGGCAGGGGAGGGCCGGCCCCCTGCGGGGTCACTATGACGGGATGCAGGTCGGTCGCGCGCTGACCGACGTTCCGACAAGAAATCGCACCAGGTTGGTGCAGTCGCGGAGCGTTTTCGTGGCCGCAGCGTGCGCCGCCAGCCGGATTTCACCGGATTTCTTGTCGAGATGCAGGTCAACGGGCGATCGACCTGCATTCCGTCATAGGAGCCCTCGAGCCGGCCCGCGGAGCCAGCGGTGGCTTCGCCACACCGGGTCGAAGCCACGTGTACCTGAGTCACGCGCGCGAGCAGAGAGGCCCGCCCAGCGGAGCCAGCACCGCGCCAATCCGACAGACACCGCGCACCATCGAGGCCAGTTCACAGGGCAGCTCGACTCCGCGGTAGGAAAGTCCGCCTCGCGTTCGACTGACACTCACCGGGTTCTCAGCGGAGGCTGTCAGCGTATACGTCCGCGCCATGCTGCTCCTCACCCTCGTCGCGCTCTGCGCCGTCCCGGCCGTCCCCACCCTCACTGCGCAGGCACTGACCGAGCGGGCGGCCGCCACGCAGCGCGCGCTGCAGCAGACGGGCGCTCGCTGGACGATGCGACGCGTGCTGGGCAAGGCCGCGGACCTCGGCGTGCGGGTGACCCGGTTCGGCAAGGACACTCACTGGGAGCTGCTCGTCATCGAGGGTGGAAAGGTGAGCGTCCTGCGGACCATCACCGAGCTCGGCGACGTCCACGTCAGCCGCCGCCCGGGGAAACCGCCCGAGGTGACCCGCCCGTGGGAAGAGGTCCTCGACCCGCAATGGATGGTGCTGATCAGCCGCACCGCGCCCGGCTTCTTCCGAGCGACGGGCGACGAGCAGCTCCTGAGCGACGACGGCAAGGTGAGCCGGTGGCGTTCCCGGGTGTCAGACACCTGGGTCAGCGCGCGCGAGAAGCTCGGTGCCTCGCTCGGTGGCGCGCTTGATGGGGGGCTGCCCGGCGCAGAGGCGGTCGCGCAGGGGGTCGCGGTGAGCGTCGACGACGCGACCGGCTTCGTCCTTCACGCTGAGGTCGATGAGGCGCGCGGCACCTTCTTCTCGGACTTCGAGTTGCTTCGCGAGCGGCCCGCGGTCTTCGGGGAAGCGGTCGCCAAGCCACCTCCCGCCATCTCCGCCGAGTGGATGAAGGACGCCATGGCCTGGGGCTGGGTCCCCGGCTGGCGGCCCGGCGGACCGGAAGGGGAGGCCGACACGGTGTTGCTGCGCGAAGACGCGCACGAGCTCCGCCGCCTGCCGAACGCGCTGGGCCCGTCCTTTCAGGTGACGTTCCTCTCCCCCACGAAGGCCGTCACCATCACGCCGGACCTGCGCGGCAGCTTCTTGCCCGTCTTCGTGGACCTCGAGACCGGCGAGAGTCGTTGGCTGGGTGAGTGGGAGCCGGGGACGATCTGCCTCTTCCCGCATGCCTCGCCCGACGGCCGCCAGGTGAGTCTTCACGTCAACGGCAAGAGCCTCAAGAACCAGCTCGTGGTGATGGACGTCACGACCGGCTCGCTTCGGGAGATCGGCGCCGAGGCGGATCAGGCCTTCTCCTCGTGGCTCTCTCCCACCTCGTTTCTGCTGATGCGCAGGGAGAAGTCTGGGCCGCGCGTCGTGCGCCTCGACCTCGACGGCAAGGAGACGCTGGTGCGCGCCGGGGCGACTTCGCCGCTCCCGCTCGGAAACGGAAAGCGCATCCTCTTTCGCGATGACGCGACCCGGGAGTGGCGCACGCGCGACCTCGCCGGCAAGACCGAGCGACGGGTGGGTGACGGGCTCGTTCGCGCCTTCGACCCCGCGGCCAACAAGGATGGGACGCTCCTCGTCTTCCTCGAGGCGGCTCCGGAGATCGTTCGGCACTACGTCAATCTCGAGACCGGCGAGATCATCCGCGCGGATGCCCCCATCTCAGGCCGCTGGGCGACCCCCGTGTTTCCCTGAGGTGAGGTTCAGCGGGTCGAGTCGGTCGAGTCCATGCCGAAGCTCAGCCCGTACGCCGGCTCGCGGTTGGCGGGGGTCAGCTTCTTCGCCTCGACCGCGAAGGCCAGGCACTCCCGCGCGCGGGCGAGCGCACGTTCGGCCTCACGCAGCGCGACGCAGGCCTGCTCGGCCGCGCTGTCGGTCGCACCCTCGAGGGAGAGCGCTGCATCGGCGAGCGCGTGCGAGGTCGAGTCGATGACCGTGGTGGCGCGGAAGCACGTGCGCGCGCGCACCAGGTAGTGCTGCCAGCGGCCGGGAGCAGCGGGGGGCGTCTTCGTCTTCGGGGACTGGCTCTGGGTGAAGTGCGTCATGGGGAACACACTGCCAGAGGGGACTGACATTCGACCTGAACAGGCGTACCCTTCTCGGCCTGAAACACTAGTCAAAACAAGCGCTTACGTCAGTTCTTGAGCCTTCTTCTACTGGCGCTGACGCCGTGCAGAGAGAAGTCGACGAGCGACCGCAGCCAGCGCTTCGAGAGCGGCGCGTGCTCCAGCATCGCCCGGTGAATGACCGCCCCCACCAACGCCCCGAGCACCAGCTGGCCGTTCACGCCGACGCGCCACTCTCCGCGCGCCTTCGCCCTGGCGATCATCGCGCGCACCGGGCTCCTGGCCTGGTCCTCGAGCTTCCTCGCCGCGAGCGCCGCCACGCTCGAGGCTGACGACTCCGCCATCGCCGCGCGAAGCACCGCCCGGCCCAGGGGCTGGCCGAGCAGCGCCGCCACCGGCTCGAGCAGGCCGAGCAGATCGCCCTCGAGCGACCCCGTGTCCGGCACCTGGGCCGCCATGCCCTCCAGCACGCCCTCGAGCGCCGCAGCGACCAGCGCCTCGCGCGTGGGCCAGCGGCGGTACACGCTGGTCTTGTTCACCTTCGCCGAGCGGGCGATGCGCTCCACGCTCAAGCCCTCGAGGCCCGAGGTGGCCAGCTCCTCGAGGGTGCGGGTCAGCACCGCCTCCACGATGGGCGCGCCCCGGGCGCGGCCTGCGTCACGTCTCTTCTTTCTTCTCACCCGTCCATCGTGGATGATTGCAACCGCAAGTTGCAATGGCAGAATGAACCATGCGCATCGCCGTCCTCTCCCTCGACACCCGCGGCGGAATCCAGCCGTACATCGCGCTGAGCCTGGGCTTGAAGCAGGCGGGCCATGACGTGCGCATGGTCGCGCCCGCCGACTTCAAGGCGATGATCGAGAAGTGGGGTCTCCCCGTCTTCACCACCAGCGGCAACATGGAAGAGACGCTGCGCAACCTCTCTGCCGGCGCCGCCGAGAAGGGCCGCCTGGCGAGCATGCGCTACGCGAAGCAGGAGACGGGCAAGCGCATCTCGCAGTGGACGCGGGAGATCCTCGCCGCCTGCGAGGGCGTCGAGCTGATGACCGGCGGCGTGGGGGGAATGGTCGGCGGCGAGTCGGTGGCCGAGAAGCTGGGCGTGCCCTTCGTACAGACGCACCTGCAGCCCATCGGCGCGCCGACGACCGCCTTCCCTGGAGTCCTGCTCCCCGGCGTGCCGGCCTGGCTCGGTGGGGTGGGGCGGCGCGTCAGCCACGCGCTCTCGGAGTTCGCCATCTGGGCGCCGTTCTCGGGTGCGATGGCGCAGGCCCGGAAGGACGTCCTCCACCTCCCCGCGCGCAAGCGCCCGGTGGGCAGAGACCTCCCCGTGCTCTACGGCTTCAGCGAGCACGTCATCCCCCATCCGCCCGAGTGGGGTGCGAACAGGCACATCACCGGGTACTGGAATCTCCCCGCCGGGCCCGACTGGAAGCCGCCGCCCGCGCTCGAGGCGTTCCTCGCCGCCGGGCCCCCGCCGGTGTGCATCGGCTTCGGCAGCATGGCCAGCGAAGACCCCGCGGCGCTGTCGGCGCTGGTGCTCGAGGCGGTGCGCCTGGCGGGCGTCAGGGCGGTGCTGCTCTCGGGCTGGGGCGGCTTGAAGGAGGTCGCGCGCGATGACGTCTTCGCCACCCATGAGGCGCCGCATGACTGGCTCTACCCACGCATGGCGGCGGTGGTGCATCACGGCGGTGCGGGCACGACGGGTGCGGCCCTGCGAGCGGGCGTGCCCGCTGTCGTGGTGCCCTTCACCATGGACCAGCCGTTCTGGGGCTCTCGCGTCGCCGCGCTCGGCGTCGGGCCGACTCCGATTCCGCGCAGCAAGTTGAGCGTCGAGCGGCTGAGTGAAGCGCTGCGAACGACCGTGGCTGATCAGGCGATGCGGGAGCGCGCCGCTGCGCTGGGGCAGAAGCTTCGCGCGGAGGACGGTGTCGCTCGCGCGGTCGACGTTTTCGAGCGTCTTCTTGCCCTCTCCCCGACCCTCTTCTCCCCTCGAGGCGCGAGTTCGCCTTCCCCCTCGGGGACAGGGAGAGACTGATACAGTGCCCGCGTCCGGCCGGCTTCCTGTCGCGAAAGCGCCCACACTCATGACCACGACTCCCATCAAGCTCCTGCTCATCGTCACCGGTGTCTTCGCTGCGGGCTGCATCATCAACCCCGCTGGCGCCCCCTGCGCGAGCGCCGACGCCTGCCCCTCGGGGCAGGTCTGTGTCGACCAGCGCTGCCAGCCTGGCGAAGCGGGGACGGGCGGAGGCACCGCGACCGGCGGCGGCACGGCGACCGGCGGCGGCACCGCGACCGGCGGCGGCACCGCGACCGGCGGCGGCGGCGGGACCGACGCGGGCGCCCTGCTTCCGGACCTCGGCTGGAGCTTCATCGGAGTTCCCGGCAGCCGGTGCGCGCTCGGGGCGCAGGCGGGCATCGGGTACAACCCCGGCGCGAGCGACGAGCTGCTCATCTTCATGCAGGGGGGCGGCGCCTGCTGGAACAACGGCACCTGCCACCCCTCGCTCTACCGCTGGGGGCCGGTGTGCAACTACGGCAGCGACTCCGTCTGTCTCTGGGATGACGTCGGCGGAACGAAGCCCCTGGCCGTCAACGTCACGCACCCCGATCCGTATCCCGCCGACGGCGGCGGCATGTTCCCGTCAGACCTCGCCGGCATCCGCAGCTCGTTGGTCTTTCACCGGCAAGTCGAGAACCCGCTGCGCAACGCGACCTGGGTATTCGTGCCCTACTGCACGGGGGACCTGCACGCGGGCAACGCCACGCGCACCTACGCGACGAAGGGCGGCCTGCTCGACCCCGTCGTGCCCGTCACCCACCGCTTCGCCGGCGCCACCAACATGGACGCGTACCTCGCCACCCTGCGCGTGCAGCATCCGGTGGTGCGAACGATCTGGCTCACCGGCGTCAGCGGCGGCGGCTACGGCGCCTCGCTCAACGTCAAGCGCGTGCGCGACGCGTTCCCCGAGGCCACCGTGCATCTCCTCGCGGACTCGGCGCCCATGGTTCAGCCCAACCCCTTCGACGCCTGGAAGACCGAGTGGAACCTGCAGCTCCCCGCTGGCTGCGCGAGCTGTGACGGCGGCATGCCGGCCATCATCCAGTACATGATCGACGACGCGCCCACGGCGCGCGTGGCGCTGCTCGCGTACTCGGAAGACCAGGTGATCACCCGCTTCATGTACTCGGGCGGCACCACCAACAGCTGGCTCAACCCGCCGTACGGCACCTACACGACCAACCTGGTGCTGCTCGAGAACCAGTACGAGGCCACCAGCAACGCGAAGTACTTCCGGCTGCCCGGGCAGGACCACGTGATGCTGCTGCGCTACGGCGTGGTGCAGCCCGACGGTGGTCTCTCCGCGCCCGTCACGAGCCGCGACGGCGGCACCCACCTCAAGGCCTGGTTCGATGCGTGGGCGACGGGCGCCGGCCCCTGGGAGAACCAGAAGTAGCGCGCCGCAGCTCAGCCTCGCCGTGTGAAGCAAACCCCCGGCACTCGCGGGTGACGACGTCGATGATGCGGTGCTGACCGAAGAGGCGCCTGATGGCGCGATCTCGCTCCTGGGTGCCTCTCGAAGACCTTCTCCCTGAGGAGATGACGAGGCCTCACCTCCAGAGCGAACCCTGGTCAAACCGGAACATGTTGTGGATGCGCCGAAAGATCCAACGGCTCATCTTCCAGGCGACACTCACCACCGTCCAGGCAACGCCAGCCACCCGAAGCGCTCGCTGAGCAGGTACCGATTCCGGAGGGATGATTGGCGGCATGCCCCATTGTCGGAGGTCGCGCCGCTCGGCATTACGCCAGTCCTGTAAATGACTTTTCACCCTCTCGCGCTCCCCTGGCGGGGTGAGGGGAGAGCCTGCCGGGCCCGAGGTCGGTCGGCGCTGGCGATCTCAAGGCCACCGGTGGTGGAGGTGATGGTGGCGCCACGCGCAGACGCCGCGAGTTCGCTCGAGGTGGTGCTTGCGAGCGGCGTCCGCGTTGCGGTGCCGATCGGCTTCGACGAGGCGACGCCGGGCCGGCTGCTGACGGTGCTGGAGGAGCGCTGAGATGCTGCCGACGTCCGTGCGCATCCTGGTCTGCACCGAGCGACAGGACGTGGCGCGCGAATCACTCGCTCCTCCGTGGCGCGAGCTCATTCAGCTCTACCGGCGCTTCGAGGCGCGGGGTGAGGTGCGAGGTGGTCGTTTCCTCCACGGCTTCGCAGGCGAACAGTTCGCATTGCCCGAGGCGCTCGACGTGGCCCGTGCCGTTCGCCGCGCGCCGCACGATGGCGAAACGCTCCGCATCGCAGCGGTCGATCCGCTCAACCTCACGGGGATTCGTGACGCCGGGCGCGCGCGTGCCGGCGCAGCTCGGTCACTACGTCGTCGGCGTGGCAGGGCTCTACTTGCTGGTGACCGGTGGCGTGTGGAGAGGCGACGACCGCTTCAGTCCCGTCGACGACGCGGCGCTGCGCGCGGCGATCGAGACGCAGGCCACGCCCTTCTGTGTGTGCGCCGAGTGCCGCGTGGTGCTCCCCTACGAGGTGTCGGTCGGGCGTTGTCCCCGCTGCAACAGCAAGAGCAACTGCGTGGAGGTCTTCAACTTCTCGGACCGCAAGCTGGCCCTCGACCTCGCCACCCTCGAGCCCTCGGTCGACTTCGAGCTGCGTCCGCTGCGCGCCGAGTGAGTTGAAGGACCGTTTGGCCGCGGTCGAGGCGCGCCTGCCGGGACATGACGCGAAGTGGTACCTCACGTGGTTGATCGACGACCTGCGCAGGGACAAGCGCTGAGCGGGGTCTACTGGCGGCGCTGATGGCGCGCGCTTTCCTGGTGTTCCGAAGTCCCAGTGTCTTCGTCGAGAGCTTCTGGCGCAGGCGGGAGGCGCGCCTTGGCTTGCTTGCAGGTCTGGAGGCGACGCCACAGCCCTTGAACAGGTTGCGCGGCGCGATACCGGACGCGGCGAGTGGCTCGACCTCAGCGTGAATGAACAGGTCCCAGGTCGCTCCGGCGAGCGCGACCTGGCGCAGTCCGCTCACCAACGCGGTCCCCATGTCTTGTTCTTCCGACCGGATTTGGGTCGTGTGGCAGAACGCCGGCCATGACGCGCATCATGCTGGTGTGGGTGGCGCTACTCGCGTGCAGCGCGAGCGCCGAGTCGAGCGTGCAGAAGGCACGCAAGGGCTTCAAGACGAAGCTGGTCACGCGACTGGTCGACAGCGAGCCGCTCCCCCCGCTTCCGCCGAAGCTCTTCGAGATCGTGCAGTACCAGGGACCGCTCGGCCCGCTGCAAGCGATGGTGAGCAAGGCGCCGGGGCCTGGCAAACACCCCGCCATCCTCTGGCTCTCGGGTGGGTTCCCGCCGGGCGGCATGAACGAGGCGGCCTGGGAGCCACAGCCCCGCGGGAACGATCAATCGGGGGCGCAGTTCCGCACGGCCGGGCTGGTGGTGATGTACCCCACGCTCCGCGGCTCGTTTGGCAACGCGGGCCAGGCCGAGGCCTTCCTGGGCGAGGTCGACGACGTGCTGGCCGCGCTCACCTGGCTCCGCGCGTCGCCCGACGTGGACTCCACCCGCATCTACCTCGGCGGCCACAGCACCGGCGCGACGCTGGCGTTGCTGGTCGCGGCCTCCACCGACGTGCGGGGCGTGCTCGCGCTGGGCCCCATCGACGACGTCTGCGCGTACGGCCAGCAGTCGCTGCCCTTCGACGTGCGGAACAAGCGCGAGTGCGCGGTGCGCTCGCCGCTGCAGTTCCTCGACGCGGTGCGCGCGCCGACGCTGGTGATCGAGGGTCAGCTCGGCAACTCCGAGGCGCTGCACGCGATGGAGCGCGCCACGAAGAACCCGAAGCTGTCTTTCCTGGTGCTCGAGGGATTCACCCACTTCAGCGCCATCGCGCCGGTGAACGAGTTCTTCGCGCCCCGGCTCGCGCGCGCCACTGTCGACGCACCGCTCTTCGACGTCGCCGCACTGCGCGAGGCGGTGCTGCGGCCGCGCGTCGTCACGCACCCCGACGGCTGGGCGTTGAGCGTGCCTCCGGGTTTCGAAGAGAAGCTCGACGCCGAGGACGCGAAGATGCCCTTCACCTTCGTGCGCTACCCCTCGACGCTCGACCTGCAGGTCATCGGCGTGCAGCGGCTCGGCGGCACCATCGGCCGCGAGTGTGCGTCCGCGAAGGGCCTGGAGAAGATGAACGCGAAACCGCTCAGCACGAAGTGGGGCACCTTCGAGCTGTGCGGCTTCCGTCAGGAGAAACAGAAGGGCGAGGCGACGCTGGTAGTGTTGTCCTTCGAGGTGCCGACGGCGAAGAGCGCCATCATCGTTCACGTGACGGGCTTCCTCGAAAACGAGGTGAACCTGCTTGCCCTCGCGCAGCAGACCGTCGCGAGCGTGAAGGGTCAGAGCAGCTGGAAGTAGCTCCTCCGCGGAGCGAAGGCCCCGTGACGGTTTCCTCGAACCGCCGCCTCAGGAGGCCGAACAAGCCGCGCTGCATGCAACGCTCCTGGTGTGGCCGCGCCCAACCTGCACAAGCGTCTTCGAGGCGGGCCTTATCGACGTCGATCAGCTTCATCGGCGAGCCTCCACTCGACTCGCAAGCCTGCCGAGGCGCGGCTCCTCGAGCTGGCCTTCGCGCTCCCGTCCCGTCTGCTGCCCCCGGCCACCGCGCCTCGCCGTGTGAAGCAAACCCTCGGCACTCGCGGACGGCATCGTCACGCCACCGGTGTGCGCGCCGCAGCGCCCTCAGCCCCTCCTCCAGGATTCCGCGCTCCCCTCCGCCGCCGTGGGCCCGCTTCCCTCACCAATTGCGGAGCCGACGCAAGCCCTTGGGCAGGCCTTTCTCGCCTATTCAGTTCGCCGGGGTGAGCAGCACCGCGGCGAAGCGACCGTTGGCCTTCTGCTCCCGGCACAGCACCTTGCCGTCGTCGGCGAGGAAGTAGCAGTCGTAGCTGCCTCCGTCCGAGACGGACCCCAGGGCGGCGAGGTCGTCTTGCGTGCCATCGCGGCGAACCACGGTGGAGACCTGGGTGAAGGGCGGCCCCCCATCGGCGCTCACCTCGAGGGCCAACAGCACGTCACCGCGCACGTTGATGTCCCTGGGCTTGCTTCGCCCGGCGATGACCGAGGCTCCGGTCGAACTCCAGAGGATGGTGTCGTCCTGCGCGACGCCGATGCCCACCACCTCGCCCAGGTTGTTGATGCGACAGGCTCTCGTCCTCAGCTCGCCAGGCGGCAGCGGGAGCACCCCACCGGGCATGGTGAAGACGCGCAGTTCGTCGAGGCTGCCGGCCTCACCGCACAGGTCGTCGTTGTCGTTGAGGTCACCCACCGACCAGAACGTGGCCGTGAAGGGCGTGACGGGGAAGGTGACGCCGGTGAGAGCGCCGTTGAAGAACGAGTCCTGCGAGAAGTCATCCATCGCGCCGGGCGACGACTCCGGCACGTCTTCGCGGCCGAACATGTGACCGCGGTTGTTGAGCGCGAGGCCTTGGAAGTTCACCACCCGCACCACGCCCCCGTCCGGGTCGACCCGCAGCGTCTCCCGGGGAAAGTTCTGCACGTACATCGTCTGGCCGAGGTCGTTCTGCGCCCGGGGGACGAGGCCGTTGAAGTCGGGGACCTCGGTGACCACGCCTTCGCTCCAGATCGAGTAGCGCGCGGTGCTGCCACCCGGGGGCACGAAGTCGAAGTGCGCGCGCCCGTCCTCACCCAGCCGGCGCAGCTCGATGGGGAAGGCCTGCTCGCCCAGCTCGAGCTTGCAGTACGTCGCGCCGGGCAGCGGCTCGCAGCCACAGCCGCACCACGCCTGCGCGGCGGCGCGCGAGTCGGTCGGGGGCCGGTCCTGGTAGATGAACTGCACCGGCGCCAAGGGGCTGTCGAAGAAGCCGCACAGCGGCTCCCGGGTCTGGTCGTAGTCACTGACGCTCCTTCCCTGGCGCAGGTGCCGGGAAGAGAACTCGACGCACACCTCGCAGGCGGTTGCCTTCGAGCTCGTGGGGGCGGCCTGCACGGAGCGCTTGAGGGCCTCGAGGTCTTCGGCGCCGCCCGCCGAGAAGGCGGCGCACCAATCGAGGGCGTGCGCCTGGTGGAAGACGCGCGCGAGGCCGTCTCTCCAGGACTGACGCAGATCGCCGGTCCCGGGCTTCCAGGGCAGCGAGGGGTCGATGGTGGGCGCCCTGGGGTTCCCGAACGCGTAGGCCCGGTTGCCCTCGACGCCCATCAGCGGGAACAGCGCCCCGTTCGCCAACGAGGTGCCGTCTGGATCCCGCCTCGCCTCGTACTCGAGCTGCATCGCGATGCGCATCATCGAGAACCGGAACTGCAGGCTGCGGGTGACCAGTTCCTGCGACGTCGGCAAGGGGCCGAACCCTGCGCCCACCACCTCGCCACCCAGGACCACGAGGCCGCCCACGAGCAAGGGGTCGAGGGGGAGGAACACGCTCGTCGCTCCGTCGGGGCTGGTGAGGTCCACGCCGGCGCCGCGGCGCAGCGCGCGGTTGGTGACGCGCTGGCCGAAGCACTCGCGCGAGAGCGGGTCGATGCTGAAGAGGCCGGCGCCGCTCGAGGGGCCGGGCACCTGCCCGGTGGCGGCGTACACCTCGCGCAGCCCGGAGATGGAGCACGAGAGGAACTGCGCCCTCTGGGCCGGGAAGCCGGTCTCGCTGAGCACCCGGTTCGCGAAGAGGTCACCGGCTGCGGGGGTGGGGACGCTGGCGCCGCCGCCGACGTAGCGCACGTCGTCGTTGGGTGCGCAGAGCGCATCGTTGGCCTCGATCAGCGCCTGGCTGCCCAGATGGAGCGTTTCCTGTGCCTCGATGATGACGCCCTGCGCGATCCCGCGCGCGCCGTGCGTCAACCCGGTGGCCAGCGCGACCATCACCGCGGTCTGCAGGTCGGGAAAGTCGCGCGGATCCGTCGAGCCCCAGCGCTCCCACATGTGCCCGCTGCTCCAGGCGTCTTGAAGGAAGTGCTGCCCCACGGCCTCGATGACCAGGGCCTGCTGCTCGCACGCGGTGAAGAACGCCTCGAAGCGCGCCCGGTCGGTCAACGGAATGCCCTGGCGCAGGCGCGCGCACTCCGCGGCGCGGCCGAGCGCCAGCTGGTGGTACGCGCGGTAATGCTCCTCTGACTGCGGGAGGAAGTGGTTGGAGTTGTACGAGCCCATGTGGCCGGCGAACTCGTGACACTCGAAGGCCGGAACCGGTGCGGGGAGGAAGTCATCGAGCGGGCACGTCTCGTTGCCCAGCGCCCAGTCGGCCAGCGAGTACGAGAAGTCCGGCAGTTGGGCGAACTCGGCGACGCTCCAGGTGCGGCCCACGACGGCGGCCGCGCTCGAAAGGGCCGCGGGCTTGAGCGTGAGCGTGGGGGTGTTGCCCAGCATGAGCACCTCGTCCTTCACATAGGTCGGCAGCGTGAAGTCCTCGAACAGCTCGGGGGCGATCCCCGAGTACGACGCGGCGACGGCCAGCAACTGGCGGTGCTCGTCGGATTCACCAATCCACCGGTGGCGGGTCGCGTCGGGGCCCTCCGCGCAAGCGACCCCCGGCGCGCGGTAGCACTTGGAGTCGTAGGCCAGCGCCGTGCTCGACGAGAGCACCACCAGCGCCCACAGGGCGCGCTTCACGGCTTCCCCAGGAGCGCGTTGACGCCGGGCAGACAGCTGCCGTCCACGAAGAGCACGGCGTCGAGCGCGGCGAACGCATCGGCGGTGCCCTGGCGCTGCTGCCGATACTGGTCCTTGCAGGCCGAGGGGCAACAGGGCGCGGCCTCCTCCCACGGGCTTGGGGTCTGGCACGCGGGCACCGCCTCGACGCACGCGTCGAGGGTGCGCTCGTTGGGTGAAAAACAACCAACCAACCACTGCGAGCACGCGGCCAACGCAGTCAGGGGATCCTTGAGGGTGGGGTCGTATTGGAGCGTCGCGCCCGGCGCGGCCATCAGGAAATAGTTGCCATTGGCCAGGCGCGTCAGCCCCGCCTCCTCAGGCTTCAACCGGGGTGGTGGCGTGTAGAGGGCCGGTTCCGGTGGCGGGCTTGGTTTGTCGCAGCCGAGTACAAGAAGAACAGGGCCGAGCAGGCAAAAGAGGCGATTCATCCAGCGACACTACGACAGTCCATTCCCGGGTGGGCCGCGATCTGCACCAGACGCGAAAGAGAGAACGAAATCGGGAGAGGGCTGCGTGGCAGGGGCGGAGCTGGGAAGAAGCGCAAGCGTCACCTCGACTGGGCCACGCTGCACCAGCGCACCTGGGGAACGGACGTGCTGCGCTGCCCGGGTGGCGGCCGGCGCTCCATCAGGAGCCTCCACTCGACGCGCAAGCAGGCCGAGGCGCGGCTCCTCGAGCTGGGCGTCGCGCTCCCCTCCCGACTGCGCCGCCGTGGGCCCGCTTCCCTCACCACCCAAGGCAAGCGTTCATGAATGTGCCTCAACTCAAGTTCTGGTTTGCGATCTGGGCTCCTGCCGGTGGCGCTCAGTGCCTGTTCACCGCACGGCTGAAGTAGTCGAAGCACCCATCGACGGTGGCGAGCTGCGGATAGACCTCACGCGGAATGTCGACGTCCAATCGCTCACTGAGCCTGATCACGAAGCGCTGGAAGACCGACGAGCGGATGTCGACGGGGTCATTCAGGGAGAGTTCCTGGCGGATGGCGGTGACCATGGTGATCATTTTGTACGAGCGCGAAGCAAGCTCCGGTCCCGCCGCTGCTGAAGCCAAGCATCCCTTCGCTGCGCAGGCCGTGCGCGCAGAAGCCAGTTTCCCTGCATCCGCTGCGTGTTGTCGCCGGTGCGGGGGTCATCCTGGGCAAGCGGCCGGGCATGTCCACTGCGGTGGACACCAACGCATCGAGGTCGAAAGAGCCCCAGCTGAAGGCTTGGACCCACCCACTACTCGCCCGGCAGGTCGATGACGCAGTGTCGCAGCGCGGACGCGTCGCGCGCGAGCTCTGCCGGAAGTCCGGGTGCGCAATGGAGCTCAGGGCCTCGGCCCGCTTCTTCTTCTTCTTAGAGATCCCGGTCGTCAAGATCTGACTCTGTACGGGCTTCAGAGGGGACGAGGGAGGACCGATCGCGGCATCGCATTTCCGAACGGTCGGGCCGAAGCTGCCGTCGCTCAAGCGTCTCTTCATCCGTCACATCGGAGCGTCGCGCATGTTCGACCGCCTCCAGGCGCGCCTGTCGGAGCCGCTCGCGGTCGGAATCGACGGCTTCGAGAAGTGGACGGCGCGGATCGCAGAGGCCGTCGCCGCGCCCAGCGCGTGATTCACTCTCGGGTGACCATGACGGTCGCCTGATCAGCCGACGTAAAAACTCCTCACACCCGTCGGACGTCCGCCCGGTTCCAGTGTCAGTCAGCCCCTGTATGACTGCTCACCCATGAAGCCCGATCAGGCCGTCCACGCGCTCTACGTGCAACGCAACCGCAAGCTGGGAGAGGAGGAGATCGCCGAGCTCCTCTCCGCACTCGAGCAAAGCCCCACCTTCCCGTCGGCCTTCGTGCGCGAGGCGATGCGCGCTGCCAAAGACGGCGCGCGCCAGGCGCACTGGGTGGAGACCCTCAAGGCACTCTCCCGCACCACCCGGCAATACTCGGTGGGCGACAAGAGCTTCGTCGCCACCCTCACCTTCCTGCAGGAACCGTGGCTGCTCGACGCGGTCCGGGCCGGGGTGGTGCAGGAAGCCGCGCCCCTCACCGCGCTGGCCGCGCTGGCGAAGGACGGCAGCGAGGCCTCGCACGACGCGCTGCTGGCCGAGTTCGAGCGCGCGCGCCGCGACAAGAGCGACTGGGCGCTCCGCTACAAGCTCAAGCGCCTCGGACGCTACGCGAAGCACACACCGCACTGGGACGCGCTCGAGCAGGCCGTGCAGGCCGAGCTCGCGCGGCGCGACGGCGCGAAGCAGTCGGGCTCGTTGGCGCAGCGCCTCGGGCTCAACGTGCCCTTGCTCAGGTTCTCGCTCACCCTCACCGGCCGCGCCCGCGGCGAGAAGGAGCGCCCCTGGCTCTGGCTGCAGGGCGACGACCGGCATCCGAACTTCAAGAGCCAGGCGCTCAAGCTCGACTCGCAGCCGCCCCAGGACTTCACCCAGGTGGCCGCCTGGCTGACGCGCGTGACGAAGACCGGGCACCTCACGTGGGACTGGGCAGGGGCGAAGCTGGTCACCAACCTGCGGGGCAAGCACCGCGACGCGATGGTGGCCTGGCTCAAGGGCGAACGAAGCTCACCCGCTGACGAGTGAGCTCAGTCTCCGCCGCAGCGCGAGACGCCCGCCCCGAGGACGCGAACGCCCGAAGGCGCGACGAGGTGCGTGGTGATGCTGCCGCCGCCCGGCTCGTACTTCGTCACCGTGGTCGGTGCGTTGTCCGAGGAGGTGTAGAGATAGAAGTCGGAGCCCCAGCTCGAGAAGGCATACGCGAACGACGTCTGGCTCACGTTGAGGCCGGGGAAGTCCTTGAGCTGGGTGGTCTGAGCGCTGCGCTTGTCGACGAGCGCGAGCTGCATCGCCCCTGCCGAGGGCAGGAAGAAGCCGAACAGGTCGCCCTCGCTGTTGCCTGTCAGCTCGGCGCCGCGGCCGGCGAAGGCGCCGCTGAACGAGCCGACGGTGGTCGCGCGCATCGCCGCCAGGTCGACCCGGGCCAGCCCGAGCTCGCTGGCGATGAAGAGCGTCTCGACGGGTGAGGTGCTCGACTCGGGGGTGAAGCCCATGCCGTAGCGCGACCACCCCGCGGGGGGCGTGAAGGTGGTCGCCGTGCACGCGAGGGTGCGCAGGTTGACGCGGAAGAGGGAGCCATCGGAATAGCTGACCCACGCCACCGCGTCCTGGCTGACGGCCATCGAGTTCGGCTGCGCGCTCGCGGCGACGGGGCACTGCAGCTTGCCGAGCGGGAGCAGCGCCTTCGTCGGCGGGTGAAAGCTGAAGAGCGTGGTGGCGTCGGTGAAGAGGTAGACGAGCTTTGCCTCGGGCGGGCAGCTCGCGACGGTCCAGCCCGACCCCTGCGTGCCCACGCCCACCATGCCGATCGACACCGACCTGGTGCCGCGCACGATGCCTCCGTCGGTCTGGGTCCACCGGGCTGAGAGCGAGAGCGATGCGCCCTCGACGCAGGAAGGATCGCCCGACACGCACGTCAGGGTCGTGACCGCGGTGCCAAAGGCGTCGAGCCCGAAGCTGGTGTGGTCGAGTTCGCCGGGCGAGACCTCGAGGTTGAGCGAGCCGGTGCCGATGGTGCCGTCACCGTGGGTGGCGACCACGCGCACCTTCGACGTGCGCCCGAGCGCGTCGAGCTGGTTGGGGCTGACGATGATCTCGAGCGACGGGTCACCGGCAGGAGGGCAGGCCGCGAAGGTGATGATGGTGCAGAGCCAGAGGCGCCTCATGGGCGAGACCCTAGGTCTGTTGGGCCACGTCTGCGAGCAGCACTTCTGCCCGTGAGGGACCCCGTGGCGCGCGCCGGCACAGCCGAGACCATGCGCCGCACCGCCTCGGCGAGCTCCTTCTCGTCGAGGTGACCGAAGCCCAGGCGCAGGTACGGAATGGCCCGGCCCGAGGGCATGTACTGCCTCCCGGTGAAGAACCGCGCGCCGCGCTGGAGTGAGGCCTTCGCCCAGGCCTCCACGTCGAGGTCCGCGCTCACGCGCGCCCAGAGCGCGAGCCCGCCGCGCGGCACGTCGAAGGTGAGCGCGTCGCCGAGCTGTCCGTGCAGCAGCTCCACCAGCAGGTCGCGCCTGGCGTGGAACGCGCGCCGCGCGCGCAGGGAGTGCCGCAGCACCTCGCCGTCTTCGAGCAGCTCTGCCACCGCGTTCTCGAGGCCCAGGTCTCCCTGACGATCGACCTGCCCCCGAATGGCGAGCAGCGTCGAGAGCAGCTGCTTCGGCGCCGCCACGAAGCCCATGCGCAGCCCCGGGGCGATGGCCTTGCTGAGCGTGCCCACCGAGATGACGACGCCGTGGGGATCGCTGCTGGCCATGGGCAGCACCGGCGCGCCCTCGAACTGGAACTCGTGGTCGTAGTCGGCCTCGATGATGGCGAAGCGGTGCCGCCGGGCGAGCTCGAGCAGGGCGAGGCGCCGCCGCGCGGTGAGGGTGACGGTGGTGGGGTCGTGGTGGTGCGGCGTGACGTAGAGCGCGCGAATGGTGGTGCGCTCGAGCGCGCGCGCCAACTTCCCCACGTCGAGGCCCTCGGCATCGACGGGTATGGGCAACAGCTTCGCGCCGAGCAGGGTGAAGGCCTCGCGCGCCGAGGGGTAGCCGGGCGACTCCACCGCCACCACGTCGCCGGGCCGGAAGAGCGCGATGGACAACAGGTGCAGCGCGAGCTGGCTGCCGCGGGTGATGAGCAGCTCGTCGGGCGTGACCGACAGCCCGCGGCGGGTGGCGAGCATTTCCGCGAGCCGCTCCCGCAGCAGCAGGCTGCCGGCCGGGCTGCCGAACGCGAGCGCCTTGCCCGAGCTCAGCTTGAGGGCGCGCCGGTACGCGCGGGCCAGCAGGTGCGACGGAAAGAGCCGCGCGTCGGGCAGCCCGCCGGTGAAGTCGAGCACGTCGCGCGGCGCGGCCTCGAACAAGCGCGACGAGTTCTCGAAGGGCCTCAAGGGGAAGCCGAGCGTCTTCGCCCGTCCCCGCGCGGGCGTCACTTCGGCCACGGGGAGCGTGCCCGTGACGCGCGTGTGCGAGGCGCGCGTGGTCTCGAGCCAGCCCTGCGCGCGCAGCTCGTCGAACGCCGCCACCACGGTGTTGCGATGGAGCCCCAGCGTGCGCGCCAGCGGCCGCGTGCCCGGCAGCGCCGCACCCGGCTCGAGGCGCCCGTGGCGGATGGCCCCGGTGATGGCGAGCACGAGCTGCTGGGGCAGCGGCTGATGCGAGGTACGGTCGAGCTGCAGCGTCAGCTCCCAGGAACGCATGAACCCAGACTGGCACATGTCTTTTGTGAGAACTGGACCTGTTTTGAGGTCCAGTCAGGGAGCACGGTGCGCCGCATGAACCGAGCACTCCTGCTGCTGACGCTGGCCGCCTGTGGACCCGTCGAATCAGACTCGCTGGTCACCGTCGGGGACGGCGCGGCCGAGTACGACGAGGTGAGCGCCTCGCTGCGCATGCCCAACGAAGACCGCCCCGAGACGGTCGACATCGGCTCGTGGAACGTGGAGTGGTTCGGCTCTCCCGACGAGGGTCCGCTCGACGACGTCATCCAGGCACGCAACGTGAAGAACGTGCTCAAGCAGACCAACCTCGACCTGGTGGGCCTGGTGGAGGTCGTCTCGGAAGAGGCGTTCAAGGCGCTGCTCGCCGGGCTGCCCGCGTACGACGGCCTGCTGGTGACCGACCCGCGCGTGCCGAACGGCGCGGGCTTCTATTCGGTGCGCGAGCAGAAGGTGGCGCTGCTGTTCAAGAAGCGCTTCACGGTCGACTCGGCGCGCCTGGTGGTGACCGAGCAGAGCTATGCGTTCGGCGGCCGCCCCCCCATGGAGGTGCACCTCTCGTTCACCGAGGCCGGCGCGCCGCGCACGCTGGTGGTGCTGGTGGCGCACTTCAAGGCGATGGCGAATGCCGACGGCTACACCCGGCGCATCACCGCGGCCAACGCGCTCAAGCAGTACCTCGACGCGACGTACCCGAAGCGCTGGGTGCTGGTGGTAGGCGACTTGAACGACGACATCGACGTATCGACGTACCAGCGCAAGCCCAGCCCGTTCGCGCCGTTCGTGGCGGACCCCGCGTACCGCTTCACCACCGACGCGCTGAGCGCCGCGGGCACGTCCACCACCGCGAACTTCAGCTCGACCATCGACCATCACCTCGCCACCGACGACCTGGCGCGCCGCTTCGTGGACGGCTCGGCGAAGGTGCTGCGGCCCGAGGCGTGGGTGGCGGACTACGTGCTCAACACCAGCGACCACTACCCGGTGGTGACCCGCTACGACCTGCGCTGACCTTCCGCGAACGGACAGCACCGTTCACCCCGAGCGGGTTGCTCATCACCGTTCACCCCGAGCGAAGTCGAGGGGCGTCTTCCTGCGAGCTCGGGCGCCCCGACTCCGCTCGGGATGAACGGGGGCTCCTGCTAAGCCTCGTGCATGAATCGACTCCGGCAGATCCTCCGCCTCGGGGCCTTCGTTCACGTCGTGGCGGGTCCGCTGCTCATGTTGCTGCTGTTCATCTCGCCGCCGTGGGTGATCGGTGACGGGCGGGTGCACGAGGTGCTGCGCACGCTCGAGGACATCGACTGGCGCTGGTGGGTGCTCATTCCCGTGCTGGTCATCTGGGGCCTGCCCATCGTGGCGATCTCCGCGTGGCTCCAGGCGAGGAAGACCGGCGTGGAGGCCGCGAAGATCCGCTCGGTGATGGAATCGCTGCTGCTCAACCGCCAGCTCCCCATCGCGGTCGACGTCGACGCGCGCGTGCCGGTGCAGGTCGAGGCGCCGCTGCGCATTCCCATCGAGCTCGACACGAAGATCGCCGTCGACGAGGCGATCGACATCGAGACCATGGTGCCCATTCGCGTCGACCTGCCGCTCGACACGGTGGTGGAGACCTCGGTGTTCGGCATCGGCGCGCTCAAGATTCCGATCCGCGCGACCATTCCCCTCAACCTCAACCTGCCCATCAAGGGGAAGATCCGGGTGAAGTCGGAGGGCCTGCCGGTGCGGCTCAAGGACGAGTGCGTGGTGCGGCTCCCGGTGTTCGAGGTGCCGATTCGTTCACGCTTCGAGACGCGCATCGATCTGCTCGACAACCTGCGCACCGCGGAGAAGCAGCTGCGCAAGGGCGTGGATCAGGTGCTCGCGGCGGTGATGGACGACCCGCCGAAGCCCCCGTGAGGGTTGATCAGCCGCGCCAGTAGTGGCCGCAGCGGGCCGCCGCGTAGGCGCCGATGTTCCGGCACGCAGGGCACGCCTTCGGCTCGGCCGGCACCACGATGGGCGCGACCGGCTTGGAGTTTTCTGCGCGCTTCGTGGGGACGGGCATCGGAGGAAAGTCGATCATGTGGATCAGCTGAGCAGCATTCGCGCCACGCGCGCCGGTGGAGCCTTTGCCACCGGTTACACGCCCTCGCACCGGGTGGGGCGCCCGGAGCACCCTCAGAATGAAGGAGGCTCACACGTCATCTTGATGAGGCAGGTGTGGGTGATCTCCCGCCAAGGCACACGAGTCATTGGGCCCGGGCGTTGGACCCGAAGATGCTCAACCGCGCCCGTGATGAACCCGGCCGGGAGTCCCATGACCATCGAGCGCAAGCTGCACGAACGGCGACGGGCCGCCGAGGCAGCGCCCGCGCTGGGCCTGCTCACCGTGGTGCTGGCGCTCGACAGTGAGCTGTCTGCAGCCGAAGCGCTGGCAGTACTCGATGCCTCGAACGTGACCTCCGCGCCCGTCGTCGACGACAACCAGGTGCTGGTGGGCGTGGTCTCGGCCAGCCAGCTCGCCCTGCTTCGCGATGACCCGGAGGCGGAGGTCGAAGACGCGATGTCGACGCACGTGGTGGCGGCCACCGACGAGGCGAGCATCGCCGACGTGCTCCAGTTGCTGGCGCGGCAGGAGCTGGATCGCCTGCCCATCGTCACGACGGGGGGCACCCTGCGAGGGGTGGTCACCGCGATGGACGTGGTGCGGTGGTTCGCCGGCGAGGCCGACAGGCAACGATCGAGCTAAGACGCCGCGCATGCTCGCGCTCACCCTCGCCCTCACCGTCCTCGCTGCCCCACCGCGGGGCCTCCCTGCTGCTCATTCCGTCGAGCTCACCACCCAGGTCGACACGCGGCTGCCGAAGTGGCTCACCGGCGAGGGCGACCTCAAGGCGCTGTGGGCCAACCCGAAGGAACTCGAGGCGCACTTCCTCTCGCTGGGCGTCAAGAAGGCCGACGTGGGCGCGATGGTCGCCAGCGCCGTGAAGGAGCAGGCCGACAAGGCCGGGCTCGCGCAGTTCGCCGGCACCCGCGCCTTCATCGAGTACGCCGGCAAGGTGGCCACGCTGCACGCCTTCGACGACGAGGGGCACCGGTGCGAGGTGTCGCTGCTGGCGGTGGGCACCGAGGCAGCGCAGCGCTACGTGGTGCTGGGCGGGCCGCGCACCGACGACAAGTCGTTCGAGGCCGTGGCGGAGGACCTGAGGCAGGGCAAGGAGATGGTGGTCTTCCTCGAGAAGAAGGGCGGCGCGTGGTCGACCGGCGCAGTCCCGCCGCGCCCGCCGCCTGATTGCACCGGCGTGCTCAAGAACGCGCTCAAGGTCATCTTCACGGCCGAGAAGGCGTACTTCGCCGAGAAGGACGCGTACTCGAACTCGCTGAGCAAGGTGGGCGTCGACGTGAAGACGCTGGGCATCACCTCGGCGAAGGTGTCGGTGGCCGGCGCCGCGCCGCGGCAGACCTTCACCATCCAGGTGGGGCTCAAGGGTGGCCTGATGACCATGGACGACAAGGGCACGGTGCTCACCGTCGCCGACTGTCCCTGATCAGTCGAAGCGCCCCTCACCCGGCCTGCGGCCGACCTCTCCCCGCTTCGCAGGGAGAGGTTTTCAGGGCAGGGCCAGCTCGCCCTGGCGGCTGTAGTCGATGGACTCGGCCAGGATGCGCGCGGCTTCCTGCGAGGCGTGGAAGCCCATCGAGTTCTCCGCGTTGACGAAGTCGAGCCGCCACTGCGCCTTGCGCTGCAGCTCGAACACCGGGCCCAGCTGCTCGTCGGTGAGCCCGTTCTTCTTCGCCGCTTCGATCGCCTTGATCAGCTGCACCAGCGCGTCTTCGGCGCGCCCCATCAGCGCGTGGGTGCGCTCCTGGATGATCGACACCCGGCTCAGCAGCTCGGCCTCGGGGAAGCGGTGGCAGGTCTGGCAGGACCGGGTGACGTCGAGCAGCGGGCTGCGCACGTGGTGCGAGCTGACCTTCATCGCCCCTTCGCGCACGTAGGGCATGTGGCAGTCGGCGCACGAGACACCCGAGCGCGCGTGCAGGCCCTGGCTCCACATCTCGAACTCCGGGTGCTGCGCCTTGAGCACCTCGGCGCCGGTCTTCTCGTGCTTCCAGTCGAAGAAGCGGTGCCCGTCGGGGAACTTCGTCTCGTTCCAGGTGGCCTCGATCTGCTCGACCTTGAGGCCTTTTCCCCACGGGTACGTCAGCGTCATCTTCGGCCCGCAGTAGTACTCGACGTGACACTGCCCGCACACCATCGAGCGCAGCTCCTGCCGGGACGCGTCGAGGTTGGGCTCGTAGTCGCGGGCGCGGTTACCCTTGCGCCACTTCTCGATGGACGGCAGGTGCGGGGTCGGCTCGTCGCTGCGCGCCAGCGCGGCCACGCCCACCAGGAACCCGGGCTTGGTCACCCGCAGCCCCATGCCCGCGGGATCGTGGCAGTCGATGCAGGACACCGGGTGCTGCACCAGCTTGGTGGCCTCGGCGTAGGGCAGCTTGCCCACCGCTTCGAAGCCCTTCATCAACTGCTCGCGGGCCGGCGCGCTCTGCAGCGGATCAGCCATCGTGCCCGTCGCGCCCTGCTTCAGCCCCGCCTCGCGGTAGGCGACCGTGGTGGAGGCGTGGCAGTGCAGGCACGCGCCCGGCTGCGGCCGCTCGGTCACCCGCTTCGTGGCCCGCTGATCGTCGAGCATGTACGCGTGGCCCTGCCGCTGGTTGAAGTCGATGGAGAAGGCGTAGCCGGCGAAGATGTCGACCAGCCGCGGGTCTTCGGTGAGCCGGCTGACGGCCATGCCTTCGCTGCCCGAGCCGCCGAAGCGGGTGGAGTAGCGCTCGGCGGTGCGCTGGTAGCCGTCGAACTGCCGGGGGAAGTTCTTCCCCCACTCGGCGGAGTCGACCGTGGCCTCGGTGAGCGGCACCACGTTGAAGTTGGACGTCTTCGCCTCGGCCTGCCGCTCGGACACGTTGGCGGACAGGGCCATCACCAGCGCGGTGCAGCCGGCGGCGACGACGGCGATCAGCACGGAGCGGAGGACGGGGCGGGTGAGCAGGGACATGGTGCTCCTGGGTCAGCGGGTCGGGCCATGCCCGACGGATTGGTGGCAGCGAACGCAGCCGTAGAGATCGGCCTGCTGGGTGGGGTCGGTGGGTACGCCGAGCGTTCCGTGCTCGGTGATCGCGCTGACGAGGGGCCGGTGGCAACGCAGGCAGTTGGCCTCGAGCACCTCGGCGTTGCCGGGCTTGATGCGGATGGGCTCGGGGAAGTCCTGCATGGTGAAGGCGCGGGAGTGGTTCCACCCGTTGAGCGCCTTCACGTACAGCTTCGCCACCACGCCGGTGTGCGGGAGGTGGCAGTCGTTGCACACCGCGACCGCGTGGTGCGAGCCATGGCGCCAGCCGTCGTACTGCTCGCGCATGATGTGACAGCCCACGCACACCTCGGGATCGTTGCTGAGGTACGAGGTGCCCTTCGCCTCGATGAAGGTGTAGCCGCCGGAGCCCAGCAAGGTGCCCACCAGCACGCTCGCCACGACTGCGCTCCAACCGGCCCCGTTCATGAGCTGGCCACTACCACGGGTGGCGAGCGCGGCGGACATCCGTCATAGAGCGCGCATGGACTCGGACTTCTGGCACTCACGCTGGAGTGAAGGGCGCATCGGCTTTCACGAGGGCAAGCCCAACGCGCACCTGGTGAAGCACCTGGGCGTACTGAAGGCGGCGAAGCGGGTGCTCGTGCCGCTGTGTGGCAAGGCGGAGGACCTGGCGTTCCTCGCCTCGCAGGGCCACGAGGTGGTGGGCCTCGAGCTGGTGGAGTCGGCGGTGAAGGCGTTCTTCGACGAGCGCGGCGTGACGCCCGAGGTGTCGAAGCACGGCCCGTACGCGCGGTACGTCGCGGCGAACGTCACGGTGCTCGCGGGTGACTTCTTCGCCAGCACCCGCGAGCTGCTGGGGGCCATCGACGCGGTGTACGACCGCGCGGCGGTGATCGCGCTGCCCGCCGCGATGCGGGGTGACTACGTGAAGCACCTGCGCACGCTGCTTCCCCCGGGCGCGCCCGGGCTGATCGTCACGGTCGAGTACCCGCAGGACGAGATGGACGGCCCGCCGTTCTCCGTGCCTGAAGCAGAGCTGCGCGCGCACTACGCGGGGCTCTCCATCGACCGCATCGACCAGGTGGTGGCTGAGCTGGCGCGGCTGCCGAGCGGGTCTGGCAGCGAGAAGGTCTTCAGGGTGCGGTTCTGAGCCCCCTGCTGCGGAGCAGGTGACGCAGCTGCTGAGCCGGTCGCTCTGAGCATTGCCTCTCGCTGCTGATCAAGGCCGGGGCCGAATCGTCGGCGCATGTTCACCAGTGCTATGTGACTGCTCCATGCGGACTGCTCTGCTGTCTCTCGCCCTCGGCGTCGTCGCCTGCTCACCGGCCACCGCCAACAAGTGTGACTCGAGGTCCTGCACCGGCTGCTGCGACGAGCAGGACCAGTGCGTGCCCGGCAACGCCACCAACGCCTGCGGTGCCTTCGGCGGGGCGTGCCAGCGCTGCCAGTCGACCCAGTCATGCGGCCTCGGCCAGTGCGTCACCAACTCGGGGAACGGCGGAGGCAGCGGTGGTGGCACCGCGACGGGTGGTGGCACCGCGACGGGTGGTGGCAGTGCGACGGGTGGTGGCAGTGCGACGGGTGGTGGCAGTGCGACGGGTGGTGGCAGTGCGACGGGTGGTGGCAGTGCGACGGGTGGCGGCAGTGCGACCGGAGGTGGCACTGCGACAGGTGGCGGCTCTGGCACGGGCGGAGGCTCGGCCGGCTGCGGGGTCTCATCCTGCTCGGGGTGCTGCGACGGCAACGTGTGCCAGCTCGGCACCGGCAACACCCTGTGTGGCAGCAACGGCACCGCCTGCACCGCCTGCGGCTCAGGGCTGACCTGCCGGGCGGGGCGCTGCGAGGCCGCGTCGTGCAGCGTGAGCAACTGCCCGGGCGGCTGCTGTCAGAATGGCGCGTGCCTCGGCGGCACCAGCACCAGCGCGTGCGGCTCGGGCGGCGCGGCGTGCACCATGTGTGGCTCAGGCCTGGAGTGCCGTCAGCAGCAATGTCAGGCGGTGGCGGCGTGTGGCCCCGGTACCTGCAGCGGGTGCTGCGACATCTTCGGCATCTGCCAGGCCGGCAACACCAGCCAGGCCTGCGGGCTCCTCGGGAACACCTGCCAGGCCTGCGGCGCGAACTCGTGCTCGACCGGCCAGTGCGGAGGCACGAGCGGAGGCACGCCCTCGGGCGGACCCTGTACCGACGTCGCCCAGTGCGCCGGGGCAGACGACTTCCTCGGCCTCAAGATGTGCATCTCGCCGGTGCTCACCGACGGTGGCGCCAGCGGCTGGCTCGGGGGTGCCTGCTCGCCGAGCTGCCTCTCGCTGTTCACCCCCACCAACTGCCCGGACGCCGCCGACTACTGCAACGGGCTGACCTGCTACCAGAGCTGCAGCAACCCGGGCGGCGGACAGGGCGCTTGTCGCAGCAACTACGTCTGCATCAACGGGCGATTCTCCGACGGCGGCGTGGAGCCCAACTCGGCGCACTGCGTCCCCAACTGCAACAACGCCCCCGCGGCGCAGTGTGGAACGAGGACCTGTCTCTCGAGCGGGTACTGTCAGTGACGTGAGGTTCCCCGGAGCGCTTCGTCTATCCTCGCGCGATGAACGGGAGCGCGGTGACCACGCTGCTCGGTGACGCCACACTTGTCGAATCCGAGCGTGGTGGGATGCCCGACGTTCTTAAGGTCGCCATGCTGCTGTGTGTGGTCGGCTCAATCGGTTGCGGACCGCCGCCTCTTCTTCGGTCTGAGTTGACGCTCGGTGAGAGCATCAATCAGGAGTGTGCCGGCGACCCCGCCGTTTGCGGGGACGCTGGCATCTGTCTCGTCTACGAACTCGCGCCTGGCCCCAAGCGCTTCTGCACGCCACGAAATGAGGCTTGCCGCGATGTCCAATGCTCGAATGGTGGGCACTGCCTCGTGTTCGCGTCACTTCCGGGACGGGTTGTGTGCGCCTCCAGAGCGCCTTGAGGTACGGGCGCTCCACGCTGCGCTGTCCGCCAAGCCAACCATCTGTAACGACTCCTGGTGCGGCAGAAAATGTAAATCCAAAAGACGCCCGGTGCGGAATGCTGCGACATCGGCACTCCGATACCTCAGCATGGTTCCCAACACACTCCGCCGCGCTTCCTCCCTCCGCTCCACCTCCTGCGTCATCGCCAGCAAGCCGGCGTCTTCGGCTTCGCTCTTCCGGCCGCGCCCTGCCGCGTCGTCCTTCTCGCCCGCGAAGGCGCGGATGCTCGACCTCGACGGCCTGCGCTCGGTGCGCGCCTGCCTGCCGCCGCCTCCTCCGAAGGCCGGGCCGACCATCGTCAACCAGAAGCTCTTCGACTACCTGAAGGCGAACCCCGAGATCACCACCGTGCAGCAGCTGGTGAACAAGACGTACCCGAAGGGCACCTTCGACTCGACCTGCAAGGAGCTCGGCCTCAACGCGAACGAACTCCTCAAGTACCGCTCGGCGGCGCTGATCGACTTCGCGGTGCGCGCGGCTCCCGGTGACGGCACGGCGCCGCGCACCACCCAGGACGCGAACCGCTTCTTCATCACGCAGTACCAGAACGACACCTACAACCGCGAGAGCCCGAACAGCTGGTCGAACAACTGCGGCCCCACCAGCCTGGCGATGGTGCTCAAGGTGAACGGCAAGATGCCCACCGGTCTCACCAACGAGCAGCAGATCGACTACGCGCGCGGCCTGATGTACCCGGCGCTGACCAGGACCGACGGCAAGGACGTGAAGCTGGCCGACGGCTCGACGGTGCGGGTGCTGGACATCGACAAGATGCTCACCGGCATCACCGCGGCCACGTCCGGCGCGCAGGCGGGCGGGCTCACCGGCGCCGAGCACCAGAAGGGCTGGGCGAACTTCGACGCCGCGCTCAACGACGGACAGTCGGTGGTGGTCGAGGGCAACATCTCGGGCAGCTGGCGCACCGTGTTCGGCGCGCACCAGGCCGACGCCGCGGGCAACTACCAGGGCGGCGGCAACGGCCACTTCATCGCGGTGCTGGGCAAGACGGCCGACGGCAAGTACCTGGTGGCCGACCCCATGTACACGGGCGGCACGGTGGCGATGACGCGCGACGAGCTGGCGGTGTTCTTCAGGCAGCAGAACAACGAGCCGAGCTTCGTCGCCCCCTGAGTCATCTTGATGGAACCCTGCGCGGCGCGCGCGGGGTCCTTCACCTGAATTCAGCGACGTAGGCGCTGGCCCCTCCGATGCAGCGACCAGGGGCCATGAACCCAACCCACGATCAACTCGTGACGCGCGAATCCATCTTGAACCTGCTCAGCGCCGACGAGCTCGCTCGGGTCTGCACCGCTGAGACCCAACCCGCCCTCATCACGGGCGAGGACTACCTCGACCTCAAGCACCTCGACCTCGGCATCCGCCGCGCGCGGCCCTACCTCGGGGTGAAGGGGAGCTCGCCCATGGGCCAGGTCCTGCCGAAGAGCGCCGTCGCCACGTCCACCTGGGCGAGGATCATCGCGCAGCTCCCGCCACGCTGAGACAAAATGGGGACAAAAATGGGGACAGGCTGCTTTTCGGCCCCGTCAGTGTCGATGCAGCCGCTCTGGGCCGAAAAGCAGCCTGTCCCCATTTTTGTGTGGCGCTGATCAGTGGTGTGCGCTGCCCCGCGGCGGAGAGACGACGGTGGTCCCCGCGTCGGGCACGCCCTTCTTCAGCTCGAGCAGCATCTGCTTCGCCGAAGACTTGAGCGTGTCGAACACGCCCACGCCGTTCACGGGCGTGGCGGAGAACACCGGCTGATCCGACAGCCCCAGCGCCTGGGCAACCACCTCGGGCGTCATCGGCTGCGCCACACCCTCGCCCTGCACCTGCACCGTGATGGGCGTGGTCTTCCAGTCGTAGCCCAGCGCCGCCAGATCGCCCTTGAGCTGCTTGAAGGCGCGCACGTTCTCGGCTGAGCGCTTCGGATCGCCGTCGGCGACGAACACCACGCCATCGACGCCTTTGAGGATCAACCGCCGAGTCGCCTCGGCGCCCTTTCCGCCCACCGACGTGTAGAGGTGGAAGCGCACCTTGAAGCCGCGGATCTCGCCCAGCGACAGCGGGAGAAAATCGAAGAACTGCACGTGGCTGCCGTCCTCCACGGCGAGGGAGATGAACTTGCCCTTCGCCTCGGGGTTGGTCTTTCCGTAGACGTACTCGAGGTTGGCGCGGCCCGCCGCGTCGCTCGCCGAGACGTAGACGAGCTTGAGGTTGATCTCCCGCGCCGAGTAGTTGATGAACGACGCCGACGCGGGGAGCGTCAGGAGCAGCAGGCCAACGAAGAAGACGCGCATCGCTTCGGCTCAGCGCAGCGGCACGGGCTGGGAATAGCTGCCATCACCCGGCCGCGCGGGCACGAAGCCGCCCGTGAGCACCTTCTTGATGATGACGTGGTTCGGGTCGCTCTTGAGCACGATCGCCGTGTACGAGAACGGGCGGTGGTGCACCTCGGTCTGCGTGAGGATGTCTTCCTTCTTCGGCGCCTTCCCGGTGAACTCGAGCTTGCCGCCCTTGAGGTTCTTCTCGACTACCGCGGTCAGCTCGGCGCTGGTGGGCGGCTTGCTCGTGGGCCGCAGGCGGGCCAGGTCGGCCTTCACGTGCTTGTGCTCGGTCTTGAGCGCGGCCAGCTCCTTCTCCAGCGTCTTGAGCTTCGCCGTCGCGACCTTCAGCCCCTCGGGCGTGTAGCGCGAGCGGGCCATCACGTCCTTGTGTGCCTGCAGCTCCTTCGACTTCGAGGCGATCTTCTTGTCGAGCGTCGCGAGGCGGGCCTGCAGCTTCTCGTACGTCGGCAGCGTGACGCGGGCGGGAGTCTGCGAGGCGGAGATGCGGGACATGGTGGCTCCAGGGACGGGTTGAGGGGCCGCATGTAGCCACAGCCCTTCCCCGAATACGACTCAGCCGCGCCGGGAGGTGAACCGCCGGCGAGCCAGCGCCAACAGCCCCAGCCCGAGCGCGGCGAGCGACGCGTCCATGGGGATGGCGCTGCACGTCTGGCCCTTCGAGTCAGGCGAGGCGCTGAGCTTGAGCGACGAGGTCGCGTCGCGGTTCTCCGGGTAGCGGCGGTCGGGGAACGCGAGATGCGCCTGCAGCTGCAGGTCGTAGGTGCCGTCCACGTCGGCGATGAAGGTCGGCACGTTGCCGTCCTGGTACGCGTATTCCCAGTGGCGCGACATCGTGACCACGCCCTGCGGGTTGCTGATGGTCGCCTTGCTCGCCTGGGGCCGCGCCTTCACCGTCCACACGTACTCGAGGGCCGCGCCGTTGCGGTTGGCGAAGATCGGCAGGCGGAATTTCTCACCCGCCGCGAGCATCACCTGGCCACCGGCGTGCACGTTGAACGGGCCGTTCGGGTCGAGGCAGTCTTCGCGATTGTTCGGGTCGACCACCACGCAGTAGCGCGCGTCGCAGAGGTCGCCCAACGCGTCGCCGTCGTCGTCGAGCTGGTCGCGGTTGCGCACCGCGGCGCAGTTGTCGGCCGTGTTCAGGATGCCGTCGTTGTCCTGGTCGAGGTCGCAGACGTCGCCCATTCCATCGACGTCGGTGTCGAGCTGCGTCGAGTTCACCGCGCCCACGCAGTTGTCGAACGTGTCCGAGATGTTGTCGCCGTCGACGTCGGCGTTGCAGCGCGCGTCGGCCAGCGGCGCGTTGCCCGGGTTGGGCAGCAGCGGGCACACGTCGAGCGTGTCGAGAATGCCGTCGCCGTCGTCGTCGTTGTCGCACACGTTGCCCGCGAGGTTGCCGTTGGTGTCGAGCTGCTCGCGGTTGGGAATGTTCGGGCAGTTGTCCGCCGCGTTCATCACCGCGTCGCCGTCGATGTCGCCGTCGCAGCTGTCACCCTGCCCGTCTCCATCGGCATCGAGCTGGCTGAAGTTCGACGCGCCGCTGCAGTTGTCGCAGCTGTCGCCCACGCCATCGCCGTCGCCGTCGAGCTGATCGCGGTTCGAGGCGAAGGCGCAGTTGTCGTGGTCGTCCGACTTGCCGTCGCCGTCCGCGTCGTCGGTGTACGCGAGCGTCTTGCCGTCGTCCGTGTACGCCACCCAGACCGAGCAGCCGCAGCCGCAACCACAACCACAGCCGCCGCCCTCCTCCGCGGGCTTGCCGCACTGACTGCCCAGGCACTCGGGGTTGTCCGTCCCCTGTGCGAAGGCCGGAGTGGCGAGGACGACGAGGGAGCTGATGAGCGCGAGTCGATGCATGGGCTTCTCCTTGGAGGTCCATGTGGCTCGAGCCGTTTCCTGCGGTTCATCGGGTGTGATTTCCGGGCCTTGCGAGGTCTACGCTCAACCCTCCCTCGGCGGCTGCGCATTCAACGCTCTCCCTCGGGGAGAGCGACCAGCTCGATCAGCGGCGACCCAGCGCGGCGACCAACGCGGCTCGCGCGGCGGCGAGGGTGAACTTCGCCTGCACCTCCTGCCCGGCGGCCTGCGTCGCGGTGACCTGCGCGTCGGACAGCTCGAGCGCGTTGCCCGCCCCGGCCCTGTACCGCCCCTCCGCCAGCCGCAGCTTCTCCTGCGCCGCCGCGCGCGCCTCGGCCGCCACCTCCACCGTCTCCTTCGCCGACGACACGTCGAGCAGGGCCTGCTGCACCTCGAAGCTCACCTGCAAGGTGAGCTCATCACGCTGCGCCGCGAGTTGACGCAGCGTCGCTTCACCCTCGCGCTCTCTCGCCGGGGTCACCCCGCCCTCGTACAGCGCCCAGCTCAGGCTCAGCTGCCCGCTCAGGTTGGGCACGATGGTCGGCAGCTGCCGCGACGCGAGCGTTCCACCGAGCTGAAGCCCGAGCGAAGGGAAGTACGCCGCCCTCGTGCCTCGCAGCGTGCGCTCCTGTGCCTCGACCTGCGCCCGCAGCGCCGCCACCTCGGGCCTCGCGCCCAGCGCCTCGGGCAGCAACACCGCCACCTCCTGCCCTTCACCTTCCACCGCGACCGGCGCGCCGTCGACCACCTCCCAGGTGGGCGGCGCGGCGACCCCCAGCGCCTGCGTCACCCGCGCGCGCGCCACCGCGTAGCCGTTCTTCGCGTTGAGCACCGTGAGCCGCGCGTTCGCCTGGTCGGCCTTCGCCTGCGCGAGGTCGATCTCCGGCCGCGTGCCCACCTTCACCATGCCGTCGATCTGCGCGAGGTGCGCCGAGGTGTTCTCGAGCGCGGCGCGGGCGATCTCCACCAACTCCCGCTGCGACGCCGCGGCGAAGAAGAGCGTGCGCACCGTGTAGTCGCTCGTCCTGTGCTGCGCGCGCTCCTGGGCCTCCTGCGCCTGCGCGGTGGACAGCGCCGCCTGGTAGCGCTGCCAGCCCTGTCCGAAGTCCCACAGCGTCGCGCTCACCTGCAGGCCGCTGCTCCAATAATCCGACGAGGCGAGCGAGGCGGCCGACGCGGTGTCGACGCTGCTGGGCACCGCGCCCGGCCGGGCCACGAAGTTCGCCGTCGAGCGGCTGTAGCCGAAGTTGAACGACACCGAGGGCAGCAGCGGCGCCAGCGCCTGCCGCGCCCGCGCGTCGGCCGCCTCCACCTGGGCCCGCGCCGCCTGCAGGGACGGCCGGTGCTCACGCGCCAACGCCAGCGCTTCCTCCAGGGTGAGCGACGCCGGCAACGCGGCCAGCGCGCTCCCCGAGACGAACAGCGTGAGCAGCAGCGCGCGCATCACTCGAACCTCAACGCGGTGATGGGGTCCATGCGCGCGGCCTTGAGGGCCGGGTAGAGGCCGAAGCCCACGCCCACCAGCCCGCTGAAGCCGGTGGCGGCCAAGATGATGTCAGTGCGCAGCAGCAGCGGCCACCCGAAGCCCGCCGACAATTGCTGCGCGGCGATGACCCCCGCGGCCACGCCCAGCAGCCCGCCCAGCAGCGAGAGCGTGAGCGCCTCGGTGAGGAACTGCGCCAGCACCTGCCCTGGAGTCGCGCCCACCGCCATGCGGATGCCGATCTCCCGCGTCCGCTCGGTGACGCTCACCAGCATGATGTTCATGATGCCGATGCCGCCCACGAGCAGGGAGACCGCCGCGATGCTCGCCAGCAGCGTCGAGAGCGTGTCCGCGCCTTCCTGCTGGGCCGACGCCACCTCGGCGAGGTTCCTGATGCTGAAGTCGTCGTCGGCGCCGGGCGCGATGCGGTGCCGCTCGCGCAGCAAGTCCGTCACCTGCTGCTGCACCCGCGGCACGTCAGACACCGCGCTCACCAGGATGGGCCCCGGCAGGTACGCGCCCAGCGCCGGGCTCAGGCGGGAGAGGAACGTGGTGAGCGGCACGATGGCCGTGTCGTCGTTGTCCTGCCCGTTCGCGCTCTGCCCCTTCCGCTCCAGCACCCCCACCACCTGGAAGGGCACCCCCTTGATGCGCACGAGCTGCCCGACGGCGTCGGCGTTCGCGCCGAACAACTTCTCGGCGACGGTCGCGCCCAGCACCACCACCTTCGCGCCCGCGTCGACGTCGGAAGGCGTGAGCACCGCGCCCTGCGCCGCGCTCCACTTGCGGATGCGGAAGAACTCGGGCGACGTGCCGTGCACCGAGGTGGCCCAGTTCTGCTCCTCGCTCGCGAGCTGTGCGCCGGTGCGCAGGTCGGCCGCCGCGGCCTCCACCCCGGGCAGCTCGTTCTGCAGCGCGCGCAGGTCGTCCTTCGTGAGCGTGGGCTGCGAGCCGAAGCCGCCGCGGGCGCCACCCGAGGTGCTCGAGCCGGGCATGATGATGAGCAGGTTGGTGCCCATCGAGGCGAACGACGCCTCCACCCGGCTGCGCGCGCCTTCGCCGATGGACACCATGGCGATGACCGCTGCCACGCCGATGATGATGCCCAGGGCGGTGAGGAAGCTGCGCATGAGGTTGCGGCGCAGCGCGCGCGCGGCGAGCCGGAGCGTCTGGAGCGGGCTCACGCGGCACCCCGCAGCGGCTCCTGCGTGGTGTCGCTCACCAGCAGCCCGTCCTTCATCACCAGCACGCGCCGCGCCCACTTCGCCACGTCGGGCTCGTGCGTCACCAGCACCACGGTGATGCCGTCGTCGCGCAGCGAGCTGAGCAGCTGCATCACCTCGACGCTCGTCTTCGAGTCGAGCGCGCCGGTGGGCTCGTCGGCGAGCAGCACGCGGGGGCGGTTCACCAGCGCCCGGGCGATGGCCACGCGCTGCTGCTGGCCTCCCGAGAGCTGGTTGGGCAGGTGCTCGAGCCGCGTTCCCAGGCCCACCCGCCGCAGCGCCTCGTCGGCCCGGGCCACCCGCTCGCTCGTCCCGGCGCCGGCGTAGAGCAGCGGCAGCTCGACGTTCTCCCGCGCGGTGGTGCGAGAGAGCAGGTTGAAGCTCTGGAAGACGAAGCCGATGGTGCGGTTGCGAATGTGGGCGAGCTCAGTGCGAGAGCGGCGCGACACGTCTTCGCCCTGCAGGCGATACACGCCGGTGGTGGGGCGATCGAGGCAGCCCAACACGTTCATGAGCGTGCTCTTGCCCGAGCCCGACGCGCCCATCACCGCCACCAGGTCGCCCTCGTCGATGCGCAGGTCCACGCCGGCGAGCGCGTGCAGATCTTCCCCGCCCATCCGGTACACCTTCGTCACCTGCTCGAGTTCGATGAGCGCCATGTCAGAAGAGCCTCGTGGGAGGGCCGCTCGCCCCGCGTTGCGGAGAGCCGCTGCGGGGCGTGCCCGACGAAGAACTCGCCGCACCCGACCTGTCCGTCACCACCAGGTCGCCCTCCTCGAGACCACTGAGCACCTCGGTGAAGCTGCCGTCGGTCACGCCCGTGGCCACCGCCACCCGCAGCGGCTTGCCCGCGCGCAGTACCGTCACCGCCCGCGTGCCGGGCTTCGGCGCGGGCACCTCGTCGCTCTTGCCCATCGGCTCGAAGCGGAAGCGCAGCGCCGCGTTGGGCACCTTGAGCACGTCTTTCGCTTCCTGCGTGGTGAAGGTGACGTTGGCCGTCATGCCCGGGCGCAGCAGCAGCTCGGGGTTCTCGACGTCGATGACCGCGTCGTAGGTGACGACGTTCGACACCACCTGCGCCGCGTAGCGGATCTGCCGGATGCGCCCGGTGAAGCGCCGGTTGGGAAAGGCGTCGACCGAGAAGGTGGCGGTGAGGTCGGTCTTGAGCTTGCCCACGTCGGCCTCGGCGACGTTGGTGTGCACCTGCATGCTGGTGAGGTTCTCCGCGATGGTGAAGAGGGTGGGCGAAGCGAGCGAGGCGGCCACCGTCTGCCCCACGTCCACCGCGCGGCTGATGATGGTGCCGTCGATGGGTGAGCTGATGATGGTGTACGCGAGGTTGACCTGCGCCTGCTGCCGCTGCGCGCGCGCCTGCGAGACGGCGGCCTCGGCGGCGTCGATGGTGGCCCTGGCGACCTCCCACTCTGCCTGCGCCGCGTCGAGGTCGGCCGGGGCGATCAACTTCTGCGCCGCGAGTTCGGCCGCGCGGCGCAGCTTCCTCTCCGCATCGGCGGCCTGCGCCTTCGCCCGCGCCACGTTCGCCTGCGCGGCCTTCTCGTTCGCCACGCTCTGCGCGAGCGCCGCGCTGAACAGCTGCGGGTCGATGGTGGCGAGCACGTCGCCCTTCTTCACCTGCGAGTTGAAGTCGGCCGCGAGCGACTGAATGCGCCCCGACACCTGCGTGCCCACCTGCACGGTGACGGTGGCCGAGAGCGTGCCGGTGGCGGTGACGCGAGACACCACGTCGCCGCGCGTGACGGGGGCGGTGACGAACGGGGGCGCCTCGTCCGTCGAGCGCCCCTTCCACCACAGGCCGCCGCCCACCACGCCGGCGATCAGCGCCGCCCCCACTGCCACCACCTTTGGCCAGGCCCGCATGTCCATCGCTCCTTCCCCTCGCCAACACCCGACCGGCGCGGAGGACAAAGCGGGACGGGTGCAAGACCAAATCCCCTGCGCAGTTGCGCAGAAGGAGGGAGCCCGGCCCGGTCGCCCGCGCAGCGGTTGCGGCGCCCCTCCCACGACGGCTTCACCGCAGGGACGCTCATGGATATGAGAAGGTGCGTCGCCATGAGCGGCAACGCGTGGGAACTGGCGGAGTGGGACGCGGTCGAGACCGCCGAGCGACTGAAGCGCCGCGAGGTGAGCCCCACCGAGGTGATTCAGGCCGCCGTCACTCGCGCGAGAGACGCCGCTGCCCTCGGCGCGATCGTCACGCCCACGTACGAGCAGGCGCTGGCCGCGGCCACGAAGACGACCCCCTCGGGCGGGCTGTCCGGCGTGCCCACCTTCATCAAGGACCTCGCGCAGGTCGAAGGCGTGCGCACCACCTGGGGCACCGCCGCCGCGGGCGACTACGTCTCTTTGAAGAGCGACCCCACGGTGAAGGCGATGCAGGCCACCGGGATGATCAGCCTGGGCAAGAGCGCCACGCCCGAGTTCGGGCTCACCGCCACCACCGAGCCGCTCTTCTCCCAGCCGTGCCGGAACCCGTGGGCGCCGAACCACTCCACCGGCGGTTCCTCGGGAGGCGCCGGCGCGCTGGTGGCCGCGGGCGTGGTGCCGCTCGCGCACGGCAGCGACGGCGGTGGCTCGATTCGCATTCCTTCGTCGTGCTGCGGGCTGGTGGGCCTCAAGCCCTCGCGCCGGCGGCTCGACATGGAAGGCTCGAACCTGCTCCCGGTGAACGTCGCGGTGCATGGCGTGCTCACCCGCACCGTGCGCGACACGGTGGCGTTCTGGAACGCGGTCGAGGCGCAGCTGCGCAAGCACCGCCTCCCGCCCATCGGCGAGGTGAAGCGGAAGCCCGACAAGAAGCTGCGCATCGGCGTCTACGTCGAGTCGCCGCTGGGCAGCGTGGTGCACCCCGACGCCATCAAGGCCGCCGAGCAGGCCGCCGCGCTCTGCACCGAGCTGGGCCACGACGTGCAGCCCATTGCCTGCCCCGTGGAGCGCCAGGTGGGCCAGGACTTCCAGCGCCTGTGGGGCTTCATCGCGTACGTGCACCTCAAGGGCAGCCGCGCGCTGGTGCACCGCCGCTTCGACGCCGGCAAGCTCGAGCCGGGCACGCGGAACTTCGGCCGCTACTTCTCCAGCCAGGCCGCCAGCTCGCTCAACGCCATCCGCCGGCTGCGCGGCTTCACCCGCACCTGGGCCACGCTGATGGAGCGCTACGACGTGTTGATGTGCCCCACGCTGGGCGAGCCACCGCCGCCGCTGGGCTACCTGCGGACTGATCAGCCCTTCGAGACCGCCTTCAGCCGCCTCGTCTCGTTCACGCCCTTCACCGCCACGGCCAACTCGGCCGGAGCGCCGGCGCTCTCGCTGCCGCTGGGCCGCAGCGCAGACGGGCTGCCGATGGGCGTTCAGTTCGCCGCCGCCCACGGGCGCGACGCGCTCTTGCTCGAGCTCGCCTTCACCATCGAGGAAGCGCGGCCGTGGCAGCGCATCGCGCCCCGCGAGCGCTGGGCGAGCCTCACGAGGTGACGAGCGGCTCGTGGTCCGACAGCACCCGGCCCGCCTCGCGCAGCACGTCGACGTAGCTGACGATGCCGGCGAGGTGGCTGTCGTTGTCGAGCACGGGCAGCGCGCCGATGCGGTTCTCGGCCATGAGGTCGATGAGCTCCACCACGTCGGTGACGGGCGTCACCGCGAGCACGTCGGCGCTCATCACCTCGCTCACCGGCTGACTGAGCACCTCCTGCGAGCGCTTGAGGCGCAGCAGGTCTCGATCGCTCAACATGCCCACCAGCTCCTGGCGTTCATCGAGCACCGGCAGGTGCCGCACGTCGAACTCATCGAGGGTCTTGAGCGCTTCGCGCACGCTCGCCGTCTGGCGAATGGTGACGACCTTCGTCGTCATCAGGTCCATCGCGGTAGCCATGACTGCTCCTTCAGCTGGGCGAGGTCACCTCTTCGTCCTGCGTGCCCGGGGCAGGCCTGGTGCGAACCGGAATTTTCGTCGCCTGGCGATGCATGAATTGCGTCACCACGGCGGTGGCCAGGTCGATGGCCCGCCGCACTCCGAAGGCCGCTTCCGTCCACAGCGGGCGGTTGCTGCGCCCATCGACGTGAATCGGCGTGAAGACCACGTCATCGCCCTGCTCGTAGATGAAGCCCACGGGCCGCACGTTGAGGCCGATGCCCATGCCGCCCGCGTAGCCGCCGTTCTCGGCGCCCTGCGAGCCGCCGCCACCAGCGCCACCGGAGACCACCGCCACCGGCACGATGGTGTGGTGCTCCAGCTCGATGGCCTGACCGAACACCGCCTGCACGCTGCCATCGCGCTCGAGCGTGACGGCCACCTGCTTCACCATGTCTTCGAACGGCATAGGACTACCTCCACGCCCGGGCGGCTGCATTTCCCAGACCGCGGGGTGGAGTAGGCTTCGGGCATGCGCCGCCGAGTGTCAGACCCCTCTGCTATCCGTTCGGTCGTTCAACACTCACGGAAAGGCAGGCGAACGATGGCGAGGGCGAAGGGACGGGACGTGATTCTGGAGTTGATGGAGTCGGTCGCGGCGTTGGAGGCGACCGGGGCCGAGCAGACGGAGCGCTTCGACGACCTGGCAACGCAGTTCGGGGTCATGGCGACCCAAATGAGCGCGCTGGCGACACAGGTGAACGCGCTCACCCTGGGGGCGCGAGCCAGCCAGGCCCAGTTGGCCCGCGTGGCCCGGTTGATCTTCGAGCTCGCGGATGATCACCAACGCATCGAAGGGCTCGAAGTGCGCGTCGGGAAGCTCGAGCGCAAGGCTGGCTGAACGGGCTACTCGAAGAGCGAGACCTCGGAGAGCCGCGTCACGCCGCCGCCGAAGCCGACGCGCACCTCGCTGATGGGCACACCGGCGTCGAGAGCGACGGTGAAGAACTGCGGCTCGGGCTGCGGCTCGAAGTCGAAGCCGCCATCGCGCCGGGGCCTGCGCACGAAGCTCGGCGCCCCGCCATTCCACATCGACGTCGGCAACACCTGCTGCACCAGCGGCAGCGCGCCTCCGTCGGCGTCGAAGAGCACGACCGCCATGAGCGTCGACTCGGTCTCCGCGCCGCGCACCACCACCGCCGACAGCGGCACCGGCGTCGCGAGCTTGAAGCTCACCAGGAAGACGGGGCCGCTGCCGGCGTCCACGTCCACCGGGGTGAGGTCACCGTCGGTGAGCGGACACGGGCTCGCCACCGCGGGGCACGCGAGGCCGCGGCTGAGGGGCACGCGGGCGCCGGCGAGCGGCAGCTCCTGGCCGGAGCGCACCTCGATGGTGGTCGAGCCTGCACCGAACGGTCCGGCCTCGGCCTCCGTGGTCGTCACGCGCGCGCGCAGCTGCACCCCGCCCGAGAAGTCTTCGAGCGCGGCGTCGTCGAGGCGCAGGTCCTGGCGGCTGGGCGCGAGCACGCCGGTGACGGCGTCGAACGCGAGGACCGAGTCATCCACCCGCCACGCGAGGCCACCGTCTTCGGTGAACCACTCCGCGCGGTGCGTGAGCTGCGTGCCCTCGGGCGGCGGCAGGGGCATCACCGGCTCGAAGTGCAGCACGCCGTCGACGCGCGAGGGCCCCGCCCGCCAGTCAGGAAACGGGGGCAACGCCACCTCGCCCGACAAGCCGAGGAGGTCGGAGAACACCGCGCCGCCCGAGGGGAAGGTGGTCTCGACGCGGAAGCAGAATTGCCCGAAGTCGCTCAGCTTCGTCGCCTGCGCGCGGAAGACGTCGAAGGAGTAGTTGCCGGCCTCGTCGGCCGCCGTCTCCTTGAAGGGCTTCGCGTCTTCACAGCTGAGCCCATTCGTCGACACCGGATCCCTGAGCAGCCGCACCAGCTGGCCCACCACCGGCTCAGGTGAGGTGACGCTGCCGTGCACGGGGAGGATGTCGTCGGGGTTGAAGCAGGCGGGCAGCGCGAGCAGCAGCGCCAGAAATGAGCGTCGCATCAGTACACCACCTTCACGCCGAGGGTCGGCAAGATGATCGGCGCTCCGTCGGCGCGCTTGGTGGGCACGTTGGGGTCATCCATCGTGCCGTAGCCGTAGGTAAAGCCATACACCTCGGACCGCACCAGCACGTTGAAGACATCGAGATAGATTTCGAGCGTGAAGTTGTTGAACGAGATGGTCTTCGACGCGCGAATGTCGAGGCGGCCGAACGCAGGCAGGCGGTCCACCTCGTTGAGGGGCACCAGGCTCCACAGCTGCCGCCCCGTGGCCGAGTCGTCCACCAGCCGCTGCGTGCGCGAGCTGAACTCGCCCGACTCGGGCCGCCCGGTGTTGAGGTGGAACGCGGCGCTCACCTTGAAGCCCTTCGGCAACTGGTAGCCGAGCACCAGGTTGAGCGAGTGCGTCTGATCGAACGCGAACGGCACCATGGCGGTGGCGTCGGTCACCTCGGACTGATCAGCGTTGAAGATGGCGAAGCGCCGCAGCCGCTCGCTGCGCATCAACGAGTACGACAACCACCCGAAGAGCCGGCCCTGCTGCGGCAGCCGCAACATGAGCTCGAGCCCGTACGCGCGCCCGTAGCGGTTGCCGGAGAAGCGATCGTCGAGCGACGAGATGCCGGTGACGAACTCGGCGAGGCTGCGCTCGCGCGCCTGGAAGATGTGATTCAGGAACACGTCGCCCGACAGCTCCATGCCGAACCAGGGCAGCTTACCCACCGCGCCCACGCTGAACTGACCGACCTCCTGCAGGCCGGTGCGCAGCGCGCCCACGTCGGTGACGGGCAACGAGATGAGCAGCATGGGCGACTGGTGCGCGAGGCCCGCGGTGCCGCGCAGGGTGAGCGCCTCGATGGGCTTGAAGCGCACCTCGAAGCGCGGATCCACCGAGGCCAGGGTGAAGCTCGGCGCGAGGTGCCAGGTGTCGACGCGCACGCCGGCGACCACGGTCCACTGCTCCGAGAAGAACGCCGCCTCGAGGAAGGTGCCGGTGAAGACGCCCATCACGCGCGGCTGGCGCAGCAGGTCTCCACCCGCGCCGATGCCGATGGTCGTCTCCACGTCGGACACCTGGCGCTCGACGTCGAAGCCGGCCTTCACCTGCCAGTGCTCACCGAACTCGAGGCGGTACGTGGCGCGGCCGGTGGCGATGAAGCGGTTGAGCAGGAACGAGCCGACCCGCTCGTTGTTCTGCTCGCCGTAGAGGCCGAGCGTCTCCCAGCCCACGAAGCTGCCCACCTCGAGCTGGCCCGGCCCCACCGGGTACTGGCCGCGCAGGTCGATGCGATGGAAGCGCGAGGTGAGGAACACCGAGGGGCTCTTCGGGTCCTTCTGGCGCGTGCCCACCAGATCGCTGCTGCCGAACGCGAGCAGCCGCACCGTGCCCTTGCCCACCTTCTGCTCGATGCGGGCCTGGTAGTCCCACGACTCGAACACCGGCGTGACGCCCTCGCCGAACGCGCCGGCGCCCGAGAGCGCCGCGAGCAGCCAGGCGGCGTAGCTGATGTGCCCACCCACGGTGATGTTGGTGCCGGTCTTCTCGATGGGCACCTCGACGAAGGCCGAGGTCTGCAGCAGGTCGGGCGAGACGCTGAAGTGCACGCGATCGTCGCGGGCCTTCGCCACCTGCGCGCTGATGACGCCGCCCGAGATGCGCCCGAAGCGGGTGGGCGCGTTGGCCGGGTAGAAGTCGATCGACTCGATGAAGTCGGGGTGCACCACCGAGCCGCCGGCGAGCAGGTGGTAGAGCTGCGGCACCCGCACGCCGTCGAGGTAGAAGCCGGTCGCCGCGGGCAACGCGCCGCGCACCACCGGGTAGCTGAGGCCCGAGGCGGGCGTCACCACGCCGGGCAGCAGCATGATGACGCGCAGCGGCTCGCCGTTGGTGCCGGCCACCTCGTGCAGCTCGGCGCCCGAGAGCGTGATGCGCGAGAGCTCGGCGCGATCGACCTGCCCGCGCACCACCGTCTCGTACGGCTTCGAGAAGGTGCGACCGAGCCGGTACAGCACCTCGACCGATTGGCCGGCCTTGAGGTTCTCCTTGAAGACCCGCTTCACGTGGCCCGACGCGGTCACCAGCACGCGCTGAGGCCCCGAGGGAATCTCGAGGGTGAAGCGCCCCTCTGCGTCGGTCTCCACCGCGGTGACGCCGCCGTCTTCGAGGCCGACCTGCGCGAGCGAGAGGGTCTCCCGGGTGCCCATGGTGAGCACCCGGCCGGTCAGCTTCCCCACCAGCATCGGCTCGCCTGCGTCGACGCTCAGCACCACCGGCGTCTCGAAGCGATAGCGATAGGCCAGCACCACGCTCACGGGCGCGCCGTGCTGCGTGGCCGGCTCGAACCCGAGGCCCCGCGCGGCGGTGAGGGCGGAGTCGGTGAACGCCTGCCCGGTGCTCGACTGCACCGTGACGTCGATGACCGCGCCCGTGGTGTCGATGGTGAGCAGCAGCTCGACCTCACCGCTGACGCCCGCATCTTCGGGGAACGCGGCCGGGGACGGTTGGATCAGCTGGGGAGGAACGACGTCCACCCCGGCGTCGATGACGTCGTCGACCTGCTGCGCGAAGGCCGACGCGCTGAGCAACACGAGGACCAGGAGATGCTTCACCCGCCGGGGTCTGCCACCGAACCGGGGCTCTGTCTCGGCCCTCAACCTCTCCCTGCAAAGCGGGGGGAGGTCGCCGCAGGCCGGGTGAGGGGCTCGACTTCTCTCACTGAGAGCATCGCCACGGCGAATGCCCGCCTCTGAAGGAGCGGTTACAGCCACCGGCCTCGAGGATTACCTTCAGGCCATGGGCCTCTTCTCAGGTCGTTCGAAGATTCCGCCGCCTTCCGGGCCGCATGCGCTCGGCACCACCCGCTTCGACGTCAGCGCGGCCCGGCGGATCCCGGTGCAGGCCTGGTACCCCGCGAGCGCGGTGAAAGGGCCGACGGAGCCGTACCTCGACGACGAGCTGAGAGCGGCGCTCTCCGACCTCACCCGGGTGCCGAAGTTCCTGCTGCCGCAGAACCCCTCGTTCAGCGTGGTGAACGCGCCGGCGGTGCCCGGCCGCTACCCGGTGTTGATCTTCAACCACGGCTTCGGCTCCTTCCAGAAGCAGAGCACCTCGCTGATGGAAGAGCTGGCCAGCCACGGCTTCGTGGTGCTCAGCGTGGGCCACCCGTCAGAGTCGCTGGTGGTGCAGTTCGCCGACGGCACCATCGAGCGGCACCGCGCCGACCACCCGGCGTGGATCGAGATCCGCGCGGGGGTGAAGGAGCTGGAGAAGAACGTGGGCGAGGTCGCTCCGCTCCTCGCGCGGGCCCGCGACGCTCGAGACCCGGCGGCCCTGCGCGAAGCGATGCGCGAGCTCGCCGCCCATCGCAGCTACGCGGTGCTCGTGCCGGTGCTGGAGGTCTGGCGCGCCGACACCCTCGCGGTGATGGACCAGTTGGGCCGCATCGACTCAGGCGAGCTCGCGACGCCGCTGCGTGGGTTGGTGCGGGCCGACGCGCTGGGCCTGTTCGGCCATTCCCTCGGAGGCATCCTCTCGGGCCAGCTGGCGATGAGCGACGCGAGGGTGCGCGCGGGCATGAGCTACGACGGGGCGCAGCTGCCGCTCCCCGGCGACGCGCCCTATGCGCTGCGGGTGCCCTTCTGCTTTCTCTACGCAGACACCACGAAGGTGGGAAAGACCGCCGTGAGCACCGGGTGGATGAACGACGCCGTGCTCCCCCCGGGCGGGTGCGGGGCGGTGCTGCGCGGGGCGGCCCACCTCAACTTCACCGACATGAACAACCTCGCGATGGCCGGCCGGGCGCTGGGGAGCATCGACCGCGGCGAGATGGCGAGGTTGCTGCGCGCGACCACCGTCGGCTTCTTCGGTCATCACCTCGCGGGCCGGCCGCTCACCGGCTTCACGCCCTCGCCGACGCTCGAGGTCCACTGGCGCTGAGCGTCAGGGCGCGACGATCGCGGGCTTCTCCGCGTGGGTGCGCCAGATGAACGAGTACACGTCGACGAGGTCGCGCGGCTGGTGGCCCGCTTCCTTGAGCAGCGCGTGGGTGCGCGTCGCCACCTCGAGGAACTTCTTGTAGCCGGCGGCGGTGAGCGGCTCGGTCTTCTCCACCGCGAGCCCCAGCGTGACGGCCTGGCCGGCGAAGGCGGTGGGCTTGACGCAGGTGTGCTGCTTCGGGTCGAACAGCGCGCCGAACACGGTGGCGAGCGGCCAGGTCACCTTCTTGCCGGCGCCCTTGCTGTCCTTGAGGTTGAGCGCGCCACCGAAGCGCTCGACGCGCTCGGCGTAGTCGCCGGTGCCGTGGAGCAGGTCCTTCAAGGCGGCCATCGCCTTCGCGCGGTCCTCGCCCTCGAGCTGGCGGAACGGAATCGGGCCCTCGATGGGGAAGACGATGTTGGTGGCGGCGAGCACGCGCTGCGCGCTCTTGAACAGCTCGTCGGGCGTGGCGCTGGCGAAGGCCGCCGCCGAGAGCTCCTTCTGCGCCAGGGCGATGGCGGCTTCCTTGTAACCGTCCTTCCCCTCGGCGATGACGCCGCGCTCCTCGTTGGTGAAGGCCTCACCGGTGAAGCCGCCGGCGAAGAGCTTCTCGAAGAGCGCGACCTGCGCGGCGAAGGTGGCGAAGCGCGGGGCAGACGTCTTCTTCACCGCCACCCGGGCCTTGGGGCGGAGGTTGGCGCTCGGCTTGGGAGCGGCCTTGGGCTTGCGCCCGGTGGCGCGGGCCTGCAGGGCGGCGAGCGCGTCAGGCTCGAGCTTCACCGGTTCCAGCACGGTGGCCTTGGCCTTCACGAACTTCTTTTCCCCTGCGTGTTCGAAGAAGAGCACCCAGTGAAGCGGGAGATCCTGCACCACCAGCCCCACGCCCCAGGTGGGCTGGGTCTGGTGGGTCATGGTGAGGGGCAGCTTCGGCTGAGGTGCCGAGGGAGGAGGAGGAGGAGGGGGCGTCGTGGCCATGGGCGCCGCACCTTACGGGCGGCGTCGAGCGATTCAACCGAAGACGCGCTCGATGACCTCGGCCACCCCACCGTCCTGGAGTTCGCAGTTGACCTGGTCGGTGGCCAGCGCCCGCACTTCGTCGGGGGCCTTCTTCATGGCGAACGAGCGCCCCACCACCTCGAACATCGGCTTGTCGTTGAACCAGTCACCGACGGCGACCATCTCGTGCACGCCGATGCCGAGGTGCGTGCCGATCGACCGGAGCGCGGTGCCCTTGGTGGGGCCGGGCGCGCGCACCACCATGCCGCCCAGGCCCTCGAAGCGGGTGAGCGGAAACGAGATGAGGTGGGCGTGGGCGCCGAGCTCGGTGCGGATCTCCGCGGCGGTGGCCTCGATGTCCACCATCTGGCCCACGACGATCGCCGCGAGCAGCCCCGACGCGTCTTCCCAGAGCGGGTGCGCGTGGAGATCGCCCGTCTCCTCGAGCGTGCCTGTCCAGGTGGAGACGTAGGGGGCGAAGAGCGCGCCCGCCGCGTCGTGCACGATGCGGTCGTTGGCGACGAAGAAGCGGGCGGCATCCCTTCGGCCGAGCAGGTCGCGCAGGTGCAGCGCGTGCTCTGCGTGAATGGAGGTGAGCTGCAGCGCGGAGCTGCCCGACGCCGAGTGCATCATCACCTGGCTGCCGTCGACGCAGCCGACCGGGCCCTCGAGGTCGAGCCACTCCGCGACGTGACGCGAGCCTGAATAGAGGCGCCCGGTGCAGATGGTGACGGCGACGCCAGCGGCGCGGACGCGCGCGATGGCGGCGAGATCCTTCGGGTGAACGCTGCCGTCGCGCTGGAGGAGCGTGCCGTCGAGATCGAGCGCGAGGAGGCGGTACTGCATGGATGAACCTTGTCTCCCTCTCCCCGGGGGGGGAGAGGGCCGGGGAGAGGGCCGCGCATCATCACCTTACTGGTCCGTGAGCGAGCGCGGGAGCAAGCTCACCCTATGACCGGTGCAGCACTGGAAGAGGTCCTCGCGTCGTTGAAGAAGAGCCGCGTGGTGGGCGCCCTGCCCCTCGACGCGTTGCGCCGGCTGCTCACCTTCGTCGAGAAGGTCGAGCTGCCCGCGGGGCACGCGATCATCCGCGAGGGCGAGCTGGGCCGCGACATGTACCTGCTCATCGAGGGCACCGCGCAGGCCGAGCGGGGCCGGGTGCAGATGAACCCGATGGGCCCCGGGGCCGAGTTCGGTTCGCTGGGCCTGCTCACCGATCGCCCGCGCGCCGCGACGGTGACGGCGTTGTCGAAGGTGGTGCTGGTGAAGCTGAGCCTCGAGGCGTGGGACCAGCTCTCGACGAGCGAGCCGTCGATCGCGCTCAAGCTCACCCAGGCGCTGTTCAACCAGGTGCGTGACGACTTGATGCACCTCACCGACAGCATGGGCGCGCTGCTGCAGGGCCGCTCGTTGCCGCGCGCGGCCGAGGTGCTGGTGCGGTGGGGTGAGACGGTGATGAAGGTGGCGACGGGAACGCCGCTGAGCGAGCTGCTGCCGCGCGAGGTGAACGGCCACCTCGTGGTGGGGGCGCTGCTGGGCCAGAAGCCCGTCTCGCTCTCGACGCCGGTGGTCTCGACCACGACGGTGGCGCCGCTGACGCTGGGGCACTGGGAAGGCCGGCAGATCTACGCGCGCTCGGTGCAGCTGCTGCTGCTCGAAGCGGCGCACACCATCGACCCGAGCCTCGACGTGCGCATGGGCCCGTCGCTGGGCACCTCGCAGATCGTCGAGCTGCACGCCGACGGTGGGCGTGACCACGAAGCGCTCGCCCGCGAGCTCTCGCTCGAGATGCAGCGGCTGGCCGCGACCGCCGTGCCGATTCGGCGCGAGCACTGGACGGTGGACGAGGCGCGCGAACACTTCCTCTCGCGTGGCTGGGGCGAGGCGGCGCAGCTGCTGCAGAGCACCCGGCAGGGCACGGTGCCGCTCATCTCGTGTGGCCGCGTGTATGCGCTGAGCCTGGGGCCGATGCTCGCCGACACGCGCGAGCTCACCGGCTTCTCGCTCAAGCGGCACGAGGCGGGGCTGCTGCTCGACCTGGGCGGTCGTGATCCACGGCAGAACGGCGTCTCGCTCCCGCGCCGCGACGCGGGCATGGAAGGGGAGCACCGCGAGTGGCTGGGCGCGATGGGCGTCAACAGCGTGGGCGGCTTCAACCAGCTCTGCGTGTCGGGGCAGGTGGTGCAGCTGCTGCGCGTGGCCGAGGGGTTTCACGAGAAGCACATCAGCCGCATCGCAGACACCATCGCCGCCTCGCGCGACCGGCTTCGGCTGATCGCGATCGCGGGGCCGTCGTCATCGGGGAAGACCACGTTCATCAAGCGGCTCACCGTGCAGTTGCAGATCAACGGGCTCAACCCGATGGGCCTGTCTCTCGACGACTACTACGTCGATCGCGAGAAGACGGTGAAGGACGAGCACGGCGAGTACGACTTCGAGGCGCTCGAGGCGCTCAACCTCGAGCTGCTGCAGGACCACGTGCGCCGGTTGCTCGCGGGCGAGACGGTGAAGATGGCGAAGTACGACTTCAAGACGGGGAAGAGCGCGCCGAGTGGGGGCACTGAGCTGTCTCTGAAGCCGGGCGACCTGCTGTTGATGGAGGGCATTCACGGGTTGAACCCGGGGCTGCTCGGCACCATCCCGCGCAATGATCAGCTCTTCCGGGTGTTCGTCCACCCGGCCACGTCTCTGCCGTTCGATCGGCTGTCGCGCGTGAGCCCGACGGATCTGCGGCTCTTGCGGCGGATCGTGCGGGATCGTCACGGGCGCGGCTACAGCGCCGCCGAGAACATCGCGCGCTGGCCGTCGGTGCTGGCGGGCGAGCGGAAACACATCTTCCCGTTCCACTCCGAGGCTGACGTCGTGTTCGACACGGCGCTGATCTACGAGCCGTCGGTGCTCAAGGTGTACGCCGAGCGCTACCTGCTCGAGGTGCCGGCGGATCATCCGTCGTTCGCCACGGCGTTCCGGCTGCGCCACCTGGTGGATCGTTTCGTGGCCATCTACCCAGACCACGTGCCGCCGACGTCGATCATCCGCGAGTTCATCGGCGGGAGCGGCTTCGAATATTGAGGTCAGATTTGACGGGCACTCACGTGAGGCGGTACTCAGCCCGTGAGGAGGCGTCCCGTGGATATTCAGCCAAACGGTTTCCCAGGATGCTCCCCGAGCTGCGCTTGAACTGACGGAACACAGGTCAGGGCGCCCGCTCGTGGAGCGGTGTGCGTCTTGAACCCGCAGGAAAACCGTCAACCCATGACTCGAAGAAATCGCCGTACCGGCTCGCGCTTCGCGACGCTGGATCCATCCACCCTTTCCAACAGGCAGGTGCGTCTCGAACACATCCTCATCGAAGAGCTGCAGTCACTCATCACCGACGAGGCGACTGATCCGTCGCTCGACGGCATCAAAGTCATCGCAGTGCATCTGTCACCCGACGGAGGTCACGCCCGCGTCGCGTACGCGGTAGTCGCGCTCCTCAGTCGAGAGCAAGAAGCGGGGCGGACGGCTCAGTCCGGTCTCGCCAGGGCCACGCCGTTCTTCCGCGCGCGCATGGCTTCGCATCTCCAGCTCAAGAAGCTGCCGCAGCTCACCTTCACCTTCGTCGGGGTGACGTCATGAGTGTGCCCATTCGCGTGTGGGCGCGACACGTGCCTGAAGGCGCGATGGAGCAGTTGGAGTCGATCGCCGCGCAGCCGTACGTGGTGGAGCACGTCGCGGCGATGCCTGATCTCCACGTCGCGCACGGCGTGGCGGTCGGCACGGTGTTCGCGACGGAGGACACGGTCGTACCATCGGCGCTCGGTGGAGATCTCGGCTGCGGCATGAGCGCCGTTCGCTTCGATTTCCCCGCGGCGCGGCTGGCTCCCTCGACGCTTCGGAAGTGGCTCGAGGCGGTGACGCGGGAGATCCCGGTGGGCGACGCCACGCATCGGGGCAAGGGCGTGACGTTCCACGACGAGACACCGCTCTCGACGAGCGCCCTCGAGCACGTGCGGAAGCGGCTCGGACCGAAGCACCTCGGCACACTCGGCGGAGGCAATCACTTCATCGAGCTCGATCGTGACGGCGGTGGAGATCTCTGGCTCCTGGTGCATTCAGGTTCCAGGGGGCTCGGCTCGGCGATCGCAGCGCATCATCTCCGCGCGGCGGAAGTCGAAGGCCTCGGGTCAATCCCGGGGCTGCGCCGCGACACGGAGGCGGGCCGCGCGTGCCTGAGCGATCTCGAGTGGGCGCTCTCGTTCGCGCGCGCCAATCGCGACGAACTGATGCGACGAACCACGGCGCTCGTGGTGGAGCTGACCCGCCAGGAGCCGGATCAGTCGAGCCACGTCGACGTGCATCACAATTTCGTCCGAGCCGAGGAGCACTTCGGCAGGCGATTGCTCGTGCATCGCAAGGGGGCGATCTCGGCGGCGGTGGGTGAGCGGGCGCTCATTCCCGGCTCGATGGGGACGGCCTCGTACCTGGTGGAGGGCCTCGGGTCTGCGGACTCGTTCTCCTCGGCATCACATGGTGCCGGCCGCGTGATGACCCGCCGGGAAGCGCGCGAGCAGATTCGGGAAGACCGCTTCGCGCAGAGCATGAGGAGGGTGGTGTTCGATCAGCGGAAGCGCGGGCTGATCGAAGAAGCGCCCGCTGCGTATCGCGACATCGCGGAGGTGCTCGAAGACGAGGCGGACCTGGTGGTGCCACGGGTGCGGCTCGAGCCGATCGCGGTGTTGAAGGGCTGACGAGCTACCCTTGGAGATTTGGTGGGGTCCCCACCCCATCAAGTCGCCGCGTGTCCGGATCGGTATGCTCTGGGGATGGGTGAGTGGTGGGCGTTCATGGGTTCGTCGGGCCGAGGCAACGACGACTTCGAACTCCTCGAGTCGCTACCAATGGTCGAGGGGAGCATCGGCTCAGGCGAATCGTGTGCGCTGCGGCTCTCGGATCCGATGATCACGCCGCGTCATGCGCGCCTCGAGCGTGTGGCGGGTCTCTGGCATTTGAGCCAGGAGGCAGTGGCGTCGCCGACACTGATCAACGGACGAGCCATCGAACTGGGCACACGAAGCCAACTGGTACCGGGCGATGTTGTCACCATGGGCACTGCCCGCCTCCGGGTTGGAGGTGAGCCGCCAGCACGTCGCGGTGTTGACCCGCGGAATGATCCCGCGCTGCAAATTTGGGCCGATCAACTCGCAGAGCGCGGAGACGCATACGGCCACCGGCTCCTCGAGGGTCTGCCTCCTGACCTCGCGTGTCTCGGCGTCGACGTGGAGCGCGCGAGGCAGGTTACGCCTGATTGGCTTCACGGCGCTCTCGTCGGTATCGCTCTTCGCTCGGCAGACCTGAGGCTCCTGTACCGGCTCTGCGAAAGCCCCGCGGGTGAGACGATCGAGAAAATCGCGGTCCCGGTTGCTGCGAGAGCCGGCGAGGAAGAGGAGCGGGCGCGGGATGTGCTCCAGGTACTGGCCGCGACCCGACCACCGAGGCTTCACCGGCTCGACTTCGGCTGGCTTCATCAGGACACCGAGTTGCTCGGCGCCCAACGGGACTGGCACTCAGTCTCCCGGAGAGTCCCACTTGAGGGGTCCATCCACTCGGCGGTTCGTCGCGCCGGGAGGCCGCGGATCACGATTCTCCGTACTGCCCCGGGATGGCCGGCCGTCGGTACGCGCATCGATCTGGATGCGATCGGAGGGCCAGGCTGGGGCTGGGTGGCACAGGATCCAGACGAACCTCTGGAGCGCACCCTGGGTGCCGGTAGCAGCCGAGTGCATATCCTGGCGCCTGAGGGCGGTGCGACGGCAGTGATGGGCGCCAGCATCATCATCAACGGAAATCCCACTGCTCACGGAGTGCTGGTCCACGGCGACCTCGTCGAGGGACCACTCTTCGCGTTCCGCTTCGAAGAGGACTGAGGACGGGCTCGCTCTCCCGAGGCAGTACTGAACCAGTACCCAGACGGTACTGGTTCAGTACGCGCCTTGGAGAAGCGACCGGCCTCGTCCGCGTCACCAGTCGCGTGACCCGTCAGTGCTTCATCGTCGTTCGAGAGCCCAACGAGGTCGGCGAGTTCCTCAACGCTTGCGCCGAGCAGGCGTGCCGTTCGCCTCGATGGAGCGCAGCCACTTGAGGGCTCGAGCCGATGGCTGTGACGGGCCCCGTTCATCCCGAGCGGCGTCGAGGGGAGGTCGTCGACAGCGCCTGCAGGGGCGTGGTGAGGAACGATCTCGTCCGTGCATGTCGCGCGCTTGCCCCTCGGCTTCGGGCGAAGATCCGCACGTGACGGGGTCGGGCCCGGGTCGCTCTCCGAAGGCGTGTAATGAACCATTCGCTCGAGCGCATGGTTCATTACACGCCGGGAAAAGCGACCCGACCTGGGTCAGCTTCGCGTCCTTGCCCGAAGCCGAGAGGCAAGCGCGCGCCGACCACGGAACTGAAACCCGCCCTCACCGCGCACCCTTCAGGCTGCCGCTCATCCACTGACCGACACCGCCGTCACCGCGATCGACGACTCCCGAATCACGCGCGGCAACCACTCACCCTTCGTCACGATCTCCATGTGCCCGCACCCCGCCCGCTCGTGCGTCACCTGCGCGCGCACCGACTCCGCCAACGACCCGCGCCACTTCTCCGACTTGTCCCACGTGTGCTGCCCCACCACGCGCAACGTCGCGCCCGGCCGCGCGGTGAGCCACTTCGTCCACGACGCCGACTCGCCGTAGAAGCCATCGAGCAACACCACCTCCTCCACGCGCGCCGACGTGAGCCAGGCCTTGAGCGTGCGATTGCCGCCGCTGTGGCCGAGCACCAGCACGCGGGCACCCACCGGCGCGCCCACCAGCTCGAGCAGCTCATCGAGGTCCCCGAACGCCACCGGCTGCCCCGCCCCCGACGGCGCCGCGACCGCGATGAACAACGCCTCGACGTCCGACGCCGCGAACTGCGCGGCGAGCCGGTGACCCGTGAACGCCGAGTCCACGTCGTCCCGATACCCGTGCACGTACACCACCACGTCCTTCGGCTCGCTCCCGGTCCGGCACCAGAGGTGCACTGCACCGCGCTTCGTGACGAGCCGGCTGTGCTCGCCACCTTCGAGCAACTGACCGGGAGGACACGACGTGGACGAGAGCAACGACAGGGTGAGCAGGGCGAGCATGCCCCTGCGCAATGCAGTGCTCGTACGGGACGTCCCCTGGGGCGAAAGTGCTGGCGATCCAGCCGGTTGCGAGCCCGGGAACGACCTCCCCCCCACCGGCTGTCGTAACGTCGTGTTGCATGCCGTCACGCCGTGTGACGATGCCCCCCGCCTCGTGAGCACCTCGACGCCCCGCCTCGCAGTGCTGTTCGGTCCGCGCCGCGGCGTGACGCGCGACGTGCATCAGCGGGTGCTGGTGGGCCGTGGCGTCGAGGCGGATCTGCAGCTCATCGACGAGAAGGTCTCGCGCGAGCACTGCGTCTTCGAAGCGCAGGACAGCGGCGTGGTGGTGCGCGATCTCGGCTCGCGCAACGGCACCTGGGTCAACGGCGAGCGGCTGCACGGACCGCGTGTACTCGCCGCGAACGACACCGTGGGCATCGGCGAGACGCTCGTCGTCTACTCACCCGACGTCGAGGCCCTGCTCGCGCGCGACGGCGACTCGACGTTGATCATGAGCAGCGCCACGAAGCTCGGGCTCACCACGTCCGCCGCGGAGCTGCCCGGCGCCGACGCGTGGGCCCAGGCAGGCAAGCTCATGCTCGAGTCCGCGCTCGCCGCGAACCGCGACGAGGCCGCCCAGAAGCTCGCGCGCGCCGTGCTCGCCGGGCTCACCTGCGACGAGGTTCTCCTGTGCACCCGCACCGCCGAGGGCGCGCTGCGCCCCTGGGTCGGACTGCCCGCCGGCGTGGTGATGTCGATCAACCCCGCGCTCGCCGAGCTGGCCGTGAAGCAGCAGCGCGCGGTCTCGGTGGAGGAAGCGCAGGCCCGCGCGCTGCGAGACGAACACACCACGCGCGTGACCAGCCGCCGCGCCTTCGTGCTCTGCGCGCCGCTCGTCTCTCCTGCAGGGACCGTGGGCGTGGTGTTCGCAGCGCGCTCCACGCCGTTCGACTCGAAGGAGCTCGCCCTCGCCACGGTGCTCGCCACCGCCGTCGCGCCGTCGCTGAGGGCCGCGCCGGTGAGCGCGCCCCCCGCGCGGGAAGAGCTGGTGGCCGAGAGCCCCTCGATGAAGGAGGCCGTGCGCATCGCGCGCCAGGTCGCGCCCACCACCTCCACCGTGCTGCTCAGCGGAGAGAGCGGCACCGGCAAGGAAGAGCTCGCCTCGCTCATTCACCGCAGCAGCAAGCGCGCGCAGGGCCCCTTCGTCGCGCTCAACTGCGGCGCGATTCCACGCGAGCTGGCGGAGTCGGAGCTGTTCGGCCACGAGAAGGGCGCGTTCACCGGGGCCAATCAACAACACGCGGGCGTGTTCGAGCGCGCTGATGGAGGCACGCTCTTCCTCGACGAGGTCGGCGAGCTGCCGCTGGAGCTGCAGGTGAAGCTGCTGCGCGTGCTGCAGGAGCGGCTGGTGATGCGCGTGGGTGGCCGCGCTCCGTCGACGGTGGACGCGCGCATCGTGTGCGCCACCAATCGTGATCTCGAGCGCGAGGTGAGCGCCGGGCGCTTCCGCGCGGATCTGTACTGGCGGCTCAACGTGGTGCGCATCTCGCTCGAGCCGCTGCGCAAGCGCGTGGAGGATTTGCCTGCGCTCACCACGCGCCTGCTCGCGCGGCACGCGGCGGCGCTGGGGCGCAGGCCGCCCGAGGTGAGCCCTGAGGCATTGCAGGTGCTGTGCGGGTATTCGTGGCCAGGGAACGTGCGGCAGTTGGCCAACGCGCTCGAGCGGGCGCTGGTGCTCAAGAGCGACGACTCGGCGGTGACGTTGTCTGATCTGCCTCCCGAGCTGCTCGCTCCGTCCGAGGGCGGCGACGCGCCGCCAGGGAAGCGCACGCTGGCGGAGCTCATCGCCACGCTGGAGCGGGAACAGATTCTGCTCGCCATGAAGCGCGCTCGCGGCGTCAAGGCGCAGGCGAGCGAGGCGCTGGGCATCTCGCGCCCGACGCTCGATCGGAAGCTCGAGGAGTACAAGATCGACTGGCTCGCGGAGGCAGTGTCGTGAGTGCCATGGCCGCAAGGCGCCCCTCGACTTCGCTCGGGGTGAGCGGCGCCGGGGCCACCCGACCCTCGGGCTCGGGGTCCGTTCGTCCCGAGCGGAGTCGAGGGACGGGGGCAGCGCGATGAACTTCCTCTGCCCCGCCTGCCGCACGCCCCTCCCTCGCGCTGCGCCCGAGCACGTCACCTGCACCGGTTGCGGCGTCGCGGTCGATCTCACCCGCGTGGACACCGCCCCCGGCCAGGCGCGCCTCTGGCCGGAGATCGACCTCAGCGGCGAGACCCTCAGCGGCTACTCGCTCCTCCGCCTGCTCGGCAGCGGCGGCATGGGCTCGGTCTACGAGGCGCGCGGCCCCGACGGCACCGTCATCGCCCTCAAGGTGCTCTCCCCGCTGCTCGCCGCCGAGCCCGCGCTGCGCGAACGCTTCCGCCGTGAGGCGCGCGCTCTCTCCGCGCTCACCCACCCCGGCATCGTGAAGATGCTGGGGGAAGGCGAAGAGCAGGGCTTCTGCTGGTACGCGATGGAGCGCGTCACCGGCCAGGACCTGCGCGAGCGGCTCAAGGCCGGCCCGCTCCCGGTGCCCGAGGTGATCGCCCTGGGCAAGGCGATGCTCGACGCGCTCGAGGTGGTGCACGCCAGCGGCTTCATTCACCGCGACGTGAAGCCGAGCAACATCCTCCTCTCGGCCGAGGGCCCGAAGCTCTGCGACTTCGGCATCGCCCGGTTCGAGGGCGCGAGCACGCTCACCGAATCGGCCGCGCTGCTGGGCTCGCTGCGCTACATGGCGCCCGAGCAGCGCTGGGGAAAGAGCGACGCGCGCAGCGATCTCTATGCACTTGGCGTGGTGCTGCACGAAGCGCTGGCGCTCGGAGTGCCAGGGGAACGGACCCTCCCGCCCTCCACCCCGGCCTCGCTCGCGCGCGCCATCGCGAAGCTCACCGAGGCCAATGCGGTGCTGCGCCCGCAATCAGCCACCGCCGCAAAGCGCCTGCTGCTCGCCTCGTCGAAGCGACCCGTGCAGCTCGCCGTCGTGGCTGTCTTTCTCGTCCTCGCGGTGGGCGTGCCGTACCTCGCCGTCGAGTCGCTGGAGTGGGGCGCGAAGGAGGTGGCAATCGTGGATGCAGGCCCGGCGTTCGCGGCCGCGCCTGATGCCGGGGCAAACCCAACCGTCGATGCAGGCTTCGCGGAGGCCCTCGCCGCGGTCGACGCGCCCGACGCAGGCGAAGCCGCCGATGCAGGGACAGCGCTGCTCGCGCTCGCAGAGGTCGACGCCGGAACCCGCTTCATCGACATCCTGAGAGGGAGCGGCACCACACCGCCGCCGAAGTCGCCGCGCATCGGCAAGCCGACGAAGAGCGAGCTGCCGTCGAAGCTCATCGACGACACGGGTGCCCTGGGCGGTCTCGGCACGAAGGGCGGCACTGGCACCTTCGGCACGACCGCGAGCCCGAAGAAGAAGAAGCCGATGGGCAAGGTGCCTGTCGAGCTCCCGGGCGGCCAGCTCATCGTCGCCGGTGTCGGCCCTGCGCAGGTCTACGACGGCAAGACGCTGCTGGGCGCGGCGCCCGGCAACTTCGACGTCGCGTTCGGAGGCCACGCGGTCGTCGTGGTCTGCGACGTGGGCGGAAAGCGCCAGACCTTCAAGGTGAGCGTCGGCGGCAAGTCGAGGTCGACGCAGGTCGACTACGCCTGCCCCGAGAGCTGAGGTTGGACAACCCGGCCCTCGACTCCGCTCGGGCTGAACGGACTCCTCAGTACGTCTCGGGGTTGTGGTTCTTCCCGTGGCACCGCGCCTGGCAGGAACCCGTCGTCCAGGTGGGTTGACCGGTGCCTCCCGGCCCCTGCACGTTGGGCGCGTAGTTCACCCCGCGCGCATAGGTGCGGTTGCTGCTGAACGGCGCGGCCCGCGTGCCGTGGGTGTTGTAGTGACACTCGCGGCAGATGGCGTTGCCCTGCCCTGCCCCCGGCGTGTTGATGTCACCCGCGCCGCTGCCCTGGTTGTAGAGCCGGTTCAGGTGAAACCCGTGGTAGCGAAACGCGGTGTCTGCGCGTGAGTTCTCGCTGCTGGTGGCGAACGGCGCGGGCGAGTGACACATGAAGCACAGCGTGAAGTCATTGGCTGTGTAGTCATTGGTCGACGCGCGCGGCTTCAGGGCCACCCGGTACGGCGCGCGCAGCACCGCGGTGGACAACGCCGCGTTTCCTCCCGAGGCGTTGCTGCCGTGCGGACCGGTGGGGACCGCGCCCGTGTACCCGGACACCAGCGAGACGGTGCGCGGGACGGCGTCGTTGTTGTGGCAGTCCCCACAGGTGAGCACGCTGGTGGTGGTGAGGTGCGGCAACGCGGTGCCACCGGCCAGGCTGTTGGTCATCTGCGACGAGGTGTTGCGTCCCGCCGCTTCCACCGGGTGGAACGACTCGTTGGCCGGGTTGAGCACCATCGCCAGGTCGGTCTGCCCCGCGGGCCGGGTGGTCCACGACGAGTGGCACTTGAAGCACAGCTCGTACTCCTTCACCGCGCCCACGTTCGTCTGGGGAACGAAGGTGAAGGCCGGCACCGAGCCCGCCACGCCGTTCGTCACCTGCACCCGGCTCGTCCCCGAGAGCGGGCCCGCGGCCGTCGCCGCGTGCGGGTTGTGGCAGTCGGTGCACTCCGCGTGTCGCTTGCCCACCCCGAAGGCCGCGCTGCTGCTGCCCTCGGCCGTCAGGTGCACGCCCACCACCGGCACCACCGGGTGCGCGCCCGGCTTCGCCAGCTCGGCGCTGATGTTGGTGCTCGCCGGGCCCGAGCCGTCGTGACACGCGAGGCAGAGCGCCTCTTCGCGGAAGTATTCCAGGTTCGGCACCAGCCCCTGCCCATCGCGCGCGCCATGGGGCGTGTGACAGTTGAGACACTTCCCCTGGTCACCGGCCGGACGCGCGGGCGGCGTGGGCCCGGGCCAGCGCATCGCCGCCGAGGTGGCGTGAATGCTCGCCGCGTAGGCCGTCGAGCCCGCGTACACCGAGGCGACTCCGGCGGCCGCGTGGCAGGCGAAGCAGAGGGTGTTGTCGTTGGTGGTGAAGAGCACGGGCGACATCGGCACCGGGCTCTGCCGCGTGGGGTGGCACTGCATGCAGTGGCCCCTGGCCACGCTCGCGAGCCGGTTGACCCCGGCGGTGCCGCTGCCGTGAGCAGTGAGATGGAAGACCTGATCGCCCGCCCACGCAGGCGCCGACAGGACCACCACCGCGCAGAGCGCGCGCGTCAGTATTGATGGCAGACGTTGCATTCGATGGTCAGGTCAGGGCGGAAGGGACTTCCATTCACCACGGCGGACTGCGACTTGTGACAGGTGACGTTCGAGCAGGTGCGGGTGGGCTGGCTGTAGCTGGCGGTCACCAACGGCTGCACCCGCCCCGCGACCACGACGGGGTTGACGCGATCGAAGGCCACGTCGGGCAGGCCGTTGACGTGCTGCGCGAAGCCGGTGATCGGCACCGGCCCGTACGTCGAGAGCCCTCCCACGCGCCCGGTGGTGTTGAGCCCGGTGACGGTGTCGGCGTGACAGGTGCGGCAGGCGAGCGGCGTGCCGCCGTGGTTCCAGGCGTGCCCGCTCTCGTTGCCGATGGCGTCGACGAACGAGTGGCTCTGGCCGACCGCCGCGTGCACCTGCGGCTCGGCGGTGCGAATGGGGAAGCCGTGACACCCGGCGCAGCCCGTACCCGCGGCACCCCAGGTGACGGTGCGGAAGTTGCGCGACACGTCGAGCGCGAACGCCGGGTACGTCACCGGGTAGCCGGCGAAGCTGAAGTCGACGCCGGGACGCAAGACCGGGTTCGGCGTCGCGTACGCGGGCCCTGAATGGCAATACACGCTCGAGCAGGTGCCCTGCGTGTATGGAATTCCATTCGCATCGGTGAAGGTGGTGGGGCCGGGCGTGTACACCGCCAGCGGCGAGCGCGCCTTGAGCGAGCCCGGCGGCGCGGTGGGGTTGTACAGCTCGATGTCGGCGCGGCCGCCGCTGAGGTGCCGGCTGCTGTCGGTGGGGTGGCAGTTGCCGCAGCCAAAGGCGTAGCCGGTGGGCGAGGTGACGGAGGCCGCGGTGGAGAGGCTGCCGTAGATGCGCGAGCCCTGCAGCCCGACGTGAAGGAGGTGCGTGCCCGTCGCGGGCGGCACCGCGTGGCACGAGCCGCACGCCATCTGCGCCTCGACCTGGCCGTTGACGTGGAGCGAGGGGTCGACGAACGCCCCGGCCGCGTTGATCACCGCGCCGTGGCAGACCGAGCACTGGTTGTTCGCCGGGTGCGGCGCCGCGGGCGGGAGCGAGTGGCAGGTGCCGCACGCCGCCTGCGTGCCGTCGACGGTGGTCCAGGTGGGCGTGCGGTTCGAGCCGCCGTCGATGGTCTGGCCATGACAATAGTTGGAACAGGTCGCGCCATTCCACGAAGGCACCGCGCCGCGCGCGACCGCCGTGCCGCTGTAGGTGAGCTCGGCCGGCGACGGGTCGAGGTGACCGGGGTCGTCGTAGCGCGCCGGCACGGTGTGACAGTCGTCGCAGGTCACCTCGGCGTGCCAGGTGGAGCTGCCCAGGTGCGCGCGGTGCGCGCCGACCGTGCGCAGCGAGGTGCTGGTGCCCCCCACCGTGTCCCTGGGGGGCGCCGGCGAGGTCTGGTCGCCGTGACACGAGGCGCAGCCGAGCGCGAGGTCGAGCACGCCGTCGATGTGGCGCTCGCCCTGCGTGAAGATGTCGAGGTGGCAGCTCGCGCACTGAAACGGCGCCGTGGCGGGGTGCGGGGGCGGGGGTGGCACGCCGTGGCACTGGCCGCAGGTCGCGGCGGGATCGTTCATCCAGTCGGGCCGGGGCCGGGTGGCACCGCCGAGCGTGACGCCGTGGCAGTAGGTGGTGCAGCTCACGCCGTCGAAGCTCGCGTTCACGTTCGCGGCGGTGGCGACCGGCCCGAAGAGGAGCTCGGCCGGGGAAGCGTCGATGTGCCCCGGCTCTTCGATCGTCGCCGGCACCCGGTGGCAGTCTTCGCAGAGCAACGTGCGTCGCCACGACTCGGCGCCGAGGTGCGCCTGGTGAGCGCCCACCGTTCGCGCCGTGCGCGCGGTGACGCCGCGCGTGTCTCGCGGTGGCGCGGCGTTGGCCAGGCTGCCGTGGCAGCTCGAGCAGGTCAGCGGCCCGGCGTCGGGAAGGAGTTGGTTGCCTCCATCCTCCTCGCCCGCGTCGGCCTCGCCTGCATCGACCTCACCGGCGTCCACTTCACCCGCGTCCACCTCACCCGCGTCGACCTCACCTGCGTCGACCTCACCCGCGTCGGGCGTGCCTGCGTCGCCGTTGCCCGCGTCGACGGCGATCGAGCCGGCGTCGTCCGGCACCCCGGAGTCCTCGGTCACCACCGGAGGATCCCCGCAGGTGCACCCCGCGGCAGACAAGGTCATGAGCGCGATCAACGCGCCCCGGTAGCCAATCAATCTGCTCATCGCGCCCTCGGCTCCCATCAGACCGAGTGTGGATGAGCCCGGCCACCATCAGGCACGCATCAACTGAAGAGTTTCTAATGTCACTGGTTCAGTTCGACGGCGACCAGCTCGAGGAACTCGCGGGCGTTCTTCGCGCGCGCGACCTTCGCCATGGGCACGTAGAGGTCGAGCTCGGCCAGCACCGCGAAGGCGATCTCCGTGAGGTACAGGCTGTCGATGCCGAGCTCGACGAAGGTGCGATCGAGCGTCACCTGCCCGACGTCGTACTTCTCGCCCATGATCCGCTTCGCGTGGACCTTCAGCATCTCGAACATCTGCTCCATCGACTGCTCAGCCATCGCTGCTCCTTCGCGCGCGGTAGACGCCACCGTAGTTCGTGCTGCCGGGTGCATCGCTTCGGGTGAGCGGGAAGAACGCCACCGCCTCGAACCCGGCCGTCTTCAGGTGACCCTGCCACTGCGCGGGGCCCAGCAGCCGCCCCGAGAAGCTGGGGAGCAGGCCGAAGGTGAAGTCCATGAAGGGGAAACACGTCCCCTCTTCCGGCGGCGAGACCTCGCCCAGCAGCAGCGTGCCCCCGGGCGCGAGCGCGTGACGGAGGCGCGAGAGCACGGCGGGCACGTCCTTCGCCAGGTGCACCACGTTGAGCGCGATCGCCACGTCGAAGCCGGGCGTCACGTCCCAGCGTTCCTGGTCCATGTCGAGCACCTGAAACCCGAGCCGCTCACCGAACTGCAGCGACCCGCGGGCCTGCTCGAGCAGCAGCGGGGAAAGGTCCGTGAAGAGCAGGTGCGCGCTGGTGCCGTCGAGCACGCTCTTCGCGGTCCCTCCGGTGCCTGCGCCCAGCTCGAACACGCGCCGCGGCTTCGCCTCACACGCCAGCCGCGCCGTGAGCCGCGAGTAGAACGAGAAGATGAGGCTCTCGGAATAGAGCTTCCCCACCAGCGAGAAGTCGTTGCGCGGAAAGAGCGCCTCTTCCGCGAGCACCGAGCCGGCCAGCACCGGGTGCAGCGCATCGAGCCCGCGCAGGAGCCACTGAAAGCCGATGGGGTCGCGCGCCAGCTCGGCTGCGCTCTGCGCCAGCAGCTCACCGTAGCGCACGGCCTTCGCGAGCCGGGCCGTGGGAAGCCTGCGGCCCCCGGACTCGCGCAGCACGCCCAGCTCGAGCGCGAGCGCGACCAACCTGTCCGCGACCGATTGCGCCCGAGGGTCCACCTTCACCTCGAACAACCGCAGGTCGCGCACCAGCGCCGTGCACTTCGCAGCGCACAGCTCGTCGTAGATCGCCAGCAGCCGCTCGCGGTCGGCAGGCAGCTCGTTCACGCGCGCTTCACCTTCGCGCGGATCAGCTCGTGCCCGTCGGCATGCTCGAGGATGGCCGCGGTGTTCGCGTAGAACGAGAGCATCGACACCTTGAAGCAGGTCTTCCCCTCGAAGCGCACGAAGCGCAGCGGCGCGAAGGTCATGTCGGTGACCAGCAGGCTGTTCGACCGGCTCGCGCGCAGCCCCTGCACCTTCTTGAAGCCGGCCGTCTTGCGCATGAAGTCGAGCAGGTGGAAGTCGAGGTTCAGGTTCTCGCGCGTGACCGACTGAATCGACGCGCCGATCCACTCCGCGCGGGTGCGGGGCGTGGCCGACAGCACCTCGTCGGTGGCGTGCGTGCACGAGACGCCCTTGATGGCGTTGCCGAAGAACTTCGCCGGCACCTCGCCCAGCACCCGGCGCAGGTCCACCGGGCACACCAGCACCGTCTCCTGGTCTTCGAGCTGCGCGGCCTGGTTCTCCGCGGCCTTGAGCCGGTACGCCTCCCCCGCGATGGCGGAAAACACGGTCGCCGGCCGCTCGCCATCGGCAGACGCCGCCTGCCGCAGCGCGCGCACCTCGTCGCGGGGAAAGAGCGTGCGCTGAACGCCGAGGAAGTCCGAGCGCGACACCTCGGGCTTCGGGCCCTCGCCGATGAAGCCGTGGTTCTTCTTCGACAGCGCGCTCATCGAGCCCAGGTTGAGCTTGCGCGGGTCGAACTTCATCGCCTCGAAGATGCCCCTGAACACCTCGCGATCGAACGAGGGCGCCTCGACCTTGCGATGGGCGGCCAGCGCCACCCAGTCCATGAGGAAGTCGAAGAACGCGGCCGCGTCGCCGAGCACGTGCGAGAAGCTGATCAACAGCACGCTGTGCCGCTCGCTGAGCAGGAGCTTGAGTCGCACCAGCGAGCCCCCGGGCGCGTTCGACGCGGGCTCGAGCAGGTCGATCAGCTTCAGCTCGTCGTCCAGCGGCAGCGTGGCCACCTCGACGCACTCCAGCTTCGGCGCGGTGTCGAAGTCGCCCAGCGCCAGCACCGTGGGGTCGACCTCGAGCAGCCGGCCCTTGATGGGGAAGTAGACCTCGGCCAGCTCCGCCAGGCTCTGCGCCATCAGCTTCGGGTCGAGGCGCCCTTCGAACCAGAACCCCATGTTCGAGGGCCGGGAGTCGGGGCCCGAGAAGAACAGGTCGATGGGGCTGAGGCGGATCTTCACGCGAGGTTGCGAACGAAGTCGTACATGGGCGCCTCGCCCTTCAGGAACTTCAGATACGCCGCGTGCACGTCGGCCAGCATGCCGCCCTGCAGGCGGATGGTGCCCCGCAGCGCAGTGAGGATGGCGTCCTTGTCGGCCTGCGTGCTCACCACGTCAGCGATGATCTTCTTCACCTCGTCGGCGTGCTTCTTGTCGATCTCTCCGTGCTGCACGAAGAAGGTGAGGTTCTTCGCCTCGAGCTTCATGTTCTGCACGATCGCCATCGCGATGGGCGCGAAATATGTATAGCAATTCTCTGCCCAGTACGAATACCCCAGCCGCTGTACAGGATTACCGGTGGTGGCGAGCCGGTACACGTAGCCGGTGAAGGCCTCGGTGGCGATGGTGGGCCTGGGCATCGTCTCGTTGGTGATGTCCACCCCGAGCGAGCGCAGGTCGTGCAGCGCCATCTGCTCGTGCCCCACTTCCTCGAGCGCGTGGTTGAGGCAGTACTTCATGTAGCGGATGCTGGTGCTGGTGGGGTTGGCGAGGTGCTGCACCACCAGCGCCTGCGTGATCGCCGAGTGCTTGACGGTGTTGTAGACCTCGCACAGGTAGATCCCGAGCAGCCGGCGATCATCGAGCCCGTCCATCAGCGCGTTGAAGAACGGGTTGACCTTGACGATCACGTCCCACTCTTCCGCCATCGCCGCGTCCAACTGCTTGAAGAACGGCTCGATGTCTTTCATGAACGGTGCCCCCGGAAAAACGCCTACTCTCGCATGGGGATGACGTCCATTTCCATCGTCGGCCTCTCGTTCCGGGTGCCCCAGGCCTCGGACCTCGAGGGGCTGTGGACGCTCTTCTCGACCGGGCGCGAGGTGGTCGGACCGGTGCCCGAAGGCCGCTACCACGCCGACGCGGCGCTGTTCGAGCGCATGCGCGCGACCGAGAGGCCCGCCACGTTTCTCGGCGCGTTCCTCGAAGACGTCGACACCTTCGACGCGCGGCACTTCGGCGTCTCGCCCGTGGAAGCGCGGCGAATGGACCCGCAGCAGCGCCTCTCGCTCGAGGAGTCCTGGCGCGCCTTCGAAGACGCGGGCTTCGAGCCGAGGAGCCTCAGGGGCAGCCGCACCGGCGTGTTCGTCGGCTCGAGCAACCACGACTACTCGATGTCGATGACCTACGACCTCGAGAACGCCGACATCTTCAAGGTCATCGGCAACCAGCTGGGGATGATCTCGAACCGGCTCTCGCACTTCTTCGACCTGCGCGGGCCCAGCTTCACCCTCGACACCGCCTGCTCGTCGGCGATGGTTGCCATTCACACCGCGATGGACAGCCTGAGGCGCGGCGAGACTGATTTGGCATTGGTGGGTGGCGTCAACGTCATCAATTCCCCGCACCTCACGGTGGCCTTCTCCCGCGCGCGCATGTTGTCGAACGACGGGAAGTGCAAGGCGTTCTCAGAAGGCGCCGACGGCTACGTGCGCGGCGAAGCGGTCGTCTACTTCGTGCTGATGCGCACGGAAGACGCGCTGCGCGACGGTCGGCAAATCTACGCCGAGCTGATCGGCTCGGCGGTCAACCAGGACGGCCACACCGAGGTGCTCACCGCGCCCAACGTCGACTCGCAGGTCGAGGTGATGCAGTCGGCGATGAAGAGCGCGGGCGTGACGGCGGATCAGCTCACCTACCTCGAGGCGCACGGCACCGGCACGCAGGTCGGCGATCGCGTGGAATACCAGGCCATCTCGCGCGCCCTGCGCACCAGCCCCAGGCAGCAGCCCTGCGTCATCGGCACCGCGAAGTCGTACCTGGGCCACGCCGAGCCCGCATCCGGAATGGTGGGCATCCTCAAGACGCTGGCCTCGCTGCGCCACGACGAGATCCCCCGGCACCGCCACTTCACCGCGCTGAGCCCCGACATCGCGGAGGACAAGGACTTCATCGCCCTGCCCCTCGCGCCCACGCCGTGGCCGAAGCAGCAGGGGCCGCGCCTGGCGGGCATCAGCTCGTTCGGCTTCGGCGGCACCAACGCGCACGTCATCCTCCGAGAGGCCGCCACGCTGCGGGCGCCGGGCGTGCTCACGAAGTTCGCCGGCAAGCGGCACTGGAAGAAGGAAGAGAAGGCGAAGCCGGCGTCTCTCTCCCTCGACCAGGTGGTGCTCGACCTGCGCGCCCAGGTGGCGGAGTTCCTCTCGGGAGACGCGGCTGCGGTGAGCGTCGACCGCGCGCTGCTCGACCTCGGCGTCGACTCGCTCGACCTCTTCACCCTGCTCCAACGCGTGGAGTCGCAGTACGGCGTGAAGATTCCGCTCGAGCAGGTGCTGCAGCCGGCGGCCACGCTCTCCACGGTGGCTGAGCTGGTGCTCTCGTCCGAACGGGTCGCCCAGCTGGCCAGGCCCCGGAAGAGCGCCGACGCGTTCTCGATGTTCTCCGCGCAGCCCGGCGAGCTGCCGCCCGAGCGCGGGGAGGCGGAGGCGGTCGCCGCGTACACGAAGAGGACCGCCGGCTCGAAGCAGCACACCCAGGCCCACCGCGCGGTGTTGTCAGACAATCGCAACACCGCCGGCTTCCGCGCGCGCACGAAGGAGATGGCGTACCCGCTCGTCGCCGAGCGCGCGAAGGGCTCGAAGCTGTGGGACGTCGACGGCAACGAGGTCCTCGACTTCACCATGGGCTTCGGCGTGCACCTCTTCGGTCACGCGCCCGGGTTCATCCACGCCGCGGTGCAGGAAGCGCTGCTCAAGGGCGCGCCGCTCGGTCCTCAGTCTCCGGTGGCGGGAGAGGTCGCCGGGTTGATGAAGGCCCTCACGGGGATGGACCGGTTCACCTTCACCAACTCCGGCACCGAGGCGGTGATGCTGGCGTGCCGCCTCGCGCGCGCGGCGACGGGCCGGGAGAAGGTGGTCATCTTCGAGGGCTCGTACCACGGCACCTTCGACGGCCTGCTCGGGCGGAGAGAACCCTCGGGCGAAGCGCGGCCCGTCACCGCGGGCACGACCGCCTCGATGGTCGCCGACCTGATCGTCCTGCCCTGGGCCGACGCGCGCTCGCTCGAGTTCCTCGCGAAGCATGGTGAGTCCCTGGCGGCGGTGCTGGTCGAGCCGGTGCAGAGCCGGCGCCCCGGCGTGCAGCCCGCCGAGTTCCTGCGCGACCTGCGCGCCGCCACCACGAAGTCGGGCGCGGCGCTCATCTTCGACGAGGTGATCACCGGCTTCCGCTGCGGCGTGGGCGGGGCGCAGGAACACTTCGGCGTGCGCGCAGACGTCGCGGTCTACGGCAAGGTGCTCGGCGGCGGCTTCCCCATCGGCGCGGTGGGCGGCAGCGCGAAGTTCCTCGACAAGATCGACGGTGGCTTCTGGCAGTACGGCGACACCTCGGCGCCGAGCTACGAGCTGGTCTTCTTCGCCGGCACGTTCTGCAAGCACCCGGTGGCCATGGCGGCCGCGCGCGCCACGCTGCTGCGCCTGCGCGAGTCGGGAGCCCACGAGCTCGAGGCCCTCAACCAGAGGACCGCGGCGTTCTGCGCCGACTTGAACCAGGCGCTCACCGCCCTCGGCGCCCCGGTGCAGGCAGTGCACTTCGCGTCGCTCTTCCGGCTGCAGTCGAGCTCCAACCTCGACCTGCTCTTCGCGCACCTCAACGGCGCAGGCGTCTACGTGTGGGAAGGGCGCAACCTCTTCCTCTCCACCGCGCACTCCGGGGAAGACCTGCAGGTGCTGAAGGCAGCCATCCTGAGCGCGGCCGAGAAGACGGTGATTCGCCAGGCGACCGGGCCGTCGGCCGCGCAGCGCCGCTTCCTCGACCTGCCCGCGGGGAGCCGGGCCGGCCACGTGGGGGTCGCCGTGCAGATAGAGGGTGAGCTCGACGTCGCGCTGTTCGAGCGCTCGGTGCTCGCGGTGGTGGGTCGCCACGAGATCTTCAGCGCGTCGTTCGCAGACGGCCTGCTCCGCTTCGGCGGCCCCTCCCGCGCCGAGTTCGCCGTTCATGGCGGAGCCCGCCCGTTCATCCCGCGCGGAGTCGATGAAGGAAGAGGCCCCTCGACTCCGCTCGGGGTGAACGGTGATGAGATCGATCGGGTCCCCGCGCGGCTGCGCGAGCTGTCGCTGCAGGTGCTCGACGTCGCGCACGGCCCGCTGGCCCGCTTCGAGCTGCTGCAGCGTGGCCCGGCCGACTTCGTCTTCGCGGTGCTCACGCACGGCGTGCTGCTCGACGCGTACTCGCTCGCCATCCTCATTCACGAGCTCGCGCTCGAGTATCGCGGCAAGCGCGCCGACGCTCCGGGACCGCAGTACCGCGACTACCTCACGTTCACCCGCACGCGTGACGCGAGCGGCGAGGCGTTCTGGAACGAGCTCTTTCCGCGGGGATTGCCCGAGCCAATCTTCGAGCCCGGCACCGGCTCGACCGCGGGGCGGGTGAAGCGATTGATCAGCCCGGCTGATCAGCAACTCATCGCCGAGGCCGCGCGCCAGGCCGACGTCACCACCTTCATGTATCTGTTCACCGCGTTCAGCGAGGCGCTGGGCCGCTTCACTGCGCGCGACCAGTACGTCATCGCCGTGCCCGTGGCTGATCGCCGCTTCGCGGGCGGCGAGACGATCGTCGGCAACCTCACCCAGCTCATGGTGCTGCCCCAGGAAGCAGGCACGTTCTCCGAGTTGCTCGCCCGAAACGCCGCGCTGCTGCCCCGCTGCTACGAGCGCGCCTCGTCGTCCCCGGGCGGCAAGACCGCGCAGGTGCTCTTCAACCTCGAGCCGACGCTGCGGCTGCCGAGGCTGGGCACGGCGCGGCTGAGCGAGGTCGACTTCCCGCGGCCCGAGGCGCGCTTCGAGCTCTCGGTGCACATCCTCGAGAGCGAGGCCGGGCTGCGCGTCGACCTCGACTACCTCGAGCGCGCGCTCGACCAGCAGGCCGTGGAGAAGCTCGCCGATGACCTCATCGCGGGGGCTTTGCGCAAGTGACCGGCCCCCTCGATGCGAGCGCCGCGCCGTCCTTGCCCGCTCACTTTCTGTTCGGCCACCTGCCCCGGCGCAGGCGGGACCCGCTGGGCATGTACCTCGAGTCTGCCGAGAAGCTCGGCGGCTTCACCCGCTTCCGCTTCCTCGGCAAGTCGCTCTACCTGGTGACCGAGCCCGACGGCATCCAGCGGGTGCTGGTGGAGAACGCGAAGAACTACGTGAAGGGCTTCGGCTACGCGGCGATGAAGACCGTGATGGGCGAAGGATTGGTGACGGCCGAGGGGAAGACCTGGCAGGAACAGCGCCGCCGCTGTCAGCCCGCGTTCCACAGCAAGCGCCTCGAGGAACTGCTGCCCACCATGAACGCGCTCATCGAGGAGTCGGTCGCGGCGTGGGGGGCGCAGCCGGACTTCGACCTCTTCCGCGCCTCGCTGGCGCTGAGCCGTCGCATCGCGGCGCGCGCGCTGCTCAGCGTGGACTCGAGCGTCGACTCGTTCGACGAGCTCATCCCCGTGCTGCAGCGCGAGGTCTCGCGGAGGAGCCTTGCGCTGGTGAACTTCCGGCTCCCCTTCAAGACGGCGCGCGAGCGCGCGTTCGATGACGCGCTGGTGAAGCTCGACGCCTTCGTCTACGCGCAGATCAGGCAGCGCCGCGCCTCCACCGGGCGCAAGGTCGACCTGCTGCAGGACCTGCTCGACAAGTACTCCGTCGAGGAAGAGCTGCAGCTGCGCGACGCGCTGGTGACGCTCTTCCTCGCCGCCTACGAGACCACCGCGACCTCGCTCACGTGGATCCTCTTCCTCGTGGCGCAGCACCCGGAAGCCGCGGAGGCCATCGCCGCCGAGAAGGACGGCCAGGTCTTCACCCGCCAGGTCGTCGAGGAAGGCATGCGGCTCTACCCGGCCGTGTGGCTCTTCGCGCGCAAGGCCGTGGAGGACGACGTGCTCGCCGGCTACCGCGTGTCTGCCGGTTCCTTCGTGCTCATCTCGCCGTGGGTCAATCACCGGCTCACCCGCTTCTGGGAGAACCCCGGGGCGTTCCGGCCCGAGCGCTTCAGCCCGGCCAACCGCCCCTCGATTCCACGCCACGCGTTCCTCCCGTTCTCCGCGGGGCCGAGGCAGTGCATCGGCGCGGGCTTCGCGATGATGGAGCTGGTGGCGATGGTCTCGGCGGTGGTGCGCCGGTATCACCTCGAGCTGCGCTCGCCGCTGCCTCCGCAGTTCGACCCGCTCATCACGCTTCAGCCGAAGGACGGCATGAAGCTGAAGCTGACCCCGAGGAGAAGCGCATGACCTTCGCATCGGAGATCTGCGGCATGGGCTCGTACCTGCCCGCGCGCAAGGTGACGAACGAGGAGCTCGCGCCGCTGCTGGGCGTGACGCCTGATTGGATCGAGGTGCGCTCCGGCATCCGCTCGCGGTACTGGGGCGAGCCGGCGCAGGCCACGTCGGACCTCGGCCTGGAGGCGGCGAAGCGCGCGCTCGATGACGCGAAGCTCACCGCGAAGGACCTCGACCTCATCGTCTTCGCCACGTTGAGCCCCGACCACGAGTTCCCCGGGTCCGGCTTCTTCCTGCAGAGCAAGCTGAAGACGCGCACCATCCCCGTGTTCGACCTGCGCGCCCAGTGCTCGGGCTTCGTGTACGGCCTCTCGATCGCGGACAAGTTCGTCTCGTCGGGCGAGTACGGGAACGTGCTCGTGGTGGGTGCCGAGATGCACTCGAAGGGGCTCGAACTCACCCCCGAGGGCAAGCAGGTGGCGATGCTGTTCGGTGACGGCGCGGGGGCGTTCGTGCTGCGCCAGGTCGAGGCGGGCCCGCGCAAGAACATCCAGGCGATGGAGCTTCACGCCGACGGGAAGTTCGCCAGGGCGCTGTGGATCGAAGGGCCCGGCACCGGGCTGGGACTGCCCTCGCGCCTCGACGCGAGCGTGCTCGCGAAGAACCAGCATCACCCGCAGATGGACGGGCCGACGGTGTTCATGGCGGCGATCACCCGCATGACCGAGGTGATCCTGAGCGTGCTCGCCCGCGAGTCGTTGACGCCCGCCGACGTGGGGCTGTTCGTGCTGCACCAGGCGAACCTGCGCATCGTCGAGCGCGTGGCGCAGAACCTGGGCGTGCCGATGGAGCGCTTCCACAACACCATCCAGGAGACGGCGAACACCACCGCCGCGAGCATTCCCATCGGGCTGCTCGACGCACGGCTGGCGGGGAAGCTCGCACCCGGAACGCGGGTGGTGTCGGCCACGTTCGGCGCGGGCTTCAGCTGGTCAGCGGTGATCTTCAACTTCTGATTCCGGGTATCGTGCCCCGGGTGAGGTCCTCCTTCGCCGAGCTGATCAACGCGTGGCTGAAGGACCCCGCGGGCACCAGGGCGAAGTGGAACGGCCCGGTGCTGGTGCAGCGCCTCACCACCGCTGGCTCCGACAAGGATGACGGTGGCCCCACCCGCGCGGCCTTCGTGATGTCGCGCCCGGAAGCGAGTGAGGCGCGCGTGCACCTCATCGCCAAGAGCGGCAAGCCGAACGCCTTCCCCATGGGGGTCACCATCGGGCGCGTGGGGGGCAACGACATCGAGCTCGATGACAACTCCATCAGCCGCTTTCACGCGTGGCTGCAGCAGGACGAGCGCACGAAGGCGTGGGCGCTCACCGACGCCGAGAGCAAGAACGGCACGTGGGTCGCCGGCGCCGAGCTCGCGCCCCGCCAGCGCGTGCCGCTGACCGATCAGACGGAGATCCGCCTCGGAAACGTGTTCCTCACGTTCCTCCTGCCTGCTTCGCTGTGGGCGCTCGTGCTCGCCAACCCTCTGGCCAAACCGTGACCCGACTCGTCCTGCCGTGCGCCCTGGCGCTGCTGGGGTGTGAACCCGGAAGGACCTGCCGCGGAACATCGCGCTGTTCGGTGATGGCAGTGCGCCGCTCATCTCGAGCGGCAGTCAGAACACCGGGCTGGTGATGTTCCGCGTGGCCGAGTGAAGGTGTTTGCCCTCTCCCCGACCCTCGCGCTCAGACGCCGGTCTGCGGACCCTCGGGCCAGTGGATGTGCTCGTCGAGCCACGCGTGCGTGGCCTCCAACGCCGTCCATGCCGCTTCGGACGTGAGCGCGCCGCGGGCACCTTCGCTGGTCACGCGCTGCAACACCGGCTCCGGCCCTGGTGCAGCCGCGCGCAGCACGTCGAGCCGGCGCCGCGCCTCGTGCACGATGGTGAGCGCTTCGGGAAACCCGACGTCGCCGAGCTCGAGCCGGCGGCCGAGGTGGCAGACGAAGGCGCGGCAGCCGGGAGGCCGCTGCTTGTAGATGGTGCAGCAGCGCGCCTCGAGCCTCGCGCAGGGCAGCGGCATCGCGAGGCGGCCTGACTGCGTCACCACCGGCAGGGCGAGCGCGCGGTAGGTGTCGACCTCGGTGGGCTCCACCGGGAGGAAGCGGAAGAGCGAGCCGTCGCAGCACAGGCCGCACTCCACGCACAAGTCTGAGAGGCCCTGGCCAGTCACTCGACGGCCCTTACTCCGAACTGCCTCGAGGGGCAGGGACGCTCAGGTGACGAGGTGCGGTCCCAGGTCCCGATCTTCGGTGCGTCAACACGGCGGGAAGAGCGACCCCGCCTCCTCGCCTCTCGACAGCACGCCGTGCACGAGCGCGCTCAGGCGATGCAGGCGCGCGGGCGCCACGGAAAGCCCGAGCGTCTGCAGGCTCAGCGTCGCCACGAAGCGCACGTGCTCGGGGCGGTAGAGCTGCCAGATCATCGCGCGGTAGCGCTTCGACTCCTCCTCGCGCACGTAGGGCGCCTGGGCCCCGCGCACGCACCACGACGCGTAGAGGATCTGCTCGTCGTCGAGCGCACGCAGCCGCTTCGTCAGCACGTGCATCGCCTCGAGGGGTCGCGCGCCCTCTTCTTCCCGCAGGGTCTCGAGCAACCGGCGGAACATGGTGAAGTGCCGCGCTTCATCGGCCGCGAGCCGCCGACACAAAGGCTGAAGCACCGCCGCGCCGCTGCCGAGCGCCTGGTAGTAGCTCGCGGCCATCGCCTCCACGAAGCAGCGCGCCACGAGCTCAGCCTGCTCAGAGCCGTAGACCGATTTCTCCACGTCGCAGTGGTACGGCACGTGCGCGAGGTAGTCGTCCAGGTGCCGCGCGAAGTCGAAGCGCGGGTCCTCCTGCGCGAGGAAGGCTCGCAGCGACGCACCGTGCGTCTGCTCCTCCTCGCCCCAGCGCTCGAACTTCTCGCGCCACCGCGGGCCCCGCGCGCGGAACACGTTCGCGAGGTAGCCCGAGTAGAGGTGCGCCCTCGATTCGACGAGACAGGCAGTGCGGGTGAGGTGCAGCACGTGCGGCGGGAGGTCTGTGGGCATGCGCCGAGAAAACCCGAACCCCGGGGGGCGCAGAGCCCGGTGCGAGCCGGCGGTCGGAATCGGTCGCCGAAAGGTCGCGTTGGCCGTGCGCTGGGCCGGCGAGGCCGCATGCGCGAGATCAAGGGGTGCACCGAACATTTCTGCCGGGCGCAGGCCCCTGACGCAGCGGTTGCAGGGCCTCGTGCAGGGCTCGCGCTCTCGACGCGAGTGGTCCGCGCGATGCACCAACCGCTCGCCGCTCGAGCCCAACATCAGGGAGGATCAATGCGTACTGCGAGATGGCTGATCATGGCCGCACTCACCGCTTCGTTCTCGTCGTGCAACTGCGGACCGGCAACCGGCCCTGACGGAGGCACCGGCGGCGGCAGCGGTGGCGGTGGTGGCAGCGGTGGTGGCAGTGGCGGCGGCAGTGGCGGCGGTGGTGGTGGCGTCGTAGCCACCTTCAACCTCGCGCTCACCCCCACGACACTCTCACTCGCGCCCGGCGGCACCGCCTCGGTGAACGTCGACGTGAACAGAGACACCGGCTTCACCGGCAGCGTTCAGCTGGTGCTGGAGAACGCACCTGCGGGCGTCACCGCGGTCTTCACGCCCAACCCGGTGGGCAGCTCGGTCAACTTGAGCGTGCTGAGCCTCGCCGTTCCCCTGACCGCTGACGCGGGCGTGACGATGACCACGGTGAAGGGCACGTCAGGCACCAACGTGGCCACGGCCGCGCTCTCGTTGACCGTCACCGCACCGGCTGAGGTGTTGTTGATCGACGACGACCGCAGCCAGAACAACAACGGCATGGCGCAGGCGACGCCCTCCCCTTCCGACCTCATCTTCACGCAGCTGCTCAACGGCACCGGCGCGCCGTGGGCGCAGTACGTGGTGACGTCGGGCATGAACGGGCCGAGCTTCGACCAGGTGAAGAACTTCAAGACGCTCGTCTGGTACACCGGCGCGAACTACTCCGGCACGGGCAACGTCCACACCATCTCGGCCAGTGACGAGCTGGTGCTGCAGGCCTTCCTCGACCAGGGCAACCGCAAGGTCCTCATCTTCTCCAACTCGTATCTCTACGGGTTCCCCGCCAGCACCACGTGGACGAGCACGGCCAACACCTTCCTCTCCAACTACCTCGGCTGCCAGGGCGGCGAGGCCGACAAGCTCAACGACGCGAGCTTCACTGCCACCGGCGGTGGGCCGATGGCAGGGCTGGCGCTGTCAGTGGGCCTCGACACGCCGATCCAGACGTACACGGATCCGGTCAACCCGAAGGTGGGCACCGACAGCCTCTTCACCGCGATGCTCGACCCCGACGGGAGCGGCGTCATCGCCGCCACCATCGCCTCGGGGAAGAAGAACATCGGCACCGCGGGGACCTCGACGGCCGTGTACTTCGGCTTCTCGTTCGAGAACGTGGTGGACCTGGGCGGCAACACGAAGGCCGCGGCCTTCACCCGGCTGCTGGCGTACTGAAGCGGGGACCCAGGAAGGGGCCGATCACCGGCGACCGGAATCGGTCGCCGAAAGGTCGCGTGAGGCCGTCGCAGCGTGATTCGCTGGGCCCAGATGAAGAAGGTCCCCGTCTCCCTGGCGCTGCTCGTGTTGCTGAGCCCACTCCTCCTCTCGCTGTGCTGCTTCGCGAACCCGATGCTCCTCGGCTTCCTCGAGCCCGTCGGCATCACGAATCGATCGATGGAGGAGCTCCGCGCGATCCCGCTGGGGCGAGGGGAACCCGGCCGGCCCCACGCGCCTCCGCTGTATTGGTCGCGGCTCCCCGTGGCCCTTCCCCGAGGGAACGACACGTTCATCGTCCCAGCCGGTGGGTCGACGACGTTCATCTACGACTGGGACGACATCAACCTGTGCTGGTTACTGGTGCGAAGCGCCTCGTCGAACTGGAAGGTCATCCCCAGCTCGCTGAAAGGCCCCAGTTGCGCCCTGAGCCCCGTGACCGACGGAGGCTGCTGCCGTGGGCTCGGCGAGGGGTTCGCGTTCGAGATCGACGACGTCGCGACTCTGGCTGAGGCGCCCTCGTGGCTCGTGGCGGCCGCCTGTCCCGATGGAGGTGGGTGCTGAACCTCCTCTTCCGCTACCGGGTGCTGGTCGTGCTCGCGCACGCGGCGACGGTCGTCATCACCTGGCCGTTGTGGACCGCGCACGAGCTGCCGCCGATGTTGCCCGCGCTGCCCCTGCCTTCCTTCGGCGTGGGCGTGCCGCTGCTGCTGACCATCTTCGCGCAGCTCGTCTTCCCGAAGCGCGCGCTCGCCGCCTACGCCCTGGTGCTGCTGTACGCGTGCATCTGCGACGAGACCCGGCTGCAGCCGCAGTTCTTCTCGTTCCCCTTCCTCGCCATCGCCACCTGGCCCGAACCGGGCGCGCAGTTCCTCGGGCGCGCGCACGTGGTGGTGCTCTGGCTGTGGGCCGGCGCGCTCAAGCTGCTCAGCCCCGCCTTCATCTTCCTCCTCGGCCCGCTCTTCGTGCGCCAGGTGTGGAGCCAGGCGCCCGACGTGGTGCTCGCGCTCGCCGGCATCCTCCTGGCGCTGGGCGAGTACCTGCTCGCCATTCTCGTGCTCAAGCCCGAGTCGCGCCGCTGGGCGGGCGCCGCCACCTTCGCCATGCACGTGGGCATCCTGTCCACGCTCGCTGCCGGGCGAAACGAGAACGCGTCCATCTGGCCGTGGAACTTCGCGCTCGCGCTCTCGGGCGTCGCGCTCTTCGGGCCGTGGCAGGGCACCGCGCTCGACGACTTCAAGAAGCAGTCACGCGTGGTGCGCGCGCTCGCCCTCACCATGCTGCTCTCGCCGCTGGGCTGGTACGTGGGCCTCGTCGACGCGTACCTGAGCTTCCACCTCTACTCGGTCGACGTGCCGGTGCCCGACGCGCCCAGCAAGCCGTTCCGCGCCACGTGGAAGTACCTGCACGTGCCCATTCCGCCCGAGCACCGCCTCTTCATTCGCCTCTTCGACCAGGTGTGCCACCCCGGCGAGGTGCTCACCGTGAAGGAGACGCGCGCCCTCTTCGCGGGCACCACCGAGCGCGCCTGCCCGCGCGCCCGGCCCCGCAGGTGATGGGGACGTGATGGGTCGCGTCAAGCGTTCACCAACCGTGATCGCCCTGCGTGACCGCGCCAAAGAATGAGATCGGACTGGCGCACTCCTCGAGGCAGCCGACCACGAGAAACCACGACTTCCCGGAGCCCAGCCGCGCGTCATCGGTGAGTTGCGTCCACCCTCCTGAGCCGCGCAGCCCACGCGCGTCGGACACCGAATCCGGCGCGTCGGTCAGCACCGCGTACGCGCTCTGCCTGCACCCGGGCGTAGCGCATCGGGCGTAGAAGCGAACGGCGCCGAACTCCATCGACGATGGCGGCTCGACGCGGAAGTACCGGCGAGGCGACTTCGCAGTGAGCGTGCCAGCGACTGATTGATCGAACGCGAGCTTCGGCGCAGTCGCGGGGACCTCTGCGCCTTCAGTGCGCGCGGGTGCGAAGGTGAGCGCAGGGCGGCCCGGATCGCGGGGCGTGAACGTGGGCTCCCCGGTCTTTCGCTCTCGCGGCGGTGCTTGCGCGGCCGCGGGCCCATCGAACTCGAGCTCCAGCTCGGCAGCGCGTGAGCCGCCGACAGACATCGCCTCCTGGCCAGGGTCGACGCCGTACTGCACGGAGATCCGGTATCGCCCTCGAGGAATCGCGGGCCGCCCACCGATGGCGTGGACCTCTCCGAGTTGGATGGAAGCTCCGGCGGCCAACTCGTGGAGACCGATTCCTGTTCCGCACCCGCCGTACCGCGGCGGGTCGATCGTGCCATTGACGCCGCTGATGCTCGCGAGCACGTGACTGTCTTGCGACGGGACGAAGATGGGGTCCTTCGAGCCGTTGACCAGCACCAGCTCGGACACCGCCGTGACAGGCTCACGCGTGGTGACCTGCAGGCTCACGCCTGGCACTGGCGCACCCGTGATGCGCGGGAACATCGCTTCGATGACGCCGTCTTGATCGACCATCGCGTGCAGGCTGATTGAGAGCTCTCCAAAGCCCGCTGCGAACGTCTGCGTCTTTCGTTCGCGCACGCCGTCGGCACCGACATACTCGAGCTCGAGCGTGTACGTGCCCTGCGTGGTGAGCCAGCTCGTGAGCGTCGCGCATGTCTCCGCTGAGTCACACCTGGCGCTGAGCTTCTGCGCCGGGTCGTGGAGCTTCGCCCGCACTGCTTTCAGCTCTGCCGGCAGCTCGAGCACGAGCTTCGGAGTCGAGGTCTTCGGCAGTTCCTGCTGCACCGCTGCCGACGGAACCGCGACGGAGCCCCCGCATGCGCTGAACGAGACGAGGAGAGCGAGCAAGGTGCGCATTCGCGTGCAGCGGACCACGGGTCGAGGTCGAAGCTCAACCCAGGGCCCTGGCGCAGCCACCGGGTCGACGCTGCTATGAACGGTGCATGGGATCCTTTGACCTGATCATCGAGAACGGCCTGGTGTTCGACGGCACCGGCGCGCCCGGCCGCCGCCAGCACGTGGGCGTGCTCGAGGGGCGCATCACCGCCCTGTCCGACGCGCCGCTTCCCCGCGGCCCGCGGACCCGCATCGTCGACGCGCAGGGCAAGTGGGTGACGCCCGGCTTCATCGACCTGCACACGCACTACGACGCCGAGGTCGAGCTCAACCCGGGCCTGGGCGAGTCGGTGCGCCACGGCGTCACCACGGTCACGCTCGGCAGTTGCTCTCTGTCGCTCGCCATCGGCACGCCCGAGGACCTGGCGGATCAGTTCTGCCGGGTCGAGGCCATCCCCTACGACGCGGTGCGGACGCTGCTGGAGAAGACCAAGACCTGGAACACGCACGCCGGGTACTTCGAGCACCTGGGGCGCGCGCCGCTGGGCCCGAACGTGGCGTCCTTCGCGGGGCACTCCGCGCTGCGCGCGCACGTGATGGGCATGGCGCGCAGCCTCGACCGCACCGTCCGCGCCACGGAAGCAGAGCTGCGGCAGATGGAAGCCCTCACCACCGAGGCGCTCGACGCGGGCTACCTGGGCGTCTCCATTCAGACCCTGCCGTGGGACAAGGTGGGCGGCACCCGCGAGCTGCGCAGCCGGCCGCTGCCTTCCACGTTCGCGCCGTGGAGCGAGTACCGCCGCCTGATTCGCATCGTCCGCGAGCGGGAGCGCGTCTTCCAGGGAGTGCCCAACGTCTCGACCAAGGTCAACATCGTGCTGTTCCTGGCGGAGAGCCTGGGCTGGTTCCGCAAGACCCTCAAGACCACCGTCATCTCGATGATGGACACGCGGGCCACGCGCGGGCTGCACAAGCTCGTCGGCCTCCTCTCGCGGGTGGTCAACACGCTGGGGGGCGACTTCCGCTGGCAGGCGCTCCCCGAGCCGTTCGACCTGTGGAGCGACGGCATCGACCTGGTGGTGTTCGAGGAGTTCGGCGCAGGCGCGGCGGCGCTGCACCTGCAGGACGACGAGACGCGCAGCAAGCTGCTGAGCGATCCAGAGTACCGGGCGTGGTTCCGCAAGCAGTGGCGCAGCAAGCTGCTGCCCAAGGTCTTTCACCGCGACTTCAACCAGTCGGAGATCCTCTCGGCGCCCGACGCCACCCTGGTGGGCAAGTCCTTCGCCGCGGTGGCGAAGGAGCGCGGGCAGGACGTGGTGGACACCTTCCTCGATCTCGTCGCGCAGCACGGTAAGGCGCTGCGTTGGTACACGGTGATGGCCAACGACCGCCGCGCGCCGCTGGAGGAGATCGTCAGCCACCCCGACGTGCTGATCGGCTTCTCGGACGCCGGCGCCCACCTGCGGAACATGGCCCACTACAACTTCCCCCTGCGCCTGCTGCGGCTGGTGAACGAGGCGAACAAGCGCGGTGAGCCGTTCATGACCGTCGAGCGCGCCGTGCACCGCGTGAGCGGAGAGATCGCCGACTGGCTCGGGCTGGACGCAGGCCGGCTCGCGGTGGGCAAGCGGGCAGACCTGGTGGTGGTCGACCCGGAGAAGCTGGGGGCCCAGCTGGACGGCGCGGTGGAAGCGCCGATGAGCTTCTTCGCCGGCTACCAGCGCCTGGTGAACCGCAACGACGGCGCGGTGCAGTGCGTGCTGATCAACGGCCACGAGGCGGTGCGCGACGGCGAGCTCACCGCCGAGCTGGGCCACGCGCGCTTCGGCGAGGTGCTGCGGGCCACTAACACCCCCGCCCGGGCCTCCGAGGCTCAGCCCATCGCGGCTTGAGCGCCCCGCCCGGTGGCGCGCAGCACGACCCCCGGGCCCGCGGCGATGATCGGCTTCGCAGCAGTAGTGGCGCCCTTGGCCGAGAAGGGAACGTAGGTCACGCTGCCGGCATGACACGAACGCTCGCACTCGCAGTGGTGTCCATCGGCTGGGTCGCCCTGGCGGACGAAGAGGTCGTCGATTCGCGGGTCGATGAGGCGCAGCAATTGAGGCGCTCAGGCCGCCGCGCGGACGCGCTCACGCTGCTGGCCTCGGTCATCACCGACGCGACGAAGTCGAAGGACGCGCTGAGCCGCGGGCGCGCAGAGCAGAAGTCCGGCGACGTTCGGCTCGACGACGAAGACTGCGCGGGCGCGAAGAAGGCCTACGAAGCCGCGGCGAAGACGCTGAAGGCGCTGAAGGACCCCGTTCCCCGCGCCCAGGTGCTGAACGATCTCGGCCTGTGGGCCAAGCGCTGCGCGACACCCGAGGTGCAGAAGAAGTACTTCGAGCAGGCCCTCGGGGCCTACCGCGACGCGAAGTTCCTGAAGGGCGTGCGGCTGATCGCCAACAACCTCGGGACCGCGTGGTTCGTCGGCGGCGATCCGAAGAAGGCGCTGGTCTACTTCGCCGAAGCGGCCAGCGCGGCGCGCGAGCTCGGCGACGACGAGAGCTGGCTCACGGTGCAGGTGAACGTCGCCTTGATGGAGCTGCTGCTCGCGCAAAAGAAGACCGGAAAGGCGTGCACCGCGTTCGACGCGAAGGAGAAGGAAGACGTGGGCTACAGGCGCTCGCTCTCGGCGATGAAGGAGGCGGTCGAGGTCCAGCGCCGCGCTGCGAAGGTCCCGCTCGCGTTGTGCGCGCGCATGGGCCAGTACGCCGACCTCTGCGAGCCGTGTCTGCTCATTCCCCTGGGCGCGCAGTAGCGCTGGGCGGTGTGCGGCCCAGGAGTCACGGGCAGCGGTTGAACGTGCTGCACAGCGCGCCGCCGTTGCAGAAGCGCCCCTCGCAGCAGGGCTGATTGCTGCCGCCGCACGCCTGGCAGGTGCTCGCGTAGCAGACGGCGCCCAGCCCGCAGGTGCCGTCGGTGCTGTTCGAATCGCAGCAGCGCTGGCCGATGCCGCCGCACGCCGAGCAAGTACCGCCGTAGTCGACGGTGAAGGGCGCGGTGCAGTCGAGGAAGGTGCAGCGCGTCTGGCCCAGGCGCCCGCAGCCTCCGTCTTCACACCCGCCGCCGTTGCAGTTGCCGCGGCCCGAGCCGCACATGCCGCCGTTGCCCACGCAGGTGCCGTCGGTGCAGCAGCCGCCGTTGCCGCACAGGTTGCCGCTGCAGCACGGCTGCCCCGGGCCGCCGCACGGCTGGCACTGGCCCGAGTTGTTGCAGGCGAGCCCCGAGGCCGTGCAGAAGTCGCGAACGTACGTCTCGTTGCTCTGGCAGCACTGCTGCCCCTGGCCACCACAGGTGCCGCAGGAGTTCGAAGGCGCGGTGCACACGCCCAGCGGCTGGCCGCTGCCGACCTGGCCACCACAGCCCGCATCGACGCCGACGCAGGTCGAGCCCGCGCAGCACCCCGAGGTGCAGGTGTTCTCGGCACAGCACGGCTGCCCCGGTCCACCACACGCGGTGAACGTGCCCTGCTGGCACACCCGGCCGTCAGTGCCGTTCTTCCCGCTCGCCACGCAGCGCCCGGTGGTCGGATCCGCGCACGAGCCGTTGCGGCAGGCCTGGCCCGTCGCGCACACGGGCTGCGCCGGCTGGCCGCAGGGGACGCACGCGGTGCCCTCGCAGGTGAGCTGCGGACCGGTGCAGGTGTTGCCGCTGCAGCACGGCTGGTCGCGCCCGCCACAGCCTGCGCACGAGAGCGTCGACTGGCAGACGTCGCCCCGCGCGCACAGGCCCCCCACCACCCGGCAGAGGGGCAGCCCGGGGTTGGCCGTGTCGCAGCAGCTCCCGCCGCAGGTGTTGCCGGCGCAGCAGGGCTGGCCGGGCAGACCGCACGCCAGGCAGTACGCGCCCGAGCAGACGCTCCCGCCTGCGCACGCGCCCGCGCAGCACGGCTCGCCCGGCCCACCGCACCTCGAGCAGACCTGGCCGTTGCAGCCGAGGTCGGGCGTCACGCACGGCGTCGACGTGGCGGTGCAGCACGGTTCGCCCAGGCCGCCGCAACTGCGGCACGCGCTCTGCTGCTGGTCACAGCCCTGGCGGTTGGCGGTGCAGAACAGACCCTGGCAGCACGCCTGCCCTTCCGCGCCACAGCCGCCATCGGCGCAGCTTCCCCCGCTGCAAGTGCCGCCCAGCCCGGGACACGCGGTGCCCTCGGCCAGGCACTGGCCCGTCACGCAGCAGCCGTTGGCGCAGGTGTTCGCGCCGCAGCAGGGTTGTCCGGGTTGGCCGCACACCGCGCACAGCCCCGCGGTGCCGCCGCCAGTGCAGACGAGGTTGGCGCCGCAGCTGCGCCCGGGACAGCACGCCTGGCCGCCGCCACCGCAGCCCTGGCAGGTGCCCCCCACGCACGCGGTGCCCGCCATGGTGCACTGGTTGCCCGCGCAGCACGGTTGGCCCGAGCCGCCGCACGCCTGGCAGGACCCGCTCACGCAGCTCGTCCCCGCGGCCGTGCACGAGTTGCCGGCGCAGCACGTCTCCCCCGAGCCACCACACGATTGGCAGGTGCCGCTCACGCACGAGGTGCCGCCCGCGGTGCAGGTGTTCCCCGTGCAGCACGGCTGGCCCTCGCCCCCGCAGCCTCCGCAGCTCCCGCCCGCGCAGGTGCCGCTCGCGCCGCAGGTGGTGCCATCGGCGACGCAGGCGCCGCTCACGCAGCAACCGCCCGCGCCGCACGAGTTGCCCGCGCAGCAGGGTTGGCCCGGCGTGCCGCAGCTCGAGCCCTGGCACAACCCGCCGAGGCAGGTGGCGCCGGTGGCGCACGCGTCGTTCGCGCAGCAGGGCTGGCCGGTCGCACCGCACACCTGCGCCTGGCAGCTGCCCGCGACGCACGAGGCGCCCACGGTGCAGGTCGAGTTCGCGCAGCAGGCCTGGCCGGGCCCGCCACAGCTGAAGGCCTGGCAGGTGCCGCCTCCACAGACGTTCCCGTTCGCGCACGACTCACCCGCGCAGCACGGCTTGCCGAGCGTGCCGCAGTCGGCGGTGGTGGGCGTACACGCTGCAGTGAAGACGCCCAGGCCGAAGCTCAAGGCGAACGCGGTGACGACAGCAAAGAAGCTGCGCATGGTGTGAGTCCCCCGACTGCCGGCCCGCGGAGGAGCCTACTGTGATTCGTCGTTTCCAAACGGGGGCGTGAGCAGTAGGCGTGTCGCATGAACGCGCCTGTCATCGACGTCCGCCCCGTTCGGACCAAGAAGGAGCTCGAGGTCTTCCTGCACGTGCCCTGGACCATCGGCATGGACCAGGAGAAGAACTGGGTCCCGCCGCTGCTCGACGACTACCGCAAGCAGCTCGACCCGAAGAAGAGCGTGTTCCTCGCGCACGGTGAGATCGAGTGCTGGACCGCCTTCAAGGACGGCAAGCCGGTCGGCCGCATCAGCGCGCAGGTCGACTTCGACTACGACAAGACGTGGCCACAAGAGCCGAAGACCGCCTTCTTCGGCTTCTTCGAGTGCATCGACGACGCCGCGGTGGCGAAGGCGCTCTTCGCGGTGGCCGAGGCGTGGTCGAAGAAGAAGGACCGGGTGCGCCTGCGCGGGCCGATGACGCTCGATTCCAAGGGGGAGATCGGCGTGCTCATCGAGGGCTTCGACACGCCCAACATGATCGGCACCACCTGGAACCGCCCCTTCATGGATCCGCTGATCCAGTCTGCCGGCTACGCCAAGGTGAAGGACCTGCTGGGCTGGTGGTACACGGCGCACACCCCGCTGGACGAGCTGACCGCCAAGGTCGCGAAGAAGACCCGCGAGCTCCCCAACGTGAAGATCCGCAACATGGACATCAAGGAGATCCGCCGCGAGGCCGGCATCATCCAGGAGGTCTACAACGAGGCCTGGAAGAACAACTGGAACTTCACGCCCTTCACGGACATGGAGCTCCTGGTCATCGCCAACGAGTACAAGATGTTCATCGACACCGAGCTGGCGTACGTGGCCGAGGTCGATGGCAAGCCGGCGGCGATGCTCTTCGCCATCCCCGACATCAACGAGCTCATCCGCGACTTCAAGGGCGAGCTGATGCGCAACCCCATCAACCTGATCAAGCTGCTCTGGCGGCTCAAGTTCAACCGCCCGAAGAACGCGCGGTTGATCATGCTCGGCATCAAGGACGAGTTCCGCGCCTCGCGAAAGTACGGCGCGCTGGCGGCGGTGCTCTACGAGGAGATCAGCAAGAAGGGCTCGGCGGCCGGCTACGGCGCCGGTGAGCTCTCCTGGACGCTCGAAGACAACACCCAGATCAACCGCGGCATCGAGCGCATGAACGCGAAGATCTACAAGAAGTGGCGCATGTACGAGCGGCCGCTCTGAAGAGGGCCCTGCCCTTCCTGGGGCTGTTGCCGGTCGCGCTCTACCTGATGGGCGTCTACCCCGTGTACGTGGCGCGGGTGACCGTCGGCGTGGTGGGGTTGATCACGCTCGCCACGTGGAGGAGCCCGCCCGAGTTCACGCCGTGGCTCGAGCGGGCCGCGCGCGTGCTGCTGGTGCTCGTGCCCTTCGCCGTCGCGTTCCACCAGGTGACGCGGGTGGTGGCGGGGATGATGGGCGTCGACTTCGCCATCTTCACCCAGGCCTCGCACGCCATCGCCAGGACCGGCGTGCCCACCACCACGCTGCTCTTCGACGAGCCGGTGAACTTCCTCTCGCATCACTTCGCGCCGGTGCTCTACCTGCCGGGGCTGGTGACCTGGCTCGGCGTGCCCGCTCCGTACGCGTTGATCGCCTGCTACGCGCTCTCGTTCGGGCTGGCGCTGTGGGCGCTGCGCCGCTTCTGCATCGGGGCCGGGCTGCCGGCGGCGACGGCGACGCTCTGGACGCTCGTGGTGGCGCTCTCGCCGTCGATCCGCCCGGAGATCCTCTGGGGCGTGCACGATGAGATCTTCGCGCTGCCGCTGGCGGGCTGGAGCCTGGTGCTGCTCCAGGAGCGGCGCTGGTGGCCCTCGCTCGCGCTCGCGGCGAGCACCGTGGTGGCGAAGGAATCGTTCTTCATGTTCCCGTTCGTCTGGTGCGTGCTCGCGTGGACCCTCCAACGAAGCCCGGACCCGCTCATCCCGAGCGGAGTCGAGGGACGCGGGCGCAACGGACCCCTCGACTCCGCTCGGGGTGAACGGATCGTCATCGCAGGGACCGTCGCGCTGGTCTGGCTCGCGGCGGGCGGCGTGTACGTGCTGGGCCACCCGTGGTGGTCCGGCCGGGAGTTCGATCACCTCAACCGCTTCGCGCTCTCCGCGCTCGGCACCGGCACCGAAGACCGCGTGCTCTTCGTCGCCGCGCTGCTCGGCCCGCTGCTGGCCTTCCCGCTGCGCAGCAGGTCTGCCCTGCTCTGGTGCCTGCCCGCGCTGCCCTTCATCGCCCTCTGCCTGCTCTCGTCGGACCCGGAGATGTTCCGCCCCACCGGCTACCACGCCACCATTCCCGCCTATCTCCTCGGCTTCGCCGGCGCGGTGGGGCTCAAGAGCACCGGGGGAAAGTGGCTGAGCTCACAGATGGTGGTGATGACGTTGCTGGCCGCGCAGCTGAGCTGGGAAGTGACGGCCCTCCGCCTGCCGTTGCGCCTCGCGCTGGCGGCGCAGTGGTACCCCGCACCCGAGCTCGCCCTGCTGCCGAAGGATCAGGTCGTCGCGGCGGATCCCGCGGCCGTGCTGAGCCTGCTCGACCACCCCGGGGTGAAGCGGCTGTGGAGAGTGCCTCTCTCGCAGCAACACCCGGGCGTGCTCGTCTTCAAGCCCGACGGGTGGGAAACGCCGGGCGCCGACGTGGCGGCGGGCTACGCGCCGTGCCTGCCGAGCGGCCGCTGGACTGTGCTCTGCGACGCGCCGTGATACGCGGCGTGGATGCGCCTCGCACTCGCCGTGGTGTTCCTCGCGCTGTCCTCCGCCTGCTTCAAGCCCACCGCTGACACGTGCGGCCCGGGCAACTGCACCGGCTGCTGCACCGCCGCGGGCACCTGTGAGACGGGCGGCGCCAGCAACGCGTGCGGCTCGTCCGGCGCGGCCTGTCAGAGCTGCCTCGGAGGCACCTCGTGCCTGCTCGGGCTCTGCATCGTTCCCTCGACGGGAGGCGGCGGAGGCACGGGCGGCGGCGGCACCGGCGGCGGCAGCGTCGGTGGTGGAGCCGGAGGCGGCGTCACCGGTGGTGGAGGCGGCGTCACCGGTGGTGGAACCGGAGGCGGCGGCGGCGGGAACTTCGGCGGCGGCGCGGGAGGTGGTGGGGTGCCGGTCAACTGCATCGAAGACAGCGACTGCCCGTCCCCGACGTTGTTCTTCTGCAACACCGTCCTCTCGGTGTGCCAGCCCGCGTGCCGGGTGCGGGCCGATTGCGCCGCCGCGGTGCGAGGCCCCTTCGCGCTGGCGTATTGCGATCAGAACCCGCTCGGCTGCCAGTGCGACGAGGGCCAGTGCGTGGCTTCGGTCTGCGGCAGAGACGCTGACTGTGGCGCGCAGGTCTGCCGCGACGGCGCGTGCGTGGCGCCGCCGTCCACCGCGCAGGTGGCGCGCTGCGAGGTCACCCCCGCGGTCGCCACCATCCGCTCCGGTTCGAGCGAGCGCTTCTCGGTGCTCACGTGGGACGCGGCCGGAAACCCGGTGGTGCTCAACGCCGGCATCACCTGGTCTTCGCTCACCGCCTCGCTCACCGGCCCGGGCGTGAACGGCGCGACCTCCGCCACCTTCACCGCGAACGCTTCGACCACCCCGAGCGTGCCGGTCGCGGCGGTGCGCGCTGCCATCGGCGCCGTCACCTGCCAGGCGCGCGCGCTCGTCTTCGGCGGGGCCGTGCCCGCGGGCTCCATCGACGTCGTCGTCACCGACCTGCTCACGGGCTGGCCGGTGTCCGGGGCGTACGTGGTCGCGAGCGATCCTTCTTCGGGCGCGGTGCTCGCCGGCCCCACCCTCACCTCGAGCGCGGGCGCGGTGCAGCTCTCGGGGCTGGCCGGCGCGACGGCCAACGTGACCGTGTTCCACCCGGGCTTCGAGTACCTCACCGTCGCCAACTACGCGCTGGCGGGCTCGCGCTCGCTCTTGCTGCCGGTGCAGCGCAACGCCACCTCGTACGGCGGCCGCAAGGGCACCTTCACCGGCGTGACGGCCGATTCGTCGACGCACCTCGGCTCGGCCGCGATGTCGTTCGGCGCGGACTACGGCGAGGTGTCCCAGCTCTCACTGCAGGGTCCGCCGGTGTTGACGCACGTGCAGATCGGCTCGGCCATCGACCAGTGGGTGGACATGGGCTCAGGCGTGTTCATGTCGTTCGCGTCGATGAGCATCAAGCCCACCATGGCGGCGTTCGGTACCGCGGGCACGTGCGGCACTCAGGCTGGACCCGATGAAGCCCGCATCACCGCCGGCACCTGCGCCACGCGCACGGCCTGGTCGTTCTCGGGTGACATTCCGCTCGGAGACATTCCCATCGACGTGATCGCCGGCGGAGGGAACGAGCCCGACTGGGGGGCGGTGTTCGTCCACATGGGCCCGATGATGAAGAAGCTGGCGTCGTCGGTGACGCGCGACGTGGAGTACTCGCTGCGCCCATTGCCGCCCGCGCTCGACGGCGGCTTCGACTCCTCCGACATCAGCCAGCTCACGCCGGTCGATCAGCCGTGGAAGCAGGTGCCCTTCTCGATGGCGATGGTGGCCAACGTCCCCAACCTGCCCACGCTGGGCGGCGTGTTCCTCGACGACGCGGTGCTGCTCGGCGGCGTGCTCGTTCCCGGGCGGGGCCTGGTGCCCCTGGGCGCCGGAGTGGGGGCCAACCGGCAGCCGGTGGACGCGAAGCTGGACGGCACCACGGGCGTCACCGCTCCGGGGCTGGTGCCGATGCGCCTGGCGCCGGCACATCACGGCCTCGAGGGGCTGCCCTACGTGGTCACGGTGCACGCGCGCTCACCGCGCCTCGCCACGGCGACCCGCTACGCCACCGCGGGCCTGGTGATGCGCCTGCCCAACAACACGCCCACCTTCGACCCGCAGGGCAGCGCGCCGCTGGCCCTCCCGCCGTTCGCGGTGCTCCCCGAGGGCGGCACGTGGACCAGCGGCACCCGCTCGTTCGCGTTCTCCAGCCCGCTCGCGCTCACGGGCGAGACGGCGGTGCGGGTGAGCTTCAAGACCGCGGCCGGCACGAAGTGGACGGTGGTGACCAGCCCGCAGGCGCCGGCGTTCAGGCTCCCCACGGTGCCGGCCACCTTCGTCGATCGCACCCTGCTGCGCCCCGCTGGGCCGGCAGCGCCGCTGCGCGCGGAGGTGCTGCGGCTGCGGCCCGATCAAGCCGGCGCGACGCTCAGCTTCGCCGCGCTGGTCGAGCACGACGAGCTCAACCTCGACGACCTGCTCACCACGACCATCGCCTTTTCCATCGTCGAGCAACGCTGACTCTCGCCATCGGTGGTACCGCTCTTGGCTGCCTTCAGTCGGTGTCCGTCATCGCCACAACCGCCAGCGAGTCGTCGGCCCGGAGCCCCACGAGGCCGACGTCGAGGCTGACGTGGTTGAACCAGTCGCTGTCGCTCTCGAAGCTGAGCCATTCAAGGCGCTGCGCGAGCGCCTCCACCTCGGCGAGGGGAGCACCCGCGGGGAGCCCGGCCAGCGCGGTGAGTGAGCGCCAGGCGAGCAGCCTGCCGTACGCGGCGCTGCGGCCCTCTCCGTACGCGCCGCCGATGGTTCCGAGCGTGAGGAGCAGCCCCATCACCTCGCGGGCATCGCATGGCTTCACCTTCGCCGGGTTCGCGCCCAGGCACTCGAGGGAGAGCGAGCGCAGCGCCAACGAGCTGAGCGACGGCGGGCGGCGATCGAGCTGGAACACGCGACCCTCGTACGTGCTGTTCGGGCACAGGCCTTCGTCCGCGGCGACGGCCGCGAGCACCGCTGGCTCAGCGGCGAGCTCCTTCGTGAGGGTCTGCCAGTCGCCTTCGGGCTCGAAGGGCCCGTGGCCCGACGGCCGGTCGAACTCGAACCAGTTCCCGAGGGTGTCGTCGCGCCGCGGGCTCACCTTCACCAGCCCGGCCTCGAGCGGCAGCACCTCGAGGGGAAGCGTCGAGAGCGCATGCGAGGCTGGCAACGCGCGCCAGAGCTGCTGCACGAAGGCAGACCGCCCGATGGGCGAGCCGCGCACCACGCGCTCCTGGACCCAGCAGGCGAAGAGGTCGCGCAGGGCAGGCTCGGGCCCGAAGTGTTCCAGCTCGCGCTCGAGCAGGTCGTCGTCGTGCGCGTAGGCGAGCATCGCACCGAGGTTGCGGGCAGGTCCGTCGACGAGTCGGGGAGCGCGGCCCCACGGCTGCTCGGAGGAAGGCGGCTGCTTCGCCCGCTCGAGGAAGCGGCGCAGCGCAGAGGCGTGGTGAATCAGCCCCGCGGCTCTCCAGGATGACTGCCTTGGCCAGCCTCTGAGCAGCGGGTGTGTGCCGCAGGCTTCGTGCAGCGCGAAGAGGAAGTCCTGATCACCCTCGCGCACTGCGCCGGAGATGGCCTGCTGGAGCTCCTTCCAGGCGGCGTTGTCCGGCGCTCCGTCCTGGGGAAAGCGCGCGAGCAGTGCCTGGACTTTCAAGCTCTCCCCGACACGTGGACCTACTTGCGGGTGAGCTGGTGCAGCTTGCCGTTGTTCTCGGTGAGGACGAACAGGTCGCCCTTCTCGTTGAACGACAGGCCTTCCACGCGGTCGAGCGGCTTGCCCTTGTCGTCGCGCAGCGGGAACGACTGCACCAGCTTGCCGACGACCTTGTCGCCGTCGCGCACCAGCTTGATCTGCGCCACGGTCGCCGACTCGTCGCTCGACAGGAACATGTGGCCCGTCTTCGGGTCGACCGTCACCGCCGAGAAGTCGCGGCACACCGCCAGCACTTCACGCTCGAGCTTGATGGGCAGCGGCTTGCCCTTGCCGCCGTCGCCGATCATCGTCAGCTCACGCGGCTTGCCTTCCTTCGCCAGCAGCAGCTGCGGCTGACCGGTGGGGGAGACCTCGCCGGGCAGGTACGCGATGCCCTCGACGCCCTTGTTGCTGGGCCCGTTGCCATCGAGCTCGAAGCGCTTCTCGAGCACCGGCGGCGCCTTCTTGTTCGCGTCCCACTCGTAGCGGAGCAGCTCGCGCGACTCTTCCCTCGAGACGAAGAGGTGGTGGCGCACCGGGTCATAGGTGACGCCCTCGAGCTGGCTCTTGCCGTTCTTGAGACCGGGCAGGTCGAGGCTGGTGCGCTTGCCGTCGGCCCCCACGATGACGGCGCTGTCCTTCTTGTCGCCCACCACGATGAACCGGCCGCCGGGGAGCGCAGCCACGTCGGACGCCTCGGTCATGCCCGTCTTGAGGGACCCGGAGAGCTCGAAGCGCGCGGCGGCGGTTTCAGGGGCCGAACGGCGGGGCGTGAGGGCGTTCCAACCGGAAATGCGGGGCATGGAGGACTCGTTCGGAGAGAGGGGTGTTCATCTGACACCATCACCCTCGCCCCGTCACGGACTGGCTCAGGGCGTTGTCGCACCGGCGACTCACCTGATCATCGCCGCCGGGTTTGGCGCGGACGGGCCGGAGTGGTTAAGCTTGTTTCGTCCCCTGAAGGAGCGTGGATGCCGGAGCTCGCAAGCGTGTTGCCAGTGTTGGGTGCCATCATCGTCCTCGGGGCCATCGTGCTCGGCTCAGCCGCACGCCCTCAGCCACAGCCGGTCCGCGTGAAGCGCCCGAAGCGCTGACTGTAGAAATCTCCCTGCCGCGCGCGCTGGAGCAATACGTTCCGCGACCGTCGTGAAGCGGCTCGAGTGGCTCGCCAAGATTCTCTTCGCAGTGATGATGGCCGCGCTCTGCTGGCGGCCGGGCCGTCGCGCGCGCGCCCTCGCCCGGCTCCAGGGCGGCAAGAAGCGGGTGCTCCTGGTGCGCGTGGACAACCGTGTCGGAGAAGCGCTGCTCACCACCCCCCTGATCGACCTGCTCTCGGGCGCCGGCCACGAGGTGCACGTGCTCACGCACCCCAGGGTGCGGCGCGTACTCGAGGGGCACCCGCACGTGACGAAGCTGTGGGACTACCGGCCGCGGCGTGAGGTGCTCTCGGCGCTGCGGGCCGAGCGCTTCGACGTGGTGGTCAACTGCGGCAACTGGGACGTCGAGTCGGTGACCTCGGCCGTGGTGGCGCGGCTGGCGGGCGGCCCCTCGGTGGTGCTGGGGCCGGCCAACTTCCCCTCGGGCTGGCTGATGGACGTGCCGGTGGTCCCGGTCTCCGGGACGCGCTCGGAGGCGGCGCAGCGCACGCACCTCGCGTCGCCGCTCGTCACTTCCCCAGCGCCGGTGAGGATGTCGTTCCGTCCCACCGTTCCCTTCGAGGTCGTGCCCGCGCCGTACGCGGTGGTGAACCCGGGCGGCCGGCTGGGCTTCCGCCGGGTGGTGCCCGAGCGCTTCGCCGAGGCCGCAGCGGCGTTGCTCGAGCGGGGCGTGACGCCAGTGGTGACGTGGGGCCCGGGTGAAGAGGCGCTGGTCGACGCGGTGTGCGCGAAGTGCCCCGGGGCGGTGCGCGCGCCGGCGACGAGCCTGGACCAGCTCGCCTCGCTGATGCGCGGGGCGCGCGTGACGGTGTGCAACAACACGGGGCCCATGCACCTCGCGGTGGCGGTGGGCTGCCCCACGCTGGCGCTGTTTCTCCACATGGAAGTGGAGCGCTGGGGTCACCCGTACGCGCCGCACCACATGCTCGACCTCACCGGCGCGGCGGACCCGTCGGCGGCGGTGCGCGAGGCGGTGAAGGTGATGACGCGCGGTTGATGAACCGTTCACCCCGAGGGGCTCATCACCGTTCACCCCGAGCGGAGTCGAGGGGCGCTTTCGCTACAGCTCGCGCGCCGACTCCATCACCTTGTCGTTGAACTCCTGGCGCACCCTGATCAGGTTCTGGTGCCGAACGCCGGGGCCGTGACCGAAGTACTCGACGTCGGGCCTCGAGAGATCCGCGACCGCCAACAGCAGCACCTTGCGCATGAATCCTCCGGGCCCTTGAACGCCGCCGCAGGCTCACGCGTTCCGCCTCCTCACGGCGCGCGCCTCGTCACGCTGGCCGCGACCTTCTCCCAGAGTCCCTCGCACGACAGCTCGTCCTTGACCGGGCACACCATCACCAGCCGCACGTCGCTGGTGCCCAGCGCTGACTGGTGCGCGTGCCACACCACCTCGCGCGGGGTCGTGCCGTCGAGCACACGCATGCGCCCGTGCAGGCCGCTCTCGTCTTCGGAGTGCTCCAGCTCGTCGGGCAGCACCAGGCGTTGCCGCGCGCCGAGCGCGAGACCGGCGGCGCGCTGCAGGGTCGCGGCGAGGCGCGAGTCGGGGCGGCGGCGGTCGACTTCCACCAACAGGGTGGGGTTGAGCCCGGTGCGCGCGCGCTGGCGCTGCACCGTCACCAGGCGACGCGAGATGTCGTAGTCGAGCCACTCCCACTCGAGCGGCGGCACGACGGAGAGGGTGGGCAGGCTCAGGAGGTTGCGGCGGCCGTCGTATTTCCACTCGGGCAGGTCGTGCCAGGCGCGCAGCAGCGGGCGCGTGCCTGCCTCGAGCGCGTCGAGGAGGCCGGACAGCTCTGCTCGCGTGCTTTGCTCTCGCGGGGACACCACCACCCGCTGCTCGGCGCCCAGCGCGGCCACGTCGACGTCCCAGGTGCGGGCGCCCTTCGTGATGACCAGCGTTCCGGCGATTCGATCGCTCTGACTGACGGTGAAGCCTCTCGCGGTCAGCGTCAACCAGGTCGCGTCGAAGACCTCGTCGGTCGCGGCGTCCCAGGTGCGAGTGCCCAGCGCCCTGGCTTCGGCCTGGGTGAGGAGCTGCGTCGAGGTGCAGGCCGTGAGCGCGCACATCAGAGCGCACATCAGAGCGCACAGGCAGGCGAGGGTCAGGCGCACTGGCCCCTCACCCCGGCCCTCTCCCCGCTTCGCAGGGAGAGGGTGTCATTCGAAGCAGGTCCACCGCTTCACCGGCAGCGGGGCGCGCAGGGCCTTCGAGGAGAAGGTGACGTCTTCGAGCTTCGCGCCTTCCTTCTCGAGCCAGGCCGACACGCCCGGCGCGCGCAGCACCGACTCGCTCATCGCCACCTGCCACGACTCGGCCAGGCTCTGCAGCTTGGCCGCCAGGTTGACCGTCTGACCGAAGTAGTCGACGCCCGTGTTCAATTTCACCGCGATGCACGGCCCGCTGTTGAGCGAGATGCGCAACTGCGTGGCGCTGCCGGTGCGCCCCGGCGCGAAGCAGGCGTGGATGTCTTTCGACGCCTTCACCGCGTCGAGCGGGTCGCTGAACGCCGCCATCACCGCGTCACCGATGGTCTTCACCACCGCCCCCCGGTGCTTCGCCACCACCGGGAAGACCTCGCCGAAGTGGTTCTTCACCTCCATGAAGGCCGCCGGGTCGCCCCGCTCGGCGTACATCGCGGTCGAGCCGACGATGTCCGTGAAGAGGATGGTCTGGTCTCCGATGGCGAGCTGCACGTCGGTGCTCAGGTAGTCCTCGCTGAACAGGTCGCGGTACTCCTGCAGGCTGAAGAGCTGGCCGGGCCGCAGGGCGTGGTCGCTCCAGCGCGCCGCCTCGAGCACGAAGCGCTGCGGCTGGTCGGTGTCGTTGACCAGCTCGAGCTCGGGCTCGGGGCCGACCTCCTGGCGCGACACCGCGCTCGCCTTCCACGCGTGGCCCGCGGGCTTCCCCTCGGACACGTCGAGGTAGCCGTAGTCCTCACGGCCGTGCAGGCGCAGGCGGTACGTGCCGGGCTCGAGCTTCAGCTTCACGTCGAGCTTCGCGCCCGCGGGGACATCGCGCTGCAGGCGAATGTGCTGCTTGGTCGCGGGCTCGGCGCTGCAGAAGGTGCGGTGGGCGACCGTTCGGATGCCCGGGTGCACGTGGAAGGTGATCTCGACGGACTCGGCGGCGTTGGTGCCGAAGTCGAGCTCGCAGACCTCGCACGCCCCCTTCGCGGTCAGCCCGCCCAGCTGCCCCACCTCCTCGGTCACCCCGCGGCAGTGCGGACAGATGATGTCCCAGGAGATCTCCAGCACCGCCTCGCGGGTGGCATGCAGCGCCACGCGCAGCAGCTGCTGTTCGTCGAGGCTCCACGCCCGGGCGCGCTCGCGGATCTGGATCCGGTACAGGTCTTCTTCGTCGCCGGTGCGGATCCACGAGAAGAGCCTCTCCACGCACGCCGCGTCGAGGCCCTCACCGACGAGCTTCTTCGTGGCCGCGTCGAGCTTCGCCTCGGCCGCGGCCGGGAGCGGTTCGGCCGGGGGCAGCACGAAGATCGGCTGGAGCGCGGTGAGCTGCTCGGCGACCTGGCCGAACACGCGGTGAAAGTCCTTCTCCAGGCCGGGGAAGCCGAAGCTGAGCGCCAGCTTGCCCACGAAGTTGCGGGGCACCGCGCCGAAGTACACCGACAGGCGGGTGCGCTCGGGTGCCAGCGGCTCGAGGCAGAACAGGGCGTAGACGACCTTCGAGAAGCCGCGCTCGTACACGCGGATCGACTCGAGCCACTGGCCTTCCACCCAGTTCCAGGGCACCTCGACCCACGCGTGCGCGACGCCGCCGGGCCGCGAGGTGCCGTGCCGCTGGCCGTCGCGATCTTCGAACTTCATCTCGGCCACGCCCAGCGCCCGGTTCATGCGCGAGCTGTCGGCGACGATGGGCCAGAGCTGCTTCACCGACAGGGGGAGCTCGAAGTGCCAGAGCCACTGCAGGCGCGGCAGGGCGGCGTATTCCTTCGGCCACGGGTGGAGCGCCAGGAGCTCATCGACCGTCTTGGGAGGCGCGCTCACGGACATGAGGCGCGGAGTATGCCGCGCCCGCGGAAAAAAACCGGAAGTACGCGGGAACGAGGTGGAGCCGCGCGGGAGGATGCACGACCCCGGCTTCGAACCACTGCGTACTTCCGGGTACTGCGCTGCCGCGATCAGCGGCAGTTCGGGCAGGGCGCCGGCGGGAGCTCCGGCGGCGGCACGTTCACGTCCACCGGGTAGAAGAACCGCTCCTCGACGGGCACCTGCACCAGCGTGAATTCGTTCACCTCGGCGGACCAGACCACCGCCCAGACCAGGTCCTGTTCGGGCATCTTCTCGGCGTGCGTGTCCAGCGTGGACTCTTGACCTTCGAGCGCCGGAGCGCTGGTGCCAGAGACATCCGGGAGGTTGCTCTCGTCGAGACCGCCGCACCCGGCGAGCGCCAACGAGGCCAACGCGATGACGAGCGTCCTCATGACCGACTCCTTTCCCCCCCGACCTGCAGCCAGAGCCAGCATCACGCGTGCCCGCGCAGCGACGCGGAAAGACAGGGAGAACGACGCCCCCGCTGCGAAATCTGCGCTCGGCGGCTCCCGGGAATTCCCGATCGTGCGTCCCGGCGGCAGAACCGGTAGAGACCTGGACGTCATGGACGCCTCGCAGTGGATAGCCGCCTTCCGCATCACACATGAGCAGGCCCGCAGGGGCATCCTCAGCGAGATTGATCAGAAGAAGTACCTCGGCATGCGCGATGAGCTGGCCCGGTCGCTGATGAACTCGCAGGGGCTGGTGGCGCCCGAAGGCGTCCCGCCCCGCCGCGCCTTCCGGGTCGCCCACGTCTTCCCCATCGAGCTCAACGGGGTCTACAGGACGACCACGCGCGAGATCTCGTGCACGGGCTTCACCGCGCTGGTGGCCGGGTCGTTCAAGGAAAACGACCGCGTCACCTTCTCGCTCAACCTCTCGCGCGCGGCCGACCCCCTCACGGGCTTCGCCATCGTCCGCGCGGTGGTGCGCCAGACCATCAACGCGGCCCGCATCACCTGCAACTTCGACGACCTGGGCGAGGCGCGCACCGCGACGCTCGAGCTGGCGCTGTTCGACGCGGCGCTCTCCCGCTTCGGGACCTGATTCCTATTCCACGACCCGCACGGCCTGCGAGAGGTCGCGGACCTCGCAGTCGAGCGCGGTGCCGTCTTCCCACGCCAGCATGGCGAACTCGCCCGGCGCATCGAGCGCCACCATCGGGTGGTGCCAGGTGCCTGGCGCGTACGCCACGCCCTGGCCCGGGACGCAGGTGAAGGCGGCCAGCCGCGCCACGTCGGGCCCGCCGTCCGGCAACGTGGGCGCGACGCAGACGAGGTACCGGCTGACGATCATCGGCAGGAAGACCTGGGTCGAGCAGGGGTGGCGCTCGAGCAGCCGCACCTCGTGGGGCAGCGCCCTGGCCACCGAGCGGAACACCGCCAGGTTCGCCTTCGAGTGCGGGCGGGTGCTCAGCAGCTCGGCGCAGAAGTCGAAGCGCACGGCCGTCCCCTGGTTGGCAGCGGCGCCGGGCTGGAGCCCCGCCGAGACCACCCGGCCGAACGGCGCGAAGGCCCCGGCGGTGAGCGCAACCACTTTTACGTCCGTCATCGAATGGAGGCTACGCTCTGGTTCCCCCCATGAACATCGTCGAAGCGCTCTCCCTTCAGTTGAAGCTCCCAGAGAACGCGGCGCGGGGCCTGGCCGGCCAGTTGTTGGGGCTGATCGAAGACACGGTGCGGGAAAAGGTGAGCTTCGGGGTGGCCTCGCGCATTCGTGACGCGGTGCCCGAGATGATCTCCTGGCAGACGGCGGCGCCGACGCTGGCGCCCGGCTCGCTGCACATCAACGAGCTGCCCCTGCCCACGCCCGCGGGCGACGCGGCCGAGTTCGACGGGCTGCTGGAGCGCTTCCGCATTCCTCCCGCTGAGATGGCGCTGGTGGCGTCGCTGGCGCTGCAGTTTCTCTCGTCGCGGCTCGACCCCGCCACGCTCGCGGTGATCGCCCAGGCCGTGCCCGCGTTGACCCGCCGGCCCTGAAGGGCCTCTTTGAAGAAGTGTTGCGACGGGAAGCGGTGGCGCGGCCACGCGTTACTGATGCCACCATGCAAGCAGAGCGCAGAGTGTCGGGGCGGTTCGTGGAGTGGATCTTCGGCAGCGCGAAGGGTGAGGCCGTGGCCCAGGCCCTGCGCGGCGCCGGCCTGGATCTCGACGCGCTGTCGCCCGACTACCCGGCGGAGCGGCTCCCGCAGTGGCTCTCGATGCTGTCCGAGGTGCGCCACCCGCAGGCCAGCCGGGCCGAGGCGCTGCGCCGCATGGGCTTCGAGGCGGCGCTTCGGGGCAGCGGGGGGAAGACGCTCGACGAGGTGATGTCGGCGCTGCCCGCCAACACCGAGCGCATCGGCAACTTCTTCGACGTGTCGGTGCGCGAGCACGGACCGCACCGCTACGTGGCGCACTTCGACGACACCGCCTTCGTGCCCACCTTCTTCCTCGGGGTGCTGCAGGGGGTGACGTCCACCTCCAGCACCCGGCCGGCCGAGGTGACGTGGTCGCCCGAGGGGCTGTCGGGCGCGCGCTACGACGTGACCGTGACTCCCTCTCCCTGCGAAGCGGGGAGAGGGCCGGGGTGAGGGGGCCGTTGCCGTAGTAGCCTCTGAGGCAACGGCGGCAGTCAGCTTCACGTGGGGCCTCCGTCACCGGAGGCATGATGTCCAACCTGGTCATGCTCGATGGGCGCGAAGGTGAAGGCGGCGGCCAGGTGCTGCGGTCTGCGCTCACGCTATCGCTCATCACCGGCAAGCCGTTCCGCCTCGAGCACGTGCGCGCGCGGCGCAAGCCGCCCGGGCTCAAGGCCCAGCACCTCACCTGCGTCACCGGCGCAGCGGCCATCTGCGCGGCCCGGGTGGAAGGCGCGGAGCTGGGCAGCAACACCGTCGAGTTTCACCCCGGCGCGGTGTCCACCGAGCCGCGTTCGCTCGACGTGGGCACCGCGGGCAGCACCCCGCTGCTGCTGCAGTGCCTGTTCTATCCCCTCGCGTTGGCAGGGGGCGCCCACCTCACCCTGCGCGGCGGCACACACGTCACCTTCAGCCCGTCGTTCGATTACCTGGCGCGGGTGTGGCTGCCGATGGTGCGCTGCTACGGCCTCGACGCGACTCTGCACCTCGACGCGGCCGGGTTCTTCCCGCAGGGCGGCGGCTCGGTTCGCGCCGAGATTCAGCCCGCGCGGCGAGACGGTACAGAGGCGCTCGAGTTCGCGGCGGTGGAGCGGCTCACCCGGGTGGAGGTGCTCTCGACGGTGGGCGGCCTGCCCCTCGAGATCGCGCGGCGCCAGAACGACGCGGCGTCCGAGCGGCTGGGGCGCGAGCGGCTGCGGGTGGAGACCGAGGTGGTGGCGCCGAAGGTGAAGCAGTCGAAGGGCTCGGCGACGCTGGTGTGGGCGCAGCTCGAGAGCGGGCTCGTCGCCGGCGAGAGCTGGCTGGGCGATCGCGGGGTGAGCGCGGAAGAGGTGGGGCGGGTGGCGGCGGAGCACTTCCTCGAGTTCGTCGAGTCAGGCGGGAGCTTCGATACCCACCTCGGCGACCAGGTGCTGTTGCCGGCGGCCCTGGCGGCCGCGGGGTACCTGGGCCCGGCGCGCGCCACGCGCTTCACCGCGGCCGAGGTGACCGAGCACCTCACCACGCACGTGCAGGTGCTGAAGTCGTTCCTCGAGCTCGAGGTGAACATCGTGGGCCGCGAGGTCGAGGTGCGCCCTCTGACTTGAGCGCGTGGAGCTGCCCAGGCCGTTCACCCCGAGCGGAGAGGGGCCCTACTTCACTCACCCGGAATGAGGCTCAACGGGAGGAAGAGGACGACCGGCTGGGGGCGATCTCCGAGTAGGGATGCAGTCGCTGCGCGAAGTACGAGCTGATCAACGGCTACAAGATCGAGCTGCTCGGCTCATGGTTCCTGCGTCACGGTGAGGGTGTACGGCTGCGTGAAGTGGGGAGGCAGATCGCTCACGAGCATCGCGGCGTCGCTGGCCGCACCCAGGTTCCACACGCGCACGTCGTAATCCCCGGTGGTCGAGATGGCGCTGGTCGAGAGCAACGAGATGTCCTGGCCGGGGCTGGTCTGGCCTTTCTCGTCGGTCGCGCTGCTGCATGCCGCGCAGAAGAAGCTCACGGTCGGCGTGACGCTGAGGGGAACGTTGGTGAGCGCCAGACGGACACGCTGCCCCGCGGTGAGTCGAACGCGGTACCAGTCCGCGCTGCGGTACTCGAGTTGCGCCAGGTTGCTGTCCAACCGCCCTCCCACCAACAGGGCCTGGATGGGTGCCCCCACCGAGATGGGTCGCGCGTCCTGCCTCGAGTCGTTTGGCTCCCAGGCATCGGTGATGGGCGTCCACGTGACCGAGGCGGTGTAGGACGCCGCGGAGACCCCGGCGTCGCCCGAGAAGCGGCTCACGTGGAGGTTCCACGTCACCCCCGGGCGACTCGCCCAGAAGAGCCTGACCGGGTTGTTGCCGTCACCTCTGGCGATCTCACCCTGATCCGGCTCGCGCACCGAAGCATACAGACCTCGCTCGAGCTGGCTCGGAGTCGTGAGCGTCGCCACGAAGTAGCCACCCGCGGCCGTGTTGCCGGCCGTGACCGAGAAGAGATCGTCGTCTCCTTCGCTCAGGCAAGGCGTCACAGGGACACCAAAGGTGAGCCGATGGGCGCGCGCGGCGCTGTCGTTGGGCTCCGTCGGGTCGGTGGTACACGTGGCCTCTGCTCCCGCGTCGGTGTTCGACTGGCCGGCGTCACCGCCTCCATCTGGGTCTCCGATGACCACGGTGGGATCACAGCCTGCGAGCACCAGCACCACTGCGACCATTGTGATCCGAAACACGGTGACTCCTGGGGAAGGCGACGTTCGCCGGTACTTGTGGGGTGCCGCCGATTCCGTCAAGGCCCCGGTGAAATATCCGGCAGGCGACCCAGGTGGGGCTTCGACTCGCGCTGTTCACGTGGTTGCTGGGGTCGATCGTCGCGCGGCTGGGCAACGATCCCTTCGTGGACGACGGCGAGGCGTTGGCGACAGCGCAACCGTCGTCTTCAGAGCAGGCTGAGCAGGAACTCCGCGGGCGTGCTGTGCAGCACCTGCACCGTGCACTGAAGCTCGCTGCCCTCGACGGTCGCGGCCCCGGTGAGCACGAAGCGGCTCTCGCGCAGCTGCACCGCGGTCAGCTTGCCCCCGGCCGGAAGGCTCCCCGCGAAGCTCCAGCGCGCGGGCAGCTCGAGGTGCTGCACCGACGACAGCCCGAGGTGATCGACCTCGACCACCTCGTCCTGCGCCACGTTCAGCTCGGGCACGGCCGCCTTGAACCTGACCGACAGCGACGCCGTGAACGGCTCGCTCGCGTGACCGAGGTCCGGCGTGGCCGCGGGGTTGGTGAGCAGCTCGACCAGGGTGGCGGTGAAGCTCGGCGACTCGCAGATGCGGCGCTCCACCCGGCGCGCGCGGCGCAGCAGGTCTCTGGGGAGCGGCAGCGCCAGCACCTCGGCCGACAGCCCGCGCAGCCCCGGCTCCAGCGGGCGCGCCTGCTTGAGCACGATGCGCGGCGGCAGGCTGCCCACCTTCAGCGCCGGCCACCCCGCCGCCACCTGGCGGAACTCGAAGTCGAGCACGAGGGTGGTCGCCTGCTGCGCCGGCGCGCGGGTCACGTTCTCGCTGGCCAGCCACCGCGCCGCCACCGCGCGCGCCTTCGTGAAGGTGTCGAGCAGCTGCTCATCGGTGAGCAACAGCGTGCCCGCGGGCACCACCGTCGACGCGCGGAGCCGCTCGATGGTGGGCGTCCCCGTGGCGGTGGCGAGCGAGACGCGATCCACCTCGGGCAGCTGCGTCGAGGTGGGGTTGGTGACGCTCAGCGCGCCCGCCTGCACGTTGAGCTCGAGCACCCCGCGCTCGCCCTGCAGGGTGAACAGGAACACCCCGTTGCTCGCCTCATGCGGGTCGTCGAAGTTCGCGTGCACCACCACCGCCATGTTCCCGGACAGGTGGTCGACGCGCTCGAAGGCGCGCTCCTCGAACGCCTCGAAGCTCCAGTACGAGGCCCAGGTCTTCTTGAGCGCCCATTCCACGGTCTTGCCGCGATCGCCCGAGCCAGGCTGCGCCGCGGCGTCGAGGTAGCCCGTGTTCGAGTCGTACAGCCCGGCGCCGTTGAACCCCTCGACGTCTTCCGCCGTGCTCGACGAACGGAAGCGCAGGCCCTGGGTCACGGCGTAGTGGCCGAAGCGGGTCTGCAGCGCAGTGGTGAGCGTGGCCAGCGTAGCGGGCGCGAGGGGCGCCGCCCGAAGCTCGTCCTTGAGGCCGCCCGCGCGGGCGAGCTCGCCCAGCACGTCGCCCGGCCCGTGCGTGTTGAGGAAATCGACGAGGAACTGCTCGTCGGCCGGGTGCGAGGTGCGGAAGCGCGCCTCACCCTCGAGCGCGAGGTACCGCACCCGCGCGTCGATGCCGAAGTCGTACGCGGCCAGCATCGCTTCGATGCGCGCGCGGAAGGGCGCCAGGTGCTCGGCATACGAGCGAATGGTGATGGCCTCGAGCTGATCAGGCGTCGAGTCGGGCACCGCGTCGAGCAGCGCCAGGTAGCCGGTGGCCTTGCCGCCGATCGACGGGCGCAGGGTGGGCACGTCGGCCAGCCGCAGGGTGCGCAGGTCGTGGGAATACGGCAGCGCGCTCACGTCGACCTGCTGCACGGCGATCGCGTCCTTGCGCTGCAGCTGCAGCCACAGAGAGAGGTTCGCCTCGCTGATGGGCTTGATCACCAACTTGTCGGGCGCGCTGGCCTGCAGCACCACCGGCACGCGCAGCCGCGCCAGGTCCTCGAGCTCCTGGTTCTCGATCAACCCGCCCAGGTACACGTTGGGGATGCCGCGGTTCTTCGCCAGCAGGTTGAAGTGCGCCAGCGGCGTCTGCGGCACCGCGGTCACCACCCCGGCCGCGGGCGGGAGAAAGTCGGGCACGTCCTCCAGCAGGAGGATGTCGTTGGGGTTGGTGCCCTCGAAGCTCTCCCCCGAGCGGATGAGGCGCAGCCGGCCGGCGGTGAGGCCGCCGTTGTAGACCTCGAGCTCGCCGGACACCGCCAGGTCCTTCAAGCGGAGGATGCGATCGTGGAAACGCAGCTGCTGCGCTTCCATGTCCTTCGCGAGCGCTTCCTGCTGCGGCGAGCGCACCACCCAGAACACCTGCCCCGACAGCTCCTTCGGCACCGTCGCGTCGAGGCGCTCGAAGAAGGTGGTCAGCTCGGCGTGGGTGAGGTTGTCCTGGAACTCGAGCTGGAACGCCCAGCGCTCGGGCCGGGTGCCGCGCGCGGTCACGTGCACCAGCGTGCCCAGGCCGAAGGCGCGGGGCCGCACGTCGAGCGAGAGCGTGTAGAACCGGGGGCTGTAGAGCCGACCGTCGTCGACCCAGGTGAGGTCGAGCGGCAGCACCACCTGCGCCTTCGCCCAGGTGTAGATGTCGGCGACGGTGGCGAACTGCAGGCCGTCGACCGGGGCGATGCCTTCGCGACCCGGCACGTGCGCCCCGTTGAGCAGCCGGAACCAGTACCACTCGTCATGCAGCGTGAAGAAGCGGCTGTCCATGAAGCGGATGGCGGGCGCCGTGCCGAAGCTGGTGACGATGAACTTCAGCTCGAAGCGCCCGTTCGCGCCCACCGCCAACCCCTCGTAGTCGGCCTGGGTGGCCAGCGAGGGCACCGTGTGGTCGGCGAAGTCGTCCGGCTTCGGGTCGCAAGCGGCACAGATGATCAGCAGCGGGAACGCGAGGCGGCGCATGGCGGTCATGCAGTCTCGCAACTTTGACACCACCCCGTCTCCTTCTGGAGTCAGGCACTTGGGGCCTGCGCCACCTCAGAAAACCGTGATCGAACCGCTGATCCGTCAAGTGGAGGGTCGCCTGCGCCCCGGGCGGTGTCTGGCCGTCGGGAAGGCGGCCCGCTATGACAAACACATGGCAGGCGCGTGGGTGGGGAAGGTCACCGATGGGTTGATGCCGGACGTCAGCGATCCGGAACTCCGCGCGCGCGCCCGCTTCGCCATCCAGAGCTGGATGATCGCCTGGCCGATGGCCGTGGTGTGGACGGTCATCTACTTCTTCATGGAGATCTGGGGGCAGTTCGTCCTCAACGGCCTGATGGTGGTGATGGGCCCCATCACCATCTGGGGCCTGCGCCGGACGCGGAAGCTGACCCCGTGGGTGCAGCTCACGCTGGGGGCCGCGCTGCTGCTGTACGGGCCGGGCGTGCTCACCCAGACGCCCATCGACGAGACCGGGCTCTTCTACTCGGTGATCGTCCCGCTCGTGGCCGGGTTCACCCTGGGGGGCTGGAGCGCCGCGCGGTGGGCCGTGTTGACGGCGGTGGTGTCGGTGGTGGCGCTGCATCTCGGGCACGCCGGCTTCACCCTGGACGCGCACGATCCGTCGCCGCTGCTGAGCAAGTCGCTCAACATCATCACCGCGCTGGCGATGGCCGCGCTCTTCGCCGGCCGCTTCTACGTGGTGCGCAAGGAGATGCTGGAGAAGGCCGAGGCCGCCAACCACGCCAAGAGCCTCTTCCTCGCGTCGATCAGCCACGAGATCCGCACGCCGATGAACGGGGTGCTGGGCATGACCGAGCTGATGTTGCTCGACGCGAAGGACCCCCAGACCCGCGAGCAGCTCGAGGTGATCCAACGCAGCGGCCGGCTGCTGGTGGCGCTGATCGACGACCTGCTCGACGTGACCAAGCTCGAGGCCCAGCGGCTGCACCTCGAGCAGGCCGACTTCGAGCTCGCGCCGCTGGTGCGCGACGTCGAGCGCCTCTTCGCCCCCCGCGCGAAGGAGACCGGCGTCACCTTCGAGGTCGCGCTCGCCGAAGACACCCCGGCCACGCTCCGAGGCGACGCGCTGCGCTTGCGCCAGGTGCTGCTCAACCTGGTGAGCAACGCCCTCAAGTTCACCGAGGCAGGCCGGGTGACGCTCAAGGTGAAGCGCGCCGACGGGCGGCTCTCGTTCAGCGTCCAAGACACCGGCATCGGCATCGCCCCCGAGGTGATGGCAAGGCTCTTCACCGTGTTCGAGCAGGCCGACGCCTCGACCACCCGGCGCTTCGGAGGCACGGGCCTGGGCCTCGCGCTCGCCCGGCAGCTCGTGGCGCTGATGGGCGGACAGCTCCAGGTGGAATCGACCGAAGGCCGGGGCTCGCGCTTCCACTTCACCCTCCCGCTGCCCGAAGAGGCGAAGGCCGAGCCGGCCACGCCCGCCGCGCCCGAGCGCGCCGCGCCGCGCGTGCTGGTGGTGGACGACAACCCCATCAACCTGCGCGTGGCCACCAGCCTGGTGCGCAAGGCCGGCTACGAAGCCGACGCGGTGAGCACCGGGGGCGAGGCGTTGTCTGCGGCGCGAGCCACCACCTACGTGGCGGTGCTGATGGACTGCCACATGCCCGAGATGGACGGCTTCGAGACCACCGAGCGCATTCGCGCCCTGCCCGCCCCCTACGGCGGCGTGCCCATCATCGCCTTGACCGCGTCGACCAGCGAGGAGGACCTGGTGGCCGCCATCCGCTCGGGGATGAACGAGGTGCTGGCCAAGCCGGTGTCACTCGAGACTCTCCAGCGGGTGCTGCCCCGCGGCTGACTTCGCGTCCTTCCCCCCCAGCGCGAGGCCGCTTCCGCTCGGGGTGAGGGGGGACTTGCGGTAGTTTGGCGCCCCGCACCTCGACGATGAGCACCTACCGACTCGCCAGGCCCCTCGCTTCCCCCTCGCTCCTCACGGAGAGCTGGGCGGGCCTCTCGGACACCGGGCGGCCGGTGCTGGTGCTGCGCCGCAAGGAGCCGTGGGCCCAGCAGCCGGGGTTCTTCGAGCGCTTCGCGCCCTCGGTGCGCGGCTGGGCGACGGTGCGCCAGGCCGAGGGCGTGCTGCCGCTGCTGGAGGTGGGCCAGGCCGACGGCATCACCTGCATCGTGCAGGACTTCATGGAAGGCGAGTCGCTGCGCACCTCGCTCCAGGGGCCTTCGCCGCCGGGCAAGACGCCGTTCTCGGTGGTGGAGAGCGTGGCGGTGGTGCTGCAGGCCGCGCGCGGGCTGCTGGCGCTCGAGCAGCTCAGCCCTTCGCTCATGCACGGCGACGTCTCGGCCAGCACGCTCTTGCTGGGCAACGACGGCTCGGTGCGCCTCGAGGCCATCGGGGTGGCCGCCGCGCACCTCGCCGACCCGAACTTCGGCCCCGCGCGGTCCGAGCTGCTCACGCTGGCGCCCGAAGAGCTCGAAGGCCGCGCCGGGCCCACCAGCGACGTCTTCCGTCTCGGGTTGGTGTGGCTCGAGCTGCTCACCGGCAAGCCGGCCTTCGGGGGCACCTCGCACGCCGAGGTGAAGGCGCGCTTCGAGAAGTTCCCCGGCGTCACGCCCGGCCACTTTCCTTCGCTGCCCCAGCCCATTCCGATGGTGCTGGCGATGATGTTGTCGAAGTCACCCACCCCGCGCCCCGCGGTGTCCGACCTCGAGCTGATGCTCACGCAGGTCTACAACGCCGTGGGCGGCCTCGATTCACCCAGCCGGCCCCTCGCCGACGCCTTCCAGCGCCTCTTCCCCTCGCGGGTGAACATCGCCTCGCAGCTCAACCAGGGCGGCGCGCTGCTGACGGTGAGTCCCCCGGGCGCGCCGGGCGGGCTGGCGGAGGGCGCGGTGAAGCTGGCGCGCATCAACACCAGGCGGTTGAGCGCGGAAGACGTGGCCGCGTCGCGGGCGCAGGACGCCCAGGAGACCGCCCGCACCACCGCCCGGGAGTGGACGCTCAAGCACGCCCGCGACGAGGGCAACCCGCGCGACTTCGCGCTCGGCGCGACGCTGCTCGAGCTGCAGCGGCTCACCGTCGAGCAGGTCGACGCGGCGCTGACCCACGCGCAGTCGTTGGGCGCGACGCTGTTCGATTCGTTGTGCGCCCTCGACACGCTCGACGAAGACGAGGTGCTGCCCATCGCCGCGGGGCTGCTCAAGCAGCAGTACCTCACCGGGCCGCAGTTGCTCGAGCTGCCGCTGGGCCAGGCCTACGCGGCGATGCTCCCGCGCGACGCGGCCGACGACTGGCAGGTCATTCCGCTCAAGCTCGAGGCCGGCGGGCTCACCGTGGCCGTGGTCGATCCAGGCCGGCTCGACGTGCTCGACGACGTGAAGCTCCGCGCGAAGGTCCGCTCGGTGACCGCGGTGCGCGCCACCGAGCGCACCATTCAGGAAGGCTTCGCCCGCATCTACGACGGGAAGACGTCGGCGCCGGACTGGGCGCTGAAGAGGGCGAGCGCGCCCCCGCCTCCTCCGCCTCCGGTGCCCGTGACGGTGCCGGTGCCGGTGCCGGTGCCGAGCCCGTTCGAGCTCGAGGACGTGGAGGCGCCCTCTCCCACGCTCGCTTCTCCCGCACGCGGGTCGCTCGGCCTCAGCACCAGCGGCGCGCTGGAGTCGCTGGGCGACGAAGAGCTCGGGGCGTTCCCCGCGGTGGGCTCGTGGCCCGCGATGCCGCCCCCGATGGGCGCGGAGTTTCAAATGCCGGCGAGTGTGCCGGCACCCTTCCCGTTCCCCGAGCCAGCGCGCGCGGCCTTCTCTGCGCCGCCGCGCGCCGCTCCCGCGGTGTCCGCGCCGCCGGCCGCTTCACCGTACTCGCCGCCGCCGCCCGCGCCGGTCCGCGCGCCGCCCCCTCCGCCGCCCGCGCCCGCGCCGCCGGCGATCGCGCCGGTGGTTCCGCCGCCCGTGGCGATCTCAGGGCCCGAGCTGCCGGGCGCGCTCGACGTCGCGTCGCGGCTCTTCGACGCGCTGCTGTCGGTGATGGGCGAGCGTGGCCTCGAGGCGTCGGCGATGATCGCCCTGGTGCGCTCGGTGGCGAAGCAGGCCGGCGCCACCGGTGCGCCGCTCGACCAGGTGCGCCTCTCGGTGGCCTCGGTGGTGATCGCGGCGCTGCTCGAGGGGAAGCGGGCGTACGAGGTGCCCTCCCGGCCCTCGGCGGCCGCGTGCCTCGGGCCGCACTGGCGCGAGTTCGAAGACTTCGTGCGCCCGCTGCTCGACGACGACGAGACGCTCCCGTCGGATCCCCGCGGCGTGGTGCTCTGCCTCTGCTTCGAGGTGGCCAACCGGGTGGGGGCGGTGCCCACCAACCTCGCCCAGGCGTCGGCCACGCTCGAGTCGCTGCGCAACCGCTACCCGCTCGCCGCGCTCGCGGCGCTGGAGATCGTGCTCGCGCAGCACTGAAGCCTGCGCTCCAGCGCTACTTCGTGTGCCACTCGGCCACGTTCCACCAGAGCGAATCGGCCTCACCCGTTTGGGATGAGATCTGTGCGAGTTATCGCACGAATCGCCGCTTCCATGTGTTTGCCCTGACGACCCTCGTCGAGGCACGTACTCAACGGTGTAGCGGCCCTTCACCACGGTGTCGGTGATGGGCAGCGCAATCGGAGAAGACGGGTCCTGACGCTCGATCTCCGTGTGGACCACGCGAATGTTGAGCTTCGCCAACGCCTTGGCGCCCATCGACTTGCCTGCGCGGTCGATGATGAACAGCACCCCCACGCCCAGCGCCACGGTGATGATGGCAAACAGGGGTTGGTAGAACAGCCAGGGGAAGCCCACCAGGACAGTCGACAGACCACGGGCCGCGGAGAACCCAAACACGTTCTTTCCTGCACCGAGGGCGTTGGTGAGCCGTGGGAGGACCTCACAGCCGCTCCAACCCTTGCCTGTCATGGCCGTGCACCGCCGTGTCTGCATGCAGCGAGAAGCCCTGCAGCACCGCGCGAAGTCCCTCTCGCAGCGCGTGCAGGCGATGGTGGCGATCGCTGATCCCAAGCACCGGTTGATCACTCGATGGTGATGTTGCCGCTCCACTGCTGCGTGCTCTGCACCACGGTGGCCTTGAAGCGGCACTCGCCGCGGTCGACGATCTTCAAGACGGGCACGCGCGTCGAGGCCACCTCGCCGCTCGAGTCGCGCGGGCAGACACCGGGCGTCGAGCTCACGGCGTCGAACCAGCTCGGCGGCGCATAGGCACAGAGCAGACCTTTCCTGGTGACCACCCTCACCGGCCGCACGTCGACCGAGTTGTTCGTCGCATCAGGGATCAGCTGAGGAAGCCGGTACGTCTGGCCATTCACCAGCGGCTCGAAGTCGAAGGTGCTCGACGAGATCGCCTTCCTCACCAGGAGCTCCACCGTCATCTCGGTGATGGAGTCGGGGCCGACGACGTCGAACGACTCCAGCCCGCTCACGGGGATGCCGGTGTCGAGCGAAATGGTGACGTGGCCCGGCGACGCGGTGAACCAGCTCCCGCTCAGCGTGACGGTGGAGTCGCTGGTGAGCTTCAGCTCCACGGGACTGGACGCGTTGCTCGGCAGAAACGGGAGGCCCGCGGCGTTCAGCGCGGAGACGCGTGGAGGCCGAAGCTTGTCCCCGCTCGGCAGCACGAGCGTGTCGCAGCCGTCGTCCACCTGACCGAGGTGACTCACCTCGAACGAGGCGATGCGCTGCACGGTGAGGATCAACCGGTGGCGGAGCGGGACCTGCGGTTGGCCGTCGCAGCTCTGCGCGATGGTCCCGTCGAGGAAGAGGGTGACCACGCCCTCCTCCACGAGCGAGAGCTTCAGCTTGCCGTCGACGAGCGTCGCGGTCGCGGCCGTGCCCTCGGTCGAGGCGATCCCAGTCCACGTGAGCGGCGCGAGCTCCGACCGACACGCGGTGCCTGACCCCGGCACCAGCTCCACTTCGCTCGGGTAGTCGTCGCCGAACGCGTAGGTGAGCTCGGTGCGCCCCGCCGCCATCCCCATGTCGTACACGGGGTAGACGAGGACTTCGGTCGAGGTCTCGGTCTTCTTCGGCCAGGCGATCGCCGTGGGACCCGAGGGAGGCGGAGTGCATCCACTGACCACCAACACCAGCACCACCGTGATCGCGCGCATGAGCAGGTGATATCGCAAGTATGGTGCGCGCCGATGGCTTCCCCCACCGACGCTGAAGCGCTCGAGAAAAGAAGAAGAACAAAGCGGGAAACCGGGAGCGCAGGCCTGAGGCCGCGGTCGATGGCGTGCTGAGGGGCCCGGGCCCACAGCCCCGAGGGCAGCGCGAAGCGCGTGAAGGTGAGGGAGCGGAGGTGTGGGGAGGCGGAGCGGTGGCGTGACGGCGCTCCGTCCGCAACTCCCGAGCTCGATGACACGGCCAGACTCAGCTGAGGTGGGCGGTGGCGGGCGGCAGCAGACGGGAGGGGAGCGCGACGGAGGCGGCGCACCAGCGCCTCAGCGGGGTCGAGTCGCTGCGCAACCGCTACCCGCTCGCCGCGCTCGCGGCGCTGGAGATCGTGCTCGCGCAGCACTGAAGCCTGCGCTCCGGCGCTATTTCGTGTGCCACTCGGCCACGTTCCACCAGAGCGAATCGGCCTGACCCCAGTCCGGTCCTTCGAGGTCGGCGCGCACGGCGGCCAGGCGGGAAGTGAGCACCAGCGGCAGCATGGGCAACCTCGCGAACCAGGCCCGCTGCATGTGACCCTCGAGCGAGCTGCGCCGCTCGGTGTAGAGCGAGGCGTCGAAGGCTTCCCACCGCTCGGCCATCTCGTCGTCGTAGTGCGGGCCCGCGGCCCGGGTCAGGTCGGGCCTTCCGTCGGGCGCCACCACGTTCATGAAGCGCGCGGGCGAGCCGGTGTCGCGCCCCAGCAACGCCAGCCCCTCGAACTCACCGCGCTGCACCGCCTGGTACAGCTGCTCGTGCTGCACCACTTCCACCTCGAGGCCAGCGGCCTTCAGGTTCGCCTCGATGAGCCGGGTGAGCACCGCGTGCGTCTCGCTCTCTGCGCGAATCTTCGGGACGTTCAGCTTCACCCGGGTCAGGCCCAGCGTGTCCAACCGGGCGGCCGTCGGTAGGGTGAGCTCGGGCTCTGCGCGCCAGCCCCAGGCCACCCGGGTGGGCATCGGCTCGAGCGCCTTCACCATGGCCTGTCGATCCAACGCGACCAGCAAGGCCTGCCGGACCTCCAGCGAGTTCCACGGAGGAGCGCTCAAGCGGGGCACCAGCACCCAGAGCAGGTCCCCGGGCTGCTCCAGCACCCGGGCCCGCGGCTCGTCCTTGAGCAGGTGGTACCCTTCGGCCGTCAACCGGGGGATGACGTCGACCTCGTTGGCCAGGAGCGCCTTCACCGCCTCGTCGGGCGCGAGCAGCTTCGCCTCGACCCGCTCGAACACCGGCTTCATCGCCGCGAACCGCTCGTTGCGGCGCAGGGTGTGCCTGACGCCCTCCTCGAGCTCGCCCAGGACGAAGGGCCCGCAGGTCGGAATCAGCCCCTCGTTGTTCGCCCGGCTCAGCGCTTCCCGCCCACCATCGGCCGCGAAGACCGCCGCGCTCTTCGGAAACACCGCGAAGCCGGCAAGCCACTCCGTGCGCCGCGCGGAATACGTGACGTCGATGGTGCGATCGTCGATGCGCGCGATGTTCACGCGCTGGGCTTCGGGCACGGTGGCCAGCGAGAAGACGAGATCGTCCGAGGTGACGCGGCTGCCGTCGCTCCAGCGGGCGTCGGCTCGCAGCACCCAGCGAATGCGCATGCCGCCATCGGGTAACAGCCGCACCAGCGAGTTGGTCATCGCGGGCGCTTCCTTCGCCAGCACCGGCCGGAAGGTGCCATCGGCCGCGCGCACCACCAGGGCGCCCCGACGCGAAGGGAGCTGACCGCCGCCCGCATTGTCCAGCGAGGTCACCGCCACCCGCAGCAGCGGCTGCGAGGGAACCGGGTTCTGTGGCACCACGGGCTCGTCGGGGCCGGATTGCCAGAGGGCGCCGGTGACCAGGCTCAACACCCCGACCGCCGAGAGGGCGGGCAGGAGGAACAAGCCCAGTCCATCTGCGCTCCGCGGGGTGTTGTGTTTCGCCTCGCTGAGCCGGAACGCGATGATGCTCAGCAGCAGCGTGGCCGCGACGAAGACGTACGCGCCGAGGAAGAGCTTGTCGGCCGCCACCAGGTAGGTGACGTTCGGGAGCGTGTCGGCCTGGGTGTAGTGAAAGGCGATGCACGAGAGCAGCGCGGTGATGCCCATGGCCGAGCGCACGTCGAGTCGCTCGGGAGGCAGCAACAGGGCCAGCAGCGCCACCAGCAGGATCAACGCCAGCGGCAGCGCGAACTTGATCAGGTACGGGCCGAACGGCCGGCGCATCTCCACCGAGAAGGTGGCCAGCCCCTGCCGGGCGTTCTTCCCCTCGCGCGCGATGCTCCCCAGGTCGGAGCGGTAGATTCGCTCTTCTGAGCTCGCGGCGAACTGGGGCTCGTACGACCAGCCGCTCACCGAGAACGAGGGGCTCATGCCGCTCGCGCCCAGGTCGGGCACCAGGCGCCCGTCGGCCCTGTTGAGCCCGAAGACCACCGGCAGCGTCTGGCGATCGAACGGAAACGCGTGCACCGGAAATTCGCCGCGGAAGGTGCCCTGCACCCTCCAGTGCAGCGAGTACCACTCGGCTTCGTGCTCGGAGCTCAACACCTCCTTCGACTCGATCTCTCCGTTCTCGAAGGTGACGTTGGGGGGCACCTCGTCCCCCAGCCACTTCATCCACACGTGGAGATCGGCCTTGAAGCGCCCGGCCTTCAGGTCGAAGTCGGACACGTCGGTCAGGTACATGCCCACGTAGACATGGTGGGGGGCGATGGTCGCGGTGGTGGTGACGGTGGCCGCGGGGGAAGCCGCGGCGCAGAGGATCAGGCTCAAGGCTGAGAACACCGACGCACCGTAGGACGACACCGGCCTGATGGCGCACGTTCCTGAGCTGCTGTTCAGGGAGGTGGGGCGCGCTTCCCCTCAGGCGTCGCGCACCGCTGAAGCCCGGAGTAGACCTCGGTGCCATGAACCGCCTGGCCCTGGTGCCGCTCGTGGTGCTCCTCTGTGCCTGCCCGCCTCCGAAGCCGGCCGGTTGCACGGTGCCGGGGTCGATCACCAACTGCAGCTGCTTCGGCCAGCCGAACAGCGGGTTCCAGATCTGCGACGCCAATGGCAACCCGGGAACGTGCATCTGCGGCGATCTCGGCGGAGGGGGTGGAGGTGGCAGCGGCGGCGCGGGTGGAGGTGGCAGCGGCGGCGCGGGTGGAGGCGGCGGCGCGACGGGCGGCGGCGGCGGCGCGACGGGCGGGGGCACGGGGGGAGGAACGAGCAGCGCCGAGTGCCTGAGCGGGCTCGCGGCTGCGCACCCCACCTGGACTTCGTCGGAGCTCTCGTCGACCTGCAACGGCGCGGGCGGCGAGTGCGTGGTGCGGCTCGCCGGCGAACACCCGACCTGGACCTCGTCCGAGCTGCGCAGCACGTGCCTGGGCGACCTCGAGGGCTGTGGCGGCGCGCTGGCAGAGCGGCGCCCCACCTGGACTTCCTCTGAGCTGCGCTCCACCTGCCTCACGCCCGTGGGTGGAAGGTGTGTGCCCGACCTGGCGGCGGCACGGCCGACGTGGACGTCGTCGGAGTTGCGCTCGACCTGTCTGAGCGACTTCGGCAACTGCGCGGGCCGGCTCGCGTTGGAGCGCGCGACGTGGACGTCCTCCGAGCTCCGCTCGACCTGCCTCGCGCCCGCGGGTGGGAACTGCGTGGCGACGCTGGCCAACGCCCGCCCCACCTGGACCTCGTCAGAGCTGCGCTCGACCTGCCTCGACGACGTGAACGACTGCGCGGGGCGGCTGGCCCGGGTGCGCACGACGTGGACCTCGAGCGAGCTGCGCTCCACCTGCCTCCCCCCCGCGGGCGCGAGCTGCGTGGTGGGGCTGGCGGGCAATCACCCCACCTGGACCTCGAGCGAGCTGCGCTCGACCTGCCTCGACGACACGGCCGGTTGCGCCGGGCGGCTCTCTTCGACTCACCCGACCTGGACCTCGAGTGAGCTGCGCTCGACCTGCCTGGCCCCCGCGGGCGCGGACTGCGTGGCCGACCTCGCCGCCAGCCACCCGACGTGGACCTCTTCGGAGCTGCGCTCGACCTGCCTCGACGACACCTTCAACTGCGCGGGCCGGCTGTCCGCCGTCCACCTCACCTGGACCTCGTCGGAGCTTCGCTCGACCTGCCTCTTGCCCGCGGGCGCGGCCTGCGTGGGGAGCCTCGCCACCGCGCGCCCGACGTGGACCTCTTCCGAGCTGCGCTCGACGTGTCTCTCCGACCTCGGCGATTGCGCGGGCCGCCTCGCCAGCCTGCGCCCGACGTGGACCTCGAGCGAGCTGCGCTCGACCTGCCTTTCGCCCGCGGGCGCCGACTGCGTGGTGTTCCTCTCGTTGAACCGCGCCACCTGGACCTCGTCAGAGCTGCGCTCGACCTGCCTCGACGACACCACCAACTGCGCCGGACGGCTCGCGGGCCCCCGCGCGACGTGGACGTCTTCGGAGCTTCGCAGCACGTGCCTGGGCAAGGGCGGTGACTGCATCGTGGGGCTGGCCATCGCCCAGCCGACGTGGACGTCGTCAGAGCTGCGCTCGAGCTGCCCCTGAGCTCTCGCCCGGAGCTCAACCCGCCGTGACGAAGCTGCTCACCCGCTGCCCGGGCACGAGGCGGGTGTTGACCTCGAGCTCGATGACGGTCTCGAGCACCTTGGTGTCGTTCTTCTCGATGGGGTCGTCGGTGCGGATGTTCTTCCGCCCGAACCTGCGCCCCACCTCGACCACCTTGCCGGTGAAGCGCTCGGCGCCGAAGGCGTCGGCGGTGACGTACGCGCTGGCCCCCACCACCACCCGGGCGATGTCGCGCTCGTCGACGTCCATGCGCACGCGCAGCTTCGTGGTGTCGCCCATCACCACCAGCGGCTCGGTGCCCTGGAAGCTGTAGAGCTCGCCCTTGCGCACCTTCACCTGGAGCACCTCGCCGTCGATGGGCGCGCGCACCTGGAGCCGCTCGAGCTGCGCCTGCGCCTGGGCCACCCGCGCCTCGGCGGCGAGCACCCGGGCCCGCTGAAACGAGACCTCTTCACTGCGGCTACCCGCGTCGGCCGCGCGGAAGCGGGCGTCGCTGGCGCGCCAGCTGGCCTGGTCGGTCTGCGCCTGGCGCCTGGCCCGCTCGAGCTCGTCGGCGGTGGCCGCGCCCGACTTCGCCAACTGCTCGGTGCGCACCAGGATTCCGGCAGAGAGGTCGGCGCGCGACTTCGCGGCCTGCGCGTCGGCGGCCACGGCGTCCTTGTCTTCCACGCGCACGCCGCGCTGCACCCGGGTGAGGTTGGCGCGCTCGGCGGCGAGGTCGGCCTCGGCCGATTGGAGCTGCGCCCGCTCGACGCCGTCCTCGAGCTGCACCAGCGCGGCTCCCTTCTTCACCTGCTGACCCTCGCGCACGAGCACGTCGGCCACCACGGCGCTCACCTGCGCGGCGACCTTCGTCTCGCGGTCGGCCGGCTCGACCACCCCGTTGCCGCCCACCACGCCCGGCCCCGAGGCAGGCAGGGCGTCCCTCTCGTCGGCGCCGCCTCCGCGAGGCTTCGCGTCGCGCTCGGCCTTCTTCCCGTCCTTCGCCACCGGCACGGTCACCGGCTGCGCGGTGGCGTTGCGAACGATCTGCGCCCCGCAGCTCCCCAGCAAGAGGAGGAAGGCGACGACCCGGACACTGCCTGGAACTTTGTCGAGCATGGTGTGGCCTCAGTGCGGCGGCGCGGCGAGCAGCAGCCCGTCTTCGATGTGCACGGTGCGATCGGCGAAGTGGAAGATGCGGTTGTCGTGGGTCACCACCACCACGGTGTGCCCGCGCTCGGTCGACAGCTTCTTGAGCAGCTCGGTGACCTGCTGCCCCGTCTCGGCGTCGAGCGAAGCGGTCGGCTCGTCGGCGAGGATGAGCGGAGGCCGCCCCGCCACCGCGCGCGCCACCGCCACCCGCTGCCGCTGCCCGCCCGAGAGATCGTTCGGGTGCCGCTTGAGCTTGTCGCCCAGCCCCACCGCCGAGAGCACGTCGCGGGCCTCGGCCACCGCCTGCCTCCGGCTCGAGCCGCGCAGCTCGAGGGGAAAGGCCACGTTGTCTTCGATGCTGAGCGCCGGGAGCAGGTTGTTCCCCTGGAAGATGAAGCCGATGTACGAGAGCCGCAGCTCGGGCAGCTCCGATTCACGGCGGCCGTGCAGCGGTTCGCCGAAGAGCCACCCCTCACCCGAGGTCGGGGCCAACACGCAGCCGAGGATCGACAGGAGCGTGGTCTTGCCGCTGCCCGACGGGCCCACCAGCATCATGAACTCACCCTGCGTGACCGAGAGGTCGATGCCCTTGAGCGCCTGGAAGGCGAGCGCGCCGGTGCCGTAGGTCTTGGTGAGGCCCTCGAGCTTCACCGCCAGCTCGCCGCTCATCGGAACACCATCGCGGGCTCGAGCTGCCGCAGGCGCAGCAGGGCCAGCACCGAGGCCACCAGGCACACGCCCACCATCAGGGCGAAGGTGATGCCGATGCTGGCCGTGGGGAGAATCGGGGTGAGCTGGGCGTTGCGAATGCCCTGCACCAGGGCCGCCATCATGCCCAGGCCGATGAGGCTGCCCACCACCCCGTAGACCATCGCCTGCACGAAGAGCAGCCGCGCCAGGTCGCCGGTGGTGGCGCCGATGGCCTTGATGGTGCCGAACTGGCGCATGTTGTCGACCACCGACGAGAACATCGAGAGCGCGACGGTGATCAGGCCCACCAGCAGGCCCATGAAGGTCGAGGTGCCGAAGCTGAAGCCGATCTGCGTGGCGGTGAGGATGTAGTTGAGGATCTCCGCGAGGTACTCGTCGCGCGTCATCACCCGCGTGTCGGGCAGCTCCCGCTGCAGCCGCTCGCGCAGCGCGGTGAGGGGAACGCCCGGGGCGGCCTTCACCAGCAGGAAGGTGTGCGCGCCTTCGGGCTGCTTGAGAATCTCCCGCGCCAGCGTCTGCTCGGCGAACGCGTAGGCCGGGGCGAACGGCAGCAGGCCCCAGGTGAAGCCCACCGCCTGCACGTGGTGACCGCCCAGCTCGCGCACCGAGCCGAGGTTGAGCCCGCCGAACTTCTCGCGCTCGGAGTCCTCGAAGATGACCGCCCCCGGCTGCAGCAGCGCGTCGGCGGTGCCCGCGACCAGGTTCCACGGCCCTCCGGCGAAGCGGGGCGCGCGCGTGCCCACCAGCGACACCGGCTCGGTGCCGCCGTTGGGCAGCTTGAGCTGCGCCGCCTGCACCAGGAGCGGCTCGGCCCAGAGCACGCCCGGCGTGGAGCGCGCGCGGTTGAGCTGGGCGTCGTTGAGCGGCGAGCCGCCCTGGAACTGGCGCGTGCCGGGCGGCGTGACCCAGATGTCGGCGGCGGCGTTCTCCACGAACATGCGGTTCTTGAAGAGCAGCGCGAGGAAGGTGCCGACCTGGAAGTTGCCCAGGACCACCGCGAACACCACGCCGAAGAGCGTGCCGGCGAGCTTGAGGCGGTCGAAGAACATCATGCGCACGCCGATGACGCCCAGCGTCTGCCAGCGCTTGAAGAAGCCGGGGCGGGTGCGAATGGGTCGGGCCTGCGTCATGGCCCTGCTCCCTGCAGCGGCTCGCCCGCAGAGATGGCCAGGAGCGCGCGGGCCGAGGCCAGCTCGGCGCTCGCCTGGATGTCGCCCAGCTCGGCGGAGAAGAGGTCGCGCTCCGACTGGATGACGTCGAGCTGCGTGGCCACGCCGGCGAGGTTGCGCTCGTGGGCGAGGCTCGAGGCGCGGCGCGCCGCGGCCACCTGGGCCCGGGCCGCCGAGACCTTCTTCACCGAGGCCTTCGCCTTCTGCCAGTCGGCGTGGAGCTGATCCGCCGCCTGCCGCCGCGCCCGCTCGGCCGCGATGAGCGCCGTCTCCTGCCCGGCGCGGAGCGCGCGCAGGCCAGCCACCGCGGGCACGTCGAGGCGCCAGCTGAAGGTGAGCCCGGCGTTGGAGAGGGCCGACTGGTCCTGGAAGCCGGTGGCGTTGGTGAAGCGCTGGGTGAACTGCGCGTTGACGCTGGGCACCAGGGCGAGCGTGGCGGCGGCGGAGGTGCGGCTGGCGGCGGTGACGTCTTCGTCGGCGGCCTGCACAGCGGGCCGCCCGTCCACGCCCCGGGCCAGCAGCGGCTCGAGGGGCGGCACCGGCTCGAGCGAATCGAGAGGGAGCGGCGGCACCTCGCCGGGGCTCAACCCGCTGAGCGTCTCCAGGGTGCGCGCGCCGGTGGCCACCAGCGACTCGGCGTCGGCGACGAGCTGCTGGTTGCGCTCGACCTCGGCCCGCCCGCGCATGAGCTCGAGCTCGTTGGCCACGCCCGCGGCGGTGCGCGCCGCGGTGACCTCCACCTGCGCCTGGGAGAGCGCGAGTGAACGTTGCGCCGACTCGAGCACCGCGCGGGCGCCCAGGTACGCGTAGAAGGCGCTCACCACCTGGCGGTGCACCTGCTCGCGGGTCGACTGGTCGCGGCGCACGGCGGCCCGGGCAGAAGAAGACGCGGCGGCCGTCTCGAGCCAGCGGGAAGGAGCGAGCAGCGGCACCTCGGCCTTGAACGTCGCGTCGAGCTGGTTCTTCGGAACGATGACGACGGTCGTCGAGCTGGTGGCCCCGGTGGGGAAGCCCAGCACCGCGTCGTACTGGTTGTGAGTCCAGCCTCCGCTGGCGGTGAGGCTGGGCAGCAGCCCGCCCCAGGCCTGCGCGAACTCGGCCTCGGCCCGCTCGCGGGCCTGCGCACCGGTGCGTGCGTCGAGGTTGGCCCGCTCAGCCGAAGAGAGGAACTGGGCCAGCGGCTGCGCCATCGCCGGCGCGGCCGCCAGGCACCACACGAGGCCTATTTCTTTGATTCTCACGATTGAGCTACGAATTAAGACTGACGTCGGCCCGCAGCAATCAGAAATGCGGGCTCATTCTCAATTGCGTATACCAAATGCTCGCTTTTATGATGAGGCGTGGCCCGCACCAGGGGAAGCCGGAACGTCAGGTACGAGGAGCAGCGGGCGACGCTGGCCCGGCTGGTGCGCGTGGCGCTGACCGCCGACGAAGGAATTCACGCGTCGCTGCGGGAGCTGGCGAGCGCGGCCGGCACCTCGGTGGCCACGCTCAAGCACTACTTCGGAGATCGCGAAGGCCTGCTGCAGGCGGTGATGGAGAACCAGCGGGCCGAAGGGGCTCCGTACCTGGCGATGGCCGCGGTGGCGAAGCCCGGCGACGTGCGGGCCTCGCTGCTGCACTTCCTCCAGGGGCTCTCGACGGCCTGGTTCAAGTACGGGGTGGGCAAGATGTACGCGTCCACGCTGGCGGTGGGGCTGGGCAGCAGGGCGGTGGGGCCCAGCTACGTCACCCACGTGCTCGAGCCGCTGCTGCAGACCGGCGAGTCGCTGCTGCGGCAGCACCTCGAGCGGGGCGAGCTGGACGTCGACGACGTTCGCCACGCGTCGCTGATGCTGCTGTCCCCGGTGGTGTTCGGCCTGTTGCACCAGGACAGCCTGGGCGGGGCGCAGTGCCGGCCCCTCGACCTGCCCCGCTTCCTCGCCACGCACGTCGACGCCTTCCTCCGCGCATTTCCCCCGCGCACGAAGCGAACGCGAGGCACCGCCAGGCCTGAGAAGCTCCGCAGCGCGCCGTGACGGTTCTCCGCGCGCGCTCGAGGCGCTGAGTCAAGCCGGCGCCGGGGGCAGCACGCACCGCGTGCAGAGACGCCGCAGCGATCGCCGCGGCAAGGCGCTCGAACACCCCGGCCCGCACGCCCGGCGCAGCAGGCCGGTGCTTCGCGCTTGCGCGCGCGCGCCACGCGGCAGGCAGCGCTTGCACTCTCGAAGGGGCCGCTTCCCCCGGAGGGGCCATGGCACGGCCAGTGCTCTCCTCACCGCGAACCAACAGGGAGGCAGCACATGAACAGACGCGCTGAGGGGAACCCCATCACGCAGTCATCTCGAGACCGCCGCGGCAGCCCGAAGGACCTGCACGATTCGATGCGACGCAGGCTGCTGGGTCCGCTGCTCTTGCTCGCCGCCGCCCTGCCGGGGTGCGGGCTGGCGGACGATTCGGCAAGCGCCACCTCGAGTCTCGCCCTGGTGAACCTGCCACGCCCGTTGGCCTGGGAGACGGTGGCCAACAACGCGACGCTGATCCCCGGTGGCGGCGCGAAGACCTTCAGCTCGTACAACCAGCCGTCGGTGAACGGGAGCGGCTTCGTGGTGTTCCGCGCCCGCAGCACCGGTTCTGAAGGCGGAGGAGAAGGCGAGGCGCTGGTGACGGCCGCGAGTGAACCGTCGGGGGGCGGGGCCCCGGTGCGGGGGATCTTCACCCGCGACATGTTCACGAGACTCTCGCCGGGCGCCATCACCCCGCTCGCCGCGAACGGCTGCCCCGCGCCGGCGCCGAACAACCTCGGCGCACCCTTCAACGAGTTCCCTTCCATTCCGCGCATCGACCTGACGCTGCGGACCATCGCCACCCGGGCGCAGTCACAGCCGGTGTGGGAGTACTCCGTCGGACCCGACGTCACCACGCGGGTGGGGACCTCGGGGGTGTACGCGAACCCGGGCGGCGTCCTGCAGGCCGGGGCGAACCTGCTGGGCGCCGTGACCGACTGGACCAGCGGTCAGCTCAGCTTCGCCGAGATGCAGGTGCCAGGGACCCGCGCCGGAACCCGCTTCGACCAGTTCCCGGGCGCGCCCGGCGTGGCCGGCTCGATGATCGTCTTCAAGGGCAACTGGACCGACGTCACGGTGCCCTCGCTTCCCGCGGGACGCACCGGGGTCTACTTCCGTGACCTGGCGAGCCCCACCAACCGCATCCAGCGGGTGGCGGACAACGTGACGTCGCGCATCCCCGGGACCACCACGCTGTTCGGGTCCACCGCGCCGCCGAGCGCAGCGAAGGGCTTCATGGTGTTCGTGGGCTCCGACAACGAGGACAACCCCACGGCAGGTGGCGTCTACCGGGCCCCGCTGCGGGCCAACCCCCCGCTGCAGGTGCTGGCGAGGATCGGTGGCCCGGTGCCGAACGCCAGGGGGCAGGCGACCAGCCAGCGGTTCACCCGCTTCGGCGAGGGGCTCTCCTACGACGGAAGGTACGTGGCCTTCTGGGCTTCCTGGGGAACGGCGACGCGGCCGCTGCAGCTCCGCTGCGTGAGCGATGGCAACAAGGAGGTCATCGCATGGTGCGTCGCGCACAGCGCGAACCTCGACGGCTGGTACACGATGAGCGTTCCGGCCAACCAGGGCCTCTTCGTGCACGACACCAGGAGAGGGAAGACCTGGCTGGTCGCGCAGACGGGCCCCACCTTCCGGGACTTCCTGTTCTGGAACTACTCGGGCCGGCCTCCGGGAACGGGCGGCGGCGACGGAGAAGACAGCTACGAACCTCCGCGCTGGCGCACCAACGCCTTCGCGGCGGTCAACGGTACGCACGGGTCCCACTTCCAACTGGCCTTCAAGGCCCAGCACACCGACGGAAGCACCGGCCTCTACCTGATCGAGGAACCGGAGATGCACGCGGGTGAGTTCAGGGTGCTCGTCGACACGCGGACCTCCGCCTGGGACCTCGACCTCGGCGCGCCCCCGGCGGACGCTGCTGGCAACCCGCTCCGGGTCACCTCGGTGGGCCTGGAGAGGGACGCCTTCCGCAGCGACGGCGACGGCCACGGCGACGGCCACGGCCACGGCCACGGCGGGGGCTGGAGCTACCTGGTCATCAACAGCAGCATGGCCAACGCCGATGCCTCGGTGAGCTGGGCAGGCATCTACCTGGCGCGGATCAGAAATCCGGATGGCGACGATGACCGCGACGATGACCGCGACGATGACGGAGACGATGACCGGCACGGACACTGAACCTGAGCGGTGCGACCGGGCGGTGAGCCGATTCGGCTCGCTGCTGAGACTGCGGGCGAGCCAGGTGTATCCGTCCGATCACACCACCCCGGAGAAGCATGCCCCTCATCGGAACCAGCCCCGTCGAGCAGCACAGCGACACCGCGCAGTGCTGCCTCTTCATCGAAGAAGGCGTCGTCGTGGGCAAAGACGTCGGCTTCGACTGACCCTGGTTCGGGCAGGGTGACCGCTTCGGGCAGGACATCGCCCACCCGACCCGGACCTCGTCAGGGCTACGCTCCAGCGGTCCGTGACGGTCCTGCTCCCCACCCTGCTGCTCGCCCTCGCCGCCGCGCCCGTCACCAGCCTCCCGCCGCTGACGCCGCTGGAGCGCTCGCTCGCCGCGCACGCGCGCGATGGCCAGCTCGAGGGCACCACGCTGCTCGATGCGGGGCTCCTGGCGAGCGGCGTGCCGGAGCTCGAGATTCCCGCTGCGGCGCAGCGGGTGCGCGCGGCCCTTGCTCCGGCGATCGCCCGGGCGAAGGCGCAACAGGGCGAGGCCGCGCGCGGGCGCACGCTGCTCCTCGCCCTGCACGAGACGGTGCTGCGCCGCTACGAGCTGGGCGCGACCGCCCTCGACCACGTCGAGCGCACCGGCGAATACAACTGCCTGTCTTCCGCCCTGCTCTACCTGGTGGCCGCGGAAGGCCTGCTCACCTCGGCGCGAGGGGTGGTGACCCCGCACCACGCGTTCGTGCACGTGACCATCGGTGGCAGGACGGTCGACGTGGAGACGACCGCTTCGGCGGGCTTCGACCCCGATCGCGCCAGGATGACGCGCGCCCAGGTGCAGCAGCTCGCGGGTGACGACGTCACGCCCGAGGCGTTTCTCGCGGGCCTCAAGCAGGTCGAAGAGCTGCCTTCGCTCTCGTTGGTCGCGGCCGTCTATTCGAACCGCGCGATCGCCCTGGCACGGCACGGTGACACCGCGGCCGCGGCGCTGGCGCTCGATCGGGGCGCGCGCATGGCCACGGGCGCGTTGCAGCGCCGCCTGGCCGACTGGCGCGCCAGCCTGCTGAGCAAGGGCGCGAAGGACCTGGTGGACCTGGGCCGCCACGACGACGCGCGGCGCCTGCTCGAGCTGGGCCTCGAGGTGACCGAGGGCAGCCACCGCGCGGTGCTGACGAAGAGCCTGGCCATCGTGCACCACCACCTCGGGCTCGCCTCGGCCGAGCGGAAGGACTGGGTGGGCGCGCTGGAGCACGTCGAGCGCGCCACGGCGCTCGGCTTTCAGCACGAAGGCCTGGCGCAGCTGAAGACGACGAGCCTCTCGCAGCTCGCGGCGCTCGAGGGCACGGCCGGGCGCTGCCGCGCCGAGGGGCTCACGGCGAAGAGCCCGGGCGCGAAGGACGCCGCGGCCTGCCTCGCCGCGCTCGCGACCGAGCTGCTCGAGCGAGACACGCCCAACTCCCTGCAGCACGCGCGGCGGGCGCTGCAGCTCGCGCCGAATGACGTGCGCGCGGAATCGGCCATCGTGTTCGCGCTCGACCGCCAGGCGCGCCAGGAGTCGAACGCCTCGCGCTGCGAAGAGGTGGAGGCGCTGGTGACCGAAGGGCTGCCGCACGCGCACGCGCTGGCGCCGCAGAGGTGGGACGGGCGCCGCCTGGCGGGCGTGTGCTGGGCGCAGCGCTCGCGCGTGGCCTTCGCCGCGGCGAAGTGGGACGTGGCCGGGTACGAGCTGAAGCGGGCGCAGCTCTTCCTTCCGGGTGACGCGCAGATCGCCCAGAGCCTCGCGCGGGTCGAGGTGAACCGCGGCATCGACCTGGCGAACGCAGGGGCCTGCGACGAGGCGCGGCCGCACCTGGTCGCGGCGGTGCGGGGCGAAGCGGCGCTCGCCGACAAGGTGACCGCGACGCTGGGCGGCTGCGCGGGCCAGCGGGCCTCGAAGGCGGCGGCAACGGGTGACTGGGTGACGGTGATCGCGGAGGTGCGGCGTGGCCTGCGCGACGCGCCGAAGGACGAGGGGCTCCAGCAGAACCTCGGCGTTGCGCTGCACAACCAGGCCTCCGCGCTGCTCAGCGCGGGCCGCTGTGACGAGCTGCGGGTGCTCAAGCCCGAGCTCGACCCGGCAGACGCGCGGCTGCAGGCGGCCATCAAGCAGGTGTGTCCGTGAGGGCGTCCCTCGACTCCGCTCGGGATGAACGGGGCGCTGGTTGGCCTGGGAACCGATGAAGCCCACGCGCCTCTCCTTCTTCAACGAGCAGGACTCGCCCGAGCTCACCGACCTGGTGGGCGACGCGGCGGTGCTGCGCGAGCTGCAGGCGCTGAAGGCCGGGGTGACGATGGGCCTGCGCGACCTGTCCGACGAGCGGGCCGAGGCGGTGCGGCGGCTGTGCGGGGAAGGCGTTCCGGTCGGGGCGTGGCTGCTGCTCCCGCGCGAACAGGGCTACTTCGCCACCTACGACAACGTGGAGGCGGTCGAGGCGCGCGTCGAGGCGGTGCTGCGGTGGACCGAGCGGCACTCGCTCACGCTCACCTCGCTGGGCTTCGACTTCGAGCCTGATCTCCGGGAGCTCGACAGGCTCTTCCACCACCCGGTGCGGGCGCTGGCCGGCTGGGCGCGGCGCTCGGCGAACCGGCCGCGGCGCGAGCGCGCGCTCGAGTCCTACCGCGCGTTGATCAGCCGCCTGCAGTCAGCCGGGTGGAGCATCGAGACGTACCAGTTCCCGCTGCTGCTCGAGGATCGCGCCGCCGGCAGCCACTTCCTCCAGCGCTTCTGCAGCTCCCTCGACGTGGCGGTCGAGCGCGAGGTGGTGATGACCTACAGCAGCCTGCTCGGTCCACTGGGGCCTGGACTGGTGGAGGGGTGGACGCGCACCGACGGCGCGGTCGCGGTCGGCAGCACGGGCGGCGGAGTCGACCCGCTGCCCAAGCTGTCCTTCGACGAGCTGAGCCGCGATCTCCGCCTCGCAGCGCGCGTGTGCAGGGACGTGAGCATCTTCAGCCTCGAGGGGTGCGTGATGCACGGGCACCTGCCGCGGCTGCTCGACTTCGACTGGACCGCGCCCGTCACCGTGCCGCTGCGGCAACGGGTCGGCGCGGCGTCCATTCGCGGCTCGGCCCGCGCGCTCGCAAGGCTCTTCCGCTGAAGCCTCCCTCTCCCCGGGGGGGGAAGGCGAACTCGCGCCTCGAGGGAAAAAGAGGCGGGGAGAAGGCAACCGGTCGTGATGATTCGACCTCCCCCTCTGGACTATTTGCAGACCTGGTGCGAAATCGCGACGCGATGAACCGGTTCGCGTTCCTCCTGGCGGTGACCTGCGCGGCCGCGTGTGGAACGCCCCCGGCCGCTGCAGACGGCGGTGACGAAGTCGACGCTGGCGACGCCGGCACGCCAGACGCCGGCACGTCAGACGCGGGCCCGGCGGATGCAGGCCCGGAGGACGCTGGCCCACCCCCGAGCGTCTCGGCGCCCGCGCAGCCCTGCACCGACACTGCGGCCGCCGTGGTCGCGGCCAGTCCGGGCGCGGGTCCCCTCGGCGAACGCCTCGCCTGCCACTTCGAGCGCTCGCTCACGCCCTCCGAGGTGAGCGCCGCGCTGCCCAGCGCGCCCCCGTCGCCCAGCGGCGTCGACCTCTTCCTCCTCGCGTACCGCACCACCCGGCGCGGCCGCCTGCCCGGCGTCTCCACCGCGCGCGTGTTCCTGCCGAAGACCGCGAAGGCCGGCCCCCTGCCGGTCATCGCGGTGGCGCACGGCTCGGAAGGCCTCGCCGACGACTGCGCGCCCACCCGCAACCCCAACGGCCTCCTGGACATGGCGCTGCCCTGGGTCGCTCGCGGCTACGCGGTCATCGCCCCCGACTTCGCCGGCCTCGGCAACGCGGGCGTGCAGGGCTACGTGGACAACCACGACACCGCGTACTCGATGCTCGACGCCGTGCGCGCGCTGCGAGCGCTGGTGCCGGCGCGGGCGATCGACGGGCGCGCCATTCTCATCGGGTACAGCCAGGGCGGCGGCGCGGTGCTGGCCTCGCAGGGCCTCGAGCGCACCTACGGCTCGGGCGGCACCCTCAGCGCCATCGTCGCGGTCGCGCCCGAGTACTTCACCCGGCTCGACTCGTTCGGGTACGTGACCCTGCTGCGCTCACCCGACGCGCTCACCGTGGCGCAGGGCTACACGAAGCCGGTGGTGGCGGCGCTGCGGCACTACGCGTGGTTCGAGAACACCCTCGGCGCGGGGCGCGGCCTCGACGCCTTCCCTGGCGCGACCGCGGCGGGCACGGTGGCCGCCCTCGAGAGCCGCTGCCTCATCGACCTCGGCGCGTGGCTGCCCAGCCAGCGCACCCGCGTGCGCGAGTTGATCGACGACACCCTGCGCACCACCTTCCTCGCCTGCGTCGACGGCACCGGCTGCGTGAACCCCGGCAAGCAGCTCTACGACGGGCTCTCGAGCGACCTCGTGCCGGGAGATCCCTTCGGCGCGCCCGTGCTCTACCTGCAGGGCGGGCTCGATACGGTGATGCCGGTCGGCGAAGAGGCGGCGTGCAACGTGCCGTACCTGCGCGCCCACCTCGTCCCGCTCACGTACTGCACCGACAACCTCGCGGCGCACCACAACGTGCTGTCGAGGAACGTCGAGCTGGTGCGCACCTGGGGCGAGGCGACGATGCTGGGGCAGACGCCTCCCGCTTGCAGTGGCGTCGGTCCTCCGGCCTGTCAGTGAGGGGCCCCTCCACTCCGCTCGGGGTGAACGGTCTCAGGGAGCGACGACTGCGAGGAACGAGCCTGCGCCCTGGATGGTGGCGCTGCAGCTGCCCGCGCCCTCACACTTCGTCACCACCGTGTTCACCAGCCACGTCGCGGCCACCGTGCCCGACGCCGCGGACGTCACCGCCGGCACCGTGACGCTGAACGAGCTGGGCAGGTTCGTACCCTCGCCCCAGGTGACGGCGGTGCCGCCCTCGGGCGTGAAGATGACGTTCCAGCTGCTGGTGCCCGCGCTCGGCGGCACCGCGTTCCACCGCAGCACGTACCCGGGCCGCAAGGTGGCCGGGGGTGACTCCGGGTTCGCGTTGCCCACGTTGATCGTGTCGAGCGTCATCGACACCGCGGTGACGTCGTCGGTCACCACGATTTCCCGCGGCGTGGTGCCGTTGTTCACCTCCAGGGAGTAGTTCGGGAACTCGCAGGTCTCGCTGCCGTCCGCGTTGACGATGCGCTGCCCGGCCGAGCCTTCCATCGCGATGCCGTCGAGCGTGGCGCGCAGGAAGTTCACCGCGCCACACGGCGTCTTCTTCGTGTCGTAGCTGAGCACCACCAGCAGCCGCTGCCCCATGCGGCGCTGCGCCGAGAGCACCGGAGCGCTCAGCTTCGCGAGGATCGGAATGGGCGGCTCACAGGCGCTCAGCAGCAGCGCGAATCCGAGGGCGGGAAGGACACGGCTCATGGCGCGAGAACTTCTCAGCCGAAGAGATCGAAGTCCACGAGCAGCCGCGTGAGCGTGCCGTCGGCCGCGTAGCCGCCGTAGACGGCGTACGTGCCGTTGCCCAGGCCCGACTGCATCGCCACCGAGCGCTTGCCCTCGAGCTTGCTGGTCTGCAGCACCGGCGTCGACTCCACCACCTCGAGGTCCACCAGGCCCGCGGTCGCCAACTGAATCAGCTCGTCGAAGTCGTCGGCCCCGTGCTCGTGCGCGAGCTGCTCGAGGCGCTCGCCGAAGCCCGGCTCGGCGAAGGCGATCGACCCGACCTCCACCCGGAGATCGTCGGTCTTCACCCATTCCTCGGTGATGGCGTCGGGGTCGATGGCCTGCGAGGTCACGCGCACCTGGCCCTGCAGCCGCTCCCACTTCACCGCGGCCTCCGGCGCGAGCAGCACCCGGCCGAACGCGTTGCGGCCCGCGCCCCGCCCCGCGGGGGCACCCGACGCGCACTGCACGATGAACTCGCCTGCCGGCAGCGCCCGGTTCGCGGGGAACAGGCAGCCGCCCACCTCGAGCTGGCCGCCCTTGGTGCGCACGGGCTGCGCCGAGTGGAGGGTGAAGACGATTTCCTGCTCGCCCCCCTCCGCGTACCGGTCGAGGTACCGGTGGCCATTCATGAAAGCCGCCTCGAACAGGGCGCGCCGTTCTTCGCGAAGGGTGATCATGCAGGGGCAGACCGTACACTTCCCACCGGCCGCATCCAGAACCGCGACGTGGGCACTGCGAATCACCCCGCGCTGACTGGGGGCGCGACGAGGGGGAGGGTCACCGTGAAGGTGCTGCCCTGCCCGGGCTCGCTCTCGACCCGCACCGAGCCTCCGTGGGTCTCGGTGATGCGCTTGACGGTCGCGAGCCCCAGGCCGGTGCCGCGGCCCGCGGGCCTGGTGGTGAAGAACGGCTCGAAGAGGTGGGCCAGCACGGCGGTGGGAATGCCGGAGCCCGTGTCGCGCACCGCCAGCTCGACGCCCTGCTCGCAGGGCCGCGCGACCAGAGAGAGCGACCCGCCCCGTGGCATGGCGTCGATGGCGTTGACGGTGAGGTTCAAGAGCACCTGGTAGAGCTGCAGGCTGTCCACCACGAGCGTGGGGAGCCCCTCGGGCACCACCACCTCGAAGGTCACCTGCGGCGGCAGGTTGCGCTGGAGCTCGCGCGCGTAGCTGGCTAACAGGCGCGAGGTGTTGATGGGGGCGCGCACGCCCTGGGCGCCGCGGGCGAAGCCGACCATCTGGCGCATCATCACCGTGGCGCGGTTGGTGCTCTCCTCGATCTCGGTGATGGCCTCGGTCTGCTCGGCCGGGCTCGCGTCGCCCGACTGGAGGAAGGCCACGGCCGTGACGATGGGCGAGAGGACGTTCGCGAGATCGTGCGCCACCGAGACGGTGAGCTCACCGATGGTCTCGAGGCGCTCGCCGCGGGCGGCCACGTCTTCGAGGCGGCGCTGCACGGTGACGTCGCGCTTCACGGCGACGAAGTGGGTGACCTCGTCGGCGCCGTCGATGGGCGTGATGGTCGCCTCTTCGGTGTAGAGCGAGCCGTCCTTCTTGCGGTTGACGAAGGTGCCGTTCCACGCCGCGCCGCTGTTCAGGGTGGCCCAGAGCACCTGGTAGAAGGCGGTGTCCTGGTGGCCGGACTTGAGCAGGCGGGTGTGCTGCCCCACCGCCTCGTCGCTCGTGTAACCGGTCATGCGGGTGAAGGCCGGGTTGACGTACTCGATGATGCCGTGGCGGTTGGTGATCACGATGGCGTTGCCGGCGGCCTCGACGGCGGCGTGGTTGAGCTCGAGCTGCGTGAGCAGGCCCCGGTGATCGTGATCTTCCACCACGAGGACCAGCCGCGCGCTCGCGTGCACCACCCGCACCGGCATCAACCGCGCAACGCTGGCGTTGGGCCACAGGTGCACCGCGTCGGGGTCGAGGTGCACCAGGTCAGACATGAACAGGCCCCGGGCGGCTTCGGGGCTGGTGCCCAGCAGCTTCGCGGCGAACGGGCTCATCCATTCCACCCGCGCGTCCTGGTCGAGCTCGCACACCCCCACGCCGACCCCGCCCAGGGCGTCGCTTGCCTCGACGACACCAAGCCTGGCAAAGAAGCTGGAATCTATCAGCCGAAGTTCAGACGTCATCCGCACGCCCCCAGATCAAGAGTCACCCCCCGACTCCCCGGTCGCTGCCGGGGAAAACCCTGAAGCCCGTGTGGGGGATTCACCCGACACTCAATCGATGATGCCGTTGCGGAGGGCGAAGCGGGTGAGCGCGACGTTCGAAGACAGCCCGAGCTTGGCCGCGATCCGGGCGCGGTAGGTCTCGACCGTCTTCTGGGAGAGGTGAAGGACCGCGGCGGTCTCCTTCAGGCTCGCACCCTTCGCGACCTGCCGGAGCACCTCGAGCTCGCGCGCCGAGAGCAGCTCGAGCGGGGTCCGCACCACGCCTGAGCCGAGGTCGGCAGCGAGGCCTTCCGCGAGCGCGGCCGAGACGTAGCGGCCTCCTTCGAGCACGTGGCTCACGGCGCCGCGCAGCTCGTCGGCCGCGGCCGACTTCGCGACGTAACCGCGGGCACCGCTGGCCAGCGCGCGCCGGGCCCACGAGTCCTCGGAGTAGCCGGAGAGCACCAGCACGCGCTGCTCAGGCCACTTCCGGTTCAGCTCTGCGAGCAGGTCGAGGCCGCTGCGACCCTCGAGGCCCAGGTCGAGCACCACCAGGTCGACGCGGGCCCGCTCCACGGCCTGCTGCGCCAGATCGGCGGTGCCGGCCTCTTCGATGGTCGAGCCGGGCCGCAGCGCGAGCAGGAGGTGGCGCACCGCGCTGCGCATGAGTTCGTGATCGTCCACGACGAGGAAGGTCGCCATCGCTGTGTTGCGTCTCCGGGCCGCGGCGGACTGTACGCTCGTTCGGTCTCCTCAGGGGGCGAGCGGTCCCCTGATGACGAGGCCGTTGTCACCCACGAGCCAGAAGTGCTCCTCGTCGTACGCCGTGAGATCCCTGACCGGCACCTGGTCGGTGTACTGCAGCGTCCAGCGCCCGTGCCATTGGCGCAGGTAGCCAAACTCGGTCGAGAGATAGAAGCGGCCGATGCTGAAGGCGCGCACGGTCGTGTAGTTCGCCATGCTGGGCGGCGCGATCCGCTCCCACGCGCCGTCCACGCGGCGCAGCACCATCCCGCGATCTCCGACCGCCACCACCTCACCCGGCGAGACGACCCACACCCCGTGCAGCTGGCCGTCAGGCACGTTCTGGGTGGGGAGGACCTCGGAGACGAAGCCGCCGTCGTCCTGGAGGCGGAAGACGGCGGGCCGCCGCGGAGTGCCGGTCGTGCCGCCCACCGCGTAGAGCGCGCCGGGCGAAGCGCCGTGCGCGTCGAAGAGCTCGAAGCCGCCGGGCAGCGGGGACCCCACCACCTGCGGCGGGCCCACGCCGTCCCACGCGACCACGCGCCGGCCGTCGCGGAGCACCGCCTCGACCTGCACGCCGCCGTCGGGCGAGGTGAAGCCCACCAGGCCGGCGACCGGCTCGGGGATGAGCTGGCTCACCGCGCACCCCGCCCCGCGCGTGGCGGTGGTGAGCCGCCCCACGCCGTTGTTGCCGCCACCGACGAAGGCCCTGCCTGAAGGGTCTACCCAGACCGCGTTCATCCCCATGGGGCAGTTCGCGCTGAGGTCGCTGAAGCCCGCGTCGCCGTCGTGCACGAAGAGCAGGCTTCCGCCGGCGATCCACACCTGGTCCGGGCCCCACGCGCTCGTGGAGAGGAAGTCGGCACCGGTCGACGCGAGGGGGGGGAGCCGGGCGAAGCCGGCGTCGCCGCAGGCGGCGTCGTCCAGGGTGCCGTCGCAGTCGTCGTCGAGCTCGTTGCAGACCTCGACGCCCGCGGGCGAGGTGAGCGCGTCGACGTCGTTGCAGTCACCGGTCACCAGCACGCGCCCCGGTCCGCACAGCAGCGCGCCCGAGTCGGGCACCCCGAAGCCGTCGCCGTCGCCGTCGTGAAAGGTGAGCGTCTGGCATGGTTGCGGACCCGCGTCGGGCGCTCCTCCATCGTCGGGCCCACCATCAGGGAGGCCGCCGTCGGGGAGGCCGCCATCAGGGAGTCCGCCGTCGGGGAACGGCGCTTCGACCCGCAACGCGTCGGCGAGCGAGAGCTCCACGCCGCGTGGGGTGATCAGCCGCACCGACCACAGCCCGGGCGCGACGCCAGGAGGCACCAGCGCATCGACGTGCTGGGGGTCGACCCACGTCACCCCGGTGAGCTCGACGCGGGCGTCGCCCTGCTCCAGCGTGGCGCTCACCACGGTGGTGAAGGACGAGCTCGACGGGCGATCGAAGTCGTAGGGGCCGGCCGGCAGGAAGCCCTCGCCGCGCAGCTGCAGCAAGCCGCCCAGCCCGCTCTCGAGCACCGCGGGCTCGACCTCGCGCAGCACCGGAGCGCCCGGCTGGGGAGCACAGCCGGTGACGAGCGCCAGCAGGAGGAGTGTGGAGAAGCGCACCAACGACGAAGGGTATCACTGCAACCCCTGATGCAGAGGATCCCGCCGCGAATAACCGGGGCTCGATCCACCGGGAACGGATCGACAACCACGCCCCGCCCGATTTACCGAAATTTCAGACGGGGCCCAGGTGACAGCGAAGGCCCGCTGCGGGTTGATCGATCTCGCAACAGAAACCCGGGGGGGTTCTCATGCAGCCAGTCACGCAGTCCGAGTCCGTCGCGACGCACTTCACCTGGGACCGCGCCACGAAGCCGGCGCGCCGGCCACGCGAGGACGCCGGCGACCTGGGCCACCAACCCTGCGGCGAGCTGATCAGCGAGACGGCCAGGTGCCTCGAGTGCGACCTCGAGGCGACCAGGGGGCTGGCGGTGCTCGACTCCGAGGGCATGCGCTCGGCGCCGGTGGTCGACGACAACGGCGTGCTGGTGGGCGTGGTCTTCCACGCTGCGCTGGCAGGGCTGCGGGAGTTCGACGACCTCGAGGTGGAAGACGCGATGACCACCGACATGGTGACGGTGCCGCACGACGCGTCCGTCTCGGAGCTGGCGCGGCTCATGGCGCAGCACGGCCTCGAGCGGGTGCCGGTGGTGACCCATGACGGCCACCTCGTCGGCGTGGTCTCGTCGATGGACGTGGTGCGCTGGCTGGCCGAGCGGCTGCCCTGACTCAGCCGCGGTGCGGGGCGGTGGGCGCCTCCACCGAGCGCGTCGCCTCTTCGCTGCGCGGCTTGAGCTCGCCCACGTCGACCAGCAGCGCCTGCACCCACGCAGCCACCTCGGCTTCGCTCGCCGGCGCCACGCCCGCGGCCCTGGTGAACTCCTCGGAGAGCTCGGCGGCCGAGCGGGGCCGATGGTCCCTGTCTGCGGCGAAGCCGAGCTCGAACACTGCGTCGAGCGCCGCGGGAATTCCCGGCCTCGTCTCCGACGCCTTCGCCGGGCGGGGGCCCGTGTACGGGCCTTCGGGGAACGCGCGGGCCAGGGTGAGCAGCTCGTAGAGGGTGGCGGTGGCCGAGTAGAGGTCGGCGCGGAAGTCGACCAGCTCGCCCGCCGCCTGCTCGGGCGACATGTACGGCAGCGTGCCGCGCGCGATGCCGGTCTGGGTGCGGAACAGGCGGGTGTTCGCCAGCACCAGCCCGAAGTCGACCAGCTTGGCCTCACCCGTCTTCGCCACCAGCACGTTGGCCGGGGTGACGTCGCGGTGCACCACGCCCATGGGCTTGCCTTGCGCGTCTTTGACCGTGTGCGCGTGCTCGAGCGCGCCCAGCAGCGCCTGGGCGAGCTGCAGCCAGAGCGCGAGGGGAACGTGCTCCTTCCGCTTGCGGCTGGCCGCCATGAGGGCGCGCAGGGGCGGCCCGTCGACGAACTCCATGGCGATGAAGTGTTGTCCCGCCTCGAGCCCCACCTCGAACACCTGGGCCACGTTGCGGTGCGAGAGCCGCGCGGCGATGCGGGCCTCGTCGAGCAGCGAAGCGGCGTGGCGGGGATCTTCGGCCAGCTCGGGGAGCAGCCGCTTGAGCGCCACCTTCCGCTCGAAGCCACCGGGGCCGAGCTGCCAGGCGATGAAGACCTCGGCCATGCCGCCGGTGGCGAGGCGGCGTTCCACCCGGTAGCGGCCGATGTTGGTGACCACGTCGCCGCGCTCGAGGGTGAGGCCGAGCTGCGAGGCGAGCGCCTCGAGGAACACCTGGTCTTCCTGGCGGAAGGAGAAGCCCGAGGGGCGCCGGCCCAGGCCGAAGAAGCCCACCGCCACGCCGTGCGCCCGCACCGGCGCCGAGAGCGCGAGGCCCAGCGACCAGAGCGCCTGCTGCGCGAGGGGCACCAGCGGCTGCACCGAGAGGCCGGCCACCCCGCCCGCCTTGTCCAGCAGCACCAGCACCGGCCCGTCGCGGGGCACGGTGGTCACGGGCGACGCCACGCCCACGGCGCGCGCGAGGTGGAGCTGCTTGCCCGAGGCGTCGAGCTGCCAGAACGCCACCTGCTCGCCGCCCAGCACCTTCGCCGCGTCGACGATGGCCGAGAGCGCCTCGCTCTGCGACTTCTGCTGCACCGCGTCCACCACGGCGCGGAGCACCTCGGCGGTCTGGAGCACGTTGGCCTGCTCCTCGGAGAAGAAGCGGTCGATGCGGCCCCGCAGGCGGCGGTACACGGGCCCCACCGAGATGGAGAGCGCGGCCGTCACCACCACCAGCGCCTCCGACGACTGCGCGAGACCGAAGCGGTTGAGCACCAGCGGCAGCGCCAGCAGGGTGAATGCGAACACCAGGCCCAGCCCGCCCACGGTGATGACGTACCCGACGACGGACGTGGCGTAGCGATCGATGGCCAGCGGGTTGTGCCGCACCAGCACCACCGCGGTGAGCACGGCGAAGATGAGCACCGTGGTGGAAGAGACTTCCATGACGAGGCTGCCGTCGAACTTGAGGGCGCGGTTGATCGTCGAGAGCATCAGCGGCGCGAAGAGCCCGAGGCCCGAGGCGAGCAGCAGGGTGCGGTAGAGCGTGGCGAGCCGCGCATCTCCGGCGAGGCGGGCGCGGCGCGCGTGCACGCCCTGCCCCAGCACCAGCAGGAACGAGGCGACGGCCGCCCAGGCGCGCGTGGCCATCTCGAAGGGCAGCGACGACGACTCGAGGCCGAGGACCACGATGCGCAGCGGGTGGCTCAGGGCGAAGAGCAACGAGAGGCCGATGATGCCGATGCGGGTGGTCTGCGCGACCGCCAGCGTCCGGGGAAAGTAGGTAAAGAGCAGCAGCCCCACCCCCGGCGTCAGCGCCAGCAGCGAGTAGATGATGAGGTACAGCGCGTAGCTGTGCTCGATGAAGCCCGCCGTCATCATCGTCAGGTGGCCGACCCCGAAGATGAAGAGCAGGAAGAGCCAGTTGACCGCGCCGCCGGGCCGCAGGAGGAAGGCGGCGATGGCGATCAGCAGCAAGAGCGCGCCGGTCATCAGCCGGGTGACGTAGGCGAAGCCGAGCCCGGCGCTGGGGGGCAGGGTGGGCGCGCTGGCCTCGAAGCTCACGCCGTCTCGGCGGAAGGTGGCGCGCACCAGGCCGGGGGGCGCGTGGACGCGGTGGGTCCAGAAGTTCTGGGTGTCGACCGGCTCGCCGTTGAGCGTCTCGATGGCGTCGCCGGGCTGCACACCGGGCCAGCGCTGCGTGTCGTGGGCCGCGACGAGCGCGATGCGCTGGGCGCTGCGCTGCACGTCGAGGCCGATGTCGGGGGCGTTCATCTCGGCGCGCACCACGCGCCACTGCATGAAGGTGGAGAGGGGGGCGATCAGCACCAGCACCACGAAGATCCACAGGCCCTTCGTGCCGCGCAAGCGCCCGAGCAAGGTGGCGGTCTCGAGCGAGACGCTGGCTGACGAAGACGAAGTGAGGGGGCCCGGCACGCTGGCGCCATTCTCTCACGGCACTACCCGATTCGAGCCCCTGACGTGTGTCACGCGCTGGGTCACTGCTGACGGGTGTGGCGGACGGCGTGCACGAAGACCTCACCGTCGAAGGCAAGAAGGTCTCGCTCGACGCGTTGGACGCCTCGACCTGGGTGAGGAAGAACGGCCGCTGGGTCTGCGCGCTGCACACCGAGGCCATCGCGGGAGATCCGTTCGGGCGGGATCGCTGGGGCAAATGGTGAACGTCCGCGGTGCGGGAAGAAGCCGGAAGGGCCGCGCCGAGTCAGGGTTTGCGCTGTGCTCGTGGCGCGCTTGCCCCTCGCTCTCGAGCGAGGATCCTCACGGGACGCGCTCTTCCGGCGTGAGCAACCGTGCTGCCTCGCGAGGCGACATGGCTGACGCGCCGCGGAGAGGGCCGCCCCCAACCTCCCCGAAGCTCGCAGGCAAACCCGGCTGGGTCCGGGCCGCTCTCTCAAGTCTGTACACCGGGTGTACGGCCCCGTCATCCCGGTGTACGGCCTCGGAAGGGGACCCCCGCCGGGCGCCCTCGCCCCAGCCGGGTTACCCACAAAACCCGGCTCGCACGACCAAGGGGGCATGCGAACTCTCCTGCTCCTCTCCGCCCTCGTCGCGTTGCCCTCGCTGGCCCAGCCGCTCGTCGCGGCCGAAGAGGCACCGCCTCCGCCTCCTCCTCCGCTCGTCTCGCCGCCGCCCGCACCGACGCCGGTGGTGAGCGCTCCCGCGGCGCCCTTCTCGCTGTTCGACCCTGACCGCCCGTACCGGCTGCTCGACCTCGGGGTGACGGGCGGCTTCAACAACCCGGGCGGCATCATCGGGGCCGAGGCCGACTTCCGGCTGCTCACCGGCTACCTGTCGGCGGGACTGTCGGGCGGCACGGGCGCGTGGGGCGTGCGGGTGAGCCCGCATGTGCGCGCGTACCCGTTCGGGCTCGACGTGGCGGGGCTGTTCGTCGAGGGCGCGCTCTCGCTCAACTTCGGCGGCGTGACCGAGTCGAAGGTGAACGGCGTGGTGCTCGAGCGCGCCGAGCGGCTGGTCACCCCGGTGCTCCACGTGGCGGCGGGCTGGCGGCAGACGCTCAACTCGTTCACGTGGCTGCTCTTCCGCGTGGGCTGGGGCTTCCGCTTCACCGACGACAACTTCCGCTACCAGGTCGGCAACGGTGACGGCGGGCTGGGCGCGGTGCTGGCGCTCTCGCAGCCCGGTGGGTTCTCCATCGGGCTCTCGGCGGGCTTCGCGATCTTCTGAGGAGGCGAACCTCATCTCAACGGGGGTGCTGCATGTTTGCCACGCACCACGCGCTGATCGAAGGCTGCCTCGAGGTGGGCGGTGAAGGCGGGTCTCCTTCCGTGCCCGTCACGCACAGGCCTCTCACCTCGGGCGAGGACGCGCATGTGACGTGTTCCCGGTCCGCTGTTTCAAGGTCGGCCGGCCCGTCTGCTCCAGGGGCCTTTCTGGAGAGTGCCCGCGCCCCGACCTCACATGCGGGTCCTCGCCCGAGATCGCGTGGTCAGCACGCGACGAGCGCGCCCCTCGAGGCCGCCGTCAAGCGCATCGCGCACCTCGAACCGCATTTCATCCGCCGTCGGGGTGATCTCCGGCGCGTACGATGAAACGGATCCAGCCTGAGGGCGCTCAACGCCGCTGCACACGCGAGGAGGTGGGCTCTCTCCCGGCCACGTAATGGACCATTACCACGCGGTAATGGTCCATTACGCGCTCGGAAAAGGGCGCCCGCCTGGCCTCACCTTCGCGTCCTCGCCCCGAGGTCGAGAGGCCAGCGCGCGATGAGCACGGAACAGATCCAGCCCCTGCGTTCCCTCAGGGCTTTTCCGCACCCGGTCCGAGGTGGCTGTGCGACCCAGGCTCGCTCGAGCCTGGCGGAGCAGCTCGACGAAGCGCTGACTACGGGATGCAGGCCGTCTGGTACGTGACGGTCAGCGTCTTGCCCGGCTCAGGCACGTAGAGCGGCTCGAAGTTGATCGAGTTGTTGGTCGCGTCGTATTCCCAGATGCGCGACATCAGGTTCGGGTCGGGGTCGATGGCGGGAATGGGCATGCCGTCGATCGACACCTGGATGCCGGTGGGCGCCGCGAGGTCGGGCCGCGAGGTGAGGAAGAAGTTGGTGCGGTACCCGAACGCGTTCTTGCCGATGTTCTCGAGCGCGACGGCCCAGTTCGGGGTGCAGATCTCTTCCTTCACGCCGTTGGTCTGCGAGACCATGAACTCGTGACGGCCGTCGTTCGCGTCGTCGTAGATGCAGCCCGAGGGCGAGCTGGGCAGGAACGGACCGACCACGTTGTAGGTGAACTGGCCCGAGCGCTGCGCACCTTTGATGTTGATGAGCTGGTTCAAATAGAACGCCGGCGCCTGCGGGGCCTGGTCGCGCGCGTCGGTGACGCAGACGATGGCCAGCACCGCTTCCTGGCGGAGGAAGCCCGCGTTGCGCGCCGGGTCGGTGATGTAGGGCGCCGTCAGCGCGCGCGTCGCCGGTTCCATGCACGACTCCGTACCGCCCGCCAGCGGCACCACCACGATGCTGGTGAACTCCGAGGCGAGGTTGGGCGTGGTGGGCCGGAGGATCTTGTTGCCGGCCGCCGAGGTGTTGAAGGTGCCGCGATCGGCCTCGTTGAGCTCGGTGTTGGTCACCGCGAGCTGGAAGTCGACCTGGTTGCTCGTCGCGTACTGCAGGAACGAGTTCATGTTCTGCGCGAGCGCCACCTGCTTGTCGGACATCGAGCCCGACTTGTCGATGGCCAGCAGGATGTCGGCCTTGGGCTTGGTGTCCTGGCGGAAGGTGTCGGTGTTGAGGCCCAACGTGTCGCCGCGGCCCTGCAGCGCCACCACGTAGTCGAGCGGCTGCCCGGCCTGCGTGACGCTGATGACGAAGGCGCCGGTGTCAGGCCCGTAGTTGATGGGCCGGTACTTGAGCGAGAACGTGACCGGGGTCGAGCTGCCCGGGGTCACGCGCGTGCCGCCCGAGATGCCGGTGACCACGAAGAACTCCGGGCAGGGGGCGGTGCCGGGGCAGTTGGGGCCGCCGGGGCCTTCACCGGCCGCCGAGCCCATCTGCGACGAGTTGATCACCACGTCGGTCGAGCACGAGTTGTAGATCTGGAAGTTCCGGTTGGGCGAGTTGCAGTCCTTCTTCACCACGCCGAAGTCCAGCGTGCTGGGCGAGATGGTGAGGCAGCTGTTGGCGATGGTGGCCGTGAGCGCGACCTCGCGCTGCGGCGCGACGGGGTCGGCGAGGTTGAACGACACCCGGCCCGACACCTGCGCGGGCGTGGGCGGCAGCATGCCCTGCGGCCAGGCGCGCACCATCACCTGCTTCGTCTCGTTCGGCATCAGCTCGAGCTCGTTGACCACGCCGCCGGGCAGCGAGAACACCGCCGGCATGCCGGTGGGCGTGCCCACCTCGGGCATGAGCTGCAGGTTCGACATGAGGCAGAGATCGTTGGGCCCGGTGAGACGGTTGCGCACGGTGAACGCGAGATCGCGAATGGCCGGCGGCGAGACGATGCCGAAGGAGAGGGCGATGGGGGTGATCTCCACGTCGCACGGCGGCAGCATCACCGAGTTCGCGGTGACGGTGATGATGGTGATGGGCTCGTCGGGGTCGTTCGAGAACAGCTTCACCTCGAACTCGCGCATGCCGAAGCCGTTGGGCGTGATGCGCACGGGGATTTCCAGGATGCTGGTGCCCGCGCCCGCCTCGAGGCCGACGGCCGGGTCGTAGCGGCCCGCGCCGGTGGCGGGGAGATCGTTCGAGCAGGCGTTGGTGACGGTGTCGAACATGCCCAGGCAGATCTCGTCCATCGACGAGCCGGGCTTGGGCGTCACTTCCCAGTACGGGCGGGTGAAGCCGCCGGCGCCGTCGGACTGACCGAGCTTCAGGTTCGCGCGCGAGTCGGCGAGCGTGGGCCGCGTGCCCATGTTCTGCACCACGAGCTTCTTGCTGGCGAAGGTGGCGGGGCTGGCCGCGGGGAAGTAGGCGATGCGGCCGAACGGCATGACGGGCGCGGGGCGCGCTTCGATGTCAGGGCCACCGCCGACGCCGCGGAGGTTGACGCTGAGCATGGGCTGGCTGGGGAGCGCGGTGGTGGCGACCATCTGGCCGGCGCGCGGCCCGAGCACGATGGGCTTGAAGCTGAGCTTCACCTTCGCGGTGCCGGGGCTGATCACGCCGAGGGTGTCGCGCATGCCGCCGGGCACGGTGAGGGTGGTGAGCTCGGTGGCCGACTGGGCCTCAGTCACCTTGTAGACGGCGCTGGGGTTCGTGCCTTCGCGGGTGGCGAGGGCGGTGAGGGTCACCGGCGTGAGCGCGAGGTTGCTGAAGGTGACCTCGCCCGGGACCGTGGTGCCCGGGGGCGCGTAGCCGAAGTCGACGAGGGCGGGCGTCCACGAGAGCACGGCGGCGACGCCGGTGCCGATCAGGCGCACGGGCTTCTCGGGGCAGCCGTCGGCGCGGCGCATGCGAATGGTGGCGGCGTACTCGCGCGCCTCGGTGGGCTTGAAGGCGATGGTGGCCGTCTTGCTGCGCTGGCCGCCGATGAGGAACTCGCCGCGCGGCGAGTCAGCGGACACCACGAAGATGCCGTCGCCCTGGGCCGATTCCACGGCGCCGAGGTAGGCGTGCGTCTCGATGGGGCGCTGGTTGACGAACACGTACTCGACGTTGAAGGTGTCACCGCGCGCGACGGCGCCGAAGTCGATCACCGCCGGGAGATCGCACTCGCCGGACACCGCGACGCCCTTGAGGGTGATGCTGGCGTTCTCCTTGCCCACGGCGGTGTTCGCCGACGTCATCGACAGCACCGTCTCGTGAACGACCTGCGCCACGCCTTCGACCACGGGCGGCGAGAAGTCGATGGGGAACTCCACCGAGTCGCCGACGGCCACGGTGGTCTCACCGGTGAAGGCGATGGTGAAGACCGGGTTCGGCTCGTCGAGGTCGGTGCCCGCCTTCGCCGCGTCGCCGCTGGTCTTGGTGAAGGTGCGAATGACGAGCGCGCCCAGGCCGCTGTTCTGGACCACGAGCGGCTTGGTGACCGTCTTGCCCATCGAGACGGTGCCGAAGTCGTAGATGCCGTCGTCGCCCGAGAGCTGGGCACCGTCGACGGTGTAGATGATGCGCGCCTCGCCCTTGTTGTTCGGCAACACGCGGGTACCGCAGTCCTGGCAGCCCTGCACGGCGACGAGGAACACGCCCAGCACCATCAGCTTCGACTTGGTCATCATCGGTTCAGACTCCTGCGTTGGGAAAATTCTGTCGGGAGAGGCCGGCGCGCTCTCGGGAACCTGCCTTATGACACGAAATGGGTGGGGGAACGCCAGCCCGGCTGACACCTGCGGGAGACAGTCGCGCACACAGCACGACATGCCGTTAGTAAAGGGGGGTCGATGCAGCTTTGCGTGACGTACCCGCTCTCGAAAGGGCAACGCCTCGTGCTTCGCACGGCCACCGACTGGGAGCGCGACGTCGCCCCGCGCGAGATCAGCGCGACGCAGGCGTGGTTCGACGTCGACGTCACCGCGCACACCCTCGAGCTCAAGCCCTGCCTCATCGAGGAGGGCGGCGCGACCCGTTGGGCCCGCGGGCCGAACTACGTGCTCACGGCGTACGAGAAGAACCGGGGGCTGTGGCCGTACTTCTTCACCGAAGAGCGGGGCAAGGTGTCCGACGTGTTGCGCGTCGACTTCGAGGGCCAGACGCGCGCGGTGCGCATCTACCACCCGCCCGGGTACGACGAGAACACGCTCCACCGCTTCCCGGTGCTCTACATGCAGGACGGGCAGAACCTCTTCTTCCCCGAGGAGGCCTTCCGGGGAAACGAGTGGCACGTGGACGAGACGATGGATCGCCTCGACCAGATGAACGCGCTGCGCAAGGCGATCGTGGTGGGCGTCTCGCCGGCCGATCGCATGCGCGACTACACGAAGCCGGGCTACGGCGCGTACGGGCGCTTCCTGGTGCACAAGCTCAAGCCGCTGGTCGATCACCACCTGCGCACCCGCATCGCCCCTGAAGACTCGGTGGTGATGGGCTCTTCCCTGGGGGGCGTGGCGGCGCTGCACGTGGCGTGGGAACACCCCGAGGTCTTCGGCCGGGTGGCCTGCCTCTCGAGCACCTTCGGCCGGATGGATGATCTCTTCGAGCGCATCGCCACCGAGCCGCGGCGCCGGCTGCTGGTGTACCTGGACAGCGGGTGGCCGCGGGACAACTACGACGCGACCAACGCGATGAGAGACCTGCTGATCAGCCGCGGCTTCAAGCTGGGCGTCGACCTGCTGCAGTTCAGCTTCCCCGAGGGGCTGCACGACGAGAGCTCGTGGGCCGACCGCATTCACGTGCCCTTTCAGTTCTTCTTCGGGCGGGCGTGGCGCGCGCTGCGGGGGGAGAGCTGATGCGCTGGCTGGGGCTCGCCGTGCTGCTCTGCGCCGCGTGCAAGACCGCGCCGGAGCCTGACGAAGACGTCATCGAGCAGTACCCCGACGAGCTCCAGGTGCAGGACCTCACCCGGGGAACCGGCGAGACGGCGATCGCGGGGATGAACGTGGTGGTGCACTACACGGGCACGCTCACCAGCGGGCAGACGTTCGATTCTTCGCTGGGGAAGGACCCGCTGCGCTTCCGCCTCGGGGCGCGGCGGGTGATCAAGGGGTGGGACCAGGGCCTGCTCGGCCAGAGGGTCGGCGGCAAGCGAAGGCTGATCATTCCGCCGCGACTCGCCTACGGAGACCGGGTGAAGGGTTCGATTCCCCCGGGCTCCTGGCTCATCTTCGAGGTCGAGCTGCTCGCCGTCGAACCCTGACGGAAGTCAGTCGCGCGAGGCTCGTGAGGTGAGGTCCTTCGTGCCAACGTCGGGCCTGCGGATGCATCGGCAGACAGTTATTTGGAGTGATCGTGTCCTCTTCCGTACCAATCACCCCGCCGACATGGTCTTCACCCAATCCCTGATGCTGCCGTACATCGGCGACGGCAGCCCGATGGCGCAGTCCGGCGTCGTGCCGGGAAAGGTGGGGAGGGCGAGATGGGGTTGAGCGCACGCGCAGGGGTCATCGCTGGGGTCTACGGAGCGGTGGCAGGGGCCTACATCGTGCTGAGCGGGCGGCTGGCGCGCGCGATGGCCAGCTCGGTGGAAGAGCTCGAGCGCCTCGAGCGCTTCAAGGGCATCGCCTTCGTCGCGGTCACCGCGCTCGGCCTGTTCCTGGTGGCGTACCTGGTCTTGCGCAAGCAGCAGGCCGACGCCGACGACGCCTCGCGCGCGCGAGAGACGCTGCTCAAGTCGGAACGCAACGCGCTGGCCGGGCTCTTCGTCAGCTCCATCGCACACGACGCGAACAACGTGACGATGGTGGTCAGCTCGACGCTCGACCTGCTGCAGGACGAGCAGGGGCTCAGCCCCGACAACCGCGAGAGCCTCAGGGACGCCCGCGAGGCGATGGACACGCTCACCCGCCTCTTCAAGGACCTCAAGGAGATGGGCCGCGACCGCAGCACCGCGCGCGTCCCCATGGAGCTGGGCTTCATGGTCAAACGCATCACCAGCCTGCTCCGCGGGCACAGCGCGCTCAAGCACTGCCAGGTGGTGCTCGATGCTCCGGCGCCGGTGACCTTGCCCGTCTTCCCGGTGTTGATCGACCAGGTGTTGATCAACCTGCTGCTCAACGCCGCCGACGCCACCGAGGGGCGCGGGCACCTCGAGGTGCGCGTGCGCGCGACCGGGGACGAGGCGCGGCTCGAGGTGCACGACGACGGCAAGGGGCTGCCCGAGGGCATGCAGGCAGCGCTCTTCAAGCCCTTCGCCTCGAGCAAGCCCCACGGCACGGGCCTGGGCCTGGTGTCCGTGAGGGAATGTGCGCTCGCGCACGGCGGCCGCGTCGAATACGCGCGCTCACCGCTGGGCGGGGCGGCCTTCAGCGTGGTGCTGCCCCTGCCTTCAACTGGCGGGTGAGACGGACACCGAGGGAAACAGCGGCTCGGCCCCGTCCTTCACCACGGTGTCGATCAGCCTCACCAGGTCTTCGTACTTCACGCTGTCCTCGGTCGAGAGCGTGATGGCGGCCTGGTCAGGCTGCTGCGACTTGAGCTCCTTGAGCTTCGCCACCAGCTTCACCGTCTCGATGCGGCCCTTGTCGTCGCGCGAGATGGGGAACGGGTCGAGCGTCGAGCCGCCCACGGTGAGGCGCAGCTCCTTCTCGCTGATCAGCAGCGTGATGGGCAGGCCCGGCGGCGTGGTGTCCTCGGGCGAGGGCGACTGGCCCGACTGCGAGACCTGCAGCCGCCCCAGCTGCGTCCACACCGCCGTCATGATCAGGAAGACGATGGTGACCGCCATCAGGTCGATGAAGGGCACCAGGTTGATCATCGCGTCGAGCGGCTTCTTCCCGCCCTTGCTGCTCGTTCCGAGGTCCATTCCACCAGCCATGCCGGTGAGACAGCGGTTGGAGAAAAGGGTTTCGGTTATGAGAGCCCCATGGCCGACAACGACTCACGCGCAGGGCTCGTCTACTTCACCAGGGCGCTCCTCGACTGGACCACGCAGGTCCACGCGCCGCACGACGCCGCGCTGCAGCAGGCGTTCGACGCGCCCGGCAAGCACGACCTGCCGGCGATTCAGCTGGGGCCCAGCGAGGCGCGGCTCACCGAGCTGCTGCTCAAGCTGGCCGGCGCGCGCAAGGTGGTCGAGGTGGGCACGCTCGCGGGCTACTCGGCCTTGAGGCTCGCGCGCGCGTTGCCCCCCGACGGCGAAGTGCACACCATCGAGTTCGATCCCCGCCACGCCGAGGTCGCGCGGCAGGTCATCGCCACCGCGGACGAGAGCAGGCGCGTCACCGTGCACGTGGGCCGCGGCGTCGACGTGTTGCCCACGCTCGAGGCGAAGGGCCCGTTCTGCGGGATCTTCATCGACGCCGACAAGGAGAGCTACGACCTCTACGGGCGCTGGGCCGCGAAGCACCTGCGCCCGGGCGGGCTGCTCATCGGTGACAACGTGTTCCTCTTCAGCCAGCTCCTCGAAGACACGCCGCGCGCCGCCGCGATGCGCCGCTTCCACGAAGAAGCGAAGCAGCACTTCGAGACCGTCTGCATTCCCACGCCCGACGGGATGCTGCTGGGCATTCGCAGGTAGTCACTCAGTCGTCGCGCCGGCCGAAGAACCAGACCAGCGAGGCGAGCCCGAACCACCGCAGCAGCCGCCCGTGCGCGGGCGCCGGCGCGGCGCGCAGCTGCGCCACCGGGTAGAGCTGGAAGATGTTGCGCAGCCGCTGCGCAGCGAAGTCGTCGATGCCGCTCGCAGACAGGCGCGCCCCCTGCGCTTCCCGCCGGGCCGTCACCGTGCAGCGCTCGACCTTCATCTGGGTGAGGGCCTGCGCGAGGTCGCCGCGCAGCATCGGGGGAATGCGGCCGCGCACCAGGCGCAGCTCGCCGTTGCGCCACGAGAGCGAGAAGAGCTCGGTGCTCCGCTGGAACCAGAGGAAGAGCGCGAGGGCCACGCCGAGGATGATCAGAAGCTGCACGGGCCGGAGACGTACTACAGGTTGCCCTCTCATCGACCCTCTCCCGCTCGGGGAAAGGGAGACCTGGCTACGCGGCCAGCGCGTCGTGCACCACCTCCACCGCGCCGAGCGCGCGTGCCAGGTCCTTCGTCTTCTGGTCGGCCGCACCGGTGAAGAGCACGAAGGGCACCTCGACCCCGTGGCGTCGCGCCCAGTCCGCCGTCTCGAACACGCTCGGGCCGGGCACCGCCGCGTCGGCGACCACGAGTCGAGGCGCGATCCTCCGCCCGGGGTGCGCGCTGACGAATTCCACGAAGTCGAGCAGCTCGGCGCCATCGTCGAGCGCCAACACCACCCAGCCCTCGGCTTCGAGCGTGTCGGTGAGCACCTTGCGCACGAGCGGTTCTTCGGTGACGACGACGACCAGTCCTGTGTTCAGCACGGTGACTCCTTCAAGGCACTCCCGCGGGCCACCTCTTCACGCAGCGTGCCGCGCGAGGCCCGCGAATTGACGGGCCTGCCGCGCGGCCAGCCTGACAACTTGTCACCGAGGCGCGAGCGGACTGGCGATGCGGTGCGGAGCGAGGCGGTGCCGCACCCGCCACAGCCACAGCGCCGCGCCGAAGGTGACCACCCCCACCCCGAAGTAGAGGACCTGCAGCCAGCTGAAGGTGCGGATCATCACCAGCTGGGTCACGATCCACACCGTCACCGCCGCGCCGGCCACCGACACCGCGAGCTCGCTGTGCGCGATGCGCCGCGCCTCGAGCGTGGCCGCCGCCAGGTTCCCCATGCCCACCACGACCAGGAGCAGCAGCCCGGGCACCAGGAAGGTCTCGAAGGGCGAGTGCTCGAGCATGGCCAGCGGCGGACCGTCGACGCCGTTGACGCCGCTGATCAACGCGGCGCCGCCGGCGATCGCGGTGATGCCGGTGAAGAGGCACAGCCAGAACACCAGGCGGTGCACCAGCGGCATCGCCCGCGGCACCGGCACCCGCTCCCGCGCCGGCATCGCGTGGAGCTGCTCGCCCACGCCCTGGCCCCACGCCCGCGTCGCCGGGAGATCGCGGAAGTCGCCGCGCGCGAGCGCGATGGGCTGCACCCCGGGCAACATGCGCCCTCCGAAGGTCTTGTGCTGCTGCGCACCGACGAGCCGCGCCAGCCGCGCCACCGAGCCCGGTGGGGGCAGCTCGCGCTGCTTCGCCGAGTCGTCGAGCGGGCCGCTGGAGAAGAACCACACCGGCAGCTGCTGCAACGCCTCGAGGTGCCTCTTCACGAAGCGCCGCGCGTCGCGCTGCCAGAACCACGCGTAGAGCGCGCCACCGACGACCACGCCGTCGTAGCGCTCGAGCGAGTCGACCTTCTCGGCCGACAGCACGTCGACTGAATGGCCCGCGTCCACCAGGCCCTCCCCCACCGCCCGCGCCAGCCCTTCGGTACCGCCCCGCTTGCTTCCATACGCCACGAGCACCCGCATGACGAACCTCCGCGCGTCAGCGCTGCAAACCCGGAGCCCGTCGAAACCATTGAAATCGAGCGCGGCGCCACGACGCACCGCGCAGAGGCTGCGCGGCGAAGGAAACGTGCCTTCGCGCCGTTTGGGACGTACACCCTTGGGGAATGAGCACCGCGACCAACATCAAGCGCATCGCCATCAGCACCGGAGGCGGCGACGCCCCCGGCCTCAACGCCGTCATCCGCGCCGCGACGCTGGCGGCCGTGAACCGGGGCTGGGAGTGCTACGGCATTCGTGAAGGCTTCAACGGCATCTTCTTCCCCGAGCGCTTCCAGGACGGCGGGCTGTTTCAGCTGACCCGCGATCGCGTGCGCGGCATCGCCCACCTCGGCGGCACCATCCTGGGCACCACCAACAAGGGCAACCCGCTGAAGTACCCGCTCAAGATGCCCGACGGGTCGATCCGCGAGGTGGATCGCAGCAACGAGATCCTGGAGTTCTTCGCCAAGAAGCAGATCGACGCGCTCATCTCGATCGGCGGCGACGGCTCGCTCACCATCGCGCACGCGCTGGCCGAGAAGGGCCTCAAGGTGGTCGGGGTGCCGAAGACCATCGACAACGACCTCGACAAGACGTTCACCACCTTCGGCTTCGACACCGCGGTCTCGTTCGCCACCGAGTGCCTCGATCGCCTGCACACCACGGCCGAGAGCCACCAGCGCGTCTTCGTGGTCGAGATGATGGGCCGCTACGCGGGGTGGATCGCCCTGCACGCGGGCATCTCGGGCGGGGCGCACGCCATCCTCATCCCCGAGATCCCCTTCGACCTCGACAAGGTGGTCGAGAAGATCCGCATGCGCGACGGGGTGGGCCGGGTGTACTCGCTCATCGTGGTGGCCGAGGGCGCCAACGTCATCCACGGGCAGCGCTCGGTGATGGAGAAGGCCCAGGTCGGCCAGGCCGAGCGCCTCGGCGGCATCGGCGAGAAGGTGGCGCGCGTGCTCGCCGAGCGCACCGGCAAGGAAACCCGCACCGTGGTGCTCGGTCACCTGGTGCGCGGCGGCTCGCCCACCTCGTTCGACCGGCTGGCGGCGATGCGCTTCGGCGCGGCGGCGGTGCGCGCGCTCGACGAGGGCTTCACCAACGTGATGGTCTCGCTGGCGTTCCCCAACGTGCAGTACGTGCCCCTGGAAGAGGTGGCGGGGCGCATGAAGTCGGTGCCGCTCGACAGCGACACGCTGCTCACGGGCCGCGACATCGGCATCTGCTTCGGCGACTGATCAGGGCACGACGGAGTGCAGCACCGTGCCCAGCCGGCCGGTGACCCACAGCTCTTTCACCCCGGCGTCCGTGCGCCCCTTCACCGAGCGCAGGTAGTTGCGCGTGCCCAGCTCGGCCCGGGTCACCTGCCCGAGCGGGCCCCTCCCTTGGCGCCGGCAGTTCCAGGCGGCATGCTGGGGCGAGTCGTTCGCGAACTGGTTTCCCCCGCCCCCGGAGCCAACCATGGACGCGGTAGCGCTGCTCAGCGTGCTCGATTGCCTGGCAGACGGCGTCGCGGTGGTGAACGTGCAACACCGCTTCGTCTACCTCAACCCGGCGGCCGTTCGCCTGTTGGGGCCGCTTCACCTCGAGGGCACCCCGCCCGTCACCTTCTTCAGGCCCGACGAGGTGACGAAGCAGGATCCCACCCAGATGCCGCTGGCGCGCGGGCTCGCGGGCGAAGAGACGACGGCCTTCCGCGTGTTCATGAAGCGACCAGACGAGCAGGAAGGACTCCACCTCACCGTGACGGGCGCGCCCTGGCGAAACAGGGAAGGCGGGCTGATCGGCGCGGTGGCGGTCTTCAGCGACGTGAGCGCCCTGCGCCGCGCCGAGCTCGAGCTGACCCGGGCGCACGCGTTCCTCGACAGCATCGTGGAGCACGTCGCGGCGATGATCTTCGTGAAGGACGCGAAGGAGCTGCGCTTCGAGCGCTTCAACCGCGCCGGCGAGGAACTGCTGGGCGTCTCCCGCGCCGAGCTGCTGGGCAAGAACGACTTCGACCTCTTCCCTCGTGAGCAGGCCGAGGCCTTCACCGCGCGAGATCGGCAGACGCTGGCGGGCCGCGAGGTCCACGACATCCCCGAGGAGCCGATCGACACCCGCAGCGGACGCCGCTGGTTGAGCACCCGCAAGGTGCCCGTGCTCGACGCGCGGGGCGTGGCCGAATACCTGCTGGGCATCTCCATCGACATCACCGCGCGCAAGCAGGCCGAAGACGACCTGCGGGTCGCGCACGAGGCCCTCGAGCACCGCGTGGCCGAGCGCACGGCCCAGCTCCAGCGCACCAACGACGAGCTGCAGCGGGAGATCACCGATCGCAAGCGCGCGGAAGAGGCGCTGCGCCGCAGTGAAGAGCAGCTGCGCCAGTCACAGAAGCTCGAGGCCATCGGCCGCCTCGCCGGCGGCATCGCCCACGACTTCAACAACATGCTCTCGGCGATGCTCGGCTACGCCGGGCTGCTGAGCCTGGCCATGCCTGCCGACGCCGCGGGCCAGCAGGACGTGAAGCAGATCGTGCTCGCGGGTGAGCGCGCGGCGGCGTTGATCCGCCAGTTGCTCGCCTTCAGCCGCAAGCAGGTGCTGCAGCCGGTGGTGCTCGACGTCGGCCAGGTGATCAACGGCCTGTCGGAGATGCTCAGGCGCCTCATCGGCGAGCAGGTCGAGCTGCGCGTGACGACCGAGGGCGATTGCTGCGTGCTCGCCGACGTCACGCAGATCGAGCAGGTGTTGCTCAACCTGTCCATCAACGCGCGCGACGCGATGCCGAAGGGCGGCCACCTCACCATCGCCGTGGCGAACGTGCTGCTGCCCGACGCGCGCGCGGCCGTATCGCTCCCTGCCGGCAGGTACGTGCGGTTGAGCGTCTCGGACGACGGCGTGGGCATGAACGAGGAGACGAAGAGCCGCGTGTTCGAGCCGTTCTTCACCACCAAGCCACGCGGCCAGGGCACGGGCCTGGGCGCGGCCACCGTCTTCGGGATCGTGAAGCAGAGCGGCGGCGAGGTGGTGCTGCACAGCGAGCTGGGCCGGGGCACCACGTTCGAGCTCTACCTTCCCCACGTCGTGGGCGTCGCGCCGGCGCAGCCCGTGCCGCTGGGGGTGCGGCGGGTCGCGGTGGGTTCAGCCACGGTGCTGTTGGTGGAAGACGAGCCGCTGGTGCGGGCGGCGACCGCGCGCATCCTGAACACCGCCGGGTTCCGGGTGCTCGAGGCGAGCACGCCCGACGCGGCGTTGTCGCTGGCCACGCGGCACCCCGGGGGCATCGACCTGCTCCTCACCGACGTGGTGCTGCCAGAGATGAATGGGCGCGAGCTGGCCGGGCGCATCGGGCGCCAGCGCACCGGCGTGAAGGTGCTCTTCATGAGCGGCTACACGGACGATGCATTCTCCACCACCGAGCTGGTCGACCCGGGGGCGGCCTTCCTCGCCAAGCCCTTCAGCCCCGAGCGGCTCCTGCAGCGCGTCGACGACGTGCTGCGAAACAAGTGAGGGCCTCACCGCTGATCATCTGACGCGCCTCGCGCGCGCTGGCCTGAGCGTCACAATCAGGTACCCTCCCGGCCTTGAATCTCGAGCCGGGGCAGGTCTTCGCGAAAGATTTCCAGGTCGAGCGGCGCCTCTCGCAGGGCGGCATGGGGGCGGTGTACGTGGCCCGGCAGCTCTCGACCGACAAGCTGCGCGCGCTCAAGGTGATGCTCCCCAGCCTGCTGCCCGACGCGAAGAGCCGGCGCCGCTTCGTCGAAGAGGCGCGCATCGGCGGGCGCATCGACAGCGAGCACGTGGTCGAGGTGGTGGCCGCGGGCCTGGACGACGAGAGCGGCGCGCCCTGGCTGGCGATGGAGCTGCTCGAGGGGGAAGACCTGGGCGCGCTCACCACCCGTCGCGGCGGGCTGCCCGTCGGCGAGGTGCGCGAGGTCTTTCTGCAGGTGAGCCACGCGCTCGGCGCCGCGCACGCGCAGGGCATCGTGCACCGCGACCTCAAGCCCGAGAACCTGTACCTCGCGCGCACCCGCAGGCTGGGCCAGGCCTCGGTGGTCAAGGTGCTCGACTTCGGCATCGCGCTCGCCGTGCCGTCGGGGGGCATGGGCGTGGTGACCACGGCCGTCGGTTCTCCGTTCTGGATGGCGCCCGAGCAGTCGCGGCCCGGAGACGCGGTGCTGCCTGCGACCGACGTGTGGGCGCTGGGGTTGATCGCCTTTCACCTGCTGGTGGGGCGCTCGTACTGGCGCACCGCGCGTCTCGATGACGCCAGCATCTCGGCGGTGCTCACGGAGATCCTGGTGGAGCCGCTGGAGGCTGCCTCGGCCCGCGCGGCCTGGCTGGGCGCGCCTGAGCGGCTGCCGCCCGGCTTCGATGCGTGGTTCGCGCGCTGCGTGACACGCACGGTCTCGGACCGCTTCGCCGACGCTTCGGTGGCGCTCCGTGCGCTCGACGAGCTCCTGGCGCCGATCGCCGCGAGGACGCCGGTCGAGTTCTCGAAGACGGGAGACGTGGTCGAAGCGGCCGCCCTCGACCAGACCTTCCAGCGGGCCACGCCGGCGCCTGCCGACACGCGCCCCTCTTCTCTCCCTCTCCCTGCGAAGCGGGGAACGGCGAACTCGCGCCTCGAGGGGAAAGAGGGTCGGGGTGAGGGGCCAACGCCGCGGGCCCAAGCGGTGTCGCCTGAACCTCCGACCGTGCCCGCGCCTGGCGCGCCCGGTCAACGGTTTCCGGTCGGCTTCGCGGTGGGCCTGGCCGGCATCGCGCTCGCGGCGTTCGCCTGGTGGGGCCGTCAGCCCGCGACGACCCCGAGCGCGCCGCAGCCGGCCGTCTCGATCCCTGTGGCAGTCGCTTCCCCTCCTCCTGCGGCGCCCGTCGTCGACGCGCCGGCGATCGTGTCGCCCGCGCCCACCGCGCCCGCGATCGTCACGCCACCACCCGCCGCGCCGGCGATCGTCGCGCCCGCTCCCGCGCCGGCGATCGGCACGCCCACGCCCACGCGCCCGCGCCCAGCCGTCGTAGCGAAGCCCGCCGCTCCTTCGCCCGGAACACTCTCGGTCATCGCCAGCGAGCCGTCTTCGGTCACCGTCGATGGCGCGAAGGTGGGCCAGACGCCGCTGGAGCTCCCGCTCGCGCCGGGCACGCACGTGGTCGTGGTGAGCAACGCCGCGTTCAAGTTCAGCGAGCGCTACGAGCTCCCCGTCGCCTCCGACCGGATGACGCCGTTGATGGTGACGATCACCCCGCCGCCGCCCGATCGCTACGTGGTGAAGGGCAAGATCGACTCGACGACCTACGACTTCGACGCCCTCAGCCGCGACGAGCTGAAGGCGACGTGCCTGCAGTGGTTCGCGAAGCACTTCTCCAAGCGGGGCCCGACCAGGATGACCGCGAACGGGAGCGAGTGGCCGAAAGAGTCGGTTCCCATGCCGGACTACGCCGTGTGCTCGTACGTGGTGAAGAACTCGTACCGCGTCCCGGGCAAACGCCCGTAGGAGCTCCGTGAACGACGCCAGGGCGCGGGCAGGCTCGCGCCGCGCGAGACGCGACCCTCACGTACGAAGTCGAGCACCATCGCGCCCGGAAGCGGCACGTCAGGCGGCGCCGCCTGCAGCGCGCGACTGGCTGCCATGAAGAACCCGCCGAGCTCGCGGTACAGCTGGCCCACCGCGTCGTTCGCGCCCGAGGACGTGCAGGCATCGAGGCTCGCGCCGTTCGCAGTGACGTGGATGTCGTCAGTCATGTTGTCCGGCTTGCACCCGAGCGAGGCGAGCTTCGAGGCCGACCCCAGCCGCCACAGCTTCGCGCGCGTCGCGGCGTCGAGCACCGGGCCCTCGGCCCGCCGGCGGCCCTTCCGCTTTCGTGGGCGTACGTCTGGCCATCGGCGCGCATGCCCACCACCCTCGACCTGCCGGTCGCGCCGCCACCGGTGCCGAGCTCGACCGCGAAGTCAGCGGGGGGATCCGCGGCGGCGACCGGACCCGCGTCCACTGCGACGGGAGCAGGCGCTGGTGCAGGAGCCGCCCTCTTCGGCTGCTCATCGCACGCGCTGGAGACGAGCAGGGCCGAGACGATGAGTGAGCGCACGCGCCAGCCTACCGTGGCCTCCATGCCTGCACCCCTGACTGAATTCGTTTGGGTACGGGCCCGTTCATGGCGAGCATGCGCGCAATGAAGCGACTCCCCCTTCTCGCGATCCTCTTCGCCTCCCTCTCGTTCGCAGGTGAGCCCTCGGGCTGGAAATTCAAGGCCGGGGAGAAGGGCAAGCCCGCCATCCTCCTCATCCACGGCCTCGCCGCGTCGCGCAAGCACTGGACCTCGCCGGCCGAGACCTGGAGCATCAAGAACGGGCACTACAAGCACTGGAAGGAGCCGAAGAAGCAGTCGGGCAAGTCGAAGCTCCCGAAGGTGAAGGGCGACGTGCGGTCCATCGTGCTCTCGCCGGTCGACAAGCACGCCGATGAAGACGGCAGCTTCTGGAAGTACCTGGTGAGCCAGGGCTACACGGTCGCGACGTGGAACCAGCTTCCCTGCATGGACAGCGAAGATCAGCCTTCGCAGAAGTGCCTCAACAGCGATGTGTTCGACGCGGCGTACCCCACGGCGAAAGAGGCGCTCGCGTACCTCGCCACGCAGACGACGGAAGATCTCGCGCTGGTGGCGCACTCCCGCGGTGGACTGATCGGCCGCAAGCTGCTCAAGGAAACGAACGAGGCGCTTCCGCCGGTCGCGCGGGTGAAGTGGTTCATCACCCTGCACACCCCGCACCACGGCTCGAGCATGGCGACGAAGGGCAACGAGGTGCAGAAGGCGTTCAAGTCGCCCCTCAAGGGAGTGGACCTCGACTTCGTCCCCGCCCTCTTCCGCGACGTGGCGAAGAAGCTGATGCCTGACGCGGGCGACAAGCTGGCGAAGACCATCGACGTGGTGGTGGTGCTCACCGGCCTCACCGGCGCGCGCGAGCTCGACGCCAACGGCAAGCTCTACAAGGACCTCGAGGCCGGGGAGAAGAAGCGCGACGGCGTGAAGTACTTCACCTTCGGCGGCACCTCACCGCGCCTCGCGAAGGTGTGGGCACGGCAGTACAGCGACGCCGGCTTCGAGTGGAAGACGTCGCCGAAGGAGCTGCTCGACTTCCCCGGCGACTTGAAGGTGCCCTTCGACGAGATGAAGAAGGGCGGCGACCTGCTGGTGACGAACGACTCGGCGAAGTTCGGCTTCGCCGAGAAGCACTTCACCAACAAGCTGAACCACGCCGAGGTGCTGTGGAACAAGAAGGTGCAGAAGAAGGTCGCGTCGCTGCTGGTGGTGGAGCCGCCGCAAGCCGACGAGGCCGAAGCGGAAGCCGGTGAGGGCGACGCTGAAGACGACGCCGACGACGACTCCGCGGCTGACTGAAGAGACATTCTCGAAATCGCCTGAGGGGGCCCCCAAGTGAAGTCGTGTGCGCTGAGACTGACGCTGGCGCTGTGCTGCCTGAGTGCGACGTTCGCGCTCGCTCAAGATCCCGATCTCGACGACGCGAAGAAGTTCCTCGCGGGCCGTCCCGAGCTCGCCAACCTCGTGAGCAAGGTCGCGACGAAGACGGGCGCCGGCGTCTACCGCCTCGAGACCGGCGCCGCGGACCCGAAGGTCTTCCTGGTGAAGTCGGGGGGCGCCTGGGTGCTGGCGCTCACGCTCGACAAGAAGAAGTTCGACCTGGGCGCGCTCGTGCCGCCCAGCGTGCTCGGCGGCACCAGCGTGAAGACGCTCTTCTTCGTGGTCGGCAACGCGAGCGGCACGCTCAGCGCGAAGGGCCTCGGCGGCGAGCTGGAGCAGGCGGTCAGCGCGCTGGGCAAGGACGCGGCCTTCGCGCCGGGCTTGAACCTCTTCTCGCAGCTCGACATCGCCGGCGGCGGCACGCTGGGGCAGCTGCGCAGCGCGGGCATGCTCCCCGAGGGGCCGCTGTGGCTCTCCGGTTCGCTCGGCGGCTCGGTGATGGACAGCCTCTTGAGCGGCAACGCGCCCGACCTCAAGGGCACCGACTTCACGCTCACGCTGGCGGTCGCGTCGCTCACGCCCGCGCCCTTCAGCCTCATCCCCAACCCGAAGCTGACGCTGGGTGACGGCACCTTCACCTTCACCCGCACCGCGGGCGCCTTCAGCCTCTCGGGCCAGCAGCTCAACAGCAAGCTGCTGCTCCCCGACAACAAGACCTTCCTCATTCCGAAGACGACGCTCACGTTCACCAGGAGCGCCGACGCGTGGGACGTGGCGGTCGAGGGCGCCTCGCAGGACAAGCAGCCCTGGAAGAACGCCTTCGGCCTCAACGGCGTCGAGCTCAAGCAGGTCACCCTGCGCGGCACCATCTCGTCCACGAAGACGGGCGCCAGCACGCCGCCCATCCGCGGCTTCGGGCTCGCGCTCGGGGCCAAGGTGAGCGTCAACAAGCGCGACTACGACGGCGAGTTCTCCATCGACGTCGAGGCGAACAAGCTCAAGGAGCTCACCATTCGCCTCAGCGGCGATCTCAACCTCGGCTTCATCCCGGGCGGCAACGACTTCACCTTCAAGCAGTTCAGCCTCGCCGTGAGCCCCGCGACCATGCAGGCCGCCGTCGCAGGCGAGCTCCAGTGGCGCGAGCTCAATGGCCGCGCGGCGGTGGTGCTCTCGAAGCAGCCGATGCTGTTCCTGCACCTGAAGGAGCTCGACCTCGCGTCGCTGGTGGTGAAGGGGAAGCAGCCCGCGGGCATGCCCGCGATCCCCAAGCTCAACCTGCTCCTGGTGGCGGGCTTCGGAGCGAACGCCGGCGACGTGACCAACCTGCCCAGCGCCGCCCAGGAGATGATCGACGAGGTCACCGGGGCGACCGGCGGCAAGGTGAAGGTGACCAACGGCCTGACCATCGTCACGCGCATCGACGCGAAGGCCATCGGTGCTGATCAATACGGACAGAACGGGCCGGTGCTCCTCGCCGGCAGCCTCGACGTGATGAAGGGCAGCTTCCGCATCGCCGCGAGCCTGCCCTCGATTCCTCCCATCCAGGGGTTGCCCCAAGGCTTCGGCGTCGAGGCCCCGGAGGTCTTCCTCGCGCTCGACCAGAAGGCCGGCGCACCCGTCGCCTCGTTCGGGCTCGGCCTGCGGCTGATGATGCCGGTGGACGGCCAGGTGCTGGCGTTCAAGGGTCAGCTCGCGGCCAGCACTGCGGGCACGTTCTCGTTCACCGGCGCGCTCGAGACGAACTGGGTCAACCCCATCGGGCTGCAGGGCGTGACCATTCTCGCGCCGGTGGTGGTGACGATCGGCGTGGGCGCTGACGCGTCGGTGGACCTCGGCTTCCAGGCGGGCCTCGCCATCGCGAAGCAGACCTACAACCCGATGGCGATGTGCCTCAACGTGCAGGCGGCGCCGGTGCCCGTGCCGAAGAAGCTCGCCCTGCGCTTCAAGGGCAGCGAGTTCGGTCCGCAGGCGCAGATGGACATCATGGAGGCCTTCGTGAAGTCGGCGGTGAACGGCCCGCTCAAGAACGGCATCGAAGACAGGAACACCCGCCTCGCGCTCTCGCAGGTGGGACCGCAGGTGGACAAGATCAGCGACGCGGCCGACGGGCTGGGCCTCAACGTGATCTCCTTCACGCAGGTCGACGTGGCCCTCACCTCGCCGGGCGTCACCTGCGACATCCCCGCCATCGAGGGCATGGGCATCAAGCTGGTGGGCACCGCGCGCTTCATGGGCAAGCCCATCGGATCGCTCGACAGCTACGTGAACCTCACGCAGGGCCTCAAGGTCGACTCGAAGATCAACGACCTCGACTTCCTCGACCTGGTGAAGCTGCGCAACGCCCGCCTCGACATCCTCGCGCCCATGCCCGGCGCCGCGCCCCAGCCCTCCGCGGCGGCCAGCGCGAAGGCCGAGAAGGCGAGGAAGACGCTCGCCAAGCGGAAGTCGGAGCTGAAAGCGAACACCGCCGCGCTCAAGAAGGTGAAGGACGACGACGAGAAGGCGGACCTCAAGGACGAGAAGGAGGACCTCGAGAGCGAGATCGCCGACCTCGAGAAGGAGGTCACCCGCGGCACCGGCCCGGACTACGGCCACTTCTACCTCTCGGGCCGCGCCGAGGTGCTGCGCTCCAACAACGCCGAGCTCAACATCGAGCTCGACAAAGCGGGCGCCAGCTTCGAGTTCTCCAGTGAGCTGGCGGATCTCGGCTCGCTGCAGATGTCGGCCGAGACCGAAGGTCAGAGCCTCGCCCGGGCCACCGACTTCACCGTGGGCCTCACCATCGGCGACGATGCGCACGCGAAGTTCCTCAAGAACCTCGGCAACGCACTCAAGGCCTCGGCGGCGGCGCGCAAGCAGGCCCAGGGAGACCTCTCCAAGGGCAGCGACGCGGCACTCAAGGCAGCGCAGGACGAGTACGACCGCCTCGACGCGCAGGCCGGCAAGGACTTCCGCAAGGCGCAGAAGGACCTCAAGAAGGCGAAGAAGAAGTTCAAGAAGGCCGAGCGCGGCATCAAGAAGGCGAAGAAGAAGTGCGAGGAAGACCTGGGCATCGCGAAGGATCTCTGCGGCACGCTCGACGCCGCGAAGGAGACCCTCAAGATCTCGAAGGGGTCGTTGAACGTCGCGAAGGACGCGCTCAAGGCGATCAAGAAGAGCTCGGACTACGCGCGGCTCCAGACGGCGAAGGGGACCATCGCCAGCATCAAGGCCGGCAAGAAGGCAGGCGAGGCGGGCCTGGCGGGCTGGGGCGCGGTCGACAACGTGGGGCAGATGGTGCGCGACGGCGCGTCGAACGAGTTCCTCAACGTCGAGGAGATCGAGCTCAAGGGCTCGCTCAAGAAGCTGACCGGCTCCCTCGCGGTGACGGTCAACGTGGGTGAGGAAGAGGTCGAAGAGACGTTCGAGGTGAACCTGCGCACCGGTGAGGGCCTCGACCTGGTGCCGTTCGCCACCCGCGTGGCCGACGAAATCACCGAGCAGGCCAACAAGGAGGGCAGCCCGGTGTGGAAGGCCCTGCGAAAGGGGAAGAAGTGATGCGCTCTTTCTTCGCAGCAGTGCTGCTGGTGCCGGTGGTCGCGTTCGCGCAGTTGACGCCGCTGACCGTCAACGTGAACGACACGTTCGACGGCGAGCGCGCGGTTCGGGTGAGCGTTCCCGAGCTGGCGCTCAAGGGACTCAAGGGGCAGACCTTCTACTTCGGCGCCTGCTTCCGCAGCGCGCAGGGTGGCTGGAGCGAGTGGGTGACCACGCAGCAGTGGTCGGTACCGGCGGATCCGTTCAAGTGGAAGAACGCCTTCAGCCACCTCTTCCGGGCCTCGCGACTGGCTGAAGACGACTTCGCCAACGGGGCCTTCATCGCGCGCGTCAGCGTCTTCGACGGCAGCGGCCGCGAGCTGGCTTCCCGCGAGACGCCCTTTCAGCTGGGCTCCGTGCGTGACTGCGGCACGGGGCAGGATCTCGGCTGCGCCCAGACGCGTGACGGCGTCTTCCCCCTCGACCGCGCCAGCTACCTCGGCCTCATCGACACGCTGCGCGCCGAGAGGAACGAGAAGAGGCGCGTGAAGAAGTTCGGGAACGTGGTGTCGGCGGTGTACCTGACGGCGGCGCAGTTCACTTCCCTGCTCGACCTCTTCCCCGGCGATGGCCCCCGCTTCGATGCCGCGACCGCCGCGGCGCGCCGCGTGGTGAACCTGAGCGACGCGGCCTCATACGCTGCACGCTTCAAGGCGCCAGACCTGCGCGAGAAATACGGCTCGCTCCTCCGCTCCCTCGCCCCTGATGCGCAGCCGCGCGCGTGGCGCGTCGAGGGCGACATGGACCATGTCGGCTTCACCTTCGAGGAGCCGACGCGCGAGGCCGTCTACGAGAAGTGCGTGGCGTGGAAGGAAGGCAACATTCGCATCCAGGGCTTCGTGACCCGGGTCGCCATCAAGGGCGGCGCGACGCGCACCGACATGCTGCGCACCGACGCGGCCTGCAACACGGCGAAGGACGCAGCCGTCGCGGTCTACTGAGCCACGTCGGGCCACCCGCCTTCTTGTTAGAGTCCCGCCGGGTGACCCTCCTCCTCGTCGCCGTGCTCGCCGCAGCCCCGATGGAACACCTGAGAGTCGAGCTGAAGTTCACCCTCGTGCACGCCGACGGCAAACGCGAAGCGAACGCCTCGGACAAGGTCTGGTACTTCGAGGTGCCTGCGAAGCGCGCCGACGACAAGTCGATGAACGAGCTGCTGCACCGCATCTTCTGGGACCAGAACGTCGCCATGCGCCAGCGCGAGCCGGGCGACCACGCGTACCTGAGCCTCCTGTCGTTCAAGACGTCGAAGGTCGATCTCGCGGCGGTGAAGGCGTCGAAGGGCACCGACCCGAAGGTCTACGGCTGGCTCGACGCGCAGCGCGCGGTGGTGTGGGAACCGAGCGCGGAGTTCATCGTCGATGACCAGGGCCGCTACGACAACATCGGCGGCAACGACTACACCGAGCTGCTGCTGCACCGCATGTACGAGCGGAAGCTCATCGACGAAGCGGGCTTCGTGGCGTTCTTCGACGCGTACAACAGCGCGAAGACGCCGGGCCGCATGGTGTTCGACGGCCGGGAAAAGCGCCTCAAGAGCCTCACTGAGATCCGCGGCGTGGCGACCAATGCACCGGGCTCGGGCACGTACCGCAAGGCCGTGGGCGCCAAGCCGATCGCCTCGGGACCCATCGACTCAGCGGTCAAGTGAGTGGCCGCTTCAGCCGCTGCTGACCCGGCGGCGGCGGAAGAGGCCGGCCATCAGCGCGAACAGGCCGGGGCTGAGCGGATCCACCGTCGAGCAGCTCACTACCCGCGTCGTCAATGACAGTCGACGAGCACGCTCGCCGTCGCGCCGCCGGCGGCCTGGTCGCAGGCCATGCCATGCAGCGCGAGCTCACCGTTGACCTGGTCGAGCCATTCCCAGCCATTGGGGCCCTGGGGAACGCTCACCCCGCCGACCTGCACGGTGAAGGTGTCGTTCGCGCTCAGCCCGTTGAGGAGGAAGGTGCACCGGGTGAGCTGCGAGGTGATGCGGCCGAAGGCGTCGGTGAGCTCGGCCTGGTTGGCCACCGAGTAGTAGCGCGGGCCCACGCCCTGGCGCGGCACACCCCCGGCGACGGCCATCGCGTCGAGCGTGCTGGCGAACTGGTTGAGCTGCGAGCCCAGGCCGATGACGTACGTCGGCAGGCGCGCAGCGAAGAGGTTGCGCAGCTCGTTGATGGTGCCCACGTCATCGAGACAGAAGTCAGGTCCCTCGCAGTTGGGCGAGATCACCGGCGGGCTGCTGCAGACGCAGGTGGCGGCGTTGAGGTTGAAGTTGCAGTTGGGGGCGCCGTCGGTGGCGAGGATGACGGCGCGCGCGGAGTTCGCGGTGCGCAGCGTGCGCAGGTGCGCGGCGGCGACGGAGAGCGCGTCGGCTGTCGGCGTGCCTCCGATCGGGTTGGACGTGGTGAACAACGCCAGCAGGCGGTTCGCGTTGCCCTGCGCCGGCGAGAGGTCGACCACGGTGGGCGCGGCACAGCTGTCGAGGCGCACCGGGTACATCAACGCGCCCATGGCGATGCGTTGATCGAGCGGCGGCAGCGTCGCCCGCAGCGAGGTCTCGAGCACGTCCCACCGGGTCACGCCGGCGTCGTAGCGACCATCGAGGTTCTGATCCATCGAGCCCGAGCGATCGATCACGAACATCACCGTCGGCACCGCGGGCACGAGCGGCACGGGACGGGGAATACAGGGTCCCGCATCGGGGGGACCCGCGTCAGGCGGCCCTGCGTCGGGCGGGCCTGCATCGGGTGTCCCCGCGTCGCGGCCGGCGTCGACCGACGCGTCGGGTGGATCGATCGAGTAGCGCACGACCTCGGTCCGCCCGCACCCGAAGGCGAGCAGCGCGGCGAGAGCGAGTGAGGTGAGGCGCATCGGCCGCAACTCAACCGGATCCAGCGCCGCGCACAAGACCCGTTCTGAGCTGATCAGCAGACCAGGTGCTTCGGAAGAGTGTCGGCTTCCGAGACAGGCCTCGAGGTGCGTGGTGGGTGCGGGTCTCTCGCCCTGCCCGTCGCGCGCTTGCTCCTCACTTCGGGGGCTTCTCCGGGACGAGCGGAGAGCGAACCCGACAGCACCCCGTCTCATCAAGGCCAGACCACACGTTCACCCCGAGCGGGATTCCGCGAAAGCCGGGACGGTTCCGGCGACAATGGCCACATGAGCTGGCTGTCACGCGTGACGGGACTGGCAGGACCCGCGGTGGTGATCCTCGCGGTCTCGGTGGGCACCTTCGTGGCGGTCGTTCGCTACACCGAGGTGCTCGACCCCGCGACCGACGCGTCCTGGCTCACCTCGATGGATCGCACGCACACCGGGGCCCCACCCTGCCTGCGCTACCCGAGCCCCCCGAAGCCCGCGTCGGTCGTCGAAGCGGCCGAGGCGTTCGCCGATGCGGGCATCAGCGCCAACGACGTGCGCGAGCTCGTCGGCGAGGTGTACGCGCGGGCCGAGCGCCAGGAGAGCGCGCTCCACCCCCGCGCGCAGTCAGACGAGTACCTCGACGTGATGGCCCGACACAGCGGGGTGCTCGGCCGGATGGTGATCTTCCTCAAGCGAGATCGCCTCAACGACACCCTGCACCGCACGCTCGCCTTCGGCCCGCCCATCAAGCTCACGGTCGCGGCGCTGCCCGAGCCCAGGCGCGCGGTGTTCGAGGTGCAGTGGGTACGCGACCCCGCGGTCTTCGTGCTCCCGGGACTGAGCGACTTCGTCGAACGGCTGGCGGTGACGGTGACCTCGAAGCGGCTCGACAGGGCGCAGGCGCTGCTCGAACAGCAGGCCGCGAAAGGAGAGGCGCTCAGCCTCGAGGGGCTGCCTGCCTCCGAGCGGCAAGACGACTGGGGAGGCGCGCTGGCGCTCGACGGAATGACGCTCTCGAGCCTGGGGAAGGACCAGATGCCCGGCGGCAGCGGCGCGGACGCCGACCTGGTGCGCACCATTCGCGGTGCCCCGGCGCCCGTGGAGCCCGCGCCGCCCGCGCTGGCGTGCGAGGGCAAGACGAAGCTCACCATCCTGCGCACGGAGGTCGAAGCCGCGCTCGAGAAGCTCTCCGACTCGGCGGGCAGCGCGCGCGTCACGCCGGCCTTCACCAACGGTGTGGCCACCGGCTTCAGAGTCACGCGCCTGCGCGCCGGTTCCCTGCTCGTTCACGCGGGGCTGTGTGACGGCGACGTGGTGAACACCGTCAACGGCCTGGCGCTGACCAGCCCGGACAAGGCACTCGAGGTCTACTCGTCCATCAAGGACGCACGCCGCGTCGAGCTTTCAGTCACGCGCGAGGGCAAGCCCATCACGCTGGTGGTGCAGATCCGCTGACCTGTCTCCCTCTCCCTGCGAAGCGGGGAGAGGGCCGGGGTGAGGGGCCTTTCAGAGCCAGCCCCGCCACGCGACGAACGCGACCACCTCGCCTGCGACGAAGAGCCCGGTGAAGATCGTCTTGTTGTGCTGGGCCAACCACCGCGGCAGGTAGATGTCGAAGTTGGGCGCCCGGTCTTCAGTGTAGCGCGCGGCCCACGGCGTGAGCGGACAACGCCAGCCATTCACCGCGAGCACCACCGTCTCGAGCAGCACCGCGATGGTGATGCCCAGCACGACGCCGAAGTGCCCCGCGATCGCCAGAGGAGCGATCGCGAGGATTCCACCGGCCAGCACGGCCCACACCACGGTGTGCAGCGCTTTGATCAGCTCGAGGCGCATCGCCTCGAAGCTGTCACAAGCTCAGTTCTCGGGGAACGCCGTCCAGCCGAGGGTCCAGTCGGTGGTGCCGACCGCGCCCACGAAGTTCGCCGTCGCGTCGAAGAACCCATCGGCCGGAGCCGTCGCGCCGCCCATCAGCACGGGCGAATCGGACAGCGGCTTGAACGAAGGCGCGGTCACGCTCGTCGCCGCGGCCAGCTTGGGGTCGAGGTCGAAGCGGTTGTTGAGCGACGGCGCGGCGAGCTCAGTGGGCTCGTCGAACATGTTGTCCATCGTGGCGTGAAAGTCGGTCACGCCCATCGGGTTCTGGAAGAAGACGCTGTTGCTCACCGAGAGCGCGCCCATCGTCCACTGCGTCTTCGACGGGTTGCCGTCGACGAGGAACGCCTTGTCGGTGAAGTTGGTGACCAGCACGTTGTAGAGCTTGCCCGCCGTGCCCGCGCGCAGGATGAGCCCGCGAGACGGACCCTCGGAGGCGGCGGTGTCCGGGTTCCGGCCCACCAGGGTGACGTTGTAGAGCGTCGGCGCGCTGCGGGGCATGAGGTCGGCGTTGCTCCCGTCGTTGTCGGCCTCGATGCCGTGGTTACCCCGGCCGGGGATCTGCGACGCGATGATGAACTGCGCCTTGCCGCGCCACCCCTTGTCCCAGTCGAGGCCGTCGTCGTCGCTGCCGGTGATGACGAGGTGCTTCAGGTTCACCGTGCCGCCGAACAACTCCACGCCGTCGTCGACGCCGCGGTGCACCTGCACGAAGTCCAGGGTGGTCGCGCTGCCGCAGGCGTTGAGGGTGATGCCGTTGAGCTCGTTGTTGGCCGAGAGCGGACGACCGGCGAACTCCACGCGCACGTACTTGAGCGTGCCGCAGTCATAGGCGTCGTCGGTGCCGCCGTACTTGTTGCGCGGGTCGTCGGCGAGGCCCTCTGCGTTGTTCTCGCCGCCCATGGTGTTGATGGTGGCCCGGCCGAGGAACACCAGCCCACCCCAGTCACCCTGCGGGCTGCCGCGCATGCCGACAGGCAGGCTGCTGGTGAAGACGATGGGCTCGGTGGCGCTACCGCTGGCCACCAGCCTGGCGCCGCGCGAGACGATCAGCGCCGACGCGGAGTCTCCCGCGATGATGGTTCCGGGCTCGATGGTAAGCGTGCCGGACGCGACGTAGGTGAGCTGCTTGAGCACGTAGAGGTTGTTCTTCGTCCAGGTGGTGTCAGCGGTGATGTCGGCCGTCACGTTGACGACCTGGGCGGCACCTCCACCGCCACCAGCACCACCGCCCGTTCCCGCATCCGGGCCGGGGGTCGCCGGGCACGCCATCAAAACCAGACACACAGACAACACGGCCAATTGAATTCGCATGTTCATTTCCTCTCGGGGTTGATTGTGAGCTCACCGGAGTCGAGGCCGTCGGGACGCTGCGGGCGCTGTTGCTTCTCGCCCGCAGTGGCCGCGACGGTGCTCGACGCAGGTGAGTGAGAACCGAAATTCCACGACAGCGTGCCCATCACCTGCACGCCGGGAGGATTGACGAGCACGTCGATCCCCCCTTGTTGCAGCCGCACCGCCTGGTTGAGGAGGTTGCTGGCCGCGAGCTTGAGCTGGAGTCCCGCCCCCAGCTGCTGCGTCACCGTCACGTCGAGCCGGTGAAAGGGCGCCTCGACCACGTCGGGCAGCCCCTGGATGCCCACGTCAGAAATCCGCGGGCCGTACACGTTGTAGAAGACGCCGGCCTCGGTGCCCCACTCGGGGCGAGACCAGGACACGTAGGCGTTCGCCACGTACGGCGACTGACCCTGCAGCGGGCGCTCGCGGTTCGTCTGCGGCGAGTTGGGGTCGAGCTGAATGCGCGAATAGATGAGCGAGACGTTGGCGCCCACGCGCACGGGGCTGAGCACCTTCGCCAGGCGGCCCAGCGAGGTGCGGGCCTCCAGCTCGAGGCCCAGCAGCGTCGCCCCCGGGGTGTTGGCGTAGCCGAGGTCGCCCACGCCGTTGTTCGCGCCCACGATGATGCGCTCGATGGGGTGCTCGAACTGCTTGCCGAACGCGGTGGCCGCGAACACCTCGTCGGCGCCGGGGAACCACTCCGCCCGCGCGTCGATGTTGTGAATGCGCGTGTTCACCAGCTCGGGGTTGCCGCTCACGTTGCGGCGCCGCACCATGTCGAAGAAGAGGAACGGGGCCAGCTCGCGGAAGGTGGGGCGCGCCAGCGTGTACGAATACGCCAGGCGCACGTTCAGGTCTGCGCGCGGTGAGAGCAGCACGTTCGCGCTCGGCACCACGTCGGCGACAGAGCGGTTGGTGGGCGCACCCGGCGGCGCGCCACCGGTGGCGAAGGGCGAGCCGGCGTTGAGCTTGAGCGTCGAGCCTTCCACGCGCACGCCGGCCACCACGCGCAGCCAGTCGGTCGCCTTCCAGTCGGCGGAGAGGTAGCCGCCGTAGACCGCGAGTGAGGCGGTGTAGCGGTCGTACGTGAGCGTCGTCTCCTCGAGGGAGATCTGCTGCGCGCCGGTGAGCGGCGGGCCGATGCGGTCGGGCACCAGCAGCTCTTCCACCGAGTACTTCTCCTGCTCGCCGGTGAGCCGCGCGAGGTAACGGAAGCGCCGCCCGTCGAAGTCGCGCGCGGAGTACTGGCCCAGGCCGCCGGCCTTCACCCGCAGGGCGCGCCAGGGCACGGTGAGGCTCGCGGTGCCGCCGCCGGAGTCTTCATGGAGCGTGAGGAAGAAGCGCTCCACCGAGTTCGGCTGAAAGCGCACCTGCTGCGAGCCGTCGTCGTTCACCAGGCTGCGCAGGTCGCGAATGTCGGGCTCGTCGCGGTTGACGCGTGAGTAGTTGCCCTGCCACTCGAGCTCGGAGTCGAGCAGCCCGCTCAGCCGGTGAAAGCCCTTCACCTGGTTGAAGAAGAGCTGGCGCTGGGTGAACTGCAACCGGCTGCTGCTGACGTTGGCCATCTGCTGCTGGTCGAAGCCGGCGGTGGTGGTGGCCGAGGTGTCGGTGTTCCAGAGGTAGAGGCCGAGCGCGTTGATCTCGTTGTCGCGATCGAGCTGCAGGCCGACGTTGCCGAGCACGCTGGTGGCCCCGCTCACGGTGCCGATGTCGGTGACGCTCGACTCGATGCTGGTGGGCACGCCGTCGTCGAGGCGCAGCGTCTCGAGGTTCAGGTGCTGATGACGCTCCTTGCGCGAGACCTGCGCGCCGAGCAGGTAACCGACGCGCGCCTCCTTGCCGAGGCGGTGCGTGTTGCCCACCGTGGCCCCGAAGCTGCCCGAAGGGAGCCCGGCGATGGTGTTGGGGGTCCAGCGCTGGGTGAAGGCCTCGCCGGCGGCTTCCTGCTGCTCGGGGGTGACGCCGGCCGAGCCGATGCGCGCGGGCACCACCGGCGCGTCGGTGGGAATCTCGGAAGGGAGCCGGCGTGATGCATCGACACCGAGCCCGAGGTTCTCGAGGAAGCTGCTCGACTCGTTGGGGCGCTGCTGACCGGTGGTGAGCGTGTCGCCCGCCACCTGCGCGCGGAGCTTCACCTCGAAGTGGGTGGGGAAGGTGTTGGTGTCGATGGTGAGCGAGCCGCCGCCGAAGGTCGCGGGCAGCTCGCTGCTGTACGTCTTGAGCACGTTCAGGTTCGAGAGCAGCGCGACGGGGAAGAGGTCGAGCGGCACCGACGGCTCGTCGGGCTCGGGGCTGGGCATGAGCGTGCCGTTGAGCAGCGTCTGCGCGTAGCGGCCGCCGAGTCCGCGGAGGAAGACGTACTTGCCGTCGACCACGGTGGCGCTCACCACGCGCTTCACCGCGTCACCGGCGTTGGCGTCGGGGGTGCGCGCCATCTCCTGCGCGCCGAGCGAGTCCTGGGCCACGGCGGACTTCTTGCGCTCCTGCAGCAGCGCCGACTCGTTGCGCTTGTCGACCTTGGCTTCGACGACGACTTCCTGGATGGCGCGGCTGTCGCGCTCCAGCGCCACGTCGAGGGTGAGCGCCTGGCCGGCCTTGACCTCGACGTTGCCGATGCGGCGGCCCTGGTAGAGCTCGTAGAAGACGCGCAGGTCGTAGGTGCCGGGCGGGAGCTTGAGCTTGTAGTTGCCGTCGACGTCGGTGAGCGCGGACTTCTTGCCGCCGGTGACGACCTTGATGGTGGCTTCGATCAGCCCTTCACCGGTGCGGGCGTCGGTGACGCGGCCGCGCACGCCGGTGAACTTCTTCTCCGGAGCGGGGACAGGTACAGGCGCAGGTACAGGTGCAAGTGCGTCGGGGAGAGGGCCAACCCCGACCGGAGCCACACCGTTCACCCCGAAAGGAGTCGAGGGGCCGCCAGCGTCAAGAACCTCACCCGCATCGAGAACTTCACCCGCATCCAGAACTTCACCCGCATCGATGTCTTGCGCCCACGCACTGAGCGAGAGGAGCACTGCGGCGAGGAAGAGCGTCTTCACGCAGCGCTATCTGCGCTCGCGCCGTGGCGTCCTTCGGGCGACGGAGTCACTTGTGGAACACGGCCACGTCACGGTCGTGCAACGCGAGCCTCATCCGTCCAGCTTCACCACCATCAGTGGTCAGATCGCCAACGAAGTTGGTGATCGGGACTGGCCGAGGCGCTCGCGCTACGAGCGGCTCATGCGAAGCCTGGGAGCACTGCTGGCGTTGTGGGCGGGGGTGGCGGGCGCCTACCCGTGGATGGTGAAGCACGGCTACGGCAGCTGCGCCGCCTGTCACGTGGATCCCTCGGGGGCCGGCCAGCTCACCAACTTCGGCCGCAGCGAAGCGGAGCGCGTGGTGCGGTGGACACCGTCCGCACCGGTGCCGGGTCCCAACCCCAACTCGCGCTTCCTGTGGTTCCTCGAGCTGCCGGAGTCGGTGAACCTGTCCGGCAACCTCCGCTACGGCGCGCTGATTCAGCCGGGCGCCGCGCGGGTGGCCGTGCCGCTGGAGATGGCCACGGACCTCTCGGCGACCTTCTCCTTCCAGAACCAGCTCTTCCTGCACGCCACCGCCGGCTTCGGGCGGCGCGACGTGGTGGCCCCGGCCATCGTCGCGCCCGCGTGCGACCCCGCGAAGGACGGGGAGTGCGGCCCCTCGCTGCTCGCGCGCACCTTCTGGGCCGGCTTCAAGGTGGAGGACGGCAGCCTGATGCTCCGGGGTGGCCGCCTGGTGCTGCCCTTCGGCTTGCGCAACAACGAGCACAGCACCTGGGTGCGCACGTTGACCCGCACCGACTCCAACGTGCAGCAGAAGCTGGGCGTGGCCGTCTCGTTTCTCTCCGGCGCGTGGCGCGGAGAGGTGATGGCCCTGGCCGGAGCCTTCCTGCCGGCGGACCAGGAGGCAGGCTACTCCGGCGCGCTCGCGTACGGACTCAACCCCACCACCGAGCTCGGTCTCTCCAGCCTGGTCGCGACCGGCGTGAGTGGGCAGGCGCTCACCCGCCAGGCTCATGGGCTGTACTTCCGCTGGGCGCCGGTCACGCCGCTGGTCGTGCTGGCCGAGGCGGATCTGCTCGCGTGGACCGGCAGCGCCACGGCCACGGTCGGGTACGCGGCATTGGCCCAGGCCGACTGGGAGCTGACCCAGGGACTGCACGTGATGGTGACCGCCGAGAGCGCGCACCGCGGCGTCACGCAGCACGGCCCGTCGCTGGGCGCGTGGGTCTCGGTGGCCTGGTACTTCTTCTCCCACTTCGAGCTGCGGCTGGACAACGTGGTGCGCCGGCTCGACGCGCTCTCGCCGGTGTCCTACGCGCTGGTCGCCCAGCTCCACCTCTTCCTGTAGTGAAACCTCACCCTGCGAAGCGGGGAGAGGTCGGCCGCAGGCCGGGTGAGGGGCGCTTCCCTACTGCGTGACGCTGAGCGAGTACGGCCCGATGGCGCTCGTGCCGCAGGTGTCGACGATCAAGTAGTACGTGCCCGCTGCGAGGTTGGTGGCGGTGAGCGTGCCGGTGGCGAACGTGCAGTTGCCCATGTCGTTGGGCGCGCAGGCCACGTCAGAGGTGGGCGAGGTGCAGGTGCTCCGCAGGTACATGATGGGGCGGTACACGCCTGTGCCGGTCGCGGTGACGGTGGCGGTGAGCGTGCCGGTGGTGGGGTGCTGAATCAGATACACGCCGTCGGGCCCCGAGCCGCTGCCGCTGCAGGTGTTGACGGTGCCCGAGGTGTAGTTGGCGACGAGCGAGCTGGTGTCACCGGTCGTCGTCACGGTCCCCGCCGTGGAGATCAACGGGATGGTCGCCCCCGCGCAGACGTCGGCCGCCGGCGGGCCCATCGCGGTCTGCGTGGCGGCGAGGGTGAAGGCGCCGCCCGTGCCGAAGCTGTCGACCACGAGGTAGTACGTGCCGGCGGTGAGAGTGGCCGTGAGCGTGGTGGCGGTGCCGCTCGAGGACGCCTGGCTGCACGACACGTCGGTCGCCGAGCCGCTGCAGGTCGAGCGCAGGTAGACCACCGGCCTCAGCGTGCCCGAGCTCGGCGTGACGGTGACGGTGAAGCTGCCGGTCGCCGCCTGGGTGAAGGCGTAGACCACCTCGTTGCCCACGCCGTTCATCGCGCAGGTGCCGGCGCTGTTGGCGGTGGAGTCGGGGAAGAAGGCGCTGGTGTCCCCGCTGGCCGACGCGGCGCCACCCGTGAAGGAGAGCAGAAGCGGATCAGCGCAGGTCTCGCCCATCACCGGCGCCGAGAGCGACGTGGTGAGCGTGAAGGAGCCGGTGGTGCTGTTCCCCTTCACCCAGAGCACGTAGCGGCCCGCGGGCAGGTTTCCGCGGCGCAGCGAGACGTCGGCGTTCATGGTGGTGCCCGACTGGCACCCCTCGGCGACCGCGCTGTTGCAGTCGCCGGTGAGCGACTGGAGCACGAGCCGGCCGGTGAAGCCGCTGACCTGCGAGAGCGTGGCGGAGAAGTTCTGCGCCGTCGTGGTGGTGAAGGAGTACGCGCGATCGGGCCCCGACGCCGAGCCGCAGGCCGACATCACCTGGTGCTCATACGAGTCGAGCGTCCCCGTCACGGTCGACGTGGTGCCGCTGGTGAGAATGGGGATCGCGGTCTCGCACGTCTCGCCCGGCAGCTGCCGCACCCGAAGGCTGTAGATGCTGCTGGCCTCGGCCCAGACCGAATAGCTGCCCGCCAGCAGCAGCTGCTTGCCCGGGCTGGAGGAGCACCACACCTCCGACGTCTGCGCCGCGCAGGTGGTGCGAAGGTGGTACGCGAGCAGGCCCGTCGACGACACCTCGACCCAGGTCGGCGTGCTGAGCGAGAACGAGAAGACGCGATCGCGCGAGTCGCCGCAGGAGCCCTGTCCGTCGTTCGCGTAGAGGCTGTTGTCGCCACTGAAGCTCGCGGTGCCGCTGGAGTCGAACGAGAGCGGCGTCGCGTTGCCGCAGGAATCGCCCGGCTGAGTCGTGCCGCCGCCACCGCCCGTGACCCCGCCGCCGGTACCGCCACCCGTCACGCCACCGCCGGTGCCTCCGCCCGTCACGCCGCCACCCGTACCGCCGCCTGTCACGCCTCCACCAGTGCCGCCCCCCGTCACGCCTCCGCCAGTGCCGCCCCCCGTCACGCCGCCGCCGGTGCCTCCACCCGTCGCGCCGCCGCCACCACCTCCGCTGCCTCCACCACCGCCGCTGTTGTTCGCTGCGCAGATGCCTGCCTGGCAGATGGAGCCGGTGCACGCCTGGCACGCCGCGCCGAGCACGCCGCACGCGTTGGGCGCGAAGCCCGACTGGCACGCACCCTCGGCGTCACAGCAGCCGTTGCAGGTCTGGAAGTCACACTTCGGCGTGGCCGAACCACAGGCCGACACCATCGAGGCCAGGAGCAGCAGGAATACGAATCGGCTCATCACTCGCTGACACCACGGAGCGTCTCGAGGTGCAACTCTCGATCGCCCTCGTCGGCGCAGTTCTGGCGGTCGAAGCGCGAGAAGGACTGACCCGCCTCTCAGCGACTGCCAGCGCTGCTCCCCGTCGCCCCGAGTGACGCCGTGGTCACGGTCTCCTCCGCCAGCACGGCGAGCGTGTCCACGCCCCCGCCGCGCACCAGATCCATCACCTCGAGCGCCGAGCCATAGGGCAGCGTCGAGTCGGCATCGAAGAACACCACCTTGTCCGGCCGCGCGTTCACCATGCGCAAGAGCCGCTGCGCCAACTGGGCGCGCTCGATCAGCTCGCCGTTCACCTTCGTCGCCCCGTCACGCTCCACGGTGAGCACCAGCGGCGGCAAGGTGCCCGGCGGCGGAGCCGGCGTCTCTTCCTCCACCTTCGGCGGCACGTTGAGCCACAGCTGCTTGGTGAGCAGCGGTGTCACCACCATGAAGATGATCAGCAGCACCAGCACCACGTCCACCAGCGGCGTGATGTTCATCGCCGGCTTGATGCGCTTGTTCCCGCCACCGCTCTCGAGCTCGATACCCATGACTCACCCCGCCTTGTTCGCGCGATCGATGACCTGCAGTGACGCCCCGGGGAAACCCAGCTCCTGGCAGCGCTTGAACATCGCCCTCACCCGCCCGTAGGCCAGGCCCGTGTCGGCCTTGAGCACCACGCGCGTGTCCGGCTTCGTGGCGTGCAGCGCCTTGAGCCGCTCCACCAGCAGCTCTTCCTCCAGCTCTTCCTTCTCGAAGAAGAACCGGCCGTCCTTCGTGAGCGTCACCGTGGTGGGCTCGAGCGCGCCGTTGCCCTTGTCGGGGTTGGCGATCGACGGCAGCACCACCGACGCGCCCGCTTCCATCTGGGGCGCCACCACCATGAAGATGATCAGCAGCACCAGCACCACGTCGACGAGCGGCGTGATGTTGATCTCCGGCTTGAGCGCACCCTTGCGGCGAACGCTCGGCGCATCTTCGTTCTCAGCTGACATGGGCCTGGACCTGGACCTGCTGCTTCCCGTGCCGCGCCTCGAGGAAGTCGAGGAACTCGCCGCGCGCCTGCTCGAGCGCGAGGAGGATTCCGTCGGCCTGCGACGAGAGCCAGTTGAACGCGAGCACCGCGGGAATGGCGACCACCAGCCCGAGCGCCGTCTCGTACAGCGCCTCGGAGATACCCAGCGACACGCTGCCCAGCCCGCCCGAGCCTTCCTTCGCGATGCCCTGGAAGGCGGTGATGATGCCGAACACCGTGCCCAGCAGCCCGACGAAGGGCGCGATGGAGCCGACCGACGCGATGACGTTCATGCCCCGGCGCACGTCGGCGGCGAGCGCCTCGGTCTTGCGGTTGAGCTCGCGGCGCGTGGCCTCGACGGGTGAGAGCGACGACGGCTTCTCCTTCGCCGCGAGGTACGTCTTCGCGCCAGCCGAGAGCAGCTTCGCCAGGTGACCGTTGTTGGTCTCGGCGCGCCGCACCAGGCCCTCGGTGTCGTCCGCCTCGAGCAGCGCCCGCGCCTCGCCCGCGAAGGTGCGCGACGCGGCGCGGCTGCGCCAGTACGCGAAGAGGCGCTCGAAGAAGATGGCGAGCGAGGCGAGCGCCATGAGGAGCAACGTGCTGGCCACCGCGATGGCCGGGGGGCCCATGTGGCCGACGATTTCAGAGATGGAGTCCATTGATTATTCCCTCAGGGAGAAGGTGACGTTGACGATCTTGAAGACGGCGAGCGGGACACCCTCGAGCGTGGCGGGCTCGTATTTCCAGGTCTTGACCACCGCGAGCGCGGCAGAGACGAAGGGCTCTTCGCCCTTGAGCACCTGCACCCGGCCCACGCTGCCGTCGGTCTCGACCACGACCTTGAGCACGACCTTCGCCTCCTGGCCGGTGGTGCGCGCGCTCTCGGGGTACTCGGGCTGCGCGTTGTTCTCGGACGGCTCGGGGGGCTCGGCGTCTTCGGGCAGGTTCACCGGGCCCGACGAGCCGGCCGACGCCACCACGGGCGCCGCTGACTCGTCGGCGTCGTTGGTGCCCAGCGCGGTGCCGCTGCCGTCTCCGGTGCCACCGACCGCGACGGCGATCGCGGCCACGGCCGTGTCTGACTCGGGCGCCGCTTCCTTCGGCACTTCCTTCGGCGCGACCATCGCGGCTGCCGCAGGGGCGGGCGCCGCCTGGGGGGGAGGCAGCGCCTCGGCCACCAGCACGGGGGGAGGCGGGGGCTTCGGCTTGTTGAGCTTCGGCGGAGGCGGCGGCTGCTGTTCGATCTTCACCGGCTCGGGCGGCGGAGGAGGAGGCCGGAAGCTGACGTCGACCTGCTTCGGCTTGACCTCCTCGAGCGGGCGAGACGAGGCGACGACGGCGACGAGCACGACGAAGCCGCCGAGCACGAAGCTCGCCGCCACGAAGGCGACCGTCACCCGCTTGCGGATGGCGCTGACGTCAGGCTGCAACTCGAAGGCGTCGAACATCGCAACGGCTGTGTAGTGGGGGCCCTCGTCGCCGCGATGGCGGCCATGTGTCGACTTGGTCAACTGCGCGCGGCAGTCGCGTCACGGGTGTGACCTGACCGTGACGTGCGCCCACCATTCAGCCCGGAGTCGATCGAAACCGTTCACTCTTCGTCGGCCATGCGGTAGCCCACGCCGCGCACGGTCTCGAGGCGCTCGCGCGCGGGGCCGAGCTTGTCGCGCAGCCGCATCACGTGCGTATCGACGGTGCGCGTCTCGAGCGGTGAGGTGATGCCCCAGACGTCCGAGAGGAGGCGCTCGCGGGACTGCACCCGGCCGGGCTGAGCCATGAACTGGTGCAGCAACTTGAACTCGAGCGCCGTCAACTCGAGCTCCTGCTCCCTGACCCAGGCGCGGTGCGAGCCGGTGTCGAGCGAGAGCAGCCCCACCTTCAGCCGCACCCCCACGGCCGGGGGGCCCGCGCGCCGGAGGATGGCCTTGATGCGCAGCACCAGCTCGCGCGGGCTGAAGGGCTTGGTGACGTAGTCGTCGGCGCCGACCTCGAAGCCTTCCACCCGGTCGATCTCCTCGCCGCGGGCGGTGAGCATCACTATCGGCACCGCGCGGGTCCTGGGGTCGGCGCGCAGGCGGCGGCAGACCTCCTTGCCCGAGAGGTCAGGCAGCATCAGGTCGAGCAGCACCACGTCGGGTCTGCGGCGGCTCGCCAGCAGCAGCGCTTCCTCGCCCGTCGTCGCGACGAGCGTCTCGAGGCCGGCCTGCTGGAGGTTGAAGTCGATGAGTGAAGCGAGGTCGCGTTCGTCGTCGACGATCAGCACGAGGGCCATGGCGCTGATCTACCGAACGCCCCCGGCGGCCACGTGGAGCCGGGGTCACAAGCGGGTCACGAGGAAGACGGCCGGCGCAACCGTTGCGAGAGACCTGTCGCCGGACGGCTGACTCTGCGCCCGCGCAACCGATGCGGGGGCATGAAACAGAAGAGATACGCACGTGTCACCGGGGAGCGCGCGGCGCGCCTTATGAAAGGCGCATGGGACTCGTGCGCGCGCTGCTCCCACTGGTGTTGGCCGTGCTCGCCGCCGGGTGCCGGGCTGAGCGGGGCGTGCCGAACCACACCCTGTCCATCAAGGGCTCCGACACCCTGGTGCAGGTCGCGACGGGGTGGGCCGAGCGCTACGCGGGCAAGCCGGGCCGGGTGCCGGTCAACGCGTCGGGCGGCGGCTCGGGCGTGGGCATCGCCGGACTCATCGACGGCACCGTCGACATCGCCACGTCCAGCCGGGAGATCAGACCACGCGAGCGCGCCGCCGTGCTCGAGCACCGCGGGCAGGCCGTGCAGGAGCACTTCATCGGCAGCGACGCGCTGGCCATCTTCGTTCACCCCTCGAACCCCATCGAGGCGCTGAGCCTCTCGCAGCTCGGGGAGATCTGGGCCGAGAACGGGACGCTCACCGATTGGTCGCAGCTCGACCCCACCCTGCGCGGCCGCTTCGTGCTGATCGGCCGGCAGAACAGCTCGGGCACGTACGACTACTTCCGCGAGGTGGTGTGTGGCCCGGGCGCCGACGGCAAGGCGCGCGAGTTCCGCGGCGGCGTGTCCGAGCTGAGCGGCTCGAGCGAGGTGATCGAGAAGATCGCCGGCGCCCCGCTCGCGCTCGGCTACAGCGGCATGGGCTACCGCACGCCCCGGGTGAAGTGGCTCGCCATCGCGCCGAAGGACGGCGCGCCCGCGGTGCCGCCGTCAGCAGAGGGCGCGCGCACCGGGCACTACCCGCTCGCGCGACGGCTCTACCTCTACACGGTGGGCGAACCGACCGCCGCGTCGCGCGCGTTCCTCGAGTGGGTGTTGTCCGACGAAGGCCAGGAGATCGTCGCCCGCGAGGGCTACGTGCCAGCGCTATGATCCGGGTCGCTCCGCCTCGGCCAGATGTCCGCTTCGCTCCCATCTGTCTCGCGCAGCGTTCCGCTGCTGGCGGCTGCACTCCATGATGCCCGCGAGCGCCAGAACCGCGGCGAGCCGGGCACCCCGAGCGGTGCGTTCACCCCGAGCGGAGTCGAGGGGCCTGCGCCTGGGCGAGCGCCTCATCGAGGGCTTCATCGTGCTGTGTGGCTGGAGCTCCATCCTCTGCATGGCGGCCATCTTCCTCTTCCTCGTGCGCGAGGCGGCGCCGGTGCTCACGCACCTCGACTGGCACGAGTTCTTCACCTCGACCCGGTGGATCCCCGCGCCTGCGAAGGGCAACCCGGCGCACTACGGGGCGCTGGCGCTGATGGTGGGCACGCTCACCACCACGCTGGTGGCGATGGTGGTGGCGGTGCCGTCGGGCCTGGCCGCCGCGGTCTATCTCTCGGAGTTCGCCACCCGCCGCGTGCGCGAGACCTTCAAGGTGATCATCGAGCTGCTCGCCGCGGTGCCCTCGGTGGTGTGGGGCTTCCTCGGGCTGATGGTGGTGGGCCCGGTGGTGAGCGAGCTCACCGGCGCGCCGCTGGGCACCAACCTGCTCACCGGCGGCCTGGTGCTGGGGCTGATGAGCGCGCCGGTCATCGTGTCCATCTCGGAAGACGCGCTGCGCGCCGTGCCTGATTCCTACCGCGAGGCCGCGCTGGCCCTGGGCGCGAGCAAGTGGGAACTGGTCAAGCGCGTGCTCTTCCCCGCGGCGCGCAACGGCCTGCTCGCGGCGTGCCTGCTCGGGCTGGGGCGCGCGGTGGGCGAGACGATGGCGGTGCTGCTGGCCACGGGCCACGCCAACCAGGTGCCGCACTCGCTGGTCGACCCGGTGCGCACGCTCACCGCGGCCATCGCGGCCGAGCTGGGTGAAGCGCCGCGCGGCTCGGAACACTACCGCGCGCTCTTCCTGCTCGGCGTGGTGCTGCTCGTCTTCACCTTCATCATCAACGTGACGGCCGACCTGGTGATCAAGGGCATCCGACGGAAGGGGGAACCGCGATGAGCGCCGCCAACCCCTTCCTCCCCAGCGAGTGGGAACGTCACAAGGAAGCGGTGACCCGCCGCGCGCGCGGCGTGACGCTGGCGGTGACGCTGCTCTTGAGCCTGGTGGTGGTGGCGCTCTTCGTGGCCCTGGTGGTGCGGGCGTGGCCGGCGCTGTCGTGGAGCCTGTTGTGGGACAACCCCACCGACAAGGGCAAGACCGGCGGGCTGTGGGCGCCGCTCATCGGCACGGTGTGGCTGGTGGGGTTGAGCGTGCTCATCGTCTCGCCCATCGGCATCGCCGCGGCGCTCTACCTGAACGAGTACGCGCCCGCGGGGCCGGTGACGCGCGCCATCAGCCTCGCGGTGACCAGCCTGGCGGGGGTGCCGTCGATCGTCCACGCGCTCTTCGGGCTGGGCGCGTTCGTGCTGTTCGCGAAGATGGGCGCGAGCCTGCAGGCGGCCGCGTGCACCATCGCGGTGATGAACCTGCCGGTGGTCATCGCCGCAGCGCGGGAAGCGCTGGCCGCGGTGCCACGCTCGTTCCGCGAGGCGTGCTGGAACTTAGGGGGCTCGCGCTGGCACACGCTGTGGACGGTGGTGCTGCCCAACTCGCTGGGCGGCATCCTCACCGGCGTCATCTTCGCGGTGTCGCGCGCCGCGGGCGAGACAGCGCCGGTGCTGTTCACGGGCGCGGTGTTCTTCCGCAGCATCCCCGACGCGTTCCCCGCGCGGCTGGCGCCCTACGGGCTGGAAGACCCCTTCATGGCGCTCTCGATGCACCTGCACGTCATCTCGACGCAGGTCTCGCAGATGCCGCCCGAGCGCACCTTCGCCACCGCGGTGGTGCTGGTGGGGCTGGTGCTCGTCATCAACAGCGTGGCGGTGGCGCTGCGGGTGCGCCTGCGCAAGCACAGGAAGTGGTGACGCCATGATGGAACCGTTCTCGACCACCGCGGAAGGCTCCGGCCCGTTCACCCCGAGCGAAGTCGAGGGGTCCCCCCCGTTCACCCCGAGCGCAGTCGAGGGGCGGGTCCCGGGAGCGGAACACCTCGAGTTCCGGAAGCTCAGCGTGCGCTTCGGAGCTCACCTCGCGCTCGACGAGGTGTCCTTCACCGTCCCGCGCCACACCATCTGCGCGGTGGTGGGCCCCGCGAACTCGGGCAAGAGCTCGCTGCTCAAGTGCATCAACCGCACGCTCGACTTCGAGCCGCGCGCGCGGGTCTCGGGCGAGGTGCTGCTCGACGGTGAGCCGGTGTCGAAGGTGGCCGACGTGCTGGCCCTGCGCCGCCGGGTGGGCATGGTGTTCCCGCTGCCGGTGGGCCTGCCGATGAGCGTCTACGACAACGTGGCGTGGGCGCCGCGGAGCCGGGGCGTGAAGCGGCGCGCCGACCTCGACGTCATCGTCGAGCAGGCCCTGCGCCAGGCGGTGCTGTGGGACGAGGTGAAGGACCGCCTCGACCTGCTGGGCACGCGCCTCTCGGGTGGGCAGCAGCAGCGGCTCACGCTGGCGCGCGCCCTGTCGATGGAGCCCGAGGTGCTCTGCCTCGACGAGTTCTCCATCGCGATCGACCCGGTCACCACCATGAAGATCGAGGAGGTGCTGCTGCAGCTCAAGGCGACCACCACGGTGGTGCTCTCGACCAACCTGGTGCAGCAGGCGCGGCGGCTGGCGGACCAGGTGGTGTTCCTCAACGCCTCGCGGCTGGTCGAGTGCGGCGACGTCGAGACGATGTTCCACCACCCCAGCGTGCCCCTGACCTCGAGCTACCTCCACGGAGCCATCGGATGAACGCCCCCAGCGTACACGTGCGGGATCTGAACCTCTGGTTCGGCACGTTCCAGGCGCTCAAGCACGTCAGCTTCGAGGTGCCCTCGCGCGGCGTGACGGCGCTGATCGGCCCGTCCGGGTGCGGGAAGACGACGCTCCTGCGCTCGTTCAACCGGCTCAATGAGCGCGCCGGCGAGGTGAAGATGACGGGTCACATCGAGCTGCTGGGCAAGGACATCCTCGCGCCCGACGTCTCGCTCGCCACCCTGCGCAAGCACGTGGGCATGGTGTTCCAGCGTCCCAACCCGCTGCCGCTCGAGGTGCGGGAGAACGTGCTCTTCGGGTTGCGGGCGCACGTGCCGCCCCGCGAGCTCACGCCGCAGCGGCTCGACGAGGCGGTCGAGTCGTCGCTGCGCGCGGTCGGCCTGTGGGACGCGGTGAAAGACAAGCTGCACCACCACGCCACCGAGCTGAGCCTCGAGCAGCAACAGAAGCTGTGCATCGCGCGGTTGCTGCCGCTCAAGCCCTCGCTCATCTTGATGGACGAGCCCTGCTCCGCGCTCGACACCGAGGGCATCACCCACGTCGAGGCGCTCATCGCGCAGCTCGAGGAGGACTTCCCCATCTTGATGGTGACGCACAGCATGGCGCAGGCGCGCCGCGTCAGTGACGAGTGCCTCTACATGTTGATGGGGGAGATCATCGAGCACGGCCCCACCGAGGAGCTCTTCACCGCGCCGAAGGACGAACGCACCGCGCTCTACGTGGCCGGCCGCTACGCCTGAACGAGCAGCCATATTCCGGGAAGGTGAAGGGCGGTAGAACGGCGCTCATGAATCGATGGGGCTGGATGATGGTCGTGTTCGCAGCGTGTGGTCTCGAGCCCGTGAGCGAGGCTGGGCTGGGCGCCTGTGGCCCGGGCACACGGCTCGAGAACGGCGCGTGCGTGGCGCAGCTGAGCTGCGCCGCCGGCACGCATCAAGAGGGCACACAGTGCTTCGCCGACACCACCACCGGCCTCCGCTGCGGCCTGGGCACCCACCAGGAAGGCTCGAGCTGCGTGGCCGACAGCGGCCTGGTGTGCGGCACCGGCACGATCGAGCAGGGAGGGTCGTGCGTGGCGACGTTGAGCTGCGGCGCGGGGACCCGCCAGCAGGACACCCAGTGCGTTCCTTCCACTGGCCTCACCTGCGGCGCCGGCACCGTCGAGCAGGGCGGCGTCTGCGTCGCCTCGCTCACCTGCGGCGCGGGTACGGTGCAGCAGGGCACGCAGTGTGTGCCCGGCGCCGGCCTCACCTGCGGCGCGGGCACCACGCAGATGGGCAACGCCTGCGTGGCAGCCGGACCCATCTCGTGCGGGGTTGGCACCATGCTGCAGGGGTCGTCGTGCGTGCCGACCACCACGACCAGCACCGGCTGGTACGAGGTCCGCGTCGGCGCGACGCAGATTCCCGCGGACGGGTACTCGAAGATCCCCGTGCTTGCCCTGGGGCGCCTGCCCAGCGGCGCTCCCGCGACGGACGCGGTGGTGCTCTCGGTGAGCCGTTCCAGTGCGGGCAGTATCCTCATGCCGGGGCTGACCCTGGGCGAGCTCGGCTCGATGACGTACTTCACCCCGTGCAGCTCGGGGACCAACCCCATGTGTGCGGGCCCCGCGAAGCTCGAGATGCGGCTCAACAACAACCCCACCCAGGTGGTGGCCGAGTCCCAGACCTTCACCCTCGTGGCCCCGATGGGCGTGGGCACCACGGCGCCGTGCGATCCGTACCCCAACGCCCTCTTCTTCGACGGCACCGGCTACATCTTCACCGGCACCCAGTTGGTGACCAACGGCACCTTCCAGAGCTCTGCCGGGGCGGCGCCGACCGTCATCAGCGTCTCCATCGACCCCACCTTGAGCTCCCAGGGCTCGTGGTGGACCGCCGACTTCGCCGCCCCCTCGGGCGCAGGCCCGCTCGGAGTGCAGGTCTATCCCACCGCCGAGCGCTACCCGTTCCAGCCCCCAGGCATCGCCGGCCTCGACGTCACCGGCGACGGACGCGGCTGCAATCAATCGAGCGGGCGCTTCCAGGTGCACCACATGGCGTTCGCGAACAACCAGCTCAGCGAGTTCATCGTCACCTTCGAGCAGTTCTGCGAAAAGTCACCCAGCAACGTGCTCAGAGGCTGCTTGAAGTACACGCGCTGAACGACGCGGCCGCTACGCCTCGATCAGCCGCTCGCGGAAGAACGCGAGGATCTCGTCGACCGCGGCGCGCGTGGGCTCACCTTCGCGGTCGATGAGGTGCTGCGTCACCACGCTGTGCGGCGCCTTGATGGGCGCGGCCGGGTTCGCGGACGAAGCGGGCAATGACTTGAGCTGAATGCGATCGCCCAACAGCCTGTCGTAATCCTTGAAGCGCTGGCCCGGACACAACGCGTCGCCCTCGAAGCGGTAGGCGAGTGCGAGCAGGTTCTCACGCTCCATGCGCGAGCGAATCGCAGCGAGTTCGTCGGGGTCCGTATGCACTCCGCCTTTGCGGCCGATGGGCAGCGAGGGCTGGCAGAGCACCGGCGCGAGCATGGCGGGCTCGAGCATCATGGACAGCGCGAAGTTGCCGGTGAAGCACATGCCCACCGCGCCCACGCCCTTCCCGCCACACCGCACGTGCGCGCTGGCCGCGAGCGCGCGCAGCCACACCGTCACGGGCGCGGTCACGTTCGAGGTGAGCGCGCGGAACTGGCGCGAGACGCACGCGCGGGTCACCACCGACACGCCGTACGCGAGCGACGCCGGGCGCCCGGGGTCCCCGAAGAGCACGGGCATGAAGACGGTGAAGCCCGCGTCGCGCACCCAGCGGGCGAAGCGCGCCACCTCGGGGGTGATGCCCGGGATCTCGGCGATGACGATGACGGCCGGGCCCTTGCCGGACACGAACACCTGGCGGCGTTCGGCGCCGAAGGTGAGGTCTTCGGCCGTGAAGTCGTCGAGGGGATCTCTCTTGAGCCGCCAGGGCTCGAGGGGGGCGTTCATGCGCGCGATGGTGCCATGAATGAGAACCGGGCTCTCCGTTCATCCCGAGCGGTCACTGCGTGGGCGCGCAGGTCGACACGCCTGCACCGACGATGTCGCGCCCCGCGCTGGTGAGCACCTTCACCGGCGGGGTGAGCGGCTCGAGGCGCGTGGGGTCGAGGGAGCTGCGCTCGACCCGCCAGATGTCGGCGCCGATGAAGAGGTAGAAGGCGCCGCCGAAGAACTTGATCGCCCACCCGCCCACGCTGCTGATGTTGCGCAGCTCGTAGCGCTCGAGCACCGCCGCGTTCGCCGGGTTCATGCGCGCGAGCACCGCCGCCCCCCCACGAGGGGGCGCGAAGGCCCAGAGCTGGCCATCACCCGTGCCGGCGAGCTCCACCGAGTCGAGCGGGAAGGAACCGACCGTGGTCACCGTGAGCGCCGGAAACGAGAGCGTGCCCAGCACCGAGGACTGCGTGGCGAGGAACAGCGTGTCGGTCCCCGTGCGCGAGTCGAAGGTCGAGCCCATGCCGTACGTCGAGAAGCCCTGCTGGTTGGGCACGTACGAGGTCGCGCTGCACTGGCCGGTCGCGGTGTCGACGCGGAAGAGATTGCCGTCGCCGAAGATGACCCAGGCCATCGCGTTTTGATCGACGTTCATCGAGAACGGCGTGGCCGACGTCGGACAGCGCAGGGGCGCGATGTCGAGGTAGCTGAGCGTGAGCGGATCGAACCGGGAGAACCGCCCGTCGTTGTCCACCGTGTAGATGTACTGCCCGGCCTCGGTGCACAGCGTGTTGATGTACGCCGAGAGCGCGACGCGGCCCGCGGGCGTCACCGCGTCGTTCGAGTCGAACGCGAGGTGCCCGGTGCGCAGGTGCGGCGGGGCGCTGTCGCGCGCCGAGAAGGTGATGCTCACCGGCGCGCTCGCCCCCGGCGCCAGGGCGAAGCCGGTCGGCTGGGCCGGCAGGCGGAAGTTCGGATCAGTGCCTGGCTCGAGCACCAGCCCCGACACGGCGCAGTCGACGCTGCCCTGGTTGCTGAGCGTGACCCGGCCCGTCGCGGTGAGATTGAGGCCGACGTTGCCGAAGTCGAGCGGGCTGGGGCTCGCCGTCAGCTTGCAGAAGATCACGCGCGCCGAGAGGGCCACGTCCACGCGGGGCTCGAGCAGGTCGCCCGTGCGCACCTCGAGCACGCCCTTGCGCTCGACCGGCAGCGCGGGCGGGCCGGCGGTGAAGGTGATGGTCATCGCCAGGCTCTCGTCGGGGCCCAGCGTGCGGGGCCAGGGCAGCCCCTCGACGGTGAACGTCGGGTCATTCGCAGCGCCCAGGGTGAGCGACTGCAGCGCGCACGAGGCGTCTCCCACGTTGCGCACCACCAGCTCGCGCGTGGCCCGGCTTCCCGGCGCCTGGTCTTTGAAGTCGATGGCGCGCGGCTCGACGGCGAGCTCGCAGCCGTACGTGGGTGGCAGGGGCCAGGGCCTCACCGGCTCAGTGCGTCCACACGCGACCAACACCAGACACCCGAGGACCGCGCGCCACATGCGCGTCATTAGACCCGGAACCCGCCCCGCCCGGGATAAGGTGTTTCGGAGGGGGCTCCGTCTTTCTTGAACGAGTGGGTGATCTGCAAGTCCTGCGGCCTGAAGTACCGCACGCGAGAGCCCGTCTGCCCCCGCTGCGAGGCCCCGCCTGAGGAAGGTCAGATCCGCTGGAGCGGGGAGCGCGCCCCGCCCGGTCCGGCCGAGCGCTCGCCTCTCCTCATCGCCCTGCCCGTGGGCCTCGGGCTCGCCGCGCTCGCCAGCTTCATCTTCGCCGGGCCGCTGGGAGGCGCCACCTCGGGCGCCGCCACCGTGGGGCTCGTGGCGGCCGGCCTCGTCCTCATCTGCGTGAGCTGGGCGTGGACCGCGACGGTGGCGTACCGCGAGGGCCCGGGCTGGGTGATCATCTCCATCGTCGCGCCCTTCATCTCGACGGCGTTGCTGCGGAAGTGGAAGGCACTGGGCGCCAAGGTCGCGGGCGTGGGGCTGGTGGCGCTCGGGGTCGTGGTGTTCGCCCCGGCGACCGGCCTCGCCGACGACGTCGCCGCGGAGTGCAAGGCGAAGGCGCCCGACCCGGACGACTGCGCCTGCGTCGGGCGGAAGACCGTCGGTCTCATGGGCCCGGAAGAACGGAAGCAGCCCTTCTCTCCCGACAACACGCTGACGCGCGAGCTGATGCTCACCGCGGGCGCGCTGTGCTTCAAGGATCGCCTCGTCGCGCGCTGCGTCTCGACCGGGCAGGGCTCCGAGGCGCTGTGCCTCTGCGTGATGGACGCCGCGGTCAACGTCTTCACCCCTGACCAGCTGACCGAGACACTCGACCGCGTGGTGGCAGGCGCGGCGCCCACGAAGTACTCGAACCTTCGCGCTGACTGCGCGGCGCGCCTCCAGGTGCCGAAGAAGCCGTAGGTCAGCGCGTGGCGTCTGCGGGGATGACAATCGGTTCCCGCAACACCATCGCGCGCTCGAGCAGCATCTGCTGCTCGGGCAGCAGCTCGAAGTGCACGCCCATGCCCGGGCGGTGGCGCAACGAGATGCGCGCGACCGTTCGCACCCACTCCACCACGCCCTGCACCTGGAGCACCTCCCCCCAGGGCAGCAGCACGTCGAGGTTGACCGGCGAGCCGACACTCGCGGGCGTGCCCGTCACCACGAACACGCCGCGGATCATCCCGTCGTCCGCGGCGTAGACCTGGTGATCAGACAGCACGTCGAGCTTGAGCGTCACCTGTGTCGGCGTGGTGAAGACGCCCGAGATGGACGACTCGATGTAGCGGGCGATCGACGGACGCGGCCGATAGGCGCCGCTCACGGAACTCCGGAAGCCACTCGGCGAACTCAGCGGTGCCGGGGTGTCGCTCACTTCTTCGACCCCTTGCTGTCACCGCCCTTCGCCTCGTCGTCGACGCAGGTGCCGCCCGCCGGGCACGAGGAGTCAGCGGCGCCGTTGGGCCCACCGCTGCCCTGGCCCGGGTTGCTCGAGTCGACGCCGTCGGTGTTGTTGCCGTGCCCGTTGTTGCTCTTGCCGTCGTCGCTGCCCGCGCCACCGCTGGTTCCGGACGAGCCCGAGCCACCGCTCGATCCGCTGCCACCGCTGTTTCCAGACGAGCCCGCGCCCCCGCTCGAACCGCTGCCTCCGCTGTTTCCAGACGAGCCGGAGCCACCGCTCGAGCCGCTGCCACCGCTGTTGCCGGACGCGCCCGAGCCACCGCAGGTCCCAGAGCCAGAGGAGGAGTGACCCGACGAGCCTGAGCCGCCGCTGCCCGAGGAGCCTGAGCCGCCGCTGCCCGACGAGCCTGAGCCGCCGTTGCCCGACGAGCCTGAGCCGCCGTTACCCGACGAGCCTGAACCGCCGTTACCCGAGGAACCTGCGCCGCCGTTGCCCGGGGAACCTGCGCCGCCGTTGCCCGACGGGCCTGAACCGCCGATACCCGGGGAACCTGCGCCGCCGTTGCCCGGGGAGCCTGCACTGCCGTTGCCAGAGGAGCCTGCACTGCCGTTGCCCGAGGAGCCCGCTCCAGTGCCCGTTGCGCCCGCTCCAGTGCCCGTTGCGCTCCCGACGCCTGGAGACCCGCCGCCACCACTGGGGCCTCCGCTCGAGGGCGACTGCACGCTTCCCAGATTGGAGGGCGGCATCACCGCGCGCGGCGCGTGGATGTTCGTGATGTCGTCGTAGAGGACGTACGGCGCCTTGTCGGCGACGGCGGCACCAGACGCGAACGTGAACACCAGCAAGGTGAAGCGCTTCATGGTCATTCTCCGAACTCGTACACCTCGAGGATGTCCGGCCACGGATCCGCGTCGAGTTGCGCGGTCGCGATGCAATAAAAGGACGTCGAGCCCCACGGCTGGCTCAACTGGTACGTGTACCGGCCACCCTTGTAGACGGTGGCCGAGATGCGCTTCCCGCCCGGCACGTCCCAGGCGAGTGGATTGAACGTCGCCGCGTAGATGCCCGTCTCCGAGTAGTGGAGCTGCTGAGCAGCCCACAACGAGCTGAGCCCGGCGATCGCCTCGGTGCGCTTGGCCAACATCACCTGGCCGCTGAACTCGTTGATCGAGATCAGCGCGAGGATCGCGACGATGGCGACGGCGAACATCGCCTCGATCAGGGTGAATCCACGTGGAGACTTGCGGCGCACGTCAGACCTCTCTTGCAGCGCGCAGACCAGCTCGCCGCGCCGCGCTTTCAGGTGGTTGCCCGCCGCCGAAAACGGGGCTGGGTGAAGACCCCCACTCGCCCCTGGGTGACTTCACCCAGGCGCTTCGTCGTCGAGGTGCGACTCGAGCCCATGTTTCCGCAGACGGTAGCGAAGGGTGTCACGCGACAGCTCGAGCAGCCGCGCGGCGCCGCTCACGTTGCCCGAAGCGAGCTCCATCGCCCGCAACAGAATCGCGCGCTCCAGCACCTCGAACGAGATGCCACCCGGGGGCAGCTCGACGTGCACCCCGCTCGCCGTCGCCTCGACCTTCCCGCTCACCGCGGCGTCCGGCGCACCCAGCCCTGGAATGGTGGCGAGCTCGGTCGTACCCGCGGGCGCCAGCAGCACCGCGCGCTCGATCGCGAACTTGAGCTCACGCACGTTGCCCGGCCACGCGTGGGCCTCGAGCTGCCGCTCTGCCCCGGCCGAGAGCGTGAGGCCTTCGCGCTGGTAGCGCCCCGAGAGCTCCTTCACGAAGGCGCGCGCCAGCAGCGCCACGTCACCCCCGCGCTCGCGCAGCGGGGGAATGAACAAGGGGAGCGCCGCGAGCCGATGGTAGAGGTCGGGACGGAAGCGGCCTGCGCGCGAGGCCTTCTCGAGATCGACGTTCGACGCGGCGATGACCGCGACCTGCACCTGGCGGTCTCTGAGTCCACCCACGCGCCGCACCGTGCCCGACTCGAGCACCTTGAGCAGCTTGGCCTGCACCTCGAGCGGCAGCTCGCCCAGCTCGTCGAGGAAGAGCGTGCCGTGGTGCGCCGCCTCGAAGAGCCCGGGCTTGGCCTGCTTCGCGTCGGTGAAGGCGCTTCGCTCGTGGCCGAACAGCTCCGACTCGATCAACGTGGCCGGCAGCGCCGCGCAGTTCACCTCGATCCACGGCGCGGCGTCGCCGAAGCGCGCCCGGTGCAGCGCCCGCGCCACCACGCCCTTCCCCACCCCCGTCTCGCCCTGCACCAGCAGCGGTGGCCCTCCGGCGGGCAGCTTCGAGAGCGTCGCGATGCGTTGCCGCAGCTCGAGCATGGCGGGGCTCTGCCCCAGGAGCTCGCCCGAGGCGCCGGTGCGCGCCCACGCGAGCTCGCGCTGCGTCTGGCGGTCCTTGAGCGCGCGATCGACCAGGCGCACCAGCCGCGCGAGGTCCACCGGCTTCTCCACGAACTCGAAGGCGCCGGCCCGCATCGCCTCCACCGCCAGCTGAACGCTGCCGTGCGCCGTCATCACCACGCACAGCAGGGTGGGCTCGAGCTTCTTGAGCTCCGACACCAGCTCGACGCCGTTCATGCCCGGCAGCTGCACGTCGGTGAGCACCAGGTCGGGCGGGGCGGCCTTCGCGGCGGCGAGCGCGTCTTCAGCGCGGGTGAAGCGCTCGACCTCGTGGCCGCTGGTCACGAAGTAGTCGCCCACGAGCCGGTTGAGGGTCGGGTCGTCCTCGACGATGAAGATCACCCGCGCCCTCCCGAGGGCAGCACCAGCGAGATGCGGGCCCCCCCTTCTTCGCGATCTTCCAGGGCGAGCGCGCCGCCGTGACGCTCGGCCACGCGCCGCGCGATGGCGAGCCCCAGCCCGCTCCCCGCCGCCCGCGTGGTGACGCCCGCCTCGGTGCGGCGCGCGGCGGTGGGCAGGCCGGGCCCGTTGTCCTCGACCACCAGCGCGACGAAGGCTCCGGGGGCGGGCGCGGCGCCGTCGAGGCCCACCCGCGCGGGGGCGGCGGCGAGGCGCGCCGACAGCTTCACGCTCGCCGAAGGGCCGTGCGCCGCGGCGAGGGCGTTCTCCACCAGGTTGCGCAGCGCCATGTCCAGCAACGAGCCGTCGACCTCCACCTCGAGCCCGGGCGCCTCGTCATGCGTGGTGAGGCTCACGCCGCGGCGCGCCGCCTCGGCGCCGTACGCTTCCTGCACCAGGGTGAGGAAGTGCTGCACCGGCACCCGCTGGCGCGAGGGGCCCACCTGCCCCGCCGCCCGCAGGAAGCGCTGCACCTGCTCGGTGAGGCCCTCGGTGAGCCTCACCACCTCGTCGAGCTCGGCGCGCGCGGCGTTGCCGTCACCGAGCTTGAGCTGCGCCAGCTGCACCGCGGCCGAGATGCCGGCGAGCGGCGTCTTGAGGCCGTGCGAGAGCGCCGCCGCCAGCTCCCCGAAGGCGCCGAAGCGCGCGCCGTCGCCGAGCTGCGCGCGCGCCGAGTAGAGCGCCTCGAGCCGCTCGCGCAGCAGGCGCTCGACCTCGCCATCGTCTGCGGGCGCCGTCGCCGCCGGCGCCGGCGCCGCCGGGCGGCCCCCCGCCAGCATGAGGAGCACCGCCGCCAGCACCAGGCCCAACCCCAGCCAGGTGGCGGTGCGCGAGCTCGCCTCGACCGCGTCGGCCTGGGCCCACGTGCCCTCGAGCTCGGCCACCGAGCTGGCCTGCGCCGGGGCGATGAGCGCCTGGGCGTCGGCGCAGCCGCCGTCGGCCACGCAGGCGAGCGCTCGCTGCAGGGACGCCCGTTGGTCGGGCGTGCGCGCGGCCTTCACCGCGTCGGCGAGCAGCACCTCGGCGCTCTTCGCCGTGCCCTGCTCGGCCCGCAGCTGCTGGGCCACCACGTCGAGCGCGCGGGTGGGCCCCATCGCCGCCGAGAGCTCGGACATGAGGTGCTTGCGCGCGCTGATGGTGTCGCGCAGCGCCCCCACGGCGAGGGAAAACCCCGCGCCTGCCAGCCCGAGCGCCGCCACCAGCACCGCGACCCGCCTGGCTGCCCCTCGAAGCGCGTGCGCGCTCATTGCACCACCAGCACGTTGCCGCTCTCGATCTGCATCACCACCTGCTCCTCGAGCATCACCGTCGCCGCGACCCAGCCGCGCGCCGCCACGCTCTCGGCCAGCTTCAGCGCCGTCTGCCGCCGGCCCTCGCCGTCCATCAGGGCCCACCGTGACTTGTCGACCGTGCCCACGAAGATGCGGGGCGCCTTCTGCGGGGCGACCGCGCCGGACACGAGCACGGGTGAGAGCTCGGTGCACTCCGCGGCGGTGAGCACGCGCAGCTGCTGCGGCGCGGGGATGCGGAAGAGAAAGATGAGCCCGAGCACCAGGGTGATGGCGCCGAGCACCAGCCGCCTGTCTTCACGGCGGTTGGCCTTCAGGGCCATGAAGTCGCGGGCCTTCGGTCTCCTGCCGGCGGCGCGCGCGGTGGCGCTGCCCTTGAGCCAGGCCTCGAACTGCGCCGTCTTCTCTGACTCGTCGACGCGCAGCTGCTTGAAGATGGCCTTGATGCGCTGATCCACCTCGGCCAGGTGCTGCTCGAGCGCCTCACCCTGCTGCTCGGCCTCGGCGAGCCGGTCGAGGGTGGTGGTGGTGGCCTCGTTGAGCTCGATCACCGCCGCCATCACGTCGGCGTCGAGCAACTGCTGGCGCAGCGAGAGCTTGTAGCCGCGCACGTCGACGAAGAAGCCGGAGTCGATCAGGTCCTTGAGCCGGGTGAAGGTGCCCAGCCGGCGGGTGGCGTCGTGACAGAAGGCCACCACCGCCTCGCGGGTGTTCGCCGCCAGCGTGGACGGAGGCAGGGCCTCGGCGAGCAGTTGCCGGCGCAGGGCAGGCGAGTCGTCTTCGGGGCTGATGAAGAAGCTCACCAGCCGGGTGAGGAGGAACTGAATGCGATCGAGCCGCGTGGAATCGACGCCCGCGTGACGGCCCAGCAGCATGGCGTAGTCGGCCAGCGCCACGGAGCTGGCCTGCGAGGCGTCGAAGTGTTCGCGGAACCACCCCATGGGAATCTGCGCGTCCACGACCTCCAGCTTCTGCTCGAGCGTCTGCAGGCTCGACTCGAGCTTGCGCAGGGCGTCTTCGCGCGCCAGGCCCTCGAGCAGCACCAGCCCGTTGAAGCCGGCCTCCGCGGCCCGGGTGAGCGTCTCGATCTCCTCGATCTCGGCGGTGCCCTTGACGAGTGGGCTGATCAGCCCCAACACCCGGCAATGCCCACGAAACTGCTCGGAGGCGCGACGGGCTCGACCCACCACGTGCTCCGCGTTCTGAGACTCAGTCACTGCCGGTGAGTGAACCACAAAGCCATGGGCCCTTCACCGAATTGGCCCCCGCACCCGAGGAGGTCTGCGACGACTCTCCCGGCCTTCGATGATCAGCTCCAGCCCGGCTGATCGTGATCCAAAAACTTGCGGGTTCGACAGGCCGCCACACACTTGTAGCAACTCTCCGGTCAGCACCTCCGAGGTCCGCATGCATCACGTCGCCCCCACCGAATCCCTCCAGGAGCGCTCGTCACGCGCCCCTCTCAAGCACCCGGTTCGGGTCACCATCGCCGGCGAGCGCGTCGTGCGCGTGCTCTCGGGTGACATCTCGCCCAACGGCATGTTCCTGATGATGCCCGAGCCCCCGGAGCCCGGCACGGTGGTGACGCTGGCCTTCGAGGCGGGCGGCAAGGTGTTGCCCTTCGCGGAGGGCGAGGTGGCCTGGCGCCGCAGCCAGGCGCACGGCGGCTTCGGGGTGCGCTTCACCCGCTACCTGCACCCGCGCGCGAAGGCGCTGGTCGACTTCCTCTCGGAGAACGTCGAGCACGGCACCGCCCTCAAGGCGCCCCAGACGCCGGTGCGCAGGGTTCGCCGCTGGTCGGGCCTCGCCGCGCTCGCCGCGCTGGTGGCCTTCCTGGTGACGTGGAGCAGCAGTCCGCCCGCGAAGCCCGTGGTGCTCGAGGCCGGGCAGGTGTGCCAGGCGCCTGCGCGCGCCGCCGCGCCCGTCGCGGCCGTGGAGCTGGCGGCGAGCGTGGAGCCCGCGAAGAAGCCGGCGCCGAAGGTGCGCGCGCCCAGCCGCCTGCCCGAGAAGCCGCGCGCGGTGCCGACGCTGGCGCGCACGGTGGCCTCGGCCGTCAAGCCCGGCCAGTTCACCAGCACCCCCATCCCCTCGGGCGCCGCGCGGCTGGTGAACGTGACGCGGGTGAGCGGGTCGCTGCGCGTGGCGATCGACGCGGTGGCCGGCGGCCGGGTGAGCGGCGTGGCGACGCTGCAGAACCCGGCCCGCCTGGTGATCGACGTGACCGGGTTGCCCCCGGTGAGCAATCACGTGGTGGCGCTGGCCGACTCCGAGCTGCGCCGCATCTCGGCCACGAAGCAGGGCAAGGGCACGCGGCTGATCATCGAGCTGGTGCGCCTGCCCACCCGCGTGGTGCAGCAGGGCGACTCGGCGTTGATCACCTTCTGAGCTCCCTCTCCCTGCGCAGCGGGGAGAGGGCTGGGGTGAGGGGCCGAGCTCACCCGCTGGTCACGGCCGCAGCAGCAGCGTGCTGACGCTCATCGGCGGCAGGGTGAGCCTGAACGAGTTGGCCTGCGTGGTGGTCACGTCAGCCGCCCGCACCGGCGCGGCCGTGGCCGAGGTGAGCTGGTAGACCTCGGCGAGCGTGAGCTGCACCGGGTGCGTGAGCGCGAGTGACGCGGTCTTCGGGGTGGTGGCCTTGTTGATCACCACCATCACCACCCGCCCCGGGTTCGCGGCGTCGAGGCTGGCGTACACGGTGACCGCGGCCACGTCCGACGTGGTCGCGCTCACCGAGGTCTCGCCGAAGTTCGCGCCCGCGCCGTCGAAGTTGCGGAACATGCGGAACGCCGCGTCGATGAAGCGGATGTCGCTGGCCATCGGCCACAGCGCCGCGGCGAAGACGCCTTCGCGCCCGAAGATGCCGAGCACGTCGGCCTGCGCCACCGCGCCCGAGATGTGCGCGCCACCGCCGTAGTAGTACTCGGTGAAGGCGAGCTTCGTGCCCTGGTAGTGCGCGGCGATCTTCGCCTGCATCGACGGCAGCAGGCGCACGGGCTGGTTGCCGAGGTACTGCGAGACCCAGCTCGTCTCGACGTAGGTCGGGTCCCACAGCGAGCGCGGGGCCTGCACGCGCGCGGCGACCAACGCGGCGGTGGTGCCTTCGCCGATGACGCGCACGCCGCCCCCCTGGGCTTCCGGGTACCAGTGGAGATCGAGCACGTCCATCAACCGCACGCCCGCGGTGGTGCTCGCCGCGCGCATGCCATCGAGGAAGAAGTCGAGGAAGTCGCGGCCGTTCGCGTCGGGCGCGTTCTGCAGGTTGAGGTAGCCGTTGAAGCCGTAGCTCACCGCGCCGAAGACCTGCGCGGTGGGCGCGACGCGCTTGACGGTCGCCGCGTAGTCGATGCTCTTCGAGAGCAGCTCGGCGTACGTCACCGCCGCCGGGTGAATCGGCGAGTGCGTCTCGGCCCAGAGGTCGGGCTCGTTATCGAGCGAGTAGAAGAGCTCGCGCTCCGGTGCCTGGTGGGCCATGGGGAACTGCTGCTCGAGCCACGAGACGAACTCGTCCTGGTAGACCTCGGCGTCGGTCAGCACCGGCGGGTAGACGAGCGCGGTCGGCTTGACCGCCACGTCCTGGCGGAAGCGGGTGGTGAGCGCCTGGCCGGTGACGTTGGTGCCCAGCTTGTCGGCGGCGACCCAGCCTGCCATGGGCACGGTGACGATGGTGGCGCCGGCGAAGGCCTGCGAGGTGGCCACCGGGCCACGCACCGCCTCGCCGGGCGTGGTGCCTCCGCCGAGGTAGGCGTCGTTCTGGTAGTTGTAGTCGGAGCCCGCGTTCGACGCGTTGTTCTCCCAGTTGTACGCGGTCCACCGGTTGCCACCGAGGCGGTTGAGGGTGAGGTGGGGCTGGGCCTGCCAGGTGCTGCCGTTGAAGTTCTTGCCGTAGATGTAGCGGCTGATGGGGCGCACCTGCGCGCCGGTGTCCACCGCGAGCGTGAGGTCGACGCCGCCGTCTCCCTGCGGAGCGCCCGCATCCACGGGCGCAGGGCCCGCGTCGCGCGGACCCGCGTCAGGCACGCCCGCATCGCGCGGACCCGCGTCGGGCACGCCCGCATCGCGCGGCGGTATCCCCCCATCGCGTGGAGGCAGGCCGGCATCACGAGGACCAGCGTCGGGTGGCGCCGTCACGCCCGCGTCGAACGGCGGAGCCGTGGTGCCCGCATCGAACGGAGGAGCCGCGGTGCCTGCGTCGAACGGTGGCGCGGTCCTGCCCGCGTCGGCCGCGCTCGGCACGCCGGCGTCGCCCCGCGCTTCCGCGTTCTTCATCGTGACCAGCCCGCCGCCACATCCACTCACTGCGAAAAAAAGCACCGTCACTGCACCGCGGCTCAGTCTCGACATTCCTTCTCCTCGATCACGTTGCGCTCCCTCGTGGCGCACTCCACCAGGCACTCCGCAAGCTCGGAGGCGGCGGATTGACGAAGCATTTAGAGAGCTTCGATGTGTGGAACGAAGGCCTCGCCGTCCCACACCGCAGGGTGGTGATGCCTTCCTTTTCAGCCGCTTCGGCGATCGCCCACCTGTTCAGCCGGGACGTTATTTTCCGCCAGGGACGGCTCTCGCAGGGGCGATTGGCGAAGGACACAGGCCCGTGGGATCGTCGTCAGTCCCGCTCATGCGAGCCACCTTCACCGCGCTGCTGTGTCTGGCCGGCTGTGCCGGGGTGGACGAGCCTGCCGCTCCACCGGTCTCGGTGACCAGGCAGGCGGCGACGCTCACCTTCGGCGACGGCGGCGTGAAGGTGCAGGGCAACAGCCTGCTCGCGCACCTCGGCACGAGCCTCGCGAGCTGCCCCGGCGGCGGCTACGCGGCGACTGCCTCCGGAGACGACTCGGTGTGGCTCTCGCCGGTGCAGACGCGGCTGGTGACCCCGCGGCTGTTCAGCCTCGAGGTCGAGCCCTTCCCGGTGGTCTGCCTCGGCGCCACCACCAACGTGCTCCGCGTCCTCGTGGGTGGCCCGTCGAGCGCGTACAGCCTCCGGCCCGACGGCGGCTCGCAGGTGTCGGGGCAGCGCGTCGATTCGTTCGACGCCGCCCCGGGTTCATGGCTCGCGGTGGGCCGCGCGTCGCCCGGAACCATCTCGCTCTTCCCTTCGAGCGCGGCGGCCCTCACCAGCCCCACCTTCACCACGGCGCCGGTCACGGGCCTCGGCGTCTCGGTGGCGTGGAACCAGGGCGGCGCCCTGCTGGTGGGCAACCCCCAGGCGCGCACCGCGGGCCTCTTCCTGCCCGACGTGACCGCGGACGGCGGCGTGCTGCTCATCGCGCCCTTCGCGCTCGCGAACCCCGAGCCCGCGTTGACCGCCAGCGACTTCGGCATGGTGGTGGCCACCGGTGACGTGACGCCACACTTCAGCGAAGAGCACCTGGTGGCGGCCCCCGCCGTGGGGCGCGTCTACATCTTCTCGGGAATCGCCAACGTGATGACCCTGCGCGGAGGCCAGTCGTTCGGCGCCGCGCTGGCGGTCGATCCACGCGATCTCGGCGGCGGGCTGCACGCGCTCTGGGTGGGCGAGCCCTTCGCGAACCGGGTGCACCGCTTCATCGGCAGCGCGGGCCAGGCCTTCGACGCCCCGGGGGCCGCCGGCAACAACTCGAGGTTCGGCGCGGCCCTCGCGGTCGATTCGCAAGGCGTGCTCGCGGTGGGTGCGCCGAAGTACTCCGACGGAGTCCTGCTCGAGGTGGGCGCGGTGTTCGAGGCGACGGTCGACGCGGGCACGCTGGTGGGGCTGGCGATGCACTGCGATGCCGGCCAGAGCTGCACGCTGCCGGGCTGCACCACCGGCACCTGCCTGGGCGCCGTCTTCTGCGAGCAGGTCCGCGCCGCCGGGTCGGACTGCTCGGCCTCAGAGCGCTGCGTCATGAACATCTGCGTCGCCGGCGGAGCCCCCGACGCCGGCCCCGACGCGGGCACGCCATCGGACGCGGGCACGCCACCGGACGCGGGCACGCCACCGGACGCGGGCACGCCACCGGACGCGGGCACGCCTCCGGACGCGGGCACGCCTCCGGACGCAGGCACGCCACTGGACGCGGGCACGCCTCCGGACGCGGGCACGACGGACGCGGGCGTGACGGACGCAGGCGTGACGGACGCGGGCGGGTCGGACGCGGGCTCGCGCGACGAAGGCGATGGGGGTGAAGACCCGCTCGTCTACCGCACCTCCAGCTGCGGCTGCGCCTCGATCGAGCTGCCGCTGCTGCTGCTGGCGCCCGGTCTGGCGCTCAGGCGGCGGAAGCGCGGTTGAGCGTGGCCTGGGGCCGGCTGGTGAAGGCACCGATCCTGCGCGCGGCAGCTGAACGCCTCCAGCTGACGCCTGTCCCAGCTACGTCGGCTGAAAGATGAAGTAGCGGAGCCGGCAGGACGTGCACTCGAAGAACGAGACGTCCCGAAGGCCCTCTGGTGGGCCGGTCTGTGCGAAGTCGGTCGAAGGGGCTCCCAGTCCGTGACTCCACTCGCGTGAGGATTCCGTGAAGGCGAGGAGCGCATCGAAGGAAGGGGGCGATCCAAGGAACTCCGTCGGAGCGTCGCAGCACACTGGCCAGTCCCTGCCCTGCATGAAGAGCGGCACACCCATCGGAGTTCGGTTGAGGGCAGCCTCCGCCGACCTTGCACTTCCGGGGTTGCTACAAGCTCCCCGAATCGTCGCCCGGATGGACTGGTCGAGCTGATCGACGCGGCCGCTCAGGATGCATGGCGCGCAAGCGGCATAGACCTCGATGTCGCCATCGGGGTCCTGTGGGTCTGGTGGATTGGCGAGCTGGCCTTTTGCTCCGTAGACGGGAACGGCCCCACCGCACACCTGACACTCGGTGTAGTCGTCGGGGTCCTTCGCTATCAGGGCTGAATCCGCGATGAGCTTGAAGAGGGTGCCCACGCTCGCAGTCTACGCACTCGACGCCCCGCCCTCGACTCCGCTCTCAGGGTTGATCGAACAAGAGACGGAACCCAGACCGTTCATCCCGAGCGGAGTCGAGGGATGGAATTCCGATCGATTGGCGCGCGGCCCTCTCCCCGACCCTCTCCCCCTCGGGGAGAGGGAGACACTTTCGCTCAGTTGCCCAGCGTGGCGGGCCGGGACAGGCGGCCCATGAAGAGCACCGCGCCCGTGGCCCGGTCGCGGATGACGAAGACGAAGGGCCGGTTGACCTCGAGGTACTCGGGCAGGGAGACGCGGCCCACGATGACCGCCGTGGCCGCCGCCGCCTCGGTGCCGGCCTCGTCGGTCTTCACCACGGCCTCGTGCACCACCGCCGTGATGGCCAGCCCTCCCTCGCTCGTCATCCCGCTGAAGTCGGCCTCACCCGAGAAGGCCACGCCCAGGCCGAGCGCCTTGAGGATCTCATCGAGCTGCGCCTGGGTGCGCGCCTCGAACTTCGGCATGCGCAGCGCGGCCGTGCGCGGCGTGGCGGCGGCGACGAGCGCGCGCAGCTTCACCCCATCGAGCTGCTGCTCGAGCTCGGCCAGCTTTCCCGCGGGCGGCACCAACAGCACCATCGAGACCTCGTCACCCTGATACGGCAGGTCGAACACCTCGACGCCGTCGAGCGTCCCGTACGAGAGCTCGACGTCTTCGCCAGCCATCATCTCCACGCGCGCGGTGCTGCCGTCGGCGAGGGTGAAGTTGCCCGGCCCCGTCTTCTCCTTCGCGAACGGGTTCTTCCAGGCGGCGTTGAAGTAGAGGGTGTTCACCAGCGCGAGCCGCGTGTCAGACGAGATGGTGCCCTGCGCGAGCAGCTCGGGAATGAGGCCCTCGGTGTTGGTCGACACCCAGTCGTTGATCTTCTTCCGCGACGGCTCCGGCTCCGCCTGGAAGTCGAGCTGCCGCACCCCCGCCCCGTACTCCTGCGCCAGCACGTCGAGGAACCCGGGCAGCACCGGCAGGCCCTTCTGGGTGAAGAGCTGGTTGTTCGAGCGCAGCCGGAAGGGCTTCCCATCGCGGCCCGCGGCGCCCTGCCCGCGTGACTCGAGCGCCGCGTCGACGGTGTTCATCGCGCGGTGGTAACGGTCGGCCGGCAGGCTCAGGTGCAGCGTCTGCTCGAACGCGGCCTGGGTGGTGCCCCGCGCGCCCGGGTAGGTCATCGACAGCGCCGTCACCACGCTCCACGGAGAGAAGGCGAGGTTCTCGTCTGCGGGCAGCTTCCGGTACACGTCGAAGCCGAAGCGGGTGGTGTCGTCGATGGCTTGATCGACGTCAGCGGTAGGCGCGGCCTGGGTGATGCGGTCCTTCGAGGACTTGAGGAGGTCGCCCGGGGGCGGCACCTCGGCGGCACAGCTCACCAGCAGGGCGGACAGGCAGAGAAGTGGAGTTCGCATGCGGCCGCGCAGTGCATTCGCGGCACCAGCGGCGCTGATCAACCGAACTGCGCACTTGCACGCGCGAAGCGGCGCAAAGCTCGCGGTTCCCCCTCAGATTTCCCCCGGGGCAGGGCGTTCACGACGCGAGCGCCACCGGCTTCCGCGCGATGAAGCGCCGCCACTCCTCGGCCTGCCTCGAGTCCAGCGCCCAGGGCGCCAGCTCGGACGCCTCGCCGTCGCTCGCCGTCACCCGGGCGTGGAAGCGCGCCTCGCCCGCCCGCACCTTCACCAGCTGGCCCACCCGCAGCGCGCGGCGCACCCCGAACAGCGCCAGGGACACCGAGAGCACGTCGGCCTCGGCCACCAGGCCCTCGCAGGTGAGCGTCACCTGGAGCTCGGGGTCGAGCGCGTCGGGCAACTTGAGCTCGTAGTCGATGACGTTGGCGGGCTCGCGCAGCGCCGGCTCGCGGAAGGCGTCGAACGTACCGGGCAGCAGCGGCAGCTGCTCGGCGAGCGCTTCACCCTGCTCGGTCGAGAGCGCGGCGATTTCACCGAGGTGGTGCGCCGCCAGCGCGGGCTCCCCGTCGAGCAGCCGCACCACCTCGTCAGCCACCCGCAGGGTCTCGAGCAGGGGAGAGCTCACCGCCAGGTCGTGGTGCTGCGCGATGGCGCCGGCGATGAGCGTGGGCAGACCCCAGCTGCGGGCCAGCAGCGCGCCGAACGCGAGGTGGTGCACCTCGACCATCGCCCACCAGCCCTCTTCGCTGCGGGTGTCGGCCGCGGGGTGCTCGCGCAGCAACTGCTCGAGCACGCCGATCGCCGGCACCCGGCCGATGTCGTGCAGCAACCCCGCGACGAAGGCGTCCTCAGCCGGACAGCCGAAGAACGGCGCCACCCACGAGGCGATGCGCGCGCTCGAGAGGCTCTCCCGCCAGGCGCGGCGCCGCAGCGCCACCAGGGGCCCGGTGACCAGGGTGCGCTCGTGCAGCTCCTTCGCCACGCTCAGCTCGCGCAGCGCCTGGTGCCCCAAGGTCACCACCGCCGCCTTGAGCGAGACCACCTGGCCCGAGCGCAGGTACGCCGCGCTGTTCGCCAGCCGCAGCACGATGGCCGCCAGCGCCTGGTCCTGCTCGAGGGCCTGCACCAGGGCGCCCGCCCCGCTGTGCTCGTCGGCCAGCAACTGCACCAGCCGCAGCGCGACCACGGGCGAAGGCGGCACGCTCACCTTCCCCTTCTTCACCCGCTCAGCCATCGCCGCGTCGAGATCCATGGAGGTCCCTCCCCGTGGCTTCGACACGGACCGGGCTTTCGTTCAGGACCTTGCTCAAAAGCACGGTCGTTCTTATATTGGTGGGGATCCACCTCCCCGCCTGAAAGGAACTGCCCCATGAATCGCGTCCGCCCCAATAAAAGCACGAACGTTCGGCTCCTGAATGGACTCGTCTCCCTGGCCGAGAGGGTGGCCCCGGCCTGGGTGGAAGAGAAGGCCTTCGGGCTCTGGGCCCGCCCCCGCCGCACCCCGGCGAAGTGGGGCCAGGCGCTGAGCGGGGCGCGCGCCTTCCGCCTCGAGGCCGGGGGCGCGGCGCTGGCGGCGTGGGAATGGAACGTGAACGGCCCGCACGGCAGCGCGCTGCTGGTGCACGGGTGGAGCGGCAACGCCTCGCAGCTGAGCAGCTTCGTCGAGCCGCTGGTGCAGCGCGGGTACCACGTGGTGGCGATGGACCTGCCGGCGCACGGCCAGACGGCGGGGAACTTCGCCACCGTGCCGTTGCTCGCGCACACGGTGGCCGAGCTGGGCCAGCGGCTGCGCCCGCGCATCGTGGTGGCGCACTCGCTGGGCGCGACGTCGACCGGCTACGCGCTGACGAAGGGGCTGCGGCCGGAACGCCTCGCGCTGCTCGCGCCGCCCGCGCAGCTGCCTCCGTACCTGGCGCACTTCGCGCAACAGGCCGGGCTGTCCGACGCGATGCAGGCCCGGCTGCTGCGGCGGGTGGAGCAGATCATCGGCCGCCCCGTGTCGGAGCTCGACCTGCGCGTGCACGCGCCCGCGCTGGGCCACGTGCGGGCGCTGCTGGTGCACGACCGCGACGACTCGGTGGTGCCGCTCGAGTCGTCCCGCGAGCTGGCGGCGCTCTGGCCGGCGGCGCGGTTGGTGGTCACCGTGGGGCTCTCGCACGACCGCATTCGCCGCGACCCCGGGGTGGTGGAGCAGGTGGTGAGCTTCGTCACCGGGCAGGCGGCGCAGGACGCGCTGCCCTCTGCCGCCTGGAGCGCCTCGGCGGCGAGCCCGGCGAGCTGAGGGTCTTCGGTCAGCCGAACATCGCCAGCAGGCTGTCCATGTCGCTCTCGAGCGAGGCGGTGACGCGGGCGAGCAGCTCGCCGCGCAGCCGCTGCTTGGTGGCGGCGTACGCGGGGCGGGACAGCGCGCCCAGCCGCTCGGCCTCTTCCATCGCGCGGGCCAGCACCTCGCCGGGCGGCAGCGCCTGGTCGAGGTAGCCCATCTTCGCGGCTTCCTCGGGCGTGTAGATCTGCGCGCCCAGGGTGGCCCGCGACAGCTCGGTGGGGGCGAGCCGCGCGCGCGCGAACTCCACGCCGAGAATGGGCAGGGGCATGCCGATGGTCGTCTCGTTGAGCCCGATGCGGTACGGGCCCACCGCGCCGATGCGCACGTCGCCGGTGAGCAGCACCTGGGCCCCGCCCGCCAGCGCGTGACCGGTGCAGGCGATGACCAGGGGCAGGGGCAGGCCATTGAGCTTCACCAGCAGGTCCGCGCCGCGGAGGAAGAGCTTGCGCACCCCCTCGGCGCCAGCGGTCATCACCTTGAGATCGAAGCCCGCGCAGAAGCGGTCGGGGCGCCCGGTGAGCACCACCGCGCCCGCTTCCTTCTCGGCGCGGGCGAGCGCCTCGACCAGCGCGGTGATCATCGCGTCTGACAACGCGTTGGCCTTGCCGTCGTCCATGCGGAGGACGGCGGTGCTGCCTTCGAGCGTGTAGCTGAGCGTCGGGGTGGTCATGTCGAGCCACCGTAATCCACGTCAGAAGTCTGACGCGCGGTCCTTCGCGCGGGGCGAGCATTCCGCGGCGACCGCCTTTAGCCTTCGACATGTTGGATCGCGTCACCGGGTACTTCTTCCCGGTCAAGAACCCAGGGGAGGATCAGCGCGCGCGCGCGCAGCTGGTGCTCTACACCTCCCTCGGCGCGATCGTCGCTTCGCTGGGTGGCATCGTCGTGCTGCTGATCGCCCGGCGGCCTGACCTGGCCCTGGTGACCTCCACCAGCCTGGCGTGCGGTGTACTGACGCTGGTGGTGCTGCGGGCGAGCCGTTCGGTGCGGGTGGCCAACCAGGTGCTGGGGGGGTCGCTCGCGCTCGGCTACGGCCTGGCCACGGTGTGGACGCGAGACCCCTCGCTGCTGCTGTGGCTGGCCATCGCGCCGGTGGTGATGCTGCTGCTCACCGACATCAAGCAGGCGCTGCCGTGGTTCGCCGCGGGCGGCCTGGTCATTCTCGGGCTGATTGCCTTCCTCCTCTACGACCCCAGCCTGCTCACCCTCGCGCCGCCGCGGGTGCTGCTGGTGCGGGCGATGATCTTCCTGGCGACGTTGTTCGGCCTCACCCTGGCCTCCGCCTACGGGCGCGAGCGAACCCAGCGCTCGCTGGAAGAAGCGCGCGACGAGGCCCACCGCGCCAACGCGCTCAAGAGCCAGTTCCTCGCCAGCTTCAGCCACGAGATCCGCACCCCGCTCAACGGCGTGCTGGGCACCGCCGACGCCCTGCTCGCGGGGCCGCTCGCCCCGGACGTGCGCGAGCAGCTGCTGATCATTCAGCGCAGCGGCTCGAGCCTGCTGCGCACCATCAACGACGTGCTCGAGCTCTCGCGCATCGAGGCCGGGCGGCTCGATCTCTTTCCCGTGGCGACCGACCTGCCCGCGCTCCTGCGCGAGGTGGTGGAGCTCTTCCAGGCTCGCGCGGCGGCGGGCGGCCTGGCGCTGCGCCTCGAGCTCGATCCCGGCCACCCACGCCACGTGAAGGTCGACGACCTGCGGCTGCGCCAGGTGGTGCAGAACCTGGTGGGCAACGCGGTGAAGTTCACGCAGCGCGGACAGGTGGTGGTGCGCCTCGCCGCCGGCCCCGTGGCCGGGGGGCACGTGCTCACCCGCGTCTCGGTCGAGGACACCGGGCCCGGCATCGAGCCCGAGGCGGTGAAGCGGCTCTTCTCGGCCTTCTCGCAGGCGCGGCCGCGCACCGATCGCGCCGAAGGGGCGGGCCTGGGGCTGGCCATCAGCAACCAGTTCGTCGAGTTGATGGACGGCAAGCTCACCGTCGACACCACGCCGGGCCGCGGCTCGAGCTTCCACGTCGAGCTGACCCTGCCCCTCGCGGAGGAGGGCGTGGCCGCCCCCGCGACCGTGCCCGCGGCGCTCGAACCCGGGCAGCGGCTCAAGGTGCTGGTGGTCGACGACAACGAGATCAACCTGAAGGTGGCGGTGGCGCTGCTGACCCGGCTGGGCCACGAGCTGTCGGTGGCCCGCGACGGGCAGCAGGCGCTCACGAGCATCGCCGCGAACCAGCCCGACGTGGTCTTCATGGACTGCCACATGCCCGTGCTCGACGGCCTGGAGGCCACGCGGCGCTTGCGCGCGGCGGGCGACGGCAGGCCGGTGGTGGCGCTCACCGCGTCGGTCTACAGCGAAGACCAGGAGAACTGCCGCAAGGCGGGCATGAACCACTTCGTGTCCAAGCCGGTCACCCTGCTCGCGCTGCAGTCGGCCCTGCGCGAGGTCTCGGGCCGCGTGGGCCCGCTGCCCACGGCGAAGCCGGTGGTCGAGCATCGCCGCGTGCTGGTGGTCGACGACGATCCCCACGTGCGGCGGATGACGGTGCGCATGCTGCGCGCCGAGGGCTTCGAGGTGAACGACGCGGGCGACGTCGAGTCGGCGTTGATCCTGTTCGAGCGCGCCAGGCCCAGCCACCTGCTGGTGGACCAGGTGCTGGGTGGCTCGGAAGACGGCCTGCACTTCGCCGAGCGGCTGAGCCGGCTCAGGCCGGGGCTGCGCGTGGTGGTGACCTCGGGGCGCCCGCCGTCGGAGCAACAGCTCGCCACGCTCGAGGCCGCCGGGGGGCGCTTCCTCGCGAAGCCCTACAACCGCCGCATGTTGATCGCCGCGCTCACCATGGGCCTGGAACGCGCGGCCTGAGCCCGGGCGTCACGAATCTGGCGCTGACGTTGATTTGAAAGCAGCCGCCGGCCCGTTACCTGTTTCGGGGTGAAGCGCATCACTCTTCAGCGGAAGCTCATCGGCGCGGCGGTGATCGTGGCTGGGATGATCGCCATCGGCACGCTGGTCGGGCAGATCGGCATGTCCTTCGGAGTCGACGCCGAGCGGCGCCTGTTCGACGAGACGCTGCCGGTGATGAACGCCTACTGGCAGCTCGACAAGGCGCTGCAGGCTGCGCGGCTCGAAGACGGCGCGAGCCTGGACGCGGTGGACCAGGCCCTCGCCACGGCCGAGCACGTTCAGCGTGACCGGGCAGAGACGCGCCTGTGGGACGAGTTCTCGGCCTCGCTCTCGACCTGGAGGAGCACGGCCGGCCCGGCCCACGACGCGGCGGCGAAGGACTCGCGAAGGGCGATCGCCGGCCTCATTCGCGAGCGGCGCACCCGGTACGAGCAGGCCCATGCGCGCTTCTCAGCCGAGGTGTTCTCGATGCGCGCGCTGGTCCTGGGGTCCGGGTCGATGGGCATCCTGGTGGTGGTCCTGCTCGGGGTGTATTCCGCGCGGCGCATCTCGCGCTCGCTCGACGCGGCGGTCACCGCCATTCGTGAGGGCACGCACGAGGTCGAGGTCGCGACGTCCTCGCTCTCCGGCGATTCCGAGGCGCTCGCCCTCGGCTTCACCGCGCAGGCCAACGCGCTCGAGCGCACGTCCGCGGCGATGACGCAGCTGACCGCGATGACGCACCAGAACGCGAGCAACGCGGGCCGCGCGCACACCCTGGCCGACGAGGCGGGCGCCCACGTGGAGCGCGCCAACGAGTCGATGCACTCGCTGGTGGCCTCGATGGACGAGATCGCCCGCACCGGCGGGAACATCGCCACCATCACCAGGTCCATCAACGAGATCGCGTTTCAGACCACGCTGCTCGCGCTCAACGCCGCGGTGGAAGCGGCTCGCGCCGGGGAAGCGGGCGCGGGCTTCGCCGTGGTGGCCAACGAGGTGCAGGCCCTCGCCGCCCGCACGGGCGCGGCCGCGCGGCAGATCTCCGAGCTGATCGACGGGTCCACCACGAAGATCGCGGCGGGCACGGCCCTGGTGAAGAAGACCAACTCCGAGTTCCAGCGGGTGGTCGGCTCGTTCCAGGAAGTGGCGGGCCTCATCGGGCAGATCAGCACCGCCTCGGCCGAGCAGGCGAAGGGCATCGACGACGTGGGCGGCGCGGTCGTCCAGATGGACGGGGTCACCCAGCAGAATGGCGCCTCCGCGACGCACGTGGCCGAGGCGGTGCACGGGCTGGAAGACCAGGCCACCGCGCTCGCCGGCGCCGTCTCCGACATCCGCTCGCTCGTGGAAGGCAGCCCCGCCGCCTGACGAGGCGGGTCATTCCAGCGGGGAATGAGCGGTCTGCCTGCGCCTCACGTTCCGCCCCGGCGGCCCCCCGCGCATCTTCTCGTTCGAGAGAAGGAGGCCCCCATGAACGCCCTGACCCGCATTCCCCCGCTGCCGCTGCTCGCCGAACCCGCCCCCCTCGTGCTGCGCCCGCGCCCGTCCGTCGACCCGGCCGTCTTCGGGGTGGTCGCCGCGATGGTGCTCTGGGCCCTGCTGCACGCCGCGCTCGTCCTCTCGTGGCTCACCGCCGGGAGGCTCTGAGCACCGTCGCCTGCCGGGCGACTCGCGCCCGCGCGCCGGCGGCCGATGTCGCCTGCGAGGCGACGCTCGCGCCGCGCAACCCCCTGCATCGCCACGCCCGCGCGCGGGGCACGCCGCGTGAAATGGGGTGGTGCAGGAGGCAACACACAATGACTCGCATTCTCTCGACCCGCACCCTCAACACCCTTCGCAGCGCAGACCTGATCACCCCGGCCAGGAAGCTGGCCGCCGCCCCCCAGCTCGCCCCCACCGACACCTTCGAGGCCCCGAAGAAGGTCTCGACGGTGCGCGACGACGGCGACGGCTTCGACCCGGGGACGAACAAGGTCATCGACCTCGCCAACTCGGTGATGGGCGAGAACGCGGCCGACCTCAAGGTCGCCAACGACACGGACCTCGGCGACGCGATGCAGGACTGGGTGCCCAACAACGTCAACTGCGCCAACTTCGTCTCGGGCCTGCTCACCGCCACCGGGCAGATCCCGAAGGAGGAGGGGAGCGCCGGCGTGGTCAACCTGGTGAACAACCTCCGCGACGACCCGAACTTCACCGAGGTCTCGCTCGACGACGCCTCGCCCGGAGACGTGGTCGCCTTCGAGTACGGCAGCGGCAAGAAGAAGGGCCACCACGTGGTGGTGTTCGAGGGCCGCGACGAGAACGGCAACCCGAAGTTCATCGGCTCGGACAACGTGAACCCCGACAAGAGCCAGCGCATCAACCGGTCCACCGGCGTGCGCTCGGGCCGGCGCATCCTCGCGGTGATGCACTACTCGAAGGACGACTGAGAGCTACTGCTGGCCCGTCCACCCGGGCCCGGCCCGCTCCTTCCACCGCGCGCGGATGTTCGCGAGCACGTCGGCAGGGAGCGGGCCCTTCGCCACCGACGCGGCGTTCTGTGCCCAGCGGCCCGGTGACGAGGTGCCCACGATGGCGGTCGACACCCCGGGCTGCGAGAGGGTGAAGCGCAGCGCCGTCTCCACCGCCTCGGGCAGGGGCCGGTGGGTGAAGTCGAAGTCGAGCGTGCGCAGCCGTTCCCAGTAGCTGCCGTGGTAGCCGTCGGCGGGGCCGCCGTCGCCGTGCTTCCACGCCACGTTCGCCACCGGCCGCTTGGCGATGACGCCCAGGCCCGCCGCGAGCGCGAGGGGCAGCGCCTCTTCGAGCACGCGTTGATCCGCCACGTTGAGGCTGGTCTGCAGCGCGTCGAAGCGGCCGCTCTTCACCGCCCACACCGCGCGCGCGCCATCACCGGAGTAGCCGATGAAGCGGGTCTTCCCCTCGGCTCGCAGCGCCTCGAGCACCTCGATGGCTTCGCCTCGCTCGAGCACGTCGACGCCGCACGAGTGGAGCTGGAGGAGATCGAGGTAATCCGTCTTCAGCGCGCGCAACGACTGCTCGACCTGGGCGCGGATGCCGCGGGCCGACCAGTCACTGCGCGAGAAGCCGTCGGTCGCGCCGCACTTGCTGAAGAGCAGCACGCGGTCCCGCCGCCCTTCCAGCGCGCGGCCGAGCAGCTGCTCGCTGGCGAGGTAGGCCGAGGCGGTGTCGATGACGTTGAGCCCCGCGTCGAGGGCCGGGTGCAACACCGCCGCCGCGCGCGCGTCGGTCACGCCGGGGTCGAAGCCCAACTCGGCGCCGCCGAAGCCCAGCACGCTCACCTGCAGGCCCGTCTTTCCCAGCGCTCGCCGTTCCATGTTCACTCCCCGAGCTGCCATTCCCCACCGCGCGGCACGCCGCCATCGAGCGGTTGCGCAAAGGAGAAATGGAGCGTCTTGCCCATCGGCGGATCTCCCGACTCGACCGAGCCGTTCCTGCCGGTGCAACGAAGGAAGGCCTCCTTGCGGCAGGGGTCGACGAGCAGCAGCTGGCAGGTGCGCACCACGCGTTCCCTGCGTTGCCGCGCCGCCGTCTCGGTGAGGCAAATCGCGTAGCGCGCCGAGGCTTCCTTCCTCATCCGCTCGCGGAAGCGCTTCTCTTCCGCTGGGGAGGTGCCGGGCGCGATGCTGAAGCCGCTGGTGTGCCGGCCGCACTCGCACTCCGGGCACTCGTCGCCGCTCTCGGACGTGAGGACGAGCGCAGGCATGGGATCCGCCTCGTCGCTGGCAGGCAGATGGTCGTACAGCACCACGCCGCGCTGCTCGCTGAAGCTCCCCGAGCAGGTCGCCGAGCCCGAGCCACGCGGGCAGATGAACGCGGTGGTGCTGCAGCCCAGCGCCGCGGGCGGGCGATACTCGAAGCAGTCGTCCGCCTTCGGGGTGGTGGGCATCTTCACCGGTCCAAACTTCGCGGCGAGGCGCTCGGCGACGAGCTTGCGCGCGGCGAGCGTGGGCGGCGGGGCTTCCGAGCGCGCCGCGGCGACGACGACGAGCACGAGTGGCAACGCGCGCCTCATGTCTGCGTCTTCTGCTCATCGCTGCGCACGAGCGTCTCCACGGCCCGCTGCGCGTCGACGGTCTCGACCTCTTCCGCCGGAGGGTGGGGCCGCGGGGCCAGCGGGGGCGCGTCGTGGAGCAGCACCCGCGTCTGGTCCAGCGCCGCGGCGAACTCCCGCGCGTTCTGCCAGCGGCGTTCCCGGTGCTTCTGCAGGCCCTTCTCCACCACCGCGCACAGCGGCACCGGTAGCGACGGCGCGACGGACCGGAGCTCGGGGCGCTCGCCGATGCGCACCTTGTTCATCAGCCCGGCGAGGTCGTCGGCGTCGAACGGCTTCTGGCCCGCGAGCAGCTCGAAGAGCATCACCGCCACCGCGTAGAGGTCGGTGCGCGCGTCGACCTGCCGCGCGTCGGTGAATTGTTCCCAGGCCATGTAGCTGGGCGTGCCCATGGTGACCCCGGCCAGGGTGAGCGCCTTGCCCCCGGCGACCTTGCTGATGCCGAAGTCGAGCACCTGCGCGTGCTCCACCTCGCGGCCGCGCGGGTCGAGGCGGCGGCTGATGAAGACGTTCCCGGGCTTCATGTCGCGGTGAACGATGCCCTTCTCGTGGGCGGCGGCCAGACCGTGCAGCACCTGGACGCACAGGTTCACCACCCGCGCGGGGTGCAGCGGTGCCTCGTTGCGGGCGAGGACCTTGAGGTCGTCGCCGTCGAGCAGCTCCATGGCGATGAAGGCGACGCCGCCCGGAGTGACCTCGGCGTCCATCACCCGGACGATGTGTTCGTTGCCGATGGCGGCGGCGGTGCTCGCCTCGCGCAGGAAGCGCTCGAGGGTCACGGCGTCGGTGGTGAGCTCGGGCTTGAGCACCTTGAGCGCGACGTGCGCCTGGGTGCGGAGGTGGCGGGCGCGGTAGACCGAGCCGAAGCTGCCTGCGCCGAGCAGGCCCTCGATGACGTAGCGATCGAGCTGCGAGCCGACCAGCCCGGCCACGGCGGTCGAGAGCCCGGTCTTCGGGCAGGTGTCCGGGTGGTTGCGGTGCGGGCGACCGCAGTGCTGGCAGACAGCGCTCACAGCTTCCTCTTATTCCTTCGGGTCAGTCGCGACGCAGCCAGCTGATGAAGGCGCTGAAGACCGACGCGCGTTCCTGCTGCTCCTTCGTGAGCTGCGGGCTGCCTTCCTTCGCGTAGCAGTCGCTGCACTCGGTGAGCCCCTGCCCGGTGCTCTGCGCGTGGGCGAAGGGTTTGCGCTGACCGCACGCGTCGCACTTGAAGGTCACGGTCTCGGGCGGCTTGGCGGGGGCCTTGCGCGTGACGATGAGCATGTCGCGCGAGTCGAGGTACACGCCCTTGCACGAGCGGCACGCTTCGACGGCCACGTTGCCGGTGAGCTCGGCGCCCAGCAGGGGAATGAGACAGCGCGGACAGTAGCGATCGCGCACCGGGGTCGCCGACATCTCCACCTTGCGGCCGGTGGAACTCTCGAGCTCACCGCGGTCGAACCAGACCCCTCCGCAGCCGTGGCAACGGTCGAGCTCGACGTCGATGTTCGGTTTCTGGGACTGCACCATGAACGGGCGCAGCTTCGTGTTGCACTGGGGACACTCGAGGTACGTGGGGAGCTGGTTCGTCTCGTCCATGGCGCGCGAATGATGCCTCAACCGCCACGCGCGGTCTTCAGCTCTCGGGAGAAGCACGCGAGCAGCGCCAGGACCAGCGCTCACAGCTTCGTCTAATTGCTTCGGCTGGGGCGGCGTCACGTCGTCGTCGACGGGCGGCCCGGTCTGGACCACGCTTTCCCGATGCGAAGACTTCCGGGTTGGGAATCTCGGGCCGTGAGCGCGAGCGACGTGGTGAAGCACGTCAAGAGCCGCACCAACGTGTTCGTGCACGGCGCGGCGGCCACGCCCACGCCGCTGTTGGACGCGCTGGTCGAGCGCAAGGACCTCGAGGCGGTGAAGCTGTACCACCTGCACGTCGCCGGGAACGTGGCCTTCGCCCGGCCCGAGTTCGAGGGGCGCTTCCGTTCGGTCTCGCTCTTCACCGGCGCTCAGCTGCGCAAGCCGATCGAAGAGGGGCGCGCGGACTTCGTGCCGATCTTCCTCTCGGACATTCCCAGGCTCTTCACCTCGCGGCAGGTGCCCCTCGACGCGGTGCTGCTGCAGCTCTCGCCGCCCGACGCCAATGGGCACTGCACGCTGGGCACCTCGGTGGACACCGCCAAGGCCGCGTCGGACTCCGCGCGCGTCATCCTGGCGGAGATCAACGAGCAGATGCCGCGCACCCACGGCCGATCGATCGTCGAGTTCGAGCGCATCACCGCGTTCACGCGCAGCGACCGGCCGCTCCACGAGGCGGAGCACGCCGCGGAAGGCCAGGTCGAGGCGCGCATCGGCGAGATCATCGCGGGGCTGGTCGAAGACGGCTCGACCCTGCAGATGGGCATCGGCGCGATCCCCGACGCGGTGCTGGCGCGGCTCCACGACAAGCACGACCTGGGCATCCACACCGAGATGTTCTCGGACAACGTGGTCGACCTCATGCGCGAGGGCGTCATCACCAACCGCCTGAAGAAGGTCCACACCGGGCGCACGGTGACCAGCTTCGTGACGGGGTCGAAGCGGCTCTACGACTTCGTCGACGACAACCTCATCGTCGAGTTCCACCCCTGCGATCGCACCAACGACACCGCGCTGATCCGCGAGAACCCGAAGGTGGTGGCGATCAACTCGGCGATCGAGATCGACCTGAGCGGCCAGGTCTGCGCCGACTCGATGGGGCACTCGATCTACTCGGGCATCGGCGGGCAGATGGACTTCATCCACGGCGCAGCGCTCTCGCCGGGCGGCAAGCCGATCATCGCCCTGCCCGCCACCGCGGCGAAGGGGAAGCTCTCGCGCATCGTGCCCTCGCTGAAGAACGGCGCGGGCGTGGTGACCACGCGCGGACACGTGCACTGGGTGGTCACCGAGTACGGGGCGGTCAACCTGCACGGCCTGACGTTGCGCGAGCGGGCCGCCGCGCTCATCTCGATCGCGCACCCCGACTTCCGGGCCGGGCTCACGCGCGACATCTCGGCGCTGCGGCACTTCGACTTCGGCGCGGACTCATGAGCCTCACCCAGACCGAGGTGCGCGGGCAGGTGGGCATCATCACGCTCACCCACGACGAGAAGCGCAATGCGTTGTCCCAGGCGTTGATCGACGCGCTGATCGCAGACCTGGGGCGGCTCGAGGAGGCGCGCATTCGCGCGGTGGTGCTGCGCGCGCGGCCCGGAGCCACCGTGTGGTCCGCGGGCCATGACGTGAGCGAGCTGCCCCGCTCGGGCCGCGATCCGCTCGCGTACAACGACCCGCTCGAGCAGGGGGTGCGGGCGGTGCGCAAGTTCCACGCGCCCATCCTCGCGATGATCGACGGCAGCGTCTGGGGCGGCGCGGTCGAGCTGGCCCTGTCGTGCGACATCCTCATCGGCACGCGCAACGCCAGCTTCGCGCTCACCCCCGCGCGGCTCGGCGTGCCGTACAACCCGGCCGGCATTCTGCGGCTGCTCAGCGCGGTGGGCTCGTCGCTGGTGCTGCGCGAGATGTTCTTCACCGCGCGCCCGCTCACCGCCCAGCGCGCTCACGACATCGGGGTGCTCGGTCACGTGGTCGAGTCCGCAGACCTCGAGCGCTTCACCCTCGAGATGGCCGCGGAGATCGCGCTGCTCTCGCCGCTGAGCATCCAGGTGATCAAGGAGCAGATCCGCCTCCTGGACGACGCCACGCCGCTCAGCCCGGGCACCTTCGAGCGGATACAGGGGCTGCGGCGGCGGGTCTACGACAGCAAGGACTACCGCGAGGGGATCACCGCGTTCCTGGAGAAGCGGAAGCCCGTCTACGGGGGCGACTGACGCGTCCGAGGGACTCGCGACCTCAGGGCAGGGGAGGAGGGCTGAACCCCAGCCGCTCGGCCAGATCCCGGGGGAAGCTGCCAAACGCGGCGCCGCGGGCATTGTTCGAGAGGGCGCTCTCGACGATGGTCCACGCGTAGCTCAGCCCTCCGACGAACAGCATGCCGAAGCCGACGTAGGGGGCCACCGAAGCGCGATCCACTCGCCCGAACAAATAGCCGGTCAGCACGCCCAGGCCCACCGCGACGATCGAACTCGCCACCAGAACGCTGATCGAATGGCGGGTCCTGTGGTCGGAGAATCTCGCGGCCTGTTGCGCAGTCGGCGAGCCTGGCAGGACGGCCGGAAGAAGGTCGGCAGGGTGCGCGACCCTCAGCCCGTTCCCCAACTCCAGGTGCTGGACCCAGCGGGCGATTTCGCCGCCGTTCTTCGTCATGACCAGGTCCACCCTGCCCACCGGCGCCAGGTCCAAATAGGCCTGGTTGCGCTCGGCAATAGGCGCGTCACGTGGGGGCGGCTCGGGCAATCGCACCCGCGGCACACAGCCGATGCAGACACCCGCCAGGAGCACCACCACCCACCGTGCGTTCCCCATGAGGAATGGTCGATGAGAGCGAGGCGCCCGTCAACGCTCAGGCCTCCTTTCCCGCGACGCTGAGCCCGGGCACGTTCGAGCGGTGCGAGGACTACCGCGAGGGAATCACGGAGGTCCTGGAGCAGCGGAAGCCCGTGTGCGGGGGCGACTGACCGCGAAATGCCCAGAGGAAGGCGGTCAGGCAGGGCTCCAGCCGGTGCTCGACTCGCACAGGCCCCTCACCGCAAGCCCTGTTGACGCGCTGATTCAGGCTTCGACCTGTTCGACTCTCCAAAAGGGCCACGAAAGGTACCAGCGTACAGCCGGCTGTACGCTGGTCTCTCGCGTCGCCGGTTGCGGCAATTCGTCACTCTCGCGTCCTCGCCACGAGGTCGAGAGCCTGTCTGTGATGAGCCCGACGCCAAACCAGAACCACCGCCTCCCCCCATTGCCGTTGCTTCTGAAACGCGGCCCTCTCACCGCATCGGCGGGGCGGGCCGATGCAGGGCACCAGCGAGAGCGGTGTGTGGGGCCGCATCTTCCCCGCGCGCTGAGCCCAGTCTGGACGTTGAGCCTCACTTGCAGCTCTGGCGTACAGGCTACGAGGCGGCGAGCGCGTCGGCGATGGTGAGCAGCGTCACCATGTCATCGGCGCCTTCGGGCAGCTCGGGCACGGCGATGGCCGTGGCGCTGGTACCCGCGCGCTGCTCGAGCTCGGTGAGCAGCGCGAGATCTCTCTTCGCCGCCTCGAGCTCGCTCTGCGCCATCACCTGCAGCCGCGGCAGCGCCGTCGTCGCTTCGGGCGCCAGGCCTTCGAGCGAGGCCTCGTCGGGCCACCGCTTGCTGGTGTTGCGCGCGCGGCTGCGGTTGAGCACGAAGCCGCGGAACGGCAGCCCCAGCTCCTTCGTCTTGTCCTGGAAGAAGTGGGCCTCGGCCAGCGTGGCCGGCGCGGGCGAGGTGACCAGCAGGAACGCCACGTCGGGCCCGCTCAAGAACTTCCGCATCGAGTTCACGTCGACGTTGAGCGCCGAGAAGATGCCCGAGAAGGTCATCATGAAGCCGACCAGCTCGTGGGCGAACTCCTCGCCGAACACCGCGCCGAGGATCTTCTCGATCACCCGCGAGGCCGCGCGCCCGACCAGGCTGTCCCGCCGGGGGAGGAAGGCCTGCAGCGCCGAGCTGTCGACCAGGCCCGAGAGCCGCCGCGGTGCCTCGAGGAAATCGAGCGCGTGGCGTGAAGGCGGCGTGTCGAGCACCACCAGGTCGTACTGCCCCTCGTGCACCAGGCGGTAGAGCGCCTCCATCGCGGTGTACTCGTGCATGCCCGCCACCATCGACGAGACCTGCTGGTAGATGCGGTTGCTCAGCACCCGCTCGGCGTCTTCGGGCGTCTTGGTGAGGCGCCGCACCGATTCGTCGGCCACCAGCTTGGGGTCGAGCATCCACGCGTCGAGCGAGGCAGGGGCGTGAATGCCGGCGGCGGCCTGGCGATCGGCGGGCACGGCCACGGGCGTGGGCGGGTTGCGCGAGACGCCCAGCGTCTCGGCGAGGCGCCGGGAAGGGTCGATGGTGAGCACCAGCACCCGCCGCCCCGCGCGCGCCGCCGCGAGGGAGAGCGCCGCCGCGGTGGTGGTCTTGCCCACCCCGCCCGCGCCGCAGCACACGATGACCTTCCGCTTGCGAATGAGCTCACCGATGCGCACCAGTTCGTTCGTCATGGAGTGCAGCCGCCAGCAGCGGAACGCTGCGCGAGACAGATGGGAGCGAAGCGGACATCTGGCCGAGGCGGAACGACCCGGATCATAGAGTGCAGCCGCCAGCAGCGGAACGCTGCGCGAGACAGATGGGAGCGAAGCGGACATCTGGCCGAGGCGGAACGACCCGGATCATGGAGTGCAGCCGCCAGCAGCGGAACGCTGCGCGAGACAGATGGGAGCGAAGCGGACATCTGGCCGAGGCGGAACGACCCGGATCATGAGTGCAGCCGCCAGCAGCGGAACGCTGCGCGAGACAGATGGGAGCGAAGCGGACATCTGGCCGAGGCATCATGGCTTCAGCCCTTCCGCGAGCGCCGTGGCGAGCCCCGCGATGAGCTCGGCCGAGTGCGCCAATTCGGGCACCTCGATGATGGGCAGCTTCGTGCCCGCGCGGAGCCGGGCGATCTCCCGCCGCGCCAGCACCGGGCGGCGGAAGCCCTCGGCGCCGAGCGGGTTGATGCGCTCCAGGGTGCTCTCGAGGGCCGAGCGCTCGGCCGCGCTGAAGGGATCGACCGGGATGCGGTTCATCAACACCCCGCCGGTGGGCATGCCCGTCTTGTGCAGCCCCTCGAGCAGCTCGAGGCACTCGCTGACCGGCAACGTCTCGGGAATGGCGACGACCCACGCGGCGCCGAGCTTCGGGTCGTTCAGGTACGACTGGCCCTCGCGCAGCGCCGCGGCGATGGGCCCGCGCGGCACCAGGCGCAAGAGCAGCTCGGGCAGGCCGGTGAGCGAGAGCGTGTGGCCCGTGGCGGGCATGTCGATGAGCACCAGCTCGTTGACCGGCGCCCCGTCGGACTGCTTCGCGCGCAGCAGGGTGAGGAGCTGGAAGAAGACACCCATCTCCTTGAACGAGGGGCCGGCCGAGAGCAGGCGCCGCAGCGCATCTGAGCTGAGCGCCGCGCGCGCCAGGGTACCCGAGCGGAGCACCGACTTGAGGAAGAGCTCCTGGCCCGAGCGCGCCAGCAGCACCACCCCGCGGATGCCCGGGGAGATGACCTCGGGTTGGGAGGGCAGCCGGTCGCGCCCGAAGTGCCGCGCCAGGGGGGAATAGTCGTTCGGGTCGTCCCCGATGTCGCAGATCAGGACCCGCACGCCCTTGCGCTGCGCCAGCGTGGCGAGGGCGGCGGTCATCGAGGAGCGGCCCACGCCCCCCTTGCCCGTCATCAACACCACCCGCTTGGTGAACAACTCCTGCAGGGAACTTGGGTCTGCGCTCATTGCGACAGCGCATCGCTACCACTGACTTCGGTCGAAGACTTGGCCGAAATACTTCCTCCCTCTCCCCGGGGGGGAGAGGGTCGGGGAGAGGGCCAACCCGCTCCCTCCAGACTCAGATCCAGATCTCGGGAATCAGGCTGGGCTTGAGGTCGCCGAAGTCCCGCAGGATGGGCCCGAGCCGCGTGGCCGCATCGCCTGCGCCGGGGTTGGCCGCCAGCTTCGCCTGGAAGTCGGCGATCGACCTGAGCGCGTCGCCGCGGCTCATGGTCTTGAAGTTCGGCGGCGTCATCCCGACCGCGCGGTAGCCCGCGTCGATCTTGGTGGCGTACGCCTCCTGGAAGCGGTTCGAGACCGGCCCGTAGAAGATGAGGCGGATGGTCTGGTCGCGGGTCGCCTCGAGCGCCTTGCGCTCGGCGGGCGTGGTCTCCGGGTGCTGAATGAGCCGCTGGGTGGCGTTGTAGAAGTCGCGCACCGGGCCACTCTGCGTGTCGGGGATGGACGTGCTGCCGTCGAGCGCCGAACGGAAGCCGGCCTCGAGGCGGGCGTGGTTGCTCTTGAGGTCGGCGAGAGCCGGCCGCGGCTTGCCGTTGTCGTAGCCGCGGTCCTTCGTCCACACCGTGACGTTCTCGCCCTTGCGCATGCCCTTGAACAGGTCGTGCGTGATGCTCTGGCTGCTGCCGCGCGTGGCCTGCTCCCAGGCCTTCTGGTGCGCGGTGGCGCCCGACGACGCGCCGGGCGACGAGCCGTCGTACGCGACGATGGTCTTCGCGGCGGGGAACATCGCCGTGTACTTCTCCATCATGTTCTCGCCGCCCGAGTAGCAGCCGGCGATGAGCAGGTCCTCGACGCTCTTCGCGCCGCGGGGCATCGCTTCGGCGAGCGCGCCCACCGTAGGCCAGTCGAGCTTGCCGTTGTTCTCGCCGTACACGCCGTAGCCGACGTGGTGACCGGAGAGCACGAGGCGCGACGGCGCCTGGCCACCCTTCTCGGCGACCGCCCACTGCTGGGCGATCTGCGCCAGCTCGTCGCGCGAGTCGGCGCCGGCGTTCTGGAGCACGTCGGCGATCTTCGCGGTCTGCTCACCGGGCAGCCCCAGCGACAGCGCGAAGGCCTTGGCGCCTTCCGGGGTGCTCAGGTCCTGGCCGCCGATGGTGTCGTCCTTCACCGCGTCCTTCACCACCGTCACGTTCGTGCCGCGGCCCTTGAGCGCGTCGGACTCGAGCGTCGAGCGGTGCGCTTCGCTGTTGTTCATCGCCACGAAGAGCACCTTGTCGTTCGTCTTCGGCGCCCAACCGGCCGCGGGAGCCGGCGCCTGGGGCGTGGTCGGCGTGCTCGCACCGCCCGGCACGTTCAGCTTCCAGCCCACCTGGAGCGCGTTCGGGTTGCTGGCGAGCGACGGGTACTTCGTCGAGTTCGCTTCGATCAGCGCCTGCGTCGAGACGCCGAGCCGCTGCGCGATCTTCGACATCGAGTCACCCGCGTTGACCGTCACGTTGTTGCTGGTGGCGGTCGGAGTGGACGGGAGCGTGTTGGGGCGGGTGCCGATGGGGTTAGGCATGGTGGAATGGCCTCCAGAGGGAGAGGCAGTGTTCGACGATTTCCCCCCTCAAAGCAAGCTCGCGGCGGGGCAATTTCCTCTCATTCCACGAGACGGAGTGCAGCCCCCTTTTACGCGGCCGGCTGATCAGCGCTGGCACGCTCGCGTGGTGGCGTTGACGCAGGTGCTGCCGGGGAGACAGACACGTTCTGCGCGCGCCAGCGAGGCGCCCTCGTCCAATCACCGGGTGCACGATCACTTTGAGGCGGCAGGCCTGTTGACGGGCTTGGGCGCGTGTCGGCCGGGCATACGAGGCGGCTGACGCCGCGGTGACGGTGCTGGGGTTGCCCGCGATTCCCAGCGTCGAGCTACACGAGCGGCACTTCGAGGTGATGTTCAACGCGGGCATCAACCGGGTGCGGGTGACGGAGTTCGAGTTCACGGCCCGGGCGATGTCGCGCACCTCGAGGGCTCAGAGGACGCGGTGGCTTCACCGTGGGGTCGAGCGGGTTGA
>JAUXRX010000029.1 GCA_030681645.1 Archangium sp.
AGCCACCGGCATGGCCCGAGGCGTTGATCGTCCCATCGTGGAAGCGGTTTGTTCACACTACGCGATGGCGCCGACGCCTCGCCCCTCAGCGACCGTGCTCAGAACGGCGTCGATCACCATCAGACAGCGCGCTCACTCTCATGGTCTGGTTCGGGTAGCTGCTCTTGATGATAGTGCCCGCGAGCCAGAGGGAGAGGTCCTGGAGGGGCTCGCTGCCGTCCTCCAGTTCGTTGGAGACCGCGAAGGCGAACTCGTTCATCGCGCCGAGCACGCTGCGGCTCGAGGTCTTCGCGTAGACCGACTGGGCCATCGCGAAGCGCTCCTGCTCGATCAGCTCGGAGGGAATGCCCAGCACCGAGAGCAAGGTCCCGAGCTCGTCGGCGAGATGTCGCGGGATGTTGCCGCGGACGCCGGCCGGAAGAAGCACGGAGAGCAACGACCGCTCGCTCATGCAGAGAACCACCGGGCGCCTGCGCAGAGGCAGGAGGTTCGCGTACCAGTTCCCCAGACGCGTCGTCGGCGCCGGCAGCTCGGAGATCGCCGTGGGCGCTCGCAGGACCTTCAGCAGTCGCGCGGTGCAGTGGAGAGAGAACATTGCTGGTGACGCCGATCGTAGGTCAGGTCTCCGGCCTTGCGCGCGCGTGCAGGGCGGCCGATTTGGGCGAGTACCGTCGGGAGCGCAGCTCTTCATTTTCGGAATGCGTCGATTTTCGGCCTGAACCGAAACACGCTCGAAACCGAAAATGACCTTCCTGACGGTCTGCTGTCTCCCGAGCGAGCGTTCGACGGCCGTGCGGCTTCGGGCGCGCGTCAGCGCCGAGGTGGGAATCCGGCAACCGTTGCCGGATTCATTGCCGGAATTCACCCTCGGGCCGTCGCCCTCATGGGCTCCGGCACACGCGACGGCTCCGTTGCCGGATTCGCTGCCGCACACCGTTCACTGGTCGTACGCACTATTGCGGACTCCCGGCCCATCCCTGCTCACGCAGGCGCGACCACGCCGCGAGGATGTGTCCTGGCTTCATCGCCGATCGTTTGCGATCGCTCCAAGCGTGGACTCGAACGACAACGTCTTCAAGTTGGGCGGCCGCTTCGTGTTTCATGACCCAATGAACGGTCGCGAGCAGTTCCATTCCGAACGGGGTTTCGAACCCGTCGATTAGCTTCGCGACACGATCGAGACGCTGCAGCGTCTCCGGTCGATCCGCCAAAAAAGATCGAGCCGAACCAACGGCGTTTGGAAGCAGGTCAATCGGGGTCTCAGGCGCGTTCTTCCCGTCCCCAACGCCTTGAGTGTAGTGGCCCTCCATATTTCGAAGAGCCTTGCGGAGGTTGTCGGCGTAGGGCCCGTAGTGATGGGCTCGGTACTCGAGGCGCAGAGTCTCCCCCGCCTCCTGGAGGAAGTAGGCGAGCTTCTGCACCTCGACCAGGGAAAGCCGGTAGGCGTAATCGGTCTCGACGTACCGTCCCATGAGTGCAAGCACCGCAGCACGACCCGCCGTCATTGGAGGGGTTGCTCGCCGGTCAATTACCTCTGCCGCCGCTGGGGCGTCGGCTGGCTCGAAGAGGACCACGCGAACGTCGGGAAGGTCGGCGAACGCGGCGAGAATCTCGCGTTTCACGTCCCGCCAATCGAGTCCGCCATTCCCGCAGCCAAGCGGTGGGATCGCGATCGATTCGATGCCGAGTTCGCGCACTCGAAGGATCAAGTCGGCTAGCCCGTCGCGGATGTATTCGAGCTTCGAGGGGTTCCTCCAGTGCTTCTTAGTGGGGAAGTTGATGATGAATCGCGGTGAGGCGAGTCGTCTGACGATGTGTACTCGGCCAGGTACGACCTCACCGGCCTTGCACGCCCGCTCGTACGAAGAGAAGTTCTCGGGGAACGCCTTCTTGAACTGAAGTGCGATCCCTTTGCCCATTACGCCCTCGGAGTTCACCGTGTTGACGAGAGCGTCAACGTCGGCGGCCAAGAGGTTGCCAGTTCCGCGTTCGATGGCCATGCGTGCCCTCAGTAATACCACTGCCGGCGGATTGTCACTGCAGGAACGTGCTGCGAACCAATGAGGGCTTGACGAACGCGCGCCTCGGCCGCTTCCGTCATCACTCCGATTTCGGCCACCCCGCTCCAATCGAAGAAGTCGCGGACCAGGAACTCAGCCTGCCGTTCTTCCTTCACCCCGGTCCAGTAATGCACCGGCATGACGTCCCAGGGGACTTCGTTGAGACGCGAGAGGTCCTCGTAATGCAGCGAGTGCGCCAGCTCTGCGTGGCGATCTGTGAACGCCCAAGGGCGACCGAGGGCGACGGCTCTGGAAACCGTGCTGACGAGATGGACCACATCTTCCTGGCCACCGGCGTAGTCCTGATGGCCGCAGGAGACGACGAAGAGCATGACCGACCGAGGACAGAAGTTGAAGGGCACATAGTCCCCGAGCTTGCCGCCTCCGCTCGTGGTCATCAGTCGATTCAGTCGGCGCTGCTTGATGTGCAGGTGTCCGATGTTCGTGTTGGTCAGGGCTCGCGCGATGCGCTGGGCGTCGCACCACAGACCGCCGTGATGAATGATGCTCGCCAGGTTCGCGACGTGCGTGATGTGGAAAATCGAAGGGTCCTGCGGAACGGCGGTTTGTGGGCTCACGGCGCTAACCCCTTCGTCCGCCCAAGGATAGTTCGAGTCGCGACAGGGAAGGGGACGAAGTCGACGTCAAGCAGTTCTCCTTCGCCCGCCCTCGCGGTACTGCCGGGCGAGCGTGTCGAGGTAGCGATGGAACTCACCGTTTTGCCGGGCGCTGAAGGCCGCTGGGCGGTTGAAAGCCTCGAACACCCGAGCCGCATCGCGGAGCGCCTTCGCGTTTCCAGCCGACGCCAAGGGTTGAACCGACATCGCTGCGTCGCCGACGGCCACCCACCCTGGCCCCGCAGACGGAAGACAGAGTTCGGATCCACTTGCGCGAACGACGACCGCCCCAATCAGGTCTTCTACCTGCGCACCGAGACGAGTCTCTCGGACACGCGCCCCGAGGTCGGTCGCTGCCGCACGCACCTCTGCCAGGTTGCCGTGGAACGCGAGTGTGCCCCGACCCGCCAGGCCGCACAGGCTCCACCATCCGGGTGAGGTGGCCTCCGTCCACACCCCATCGGCGGCGGTCACGACGTCGACGACTGCCGAGAACAACTCGTCGGCCTGGTAGCGCTGAGCCCCAAGCCGGCGCGCAACCGAGGCCGCCCGGCCGGTCGCGTCGACCACCGAGCGGACCACCAACTGATGATCGGTTCCGCCGCCGCTTGTCATGACGTCGAAGGCGCCGCCTGCTCGAGAGACGGAGGCATGGCGAACGTCCTCGATCATCTCAGTGCCAAGCGAGGCCGCCAACTCACGGAGGCGTCGCGCCAGATCCAGCCGCGACACCAGCCGCGCCCGAGGCTCGTAGATCGTTCGCGGCTCGTTCGTGCCCCACCATGCCGTCAGCGCAACACCAGGCCCGTCGAGCTGCAGCCCGAGTCCGCTGAGTTCGTCGACCGCTGCCGGAGCGATCGACTCGATGCCGTCTGCACCACCAGCGCGGTGGATGAGCACCGTCCGGTGCCCACGTGCCGCCAAGTGTATCGCTGTGGCGGCGCCTGCCACCCCGGCGCCCACCACGACAACGTCATGGTCACTTCTGCTCGACATGCTCGTCGCCCTCGAGCACCACGAAGCTCAAGAGGTGCCATCGGGTGCGCATCTGCTCGAAGCGCGCGAGGTTCCGAATGTCGTCAGCGTCCTCGACGTCAGCGTCCTTCGCAGCGTCGAAGGGCAAGACCCATCGCCGGTAGGGGCCATCGGCCGAGGCGCGGATGTCATCGGGCCGAATCGTGGTCCACCACATGTAGACCAGCGGGTCGACCTCACCGTCAGGAGTGTGGTCCTCCTTGTGGCAGTCGTAGAAGTCGGCGTGCCACGGCTGCGCCATCTGCTGCGAGAAGAACCCCGCGTCCAGCGTCAGGGGCCCAAGGGCGAGCCCGACGGGCTTGAGACGAAAGGCACGCTCGTACAGCGCCGCCTCGCGCACGAGCCAGCCGACCTCGATGCCCGGCATGAACGGCCCGCCCACGCAGCTCTCCAGCGCAGCGCGCGTCAACCCGTGTGGCGTCACGCTCTCCGGAGGCGTCGGAATGGGCTCGTACTTCACGTCGCCGTGCGCCCAGTCGCTGACGAACTTCCCCTCCAGCCACTTCTTCAGGATTGCGTACTGCACCGGCGTGAAGCTCAAGAACGCCTTCGGCGTTGTGAACTCCACGTCGTTCCCCGCCTCGGTCAGCTCCTCGAAGCGATCCAATGATGGGAACTCGTCACCCAAGCCCCGGGGCATGCCCTTCCAGTCGGGGGTGAGAGCGTTCGGGTCGCGAACCCGGCTGAAGACAGCGGCTCGAGCCTGAGCTTCGTCCGGCGACGACAACCGTGGCCAGTTCGCCAACGAGCCGTGAAACCCGGGGCGGGAGGGGAACTCGTGCACGTCACGCGCGCCGAGCCCGCGAGCGAGCATCGGGTAGACGTGCTTCGTGAACGACGGAGTGAAAGTCTCGTCGAAGTCGTTCGTCGGTGCCCACCAGGCTCGCTGCTGAACCTCGAGGTCGAGCAGGTCTGGATCTCCGCCTGCAGCGATCGGCAGCCCCGTGCGAATGACGAGGTCGGACAGCGTGTCGTACAGGGTGACCATGTTGGTGAGGCCGGGCGCGAAGTCCGGCGGTCCCACGATTACCCACGCCTGCTCCGCCTCGACCTGCTCACCGGATGGCAGCGTGACGGTCGCACGAACGGGCCCGTCGCCGACGTCATCGAACCAGCCATCGTTATTCGCGTACTCGTCGATGGGTGCGCCACCGTTGGTCCCACTGGCGCCGACACCGCCGAGAACGAGGAGGCTTCCGCTGGAGTCCATCGACGCTTCGCCCAGGTAGGAGATCGGCGTCCTGGGCTGCGCAACGCGGAACTCGACGGCGCCGGTCTGTGGCACCAGGACCTCACCCGGGTCGATCACCAGGGAGGCCCGGTCCGCGACGAGCGCGTCGCGCATGTTGAACCGCTGGGGCGCGCCACGCCCCCGGTTCTCCTTCTCAACCGCGGTTGCCGGGTGCTGCGCGTCCGAGCGTTCGGCGTACGGTGGCTTGCCGTCGCGACCGACTCCGCTGGGTCCGTTGAAGGTGAAGAACGCGGCCTTGCGATTTGCAACATGGACCCGCCAACTCACGCCGCTCGTGACGAAGCGAACAAACTGTCCGCCCTCGTCGACCTCGGCCACTCGGAATACGGCCGCCTGCCGTTTGACCCGGCCCTGCAGGTCCTTGAAGGCCAGGAATCGCCGTGCCTCCGCGTCCCAGTTGGCAGGCACGCCGGGGTGCTGGGGGCCCGGGAAAGACTCGGGCGAGTTGCCGACACGCGCCACACCGATGGGCGGGTAGATCTGAAATCGACTCATGGTCTGCGTCTCCTCACTTCACGTTCTTCAGGAACTGGTCGAGGGCAGCTGCCTCGTTGGCCGGCAGCACGCGATCAGGAGGCATGCGAAACCCGCTGATGCGCAACTGTACTTTCCCCGGGGTCACGCGCTGCCGCATGTCCCCGGCGCGCACGACGACCGAAGGTCGATCGAACACGGAGAACTGAACCGAGCCGTGGCACCGGAAGCAGTAGCGGTTGAGGAGCGCCAAGCCTGATGCCTCAGCACCGCTCCATGATGGGCCTCCATCGGATGAGAAACCACGCGCCACTGGAGGCTGATGCGCGTCGTCGCGCTCATGGATGGAGAGCCATTTTTGGGCGGCTCGTGCTTCGAACGAGTCGAGGTGCACGACCTGGTTCTGTGCGAGCGCCTCCTCGTTGATCTGGCGGATGACATCGAATGCGCGGGCGTATGCCACCGTACCGGTGTCGTTCGTCTGCGCGTCGAAGAGCAACGGCAGGCCTGCGTCGGCCACCGCCGCAAAGTCATCGGTCAGGCGATCAAACCAGTGGTCGGTGTCCAGGTAGTTCACCATCGGCGGCGTTCGGTTTCCTGGGCTGCCGTGGCACGCGTTGCACCCGTCAGGGACGAAGTAGTCGACCGTACCGCCGTCGGGGAAGCTCACTGCATCGAAGCTCTGGTTGAGCGCCAAGGAAAGCGACCCGCCATCGACGTCGAGGCCGTGGAAGTCGAGCCAGTAGACGTACTTCGGATGCGTTGGCGCGATCAGCATCACCTGGGTGTTGGGCGAGTGCCCCGCGAATGGGTCACGATCCACGGGCGCAATGAAGTTGAACAAGATGATCGCGGCCTGGATTCCCGCTCGTGCAGCAGGCGAGTCCGGGTGGGTGCGCAGTCTCACGAGTTTCCGCCAGCCGGGAGCGGGAGTCGCGGCGCTGACGTTCACGATCTTGGGTGCGAAGAACCGCGACGCGAGGATGTCGCCTTCGCGGAGCCGCGCTCCCATCAGCGTCGGTGGCAGACACAGCCCTCCGTCGCACTCCAACGGATGCATCAGGACGTCGCTGGGAAGCGCCTCGAGACGCTCCGCAGGAATGGGGTAGCCCAGGTAGTCGAGGAGCCCCTGCAGCGTGAGCCCGTCGGTGTTCAGCCGGAATTCCTTCGATAGGGCCCGGTAGTAGCTGCGTGCCCCCTCGGGGGTGCCAGTCGTGACCGCCGGCCCTGCGGCGTGCGCCGCTGCTCCAACGAGGACCATCGCGATCAGAACATCGGTTCTTGTGCCGGACATGCGCCGCACCTCTTCACGTGAATAGAGCGTCTGAATCACAGCGGCGAACGACGCCTTCGCCAGGAGAATTAGGGAGAGTGGGGGAGCGTGGCGGGCACGCTCCCCCGGTTGCTACGCGACGGCGGGCGTGAGCTGAACCCCCTGTGCGCTCGCGAGTTGCATCAGCCGCGTCAACTCGGCCTGCGTCTTCGCGGCCAGCTGCTTCAGCTTGATGGCCTCGCGGCCTGTCTCGTCGGCTCGCGCCTGGAGTTGCTGACGCTCTGCTACCGCGTCCTGGGCCTGCGCCTGGAGTTGCCGTTGCTGGGCCTCCAACTGCTGCGCTCGCCGAAGTGCCAGTTGAAGCTCCTGCCTCGCGTTGACGACCTGGCCCTGGAGCTCTTCGACCTGTGTCTGACGCATGCGCCACGCCCACACGGCACCAACAGCGGCGCAGATGAGGGCGCCGTAAAACAGAGTCTGAGAATTCACTCGCATGTTCGTTCTCTCCGAGCGGAGAGGGTTGTTGACGCTGGACGGCTCAATCGGTACGAGCCACACGCCTGAAGTGGTCGGTGGCTGACTGAGCCGCCCCCAACGACGAACCCAGGAGTGTCGCGCTCGAACGCGACACTCCTTTTTTCGCCGCTGGTGCGTCGAACGGCCCTCACCCCTTCGTCCTCCGCGGGTCGTTTCCGTAGCTGTTCTTCTCGCGGATGCGACCGTTCTCACCCTGCACGATGAGTTCGGACTTGGAGTTCTTCGCGATCTCTCGCCCGCGCTCGATCGCCGCGCCCTGCGTCGGAAGGATCGCAGCTGCTCGATCGGCCCCTTCGGTCTTCACCTTCCACCCCTCGTTCGACGGGGTAACCCACACTGTCTTCGCCATGGTCATTGCCTTTCCTGCTTCGAAGAACGGGCTCCTCCGTTCGTCTTTCTGATCCAGCGAGCAAGCAGGAACGATTCCCCTCCACTCGAGAGCGACTGGTCCGGCCCACGAAGTGTTGATCCATCTTCTGGATGTGTCAATGGAGCACGGAACGTGAGCACGACAGCAATAAGCACAATGCCCGTTCGATCGACGGCCCTCATTTTCGCGGCTACGGTCCGCGCCGTGCGTGTCGAACCGGTGTACCCACGCTTGGGCCAGTGGGTTGCGACCCTCCGAAAGCGAAAAGGCTTCAGTCAGCAGGAACTCGCGGGACGACTGTCGCCACCGCTTACCCGAGCCTCGATCGCGAACATCGAGTCTGGTCGTCAGCGGCTAATGGTCCACGTGGCGCTCGAGATCTGTCGCGCCCTTGAAATCACGCCCGACGAGCTTCTCGGTGATTTCCTGACGCCGACGACTTCGCAGGTCGTTTCAGACGACCACTTGGTGGATGAACTCGCCCGGAAGCTGTCCGTGTCGCGTGACCAGGCAAAGGCCCTGATGAAGAAGCTGAACCTACCGAAAGGGTAACGATGACGCTCCGCCAGGCAAGAGACAGAGCCGAACAGCTCCTCGTGCAACTGGGTGTCGACAGGGCACCCGTCGACGTCTTTAAGGTTGCGCGCTATCTGAAGATCAAAGTCGTGCTCGACTCGCTCGACCCTGATGTTTCGGGCCTACTCATCACCGACCAGAGCGGGACGCGAATCTGCGTGAATGGCGCTCACGCGGAAACGCGGCGCCGATTCACCATTGCCCACGAAATCGGCCACTTTGTGCTGGGGCACCATTTCGAAGCGGGTTCACGCGTTCATGTCGATCGTGCTGGGGTTTTCGTGAGCGCCCGTTCGCCCCGGTCATCTCAGGGCGTCGACGGCAACGAGATCGAAGCGAATCAGTTCGCGTCGGCCCTGCTGATTCCGCAGTTTCTCCTCAAGGCAGAGCCGATGGTCGTCGCGGCCAACGTGACCGACTTCGACGTGGAGCTGCTCTCCTCGAAGTTCAAGGTCAGCGAGCTCGCGATGACCATCCGGTTGACCCGGCTCGGCTTCCTCTGATTCGGTTCCGCGCTCGGGTGAACACCCCGGTCACCCCTCCAGCGCCGTCGACTCGACGATCCGCTGGAACTCGGTCAGGAACTCCCGCCGGTTCTGGGACAGGTAGCGGACGACCCGCCCGTTGTCGATGAGCGGGCGCAGGTACCCGCGGGCGATGGTGAGCGCCATCACCTGCTCGTTGTAGGTCTCGTCGAGCACGCGGAAGTCCTTCTCCTGCACGCGCGTCTCGTGCTCGAGGCGCGCGAGGTCCTCGGGCTTCACACCGGGGATCTTCCTCGGGTCCTCAGGGTCGACGAGCTGGTCCTTGCCGGTCGTCATCACCAGCGCCCGCGCGTAGGTCGCCGTGTAGTTGCCGGCGGCGACCATGATCTCGGCCATCTCCATCTGCCGGAGCGGCTTCACCTTCTTGAGGAGCGTGAGCGTCCCGCGCGCGACGTGCTTGTCGCGAAGTAGCTCGACCGCCTCGCGGCAGACGCCCTGGAGCAGGTGGCGATTACCGCGCACCGTCTGGGCGCTCAGGTTGAGCGCCTTCGCGATCCGATCCTCCGAGACGCCGGCATCGAGCGCCTTCAGGATCATCCGGTTCGCCTGGATGGGCGCGATTCGGTTCACCTTCTGGTTGTAGGTGTAGCCCTCGTCCTGCGTCGCGATCAGGCACAGCACCTCGGTGATGCCGAGCTCCCGCAGCGCCTCGACGCGCGCATGGCCGTCGAGCAGCAGGAACTTGCCGCCCTTCTGCGGGAACACGCTGAGGGGCTCGACGATGCCGACCTCGCGCACCGATGCGAGCAGCGCTCGGTACTTGGCCGAGTTCTTCAGCTTCTCGCCGACGCTCCTCGTGGGGAGCAGTTTGTCGAGCGGCACCATCGTCCCCTCGAACTCGAACGCTGCCTTCAGGCTCGGTGGCATCATTTCTGGATCATCTCGCTCAGGTACCGCGGGAGTTTGTCGAGCTTCTCGGCTCGGAGAAGCGTGACGAACGCTTCGTCCTTCATCAGGTCCTTGAGCGCCGAGACCACGAACCGGAGCTGCTGCTCGCAGAGCCTGGCCTTCTTCACGAGGACCTCTTGCTTCTGCGTCTCCTTGCGCAGCGTCCTCACCAGGTCGTGTGACGACGTCGACTTCGGACGCCTCGAGCCACCCCGCAGGTCCTTCCCTCTGGCGCGGCGTTCCTCGACGAGCCGGCGCACCTTCAGCAGAGACCGCCCGCGCAGCTCGCCGCTGTCGTAGGCCTCCTGCATGCTCTTCTGCATCGTCGCGTCGTCGGTAGCGGTGATCTCGATCGCGGTGCTGATGGGCAGGTCCCCACGCTCGACCGCGGAGATGAGCCGCTCCTCGCCGTTCTCGACGAGGCGCACGAGCTGAGCAACGTAGGTCTCGCTCACGCCAACGAGCGTGGCGATCTCCGCGTGGCTGTGGCCCCGCTCTTTGAGCTTGGTGAGGTCGCGCGCCATCTCGACGCCTGAGGGTGTCCGCCGCGTCAGGTTCTCGACGAGGCTCCGGAGCAGCCGGTCCTCGAGCGCGATCTCCACGACGATCGCGGGGATCTCGGTGGCCCCGTGCGCGAGGAAGGCCTCGAGCCGACCCTGGCCGCACACCAGGTCGAACCCGTCGTCTCCCTCGCGGCGGCTCACGGTGATCGGCTTCTTGAGACCGACCTTCGAGATGTTCTCGGCGATCTCCCGGAACTTCGTCTTGTTGCGGCTCCGCGCGTTGAGGATGTGGATCTTGCCGACCGGCACCAGCTGAACCGCGGCGGTCATGCCGCCACCCCGGCGCGAACCGTCTGGGCCATCCCGAACACGTACTCGAGCGAGTCGAAGCGGTACCCGTCGAGGAAGATGCCGTTGTCCTCCTTGATGCGCAGCCGCGCGCTCGTCACGTCGAGGGAGGGGAGCACGTAGTAGTCGAGCGGGGCGCGGTTGGGTGCGTCCATGCGCACGGCGATGGTCAGGTCCGGTTGCAGCCCTTCCTCGAGGCGGACCGTCCAGCGCATCGCGTCTGCCGGCGTGGTCTGGCACCGCGCGATCACCACCGAGATGACCAGCATCCCGTTGACGGTGAGGAGGTCGGTCTCGGGGTCGCGCTCGACGGCTCCCCCTTGCTCCTCGAGCGCCGTGACCACCTGCGCGACGATCTCCGGGTGGAGTTGCCGGAGCCGCTTGTTGATCTCGACGAAGGCGAGGTCACGGTCGGGCGTATAGGCGATGAGCTGGTAAGCGCGCGCGAGGCTGCCGAAGCGGTGCCGGTAAGCGGCGCTCGACGGCATCCCCTCGGTCTCGTCGATGAGCACGCCGCTCAAGGCGCCGCCATGGCTCGCGAGGGCGCTCAGCTTCTCGAGGAGCTCGGAGTCGGTGGCGCGCCTGTGCCGCTCGACGATGAGCGCCTGCGCGGCCAGGAAGTCGGTGACGTCGACGATCGCCTCGAACGCGCCGTCCCGCCGCACCCACATCGCCGGCGGGTTGTGCACCCGCTTCTTCTTCAGCTTGAACGAGACGCGGTTGTAGACGTTGTTGCCGATGTACTTCTCGTTGGTGAGGACCTGGTGAACCATCCCGCGGGTCCAGGTGCGGCCGCCTTCGCCGAAGATCCCCGACCCGTTCAGCTCCGCTGCGATCTCGCCCTCGGTGTAGCCCTCGTGGACGAAGAGTCGGTAGACGCGACGAACGACGGCGCGCTCCTCCGTCGGGCCCGGCACCAGGACGACGCGATCGGTCTGCAGGCTCTTCTGCTCGAGCGGCTGGAGCTCAGTCTTCGGCTTGCCGGCCTGGTCGATGAGCAGGCGTCGCAGCCCGAAGCCGGCAGCGCCGCCCTGGCGGAACCCGAGCTCGACGAGCTTGCACTGGCCCTTGAAGACCTTCGCCGACAGCTCGCGGCTGTACTCGCCGGCCATGGCGCGCTTCACGCCTTTGACGATCGTCGAGACCGGGCTCCCGTCGTTCTCGAACTGCTCGGCGCAGTACTGGACGTTGATGCCGGCGCGCTTGCAGATGTACTCGTAGTAGGCGCTCTCGTCGGCGTCCTGGAATCGGCCCCAACGACTCACGTCGTAGACGAGGATCGCCTTGAAGTCGGCGGCGCCGCTCTGCACGACGTCGATCAACTCCTTGAGCCCGTTCCGGCCATCGATGCGGAGGCCGCTCTTGCCGGCGTCGGTGAAGGTGCGGACGATCTCCAGCCCTCGCTTCGCCGCGTACTCCCGGAGGATGTCGGCCTGGTTCTCGGTCGAGTACTGCTGGTGCTCTGTGGACATGCGCACGTACTGCGCCGCCCGAACTCGATCGTCGCTCATGATCGGAACTCCCTCTGCGTCGGGGACCGAATGATCCCGCTGACTTGAAGGCCGACCGTAGAGAGGGGTCACCGGCTGCACCATGACCTCCGAGGTCATACGATCGCCGGTTTCATGACCTCCCAGGTCATGTTGCCGGGCAGCACGACCTTCTGGATCAAGTTGCGCGCCTCAACTTGTCCTGGGCGGATGAGCGCTATCGAGGAACGGCTTGGGCAGAAGATCGCAAGACTGAGGAGGGCGGCCGGGCACACCCAGGCCGAGTTGGCCGAGCGTGTTGGCCTTCAACCCGAGCACATCAACCGCGTCGAGAACGGCAAGCGAGGCGTGTCCATCGAGGCGATCGCGAACATCGCGGACGTGCTCGGCGTCGAACTGCACGACCTCTGCCGCCTTCAAGACAAGGACGACCCCAAGTCTGCCGCGCTCGATCGTCTCCTGTGGTTCGGCTCGCGGCTATCCATCTCCGAACTCGAACTCGTGATGGGCGTCGGAGCCGCCGTCCTGGATCACCTTCGTCGCCCAGAGGGTGGGGCGGGCCTCGCGTGATCGCCAGCGCGTGTCGCATGAGATCCCATCGATGCGCCCCGGCGTGGACCGCGGTGGTATGCTTGCCGCGTCGCTCCCTCACGGGCGGCATCGACTGTGGTCAATCGGAATGGCGGACTACTCGGACATGCGTTTTGCGAGCCCACAGTGAGTCTCCTGGACCAGTTGCTTGATCGCGCTTGCACGACGCTGGCGAGTCATCTCCGTTCTGGGCTTGTGATCTTCGGCAGCGCTCCAATCGTCTTGGCCGGGCTCAAGCCCGATGTGCGCGACCTGGATTTCTTTGTCTCGGATGAGACGTTTGCTGCCCTCGTCGGTGCGGGCTTCGTGGCCAACGTTCAGGACCCGTCCGTTCCGAAGATTGCGCTCGCCGAGGACGTCGATGTCTTCAAGACCTTTCCTGGCGTCGAGTTCCCGGATGTCTTCGCGTCGGCCGCGCCCGGTAAAGGGTCGCGCGGCTTTCACGTAGCGAGCCTTCGGCACGTACTTGCCTTCAAGGTCACGAGAAACAAGCCCAAGGACCAAGAGGACATCGCTCTGATTCGAAAGGTCCTCGGACTTGATCACCTCGATCGTTGAGCGAACGGAGTCCATCGTGACCGACTGGTGAAGCACTCCCATCTTGCGCCCTCGTTCATGTGCGTGGCCCTCGGTCCAATTTGCCTCCGTGAATGCTTGCTGCACGGGAGCCTTGGACCGCGCGAGAGGTAGGAGATTTCGCATGCCGGCGCGCCGTGCCTGTCGGCGCGCGGCCCTCAACCACACGCGAATGAAAACGATTCGACGCGTCGCGTCGAATAGCCGCTTTCAAGCAAAAGCGGCTGTTGCCGCAGCTGTGAAAGTGGGTGCCCCGAAGGTTGCTCACGTCAGGCTGCCCAGGCGCCCCAGAAGTTCGAGGCCGAGTTGGTTCTGGCGGTCACCAAGCCAGCCCAGCAACGCCCGGAATGCCTGGAAGGCCTCCACGTCGGCACGAAGAGTCGCCTCCTGTTCGGCCCACACCACGTTCAGCAGGTTCGCGACGGGATCCTCGGCCTCATCAACGTCACGAGGCTCACGGCGTTTCTCGACGCGAACGAGCCCGAGAAGCCACGTCATCGCGGCGAAGCGCAGCGGAAGGCCGACGGGGCGCGCGAGCCAGGTTGCGAATCCAGCGAGGCGACGACCGTGGATAGGAACCTTCTCCATCCAGAGGCGGAAGACGTCTTGCATCGCACTCACCGTCGCAAGGTGTCGCGGTTCCCACATGGCGGTCGACCAGCCATCTACGCCGAGTAGCGCGTCCCAGACTCCCTCGTGCGAGGCCCAGCGGCGCTTGCCCTCGACGTCCACAAACGCGCTTTGAACCATCGATCGAACGAGGCTCGGATAGGTGGACGGCGTCTGCTGGGCGGTCAGCGCATGTCGATGAAGGGAGTATGCGAATGCCTCCGGCCAATCGTTCCCCTCAGAATGGAGATCGATCACGGGCTGCCACAGTAGCTCGGCTTGCTCACTGGCGCGCAGTTGGAGGACCAGCGCGCCAACGCGTTCGAGCACCCAGCGCTCCTCTTCGTGTGGGTACTGGCTCTCTCTCCGTCGCAGGTCAGCCGCCGGGCGTGCAACAACAAGACGGAGCGCCGAGCGCCAGAAGTGAATGACCTCCTCTCGCTCCCGCTCGTCCTGCGCCTGATCCGGCAGGGGTAGCCACTCGTGCGCGCAGCGGATGACCCGCAGGTCCAATGGCGGAGGATCTGGCCTACGGCGCAGGGCATCAACCTCACGGAATCGGTCTGGGTCATCACAGTCCGTCCATGCGCGCGGCATCCCCAATGACGATGCCGAGACGAAGGCCTCGATCTTCTCCACCTCCCAGTGCGTCAGATTCCGTTGCAGCCGTTCGAGAGAATCTTGGTCGAGGGACAGTGCTTCACGTGGGACTCGACGTAGCAGATCGACTCGAACGCGTAGAAAGGCCCACTCGAGAGCGAGTCGACGTAGGCGGCTGAAGTCCTCGGCGAGCGTTCGACGGGCGCCAGCGCATCGATCGAACAGCAGTCGCGTGGCCACGTACCTTTGGGAGAACGCGGCTCCTGCGATGGCCCGACGCCATTCCTGGTCAGCCGGGTCCTCTAGCCAAAGAAGGGCAACGGCATCCGTGGCAAAACAGTCTGAGGTCCACGTGGAGACACTGTGGTCGTTGTCGAACTCCCGTCGCTCCGGCGGCTTGGCAAGGAACTCCCGAACTGCCTCCGTAAGCAAGGGACGTCGAGCGGCATCCAAAGCGCACCAGTCGGCGTGCCACAGGAAGACGGCAACCCCGCCAGCAATGGCATCGGCGTACTCGGTCCCGAATCGCTCCTCTCCGCTTGGCAAAGCGGGGCCACCTTGAGCGAGCTCTCGAATGCGCTCCCACTGAGCCCAGAGTCCGGCGAGCTGCTCGCCGGTAAGCACCTTGCCCTCGTCCAAGATGGTGCGGCACCTCATCGGGAACGTCATGATGACCATCTGGTCGTCTGCCGCTTGGCGCTCGTCTACGAGAGCCTCCTGCTGGCGAAGCGCCTCCACGTTCACGAGCACTTGGCCGAGCTTGGGATCGTTGCGGCGTTCGTAGTTCTTGAAATTCAACATGACCGCGAGCTGCTGCTGGGACTCGGAGATTCGCTCGCTCAGCGCAGGTTGCGCGCTCCACGCTTCGCGGGCTCCATCGAAATACGCGCGCATTGCCGGTTGCTCGAACAGTAGCGACTGCGCGATATGCCGCAGGTCGAAGTTCCTGTGTTCGAGCCCGTGAAACCTCCGCGCCAGATTGATGAAGAACTCAGAGTTGTTGAACGGTCCCATCATCAAGGGCCTGTGTCCCTGCACTCGCTTCGTGATCTCCCACACGTAGGGTTCGGCTGCTGAGAGTAGGGGTTTCAACGGCCCCTCGAAGAGCGCACGCTGACGCTTCCCGACGTCGCATAGGACGCCGAGGAGGGCCACGCTCTCGCATCGCGCGAAGATGGCCGTGACCTCTTCTGCAATGTCCTTCCCGTCATCGAGGCGCAGATAGAGGTACTGCTCCAGTGCCATGAGCGCGGCCTCGACGGCGTCCGGGGGACTTCCGAGTCCCGCGCTCCAGCAGTACGTGCTCTCATCACCAAAGAAGGCTCGTGTGCCGCCGTCATCGAGGAGAACGACGAGTCGAGGCGGCTCGGCCATGCGCCGATCGACCTCTTCCTCAAGTTGTCCCTCTGCGATTGCACGCGCTCTCCATGCACTGGCCTCTCGCTGCCAGTTCTCGCGTTCACGAGCCGCTGCGAACTCGACGAGACGTGCGACCAGCTCCAGTCCTTCCGCGAAGTTCTCGCGAAGACAGGCGAGGAATGGGCCCTGCGTGTAGAAGGCCGGCAACCACTTGTTCCGGTCGACGATCGAGAGTTCTCGTCGATGCATCCAACCGTCGTTCCAATCCTCCTCGACAGGTCCCTGGATCAGACTCGCAAGGACGACCTCTCGAGCAGTAGCAGGTCGTTCTCGATACAAGTCCAACACCGCACCTGTTTCGAGAACGACGTCCTGGAATGCCTCGTCGACCCGGGCCAGCGGGCCATCGGGCCAAGGTCCGCGCATGACACCGGTTCCGCCGAGTGAACGAACGCGCCTCCGAGTCCTCGGAGTCGAAGATGGGGCCGCAGACACTGGCGGACGCTCGGCGGCGCTCAGCGCGATCGCAACAACATCGTCAGTACGTTCGTGGGCGGCTGCAAGCGCACACGCGTAGAAACGCCGACGCTCACTCTGCCACTCCTCACCGCCGTAGGTTTCGCGAGTACTGAGTGCGTGCTGCCCAAGAAGCACAGCAAGCTCAGCTGCCTCGCCGCGCAAGAGCGAGCCCTTCGGAATGAACGACAGCCACATCTCCACGACACGGGCGATCTCGCAGGGCGCTACTGCGAGGAGCGTGGCGCGGTGTTCGTGCAGGAAGGGGAGCACGCCCAACCAAAGCGGCCAGTAGGGCAGGCGATATGTTGCTCGAGCGAAATGGGCGTCGAGGCCAACCGCTTTTGCGACGGCCGTCATTTGCGGGTTCGGCACCGTGGCGAAGGCAAGAAAACGAGTGAGAAGGCGTCGGAGGAGACGGCCCTCCCCGGCGACCAAGTCGGCAACCACGCCGTTGAGAAGCACGCGCGAGTTCACAGCGAAGATTGGTGCCTCGAGCAACACGTCAATGAGAACGCCGGCCTCGAGAGAGCCGAATGAGGCGAGCGCTTTTCGCCAGTCGTCCACACCGCCCTCATGCTCCAGCAAGTAGATCCCGAAAAGTCGGAGGGCGCGGTGCCACAGCGGGGAATCTTGTCTTTGGCGAAAGAAAGCCGGGAGATCGGCACGGTGATTGAGAAGGACCCGCAGGCGTGCCCAGTCGCCATAGAGGTCGTGCGAAAAGGCGATTCGGTCACCGGGGACCTGGACGCAAAGTTGATCCGCCGCCAGCGAAGCCAGGGGCGCCAGGTCGCTCACCTCGAAGTCATCGGTCGCAACGGACGGCACGAGTTCGTCAGCCTGTCGCTGGGCGAGTTCGCGGGCGAATCGCCCGCGCGCAATCCCGTCGGCACCGCGCGCGATCTCCGCGCTCCAGAACCACTCCGCGACGCTCGATTCCCCGACCCAGCCAGAAGCATCCACGTCAGTGCCGGCATCGACTCGGCGTGCGACAAGATCAAGCAACTTGAGATTCGTGAGGAGGGGGCCGACCTTGGGTTGCAGGAGCAAGCGCCCAAGAGCGGGTATGGCGTCGCTCACTGGCTTGAGCTGAGCGACGGTCAGTGCCTCCAGCGGCAGCTGCTTCCACGTTTCGCCGGCCATTCCCGCGCGCTGAAGTGCCTCGAGTACGCGCGGCCATTCCGCGGACTGGCAGGGGACCACTATGCGCCAGCGGGTCGCGGGCGCATCCATGCGGGCCAGCTTTTGCAGGGCCGTCGCATTGCGAAACGCGTTGTGTGAATAGAGGCGGTCCAGCCCATCGAGAATGAGTACCGGAGCCGCAGAGGGCTCGGAGGCGAGCAACTCTGCGAGCGGGTGTTGCAGGCGAAGGGCGAGCTCGAACGTTCCGAAGTCTGCGCAATCAAGCGAACGGGCGTCAGTCCAGAGCGTCCGGTTGCCGTCGGCGAATCGGCGCTCGAGGAGGGCCCTTGTGACCGCTGACTTGCCCGACCCCGACGCACCGAGAAGCGCCACGAGGTCCTGCGTTCCGAGCGCGGTTTCCAGCGCCCCGACGCTCGCTTCCCGTGGCAGGCGCACGCGTCCGGCGATCGCATCAATAACTTGCGCTGCTTCGCGCGTGGTTCGTGCGTCAAGGCTGGCCCAGTCCGCGGCATGATCCGGGTAGTCCGCCAACCGGACGCGGTGCCGCAACCGCTCCACGAGTTGCCGCTGAGTAACGGATCCCGCCAGGGGCCTCAGCTCGGCAGCGACGCCACGCAAGAGATGCCAGAGCGTCTCGGCATCACTGCTGCTTCCACTGCGAACGCACGTCCGGCAGAGGGCAAGGGCGCGCTTGAGTGACTCGGAAATGGTCTCTCCGAAGTCGTGTCGGAGATGGCGGATCCGCTGGAGCAACCTGACTGTATCGGCGTCAGTTGGCGAAGGGCTCACGCCCACAGCGGCGGGACATCTGAAGCTCGCGAACAGGCCTCGCTCGTCTTCGCTTGCCCACCCTGGCAGTGCGATTCGGGTCGACAGTGCGGCCGGGTCCCCAGCGCGGGCCTTCGCTACGAGACCCGAGACTGCCGCTTCCGCCGCTCCAGACAGAGGCGTGGTGACGAGCGCCATGAAGTCCTGGTCACGATCGAACACCGATGAGCTCATGTGCAGCCACTGTTCCCAGGCGCAAGTGACGAAGTCGGTGGGGGCGGTCGTGGAGGTGAACTGCGGGTTACTCTTGATGGAGAGAGCGAATCGGTGCTTCTCGGCGCCCTTGATTGTGGTCACCAGGGCGTCGTCCAGGAGCCAGCCGTCGGGGCGTGTCTGGAAATCGACCCTGATTGGGACCCCAAGCTCTGGCTCGAATGGTGGTTCGCCGGCAAGCATGCATGCCAGCAGCCAGGCGCAGACATCTTCCTCGAAGACGAATCCACCTCCGCCCGTGTTCTTCGGTGGCGCGACCTTCGTGCTCATTGGGGCGCGACCTCCGTGTTCCACGTCCGAGCGAGCTCCAGGTGGCGGCAGAACCCGTTCGCGAGCCGCATCTGCTCCGGCGATCGGCAATCCGGCTCGACGAACTTCGCGTTGCCTTGCTGTCGGGGCATCAGACCCATCTCTCGCCGGTCGATCGTCAGAAGGTCTTCTCACTCGGGGCCGCCATTGGTGCGGCTTGTTCCGTACGTCCTTGAAGCTCCAACTGAGTGCACGCATTATGAAGCGAGTTGAGGGTGGCGCGAACCGCCTGCTCGTGGACCTCGAGGCGGCGTGCCTCGTCAGGGCCGATAGGAATATCGAGCTTCTTCAGTTGGCCCTCGACGTCGTGCACGAACACGGAAATGCGGTCGTTGACATGACGCTCGAGCGAACCCAGGTAGATGCGAATCTTCTCGTGGACCTGCTTGAGGACGACTTCGAGCGCCGCGGTGAGTGACGACAGGACCCGATCGACGATGCGGGCGATCTCGCGCTTTCGTTTCGGTTCCCGGCCCAGGAAGAGACCAGCGAGCCAGCCGCCGGCGAGTAGAGCCCAGCCCCACGGCCCTCCGATCAGCAAGCCGAAGAGCCCACCCGTGAACAGCCCCGTCCAAGCTTCCTCAAACGAGTCTGCCGCGATGTTGAGCGCGGGGACCTGGGGCAGAAGGAACGACACCTGCTCGCTCGCTCCGGTCGCGAGACGTGCCTGCTGAAGCGATCGCTCCACCTCTTGACTGACCGACGACGCGAAGACCTGAAAGCGCGCGCTCGTCTCAAGCCAGACCTGTCCGAGGATGTTCGTCACTTGAGCTTGAAGCTCCTGCTCAAGCTGCGCAGCGTTAGGAAGCGTGCCGTCGAGCGGCACAGCTTCGAGGCGAGCCTTCAGGCGTTGCAACAGCGCCGCGGTCTGCTCGGTTAGTCGGTCGGAGACGAATCGCTCATCGTTCTCCGTTCGTTGTCGACATCTGGCAATGAGCTCGCGTTGCGTCCGTCGGCATTCGTCGAGCGCCCCGCGCAGACGGAATGCCTCCGTGCCGCTCATTCGCCGCGTCTGCAGCAGAGACGCGAAATCGCTGCCCGCTCGGCGAAGTTCGACCACCGCATTGCCGAGCCGATCGAGGCCGGTGGAATTCGTACGTAGCAGGTGCGTCCAGATGGCGTCGTCGAGCGCCGCAAGAGGCGACTCTCCCAGACGGCCTGAGGTCTGCCACTTCCATCCTGCCGACGCGCTCAGAAACAGCGGCGGGACCGGCAGTGAATCCCAGGCCGAGTACTTCCGAAGTGTCTGCTCAACGTAGTGCGCAACGAAGCTTCGTTCGTCGGCATCAAGCGCGTCCGCCTTGTTCAGGACCACGAACAAACGCTCGGCCATCGCGGCCAGTCGTTTCAGGTCGGCAAGGTGGTGATTGCTCAGATAGAACCCGCCGTCCTTCGCGGGCGACACATCAAGAACGTACATGACTGCGTGAGCAGCCTTGAGGGCCGCCTCGGTCACTGCGCGGATTTCCTCACTGGGATCGTGAAGGCCGGGTGCGTCGGCGTAGGCGACGCCTCGCTCGAGGAGTTCGTTGACTAGGCGAACGGCCACCATCCTTACGCCTTTGTGGTTGTCCGGATTCTTCTCCTGGGTCGCATATTCCTCGAGAAAGGCAGCGGTCGCATCGCCACGGACACGTTCGTCGCCAGCAAGGACAACCTCTGCTTCGTCGCGGGGACCTGCCATCACCATCAGCGAGACGGCAGTGGTTGGTAGACGACCGACTGGGCTGACCTCGCGCCCGACGAGGGCGTTCAGCAGGGTGCTCTTCCCCGCGCGCGCGGGACCAGTCAATACGACGACATAGGTGCTTGTGCGGATCGAGGCTTCAAGGTCGGCGAGCCTCTTCAATACGCTTTGAAACCCCGCGTCGCGGGCATGCGCGGTTAGCGTGGATGCCAACGCCAGAAGCCTGGTGTGAAGAGCGAGGTAGGCCCCAGGCGCCAGAACGCGTCTCGCAGACCGGCGAAACGTGGTGACGAACGTGGCGATCTCCTTCCTCGCGGCCGCGTCGAACGTCCGGGTCGTGGGCAGGTGGACAGTGACGGTTTCCTGTCCAATCCAGGCGGGGTCTCTGCGGTTGAGTTCGTCCACCACCGGGTAGTCGATCCACCTCCAGAACAGCTGGCGGGTTGGCACATGACACAACACGAGCAGAACGGGCTCGGTGCTCTCGATCCAGTAGCGGATCTGTTCGGGTTTCACACGAACGGGGGCGGCGTTCCGACCGGCGATCTCCTCTTCAGTGGCCTTGAGCTGAATGGCGAAGCGCTTGCCGGTTGCGTCGAAGTTCTCGCCAACCTCACGAGCCCGAGTGATCTCGATGATCGCGTCGATCCCGTAGTCGTGCTCCGTCCAGTCGGTGACGAGCCATGGCAGCACCGCTTCGTTGAAGATCGTTCGAGACCTGTTCTCGAGCACCTTTTCTGCCAGCACGGTTGGCAGTGCCGGCTGGGCGAGTGTCGACCGCGAGCGCCTGCTCGTCTTGGCGCGCGCGGCAGCCGGAGAGGAGCGCTTAGCCACGGGCTATTCCCAGTTGCTGTTCTTGAAGGTGAGCATCTTGAGCTGAGTGACATTTTCACTCACCGCTCGCTTGAGCTGCGGCGACGCTCCCTTGGGGAAGTCCGCGGACACCTCCACGTTGATCGAGACTGTTGAGTTCGGATCCTCCACCAACAACTTGAGAATCTCCTCGGCCAACGTGACCAGCTGGAGCTTCGCCAAGCCCGGCTTGATCTCGACGGTCGCGAAATAGCGATTCGCTGCGTTGGGTGCTTCAGGCGCGGGCGTTCCCCCGGCTTTGACGGCAGCCGCGACGGCACCGCTCCCTTTGGCGGGCGTGCCTCGAGTCGTAGGTGCCGCCTTCACCTGCGCCGCCGACTCCGCGAGCCTGCTCGCCTTCTGCTTGGCTGCGACCGATGGCTCAACGAGCAGGAGGGCGTCGTCGACCTGGGCTCCGCCCTCTCCCAGCTTCAGGCCCTCGTAGGAACCGGCCTTTTCGCCATACGCCGCCCCAAAGAAGTCCGTGCTGGCTAGCCCGAGCTCGACAGCCTTCTCGAACACCGCACGGTTCCTGAGGCGGGGGAGGTAGAGGTACTTCTCCATGTCGCTCCACACAGCGAGCGCACCCGCGTGAGGCTTATCAGTCTTCCAGTAGAGTTCAGCGAGGCGTGAGCGTAGGTGGACCGGTGCCCACTTCGAAATGACCAGCTCGTTCTCCTCGCAGACGCGGTCGACCTCAGCCGAGAAGGATGTGGCGCCTGCGTTGAGCGGGTACACCTCCACCTGTGCCTCTCGCTCAGTCGAGGTCGCCATCTGAGGGCAGAGCAGCCACTTGAAGGTCTCCCGAGCGAACCGCGGAAGAGTGGCGCGCGCCGTTTCGAGCTCCTTCTTGGCTTGGTCCTCCTGCGGTCGATCAACTGTGAGCCGGCGCCCATCGATGTCGTCGACGATTGATTCCCACGCGAGTGCTGTCCGAATCGCAACGCGAAGCCGGTCTAGCGACGATTGCTCCGCTGCGATGAAGAGGATGCGGTTGCTGCGATAACGCGGCTTGCTCCCATTGTTTCGGATGAATTGGGCGACCTGCTCGGTCGCGGCGGCCTTGTCCTGCTTGCTGTAGGGCTGGTCAGGCCGAAGCACGACAAGGCGAAGCGCTCCGTCATCCGGCACGTCGGCGTGTGGGGTGAAGACGTGCACACCGTCGAACAACTGGCTGCCTTTGCTCACCTTCTCGAGCACCGACTTCATCAGATCCAGAACCTCGGGCTGGCCCTCGAGCTGATTGCGACGATCCTCCATCTCGCGGCGCAGCGTTGCTCTCGTGTCGAACCAGTAGCGCGTTGCCTCGCTGTTTTTGTCGCCGGAGGCGTTCAGGTAGTGCAGGCGATCCGCTAGCCGGCTAAGCGCGTCGCCAAAGAGAGCGGAAGTCTGGCCCGGTTGAATGCACCCGAGCACGACGCGCGCCCGATCGATCCCCTTCGTGCCCTTGTGCAGCCCGTTCGACGCCGGAGAAGTGGCAAGGAAGAGCGTACGCGTCACTCGCCGGGCCGCGAGCTCCTTCCCGAAGCGGGTGTCAGTCTGATCGAGCTCGTACGGCTCCGAGCCCTTTCCGTCGATGTCACGGTCGACCACTGCGTCCCATCCGGTGGGGAGGTAGTACGTGAGTTCCGACCGGGCCTTGGTGTCGTCCAGGGGGAGGCTTCCTGGAAGGATCAGCAGGTCCTTGTTTCCGTCGGCCCAGAGACGATGAATCACTTGGGCCATCAGCTTGAGAACGCCGCGCGTTCTCTGGAACCCCTGAAGCGTCGTCCAGTCCTCGTAGAGGCGATCGAAGACCTCAGGGTGAATGGGGTAGGCCGCGCGCATTCTCTCTGCGTAGCGAGCCTCATGCGTCACAGAGGGCACCTTCGAGCCCTCCTCCTCGTAGAGCTTTGCGAATGCTCGGACCGCCGCGTCACGTGAGGCCTCATCTCGAATCGGCTCGAAGAGCCGGCGGCGCACGATTTCGAAGGCCTCCTCCGTAGCGACTGGCTTCCAGAGGGCCTGGACACGGCCGAACGTCTTCTCGAGCGAGCGAAGCACCTCGAGCCCCCGCGAACCTCCGGCCTCGACCTCCGATTCAGGTAGCGACCCGAGCAGGACCGCATTGGGCACGAGCTTCACGGCCTCGGTGAGGGCCTGAATGAAGGAAAGATTGCTGTCGTAGCTGCCGCCGCTCAGATTCTTCCCGTCAGGGAATTGGCGAATGTACGCAACGAGTTCGTCGACGAGCACGACGCATGGCGCGAATTTCTCGAGGACGGATCGCAGCGTCTCCTTCCCCGGCGAGGTGCCAGTCGCGTCCGACTCCCTCACCAGGCCCAGGCCGTCGTCGCCGCCGAGCTGCCACGCGAGTTCGCCCCAGAGAGTGTGTATCTTCGTTTTGCCGTGAGACCACGGCTGCCCCGGCGCATGGGCATTGCCGTCGAGGATCGCGATGTTGGCCTTGGGAACATCCATCAGTCCCGCTGCGTCCAGCACGGCTGGCACGCCCGCGAGGTCTTTGATGGATTTGCTGCGCGTCGCAAGGTGGAAAACGGCAAGCATCGTGTGCGTCTTGCCGCCGCCGAACGCCGTCTGAAGCTGAATGACAGGCTCCCCCCCTTGGCCGTTGAGACGTCTCGCCACCTGCGTGAGCAAGAGGCGCATTCCTTCGGTTATGAATGTGCGTTCGAAAAACTGTGCTGCATCCTGGTACTCGGGTGTCGCCCGATTCGCGCGCACGGCGCTCAAGTCGGCAGCAAATTCCGATTGCTGAAACGTGCCTTGAAGAACGTCTTTGTGCGGGACTGCAACTTCGCGCCAGGGCTTCATGTTTTCTCCACCGTTTCGACTGAACCGGGCATGGAACTATTGTTCAACTAAACATCTTGAGCTGCTTCTCGACCTTCGCTGGCAGCGCACTCGCGGCCGACTCGATGGCCGCCCATGACGCGATCAGCTCGTTGTACGCGCGCGCGTCTTCAGCCTGTCCTTTTCGTTCGCAGAGCGTGTACAGTCGATAGCCGAGTTGCCGAATGGCCTCGGAGCGGTCTCGCACCACCGACAGCACCTGTGCTGCACCGCCTTCGCCACTCTGTTTGAAAGTGCGAATTAGCTGGTGGAGCGCCTCCCATATGGGAAGCCGTTTGTCAGTAACCGGATCCCAATCGGAAGGGTACTCGGACCACTTCAGGAGGCGGACCTTACCGGCGCCTCTCTTCACGACACCGGCCTCAACAAGACCGCTGACGCTGGTGGCCTTCGCGCGCGCAAGCACGTCGGCCTCGCCGTGGACGCCATCGTCCCACCCGTATTGGTCGAACCAATGAAGGCAAAACTGAGAATCAGCGTCGAAGTCGTCTTCTGCAAGAAAGCGATTGATTAGCTGAAGGGCCGTCTTAACCGTCATGGGTGTGCCGTCGGCTTCGAGGACCGCGGAGTATTTTGAAAAGACAGCCATACCCGGGCCAACAATCGCTTGCGAAAGGTCCACCGGCGCGACAGGGGACCGCTCACTTCCAGAACCCTTGGTCATCTCGTCCAGTGCTTCGGGAAGGACCGCGTTCAACTCCCGGATAAATTCGCGTCGAGACACACTGGTTGCGTTGGCGGGGCGCCTCCGACAGACGAGAACGACGCTCGACGCGAGTGCTCCGATGCGCTTCTTTAGTGCGACAGTCAGCTCAGTTCGCACAGGCCAAGTGCCCGTTACGGTGAACCCCGCCTTGAGGACGGCATCAAGGAATGTCTCCCAGCCTGTAGAAGACGTGCCCGCGTCGGCGACTGTTTCGGCCTGCTTGAATGCGTAGAAAATCGTCACAGGCGCGGCGGGGTGTGCGTGCAGAGCTAGACGCCGCATTGCGGCAGTCATCCCTTCAAGAAAGAAGGACTGGGCCTTTTCTTTGGAGCCGTGACGGTAGGGGGTCGCTACCAGTTCGTCGGCTTTCGGAACGGCCAATCCGGCAAACAAACCTGGCAGCGTCGAACGGAGGGAGCGCCGAAGCCAGACGTAGAAGAAATCGGAGAGGTCCGCATATGCAATGTTGTCGTAATAAGGCGGATCGGTCGAGATGAACTTCGACGCAGACATCTTCTGATGCCGCGCGTCTTCCTGCTGGACCACACCCAAACGGCCCGGCACGAACTTGTCCAGAGCCTCGCTTAGCGAAACCGCAGTCCCCCAAATGTCGCCACCAGCACCTGCCAGTGGATTCGTTTCCGCGAAGTCCCACACCATCGGCAGGACCTGCCTGCCAAATGTTCCGCGCAACCGGTTCATTGGGCTCTCCCAAAAGCAGAGAGAGGAATTGCGGTCCGCAGCCTTGCTCACAGAGAATGCAAGGTAGACCCCCAACGCATCTGCATATGCCGTCGCTCCGGTTCCGCCGGCGTCTAGTCCCTTTCCGTCGTCGGCCATTCCGGCGTTCAAGGCGCTCTTCTTCGCCCGATCCCGTACCTCGCTCACCAGGTTGCTGAACGTGGTCAAGGCCACCAATTGCCGTGGCGTGAAGAGGTCTCCGTAGTTCGTCAGTCCATAGTTAATCGTCCAAAAATTCCTTGGGTCATTCGGAAGGTCGAGATCAGGCCGCCACTCGGGCGCTGCCGACCTCGCAACCTGCTCCATCTGATCGGTGGGGCTCAGGTAGACGCGGCCACGGTCTCCCTCCGCCACAGCAGCCATTAGTCGCGCTCCAAGGCGCTGCGCCATGCCCTCCGCCTTGATGTAGTCCGGATCAATCGCGGCGTTGGAGAGAAGGCAGGAGAAATTGGCGCCCCTGGAAAGCTTCGTGCCGTTCTTGGCCGACTCCGGAGGTGTCCCGACCATGACTACGAACTTGTATGAGTCACCCTTGACAACAGGCTGCACGTAGGTGGGCGGTGTCTCCTTACTGGACACAATGAACGTCGAGGCCAGCGGCACATCAACATCTGAAAACGCAGGGTTCGGGCTCTTGACCGTTCTCGTCCATAGCCACGCGATGACCGTTAGTTTCTGGCCTTCGTAGCCCTTGAGGTCCGGACGTTCCTTCACCATCGCCCTTGTGATCTCGACCTTGGGATAGAGGTGCCCGATGCGCTTCTCCGCCTCCGAGCGCATCCAGGATCCATAGCGCCGCACATCTTCTGCCAGCCCGCTCGAGCCCGGCCATTCCGTCTGCTCAACAAGATCCTTGTCGACTACTGGTCCCACGGGCGCGCAGCCCACGAACTTCGGCGGGATCTCGATCATCGCCTTGTTGATCAGGACAGCAACTGGGTTTAGGTCCGACGCGTACGCATCCAATCCCAACCGCTGCGCTTCCAGTGGAATTGCCCCGCCACCAGCGAATGGGTCGTGCATGCCCGGCATCTTGCTGGGGGCGAAGAGCTCGGCTGCCTGCGGATGATCCTTGTTCAGCTCACACACCTCACGCCACGACTTGCGAATCTCCTCGCGCGCCCGCTCCAGCACCGCCTCGTCGGTAGTGCTCTCCCACTTCACAAGGTCACTGAGGATCGCGAATAGACGCTTTCGGCTCGCCGCCCACGACGCCTTCAGATTCGACGGCGGTACTTTCCCAGCGTGCTCCAACTCCCACTTCCAAGAGGGGTCATTCACGAGCTGGCCGAAGATCACTGCGCGCGCCGCCGCCAAGGGTCTTCTCGCCCACCAAAGATGCAGTGTGCTGGGATGCCCATGACGGATCGACTTCTCACGAGCTGAGGCCTCGTTGATGGCGTCGAGTGGCATAGCGACTTCGATCAGCTTCTTCGGTGCTTTGACGGTAGCGGTCATTGTGGACGAACACTCATCAAGAACTGACAGACGGCGAGCGAAAATGGCCGCGAGGAAGCCTGCGAAATCTCCTTGTCGACATACCGCCGAAGGAGTGGGGGAGTATCCGAAAGAAAGTCAACTGCGCGCACCAGCATCTGCACTGAGTCGCGGCGCAACTCAGTCAGGAGTGGACTGGCATCCAGTTGAAAGACCCGCAGCGTCTCGTTTGCGCGCGCCTGGAGTTCGGCGGATAATCCCTCTCGGGGGCGGACGTGCCCGTCGCTAACGAACTGAAGGTAGTCGTTCGGGTCGTCGTTACTTGGATTGAGGATCTGGTCCGAATTGAACCGACGACGGGGGCCAGAGGTGTGCGAGCACTTGTCCTTGTGTTTTCCACATGTTCCTTCGTCGTTACAACTCCAGAAAAGATTGTCCCAAGCGAGCTCGAGATGCTGATGCTCCGCCTGACCTCTGAAGTGCTCGACATGGCCGTCATCGTGCTTGGCCCCTGTTGGGCGGTCGCAATAGGCGCACCGCGCGAGCTGCATTGAGAGCAGCGCGCCACGAATCGCTTCCTTTTCTTGCCCAGACAGGGAACGAAAAGTCCGATCACTCGGAGGGTTGGCAAGAGCGGGCGGGACGCTCACTGCCGCACGGTCGAGTTTCTTCACGACTCACCCGAAGGAGTGTCGCGCTGGAACTCATGCAGCCTTCGCAGCGCCGCCACCTGCATGCTGGCGGGATGGTCCTCGCCAAAGTGTTCGAGAATCTTCTTCCACAACTCCGACCCCGCCTCAGAACTTTGCGTTCCTGATTGAAGAGTTGCTCTGTATTCAGCGAGCCATGAGGCCTCCGGCACGTTTGGCGTCGGATCCACGCCCATTACGAGCGCGAGCGCATCGGAACTCTCCATGCCTCGTGTCTGAAACGCAGGGAGGCGAATGTCCGCACTGTCCTTGTCTGTGCGGAGTAGTCGAATAGACTCCGCATTGATTGCCGAGAGCGTGTGAGGACTGTGGGTCGTGAGCACCATTTGCATCTGTGGAAACGTCTGCTGAATGAGGCCAACGGCCATCTGTTGCCACCTGGGGTGCAAATGCATGTCGATTTCGTCTACGAGCAGAACACCTGGAGTGAACTCCGGTGCATTCTCGCCGAAATGTGGATTCAGTCGGACACAGCGGTGCGCCAAGTCGGCAACGAGGGAGATCATGTTTCGCACGCCGTCGCTCAGGAGCGAGACGGAGAGCCGTCCGTGTTCGTGGTGTTCCGCGACCAGTTCACGAGTTGTAAAATCCCAATCGATTCCTCTCCAGCCTGTTGGAGTGAGGACCTTGTCCACAGCCTTCCTTACGGCCGCAAGCAGTCTTGTTGGGCGCTCGCCCTCAGCAGATGCTAACGATGTCGGGCTGCGCGCCAGGTCGGAAGTTGATTCGTACCAATTCACAAACGCATTGAATGAAGATGCCCATGACAGGCTGTCCAGATAGCCCGAGAGTCGACCCATGGGCGAAGAACCGTGTGCTCGCTTTGCCTGAGTGAGACGATGCTCAGTCCAAAGACGGCCGGTCCCATAAAACGCGACGAGCGGAAGGGGAGGGGGAAGGTCGCGGGTCGTCAGTGAGTATTGCTCAAGACGCCCTCGCAGGTCCGCGCCCGTCGATTCAAGCACCTTGAGGTCTTTGCGACTTGTACGGCCTTTGGGGACGGTCCCATTGAGCGACCGGCTCCAGCCAAGAGAGTGACCGTCCACCCACCCAGTCGCTTCGACGGTTGTTTCTGCGGACGAGACCATGGTTCCCTCGTCGTTTCGCACCCGACGAATGTCAGAGCGAGAAATGCCGGCGGACTGAGGGATTCCTGACACCGCATCGACGAACGGGCCGAGAGCAATGCCTAGTGCGTCGAGGATGGCAGTCTTCCCGCGTCCATTCTCTGCGACCAAGACGGTCAGTTGTGGATGCAGTGCGAGGTTGCAGGTCTTGAAACAGCGAAAGTTTCGCAGGGTCAGTCGGTCGATTCGGAGCGAGTCATTCTTGCTCATTTGCTCGTCGCCCTGCTCAGAAGCATGTCGAGCTTGTAGTTCACCGAGGACACGCCCCAACCCGGTTCCTGCTCGAAGGCATTGCGTACGTAGAAGGGACCGTCGGTCGAGTCGTTCTCATTCACGAGGACGATTACCAGCGCGAACTTGTCCTCCTGATTGAGGCCGCAAATCATCTCGTTGCGCGTCACGCTGACCGTCGTGGCACCCTTGATGCGGCCTTTCACTTCGAGGTGCCGCGCCTCTGGGAGCTTGCCCTCCGCCGCCGGTGGGTACGATGTGAGGTCCCAACCGCATTTCTGGGCCGAGACGTCTTCGACGCGGCAGCCCCGCCCCTCCTCGGACTTCCGGACGGCCGCCATTGCCAGCCACTCTATGCGCGCGCGTGCTTCGGGGTCGTTCGAGAGAATATCAGCCTGGTCGCCACGGACCTGACGCAGCAGGCCAGCGGGCACCACTAGCGCTCCACCGACGACGATCGGGGGTAGCGAAACGATGTGCTCCATCGTCTTGAGCTCCTGGGTTCGGCTCTCCAATCGCCCCTGAAGGTCCTGTGCGGTCCGAAATGCATTGTCGGCGTTGAGCTTCACGTCCTTGCCTGCCGCAATGTCGTCCTTCAGCTTGAGGTAGCGATCGGTCCAGAAATCGATTTCGGTTGTGAGCCGCTTGTGGACCGCCTCGCGGGTCTTCTTGATGTGGTCGATGCGCCGGTCAGCGACGTCCTTGAAATGATCGGGCGCCAGCGTCGAGGCCGCCAGGACCAGCGCTTGGTGCTCAAGATCCCCAGTGAGCCAAGGGGCCGCTAGGACGGACTCGAGCTGCGCACGGTCCTTTGGCTCGAGCGGTTCGAGGTCGAGATGCGGCGCCCAGCCAGCGAATGACGAGCGCCCATCCGGTTCCACGCGCACGAACTGCAGCCGCTTTGAAACGACCTTGCCTGATCCGTCTTTGATCTCATGGGTGAGCAAAAAGAGCAGGTGAGGCGCCGTGCCCTCATCGGAGGGGTCGACGAGAACGGCGCCCTGGCGCAGGAGGTTCGCGTGCTTCTCAAGAATGAGGTCCGTCACTGAGAGCATGAGCGGGTGGCCAGGGTGCAGCATGCTCGCCAGCGTGAGCGTGGGCTTGTCGAGCGGCTTCACCGCGTCGCGGACGAAGCAGACGCGCTCGTAGCGCTCCAGCACCGGTGAGGTGTCGCGCATGTTTCGACCCATGATGTGTCGATCTCGGTCGCGGATCATGGTGGGAACGTGTGTGATTTCGTAGCGCTCTGCCTCGCGCGGGTAGAGCGTGCCACCGAGCGACGTGAAGGCCTTCGTGAAGAACGCGCGCACGAAATGTGGCTGAAGCCGTCGAGCCTCGGCCTTCTCCATGTCTTCCCTCACGCGAAAAAGCCGGTCGACGCTCATCGTCTCTTGGGCGAGCGCGTTGCGGTCCATGATGTTCCGAAGGTGTTCGTGATCGAAGGCGTGATCGACCTTCTGAAAAAGTCGCGCCTTCACGTCGGGCCGATCACCGTATCGGATCGCATCGATCAGCAACTCGCGCAGTGGCTTGTCGTCGAAGACTTCACCGAGGATGTCGAAAACCCTTCCCTTGAGAGCCGCGCTTTCGACGGCCAGCTTGACGAGAAGCTGGTGGTAGACCTCTCCCTCTCTCGTCTCCTTGGCGACGAGATTCCAGAGATGACAGACCTCTGTTTGACCAATGCGGTGGATGCGGCCGAAGCGCTGCTCGAGTCGATTCGGGTTCCACGGCAGGTCGTAGTTCACCATCAGGTTTGCGACCTGAAGGTTGACGCCTTCCCCGGCCGCGTCGGTCGCGATGAGGACGCGCACGTCCTTGTCGTTGCGAAACAGCCCTTGCACCCTCTGGCGTTCGTCACGCGGCGTGCCGCCGTGAATGGTGACGATGGCGTTGGGATTGCCGATTACGTCAGTGACGCGCTTGACGAGGTAGTTCAGCGTGTCGCGGTGTTCTGTGAAGACGATAAGCTTTCGGAGCCGTCCATCAGCGCCTTTCATCCGCTCATCGTGCTGAAGAATCTTCGAGAGCTCGTCCCACTTTCGGTCGTTGCCTGACGCGACGACCTTCTGGGCTTTCTGCACGAGGCTCTGGAGTACGAGTACTTCAGCCTCGAGCTCGGCCATGGTCTGCGCCGCAGACGCGTCGTCGATCAGTTCAGTCTCGAGTGCTTCTTGCTCGGCGGCATCGAGGTCGTCGTCATCGTCCGGCACGTCTCCGAAGACGGTTTCTTGAATACGTTTGCCGCCAACGCGCTCCTCTTCCATTCGCTTCTGAAGCCGCTCCCTCCGCCGTCGCAGCGACTGGAAAATGGCTTCTGGACTCGATGCCAAACGTCGCTGCAGCGACGTGAGCGCGAAGCCCACCGCGCCCTTGCGCCGGCCGTCGAGGGAGTCAGCTTTGCCCATCTCGTTGCGCACGTAGTTCGTCACGCGCTCGTAGAGATCCCGCTCGAGGTCGGAGAGTTGGTAGTTCGCCGTGTACGCCTTGCGCTCGGGGAAGAGCGGGGTGTTATCGAACTTAATCAGCTCCTCCTTCACCATTCGGCGCATCAGGTCGGAGGCGTCGATCCTATGCACACCGTCTCGAAACCTGCCGTAGAAGCGGTCGGCGTCGAGCAGAGAAAGGAAGAGCTGGTAGTCCTCTTCCTTGCCGTTGTGCGGCGTGGCGGTCATCAGCAATAGGTGTCGAGTCGCGGCCCCCAGCTGCTCCGCCATGGTGAAGCGCTTGGTTCGCTTGATCTCCTGCCCTGTGAAGTGCGCCGCGAGCTTGTGAGCTTCATCGAAGATGACGAGGTCCCATTTCGCCGCGCAGAGTTTCTCGCGCAGGTCGTCGGAGCGAGACACCTGATCGAGCCGCACGATGAGCTGATCGATGTCGTTGAACGGGTTGACGCCGGGCGTCGACTCCTCGAGTTCCCGCGAGAAGACTCGGAACTGGAGCCCGAACTTCTCCCAGAGTTCGTCACGCCACTGGACCACTAGGCTGCCAGGCGCGACGATCAGCACGCGGCGGGCGTCGGCTCGCATGAGCAGCTCGCGAACGTACAGCCCCGCCATGATGGTTTTCCCCGCGCCGGGGTCATCGGCCAGCACGAAGCGGAGGGGCTGGCGCGGCAACATCGCCTCGTAGACCGCGGTGATCTGATGCGGCAACGGGTCGACGTTCGACGTGTGCACCGCCATCATCGGATCGAAGAGGAATGCGAGATCGATGCGCTTGGCTTCGACAGCCAACTGGAAGTCGGCACCGTCACCGTCGAAGTGCCAGGGTCTCGCGCTCGTCGCGGGGTTGATCTTCTCCGCTTCGGCGGACGAGAGGAGGCGCTGTCCCAACTCGCCATTACCCTTCGTGTAGAAGAGGGTGAGCGTCTGTCCCGCCGGATTGAGACCGACCACCTTCACCAACTGGTAGGGCTCAACCCCTTCCAGACTCTGCCCGACCGTGATCTCCGAGAGCTTCACCAGACCTCCTGTGGAACGGAGGTCGTATGTATCCCATCCCACCGACAACACGGGCGCTTTTGGCCGGGTCTGAACGGATGATCGGTCGCGAAAGGGCCAGAAAGAACGAGCGCTTGGGGCGGCCTTGGTCCGGTTCCGAGCTCGCGGCTCAAACGCTGGGCAGCGACGGTTGGTCGACGGAGCGCTCTGGCGTCTCAGCGTGGCGAGGACTTCGTCGCCCATTCGCGGCGTTGCTGCCCCCAGGGCCTGATGCGCGCCACCTTGCCCACCGTCTTCTCCGACAACGGTTCGACACCGTCCACGGCTTCGAGTTGGAGAACCAGTGCTTGAAGGTCTGGAGCCAGGAGCAGGAGATCGAGGAGCTGGGTCACGCGAGCCCGGGTCATTCCAAGCCTGCGGGCGACTGCCGCCCGGTCGGCGACGAGCCCTTCGTCGATCGCGCGCTGCAGGTGGTGCGCGAGCGCCAGCATCCGGGCGACGTGGGCGGGGCGGCGGGTGGGTGGAGGTTGCGGGAGCGTGGGAGGCGGAGCGGTTTGGAACGAGACCGCCTTCCTGCGCTGTCTTACGAGCGTGCCGGTGAGCACGATGCGCTTCTGGCCCTCGTCTGGCTCCTTGCCCGTCACGCGGCCTCCTCGTTGGCGAAGTCGATCAGCGCGATGTTGACCGAGCCGTCCTGCTCGTGGACCCGCACCTCGTCGATCAGCGCGCTCAGCATCCGCACGCGATTCGTCGGGGTCATCACGCCCCACAGTTCCTTGAAGTTCCCCAGCACTCTCAGGACCGGCTTCAGGTCCGCGATGGCGCCGAGGACCTCGACCAGCCCGCGCTCGGCGTCAGCCAAGCTTCGCTCGGCCGAGGTGAGCAGGTCGGTCTCGGCGCGGAGCTTCGCAGCGGCAACACCTCGGGACCGCCCCTCGAGCCGCGTCAGTTCATCGACCAGCTTCGACGCCTTGCTCGAGTGCTCGGCGATGATGTCGGGCGCCTTCTCCTTCACGGTCGCGAGCGTCTGGCGCTTCGCCGCGAGTCGCGCAGCCAGCGCCTGCTCGATGTCCGCCATGAGGGTGGGGCCGAGCGACGCCTCGGCGATTCGGTCGACGACGTAGTCCTCGATGGCGCCCGCGGCGAGGGGGAGGACGTCGCAGGCATCGGTGCCCCGTTTGTCGCGCGTCGTGCAGCGGTAGTACCGATAGACGCTGCGGCCCTTGCGGGTCGACGCCGGCGTCATGGGCTTGCCGCACTTCCCGCACTTGATCAGCCCGCGAAGGATGTAGTCGAAGTTGAGGCCGTGGAACTTCAGGTGGCGCTCGCGGCCGGCCAGCACAACCTGGGCGCGCTGGAACGTCACCGGGTCGATGATGGCGGGATGCTCTCCAGGGTGGCGCTCGTCCCGGTACATCATCAACCCGCCGTAGAGCGGGTTCCGCAGCAGCTTGGCGATGGTGTCCTTAGTCCACTGCGGCTTCTCGTCGAGGCGCTTGGTCTTCCGCGGCAGACGCTCGCGCTCGTTCATGACGGCCGCGACGGTCGCCATCCTGCGGTGCTGCAGGAGCACCTCGAACGCCTCCCGAACGATGGGTGCCTCGAGCTCGTTGATGGTCAGCTTCTTGTCGACGACGTTGTAGCCGAAGGGGCAGGGGCCCCCAGTCCACTTCCCACGGCGGCGCGACGCGGCGATCTTGTCGCGGGTCCGCTCGGAGATCATCTCGCGCTCGAACTCCGCGAAGCTGGCGAGCAGGTTCATCGTCAGCCGGCCCATCGCGTCGGCCGTCGAGAAGTTCTGCGTCACCGACACAAAGGAGGCGCCCGCCTTGTCGAGGCGCTCCATCACCTTCGCGAAGTCGAGGAGGGAGCGCGAGAGCCGGTCGACCTTGTAGACGACGACGATGTCGACCTTTCCGGACTCGACGTCGGCCATCAGCCGTTGGAACGCGGGGCGGTCGGTGTTCGCGCCGGTGAATCCGCCGTCGTCGTAGTGCTCGTCGAGCAGCTTCCAGTTCTGCTGGCGGTTCACGTAGGCGACGCAGGCTTCGCGCTGAGCGTCGAGGCTGTTGAACTCCTGCTCAAGCCCCGCGGTCGTGGACTTGCGCGTGTAGACGGCGCACTTGCGCGGGGAGTCGGCGGAGACCGGTGGCTTCTTCATCGTGGCGACTCCGCCGGCTTGGTGGGCTCGATCGCCGGCGTCGGCTTCTCCATGGCTGCGGCGAGGCGCTCGAGGTTCTCGTTCAGCCGCTGGAGTTCGGTGACCAGCGCGGGCACGGTCGCCTCGAAGAAGCGGTGGCCCATTCGCGTGAGGTGGAACGGGATGTCGCTCATGTCGTCGCTCCCTTCTTCAGGCCGAAGAAGAAGAACCCGTTCCACGCTGTGCCCGTGATTCGCCGAGCGATCGCCGAGAGCGTCTTGAAGCGCTTGCCCTGGTAGTCGAAGCCCTCAGCGCACACGCGCACCTCATGCGACGCGCCGCCGTGAACTCGGCGGAGAGTGGTGCCGACCGGTGGGAGCCGCGGGTCGCGGGGCACGGTGGGGACGGGCGTTGGCTGGGGGCCCGCCAGTCGCATGCGCCAACGTTCAGGCAGCGTGTCTCCATGCTGGGCAATGAGATCGAGCGCGCCCTGGGGCAGCCCGCCCTCCCTGAGTTCCTGGACTCGCCAGGTCAGCCGCTTCACGAGGTACTGCCGGTTCCTCGAATGCGTCGGCTCCCCGTAGAGCTCGAGGTGCCGCTGCGCCAGGTCCGGCACGCTCATCGCGGCGAGCGCCTCAACTTCTCCGTCGTCATCTCCCATGGCGCGGGCGGCTGCTCTCGCGCGCACGGCCGTCTTCGTCTTCGTCATCGTCGCTCCAGTGTCGAAGGCGGCATGCCTCTCGACATCGGACATGGACGCTCTGGCCCCGGAAGAAGACAAGTCGAGAAGCGAAGAGCGCGGCGTCATCGCGGTTCTCCCACGAGCGGCTGTCGGCGCCCCTTCAGGAGCATCTCCACCAGCGTCTCGGCGAGCACATCGACCACCTCCGCGCGGCGTCGCCGATGCTCCTCTCGACGAGCAGCAACCTCGTCGGCAGGGGCTTCTCGCGGAGGGTCGGCGGGTGGGTTCTTCAGTTCGTCACTCATGTCGTTAAAAACGCGGGTCGGGTTGTCGCGATGAGACATGGATGATCGGCTCACCGCCGATGAGCCAATCGCCGTAGCTCCGCGAAATCTCTACGGAGGCGGCAAATCGGCCTGCGCCGCGATCGCGAGGCTCTTGACGACTGCTCGCGCGTTCAGTAGTCAGTAAACACGAGAGGGAGGGGACGTTGAAGCGAGAGCGACTCGGAGACCGAATTAAGCGCCTGCGCAAAGAGCGCGAGCTGGGCCTGCGTGAGACCGCGGGCAAGCTCGGCATCTCGGCCTCGTACCTGTCGCTGATCGAAACCGGCCAGGTGAAGACGCCGCCCGCGCCGAAGGTCATCGAAGACCTGGCCAAGCTGCTCGAGGACGACTTCGACGAGCTGATGCTCCTGGCCGGGCGCGTTCCCGAGGACATCGAGGACGCCCTGGTCGCGGACCCCGCGCTCACCGCCTTTCTCCGGACGGCCGGAGAGCAGGGGTACTCCGGCAAAGACCTCATCGAGCTCCTCGCTGCGAAGAAGGGGAAGAAGTGATGCGCCACCTCTCTGTGCCCTACTTGCCGCAGAAGGACATCGAGCGCGCGGCCGACGAGATGCTCCACGAATACTCGAAGGTCCGCGGGGAGCCGCTCGCTGGAGGCGTCGACGTCGACTTCGTCATCGAGCGCGTGTTGAAGCTCGACCTCGCCGTCGTCGATCTCAAGATGTTGATGTCGAACCCCCAGGTGCTCGGCGCAACCGTCGTCGAGCAGCGCCGCATCTACGTCGACCAGAGCCTCGAGCCGCTCCCTGGCCGCTTCGCCTTCACCCTCGCTCACGAGGTGGGTCACTGGCAGCTGCACCGCCGGCACCTCGAGGCGCAGGAGCGCGAAGACACGCTGTTCGACCTCGAGCAGCTGGGCCACGCGCAGATCGCGCCGGTGGTCAGGGCGAAGAAGCCTCCTGTGGAGTGGCAGGCGGACCAGTTCGCTGCGTGCCTGCTGATGCCAGCGCGGCTCGTTCGCGCGGCGGTCCACGAGGCCTTCGATGGTCGGCTCCCGGCCTGGGATGGAATCGATGCTCGGCTGGCAGCCGGTCAGCCCGACGAGCGCTTCATCGAGGTCGCTTCGGACGTCATCGTGGCCGGCGGCTTCGACAACGTCTCCAACGTGGCGATGCGCATTCGCCTCCGCGACCTGAAGCTGGTCGTCGACGCCTCTCACCCACAGCGTTCGCTCCTTTGAAGGAGGTCTCCGACCCAGGCACCGCGTTTCCGTTTGTTCGTCGTGTTCACTGTTTCATAAACACTCACCACGAGAGACCCCGCATGGCCCTTCGCGAATGGAGTCCGAAGTCGTATTTCCGCAACCTCACCCCGCCAACGCTCGCGGTGCTCCGCACTTGGGCGAAGGCCGAGCTCAAGCCCATCGGCTCGGGCAAACCCTGGGAGCAGACGTACCGGGCCTGGAAGGCGCTCCCAGAGACAGCCCGGATGAAGCTCGAGACGGCGCTGCTGCCGGTCAACGATCTCTGCGTGCCTGACGCCCGGCCCCGCCTTGAGGAACTCGCCGCAACCGTGTGGGCGACGTCAGCGATGGTCGAGCAGTGCCGGTCCTGGTCATCGCAGGACCTCGCCACTCGGCTCTTCGTCGCGGCGCCGGCAGCGTTCGCGAACCTTCACCAGTCCTACGTCGTCGACTCGATGGAGCACCTGAAGGAGTACGCCGGCCGCTACGCGGCGACGCCCTGCGCCAACGCGCGCTCGAAGGCGGCGCTCAAGGACGCACTGATGGCTCACCTGCGTGAGACGGCGTTCGGGCCTCGGTGCCACATCGAGGACTTCGCCAACGCGGAGAAGTTCGCGCTGTTCGTCTTCCACGAGGACGAGGTGGTCGCCTCTGACCGCTTCACGCACGACGACGAGATTGAGCCCGCGTGGGAGCGCGACGTGGTGCGGTTGGCCGCGGTGTTCCACTTCGAGTCGAACGTCCTGATGGTGAAGGCGGCGCGGAAGGAGGAGCGGGAGAAGCTCCGCGACCTCTTTGCCCAGTTCATCGTGGGCGACGCAGGGTACTTCCAGGACGCCAAGCTCACGCCGCGGTTCAGCTTCGACCCGCTGCGCGACCGCGAGTTCGGCTTCCCCGTGCTGCCAGGGTCCCGGGTGGTCGGCGCCTGTGTGCAGAAGGTGGTCGTCCGACCGCAGGTGCCAGACGTGAAGCGGCTGGTCGTCGAGTTCCGCCAGGCGGTCGCCGTCCCGGAGGTCCACGAGGCATTGCAGGCCCACGGGGTCGACGCGGATCGCGACACCATCGAGGGCGTCCACCTCCGCTTCAACTTCGAGGGGAGCGGGCGCTCGAGGTCGCGCACCGTGAGCCTCTTCAACCCGAACTCCTCGAACCTTCGCGACACCCCTCGCGACCGGGTCATCCGCCGTCACCTCAAGGTCTGGGGCTTCGATGCCAACAACCGCCGAGTCAGCCTGGCCTCTTCTCCTCTCGAAGCTACGGCGCACTGACTCCGCGCAGCTGTCGTGGGCCGAGGTTCAGGCCGCCGGTGTCGACCCGCAGGCGCTCATCGACGCGAGGGTGCTGACGTACGACGGGTTCCATCACGAGCCGGCCGACTGCGAGTGCGGCGTCGAGCCGAACCTGGACTGGAGCACCCGCGAGACCGACGGTGTCGTGGGCGTGTCCTGCGTCGCCGAGCCCGCGTGCTTTCGCGGCTGGGCCTGGGTGCCGCGCCACGAGACAGAGTGGCTGCGTTGCCGGGCGCGCGACGTGTTCCGCGGGCTGGCTCCGCTGAACGGTCTCGAGCCGCTTGGTCAGGCGGTTCCGAGCCCGTTCCTCGAGCTCGGGCAACTCCGTCGCCGCGGGCTGAGGGTCGTCGTCGTCTGGCTTGGCGTCCTCGGGTACGGCGTGGAGACGCTCTGCCGTGGCTTGCGCGCGCAGCTGGGCCTCGATGGGCTGATCGTGCTCGTTCCCCGGGAGGCCCGGGCCCAGTTCAGACCTGAGGAGCGCATCGCGCTCGTCGACCTTCCGGACGGGGAGGGCGGCAGCCTTGGCCTGAGTCGGGGCCTCGACGTGTTCGATCCCGGGTACCGGCGCCGCGCCGCGTCGCGAGAGCACCCTGATTTCGACGTCGACTTCATTCGGCTCCGCTTTGCGACCCGCGCCGACCGGCACGTGCTCAGCATCAACGGGCATGAGTTCGATGGGTTCAAGAAGAGCGACGTGCTCTTCGCGCAGCTGCTCATGCTCGCCGCGAGCCGGAAGCAGGGGCGGCGCGACGGCTGGAGGAACAAGGCCGCGCTGATCGGGGACTTCGCGCCACGGCCCGCCGACGCGACCGTCACCAAGGCGAACCGTGCGTTGGAGAACCTCCGCGCCGAGTTGGGCTCCGGTGAAGTGCCAGGGCTCACCGAGTACGAGCTCGACGCGATCATCAAGACCGAGCGCGGGTCGGGTCGGGTGCGTCTGGGTGTCCCACCCGAGAACATCAACTTCGACGCATCGCTCGAGACCTTCGAGTGGAAGCTTCCGGCCACCATCGGCAGTGGCAAGAAGAGTGCGGCGCAGGACGACGGGCTCCTGCGGGCGATCATTCTGCTTGATGAGGTTCAGAGGCTCGGCGTCGCGGCCCCGACTACCGCTCGGTCCAGTCCCGACGATCCGGCGCGCCCGTCGTGGAGGTCGAGGTAGGCGCAGTCGACCGCCATGTGAGCCCCCTCAGTCCATGGATGATGACGCGCTCGCTTCAACGGTCGAGCTCCGACTGGTCACGCGCGCCCGGAGCACCGATCTCGTCGGGCAGCCGTCGATTCCTAAGCGCCACGTCGGCGAGGAAGCGCTTGGCGATGCTGAGTAGTTGCGTGAGTTCCTCCACGTTCGTCTCAAAGGTTCGATTGGAGTAGCGCGCGCCAGGCCGGAGAGCCGAGGCACGCCGGAAGCCACGAGTGATCTCGGTGTCAACGTTGCCGTGTCGGGAGAACACGTTGAACAACCCGCCCACTGTCCCGTGGGATCGCGCGTCAAGCACGCGCCGATCTGGAAGCAAGAGCAGCAACGCCTTTGCCCCAAGTTCGAACGCCGTGAACAGGTTCTCTGCGGTCGCACGAATGCGCGCCGTCCCGAGAGCCGACTCCGCGACGAAGAGAAACTCGTTCGCGATCTCGAGCGTCTCTTTCACCCGGTGGGAATTGTATCGGAAGTCGAAGAAGAGAGCCCAATGGGACTCGTTGCCGCGCGGCACAAGTAGCGCTGTGAGGTGGCCGGCGTTGGGGTCCGACTTGGTGACGTCAAAGCCAACGATGTCGTCGATCTGATCGAAGTGGACCTGAGCTCCGGCCTGCACTGCCTGGTTGACCCTCACCTGCATCAATCCCCGAATCTCGTCGTTCAGGCGGACCTGATGTGGCTGGTCGACGTGCATGACGATCTGGAAACGCTCGACGCGGAACCCATCCGGCAATGTCCCGGTGGCTGACCGCCGGGCAATCTCTGGGCGAACCCAAAGCTCCATCGCCTGATCGAAGAGGGGGGTCGCCTGGACCGAACTCGAAGGCACCTGTTCGCTCATGATCACCTTCATAGGTAGATGGCCCCGCTTCGTCCATGCGCGGGCAATCGCCTGACGTCCGAGCACCTTGTGGCTGACGTCCGCGAGGGAGAGTGCGGGGCTTGCCGCAGGTGCACGCGAGCGACCCTACGAAGCATCACTCCAGTCGCGCCGCTCGGGAGCGCTCGCCGGATTCGAGGCGAAGTCATCGGCCGTCAGGAGGCCGGTCTTCGACAGGTCGACAATGAACGCGCGTCGGCGGCTGGCCTTGCCGGCGAAGCACACGCGCTGGCTCTCCTCGACAACGTAGCCGTGCTGCTTCCGGTTCTCCGAGAGCAGGCGCCTGAGCGCCTTCAGGTCCACGACCTCGCCCTGGTAGTCGATGCGCTTGCAGTGCGCGCGGAAGGAGTCGTAGGCGGACTCGAGGTGGACGGCGAGCCGGCCCTCGTCGAGCAGCGCGTAGTGGACCTGCGGTCGGAGTTCGTCCTGCACCGCCATGACCCCGAGCATCTCGAGGAAGTGGTCGAGCGCGTTCTTCACGCCGTGGTCGGTCTCGAGGACATCGTCGAGCACCGCGTCGACCGCGGCCTTCGCGCCGAGGTCTTCGGGGAGCTCGACCCCGCAGGCCTTCGCGAACTCCTCGAAGAGGTGGATGCCCAGGAGCATGACGGTGATGTTCTCCGCGACGCGCACCGGCACCTGGCGGTCCTTGAGCAGCTCGGCCGCGACGGCGCGTGCGATGACGAGGTCGGCGTCGAAGTCGCGGCCCAGGCAGAACTGGATGTACCTGGGGGCGAACAGGACCAGGTCGACGGCCCGCAGCTGCCTGTAGGCCAGCTTGAAGGAGTTGCGGGTCTCGAGGGCCGTCTTGTCCGGGTTCGCCGTGATGATGCGCTCGAGCAGAGCCGCCTCGGTCGGGCGCGTCTCGCCTGCGACGCAGACCGGCGCCTGCAGGTGGTAGGTGTTGACCTTCAGGTCCGGTCGGCCGCGCTCCTCGGTCTCGCCCCGGTAGAGCCGGCGCAGGTACCGGTGCAGCGTGTTCAGCCGGTGCTTCGGCATGTCGTAGGGCTTGTACTCGTCGATGAAGACCGGCACCGCGTTGGTCGAGGTGAGCAGCTTCAGGAGCGCGAACTCCGTCTCGGTGGCGCTGTACGGCTCGGCGTCGCGCACGCCGAAGAGCGGCCAGAACACGTCGATGCAGAGGCTCGACTTCCCCGAGCCCTGCGTGCCCCAGACGAACAGCGTCGGGAACGCGCCGACCTGGTCCATGAAGCGCGGCTTCATCGGCGTCGCGAAGAACCAGCCCAGCATCGGCAGCACCACCTGCGGCTGGTTCACCTTCGGCAGGCACTCGAAGACGACCTTCGCGACTGACTGGAAGGTCTCGTCGTCGGTGGGCAGGTAGTCGAGGCGCTTCCCGAGCGACGCGCCGGTGTGCACGTAGGCGACGGGCGGGGTCTCGATGAAGCCCGCTCGGTCGATGGCGCAGTCGGGGCCCAGCCAGAGGTGGTGCTTGCCGTCCTTGTACTCGCCCAGCATCGTCGAGCCCGGCCGCCGCGGCACCTCCCGCCGCGCCAGCACGCGGAGGAGCCCCTGCACGTTGTTGTCGCTCCCGGTCCACTGCAGGTCGGCCGACGGGAGGTGCCGGATGAAGTCGCGCTTGGAGTGGAAGGCGGAGAGCGGCAGGCGCAATGCAACCGTGGTTCCGCGGTCGGTGTGGGCGTCGCCGATGATGAGCTCGCCGTCCTCGGTCGCGACGCGGCTCGTGGGCGTGATGGTGAACGAGGAGACCACCTTCGATTCGCCGCGCGCCGTCACCGTGTAGTAGCAGCGCGCGTCCTCGTAGATCTCCCCCTCGATGGCGTCGTCGGGAGGCTCGTCAGCTTCCTCGCGCTCGTCGCTGCGGTGCTTGCGCGGCTGCGGCGCGGGCGGCGCTCGTTCGGGTTGAGGCACCGGCAGGTCGCAGCGAACGCCTGCCTCATGGCACAGCCCCAGCTTGCGTAGGGCCTGGCAGGGAGGGGCGACCGAGCCGTCCTTGTCGGCCGTCGCGATGATCTTCTCCCAGGCTCTTCGGATGTACGCGGGGCCGTCGCGCCCGCTCAGCTTGCCCAAGCCGCGGCGGTCGTACTCGAGGACCAGCTCGGTGATCTCGTCGAGCCCCAGGCCCTTGTGGGCGAAGAAGCGCACCATGTTGAAGATGGCGAGGCTCCGGTCTTCGGCGCCCTCCTGCCAGAGCCGACGCACGGCCGCGCACATGTCGACCGGGCTCCCCCAGTCGTACTGCCCATCGGAAGTACGCCGCGCCTTCGTGGTGGTGCCCGCTGGGCGCAGCGGCAGTGATGTCGGCATGCGCAGACGACTCAGAAGCCGTGGGTCCTCCAGCCGCTCGCACGGGCTTCGCCACTCACTCAGTCGGTGGGGGCGATCGCCACGGCCATCACCCTTGTGGCTGACGGTCCCGATGACCTTGATGATCCGCGACGCATCGTGGATGGAATCGACGTGCACCTGCGGGGTCTGGAACCCGGCGCGCAGCTCCGTCTCGAAGGCCTTGAGGCCCGCCTGCAGACCTTCGTTGATCGGCGAGGGCGGAAGCGCGAACCAAAGCTGGGCCCCGTTCCCGCTCATCATCAACCGCGGAGGCGCCAGTCCCTCGGTGATGCACCAGTCGGCAGCTCGAGAGGCAGCGTCGAGTGCCTGGGATAACTCGTGCTCCGTGCTCGCGGAGTCCTTCGGTCGCACGGGATCTAGGTCGATGACGGTCGCGGTGAGGACCTCGATGTCCTTCTTCGCCGCGCCCGTATTGAGGGGGCGAACCGTGTTCCGCGCGGACCCAAGCAGGCGGGTTGGTCGCGGCTGGATGCCCACGTAGACGTTGCCGGTCGAATTGCACCGCACGCACTCTCTGACGAAGGCGTCCTCGTCGTCGAAGAAGCCGATGCCCACGACGCCGCCTGAGGGGCGGATGACGCGCACCTCTGACACGCCGTGGGGGGCGTGGGCGAGCCACCGCCAGGTCGCCCGGATCGCCTCGGGGTTCGGCAGAGGGCCACTCATGGCGCCCGCAGCTCCGACGCAGAAATGCCGAGCACCTCGGAGTACAGCTTCCGTCGCTCGAGGTGATGGCGCCGGAGGAGCGGCACCCGCTTGTCGACGAAGTCGAACAGCACCGCGCTCTGCTTCGACGGGTGCGGCCGCATGATGCGCCCGAGCCGTTGAATGGTGCGGCCACGCGCGCGCCCCGGAAAGGCCAGGAAGACTCGTGAGAGTCGCGGCAGGTCCAGGCCCTCGTCCGCCAGGCTCGTCGCTACCAACACCTGCAGTCGACCCGCGCGCGCGTCCTCGAGGAGGACCTTCCGGCGTTCCCGGCCGACGTCACCAGTCAGCGGCTCCGCGCTGATCCCGCTGGCGCGCAGGGCGGCAGCCAGCACCTCGCAGTGCTCGACGCGCCCCGAGAGGACGAGGCAGGTGTGGCCGGCGTTTGCCTCGGCGGCCACGGCTTCGACGACGCTACGGTTTCGCTCGGGATCGGCGGCCACCGCGCTGAGCATCCGGGCGTAGTCCTCGGCGCCCTGGTAGCCGAAGGTGAAGTCCGTCGTGATGGTGCGGATGGACGGCACCGTCAGCACGCCGGCCGCCACGAGCTCGTCGTGGGTGACCGTGAGCAGGGGGCTCCCGAGGAACAGCTCGAGGAGCGGCGTCAGGCCATCTTCCCGCTCCGGCGTCGCGGTGAGGCCGAGCCGGTACCGCGCAGGGCAGTGGTCGACGATGCCGTGGAAGGTGCTCGCGGCCACGTGGTGCGCCTCGTCGAGGATGAGCAGTCCAAACCGTGCGAGGAACACCTCCAGCTCCGAGAGGTGCCAGTGAGCCAGCGCCTGGATAAGGGCCACCGTCACGGGAGCGGGGGACACCTCGCCAGCGCCAACGAGGCCGGCGTCGAGCTGCAGTCGCTCTCGGAGCTCGGAGCGCCATTGCTCCGCCAGGTCGAGCGTGTGGACCAGCACCAGAGATGGGGTCTTCAGGCGGGCGATCGCCCCGAGCGCCACCCGCGTCTTCCCGCCGCCGCAGGGCAGCACCACGGTGCCCTGGGTGACCTTCGCCAACGCGTCGACGGCGCGCGCCTGGTACTGGCGGAGCGCGACGTCGGGGACCTGGAGCTGCTCCGACGGAAGGACGCGTCGGTCGTCGAACACGAGCTTCATCCCCTCGCGCTCCGCCTCCCGTCGAAGGGTATGAACCCCTCCCCGGGGAAGCCGCACCTGCCCTTCGAGTTCCTGGAGGAAGCAGAGCACCTCGTCACCCGCTGGCCGCAGCCCAAGGCGTTCCCGCGCGCGCACCTGAGGGTTCTCGAACGACAGTGCCCCGCGCAGGCGCTCGACGAACTTCGTCGGCACCTCGCTGGACGCGAAGGTGAGACCCGAATCGACTCGAACTCGCACGGGCCTCACCTCGACGCAGGGTTGGCCAGCCTCAGGCAAACGGGTCGACCTCGGCCGCCGTCGTCGCGGGCGCGTCGAACTCCGCCACGAGGCTCTCGACGAAGGCCTTCGCGCGCTCCCACTGCGCCGCCGGCAGGTCCTTGATGCGCTTGATGGAGAACTGCTCGAGGAAGCGGTCGACGGCCTGCCGCGGCATCGCCTTGAGCTGCGTGACGATAGCCGTCGCCAGCTTGGGGTCGATGGGCCCCTCGGGCACCGCCTCCACCGCGGGCTGCGCCTCGGCCTCACCCGCGTAGAGCTTTGGCAGGTCGAGCAGCACGAGCGTCTCGAAGTCCTTCCGCTCCTCGGCCGACAGCTGGCGCTCGGGGAGGATGGAGTAGGTCGTCTTCGGGTCCTTGGCGGCGCCGTGCCGCTGCACCTCGAAGGCCCACTTCTCCAGGCCGTACTTCTCGCGCACGCGCACCAGGTCCTTGAAGAACATCACGCCCTGCTCGAGGACCCGCACGTCGCCCGTCTCGTAGACCGCGACGTTGTACGCCACGCGGAGCGAGCCCTTGTGGCCGGCCGCCTTCACCGCGTCGTCGAAGGGCACGTACTTGCCGTCGACGAAGCTGACCTCCCGCGGGTACGGCTCGCCGAGGAAGACGACGACCGCCTTGTCCTCGTCGTTGGCGAGCTTGAGCCAGGTGCTCGAGTCCGCGTCGTGCTTCTTGGCCATCTCTTCGGTCTGCTCCCACATGTTCGGTGCCATCGTTCAGGTCTCCTTCGGGGTGGTGGTGAGGTGCTGCTCGCGCTCCCGCCGGTACACGGTGAAGAGCTGCGTTCCGTCGGAGGCCGTCCCGGCCTCCTCGAGGTGGAAGTCCGCGCCGGTGTCGACGACCTGCTCGATTTCCCAGCGGCGGAAGAGCCCGGGGAGTCGAACGAAGTCGGCGTCTTCAGCCGGCGGCGGACGGTGAGTGGTTTTCAAGCGATGCCTCCTGAGTTGGTGCTGCGGCGTGATTCCCTGAAAACGCGAAACCGGAAGTTGTCCTGGGACAGCAATCGGCGAAGGCGCTCGCGGACGCGGGGGAGGGCGCGCGCGAAGCGCTTCCGCGCGGCAGCCTTGGTGAGGCCCAGCTCCTCGCCGGCCTCGCCCTGCTCCTCGCCGAGCACGAGGACGCGGAAGAGCAGGTCTCCGTCGCGGCCGGCGACGCAGCGGAGCAGCTCGTGCGCGTTCCTGAGGTTCGACTCGGTCGCCTGGTCGCGGACCGGTGGCGCCTCCCAGGACTCGCCGTGGTCGAAGGGGGTGGTGATGACCGCGGTCGCCCACTCGTGCCGGAGCTCCGACATGAGGTCGCGCTCAGTGCTGCGCACGAGTGACGCGGCCACCCAATGGACCGTCTGGAGGTTCAGCTTCGCGACCAGCGCCACGAAGGCGCTGGAGATGGCGGAGAGGAAGTCCTCACCGCTCTCGAAGTGGCTCTGTCGGCGGCGGCAGACGGCGTCGAGGCCAGGCCACAGCCCCAGCCACAGGAGCTCCAGACAGAGGCCTCGGTCTTCGCGCCGCTGGACCGCCTGCACGAGCGCGGCGAGCGTGGCGTTCTTCCGGACTGGATCACCCTCGCGACGGGCGAGGTAGCCGACGACCGCGGAAGGGCTCGCGTACGGGGCGAGCGAAGGGTGGTGGGCGCGGACCTCAAGGAACTCCTGCTGTGCTGCGAGGGTGCCGATCGAGCGAAGGAGGTCCTCGCGGACGTCCCCCCAGGTGGTGTGCATGACGCGGTGCCGATTCCCGGCCGGCGTCAGTGCGCTCGAAGGGGCCGAAGCAGGGCGTCAGAGCGCTCGGGTAGGTTGTGGAGGTGGTTGGGTCAGGCGGCCGCGCGCGTCGAAGCCGGGGAGGGCTTCAAGACGTTGAGCGACTTGCAGCGGTAGCAGGTGACGGCGATGGTGACGTCGACGCCCGTCACCGTGGCCTGGAGTTCACCGCGGCGGATGGAGAGTCCGTCGCGATCGTTCTTGGCGAGGAGCGCGTTGCACTGCTTGCAGCGGAGCTCGGTCAGTGGGCTTCCCATGGTGTGTCCCTCGGTCGGGCCCGCGGTGGATCCGCGAGCGACTTCGAGGGGCACAGTGCGGTCGGCACCCATGGGGGAGAGAAGGAGGGGAATCGCAGCCGACTCCGGGATGGTTTCCCGTCCGATTCCGCCCCGGGCTGTCGGGGCCGTTCCGCCTGTAGTACCGAGGGCGGATGAGAGCAGAGGACCTCCAGCGCCTTGAGCAGAAGTTCCCCGCGAACGATCTCCGAAGACCTGAGGAGCAGTTTCGCGACGCACTCGAACTCGGTGTCCCCTCGGCGCGCATCCTCGCTCAGGAGATTCATGCCGACCTCTCGCCAGAGCATTTCGGGATCGCGTGGTGGCGAGAGCACGTTCCGACGCGTCGTCGAATCCTGATCGGAGACCAACTCGGCCTGAGCGCCATCGCGATCGAGACCAACCTGGTCGAGGCAAGACTGCATCACCTCGAGGCGCTCGATCTGCTGGAGCGCTGTGGGCGGCGCTCTGGTCTTCATGTCGCCGTCACGCCACAGGGCCAGCTGCACACTGAGCTTCGCCGGTTGGAGAGCGCCGCCGATCACCTGCCCGGCGAGCAGGCGACGTTGAACATCGTCGGGTTCTTTCGGGCTGTCGGATCAGCGCTCGATTGCCTGGGAGCCTCGATGGTGGGCGTAGCCGCGCTTCCAACCAGGCTCCTGCGCGCGGGCATGAGGGAGGCGCGCGAGGGTCTCGAAGGCGCCAACGGTGGGTCTGACGGTGCGGTCGCCCAGCTCGAGCTTCATGAACAGTTCGAGGCGTTGGTGCAGGCGGCGGGCCCGACTGGCTGGCTCGAGTGGGTGGGCAACTTCAGGAACATGGTCGTCCACCGCGGGCGGCATCTGAACATGTGGATGTGCCTCCCGACGGGGGGCCGCGTCGCGCTACCCGACGGCCGAATTCAGGTCGGGCTCGAGGAGGTTCTCTACCTGACGCGTGACCCGAGCCGCGGTGAGATCGACTGCTGGCGCGACGATGTCGAGCACTTCACGTTGGCAGAAGATGCGCGAGAGACGATCAACGGCATCTGGGCCAGCACCAAGTTCCTGGTGGAGCGAACCTCGGCGCTGCTGTTGGCTCTCTGGCGTCGCCGACGAGCACACCCTGATCTGCTGGTTCAACCTGACCGCCAATGGCCTGACGTGAACCTCCCGGCCCCGCCGACCTTTCGTGGCTACCGACCGCGGCCACCGACGGCTGGGGACACCTCGATGGTCTCGTCGCCGGCGTTCACACAGCGCCTTCAAGCGGCTGGGCTCCAAGGAGATCGGCGAGCCCGGTGGGCTGGGTTCGACTGATTGCGGACAGGTGGCCACCGCCGAACTCGTCCCTGTCCACCGGCTGTCCACCCTTACATATTGATATCTCTTAAGAATCTCTCTGAGGACAGATGGACAGCAGATTCTCAAGCAGGTCTACATGGCGTTGACCGCGAAGGTCGCGACGAGCCGATGATCGATCACCTCCGCATGTAGTGCTTCACGCAGAAAGCCGTCCACCCCGGCCACCAACCGCAAGCGCCCGCCGTCGCACGCGAATTCGGCGTCTCGTCGCCGTCCACGGCCGGGCCACATGCTGGCCACTTGTCCACGAGGCAGCAGGGCCGCCGCCGATGTCCCGTCGGTCAGCGCCGGTTCGCGTTTTAGGTGCATGACCACTTCCCAGCCCGCTGCCACCACGGACCTCGCTCGCGAGGTCGCCAACCTCGTCCGCGCTCGACTCCTCACGCCGGCCGGCGCCAACCAGCTCAACCGAGCTGCGCAGAACCAACTCGCGCGCGCCGCCGCAGAAGAGAACCTCCTGGTCGAGGTGCTCGACGGGCTGGTGGTCCTCGTCCAGGGGAAGCTGGTCCCCGCGTCGCTCAGCGCTGACCCCGACTCGGGCATCACCTACGTGTACTGGAAGGCGGTCGTGCCCAAGCTGCGCGACCTCGGGGTGTTCAAGTCGGCCAGCCCGAAGGTAGCCAAGCGGGTTCTTCGCGCAGCCAAGGCGTCGCTGCCCGAGGCCGGAGTGGTCGCCCACGACGAGCGCTTCAACTTCCTCGGCGTCGGCCGCTGCCGGTGCATCGTCCTCGACCTCGCGAAGGTCTGCGCCTTCCTCCAGCAGAAGAGACCTGTCCCACGGCGCTAAGCGCCTTCGCGTTTTCCTCGTGCGGGCCATTGGGGGCGCCGCCGAGGAACGTGGATGGCGCTCAAGGACCTCATCAAGCTGACCCCGACGCCGGCGTCCGAGCGCCCGCCGGGAATCACCTGCGAGAACTTCCTGCGCTCCGAGGGTCGTCGATGCGCGCACTACCTCGCGAACGGCGCCTGCGCGCTGACGTCAGAGTTCATGTGCGTCGAGTGGCTGAAGGTGAACGGCCCCGACGCCAACCAGGCTTTCAAACCTGAGCGCCGTGAGCGCCCCACGAGGCGCTCATGACTCCAGAGGCGTTGCGCAACACCCACCTGTCCTACAGCCGGCTCACGCGCTTCGAGACGTGCCCGCTGTCCTACCGGTTCCACTACCTCGACAAACTCGAAGCCGAGCCGGGGCTTCCCCTCCGCTTCGGGAAGGCGATCCACGCCGCCCTCGAAGTCTTGATGAAGGAGGTCCTCGAGAACGAGCTCACCGGCCCGCTCTCCGAGGACCGCGCGCTCGAGGTGCTCCGCGAGGCCTGGGCAGCCGAGGCGCTCACCGGCGTCGAGGTGTTCCAGGAGGCGCTGCGCATCCTCCGCGAGTTCATCGTCCAGCACGGCGTCGTCGACCACCGGACCATCCTCGCCGTCGAGAAGGAGTTCCGGCTCCCGGTCGGACCCTTCACCGTCCTCGGGTTCATCGACCGCGTCGACTGGGTCGACGACGAGACCATCGAGGTCATCGACTACAAGACGAACCACCAGCTCTTCACCCGCGAGGAGGTCGACACCTCGCTGCAGCTGAGCCTCTACGCCGTCGCTGCCAAGCGGCTCTGGCCGTGGGCGAAGAAGGTGAAGCTGACCTTCCTGATGGTGCGGCACGGGGTCCGGCAGGAGACCACCCGCACCGAGGAGCAGCTCGCTGACGCGTTGGCCTACGCCGAGACGCTGGGCCAGCAGACCGAGACGGTGCAGGAGTTCCCCGCGCGGCTGAACTCCAACTGCAGCTACTGCGATCACCGCCGCCACTGTCCCGCCTACGCCGACGCGCTGAAGGGCAAGCGCGAGTTCATCTGCGACAACCTGGCGGACCTCGAGGCGGTCGCCCACGAGCGCGAGGAGGTCGCGCGCCTGGCGAAGGCCCTCTACGCCCGCAAGGAAGAGCTCGAGGACGTCCTGAAGACGCACCTCAAGCACCAGGACGAGCTGGTGCTCGGCGGCGTGCGCTACCGGATGTTCAGCACCACCAGCCTCGCCTTCCCGCTCCAGCCGACGCTGGCCGTGTTGGCTGAGGCGACGGGCCGCTCGCAAGAGGAGCTGGCCGAGCAGCTCGGGAGCATCGACAAGAAGGCCCTCGACGCGGAGCTGAAGCGCCTCGGCAAGACGCTGGACCGCCCGCGCGTGGCGTTGCTCAAGGCCGAGCTCGAGGCCCACGCCGACAAGACGCACTCCCCGCGCTTCTGGGCGAAGGAGGTGCAGTGATGGAGCGCGCGACCGAGTTGGAGCGCGCGGTCCTCGCGCTCGTTCCCCCGCCCACGCCCTTGACGCCGAGGAAGCGTGCGCCGTTGTCGGCGATCGCCTTCGTCGACCTCGAGACGAGCGGGCTCGACTTCCGGCGGCACGAGATTCTGGAGATCGCGGTCATCCGCGTCGACGCGACGACGCTCGAGGTCATCTCCGGGTGCGAGGTGCGCGTCATCCCCGAGCTGCTCGAGGAGGCCGAGCAAGAGGCCCTGGCCGTCTCGGGGTTCTCGCTCGCTGAGTGGGCGGAGGCGTCACGCTTGCCGGTGGCGCTCACCCGAGTGGCGCCGCTCCTTGAGGGAGCGCTGATCGCCGGCCACAACGTCAGCTTCGACTGGGCCTTCCTCGAGGCGGGCTTCCGGCACGCCCGGCTGCCTCGCCCCGACGTTGACTACCACCGGCTCGACACCGCCAGCCTCGCCTGGCCCCTCGTCGCGACCGGGGAGCTGCGCTCGCTGTCGCTCGACTCCGTTGCCGCCTACCTGGGCCTGGAGCGACCGAGCCCCCACCGGGCGATGGCCGACGCCAGGTGCTCGCTGGAGGTCGCCCGTCGCCTCGCCCGCCGCATGCGCCAAGGCGGCACGGCCGGTCGACTGAAGCGCGTCTACGTCTGCCACCCGTTCAGCGACGGCCCGGCAGCGAATATCGGCCGAGTCCAGCGCATCAGCCGCGGGCTCATCGGCGAAGGCGTGCTGCCCATCGCCCCGCACCTCTACCTGCCGCAGTTGGTTGACGAGGCCACCCAGCGCGAGCGCGCGCTGAACCTCTGTCTCGAGCTGCTCGACACCTGCGACGAGGTGCGGGTCTTCGGCGGCCGCATCTCGCAGGGCATGGAGCGGGAACTCCAGCACGCGGCCCGGCGCGGCATCCCGGTGCGCTTCGACGGGAGGGTCCTCGCATGAGCGGCGCGCACTCTCGCAGGAAGGGCGCGGAGTTCGAGCGCGAGCTGGTCCACCGCTTCCGCGACGTCATGCCGGACGCGGGAGTGCGCCGCGGGCTGCAGTTCCGCTCGGGGGAGGAGGCGCCCGACGTCGAACTGCCGTGCTTCTGGCTCGAGGCCAAGCACCACCACCGCACCAACATTCGCGAAGCGATGCGCCAGGCCATCGAGTGCAGCCCGCCCGGCAGGTGGCCGCTCGCGGTGTGCAAGGACGACAACCAGACCCCGCTCGTCACCATGCAGCTCGAGGACTTCCTCGAGCTGGTGCGTGAGTGGTGGGAGAGGCGGTCCCGATGAGCACGCTCAAGATGCTCATCGAGCGCCTGCGTCGCCAGGTGCTGGACACGTCGGCTTCGGTCTTCGAGCAGGGGCGCGGAAAGCAGCCGGCCCTGGCGCTCCACGAGGACATCGCCTCGGTCCTGGCCGCGCTGGCTGATGACCACGAGGCGACGTACCCCGCGCGAGATGCGCTGACGCGGGCGCTCCTCGCGATGCACCGCTCGGTCAAGGCGGAGCTGTGGTCGTGCGCGCTGGCGGTGGCGTACTTCCCGATGCTCAGCCGACTGCGCCATCGCATCGTGGGCGACGCCGTTCCTCGCGAGGAGCTCGACCAGCTCGTGCTCACGGCGTTCTGGTCGGCGCTCGCCGAGCTTCCACCGGGCGGGCATGGGAGCGATCGGCTCCCCATGCGGCTGCGCCAGCGCACGCAGCGGCTCGTGTTCCAGACGCTGCGGAAGGAGCGGGAGCAGCAGCACGCCAGCCTCGATGATGACTCGCAGGTGCTCGAGCAGAACGAGGTCGCGGGCTCCGTGCGCGATGGTCGGTCCGCAGCGGAGGATCGGCTCGACCTCGCGATCCTGCTGGAGAAGGCGGCGGCCGACGGCATCCCGCAGGCCTCGCTCGAGGTGCTCGCCGCGACGGTGCTGCGACACGAGCTTCTTCGGAGCTACGTGTCGCGCATCGGGCCGACCGACGTCGTGGACCGGGAGCGCCTGTACCAGCGGCTCAAGCGGCAACGTTCGCGCGTGCTGCGTCGGCTGCGGGACCTCGCTGGCGAACCCAGCGGGACCTGCTGACGCGGCATGGGAACCACGAAGCAACCCGGGCATGGCGGCAAGGTCGGGAGGCCTCGCCGCGAAGAGGGCCCGAAGCTGCCGCACCTCGAGGTCGACCAGCTCCTCGTCGAGGGTGAGCTGGTCGACGGCGCCGACGGCACCCAGACGCGCGTCTGGCCCTCGCAGCGAGAGATCGCCAAGCGGTTCGAGGTGGCGCCGAGCTTGGTGGCGGCGTTCTCGAAGCAGCACCAGTGCGTCGAGCGGAGAGCAGCGTTCCAAGCCGCTGCCCCCATCGCGTCCGCGCCGAAAGACGATGCGCCAGCGATCGCTCCGGCGCCCGAGCAAGCTCCGGCCGAGCCGAGTGCAGCGCCTCCCGACTCCTCGCCGAGCCCTGCGCTCGAGCCAGGGCCCGTCGACATCACGCCCGCGCCGGTACCGGGTGAGCCGAAGAGGAAGCCGGGCAGACCTCGCAAGGCGGAGGCGCCGCTCGTTCCCTACGAAGAGGTCGATCGACTCCTGGTCTACGGCGAAGCGACCGTGCTGGAGACGGGCGCGACGACGACGCTGTACCCGACGCACCGCCAGCTCGCTCTGAGGTACGGGGTCTCCCCGAGCGTCATCGCCAGCTACGCCAAGAGCCACAACTGCGTGCGTCGCCGGGAGCAGGCCGCGGCCCGCGTGGCCAAGCGGACAGAGGACAAGCTCGTCGAGCTGCGCTCCGAGGCCATCGCGGTCGGCGAGGATCGCCTGGTACAGATGATCGACAACTTCCTGCTGAGCTTCGAGAAGGCGCTCGAGGAAGGTCGGGTCCGCTCCGACAACCCGACCGACGTGAATACGCTGGCCCGCCTGAAGGTGTTCATCCTCGGCGGCGCGGACTCGCGTCAGGAGGTCCGCACCATGCTCTCGTTGGAGAGCCTCCAGGAGCGCCACGCCCGGATGCTGCGCGACATGCGGGACGCCACGCCCGAGTTGGCCGGCGTCGTCGACGCGCGTGCGGTCGAAAGTGAGCACCCCGCCGCCGGGGCTCCGGAGGTCCCCGCGCTCACTTCATCGCCACAGCCCCCGCCGCCCGGCTTCGTCGAAGCCGCTCAGAAACCGCCGCACGCCGAGACCGACGACGAGCCCGACGCGGCGGCCAACGTGGCCCCACCTGGCTCGAACGGAGGCGAACCATGAGCACAGCCGGTCCAGTCTTCTGGGCGATCGTCGGCGCGGAAGAACACCCGAGACCAGGCCCGCGCACCGAAGACCGCGAGGTTGGCCGCTCACGGTGGTCGGCGAGCTCGAGCTCACCGCCTGGCATGAGCGACCGCGGGCGGATGGCCGGTAAGGGACAAAAGTGGCCATTGGCCGGCGCCCGTGGGCGTCGTTTCGCGGCTTTGGGTGGCGCTTTGGAGCCCGTCGCCGCGGTGGCGTACGGCCGCTTTCCCATCGTCGCGCTGATCGCGCCGGTGCTCATCAGCAGGAGCGACCGCGCTGCCGGCACACGATCGCCAGGTGGCCCAGGGAGGGGGGCGGGTCCGATTTTCGCGGCGCCGCGGCCCACCCCGAGGGGTACCCGGGCCCCCTTTCGACTGGGGCAAATCCCAGAAAGTGAGCAGCCCTGGATTCAGAAAACGGAGGCCTCCGCCGAAAGTGAGCAGAGGCCTCTGTTTGGTTTCGATGTGCAAGTGGCTCCGGGACGGCTCAGCGCCGTCGAACCTGTCCCGTCAGCAGATGAGCGACTGCACCGAGCGCAGCAACTCCTCGTCGGAGGGGTGGGTGTAGATCGCGGTCGACAGCACGGACTTGTGACGCGCGAAGCGCTGCGTCAGGCGGATGTCGCGGCTCGCCCGGTAGAGGTTCGTGCAGGACGTGTGACGCAGCGAGTGGAAGTTGAAGTGCCGATCGAACGCGCACCGCTTCTGCCAGACGCCGAAGGCATGCCGGAGTTGCCGCGCCGAGAGCCGCGTCCCCAGCCGGCTGACGAAGATGGGCGTGTCGAGGGTGGCGACCTCGCCCGCGCGCTTGCGGCTGGCCATCAGCTTCTCCAACTTCGCGCGGACGATGTCGGGGAGCAGGACTTCCTGGGGGGCCGGGTCGTCGCTCGCTCGCTTGAAGACCCGAAGCTGCAGCCGCCGCTTCGCGCGCCCGGCCTCGTCGAACACGTCGCCGACGTTGAGCGCGAGGATCTCATGCTCGCGGAGCCCGGCGCCGAGCGCGACGCTGTAGATGACGTGATCGCGGAAGCCGTCCCTCCGCTGGCCCGTCACCTTGAGCAGGAGCCGCTGCTCGTTCTCGGTCAGCGTGCGCGCTGGGCGGGAGATGGAATCGGCGTAGGTCGTCATGGTGGTGCCTCCGTGCGGTGGATGCAGCCATACACGCTTCGTTCTCGGGCACAGGCAAGCGGAGGAACGCGATGACGCTCGGCATCGTGAAGCGCACCGAGGAGGAGTTCGCCGACTGGCTCGGCACCGAGTGGGGCTTCATCTCGGGCCTGGGCTCGTTCGACGACGAACCGGTGTTGCTCGAGCAGTACCAGCTCTCCTTCCTGCAGAACCGATCCCGCTTTCGCTGGGTGACGAAGAGCCGGCAGGTCGGGTTCTCGTTCCTCTTCGCGCTCGAGGCGTTGGCGCGGTGCCACCTGCGCGAGAAGCACACCGCGGTCTTCGTCAGCTACAACCTCGACGACGCGAAGGAGAAGATCCTCGTCGCTCGCCAGGTGCACGAGGAGCTGCCGCTCGCGTACCAGAAGCGCCTGGTCGTCGACTCCAAGACGGAGCTGGCCTTCGAGTCGAACGGCACCAACAAGCGGCTCTCGCGCATCCTCTCGCACCCGTCGAAGGCTCCCCGCGGCAAGAAGGGCGACGTCTACCTCGACGAGCTCGCGCACTATGTGAATGACCGCGAGGTCTACCGGGGCTCGACGGCGCTCATCCTCCGGAGCAACGGGCAGCTCACCGGCTGCAGCACGCCGCTCGGCCGCCGCGGCATCTTCTGGGAGATCGCCAACGAGGAGCTGCGGAAGTACCTGCACCACACGCGGCAGTACGTGCCGTGGTGGCTCTGCCGATTCTTCTGCAGCGACACGAAGCGCGCGGCGATCGAGGCGCCGAACATGCCCACCGAGGAGCGCGTCGGCACGTTCGGTCGGCCGACCCTCATCGAGCAGCTCGACTCGTTGCCCATCGACGACTTCCAGCAGGAGTTCGAGGGCCGCTTCGTCGACGAGACCTACAGCTACTTCCCCTACGAGCTCATCCTGCCGTGCACGAGCGACGACCTGGTGCTCTACGACGAGCCGACCTCCGTACGCGCGCCGGAAGGGCGCATCGTCGCCGGCTTCGACGTGGGGCGAACGCGCGACAGGTCCGAGCTCGCCGTGTTCGAGGAGATCGAGGGCCGCTTCACCTGCCGGATGATGAAGAGCTTCGAGGGAACGCCGTTCGCGGAGCAGGAGGCCGAGCTGCGGCGACTTCTGGGCACGCTGCCGGTGGCGCGGCTCTCCATCGACCGGAGCGGCATCGGCATGAACCTGGCCGAGAACCTCGTGCGCGACTTCCCGCAGGTGGTCGGCGAGAACTTCACGAACGAGGCGAAGGAGCGCTGGGCGACGGACTTCAAGATCCTGCTGCAGCGCCGCGATGTGACGATGCCGCGCGACCGCGACCTGGTCGCCCAGGTCCACGCCATCAAGCGGCGCGTACTGCCGTCGGGGAAGGTGAGCTTCGACGCGGAGCGGAACGCGCGCGGTCACGCCGACAAGTTCTGGGCCGTGGCTCTCGCGTGCCAGCGAGAGCGGCAGGCCGAAAGGCCGAGGACGGGGGAGATCGGCGTCCGCGTGCTGGGGTGAGTCGCCTGGGCTCCAAGGCTCCTTCGTCGAGTATCCTCGCCGGGTGAGCTACCGACCGACGACGGCGGAGCGGAAGCGGGCCGCGCGGCTCTCCCGGATGCTGTTGCCGCCCAAGCGTGTGCACGACGCTTACGTCGATGCAGCTCGGATCTTCCTCGGGGTCGTCGACCTCCTCCCATTCGTTCGCTACCAAGACCAGATGCTCCAGCTCGAGGGGCTGAGGTGGCACGAGTCGGCGCTCTTCGGTCGTGAGTACCTCGTCGCGTACGTCGACGACGAACAGTTGGCGGGCATCGCCCCGGGCTGTGACGCCATCTCCACTGTCACAACGTCCATCCCACTGGTGTTCGCCCCGACGCGGCGGCGCCGCTCAAGGAGCGAGTCGTTCCATTCGATTCTGGAGCACGAGCTGGTCCACGTGAATCAGGCGCTGCTCGGCCTCGCACCCACGAAGGAGCGCTGCCCGACGGTGGAGCGGTCGCTCGCCGGTTTCTTCGACAACGTCCGTGTCGAGTACCAGGCCAATCTCCTCCAGCTGACGACGTGGCCTCGCCTCTTCCCCGACAAGTACGGCCTTCCCCTGGAGCACTGGAGCGCGCTTCGTGGGTGGAGCGACGCGCTTGAATCAGCGGTGTGCGGCGTGTTCTGCCCTCCGGAGTTGATCGCCGCCTTCTTGGATCGGCTGCCGGTGGTCGCGCGCGCCAGGTTCGCCGCCTTCGGGGTCAGCGGCCGGGTCGCCACGTGGTTCAGCACCGACCACACGAGGTTGGTGAAGACGGCCCTGGAACTTCAGCTGACGAGGGAGCCCGCGCTCGCGGAAGACGCAGCGTTTCTCTCCGCTGTCGACTGGCTCCACGGGCAGCAATGAGTCCAAACCGCCGTGATGGTGGGCGCTCCTGCGCGCAGCGCGTCCCCACAAGGGCAGGGACGGCCCTTTGCGCTCTCGTGGAGACCAACGCGTGACGCCGACCGATCTCCTCCCGTCAGGCGAGGAACGCTTGCAGACCATCCTGAAGGCGGTGGTGGTCGGGTCGCGCGTGGAGGACCCGGCGAGCCGCGCGGGAGGAGAGGAGACACCGAGCGCCTTCACTGCGGCAGGTGCACTCGCGCCGCCCTACGACCCAGAGGCGATGTGCCTCCTGGTCGAGCACTCGAACTCGCTCCGGCCGAACGTCGACGCCTACGCCACGAACATCGACGGCTTCGGATACCGCTTCGATCCAGCCATCGACTTCGAGTCCGAGGACGCGCGCGAGAAGGTCCGCGACACGCTGGTGCTCGAGCGCCTGGCCGCGCGTGAGGCCGGCACGCTTGCGTCGGGCACTGACGTGACCCCCACTGTGGACGAGGGTAACGCCCGCTTCGAGGAGCTCAAGCAGCACTCGCGGGTCGAGCGCGCCCGCCTCGAGGCCTTCTTCGACTTCGCCTGCTTCGACCATTCCTTCGTCGACCTCCGCCGTCGCATGCGCCAGGACCTCGAGGTCACCGGTAACGCCTTCTGGGAGATCCTCCGGGACGGCAAGGGCGACCTGGCTCGCTTCGTCTACGTGCCGTCGTACACGGTGCGGCTCCTTCCGCTCGACCGCGAGCCCGTCGAGGTCAGCGAGCGCGTTCGCGTCTCGACCGTAACGTTCGACACGGTCACCGCGCGGCGACGCCTTCGCCGCTACGTGCAGATCCAGGGCATCGAGCGCGCCTTCTTCAAGTCCCTCGGCGACCCGCGCGTCATCTCGCGCACCACCGGGCGCGTGTTCCCCGATGTCGCCGCGCTCAAGGCTGCGCAGCCCGAAGACGGTCCCGCGACCGAGTTGATCCACTTCGCGATCCACTCCCCGCGGTCGCCATACGGCGTACCGCGTTGGGTGGGCACGCTCCTCTCGGTGCTGGGTTCGCGCCAGATGGAGGAGGTCAACTACCTCTACTTCGAGAACAAGAGCGTTCCGCCGCTGGCGCTGCTGGTGTCGGGCGGGCGGCTCTCCGACGCGTCGGTGCCGCGCATCGAGCGGTTCATCGAGGAGAACCTCAAGGGCAAGGCCAACTTCCACAAGATCCTCATCCTCGAAGCCGATGGCTCCGGCACTGGCGACGGCGGGCGCGCGAAGATCGAGCTCCGGCCGCTCACTGACGCCCAGCAGCACGACGCGCTCTTTCAGGTCTACGACGAGCGGAACATCGACAAGGTCGGGAGCGCGTTTCGACTGCCGCGGATGCTGCGCGGCGAGAGCAAAGACTTCAACCGCGCGACGGCGGAGAGCGCGCTCCGATTCGCGGAGGACCAGGTCTTCCAGCCTGAGCGCGATGAGTTCGACTTCCTGATGAATCGGAAGGTGCTCGCCGACATGGGCATTCGCTTCTGGCGGTTCCGCTCGCAGACGCCGGTGACGCGCGACCCCGAGCGCATGACTGAGATGGTCGAGCGGCTCGTTCGCGTCGGCGTGCTGACCCCGGAGGAAGGGCGCATCTTGGCCGGCGACATCTTCAACCGGGAGTTCCGCAAGATCGGCGACGACTGGACCAAGCGGCCCATCACGCTGACGTTGGCCGGCGTGCAAACCCAGAGCGTCGACCTGACTCCGATGGCAAGGCCCCCGGCGACCCTGGCGCAGAGCGCGAAGCAGTTGCTGACGCTGCGGGAGGACCTGCGAGCCGAGGAGGAGCGCCTTGCGACTGACCGGGCCGAGCTCGCCCGGAGGTACCTGGAGCCCGAGCGCGTGGCGGTCCCGCGGCAGGAGTTCGAGTCGTGGTTCGGGGAGCAGCGTGACCCTGCTTGAGCTCCACGACGCGCGGGTGTTCGCGGACGAGCTCCTCGAGCAGGTGCTGAGACTGCCGGTCCTGAAGGCGCTCGACCTCGGGAGCCCGCAGGGCTTCGACCGGGCGTCGACCCTGCTGGCGGCGCGCCTGCGCAGGTCGGCCGCGCCTCTTGAGGTCGACGCGGTCCGAGAGGCTGTGGCCGTGCTCGACGTGGACTGGAAGCAGACCACCGCTGCCCAGCGTCGTCGGCTCGTCTCGGAGGCGCTCTCGGCGGCAGGGCGATCGACATCGCTCATCCCCCGACGCATCCAGGTTCCTCTCGGGGATGCCGCGACCGCCGTGGTCAGCGCGACCCGGACGCACTCGCGCCAGGTGCAGGAGTTGGCGATCGGCGCACGGTTCAACGCCCTCGACCGCCGAGTCGCTCGGCACATCGTGAACGCGCAGGGACTCTTCGTGCGCGACGAGTACGGCCGGCGCCTCGAGGCCATCGGAGCGGAAGCCCGGCGCGTCGTGGCCGCGGGGCTCGAGCGCGGCCTCGGTCGGGACGACATCGCGGCCGACCTGACGGCCGCGGCTCGAGCAGCGCTGGTCGAGCGAGCGCCGTTCTATTGGGAGGTCGTCGCGAGCTCGTTCATCGGCCAGGGGCGCTCCTTCGCGCAGGTGAGCAGCTACGCCGAGGCAGGCATTCATCGGTACCGCATCGAGGCGGTGCTCGATGAGCGGACCACACACATCTGTCGGTACCTCCACGGGAAGACGTTCTCGGTGGCCGACGCCCTGCGGAAGTTCGACGAGGTCGCCCGGCTCGAAAACCCCGAGGACATCAAGCAGGCCCTCCCGTGGGTCCGCGAGCGGCTCGACGGTGGTCGGCTCATGCTCACCGGGGCCGGCGTGGCGATCGCCGAGGTGACGCGGTCAGCAATGGGCGTTCGCGATGACGTCGGCGAGTTCCGCCCGCAGCTTCCCGAAGGGCGACTTGGCGATGCAGGCATCGGCTTCCCGCCGTTTCACGGCCTGTGCCGCACCACAACCTTGGCGCTCTCCTGAGATGGTGGTCACGGTCAGGATCCGCCGCTCTTGGCGTGAGCGGTTGGAGATGAGAGCGTCAAGAACATGAACAAGCGAGCCGAGAGCATCAAAGCGCTGTTGGACAGAAGTGCCGAAGACCTTCGTCAGCTTCGAGGGGACTACGACGCCTCACTGCAGGCGAAGGCCATCTCCAGCGAGTTGAAGATCGACATCAAGAACCTGTGCGGAAACCTGCGGTCGGTCCTGGACTACCTGGCTCACGACATTCGCGAGACCTACTGCCCGCTGGCTGCCAACAAGATCTTCTATTTCCCGATCGTCGATTCTGCGCCTGGATTCGCGGGGCAAATGTTGGCGTCGTACCCAGGGCTCGAGGCATCGAAGCCCGCGCTGTACGCCTACCTCAGCAGCGTGCAGCCATTTCAAGGCGCCGACAAGCTCTGGCTCAGTCAGCTCAACAAGGTGAACAACCTGAACAAGCATGGCGAACTTGTTGAGCAGACGCGCGTTACGACCGAGCAAGTGAAGGCCAGTTCGACCTCGGGAGCCCAAGTCAGCTGGAACCCGGCCAATGTCCGCTTTGGCGCGGGAGTCCTCATCGGGGGGGTTCCGGTTGACCCGAAGACTCAGATGCCGGTTGCCCACCCGAGCCTAACGGTCCAGAAAATCACGTGGGTCGACTTCAAGTTCCACGAGCCAGATGTGTCGGTGCTCGCGCTGCTCAGCCAGGCAACCGATGGGGTCGCCAAGATTGCTACGGGGGTACAGGCGCTTCTTTGACCGCTGTCCCCCGCCTCCGAACCAGCCCGCTTTGTCCTCGTCGTAAGTCGGGCCGCATCACGCGGCTCACTGACGAACGAGGACCTCATGACCAAGCTTCTGGCCGCGCTTCACCTGAATGACCCAGCGTCGCTCAAGCGCGCGCTCACCGCGGCGCTGTCGGCGATGGCGCTGCTCGCCATCAATCCGCTCCTCATCAAGTGGCACATGCCGCCCATCTCCGACGCGGTCATCGCGTCGGTGGCGGGGATCATCGCGATCTTCGTCCTCCAGAGCGGCCTCAAGTCCGGGGCCATCGCAGTCGCCAGCCTGACTGCGTCGACGCCTCCGCAGGCCCCTGACGTGGCCGCGGCGGCGCCCGTCGCGGCGGTCAGCACCGCGCCCGACGCGCCGATCACCGTCCCGGCCTCCTGAGGCGCAGTGACCGAGACGCGAGGCCAACCCCAATGACCGAACTCCAGACCGCCATCGCGCGTTCGCGCTCCGTCCTCCATGCGGCTACGACCGAGGACGTCGAGAAGACCATCTGGGGCTCGCCGGCCGGCAAGAAGCGCCTGGCGAAGCGGCTCGTGGCGATGCTCCCGGCGCACAAGACCTACGTCGAGCCCTTCGCCGGCAGCGCCGCCGTCCTCTTCGCGAAGGAGCCAGTGCCGGTCGAGGTCATCAACGACGCCGACCAGGAGATTGCCGACGCCTACAAGCTCCTCAAGAAGCTCACGCCCGCTGACCTGGCTGGCCTCAAGAAGCTGCCGTGGGTCGGCGACGAGAAGACGTTCAAGGGACTCCTCGACGCGAAGCCAGCCACCGACGTCGCGCGGCTCCACCGCTTCCTCTACCTGACCCACTTCTCGTACGGGAAGATGCGCGGGCGCAGCTTCAGTCCCTCGGTCGTCGGCGTCGAAGCGAAGACCATCAAGCGCATCGAGGAGTTCGCCCCGCGCCTCAAGAAGGTGAAGGTCTACGGCGGCGACTACGAGAAGGTCGTCCGCAAGTACGACTCGAAGGACACCGTCTTCTTCCTCGACCCTCCGTACCCTGGGTACAACGTCGACGTCGGCGAGTCGGACTTCGACGAGGAGCGCTTCTTCACCCTCCTGAAGTCCCTCAAGGGGAAGTTCCTCATCACCTACGGCATCCGTGGGCGTTTCCCCGGGATGGTGAAGGGGTCCGACTTCTGGGTGAAGCGCATCCGCACGCCCCGGACCATCGGCGCCATGCGCGGGGTCGGTGGCCCGTCGGTGCTGACGCAGCTCCTGGTCGCGAACTACGAGCCCACCACCAAGGCCATCGACGACTGGCTCTGTGCGCCCGACGAGTCGGAGTTCGACAAGCCGACGAAGCTCCTCAAGGGCACCGACCCGACCGACGAGCGGTACGTGCTGGGCATCGTGCTCGAGCCCGAGGTCGTCGACGCGCAGGGCGACATCTACTCCGCCGACGAGATCCGCGAGGCCGCGCACCGCTTCATGGAGGAGTTCGGTGGCCTGGGCCTCATGCACCGCCTCCGCGTCAACGACGAGGTGAAGGTGCTCGAGAGCTTCCTCGCGCCCACCGACTTCGCGCTCGGCGACACCTCGGTGCGCAAGGGCACCTGGCTCCTCGCGGTGCGCGTCCTCGGTGACGAGCTCTGGGAGAAGGTGAAGTCCGGCGAGCTCACCGGCTTCTCCATCGGGGGATCTGCGCGGCGAGTGCCTGAGCCCACGGCTCCGCAGAGGGAGGTCGCAGCATGAGCACCACCACCGACGGCGTGCACCGGCTCGTGGACATGGTCGTCGAGGAGGTCTCCCTCGTCGACCGCGCCGCCAACCTGCGCCGCTTTCTCATCGTGAAGAGGGACGACACCATGGACGACACCGAAGAGACGAAGAAGACCGACGTGCCCGAGGACTCCCCGCTGGGCATGGCGCTCGCGGCCCTGGAGAGCCTGACCGACATCGTCGAGCTGCTCGGCAGCACCGGCGCCGAGAACACCGACCCGCGCATCACCGCGCTGGCCGAGCAGCTGCGCACGACGGCGGAGCAGCTCCTCTCGCAGGCCGGGCTCTCGGAGTCGGCGGACGGGGACGAGGCCGAGAAGACCAAGTCGCTGGCCGAAAACATCGGCGCTGCGAAGGCGGCGGTGGCGCGGCTGCGCAGGGGGACGAAGCCCGCGCCCAAGCCCCAGGAGCCCGACGACGCGCCGAAGGAGGACGACACCAAGAAGGTCGACCTCGCGCCCATCACCGACGGCCTCGCGAAGCTGACCGAGTCCTTCAAGGCGCTCTCCGAGTCCGTGACGGCCCACGCCCAGCGCCTCGGTCGTGTCGAGAAGCAGTTCGGGCTGCCCAACAGCGCCGCGCCCGCGGAGCCCGTCACCAAGTCCCAGCCCGAGGATGTCGGCTGGCCGATGGACCTCAACAAGCCCATGGACCGGGAGAGCGTCGACAAGGCGGTCTCCTTCCACGAGCCCTGACAGGGAAAGGACACGACCATGAGCTACACCTCGAATCGTACGCTGCTCGAGAAGGCCGACCTCGCGCTCGCCGACCTCACCGCCGGAGGAGGCATCCTGCTCCCGGCGCAGGCGCAGAAGTTCATGCGGCTGCTCATCAAGCAGTCGGTGCTGATGCAACTCGCCACCGTCGTCCCGATGGCGTCGCCGAAGCACCAGCTGTCGAAGATCAAGTTCGGCAGCCGCATCCTCCGGCCCGGCCAGGAGGCGACGGCGCTGGCTCCCGCAGACCGGGCGCGCCCCGACCTCAGCTTCCTCGAGCTCGACGCCCGGCTGTTCAAGGCTGAGGTCCACCTCTCCGACGAGGTGCTCGAGGACAACATCGAGCGCGGCGAGCTGCGGCAGACCATCCTCGAGATGATCGCCGAGGCCGCCGGGCGCGACATGGAGGAGGTCATCATCAACGGTGACACCGCCTCCGCGGACCCGTTCCTCGCCACCATGGACGGCCTGCTCAAGCAGACGACGAGCCACCTCGTCGACGCCGCGGCCACGGGCATCAACAAGAACCTGCTCCGCGACCTGCTCAAGTCGCTGCCGAGCGAGTACCTCCGCGACAAGAAGCAGATGACCTACCTCACCAGCGTCGACGCGGAGCTCGACTACCGCAACACCCTGGCCGACCGCGCCACCGTGGGCGGCGATCGCTTCATCGAGGAGGACACGCCGGCGCTCTACTCGGGCGTGCCAGTGAAGCCGGTGCCGCTGTTCCCGGAGAACCTCGGGCCGGCGAACAACCGGACCGTCGCCCTGCTGTGCAACCCGAAGAACGTGCACGTCGGCATCTGGCGGCAGATCCGCCTGGAGTCCTTCCGCGACGTGTCGGCCGGCGTGCTGCGCGTGGTGGCGACGCTGCGCTTCGACGCGAAGTTCGCCGAGGAGCCGGGCGTCGCGAAGCTCATCAACATCCAGCTGTGAGGTGACCCATGGAGACGATGCTGGTTCGACTCAAGTCGTTCGACCCGCGCCGCGGCGCTGTGCTGCGGCGGTACACCTACGCGGGGATCAAGTTCCACGAGGAGCGCGGGTGGTACCGGGTGGACAAGCAGGTCGCCGACTACCTGCGTGTCGTTCGCCAGGTGCCGGGCGACGAGGTGTCGCAGCTGGCCTTCGACGTCTGCACCGAGGAGGAGGCCAAGGCGCTCGACTCCCGCGAGGAGAGCGAGGCGAAGGTGCGCAAGGCCGCCTCCGATGACGTGCGGCTCAGCCCCGCGCGCGGTGACGTGACGACCGCCGACTTGGCGAAGGCGCCGACGCGAGTCGCTCGGAAGGCGTGACGTGTACGCGTCGGTGACAGAGGTGCGAGCAGAGGGGGCCGCTCAGGCCTCCGCCACCGACGCGCGGGTGCTGGCGCTCATCGACGAGGCGACCCGCACCATCGACAGGGTCACCGGTCAGTTCTTCGAGTCGAGACAGGCGACCTACCGATTCGACGGACGCGGGACGCCGACCATCGAGCTTCCCGTTCCTCCAATTCGGCTGACCAGCCTTCGCGTCGACTACGAGGGGCGCCAGCCGTTCCCCTTCATCTCGGGGTACCCGTTCGAGTTCACCTTGGATCCGACGTCCCTCGTGGTCGTCGGTGCGCCCGTCCGGCCGAACTTCGACGGAGCGCGAGTCACGATGCGGCACGGACTCTTCTTCCCGAAGGGCCACGGCAACGTCAGCGCTGACGGCGCCTGGGGCTACACCGAGGACGACGGCACCCCGAGTGGCTGCACGCCGCCGGCTGTGAAGCGCGCCTGCATCCTCTTGGTCCTCCGCGGCCTGCTTCCTCTGGCTGACGATGCCGCGTTCGAGGCACGCAGCCGCTGGCGCATCCTCGAGGAGCGCACGAGGGACCAGAGCTACCGGCTCGACGCCAACCGCGGCGGCGGGCTTTGGCTCACCGGCGACCCGGAGGTCGACATGCTCCTGACGCCCTACGTGCGCGTCTCTCCCCTTGGAGCGGCGTGATGAGGGGCCGGCTCATCTTCCCATTCCTGGCCGAGCTCTACCGGCTCGACACGATCGCCATGGCCACCCAGCCGCCCGGGTACGACGACGACTTCAAGGAGCCCGCGCTGCTCGACTCCGACGGTGACGGTGTTGGCGATGCGTTCCGTCGCGAGCACCCGCCGGTTCGTGTCCCCTGCCAGGTTGAGCCCGAGACTTTGGATGCCCTGCGGATGACGCCTTCGGGCAACACCCCTCAGTCGAGCATCGACCTCGTCTTCCACTTCCGAGACCTGGAGCGGCTCGCGTTGGTCGACGCCACGACTGGGGAGGCGCTCATCCGCACCAGCGATCGCCTCGGTGGCCTGTTCGACACCGAGGGGCAGTTGGTGTGGGCGGTCCGGACACCACCAGGGCTGTACGTCACGGAGGCCCGGCACGCGGGCTTTGGCCTCTTCCGACGTCGGCCGCGCCGGAACCTCCTGATGGTGTCGTTCACAGACAGGCCCGCTGGACGGAGTTCGTGATGAAGCGGCTCGTGACGATGGTCGCAGTGCTGGCACTGGCGCTCGGGGCGTGCACCGGCGTCGGTCGCCTCATGAAGTGCAGCGTCGACTGCGCGTTCCCCGACGAGCCCGACGCGGGCGCGCCCGAGCCGGCGCCCTGCGCGAAGAAGTCGGCGAAATAGCGCGGTCCCCGAGGTTGTCGGGTGCGCGCTTTGGAGGTGGTGCACGGCGGCAGACACGCGGGCTCGCCGCTCGTCGTCCCACGACCCGCAGCACGGAGTGTCTCAATGAAGAATCTCATGGTGGTGGCTTGTCTGGTGGCGCTCGCTGGCTGCGCGGAGGGGCCCTGCGATCCGGGCGCCTCGCGCTGCACCGGGAACGTCGTGGAGGTCTGCGACGCGAAGCGCGAGTGGCGGGCGCTCGCGGACTGCGGCGAGCTGAGTCGGCTCGCTCGGCGCCCGCTGGTGTGCGCCTTCGTCAATGGCGACGACGCCGGGGTCGTCGAGGGCGACACCTGCATCCCGGAGCCCACGGCGTCGCCGTAGCAGCGCATGGCCTCCTCCCGCACCGGTGACTGGGCGCGTGCTCGCGAGCTGCTCTCCGCTTCGTCGGAGAAGCTCAAGAGCGCCGTCGAGACCGCGCTGAAGCAGGAGGCCCACGCGCTGCGCAACGAGGTGGTCAGCGGGTTGACGGCGCAGGCGCCGGGTGGCGTTCCCATCCGACCGCCTGCGCCGTTGACGTTGGCGGCGAGGCAGCTGAAGGGCTTCGGTGGCACGAAGTCGCTCATCGTGCGTGGCGACCTGAGGAACTCCATCTCGGTCATCACCGACGGAGACGAGGTCTTCGTCGGCGTGCTGCGGAGCGCGAAGAGCAGCACCGGCGAGTCGCTGGTCGACGTCGCGCAGCTCCAAGAGTTCGGTGGTCCGCCCGTCATCATCCCCATCACCCCGAAGATGCGGCGGTTTCTCTTCGTGTTGCTCAAGCGCGCGGGTGTTACCCCGACCGGCGGCAGTGGCCGCGGCGTGATCGTGACGCAGGTTCCAGCGCGGCCGTTCTTGAGGCCTGCGTTCGAGAAGTTCCGAGCGGGGGCCGGGCGTCGCTTCCTCGAGCGCGTCGCAGCCGGGCTGGGGCTGACTCCGTAGCTCGACTGTCCCCGTGCGGCGGGCCCCTCCGCCTTTTCACCTGCGTGGCGACTCCGACGCTCAACGCGATTGTTCCGGCAGTGGGGCCCTCGTCCGGCGGCGATCTGCTCCGCCTCGATGGCGCCGGCATCGGCGATCGCCCACTTGTGATGTTCGGTGGTCGACCGGCGATCGTCGTCTCGGTCCATGACGAGGGCGCGGTCCGGGTCGTTGAGCTCAGGACCCCAAGCCACGAGCCAGGTCAGGTCGACGTCGAGGTGTTCAACCTCGACCCCTCGGGCGTGCCCATCCCCGGAGAGCACGCTGCGCTCGCGCTCGCCTACCGATTCGAGCGGCCTGCCATCGTCCGCGAGGCGGACCTCACGCGCGTCGTGCGGCAGCTGCTGCGCGAGCTGAAGCGCCAGGTCGTCGCCAACGTGAGCGCCTCCGTCTCGGTCGACTACGACGACACCGTCGCCGACGGGCAGAGCATCATCGCGATGGCGAAGCTGCCGTCGCTGGTCCTCACTGGGCCGACGCTCCGACAAAATCGCTTCTACTCGGCCAACGTCGCTCGGTACGACGTCGTGGGCTCGCCTTCGGGTCTGGAGGCGGTGCGTCGGAAGCCTCCCTTCACGGTGGACCTGCTGTTCGGTGTCACCGCGGCCTCGTCGCGCGCGGCCGAACTCTTCAACCTCATGGGGGCGGTGGCGACCTTCTTCAACCGCAACCGGTGGCTCGAGCTGCTCCGCGACCCCGCCGACGCGAGCCGCGGCGTCGTCCGGTGGGAGCTCGACGCAGACGGCGACTTCCGCACCCAGCTCGCCAGCCGCGACGACGTGCGCGTCTTCACCTGTGGCCTCGTCGTGCGGGGCTTCGACGTCGACGAGGGCCTGCCGCTGGACCTCACGCGCCTGGTGAACCAACCCATCCTCGAGACCGAGGGGCTCTGATGAGCATCTCCCTCACCAACCTCAGCCGCCGGTGCCAGGTCTTCGTGCTGGCCCACGACGTGTTCTGCGCGGCCCTCGGCCGATGCGCCTGCCGGACTGGCGCACGCCGAGTCGCTTCGTCGCTGACCCTGGCCTCCGGCGTGACGGTCGACTCCCTCGACGACGCGGTGCTGGCCGTGCCCGAGGTCATCCGCGCGGTCCGCGAGGGCGCGCTCTCTGTGAAGCGAGGTGCCGCGTGAGTGGACAGCTCCTGTCGTCGAAGGTCGTCATCGTCGAAGAGGAGCCGCGCGTCCGCGGCATCGCCTCGGCCCCAACCTCAGTCGCCGGCGCGGTCGGCATCACCGAGCGGGGCCCCATCGGCCAGGCCGTGCTGTGCAGCTCATTCGATGAGTTCCAGACGCGCTTCGGAGGCTTCACGCCCGACTCCGACCTCGCCCTGGCCGCGATGGGCTTCTTCGAGAACGGCGGCAGTCAGCTCTGGGTGGTGCGCACCGCCCACTTCGGCGACCCCGCCCAGCCGAGCACCGTCACCGCCCAGCGGGCCCTGGGCTTCATCGTCGCGGGCGGAGGCCCCACTCCCGCGGTGCTGACTGGCGCCGCGGCTGGCCCCTTCGCGCTGCAGGACGGTGATCGCGTCGTCCTCTCGGCGAATGGGGGCGCCGACGTCGAGGCCGTGTTCAGGGGCGCCCCGGCTGCAGTCGCTGCCGTCGGAGCGGGCCCGTATGCGCTCGCCGACGGCATGACGCTCATGCTGCGCCTCGACGGAGGAACCGAGCAGCACGTCATCTTCGCCGCCGCCGACTTCGCCAACGTCGCGCAGGCCACCGCCGCAGAGGTCTCCGCAGCCCTCAACGCGTCCATCGCGGGAGGGAAGGCCTCGTCGCGCGGCAGCATCGTCGGCCTGGCCAGCGACACGCTGGGGACGTCGAGCCGGGTCCAGGTGACCGGAGGCACGGCGAACACGCCGCTGGGGTTCCCGGCGGCCGTCTCCCAGGGCACCGGCAACGTCAGTGATCTCCGCGCTGTCACCGCACTGGAGATGAAAGCCGTGGTGGAGGCCGCGGTGCCTGGCGTGTTGATCGAGACGGGGTTGGGAGGTGCCATCGGCCTGCACACCGTCGCGACCGGAGTCGCCGCCACGCTGCAGGCGCGCGCTCCGACGGCGGCCGCCTTCGGCCTCGACACCCTGGCCCACGCCGGCGTCGCCTCCGGAGTGGCCAACGCCATCCGCGTCGAAGGGAAGGAGCCCGGCGGGTACGCCAACCGCCTCGAGGTTGAGGTCCGCGCAGCCACCAACGGAAGCGCCACCGCGTTCGACCTCCTCGTCGTCGAGGATGGGACGTACCGCGAGACGTTCCCGAACCTCACCCTGACGGCCGCCGACGCCCGCCACATCGAGCGCGTCATCAACGACGGGCAGAACGGCTCCCTCTACCTGCGTGTGACGCAGGTGCTGGCGACGGTGCCGCAGCCCCAGACCGTCGCGCTCGCGGGAGGCAACGACGGGCTCTCCGGCCTCGACGACACCGACTTCATCGGGAGCGAGTTGGGCAAGACGGGGCTCCACGCGCTCGACCAGGTGCAGGAGCTGTCACTGCTCCTCGTGCCCGGGCGCGCGACGCCGGCGACCCACCTGGCGATGGTGCAGTACGCCGAGGTGGCCCGGGACGGCAGGGTGTTCGCGATCCTCGACCCGCCGGCAGGGCAGAGCGCGACGGCCATCGTCACGTACGTCGGCTCGACAGCCGCGCTCGAAGGCCTCTCGGAGTTCGCCGCCCTGTACTGGCCGCGCGTCAGCGTCCTCAACCCGGCGAAGAGCGTCTTCGGCTCTGCCGGCCAGGTGGTGGTGCCGCCCTCGGGCATCATCGCGGGGGTCTTCTCGCGCGCCGACACGGCGCGTCCTGGAGGTGTGTACGACGCTCCGGCTGGCATCGAAGCGGGGCGCATGTTCGGCGTGCTGGGCTTTGAGACAGACGAGGTGCTCGAGGAGAAGAAGCGCGACCTCGTCTACCCGCACCGCGTCAACCCGCTCACCACGGGCCCGGGCCTGCCGCGCTTCATCGACGGCAGCCGCACGTTGAAGGGCGACGGCAACTTCCCGTACGTGGGCGAGCGTCGCGGGGTCATCTTCATCGAGCGGAGCCTCAAGCAGGGCCTCGAGTTCGCCCGCCACAAGGCCAACACCGAGTCGCTTCGCGCGCAGGTGCAGCGCACCATCACGGCCTTTCTCCTGGCGCAGATGAACAACGGCGCGTTCCGGAGCCGCGATCCGGCAAAGGCCTTCTTCGTCGACGTGTCGGATGCGCTGAACACGCCCTCGGTCGTCTTCGCCGGGAAGCTCATCGCGCGCGTCGGGCTGGCCACCAACAAGCCGGCCGAGTTCATCATCCTCCGCATCAGCCAGGACACGCGGGCCCTCGAGGCCGAGCTGGCCGGCGCGAACCCCTGAAGGAGTCACCCATGGCCGTCATCGGCAACCCGCGCAGCTTCCACAAGAAGTTCAAGTACGTGGTGGAGATCGACGGCTTCCACCACGCCGGCTTTCAGAAGTGCAGCGAGCTCTCCGTCGAGGTGGCGAACGTGCAGTACTTCGAGGGCGGCGCGCTCATCCCGAACAAGAGCCCGGGTCGCCTCACGTTCGCCGACGTGACGCTCGAGCGTGGCGCGACGCGGGACCACGATCTCTTTGACTGGTTCCAGGACGTGGCGGTGACCTCTGCCGGCCTCGGCCTTCCCGACGTCGGCTACAAGCGGCACCTCGACGTCGTGCAGCAGGATCGCGACGGCGTGACGCTGCGCCGGTGGAGGCTGATGGGCGCTTGGCCGGTGAAGTTCGTCGCGGGGGAATGGGACAACGAGAGCGACGAGAACGTCATCGAGTCGGTCACGCTCACGTACGATTTCTTCGAGCTGATTCAGTGATCGGTCGCAGCTCAGGTTGCGACGCGGAATTCAAAGCGGTTCCCAAGTGCTCGGATAACTCCCCTGTCGAGGCCGGTGAACTGATGCAACTTCACCTCGCCAGCGCCATCGATGGTGGCAGCTCTGCTCCGCTTCATGTTCTCCGTGAGGAGCGCCATGAACTCGATGAACTTGAAGCTCTCAACGGGATTGAAGTGCCGAAGGACCTCGAAGACCTGCTTTGTGCCGGCAGCGTCCGACATTGACTCAAGTTCAAGGAAGGTCACCGAGTCACTCGACGCGGCAAGAGTCATCATAGCGCCCCCGGGTTCTGAACCGACTTGGACCTCGCTGGTCCCAGTCAGGACGCGAACGCCGTGCTTGTAGGCATTGTACTCGCCGCCAAAGGAGGCAGCCCTCACGTAGCGCTCGGCGATGATTCGCAGCATCCAGTTGATCGTCTCCAGATTCGTGGTCCACCCCGCGCTCGCAGAGGGTTCCGTAGGCGGGCGGTCGGAATAGATGGCAGCGTTCACGAACGCCTCAGGCGTTGACGCAGCGCCATTGGTCAGCGCGGTGACCTCGCCCGCGGCGAACGCCTTTGCAGCATCAAGGAGGACCTTCGTCTTGTAGGTCGTGAGATAGAGCCAGTGCGGCTCGGACTGGAAGTGCGCCAGCATCAACGAGAAGCACGCCTCAAACTGGTGGTACTCCGAGAACCGAATATGAGCACGAAGTCCCTGGCATGTCTTGGGACCCTCTTTCCCGATCTCGACGCTGTGGCTGCTCGCGAACGCGGCGAAGTCGTCCCACGACTCGGAGACAAACATCAGCAGCTTCGCCTTGTTGAAGATGAAGAATGGGTCATACGCCCAGTAGAACTTCCGGTTCAGCGCGTACGGGTCGCGCACGATGGTCGTCATTGGCTGTCTGTACTCAGGATCGGGGTTGTGCGCCTGACGCCTCGAGAGCGTGACCGCTGACCATCGAGCGTCCCCATTTGCTGCCTTCGAAGTCTTTGTCGGTGCATGGCAAACGCCGTCACGTGCCCCACGGGGCTCACGGGCCTTATCCGCGGCATGAAGGTTCGCGAAGAGCGGGTCCTCGCCGATCGCAAGCTCGCGAAGGTGGGCGGTCAACTCGACGAACTCCTCGCTTCCTGCTGGGAGGAGACGACCGACCCCGGCCCCTACGTCTTCGCCGAGAAGCCCATCGACTGGGGCGCAGTCCTCCAGGGCGACCGCTTCTTCGCGCTGCTGATGATCCGCGCGCTCACCTACGGCCCCCAGTACGCCTTCGGCATCTCCTGCCGAAGGGACGCTTGCCGCGCGCGCATCGAGTGGGAGGTGGACCTGACGAAGCTCCCCGTGCGTGCGCTCTCGTCCGAGAGCCGGGCTGCCTTCGTCGCCGGCAACCGCTTCGAGACGACGCTCCCCGACGCGGGGAAACGGGTGGGCTTCAAGCTCCTCACCGGTGGCGACGAGCGGAAGCTTCCGGCGCTGCAGCGCTCGGCTCCCGATCGACTCCTCTCCGCGGTCCTCGCATACCGGGTGCTCGACATCGCGGGGATCGACGCGAAGGACAAGCGGCAGTTCATCGAGGAGCTGACGCTTCGCGACGCCGATTTCCTTGTCGACGAGTTCGATCGCGTCGACTGCGGTGTGGACACCACCATCGAGGTCGAGTGCCCGGAGTGCCGCGAGACGCAGGAGGTCGAGCTCCCTTTCGACAGCGCGTTCTTCCTGCCGGGCAAGGAGCGAACGGCGCGGAGGAAGGCCCGGAGCACCTCTTCCCCGACGTGAGCCTCGACGCCTGGCGCGAGGGGCTCTTCCATCTGTGCTGGCACCAGCACGGCGGCTCGGGGCTGCAGGTGTCGCTCGCTGACGCGATGGAGCTGTCGACCGGAGATCGCGACTGGCTGCTCGAGCGCATCGGCGAGCAGCGCACTCGCGAGGCTCACGAACTCGAGAAGGCCGCGAAGCGGAGGTGACGGATGTCGCTCAACAACCTCGGTCTTGGCTTCGTCTTCACCGCAAGAGACCTCGCGTCCGGCGCCATTCAGAACCTCGAGCGGAACTTCCTCAGCCTCGACAAACGCGTCGGCCTCGGCACCGAGCGAATCCAGTCGTCCTTTCAGCAGCTCGGCGTCGGCCTGGCGGTGTTCTCCGCGGGGGCGGGAGTCGTCGCCGGCGCCTTCGCGCTCGCCAACGCCGCCGGTCGTTTCGAACAGAGCATCGCCGCGGTGGGCGCCATTTCGGGCGCCTCGGCGGCAGAGCTCGGCCAACTCCGCGACGCGGCCATCGACGCCGGAATCGCGACCCAGTTCTCACCGACCGAGGCGGTGCTGGGGCTCCGCGAACTCGCCCAGGCAGGCTTCAGCGCCACGGAGTCGATGGGTCTCCTGATGCCGGTCCTGGACCTCGCCGGTGGCTCGCTCGGAGAACTCTCCCCTCAGCAGGCTGCCGGCCTGGCCGCCCAAGCGATGAAGGCCTTCGGGCTCTCGGTGGACCAGGCGTCCATCTCGGTCGACCGGATGCTCCAAGCCGTCAACGTGTTCGCCCTCAACGCGAGCGAGCTGCCGATGGCACTGGGCGTGGCGTCGCGCGGAGCACAGGCGCTGCACCAGTCGCTCTCGGAGACCCTCATCACCCTCGGCCTCGTGAAGAATGTCATCCCCGGCGTCGAGCGCGCTTCGACGGCCGCCGCGGTCGCGATGGAGCGAATGGCGGACCCCGAAGTGCAGAAGAAGCTGCGTGGTATCGGAGTCAGCGTCGTCGACGCGCACGGGAGCTTCCGCGGCTTCCTCGACGTGGTGGGCGAGATGGGACCGCGGCTCCAGCGGATGACCGAGGCGCAGCGGTCGGCCTTCCTTCTCAGCGCCTTCGGTCGCGAGGCCCTCGGCGGCCTGAGCGCGGTGATGACGCAGGTGACGAATGGCATTCGCACCAACACGGGCGAGACGGTGCGCGGCGCGGCAGCCATCGCCTACCTCCGGCAGCAGTTCGACACCGCTGGTGGCACCGCTGCGCGCTTCCGCGACCAGATGCTGAACACCTTCGAGGGGCAGAAGAAGCTCCTCGGTGGCTCGATGGAGACGCTGGCCATCGTCCTCGGCGAGCCCTTCGCCCAGGTCTTCAAGCCCATCGTCACGGTGGTGGTGGACATCGTCAACGCGCTGCTGGGCGTGCTGCGGCAGCTCCCGGCACCAGTGAAGCGCGCGTTCGCCGGCTTCGTGGTGGCCGCGGGCGCTGTCATCGCCACGGTCGGCGCGGTCATCGCGGTGAAGGCCGGGATCGCGCTGCTGGCGATCGGGCTCAAGGTCCTCGGCCTGACAGCAGCGGGGCTGGTCTCGACCATGCTGCCGGCCATCGTGGCGGTGGCTGTCCTCGGGCTGGTCATCGCGGGATTCGTGTACGCGGTGCGCAACAACCTGGGCGGCCTTGGCGACTTCGTCCAGCGCATGTGGGCGAAGGTGACGCTCGGGTTCCAGGCCCTGGTGCAGCTGTTCGAGCAGGGAGGCTTCTCTGGCGCCGCGATGGCCGAGCTCGGGCGCGCGGAGAACTCCGGCCTCAAGCGCTTCCTGATCGGCGTGTACCAGGTGGCGTTCCGGGTCGGCCGCGCCTGGGACGGGCTGGTCGCGGGCTTCACTTCGGCGCTCGAGGAGGCCTGGCCGGTGTTCCAGATGCTCGGTGCCACCCTCGAGGAGCTTGGGGCAGCCGTGCTCGAGCTCTTTCAGGCGCTCACCGGCCAGGCGGCGGGGCTGCCCTCCGATGAGTACCGGGGCTTCGGGGAGTTGGTCGGTGCGGCGCTCGCGGGCATCGTGAAGTGGACCGCGGCCGCGATCAGCGTGACCGCGGGGTTTTTCACCGGGCTCGTGAAGGGGGCCACGGTCGTCGCGCAGGTGTTCGGCGCGATCTTCACCAACCTCTATGACTCGTTCGTGAGGGTACGCACCTTCCTGACGGATCTCGCTGCGTCGATCCGGAGCGCCTTTGTGAGCCTCACCGACGGTGTCATCGGCCTCCTCCGGCGGGTGCCGACTCGATTCCTGCCGGCCGACTACGCCTGGCTCGCCAGGCAGCCGCTCTCGACCGAGGTCCAGCAGCAGCTAACCTCCTCGACTCCGAACCCAGGGGCGGGGCCGGAGATCGCTACGGCCTCAATGCCGGCACGCGCCGAGGCCGTCTCGCGCAGCGCGGATCTCTCGCAGCTCCAGGCCAGCTTCGCCGCGAGCGCGCCGATCAACTCGTCGCAGCCAATTACGGTCACCGTACAGGTCGATGGCGAGACCATCGCGCGCGCCGCCCACAACGCCGAACGTGAGTCAGCCGCTCGCGCGTTCTCGCCGCTCCCCGCGTACTAGCGGAGGCCACAATTGACTAAAGCCAGGGCAAGCGCCTCGGCTGTCCACTCGGGCCCAGGCGGTCGATGAACATGCCGTCAGCATCGAGCATTCGCAGGAGTGCGAGTTCGAGATGCTGTGTCGCGAACTGCTTCGCCTCGTATCGGATGCGCGAAGGGTGACCTGTAAGCCGTGGGAGGAGCCCAAGATGGGCGATGGAGTTGCGGACCCAGGCCACCTTGTCAAGCGCGGGTGAGGCCAAGGTCGGCTGGGTCAGCGCGGCCAAGTTCGCGAGACCTGCCGGTACCGATAGCGGCAGTCCGAGAGAAAGCGACAGCGCTGCGACTCGCGCTGCCGCGCCTGATCCAAACGTCGGCAGGGCAAGTGATCCTGGGCGCGGTGGGTGAGGCCAGCCGTCTGCCAGACCTTCGAGGGCAGATTGGGCAAGGACGAGGCGTGACTCGGCAGCCAGCCCGGGGACGTGAGAGTCGATGTACAGGTGAAATGCCGCGTCGAGAACCTCATTGGTCGAGTTGTTTGACTGGCGACGCCAACCCGCGAACACCGACTGCAGGATCCCGGGCTCGAGCGGCGCGAACCAGTTTTCGTGGCTCCTCCAGGCGTCGGTTCTGAACCCCGTCCAGCACTCCCAGACTCTTGCGTGCGCCGCGTTGAATCCCACTCGGAGCATCGGCATCGAGAACGCCGCCCGAGCCAGACTCAGTGTCCTGCCAACGTCTCTGAGTACCTCGTCGGCGTCCTCTGCACGGAACGGTTGCCCGTCGATCCGGTTCAGCACCCCCACGTGCGTGATCGCATGCCCACGGACCTCGCTGATTCGAGTTGGCAGGTCGGACGAGTGCTGATCACCCTCGTCAGCAACAGGGTCAATCGTCACGACCCATGGGGGCGCCTCCAGTCCAACGCGCGCTCGCATCAGATTCGAACTGCGCCGGACCAGTTCCCCGTAGACCGAGGGGAAGTTCGCAATATGGAACACGAGGCGCGAAAGGGCTGAAGGGTCGCCGAACCGCACGGAGCCATTCAGCAGGCCCAGAAAGCTCGGCGCATGAGTGCCGAAACTCGCTCGACGACCGAGCACGGGCGCCGTGAGGCCGAGGCTCGGGACTGTGAGTGTAGTTGCGGCGCTTAGACCCAGGGACTGGGCCTGGATTTCTACTTCCGGCCCCTCGTTGGGACTCCATGAGAAACGAATCACGCAGTGGGCCTGCTGGCTGTGGCCGTTCGCCGTAAGGGTGGCGTCGCCCGAGAAGAGCTGCACTGGGGCGTCGACAGCGCAGGTGTAGATGGGTTCGATTGCGTCCGGAGCCGAACTGCTCATGTCGCAAGAATGAACCGTCGGTTCGCTTCGCGCCAGCAAGTGTGGATCTTCGCGAACGCGGAAGGCATCGTCAGCGCTCAGCTCCGACGATCTGAGTCGCGATCGGTCCCCCGATCGCGACCCGGATTCCTTTGCCGGACAGTGCGACTTTCCTCAGCCATGACGCGGCCTCCGCGCTGCGTCCTCGTCAACGTCACGACCGGGGAGTCGATCGAGTGCCTCCTCAACCCGGCGCAGCTCACCGAGAAGCTCCAAGTGAACTGGAGCCGGCAGGTGGTGCCTGGGCTCTCGCACCAGGTGCTCCAGTTCCAGAGCACCTCGAACCGCCAGTTGACCGGCGTTGAGTTCTACCTGGACCGCTTCTTCGCGGCCGAGCAACCGGGCGACCCGAACATCCTCGACTTCCGGGCCTTCCTTCGCGCCCTCACCGTGCCGCCCGCGCAAACCGAGGGTGTCCTGCCGACGGCGCCGCCACGCGTGCTGGTCATCTGGCCGAAGGTCCTCACCATCGAGTGCGTCCTCGCCGGCGTCGACTTCCAGTACCGCCAGTTGGCCGTCGACTCGACGCTCCTCGTCTACGCCGCGTCGGTGACCTTCGAGGAGGTGCTCGACAGGCGCGTGACGAGCGAGGACCTCCGCCGGCAGGTGTCGTGATGGCGCCGCAGGTCGGCTCGAGGCACGCCTTCACGCGTGGAGAGCGAGACGACGACGGCCGCGTCTTCCTCACAGAGCGCGAGCCTTACGCTCTCCACGAGCACCCCGACACGCGCACCCACGTCGTGGCGCAGGGCGACACCTTGTTCGACCTTGCCGGGCAGTACTTCGCGCCGCTGCCGCGGGCCTGTGGCTTCTGGTGGGCCATCGCCGACTTCCAGCCGGATCCCATCATCGACCCGACGCTGCAACTCGACGTCGGGCGGCAGCTGCTCATTCCCAGCGTGCGGGTGCTGACCGACGTCATCCTGGGCGAGCAGCGGCGGAGGGACGAATGAACCCCTCAGACAGAAGTGCTCCGGGCGTGCGGATCTCCGCGCTGACGTCCGAGCGGGCCGCGGCTGGAGTGCCGATCAACCTCGATGGCCGCATCCTTGGCTTCACGTACGAAGACACGGCGCTGAAGGCCGACCAGGCCTCCATCCAACTCGACAACTTCGACCTCTCCCTCTTCGACCGGCCGGAGCTCGCGGGCGGGGCAGTGCTCGAGGTGTCGTGGGGCTACCCGGGGAACATGGCGCCGCCACGGCGCGTGGTGGTCAAGAGGCTCAAGGGCTTCCAGACGCTCACCGTCGAGGGGCAGGCGAGCAGCGTGTTGATGAACCTCCAAGCGAAGACGCGCTCGTGGACGAGCCGGCGCCGGAGCGACGTCGCGCGCGAGGTGGCGGGCGAGTACGGCTTCGTCGGAGAGGTGGTCGACGTCGGCGACACCTCGGAGGTGCTCGAGTCGGTGCACCAAGCGGGGGAGACCGACGCGCGCTTCCTCCGGAGACTCGCCGCGCGCGAGGAGTTCGAGTTCTTCATCGACGACTCGGGCTTTCACTGGCGGGCGCGAAAGCAGGCTTCGCCCCCGACGCACGTGCTGGTCTGGTGCTCCGACCCCGGGCGCGGCGACGTCATGTCCGTCAACGTCGAGACCGACCTCGTGCGGCGGGTGGGCCGAGTCGACGTGCGCGGCAGAGACCCTCTCAACAAGGCGCCGGTGGAGGCGAGCGCCAACAGCGCGAACGTCGGCCGCCCGACGCTGGGTGAGCTCGTCGAGGTCGTGGACCCTGAGACTGGCACGACGTCGCTCCAGCGCCGCAACGCGACGGCGAGCGCGCACCCCACGGCCGCGACAAACTCCGACGCCGCGAGCCGAGAAGCGGCCGCTCGGTTCCGCGCTGCCGAGCGTGACACCGTGAAGCTGTCGCTCCAGGTGGTCGGCGACCCAACGCTGCGCGCGAAGGCCGTCGTCGAGGTGCGTGGCATCTCGAGCGCGCTGTCCGGCAAGTACTACGTGACCGAGGCGAAGCACGTCATCGGCGCGAGTGGGTACGTTGTCGACCTCAAGCTGACCCGCGACGGCCGGGGCACCGGCGTGAAGGGGCAGCCCCAGGGAGGGCAGCCGAACCGCAACCCGCCAGCTACCGGCGCCGCGCTCGAGCCCATCGAGGTGGTCGACGCAGAGCGTGGCGGTACCCACGTCGAGTACCGACGCGATGGGAAGACCATCGGCGCCGAGGACCCCGAGTCCGGAATGAGCGTGCAGCGATGAGCACTTTCGACGACGACATCCAGCGGAACGACACGCTGCGCCTCGGCATGTACGTCGGCTACGTCACCGACAGGAACGACGACGCCCAGTTGGGCCGTGTGCGCGTGTGCATCCCGGGCGTCATCGAGCCTGAGAGCGCCTGGGCCTGGCCGCTCGGCACCGTCGGAGGTGGAAGCAAGGACCGCGGCTTCTTCGCCGTTCCCGAGAAGCACGCCGAGGTGGCCGTCTTCTTCAACCAGGGGAAGGAGGACGCGCCGTACTACCTCGCCGCGCACTGGGGAAAGCCGGGCGGCGAGAGCGAGGTGCCAATCGAGGCGCAGCGGAACCCGCCCGACAACCGCGTCTTCGCGACGAAGACGTTCCGCATCGAACTCGACGAGTCAGCCAAGAGCCGCAAGCTGAAGCTCACGAACAAGAAGACGGGCGACTCCCTGACGTTCGACGCCGAGGACAACACCGTCACGCTCGAGGCCACGACGGCGCTGACGTTGAGGGCCGTGGGCGCCATCTCCATCGAGGCGCCCCTCGTCACCATCGCCGGCCGCGTTGTGCGTCCCTCGGCCGACCCCATCTGAAGGAGCCCCATGTCCCTGCCCATCCTCATTCGCATTCCCGCTGCGCCGGACCCGCTCTCGATGACGCTGCCCGGCGGCGTCACGATGCAGCAGCAGGATCTCCTGAAGGTGATTCAGCCCGCGCTCACGCCGCTCATGCCGGTGTTCAACATCCTCGACGCCGTCATCGCGGTGTTCAACACGGTGAAGGCCATCCCGGAGTCGCTCGGACCGCCGCCTGACCCGACGAAGCTGGTGAGCGCCATCGTCGAGATGACGAAGAAGGTCTCGAAGCTGCTTCGGCTCGTGCCGCAGTTGTCTCTGCCGTACACCATCATCGGTGTCGTCGACCTGGTGCTCGACACGCTCAGCAAGCTGAGGGACCAACTGGTCTTCCTGCAACTCCAGGCGCGGCAGCTGAGCCTCATGGCCGAGCGCGCGGCCGAGCTCAACGACGTGGGGCTCGCGGCCATCGCGGCCTGCACGCGCGCGAACATCGAGCAGGAGGCCGCGAACCTCGGCAAGGGGCTCGGCGCGCTGGGCACGCTGCTGGGCATTCTCGACATCTTCATGGCGATGATCGGCGGCCCGAAGGCGCCCAACCTCTCGGCGATGTCGGGGAAGCCGCTCGACGAGGCGGTCAAGCCGCTCGATGACCTCGTGAAGACCCTCCAGCAGCTCCGCAGCGCAATCCCGGTGCCCTGATGCGCCCTCCGACCAACTTGCTCATCCCATTCAGGAGGGACAAGAAGCGCGACTTCGCCGCTGGCAACGGGGAGGCGCTCCTCGCGTCGAAGGTCCGCCAAGCGCTGCTCACCGAAGGCGCCACACCGCGCTCCTCGGGTGAGTTGCCTTGGAGGACCAACTTCGGCGCAGGCCTGGCCCTCCTGCGCCACCAGCGCAACGACGCGGTCCTCGGCGAACTCGCGCAGGTCTACGTGCGTGATGCCCTCGCGCGGTGGGTGCCGGGCGCGCAGTTGCTCGGTGTCGAGCCGCAGCAGTCTGGGCCGACCCTGACCCTGCGTGTTCGCGTGCAGGAAGGCAACCAGGTCGCGACGGCGGTGGTCCCCCTGCCACGATGACCGGTCCCCACGGAGCGTAGGCTTGCGGCTTTGCTCCGCCGTGGCCGCGCTCCCTCCATCTGTCGACTACAGCGACAAGGACTTCGACTCGCTCAGGGCGCGGCTCATCGCCCTGGTGAAGAGCGTCTTCCCGGACTGGACCGACTTCGACGTCGCGAGCTTCGGCAACGTGCTGCTCGAGATGTTCGCCTTCGTGGGAGACGTGCTGGCCTTTTACCAGGACAACCTCGCGCGGGAGTCGCGCCTCGTGACGGCCACCCAGCGGAAGAGCGTCATGGCGTTGGCGAAGATGCTCGGCTACCGGTTGGGCGGAGCGCAGCCGGCCACAGCGCAGGTTGAGTTCAGTCTGGCTCGGCCCGCGCCCGCCCCGGTCACCATTCCCGCCGGCACGGTCATTCGCACGCAGGAGGTGACCGAGCCCGTGCGCTTTCAGCTCCTCACGGCTGTCGTCATCCCCCCGGGGATGGCGCTCGCCGTTGGCACAGCGGAACACTCCAAGACGCAGACCCAGTTGTTCGACGCCCGCGGGCTGGCCGACCTCTCGGTGCCGCTCGACTTCGGCCCGCACCTCGATGGCTCCGCGCTGGTGATGACCCCGCAGGGCGCCTTTACCGAAGTCGACAGCTTCCTGAACTCGGGCCCCAACGACCGTCACTTCGTGGCCGCGGTCGATCAGAACGAGCTCGCGACGCTGCGGTTCGGGAGCGGAGCCAGTGGCCTGCCTCCGACTGGCACCATCTCTGCCACCTACAAGACCGGCGGCGGCAGCGCGGGCAATGTCGACGCCGAGCGCCTGGTCGTCGTCGAGGGGAACTTCAAGGACGCGCACGGCACCCTCGTGCAAGTGTCGGTGCGCAACCCGCTCTCGGCTTCCGGCGGCGCCGACCGGCAGACGATTGCCTCTGCGAAGTTGCTGGCGCCCGAGAGCCTGCGGGCCCTGACGCGGACGGTGGCTCGCGAAGACTTCGAGATTAACGCCCGCCGGCTCCGCGGAGTCGCGCGCGCGCTGATGCTCACATCAAACGAGGACCTCTCCATCGGGGAGAACACGGGAATCCTCTACGTGGTGCCGCAGGGCGGAGGCCAGCCGACCCCGGCGCTCAAGGCCCAGGTGCTCCGCCAGGTGACCGAGGCCTACCCATGCACGCTGACGTTCCAGGTGGCGGTGCAGGACCCGGTGTACCGGCGCCTCGACATCACCGCGCGCGCGTTCTTCCGCCAGGGCGCGACGCCGTCAGTGGTGCGCGACGCCATCCGCGCGAACCTGTCGGCCTGGTTTCGCGTCAGCGAGCCCGACGGCACGCCCAACCCGAACGTCGACTTCGGTTTCAACATCAAGGACGTCGACGGCAATCCGGTCGGTGAGGTGGCGTGGAGCGACGTCTTCAACGTCATCCGCGACACGCCGGGCGTGCGGAAGATGGGCGACGCGCGGCTCGACCTGACGCTCAACGGGCTGCCGGCCGACGTGAAGCTGAACGTGCGCGAGTTCCCCGTGCTGGGCACAGTGACGCTCCGCAACGGCGACACCGGGGAACTGCTCTGATGGCGCTCCGCAACCCGCACTTTGTCGACGCTGGCGCGCTGCCCGGAGAGGCCGCCAACTGGACGCTCACCGCGGTCACGAGCCTCGAGGTGCTCGCGGCGTTCGGCGCGGCAGCGTGGGAGGACTTCGAGCGCTGGGCTCCGTTCCTCGGAGCACTCGCCGACGTGACGACCGTCCGCGCCTTCTTCGGTAACGATGGCTTCGAGGAATTCGAAGGGGCCTGGGCGAACTCCGCGTTCCTCTTCGACCTCCCCACCGGTCGGGTGGTGACGTGCATGTTCGGCGGAGTGGCCGTCGAGACCTGGACGCTCGCGGCGCCCTTCCTGCGGGACTGGGCTGGGGTTCCGTCGGTTGCCGGCATCGTCGAAGACTTCGTGCGCCCGGGCTTCATCACCGACTGGGTGGGCGTCACCAGCGTGGCGCGGCCGACCGAGACCTTCTCTGGCACCTGGACCCACGCCGTCACCCTGTGAAGGAGCAACAATGGCCGAAGCTGACTGGACCTACCTGAACAACGGGCTCGACATCGCGGCGGTCGATCGCGGGGTGACGGCTGGCATTCCGGGACCGCCGGGCGGCGGCAACTTCCTCTTCGGCTTCAACTCGCTCGCGGCCGTGCAGGGCGCCGTCGGGCTGTTCGCGAACCTCGTCAGCTTCGCGCCGATGGCCAAGGGAGGCTCGATTCGCGGCTGCCTTCAGCGCGGGGCCGGTGGTGGGCCCACGGGCTTCTCGCCGTTCCTCTTCCTCTGCTGCCAAGGGAACTCGGTCAACGACAGCGCGTACATGCTGGGGCTCTCTGACGACGACCCGCATCGCATTGTCCTGCGAAAGGGGGCGGTAGCCGTTGGTCTGCCCGACGCCGACGGGCCCGGCGTGCTGCTCAAGTCAGCGGCGAGCTTCGCGCAGAGCACCTGGGTGCACCTCCGCCTCGACGTCATCGTCAACGCGAACGGTGACGTGGTGCTGAAAGCGCTCGAGAACGATCTCGCGGCGCACCCGCTGGGCACCGCGCCGACATGGCAACCCGTGGCGGGCATGGTGGAGTTCATCGACGACCAGCTGGGCATCAACTCGGGGAGTCAGCCGCTCACCTCTGGGCGGGGCGGCTTCGGGTGCTCGGTGAAAGACGTCACGCGGCGCACGTACTTCGACCATCTCGAACTCCTCCGTCAGGTGTGACGCATGGAGCTGACAGCCTTCACCAGTCGTCTCGGCGAGGGTCAGGGGCGGCTCGGGCCGGGCGTGTTCGTCCTCGGCGATGACGAGCCCGGCCGCTTCTTCGAATTCGCGCTCGGCGATCGCGTGGAAGTCAGCCAGGCGGTCGACCTGACCGGCGTCATGCTCGCGCGGAGCGCAGTGAGGCTCCGTGTGCCCGAGCGCATGCCCGCGGGCTTCGCCTGGGAGGCCTCGCTGGCCGTCGACGGAATGAAGTACGCGAGCCTGCGCGCCAGGCCGGGCCGAGAGCGCATCGTCACCGATCTCGCGGCGAACGTGTCGAAGCTGACGGGAGTGCACGTCGTCGGTGTCCGCCTCGAGCTCGTGCCGGGGTGACGCGATGGCGACGCTCGAGCTCCCGCGCCTGCAGGTCGAGTCCCTCGCGCTCGTCACGAGTGCGAGCAGGCCACTGCTCATCAATCGAGACCCGGCGCCCGGCGAAGCCGGAGTGCCCATCGACTCGGTGTTGGCGTTCGAGGTCGTTGACCCGGGCACTGATGGTGTTGACCGCCCCGCGACGCGCGTCTGGGTCGACGGAGTCCTGGCGTTCGACGGCAACCTGATGCCGACGTTCGCGGGGCCGCTCGCGTCGGTGAACCAGACGGTCGACACGCTGCGCGTCGTCCTGCACCCAACGCAGCTCCTCGCGAGCCTCGCCACCGTCGCGGTGCACGTCGTCTCGAGGACCCTGGGCGGCGCGCACGCCTTCGACGAGACCTACCGCTTCACGGTCGAAGACCGAATCGCGCCGCGGCTGGTGAGCGCCCAGGCGGTGGCGCAGAAGCAGGTCCGCCTCGTGTTCGACGAGCAGCTCGCGCTGCCAGGGGCCGCGCGCATCCAGGTCGCGCTCAAGGGCTCCCCTGCGGTCCCCGTCGTCGTCGTCGCCACGAAAGTCGAGGGCAACGCGCTTCTCGTGACCCTCGACACCGAGATGACGCCCGACGTCGAGCACGAGGCGCGCGCGTTCGGTGTGACGGACCTCTCGGACAACCCGGTCCTGTCGCCGTTCGACCGAGTGCGCTTCGCGGGCTTCCGGCCAGCGAGGCCGCCGAACCGGCGCTTCGACCTCTGGCTGATGTTGCCGAAGCACAACCGGCGCGACGACACGACGGGCGACCTCTTCCGCTTCATCGCGTGCCTGCAGGAAGTGACCGATCTCCTCCTGGCCGACGTCGACCGCTGGCCGGACAGCTTTGACCTCGAGCGGACGCCGGAGTCGTTTCTCGAGTTCATCCTTCAGGACCTCGGCAACCCGTTCCCGTTCGAACTCGACGTGCTCGGCAAGCGTCGTCTCGCCGCGGTGCTGGTCGAGATGTACCGACAGAAGGGGACTGCGAAGGGCATCCAGAACGCCATCCGCTTCTTCCTCGGCATCGACATCACGGCGATCACCGCGTTCAACGCCGACACACTGGTACTGGGCGAGTCGCTGCTCGGTATCGACTGGGTGCTCGGGCCGTCTGACCGGTTCGCCCGCTACGCGTTCAACGTGGTGGTCTCGCGCATCCTCACGCCGATCGAGCGCAAGCATCTCCGGGCGATCGTCGAGTACCTCAAGCCCGCGCACACGCACTTCGTTGACCTGGTGGAGCCGTTCCCGCCGGTCATCCCCGACCACTGGGAACTCGGCCTCAGCGACCTCGGAGAGAACACCGACCTGCACTGAGGGCAGGAAGGGACGTGGTAGACAACCGCATGCTCAAGATGCTGATGGACCCCACGCGGTCGAGCTACCGAGAGCAGCTTGTCGAGTACGCCTTCCTCACGGAGTTGCTTCAGGACGGTTGGTTCCGACGAGGTCAGAAGATCGATGTGCTTCATTCTGAGGTGGATGGGTCCGGCTACGACCTGGTCGCGCAGTGCCAGGGGGTGACACGGCACCTGCAGCTGAAGAGCTCGGTCGTCGGTGGCAAGACGGCACGCCAGAAGGCCCATATCGATCTGGCGGACCAAGCGAGTGGGGCTGTGGTCTGGGTCGTTCTCCATCCTGAGGACTCGCGCCTTCGAATGACGTTCCTCGTCTTCGGCGGTGAGGCAGGCAAGCCGATTGCAGATCTCACAGCCTTCCCAGTCGCGAAACACACCAAGGGCAACGCCGAGGGGATCAAGGCCGAGCGGAAGAACCACCGTGTCCTTCCGAAGGCGAAGTTCAAGAAGAAGGCGACGATCGTTGAGCTCTCCGATTAGCTCTTCGGTTCTCCCATGGCGTCGACCAGCCTCACGCCCTGAGCGGCTGCGTCCCCTCTCTGGACGCGTGAGGTCTTTGCCTTCGCGGGGCTTTCGTCCCGGGGAGCCATGGCCGATCGCGTCGACTTCTTCTTCAGGCAGCGAGTCACCGAGGCCGAGCTCGACCTCGGCTTCTCTCTGCTCGAGAAGGCCCTGCGCGATCTCGCGGCGGACCTGCGCATCTTCGGCGTCGTGTCCGGGGCGGTCCCGGCCCCGCACGCGCCGGTCCCCGACCTCTCGATCGACCTGACCGCGCCCGCGCGCGCATACGACAACCTCGGCCAGCGCCTGTTCTTCGGCACGGGTCAAACCGTGAGCTGCGCCACCGACTTGTCCGGCATCCCCACCGACGTGTCGACCGCTGGCAACGAGCGGTGGCTGGGTGTCTTCCTGCGCTTCAAGCGGCTGCTCTCCGACCCGCGCACCGACGGGAACTCCCAACAGGTCTTCTTTCGCCGCGACGAGTCCTTCGAGCTCGTGGTCCGACAGGCGGCCGAGGGGCTGGCAGGAGCAGCACCGCGGCTCGCGCTCCAGCCCGACGAGCTGCTCCTCTGCGATGTGCGGCGGCGGCCCGGTCAGACACAGATTGTCGTCGCGGACCTCGACGTCACCCGGCGGCAGGCCTTCGTGTTCGTGCAGGGCAGCTCCGTCGGCGTGACGACCGGCACGTGGACCACGTTGGCTCCGACCTCGCCCACGGTGCAGGCGGCACTGGACGCCATCGACGCCGAGTTCACCGGACACTTCGGAGGCACCGCCCACCGCCACGCGGCCGCGGCGGTCGACTTCACGCCCCACGGCTTCGTTGCTGCGAACACCGTGCAGAGCGCGGTGAACGAGCTGGTCGACGACCTCTCTGCTGCCACCGGCGCAGACCAAGTCGGCGCCGGTGGAGTGCCCGGCAACCCCAACCCGCTGGCTCCTGGAACGGTCGCGACCCAGCTCGCGGGGCTACTTGGCCTCCTGAACACCCACGTCGGGGCCGTCTCGAACGCCCATCCCGCGAGCGCAATCTCCGCGACGCCGCACAACTACATCGCCACGACGAACGTGCAGGCCCAATTGCAGAGCCTGGTCGCCGCGCTCGGAGACGCAGGTGCGGCCGCCCCCGGGTCGACGCGCATCGGCTCGCCCGCCATGCCCGGCGCGCCGGTCGTGATGGCGCAGGGCACTGTGGCCAGCCAACTCTTGGCACTCCTGCGCGGCCTCAACGGGCACATCAACGAGATGTTCTCCGCCCACCCCGCGACGACCATCACCGTGCAGGACGCTGGCAACAACCTCAACTCCGCGAACGTCGAGGACGCCCTGGCGGAGGTGGTGAACTCCTTCGAGGCCGACCACTACCGCGCCAACGAGGCGGTGCCGGCGGGGATGCACCGGGCCATTCACCAACCACCCTTCACCGGTACGAAGGCTCTCCTCTGGGACGCGCAGGGCACCGGCGCCGGTGGCGCGCGGCTTCGCGTGTACCTCGATGGCGACTCCCTCTGGATGGTGATGAACGCGAGCTGGAACGGCACTCAGTGGGCGAAGACGACGGGCAACGCGGGAGCGCTGCGGTTCGGTCGGAATACCTTCGAGCTGCTGCACCAGAACACGTCGGCGACGGTGTTCACCACTTGGTCCCGCTCCTGGCGGCTCCCCATCGACAGCAACGCCGTCAACTCCGCGTTCGAGCTCACCGGCTCGGTGCGGGAGACGGGCTACTGCGGTGTGAAGATGTACAACTCGGCGGGCGCCGCGCAGTTCATGATGATGGGGAACGGCGTGAACTTCCGCAGCCGCTTTCCCGCGGCGCCGTCGTCGATCACCTTGGCCGTGCGCGACTCGAGCGCGGGCGTGCCGATCACCCGCGTGCAGACCGTCACCCGCGACGGCTTCGCGTTCGCCATCGACGGCAACGTCGGCAACAGCAACTGGTCCTACTGGTACGGCGACTACACCGCCATCGCGTGAGGCGCGCATGCCCATCGAAGAGCTCACCAACGAAGACGTGCTGCAGCGGTGCACCGCGTGTCAGTCGGCGACGCGCGTGCGATTGGCGACGCTGTCGGTCGGGGTCGGCAGCGCGGTGCCAGAGGACATCGACGGCCGCGTCCTGCGCCTGCCGGCCTGCACCACCTGCAAGGCGGAGGAGTTCCTCATTCGCTCCCTCGACGGCCAGCCAATGCCGACGCCAGGCAGCTACTCGCACCTGCACCGGCTGCTTGTCGATCAGCTCCACGCGCAGTTGGCCAAGGCAGGACGTGTCGACAAACGCCTGGGCAAGCTGAAGCTGCCGGAGCTGTCGGCCGCCAACAGGAAGGAGTTCTTTCTCGACGGCCTCAAGCTCCCGGCGCCGCCGCCCGAAAAGCTGGAACGATCGGAGCGTGCTTCGTGAGCGCGCTCGTCATCGGTGGCGTTGACGTGGTCGGGCCCCCCGAGGTGCCGACGCAGACGTTCAAGGCCGACGGCCAGTGGCGCTTCCCTTCGCAGGGTCGTCGCGTCCGCGTCACGGAGTTGGTGGTGCACGAGACGGTGACACGGAGCGTGGCGTCGACCATCGCCGTGCTGCGGCAGCGAGGCCTCAGCGTCCATCTCATCCTCGGCCCCGACGGCGAGCTGACCCAACACGGGGACTTCGCGGACGTCCTCTGGCACGCGGGGCCGCGCCACAACGCGCAGTCCATCGGCATCGAGGTCGTGAACCCCTACCTCGTTCGCTTCGCGCGCCCGCCCTGGACGCGCAGCATCGTCGCCCCCTGGGCGGTCGAGAGCAGCTACGTGTTGCCGACGCCCGCGCAGGCCGAGGCCGTCATGGAGTTCATCGACTGGGCGATCGGCGAGCCCGCACCGCTCGTGGAGATCCCCAACCGGTGGCCTGGCCTTGTCGGTGGCGCGATGCAGCTCGGCCGGGTCGCAGCAGCGGCGGGGCGCTGTGACGGCGTCCTCGCCCACCAGTACTTCGGCCACGCAGACGGCGCGTGGCTGGTGCTGTACGCGTGGCTCCGACTCGAGGCCGGCCTCGACGCGCCGACCGCCTACGAGGAGGCTGCCCGCCGGGCCACGGGCGTCGCCAGCGCGGCCGATGTCTCCGACCTGCAGCATTCGACGTAGCCATCGCTTCTTCGACTTGAGCTGTCGTTGGAAGGAAGCGTGTATGGCTTTGCGAGCCGGGCGCACCGAAGGCCACCACCCGGGGCGGAGCAGGACATGAAGGTGAAGGAGTTGATGGAGTTGCTGAAGGACCTCGAGCCCAACGCCCAGGTCCTCATCGCGTCGCAGCCCAACTGGCCGTTCGAGATTGAGCTCTCCGGCGTCGTCACGCGCGCCGAGTGCAGCCAGCCCGACGAGGACGGTGAGGGCGACGCGCAGGCGCCGAGCCGCGACGGCGCACCCACCGACGTCTTCCTCGTCGAGGGGCAGCAGCTTCGCTACGGCTCGAAGACGCCCTTCCGGTTGGCGAGGAGGTCCCGATGAACGAGACGCTGGCCGAGATCGCGAAGCGGGTGCTGAACGTCGAGACCCTCGCGCCGCGCAAGATGGACTCGCTCGACTTTCACGACATCTCAGTGTGGGAGTTGAGGGCCGCGCTCGAGGCTGCGTACCGCGCAGGTGCGGCCTCGGTGAAGAAGCCCACGAAGTGACCCCTCCAACCCTCGAGGCACGAACGGGCCCGTGCCCGAGGGAGACGTGTACCCAGCGCTCGATCAGGTGATGACCATGGCGAAGAGCAACAGGCTGGAAGCGCTGCGACTCCCCGAGTTGCAGGCGCGCTTCAAGGAAGTGGTGGGCGAGGCGTCGAGGAGCCCCAACCGGAAGTTCCTCGTGCGCCGCATCGAGGAGGCGCTCGCGAAGCAGGGCGAGGCCAAGCCGCGCGGACGGTTCAAGGCGATGAGCGTCGAGGCGCTCCAGGCCAAGTACCTGGAGGTCGTCGGACGCCCGAGCGGCTCGACGTCGAAGCCGTACCTTGTCTGGAAGATCCGCGAGGCGGAGAAGGGGCACGTGCCGCTGGGACCGCGCTCGCACCGGCGCCGCGAGGGCGAGCCGAACGAGATGCGGATCCTCCCGCTGCGGCTCGAGGCCGGCGTCGTCGACAAGATGGACGAGGCGTGGCGCGAGCGGGCCATCCCGAACCGGATGGAGTTCCTCCGCCGCGCGCTCGGCCACTACCTCAAGCACCTCGGCGCGACCGTCGCGGCGGAGGCCTTTTCGAAGCTCGCGTGAGGCGGGGAAGGGGGCTTCGGCGCCGATTTCCGGGCAGCCGAGGCCCTAAGTCCGCGGAACGTCGCCGTCTTACAACATCTCGAAATTACATCACAATTCGGCTTCTTCCGACTTGATGAGGCGGGGGGAAGGAAGCGTGTATGTCCCTCGCCGCGAACCACAGCGCGGCGGAACGGGACGCCATGAAGACGCTGCGCTACGGCATTGAAATCGAGACGGTCGGCCTCAACCGAGAGCGCCTCGCCCGCGCCATCCAGACGGTGGTGGGCGGCGAGGCGGCGGACGAGGGGCGGGGCTGGCGGGTCACCGATTCGAGCGGCCGAGTGTGGCGGGTGGTGCCTGACGGCAGCCTCAGCGGCGGCGAGCAGAGCGGCGAAATCGTCTCCCCGGTCCTCACCTACGCCGACCTCGACGCGCTGCAGAACATCATCCGCGCGGTCCGCACCGCGGGCGCACGGGCCGACGCTTCGACCGGCATCCACATCCACGTCGACGGCGCGCTCTTCGACGTCAAGAGCACCACCAACCTCGTGAAGAACGTCCACAAGCAGGAGCGGCTCCTCGAGCACGCCCTCGGGGTCAGCGAGACGCGGCTCGCGCGGTACTGCAGGCCGATCGACCCGGCCTTCATCGAGCGGCTCGAGGCGCGGCGCCCGCGCACGATGCGGGAGTTGAGCGAGGCCTGGTACGGCCACAGCAACCCCAGCCCGCAGCGCTACCACTCCTCGCGGTACCACGGGCTCAACCTCAACAGCCTCTTCTTCCGGGGCACGATCGAGTTTCGATATTTCAACGGCACGCTCCACGCTGGCGAGGTGAAGGCCTACCTGCAGCTGGTGCTCGCGATGGCGGCGAAGGCCATCACGTCGAGGGCCGCCTCCAGCAAGCGCCGCGAGTTCAACATCGCGACGGCCAAGTACGACTTCCGGGTTTTCCTCCTCGGCCTCGGGCTGATCGGCCCCGAGTTCAAGACGGCGCGCCTGCACCTCACGAAGCGGCTCTCGGGCAGCGCGGCTTGGAAGGGCGAGCGGCGCGATCGCCGCCCCGCGGAGCCCAGCCACACCACTACCGAGGCGCCGGTCGAGCCGGTGGCCGCATGAAGGAGCACGGCATGCAGAAGCACCGAGTCACCATGGGCCGCAGCCAGTACGGGCACCCGGAGCCGCGCATCGAGGTGCAGTTCGGGAAGGGGACGAACTTCCGGAAGGTGCACGCGGCGCTGCACCTGCTCGCGGCGGCGGTCGAGTTGGCGACGCCGCAGGAGGAGGGCTGGATTGTCCAGATGGTCGCGGCGAGCGCCGACGACCGCGGGCGGGTCTACCTGGAGTTGCTCCACGGGTATGACGAGGAGGCCCAGCGCGGCCTCGCAGTACTCCAGCGCGTCACCCGCGCCCAGTACAATGAGGTGGTCGCATGAAGACGATTCTCTACTTCGCGTACGGCTCGAACCTCGACGAGGGGCAGATGGGCGAGCGCTGCCCGGGCGCGAAGGCGATCGGCGTCGGCACGTTGCCGAACCACGCGCTCACCTTCGGCGGCTTCAGCCACAAGTGGAGCGGGGCGGTCGCCAGCGTGCGGCGCGCTCGCGGCGAACGCGTCGAGGGCGTGCTGTACGCTGTGCCCGGAGCCGAGCTCGCGGCGCTCGACCGCTTCGAAGGGCACCCATTCAACTACGTGCGCACGACGCGCATGGTGGTCACCAAGACCGGCCGGCGGCGCGCGGTCGTCTACCTGCAGCCCGAGGCGAGCCTGGAGGCCTGGGCGCCGCAGCCGGAGTACTTCGCGGTGCTGTATCGCGAGTACGCGCGGCGCGGCTTCGCGCTCGAGCACCTCGTCGTCGCCGCTGGGGGCCTGTCGTGACGCGCGTCTTCGTCTACGGGACCCTGCTCGCGGGGGAGCCGAACCACCGGCTCCTGGAGGCCGCGGGCTTCGTCGGGGCGGCTGAGACCGCACCGGTGTTCTCCCTCGTCGACCTCGGGCCGTTTCCGGCGCTCGTGGATGGTGGCGCCGACACCGTGGTGGGAGAGGTCTACGAAGTCGACCGACGGACCCTGCAGCGGCTCGACCTGCTCGAGGGGCACCCGCGCTTCTACCGGCGGCGGCGCATCACCCTCGACGACGGCAGCCAGGTTGAAACCTACGTCCTCTCGCCCGAGCAGGTCGCAGGTCATCCAGTCATCGGCTCGGGCAGCTGGCGCACGCGCCAAGGAGCGGAGTCATGAAGATCATCATGCGGGACGACCGGGTGTTCCAGGGCACGCCGGTGCAGATCGTTCGGGCGATGAAGGACATCGCCTTCGGTGTCGAGCACCTGAACCTCGCGCAGTACATCGAGTGGGTGGTGGCGAACGCGAAGAAGTTCGAGGAGGTCGAGCTCAAGGTGAGCGGGGCGACCGACGACGAACTCTCGGCGGCGCTGGTCGACGAGATGATCCGGGCTGGGTTGACCCGGCTCGAGTAGTCGCGGAGCTCACTTTTCGGCTGCGTCGTCGAATCAGGTCGAGCCGAATGCTTTTGGGCTCGCCGTTCCATCCGATGATGAAGCCCAAGTGCACGTAGAAGCGCTCAAGCGCCGCGATGCGCTCGGGCTCCCTGCCGCCGGTTGGGACCATGTCTCCGACCAACGCGCGCACTCCAGCGGTTCGGGCCATTCCGATGACCTCCTTCATGATGCGCGTTCCGTAGCCTCGCTCTCGATGGGTTGCTTCCACGGAGATCGTCTGAATTCTGAAAACATCGTCGCTACCGACATCAAGCGAGAGCATCACGTAACCGATCCTCACGCGTTCGCCTTCGTGCCTCACGAAGACGGCTGAGCCCTGCCGGTCAAAGATGTGCGCCTTGCTCTCGAACTCAATGTCCAGTCGGTTGGGATCGCGATTCACTACTCGCATTGGCTCCCCAGACATTTTTCGCTCCGACAATCGCTGTCCTCGCGGCACTGAGAACCCGAAGGCGCCGTTGGGAGCCAGCACTTCGGCCCCGTCCAGCCCTCCTGGCCGGTCGTCAGCCGGATTCTCCTCCACCCGTTTTCCGTCTCGCTCACCCCAACCTCGGTTTCGAGTTGAACGCCAGTGATCACCTCTGCTTCGGTCGACGGAGCTGCCCTGAGCGTGCACGCTCTCGGAATCACCCGCTTCACGAACGAGGGCTGACTTGGTGCAAGCGGTGGCGGCTGCGATGGCGCCGGTGGAGGCTCAACAACTCGGATCGTCCTCGGAGCCACCGGAAGATGCTGCACGAAAAGAGTGGCCACTCCGATGCTGAGGGCAGCGACGTTGGCGAGCAACAGTCCCTTCGCAGGACGGGCGACGAGGCCGTCGAGGGCCCCCATCTCCGCTACCGCCTGGAGGCGCTGCCGCTCTTTTCCGAGAAGGTCGCTTCTGAGCGCATTGAGTTCGGTCCCGGTGGAAGACGTCAGGCGCTGCAGCTCGGCAAGAAGGCTTTGGGCTGAGGTTCGGAGCGATGTTTTCTTTTGCTGGTATCTCCCCACCAGCGCGCGCAGTTCGGACTGGCTCACGCCTTTCCGAGCGTCGAAGCGAAAGTTCGATTCGAGCGCCTTCGCCCACCCAACCAGCGTCGATCGGAGCTTGGGACCGAATCCCGGCACCTGCTGCACATTGAGCGTCAGCACGTCGAGAGCAGTCTCGATGTTGTAGGTGCGGAGGGCCGCTCTTCGTCCCGCCTTGATCCCCTTGATCTCGTAGGAGGCGATGAACTTCGATCTCAGAAACTCTCGTCGCTGTGAGGTCTCCTTGTCGTCGTTGAGGCGACGATTCTCGGCGTCATGCTGCTGCTGGAGCCCACCGTACTCGCGACGAATCACGTCGATCTTGCTGCGGACTTCACGCTCAGTGGTCTCGAACCGCATCACCAGCGTCTGCCAGCGGAGCTTGAGTTCGGCGCTCGCCTGCTCGGCGTTCGACAGTGCCGCTTTGCGTTCGTCGACGACACCCGCCAACTCTCCCGACCGTTGAGCGAATAGCAAAACCAGAAGGGCGACGACGAACACGGCGAGGCTTGTTCCGGCTATCGCGCTCCCAAGAGTCAGCGCGCCGAAAACGACCAGCCAGACGCCGACTGTGACGAGCGCGAGTGCGGCGCTCACGATGAAGAAGGCGCGGCGCGCCAGTCCAGCACCCTCGATCGCGGTGATCGGGAGCGGCCGAGGGGTAACGACCAGTCCTGTGGGGGGCTGCGGCTCCTGCCGGTCGACGACGGCAAGGTTCCCGAGCTGCGCGATCAGATCGTCAAGATCGGCTGCTCGGCAAACAAAGACCGCTGCATTTCCGACCTGGATGGCGACAAAGAAGGCGGGGCCGCCCTGCGCCTCCGTTGCGCACCATGGGCACTGAGCCTGCGTCGTTGGGAATCGGTGCGAGGGATCGCGGGAACACGAGCCCATCGTGCGGAGCAGCGTCTGTAGACCACTCCGCCAATCCTCGGCCGTCGGCCGCTGCGCACCACCCTCGAACGCTCGCTCGAAGGCATCGACCAGGGGTGGGGGAAGGAAGGTGAGTGGAAGAGAGAACGGCGGGGGAAGCATCTGGAACTGTGCGGCCCTTCTTCCGTAGGCGAATCTGAGCTCGCGAATGGCTCTCTCAGGCGGCATTTCACCGTGACCGGTGAACCTCCCGAAAAATGGATGCCGGCCCAGGAAGAGAAGTTGAAAGACCAGGACAGCAAGGCCGAATCTGTCGTGATTCGGAGTGCGCTCGACGTTCTTGAGAGTCTTGCCCTGAAGTTCTGGAGGCGTGTAGAGCGGGACGCCGACTTCGCAGACGAATACCCGGCTTGGGGAGCGGATCTGGAATGAGTCGCAGTCGATCAGCGACACCGTGTAGTCCCTGGGCGAAATGAGAACGTTGTTCTCGTTCACGTCGCCGATCACATGACCGCGCTGGTGCAGCTCGGCGAACGCAGTCGCGGCATTCATCGCGGCGCCCGCGAGGAACTCCCATGTCGCTTTCGGAAATTCGTTTCGGCGACTCTGCACGCCGTACAACAGGTGGACGGGCTTGCAGCCACTGATCTTGGGCATCAGGAAGCCCTGCACCGCGCGTGTCTTGGCGTCCCGCAGTACTTCGGTGGGCCAGGCCGCGATCTTCTGGATCGACGCCGAGGCCTGGCTCGCCATCAACTCCAGTTTCTCAGCCTTGTCTCTTTCGAGTGGGTGCAGGTACAGCTTCGCTACCTGCAGCGGGTCGTTGACCTCGAAGACCACCCCTTCACCACCTCGGCCAATTTCTCGACCGAGGTGGACTGGAGAACCACGGCTGTCAAGAAGTGGCCGGTGCACTGGCCCACCTCGTCGCCAAGATCAGCGTCAAGTCGTCGTCCGTCTTGTCGACCACCTGAGGCGACCCCAAGAACCCTCGAAGTGGAACGACCAAGTCATCGGGAGTCAGCGTTCGACGCAAGGGCTCGAACATCGGCTCGAAGAACTGATGGTGGGGCGTCCGCATCGCAAAGTTCAACGCCAGCATTTGCAGCCCATCCGTCATCACGGCGATCTCCTCGACCCGACCGAGCGTTGAGATCTGAAGCGCAGTCGAGAAGGTCTCATCGGTCACGAAGTTCGTCAGGTTGAGGTACTCGCCCGACTGGGGCCAGAAGATGACGTCGTAGCGCTCGCCGTCGCGCACGACGATCGCACCGTCGCCCACCTGGGCGAAGACTGCCGTGCTCTCGCCGGCGATCGCCATCAGCAGGGTGCAGGCAAGTTGGCGCCGCGGTACCTGGCGCTCCTCAGCTGCAGCACCAAGGTTCGCGTGAATGGTGGCGTACCATTTTGTCACCAGAGTCCGGTCGATCTGTTCGACCCGAAGCCCCGCCTGCAACTCAGCGCAGACAAGCTGCACCAGGTCGGTGCAAGCGATGCGTGAGCCCTCCTGGCTCAGCTCCGCGCTCCCGGCCCCGTCAGCGCACGCAACTACGAGGAAGTCTTCTTCAGCGGGTCGGGTGACCACCGCGAACCCGGAGTCCTGGCAGGGAAGCTCGTCTCGAACGTGAGCTGTCCCTCGAACCGACGTCTGGAGAACTCGCCACAAGGCGGTTCGCGCCGTCAACCCGCGACCGCCCAGCCGTTCGGCCCCTCCGTCGGGCTCGTGAGCGGAACCTGCTCGGTGGTCTGGGAACGTGAGACTGCTCGCTGGGAGTTCGAGAGCCACTTGAAGAGATCGCGGAACTTCAGGCCCTTCAACTTGAGCGGCTCCCGCGGTGAGAGCTGCTGAAGAATCTCCATGTTCGCGCCCTCGACACCGACGGCAAAGAACATGAAGTTCTTCGAAGTCTCCCCTTGCTTGACCCGCTCAGCTGCCGCCTTCCATTCGTCGGTTGGCGCGCCGTCGGTGATGAGGAAGATCCAGGGCCGGTAGAACATGATGCCGTTCTGGCGGTAGACCTCCTTGCGCTGCTGAAGCAGGTCGAGCGCTCGGACAATTGCCTGGCCCATGGGCGTGTCGCCGCCCGACGCGAGGGTGGGCGGTTGGAAGGCATCAGCAGTGCCGAATTCGCACGCCGTTTGGACCTGGCCGCCGAACGTCACGATGGCGATTTCCACCCGCTTTGCGGCAAGCGAATCTGCTGCGAGCTCGTCCTTGTACTGAATGAGTCCCGCGTTCAACTCGGAGATCGGCTGCCCATTCATCGATCCCGACACGTCGAGAAGCAGAACGCATGGGCACCGCGGGTCTGGGTTTTCCGCGAAGGTCACCGCACCAAATGGCACTTGCTCTGGCATACGCCCTCCTAGGGACGGGCGAGCGGACCAGCCCCACGCGGAGGTGTCAACGGATCTGAGTCACCAACGGATCCGAGTCGCCACGAGCCAGATTGTGAGCGCGACTGTCGCGCCGACGCCGGTCAGCACGCCCCAGCGCCGATTGCGAATCGCGGACGACAGGCCCTCGAACGCAAACGCCAGAAGGGCGATGAGCGCCGCGGCGACGACGCCGGCGACCTTGTCGGCGCCGACGGTGGTGCGGTTGTAGACGCGGTTGTACGCCGCCTTCTTTGGGTTCGTGAGCCATCCCCACCCACGAGGGGCCTTCACCCCCAGGTTGTGCCGGACCACGCGCTTCAGCGAAGTGCGAGCGGCAATCCTCTTCTTGAGCGAGAACTTGCGAATCCCGAATCGCATCTGGGTCTCACGCTAGCAGCGGCCACCAAAGAAGCGGATCTCGGAGGGCCGCGTCGACCCGGTAGTTGCCGTGGATCAAGTCCCCAGTTCGTTCGACCCCTCGTCGAATCACCCGGGCTGTTCGCAGGCCGAGCTCTTCTGGTTCGTCGTGAGCGACCTGCGAGCACCGAGTAAATCCACGGCCCTCGCCGGACCCGCGATTTAACGTTTAACAGAAGCTGTTAAACGCTCTCTGAACCTCTGCCCGGCGGGACGAGATCAGAGAGCCGGAGCCGTCCAGAACGGGGCCGGCGACCTGGCCCAGATTCTCTGCGGGCGCCCCGCAGAGAGCGCCTCCTCGGGGAAGAAGCGGGGAGGGCGGTTAAACGAAAAGCGCCCACCGGTTGGTGGGCGCTCTTCAGTTGCTCCCTGAGTAGGACTCGAACCTACGACCCGGCGATTAACAGTCGCCTGCTCTACCAGCTGAGCTATCAAGGAATATTGGGTGCTTGAACGGCAGCGGCTTCTAAAGTGGACGACCCCTTCATGTCAACACTGACGAATCCCCCGCTCACCATTCCCGAAGGCCTGATGCGGTCAGTGATCGCGGCCTACGCCCAGCCCCCGCGCGCCTACCACTCCTTCGCCCACGTCCAGGAAGTGCTGCGCCACTTCGAGTCCGTCACCACCTGGCAGCACCCGCGCGAGGTCTATCTCGCCATTCTTTTTCACGACGCAATCTACTTCGCCGGCAAGTCCGACAACGAGGCCCGCAGCGCCGACCTCGCCGTTCAGGCGATCGACACCTTCATCCCCCGCGAGGGCGTCGACGCGGCGCTCGTGCGGACCTTGATCGAGCTCACGGCGAAGCACGGGAAGTTGAAGCGCGAAGACCTCGACGAAGACACCCGGCTGTTCCTCGACTGCGACATGGCCATTCTCGGCGCCCCGCCAGCCCAGTTCGACGCGTACGACGCCGCCATCGCCGAGGAGTACAGCGAGGTCCCGAAGATCCTCTACCGCTTCAACCGGAAGCGCTTCCTCAAGCACCTCCTCGAGGTCGATCGCATCTTCCTGTCCGACCTGTTCCACACCCGCCTCGACGCCGCCGCGCGCGACAACCTCCGCCGGGTGCTCGGCCGTGCCGACTGAGTCCGAACGCCGCCTCACCACCGTCCCCTGGCACGCGCTCGAGGGCCTGGGCCCCGTCCTCGAACCCGCGCTGACCGAGATCCTCTCGGGCGTCGCCGCCGAACGTGCGCTCGACCGCCTCCTGCGCGCGCATCGCGACTTCACCCCCGAGCAGCGCACCGCCTGTGCCGAGTCGCTGTTCGGAGTGGGGCTGTGGCGCCGCCGCCTCCGGTGCCACCTCGACGGGACCCCCTTGCAGCTGCTCGCCGTGCTCGCGGGTGAGCTCGGCGGTTTCACGGGCGCCGCTCGCTCGCTCGGGGTCGACCTGCCTGCGCTGCGACCGACTCCGACGGGGTGGCGCGACCGGTACTCCTTCCCTGATTGGATCGGTCAAGAGCTCGACGCTCGCTTCGGGGCAGAGGCAGACCAGGCGGCAGATGCGCTCAATCGCCCCGGCCCCGTGTGTCTTCGCGCCCGGGGCTCACGGGAAGACCTGCAGGCGCTCCTCGCCAGCCGCGGCGTCGAGAGCGTGCCCGGCCGCCTCGCCGCTCACTCGCTCATCATCACCACCCCCCGGCCGAACCTGTTCGGTCTCGGCCCCGAGTTCTCCGGTCGCTTCGAGGTGCAGGACGAGGGGAGCCAGCTGCTCGGTGAGCTGGTCGGTCTGCGCCCCGGTGATGAGGTGCTCGATCTCTGCGCTGGCGCAGGCGGGAAGTCGCTGCAGCTCGCGTCGATCGTCGGTCCAGAGGGCAGGGTGCACGCGACGGACGTCGATCTGCCCCGGCTCGAGCGGCTCCGGACTCGCGCTTCGAAGGCGAACGCTCGCGTGCTCATTCACGGCAAGGAGGCTCCTGCGTCGTTGATCGTGCCTCGCGTACTCATCGACGCGCCGTGCTCGGAGCTGGGCGCGCTTCGGCGGGGGCCGGATCTGCGCTGGCGGCTCGAGCCTTCGCTCGTCAGCTCGATGCCAGCGGTTCAGCTCGGGCTCATCGAGACCGGGCTGCGGCATCTCGCTCCCGGTGGGCGGCTCGTCTATGCGACCTGCACGTTCACCCGGGCCGAGAATGAGGACGTGGTCGCGGCGACGCTCGCGGCGTATCCCGAGTTGAGGGTCGCTCGTGAGTTTCTCTTCGTTTCGCCTCATCGCGACGGGACTGACGGGTTTTTCGGGGCGGTTTTCGAGCGGCTGTAGTCCCGCCCTCACCCTCTCCCCGCTTGCGGGGAGAGGGAGTTCAGTCGTCTTCCGGCGGGCGCCGTTTCACCGGCTTCACTCCGGAGCTCGTTCTCGGCCGCGTGGGCTTCAGGTTGGGCGACGACGGTGAAACGTACCCTCCCTTGCTCGGCGGTTTCGCTCGCACCGGGGGGGATGCGGCCAGCGTGTCGGCGTCGTCTTCCACCTTCGGCGGCGGCCGCGAGCCGAGGCCCCTCCTGAAGTCGCCCAGCTCCTCGACCTCGCGCTCGGCCTGCTTCAGATCCGCCTCGTGGTCCTTGTCGCGCGCCGCCTTGCCGCTGAAGCGCGTGTACGCCCAGAACGCGATGATCAGCACCCCGCCCGGAATGCTCCACAGCACCACCCGCTCTGGCCCCGCAAGGAGCTGATCGGGCGCCCAGCCCCGATCCCGCTGCCCCACCACCAGCCACGCCTTGCGCTCCTGCTCGATGCGCATCGTGTTGGCCGACATCATCTCGACCTTCTTCACCAGCTCGGGCTTCAGCTTGAACTTCCGCTCCGCAAACCGGTGCCGCAGGCTCTCCAGGTGGTCCACCAGCTGCCGCTCGTCCGGCATCAGCCGCGCCGCCTCGAGCGTCGCCTCGAATGCCTCGGTGAGCTGGGCCTCGCTGCACTTCCGCCCGTCGTCGACGCCGAGGATCATCAGCGCCTTCGCGTAGCCGAGCGCCGCTTTGTACTCAGGGCTGTTCCAGTAGTTCGTCCAGATGTAGCCGTAGACGCACAGGGCATAGACGGCGAGCACGATGAACAGCCCGTAGGGGACTGGGAACTTCCTCGCCGGGGGGGCCTTGGGCGGGGGCTGCTTCACTGCGGGCGACGGCACGCCACCACTCTATTACAAGACCGCTCGTGAGCTTCCTCTCACCTCCGCCGCTCCGCCCCGGTGACCGCGTCGCCGTCGTCGCCCCGTCAGGCCCCTTCGACCGCCCCTCCTTCGAGAAGGGCCTCGAGGTCCTCGCTCGCCGCTATCAGCCCGTCTTCACTGAGCGGCTCTTCGAGGCCCATCGCTATCTCGCCGGCACCGACGCCTCGCGCGGCGCCGAGCTCCAGGCCGCCCTCGACGACGATTCCCTCCGCGCGGTCTTCGCGGCCCGGGGCGGCTACGGCTCGATGCGGCTGCTCCCCTCGCTCCGCTTCAGCTCGCCGAAGTGGCTCGCCGGCTTCTCCGACTTCACCTCGCTCCACTGCGCCGCGCAGAAGCAGGGCTGGCGGTCGCTGCACGCACCGGTGCTCACCCAACTGGGCAAGCAGCCGGAGGACGTCGTCGCCCGCTTCTTCGCCGCGCTCGAGGGCCAGCCCGTCGCGCCGCTCCCCGGCCTGCGCACGGTCCACCGGGGCGTCGCCGAGGGCCCGCTGCTCGGAGGCAACCTCTCGGTCTTCACCCGGTTGATCGCCACCCCCTGGCTGCCCGACCTGCGCGGCTCGGTGCTGCTCATCGAAGACGTGGGCGAGAAGCCCTACCGCCTCGATCGCATGTGGATGCACCTGAAGCTCGCCGGGCTCTTCGACGGCGTGCGCGGAATCGTCTTCGGCGAGTTCACCGGCTGCGACGAGAAGGATCACACCGCCGCCGACGTCCTCGACGAGCTCGCCGTCGCACTCGGGGTTCCCTGTGCGGCCGGCTTCCGTATCGGCCACGGCGAGGTGAACCAGCCGCTCGTCCTCGGCGCGACCGTGCGCCTCGACGCCGACGCGCGCACGTTGTCCTTCCCATGAACTCCCTCGACGCGCTCCTCCAACGCGGAGTCGACGAGCAGGTCTACCCGCTCGCCCGCCTCGAGGTGTTCCACGAAGGCCGCCACGCGCTCTCGCTGGGCAACGCGCCGAGCGGGTGCGTGTTCGATCTCGCGTCCGTCACCAAGGTGATGTGCACCACCGCGCTCGTGCTCGACACCCGGCTCCCCGTCGACGCGCCCCTCACGCAGTTCCTCCCCGGCGCCGCGGCCCGCGCCACGCTCGCCGATCTGCTCTTTCATCGCAGCGGGCTCCCCGCGTTCCAGCCGTACTTCGAGCACGAGCTGCTCGCGCACCCCGAGCTGTTCGAAGGCGCGCAGCCCGGGCTTCGCGCCTCGGTGCGGCGCTCCGTCCTCGCGCGGGTGGCCGCGACGCCCCAGGAACGGACCGTGGGCAGCCAGGCCGTCTACAGCGATCTCGGCTTCATTCTCCTCGGCGCCGTGCTCGAGGCCTCGACGGGTACGCCGCTCGACCGGCTCTTCACCGAACGAATCGCCGCGCCGCTGGGGCTGACCGCCGGCTTTCGGCGGCTCTCTTCGGCGCTCCCCCTGCCTGCCGTCTTCGCGCCCACGGGCACCACCCGACCGCGCGAGCCGGCCCCGGGCCAGGAGGGCCTGTGGAACGTCCCCGAGCGGCCCACGGGGCTCTGCGAGGTCGATGACGACAACGCCTGGTGCCTCGATGGCGTCTCAGGCCACGCCGGGCTCTTCGGCACGGCGCTCGATGTGGCGCGCTTCGGGCAGGCCATCCTGGAGGGGCAATGGCTGCGGCCTGAGGCGCCCTGGGGGCGCGATGGGACCCCCGGCAGCACCCGCACCTTCGGGTTCGACACGCCTTCGACCGAGGGGGCCTCGTGCGGCCAGCGCTTCGGAAAGCGGGGCGCGAGTCCGGCGATCGGTCACCTCGGCTTCACCGGCACCAGCTTGTGGATCGATCTCGACCGCCGGCTCGTCGTCGCCTTCCTCACCAACCGCGTGGCGCTGGGCCGCGCCAACATCCGCATCCGCGCGTTCCGCCCCCAGGTGCACGACGCGGTGCTCGACGCGCTGAAACTGGAGTGAGAGGGTCACCCATCCATGTCCGCTGCACCCGATGAAGAAGGCCTCACGCTCGAGACCGTCGACCCCTCGTTCCCGAAACGAATCCACCTCGTCGGCGTCGCCGGCACCGGCATGGGCAGCTTCGCCGGCATGCTCAAGGCCGCCGGCTACGAGGTCACCGGCAGCGACGAGAACGTCTACCCGCCCATGAGCCACATGCTCGAGGCCTGGGGCATCAAGGCGCTCACCCCGTACTCACCGTCGAACCTCGACGTGGCGAAGCCCGACCTCGTGATCATCGGCAACGTCATCCGCCGGGTGAACCCCGAGGCCACCGCCGTGCGCGAGCGGCGCATTCCCCAGATGAGCTTCCCCGCCGCCCTGGGCTCGCTCTTCCTCAAGCAGCGCCACTCCGTGGTCGTCGCGGGCACGCACGGCAAGACCACCACCTCGTCGCTCATGGGCCACGTGCTCGCCTCGGCGGGGAAGGACCCCACCTTCCTCGTCGGCGGGGTGACGAAGAACTACTCGGGCAACTACCGCCTCGGAAAAGGGCCGCACTTCGTCGTCGAGGGCGACGAGTACGACACCGCCTATTTCGACAAGGGCCCCAAGTTCCTCCACTACCAGGCGAAGACGCTCATCCTCACCAGCGTCGAGTTCGACCACGCCGACATCTACCGGGACCTCGCGCACTACGAGTCGTCCTTCGAGAAGCTGGTCGCGCTCATGCCCGCCGACGGCACCATCATCGTCAGCGCCGGCTGGCCCAACGCCGTGCGCCTCGCGCGCAGCTCGAAGGCGAAGGTCATCACCTACTCGGCGAAGGAAGACTCGGGCGCCGACGTCGTCCCGGCCGGGCTCCGGCTCGGGCCCGAGGGCGCGCGCTTCTCGGTGAAGGGCTTTCCGCTGCTCCTGCCCATGGCGGGTGCGCACAACGTCGAGAACGCGCTGGGGGTGTACGCCGCGGCGAAGTCACTGGGCCTCACCGACGGCGAGCTCGCCGCCGGCTTCGCCTCGTTCACCGGCATCAAGCGCCGCCAGGAAGAGCGCGGCGAGCCGGGCGGGGTGCTGGTCATCGACGACTTCGCCCATCACCCCACCGCGGTGAAGGAGACCATCGCCGCCGTCGCCAGCCGCTACCCGGGCCGGCGCCTCTGGGCGATCTTCGAGCCGCGCTCCAACACCTCGCGCCGCAACATCCACCAGGACGACTATGCCCACTCGTTCACCGGGGCCGCGCGCGCGTCGATCAAGGTGCCCGAGCGGCACGACAAGATCCCCCAGGGCGAGGAGCTCGACGTGCCCCGCCTCGCCCGCGAGCTCTCCGCCCGCGGCATTCCTGCGGTGGCCGAGACCACCGTGCCCGCGCTCCTCGACGAGGTGGTGCGCGACGCGCGCGAAGGTGACGTGCTGCTGGTGATGTCGAACGGCAGCTTCGGCGGCTTCATCGATTCGCTGCTGGCGCGGCTGGGGGCGCGATGAGGCTCTCTGGCGCGGTGGCCGTGCTGGTGCTCTCGGGTTGCACGTTCAAGCCGGCCGGGCCGGAGCTGGTCGACAGCACGCCTTCGGACCGCCTCACCTCGTCCACCAGGAGCCTCGAGCTCGCCATGCCCCGGTATCCGGGCGGCGAAGCGTGGAAGCTGTCGGACCATCGCGGCCAGGTGGTGCTGCTCGACGTCTGGGCCACCTGGTGCGAGCCCTGCCGCGACGCGCTGCCGCTCTACCAGGACATCGCCACCGAGTTCGCCCCGCGCGGCCTCGAGGTGTTCACCATCAACGTCGACGCCGATCCCCGGCTGATCGCGCCGTTCCTCGCCGAGGCGAAGGTCACGCTCCCGGTGCTCGTCGACCCCGAAGCACGGCTCGCCGAGAAGACCCTCAAGGTGAAGCTGATGCCCACCGCGTTCCTCATCGACCGGAAGGGCCTCGTTCGCTTCGTGCACGAGGGCTTCGATGAGGGGCAGCTGGCCACCTGGCTGGCCGAGATCGAGACCCTGCTCGCCGAGCCCGCTGGCGGCGACGCTCCGTGATCCGGGTCGCTCTGCCTCGGCCAGACGTCCGCTGCGCTCCCGTCTCTCTGGGTCGCGCCGCCTCGGCCAGACGTCCGCTTCGCTTCCGTCTGTCTCGCGCAGCGTTCCGCTGCTGCCGGCTTCGCTCATGTCTCGCGCAGCGTTCCGCTGCTGGCGGCGACGCTCCGTGAGGGAGTTCCTCCCCCTCGCCGAGCGCATCGCCCGCGCCGCCGGCGTGGTCTTGCGCGAACGTTTCAACGACACCCGCACCATCGAGTTCAAGGGGCAGAACCGCGCAGACCTCGTCACCGACGCCGACAAGGCCAGCGAGGCGCTGATCCTCGAGACGCTCGCCCGCGAGGTCCCTCACCACGCCGTGCTCGCCGAGGAGCGGGGCGCGGTGGGGCAGGGCGAGTACACGTGGATCGTCGACCCCCTCGACGGCACCACCAACTACGCCCACGCCGTGCCCCACTTCTGCGTCACCCTCGCCCTGCAGGGCCCCGAGGGCATGCTCGTCGCGGTCACCTACGACCCCCTGCGCAACGAGCTCTTCAGCGCCGCCGCCGGCAGTGGGGCCACGCTCAACGGGCGCCCCCTGCGCGCAAGCGCCGTCACCAGCCTCGATCGGGCCATTCTCTGCACCGGGTTCCCCTACGACATGCAGACCAGCGCAGACGCCCCGCTGGGCCTCTTCTCGAGGCTGGTGCGACGGGCCGAGGGCATGCGGCGCATGGGCAGCGCCGCGCTCGACCACGCCTACGTGGCCGCGGGCCGTTTCGATGGCTTCTTCGAGTTCGGGCTCAAGCCGTGGGACACCGCCGCCGGCTCGCTGCTGCTGCGCGAGGCGGGAGGCACCATGTGCCGCATCGACGGGGCGCCGTACGAGCCGCGCTTCGGTGACGTGCTCGCCGCCGCGCCGGGCCTCGCCGCCGAGCTGACAGAGGTCTGCGCGGAGTTCGTTCGGGGAATCGGCTGGCAGCCGAAGCCGTTCTCAGCCGCTGCTAGATGAAGCTCTCGGGCACGAAGATGATGTCGCCCGGCACGAGCTGAAAGTTCTTCTCGCGGCCGATGACGATGTCCTCGACCTTCACGGGAAACTTCACTTCCTTCCCGTCCACCACCCGCGTCACGTTCACGCTGTTCTTCGAGGCCGAGCGGGTGAGCCCCCCCGCCTGCGAGATGGCGTGGATGATGGTCATGCCCTCCTCGTAGGAGAACGAGCCGGGCTTGCTCACCTCGCCGAAGACGAACACCTTCTTCGAGTTGAACTCCTTCACCAGCGCCGAGACCTGGGGCCGCCGCACGAAGCCGTTCTTGAGGCAGGTGGTGATCGCGTCGGCCGCGCCGCTGGCCGTGACGCCGCCCACCTTCACCCTGCCGCAGAGGGGAAAGTCGATGTGCCCGTCGGGATCGACGCGGTACACGCCGCTCAGATCAGGCTCCTGGTACACCCGCACCTCGACCAGATCGTTCGCCGCGAGCGTGTTGCTGGCGCCCGCGTCGGCCATCAGGAGGTTGGGCTTGAGGTCGCCCAGGTTCGACGGGTACCGGCACGCCGCGAAGCCCGTGACGAGCCCTGCCGCGATCACCAGCACCGCGCCTGTCCCGAGCGGCGTCGAGGGAAGCGCTCGCATGCGTTTCAGTAGTGAATGCCGAGGCGGAGCATCGCCTCGTGCCGCACGAAGGCCACCGTCAACCGGTAGGAGAGCGTGTAGCTCGCCCCCACGTCGAACCAGGAGGTGACCGTGAAGGTCGGCCCCACGGAAAAGCTGAGCAGGAAGTCGTTGCCCACGTTGGCCGGCACGGGCGCGGTCATGCTGGTGGGCGTGCCCAGGAAGCTGAAGTAGTCCGCAGAGAACTGGGCGTTGAGCAGCAGCCGGCCCTGCAGCAGGCCCAGGCCGCCTCGCAGGTAGCCCCGGTCGTCCATGGCGGTGCCGACGCGAGGGACCGCCATGGTGTTGCGCGAGTAGCCGATGGCAATGCGCGACTGCTCGGTCACGGTGTACGAGAACTCGGCGGTGCCGATCACCGTGTGAATGGAGCTGTTGAGGAACTCGCCGCCGTAGCCGGCGAGGAGCGTCACGGCGATGCGCGGCGAGATGAGGCCCGCCAGGCCGGCCTGCGCACGGAAGAGCAGCTTGTCGCCGTTACCCGACGCGCCGGGATTCATGTACGTGCGGTAGTCGGCGTTGACGTCGACGATCAGCGCGGTCTTGGGCAGGAACTTCCACCGCCCGTTCAGGCCGAAGTTGAGGTTGTGGTAGTTCGAGAGCGGTACGGACGCCGTGTTGCACGCGTCGGGGCTCCAGGGCGGCGGAACACACCCGGGAGTCGTTCCCAGCAGCATCGAGTCGAAGAGCTCGACCGACCAGGCCACCTTGGGGGTCACCTCGAGGGCCCGCCCTCCGGGGTGAATGGGAACGGCCAGGTACAGGTTGTTGAAGAGGGAGATCACACCGACCGCGAAGGCCGGGTTCTGGGTTCGATCGCTTCGAACCAGGTTGTCCCCGATATCAACCTCGGCCACTCCGTCGCGGTTGAACTTGGTGTCGAGGGCGACGTTGGCGCGGAAGCCGCGCCCATCGGCAGAGAGCGTGGTCGAACCGGGTGAGATGAGCCCGGTGAACCAGAGGTATTCGGCGGCCCCGTTGAAGTTGACGAAGGTGGCCGGGGTGTCGAGGTCGAACTTGAGCCCGCCGCGGAAATGAAAGATCAGCTCGGGCGAGGCAGCGGCCCCGCTGGTGAAGCGGCCCGCCAGCGAATCGAAGCGGGCGTCGAGCTCGAAGAAGGGGTGGGCGCGGCCCTCGCCGACCTTGAAGCCTGGTGCCTTGGCAACCTGTGCCCAGGCCGGCGTGCCGATCAGCACGCCCAGCAGCAGCGCCGTGAGCGCGCGAAACCCTGTTCCCCTCAACCAGTTCATCGCGGTCACCCGGCCTTACCACACGGAGTGGATCGGCCAATCCTTTTCAATGCAGGGACGCCATCACATCGTCGGACTGGCCGGTGGCGGCCTCGAATCGATGGAGATGGGCGGAGGCATCTGGCTCGGATCTCCGGGCGGCAGGTAGTCCGGGACTTCGACCTCGACTGAGAGGTTCTCGTCGGTCCGGAATGCCAGCTGCCCGATGCACTGCTCCGCTTCGGCCCGGAGCTGCTCGACCTTCGAGCGTGCGATCGTCACCTTCGTGAATTCGTGTTCGGCAGTGGCGGTTTCCTTCCGCGCCACGGCTTCCTGCAACTGGACGTCGGACTGCTCGGAGATGCGCAGCAGGCCTTTGATCTGGGTGAGCTTCTCGTTCACGCAGTTCAGCTTCACCACGTCCTTGGTGTTGCGTGCTTCTTCGAGCTTCTGCAGCACGTCCTTCAGCGCGCCGCGCATGCGGCCCACCGACTCGGCGCTCGTCTTCACCTTCTCGGGATCGGGAATCTTCGAGGCGTCCGTTGCTTCTGGAGCCGTCGGGGCCTGCGCCAGCGACAGCGTCGCGGCGACCACCAGAACAGCGAAGAAAGCTCGACGAATCAAAGGGGCCCCCAACCGCGCAAGAAGACTTCGAAAGGTACGGTCCGAGAGCATGTAAGTCAACGAGAGTACTGATGCAAATGCCGTCTTCGGTGAGTGCCCCCTCACCATCTTCGGATTCATGCCTGCGACAACCTCAGGTTCGCCTCCCGCAGCCGCACCGAGAGCATCCGGGCGATGTTCATCACCAGGAAGGCGAACCCGTCTTTCTGCGCCTTTCGGAACTCGGCCAGGCCCTCGGGGGACAGGTGCAGGAGCTGAACGTCCGTGCGGGCCTTCACCGTGGCCGAGCGGTACTCCTTGTCGACCAGCGCCATCTCGCCAAAGCACTCTCCGACCATGAGCGTGGCGATGGGCTGGGTGTGGGCGGCCTGGAAGACCTCCACCTCGCCGGACGCGATCAGGTACAGCCCGTCGCCCAGCGCGCCCTCGGCGAAGATCACCCCGCCGGCCGCGAAGTTCCTCGGCACCAGCAGCGCGCAGACCGCGTCCAGCTCCTGGTTGGAGAGCATCTCGAACAGCGGAGAGCCTGAGAGGAGGGCGACGCGATCCATGGGCAGGCGCCCATTGTGCCACGCGCCCACTTCAGCGCGAGTTCAGGATCAGGACGCGGGGGCGAAGACGAACGGGTACGCGACCGGCACGTCGGACGGCGGCTTGAAGGGGAAGACCCAGCCGCGGATCGTCGTCTTGATGCAGCTGGCGACGGCCTCGTTGCCCAGGGTGTTCTCTTCGATGTCGATCTCGCTCGTGCGGCCCGCGGGGGTGATGTTGAAGCGCACCACCACCTTTCCCTTGAGGCTCGGGTTGCGCTTGAGCTCCTTCTCGTAGCACTGCTGAATGGCGCCCTTGCGGCTGCGCACGTAGGCCGCGAGCTTCTCGCGATCGACGTCGCTCGAGTCGACCTCGGGGGCCTGCATCGACACGCCGCCGCGCACGGTGGCCTGGGTCTTCTCGCCGAGGCCGACGTTGCCGCCGCCTGAGGTTCCGAGATCACCGATGCCCGCCGCCGAGCCTGCCGTGCCACCCTTGGGGCCACCGGCCGCCAGCGAGTCAGCCGTCGCCACGCCGACGCCCGAGGCACCCGACAGCGCGCTGGCCACGTCGCCGACGCCGCTCGAGCTTCCGAGCACGTCTTCGAAGGCGCCACCACCACCCGACGAGCCGATCACCTTGAGCAGACCTGAGCGCGCGACCTTCGCCTGCAGCGCGGCCTTCTTGTCGGCGTTGCTGGTGGCGGGCTTGTCGGCGGGCTTGTCGGCGACGTCCTTCTTGTCTTCCTTGGGCTCGTCCTTCTTGCCGCTGTCCGCCATCTCGGTGGGCGGGGGCGGCTTGATCTCGACGGGCATCATCGCCTTGACGAAGCGATCGGGGAGCTCGTCGAGGGTGAGCTCGCGCTCTTCGACCTTCGGCTGGCAGGCGATGAAGGTGGCGCCCGAGAAGTGCACCACCAGCGACGCGGCCAGGATCATGAAGAAGAACTGGTCGATCTGCTTGAGGATGCCGCCCTTCACCTCGAGGGGCAGCTCGACCTTCGGAGGCTCGGGCGGCGGCGCGACGAACTGGAAGAGCAGCGAGACTTCACCCAGCGACACCCGGCCCTTGGAGGCGTCGGTGAGCGGGAGCACGTACGCGTCGCGGCGCTGCTTGGCGAGCCCGCGGGAGATCGCGTCCTGGAGGGTGATTTCCTGGCCGTTGACGGAGATCTTCCCGTCCATCGCCGCGGTGAAGACGAGCGAGTACTGCTCGTTGACCGCCTCGAAGAGGGTGAACGAAGGCGGGAGGTTCGAGACGGGGACGACGATGGTGTTGGTCGCGTTCTGGCCCACAGACACCGGGCCGCGACGCTTGAGCGTGCGGTCTTCGGTGATCTTGCTGCCCTGGATGAGCGCGACGCGAAGAAGCTTCAGACCGGCCTGCGGTTGAGCCATGACCTTCCCTTAGACAGCCAACGACGGACCGGGTTCCGTAAAACCGCCGCCCCTCGCGAAAGCGGAGGGACTCTCAACACTTAGCCTTCAGTGGGCGGGTACTCAAGATTCGCGAGCGTTCAGAATGCGTCCTTCTCGACGCTCTTCTCCACCTTGGGCACGAAGGTCTCGGCGCGGTTCAGCTCGTCGAAGTTCAGCGTGCTGCGCTGGAGAATGTAGAAGGCCTGCGGCTTCTGAATTCGCCCTTCGACCGTGATCGCGTCGAGGCGGATGACCTTCTTCTTCTTCGCGGCTTCCTGGGCGGAAGCGAGCGAGCCGAAGAGGGCGATGGAGAGGATCAGGTATCTCATTTGTCGTCGTCCGAGAGCTTACCCGCAGGCGGGGGTTTTGGGGCAGGGGCCGGAGCCGGAGCGGGATCGTCGTCACCCAGCTTGGAGGCGGGCTTCTTCGCTGCCTCCGCCGCGGCCTTCTTCGCCGCCGCGTCATCGAGCTTCTTCTGCTTCGCGGCCTCGGCGGCGGCCTTCTTCGCGGCGGCCTCGTCGAGCTTCTTCTGCTTCGCAGCTTCGGCGGCGGCCTTCTTCGCGGCGGCGGCCTCTTCCTTCTTGCGCGCGGCGTCGCCCAGCTTGGCCAGGCGGGCGGCCTCGGCGTCGGCCTTGGCCTTGGCGGCGGCGTCGAGCTTCGCCTGCTTCTCGGCGGCGATGGCGTCTGCCTTGGCCTTCTTCGCCGCGGCCTCTGCGTCGGCCTTCGACTTCGCCTCGGCGTCGGCGGCGGCCTGCTTCTCGGCGTCGATCTTCGCCTGGGCTTCTTCGGCGGCCTTCTTCTTGGCCTCTTCTTCGGCCTTCCTGGCGTTCTCGATCTTCTTGAGCTGGTCCTTCTTTTCGCGCTCCTTGCGCCGCTCTTCCTTCTCGATGCCCTTGTTCGCGTCCTTCACGTACTGCTCGACGCGGTCGTCCTTGCCGCCCCTCTCCTTGTACTGATTGAAGTAGGTGATGGCGGTCTTGAAGCGCTCGATGGTGTCGACGCCGGCGATCTCCATGTCGAGGTAGGTGACGCCGAGGTTGAAGCTCACCTCGGACAGGTCGGGGCGGGCCTTCTGCACCAGCTGGTACTCGGCGATCGCCTTCGGCGCCTGCTGCAGGCCGCGGTAGGCGTTGCCCAGGTTCAGGTGCGCCACGGTGAACTCGGGGGCGGCGGCGACGGCGGCCTCCAGTTCCTTCGCGGCGGCCTCGAAGTCGCTGGCGTCGTTGAGCAGGGCGCCGAAGTTGTTCCGCGCCTCGGCGAAGTCGGGCTTGAGCAGCGTCGCCTGGCGGAACGACTCGAGCGCCTGGGGCCGCTGCTTGAGCTGCAGCAGCACCAGGCCCAGCGCGTTGTGCGTGGCCGCGTCGTTGGCGTCGATGGTGCGCGCGTTCTCGAGCACGAGGCGCGCCAGCTCGGTCTTCGATTCCTTGAAGTAGACCTGCGCCAACAGCTGCATGGCGCGCACGTTGCGCTCGTCGGCCTTGAGCACCTTCTTCGCTTCGGACGCTGCGGGCTCGAGCTTGCCCTGCGCGAGCAGGGTGTAGACGAGGGCGTTGCGGGGGCCGATGGCGGCAGGGTTCTTCGCGATCGCCGCGCGCAGCTCGGAGTCCATCTGCGGGCACTTGCGCTGCCGGCACTGCAGGCGGGCGAGGTAGTCCCACGCGGTGTCCTGGCCGGGGTCGATGTCGAGGGCCTTGCGGTAGTTGCGCTCGGCGCCGCTGAAGTCGCCCCGGCGCTCTTCGATCACCCCGAGGTTGGTCCACGCGTAGGCGGCCCTGTCGTTGCGCGAGAGCACGTCCTTGAAGGCGGCCTCGGCCTGGTCGTTGCTGCCCTTCGCCAGCGCGGCGACGCCTTCCTTGAAGCGGGCCTGGGTCGAGGAGTCGAACGCGGGCGCGGCGGGCGGAGGCTCGGCCTCCGGCACCTTGCCACCGGTGGCGGGCACGACCTCGGGGTTGGCCGCCGCAGGGGCAGGCGCCGGAGCGCTCACCGTCTTCGGCGCGTAGGGGACCTCGGGCGTCTCTGCCGCCGGGGCCTCGTCCTTCTTCACCTCGGGCGTGGTGGCGCACGCCGCGAGAAACAGACCGAGGAGCACTGTCGCGCGCGTCACTTGTCACCCTCGCCGAGCTTCTGCGGTGCCGCGATGGCGGGCTCGTTGCCGGTCACACTGCCGACCACGCCGTCGGGGTAGACGAGCTCCTGGGAGACCAGCGACTTGGGCTCCTTGAGCATCGGGTATTCCTTGGGGCGGAAGCGGTTGAGCGACTCGAGGGTCTTCTTCGTCCACTCGTTGCTCACCCGGTACTTCTTCGCCTCGGCCCAGGCGGCCGAATAGACCTCGACGGCCTTGTCCTCGAGGGCGACGGTCTGCGTCGACAGCCCGTCCTGGTAGATGACGACGGCTTCCTCGCCCGCGCGCTTGACCTCGGGGGGCACCGGCGTCTCGAGGATGGTCTGGGCGAAGCGCTCGAGGGTGTGCCCCTTGCGGTAGAAGGCCGCCAGCGTCCACTCCACGCGCTTGTACTTCATCACCTGGTCGTAGGCCTCGGCGACCTTCTTCACCCCCGCCTTCTTCGCCAGGAAGCTCTTCTCGAGGGCCTTGCCCGCGCCGCCGATCTTGATCTTGTCGAACTCGGCGAAGACGTACTCGGCCAGCTCGAAGCGGGAATACGCCGCGGCTTCCGCGGCGACGGGAGACGTCTCGGTCTTCAGGTTGCGGCGATCGAACTCGTCGGCCGCGCCGGCGTAGGCCTTCTTCGCGGCGGTGTCGTTCTTCTGCTTCTTGAAGGCGTCGCCGATGCGCTTCTTCGCGTCGATCACCAGCTCGACCTGCGCGGCATTGCTCGAGAACTTCTGCACGAACTCACTGAGCGCGGCGATCTCCTTGGTGCCATCTCCCTGCTTGGCGTAGATGAGCGCGGCGCGGAACTGGTTCTTCGGGGCGTCTTCGCTCTTGGGGTAGATGTCGGCGTAGCGCAGGTAGGCCGCGGCCGCTTCGTTGTAGCGCTGGAGCGCTTCCAACATGCGGGCGGTGTTGGCGAGCGCGTTCTCGCGGTCCTTCGAGGCGGGGTAGTCCTTCACCAGCTTCTGGTACTTCTCGATGGCCTTGTCGAAGTCGTAGGACTTCTCGGCGTTGAGCGCGACCCGGAACAGGGCGGCGTCGGCCAGCTTCGAGTTCGGGTACTCGCTGAACACCCGCTCGTAGAGCTTCTGCGCGGAGTCGAAGCGCTGCACGCTCTCGTAACAGACGGCCGCGTTGTTCAGCGCCTTGTCGGCGAACTCGTGCTTCGGCTCGGCGGCGACGAGCTCGATGTACTTCTTGGCGGCGTCGTCGAACTGGCCCTTGGCCATCAGCTCTTCGGCGCGCTTGAACTTGCCGCCGAGCTCGAACTTGGTGAGCTCCTTGTAGAGATCCGACTTGGGATCGATGACGTCCTTGTTCTCGCGCAGGCGCTTCGAGACGTCCTCGACGCACTGCCAGCACTTGTCGATGAGGTGGCTCTCGATGATCAGGTTGGTGGCGAACTTGGCCACCTCGGCCTTCGGGTACAGGGTGATGATGCTCTCGAAGCGCTTGCGCGCCTCCTCGAGCTGGTTGTGCGTGTAGAAGAGCTCGGCCGCCCGGTAGGCGATGGCCGGTGACTTCTCGTCGCCGGGCTTGGCGCGCAGCAGGTACTTGTCGGACGCATCGACGAGGGACTTCTCGAGCGGGCTGAGCTCGATGGCCACCACCTTGTCGCCCTCGGCCCGATCGGTCGACTTGAGCACCGGGTACTGCTTCGCCGCGCCGCTCTTCACCTCGAGGTCGAGCTGCTTCTGGTTGCTGAGCACCGCGGAATAGGCGGAGTCGAGCTGGTACTTCACGTCCTGGCTCGAGTCGCGCACGTTGGCGTAGCGCTTGGCGGCGGCCGCGAACTGGAACGAGTTGTAGAGGCAGTCCGCCAGGTAGAACTCCATCTCGTAGGCGTTCTTCGAGCGGGGGAAGCGCTGCAGGTAGCCGTCGTACGCCTTGGCCGCGGTCTCGAAGGCCGACTTGGCGAGGTCGAACTTGCCCTCCTGCTTGTAAACGAGGGCCTGCTGGTGGTGGTAGATCGCCGTCGAGTACAGGCTCTTCTCGGCCAGCTCGCCGGCGGCCTGCACCACCTCGGGATCACGTTTCCACTTCTCGTGCCACGGCGTGCCGGCCACGAACATGTTGGCCAGCTTGGACGACTCGGCGAACGCTTCCTCGAGGCGGCGATCGCGCTCGTAGGCCTGCACGATGCGCTGCTGGATCTTCGGGGCGTCCTTGGTGAGCGGGTCCTTCTGCAGCACCAGCCGGTAGGCCTCGATCGCCTCGGGGTGCTTGGTCTGATCGAAGTACACGTCGGCCATGCGCCGGTAGACCTCGCCCTCGTAGCGCCGCCCGCCCAGCTTCGCGAACGTCTCCTGGGCCTTGGCCAGCGAGCCCCACTTCTCGTCGACGAAGCTGATGGCGGTGTACTGCAGCGCCTCGTTGCGCAGATCGCCGCCGACCTCTTCTTCGCCCTTCTTCTTGGCGTCGGCCTCGTAGAAGTCGACCAGCAGCAGGAACCGGCCGACGGCGTCGTCGAAGCGGTCCATGCGGTAATAGACCCAGCCCAGCTTGTAGAGGGCCTTGTCGTAGAGCGGGTGCTTGGCGTCGGCGACGGCGTGCTCGTAGGCCTCGGCCGCGCGGGTGAGCGCGTCGGGCACGTCGTACGCGTCGAAGTAGTACTCGCCGATGCGCACCCACGCCTCGGTGGTGAAGCGCGACTTCGGGTAGCGGGCGATCAGCTGCTCGTACGAGCCGCGGGCCTTCTCGAAGTCTTCCTGCTTTTCCTGGCAGTAGCCCAGCAGGTACCAGCTCGCGTCGTTGAGCTTGTAGGTGGGGAAGTCGGTGAGCAGCCGGGTGTAGAGCGCGATCGACTTGCTGAAGTCGATCTTCGGCTCGGGCGGCGGGGTGATGTTCTTCTCGGGGTCGAGCTTCTTGAGCGCCTCTTCGTAGTCGCGCATGGCGATCGACTGATCGTCGCTGCTGCGCTCGTAATAGAGCTCGGCCAGGCGGAACATCACGTCGGGCGTGTAGCGGGGGTCGTTGGGGTAGCGGGTGAGGAACTCCTCGAAGGCGGCGATGGCGTCGAGGCGCTCGCGGCGCTCGAGCACCTCGAGATCGCGGATGGCCTTCTCGTAGCTGTTGGCCAGGGTGTTCCGCTTCTCCTCGTACTTCTTCTCGACCAGCAGCTGCACCTCGCGCTTGAACTCGCGCGACTCGGCGTCGTACAGCTCGAGGGCGCGGGTCAGCTCTTCGAGCTGGGCCTTCTGCTCGGGCGTCGAGCCCATGCCCTCGAAGAAGCGCGACTTCGGCTTGGGGGCAGGGGCGACGTCGTTCTTGCCCGTCGTCTCGCCGCCGGCCGAGACCTGGGGCATGCCCGGGAAGCCGGCATCGGGCACGGCGATGCCCGCATCGGCCACGGGCTTCTTCGCGGCTTTGCCCTGCGCGAAGGCCGGAGCGACGAACAGCAAGCTGAGGAGGAGTCCCGTGCGCATGGTCAGTCGACGTCCTTGAGCACTTCCTTGAACTCGTCATCCAGCTGTTTCAGTTCCCGGTCCTTCTGGGAAGCGAGCTTCTGGATCGAGCTGGTCTTGTCCTGCTTGCGCTGGAAGGACACGTCGACCACGCCGACGTCGGCCTTGAGCACGAGATCGTAGAAGCTCTGGCGCACCCGCTTGAAGCTGTCGAAGGCGATGCGGCCCACCAGGTTGCGGGTCTCGCCGGTCACCGCCGCGGTCTCGGTGCGGTAGCCCTCGATGAGGTGCTGCTCGAGCAACACCTGCTCGCGCAGCTTCTGGGCCTTCTGGGCCACGCGCTCTCGCACGATGCCCTTGCTGCGCACCACGCGCTCGCGCACCGCGTTGGTGTCGGCACGCACCACGTCGGCACGCAGCAGCACCTTCTGCCCGTCGGCCGAGAGGCCCTGGCGGGCCTGGGCGAGCAGAATGCGTTCCTGCTCGAGCAGCTGCGCGTATTCCTGCTTGAGCAGGCCCTCGCCGCCGACCGCCTTGTCCGCGTTGTTCCGCTCGGACAGCAGCTGCGAGCGGAGCTCGTCGAGCTGGGTCTGCATGCCGTCGAGGGCGCGCTGCTCGAGCGTCACCTTCTCGAGGAAGGCCTTCTCGTCTTCGACCTTGTCCTTGCGCTGGACCTTGGTGTCGTCGACGTACTTGCGGATGGCGGTCAGCTGCGCCTGCTGCGCCTGGATGTCGATGCCCAGCTGGAAGGCGGTCTTGTCGAGCGCGTCGATCGCCGCCTGAATGCGGTCCTTGCGGGCGCGCACCTGCTCGCTGGTGGTGGGGAGGGTCTCGATGCGCTTCTTGAGCTCGATCTGCTTCTGCTTGAGCTCGCCCAGCTGGCGCCGCTGTTCCTCGTTCATCAGGTCGTCGACGAGGAACTCCTCGATGCGGGTGAGGCTGGCCTCGGCGCGGGTGAGCGCGGTGTCGACGGCGTCGGCGCGGGTGTAGCCTTCCTGCAGCACCGGGAAGCTCTCGACGCCCCGCTCGTCCAGCGAGCGCAAGATGCGGTCGGCGATGGCGCCCGATTCTTCGATGCCCTTGCGGCTGGCGTCGAGCGCCGAGGTGATCTCGACGGCCTCGGCCACTTCCTGCCGGGTGCTCGCCCACTTGAGGGCCACGGGCGGGAGCAGGCGGGTGACGTCGAGGGTCTTCTCGTTGCGGGCCAGCAGCTCGTCGAAGTACTGCACGGGATCTTTGTTGACGGTCAGCAGCGCATCGATCTCGTCGCGCACGGGCGAGTAGGTGTTGATCACCTGGTTGTAGGTGTCGATGGCGTCGTCGTACTTCTGCAGCTTCTGCAGCAGGGTGCCCTGGAGGATCTTCGCCTCGGGCGCGAGCACCGAGTCTTCGGCGACCAGCAGCAGCACCTCGGTGGCGTTCTTGGCGCGCTCGAGCTCGCCCTTGCGCACGTAGCTCCAGGCGATCTCGTAGAGCGAGTCGGGGAAGCTGTCTGACTGCTGGCCGATGCGCGCGTAGCGATCGATGGCGTCGTCGTACTTGCCCACCTCGAAGTACACCCGGCCCATGGACAGGTCGGCGAGCTCCTTGACCGCCCGTTCCTTGTCGTCGCGGGCCTCGGCCTGGGTCACGCTCAGGAACTGCGCCAGCGCCTGGTCCCACTGCTTGAGGCGCACGTAGCCGACCCCGATGAAATAGGACGACTGCACGTGAAAGGGGCCGGTCTGGTCGCCCGCCAGGGTCTGGAAGATGGCGCGGCTGCGCGCGATGCGCTCTTCGACGGGCAGGTCCTGCCGGCGGAACATCCACTTCGCGTAGACGTAGGTGAGCTCAGGGGGCAGGGCGCCGCCCGACAGGCCGCGCGCCTGGTTGATGTACTCGTCGATGCCGGTGAACTCGTTGAGGCGGCCGGCGATCTCGAGGTAGCGCGCGAGCGCTTCCTTGTAGTGGCTCTTTCGCAGCGCCAGCAGCTGGCGCAGGTAGAGCCGCGACCCCAGGTAGTTCTTCTGCGCGTACAGCGAGTCGGCCAGGTAGAAGAGCGCGTCGGGGTAGCGGGGGCTCTTCTGGAAGTCCTTGTTGGCGACCAGGTCGTAGAAGAGCACCGAGGCCGTGGCGTAGTCGTTGAGCAGGTACTGGATCTCGCCGTCGGAGAAGCGCTGCAGCCGGGCCGCCTCGTCTGACGTCTCTTCGCGCAGCGTGTACTGCTTCTCGACCAGCTCGATGTTGTTGCGGGCCACCTCGACGCTGCGGGCGACCTCTTCGACCTGCGCCTGGAGCTCCGCCGAAGACACCTTTCCCCGCTGGGCCTGCGCTGCCCCCGCAGCACACAGCACCACGCACAACACGGTGGCGTTCGTTCGGCGGATCATGACGACTTCGTCACTTGGTCTCGGTCGCGGGGGGAGTGCCGGCCGGGTCTCCGCCCTGTTTGGTGGCCTGGTCCTTCGTCGACGAGATGTCGTAGCGGATGGCGGGCTTGTCCTTGATGTCTGACGTGATCCCGCCCTTTTCGAAACCCACCACCTTCACCGTCGTCGCCTTGCCGGCCTCAGCATTGAACGTCTGGTTCGACTGCAGCTTGAACTTGTACCCCTCGAGGTAACTGAAGATGCCGTACCCGTGGCCACGGTAGACCATGCGAACGGCGATCTGGTGATTGCCCGGCACGATGCGGCCGTTGAAGATCTCGAATTCCTCGCGCTTGTCGAGATCGCCGGCCGCGTCGACCTTGGTGAAGATCGGCGCGCCGTCGAGCGCGTAGGCCACCGACTCGAGGATGAACTGCGAGCCCATCTCGTTGCGGTGGAAGATGACGGCGCGCGCGCCGCTGGAAAGATCGCCGCCGAGCACGGTCTCCTGCAGCAGCAGCAGGCGGGCCTTGGTGCGGAAGATCTTTTCCTTCAGGTCGACGACCTGCTCCTCGAGCGTCTTGACCCGGGTGGTGAAGGCCTCGTCGGCCGTGAGCGCGTTCGGCTCGCTCGCCACCGGCGCCGGCGCCGGAGTGCCGCCGTCCTGGGCCCGTGCCGCGGCCGCGCTGATCAACAACACCACCACCCCCCACCGGTTCATCTCACTGACCGCCCTTCTTGAGCTCAGTCAGCACCAGCTTGGCGACGTCTTTGAGGGTGTCGAACACGCCCACGCCGGTGGGCGCGACGGCCTGCCGCTCGGTGACGTTGCGCGGGTTGAGCACCTTGCGCAGCTCTTCCACCGGCACGGCGTTGGGCAGGTCGCGCTTGTTGTACTGCATCACGAAGGGGACCTTGTCGAGGTCGTAGCCCTGTTCCTTCAGGTTGATGCGCAGGTTGTCGAGCGACTCGATGTTCGCTTCCATGCGCTCGACCTGGCTGTCGGCGACGAAGACGACCCCGTCGACCCCCTTGAGGATCAGCTTGCGGCTGGCGTCGTAGAAGACCTGGCCGGGCACGGTGTAGAGGTGGAAGCGCGTCTTGAAGCCGCGGATCTCACCGAGCGAGAGCGGGAGGAAGTCGAAGAAGAGCGTGCGATCGGTCTCGGTGGAGAGCGAGATCAGCTTGCCCTTCGTCTCGGGGTTGGTCTTGTTGTAGATGTACTGCAGGTTCGTCGTCTTCCCGCACAGACCGGGACCGTAGTAGACGATCTTGCAGTTGATCTCGCGGCTTGAGTAGTTGATGAAGGACATGGTCGCGCGCTGCCTTACTCGCTGAAGAGGTTATCGATGTCGGCGTCGGAGATCTCGGCGAACGGCGAGCCGGCTCCCGGGACCGCGGCACGTGCTGCAAGAGCGGCGAAGACCTTCTCCAGCTCGTCCGAGGCCTTCTTGATGCGCAAGCGCACCAGGCCCAACGACGTGCGGTTGTCGAAGATCACCACGAGCACGACCCGCCCGCCCACCAGGGTCATGTAGAGCGAGTCTCTGGCTCCTTCGTGGAACTGGTTGGGGAACTCGTTCTCGCCGATCAACTTCGCCAGCCCGCCCATCGCCGCCACGTTGCCGGCAGTAAGGGAGGCCAACGACGTCGTGTCGATGTTGTGCGTCTGGCCAGCCGCAGAGATGAGCTGACCGTTTTTATCGACGAGGAAGACCACCTTCGCGTTTGCGTCCTTCGTGAGTCGGTCGCACACCGCGTTAATCCGGTGGAACTCCTCTTCGTACATCACCAGCTGCGTGGCCATGAGGTGGAGGCGCTCCTGTCAAACGGTTGCGGGGTCCTAGCAGACGGTACACGGTTGTGCACGCTTTCGAGACCAGAAAACACCGTGGTGTCGGGGGGCTGGCGTTCACGCCACCTGGTGTGAGCAGGTGGCACCGACCGGTCATTTCTTCTGTGGACAGAGGCATCAGGGCTAGGCTCGGGCTCGTGCTCGGGAATGTCGCCAGGGTTGCTGCGTGCGCAGTGGTTCTGACCTTCCCTTTCTCCGCCAGGGCGCAGACCACGGTGGCCAGCAGCGTGCGCAAGCCCGGCTGGTCAGACGACAAGGCGCAGGTCCGGCTCCACTACGGGCTCGCCTTCCGCAGCGGGGCCGAGACCGACTCGGGCCCGGGCCTGAGCTATTCGGGCTTCAGCCCCAACGATCTGGCCTTCACCGGGTGGGTCTGGCTGCTCCTGGGCGATCACCTCGGCCTCACCGCGGGCCTGCAGCGCGAGGCCTTCAGCCTGCTCGACAACGGCACCAACGTCACCTCGGGGTCGCTGATGCGGGTGAACGTCGGGCCCACCGGCCGGGTGCGCCTGGGGCCGGTGCGCCTGGAGGCCGCCGCCTCGTACACCCTCCAGCAGCTGCCCGTGTTCGGCACCGTCGACACCCCGGCTTTTTCCACCGTGCAGCGGCACGGGGTGTTGCTGGCGGCCCGCGGGCTGGTCGATCTCGGCCCGGTCACCCTCGAGGGGCGCTTCGAGTACCCCCTGGGCCTCGCCAACCTCGGCCGAACCGTCAGCTCCCGGGGCCTGGGGGTGGGCGGCGGGCTGCGGGTGCAGCTCTTCCGCACCGGGCCCCTCAAGTGGGGCGTGCTGGCAGAGGCGCTGTGGCACAGCGACTCGATGACCACCACCGACGCCTCGACGCCGCTGACCACCTCCCAGAGCGTGGTGCGGGCCGGTCTCGCCCTCGACCTGCAGTGGAAGGACCCGAAGCTGGAAGAGGAAGCCCGCACCGGCTCGCTCAAGATCCTCGTGCGCGGTGAGCAGGGCCCGCTGGCAGGCGTGGCGGTGGCGGTGAGCGGTGGCCCCTCGCGGCGCGACCTGGTGACCGGCCCCGACGGTACGGCGATCGCCGAGCTGGAGCCGGGCGAGCTGATCGCCGCGGCGTCCCTCGCCGGTTACGAGGCGGCGGAATCGCGCGTGAGCCTGGGCGTGGGCGACGAGCGCTCGGTCGAGCTGCTGCTCAGCAGGGAAAAGCCGAAGTCCGGTGGCCTGTCGATCAAGGTGGTGTCGTTCGAGGGCGCCACGCCGGTAGCCGCGACCATCGAGCTCGACGGCAGGGCCACGCCGACCAGCCCGGCCGGCGCGCTCGCGCTCGAGGGCCTGGCCCCCGGCCCGCTCTCGGTGAAGGTGACCGCGCCCGGCTTCAACCCCGGCGAAGAGGCCGCGTCGATCGTCGCGGGCAGGGTGAGCGAGCTCACCGTGACCCTGGTGCCCGAGAAGAAGCGCGTGCCCGCGACCCTCCGTGGCCAGGTGCGCAGCGCCCGGGGCGGCAAGCCCGTGGTGGCCCAGCTCGAGATCCGCGAGCTCAAGCAGACCATCGCCGCCGACGAGGGCGGGGCCTTCTCGGTGCAGATCGCCGGCGGCAAGTACACCGTGCGCATCACCGCCACCGGGTTCGTCACCCAGACCAAGACGGTCACGGTGCGCGACGGCGACCAGGCCATCTTCAACGTGGATCTCGCACCGAAGTGAGCCCCGCCCGCAGAGCCCTGCTCGGCTGTGCCCTGCTGGCGCTGTCAGCCTGCGGTGGAGACCCACCGAAGCCGGTGGCCCCCGCGGTCGACGCCGGGGCGATGGTGCCGGTCGCGCCGAAGCAGAAGAGCCTGGGGCAGCTCGAGGCCCCGCAGGGCACCGTCACGCTCGAGCGCGGGGGCCAGCAGCGCCCGGCCGCCGCCGAGCCCCTCTACCCCGGTGACGTGATCGAGACCGGCGAAGACGGCTCGGCCCAGCTCCGCTTCTCGGGTGATCGCGTGGTCGAGCTGGGCGCCGACGGCCGCTTCGAGCTCGACCTCGACGGCACGGGGGTGATGCTGAACGTGGCCCGAGGCCTGGTGCTGACGCGGGTGAAGGCCACGCCGGGCAATGAAGAGGGTGACGTGCTGCTCACCATCTCCACCCCGTTCGGCCTGACGCGCATCGGCGCCGCCGAGCTCTCGATGAAGGTCGACGAGTCGTCGGCCGACGTCGACGTGAAGCTGGGGGAGATCGAGCTGGTCTCGAAGTCGGGCGAAGTGACGAAGGTCGGGGCGGGGAAGAAGGGCCTGCTGGGCGCGGCGCGCGAGCTGCCGGAAATCGCGCTCACGGTCGTCACGTCCACGGGCAGGGGTGAGCTCAAGGCGAAGAACGCGAAGGCCTTCGTGGCCATGAACCCGAAGAAGCCGCCGGCGCTGAAGCCAGGCGACGTGGTGCGGGTCAAGGAAGGCAAGCTGAGCCTCGCGCCCGAGGGCTCGTCCACGCGGTTGGCGTTGCTCAAGGGCGCCGAGGTGGGCATCGTGGAGAGCCGCAGGGGCCCGGGCCGGGAAGCCACCGCGCTCGACGTGAAGAAGGGCGAGCTCGAGGTGTCCGCGCCGAAGGGCCAGTCGACGCGCGTGGCGGTGGCGGGCGGCATCACCCTGGTCAGCGATCTGGGCGGGCAGTATTCGCTGCGCCGCACCGGCTCGGGCTTCGACGTCGACGCGCTCGCCGGTGACGTGACCATCGAGCGGGAAGGGCAGGCCCCGACCGTGGTGCAGGGCGGCCAGTCGGCCCGCATTCCGCTCAAGGGCGGCGCGCCGGCGGTGAAGGCCGCCACCCGCGAGGGCGTGGTGCTGCCGTCGCGCGCGGGGCTGCGCGTGTACCACCAGTCACTCAAGCAGGTGTCGTTGAGCTGGGACGACGCGGGCGCCGAGAACGAGACGTGGCGGGTGCAGGTCGCCACTGATCCCTCCTTCACCAACCTCGTTCGCGACGGCGTGGTCCACGACAACTTCCTCACCGTGCCCGTGCCGCCGAAGGGCGCCTGGTACTGGAAGGTCTTCAAGGGCGACGTGGAGCACGCGAAGGGCGCCGCCTCGTTCGCGCCCGAGCCCCGCTCGCAAGACCTGTCGCGCCTCAAGAACGTGGTGCCCGAGGGCGCCGAGACCACCACCATCTTCTTCCAGGACAAGGACAAGCCGCCCGTCGTCACCTTCAGCTGGGGCAAGGACGACGCCGCCGCGAAGTACGCGGTGAAGGTCTACCGCGAGGGCCAGCTGGGCACGCCCGTGGCCGAGCGCGCGGTGAGCGAGCTCTCGGTGTCGCTGCCCGAGAACACGCTGCTCGAGGGCAAGTACCTCTGGTCGGTCACGCCGCTCGACGCGAAGGGTGGCGAGCTCAAGGGCGGGCGCATGAACAAGCTCCACCTGGTGTTCGACAACGCGGTCGCGGCGCTTTCGATCAAGTCGCCGCGCAACGGAGACCCCGGCGGCAGGTCGGTCAACGCCTCGGGCGTGGCGCCGGTGGGCAGCAAGCTCTTCATCAACGGCAAGAGCGTGCCGCTCGACGCGCAGGCGCGCTTCGACACCACGGTGAGCCCGGCGGCGGGCGGACGGATCGTCTTCCGGCTGCTGCACGGCGGCGCCGAGATCTACACCGTGCGTACAGTGAGGAGCCGGTGACCGGGAACGACCCGCGGCCCAGCAACCCTGAAGCCCGCCTGGCCATCGGCGAGATGGCCGTGAAGGCCTACGGCAACTACTTCCTGATCAAGAAGCTCGCCGAGGGCGGGATGGCCGAGATCTTCCTCGCCAAGCAGCTGGGCGTGGAGGGCTTCGAGAAGAACGTGGTGATCAAGCGCATGCTGCCGCACCTCTCGGCGGCGTCCGACTTCGTCAGCATGTTCCTCGACGAGGCGCGGCTGGCGGCGTCGCTCACCCACTCGAACATCGTGCAGATCAGCGACCTCGGCATGGCCGACGGCTGCTACTTCATCTGCATGGAGTACCTGGCGGGGGAAGACCTCGCCACGGTGCTGCGCACGGCCAAGCGGCGCGGCGAGCAGGCGCCGGTGAACATCGTGCTGCGCATTCTCACCGAGGCGGCGATCGGCCTGCACTTCGCGCACGAGGCGGTCGACCCGAAGGGCGAGCCGATGCGCCTGGTGCACCGCGACATCTCTCCCTCGAACATCTTCATCACCTACGGCGGCCAGGTGAAGGTGCTCGACTTCGGCATCGCCAAGGCCGAGTCGCGCATCACCTCGACGGGCGCGGGCGTGGTCAAGGGCAAGTACCAGTACATGTCGCCCGAGCAGGCGCGCGGCGATTCGATCGATCGGCGCAGCGACATCTTCTCGCTGGGCGTCTCGCTGTACGAGGCCCTCACCGGGGTGCGGCCCTTCGCGCGCGACAGCGATCTCGCGGTGCTCAAGGCGGTGCTGGGCGGCGAGTACCAGCCGGTGCGCGCCCTGCGGCCCGATCTCCCCCTCGAGGTCGAGCAGATCGTCAACAAGGCGATGGCCCAGGAGCCGGAGTACCGCTACCCCACCGCGCTCGCCTTCGCGCAGGAGATCGAGCGCTACGTGGGCGCGACCACCTCGGCGTCGGGTGGGCAGGCGTTGACGACGTTCATGACCGGGTTCTTCGGCCCCGAGCGGGTGAAGTCGAAGATGCGCATCGAGTCGCTCGACGAGCTCGCCAAGCGCGGCGTCGACATACCCGGCCGCACCAACCCGCTCTCGCCCAGGACGGCGGTGGGCGAGGCGCAGTTCGACATTCAGGAGAAGACCAACGCCATCGGCGCGCCGCTGACGATTCAGACGGCGCAGCAGTCGCGCAAGCTCAAGTTCTGGATGGCGGCGGCGCTGGTGGCGGGCATCGGCGGCACGGTGGTGGCGACGAAGCTGCTCACGCCCGCGCCGGAGCCGCTGATCAACACCCCTCCGCCGGTGGTGGTGCCGGTGGTCGACGCGGGCCTTCCCGGGGTGGTGATCGACGCCGGCGCCCCCGAGGTGGACGCGGGGCTGGTGGTCGATGCGGGCGTGGTGGACGCGGGCGTGGCGGTCAAGGCGCAGCGCCCGGTCTCGCTCACCACCGCCATGGTGCAGAAGGGCATCTCGGCGAACAAGGGCCGCTTCCAGAAGTGCTTCAAGGACAACAAGCCCGAGCTGCCCGCGGCGCAGGGCACGCTCAAGGTGACCTTCGCCATCGCCAGCAGCGGCAGGGTCTCGAGCGTGAGCACCGATCTCCAGGGGACGAAGGTGAGCCGGTGCATCGAAGCGGCGGTGCGGGGCATGGTGTTCCCGCGGCACGTCGATCTCGAGGTGCGGGTGCCGATCGCGCTGAGCTGGGACGTTCGCTGATCGGCGTTCGGCCCCTCACCCCAGCCCTCTCCCCGCTCCGCAGGGAGAGGGAGACAGGAGGCTACAGATCGCGGCGCGACGCGAGCGCGCGGGCGAGCGTGGCCTGATCGGCGTATTCGAGATCGCCGCCCATCGGAATGCCCTGGGCCAGGCGCGAGACCTTCACCCCGATCGGCTTGAGCAGGCGCGTCAGGTACAGCGCGGTGGCCTCGCCTTCGACGTCGGGGTTGGTGGCGACGATCACCTCTTCGATGGGCGTGTCCTGCAGCCGGAGGATCAGGTCGCGAATGCGCAGCTGTTCGGGGCCCACGCCCTCGAGGGGGGAGAGCACGCCGTGGAGCACGTGGTAGCGGCCCTTGAACTCGCGGGTGCGCTCGATGGCCAGCTCGTCGGCGATGCCTTCCACCACGCAGACGATCTTGTCGTCGCGGCGGGGATCGTTGCAGAACCCGCAGTAGGTGCCCTCGGGCCCGTCGTGCAGGCTGAAGCAGCGCCCGCACAGCTTCACCTTCTCGACCACCTCGGTGAGGGCCGAGGCGAGCCCGCGCGCGTACTCAGGCGGGGAGCGGAGGATGTGGAAGGCGAGCCGCTGCGCGGTCTTCTCCCCGATGCCGGGCAGCTTCGCGAGCTGCGCCACGAGCCGGTTGATGGCGTCGGGCGTCATCTGACTCAGGTGATCCCGGGGATCTTGATGCCGCCGGACACCTTGCCCAGCTCGGCCTGCATGTGGGCCTTGCTGTCGGCGAGGGCCGCGTTGACCGTGGCGATGATCAGATCTTCGAGCATGGCGATGTCGTTGGGGTCGACGGCCGCGGGGGCGAGCTTGATGCTCTTCACTTCCTGGGAGCAGCTCACCTTCACGGTGATCAGATCGTTCGCCGACTTCTTCTCGACGGTCTCCTCGGCGAGCTCCTGCTTTCGCTTCTCGATCTTCTCGGTGAGCTTGTTCGCCTGTCGGATGAAGTAGTTGAGGTCGACGCCGGGCATGGGTGCTCCAGGGTAAGAAAGAGGACGGGTCTGTACCACTGAACACGGTTGCTGTGATCACCGTCCCGTCGCCAGCGGCATGAGGCAAAGACGCTCACCGCAACCGTGTTCGGTTAATCGACCGACGGGCCCGCGTCACCCTCGTCAGGGGTCGCGGCCGCGGCGGTGGGCGGACGGGCGACGGGCTCGAGATAGGCGATGTGCTCGAGCGCCCCGCCGAGGTGGCGCAGCACGTTCCGCAGGGCCGGGTGGGCCTTCACCTTGTTCTCGATGCCGCGCTCGCGGGTGGAGCGATCGGTGGCCTCGACCTCGGCGATGCTCTTCGCCGCGCCCTCGAAGGCCTGCACGCTGGTGTCTTCGACGAGCTTGATGGGGCGGCCCAGCGACTTCGCCAGCTCGGCCTCGACCATGTTGCGGCTCATGCCGATGACCTGCGACTTGTGGAACGCGGCGTCGGTGGGGAAGGCGATGCGCACGCCTTCGGGGGTGAAGCCGAGGAAGCGCGCGTACGAGAGCGACTTGCCGTGGCGGGGCGAGGCTTCGCGCACGGCGTCGACCGCGCGCCGCCACTTCTCCTCGTCGGTGGCAGGGCCCTTCGGGTCGGGGCGGGGTGAACGGAGTTCGGGAGCGGGGAGCTCGGGCTCGTCGGCCTCGTGGAGCTCCTGGGGGGGGCCGCCGTTCACCCCGAGGGGAGTCGAGGGGCTCGCGGCCTCGGGAAGACACTCGCCCGACGCGCAGCCTTCCGCGCTGCCCTCGGGGGCGAAGAGCTTCACGGTGTCGCCGGGTCGCTCCTCGCCGCCTGGTCCGCCCCTCGACTCCGCTCGGGGTGAACGGTCCGCCGGGTTGCCGGGTCGCTCCTCGCCGCCTGGTCCGCCCCTCGACTCCGCTCGGGGTGAACGGTCCGCCGGGTTGCTGGGAGGCAGCTGGCGGTTGACCAGGCGCACCTCCGGCTGGGCCGCCACGGGGACCGGGGCAGGGGGCAGCGGCGGGGCTGGCCTCGTGGGCTCAGGTACGAAAGGTCGAGGGGCTGGAGCGACCCCCGGGCGCTCCGGCAGCAGCGGTGGGATTGCCCGCGAGCTTCTCGACGCGCGCGATCAGCTCGGGGATCGACCCAGCGGGCGCGAGGTGCAGGCCCTTGAGCAGCGCCATCTCGAGCGCCAGCTTGGGCTGCGGGGCGCGGGCGATCTCCCAGACGGCGGAATGGACCACGTCGAACAGCCGCGCCACCTGGGCCGCGTCACTCTCGCGCGCGAGCGCCAGCACGGCCTCGCGATCGGTCTCAGCCAGCTCTTCGGGCGCCTGGCCGGTGGCCTTGGCCACGAACACGTGGCGCAGCTGCTGCGCGAGATCTTCGGCCAGGCGGCGCAGGTCGACGCCGCGGGTCCACAGCTCTTCGACGTTGAGCAGCAGCGACTTCGCGTCGCGCTTCACCAGCGCCACCGCGAACGCGTGGATGACGGTGCGATCGATGGCGCCGAGCGCCTCGGCCACGTCGGCGTCGCTGGGCGACAGGCCGCACGCGCTGATCACCTGGTCGAGCAGCGAGAGCCCGTCGCGCATGCCGCCTTCCGACTGGCGCACGATGAGCGAGAGCGCCGAGCCCGAGACGTTCACCTTCTCGAGCGCGCAGATTTCCTGCAGGCGCTTGAGCATGGCGGCCGCGGAGATGCGGCGGAAGTTGTGGCGCTGGCAGCGCGAGAGGATGGTGTCGGGGAGCTTGTGCGCCTCGGTGGTGGCGAAGATGAACTTCACGTGCCCGGGCGGCTCTTCCAGCGTCTTCAAGAGCGCGTTGAAGGCGGCCTGCGAGAGCATGTGCACTTCGTCGATGATGTAGATCTTGAAGCGGCTGCCCTGCGGCAGGTACTTCGCGTTCTCGCGGATCTCGCGGACGTTCTCGACGCCGTTGTTCGAGGCGCCGTCGATCTCGGCCACGTCGGTCGAGGTGCCGTCGCGGATCTCCGTGCAGGCCTTGCAGACGCCGCAGGGCTGGGCGGTGGGGCCCTTCTCGCAGTTGAGGGCGCGGGCGAGCAGGCGGGCGGCGGTGGTCTTGCCCACGCCGCGCGGGCCGGCGAACAGGTACGCGTGCGCGACGCGATCGAGCTTGATCGCGTTCTCGATGGTGCGAACGACGTGCTCCTGGCCCGTCATCGCCTCGAAGGCCTGGGGGCGGTATTTGCGGGCGAGGACGGTGTAGCTCATGGAGTGGAGCCGCCAGCAGCGGAACGCTGCGCGAGACAGACGGAAGCGAAGCGGACGGCTGGCCGAGGCGGAGCGACCGAGATCATGGCGTCGGCTTGTAGCGCGAAGTGCACGGCACGCGCACCGGTTGATCCGCTATCGTCGCGAGCACGGGTGGGCTCACAACACGGCCTCCACCTGCTCAGCCACGGATCCTTGCCCGAAGACGAGCGCAGTGCATCCACTCTCCGTTTCGAGCCTCAGGGCGCCGCCTTCATCGTGGCCGAGGGGCGATGGCCAAGGTGACGCGCCTCAGAGCGTGGCGTACACGAACGCGAAGCACATCTCGTCGCTGGTGCCCTCGCCCCAGGTGACGGTGCTGGCCGTGGGGTTGTCCCAGGTGCAGCTCACGTGGAGCCCGCCGGTTCTGGGCATCTGGAACGCGGTCTTGCGGAAGTACTGCGTCTGCCAGTGGAAGTCCCACCGGGGGATGTCGACCAGGCACTCGTTGGTGCCCATGGCGGTGAGGCTGATCTTCTTCCCCTTGGTGTGCATGTGGGGGAGGAACCCCCAGACGTTGAGCTGGAAGCCCAGCGAGTTGGGGAAGTCCTCGGCGTGCGAATAGTTCTGTGCGTTGGGCGCGATGGAGAACTGATCAGCGACGATGGGAATGAGGTACGCGCTGCGCTCGGTGCCGGTGCCGTACATGAGCTTCACCGAGGTCTGATCGGCCTCCACGGCGTTCTCGGTGTTGTAGTGAACCTGCAGCGCGAGCACCTGGTTGGGCTGAATGCGAATGCCCGTGCCCGCGGGGAAGACCACGGCCGCGCCGCCGGGGGCCCAGGCGCCGAGCGCCCCCACGGTGTTGACGTTGGCGCCGCCGAAGCACTCCCAGCCGGGGGTCGCGTCCTGCGCGTCCTTGTTGGCCGCGGCCGTGCGGTTGACCACGTACATGATCACGTGGTGCACCACCGCGCGCGAGCCGGGGCTGATGTCGTAGCCGGTGACCACCTTCTCCGCCGTCAGCTCGGGGTCGATGGTGAAGCAGCGGTAGTCGTCCTTGAGCGTGGGCGTGTAGGCCACGGCCATCTGCTTGGTGAGATCGACCTTCGGCAGGGCGTCGGCGGCCCCCACCGGGGCGGGCGCGTCGGCCGGGTTGCCCTCGAGGGCCCCGTTCTGGAACCACTGGGTGATGGTGGCGATCTGCGCGTCGGACAGCGAGCGGTCGCCCACGAACGGCCCGCCGCAGTCCTTGCTCGCGAGCCAGGGCGGCATGCGCTTGTTGGTGACCGCGTCGGCCATCAGCGGCGCCTTGAGCTTCGCAGTCTCGTAGGTGTCGAGCGCGAAGGGCGCGATGCCGCCGGCGCTGTGGCAGTTGTTGCAGGACACCTGGGTGATGGGCAGCACGTCCTTGTAATACGTGGGCCCGGCGGCCGCGTTGCCACCTCCCGCGCCGCCGCCCGTGCCGGAGTTGATGGGGTTTCCGCACGCTGACGTCAGCACTGCTACCGCGAACACGAGGGAGGCTCGAAATGACATGGCGGCGCACTTGACCAGAGTCAAGGCTTCGCAGGCAACTCGCCGCGCAGGGCTGCTATGAGCCAGCCCCTTGATGGAAGCCCTGCTCATGACGCTCCTCTCCGCAACTCCAGTGACCGACGTCGCCTTCCTTCACGAATACGCGGAGACGCGGCGCTACCTCTCGGGGCGGCCGGTCTCGGTGAAGGTGACGCCCGACGGCAAGTCGGCCCTCTTCCTGCGCAGCGAGGCGAAGGACGCGGCGCAGATGTTGTTCGAGCTCGACCTCGCCACGAAGGCGACGAAGGTGCTGCTCACGCCGCAGGCGGTGCTGGCCGGGGCGAGCGAGCAGCTGAGCGCCGCCGAGAAGGCGCGCCTCGAGCGCCAGCGGGTCTCGGCGCGCGGCTTCACCAGCTACCAATTGTCCACCGACGGGGCGCGGCTGCTGGTGGGCCTGTCCGGCAGGCTCTACGTGGTCGAGCGCGCCGACGGAAAGGTCACGCAGCTCAAGACGGGGGCAGGCGCCTGCCTCGACCCGAAGTTCAGCCCCGACGGGAAGTCGGTGGCCTACGTGCGCGACTCCGACGTGCAGGTGATCGAGCTGGCGAAGAACGTGGAGAAGCGGGTGACGAAGGGCGGCACCGAGGCGAAGCCCCACGGGCTGGCCGAGTTCGTCGCGCAGGAAGAGATGGGCCGCTTCACCGGCTACTGGTTCAGCCCCGACAGCAAGGCCATCGTCTTCCAGGAGACGGATCACGCCGGCGTCGAGATGTTCGGCGTGCCGGATCCCACGAAGCCCGAGCTCGCGCCCGAGCGCTTCTTCTATCCGCGGGCGGGGAAGAAGAACGCGGCGGTGAAGCTGGGGGTGATCGCGATCAGCGGCGGCACGCCGAAGTGGCTGAGCTGGGACACCGCCAAGTTCCCCTACCTCGCGAGCGTGGTGTGGAAAGACGGGCCGCTCACCCTGGTGGTGCAGAACCGCGAGCAGACGGCGGAGCAGGTGCTGTCCGCCGATCCGAAGTCGGGGAAGACCACGGTGCTGCTGACCGAAGAAGACGCGGCCTGGCTCAACCTCGACCAGGACTTCCCTCTCTGGTGGGCAGGCGTGGGCTTCTTCTGGGCCACCGAGCGCAACGGCGCCCGCGAGGTCGAGCTGCGCAAGCCCGACGGCACGCTGCTGGCGAGCTGGGTGAAGCCGGCGGCGGGCTTCGGCGCGCTGGTCGGCTTCGCGCCGGCGACGAAGACGCTGCTGTTCACCGGGGGCACCAACCCGACCGCCGCGACGCTGTTCAAGGTCGTCGACGGCGGCGCGGTCGAGCCGGTGAAGACGCCCGGCGATGCGCTCTCCACCGTCGTGGCGAAGCTCACCGGCGGTGACGGCTTCGTGGCGCTCTCGCACACCTCGAGCAAGGCGATGCCGAAGCACGTGGTGATGCGCCTCGAGGGTGGGGAGCCGGTGGAGGTGCCGTCGGTGGCCCTCGAGCCCACGCTCAAGCTCTCGATGGAGATCTTCCAGCTCGAGAACGACGGTCCCTGGGCCGCGGTGCTCAAGCCCGCCAGCTTCGTCAAAGGGCAGAAGTACCCGGTGGTGCTCGACGTGTACGGCGGGCCGCATCACCTCGAGGTGACGCAGGTGACGCGCGAGAACCTGGTGCTGCAGTGGCTGGCGAACCAGGGCTTCATCGTGGTGAAGGTCGACGGGCGGGGCACGCCGCGGCGTACGCGCGCGTGGGAGCGGGCGATCAGTCACGACTTCGCCACCCTCACCGCGGCGGATCAGATCTCCGCGCTGCAGCAGGTGGGCAAGCGGGTGCCCGAGGCCGACCTGGCGCGCGTCGGTGTCTACGGCTGGAGCTTCGGCGGCTACATGGCCGCGCTGCTGGCGATGTCGCGCGGCGAGGTGATCAAGAGCGCCGTCGCGGGCGCCCCCGTGGTCGACTGGCGCGACTACGACACGCACTACACCGAGCGCTACCTGGGCCTGCCCGAGGCGCAGCCGAAGGCCTACGAGGTGAGCTCGCTGCTGAGCTACGTGAAGGACGCGAAGCGGCCGGTGCTGCTGATCCACGGCACCGCTGACGACAACGTGTACTTCCTGCACTCGCTCAAGCTGTCCGACGCGATGTTCAGGGCGGGCAAGCCGCACAGCGTGCTGCCGCTGCAGAACTTCACGCACATGGTGCCCGACCCGCTCGTGACCGAGCGGCTCTGGGAGCGCATCGCCACCTGGTTCAAGGAGACGCTGTAGTGGCGCCCGAGCCCGCTCCGAGGCCTCCCCTGACGGACCGCCTCAAGACCCTGCTGGAGGAGTACGGCAAGGTGGCGGTGGTCATCTATTTCGCGATCTTCGGGGCGGTCCTGGCCGGCTTCGCGATCGCGATCCGCCTGGGCGTCGAGGTCGAGTCGGCCGCTGGCACCGCGGGCACACTCGGCGCCGCCTGGGTCGCGACGAAGCTGACGCAGCCGCTGCGGATCCTCGCGACGCTGCTGCTCACGCCTCTGGTGGGGAAGCTCGTGCACAAGTTCGGCAAGAAGTCGCCACCGCCCGCCTGAAGGAGAACCCCCATGCCGCTCGATCCCGCCTTCGTCGATGACTGCCCCTACGCGCCCGAGGCGCTGTTGCTCGAGGAGATCCTCTCCATCGACAAAGAGGCCGGCCGGGTAATCGCCCAGATGCCCGTGCACGCCGAGCTGCCGATCACGATTCACCAGAAGGTCCACCCGGTGCGCCACCCGCGGCACATGAGCGGCGGCTTGATGGTGCACATGACCGGCATGATGGGCTTCGTGCACGCGTACTTCGTGCTGGGCTTGAGGCACCACGACGGGTGGATCGGCTACGGCGCGAAGATTCACGAGGCGCGCTTCACCGCGTTGGCCACGCCCGGCACGCCGCTCACGCTCGAGGCCGTCGCCGTCCGCTCGCGGCGAATTCGCGACTCGATCATGGTGCGCTACCGCTTCGAGTTCCGGCAGGGCGAGACGGTCGTCTACGAGGGCGAGCAGACGGCGATGTGGCTCAAGCTGGTCGAGGGCCAGCCCCTTCCCACGATGCCGCTCACTTCGGGCGCTTGAAGCACATGTACGTCGCGCCGCCGCCGACCGAGTTGCCGGCCTGAACCACGGGCGGGCGGAAGGTGAGCGAGACGAGCTCCCAGCCCTCGTCGCCGGCCTTCATCAGCCGATCGTTGGTGGGTACTCCGTCGATGTCCTGGCACCAGTGTTCCCAGCGCTGCACGACGCGGCCGTCGGCGTTGGCCCGGGGCACCTGGAAGGCGAGGGTGCTCGCGCAGCCGGCGAGGAAGACCAGCACCAGCAGCACGCGTGACTTCATCGGGCACCTCCGAGATCCAGGTTCCAGCCAATCGACACGTAGCCGCCGCCCTGCAGGGGCACCGCGCTCACCGTGGGGGTGCTCTCACCACCGCCGGCCGCGAACATGATCACCGCCGCGCCGATGCCGGCGACGCCGACGCCGGTGAAGACGTAGCCGAGCGCGGCCTCGGTCTTCCCCGAGTCGCGATAGGCGGCGGCCTGCTCCACGGGGGCCGTGCCGTTGAGGAGCGCCGCGTGCTTGCCGCTGGCCGAGACCAGCAACCCGGTGGCGACGCCGGCCGACGCGAGGCCCACCACGCCGGGGATGATCGAGAGCACGCGCAGCGAGGGCCCGGTGGACTTCGGGGCCGTCACCACCGCGGGAGGAGGCTGGTTGCGGGCGCGCTCCTCGGCCTCGACGCGCTTCTGCTCGGCCACGCGGGCGGCCTCTTCGTCGGCGCGCTTCTTCTCTTCCGCCAGGCGCTTCTCTTCTTCGGCCTTGGCGGCCTCGATCTGCGGCGCGAGCATCTTGCGTACGTTGGCGCGGGCCTTCTCGGCCACCGCCTGCACCTTGGGCGAGACCTCGACCGGCAGCTTCGCCTCGAGGTCGACGGAGAACGCGGTCTTGAAGGCGGTCAGCGCCTTCTCTTCGCGGCCCATGTCGGCGAGCACCACGCCCTCGAGCAGGGCGATCCTCGCCTCGTCATCGGGGCCCTTCGCCTTGAGGCTGGCGGCCTTGAGCTGCTTGAGCGCCTTCTCGTACTCGAGGTTCTCGTAGAGGGTGATGGCGGTGTTCATGTACTTCTTCACCTCGGCGTTCTGCGCGAACGCGGGGGTGGTCAGCAGGATCACGAGCAGGCCGGCGACGCGCATGTGCATCACTCCTTCAGGTTGTGCTTCACGATGTTCTCGCCGGGCTTGATGACGATGTTGAGCTCGACGTCCTTGCCGAAGGCAGGGTTGACCAGCCGCAGCTTGTGCTTGCCGACCGACACGGTGATCGGGGGCAGGGGGGTGTCGCCGAGCTTCTTGTCGTCGAGGAAGACGGTGGCGTAGGGCCTGATGCGCAGCTCGAGCTTGCCGGTCTTCACGACGACGGGGCGCACGGCAACGGCCACGCCCGCGTCGAGCTCTTCTTCCACGCCCGCATCAGGCTCGGGGGTGACGACGGCGAGCGCGACCGCGGCGTCGGCGATCTGGGGAGGGCCGGCGTCGATCACCACGGCGACGGGCGGCACCACCACCGGCTTCACCGGCACAGTCCCGGGCCTCAGCGCGAACCAGGTGGCCGCGGCGAGCACCACCACGCCCAGGCCGATGCCCACGAACAGGGGCGTCTTGCTGCGCTGCACGGCGGCCGACTCGATCGAGCGCAGCGCGGTGCTCGACATGCCTGAGCCGGTGCCGACGTCCCGGGGGGAAGGCGCCGCGATGCGCTCGGCCGACTTCTGGCTCGGGTTGGTCGACGCCAGGCCTTCCAGGTCGGGATCGCTGATGACCGCGTTGGGCACGGTCTGGTCGGCCTCGTGGGCGAACACGGTCTCGACGAGCTGGGAGATCTCGCGGGTGCCGACGGTCTCGCCCGAGCGCTTGATGAACGCCTCGAGGTCGGCCTGCAGCTCGACGCACGACGCGTAACGTTTCTCGCGGTCCTTCTCGAGGCACTTGTTGACGATGGCCTCGAGGTCGGGCGGGCAATCGGGCCGGTACACCGTCGGCTTCTCGAGCGGCTTCTGGCTCATGATCGCCTGGATGATGCTGACCTCGCTGGTCGCATCGAACGGCATGCCGCCGGTGACGAGCTCGTAGAAGACGATGCCCAGGGCGAAGAGATCGGCCCGTCGATCGAGCGGCTCGCGGGCGAGCTGCTCGGGGGGCATGTAGGCCATCTTCCCCTTGATCATCCCCGACTTGGTCAGGTGCGGCTGGGTCGAGGCCTTGGCGATGCCGAAGTCGACGACCTTCACCGAGCCATTGCGCGCCACCAGGATGTTGTCGGGGCTGATGTCGCGGTGAACGAGGTTCAAGAACTCGCCCTGCTCGCTGCGCAGCTCGTGGGCGAAGTGCAGGCCCTCGGCGGCGAGCGCGATGATGCGCGCGGCGAGCGGCAGCGACATGGGCCCCAGCTGCCGGCGCGTCGCCTGGTTGAGCACGCGCAGGTTCGCCCCGTCGATGTACTCCATGGCCAGGAAGTACTGACCGTTGTGCTGCCCGAAATCGAAGATGGTCACCAGGTTGGGGTGATTGAGCTCGGCGGCGAGCCGCGCTTCCCCCAGGAACATCTCGGTGAAGCGCGGGTCGTCGTTGAAGTGCGGAAGAATGCGCTTCACCACGCACTTCTTGGCGAAGCCCATCGGGCCGTCGGCACGCGCGAGGAAGACCTCGGCCATGCCGCCCGTCGCGAGTTTTCTGATCAGCGTGTACTTACCGAGCGTCGTCGTCACTGGAGGAGCGCGCACAATCCCACACCCGCGCTTCCACTCCAAAGAACAAGGGCCCGGTCCCCCGACCGAGCCCTTGCGGTGCTGCAACCACAACTTCTCAGACTGTCAGGCTGCCTTGACGTTCTGGGCCTGGAGGCCCTTCGGCCCCTTGGTCAGGTCGAACACCACCTTCTGCCCTTCCGCCAGAGTGCGGAAGCCGTCCATCTGGATGGAGGTGTGATGGCAGAAGACGTCTTCACCGCCGCCGTCCTGCACGATGAAACCAAAGCCCTTCGAGTCGTTGAACCACTTCACGGTACCTGTTGCCATGCGTTGCTCTTTCTTAAGTACCCGTCCGCAAGAACACCGACGGGACCCCCCGCACTTCCTTAGCCGGAAGGCAGCAGCAGACTTAGCTGCTCCGATTTCTCGAAGACAATGGCCCCCCCCGATCTTTGGTACCTCAGTGACGCTCGTCAGATCTCCATGAGGATCCGCTCGGGAGCCTCGAGGCAGTCCTTGATGCGCACGAGGAACTGCACGGCTTCACGGCCATCGATGAGCCGGTGATCGTACGAGAGCGCCAGGTACATCATGGGCCTCGCGACGATCTGCCCGTCGCGCACCACGGCGCGCTCCTGGATGTTGTGCATGCCCAGGATGCCGGTCTGCGGCGGGTTCAAGATGGGCGTGGAGAGCATCGAGCCGAAGATGCCGCCGTTGCTGATGGTGAAGGTGCCGCCCTGGAGATCGCTGAGCTGCAGCTTGTCGGCCTTGGCGCGCACGCCGAAGTCGCTGATCACCTTCTCGAGCTCGGCCATCGACTTCTGATCAGCGTCGCGGATCACCGGCACCACGAGGCCCCGGTTGCCCGAAACGGCCACGCCGACGTCGTAGTAGTGGTGGAAGACGACCTCGTCGCCCTCGAGGAACGCGTTGACCGCGGGGAAGGTCCGCAGGGCTTCGATGGCGGCCTTCACGAAGAAGCTCATGAAGCCGAGCTTGGCGCCGTGCTTCTTCTCGAAGCGCTCGCCGAACTCCTTGCGCAGCCGCATCACGTTGGTCATGTCGACCTCGTTGAACGTGGTGAGGATCGCCGCGGTCGACTGGGCCTGCAGGAGCCGCTCGGCCACGCGCTTGCGCAGCGGCGTCACCTTCACCCGCTCTTCTCCGCGCGGGCCGATGGGGGTGTTCAAGGTGGTGTTCGCGGCGGGGGCCTTCGCGGGCGAGCCCTCGGCGGCCTTGAGCACGTCTTCCTTCATCACCCGGCCCTGCACGCCCGAGCCCTGGATGCTGTTCGGGTCGATGCCCTTGTCGGCGGCGACGGCGCGCGCGACGGGCGTGACCAGCGAGCCATTGCCGGGAGCCGTTGCGGCGGGAGCGGGCGCAGCAGCAGCAGCAGCAGCAGGTGCGGCAGCCGCCGGCTTCGCGGCCGTGGCGCCGGCCTTCGACGCGTCGATGGTGCCGAGCACGTCGCCGATCTTCACCTTGGCGCCCTCGGCGACGTTGAGCTTGTCGATCACCCCGGCGCTGGCGGCCTGCACGTCGATGGTGACCTTGTCGGTCTCGAGCACCGCGATGGGCTCGTCGACGGCGACGGAGTCACCGACCTTCTTGTGGAACTTGCCGATGATGGCTTCGGTGATCGACTCGCCCAGGGTGGGTACGACGATTTCGACTGATGACATGGTGCGGCACTCTTTCAGGACGACAGGGCTTCGTCGACGAGCAGCTTCTGCTCGTACTGGTGCGAGGACAGGAATCCGGTGGCGGGGCTCGCGCTCTCGGGGCGGCCGACGTACTTGAGGCGGGGCATCTGCTTGAGCTCACCGAGCAGGGTGCTCAGCGGCTCGATCATGTAGCGCCACGCGCCGGCGTTCTTCGGCTCTTCCTGCACCCAGAAGACCTCCTTGAGCGCGGGGTACGAGCTGAGGACCTCCCGCAGCTCCGCCTCGGGGAGCGGGTAGAGCTGCTCGACGCGCACGATGGCGGTGGTGGTGTTGGTGGCCGAGCGGTGCTTGACCAGATCGTAGAAGACCTTGCCGCTGCACAGCAGCAGCCGGGTCACCTTCGCCGGGGCGATGTGCGAGTGCGTCTCGCCGATCACGCGCAGGAACGTGCCGCGGGTGAAGTCGTCCCACGGGCTGCTCGCCTCAGCCAGGCGCAGCAGGCTCTTGGGCGTCATCACCACCAGCGGCTTGCGAATGGGCCGCACCACCTGGCGGCGCAGCAGGTGGAAGACCTGCGCGGCGTTGGTGGGGTAGCAGACCTGGATGTTGTCCTCGGCGGCCAGCTCGAGGAACCGCTCGAGGCGCGCGCTGGAATGTTCGGGCCCCGCACCCTCGTAACCGTGGGGCAGCAGCAGCGTGAGCGCGCTCATGCGCTTCCACTTGTCTTCGCTGGCCGCGAGGAACTGGTCGATCATCACCTGCGCGTTGTTGGCGAAGTCGCCGAACTGCGCTTCCCAGGCGATCAGCGCCTCGGGGCAGTCGAGCGAGTAGCCGTACTCGAAGGCCATGCAGGCCATCTCGGACAGGGGGCTGTTCACCACCGAGGCGAGCGGGCTGATGTCACCCAGGGGGAACGCCTTCTTGCCGGTCTTCTGATCGTGCAGCACGGCCTGGCGGTGCGCGAAGGTGCCGCGCTCGGTGTCCTGGCCGGTGACGCGAATGCGGAAGCCCTCGGAGAGCAGCGTGGCGTAGGCGAGGTTCTCGCCGGTGCCCCAGTCGACGGGCTCTTCGTCCTTGAGCATCTTCTGGCGCTTGTCGATCACGCCCTTCTGCACGTTGGGGTGCAGGGTGAAGCCTTCGGGCGTCTTCGCCAGCGGCTCGAGCAGCTTCTTGAGCTTGTCGAGCGGGAGGCCGGTCTCGACCTGGGGCGTCTCGCGATCGGGCCCGCCGCGGAACTTCGCCCACACGCCGTGGAGGTGATCGGGGTCCTTCACCAGGCTCTGGCTCTTCGAGCGGGTGAAGGCGTCGGAATAGCCGTGCACGCAGGCGTCGAAGATCTGCTTCGAGGTCTCGGCGGAGATGCGGTTCTTCGCCGCCAGTTCCTCGGCGTAGAGCGCGCGCACGGTCTTCCGCGAGGTGATGAGCTCGTACATCTTCGGCTGGGTGAAGCGGGGCTCGTCGCCCTCGTTGTGGCCGTACTTGCGGTAGCAGACGAGATCGATCACCACGTCGGTGTTGAACTTCTGCCGGTACTCGGTCGCCACGCGCATCACGTGCACGCACGCCTCGGGATCGTCCCCGTTCACGTGGAAGATGGGGATGTCGAGCATCTGCGCCTGCGCGGTGCAGTAGAGCGGGGTGCGGCCCTGCGCGGCCTCGGTGGTGTACCCGATCTGGTTGTTGATGATCAGGTGGATGGTGCCGCCGGTGTCGTAGTCGGCGAGGCCACCGAGGTTGAGCGTCTCGGCGACGAGGCCCTGGCCGGAGAACGCGGCGTCACCGTGGATCACGAACGGCACCACGGCCGTCTTCGCCTTCGCGCCACCGCCCTGGCGATCCTGCTTGGCGCGCACGCGGCCCTCGACCACCGGGTGCACGAAGCCCAGGTGCGACGGGTTGAAGGCCATCGTGAGGTGCACCGTCTGACCGCCCCGGGTCACCAGGTCCTTCGAGTAGCCCATGTGGTACTTCACGTCGTGACGGTTCAGGTACGCCTTGGGGTCCGTGGGCCCGGCGATCTCGCTGAAGATCTCCTCGGCCGGCTTGCCCATGATGTTGGCCAGCACGTTGAGGCGGCCGCGGTGCGCCATGCCGAAGACCACTTCCTTCACGCCCAGCGAGCCGCCCAGATCGAGGAACTCCTGGATCATCGCCAGCTGCACCTCGCCGCCCTCGGCCGAGAAGCGCTTCTGGCCCTGGAACTTGGCGTGAATGGTGGTCTCGAAGGTCTCGGCTTCCGTGAGCTTCTTCAAGATGCGTGTCTGCTCTTCGACCGAGAAGTCGGTGGTGTTCTCAGTCGACTCCATGCGGTGCAGCAGCCAGCGCCGCCGGTTGGAGTCGTACATCTGCACGAACTCCACGCCGATGTGCCGGGTGTACGTCTTGCGAATGCGCTCGAGCACTCGCTTGAGCGGCACGCGCGGCTCGCTGAAGGTGTCGAGGGGCGAGACGAGGGCGCCCAGCTCCTGGTCGCTGAAGTGGTTCTTCGAGGCGAGGCCCAGGTCGGCCACGTGCTCCAGGGTGGGGCGGGGCACGCCGAGCGGGTCGAGCTGCGCGAGCAGGTGCCCGCGCAGGCGGAAGGCGATGATGGTCTGATCGACCTTCGACTGCAGCGCCATGTCGTCGGTCGACTTGCCGTTGGCGGCCCCGTTGGCGTGGCCGTTGCCCCGCTTCGGAGCGGGCAGGGTGAGCCCATCGATGATGAGGGGTTTTCCTTCGCGCTGGAGCGTGCTGAAGAGCTCCCTGAAACTCGGCTCGACGCTGTTCGGATCGGCCAGAAAACGGGAGTAGAGCGCTTCGATGAAATCGATGTTCGCGCCGGTGAGGAAGGAGTCGGACAGAGTCGACATGGCTGGATTCTTTTATTCGGAGGTGAGGCACCGCTCCATGATTCGTTTGATCGCGGTCATGGCGGTATTGGCGCCGCTTGCGGTGTGGGCAGACCCACCCCACTTCTCATCGGGCGGCTTCAATTTCCAGATTCAGTACGGGCCCGGTTTCTGGACGGTGGACCAGACGAAGCTGGGCACGGACCCGGGGAAGGATGGGCTGATGGTGGGCCCCATCAATGCCGGCCTCTTCAAGGATTCGCTTCAAAATACGCACACCGTCTCGCTGAGCGCCTCGTACAACATCCTGGGGCACGCTTCGGTGGGGGCTGACATCACCGCGACCGGCTGGAACCTGTTCGACGTCACCCGCGGCGGCGGCGGCTTCGTGATCGGCAAGGTGGCGTGGCACCCGATCGAGCTCTTCTTCCTCAACAAGGAGAAGCGGCCCATCGGCATCGACGCCAGCACCTTCTTCGGCGTGGGCTACGGCATCGTGGGTGGGGCGACCGCGGTGGCCGGCTTCCCCAACGGCATGGACGGGCTGATCTTCGAGTGGGGCGCGAACGTCGACTACTTCTTCGCCCGCTACTTCGGCCTCGGCTTCTTCGCGCGCGGCATCTTCCTCAACTGGGAAAAGTTCTACCTCGACTTCAACAACCGCGACGTGCCGGGCAACACCATCCCGCTGGCCAAGCCGCTGGGTGGCTCGTTCTGGACCTTCGGCATCTCGATGACCTTCCGCGCGGGAGAGTGATGATCGTCTGAGCGGGGCGCGGCATCCAAGCCGGCATGCGCGCCCTTCTCGTGGTTGCTGCACTCGCCTTCCCGGCCTTCGCCTTCGAAGAAGAAGTGGACTGCGTCGTCGAGGCGCCCGAGCCGGCCGAGCCGCTGCTGGCGGTGAAGTTGCTCGGCGGCGGGAGCGGGGTGGTCAACACCACCTCGGCGAAGTCGGATCAGCCGGGCCTCACGGGGATGCTCGGCGTCGAGTTCAGGCTCACCGACTGGCTCGCGGTGCGCAGCGATCTCGACCTGCGCTCCAACGGCCTGTCGTGGGACGTGGCGGGCCTCAAGCTGCGCGGGCCGTGGTTTCTGTCTCCGTATGTTTCCGTGTCGGCCACCCTCGGGCTCACCGGCGGTCACTTCTCGCTGGGGCCGGTGGGCGCCGCCGGCCTCGATCTTCACCTGGGGCGACGCTTCTTCCTCGAGCTCGAGGGCGCGTATCGCGTCTCGCCGGGTGAGACCTTGCGGCGCGCAGGGCAGGTGTCGGTGATGGCCGGGCTTGGGTACGCGTTCTTCTGAGGAACGGCGGTGGGGCAGGGTTTGCTCGGTGCTTGTCGCGCGCGGGCTCTCGGCTTCGGGCAAAGACCCGAGGGTGACGAGGTCGCAGCAAAGGACGACGTGAGAGCCCAGCGTACAGCCGGCTGTACGGTGGGACCTCGCGTGGCCTTGAGGCGTCGAAGCCTGAATCAGCGCGTCAACAAACGGTCACGGCGAGGGGCCTGTGCGAGTCGAGCACAAGCCCAGGACCCATCCCGACCACGCCCCTCGAGGCCGATCACTCATTTCTCAATTGGGAACACCTCAGCATGGGCTAGACGCAGGCCATGCTCCTCCAGGGAAAGAAGATCCTCATCACCGGCGTGCTCACGCCGCAGTCGATCGCCTTCTCGGTCGCCGAGTTCGCCCAGCAGCAGGGCGCCGAGATCGTGCTCACCAGCTTCGGCCGCCCGATGTCCCTCACGCAGCGCACGGCGAAGAAGCTCAACCCGGTGCCCGAGGTGCTCGAGCTCGACGTCACCAACCCTGAACACTTCGCCAGGCTGCACGACGCGGTGAAGGCGAAGTGGGGCCGCCTGGACGGCGTGCTGCACGCGATCGCCTTCGCCCCCGAAGACGCGCTGGGCGGCAAGTTCCTGAGCACCCCGTGGGAATCGGTGCAGACCGCCTTCCGCGTGTCGGCCTTCTCCCTCAAGGAGCTCTCGGCCGCGCTCGCCCCGCTCTTCGACAAGGGCGGGGGCATCGTCACCCTCGACTTCGACAACTCCACCCAGGCCTGGCCGCTCTACGACTGGATGGGCGTGTGCAAGGCGGGGCTCGAGGCGATCGTGCGCTACCTCGCGCGCGATCTCGGCCCGAAGAAGATCAGGGTGAACTCGCTCGCCGCGGGCCCCATCGCCACCATCGCGGCCAAGGGCATTCCCGGCTTCAAGTACCTCGAGAACACCTGGGGCGCGCAGGCGCCGCTGGGCTGGGACGCGCGCAGCGACGCGGCGGTCGAGGCGGTCGCGCGCACGGCCTGCGTGTTGATGTCGGACTGGATGCCCGCCACCACGGGCGAGCTGATCCGCGTCGACGGCGGCTTCCACGCCATGGGCGCCAGGCCCATCGATCTCGCCACGGTGCTGGCTGAAGAGAAGGTTCCCCCCGCAGCCTCTTGACGTGTGGGCCGAGGTAGGGACAAAGGACGGAGCATGTCTCCCCGTCTAGCGCTCCTCGCCGTCACCCTGCTTGTCTCCGGCTGTACCTGCAACGTCGGCGCAAACTCCTGCACCACCGAGCAGGACTGCACCAACCCCGCTGCGCCGAAGTGCGATCAGACGGGCATCTGCGTGGCGTGCGTCATCGACGAGCACTGCGCCGAGGGTTTTCAGTGCCTCAACGGCGCGTGTGAGCCCGGCTGCGCGAGCGACACCGATCGCTGTCCGACCGGCATCTGCAAGGCGGGCGTGGGCTGCGTGTCCTGCATCCTCGACTCGCAGTGCGGCCCGGGAATGATCTGCACCGCCGCCAACACCTGCGTGCCCGGTTGCTCGGCGCAGAACCCGGCGTGCCCGTCGGGGCTGGTGTGCGACCCGGCGCTCGGCCAGTGCGTGGAGTGCCGCGACAGCACCAGCTGCACCAACCCTCCGCTCACCGTGTGCAACCCGACCACGCACACCTGTGTCCAATGCGCGACCAGCACCGACTGCCGCGATCCGATGCGGCCCACCTGCGACCCGTCGACCAACACCTGTGTGGGCTGCCTGTCGAACACCGACTGCCCCAACAACGGCGTGTGCCACCTGCAGCGCTGCGTGCAGTGCCTGAGCGACGCGCAGTGCGGCGGCTCGACGCCCCGCTGCGATCCCGCCACCAACGCGTGCGTGGCCTGCCTGCCGGGCGCGACCGACAATTGCCCCAACGGCCAGTACTGCCGCCCCGACTTCCGCTGCGAGCAGGGCTGCAAGACGGGCGCTGACTGCCCCTCGGGCGTGTGCCTGCCGAACCACTCCTGCCAGGCGTGCACCAGCGACCAGCAGTGCGCGGCGGGGACCATCTGCCAGAGCGGCACCTGCGTGGGCGCGTGCGGCACCAACAGCCCGTGCGGCGCCAACCAGACCTGCTGCAACGGGCGCTGCGAGAGCCTCTCGGGTGACGCGAACAACTGCGGCGCGTGCGGCCGGGCCTGTGGGGCCAACCAGGCGTGCTGCGCGAGCACCTGCCGCTCGACCACCTCGCTCACCGACTGCGGCGCGTGCGGCGTCACCTGCACCGTCGATCAGTTCTGCGACGGGACGAGCTGCCAGAACAAGGTGTTCCCGAACTTCTGCGCGAACCGCAACGTGGTGGCGATTCGTGACGGCATCCCGCTCGACAACGTGGCGACCACGGTGCTCGCGTCGACCATCACCCAGTACTGCTCGGCGACCACCACGCTCACCTACGGCGACGACAATGATCCCGCCTTCGTCGACCAGGACGGCGGCGCGCTGCTGCAGGGTGGCGGGTCCACCGTGGTGACCGCGGGCGGCCCGTTCCCCAACCTGCCGGTGAAGTGGCTCGAGCGCACCCGGCGGGTCACCCGGGTCTACTTCTCGAACAACGTCGCGGGCACCGAGTTCTACTTCAAGCAGCGCCTCGCCCCCGACGCGGGCATGGCTGACCCGATCCTCGTGACGCGGCTGCAGTCGGCCTGCGCAGCGTTGCTGCCTGACGGCGGCAGCGGAGGGCAGCACAACGACGTGTTCCTGGTGGAGCTGGCGATTGATCCCGCGTCGGGCACGCTGGCCCTCATCGCGTACGGCTTGTGCAGCCCGGGCAACGGCACGCAGGCGGCGGCCTGGTACTGGGCGAACGTGATGCTGCCCAACCGCAGCACGTACACCGACAGCTGGTACCTCTATGAGTGGACCGACACGAACGGGAACTCGACGCCCGAGCTCACCGACACGTTCACCCGGCTCGCCAGCGGCCAGTAGTCACAGCCAGCCGAGGGCGAGGTAGCTCTCGGCGCTGCGGCGCAGGGACTGGGCGATGGTGCGCCTGGGCGAGTACCCCAGCAGCCGCCGCGCCTTGTCGATGCGGCATGTCCACCCCGGCGCGAGGAGCTGCCGCGCCAGCTTGCGGTTGAGCGGCAGCTTCTTCCCGCTCACGTTGCTGATCAGGTCGGCGGCGCTGCCGAGCGCGGTGAGCACGAACTCAGGCACGTACACGGTGCGCGGGTGCAGCTCGAGCACCTCGCCCACCATGCGCATCAGCTCTTCCACGCTCTCGGTCTCGTCGGAGGCGGCGAAGAAGGCCTGGCCCACCGCTTCGGGTCGATCGGCCTGCAGCAGCAACTGATCGACCACGTCTTCCACGTCGACGAACGAGAGCTTCCGCTCGGGCCCACCGAGCTTGAGCACGATGCCCTTCTTCACCAGCTTGAAGAAGGTGAGGTTCTCGTGGTCGCCGGGCCCGATGATGCGCGCGGGGCGGCAGCAGGTGACCTCGAGTCTGTCCGCGTACGAGAACGCGATCTTCTCGGCCTCGACCTTCGATTCGCCGTACCATTCCTGCGGCGCGAACACGTCTTCCTCGACCCGGGGGCGGCCCCCGACCGAGGGCCCCGTGGCGGCGAGCGAGCCGACGAACACGAGGCGCTTGCAGCCGGCGGCCACCATCGCGTCGCAGACGTGGCGCGTGCCCTCGGCGTTGACCTTGATGAAGTCGTCGCGCGTCGCGCCGCGGCGAATGCCCGCGAGGTGAAAGACGGTGTGCACGCCCTCGAGCGCGGGCACGAGGGACGAGGGGTCGGTGACGTCTCCGGGGACGATTTTCGCGGCGACTCCGCTCAGCGCAGAAGCGTCGCTTCCCGCGCGCACAAGGCACCGCACTTCATCTCCGCGCGCGACCAGCGCCTTCGCGAGCCACGCGCCCAGGAAGCCATTCGCACCGGTGATGAGGATCGTTCTGCTGCTCATGACGAGGAGTTTCCCTCGAAAAAACTGATCGAAGGGCTGTTTTTCCCTCGGGGAGGTGCTAGCAACCGCGTCTCGGTTTTCCCAAAAGGAAGCCGTAGAAAGCGTCCCCGGGGAGGGGGCCTTCAGTCCACCGCAGTCCTAAAAAAGGAAGAACGATGGCCGCTAAGAAGCCCGCCGCGAAGAAGAAGCCTGTGAAGTCCGCCCGTAAGCCCAGCGCCGCATTCATGAAGGAGCTCACCCCTTCGGCGCAGCTTGCCGAGGTTGTCGGCGCCAAGCCGCTGCCCCGCACCCAGGTGATCAAGAAGCTCTGGGAGTACTTCAAGAAGAACAAGCTGAACGATGGTCAGACCATCAACCTGGACGACAAGCTGAAGGCCGTCTACGGCAACAAGAAGACCATCAAGATGACGGAGGTCTCCAAGGCCTTCTCGCACCTGAAGGACTGATTCACAGTCCCGCTGGTGTCTGAACAAGGGCTCGCTCCTTCTCGAAGGAGCGGGCCCTTTGTTTTTCGTTCTAGCCTCCGCCCATGGCGCGCATCGTGGTCCTCGGGGGTAGCGGGTTTCTCGGCAGCCGGGTGGTGACGGGGCTGCGCAAGGCGGGCGCTGACGTCACGGTCGCCTCGCGGCGCTCGGAGGTGAAGGTCGACGCGACGAAGCCCGAGACGTTCGTGGCGCTCGAGCCGTACGACGTGGTGGTCGATCTCTCGGACACGGTGACCAACGCGCCCGACGCGGTGATCGCCTGGTGCCTGGAGCGCGGCAAGTGCGTGATCGAGGCCACCAGCGAGGCGCGGTGCGTGGAGCGGTTGCACGCGGCGCACCTGGGCACGAAGGGCCGGCTGGTGCTCGGTGGCGGCATCTTCACCGGCGTGAGCAACCTGCTCGCGCGCGACGTGGCGCAGCGGGTGGGCACGCTCGAGAGCGTCACCCTGGGCGTGGCCTCGAGCCCGTTCAGCGGCTCGGGCCGCGGCACCATCGCGCTCATGGTCAAGGCGCTCGAGGTGCCGGCGACCCGCTACGAGGGCGGGCAGCGCATCGAAGAGCCGAAGGTGCGGCGCGGCCCCCCGCTCGACTTCGGAGGGGTGACGCGGCCCAGCGGGTACATGTCGCTCGCCGAGCCCTTCATGGTGCAGCACAGCACCGGCGCGCCGAAGGTCGACGTGCTCTTCGCTCCGAAGCCGGGGCTGTTGGTGCCGGCCTTCGCGGCGATCCCCGGCTGGCTGGCGCGCAGCAGGTGGTTCCAGGCGTTCATGCGCGGGTACTTCACGGTGCTGCGGCGGCTGCTGCTCCGCGGGGTGGGGAGCGCGGTGGAGCTGGTGGCGACCGCGAGCGGCAGCGGGGCGCGCGTCACCCGCTGGGTGAAGGCGACCGATGGCATGGACGCGGGCGGGTTCGCGCTGGCGGCGATGGCCGAGGCGGTGGCGGCGAAGGCCGACTGGTCGGGCGCCCGCTTCATCGACGACGTCACCGCGCTCGAGCCCATCGTGGCGCGCACCAACGAATTGGCGGGCACCCCGCTGCTCGAGCTGAGCGCGCCCTTGACCGGTGAAGCGAGGCCAACGAAAACGCTCGCCGCATGACGAAGCGGGTGTTGCTGCTCAAGCCGGGCGTGACGAGCTCGAGGGCCGTGCTGGGCGACTACGAGGTGTGGTTTCAGCGCGCGTGCGGCGAGGTGTCGCTGCGGCCGGTGGAGCTGCATGCAGGCGAGCTGCCCCCTCCGGTGGCTGCCTTCGACGCGGTGATCATGACCGGCTCGCCGCTCTCGGTGACCCAGCCCACCCCGTGGATGGAGCGGGCCGCCGACTTCATGGTCGAGGCGGCGGAGCGCGGGAAGCCGGTGCTGGGCGTGTGCTTCGGGCATCAGCTGCTCGCCTTTCGCCACGGCGCGCGCATCGCGAAGAACCCGCGGGGCCGCGAGCTGGGCACGGTGCACGTCGAGCTCACCGAGGCGGGCAAGCGCTCGCCGCTCTTCGACGGCTTTCCCCCCCGCTTCGAGGTGCAGGCCACGCACGAAGACCTGGTGCTCGAGGCGGCCGGCCTCGAGGTGCTGGCGTCGAACGCGGCGTGCGGAATTCAGGCGTTCGCGCGCGGGCCCCGCACCTGGGGCGTGCAGTTCCACCCGGAGATGGACGCGACGTCCATTCGCTACTGCATCGAGTCGAAGGACACGCGGCCCGAAGATCGGGCGCGCGCCGTGGCTCGCGAGTCGTCCTGGGGCGAGCGGCTGCTGCGCCGCTTCCTGGAACTCTAGGGCTCGGCCGCCGCGAGCAGGTAGAGCAGGGCGAGGCCCGCGGCGAAGAGGCCCAGGTGAAGCGCGCTCGCCGTTCGCGAAGGCGCGCGGTTCACCTCGGGCACGAGATCGGAAGCGCCGATGTAGAGGAAGTTGCCGGCGGCGAGCGGCACGAGCCAGCTCAACTCCACCCGCTGCGCAGCCACCCACGTGAGCAGGCCTCCCACCAGGAACATCGAGCCCGAGAGCAGGTTGAACAGGAGCGCCTTGCGCGGCTTCCACCCCCCGTGCACGAGCACCGCGAAGTCGCCGAGCTCCTGCGGCACCTCGTGCGCGGCGGCGGCGACCCAGGCGGCGAGGCCCAGCCGCACGTCGAGGAGAAACACGCCCGCGATCGCCAGCCCATCGAGCAGGTTGTGGAGCCCGTCGCCGATCAAGATGAGCCAGGTGAGCGGCGCGCGCTCGGACGAGCGGTGGCGGTGGTGCGAGTGGAGCACCTGCTCGAGCGCGAAGAAGAGCACGAACCCCAGCGCGACCCAGGCGAAGGTGGCCCTCACCGGCATGGCGGCCAGCGACGCGGGGATCATGTGGAACAGCGCACCGCCGATCATCGTGCCGGCGGCGAAGGCGACCAGCGGTAGCAGCACCTTCTCGAGGGTGGTCTGGCTCAGCAGGAGCGTCACGCTGCCCACCAGCGCGATCGCGCTCATCGCCACGCCACTGAGGAGGATCCACGAGAACGTCGTCATCTCGGGGGTGGCTGCTGCAAGGTGCAGACCCGGACTCCCGCCCCGGGCCCGCGCACGGCCTGCGCGTGGACCCCGGCTCGGTCAGCGCCGAGCGGCCCGGCGGCGCAGGAAGAGCGCGCAGCCCAACCAGAGAAGCGCTCCGGGAACCACCGTGCAGCCGCGCGGCGTCGCCGGGTTCTCCGGGTCGACGGTGATGGGAGGCTGTTCGACCACCACGACGCCCGCGTCGACATCGGTCGTGCCTGCGTCCACGTCAGCGCCCGCGTCCGCAGGTTCCACGACGCCCGCATCTTCCGGCTCCACCTGGCCGCCGTCGGGCTCGCCCATGCCCGCGTCGACGACGGGATCGATGGTCGGATCGCACGCGTCACCGAGCCCATCGCGATCGACGTCGAGCTGGGTGTCGTTGGCGACGAGCGGGCAGTTGTCGTCTTCGTCGGGCACCTGGTCGGCGTCGTCGTCACCGTCGCACGCGTCGCCCTCGCCGTCGGCGTCGGTGTCGCGCTGGTTCGCGTTGGCGTCGGCGGGGCAGTTGTCGGCGGTGTCGGTGACGCCGTCACCATCGCCGTCGACGGGCGCGGGCACGGGCACCAGGCCCATCGAGCCCCAGATGGTCATGTTGGCGGTGACGGTGCGGGTGACGGTCTGGCTGACGTAGCCGGGCTTCGTGGCGGTCACCGTCCACGAGCCGGGGGGCAGGTCGAACTCGTAGACCCCGGCAGTGCCGGTGACGATGCGCGGGCCGCCGGTGACCTGCACCGTCGCCCCTGCGAGGCGGGCGGCCGTGTTGGTGCCCTCGTAGATGAGGCCGGTGAGCTTGCCCTGGCTGCCCGTGGCGGGGGCGAAGACGGCGAGGTGGTTGGCGGTGACGCGCTCGCTGCCGTCAGAGGGGCGGTTCACCACGCCCTGGCCAGCGACGTACATGGCCGAGCTGCCGCCGCCGTCGAGGTTGGCCGCGTTGTACGCGCCCAGCCCCTTGAGCAGCGTCGCCAGCTCGGCGCATGACATGCCCACCGAAGCAGTGCTGCGGCCGTCGACGACCACCAGGTAGAGGGTCTTGTTGTCCTGCGACATGCCCAGCGCGGTGCGGGGGTGGCGGGTGGTGCAGAAGCTGGTGCCGTGCTGGCTCGAGGTGATGGTGCCGGCGCGCACCAGGTCTGGCTTGCCCGACACCACGCCCTGCATCCAGCTCGAGTTGAAGGTGACCACCGACGACTTCGCGGCGAGCTCGTAGCGGTTGGTGCCGAAGGCGAAGGAGCTGGTGGCGGTGCTGTCGGCCGTTCCCGCCCAGGCGGTGCCGTTGCCGGCGGCCAGGCCCGAGGTGGAATAGTCGGTGTAGCTGAAGAAGTCGGCGTTCACGGCCAGCTGGGCGCCCACCAGCCGGGCGAAGGATGACGGTGTTCTGCGGCGCTCGCCCGTGGCGGTGCTGCGGAGCCGCACGCCGGGTTGATCGAGGCGGATCTCCAGCGCGTGGATCTGCCAGACCGGCGAGGCGCTGGTCCGGTACAGCTTGCGCACGCCGGCGAACGGAGTGGTCCAGGTGTCCGCGGCGGAAGCGGCGGTGGCGACGAGGGCGAGGGCGAGGGCGAAGCGGCGCATGGGTCCATCGGTAGCACGCGGTTCCCGGCGGTCGCGAAGGGCCACCCGGGCGCTGACGCCTTCGGGTGACAGTGATTGACCCCGCGGCCCCGCGCTCTTAGAGGTGTCGGACACGTGGGTACTCCGATCCTTTGGGCAGCCTTTCTCGTCGGTGCCGCTGCAGTGGTGGCCATCGACCTGTTCGCCGCAGGAGGGAAGGAGATCACCGCGAAGAAGGCGGGCATCTGGACCGCCGTGTGGATCTCGCTCTCTCTCTCGTTCGCGGGCTTCCTGCACTACGAGTACGGCGCGCGCGCCTCGGTGCCGTTCCTCACCGCGTACGTGATCGAGTACGCGCTCTCGGTCGACAACCTCTTCGTCTTCATCGTGGTGTTCGCGGCCTTCAAGGTGAACAAGCGGGCCCAGCACCGGTTGCTCTACTGGGGCATCATCGGGGCCTTCATCCTGCGCGGCACGCTGATTGGCCTGGGCACCACGCTGGTCGCGAAGTTCGAGTGGCTGCTCTACTTCTTCGGCGTCTTCCTGCTCTACACCGCGTGGAAGCTGCTCTTCGCAGGCGACGAAGAGCAGGTCGACCCGGAGCAGAACCCGATCCTCAAGTGGGGCCGGCGGGTGCTGCCGGTGAGCACGCAGGAGCAGGGGCTCTCGTTCTTCGTGCGCGAGGACGGCAAGCCGAAGGTGACCCCGCTCTTCCTGGCGCTGCTGGTGGTCGAGACCACCGACGTGTTGTTCGCGCTCGACTCGATCCCCGCGGTGCTGGCGATCAGCCAGGACCCCTTCATCGTCTTCACCTCGAACGCCTGCGCCATCCTCGGGCTGCGCTCGCTGTTCTTCCTGGTGGCTTCGCTGATGGACAAGTTCCGCTACCTCAAGATCGGGCTGGGGGTGATCCTCTCGTTCGTGGGGGTGAAGCTGATCCTCGAGACCGCGTTCGCCGAGTGGGCGCACCACCACGAGACGATCGTGATCAGCGTCTCGCTGGGGGTGATCGCGCTGAGCTTGACCGCGTCGATCGTCGCGTCGATGGTGATCAAACCGAAGGTCGTCGAGCAGGCCGACCCCACCCCCAAGGTCGTGGAGCGTTAGATGTCGAACACCGAGACCGAAGGCGTGCGCGTGATCGTCAAGGCGGCCTTCTGGCCCGAGCGCAGCTCACCCGACAACAACCAGTGGGCCTTCACCTACGCGGTGACGGTGAAGAACGAGGGCACGCGGGCGGCGACGCTGCGGGCGCGGCACTGGGTGATCACCGACGCCAACGGCCGGGTCGAGGAAGTGCGCGGCGAGGGCGTGGTGGGCAAGCAGCCGCGGCTCGAGGGCGGTGACTCGTTCGAGTACACGAGCTGGGCGATGCTGCGCACGCCCTTCGGCACCATGCGCGGCGAGTACCTGATGGAGCGCATCGACGGCAGCCGCTTCGAGGCGAAGATCGGCGAGTTCGTGCTCACCCAGCCCAACGCGTTGAACTGAACCCGTTCACCCGAGCGGAGTCGAGGGGCGACTTTGCCGGCCTGGCCTCAGGCGCGGCTCTCGACGATGCCCTTGTGCTTGTCGTACACGATGCCCTTGTGGGGCACGGGCCCCGCGAGGATGTAGTTGCTGCGCAGCTGGCGGCCGATGACCTCTTCCGCGCGCGCGCCCAGCGAGATCATGCGGCGCAGGTCGATGCCCGTCGCCACGCCCATCTCCTCGAACAACCCCACCAGGTCCTCGGTGCAGGTGTTGCCGGTGTAGCCGCGGTGATACTTCGCCGCGCCGGTCTTGGGCTGGCCGCCGATCGCCCCCAGCGAGCTGTCGAAGTACTTGAGCCCGAAGCCGAGCGCGGTGAGCGAGTTGGCCACGCCCCAGCCGCGGGTGTCGTGGAAGTGCACCACCACCTCGTCGCGGGTCATGCCCCGGTTGAGCACGTAGTCGTAGAAGGTCGAGACCTGGCGCGGGTTGGCCACGCCGGTGGTGTCGCCGAAGCCGATGTACGAGGCGCCCAGGTCCTTCCACCACTGGCCGAGGGCGAGCGCGTCTTCCATGGGCACGTCGCCGGTGATGGGGCAGCCGAAGCTGCAGAGCACCCAGCCGAACACCTTGTGGCCGGTCTCGAGCGCGAGGCGGGTCATCTGCTCGAGGAGCGCCTTGTTCTCCTCGTGCGTCATGTTGACGTTGGCCTTGTTGTGCGACTCGCTGGCGGAGATCACCATGGCGATCTCGTCGACGCCGTAGCCGTCGGCCTTGCTGCGCGCGGCGCGCTCCACGCCCTTGAGGGTGGTGCAGATGCCGCGGTAGTGGACGCCTTCCTTGCGGGGGATGTGTTTGAGCACCTCTTCCGCGTCGTTGAACTGCGGCAGGTACTTCGGGTGCGCGAAGTTGGTGGCCTCGATCTTGGTGAAGCCCGCCTCGACCATGCCGGTGATGATCTCGACCTTGTCCAGCGTGGAGACGACGGTGGGCTCGCTCTGCAGGCCGTCGCGCGCCCAGCACTCGCCCATCACGACTCGGGAAGGAAGGGAGGTCAGGTCGATCATGAGGCGCGCGCTCCGGTGTGAGGGGTGGCGAGGCGCAGGCGCGCCTCTTCGACGGTGAAGGGGTGAGCGCCGAGCTGAACGGCCGCCAGCTCCATGGGGGCCTTCATCAGCAGCTCCATGGTGGCGTGGGAGGCGAGGGCCTCGGCGACCAGGTCGGTCGCGTCGCGGCGGGGGAGCGGCACGTGGCGCCGTTCATCCCGAGCGGAGTCGAGGGACGCGTCGACCAGCGCAGAGGCGAGGCGGCGGGCGTGCGGCGCGCAGAAGGCCTGGCGGGCCCGCTCCACCCGCTCGGGGTGCACCTGGTAGAGCGAAGCGACGCTCTCGAGGTGACCCTCGAAGAGCGGCAGGACACCGTCAGCGTGAGAAGCAGCGAGTTGCACCAGCGCGGCTACGTCGTGCGGCAGTTGCGGCGTCATCGAATGCCCCTGGGGTGAAGAGGTGTTCGCTTCGGAGGCGGTGCCATAACGCAGTCACCACCCGGAAGGGAGGGGGCCCTCAGCGAATCTCGTGACCCGCATCAAGGACGTCTAGCGGCCGCTCGTTGCAGGCGATCGCGCACGGCGAGGCCCAGGCCCGACTCGGGGGGCGGCACCGCGAGGATCAGATCGCCCAGCGCGTCGGCTTCGCGCAGGTGCGCGTAGAGCACGCGCGCGAAGCCCGCGTCGTCGGAAGGCACGGTGAGCCGGGTCACGCCCTCGGGGAGGGGCATTTCTGCCGGGGCGATCACCACCACCCGCGCTCCCGCCTCGCGGCGGCGCTCTGCTTCTGCGAACACCTCTTCGGCCGAGACCAGCCAGAGGCCGGCGCGCGGCGCGTAGTGCGACTCGAGCATGCCCGGGGCGCGCACGTCGGTGGCGTGGGTGGCGATCACGAGCGGCTTTCCCAGCACCGACTCGATCGCCTCGCGCGAGACGCCGCCGGGCCGCAGCAGCCGGGCGGGATCGCCGGTGACGTCGATGATGGTGCTCTCCACGCCCACGCGGCTGGGCCCCCCGTCGAGGATGAGGTCGACGTCATCGCCGAGCTCGCTCTTCACGTGCGCGGCGGTGGTGGGGCTCACCTTGCCGAAGCGGTTGGCCGAGGGCGCCGCCACGCCGCCGCTGAACGCCTCGAGCAGCTCGAGCGCGAGCGGGTGCGCGGGCACGCGCAGGCCGACCGTGTCCTGCCCGCCGGTCACCGCGTCTGACGCGCGAGCGCTGCGCTTGACGATCAAGGTGAGCGGCCCGGGCCAGAAGGCGCGGGCGAGGCGCTCACCGGCCTCCGGCAGGCCCCCGAGGGCCCAGTCACGGGCGCGCTCGACGTTGGCCACGTGGACGATGAGCGGGTGGCTCGAGGGGCGGCCCTTCACCGCGAAGATGCGGCGCACGGCGAGGTCGTTCGAGGCGTCGGCGCCCAGGCCGTAGACGGTCTCGGTGGGCAGGCCGACCAGGCCACCGGCCCGGAGCACTTCGACGGCGCGGGCGATCTCGGAAGCCACCCGTTCTTCCTGCCGGAATTGCGCGCAGCACGCCAGCACCCTGCTAGACGCCCGCGCCATGCCTTCCCAGCCTTCGAAGAAGCTCGAGACGTTCCAGAACCCGGCCCCGGTGCGCGACTACGTGATCGAGTTCGACTGCCCGGAGTTCACCTGCCTGTGCCCGCTCACCGGCCAGCCCGACTTCGCGCACTTCAAGATCAAGTACGTGCCCGACCAGAAGTGCATCGAGCTCAAGTCGCTCAAGCTCTACCTGTGGAGCTTCCGCGACGAGGGCTCGTTCCACGAGGCGGTCACCAACCAGATCCTCGAGGACATGGTGAAGGCCTGCGCGCCGCGGAGCATGACGGTGCACGGCCACTGGATGGTGCGCGGAGGCATCGTCACGGACGTGACGGTCAGCTACGAGAAGAAGGGCAAGAAGGCGAAGCGGTGAACGGGGCTGAAGCTCAGAAGATGCGGTCGAGCACGTCGCGAATCGGCGCCGCCGGGTCGTAGTTCACGTTGCGCAGGCGCGCCTCGAAGTCATCGCGGGGGATCAGCTCTTCGCGGCCCCAGGGGTTGATGATCTTCACGTAGTCGACGCCGTCGCGGGTCTCGGTGCCGGTCACCAGCACCTTGTGACCCCCGTCGCCCCACTTGATGCCCACGAGCACGTCGCGGCCCGCGTCGAGCTCCTGGAGGACGAAGTCGGTGCCGGCCTTCTTCTCCTCGTTGCTCCCGGTGGTCTGGAAGGCGAAGTCGTGGCCGTAGAGGCTCTCGAGCACCACGTCGGCCTGCGCGGCGGTCAGCCCGCTCTTGCCGTCGAGGGTGCCGCCGACGTGCTTGTCCTCTTCGTTGTTGTAGTCGGCCAGCCCGTCGCCGAGCTCCATGAGCGCGGGGGCGAGCAGCTTCTGCGAGAGCGAGCGGCTGGTGCCGTCTTCGAGCACGCCGTCTTCGCGCTTGAGCACGTCACCGCCAGCGGTGGTGACCTCTCCTGCGGGTGTGGCGAGGCCGGCGATCAGCCGCACGTACTCGGCGGGGTTCTGCTGCACGAGCTGGATCTCGATCGAGGTGGGCACGCAGGTGCCGCGGTTGCGCTGAGCGATCGCCTCGGGCACCGCGACTTCCTGCACCACGTCGGACAGGAGCTGCTGGCGATCGATGCCCGGCGCGAGCTCCTGCTGGTTGAGCTTCGAGAGGTTGGTGAGCAGCGGGGTGTCGAGCTTGCCCTCGAGGAGCATGGTCTGCAGCGCGAGCGCGGCGACCGGGTCGCCCTGGGGCTTGCCTTCCCCGGCCTCGAGCAGCGTCTTCTTCACCGAGAGGTAGCGGGCGCGATCCCTGGCGGACAGCTTGTCGAGGGCCTCGCCTTCGAGGGCGACGTTGTCGGCGATCTGCCGGGCGGCCTCGTCGGCGCGCTTGCCGTTCACGTCGGCGGCGTCGTTCACGTAGGGCGCGTCTTCCACCACGATGGAGCCGTCGGCCTGCTTGCTCTCCTTCACCGGGCCTTCGAGGAGCTCGCGGGCGCGCTTGATCGCCTCGTCGCGCGTGACGGCCGGACGCTGCCCGTCGAGCGACGGACCCTTCGGCTTCGGCGGCTCGAAGCGCGACTTCGGCGGCTGCGGAGCCTGCCTCGGTGCCGGGCGCGGGGTCGAGACCGGGCGCGGGATGGTCTTCGGGGGCGGAGGCTTGATGCGCGAGATGGCCATGCAGAGTTCTCGTGGTCGAAAGCGACGGTCGTCAGGGAGTTGCTGTTGGGTCCATTTACAGGACGGGCCTCGATTACCGCCGGAACAGCGCCAGGAAGCGCTGGAAAAGGCCCACGCGGTGTGGAGGCGTGGGCTGGGGTGCGCGCGGCGCGTACACCTCGGGCGCATGCGCGCGCTCGGGGGGTTGGTCGATCGCCACCTCGACCGCGCCACGCCTTGGGTAGCGATCGACCGGCTCGAGGCGTTCGAGCAGCTGGTCTTCGAGCACGGCGATGCCCTCTTCGGGCGTGCGCGCGGCGCTCCACACGCCGTCCCAGCGAATGGGCAGCAGCGGCTCGCGCTTGAGCAGGTGCAGCTCCTTCTGCAGCGTCGACCAGGTGACGCTGGCGATCACCGCGAGCGTGCGCGCGGGGCTCGCCGCGGGCTCAGGCCACGCCGCGTCGAGCGCGGCGCGGAACGCGGGAAGATCGGCGAAGCGGTTGCGGGCGAAGGCGACGCCGCGGGTCAGCACCTCAATGAGTGGGGGCGTCAGGCCCGGGTGCACGTCGAGCGGCACGCGCGGCTCGTCGCGGGAGAACCGCGTGAGGCTGGCCATCAGCTCGTAGCGGCCGCCGCGGTAGGGGTGGAAGCCGCCGGTGGCGAGCTGCCACGCCAGGAGCGCAGCGCGGGTGACCGGCGAAGCGGCCGTCTCGGCCCGCCCCTGGATTCCTTCCGGGCTCATGAGGAGCACGGTGTCGGGTGGCATGGGCTGGTCCATGTCCGTCGGGTCGCGAGGGGCGGCGAGGTTGATGAGCCAGTGGTTGAGTGCGCCCTGGGCGAAGCGCCACTGACCGTCGATGCCCAGCCCGACGCTGCGGTCGGACAGGAGGACGGTGCGGGGCCCGGTGAGCGGCGCCAGCCCGTCGCAGGTGTGTTCGATCACCGTGCGGAGCACGTCGAGCGGGAGCACCCGGCCGGTGGTGCGCAGCGAGGTCGAGAGATCGCGCAGGGTGACGCCGACGAAGCGCTCGTAGATGAGGTGGGCCTCCATGGTCGAGAACTCGGCGCTGACCAGGCGCTGCCAGGATGCAGGGAGCCCGCGGGCGACCTCGGCAAGGGCGGTGATCTGCTCGACCAGCTCGTCGCTGCGGATGAGGGGCAGCAGGCGCTCCATCACCAGCGGCGCGCGGACGTCGGCGCGCGGCGCAACGGGGACGACCTCGCTGACCAGGCCGATGCTGAGGGGACTGCCGATCACGGCCTTGAGCATCGCGAACTTCCGCGCGGCGCGCTCGGGTTGACGATGTGGCAGGGTCGGGCGCCGTGATCGATTCGTTGCCCATCATCGACTTGAGCGCGCTGCGGGTCGAGGCAGTGCGCGGCGCCTGTGAGCGCCACGGCTTCTTCTACGTCTCGGGCCACGGCGTGGATCCCGAACTGGAATCGCGGCTCGAGCAGGCCACCGCCCGCTTCTTCGCGCTGCCGCTCGAGGCGAAACAGCGCATCTCGATGGCGAACGGCGGCCGCGCCTGGCGGGGCTGGTTCCCGCTCGGCGGAGAGCTCACCTCGGGCGCACCCGATCTCAAGGAAGGCCTGTACCTCGGTGAAGAGCTCGGCCCCGATGATCCACGCGTGCGCGCCGACTGGCCGATGCACGGCGCGAACCTGTTTCCCGCCGAGCTCCCGGAGCTGCGCGCCGCCGTGCTCGACTTCATCGCCGCGCAGACCCGCGTGGGGCACCAGGTGATGCGAGCGATCGCGCTGAGCCTCGAGCTCGACGCCGACTTCTTCGAGCGACGCCTCACCCACCGTCCGTTGCCGCTCTTCCGCATCTTCCACTACCCGTCGCCGCGTGAAGCTGATGCGGGCGGGTGGGGCGTGGGCGAGCACACCGACTACGGCCTGCTCACGGTGCTCAAGCAGGACGACTGCGGAGGCCTCGAGGTGAAGACGCCTGGCGGGTGGATCGACGCGCCGCCCATTCCCGGGACGTTCGTGTGCAACTTGGGGGACATGCTCGATCGCATGACGGGTGGCCGCTATCGCTCGACGCCGCACCGGGTGCGGAACACCTCGGGCCGCAGCCGCTACTCCTGGCCCTTCTTCTTCGACCCTGCGTTCGATGCGCAGGTGGTGCCGCTGCCGGGCGCGTTGGCGAGGCCGGTGGAGCAGGACGCCGCCGAGCGCTGGGATCGCGCTAGCGTGCACGGACTCACCGGCACCTACGGTGACTACCTCGTCTCGAAGGTCTCGAAGGTCTTCCCGCAGCTCGCGCAGCGGGTCGGCTGATCGGCTTGCCCGGTGCGACCCGCCGTGCGAGTCGGGGAGCATGAACGCGTTCGTGTTGGGGTTGGTGGTGGCGGCAGCAGGCTCGACCGAGGTCGACGGCGCAGTGAGCATCTCGGGGCAGCTGTCACGGCACCCTCAAGCAGGCTCGACGTTCGTCGAAGCCCACGCGCGCGTCGATCTCTCGCGCGAGTTCGGCCGGTTCTTCATCGACGGCCGCGCGTCGCTCCTCGTGAACGGTGCGGCCTCGGGAATCGGCTTCGGTGATCTCGGGAGCCGGCTCAGGGTCGGCTACCTGCCGGCGGGCATCATTGAGAGCGTCTCGCTCGAGCTCCTCCCCTTCAACTCGACGCTCCGGCTCGTGTCCTTCGACTGGGCGAACGCGTGGGGACGGCCGGGGTTGCCGCCGTACCCGATGGCGCCGGTGCTCACCGCCGAGCTGGCGACGAAGGCGCTGCGCTTCTCGTTCAGCGCCCGCTTCAAGTCGGTGCGCAACGCCGTGAGCTCTTTCGACGAGATCGTCCCGGACTTCTTCGCGGGTCTCGATGCCGCGCTCCCCATGGACCTGCGCTTCGAGCTGCGCGGCGCCCGGCTCTCGAGCGGACTCAACCCCGCCCTCGGCTCGCTCGGCATCGCCTTGCCCATGACGGGAGCGGGAGCCGGCGCGCGTCTCTCGTGGAACTGGCACGAGGCAGTGGAGCCTGCAGTGGACCTGACGACCTACGCGTCCGACCCGACGCGGTTCGAGCGCCTCTTCGTCGCCGACGGTGCAGATGACCGATCGCGTCCGGGTGCGAGGTCAGCTCCTGATGCAGGCGCGCTTCTAAGCCCCTCAGCGCGTGCTGAGCTCGCGGTTGAGCGGCGACTCGGGCGCCGCTTCGTAGCGCCCCGGCCCCGCGTTCCAGGTGCGCCGGCTGATGCGCACGCGATGCGCGGCCGGATCGATCTCGTACACGTTGTACCCGCAGCCCTTCACGTGGAGATCGGTCGCGCTGCCCGCGTTGATGATGGTGCGCTTCTTCGTCTTCACCACGTACGGCCGGTGCATGTGCCCGTGGAGCACGAGGTCGAGCGACACGTCGTCGCGATCGATGAGCTCCATCACCTCGAGATCATCCCGCAAGCCGTGGTGCCGCGCGTCGCGCTGACCCTCGGCGCGGAGCAGCCCGTAGTGCATCGCCATCACCACGAAGCGGCCCTCGAGCGACGCATCGGTGAGGATGCCCAGCAGCGCCTCGCGCTGCTTCGGCCCGCACAACCCCGACGAGTCGATGAGGCTGGTGGGGCGCGCCACGTCGATGGCCACCACGCTCACCTCGCTGGTCACGTGCTTGAGGAAGGGAAAGCGCCCGCCCTCGCTCAGGTTGCCGAAGTGCTGCTCGAACAACCCCTCAGCCCCGCGCACGTAGCGGTCGTGGTTCCCGGGAATGACCGTGTACTTGCCTGGCTGCTCCAGGCGCGGCCCGAACAGCCCGGCCACGCGGCTGAACTCGGCCTCGGTGGAGACCCCGGTGAGATCGCCCGTGCACAGGGCGTGATCGACCGCCTGCGCGTCGACGTCTGCCAGCAGCTTCCCGATGCGCTCGTCGCTGCCCTGGAAATGCCGCCCCCGCCCCGCCAGTGAATAGCTCGCCACCGCGGCGAGGCGCTTGAGCGCCGGCTTCCCGCTCAACGGGAAGTGCGTCACGTGGATGTCGGAGTAATGCGCGAGCTTCATGAAATTCCGGCGGTGGCGCGGAACACGAGCCCGCGGCCAGAGACCGCGACGGCGCCCTCGTCGGCGCCGATGAAGACCGACGCGCCCCGCTTGAGCACCTCGCCCTTCACCTTCACCTCGCCGTCCACCACCAGCAGCAGCTGCGCCCCGCGGGAGCGCAGGGTGACGGACTTCTCGCCGAGCAGGATCCGCGAGAGGCAGAAATCTGGCGCCGGCGTCACGTAGATCGCCTCGGCGCCGCCGACGGCGCGCAGCACCTCGGGCGGTCCGTCAGCGAAGCTGAGCACTGACAGCAGCTCCGGCACGTCCACGTGCTTGGGGGTGAGCCCGCCTCGCAGCACGTTGTCGGAGTTCGCCATCAGCTCGACCCCGGTGCCCTCGAGGTAGGCGTGCAGGTTTCCCGCCCCCAGGTACAGCGCCTCGCCCGGCTGCAGCGTCACCAGGTTGAGCAGCAGCGCCCCCACGATTCCGATGTCCCGCGGGTAGAGCGCCGCCAGCCGGAGCACGAGCTGACATTCTTTTTCGTAGCCGGGCGCAGGCCGACCCCGCGCGGCGTCAACGAGCTGATCCACCAGCCCGCCCTGCGCTTCCCCGGGCAGCGTCATCACGTGCTCGAAGAACGAGCGCAGCCCCTGCCGCTCGAGCACCGAGGTGTCGAGGCCCAGGGCTGTCAGGAGCCGCACCGAGTCCTTCGTCTTGCGAAAGCCGCACAGCGCCTGGAACTCGCTGAGCGCGCAGATGATCTCAGGCTTGTGATTGGTGTCCTTGTAGTTGCGCTGCGGCGCCCCCAGCGGAATGCCCGCGGCCTCTTCCCGCGCGAAGCCCGCCTGCGCCTGGGCGAGGCTGGGGTGCGCCTGCAGCGAGAGCGGCTGGCCGGCCGCCAGCACCTTGAGCAGGAAGGGGAGCCGCGCGCCGAAGCGCTCGAACGACGCGTCGCCGAGCAGCCGCTGCGGGGTCTGGGTGATGAATTCCTCGAGCGTGCCGCCGCCGCGGAGCTTCGAGGGTGCGCTGGGGTGCGTGCCGAGCCACAGCTCGGCCTGGGGGCCGCCGTCGGGAGGCTGCCCCAGGAGCGCGGGGATCGCGGTGGTGCTGCCCCACGCGTAACGCTGGATCGGGTTGTCGAGGCGCTCCACCGGCTAGGCCAGGAGACTGCGCAGCATCCACGCCGTCTTCTCGTGAATCTGCAGCCGCTGGGTGAGGAGGTCGACGGTCGACTCGTCGCCGCCCTTCTCCGCACGGGGGAAGATCGATCGCGCCGTGCGCGCCGCGGTCTCGTGGCCTTTCACCAGCTCGCGCACCATGTCGGTCGCCTCGGGCACGCCGTCCGCCTCGGGGATCGACGAGAGCTTCGTGAACGCCGCGTAGGTGGCCCGCACCGGGAAGCCCAGGGCGCGGATGCGCTCGGCGATCGGGTCGGTCGCCAGCCACAGCTCGTTGTAGTGGACCTCGAACATGAGGTGCAGGGTCTGGAACATCGGCCCGGTCACGTTCCAATGGAACGCGTGCGTCTTGAGGTACAGCGCGTACGTGTCTGCCAGCAGCGCGTTGAGCCCCTCGGCGATGGCCTTGCGGTCAGCCTCTGCGATCCCGATGTCCACCGCGACTGCCCCCTGTTTCCCGCTCTTCTTCGCCATGGCTCTTCCGCCTCCTGATGCACCTGCGTGGGTTCGACGGTGGTGAAGATGCACCTCCCGGTCCCCGGTTGCGCGGAGAAAATTCTGCGTTGACACCCTCGACTTCTGGATTAAGTCTAAGTCCGTAATGAGTCCAGACATCGTGACCCAGCTCAAGGACGCCGGCATTCAGCCCTCGGCGCAGCGCCTCGCGGTGGCCGAGTACGTGCTCGCGACCGACGCCCACCCCTCGGCCGACGAGGTGTTGGCGCAGGTGCAGGCCAGCTTCCCCATGCTCTCGAGGGCGACCGTCTACAACACCCTCAACCTCTTCGTGGAGAAGGGCCTGTTGCGGCAGCTGGTGCTGGCGGAAGGGCGCACGGTGTTCGACCCCCGCCTCGAGCCGCATCATCACTTCATTGACGACGAGTCCGGTCGGATCGAAGACGTGCCCTGGGACGCGGTGCGGGTCGGCGAGGTCAAGGGTCTCAAGGGCTACGAAGTTCGCGAATACATGGTCGTCATGCGAGGCCGGAAGCTCGGCGGGCCGCGCATGCAGAAGAAGCGCTGAGCATCACTTCACTCACAACCCACAACGACGGAGTTCACAATGATCACCCCCGGTTCGAAGGCCCCCGCATTCAACGTCCCTGCCTGTGTCAGCATCGAGAAGGGCAAGGAGTTCAAGAACATCAACTCGAAGGATCTCGAGGGCAAGTGGGTGGTCTTCTACACCTACCCCAAGGACTTCACCTTCGTCTGCCCGACCGAGATCGTCGAGTTCGACAAGAAGATGAAGGACCTCGCCGATCGCGGCGCCACCCTGCTCGGCGGCTCGACCGACAACGAGTTCAGCCACCTCGCGTGGCGTCAGCAGCACGCTGACCTGAAGACCATCAAGCACCCGCTGCTGTTCGTCTCGCCCTCGATGGCCCAGGGCTTCGGGCTGCTCCAGGCGAGCGCCGAGGTCGCCCTCCGCGCCACCTTCATCATCGACCCCCAGGGCGTGGTCCGCTACGCGTCGGCGAACGACCTCTCGGTCGGCCGCAACGTCGACGAGGTGGTGCGCGTGCTCGACGGGCTGCAGACCGACGAGCTGTGCCCCTGCAACTGGAAGAAGGGCGACGAGACCCTCACCGCCAAGCTGAAGAAGGTCGGCTGAGCCGTTCCAGTTCAGTGACGTGAATCAAGCGGGCGTGGTGGACGCAATGAACCACCACGCCCGTCTTTCTGGTCGCTGCGCCTTGGCGCATCTTCCGCTTCGCTCCAGCTGCGCTGGTCCAGCGTTCCGCCGGACCGGCTCCGCTCGGGTGTTCTGGTCGCTGCGCCTTGGCGCATCTTCCGCTTCGCTCCAGCTGCGCTGGTCCAGCGTTCCGCCGGACCGGCTCCGCTCGGGGTGTATTTGAAAGGACCCGACATGGAAAACCTGGACCAGCTCCGTGAGCAGTTCCCCGACGCGGCGCGCGACATCAAGATCAACCTCGGCAACGTGCTCCAGCCCGGCCCGCTCAACGCGGCCCAGACGTGGGGCGTGGCCATCTCCACCGCCTACGCCGCGCGCAACGAGAAGCTGACCAGGGCCCTGCTCGCCGACGCGAAGACGGCGGGCATCGAAGACGCGCTGCTCGAAGACGCGAAGGCCGCCGCCATCCTCATGGGGATGAACAACGTCTACTACCGCTTCCGCCACATCATCGGGAAGGAGGAGTACTCGCAGAAGCCCGCGCGCCTGAGGATGATGCGCCTCAAGCAGCCGGCCACCAACCAGGTCGACTTCGAGCTCTTCTGCCTCGCCGTCTCGGCGGTGAACAACTGCCAGAGCTGCGTGCAGTCGCACGAGCACGTGGTGCTCGAGGGCGGCATGACCACCGACCAGGTGCACGACGCGGTGCGCATCGCCTCGATCATTCACGCGGCGGCGATCGCGCTCGAGACGAACTTCTAGAGCAAAGCCTGATACACGCAGCGCCGTCGTGGCCCTCACCTCCCGGCTCATCGCCCGCATCGCCGGCAGCCTCGCCTTCAGGGTCACCTGCTACTTCGCGATGATGTGGATGGCGCTGTGGGCCGAGGCCCGCTCCGCCCCGCGGCTGCCCGATGCCGTGCTCGAGCTCGTCCCCTACGTGCCGTGGGTCGATCGCTACAACTACATCCTCTGGCTGGTGGCCTACGTGCCCGTGGCGCTGTGGCTGCTGGCGAAGGACGCCGAGCGCTTCATCCGCTACATGATCTCGAGCGGGCTCATCGCCCTGGTGCGCGGCGTCTGCATCATGGCCACGGGGCTGGGGCCGGTGCGTGGAGACGACCTGCACGCGGGCATGACCTTCGACACCCGCCTCGACGCCTTCCTGCACCTGATCACCCCCTTCGGCTTCTTCGACACCGGCGCCGGCGCGCGCGTCTACCTCACCAAGGACCTGTTCTTCTCGGGCCACACCGCCACCACGCTGCTGCTGCTGCTCTACGTGTGGAAGTACCCGGCGCTGCGGGGGGTGATGCTGGCGGCGCACGTGCTGGTGGTGCTGAGCGTGTTCTTCGCGCACCTGCACTACACCATCGACGTCATCGGCGCGTACGCCATCACCCTCACGCTCTTCACCCTGCGCGAGGGCCGGCTCGGCGTGCACCCGGCAGCGTGAGTGTTGCGGAACTCTTCGCCGAACGCCTTCGGTCGAAGCGGGCGCACGAGGCGACGGCCCCACCCCGAAGAGCTCTGGGGCATCGAGGATCCCCGCATCACCTGGGTGGAAGAGCTGCAGAGGTACATGTATTACGGCGGCGCTGACAGCTGCGTGGCCCTCGCCACCGGGAGCGTGCAGCGCTGCCTGCTCTGGCTCGATGAGCACGGGAAGGCGTGAGCAGGGCCGGGTGTCTTCCCCGGGCCGACCTGTTCACGAAGTGCTGGCAACCTTCCTTCACGAGACGCCCCACCACCTCGAGCCCGCGCCCGATCGCCCTCCATCAGTACTGGCACACACCCGAGCTGCAGGAGTGACGGGTGTTGCAGCAGTCGTCGCGCACCACGCACGGCTGCGCGTCTGCAGCGCAGGTGGCCGGCGCGGGCCGCGCTTCGAAGTCGAAGAGCACGTAGTCCGTGAGCGCGACCTCGTCGAAGCCGCTCCGCGCGATCCACACCCGGTACGCCTGGTCACGGTCGGTGCGCACGATCAGCCCCGTTCCGGCCGCGTTCTCCCCCGGCTGGAAGCTCAGGTGCAGGAGATGCTGCGGCGTCCACCCCGTGCAGCGCCGCTCATCGACCTCGGACAGTGAGCCCACCGGCGGCGTGACGCAGAGCGAGCCGCCTGGCACGCGCAACACCAGGTAGCGGCCCGAGTCGGTCTGCAGCTCGGTGCGCGCGTCTTCTCCTTCGAGCAGCGCGCCGTCGCTGTTGCGGACCTCTTCGGTGGGGCAGCGGCCATTGGTGAGCGTGCGGGTGGTCAGCAGCGCGCGATCGCCGAAGCGGAAGCCGTCGCTGGCCTCGAAGCCCGTCTCCAGCCTGACGCGGTTGCTGACGGTGGGCGGGGCGACGACGACGTCCGGAGGCAGGGAAGTGAACGACGCGCCACGGCCACAGGCGGAGACGGCGAGCAGCAGGAAGCAGCAGAGGGATGAGCGCATGACCGCCTTCGTAGGCCCCGGGCCGGGTGCGCGAGAATGCCCAACAAGGCCCGGCGGCCGTGCAAATATGCGCACCCATGAACTGGGACGACCTGCGCTTCGTGTTGGCGCTCTCCAAGTCGGGTTCGCTGGCGCGCGCGGCGAAGGTGCTGGGCGTGGACCACACCACGGTGGGCCGCCGCATCGAGGCCGCCGAGACCTCCCTGGGCGTGCGGCTCTTCACGCGCACCACCACGGGCTACGTGCCCACCGCCGACGCCGATCGACTGCTGGCGCCGATGACGCGGGTCGAAGAGGCGGTGCTCGCGGTCGAGCGCGGTGCCCAGGCGAACCGCGCGTCGCTCGAGGGGCCGGTGCGCGTCACCTCGCCCGAGACGTTCGGCGCCGCGTATCTCGCGCCGCGCCTGGCCACCTTCGGGCTCGCGCACCGCGGGCTCACCATCGAGTTGGTGCCGGGCGGCGAGGTGCTCGACCTGGGCCGCCGTCAGGCCGAGGTGGCGGTGCGCTTCTTCCGCTCGCGCGACCAGCAGCTCGTGGTGCGGCGCGTGGCCGAGGCGTCGTATGGGCTCTACGCGTCGACCGAGTACCTCGCGCGCCGCCCGCTGAAGTCGCAGCGTGAGCTGGGTGAGCACGCGATTCTCACCAGCACGCCGGGCCCGAACGTGGTCGAGGCGCAGTGGGTGAAGCGGCTCACCGGCGGGGCCCAGCCGTCCTTCGTCAGCACGCTGTCCCTGGCGCTGGTGAGCGCGGCGCGCGCGTCAGCGGGCATCGCGGTGCTGCCGCGCTACCTGGGCGACGCCGAGCCGACGCTGCGGCACCTGCCCATGCCCGACCCTCCTTCCGAGGGGGTGTGGCTCACCGTGCACAAGGACCTGAAGCAGACGCCGCGGGTGCGGGCGCTGCTCGACTTCCTCGCCGCCACCATGAAGGCCGACGCGCAGCTGTTGCTGGGGCGCTGAGGCCCGCCCCGCTCGCAAGGTTGACCGAGACAGCCCCGTTCATCCCGAGCGGAGTCGAGGGATGGGCGCCCAGGCTCGCAGGAAGCCGCACTCGCAGGAAGTCGCCCCTCGACTCCGCTCGGGGTGAACGGTGACGCGGACCGCTCCCGATCGTCATGAGAGCTTCGGGAGCACCGGCCCCGCGAAGTACTTGCGCATGCCCCCGAACCACACCACCAGCAGCAGCGCGCAGGTGCTGCCGAAGGTGATGCCGGCCAGCCCGTTGGGCGGCAGCGACATCACCACCACCATGAAGACGATCCACACCACGGCCACCACGTTGATCGCCGCGCCGTACTTCCCCAACGTCCACGGCCCGGTGCGCGGCCAGCCCTTGCGCCGCGCGAGCAGGGCGAGGAACACCGGCAGCCCGTAGCTCGCGTAGAGCGCGACGGTGGAGAGCGCGGCCATCACCGAGAGAGCGCTGGCGAAGAGCGCGAGCGCGAAGGCGACGCAGGCCGAGACCCACACTCCGACGTGCGGCGTCTGCCACCGCGGCGAGACGCGGGCCAGCAGGTACGAGAAGGGCAGCCCGCCGTCGCGCGCGAACGCGTAGAGCATGCGCGAGTTGCTGGTGATCGACGCCAGCCCGCAGAACCACATCGCGCCCACCGCCACCCAGACCAGCGCCGTGCCCAGGCCCCCCAGCGCGCCCTCGAGCACGAAGATGAAGGGGTTCTTCGCGGCGAGGGTGGCGGGGAGGTCTCCGATCGCCAGGGTGATCACGATCAGCATCACGTAGCCGGCGATCGCGCTGGCGATGATCGCCAGCAAGATGCCCTTCGGCGCGTTGCGCGCGGCGTCTTTCGTCTCTTCCGAGGCGTGGGCCGACGCGTCGTAGCCGGTGAAGGTCCACGCGGCCTGCAGCAGGCCGGCGAGGAAGCCCGGCATCACCGCGTCTTTCAGGGGCGGCGCGTCCTGCAACAGGAAGGGCAGCGGCTGCTTCTTCGCGAAGAACATCACCGCGCCCACCAGCACGATCACGCCGATCACGTGGTACCAGGCCGAGACCGTGTTGAGCGCGGCCACCACCTTCACCCCGACGTGGTTGAGCACCGCGTGGCTCAGCAGCAGCGCCGCGTAGAGCATCAGCACGTGGGCGCGCTCGCCGTCGAGGCCGAGCAGCGGGGCGAGGAACTCCGCGAGCCCGAAGTCGATGGCCGCGGTGATCGCGAACTGGCCCAGCACGTTGAGCCAGGCCGTCGCCCAGCCCGCCCCCGGCCCGCCGAGAATGGAGCTCCAGTGGTACAGCGCGCCCGCGGTGGGGAAGGCCGACGCCAGCTCGCCCAGCGAGAGGCCGATCGCGATGGTGAAGAAGGCCACCAGCGGCCAGCCCAGCAGCATCACCCGGGGGCCGCCCGAGGTGAGGCCCGCGCCGTAGAGCGTCACCGCGCCGGTGAGGATGGAGATGATGGAGAAGCTGAGCGCGAAGTTCTGGAAGCCGCCCATGTCGCGCAGCAGCTCCTGCTTGTAGCCGAGCGCTTCCAGCTCGTCGTCAGCGGCCATCGGCCACCCGCCACAGGTACCAGCTGGCCACGCTGCGCCACGGCTTCCACGGCTCCCCGTGCGGCAGCAGCTGCTTCGCGGTGATCGGCTCGTCGAGCCTGCGCAACATCGTGAAGCCCTTGCGCACCCCGAAGTCGTCGACCGGGAAGACGTCGAGCCGGCCCATGCGGAACATCAGCATCATCTCGACCGTCCAACGACCGATGCCGCGCACCAGGGTCACCCGCTCGACGATCTCGTCGTCGCTCATCGCGTGCAGCGCGCGGGCGGTGGGCACCGTGCCGTCGAGGCACTTCGCGGCGAGGTCCTTGATGGCCAGCGCCTTCGCTTCCGACAGCCCGCAGGTGCGCATGGTGGCGAGCCGGGCGCGCTGCAGCTTCTTCACGTCGGCGGCCTGGCCGTCTCCGAAGCGTGCATTGACCCTCCCCAGGATGGTCTCGGCCGCCTTGCCGTGGAGCTGCTGGTGGCAGATCGACCTGACCAGCGCGTGGAAGGGGTCGAAGTCGTCAGAGGGCTCGAGCTGCGCGGGGCCGACCCGGGCGATCACCTTTCCCAGCGCGGCGTCGGAAGCGGCCAGCTGGCGCTCGGCCTTGCGGAGCGTGCGGCGGAAGGCATCGGTCACCGCAGGGAGTGTAGCCAGTTCGCGTTTGAAGTCTCTGCGCCGTCTGAGGCGCGGCGGGGGTATGCTCGGCCCCGCACATGACCCCGGCCGTCCCCCGCATTCCCGGTCGAATTCTCGTCATCGACGACGACCGCTCCGCCCGCCTCCTGCTGGAGCGCGTGCTCGTACGCGCAGGCCACCAGGTGACCCTCGTCGACAACGCCGAACAGGGCCTGCAGGCCATCACGAAGGGGGGCTTCGATCTCCTCATCACCGACAAGAACCTGCCCGGCACCGACGGGCTCGAGGTCTTGCGCCAGGCCCGCGAGAAGCAGCCGAAGATGCAGGCGATCATGGTCACCGGCTTCCCCACCCACGAGACCCACACCCACGCCCGCGAGCTGGGCGTGTTCGGGTACGTGACCAAGCCTTTCGGGGTGCACGACATTCTCGACATCTGCGACGCCGCGCTGCGCGCAGGGGCTGCCCTTTGAGCACCCGCATCGTCGTCATCGACGACGAGGCTGAGGTCTGCGAGCTGATCGGCAAGGTGCTGATCCGCGCGGGGCACGAGGTGTTGATCGCGCACACCGGCGAGGCGGGCATGGCCCTGCTCGAGACCAACGAGATCCACTGCCTGGTGGTCGACAAGCTCCTGCCCCAGATGGGCGGGCTCGAGGTGGTGGCCGCCGTGCGCAGGCGCTGGCCTTCGATCGCCATCGTGCTGGTCACCGCGCACCCCGAGCCGTTCAACCTCGACGCCGAGCGGCCCGAGGTGGTGCTGGCCAAGCCCTTCAAGAACCTCGCGGCCGTCGAGGACGCCGTGCGTGAAGCCATCGAGGCCCACGCCACCGCGAAGGGGCCGCTGGAGAACCTCAAGGAGCGCGTGGCCGCGGTGGTGGCTGAGATGACGCCCGGTCGACGCAAACGCGAATGAGCAACCAGGCGCTCGGTGAACGGGACCTCTGGCTGGCGGGCGCTTCTGCGCTGGTCGCCGCGGTGGCCCTCACCCTGGCGCTCGGCGCGGGGCACCCGGGTGAAGACGTGTCCACCACCCCCACGGTGGCGTCCTTGAAGCAGGCGAGCGGCGAGGTGAAGGTGCGGCTGGCCTTCACCCTGGGTTGGCGGGGCGCGAACCGCGGGGTCGAGGTGCACGACGGCGACGCGCTCTTCGTGCCGCCGGGCGCCGAGGCCACGCTCGCCTTCATCGACGGCACCGAGCTCGCCCTCGACGAACGCTCGCTGGTGGTGATCGAGCGGCCGCGCGCCGGCGTGCGCAGCGTCACGCTGCGGCAGGGCTCGGTCTCCGGGCGGGTGGGCAGCGAGGGGCTCACCCTCCAGACGACGGCGGGCGAGGCGCGGCTCGAGGCGCTCAGCGAGGCGCGGGTCGAGCTCACCGGCCAGCAGCTCGAGGTGTCGGTGAAGAAGGGCACGGCCAGGGTACAGGGCGGCACCGGAGCGGAGAAGACCATCGCCTCGGGTCAGCGCGTCGCCGCGGCCCGCGCCGGCACCACCGACCTCGCGCCCTTCCCGGTGACGTTGCTGCTGCCCGAAGCGCAGGCGCGGTTCCCCTTTCGGGGTGATCCGGCGCCGGTGACGTTGACCTGGTCGGGCGAGCTGCCCGAGGGCACCCGGGTGCAGGTGGCGCGCGATCGGCTGTACGCCTTCGTCGACCAGGAAGTCCCCGCGCGCGGCGGCAGCCTCACCCTCAAGGAACCCTCGAAGGGCGTCACCTGGTGGCGGCTGGTCGACGCCGAGGGCAGGCCCGTCTCCGAGGCGCGGCGCTTCACCTGCACCGAAGACGTGGCGCCGGTGGCGATGTACCCGCGCAGCGGCGAGGTGCTGCTCGCGCCCCCCGGCACCGCGGTCGCCTTCGCCTGGGCCCCGCTGCCGGGCATCAGCCGCTACCGGCTGGAGATTTCCCCCAGCCAGGGCTTCGAGCCGGTGACGGTCTCGGAGGTGGCCAGCGGCGCCACGGCGCGGCTCTCGCTCTCTCTCAACGAGGCGATGTGGTTCTGGCGGGTGCGCGTCGACGACGAGTCGGGCCTGGGCGCGCCTTCCGAGCCGATGCGCTTCCGGGTGATCCACAAGGGTATTCCCGAGGCGCCGGAGCTGCTCAACCCGGAGATCGAGGTGACGCCCTGAGGCTCGGTTGGTCTTGCGGTCTCCTGCTGCTGGTCTCGTCGGTGAGCCAGGCGCAGAACGCCCGCATCGTCTTGCGCTGGAAGGACGTGCCCGGCGCGTCGGCCTACGAGCTGCAGATCGCGAAGGATCCGGCCTTCGTGGAGATCGTGCTGCAGACGCGCACCACCGGCGCCGGCTACCGCTGGGAGCAGCTGCCCACCACCACGCACTGGTGGCGCGTGCGCAGCTTCGACACCGAGAGCCGGGCCAGCGAGTGGAGCCAGCCGCGCACCATCGCCGTCGACTCCGCCATTCCCACCCCGCTCAAGCCGGGTGATGGGCAGACGGTTCCCTGCGGGGCGAGCGTCACCTTCGAGCTCGAGCCCTCGGCGTTGATCAAGGAATACATCCTCGAGCTGGCCAGCACCTCGGAGTTCAACAGCTTCCGCACCGTGCGCTCGGCCACGCCCTCGTTCGAGGTGCCGGGGCTGAACGCGGGCACGTGGTGGTGGCGCACCCGCGGGGTCGACCTGAAGTCGCGCACCAGCGGGCCCGGGCCGGTGCGCAGCGTGGCGATTCGGGTAGGAGCCCCGAAGCTGAAGCAGGTCGCCGACGTGCCGCTGGGCACGCCGCAGGTGCAGCTGAGCTGGTCGGAGGTGAGCTGCGCGAAGAGCTACCTGGTCGAGGCGACGCAAGATGGCCGCGACAAGGTCTCGTTTCCCGTGGCGGGCCTGTCGATGGGCTTCAAGGCCGGCGTGGCGGGCGACTACCGCTGGCGGGTGGCCAGCGTGGACGAGCGGGGCTCGCCCGGCGAGTTCAGCGCCGACAGCGCGTTCAAGGTGAGGCTGCCGGCGCCCAATGGGCGCACCGAGAGCGTGGGGCTGCGCGCGGAGCTGTCGTGGAGCGCGGTGGTGGCGGCCACGGGCTACAGGGTCGAGCTGCTGCGCACGGGCCCGAAGGGGCCGGAGCCGGTGGCGAGCGCGAACGTCACCGCGACCAATTGGCGCACGCCCGAGCTGCCACCGGGTCAGTACCTGTGGCGCGTCACCACGAAGGACGCGCTGGGTCACACCTCGGCGCCTTCCGAGCCGAGGACCTTCGTGCGCGCCGCGGGGGCGCCGCTGGCCACCGTCACCTGGGTGTCCCCGGCGGGCGACCTGGTGCTCGCGCCCGGCGCGGAGGTGGACCTCTCGTGGTCTGACGTGGCCGAACGAAAGGACTTCGAGCTCGAGCTGGACGGGGTGAGCCGGCGGGTGGGCAAACCGTCGTTCCGCACTCCCGTGTTGGCAGACGGGGCCCACGCGCTGCGCGTACGCGCGGTGGGTGAGGGCTACCGCATGTCGCCGTGGTCGGAGCCCCTCGAGCTGTTCGTGGGCGTGCCCGCCGTGGCGAGCGCCGAGGTGGCGCTGGTGGGAGAGCAGGTGCGGGTTCGCCTGCTCGACGCGCGCGGCCGGGCGGTGCAGGGCGCCACCCCGAAGCTGTCGGTGCGGGACGGCGCGCTGGGCGCGGCCGAGTTCAGGGACGAGAGCTGGCAGGCGCAGTGGACTCCGCCCGCGTCGGGCAGCGACGTGCTGGTGATCGACGAGCACGCCTTTCACTTCGAGCGCCCGCTGGAGGCCGTGAACGACCCGATGTTCTCGGTCGCGGCGCGCGCCGGAGGGATCTTCAGCGGCGGCGCGGTGGCGTCACCGACGGTGCTGGTCTCGTTCGGGGCGCGGCTGCCCTTCTTGCGCCGGCGCCTGGGCGTGGAGCTGAGGGTGGGCGCGTACGGCGCAGGCAGCGCGCTCGACGTGGGCGGCACGACGCTGCAGGGCCGGGCGTTCCTGATGCCCCTGTCCGTCCTCGCCGCGTGGAACCAGAACCTGGGCGCGTACCAGCTCAAGGCGGGCGCGGGGTTCGCGCTGCAGCTCGCGTGGCTCCAGGTGGGGCGTGACGCGGGCTTCCAGGCGCTGCCCGGCCTCGAGGTGGTGGCCGGGCTCTCGCGGAGGGTGGGGCCGGGGCGGGTGGAGCTCGAGCTGAGCTTCCTCTACGGCCGGGTGGACAACGCGCTGGCCCGGTTGAACGCAGGGGGGCTCGCGGTGCGGGTGGGGTACGGTCTCGACTTCTGAGCGGAAGGGTGGGGGTTCGATCAGTGCAGTGGTCTCTTCGGACACAGATCGTCGGGCTGGTGGGCGCCATGCTGGTGGCCTCGATGGGCGTGTACCTGGCGCTCGCCACGCGCGTGGTGAGCGCCGACAAGGAAGCGTCCGTCTACGACGTCAACGCGCTGGTGGCCGGCACGGTGGCCCAGCAGATCGAGCGCACCGTCGACGGCATCGCGGACAAGCTGCGCTACTTCGGCCAGGAGTACGAGATCACCCCCGGTGACGCCGAGCGCCGGGCGCGCAGCCTGTTCGACGCCGACTCCGCGGTGCTCTCGCTGGAGGTCTTCAAGCGCACCGAGGGTGGCTTCGAGCGCTCGTTTCTCTTCGTGGACAACAAGCGGCTCGCCTCGCTCAACCTCACGGCGGACGATCTCACCGAGGCCCGCAAGCGCACCCCCGCGCCGCTCGACGCCGTGCAGCAGGCGGGCATCGTGCTGCAGAACGCCTCGCTCGCGCCCGATCTCGCGCTGGTGCGGCTGTCCTCGACGACCGCTGATGGCAGGACGGTGGTGATCGCCGATCTCCGCCCCGAGTGGCTGCTCTCGGCGGTGGCCACCAGCAGCGTCTACAAGGTGTTCCTGGTGGACCGGCTCGGCCGCGTGCTGGCGCACCCCGACAGCGACCAGGTGATCAAGCGGGAAGATCTCTCGGCGCTCCCGGTGGTGAAGGACGCGCTGGGCGGCAAGCTGGCGCGCGGCACCGAGGAGTACGAGGTGGGCGGGGTGTCGAAGGTGGCGGCCTTCGCCCGCGTGGACAACGGGGTGGGCGCGGTGATCGTCGAGGTGCCGCGCGACGAGGTGTTCAAGGCGACCCGCGAGCTGTCGCGCCGCTCGTTGCTCTTCGCGGTGGGCGTGGTGTCGCTGGCGCTGGTGCTGGCGGTGCTGCTGGGCCGCCGCGTCACGCGGCCCCTGCGCGAGCTGCAGGAGACGCTGATGGTGATCTCCCGCGGCAACTTCGGCGTCGAGGTGCCGGTGGCCGGGCCCGCGGAGATCCGCTCGGTGGGCGCCGCGCTCAACGAGATGAGCCGCGAGCTGGTGCGGCGCAGCGAACAGTTGCAGACCACCAACGCGCAGCTGGTGCAGTCCGAGAAGCTGTCGGCGGTCGGCGAGCTGGCGGCGAGCGTGGCGCACGAGGTGAAGAACCCCATGGTGGGCATCGTCGGCTTCGCCCAGCTGGGCCAGGAATCGACGGACCCGGCGGAGATCCTCGAGTACTTCAAGCTGATCGAGCAGGACGCGTTCCGCGCGAACAAGATCCTGCAGAACCTGCTCGAGTTCTCCCGGCCCCCCGAGATGGAGTTCGAGGCGCTGGCCCCCAACGAGGTGGTGCTGGGCGCGATGGCGCTGTGCGTGCACCAGCTGCAGATGCAGGGCGTGCGCACCGAGACGGCGCTGGCCACGGGGTTGTCGGCGATTCGCGGCAACTCGAACCAGCTGCGCCAGGTGCTGCTCAACCTGATGCTCAACGCCGGCCAGGCGATGGAGGGTTCGCCGAAGAAGTTGATCACCGTGTCGACGTCGCGGCCTGAGCCCGGCTTCGTGGAGATCAAGGTGGGCGACACCGGCCCCGGCCTGGCAGATGACGTGAAGGACAAGCTGTTCAAGCCCTTCTTCACCACCAAGCGGCGCGGTCAGGGCACGGGACTGGGCCTGTCGGTCTCGCGCAGCATCATCGAGGCGCACCGCGGGTCGATTCGGGCGGAAGGCGCGCCGGGCGTGGGCGCGACCTTCATCATCAGGTTGCCCGAGGTGAGCTGACCGGCTCCGCTCACTGCGGAGCGGTGAGCTTGATGCCCTCGATGATGATCTCTTCGCTGCCCTGGTGCACCGACACCCAGCTCGGCGTGTTCTCGCTGCGGGCCCAGGTGCCGCCCTTCGGGTCGAACGCGAGTTCGAGCCAGCCCTTCGGCTGGGCCTTGAGCGTGTACTCGATGCGCACCTGCACGTCGGGCGCGCCGGCCTTCGGCAGCTCGTCCTTCGAGAGCACCTCGGTGACGATGAGCCGGTTCCAGATCTTCTCGTGCCAGTTCTTCACCAGCTCCTCGGCCTTGTCGGGCGTGGCGGCGCGGGCCACCTTCGCCGTCTGCGGAATGTCGGCGCCGGTCTGCACGAAGGCCGCGGTCTGCACGCCCGCCGTGACGGTGAAGGCGTCGAACTCGGTCTGCTTGAAGAGGTGGAGCCGGCGATCGACCAGCAGCTGCGAGTTCGGATCGAGCTCGTTGAACAGGCTCGACGAGATGAGGAACACCTCGCCCGACTTCTCGTCCTGCGCGTAGCTGCCGATGAGGCCGCTCACGGGGCGCGAGATGGTGAAGCGCCGGGTGACGCCGGCCACCTGCAGCTCGAGCTTGCGCTCGCTGTTGGTGAGGCCGACCTCGTCGAGCTTCTCCTTGCTCAGCGTGCCCAGCGCTCGCGTGCCCTCGAAGGGGGTGAGCTTCGCCCACAAGGTGTCGGCGCGATCGTTCGCGAACACGGTGCGGTCGGGCGGGGGCTCCGCCGGCCGCGAGGTGGCGAGCAGGGTGCCGCCATCGACGCCGGCGTCGGCGCCGCCGTCGATCGCCACGAGGGTCTCGCCCGCGTCGATCACCGGCCGCTTGCCGGGCAGGTAGGCCAGGCCGACCATCAGCCGGTCCTTCTTCTCCACCGTCACCGAGCGCAGGCCGTCTTCGTAGCGCACGCGCTCGAGCGAGTTCTTCGAGGCGTCGACCACCACGACCGACTCGCTCTTGAACGAGTCCTTCGGGCGCTGCCAGGTCACGTAGGCGGCGACGAGGCCGGCGAGGGCCAGGCCTCCCTGCAGGGCTGTGCTGCGCGCTTTCACGACTTGTTCTCCCTGGTGACCGGCTTCTTCACGCGACGGCGGGCGAGGAAGCCGAACCCGATGACGGCCAGCGGCGCGAGGAAGGTGGTGGCGTAGAAGGTGGCCGTGTCCTGCTGGCGGGTGCGGCTGAGCGGCACGTCGACCTCGGTGTTGGTGACGCCGGACAGCTGCTCGTCGCCGAGCAGCCACTTGAAGCCGTCCACCACCAGGTACTGGTTGCCGGGCAGCTGCTGCAGCACCACGTCGGCGACCGCGTCGGAGTCACCCAGCACCAGCGCGCGCATCGCGTCTTCGTTCTTCGCCGAGGGTGCCCGGCGCTCGACGGCCGCCACCACGCCCCAGGACTTCTTCGTCTCGCCCAGCGAGGGGTCGAACTCGAAGTTGCCCGACGCGTCGTTCCACGACTCGGGCAGCGAGCGCACCGCGAAGTCGATGGTGAGATCGGCGGGGTGCTTGGGCAGCTCTTCCAGGCCGCCTGCGCCCAGCATCAGCACCCAGACGTTGCTGCGGCCCAGGTACGTGACCACCGGGTGCGAGCTGAAGGTGCGGGTGCCGATGTTGATGCGGTCGCCCAGCCCGGGCGGCGGGCGCACGTTGGCGGTGCCCTTTTCCTGCGCGATCGCCTGGGGCTTGAACGACAGGCCCAGCGGCGTCATCAGCTCGTCGAAGGGCAGGGCGCTCTCGGGGTCGAGGGCGATGAAGAGCCGGCCGCCGCGCTTCGCGTAGGCCTCGATCGACGCCGCCTCGGGCACGGAGAACGAGCGCGAGGGCCCGAGGATGAAGACGGCCGCGGCGTCTTTGGGGATCTCGTTGCCCAGGCCCTCGGCGGTGGTGAGCGTGCGCACCTCGAAGTTCTGGTCCTGCAGCGTCTTGTAGAGGATCTCGATGGTGGCCCGCTGGTCCATGCCGTTGGTGGGGTCCTGGCTGCGCTCACCGTGGCCGGCCGTGAGGTAGACGGTGCGGCGCGACTTGGCGACCTGCAGCATGCGCTTCTGCACCTCGGCGTCGAGCCCGCGCAGTTGGGTCCTGGCCTTTTCGACCTCGGTGCCGATGAAGATGCTTTCCTTGCGGCCGCCCTTCTTGAGCAGCACCGTGCCGTTGCCCGACACGCCCAGCTCCTTGGCCTTCACCGGCTCGAGCGCGTGATCGAGCCGCGTCACCTTGAGCATCTTGGTGGCGCCCTCGAGGTCCTTGAAGTAGCCGGCCACCGCCTCGGCCGCGTCGCTGGCGGGGGGGAAGAACAGGTAGACCTCGAGCGGCTCGTCGAACGACGCCACCAGCTTCTGCGTCGCGTCGCCGGCCTTCGCCACGCGGAAGTACGAGAAGTCGCCCTTCACGTCGCGCTCGGTGGCCACGTACTGCACCGAGAACGCGAAGATGAAGGCGAAGGCGATGCCCAGGCCCGAGAGCATGGCCTCGGTGATGCGCCCGTCCTCGAGCGTGGGCGCCTTCACCATCGAGGCGAAGGACAGCTCCATCAGGAGCGTGGTGAGCAGCGAGATCACCAGCACCGCGGGCCAGAGCACCGAGAGCGCACCGGCGAGGAGCGGATAGCCGCTGACCAGCGAGGCGCCGGTGAGCTTGGTGTAGATGTCTGACTGCAGCGCGTAGAGCATCAGCGCCATCAGGCTGAGCGAGCCGAAGAAGGCGAGGTTGCGCTGCACGCGTGCGAGGGGGCCTTCTTCCTCACGGGTGAAGCGGAGGATGCGCAGGACCGTGGAGGCGACGATCAGCAGGGCGCCCACGCCGGTGAGGGCGTAGCGGGCGTTGGGCGCCTCGACGATGCGCTCGCCGACCCACGCGAGCATCAACCCGACGGCGATGAGAAGGGAGAGCTGCATGGTTATCTCCACCTCCGCGCTTCGAGCACGCGCGTGGCGGCGAAGAGCGCGATGAACGTCACCAGGCAGAAGTACGAGACGTGCTTCAGGTGCACCAGGCCGGTGCGGAAGGCGTCGAAGTGCCCCCACCAGGCCATGCCGTTGATGATGTCGGTGAGGGGGCGCTCGGTGACCTTGGCGAGCAGCCAGCAGGTGGTCAGCGCCAGCACCATCACGCCCGAGAGCACCGCCGCGATGACCTGGCTGCGGGTGAGCGCGCTGCCGAAGGTGCCGATGGCGAGCCCGCACGCGCCCACCAGCATGAGCCCGAAGTAGCCCGCGAAGATGTGGCCGATGGAGACCTTGCCGTACACCGCCACCAGGATCGGCATGTACGAGGTCGAGACGAAGAACAGGCAGAGGAAGAGGAAGGCCGCGAGGAACTTGCCCAGGACGATCTCGAGATCGTGAATGGGCGAGCTGTAGAGCAGCGCGATGGTGCCGGTCTGCCGCTCTTCCGCGATGAGGCGCATCGAGAGGAACACCGCGCCCACCATGGTGATGCCGGAGGTGAGGGTGAAGAAGTCGGCCAGCACCTCCGACGACTTCTTGGCCGTGCCCGGCACCGCGAAGGCGTTGAACAACAGCCCGTCGATGAACAGCATCACCGCGATGATGATGTACCCGCTCATGGTGCGCAGGTACGCCTGCAGCTCGCGGCGGGTGATGAGAGATACGTTCCTCACGCCGCCTCCTTCCCGTGCGTCAGCTTCAAGAAGATGTTCTCCAGCCGCGCGGCCGCCTTGTCGACGCGCAGCACGTTCACGCCCGAGGCCACCAGGGCCTTCACCAGCTCGGGCCGCAGCTCGCCTTCGCCCTCGACCCGCAGCGAAGCGTTGTCACCGTCGAGCTTCATCAGGGTCACGTCGACCACGCCCTTGACCGCCTTGAGGGTGTCGATGGCCGCCTGCGGAGCGCCCTGCACCTCGAGCTCGACCGCGCCGGCGCCGCCGAGCAGCTTGCCCAGGTCGCTCTCGGTGCCGCGGGCGATGATCTCGCCCTGCTGGATGACGAGGTAGCGATCGCAGATCTGGCTGATCTCCCCGAGGATGTGGCTGGAGACGAGCACGGTGTGTTCGCCCTTGAGCTGTCGAATGAGCTCGCGCATCTCGACGATCTGCACCGGGTCGAGGCCGCTGGTGGGCTCGTCGAGAATGAGGAGCCGCGGGTTGTGCACCAGGGCCTGCGCCACGCCCACGCGCTGGCGATAGCCGTGAGAGAGGCTGGAGATGACGTCGTCCTTGCGATCGGTGAGCGCGGTCTTCTTCATCGCGTCGGCCACGCGCATCGCCAGGTCGGCGCTGGTCACGCCGCGGAGCTGCGCGACGAACCCGAGGTACCCCTCGACCGTCATCTCGTCGTACAGCGGCGGGGTGTCGGGCAGGAAGCCGATGCGCTTGCGGATCTCGTGCGGGTCCTTCATCACGTCGAAGCCGTCGATGAGCACGCTTCCGCTCGTCGGCAGCAACACGCAGCCGAGCACCTTGAGGGTGGTCGACTTGCCCGCGCCGTTGAGGCCCAGGAAGCCGATGACTTCGCCCTTCTCGATGTTGAAGGAGAGGTCGCGGATCGCCGCGCGCTCTCCATAGTACTTGGTGAGGCCTTCGACCTTGATCATCGGCCCGGTCGTCTAATCTGTGTCGACCTCAAGTCAAGGGCGGCCGTTCGTCCCGAGCGGCGTCGAGGGACCGGCCCGCTGGGGGTGAACGGGGCCACAGCAGGGTCACCGCCAGCCCGGCCACGAGCACCACGGCGGTCCAGCCCGCGGCCTCGGGTCCGAATGCCCCGCCTGACCAGAAGCCCGGCTCGGCGGGCGCGTGGCCCACGAAGATCGAGGTGCCGGGCGCGGTGCCGCTCACCGGCTGACCGAAGACGAAGCCCTCGAAGAAGTTCCACGCCGAGTGCAGCCCCATGGCCAGCCACACGGAGCCGGTGCGCACCGTGAGCGCGCCGAACCAGAAGCCCACCAGCGCGACCTCCAGCGAGGCCAGCCAGGTGGCGCCGGGGTTGAACAGGTGGAGCCCGCCGAAGACGAGGCCCGAGAAGACGACCGCCGCCGCGTCGCCCATTCCGCGGCGCAGGGCCTGGAAACCGAGCCCGCGAATGAGCAACTCCTCTCCAATCGCAGCAGGGGCGAGGGTGATCAGCTGAAGCACGCCGATGCCCGCGACAGCCCCTGCGCTGCGCGAAGTCAGGGTGAGCGAGGTGGCGCCGGCCAGGGCGGGCACGACGCAGGCCACCGTGAGCGCGACCGCGCCGACGGCGAAGCCCTGGCCGAGCCGGCGGAGGAACTGCGGCTCGGCGAGCCCGGTCGGTTCGCGGAAGATGAGCCAGGCCACCAGCGTCGCGGCCACGCCGGCTGCGAGCGTGGGTGCGGTGGAGAAGATCACCCGGGGCGAGTCGAGATTCCCGAAGCCGAGGAACCCGAGGACGCCCAGCAGAAACGTCGACACGCCCTCCGTCACCACGGCGACCAGGGTGAAGACGCCGACGACGTAGGGTGCGCGAACGCGGCCTTCCGCGTCGCGCAGCAGGCTCACACGCCGGCCCAGGAGCTCAGCGTGAGGCCCCGCGTCGTCAGCGCCTCCCGCGCGGCCGGTGAGAGGAAGGTGGCCAGCTCGATCTCGCGCTGCGCGCCGTAGCCGCTGCTGACCTCGGTGGGGCGGTAGCCGGGGTGGCACATGAACTCGACCACCCCCTCGCGGGGCGCCGCGTCGAGCTCCTCGGTCCAGCGCTCGGGCGTCCACCAGGCGGTGTCACCGGCGTCGCCGATGAACTCGTCGTTGGTGTGCACTCCGGCGTCACGCAGCGCGGCCCGCATGGCGGGGTCGATGCTGCGCACCGGCAGCTTGTATTCCCTGGCCACGATGCCGAGCGCGTTGAGCACCGCCGGCTCGCGGTGGGCGTGCTTGTGCACGTCGAGGTGCGTGGGGCCTCTGCCCATCAGCTGCCTGAAGCGCTCGAGCTGCGCGCGCGTCTCCTTCACCACGAAGGGCATGGCGAGCACGGCGCGTTCGGTGAGCTCTTGCGACGGCGCGCTCACCGACTGGAAGCGCACCAGGTTGAGGTGCAGGCCGACCGCCAGGCCCTCGGCGGTCTTCGCCGCGTCTTCGCTCCACGGGGAGTTGACGATGAGCGTGGTCGACGACACCACGCCCTGGCGCATCGCCTCGAGGATGCCGCGGGTGACGGCGGGGTCGTAGCCGAGATCATCGGCGTTCAAGATCAGGCGCAGCGTCATGGAGGCGCCGAGGCGGCGCACTTGCTGAGCAACGCGTCGGCATCTTTCGGGAAGCGCTCGCGGAGCTTCTTCTGAACCGCGGGCAGCTCGGTGGTGTTCTGCATCTGCTCCATCTCGCAAAGGGCGGTGAGGGGACGGCTGTCGGTGCCCGCCAGTGCATCGGCGGCGAGGTACTCGGCGCGCGCGGCGGCGAGGTCGTTCTTCTGAAAGAGCACGGTGGCCAGGTAGTAGTGGCCCTCCAACAGGTCTGGCTTCTCCCGTACCACCGAACGCAACAGGCGAATGGCCTCTTCCTTGTGGTCCTTGCGGAACTTCACGAAGCCGAGCTCGGCGGTGGTGGCGGGATCGGGGCGCTTCTTGTTCGCCTTCGACAGCGCGATCTCTGCTTCGTCGAGGCGGCCGGCCTGCGAGAGCCAGTACCCCTGCCGCGCCAGGTACTGTGGGTTCGCCGGGGCCTTCTGCACCGCCTTCGTCCAGGCCTCCAGCGCGGCTCCGGAGTCAGCCTGCAGCTCGCGGAGCTCGGCCAGGACCGCATCGGGGCGTGCGTCATTGGGCGCAAGCAGGCCTGCTTCGCGCACCGCGGTCTCGGCGCGCTTGCCCTTGCGCGTCTGCACGGCGGCCTTCGCTTCGAGCAAGCGGGCGTCGAGGCTCTTCGGGTTCGTGAGCAGCCAGCCGTCGACCAGCGAGAGCACGCCTTCCCATTCCTTCGCCTCGGCCAGCAGCGCGCCAGCGCGGACGAGCTGGGCGTCGGTGGCATCGGGGAGCGAGGCGAGCTGCACCAGCCCGCTGGTGCGATCGCTGCCCTTCGCCTGTTCTGCCTTCGCGAGTTGTTCGGTCGCGGTGAGGGCCGGGCCCTTGAGCGCGAAGAAGGCGCCGATGCCGACGCCGATGATCGCCACCACGCCGAGGATCATCGGGAGTGGCGAGCGCTTCGGGGGCCCGCCGTTCACCCCGAGCGGAGTCGAGGGGGCTGCCTCCAACTTCTGCTCCGGCGCGGGCTGATAGGCGCGGATGGGCGAGGGCAGGGTGCGGTCGGTCGACCCGTCGGGCGGCGCGCCCGTGGGCGGAGGAACGACGGGCAGGCCCGGAACGGAAGGGTCGGCCTCACGCGCGCGGCGCAGGGTGTTGCGGCGCTCGTCGCTCTTCTCGGGGAAGAGGCTGACCACGTAGTCGGCGACTTCCTGCTGGGTGGCGAGCACCGAGTCGCCGCCGACGGCCTCCAGCGCGTCGACGAACTCGGCGAGGCTCTGGAAGCGGTTGCGCGGTTCCTTGGCGATGGCCCGCAGGCAGATGGCCTCGAGCGCTTTGGGCACGGCGGGATCGTGGGTGGACGGGAGCGCGGGGTCTTCGCGCGCGATGCGAATGACGACCTCGTCGATGCTGTTGCCGGTGAAGGGGCGGCGGCCGCAGAGCTGCTCGTACAGCATCACTCCCGCGGCGAAGATGTCGGCGCGGTGATCGACCGGCTTGGCGGTGATCATCTCGGGCGACATGTAGAAGAACTTGCCCTTGAGGGTGCCCGGCTCGGTGCCCGCGCCCCAGGCGGTGGTGCGGGCGATGCCGAAGTCGATCACCTTCACCTCGCCGCGCACGCCCACGTGAATGTTGTCGGGGGTGAAGTCGCGGTGCACCAGGGCGAGCGGCTTTCCTTCTTCGTCGACGGCGCGGTGCGCGGCGTCGAGGCCCCGGCAGGCGTCGCAGAGCACGCGCAGCGCGACGCCCGCGGGCATGCGCTTGCCGTTCTCGGCGGCGCGTTGGCGCAGCTCGGCCCAGGTGCGGCCCTCGAGCAGCTCCATGGCGATGAAGGGCTCGCCCTCGACCTGGCCCAGCTCGAAGATGGTGACGACGTTCGGGTGGTGGATCTGCGCGGTGATGCGCGCCTCGTTGAGGAACATGCGGACGATCGCCGAGTCCTTCACGAGGTGAGGCAGCAGGCGCTTGACCGCGACCATCGGGCCGAACTGGCCGTCAGCGCTGATCTGGCGCCCCACGTACACCTCGGCCATGCCGCCCGTCGCGACGCGCGACGTGAGGCGGTACTGCCCGATCCACATGGGCTGTCCGAGGGTGTCCACCGGGGGCGGACTCTAGGTCAGGAACGCCCGGATGCGCTCGAAAAGCCCCCGCGGACGGCAGTCCAGTACTCCTGGCGCACGTCCTCATCGACGTGAATCGGGGTGCGCTCTCCATACAGGCGGTCGCGGCCGTCTCTCCGGGGGCCGCTGATCCAGTACTGATCCCCGGTGTCGACGTCGAAGTAGTTGGCCTTGAAGCCAGCGCCCTTCAGGCTTCGAAACTGCTGGTCACCGTAGGTGAGGGTGCTTCCGGTCTTCGAGAAGCGAACGCGCCCGATCCGCGCGGGGCCAGTGAGCCCGCTGGCCTTCGACTCGATGTACATGATGCGGCTTTTCATGCCGGGCGGACGGAAGTGGATTGGGGGCCTGACCGGCGAAGAGTAGGAGCGCGCCATGCGTCATCTCGCTTCGCTCCTGTTGCTCTCTGGCTGCCTCACGGTGGCCACGCCGCGCGCGTTGAGAGACCGGCAGCACGCGGCGCTGCAACGAGGCGATGTCCTCGAAGCAGTCCGGTTGGGCCGGGCGCGGGTGAAGCAGGCCGCCACGAGCGCCGCCGCTCACTCCGATCTCGGCTGCGCGCTCGCCCGCGCGGGCGATCGAGACGAAGCGGTGGCCTCGGTGCGCACCGCCATCACCCTGGGCTTTCATTCCCCCGCGTTCCTGGTGAAGGACGACGATCTCGCCTCGCTCCGCAGTCACCCTGCGTTCCCGGAATTGGTCCAGCTGGCGCAGGACGTCAGTGAGCACGGCATCGCGCTGCCGGGTGTTCGCACCGTGGCGCGGCTGGACCTGCCGACGCCGCTGCGGTTGCGCCTGCCTCCTTCAGGCCGCCCGAGGCTCGCGATCTGGCTGCATCCTTTCGGCGCCCGGCTCAACGCGGACATCGAGCGGCTGGCGCCGGTCTTCCACGCGCACGGGTACGCGCTGGCGGTGCCGGTGAGGCTGACCGGGCCGGGCTGGAGCGAACAGGACCTTCGTGCGCTGCTCGACGGCAGCGTGCCGGCGCTGACCGAGTGGGTCGAGACCGGGCGCCCGCTGCTCATCGGGCTCTCGGCGGGCAGCCACGCGGCGCTCGCAGCGTGGGCGCGGGAGCCGGCCCGTTTCTCTGGAGTGATCGCCGGAGCCTGTGCTCCCGAGCTGCACGGCGCCGTGCTGCCGGCCGGAGGCGCTCCGATCTACGTGCTCAACGGCGAGGAAGATCCGGCGACGGCCACCTGGCGCGGCGAACTCCCAAAGTGGCAACGCGAGGGCCGGACCGTTTCCCTTCGCGTGCTGCCCGGCTTCGGCCACGAGTTCGTGTTCGACGAAGGTTCGCTTTCGTCAGCGCTCACCGCCATCAAGTAGGTTCGCGCGTCATGCGCTCACTCTTCGTCGCCGTCGCGGTGCTGGGTCTCTCGGTCGCGTTGCTCGCCCGCAGCGTCTCTGCCGAGCCACCCCCGGCGATGGAGGCGCGTGACGTGAAGAAGATCATCGACGCGCTGAAGAAGAAGCCGACGATGAAGGCAGAGCTGGCCTCGGTGCGCTTCGCGGGCGAGGTGTTCGGCACGACGGTCCTGCAGGCGCCGATCGGCAGCGACCTCACCACGCTCGGCCCCTGGAGCGACAACGGGGCGCTGCTCGGCGCAGAGCAGTCGATCGCCGCGCGGAAGTGCGGCGCGCTGACCGCCGACGAGCTCAAGGCCGCCAGCGCGATCTTGAAGGAGTACGGCGAGGCGGTCCCGGCCACGCTCCGGGCCTACACGCTGGGCCAGCAGGGGAAGAAGACGGAAGCGGCCGAGTTCTTCACCACCTTCATCGACCAGCAGCTGCCAGGCGCCGCGTGCCCGAGTGAGCACCCGATGTACTCGTACCGGCGCACCAGCCGCATGTCGTTCGCGCTGCAGTGCCTCGAGGTGATGGCGCCTTCGCGCGACGTGTCGGCGCAGAAGAAGCGGGTCGAGCGGGCGCAGGAGTGCGCGAAGAACAACCACGCCGTGGGGTGAATGGCCTCCCTCTCCCCGAGGGGGAGTCGGGGAGAGGGCGAACCCATCACCCCTCCTGCTTCACTCGAACAAGCTGAGCTGTGGCGGCTTCTCGCGGTGCCCTGAGCCGACCTGCGCCTCGAACAGCGCCCTCACCGTGACGATGGTGTCGGCCTCGCTCGCCTTCTTGTCATCACGAACCCGGGCGATCCGCGGAAACCGCAGCGCAAAGCCGCTGCCATGACGCGTCGACTTCTGCAGGCCGTCGAAGGCGACCTCGATCACCAGCTCCGGCTTGACCACGTGGTACGGCCCCGAGCGGCTCACGGTGATCGCCTCGAGCCGCGCGGTCATCAGGTCGATCTCCGCGTCGGTGAGGCCTGAGTACGCGCGGCCGATCTCCACCAGCTCAGCGCCGCTCCACACCGCGAAGGTGTAGTCGGACAACACGCCCGCCCGCTTGCCGTGGCCGCGCTCGGCCCGGGTGATCACCACGTCGAGGGTGGCGAACGCGCGCTTCACCTTGCGCCACGCGCTGCCCCGCCGGCCCGCTTCGTAGGGGGCGTCGATGCGCTTGAGCATCAGCCCCTCATTCCCCCGCGCGCGCGCCGCGGTGAACGCGTGGTCGAGCTGCGCGTCGAGGTCGACCCCGAGCTCGAGCGACCTCACCGGGTTGGTCCGCACCGGAAGCGCCTCGAGGCGGCGGCGGCGCTCGGTCCACGGCAGGTCGAGGATCACCTCACCGTCGAACAGGCAGTCGTACGCGACGAAGGCCACCGGCGTGGACGCCATCACCCGCGCGCCCGGGGCCTCGCGGTTGAGCCGCGCCTGCAGCGCCTGGAAGGGCCGCGCCTGGCCATCAGCGCGGATCGCGATCACCTCGCCGTCCAGCACCACCGCGCGTGGCAGCTGCTTGAGCGCGGCGACCAGCTCGGGGAACTGCGCGGTGACGTCGTCCTGCCCGCGGGCAAAGAGGCGCACCTTGCCGTCCCAGACGTGGGCCTGGGTGCGCACCCCGTCGAGCTTGTCCTCGAGAATGGTCAGCGCGGGTTCGATCGGCTCCTTCACCGACTCCACCGGGCTGGCGAGCATGAAGGCCACCACGCTGCCGGGGATCACGTCGGCATGGCCGAGCCTGCGCTCGAGGGCGAGCAGGGCCAGCGCACCGGGGTCCGGGGTGAGGGCCGAGGCCTTGCGCAGCTCGTCCAGCGTGGCGCCGAAAGCCTCCGCCAGCGCCTCTTCGAAGATGCCCAACTGCACGCCGATGCGCAGCTCGCCGAGGATCGCCTTGACCAGGTAGCGCGCTTCCCACGGGGCGGCGGCGCTCAACAGCTCGGCCAGCACCTTCTGCTTCTCCCCGCGATCCGCGGCCGCCGCGACCCGCTCCAGGAACACCGGCACCTCGAGCAACGGCACGTGGCGATCGCCCGCGGGCAGGAGCACCTCGAGCGCGTCGCCGAAGTCACCCAGCTCACGGCTCTTGAGGGCCACCACCCCCAATGGCTGCTTCGACGCTTCGGCCGCCGCGGCGCTGAGCAGCGCCCAGCCGACGCCGAGGTTGCGCGTGTCGCCCACGGGGAGCACCCGCCCCAGGATCAGCCGCGCGGCGATGGGCAGCTCTTCCTTCGAGAGCAGGCGCAGCAGGCCGGCCAGGTGGCCGACCTTCGCCTTCCTCGAGCGCGTGGCCTTCACGGCGTCGAGCGCGTGCACCAGCCTCTGCATGGCCCGACCATACGCCTCGACCTCCACGGGGGGCAGGGTGGTAGAAACCCGCGCGATGAAACACCTGCGCTTCAACCTGAACGGCACGTGGATCGAAGAGCGGGACCTCAGCCCCACGACGACCCTGCTGCGGTACCTGCGGGATCGCCGCGGCATGACCGGCACGAAGGAAGGCTGCGCCGAGGGCGACTGCGGCGCGTGCACGGTGGCGGTGGCCGAGCGCGGGCCCGACGGCAAGACGAGCTGGCGCGCCATCAATTCGTGCCTGCTGCTGCTGCCGATGGTGCAGGGCAAGCACGTGCTCACGGTCGAGGCGCTCAAGGGCCCCTCGACTTCGCTCGGGATGAACGAGGACTATCACCCCGCGCAGGTGGCGATGGCGAAGGCGCTGGGCAGCCAGTGTGGCTACTGCACGCCCGGCATCGTGATGACGATGTTCGAGGCCACCTACCGCACCGATCTCGACGCGCCGTGGAAGCTCGACGATCAGCTCTGCGGCAACCTCTGCCGCTGCACCGGCTACCGCCCGATCCGCGAGGCGGCCGACGTGGTGGCGGGCTCCTGCCCGAAGGACCGCTTCTCCGAGGGCCTCCAGGCCGCCACGCCCGGGTCGATGGCGCTGGAGTACGAGGCGGCTGGTCAGCGCTTCACCACCCCCGCCAGCTTCGACGACCTGTGGGCCGAGCTCGACGCGCACCCCGACGCGCGCTTCGTGGGCGGCGGCACCGATCTCTCGCTCGAGGTGACCAAGCGCTTCGCGGTGCTACCGAAGCTGGTGTCGCTCGAGGGCCTCGCCGAGCTCAAGACGCTCAGCGAGACGGGCGGGGCGTTCCGGCTCGGCAGCGGGGCGACGATCTCCGAGCTGGAAGACTTCTGCAGAACGCGGCTGCCCTCGATCCACCGCATGGTCCGCTACTTCGGCGCTCGGCAGATCAAACACCGCGGCACGCTCGGCGGAAATCTCTGCACCGCTTCGCCCATCGGAGATCTCGCGCCGGTCCTGCTCAGCCTCGGCGCCACCGCGATCATCCGGGGCCGTGCGGGTGAGCGCCGGGTTCCGCTCGACCAGTTCTTCACCGGCTACCGGAAGACCGCGCTCGCCGCGAAGGAGGTGCTGGCCGCGGTCGAGGTGCCCGCCGTGCCTGCCACGGCGCGCGCGGTCTCGTACAAGGTGTCGAAGCGCCGCGAGCTCGACATCAGCACCGTCTCGGCCGCGTTCTACGTGGACACCGATGGTGCCGGACGCGTGACGGTCGCACGGCTCGCGTATGGCGGCATGGCTGCGACCCCGAAGCGCGCGAGCGCCGCCGAGGCCGCGCTGGTGGGCCAGCCCTGGACCGAAGCGGCCCTCGAAGCGGCAGCGCGGGCGATTTCCACCGACTTCACCCCGATGTCGGATCACCGCGGCAGCGCGCCGTACCGCTCCCTCGTCGCGGCGAACCTGCTGCGCGGCTTCTTCGAGGAGACGCGCGACGTGAAGCAGCCGGTGCTCGCCGCGCGGCATGCTGCGACGGTGCAGTCCTCCGAGGAGGTGCCCCGTGGCTAAGCCTGTCCCGAGCGAAGTCGAGGGGGTCCAGAAGGCGAAGCCGCAGGCCGCCACGCCCGACGCCGAATCGCCGCTCACCCCGCTGCACCAGCCGCTGCTGCACGAGAGCGGGCTGCGCCACACCAGCGGCGAGGCGAAGTACGTCGACGACTTCCCCGCGCCCGCGGGCATGCTGGTCGCACAGGTGGTGGCTTCCACGCACGCCCGCGCGCGGATTCGCGGCCTCGACACCTCGAAGGCGAAGCAGGTGCCCGGGGTGCTCGCGGTGCTCACCGCGCGAGACGTGCCCGGTGAGAACAACGTCGGCCCGGTGGTGCACGACGAAGAGCTGTTCGCGAGCGAAGAGGTGTACTTCCTCGGGCAGGCGATCGCGCTGGTGGTGGGCGAGACCTACGAGGCGTGCCGCGCAGGCGTGGCGGCGGTGAAGGTCGACCTCGAGGTGCTCCCGGCCGTCGTCACCATCGACGAGGCGATCAGCAAACAGAGCTGGCTCTCGGAAGAGCACCTGATGCAGCGGGGCGAGGCGAAGACCTCGCTCTCCACCGCAGACGTGCGCTTCCAGGGCGAGGTGCGCACCGGCGGGCAGGATCATTTCTATCTCGAGACCCACGTCACCCTCGCCGTCCCCGAGGAAGGCAGCGCGCTCAAGCTCTACTGCTCCACGCAGCACCCCAGCGAGGTGCAGACGATCGTCGCGCACGCGCTGGGCTGGCACCGGCACCAGCTCGTCGTCGAGGTGCCGCGCATGGGCGGCGGCTTCGGCGGCAAGGAGACGCAGGCAGCCAACTACGCCGCCATGGCCTCGCTCGCCGCGCTGGCGACCGGCCGTCCCGTGAAGGTCTGGCTCAACCGCGACCAGGACATGATGTGGACGGGCAAGCGTCACCCCTTCCTCACCCGCTTCGACGTGGGCTTCACGAAGGATGGTGTGCTCGTCGCCCTGGACGCGCAGCTGTTCAGCGACGGTGGGTTCAGCTCGGACCTGAGCCGGGCGATCCTCGATCGCGCGCTCTTCCACTCGGACAACGCGTACTTCCTGCCCCACGTGCGGCTGACGGGGCGGGTGGCGAAGACGAACCTGCCCTCGAACACCGCCTTCCGCGGCTTCGGCGGGCCGCAGGGCATGGCGGTGATCGAAGACCTGATCAGCCGCTTCTGCGAGCGCACCGGGCTCGATCCCGTCGAGGTGCGCAGGAAGAACCTCTACGGCGCGGCGCCCCGCAACGTCACCCCCTACTGGCAGGAGGTGAAGGACAGCCGCTCGCACCGCATCTTCGACGAGCTGCTCGCCTCGTCTGACTACGCGGAGCGGAAGGCCGAGCTCGCCACGTTCAACGCGACCCAGAAGCACGTGAAGCGGGGCCTGGCGCTCACGCCGGTGAAGTTCGGCATCAGCTTCACCACCTCGTTCCTGAACCAGGCCGGCGCGCTGGTGATGATCTACGGCGACGGCAGCCTGCAGCTGAACCACGGCGGCACGGAGATGGGGCAGGGGCTCCACACCAAGATGCTGGCGATCTGCGCGCACGAGCTGGGCGTGCCTCCCTCGCGCGTGCGGGTGATGAACACCGCGACCGACAAGGTGCCCAACACCTCGGCGACGGCGGCCTCCAGCGGCTCCGACTTGAACGGCCAGGCGGTGAAGGTGGCGTGCGAGACGCTGCGCGAGCGGCTGCGGCCCGTGGCGGCGCGGCTGCTGGGCGTGCCCTCCGAGAGCGCGAAGGACATTCTCTTCGCGGGTGGCCGCGTGTTCCTCGCGTCGCGGCCCGAGCTGGCGCTGCCCTTCGAGAAGGTGACCAGCGAGGCGTACCTCGCGCAGGTGTCGATGTCGGCGACCGGCTTCTACAAGACGCCCGACATCACCTACGACCGCGCCACGGGGAGGGGAAAGCCCTTCCACTACTTCGCGTACGGCGCCGCGGTCTGTGAGGTCGAGCTGAGCGGGCTCACCGGCGAGCACCGGCTGCGGCGGGTCGACATCCTCCACGACGTGGGCAGCTCGCTGGTGCCCACCATCGATCGCGGCCAGGTCGAGGGCGGCTTCATCCAGGGCGTAGGCTGGCTCACCTGCGAAGAGGTGCGCTTCGACGAGAAGGGCTTCCTGCGCACGCACAGCCCCGACACGTACAAGATCCCCGCGTTCGGCGATGCGCCGCTGGAGTTCAAGGTGGCGCTGCTCGAGAACGCGCCGCAGGCCGACGTCATCCACGGGAGCAAGGCCGTGGGCGAGCCGCCGCTGATGCTGGCGCTCTCGGTGGTGGCGGCGCTGCGTGACGCGGTGGCCGCGTTCGGGCCAAAGGGGCGTGAGGTGCAGTTGCCCATGCCGTGCACGCCCGAGGCGCTGCTCTTCGCGGTCGAGAAGCAGAAGGCCTGATGCCGGTAGAATTCACCCTGTTCGCCTGATCTGGAGCGGGCGGACCTTTTGCGTGTTGCGGCGAACCGCCACCGTCGACCCCCGCGGTGCGCTTCAGACCTGGGAGGACCGGCCCAGCTCCAGGCGTTCGTGAGCAGGAGGGCCGCTCCTGCGGATTTGACTCAACCGAAGATGACTCAACCGTGGTTGAGCAATCTCAGGCGCCCAGGAACGTGAGCGTCTTCATCGCCAGCCACGCGAGCCCCGCTGAGAACGGCAGCGTCACCACCCACGCGATGAGGATGTTGCCGGCCACGCCCCAGCGCACCGCCGACACGCGCCGCGACGCGCCCACGCCCATGATGGCGGCGTTGATCACGTGGGTGGTCGAGACCGGAATGCCCAGGTGGCTCGCGCCGAGAATGGTGAGCGCGCCCGCGGTCTCTGCCGCGAAGCCCTGGATGGGCGTGATGCGGATGATCTTCGTGCCCATCGTCTTGATGATGCGCGTGCCGCCTGCGGCCGTTCCCAGCGCGATAGCGAGCGCGCACGAGATGATCACCCACGTCGGCACGTGATCGGCGTCCGCCGGCATCACCCACGACGGCATCCAGTCCGGCTGCGCGTGGCCGGTGGTGACGAAGGCCACCAGCGCCAGGGTGATGATGCCCATCGACTTCTGCGCGTCGTTGCTGCCGTGACCGAACGCCATCATCGCCGCCGACAGCAGCTGCAACTTGCGGGAGTGCGAGTGCACGATGCTCGGGCGCGCGCCGTAGAGCACCGGCACGGCGATCAGGAAGGCCACGCAGAGCCCGAAGAGGATCTTCGTCTCCACCGTGCTCTTCGCCAGCGCCGCGCCCAGGGCGGGGCCGTTCCACACCGCCCAGATCAACAGCCCCACCACCACGGCCCCGAGGACCAGCAGCACGGGCTGCTGCCAGTGTCCCCGCGCGATCCACACCAGGCCCACCATGATGAAGAACGCCAGTACGAAGCCGATGGTGGGCGAGCTGACCAGCGGCACCAGCACCTTCTGCAGCAGCGCGGCCCATTTGAAGGCGCCCAGCCCCGCGTGCGCCACCACCGCGCCGGCCAGCCCGCCCACCAGCGCGTGCGAGCTGCTCGAGGGAATGCCGAACCACCAGGTGATGATGTTCCACACCGAGGCGCCGATCAGCGCGGACAGCACCACCGCCTGGGTGACGATGGCCGGATCGGCGAAGCCGGTGGCGATGGTCTTGGCCACGGCGGTGCCGGTGACCGCGCCGATGAAGTTCAAGATGCCGGCGAGGAAGACGGCGGTGCGAATGGGCAACACGCCCGTCGACACCACGGTGGCGATCGCGTTGGCCGCGTCGTGGAAGCCGTTGATGTAGTCGAACACGATGGCCATCACGACCACCGCGATGAGGAGGCTAACCATGTTTGACGGCCAGGTTGGCGAGGAGGTCGGCCACGTTGTCGCAGTAGTCGACCGCGGCCTCGAGGTCGTCGAGCGCTTCCTTCTGCTTGAGCAGGTCGCGGAAGTCGGGGTGTGAGTCCGAGAAGAGCTGGGAGATGGCCTGGCGGTAGATCGAGTCGGCTTCCTTCTCGAGCGCGCGCACCTTGCGGCCGCCTTCGAGGAGGTTGTGGTACTCGTGCGTGCGCAGGAGCGGCACCGTCTCGGCGATGATGGCGGTGCAGGCCTCGAGCTTCTCCATCAGCTGCACCATGGGCGGGGTGGGCCGCTCGAGGTGGTAGAGGTTGAAGCAGCGCGCCGACAGGTTGCAGAAGTCGATGATGTCGTCGAGCTCCGACGTCAGCCGGTGCAGGTCTTCGCGATCGAGCGGGGTGACGAAGGTGCGCGCCAGCGCGTCTTCCATCTTGCGAACCACGTCGTCGGCGCGGTGCTCGATCGCCTGCACCGACTCGCGCACCTTGGACGCGGGCTGATCCTTGAAGGTGTGGAGCGCCTTGCTCGCCTCGAGGCCGAGGCGGCCGAGCTCTTCGAGCATGTCGTACCAGTGCTGTTCACGGGGCAGGAGGAAGCGGACGAGTCCCTGGAGAGAGGCCATGGACCCCATTCACCAAACCTGAAGACCTCGGCCCGTTACATCTGTGTGACGCTTCTGTGACTCAGCCGAGCATCGACGCGAGGCTGTCCAGCTCTGCGGGAATCTTCCCCCGGGCCACCTCTGCGGCCGGCCCGCGCACCAGCTTCTTGGTGGTGGCGTAGCCGGTGCCGGTGAGCTTCGCGAGGTCGCGCGCGCGGATCATCGCGGCGTTGATCAGCGCGTCGGGCGCGTGCACGGCGTCGGCGACGTGCATCTCCAGCGCTTCCATCGGCGAGAGCACCCGCCCGTGCATCACCAGGTCGGTGAGCCTCGAGGTCGACACCGCCGCGCGTGCCAGCTCGATCGCGTACGAGGGTACGAAGAGCCCCACCTGCACCTCGTTGAGCCCGAAGCGGAAGGCGCCGTCGGCGAAGATGCGCAGGTCGGCCGCGAGCGCGAACATCGCCCCGCCGCCCAGCGCGTGCCCCGAGACCGCGGCCACCACCGGCTTGGGGAAGAGGAAGAGCTCGAGCACCGCGCTGCCCATGGCGCCGACGAGCTCCTTCTTCTGGTCGAGCGAGAGGCCGCCCAGCGTCTTCAGGTTCAGCCCCGCGCTGAAGAAGCCGGGCCGCCCGGTGAGCACCACGCTGAGCGCGTTCGACTTCTCCACCTCGTCGAGCGCGGCCTCGAGCCCCAGGAACTCGGGCACCAGCAGCGCGTTCGCCTTGCCGTCATCCAGGGAGACGATCGCCACGTCGCCGTCCCGTTCGATCTTCCATTGAGCCATGGGACAGGGAGGTAGTCCCCGCCCGCGTCGATGTCACTTCCGGCGTGTACGCAGCGCCAGCCCGAGCAGCCCCAACAACAGGTGGAAGGGCGTGGCGTCCACGGCGCCGCAGCCGCAGCCGCCGATCACCCGCTCCGGCTCGGGGGGCATGGGCGGCCCCGGCGCCCCTTCCTCCGCGGCCGCGATGAAAGAGACCGCCGCGCTCCGGGTGGAGTTGCCTGCCGCGTCGGTCGCGATCGCCACCAGCGAGTGGGGGCCGGGGGGGACGTCGAGTGATCGGGTCCACGGCGCGCCCGTGAGCGTCGCCACCGCGGCGCCATCGAGCTCGAGCTCAACCTCAGCCACGCCGACGTCGTCGCTCGCCTGGACCTCCACGGCGACCCCGAGCGTGGTGGTGGCGTCAGCCGCGGGCGTGAGCACCTGCACCATGGGCGGGGTCGTGTCTGCCGGCAGCGCGCCCACCACGATCGACACGCCGTCGCTGGTGGTGGCGTTGCCCGCAGCGTCGATCGCGCGCGCGGTGAGCACGTGCGCGCCGTCAGCGAGGGTGGACGCATCGAAGCTCGCGTCCCACGGCGAGGAGGCCGCCTGGCCCAGCGCCACCGTGCCATCGGCGAAGAACTCCACCAGCACCACGCCCACGTCATCGGTCGCGGTCGCTGCGAGCGCGCTGGGGCCGATGAGGCGCGCGCCTGCGAGCGGCTGCGCCAGGGACACGGTGGGCCCCTGGGTGTCGGGCGCGGCGCCGATGGTGACCTGCGCCGAAGCGGCCAGCGCGCCCGTGGTCGCGGTGACGGGGTGGGGCCCACCCGGCGTGGCGCCCGCGAGGAACAGCCCCGTGCCGTCGACCGTTCCGCCCACGGTGGCGGTCCAGTTGACGGTGGGCTGGGGCGAGAGCGGCGCGCCGAACTGATCGGTCACCGTGGCGGCGAAGGCCTGGCTCTGGTTGACCTGCAGGTTCACCACCCGCGGCTGCACGTCGAGCGCCGTGGGCGTCGCCTGCACCGTGACCGACACGGCGCTCGACACGGTGTTGCCGGCGCCGTCCACCACGGTGACGATGAACTCGTAGTCGCCGGCCTCGGTGAAGGTCGCCACCACGTCCTTCGAGGCGTTGTCGTCGTTGGTGGCGAAGGTGACCGGCGCCGGGGCGAGCGAGGTCGACCAGCGGTACACGAGGGCGGGCTCTCCGGTGTCGTCGGTCGCCCGCACGGCGAGCTGGGTGGTGGTGCCTGGCACCGGGTTGGGCGTGGCGCTGGCCACCGCGGTGATCGTCGGAGAGCCCGAGCCCGCGACGGTGACCAGCGCAGTCGCGGTGCGGGTGCCGACGGTGACGGTGACCACGAAGGGGCCCCCTGCTGTCGCCCCCGCGGTGAACTGCACCACGCTGCCCGCGGCGCCGATGGTGCCTCCGCCCGAGACGGTCCACGCCGGGCTGCCGGCGAACATGGCTCGGTTGAACTGATCCCGCTGCGTCGCCTGGAAGCTCTGCATCGCCCCGGTCATCACGGTCGCGTTGGCGGGCGTGACGTCGAGCCCCGTCGACACCTGCTGCACCTGCACCACCACCGGGCTGCGCACCGTGAGCCCACCGGGATCGGTGACGAGACACTCGAAGGTGTACGTGCCCGCACCGGTGAAGGTGACCGTGGCGTTCTTCGCGCTGTTGGTGCCGTTGGCCGAGAACGTCACCGGCCACGAGCCCACCACGTTCCACGAGTAGGTGAGCGAGGGCTCTCCCGTGTCATCGGCGGCGAGCACCGAGAGCTGCGTGGTGGTGGCGGTGACGGGGCTGGGCGTCGCAGACGCCGCGGTCGCCACGGTGGGCGGCAGGTTCACCATGGTGGTGTTGAAGTCGCGCCCGGTGAGGTTGGCGGTGCTCACCGTGACGGCGAGCGTGGCAGGCACGAAGGTGTAGCCGGCGAGCGTGGGGGTGAGCGTGTACGTACCCGCGGGCACGCCGACGAGGGCGTAATTGCCCAGCGAGTCGGTGGTGGCGGAGCGCGTGCCGTCGCTGACGACGACGTTGGGCAGCGGCGTGCCGCCCGTGCGCACGGTGCCCCGCACCTGGAAGCTCGTGCCGGCCATCACCTGGAAGTTCAGGTTGCCGCGGCTCATGCCCTGCATCACCACCGGGTTGGTGAAGCTCGAGGGGGTGAGGGTGACGCCGGGGCTGGTGGCCACCAGGTTCCAGCTGCCGTTGGGCACGGCCGAGAGGTAGTAGTTCCAGTTCGCCCCGCCCGCGGTCGCGGTCACCGTGCGCACGCCGTCGGTGACCACGGGCGCGGTGGCGACGCCCGCGGCGGGAATGGTGCCGTACAGGGTCTGGCCGGTGGCGAAGAAGTTGAGCGCCGAGACGTCGCCTCCGAAGACCTCGAGTGGGTTGGTGAAGCCGCTGGGCCGCAGGTCCCACCCGGGCTTGGTGGCGGTGAGCGTGTAGCGCCCGGTGGGCACGCCCATGAGCACGTAGTCGCCGCTGGCGTTGGTGGTGGCCGCGCGGCTGCCGTCGCTCACCACCGCGCCCGCGATGTTGGTGGCGCCGAAAGACACCTTGCCGCGCAGCGTGTAGCCCGCGACCGGCGCGGCAGTGAAGTCGAGCGCGGCCTGGCTGGCGCTCACCGTGAGCGGCGCCGCGAACCCGCGGGTGAAGGTGAAGTCGATCTTCGCCGCGGTGAGGGTGACGCTGCCCGCGGGCACGTTGGTGAGGGCGTACGTGCCGTCGGCCGCGGTGAAGGTGGCCCGCGTGCCGTCGCTGATGCGCACGCCACTGACCGGGGTGGCTCCCGCGAGCACCGTGCCCGAGAGGGTGAAGGTGGTGGGCGTGCCCACGGTGACGAGGAGGGCGCGGGTCACGGTGCCACCCTTCATGTCGCTCACCGTCAGGCGCACGTTGTACTCACGCGCGGCCAAGAACGCCTTCGTCACCACCGCGGCGTTGGCGCCCCAGGTGCCGTCGTCGAAGTCCCACGCGTACGCCAGCGCATCGCCGTCGGGATCGCTCGCGGTGGCGGTGAAGGTGACCAGCCCGTTCACGGCCGGAGTGAGCGTGCTGGCGGCCAGGGAGAGTACGGGCGGCTGGTTGCCCGGGAAGGTGCCGAGGTTGACCACCAGGTCCACCGACTCCGGGGTGGTGCCGCCCTTCGCCACGGGGGTGAAGTGAATGCCCGCCAGCGAATCTGAGAACGTGCGCCCGATGATCAACGTCGAGTTGGTGCGCGAGCCGTCGCCCGGGGTGAGGTCGAGCAGGTGGCTGCCGGTGTTGCCCGCGTAGCCCCAGTTGATCGACACGCCGTCGCGGGTGTGCGCGGTGGCGATCGCCGGGCGGTACTCGACCCAGTAGTCCTTCTGCGCGTCGCGGGTGACCTTGAGGGCGTGGAGCCCCGAGGTGATCGGCTTCTCCAGCTCGAAGATGCGGTACGTGCCGCTGCTGGTGACCGGCGTCACCTCGCTCGAGACCACCCAGTCGAAGCGGCGCTTGAACCAGGCGTTGAAGTGGTTGCCCTGCCCGCCGCCGCCGCCCATCACGTCGAAGGGGTTGCCGTACTCGGTGTTGGTGCCCGGGCCGATCACCGTGAGGCCCGCCGCGTTCCAGTAGTTCGCGTGGTAGACGCCGTAGTTGTGGCCCAGCTCGTGGGCGGTGACGCGCAGGCTGAAGTTGCCGTTGAGCCAGGTGCCCTTGCTGCCCACGTACCCGCGCCCCGCCCAGCCGGAATAGGTCGAGGCGAAGGCGATGACGTCGAAGCTGTACAGGTTCGGGTCGAAGCCGGCGTCGCGCGCGGCCCCCAGCGCGTCGGCGCGCAGCAGCAGGTATTGATCGTTGGTGCGGTAGTCGACCTGGGTGCGCGGCAGGCGCAGCGTCGGCGTCACCACCGCGCTCAGCGAGGTCTTCCCGAAGGAGTTCGACTGGTAGAAGGTGTTCGTGGCCGTGTCGATCGAGCTCTGCGCGCTGCTGGCCGAGAGCGGGTCGCCCGCGCGATCGGAGAAGTCGACGCGCACGTAGAGCACCGTCTTGGCGCCCTCGGTCCACGTGCTGGCGGGAGGCAGCCCTTCGTCCGCCGCGGCCTGGTCTTCGCCGAGCGCCAGCGTGCCGTCGTACTGCTCGGCGTGCAGCGGCACGCAGAACCCGTAGAGCGCGTCGCCACCGTGGAAGAGCAGGTCGGGCTCGGCGAGCTTGCGCGAGACCGGGCACGAGCGGGGCAGCTCCACGGGGAGCAGGGGTCTCGCCTCGCCGGGGAAGAGGCGGCGCAGGCGGCGATCGGTGACGGCGATCGCCCCATCGAGGGCCACGCCGTGCAGCCGCACGTTCTGGCGGGTGCCGCTCTCGAGCCGGCCGCCGAACACGCCCGCGCGCAGCACCTCAGCTCCGGTCCCGAAGGTGACGAAGCGCTCCAGCGTCGGAGGGCTGTCTTCCTCGCCCACGCCGGCGATCACGTGCAGCGTGCCGATGCCATCGAGCCAGCGCTCGAGGTGCCTGACAACCGACGCAGGCAACGCGGCCAGCTCGACCGGAGAGACGGCCTGCTCCAGGGCGCGCTCGGGGTCGGCGAGCAGCAGGGCGCGGAAACCCTCGCGGCGTTCCTCGGCGAGGACGGCGCCCTCCGGCTCCAGCTCGGCGCGCCGGTCCTGGGGGGAGGCGAGGTACCGCTCCTTCCACTGCTCGAAGGTGAGCGGGCCGCCCGTCAACGCGCTGCTCGAACTCGAGGAGCCACCGGGGGAAGAGGTGCAGCCCACGAGCACCAGCGCCAGGAGGAGGAGGTGTCGCAGCATGGCCCCCCATGTGAGCAAACCGCGTGCCCTCGTGGTCAGCTGGTTCTCCGAGGGGCGGCGCTCTCGAAGCCCCGCATTTGCTCCGCACCTCGTGCGACCTCGCACTTGTTGCGGAGTGCGGGTGCGCGAGTGGTGCGGACAGTCCACCCCATCTTTCGCCCTCGTTCACAACAAAGCCCTGAGGTGGGCGGTGGGCGAGGGTCTGCCCCATGCTCTACGCGCGCAGGCTCTCGGCCACGGGCAAAGACCCGAGAATGACGAATTCGCGGAAAAGGACGACGCGAGAGACCAGCGTACAGCCCCCTGTACGGTGGTAGCGCGCGTCGCCTCTTTGAGCGTCGAAGCTTGAATCAGCGCGTCGACAAGCGGTCGTGGTGAGGGGCTTGTGCGAGTCGAGCACGGGCAACAGCCACCTCGACCACGCCCCCTCTGGGCTGTTCAGCACTCACATGCTGATGAGCTGACCACCGATGAGCGACATCCCGCCGTCGACGGCGTGGATGCTCCCGGTGATGTACTTCGCGGCCGGAGAGGCGAGGAAGATCGCCAGCTCGGCGACCTCGGCCTTGGTGCCGAAGCGTTGCAGCGGCAACGCCTGCTCGACCTTCTGCCGCACCGCGGGATCGCCGGCGAGGCGCTGCATGCCCTCGGTCTCGTCGATGGGTCCGGGCCAGATCGACATCACCCGCACCCCGGCCGGGCCCCACTCCATGGCGAGCGTCTTCATCAACATGTCGACGCCGGCCTTGGCCGCGCAGACGTGCGCCTGCATGGGGTAGGGCACCTGCGCCTGCGGGGCGGAGATGGCGATGATCACCCCGCCGGGCTTGGTCATCCGCTCGAAGACCGCGCGGCACGCGTTGAAGCTGCCGAGCACGTCGATGTCCATCACGGCCTTGAAGCCGTTCGACGACATCATGGCCACCGGCGCGGGGAAGTTGCCCGCGGCGCCGCAGACCAGCACGTCGATGGGGCCCAGCGCCTTCACCGCCGATTCCAGCGCGCCCTCGATGGCGGCGTAGTCACGCACGTCGGCCGCGTACCCTTCGGCGGTGATGCCCTTGCCGCGCAGCAGCTTCACCGCGGCCTCGAGCTTCTCCACCTTGCGGCCGTTGATGGCGACCTTCGCGCCGAGCGCGCCGAAGGCCTCGGCGATGGCCAGGTTGATGCCGCTCGAGCCACCGGTGACGAACACGACCTTGCCGGCGTAGAGGCCGGGCTGGAACACCTGCGACATGGGGGTTTTCAGCCTTTCTGGAAGGGGACCGCCGTCATCGCGGCGCCCGGCGGCTTCGCGCCGTTCATGAACAGGTGCGTGACGCCGGCGAGCATGTCCTTGAGCGGCATGATCGGCTGCACGCCCCAGGACGCCATCGCGGCGAAGATGTTGAGCAGGTAGAAGTCGGACAGCACCTCGGGCGGGATCATCGGCGAGAGCTCGCCGCGCTCGGCGGCCTTCTCGAAGCGGCGGCCCACGGCGGCGCGCACGACCTCGGCTTCACGATCCGCGAGGATGGTGGTGCGGCGCATCGACACGCCGAAGACGTCGACCAGGAGCCGGCTGCGATCGGCGGCCCCCCAGAAGTCGGCGGTGGTGCTGATCACCGTCTCGAACACGGTCTCGATGGCGGCGTCCAGGGGCATGGCGTTGAGCGCGTCGATCGTCGGGTGCTCGGCCTCACGCAACAGCTCGAGCAGCACGTCGTCCTTCGACGGGAAATGGAAGTAGAACGCCGCCCGGCTCACCTCGGCCTTGAGGGCGATGTCCTCGATGCGGCAGTTGGACACGCCGTCCCGGCAGAAGATCTCGATGGCCGCGTGGTAAAGCTTTTTCCTCGTCTCTTCTCTCTGTCTGTCACGCACACGCCATGTGTACCCTGATCGTCAGCTTCCAGCAGCATGAAGCGGCGCCCGTTCTGGTGGCTGCCAACCGCGATGAGCTGAGGGCCAGGCCCGCCTCACCGCCGCACCGCTGGCCGGGCGAGCCCTTCGTGGCGCCCCGAGACGAGCAGGGTGGCGGCACCTGGCTGGGCCTCACCAACCACGGGATGTTCGTAGGGGTCACCAACCGGTTTCCGTCCGACAGACACCTCGATCGTGAATCACGCGGTGCGTTGGTGGTCGAGGCCCTGCGCGCTCCCTCGGCGCAGGCTTTGCGCCGGTCGCTCGAGGGGCTGACGGCGAGGCGGTTCAACACCTTCCACCTGCTCTACGCCGACGCCTCGCACGCCTTCGTGACGTGGAGCGACGGCGCCCAGATCCATCACGACGCGCTGCTGCCCGGGTTGCACGTGGTGACCGAGCGGAGCCTGGGCGGTGATGATCACGGGCGCACGCAGCTGATCACCTCGGCCTGGCCCACCCTCGAGCGGCGAGCGGGCCTGCCCACGCCCGGCGCGCTCGAGGCGCTGCTGGCCAAACCGAACCCTGCCAATCCAGCGGGGTCGGTGTGCGTCGATCTCCCCGAGTTCAACTACGGCACGCGCAGCTCGCTGGTGCTCTTCGTCGCGCCGCGGCTGGCCGATTCGCGCTGGTACTGGGCGGAAGGCCGCCCCGACCAGGTGCCCTTCGTCGGGCACCCGGACCTGATCGCCCAGCTCTAGTTCAGCTCTTCGCCAGCTGGCGCAGCACGTACTGCAAGATGCCGCCGTGCTTGTAGTAGTCGAGCTCGTTGGGCGTATCGATGCGGCAGGTCGCGGTGAAGGTCTTGCTGGTGCCGTCATCGGCCTTCGCGGTCACGGTGAGCTTCTTGCCCGGGGCCAGCCCGTCGGCGATGCCAGCGATGCTGAAGGTCTCGTTGCCCTTGAGGCCCAGCGACGCGGCGTCTTCGCCGGCCTGGAACTGGAGCGGGATGACGCCCATGCCGATGAGGTTGCTGCGGTGAATGCGCTCGAAGCTCTTCGTGATCACCGCGCGCACGCCCAGCAGCATCGTGCCCTTCGCCGCCCAGTCGCGTGAGCTGCCGGTGCCGTACTCGGCGCCCGCGAGGATCACCAGGGGCGTGCCTTCCTGCTGGTACTTCATCGCCGCGTCGTAGATGAACATCTGCTCACCCGACGGCATGTGCTTCGTCACGCCGCCCTCGACGCCGGGCACCAGCAGGTTCTTGAGGCGGATGTTGGCGAACGTGCCGCGCATCATCACCTCGTGGTTGCCGCGCCGCGCGCCGAAGCTGTTGAAGTCGACCGGCTTGACGCCCTGCTCGCCCAGGTACTTCGCCGCGGGGCCCTTCTTGTCGATGTCGCCCGCGGGCGAGATGTGATCGGTGGTGATCGAGTCACCCAGCAACGCCAGGCACCGCGCGCCGGTGATGTCCTTCACCGGGGTCGGGTCCTTCGGCATGCCCTCGAAGAAGGGCGGCTTGCGCACGTAGGTGGACTTCGGATCCCAATCGAAGGTCGCGCCTTCCTTCACCTTGAGGTCCTGCCACTGCTGGTCGCCCTTGAGCACGTCGGCGTAGCGCTTCTTGAACTGCTCCGACTTCACGTTCTTGAGCGCGGCGGTGAGCTCTTCGCCCGAGGGCCAGATGTCCTTGAGGAAGATCGGCTTGCCGTTCTTGTCGTTGGCGATGGCTTCCTGGTTCGGGTCCCAGTTGGTGTGACCGGCGAGCGCGTAGGCCACCACCAGCGGCGGGCTGGCGAGGAAGTTCATGCGCACGTGGGGGTGCACCCGGCCCTCGAAGTTGCGGTTGCCCGAGATGACGGCGGCGCCGGCGAGGCCCGAGCTGACGATCGCGTCGGTGACCGGCTGGGGCAGGGGGCCTGAGTTGCCGATGCAGGTGGTGCAGCCGTAGCCGACCACGTGGAAGCCGAGCGCCTCGAGGTACGGCATCAGGCCCGCCTCGGTGAGGTAGTCGGTGACCACCTGTGAACCGGGAGCCAGCGAGGTCTTCACCCAGGGCTTCACGGTGATGCCCAGCTCCACCGCCTTCTTCGCCAGCAGGCCGGCCGCGAGCAGCACCGAGGGGTTGCTGGTGTTGGTGCACGAGGTGATCGACGCGATCACCACGGCGCCGTTGGTGAGCTCGTAGCTCTGCGCGCCCTGGGTGACGATCGCCTTGGCCGAGAGCTTGGGGTCGCCGTCCTGCACCTTGAGGATGTCCTTCACGTTCTTGGCGAAGGACGACTTCATGTCCTTGAGCAGCACCCGGTCTTGCGGGCGGGCCGGGCCGGCGAGGCAGGGCTGCACGGTGCCCAGGTCGAGCTCGAGCGTGTCGCTGAAGATCGGATCGGGGGTGGACGCGGTGTGGAAGAGGCCCTGCTCCTTCGCGTACGCCTCGACCAGCGCCACGCTCTCGGGCGAGCGGCCGGTGAGCTTCAAGAAGTCGAGCGTCGCCTCGTCGATGGGGAAGAAGCCGATGGTGGCGCCGTATTCCGGCGCCATGTTGGCGACCGTGGCGCGATCGGTCAGCGGCAGCGAGCCGATGCCCGGGCCGAAGAACTCGACGAACTTGCCCACCACGCCCTTCTTGCGGAGCATCTGGGTGACGGTGAGCACCAGATCGGTGGCCGTCGCGCCCGGCGCGAGCTTGCCGGTGAGCTTGAAGCCGATCACCTGGGGGATCAGCATGGTGATGGGCTGGCCGAGCATCGCCGCCTCGGCCTCGATGCCGCCCACGCCCCAGCCCACCACGCCCAGGCCGTTGATCATGGTGGTGTGCGAGTCGGTGCCCACCAGCGAGTCGGGGTACGCCGCGCCGTCTGCCGACTTGAAGACGCCCTGGGCGAGGTACTCGAGGTTGACCTGGTGGCAGATGCCGGTGCCCGGGGGCACGGCGCGGAAGTTCTTGAGCGACTTCTGGCCCCACTTGAGGAACCCGTAGCGCTCGGTGTTTCGCTCGAACTCGATGTCGACGTTCTCCTGGAAGGCCGACTTGGTGCCGAACTTGTCGATCATCACCGAGTGGTCGATGACCAGGTCGAGCGGGCACAGCGGGTTCACCTTCTGCGGGTTGCCGCCCATCGACGCGAGCGCCTCGCGCATCACCGCGAGGTCGACCACCACGGGCACGCCCGTGAAGTCCTGCAGCAGCACGCGGGCAGGGGTGAAGGAGATCTCGGTGTCGGGGTCGCTCTTGGGGTCCCAGTTCACCAGCGCGTCGACGTGCTCCTTCTTCACCACCCGGCCGTCTTCGGAGCGGAGCAGGTTCTCGAGCAGCACCTTGAGCGAGAAGGGCAGCTTCGAGACCGCCGCGAACTGCGCCTGCAACGTCTTGAGCGAGAAGATGTCGTAGGGGATGCCGCCGACGGGGAGCTTGGTGCGGGTCTTGAACGTGTCGATCTGGGCCATGCGGGGCTTATTCCGCCGGCCGTCATCGGACGCAATTCAAAACACGCCCCTCGACCGTGAACGGAAGCGGCCCGGCTTACAGCTCCATCTGCTGCCACTCGTAGTCGGCCCGGCCCTGGCAGGGGTGTGCGCGCGTGGGGAAGAAGTCCTTGATGTGGCCCAGCTCGTAGCGGGCCTGGTCGTACTTGCCGAACTGGAAGGCCGACTTGCCCTTGAGCAGCAGCTCGTTGCACTTCTCGTCGAGCGCCCGGCGGGCCTCGTTCATCTTGTCGCGCGAGAGCTGGTACGTGTAGGGGCGATCGGACGGGGGGATCGCCTCGAGCGTGAGCCACGCCTCGCGGAAGTTCTTGTACGCGTCCCACCGGTTCGACGCGCCGATGTCGCGCTGTTCCCACTTGAGCGCCCCGCGCTTGAACTTCTCCTCGGCGTCCGCGATCAGGCCCACCGCGTCCTTCTCGGGCAGCACGGCCACCTCGATCCACAGGTTCCAGATGCGCCAGGGATCGGACTCGGGCGGGTTGCGCACGTTGTCGAAGGTGACGGTGTTGATCTCGCCGCGCTTGACCAGGTTGGCCGGCACCAGCACCTCGAGGGTGCGCTCGTTGGCGTCGAGGGTGTCGGGCGGCAGCCAGCCCAGCTCCACCCCGTTGACGGTGATCGACACCTCGTCCTTCGAATTGATGTCTCTCGCCTGGTAGTGGAGCACCACCATCACCTGCACCGGCGACTTCACCTCGAAGTCGAAGGTCTTCGAGTCTTCGCGCTCGTACATCACGTCGCCGACGCCGAAGGAGTACTCGATGGGGTCGCCGCTGAGCGCGTCGGGCTCGATCGCTTTGGGCTTCGCGCTCTCGGGCCACACCGCGGCCAGCAGGCCGAGGACCAGGGCCAGGGCGAGCGCGCCGCCGCCGGCCGAGACCGCGATGCGCTGGTTCTTCGACGCCTCGGTCCACCACAGCTGCACCTGGCCCAGGGGGCCGCCACGCTTGAAGCGGGCGCGATCGGCGGCAGAGAGGGCGGGCCGCTCACCCGACAGGCGCGCGAGCCTGGGGCGCCCACCACCGGCGACCTCGACCCCCTCGGGGAGATCGCCCTCGCGAACGGCGAGCTTCGAGGACTTCACCCCCGGGTTGCTGGGCTTGCGCACCCCCGGCGCGCTCGGCCGCGGGCCCGGGCCCTTGAGCGCGGGGATCATCTGCGTGCTGCGCCGGCCCATCTCGGCGACCTGAGCGCGGCTCGCGTCCCTGGGCATCATCGCCACGCCCTTGTTGCGCGACTTCTTCAGCTCCGACATCGACACCACGCGGGTGTGCGCGCCGCCTTCTTCGGCCTCGTTGTCGGCGGTCGGGCCCTCGGGCTCGAGCTCCACCGGCTTGAAGCTGAAGACGACCGGCCCCATCGAGATCGAGTCGCCGTCCTTGAGGGCCTTCTTCTTCTGAATCGTCTCGCCGTTGACCCGCGTGCCGTTCGACGAGCCGAGGTCCTCGATCCAGATGCCGGCGTTCTCCACCAGAATGCGGGCGTGCTTTCGCGAGACCCCCGCCTCGTAGAGGATCACATCGCACTCGGCGGTGCGCCCGATGACGACGGAGTCCTGGTCGAACTCAAATTCCCGACCGGCCTCTTTGCCCTCGGAGATGACGAGCTGAAAACCCATTGAATCACCCAGACTGTAGTGACGCGGCGGCGGCTTCGGCAACTGCGCGGATGGCCCAGTCAGGTTCGAGAACCGTTGCATTTCCCCCAAAGGACAGAACCCACCGGGTCAGCCACCGCTCCGAATCGCCGGGCACCGTCACCACCACGCTCCCATCGGTTTGGGTGACCGCCGCGTCACCGAAGCGTTCCTGCTGGTACGGCGCCAGCTCGGCGCTGAAGCGCACCCGCACCGGCTTCTCCACCTCGCCCGTGCCCGGGAGGTGGGGGGCTGCGTCGGCGCCGGGCGCGAAGCGCTCTGCCAGCAGCGAGAGCTGGGTGATGCGGTCGACGCGAAAGAGCCGCTCGCCCTGGCGGGTGAGGCAGTAGCCCGAGAGGTACCACTGGCCGCGGTGGCTGAAGAGTTCGTTGGGCCGCACCCGGCGCTGCTCGGCCTCGCCGCGGTTGACGCTCACGTACCCGAGGGAGATTTCGCGGTGCTCGACGATCGCCTGCGTCAGCACCGCGATGCTGTCGGGCGCTTCGGTCGCCACGTCGAGCTGCCTGGACATCTCGCGGTAGCGCTGCACCGACTGGGGGGGGAGCACCTTCTCGATCCGCTGCAGCGCCGACGAGAGCGCCCCACCGGCAGCGGGCTTGAGCAGCGCGGCGGCCGCGGCGAGCGCCACGCCCTCGGCCGCGGTGAGGCGGGGCGGGGCCGAGAGCCGCTGGTTCAGGTCGACGTAGACGCGGTCGTCTTCCACGTAGACGTCGATGAAGTCGTCGGGCTGGAAAGGAGGGCGCCCCACCATGGTGAGCAGGTCGAGCTCTTCGAGCAGCTCGTCCTTCGAGACGCCGACGGCCTTCGCCACCTCCTCGACCTTGAGGCCCGGGTGCTTCGAGACGAAGGGCACCAGGAAGAGCAGGCGGCGGAGGCGCTCGTAGGCCTGGCTGCGGCCGCGTTCGGCAGGGGAGCTCATGCGCCGGCCCCCCGGTGCGCGTCCAGCACCCGCTGCGCCAGCTCGCGCGCGCGGGCCACGGCCTTCGGCGGCTGGGTGATGCGCGCGCCGGCGCCCAGCGAGAGCACGTAGGTGACGAGGCCGTCGAGATCGGTGGCGGTCACGTTCAGCTCGGCCACCCCGTCGTGTTGCTGCGCCTTCACGTTGAAGAGCTGCTCGGCGAGCGGGGCGAGCTCGCCCGAGAGCTTCAGGCTCACCTCGAGCGGCTCGTGGAAGTTGTGCTGCCAGGGCCAGTTGGCCACGTACGCGTCCAGCCGGAAGTCGTGGGGCACCTCGAAGTCGGCCACCCTCGGCTTGAGCGCGTTCATCTGGGCTCGGCGAATGCGGTGCACGTGGAAGGTGCGCACGGCCTTGCGGAGGTGGCACCAGCCCACCAGGTTCCACACGCCGCGGCGCAGCGCGAGGCCCCAGGGGTCGACCCGGCGCGTGGTGACGGTGCGGGAATGGGGAGAGAAGTAGTCGAGGTCGACCGACTTCTTCGCGTTGATCGCCCCCCAGAGCAGCTCGAGCCGGCCCGGCAGCTCGCGCGTCTCGGCCACGCCGCCCAGCTCGAGGCGCACCCGCGGCGCGGGGAGCGGACCGTCGGCGAAGAAGCCGACCTTGCGCAGCGCGTGGGCGAGGTCCTGCCGGCCGGGGAAGGCGCCCGAGGCGAGCACGGCCGAGCCCGCGGCGTAGAGCACCGCCAGCTCTTCCGGCGTGAGGCCCACCTCGGGGAGGTAATAGGCGTTGCGATCGAGCACGTAGCCGGCGGGCCGCTCGTCTTCTTCGTGCACGTGCGTCAGCGGAATGCCCAGCTCGTGCAGCTCGACCTTGTCGCGCTCGAACTTCCGCTGCGCCGCGTCTTCCGAGCCTGAGTACTCGTCGGGGAAGGCGTCGCGCACCTCGTCCCACGTCACCGGGTGGGTGGCGTCGAGGAAGAGGGCGACCAGGTCCAGCAGTCTTTCGGTGCGATCCATGGGTGCGCTCTAGAGAGGGGGGCGCATCCTCTCATCAATGGGAGGAGCGGGCGCGCGGGAAATCGGGGGGCTTTCGGGTCCGGGAACGGGCACGCGATCGGGGAGCGCCGAGCATCAGCCTGGCTTGACGTGCAGACGCGTGAGCGCGCTCAGCAGTCGATCGAGGTCGGTCTCGTCGTTGTACGCGTGGGTCGAGATTCGGACGCCCGCGCCTCGCGAGGTGGTCGCGATGTTCGCTTCGCGCAGGAGGGTCCGGACCACCTCGAGGGGCGTGCCCTCCACCGGGATCACGCAGATGCCCGAGAGCGTCGCGGGATCGTCGGGCGTGGAGGGCTCGAAGCCCGCGCTCCGCAGCCGCGCCCTCAGCTTCAGCTGGAGGCCGACGATGTGCTCGAGCGCGACGGCTGGCCCGATCGCCTCGTGGAGCGCGAGCGCGGCGTCGACTGCGTAAAGACCGACCCACGAGCCTCCTCCTGCCTCGAGCGCAGAGGCCTCCCGGCGGAACTTCGTACCCGTGGCGGTGAATCCGTGGGCGTCGTCGACGCGCTTCGCGTTCACCCAGGGAAGGAACTGCTCCTGCGGTTGCACCGAGAGCCAGCCTCCGAAAGGCAGGGGCACCTCGTCGAGCCAGCCCTGGTCGATGAAGAGGGTGCCGGTGCCGTAGCCGGCCATGAACCACTTGTGGCTGGTCGCCGCCAGGAAGTGCGCCCCCAGCTTCTTCACGTCGAGCGGCACGTGGCCCAGCCCCTGCGCCGCGTTGATGATGAAGGTGAGGCCACGCGCTCTGGCCAGCGCCGAGACCGCCTCGAGATCGATGCGGAACCCGCTCGCGTACTGCACCGCGGAGACGGCGATGGCCCCGGTCTTCGGCGTCAGCGCGGCTTCGAGCTCTGACAACGAGTAGGTGCCGTCGGGCCGCAGGCGCGCCGCTCGCAGCGTCAGGCCGTCGTAGAGCATGGGCAGGGTGGTGCTGGGAAACTCGGTCTCGAGCGTCAGCACCTCGGTGATGCCGCGCGCCTTCAGCATCTGCGCGATCACGTGGAAGCCGAAGCTGGTGCTGGGCGTGAAGCCGACCTCCTTCGGCGTCGCGCCGATGAAGCGGGCCAGCCGGGCGCGCACCTCGTCCTTGAAGCGGGCCCAGGCCGGGTAGTGCACGTCTCCCGAGTCCAGGGTCTGCTTCAGGTACGCCGTCATCGCCTCGTACACCGGCAACGGCGTGGGCGAAGAGGCGGCTGCGTTCAGCCAGGTCAGCTTCTGCAAGAGGGGGAGATGTGTGCGCAGCTCGGCAGGCGTCATGGCGCGCGGGATTCTGGCCGCGGGAATGCGAAAGCCCCAGCCTCTGTTGCCGGTTTCGGGAGCTTTTTCATGCAATCGACCGAGACTGCGCGCGTGCTGTTGACACGATGTCACGTGATGACGCGTCTGCTGAACCGCTCCTGTCAGCCCCGCTCAACGGGGGGCGTTGCGAAGCCTGCGGATTCTCTGGGTGCGCTCACCGGTCTTCATGTTGCACGAGGGAAACAGGCATGAGCGCTCGCTTCTTCCTCATGAGTTTGACGGTGCTGCTGGTGGCGGTGGGTTGCGCGGCCCAGGCGCCCGTCACGCGCGCTCCCGAGGCGCTCTACCTCGCCGTCGAGGTGCGGGAGCACGGCATGACCGTCGCCCGCCCGAAGATGCTCGGCTTCGAGGGCAAGAACATCACCGTCGAGCGCCGGCAGCCCAACTCCACCAGCCCCGAGTTCCGCCTGGTGCTGATGCCGAAGGAAGAGGGGCAGGGGTACGGGGTGAAGCTCGATCTCGAGCTCCCCAGCGGGCGCCGCCTCGGCCACGTGGGCCTGCTTCACGGCGAAGAGCGGCGGGTGGTGCTCGACCAGGACACCGAGCTCAAGGTGATGTTGATGCGCGTCGATTCGCCCGAGTTCAAGGCACTGGTCGCCCGCTCTCCCCGCATCGGCAAGTCGGCCATCTGAAGAAACGTTGAGTCACCGCCCACCGCGAGCGCAGCCGAGGGGGCGTGATTAGTCTGGGCCGATGTCGCGTCGCGCTAGGTCTCGTCAAGCAGGGCTCCGCACGGAGCGGGTGAAGGCGTCGAAGCAGCACGACGGCTCCGTCTTCAAGAACCCCAGCGGCCTCGGCCCCGGCCTCAAGGGCAACCCGCTGCCCCTGCTGGGGGAATACTTCTTCGGCGGCGCCCAGCGAATGCCCCGCGCGCCGCTGCCGGTCGAGCGGCCCCACGAGGCGTGGACGCAGAAGGTGTCCAGCGGGCTGCGCGTCACCTGGCTGGGCCACAGCACGGTGCTGCTCGAGCTCGACGGCCTGCGGGTGCTCACCGACCCCGTCTTCGGGGCGCGCGCCTCGCCGCTCACGTTCGCCGGGCCGAAGCGCTTTCACCCCGTGCCCGCCTCGCTCGACGAGCTGCCCGAGCTCGACGCGGTGGTGCTCTCGCACGATCACTACGACCATCTCTGCCGCGCCACCATCGAGGCGCTGGCGAAGAAGTCGATGCCCATCATCACCGCGCTCGGCGTGGGCGCTCACCTCGAGGCCATGGGCGTCGCGCACGAGCGCATCACCGAGCTCGACTGGCACGAGTCGGTCGAGGTGAAGGGCCTGCGCTTCACCGCCACGCCCTCGCAACACTTCTCGGGGCGCGGCGTGCACGATCGCAACGCCACGCTCTGGGCCTCGTGGGTGATTCAGACCGCCAACCGCAAGGTCTTCTTCTCGGGCGACACCGGCCTCACCGAGCAGTTCGAGGACATCGGCCAGAAGTACGGGCCGTTCGAGCTGGTGATGCTCGAGGTCGGGGCGTGGCACCCGAGCTGGGGCACCATTCACCTCGGCCCCGAGAACGCGCTCAAGGCCTTCCAGATGCTCGGCGGCGGCACGCTGCTGCCCGTGCACTGGGGCACGTTCAACCTCGCCCTGCACGCGTGGGACGAGCCGGCCGAGACGCTGGTGAAGCTCGCCGAAGAGCAGAAGCTGCGGGTGGTGACCCCGAAGCTGGGCCTCGTGTTCGAGCCCGCGCACCTCGAGCGCCCCACCGCGTGGTGGCGCGAGGTCGAGCGCTGAGTTTGGGGGTAGGGTAGGCCGTCGTTCTTCCGCCGGGGGCGCGCTTGAGACCTTTCGCCAGTGGTGAGCTGCGCATCGACGTCATCGCCCTGTCGGTCACCCGGTTCCGGCTCGACTGGAGGGGCCGCAGCGCCAGCCGCGCCCCGGGCGTCGACCTTCAGCCGTACCTCGCAGCGGTGCTCACCGAGGCCCGCAACACGCAGGCGACCATCGAGATGCACTTCGAGGCGCTGGAGTACTTCAACTCTTCCACCGTGGCGGTGCTGATCGACTTCGTGCGCGCGGCCTGCGGCGTGAAGGTGCCGGTGACGATCAGCTACTCGGCGGAGGTCCGCTGGCAGCGCTTGAGCTTCCAGGCCCTGCAGGTGTTCTCCCTGATGGACCAGCACATCAAGGTCGCGCCCATCTCCGCTTCGGCCCCGGCCTGAATCACCGCCCGGGTGGAGGTGGCGGGAGCGCCGGGGTCACCACCACGCCGATCGCTCCGCCGTACCGCAGCAGCTCGTCGTGTTGCCAGCTGTCCATCACGTAGCGCTCGTCGAGGGCGCCGGTCTCGTTCATGGGGGTGATCAGCGCCTGGTCGAGGCCGGTACACTGCACGTTGTAGAACTTCACGTCGGCGGGGTACTTGCCCTTCGGCAGCAGCGGGCCGCGCTTCGAGTGCTCCACCATGGCGTAGGTGTTCCGCGCCATCACCCGGAAGAACCCCATCTCCTTGTCGACGGTCTGCTCGATGTACCCGGTGTAGCGGGACCGGGCGAGCAGGCGCTCGACGCAGCGGCTCACGCCGTCGTTGGGTGAGACGATCGCCAGCGGTGAGGCGAGGAAGATCGGCTGACGCTGCCGCCGCGAGCAGCCCACGTGGCTCGCGAGCACGGCCACGAGGATCAGGAGAGAAACAGGTCGCATGGGGCGCCTACAAAGCTGTGGGCGCGCGAGGATGCAAGCTCAGACCCGGAAGGGTAGGGTTCGTGAAGCGTCGTTCTATCCGGGGGCCACGTGAAGCCATTTTCCAGCGGTGAGCTGCACATCGACGTCACCGCGCTGTCAGCCACCCGGTTCCGGTTCGACTGGAGAGGTCGCAGCGCCAGCCGCGCCCCGGGCGTCGACCTGCAGCCCTGGCTCACAAACGTGATCGCCGAAGCCTGCGCCACCAGGGCGGCCATCGAGATGCACTTCGAGGCGCTGGAGTACTTCAACTCGTCCACCGTGGCGGTGCTGGTCGATTTCGTGCGCGTTGCCTGCGACAAGACGGTGCCGCTGACGCTCAGCTATTCGGCCGACGTTCGTTGGCAGCGGCTGACCTTCCAGGCACTGCGGGTGTTCTCCGTGGCGCATCATCACGTCAAGGTGGCGCCTATCGCTGCGGCGTGAGTGGTCAGTCTTCTTCGCCCGGCACCTTGCGCAGGCCCAGCCGCTTGCGCAGGTCTCTGGCCGCCTGCCTCGAGACCTCGACGGACTGACCCCCGTGGGTGCGCGCGGTGTAGCCGCCGGTCTCGAGCGGCTCGAGCCGGGCCACGGCCTGCAGGTTGAGCAGCGCGCGGCGGTGCACGCGCTCGAAGGCGCCCTCGGGCAGCCGTTCCTGCAGTTCCTGCAGGGTGAAGTCGGTGAGGTGCTGGGTGTCGCGGGTGAAGACGGTGACCAGCTCGTCCTCGAGCGTGGCGTGCGTGATGGAGGCCGGGTCGAGCAGCACCACGCCCTGCCTCGTCGTGATCGCGAGCCGCTCGAGCTGGCTCTGCTTCACCGCCGTGGCGAACTTCTTCTGCCGTTCCACCTTGCGCGCGCGGTCGAGCGCCTTCTGCAGCCGCGCCGGCTCGATCGGCTTGAGCAGGTAGTCGACCACGCCTGCTTCGAACGCGTCGACCGCGTGCTCGGCGTGGGCCGTGCAGAAGATCACCACCGGGCCATCGGCAGGCCACAGCCCGATCGCCTCGGTGCCGGTGAGCTTCGGCATCTGGATGTCGAGCAGCACCACGTCGACGTCGGTCTTCTTGATGAACGCGAGCACCTCGCTGCCGTCGGTGGCCTCGCCGGCGATCTCCACGTCCTCGAGCGCGCCCAGCAGGCGGCGCAGGCGGGCCCGGGCGAGCTGCTCGTCATCGGCGATGAGGATCTTCATGGGGTCTCCACGGTGGGAATTCTGAGGGTGGCGCGGGTGCGGCCTTCACCCGCGGCCTCGACGACGAGCGCGGCGCGGCCGCCGTAGGTGAGCTCGAGCTGGCGCCGCAGCGAGGGCAGCCCTTCGCTGCCTTCGCGTGGCCCGCGGAACGGTCCCGGGTTCTCGAGCGTGAAGACGAGCTGGCCGGGTTCCTCGCGCACGGCCAGCTGCAGCGCGCCCCGGTGGCCCGCACCCGGCCCGTGCTTCATCGCGTTCTCGGCCAGGGACACCAGCGACATGGGGGGAAGTCGCACCTTCGGCAGCGTCGGCATCGAGCGCTCGAGCGTGAAGAGCGCCTTGTCGCGCAGCAGGTGGAGCTCGAAGAGCATGTCGACCAGCTCCAGCTCTTTCTCCAGCGGCCACAGCGGCGCCTTCACCCCGTCGAGCACCGCGCGCAGCATGGCGGACAGGCGCAGCACCGCGGCCTCGGCCACCTCGCCGTCGATGCGGCACCACTCGGCGATCGCGTTGAGGGTGTTGAAGAGGAAGTGCGGGTCGAGGTGCGACTTGAGCGCCAGCAGCTGCGAGCGCTCGGCCTCGGCCTGCAGCCGGTGCACGCGCTGCTCGAAGCCGATGTCGCGGCCCAGCCCCCAGCCGCCCACCAGGAACAGCGCGCTGATCACCAGCAGCGAGGTGCGCTCGGTGAGGAAGGTGTAGCCGAGCCCGAAGACCTTCGGGATCCCCGCGCCCACGGTGAGCACCACGCCCGCCCCCACCAGCGCGTAGAGCACCAGCCGCACCGCGCCGTGCGAGAGATCGAGCCCGTCGGGGAAGAGCACCCGGTAGCTCACCGGCGCGATGAAGATGAAGCTCAGGCAGAACATCACCCCGATGCCCAGGCCCCACGGGTCGCGGCTCCAGCTGTACTGCGCCAGCAGCAGCGGGGCGCACACCACGAGAATGGGCAGCAGCCGCCGCGGGTGCAGCAACGCCCGCCAGGTCGCGCGCACGATCGAGCCCTGTGGCACCACGCCGATCATCTGCCACAGCCTGTCACAGCTCGCCTTCCACACCCCGTCATCTCGCCCGGTCCGGCCCTCCCTGTGGGCAGGTTCGCGCTGAACGGTCGCAGATCACCCCCGAGTGGGCGGCCGCTCAGGGCGAAGCAGAGACGGTCCCGCAGGTCACGATGGGCGGCGAGCTGGTGAAGATGAAGCACTCGGCCGGCGCGACGCACTCCAGCACCGTGCAGATCCGCGCGGGTTCCACGCACAGCAGCGCCTCCTCGGGGCTCAGGCCGTAGCGGGCGCACAGCTCGCCCTCAGGACAGCCTCCGTCGACGCAGGGCCGCAGCCCAGCATCCCCTTGCTGCAACCGGGCCGAGATCACCGGTCCGTACTTCTGAGGCGGTTCCGCGCAGGCCGTGAACACCGCCCACAGGCACACCATCCATCGCGACGTCATCACGGCCTCCCGGGGTTCGGCGTATCCCCGATCAGAGTGGCGCGATGCCCCTGTTTCCGTTTCGCGGCAGCGTGCTAACCAGCGCGCCCATGATCGAAGAAGGCAAGAAGGCGCCCGCGTTTTCGCTGAAGGACCAGGACGGCAAGACGGTGAAGCTCAGCGACTTTGCCGGCAAGAACGTGGTCCTCTATTTCTACCCGAAGGACAACACGCCGGGCTGCACCACCGAGGCGTGCGACTTCCGCGATCAGCACAAGGCGCTCGAGAAGGCCGGCGCCGTGGTGCTGGGCGTCTCGCCGGACGCCGAGAAGACGCACCTCAAGTTCGCCGGCAAGTTCGGCCTGCCCTTCACCCTGCTCGCCGACACCGAGCACGTGGTGGCAGAGAAGTACGGTTCGTGGGGCGAGAAGAGCCTCTACGGCCGCAAGTTCATGGGCATCATCCGCAGCACCTTCCTCATCGGCGCCGACGGCAAGGTCGCGAAGGTCTGGCCGAAGGTGAAGGTGGCCGGCCACGTCGACGAGGTGCTCGAGGCCGTGAAGTCGCTCGAGTGATGCAGACCATGCGGCACCTCCTCCTGCTGATCCCGCTCGCCTCTTGCGTGGCCCACGTCTCGATGATCGAGCCCCGGCCGAACCTGCCGCCGCGGGTCGACGGCCAGACCATCAACATGGTGCTGGGCGACGCCGTTCAGCAGGAGACGCGGCTCTTCCGCGTGTCGCTCGACTCGTTCCGCGGCGACCTCAAGCGGGGGTTCCTCAACGGCTACCCTGGCGCCGTGGTCGGCACCGGGGACCTGCAGCTCGTGCTCGACTCGGTCGAGCCGACCTACGCACGTACCTCGGCAGCCTGCGTGGCGACGCTGCGGTACCGCGGCCGCCTGATGAAGGACACCGAGGCCCTCGAGTCGTTCGCAGGGGTGGCGAAGTCGGAGCCCGGCGACTTCAGGCGCTGCTTCAAGGGCGCCATCGAGGCGCTCTTCGAGCAGACGTTCCGCACGCTCAACCCGGGTGAGCCGGAGGCCGTGAAGTCGTCGAAGTGATCTGCTTGGCTGGGCCCATGCGCCTCGCCCTGGCTGTCTGCCTCACCGCGTCGATCTGCTTCGCCTCGCCCTGGGACATCGAGCCGCCGCCGCGCGGGCAGTGGGTGCTGGACCGCACGGGCAAGGTCGCCCACGGCACCTTGCCCCAGCTCAACCGCATCGCCGAGGCGCTCGACTCGTCGGGCGCGGGCCAGCTGGGCGTGCTCATCACCGACACCACCAGCGGCACCAACCCGCGCGACTTCGCCACCGGCGTCTTCAACAACTGGGGCGTGGGCCACCAGGGCTCGAACGACGGCGTGCTGCTCTTCATCGCGGTGAACGATCGGAAGGCCGAGATCATCCTCGGTGATGGCTCGAAGGTGTCGACCGGTTCCACCGACGCGGTGATGCGCAACGACGTGGTGGCGAACATGAAGCGGGGCGATCTCGACGCCGCGCTCCTCGACGCCGCCCGCGCCCTCGACGGCCTGATGCGACGCGCGGCCGGCAAGGCCCCCGCGCCCAGCTCCGCCGACAACTCGGGCCTGGGCCCCGATGCCTACGTCAGCCCCACGCAGGCCACGCCGCTGCTCGATGACGCGCTCGCGCCGTATGGCGACGGCAGCAAGTCGTTCCCCGAGCGCAGCCCGCGCACGTGGGTGGTCGACCTCTCTGAGACGCTCAGCGCCTCTCAGCGCGCGCAGCTCGACGTCGCCGGCAGCGACATCTACTCGTCAGACCAGGGGCGCATCTTCTTCCTCGTGGTGAACAGCACCGCCGAGTACCCGAGCATGGCCGAGCTGACGCAGCGCCTGGTCTCGCAGGTCAAGCCGATCTCGAAGCTGAAGCTCGCGGTGATCGCCCTCGACGCGAACGGACCGCGCGCGAAGATCTACCTGCCGGACGACGTGGTGAAGGACGGGTGGGATCGCCAGGAACTCAGCCGCGTCGAGCAGGAGCTCCGCACCTCGGCCGGCGTCGATCGCATCGCGGGTCTGCTCGCGGCCCAGCGCTTCGTGCAGGCGGCCCTCGTCACCGGCATTCCCCCGCGGCCGATGGCGGCGGTGCTCACCGAAGGCGTGCAGCGCAACAAGGGCAGCTTCCAGCTCGGCGGCGGCGGGATGCTCATCGGCGCGCTCCTTCTCGCCCGCCGGTGGAACCGCAAGCGCGTGCGCACGTGCGAGGGGTGCAAGAACCCGCGCCAGCTGCTGGGTGATGCCGCCGAAGACCAGCACCTCGACTCGGCCAGGCTCACCGAGGAGTCGATCCGCTCGGTCGACTACGACGTGTGGTGGTGCGGGCGGTGCAACGACGTGCTCGTGCTGCGCTATGGCGCGATCTTCACCAGCTACTCGAAGTGTCCCGGGTGCAGCGCGAAGACGAAGTCGAGCTCGACCACCACGCTCAGCCACGCCACCGAATATTCCGGCGGCAGCGAGCGGATTGATGAGCAGTGCGCCAATTGTTCGTACCGGAACAGCTTCACCCGCTCGACCGCCCGGTTGTCGTCGAGCTCGGACTCGTCGAGTTCGTCTTCGAGTTCGAGCTTCGGGGGCGGGAGCTCGAGTGGGAGTGGATCGAGCGGATCGTGGTGAGTGTCGGGCCCTCGACTTCGCTCGGGCTGAACGGATTGCGCCAGTGCCGTTCACGCCGAGGCGCCTGCCTACGGGTTGAGCCAGCCGCGATCCCAGCCGTCTCCTGACTTCACGTACTGCTCCCGCCAGTGCAGCCGGAACTCGTGCGCCTTCCAGAACTCCATGCGCTCGGGCTTGAGGCGGAAGCCGCCCCAGTGCGGAGGGCGGGGCACGGGCTTGCCCTCGTACTTCGCGGTGAGCGCCGCCAGCCGCTGCTCCAGCTCTTCGCGCGACGAGAGCGTCTTGCTCTGCTCAGAGGCCCAGGCCCCGAGCTGTGAGACGCGCGGCCGGCTCGCGAAGTAGACGTCGGCCTCCGCCTCGCCCATCAGCTCCACGGTGCCCTCGACCCGCACCTGCTGATCGAGCGCGGGCCAGTAGAAGTTGAGAGCCCCCACCCTGGTGGCCTTCAGCGCCTCGCCCTTGGCCGACTGCTGGTTCGTGTAGAAAACGAAGCCGCGCGCGTCGAACTCCTTGAGCAGCACCATGCGCACGCTCGGACGCCCCTGCGCGTCGACCGTGGCCAGTGAGACCGCGTTGGGGTCCTTCGAGACGAGCTTCTTCGCCTCGTCGAAGAGGGTGCCGAAGCGGGTGAACGGTTCCTGCCAGTCGGTGTGCGTCATGGCCCTCAGGGTCTATTCGCTCAGCGCGAAGACCTCCAGACGAAGGAGGGCCGATGGAGTAGGCACGCGACCCCGTGCGCATTCTCTTTCTCAGCTCGGAGGTGGCGCCCTTCTCCAAGACCGGGGGCCTGGGCGACGTCTCGGGCGCGCTGCCCTGGGCGCTCTCGGAGCGCGGCCACCACGTGCGCGTGATGACGCCGCTGTACCGGGGCGTGCCCCGGGCCACCCTGCAGCTCGTCGGCTCGCCGCTCACCCTCGAGTTCCCGTTCGGCAGGGTCGACCTGCGCCTCTTCCGCGCGCCCGCCGCCGGCGAGCTGCTCTTCGTCGACGCGCCCGGGCTGTTCGATCGCGACGAATATTACGGCTACCCCGACGACGCGCGCCGCTTCGCCGCCTTCTCCATGGCCGCGCTCGCCTTCACCCAGGCAGACGGCTTCGTGCCCGACGTGGTGCAGGGCAACGACTGGCCCACCGGCCTGGCCATGCTCGCGCTGCGCACCGGCTTCGCGCACACCCCGCTGGGCCGGGCCCGGCGCGTGTTCACCATTCACAACCTCGCCTACCAGGGCCTCTTCCCCGCCAGCGAGATGGAAGCGCTGGGCCTGCCGTGGGACCTCTTCACCCCCAGCGGCGTCGAGTTCTACCAGCAGCTCTCCTTCATGAAGGCGGGCCTCGTCTTCGCCGACCTGCTCACCACCGTCTCGCCGACCTACGCGAAGGAGATCCAGACGCCGGCGTTCGGGGTGGGCCTCGACGGGCTGCTCCGGCATCGCGCCGGCGCGCTCCACGGCATCCTCAACGGCGTCGACGTGAAGGAATGGAACCCCGCCACCGACGTCTTCCTGCCGCGCCAGTTCACCAGCACCGAGCTGGCCGGCCGCGCGCTGTGCAGGAAGGAGCTGATCGCCTCGTGCCGCATCGACGCGCCGGTGCCCGGCATGCCGCTCTTCGGGGTGATTGGCCGCATGGCGGGGCAGAAGGGCGCCGACCTGCTGCAGGTGGCGCTGCCGAAGCTGCTGGAGCAGGGCGCCTCGGCGATCGTCCTGGGCGCGGGCGAACCGGCCGTGCAGGACGCGTGGCTTTCGCTCGCCGCGAAGTACCCGCGCAGGCTGTGCGTGCGCGTCGGCTTCGACAACTCGCTCGCGCACCGCATCTCGGCCGGCAGCGACTTCTTCGTCATGCCTTCGCGCTTCGAGCCCTGCGGCCTGAGCCAGATGTACTCGCTGCTCTACGGCGCCATCCCCGTGGTGCACGGCGTGGGGGGGCTCAGGGACACGGTGTTCGATCTGACCCAGCCCAACGGCAACGGCATCGTGTTCGAGCAGCCGACGCCCGAATCGTTGTTCGGCGCGCTGGTCCGGGCGGTGGAGCTGTTCCGGGATCAGGCGGCTTACGGGGTGGTGCAGCGGCGGGGCATGGCGGCCGACTTCAGCTGGGCTGCCGCAGCTGCGGAATATGAGCGGTTGTTCGCCTGAAACCTCGGGCGCTTCGGGATCGGCCCCTCACCCCAACCCGCTCCCCGCTGCGCAGGGAGCGGGAGACACTCGCGATTTTCGGGCGCGTGTGACGGGCCATCGGCTACGTTGGTTTCGACGTGGCGCAGGAAACGGAACTCGGTGGCTACCAACTCGTCGGTCGACTCGCCGTGGGCGGGATGGCTGAGGTCTACCAGGCCAAGGCGCGGTCCACGACGCAGAAGAGCCCCGGCGAGCCCGACGACATCGTGATCAAGCGGCTGCTGCCCAGCTACCGCAACGACGCCGCGTGGGTGAAGCAGTTCGTCGACGAGGCGAAGCTCACCGTGCGGCTGCGCCACCCGAACATCGTGCGCACCTTCCGCTGCTTCAAGGCGGGCATGGACTACCTGATGGTCCAGGAGCTCGTGAGCGGCCGCACCCTCCAGTACATGCAGGACGCCTTTCGCCAGGCCGGCGCGGCGATGCCCGGCTCGGCGGCGGCGTACATCACCATCTGCCTGCTCAAGGCCCTCGACTACATCCACCGCGCGAAGGTGGGGGAAAACGGGGCCACCATCGTCCACCGCGACGTGAACCCGGCGAACATCCTCCTGTCCGTGGCCGGCGACGTGAAGCTGACCGACTTCGGCGTGGCAGAGGTCGAGGGCGTGATGCGCGGCGACAGCGGCGCGCTGCGCGGCACCATCGGCTACATGGCGCCCGAGGCGGTGCTGGGCCAGGCGGTCGATCACCGCGCCGATCTCTTCGCCGCCGGCGTGATCTTCTGGGAGCTGCTCACCGGCCAGCGGCTGTTCCACGGCAACACCGAGATGGAGATGATGCACAAGGTGCGCGACTGCCGCGTGCCTCCGGTGGGCAAGTTCAATTCCGAGGCGCCCGAGATGGCGGCGCAGATCGCCCGCAAGGCCGTGCAGCCCGATCGTGCCCAGCGCTTCCAGTCGGCGAGCGACTTCGTGCGCGTGCTCGAGATCCTCGCGCGGCGCAACGGCTGGCCCGTCAGCGTCGACGCGCTCAAGCCCCTGCTCGGAGGCTGAGCATGCACGCGTTCCTTTCTCCCTCTCCCTGCGAAGCGGGAAGAGGGCGGGGTGAGGGGCTGCCGCTGCTGCTGCTGCCGCTTGTCCTCGCGTTGTGCCTGGGCTGCGCCGCCAGGCCCGGCGTCCCGGCCACCCCGACCGTCGTCGTCACCGCCGTCGCGCTCGACTTCCCCGAGCGCGATCGCGGCGAGCTCTCCTTCTCCCTGCGCCTCCCCGCGGGTTCCCCACCGGCCACCGAGGTCTCCTGGGAGCTCTTTCTCGACGGGGCGCGCTTCGCCGCCGGCATCGACGGCGACGTGGCCCCCGCCGACGGCCTGTGCCACGTGAAGTCGGCGCTCGCCTCACGGCACCTCGCCTGGCGCGAGGCAGAGGGGTATCTCGACGTCGTGCTCCAGGGCGAAGTCGACTCAGGCAACGGCGGAGAGCGGCTCCGCTTCAGAGATCGCCGCGAGCTCCTGGTGCACGGCCGCCCCCAGCTGAACGTCCCCCGCGATTGAAGGTGTCGTCATGAAGCTCTACTTCGTCCCCCGCACCCGCTCGACCCGCCCCCGTTGGATGCTGGAAGAGCTGGGCGTGCCGCACGAGATCATCCGCCTCGATCCGAACAAGGGCGACACGCGCAGCGACGAGCACACCAACCGCCACCCCCTGCAGCACGTGCCCGTGCTCGAGACGCGCGACGGGTCGGTGTTCGAGTCGGCGGCGATCGTGCTGCACCTGGCCGACCTGCACCCCGAGAAGAAGATGTTGGGCCCCATCGGCAGCCACGCCCGTGCGCTGGCCTACCAGTGGCTCTTCTTCGCCATGACCGAGCTCGAGCCGCCCTGCATCGAGTTCACCCTGCTCAAGAAGGCCGGCAAGCTCGACACGCCCGAAGCGGCGGCGGTGCGCGAGAAGTTCAGCCTCGCCATCCGCCCGCTGGAGCGCCGCTTCTCGTCGGGCGACTACCTCATCGGCGACGACTTCTCCGCCGGCGACGTGGTGGTGGGCGCGGTGTTGAGCTGGGCCAACTCGCTGGGCCTGGTGGCCGACGCGCCGAACATCTCGGTCTACCTGGCGCGGATCAAGGACCGCCCCGCGTACAAGAAGGCGTTCGGAGAGTGACGACTCGCCGCTAGGATTCAGGGCGATGCTGCGCGCCTTCGCCGTCGGCTTGTCCCTCTGGTTCCTCGCCTGCCCACCACCCACGCCCGTTCCGCCGGCCGTGAAGCAGGTCTCATCGGTCGACGCGACGGGCCTCGTGCTCTACGTGGGGGCGCTGCCTGGCCGGACGAACTTCGGCTTCGGCCTGCTCGACCCCCGCACCGGCAAGACCACCGCGACGCTGCGCGAGGTCCTCGCCAGCGGCGCCGCGGTCATCGCCGCAGGCTCGCCCGATGGGCGCCACCTGGCGTGGATCGACGGGGGGCGAACGGTCCACTTCGCCGAGCTGGGGCTCGACCCCGACGGGGTCCCCACGGTGACCGAGCTGGCCGCCGTGCCGGTGAGCGACGACCGCGGGCTGGCCTTCACCAACCGCGGCGACACGCTCGTCACCACCCGCGACTACGTCACCTTCGCCCCGGCCCCGAAGGCCACCACCTGCGTGGGGGCAGACGGGGTGCTGGTCACTCCCGCGGGAGACGAGTGGTTCGTGCGCTGTGGTCAACGCAGCGCGCTCTTCCGTGGCAGCGAAGAGGTGATGCCGCTGGGCGAGGTCTTCCCTGCCGCGCTGAGCGTCGATGGCCAGTTCACGCTCTGGAATGACCCGCTGCTGATCCCCCACCGCACGCTCTTCCTCGATCCCACCAGGAGCGACGCGCGGCTCGATGGTCCCTTCGGCTTCCCGGAAGGAATGCCGGAACCCGACGGCACGATCACCCTCTCGAGCGCGGGCAAGAACGGGAAGTACGTGAAGGAGATCACCGTCATGTTCGCGCAGTTCACCCAGGTCGACGAGTCGACCGCGGTGCCCGAGCCCGGCCTCAAGCACGCGCTGGGTGAGCTCTTCACCTCGCGCCGCTTCGATCTCCCGGTCCCTACGCCGGCCGCCAGCCTCGACGGCCTCCCGGAGGCCGAAGGGCGCGGCTGGTTGCCACTGGGCGTGCTGCCCGACGGGAGCGCCGACGTGTGGTCGATGATCGGCTGGACCATCGAGAACGACGGCATCGTGTACCAACGCGCGAAGTGGGGCGCGCTGCAGGTTCGCTCGCGGCTGGACGGACTGGTTCAGAATCACGTGGGCGGCGAGCTGCTGGGGGCGTGTGCGCCGCGTGAGCCAGGCAGACCCCGTGTCTACGGCGAGACGCCCGTCGGCCCTTTCATGCTCGCCCCCGAGACCTGGGCCTGTGCGGCTGGCAAGAGCCAGGGGAGCAAGTACGTCAACGCCTTCGACAGCCAGGGCACGACGGGCATGCGCGGAGTGCGCAGCGGCGCCGCGGTGGAATGGACGACGTCGCCGAGCCTGGTGACGCCTGATGGGCGCGCGTTTCTTCACGCCGCGACCGCAGGCAGGGGCGCCGGCTTCTGCTTCACCTTCGTGAAGAGCGGCGCGACGGAGTGCCTCGACGTCCCCGCGCTGGCCGGCATGATGCCCATGCTGCTGCTGGGCCACGCCGTCGAGGCCCCCGCGACCGGAGCGGCGAGCGTGCTCTGGGTGTCCCACGAGGCGGCGACGCCGGGCACCGAGGTGCGGGTGTTCGGGACCCGCTTCGGCGCGGCAGGGACGGTGGAGCTCGGCGGCGTGGCCGTGCCGGCGAGCGACGTGCTCTCGTGGACGGACGAACAGGTCCGCTTCCGGATGCCCCAGGGCGCCCCGGCGTTCGGTCGCGTGGTGGTCTCGAGCGCGGCGGGGGCCGATCTCGAGGCCCGCCCCTTCTTCCTGACGAAGACCGCCGCTCAGCCCAGCTCGCTGGCCGACGCCGCGCTCGACGTGAGCCTCGACCAGGCGATCGCCCAGGGCCTCACCGCCCTGCCTCGCCCGGTTGCGGGACGGACCTACAAGCTGCAGGACCCCAGGCGCTTCAGCACCGACTCCACCCCGGTCCTCCTCGAGAACGCCACGCTGCTGCTCCACGCGACGGGGCGGTGCGCGGCCGACACCCGCCTGTGGACGATCGACGGGCTCTACGCCACCCATCGCAAGGCGACCTGCAGGGCCCAGCTCGATCCCACCCTGGCGTGGACGGTGGTGCAGAGCCCCGCCACCGAGCTGGCGGAGCCGACCCTCGCAGGGCGCCTCCACCACTTCTCGGGCGAGCTGATCGTCTCGGGTGCGCAGCCCTCGTACGCCGGCCTCTCGTGGCGGTGGCTGCAGCGGGTGACGAACGGTGAGCTGCGGTGTGACGCGACCCGAAGCGGGACCTTCCAGAGCCGCTTCGCGGACGTGCGTGGCTTCCCGGCACAGGGCTCGATGGCACTGCTCCCCGATGGAACGGTGCTGCGCGTGGGCGACCCGGTCCAGGAGCCCGGGCTGCACCACACGGTGGCGCTCGACTGGAACAGCGCGTGGGACCTGCGGAACCCGAGCCGCACGGCCATCGACTCCGATCTCACCTCGGTCGCTGCCGCTGGCACCCGGGTGGTGCTGGCTGGCTCGACCTTCGCCGACAACGACCGCGCCCGCCTGAGGACCTCGACCAACGGTGGGCAGACCTTCCCGGTCGAGACCCTGGGCGCGTCGTCACTGGCGGGCACCTTCGCGCCGATCTTCACCCTTCCACAGGGGCAGCGCGCGGGCTTCGTCGGTGCGTACAGCAGCGGCACGCCGATGACGCTCCAGAGCCTGTACCGCGTCGCGCCCGACGGCACGCTGACCGAGAACGCCTTCCCGCTGCCGCCGGGCCCACCCACCTCGGTCCTCTCGCTCGACTTCGGCGTGATCGGGCCCAGGCTCTTCGCGTGGAACCGCGAGTCGAAGACGCTGGCCGTGCTCGACACCAACGCCGCCGCGCCCGCCTGGCAGTCGCTGGCAGCCGGGGTGACGTCCTTCATGGTGGACGAGGTGCGGCAGCGGGCCTTCGTGGCCGTGGGTGACCAACTCTCGTGGACCCAGCCGGGCAGCGCCACGCTCGAGCCGTACCCCTCTCAGCCCGTCGTCCCCGCCTCGCTTCGGCCGATCACCGTCACGCTCTTCGGCCTGGACCAGGGAGGCTTCGCCCACGTCGGCGTGGCCGAGTGGACGGGCGTCTTCACCGCGGCGCCCGTGCGGGCGATGCTGATCGGCCGCCCCGTTCCCTGAGCTGCCGCCACCGGCTCGCACGGTCCTTGCTGGGCTGCGGGGTGGAGGTGGCGCGATGGAACGCCCCGTCTACGTCATCGGCCACCGCAGCCCCGACACCGACAGCGTGTGCTCGGCGATCGCGTACGCGGCGCTGAAGCAGCAGCTGGGTGAGCAGAATGTGCGCCCGGCGCGCGCCGGTGAGCTCAACGCAGAGACCCGCTTCGTGCTGCGCCACTTCGAGGTGCCGGCGCCGGAGCTGCTCGTCGACGCCGCCGGGGTGAACCTGATCCTGGTGGATCACAACGAGGTGGGCCAGGCGCTGCCCCACCTCGAGCAGGCCAACATCCTCGAGATCTGGGAACACCACCGCCTGGGCGATCTCCGCCTCCCCCGGCCGATCGTGTTCCACTGCGAGCCGGTTGGCGCGACCGCGACGCTGATCTCCGAGCTCCACTTCGTGCGCGGCGTGGTGCCAGCCCGCGCGATGGCAGGGCTGATGCTCTCGGCGATCCTCTCCGACACGCTCGGCTTCCGCTCGCCCACCACCACCACGCGCGACAGGGACGCGGTGGCCCGGCTCGCCCCCCTGGCCGGGATCGAGCGCCCCGCGGCCTTCGGCGAGGAGCTGCTGCGCGTCAAGCTCGAGGCCGCCGAGCGGAAGAGCCCGGCGCAGCTCGTGGGGGACGACTTCAAGGAGTTCGTCATGGGCGGGCGCCGCGTGGGCATCAGCCAGGTCGAGGTGTTTCGCGCAGGGGCCCTCGCCGCGCGGAAGGCGGCGATCCTGGGCGAGCTGCGCGCCCGGCGCGAGGCCGCCGGTCTCGCGCAGGCGATCTTCATGATCACCAGCGTGGCGGATCAATCGAGCGAGCTCTGGTTCGTCGGTGAAAAGCCAGAGCAGTTCGAGCAGGCCTTCGGGGCGCTCGAGGATGGCGGGGTGGTGGTGCCCGGCTGCATGTCGCGCAAGCAGCAGGTGGTGCCGCGGCTCGAGGCGGTGCTGCGCTGAATCACTTGTCTCCCTCTCCCTGCGCAGCGGGGAGAGGGCGGGCTGAGGGGCAGCCTGCGAAGTGGCGGCGGCGCGTGGCGTGTCTCTTGCTGCCCCCACGCTCGAGATGGAAGCCATCGAGAAGCGGCACGAGCCCGGGCACCCTTCGCCGAATCTGCGCGACTACGACGACGCGTGTGCACGCTTTTCGTGGGCGGCCGCGCGCGCGCTGATGGCCCAGCTCCCCGGCGGGGGGCTCAACATCTGCTTCGAGGCCGTCGATCGCCACGTGCCCCTGCTGGGCGAGCACGTGGCGCTGCGGTGCCTCACCCGGCAGGGCACGCGCCGCGAGCTGACCTACCGCGAGCTCGCCGCCCAGACCTCGCGCTTCGCCGACGTGCTGGCGCGCCTGGGGGTGGCGAAGGGCGCGCGGGTCTTCGGGCTGATGGGCCGCATCCCCGAGCTGTACGTGGCGGCGCTGGGCACGCTCAAGCGGGGCGCGGTGTTCTGCCCGCTCTTCTCGGCCTTCGGGCCCGAGCCGCTCTTCTCCAGGCTGTCGATCGGCGACGGGGCGGTGCTGGTGACCACGCCCTCGCTCTACCGGAAGAAGGTCGCCGGGCTGCGCGAGCGGCTCCCCGCGCTGCAGCACGTGCTGCTGGTGCGCGAGACGCCGGGTGAAGAGCTGCCCCCCGGCACCCTGGAGCTCGAGGCGTTGCTGCGCGCCGCTTCGCCCGACCGCCCGGTGGAGCCGACCCGCCCCGAAGATCCCGCGCTGCTGCACTTCACCTCGGGCACCACCGGCAAGCCCAAGGGCGCGCTGCATTGTCACCGCGCGGTGGTGCAGCACCACGTCACCGGCGCGCTCGCGCTCGACTTCCACCCGGCCGACGTCTTCTGGTGCACCGCCGACCCCGGCTGGGTGACCGGCACCTCGTACGGGATCATCTCGCCGCTCACCCACGGCCTCACCGTGCTCGTCGACGAGAACGAGTTCGACGGGGAGCGCTGGTACCGCCAGCTCGAGGAGGAGCGGGTCACCGTCTGGTACACCGCGCCCACCGCGGTGCGCATGCTGATGCGGCTGGGCGACGAGCTGCCGCGCCGCTTCGATCTCTCGCGGCTGCGCTTCATCGCCAGCGTGGGCGAGCCGCTCAACCCCGAGGCGGTGCAGTGGAGCGTGCGCGCGCTGCCGCACGCGATCCACGACAACTGGTGGCAGACCGAGACCGGCGGGATCATGATCGCCAACTTCCGCGCGATGCCGATCAAGCCCGGGTCGATGGGCAAGCCGCTGCCCGGCATCAGGGCGGGCGTGGTCGAGAAGCAGGCCAACGGTGAGTACGCGCAGGTGCCCACCGGCGCGGTGGGTGAGCTGGCGCTGCGGCCGGGCTGGCCGGCGATGTTCGCCACCTACCTCCACGAAGAAGAGCGCTACCGCCGCTGCTTCGCGTCGGACTGGTACCTCACCGGCGATCTGGCGCGGGTCGACGCCGACGGGTACTTCTGGTTCGTGGGGCGCGGCGACGACGTGATCAAGTCGTCGGGTCACCTCATCGGGCCGTTCGAGGTCGAGAGCGTGCTGCTGGAGCACCCGGCCGTCGCCGAGGCCGGGGTGATCGGCAAGCCCGACCCCGTGGCCGGCGAGCTGGTGAAGGCGTTCGTCTCGCTCAAGCCCGGCTTCGCCGAGGGCGAGGCGCTCAGGGCCGAGCTGCTCGCGCACGCCCGCAAGCGCCTCGGCGCGGTGGTGGCGCCCAAGGAGCTGGCGATCGTGGCGTCGCTGCCGCGCACCCGCAGCGGGAAGATCATGCGGCGCCTGCTCAAGGCCCGCGAGCTGGGCCTCCCCGAGGGAGATCTGTCCACCCTGGAGGCCCCGTGACCGAGCGATCGCAGGGCTGGTACCACCAGATGTTGCGCATCCGCCGCTTCGAGGAACGGTGCGCCGAGGCGTACTCCGCGGGGAAGATTCGCGGCTTCCTCCACCTGGCCATCGGCGAGGAGGCGATCGCGGTGGGGGCGATGGCCTGCCTCACCCCCGATGACGCGGTGATCGCCACCTACCGCGAGCACGGCCACGCGCTCGCCCGCGGCCTGTCGATGCGCTCGGTGATGGCTGAGATGTACGGAAAGAAGGCGGGCTGCTGCCGCGGCCGCGGCGGCTCGATGCACCTCTTCGACGCCGGGCGCCGCTTCTTCGGCGGCAACGCCATCGTCGGGGGACACCTGCCCCTCGCGGTGGGCTTCGCCCTGGCCGACCGTCAGCTCGAGCGGCGCAACGTCACGGCGTGCTTCTTCGGCGACGGCGCGGTCGCGGAAGGCTCTTTTCACGAGTCGATGAACCTGGCGTCGCTGTGGCGGCTGCCGGTGCTCTTTCTCTGTGAGAACAACCGCTACGCCATGGGCACCGCGCTCGATCGCCACCAGGCCGAGCCGCGGCTGTACCTCAAGGCCAGCAGCTACCGGGTTCCCGGCGCCGAGGTCGATGGGATGGATGTGGAGGCCGTCGCCCTGGCGGTGAAGGCCGCCGTGGACGCGATGCGTGAGGAGCCCGGGCCGCGGTTCCTCGAGCTGCTCACGTACCGCTTCCGCGCGCACTCGATGTTCGACCCCGAGCTGTACCGCACGAAGCAAGAGGTGCAGGACGAGATGAAGCGCGACCCGCTCACGCTGCTGGCCGCGAAGGCCCGCCTCGACGTGGCCGCCCTCGAGGCCGAGGTGAAGGCCGAGCTGGAAGACGCGGTGGCCTTCGCCGAGACCTCGCCCCCCGAGCCGCTGGACGAGTTGGCCTGGCGGGTGACCCTGCGGGAGGACGCGCGATGAAGACCACTTTCCGCGAGGCCCTCAAGGCGGCGCACCGGGAGGCGCTGCAGAAAGACCCGCGCGTGCTGCTGATGGGTGAAGACGTGGGCCGTTATGGCGGCGCGTACGCGGTGAGCAAGGGGCTGCTGGCGGAGTTCGGCCCCGAGCGCGTTCGCGACACGCCGCTGTCCGAGGGCGGCTTCGTGGGGGCGGGCCTCGGCGCCGCGCTCAATGGGCTGCGGCCGATCGTCGAGGTGATGACGGTGAACTTCTCGCTCCTCGCCATGGATCAGCTGGTCAACAACGCGGCCACGCTGCTCCACATGTCCGGCGGCCAGCTCAACGTGCCGGTGGTGATCCGCATGGCCACGGGGGCAGGGCGCCAGCTCGCCGCGCAGCACAGCCACTCGTTCGAGAACTGGTACGCGAGCGTGCCGGGGCTGCGCGTGGTGGCGCCCGCCACGCTGGAAGACGCGCGCGGCATGTTGTGGACCGCCCTGGCCGACCCCGACCCGGTGGTGATCTTCGAGAACGCGCTGCTCTACAACCTCGAGGGCGAGCTGGCCGACGACGCCGGGCCGGTGGACATCGACAGCGCGCGGGTGATGCGGGCCGGCCGCGACGTCACCTTGATCACGTACGGCGGCTCGCTGGGAAAGACGCTGGAGGCCGCCACCACGCTCGCGACGCACGGGGTGGACTGCGAGGTGATCGATCTGCGCTCGCTGCGGCCGCTCGACGACCGGGCCATCCTCGCGTCGGTGAGGAAGACGAAGCGCGTGGTGGTGGTGGACGAGGCGTGGCGCTCCGGTGCGCTGGCCGCCGAGGTGATCACCCGCATCGTCGAGGGTGCCTTCTACGACCTCGACGCGCCGCCCGGGCGCGTGTGCAGCGAAGAGGTGCCCGTGCCCTACGCGAAGGACCAGGAGCAGGCGGCGCTGCCGCAGCCCGCGAAGATCGTGGCCGCGGTGGAGAGGCTGGTGAAGGCCCGTGGCTGAGTTCCTCATGCCCTCGCTGGGGGCCGACATGGAGTCCGGCACGCTGCTCGAGTGGCGGGTGAAGCCCGGCGACGCGGTGAAGAAGGGCGACCTGGTGGCGACCGTCGAGACGGTGAAGGGCGCCATCGAGATCGAGGTCTTTCAGGACGGCGTGGTGAAGGAGCTGGTGGCGAAGGTGGGCGAGGTGGTGCCGGTGGGCAAGGTCCTGGCGGTGCTGCAAACCGCCGCTCCCTCTCCCCCTGGGGAGGGGGAGAGGGTTGGGGTGAGGGGCGCCGCTCCCAGAGCCTCACCGGCCGCCAAACGTCGCGCCGCGGAGCTCGGCGTCGAGCTGAGCAAAATCACCGGCACGGGTCCCGAGGGAGCGATCACCATCGCAGACGTCGAGGGCCACCGTTCACCCCGAGCGGAGTCGAGGGGCCCGACTGACATGCGGGGAGCGATCGCCGCGGCCATGTCGCGCTCGAAGCGGGAGATCCCCCACTACTACCTGTCCACCGACATCGATCTCGGCCGCGCGCTGGCGTGGCTCGAGGCGGAGAACGCGACGCGGAAGGTGGCCGACCGCCTGCTGCCGGCCGCGCTGCTGCTCAAGGCCACCGCGCTCGCGGTGCACGAGGTGCCCGAGCTGAACGGCACCTTCCAGGACGGCCGGTTCACCCAGGGCGCGACGGTTCACCTGGGCGTGGCCATCAACCTGCGCACCGGCGGCCTCATCGCGCCCGCGCTGCTCGACGCACAGCGCCTCTCCCTCACCGACCTGATGGCCCGCCTCACCGACCTGGTGACGCGCGCGCGCGCGACGCAGCTGCGCAGCTCCGAGCTGGGCACCGCGACGATCACCGTCTCCAACCTGGGCGACCAGGGGGTGGGGGTGGTGTTCCCCGTCATTCATCCACCCCAGGTGGCGATGGTCGGCTTCGGGCGCATTCAGCAGCGGCCGTGGGTGGTGGAAGGGCAGGTGGTGCCGCGCCCGATCGTCACTGCGTCGCTCGCGGCGGATCACCGGGTGAGCGATGGCCACCGGGGGGGCCGCTTCCTGGGGGCCCTCGAGAAGCTCCTCCAACAACCGGAGCGCCTGTGAACGGAGAACTCGAGAAGACGATCGTGGCGGTGCTGGCGGAGATCGCGCCCGAGGCAGACCTGGCCGCGCTCAGCGGGCAGGTGCCTTTCCGCGATCAGCTCGACCTCGACTCGATGGACTTCCTGCACTTCGTCCAGGCGCTCGACAAGAAGCTGCACGTCGACGTGCCCGAGGCGGACTACCCGAAGCTGATGACGCTCGACGAGTGCGTGAAGTACCTCGCGCCCCGTCTCCCGAAGGGCTGAGCCGTCAGAGCGTCTCGAGGTACGCGACGAGGTCGTCGACCTCTTCGACCGAGAGCGTGCTGGTGACGCCGTGCTGGTCGCGGGGGTTGCGCAGCACGCGCGCCCTGATCGAAGGCGCCGAGCCGTCGTGCAGGTAGGGGGCGCTGCGCGCCAGGCCCTTGAGCGACGGCACGTTGAGGCCGCGCGACATCACCAGCCCGTTGTCGGGGTTGATGCCGCTGACCACCAGGCTCCCCACGTTCGAGCTCGAGTTGTCGGTGAACCACTGGCCGCTGTGGCAGCTCGCGCACTGCGCCTTCTCGAACACCTGCGCCCCGCGCGCCGCGGCGACGCTCGGCTCGACCGTCTGGAACGGGTTCTCAGGCGCTGCCAGACCATCGACGTAGGCGTTGAGCTGGGCGACCGCCACGCCGCTCAGGCCGCTGCCGCCCATGCGGGCGGTGATGGTGTGCGTGAGGAAGCCCTGCACGTCGACGAACTCGCCGCTCCAGTGGTACGGCGCGGTCGCTGCGATGCCCCGGCCCGCGAGGGTGGGCGTCTGGCGCGGCCCGTCGGGGAACTGCCAGGTGTGGCCGTCGTCGCGGCCCTCGAGGTGGCAGCTGCTGCAGGCCACCGAGGCCTCCACCGCCGACATGGCGCGGCTGTTGGCGTCGTGAAAGAGCATGCGGCCGGCGACCTGCTCTGGCGAGAGGGTATCGGCGACGAGCCGGGTGCTGGTGGCCGCTACCACGCCCACGGTGCCCGCGCCCAGGGTCAGCCGCTGCACGGTGTGCTCGTACTGGCTGTAGACGAAGGCCGTGGCGTTGTCGGAGAGGATGGCGATGCCGTCGGCGCCCGAGGCGATCTTCGTGGTCGAGTGCACCGAGCGGAGCGCGGTGGCGTTCGCGTTGGGGCGGGCGGCGCCGCGGTTGGCCGCGACGATCGCCAGCGTGCTCGATTCCATGTTCACCACGAAGACCCAGTCGCCGTTGGCGTCGACCAGGGCCACGCTGGGGCCCTGCAGCACCGGGCTGCCGTCCTGGCCCGACACGGCGAAGCTCGTCTGCGGGTACTCGGTCTGCTCGGGCGGGGCGCCGAACGAGCGGAAGCCGCTCACGTCATCGACGAGCGGGTCGATTCGGCCGTCGCGCTTCTCGAGGGTGATCAGCGCCGAGGTGGACACCGAGCCGATGAGGCTCGGGCCCTGGCCCTTGTAGTACGGGGTGTCGGGCGTGGGCTGGGTGAGGATGGGCGCGTCACGCGAGAGCATCGCGGTGGCGAAGGCGCGGGTGCCGGCGGGGTTGACCGCGACGTCCGTCATGGCCCGGGTCGAGAAGGTGGTGGGCCCGAAGAAGCCGGCGTTCTGGCCGCTGGAGGCGTTGAGCCTGCTGTTGAACTCGATGTTCGGGTTGGCCACAGCCGCGGCCTTCAGGTCGATCTCGAGCAGCTTGCCGGTCTTGAACTGCGAGACGACGGCGCGATCGTCAGCCAGCAGCCCCAGCCCGCGGGGCTCTTCGCCGACCGGCACCACCCACAACGACTGGCGGGTGGCCGTGTCGAAGGCGGTGAGGGTGCCGTAGCTGGTGTCGTCCAGCGCGGTCGCGGACACTACGTAGAGCGTCTTGCCGTCGCCGCTGAGCTGCATGCCGACGGGGTCGACGCCCGTGGGCAGCTCGGCCACCACCGCCCAGTCACCGGGGCTGACCACGCTGACGCTGCGGCTGCCGCGGTTCGCCACGAAGATGGTGCCGTCCTGGCCCACCGCCACGCGGAAGGGCCGCACCCCCACCTTCACCTCGGCGCGCTTCTCGAGCGTCTTCGTGTCGATCACCAGCAACAGGCCGTTGTCGGTGTCGGCCGCGTAGAGCGAGGCGCTGTCCTTCGAGACCGCCAGCGAACCTGAAGCGCGCGTCGGGAGCTCATCGGCCACGCAGCCAGACAACCCCACCGCCAACACCACCACCATCGACTTGATCTGGATCATGGGGGGCACTTCACGCCAGCCCGTGACAAATCGCCAGCCCCTCCCCTGTCTTCGGGCTGCGTCCCCGTTTTCCGGGTCACTTCGCCTCGGCCAGACGTCCGCTTCGCTCCCGTCTGTCTCGCGCAGCGTGCCGCTGCTTCCGGCTTCGTTCCCGTTTTCAGGCCTTCACGGCCTCGAGGCGCTCGTAGCTGGGCCGGCGCGTGCCCGCGGGCACCACCTTCGGCTTCACCACGCGAACCCGCTCGAGCTTGGGGCCTTCCTTCGAGTGCACGATGAAGGTCCACCCGGCTTCCTGGGTGCGGTCGCCCACCTCGGGGATGGCGCCGGCCTTGTGCGAGAGGAAACCGGCCAGCGTCTCGAAGTCACCCTCGGGGAACTTGAAGTCGAAGGCGCGCGCGAAGTCTTCCACCGGCAGCATCGCGTCGACCAGGAACGAGTCGTCGGCCTGCTTCTCGAAGGCGCGGACCTCTTCGTCGAACTCGTCGCGGATGTCGCCGACGATCTCCCGCAAAATGTCCTCGAGCGTGACGATGCCCGAGAAGCCGCCGTACTCGTCGACCACCACCGCCATGTGAATGCGCTGCCGCTGCATGTCGCGCAGCAGGTCGCCGATGGGCTTGACCCACGGCACGTACACGGCCGGGCGCAGCAGATCGCTCATCACGATCAGCTCGGGGTTCTGCAGCATGGGCACCAGATCGCGCACGTGGAGGATGCCCACGATGTGATCGACGTCGTCCTTGAACACCGGGATGCGCGAGTGGTTCTCCTCGGCGATCAGCTGGAGGATCTCTTCCATCGGCGCGTCGTACGCGAGCCCCACCACCTCGGTGCGCGGCACCATCACGTCGCGGCAGCTCTTCTCGTTGAGCTCGAAGATCGAGCGGATGAGCTGGGGCGCGCCGCGATCGACCTCGTTCTTCTGCGCCTGGCGGATGAGCTGCTTCTCCAGCTCCTCCAGCGGGGGAGGCGGCGGCTGGAACGACACCTTGGTGCCGAACGCCTTGAGCGCCAGGTTGAGCGGCGCGACCAGCAGCTTGACCATCGGCCACAGCAGGGTGACGGCGATCATCCCCAGGCGCGAGAGGTTGAGGGCCCAGCCTTCCGGCTTCTGCAGCGCGGCCGAGCGAAAAGTGATGTCGATCAGCGTGGCCACCAGCGCGACCACCAGCGCCGAGGTCAGCGGGGTCAGCCACACCATCCATGACGACTCGACCACCTCGAGCAACGACACATCGAGCACGCGGGGGATCACGAACGTCCCCGTGCCCACCGCGATGAAGCCTGACAGCACCATGCCCAGGCGGATGGCGGCGGCGGTGGCCTCGGGGTCGGTCTTCAGCTTGAGCAGCCGGCGCGCCCGGTGCGAACCCGCCGTGGCCAGCTCTTTGGCCTTGTCATCCGACAGCGCCTGGAGCGCGGCTTCCATCGCCGCGAACAGTCCGCGGACGATCAGCAGCAACACGAGAATGGTCCACATGCTCCAGGTCGGCATCACCGACTCCTTCTTATCGCACCCGCCCCCCCAACGCCGGTCTGCGCCCGAAACGTCTGCCGTTTCGGGCAGTTGGGAAACATGACATGGTGCGCAAACGTGGCTCGGTTTCTCTTCCTCAGCCTCTGTTTCCTGGCCCCTGCGGCGGTGGCCTGGCCGGTCGACTGGATCCACGACGTGGAGGCCGGGAAGGAGAAGTTCATCAAGCTCCCGAAGGTCGACTGGTTCGAGGTCGACGACCCGAAGACGCTCGCGGTGGAGTGGGTGGCCGAGTCGAAGGAGCTGATGCTGATCGGTCTCAAGCCGGGGCGGGCGACGGTGCTCCTGGGCGCCGACGGCAAGGTCGCTGCGTGGCGGGTGCGCGTGGGAACGCCCCCGGTGGTGGACGCCGCGGTGACCGCAGCGGCCACGAAGGCCTGCCCCGATCTCAAGGTGACCCCGCTGGAAGAGGTGAAGCTCACCGTCACCGTGCAGGACGAGGGGTGCCGGAAGGCGCTGCTGGCGCTGTTCCAGACCGACGCCTTCGAGGCGCGGCACCTCGATCTCACCTTCGAAGGCAAGGTGCTGCAGACCCAGCTCAAGCAGGTGCAGGACGGGCTGTTGCTCACCACGAAGGGCAAGGTGAAGGCGCGGTACGTCGGGGCAGGCCTCATTCTCGAAGGGCCGGTGACCATCGCCGAGCACCGCAAGCTGTTGTGGGAAACGCTGCGCCGCACCCTCGGGCGCTTCGCGCTCGACGATCAGACCGAGAAGCCCGACCCGCCGACCCCGGACGCCGGAGTTCCCTGAGCCGCTGATGGGTCACATTCCGATCATCGAGGAGCTGGCCGCGATCGCGGCCCTGGGCGTGGTGGTCACGCTCATCCTCTCGCGCCTGCAGCTGCCGGCGGTCGCAGGGCTGCTGCTCGCCGGCGCGCTCGCGGGCCCGGCGGCGTTCAAGCTGGTCACCTCGCTCGACGCGATCGACGTGCTGGCCGAGCTGGGGGTGGTGCTGCTGCTCTTCACCATCGGCCTCGAGTTCTCGCTCTCGCGGCTCTCCACGATCTTCCGGCAGGTCGCGCTCGGAGGCTTGCTCCAGGTCGGCCTCACCACCGCGGCGGTCGCGGCCGGCGCGATCGCGTTGGGCCAGCCGCCGGGCCGCGCGGTGTTCTTCGGCTTCGTCTTCGCGCTCTCCAGCACGGCGATCGTCCTGCGCGCGCTGACCGAGCGCCGTGAGCTCGACGCCCCGCACGGCCGCTTCATCGTCGGCACGCTCATCTTCCAGGATCTCTGCGTGGTGCCGATGGTGTTGATCGTTCCGCTGCTGGGCAGCGGGTCGTCCATGGGCAGCGCGGCCTCTGGCATCGCCCTCGCGCTCCTGAAGGCCGCGGCGGTGATCACCCTGACCATCGTGGTGGCCCGGCAGGTGGTGCCACGGCTGCTCAAGTGGGTGGATCAGTCCCGCAGCCGCGAGGTGTTCCTGCTGGCCGTGCTGGCGCTGTGCCTGGGCACGGCGTGGCTCACCTCGCTGGCCGGACTCTCGCTCGCGCTGGGCGCCTTCCTCGGCGGCATGGCCATCGCCGACACGCAGTTCGGTCACCGCGCCATGGGCGACGTGATGCCCCTGCGCGACACCTTCGTCTCGGTCTTCTTCGTGTCGCTGGGCATGCTCTTCGACGCGCGGGTGGTGATGGCGCAGCCGCTGCTGGTGCTGGGCCTCACCGTCGCCTTCGTGTTCGGCAAGGGCGTGCTGGCCACGCTGTCGGCGCTGGTGATGCGCTTCCCCGCCCGGGTGGCGTGGCTGGCCGGCGTGGGGCTGGCCCAGTTCGGGGAGTTCGGCTTCGTGCTCGCACAGCTCGGGCGCAAGAGCGGGGTGGTCGACGCCGAAGGGCTCGCGCCGGTGCTCACGGCCGGCATCATTTCGATGTTCCTGACGCCCCTGATGGTGCGCGCCGCGCCGCACGTGAAGGCCGGGGAAGCGCTGCTGGCGCCGCTGGTGAAGCTGCTGGGCGCGCGCAGCATCGACGAGGCGGCGGCGACTCCGGGCGAGACGCCGTCGGGGCACGTGGTGCTGGTGGGCTACGGGTTGTCGGGTCAGCTCATCGCCCGCGCGTTGGAGGCCTGCGGCGTGAAGTACGTCGCGCTCGAGCTCAACGCCGACACCGTGCGCAAGGCGCGCGAGCAGGGCGCCACCGTCTATTACGGCGACGCCACCTCGCAGGAAGCGCTCGAGCACGCGCACCTCGGGCAGGCGAAGGCGCTGGTGCTGGTGATGAACGACCCTTCGGCGGTGCAGCGGGTGGTGACCACCGCCGCGCGTGTCGCGCCGAACGTGCCGGTGCTGCTGCGGGCGCGCTACCTGTCTGAGAAGCCCGGGCTGCTCACCCTGGGCGCGCAGGACGTGGTGGCCGAGGAAGTCGAGGGCGGGCTCGAGATGCTCTCACGCGTGCTGCGCTGGCTCGAGACGCCGCGCAACGTCATCGACAAGCGCCTCAAGGAAGCCCGCGACGCCACGCAGACCTCGGAGCGGAAGATCACCGTGCCGCGCCGCACCTTCGGCGAGCTGCGCGCGCTGGCCGATCTCAAGCTCGAGAGCGTGCTGATCGAAGCGGGCGCTCCGGGGGCCGGCAAGTCGGCGGTGGAGCTCGACCTGCGGCGGCAGACCGGCGCGCTCATGATCGCCGTGCAGCGGGGCATGTCGTTGCTGGAACAGCCCGATCCGCACGTGCCGTGGGAACCGGGCGACGTGGTGTTCCTCGTCGGCACTGGAGATGCCGTGAGGAAGGCGACCGAGCTGCTTGTGGGTGTTCGGGGCTGACGAGCGGCCCTCCGTGCGATCATCGCCTCGGCGAATTCGCTCCCGTCGTCCCATTCTGCGCGACGGCGATCAGTGACACGCCGAAGGGCAACGACGCGCGCCCGACCGCGAGCCGCTCGCTGCCGAAGAGCGTGGTGAGCGCGCGGTTGATCGGGCCCGGCGTCTCTTCGAGATCCGAGTCCTCCGACTTCGCGCGCGAAGGCAGCAGCCGCTCCAGCAGCCGCGCGCCCGCGACCGCCGGGAAGAGCAGGGTGTTGTAGTAGCTGACGAAGGTGACGCGCAGGCCCGCGCTCGAGAGCTGGCTGACGAGCTCGAGGCGCGAGTAGCGGCGGCGGTGCTGGTTCACCTCGTCGTGGTGGCTCCAGAGGAACTGAAAGGCCGGCACCGTCACCACCACCTGCCCATCGAACGGCAACCGCGAGCGCATCGCCTGCAGGCTCGCGATCGGGTCGTCGAGGTGTTCGATCACGTCGAAGGCGGTGACCACGTCCCACGTGCCTTCGGGCAGGGTCGTCGGGAGCGCGCAGGGCTCGATGCGGTGCCCGGGGAACTTGCGGCGCGCGCGCTCGAGCGCGTCGGGCGAGGCCTCGGCGCCGTCGACCTCGCCGAACTCGATCAGCATGGGGAACATGCCGCCGGTGCCGCAGCCCACGTCGAGCAGGCGCCGCTTCGCGCGCGGCAACAGGTGGCGGCGCAGCACCTCGCGGATGACCCGGCGCCGGCCCTCGAACCACCAGTGGCGATCTTCCAGGCGATCGTGCGCGTCGTAGAGCTCGGGGTTCATGACGCGGGATCCCTCGACTCCGCTCGGGATGAACGGTGCGGGTTCGACTCCGGGTGACTCATGAGGCGCCTTCCTCGAGATTCCACTTTCCCTGCCGGGTGGGGGCCTTCGTGAGCGCGTCGACCGCCTCGGTGAAGCGCGCCCGGGGCCAGGGGACAGCGCCGAAGCGGGCGAGGTGCGCGGTCTCCTGCTGGCAGTCGACGAGCGTGACGCCCCAGCCGCGCATCCATTCCACCAGCGTGGCGAAGGCCACCTTCGAGGCGTCGTCGGCCAGCGCGAACATCGACTCGCCGTAGAACACCTGGCCCAGCGACACCCCGTAGAGCCCGCCCACGAGCTGCCCGTCGAGCCACGCCTCGGCCGAGTGTGCGTAGCCCAGCGCGTGCAGCCGCAGGTACGCCTTGCGCATGTCCCGGGTGATCCACGTGCCGCGCTGACCGGGCCGCCGCGTGCGCGCGCAGCCGTCGATCACACCCTCGAAGTCGGTGTCGAGGCGGATCTCGTAGACGCCCCGCTTCATCATCTTGCGCAGGCTCTTCGGCACGTGCAGCGCGGCCGGCTCGAGCACGAAGCGCGGGTCGGGGCAGTGCCAGAGAATCGGCAGCCCCTCGCTGTACCAGGGGAAGATGCCCCGGCGGTACGCCTGCACCAGCCGCTCGGGCGACAGATCGCCGCCGACGGCGATGATGCCGTCTTCGTCAGTCTCATCGATCGCCGGAAAGCGCGTCGGATCGGGCCCCAGGAAGTGCATCGGCCCTCAAGGACGTTACTTCGAAGCCTTGAGCTTGATGTCGCCCTTGCTCTCCATTTCCTCGGAGTACAGCTGGGCGCGAAGCGACGACTTGAGGACCCAGGGAATGATCAAGGCCTTGACGATCTTCGCCGCGTCCTTTCCGTGCGTTTCCTCGTTGAGGGTGGCGGTGATGTCGAACACGCCGGTCGAGGCCTGGGTCACGCGCTCACCCGCGCCGATCGTGCCCGTCGCCACGGCCTTGCCCGCGAGCGTCGCGGTGTAGTCCAGGCCGGTGATGGCGATCTGGAAGTTGTTCGGGTTCACCACGCCGAGGTGGAAGATCGCCTGCACCTCGTTCTCGCTGAAGCGGCCAGCCTCGAACTCGATCATCTTGAGGTGCGGCAGGCGCGGGGTCTTCACCTCGCGCGACCTGGCGAAGGGCAGCTCGACGGTGCGCTTGCCGGCCGGCTTGTCGCCGCTCGCCGCGACCGGCACCGTGATGACCAGCGTGCCGCGCAGGGCCAGCAAGAGCGAGCCGCCGCGCGCGTCCATCGCCTTGAGCTCTTCTTCGTCCTTCACGTAGGTGAGGCTCTCGTCGAGCGCGAAGTCGACGGTCTGCCCCGCCGCCGCGGCGAGCCCAAGCTTGTCTTCGCCCGAGCGCTTCACCGTGCCATCGACCACGAATTCCCAGACGGCCTTCTCGACCGTCACGGCCTCGCTGCCCGCGGCGATGGTGCCCGTGTACTTCACGTCGACCTGGGTGAGGCTCTGGGTGACCACCACGAAGTCTTCTGCCGGCACGCTGGGCGGGGTGACGTCAGCCACCACCTCGGGGGCGGTCTTGCACGCGGCCAACGCCAGGAACGAAACGAGGATCGTCTGTCTCATCACGGTACCCCCAGGCTGCAGCTCTCGGTGCCTGCGTCGGCCGTTCCGATGTCCCGGATCCGCTGCAGGTGATTCGGCGTGGGCGACCCGCCCAGCAGGTTGAAGGGGCTGGCGATGATGGTGAAGCCGGTACCGGGCACGAAGACGCGCCGCGGGTCGGCGCCGTGATCAGGCGTCTCGCCGATGAGGATCTTGTAGGCGTTCTCGTACGTGGCCAGGGGCGTCTTCTTCTCGCCGCCCGTCGGGGTGTCGGTGGTGATGCGGTAGGTGGTGGGCGTGCTCGAGTTGTCGCGCGAGAGGAAGGCCGTGGTGCTGGTGGAGAAGTTCTCGCCCGCGGCGGTGCCCTGCGACAGCCACTTCACCCCGGTGATCGCCATGTCGGTGCGATACGTCACCGACTGGTTTCCCGCGATACGGCGCATCAGGGTGAGGTCGCCGTTCTTGAAGGTGAAGTAATCGGTCTGAATGATCTGACCGCCCTGCCGGTACTCGACGGGGATGGTCTTGATGCCGCCCTCGAGCTCGAACAGCTCGCGCACCCAGACGCCGAGCGCGGGCGGGGTCTGCTTCACCAGGGGGTCGGTCGAGTATTCGAAGCACCGGTTCACCACCAGGCCGAACACGTCCTGGGCGGCGCAGTCGAGGCCACAGCTGGTGTCGGGGCCTGCGTCGGCGGTGGGCTTCACGGGGCCGCAGGCGGTCGAGAGGCAGAGGGCGACGGCAAAGAGGATCAATCGCATGCAGCGGGATGTAGCAGAACGCGGGTTTGTGTCGATTGGAGACGGCCGGGAAGGCAGAGTGGCCCCCGTGGTGAAAGTGCGCAGGCGCCCAGACTTCACGCAGGCCGTACGCGCGTTGATCGCGCACGTCGCCGCGGCGCACCCCCACTTCGCCCACCTCGACGCCCGCAGGATCCTCGTCGTCGCCGGGGAAGCCCGCCGCGCCTCGCGAGGCACCGTCAAGCCGCTCACCTTCGCCCAGAAGAAGCGCACCGACTCGATGGGCCGCAAGAAGCCCCGGGTGAAGATCCACGGGCGGCAGATGCTCTACTCGATCACCCTGCGCCCGCTCTTCTTCCGCCACTCGACCCCGCGGCAGCGGGTGGCCACCGTGCTCCACGAGCTGTTCCACATCAGCAAACACTTCGACGGCACCCTCGACCACCAGCGCCGCCACGAGGAGGCCGGCGAGGGCTTCGAGGCCGAGTTCGCCCCCATCGAGCGCGCCTGCTGGAAGCGCCTGCCCCCCGAGCTGGTCGCCCCCTTCGCCTACGACGGCGAGGTGCGGGTGCTGCAGTGGCTCGAGAAGCCCCAGAGCTGGCTCCCGGGCGAGCGTGCCTCCCAGCGCAGCCTCTACACCGAGAAACACCTGTTCGAGGGCGTGGTGCGCATGAAGACCGTGCCGGTGGTGAAGACCGTTCATTGAAGGATCGCGCCGCTGCGGTAAGAGACCCCATGGCTTCCGAACAGCACCCGTTGGCCGAACGGTACCTGGACGCGCTCTACGAGCTCCCTGACGATCTGCGGGCGCGCAAGGAGCTCGATGACGAGCTCGCCGCGCACATGACGGGCGGCCACCACATCTGCATCCGCGGCTTCAAGCACATCGGGAAGACCACGATGATGAAGGGCATCCTCCAGCGCGCGTGCGAGCGCTCGGGCGGGGCAGCCTTCGTGCTCGACCTGAGCGATCCCGATCGTGATGACGGGCTCCCCCAGTCGGTCGACGCCGTGCTCGGGCGCCTCACCACCAAGGTGAACGAGTTCCTGCAGCGCGTCGGCGCGAAGGAGCTCAAGGCCGACCCGAAGAAGCCGCTCGAGGTGCTGGGCGAGCTGGCGGCGCCGCTGTTCGTCGGGTTCGACGAGGCCATCGCGCTCACCGCGCTCGGGCCCGAGGGCATGACCTCGCTGCTCGACACCCTGCTCACCACGCCGCGCAACGTGAAGGTGGCGATGGTCTGCGCACGGCACCGCGACGTCGACGCGCTCTTCGAGACCCTGGTGGTGGCGCGGGGCGGGGTGGCGACGGTGGTGGTGCCGCCCGTGTCGGACGACGAGCTGGTGCAGCTGGTGCAGACGCCCGCGCAGGTGCTCGGCATCACCTTCGAGAACGAGGCGCTGGGCGCGCTGGCCGAGATCTCCGGCAACCGCCCCTGGGAGCTGTTCTCGCTCTGTGCGCTGCTGGCCTCGCGCTTCCCCTCGAAGGACTGGAAGGGCACCGTCACGCCCGCGATGCTCGACGAGCTCGTCAACCTCGACGTGCTGGGTGAGACCGAGGAGGGCAGGGCGCTGCTCGATCATCACCTCCGCACGCTGCTCACCGAGATGTCTGCCGAAGAGCGCACCGTGATGGAGCTGCTCTCGGCCGGCAAGGAAGGCGAAGCCACCGAAGACGCGCTGACCAGGCTGCAGGAAGGCGGCTACGTGGTCGCCGAAGAGGGCGGCTACGCCATCAACGGGGCGTTGATCGAGTTCGTGTCCCGCGCGGTGGTCGAGGGCGTGATCAAGGTCTCGGTGGAGTAGCAGGCGCCGAGCGAAGTCGAGGGCCCTCGCTTCCGCGCTCAAAAAGCGATGCGTCTGGATGTTCGAGCGCCGCGCGTTGCGAGCGGGCCGTTCGCGGGTAGGGTGCGCGCGCCGTGACCTTCACCAAGCCCGTATCGCTCTTCCTGGCCGCCTCGCTCGTCGCCTGCGGCCCTTTCACCAAACCGCCGACGCGCGAGCTGATCGAAGTGCGGGGCACCCCGTACGATCGTGGGCTCCAGCACGGCACCCAGCTCCGCTCGAAGGTGCGCAGCTTCTACACCACGCTGCTCACCAACTCGCTCTTCCCCTATCTCTCGCGCGAGCAGCCCGACATCGCCTCGTTCCTCCCGGAGTACGCGGCCGAGCGGTACCAGAACGGCAACTTCGCCTACGAGCTGATGCTCGACAGCGCGAAGAACATCGAGCGCTCGCTCAACCGCGCCACCCGCGAGGAGCTGCAGGGCATCGCCGACGGCTCGGGCATGACCTACGACCAGATTCTCGTCCTCAACACGTTCTTCGACACGGTGCTGGCGGTCAGAGGCGTGGCCCTGGCCATTCGCCTCGCGCGCGCCCCGTTGCTCAAGAGCGTCGAGTTCGTCGGGGCCGACACCGACGGCGTGGACAACGACTCCGACGGCATGATCGACGAAGCGGGCGAAGGCCGCGTCGAACCGTACATTCCCGAGCTCTACGGGCTGGCGGTCGAGCTCGCGCCGGCCGCGGCCATTCGCCTGGTGCTCACCGAGGTCGACGGCGTCGATCCGGCCACCGTGCGCATCTTCTTAGGGAACCAGCTCTACACCGCCGACAGCCCCGAGATGGTGATGACCGAGCTGTCGCCCACCGACCTGCAGGTGACGCTCACGCCCTCGACGCCGCTCGAAGGCGCCCTCACCACCACGCTGGTCATCGGCGGTGGCGACAAGAAGCTCATCACCGTGCCCCTGCCCGCGCGCGCCAGCTTCATGCGCGACGAGGAGCTCGCCTTCACCACCCGCGGCGCCGGCCTCAGCCGCCGCGACGTGCGCCGGCCCGCGCTCACCGACGGCCGCACCCGGCCCCCGCCCATCGCCATCGGCGCGCGCGGCTCGATGACCGTGGGCGGCATGCCCTTCATCGCGCACCACTTCTCGCTGCTCGACGCGAACACCGCGCACAAGCACACCATCGCCATCCGCCACGTGCCCGAGACGGGCCCGGCCTTCGTCACCGTCGGCTGGGCGGGCATCGTGTACGGGCTCTCGGGCATGTCGGATCGCGGCGTCGGTTACGCGTGCGATCCCGCCGACACGCTCGACAACAGCGTGGTGGGCTCGGTGCTCGAGCAGGTCGCCGACATCGCCAGGGCGAAGCTGCTCGCCAAGGGCATGCCCATCGGCTTCCTCGGGCGGAAGATCCTCGAGCAGGCCACCGACGCCGCCAGCGCGCGCGAGGTGGTGGCCCAGGCCGAGCGCGTCTACGGGTGGACCTGTGTCTTCGCCGACAAGACCGGGGGCCTCGAGGCGATCGAGGTCGACAGTGACATCTTCAACGATGGCACCCGCGGCACCTTCCCGCTCAGCACCACCGAGCTCGACGCCACCGGGCGGCGCTACGCCAGCACCAGCGACGACGACTTCGTGCTCGGCTCGAACTTCGTGAAGAACGTGCCCGACATCGCCACGCTCAACGTGGCCGGGCAGCGGATCGTGCCCCAGCGGCAGTGGTCGGGCTTCTTCTACCGCAGCCGCCGCGCGGTCGACGGGGTGAAGGGCCGCCTCGAGGCCGCGAAGGGCACCATCGACGCCGCCTTCCTCGAGCAGCTCGTCGCCGACCCGCAGTTCGTCGATCAATCCGACAGCATGAACGCGGTGGTGCTCGACTTCGAGCACCTGCAGGTGCGCTCGGCCATGGGCGAGGTGCCCGCGACCAACGCGCCGTTCGAAGTGACGGAGGTGCGGCCGTGAAGCGCGCGCTCGTGATGATCCTGCTCGCCACCAGCGCGTCCGCCATGGAGACGCAGGTGTTGCCGCAGAGCACCTTCACCTTCGACTTCGCCTACCTCAGCACCAGCCTCGACAAGCAGTGGAGCGGCGACGGCAAGGCGCTGCCCCTGGTGGAAGAGAGCCGGCGCTACGAGCCGGGCGCGGGCCTGCAGGGCATCCTGCGGGCGCGGCCGAGGGCGCAGCTCGACATCATGTTGATCCAGGCGCTCTACGGCATCACCGACCGCCTCACCGCTGCCGTCTACGTGCCCATCGTGATGCACTCGCGCGTGGCCACCAACCTGTCGTGGGAGCCGGGCGACTACCAGTCGCAGCTGGGCCGCAAGTACTCCGAAGACGACTTCTGGGGCTGGGCCAGCTCGCTCGGCCAGCCGCGCGTGCCGGCGGTGTGGGAAACGGGCGTGCGCCTGGCCGACATCGTGCTCGGCGCGCGCTACCTCCTGCCGGAATCGGAATGGATGTCGAAGAACAACTTCCGCTGGAGCGCCACCCTGCAGGTCGCCTTGCCCACCGGCACCAACTTCGATCCGGAAGAAGCGGTGAGCGTCGGCACCAACCTGTGGGAGCTCCACGCCGCCGGTGACGTCGAGGCGCACCTCTCGGCCGACAAACACTTCTTCGTCGACGAGTACGGGGTGTACCGGCTCAACCTCGGCCTCGACCTCTTCTACGCGTTCTTCCGCCCGCGCGAGTACCTGGCGGGTCACGGGCGCATCAACCCGCTGCTCAACAACAACGCCTTCTACGTGGGCGACAAGTACATCGTCGACGGCGGCGACTGGCTGGCCGGCACCTTCTCGGTCGACGTGGTGCCCTTCCTCGGGCCCACCCGCGCGTCGATCGTCTCGGGCGGGAAGATCGAGAAGGCCCACGCGCTGCCTGGAATGCTCACCCTGACCTTGAGCTACACGCGCGTGCAGACCTTCCAGAGCGACTGGAAGAGCGACTCGCCGCTGTGGGACTACGACCGCGAGAAGTTCTGGCAGCCGGGCGCCAAGAACATCCTCAGGGCGACGGCCACGGTGTCGCTGCTGCGCGTGGGCGTGCCGATCCAGGTCTACGCCCGCTACCAGTCGGGCGATCTCATCCCCGGCGCCTACAGCCGCCCGGCCAACGTGTTCAGCGCCGGCGTCCGGCTCGTCGCGAAGTTCTGGTGATCGACATGCGAATGCAATCGAAGAGGGCTTCCGTTCATCCCGAGCGAAGTCGGGTGACCCGCGCGCCTGGTGGCCCCTCGACTCCGCTCGGGGTGAACGGTTCGCTGCTCATCATCGCGCTCCTGTTCCCCGGCTGCGCGGCCACCTCGCTGCTCGGGTACAAGATCGCCCCCGACTACCCCGACGATGGCGCGAAGGAATCGATGGCGCTGCCCGGGCTCACCGCGCCGGTCACCGTGCTCTTCGACGCGCAGGGCGTGCCCCACCTCGAGGCGCAGAACCTGGCCGATCTCGCCCGCACCTCGGGCTTCGTGCAGGGCCGGGCCCGCTTCTTCCAGATGGACCTGATGCGCCGCCTCGCCCGGGGCCGCCTCTCGGAGCTGATCGGTGAGCAGCCGCTCGCCGCTGCCACCACCGTGGAATACGACAAGACCATGCGCGGCTGGCGCATCGAAGCCCGCGCCACGAAGAGCTACGAGCTGCTCGCGCCCGAGCAGAAGGCGCTGGCGGTCGCGTTCTCCGAGGGCGTCAACGCGGCCATGACCAGGTGGAAGCCGCTCGAGTACCGCCTCGTCGGCGTCGAGCCCGAGCCGTGGCGCCCCGAAGACTGCCTCGCGGTGGGCCTGCTCAACGTGTGGAGCATCACCCACAACTACCAGCAGGAAGCCACGCGCCTGCTCCTGGCCATGTCCGTCGGCCTCGAGCGGATGGACGCGATCTACCCCGCAGAGCCCCTCGCCGGAGGAGGCCGCACCCTCGCCGCCCTCGGGCCCCTCTCGCCCCTGCCACCCAGCGTGGCGAAGGAGCTCGAAGAGCTCTTCCCCCTCAAGACCGCCGAGGCCGACACGCGGTTCATCGGCAACGCCACCATCGACGTGCTCACCTTCGCGGGCGCGTCGAACGCCTGGGCCGTCAACGGTGAGCGCACCCAGAGTGGCAAGCCCATGGTCGCCAACGATCCCCACCTCTCGCACCTGCTGCCGGGGCTGTTGTTGCAGCTGCACCTCAAGGCACCGGGGCTCGACGTGATCGGCGTGACGGTGCCGGGCGTGCCCTGGGTGCTCGGCGGGCACAACGCCGACGTCGCGTGGGGCATGACCTCGACGATGACGGACGTGGTCGACCTGGTGATCGAGAAGGAAGATCCCTCGCGGCCCGGCTTCGTGCTCCACGAAGGCGGCGACTGCGCGTTGACCACGCGTGAAGAGGTGGTGCGCGTACGCGACGGCGCGGTGTTCCTCGAGAAGCGCCTGCCCCTTCGCGAGACGTGCAATGGCCCGCTCTACAACGATCTCCACCCCGAGCTGTTCCCGCCCGGGTCGCCGCTGGTGGCCATTCGCTGGAAGGTGGAAGGCGTGGAGCGCTCGTTCGAGGTGCTGCTCGAGCTCGATCGCGCGAAGTCGGTCGAAGACGTGGGCCGCGCCGTGGCGAAGCTGCCCTCGACCTGGAACACCTGGACGGTCGCCGACGCCCAGGGCCACCTCGCCTCGTACCCCTCGGGCGCCGTGCCGGTGCGCCCGAACCACCGCGGCACGTTCCCCGTGCCGGGCTGGGTGGGGAAGTACGAGTGGCAGACCTTCGCCAGCGGCGATCGCCTGCCGCACATCGTCGACCCGCCCGAGGGGCTGGTGGCGCACGCGAACAACCTCACCACCGACCCGGGCAACTCGGCCTTCGAGCGCATCCAGGTCGACTCGGCGCCGCCCTTCCGCTTCGAGCGCATCGTCGGCCTGGCGCGGGCGACCGCGAAGCACGACCTCGCGTCGTTCAAGCGCATGCTCACCGACACCCACTCGCTGCGCGCCCAGACGGTCGTGCCCTCGATGCTCGCGTCACTCGGTGACGGGGCGGGCTTCTCGCCAGACGAGCAGAAGGCGCTGGCGCTGCTGCGCGCGTGGAACTTCGACGCGAAGGCCGATCGCCCCGAGGCGGCGATCTTCTTCTCCACCTACCAGCACGCGGTGGTCACCGCGATCGGCGACGAGCTCCCCGCGCCGGCGGTGAAGTTCTTCCTCGGCCAGCGCTACTCGACCAACACCTCCGACCTCTGGTTCGAACGCGACGCGCACGTGGTGTGGGACGACCGCCGCACGCCGGCCGTCGAGACCCGGAAGGACGTGGTGCGCGCGGCCTTCGTCGCGGCGATCGCCGAGCTGACCCGCACGCTCGGGCCCGACGTGGCCGCGTGGAAGTGGGGCACGCTGCACTGGCACAAGCCCCAGCACGCCTTCGGTGGGCGCAGCGCGCTCGACGGCACCGTCAACCTCCCGAAGATGGAGGCCGGCGGGGAGCTCGACTCGATCTGGAAGACGCACTTCGATCTCGGCAACGAGAAGGCGCCGTTCAAGGTCGTGGCAGGGCCGGTGATGCGCTCGGTGGTCGATCTCGCCACGCCGAAGCGCGGCTGGTGGATCGTCGATACCGGTGCCAGTGGCTGGCCCCTCGCGCCGCACTACGGCGATCAATATGAGCAGTGGCGCTCGGGCGAGCTCGTGCCCATGGAGATGGACCTCGAGGTGATCAAGTCAGGTCCCCACGGCGCGCTCACGTTGACCCCGCTCTCTTCGCGCCCATGACAGCCCGGGTCGTGATCGTCGGAGGAGGCTTCGGTGGTCTCTACGCCGCGCGCCGGTTGGCCGGCGGCCCGGTGCAGGTGACGCTGGTCGATCGCCAGAACTACCACCTGTTCCAACCGCTCCTGTACCAGGTGGCCACCGCGGGCCTCTCGCCCGGTGACATCGCCACGCCCATCCGCTCGCTCGTCTCGAAGCAGTCGAACATCGAGGTGCGCATGGCCCAGGTGACGGGCATCGAGCTCTCGAGCAAGCGCGTGCTGCTCACCGACGGCGCGCTCGAATACGACCACCTCGTCCTCGCCACCGGCGTGAGCCACGCCTACTTCGGCCACGACGAGTGGGAACGCTTCGCTCCCGGCCTCAAGACGCTCGACGACGCGCTCGAGATGCGCCGGCGCGTGCTCACCGCCTTCGAAGAGGCCGAGAACGAGAACGACGAGCAGCGCCGCGAGACGTTCCTCACCTTCGTGGTCGTCGGGGCCGGCCCCACCGGGGTCGAGCTGGCCGGCGCCATCGCCGAGCTTTCCCGCTTCACCGTGGCGCGCGACTACCGCCGCTTCGACCCGAAGAAGTCGCGGGTGATCCTCGTCGAGGCCGGCCCCCGCGTGCTCTCGGCCTTCGACGAGAAGCTGTCGGGCAAGGCCCTCGCGTCGTTGCAGAAGCTCGGCGTCGACGTGCGGCTCAACACCCGCGTGATCGGCATCGACGCGCAGGGGGTGACGCTCGAGAAGGAACGCATCTCGGCGGCGACCGTGCTGTGGGGGGCCGGGGTGCAGGCCTCGCCGCTCTCGAAGTCGCTGGGCGTCGAGCTCGACCGCTCGGGGCGGGTGAAGGTGAAGAGCGACCTGAGCATTCCAGGTCACCCCTCGGCCTACGTCGTCGGCGATCTGGCGTGCTTCACCCAGGCTGACGGCACCACCGTGCCTGGGCTGGCGCCCGCGGCGATCCAGCAGGGGGAGCACGCCGCCGACAACATCCTCGCGGCCTGCGCCGGGAATGCGACCGAGCCCTTCGAGTACCTCGACAAGGGCATCATGGCGACGGTGGGCCGCGCCTCGGGCATCGCTCAGTCGGGCGCGCTGCGGCTCTCCGGCTTCCTGGGCTGGTGCGCGTGGCTCTTCATCCACATCCTGTACCTGATCGGCTTCCGCAACCGGCTGCTGGTGATGATCCAATGGGGCTGGGCCTGGTTCACCTTCGGCCGCAGCGCGCGCCTCATCACCGGCACCAGCGGCGCGTCGAAGGACAGGGTCGTCCCCGAGGTGGTCGAGGCCGTGCGGCGATGACGTCCTGCCCCTGCGGTGGCCCTGACTTCGAGTCGTGCTGCGGCCCCCGGCTCTCCGGGGTGAAGCCGGCCGAGACGGCCGAGGCGCTCATGCGCAGCCGCTACACCGCCTTCACCCGCGGCGACGTGGCGTACCTGCGCGCCACCCAGCTCGCGCCCACCCGTGACCTGAGCTGGGAAGAGACCGGGCGCTGGGCGAAGTCGGTCGCGTGGCTGTCGCTGCAGATCGTCTCGAAGGAAGCAGGCGGGGAGGGTGATGAGACGGGCGTGGTCGAGTTCATCGCCCGCTACCTCGATCGTGACGGCGTGCAGGCCCTGCAGGAGCGCAGCAGCTTCGTTCGCCGCGAGGGGAAGTGGACCTACGACGCCGGCAAGCCCGAGGTCACGATCACGAAGGTCGAGCGCAACGCGCCGTGCCCGTGCGGCAGCGGCCGCAAGTTCAAGGCCTGCCACGCCTGAGCATCACGCGGGGATCGCCACCACCACCGTGGTGGTGTTGTGCCAGCCGTCGAGCTTCCCGCGGAAGCGGGCGATCTCCCCGTAGGTGAGGAACCCGGCGATCGGCACGTCGGGGAAGTGCTTGCGCACCGCGTCGATCTCCCGCTGGAACCCGTCCTTGAGGATCATCCCCCGGCAGATGCAGTCGAACACGAGCACGCCCGCGGGCGGCGCTCCCTGCAGGTTCGCCCGCGCGCCCTCCGCCGCTCTCCCGCACGCCGCCACCATCGAGTCGGGCTCACCGTCGAGAATGCACACCTGCGCGCCCTGCATGATGTCGGCGACCAGCTTGAGCTCCCCATCGGGGCCCACTCCCACGGGGGCGCGCGCGTGGTGCAGCTCGTTGAGGAAGAACACCCCCAGCTCGTTCTCGATGAGGAAGCTGCCGGTGTTCTGTGCCGTCAGCTCGAGGCCCTTCGACTGCGCGTAGGCACGGTACGCCTCGATCGCCGGCTTCTTGTCGATCTCGTAGAGCACGTTGCCCTTCGCCCTGGTGACGATCATGGGCCGGGTCTTCGGCGACAGGCCGTGATCCACGCCCACGCCCCACGGAGTCCGCCCGAAGGTGTGCAGCGCGGCCGCCGTGTCGGCCCCCACGAAGCGGTTGCTGCCCACCTCCGTCGACTTGAACTGGCCGTCGTCTCCCGACGCGCCTCCCACGACCTGCTGGAAGAGGCGCGTACCGTTGAGCACCTCCTTCACCACGCTCTCGCCCGTGCCCGCCAGCCCGTCCACGAGCAGCACCGTGGTCGACAGCGCCGCGCCCCGGCGGCTCGCCCGCGTCTGGAGCGCGGCGAAGGACGCCGTGAGCGCTCGCGCCACGCCGCTCGGGTCGCCCCGCACCCCCGCCGCGGCCTCCACCACGAAGCTCTCCGGGTCGAGCGTGGTGAGCAGCACCGCCACCCCGCCGGTGGTGCGGCCCGCTTCGGTGAACTCACCCGCCGTCTGGCACGCGACGAACTCGCAGCCCGGCGCCGTCCCGGTCGCCACCGCCATCGCCGTGCCCAGCTCGTGCCGCGACGAGGTGAAGAGGAAGCCCGCCGTCGCCGGACCTTCCAGCGACTCGAGGGCCTGGCCCACCGCCTCGCGGATCGCTGCCGCGGTGTCGGGCTGGTGAGAACTTCCTGAGGCGGCTCGGGTCATCGCGCTCCGGTTCCAGGACCTCTGGAAAGCGGAGCCTACTCCTCAGCCATCCCCGATTTCGGGGTGCGAGGGCACCCTACCTGGCGGAGGTGAGGCGCTTGAGTGCGTCTCGCGCCTCGGTGTGGTCGAGCGCGGCGGCGGCCTCGTAGGCCTTCTTCGCCTCGTCCTTCTTGCCGTCGTTCTCGTAGAGCTCGCCCAGGGAAAAGTGGGCCGCCGCGAAGGTCGGGTCGATCGCGAGCGCCGCCTTGAAGCTCTCCTCGGCCTTCGCCTTGTTGCCGCTGCCGTACATGCACACGCCCAGGTAGTGAATGGAGAGCACGTGGCGCGGCTCGGACGTGAGGATGTCCGTCATGGTGGCGATGCAGCGCGACGCGTTGGT
>JAUXRX010000039.1 GCA_030681645.1 Archangium sp.
CACCCGTGACTCCGCCGCCGCCACCCGTGACTCCGCCGCCGCCACCCGTGACTCCGCCACCGCCACCCGTCACTCCGCCACCGCCACCCGTGACTCCGCCGCCGCCACCCGTGACTCCGCCACCGCCACCCGTGACTCCGCCGCCGCCACCCGTGACTCCGCCACCGCCTCCGGTGGCGCCTCCGTCGAGGCGGGCGCAGAGGGAGCGACTGAGGTCGCAGGTGTACCCGGCGGGGCACTCCATCTGCGAAGCGCACTTCGCGCCGGTGTAGTCCTCGTTCAGGAAACACGACGCGAAGAGCAGCGACGCGGCGATCCACAGAGCTCGATTCAAAAGGCACCTCCCACGGCGACCCCGTTGGGGGTGGGCCAGAACGTGACGGCGGGCGGCGGCTGACGGCTCGTGAGCGCCCAGATCAGCCCTGCTCCTGCCGCGACGGCGCCCGCTCCCAGCAGCACCGGGCCGATCACGATGTTGCGGTTGAAGGCCGACGTCTCGTCGCGAATACCTTCCCAGGGCGTCGCCGCGCGCCAGGGGTCAGAGTGAAGGTTGCCCCACTCGCTGCCTGCGAGCCCGCTGAAGACGATGCCCGCCACGAGCGCTGCGCCGCCCACGCCCACCACCAGCCAGGGCGCGACGCTGGGGGCGCTGCCTGGGGCTGCGGTGGAGACCAGCCCGGAGGGGGCGCGCTCTGGCGCGGAGTTGAACTCCGGCTGGGCGACCAGGGTCTTCACCAGCTCGGCGACGGCGTCGAAGAACTCCGACTCGTCCTTCAGGGTGCGCCCGTCGCGCCAGGCCACCTTGCCGTTCGAAGTGTGAATGAGCTTGAGGTCGATGCGCGTGGTCGTCCCCATGCGCAGCACCGAGCCGGTCAACACCCACGGCGCCCCCAAAGCTGCGCTGATCTCCGCGAGGCAGCTGGCCGACTCCGTGCCGCAGCCCAGCAGCTGCTTCTGTCGCTCGAGGCCCAGCACCGTGGACAGATCGCCCGGACCCATCGCGTCGACCCGCTTGCTGCGCGCCAGCTCCGTCAGCAGCGAATCTGACAGAGAGTCCGCCATGCGCTGCATCGCGGCGTCGGAGCCCGAGAGCCCCGTGACGATGACCTTCGGCCGCTCGGGGGCGGGCGCAGTGGACGCGATGACGACGAGAGCGAGGACCAGCGGCAGGACCATGGCGCCGCACCATAGACCGCTCGATCCCGCCCCGCGCGCTCTTGCTCCACCTGCCTCTTCGCGGCACTCTCGCGCCACCCCGTGAAGCTCTTTTGCAGCAGGTGCGGTCACCCGAAGGACGTGGAGGACAGCGCGCAGGGTGCGATCGTCACCTGCACCAGCTGCGGCAACCGCTTCAGCGCGGGCGGGCAAGCGCCGGCCCAGTCTGACGGCACCAGGACGATCCTCATCGTGGTCGCCGCCGTGCTCGCGGTGCCCATGGTGGTCGCCGTCATCGGGATCCTCGCGGCGATCGCCATCCCCAACTTCATCCGCTTCCAGGCCCGCTCGAAGCAGTCCGAGTGCCGCACCAACCTCAAGGCGTTCGCGGTGGCCTCGGCCGGCTACTTCGACGCGCACCGACGGTACACGCCGGTGCTCTCCGAGCTCGGCTTCGCGCCCGAGCGGGGAAACCGCTACGCCTACTTCGCCGGGCCGGGGACGCAGGAAGACCGGAGCCAGGCGCAGGTCAACGGCGCGAGCGGCGACACGCAGATCGGCGTCGACCTGTTCCGCTTTCCGCAGGCCAACGCGCTCAAAGAGGCCCAGGTACCCGCGCGGCTGGCCGGCGACGTGACGCTCGGCGTGACGGGAACGTGCCCCGACTGCAGCCTCGTGGCGGCCTGTGTCGGCACCATCGACAACGACGACACGCTCGACGTCTGGTCCGTCTCCTCGGCTGAGCGCCTCGGGCCCCACGGCGAGGCGATCCCCGCGGGCGTTCCGTTCAACGACCTCAACGATGTGAGTGAATGAACGAGGGCGCCAACGCCCGCTGCGCCCGGCACCCTGACCTGGCCGCGAGCTTCACCTGTCCGCGCTGCGGGAGCTTCGCCTGTGTCGACTGCGAGCGGCGCGCGAGCCTCGACGCGGCGCCGGTGTGTCCGGCGTGCTGGGCCGTGAATCGCCAGGCCACGGCCGCCCCCAGCGGCGCCCTTCAGACCGCCGGGCTCGTGGTGGGGGTGCTGTCGCTCTTTCCCTGCTGTCCGCTCGCGCTCGCGTCGCTCGCGCTGAACATCATCGCGCTGGTGAAGTCGACCCGTGAGAACCGCTGGAAGCCGATCGTGGGCCTCAGCATCACCATCCTCGTCTCGGTGCTCCAGGTGCTCTTCGTCGGTTTCTACCAGATCTTCTCGAAGCGCTGACCCGGGCCGTGGCCATCGATTCTCGCCGCGGCTCAGCCGCTCACGTCCACCGAGGTGACCGTCCCATCGGAGGCGACACCCACCTCGATGAAGTGGCCGGAGAAGGCCCGGTGCGTGAGATAGATCGTCACGTCCCTGGAACGCCCGGGCCGGGCCTCAGAACCTCACGCCCACCAGGAGCCGCGCGGTGAAGCCCGAGAGCGGCACGCTGCCCAGGTTCACGCTGCCCGAGGCGATGGGGTCGGCCGGCGCCGGCTTCGGCGTCTCGGGCGCCATCGCGTCGAACCGGGTGACCGGCCGCAGCGCCGCGCCGGCGCCGAGGTCGAAGATCATCCACGGCACCCGCGGCGCCTTCGCGCTGCCCATGCGCACGGCGAACTGCACGCCGAGCAGGCCCTGGCCCGAGAAGCTGCCCACCGTCTGGGTCAGCCGGGAATCGTTCACCAGCGAGAGCGTCGCCCAGTCGTAGCCACCGGCGAGCTGCGCGTAGGGGTGGAACCAGCTCTTCACCGCCACCCGGTAGGTGACGCCCAGCTGCAGCCCCTTGAGCACGAACTGCACGGGGATGACCCCGTGGCTGGCGGTATTGCTGCCGCCGGTGGCGAAGGCCACCTCGAGGTCGAGCGCGCCGAAGGGCAGGTTGAAGCCGGTGCCCACTGCCACCCGGCCCTGGTGGAGGTTGTCGTCGAGGCCGATGAGATCGTACCCGCGCGCGCCGAACACCTGCGTCGAGTAGCCCGCGCTCGCCTGGAGCGTGGGCACGTCGGCCGCGGCCAGGGTGGAGGCGGCGAGAGCGACGAAGAGCATGGTGCGGTTCATGGCGCCTCCGTGCGATCGAGATCGCCGGTGAAGATGAAGTCAGTGAAGCGGATGGCGCGCGACCGTTCGATCTCCCCGGCCGGCCAGAGGGTGACGTCGCCGAGGCGATCGCCGCCCGTGGTCACCGACGCGAGGAAGTCGACGTCGGGCAGGTAGTGCAGCGTGGTCGAGGCGGTGTCGAGCGGCATCTCGGCCAGGCGCAGCGTGCCCAGCTCGAGCGTCACCACCGCGGGCGAGCCGTTCACCGCGAAGAAAAGGCGCTGGCTCGGCTCATCCACCGCCGACGCCTGCACGCTGCGCGAGAGCTGAATGCTCTGCAGCCGCAGCCGCAGGCGGTTGGTCTCGTCGGCGACGGTCACGGTCGAGAGCGAGGGCCCGCCGCCCTGCGTGGTCGCGTGGAAGAAGAGCGCCTTGCCCATCGCGGGCACGATGGTGGCTGCGCCGGTGACGCCGTCGAGCACCGAGCTGCCGCTGCGCCCGTCCGAGAGGTCCCACGCCACCACGCCCTTGCTGCCGCGCGAGTCCCACGCGAGCACCTTCGTGCCTCCGATGGCCGACACGGTGGAGATGGCCTCGGGTGAAATGAGGCGCTTCGAGTTGTCGGTGATGCCGCGCGCGTCGAGCAGCCAGAGCTCACGGGTGGTGGCGTAGACGGCGAGCACCGAGTCGGGGAAGCCCTCGGGCGAGGGCTCGAGATCGGTGAGGCCTCTGCCGCCCGAGACGAAGTTGATCGACGCCGAGACCGGCTGGCCCACCTCCGCGCCCAGCTCGATGGCAATGACGTCGTCGAGCGCGCTGGCGCGCAGGAACAGCCAGTGCGCGTCGCGGGAGAACACCGCCTCGACCACCGACGACTCCGAGCTGGTGCCCGGCGGGCGAATGGTGATGCGGCGCGCCGCGGCCTCGGGGTGGAGGGCGTCGAAGATCGCCACGCCCCGCTCCAGCGCCACCGCCACCAGCTGGCGGTTCGCCTCGAGGGGCCCGAAGAGCACGCCGCGCGGGGCGAGCGACTCGGTGTCGAGCTGCAGGCGGGTGAGGGTGCGCGAGCCGACCGCGAGCAGCGCCACCTCGTTCAGGTTGCGCGCCACCAGCGGGCCCGACGTCGACGCCGCGTCGTAGGTGAAGACCCCGAAGCGGCCGTCGTCGCTGAAGGTGACGCCGTCGAAGTAGCCGGGCAGCGCGAGGGTCTGCACCTCGTTCGCGGCGAGATCCACCACGTCCACCGTCGGCGCGCGCGGCGTGCCGGTGAGCACCACCAGCCCGTCGGCGCGGGGAATGCGCTTCGCCAGCCGCGCGCCCGAGGCCAGGCGCAGCGCGGTGGGCGTGCGCACGTCGGGCCGCAGCACCACGGCGCGGTTGGTCTGCGGCACCACGGTGACGATGGCGCTCGAGGTGGCGACCGCCGGGAGCGGCTTGAGCTGTTCGACGAAGAGCGAGCCGCGGGTGCCGCAGGCCGTGGACAAGAAGGTGAGCAGCAGCACGCCACCGCTCATCCCGAGCGGAGTCGAGGGACGGCTGCTGATGGGGTGGGCCCCTCGACTTCGCTCGGGGTGAACGGACTGTTTCGTGGTGGACGTACGCATCAGTCGATCTCCCCGTTGAGGGTGAAGCCGGTGGCGGTGCGCACCTGTCCGGTGTCGAGCTGGATGACGCTGATCCTCCCGGCGGGGTGGTCCTGGCTGACGAACACGCGGTGCGGCGTCACCCCCGGCGCCTGCGGCACCGTGCCCATGAAGAGCGGGGTGCTCGCGAGCGGCAGCGTGGTGGACACCAGCGAGGTGAGGTTCACCGCCATCAGCTGGTACTTCTTCAGGGCGTCGTTGCGCAGCGCCACGCCCACGAAGCCGCCGGCGGGCGAGAAGGCGAAGCGGGTGGGCTTCGTGGTGCCGGTGCGCTGCAGCTGCCAGAAGCCGCTGTTCACGTCGAAGACCGAGAAGCCCTGGTCCTTGTCCACCGCGGCCTCGTAGGGATCCATCGCCGTCGTGGCGGGATCAGCCTGGTGAATGATCAACGCCGAGCGCCCATCGGGCGAGAGCGCGATCTCGTCGACCTTCTTCTCCAGCGCGTAGCGGGTCACCACGCCCGAAGGAAGATCGATGCGGGCGAACGACTCTTCGGTGGTCACCGTGGAATAGACGAGCGCGAACATGCCGGTGCCGGGCACCCCGGGCGGGAGCGCGATCTGCCCCACCACGCCGCCGTCGAGCGCGATGGTGTCGATGCCGCTGGGCGTGATCAGGTCTGCGGGCACCTCGATGTACGCGACGCTGCTGCTGCTGCGCAGCGCGGCCACCGCCGCGGTGCCGTCGGGCACCAGGTCGAGATCGGTGGCGATCTCCGAGAGCGGCACGGTGTCGATGCGGGTGCCGTCGAACGAGGCCAGCTCGGGCGCCACGGTGCTGCGCAGCATGATGATGCGGCCGTCCGCGCTGGCCACCACCTCTCGGCTGCTCACGTCGGCAGACATCGAGGCGGGCAGGGCGAGCCGCGCAGGCAGCGCCGCGCCGGTGACGAGGTCGAACGTCGACACGGTCGACTTGGCGAACACGTGCAGGGCCGTGCTCACCCCGGCCTCGGTGCGGAAGATGACGTCGGTGATGCGGTAGCCGCCGGCCCGCTCCTGCACCGAGCCGGTGGTGTTGCTGCGCACCTTGCTCAAGTCGACGAGGGCGAAGATGCCTTCAGCCCCCGAGGCCGGCGCCGTGGCCGGGTCGGGCCACGCGGCGGCGAACTTGCCGTCGGGCGAGACGGTGAGCTTCGAGTACTGCCGCTGCAGCGCGACGCGCGTCACCTTCGTGGGCAGGGTGGCGCTGTCGAGCACCGAGAGCGAGCCGTCGTCGAGCGAGAGCACCACCGCCGCGTCTTCCGCGGGGAGCGCGGCGAGGCCGACGGGGCGCGGGCCCACGGGCACCGCTTCGATCTGCAGGGTGGTGGGGTCGATGCGCGCCACCGACGCGGCGGTCGGGTTGAGGGCGTAGACGTAGCGGGGCGTGGCCACCGGGGGCGCGTCGCCCAGGCCGCGGTCCGTTTCCACCTCGGGCGCCACGCAGGTGCCGTTGTCGCAGGTGAAGCCGGGGGTGCACTGGGCGCTGCTGGTGCAGCCCGCTGTGCCTCCGCCGGTCAGGCCACCGCCGCTGCCGCTGACGAAGCCGCCGCCGTTGCCTCCGCCGATGGCGCCGCCGTTGGGGATCTCATCGCCGCCGTACGGCCGCGACGCGCTGCAGGCCACCACGACGGCGATGCCGACGCCGGCGGTCAGACCGTGGATGAATTTCATGAACGAGTCGCTCCCAAGCGGTGACTGACGCTTTGACACCCCCGCGGGTCGCGGAGGGACACCGGCCCGGCCTTCGAGCGCAGCAAGGGCCGGACCACGGGGGTTTGCTCGGAAGAGCGCCACTGGTGCATGCGCGCTCCCCTGGAGATCCGGACACCCCTGTCACGGCCGACGCAGCATCTGCGCTCCCTCTCCCTGCGCCAGCGGGGAGAGGGCCGGGGGGGCCGGGGTGAGGGGCAGAACCTGCCGAACTAGTCCGACAGCCCGGGGAGCCTTCGCTCAGACAGCTCTTCACCCGGCTCGAGCGCGGCGTAGGCGCGGGCGGCCTGCACCACCGCCTCGGCCTCGAGCACCGCGTGCACCTGGGTCCGCACGTACGTCGACCGCTTCTTCCCCTCGAACATCACGTTGCAGGGCGAGCGGCACAGGCCCAGGCAGTGCACGCCCTCGAGGTCGAAGACGTCCTTGAGCCCCAGCTTCTTGCGCAGCGACTTGACCTGCTCGTAGAGCAGCTCGCCATTGCCCGAGTCGCGCTCGTCGTCGTCTTCGCAGCGACGGCAGATGGAGATCAGGGGTGTGCGGCTCATGTTCTCAGAAACACCTCGGGCCGCGTTCCTGGTGAGAGGAGCCGCGGCCCGGATGACTTCATGCTGGAAGACGACTCAGACTTCGCCGGCCGCCTTGAGATCGGCGTACACGCGCTCGATGCCGCGCTTGTCGATGATCCGCATGCCGTGCGCGGACACGCGCAGGGTGATCCACTTCTTGGCGCTGGCGACGAAGAAGCGGTGCTTCTGCAGGTTCGGCAGCGAACGGGTCTTCGTCTTGTTGTTGGCGTGGCTGACATTGTTGCCAACCATTGGGCGCTTGCCCGTCACCTGACATACGCGGCTCATGATGATCTCCGAAAGTTGAAAGGGGCTTACCAGCTCGCCTTGACGACGCCGGTGAGTTCGCCCGCGAGAGCCTTCTCGCGGAACTGGATGCGCGACAGGCCGAACTTGCGCAGGTTGCCGCGGTTCCGGCCGGTGACGGCGCAACGCACCGTGACGCGGATGGGGTTCGAGTCGCGGGGCAGCTTGGCCAGCTTGATCTGCGCGGCCTGGCGGTCCTCGACGGAGGTCTGGGGATTCTTGATCGTCGCCTTGATCTCAGCGCGGCGGGTCGCGTACTTCGCGGTCAGCGCCTTGCGGCGATCGTTCTTCAGGATGGAGGACTTCTTCGCCATTGATTGAACCTGCGGAAAAAGGGAGCGCCTCCATACACACAAGGGGCGGTCTGGATCAAGTTGATCGCTCCGCCAGCATTGCTTTTCGGGGTCAGGGTGGCATAGAGCCCGCCAAATCATGGGCACCTTCCAGACCTTCCTGACCAGCAAGAGCATCACCCCCAAGGCCATCGCGATCACCAGCAAGCGCATCGAGGCCTTCGACGAGACCTCGCGCCTCCTGATGGGCAAGCGCTGGAACAAGCGCCACACCAAGGAGACGGCGGACAAGAAGTACGCCGAGCTCAACATCGCCAAGCCGCCCCAGTTCGGCCGTGGCGTGAGCGAGAAGCAGATCGTCGCGGCCACGAAGGACGTGGCGGTCACCCGCAAGGTGCGCGGCAAGATCCTCAAGGCCGTCAACGTCATCCTCACCAAGAAGGGTCAGCCGGCCGCTGACATGAAGGTGCTCTTCGAGGGTGCGAAGGCGCGCGTGGGCAAGAAGCCCGAAGTCGCCGACAAGAAGAAGTAAGCGTCTTGCGACCGGTCCTGCTCGCGGTGTCGCTCGCGTGCTGCGCGACGCTGAACACCGCGAACATGAGCGAGCCGTGCCGCAACCTGTACAACGCCTGCCTCAACACCTGCCCCAGCTCCAACCCGCGCACGCCGCCGGGGCAGACCATCACCACGCAGAGCCTGCAGATGGACGTCGCGAGCTGCACCAACGCGTGCAACGACCGCGCGCGGAGCTGCCAGTGATGATGCGTGAGTGATGCCGCCCAGCTGACGCCGCGCCAGAAGGCGCAGGCGCTCGCGGGCATGTTGTTGGCGATGTTCCTCGCCGCCCTCGACCAGACGGTGGTCGCGACGGCCGGCCCCGACATGCAGCGCGCGCTCGACATCGACGCGTCGCTCTACACGTGGATCACCACCGGCTACCTCGTCTCTTCCACCGTGCTGGTGCCGGTGTACGGGAAGCTGAGCGATCTCTTCGGCCGCAAGCGCATCGTGGTCTTCGGCGTGGTGGTCTTCCTGGTGGCCTCGGCGCTGTGCGGGCTCTCGCAGACCACCGGCCAGCTGATCGCCTTCCGCGTGCTGCAGGGCGTGGGCTCGGCGTCGCTCTTCACCTCGGCCTTCGCGGTGGTGGCCGATCTCTTCCCTCCCTCGGAGCGCGGCAAGTACTCGGGGCTCTTCGGCGCGGTCTTCGGGGTGAGCTCGCTCATCGGCCCGCTGCTCGGAGGCTTCATCACCGACGCGTTCGGCTGGCACTGGGTGTTCTTCATCAACCTGCCCATCGGCGCGGTGGCGCTCACCTTCATCCTGCTGCGCATGCCGCCGCTGGTGCCGAAGCTCGAGCGCAAGCCGACCATCGACGTGCCCGGCGCGGTGCTGCTCGCGGTGGCGGTGGTGCCGTTTCTCATCGCGGCGAGCCTGGGGCGCCCCGAGGTGCGGCCCGGAGAGCTCGGCTACCTGTGGACTGATTGGCACGTGCTCTCGCTGTTCGGCGTGGCCGCGCTGGGGCTCTTCAGCTTCGTCGCCTGGGAGCTGCGCGCGAAGGAGCCGCTGGTCGACCTGCGCCTGTTCAAGAACCCCACCGTCGCGTTCGGCAGCGCGACGGTGTTCGTGATGGGCGGCGCGTTCCTCACCCCGATGGTGTTCCTCCCGCTCTTCATGGTGAACGTGGTGGGCGTCACCGCCACGGCGAGCGGGCTCACCATCAGCCCGCTGGTGCTGGGCGTGGTGGCAGGCAACGTGCTCTCGGGGCAGCTCGTCTCGCGCATCGGCCGGTACAAGGTGTTGATGCTCAGCAGCCTGGTGCTGGCCATCGGCGGCTTCGCGGTGCTGGCGCTGACGTTGAGCTCGAGCAGCACGCAGGCCGAGGTGACGGTGAAGATGGTGTTGCTGGGCCTGGGCCTCGGGCCCACGATTCCGCTCTATACGATCGCGATCCAGAACGCGGTCTCGCCCTGGCAGCTCGGGGTGAGCACCTCGATGGTGACGTTCTTCCGGCAGATGGGCTCGACGGTGGGCATCGCGGTGGTGGGCAGCCTCTTCGCCACCACGCTCTCGCACGAGCTGTCGCACCGGCTCGCCGCCGCGACCGAAGGGCTGCCGCCCGACCTGGTGGCGCGCTTCTCGGGAGGCGGGGCGCCCGGTGAAGAGGGCGGAGCGCCGCCGCGCTTCGAGCCGGAGAAGGTGAAGGCGAGGATCTCCGAGCAGCTCGAGGGCGCGCTCGACCTCGCGACCCGCGCGCTCGAGGGAGAGGTGCTCGCGCGTCAGCTCGTCGCCTCGAGCCCCCTCGCGAGCGCCGAGCTCAAGGCCGCGGCGGAAGCGGGCGGACTCCGGCCGCTGGTGCGCGCGCGTTACACGGTGACGCGCTCGAAGCTACGGCGCGCGGCGGAGCGTGACGCGAGCTGGGAAGCCCTGCGGGAGCACGCGACCGAGCTGCCGTTGACCCGCCCGCTCGATGAAGCTGGGCTGATGGAGGTCGACGCGGCGCTCGAGCGCGCTGGAGAGGCCGCTGCCGAGGCTGCCTTCGACAAGGCCGTCGCGGAGGTGCGCGCGGAGATCGAGGCGCGAAAGCCGAAGCTCTTCGCCGCCGTCGATGCTGCGGGCGCCGCGGTGAAGGAAGCGTTCACCCAGTCGATCCTCGTGGTCTACCGGGTGGCGCTGGTGCTGGCGGTGCTGGCGTTCCTGCTCACGCTGCGGGTGCCCCAGCTCCCGCTGCGCACGACGATGTCGGCGGCGCCTGCATCGCCAGAGTGAAGGCCTTGATCTTCCCGCAGCCGTGAGGGCTGCGTTCAACCCGCCGGTAACGAGGCGCGGTGGGGCTTCTGAATACAGCGCCCCGCGCGAGGGGCCGTGCGTATCCTCCTCCGCTCATGTTCGGTTTTGGCAAGGCAGCGCCGTTCGATCGCGAAGAGACGCTGCGCCGCGCGGAGGAGTTTCGCAGCCGCAAGAAGCCGAAGAAGGCGATCGCCGAGCTGCGCAAGGTGATCGCGGTCGACCCGAAAGACGCGGCCGCGCACTCCAAGCTGGGGCCGCTGCTGGTCTCCGCGGGACAACCGGCCGAGGCGCTGGAGAGCTTTCGCATCGCGGCCGACGATCTCGACGCGCGCGGCTTCTCTGACAAGGCGCTGAGCCTGTGGCTGCAGATCGCCCAGACGAAGGTGAGCGATCTCGACGCCTGGGAAAAGGTGACGCAGTTCCACGTCTCGCGCGGGCGCAAAGCCGACGGGGTGAAGGTGCTCTTGCTCGCCGCCACGATGCAGGAAGGGAAAGAGGGCCGGCCCCGCGCCGTACACCTGCTCGAGGACGCGCTCATCTTCGAGCCGCAGCACCTCGAGGCGACGCTGCTGCTCGCGCCGCTCCTGGTGAAGGTGGGCCGCGGGCCCGACGCGCGCACGCTGCTCGAGAACGCGATCACCTTCACCTCGGGCACCGCCGCCCGGCGCGTGCGCCGCAAGCTCTTCACCCTCTTCCCCGGCTTCAAGACGTTCTGGCGCTGGCTGCGCTCCTGACTTTTTTCTTGGCGCCGCGGCCCGGAATCGCTCACGGTTCGGTCCATGCGCTCACTTCTCCCTGCCCTCAGCCTCGTCGTCTTCTGTGCGTGCCCTGCGCCTCCGGGCATGGACGGAGGGACCGGTGGTGGCGGCGTCCTCGGGGGCGGCGGTGGCGGCGGCACGGGTGGAGGCACCGGCGGCGGCTCGTCCGGCCCGCTCACCTTCACCGCGTACTGCTCGACGCTGCAAGCCACCTACTGCGACTACGGCGCGCGCTGCGGCCTCTTCGACACGCGCATGGGCTGTGAAGACCTGCTGGCCCGCAGCAGCGGTCTCAACTGCGACTACCTCGGGCCCAGCGTGCGCGACGGCCGCGCGACCTTCGACGGTACCAGGGCGGGTCAGTGCTTTGACGCCATCGCGACGGGCTGTGCCATGCCGGCGAGCTGCAGCGGCGACTTCTTCGCGGGCACGGTGCCCCTCGACGGTGGGTGCTTCGTCGGCGATGACTGCGTGAACACCGCGTACTGCGACAGCTCGCAGATGGTGTGTCCGGGGCGCTGCATCGCCAGGGTCGGTGCGGGTCAGTTCGTCGAGAACTACTCGGCCTGCCAGGAAGGGCTGAACCCCACCTTTGGGCGCAGCGACGCCGGCATGTTCGGCTACGTGTGCACGCCGAAGGCGACACTCGGCCAGCAGTGCGTGGGCTACGGGGGCTGTGTCGACGACCTCGTCTGCAACGAAGAGTCGGGCGCGTGCGAGACGCGCCGTGGCCCCAACTCGGTGTGCTCCTTCGCCGACGGTGGCGTGCCCGACTTCACCATCTGCCAGGCGAACCTCTACTGCCAGCCCGAAGGCTCGCGCTGGGTGTGCAACGCGCCGGGTGCCATCGGCGCGCGCTGCGGCACGTGCCGCTTCGACCTCCGCTGCGCTCCGGCTGATGGTGGCACCGGCGTGTGCGCCGCCCGCTCGGGCCTCAATGGTGACTGCGCGCGGTCCACCGACTGCCAGCTCGGCTTCTTCTGCAAGGCCAGCGGCTCGGGTCCGTTCGGCCCCGGCACCTGCCAGCCCCCGGGCGCGCTTGGCGCCGAATGCAACGGCTCCTCGGATTCCTGCCAGAGCAGCAACCGGTGCACCCAGGTCGCCAACCCTGACGGCGGGATCTTCCAGGTCTACCGCTGCGTCGCGAGCGATGGCGGGGTCGACAACGGCGGCTGCGTCGACCCGACCCCGTGACGGCGACGCTCAGCGCTACTGCGTGGTGAAGGTCACCCTGTCCTCGAGGAAGATCGTTCCCGCGTCGACCGGACCCGGAGGCGGGAAGAAGGTCGCGTACGCCCACAGGGCGTAGCTCTGCTGCGGAGCGGCCCGGAGGCTGCCCATGTACGGGCCGCCATCAGCGATCGGGAGCAGGGTGTACACGTCGAAGTACACGGTCGAGTAGATGAACGGCGGTGGGTTCGGCGCGAGCCCAGGGATGGGAACGAGCTCGACGACGGCCGCGACGGTCCCCGCGTCCACGACGCCGCCGTCCCCCGGCTCGACGATGCGGAGCGCCTGGTAGCCGAAGACGCAGCTCGACGCCCCGCCGTCGCGCACACACGCGAACCCTTCCGGGCAGGTGAGCCTGCACTCAGCGACTGGGACTCCTGAATCGACCCCTGCGTCCTCGACGCCTGCGTCCTTCTCCTCGGGTGGCGGTGGCTCGCTCGGGTAGTAGACCGAGAAGTGCGTGACGTAGGCGATTGCGACGCCGCCCATGGTCTGCGTGGGCAAGCGAACCCACGGCCCCTCGACGGAAGCAGATGTCAGCACCTGCGCCCGGGCGGCAGGGTCGTCGAGCTTGAGCCGCAGCTCCACCGGCTTCTTGAACGACACGTCATCGGGCTCGAAGACGAACGCTCTCCCGAGCGGCTTCGGCGCCTGTGGCGGCAGCTGCACGGGGTGTGCGCTGAAGAGCACCGTGCTCTCCAGTGCGCCGGGGGGGACGACCAGCACCGCTCCGTCGAACTCCAGCCGGCCACCCGCGGACCCCAGCCTGTTCTCCGCGACCGGCTCGAAGCAGCCAGTCATCACGACCGCCCCCAACACCAACGCTCGTCCTCGCATCTCGCCTCCCCCTCCGACCTTCTCACAGCATCGAGGTAGGCTCGCCATCCCACGCGCAGCGACGTGCCCCTGGATGCATCAGGTCGACGAGGGGCTCAGGGGCTCTGGGTGAGCTTCGCGTGCGCGGCGAACTCGCGCAGCTGGCGCTGCAGCACGCGGCCGTTCTCCGGGCCCAGGCGCAGCACCTGCTTCTCGGCCGCGCTCAGGGACTCGAGCGCGGGGTCCTTGAACGCGTAGACCGCGCCCTTCGGGACGAGCTCGAGCTCGCCCTCGAGCAGCTTCACCGCCAGCACGCGGCGGAGCGCCTCTGTGAGCACGTCATCGAAGCGCTTCCCCGGGCGGCCGATCTCCCCGAAGGCGGCGTCGCAGAACGGCCGGAGCTGGGCGTACGCCTCGCCCGCCGCGGCCGCGTTCACCGAGCCGAACACCTGCATGAGGGTGTCGTAGCGGGCGTACGACGACGCGGCGATGAACAGCTGCGGCGGTGGGCGGGGCGTTCCTTTGCGCGGCTTCGGCGCCTCGACCTCGCGCACCTCGAACGGGCCCATGATGGAAAGGAAGGGCAGGGCAGGCCGCGGGCTCGCTCCATCCGCTACCAACTGCGCGGCGGCGACCAGGTGACGCAGGCTGAGCAGGTCGAGCCACTTCGCGAAGGTCGGATCGCTCGACCAGCCTGACGCGAGCTTCCTCGAGAGCGTGTCGCCGTCGTCGATGCTGGCGGGCACGGCCGCGTCCACCGCCTCTGCCACGGCGAGTCCCGCGTCGGGTGCACGCGGCGCTTCCACCACGGTCTGCGGCTGCTGGAGCACGCGCCAGGCGAGGAAACCGCCCGCGACGAGGAGGATCAGCAGGACGAAGGGCCAGAGGGGCCGGCGTTTCGGCGGTGGCGTGGCAGTGGAATCAGGCATCACGTCCTCCACTTCAAGGCCTGTACCAGTCAGTCGCTCCGTCTCACCGGTGCCCGCCACAGCCCCAGCAGCGCGTCGACCGTCACCGCGCACAGTCCCGGCCAGGAACTGTACGGCGTGGGGGCGCGGGCGTGGAGGGCCCGCTCGTAGTCGGCGCACGCGTTGACGATCAGGTGCTGAGACATGAAGCCGCGCGCCTCGAGCACGTCCGGCGGAAGCGCGGGCAGCCGCTTGTTCACCTCGTCGAGCATGAGCCGCATCGGCGCGGACGTCAGCGCCTCCTGGAAGACCACGCTGCGCAGCGCTGGATCGGTCGTGGCGCCCGCCAGGAAGCGCGCGTACCAGGTCGGCCTCCCCAGCGACTCGAGGTGCCCGGTGATCGGCTTGACGATGCAGGTGAGCCAGTCGCCGAGCGAACCGCCGTTCGACAGCGTGGCCACCATCGCCGCGCGCCGCTGCTCGATGTCCGGCGCGTGATGCCGTGTGATCGCCAGCACGAGGTCTGCCTTGCTGCCGAAGTGATAGGCGACGACCGACTTGTTGCTCTGACCTGCCGCCTTCCCGATCTCCCGGGAGGACACTCCGACCCCCTGCTCTGCGAACAGTCTCTCGGCGGCGACGATGAGGCGCGTGCGGGTGTTCTCGACGCTGGGCTGCGCGGCCGGGGCGGTGCGCAGCCGCCTCGCGGGGGGACGCGTCTGCCGCCGCGCGACGGCCTTCACGCCGGAGCCGGGGGTGGAATGCGCAGGGCCTGCTGCAGCGCTTCGACCTTCGCCTCGAGGTACTGATCGTACCGAACGTCGAACAGGTTCTCCGACGCCTTGCCGCGCCGGTACGCGCTCTTCAGCCGCCCCCAGTACTTCCACATCGGAGGCAGGTTGTGCGGGCGCAGCAGCGCGGCGAAGCACAGGATCATCACGCTGACCCGGAAGCCCATGTTGCCCAGCGCGAAGGCCTGCAGCTCCATCTCGCCCACGGCGTCGGTCGCGTACCCGGTGAGGACGTGGTGGAGATCGTGCGTCTCGCGGTACCACTTGATGAGGTAGTCGACGTCGTTGCGGATGACGTACGGCGTGGAGAAGGGCTCGATCTTGTTCTGCACGAAGTACTCGGCGAACGCGCGCCCGACCGTGCCCTCCGGGAGTTGACCGAGCGCCTGCAGGTCGACGCTGCCCTTCTGCAGGGTGGGCCGCTCGGCGAGCAGCGTCTGCCCGAACCCGGTCGTGGAGAGCCGCTCGGCGTGGCGACGGTAGATGTGGCCGTCCAGCGCCGCGTTCAGGAGCGCAGCGGCGACCGGATCATCGGGCTGCTTCTCCAGCACCCTGAGCGCCTTGACCGCCACGCCCAGGCGCTTGAGCAGCGAGGCCCCCTCGGGGAGGTGCAGGCCATCGCTCGCGCGGGAAACGGGGGAGCTGAACTGTGAAGCACCAGACTGCATGAGGGACCTCCGTAAGGCAGATGCCTCAAAAACTAAGTCGAGTGCCTCAAACGGTCAATCCCTCCGGCGACGCAGGGCCAGCAACGCGAGGAGGGGGAACAACAGCCCGCCGCTCGAGGTGCAACCGCAGCCCGTGGGCGCCGCGGCCGAGGCGGTCAGCGTCTGCGTCGCCTCGCCGGTCGCGCCAGCGGGGTCGCTCACCGTCACGGTGAAGGTGACCACGCCCGACTTCGGCATGGTGAAGCTGGCCACCGCGGCGTCCGCACCCGAGAGCGCGACCGCGTCACCGCTCGCCTGCGTCCACGCGAAGGTGAGCGCCTCCCCGTCGGGATCGCTGCTGCCCGTCGCGTCGAGCTGCACCACCTCGCCTGCCTTCACCTCTCGCGACTCTCCGGCGATTACCGCCACGGGCGGGCGGTTGACGTTGAGGATGATCGTCGTGACGGTGGCCGTCTCGAAGAGCGTGCCGTCGTGGCCCACCACCTCGAAGCTCAGGGGCGTGTCGCCCAGCACCTCGGGCGCCACGAAGGTCGCCATCGCCGCGGTCGTCTCGAGGTTCACCGTGGCCGTCGCGATGATCACCGGAGGACCCGCCGTCTGCCGCCATTGATACGTGAGCGGGTCGCCTTCGAGGTCGAGGCCGGTCGCGTCGAGCGCGACGGTCGAACGCTCGGGCGCGGTGGCGGGCGCGCGCAGGGTCAGGGCAGGTGGCCGGTTGACCGGGCGGACCTCGATGTTCACCGTCGCCACGCTCCACGGGAGTGAGCCGTCTGACACCACCAACTGCAGCACCACCACCTCGGGGCCGCCGACCTCGGGCGCGACGAACTGCGGCGTGGGCACGGTGGTGTCGGAGAGCGTGACCAGCGGCCCGGAGAGCTGGCTCCAGGAGAAGGTGAGCAGGTCGCCGTCGGCGTCGGTGCCACCCCCCGCGAGCGATGCGGTGGTGCGCTCGTCCACGCTCTGCGCGGGGCCTGCGTTCGCCACGGGCGCGCGATTCACCTGCCGCACCATCACCTCGACGGTGTCGGGCGCGGAGTCGAGCGTTCCATCGTTGACGATCAGCCCGAAGCTCAGCGCGGTGTCGACGGTCACCTCGGGCGCGGTGAAGGCGCCGTTGGTCAGCGTCACCGTCGGGCCCGTCAGCTGGGTCCACCGCGCCACCAGCGGGTCGTTGTCGGGGTCGGTGCTCGCGGACGACGTGAGCGTCACCATCGAACGCTCGTCCACCGTGACGTCCGGCCCGGCGTTGGCGACCGGCGCGCGGTTGATGCACTGCCCGCGATCAGCGACGAGCGAAGGGAACGGGGTGTTGGTGATGCCGGTGAAGCCGATGGAGTCGACGTCCCACCCGGCGCCCGCGCTCGCCTGGTCTGAGCCGATGCGCAGCCGCACCTGCACCGTCTGCCCCGCGTACGACGAGCCGAGGTTGAGCGTGCTGGTGTTGAACATCGGGTAGCCCGGGCTGGAGCCCGTGAACGCCGGGCGCCCGACGAGCGGGTTGTTGCTGCTCGGACCTCCCAGGGTGCCGGTGTAGCCGGCGATCGCCGCGCCCACGTCCGTCCACGTCATGCCCGCGTTGGTGCTCACCTCGATGACCGCGCCGTCGTAGTTGATGCCGCCACCCGCCTCGAAGTCCCAGCGGTGGTTGAGCACCAGGCCGAGGCTCCCCGTCGCCGCCACGTTCAACGGCGGCGAGACCAATGCGATGTCTGCGTTGCCGCCCGGGTTGAGGCCGTACCAGACGTTCTGTGCGGGCGAGAGGCTGCGGCGCGCCCAGTCGAAGGCGCTGGAGAGCGCGGTGTCTTTGGTGAAGGTCCACGCGGTGAGCGAGCTCTCGGCGTCGTCAGTGGCCGAGCTCGCCGGCACCGAGTCGCTGTGCACGCGGAAGCTCATGGTGGCCGTGCGGCCGGCCGCCGACATCAGCGCCGGGTCGTTGAAGGTGAGGGTCAGGTCGATCGTCGTCGGCGCGGTGAAGCCGGTGAGCGAGACCTGCGCCTGCCCCGTCGCGTTCGCGAAGGGCTGCGAGCTGGTGAAGGGGACGGTGGGGTTGATGATGGTGACGCCCGGCGTGGTGGTGGACAACGTGCCGGTCGTCGCGATGAGGGTGCCGATACCCACGTTGCGCAGCGTGAGGCGCAGGCGGCCGCGCTCGCCCACGTCGAGCACGCCATCGCGATCGCACCACGCGGCTTCGTCGTCGAGCTCGGCGCTGACGAAGACGAGCTCGTTGCTGATGTCGAAGTCTTCGATCACCCCCGCGTGCGTCGTCGAGGAACGCACCGGAGAGACCGCGCGCATTCCCATACCGCGCCGGGCGAAGGCCGTGGCGAAGAGCTGGAAGTCGGCGACGTCGCTGGCCGCCGCGGCGGCGAGCAGGCCGTCACGCGCCTCGGTGAAGGTCGGCTGCGCGGGCGTCAGCTTCAGGCCGGCGACGAGGTAGCGGATCATGCGATCGCGCGCCTGGTCGAAGGTCAGCCGCGGCGTGGCGCGCAGCAGGGCGGCGTAACATTCCCAGACCGCCACGGCCCAGACCTCGCCGGAGTTGTGCACCTCGGCGTTGGTCGCGCCCCCGCTCGACGACGGCGGGCCCATGGGCAACGCGACGCCGTTCTCGATGTGCTTGAAGGTGAGAGGGTTCTTCGTGAGGTCGGTGGAGTACGGATAGCGGCGAATGCCGAAGTACGTCGCGTCGAGGAAGCCGGGCCCGAGCAGCGCGTAGGCCGCGGGCGCGTAGACGCCGGCCCAGTTCGCGTTCGAGGGCACCTGGAGATCGCTCTCGCGCACCATCAGCAGCAGCGCCACCACGTCGGCCCAGCCCTCGCCCATGCTGCGGCCCTGCTGGTTCGAGAGGCCGGCGGCGTCGGAGATGAGCCGGTTGCTGAGGTAGTGGCCCCACTCGTGGCCCACGACGGTGTTGTCCACCTCCCCGGCGCGCTCGGTGCCGGCGACGCCCGTCATGGTCACGCTGACCGTGCCGGACATGAGGTTGGCCTTGAGCGCGTTGCCGTCGGCCTGGGTCACCGACAGCGCGGGGATGGTGACGGTGGTGACGGTCGAATCGGGACCCAGGAAGGGCGGGCCGCCCGCGGCGTTGTTGGCGATGATCACGCCGACGGCGCCGGCGGTCTGCGCGTTCCTCGCCTTCACCGCGAAGGTGCAGCTGCCGCGGTCGATGAGCGCGATGCGGCCGGTGAGCCCGCTCATCGCCGTGCAGCCGTCGGTGACCGTGCCGGTGCCGTCGTTCACCAACATCACGTTGGCCGTGAGGGTGAAGGTCTGGGCACCGAACGCCGCGCTGTTGGTGGCATACGCGCCTCCGGGGGTCGCGGTGAGCGTGGCGAGCCCGTCGGGGATCCACACGTACATCTGCATGCGCGGGCGCGCGCCGTCGGCGGGCGTGGACATGTTGGCGTTGTTGGTGCCGTTGAAGTCCTGCGCCTCGGCCTTGATGCTGTCGGCGCCGGCGCCGCCGCGGGTGAAGTTGTCCGTCTGCCCGTTGCCTGCCGCTTCGTCGAAGCCGCGGTCGTAGAACCAGTCGTGCAGTTGGTTGAGGTTGAAGAAGAGCTGCGTGATGCCGGCTTGCTGTTGCGCGGGGCTGGCGTCAGGCGCGAGCGCGACGTCGTAGGTGCGATCGAACGTGTTGGGGCTGGTGGTGCTGGCGCGCAGATCGCCTGTGTTGAAGCCGTCGGGTGTGACGAGGTCGGCGTAGGCCTCGACGTTGTTGCCGGTCGTCTCGGTGGCGTTGGGCGGCAGCCAGGGATCGTTGGTGCTGATGGGCCCGTTCTGCAACGTCACCAGCGAGGGCATGGTGAAGGGCATGTTGAAGCCGCTCGGCGTGCCGGTCGGGTGGGGCGAGGCGCCCGTGCCCTGCGGTCCGTCATCGGGGAGGTAGAGCCCGCTGCCCTGTGCCCAGACGCGGTAGGTGTACTGGTCGGCTTCGGTGAGGTTCTTGCGCGAGAGCACGGCGCCGTCTTCGGCGGAGATCACGAACGAGTACATCGAGGACGAGGTCTCGCCGGGTGTAGCGACGTCGAGCTCGACGTGCCACGCGGGCACGAGGCGCTCGGGCAGGGCGTAGAGCACCTTCTTCGCGCGGCCGAGCCCTCCGTTCACCCCGAGCGGAGTCGAGGGGCCAACACGTTCGCCAGTGAAGCGGCGGAAGCCGGCCTGGTCGATCGAACCCTCGACGAACTGGAAGGACTCCACCGGCGTGCCGAGCAGGGAGAACCACGAGGTGGCGAGGGCGGTGGGCGCGGTGAGCTTGAAGTCGCCGCTCTTGAGCGAGGCAGGCGACAGGTAGCCGCTGAGCGCGACGAGCTCGAGGCGCTGGTTCATCGCGACGTGCAGGCGATCGCGGAACACGCTCACGCCGCCGACGCGCTTCTCGAAGCTCGCGATGATCGCGCCCTGGCCCGTGTCGTGGAGTCTCACCAACGCGGCCTCGGCGAGCTGCGCGGGCTCAGCCCGGTACATCGCTGCGTGGGTGAAGAGGTACCGGCGCGCGGCCTGCTCGATGCCCAGTCCCTGATCGCGCGGTGAGCGCGTGCCCGGTGCCGGAGGCGCGGCCCAGAAGAACGTGGGCACGCCGAGCCGCGGCTCGACGCTCGCGATGTGGCCGTCACCCGAGGGAGCGGGACGCACCCCGGTGGAGTCGAGGAAGGCGTCGACGTTGGGCAGGTCACGCGCGAAGGCAGCGGAAGCGATCAGGATGAGGGCAGGCAGGAGGCGCATCGCGCGGCACTCTTGCAGAAGTCGGCTCAGAGTGGCGGCCACGAGGCTGGATCGCCGATTCGCGACCGATGCACCGCTGTCAGTGACCGTCGAGGCCCCTGCGCCGCCGCAGAGAAGCGTCGACGGTTACTGATCAGTCGCGCTTCTCGATCTTGCCATCAGCGTGCTTCGCGAACCGGCCCTGCTCGCGCGGGTGCACCGGGTCGTCACGCTTCCACGGCCACCCGCCGAACTGCGTGGCCTGGTAGTCGCGGAACGCCTGCTGAATCTCCTGCTGCGTGTTCATGACGAACGGGCCGTAGCTCACCACCGGCTCGCCGATGGGCCGCCCCTGCAGGATGAGGAACTCGCCTTCGCCCTCGCCGTTGAGCAGCGTCGCCTCGACGTCGGGCCTGAGCCGCGCGCCCGTGCCGCGGCGAAGCAGCGTCTTCCCCACCGTGAGCTCAGAGCCCGCGAAGAAGTACAACATGCGGTTGGTGCCCGGCTTCGCCGCGGGCAAGGTCCACTTCGCGCCCTCGTCGAGCTTGCCGGTCCAGATGGCGAGATCGCTGTCGGCCTGCGACGCCCAGGACTGCGGCGGCGGCTTCGGTGCGCGCACGTCTCCGAGCTGACCTGCGACGAGCGAGATCCGTGCTCCCGGTGCGTGCACCGTGGGAATGGTGTCGGCCCAGAACATCGAGAAGTACGGCTCGACCATCTTGTTGGCGCGCGGAAGGTTGAGCCAGATCTGGAACAGCTCGACCGGGTTCGGGCCCGCCTTGTCGAGCAGCGGGAACATCTCGCAGTGCACGATGCCCTTGCCCGCGGTGAGCCACTGCGCGTCGCCGCGGCCGAAGCGCGCCGTCGCCCCCAGCGAGTCGGAGTGATCGATGAGCCCCCGCCGCACCACCGTCACCGTCTCGAAGCCGCGATGCGGGTGCTGGGGAAAGCCGGGCACCACGTCGCCGTGGTACATGCGCCAACCGTCTTTGCCCTCGAAGTCGCTGCCGATGTTGCGGCCGGCGAGCGAGGCGGCGGGCCCGAGCACGTCGTTCCCCGGAGGGTACGCGTCGTCGTGATGCACGCAGAAGAGGAAGGGGTCGAGCGTCTGCCAGGGAAACCCCAGGCGCACCTGCTCCAGCACCACGTCGTCGCTCATAGGAACTTCCTATTGCTGCCCTCGCTGCCCGGACGCAACTGGCTGTTTGGGAATATGGAAGTCGCCATGAACCCGCTCGTGTCGGACCCCTTCATCGACTTCCTCCTGCAAGACGTGCTCGACGCACAGGCGCTGTGCCGGTTGCCCGCCTTCCAGGGGCAGGGCGAGGCCCTCGCGCCGTGGTTCGCTGCCTGCCGCCGCGTGGCGCGCGAGGTGCTCTTCCCCTCGTACCGCGTCATCGACGCCGAGCCCCCCCGCTTCGAAGGCGGCCGCGTCTTCGTGCACGCGCGCATGCACGACGCGTGGCGCGAATTGGTGGGGCTGGGCGTGATCGCGGGGGTGGGGCAGTTGCCGCTCACCGTGACCACGCTCTCGAGCGCGTACCTCATGGCCGGCAACTGCGCTGCGTACGGCTTCGCGGGGCTGACGGCCGGCGCGGCGCACCTCGTGGAAGCGTTCGGTACCGACGCGCTCAAGGCGACGTACCTCGAGAAGATGCAGTCGGGGGAGTGGAGCGGGACCATGGCCCTCACCGAGCCCCACGCCGGCTCGAGCCTCGGCGACGTCACCACCCGCGCGAAGCCGACCGACGCAGGTCATCACCTGATCAGCGGGGCGAAGATCTTCATCTCGGGTGGCGATCAGGATCTCACCACCAACGTGGTGCACCTCGTACTCGCGCGCATCGACGGCGCTCCGCTGGGGTCGAAGGGCATCTCGTTGTTCGCGGTGCCGAAGCTACGCCCGTCCCTCGACTCCGCTGGGGGTGAACGGCTCGTCGCGAACGACGTGCAGGTGAGCGGCGTCATCCACAAGATCGGCTGGCGAGGGCTGCCCTCGCTCGCGCTCTCGTTCGGCGACGAAGGCGACTGCCACGGCTTCCTGGTGGGTGAGCCGGGGCAGGGGCTGCGCTGCATGTTCCAGATGATGAACGAGGCCCGCATCATGGTGGGCGTCAACGCCGCGGCCACCGCCTCGGTCGCGTTTCACGAGTCGCTCGCCTACGCGCGCGAGCGCAAGCAGGGCCGCGCCATCGGCAACGCAGACGTGAAGGCGCCGCAGCTTCCCCTCACCGAGCACGCCGACGTGCGGCGGATGTTGTTGCGGCAGAAGGCCATCGTCGAAGGCTCGCTCGCGCTCCTCGGAATCACCGCGCGCTACGCCGATCTCGCCACGCACAGCCCCGACGAGGCCGAGCGCACGCGCAGCAAGCTGCTGCTCGACCTGCTCACGCCGATCGCCAAGACCTTCCCCGCGGAGAAGGGCTTCGAGAGCAACGCGCTGGCCCTGCAGATCCACGGCGGGTACGGCTATTCCAGCGAGTACCTGCCCGAGGCGTGGCTGCGCGATCAGAAGCTCAACAGCATCCACGAGGGCACCACCGGCATCCAGGGGCTCGACCTGCTGGGCCGCAAGGTGGTCGCAGGCGGGGGCGCGGCCCTGATGGCGCTGCGCGAGGAGCTCGAGCTCGAGCTGGGGCGCGCGAAGCTCGACGTCACCGCCCTGCGCACCGCGGCTGATCAGATGGTCGAGCTCACCGCGGCCCTCGGGGCGCGCGGCGCGGGAGGCGATCTCGAGGGCATGCTCGGCCACTCCGCCGACTTCATGGAAGCGCTCTCGCTGGTCGTGGTCGGCTGGGTGTGGACGAAGGTCGTCAACGCGCTCGGCAGCCGGGAGGATGACTTCGCGAAGGGCCTGCGCGCGGCGGCGGAGTACTGGCAGCGCACCGAGCTGCCCCGCGTGCCCGCGCTGGCGAAGCTCTGCGAGTCGGCCGAGCGCAGCTACCTCGACCTACGCGACGGCTGGCTGGGCTGACGGGTTCCCATTTTCCGGGCCTGGTCCGGTCTCTCCTTGGACGCTGACGAATCTTCGTCCGCTGAAAGGAGTCCCATGCGCCTCACCCTGCTCGTTGCCCTCTCGACGCTGCTCGCCGCCTGCGGCGGGCCAGCTCCCCTTCCGTACTTTCCTGTCCCCTTCGACGCCGGCGAGTCGATTCCCGACGGCGGTCACGTCGAGCCCGGTCCTGTCGACGCCGGAACACCCGACGCAGGTCCGGCGCCGGTGCCTGGCCTGGTGACGCTCGCGGGGCCGCTGGAGATCAGCGACGGCATCGTGCCGCCCACCAACACCCGGCTCGCCATGCTCTGGTTCTCCTCGCTCGACACCAGCGCGCCGCGTCGCTTCGACGCCGTGGAAGACGGCAGGAAGCTCGGTGAGCCCGTGCCGGCGCGGTGGCGCTTCGACGTCTCCGCGACGCCTCCTGAGTCAGCGCGCGGGGCCTGGTCCACGCCCGGTGGCGGCGCCGGCCTCGCTTCATGGGGCGCGGTGGTCGCCTTCCGGGACATGAACAACGACGGCGCGCTCACGGTGCTCGACGATGGCACCACCCCCGACGAGCTGGTCGGCAGCTCGGCAGGCGCGCTCCCCTTCGACGCTGACGGCCCCGGAGTGCGCACGCTGCTGCTCTGGCGGCAGGGCACGCTCGGCGCTGACGAGGACGGCATGGTGCAGGGCTTCAACCTGGTGCGCGTCACCGGGCCGCTCGACCGCCCGAGCCTCTTCCCTACCTCGATGGACCTGCCGCTGCCCATCACGAACGACCCGCGGCTCGGCCTCATGTTCTGCCCGCCGGCCTTCAGCGCTCCTTCTCCCGAGCTGGCCTGCGGTCAGCGCGTCTTCCGCACTCCGCAGGTGCACGCGGTCGCGCTTTCCGCCGCCGAGGGGTTCACCGTGGCGTACGTGCAGGTTCATGCCGGCCCGCGCCCGGTGTTCGACGCGCGGGTCACGCTCGACGGCGCGGTGCTGCCGTTCACCCTCGACGGCACCTACTCGCTCATCGAGCTCTCGCCCCGGGTCCTGCGGGCGGGGCACCACCAGCTCCGCGTCGAGGCGCCGTACCACGAGGCCCTCAACCTCGAGCTGGTGCTGCCCGCGAGGCCCCACGTCACCGCGCCCGCGGTGAGCGCCCAGCTGCAGGCCAACCAGGTCCAGTGGGTGAAGTGGGACGCGGTGCCGCTGGCGAACAGCTACGGCGTCTCGCTGTTCCTGGGTGACTCGCCGGGCGTCTCGGTCGAGTCGCTGCAGAACGAGGCCAAGCTGCCGCTCCCTGCGGGGACTGGACCGGCCACGCTCGAGGTCACGGCGCTCTCGCTCATCGCGGCGCCGCGGCACTTCCTGCTCGGCAGTGCCACCACGTCGATGCCGGTGACGCTGGTGCCCTGAGTCCCCTGTCCGTTCGAGCATCGGGCCCTGGAGTCGGTGCGCTCCAGGGCCTCGCCTTTCTCCGGTGGGGTTTCTGGTCTCTCGCGGTCATCGAGCGTGGCGTGTTCCATCGCGTCGAGGGCGGGGTGCAGCCGCGGCTCGGGCTCGTGCCTCTCGACGGGGGCGCCCCGGTGCTCTTCGATCGCCCCGGTCGCCGGACCTGGGACGCGCGGTTCTCGGCCGACGGCACGGTGCTCGCCGCCTGGGAGCGCTCCGACGCGGGTGATGACCCGAGCTGGCGTTGACCACCCACGCAAGCCCCTGAGTCCAGGTGCCTTGAGCCTGTTCTTCAGTCTCCTGCGCGTCTTCCTCTGAGAGGCGGCAATGAAGCCGCCGAAGAACCCAGGAGCAGCCCATGTCCCTCTTCAGCTCGGTGAAGAACTCGGTGCAGGCGACGGTGCGGTCAGTGCAGCAGACGACGGTGAACGTGCAGGCAAAGGCGCAGGAGAAGGTGAAGGAGGCCCCCGCGCGCGCGCGCGACACCTTCGAGCAGTCGCCGCGCCCGAAGCTGGCTCTTTCGACCCCCGGCGTCTCCACCCAGGTACGGGGCGAGACGCTGGGGGTCTCCTTCAAGGCCACTGACGGCGCGGCGACGCTCGGCGCGCTCGACTTCAAGGCCGGTGGACACGAGCTCGTCCTGGGCCTGGTTCCCGCCGCGCCGGCCCCACTCCCGATGCCCGTCTACTCGGGCCCCGAGAGGAAGTGACCCATGCGCTCCCTCCTCTTCGCGGTCCTCGCGGGCGTGCCGGTGCTGGGCTGTTCCCCGATGTCCACCTGCAGTCCGTCAACCTGCGCGACCGGTTGCTGTGACTCGGCGGGGGAATGCCAGCCGGGAACCCAGACGAGCGCGTGTGGCGCGTCGGGCTTCGCGTGCGGGGTGTGCGGTGCCGGCCAGGCGTGCGGAGCCGGGCAGTGCCTGGGTTCCGCGGGCAGTGGGGGGAGCGGAGGCGGCAACGTCTCCACCGGTGGAGGTGGAGGCGTGACGGGTGGAGGCGGCGGCAGCATCGCCACCGGTGGAGGCGGGGGCGCAGTCACGGGAGGTGGAGGCGGTGCGGCAGTGACCGGCGGAGGCGGTGGCAGCGCGACCGGAGGCGGCGGTGGGCCGACGGGCGGGGGCAGTGGCACCGCTCCCTGCGTCCAGCTCGCGCCTTCCTCGTTCTCAGGCGGCTGTCAGATCTACCTGAACGCCCCCGCGAACTGCGCCGAGCTCGACTTCGGCGCCCTGGGTTACGTGGAGTTCTCCTGGAGCACCGCCACCACCTTCTGTGAGGGCCCCCATCACTTTCAGCTCGGTGGCGACCCGCCCAGCACGTGGACCGCCGGAAACGCCATCGACTGGGGCCTGTCGTCAGGCACGCACGCCGATTGGTGGATGGAACGGAACATCGGAGGGTGGATGCGGCTGACCCGCGCCGAGTTCGCCAACCTCACCTCCGTCAACGGTCAGTACGCATGGCGACTGACCAGCTTCTACGGCTCGGCCTCGGAGGTGCGCGTCTTCACCATCAAGCCGTGAGCCTGAAGGGCGCTCAGAGCCCGTGCTTCGAGGCGAGCGCGCGCAGCTCGGCGTCTGCAGCGCCCGTTGCGGTCAGCGCCCTCACGATGGGCCTCGCATCTTCGAGGCGCCCCAGCTCGATCAGCACCTGCGCCAGCCGGCCCCGCTGCTTCGCCGGGGCGTCGTCGGCGCCCCCCGCCTTCTGGAAGATCTCGAGCGCGCGGACCAACGACGCCCTGGGGTCCTGGCCTTCCAGGCGTTGAACCCGGCCCAGCTCGAGGCACGAGACGCCCACGTCGACCTGGAAGCTCTCGTCGCTCTTCGCCAGCGCTTCCCGCAGGGCGAGGGCGCGGCCGTGCAGTTCCCGCGCGGCGGGCGCGTGGCCCTGCTTGCGCTCGACCCGCCCCACGTTGGTCAAGCCGTCGGCGAGCGCGGCCTGGACGAAGGCGTTCTCGGCCTCCTTCGCCAGCAGACGTTCGGAGATCTTCACGTCTTCGCGATACTCGGACAGCGCGCCCTCGAGCTTGTCCTGATCTTCACGCGCCCGGCCCAGGAACGAGTGGGCGGCCGAGAGCCCGTCCAGGCGGATGGCGTTCTCGGGATCGCGCGCGAGCGCGGCTTCGCTGAGCGCCACGGCCTCCGTCGCCAGCACCTCGGCTTCAGCCGGCTTGCCACCCAGCCGGGTAATCCGCCCCAGGTCATTGAGCGAGATGGACAGGTAGTCCTCGAGCTCGAGGTCCTGCGGGAAGTCGGTGCGCAGGGCGCGTGCCCGGCCCAGGTTCTCGCTGAACGAGGCCAGCGCATCCCGCGCCGCACCGACCGCCTCCTGCGCCCGGCCCAGGTAGAGGTACGACTTGGCCAACGCGAGGCGGACGTCGCGTGTCTTCGGCTCGACGCCCTGGAGGCCCTCGACTCCCCTCCGGTGCGCCTTCACCGCGTCGGCAGGTCGCCCCAGCGCGTAGAGAACGCGGCCCTCGTCGTTCGCTGCGTCGCCCGCCCGCGCCCGCAGGTCAGCGTCGGCTGGCGCGCGGTCGAGCAGCGCCTGCAAGAGCGAGCTGGCGAGCTCGAACTCGGTGAGGGCCACGGCCAGCTCGCCTCGTTGCTCCTCGTACACCCGGCCCTGAAGGTTGGCTGCCGCGGCCCGCAGCCCGTCGGTCTCGGCGTTGACGATGGCCCCCGCCAGCAGCTCGCGGGAGTTCTTGATCAACGCGGCGGCCTCGTCTCCCTTCGACTGGGCCAGCCGCACGGTGGCCAGCTGGTTGAGCATGCGCGCGCGCCGCTGCGGTGACAGCTCCTCGGCGGGCACGGTCTCGAAGTAGCTCTGCACCGCCTTCGAGACGTCTTCGAGCACGTCGAGGCGACTGGAGGGCTCGAGCTTCTTGCGCAGGTCGCCCAGCATGAAGTCCACCAGCTCTTCGGCGCGCGCGCGCGAGGCCTCGGCGCGCTCCCTCGCCGCCCGGGCTTCGCGCGCCTGCAGCACGGTGGACACCACGCCTCCCACGAGCGAGAGGCTCACCAGGCTCGCGGCGACGACCGCGAACCGGTTCCGCGCGAGGAACTTGCCCAGGCGGTAGCCGAAGGTCGCGGGGCGGGCGCGCACCGGCAGGCGGGCCTGAGAGCGGAGCAGATCGTCGGCGAGCTGATCGACGGTGGCGTAGCGCAGCTCAGGCTCCTTGCGCAGCGCGGTGAGGATGATGGTGTCGAGATCGCCGCCGAGGCGGGGCGAGGGCGGGTCTGCCTCGAGGATGGCGCGTGAGAGCGTCTCTCCGCTGCCTTCGAAGGGCCGCCGGCCCACCAGCAGCTCGTAGAGGATGACGCCCAGCGCCCAGACGTCGGCAGCGGTGGTGACGCGCTCGCCGCGCACCTGCTCCGGGCTGGCGTAGGCCGGCGTGAGCAATTGCTGGCCGGTCTTCGTGCGCTCTTCGCCGGGCTCCTCGCCGAGGACCTTGGCGATGCCGAAGTCGAGCAGCTTGAGCTCGCCGCCCGCGGTGACCAGGACGTTGCCGGGCTTGAGGTCGCGGTGCACCACCAGGTTGCGATGGGCGTACTGCACCGCGCTGCACAACTTCTGGAACAGCGCGAGCCGCCCCTCGACGTCGAGCTTCTGCTGGGTGCACCAGTCGAGCAGCGACTGGCCCTCGACGTACTCCATGACGAGCCATGGTCTCCCCTCGGCGGTCGCGCCTCCGTCGAGCAGGCGGGCGATGTTCGGGTGCTGGAGCGACGCGAGAATCTGCCGCTCGTCCCGAAAGCGCGCGAGCAGATCGTCGGTGTCCAGGCCTCGCCGCAGCAGCTTGAGCGCGGCCTGCATGGCGAAGACCCCGTCGGAGCGCTCGGCCAGGTAGACCGTGCCCATGCCGCCGCGGCCCAGCTCCTGCTTGATGTGCCAGGGCCCGACGTCGGGCGGGGGCGCTTCGACCGGCAGGTTGGCCGGAGCGTCGAGGAAGGCCCCCGCCCTGGCGTCGGCTGAGAGCAGGGAGCGCACCTCGGCCAGCAGCTCCGCGTCGCCGCCACACGCCTCGACCACCCAGGCCTCCCGCGCCTCGCCCTCGCGCTCGAGCGCCGCCTGGAACACCGCATTGACCCTCGCCCACAGGCTCGCGTTCATGGCGCCACGCAGTATTCTCGAAACATGTCGGACGAGGCGGGGGAAATCACGGCGCTGCTGGCGCACTGGCGCACGGGGGAATCGCAGGAAAAGCTCTTCGCGCTCGTCTTTGAGAACCTGCGCCGCATCGCCGCCAACCAGTTCAAGGGCGAGCGCGACGATCACACCCTGCAGCCCACCGCGGTGGTGAACGAGGCGTGGATGAAGCTCGTCGGGCAGCGCGTCGACTTCAAGGACCGCGCACACTTCTTCGCCATCGCCGCGCAGGCGATGCGGCGGATCCTCGTCGACCACGCGCGGCAGAAGCGGGCCCAGAAGAGGGAGACGCCGGTCTGGCTCGAGGAGCCGTCGACGGGCGGCGTGAACGTCGACGTCATCGCGCTCGACGACTCGCTGCAGAAGCTGGCCGCGCTCGACCAGGACCAGGCGCGGGTAGTCGAGCTCAAGTACTTCGCCGGGCTGACCAACGAAGAGGTGGCCGAGGCGATGGGCAACTCGGTGGCCACGGTGAAGCGCGCCTGGCAGGCCGCGCGTGCGTTTCTGTTCCGGGAACTGGGCGGCGAGGGCCCCTGACGGTTCAGCGAATGAAGTTGCCGTCGGTGCAGCAATAGAAGCCGGTGGCGGTGGTGGCCGGGTCCTGCTGCGCGTCGAAGTTGTCACCCGTGGTGGCGTTGGTGACGGCGGCAAAGTCGTCAGCGAGGCGGTCGGCGAGCCAGTAGCCGCTCAGCAGGACTTCCTGAGTGTGGGAGAGGGTCGCCGGCCCACGTGCGATCGTGAGCTCCTGAATCGTGCACAGCCGCGACGCGCTGTAGTTGGTAGCGCACGCACGCACGGCGCCCACCCAGGTCGCTGCCTGGGCCACGGGGCGCGTGCAGAGCACCTTCGTGCCCTCGGGTGAGCCGGTGGTTGCGAACCAGTGCGAGCGGAAGCCCAGAGGGCAGACGTACCCGTGCCCATGGTCGGCACGCGCGGGGGAGGTCGACGTGCCGTAGAGGGCGCCCACCAGGTAGTTCGCGGCGATGGTGGTCCCGCTCTGAATGAGGCCGGTGCCCGGGGTGAGGTCTGCCTGACAGGTCACGGAGCCATTGGCGTTGAGGGCGGTCACGTGCTGACCCACCGGGCAGGTGAGGACCGTGCCGACCGGCAGGTACGCGCCGGCGTGGTTGTGATCGGAGCGCGCGGCAGTCGTGGCCACACCTGCGCCCGCGAAGGCGACGGACACCGAAGAGCCGGCGATGGTGATCCCGGCCCCTGCCACGTAGGTCGTTCCGCCGCTGTCGGGTGCGCAGATGACCGAGCCACTCGCGTCGAGGCCGACGACCTTGTCAGTGCCGGTGCAGCCGAGCGACGCCCCGACGGGGAGGTAGGTGCCGGCGTGGGTGTGGTTGGCCCGCGCGACGTCGCCAGGCGTGAGGTTGCCCAGCGTGGCGCTGCTCGCCGAGAGGGTGGAGCGCACTGCGTAGGGCACGCTCGTCACCACGAGTCGCGGCGAGAGGACCTGGCCGTCGACGCTCACCTCGAGGAAGAGCGGGCGCCCATCGAAGATGACCGGCGTGAGCGGAGACTGGGCTCCGAGGGTCAGCGCGACGAGGCCGTTGTCCGCGCTGGCGAGGGTCGATTCGCTCCACGACTCCGTGCCACCGCTGGGTGTGTCGAAGAGCTTGAGCAGGAGCGTGTGGCTGCCCGTGAGCGGCGCGCCCGCGTTCGACAACCGCGCGCTGAGGGAGACCTGCTGAGGGACGTTCTGGGCGAGCGCGACGCTCGAGAAGACCGCGACCGCGAGGAGGAGTGTTTTCATGGTTGGAGGACTGCTGAGCCTTCGAGGGAGATGGTGCCGCCGCTGGCGCGGACACGGGTGGGGGTGACAGCGAACTGAACGTCTGCGGTGACGCCGTTGGGCTGGGCGACGCGGCCAGCGGCTGACGAGAACTCGAGGACGTTGGGTGAGGCGGTGGTGCCGCCGCCGCCGCCGGTGGTGCCGCCTCCACCGCCGGTGAGGCCGCCGCCGCCTCCTCCGGTGGTGCCGCCTCCACCGCCGGTCGTGCCACCGCCTCCGCCGCCTGTTCCGCCGTCATCCCCTGTGGGGGGCATGCCGCAATTGCACCCAGCGCCGAACGATACGGCGGCGAGGAGCAACACTGCTCGTGTGGTGATCATGAGGTCTCCAGCTCCAGACGCGCAGGCGGCTGGAAAAGAGGCTCACGAAAGGGGCTGACGGCGAGACGTGGCGGCACCGGTCGAGGGTCGCGCTCAACGGCGCGCGCACGCTCCGCCACCCAGCGGTCCGAACGACCCGTTGCGGGGTGGCGGCGTCGCTACTTGATCGCGCGTTGCGCGCGACGACGGAGCAGGAATGAGCCCAGGAACAACGCCATCGGCTCGATGCTGGTGCAACCGCAACCACCCGGAGCGTCGCCGCCACCGCCACCGCCACCGCCGGTCGTGCCATTTCCGCCGCCCGTCGCGCTGCCTCCGCCGGTGGCAGTCCCTCCGCCGGCTCCTGTCGCGCCACCGCCACCACCCGTGCCCGCGTCGGGCGTGATCACCCCCGCATCGGGAACGGGCACGCCGCCATCGCTCGCCGAGGCGATCCCGAAGAACTCGGCCGCGTAGCGGCTCGAGCACACGCTCACGTCGAGAATGAACGGGCTCGGCGTGCCGCAGCCGCGCGCGGCGTCGATCGCCGTGCCGTGGCTCATGCCCGCCAGGCTCCACGACTCGACCAGGGTCACGCCCGCCGCGTTCCTGAACTCCCGGCGCGTGGCGATGCCCACGGTGCTCGTCGCGTCGGCCGTGAGGTCGACGCCGTTCACGTCGGTCCACTGGTCCACCTGCTCCTGCAGGTTGCCGGGCCGAACGGTGGTGTCGCTCGTGCCATGCCAGAGCGAGACGCGCGGCGCGGGACTCGAGCCAGCCACGGCGCGCACCAGGGCCCCCCACTGCGCAGGCGTCTGATCGGCCGGCGAGCTCATGCAGGTCAGCCCCTGGAGCTGCGTGGTGGCGCACGCGAACGGCAGCCCCGCCATCACCGCGCCGCGCGAGAACACGTCGGGCGCGACGGCGAGCAGCACACCGGTCATCGCGCCGCCCGCGGACAGGCCCGTCACGTACACGCGCGAAGGATCGACTCCGCGGGTCGTGACCAGGTGCTGAACCATCTGCAGGATCGAGGTGACCTGCGGTCCGCTGCGCGTCTGCTGGTTGGCGGTGAACCAGTCGAAGCACGCGCTGTTCGCGGTCGTCTGCGGGTACGCGACGAGGAAGCGGTGCTGGGTGGCGAGCGTGTTCCAGCCCGTGGTCGCGTAGACGTCAGCCGTCTGGCCGCAGCCGTGCAACGCGACGACCAGCGGCGCGTTGGCGCCGAGGCCCGCGGGCTGGTGAATGAACAGCGAGAGTCCGCCGGGGTTCGTGCCGAAGCCCGTCACCGCGGTCAGCGCCTCGTGCTGGCTCGACCAGCCCTCACCGGTGAGCTCTGGCCCGCAGCCCGTGATGAAGAGCAGGGCGGTGATGATGCAGACGTGTCGCATGCGCCTCTCTGGCACAGCTCAGGGCACGCAGGCGGCGCGGTATTTGATCTCGAGCGTCTCGCCCGGCGCGGGCGCCTTGTCCGGCGCGAAGACCACCGCGTTGAGCGTCAGGTCGAGCATCCAGTCGGAGGCAGGCACCGGCCGCCCGTCGATGGTCAGCTCGAGCTCGCTCGGGCTCGCCGGCAGGGAGCTCAGGTAGAAGGTGGTGCGGAAGCCGCAGGTCGGCGTGCCCAGCCCCACGAAGCTCTGCCACCACGATGGATTGCAGATGTCCTCGCGCGCACCGTTCGAGGCGGTGACGAGGCCCTGGTGTGTGCCGTCGTCCGCGGTCTCGACGGCGCAGGTGGAAGAGCTCAGCGCGGTCACCGCGCTCCACGAAAAGCGGGAGGCGGGACGCTGAGCCTGGAGCGCCTGCAGCGAGCTCATCGGGCTGGGCGACTGCTCGAGCGCGTCAGTGATGCACAAGCCGGAGAGGGAGCTCCCTGTCCTCAGTCCCGCGTCCTGGACGAGGTCCGCGGCGGGACCGATGCAGGCCTCGATCTCGGAGCCCACCGGGAGCGCGTCGAAGGCCGAGAGGGCGCGCTCGACGAACTGGGGATCGCCCGACGAGGTCCAGCGCATGCCCGCGTCGTTGGCGAGCAACTGCGCGCTGGCCCCCGGAGCGCCGTCTGCGGCTGCGAAGCCCAACCGGGCGTCGATGCACCTGCTCGACATCGACGTGAGCATCGGGGTGAGGTTCGCGCGCACGCTCGCGCGCTTCGGCACGAACGACGGCGAAGCGTCGACCATCAGCAGCACGTCGATGATCGGCAGCGGGTCCTGGCGAAAGGTGTCCACGCTCAGTGGGTTCAGGTCGCCGCGGGCCTGCAGCGCGACGACCAGGTCGCCCTCTTCCAACGTCGAGATGAGCACCGCCCCCGTGTCCGGCCCGTAGTTGATCGGCCGGTACCTGAGCGTCAGCAGCACCGGCGTGCTGTTGCCGGGCTGAATCACCGTGGCCGCGGGTGGGCCGCTGACGAGGAAGAACTCGGGGCACGGCGCGGTGCCCGGACAGTTCGGGCCGCCGGGGCCCTCACCCGCGGCGGCGCCGACCACGACGGACTGCACCGTGATCGGCCGCGAGCACGCGTTGTAGAGCTGCACGTTGCGGTTGGGCGAGGCGCAGTCGCGGCGCACCGTGCCGAAGTCGAGGGTTCTGGGCGCGATCACCAGGCACTGGACCGAGGGGGGCTCCACCCGAATGGGCACCTCGAGCGCGGCGGTGCCGGCGGCCAGCACGCGCACCTTCCCGACCAACCCCGCCGGCGTCGACGGAGGCCGCACGCGGATGGCCCTCGACAGCACCGCGCCCGGCGCGAGCCGCAGGGGCATCGGCCCTCCGCTCACGAACTCGAGGTGCCCCGCCGGCGTGGACTCGAGGGTGATCGCCTCGACGAGGCACGTGCCCGGGCCCTGGTGCGTGACGTCGAGCACACCGCCCCGGTTGATCAGCACCACCTCGGCGGGCGCCGAGAAGACGCAGGGCTCGTAGGCCTCCACCAGCGCCGCGAACTGAATCGTGACCTCGGGGCGCAGCGCGTCGTTCGAGGGGAACACGACTGACCACCGTCGCGCGCCGGGCGTGGTGACGAGCACCGAGAGCGGCACCTCGAGCAACGTCTGGGTCTCGACCGATGCAGGCGGCACCCACGGCTCACAGGTCGAGCCCACGAAGGTGCCCACGCAGAGCTCCGCGCCGTCGACGCGCGGAGCTCCGAGCTTCAGGGCCGAGCCGGCGGTGCCCGCGTTCTGCACGACCAGCTTCGAGGTCGAGGCCCTCGGTGTTTCCCCGGTCACGAGCGTGATGGGCGGGAGCGTCACCTGCGCCGCCGCAGAGAAGCGGGGGCCGGTTCCTCTTCCCGAGAGCGCGACCTCCACGTCGCCGATCACCAGGGTGCCCGCGCGTGCTCCGAGGTCGGTGGGGGAGAAGCGCACCATGAGGCTCGAGGTCGCGCCGCCGCCCAGCGTGGCCCGCGCCTCTTCCACCGTGAAGTCGCCCGTCGCCTCGAAGGCGAGCGCCTGCGGTGCCGAGCCGCTGTTGGTGAGCACGAGCGCGACCCTGCGCGACTGACCCAACTCCACGTCGCCGAACACCATCGAGTCGTCGTGCACGAGCGGCGCGGGGCTGCACGCCGCGAGGAAGCACAGCACGGTCGTCAACGCGGGCAGACGCATGCTTCCTTCTATTCCTCTCTGGCGACCAGACGCCATGCGGTGAGGGGTGCTACGGGGTCAGTCGTGTCGCGCTTTCTGCCCGCCGTCCTCGTCGTGGTCCTCAGCGCGTGCGGCACTCCCGCCCCGGCCGTGAACCCGGGGGTCGATTCCGGCACGCCGGCGGTCGACGCGGGCACCTCGAGCACCGACGCGGGCGTGGACGCAGGCATGACTCCCGACGCGGGCCAGGTCGTCGTCGACGCGGGCGTTCCGCGCTGCAGCTTCTACGACGCCAGGGTGAACTGCCCGCCGGTGATCACCCCCGTGGCCGGGCGTGACGTGTACTGGCAGTCGCCCTCGAGCCCCGCGCCGGCCGCCGGTTTCCCTGCGGTGATCATCTACCAGGGCAGCTTCTTCGCCCCGTCCACGGTGTGGAACGAGGTGCCGTCGTCCTCGCTCTTCGGCGGCTTTCACCAGGCGCGCATGCACGCGTTGCTGCTCGAGCGAGGCTTCACCGTGATCACCCCGTCCGCGCTCGCGGGCGTGGCGTGGCAGACCAACTCCGGGCTGCCCTGGGACACCACCAGCGACAAGGCCTTCATCGACGCGCTGCTCGATGGCCTGCGCGGCGGCACCTTCGGGGCCGTCGACCTGACGCGCGTGTTCGCGGGCGGAATCTCGAGCGGCGGCTACATGACCAGCCGCATGGCGGTGAGCTACCCCGGCGTGTTCCGCGCGCTCTTCATTCACTCGGGCAGCTACGCGACCTGCGCCGGCGTGGCGTGCATCATTCCCAGCACGATGCCCGTGGATCATCCGCCCACGCGCTTCCTCCACGGCCGCGCCGACCTGACCGTTCCGCTCTACACCGCCGAGCAGTACCAGCAGCGGCTCACCGCGGGGGGCATCGAGAACGACATCGTCATCGACGACGCCGCGGGGCACGAGTGGCTGAGCATCGCCCCCGAGCGGATCGTGGAGTGGCTCGAAGCGCACTGAGGCCGGCCCCTCGACTCCGCCCAGGGTGAACGGCTGGGCGTGCAGGTGGTGCGTCGCCGCTTCCAGGGCGCGCAATCCCTGCGGAGGCGACGACCTGCTCCGAGCACTTGCCGCGGCACGGCAGGTGAAGAGCTTCTCCTCACCATGTCCATCATCTGCGCGACCGACTTCTCCCCCTTTGCGCGGCACGCGGAAGACGCGGCCGCGGCGCTCGCTGGCCGGCTGGGCCAGGAACTGTGGCTCATGCACGTGCAGGAGCCGGAGGTGGAGCTGATGAGCCCCGCTTCCCAGACGCAGGTGCAGGCGATGCTGCAGGATCGCCTCACCACCATCGCGGCGCGGCTCCAGCCGATGGCGAAGAAGGGCATCAAGGTCGCGGTGAAGCAGGGCCGTGCGGCGACCGTGGTGCGCGACTTCGCCCGGGGGCATGACGCGCAGTTGATCGTGATCGGCTCGGCCGGCCACGGCGCCTCGGCGCTGATGAAGCTGGGCGGCACCAGCGAGCGGCTCGCCAGCGGCTCGGACATTCCGGTGATGGTGGTGCGCGAGGGCGAGAGCTTCAGGGACTGGGCCGAGGGGAAGCCCTTCCGCGCGCTGCTCGGGCTCGAGGAAGGCGAGGCCAGCGCGAGCGCGTTGCGGTGGCTGACGAGGCTGCGTGCCGGTGGACCGCTCGACGTCGTGGTGGGCCGCGTCTACTACGCGGGCGACGCGCACCAGCACTACGGCGTCGCGAGCAGGCGGTACTCGTACACCGATCCGGACCCCGCGGTGGAGACGCTGATCGAGCGCGACCTGAAGCGCATGGTGCCGTCGCTTCCCGGGGAGGGGGAGCTGTTCTACCGCGCGAAGCTGGGCATGGGACGAGTGGCGGATCACCTGCTCGAATTGGCCGAGGCGGAGCGGTGCCAGCTGATCGTCGTGGGCAGTCACAAGCACACGGGGTTCTCGCGCATGTGGAGCGTGTCGTCGGCGACCCTGCACCTCGCTCGCATGGCGGTGGCGATCATTCCGCCCGACGGGAAGGGCGTCGGCGCGCTCGCGCCTACCCCGCGGCTCAAGCGCGTGCTGGTCGCGACCGATTTCTCGGACGTGGGCAACGCGGCCGTGCCGTGGGCGTACACGATGGTCGAGTCGATGGGAGAGGTCATCCTCGCGCACGTGACCCCGACCGAAGGGGTCGCGGGGCAGCTGGCGGATCTGTATGCGCCGGCGCTGCCGGCTCCTCACGCGAGCCCGCGGGTGGAGGCGGAGGTCGCTGCGCGGTTGCGGGTGCTCACGCCGGGGACGGCGGCCGAGCGGGGCATCGTCACTCGCACGGAGGTGTTGCGGTCGGCTGATCCGGCGAAGGCGTTGCTGGCGATGGCGGAGCAGCTGGGGGTCGATGCCATCATCATCGCGTCGCATGGGAGATCGGGCGTCGCGAGGGCGGTGAGAGGGTCGGTCGCGGAGGCGGTGTTGAGAGGGAGCAGTCGGCCGGTGTTGGTGGTCAGGCCGCCGCAGGCGTGAGGGGCGGGGAGAGGGCACGGCAACTGCGCGGGGTCGGCTTCGGGGTCGGGGTCGGCTTCGGGGTCGGGGTCGGGGTCGGGGTCGGGGTCGGGGTCGGGGTCGGGGCCGGGATCGGGATCGGGATCGGCTTCGGGATCGGCTCTCGGGGGCGGTTGCGGCTCGCGGGTTCGTCTTCGGTTGCGGCTGCGGGTTCGCCTTCGGTTGCGGCTCGAGGTTTCGCCTTCGGTTGCGGCTCGCGGCTCACGGAATGATCGCTTGCGTGACGCGTTGACTTCGGTGGCCGCCACGCCTGAGGTTCCCGCGCACCATGCCGTTCGCTGCTCCCCGGAATCCTGTCGTCGCGTTCTTCTGGGCGGTCGTCCAGGTGCCTCGCTCGTTCTGGTGGGTGATCAGGTTCGGTGAGCTTCGCGCGTTGCTCGTGCTCCCGCTCGTCGTGTCGCTCGTCGTCGGCGCGGGCCTGCTCACCGTCTCGTTCTTCGCTGCGCGGCCCGTGTTGTCACTGGTGCTCGATCACCACTCGGGCGTCGCGTGGGGCGTGTCGCTCGTCCTGACGCACCTGGTGCTCGCTGCGTCGGCCGTGGTCGTCACCCTGCAACTCCAGGGCGGGATCGCGTCGGCCTACCACGAGCGCGCGTCGCTCTTCGTGCAGCGAAAGCTCGTCGGTGACGCGCCGCCTCCTTCCACTGGTCCGCTCGGGGTCCTCGTTCGCGCGGTCAAGGTGCTCCCGGGCATTCGCACCATCGCGCTCTGGGTGCTCACCTTCGCCTGCTCTGCCGCGCTCATCTTCGTGCCCGTGGCGGGACCCGTGCTCGTGGTGGTGTCGCAGATCGCGCTCGCCGCGGGCTTCCTCGCGCATGGCTCGGTGATCGCCGCCCGCGAGCGGCTCGGGCTGCCGCGCTGGCTCTACCTGCGCGAGCCGGCGTTGTTGCTCGGGCTCACCCTCGGCGTCGTGCCCTTCATTCTCTTTCCTCCGCTCGCGCTGTTCGGCGCCATCGCGCTCTCAGTGTGCGGAACGACCGTCGCGCTGGGGATCCAGGCGCGCCGCGCCGCGCCCCCGGCTATCGTGCCCGCCCATGGCGACGAGGCTCCTGGTGGCGGTGGTGCTGGCGCTGGCGACTCACGCAGCGGCGGCTGATCCCGTCGCGTCGCGGAAACCCGCGGGGCGCAGACCTTTCCTCGAGCCCTTCGAGATCATGAAGCGCCTCGAGGCTTCCCCCGTGGAGTTCCGCATCGAGGGCATCGAGGCACTGCAAGACGTCGCGCGCGGGAAGCTCGCCGACGAGACCTGGAAACAGCTCGTCGAGCCGATCGACTACCCGAAGGTGAAACGAAAGGGCGGCACCATCACGCTCGAAGCCTGGCCCCGCCCGAAGGCCGTCGAAGCGCCCATGCGCAAGGCCGAGGAGGCGTTTCAGCAGAAGGACTACGCCGAGGCCGCGAACTGGTACCGCAAGGCCCTCGTCGCTGCGCCCGACTTCTACATCGCGCACGCCTATCTCGGTGACACGCACCTCTTCGGAGGCGCCGACGGCGCGAAGGCCGCCATCGCCGAGTACGACCTCGCCATCGCGGCCAACCCCGACGACTACCGGCTGTATTTCTTTCGCGCGAACGCTCATCGGCACCTCGACCAGCGTGACGCGGCGCTCGCCGACCTGCGCAGGTCACTCGTGCTCAAGCCGAGGAACCCCATCCTCCTCGGCGCGGTGCAGAAGGCGAAGGGCACCCTGGGCCGCCCCGAGCCCGAGGTGTTCGTGCCCCGCGGCTTCGTGCGCAGGGAAGGCGAGGCCGTCGGCATCTATGCCGACATCGATCGCCCGGAGTGGCTCGCCTGGGCCAACTGCAAGGCGCTCTGGCTCGCCGACGCCGCTCACCGCAAGGAGATGCTCGGCTCGACCAACCACGGCTGGTCGACCGTCGAAGAGCTGGAGTGCCTCGGTTCCCTCGTCGTCATCTACGAGTCGCGCAAGAAGAAGGGCGAGGGCACGACCGACGACCGCCTCGACCGGCTCAGCCACATCATCGAAGACGGGCTCGCGCCGGCCTTCGTCGTCTACGAGCTGGGCTCCCGTGTCGATCCGCAGATCGTGCTGCGCCTCGACGACGAGTTCAGGAAGCTGATGGCGCGCTACGTGGAAAAGTACGTGCTCACCCTCGACGAGTGACCCATGCCCTCCATCGAAAAGCTCGAAGGTCCTCTCCCTCGCTGGCGGCTCACTGACGGCGCGACGGCGGTCGAGGTGGCGCCCTCACGCGGAGGGCTCGTCACGTCCTTCGTCGTCGACGGTGTTCCCGTGCTCTTCATGGACGAGGCCACCCTGCTCGAGCCGACGAAGAACGTGCGCGGCGGCGTTCCGCTGCTCTTTCCCTTCGCGGGCAAACCGCCTCCGGGGAGCGCCCTCGGACAGCACGGCTTCGCCCGCAAGCTCCCCTGGGACGTCACCTCGGCCATCGCTGACGACGACACCGCGCGGCTCGAGTGCCGGCTCACCTCGAGTCCGCAGACGCTCGCTGACTGGCCGGTTCCCTTCGAGGCCCGCCTCGCCGTGAGCCTCTTCGACTCGCGGCTCATGCTCGAGTGGGCGTTTCACAACCCGGGCACCTCGCCCATGCCCCTGCACTTCGGCATTCACCCCTACTTCTGCGTGGGCGCGAAGGAGCGCGTGCGCGTCGCGGGCGCCAGCGGTCAGGCCTTCGACAACAAGCTCGGCGCCGAGCGCGAGGTGAGCACGGTGGACTTCGCGGCCGGCGAGGTTGACCTGCACTTCACGCCGTACGACGCGGGCGGCACCACGCTCGAGCGCGGCGACGGCAAGCGCGTGAAGCTCGCCTGGACCGAACACTTCAACACCCTCGTGCTGTGGACGCTGCCAGGTCAGCCCTTCGTGTGCGTCGAGCCGTGGACTGCGCAAGGCCAGAAGCCAGCGCGCCACGAGGTCCGACCCGGCGCCACCGAGCGGCTCGCCGTCGCCGTTTCGCTCGAGACCTGACCGATCACTCCGAGCCGGGCTTGTTGGTCTCCACCGCCGCATCGGCGCTCGGCTCGACGGTGGTCAGCTGGTCAACCGTGTCCAGCAGCTCCAGCGTGCTGAACTGCGCAGCCGCTCTCGGCTGAACGGCGCGGTCCGTGCCGACAGGCATGAGCAGCTCGACCGTGAACTGTGGCGTGGGGTTGGGCTGCGCAGCGGCGTCGGCGCGCTCCCCGCTCACCCCGAGCGGCGTCGAAGGGCGACCGTCGCCAGAGACCGACTGCTCCACGGAGACCGGCTGCTCCACGGAGACCGGCTGCTTCACGGAGACCGGCTGCTCCACGGAGACCGGCTGCTCCACGGAGACCGGCTGCTCCACGGAGACCGGCTGCTTCACGGAGACCGGCTGCTCCACGGAGACCGGCTGCTCCACGGAGACCGGCTGCTCTCCGTTCACCCCGAGCGGAGTCGAGGGGCGACCATCGCCGGCCACCAGTTGCTCGAGGGTGAGCAGTTGCTCCAGGGAGACCGGCTGCTCAGCGGGGACCGGCGGCTCCCCGTTCACCCCGAGCGGAGTCGAGGGGCGGCCGTCGCCGACCACCAGTTGCTCGAGCGCGAGCAGTTGCTCAGCGGAGACCGGCTGCGGCGACTGCACCGGCGCCTCGGCAGTGACCGGCGGCTCAACGGCGACCGCAGGCGCAAGAGCGACCGGCGCCGGATACTCAAAGAAGTCCACCGGCGCAGACGCAGAGGGCTCGAACACGTCCAGTGGCTGCGGACCGGCGCTCCTCAGCTCGGCGATCGCCTGGGCCTGCTCCAGCAGCAGCCCGAGATCATCGAGCGAGGCCACGAAGTCAGACGGAGGCGGCGCAGGCGGTGGCGGCAGTTCCTCCGGCGCCGAGTACTTCAGCTTCACCCCGCCCGTGAGATCCACCGGTGCGCCCCGAACGCCCACGTCGAACCCATCGCCCCGGGCCGAGGGGCTGAACGCACGGCGGAGCGTGCCTTGCGCGTACTCGAACCCATCTCGGATCCGGGAAGGGCGGCGCTGCTTCTCCGGAGCTGCGTCCGGTGACTTGCCCTCGCCGTCCGCAGGCTTCCTTCTGAAGTCGACGGCGTTCCAGAAGGAGCGCGCGAGGGAGCGGAAGACGTTCACGGCCCCAGTCTACTCACAAGCGCCCCGCGCCTCTCCGTGGTCGTGTCTCTCGAGACCTGACCGCAGTACGTTGCGCGCTCCATGGCGATTCGCAAAGTGGGGGACTGCCGCATTCTGGGGCCCCTCGGGAAGGGAGGGATGGCGCAGGTGTACCGCGGGGTCCACGAGGGCCTGCAACGCGAGGTCGCCATCAAGGAGCTCGCTCCCGACGCCGCGAAGAGCGCCGAGCAGCTCTCGCGGTTCAAGCGTGAGTCGATGGCCCTGGCCGGCTTTCGCCACCAGCACATCGTCACCCTCTACGATCTGATCGAGAAGAACGACGGCCTCTACATGGTGATGGAGCTCGTCGACGGCCCCACCCTCGGCGATCTGATCAAGGAAGCCGCGCTGCCCGCGGAGGCCGTGGCGGTGATCGGCCTGCAGCTCGCGTCGGCCCTCGAGCACGCCCACTTTCACCGCGTGGTGCACCGCGATCTCAAGCCCGCCAACGTGATGATCAACTCCTGGGGCGAGACCAAGCTGATGGACTTCGGCATCGCCCAACAGGAAGACCTCGATCGCCTCACCCGCACCGGCATGGCCGTGGGCACGCCCTCGTACATGTCGCCCGAGCAGGTCACCGGCGGCCAGGTCGACCCCCGCAGCGACATCTACTCGCTGGGCGTGATGCTCTACGAGGCGCTCTCGGGCAAGCGGCCCTTCGTGGGCAGCAACCCCGGCGAGGTCTTCGCCAAGGTCACCACCGGCAACTACGAGAAGCTCGGCAAGGCCGCGAAGAAGGCGCCGAAGGCCCTGGTGGCCGTGATCGAGAAGGCGATGGCGAAGGAACCCGAGAAGCGCTTCGGCGACGCCACCGCCCTGCGCCGCGCCTTCGAGGACCTGCTCACCCGGCTCGACCGCTCACCCAGCGCCGTGCTGGTGGCCTTCCTGCGCAGCCGCAAGCGCCTCACCGAGAGCGAGGCCCTGGCCCGGCTCAGCCACACCGAGCTCACCCAGCTCAGCCGCCTCTCACCCAACGAGCTGGCCTCGGTGCGCCGCCCGAGGTGGGGCCGCGCCCTCGTGCTCGGCGTGCTCATCGGCACCGCCATCGCCAGCTACCCCGAGTGGTGGCCGCGCGCCCGTCACGCCCTGGAGGGGCTGCGCAAATCGCCGTGACCTGACTTGACACGAACCGTGAATGACGTTTACGGTTGTGAACGTGATTCACGAACCCCGCAAGACGCCGCGCGCGCGCCGCCACGACGCGAACACGACGCGCATCCTCGACGCCGCGATGGACCTGGTGGCCGGGGGCGGGCTCGAGGCGCTCTCGATGGTGCGGCTGGCCGAGGCGGTCGACTACACGCCCGGCGCGCTCTACCGGTACTTCAAGTCGAAGGACGCGCTGCTCGCCGGCCTGGTGGCGCAGGTGCTGGAGGAAGCGCAGGGCTTTCTCTCCCGCGCCGAGGCCGCACTGCCGCACGGCTCCTTCCCGCTCACCCGGGTCTTCGCGCTGGCCCACGGGTACCGCGAGTTCGCCCGGCTGCGGCCCCACAGCTTCGGCATGCTGGCGATGACCATGGCCGAGCCGCGGGTGCTCCTCACCCAGGAGGCCGATGCACAGCCCGTCACCGAGCGCGTCATCGCCAACCTCGAGCTGCTCGCCCGGGCGCTGGGTGACGCGGTGGCGACGGGCCAACTCGACGACGGAGACGTGGCCGAGCGCACCCTGTGCCTGTTCGCCACCCTCCAGGGTCTGCTGCAGCTGCACAAGCAGGCGCGCTTCGCCCCCGGCGTGCTCGAGCTCGATCGCCTCGTGCCCATCGGCACCCGCGCCCTGCTGATCGGCTGGGGCGCGAAGCCGCGCGCCGCCGACGCAGCGCTGGAGAAGGCCTCGACCTTGAAGGACCTCAACCTCGGAGAACCGTCATGATCCTGCTCGCCCTGTTTTGCGGAGTGCTCACCTGGTCGCTGCTCGAGTACTTCATCCACCGCTTCCTCGGCCACGTGCCGCAGCTGCGGCCCAACCCCTTCGCGTCCGAGCACATTCGCCATCACAGCGAGGGCGACTACTTCGCCCCCACCTGGAAGAAGGTGCTCGCCGCGGCGGCCTTCACCGCGCTGCTGTCGTGGCCCGCGACGACGTTGCTCGGCCTGGGCCCGGGCCTCGCGTACCTCGCCGGGCTGATGGGCTTCTACGCCACCTACGAGGTGCTCCACCGGCGCGAGCACACCCACGCGGGCGTCAACGCGTACGGGCGCTGGGCGCGGCGGCACCACTTCGCGCACCACTACAGCGACGCACGCTTCAACCATGGCGTCACCTCGCCGCTGTGGGACCTCGTGTTCCGCACGTACAAGCCGGTGCAGAGCGTCCGGGTGCCGCGGAAGTTCGTGATGCCGTGGCTCAAGGATCCGCAGACAGGCGACGTGCGCCCCGATTATGCGGACTTCTTCACCCTCGCGAAGTGACCCGGGTCAATCCACGCGGTGTCGGGCTGGGATGAGTTTGGCCCATGACGCGTTCACTCCTCGTCGCCTTGTCCGCAGTGCTCTGCTCGGCTCCCGCCCTGGCTCAGGACGACTGCGAGGGGTGCAAGGACCACCCGCAGATCGCCCGCTTCCCCGGGTTCTTCCTCGAGGCGGCCGAGCAGAACGACTTCAACTCCTTCGAGTTCCCCGCGGGCGACAAGACGGTGACGAAGGAAGGGAAGTACTGGTCGCTCAAGTACGTGCAGAAGGAAGGCGCGAAGACGCCCAGCACCGTCGAGGTGGTGCGCAACTACGAGAACGCCTTCAAGAAGGGCGGCGGCAAGCTGGTGTGGAAGGAAGAGGGCTGGACTCCCGCGACGCTGACGATGCCGCTGGGCAAGTCGGAGCGGTGGATGGCCATCAGCCTCTTCAACGCGCAGACCGTCATCCAACTCGACATCATCGAGGTGGCCGCGATGGAGCAGAAGGTCGAGGTGAGCGCCTCCGAGATGCTGGACGCGCTCAACCGCGACGGGTTCATCGCGCTCTACGGCATCCTCTTCGACACCGGGAAGGACGCGATCAAGCCGGAGTCCGAGCCGCTGCTCGCGGAGATCGTCACGCTGCTGAAGGACAACGCGGCCCTCAAGCTGTCGGTCGAAGGCCACACCGACAACGTGGGCAACACGAAGGCGAACCAGGCGCTGTCGCAGAAGCGCGCCGAGAGCGTGAAGAAGTTCCTCGCGGGCAAGGGCATCGACGGCAAACGCCTCGAGACGAAGGGGCAGGGCGACACGAAGCCCGTGGCCGACAACCGCACCGAGGCGGGTCGGGCGAAGAACCGGCGCGTCGAGCTGGTGAAGAAGTAGGCCAGTTTGATGGGCCGGGCCTTCAACCTGGTGGCTGAGCCCCGCTCAACCCCTCGCAACCCCGGGCCGCCGGCTCACGGCACGCGCGGTGCGTACGAGCAGGAGATGCAGATTCAAGTTCACACCGACCACACCCTCGAAGGCGGCCAGAAGTTCATCGCGTACGTGACCGGCGTGGTGGAGGGCGCAGTGAGCCGGCTCAGCGCCCGCATCTCGCGGATCGAGGTGCACGTCAGCGATCAGAATGGCTCGAAGACCGGCCAGCACGACAAGCGCTGCATGATGGAAGCGCGCCTCGAAGGGCACCCGCCCATCGCGGTCACGCACAAGGCGGCCACCGTCGACGAGGCGGTCGACGGCGCGGCCACCAAGCTCCAGCAGTCCCTGCGGGCCACGATCGATCGGCTGCAGGAGGCCCGCTGAGCCGTTCGACTTCGCTCGCCCCCGGCGGCGCCTCGTGCGACGCTGCGGACAGCTGAGTCGGGTGCGGGCAGCTCGCCGCAGGGTTTGAGGATGGTCGGGCCGCCATCCTGCCGGGACTCCGGCAGGGAGCGACATGTCGACCACCAGCATCCCCTCGTTCGCGGGGCTCACATGGACCTGATGATGTTGTTGGGTGGAGGCGTGCTCCTCTACTTCGGCGCCGAGTGGCTCGTCGGCGGCGCGTCGGGGCTCGCGCGCGCGCTGGGCGTGCCCCAGCTCCTCATCGGCCTGACCGTGGTGGCCTACGGCACCTCGGCGCCTGAGATCGTCGTGGGCGTGAAGGCGAGCCTCGCCGGCTCGGGCGGCATCGCGCTGGGCAACGTGGTGGGCAGCAACATCGCCAACCTCGGGCTCATCCTCGGCATCACCGCGTTGATCAAGCCCGTGAAGGTCGACGGGGCGCTGGCGCGGCGCGAGGTGCCGGTGCTGGTGCTCGCCACGATCGCGGTGCCGGTGGTGTTGCTCGATGGCGTGGTGTCGCGTCTCGAGGGCGCCGCCCTGCTGGTCGCTGCGCTGGGCTACAGCGCGTGGATGGTGCTGTCGACCCGCCGCACCATGGCGGTGGAGGCGGCGCAGGCGGCGCGTGATGCCGGCAAGATGGAGAAGGCGGCCGATCTCGCCGGAGCACCCACGGCGAAGGGCAGGGGGCGGCTCGCGGTGACGGCGTGCGCGGGCCTCGTGTTCCTGATCATCGGCGGCAGCCTCTTCGTCGACGGCGCCACGGGGCTGGCGCGCACCTGGGGCATGTCGGAGCGGATCATCGGCCTCACCATCGTGGCGGTGGGCACCTCGCTGCCCGAGCTCGCCACCAGCCTCATCGCCGCCTGGCGCGGCCACGGCGATCTCGCCGTCGGCAACGTGGTGGGCTCGAACATCTTCAACGCGCTGCTGTGCCTGGGCGCTGCGGCCGGGCTCTCACCGGTGGAAGCGCCCTTCGCCAGCGTGCGGCTCGACCTGGGGGTGCTGGTGGTGCTGACCGTCTTTTCCGCCGTGGCCATGCGCCGGGCCCGGCACATCGGCCGGGTGGAGGGCTTCATCTTCGTGGCCGCGTACGTGGCCTTCCTGGTGGCGCTCGGGGTGAGCTGAGCGCCGAAGAAGAGGGCGCGGTTTGCCCTCTCCCCGACCCTCTCCCCCTCGGGGAGAGGGAGACAATTGAAGGAGCGACATGTCGACGCACACCAGCTCATCAGTGCCACCCGAGGCCTGGGCGCCGCTGCTGCGCGCCGCGCGCCTCGCCACCCGGCCCCTCGAGCGCTTCCTGCACATCGAAGCGTCCAGCGGCGTGGTGCTGCTCATCACCGCGGGCCTCGCCTTGCTGTGGGCCAACTCCCCGTGGGCAGCGGGCTACGCGGCGCTCTGGCACACCCCGGTGGGCTTTCACGTCGGCGCGTTCTCCTTCGCGGGAAGCCTGGAGTGGCTCGTCAACGACGCCCTGATGGTCATCTTCTTCTTCGTGGTGGGCCTGGAGATCCGCCGCGAGGTGCACCACGGCGAGCTCTCCGAGCTCCGGCGCGCCGCGCTCCCGCTGGTGGCTGCGCTGGGCGGCATGCTCGCCCCTGCGCTGCTCTACCTCGCCGTCGCGGGTGCCCCCGGGGTGCGCTCGGGCTGGGGCGTGCCGATGGCCACCGACATCGCCTTCGCGGTCGGCATCCTCGCGCTGTTGGGGAAGCGGGTGCCTCCCGCCCTGCGCGTGCTGCTGCTCGCGCTGGCGGTCATCGACGATCTCGGCGCCATCGTCGTCATCGCCCTCTTCTACTCGGACGGCCTCTCGCTCTCGGGCTTCCTCGTCGCCCTCGCCGGCCTGGCCGGCATCTTCACCCTGCAGTGGCTGGGCGTGCGCGCGAAGCTCGCCTACGTCATACCGGGCGTGGTGATCTGGGCCGGCATCGCGGCCGCCGGGGTGCACCCCACCATCGCTGGCGTGCTCATCGGCCTGGTCACGCCCGTGCAGGCGTGGCTGGGGCCCAGCGGCTTCATCGACGGCATGCAAAAGGAGCTCGACTCGCTCACGCGCGCCACGCCTGAGCAGCTCTCTTCGGGAGAGCTGGCCGGCACCCTGCGCAAGGTCGCCCTGGCGCGCCGCGAGGCGATGTCGCCGGCGGAGAGCCTCACCGCCATGCTCCACCCCTGGGTCGCCTTCGGCATCATGCCCCTGTTCGCGCTCGCCAACGCCGGGGTGACGCTCAGGGGCGGCGCGCCCTTCGACACCTCGGCCTGGCTGGTGGCAGGCGGCGTCGGCCTGGGGCTGGTCGTGGGCAAGCCGCTGGGCGTGTTGTTCGCCTGCGCGCTGGCGCAGCGCACGGGCCTGGCGACGTTGCCGGCGGGCCTCACCAACCGCCACCTCGTCGTGCTCGGCGCCGTCGCCGGCATCGGCTTCACCATGTCGCTCTTCATCGCGAAGCTCGCCTTCACCGACGCGGTCCTGCTCGACGCGGCCAAGGTGGGCGTGCTGGTGGCCAGCGCGGTGGCCTCGGTGGCGGCGATCGTGCTGGGGCGGGCGCTGCTGAAGCCCGAGCTCCCCGGGGGGGCGGCGCAGTCCGCCGACGAGGCAGAGCACTCCACCGCGGCGTGACGAAGACCCGCTCCAGCAGGGGTGCCCGCGGTACATTGCGCGCCCCGCCATGCCTCCGCCCCCCAAGCACAAGCACGACAAGAAGCACCGGCACCCCGCGTCGCAGGCGCTGCGCTTCGTCGAACCCGCGGCGCTCGACGCGCTGCTCTCGACGCTCGTACCCGCCGAGGCCGACCGCGCGTTCGTGCGGCGCTGCCTCATCGACGAAGGCCCGCTGCACCACCGAGGCGCGAACTACCTGCTGCTCAGGTTGCTGGGCCGGGTGCTCGAGCGTGTGCCGGGCGCCGACGCGCCGCTTGAGGGGGAGGAGGTGCCCATGCGGCTCCCGCCGCACCTCGAGGACGAGGTGGAGGAAGGCAACTTTCCCCTGCCGCTGCCCACCCGCGCGCTGCGCGAGCTGCTCGGTGACGACGAGGAGTCGCTCACGGCCGCCGTCGACTGCCTCACCGACGGCCCGCCGCAACACTCACTGGCCAACGTGGTGATGGTGTCGCTGCTCGAGCGGCTGCTCGCCCGCCTGGAACCGAAGCGGTGAGCGCCGGTCCCGACCAGGCCTTCTCGCTGGCCGCCGCCGAGCTGGGCATGGCGAGCGCCGCCTGGCTCTTCACCGCGGAAGTCGATCGAAGCGAGGGCGCAGACGGCGTGCAGCGGCTGCGCGACGCGCTGGGCCGCCGCTGGCCGGTGCTCGACGCCATCTGCGCCGCGTGGCTCGAGGGGGCGAGGGCACCCGAGGTGAGCACCGCCCCGCTGCTGGGCTGGCTCGAGGGCATCACCCGGGTGGTGGTGGTCGGCCTCGAGGCGCGCTGGCTCGACCCGCTGGTGGCGGCGCTGCCCGCGGCCGTGCGGGTGGGGTTGATCAAACACAGCGAGCTGAGCCCCGATTGGGATCGGGTGATCGCCAACTTCGCCGGGAGGGTCGAGCTGCTCGAGCTCTCCGACTTCCAGGGGTGGGCCGGGCAGCGCTCGGTGCTCTTGTCCTTCGTGTACGGCGCAGGCGGGGTGAGCGGCCTCTTCGCGCTCTCCGCGTGGGTGCGGGTGTCGGGGCCCGACGTGCGCACCCAGTTCCGCGAGCTCATCGGGTGGGACGTGCTCGGCGTGCCCCTGTCCATCTACCCGCGCTGGCTGGTGGCGGTCTCGCCGGACGACTTCACGCGGCTGGAGGCGGGGGCGTGAGGGGTGAACAGGTGCTGTTCGCGGCGCTCCTCGTCGGCGTGATCGTGCTGCAAGCGGCGCTGCCGTCGCTGCGGCTGTTGGTGGTGCTGGGCGGCGCGGCGCTGACCTGCGTCGCCTGCGTGGCGCTCGGCGTGGCGACGGTGGGCCAGCTCTTCGCCGACGTGCCGTGGGACGTGCTGGTGATCCTCGTGGCGCTGGGCCTCTACGCCGACCAGCTGGCCTCGTCGCGGCTGTTCGGGCTCGCCTCGGTGGGGGTGACCCGCGCCGCTGGCGCCAGCCCGGTGGCGCTGTTGGTGTTCTTCACCTTCGGCACGTACCTGGTGTCGGGCGTGGTGAACAACATCACCGCGCTGCTGGTGGTGCTGCCGGTGCTTCTCTCGGTGTTCGCGCTCATCGGCGTCACCCCCCGGTACACCGCGTGGACGCTGGGGCTGCTCCTGGTGGCTTGCAACCTCGGCGGCGCCGCCACGCCCATCGGCGACTTCCCTGCGGTGCTCCTGCTCGGCCGCGGCACCTTGAGCTTCCGCCAGTACCTGGCGGGCGCGGCGCTGCCCACCTTCGTGGCGCTGGCGGCCCTCACGGCGGTGGTGGTGTTTGCGGTGCGGCCGGCGCGCGACGTGAACAGCAAGCCGCTCACCCGGCGCCTCACCCTCGCCACGCTCCGGCAGCTCTACCGCGGGGTGCGGCTCGACCGGGGCGCGTTGATCCCCGCGGTGGCCGGCATGGCGGTGATGCTCTGGGGCTGGTTGCTCGCGCCGGCCTCGTGGGGGCTGACCCCGGAGCTGGTGTGCTGGGTGGGGGCGGGCGTGGCGCTGCTCGCCCGGCCCCGCGCCGCCGAGAAGCTCCTGCGCACGAAGGTCGACGTCGAGGCCGCGCTGTTCCTGCTCGCCCTGTTCCTGATGGTGGCCGCGGTGCGCCGCACCGGGCTCTTCACCGAGGTGGCGCTGTCGATCACCAGGCTGCCGCTCTCGCCCACGGCGCAGGTGGTGGTCTTCCTGGTGGTGGCCGCGGTCTCGACGGGCCTCTTCTCCGCCGGCCCCAGCATGGCGGCGCTGCTCGAGGTGGCCGACGTGCTCAGCAAGCAGCACCCCGCCGAGCCCATCTACATCGGCCTGGCGCTCTCGGTGTGTGCGGGCTCGAGCCTGTTCCTCACCGCGGCCACCAGCGGGCCCCTCACCCAGTCGTTGGTGGAGCGCAGCAAGCTGCGCGACCTGAAGGGCGAGCGCATCCGCTTCGGCTTCACCGAGTTTCTCCCGGTGGGCCTGTTGGGGTTCATGGTCATTTTGCTGGTCAACATCGGGCGCACCCTGTGGGCGCTCGAGGGCGGCCGGTGACCTGACGAGGCAGGCGCCCTGGCGAAGCCGCATGGTGAGCCGCGCGTCCGGTGCAGGCGCCGCTCCGCCCCGGCCCCCAGCGCGGCGCCGGCGCGAGGGTGCAGGACCTGCCGACTGGCCCCCCAGCGCGCAGACCCTTCACCTTCCCCATCACCGTCCGGGCGCAGCCACGGTGGAACACCGATTGCTCCCCTGGTCGCACTGCCCAGAAACAGGGAGCACTCATGGAACGCAGGGACGCGAGGCTGCTCCTGGTCGACGAAGAACCCTCGTCGCGCGTGGCGACGCACCACGCCCTGCGCGCGCTGGGCTGCCGGCTCATCGATGAAGCGGGCGACGCGCCTCGCGCGGTGCAGTTGCTGGCCGAGCAGGACTACGACCTCATCATCAGCGGCTGGGCGATGCAGACCATCGACGCCGCCGAGCTGCTCAAGCTGATCCGCCACACCCCGAGGCTCGCCACCATTCCGGTGGTGATCGCCGCCCGGGTGACCCCGTCGGTGGTGGCCGAGGCCGCCTGCGCGGGCGTGAGCGCGTTCTGGCCCCGCCCCTTCTGCAGGCAGGCACTCGAAGAGTTGGTGCAGATCTTCATCGGCGGCCCCGCCGTGCTGGAGCCACGGCACCAGGTCCGGCCGCTGCTGCAGTGAATCACGGCGCTGCCCAGCGCCTCAGAAGCAGGGCACCACGACGCCGCTCTCGACGAGCCCGTTTCGGACCTCCTGCGGGTTCCGCCCGATGCACTGACCCGCGGTGAAGGTGCGGGGCGCGACCAGGGGATCGCTCACCGACACCTTCAGCGTGCCCTCGTCGATGCGGTAGAGCGCCTCGCCCTGACGCGCCGCCGTGAAGAGCGTCAGCGACGGCGAGCGGCCCGAGGGCGCGGTGAACGAGGCCTGGTAGCGGGCGACGAACTCATCCGGCACCGTCTCGTTCGCGGTCGCGAGCACGCCCAGCCCGAGGGTGACGTCGAGCTGCGCGGCCGGTGAAGCCGTCAGGCGCACGCCCCCCGGCACCATCGCCCACGAGAGCCCCGCGCGGCGTCCGTGGTCAGGGTTGAAGTCGCCGCTGAAGAGCAGCGCCTGTCCCGAGTGCAGCGTCGAGGCCACGTTGCCCAGGCCCACGTTCTGCACGCGGGCGCCCGTCGAGTCGACCAGCAGCTCCGCCGAGAGCCCGGCGAGGAACGCGTCAGCGGCCCGGCCGCGCGCGCCTTCCAGGCCGCCGAAGCCGAGGTCCGTCAGCAGGCCGAGGAAACGGGTGGCGCCCACGTCGACCTTCACCGTGCCCTTCTGGTTGGGGCCCTCGAGGCGCACGAAGACGAGCGGGTTCTTCGCCGCGGTGCTGGCGGTGCGGCTCACGCCATCGGCGCCGACGACGTCGACCCGCACGTCCTCGAGGACGCCCATCGACGCGCTGAAGTCCTGCGGGCCGTGCTTCTCCAGCCTGTACTCCACCCGGCCACGCGCCGAGGCGGTGAGGGACGGGAGCTGGCTCGACGGCATGGCGGCCAGCAGGGCCGTCACGGCGGCTTGCGCGCGGGAGAGGTCCACCTCGACGGCGAGGCTCTTCCCCGTGCGCAGCCTCACCACGAAGGCCTCTGCCTTTGCCGCACCCACCAGCACCGCGACGTCGAGGTCGCCCGAGACGCGCAGGTGGAGCTGCAGCCGGTCGACGTTCTGCGCGCAGCTCGTGTCGACGAGCCCGTTCGACTGAAGACACACGTCGAGGCCGCGGACCTGGAACGTCAGCGACGCCCCCTCGCGCTCCACCACGTTGCTCTCGACGAAGACGCGCTCCGCGACCTCGCCCGCGGAGTCGAGGCCCTGGTCGAGGGACGTCACCGCCGGCACGCGGGGCTGGGCGAAGGTGGATCGCGGTAGCCCAAAGCCGGCGAAGGCGTCGTCCACCACGGGCCAGGTGTTGGTCTGCTCGGTGGTGCGCCACGCCTCGCGCACGAGGGCCTTCAGGTCGGCCGAGGCCTTCTCGGCGACCTCCTTCGGGTCGGGCGGGGCGCAGGCGACCACGAAGAGGGACACCACGACGCCGACGGCACTTCGAAGCAGAGAGGACACGGGCAGACGCTCCAGGGAGAGGGGTTCGACGTACGACTCTCGATACGGGCACGCGGCCGCAGGTCTCACCGCTTGCGAGAAATCTGGTCAGGCGCCCCGCGTCGGGCCCTTACAATGGGTCCGTGCGTCACCTGATTCTGCTGTCGTTGTTCCTTGGCTGTGGCTCCCCCGTGCCCGGCGCCGATGGGGGCGCTGAGCTGGACGCGGGGCCCCTCCCCATCGTCGACACCCGGCAGTGGACCGAGCTGCCTGAAGAGACGCTGGCGGTGGAGTGCCGGCCGGTGATCGGCGCGCGCTTCCACTCGCTCGATCCCGCAGCGCCGCAGCACTGGCGAGCCGAAGCGTCCAACGTGCTCTTGCGCAGCGCCGACGAGGGCCGCACGTGGACCCGCGCCCCGCTGGATCATGCGCTGGGCGCGCTGATGGTCGGCCCGGTGGTGCTCGCGTACGGCAACACCGAGCCGCTCCGGCTCAACTTCGCGCAGTGGCTGGGCAGCGACGACCGCGGCCAGACCTGGGCGCCGTTGGTCCTCACGCCCACCACCGACCCCGCACTCCCCGCGGGCTCGCTCACCGCGCTGGTGGGCGCCACCCGCGTGGCGTGGACCCCCACCGGCCGCGTCCTCTATTCCGAAGACCAGGGACAGACCTGGCGCTCAGAGCCCGACGCGGTGCAGCCGCGCTTCGGCGACGACTGGCAGAGCACCCTGGGTGACCGGGAATGGGTGGCGCACGCCGACGAGCGCTCGGTGTACGCCTCGCGCGATCGCGGCCGCACCTGGGCGCGAAAGACCTGGCAGCACCTGCAGGCGGCCTTCCTGCTGGGCGAGCAGGGCCTGGCGGCCCAGGGCTTCGAGGGAAATCTCTGGCTCTCCGAAGACGACGGCGAGACCTGGTCCCTGCCCGAGCAGATGTCGGGAGCGCTCGCTGCGGGCCCGGCCGACGGCGAGGTGTGGGCGCTGAGCAAGCCGCTGGCGCCCGAGACGCCGCGCCTGATGCACTCGCGCGACTGGGGCCGCAGCTTCGCGCCGGTGCGGCTGCGCCTGGGCGCTGCGGGTGAGACGACCGCTGCCACGCCGAGCGGCCGGGTCTCCGCGCTGGCCGACGGGCGACGCGTCTTCCGCCTCGAGCTGACCGGGCTCTCCTCCCTGTCGGTGAGCGTCACCTGCATCGAGACCGCTGGCGCGGGCGCGCTCGAGCAACCCTCGCCCGCGAAGAGCGACGCGCCGGGCACCGCGACGTTGTGGGCCACGCGCGGGGTCACGGGGGGGCAGGCGCTGGGCTCGACGCAGCAGGTGGTGCCGCTCGCCGAGCCGGGGCGCGCGTACTGGCTGGGCCAGCAGACGTTCTCGGACGCGGTGTCCATCAACGGCGGCACGCGCACCGCTTCGGGCACCGTGGCGCTGCTGCTGCAACCGGCGCCGGTGCTGCGCCGGGACCTCGGGCCCGCGATGTTCGTACGCGAGCTCGAGCCCGCGGGGCTGACGCCCACCGTCATCACCCACTTCGACAACCTCCTCGAGCTGGGCACGAGCGGGCAGCAGAAGTTCCTCGAGTCGCACACGCTGCAGGCGCTGCCTGACGGCACGTTCCGCACCGACACCACCGAAGGCGACTACCCGTTGGGGGGCGCGACCGCGATGTGGGCGCCCTGGCCGGAGCAGTCGCGCTGGGGCCGGCTCGCCGCCGGGGTGGCGGTGGTGACGAAGGACTTCATCGGCGCGACGCAGCACTTCCGCCTCACCCGCGATCTCCTCGAGGCGCCGGTGTTCTGCGACCCCGCCACCATTCCGACGGAGCGGTGCCTCAGCTACCCCGGGCACGTCGCCGACTTCGCGCACCGCGACGGGCAGCTCTACGTGCTCGATGACTGGAAGGGCGAAGTGGTGGTGGCGAACTTCGCTGCTCTCAACAACCAGTGGAGGCCGGTGCTCACCGGGCTGGCGAAGCCCACCAGCCTCTTCCTGCCGCTCGACGAGGACCCGGGCCTCTATGTGGTGGACACGCATCTCTATCGCTTCGTCGCAGCCCCGCTCGTCCCGGGGAGGCGGCCATGAGCGCGCGCCACGTGCTGCTGTGGGCCGCGCTGTCGGGCTGCGGGCTCTTCAAGCCGGCGGGCGGGGCGGACGCGGGCACCAACCCCTGCGTGGATGACCCGACCACCTCCATCACCGTCACTCCCGCGATGGCGCGCATGAAGCCGGGCGACACGCTCACCTTCACCTGGGACATCCGCAGCAAGCGTGGCACAGCGGTGGCCGCACCGTCGATGGCGGGCAGGACCGTGGTCCCCGGGGGAAACAACACCGTGCGGGTGAGCGCGCCGCCGGTGCCCGGCACCTACTTCCTCGACGTCACGCGCATCGGCTGTCCCGGCGACGTGGGGCAGGCCACCATCACCGTCGAGCCGCTGGCAGACCCGGGGCCTGCGCCCGGCGTGCAGCCGGTACCGACCGGCGTGGACTGGTCTCCCGACGGCACGAAGGTGGCGGTGGCGGGGCGGGGCGGGCTGTGGCTCTTCGACCCCGACGGCACCTTCCTCGAGTCGGTGAAGCTGCCGCACCAGGGGAAGATGACGGTGGCCTTCTCGCCCGACGGCGCGTTCATCGCGGTGGGCGGCGACACGGCCGCGCCGGTGTGGATCTTGCGCACCGAGGGCCTCACGCCGTGGACCACCGCGGGCGGGCCGGGCACCGGCGGGATGATCTACGCCGCCGACGGCTCGGAGCTCTACGTGCACAAGGGCGACAAGGTGCTCGCGGTGTCCACCACCACCGGCGCGACCCGCGAGGTGTCGGCCATCAGCCCGGGCACCAGCGCCGACTCGGTGCCGCGCCTCGAGCTGGGTCCGCTGGGCTCGCTGCTGGTGACGGTGCCCGGCGAGCTGCGGGAGCTCTCCACCGGCCGCAGGATGACGAGGTGGAGCGTTGGCGCTTCGCTGGACGGTGTGGTGATCGCCCCCGACGCGAGCTGGGTGCTCGATGCCAACCTCGGGCTGCACTACCCGTTCTTCCCTGCGCAGGGCGGTGGTGGTGGCGGCGGCTTCTTCACCGGCGAGCTCTCGGCGTCCGGCCTGGTGGCGCTGGGGAACACGGGCGCGGTGAGCGTGGTGCGGGTGACGAACGGCGCGGTGGTGAACGTGGGCGGGGCGACGCTGCCCGGCTCTCCGGGCAAGGTCCTCGACGTGGCCTGGAGCCCCGACGAGTCGAAGCTCGCCGTGGCGGGCAGCGGGAGACTGTTCATCTTGAGCCGCGCTGACCTCGGCCTGTGAGCGCGAGCTGTTGCGATGCGCAGCGTCGAGCTTGTCGTTTCGTTGACCAGCGCGTCTCATCGCGGCGTGAAGGCGCTCAAGTGGATCAGCGTGATGCTCGGTGTGCTGGCCTGCGCGTGTGTGGCGGGCTCGTGGTGGTACGGGCGGGGCGAGAAACAGCGCATGGCCGCGCTGGCCGCGAGGCTGATCAAGGACTGTCCCGCAGACCAGATTCAGGTGCTGAGCATGATGCAGGGCGACGCGATGGAGGAGTACGCGCTCGACGCCTGCGGGAAGCCCGTGCGGCTCCAGTGTCTGGCGCCAGACTTCACGTGCTTCGTCGCGCCGCGTTGAGGGATTTGGAGCGGCGCTTCACTGAGCGACGCGACCAGGTAATATTTGGAGCGGCGCTTCACTGAGCGACGCGACCAGGTAATGAGGTGACGAAGGAGCCAGGCACCTTCGCGCGGCCTGGGCGATACTCCCTGCAGTCCGGGGGGGAGTCTTCGAGGTCGCCGTCGTGAAGGTGCAGCGCAAGAAGTCGATGTCTCCCAGGCCCGTCGGCCCCGCGCGCAGCGCTGCGGCCGGCCAGCCCCCCGCCGCGAAGGGCTGGACGCCCGGCCGGCCCACGGCGAACGCGAGCGTGCCGCTCTTGCCGCGCGCGGCGCCTGCCCCTTTGACGCTCGAGGCGCTGCCGGGCTCCTCCGCGTGGGCGGCCCTGCCCGCGCTCTCGCAGCGGCAGGTGGAGACGGTGCTGGGCGCGGACGGCCACCGCGGGATGGTGGCGCGCGCGGAGGTGAAGGCGCTGCTCGCCGGCCCCGGGTTCGAGGCCTTGCCGCCCGCGGAGCAGGCCGCCGCGATTCGGGGGGTGCTCGCCAGGCCGCCGGTGCTGCCCGGCCTCGCCATCGGCGAGCTGGGCCCGAGCGGGCCGCGGCCACACACGGTGGGCGCGCCCGAGGCGGCGGGCCGCGTCGACTTCCCGGGCCAGGCGGCGGCGGCGACCCGGGTGGAGGTCACCATCGGCGGAAAGACGGTGTCCATCGTGGCGCCGGCCGACGGGCACTTCACCCCCGACACGCAGCTGAGCGTCGAGGAGGTGGCCAGCGCGCTCTCCGCGATGCCGCCCGAGGCGCTGGCGCGGGTGGCGGAGGTGCGCCTCGCGCCCACGAAGAACCCGGAGGACGCGTTCTGGGCGCAGCAGTACGGCCGGGCCGAGTTCAGCACCTTCATGAACTGCGGCTCCGACGGCGTGGTGACGATCTTCCCGCAGACGACGAAGGTCGGCGCGAGCGGCGTGGCCTCGACCCTGGTGCACGAGACGGGGCACGCGTGGTCGATGAAGGACTGGGGAGGAAAGGACAGCGCGCCCTGGCAGGCCTGGAAGAGCGCCGGCGCGCGCGACGGCCTGCCGCCCTCGCAGTACGGCGCCCACAACCTCGACGAGGACCTCGCTGAAACACAGACCCTGTTCCTGGAATCGCGAGGCCGGCCCGAGTACGCGACGTACCGGGCGCTGTACCCTCACCGCTTCGCCATCCTCGAGCAGCGCTTCGGAGGTTCGCCGTGAGCACGACCCACCATCCCGGCACCATCGTCTTCGCCGAGGCAGGGAAGAAGGAAGAGCAGGTGAAGCAGGCCTCCGAAGTGCCGGAGTCGATCGCCTTCGTGAAGGAGCAAGGGGTGCTGGTGCCGGTGGTGCGCGTGGTGGCGGCCGTGGTGGGCGACCAACGGGTCATCACCAGCTTCGGCGCAGACGGGCGGCTGCTCCAGACGACGTACCAGCGGCGGGGTTGAGCAACGCCCTCTACGAGGAGGACGCGGTGTTCACGCGGCCTGAGGTGAAGCGGCTTCGCGAGGCAGGAGCCGGGGTGTCTCCCTTCGCTGCGCGGCGGGGGCGCGAGAGAAACCCGGCGAGGGACGTGAGCACCACCAGGAAGGGCGCCATCGCCAGCACCACGTAGAAGGCCAGCTGTGCCGCGAGGTCGAGCACCGGCCCGACCAGCACCCGCTCGCCCACGCGCGTCACCACTCCCCGCAAGCTGACTCTGGCCATCAGTCCCCGCGGCCCGCGAAGGCGCGCGGCTCCGGTGTGACTACGAGTGAGCCGACGCGTGCGGCAGGGCCGTCACGAGGCGGTCCCGCAGCTGGTGGCGGAGCTCACGGCCCGGCCTGGGCGCGGCCATCAGCCCGACGCCCAGGCCCAGCACCAGGCCGCCGAAGAGGGTGAAGATGGGCATCAACCGCGCGGCGGTCGAGCGTCGTCGCTCCAGGCCCACCAGTTCCAGCAGGTGCTCCCCGTCGAGCTGGTGAAGGGTCTTCTTCAAAGAGTTCATCGTCATGGTCCTGCTCCTCGTCGTGTGAGTCACCACCTGCAGCCGGCCCCCCTGCGCATCTCCCGCGCCGACCGCGTTCAACCGAATGAGCGTCTCCGTCACGGGGCCTCCTTCCGCCGGGGGCTTGCCCTTGCAGGGCACCGGCCAGCGCGGGGCGCTCTCGAAAGGGGGGCTCGTCCGCCGCAACGATTACCCGGGCACCGCACATCATGCGCGCGGGCTCATCGCGCCAGCACCCGGGTGAGCTCGAAGAGCTGCGCGTCGATGGGCTTGAGGCGGCCGGCGACCTCGGCGAGCGGCGTCTCCCGGATGCCGCCGCACTCGATGCCCACCAGCACGCCCTGGCGGCCGGCGGCGAGCGCGTCGATGGCGGCAGCGCCGGAGCGGCTGGCGAGGATCCGATCGAACGCGCCCGGGGCACCGCCCCGCTGCACGTGCCCGATGCGGGTGAGGCAGTGGGCGCCGCCTGGCACGGTCGCGGCCACGCGCGGCGCTCCGGTGCCTGTGATGATCAGCTGCGGGACCGGTGAGGAGAACCTCGCCAACAACCGCGCGATGGCGCAGGTGCTCGAGGCGCAGCGGTACTCCGTCAGCCTCGTCACCGCGCGCGACGGCCACACGTGGACCTGCTTGCGCGACACGCTCGAGGCGAGCCTCGGTCGGCTCCTCTCCCTCCGATGAGGAGACAGAGCCAACAGGAGGTGCCCCCGCTTCACCCGCATTTCGCCACGAGGGTGGCGCAATCCGCCATGCTGCGGGTGGGCTGGCGGAGCGACAGGCCCGCGGCCCCCGGCTTGCTGACGGGGCGAGGCATGACACCCGCACGGGCCAGAGCAGCTGCGGGCGCAGTGCTCCTGGTGAGCAGCATCTCGGCCCTCGCCAGCGTGGCGCTCGAGGTCCTGTGGCGGCCGGCCCCCGTGGTGCTCGCCTGGCTGGGCCAGCACCCGGCTGAGGCGTGCGGCAACGCCTTCGTGGCCGTGCTGCTGGGCGCGTCGTTGCTGGCCATCACCGGGCGTCGGCTGCTGGCCGTAGTGGTGACGCTCGCGGTTCTGGGGGTGATGGGCCTGGTGCACAGCACGAAGGTCGCGCTCCTGGGCAAGCCGCTCTACCCCTGGGACGTGGTGCTCTTCCGTGAGGGGTTCGCGCTGCTCCCTGAGGTGGCGGGCTGGCGCTGGGCGCTGATGGGGCTGGGCTGCGCAGGCGTGGCGGGGGTGCTGCGCAGAGACGTGCGGCTCGACTGGCGCGCGCGAGGGTCGCTGCTGGTGATGGTGGCGTTGGTGGCGGCGTGGCTGGGGCCCAGGCCTCAGCTCCGCCTCACTGAACTGGGCGTGCGCCACGTTCACTGGGACCAACCCGAAAACTACGGCATCAACGGCTTGCTGCTCGCCTTCGTGCTGAACGCGAGCAACGTCGCGGTGCGCAAGCCCGCCGACTACGGAGCCGAGTCCGTTCGCGCGGTGGTCGCCGCCCAGGCCCCTCCGCCCAGCAGCACCCCGAAGGGCGCCTCACCGACGGTGATCGTGGTGATGAGTGAGTCGTTCTTCGACCCCACCCGGCTGCCCGGCGTGACCTTCGCCGAGGACCCCGTCCCCCACCTTCACCGGCTCCAGCGCGAGGCGTCTTCGGGCTCGCTCTTTCCGCCCGTGTTCGGCGGGGGCACCGCCAACACCGAGTTCGAGTTTCTCACCGGGCACTCGATGCACTTTCTCCCCCCCGGCTCGGTGCCCTACCAGCAGTACGTGCGGCGCAAGCACCCCTCGCTCGCCCGCATCTTCGCGGCCCAGGGGTACCGGACGGCGGCGATCCACACCCACTACCGCTGGTTCTGGGAACGGGAGCAGGTCTACCAACACTTCGGCTTCCAGCGCTTCACCTCGTCGGAAGACATGCCGGGCGCGCCCGTCGACGGCAAGTACATCTCCGATGCCGTGCTGACGTCGCACATCGTCAGCGAGTTCGAGGCAGCCGCCGGCCCCCTCTTTCTCTTCGGGGTGAGCATGGAAGCCCATGGTCCCTACGAGCCCGGGCGCTACGCCGGGTCGGAGCTCAGGCTCGACGGCCCTCTCGATGACGCGGCCCGCGCCGAGCTGACCACCTACGCCGAAGCGGCCCGCCACGCAGATCGCGAGCTCGGCGCCCTCGTCGCCTATTTCGCCACGGTCGACCGGCCCGTCTTCCTCGTCTTCTTCGGAGACCACCAGCCGAGCCTCCCGCTCTCGCTGCGCCAGACCGGGGTGGCCGAGTCGCTTCAGGACATCAGCCGCGCGCAGAAGCACACCCTCCACGAGGTGCCGCTCGTCATCTGGACCAACACCACGCTGGCCGCCCGCCCACTCGGTTCGCTCAGCCCGTCCTTCCTCGGCCCGCTGCTGTTGGACCTGACCGGCACGCCCGGCACGCCGTACACCGAGTTTCTGCGGGGTGTGGGCAAGGAGATGCCGATCGTGATGCAGGGGCTCGTCTCCGACGCCGAGGGCGCGTTGCACGACGAGCCCCCCGAGGCGCTTCGGGCGCTCGACGACGCCTGGTGGACGCTCGAGTACGACATGCTCTTCGGTGAGGACTTCGCGGCTGCGGCGCGAAGCTCGGTCGATGGGTAGCTGCTGCGGCGGCTTCGTGCTGGGCTCGCGCTGATGCGACGGCTCTGGTTGGCCCTGGTGGCGGTGATGTTGCTGGGGGGCGCGCTCGCCGCGGCGCTCAGCGTGCTCACCACCCTCGTCCAGCGCGACAGGGCTGCCCTGGTGGAGCAGTTCACCCGCGACCGGCAACTGCAGCTCGAGCGGGCCGCCAGCGCGGTCTCGCGAGGGCTCGACGACGTCGCGGAAGACGTGCGGTTCGCCGGCGAACTGCTCGGTCAGGACAGGCCGCTCGTCGAGCGCAAGGCCGAGCTCGAGGCGCTCCTCGAGTCCATCGGGAAGTACAAGGCCATCACCGTCTTCGGGCCCGACGCCCGGCAGCTCCTCACCCTCAGCGACCGCCGGCTCACCACCTCCCTGGAACCCTGGCTGCCCGCACTTCATGAGACGGCCCGCCTCGCCCTTCAACAGGCACCGGGGCAGGTCGCCGTCTCGCCCCCGCTCGGCGAGGACGCGTCCGGGTGGCTGCGCGTCTTCGCCACGGCCATCGACGACCCGAAGGGCGTGAAGGTCGGGGTCGTCGCAGTGGTGGTCGACGCTGCGCCGCTGATGACCGCGCTCAGTTCGCTGGGTGACGAGCAGGGCTCCCGGCTGTTGGTGCTCGGCGCCCACGGGCGGCCACTGCCCCTCGCCGACCGACTCCTCTCCGAAGCGGCGAAGAACCTCGAGGCCCTGCCCCGGCGCCCCGCCCTCGAGGCGGTCCTCGGGGGGATGCGCGCGGGCAGGGCCGGGCACGTCGCGCTGGGGGCGGACGAAGCGACGGCGCTGGGCCTGGCTCCCGCGGAGCACATCGCCATCTTCATGCCGCTGACGGTGCGGGGGGGAACCTCGTGGTCGGTGGCCGCGCTCTCCAGCACCGAGGCGCTCCGCAGCCACGATCGGTCGCTGCTCGCCCGGCTGGTGCTGGTCGCGGGCGTGCTCGCCGGGTTCTTCGCGCTCCTCGGCATCAGCCTCACCCTGACGCTCCGGCGCGCGAATGAGCTGAGCGAGACGCGGAGGCACGCCACCGAGCTGGCCCACGCCCGTGACGTCATCCAGAAGGTGCTCGATCACGTGCCGACGGGCATCCTCGCGCTCTCGCGCGACCTCAAGGTCACCTCGGTCAACCGCGCGCTCCGGCAACGGCTGCAGCCCTTCGCGGCCGGCGCCACCCTGAGGCGCGTCTTCGCCGGCGCGCCGCCCTTTCAGCTCGAGCGGCTGGTGGAGCTGGTGCACTCGAGCCGTGCGGGGCTGCAGGTCACCACGGTCGTCACCGAGTCGCTCTTCGGCGACAGGGGGCACTTCAGCCTGTCCTCGGTGCCGCTGGCGCAACCGGACGAGGAGCTGGCCTCGCTGCTGCTCGTCGACGACCTCAGCAGGGTCCGGACGCTCGAGGAGCAGCTGCTGCGGTCCGAGAAGCTGTCCACCGTGGGTGTGCTCGCGGCGGGGATCGCCCATGAGATCGGCACCCCGCTCGGCATCGCGCGCGGGCGGGCCGAGTACCTGGCTGGCAAGCTCGACGACGAGACGCCGCAGCGCGCCGGGCTGCTCAGCATCGTCGAGCAGATCGATCGCGTGAGCCGGATCATCCGCCAGTTGCTCGACTTCTCGCGCACCCAGCCGGCGGCGACGACCCAGGTCTCGCTCGCGGAGGCCTTCGAGGCCGTGGGGCGGCTGCTGGGCCTCGAGGCCGAGCGGCGGGGCCTGCGGCTCGAGATCAGGCCGCCCGGCGTCGTGGTCGTGGCCGCTGACGCCGACCAGCTGCAGCAGGTGCTGATCAACCTGCTGCTCAACAGCCTCGACGCCTCGTCGGCGGGTCAGATGGTCGAGTTGCTGGCCGAGCCGGGTCGGGGCGTGGTCGAGCTGGTGGTGCGCGATCAGGGCGATGGCATGAACGAAGACGCGCAGCGGCGCATCTTCGATCCGTTCTGGACCACGAAGAAGCGGGGGCAGGGCACGGGCCTCGGCCTCTCCGTGGTCGCGCAGGTGGTCCGCAATCACGGCGGCTCGATCAGCGTGACCAGCCAACCTCAGCGCGGCACCACCGTTCGGATCGCGTGGCCGCTCTACAACCCGGAAGCAGAGAGGGCAGCGAATGAAGCCAAGAGCCCGAGTGCTGGTGGTCGATGATGATCAGGCCATGGCCGAGATGCTGGCCGACCCCCTGCGGGACGAAGGGTACGAGGTCACCATCTGCGTCGGCGGCGCGCAGGCGGTGGAGGTGCTCGCCGGGACGCCGCCCGACTTGGTCGTCTCCGACCTGAGGATGAACGACGTCGACGGGTTCGACGTGCTGGCCGCGGCGCGGCGCTGCGAGCCTGCCGTTCCCGTGTTCATCATGACGGCGTTCGGCGCGGTGGAGTCGGCGGTCGAGGCGATCAAGCGTGGCGCCGCGCACTACTTCACCAAGCCCTTTGCCCTCGCCGAGGTGCTGGTCTTCGTCCGGCGGGCGCTCGAGCAGGCCGACCTGCGCGCAGAGAATCGCGCGCTGCGCTCGCTGAGCGGGGGCGCGACCTCGCTGGTGGGGCGGAGCCGGGCGTTGCGCAGCCTCGAGGCCCACATGCAGCGCGTCGCAGAGAGCCCCTTGCCGGTGCTCGTCCGCGGTGAGAGCGGGACCGGCAAGGAGCTGGTGGCGCGCGGAATTCACGAGCTCGGCGCGCGGCGGTCGCGGCCCTTCGTGGCGGTCAACTGCAGCGCGGTCCCGGCCACGCTGCTGGAGAGCGAGCTGTTCGGCCACGTGAAGGGCTCGTTCACCGGGGCGACGGGTGCGCGCCGCGGCCTCTTCGCCGAGGCGGACGGAGGCTCGCTCTTCCTCGACGAGATCGGCGACATGGCGATCGAGCTGCAAGCCAGGCTCCTGCGCGTGCTGCAGGACGGGATGGTGCGGCCCGTGGGCGCCGACCAGCAGCGGGCCACCGACGTGCGCATCATCGCGGCCACCCATCAGGACCTCGAGGCGCGCATCAAGACGGGGCTCTTTCGAGCCGACCTCTACTACCGGCTCAACGTGGTCCGCCTCGAGGTCCCTCCGCTGCGGGAGCGGGCCGAGGACATCGCCCCCCTGGCGGCCCACTTCCTCGAGCGGGCGAGGGCGCGGTCACCCCACCTGCGCGCGAAGGGGTTCTCCACCGCCGCGCTGACGGTGCTCGAGCGGTTCCCCTGGCCGGGCAACGTGCGCGAGCTCGAGAGCACCGTCGAGCGGCTCTGCCTGCACGCTGATGACGAGGTCATCTCGGAGGCCTCGGTTCGGGCGGAGCTCCCCCAGGTCCCCGGCTCGAGCGTCATCAACCAGGGCCTCGCGTCACGATGGACCCTGCGGCGCCTCGAGGACGAGTACATCACCGCGGTCCTCGCTGACTGCGGGGGCAACAAGACGAAGGCGGCAGAGCTGCTGGGCATCGACGTCTCCACCCTGCACCGGCGCGAAAGGGCGCGGCAGGGCGAAGCGCCAGACTGAGTGGCGAATTGCGTCACCGCTCGCCGGGGTCTGCAAGCGCCCGCGCGGCACGTCGCTTGCCTCCCGCAGCAGGTGATGGCGAGTTCGTACGAAAACGGCCGGGTGGTGGTCAGACCCGGGGTCGTCGAGGTCGACGGGCGGGCTTTTCTCGTCGGCCAGGGCACGCGCGTGGAGGCGGTGGCCGACCCGCCCCGGTTCATCGGGCTTTGGCTCGCGGTCCTGGGCTGCTCACTGGTGGCCGTGCCGGCGGCGGTGGTCTTCGGTTCGCTGAGCCAGGATGACAGGAGCTGGCTGGTCGCCTTTCCCGTGATCGCCGCGGCCATGGCCATCGTGCGGGTGCTGACGGCCTCCACGCGGTACCACGTGGCGCTCGTCGAGCGAGACGCTCGCTACGTCTTCTCGAGCGAAGACCTGCAGACCGTGGTGTTCCTGGTGGCGATGGTGCGGGACGCCATCCCCACGCGGCGGGAGGTGTAGTTGCCAGCCGCCCGCGGGCGGTGTGGTACACGCGCGGCCATGCACATCGAGCTGATCCTGGTGGGGCTCTTCGTGGTGGCGACCGGGGTGGCGATGGTGGCCCGCCGGCTGAAGGTCCCCTACACGGTGGCCCTGGTGCTGGCCGGGCTGATGCTGGGCACGGCCACCGACTTCGAGCCGCTCCACCTCACCAAGGAGCTGGTCTACACGGTGTTCCTCCCGGGGCTGCTCTTCGAGGCGGCCTTCGCGCTCGAGTTCAAGAAGTTCTGGGCCAACAAATGGGCCATCAGCTCGCTCGCGCTGCCCGGCGTCATCGCCGCCATCGCCATCACCACGGCCCTGCTGGTGCCCGCCGCCAACCGGCTTCACTTCGTGGACTCCTTCACGCTCGCCGACGGCCTCATCTTCGCGGCGGTGATCGCTGCGACCGATCCGATCGCAGTGGTGGCGCTCTTCAAGTCGCTGGGCGCGCCGAAGCGCCTCGCGGTGCTGGTCGAAGGTGAGAGCCTGCTCAACGACGGCACCGCGGTGGTGCTCTTCACCATCGTGCTCGGCGTGGCCATGGGGGGCGAGCTCTCGGTGCTCACCGCCGGGCTGGAGTTCATCAAGGTGGTGGGCATGGGCGTGGTGATCGGCGGCACCGTCGGCTACGCCGTCTCGCTGGTGATCAAGGCGGTCGATGATCCGATGATCGAGATCACCCTCACCACCATCGTCGCCTACGGCAGCTTCGTCGGCGCGGAGTACTTTCACTTCTCGGGGGTCATCGCCACGGTGGTGGCGGGTATGCTCTGCGGCAACTACGCCGCGCGCGTGGGCATGAGCCCGTCGACCCGGGTGGCCGTGGGCACCTTCTGGGAATACCTGGCCTTCGCCCTCAACTCGCTCGTCTTTCTCCTCATCGGCTTCGAGGTGCGGGTCGAGTCGCTGGCCGCGGCCTGGCAGCCCATCGTGATCGCGTACCTCGCGGTCACCCTGGGCCGGGCCCTGGTGATGGCGGTGGTAGGTGCGCTGCTCAAGCGCACGAAGGAGAAGTTGTCCTGGAGCTGGCTGGCGGTGCTCACCTGGGGCGGTTTGCGCGGCAGCCTCTCGATGGTGCTGGTGCTGGGCCTGCCGCTCGCGCTGCCACACCGCGACCTGATCATCACCATGACCTTCGGCGTGGTGATCCTCTCCATTTTGATCCAGGGGTTGACGATGGGGCCGTTGCTGCGGCTGCTCAAGCTGGTGGGCGTGCGGCCGGCAGAGGGCGAATACGACCGGCTCAAGGGACAGCTCCGCGGGGCCGCGGCCGCGCTGGCCGAGCTCACCCGCATGGAACAGGAAGGCGCGGTCTCCGCCCAGGTGGCGACGGGCCTGCGCGCGCAGTTCGAGGAGCGCCAGGTCACGGCGAAGTCAGCCATCAGCGAGCTCCATCTCCAGACCGAGGACCTGGTCGAGGCAGAGCGCAGGAGCGCCCTGCGCCGCGCCCTCATCGCCGAGAAGGACGCCGTGCAGCACGAGCGCCACGCCGGCCGCATCAGCGTCGAGAGCTACGAGGCGTTGATGGCTGACGTCGACGCGCGCCTCGTGGGCGTTCAGCTCGAGCACGAATGAAGCCGGCGCGCCCCGGCGGTGTGGCCCGAGCTTGAATGACGAGGCCTCGCGCCCTGACGGTGTCCCCCAACTTACACCGCCAGGGCGCTGAGCCCCGCGCGCCACAGGGCGCGATCGAGCACGTCGCCGTCGTGGGGGAGCACGCCGGCGCCTCCGCGCTCGAGGAGCCGGAGCAGGAGCGGCTCGAGCTGCCGCCCGTAGTGCTCCATGCACGGGGCCGGGTGAATGCCCGGCCATGAATAGCAGCTCACCACCGCGCGCCGCGCCGCGTGGGCGACGCCGGGGGGAATGGTGTTCATCCACCCCGGGTCATCGGGGTGGAACAGCCACTGGTCGAGGTTGCCCATGGGGATGCCCTCGATGCTGCGCACGGTGGGCGGGTTGCCGGTGGGCACGTAGGGGTCGACGTTGAGATCGCACACCACCGCGTGGGCGGGCAGCCAGTCGAGCGCGGCGTTGGGCACCAGGGCCACGTCGGCCCGGTCGCGCTGGGTGGCGTCGACGAGCACGTCGGTCTGCACCAGCCGGTCCTTGAGCCACCCCGCATCGCCGGTGATTCGGCGGCCGATGACCGAGGCCATCACCGGCGGAGTGCCGCGCTGCGACCACTCGTCCCAGCGCGCGCGGCTGCCGTACTTGATGGCGGCCTCGGTGGCGTGCTTGCCCACCTGGCCCGCGCCCATCACGGTGACGTTGAGCACGCCCCGGCCCCGCTCCAGCCGCCAGGGGGCGAGCTCGTCGAGGGCGGTGAAGGCCGCTTCCAGGCCGTTCCACCCCACCGCGCAGGTGTTCTCCACCAGGCGCGCCCCGTCCTCGCCCGCGAGGCTGTCGAGGCTGACCGCGAAGGCCCCGAGCTCCCGCAGCTTCTTCACCCGCTGCGGCCGGGTGGGCAGGTGCAGCATCGCCACCACGGTGCTGCCGCGCTTCACCAGCCCCTCGAACTCCTCCACCTCGGGCGAGCGCAGCACCAGCACCACGTCCTGCGCCCAGGCTTCCTCTCGGGTGTCCACCACGCGCAAGCCCGGCACCGCGGCGCGGTAGTCGGCCTCGGTCAGGCCCATGCCCTCGCCCACGCCGCGCTCCATCACCACCGTCGCCTGGCGGGCCGCGGCGGCCAGCAGCTCAGGGAGGAAGTCGCGGCGCTCGCCGGCCTCCTTGTGCATGCGGGGCACGCCCAGCGTCAGCTTCGCGCTCATGCCGTCGCTCCGGGGAGCCAGCGCCGGTGCAGGCCGCGAGCGGTGGCGCGCTCGGCCCACGCACCCCCCGTCGAGGGCAGGCCGGCAGGGCCCCGCTCGAGCAGCGCGCGCACGATGGGCTCGAGCTGCTTGCCGTACACCGTCATGCACTCGACCGGGCGGATGCCCGGCCACGAATAGCAGCTGACCACCGTGCGCCGCACCGCGTGGGGCTCGCGCGGATCGAGCGCGTCCCAGGCAGGGTCCCCGGGCGCGAAGACGTAGCGGTCGAGGTTCCCCTGGGGAATGCCCTCCACTGCCTTCACCAGCGGCGGGGTGCGCGAGAGGTCGATGGGATCCACCGAGAGGTCGACGATCACCGCGTGCGCGGGGAGGTGCGCGAGCTGGGCGTTGCGCACCACCGGCACGGACGGCTTCGCGCGCAGCGTGGCGTCGACCAGCAGGTCGGTCTGGCGCAGGGTCTCTTCGAGCACGGCGGCGTCGCGGGTGAGCTCGACGTCGAGCACCGTCACCTGTACGCCCGGCACGCCGGCCTCGCGGAGCTGGGCGCGCACCTCGTCGTCGCCGTAGCGCACCGCCGCCCGCATGGCCCAGGAGCCCACCGCGCCCGCCCCCAGCACCGTCACCCGCAGCGGGCCGCGCTGAGGGCTGCGAAACGGAGGCCAGAGGGAGGCGAGCGTCTCCATGCCCACCCGGATGCCGTTGGTGCCCACCGCCTCGAGGTTCTCCACCAGCCGCCGGTCGAGATCGTCGGCGATCTGATCCAGCGCCACCCCGGTGACCCCCAGCTCCTCCATCAGCGCCACCCGCCCTGGCCTGGTGGGGAAGTGCAGCATCGAGAGCAGCACCGCGCCGCGGCGCAGGCGGCGGAGATCGGCCTCCACCGGGCAGCGCAGCACCACCACCAGGTCCTGGGCGAAGGCCGCCTCGCGCGTGCCCCTCGACACCCCGGGGAAGGCCGCGTCGTACGCCTCGGGGGCGATGCCCAGCCGGGCGCCGTAGGCTTCTTCCAGCACCACCCGGTCCAGCGGGAACTGGGCGAGGAACGCCAGCAGCGTGGGCTTGAACTCGCGCACCTCTGCCGCTTCGTGGCGCGCGCAGGGGAAGCCGATGGAGTGGAGCTGGAGCACGAGCGGCAGTTACCCAGCCCCGCGCGTGCGGCTCGTTGATGCCCATCATGGTCGTGTCGCATCGAGCTGGACGAGGGTGTCTCCCATGCAGCGCTGGCTCTGGCTTCTCCTCCTCGCTTCGTGCGCCCCCGTGCGGCCCGTGGTGACGCGGCACGTGGTGCCCTCGGAGCTGTTCGACTTCGGCGGCGTGCGCGCCACCGTGCGCCACTTCCCCGGCGACTCCATCTGCGAGGCAGAGCCGCGGTTTCTCCTGGATGAGGTCTCCTCGGTGAACGGGCTGCTCCGCCGCTTCCTCGAGGACGTCCCCGGCGGGGGCGACGCGGAGTGGACGGAACTGGCCATGGCGCGGGCCGCGGAGGGGGCGGAGCGGCTGCCCAGGCTCCTCGGGGTTCACGGGCGAACCCTCGACGCCGCGGGGCGCTGTGCGTTCGCCACCACCGGGGCCTGGCCTTCTCTCCTCACGCGTGGGCGCGGGCTGATCGAGCAGACCCGGGCGCGCCTCGAGGCGGCGCCGGGCGAGGTGCGGGCGGTGCGCCAGGCCCGGGCGCTGGCGGCCTGGCGCGCCGAGCGGCTGGCGCAGCAAGACTCGGCCCGGCGGGCCTGCCCCCCCCGGCCGCGGGGGGCGGTCATCTACTTCGCCTGGCGCGAGGGCCCGCTCACCACCTGGCTCTTCTGCGACGGCGCGCAGGTCACCCGCGAAGGAGCAGGGCGCCCGCGCGTCGAGGCGCCGCCGGCCGAGCTGGGCCGGGCGCGCGCGACCGAGGCGGCCTACCAGGCGGCGGTGGGCCGCTTCCCGGCGGGCGCAGTGGTCGCCCCGCCGGTGGAAGCGGCGAGCAGGTGAGACTCACGGCGCGCGCGGCTCGTCACCCAGCCGGCGGAGCATCTGGAGGTCCTTGATCAGGTAGCCAGCCGGCTGGGGCACCAGCACGCCCTGTCGCTTCCACACGCTGATCTGCCGGCTGGCCGACTCGATGGTGGTGGCGGCGAGCGCGGCGAGATCTTCGCGGCGCAGCCGCGCCGGCATCAGCGTTCCTCCGGGGAAGGGCGCGCCGAAGCGCTCGGTGAGCCCCAACAGCACCCGCGCCAGGCGCTGGCGCACGTTTCCGGCCGAGAGCGCCTCGAGGCGCTGGGTGAGCCGCAGCACCTCCCGGGCCAGCTCGAAGGCCAGGGCCGTGGATGTCTCGGGCCGCGCGCGCAGCGCAGACCTCAGGTGCTGCGCTGGCACCATCGCCACCCGCGCGCGGCGCAGGCAGCGGACGTCGAACTGATAGGGGGCGGCCAGCGAGAACGCCACCTGGCCCACCAGCTCGTTGGCGCCGGCCAGGTCGATCATCACCCGGCGGCCGTGAGTGCGCTCGACGGCCACGCGGCCGTGGAGCACGAGGCCCAGGTGCGTGGCCTCGTCGCCTTCGCGCCAGAGCACGTCGTGGGCGCGCAGGTGCAGCACCCGGCTGCGCCGCGCCAGCACGTCACGCACCGGCCGCGGCAACCCCGAGAAGACGGGTGCGACTTCGAAGTGGGCGAGGACCTCGGCGTCCGCAGCGCTGGCCATGGCGACCCCCTTCAACGAGGCTGCACTCCAGGGCTCACCGCGCCACGTTCGACCGAGTGCACGAGCGCCGCTGACCGGAGCAGTCCGGTCAGCTGCCCGATGACCGCGGTCGCTGCGTTCAGGTCCCGGGGTGGAGTCGCTTCGAGGAGCCGCTCCACGGCGGCCTCGATGGTGCCGACGTCGGGGCGATCGAGCAGCCGCCCCTCGGGGCTCAGCCCCAGCGAGGCGCGCCGCGCGTCGCGTGGGTCCTTCCGGCGGTGCAGCAGGCCCTTCTTCTCCAGCCGCGCCAGCGAGGCCGACACCGTGCCCGGGTCGAGGTGCAGCAGCCGCGCGAGCCGGCCCGCCGTCAGCCCCGGGTAGCGGCCCACGCAGCGGATGATCAGGCGCTGCTGGGCGGTGACGCCCAGCCGCTTCTCCATGCCGCTCGACATCCGCTCCATCGCCTGGTTCAGCTGCCAGAGGCGCTGCAGGAAATCGAACACCGGCCCCAGCGGATACTCGTCCTTCACGGCCGGCGCTCCTCCCTCAACTTCACCAGGGTGGCGAGCAGGCGATCGATCTCGCGCTGGTCCTTCAGGAACCACGCGGCCGCCGACGCGCTCGACTTGCCCACCCGCACGCTCAACAGCCGGCCCGGCTGGTCGAGCTTGAAGACGTCCTCGTCGGTCACGTCGTCGCCCACGTACAGCGCGGTGTCGGCCTTCTCCTTCGCCCGCAGGTGAAGCAGGGCGTCGGCCTTGTTGGGCGCGCGCGCGGGCACGAGGTTCACCACCAGCTTCCCGGGCACCACCCGCATGCGCACCGGCAGGGCCGCCACGGCCGCGGCGATCGCCGCGCGCACCTTCTGCTTCTGCCGCGACCGCCGGTAGTGAATGGCCAGGGAGTAGCGCTTGTCTTCCAGGTCGACGCCCGGCCAGCGGGCGAGCGCGCGCTGCAGAATCGGCTTCGCGCGGCTCACCTCGTGCTCGAAGTCGGGGAGGCCGAAGCCGGGCTCGAGCCCGTGGTTTCCCATCACGTGGCGCACGCCCGCGCCGCGGAGCCGCGCCGAGACGTCGGGTTGGCTGCGCCCCGAGATGATGACGCACGGGTAGAGCCTGCAGACCCGCGCGAGGAGCTTCGAGGTGCGCTCGCGCATGTGAGCGCGCTCGGGGCGGGCCACGATGGGTGAGAGCGTGCCGTCGAAGTCGAAGCCCAGCAGCACGTTCGACCACGCGAGCTGCGCGAGCACGCCGGCGTTGGCGCGCGAGAGGAGGTGCTTCACGTGGACTCACCGCGGGGGAACAGGCTCAGGCGCCCCTGCATGCGGTCCTTCCGGCGGATCTCGGCGGCGTCGACGAGCATGCGACCTGCCCAGCGGTAGACGTTGAACTCCGACACCATGCGCCGCATGGAGTGCATGCGCTCGGCCTGCTCGTGGGGCGGCATCTTCAGCGCGGCCGCCAGGGCGTCGCCGGCCTGGCGCAGATCGTAGGGGTTGACGATCAGCGCCTCGGTGAGATCGCGCGCGGCCCCGGTGAACTGGCTGAGGATGAGCACCCCACGCTCGTCGTCGCGGGCCGCCACGAACTCCTTGGCCACCAGGTTCATGCCGTCGTGGAGGCTGCTCACGTAACAGAGGTCGGCGGCCCGGTAGTAGCGGAACACCGCCGCGGGCTCGTGGTGCACGCGCAGGAGCACGATGGGCCGATAGGTGCCGTTCGTCCACTTCGCGTTGATCTGGGCGGCGACGGCCTCGATGCGATCGTTGAGCTCCTGGTAGCGGAGAATCTTCGTGCGGCTCGGCGCCGCGAGCTGCACGAAGGTGAACTTGCCGCGGTACTGGGGGTAGCGGGTGAGCAGCTCGTCGACCGCCGAGAGGCGCTCCTCGATGCCCTTGGTGTAGTCGAGGCGGTCGACGCCCACGCCGAGCAGGGCGTCGTCGGCGAGCCCCAGTTCCTTGCGCACCGCCGCCCGCGCCTCGGCCACCTGCGGCACCTGCGAGAGCCAGTGCACCGGCCACTCGATCGAGATGGGGTAGGGGCGCACCAGGGTGCGGCGGGGGCCCTGCACCACGGCGTGCGCTTCGCGGTCGATGCGGCTCTCGACGTACGCGTCGACCGACTCGATGAAGTTGTTGCAGTGCTGCTGGGTGTGAAAGCCCACCACGCTCGAGCCGAGCAGCCCGGAGATCAGCTCTTCGCGCCAGGGGCAGATGCCGAAGCGCTCCGCGTTGGGCCAGGGAATGTGCCAGAACGTGATGATGGTCGCGCGGGGCAGCTTCTCGCGGATCATCCGGGGCGCCAGGGCGAAGTGGTAGTCCTGCACCAGGATGATCGGATCGTCGGAGTCAACCTCGTCACACACTGCGTCGGCGAACTTCTGGTTCACCCGGCGGTAGTGCTCGTAGTCCTCCGCGCGGAAGAGGGGCCGCGCGTGGGCGAGGTGGCACAGGGGCCAGAGGCCCTCGTTCGAGAAGCCGTAGTAGTAGCCGTTCTCTTCCTCGGCCCCCAGCCAGACCCGGCGCACCTGGTACGACTCTTCTCCCGGCGGCACCTTCACCCGGTCCTTCGCGTCGACGGTCTCGCGATCGGCGCTGCCGCTGCCGTGCGCCACCCACACGCCCGAGCAGGCGCGCATCACCGGCTCGAGCGCCGTCACCAGCCCGCTGGCCGGGTGCACCACGCGGATGCCCTCGGGTCCCCGCTCGTGGATGTAGGGTTCCCGGTTGGCGAGGATCACCACCCGCTCGCCCTGCAGGTGCTGGGTGAGGGTGGCGCGAAGACGCTCGGGGCTCCACAGCCCGCCGCGTGCCTCGCGGTCGTGCTCGCTGGCCAGCCGCTCAGCCAGGGATTTCACGTCGCGCACCAGCGGCTGGAACTCCTGCGTGCCTCCTCCTGCCAGGGCGCGGCGCAGCTCGAGCGTCCAGTTCTTCCACGAGAGGCGCGCGGCCAGCAGCGTCACCAGCGAGGCGCCCACCGAGAGCACGAAGAACGCCAGCAGGAGCAGGTTCCGCGTGGTCGCCTCGCGGCGGGTGAGGAAAGACAGGTCGTGCACCAGCACCACCACTCCGAGTTGCACGGGCCCTTCAGTCAAGGTGCTGACGCTCAGCTCGATCCGCCCGGACGGCAGCTCGGGGGTCATCGACCAGGAGGTCGCGCCCGCGCCGGCCTCGAGCCGCATCCGCTCGAGCACCGAGCGGCACGAGAAGCCGGCCGGGTACGAGGCGGTCGTGGCGAGCTCCTCGCCCTCGAGCGAGCAGGCCGCTGCCGCCATGATCCGATCGTCCCGGGTGATGTCGGTGAGGGTCTGGGCGAGCCGCGCGCGGTCTGAGGTCCAGTTCGTGGCGAGGCTCTGCCGGGCAGCGGTCACGGCCAGCTGGGCCCTGAGCTCGAGATCGCGCTCGAACCAGCTGCGGGTCGTGCTGGTGAGCGCGACGTAGCCGGCGGCCGTCAGCAGGGCCAGCCCGACCAGAAGCACGAGGAGGAAGCGCACCGTGCGGGTCATGCCGGGTCTCGTAGCACACGATGATTGGATATCCAACTATCGCGTGTTAGGCAGTGGGCATGTCGCTCGCCGACCTCGGCCTGATCGGGAACTGCCAGCTGTCTGCCCTGGTGCGCCGCGACGGCGCCATCGTGTGGTCCTGCATGCCGCGCTTCGACTCGCCCCCCATCTTCGGGGCGCTGCTCGACGAGAAGGGAGGGGGGCGCTTCGGCATCGGCCCGGCCATCCCCCAGCAGGGGCTGCAGCGCTACCTGCCGAACACGAACGTGCTCGAGACGCGCTTCGACGCGCCCGACGGCGCCTTCCGGGTGCTCGACTTCGCCCCGCGCTTCACCCAGTACGAGCGCAGCTTCAGGCCCACCAAGCTGATGCGCATCGTCGAGCCGCTCTCGGGCACGCCGCGGATCCGCGTCCTGTGCGACCCCATTCTCGGGTGGGACCATGGCCGCCCGCGGCGGGAAATGGGGTCTCACCACCTCTCGTTCCACGGCTACGACGCCGAGGTGCGGCTCACCACCGACGCGCCGCTGTCGTACCTGAACGACGAGCCCTTCGCGCTCACCGAGCGCAAACACTTCGTCTTCTCCTGGGGCGCGCCGGTGGAAGAGGCGCTCGAGCCGCTGTGCGACCGGTTCCTGAAGGAGACGGTGCGCTATTGGCAGACCTGGGTGAAGCAGTGCGACATTCCCCCCACGTACCAGGAAGAGGTGATCCGCTCGGCGCTCGCGCTCAAGCTGCACTGCTTCGAGGACACCGGGGCGATCGTGGCGGCGCTCACCACCTCGATCCCCGAGGCGCCGGGCTCGGGCCGCACCTGGGACTACCGGTTCTGCTGGCTGCGCGACGCGTTCTACACCCTGGGGGCCTTTCGCCTGCTGGGGCACTTCGAGGAGCGCGAGCAGTTCCTCAAGTTCCTGCTCAACGTGGCGTCCTCTTCACCCGGCCTCGACCTGGCGCCGCTGTACCGCATCGACGGGAAGACCGACCTCGAGGAGCGCGTCCTCACCGACTGGCCCGGGTACGGCGGCGAGGGGCCGGTGCGGGTGGGCAACGGCGCGGCGCTGCACAAGCAGCACGACGTGTTCGGCGAGATGGTGCTCGCGCTCACCCCGCTCTTCCTCGACGCGCGCTTTCGCGAGCAGGTGACCCCGCAGGTGCTCGACCTGGTGACGCGGCTGGCGCGCCGGGCGATCGCGGTGGCGGGCCAGCCCGACGCGGGCATCTGGGAGATCCGCACCGAGTGGCGGCCCCAGACCTTCAGCTCGATGATGTGCTGGGCGGCGGCCGATCGCATGACGCGCATCGCAAAGGTGCACCGCCCCCTCGACGTGCCCGAGTTCACCGCCGCGGCCACGAAGATCCGCGACGAGCTGCTCTCGAACGCCATCGACCCGGCGCGCGGCTGCCTGGTCGCCGACTACGGGGGGCGGGAGGTCGACGCCGCGCTGCTCCAGGCGGCCTCGTTGCGCCTCCTCGCGCCCGAAGATCCGCGCATGCTCGCCACCATCAAGGCCATCCGCGGCGACCTCGAGCACCACGGCTGGCTGCGGCGCTACCGCACCAACGACGGCCTGGGCGTGCCGGTGGTGGCGTTCAGCCTGTGCACCTTCTGGTTGATCGAAGCGCTGGCCCACCTGGGCCGCCTCGACGAGGCCCGCGCGCTGATGGACAAGGTGCGCGAGGTGAAGTCACCGCTGGGGCTGCTCTCGGAAGACCTCGAGCCGTCGACGGGCGTGATGTGGGGGAACTTTCCGCAGGCGTACTCGCACGTGGGGCTCATTCACGCGGCCTTCGCGGCTGCCCCGCGGTGGTCGGAGTTCGGCTCATGAGCGCCCGGACCTGACCATGCGTCGACCTTCGATGGCGAGCCTGCGCAAGCTCATCGGTGAGCTGCGGCTTCGCCTCTTCGAGCAGCCCGTGGAAGCGCTCATCGATCGGACCCCGGTCGATCTGCGAATCGTCGGCCGCACCCTGCTTCACGCGACCGTGGTGGGGCTGGCCGCCGGGCTGGCGGGAGTCGCGTTCGTGCGCGCTCTCGATGGGGCCCAGTACCTGCTGCTGGAGCGCCTGGTGGGCTACGTGCCGCTGCGCGCCAGCGGCGAAGAGGCGCACGTGTCGATGGTCGCCTTCCGCTGGTGGCTGGTCATTCCCATGCTCTTCCTCGGGGGCCTGCTCGCCGGGTGGCTGATGCGCTTCGCGCCGGAGACGCGCGGGGGCGGCGCCGACGCCACGCTGGAAGCGTTTCATGTTGGCAACGGAGTGGTGCGGAACCGGGTGCTCCCGGTGAAGGCAGCTGCCAGCCTGGCCACGCTGGCGACGGGAGGGGCGGGGGGGCGCGAGGGACCGACCATTCAGATCGGCGGAGCGATCGGCTCGATCGTCTCGCGACTCCTCAGGGTCAGCGCGAGGGAGCGGCGCATTCTGCTGCTGGCCGGGGCGGCTGCGGGCATCTCGGCGGTCTTCCGCACCCCGCTGGGTGCGGCGCTGCTGGTGGTCGAGCTGGTGTACTCGGACGGCTTCGAGAACGACGCGTTGGTGCCCTCCGTGCTCGCGAGCGTCGTCAGCTTCGCCGTCGCCACCACCATTCACCCCTCGGGCGCACTGCTGGGCCTCGCAGCCAGGTACCCCTTCGTGCCGGTGCACCTCCCGCTCTACGCGTTGCTCGCGCTGTTCACCTCGCTGGGCGCGGTCTTCTTCCTCGCCGTGTATGCGCGCACCCGGCGCCTTTTCGCGGCGCTCCCCGTCGCCGAGTGGGTGCGGCCCGCAGTCGGCGGCGCGATGCTCGGCGCGCTGGTGCTGCTGACGGTGTGGGGCATCTCGGTCGCCCAGGGAACGCCGATGCGCGGCATGGGCATCCTCGGGGGCGGGTATGGCCTGGTGCAGGTGGCCATCACCGATGCGCCCGGGCTGGGCCGCACCTGGACGGCGGTCGCCTTCTTCGCTGGCATGATGGTGGTGAAGGCGTTCGCGACCTCGTTGACCATCGGGAGCGGCGGCAGCGCCGGTGACTTCGCGCCGGCGATGGCGATGGGCGGGCTGATCGGCGGCGCGTTCGGCCGCGCGGCGCAGCTGATCTTCCAGGATCCCCGCATCGACGCGGGGGCCTTCGTGCTGGTCGGCATGGGCGCGTTCTACGGGGGCATCGCCCACGTACCCCTGGCCGCGTTGGTGATGGTCTGCGAGCTGGCCGGTACCTACGATCTGCTGGTGCCGGCGATGCTCGCGCAGGGCATCGCCTTCGTCGCGCTGCGCAATCACTCGCTCTACCACTCGCAGCGCCCGATGCCGCGCGTGGTCCCTCCGCCCGGCTGGTGAGCCGAGCCCGGCGCGGGCTCAGCGCCCCTGGGTGGGGATGGGCGTTCCCGCCCGCTCGAGCTGCATGCAGGCAATCGAGGTCTGTTTCTGGACGCTCAGCGCGTGATCGTCCTGGTGACCTTGCAGCTGTTGGTCACCGTGACCTCGGAATAGGCGAAGATCTCCACGGTGCGGGTGGTGCCCTCGTGGCGGCCGTCGGCGAGGAGACAGTCGATGCGCAGCGAGTGCTCACCCGCGCGCACCCGGTGCCTGACCATCGGCGCGCTGCCGATTCGTTTCCCGTCGAGCATCACCTCGGCGGTCTCGTTGGACTGAATGGTGAGCTCACCCCAGTCATCGCTGACGGGCGCGGCCGGCTTCACCACGCGCTCGACGGGCTTGAGCGGTGCCTTCTTCGCGGGCAGCGCCGCGGCGATCGCGACGGGCGCGGCGACCTCGGCGACCGGCACCGGCGACACGACGACCGGACCGGCCGCTGCCACCGCGACCGGAGGGACGACCACCGCGACCGGGGGGACCACTGCGACCGGAGGGGCCACTGCGACAGGAGGCGCCACTGCGACAGGAGGCGCCACTGCGGCCGGCGCCGCGGGGGCCTCGATCACCGGGGCCGCGGCGATCGGCGGAGCCTCAGCGTCAGCCTGCGCAGGAGCGCGCGAGGCGAACACGGCCGCCGCGAGGCCGCCCACCCCGAGCACGGCGAACAGCACCGCGAGGCCCAGCCGCTTGCCCCCCGTCTTCTCTGGCGCTGGCGAGGCGGGCTTCTTCACGGGCTCGACGCGCTCCACCGTCTCCTGGTGAACTTCGACGTCCGTCACGGCGACCCGCCGGGGCCGCGAGGGCCGGGGCAGCGGGGTGGCCTTCGCCGGAGTCCTCGAGGGCGCCGGGTCGGCCTGGGGCGCCTCGGCCCCGAAGAGCTCACCCATCAACGACGCCAGCCGGCTTCGCCCGAAGGGCACTCCGCGCGTGACGAGGAAGGGCTGCAGCTCGGCGTGGAGCTCGCTGGCCGAGTCGTGCCGATCGTCGCGCTCGCGGGCCAGGGCCTTGCGCACCACCACCTCGAGCGCCGCGGGGATCTGCGAGTCCTTCGCGTTGAGCTCGGGGATCTTCGGGTTGCGGACCTTCTCGAGCGTCTCGATGTCGCTGTCCCCCTGGAAGAGGCGCGAGCCCGACAGCAGCTCGTAGAGCACCACCCCCAGCGCGAACACGTCGCTGCGGCGATCGAGCGGCTTTCCCCCCGCCTGCTCCGGGCTCATGTAGCCCAGCTTTCCCTTGATCATCCCCAGCTTCGTGCTCGAGGCGCGGCTGGCGATGCGCGCGATGCCGAAGTCGATCAGCTTCACGTCGCCGGCGAAGGACAGCAGGCAGTTCGGCGGCGAGACGTCGCGATGCACGATGAGCAGCTCGCGCCCGTCTGGCCCGCGCTTGCGATGCGCATAGTCGAGCGCCTGGCACAGCTCAGCGACGATGAAGCACGCCGCGGCCACCGGCAGGCGCTGCTGCTTCTTGCGCATGGCGAAGACGGTCTGGCGGAGGTCCTTGCCCGGCACCAGCTCCATCACGATGAAGTACGCGCCATCGCTGTGACCCAGGTCGTGGATCTGCGCGATGTTCGCCTGCGTCAGCTGCGCCGACAGCCGCGCCTCGTCGAGGAACATCTCGACGAACTCCGGGTCTTCCGCGAGCGCGGGGCTGGCGATCTTGATCGCCACTTCCTTCTGGAACCCCGCCGGGCCTTCGACGCTCGCCAGCCAGACCTCCCCCATTCCGCCCGCGCCGAGCCGACGGACCAACCGGTACTTGCCCGCGAGGAGCGCGCCTTCACCGAGTTCCATGACGGACCGTCTCCTTTCGACGCGAGAAGACGACCAACCCGAAGATGAGCGCCCACGCCGGCGCAGCCGACGGCGCCGACCCGCAGCCGCAACCCCAGCCGGCGTACCCGCGCGTCGCCGGGCCCGCGTCTGCGCTCAGCCCCGCAACGCACTCGCCCCCGAGGCAGACGTTGCCCGCAGCGCAGGTCGAATCGGTGGTGCACCTGGAGGCACACGTCGCGCTGTCTCCGGGGCAGAGGTACGGCGTGCAGGACGGCGTGCCCCCGGTGGCGATGGGCGTGAAGACGCACTGCCCTTCGCGGCCCGGCACATTGCACGCGTCGCAGGTGCCCGCGCAGCTCGAGTTGCAGCAGTACCCGTCGACGCACTGGGCGCTGGCGCACTGCGCGCTCGAAGCGCAGGCGCCCCCGTTGGGGGTGGCCACCCCGCACGCACCCGACACGCACTTCGCGCCGCTCGTGCACTGCGCATCGACGACGCAGGAGCCGGGACAGGCGGCGCCGTCCCCCGCGCACACGAAGGGCGCGCAGCGAGGGACCCCCGCGGCGCCAGCGGGGGCGTTGCTGCAGGTCCCCACGGTGCCGGCGAGGTCGCACGCGTCGCACGCGCCCGCGCACGCCGCGTCGCAGCACACCCCGTCGACGCAGTGGCCTGAGGCGCACGCACCGGGGGTGACGCAGCTGGCGCCCGGCGGTCTCTTCGGCACGCACAGCGAGCTCTCGCAGTACTGGCCCGCGACGCAGTGCGCGTCGGCGGTGCAGCCCGACGGACAGGTGCCCTGGGTGCCGGAGCAGACGAACGGCGCGCAGGACGGGCTCCCCGCTGACCCCGTCGCGGTGGCGGTGCAGGTGCCGGCCGTGCCCGCGAGGTCGCAGGCCTCGCAGCCGCCGCCGCAGGCCGTGTCGCAGCAGACGCCATCGACGCAGTTGCCGCTGACGCACTCGGTGGCGGTCGCGCAGCTCGTGCCGACGACCTTCTTCGGCACGCAGGCAGCGCCGCTGCAATAGCGGCCGGCCACGCACTGGGCGTTCGTGGTGCAGCTCGACGGGCACGCGACCGCGCTGCCCGAACAGAGATAGGGCGCGCACGACGGGTTCCCGGCCGAGCTCGCTGGAGCGGTGGTGCAGGTGCCCACGGCGCCGGCCAGGTCGCACGCGTCGCAGGCGCCGGCGCAGGCGGTGTTGCAGCACACGCCGTCGGCGCAGAAGCCACTGACGCAGGCGAGGCCCTGCGTGCAGGGCTCGCCCTGGAGCTGGAGGGAGCGCTCGGCGGTGTTGCTCGGGCCACCCACCCCCTCGCCTCCGGCCACCAGCACCACGCCGCCGGGGAGCAGAGTGGCCGTGTGGTTGTTGCGGAGGACGTTCAGGGGGGCGCCGGCGGCCCAGGTGCCCAGCGTGGAGTCGTAGAGCTCGGTGCTGCCGAGGGTGACGCTCTCGCTGACCCCTCCGATGGCGAGCACCCGGCCGTCCGGGAGCAGGGTCGCGGTCTGGGAGTAGCGCCGGGTGATCAGCGGGCCGGTGCCTGTCCACGTGCCCGCGACCGGATCGTAGAGCTCGGCCGTGTCGCGGGAATTGGGGCTGCCGAGGTTGGTGAAGCCGCCGGCGACGAGCACCCTGCCGTCGGGCAGCAGCGTGGCGCTGTGTTGATAGCGCGCGCCGGCCATCGGGCCGGTCGTGCTGAAGGTCCCCGCGAGGGGATCGTAGAGCTCGGTGCGCGTGACGGCGCCGGGGGGGCCGCCTCCACCGCTCACCAGCACCCGGCCGTCGGGCAGCAGCGTCGCGCAGTGATCGTACGTGCTGATCGCCAGCGCGCCGGTGACGCTCCAGGTGCCCAGCGCGGGATCGTAGAGCTCGTTGCCGACCGTCCCCGTGTCGCCGATGCCCCCGACCAGCAGCACCTTGCCGCTGAGCAGCAGCGTGGCGGTCCCCCAGTTCCGTCCCACGGAGAGGGGGCCGGTCGCGCTCCAGGTGCCTGTCGCCGGATCGTAAAGCTCGGTGCCGAGGGTCCGGGTCGCGAGCGTGCCCCGGCCACCGGCGAGCAGCACCTTGCCGCTCTGGAGCAACGTGCCGGTGGTGAAGTAGCGCGGGCCCGCCATCGAGCCGGTGGCGCTCCAGGTTCCGGTGAGTGGATCGTAGAGCTCGGCGCTGGACAGGATGCCCAGGACACCGGCCTCTCCTCCCGCCACCAACACCTTGCCCGTCGAGAGCAGCTGCGCCTGGTGATAGCCGCGCACGACGCCCATCACCCCGGTCGAGACCCAGCTCGGGTCGATCAGCAGCGGGAACCGCAACCCCTGCGTGGGCAGCGCCACGCGAACGGTGAAGTGGCCGGCGCTGGTGCGGGTGGCCACCAGCCGGCCTTCGACGGGTGCGCCCCGGGCATCGAGGCCGCGCGGCTGCGGCGCCTTGAGCACCGCGGTGCCCTCGGCGTCGACCGCCACCAGCCCGAAGCCGCTGCCATCGACGACGAGGTCCGCGATGCCAGGCCCCGTCTCCACCTCGTAGACGAGCCCTTCGGCGGCGCGCTCGTCGGCGAGGCGCAGGTATTCCTCGACCCGCTGCGCCGAGATCTCGTACACGCGATCGACGCCCCGCTTGGCGCTCGCGAAGACGACGCGTCCATCCACCACCTCGGCGCGCACCGAGCTCGCCGCGCCCACCAGCCGCTCCTTCAACCACGTCTGCTGCACGCCCACGCGCAGCGCGCCATCCGCCGTCGGCGCGAGGGACGTGGCCAGGCGCTCCCCTCCGCGAAGGCCTCCCACGAGCAGGGGACCTCGGTGCTGGAGGGGCTCGTCTGCACCCCTCGCGAGGAGCGTCCCGTCGGCGTCGCGCTCGAACGCCGCGCTCCACGGCTGGCTGAAGACGCGGGAGGGCCCGAACTGACCACCCATCGAGTGCACCAGCGCCCGCCCGCCGGGGGCAGGCTGATCAGTGGAGCAGCCCGTCGACACACCAGAGACCGCGAGCATGCACAGGAGGCTCCTCATGCGCGAGCTCCGCGGCGTCTCGGGCGGAACGCGAGCGCCAGCAGCAGCAGCGCCGGCGCCCCGGCCGAGCCGGCCCCGGCTCCACAGCCGCACGACCACCCGGTGTAGCCCTGAGGCTCGGCGCCTCCGTCAGGCGCCTCGGTCGCCACGCACTGTCCCGAAGCACAGACGTTGCCGGGCGCGCACGAGCTGTCGCCGACGCAACCGGCCGGGCATTCCGGGCTGTCACCGGGGCAGATGTAGGGCGTGCAGGACGGGGTGCCCTGGGTGGCGACGGCCGCGAAGACGCACTGGCCTTCCTGGCCGGCGGCGTTGCACACGTCGCAGGTCCCCGCGCAGGTGGAGTTGCAGCAGAAGCCGTCGACGCACTGGGCGCTGGCGCACTGCGCGTTGGACGTGCACGCGCCTCCGTTGGCCAACGGCGTCGTGCACGTGCCCGAGACGCAGTTCGTCCCAGCCGCGCACTGCACGTCCACCATGCAGGACACGGGGCAGGTCGCCGCGGCTCCGCCGCACACGTACGGGGCGCAGGCCGGGCTGCCCGGCGCACCCGCGGGGGCGTTGCTGCAGGTGCCTCGAGCCCCCGCCAGATCGCAGGCGTCACAGGCGCCGTCGCAGGCGGTGTCGCAGCACACCGCGTCGACGCAGTGGCCGCTGCCGCAGGTGCCCGACGCAGTGCAGGCGGTCCCTGGTGTCTTCTTCGGGAGGCAGCTCGAGCCCTCGCAGTACTGGCCCACGGCGCACTGCGCGTCGGCGGTGCAACCCACGGGACAGGCCGACGACGCGCCGGAGCAGACGTAGGGCAGACAGTTGGGACTCCCCGCGGCGCCGGCCGGTGAGGGGGTGCAGGTGCCTGTCGCGTCGCAGGCGTCACACGCGCCGTCGCAGGCGGTGTCGCAGCACACCGCGTCGACGCAGTGGCCGCTGCCGCAGCTGTTGGCCGCGACGCAGGTGGTGCCCGGCGTCTTCTTCGGCACGCAGGTGGCGCCGTCGCAATAGTGGCCTGCCGCGCACTGCGCGTCGGTGGTGCAGCTCCCGGGACAGGACGAGGCGGCGCCGGAGCAGACGAACGGAACGCAGGCGGGGCTGCCCACCGCGCCCGCCGGCGTGTTGGTGCAGGTGCCCACGGTGCCGCTGAGGTCGCAGGCGTCGCACGCGCCGGTGCAGGCCGTGTCGCAGCACACCGCGTCCACGCAGCTCGAGCTGAGGCAGGAATTGGCCGTGGTGCAGGTGGCGCCCGGAGTCTTCTTCGGCACGCAGGCCGAGCCCTCGCAGTATTGGCCGGCCACGCAGTCGGTGTCGGTGGTGCAGCCCCCCGGACAACTCGCCGAGGTGCCGCCACAGACGAAGGGCGCGCAGACGGGGCTCCCCGCCGAGCCTGCCGGCGTGTTGACGCAGGTCCCCACTGTGCCCACGAGGTTGCACGTGTCGCAGGCCCCGGCGCAGGCGCTGTTGCAGCAGACGCTGTCGACGCAGTTGGCGCTCACGCAGGCGTTCGCCCCGGTGCAGCTGGTGCCCAGCACCGTCTTCGGAACGCAGGCCGAGCCGTTGCAGTACTGGCCCGCCACGCACTGAGCGTCGACGGTGCAGCTCGCGGGGCAGCTGGCCGCGGTGCCCGAGCAGACGTACGGCGTGCAGGACGGGCTCCCGGAAGAGCCGGCGGGCGTGTTGGTGCAGGTGCCCACGGTGCTGGCCAGGTTGCAGGCGTTGCAGCCGCCCACGCAGGTGGAGTTGCAGCACACGCCGTCCACGCAGTTGGCGCTGACGCATTCACTCAGCGCGGCGCAGGCGACGCCCAGCACCTTCTTCGGCACGCAGGCCGAGCCGTTGCAGTACTGGCCCGCCACGCACTGCGCGTCGACGGTGCAGCACGCGGGGCAGCTGGCCGCGGTGCCCGAGCCGACGTACGGCGCGCAGGACGGGCTCCCGGACGAGCCTGC